>JALHOW010000027.1:758-2739 GCA_022842785.1 Hyphomicrobiaceae bacterium | reverse complement strand
CGCGGCTATTTCGGCCGGATCTGGCCGCTCCCGCGCACTTTGTATTTGAAGGTCGTGAGCTGCTCGACACCGACGGGGCCGCGCGCGTGCAGGCGTCCGGTGGCAATGCCAATCTCGGCGCCGAAACCGAACTCGCCGCCGTCGGCGAACTGCGTCGAGGCATTGTGGAGCACGATGGCGCTGTCGACGCGGCTGAGGAATTTCTCGGCGGTGTCGCCGTCTCTGGTGATGATGCTGTCGGTGTGCTGCGAGCCGTAGTGCGCGATGTGCACGATGGCCTCGTCGATGCCGTCTACAACTTTCACGGCGATGATCGCATCGAGGAACTCGCGTCCGTAGTCGTCGGGCTTAGCCGCCACGACGCGCGCATCGACCTTCTGCGTCGCTGCGTCACCGCGCACTTCGCAGCCCGCATCGAGCAGTGACTTCACGAGCGGCGAGAGATGATCGGTCTTGGCATGCCGATCGACGAGCAGACACTCCGTCGCGCCGCAGACACCCGTACGCCTGAGCTTGCCGTTGATCACGAGGGGAATTGCGATGTCGAGGTCGGCATCGCGATCGATGAACGTGTGGCAGATGCCTTCGAGATGCGCGAAGACCGGCACACGCGCTTCCTGCTGCACGCGACCGACGAGACCCTTGCCGCCGCGTGGCACGATGACGTCGATGGCACCATTGAGCCCTGCGAGCATGTGGCCGACAGCTGCGCGATCGGTCGTCGGGACGAGCGTGATAGCCGCTTCGGGAAGGCCTGCCTCGCTGAGCCCGGCGACGAGACATTCATGGATGGCCGTCGCAGAGCGCTGGGCGTCGGAGCCCGTGCGCAGGATCGCCGCGTTGCCTGACTTCAGCGTGAGCCCGCCCGCATCGGCCGTCACGTTCGGCCGGCTTTCGTAGATGATGCCGATCACGCCGATCGGCACGCGCACCCGCTCGAAGTGCAGGCCGTTCGGTTGCGTCCAGTCAGCGATCACGGCACCGACGGGATCATCGAGTGCGCCGATATCTTCGAGACCCTTGGCGATGCCCTCGATGCGATCGGGCGTGAGCGTCAAGCGATCCACGAACGACGATGCCTGGCCGGCGGCCTTCACGTCGGCGACATCGAGCGCATTCACGTCGAGAATGGCATTGGCCGAGCGACGGAGCGCCGCCGCCATGGCGCGAAGCGCCTTGTTCTTCTGATCCGTCGGAGCAAGTGCCAGATCGGCTGCCGCAGCACGCGCGCGGACGCCAAGATCGAGCATGAGACGCTCGATGTCGGCTGCCTTCGGCTGATCAACACGTTCGGGACGGTTCATGTCCGCTCCTTCTCAGGCCCTGCCTTGGACAGGGCCTTGCTCAGGGCCATGTCGTCGCGGTGAATGAGTTCCGTGCGCCCGGCGTGGCCGAGGATCGCCGCGATCTCGCTTGACCGCTTGCCCAAGATAGCCGCAGCCTGGTCATGAGGATAGGCAATGAGGCCGCGTCCCAGATCGCGACCGTCGACTGCGCGGATCGTCACGGCGTCGCCCCGGTCGAATGTGCCCTCGACACGGACCACGCCGGCGGGAAGCAGGCTCTTGCCTTGCCCCAGCGCTTTCTCCGCGCCGGCATCGACGACGATCGACCCGCGCGGCTCGAGATTGCCGGCAATCCAGCGCTTGCGCGCCGCGACCGGATCGGATGGCGCGAGGAACCACGTGCAGGGCGCGCCTTCGGCAAGCCGGCGCAGGGGATTGAGCGCGCCGCCTTCGGTGATCACCATGTCCGTGCCCGAACCCATGGCAATGCGGGCGGCTTCGAGCTTTGTGACCATGCCGCCCTTGGAGAGCTCGGTTCCGGCATCGCCGGCCATCGCCAGAATCTCGTGCGTGATCGCGTGCACGACATCGAGGCGCTTTGCCTTGGGGTCCTTCGCGGGCGGCGCGGTATAGAGCCCGTCGATGTCCGAGAGCAGCACGAGACAATTGGCGCTCATCATGGAGGCGACGCGTGC
>JALHOW010000027.1:0-748 GCA_022842785.1 Hyphomicrobiaceae bacterium | reverse complement strand
GAACAGCACCGCGCGCGAGCAGTGTCGCCATGGTCTGGCGCGCATTGAGATAGCGGCGGCGTTCCTCTGTATCCTGGAGCGTGAGCAGGATCTGTGCCGCGATCAGGTTACGGGTCTTAAAGGCATCCTGATAGGCGCTCGAAAGACTGATCTGGCCGACGGAGGCCGCTGCCTGCGAGTGCTCCAGCGCCAGCGGTCCCCGCGGTAACTTGAGCACGTGCCGACCGAGGGCAATGGCTCCTGACGAGACGAGGATGATCTCACGCCCCTCGGCGGCGAGCGACTGTACATCGTCGGCGATGGAATTGAGCCAGTCCGTCCTCAGAAGGCCCGTCGCATGATCGACAAGCAGGGCCGAGCCGATCTTGACCACGATGCGGCGGGCATCGCGCCACTCGGGCCGGACGGCGGAAGTCGATGTTTCTTTCCGGGCGGCGGGCATGGCACGGCTTCAGATCCTGTGGGAGGCGCTCACATAGCAGAAGCCGGGGAATTTTGTTAGTGCCCCGGGCTGCTGGGAAGGGGTGCTATCGCCTTCGATCGTCGTGCTGTGCCCGCGGCCGCCATGCGGACAGGTTGTGATTGGAGCACCAAATCAATACGGGGCGGGGTGTCCGCCGCGTCGATAATACCCGCCTTAAGCACGACAAGGGGGATGGGGCGGCAGACTTGCTCGCGCCGGAGGCGCGAACTGCACCCGCGTCGTGTATGCTCGGCCCAATAAACCATGGGAGGGCGCGGTTTATGT
>JALHOW010000026.1 GCA_022842785.1 Hyphomicrobiaceae bacterium | reverse complement strand
TCGGCGATCGGCGATTGGCGCGACGACAGCACGACGGAGCTGCGCCGCGTTGCAGGCGGCCTCGACCGCTTGAAGGCCGTCGAGGACCGTCTCGATAGTCTCAGCCGTTACTTCGCGCCAGCAGCGGTCCATGCCGTTCCAGCCGCCAACGAGACCTACACACCGCCGCCGAGACCGGCCGCGATCACCAAGTTGAGCGCACCTATTTGGGCGAGCCTCGCCAGCTTCCGGCGCTGGTTGTTCGGCACGGACAGCGTCAGCCGCGCCAATGCCAGTGCGGAAGTGCGTTGGCAGCGCTTGCGCGACGAGATTCGCGCCGCTGCCGGCCGTCTGCGGAAGCGCTCGTCGTAGCGAACGAAACGCGGGCAATATCGAGGGGCTTCGCCCCTCGAACTCAACCCAATTAATGGGCGCAGGGGCGAGCCCGCGCAGGCCCTCGCTTGCCAGATATAGCGGCTGCGCGGCTGTCGAACTTGCTCGGCACCTTCGCCTGTGCTGCTGTCTGTAAAACAACAGCATCACCTGGAGGACGGCCCGTGAATCTCTCGTACATGCTCAAGGAGCGCGCCGCGCAGGGCAAGCCCGTGCGCATCGGCCAGATTGGCGCCGGCAAGTTCGGCACCATGCACCTTGCGCAGGCGCGCCTGACGACGGGCATGCACCTCGTCGGCCTCGCCGATCTGATGCCTGACCGCGCCCGCAGCCGCATGATCGAAGTCGGCTGGCCAGCCGAGCAGACGCAAGCCAAGTCGCTCGGCGATGCGCTCAAGTCCGGCGCTACCCACGTCACCGACAATGCCATGTCGCTGATCACCTGCCCCGATATCGACGTCATCGTCGAGGCGACAGGCGATCCGGCAACAGGCATCAAGCTCTGCCTTGCGGCGATCGAGCACGGCAAGCACATCGTGATGGTCAACGTGGAAGCCGATAGCGTCGCGGGACCACTGCTCGCGCAGAAGGCACGTGCTGCCGGCGTCGTCTATTCGCTCGCGTGGGGCGACCAGCCTGCGCTTGTCTGCGAGCACGTCGACTGGGCGCGCGCGTGCGGCTTCGAGGTGGTCGCGGCTGGCAAGGGCACGCGCTACCACCCGACCTACCATCAGTCCAATCCCGACACGGTGTGGGACATCCTGTCGAAGTATCTCAAGATCGAGGATCGCAGCCACATCAATCCGAAGATGTTCAACTCGTTCATCGACGGCACTAAGTCCGGCATCGAGATGACGGCGATCTGCAATGCCACCGGCCTCGTGCCGCAGACGGACGGGCTCGCGTTCCCGCCGGCCTCGCGCTTCGAGCTGGCCGAGGTTTGCAAGCCGAAGAGCGATGGCGGCACGCTCGAGAAAAGGGGCGTTACGGAAGTGGTCTCGTCCGTCACGCGCGAGGAAGCGGACGTGCCGCATCATCTCGCCATGGGCACGTACGTCGTGATCACCTCCGACAGCGCCTACAGCCGCGAGTGCTTCAAGGAGTACAACATGCTCCCCGACAGCAGCGGCAAGTACGCGTCGCTCTATCGTCCGACGCACATGATCGGGCTCGAGCTCGGTCTCTCGATTGCCTCGGCCGCACTGCGCAAGGAGCCGACGGGCACGCCGATCTGCTTCAACTCGGATGTCGTCGCGACAGCGAAGCGCGATCTCAAGAAGGGCGAGATGCTCGACGGCGAAGGCGGCTTCTGCGTGTGGGGCAAGCAGACGCCGGCCGAGATGTCGCTGAAGGAGGGCTATCTGCCGCTCGGCCTCGCGCACAAAGTGCCGCTCAAGCGCGACATCAAGACGGGTGAGCGCCTGAAGTGGGACGACGTCATCTACGACGCCAACGACAACGCCATCAAAGTCCGCCGCGAGATGGAAGCGGTGTTTGGGCGGCGGAATGTGGGGTAGCGGCCGCGGAGGGTAGTCTGATGACTGGGGATGTGGGAGAGGCGCGAGAGCAAAAGCGAGAACGCCAAACTACGGAGATATATGCTGCGCTTGGTCGCTACGTGGAGGCGTTTGAGTTCGTTGTCTTTTCCGTCCGCACCGGCTGCATTCTCTTCACCTCACCTACTACAAGTCAACACCGCTTAATGCAGGTCGTCTTCAATCACAGAAGCATGACTGCCGAGAATCTGTTTCGCATCTACCGCGCTCTCGTGGCCGAGATCGCAAATGACAAAGACACTAATGTCCCGGCTGAAGAGCGCAGCGCGATATACGGGGTGCTCCAGGCATTCGATCGCGATTTCCAGAGCGCCGTTAGTTGGCGCAACGACCTATTGCACGGGACGTGGTTTGTAGGATGGGGCAGCAGCAAGACCGATGACTGGTCAAAATTTGTACACATGCGTTTCAAGACAACCAATGATGGGCTTGCTGTGCTTCCGGGACCAAAATCTGCAACCGATCTGGATGTGCACACTCAAGAGTGCCAGCGCCTTTCTGCATACATTCAAAGATTGAATGGCTGCATACTCCTCAGCATGGCAGGGGAGAAACCATCTCCGGTATCAGCCAACTTCATTAATGCAGGCACCGACAAGAGGCCGGACTGGAAAATCAGGTCCCCGAAGAATTAGGCCTACACGGGCCGCGCAGGCCCTCACTTGCCGAAGGCAACTCACATCCCCGGTCGCCCCGTCTTCCGCGGCCTTCCACGCCGGCCCTTCTTTTCGGCTTTTGTCGGCACATCGACCGTGCGTGTCGGCTTCTGTGGCGGCGTGCCACCCATCGGCACTTCTGTCCGTCCGACCGTCATCTCGTCGAGCGTCGGCTTGCGGATGCGTGACGTCGACTGCGCGTAGGTAGGTTGGACAGGCTGATATGAATCGACGATGCGCGATTGAGTGGCAGCGTCGGATGCTGCGGCTTGCGGCCGCCCCTCACCCCGACCCTCTCCCCGCGCGCGGGGAGAGGGGGAAGTCAGGACATTCGCTGCTGCACCGTACTTGCGGGCGCCTTTGAATGAACCGGCGCGATCCTCGACGTCGGACTGCCGCGCGAGCGGATCGTCGGCGATCGCGAGTTCCGTGTCACGCAGGCGCTTCACCTCGTCGCGCAGGCGTGCGGCCTCCTCAAATTCGAGATCGGCCGCCGCATCGCGCATGCGCCGCTCCATGTCCTCGATGACCTTCGCGAGGTTGTGGCCGACGAGCGGTTGATCCGCGAGGCCGAGATCGACGGTCACATGATCCTGCTCGTACACCGACG
>JALHOW010000025.1 GCA_022842785.1 Hyphomicrobiaceae bacterium | reverse complement strand
GCTTCCAGCTCTTGCCGCTCTTGCCCTTGAAGGCGAAGCGCAGCCGCTCCGACCCGGCCTCGACATGCTTGTTGCGCAGCGTGGTCAGGCCGAAGCTCTTGTTGTCGCGCGTGTACTTCTCGTTGCCGATGCGGATCAGCGTGGTGTCGAGCAGATACACCACGGTCGCCAGAACCTTCTCGCGCGTCAGGCCGCGCGCCGAAAGGTCCCTCTCGATCCGCCGGCGTATGTGCGGCAGCCGTTCGGCGAATTCGAGCAGGCGCTCATATTTCGTCTCGTCGCGCACCTCGTTCCACTTCGGATGATAGCGGTATTGCTTGCGCCCGCGCGCGTCGCGGCCGGTGGCCTGGATATGGCCGTTGGCTTTCGCGGAGATCCAGACATCGGTCCAGGCCGGCGGAATGGCGAGGCTCCTTATGCGCGCCAGCACCTTCTCGTCGCGCACGGGCTGACCGCGTCTCACATAGCCGAAGCCCGCGCCGTCTTTCTCGCGCGAAATGCCCGGCTCGTCGTCGGTCACATAAACGAGACCGGCGTTCTCCGCCGACAGCATCGGGTCGTGCGCCGGGCACGCATCGTCGTCGGGTTTTAGAAGCGCCTGATCCATGCGAATATCCACGCGATTGGTGTGGGTAAACTCGCCGCGCCGCCGGAGGTTCAATCCGGCCCTCGTACGGCCCCGGACCGCGTATGAAACCAAGGGCACACCCATGCGTTACGAGCCGGGGGGCGTATGGCGCCCGGAGGGCGTTGAGAACGATGGCAAGTGTGGTCGGAGCCGACGCTCTGGATGGTTCCGGCAGCCGGGCATTTCTCAAGGATGGCGGAGAACTCGGAGCGCTCATCAGCGCCCGCGACTGGTCCGCGACACCGCTCGGTCCGATCGAAACCTGGCCGCAGAGCCTGAAGACCGTCACCGGCATGCTGCTGCGCTCGCCCGTGCCCATCGTCCTTCTGTGGGGCGAGAAGGGCATCATGATCTACAACGACGCCTATTCCGTTTTCGCCGGCGGCCGCCACCCGCAGCTGCTCGGCTCCGAGGTCCGCAAGGGCTGGCCCGAAGTCGCCGAGTTCAACGACAATGTCATGAAGGTCGGCCTTGCCAATGGCACGCTGTCCTACACCGATCAGGAACTGACGCTCTATCGCCGCGGCGTTCCCGAGCAGGTGTGGATGAATCTGGATTACTCTCCTGTCTACGACGAGAGGGGTCAGCCCGCGGGCGTCATCGCCATCGTCGTCGAAACCACCGAGCGCGTGCAGGCCACCGCGCGCCTGCGTGAGGCGGAGCGGCGCCTGCGCTTTCTCGATACGCTCGGCAAGGCCACGGCCGTGCTTCAGGACGCCGATGCCATCCTCGCGACGACGACGCGCATGGTCGGAGAGCATCTCGGCATTTCGATCTGCGCCTATGCCGATATGGACGCCGACGAAGACGGCTTCACCATTCGCGGAGACTGGTCGGCGCCGGGCTCGCCCAGCATCGTCGGTCATTACAGCCTGAAGGATTTCGGCGCGCTCGCGGTCAGAAATCTCTCCGCCGGCCGGCCGCTCGTCATCAACGACAACCGCACCGAGATCGCGCCGCATGAGGCCGCGACGTTCCAGAGCATCGGCATCACCGCCACCATCTGCTGCTCGCTGGTCAAGGCTGGCCGCCTCACCGCGCTGATGGCCATACACGACAAGAATCCGCGCACATGGACGGCCTATGAGCTTGCGCTCATCACCGAAGTCACGGCGCGCTCCTGGGCGCACATCGAGCGCGTGCGGTCGGAGGCCGAAGCGCGCGCCGCCGATCGCCGCTTCCGCGAGGAGTTGGAAGCGCAGGTCGAGCAGCGCACCGCCGAGCTCGAGCGCAGCCAGAAGACGCTGCAGCAGATCCAGAAGATGGAAGCGCTCGGCCAGCTCACCGGCGGCGTCGCGCACGATTTCAACAATCTCCTGATGGCCGTCGTCGGCAGCCTCGAACTCCTGCGCAAGCGCGTGCCGCAGGACGCGAAGCTGCTGCGTCTCGTCGACAACGCCATGGAGGGCGCATTGCGCGGCAGCGCGCTCACGAAGCGCATGCTCGCCTTCGCCCGGCAGCAGGAGCTCAAGTCGGAACGGATCGACGTCGCCGATCTCGTCGACGGCATGATGGAGCTGATGACGCGCTCGCTCGGCCCCACCATCGAACTCAAGATCGACGTGCCGCGCGGCATTTCCGCCGTCGAGGCCGACGCCAACCAGCTCGAGACCGCGCTGCTCAATCTCGCCGTCAATGCGCGCGATGCAATGCGGGGCGAGGGCGTCATCGCCATCACCGGCCGCGAGCAGGATTTCTCGGGCGGCGAGGGCGGCCTGCGGCCCGGGCGCTATGTCTGCCTCGCGGTCACCGACACCGGACAGGGCATGGACGATGCCACGCTGAAGAAGGCGGTGGATCCGTTCTTCACCACCAAGGAGGTCGGCAAGGGCACCGGCCTCGGCCTGTCGATGGTGCACGGCTTCACCGAGCAGTCGGGCGGCTGCCTGATGCTGAAGAGCGCGCCCGGCAAGGGCACCACGGCCGAGATCTGTCTTCCCGCGCGCGAGGTGCGCTCGTCCCCGTCCGCGCAGCCGCGCCTCGCCCTCAAGGGCGGCGCCCAGCATCACGAGGGCGTGTCGGTACTCGTGGTGGACGACGACGCGCTGGTCTTGATGGGCACGGTCGACATGCTGGAAGACATGGGCTGTCGCGTCGCCTCCGCCGCGTCGGGGCGCGCGGCGCTGGAGCTTCTAGCGAACAGGTCGTTCGACGTCGTCATTACGGATCACGCCATGCCGCAGATGACGGGTGCGCAGCTCGCCACCGAAATCCTGCGGAACAACCCGAAGCAGCGCATCGTCCTCGCCACCGGCTATGCCGACCTTCCCGCCTCAAGCCCGCTGCAGCTGCCCCGCCTGCCCAAGCCCTTCAGCCAGTCGGATTTGTCGGACGCGATTACGAAGACCCTGAGGGGTTGAGTGCATCATCCCTTCTCCGCGAAGCGGCGGAGGGCGACTCGTGCGTAAGCACGAGCGGGGTGTTTGTGATTGCTATTGACAATATTCCTATTCCGTGCTACACACGTCCCACTCTTTCTCACGGAGGGGGCGGTCCGGACCGTCCAGATCGCGGGGAAGGGTGCGGTGGCCGGAGGGCCGGGGAGTAACGTTCCCTGATCCTTCGGAGGCCCAAGGCCGATGGTC
>JALHOW010000024.1 GCA_022842785.1 Hyphomicrobiaceae bacterium | reverse complement strand
CGGTGAGGACCGCCTTGCTTTGATGGCCTGGCTGCCGGAGTCTTCGCGCTGATCGAAGTCGGTGGGCGAGGGGTGGAAGTGTCCACAAAGCGGATTATGGGCACGAACGGCACGGCGCGGGCGTACAAGCGCTGGCCGGAGGCGTTGAAGCGCGAGATCGTGGCCGCGTCGTTCGCGCCCGGTGCCTCGGTGTCGATGGTCGCTCGACAGTACGACGTGAATGCCAACCAGGTGTTCAACTGGCGCAAGCGATATCCCGGGGTGGCTGCTCCATCGGCGACATCGCCGCCTGTGCCCGCTCTCTTGCCGGTCACGATATTGCCCGAGCGAGACAGTGTCAGCAGCACTGCTTCATCGGTGCCGCCGTCGGCAGAGGCGATCGAGATCGAGGTCGGCGGCATGTATCGTGTCCGCGTCGGGTCGAGCTTCGACGATCGCGCGCTCGGACGCATTCTCGATCTGTTGAACCGCACCGACTGCGCGCGGAAGCAGGGCCGATGATTCCGCTTCCGTCGGGCGTGCGCGTTTGGCTCGCGGTCGGGCGCACCGACATGCGGCGCGGCATGAACGGGCTCGCGCTGCAAGTGCAGGAGACGTTGCAGCGCGATCCCTTCGCCGGCGATCTGTTCGTGTTTCGTGGCAGACGCGGCGATATGATCAAGGTCCTCTGGCACGACGGTCTCGGTATGTCGCTCTATGCGAAGAGGCTCGAGCGCGGGCGGTTCGTGTGGCCGGCGGCGAGCAGCGGCAGCGTCGCGATCTCGGCCGCGCAGCTCGCCTACATGCTCGACGGGATCGACTGGCGTAACCCCATTCACACATTCCGCCCGGAACGTGCGGGATAGCCGCTGCCGTCGTGCATTTTCTGCGAGCGGCAACTGGGAGCTTGTGATTCCATTCACGCATGGATTCGCTCCCCGACGATATCGCGACGCTCAAGGCCGAACTCGCCATCGCCCGTGCCAAGGCTGCCGACGATGCGGCGACAATCGCACGCCAGAACCTCGAGATTGCGAAGCTCAAGCGCCAGATCTACGGACCGCGCTCGGAGCGCAGCGCGCGCCTCATCGACCAGATGGAGCTGGAGCTCGAGGAGCTGGAAGCCGTCGCCACCGAGGACGAGCTCGTCGCCGAGCAGGCCGCCGCGAAGACGACGACGGTTGCCGCGTTCACGAGGCTGCGTCCGTCGCGTCAACCGTTCCCCGCGCATCTGCCGCGTGAGCGCGTTGTCGTGCCAGGGCCGACGGTATGCGCATGCTGCGGCGGCGGTCGCCTGCGCAAGCTCGGAGAGACCGTGACCGAGACGCTCGAGGTGATCCCGCGCCAGTGGAAGGTCATACAGCACGTGCGCGAGAAGATGACGTGCCGGGACTGCGAGAAGATCAGCGAGCCACCGGCGCCGTTCCACGTCACGCCGCGCGGCTGGGCGGGTCCGAACCTGCTCGCCATGCTGCTGTTCGAGAAGTTCGGCCAGCATCAACCCTTGAACCGCCAGGCCGAACGCTATGCGCGCGAAGGCGTGTCGTTGAGCTTGTCGACGCTCGCCGATCAGGTCGGCGCCGGCTGCGTGGTGCTGGAGCCGCTGTTGCGTCGCATCGAAAGCCACGTCTTCGCCGCCGAGCGGCTGCACGGTGACGACACAACCGTTCCCGTCCTGGCCAAGGGCAAGACCGATATCGGCCGATGCTGGGTCTACGTGCGTGACGACCGTCCGTTCGGCGGCGGCGCGGATGCGGGTGGGCATCCGGAGCGCAAACAAGGAGCGCCACCAGCGGCGATGTTCTACTACTCGCGCGACCGTGGCGGCGAGCATCCACGCACCCATCTTGTGCGGTGGTCGGGCGTGCTGCAAGCCGATGCCTATGGTGGCTATGCTCAACTTTACGAACCCACACGCACGCCGGGGCCGATCCAGGAGGCCGCCTGCTGGGCGCATGCGCGCCGGCCGTTCTTCGCGCTCGCCGATATCGCCGAAAGCGCGCGTCGCAAGGCCAATGACAAGACGCTCGCCGTCATCTCGCCGCTGGCGCTGGAGGCCGTGCGCCGCATCGATCAGCTGTTCGAGATTGAGCGCAAGATCAACGGCCGCAGCGCCGCCGAGCGGAGGAGCATGCGTCAGGAGATGAGCGCACCGCTCGTCACCGACCTCGAGGCCTGGATGCGCGACGAGCGCACCAAGCTCTCGCGCGGCAGCGATCTCGCCAAGGCCATGGCTACATGCTGAAGCGCTGGCCGAGCTTCACGCGCTTCCTCGACGACGGGCGCGTCTGCCTCTCGAACAACGCCGCCGAGCGTGGACTTCGCGGCATTGCGCTCGGGCGCAAGTCGTGGCTATTCGCCGGCTCCGATCGCGGCGGACAGCGCGTGGCGGCCATGTACAGTCTCATCGTCACGGCAAAAATGTGCGACGTCGATCCGCAAGCCTGGCTCGCCGACGTGCTCGCCCGCATTGCAGGGCATCCGGCCAACAAGCTCGACGAACTGCTGCCGTGGAACTGGCGCCCCGAAGGCGTGCTGGTCGATCAGGCTGCCTGATCGCAGCCGACCTTGAGTGCGGGCGGCGGCCGATTGCGATCTCAGAGAAACCACTGTCCCAGATGCACGTGCCGCGATTGGCCAACCAGACTGTCGACGAGAACGAAGCGGCTGACGGTCCAGCCGATCGGCTCGATGGCGAAATCGACGGTTCTGTTCTCGTCATACATCATGGTCAAATGCGGCGAGGAGCCTGGCTGCCGCGGCAGTCTCAAGCCGGCCTTCTTCAACGTGTGATTCAGAACTTCTTGGAGCCTCATGAAGCCGGCAACACCGTCACCATCGCCTGTCAGGACCAGCGCTCGCTGCCCATGACTTCCGGAGAAGCTCGCGACGCGATCGAACTCGACCCTGAACGGCGCCATCGAAACAGTGCCGGCTGCCCTTATTGCCGCATCGATGACGGCAAGCGGATATGAACCGGAAAAGCCACCGACGGAGAGCAGCGAGACATGGAGCCGCTCCCACGGTATCGGCGCTGCCGTCAGCCCCAAGCGTCGGTGCAGATCCCGTACGATCCCTACCGTGTGTGCGGCCATCGTTGCGTCCGGCCGGGCCGCGAAGAACACGTTGTGCAGTGTGGCATCCCTGCTCAAAAGCTCGAGCTGCTGATCCATCGGTTCACTCCCTCCAACCGGCACGATAGCCCCGCAGCTCACGGACATAAAACGCCACTAATGGCCATGCAGCGCTGTGCGGCCCCATGCATTCCCTCAGGCTTCCGCCCATTGCTCCTACCTGCGGCCCTCACCGGATGCTTAC
>JALHOW010000023.1 GCA_022842785.1 Hyphomicrobiaceae bacterium | reverse complement strand
GACATCGTCGCAGCACTCAATGACGGTACCCTCGGTGCCGTCACGCTCGACGTGTTCAATACGGAGCCACTGCCGCCGGAGCACCCCTTGTGGAGTCACCCCAAGGCCACGATCACGCCCCACAATGCCGCCGACAGCGATCCCGAGGCGGTGTCGGACTACGTGGTGGCGCAGATCGAAGCATACGAGCGCGGCGAGCCGTTGCAGAATGTGGTGGATCGAGCGCGCGGATACTGAGCGAACAGGACGGAGGCCGATATGAGCGGCAAGATCATCCTTCATCACGCGGCACCGAGCCGCTCATCGACCGTTCTTTTCATGCTCGAGGAGATCGGTGCGCCCTATGAGCTGAAGGTGATGGACCTTCAGAAAGAGGAGCAGTACCGACCCGAGTATCTCGCGATCAATCCCATGGGCAAGGTGCCGGCCATCGAATACCAGGGCGCCGTGGTCACTGAGGTGGGCGCTATCTGTACATATCTCGCGGACGCCTTTCCCAAGGCCGGGTTGGCGCCGCCGATCGGCGATCCACTACGCGGCACCTACCTGCGCTGGATGTTCTTCCAGGGCAATGCGCTGGAGCCGGCGATCATCGATCGTGCGTTGAAGCGCGAGCCGGGACGACGCGGAATGATGCCGTATGGCACGTACGAAATCGCGGTTACTGCGCTCGAGCGAGCCGTGGAGAAGGGCCCGTGGTTTCTCGGCGAGCGCTACTCGGCGGCGGACGTTTACGTCGGCTCGGCCATTGCCTGGGGCCTTACGTTTCAGCTCCTCCCCGAGCGCGAGGTCTTCAAGGATTATGCCGCGCGGCTCAATGCGCGCCCGGCCCGCCAGCGCGCGCTCGCCATCGACGAGAAGTTAGCGGCAGCCAAGCCATCGTGAGCCGACATTAGCTCGGCGACGCATACAAGGAGAACGTCGGCTCGTGACTCTGAACGGACATTTGGAAGCCAGCGAAAGCTGCGATCCGTGTCCGCTCAATTCTCAGCAGTGTCGCGACCAGCCATGAGATCGGCGGCATCGACCAGTCCGCGCTTTCGAGCGGCCTGCTCGGCGGTCAGGCCGTCCTTGTTCACGAAACCCGGGTCCGCGCCATGCGCTAGCAAAAGCGTCGTCATCTCGACGGCTGCGTCATCATCGTCCGGCAGGCAAAATAGCGGTGTGATGCCGTATTTCGGGGTCACCGCGTTGGCGAGACCAGGATCCTCGGCGAACAGCTCGCGCAGCCTCTCCGCCATCCCGAGGTAGGTAAGCTCGAGCACATCGCGACTGAGCGGCGTGAGGAAGGCGGCGATCTCGTGGCGACGAAAATGGGCTGCATATCCCATCGCCCCGCCGCCGAAGCTCGTCGTCGGCCTGTCGATATCGGCGCCGTGGGCAACAAGGATCTTGACGACCTCCAGCGATCCGCCTGCGACGGCGACCTGAAGCCCGCGCTGCTCGATCCCGTCGGCGATATCGACGTGCATGCCGAGTTCGAGCAACAGCGAGACCACATCCGCTCGCCCCTGACGCGCGGCGGTCAGCATGGGAGCCGGATCGCGCAGGCATTCCGGATGTTGATCCGCCAGCCTGCGGGCTGCATGGCGATCGAGCCGCATGCAGGCCGCCTGGAATGCGGCCTGGCCTTCCAGTGGTGGTGCGTTGGCACCATGGCGCACGAGCAGGTCGGCCATGGCCGCATGGCCATAGATCAGAGCTTCCTCACGCAGCGGCCGGTTCGAATAGGCATGGACCCCATCGGCATTGGCACCATGCATCAACAGCCATTCGGCTCGTCGGAGGTGATTGTACGCGACGGCATTGCCGAGCAGGTAGTCGAGGGCGCTCAGCGGAACATTCCCGCCGATCGAGGGCGCGGGTACCTCCCGCCATTTGCCCAATCGGTCACGCCGTTCGGACCAGGTCCAAAGAAGGTCGAGCCACGTCGTGTCGTCACGCGTGATCGAGGTGTTGTAGAGCGCCTGCGAGTCGTAGGAATCGGCGCCGCGCTCGATCAGCAGCAGAGCCAGCTCGGCGGCTTGCGGATGGGGCGGCCTATCGCCTTCGCCTTGGCCGATCACGCCGGTCAGGACCTTGAACGGATTGCCCCAGCCGTCGTCGAAAAGCGCATTCGCGTTTGCGCCATGATCCAGCAAGGTTCTTGCTAGATCGAGTGCGTGCGTCTCGCCTCCCGGCAAGCGCGCATAGGCGAGATAGAGCAATGGCTCCCAGTCGAGCGGTCCACCCTTTCGCGTCGCAGCTTTCGGATCGGCAGCAATTCGCCGTTCGACCTCCGCGCGGTTTCCCGTGGCGACGGCGATAAAGGGGTCATGTGTTGCGATCTCGGGCCACCGGGTGAGAATGCGGGCGGCAGCGTCCGCATCGCCGCCCCAGGCCGAGCGCAGCACGATGTCGACACGCTCGGCGACGCTGCGCCGCGCCATCGCCAGGTCATCGAGCGCCGTTCTGAGCGCAGCCCAGCCGTTCAGACCATGTTCGCGTGCGAGTGCCAATTGCACATCGCGCAAGCTCGGGTTGGCCGGTGCGGCGGGCGTGATCGCAACGAGACGGCTTCGAGCCAGGGCGTCGCCGGCGCGCAGCGCCTTCAACCAACGCTTGGCTTCTTTCTTGAGGGTTTCGAGAGAGGATTCGGGAGTGAGCGTGCGGCTCATAGACGACCTTCCTTCCGTGTCGCCTGATGTCCGCTGAGACAGGCCGGAAGAAGGGATCGAACGACGTCGTGCCTTCACTTGGGTGGGAGCCAGCTCCCTTGCCGCGGACAGGTGGCGCCCCATAGCGCGCTGACACCAAAAATTGAACGACACGCGTGTCTTGTCAATGCTGTCTGGAGGCACCGATCCGTCTTTCGCTTTTGGCCCGGAGCTGACTATTCCTTTGCGCCATCAGGTTGTTGATCTTTGCGTGGAAGCAGGCGTCCAGCGCACGCGCACCCGATCGGGGTTACTGTAGTATGCGTAGCTCGGGGCCTGCCCTAGCGCGTTTACAACCCGGTGCGGGCCGCCTATAAGCCGCGCCCAACAACCGATTTTGCCTGAGGAGGCTCAAATGCGCGCCGAGCACACAGCTCTCGTCTCCGAGATCCAGGAGTCCATGGCCCTGCTCCGGAGGTCTCTTTGACTGGGATACTGCCGACATGCGTCTCGGCGATCTCAATCGCCAGGCGGAAGATCCCGCACTCTGGAACGATCCCGCACGCGCGCAGAAGGTGATGCGCCAGCGCCAGACGCTGGAAACGGCCATCAAGGGATACCAGAAGATCGAGCAGGAGCTCGACGATATCGTGACCCTCATCGAGCTCGGCGAGGCTGAGAACGATGCCGCGACCGTCGAGGAAGGTGGCACAGCCCTGAAGAACCTGCTTGCGCAGGTGAAGCGGCGCGAGGTCGAGGCGCTGCTCTCGGGTGAGGCCGACAGCTACGACACCT
>JALHOW010000022.1 GCA_022842785.1 Hyphomicrobiaceae bacterium | reverse complement strand
AGGCATGTCGCTGCGCAGGACGTGGTGCACGCCCATGAGCACGCTGTCCGTCGGCGTGCCGCGCACCGCGTAGACGCGCTCGCTGACTTCGCGCATCCGGATCGGGTCATTGAGCGACAGCGAATGGCCGGTGCCGGATTGATTGGTTTCCGGTGCCGAAACCCAGACTTCGCCGTCCTGGCCCGCGACCTGCTGGGCGATCTCGCGCAGCGCATGGAGACCGGGCGCGTTGATGCCGTCGTCGTTGGTCACGAGGATGCGCATTGCTGGTGGGTGCTCCGACCTGCTTCAGGGAGCGGCCACGATAGAGGGCGGAGATGACAATGGCGAGAGGCTGCGGGTGGTTGAAGGTCGCAGTCCAGATGGGTAGACCGCTGAGGGCCAGAAGGAGAAGTCGTTCCATTGCGAACCCAGCGGTTGTCGTTGGTCGGCTTATTGGTAGGATAGCCCAAAGTCTTGGAGACGCGAGGATCGATCCTCAAATTACATCCTCGTTGCCATATTGTCGGATGACTGAGCACAATGCACGCAAGCTACGATGACATTGTTTCCCGAATCAGCGTGCCCCCAATCTGGTTTGATGAGCACGCCGTACCCCGCTACTGCACGTTTGAGCCAGCACGATCGGCAAGTATTTATATCGGCGAAATTGCACTTGTTGAGATCACTTGCCAGGCCTGTGGGCACAGTTTTCAGGTCGCGCTATCGGCGGTAAATTTCGACGAGAAGTCGCTTGCTGACGCGATCCGCGACAAAACACTTCATTACGGTGATCCGCCACGACACGATCATGTCGACGCCTGCCGAGCGGGTTCTTCAATGAATAGCTGGCCGCGTCGGGTGCTTGAGTACTGGCATAGGCATGACGAAGCTTTTGTCGGTGGATCGCCGCGTCACGTCACATCCATGGAGTACTTCACTTGGAAGCGCGATCAATCGCTAGAGATCGATATTTTGCCCGATTGGGCCACAGTGCGCTGAAAGGCGCGTGCGCGATACATCGGGAAGCGGACAACGTAGCGGGAATTGAAGCCATACAAGACGATGTCTCTGATGAATCATGGCGGACGCATTCCCGGTTGAGATGTCGGCGCAGCGGGAGCGGGTCCGCTATCCGGCTGGCTCAGTTTTCCGCCGCGCCAGCGGATGGTGCTCGGTGACGATCTTCTTGAGGCGCTCTTCGAGGACGTGAGTGTAGATCTGCGTCGTCGAGATGTCGGCGTGGCCGAGGAACTGCTGCACCGATCTGAGGTCGGCGCCGCGATCGAGCAGGTGGCTCGCGAAGGCGTGGCGCAAGACGTGCGGGCTGACGCGCTCGGCATCGAGGCCAGCTACGGTGGCGAGTTCCTTGAGTTCCACACCGAGGTGCTGGCGGGTGACGTGCCCTTCGGCGCTGCGGGCGGGAAACAGCCATTTGCTCGGGCGTATCGGAGCGGCATCAGGTTCAGGATGCGCCATCGCGGCGAGGTAGCGGTCGAGCGCGGCGCGCGCCTCGCTGTTCAACGGCACGAGGCGCTGCTTCCCACCCTTGCCCGTGATCGTCAGCACGCGCGGGTCTCCGGTCAGCACCTGGCGCGGCAATGCAACCAACTCCGAGACGCGCATACCCGAGGCGTAGAGCACCTCGATCATCGCGTGCAGGCGCAGCGCGCGGATCCGCTCGGGGCCACGGGAGGCATCGGCACGGGTGCGGGCGGTCTCCAGCAGTCGCTCGACTTCGGCGACGGACAGCGTGCGCGGCAGTGCGCGTTCGAGTTTCGGGCCGGTGAGGCCGGCGGCGGGGTCTTCGTCGACGGTTCCTTCGATGGCGAGGAAGCGGAACAACTGACGCACCGCCGAGGTTTTCCGCGCCCGGGTGGCGGTCGCGAAGCCGGCTTCCGACAGGTGGCGGATGTAGGCGGTCAGATCGGCGGGTGTCGTATCGACCAACGCGCGATTGCGGCCGGCCAGGAAGCCGGCGAGGTCATCGAGATCGCGGGCATAAGCGTCGAGTGTGTTGCGGGCGGCACCCTTCTCGGCCGCCAGCATCTCCAGAAAGGTCCGGACGTGCGCGCTGGTAGAGGCGTCTCGCTCGCTCATGCCGGTAACTATCGGGCGATTCGCCTGTCTCAGGCCAGATCACGCCCCTTTTTGACGAGATCGATGAGTTTGGCGATGCCGGCATCGGTCGGCAGCGACTCCTTGGCGCCACCCTTGCGGGTCTTGATCTCGACCTCGCCGGATTTGGCGCCGCGCGGGCCGACGACGATCTGATAGGGCAGCCCGATCAGGTCCATGGTCGCAAACTTGGCGCCGGCGCGCTCATCGGTGTCGTCGTACAGGACGTCGATGCCGGCGTTTTTGAGCTTCTCGTAGATGGCACCGGAAACCGCGTCGGTGTCCTTGTCGCCCGCCTTGAGATTGACCAGTCCGACCTCGAACGGCGCCACCGGCACCGGCCACACGCAGCCGGCCTCGTCATGGCTCGCCTCGATCACTGCGCCGACGAGCCGCGACACGCCGACGCCGTACGAGCCCATCTGAACCGCGACGAGCTTGCCGTCGGGGCCCTGCACCTTGCAGCCCATCGGTTCGGAATACTTGGTGCCGAAATGGAAGATGTGGCCGACCTCGATGCCGCGCGCCGACACCTGCTTGTCGGCTGGGACGTCGGCCGCGAAACGCGCCGCGTCGTGCTTCTCGTCCGTCGCCGCGTACTTCGACGTCCACTGCTTGATGATCGGCTCGAGATCGCCGTCGAAATCGACGTCACGGCCGGGAACAGCCGTCTCGATCAGGTCGGTGTGGCAATAGACCTGGCTCTCGCCGGTCTCGGCGAGGATGATGAATTCGTGGCTGAGGTCGCCGCCGATCGGGCCGGTGTCGGCGGCCATCGGGATCGAGCGCAGGCCGAGCCGAGCGAACGTGCGCAGGTACGAGACGAACATGCGGTTGTAGGACTTGCGCGACTCCTCGGGCGTCAGGTCAAAGGAGTAGGCATCCTTCATCAGGAACTCGCGGCCGCGCATGACGCCGAAGCGCGGACGCACCTCGTCGCGGAACTTCCATTGGATGTGATAGAGGTTGCGCGGCAGATCCTTGTACGACTTCACGCCATCGCGGAAGATCTCGGTGATCAGTTCCTCGTTGGTCGGCCCGTAGAGCATGTCGCGGTCGTGGCGGTCCTTGATGCGCAACATCTCCTTGCCGTAGTCGTCGTAACGGCCGGACTGGCGCCACAGATCTGCCGACTGGATGGTCGGCATCAGTACCTCGATGGCGCCGGCGCGGTTCTGCTCCTCGCGCACGATCTGCTCGATCTTCTTCAGCACCCGATAGCCGAGCGGCAGCCACGAATAGATGCCGGCGCTCGCCTGCTTGACCATGCCGGCTCGCAGCATGAGCTGGTGGGAGACGATGCGGGCTTCCTCGGGCGTCTCGCGCAGCACCGGCAGGAAGAAGCGTGTGAGGCGCATGGGGACAAGGCTCCCGGTTGGTGTGGTGGTCCGCGGCGATCGGCAGGTGTCCGGACGCCGGCGGCGATG
>JALHOW010000021.1 GCA_022842785.1 Hyphomicrobiaceae bacterium | reverse complement strand
GCAACCGCAGGGATCTCGCGATCGAGCCGAAGGCAGAACTCACTTCCCTCAGCTCACGACGACAAGCATGCACACTGCCGGCTGGCTCGTCTGTGGTATGCACCACAGATCTTGCTGCAGGGAACGTAACTATCAACAGGAGTCTGTCGTGCCGAAATCTCAGGTGGCGACCATCCATAACAATCAGCTGCTTGGCGCGCTGGAGCTGGCTAGTCGCGAGCGCATCAGGCCGCATCTTGAGCGGGTCGATCTCTCGCTCGACGCGGTCGTCTGCGAAGCTGGCGCTACGATCAGGCACGCCTATTTTCCGCAGGGCTGCGTGCTCTCATTGTTGACCGCATTGGAGAACGGATCGGCGATTGAAACGGCTAACATTGGCCGAGAAGGGGCGTACGGTCTATTTTCGGCGATGTATAGCCGAGTGTCCTTCAATCGTTGTATTGTGCAGCTTGAGGGATCTCTGGTGCGTTGTCCGATCGCCGTCCTTCAACATGAATTCGACAATAATGCGCACGCTCGCAATCTTCTAGTCAGCTATTCGGAAACGCTGCTGTCGCAAGTTCAGCAGTCGGTCGCTTGTAATGCTTTGCATTCGACGTCGGAGAGAATGTGCCGATGGCTGCTCATGATGCATGATCGAGCGGAGGGCGAGTATCTCGCGTACACACATGAATTTCTCGCCACCATTCTTGGAGCCAATCGGAAGTCGGTTACCTTGGCGGCCCAAGCAATGCAGTCGGCCGGACTTATAAGTTACCGGCGCGGAACAATTCAGGTCAAGGATCGACCAGGTCTCGAAGAAGCGTCCTGTGAGTGTTACGCAATCGTAAAAGCTCGGTTCGATGCTTTTCTTTCCCCACCGCCGAGTGCCGCTCAAGGCAATACAAAGGGCCGCCATAACTAGCCCCTTTTATTCACGAGGCGGTGCGGAATGGGATGATGGGCGGCGACGAAACCGTTGGTTTAGCGTAACATTTTGGTGTCGAAGCAGAGCGTGCGCGTCGCCAGAGCCCACCACCGTCCATCATCATGCACGCTATGCCCAATCTGCCCGGTCTGTCACCGGTCGAGGCCAAGTCGCTCACAGCCACGTTCGATGCGGGTCGCCTGTCGTCGGACGGCGGGCTCATCGCGCTGCGCGAGATCGAACGACGGCTCAGTTTGGCCAATACCATCACCGGCCCACTCCGGGACCTGCGCGACCCGACCCGCATCCGCCACAGCTACGCCGAGATGGCGCGGGCAAGGATGCTGATGATCGCGGCCGGCTACGAAGATTGCGACGACGTCGACACATTGCGCTCCGATCCCGCGTTGAAGATCGCGGTGGGCCGTTGCCCGGAGACCGGCACCTACCTGATGAGCCAGCCGACGTTGTCGCGGCTGGAGAACCTCGCTGACTGGCGTGCGCTCGCCCGCATCGGCCTCGACCAGATCGATCTCTACTGCAGGAGCTTCGCGCGACCGCCGACGCGCATCGTGCTCGATATCGATGACACGGACGATCCCGTGCACGGCCAGCAGGAGATGGCGCGCTCAACGCGCACTACGACTGCACCTGCTTCCGATCCACATCTTCGACGGCCTCTCGGGCAAGCCGATCCTCTCGCTCCTGCGCCCCGGCAAGCGGCCTTCCGGCGAGGAGGTCGCGAAGATCCTGCGCCACGTCATCCGCCGCATCCGCCGCCACTGGCCCCGCGTCGACATCCTGGTTCGCGGCGACAGTCACTACTGCAGCGAGCCCGCGCTCGCGCTGCTGGAGCGCCTCGGCTGCGATTACATCATCGGCTTCGCCATCAACTCGAAGCTGCTGGAGATCGCGGCGCTTTGGCGCGAGCAATGCGATTGGCGCCGCTCGAAGTTCAAGCCGACCGTGCGCCGCTTCCATCAGCTCAGCTATCAAGCGCGCGAGTGGAGCCGGTCGCGCAAGCTCGTCGCCCGCGTCGAGGCGACCGCACTCGGCACCGACGTCCGCTTCATCGTGACGAGCCTCGAAGGTCGCGGGAAAACGCTCTACGAGAAGGTGTTCTGTGCCCGTGGCAACGCCGAGAACCTGATCAAGGACATGAAGCGCTTCACGCGCTCCGACAAGACCGCGTGCTCACGGTGGCAGGCGAACTAGTTCCGCCTGTTCCTGCACGCCGGTGCCTACTGGCTGTTGCACACCCTGCGACAGGCCGCGCCGAAACGCTCGCGGTGGCGCGGCGCAACCTTCGAAACGATCCGGCGTGTGTTCGTGAAGCTCGCCGTCCGCGTCGAGGAGCTGAAGGGCAGGATCAAGCTCGCCTTCCCGGCCAGCTACCCGCAGGCGGCGATGCTCGCAATGATGACCGGCGCCATCACGACAGGCGGCCCGTGACCGACGCGGCAGGTGCCGCTGCAGCCCTTGCCCGACAACCCCGAACGCGTTCTCAACGTCACCGAAGCCGCACCACCGTCAACACGGCTGCGGCCCCACGTCCGAGCGACCGCATCATCGCCCTCACGAATAAAAGGGGCAGGCCGCTGAAATACCCTCCAGTTGGGAGCTGACACGGGGTCGCGAACATGATTCCGTCCTCTTATCAGGGAGGCGGATCATGCGCGGATCGGACAGGCAGACGGGATCGCTGTTCTCGTACGTGAACCTGGAGGAGCGCATCCCGGCGCGCCATCCGCAGCGCAAGATCAAGGGCGTGGTCGACGCGGCACTCGCCTCACTCGATGCCGATTTCGCGGCGCTCTATGCCGACGAGGGGCGGCCCTCGATCGCGCCGGAACGGCTGCTGCGCGCGAGCCTGGTGCAGATCCTGTTCTCGATCCGCTCAGAGCGGCAGCTGATGGAGCAGCTTCAGTACAACCTGCTGTTCCGCTGGTTCGTCGGGCTCGCGATCGACGAGCCGGTGTGGGTGGCGACCGTGTTCACGAAGAACCGTGACCGGCTGATCAATACGGAGATGTCGCAGAAGCTGCTGGGGGCGATCCTCGCCCACGAGAAGGTGGCGCCGCTGCTGTCCACGATCATTTCTCCGTCGACGGTACGCTGGTCGAGGCGTGGGCGTCGTTCGAGAGCTTCCGGCCGAAGCCGTCCGCGCATGACACGCCGCCACCCGATGGCCCGCCGCCGCCACCGCCCGCGGCCGAAGGCACGGGACGGGAGACGGACGTGGCGTCGAGGACGGGAGCAGACGGGATGACGACGACAGGCCGCAGTGGCGGCGACGACGAGAACGGAATCGGTCGCAATGTCGAGCGCAACTGGCGCGGCGAGACCTGGTCGAATGCGACGCACGCCTCCGTCACCGATCCGCAGTCGCGGCTCTACCGCTAGGCCAAGGGTCGCCCGGCGCAGCTCTGCTACATGGGCCACGCGATGACCGAGAACCGGCACGGCTTCGTCGTCGCGACCGAGCTGACGCATGCCGACGGCACGGCCGAGCGGCGCGCCGCGCTGGCGATGATCGAGCGCGCCTCGCCGGGATCGACACGACGGATCACGATCGGCGCCGACAAGGGCTACGATGATCGCGGCTTCGTCGCGAAGCTGAGGCCGATGTGCGTGACGCCGCATGTGGCGGCGAAGCCGAGGCGCTCGGAGCTGGTCGAGGAGCCGTTCGGCTGGGGCAAGACGGTCGGGCCGATCGCCAAGACCATGCTGCGCGGCCTGAACTGCGTCGGCGCTCAGTTCAACCTGACCATGGCCGCCTACAATCTCGCCCGGCTGCCGAGACTGCTGGTCAAGAAGGCTGCCCGGTGATCGGTCGAGCGGAGACGCGGCCGAGATGCCCAGCGCTTGCTTCCCATGTGCTTCCCAGGCCAGATTCAGCACCGAGAACGGAAGATCATGAGCAATTTAACCAACTGATCTATATCGACGTTTCTGGTGGGCGCGACAGGGATTGAACCTGTGACCCCACCCGTGTGAAGGGTGTGCTCTACCGCTGAGCTACGCGCCCGAGCTGTTGTCCATTATCGCCGAAGACGACATCAACGCTCTTGG
>JALHOW010000020.1 GCA_022842785.1 Hyphomicrobiaceae bacterium | reverse complement strand
AATGAAGCGCGGCACGCGAAGAACACGCCGACAGCTCTTGCGAAGTTCCTTCGCTATCATCTGAATGTCTGGGCCGAAGACAGCGGGCAGTCCATCCCCGCCGAGCACTGGGCCGAATGTACGGATTTCCCGGACAACCCGGAGGCCTGGAAGAAGTACGCCGAGCGGTTCCGCGGCCGCCGCGCCCATGGCGGCATCGACCTCGCATCGGTCAGCGACATGAACGCCCTCGTCTGGCTGTTCGAGCCCGAGGGCGCGAGCGATAAGTGGGGTGTGCTGCCGCGTTTCTGGTGGCCCGAGCAGACGGCTGAGAAGGCGCGCCTCACCGCGCGCATCCCGATCGAGAAATGGCAGGAGGCAAAAGCTTTCACGCCCACGTCTGGCAACCGTGCTGACCATGACGTGATCCGCCTGCAGGTCCTCGCGGACATGGAGATGTTCGATGTGCAGTCCATCGGGATCGACCCGTGGAACGCGCATCAGCTGATCAATGATCTGACCGACGTCGGTGTGCCGTTGCAGATCGTCAAGCAGAACACGGCGATCCTCTCGCCCGTGATCAAGTCCATGCTGCGCATGGTCCTCGGCCATGAGTTCGATCACGGCGGCCACCCGGTTCTCAAGTGGCAGGCCTCGAACGCGGTGATCAAGGACGACGATCACGGCAACTCGAAGATGAGCAAGAAGCGCGCACACGGGAAGATCGACGGCATTGCCGCGCTCGTGAACGCGCTGGCAATGGCGTCACCCGGCGCCGAGCGCAAGAGCTATCTGGCATCGAGCAGCCTGCTCGTGCTGCCACTTTAGAGGGGACATCAAATGCCGACGCGTGCCGAGAAGCCGACGAACGATGAGATCCGCACCGCCGTCGAGGCGCTCGGCGACGAGCAGCTCACTGCTCTCTATGACGAGTGGTCAGAGTTGACCGAGGCTCAGGCCGACGTCGAGACCGAGCTTTTCACGCGCATCACGCAGCTGACCGGCGCCGCCGACGAAGAAGGCGACGAAGGCGAAGCTGATGGCGAGGAAGAGCCGGACGAGGAGGACGACGCCGCAGACGACGAAGAGGACGAGGAGCAGGACGAAGCGGCCTAAAGCCAGTCGTCCGCCGGATTTCACCGCTCACGCCAGCCGAGGGAATTGACCCATGTCGGTTACAGCCAACATCGCCGTTGACGTTCGTGGCCACCTTGCTGGCAGCAATCCGCTCGGCGCGGTGGATTTCGAATTCTCAGCGACTCGAGTGACGCCGATAGCGCCAGGCACCGGCGCAGGCCAGGCTGACCGCATGTTCTCGGATCGCCGCACGCTGGCGGCTTCCGCGAGTGAGGATCTCGATCTCGCCGGCGGTCTCGCTTCGCCTTTCGGAGTCGCCGCACAGACGATGGCCAAGGTGAAGTCCATCTTGATCATGGCTGCACCCGGGAACGTGAACGATGTCGTCGTCGGCGGAGCCGCTTCGAATGCCTTCGCCGCGCCATTCGGAGCAGCCAACAACACCGTCAAGGTGCCGCCGGGCGGTATGTTGCTGATCACGGCGCCAGCCGCCGGCTGGACGGTTGCGGCCGGCACCGGAGACCTTCTCAAGATCGCCAATGGCAGCTCAGGATCGAGCGTCACGTACGACATCCTGATCCTCGGTACGAGCGTTTGATCGACGTCCTGAGCGCGCAAGCGCGCGCCGGCCTGTAGGCCGTTCTTGGCGAGCGGGAGCGAGCACACAATGTACGACCATCTCGCCAAGAGCTCGACGCCATGGCTGCCGCCGGACTACCGGAATAATCCGGTTCCGATCACCGTCCTGCCGCACAACGAGCCCGACCACCTGCGCGATGATGTGCCGCCGTCGCTTCGTAGTGACATGCCGCGCGTGCTCGGCAACAACGACGCCTGGCAGGAGTTCTATCTCGGTCCGGGTGGCAATGGCGGCCCCACACTCGCCGGCGTCCGTATGTCGGCGGACCTTGCCATGCGCGTCGCGGTGTTTTTTGCGTGCAAGCGCGTTATTTCCGAGGATGTCGGAAAGCTCCCAGGCCATCTCATGCGGCGCGTCCTCAAGGGCGATCGGCAGCGCACGACGATGGCGACTGACCACGCACTATTCGACCTGCTGACGAGTGCGCCCAACGACTGGATGACCTCGCAGGAGCTCGCCGAGTACATGGTCGGCACCGCGGCCATTCACGGCGCGGCCTATGCTTGGCTCGTGCGCGACCAGCAAGGCAATGTCGAGGAAATTCTGCCGCTCTTGCCCGGCAGCTGCACCCGCCGTCAAGAGCCGGACTGGGAGATCACCTATCAGATCTCCGGGTATGCGGCAGCCTTCGGTCCCGTGTCTCAGCGAGACATCTGGTGCCTCAACGGCCCCATGGCGGACTCCGTCTCGGGCTGGAATATGTCCGGTCTGGCGCGTGAGGCGCTTGCGCTTGCGGCGGCAATCGAGCAGAGCCAGTCGCGATATCACAAGAACGACCTCCGCCCGAGCGGTGTTCTCTCGTCCAAGGGCGCTCTCGCCAAGAATCAGCGCGACGAAGTGCGCTCCGCGTGGCTGGCGGCTTACGGCCCAGGCGGCACCGGCGGCATCGCTGTCCTCGATGCCGAATTCGATTTCAAGGCCATCACGCAGTCGGCCTCTGATAGCCAGGTGATCGAGAACAGAAAGTTCCAGATAGAAGAGATCTGTCGCTTCATGCGCGTGCATCCATGGGCGGTGATGGTGCCGAGCGCGAACCAGTCCTACGGCTCGCTCGAGCAGACGGGCCTCGCGCACATCTCGCACACGATCCTGCCCTGGGCCCGGCGTTACGAGCTGACGGTCAAGCGCGACATCATCGGCCGCAAGGACCGCGAGCACTTCTTCAAGCTCAACGTCGACGCCATCGCGCGCGCGACGCTCGGCGACCGCATGACCGCCTACGAGAAGGCGGTCAAGATCTTCATGTCGCCGAACGAGATCCGCGACAAAGAGGACATGGACCCGATCGACGATCCGGCCATGGATCGCGTGCAGCTCCAGGCCAACAACACGGGATTGACGCCGCGCCAAACGCCGCCCGCCATTCGCCCGCCGGCTGGCAGCAGTGAGGTCGACGAGAGCACGCTCAGCAAGATCGCCAACGCGCTCGGGGAGAGCACTACCGAGGAGACATCCGCATGATCCTCCCGCTGCATCGCCGTCAGCAGGTCGCGGCCAGTCAGAACAGGGTAGGCTCGCCCGTTCGCCTCCGCGCCGGCACCGTCAACGAGGACGGCATCTTCTCAGGCTATGGCTCGGTCTTCGGTGTGGTCGACACCTTCGGCTCTGTCGTGATGCCGGGCGCCTTCAAGAAGAGCATCGACCGTCACAAGGTCAACGGCACCATGCCGAAGATGCTGTGGCAGCATAACACCGACGAACCGATCGGGGTCTGGACTGAGGTCCGCGAGGACGATCACGGTCTCTTCTGCGAAGGGCGGCTGATCCTCGAAGTGGCCCGCGCGCGCGAGGTGCACGCGCTGCTGAAGGCCAACGCTGTCGATGGGCTCTCGATCGGGTTCGAGATCCTGGCCGACGAATGGGTGCAGGCCGCCGACGTCGAGCAGCGCTATGGACTCCACCCCTGCCCCGTTGGTTATTCCGACGACCGCGTGCAGCTGGTCAGAGAGATCGACCTCTGGGAGGTGTCGCCCGTGACCTTCCCGTCGTGCGCTCCGGCCCGCATCGTGTCGGTGCGCAAGGAGGAGCTCTCGATCGTGCCTGAGGTGCTCGCGGCGGTCGCCCGCCGCCAGAGCGCCCTTGGTGAGATCATCAAGACGCACATCGCGGCCTGATCTTTCTTGAGTCCGGCCTGTTCGGCCGGCGCCCCTCGGGCGCTCATGAAGTGTCGATACCTTACCGCCGGCGCAGCCGGCGAGCGCGCGACCGCGCGCCGGCCCGTAGGCCGCTCTTGAGATCAAACCAACCGCGTCTGCGTTCATCACCGCCCCAGCCGGCAGGCGCGGGCTTCTTTCCAGCATGGGAGACCAGCATGAGCAAAGATGCTCTGACCATCGACGAAGTCGTTGCCGGCATCGGCC
>JALHOW010000019.1 GCA_022842785.1 Hyphomicrobiaceae bacterium | reverse complement strand
CGCGCAAGGACCCGATGGGCATGGATTATCTGCCCGTCTATCCCTCGCAGATCGCAAAGGCGCTGCCCCCGCTGCCGAAGGACGAGGAGTTTGCGGAGAACAAAAGCACGGGGCCGCGGCGCATTCTCTATTACCGCAATCCGATGGGTCTGCCGGATATCTCGCCGACGCCGAAGAAGGACCCGATGGGGATGGACTACATTCCCGTCTACGCGGACGGCAACGACGACGCTGGAGTGGTCGCGGTGAGCCCGGCGCGTGTGCAGACGCTTGGCGTCCGTACGCAGGCGGTCGAGCAGCGACCGATGACACGCCGCGTGCGCGCGATCGGCACGATTTCCGCCGACGAGCGGCGCACCTGGATCGTCGCGCCGCGTTTCGAGGGCTGGATCGAAGTGCTGCACGCCAACGAGACGGGGCAACTCGTCACAAAGGGCGAGCCCCTGATGGAGGTCTACAGCCCCGACCTGTTGCGCGCGCAAGCGGACTTCCTGGTGTCGGCCAGCACCAAACAGCCCGGCGATCTTCAGGCCGGGCGCAACCGCTTGCTCAATCTCGGATTGTCCGACGAGCAGATCGAAGCGGTGCGGGCATCCGGACGCGTCTTGCGAAGCCTGCCGATCCCGGCACCGGCGACCGGCACGGTGATCGCGAAAACAGCGCTGGCGGGACTGATGTTCCGGCCGGGAGAGCAACTCTTCACCATTGTCGATCTGTCCAAGGTCGTGGTCATGGTGGATGTGTTCGAGTCCGACATGGGCGCGCTCGAGTTGAAGGCGCCGGCGGCTGTCGAGGTGAAGAGCTATCCGGGCGAGGTGTTCAGCGGCGTCGTTGACCGCATCTACCCGACGCTTGACTCCAATACGCGCACAGGGCGCGTGCGGGTCACCATCGACAATCCGGGCGGGCGCTTGAAGACGCAGATGCTGGCGACGATCGACATCGCGGCTTCGGCGACCGCCGGCAAGGCGGTGCTTGCGGCACCGGCGTCGGCGGTCATTGATGGAGGCAAGACCAAGGCCGTGCTGGTCGAGGTGGGCGAGGGACGGTTCAAGCCGGTCAGCATCCGCACCGGCCGCCGCGCCGACGGCTTCGTCGAAGTGCTCGAGGGGCTCTCGGGCAACGAAAAGGTCGTTACCGGCGCGAACTTCCTGATCGACGCCGAAAGCAACCTCAAAGCAGCACTCGCCGCCTTCACCGAAGCGCGCCCGGCCGAGAAGGAGGCGCCGGCACAGCAGAACGGCCCGCCATCGCAGAGCGCCGCGCCGGCGGGACGCAAGCAATCCCGCGCGCCGAACAATAGCGACCCGCATGCGGGGCACAGACAATGATCGCGCGCATTGTCGAGTGGTCGAGCCGCAACATCTTCCTGGTGCTGCTCGGGACCTTTTTCATCACGGTCGCAGGTCTCTGGGCGCTGCGCACGACGCCGGTCGACGCGATCCCGGACCTTTCCGACACGCAGGTGATCGTCTATGTCGAATTCCCCGGCCAGTCGCCGCAGGTGGTCGAGGACCAGGTCACCTATCCGTTGACGACGACGCTGCTCAGCGTGCCGCGCTCGAAGGTGGTGCGCGGGTTCTCCAATTTCGGCGTCTCGTTCATCTATGTCGTGTTCGAGGACGGGACCGACATCTACTGGGCACGCTCGCGCGTGCTGGAATACCTCAACGGCGCGACGGGGCGGTTGCCCGCCGGCGTGACACCCGTGCTGGGGCCCGACGCGACCGGCGTCGGCTGGGTCTTCCAATATACCATCGAGAGCGTGAAAGAATCGCTGGTCGAGCTGCGCGCACTACAAGATTGGGATGTGCGCTACCGGCTCGCGGCGACCCCGGGCGTCGCGGAAGTCGCCAGCGTCGGCGGCTATGTGCGGCAATATCAGGTGATCGTCGATCCGCTGCGGCTGCGCGGTTACGGCATGACGTTGCGCGAAGTGCGCGAGGCAATCATGACCTCGACCGGGGAGGTCGGCGGGCGTGTCGTCGAGATGGCCGAGACCGAATACATCCTGCGCGGGCGCGGCTATGTCGGCGGCGAGGGCGATCTCGAAAAGGCGGTGCTGCGCAGCTCGAACGGCACGCCGGTGCGTTTGCAGGACATTGCGCGCGTCGAGTTCGGTCCCGACGAGCGACGCGGGATCGCCGAACTCAATGGCAAAGGCGAGGTCGTGAGTGGCATCGTCGTGCAGCGGCACGGCGAGAATACGCTCGACGTGATCGCGCGCGTGAAGGAGAAGATCGCCGAGGCGAACGGCAACCTGCCGGAAGGCACGGTGATCAACACGATCTACGACCGTTCCGACCTGATCCTGCGCGCCATCGACACGCTCAAGCGCACGCTGATCGAGGAAAGCATCGTGGTGGCGCTCGTTACCATCGTCTTCCTCCTGCATGTGCGCAGCGCGCTGGTGGCGATCGTGATGTTGCCGATCGGCGTCTTGATGGCCTTCATCGTCATGCGGGCGCTGGGCGTCAGCTCCAACATTATGAGCCTGGGCGGCATTGCCATCTCGATTGGCGCCATGATCGACGCCGCCATCGTGATGATCGAGAACGCGCACAAGCAGTTGGAGCGCAATCCGGACAAGCCGCGGCTCGAAGTGCTCGCAAAGGCCGTGGCAGAAGTCGGCCCTGCGCTGTTCTTTTCGCTTCTCGTCATCACCGTGTCGTTCCTGCCGGTGTTCACGCTGGAAGCGCAGGAGGGCCGGCTTTTCCGCCCGCTCGCCTTCACCAAGACCTTCGCCATGGCGGCGGCCTCGGTGCTGTCGATCACGCTGGTGCCGGTGCTGATGGTGCTGTTCGTGCGCGGCAAGATCTGGCCTGAGCACAAGAACCCGGTGAACCGGTTCCTGATCTGGCTCTATCGGCCGATCATCAATGTCGTGCTGCGCCACAAGGCGGCGACGGTTGGGCTCGCCATTCTTGCGATGGCGACAGCGGTCTATCCATTCCAGCGCACCGGCAGCGAGTTCATGCCGAACCTGAACGAAGGCACGCTCCTGTTCATGCCGGTAACCCTGCCGGGATTGTCGGTGACGGCGGCGCAGCAGCTCCTGCAAACGCAGAACCGGATCATTGCAAGTTTCCCCGAAGTCTCAGCGGTGCTCGGAAAGGCGGGCCGCGCGGCGAGCGCGACCGATCCGGCGCCACTTGAGATGTTCGAGACCGTCGTCGTGCTCAAGCCCGAAAGCGAATGGCGCAAGGGCCTCACGATCGACGCGCTCGTCTCGGAGATGAACCAGGCGGTTACGCTGCCCGGGGTAAGCAACGCATGGACCATGCCGATCAAGGCGCGCATCGACATGCTGTCCACCGGCATCCGCACGCCGATCGGAATCAAGGTTTATGGCCAGGACCTGGCCGAGATCGAGCGCGTGGCGAGAGAGGTGGAGGCCGTCATGCGCCAAGTACCTTTGACGCGCAGCGTCTATGCCGAGCGCGTGACCGGCGCATACTACCTCGACGTGGTGCCGAATCGCGAGGCGCTCGCGCGCTACGGCGTGTCGGTCGGCGCGTTCCAGGAGGCGGTGCGGCTTGCGCTCGGCGGGGAGACGGTGGCGACGACGGTGGAGGGGCGGCGGCGCTTCACGGTCAATGTGCGCTATCCGCGGGACTTGCGCTCCGATCCGGAAATGATCGCCTCCGACGTGCTGGTGGAAAGCGCGGCGGGGTTGAAGATCCCGTTCGGTCATGTCGCGCATATCGAGACCACGCGCGGCGCCTCGACGATTCGCACCGAGAACGCCCGGCTCGCGGCCTACATTTTCGTCGATACCGCGAACCCGGACCTGGGGGGTTACGTCAACGAGGCGCGGCGGACGGTGGCCGAGAAGGTGAAGCTCCCGCCTGGCTACAGCCTCGAATGGAGCGGCCAGTTCGAATACATGCAGCGCGCCGAGGCGCGGCTGAAATTCGTCGTGCCGCTCACGCTCGCGATCATCTTCCTGCTGCTCTATCTCAACTTCGGCAGGCTGACGGAAACGCTGATTGTCATGCTGTCGGTGCCGTTCGCGCTGGTCGGCGGTTTTTGGCTGCAATGGTGGATGGGCTTCAACATGAGCGTAGCGGTCGCGGTCGGCTATATCGCGCTCGCCGGGGTCGCCGCGCAGACCGGCGTCGTCATGTTGATCTACCTCGACAATGCTCTGGAAGAGGTCCGCGCGCGGCGCGCTGCGGAGGGCCAGCCGCTCACTCGCACCGACCTGATGGCCGCAGTCATCGAAGGCGCGGTGATGCGGGTGCGCCCGAAGGCGATGACCGTCGCCGCCATCATCGGCGGCCTCCTGCCGCTCTTGTGGAGCCACGGCACCGGGTCGGAGGTGATGCAGCGCATCGCCGTGCCGATGATCGGCGGCATGGTGTCATCGATCGTGCTGACGCTCGCCGTGATCCCGGCGATCTACGCGCTGGTGAAGGGCGTAC
>JALHOW010000018.1 GCA_022842785.1 Hyphomicrobiaceae bacterium | reverse complement strand
TCAGGAGCGTCTCGGTTATGTTGAGCGATGTCCTATCGATGTGCCGAGTTCAGGCGCCTCATCGAAACTACCCCACATAATTTTGTACTCCACATAGTTCGGTCTCGCCGATCTCGGCATTGGGTGTCCGGAACTGGGCAGCTTCAGCCTCATCGAGATGGCGTCCGTGCGTCTGCCGTTCGGGCTCGGCATCGAACGCGATCTCTACTTCGAGGGAACGTTCGCGCTTTCCGTCTACGCCGAAGCTGCGCGTAGAGCCGGTCGCATCGTGCTCGACGAACGGCGCCTGCGGGAGGCGGCGGCCGCCTTGCGCGAGCGGGGGTGAGACGCGGCCAGAGGGAAAGAGGGGTTGTGAGCTTTGCGGCGGGCTGAAGGTCGAGAGAGTGGCTCTCGGCCGCCCGCCGTGGAGAACCATCATGACCAAGACCACTCAGAAGATCGCGCTCAGCGCATCGCGTGACATCCCGTTCAATAACCTCGTACTGAGCCAGTCCAATGTCCGTCGCATCAAAGCGGGCGTCGCCATCGAGGAGCTGGCCGAAGACATCGCGCGGCGCACGCTCCTGCAGAGCCTCACCGTGCGCCCCGTGCTCGACGGCGACGGCAATGAGACCGGGATGTATGAGATCCCAGCCGGCGGGCGCCGCTTTCGCGCTCTGCAACTGCTCGTCAGGCAGAAGCGCCTCCCAAAGACAGCACCCATTCCCTGCATCGTCCGCGCGGCCAATACAGATGTCTCCGCCGAGGAGGATTCGCTCGCCGAGAACGTCCAGCGCGCGCCGCTGCATCCGCTCGATCAGTTCCGCGCGTTCATGGCCCTGCGCGACAAGGGTCAACCCGAAGAGGATATCGCGGCTGCCTTCTTCGTGTCCGTCAATGTCGTGCGCCAGCGTCTGCGGATCGCGGCGGTCTCAACAAAATTGCTCGACGTGTATTGCGATGACGGCATGACGCTTGATCAGCTCATGGGCTTCACCGTCAATCCTGATCATGAGCGGCAAGAGCAGGTGTGGGAAGCCCTGCAGCACTCCTACAACAAGGAACCCTTTCATATCCGCCGACTGCTGACCGAGGGAGCCGTACGTGCCTCCGACAAACGCGCCCAGTTCGTTGGCACGGAAGCCTATGAGGCAGCCGGCGGCACGATCTTGCGCGATCTCTTCGAGCCCGATGACGGCGGCTGGCTGCAGGAACCACCCCTGCTCGAGAAACTCGTCGCCGAGAAGCTCGAGCGCGAAGCCGCCACTGTTCGTGCCGAGGGCTGGAAGTGGATCGAGGTGGTGACAGAGCTCCCGTATGGCTATGGCCACGGCTTGCGCCATCTCAGCGGTCGCGAGGTCCCCTTGACCGACGAGGAGATCGCCACCCGGGACGCGCTCCAGGCCGAGCTCGACCGACTCGAAGCCGAGTACGCCGAAGCTCCGGACATGCCGGAGGAAATCGACCGGCGTCTCGGCGAGATCGAGACGGCGCTGGAAGCACTGGAGCAACGCCCGGTGGTGTACGAGCCCGATGACCTCGCGCGGGCTGGTGCCTTCGTCAGCATCGACAGTACCGGGACGCTGCGCGTCGAGCGCGGCTATGTGCGGCCCAAGGACGAGCCGCCGATCGCAGCCGACGATGAATCCGAAGGCGATGAGCCCGATCGCCAGCAGATGGCGTCATCCGGAGAGGATTTCGGCACGGATAGGGACGAACCCGTCGATGAGCCCGAAGAGGAAGACGGCAATCGCCCCCTGTCGGATCGGCTCATGACCGAGCTAACGGCGCACCGTACATTGGCGCTCCGCGAAGCGATCGCGCATGATCCCGACATCGCGCTTCGCGCTGCCTTGCACGCACTGTGCCTAAAACTCTTCTATCACTACGGCTTCGACTCGTGCCTGGAGATCGAGGCGAAGAGCGTCTTGTTCGGCCACACGTCCGGGCTCGCCGACACGCTGTCGGCCAAGGCGATCGAAGCACGGCACAAGGCCTGGAACGAGCAGATGCCCGAGGACGCCAGCGATCTGTGGGACATGCTGGCCGAACTCGACACCGACAGCCGGCAGGCCCTGTTTGCGCATTGCGTCGGGCTCACGGTCAATGCCGTGTACCAGCCCTATGACCGGCGGCCGAAGGCACTGCGTCACGCTGGTCGTCTCGCGTCCACGGTCACGCTCGACATGGCGGCGGCCGGCTGGAAGCCGACCGTCGATGCGTTCCTCAGACACGTCACCAAGGCCCGTATTCTCGATGCCGTGCGCGAGGCCAAAGGGGAAAAGGCGGCCGAGTGCCTCGCGCATTTGAAGAAGGCCGAGATGGCCAAGGAGGCCGAGCGGCTGCTCGAGGGCACCGGCTGGCTCCCCGAGCCTTTGCGCACGGTCGGCATGAGCAGTGCAACGGCCAGGGACGTCGATGAGACGCCGCAGGTGATGGCGGCTGAATAGAAGCGCTCAGATCCCAGTCCACCTTTGCCCGGCCCTGTGCCGGGCATTTTTCTTTCGGAGGACCGCCATGACCTATGGCACCTACCTGCGTCTCGACATCACAGTCCACGACGGTTGGCGCGCCGTCGTCCGCGCCGCCACCAGGAAGCTCACTCCGGTAGCACGCCGCGATCCGGCTAAGCGCGAATTGCGGCATCGCTTCTATCGGCAGATGCTCGAACACCATCGTGAGGCGCAGGAGATCGTCTCGTATTGGCGCTTGTGAACGCCTATATCGAGATGATCATGAGCTCATCCGCCAGTGATTTGGCGCACCACCTCGCGCGGGAGGCCGAAGCGGTGTGCCGTCAGTACCTCTCCAACGGTCGGCGCGTGGGGCGCTATTGGATCGTCGGCGACGTGCGCAATACGCCGGGACGCTCGTTGTATGTCCGCCTGTTCGGGCTGGAAAGCGGCAAGGGGGCGGCCGGCAAGTGGACCGACTCGGCAACCGGGGAGCACGGCGATCTGCTCGACGTGATCCGTGAGAGCTTGGGGTTCATCGACTTCCGCGACGTTGCCGACGAGGCGCACCGCTTTCTTAGTCTGCCGCGTCCGGAGCCCGAGCCACCGCACAGGACCCACACGGTACCGGCCCCAACCGGCTCGCCCGAGGCCGCACGGCGTCTCATCGCCGCGTCGCAGCCAATCCTCAGCACATTGGTGGAAACCTATCTTCGCCAACGCTGCATAGACCGTCTGCACGATGTCGGAGCGCTGCGCTTTCATCCGCGCTGCTACTACCGTGCCGATAACGAGGCCCCACGCCAGAACTGGCCGGCGATGATTGCCAGCGTCGCGGACCTCAAGGGGGTCATCACTGGCGCGCATCGCACATGGCTCGACCCATCCGGCACCGGCAAGGCGCCGATCGAGACGCCGCGCAAAGCCATGGGCGCGCTCCTCGGCCATGCCGTGCGGCTCGGTTCCTCGGCTGAGGTGATGGCAGCTGGCGAGGGGATCGAAACGATATTGTCCTTGCGCATGGTGTTGTCGGGCATCCCGATGATGGCGGCGCTATCGGCCGCGCATCTGTCGGCCATCCTGTTTCCGGATACGCTGCGACGGCTCTATATCGCCCGCGACATCGATCCCGCCGGGGATGGTGCCGTAGCGACGCTGACCGAACGCGCCGCGGCTGCCGGGATTGAAGCGATCACGCTGTCGCCACGTCTCGGCGACTTCAATGAGGATCTCGTCGCCTTCGGTCTCGACGAACTGCGCGCGATCGTCCGTCCGCAAGTTCATCCGGCCGACGTCGAGCGTTTTCATCTCGCGGCGCCATCCGGCCGGTTGTGATGCGTACCGTCCGTGGTCGGGCGGCACGGAACGACCTCTCAGCTCACCAGCCGCGCCCGGCCTTCCTAAGGGGCGATCGGGCCAGAACCAGCCGCGGCCGCAACGGCGGCGCGCGGCCGCAGGCCGCGCTTGCCGTCCTCCGCTGCGCTGCGGCCCTGCAGGCTCCGCCTTTGGGTGCTGGCCGCGACCGGTCCCGGCTGGTCCGTCGCCGGAAGGCCGCGATGGGCGCGGCCTCGCTGAGGAGACGTTTTCCATGACCATCGATCATCTCCCTGACCGCACGGCGTCACCGACGGCCCAGCTGCTCGATGAGCTGGCACTTTACGCGCATCGCCCCTTCGACGATGAAGCCGATCCGCGTCCACTCCCCGAGCCGGAAAAGATTCAAGGTGCTCTCGCGGACATCTTCGACGCGCTCGTCGCCACCTTGTCGGATACCCGCCTCGAGCCCGATCTCGAGGTCCTGCTGTGGTCCACCGTCAATATCTTCCACCGCCGCATCGACCGCATCGAGCAGGAGCTGGACAAGAACGAGACCGCGCAGCGGACCAGCCAGTGCGAGCAGGACGGATCTGAAGTCCGCTCGGTCGAGCTCGAACGCCTCATCCGGGAAGGCCTGACGCTGATCGAGCGTCGCAACAGCTTCGAATTCATCCGTGATGGCGCGGCAGATCTGTTCGGCATCCATACGGGATCACTCTGGCGTCCCCGCGCCGGATCGATGGTCAACCGGACGACGAT
>JALHOW010000017.1 GCA_022842785.1 Hyphomicrobiaceae bacterium | reverse complement strand
GCGCTCGCTTTCTTTTCTTCGATACCGTTCGGACCGCAGCTCGGCGAGTATCTGGCCTGGAAGTGGTTCGGCGGCGGCAATGCGCTGCGCGACGAGATCTATGGCAAGCACGGCCTCGTCGCCATCGATTCATTCTGCATTGGCCCTGAGACCTCCGGCTGGTTTCGCTCGGAGGTGAAATCCATCGCCGAGCTGAAGGGCCTGAAGATGCGCTTCTTCGGTCTCGGCGGCCAGGTGATGGCGAAGCTAGGCGTGTCGCCGCAGCTTCTGGCACCTGCCGATATCTATCAGGCGCTGGAGCGCGGCGTACTCGACGCCACCGAGTACGCCATGCCGATGATGGATATCAAGCTCGGCTTCCATCAGGTCGCAAAGCACAACTACTTCCCCGGTTGGCATCAGCCGGCAACATGCAGCCATCTCCTCGTCAACCAGAAGGCGTGGGACGCCCTGCCACCATCGTACAAGGCTATGCTCGAGATCGCCGGACGGGCCCAAATCGTCTACACCTACGCCGAAAGCGAGGCCATGCAGTTCGATGCCATGGCCGAGATGCGCGACCGGCACAAGGTAATGATCCGGCGCTGGAGCGATGAGGATCTGGCGACCTTCGAGAAGGCCTGGCTCGAAGTCATCGCTGAAGAATCTGCGAAAGACGCCACCTTCAAGCGGGTCGCGGATCACTACCTGGAATTTCGAAAGCGTTACGCCATATGGGGCGAGGCGCAGACCTTGAAGTCGACCTATCTCGGCAAGAGATAGCTGGAACGGCGCGATGGATCTGCTCCTCAAATTGTCAGATGCATTGCGCTGGCTGCTCGAGAGGATTGCCCGAGTATCGGGTTGGCTCATAGTGGCCATGGCATTCGTCACGGTCTTCGATGTGACGGCACGCAAACTCGGCCTGCCATTGCCATATACGAAACTGCAGGAGCTCGAATGGCACCTCCACACGGCGATCTTCTCGCTGTGGATGGGGTATTGCTACACGATCAACGCGCATCCGCGGATCGATTCCCTGCATGAGCGACTGAGCGAGCGCGGCAGGGCGTGGGTCGAGTTCGGCGGATGCCTGCTGCTGGCGCTCCCTTACATCGGTTTGCTCGCGTACTTCAGCCTCGATTTTGTTGCACTCTCCTTTGCAGTCGGCGAACGGTCCGAGAGCGGCGTCGGCCTGTCCTATCGCTGGATCATCAAGGGCATCTATGCGGCAGGCCTCTGGCTCGTCGTGCTCGGCATCTTGAGCGTGCTGCTGCGTGTAATCGTCGTCCTGTTCGGCGGCAGGTCAGCGCGCGAGGTCGATCTCCGGATCGGCCACGTGGTCTCCGATATCTAGGACGAAGGTGATCCTCCGCCATGGACTGGCTCGCCGATCATCTCGCCCTCGTCATGTTTCTCTCCATGTTCGTCGCAATTTTTCTCGGCTATCCCGTGGCCTTCGTCATGGGCGGCCTTGCACTGGCCTTTGCACTTGCAGGCGTATGGCTCGGGGTTTTCAGCTTCATCGGCCTCTCGAACATCGTGCTGCGCATGTGGGGCGGGGCGGCTTCCGATCCGGTGCTTGCGTCCATTCCGATGTTCATCTTAATGGGGGCAATACTCGAGCGGTCCGGCTCTGCGCGCGAGATGCTGCGCGCAACCGAGGCCTTGATGCAGTGGTGCCCCGGTGCGCTCGCGGTGTCCGTGCTGGTCATGGGCACCATCCTGGCGGCGCCGATCGGGATCGTCGGAGCTGCGGTCGTGACGCTCTCGGTGATCGCGCTGCCACAGATGCTCGCAGCCGGCTACGATACGCGCCTGGCGATCGGCACCATCGGGTCGGCTGGCACACTCGGCATCCTTATTCCGCCCGCTATCATGCTGGTCGTCATGGCCGAGATGCTGTCCATCCCGGCCGGCGGCTTGCTTCTTGCGGCGGTCATGCCAGGCCTGCTGCTATCGGGCCTCTATATCGCGTATGTCATCTCCGTCGCGTTGCTCAGGCCGGCCGCCGCACCACGCACGCCTGCAGATCACTATCCCCTATCGCGATCCGAGTTCTGGTGGGCGGTTCTGCGCGGCCTGCTTCCGATGACGGCGCTGCTGGTGCTGGTGCTCGGGTCGATATTCGCTGGCTTGGCGACGCCGACGGAGAGTGGGGCGATCGGCGTGATCGCCTCGATGCTGATCGCAGCGCTCAATCGGCGCTTGTCCATCTCCATGCTCAATGACGCGATCTACGTCTCCTGCCGAGCCAACGCGCTCGTGTTCCTCATTTTCCTCGGCGCGACGGGATTCTCGTATGTGTTCCGTGTGCTCGGTGGTGACGATCTCGTTGTCGATCTTCTGCGGCATCTCGGCATCGACAATCGCTGGGAGATGCTGATCTTCGTGATGCTTCTTATCTTCGTGCTCGGCCTCCCGTTCGAATGGCTCGAGATCTGCGTCATCGTACTTCCGATTTTCGGTCCCATCTTCGCGAGGTACGATTTCTCGGATATCGCGGGCAGTGCCGAAGCCGCGATGATCTGGTTCGCCACACTGATCGCGGTTAATGTCCAGACGGCGTTCATGTCACCGCCATACGGCACGACGCTCTTCTACATGAAGGGAACGGCGCCCGCCGGCGTGAGCATGTCGGATGTGTACCGCGCAATGTTGCCCTTCATCGCGTTGCAGCTCGTCGGCCTCGCATTGTGCATCTACTTCCCGGCGATCAGCTTGTGGCTGCCAAGGAGCGTCGGCCTCATCGAATAGGCGGACGATCAGGCCTTCAGCAGTCTTCTAGCGATCACCTGCGCTTCCGTATCGAAGCCCTCCGTAAAGCGACCGAGGACGGGGGCGAGCAGGTCGTGTGCCTCTGCCTTGCGCCCCGCCTGGTGCAGAAGGCTCACGAGGCTGATCGCGATGCGCAGCTCCCAGGACAAGGCGCCCTGGCTGTTGGCGAGCTCGAGCGCATCCCTGTAGATGCCCTCGGCAACGATCGCACATCCCTCCCGAGCCTGCTGAAGCACAAGCCGGCCTTTGATGCGCATGAGCTCGGGCATGAAGTAGCGCTCCGACGTCGCGTCGCTGCGCGCGAGCGCATCATCGATCGTGCTGAGCCCTTGCAAGACGTCGCCCAAGAGCCCGAAGCCGTAGGCAACCGCGCCGAGAAATGGCGAGTAATATTGAGTGAAGTTGGCGCGCAGAAGCTCAGCAGTCGCGTTCCGCAACAGCGGCATACCTTCGCGCGGCTTTCCGCGCCTCATCAGGAGAACGCCGCGGAAAGCCCTGCCGTAGGCATTCCAGATGTTCAGGCCATGGCGCTCCGAGCGGTCCACGAGGAGATTGACATAGCGCTCCATAGCCTGGAGGTCGCCCGTGAGCGTGGCGGTCGGGCAAGCAGATTGCGCCAGCAGATTGCAGAGGGTGAGGGCGTGATTGATCGCGAGCGCGTCGCTGACGCTTTGCTCGACCATGCTCATGGCCCGTTCAGGATATCCCTGCAGCCAGAGTACGGGAGCGAGCACACGGCGCGCGGCAATGAGCTGATCGTTCTGGAAGCGCACCATGTGCGCGCCATGAGTGGGCGCGATATAACGCGCCATCATGCGTTCGGTGTGCTCGCGCGCGCCTGCCTGATCGCCGATGAAGTGCAAGGCGACGCCGATGATCCGATCGCCGATGAGCTGCTCGTTCTGATCCTTGGCGAGCTCACGGAAGCGATTTGCGAGAGAGAGCGCCGTCAGGCAGTTCGAGCTGTTGACCGCGCCAGCAAAGAGGCCCCAGATTGCGCGGAGCTGGTAGTCGGCGTCCCCGCATTCCTCGGCAATCTTGAGCGTCGTCATCCAAGCCGCGTCGACCTCACGCGACGATGACATGGTGTACATCAGCGAGAGACTGCGTGCCGCATGGAGCTGCATGAGGGCCTCGCGGCTCTCGTCGCCGGTGTTCTCGATATGCGCGAGGGCGCGCTCGACGTTCGCGCGGCATTCGCCCATCGAGGACATCTGCAGCCACAACGGCACGGCAGCCGTGGTGAGCGCCACGCCAAGCGATGGATCTCCGGCTGAGGAGAATGCCCAGTCGAGCGCCCGGCGTACGTTCTCGACTTCACGGCCGTACACAGCGAGCCATTCGGCGACCGGGCGGCTACTCCATTCGGATTGCGCAACGGCGAAGAGCGCGCGCAGGTACTCGGCATGGCTCCTTGCTATTTCCTGCGCCTCTCCGCTCTCGACGAGCTTTTCATGCGCGTAGACGCGCGTCGTCTCGAGCAGGCTGTATCGCGGATCATTGCCACTCACGTCGGCCGTCACGAGCGATTTGGAGACGAGGTTCGCGAGGAGCTCAATGACATGACTGTTGCCGCTGCGCCCGCCGGCGATGGTGCGCGCACCCTCGAGCGAGAATGGACCGGTGAACATCGACAAGCGTCGCAGGACCTGACTTTCCGGCGGCGGCAACGACTCATAGCTCCAGTCGAGCGTCGCAGCGAGCGTGCGGTGGCGCGGCAGCGCCGTTCGGCGCCCCTTCACAACCAGCTTCAACCGGTCTCCGAGGAGCTGCAGGAGATCGCGTATGCTGAACACGTCCACGCGACTGGCAGCCAGCTCTATGGCGAGAGGAATGCCATCCAGGCGGCGGCAGATCTCGGCAACCAACGGCGCGTTCGTATCGGTCAGCTCGAATTCATCCCGACTGATGGTCGCCCGTTCGACGAAGAGCTGAATGCCCGAATAGTCGAGCGCCTCGACCGCGGTCAGGGTCGCGGATTCTGCTGGAACGCTGAGCGTCGCAAGCCTGTGGACGCGCTCGCCTTGTGCGCGCAAGGCCTCGCGGCTGGTGGCCAGAATGCGCACGCCGGGTGCTTGTTCAAGTATCCGCTCGGCGAGGATGCTGGCGGCCTCGACGAGGTGCTCGCAGCTGTCCAGCACCAGCAGCATCTGCCTGTTCCGCAAATGCATCATCAGCGCCGGCATCATATCATTAAGAGGCTGGACGATACCGAGCGCTGCCGCAACGGCTCCAGGAAGGGATGCCGCATCGGTCA
>JALHOW010000016.1 GCA_022842785.1 Hyphomicrobiaceae bacterium | reverse complement strand
TGACATGCAGCTGATAGAGCGACTGGCCGAGATGGCCTTCCTCGTGCCCGATCAGGATCAGCAGATGGCCATCGTGCTTGAGCTTGATGTCAGCCGTCTTCGACCAGTCCGGAATGAGGCCCACACCGCCGATGGCCGGCGTCGGCGGAATGCCCTTGCCGTTCGTCTCGTTGTAGAGCGAGACATTGCCGGACACGACCGGATAGCCGAGCGCGCGGCACGCTTCGCCCATGCCTTCGACCGAGCCGACGAACTGGCCCATGATCTCGGGCCGCTCGGGATTGCCGAAGTTCATGTTGTCCGTGATGGCGATCGGATCGGCGCCGACAGCCGTCAGATTGCGCCACGTCTCGACGACGGCCTGCTTCGTGCCCATGACCGGATCGGCGAGGCAGTAGCGCGGCGTGACATCACAGCTCGCGGCAATCGCCTTCTTCGTGCCGTGCACGCGCACGACCGCCGCATCGCCACCGGGCCGGCCGATCGTGTCGCCCATCACGAGATGATCGTACTGCTCCCAGATCCAGCGGCGCGAGCCGAGATGCGGGCCGCTCATCATTTCTTCGAGCGTGCCGAGCAGCGACGACGGCGCCGGCACCCACTCGGCGAGAATGGTCTTCGGCGGCACGGTCGGCACCCACGGGCGCTGATAGAGCGGCGCCGAGTTCGCGAGCTTGTCGACGGGCAGATCCGCTTCGATTCTGCCCTTGTGCTTGACGATCATGCGGCCCGTGTCGGTCGTCTTGCCGATGATCGCGAAATCGAGGCCCCACTTGCGGAACACGGCCTCGCCCGCGCCCTCCGATCCCGGCTTCAGGATCATGAGCATGCGCTCCTGGCTCTCCGAGAGCATCATCTCGTAGGCCGTCATGTTCAGCTCGCGCTGCGGGACGTGATCGAGGTCGAGCTCGATGCCGACGCCGCCCTTGTCCGCCATCTCCGAGGTCGATGACGTGAGACCCGCTGCCCCCATGTCCTGGATGGCGATGATGGCATCGGACGCCATCAGCTCGAGGCATGCCTCGATCAGCAGCTTTTCCGTGAAGGGATCGCCGACCTGCACGGTCGGGCGTTTCTCGTCACTCTTGTCGTCGAACTCGGCCGACGCCATGGTCGCGCCGTGAATGCCGTCGCGGCCCGTCTTCGAGCCGACATAGACGACCGAGAGGCCGACGCCCTTCGCGGCCGAATAGAAAATCTTGTCCGAGCGCGCGTGGCCGATGCACATCGCGTTGACGAGGATGTTGCCGTTGTAGCCGGGATCGAAGTTGGTTTCGCCGCCGACCGTCGGCACGCCGACGCTGTTGCCGTAGCCGCCTATCCCTGAGACGACGCCCGACACGAGCCTGCGCGTCTTGGGATGCGCGGGATCGCCAAAGCGCAGCGCATTGAGGTTCGCGATCGGCCGCGCGCCCATGGTGAACACGTCGCGCATGATGCCGCCGACGCCCGTCGCCGCGCCCTGGTACGGCTCGATGAAGCTCGGGTGGTTGTGGCTCTCCATCTTGAACACGGCGCAATCGCCATCTCCGAGATCGACGACGCCCGCGTTCTCGCCCGGACCCTGGATGACCTTCGGCCCCGAGGTCGGGAGCTGGCGCAGCCAGTAGCGGCTCGATTTGTACGAGCAGTGCTCGGACCACATGACCGAGAAGATGCCGAGCTCCAGGAAGGTCGGCTCGCGGCCGAGAATGCCGAGCAGGCGGTCGTATTCGTCCCCCTTGAAGCCGTGGGCGGCGATCACCTCGGGCGTGATCTTCGGGTAGGACGTGGCAGTGGTGGCGCTCGCGGCAGGGCTCATGGCGTGTCCGGGTTGCTTAGGCCTTTCGGGGCCTTATAGCCGCCCGCGATCGGACTGTCTCGCAGGGGATGCGGGGTGTGGCGACGGGGTTGGGGATGGCCGTGGGTTATGCGGGCAGGGCCTCATGTTCCGCTTTTGACCCTGCCGCGTCAGGCATCCAGCATCGCAACGGCGCGGACGGGGCTGGCGGTGCCTCCACGGATGCGGAGCGGGAAGGCGATGAACCTGAACCGGCCCTTCCCGACCACGGCCTCCAAATTCCACAGGCATTCGAGGTGCGTTATCCCGCGCTCGGCGCAGGCGAGGTGCGCCTTGAAGTTTGCTTCGCCTTGCGGAGCAGGGCTGACCGCTTCGACGCCGAACATCAGAATGCCGTGGTCGGCAAGCCAGTGCACGCTGTCGACGTGCAGGCCCGGAAAGTCGGTGGAATAGCCCGGCGATCCAAACAGGCGCGCGTTGACGCCCATGTTGATCAGCACGGTGTCGCGCTTCTTGATGATCTGCCCGCTCTCCGCCAGCGCTGCCTTCATCTCTTCGACGGTGATCTCATGCTTCAGCGGCACGTGGCTGAGATCGAGGCAAATGGCTTCCGTGAAAAAGTCCTCCAGGGGCATTTGGTCGACGGAGAGAGCTTTGGGATCGGGATTGAAATGGCAGGGTGCGTCGACATGCGTACCCGCATGATCGCTCATCGAGAGAAACAGCGCCTTCGAGCTGAAGCGCGTGTTACCCGCGACCTTCACCTCGTCATGATCGTACCAAGTCGCCACGGCGATAGGCGGATGTGAAGGATGGGCTGGCGTGCGGTGGTAGAGTTCACGACTCAGATCGATGAACTTCATGGCGCAGCTCCAAGGCCGGCACGTGGGGGGATGCGGCAGCCTAGCACGCCCGTCAACGCCGACGGGGTTAAAGTCAGACGCGACCGGACTGTCTCGCCGGGGGATGCGGGGGGAGGGTAGAGGGGTGGGAGATTGCTCGAATCCGAAAGATTGGCGCCGCGCTGGCTGCCCACCGAACTCGTTTGCTCTTCACCCGCACTCGGAAAGAGCCAATAGGTTGTCCTTCCACACGCCGTTGGCATGGGTCTGCAGAAACTTATTGCCGTTGGCGCTCGTTCGGACGCCCACCCAAGTCGGCTCTTTTCCCTCGTGAGTGTAGAAGCGATGCTGCTTGTCCTCAATGAAGCGGACAACGTTCGCAGTCGTATCCTTCCACCGTCCACTACCATCAGGCTTGGGTCCGCCCACGTGCGTGATGCGATCGTGCGGACTATTGCGGTCAGGCTTATTCACACAGTCGATTTGGTAGTCTGCCATGGGGGCTCCCCTATGAAGTTGACCGACGACTCACGCTGTGGCACATGGTTCATATGTAATACGGCGATGCGGACCATATGTCAAACACTGTATTACATATCACCCGATGGAGGCGCGGGATGCCATTGGAAGATTTAGGCAGATTAGTGTTGGCAAGGCGAGAAGAACGCCAGCTAGGTGTCCGAGCAGCCGCTAGAGAAGTCGGCATCAGTCATGGGACCCTCGCTCGCGTTGAGAAGGGCTTTCTGCCGGATCTAGAGAACTACGAGAAAATTCGGAGATGGCTCGGCCTTGAAGGAGACGCACAGCCTTCACGCGAGGGTACTTCGCCACAAGTTCACTTTCGGCGCGAAAGCACCGCGACTCCAGAAACAGCGGCGGCACTAGCGCGAATGATTTTGGCTGCGCAATCCGCTTGGCCGAAAGAAAAGAAGTGAGCGCTCCGTGCCAACGCTACGACGTGGCTTCAAAACATGGTGCGAGAATGCTGCGCGAGGATACCGGCGTGATCTGGGCATTCCTCCTATTGGCCCTCTAGATCCCCGACAGCTCGCGGCTCATCTCGGAATCGAAATCTGGACCCCAAATGACATCCCAGGATTATCTGCTGACGACATCTTTCATCTGACCCATACGGCCAAAGATTCTTGGTCGGCAGCTACTATTCGCCATGGGGATGAAAGTCTCATCATAACAAACAGCGGCCACGCGCAAACGCGCCAGAACAACTCTATCGCGCATGAAATCGGACACATAGTGCTTACACACGAGCCCGCGAAGATGTTCGTGACCCCTGACGGCTTAATGATGATGAGCGAGTACAACGCCACTCACGAGGATGAAGCGAATTGGTTCGCTGGGGCCGTGCTGGTTCCGCGAGACGGCCTCATTGATGCACTTCGTAAAGGCGTGACCGACTTAGTTGTGGCTCGCCAGTATGGAGTAAGCGAAGCGCTCATAAAGATGCGCCGAAACCTAACTGGGGTCGATCGCCAGCTCTCTCGTCGACGGGGTACTTGGGCTCCATAAGATTAGCATCGCGATTGACAAGCTTCGCGCCACGGGCCGTAAAATTTTCGCGCGATTAGGGAGACATCCTTGCTCAACCCAATACCTTCCCATCCCGCCTAGTGTAGCTCCCGCGCAGGCACTCGTCAGCGCTACTCCCTCACCCAGAAACCTCCGCCCTCTTTGTCCAACCCCCACCGCCTCATCATCACCCAATCCCAGTTCGACACCTGGGCCAATGCCACTAAGACGCGGAACCTCTACGCGCTCGCGGCGGCGATGCTGCTGATCGCGGTGTGCTGCGCCACCGCCATCGCGATCATGGGGCCGCGGCTCGTGCGCGAAGGATCGTTGCTCTGGTTCGGCACGCGAACAGAGGGAACGGTCCGCCAGACCAAGCTCGAAGAGGTCGGCAAGTTCAAAGACGGCGCGCCGAAATACCGGCTCACGATCGACTACCGCTTCGTTGCCGCGAACGGCTCCCGCCACGAAGGCTCGACCACGCGGACCGACGTACGCACGCCGCCGGATCTATCCGCGGGCGACTCAATCGGCGTCTACTACAGCCCCGCGAACCCGACCAACTCCGTCGCCGAGCACAACCTCAGGATCGACGTCTACGCGCTCGCGCTATTCCTGCCGTTTCTCGGCTTGCTGGGGATCGGCTGGCCGATGTTCTGGGCCTATCGGTTTTCCAGGTGGCGCCGCCAGCGCAGGCCGGCGAGCGCCCGATCCTGAGCGCGCGCCCAGCTACCCCTTCGCCAACACGAAATGCGTGGCGTTAGGCGTCGTGACGTGCTCGGTGCGGCGATAGCCGAGCTTGATCGTGTCGATGCCGGCGAAGAGGTGCTCGCCGGAGCCGAGCATCACCGGAGAGATCGCAACCTGCATCTCGTCGATCAATCCGGCGCGCAGATACTGCCGGATCGTCGCCGCGCCCCCGCCCAGCAGCACATCCTTGCCCTCGGCAGCCTGGCGGGCTTGCGCGAGCGCCGATTCGATGCCGTCAGTCACGAAGTGAAAGGTCGTGCCGCCTTCCATGGTGATCGGCGCGCGCGCATGGTGCGTCAGCACGAAGACAGGGCGGTGGTAGGGTGGATTGTCGCCCCACCATCCCTTCCAGTTTTCATCGGGCCACGGTCCGCGAACCGGCCCGAACATGTTCCGTCCCAGGATCCAGGCGCCGATATTCGCAAACTGCCGCGCGGCGAAATCATCGTCGGGGCCGGTCGTGCCGCCCTCTTGCCCGTGCACCTTCTGAAAGGTCCGGGTCGGCACGAACCACTCGTGCAGCGCCTCGCCGCCGATGCCGAGCGGATTCTCGAGCGTCTGCTCGGGACCGGCGCCGAAGCCGTCCAGCGATATCGAAAAGCAGCTCACGCGAAGCCTCGACATGGCGGCCTCCTTCTCTCGTTGAGCCCGTTACGGGCCGACGTCACTCGTCCTGCTGGCTCTCGCGCCACTTCTTGACGTGCGGAATGCGCGGGACGATCACCGCATAAACTGACGCGATGATGGCAATCACATACCAGCCGATGCCGATGGCCATGCCGATCGCGGCGGCGAACCATACGGCCGCTGCGGTGGTCAGATTTCTGATGGTGTTGTTCTCGCTCTTGAGGATCATCCCCGCGCCGAGAAATCCCACGCCCGAAACGACCTGAGCGGCGATGCGGGCAGGGCTGTTGGGATCGGCGACGGTCGATACGAATGTGAACAGGCACGCGCCTGCCATGACGAAGCAGTGTGTGCTGATGCCGGCGGGCTTGTTGCGAAGCTCGCGCTCCACACCGATGAGCGTGCCGAGCATCAGGCACAAAATGAGCTTGAGAGCGAACGCTCCTTC
>JALHOW010000015.1 GCA_022842785.1 Hyphomicrobiaceae bacterium | reverse complement strand
ATCTCGGCTTCGAGCTTGTTGACGAGATCAACTGCGTTGAAGAAGCGGGCCTTCCGCCCGGATCGGATTACGCTTCGCGCGATGCCGATCGCGATGTGGCTTTTGCCTGTGCCCGAACCCCCGATCAGTACGACGTTCCTCTGTTCGTCGAGGAAGGCACCGGAGCTGAGCTGCTCGACAAGCTCACCGTTGATCGGGGTGCCAGTAAAGTCGAGATCGGCCAGGTCCTTCGCCAGCGACAGCTTGGCGATGCCCATCTGGTAGCTGATGGAACGCGCCTGCTTGGCCGAGATTTGCGTCTTGAGCAACGCGCCGATGACCTTCTCGACGCCATGCTGGCGCTTGACGACGGCCGAGACGATCTCGTCGTAAGCCGCGCGCATGCTGGCGAGCTGCAGCTGCCCCATCATGTCGAGGATCTCAGAGCGCTCGGTCATGCTGGCGCGCCTCCGGCATGACGGCAGACCTCCGGAGCCCTCAACGCGTCAAAGCGAGCGCAAGCGGCGCGTGGCAGCTGAGCGAACGTCAGCCGATCCGGTGGCTCTATCGTCGCTGCATACTCCAGCTGCGCAAGCCGCGCGAGCGTTGAGGATCGCGTCGGCGCAGGCGATGCCGGCCGTGAGCGCGTCGGCACACGCGGCATCGACAGCCGGCAAGCCGTGGTTGAGCACGGCGGTCGGAATCTTGACCATCTGGCGGTCGCCGTCGGTTGAGCCAGAGATCCTGCAGCTCACCTTCTCAATCGTTGTGACGGCAGCGGCCAGTTCTTGAACGGCGCGCCGTTCCTGAGCGCTCCGGGCTTCCTCGCCTTGAGCTGAAGTCTACGACCCGATGTTTGCACGCATGTGGCCTGCGCTGACAGTTTCTCGGATAAGCAGAGACACGCCTCAGCCAAGGAACGATCGATACAGCTCCAGATAGCGATCGGCCATGCGATCTACCGTGAAGCGCGCGGATACCGCCGCCCGGCAGGCGGAGCGATCGATTTCGCCGACGCGGCCGATGGCATCCGCGGCTTCATCGACACTGTTGACGAGGAAGCCGGTCACGCCATGGTCTATCAGCTCGGGCATAGATCCACGGTTGGAGGCGATGACAGGCGTGCCGCAGGCGAGCGCCTCCACGACCGATAGTCCGAACGGCTCGTCAAAGTTGATGAGGTGGAGCAATGCGCGTGCGGAACCCAGGGCGTTTGCGCGGGCGGCCCCGCCCAACGGGCCGCGATAGACGACAGATCGGTCGTCGAGCGCGGGCGCGACATGCTCGTTGTGATAGTCCTGATCCTGGACGATGCCGGCCATGACCAGCCGCCGACCCGTCCGGCGTGCCGTAGCAATCGCTTCGGCCGCCCCCTTGTCGGGGTGGATGCGGCCGAAGAAGAGCAGGTCGTCGCTGCCGTGTGCGTCGAAGGGAAAGTCCTCCAGCCGGATACCGTGGTGGATCGTCGCCGCGTAGTGCAGGTCCGAATGGCGGTCGGCGTCGCTGATCGCGACGTAGTGGACGCGATCATCGTACGCTTTGAAGGCGGGCAGGATGCGTTGGGAGGAGAATCCGTGGATCGTCGTCACCACCGGAGTCTCCACCAGCCGCGAGAAGGCGAGCGGCACGAAATCGGCCTGGTTGTGAATGAGGTCGAACTCATTCGCGCGCTCGAAGACATGGGCGACGTGGAGCATCTCCCACGCCTTGGCGTCAACATCGGGGTCCTCGGAATAGGGTATTGGGCACACGCCGGCCAACTTGCCCGCCGTCCGGCTATCCTTCGTGGCGAACAGGGTCACGTCGACGCCGCGCGCCACCAACGCCTCAGTCAACAGGCTCGTCACCAGCTCCCATGGACCATAGTGGCGCGGCGGGGTGCGCCAGGAGATCGGCGCCAGCATGGCGATACGCAAGGTGATTATCCTTCCACTCTCGTCATCAATCGGTCGTAAGGATCACGCCTTCGTCCGCCCGTAGCGGCAAGACATCGTCCTCGACAGACGCCGCGTCGGCAAGGGTGGACAAGAGCGGTCGACAATCGCGCGCCCAGTGCGGCAGCTGCAGGCTTTGCGAACGTCCCCCGAGATTGAGCGCCACGATCAGTCGCCCCGCGCCGTGCCGGCGCTCGTATGCGAGCACGTCGCCCTCGGCGTCCAGTAGTGCGAAATCGCCGATCGACAGCGCCGAATGCGTTCGTCTAATCGCCAGCAACCGACGATAGAACGTGAGGATTGAACCAGGCTCCTCCGCCATTCGCGCAACGTTGCGCGTCGGCCAGTCGGTATTGATCGGCAGCCACGGCTTAGCCGTGGTGAAGCCGGCACTCTCGCTCCCGTCCCACGGCATCGGGGTGCGAACGTGATCGCGGCCCAAAGCGAGTCCAGGCTCGCGCAGTTCGCGAGGATCCTGAATCTGGGCAGCGGGAATCGGGACGTCACTCAAGCCCAGTTCGTCGCCGTAATAGAGGGTGGGTGTGCCGCGGAGCGTCAGCAGCAGCATTGCCGCCACGCGCGCCTGCGCCTGGCCACGCTTGGCAGCGATGCGGGATCGGTCGTGATTGCCGAGCACCCAGTTCGGCCAACTACCCGGCGGAAGCGCCGCCTCATAGTCGGCGATCAGCTTGTCGAGGGATCGCGCCTTCCACGGCGCATCGATGAGCTGGAAATTGAAGGGCAGATGCACGCCAACCCGTTCACGGCCATAGTAGTGCATGAGTCGATCAACCGGCAGGTAGATCTCGCCAATCAGCACGCGTTCGCCGAGCCCACGGGCAGAATAGCTGTCGGCGATGGCGCGCATGTCGGCGGCAATCCCATGCACCTCAGGCTGGTCAGTCGATTTTAGCTGGAGCACGCGGTGCATCTCGCCCATCGCCGGCTGATAGTCGGCGTTGAGCGGATTGTCTGGAAAGTCTGCTGCCTTGACCATGTGCCACAGCACGTCGATGCGGAAGCCGTCCACGCCGCGATCGAACCAGAAGCGCATCACGTCGTACATCGCGACCTGCACGGCCGCATTGCGCCAGTTGAGGTCCGCCTGCTCCTTTAGGAAGGCGTGGTAGTAATATTGTCCAGTGGCCTCGTCCCACTCCCAGGCGGAACCGCCGAAATCGCTGATCCAGTTGTTGGGTGGTCCGCCGTCGAGTGCGGCATCGCGCCAGATGTACCAGTCTCGTTTTGGACTATCGCGCGAGGAGCGGCTCTCGGTGAACCAGGGATGCCGATCGGACGTGTGATTGGGCACGAAGTCGAGCAGAACCTTGAGCCCACGCGCATGCGCTTGCACAATCAGGTCGTCAAAATCGGAGAGTGTGCCGAAGCTCGGATCGATATCGCAATAGTCGGCTACATCGTAGCCGAAATCGACCATCGGCGAGGGGTAAATGGGCGAGATCCAGATCGCGTCAACCCCTAGTCTCACAAGATCGTCGAGCCGCCGCTCGATGCCCTTGAGGTCGCCTATGCCGTCACCGTTCGTGTCCTGAAAGGAGCGCGGGTAGATCTGATAGATCACGCCCGTCTGCCACCAGGATGCGGTCATGCGAATAGGGCCTTGGGCATGTGCGTGATGCGGCAGGCAAGGTCTGCCTCGCCACTCGCCACGATATAGTGGTCGCCTCCATCAGCCAGACCGGTAGTGAAGACGACGGGTGTGGGCAGATACATCTGGTGCGCAATCGGGCGCGTCAGTTCCGAGTTTGCCTCGAGCACCGGTTGCTCGTCCTCGATGCGGAGGATGCGGCTCGGATCGCCGAGGTCGAGTAGCGCCCAGAAGGTGCGGTAGACGCCCACAGTCTCCCGCGTCTCGACGCCGTGGTACATCAGGAACCAGCCGCGGTGCGTGCGGATCGGCTGGCTGCCGCCGCCGACCTTCATGCTGGAGGCCGAGCCCTTCCGCGCTCGGATACCGGGTTGGTCGAGCGGCTTCCAGTGTAGGGCGTCGGGCGACTGGGCGAGGTTGATCGAAGGCCCGCCTGCGTATGGGCTTGTCTCGGGATAGGCGAAATAGACCTCGCCAAGCGGCCGTGTTAGCGCCATGAAGCGGCCGTCTACCTTGCCCTCGAACAGGATCATGTCCTTGTTCTGGTGGTCAAGGACGATGCCCTTTAGCTCATAGTTGAGACCATCAAGCGAAACGTGCAGCGTCGTGCAGTGTCGCTCGGCACTCACCGAGCAGGTCGTCATATACCAGACGTTGTCGATCCTGCTGATCCGCGCATCTTCGATCCCATACTCCTGATAGGGAGCGGCGGGCTCGATGGCTTGGTCATAACGGATGCGCACGATCTCACGACCGTCGGCCGTCAACTCCACTGGCAGCAACCAAGAAAGCGAAGTCAGCGCCAGAAGACGATGCGTGCCGTGCTTGACCGAGAACTGTCGCGGATCGGTCATGTTGACGCTGTCGAGAGGATGCCGATCGAGGACATAGCCGTTAGGTGTCCAGCGGATCGCCCGTACGCACCGGTCTGCGACCGGCTCCTTAAGTGCCTCCGCCACGCGGACCATAAGCAGCAGGTTGCCATTTGGCAGCCGCGCGAGACCGGGGTTGAACGCCCCCAACACATAGGTCGCCTCCGCGATCGAGCGCCTGAGCGGCGATCGTGCGAGATCGACGTCATCGGGCCCGAAGATGAGAAAGTCGGTCACTTGCCTCATCTCACTCGCACCTTGCTCCGCCCCGGCGAACGCCCGCGCTTCACGCCATGGCGCGCCCACTCGGCTCGAGGGAGCGCCACCATGGGCGCAACCTCGCTGTTGATGTACCACGGGAAGTCTGTCTCAGGGCAGGTTCCGAGGCTCACCGATAGGTCTGCGCCGACGGCACTCGACATTGGGCTACGTCAGTCCGATCGACTTCGAGGCGAAGATGCGATTAGCCCAAGCTATTGTCCACCGAACCGGGGGGCAGCTCAGTTCGGGATATTGGGGATAGCGCGTTGGTCACGGATACAGGAGTGCACGCTGCCGGCGTCTTATCCCTCGTCGGCAATCACTACTGCACGCCGATCGAGGCCTTCGAGCAGCGCCTCGGCGTACGTTACGTCATGATCATTGCCGGGCGAGATCAGGAGGCGGACCGGGTGGCACTTCGCGTCGACGCGCGCGTGGATCTTCGTGGTGAGTCCGCCTCGGCCTCGGCCCACACAACGAGCTCCACTCTTTTCTTCACACCGGAGGCGTGCTGATGCACGCGCACGATCGAGCTGTCGATCATCTGCTCCTTGCCGTCGTGGGCCTTCACGATGGCGTCCATCAGGCGGTCCCAGATGCCGGCTTTGCGCCAGCGATTGAAGCGGTTGTAGATCGTCGTGTAGGGACCGTACCGTTAGGGAAGGTCACGCCACGGCGAGCCTGTGCGCAGCACGTAGAACATGCCGTTGATGATCTGCCGGTTGTTCTTCGGCTTGGGACCACGCCGGTCCATGGGCAGTAGAGGTTCGATAACGCCCCACTCGAAGTCCGTCAGATCGTAGCTCATGATCTAAGCTCCGATGTTTATGAGCGTGAATCACTGTTCGACTCCTCTGTCCGGAAGCAACTGAGCACAAGCCCTAGTAACATCAAGATAAAGAGATGGGGGTGCATGCCTTTTAATCCATTGAATTCGTTTGATTTATATGTCGACAAACGAAATACGTCTGTCGACGATGCGTGCACATAATCAGGAATTCACTGGCCCAAACATAGCGTTAAACTCGCTTCGAGTGCGAAAAGCCGGATTTTGTCATTACCGGAATAGCAGTTCGCGATGTGTCTTTTCCAGATGCCTTTCTGGGGCGGCCCGCGGCCAAAAGTGGCCGCGGTCGGGTGCTATCGCGCGGCGCTCCGCCGCGCGACCGAGCCCCGCCTGCGGGTCTCGGCCCATTCGGGTGACGCCCCCTCCGCCGGGTCCACGATGGCTCAGATGTTGCGCGTATGCGCGACCAAGGCGCAACACAACAAGCTCGCCAGCAATGCCCTGATGGTCCCGGCGTTTCAACATCCTGCCGCCGTGCTCGTGGCCGTCAAGACCAAGCCTGCGGCGGCTGGTGCAGCCGGTCTTGACGGCCACTTGCGCGCGGCGGCGCGCGCGCTTCGCAGGGTCGGGGCGGAAGGATGGCCCAGGTCGAACAAAAGGATTGGGCCTTGCCGCCGATCCTGGATCGCCCGTGAAGCCTCATGAGCACGCAAAGAGCTTTTCAGGATTTGCACAGCTGAGGGGAATAGAACCGAGCTGGGTCCGAAATGGAGTCAAAAACACGATCCGCAAAATATATTCTCGAGAAATGCCTCGGCCTACCTCCTACTCACAAAATACCCCATTTACAAAATAGCCCGGGGAACGCATCATGAACGCTACGCTTGCAATTAATCACGGAGAGAATGTCATGGCGTTCACGCCGTTATTGCGCCCGACCAGAGTTACGGCCTTTCTGGTGCTGTCGGGCGCGCCATGAAAACGAAGATCGGCATATATCTGACCGACGATGTGGCGAGACGCCTCGACAGAGCTGTGCGCGCCGGCGGCACCAAGTCCGACATCGTCAACACAGCCCTTGAGCGCTTCCTCGATCCAGCGTCCGCGAAGAGACCGTATGCCGAGGTGCTCGCACGGTTGGACGCGCAGAGGAAACGGCTTCGGCGCATCGGTCGCGAACTGGAAGTGATAGCCGAGGCCTTCGCGCTGTTCGTCCGCTACTTCCTGATGGTCACACCACCGCTGCCGGAAAGCGAGCAGGAGGAAGCCCGCCAGCTCGGGCGCGCACGGCTGAATGTATTTCTCAGAGAAGTCGGTCGGCGGGTCGCCTCCGACGGTGGATGGGTGGCAGACGTCATGCAATCAGCAGCTCGGGCTCGGGGTGATGACGACTTCAGATCTCAGCGTCCCGCCAGACCAACAAATCCGGCGGACCCGGCCAAGGGCGGTGCGCATGGCTGAACACGAGTTGCCGCCGACGCGAGGCATCCTCTCGCTCATGAGCCGGCTCAGCGCGCTCGCGCCCGTTGCGGGCGCCGCCGCCACCTTCGGCACACTGGGCGCGGTGCACATGGCAGCAGCCGTCCTGATCGGCGTGCTGGCCACATTCATTGCTTTCGCTGGGCTGCTCATGGCCTCCGACTGGCAGGCCGATGCGCAGAGCCGTCACGACTGGGCAGAGATCGGACTGACGCCCGCGCACTTGAGCCTGGCCGTCGAGACTGGCCCGGCGAGCGACATCGGCTTTCGCTATCTGGCCGCTGGAAGCGACGAGGCGGTGCCACGGGTGTTCCGCGCCAATCACGTGGCCGCGCAGATAGCGAGCAATGCCACGCGGTCCACGCAACCGGCAGAACAGCCATCGTCACATCCTGAATGGGATCAAGGACGCATCGCCGCGGCGCAATTGGAAGCTCATGCGTTCGAGCACGCCTTGCGACCAATGGCCGGCGCGCCCTTTCGCGTCGCACGCACTTGGAACGGCAAGCGACGAAAAATTGAAATTGCACCGCGGCTGCGCCTTGTTGCCAACGGCGATGCTTGGCCACTATGGACGACGCGAATCAGTCCGACGGCAGAAGGAGCCGCTGAAGTCATTGTTCTGAGCGCCAGCCAGGATGATCCGGCACGGCCCCAGCCGGAGACTTCCGTTGGCCCCGACCGCTGTGATAGCACCGCGCAACCAGCTTGCCGTGGCCCGCCGCAGGTCTTAGCGCGTCGGCGCGACACTGCTGAGCCAGCGGCAGAGCAACCATGGAGCGCGGATGCGCCACCCGACGACATCATTGTCAGCGACGATCTCGGATCGCAGATTCCGATCTGCGCTGCCGAGTTGGAGGTGATTGAGACCTATATTGGTCACCTGCTCGTTGACTTGCTCACCTCGTCCACAGCGAGGCGCCCTTCGGACAAGAGCTGAGTGGCGCCGTACGGGACACTCTGACAAAGCAGTTCGTCCTGCCCGAGGCTCGATGGACCGCGGACCCTGGTCTTTGCCTGTGAAAGACGCGTTGCAGCTGGGGCTGCTGGCTTGGCTCTATGTACCATTGAGTGGTATATTGGCTCCGAATTGGTGGGCGGCGCATGATCGTCAGCTTCCGGGACGACTGGCTGCGCGCCTTCTTCATCGATGACGTGCATTCCCGAAGCATACCCGACGATCTGAGTGAGCGGCTGTTCCGCAAGCTCCAGATGCTCGATGACGCGATGACCGACCAGGACCTGCGCGTGCCGCCGAGCAACCATTTTGAGAAGTTGCGCGGCACGTTGAAAGGCTATCATTCGATCCGCGTCAACAGGCAGTGGCGGCTCGTGTTCCAGTGGGACGGCAACCGCGGCGAGGCGAGCGCGGTCTATCTCGACGACCATAGCTACCGATGAGGTCAACCATGCTGATGACCAAGCGCAAGCCGGCGACGGTCGGAGAGATCCTCGTTGAGGAGTTCATGCGACCGATGGGCCTGACGCAACAGGTCCTGGCCGATGCAATGGGCGTACAGCGCAAGCACGTGAATGAACTGTGCAACAACCGCAGGGCCGTGACCGCGCCGACGGCCCTGATCCTGGCGCGCGTGTTCGGCAACAGTCCGGAGTTCTGGCTGAATATGCAGCGGCGCACCGACCTCTGGGAGGCGATGAACTCGCCCCAGGAGCGCGGGCGCATCATGCGCGCGCGCCGCATTCGCACGGCGGCATGATCGCCTTCGCGTTGCCGAAAAGCGTGCCACATAATATCGCCCTAGAAGTCGCTCTGAGGCGCGAAACGGAGGGAGTACCGGTAATGAAGATGAACGTGACGCCGCTCGCTGCCACCCGCGCCGCCATCTACCTGCGCGTCTCGACCGGCCGGCAAGCAGAGAACGATCTCTCCATTCCCGATCAGAAGACGCAGACCGAGGCGTGGTGTCAGGCGCGCGGCTGGACCGTGGTGGTCGAGTACATCGAGGCCGGTGCGTCGGCGACCGACGACAAGCGGCCGGAGTTCCAGCGCATGATCGAGCGCGCTTGCGACGGCGAGAACGCCTTCGACGTCATCGTCGTGCACTCGTTCTCACGCTTCTTCCGCGATGCCTTCGGCCTTGAGTTCTACGTGCGCAAGCTCGCCAAGCACGGCGTCAGGCTGGTGTCGATTACACAGGAGCTCGGCGACGATCCGGCGCAGGTCATGATGCGTCAGGTCATCGCGCTGTTCGATGAGTACCAGTCGAAGGAGAATGCCAAGCACGTGCTGCGCTCCATGAAGGAGAATGCACGCCAAGGCTACTGGAATGGTGCGAGACCGCCGTTCGGTTACACGGCCGTCGAGGTGGAGCGGCGCGGCAACCGGGTCAAGAAGAAGCTCGCCATTGATCCGGTGGAAGCCGAGACTGTGCGGCTGATGTTCCGGCTGTTCCGCGAAGGCGACGCCGGCTCCGGCCCGAAGGGTGTTAAGGCTATCGCCGTATGGCTCAATGAGCATGGCTATCGCACGCGCGGCGGGGCGACATGGGCGATCGGCCCGGTGCACGCCCTGCTGTGCCATCCTGTCTACGGCGGACGGATGCGCTTCAATCGCTGTGAGGCTCGAAGCAAACGGCGCAAGAGCGAGGCGGAGCACATCTTCGCCGAGGTGCCGGCCATCATCGAGCCGCATGTGTTCGAGCGCGTGCAGAGCCTGCTCAAAGTTCGCAACCCGCGTGTCACGCCGCCGCGGATGGTCAGCGGACCCGTCCTGTTGACCGGCCTTGCCGTCTGCGCGAGTTGCCACGGTGCCATGACTTTGCGCACGGGCACCTCCAGGACCGGTCAGGTGCACCGCTACTATGCCTGCTCGACCTGTGCCCGGCACGGCAAGACGGCGTGCAAGGGCCGCTCGATCCGCATGGATAAGCTCGACAGCCTCGTCACTAGCCAGTTGATCGACCGGCTGCTCGATCCGCCACGCCTCGGCACCATGCTCGCTTCCCTCGCCAGCGGCCGCGCGGCCAAGGCGAGCGCCGTCGATGCGCGCATCACCGCCCTGGAGCGTGAGGCCCATGAGGCCGATGAGCGGCTACGCCGACTCTACAAGGCGATGGAGGACGGCATCGCCGACTTAGACGACATCCTCAAGGACCGCATCACAGCTCTGAAAGCGGTCCGGGACCGGGTGCACGGTGCCCTGGCGCGCGCCAGATCGGGCCTGCATCCGGCCGTGGACATCAGTCCCAACGTGGTTGAGCGGTTCGGCCAGGCCATGCGCGAGAAGCTGACGACCGGGGACGTATCCTTGCGCAAGGCTTATCTCGGGGCGATCGTCGACCGAGTCGAGGTGGATGATCGTGCCATCCGCATTGTCGGCCGGAAAGACGTTCTGCAGCAAGCCGTTCTCGCCAACGGCGGCCCTGTGCCTGGGGTTCGCAGTTTTGTTCGCAAATGGCGCACCCGGTAGGATTCGAACCTACGACCTTCGCCTTCGGAGGGCGACACTCTATCCAGCTGAGCTACGGGTGCTGAGAACGCTTCTGATACAGCATCGGCGGCGCCAGGGCAA
>JALHOW010000014.1 GCA_022842785.1 Hyphomicrobiaceae bacterium | reverse complement strand
CATCGGGGTGGATTGGCAGGGGCGGAGGGTCTCGAACCCCCAACCTTCGGTTTTGGAGACCGACGCTCTACCAATTGAGCTACACCCCTCGAGGTCCACCCCCGAACACGGTCAGGCACGCACGTTCAGGTGGATTGAACTTCGCTAGACCCCGCAGTCCGCGCCGCAACGAACACCGCAAACGACGTGCAGCCGACAAAGCAGTTCCCGGGTTTTCAAGTCCCGCCTGCTGCGATGTCGACTTTCGCTTGGATGTGTTTCGGACGCCTCTTATAGAGGTTACCCGCAGCCGATACAAGCCCGCTCGTTACTTTTTTCTTGACTTCAGCCACGGGGGTCCGTGGCACACCTGCCCTAAATCGGGCGACCGGATTTTTATATAATAACGACGGTATCTTAGATCAAGGTCGGGCGATCACTTGGTAGGTCGCGAAGGGCCGCCAGGCCAGGGAACACAACATGCTCATGAATACGGCCCGCGGCCAGCTCCTCCTGATCGACATTCAAGAGCGCCTCGCCCCGCATGTCGCCGGGGGAGAGGCCGTCACGGCCAATTGCGCGCGCCTCGCCCGCTATGCGCGGCGGCTCGATGTGCCGGTCACACTGACCGAGCATTACCCCAAAGGATTGGGCGCCACCGCGGCCTCGGTGCTGACGGCACTCGGCAACGACGTGCCGGCGCTGCCGAAAATCACGTTCTCAGCCTGGCAGGACGCCGGCATTCGCGCACGCATCGAGGCGCACCGGGCGGCAGGCCGCTCTCAGATCGTCGTCGCAGGCATGGAAGCACACGTCTGCGTCGGGCAGACGACATTCGACCTCCTGGCTGCCGGTCTCGATGTCTTCCTGGTTGCAGATGCCGTCGGATCGCGCGCCGGTGAGGTCCGCGATCTTGCCATCCGGCGCCTCGAACAAGCTGGTGCCCGCATCGTCGCTCACGAGATGGTCGCCTTCGAATGGCTCCGGCGCGGCGATACGGAAGAGTTCAAGGATCTCATCGAAGTGATAAAGTGATCGGCGAACACAAGCCTCAACGACAGACAATCGGAAATTGGATCATGCAGGACAAAGCCGCGAAGGCCTCTCGAGCCTCTTTTCAGTGGGATGACCCGTTCCTCATCGAGGAGCAGCTCACCGAGGACGAGCGCATGATTCGCGACACGGCGCGGGACTACTGCCAGGAGAAGCTCGCCTCCCGCGTGATCTCGGCCTACCTCGAGGAGCGCACCGATCGCGAGATCTTCACCGAGATGGGCGCGCTCGGTCTTCTCGGCGTGACGCTTCCTGAGAAGTACGGCTGCGCGGGCGCGAACTACGTGTCGTATGGATTGGTCGCGCGCGAGGTGGAGCGCGTGGACTCGGGCTATCGCTCGATGAATTCCGTGCAGTCGTCGCTGGTCATGTACCCGATCTATGCGTACGGCTCGGAAGAGCAGCGCATGAAGTATTTGCCGAAGCTCGCGAGCGGCGAGTTCGTCGGCTGCTTCGGCCTCACGGAGCCCGATGCGGGCTCGGATCCCGGCGGCATGAAGACGCGCGCGGAGAAGGTGGCGGACGGCTATCGCCTCACTGGCTCGAAGACGTGGATCTCGAACGCGCCAATCGCCGATGTGTTCGTCGTGTGGGCGAAGTCGGCCGCGCACAATGACGAAATCCGCGGCTTCGTTCTCGAGAAGGGCATGAAAGGACTCTCGGCGCCGAAGATTGGCGGCAAACTGAGCCTGCGCTGCTCGATCACGGGCGAAGTCGTCATGGACGGCGTCGTCGTACCGGAAAGCGCGATGCTGCCGAACGTCTCGGGCCTCAAGGGGCCCTTCGGCTGCCTCAATCGCGCGCGCTACGGCATTGCCTGGGGCGCCATGGGTGCGGCGGAAGACTGCTGGCATCGCGCACGCCAGTACACGCTCGACCGCAAGCAGTTCGGCCGTCCGCTTGCCGCGACGCAGCTCGTGCAGAAGAAGCTCGCTGACATGCAGACGGAGATCTCGCTCGGACTGCAGGCAGCGCTGCGCTGTGGGCGACTGTTCGATGAAGGACGCCTCGCCCCGGAAGCCATCTCGCTCATCAAGCGCAACAACTGTGGCAAGGCGCTCGATATTGCCCGTGTTGCACGCGACATGCACGGCGGCAACGGCATTCAGATCGAGTATCACGTGATGCGTCACGCGGCGAACCTCGAGACCGTCAACACATACGAGGGCGCGCATGATGTTCACGCGCTCATTCTCGGCCGCGCCCAGACCGGGCTGCAGGCTTTCTTCTGATCATCGACGCGGGAGGTTCGCCATGCTGGCACTCAGGCCGAACTGTGAATGCTGCAACAAGGATCTCCCGCCCGATGCGTCGGATGCGGTCATCTGCTCTTTCGAGTGCACGTTCTGCGCGGACTGCGCCGAGCATCGCCTGCCCGGCGGGCGCTGCCCGAACTGCGGCGGCGAGCTCGTGCGCCGACCCGTGCGGCCGGCGGATCGTCTCGGCAAATTCCCGCCATCCGACAAGCGCGTCGTGAAAGCACACGGCTTCTGCGGGAGCGCGTGACGCCGACGATCGCTTACAGCCCGCGACCGCCCGCCACGTCGATCGTCACGCCCGTAACGTAGGATGCTTCGGGCGAACAGAGCCAAAGTACCGTCTCCGCGACCTCGCGCGCCGTGCCTCCGCGTCCGATCGGCACGCTCGATGCAACGCGCGCAACGCGTCCGGGATCACCGGCACTGGCGTGAATGTCGGTTTCGATGACGCCAGGGCGCACACCGTTGACGCGGATGCCTTCGGCGGCGTGCTCCTTCGCGAGGCCGATGGTCATGGTGTCGACGCCGCCCTTCGACACGGCATAATCCAGGCACTCGAAGGCACCGCCGAGGCGTGCTGCCATCGACGACATGTTCACGATTGCACCGCCCCCACCGCCGAGCCGCGTCGACATGCGGCGGATCGCTTGCTGATTGGCCTGAAAGACGCCGACGAGATTGACGGCGATCGTGCGCGAGAGCTGCTCCGCGCTGATATCGACGAAACGCGTGTGCGGCCAAAGAATGCCCGCATTGTTGAGGAAAGCATCGAGGCGACCGAACGTACGATCCACGGCCTCGAAGGCAATGCGGATCGCCACGGGATCCGCGACATCGCACTGGATGGCGACGGCGCGACGGCCAAGTTTCTCGATGTCGGCGACGACGGTCTCCGCGGCGTCCTTGCGCCCGATGTAGGTCAGCGCGACGTCATATCCGCGCTCGGCGGCAAGGCACGCCGCGGCAGCCCCAATGCCGCGCGAGCCGCCGGTAACGAAGAATACATCACTCATGAAAAGCCCCTGAAGCTGCGAAGACGCGAAGGTCCTTTTTCAGTATGAAAGGAGGGTGAGCCATGCGGCAATGATCGATCGCAAAGTCGGGACCAAGAAAATGGGTCAGGCTGCTCTTGATCCGGCCAGTCTTGGCTCCCACGTCCATACTATGGCCAGCCAATCAATCGGATAAGAAAGGTTGCCTCAGCATGACGACACCCCTCGAGATCTCCTTCCACGGAGTCGACAAGAGCGAAGCGCTCGAGGCCCGCATCCAGGAAAAATTCGAGCGCCTGCACGGGCACTTCGACCGCATGACCCACGCACGCGTGGTGATCTCATCACCGAACCGCACGGACGCGCGCGCAAAGATGTTCACGGTCAAGATCGACCTCGGCATTCCCGGACAGCAGCCGATCGTGATCAACAGCGAGGGGGACTACACGGACGTCTTCATTGCACTGCGTGATACCTTCAATGCGGCGCAGCGAAAACTCGACGCGACCGCGGGCAAAATGACCAACACGGCAAAACGCGAGCGCGCGCGGCGCAGGCCGGCACCGAATGGGGCGGCGTAGCTGCCCGAGCAGTTAGCCCCAACCGATACCGCGCTCCCGCTCGATGCGCTCGTACTCGCGCTGCACATCGACGGCATAGTCGCGCGTGATGGGCGCGGCATCGCGCTTCTTCGCGAGCTGCATGTGGAAGACTTCCTGTGAGCCCGTGCGAAACATCATCTCCGCGCTGATCAGGTAGAACTCCCACATGCGGCAGAAGCGCTCGTCGTACATCCCGGCAATCTTCGCGCGGTTTGTCTCGAAGCGCTCATACCAATGCCTGAGCGTCGTCGCGTAGTGCACGCGCAGGAATTCGAGATCAGTGACCCAGAGGCTGTTGTTCTCGGTTGCAGGAAAGACCTCGGAAAGCGCCGGCGAATAGGCACCGGGGAAGATGTATTTGCGCAGCCACGGGCTCGCCGTGCCGGGTGGACTCATCTTGCCGATCGAGTGCAGCAGCATGACGCCATCGTCAGTCAGGAGATCGTTCACCTTGGCGAAGAACTCGTTGTAGTGCCCGACGCCCACGTGCTCGAACATGCCGACTGAGACGATGCGATCGAATTTCGTCGTGAGCTGTCGATAATCCTGCAGCGCGAATTTCACGCGCCCCTCCAGGCCCGCTGCTTTCGTGCGCTCGACAGCCAGCGCGTACTGCTCCTTCGACAGCGTGACGCCGGTCACGTTCACGTCGGCCACCTGCGCGAGATAGCGCGCGAGCCCGCCCCAGCCCGAACCGATATCGAGCACGTTCATGCCGGGCTTCAGATTGAGCTTGGCCGCGATGAGCCGGCACTTGTTGCGCTGTGCCGCCTCGAGCGTCTCGCTCTCGTCACGGAAGTAGGCGCACGAGTAGAACAGCTCCTTGTCGAGAAAGAGCTCGTAGAAAGCATTGCCGAGATCGTAGTGGTGCGCGACGTTCTGCTGCGCCTTGCCGATCGGGTTGGCCTGCTGAAAGCGCTTGAGGCCCCGCGAGACGCGACGCAGCACGGCTTGCACGGGTTGATTGCTGAGCGAAAGGCGATTGACCGAGAAGAGCGTGAGAAAGGCGCGCAATCCCGTGTCTGGGCCCGTGCCCGAGAATGTCATGCGTCCGTCCATGTACGCTTCACCCGCGTGCAGCTCAGGATTGAAGAAGAGCTTTAGATAGAGGCTCGGATCGGTGAGCTGCATATTCGCGGTCGGACCGGGCTTCACGCCGCCGAACACATGCGTCTTTCCCTCGGCGTCGACGACATTGAGCGTGCCGATCTTCACGAAAGAAGCGAGCATTTTGGAGAGTGGAAACATTGCGCGCGGCAAACTCCTCGTCAGATACGCCGGAAGCGGACGAGTGTTACCCTATATGGCGCCCCAGTCCACCACCGCGAGGCAGCTATACGTTCGTCAAATCCGCTTGATCATGTGGGTAAGTGAGCGATCGCTCAGCTGCTCGACCCGCTCGACGGCGTAACCGCTGCGCGAATACCACGCGACCAGATGCTCGAGAACCGTTCCCGTATAGAGGCGCAGCGTACCAAGACCGAGCTCCCGCGCGCGCGCCTCGGCTGCCGCGAGCATGGCCTGTCCCAGGCCCGTCCTCTGGCGCGTGGTGTCCGTCGCAATGCTCCAGATCAGCAGATCATCGGCGCGCGCCTTGAGGATCAGGACGCCCGCGATGGGCCCATTCGCCGTGACCCAGATCTCATAATCGCCGAAGACGATCTCATAGTCGGTCATGAGCGGCATGGGCTCGGCGCCGAGCAACTCGCGATTGCGCGCATAGGCCGCGCGCTGAACGGCGACAACCGCAGCGAGATCGGCGCGCGTCGCGCGACGCAGCACGAGATTGCCAACTGTGAGCATCAGCCATCCTCCTCGGCAGAGCACACCACCTTGCACGGCGCTCTGCCTCGGCACAATATCAGCCCAACATTAGAACCATGCCAGGGAGGTCCCGACGATGACCGCACTGCACGCGCCGGAAGTGGCTCTCTTCGACTATGCAAAACTGTCCGCCGATCTCGAGCGCCTGCTGCGGCTGCGCTCGTTTCCCTTCGCCATGAAGCTCTACGAAGATCGCGCTGATATGGAAGCCATTCCGCGCATCCGCCGTCCCAAGGCCGTGCACACGCTCGACCAGGTCGTCGCGCAGGCCTCGCGGCTCGGCTGGACGGTCGGCATCACATCGGATGACCTCGTCGGCGCGCAGTGCCGCGCCGTCGTCGGGCTCGGCAATGCCAAGGATCCGAAATGGACGTCCGGCGCGCACATGGTGAACGTGTGGTTCTCGACGCCGGAGGACGCGAAGGAACATCAGGCGGCCATGCACTGTGTGCCCGATGGCAAATACGACGCGCTGGCAGTGGCGCCGCTCTCGGCTGGCCGGCTCGATCCGCCGGACATCGTCCTGTTCTACGCGACGCCGGGCGCGATGATGTATTTCATCAACGGGCTGCAATGGGCGGGCTACAAGAAGTTCGATTGGGGCGTGGTAGGCGAAAGCGCCTGCGCCGACAGTTGGGGACGCGCACTCACGAAGCGCGAGCCCTCTCTGTCCATTCCCTGCTTTGCCGAGCGGCGCTACGGCGGCGTGCTCGATGACGAGATGCTCATGGCATTGCCTCCCGACCAGCTCGCGAAGGCGATCACCGGCATGGAGGCGCTCGCGAAGAACGGCTTCCGCTATCCCTTCGCGCAATACGGCATTCAGAACGACGTACGCGACGGCATGGCGCGCAGCTATCCGGATCGCGGCAAGAAGTAACGCAACCTCGCGCTGCGTCCGATAATTGTGTCGCGCAGGCCGCGGAGAGCGGCGAATGATCGCTCTCTCGGCAGATTTCGCATGTCGGCCATGAATCAGCCGGCGGATCAGGCTATAGTCCAATTCCATCGGGTATGTTTGCCGCCGTCGAGTTGCGAACGGCCGGTTAGTTGTGTGGCGCGCCAAAGCGTATGGCATCAGCTGCCTCACACGCGGAGCTCAGAGGGGACCGGGCAGAATGGTCGTGCGGAAGACCGCCATGGCACTGGCGTTGATGCTCGGATGGTCTGGCGCTGCCGCGGCGGGGCCGGCGCTTCTATTCGACACCACCAACGGACGCGTCCTCTACGCCGAAGACCAGGACCAGCCCTGGCATCCGGCGTCGCTGACGAAGATCATGACGGCCTACCTCGTCTTCGAGGCGCTGAAGAACAACACGATCACGCTCGATCAGAAGATCCCGGTGAGCGTCAATGCGAATGCGCTGCCGCCGAGCAAGCTCGGCCTGCCGGTCGGCGCGGAGATCAGCGTCAACCTCGCACTGAAAGCGCTGATCGTGAAATCGGCGAACGACGGCGCCGTCATGCTCGCGGAAGCAATCGGCGGCACGGAAGAAGCATTCGTGCGATCGATGAACGAGACGGCGCTGAAACTCGGGATGACGCAAACGCGCTTCGTCAATCCGCACGGCCTTCCGGCTCAGGAGCAGGTGACCACGGCGCGCGATCTCGCGCGGCTGACGCGTGCCGTTCTCACAGACTACCCGGACTATGGAGAGCTCTGGGCGATGTCCGACATGCAGATCGGGCGCCGTCGTCTCAGGACCCACAACGGGTTGCTGCGCACCTACGAAGGCGCGGATGGCCTGAAAACCGGCTTCATCTGCGACTCCGGCTTCAATGTCGTTGCGACTGCGACGCGGGACAACCGCCGGCTCGCTGCCGTCGTCCTCGGCGAATACACTTCACGCGACCGCAGCCTGCGCGCGGCGAGCCTGCTCGAACACGGTTTCCGCACTTACGAATGGAAGCAACTGTTCACGAGCACGACACTCGATACAGCCCCCGTAAGTGCCGAGACGACCACGCCGCGCAGCGTCCGCGAGATGGTCATGTCCTTCGCCTGCAACGGTAAGCGCCAGGCGCGCGCCGTGCCGACGAAGAAGCAGAAGAAAGCGCGCGCCAAAAAGCCGGCGACGGCCGCAGCAGCCGCACCTGCTCCGGCAGCGAAGTCGGAATGACTCCGCACGGCGCCCGGCAAGCCCCTCAGACGATCAGATCGAGCTTGTTGTCGCGATAGCCGCAACCGGCAGGCGGCGGCTCGAAACCGTCGTCCGCGCGTGCCGGGGGCTCCGCTCTGGGCTGACGCAGGCCCTGCGACTCGATGGGAGCAGACGGCGGCGGCTCGGTGCGCACGGATTGATCATTGCGCTGAACACCACCGTCAGCCGGCCCGTTCGATTGAGCTGCCGCCGGAACGACAAGGAGAAGTCCGAGCAGCCCCGCCACGGCGGTCGATCGTGCTGACATCATGAATGGGCCGCTCACCATTTGTTGACCGATTATTACCGCGCTGCCGCGAATTGCGCACGTCGCAGCCCTGCCATGCGGACTTGCCCGCCGTTGTCGCACCTAGGTTAATGCGGGTTATCGGCGCCGGCAACCAGCTCCAGAAATGCAGGACGGATCGACTGGAATAAGGCGCGCGAATGCACGGCTGAAACATCAGCGGAAGTCTAATCCCCTGAAATAAGAAAATAAATCGCACCCTATTGCGAAGGTTTTGCCTCGACAGGGCCGGCCGTGTGAGGTCCCGGTTGAGAGGGCTTCCAGACGGCCGTCAGAATAGCGGCGCCGGCAAGCGCCGTTACCACCGCCGCGATCATCACTTCACGCGACGAAAGCCACAGACGGCGCCGATAAGTTTCGGAAATTCTTGAATTTCGCGCCATAGCTCCGCACCCGATTACATTTACCAATTATGACGCTGAAAGACGCGTACGCCAGGGCACGTTTGGCCGCGCGACAGAACATCTCATTGCGTAAGGGCGGCGGATGTCGCTTTTGCTCCTCGGCGCCGCAAACCACTGCAAGTGGGTTGTCACAAGTCCGTCATGAGCCAGCCACTATCCATGGCTTGAACACGCGGCCGCCGATGCCAACTTACCAAACTGGAGCAACCAGTCGGCAAAAGCGGGCTGATTTGGGCTTCGAGATGGGAAAATTTGGCTTCGCCGTAACGAGATAGTTGAGATCGATCCGAGTGCAAATCGTTTTTGCTAAGGGCGATCTGAATACACTGAACCAATCGGTTGGCTGCCATTAACGAAAAACGGCGGCTGCGCTGCGCACGAGCCCAAAACAGTTGTAGAACTTCGGTCTTTGGGGTAGCAACCCCAAATCATCGGACACAATCAAAGAGTTCCAGCAACGTGTCGAGTGGACGTTTGAAGTGCTGCGTGCTCGTCGATTTCGACGGGACAATAGCAACGGTTGATACGACAGACGCACTGCTCGAGCGTTTCGCCGAGCCGGGCTGGCTTGATATTGAAGCCGACTGGCAAGCGGGGCGAATTGGCTCGCGCGAATGCTTGGTGCGCCAGATCGACCTCATCAAAGCTTCGCCGAAACAGTATGACGACTTCGTGTCGTCGATCGAGATCGACCGCGGCTTCCTCCCCTTTATCGAGGAGTGCAAATCTCGCGATCTCGACGTGATGGTCGTTTCGGACGGGCTCGATCGCACCGTTGGTACGGTGCTCGCCCGCGCCGGTCTCGACCTTCCTTATCGCGCCAATCGTTTGCAGGCTGTCGGAACGGACCGCTGGCGTCTCACGTTCCCCCATGCACGGGGCGACTGCCGGCCGCTGTCAGGAAACTGCAAGTGTCAGTTTGCGGATGCGGCGCGGGGCTCGGTTCGTGTGGTCGTGGGCGACGGGCGCAGCGACTTCTGCGTAGCCGAGCGCGCCGACCTGGTGCTCGCCAAGAGTTCGTTGGTCGAGCACTGCCGGAAAAATGCACTACCGCACTTTGCCATCACGAACTTCGACGAAGCGACGGAGATCTTCGTTCGCTGGCTCGATGACCGAGCCGGACGCGGTGAAGATGGCTCAATGATCCTCTCAGAACAAGCAAGAGACGAGTAGCCTCATGGACAAGTCCGTTCATTGGAACGATGCCGCCGCCACCACGGCATCGGGTTCTGCCACGCCGAGGACCGAGGCCGAGCTCCTCGAGCTCGAGAACATCTATTGCTCGCACGGCGACACGGTGCACTACACCAACCCGCCGAAGATCTTCGATCGCTGCGAAGGCTCGTTCATGTACGACGAGCAGGGGCGTGAGTTCCTCGACATTCAGATGTGGTACTCGGCCGTCAACTTCGGCTACCGCAACCAGCGCATCAACGACGCCGCGCACCGCCAGCTCGAGCGTCTGCCGCAGGTCGCCTCGCAGTACCTCCACCGCGAGAAGATCGAGCTTGCGTCGATCATCGCGCAGGATGCCGAGAAGAAGTTCGGTGTGAAGGGCCGCGTGCATTTCAATGTCGGCGGCGCGCAGGCGGTCGAGGACAGCCTCAAGCTCGTGCGCAATTTCAAGAAGGGCAAGAGCCTGATGTTCGCGTTCGAGGGCGGCTACCATGGCCGCACGCTCGGCGCGTCCGCGATCACCTCATCCTATCGCTATCGCCGCCGCTACGGCCATTTCGGCGAGCGCGCCCAGTTCATCGAGTTCCCGTATCACTTCCGCGGTCCGAAGGGCATGTCGAAGGAGGAGTACGGCGAGCTGTGCGTGAAGAAGTTCGCTCGCCTCTTCGAGAGCGAGTACAACGGCGTATGGGATGCGAAAGTCGGCGAAGCCGAGTACGCCGCCTTTTACGTCGAGCCGATCCAGGGCACGGGCGGCTACGTCATTCCGCCGCCGAACTTCTTCAAGGGCATCAAGAAGGTTCTCGACGACCATGGCATCTTGATGGTCGCCGATGAAATCCAGATGGGCGTCTATCGCACCGGCAAGCTCTGGTCGATCGAGCATTTCGGCGTGAAGCCGGACATCATCGTATTCGGCAAGGCGATCACCAACGGCCTCAATCCTCTCGCCGGTGTGTGGGCACGCGAAGAGATCATCAATCCGACGATCTTCCCGCCGGGCTCGACGCACTCGACGTTCAACGCGAACCCCATGGGAACCGCGGTGGCGCTCGAAGTCATGAACATGCTGGCCGAGACCGACTACGAGGCCATGGTCACGGAGAAGGGGAAGTACTTCCTCGAAGGCCTCCGCGACCTCCAGAAGCGCCACAAGTGCATCGGCGACGTCGATGGCCTCGGCCTCGCGCTGCGCGCCGAGATCTGCGAGCCGCACGACAGCTACACGCCGTCGAAGCGCCTCGTCGATCTGATGGTGGACGAAGGTCTCAAGGGCGACATCGACATCGATGGCCGTAAGTACGGCCTCGTGCTCGATATCGGCGGTTGGTACAAGAACGTCATCACGCTTGCACCCAGCCTCCATATTTCGAAGAGCGAAATCGATCTGGCCATCCGCCTGCTCGATGCGCTCATCACGCGCGTGACGCGCAACTAGCGGCTCAGTGAACCGTTAAACGCCAGAGGCGCCCGCTCCGGAGTACGGAGCGGAGGCCGAACCCGGGGTTGCAAAGGTGGATCCGGCACGCAGATGCCAAAAAGGACATGACCTGAATCATGCAGGTAGTTGAGAGTACGGGTAAAGAGATTGCGAGTGATCGGTACGTCTATGACCAGCCGGGATTTGGTGAGAATGGCCGCATCGGCTTTCTCCTGATCCACGGACTGGGCGGGACGCCGGTCGAATTGCGTTTTGCTGCGCAGGGGCTGACCCGCGCCGGCTTCGCTGTGTACTGCCCGCTCCTAGAGGGGCATGGCGGCACAGAGGCCGAGCTCAACGCGACCACCTGGCAGGACTGGTACGACAGCGTCGTCGCAGCTCACGACGAGCTGCGCGCGCGCTGCGACATGGTCGTCGTGGGCGGGTTGTCGTCCGGCGCACTGCTCGCTCTGCGCCTTGCCGCCGAGCGCCGCGATGACGTGGCGGCCGCTGTTCTCCTGGCGCCCACGCTCTGGCCGAACGGCTGGGCCGTTCCGCGCGCCCTGCGGATGCTCAAGTACGTGCCGCAGAAGGGCATCGTGAATCTCTTCAACTTCACCGAAGCCGCACCCTACGGCATCAAGGACGAGCGCATCCGCCAGTTCGCGCTGGACTCGCTGCAGGGCGAAGGCCGCTCGATGAAAGACGTGTTCGGCCGCAGCGGCTCCATGCTCTGGGAACTCAAGTCCCTGCGCGGCGCCGTGCGTGGGCAGCTCCCGGACGTGAAGCAGCCGACGCTCATCTTCCATCCGCGCAACGACGATCAGGCTGATCTCTCGAATACGACGGAGATTCAGCGTCAGCTCGGCGGGCTCGTGGATGTGGTGGTGCTGGACGACAGCTATCACATGATCACGCTGGACCGTCAGCGTTCGCTCGTTGTCGATCGCGCCGTCGACTTCGGTCAGCGCCTCGCTGCCAAGCTTCAGCCGCGCACGGACGCAACGCCGGCCGTCAATCAGCTCGCTGCCGAGTAAGGGCGGCGCGCTCGCGAGCGCGCCCCTCTCAATCCTTCAGGCACGCGTCGAGATCTGCTGCGAGATTACGCAACAGCGTCGCGTAGTGCGCCGGCCCAGGCGGAATTGCGACGCCGAGCGGGTCAAGCACGCCGCGCTGCGCATTCGTCTTTTCGGTGATCGTTGTCACGAGCCGCGGCTCGAACTGCGGTTCGGAGAAGACGCAAACAGCCTTGAGCTCGCTGACTTTGCGACGAAGCGCCGAAAGACGCCGCGCACTCGGCGCGACTTCGGGACTGACGGTCACCGATCCCGCCGCCTCCAGCCCGAAACGTTTCTCGAAGTACTGATAGGCATCGTGGAAGACGATGAACGGGCGGCCGACGAGCTGCTTCGTCTTGTCGTCCAGCTCGGTCCTCAACGCAGACATTTCGCGACCGAACGCCTCGGCATTCGCTTTGAAGCGCTCGGCCGACGCAGGCTCAGCCTTGCCCAGCACATCCGCCATATGCGCGGCGATCAGCGCGGCGTTGGTGAGGTCGAGATAGAGATGGCCGTCCGTAGCGTTCTTGCTGTCGCCATGTGAATGGCCGTGCTTGTGCTTACCGCCCTTGCTGTGATCGTGGTCGTGATCCTCGAACGTGCCGCCCGTCCGCATGGGATAGAGCGTGAGGCCGGGCACCTTTTCGAGCGTCACCACCTCGACGCTCTTGGGGAGTGACCGGGCGACCTTGATCATGAACGGCTCGAGCCCATCGGAAACGCGGAAGATGACGCGCGCCGCCGACAGCGCTTTGGCATCCGACGGCTTGAGGCTGAAGGTGTGTGGAGAGGCCGTGCCATCGAGCAGCAGCCTCGGCTCCGCGACGCCTGTCATGACGGCAGCCGCGATCGAGTGGATCGGCTTGATGGTGGCGACGACGTTGAGGCTTTCCGTCTGCGCGGTAGCTGCTGAGGCGCACAGCCCCAGGCCCGTCAGCGCCCCCGCCCCGATGATCGAAAACCGCATTGAACCACTCCTGATCTCGTCCCGGCCCACGACTAATAGATGTTATAACATAACTTGTCCAGACGCTCATGGAAATGGGAAGTCCCGTCGCGGCACAGGCGTGGAGATTGGCAGGACCAAGCATCGAGGATCGGCCAGTTCGGATCACGAACGAACGCATTCGCGTACAGAGCGTGATCGAACGCGCATCGCCATTATCTCGTTCGATACTTGACGTTGAAGCGCAGCGGCACATATTAGCTTTGCACTCGTGGTGATTTGGCCGGCCGGCTTGCAGCCACGTTAAATAATTCGCTAAAGAGGCCGCGCGCATCCGGAACTCGGTTGAGCACGGCATCCATGGCCGGCCCCGAGTCCGGATTTTTTGTGTCGGTAGCGGCCGACCGCGCGGAGAGACTGCATGGCGAGCGTATCGATCGAGCCGGGCCGCAAGGCCACATCGGCCCCGGCTGAAGCGCCATCTCCTGAGATCGTGAAACGGACGGCGCTCGAGGAAGCTCTGTCGCCGACGAGCCCATCGGTTACGTTCCCAGCTTCGGACCCCCTCGAGCTCGACTGCGGCCAGTTGCTTGGCCCATTCACGGTCGCTTACGAAACAGTGGGCAGCCTCAACGCGGCGAAGTCTAACGCCGTCCTCCTCTGCCATGCGCTCACCATGGACCAGTACTTCTTCCGCACCAACCCGGTGACCGGCAAGCCCGGCTGGTGGACCGACATGATCGGCCCGGGCAAGCCCATCGACACCGACCGCTTCTATGTCATCTGCGCCAACATTCTCGGCGGATGCATGGGCTCGACAGGGCCTGTATCGACCAATCCGGCAACAGGCCAGCCCTACGGGCTCGACTTCCCTGTGATCACCATCCGCGACATGGTCCGCGCGCAAGTGCGCCTGATCGACCACCTCGGTATCGACAAGCTCTTCGCCGTCGTCGGCGGCTCGATGGGCGGCATGCAGGTTCTGGAGTGGGCCTCGCATTTCAGCGAGCGCATCCACTGCGCGATACCGATCGCGACTGCGGCGTGGCACTCGGCGCAGAACATCGCCTTCCATGAGGTCGGTCGCCAGGCGGTGATGGCCGATCCGGAGTGGGTGCAGGGCCGCTACCTGCTGAGCGAGCGCGTACCGCGCCGCGGCCTCGCGGTCGCGCGCATGGCCGCGCACATCACGTACCTCTCCGAGGCGGCACTGCACGCGAAGTTCGGTCGCAGTCTGCAGGACCGCGACGCGCGCACATTCTCCTTCAACGCCGACTTCCAGGTCGAAAGCTACCTGCGCCACCAAGGCTCGACGTTCGTCGATCGCTTCGATGCAAACAGTTATCTCTACATCACGCGCGCGATGGACTATTTCGATCTCGCCGGCGAGTTCGACGGTGTGCTCGCGAACGCCTTCCGCGGCACAAAAGTCCGCTTCTGCGTCGTTTCGTTCACGAGCGATTGGCTCTATCCAACGCACGAGAACCGCAAGATCGTGCAGGCGCTCAATGCAGTCGCCGCCAACGTGAGCTTCGTCGAGATCGAAAGCGACAAGGGCCACGACGCTTTCCTGCTCGATGAGCCCGTGCTCTTCAAGACGATCACTGGCTTCATCAATTCAGCAGCTGCGCGTCATGGCATCGCGCCGGCAAGGAGCGCGGCCTGATGCTCGCCAGACATGACGAACACACGACGGCCCCACCGCGCGTCGACCACCTGCTGATTGCCGGCCTCGTGAAACCCGGCGCCCGCGTGCTCGATGTCGGCTGCGGCGACGGTGCACTGCTGCAGCTCCTCGCCGATCGCAAGGATGTCGATGCGCGCGGCGTCGAGATCGACCGCGATCGCGTCAATGCGTGCGTGGCACGCGGCCTCTCGGTCATCCAGGGCGACGCCGACCAGGATCTCGATGCCTACCCGGATGATGCCTTCGACTACGCGATCCTGTCACTCACCATCCAGGCGACGCGCAATCCTAAAAGGGTGCTCGCCAATCTCCTGCGGATCGGCCGCCACGCCATTGTCTCCTTCCCGAACTTCGGCCACTGGAAGGTGCGCGCTAGGTTCTTCGCTACGGGGCGGATGCCGGTCACCGAGCACCTACCCGACACTTGGTACGACACGCCCAACGCACACCTCTGCACCATCAAGGACTTCGCCGACCTCTGCCGGCTCGTCGACGCCCGCGTCGAGCGGGCCGTGGCGTTCAACACCTCGGGCCAGCAGCTCGGCACGTGGGTGCGCATGCCGCTGACGATCCATAACCTCCTCGGCGAAAAGGCGGTGTTCCTGCTGTCGCGACATCCAGCCGAGAAATAGATCCGGCCACGTCATTTCTTTCGAAAATATTGCCCGGCGCGGCCGCCACCCGAGGTGCGTTTACCAAGTGGTAAGGTCGCCCCGGTCAGATCGGTGCCTCACGCTTCCAACGTCACAAATTTGGCCGCAAAATCCTTGACAGACCGGACGCTGGAGAGCTACCTCCTGCGGCAGTGGCTGGCACTCTCGATTTACGAGTGCTAACAGCCGCCGGCGACCGCACACCGCGGCTCCCCAGATCCAGAGCAAAACCCAATTCGGAGCAGGCCCTCCATGAAGTTCCGCCCTCTTCACGACCGCGTGGTCGTGCGCCGCACTGACAGCGAGACCAAAACCGCTGGCGGCATCATCATCCCCGACACCGCTGCCGAGAAGCCCCAGCAGGGTGAAGTGACCGCCGTCGGCCCGGGCGCCCGCGACGAGAGCGGCAAGCTCGTCCCCCTCGACGTGAAGAAGGGCGACAAGGTCCTGTTCGGCAAGTGGTCGGGCACCGAGGTCAAGATCGACGGCAAAGAGCTGCTGATCATGAAGGAGAGCGACATCATGGGCGTCCTCGACAAGTAAGTCGGGCCCCACGTCGGCACTCTGAAACGAACAACTTCCTCATTCCCCACCAGGAACCCTGCACATGGCAGCCAAAGACGTTAGGTTTTCCGCCGATGCCCGCGACCGCATGATGCGCGGCGTCGACATCCTCGCCAATGCCGTGAAGGTGACGCTCGGCCCCAAGGGCCGCAACGTCATCATCGAGAAGTCCTTCGGCGCTCCCCGCACGACCAAGGACGGCGTGACGGTCGCGAAGGAGATCGAGCTCGAGGACAAGTTCGAGAACATGGGCGCGCAGATGGTGCGCGAAGTGGCCTCGAAGACCAACGACGTCGCTGGTGA
>JALHOW010000013.1 GCA_022842785.1 Hyphomicrobiaceae bacterium | reverse complement strand
CAGGCAAAATTCGGGCGGGCAAGCCTTGTCCGCGGCGCAACACGGACAATCGTCCGTGCTCGATGCGCCCTTCTTCATCGAGGCGCAATCCTCCATCGGCGCTGCAGCGGCAGCCCCGCCGTGCTCACCCGCATCTCCATGCGCCAAGGTAACCTGCTCACCCGCAAACTTCGCAACGGCTGACACGACCGGCACGAGCACGATCGCGACCGCAACGAGTCCCGAAATAATTGTGCGAAGCAGGGGCAAGCGCGGGAACCTCCGGCGGGCAATCTCGGCGGTCGCGCTGGAATGGTCAATGCAAATTACCGTGCGCGGCCAAGCACTCGACGATTCGCGTTGTTTCGAGTTCCACAAAGGTGGAGACGGATTCTGGTGAGGTCAAGGATGTACGCGCAGCGGGGTGAATGAGGCCCGGCTTCAATGATTTGGCCGATGGTTAATGTACACGAACCGCCCCTCGTAATGAATTTTGATGCCGACTACTCCCTGCGTCAATTTGTACATTGACGATCTCAGTAGAGATTATTTTTCTTTAGGCAGGGGAGGCCAGCTTGCCAGCCATCAGAAGTACACGCGCCGTTTGCTCTTGGTCCAGCGCGGGAAAAATCGACTGGGGTGTTTACCGATCAAACGGCGCGGATCTGTCAAGGAGGAGCTGATGCTCGACGGAAGATACTACGTCGGCCCGCCGAGGCCCCCGGCTTTGGATGATTATGATTATATGCGCACCCTTCGCCACCGTGATTGGGCATGGGAAGGCCTTCGTCGCGATCCCGCCTATCAGGAGGAGGCCCGCGCGGAAATGAAATTTCATCAATACGGCACTCGATTGGAGAACGGAGCGCTCCTCACGCGAATGCACGAGGTGTCCCCTCGCGCTGAAGCGTGGACGCTCCGCTCCTTTCGTTGATCCGTCACAGACGGCACTGAAGTCTCGTCACATCTGGCTCACATCGGCAAGCCGGATCGTTCTATCCGCGTCAGCGGAGCGATCAAGGGTTTCAGATCGTGAAGCGCTCTTTTTTCCGGCTATACCTGCTGTCGAGCACGTTCTCATCGATCCAGCGGGCCATCAGCATGTTCTGCTCCGCGGGAACGGCCTCGTTCTGCAGCTCGCGATTACGGGCGCTGACATTGTCCGAGAGCCGGTGCGGCTCTCAATCGTGACGGGCGGCGCGGGTTTGCTGGAGCGAACGGTATCTCACCTCATGGATCTGCGCCGCATCCTCTTGAGCAATCATACCCAAGCCCAGGTTCCCAGCTGGACTGCGCGCACGCTCAATCGGCGCGACAGCCTGGTTGTGTTTGACTGTTTGGCTGCCGGCGGCACTGAGCGCGAAGCGGGCGGGATCTTATATGGGGCCGGCGCAGTCGCTCGGGATTGGCGCCACGGCAGTATCCGTCAACGCATACGGCGTGACCGGCTGCGCGCGGAAAACTTCATCTTTGGAGGATATCGCGCTCTGCTGGAATGAGCAGCGGTTCGAATTCAAGGGAGGTGCAATCAGAGCCTACCCAGGCATTCCAAACTAAGGAACACTGTTGCTCCATGAGATGGAGGAACCCATGTTCGGCCAATCCGATGACGAATTTCTTATTGCCTCCGAAGCAGCCGCCAAACTGAGAATCGCTAAGCGCACACTCGACAATCATCGATGGAAAGGAACCGGTCCGAAGTTTCGACGCCATGGTGGCCGCATTGTCTACCGCCACAGCGATCTTCTCGCGTGGTCGGAAGAACGGGCCGCTCGACTGGCCGGACAAAAAACCCCGCATGTTGGAAATCCGCAGCCTGCTCACAATAGCGACAGCCGTCATCGCGTTGGCGGCGTTGACCTGGTCCAAGCAAAGTGTCCCCAAACTGTACTGGAACACCACTCCGAGCGTTCCGACCGGCTTGTACACGCTGACAAGCCGAATACCCGCGAAAGGCGACCTCGCGATCATCAATCTGCCTGAAGCGACAGCGGTGCTCGCGGACGCGCGCGGTTACCTGCCAGCGCACTCTCGGCTCATAAAACCGGTCGTGGCAGGCTCCGGCGATATAGTCTGTCGGAACGGCCTGGTCGTTAGGATCGAAGGGCAGCCCCCTGCCTTGGCCGACGCTGTGGACATGCGACAACGCCCCCTGCCGCAGTGGGACGGATGCCATCGGCTGACGCCCTCCGAGATCTTTGTGATTTCGAGCGTACGAGGCAGCTTCGACAGTCGCTACATCGGGCGCATCCATCTGCGGCACGTGTTGGGAACAGCCTTACCCATCTGGACCCGCTAACCGGTCTTCAAGCGCGCCAACGCGGTATCGACTTTGGCGACCGCCTCCAAAAGCTGCGCACGCAAGGAGGTGAGATCGTCAACGGGAGCCTCCTCGTTAGCCAGATGATGCGGATCGAGACACGCATCGATCAACGTCAGAAGCGTTTGGGCACGCATGGGCCCGGCATCAAGGGCGGCTTCCAAAGCCTTGCTGTCGACGCCTTCTCCATCCAGGATCAGTCTCCCATCACATGCTGACAACCAGACGGACAGCCGGGCCCCCGATAGAACAGCAATATCGACGACCTCGGCCGGCAATGCCATTTTGACAGCTGGTTCGTCGCTTGCGGACAGTCGATAACCCGCAATGTAGCTCTCGGCCGGCAAAGATCCGCTTCCGTCGTCCTCACGCACGAAAAATGGGGATGCTGCCATTGCGATCATGTTTTCTCACTCCCCGCAGTCAGCCCGCGACCACGCAGATATTATCCCAAAATGGGATAATCCGAGATCAGGATTATGCGGTGAAGCCGTCAATAGTACTCCCGGCTTCAGAAAATGCGCGACACGCTGCGCTCGCCGCGCCAAATCAAGCTCCGCAAGCTGCTGCGTGACCTTCGCGAAAAGCGCGGCTTGACGCAGGCAGGCGTCGCCGCGCGCCTCGGCAAGCCTCAATCCTTTGTCGCCAAGTATGAAGGCGGAGAACGGCGTCTCAGCGCGATCAAGTTCATTGATGTTGTGCGAGCGCTCGACCTCGAACCCAGCGCCGCCATGCGGCAACTTCTGAAGGCTCTTGATGGCGATGCCTCGTGAGCAACCGCCCTTGCACTTTTCAATCTCAACCATCGAGCGCACCACGTTGAAAAGGACTGTACCTGCCGCACAGTCTTTCGCCCGAACGCATTGCCAGACCTTCTAGCATATCCACCCGATGCGTAGTGTCGTATTAGTGTCGCATTCGCCCATAGCTGCTGCTCCTGTTTCAAGATAAATGACCGGCTGTGTGGCGCCCCGCGAAGTGGGACTGCGACAGTCGACATGTGCAGCCGGCTGCTCGTGATCGGTGAACGGAATCAGTCCCATTCGCAGATCGGCAGGCATCGGCGTCAGCTCAGCGAGGAAGCGATGTGGTGCAGCGTCGCCATACCCAAATCTCGTTCACTAAGCGGCGAAGAAGTCGGGGCGGGTCCGCCCTCGATCACGGATCTCGGACGGCCGGGCTCTATCTCGCGGCTGCGAAAGCCGCTCGACCGAGCCGCCGATGAAGACGGCGTCTCGGCGCATTCGCGTGACGATCCCTCCCGCGGTAGCCGTGGCACGCTCTCGCCCTCTGCGATGAGCTTCGCACATGCAGATCTGGCCTCACCGCGCCGGCCCCGACTTAGCATCCTCGATCGACGCGCGCCGGGGCGTCGGTGGTCGCGCCTCATCTTCCGCGGCCATGTGATCGACTCGACGGGAGCTCGAGGCGTGAGACGCGCGGCTTCGCTCGTGTCAGCCCGGTAGCGTACCGGACCACCAGGCCGCCGTTCCTCTGGCCGCGGTGGAGAGCCCTATTCCCGCTTAGCTTTGTGCACGATGTGGCAGGCGTCGCCTCGGCGGCAACCCGCGCGTGCGCGGGTCCTCCACTTCGTTCCGGCCCGTCTCCGCGGAGCAGAGCTCCGCTCCGACGGGTGCCACCAGCTCCAGCCTGCCACGATCTGCACGTCGCCGGCGGGGGAATAGGTCTCCGCCGGGGCAACGTGAGGAACGACACCATGGCTACCATCGGATACGTCACCAAGCGCGACGACGGCCGCTACGAAGGCGAGCTCAAGACCCTCTCCGTCCGGGCGTCGATCGCCATCCTTCCGGTCGGCGACAAGCTCTCCGACAACCAGCCGGACTTCCGCGTGATGTCGCAAGGCATCGAGATCGGCGCCGGCTGGCAGCGCATCGGCCAGACCTCGGGTAAGGAGTACATCTCGCTGTCGATCTCCGCGCCCGAGTTCGGCAAGACGCTCTACGCCAACCTCGGCCGAGCCGCGGGCCAGTCCGATCCCAACGCGTTCGCCCTGATCTGGACGCCGCAGGATTGAGCCTCCGGCTCAACGCCCTCGCGCCGACACCGGCGCGAGGGCCCCTTCGCGTTCCGCGAAGACGCCCACCCGCCCACCCAGACATGCGCCTGTGCCACAGCCGATGATGAGCGCGAGCAACAGGCTGAAGCCCGCTTTTTCTCGCGCTCATCGCCGCCACCCTTGATGCGCTTGCCGCCGCTCTCATCCCCTTTCCGGCGCTACTTCGACACGCTGCCAGGAGGTCGCGGATCGTGATCTCGAGTGCGTCCTTCAGGCGGGTTTTCAGGGCGGATATGCGGTTTGAGAAGGCTGGGGAGGACATCGAGATAAAAGGATGGAGTCGTTGGTACGCTAGCGCGCTGTAGTTACTGAGCTTCGCGCGACTCCGATTTTTTGCCTGTAGAGTCAGAGGGCGAAATACGCCTTGTAAATCGGGCACTTTCGACGACTCCGTCTTGACGAACTCGGGGCTCGCAACATCTCCCCCGACACAACGCACCGTTGGGGGATCACCGTGGTTCAAGACGACTTCAAACTAAAGCTCGGACGCATCCGCGACACCGCAAGCAATGCGCAACTGCGCATCAACACGCAGATGCTCAGAGAGACCGGCCGCGCCGGCGCACGCGCCGTGCGGCAACGCGGCCACATCACATCGGCGATGCCGAAACGGGGGATGGGTGCCGGTGTGCGCGCGGCAGCCGGCCTCATCGCACCAGGCAGTCGCCGCGTCATCGTCAAGGCGAGATACACGCGCATCGCTGCCGGCGAAATGGGCGCGGCCCGTGCGCACCTCAAATACATCCAGCGTGATGGCGTGACTCGTGAGGGAGAGGCTGGGCGGCTGTACGACGCGCGGCGCAATGATGTCGATAGTGCGTCCTTTCTGGAGCGCTCGGAGAACGATCCGCATCAGTTCCGCTTCATCGTATCGGCAGAGGACAGCGCGCGGCTGTCGGACCTGAAGCCGTTCATCCGCGATCTCCTTGCGCAGATGGAACGCGATCTCGATACCGAGCTCGACTGGGTAGCGGTCGACCATTTCAATACCGGCCATCCTCATACCCACCTCGTCATCCGCGGGCGAGACGACCAGGGCCGCGACCTCGTCATGGCCCGGGACTACATCGGCCATGGCGTGCGTGCCCGTGCCCAAGCCTTGGTGACATTGGAGCTCGGTCCCGAGACACAGCTCGAGCGCATCCACAAGCTCTTCGATGAAGTCGGGCAGGAACGGCTGACACGTCTCGACCGTCAGCTCATGGCGCGTGCCAAGGACAACATCCTCGTCATCACCGCCACCGAGGAGAACGATCCGACGCAGCGGACGCTGCGCATTGGGCGACTGCGAACCTTGCAGCGGTTGGGCCTCGCCGAGGAACGACAGCGGGGCGTGTGGAACATCGACGCCAACGCCGAGACCAAGCTGCGCCATCTTGGCGATCGCGCCGACAAGTTCAAGATGATGCAGCGCGCCCTCAAGGAAGCCGGCATCGAGCGCAGCGCGGCCGCCATGGCGCTGTTCGAGCGCGGACCGCGCAAGGCGCCCCTCGTCGGCAAGGTGGTCGGCATCGGCATGGTCGATGAGATCACTGACCGTACCTGGGTGATCATCGATGCCATCGACGGCCGTGTGCACTACGCGGATCTCGGCCGGCTCAAGGTGGAGGCCGTGCCGGCGCGTGACAACATCGTCGCCCTTGCCGGTGGCGGCCTGAACGAGAAGCCGTCGTCGGTGCCGCGCCTGCATCTGCTGTCCGCGAGCGACCTCGATCGGCAGACGACCTACGAGGGGCCGACCTGGTTGGACCAGGCCATCGTGTCCAGATGGCAACCGGAGATCCGGACAACGGGCTTTAGTGCCGAGGCGGACAAAGCCCTCAAGGCGCGGACCGACTGGCTCGCCAGCCGGCAGCTCGTCGAGCCAACTCAGGATGGCCGGCGGGTGCCGCGCGCCGAAATGCTGGAGGTGCTGCGCCAGACGGAGACGCAGCATCTTGCTGCCGATGTCTCGCGGCGCCTCAACGCCGCCTTCGTGCCGGCCACGCCCGGAGTCCGCATCACCGGCACCTACGATCACGCAATCACAACGCCGACCGGCAAGGTCGCGGTCATCCGCCGCGAGGACACCTTCACTTTGGCGCCGTGGCAGCCGGCGCTCGAACCCTTCCGCGGCCAAGCCGTCGCGGGAATCGTCGGCCCCACCCGCATGACCTGGACGCACGCTCGTAGAAGGGGCCTGCCAGAGCGGGGCTAGTGAGTATACAGATAAGGACGTTGAAGAGGCTGGGTCTCGGCCCAGGATGCGCAAGTGATGATCCGAATAGCGGACATTCCGAGCTCGGTTAAAATCGACGACCGAGCCAAGTATCAATCACGTCAGCAGCGCGCAGGCTCTCGAGGGGTACTTCAGCGACTGCGACGGCTATTTTTTTCAGAGCCGTTTCATCGCGGCTCGAGAGACACGCTTCAGGGTCACTCGGACGAAATCGGCTAAAATCCCTTGGCAATCTTCTCAATGCTGCTTTCAGTCATTACATCGTGGACAAAAGCTTTCTTTGAAATCAATCGGATGCACTTTAATCCGGTCTCATCATACGCTTCGAGTCGAACCAGCCATTCGTCACCGAAGTCGATGTAAACTGGGCAACCTGCATCAAGCCAAGTCTTACGCGGTCGCACCCAGTCATATTGGTGATGTCCGCGATAGGTCGCCTCCAACTCGGATTTAATCCGGTCGATGCCTTCGATGAAGCCGCCGCGCAACGTCGCCTTCGTTACACCAGGGTCGTGTTTCTGATTTGTCGAAACCCGAAAGAACATGCCGTGATTGGCGCCTTCCATGTGCCGCTGCGCCTTTGCCCAGACCAGATCCTCTGCAAGCTCGGAGGTTGGGTCTGGCAACATATGGTAGATGTCGAAGTTCTGACGGAACGGCTTTCCGTCGATCACCCACACGAGGTTCTGGTAGAAGACCTCGCGCGACGCCCGCTCGGCATCCGTCATAGCCGAGTGCTGAACCTCGATGTAGATGCCCGTCGGCGTTTTGATGTCAGCCCGATGGATCTCACCATCGGGCGCGGTATGGGAGATTTCGCGGCAGGATTCCGGGAAGCGATTCTTCCATTCCCGATGCCATTCGGTCTCGTTCTCCCACCATGGATCGCAGTCACGACGCCCATGATGAGCCCAATGGTGCATAATGCGCGAACCGCATTTAGCGGCCAAGCCAGCTCCGCAGGTCGGACAGCTCCCTCTCCCACCCGGATATCCTTCCCGTCTATCACCCTCGACCAATGCGTACTGCATCTCGTCCCCAGCTACCCGCGACATCCTGATACCTGATCTCCACATGGATGGTATCGAGCTGAATGCGCGAAGCTTTCACCGACCCGCACGCCGTCACTGAACACATTTCGGGGCCAACCTGGGCGCCCAACGCCATTTCCGAATCCTTACCGTCGGCTCGTGTGGCGGAAGAGATGACAGCTCTTCAATCCCGGCACTGTGTCGGGGTCCCGGTCGGCGGCATCGGAGAGAGGTCCGAGATCGCCATGGCCCGGGTCATTCGTCTTCGATGATATCGAAGAACTGGGCCGCATCCGGGAGGGCGCGCCTCGCGAGAAAGAATCCGATAACCTCGATATCGGGAAACCGATCCTGCAGCACACGCTTCGCCGCGACAAAGCTCGCACCGGTCACCACCAAGTCGTCAAAGAGCGCAATGCGTTTCGGCTTCGGCCGCACCAGCTTGTCGTCGATCTTGTAAAGCTTGGCGAGTTCGTCCGGTCCCGGCCGATCGCCGTCGTGCGCTGCCGGCCGATTGCCCAGCTGCCACAAGAGCGCGCGAATGTCGGCCGCCTTCGGGAACGTCATCTGCCCCAGCATGCGGATCAGGCGATCGTCATAGAGAGGATCGTTCTTGGCTTTGGATGGCGGCATGGGCACGAGCGTCGCCTCGGCGGCGTACGCATTGTCGATGGCTGCGGCGAACGCGACGGCAGCTTCCGTGATGCTGCGCTCCTTATACCGCCACTCCGGCCTGCCCCTCCGATCGACGCTCTTCTTGAAGTTGTGGATGAGCTGATTGGTCGGGCCGGCCGCGTAGCCCGCGCGCGCCGAATACTCGCCGAAGTACACGCAGCGGTCCTCAGGCGACAGATAGGCATGATCCGGTCGCGTCAGGGCGTCGATTTCAGTGAGGCGCTTCGGAAAGGTGCCGTTTGACATCGCTGTACGTTCGCACCCGGATCGCGCCCATGGCTTCGTACTTCGCCGGCCACGTGATGGCGCTGTTGCTGAAATTGCTGTCGAGAATGAAGAGCTTGCGGCCCTGCTTCAAGGCCGCCCGCGCCTGAATGAGCGTGCCCGAGGTCTCGCCCGCCTCCACAATGACCGTACCCTCGGTCAAAGCCGACATCGTAATGTTACGGGCTGGGAAGAATGAGCGGTTCCAGCGGTGATCCTGCTTCTCCCAGCGCTGGACCGGCACCTGACTGATAACCAGGAAGTCCTTGCCAATCCGCTCCTGCAGCGCCGCGTTGGTTCGCGGATAGGCAAAGGACAGCGGCGTGCCGATTACCGCAATCGTGCGCCCATTGGAGTCGAGCGCGGTCTGATGCGCCTCGGTATCGACGCCAGCGGCAAGGCCGGACACGATCGTGAAGCCGTCGGCGACGAGATGCCGGACAAGCTTGCGTGCGCGGGCCAAGCCCTCTGGCGACGGATTGCGCGTGCCGACGATCGCGACCGAGCGGGAATAGACGAGATCCCAGAACCCCCGATAATAGAGCAATTCCACCGGGTGATCGGCGTCGCGCAGCTTCTGGGGATATTCCCCCGCACTGTGCACACGGATGCCGTAATGGGTGACGCCCGTCTCCTTGAAGCGGCGCACGACGTACTCCGCGTACTTCTCTGCGCGCGCGCGCGGCACGAAATCCGAAGGGAGCGCTCCCGGCTCCTTTTCAAAGCGCTCCGACAGCGTCTTGAACGACGCCCCCTTAGCATCCCACAGGGCTTCGTACGCGCCGAGCTCACGGAGCGGGGAGATGGCGTTCGCGGCGCCATCGGGCGAACTGAGATTCAAAGCATTCATGGGCATCCCAACACAACCACCGTCTAGCGAACAGATATGGAACATTCGGCTCCATGTTCCAATCAACTTTCCTCACGATTCGTGGTCAGACGACACACCGTGATCGGGCCAGCCCTGAGGTGAGGCGCCCGACAGCCGACGTTTTCCACAAGAAGCGCGCCTCGTCGCGTCATAGGCTTGCTTCTTGCCTCTTGAACGGAAACGGCGAGTCACGTATCTCACTGACTCAATGAGGGTAGTGAGATGAAAACCGACATCACAAATATCACCTGTACCCCGGTACTCGGCGGCGCCGTCGCTGGGCGAGCACTCTTCGCCGCGCTCTCGGCTCTGGCCCAGGACCGGCCCCCGTCGCCGACCGGCTGGCTGTGGGACTGCCAAGGTGTCCAGGTGATCAGCGCGAGCTTCGTGCGCGAAAGTCTTGTCAGCATGCGAGCCCTCCTGCGTGCCCAACGCTCCACCCTCATCCCCGTCATTGTCAATGCAACGGTCGATGTCCGCGAGGATCTGCACAACGCTTTCACGGTTGCCAACGACGCAATTCTCATTGCGACAGCCGATGCCGCCGGCCGCCTCTCGGATGTCGCGCTGCTGGGCGCGATCGATGCGCACTTGCAGGAGACGTTCACGCTCGTCGCCGAGCGTGGGGAGACCGACGCAAAGGAGCTGAAGGAGCTCACCGACGCCCGGCCCGGCGCCGTGCCGATCGTTCAGACCGCCTGGAACAACCGCCTCGCCAAGCTAGCCGAGCTTGGCGCCCTAGTGGAAATCCCGCACGGGCGCGCCAAGCGCTACAGGCTCTTCACATAAGGAGCGCAGCTCATGGGCGTCGAGTTTCTGCTGAAGATCGGTCGCACGATCAAAGTCGCCCGCGACAAGGACCTGATCGCGCTCGCCGAACGCGATCTCTTCACGCGCTGCATCGAACTCGCCGACTACCAGGAACTGCTGCGGCTCAAGCCCGGCGTCGCGATCAATCCCGGTGACGAGCTCAACATCGAGCTGCACGGCGACGAGGTGGTCGCCGTCCTGGTCGATCGCGTGGTCGGCACGATCGATGAGCCGCGTCCGGCTCTGCGCGACATGCTCTCCGAGTATGGCATTGTTGGTGGCCGCGTCGACGACGTCTTCGAGAATGCCCGCACTGCAGAAATCGAGATCATCAAATGACGCTGCGCATGAAGACCGCGGGCGAGGCTCCGCGCTGGAAATCCCTTCAGCTCCACCACGACCCCGAACGTCACCTCCCATCTCCGGGATGTGCGGGGTGTGTCGATCGCCCAATTTGCGGGAAGCTCAGCACCGCGACCGGCCTCTTTGATTGCAGCATTCACTGCTGCAATCGGCCCGACAGCTGCCGATGGGTCTGCCGGCGCAATCGCCAGTTCCGGCAACAGATACAGGAGATCCGGGGCCTCTCCCTCGACAATGTTGCGATCTCCCTTGCGCCTCGACCCTCGCATCTCCCCGACTACGCCCCTCAGATCTTTCACGGCTCCTTGCGTCAGAAGCCAGTGGTGATACCAGCGGCGGCGCTCAAGCTCACGCAGCTTTTCGACAAGCGCACGGGCGCGCCCCGCTTTGCGACGCGGGAAGCGCTCCTCGGCCACTTCATGATCGACGATGGCGCCCAGATCATCGTCACCGGCGTCGACAAGGACGCCAGCATCGAACGGTGGTGGGGCATCGGCGAGCGCCCCCGCCGCCAGGTGATCGACGGACTCGTCGCCATGGGCGTCGCCATCGCAACGACGCCCAACTACTCATTGTGCCTGAACTGGCCGCGGATCGGCGACCTCGCCGCCATGAAGCGCATTCTCCTCTGCGCCGCCGAGATGATGGCGGGAGGCCTTCCAACAGCGCTCCACGTCAATGGCCGTACGCCCCACGACTTCGCGCGCTGGGCCGAGACGCTCATCCGCCTCGACGCGATCACGCATCTGGCCTACGAATTTACGACCGGAGCCGCCCACGGGGAACGGCGCGATCAGCACATCACCTGGCTGTGCGAACTCGCCGCGCGCGTGAACCGCCCCCTTCACCTCATTGCATTCGGCGACAGCCGAGCCGTCGTCCCCTTGAAGGCGGCCTTCGCCGGCGTGACGTGGATCGATACCACGAGCTTCATGAAAACCGTCCACCGCAGGCGGGCGGCGCGTGCCGGCAATGGCAAGCTGATCTGGCCAGCCGATCTGACGCCCCCTGGCGCTCACGTGCACGGTCTTCTCGCCCACAACGTCGGGGAAAGCCGGATCCACCACGCCATGAGGACGGCGACTTGAACGATCCGCCCGCAGCCGCATTCAAACCCACAGCCGTTCTCACATACGCGGCGCTGGACGATCACGCGATCGCATGCGCGAGTGCCGCATTGCCTCAGGCGCCCTTGCAGCTGCCGGTCGACGCGCTGGGGCCGCAGATCGAGCATCTTCTGCTGGCGGCACAAGGCGTCGTCCCGAGCCCGAGCCCGAGCCCCCTGACGCGTGCGTCCATGAGCGTCGGATCGAATCGGCTTATCGAGCTTGCTGACCAGTGTGTCGTGCTCCGGCTTGCGCGCGATCCTCTGCCGGAGACCACCTGGACCCAGCTGACCATCCGCGCCAAGCGCGCTGCCGAGGCGGCGGGCTTTTCATCACGCAGCGCCGGTCAGCTGGCGGCGTCGCTCGGTGAGATGCTCTCGAATATCCTCGAGCACTCAGGGGCTCCCGAGACAGGCCTCGTCGCCTTTCGTGGATCCGAGCGCTTGTTCGAGTTTGTCGTTGCCGATCAGGGCATGGGTGCGTTGGCAAGCCTTCGCGGCAACCCGCAGTACGCGGTGCTGGCCACGGCGCGCGATGCGCTGCCACTCGTGCTCCAGAGTGGCTGCAGCAGCACGGGGGATCCCGGGCGTGGCATGGGCTTCGATGATCTGTTCCGCGGCCTGGCCAATCACAATGGTCGTCTGCGCTTTCGATCGGACAATGCGGCCGTGACGATCGACGGGCAAAGCCCGTCGGCTATTTGGCCGAAAGTCAAGCAACGGCCATCGCTCAGGGGCTTCACCGCCTCCATCTGCTGTACGCCTCTTTGATCGTTGCGAGGCCGTGTCGAAGCGCGCTGCCCCCTTAATGGAAATCCCGCGAGCGATATCCGGCTCTGCGTGACCGGCCGCCGGCACCGCCCAGACCATTGCTCTTGGTCTTTACGTGATTGGTCCGTGAGAGTGGCGCGTCGAGACGATTGCGATCGACGAGCGTGCCAGTAGATGGTTGAGATCAACTAGTCGCTGCGCGACTACATGGATGGCCGCGGACAGGCCGAGGGCTGGATGAAGGCGTGACCAGCGACCTCGCGCCAGAATCCGCTACAGTGGGAACGGAGGGGATCATGGCCAAACCCACGCCAATCCGGACGACCGGACCGCAGCATTTCGAGGATCTCGTGAGACGGCTTGCCTATGATTTTCGTCCGTGGACCCAGCTCGAGGTCACAGGCCGCTCAGGCAGCGACGATAGCGTGCTCAGTCAGATCCGAAACAAGAGACGAGTAGCCTGTATGCCGACGTCGAGGCTTGGCAACGCGAACACAAAAGCTCCCGTCCAGCCGAGAAGATTGCTGGCTCGAGCGAGCCAAAGTGCTGACTTTGCCTCGTGCTCGTGATGAGCGCTTAAGAGGGCCGTGAGGGAATCCCTCATTTCGATCTTCTCGAAGATGAAAAATCTATTCAAGGATAGATAGTTCTTTGCATCCTCAAAATGCTGCTTGTCGATCGATCCTTGCCCGAGGCTCCGTTCAAGGGCAGATGCCAGTTTTGATAACCTATCACGGAAATTGTGCTCCACCGCGTCTTTGAGCGACGCCACGAGATCCACAAGGCGACGATAGATCTCCGGGCTGACAACTTCAGCGCTGCCGTCCTGCTTCTGCTTGAACGCAGCGTCAATCGCATCGTCCACAATTCGAAAGGACATTATCTGTATCGCGTGCCGCCAAAGATCATGCGACCTCGGAAAGTTCTTTACGAGCGATGGGCAGAACAATTGGAACACGATCCATCCCGCAAGGATGAGGAGGCTGCCGCCATAAAGCAGATTTAGTTTGGTATTCCATGCAAGAAAGCCACCGGATGGAAGTGCAAGATCAAATTTGAGAAGATCCTCTACGAGGTGGCGTGTGGCATTGCTATAGATGAGCACATATCCCAGGATGGGGATAAGGGACACGGCTTGAGCGAACCTCGATCTATAAAGGGTATCGGCAAGACGCCAGTCCACCTTCGAGGGAAGAGCCGCAAGGTTGGCCCACAAAGTTGCGATCACTGAATCCCGTGCTCCTGCTGCCGGTGGGTGAGACGACGCGACGTGCTTATAGCAGTTTGAATGCCCATTGACGTGCGGCGCCAGATGAGACGGCGACAGCGCGCCATACGAGGGTCCACGGTCACGTTGGCAGCACCTGTTGCGCCTGGACGGCACGGAGTGTCTAGACGGCTCTGACGCAGCCAACCGGATTCACCCGACGCTGTCTCGGTTTGGCGACGTCTCTGACTCGACCTATGCTGGACGCATGACGGGAAAGCAATACACCGCGCTCGATCGCGAAATCATCACGCTCGCCGCGGTCTGGGAATGATCGGCTCGATGGTTCACTATGGCCATTTCGAGAACGGGCATCGGCTCAGGGATGTCACGAACCTCACACTCCAGACGCGCAAGGCCAGCAAGCTCTTTCTGATCATCCTCGCCGACTTTCTGTCACTTCCCCGCGATGAGACGTTCGGATTGGTTGCACCGAAGTCCGACGGCAGCTTGGGAAGGACCTATCTTGGTCATTTGCAGCGTGTTGTGGAAGCTCCGAATTTTGGAGGCGACAGCACTTTGCTGGCCACGTCGACAAAGGCCTTCGCCGAATGGCTGGATGGCTATGCAGTGGTCGAGAAGGTGTGGATCCCGTCCATCGACCGTGAAGGCACGCTGCGCGTACAGCGAATAGACTACCTCAAAATCTGTGGAACGATCTCCAAGCATGGGTTCACGCGGCTTGGCGACGTCGTGCGGAAGATTCGCGCCATCCTCGCCGCCAACGGCACTGAGGTCGACGTAGGTCAGTGCTATCTCGTGATCCCGGAGTCCCAGGAATGGTTCCGGGACAACATCTTTATTGCCTCGTCGAGTCTAGTCGCATGGCACCTGAATGAGATCCTCTGGGGCATCTTCACGTATCTGATCACGGAGTTCCGACGGTCCTTCAAACCCACGGTGATCACAGAGGCGCAGATGTATCGCTATGTCGTCCCGCCCGGTATCACTGACCCGCTTGTCGCTCAATGTATTGGGATCTCATGAACGGCATGCGCTGCCAGCCGTATTTCCCGCGTTTCACCATCTCGCCGTACCAAAGAGACCTGTACTCGGCTTGCAACACGATCGACACGCCACACAGCGTTGGCGTGGATGGGCGCTGCGCGCATGGTGGATTGCATTCACTGCGCTGGTTTTCGGCATGCCGGCGCAGACTAGCCAAAGCGTAGTGCGTTTGAGGCGGGCGCCTCGCGGCCGCTGGCGACCGCGACCGGGCCCTACCGCGCGGCGTAAAGGCCGCGCGCCCGAGACCCGCACGGCGGGTCTCGGCCCATCCGGGTCACGGTCCCGTGGCGCGTGACCACGATGTCCAGAGAAACGGCACTCCACCTCATCGAGAAACATGGCCGTCCGCGGGCGCAACGCGTCCATAGGACGGCCGCCGACCGTCTGTCGTGGAAGAGGCAGAGGAGCGCGGCGGTTCTCGCGACGGGCTGAAGAGGTGAGAGAAAGGCTCTCGCGGGCCCGTCGCGGAGACCCGCGATGTCCAGATCGACCACGCGCAAGCGTTCCGGCGACGACCGGACCAACTTCTACGACGACATCACCAACAAGATCATTGCCGAGCTCGAGAAGGGCCGCTTCCCCTGGGTTCAGCCCTGGGACGCGCCCTCGGTCAAGGCGCAGCTCGCCATGCCGAAGAATGCATCTACCAACCGGGCTTATTCCGGCATCAACGTCCTTATTCTCTGGGGGGAGGTGATCGAGAAAGCGTACACCGGCCAAAGCTGGCTGACGTTTCGGCAGGCGCTGGCGCTTGGCGGCCATGTCCGCAAAGGCCAGCGCGGCACCACCGTCGTCTATGCCGACCGCTTCGTGCCCGATGATGCGAAGCGGCGTGCTGCGCAGAGCGGCGGCGAAGCGCGGGCCATTCCGTTTCTGAAGCGCTTCACGGTCTTCAACACGGATCAGATCGATGATCTACCAGATGAGATTGCGACCGCCGCGCCGCCTCCGCCGCCCGGTACCATCGAGCCGCGCGTCGAAGCGCTGATCAAGGCGACCGGCATCGACTTCCGCATCGGCGGCAACCGCGCCTTCTACATGCCCTCTCAAGACTATGTGCAGGTGCCGCCATCGCCGGCGTTCTTCGAGCCTATAAATTGGCACCGAACCGCACTCCACGAGCTCGGTCATGCCTCAGGCCATTCATCGAGGCTCAACCGCGACCTTTCGGGGTCGTTCGGATCGCGCAAGTATGCCTTCGAGGAATTGGTCGCGGAGATGAACGCCGCGTTCTGCTGCGCGTCGCTCGGGATCACGCCCACGGTGCGGCACGCCGACTATCTCGCATCCTGGCTCGAGGTGCTGCGCGAGGACAACCGCGCCATCGTGCGTGCCGCGTCGCTCGCCAGCAAGGCTGCCGACTACCTGCTCGGGTTTCTGCCCGAAGCCGGCGACGTGCGCTCGACTGCAGGGAGGGCCGCGGCATGATCCTCCTCACGCCGGAATTGCACGATCGCCTTCTGGCCAACGGCCGTCTACGCGACGTCGATCACGTGCCCGTCGTCAAATTCTTCAATCCGGTCGGTGCTGCCACATGGCTCGCGACCGAGCTTGACGATGACAATGACACGTTGTTCGGCCTTGCCGATCTCGGCTTTGGGTGTCCGGAACTTGGCAGCTTCAGCCTCATCGAGATGGCGTCAGTGCGCCTTGCGTTCGGGCTCGGCATCGAACGCGATCTCTACTTCGAGGGCACGTTTCCGCTCTCGGTCTACGGCGAAGCTGCGCGTAGAGCCGGACGTATCGTACTCGACGAACGGCGCCTGCGGGCGGCGACTGCCGCCTTGCGCGAGCGCGGGTCAGACGCGGCCAGAGGGAAAGAGGGGTTGTGAGCTTTGCGGCGGGCTGAAGGTCGAGAGAGTGGCTCTCGGCCGCCCGCCGTGGAGAACCATCATGACCAAGACCAATCCCAAGATCGCGCTCAGTACATCGCGTGACATCCCCTTTAATAACCTCGTGCTAAGCCAGTCCAATGTCCGTCGCATCAAAGCGGGCGTCGCCATCGAGGTGCTGGCCGAAGACATCGCCCGGCGCACGCTCTTGCAGAGCCTGACCGTGCGACCCGTGCTCGATGGCGACGGCAATGAGACCGGGATATACGAGATCCCGGCCGGCGGTCGCCGCTATCGCGCTCTTCAACTACTGGTCAAGCAGAAGCGCCTCCCGAAGACGGCACCCATTCCCTGCATCGTCCGCGCGGCCAATGCAGATACCTCCGCCGAGGAGGACTCGCTCGCCGAGAACGTCCAGCGCGCGCCGCTCCATCCCCTCGATCAGTTCCGCGCGTTCATGGCCCTGCGCGAGAAGGGCCAGCCCGAAGAGGAGATCGCCGCCGCCTTTTTTGTCTCGGTCAATGTCGTGCGCCAGCGGCTGCGACTTGCCGCGGTCTCGCCGAAGCTGCTCGACGTCTATGCCGAGGACGGCATGACGCTCGACCAGCTGATGGGTTTCACGGTCAATCCCGACCATGAGCGCCAGGAGCAGGTGTGGGAGGCCCTGCAGCATTCCTATAACAAGGAGCCCTTCCACATCCGCCGTCTGCTGACCGAGGGCGCCGTACGCGCTTCCGACAAGCGCGCGCAGTTCGTCGGCGCGGAGGTCTATGAGAAGGCCGGCGGCACGATCCTGCGCGATCTCTTCGAGCCCGATGACGGCGGCTGGCTGCAGGAACCGCCCCTGCTCGAGAAGCTTGTCGCCGAGAAGCTCGAGCGCGAAGCCGACACTGTCCGTGCCGAGGGCTGGAAGTGGATCGAGGTCGTGACCGAGCTCCCTTACGGCTTCGGCCATGGCCTGCGTCATCTCAGCGGTCGCGAGGTGCCCATGACCAACGAGGAGACGGCCACCCGCGATACGCTCCAGGCCGAGCTCGATCGACTCGAAGCCGAGTATGCCGAGGCTCCTGAGATGCCGGGGGAAATCGACCGGCGTCTCGGTGAGATCGAGACGGCGCTCGAGGCACTCGATGACCGTCCGGTTGTCTATGAGCCGGACGACATTGGGCGTGCCGGTGCCTTCGTCAGCATCGACAGTAGCGGGACGCTGCGCGTCGAGCGCGGCTATGTTCGACCCGAGGACGAGCCGCCGATCGCGGACGATGAAGAAGCCGACGGCGATGAAGCCGATCGCCGGCGGATGACGTCATCCGGGGAGGATTTCGACGCGGATAAAGCCGAACCCGTCGATGAGACCGAGGAGGAAGACGGCAACCGGCCCTTGTCGGATCGGCTGATGACCGAGCTGACGGCGCATCGCACACTGGCGCTGCGGGAAGCCGTCGCGAATGATCCCGACGTGGCGCTCCGCGCGGCCTTGCACGCGCTGTGCCTAAAACTCTTCTATCACCACGGCTTCGACACATGCCTGGAGATCGAGGCGAAGAGCGTCCTTTTCGGCCACACGTCCGGGCTCGCCGACACCCCGGCCGCCAAGGCAATCGACGCGCGGCACAAGGCCTGGGACGAGCAGATGCCCGAGGATCCGAGCGATCTGTGGGACGTGCTGGCCGAGCTCGACAGCGACAGCCGACAGGCGCTCTTCGCCCATTGCATCGGCCTCACGATCAATGCCGTGCATCAGCCCTACGACCGGCGGCCGAAGGCACTGCGTCATGCCGGCCGTCTCGCGTCCGCGGTGAGGCTCGACATGGCGACGGCCGGCTGGAAGCCGACCGTCGACGCGTTCCTCGGACGCGTGACCAAGGCGCGCATTCTCGACGCCGTGCGCGAGGCCAAAGGCGACAAGGCGGCCGAGCGCATGGTGCATCTCAAGAAGGCGGAGATGGCCAAGGAGGCCGAGCGCCTGCTCGACGGAACCGGTTGGCTTCCCGAACCTCTGCGCACGGTCGGCACAGGCAATGCCACAGCCAAGGACGTCGATCTGACGCCGCATGTGATGGCGGCTGAATAAGACCGCTCACATCCCCATTCCGCCTTTGCCCGGCCCTGTGCCGGGCATTTTTCTTTCGGAGGACCGCCATGACCTATGGCACCTACCTGCGTCTCGACATCACGGTCCACGACGGTTGGCGCGCCGTCGTCCGCGCCGCCGCCAAAAAACTCACTCCGGAAGCACGCCGCGATCCGGCCATGCGCGAAGGGCGGCACCGCTTCTATCGGCAGATGCTCGAACACCATCGCGAGGCGCAGGAGATCGTCTCGTATCGGCGCTTGTGACACCTATATCGAAGTGATCATGAGATCATCCGCCAGTGATTTGGCGCACCACCTCGCGCGGGAGGCCGAAGCGGTGTGCCGTCAGTACCTCTCCAACGGTCGGCGCGTGGGGCGCTATTGGATCGTCGGCGACGTGCGCAATACGCCGGGACGCTCGTTGTATGTCCGCCTGTTCGGGCTGGAAAGCGGCAAGGGGGCGGCCGGCAAGTGGACCGACTCGGCAACCGGGGAGCACGGCGATCTGCTCGACGTGATCCGTGAGAGCTTGGGGTTCATCGACTTCCGCGACGTTGCCGACGAGGCGCACCGCTTTCTTAGTCTGCCGCGTCCGGAGCCCGAGCCACCGCACAGGACCCACACGGTACCGGCCCCAACCGGCTCGCCCGAGGCCGCACGGCGTCTCATCGCCGCGTCGCAGCCAATCCTCAGCACATTGGTGGAAACCTATCTTCGCCAACGCTGCATAGACCGTCTGCACGATGTCGGAGCGCTGCGCTTTCATCCGCGCTGCTACTACCGTGCCGATAACGAGGCCCCACGCCAGAACTGGCCGGCGATGATTGCCAGCGTCGCGGACCTCAAGGGGGTCATCACTGGCGCGCATCGCACATGGCTCGACCCATCCGGCACCGGCAAGGCGCCGATCGAGACGCCGCGCAAAGCCATGGGCGCGCTCCTCGGCCATGCCGTGCGGCTCGGTTCCTCGGCTGAGGTGATGGCAGCTGGCGAGGGGATCGAAACGATATTGTCCTTGCGCATGGTGTTGTCGGGCATCCCGATGATGGCGGCGCTATCGGCCGCGCATCTGTCGGCCATCCTGTTTCCGGATACGCTGCGACGGCTCTATATCGCCCGCGACATCGATCCCGCCGGGGATGGTGCCGTAGCGACGCTGACCGAACGCGCCGCGGCTGCCGGGATTGAAGCGATCACGCTGTCGCCACGTCTCGGCGACTTCAATGAGGATCTCGTCGCCTTCGGTCTCGACGAACTGCGCGCGATCGTCCGTCCGCAAGTTCATCCGGCCGACGTCGAGCGTTTTCATCTCGCGGCGCCATCCGGCCGGTTGTGATGCGTACCGTCCGTGGTCGGGCGGCACGGAACGACCTCTCAGCTCACCAGCCGCGCCCGGCCTTCCTAAGGGGCGATCGGGCCAGAACCAGCCGCGGCCGCAACGGCGGCGCGCGGCCGCAGGCCGCGCTTGCCGTCCTCCGCTGCGCTGCGGCCCTGCAGGCTCCGCCTTTGGGTGCTGGCCGCGACCGGTCCCGGCTGGTCCGTCGCCGGAAGGCCGCGATGGGCGCGGCCTCGCTGAGGAGACGTGTTCCATGACCTTCGATCATCTCCCCGACCGGACGGCATCACCGACGGTCCATCTGCTCGATGAGTTGGCACTCTATGCGCATCGCCCCTTCGACGATGAAGCCGATCCTCGTCCACTCCCCGAGCCGGAAAAGCTTCAGGGTGCTCTTGCTGACATCTTCGATGCGCTGGTCGCGACCTTGTCCGACACCCGGCTCGAGTCTGACCTCGAGGTCCTACTGTGGTCGGTTGTCAACGTCTTCCACCGCCGGATCGACCGCATCGAGCACGAGCTGGACAAGAACGAGGCCGCACAGCGGACTTGCCAACGCGAGCAGGACGGCTCAGAGGTCCGCTCCGTCGAGCTCGAATGCCTCATCCGGGAAGGTGTGACGCTGATCGAGCGTCGCAACAGCTTCGAATTCATCCGCGATGGCGCGGCTGAGCTGTTCGGCATCCATACGGGCTCAATCTGGCGTCCCCGCGCCGGTTCGATGGTCAACCGGACGACGATGACCGCCGCGATGATCGACAGCCGCGAATTCATCAATGCGCGTCGCCGTGCCGACGCCGAGACGTTGCTCCCGAGGGGCACCAGGATTGCCTTCGCCGGCGGCGTCGATTGCAATGATCATCACAGTATCTGGGCAATTCTCGACAAGGTACTGGCGAAGCATCCCGATATGGTCCTCCTGCACGGCGGTGCGCCGCGTGGCGCCGAGAAGATCGCCGCCTGCTGGGCGGATAACCGCAAGATCACGCAGATCGTCTTCAAGCCCGATTGGGCACGTCACGCGAAGGCTGCGCCCTTCAAGCGCAATGACCAGCTTCTCGATACCATGCCGATTGGAGTCGTCCTGTTCCCAGGCTCTGGCGTGACCGACAACCTCGCCGATAAGGCGAAGGTGCGCGGCATTCCGCTGTGCGACTATCGCAATCGCGGCGACGCATAGGCGCCGCTTCTCTCTCCATCATTGATGATTTGAGCTGTGGCAGCTCCGCTGCACGCGCGCTGCTGCGCGTGGCTTCTTCAGCGCAGGTCAGGGTCACTCGTTTAAGTTCGCTCGATCGACGACTCGATCTGGATTTCAGTTCACGCGCACGAAGCGCTCTGCCGACATTCCGCCGCAAACCCTTCACGGTCTTTCACGTTCGTGCGCAATCGTGCGCAATTTACCGGATTGAATAAGCGCCCGCTCTCTTGCGACCTTTTCGTAGCGACGAAGTTCTCGCTCGAAAGGTTCGCGCCTCATGATTCCGCTTCGTGCTGCGATCACTCAAGGCCTCATCGCCCTCGCGCTGGTGACGACGTCTCTCATCATCGCGACGCAGTGGGCCGCAGCGATGCTCGCGTACCAACCGGCACTCGGCACCGCATGGTGTGATCTCTTCGGCCTCAAACTCTACGCGCCGTGGAAGCTCTTCGTCTGGTGGCTGGCTTTCGACAGCCAGGCACCAGACGTCTTCGCACGCGCCGGTGCCGTTGCCGCCTTCGGGGGGATTGCCGGCGGCGCCGTCGCTGTCGGGGGAGCCGCCCGGCGGGCCAGCCGAAAAAGCCTCATAACAACCTATGGCTCGGCCCGCTGGGCGGACGGCGCGGATGTGCAAAGCGCAGGACTCCTCGGCGACGAGGGACTGATCCTCGGCCTATGGGATGGCCAGTATCTGCGCCATGACGGCCCCGAGCATGTCATCGCCGTGGCACCGACCCGATCGGGCAAGGGCGTCGGCCTCGTCGTGCCGACACTGCTTACCTGGCGCCATTCTGCCGTCATCCATGACATCAAGGGCGAAAACTGGACGCTGACCGCCGGCTGGCGATCACGCTTCTCCCATTGCCTGCTGTTCGATCCGACCAATCCCTTGTCGGCGCGCTTCAATCCCCTACTCGAAGTGCGCAAGGGTGAGATGGAGGTCCGCGATGTCCAGAACATCGCAGACATCCTCGTCGATCCGGACGGCGCGCGCGAACAGCGCGATCACTGGGAGAAGACCGCGCACGCGCTGCTGGTCGGCACCATCCTCCACGTTCTCTATGCCGAGAAGGAGAAGACGCTCGCGCGCGTCGCGACTTTCCTTGCTGATCCCGCCCGCTCGATCCGGCGCACGCTCTGGATCATGCTGACGACCAACCACCTGGGCACGGATACGACTCCAGTTGTGCATCCTGTCGTCGCGTCGGTGGCCCGTGAGCTCCTGAACAAGACCGACAACGAGCGCTCAGGTGTGGTCTCCACCGCCATGAGCCTGCTGGGTCTCTATCGCGATCCCATCATTGCCGCGACGACGGCGGCGTCGGACTGGTCGATCAACGACCTCATGCAGGTCGAGCGGCCCGTCTCGCTCTACCTCGTCGTCCCACCCTCCGACATCTCGCGGACACGACCGCTCGTGCGTCTGATCCTGAACCAGATCGGTCGCCGCCTGACCGAGACGTTGCCCAGGGATACCGCGAGCGAGCGACGTCTGCTGCTCATGCTCGATGAGTTTCCTGCGCTCGGTCGGCTCGACTTCTTCGAGTCCTCGCTGGCCTTCCTTGCCGGCTATGGCGTCCGCGCCTTCCTCGTCGCGCAGTCCCTGCACCAAATCGATAAGGCCTACGGTGCCAACCACGCCATCCTCGACAACTGCCACGTCCGTGTCGCGTTCGCGCCCAACGACGAGCGCACGGCACGGCGCCTTTCCGATGCGCTTGGCACCGCGAC
>JALHOW010000012.1 GCA_022842785.1 Hyphomicrobiaceae bacterium | reverse complement strand
CGCGCGGGCGACGGCGCGCCGGCCGCAGCGGCGGCGCCGGCCGCAACAGCCTCGTGGCCGCTCGGCGCGCACACGGGCGCCGTCACGATGTCCTGGACATGGCGCGGCGCGCGCTTGGACGCGCCGTTGGAGGTCCCCGGTCGCACACGCTACATGGCCGTCCCCCCTGGGTCACAGCGCTCGTCATTCGCGGAAGGCCCTGTTCATCTGGTCGCTGATCGGCTTGGCGAGGTAGGACAGCGCGGTGCGCGCGCCGGTCGCCATGAAGACCTCGACCGGCATGCCCGGCACGATCTTCAGCCCGTCGACCGAGCGGCGCTTCTTGTCGTCCATTTCGAGGCGCACGACGTAGTACTGCTGCCCGGTCTTGGCATCGACCGTGATGTCGGCAGCGACCTGGGTGACGTGGCCGGCGAACTCGGGCGTGGTCTGCTGATTGAAGGCCGAGAGGCGCAGGTTGGCCGGCCGTCCGACCACCACCTGATCGATGTCGGCGGGCGAGATGCGCGCCTGGATGGTGAGGTTGTCGTCCTCGGGCACGATCAGCATGACCTGCTCGGCGGCCGTGATGACGCCGCCGACCGTGTGCACGGCCAGCTCGTGCACGACACCGGCCTGCGGCGCGCGCAGATCAATGCGGTTGAGCTTGTCGCTCGTCGCGACCTCGCGCTCCGCGAGCTCGGAAAGGCGCGCTTCGACGGTGCGCAGCTCGCGCTGCGCCTGGGCCCGCGCGGTCTCGTCGACGGCCAGGATCTGCACGCGGATCTCGCTGATCTGGCCCTTGGCGCGGGCGATCTGGGCGACGAGATTGCCGTGCTCGCCGGTCAGCCGCATCTCGTCGCGCTCCATGGCATAGACGCGCGAGACGGGGGTGAGCTGCTTGTCGTGCAGCATGCGCACCTGCTCGAGCTCACGCTGGATGAGCTCGATCTCGCCGGCCTTGGCCTTGCGCTGCAGCGAGAGGCCGGTGATCTCTTCGTCGAGCTGTTCGATCCTGAGCTTGAGCTGCTGCTTCTGGTTCTCGCGCGTGCGCAGGTTCTCCTCGAAGAGGCGGATCTCGCCCGCCACCACCGATCCGCCGCTCGCGCTCGCGTCGAAGCCCTCCGGCAGCGTCAGGCTCGTGCGGTTCTCGCGCTCCGCCTCGAGGCGCATGGTGCGGGCCCTGAGTTCGGTGAGCTGCGACTTGATGATCCCGAGCTCGGCCTTGATCTGCGTATCGTCGAGGCGGATCAGCACATCGCCGGCCGCAACCGCGTCACTGTTCTTGACGTTGATCCTGGCGACGATGCCGCCATAGCTGTGCTGCACCTTCTTGACGTTGCGCTCGACGACGAAGGTGCCGGACGCGATCACCGCGCCGGTGAGGTTCGCCGTTGCCGCCCATCCGCCGACGCCGAGCACGAGCAGCAGCATGACCGATGTCGCAAACACAATATGGCGGCGGATCGAGAAGCTCGTGCTCCGCGATGCTGCTTGTCCCGCCAGTCCCTCACGCTCGCTCATGCCCTGTCCTCCGACCGCGGCTCGGCGGCCATCTTACGTCTGGAAATAGTCGGCCCGGATCGCGATCGTGCCGAGCAGCTCGAGCTCGAACTCGGCCTCCGGATCGCGATCGAGATTGCCCTGGATGATCGTGACCGCCTTGCCCTCGACCTGGTCGTACTTGAAGCGGATCTCGCCCGGCCGCGAGAACTGCTCGGACATGCCGATCAGCGTGAACTTCTTGATGTCCTGGTCGTCGAAGTGATCCTCGACGGCATCCTCGAACTCCTTGTGGATGTCGTCTAGGTCGATGCGGTCGCCGACCCCGAAGTCGAGGATCTTGTCGCGCCCGCCGGCACCCTTGCCGATCGCCTGCGATGTCCGGAACACGAAGACGTCGTTGCCGGCACCGCCGGTCAGCTCGTTGACGGCATCGTTCGCCACGATCACGTCGTCACCGGCGCCGGCGATCACGTTGTCGATGTTGGCGAGTGTGTCTTCGCCGGCCGCGCCCGTCGCCGTGCCCTGTTCGAGGTCGATGGTCATGTCCCCTTGCACGGCACCGGCGTCGTAGGTGTCGACGCCTTCACCACCGTCGTAGTGGTCGTTGCCGTCGCCGTCATAGGCGAGGAGGATGTCGTCGCCGGCGCCACCGTGCACCTGATCGTCGCCGGCACCACCGTCGAGAACATTGGCCGCGCCATCACCGACGACGACATCATCGCCGGCACCGGCAATCACGTTCTCGATGTTGGCGAGCGTGTCTTCGCCGGCCGCCCCCGTCGCCGTACCCTCAGCGAGGTCGATGGTCATGCCCCCTTGCACGGCACCGGCGTCGTAGGTGTCGATGCCCTCGCCGCCGTCGTACTGGTCGTTGCCGTCGCCGTCGCGCGCGAGGATGATGTCATCGCCCTCCTCGCCGAACACGCGGTCGTCGCCGGCACCGCCGTCGAGCACATCGGCCCCGGCGCCGCCGATCAGCACGTCCATGCCGGTGCCGCCGAAGAGGTGGTCATTGCCCGCTTCCCCGAACAGGACGTCGTCGCCCTCTTCGCCGAACAGAATGTCGTCGCCGTCCCCACCGAACAGGCGGTCGTTGCCGGCCCCGCCGTAGATCACATCGTTGCCGGCCTCGCCATAGATCACGTCGTTGCCGTCGCCGCCGAACAGCGTGTCGTTGCCGTCGCCGCCGTAGACGATGTCGTCGCCTTCGCGCGCATGAATACGGTCGTCGCCGTCGCCGCCGTCGATGATGTCGGCCGACGGCGTGCCGATCAGCGTGTCGTCACCGTCGGTGCCCGGGATCGTCACCGGCGCCACCGGCAGCAGGTCGAGATAGGCGACCTGCGCCACGCTCGCTTCGCCGTCACTCACCTCGTAGCTGAACACCACGCTCGTCGTGTCGCCGAGCGCCGGCATGTAGGCATAGAGCCCATTGCCGCGCGCCACGAGCGTGCCGGTCGAGGCCGTGAGTCCCTGGATGTGCAGCGTATCGCCGTCCGCATCGGACACATTGCGCAGCAGATCCGACACCGCGATCAGCGTCGACTGGTTCATCGGCAGGCCGGCGAGCACGACGGGCCCCGTCACCACCGGCAGGCGGTTGGTGCGCGTTGGGGCCGGCGGCGGATCGCTCCCCTTGGGTGGCGTAACGCTGCCCTCACCGCCGCCACCTTCGCCACCGAACCGCGACCAGTTGCCATCGAAGCTCGACTCGAACGAGGAGAGATCGATGCGGCTGCCTTGAGCGGCACTGTAGAGGCGCTCGTTGTCATTGCTGGCCGTCGGCGTCAGCGCCGCGCGGCGCTGGACGGTGGATGCCAGCGGGCCCTCGTAGATGCGCACCGGCGTCAGCATGGGCCCGAGCAGCATGTTGAGCTTCGAGGCCACCTCGCTTGGGCCCCCCTCGCGGTCCGAGGGCGCGTCCTGCTCGTCCTTGTCCTCGTGCTCGAAGGCCGTCGCCTCGGCCTCCCGGATCGTGCCGGGCGACGCCGACTGAGCGGCCGACGCACTCGCCGCAGCCGGCGTCGTCTCGCCGAACAGCAGGTTGCGCATGAGCATGAGGCTGCTCGCGACCACGAGGCCGACCGACGTCGCGAGGCCCGCGCGGCTCTCCTCGCGCACCTCGATGTCGTACTTGCGCCGCAGTGTGCCGTCGTCTTCGAATTCTTGTTCGGGCCGGCTCATGGTGAGAACCTCGCGCACTTACGCTGCAGGACGGGGCATCGGCTTTTCCGGTGCCGGCACGGATGGAACGGCCTTCGTGTGCTGGGTCAGGATCTCGCTCTTCGGACCGAAGGCCGCGAGCTTGCCGCCCTGGATCACGCCGATGAGGTCGACCGCGGCCAGTGCGCTCGGCCGGTGGGCGATGATGACCACGATCCCGCCGCGCTCGCGGACGCCGAGCACGGCCTGCGTCAACGCCGCCTCGCCCTCCGCATCGAGGTTCGAGTTCGGCTCGTCGAGCACCACCAGGAAGGGATCCTCATAAAGCGCGCGGGCGAGCGCGACCCGCTGGCGCTGGCCCGCCGACAGCGACAGGCCGTTGGCGCCGAGCGGGCTCTCGTAGCCTTGCGGCAGGCGCACGATCATCTCGTGCACGCCGGCCGCCTGCGCCGCCGCCAGGATCTTCTGCCCGTCCGCGTTGGGATCCAGGCGGCAGATGTTCTCGCCGACCGTCGCATCGAGCAGCGACACCTCCTGCGGCAGGTAGCCGATATGGCGACCGAGCGCGTCGGGATCCCATTGCCCGAGGTCCGCTTCGTCGAGGCGTACGTCGCCACGCAGCAGCGGCCACACGCCGACGAGCCCCCGTGCCAGCGTCGACTTGCCGCCACCGCTCGGGCCGATGATGCCGACCGCCTGCCCGCCCTTGAGCTCGAAGCTCACGTCGCCGATGATCACCGCGCCCGTGCTCGGGGCCGCGACCGTGATCCGCTCGACCTTCAGGCTGCCGCGCGGCGCCGGCAGCGCAACCAGCGGCGCCGGCACGTCGATCGCCGTCAGCGTCTCCGACAGGCGCGCGTAGCTGCGGCGCGCATTCACCACCTGCTTCCACTGGCTGATCGCGAGATCGATCGGCGCCAGCGCCCGCGCCGCCGCCACCGACGCCGCGATGATCGAGCCCGGTGTCAGCATCCCGTTGATCGTCAGGTACGCCCCGAGCCCGATCACAGCCGATTGCAGGATCATGCGCAGCACACGCGACAGGCCGCTCAGCGTGCCCACCACATCGCTCGTCTTCGCCTGCAGGGCGAGATGTTCCGCGTTGACCTTCTCGAAGCGCGCGATCGCGCGGCCGGCAAAGCCCATGGCCCGAATGGCCTCGGCATTGCGCGTGTGCGCATCCGCCATCGCCGCCCGCGCCGTCGCCGCCCGCTGCGACGCGTTCGCCTTGTCCCGCGTCAGGAACTCGGCGAGGATCGTCAGCATCGTCAGCAAAAGCGCGCCGCCCGCCGTCAGCATCCCGAGCCACGGGTGCAGGTACCAGACGAAGATCAGGTACAACGGCATCCACGGCAGGTCGAACAGCGCGACCGGGCCCTGGCTGCCCATGAACTGGCGCAGCGTATCGACATCGCGGCCCCGCTCCGACGCCTCCGCCGACGAGAAGCCGAAGCGCGGCATGTCGATCGTCACCTTGTGCGCGAGCGGCGCCAGCTGCTCGTCGAGCTTGGCTCCGAGGCGCACCAGGATCTGCGACCGGCTCACATCGAGCACGCCCTGGAACAGATAGAGCGCGATCGCCAGCACCGACAGCGCCACCAGCGTCGGCACCGACTGGCTCGTCAGCGCCCGATCGTAGATCTGCAGCATGTACAGCGAGCCCGTGAGCGCCAGCACGCTCACGATCCCCGACAGCACGAAGAGGAAAATGATGACGCCCCTGAAGCCGCCGATCTCACTGAAGGGCGTGCGCCGCGATGAACCCAGACGTTTGCGATTCTTACGCATACTGAAATGACCCTGCCCACTCGCTCAAACGTGCCCTCAGCGAACCGGCACTCAATCCGTTAACCGATCCACGAGCGGGCAGCGACGCTGCCCGCCCGCCGTCGTCGTGACTTACGCAAAATCCGCGCCGGTCAGGTTCGTGCGGCCGACGACGCGGATCGCAAAGTCGATGCCGCCATCGCCGTCCACCGTCCCCTCGATGATCGTATCGGCGCCGTCGACCCTGAGGCTGAGCTGGCCCGCCATGTTGAAGGTCGCGCCGTTCGCAAGATGCGACGCCACGTCCTGCGACAGGTTCAGGCTCGCATAGAGCGGCCTCAGGTCGATCTGATCACCGGGCTGGAAGTCCGCAATCGTGTCGCCGTTGGCCGCCGACGCCGAGCGGAACACGAACGTGTCGAGCCCGACCCCGCCCTCGAGCACGTTGGCCGCGTTGCTCGCATAGATCGTGTCGTTGCCGGCGCCGCCCTTGACGTTCTCGATGCCGCGCAGGGCATCGTGACCACTCTGGCTGCTCTGCGCGAACCCGAAGCCGCTCGCGCCGAGATCCACGATCGCGTCCGCCGTCAGCGCCGAGAGGTCGAGCGTGTCGACGCCATCGCCACCATTGATCACGTCGTCGCCATCGCCGATCGCGGCATAGATCGTGTCGTTGCCGCCACCGGCATCGATCACGTCGCGTCCGGCGCCGCCCCAGATGAGGTCGTCACCGTCCTCGCCGAGGATCGTGTCGTCGCCGGCGCCGCCGAGCATCATGTCCGCACCGGCACCGCCGACCAGCATGTCGTTACCGTCGTCACCGACGAGCACGTCGTTGCCGGCACCGCCGAACAGCACGTCCTCGCCCGCGCCGCCGACCAGGTGATCATTGCCGGCGTGGCCGAGCAGCGTGTCGTTGCCGTCATGGCCGAGCAGCGTGTCGTCACCGGCGCCGCCGGCCGCGCTGTCGTTGATCGCGCTGCCGATGAACATGACATAGGGGTTGTCGGTCCCCGTGCCCTGCGTCGGCGGGGGCGGAGGTGGCGGAGGCGGAGGAGGTGGTGGCGGAGGCGGCGGAGGTGCCGTCTGCTGATCGTCGTCCTCGTCCTCGTCATCATCCTCGTTGCCGACCGGATCGCCGTCGCTGTCCTCGTCGTCGTCCTCGTCCTCGTCGTCCTCGTCGTCATCATCGTTCCCGACAGGATCCCCGTCGCTATCCTCGTCGTCGTCGTCGTCGTTGCCGATGGGGTCGACGCCCGGATCGTCCTCATCATCATCGTCATCGACCGGCGGCTGCTCTTCACTGTGAGTCGGCGGATCGACCGTCGCCGAATTGAAGACGCTCTGCGGCAGATTGGTCAGCCCCGTATTGCGCATGATGATGTCGGCGAACGAGACAGGGTTATCCTCGAAGATCGAGTCATCGAAGATCTCGAGATAGTAGAACTTGTCGCCGTGCTGCAGACGATCGAGCTGCTCCAGGAAGATGTAGGCGAACGTCGAGCCGAGCTGCCCGCTGCGCGGACGTTCGGCAAGCCCGCCAACCCAGAGATCCATTGTATGGAAGCCCTGGGGATAGGCGGCCTTGAGCTGATCCATAACCCCATTGGAGAGGTTATTGCGGCTCTGGAAATCGTCCCAGCCCGTGTAAGGCCTCAGGCTGTTGAGCCCCGTCTTTTCATGGAGCTGCGCGCGCACCTCGTTGAAGGGAGAGATACCCATATCGCGACCACGGAAGATATTGAGCGCGGCGAGATCGAGCGGCTGACCGACGAGCTGATTACGCAGCGCATTGACCATGTCCAGGTCGATGGCCTGATGACGCTCCATAGTCGCGCCGGCCAGCAGACCATCGATGCCGATGCTCGACACCGTGTCGGGGCGCAAGAAAGCCTCGACGAGCGACATCTGCTGGACTTGACCATTCTCATCGACGTAGCTCAGCGTTTCGTTCAGCATCGAGTGGCCGAGACGGAACACAGCTTGCGCGAACTCTACCGAGATCGAGGCATCGACGCTCGGATCGTAACCATCGAAACCGTGCTCCGGATCGAACCCGCCATCATCGTCATCACCAAGCCCGCCAGCGAGCGCTTGCGCGAACTCCGTAAACACGACGCGCTGGTATTCGGCGACGTTCATGATCCTCGCTGCTTCGAAGTACTCCTCTTCCGTCCAGGTGCCGCCGGTCTCGTACTTGAGCTTGTCTACCCAGAAGTTGTGATTGCGGGCCCAGACCGTGTGGATCGAGGTCAGCATCACGTTCTCGTTGGCACGACCGTCGCCGGCAACGAAGTAGTGACCGATTCCATCCAAATCGAGCTGACCGTTCGTGATGACCGGAATGAAGTCGATCAGCAACGCTTGTCCGGTGCCCTTGTAATTACCGATGTCGGCGACCGTGAGTTCCTGCCCGTCGGTCATAGTCCGGTAGTTTTCCCGGATATCGTCGAGCGTCGGCAGCAGGGCCCGTCCGCCCGCATCGAGATCCCCCGTCAGCAGGTAGGCGGTCGCCGTCGGACCTGACGCACCATCAACCCATTTGCGCAGCAGCTTGGTCACCTCGTTGTGCGAACCATAAGCCTGGTTCTGATCGACGAAGGGCGACGTCTTGTTGATATACTGGGCCGCAACTTCATCGCCATTGCCGGGAATGCCGTCGGGGTCGACGCCCGTTCCGGGTACGATGTTCGCCCGCGCAGCATTGATCGGGAAGCCATCCGAGCCAATCTGAACGTGACCGCTGGCACCCTTCGGCACGAAGTCGAGACCGTGGTCGAAGTACTGACCGAAGAACGTGAGCAGTGCCGAGCCGTCGAAGGCGTTCGGGATGCTCTCTTCGATACCATCATCGTTGTTGTCCTGGTTGGAGATGATGTCGGAAATCTGACGCGGTGTAAGCGCCGTCTGACGGATGCCTGATGCGCCATCCGTGTAGTAAGGATCAGTGAGGCGGATGAACTGATGATCCGCCGTACCCCATGTCGGATTCGCCGCGTTGTTACCGTAGCCCGACGAGTCGCGAACGAGGCCGTCCTGCACCATTTTGCGCAGATCGCGCAGATCTTCCGTGTCGAGCGCGATGCCGCCAAAAACCTGTGGAGGTGTGGGCGTCGTGTTGCCGCCACCGCCGGTGCCACCGACGAGCCCAGGAGCACCGAAGAAGGTGATCGTGCTCGTGCCATTGCTCAGCGTGAGGCTGCCATTGGCGTTGGTCGTCGTCGTGAAGCTCGCGACTGACGCGCCCGGAGGTAGTTCGATGACATCCTGCGGCCGCATCTGACCGATGATGGTATCGTTGCCGCCGTTCGACTTGAATACGATGCGGTGCTCCGACATCAGGTTCGTGATGTCGACGGTGTCGTCGCCGGCCCCGCCCATAAGCGTGATCGTGCTCGTGAACAGCGACGTGGGAGAGAAATCTCCGTGTGTCACGAAGCTGTCGCCGCCACCTCGGCCGTCGATCACCATCTCGTTGATGTTATCGAGTGCCGCAATCACCTGGCCATTGCGCGCGACGACGATCTCATACCCGATAGCTTGGAGTGAAGCGGGCACGAGGTTTGCCGCCAAGGCCGCGGCCATCGTGTAGACGTGGAATTGCTCCGCGGTGCTGTCGCCCGTCACATGAAATGTATCGACACCAGTATCCAGGCCGAGCAGCGCGTCGCCGTTGATCAGATCGAAGCCGTCGCCGACGCGCCAGAGGATCAGATCGTCACCGCCCTCGCCAAACAGTGCGTCGTTGCCTGCGCCGCCATAGATGGCGTCGTTGCCGCCGCCCGCAACGACATAGTCGTTCGCCGTGGTCCCAACGACAACGTCAGTGCTGCCGTTGGTGTCGAGAATAGCGTTCGCCTGAGTGTGAGTTGCCAACCCCAAGGCAATCATGAGCGCATTGAACGAACTCAACAACGCTGCGTCGGCCCCGAGCACATCAGAGGCGGTCACGAGTTCGTAGACGACGCCGCCCATGTCGATGAGCTCGACCCCTCTCAGCGTATCAGCGCCATCCCCTTCGAGGCCGCGATTGTCCGAGACAACAATGTCCGTGCCGCTTCTACCAAAAGTGTAGAACTGGATCGGGCCATCGAAGCCCGCCGTATCGGTGCCGGCGCCGCCGTCAAGCAGATCGTCGTCGTGGCCGCCACTCAACTCGTCGTCGCCATCGCCGCCAAACAGCTGATCGTTTCCTGCGCGCCCGATGAGCCTGTCATCGCCCGCGCCACCGAAGACGATGTCGTCCCCGAGACCACCGTCGACGCGATCATCGCCGAGGCCGCCGTAGAGCCTGTCGTTGCCGGTGTCGCCCTGCAGTCTGTCGTCGCCAGCGAGACCGATCAGCAAGTTGGCACGTGTTGATCCGTCGAGATCCTCGTCAGCATTGGTTCCGACAAACGCTGTTTCGGTAGAGGCTACCTGCAGCGGTCCAGCGATACTGTCAACGAAGCTGACGAGAACGCGCAGCTCGAGACCGGTAAGCGCGGCGCCAGGCTGGAGAACGGCGGTCGTCGCACCGAGCGTACCGCCGGTGTTGGTCACGTTCGACCAAACATCGTTGTTGCCAAGAACCTGCCACTGGAAGGACAAGCCTGCCGTGCCCACTGGCACCTCCAGGCCGTTGACGATATCGACAGGCACCACCTGAACGTCGCCGGTCGGGTCACCATCCCCATCCAGCACCGGCGCGAGTCGCAGCAGATCGAACGGCTGGGCGAGGATCACGCTGACATCAACCGTCCGGTCTCCGAATTGCAACCTCTCGATACCGTAGAGGCGATCCTTGCCGTCCGAGACGAACTTCTCCGCCTCCGCCTCCGCCTCCGGATCGGTCCCCGGCGGCACGTTCTGCGGATCAAAGCCCGTATGCTCGACCGTGATGTATTCCCGGCCGAATTCGTCAACACCTCGGGTAACGGTGTAGTTATCCCGAGCATCCCAATAGACGGCCGTGTCGATGTCACCGGCCTCGTCGCCATCGAGAATCTCACGCACGATATGCATCTGTGCGGGCTTGATCTCACGAGCAACAAGCAGCTCGAACAGGCTCTTGCCGACCCATGCCGCCGGCAGGCCATCCGCCGCAACCTGCGCCTGAGTGAAAATGTGCTTCAGGCTGTCGACGGTCGTCAGCTCGTTTCCTGCCGTATTTGCATCCTCAGGATTGTTCGTGATCCGGATGCGGACATTGAGCCAGCGATCGCCATCGATGACGTCGTCGCCGCCGCGGCCCATGAGCGTGTCGTTACCGCCACCGCCGAGCAGAACGTTGCCGCCAGTGAAGATCGGCTTGACCACATCGGAGAAGTCCGAACCGTAGACACCTGGACGAAGAAGATCGCCGTTGATGATCTCGTTCAGACCAGCAATGCGCGCGATGCCCGCCTCGTCTAGCTCGTCGCGGAAGAACATGCCTTCGGTGATGTTGACCGTTGCGGCCTCCGGGAACACCTCTAGCACCCGGTCATCACCGATCAGCGTATCGTTGTGAATCCAGCCGGAGAGCGCCTCGACCTTGTCGAAGCGATTGCGCAGGATGTCCTCTTCCTCTGTGGTGAAGATGCGGATGCGCATGTCCGCATAGGCGTCGATCTGCACACCTTTGAAGATCGACCAGTCGAAGCCGAACATGCCTTCGCTGCGAATGACGCTTTCACCCATAACCATGATGTCGTCGCCGGACTCAGCGTCGAAATCATTCTCATCGGATCCCGCGAACATCACATCATGGCCAATGACGCGTGAGTTGAAGAACAGCTCAGAGTTGTCACCGGCGATGGTGTCGAAGCCGCCAGCGCCTTCGATCCAGTCGTCACCCTCATTGCCCAACAGGAAATCGACGCCCGGCCCGCCCATGATGAAGTCGTCGCCATCGCCACCGAAGACTTCGGTGTCGTCGGCACCAACGAAGATCACATCCTTGCCGTCACCTCCCATGAGGATGTCGAGACCGTTCGAGCTGGCGATCACGTCATTGCCGCCGTCGCCCTTGATGAAATCTCCCTGATCGCCTTCATCGAGAATGATGTCGTCGCCAGGGCCACCCATGATGAGGTCGACACCCTGCCCGCCCTCGATGTAGTCATCGCCCGCGCCACCCCAGATCGAGTCGTCACCGAGATCGCCGATCAGAACATCGTTGCCATCACTGCCGCCGAGCACGACATGCTCACCGCCGATGAAGCGCAGGTAGTTGGCATAGAAAGAGCTATCGAAATGGCTCGGCATCGCACGATTGACCTGGGACAGCCCAAGCCCCGCGAGCGTCGGATCGATATCGTTGGGATCCTTGCCTGCCGCATCGCCGTTGTAGTCGCGCTGATACTGGCTCTGGACTTCCAGGATGTAGTCGTAAAGAGCGAATGAATCGATGCCGATATGGTGCTTGATGATATCATCTTCGGTACCGCGGATACCGTCGGGGCCCGGATCAGAGAGATCCGTATTGGCCATGATAAGCTTCGCGAAGGCATTGTTCTCGAGCTGGTCGATGAAGTTCATGCCCTGCGTACGCGTCAGATAATAGAATCTGTCGGCATCCTGCAGGTTTTCCATCTGGATTTCGAAGACGGCATTGAACGTCGAGCCGAGCATGCCGTTGAACAGTAGAATGCGCTCGGCGAGGCCGCCAATCCAGAGATCCACAAAGTCGAGGCCGCCGCGATTGTGCAGATATGCCGGGATTGGATCTCCCGGCGGCGGTGTGGGAGCATTTTCCGCGTAGATGCCTCGCGCATTCAGGAAGTCGAGGCGATCTGCGATGTCCGATGGCGTCGTTCCGTCTGCCTCCACGCCAAACACGAGCTCCATGGCAACGGCCCGTTTCTGCTCGAGCGTCGTCGCGCTCAAGATCAAGCTGTGCGTGCCATATGCGGCAATGAAATTCACGATCGACAGCGGGTTCTTGAGGTTTGCCGCGAAATCGACCCAACTCTCGTAGGGCTTGAGGAAGCTCTGTCCGGTTGCCGCAAAAAGTTCCGCCCGCGCTTCGTTGAGCGTCGGAATACCGGTGTCACGACCGCGCGCGATGTTGATCGCGGCGAGGTCGAGCGGCAGGCCCAAAAGATTATTACGGAGGGCATCGACGATGAACTCGTCAATGGCGTTTCCGCGTTCCGCAGTCAGGCCGCGTACGACCGCACCAGCCGCTGCGGCATGCGTAATCGATTCTCCATTGGCCCCGATGCCGAACGCGATCGGATTCAAGAACGCATCGATGAGACCGTTATCGACCGTGCTGAGGAAATTGCCGTCGAAGCCTTCATCGGATGCCAGGAACGCGCGCGGCATCGACTCGGTCAACATCGAGTGACCGAAGCGGTAGACCGTGTTCGCGAACTCCGAGAAAATCGCCGGGTTTATATCGGTGACGCTATTGAAGATGAACGGGTCGATGTTGGGCTGAACCTTGCGCGCAAATTCCTCGAACACGAGGTGCTGGTATTGCATCTCGGTCGCGAAACGCGCTGTCTGGAACAGACGCTCGCCATTCCACACGAGGTTTATGCCGGCGGGGCCAGTTCCAACATTACCGTCCTCCAGCGAGGTGATCACATTGGCCAGGTTACCCGTCAGCGACGCTTTTATGGTGTCGAGCTCAGCCTGTGAAATCGGGTTGAGCAGCCACTGATTGACGAACGTGAGGTCGCCGTCCTGCAGGATGCTGACCTTGTTCACCAGCACCTGCCTGTTGTGCTCCGAATGGAACACGTGGTGCACGGCGGTCAGACCGAAGTTCTCGTTGCCGCGACCGTCACCTGTGATGAAGTGGCGGTTGAGCAGCTCGTTGTCGTACGTGCCTGGGACGTTGGATGCCAGCCTGACGTCGTCGACCAGAATCTGACCACCAGACCCGCTGTGCACGATCTCGATGCGAAGCTGTTGTCCAGCGAGTGCTGCAGCGATCGGCCCAGTGCTCAATGTCACACCGGTCCATTCGGCCTCTCCCGGCGTGGGAATGACAACGCTTGCAATGACTGTGTTATCGGCGCTTACCAGGCGCGCAATGCCGCCCCCAAAATCCTGGTCTGAGCGGTCGCCGACGTTGAAAGAGAGCGAATAGCTTCGGCCACTCGCAAGCGAAATGCCGGTATCACGGGCGAGCGCTGCCCCGCCCGTAAGCCAGACGACATTTCCGCCACCGTGGCCTCCGTCATCGATGATTGTCGCGATGGGGTCGTAAGTACCGCCGAGGCCCCCCGAAATCGTCCAGCCACTCGGGCTCGTCAACGTATAATTGCCGAGTGGATTGACGATCACGCCAGCTCCGGTGTCCGAGAGGTCGACCGACTGGAAGCCGTCCGAGAACATGGAAAGGCCCAGCGCATCGTCCGCGTCGGCCTGCTTCATTGCGCCGGTCTGGCTGTCCATCGGATTCGCAGCGTGCGCGATATCATCGAGAAATGCGTGGCCGATGCGGACCGCACTCACCGCAAAAGTGTTGATCGGCGTCGTCAGATTGCCTTCGACAACGACGTCGTCCGCCGTGTTCGGAATGCCATCGCCTCCAACGCCCGTCACGAGGAGTGGGAGGCCGTTGTCACCACGGATGAACTGACCGTAGGCATCGGTGCGCAGCAACGGGATGTTGAGGACGTCACCGTCCGTCAATTCGATACCGAGCAGTTCGCGCGCCTGCGTCTTGATGTCGGCCCAGGTCGCAAGGCCGCCGTTCTGCCCCTCGAGCAGGCTGCCAGTCGCAACCGGCGCGCCGTCGACCATGTGGTATTCGCGCAGAAAGACCTGATGCGAAGCGTGGGAGGTGTAGGTCTGGTTCTGATCGACGAAGGGCGTGGTCTGGTTGACCTGCGTCGGTCCATCGGGACCGTCAACCGTCGTGGCGCGCGTCAGCACCATGAAGCGCATGGACGGAGGAACTTCGTCCCCATTGCCCGCGATACCGTCCGGCCCGTGTGTGACCAGGGGATCGTCAGGCATCAGCGGGATGTAGACAGTGCCGTTACCGCCCTTGTTGATCAAGTCGAGGCCGTGGTCGAAGAACTGGCCGAAGAACGTCATCCAGGCATTGAAGGGCGCGGAGATACCCTCGTCAGGAGCCACGTTGGGGATGATGAGATGGTTCTGTTCATTGATGATGCCCATCTCCCTGGCTAGATCGAGCACGGCCTGAGGATTGCCCGCAGCCTGCGCGCTGGCCAAAACGGCCTCGGCGGCGGTCACCGCCGCAGCCGCGGTCTGCACCGCATCGATTGTGGCTGGATCAGTGGCAACGAAGTTGCCGACCGCGGTTTGAAGCGCGGCAACCGCGGTATTCAGCGCTGTCTCAGCTGCAGTAACGGCGCCGGGATTCGCAGTGCGGAGAGCCTGAAGCGCGGCAAGATCGGCATGCGGGTTCGCGGAGCCTGCAAACGTGAGCGCCGCGAGAATGGCCGCGGGATTGTTCAGGCTCATGTCGACGATGAGATTCGAAATGATGCGCGGATCCGCGTCCGCGACATTGCCCGTGTGACCACCGTTAGTGCCGGTCGGCACGCCGTTCACGACGCCGTAGTCGTTGTTCGTGACGACCGGCCCTCCGGGCGGACCGAGCGGCATGGCGTCGCCGTCACCATCATTCCGATAACTCTCATTGAGCATGCGCGGCATCGGCTGATCCGCAGCACCCCAGAGCGTCCGGCCCTCGACGAGATTGTTGTAGCTGCCGTCAACGGTACGCAGGCCGAACGGCGTCTTCGGATCGGGGATCGCTCGCGGAGCGGCCGGATCACCGAGCCACTGACCTTGCGGTCCATAAGCGGTCGGATCGGCGACAACCTCACCCCCGACGGCTGTGAGACGGATTTCCGTCAGCGCGGCACCGTTCGAGTGGGCCTCAGCGATCTTGATCTGCTTAAGGATGAAGTCGAGGTCGTGAAGGTTAAGCGTGAGGGCCATTTTACGTACTCCACTTCAAATCAAGATGCAGATGCCGATGCTGATGGCTGGCTCAGGTCTGAGCTCCGATTTTGCGTGGTAATTCAACGAGCGGGATGGTCGCGCCATTGCGCAGTCGCGTGCGCTGATCGCAATCGAGTCGCGGGGCCGCAGATTTGCGATGCGAGCAACTGGAGAAAGTTCGGGAGCTGAAAATTGCAACGTCGTTCAACTGTTTAAAATTCAGCGGATAAAGGCTGAAATTTAGCCCATGCGTGGAATCTCGGCACAGCGCCAGGAGCACGTTCGCTCCGTCTACCTTGCGCGTTTCCATATGAGGACTCCGAGGTCGCGCACTAATTAAGTGACGCAAATTCAAAGTCTTACGAATTTTTTAGTTGCTCCAGGGCGGGGGTGAACCGAAAGCCAGCTTGATTTTGGCAATTCATCGTTCCACACTGGTGCAAACTTTAGACATACTTTGATCTGTGTCTGTCCGGGACGACATGGAAAGATGTCCGAACAGAATCATGGACTGAGGTCCTACCCCAGATCCCGACTTTGGTCGGAAATTGGCCAGACCTCGGGCGGAAACGAGGGTGTGAGTTTGTGGAACGAGCGAAATTTCGCTCGGCATTATCTTATTGTCTCGGCGGCACTCGCATTATTTGCGCTCGTGTTCATTGCCGGCTGGCTCGACAGCCGCCTTCGAGCGGCTGTTGTCGACGAGGTTGCACGAACTTCTTCGCTACTTGTCGAAGATAAAATTCGCATCATTCTCCAGGAGCTGCGCTCAAAACCGCAACTCAGCACCGATACGCATCAAGAACTGACAAAAATATCCGAAAATACAATTCTCGGTCGCCGGCTTCTGGACCTTAAAATATGGAACCGCGAGGGACGCGTTCTCTTCAGCTCAGATACCGCTGCAATCGGGACCACACCTCAGGCCACAGCCGAACTTCAGGAAGCGCTTTCAGGACGCGTCGCAGCTCACCTGGATGACGATAATGACGCCGAATCGATAGCCCAACGCCAGTATGGACAGAGGATACTCGAGGTATATTTCCCGATTTATGCGACCGGCACTCAAGATATTATTGCCGTTGCCGAGATTTACCTCGATGCCTTGGATCTCGTGACGGCGCTCTCGAAAGCCAGAATTCAAGGCCTGCTTTTGGTCGGCACCGTAAGTCTGGTGATGCTTTTTCTGATTTTCAGCATCGTTCGCCGCGGCGGCAGAATTATAGGCGAACAGGACCAAACGATTGCTCTCAAGCGCGAGCTCGAGACGCAGTTAATGGAACAAAATGAGCGTCTGGCACGCCTGGTCCGCGAGGCTCAGCACCGCAATGTAGAGCTTTCAGATCAAATTCTGAGGCGGATCGGGGCGGATTTGCACGATGGCCCTGCTCAGCTCCTGAGCGCGGCGCTTCTACGCCTCGGAGAGGTTTCCACGGACGCGGTGACGGATGCCAAGAGCCAGCGTCGGCGTTCCGAGTTGCTCGATGGCGCGCGTCGCATAACGCAGGATGCGCTTACGGAATTGCGCGGCATAGCCAAGGGCCTCGCTCTTCCTCAGCTCGGCAATCTACATGCCGTCGATATCGTGAAGATGGCCATTGCCGACCATAAGCAGCGCACGCAAACCGACGTCAGATCGCAGATATCACTACCAGAGAACGATCTTCCTCTTGGGATCAAGACGTGCCTGTTCCGCTGCATTCAGGAAGGCCTTAACAATGCCTTCCGTCACGCGGGTGGGCGCGAGCAGTTCGTCGGCGTTGCATCCGACGGGAATAGCGTCACCCTCACGATTAAGGACGCTGGCCCGGGGATTGCATCGTTCGCACGAAGTCGTCGGGGCGATGCGTTAGGAATTGCCGGGCTTCGCAATCGGGTAGAAGCCCTCGGTGGCCACTTCGATATCCTGTCTCCTCACAGTACCGGTACATCCATCATCGTAAATTTGCCATTGGTCGAGCGAACATGAATAAGCGTTTGCGTATTGCTGTCGTCGATGACCATCCGCTCATGCGTCAGGGCATCGCCTCCGTCCTCGAATGCGAGAAAGATTTCGAGATCGTCAGCGTTGGCGAAAGTGCCAACGACGCCATCCGCATAGGTAGCGAGCACGCGCCGGATCTGATGATCCTCGACGTGAGCATGCCGGGCAGCGGCATCGCAGCAGCCCGCGCCATCAAGAGCGCGAACCCCGGCATCCGAGTACTCTTCCTCACCGTGTCGGAGGAGTATTCGGACGTCACTGCAGCGCTTGAAGCAGGTGCATGTGGTTACATTCTGAAAGGCATCGGCGGATCCGATCTGGTGAGCACGATCCGAAGCGTCGCCGGAGGCGAAACGTACATTACGCCGGCATTCGCTGCGCGCTTACTGACGACCTCAGGTCAGCCCGCATCAAAGGCCAAGGCAGCCCCCTCGCCCCTCGAGCAACTCACGCCACGTGAGCAGCAAATCCTGAAGGAAGTAGCCATCGGCCAAACCAACAAGGAAATTGCTCGCCGGTTCGGCCTGAGCGAGAAGACCATCAAGCACTACATGACGAACATTCTGCAGAAGCTTGGTGCGCGCAATCGCGTGGAAGCGATCGCCGCGTCGGGCGGAATGAAATTGAGCCATAGCCTCTGAAGACGCACCGCTTGGGCGAATGCGGACCTCTGATCCTAGAACTTATTTCAGCAACGCGCGGGAGCGAGCATATGTCGGTGTCTGACCGCAAATCCTCTGGTTCGGCCGCGTCGGAGCCGGCACCCAATGGAAAGGCCTCACGGAAGCTCACCGCTGACGATGCCGCGAAAATCAACGCACTCGCGAAGCGGATGTCTGCGTCGCTCGGGGAGATCACTGCACTCCTGCTTCAATCACGCCAGCATCGGCACATGTTCCTGAGCGAGCTGGAGCTCATGGTTACTCCCGCGCTGTCCACGGGGCAGTTTGCCATCGCCGAGGGACGTCATAAGGAGAGCGGGCTGTCCACGCCGCGTGCGGCAATTATTTGGGCGAGCGTCTCGAAGGAGGTCGATGCGCGCTTGGCGGCGCAGGTCGGAGGACCGATCCGCCTCAAACCATCGGAATGGGCGAGTGGCACCAATGCGTGGCTTGTGGAAGCGGTCGGCGAGCCGCGTGCCATCAAGCTACTCATCGATCAGGCCATTACCGGACCACTCAAATCGCGCGGCCTCAAGGTCGTGACGCGCGGGCCGAGCGGCAAGCCGGCGGTTCAGCACGTCAAGGCTCCGGCCAGCAGCGCAACCCCGGCGAGCGGCAACGCCTGACGCGGCATTCAGCTCCCACAATTCACACGACAGTTCCTCTGCAGCCGCGCGAGCGGTAACAGTGCGTTGTTGAGCGCAATTGCAGCTATCGACGTAACGTAGCCGGGGAGCAGCGTGTTGCTGCTCAACAGGCGCCAAGATCAACCCACGGCCCACCAGGTACGGCACCTACCTGACGCCACGAGAGTATCTCGTAGGGCTGCGCTCCAGAACGCGTGAGGCGGACAATAGCTTCGCGCGCCAAGGTGCCACCCCGCTCGCCTGTCGCCTGCGACGTGATCGCGAACGCGCGTTGCGTTGAGACGGCCGACAACTCGCTCGGCAGGCGCCGGCGCGGGGGCTGGTCCGCATCTTCCTCTTGATCATCGGGGCTGTGCGTGCTTCCCGCCGTGAGAATGGTCATCAATCCCGACGATGCTTTGGTTGGATCAACTCCCAATAGCGCGGAATGAACCGTCACGTGCGGCAGCGCCTTACGAAGCAGCGCCTCGTCCATGCCGATCACATGCGCCAGCTCATAAATTGAATCGAAGGGTGCGTTCTTGGGGCCGGCCGCGCGGCCTGCCTGACGGTACTGGGTGTCCTCAGCCCCGCCGGGAAGCGGCGTGCTATCTGAATCGCGATAGTCGATGATGGCTGCCGCCAAACTCGACGCCTCGATCGTCGCGACACCGAGCCCGCGAAACAGTGCACGGAAGTGCCGCTCGCCGGCCTGATTGAGATCGATCTTGCCGGCTTCATCCATCACCATGACAACTACGCGGCCGGCGCCGACCCCACAGGCATACGGCTTTCCATCAGGCGGGAATCGGCGGCGCCAGGCGACGTCCGCTTGGCCACCGGTCAAATCGAGCAGCGCAAGATGAATGCCCGCGTCTGCGAGCGCCGCCGCTTCGGCTGAGGCTGCTGCTGACGCCGTGTGTTGGACATTGGCGCGGATCGCCAAGGTGAAGCCGGCGACGGCCATCGCCAAAAAGAAAACAACCCAAATGACCGGAACCAATATGAAACCAGCGCCTGCAGAGGTATCAGCGCTGGAGGCGGTCGAGCTGCTCGCGGCGGTCGGGGAGACCATCGCGCTGCGAACGCGTATTGAAATTGAGCTTTCCACGGAACTCATCGACGATACTGCGCACCGTCTGAGTATCAGACACGATGCGTGGCGTTATAGCAATGAGCAGCTCTGTTCGCTCGATCGTGTCCGTCTTGTTCTTAAAAAGGTTACCGACAACGGGAATGTTGCCGACGATTGGGAGCTGACCACGCTCGCGCGTAGCCTTGTCCTGGATCAGGCCGGCAATAACGATGCTTTCGCCGTCCGCCACGGTGACGGTCGTCTGCACCCTGCGCTGCTGGATCGTGGGCGAATCGATGTTCGAGGTCGTGGTTCGCACGACCTCGGAGGCCTCCTGCTCTATTTCGAGGAGAATACGCCCACGTTCGCTGATCCGCGGCGTAATGCTGAGGATGATGCCCGTATTGCGGAACGATACCGAATTCACGATCGGCGCATTAGGTGTGATCGTGGAAATCGCGGACTGCGTCGCGATCGGCACTTCGGCGCCAACCTGCAAGGTGGCCTTCTTGTTGTCGACCACCGTGAGGGTTGGCGTAGAGACGATGTTCACGTTGGTGATAGATGCCAAGGCGTGAAGTGCGACCTGGATATCCACCTTGTTGAGAAAGTACGAGAAGCCGGGGAATACGGGGGCGACGGCTCCGAGCGCGCTGTCCGTAAAGCGGAACTGATTCTGCTTGGTCTGAAAGTACCAGCGCGTACCGAGCTTGAGCTCGTCGTTCAGCGTCACCTCGGCAATTGTCGCCTCGAGCAGAACCTGAGGAGGCGCGACATCGAGGCGTGTAAGGATCTGCTGAATGCGCCGATACTCTGACGTGGTTGCTGTGATCACCAGCGAATTGTTCGAGTGGTCCGCCAGAACGCTGATGCCGCCGGCGCGATCGTCACGATCGTTAGGATCGCCGGGCTGCAGCGCGCCAGTTTGAAGACCATTCGCGCCGGGCATTGCGTCCCCTTCATTCTGGGGCCCAGTCACAGGCGATGGCGGCAGCACCGGCAAGCCGGGGATAATGGCCGCACCAGCCGCACGAGGACCGCGCGGAGCACTTCCCATTGCAATTCCGTCCACGACGGGCATTCCTGGGTCGACCGCGGCTTCCGGACCGACAGCAGACGTCACAGTCTGCGTTTGAGATGTCAAACGCGTCGTGCGCGATGCGTCCTGGCTGGCGTAGACGCGCCGCAGCAGCGATGCCAGCTCGGGTGCAGCTCGATTCTTCACATGATAAACATGAACCTGCTTCTCAGTCGCGCGCCCGACCATGTCGAGCTTCCGGATCCACTGGTCGGCCCGGCGCAGGTGTTCCATCCGCGCGCTTACGACGAGAATCGCCTTCAGGCGCCGATTAGGAATAAAGCGGACGACACCGGCACCGCCGTTACCACGATTGTTGGCGAAGACATTGTCGAGTTCTTGCGCAATGACCTCCGGATCGGCGGACTCGACCGGAAAAATCGCGAACGACATCCCGCGCATCCAATCGACATCGAACACGCTGATCGCGTCGTGCAGCGCTGCAAGGTCACCGCGCGTGCCCGTCAGGATAAGCAGATTGCGCTGCGGGTCGATGCGTATGGAGCTGCTCTGCGGCGACACCGCCTTCATGAGCCGCTCCATGTCGGGCGCGGATACGTAGCGCAATTGCACGACTTCGGTAGACACACCCACAGCGTCGCGAGTCCGAGAACCGCGCGTCTGTATGCGACCACCGGCGGCCAGCGCCTCTTCCAATGGAAGGATGCGGTAAATGCCCCCTGATGAAACCACGGCTGCGCCCTGCGTCGAAAGCGCAGCCTCGAACATCTCGAGAAGCCGCGCGCGCGACACCGGCTGCGGTGTCTGAAGCGTTATGGTCCCGTTGACCTTGTCGCTCACAGTGTATTCCGAACCGAGGATGTCCCCGATCACCGCCTTCGCTGCAGCGGGGATACTTGCCTGCGCGAGATTGAGCGTGATGTTTCCGCCGGACGCAGCAGGAGCCTGAGATCGCGATCCAGGCACGCCAACGAGGTCGCCCGTTCCCTGGGTAAAGCTAGGATCGCGCGTTCCAGGATCAGGCGCTTCACCGAGTGACACACCGGGGCGCCCCCGGTTTGCGCTGGTCAGTTCGGAAGGCTTCTTCGAGACGTCAGGTGCAGGAAGCAGCAGCTGCTCAGGCGTGCCGCAGCCCGCCAGTGGCAGAATAAATGTTAGCGCAATGAGCGTGACGCCCGTACGCAAGGCAAACTTGTGCAAAACGGCAGTCATGGTCCGCTGCCCACGAATATACTTGTGCTCTCACGCGTATCAGCGAGATGACGCCCTCGCCAAACGCGCGTTACTGACAGGCTATACGCAGGGAAACCACAGTTTTCGGCCGCGAGCTTCCCAACGAAGCCGCCAAGCCAATGCACCCGCCGCTCTGCTGACTCGACTTAGCTTACGATTCCCTCCCCACAAGCAAAGTCTGCCGCCTCAATGCATGTCAAGTTGCTTACGTCTCCCTCCCGCGCTGATTTGAACAGCGAGTCTCTCAATCGCCACGACGCGCCAGCCCTCGATCTCACCGCCCTCCTCGAGCCAGCGCCCATTCGGCTCGTCCGTCGAGACGATAAGCGCGCGGCGCGGCGACAAACCGGTGTGAAAAATCCCCGAGAGACGCAGATTCACCTGCGCCGCCTCCTCTTCGACCGGAGCTGAGACTTTTTGAGGCTCTACTGAACGAACTTCGGCGGGACGCCGAGACTGTGCAAACAAGGGGCGCTTGATCGTCTCACTGAATTCCGCCAAGGGAGCGGATTCCTTCCCTATCGAGGACGCCCGGCGCGCGCCGGAAGCTGCCGCCATTGGCGGCGAAGCGGTGATGGGGCTGGTGTCGATGGAGGTGCGCGCAACATTCGCGTTGAGAGCACCAAGGCCGACGACAAGGGCCACCAAGCCAAGCAGCAGAAAGGCACGCATCATTGCAGCCCTCTGTTCGCTGAAGGGACGAGCGTCAAAACACGCATATCAATCTGCAAGAGCCGCTCTGCGGCATCATTTTCTGCCGACGGGCTGTGTGCTCGCGTGATCGCAAGGCCATCAATGATGAGGACCGGCCTGCGCGCTTCAATGCGATGAATGAACCGCTGAAGATTTTCCATATCGATCTGCAGGGCCATCTGAAGCCCGATCACGTCGAGCCCCTCGCGCTGGCTCGCGCCGACCGTCCTGCTCGACTGCGGCCTGATGCCCTCCTGCTCGGCGATGCCGAGAAGCTCGGATTGGAGATTGGAGAGCTGGACTGTTTCGCTCTCACCCGAAAGGAACACGGCTTGCGAAAGCAGTGACTCACTATGCTTGCCCGCAGCGCGTGCCTCATCTGCCGCGCGCACCAACGCTCCGAGATGGCCGAGCACGCCACGCTTCGCCGCGATCTCACTATCGACGTGTGCGACTCGCCGTGCCACTGGCTCGACGACAAAATTCACGACAGCAAACACCGCAGCGACGAGAAGGCCAATCGCCGCGAACTTGCGCACAGGCGGTGACACGCGCTCCATCATCGCGTCACCTCCGCGCGTCGCCCAACTTCCGCTTGCGCAGCCGGGCGCAACCGAACTCTCAGGCGGAAACGCTCCCTGTCGGTGGCCTGATCGCGCTGAAGTGGCGCGGTAAACCTGGACTCGTGAAACAGCGGCGAACGCTCGAAGGCCGGTAGCAGGGCTGTAGCGGAAGCTGCAAGTCCTGCAATCTCGACAACGTCTCCGTCAATGCGAAGCTCTTCGAGCCACGCCGTGTCGGGAACAAGTCGCGTGACCTCCTCGACGATGCGCAATGTCGAGGCCCGCCCCTCGACGAGCCGCTGCACGCGTCTAAGTTTGGTCAGCGAAACACTCGCCGTTTCGACCGTCTGGCGCGCCTCGTCGACTTCCGCATCCAGCCGCACATTTTCGGCGGCAAGGGCCGAAAGCGCCTGCTCTCGCTTGCCCCAATGAATGCCGACAGCCGAAAGACCGAGTACTACTGCGATCACCGCCATCGCGGCTGCCGCAGGCCGCCAGGCCGAAGACACTTCGGGGCTAGGGGCGCTCATAAAATCCGCACCGCTGATGGCCGCACCATCCGAGCTGCTGCATTCGATGGACACGGGCTTGACGCCCGCGGTGCTCAGCGCCTCGATGAGCGGATCAATACGCCGACGCTTCAGAAGCAAGTGACGAACGCGAACCATGCCGCTGTCGGCATGAGCCCCTTCAACGACGTAGGTCGAGAGGAGATCTTCAGATTTTAGCGGCGTGGCGTGCTCGAGGTCCAATCGGAGCAGCCGGCTGAAGTCCTTGCGCGCCTTGGCAGGAAGGATCACGACGCGCTCGTGGCAATCGCTCGCATTGACGCGAATGACGACCGGCAAGCGACGCAGATGACCTGGGAGAGAGCTATAGGTCGAAGCCAACGCCGCAAGCGGCAGACCGTCGTGTCCGCCGAGTTGCTCCACGACCTCGCGCCGGCCGCGCCCCTCGATCAAGACGTGCACGCTCGTATCCGATGGAAGCAGCACGAGACAGCGACCGCGGCGGCGCGACATCCGACGCCCCGCCGGCAACAGGTCCTTCAACTCCGACACCCACCAGCGGAAGAATCCGCCAATCACGCCCACAGACACTGTTGTCGCTCCAGCCATCCCATCGGGACCACTGCAAGGTCGACTTTGAACACGCCGCGATTCACGCTGCCCGTCGGAATCTCTAGCGGTCCGTCCGGCCCCTATGTTTAACTGGAGCGGTGAGTTCAGCGCGACGGACTTTAGTCCATATTGATCGCCCCAATGACTGACACGGCCAACAATTCGGCGCTGAGCGGAGGTCCCATGGATCCGCACGGGCGCGCGTTCGCCGAAGCGATTGGGCGACGCCTCCTGACGGATGGCCTGCTCGACGAGATGGCGCTTCGCCGCGCCGAGCGCGCCGCGCAGCAGTCCGGAGAGCGCTTCGATCTCGTCCTGGCGCGTATTGGGCTCGTGCCGGAGGACAAGCTGGTAGCCGTGCTCGCGGCTGAACTCGGGATACCCGCAGCGCCCAAACCGCTTCGCTCCGATGTATCGGTCCTCGACCGGCAGATCGATCCGGCCTTTCTCAAAGCCAAGCGCATTCTGCCGCTGGAGGAGACACCGGATAGCCTGGTTGTTGCAGTCGCCGATCCTTTTGATACGGCGTCGCTCCAGGCGCTCGCCTTCCACACCGAAAGGATCATTGAGGCGCGCATCGCCACGACTGGTGATATCGAACAGGCACTCGATCGCCTCTACGGTGCCGAAGGCACTTCCTCACTAGCTGCCGAGAGCGTGAAGACTGCTGGCGCATCGGAAGCGGACGATGTACGCCGCCTCGAGGATCTCGCCAGCGAAGCGCCGATCATCAGGCTCGTGCAGGACATCATAGTCCGCGCAGTCGAAGCGCGCGCATCCGACATTCACGTGGAGCCGCGCTCAGACAGCCTGCGCGTTCGCTATCGCATCGACGGCGTGCTTCATACAGTGGAGAGGCTCGATCCCCATCTCGCCGCTGGCGTGATCTCGCGCATCAAGATCCTCTCTCGACTCGACATTGCCGAGCGGCGTCTCCCGCAGGACGGGCGAACCCGCTCCGTCGTGCGTGGTCGCGAACTCGACCTGCGTGTCTCGACCGTGCCGGCAATGACCGGTGAGAGCTGCGTGCTGCGCCTCCTAGATCGCACAGCCATACCGCTCGACTTCGCCGCACTTGGCTTCGCGCCCGACTTACGGGATGGCATCGAGGCGCTCCTGCGCCAGCCGCACGGCATTGCGCTCGTGACAGGACCTACCGGCAGCGGCAAAACAACCACGCTCTACACGGCACTCGGATCACTCGACGCCGAAGCGGCCAAGATTCTGACTGTCGAGGATCCCATCGAGTACCGGCTATCCGAAATCAATCAGATGCAGGTCCAGCCGCGTATCGGTTTGACCTTCGCCGCGGCCTTGCGCTCGATCCTGCGTCAGGATCCGGACGTCATCATGATCGGCGAGATCCGCGATCTCGAAACGGCGCAGATTGCCATACAAGCGTCGCTGACCGGGCATCTCGTGCTGTCCACCGTGCACACGAACAGTGCTGCTGCGACCGTCACGCGCCTCCTCGACATGGGGGTCGAGAGCTATCTTCTCGCATCGAGCGTGACCGGCGTGCTCGCGCAGCGCCTCGTGCGTCGACTGTGCCGCGCGTGCGCCAAGCCACAGCAGGGCACATCCGATCTTGTCGCGCGTCTTGCTGCGGAAGCGGGCGTCGACGCTGCTGGTGCGCGGCTGCTCTCGCGTGGCGGGTGTCCGAAGTGCCGCAACACCGGCTACGTTGGGCGCATTGCGATTGGCGAACTGCTGACCATGACGGCTGAGATGCGTGAGATGGTTCAATCTCGGGCCCTCGATCACGAGATAGAAAGTGCGGCAATTGCAGGCGGCATGCGCACGCTCTATCGCGACGGCATCATGAAGGTGCTGGCCGGCGACACCACGCTTGAAGAGGTACTGCGCGTTACGAGGCTTGGTTGATGCCACGCTACGGCTTCAAGGCTTATGACAGCGGTGGGCGGCTGGAGCGGGGCGAGATCGATGCCGAGACCCCACGCGCCGCGCTCGATGCCCTTTCACGCCGTGGGTTGTTCCCGCTCGAGATTGCCAACGATGCACCGGCATCAAGCGACACGCCCTGGTGGAATCGCGAGCTATCCGGACCGCGTGCGCTCCCCCTGGCCGCGCAGGCCATGCTGGCTCGCGAGCTGGCCACGCTGCTGAAGGCGGATATTCCTATCGACGAGGTACTCCGCATCGTTGCGCTGCAGCCACGGATTACCGGTACAACGCGCCGGCTCGTGCAGGCCGTGGAAGCCGATGTCACTGCCGGCTCGGCTCTTTCGGAGGCTCTCGCGGCGCGCGGCGGTGCAATTCCCGAATACTTCTGGCGGCTCGTCTCGGCCGGCGAGTCGAGCGGCGCCCTGCCCCAGGTGCTCGTCGAGCTTGCGGGCTTTCTCGATCAGTCGCTCCGCCTGCGCAAGCAGCTTCTGACCGCCATGCTCTACCCGCTGGTGCTGCTGGTGGCGGCTGTGATCTCGATCGGCGTCATCGTGACGATCATGGTACCGGCTCTCCTCCCGCTCTTTCAGGATGCGAGCGTAGAACCACCCTACATGCTGTCGTTTCTATCCCGTCTCGAACGATTTCTGGTGGGAAGCTGGCCCATTGCGCTGCTCGCCGGCGCCAGTCTGGCACTCATCGGAATCTTGGCGACGCGCAATGAGCGTGGCGCGGCCTTCTGGGATCGCGCTGTCCTCAAGCTGCCCGTCGCCGGCAGCCTCGTACAGCGCGGCAGCACGGCGCGGATTGCCCGAACACTTGCGACGCTCTTGCGCAATGGCGTGCCCATGCTCGATGCGCTCGAGGCCGTATCCGGGGTCGTCCGAAATCGCCTGTATCGCGCCGCTATCCGCAACGCGCGGGACGACGTCAATCGCGGCCAGCCGCTGCTGGCCTCGCTTAGCAGAAGCGCGCTCCTCCCGCCTCTCGCGCTCCGCCTGCTCGGTCTCGGGGAACAGACCGGGCAGCTCGCAACGATGCTGACGCGCATCGCCGATATCTACGAACACGACCAACAGCAGCAACTCGAGCGGCTGCTCGCCTTCGCGACACCCGCGATCACGATCCTGATCGGATGCCTTGTCGGCTTCCTGATGATCACAGTGTTCGGCGCCATCCTCGGGTTGAACGAGGCAGTCCTCAGATGATCAGCCGCGACGATCACTTCGGCGACAATCACGGTGAGGCGGGCTTCACGCTCATCGAGCTGCTTATCGGCATCGCCCTGCTCGCTGCCATCGCGCTTGTCGCTCTCCCCCACGCCCGCAGAGCAACCTTGAGCCGCACGCTTGATGCTGCAGCAGCCGATGTTTCGGCCGTCGCACGCATGACCAGATCTACCGCTATACGCACCGGCAGCGAGCGCACGCTCGTCTTCGATCTCGACGGACGCCGTTATTGGGCCGACGGTGTAACAGGACCGCGGTCAATACCGCCGCGGCTCCAACTGACGCTTGCGATGCCGCCCCACGCCCGCCTGAACGAGCCACCGCATCACATTCGCTTTCTCCCGAGCGGCGGCTCGAGCGGCGCCGAGATCGTGCTCGATGACGGCACCAGATCAACAACCGTATTCATCGACTGGCTGACTGGAGGCGCACGTGTTGCGCCATAGCTCAACCACAATACCGGTGCCCCGCGAGCGACACGATGCGGGGTTTGTCCTTGCGGAGGCGCTTGTCGCGCTCGGCATACTCGCCCTGGTGCTCGCGCTTTCTCAAGCGACCTTCGCGTCTGGATGGCGCGCGCAGAGTCATGCAGCAGGCGAGGACGGCGCAGTTGCGATCGCGCGGATGCACCTCGCCGCGACAGGCGTAGAATCACCTTTGCGCGCAGGCATGTCCTCCGGCTCTGATGGGAAGTACGACTGGCGTATCGATGTCGCGCGATATGATCCGCCGGGACAGGGCGCAGGCAAGCCGCGACTTGCGGCTTGGTGGGTCAGTGTTGAGGTGACATCCACGCAACCAGCTTCGCCAATGCCGCGCTCAGTGACTCTCAAGACCCTCAAGATCGGGGGAAGAACGCCATGAAGCGGCGCAAGTGGCCCCTCTTCTTACCGCGCGGCCGGCAGGACGGCTTTACGCTGATCGAAGTGCTGGTCGGCCTGATGCTGCTGGCTTTGACTATGGCATTCCTGCCCAGTGCATTCAGGCTGGGCATGCACGCGTGGGCATCGCGCGACGACTTCCATCGCCTCGAGAACCTCGCACTGATCACCAGCGCGCTCGATCAGCGCATCAGCCAAGCCGTGCCGATCTTCGAGCGCGATCAGCGCGGCGGCGTTCGCTTGCTGTTCGAGGGCAGCCCCACTACGCTCAGCTTTATCGGACCGATTGATACTGGCCCCTCCGGCTCTGGACTGTTCCGGATACGCCTCGCCGCAACTGATGCCACCTCCAGCGTCGGCGCCGGCGATAGTGCGGGCCTCACCATCGAACTTGCGCAGTATGGAGGGGCATCGTCACGCAATCATGCAAGCGCAAGCTCACATGTCGTGGCGGGATCCGACGTGTCGTTTCGCTTCCGCTATTTTGGCGCGCCGAAAGCCGGCACGTCGCCCCAGTGGAATGCGACATGGCAGCGGAACGATGAATTGCCAGGGATGGTCGAGGTGAGTGCAGAACTGAGATCCTCGCGAGCGCACCACGTGCATCGCCGGATCATCGTACCGCGCATCAGTATCCGGTCGTGACGCTTACCACGTGACAACGTCCTGATCTTCGCCTGTCCCACCGGTCGCGCTATCACGTCCGAGAGAGAACACTTCGAAGGCACTCTGCCGGCCTGGAATGCGATAGCCGTAGGGACGCCCCCACGGATCGATGAGGCCATCAGCCTTCTTGAGATATGGCCCGCGCCATTTCGTTGCACCCGAAGGAGGCCGGACAAGAGCCGCGAGACCAGCCTGCTGGCTCGGATAGCCCCCATTATCCAGAGCGTAGAGCTCCATCGCCGTAACGATCGCCGAAAGCTGAATGCGTGCGGCCTCCGTCCGTGCGTGCCCGAGATAGCGCATGACCTGCGGCGTAGCGAACGCAGCCAGAAGGGCGAGAATCCCTGTCACGATCAGCACTTCGATCAGCGTGAACCCTGACTGCGAAGTGGGCTGACCGGAATGCCGTCGAACGTTCATTTCATGCCTACGGGCGATTATCATGAGCGTGCGTCATCCGGGGGTGGCTATCGGACCGTACAGCCACACGAGCCAGATCGCGAACGCCAAGTATGGACCAAAGGGCATGCGATCCGATAGCGATATGGGTGTACGCCACGCACGAGCAAGAAGCACGCTCGCCAATGCGGTGCCAGTCGCCAGCAAGAGCACGCTCGGCAGCGCAGAGACACCAAGCCAAGCGCCGCCGGCGGCGAGGAGCTTGGCATCACCCACCCCAAGTCCCGCGCGACCGCGGGTGGCGCGATAGAACCACGCCAAGCCGGCCAGACACGCGAATGCCAGGATGGCTGCAACGAGCTGATCAAGCGCGAACGATAAGCCCAGCGGAAGATGCAGGAGAACACCAGTCGCCGCGAGCGGCAGCGTGAGTACGTCCGGCAGTTCGAACGTCAACGCATCGATTGTACTCAGCACAATGAGCGTGCCCGCAAGTCCGAGCGAAATCGGAAGGATCCCGGCATGGAGACCAGCGGCGCTCAGGGCATGAGGAGTGGCGCCTGCCAGCAGAGGCAGAGTGACAACGGCATAGAGCGACGCGGCAAGAAGCCCGAGAAGCATTGGCCGCCGAAGCAATGACGCCTCGCTACAGTCCTGTTGCTCAAGCGCCATTGGCGCCCTCCCGCGAGCTTCTGCGACAGCACTTGAGACACCGGTGTGCTGCATCTCCGTCGCATCATGTAGAGGGCAATCGTCAGAGGTTTTGCAGAGACCAAGGTCCCACGCGCCCATTAGACCATAGTCCGTTGTCCGCACATATGCGTGGCTTACCTTCATTTTAATTATATTTTATTGGGCCGTTTGCGATCGCTCGAACCGGTACACGTCGATGCTCTTCGCAATGATAGAACGATACCGACGCCTGCACTTTTCGCAGGCAGTTCTCTCGTCTGCCGCTGCGCTTGCAATGCTCGTCGCATGGTCTGCAACGCCATCTGCCGTGTTGCGTGCAGAGAGCGGCCCATCATTTCGACTCGTTGATCAACACCTGCGCGTGGTCGACGAAAAGCAGCTAAGCCAAAAGCCGACCGTGCTGCACTTCGGCTTCACGCACTGTCCTGTGATCTGCCCGACGACGATGTTCGAAGTGGCAGAGCGCATGCGCGAACTCGGGCCACTGGCCGACGCGATACAATTCGTTTTTGTAACCGTTGACCCCGAGCGCGACACTCCTGAGTACCTACGCCAGTATGTGTCCTCGTTCGACGACCGCATCATCGGGCTTTCGGGTGATGCGAAAGATATTAAAACGCTGGCCGACGGACTTGGCGCAACGTTCTCGCGTCAGCCACTCAAAGAGGGTGGCTACACAATCGATCACACGATCTTCGCCTATCTCATGGCACCGGGTTGGACGAAAGCGGGTGTTCTCTACATGGGAACCGGCGCTCGGAGCGACAAAGTGCTGTCGACGCTGAAAGCACTCACCTTGCTGCCGGATCGCCGAATGTCAGAGGCCACGAAGAAGTAGGCATCCACGAAGCGTTGCGGGCAACCCATCGGCAGACCGCACGCGAACTACACATAAAGCGTAACGGCTCATTGCATTCGAGCACAACGCTCGCAGGAGCAGCGTGCCAAGTTCAAAGGCAATCAATTGCTAGATATCGGGATACGCCATGTACATTGACGATAAAGCATCCGCGAGGCGGCAGAGAGAAGCCCAGCACGCTCGCAACAACCGCGCGGAGATTGTGCGCGCGCTTTCGGTGGGGGAGATCACACGGCGCGACCTCTATAAGTGGGGCCTATTCACCGCCACCGGCCTGCTCGCCCTCAAGAATGGCCTCAGCCCCTACGCGCGAAGCGCGTTCGCCGCTGTTCCCACAGGCACGCCAAGGAGCCCGCTGTTCGGCGCCGCAAAGTTTTCTCAGCCCCTGCACCGGCTGGAGGTCGTCGCTCCCGTACCGATGCATAGAACGCCGGAGGGCAACGCGGCCTTTCCAGCAACGATGAACGAACGAGAGGCGAAGCGCCTCTCCTGGCATACGGACTACAACGCGGATCCGAGCAGCCCGAACCTGCGCAATCCGACGACCAATCGCGGTCCTATCGAGGGGCGTCCGCCGGGAGAAATATTCGCCCACCAGCGATGGGACGAGTACTTTCCGAAGGCCGGCTACGTCATGTCGATCGGACCATGCGGCAGCGGGACCTATTTCCACGACAACATGCCTGGCCAGCGTCCGAATAAGGTGTGGACGTTCGGCTCTGGAAAGTACAACCAGAGCACAATGCCACCCAAGCTGCTCAAGGCTCGCTACGGCGAGCCCATGTTGATGCGCGTCTATAACAACATGCCGGTCGAGCGCGCGGACAACGAAGGCTTCGGGCGCAACGAAAGCCAGATGCACCTTCATAACGCACACAACGGCGCGGAAAGCGACGGTGCCGCGAACGTGCACCACTTCCCCGGCACGTTCTACGATTATCGCTGGAGCACGACGCTCGCGCGCGCGGATACTATCAACAAGTTCGCGACGGATCGGCGTGCCTCGGGCCCCGACGGAAACGGCGGCCTCATCAACGTGGCCGGTGATTTCCGCGAGCTGCAGAGCTCAATGTGGTTCCACGATCACCGGTTCTTCTTCACGGCGGAGAATGTCTACAAGGGCATGCTCGGCGTCATCAATTTCTACAGCGGTCCGGATCGTGGCCATGAGAAGCTCGTCGATGGCGTGAACCTCCGCCTGCCGAGCGGCAGCCTCCTCGATTGGGGCAACGTCGACTTCGACGTGAACCTTTGCCTGTCCGACTGCGCCATGGATGCCGAAGGCCAGTACTTCTTCGACATCTTCACGACGGACGGCTTCCTCGGCGACATGCTGATGACGAACTACACGTACGCGCCGTTCTTCGAGGTTCTGCCGCGCAAGTATCGCTTCCGGATGCTCAATGCGTGCATGTCGCGCTTCCTGAAAATCGGCTTGTTTACGTCTAACGGAAAGCGCGTGCCGATGACGGTCATTGCCAACGATGGCAATCTCCTCGTCAATCCCGTATCAATGGACGAGCTCGACGAACTCGGCAATGCCGAGCGGTTCGACGTCATCATCGACTTCTCGAAGTACCGCATGGGCGAGCGCCTGCAGCTCGTCAATCTCATGCGGATGCGCGATGACGGCCGCGGCCCGAAGGAGGCGCTGTCGCTGTCGGAAGCCTTGAAGCGCATGAAGGAAGAGGATGCCGCACTCGGTCCGTTCCTCGAGTTCCGCGTGGTCTCCTCAGTTCAAAGCGTCGACGTTCCGGGTGTCGTCCACTATGCGTCGACGGCCGACCCGAGCGTCGTGCCGACCAAGCTCACCGAGCAGATCCCGATCGTGACGCCAGTGCGCGAGCGGCATGTCGAGTTCGGCCGCAGCGGCAGCGGTGACTCGCGCGGTAAGGATGGCCAATGCGTGCCCGCCTGCTCGGAGCACCATCAGTTCCCGTGGACGATCAAGGTCAACGGCGAGTCCGCGCACTCGATGAACGCCAATCGCATCGCACTCCTCATCCCGAAGCCCGGCGAGGTCGAGCACTGGACCTACGAGAACGGCGGCGGTGGCTGGGACCATGCCATCCATCTGCACTTCGAGGAGGGCGTGACGATCAATCGTGGCGGCGCCTCCATGGCACCCACGGAGCGTCTTGCCCGCAAGGATGTGTGGCGGCTCCGAGAATCGGGGAAGGTCAAGTTCCAGGTGCAGTTCGGCGAGTTCGGCGGCGCCTACGTTAATCATTGCCACAACACCGTGCACGAAGACTTCGCGATGATTCAGCGCATCCAGGTGCTGACGGGCAATGCGGGATCGCCTCATTCCATGGTGACGCCCACACCGAACCCCACACCGGATGGCGTCTTCTTCACGCAGCCGGAAATCCTACGGGAAGGCAATCCGAGCCGGAACAGCCTCCAGCAACCTCCGCTGCCAGAGGGTCCGCCACCGCCACCATCCGAGCCCGTCGCGACGGCCCCTGCGCCAACGACGCCGCCAGGGGGCACAGTTGCTTCTCCGGCGCCCTCCGAACCTCCGCCAGCCGCCGATCCGGTAGCGGATGCACTCAAGCAACTCGCCGATCTTCTGGCGCAGCTCAGACCGTAGCGATGTGAGCCGCCAAGCAGGTGGCAAACGAGAATGCAGACCATCGGGGGAGATGCTCATGCGGCGGTAATGCAGAACAAGGAGTAGGCCATGTATATCGACGATAAGGCCTCGGCACGGCGGCAGAGAGAAGCCCAGCACGCTCGAAACAACCGCGCGGAGATCGTGCGTGCGCTCTCGATCGGCGAGATCACGCGGCGCGACCTCTATAAGTGGGGTCTATTCACCGCCACCGGCCTGCTCGCCCTCAAGAATGGCCTCAGTCCCTTCGCCCGCAGTGCCTTCGCGACCATTCCCACCGGCACGCCGCGCAGCCCGCTGTTCGGCGCCACAAAGTTTTCCCAGCCCCTGCACCGGCTGGAGGTCCTCGAACCGGTCCCCATGACAAAAACGCCGGAAGGCAACGCGGCCTTTCCAGCGACCATGAGCGAGCGGGATGCGAAGCGCCTGTCCTGGCACACGGACTACAATGCGAATCCGACTAATCCCGATCTGCGCAATCCGACGACCAATCGCGGTCCCATCGAGGGGCGCCCGCCAGGAGAGATCTTCGCCCACCAGCGGTGGGACGAGTATTTTCCGAAGGTCGGCTACGTCATGTCGATCGGTCCGTGCGGCGACGCTACGCACTTCCACGATGGTCTACCGGCCCAGAGACGCAATCGCGTTTGGACTTTCTGTTCGTCCAAGCAGGGCGCGGGCACGATGCCACCCAAGTTGATCAAGGCCCGCTATGGTGAACCCATACTGACGCGCATTTACAACAACATGCCTGTCGAGCGCGCGGACAATGAAGGCTTCGGGCGCAACGAGAGCCAGATGCATCTTCACAACGCTCACAACGGCGCGGAAAGTGACGGTGCCGCGAACGTCCATCATTTCCCCGGCACGTTCTATGACTATCGCTGGAGCACGACGCTCGCGCGTGCGGAGCACATCAACAAGTACGCCACGGACCGCCGTGCCTCGGGGCCCGACGGAAACGGCGGCCTCGTCAATGTGGCGGGTGATTTCCGCGAGCTGGAAAGCTCCCTGTGGTTCCACGACCACCGATTCTTCTTCACGGCGGAGAATGTCTACAAGGGCATGCTCGGCGTCATCAATTTCTACAGCGGCCCGGATCGCGGCCATGAGAAGATCGTCGATGGCGTGAACCTCCGCCTGCCGAGCGGCAGCCTGCTCGATTGGGGTAACGTCGACTTCGACGTGAACCTTGCTTTGTCCGACTGCGCCATTGACGCCGAAGGTCAGTATTTCTTCGACATCTTCAACACGGATGGCTTCCTCGGCGACGTGCTGATGGCGAACTTCACGTTCGCTCCGTTCTTCGAGGTCCTGCCGCGCAAGTATCGCTTCCGTCTTCTCAATGCATGCATGTCGCGCTACCTGAAAATCGGTTTGTTCACCTCGAACGGAAAGCGCGTGCCGATCACGGTGATCGCCAACGATGGCAATCTCCTCGTCAATCCCGTGCAGGTGGATGAACTCGACGATCTAGGCAATGCCGAGCGTTTCGACGTCATCATCGATTTCTCGAAGTTCCGCGTCGGCGAGCGCCTGCAGCTCGTCAATCTCATGCGGATGCGTGAAGACGGCCGCGGCCCCAAGGAGGCGCTGTCGCTGTCGGAAGCCTTGAAGCGCATGAAGGAAGAGGATGCGGCACTCGGCCCGTTCCTCGAGTTCCGCATCGCCTCGTCAGTTCAAAGCGTCGACGTTCCCGGCGTCGTCCACTATGCGTCGACGGCCGATCCGAGCGTTGTGCCGAACAAGCTCACCGAGCAGATCCCTGTCGTGACGCCGGTACGCGAGCGGCACGTCGAGTTCGGCCGCAGCGGCATCGGCGACTCCCGCGCGGGCGGCCAGTGCGTCCCGGACTGCGGCGACGCACATCAGTTCCCGTGGACGATCCGGATCAATGGCCAGTCCGCGCATTCGATGAACGCCAACCGCATCTCGATGCTTGTTCCGAAACCCGGCGAGGTCGAGCACTGGACGTTCCAGAATGGCGGCGGCGGTTGGGACCATGCCATTCATCTGCACTTCGAGGAGGGCATCACGATCGACCGTGGCGGCGCAGCCATGGCGCCGACGGAACGCCTCGCCCGCAAGGATGTGTGGCGGCTCCGAGAATCGGGCAGGGTCAAGTTCCAGATTCAGTTCGGCGAGTTCGGCGGTGCCTACGTCAATCACTGCCACAACACCGTGCACGAAGACTTCGCGATGCTGCAGCGTATCCAGATCTTGTCCGGAAATGCCGGCACGCCGCAGGCGCTCGTCACTCCGACACCGAATCCCACGCCGGATGGCGTGTTCTTCACGCAGCCGGAGATCCTGCGGGAGGGCAATCCAAGCCGCAACAGCCTCCAGCAGCCACCGCTGCCCGAGGGCCCGCCACCCGCACCGTCAGAGCCCGTTACATTGGCCCCCACGCCGTCGACAACGCCTGAGGGCGCTATTGCGTCCACATCAATGCCGACCTCGGATCCGATGGCGGATGCGCTCAAACAGCTCGCCGATCAGCTGGCACAGCTCAGAAAGTAGCTTCAGCATGGGACTACCAGGACGCCTCAGAACTGCCGGCCGGTTGCTCGCGCTGATGGCCGGCGCGCTGTCGGTGGGTCTTTTCTGCCTGGTCGCCACGGCCGAGGCACAGACGCGCCGCTGGGGCGCGGGCTATTTCCCCAACCTGCCCGTGCAGAACCAGCGCGGAGAAACGCTGAACTTCTACGATGACGTGATCAAGGGAAGGATTGTCGTCGTCAGCTTCATCTTCACACGCTGCACGGATATCTGCCCGCTCACGACCGCCCGCCTTGCCGAAGCAGCCGAGCGACTCGGCGATGAACTCGGTCAGTCCATCCATTTCATCTCGTTGAGCGTCGACCCCGAAAACGACACGCCGGAAAAACTCGCGGGGTTTGCATCGGCCTTTCACTCGGGCCCAGGCTGGCAGTTCCTCACCGGAAAATATGAGGACATGCGCATCATCAACGACAAGTTCGGCGAGCGCATGCGGAGCCTGACGCAACATCGCAATGAAGTTCTGCTCGGCAATGATGCGACCGGCGAATGGCAACGCAACACGGTCTTCGGTGACCTCGATAGGTTCGTCCTCGACCTGCGTGCCATGGATCCCGTATGGCGTGCGAAAGTCCGCACTGCGCCGATCGATTCAGCCAGCAATCACGGCTATCAAATGCCCACAACGCCCGGCCAGGCGCTCTTCAACCGGATGTGCGCTTCATGTCATACGGTCGGGGCTGGCAGCCGTGTCGGTCCTGATCTTGTCGGCATCGACGCGCGACGCCCCCGCGATTGGCTGCTCCGCTACATCGGAAATCCGGATCGTTTGCGATCCGAGCAGGATCCAATGGCACTCGAATTGCGCAAGCAGTATCCGAGCGTGCGTATGCCCGATCTCGCACTGAATGAGGTCGATGCGGCCGACCTGCTTTCGTATATCGAGCTTCTCTCCCGCACAGCCAATGCAGGCACGCCTAATGTCGGAGCGAAAGGCGTGCCGCCGCGCTGAGTGCCCGCGGCTCCACCCGGAACCCACGCTCTGCTACGAAGCGTCGGCCAGTTTCTTCGCCACTTCCGCGACACGCTCCGGCGTCAGGCCGAAGTGCGCGAAGAGCTTGCCGGCAGGCGCCGAGGCGCCGAAGTCCGACAAGCCGACGAAGGCGTCGTCGGGCCGCAGCCACTCGCGCCACCCCTGCTCTATGGCCGCCTCGATAGCGACGCGCGGCGCATCACCAAGCACGGCCTGCCGATAAGCTGCAGGCTGCTTGCGGAAGAGCTCGAAGGAGGGAAGCGAGACGATCGCCGCCGCCACGCCCTTTGCCGCGAGCGCATCGGCCGCCTTGGCTGCGAGGCCGACCTCGGATCCGGTGGCGATCAGAGTCACTGCCCGCTTACCGCCTTCAGCCTCGCGAAGAACGTAGCCGCCCTTGGCGCTCGCATTCTCGCCAACTGGTCCCTTGCGCAGGTTCGGCACGTTCTGGCGTGTCAAGGCAAGCACGGACGGCGCCTCAGTCGAAGCCGTGGCAAGCGCCCAGCACTCCGCGGTCTCGACGCCGTCGGCCGGGCGGAACACGTTCAGATTAGGGATGGTCCGTAGCGCTGCCAGATGCTCGACGGGCTGATGCGTCGGCCCGTCCTCGCCGAGGCCGATCGAATCGTGCGTGAAGACATACACGACCTGCTGGCGCATGAGCGCTGCAAGGCGGATCGACGGGCGGCAGTAGTCCGAGAACACGAGGAACGTGCCGCCGTAGGGAATGAGCCCGCCGTAGAGCGCCATGCCGTTCATGGCCGCGGCCATGCCGTGCTCGCGAATGCCGTAGTAAAGGTAGCTTCCCGAGAAGTCGCCCTTCACGATCGGCTTCTGGCTCTTGGCCTTGGTGTTATTGGAGCCCGTGAGGTCTGCCGAACCACCAATCAGCGCTGGCTGAGCTGCAACGAGTGCCTCGAGCGACCGCTCGGACCACACACGCGTCGCGCGCTCTGCTGTGTCGGCTGCTGCGGCTTCGCGCAGATTGATGACGGCCGTGCTCACGTCGGCCGCACGTGCTGCTGCCGGATGATCGAAGGCCTCGCGCGCGCGCGCATCGACCTTGCTCCACTTCTGCTCCCAGGCCTCGCGCAGCGACCGGCCACGCGAACCCGCAGCGCGCCATGCAGCAAGCACATCCGCCGGAACCTCGAAGGGCGCGCTCTTCCAGCCGAGCTTTTCGCGCGTGGCTGCAATTTCTTCCGCACCGAGAGGCGAACCGTGCGCCGAGGCCGTCCCAGCCTTCTTCGGGGCACCATAGCCGATCACCGTCTTGCACGCGATCAGCCACGGCTTGCCGTCATCGGCACGCGCGGTGGCGAGCGCCTTGCGCACCGCGTCCATGTCGTGGCCGTCGATGGCGAGCGTGTTCCAACCCGCAGCCTTGAAGCGGCCGATCTGGTCCTCGCTCGTCGAGAGCGAGGTTGGACCGTCGATCGAAATGCTGTTGTCGTCGAAGAGCACGATCAAGCGCCCGAGCCCGAGGTGGCCCGCGAGTGTGATCGCCTCCTGCGAAATGCCTTCCATGAGGCAGCCGTCGCCCGCGATCACGTACGTGCGATTGTCGAACAGTTCGCCATGGCGCGCATTCCAGATGCGCTCGGCAATGGCCATACCGACGGCATTGGCGAGCCCCTGACCGAGCGGTCCCGTCGTCGTTTCGATCCCCTCGGCGTGACCATGCTCGGGATGTCCGGCGGTCTTGGCGCCGAGCTGGCGGAAATTCTTGATCTCCTCGATGCTCATGCCCGGATAACCGGTGAGATGGAGCAGCGAATACAGCAGCATCGAGCCGTGACCGGCCGAGAGCACGAAGCGGTCGCGCGCGGGCCAGCGGGGGGCGGCGGCGTCGTACTTCAGCACTTCGGCGAACAGTACCGTCGCCACATCGGCCATGCCCATCGGCATTCCCGGATGGCCGGATTTCGCCGCCTCGACCGCATCCATTGCCAGCGCCCGGATGGCATTCGCCATCTCGCGCGTCGCGAGCGCGGCGCCCTTCGCCTTGTCAGTCATGCGCAGTCCCTGCTGGTCGTGCCCCAAACTCACTGAGGACCGGAAAGATGGGGCACCATTAGCGGTGCGCCGCGCGGGCGTCCACCTTCCTCGGCCGGCTTATCCCGTTCATGCGGTCGCAGCGGCCAACAGTTGCCTGAGGCCCGCGAGTGAACGCCGTGTCGCCCCGACCGGGTCATCGGGGACGTGCGTCTCGACCGAAAGCGTCAGCGCCCGCCCCGCCGCCGCTGCAAGGCAGGCCTCAATGAGGGCGCCATAGGGGATGTCACCCTCGCCCACGGCGACGTGACGACGCCCGGCGCCGATCGAGAAGTCCTTGAAGTGCATATGATCGACAAATGGCATCAGGGCGGCCATTCGGGAGGCCTCCGGAGCAATGCCCTTGGCGTAGATATTGCCGATGTCGAGGAGCGCCTTGAGGCGCGGGTGGCGGCGCGCCTGCATGAGCGCCATCAGATCCACCTCGTCCTGAATGTTGCAGACGGGCTCGTTCTCGACGTGGAAGACGAGATCCTCGCGCTCAGCCAGCGCAAGCAGCTCATCGAGTGCCACGTCGAGATCGGCGAGCGTGAACCCGTCGTGGGTCAGGAAGCTGAAAATGCGGACATTGCGCGTCCCGAGCCGGTGCGCGGCATCCGCCGTCAGTCGCGCGATGTCGCCAAGCGAACGTGAGCCGATCTCGAAGCCGAATTGATCGCCCAATCTGCCGGCAGCCCGCCCCGATGCCGCCCATTTGAGCAGAGGCGAGGCCAGTCCCACGACCTTGATCCCCGCATCGGAGATCCGCCGTGCCACATCTTGCTGCTCAGTCGGCGAGAGAGCCAGAAAGTTGCGACCGTCGATCGACCGCACCTCCAAGGCCACTACGCCATTCTCCTGCGCGAACGCGATCGTGTCGGCCAATGGCGCCTTCAGCTCATCGTTGACGAAGGCAATGGTGTGCTGAGCGGTCATATGCGCCCCCGTCACGATAGCACCCGGAGGGCATCAGCCCTCGTGAAGTGCAATGAAAAGCTCGAGTTCGCTTCGCGTCGGCAGCCCCGCACGGCTGCCGAGGCGCGTGCACTTCAGTGCCGCCACAGCCGCGGCCCGCCGGACATTGGCCTCGATGGCAAGCCCCTCGGCAACCCCGAGCGCAAAGGCACCATGAAAGGCGTCGCCGGCCCCCGTCGTATCGACCACATCGACCTGAAAACCCGGCTGGTGGCCGGTCTGGCCGTCGCGTTCAGCCCAGAGATAGCCGCGCGCGCCGAGCGTAACGCCGGCATGACGCGGGCCGTGGCGCAGCACCTGCTGAAGGGCATCGGCATCGCTCATGCCGCGCGCAAACTCATGCAGCGAGGGAGCCGAGAACACCGCATAATCGACAAGGCCCAGCAGCTCGGGCAGCGCCTCGCGCCCACCGAGATCGGCATCGAGCACCGTCGGCACACCCTCGCGCCGGGCCCGGGTCAGGACCACCCGCACGGCCTCGAGCCAGCGCAGGTCGCAGAGCACCGCATTGGCCTCTCCGACGCGCTCGATCGGCAGCCAGCTCGTGCCGGCGGGGATCGAGGTATCACGCTGGGTGATGATCATGCGCTCGCCCTGGCTGTCGACGATGACAGCCGAGGTCGACGAGCGCGCCTCCTCGAAAGCATGGACGTAGCGGATGTCCACTTTATCGGCCTTGAGCCCGTTCCGAATGGAAACGCCGGCCTGATCATCGCCAACGCGTGACCAAAGCTCGGTCCTTGCGCCGAGGCGCGCCGCAGCAACCGACGCGTTGGCGGCCATTCCGCCGCCGACCTCGATATGCTCGAGCGCCCGGATTTTGGTTGGTTCCGGCGGAAAGCCCTCGATCCGGTAGATCCGGTCTAGTGCTGCATGTCCGACGCAGATGAGGGAAACCGGCACTGCCATGGCGTTCCGCAGGATCAGGGCACGAGGGGCCGAGAAGACGTGACTGGATTCGAAATTCGCGCCGCAGGCGGAAAATCCGAACCAATTCCGGCATTTCGACGATCACTGGCGAGGCTCAGGGTGGTGACAAATGCGCGCGCCAACAAGGCGCCGCAGGACACAGGCCCCACGTCCGAACCGCCGCACAAACAATCAAGACAAGCATAACGTGCGCGGCGAGCCATGGCCAGCACACACATGGTTGGCAAGAACGACTCCAAGGTGGCTTTTTACACAGCACCGCGCTCCCATGTCCCAGGACAGGAGAGGCCAAATCGTGCTTCTACACCTAGAGGGAAAGCCTCGGGGGGATGAAATAGTTCCGGGGCCAGAAACGCAAAATTCCAGCCGCGCCCGGAGGCGTCCGTCACTGTGACCACGACAGAGAAGTTCGCGCACCAAGTATCGGCGGCGCGCCAGGATACTCCCAACGACGTCGCCGCCCTCAAGGCCGAAGCGCGACGGCTTGCAGCGCACTGCGCCAAATACCGTGGCGCCGACACGCGCCGCGCCATCATCCAGATCATCACCACCACAATCCCGTTCCTGGCACTGCTCGCCGCCATGTGGATGACCGTGGATCATGCCTACTGGCTGACAATCCTGCTCGCAGTGCCAGCTTCGGGCCTTCTGGTCCGTTTCTTCATCATCCAGCACGACTGCGGACATGGCTCATTCCTGCCGTCGGCGCGCGCCAATGACACCCTCGGGCGGCTCATTAGCGTCATGACCATGACGCCGTACGGCCTGTGGCGGCGCGTGCATGCGAAGCATCATGCGACCTCGGGCAATCTCGATCGGCGCGGCTACGGCGACATCGATACGATGACACTCGCCGAGTATCGCGCCTGCTCGCCTTGGGGCCGGCTGCGCTATCGCATCTACCGCCATCCGCTGTTCCTGTTCCCGATCGGCGTGCCATTCTTCTTCGTCGTGTTGCAGCGCCTCCCGTGGGGACATCCGCTCGAGCCTCGCGAGGGCTGGCGAAGTGTGCTGGCCCTCAACATCGCGATGATCATCTTCTATGGGCTCATGGGCGCTGCCATCGGCTACGCGACGCTGGCGTGGATCATCGCGCCCATGATCCTCATGGCGTCAGCACTCGGCGGCTGGCTGTTCTTCATCCAGCATCAGTTCGAGGACGGTCACTGGGACGACAGCCAGGAGTGGGACTTCCAGGTCGCGGCGATCCGCGGTTCGTCCTACTACGTGCTGCCGAAACCGCTCGAGTGGTTCACCGGCAATATCGGCCTCCATCACATTCACCACTTGAACAGCGTCATCCCGAACTATCGCCTGCACGACTGCCTCGCGGCCTCGCCCGAGTTCCAGGCCATGAATCGCGTGACGCTCTGGGAGAGCATAAAATGTGCACGGCTCGCCGTTTGGGACGAAGCACAGCGCCGGCTGCTGACCTTCCGCGAGGCCCATGCGGCCCTGGCAGAGGATGCCTCCGGCAACCGCAATTCGGCGCCGGCCTGAAGGCCACGCCATCGCCAACCACTTGCAACTACTTACAAAAGTGAATTCTCAGGTTGCTTTTCGAGGCCACAGCGTGTTGAAGGGGCTGAGCACGAGGCCATTGCGGTCGAGGCAACCGCGGACCGACCAGACGTATGCCGACGATCGAAACGCGCACTCACAGGATGGCAATCGCGAGCATTGTCATCGCCTGCGCGGTATTGGGCATCAAGTACGTCGCCTATTGGGTAACCGGAAGCGTCGCCCTTTACTCTGATGCGCTCGAAAGCATCGTCAATGTGGTCACCGCATTGGTCGCGCTTCTCGCGGTTCGCATCAGCGCGCGACCTGCTGATCGACGCCACCAGTTCGGCCACCACAAGGCCGAGTATTTCTCAGCGGTCATCGAGGGCGTCCTGATCATCCTCGCGGCGCTGCTGATCCTGCATGCCTCCTGGCAGGCGCTGCGCGAACCCCGGGCTTTTGACGAGCCCTGGCTCGGTCTCGCCATCAGTGGCGGCGCAACGGCAATCAATGCAGCCTGGTCCTGGGCGCTCATCAACTATGGCCGACGCTGGCGCTCACCCGCGCTCGTCGCGGACGGCTGGCACCTCTTCACGGATGTCGCCACGTCCCTCGGGGTTATTGTCGGACTGACGCTTGCCGTGTTGACGGGCTGGACGATCCTCGATCCGGCGATGGCGGCGCTCGTTGCGGTGAATATTCTCGTCGCCGGATGGCGTGTCGTCAGCTCATCGATCAGCGGGCTCATGGACGAGGCCGTCGACAGCGACATCGGGCGACGCATTCGGGCCGTCATTGCGGAGAGCGCGGAAGGGGCTATCGAGGCGCACGATATCCGAACGCGCACGGCGGGTCGCGCGACCTTTATCGACTTCCATCTCGTCGTGCCGGGCAAAATGAGCGTCGCAGACGCCCATCGCATCTGTGACCGGATCGAACGCGCGCTGGAAGCCGAGATCGATGGCGCCGAGATCGTGATCCACGTCGAGCCCGAGGGCGAAGCGCAGCACCGCGGCGTGCTCGTACTGTAAACCGCGGCGCACCGCCTACATCGACAGCGACGTCGGCTCGCCGTGCTCATTCACGTAGGCGATGCGGACCATGTTCGTCGTGCCCGGCGAACCGAGCGGCACGCCCGCCGTGATGATCACACCACTACCCGCGCGCACAAACCCTTCCTCGAAGGCGATGCGGCACGCCTTCTTGACCATATCGGCGAGGTTCTCGGGGTCACTCGTCAGAACGCAATGCACGCCCCATACGGCAGCAAGCCGCCGCGCCGTGGCGACAACGGGCGTCAGGCCGATGACGGGCAGTCCCGGGCGCTCGCGCGCGACGCGCAGTGCTGTCGAGCCCGTTGCCGTGAAGCAGATGATGGCCGAGAGTTTCAGCGTATCGGCAACGGCGTGCGTGGCGGCAGCAATCGCGTCAGCTGCCGTTTCCTGAGGCGGCGTGCTCGTCGCATGAACCAGCACGTCATAGGTCGGGTCGGCTTCGGCTTCGATGGCAATGCGGTCCATCATGCCGATCGCTTCGATCGGGTACTTGCCGACCGCGGACTCGGCCGACAGCATGATAGCATCCGCGCCGTCGAAAACAGCCGTCGCCACGTCCGACACCTCGGCACGCGTCGGTACCGGCGAATTGATCATGCTCTCGAGCATCTGCGTCGCGATCACCACCGGCTTGCCGGCTGCGCGCGCCTTGCGCGTGATCTGCTTCTGCAGTCCCGGCACGCGCTCGACCGGCATCTCGACGCCGAGGTCACCGCGCGCGACCATCAGCGCGTCGGATTGCGCGATGATCTGGTCGAGATCGGCGATTGCCGAGGGCTTCTCGATCTTCGACATGATCGCCGCGCCCTGGCCGATCATGCGTCGCGCAAGCGCCACGTCCTCGCCACGCTGCACGAACGACAGGCCAACCCAGTCCACGCCGAGCTTCAGGACGAAATCGAGATCGGCCTTGTCCTTGTCTGTCAGCGGATTGATGGGCAGGATCGTATCGGGCATCGAAATGCCCTTGCGGCTCGCGAGCGGACCGCCAACCATCACTTCGGCCGCGATCCGCGAAGGCGCGACCTCAATCACGCGCATCCGGATCTTGCCGTCGTCGAGCAGCAGCGAATGGCCCGCCTCGACACCATCGAAAATCTGCGGATGGGGCAGGAAGACCCGCTGATCGTCGCCTTCCTGCTCCTGCGTGTCGAAGATGTACGTCTGTCCGTTCTTGAGCTCGACGCGGTCGCCTGCGAGCTTGCCGACCCGAAACTTCGGGCCTTGCAGGTCCGCGAGAATGCCGATCGGGCGTCCGTGCTGCATCTCCGCGGCGCGCACTGCGCTGTGCAGACCGCGCACCATGTCGAAGCTCGAATGGCTCATGTTGATGCGGAAGACATCGACGCCCGCCAGAAAATAGCTCTCGATCACGTCGGGCGCAGACGACGCGGGCCCGAGCGTCGCGAGGATCTTCACTCTTCGATTTCGTCTCATCGTGCCTTCCCGCCGCTGTCGCCCGGATCAGTCAGGCGGATTGTCCAGTCATTGGAGTTCTGCGTGTCGACCTCGAAGAAGCCGGTCCGCTTGAATCCGCGCCGTGGGCAGTCCTCGACCCCGCGGATCGTGAAGACTTTGTCAGCCGTGCACATCATGTTCGTGCCGCCCCACTCACCGCCGCGGTCGTAGTCTACCGCATGCACGTAATAGAATCGGCTGCCAAGCTTTCCTTTCAACAACGTCTCACAGGTCTGTGACGCAATGTTCCACCAGCCCTCCGTCGCCCAGCCCTTGGGATCCTGATAGCCGATCGCAACACCGATCCGACTCGCGGTCGCATTGCAGAGCTTGAGGTCCGCGTGCGCAGCGTCGGCACCGGCCGTCATGCCGAGGCCCACGACGGTCGAAACCAACAGAAAGCGGAAGTAGTTCATTGTGAAAAGACGAGGCGCATGGAGAGGCGCCCGGCCGCAGTCGGCCCCTTCTCGTGCTTGGTTCATGCTGGTCAGGCTGGCTCGACGAGGATGACGCGGAAATCATTGACGTTCGTATGGGTGGGACCCGTGTGCACGAGATCACCCAGCGCCTCGAACAGGGTGGAGGCATCGTTGTTATCGAGGGTATTTCGGGCGTCCGCGTGGCGGTCCCTGGCACGCGCGAGCGTATCGGGACCGATCACGGCACCGGCGGGATCCTCGACGCGGCCTTCGCCGCCGTCAATCCCGTCCGTATCCGCACCAAGTGCCGATACGCCTGAAAGTCCGTCGAGTTCAATGGCCAGCGCGAGCGCATATTCCTGGCTGCGCCCTCCCCGCCCGGCTCGGTTGCGCACTGTCACCTCGAGTTCGCCACCGCTGATGATGGCGAGCCGGCGCCCTGCCGCTCGGGCCTTCCGAGCAAGCGTGGCGTGCGCGGCAGCGACATCGCGCGCCTCGCCGGTGACCTGATCCCCGAGACTTTCGACGTCATACCCGCGCGAGCGCGCCAAGGCCGCCGCTGCTTCGAGGGCTGCAACGGGCGTTGCGATGATCTGGTAGCGATCGCCGGCGAAAAGTCCGGTCCCCGGCTTTGGCGTCTCGTTGGCGGGATTCTCGAGGGCCCGATAGACGCCGCCTGGAACCGGGAGCCCCAGCTCCGACATGCGCTCGACGCGCCGCGCAATCACCTTGCACGCATCGGCGAGCGTCGTCGGATCGGGCACGGTCGGTCCCGACCCGATGGTTTCGGGATCATCGCCCGGTACGTCGGAGATCGCGAGCGTGATGAACGTGTCCGCCTGTGCCGCTGCCGCACGAAGCCTTCCACCCTTGATGCGCGAGAGATGCCGGCGCACGGCATTCATCTCGTGAATATCGGCGCCAGATTTGAGGAGGCCCCGCGTCAGCGCGGTCTTCTCCGCAAGTTCGAGTCCTGCGGCAGGCGCGGCCCAGAGCGCCGAAGCACCGCCGGAAAGGAGCACCAGCACGGTATCGTCGGGGCCGGCCGAGCGCGCCAACGCAAGCGCCCGCTCAGCGGCTGCAAGAGAGGATGCATCAGGGGTCGGGTGGCGACCTTCGAGGATCTCGAGCTGCTCGGGTCTCGAACCAGAGAATGCAGCCGCATAGCCGTGCGGTGCCGTTGCCATGCCAGTCAGCCGATCGCCGATGCCGGCTGCGCGGTAATGTGCCTCGGCCACGGAAGCCATGGCGATCGCGGCCTTGCCCGCACTGAGCACGAGGAGGCGCCCCTTGGCTGGAGCAGGCGGCAGATGCGGCGCGAGGCAAGTGCTCGGATGCGCCGCGGCCACCGCAGCATGGAACATCTCGAGCAGGAGCCCGCGCGCCTCAGCCGACATATATTAGAAGCCCTTGAGCAAAAAGTTTGCCGCCGCCACTACTTGCGGTCAGCGACAGCAATGCGTCAAGCCTCAGAAGGCGGGCCCGAAGCGGTTGGAGCGCGGGAAGCCCTTCGGTGCCATGCGGCCCGCTTGAGCGCGCTGGCCCACCCACTCCTTCAACTCGCCACCCTCGAGCGTAAAGGTGCGCCCGGCGGAATCGAGCCATGTCAATCCGGCCTTCTTCACGAACGGCCGCACATCCGAAAGCCCGCCATCCTTGAAGCGCTGCAGGATGATGCCCTTGCCGCGCGTCATCTCGTTGACCTCGTCCAGCTTGAAGACCAGCATCCGCCGGTTCTCACCGATCGTGGCGCACATGTCGGCGGCCGGAGGCACCGGAACGCAAATCCGCGCCTCGGCGTCGGCATCGACATTCAGCACCTGCTTGCCTTTGCGCGTCGAAGCCAGGACCTCGTCCTCGGGCACGATGAAACCATTGCCGGACGTCGAGCCCACGATCAGCTTGCGGCCCGGCTCATGGACGAACAGCTCGACGATCTCGTGGCTCTCCTCGAGATCGACCATGAGACGAACCGGCTCGCCGTGCCCGCGCCCGCCGGGGAGCTGATTGCCTTCAAGCGTGAAGAACTTCCCGTTCGTGGTGAAGACGAGGAGTTTGTCGGTCGTCGAGGCGCGCACGGCCCGCTTGAGGCTGTCGCCATGCTTGAACTCGAGCTTCGACAGATCCTCGGGATGGCCCTTGAGAGCGCGGATCCAGCCTTTCTCGGAGAGAATGACCGTGATCGGTTCCTTTTCGATCAGCGCCTGATCGATATCGACCTCGATGGCGGGTGCGTCGGCCAGCTCCGTGCGTCGGCGGCCGAGGTCGGTCTTCTTGGAGTAGGCGTCGCGCGTCGCCTTGATCTCGGCGGCAATGCGTTCCCACTGCAGGTCTTCCGACTTGATCAGCGCCTGCAGCTCACGCATCTCGCCGGTGAGCTTGGCGTGCTCGGCGCGGATCTCCTGCTCCTCGAGCTTGGAGAGTGACCGCAGACGGAGGTTCAGGATGGCTTCGGCCTGCACGTCGGAAAGCTTGAACTTCGCGATCAGCTTGGCCTTGGGCTCGTCCTCGAAACGGACGATGCGAATGACCTCGTCGATGTTGAGGTAGGCGATCAGGTAGCCGTCGAGCACCTCGAGACGGTGTCTGATCTTGCCGAGGCGATGCTCCGAGCGCCGCACCAGCACTTCCTGGCGATGCTCCAGCCAGTGCTTGAGCACATCGCGCAGCGACAGCACGGCCGGGATCTGCCCCGCCGTCAGCACGTTCATATTGAGGCCGAAACGCGTCTCCAGCTCCGTGACGCGGAACAGGCTCTCCATGAGTACGAGCGGATCGACCGTGCGGCTCTTGGGTTCGATGACCAAGCGCACGACTTCGGCGCTCTCGTCGCGCACGTCGCCGAGCAACGGCAGCTTCTTCGCCTGCAACAGCTCGGCGATCTTCTCGACGAGACGCGACTTCTGGACCTGATAGGGAATCTCGGTGACGACGATCTGATAACCGCCGCGGCCCGTGTCCTCCTTCTCCCAGCGCGCGCGCAGGCGAAAGCCACCACGACCCGTGCGATAGGCCTCGATGATATTCTCGCGCGGTTCGACGAGGATGCCGCCGGTCGGGAAATCCGGCCCCGGAATGAAATCGACGAGCTTCTCGACGGTCGCGTTCGGATGCTTGATGAGGTGCAGCAGAGCCGCGCACAGCTCATCGGCATTATGGGGGGGGATATTCGTCGCCATGCCGACAGCGATGCCGGACGAGCCGTTGGCGAGCAGGTTCGGGAAATTCGCCGGGAGGACGACCGGCTCCTTGTTGGTGCCGTCGTAAGTATCCCGGAAATCGATCGTATCTTCGTCGATACCGTCCAGCAGTGCCTCGGCGACAAGCGTCAGGCGGCTCTCCGTGTAGCGCATGGCCGCCGGGTTATCGCCGTCGATGTTCCCGAAATTTCCCTGGCCGTCGACCAGCGGATAACGGACGGCAAAATCCTGCGCGAGGCGTACAAGAGCGTCGTAGATCGCCTGATCACCGTGCGGATGGTAGTTGCCCATCACGTCGCCGACGATCTTCGCGCACTTCTTGAACCCGCCCGAGGGATCGAGCTTGAGCTCTCGCATGGCATAGAGAATGCGGCGGTGGACCGGTTTCAGGCCGTCGCGCACATCCGGAAGCGCACGATGCATGATCGTCGAGAGCGCGTAGGCGAGATAGCGCTCTTCGAGGGCGTCGCGCAGGTTGACGGGTTCAATGGGGCCCGGCCCGGGCAGAATCGGTCTGTCACTCATGGTCTGGGGACTTAGCGCCCTGCCCCGCTTCCCTCAAGTGCTTGCATAGCCACAGCGACACCAAGCACACAGCTACCGCCGAGTCTCGCGCTTGCAACGCCCGGTAGAAATTTGGCTCACTGAGGCCGCAAGGCCCCCTCCCGCCCCACGGCTGCGCTAGAATCGCCGGCAAATCACTTCCACCGCGAGACCGCCTTGTCGCCGCCAAGAACCAATAGCCCCGTCTTCCCGCTGAGCCAGAGGATCGCGGCGAAGCGCCCGGGGGATGCGGCAGCGCTGGCGGCGGCCTTCGCTCAATACGCAGCCCGGGACACCACATTCAGCTATACGACGGGCAGCGAGGCGGGCGCTTTTTGCATCGAGGCCAGCACGATCAAGGAGCTTTCGGCGCGTCTCACCCATATAACCTCCGCTGTTGGATGCCCGGTGGAGACCGGCAAGGTCGAAGTCCGGTCCTGCTGGACGCCGGCTCGTCTCGCCGAGGCTGAGCACCGTCTAGGCACGACAGACGGCGGCACGGGAGATTTCGCTGTCGTGCGCCTCAGGATCGTCCCTCGGCGCCCGGGCGAGGGCAATCTCTTCGAAAGCGAATTCGCGGGCCCCCCCGAGATCGACGCTTTCAATGCTGCCGTCGCGCGGGGCGTGGCGCACGCCTCTGCCGAGGGCGTCGATGGCCAAGGGCCCATCATCGACATGCGGGTCGTCTTCATCGACGGCGCCTTTCATTCCAAGAGGTCGACGCCGGAAAGCTTTGAGCAAGCCGCAATCGCCGCACTTCAGATCGCCTGCCGGTCGGCCAGTCTGAGGCGCCTCGAACCGCTCATGGAAGTCGAGATCCTGGCGGAGCGGGACCTAGTGCTGCCGGTCGTCAACGACCTCGCACAGCGCGGTGGCAAGGAGCTGCGCCGGCGCCTCGCACCCAAGGGCGTCGTGATCGCCGTCGAGCTGCCGCTCAGGACCCTCCTCACTTATGAGGCCGATCTCGCAGCCCTGTCTCAAGGTCGCGCAAGGATCCTCGGCGAGCCGCAGCTCGTCCGCTGGACTGACGCGCCGCGGCTTTAATTGAACGGCTGACAGCCTCGTCACCTGCTTAACCATGCAGCCAGCTATGCGCCGCAGTGAGGTTAAGGGCCACTCATCATGAAGAGATTGTTCATGAAATTCCTTTTCCACTGAGGCGCGCCCGGTCAGGCAGTCGATAGGGCGAAGGAGGGGATCATGAAGCGTAGTGTCATCTCGGTGGCTGCGGCCATTGCCGTCGCCATGCTCGCGTTACCGGTCGAAGCCAAGACCTTCCGGTTCGCCTTCCAGGGTGATCTCAATGCGCTCGATCCTTATGCTCTGAACGAGACTTTCACGCTCGGCACGCTTGGCAATGCGATGGAGGGCCTTGTCACGCGCGACAAGGACCTCAAGATCATCCCCGCACTCGCGGAACGCTGGGAGATCGTCGAGCCGACACGCTGGCGCTTCCATCTGCGCAAAGGCGTGAAGTTCCACAACGGCGAGGATTTCACCGCCGACGACGTGCTGTTCTCGCTCGATCGCGCACTCTCGCCCGAGTCGAACATCCGCACGCGCTTTGCGGCGAAGCTGAGGGCCGAAAAGGTCGACAGTCACACCGTCGACTTCGTCCTGGCCGTGCCGAACCCGATCCTGCACGCCGAGTGGGATTCCTGGTTCATGATGTCGAAGTCCTGGGCCGAGGCGAATGGCGCGACCAAGGTCCAGACCAAGAGCAATCAGCTGAGCCCGTTCGCCCTCAAGGCCAATGGCACCGGCCCTTTCATGGTCGAGAACCATGAGCCGGGCGTGCGCACGACCTTCAAGGTCAATCCGAACTGGTGGGGCAAGCCCCAGCACAATCTGACGAACGTCGTCTTCCAGACCATCAAGTCGGATGCGACGCGTGTCGCAGCCCTCCTCTCGGGCGAAGTCGACATGATCGATCCCGTGCCCGTCCAGGACATCCCGCGCGTCAAAGCCAGCGCCGGCACGGACGTGCTGACCGGCCCGGAGCTGCGCACGATCTTCCTCAATATGGATCAGGTCCGCGACGAGCTGCTCTATTCCGACGTCAAGGGCAAGAACCCCTTCAAGGACGCACGCGTGCGCAAGGCCGTCTACCAGGCCATCGATATCGATGCGATCCAGAAGCGGATCATGCGCGGCAACGCTACGCCGTCAGCCCTGCTGATCTATCCGCCGCTTTTCTCGCGCGCCGCCGAATTCCAGCGCCATCCCTATGATCCGGCCGCCGCGAAGAAACTCCTCGCGGAAGCCGGCTATCCCAATGGCTTTGCGTTGGAAATGGATTGCCCCAACGACCGCTACGTCAATGACGAGGCGATCTGCCAGGCGACAGTCGCCATGCTCGCCCGCATCGGCGTGAACGTGAAGCTCAATGCCATGTCCAAAGCCCGCTACTTCGACAAGGCCGGTGCGCCGCAGAAGTACGACAGCTCATTCAACATGGCAGGGTGGACGGCGAGTTCACTCGACGGCCTCAACATCCTGCGCTCTATCGCCGGGTGCCGCGATGCCGACGGCAAGGGTGCGACATTCAACTTCGGCGGTTACTGCAATCCCGTCGTCGACGAGCTCGCAAGCGCAATTGCAGTCGAGAACGACGTCCAGAAGCGCGATGATATGCTCGCCAAGGCCTTTCGCATCATCCACGACGAAGTCGGCATGATCCCGCTCCATCAGCAGGCACTCAGCTGGGGCGTCTCGAAGAAGGTCAGCATGGCCCAGCGCGCCGACAACCGCATTCTCTTCTATTGGGTGCGGATGCAATAGCAGTCTACGAGCAGACAGCGCGATAGGACCAGCTAGACCGCCGCCTCGGGATACGACAGTATCTGCGCCATGGCCGGCTCAGGGGAGCACGCGATAAGCACTCCGGGCCGGCGCATTACGTGCGCTCAGATCCATAACCGAGCCGTCGGGAGTAGAATTCCATGAAGCTGCGTATCATGACGTTGGCCGCGGCACTTGCCGCTGCGGCGCTCGCCGCGCCTGCCGAGGCCAAGACCTTCCGCTATGCCTTCCAGGGCGACCTCAACGCCCTCGACCCCTACACGCTCAATGAAACCTTCACTCTTGGTGCCCTCGGCAACGTCATGGAGGGGCTCACGAAGCGCGACAGGGATCTCAAGATCATTCCCGGCCTCGCGGAGCGTTGGGAGATCGCCGAGCCGACGCGCTGGCGCTTCTATCTCCGTAAAGGCGTGAAGTTCCACAATGGCGAGGACTTCACAGCCGACGACGTCGTCTTCTCCGCCGAGCGCGCGCTTTCGCCCGAGTCGAACATCAAGAGCCGCATCGCAGCCGGCACCAAGGTCGTCAAAGTGGACGACCATACTGTCGACTTCATCACCACGGGCCCGAACCCCATCCTCCACTACGAGTGGGACACCTGGTACATCTTCTCGAAGAAGTGGTCCGAGGATAACGGCGCAACCAAAGTCCAGACCAGCTCGAGCCAGCTCAGCCCGTTTACGCTAAAGGCCAATGGCACCGGCCCCTTCCTCGTCGAGAGCCATCAGCCCGGCGTAAAGACCGTGTTCAAGCCGAACCCCAAATGGTGGGGCAAGCCCGAGCACAATCTCACAGAGATCATCTTCCAGACCATCAAGTCGGACGCGACGCGCGTCGCCGCCCTGCTTTCGGGCGAGATCGACATGATGGACCCCGTTCCGGTGCAGGACATCGCACGTGTCAAGGCGAATGCCAGCACGGATGTCCTCACGGGCCCCGAGCTGCGCACGATCTTTCTCAACATGGATTCGCTGCGCGACGAGCTTCTCTACTCGGACGTGAAGGGCAAGAACCCATTCAAGGATGCGCGCGTGCGCAAGGCCTTCTATCAGGCCATCGACATGGAGGCGATCCACTCGCGCGTCATGCGCGGCAACTCGGCGAACTCGGCGCTGCTAATCTCGCCGCTGCTGTTCTCGCGGGCCGCGGAATTCAAACGGCACGCTTATGATCCCGATGCCGCGAAGAAGTTGCTCGCGGAAGCAGGCTACCCCAATGGCTTCGGCGTCGAGATGGACTGCCCGAACGATCGCTACGTGAATGACGAGGCGGTGTGCCAGGCCGTCGTCGCCATGCTCGCGCGCATCGGCATCAAGGCCAAGCTCAATGCCATGCCGAAGGCGAAGTACTTCGAGAAGGCCGGCGCCACCCAGAAGTACGACAGCTCGTTCAACCTCCTCGGCTGGACTCCCGGCTCGTTCGACAGCCACAACGTGCTGCTCAACCTCGTCGGCTGCCGCGACGGCAAGGGCTCCGGCGCGTTCAACTACGGTGGCTACTGCAATAAGCAGGTCGACGATCTTGCCAACAAGATCCTGATTGAGACCGACAACACGAAGCGTGACGAACTGATCGCCCAGGCCTTCCGCATCGTCCACGAGGAAGCGGGTCTCATCCCGCTGCACCAGCAGGCGCTCGCCTGGGGCGTGTCGAAGAAGGTCAAGATCGTCCAGCGTGCCGACAACCAGATCCTCTTCTACTGGGCGCAGAAGGAGTAGCGCGACGGGGTTCTCGGGCGGGGCGGACCAAGGTTCGCCCCGCACTTGCTTCAAGGGACTGACCGTCGCCCATGCTCGCATTCACGATCCGTCGTATTTTCGAAGCCGCCATCGTCATGCTGACGGTGGCGTTGATGGCGTTCGTGCTGTTCCGCTTCGTCGGCGACCCGGTCAACCAGATGGTCGGTCAGGACACGACGCTCGCCGAACGCGAGGAGTTGCGCGAGCGCCTCGGTCTCAATGATCCCGTGATCGTGCAGTTCGGCCGCTTCATCTGGAATGCCGCACGCTACGATTTCGGCATTTCGTATCAGGTCAAGCGGCCGGTCACCTCGCTGATCGCCGAACGCTTCCCGGCGACATTCGAGCTCGCAGTAACGGCAGCGCTCTTCGCCGTGCTGCTCGGTATTCCCATGGGCGTGTATACCGGCATTCACCGAGATAGCTGGCTCTCGAAGCTCTTCTTATCCGTATCCCTCATCGGGATCTCACTACCCACATTCCTGATCGGCATCCTGCTCATCTATGTCTTTGCCGTGCAGCTCGGCGTGCTTCCGTCCTTCGGACGCGGCGAAGTCATCAGGATCGGCGGCTGGACAACCGGCTTTCTTACGGCTTCCGGCCTCAAGGCTCTCATCCTGCCGGCGATCACACTCGGGCTCTTCCAGATGACCCTCGTCACGCGGCTCGTGCGCTCGCAGATGCTCGAGGTTCTGCGCACCGACTACATCAAGTTCGCGCGCGCCCGTGGCCTCTCCGATCGTGCTGTGAACTTCGGTCATGCACTGAAGAACACACTGATCCCCGTCATAACGATCATCGGCCTGCAGCTCGGCGCCATCATAGCCTTCGCCATAATCACCGAGACCGTCTTCCAGTGGCCGGGCATGGGCCTCATGTTCATCCAGGCCGTGCAGAATGCCGATATCCCGGTCATGTCCGCCTACCTGATGCTCGTCGCCTTCCTGTTCGTGCTGATCAACCTCATTGTCGATCTGCTCTATGTTTGGATCGACCCGCGCGTGCGCATCTATGGGCGGGAAGCATGAGCACCGACGATCACGGTTTACCAGCGGCCCAATCGACCAACCCGATCCGACCGCCTGCGCGGAGCCTCGCGAGCCGCTTCTTCGATAGCGATCTCTGGTACAGCTTCCGCTCCTCGCGCCTCGTCGTGCTGGCCGGCATCGTCACACTCCTGATGGTCGGCGCGGCACTTCTCGCGCCGGTCATCGCACCGCACGATCCATATGACCTGCGCGCGCTCAATCTTATGGATTCGGACCTTCCGCCCGCGTGGGTCAAGGGGGGCGATCCGCGCTTCCTGCTCGGCACTGACGACCAGGGCCGCGACATCCTCTCAACCATCCTCTACGGCACGCGTAGCTCGATCGCGATCAGCGTGCTCGCGGTTTTTCTGGCGATCGGCATAGGCGTCAGCCTCGGCCTTGTCGCGGGCTACTTCGGCGGCATCGTCGACACGATCATCATGCGCATTGCCGACGTGAAGCTCACGTTCCCTGCGATCCTCGTCGCGCTGCTCATCAACGGCATTGCGCAAACGCTCTTTCGCGGACGGCTCGGCGGCGCCGAGTTCTGGATCCTCGTGTTGTCGATCGGCCTTTCCTTCTGGGTGCAGTACGCCCGCACCGTGCGCGGCATGACACTCGTCGAGAAGAACAAGGAATACGTGCAGGCCGCACGCCTCATCGGCATGAGCCGTACCGCCATCATGTTCAAGCACGTGCTGCCGAATGTGCTCTCGCCGGTGCTCGTCATCGGAACGATCAACCTCGCACTGGCCATCATCACAGAGGCCACACTTTCCTTCCTCGGTGTCGGCCTGCCGCCGACAGAACCCTCTCTCGGCACCATGATCCAGATCGGCAACAAGTATCTCTTCTCCGGCTCCTGGTGGATGGTGGCCTTCCCCGGCCTCACCCTGGCCGTGCTGGTTCTCGCCGTGAATTTGCTCGGCGACTGGTTGCGCGACGCCCTCAATCCGAAGCTGCGCTGATGACGGAAACTCCAGCGCTCTCTGTTCGCAATCTCCGCGTCGAATTCCCGACGCGGCGCGGCACGCTCGCCGCCGTCGATGATGTCTCGTTCGACATCGCGCCGGGCGAAGTGCTCGGCATTGTCGGCGAGTCGGGTGCCGGAAAGTCCCTGACGGGCACGGCCATCATTGGACTTCTGGAGCCGCCGGGCCGCGTTGCCGGCGGCGAAATCCGGCTCAATGGCCAGCGCATCGACAATCTCTCGCGTGAGGCCATGCGCCCCATCCGCGGCAAGCGCATCGGCATGGTCTTCCAGGATCCGCTGACGAGCCTCAATCCGCTCTATCGCGTCGGCGAACAGATCATCGAGACCATCCGCACGCATCTGCCCATGACCGAGCGCGAGGCACGCGCCCGCGCCATCGAACTCCTGATCGAGGTCGGCATCCAGGGCGCCGAGCGGCGCATCGATTCCTATCCGCACGAGTTCTCAGGCGGCATGCGTCAGCGCGTGGTGCTCGCCTTGGCACTGTGCGCCGAACCTGAACTCATCATTGCCGACGAGCCGACCACTGCGCTCGATGTCTCCATCCAGGCGCAGATCATCCAGCTCCTGAAGCGACTCTGCCGCGAGCGCGGCACCGCGGTGATGCTCATCACGCACGACATGGGCGTGATCGCCGAGACCGCTAACCGCGTCGCTGTGATGTATGCCGGACGCATTGCCGAGATCGGCCCCGTGCGCGAGGTCATCCAATCCGCGCACCATCCCTACACGCGCGGGCTCATGGGCGCGATTCCGTCGATCGAGGGCACTGGTGACCGCCTGACGCAGATACCCGGCTCCATGCCCCGCCTCACAGCGATCCCCAAGGGTTGCGCCTTCAATCCCCGCTGTCCGCATGCCTTTGATCGCTGCCGCGTCGAACGCCCCGATCTCATGCCAGTCGATCACTCGCTCGCCGCGTGCTGGCTCGTCGCCCCGGTGAGCGCGGAGCCGCCACGATGAGCGCTCCGCCCTTTGTGGAAGTCAAAAATCTATCGCGTGTCTTCGACGTTTCGAAGCCGTGGCTCAACCGCGTGATCGAGCGCGAGGAACAAAAATTCCTGCACGCCGTCACCGATGTTTCATTCAGCATTGGCAAGCGCGAGACGGTCGCCCTCGTCGGCGAGTCGGGCTCTGGAAAATCCACCGTCGCCAAGATGGTCGTCGGCCTGCTCCCACCGACCGAGGGCAGCGTCACCATCGACGGCGTCGACATGTGGTCGCTCGCCGATGCCGAGAAGCGCCAGGCGCTCCGACGACGCATCCAGATGATCTTTCAGGATCCCTACGCCAGTCTCAATCCGCGCTGGCGCGTCGGCAGCATCATCGCCGACCCGATCCGCGCCTTCGGTCTCGCCACGGACCGCGCCGAGATCGAGCATCAGGTGGGTGAGCTGCTTCGCCTCGTCGGGCTCGACCCTGCCGATGCCGCCAAATACCCGCACGAGTTCTCCGGCGGCCAGCGCCAGCGCATCTGCATTGCCCGCGCGCTTTCATCCAAGCCCGAGTTCCTCGTCGCCGACGAGCCGACGAGCGCGCTCGACGTCTCCGTGCAGGCGCAGATCCTCAATCTCATGCGCGAGTTGCAGGACCGCCTTGGGCTCACGTACCTTTTCATCAGCCACAACCTCGCCGTGGTCCGTCACATGGCGGCGCGCATCGGCGTCATGTATCTCGGCCGCGTTGTCGAGATCTCTCCGACGCAGGAGCTTTTCAGCGCCCCGCGCCATCCATACGCGCGAATGCTCCTCGACGCCGTGCCGGACCTCGCCATGACCGGCCGGCCCCGCAAGATGGTTGAGGGCGAGATTCCGAACCCGATCAGTCCGCCGCCAGGCTGCGCCTTCAATCCCCGTTGCCCCGCCGTGCTGGATCGCTGCCGGCGCGAGGTGCCGGAACTTGCCACAACGACCTCTGCGGCCCATGCGGTCGCCTGCCATGCTGTTGCCGAGGGTCGAATCTGACCGCGAAACGCTTGCCGATCAGCGCTCGGTCACTATGGTTATGTCCGGACCTGCCGGACTTTATGGAGACTACGGATGACCGAGACGATTGCGTACACGGGCCGGATCGAGGACGAGCGCCTGGCAACGGGCCGAGGCCGCTACGTCGCCGATCTCCGCCTGCCACGCCTCGCCCATGCCTTCACGGTCCGCTCGGTCTACGCGCACGCCAAGATCAACAGCATCGACACAGCGGCCGCCAGGACGGCACCGGGCGTGCTCGCGGTTCTGACGGCTGCCGACCTCACCGCTGACGGCATCGGCGATCTTCCCTGCGGCGTCGAGCTGTCGAAGTCGGACGGCCAGAAGGCGCATCAGGCCAAGCGCCCCGTGCTCGCGCGCGATCGCGTGAGGTTTGTCGGCGAGTGTGTCGTGCTGGTCGTTGCCGAAAGCGTCGATCAGGCAGAGGCCGCAGGTGAACTCGTCGAGATCGACTACGACCCGCTCGATGCCGTCCCCGATGTCGAGCCGGCGCTCGCTCCCGGCGCACCCGTTGTATGGGACGAGGTTCCGGACAACATCGCCTATGTCTGGAAGAAGGGCGACAACGACGCCTTCGAGAAGGCCGCGGCCGGAGCCGCGCACGTCGCACGCCTGACATCGCACGTCTCGCGCGTGACGGCGTGCAGCATGGAGCCACGCGGCGCGCTCGGCCTCATCGACGACGAAGGCCGCTACGTCATTCACGCCTCGACGCAGAGCCCGTTCGCCATGCGGCCGACCCTGGCGGGCCTCTTCAAGGTAGACCAATCGAAGATCCGCATTCTTGCCGGCGATGTCGGCGGCTCTTTCGGCATGAAGAGCGGCGTCTATCCCGAAGACGTGCTCGTGCTCTGGGCGGCGAAGCGCCTCGGCCGACCCGTCCGCTGGATTTCGGAGCGGCGCGAAGGTTTTCTCTCGGACGATCATGGTCGCGACGTGCATATCGATGCCGAACTCGCGCTGGACAAGGACGGCAAGATCCTCGGCCTGCGCGGCAATTTCGACGTGAACATCGGCTGCTATCTCAATGGCCGCTCGCTCTTCATGATCGGCAATCTCGGCGGCATCGCGGGCGTCTATCGCATCCCGACCATTGTTGCGAGCGTGCGCGGCATCTTCACGAACCAGCAGGGCACGGCACCCTATCGCGGCGCCGGCCGCCCGGAAGCGACCTACGCGATCGAGCGTCTGATCGATATCGCCGCGCGCGAGATGAAGATCGATCCCTATCAGCTGCGCCTGCGCAATCTCGTGCCGCCGGCAGCCATGCCGTACGATACGGGCTTCACGTTCGTTTATGACTGCGGCGAGTTCGAAGGCAACATGACGGGCGCTGCGGAGCTCGCCGATCGCGCTGGTTTCGAAGCGCGGCGCGCCGCATCGGCAAAGCGCGGCAAGCTGCGCGGCCTCGGGATTGCGAACCCGATCGAGGTGGCGGGCGGCCCCTTCGTGAAGCCCGGCAAGGACTACTCGTCGGTCCGCATATCGAGCGACGGCACGGTGACGCTCAACACTGGCGTCATGAGTGTCGGCCAGGGCATCGAAACAATGATGTCGCATCTCGTCGCGCAGCGCCTCAGCGTGCCCGTCGAGAAAGTGCGCTACGTGCAGGGGGACACGGACCTTCTACCCGGCGGACGCGGCAATGGCGGATCGAGCAGCACCGGCGTCGGCGGCGCGTGCGTTGCGATCACGCTCGACAATGCCATTGCGAAGGGCCGCGAGATCGCCGCGGAAATGCTCGAGGCCAAGCCAAACGACATCGAGTTCGCGGACGGACATTTCCGCCTGACGGGCACGAACCGCGCTGTAACGCTGTTCGAGGTGGCCGACCACGCCGAGAAAGCCAACGATGACGGCTTCTCCGCCGCTGGCGAGTTCCAGCCGCCGTCGGTGACCTACCCCAATGGCTGCCACATGTGCGAGGTCGAGATCGATCCGGACACCGGATCGCTCGAGATCACGCGCTACACGATCGTCGAGGACATCGGTACGGTGATCAACCCGACGCTCGCGCGCGGACAGATCCACGGCGGCGTCGCTCAGGGCGTCGCGCAAGCCATCGGCGAGACAATCGTCTATGATCCCGAGACGGCGCAGCTCGCGACCGGCTCGTTCATGGACTACATGATCCCGCGCGCGCACGATCTGCCGAACATCAATATCCGCACGCGCGAAGTGCCGACGAAGGTGAATTCACTCGGCGCCAAGGGCGTCGGCGAGGCAGGCACGGTCGGATCGCTCGCAGCCACCATCAACGCTGTCTGCGATGCGCTCAGCCCCCTCGGCATCACGCACATCGAGATGCCGGCAACACCTGCGCGCATCTGGGAAGCCATCGAAAACGCGCGCAAGGCCAAGGCGGCATAAGACCGCCAACGTAAATCGTGCCCAGGGAGGGCGCCCATGCTGCTCGGATGCATCGCCGATGACCTGACCGGCGCGACCGATCTCGCGCTCATGCTGACCCGTGCGGGTATGAAGACCGTGCAGGTCATGCAGGTGCCCGACAAGAGCGAGGATCTCTCCGGTTACGATGCCGTCGTGGTCGCGCTCAAGACACGCACCTGTCCGGTCGGCGAGGCGGTGTCGCTCTCGCTCGCGGCGGCTGACGCGCTGCTAGCCGGCGGCGCAAATCAGCTCTTCTTCAAGTACTGCTCGACATTCGACTCGACGGACGAAGGCAATATCGGGCCTGTCGCGGAAGCGCTCCTCGCACATCTCGGTGCGCGGCAGGCGATCGCCTGCCCGGCATTCCCGACGAACAAGCGCACGGTCTATCAGGGCAATCTCTTCGTCGGCGACGTGCCGCTTGCTGAGAGCCCCATGAAGGATCATCCGCTGACGCCCATGCGCGATTCCAATCTCGCTCGTGTGCTGCAGCGGCAGACGAAGCTCAAAGTCGGCCTCGTGCCGTTTGCTATCGTCGATGCTGGCGCCGAGGCGATCAAGACCGCCATGGCAGCAGCCGATCAGCGCGACGAGCGGTTCCTCGTTCTCGATGCGATCACAGACCGCCATCTCATCGACATGGGAACTGCCGCAGCCGGCATGAAGCTCATCACCGGCGGCTCGGGCGTCGCGCTTGGCCTGCCTGCCAACTTCGTGCGCGCCGGGCTGATGAAAGCCGCAGACGCACCAGCATCGATGCGCGCGCCAAAGGGCCGCGCGCTTATTCTCGCGGGAAGCTGCAGCGCTGCGACCCGCGGACAGGTGCAGGCTGCGATCGCTGCAGGCCTGCCGACTCTGCACCTCGATCCGCTCGCGCTCGCGTCGGGCGAGATGAGCGCCGCGCACATCATTGCCTGGGTCAAGGATCAGCCAGCCGACCAACCACCGCTCGTCTATTCGAGCGCCGATCCGGATGCCGTCGCGGCGGCCCAGTCGAAGCTCGGTCGCGAGAAGGCCGGCGCCATCGTCGAGGAAGCGCTCGCCGCCACCGCCATCGGCCTCGCGGATGCCGGTTTCAGCCGCATGATCGTCGCTGGTGGCGAGACGTCGGGCGCCGTCGTCAACGGCCTCGGCGTCACCGCGCTCGAGATCGGTCCCGAGATCGATCCCGGCGTGCCGTGGACACGCGCCATCGGCGGGCGCGACATTGTGCTGGCGCTCAAATCCGGAAACTTCGGCGCGCCGGATTTCTTCCTCAAGGCCTGGGAGAAGCTGTCGTGAGCGAGAGCCGCCTGCGCGAAGACATCGTGAGGGCCGGCGCGTCGCTCTTCAACCGCGGGCTGACGCACGGCTCGACCGGCAATATCTCCATTGCGCTCCCGGATGGCGGCTGGCTCATGACGCCGACCGGTTCATCGCTCGGCACGCTCGATCCGGCGCGGCTTTCCAAGCTGGACGCCTCAGGCCACCTCGTCGACGGCGACAAGCCGACCAAGGAAGCCTTCCTGCACACAACAATGTACGGCGCGCGACCGGGAAGCGGCGCCGTCGTACACCTGCACTCGACGCATTCCGTCGCCGTGAGCTGCCTCGACGGCATCGATCACAGCAACTGCCTGCCGCCGATCACGGCCTACTACGCCATGCGTATCGGCCGCCTGCCGCTGGTGCCCTACTATCCGCCGGGTGACGAGACGCTCGCGAATGCTGTCGGCGCACTCGCGGGCAAGCACCACGCTTTACTTCTGGCGAACCATGGCCCGGTGGTAGCTGGCTCAAGCCTCTCGGCCGCGCAGGATGCCATCGAGGAACTCGAGGAGACTGCCAAGCTCTTTCTCATGCTGCGTGGGGAACGCCTCCGCCTCCTGACGGACGAGCAGGTTACCGAGCTGGAACGCCGCTTCCACTAAATTCACGCGACAACAACATTCGAGGAAACACCCATGGCCAACGCAATCGACCTCAAGAACCGCATTGCCGTCGTCACTGGCGGTGCGCAAGGCATCGGCCGCGCGATCAGCGAGCGCTTCATCGCCTCGGGCGCGAAGGTCGCGATCTGGGATCTCGACAAGGCCTTGGCCGAGAAGACCGCCAAGGAGCTTGGCGCATCGGCGAAGGTCTATGCCGTCGACGTAACCAATCCGGAGTCGATCGACGCTGGCGTGAAAGCGACGCTCGGCGACCTCAAGCGTATCGACATCCTGGTCAACAACGCGGGCATCGCGGGCGGCAATGCTCCGACCTGGGAGCTGCCCATTGCCGACTGGCAGCGCGTGCTCAAGATCAATCTCGACGGGCCCTTCTACTGCTGCCGCGCCGTCGCGCCCACGATGATCGCGCAGAAATATGGGCGCATCGTCAACATCGCATCGATCGCCGGCAAGGAGGGCAATCCCAATGCGGCGCACTACTCCGCGTCGAAGGCCGGCGTGATCGCGCTCACGAAGAGCCTCGCGAAGGAGCTCGCGCAGTACGACATCTCAGTGAATGCCATCACGCCAGCCGCCGCGAAAACTGCGATCTTCGACCAGATGACGCAGCAGCACATCGACTTCATGCTGTCGAAGATCCCGCGCGCGCGTTTTGTGAATGTCGAGGAGATCGCCGCACTCGCCGCGTTCGCCGCATCCGAGGACTGCTCGTTCACGACAGGTAGCATCCTCGATATCTCCGGCGGCCGCGCGACGTACTGAGCTAGCGCTTGCGCCGCGGCCTTGCGCTGCGGCGCGGCACCCCGTCGGCATCATTCGCGGGAATAGTGCGGGTGCTCGCCTTGAGCGCCTCGCGCAGCGTCACTGGGCGCCGATGCTTCTTTAGAAGATCGCGGAAAGCTTCGTCCGCCAACTCCTGGGTGCTGGCGAGACTGTCGCGTGAGAGGCCCTCCAGCGCGCGCCACGTCTCGCTGTCGAACTCGATGAGCTTGCGGACGGAACCAACCGTCTTCGTTGCCATGCGACCTCCGCGAAGATGCGCGGCTACGCGCTCGCCGTATCGATGACCCGCTCGAGATACGTGAGGCAGCGCTCCAGCTCACTGATGGCGACGAACTCATTCGCCTGATGCGCCTGATCGATGCTGCCCGGCCCGCACACGACGGACGAGCAGCCCGCAGCCTGGAAATGGCTCGCCTCGGTGCCGTAGGCCACGGCGAACGTCTCGTTCTGCTCGGCGAGCTTCAGCGCCAGCGACGTCGCAGCCGAATTCTCGCCCGAGGCGAACGCGGGCAGCACACCCGTCGCCGTCGTCACGATCGCGCAGTCATCGCTCACCGCGCGCATCGGCGGCAGGACGTGCTTCTGCGCGTAATCGTCGAACTCCTTGACGAGTGCCGGAATGTCGAGCCCCGGCAGGGCACGCACACCCCAGTTCATCTCGCAATGGGGAGGAATGATATTGTGCGCAACGCCCCCCGTAATCGAGCCGACCGAGATCGACGAGTAGGCCGGGTCGAAACGCGGATTGATCTGGCGCGCTTTCAGCCGCTCCTCGATGCGTCGCAGTTCCATTGCGAGATCGGCTGCCGCGAAGATCGCTGACGCCCCGAGCTGCGGCTTCGAGGAATGAGCCGCCTGCCCCGTGATTTCCGTGCGAAAGCGATAGCCGCCCTTGTGCGCGTCGACGACGGTCATCAGCGTCGGCTCGCCGACGAGCACGATGCCGGGCGTCGGCAAGGACTTGCCGAACTCGGCAATCATGGGCTTCACGCCCGTGCAGCCCACTTCCTCGTCATAGGAGAACACGACATGCAGCGGGCGCTTCACGCCACGCTTCTTCATCTCCGGCACGAGCGCGAGTACGCAGGCGAGATAGCCCTTCATGTCGCACGTGCCGCGACCGTACAGGCGCCCGTCCTTCTCGACCATTGCGAAGGGGTTCGTATCCCAGGGCTGGCCTGCAACAGGCACCACATCCATATGGCCCGAGAACGCAATGCCGCCGTCACCCGGCGGGCCAATCGTGGCGAAAAGATTGGCGTGAATGCCGTCATCCGAGGGAAGCAGCGTGGCCTCTACGCCCTGACCGGCAAGATAGTCGCGAATGAACTCGGCGCAGGGAATGTTGGTCTTCGCGCTGATGGTGTCGAACGACACCAGCTTCGCGAGCAAAGCCTTGGTGTCGGAAATAAGGGACGACATTCAAACTCCTTGGTTGGTAGCGCCTGACGCTCAGTTCAGGCTGCGCCGCGCGAAAGGACTGTCGAGCGAGAACGCGGGAATGGCGATATCGATCAGCGCGCCGTTGGTCTTCGCCATCTGATAGGAGCCGACCATGATCCCCGACGTTGTCCTGAGTGGACATCCCGAGGTGTACTCGAACGATTCGCCCGGCCCGAGCACCGGGGTCTGTCCGACCACGCCGGGCCCGCGCACCTCCTCGACATGACCATTGCCGTCGGTGATGCGCCAGTAGCGCGAGCGGAGCTGAACCGTCTCGCTGCCTTCGTTGAGAATCTCGACCGTGTAGGACCAGAAGTACCGCCCCTCGTCGGGAGCAGACTGTGCTTCCAGGTACTCTGGCCGGACGCGCACGCGGATAGAGCGCGTGACCTGTTCGTACATGTGATGTGCTCAGTGGATTGGCACGAGCGGCCGCAGCAAGGCGACCGTCACAATCTTACGAGGTCGCGCGGGTGCTTGTCTCTGTCAAATCGTGCAGGGAAGCAGTGCGGAGCGCCTATTGGGCGGCCTTCGTGCCATAGCGCTTCGCGATATAGTCCTCGACGATCGTCTTGAACTCGCTGGCAATATTCGGACCCCGCAGGGTCATGGCCTTGCGCCCGTCGATGAACACGGGGGCCGAAGGCGTCTCGCCGGTGCCGGGAAGCGAAATGCCGATGTCGGCGTGCTTCGATTCGCCCGGGCCATTCACGATGCAGCCCATAACGGCCAGATTCAGTGCCTCGACGCCGGGATAACGCGCCCGCCACTCCGGCATACGCTCACGGATCATGGTCTGCACGTCGCGGGCGAGTTCCTGGAAAACCGTCGAGGTCGTGCGCCCACAGCCCGGGCAGGCCGCAACGATGGGCATGAACGTCCTGAGCCCCATGACCTGCAGCAGCTCCTGAGCGGCCTGCACTTCGAGTGTGCGGTCGCCGCCGGGCTCGGGCGTCAGCGAATAGCGGATCGTGTCGCCAATGCCAGCCTGGAGTACGATACCCATGGCCGCGGAGGAGGCGACAATGCCCTTCGAGCCCATGCCGGCCTCGGTAAGCCCGAGGTGGAGCGCATAGCGGCAGCGCTCGGCCAGCATCGCATAGACGGCAATCAGATCCTGCACCGCCGAGACCTTCGCTGAGATCACGATGCGGTCGCCGCCGAGGCCCAGTTCTTCCGCGCGCTCAGCTGAGAGCAGCGCCGACTGCACGATCGCCTCATGCATCACGGCGCGCGCAGTCTTCGGCGTTGCGCTCTTGGCGTTCTCATCCATGAGGTGCGTCAGCAGCGCCTGATCGAGCGAACCCCAGTTGACGCCGATACGCACGGGCTTGTTGTGCTTCAAGGCGAGATCGATGATCGCGGAGAACTGACGGTCCTTCTTGTCCTTGAAGCCGACATTGCCGGGATTGATGCGGTACTTGTCGAGCGCCTCCGCACAGGCGGGGTTATCGGTGAGCAGCGTGTGGCCGTTATAGTGGAAATCGCCAACGATCGGCACGCTGACGCGCATCTTCGCGAGCTTCTCGCGAATGAGCGGCACGGCCTTCGCTGCCTCGTCTCGATCGACGGTGATGCGGACGATCTCAGAGCCCGCACGCGCCAGCGCCGCAACCTGCCGCGCCGTGCCTTCGGCGTCTGCGGTATCAGTGTTGGTCATGGACTGAACGACGATTGGGGCGCCGCCCCCAACGATCACACCGCCAACGTTGACGGCATGGGTCTGGCGGCGCTCAGCGGGGCTCGTCAGCATGTCTCAGCCTGTCTCCGGTTCGGACGGCCCTTGATTGCCACACCTTCGTGTCACAGCCAACTACCGCCTGACTACCGCCTCTGCAGCGAGAACGCCGCGGCCAGCGAGGCCAGGCAGAAGCCAGAGAGTACCACGACCACGGCCGGACCCGCCGGCACGTCCCAGACAACCGACAGGGCGAGGCCGCCAGCCGTCCCCAAAATGCCGAACCCGGCCGCCCCCACGACCATCGTTTCGGGCGTCGCCGAGAAGGGCCGCGCGGCTGCCGCGGGCATGATGAGAAAAGCGACGATCAGCAGTACGCCGACGACCTTCATGGCGACGGCAATAATAAAGGCCAGCAGCATGATCAACGCCGCCTCGGCGCGGGCGGTGTTGTGCCCTTCGGCAGCCGCGAGTTCCTTGTGCACGGCGATGGCCACCAGCGTCTTCCAGAACAGCGCGATCGCGGCCAGCACCAACGCGCCGCCGATGAATACCCAGAGGAGGTCACTTTCATTGACCGCCAGGATGTCCCCAAAAAGGTAGCCCATCAGATCCAGGCGCTGGCCCGAAAGCCGCGCGGCCGCGATCAATCCGAGGGCCAGGGCGGCGTGCGAGAGAATGCCGAGCAGGCTGTCCACGGGCAGCAGCGGCTGGCGCTCGAGCACGACCAGCATGGCGCCGACCGCAAGCGAAACCAGGATCACGCCCAGCGTGAGATCGATGTCGAAGGCAATACCGAAGGCAACGCCGAGCAGGCCCGCGTGCGCGACGGTCGAGCCGAAATAGGACATGCGCCGCCATACGACGAGGCAGCCGAGCGGGGCCGCCACGATGGCAATGCCGAGGCCGGCAATGAGCGCGCGAAGCAGGAAGGGCTCCATCATGGCCGAGACTTTTGGTCCGCGCGGGGCTCTCTGTAAAGGGCGAATGCAATAGTGTTGCATCCGCGTCCCGCGTCAGGCGCAGGGCCGAAGGGCCATGTTCGCCTTGCGCCGCTGGCATTGCAGGCAGTATTGCGTTCCCTCCGATCCGCTTGCATTTCCGGAGCCGCTCCATGGCCAAAGCTGATGCCGTGTCCCCGTTCGCGCCCAAGGCGCTCCCCGAGGTCCCTGTCATCGAGGGCGTGCGCTTTGCCGCGTGCGAGGCCGGCATCAAGTACCGCAATCGAAAAGATCTCATGATCGCGGTCATGGACGAGGGGACGGTCGCGGCAGGCGTGCTCACGCAGTCCAAGACCTGCTCGGCGCCGGTGCTCTGGTGCCGCGAGAGCCTGAAGTCCGGCCGCGCACGGGCGCTCGTCGTGAACTCCGGCAACTCAAATGCCTTCACCGGCAAGAAGGGCCGCGAAGCCGTCGAGCTGACGGCCGAGTTCGCTATGAAGGCTGTCGGCTGTGGCATGAGCGACGTCTATCTCGCCTCGACCGGCGTGATTGGCGAACCGCTGGAAGCAGGCAAGTTCGCGCATCTCCTCGATGGGCTGGCGAAGGCCGCAAAGCCCGATGCCTGGGGTGATACGGCCCGCGCGATCATGACGACGGATACGTTCCCGAAGCTCGTGACACGTACAGCCACGATCGGCGGCGTGTCCGTGACGATCAACGGCTTCTGCAAGGGCGCCGGCATGATCGCGCCCGATATGGCGACCATGCTCTGCTTCATCTTCACGGATGCGGCCATTGCGGCGCCGGCACTGCAGAGTCTGCTCGCGGCCGGTGCTCAGAAGAGCTTCAACTGCATGACCGTCGACGGCGACACCTCGACGAGCGACACCATGCTCATGTTCGCCACCGGCAAGGCTGCCGCGCGCGGACAGAAGACCGTCGATCGCGCCGACGATCCGGCGCTCGCCGACTTCACGGCCAAGTCGCATGATCTCATGCGCGAACTGGCGATCATGGTGGCCAAGGACGGCGAAGGTCTCTCGAAGTTCGTAACTGTCGAGATCCAGGGGGCCGAGAACGACCGCGCGGCGCGCACGATCGGCCTCTCGATCGCCAACTCACCACTCGTGAAGACGGCAATCGCCGGGGAGGATCCGAACTGGGGCCGCGTAGTCATGGCTGTCGGCAAGGCTGGTGAAGCCGCGGATCGCGACAAGCTCACCATCTGGTTCGGGCCGCATCAGGTGGCGAAGGACGGCGAGCGCTCGCCGACGTACGTGGAGGACACTGTCGCCGCGTACATGAAAAACCCGGAGATCGTCATCAAGGTCGATCTGGGGATCGGATCGGGCAAGTCCACGATCTGGACGTGCGATCTCACGCACGGCTACATCTCAGTGAATGCGGATTATAGGAGCTGAGTGAGAAGGTGTCCCCTCTCCCCGCGTGCGGGAGAGGGTTAGGGTGAGGGGCGGCGGCATATGCCAGCGTGAGCGGTTGGCGCCGCCCCTCATCCCGACCTTCTCCCCGTGAGAACGGGGAGAAGGGGAAGAAAGCCAGCCAGCGGCGCTTAATCACCTCGCCGTCCAGCCACCGTCGATCGAGTAGTTGGCGCCCGTAATCGACGACGCCAGATCGCCCGCGAGAAACACCGCGAGCGCGCCGATCTCCTCGACCTCAACGAAGCGCTCCGTGGGCTGCGCCTCGAGAATTTCTTTCTGCGCTTCCGCTTCGGTGATGCCCTTGCTCTTTGCGAGGTCGGGGATCTGCTTGGCGACAAGCGGCGTCTTCACGAAACCCGGCGAGATGGCGTTGACCGTAACGCCCGACGTTGCAAGCTCCAGCGCCACAGTCTTCGTAAAGCCCGCGAGACCATGCTTCGCCGCGACGTACGCCGACTTGAAGGGTGAGGCGACCAGCGAGTGCGCCGAGCAGAGATTGATGATGCGGCCATGCTTGCGCGCCTTCATGCCAGGCACGGCCGCACGCGTCGTGTGGAAAGCAGAGCTCAAATTGATCGCGATGATCGCGTCCCATTTCTCGATGGGAAACTCCTCGACCGGCGACACGAATTGAATGCCGGCGTTGTTGATGAGGATATCGAGCGATCCAAACTCCTTTTCGGCGCGCGCCACCATCTCCGCGATCTGATTGTGCCTGAGCATGTTGGCAGGGTCATAGAGGACACGCGTCCCGAAGGCCGCGACCTCCTTGGTCGCCTCCGCGATCTCCGCCTCGCTGCCGAGGCCATTGATCATGACGTTCGCGCCAGCCTGAGCCAGCGCCGTCGCCATACCGAGACCGATCCCGGACGTGGAACCTGTCACAATCGCATTCCGGCCTTTCAAGCTCATGATATGTGCTCCGTTCCTGAAACCGACTGTCAGTGTCCCCGTCCGGCCAATCCCACTGAAGCGCAATCAGTTCCCTCAGGCCAGCGGCCATGCCGCCGCATGCGTGCCGAGCGCGACCGACGGGCGATCCCACCGCGGCAGCGTTTCGGAGAGCCGTCCGGCATGGCTCATCACCGACATCGCACCGAAGGAACTCGGCAGATCCATCAGAAGGTCCTGTACGGCGGCGCGATCGATCTTGGCGGCCTTCTGGCCATCAGGAACGCGACCAAGGCCCGTCAACCAATGTCCGACCTGCGCAAGCGAGACGCGCACCATCCACGATCCGCCGATCTCCGCCCGTCGCTTGAGAGCCATCATGGCACCGGCGGCCATGAGGTATCCGGCGCCGTGATCCAATGCCTGGCAGGGAAGCTCGACAGGCCGGTCGACGCCCGCAACCTCGGCTTCCGCGCGATTGATGCCCGTCGCCGTCTGGACGAGCGAATCGAAGCCGCGACGCGCCGCCCAAGGCCCGACATGGCTCCATGCGCTCAGTGTCACGTACACGATGCCGGGGCGTAGTTTCGCCGCGCGCCCGGGCGAGAACCCGCGTTCGGCAATACCGCCCGGCCGATAGCCCTGGACAAAGATGTCGGCGTTCTCGAGCAACATCGAGAGTGTTGCCTTGCCTTCGCTGCCACGCAGATCGATGTGCGTCGAGAGCTTACCGCGCCCGGTATCCACATCGAGACCCGGGATATCGGGGAGATGAGGCCCTGTCACGCGCAGCACGTCGGCACCATGCGCCGCAAGCGTGCGCCCGCATACAGGCCCGGCCAGCACGCGCGTCAGATCGAGCACGCGCACGGCGGAAAGCGGGCGTGCGCCAGGAGGCAGCGGACGCGGTGGCGCTTCGCCGATCTGAACGATCTCGATAAGGGGGAGACCCGCGACGGCCATGCCCTGCGGATGGCCCGCCCATTCGGCCGGCGTGCGCATCATGGTACCGACGAGGCCGCGCCGTGCGACCTCATCCTCATAGTCCTGGCCGCGCCAGCCTTTGAGCGCGGTCGCCACCGCCTCGCGCTCGTAGGGCACGCCGAGCATGTCGAGAATGCCCTCGCGATGATGCGGGAAGTTCGTATGGAGGCGGACCCAGCGGCCATCCCCCGTCTGGTAGGTCCCGGCGATCTTGTCCCAGGTGGCGGGCGGTGGCCTGCCATCGACCGTGTACAGCCGCTCGCTGACGAACTCGGCGACCGCATGGCGCATGTCGACGCTCACCTGCTGGGCGCGTCCATTGCGCACCCGATCGACCTCGCTCGCGGCCAATGCCGACGCCGCAATGGTCGCCTGGGCTATCGTGCCGGTCCTGAAGGAAGAGGGGAGTGCCGGCTCGGCGCCGGTGAGCTTCATGCGCGAAAGGGCTGCATGATCTCCACCGATCGTCCGCCAGATATCGGCCAAGGCATCGCTTGGGTTCGTCATGGCTTCAGCTCCATCAGGCACCGTGGATCGGGGGCAACATCCTTGCAGTAGAACGGACTTGCGCCCGATGGAAGAGCGGTCACGGTTGCCCGTGAAACACTCACGCAAAATTGGTCATTGCGCTCTATCCGGTAAACCCGCGCCGGCTCGCACATAGACCGAGGCTGCGGGACGCCGGAACGTGTGAGGCGCCCCAGCTTGAAAGCCGGTGTTGTCGAAGAACGCACGACAATCTATAGCCCAGTGGGCTGAGTCCTCGCGCGCGGACGTGGTGGAACTGGTAGACACACAGGACTTAAAATCCTGAGACGGCAACGTCGTGTGGGTTCGATTCCCACCGTCCGCACCAGAACCCGCCGAAGCATCGCCGATCCCGCTTGATAACCGAGCCGCGCCGACATTCCAGCGGCGGCGGGCTCGGCTTAGCTCCGAGTACCGCTGCGCGCCAGCAAAGCGATCATTCGGCAATCATGGCCAGAGCAGCGCGTCGATCGCCAGGCTTTAGCCTGAGAAACAGCGTGCGGGCGTGTTTGATGTCTTTCGCCGAGCCCGTTTCTTCGGCCGCCGTGAGAGCCACCGTCGCCGGATGGCTCGGTCCGCAGATGAAGGCCAATGCTTTCGCCAAACGGCCCATGGTCGCGCGATCGAGCGCAATCTCGTCCATCCGTCATTCCTCAATGTATCGCGCAGATGATGTATTCGATGGTCGGGGGGCGAATGCAGTATCAGCAGCGCCTCACGCCTCGATACGCGCCTCCAGCGCGCAACCCTCTTACCATCAGGGCGATTCCTTAGCGGCCGCCTCAATCCTAAGGGCAATTTACGTCCATTGCACGTCCAGTCGCGTCGCGTCGTCATCTCATCGATGTCCGCCCGCAAATGTCCGCCGCCCATACCTGCTCGAAGGCACAGGCATCGGCTTATCGCCACCCCTCCTGCTCGTAGGCATCGGCGAGGAAATCGATGAACGCCCGGACCTTCGGCGAGCTCTGGCGTCCCTGCGGCACGACCGCGTGCAGCTGCACCGCCTCGGACACATGGTCCGCCTGGAGGACAGGGACGAGACGGCCGACCTTAAGGGCCCGCGCCGCCTGCTCATTCGACAGGCGAATGATGCCAACACCTGCGAGACTTGCCAGATAGCAGGCCATACCGTCGTCAAACGTGTAGCGGGACGACACCCTGAGCCGGCGGACACGCGCGCCGTCGCGAAACGGCCAGAGATCGAGATCCGCAGTAGACGAGGCGAACAGGCACTCGTGCTCCAGAAGATCTTCGGGCGCCTCGAGCCGCGGCGCCTTTTCCAGGTACGCCGGTGAGGCACAGAGGATCCGGTGGAACGTCGCAAGCTTGCGCGCGACGAACGAACTATCTGGGAGGCCACCGAGCCTGATCGCGACATCGATCTGGTTCTCGACCAGATCGATACGGCGGCTGCCGATCGCAAACTCGATGCGTACGTCGGGATAGCATTCACGAAACCTCGGCAGTGCACCAACGATCGTCGCGAAGCCCACGCCCGTCGCGCAGGCAACGCGGAGCTCCCCGCGCGGCGCGGCGCCCTGCGCCATGACATCCGCCTCGCACTCGTCGATATCGGCGAGAATTTTGCGCGAGCGTGCCACGTACCGCTCACCCTCCGCCGTCAACGTCACGCGACGGGTCGTGCGATTGAGCAGGCGCACGCCAAGGCGCAGCTCCAGGCGCTGCACGAGCTTGGCCACAGCCGACGGCGTAAGCCCGACGTCCTCTGCCGCCGCGGTGAAGCCACCACGGTCGGCAACGCGCACCATCACCAGCATTTCATCAGGCTGTCGCATTGCATACCTGCTGCTTAGGCACAGTCGCTGCTCTGCAGGCGCGCGCATCCGCTCTCGGGCGCCCGCCGGTATTCTAGGCGGGCACTTTCGGCGCCTGTTTATTTCGCACTTGGGATGGGGCTGTTTAGCATGAAGCGCAGTCGATCTGCGAATGAAATTCCGCAATGTTTGTCCGCAGCACTGGATTATCAAATCACGTGGAACATGAGATTAAGCCAATCTGCGCGGAGGGCCTCGACCAGCGCGGGAAAATCTCAGAGGAGATGATGAGCATGAGCAACAAGCACACACGCAACCGCGCACACCTGACAGGTGCAGGCGCTCAGAAATCGACGAACGTGGCCATTGCCGATTTTTCGGGCGCGACCGCAACGCCGCCGAAAACGCAAGCACACGTGGCGATCGATCGCGTGGTGCGACGCGACATGCACGTGGGTCTGAAATTTCTCGGCATGAAAGCGGATCACATCCGACGATTCACATTCGTCTGATCACGCTTTCGCCAATCCACGATTCATCGAGATAAGAGATCTAAATCCCATGAATGCCCAGAAGCTGGAAATAGGCGCGCCTTATGGCGACGCCGAAGGCAAGCTGCCGTCGTCTTTCGCCGGCGCAAACTCCACAATCATCGGTTTCGTCACCAAGGTCGCTGCGAGCTATATCCGCTACCGGACCTTCAGGAGAGCCGAGAAAGAACTTCACGCACTCGACGACCGGATGCTGAATGACATCGGCCTCGACAGAAGCGAGATCACGTCGTCGCTGATCAATGCAGCCAATGAGCGGCGCAACGGCTGGCGCGTCTAAGTCGTCAACGTAGTCCCGAGTGCTTGCCGCGCCGTGCTTGTCCGCACAGCGCGGCATTCGCCGTTGGCCTCACGCCGTCGCGATGTAGTCCCGCATGGCCATGGCCTCCATCTCGACCTCGGCGATGTGGTGCTTGACCACGTCGCCGATCGAGATGATGCCGGCGAGCTTGCGCCCATCGACGACCGGCAGATGCCGGCAGCGCCGCGCCGTCATGCGGCTCATGATCTCGTCAATGGTATCGTCCGCCGAGCAGGTAAGCACCTCCCGCGTCATGATCTCCGAGACCGGCCAGTCGAGGCAGTCCACACCCTCGCGAGCGAGCGCATGGACAATGTCACGCTCAGAGACGATCCCGGCAATGGTTCCGGTCTTGTCGGTCACCACAACGGCGCCGATCCGCTTGTCGGCAAGGCGGCTAGCGACCGCCGTGAGCGTGGTGTCGGCACGAACCGTCTCGACGGCGTGACCCTTGACCTTGAGTATTGAGGCAACATGCATGGATGTCCTCCCGTTCACCGGTCGGATGACCCAATCGCGCGGGTACAGGGCGCCCCGCCCCCTCAAGCCCTGTCGCTGCACGAACCGATCACCGTGGCCGATGAAACTGTTCGTCGCTCCTTCAGAGGCGCCCACAATGCCCAACCGGCACAGTGCGCCGCTGTGGTAAAGGTGGGACATGGGACGGGGCCTTGCAAGGAAAAAGGTCCGTTCCCGCACGACCCATACGTGCGGCGCACAAATCAGCTCGGCCTACCAAGTCGTTGATCGCGCGAAGCCCGCGGCCTAAAGCTGACGCCAACAGCAATCGCGGCCTAGTGCAGCGCAACAGGATCTCGACGGAGAACAAGCATGAATTTGGACAAGGGCCAGAAATACTTCATCAACGGTTCCTGGGTCGCCCCCGTCGGCGCAACGTCGATCGACGTCATCAATCCGGCGACCGAGCAGCCCTTTGCCAAAGTCACACTCGGCACCAAAGCCGATGTCGATCGCGCCGTGGCCGCGGCGCGCGCGGCGTTCCCTCCTTTCGCCGCCACCTCACGCGAGGAGCGCCTTGCTCTGCTCGAGAAGATCGCCGCGATCTTCAAGCGCCGCTTCACGGAGATGGGCGAGACCATCAGCCGCGAGATGGGCGCGCCGATCTCGTTCGCCACACGCTTCCAGGCCGGCGCCGGCATGGGCCATTTCCGCACGGCCCACAGCGTGCTCAAGACCTACCCATTCGAGGAAGCGCACGGCCCGACGGAAATTCTGCGCGAGCCGATCGGCGTCGTCGGCATGATCACGCCGTGGAATTGGCCCGCCAACCAGATCTCCTGCAAGGTCGCTGCGGCGATTGCGGCAGGCTGCACAATGGTGCTGAAGCCGTCCGAAGTGGCGCCCTTCTCCGCGATCCTGATCGCCGAGATGCTGGAGGAAGCCGGCGCTCCTGCGGGCGTCTTCAATCTCGTGCACGGCGACCGCGTGGTGGGGCAGGCGCTTGCCGAGCATCCCGATGTCGACTGCATGTCCTTCACAGGCTCGACCGGCGCCGGCATCGACGTCGCGATCCGCGCCGCGCCGACCGTCAAGCGCGTCGGGCAGGAGCTCGGTGGCAAGTCGGCGAACATCCTGCTCGACGATGTCGATTTGCAGAAGGCGGTGACGGAAGGCGTGAGGCTCTGCTTCCGCAATGGTGGCCAATCGTGCAATTCGCCGACGCGCATGCTGGTACCAGCCGCGCGCATGGCCGAAGCAGCGGCGATCGCGAAGACCGTTGCGGAGAGCATCAAGGTCGGTCTCCCCACGGATGCCGACGCCGAGATGGGACCGGTAGTCTCCGACGTGCAGTGGAAAAAGATCCAGGATCTCATCCAGTCGGGCATCAAGGACGGCGCAACGCTCGTGACGGGCGGGCTTGGCAAGCCGGAAGGTTTGAGTACCGGCTACTTCGTCAAACCAACCGTCTTCTCGAACGTAACGCCCGACATGCGGATCGCACGCGAGGAGGTCTTCGGGCCGGTGCTCTCGATCATGGCCTACAAGGACGAGGCGGATGCGATCCGTATCGCCAACGATCACATGTTCGGCCTCGCGGGATACGTGCACTCCGCCGACCGCGAGCGGGCGAAGCGTGTCGCGCGGCAGATCCGCGCCGGCATGGTGACGGTCAACATGGCCGTAGCCGATCCTTCGGCACCCTTCGGCGGATATCGCCAGTCGGGCAACGGCCGAGAATGGGGCCGTCACGGCATCGAGGAATACCTCGAGACCAAGGCCGTCATGGGCTGGAACGCGGCCTGAAATCCGCTAACCGGAAGATCGCGAAATGCTTGACGGGGGCGCTGTGGCGCCCCTTATGTCTCCCATGTCAGCCGGCCGGACGGTCGCTGCCGGGTTGTCGCAAGGCTGCGTACCGGTGGAGGAAAGTCCGGGCTCCATGGATCGACGGTGGCGGCTAACGGCCGCCGGGGGCAACCCCAGGGAAAGTGCCACAGAAAGCAAACCGCCGAAGCGGGTT
>JALHOW010000011.1 GCA_022842785.1 Hyphomicrobiaceae bacterium | reverse complement strand
CTCACCCGTCTGCCACTCCCTATTGCTAGGGCGTTCGACTTGCATGTGTTAGGCCTGCCGCCAGCGTTCGTTCTGAGCCAGGATCAAACTCTCAGATTGAAAGATTTGATTCTGGTTTTTGGCTTGGAGGTTATTCCAAGGAATCTGCGTAACGGGCACCTTCACACTCGACAACCGATCCGCACGACCGAAGTCGCACAGAAACGGCCATCGTGGTGATGGCTTGAAACGCAGATATCGCCAGAGTCTCTCTAAGTTCCGCATATGCCCGAAGGCACATTTGAAACCCGCCAGGACTCCGCCGCCTGCGTTTCTCTTCCTTCATTTCAATTGTCAAAGAGCAACAGGTCGATCAGATGGCCTCTCGGTCCCGGCTACGTTTGTAGCGCCTCCGGGCGGCAACAGAAACCCGATCAGGCGATTTGCCTGAGAGTTTCTTACCAGTTCGAGAGATTTCCGTCTATCGAAGGCCGGCCGGCCGTTGCGTCTCTGCAGCGGCGCCGACAAGGGGGGTTCTAAGCCCTGCCATTACCCAAGTCAACACCAATCTCAATTTTTCTGTCACGAATCGCCGAAGGCGTCCCTAACCTCCGGTTCTGCCTCGTAAACTTTGTCCGACCCGAGTTCGGCGGGGTGGAAAAGAACTGCCCGCTGCCTCGCCGCCATACTTGTGCTAGCTAGTTGGTTCAAAGTCTGTCCCGTGCGGAGAGGGGTAAGATCCGCACCACGTGTTGTATGCCTCGCCTTTTTTTGCGAGGTTCTGGGGGAACTTACGTGATCGAGCGCCATCGCCATGCGACGGTCGGGCGTGTCAGACGCCATCGCGGCCTGGATCAGGCGCACAGCCAATCCCACCTGCGCGTCGCTCGTCGGAGCGGCAGCCTCCGGGATCTCTATACCGCGGACACCGCGGAGGCTCGAGGCGGCGGCAAGTTTCGTTGGTTTTTCAGTACATGTCTGGCCGCAACTGTAGGTTCGGTCGCAATTATCGCGGCGATATTCGGGGCCTCGGATTCTCACGACAGCCGAACCAACGGATTGATGCCTGCGCTCCGTAAAATGAGCGCCGAGATCCAGCCAGAGCGCACGCTCGCGCCAATCGTCTCGGACGGCCTCGCTTGGTCGGCGCCTAAGTCTGATCGGCTCGAGGCGACGGCAGGCGCCATGGTCACCCGCTACGTCGTGCAGGAAAGCATCCGCCAGCGGCGCGGCTCGCGCGAGTACATTCAGAACAAGCCTTACGCGCGCATCCACGCGCGACTTGCGGCTGTACGGGCGGAAAGCGTCGGCGCAATTCCGGCCTTCAATCCCATACGCCTCTACGGCAATACGACGCCAATCGGCAGCGACACGGACGACGCGCCTTCAGTAGGTACCCCTGGCGCGAGTGGCGTCTCGCTCCGTGTCGTTGAGCTGCTCGGCAGCATCCTGCCGACGGAGGACGGGCAAGAGCTCGATGCGCGCGAGGTATCCGATCTCGTCGAACGCGCACGCGAACTGGCCCGCGATGCCCTGGCCATGCGGCCCGGTTTCCTGCCTGAAGGCTCGGAGGAAGCGGACCGCGCCAAGAAGGCTGGTGCGCCGGCCGAGGCGCCGCTTCCTGCCAACACGACGATCCTCGCGAAGGTCGGCGGTGAACAGGACGATGCAGCGGAAATCGAGGGACGCCAGATCCGCACGCACAAAGTAGGGCGCGGTGAGACCCTCACGCGCATCTTGCAGCAGTCAGGCGCCGATCCACAGCTCGCACGCAGCATGGTCGAAGCAGCACGCGGCACCTTTGCGGACCGCGATCTTGGAGCAGGCTTCCTCGTCGAGCTTACCCTCGAGCCGAGCCTATCCAATCCTGAGCAACTCGAGCCGGTGCGCTACGCAATCTTCGATACGCGCGGCACGCACCGCCTGAGCGTAGAACGCAGTGGCGCCGGCGAACTCGTCGCATCAGCGGAGCCACTTTGGGAGAACGCACGCCCGAGTCAGGCGCGAGGTCCCGAACGCCCGACGACCGCTAGTCTCTACGCGGCGCTCTACCACACGGCGCTGTCGCAAGGCGTCGAACCGGAAACGATCGTTCAAATCCTGCGCCTCCACGCGCATGAGACCGATTTCCGACGTCGGGCACGCGTCACGGACGAACTCGAGATCTTCTTCGACGTGCGGGAGGAAGGTCGCGGAGAGGAGCAACTCGGCGAGCTTCTCTATTCAGCTGTCACCAGCGCCGGCGAGAGCCAGCGCTTCTTCCGCTTTCGCACGTCCGATGGCGTGATCGACTACTACGACGCCGACGGCAACAACTCGCGAAAGTTCCTTATCCGCCAGCCCATCCGCGGCGACGAAGCGCGACTGACCTCAGGCTTCGGCGTGCGCTACCATCCACTGCTCAACACGCGCAAACTTCATACAGGTGTCGACTGGGCCGCGCCGGTTGGCACACCCATCGTGGCCGCAGGCGGCGGCGTTATCGAGGAAGCCGGTCACAAAGGCCAGTACGGCATTTACATCCGCATTCGGCACGCGAACGGCTATCAGAGCGCCTACGCTCACATGAGCCGGCTGGCGCCCGGCGTCGCGCCCGGTGTCCGGGTGCGGCAGAACCAGGTCATCGGCTATTCGGGCAATACGGGTTTCTCGACGGGGCCGCATTTGCACTACGAAGTGCTGGTCAACAACCAGTTCGTCGACCCGCTCTCCATTCAGGTGCCACGTGAGCGCCGCCTGACGGGCCGTCAGCTCTCCGAGTTTCAAAAGGAGCGGGCACGAATCGAGGATCTGCTCCGCCGTCAGCCCGTGCGCGTCGAGCAGGTCGCCGGTCGCTAAGGCTGCCTACTCAAATTTCCGAGCGGAACGGCCGCGCAAGCAGCCCTTCAATGGCCGCATCGACGGTAAGCTCGCCTTCGATGATGGCGTGGACCGCTGCCGCAATCGGCACATCGATGCCATGGGCCTCGGCACTGCGCACAGCGGCGGCAGCCGAGTAGACGCCTTCAGCAGTCGAGTGCAGCTCCGCGAGTGCCTCACTCAGTGAACGTCCCTGGCCGAGCAGCCGGCCGAGCCGCATATTGCGCGACTGCGGACTACCGCACGTCAGCAGGAGATCCCCGAGACCAGAGAGGCCAACGAGCGTGTCGGGATTGGCGCCGAACGCAGCACCAAGGCGGCGCATTTCGGCGAAGCCGCGCGTGACGAGCGCCGCGTGGGCGCTGGCGCCGAGGCTGCGGCCGACGACGATGCCGGCAGCGATCGCTTGCACGTTCTTCATCGCACCACCGAAGGCGGCGCCGGTCGTGTCTCCCGTCCAATACAGTCGGAAGTGGCGGCAGCCGATGGCGGCAACGAGAGCCTTGCCCAAAGCCTCGTCTCCGCAGGCCAAAGTGAGCGCCGTCGGAAGGCCACGCACCACGTCCTCGGCGAATCCCGGGCCGGACAGAACGGCCATGCTGCAATCCGGCATTGTCTCGGCCAGAACATCGGTCATCAGCTTGCCGGTCGTCTGCTCGAGTCCTTTGGAGCAGATGACCACGGGCTTGCCCGGCACGATGTGCGGCGCAACTGCGAGAGCCATAGCGCGCTGCGTTTGTGCAGGTGTCGCGAGCAGAATGGCATCGACCTCAGCCATACGCGCGAGGTCACTCGTCGCGGCAAGCCCGGGATTGAGAGTGAGGTTGGGAAGGTAGGCCGTGTTCGTGTGTCGCGTGTTGATTTCATCCACGACTGATGGATCGCGTGCCCAGAGCAATGTTCGAGAACCGGCCATGCAGGCAACTTCGGCAAGCGCCGTGCCCCACGCCCCGCCGCCGATGACGCCGATGCTACCGATCGCGGCACTCACGACTCGCACTCGTCGCTGCTACGGCCGCGAGCGTCGTCGTGCAGAGACGCAGCTTCGGCGGTAGTGTTTTTTGCGGCGTCGCGCGTCGCGCGGGTCTTCGCTTTGCGCTTGACGAGATTTTGGCGCAGCTTGTTGGCGAGCCGCGCTTCGCGCTGAGTGCGCCTGCCCCCGCCTTCCTCTCTCTGCGCTCCAGCCATTCTCGTCACCCCATAAGACCGGCGGCCGTCAGCCGTGCCTTGAGATCCGCTTCTGCCGCGGCGAGGCGGTCTGCATCCGTCGCACGAAGCACGAGCTCGGTGCCATAGAGCCGGCCATCGCGGACAAAGGGATAGCTGCCCATGGACACATCAGGAAAGGCCTTCTGCGCGGCTTCCAGTGGCGCGGCCACCTCGCCTTCGGGTTTCAGCATCTCGATGTTCACGGAGAGCATCTTGCGCCCTGTCCTGAGCTCCGGCGTGACGGAATCGAGCATCGCCTGCATCACGACCGGAATGCCCGCCATGACAATCACGTTCTCGAGACGGAAGCCGGGCGCGACGGAGACCTTGTTCTTAACGAGACTGGCGCCGTCCGGAATGCGCGCCATGCGCAGCCGCGCCGGCGTCGCCTCGACACCGCGGCGCGCGTAATTTTCGAGCATCAGCGCCTTCACTTCAGGATGATGATCGATCGTCACGCCGAACGCCTTGGCGATGCTGTCCGCCGTGATGTCGTCGTGCGTAGGGCCGATGCCACCGGTCGTGAAGACATAGGTGTAGCGGCGGCGCAGCTCGTTGACGGCCTGGACGATCTCGCCTTCATCGTCAGCGACGACACGCACCTCTTTCAACCGGATGCCGATCATCGTGCAATGATCGGCGATCGTGCCGATGTTCTTGTCCTTCGTGCGCCCCGACAGGATCTCGTCACCGATCACGATCAGCGCCGCGGTTATCGTTTCCTCAATTGCGTCGGTCATGGCGCTCTCGCCGCTCCTGTAAGGCTGCCTCGCGGTTAGCCGGGAATCTGCAATTGCACGACCTGCCGGCCCCGCTTGATCACGATGCGCCATAGCGAAGGGCGGCGGGCGAGACTTTGTTCGAGTTGCACAACCGAATCGATCTGCTGATCGCCGACCGACACGATGATGTCGCCCGGCCTGAGGTTGAGCCGCTCCGCAACCGACCCCGAGCGCACGCTCAGCACCACGGTGCCGCCGGTCTCATCGATGTCGAGCTCGTCCGCCACATGCGGCACCAGGTTGGCGATGCGGGCGCCGTCGAGCGGATGATCGCCGGTGAAATTGCGCACGTCATCCGGACCGATCGGCGGCGGCGGTTGGAGCGAAAGCTGGAGCGATACCGTGCGCCCCTTGCGGATAGCATTGACCTGAACCGTCTGACCGATGCCGCGCGTTGCAAGGCGGTAGTTGACCGTACGCGCATCGGAGACCTCGTGGCCATCGACCATCGTGATCACGTCACCCGGCTCCAATCCGGCAAGCGCTGCAGGTCCGTCCTTGTGCACCCGCGTCACGAGCGCGCCGGACGAGCGATTGAGCCGCAGGCCCTCGGCAATCTCACGCGTGATGGAATCGAGCCGCGCGCCGAGCCAAGGGCGCTGGATCTTCTTACCGGTGAGCGCGCTATCCACGTAGAGCCGAACGAGGTTCGATGGAATGGCGAAGCCTACGCCGTGCGAGCCGCCGGATCCCGAATAGATTGCCGTGTTGATACCAATCAGGCGACCGGCCATGTCGACGAGCGCACCGCCGGAATTGCCCGGATTGATGGGGGCATCCGTCTGGATATAGGACTGAATGTCGGCGCGCCCGATTTCGGAGCGGCCGAGCGCAGAAATGATGCCGCTGGTCACGGTCTGCCCGACGCCGAAGGGATTGCCGATCGCCAGCACCAGATCGCCGACCTCGACGCTGTCGGAATCCTCGAACTGAAGGGACGGGAATTTCCCATCGCCTCCTTCCACTCGCAGAATGGCAATGTCGGTCTTCTCGTCCTGCAGAACGATTCGCGCGTCGAATTCACGCCGGTCGGCGAGCACGACGCGAATCTCCGACGTGGCACCGACCTTGACCACGTGCGTATTGGTCACGATGACGCCGTCCGACGACACGATCACGCCCGACCCGAGCGCGCTCTGCACGCGGTCGCGCGACATGCCCATCCGGTCGCGGAAAAAATCCCGGAACAGAAAGTCCGCTGGCAAGCCTGGCGGCTGTGCGGCAACGCGACCACGAGCGTACACGTTGACGACGGCAGGTGCCGCCCGCTTGACGATGGGCGCGTACGAGTATTGTGCAGCAGCTCGCGACGGCGGGGGCTCTTTGCGCTGAGCTGCTGCAGGAGCAAGATGTCCGAGCGCAAGCAGCGACAGCAGGGCCGCAAGGCCGAGCCCGCCAATACGACGCCATTCGGATTTACACGAGGTGCTCATCGGTCCCCTACGAGCCTGCCGCGGGCATCGCAAGCGGTCTGACCGACGATGCGCGGGCACAAACTTATAGAGCAGACCGGCGCACGGTTGAAGCGCCGGTCTGCTGCGTGACCTGCCCACGTGCCATGGAATGGGGTCGGCCGTATGGCCGCGATGGGGCGCCCGTCCTAAGACAGCTTGTTGAGGATGCCTTCAATCGCGACGGCGACGTCTTCGATCGGCTCCATCCCGTCGACGGCATGAAGGTTGCCTTTACAGAAGTAATAGCCGATGAGCGGCGAGGTCTCGCGGTAGTAGGCCATCATACGCGTGGTGACGGTCTCCGCGTTGTCGTCGGCACGGCGCGTGAAATCGGTACTACCGCACACGTCGCAGACCCCGCGAACCTTCGGGCGCTTGAAGCGATCGTGGTAGCCCTCGCCGCACTTGGCGCAGGCATAGCGACCGACAATACGCTCAACAAGGCGATTGTAGTCGACCTTGAGCTCGACGACCGCATCCATGCGGTCGCCCTTGCTGGCGAGCATGCGATCGAGCGCCGCTGCCTGCTGGAGCGTTCGCGGAAACCCGTCGAGAATGAAGCCGGACTTGCAGTCCGGCTGCTCGATACGCTCCGCGATGATGCCGACGACAACGTCGTCTGAGACGAGCTCGCCCTTGTCCATGAGCGCCTTGGCCTTGAGACCCACGTCGGTCCCGGCCTTGACGGCGGCGCGCAGCATCTCACCGGTCGAAAGTTGTACGAGGCTGCGGTTCTTTGCGAGCTGCTGAGCCTGTGTCCCCTTGCCGGCCCCCGGCGGCCCCAACAGGATCAGTTTCATCTCCGGCCACTCCGCGACGACGCGCCCCTAAGCTTCGCCTTCTTGATCAGCCCTTCGTACTGATGAGCCAGCAGATGGCTCTGTACCTGGGCCACGGTATCCATTGTGACGCTCACCGCAATGAGCAGTGACGTGCCGCCGAAGTAGAAGGGTACCGCCGCATAGGCGATCAACAGCTCGGGCAGGACGCACACGATCGCGAGATAGATGGCACCAACAAGCGTAATGCGGGTCAGCACGTAGTCGATGTACTCGGCAGTCTTCTGGCCCGGCCGGATGCCCGGCAGATAGCCGCCGTACTTGCGCAGGTTATCGGCCGTATCGTTCGCGTTGAAAACGACGGCCGTATAGAAGAACGCAAAGAAGATGATCATCGCCACATAGACGGCGATGTGCAGCGGCTGGCCGCGACCAAGCGCAGCCACGATTGCATTCAGCCATTCGGAGCCGCCGGTGCCACCCTGGCTGAACTGGGCCGCCGTGATCGGCAGCAACAACAGCGAGGATGCGAAGATCGGCGGAATGACGCCCGCGGTGTTGAGCTTCAAGGGCAGGTGCGAAGCCTCGCCCTGGAACATGCGATTGCCGACCTGGCGCTTCGGATACTGGATGAGCAGCCGGCGCTGTGCGCGCTCCATGAAAACGATCGCGGCGACGACCGCGAGCATGAGCACGAGGAGCATCAGCAGCAGCGGCGTCGCGAGCGCGCCCGTGCGGGCCAGCTCGAAGAGGCCGATGATCGCACTCGGCAATCCGGCGACGATGCCGGCGAAGATGATGAGCGAGATGCCGTTACCGACGCCCCGCGCCGTGATCTGCTCGCCGAGCCACATGAGGAACATGGTGCCGCCGACCAGCGTGATCACGGTCGACATCTGGAAGAACAAGCCTGGTTCGACGACCACAGAGCCAGATGGGCCGGACGAACCTTGAAGACCTATGGCGATGCCGTACGCCTGGAAGGCGGCGAGCACCACGGTCAGGTAACGGGTGTACTGGTTGATCTGCTTGCGGCCCTGCTCACCTTCCTTCTTGAGCGCTTCGAGCTTGGGCGAGACCGACGACATCAGCTGCATGATGATCGATGCAGAGATGTAGGGCATGATGTTGAGCGCAAAGATCGCCATGCGCTCGATCGCGCCGCCGGCGAACAGATTGACCATGCCGAGAATGCCAGACGAATTCTGGCGAAATGTCTCGGCGAAGGCGACCGGATCGATGCCCGGCATCGGAATGAACGTACCGATGCGGTAGACGACAAGCGCCCCTAGCGTGAACCAGATCCGCTTCTTGAGTTCTTCGGCCTTCGAAAAGGCACCGAAGTTCAAGTTGGCTGCAAGTTGCTCGGCGGCCGATACCATGGCGTCTCAGGCTCCCGGGACGGACTCGGGCCCCGCACCGGAGGGCCGGGCGGAGCCACAAGAATTTCGATCAACATGGGGCTTGAACAGGTTCGGTGCAACTGGCGACAGCGACGCGGCCCCCAACAACCGTTCCGCACCCGTTTCCCGCCCCGACCAGATACGCGGCCTATTCGTCTTCGGACTTCTTCTTCGTGCCGTCCGACTTGGCCTTCTTGGCTGCGGTCTTCGCGCGCTTGGCCTCGTCCGCCGCCAGCACCTTGCGCTCGATCAGCGTGATGGCGCCGCCAGCCTTCTCGATGGCCGCGCGTGCGGAAGCCGATGCGTGATTGACCGTCAGCTTCAACGCCGACTTGATCTCGCCGTCGCCGAGAATGCGAACACCGCTCAGCTCACGACGTACAAGGCCCGCGGCCTTGAGCGCCGCGATATCGACCGGCTTGCCCGCATCGAGGCGGCCGATATCGACAGCCCCCTGAAGATTGCCGACCGAAACCTCGTTGAATTCATCGCGGCTGCGCGAGCGGAAACCGCGCTTCGGCAGACGCCGATGGAGCGGCATCTGGCCGCCCTCGAAGCCCCCGATCGCGACGCCCGAGCGCGCCGTCTGACCCTTACCACCGCGACCGCCGGTCTTGCCGACGCCTGAGCCGATGCCACGGCCGATCCTGACGCGCGTCTTGCGCGAACCGGCATTGTCCTTGATGTCGTTGAGCCGCATGGCCCCGCGCTCCTTCATTGCTCGACGTCGCTATTTCGTCTCTTCGACGATTTTCACGAGGTGCGAAATTCTGTTGATCATGCCGCGCACGTCGGGCGTATCCACGAGCGTACGCCGGCGGTGCAGCTTGTTGAGGCCAAGACCGATGAGGGTCTGGCGCTGTATGTCCGGGCGCCGCATGGGGCTCGCGATCTGCTCGACGGTGATCGTCTTGCCGGCGCCGCTCTTACCGTCTGCCATGTTCTTCGTGTCCTCTGGCCTGGATCCCGGCGGCGCCACTCAGCGCCGCCCAGTTCCAAGAGCTTGACTAGTCCTGCGCGGCCTCGGTCGTCGCATCGCCCGCCGTGTCACGACGGCGCGCAACGATCTCGCTCACCTTCTTGCTGCGACGTGCAGCAACAGCGCGCGGGTTCTCCTGCGTCTTCAGCGCGTCGAAGGTTGCACGAACCATGTTGTAGGGGTTCGACGAACCAAGCGACTTCGCGACGACGTCGCGCACGCCGAGCGCATCGAACACCGCACGCATGGGGCCACCTGCGATGATGCCCGTACCGGGAGGCGCTGCACGAAGGATGACGCGGCCCGCACCATGGCGGCCCTTGCAGTCATGATGCAGCGTACGCTTGTCGCGCATCGGCACACGCAGCATCGCGCGGCGCGCAGCCTCGCCAGCCTTGCGGATGGCTTCAGGCACTTCGCGCGCCTTGCCATGGCCGAAACCGACCTGGCCCTGCTGATCGCCGACGACCACGAGCGCCGCGAAACCGAAGCGCTTACCGCCCTTCACAACCTTCGCAACGCGGTTGATATGGACGAGCTTCTCGGTGAAATCGCCTTTGCGATCGTCGTCGCGGTCCCGATCTCGGGAAGGATTGCGTGCCACGTCGATAAACCTTTCTCGCTCAGAAGCTCAGGCCGCCTTCGCGGGCCGCATCGGCCAGCGACTTGACGCGTCCGTGATAGATGTAGCCGCCGCGATCGAAGACGACCTCGGCAATGCCAGCCTTGACCGCGCGTTCGGCAAGCAGCTTGCCGACTTCGGCAGCCGCAGCCTTGTCCGCGCCAGTCTTCAGCTTGCCCTTGAGATCTTTTTCGATGCTCGAGGCAGCGGCAACCGTCACGCCCTTGGCGTCGTCGATCACCTGCGCATAGATATGCTTGGACGAACGGAAAACCGACAGGCGCGGCTTCCCGTTCGCGACCTTCTTCAAGGTCCGCCGTACGCGCTGGGCGCGGCGCTGGAACTGTTTGTCGTGGGCGCTCATCGGTTCTCTCGCTACTTCTTCTTGCCTTCCTTGCGCAGGATGAACTCGCCTTGATAGCGAACACCCTTGCCCTGGTACGGCTCTGGCGGTCGGTAGCCACGGATCTCAGCCGCAACCTGCCCAACCTTCTGCTTGTCGATACCTGAGATAAGCACGTGATCCTGGCGCGGACCGCCGAGCTTCACGTCGATACCGTCGGGAATCTTGTAGTTGATCTCGTGACTGAACCCGAGTTGCAGCGTCAGATCCTTGCCCTTCAGCTGGGCACGGAAGCCAACGCCGTGAATCTCGAGCGTCTCAGCATAACCGTTGACGACACCCTTGATCTGGTTGTCGACGAGCGTGCGCGAGAGACCCCACATGCTACGCGCACGCTGCGTGTCCTCGCGCGGCGTTACGCTGACACCGTCGGCGGTCTTCTCGACCTTGACGTCCTCGGGGAGCGTCACGGAAAGCTCGCCCTTCGGCCCCTTGACCTTGACAGTCTGGCCGCTCACTTCCGCCTGCACGTTGGCGGGAATGGGGACCGGTTTCTTGCCGATGCGCGACATCGCCTCATTTCCTCAATTCAAATCATCCAGCCGTAGGCGCCCAATCTGGTTAGGGCACCCACGCCTCAGAATACGCTGCAGAGCACCTCGCCGCCGACCTGCTCCTCGCGCGCCCTCGTATCCGACATCACGCCCTTCGGCGTCGACAGGATCGAGAGGCCGAGGCCGTTGGCGACCGTCGGGAGATCGCGGAGCGGCGAGTACACGCGACGGCCGGGCTTGGAGACGCGGGAGATCTCCTTAATCGCCGGCTGACCGTTCTGGTACTTGAGCTCGATCTCGAGCTCGGACATGCCGTTCTTGTGATCGACGCGCGTGTAACCGCGGATATAGCCTTCCTCGGCCAGCACGTCGAGAACGCGCGTCCTGAGGTTGGAGGCCGGGCTGGTCACCTTCGGCCGCCGCCGCATCTGCGCATTGCGGATGCGGGTGAGCATATCGCCGAGCGGATCGTTCATCGCCATAGGGTCTCGTCCTTCTACCAGCTCGACTTGACCATGCCGGGGATCATGCCCTGGCTTGCCAGCTCGCGGAGCTGATTGCGGCACAGCTTGAGCTTGCGATAGTAACCGCGCGAGCGGCCCGTGATTTCGCAGCGGTTGCGGATACGCGTCTTCGACGAGTTCCGCGGCAACGTGGCGAGCTTGAGCTGCGCCGCAAAGCGCACCTCGGCCGGCTGCTTGAGATCGGCCGCCGTCTCTTTCAGCTCTTTGCGCCGCTCGGCGTACTGATCCACCAGCTTGCGCCGGCGCTGATTCTTGTTGATCGAGCTCTTCTTCGCCATCAGGTCCTCCAAGACCCATATGCCGGCAGGGTCGCTGCCTGCCTGAACTTCATTCGTCCCATTACGTGCGGAACGGAAAATTAAAAGCGCGCAGCAACTCGCGAGCCTCGTCGTCGGTGCCCGCGGTCGTGCACACGATCACGTCCATGCCCCAGATCTCGTCGACCTGGTCATAGTCGATCTCCGGGAACACGATGTGCTCCTTGAGGCCGAGCGCAAAGTTGCCGCGTCCGTCGAAGCTCTTCGCATTCAGCCCGCGGAAGTCCTTCACGCGCGGCAGCGCGATCGTGACCAGACGGTCGAGGAACTCGTACATGCGATCGCCGCGCAGCGTAACCTTGGCGCCGAGCGCCATGTTCTCGCGCACCTTGTACGTCGCAATCGACTTCCGTGCCCGCGTGATCACCGGCCGCTGGCCCGCAATCATCGCGAGATCCTTCGAGGCGTTCTCAACCTTCTTGCGGTCGTTGACGGCCTCGCCGACGCCCATGTTGAGCACGATCTTCTCGAGGCGCGGAATGCGCATCGGGTTGCTGTACCCGAAGTGCTCCGCAAGTTTCTTGCGGATCTCCGCCTCGTAAAGCGCCTTCATACGCGGCTTGTAGTCCGCCGGGCGTGGCTTCCTCGGAGCTGCTGCCGCACCTGTGGCGGGCTTGCCCTTGGCTTCCTTGGCTGGCGGACCTTTGCCCTGTGTGGGCTTACCGCCTTTGGCGCCAGCGGGGGCGCTGCCGCCCTTCTGTTTCGCGTTGTCGGCCATGGCTTATGACTTCTCCGGAATAACTTCGCCCGAGCGCTTCGAGAACCGCACCTTGCGGCCATCGTCGAGGAACTTGAAACCGACACGCGTCGGCTTGCCGTCCTTCGGATCCTCGAGCGCGAGGTTCGACAGTTCTATGGTTGCTTCCTTGGAGATGATCCCACCCTCGGTGGTCGCACTCTGCTTCTGATGGCGGCGCACCATGTTCACGCCACGCACGAGCGCGCGGTTCTCCTTGGGGAGCATCTTGATGACCTCGCCGTGCTTGCCCTTGTCGCGGCCCGCGAGCACGATGACGTGGTCACCTTTCTTGATCTTAAGCGACGGCATTACAGAACCTCCGGCGCAAGCGACATGATCTTTACGTGCTTCCTAGCACGCAGCTCGCGCGTCACTGGTCCGAAGATGCGCGTGCCGATCGGATCGCCGTTGGCGTTGATCAGCACTGCCGCATTGCGGTCGAAGCGGATCAGCGAGCCATCAGCGCGACGCACGCCCTTGGCGGTACGCACGATCACGGCCTTCATGACCTGGCCCTTCTTCACGCGACCGCGCGGAATGGCCTCTTTCACCGATACGACGATCGTGTCGCCGATCGTGGCGTAGCGGCGCTTGGAGCCACCGAGCACCTTGATGCACTGCACACGACGAGCGCCGGAATTGTCGGCGACATCGAGATTTGATTCCATCTGGATCATGGTGCGATCCTCAGTCCTTCCTGCCGTCTCAGCCCGGCTGCTTCAGTGCGACCCAACGCTTGTGGCGCGAGATCGGGGCGCTCTCTTGAATACGCACCTTGTCGCCGGTCTTGAACGTGTTTTCCTCGTCGTGCGCCTGGTACTTCTTCGAGCGGCGCACGGTCTTCTTCAGCAGCGGATGCGTGAAGCGACGCTCCACTTCCACCACGATCGTCTTGTCGTTCTTGTCGGAGACGACGACGCCGTTGAGAATACGCTTTGGCATATCGATCCCCTTCCTCAGCCGGCCGCCGGGGCATTGCCCCGGAGCGAACGGGCGAACGTTTTTACACGTGCGATCTCGCGACGAACGATGCGGATGCGCGCCGTGTTCTCGAGCTGACCGGACGCCGCCTGAAAGCGCAGGTTGAACTGCTCCTTCTTGAGCTTCACCAGCTCCTCGTCGAGCTGATCGAGCGTCATGGTCTTGAATTTCTCTGCCGCCATATCGGGCCTCTTAAACTCTCAAATCCTGGACCGTCACAGCAGTCGCGTCACGATGCGCGTCGCGATCGGCAGCTTGGCCGCACCGAGCGTCAGCGCCTCGCGCGCGACGTTGTCCGGCACACCGTCGATCTCGAACATGATGCGGCCCGGCTTGACCCGGCACACCCACAACTCGGGGCTACCCTTGCCCGAGCCCATGCGCACCTCGGCCGGCTTCTTCGTCACCGGCACATCCGGGAAGATCCGGATCCACACGCGGCCTGCACGCTTCATGTGACGCGTGATGGCACGACGTGCGGCCTCGATCTGGCGCGCACTCAGGCGCTCCGGCTCAGCGGCCTTGAGGCCATGCGAGCCGAAGTTGAGGTCGGTTCCGCCCTTGGCAGCGCCGTGAATGCGGCCCTTGTGCTGCTTGCGGAACTTCGTCCGTTTTGGTTGCATCATGACAGTCGTTCCTCGAAGGCTTTAGTCGCGCGGACGACGGTCGCCGCGATCACCCCGATCGCCGCGGTCCTCGCGCCGGCGCCGATCACCACCGCCACCCTCTTGCGACTCGAGCGAACGACGCTCAGACGCCATCGGGTCGTGCTCGATGATCTCGCCCTTATAGATCCACACCTTCACGCCGATGATGCCGTAGGCCGTGCGCGCAATGCCGTAGCCGAAGTCGATATCGGCACGAAGCGTATGCAGCGGCACGCGGCCCTCGCGGTACCATTCGACGCGGGCAATTTCAGCGCCGCCGAGGCGGCCCGAAACGTTGATCCTGATGCCCTGCGCACCCAGACGCAGCGCCGACTGCACGGCACGCTTCATGGCGCGACGGAAGGCAACGCGGCGCTCGAGCTGCTGAGCGATCGTCTCGGCCACGAGGACCGCATCGATCTCGGGCTTGCGCACCTCAACGATGTTGAGATGCACTTCCGACTGCGTGAGGCGCGCGAGCTCGCCGCGCAGCTTCTCGATGTCGGCGCCCTTCTTGCCGATCAGAATGCCGGGACGCGCCGAATGAACGGTCACGCGGCACTTCTTGTGCGGACGCTCGATCACGATCTTCGCAATGCCGGCCTGACGCTGCATCTTCAGGATGTGCTCGCGCATCTTCCTGTCTTCATGCAGCAGCTTGCCGTACTCGGCGCGGCTCGCGAACCAGCGGCTGTCCCACGTGCGGTTGATGCCGACGCGAAGGCCGACGGGATTGACCTTGTGACCCATCAGGCGGCCTCCTCTGCAGTGGTCTCGGCTGCGGCCTTGGCGGCAGCCTCGCGCACGATCACGGTGAGCTGCGAAAACGGTTTGATAATCCCGCCCGAGCGACCACGCCCGCGGGCGTGGAAACGCTTCATGACGAGGTTCTTGCCGACGAAAGCCTCGGAGACGACCAGATCATCGACGTCGAGACCGTGATTGTTCTCGGCGTTGGCGACCGCGCTCATGAGGCACTTGCGTACGTCGCCCGCGATCCGCTTCCGCGAGAACTCGAGTTCCGTCAGCGCCGTCTGCACCTTCTTGCCGCGGATCATCGCGGCAACGAGGTTGAGCTTCTGCGGTGAGACGCGCAGGTTGCGCGCCACGGCCTGGACCTGGTTCTCCGGCAGACGCCGTTCGGCTTTGGGCTTACCCATCTTACCTGCCCCTTGTCGCTTTCTTGTCGCCGCTGTGGCCATGGAAGGTGCGCGTCGGCGCGAACTCGCCGAACTTGTGCCCAACCATGTCCTCATTGACGGACACGGGAATGTGCTTCTGGCCGTTGTGCACGCCGAACGTCAGACCGACGAACTGCGGCAGGATCGTCGAACGGCGCGACCAGATCTTGATGATCTCGCTGCGGCCGCCCCCACGCACTTTCTCGGCCTTCTTCAAGAGATAGCCGTCGACGAACGGGCCTTTCCAAACAGAACGTGCCACGATCGATGCTCCTACTTGCTCTTGCTGCGCGTGCGGACGATGAACTTGTCCGTCGCTTTGTTCTTGCGCGTCTTGAAGCCCTTGGTCGGCTTACCCCACGGGGTCGCCCAGTGCTTGCCGCCCTTGGTGCGGCCACCGTTCGGGTGATCAACCGGGTTCATCATGACCGAGCGCACCGTCGGGCGAATGCCGAGCCAGCGCGTACGACCGGCCTTGCCGATCGAGATGTTGCCGTGATCGGGGTTCGAAACCGCGCCGACCGTCGCCATGCACTCCTGGCGCACACGCCGCGTCTCGCCCGACTTCAGCTTCAGCACAGCCCAGCCGGCGTCACGGCCGACGAGCTGCACGAAGGCACCGGCCGAACGTGCGATCTGACCGCCGCGCCCTGCCTTCAGCTCGACGTTGTGAACGATCGTGCCGATCGGGATCGACGAGAGCGGCATGGCGTTGCCGGGCTTCACGTCGACAGCGGCGCCTGCAACGACCTTGTCGCCAACATTGAGCCGCTGCGGCGCGAGAATGTAGGCGAGCTCACCGTCCGTGTATTTGACGAGCGCGATGAAGGCCGTCCGGTTCGGATCGTACTCGAGCCGCTCGACCGTGCCCTCGACATCGAACTTGCGACGACGAAAGTCCACGAGGCGATAGGACTGCTTATGGCCACCACCGATGTGGCGCATGGTGATGCGCCCGTGGTTGTTGCGGCCACCGGTCTTGGACTTGCCCTCGACCAGCATCTTGACCGGCGCGCCCTTCCAAAGATGGTCGCGGTCGACCAGCACGAGCTGGCGACGGCCTGGCGATGTGGGGCGATATGTCTTCAGTGCCATGGTCGTTCTCTATTCCTCAGAGCCCGGTCGTGATGTCGATCGAGTGCCCTTCCTCGAGCGTCACGATGGCTTTCTTGACCTCGCCCTGGCGGGCGACGATGCCCTTGAAGGCCTTCAGCTTGCCCTTGCGGACGAGGGTATTGACCGCCTTCACCTTGACGTTGAAGAGCTGCTCGACGGCGGCCTTGATCTCCGGCTTCGTCGCGGAGCGCGACACCTTGAAGATCACCTGGTTCGCCTCGGAGGCCATCGTCGCCTTCTCGGTGATGACCGGCGAGCGGATGATGTCGTAGGCCTTGAGCTTGCTCATTTGAAGCGCTCCTCGAGGGCGGCGACAGCGGCCTTGGTCAGCACCAGCTTCCGGCGGCGCAGAATGTCGTAGACGTTGATGCCCTGGACGGGCAGCAAGTCGATGTTCGGGATATTGCGTACGGCCTGCACGAAGCCCGTATCGAGATCCGAACCGTCGATGAAGAGCGCGTTCGTTAGACCGAGGGCGGCGAGCTGCGCCTTGAGACCCTTGGTCTTTCCGTCAGTGGACGCGGCCTTCTCGAGCACGACGAGTTCGCCGGCCTTCGCCTTGGCGGAGAGCGCGTGCCTGAGCGCGAGTGCGCGTACCTTCTTCGGCATGCCGATCGCGTGACTGCGCGGCTTCGGGCCGAAGGCCTTGCCACCGCCGCGCCACTGCGGCACCGACTTGTCGCCGTGACGGGCGCCACCGGTGCCCTTCTGCTTGTACATCTTCTTACCCGTGACGGTCACTTCGGACCGATCCTGGGCATGATGTGTGCCGGCCATGCGCTTCAGGAGCTGCCAACGCACAGTGCGCTGGATGAGATCCGGGCGCGGCTCCAGGTTGTAGATCGCGTCGGCAAGCTCGACCGTCCCGGCCGAGCTCGCGTCGAGCGTGGTTACTGGGGTCTGCATCAGGCCTGCTCCGTCGTCGTCTGGCCAGCCTGGGCGGCACTTGCGGTGCGCGGGCGGAATGAACCCGGCTTCGGCGCATCCTTCGGCGCCTTCTTCACGGCGTCGCGGATCAGCACCCAGCCACCCTTGGAGCCCGGGACTGCGCCGCGCACCAGGATGAGGCCGCGCTCGACATCCGTCTTGACCACCTCGAGGTTGAGCGTCGTGATGCGCTCGTCACCCATGTGGCCGGCCATCTTCTTACCCTTGAAGACCTTGCCGGGATCCTGACGCTGACCGGTCGAACCAAGCGAGCGGTGCACGAGCGAGACGCCGTGCGTTGCGCGCAAACCGCCAAAGTTCCAGCGCTTCATGCCGCCCTGGAAACCCTTGCCCTGGCTCTGGCCCGTCACATCGACGAGCTGGCCAGTGACGAAGTGGTCGGCCGTGATCTCGGCGCCGACTTCAATCAGGTTATCGGGGCTCACGCGGAACTCGACGAGCTTGCGCTTCGGCTCGACCTCGGCGCGCGCGAAACCTCCGCGCTCGGCTTTGGTCACGCGGTTCGGCTTACGCTTGCCAGCGCCGAGCTGGAGAGCGGTGTAGCCGTTCTTTTCCTGCGTCAGGTGGGCGACAACCTGGAGGTTGTCCAGCTTCAGCACGGTCACGGGGATATGCTCCCCGGTCTCCGTGAAGAGCCGCGTCATCCCGACCTTCTGTGCAATCACTCCGGAACGCATCCGTTGCATTCCTTTCCTAAAGGACTGAGCCACTGGTTCCTGTCCGGTCCGCTTCAGCGAGCACTTGGGCCCTCATCCGCGCCAGCCAGCCGTCAGAGCTTGATCTCCACGTCGACGCCGGCCGCAAGGTCCAGCTTCATCAGCGCGTCTACCGTCTGCGGCGTTGGATCAACGATATCGAGGAGCCGCTTGTGCGTCCGCATTTCGAACTGCTCGCGGCTCGTCTTGTCGATGTGCGGCGAGCGGTTCACCGTGAACCGCTCGATGCGGGTCGGAAGCGGAATGGGGCCGCGCACCTCGGCGCCGGTTCGCTTCGCCGTGTTCACGATCTCACGCGTCGACGCATCGAGAATTCGATGGTCGAACGCTTTGAGCCGGATCCGGATGTTTTGGCCGTTCATCTTCTCACTCGTCCCGCTGGAAACGTGAGCGCCCGTTGTCGTGCAACACCGGGCGCTCGCCGCTTCTCCTGATTACTCGATAATCTTCGTCACCACGCCGGCGCCCACCGTGCGGCCGCCCTCGCGGATGGCGAAGCGCACGCGCTCCTCCATCGCAATCGGCTGGATGAGGTCGACGAGGAACTCGGCGTTGTCGCCGGGCATCACCATCTCGGTCCCTTCCTTCAGCGTCACGATGCCGGTGACATCGGTCGTGCGGAAGTAGAACTGGGGCCGGTAGTTATTGAAGAACGGCGTGTGGCGGCCACCCTCGTCTTTCGTGAGGATGTAGGCCTCGGCCATGAACTTCTTGTGCGGCTTCACGGAGCCCGGCTTCGCGAGGACCTGGCCACGCTCGACGGCTTCCTTGTCGATGCCGCGCAGGAGGCAGCCGACGTTGTCGCCAGCCTCACCCGAGTCGAGCAGCTTGCGGAACATCTCGACGCCGGTGACGACGGTCTTCTGGGTGTCCTTCAGACCGACGATCTCGGCTTCCTCGCCGACCTTGATCGTGCCGCGCTCGATGCGACCCGTGACGACCGTGCCGCGACCCGAGATCGAGAACACGTCTTCGATCGGCAGCAGGAACGGCTTGTCCTTCGGACGCTCGGGGAGCGGGATGTAGGTGTCGAGCGCCTCGTAGAGCTTGAGGATCGCCTCGTCGGCGAGCGGGCCCTTCTCACCGTTGAGCGCCTTGATAGCGGCGCCGCGGATGACCGGAACGTCGTCGCCCGGGAACTGGTACTGCTTCAGCAACTCGCGCACCTCGAGCTCGACGAGGTCGAGGAGCTCTTCGTCATCGACGATGTCGCACTTGTTGAGGAACACGACGATGAAGGGAACGCCGACCTGACGTGCGAGCAGGATGTGCTCACGCGTCTGCGGCATCGGACCGTCGACCGCGGACACGACCAGGATCGCGCCGTCCATCTGGGCGGCACCCGTGATCATGTTCTTCACGTAGTCGGCGTGGCCCGGGCAGTCGACGTGCGCGTAGTGACGATTCTCCGTCGAATACTCGACGTGGCTCGTCGCGATCGTGAGGATCTTCGTCGGGTCGCGGCGGCCCTGGCTTTCCGAGGCCTTCGCGACTTCGTCATAGGCGATCGCCGTCTTCGTCCAACCCTTGTCGGCCGAGACCTTCGTCAATGCCGCCGTCAGTGTCGTCTTGCCGTGGTCGACGTGACCAATCGTGCCGACGTTGACGTGGGGCTTATTGCGATCGAATTTCTCCTTGCCCATCTCAGGCTCTCCTCATGCGTCTGGACGACTGGCGTCCTCTTTGAACTCAGAAAAGTGATCTTGAATTGCTCCGGGGGGATCAGGCGTACTTGGCCTTCACCTCCTCGGCGACATTGCGCGGCACCTCGGCGTAGTGAGCAAACTGCATGGTGTAGGATGCGCGCCCCTGGCTCATCGAGCGCAGCTGGCTCACATAACCGAACATGTTGGCCAGCGGCACGTTGGCACGAACAACCGTCGCGTTGCCACGCATCTCCTGGTTCCGGATCTGGCCGCGTCGGCTGTTGATGTCACCGATCACGCCGCCGACGAAGTCGCCAGGCGTCACCACCTCGACGTCCATGATCGGCTCCAGAAGCTTGATACCCGACTTCTGGCAGCCTTCGCGCATCGCCTGACGCGATGCGATCTCGAACGCGATCGCCGAGCTGTCCACCTCGTGGAAGGCACCGTCGAACAACGTCACCTTGGTGTCGACGAGCGGGAAGCCGATGAGCACGCCGCTGTCCCAGATACTCTTCACGCCCTTCTCGACGCCGGGGATGTATTCCTTCGGCACGGTGCCGCCGACGATCTCCGATTCGAACTCGTTGCCCGAACCCGGCTCCTGCGGCTCAAGACGCAGCTTGACGCGAGCGAACTGGCCCGAACCACCAGACTGCTTCTTGTGCGTGTAGTCGATATCTGTCGCACGCGCGAGTGTCTCGCGGTAGGCAACCTGCGGCGCGCCCGTCGCGACTTCGACGCTGTGCGTGCGGCGCAGGATGTCGACCTTGATCTCGAGATGCAGCTCGCCCATGCCCTTGATGATGATCTCGCCGCTCTCGGGATCGGAGTTGACCCGGAACGAGGGATCCTCGGTCGCCATCTTGGCAAGCGCGACGCCCATCTTCTCCTGATCAGCCTTCGATTTCGGCTCGACCTTCATCTCGATGACGGGCTCAGGGAACTCCATCTTCTCGAGAATGACGCGGTTGTTCGGATCCGAAAGCGTCTCGCCCGTGCGGGTATCCTTGAGGCCGAGCAGCGCGACGATGTCGCCGGCATAAGCCTCCTTGATCTCCTCGCGGTTGTTGGCGTGCATCAGCAGAATGCGGCCAACGCGCTCGCGCTTGTCACGCGACGTGTTGATCACGTGCATGCCGCTCTCGAGCTTGCCCGAGTATATGCGCGCGAACGTCAGGACGCCGTACGGATCATCCATGATCTTGAACGCGAGCAGAGACAGCGGCTCGCTGTCGAGCGGCTTGCGCTCCACAGTCTCGCCGGACTTGACATCTATGCCCGACCTTGCGCCGCGATCGACAGGCGATGGCAGGAAATCCACCACCGCGTCGAGCAGCGTCTGGACGCCCTTGTTTTTGAAGGCCGAGCCGCACATCATCGGATAGAAGGCGCGCGAAATCGTGGCCTTGCGAATGCACTTCTTCAGCGTGGCGATGTCGGGCTCTTTGCCGTCGAAATATGCTGCGAGCGCATCGTCGTCCATCTCGACCGCGGCCTCAATCATGGCGGCGCGGAATTCGTTGGCCTTGTCGACGAGATCAGCAGGAATGTCCGTCTCGACGAACTTCGCACCCTTGTCGTCGCCTTCCCAGATGATCGCCTTCATCTTGAGGAGATCGACAACGCCCTTGAAGTTGCTCTCGGCGCCGATCGGAATCTGCAGCGGCACAGCGCGCGCGCCAAGCTTCTCGCCGATGTCCTCGAGGCACATATAGAAGTCGGCGCCCGTCTTATCCATCTTGTTGGCGAAGATGATGCGCGGCACGCTGTATTTGTCGCCCTGACGCCAAACCGTCTCGGTCTGCGGCTCCACGCCCTGGTTGCCGTCGAGCACGCACACGGCGCCGTCGAGCACGCGCAGCGAACGCTCGACCTCAATCGTGAAGTCGACGTGACCTGGCGTGTCGATGATGTTCAGGCGCTTGCCCGCCCAGAACGTCGTCGTGGCCGCTGACTGGATCGTGATGCCCTTCTCCTGCTCCTGGACCATGAAATCCATGGTCGCGGCGCCGTCGTGGACTTCACCGATCTTGTGGCTCTTGCCCGTGTAGAAAAGGATCCGTTCGGTGGTCGTGGTTTTACCGGCGTCAATGTGCGCCATGATACCGAAATTACGGTAGTCCTCGATCGCGTATTCGCGGGCCATGATTCTTGCCTCGTCGTCCGGTTACCAGCGGTAGTGCGAGAATGCGCGGTTGGCTTCCGCCATCTTGTGCGTATCTTCGCGCTTCTTCACCGCTGTGCCGCGGTTGTTGGCGGCGTCCAAAAGCTCGGCCGACAACCGCTCTTCCATCGTATTCTCATTGCGTGCGCGCGCCGCCGAGATCAGCCAGCGGATCGCAAGCGCCTGACGGCGCTCATTACGGACCTCGACCGGAACCTGATACGTCGCACCACCCACGCGGCGCGAGCGAACCTCGACCGAGGGCATCACATTCTCAAGCGCCTGGTGGAACATCGGCAGAGCGTCCGCCTTGGCACGCTGCTGCATACGATCGAAAGCACCATAGACGATGCGCTCGGCCGTCGATTTCTTGCCCTCGCTCATGATCGAATTCATGAACTTGGACACCACCAGATCCCCGAACTTGGGGTCCGGGTTGATTTCCCGCTTCTCGGCACGATGGCGACGCGACATGCGCTCGTTCCTTCCGGTCTCTTGGCCGCCCTCTCGGGCGCGTCTTGTGCCGCCCGCTCGGGGCCAGTCTTCCAAATACGAGAGCGCCGCTCCACATAGGGCGGCGCCCAGTTGTCCTTCGGATCTTACTTCGGCCGCTTGGCGCCGTACTTCGAACGGCGCTGTTTGCGGTTCGCCACGCCTTGCGTGTCGAGCACGCCGCGGATGATATGGTAGCGCACGCCCGGAAGATCCTTCACGCGGCCGCCACGGATCATCACTACGGAGTGCTCCTGGAGGTTATGACCCTCACCCGGAATGTAACCGATGACCTCGAAGCCATTCGTGAGGCGGATCTTGGCGACCTTACGAAGGGCCGAGTTCGGCTTCTTCGGCGTCGTCGTATAGACGCGGGTGCACACGCCACGCTTCTGCGGGCAGGCCTCCATCGCCGGGACCTTGTTACGCTCCCGGGGCTTCACCCGCGGCTTGCGGATCAGCTGCTGAATTGTCGGCATCGAGCCTCGTCCGTACCTCGTGCACCCACCCCACCAAGGGCCGGATGCGCCAAACCTGACGAGCCGAGCGGCCCGTTTTCTGGGCCCCCAGCTCGCAACACCAGAGGATCGAACGTTCCGCCGAGCGGCGCGCGCGATCTTGGTCCGAAATTGTCCTCTGCTTGAGAACGATAGTGTTTAGAGGCGGCTAGCAATGAGCTGGAAGCTTTTAGCGCAGGCAGCTCATGATCGCCGATGTCGGCTTCTGTGCCTGCAAAGCCCCGCCCGATAGCGCCCTACGACCTACCGTGAGAGTGGGCGCAAAATATACAGCTCGAATTATAAGGTCAACACCTTAAGTCAACGATTTTGTCGCGGGGGCCGAAAGCGTCAGAAAGCAGCTGATTATCGGCATTTCTGACGCTTCAGGGTAGGCCGATACGCCCCCATCCGGGGAGTTTCACCGCCGGCCGACGCAGGTCTATGCCCGCAACGGCACCCATGAAGTTGATCTCGATACCCTCCACCCAGGCGACCGTAAACCCGATGAGGCCCTTGGCGAGGAACTGGACACCCGTCCGGCTCGGCGTCAGCCCGACGTAGACCGGTCCCTCGGTAAAATCCTTACCGATGGCGGTCGGGAGCAGGCCGGGAGCCAAAGCCGGCACCTCCCTGGCGACATAGGCGATAAACGTATTCGAGTTTGGGCCGGGCCACGCCTTGTAGCTGCCGGCGTCCGAGAAGGGATACTCTGCCACGGCGCGCTCGATATCGGCAATTGCAGCGGTGGCGGCCGGCCCGCGGATCGAGGCCACGATGGAGGGCGCATTGCTGTACCAATGGCTGTCCGGCGAGAGGTGATCCGTCCGGACGGGCCGCCCCCAGCCGACCACGTCATAGCGCGTATAGCGCGGGGCGCCGGCAGCCTTGGTGACGATCCAGGTGTGGTGCGCAAATATGCCTTTCCAGCCGCCGGTGCGCCCGGCCAGCACGTAAACGGCGGGCTCCGGGTCGGCCGTAGCGGGCTTCAATATGCCCGACGGCGACCAGTTGGCGCTGCGCCAGTTCCACGCCGTGTTGTTCCATGTCCACCATGCGGCGTGGGCCACGAGCGGGATCAAAAACAGATAAAGGAGAACTTTTCCCATCCGCCTAACCCCTCTGCGGACCGCGCGCGCCTTGGGCTTCTTGCGCACTGCTGGAACGGACTCTGTCATGGACACTCCGAAACGTGCACAGACCCACATCCGATCCGGCAGCAGATGAACGCCCGTGCGGCGCCTATCCGTCGATCTCGGCCGGCGCAAAACCCGCAGCCCGCGCGTCCGCCTCGCTGCAGAACCAACGCTCGCCGCGCGCCGAGACGACCCGCAGCCTCATATAGGTGGGTGACCATGGCAGGTGGTAGGTCCTGACGGCATCGCCGCGCCGACCGGCTACTTTGCCCTTGATCGGGCAGCCCTCGGGCGCCTTGGCGCGAGCCTCGTTCCACAGCCGCGACCGCCATTCGGCGGGCCGCTCGGGCGCCTCAGGGCCGCTCCAGAGGCCTGCCTTGGCCTGCTGCGCCTTGGCCTGGGCACTGCGGTAGCGCGCCATCATGCCCGCTTCGGCGAGCACGTGACCGCCCTCGACGAGGGTCGCTGCGAGATCATTGGAGGCGACCGTGCAGCTCGCGCGAACGTGGCCGGCATCGTGCTTGCCGGCTGGGTCGCATGTCACTTGCCGGCCGGAGACGAGGCGGGAGAGTGCAGCCTGGGCGGCCTCGCCACAGCGCCAGCGGCGATTGTCCGCCCGCGCACATGTCTGGTCGCGATCTGGCGCCTCGACACCATCGAGGCGGACTGTCTGCTGTCCAACGCGGATGGTGTCTCCGCCGACTGCATAGGCGCGGCCCGTGATGGGTGGTTCGGCAGCCTTGAAGGGCACGAAACTCGACAGCGACATCGTCGGGAGCGACGGCAAACTCGGCGCAGACGGCGTGAGGCTCGCCGGCCAGAGCCAGACAGCAGCAAGCACAGCCGCGACGATCGCGCCGCCACCGGCAAGTGTGTGTCCGATCCGCGGCGGAATACGCCTCAACGGCGCCGAGGCGGCGGCCAGGATTGCAGGAGCGGTGCCGTAACGTAGGCGTGGCGTCAGGCTGGCGAGCAGGCAGACCATACCGATGGCGATGATCAGCATCGCCTCGCGGTCCATGGACCCGGTCAGGATCGGGCGCGCGAGCCCGGAAACGAGTGCCACGGCGCCTGCGAGCATCAGCGGGCCAGATACGCCCGGTCGACCTAGAAAATCGAGGATCGGGCGGCTCACGGTCCCGAGACCGCCGCCGATCACACGACCCGCAGCAGCAAGGCCGCCGCCGGTCCAAGCTGCACTTCCGAGCCCCGCGCGACCGAGCCAGCGGGCAGAACTCCCGAGACCCGCACCCGCACACTGCCCGCCGTGCTTGATGCCGCGAGCCGATGCCACCGATGCGCGCCTGATGCCCTGCGCGGAGACGATAGAAGCCTGCTTGAGGCCACGTCCAGATGCGGCGAGGAACCGCCGCGAACCGGAGGCTGAAGCATCGAGGGCGCGCCTGATCCCCCGACCAGATGCCTCAAGGCCCATGCGCATCCTGCGCTTGGAGGCGGCCGAAGCGCGCCGCGCCTTCTTGCCGGCAGCCTCGGCACTTTGACGCCCCATACGGGCCGCACCTTCGGCCGCGCGAACGGCGCCATCCTGCGCTGAGCGCTTGATTTCTTCCGCCCGTTCGCGGCGATGCTCACGCCGAACGGCGATCGTCGTCTTGACGTACTTGTGCCACTCGAAACCTTCGTTCTTGCGGCGCCAGGGCCAGCGTATGGCCATGCGGATGCCCCTCTAACGGCCGTTTCAGCCGGGTTGCCGCCGAGCCCCGCCACGCAAGCGTGGTCGCTCCGCCTCCGGCGCACGAATCGCATGTGCATTGTCGATGCGAGAGAAACATGGCCCGAGCACGGCGCCAAGGCCGGGCCAAAGTGAGCGGTGATCAATCTGTGCGCAGAGTCTCGGCGCCGTCACACACACTAAAGTGTGGGACCTTGAATGCGACCCAGGCCTGAGCCAATCTCAAAGTCGCATTCAAGGTCCCAAAGACGCTTTAGAAACATAATGTTCTAAAGCAACTTTGGACTTGAAATTCACTCACCACCTAGCGTCGCAGCGAGGTGAATTTCAAGTCCGTTGCTTTAGCGCGCAGCGGCAGCCTGGAGCAGTTCGCGCAGCTTGCCATCCGGCGAGACGGACTTGCGGGTGGACATGTCAAAAAATACGTTCACGCATTCCGAGGTCGCGACGCAGTTGTCACCGACGAAAACGCCGTAGCCCGACGTAACGGATCGATTGCCGAGCTTCAGGAAGCGCGAACCCACCTCGACCGTGCCGGGATAGAAGATCTCGCGCCGGAAATCGATCGCAGCGCGCGCCAGCACGAAGTCGATTTTCGCGTCGGTGCCGGCATCCTGCATGAGCTTGTAGTAGAGGTCGCAGCGCCCGGCCTCGATGTACGACGCAATCGACACATTGTTGACGTGGCCGAGCTTGTCCGTATCGCAGAATCGGATCGTAACCGGCGTGAAAAGGTCGAAGGATTCACGCCGGGTCAGGTTTTTCGCCGTCTCGTGTTGCATGTCTCGCTGATCATCCGTTGCTTGATTTCGTTATTTTCTTATGGATCACGCGCCGGTCGCGCGCACGTTGCCGATCCCCTCGATCGCGAAATCGAAAGCCTCGCCGGGCGCAATCGGCAGCGTCGGGATGAGGCTTCCGGTGATGACGACCTGGCCAGCGGCGAGCGGCTTGCCGCGCGATGCCGCCAAGTTTGCGATCCAGGCGAGCGCACCCATGGGATCGTCGGTCTTGCCGCTGTGCTTGCCTGACCCGGTGGTGAGATTCCCCGCCAGACCATTGAGCTCCAGGCTTGCCGGCACCTTCACCGGCGCGCCGAGCACGATGCCCGCATTCCATGCGTTGTCGCAGATCAAAGACTGCGCCTTCGAAGATTTGTAGTCGGCATTGCGGTCTTCGATCAGCTCGAAAGCCGGCATGACCTCGGCGACAGCGGCGCGCACTTCCTCGCGGGTGTAGGCCGTCGCACGCGGCTCGAAGGTCTTGCCGACGCGCACGGCAAGCTCGCACTCCATGACGACGTGCATGTGGTCGGCAAGTTTAATGGTCGCGGGGGAAGTGTGGATACGCTTCGAATAGATGACGCCGCCGCATGGATGATCGATGCCCATAAGCGCTTGCATGACCTTGGTCGTCGTCGCGATCTTGAGCCCCCCGACAGCGCCATAGAGCGGCGTCCACAGGTCGCGCAGCGCCTCCTGCGCCGCATAGGCCTCGTCGATGGTCTTGGGCGCGATATCCTCGGGGAGATTGCGGAACGCTGCCCGCGTGCGATGAGCATCGGCAATGTATCGTGCAGCGGCAGCGGGATCGAAGGTCATGGCGTTCCTCGGGATTCTTTTGGGCACGGCGGCGGCGCCACCCTAACGCGGCGCGCGCGGCCGGCAAACCCGATTTGCAGCCCTGGCCATCCGGATACAGACCACCACGGGACTTGAACCAACGCCGCCCAGCGCTTTATCAGAGGCAGCCCCCAAGGTGGTCCCCAGGGCTGCCCGGGATTGCCCCCGAGGCCATCCGATGTCGCGTAAACCAGGAGAAGTGCCGCGATGAGCACCGACCGCCCGTCGCCAGCCGCATCACGCCCCTTCCAGGCGGAGGTGTCGCGCCTGCTGCACCTGATGGTGCACTCGGTCTACACCGAGAAGGACATATTTCTGCGTGAGCTGATCTCGAACGCGTCCGATGCGTGCGACAAGCTGCGCTATGAGGCAATCGCACAGCCGGAACTGATCGGTGACGATGCGCGCCTCGCCATCCGCATCGAGACGGACAAGGAGGCCGGTCGCCTGATCATTGCCGACAACGGCATCGGCATGAGCGACAGTGAGCTCGCAGAGAACCTCGGCACGATAGCGCGCTCCGGCACGCGCGCGTTCATCGAACGCATTGGCAAGGATGGAGAGAATTCGGCTCTCATCGGCCAGTTCGGCGTCGGCTTTTATTCCGCCTTCATGGTGGCCGACCACATCGAAGTCGTGAGCCGCAAAGCCGGGGAGGCAACCACGTGGCTGTGGAGTTCCGACGGCGCGAGCGGTTTCAGCATCGAAGCAGCATCGGATGCTGAAGCTGCCAAGGTGTCGCGCGGTACGCGCATCACGCTGCATCTGAAGGACGAGGCCCGCAACTTCCTCGACGACTACGAGATCGAGCGGATCGTCAAAACCTACTCCGACCACATTCTCTTTCCCGTCGAGCTGATCGGCGCGGACGGCACGGCCAAGCAGCTCAACTCGGCGAGCGCGCTCTGGCAACGCTCGAAGAGCGAAGTCTCGGCGGATGAATACACCGAGGCTTATCGCAGCCTCGCCGGACAGCTCGATGCGCCCGCGCTGACCGTCCACTACAAAGCCGAGGGGCGCCAGTCCTATGCCGCGCTCCTGTTCGTGCCGACGCAGCGGCCGTTCGATCTCTTCGATGTCGAGCGCAAGGGCCGCGTGAAGCTCTACGTCAGGCGCGTATTCATCACCGAGGATGCAGCCCTGCTGCCCGGCTATCTGCGCTTCGTGCGCGGCGTCATCGACTCCGAGGACGTGCCGCTCAACATCAGCCGCGAGATGCTGCAGAACAATCCGGCCGTGGCTCAGATCCGCCGCGCCGTGACGGCGAAGATCATCGGCGAGCTGGAGACACTTGCGAACAAGGATCTGGCGAAGTTCGCAAGCACCTGGGAAACCTTCGGGCAGGTGCTCAAGGAAGGCATCTACGAGGATTTCGAACGCCGCGAGCAGCTCCTGAAGATCGCGCGTTTCCGCTCGACGGCGGGTGATGGCTGGCGCTCGCTGGCCGAATACATTGCCGCCATGCGCGAAGGACAGACGGAGATCTACTATCTCGTTGGCGAAAGCCTCGATCGCTTGAAGTCGAGCCCGCAGCTCGAAGCTGCGCGCGAACGCGGTGTCGAGGTGCTGCTGCTGCCCGATCCCGTGGACGCCTTCTGGACAACGGCAAGCCCCAAGTTCGATGACAAAGCGCTCAAGTCACTGTCGCAGGGCGATGTGGATCTCTCTGCCGTCCCGCTGAATGAAGAAGCCGCGAAAGCGAAAGCCGACGCGCCGAAGGATGTCGGCGATCTCATTTCCTCGCTCAAGGCTGCGCTCGGGGAACAGGTCGAGGACGTGAAAGTCTCGCAGCGCCTCGTCAGCTCGCCAGCCTGCCTCGTCGCCACCGCGCACGGCCCCGACCGCACGCTGGAGCGCCTGCTGCAGCGCCAGCAGCGCGGCATCAATGTGAAGCCGATCCTGGAAATCAATCCCGCTCACCCGCTCATCGACGCCATCGATCGCGCGCGCCTGGCTGCGGATCTCACGGTGGTCGATGACCTCGCACACCTCCTGCTCGACCAAGCGCGCATCGTCGAAGGCGAACTGCCGAGCGATCCCGCGCGCTTCACCGAGCGACTGAACCGCTACCTGGTTGCCGGCATCAATGCCCCGAACACAGAAGGCAGATCCGCATGAGCGACAGAAAAGCGAAGGCCAACGGCAACGGCGCGGCGACCGCACGCAATCCGCTGCTCGGAACGTGGAACACGCCGTTCGAGCTGCCACCATTCGAGAAGATCAAGCCCCCGCACTTCCGCCCAGCCATCGACAAGGCCATCGAGACGCACAAGGCCGAGGTCGAGAAGATCCTCTCGAACAGCGCCTCGCCGACCTTCGCCAATACGGTCGCGGCCATGGAGAAGGCCGGCGCGATACTCACGCGGGTCCTCCGCGTGTTCTACAATCTGACGAGTGCCGATACGAACCCTGAGCTGCAGGCCATCGAGCGCGACATCGCACCAATTCTCTCACAGCACAGCACGGCCATCGCGCTCGATGCGCGTTTCTTCGCGCGCGTCGACACGATCTTCCAGCGGGGCCTGCGCCAGAAGCTCGATGCCGAACAGCGCCGCGTGCTCGAGCGCACGCATTCGAGCCTCGTGCGAGCAGGCGCGCGACTCGCGCCTGATGCGAAGAAGCGCATGGCCGAGATCAACGCGCGTCTCGCGACACTCGGCACGACGTTCTCGCAGAATATTCTCGCCGACGAACAGGGCTACAAGCTCGTCCTCGAGAGCGAAGCCGATCTCGCGGGTCTTCCTGATTTCGTGCGCGCGGCGGCGAAGCGTGCGGGCGATGACCTCGGACACCCTGGCAAGCACGTCATTACGCTAGGGCGGTCGAGCATCGAAAGCTTCCTGCAATTCTCGACGCGGCGCGATTTGCGCGAGATTGCTTTTGCCGCCTGGATCCGGCGCGGCGAGGGTGGTGGCGAGCACGATAACCGCGCGGTCGCGACGGAAATCCTGGCGCTCAGGGCCGAGCGCGCAAAGCTCCTCGGCTTCGCGACGTTCGCCAAGTTCCGCCTCGAAGACGCCATGGCCAAGACGCCTGAAGCCGTTCGTGGCCTGCTCGACGAAGTGTGGACTGCGGCCGTCAAGAAGGCTGGCGAGGAGCGTGACATGCTCCAGCGCATGGTCGATCGCGAGGGCGGCAATTTCCAAGTCGAGGCCTGGGACTGGCGGCACTATGCGGAGAAAGTGCGCAAGGCCGAGTTCGATCTCGATGAGGCCGAGATCAAGCCCTACATGCAGCTCGACCGAATGATCGAGGCGACGTTCGACACGGCAACGCGGCTCTTCGGCCTCACATTCGAAGAGCGCGCCGACCTGCCGAAGTACCATCCCGACGTGCGCACATGGGAAGTGAAACACGCCGACGGCAACCATCTCGGCGTCTTCGTTGGCGACTATTTCGCGCGGCCCTCGAAGCGCTCGGGCGCCTGGATGAGCGCCTTCCGCAGTCAGCAGCGGCTCAAGGCCGATATCCATCCCATCATCGTGAACGTTCTCAACTTTGCACGCGGCGCGGACGGCGAACAGACGCTCCTGAGTTTCGATGATGCCCGCACGCTGTTTCACGAGTTCGGGCATGCGCTCCACGGGCTCATGTCCGACGTGACCTATCCCTCGATCGCGGGCACCGCCGTCTCGACGGACTTCGTCGAGCTACCCTCGCAGCTCTATGAGCACTGGCTCGAACAGCGCGACGTCCTGCGGAAATTCGCCCGCCACCACAAGACTGACGCGCCGATCCCCGATGCCCTCGTCGAGCGGCTCGATGCGGCAAGCAAGTTCAATCAGGGCTTCGCCACGGTCGAGTACGTCTCCTCCGCGCTCGCGGACATGGAGCTGCACGCGCTCGAGAGATTCGATGATTTCGATCTGTCACGCTTCGAAGCGGACATGCTGAAGCGCTTGGGAATGCCGCGCGAGATCGTCATGCGCCATCGCCTGCCGCACTTCGCGCACATCTTCTCCGGCGGCGGTTATGCAGCCGGCTACTACAGCTACATGTGGTCCGAAGTCATGGATGCCGACGCCTTCGAAGCCTTCGAGGAAACCGGCAACGCCTTCGATCCGGCGACGGCGAAGAAGCTTGCGGAGTTCATCTATTCGGCAGGTAATCGCCGCGATCCGGCGGAGGCCTATACGGCTTTCCGCGGACGGCTTCCGACGTCACAGGCCATGTTGAAGAATCGCGGATTGATTGGTTGATCGCACCTTCGGCGCGAGCAGGGCCACAGCGCGCGCTGCGCCATGAGCGCGCGACTGCGCGCCGGCCGTTAGGCCGTCCCTAAGAAAAACTAAGGCCTCAGCGCGCTGATCCGCTGGCGGGCGGCCTCGATACCGCCATCGAGTGCCTCGCGGTAGAGCTCGACAGCGCGCGGCACCTCGGCGCGGACACTGCGCACGCCGCGCGCGGCGAGGTAGTTCGGGTCGTAAGTTTCCGCGAGCAGGAAGCGGGCTGTCGGCATCGCCGCTACAGCCTGGTCCTCGAGCACGCTGCGGGCCGCACGGAAATCGCCGTCACCCATGAGGCGGCGCGCATCATCCATAAGTCCGTCGGCCTTGGCGGCCTGGATCTGTGCGGGAGTCAGCTCGGCAACTGCCGGCCTGAGCGCGGCCACGGACGCCGAGGCTGCAATCATCTCCGGCGATGCCACCACAGGCTTCGGCATCACGACTTCGACGCCGGGGACTGCGACGGAGCGCGGCGTGGCGCGCACCACTTCGACGGTCGGCTCGCGCGCTTCGGCCGTCATGACCGAGGCCTTCGGCGATGCGGCTGCCAAGCCGAAGTTTGCAGCGACATGAGCAAAAGAGGCCATCGGATCGATGCGGCCCTTCTGCCAGAGCACGGCCGGCACGGCGAGGACGAGCCCTACTGTAAGGCCCAGCGCGGCGCTGGACAGATGGCGCATCACGGCGCTCGGCGGCTGTGGCTGGACTGGTGAGAGCCATGAAGCAGGCATGGGCTCAGGCATACGCAGACGCTCCTCTTGCTCGTCCAGATCGAAATCCGTGAGGCGTCTGCCCTCACGATCGACTGGATTCCCCCGTGCGGCGCTGGTGCTGGCCGGATAACCATCCTGGAAGCGTGCCCGGAGTTCATCGGCTGTCCGCGGACGCGGCGGCCAATCTATGTCCGGTGCATCAGGCCGGGATGGCATGTCAGCCGGCGGCAGGGCATCCGAACCCTGCTCAGCGCCACGAACAATACCTCGCGCGGGTTCATAAGTGCCCGTAGATGCGGCATTTCCATGGCGCCGGCCGAATTCGCGCGCATTACCTGGAACAGCCGCCTTCGCTGGCGTGCGAATACTCATTGGGGCCCCTCGCTCGTTACCGGCGCCGCCCGCAAGAGCGCCGTGGCACAGGGGTGCGCGCACGCGTAAGGCCTCCACAGCGCCTGTCTGCGCTGGAGACCACAATCCGCACTGCCGGAAGTTCTCGTCCCGCAAGCCGATCGAGTACGCACCACACCCCTGTCTCGCCCGTGCCGCCCCTTCCATGATCCCTGTCGGAGCGGCATTGAGCGGCCTGCCTCACCTTGCCGCAGGAATAAGCTACACGTCGATCAATTGGTGAGCAAGAATGAGTTTGATCTGTTGCCACGGAAGCACGAGGCCACTTGAGGCCGCAGCGCCTTTCCGCACGCCACGATGCATCGAAGTCGTGCACGCGGGCAGCTTGCGCCGCCCCCGCCTGACCGCTCATGTTGGCGTGCGGCCCCGCACCGAACACCGCCGACGCACCGCGAGAGGAAGCCAGCCATGACGCGCCATCAGCCGACACTTTCGAGCCTTGCCCGTGATCTCGCCCGCGGCACCACCACGAGCCGCAAGCTCATCGAAGACTGTCTCGCGCGAATCGCCGACCCGGCCGGCGAAGGCGCGCGCGTCTTCATCAAGACCAACGCCGAGCGCGCCCGCGCGACTGCCGATGCCATGGACGCACTTCGCAAGGCCGGCGCAGCGCCTTCGCCCTATGCCGGCATCCCCATCGCGATCAAGGATCTGGCCGACATCACGGGCGAAATCACGACGGCTGGCTCACGCGCACTGACCGATGCTGCACCCGCCACAAGCGATGCGCCATCGGTCGCCCGCCTCCGCCGCGCCGGTTTCATTTTCATTGGCCGCGCGAACATGACCGAGTTCGCCTACTCGGGCCTCGGCATCAATCCGCACTACGGCACGCCGGCATCGCCCTGGGCCCGCTCGGAGCGCCGCGTTCCCGGTGGCTCATCCTCGGGCTCGGGCGTGGCTGTCGCCGACGGCATGGCCTATGGCGCACTCGGCACGGATACAGGTGGCTCTTGCCGCGTGCCGGCATCCTTCAACGGTGTCGTCGGATGGAAGCCGACGGCGCGACGCGTGCCGATCGATGGTGTCGTGCCGCTCTCCAAATCTCTCGACTCGATCGGGCCGCTCGCCCGCACGGTCGACTGCTGCGCCATCATGGATGCGGTCTTCGCGAACGAGACACCAGCGCCCTTGCCGGAGCTTTCCCTCAAGGGCCTTCGCTTGCTTGTGCCCGAGACGATCATGCTCGACAGCCTAGATGCGCATGTCGCGGCTACCTTCGATGCCGCGCTGAAACGCATCGCCGATGCCGGCGCCCTCATAACGCGTGCGCCGCTTCCCGTGCTGAAACGCATCGCAGAGATGACCGACAAAGGTGGCATCTCGGCGTCGGAAAGCTATGCGTGGCACCGCGAGCTGATCGCGGAACGCCGCGCGCAGTACGATCCGCGCGTTCTCATGCGCATCATGCGTGGCGCGGAGCAGGATGCAGCCTTCTACATCGGACTTCTCGAGCGGCGCACCGCAGCCATCAGCGCCTACAACGACGCGACCGCCGATTTCGATGCCGTCATCATGCCGACAACGGCGATCATCGCACCGCGCATCGATGAAGTTGCCAAAGACGATGACTATTCGCGGATCAATATGATGATCCTGCGCAATCCCATGATGTTCAACATCCTGGATTGCTGCTCGATCTCGATCCCCATGCATCGGCCGGGCGATGCGCCGACCGGTCTCATGGTCGTCGGGCAAGGAGGTACGGACCGGCGTACGCTCGCGATCTCGGCTGCGCTCGAGGCCATTCTGCAGCCTGTACAAGCAGTTTGATTGCCTTTGCGGCGCACATTCAGGCTTGACGCGCCGGAGGTCTCCCGCCCATCGTTGGTGAATAATCGCCTACAAAGGGAGTTCCGTCATGTCCGTCTCGCGTCTTGCGTCGCTGAGCCGAATTGGCTTTGCCGTCGTTGCTACGGCTCTGTTCTCCGGCGCGGCCGCCGCCCAGTCCTGGCCCACGAAGCCCGTCACCATCGTACAGGGCTTCCCTGCAGGCTCAGGCCTCGACATCATCGCCCGCATCATTCAGGCCCCGCTCGAGAAGGCACTCGGAACGACCCTGGTGTTCGACTATAAGGCCGGCGCCGGCGGCAATCTCGGCTCGGACTTCGTCGCGAAGGCCGCGCCCGATGGCTACACATTCCTCTTCGGCACGGCCGGCACGCACGGCATCAACGCCAGCCTCTACAAGAAGCTGGGTTTCGACGTCGAAGCGGACTTCACGCCGATCGGTCCCATTGTCGACGTCCCGAACGTGCTGACGGTCAACCCGAAGGTCGTCGACGCGAAGACCGTCACGGAGTTCATCGAGATCCTGAAGAAGCAGCCCGGCAAGCTCAACTACGGCTCGTCGGGCAATGGCGCTTCGACGCATCTCGGATTCGCCATGTTCAATTCCGTCGCCGGGATCGACCTGGTCCACATTCCCTACAAAGGCAGTCCGCCGGCCATCCAGGCCATGCTCAATGGCGAGACGTGCTGCCAGTTCGCGCAGCTCCAGACCGTGCTTGGACAGCACAAGGCAGGCACGCTCAGGCTGATCGCCGTATCTACTGCGAAGCGCGTGCCGCTGCTCCCCGACATTCCGACGATCGGCGAAACGCTGAAGGGCTTCGAGGCGACCACTTGGTACGGCATGCTGGGGCCTAAGGGCGTCGATCCCGCAATCGTCAACAAGTTCAATGCCGCGATCAAAGTCGTGCTCGATGACAAGGAGACGATCGAGAAGCTCGCCGGGATCGGCAACGCCGTGCGCTACGAGACGCCGGAACAGTTCAAGGCTACGATCAAGAAAGACCGCGAGCTGTGGGCTGGAGTCGTCAAGAGCACCGGCGCGACGGTCGACTGATCCACGGGGCATAGCGTCGATCGAGGCCTGTAGATGTCCTCCGAGAGTGCACCTGCCCCGCCGGCCGAAGCCGGCAGGGGATGGCGCGGCAAGATCAGTATCTGGGCGGGCGCAGCGACGATCCTGTTCGCTGTGTCCGTGCTGTACATCAGTGCGGACTACGGCCTCGGACGCGGCGGGCGCATTGGTCCTGGCTATGTGCCGCTCGTCATCGGCCTGCTGCTTCTCGCGCTCGGGGCGATACAGCTCGCCAGCGCCGTGCGCTCGCATGAATTCGTGGACACGGATATCGCGTGGCGACCGCTGCTGCTCGTGGTCGGCGGCATCCTCACCTTCGCTCTGCTCCTCGATCGCGCCGGCCTCATTGTCGCGATCATCGCGACGTGCATCGTCGCCGGGCCTGCAGCCTACGGGAACACGTTCCTGTCGCTACTCGTGTCCGGCGCCATTCTCTCTGCATTCTCCTGGACGCTCTTCGTGTACTTCCTGAAGATCTCCATTCCCGTCTGGTTGTTCTGAGGGCGGCGGCAATGGAGCTCTTCGGCCAACTCGCATTCGGCTTCGAGCAGGCGCTGACGCCGCAGAACCTGCTCTTCTGCTTTCTCGGCGCGCTCATCGGCACACTCGTCGGCGTGTTGCCCGGGCTCGGCCCCGTCGCCACCATCGCCATGCTGCTGCCGATCACGTTCACGCTGCCGCCTGTCGCCGCGCTGATCATGCTCGCGGGCCTCTATTACGGCGCCCAGTACGGCGGCTCGACGACAGCTATCCTCGTCAACATCCCCGGCGAAAGCTCCTCCGTCGTCACGTGCCTCGACGGCCATGCCATGGCTCGGCGAGGACGCGCTGGCGCCGCGCTCGCCATTGCTGCCGTCGGCTCGTTCTTCGCCGGCACGGTCGCGACCTTCATCATCGCGATCTTCTCGGCTCCCATGGTCTGGATCGCGAGCACCTTCCAGTCGCCCGACTACTTCGGCCTCATGATCTTTGGATTGATCGCGGCGGTCGTGCTCGCACAGGGCTCCGTCGTGCGCTCGATCGTAATGGTGCTCGTCGGTTTGGTGCTCGGGCTCGTCGGCACGGACATCACGACCGGCCAGTCGCGCTTCACGTTCGGCATTCCGCAGCTCTCCGAGGGCATCAGTTTCGTCGCTCTCGCCATGGGTCTTTTCGGCGTCGGAGAGGTGATCTCGAACTTGGCGCGCACCTTCGGCAAACCCGAGGTGCAGCCCGTCACGTCACTCTGGCCAAACCGCGAGGAAGTACGCCGCGCGACACCAGCCGTAATCCGCGGCACGGCCATTGGCTCTCTGCTCGGCGTGCTGCCGGGCGGCGGCGCGCTGATTGCCTCGTTCGGCGCCTACGTGATCGAGAAGAAGTGGTCGAAACGCCCGCAGGAGTTCGGCAACGGCGCCGTCGAAGGTGTTGCTGCACCCGAGGCCGCCAACAATGCCGGTGCGCAGACGTCATTCATACCGCTGCTGACACTCGGCCTGCCGTCGAACGCTGTCATGGCGCTCATGCTCGCCGCCATGACCATCCATGGCATCGTTCCCGGCCCAAAGCTCATGGTCGAGCGCCCCGATCTCTTCTGGGCGATGATTGCCTCCATGTGGATCGGCAATCTCATGCTGGTGATCATCAACCTGCCGCTGATCCGCATCTGGGTGATGCTGCTCAACGTGCCTTATCGCTATCTCTATCTCGCCATTCTCATCTTCTGCTGCATCGGCGCCTACAGCGTGCAGAACTCGACGTTCGACGTCATGGTCATGGCCTTCTTCGGCGTCGTCGGTTACCTGCTGCCGAAGATCGGATGCGAGCCGGCACCGCTCATTCTCGGCGTAATCCTCGCCCCGCACATCGAGGAGAATTTCCGCCGCTCGCTCGTCGTCTCGCGCGGGAGCTGGTGGATCTTCCTCGAGCGGCCGGTGTGTGCAGGCTTCCTGCTCGTGAGCCTGCTGTTCCTGCTCGCGGTGCTTCTCCCCGCGATCCGGAGGGGCCGTGAAGAAGCCTTCCGCGAATAGATCTCAGAGCACGAGATAGCGCGTCGGGGCGAGCTCGCGCTCGTCGTGCGCCCTGATCTGCGCTTCGAGCGCCGGAAGATTTTCCTGAAAGAGACCGCTGAGAATGGCGCCCGCAAGACGCCGCGCGCCGATCTGCAGACCTGGAATATCGCCGGCGAGTGCCGCATGGCTCATGGTCGCGCCGACATTGAACATGTGAATGCGTCCAAGACCGGGTGTGCGCCCAGAGTCACGCGCGATCAGCTCGAAACCTTGGCCGAGATAGGGATGGCGCGCGCTTTCGGCATCCTTCGCCGCTTCCTCCGGCGGAATGCGATCACGCCAGAGCAGAATGTTGTTGGCATAGGGCGCGAGAAGGGGATGCTTCGCCAGATCGACTTCGAAGCCCGTCGCGAGGATCACGGCATCGAAGTCATAGCCGCCCTTGGTCGTCGTAGCGCTCAGGCCATCGACTGTCGGCGCGACATCCGTCCACGCTTCCGAGAAATGGATCGCAAAATTCGGATGCACATCGCAGCGCAGAACGGACTCGTGCGGCGGCGGCGCCTGCTCGCCGAAGATGTATGACTGCAGCCGCCAGCGATCGGGATCACTCAAACTCCCGAACGCGCCCATGAAGCCGGGATAGCTTGCACCCTTCGATTTGTTGACCTGCGGCATATGTGGCCGCCGCACGAACATCGTGACTTGGGCAGCACCGCCTTCAAGTGCCGTCGCCGCGCAGTCGAAGGCCGAAGCGCCTGCGCCCAACACGCCGACACGCTTGCCCGTGAAGTCCCCAGGCTCGACGCCGTCCGTCGAATGCAGCACGCGCCGGCGTGCTTCAGCGCTCGCACCTTCGAGACCTGGAAACTGCGGCAAGCGCAGTGCCCCGGCGCCATCGCGACCGCCCGCAAGCACGACCTTGCGTGCCCACACGTGCTCGCTGCCTGCGGCGCTCTCGAGAGTCGCGCGAACAGCTTCTGCACCCGGCGTAAGCGAGACGAGGTCCGTCCCGTTCTCGATCTCGACGCCGACTGTATCACGCACCCAGATGAGATAGTCGCGCCAGTCGATCCGCCCGACCTTGTACAGCGTCTGCCAATCTTCTGCGCCGTGCTGCGCCTCGTACCACGCGCGGAATGTCAGCGAGGGGATGCCGAGATCAGGCCCTGTCAGATGCTTCGGCGAGCGGAGGATTTCCATCCGCGCGTACGTGCCCCAGGGGCCTTCGTCGCCGCGCGCATTGCGATCGATCACGCGCACCTTGGCAATGCCCTCACGCTTGAGCGCAAACGCCGCCGTCTGCCCGCACATACCGCCGCCGACGACGAGCACATCGAGCATGGGCCGACCATCGGGGCCAGCAACCTCAGGAACCCAATTGGCCGGCGGATAATTCAACATTGCGAGATCATGGCAGACGCGCTCCGCTTGCCGTGCGAGCGCCTTCTCATCGCGCGCGCTCTTCACGCCCTGCCAGATCTCGGCCATTCTGGTCTCCGCTCCCGTCCACGCCAGAGGCGCGCCCATGATCGAGCTTCATTGCTACTACAGTCTGTCGTCGCCCTGGGCCTATCTCGCCGGCCCCGAGCTTCAAGACATCGTGCGGCGCCACCGCGTGCGCCTCCTGCTCAAGCCCTACGACTTCCAGGCCGTCGTGCCGAAGACCGGTGGCGTGCCCATCCGCACGCGCCCGGCCCCTCGGCGCGCTTACCACGATGCCGAGCTCGCCCGCTGGAGCGAATATCTCGGGATGCCGCTGGTGCTAAAGCCCCGACACTATCCGCACCAGATACCCGCCGATCCCGACTGGAACAAATATGCCGGCTGGATGGTCATCGCGGCGCAGGATCAGGGTCTCGATGCCTTCCCGCTCTCGCATGCCATCCTACGCGCCGTATGGGCCGAGGAGCGCGACATCGCCCTTCCCGACGTGCGCCGCGAGATCGCGGACGAGAACGACTATGACGGCACGGCTCTGGTCGCCGCCGAAAAAAGCCCTCGCGTGCAGGAGCTGTACCGCACCTACAGCGACGAAGCTCTGGCGCTCGGTGTGTTCGGTGCACCATCCTTCGTGCTCGACGGCGTCATCTACTGGGGCCAGGATCGCCTCGGCTTCGTCGACCGCGCCCTCGCCAAGAAGCGTGCAGAACTCAAGTCCTAGAGCCGGTCTCGCTCATGCGTGCCTAACGCATCTCCCTCGCCGCTGACGCGCTGGCCAACAGGCGAGCAAGGCGCCATCATGCGCGCTCGCGCAGGGCCGGGAGGGACGTAGTGCCGGAATTCTTCGGGGTGCCACTCGACGCCCGCTTTGCCGCCGTGTGCCTCGCGACGTTCATCGGCGGGTTCATGCGCGGCTTTGTCGGCTTTGGTGCTGCGCTGGTCACGATCCCTGTGCTCAGCCTCGCCTATGAGCCGCGTCTGGCCGTCGCCGCCATGAGCGTCGTCGGCATTCCAACGCTGCTCCAGCTCCTGCCCGACGCCATCCGTACATCCGAACGCCCCATCGTGGTGCCGATCTCGCTCGCCATTCTGCTGAGCGCGCCGCTCGGCACCTGGATCCTGGTGAGCGTCAGCCCGGCCTTGATGAAAGTCGTCATCTCCGCGCTCGTCGTGATCATGGTCGCCATGCTCATGCGCGGCTGGAAGCTCGAGCAGCAGGTCGGCCGCCCCGTTCTCATCGGCGCCGGTATTGCCGGCGGCCTCGTACAGGGCACAGCCGGCATTGGCGGCCCGCCCGTAGTTGCCGTCATTCTCTCGCGGCCCGGCTCGCCGACTCAGCAACGCGGCAACGTGCTCGCACTCATGACGGCGGTCTCGCTGTCGTCGCTATTGCCGCTCTTGTACTTCGGTCTTTTCACGATGAAGGCGATTGTGATCGGCCTGCTGCTGCTGCCGATCTACGGCGGTTCCATCCTGCTCGGGAGCCGCTACTTCGCCTATGGCGGCGCGCGCCACTTCCGCCGCGCGGCGATGGCCACACTCGCGGTCATCGGCGTAGCGACGCTGCTCGCGTCGCTACGCGATTACTTCATGTCGTGATCAGGCGACCGCTGGCTTCCCGCCACCACCACCGAAGAAGCGCTGGTAGATGTAGATCGGCACGCCGAGGCCCAAGCCGATCATGTCGGTGATGCCTCCAGGGTGCATCATGCAAAGTGCCGCGACTGCCATGACCGCGCGCAGCGGCCCCGCGAGACGGCCTCCGAACCAGCCCTCACTCGCGCCCGCAAGGAACCATACGCCGATCGCTGCTGCGACCGTTGCCTGGATAATCGTCGGCCAATCACCCTGCATGAGCAGAACGGGAGAGAGATAGAACATGAAGGGGATGATGAACGTCGCTAGGCCAAACTTGACGGCGATAAAGGATGTCTTCCACGGATCGGCCTGCGCCATACCCGCCGCTGCGAAAGAAGCCAACGCGACAGGTGGCGTAATCGAGGAGATGACCGCAAAGTAGAAGACGAACATGTGCGCGACAAGCGTATCAACGCCGATCTTGGTGAGACCAGGAGCGATGACGGCAGCTGCGATCGCGTAGGCTGCCGTCGTCGGCATACCCATGCCGAGAATGAGAGCGATCAAGGCTCCAAAGATCATCGCCACGAAGTGGCTCGCGCCTGCGATACCCAGAATAAGCTCGGAGAAGCGACCGCCGACGCCCGTAAGAGCCACGACGCCGACGATAATGCCGGCGCAGGCACACACGGCCACGAGCTGGATGCTGTCACGCGCTGCCTTCTCGAGCGACTCGAGTGTACGCCGCCAGCCGAACAGGAGTGCCGCAAACGCAATCACCGCGATCGCACCGGTAATGCCGAAATAGCCCGGCAAGTTCGGCAGCACATTCATGATCAGCGCCATCATGCCAAAGCCGAGGGCCGCCATCACGATGAAGCGCATAACCGCCGCCGCCATCATCGTGGCAATCGTCTCCGAGCCCGCGGTACTGACATTGCCCTTCTCATCGAAATCTTTGAACCAGACGGCGATGGCGCCGCAGATCAATGCCGTCAGGATGCCGAGCGAACCTGCACGGAAGGGCGAATAGCCATCGAGCAGTACCCAGACCAGCACGAATATGGGCGCCAGCAAGTAGGCACGCGGCAGGATCGCCTTGATGGCCGGCAGTTCAGAGAACGGCAGACCTTTCACACCAAGGCGGATTGCATTCAAATCCACGTGGATCCAGCAGGCGATGTAGAACAGGATGCAGGGAATGACCGCTGCAAGAGCGATCGTCGTGTAGGGAATACCCGTGATCTCGGCCATGAGGAACGCGCCGGCACCGAGCACCGGCGGCGTGATCTGGCCACCCGTCGATGATGTCGCCTCGATCGCAGCGGCGGTCGGGCGATCATAACCGACGCGACGCATCATCGGGATCGTAACCATGCCCGAGGCGACGACGTTCGCCACGGCCGAACCCGAGATCGCACCGAATGCAACACCCGAGGCAACGCACGCCTTTGCCGGACCGCCGCGTGCCCAGCCGAAGAGCGCATTGCTCGCGTCGTTGATGTAGTCGCCGGCCTTCGAGACCTGCAGGAAGGCGGCAAACGTCACGAACAGAATGATGTAGGTCGACGAGACCTGCGTCGTGACACCGAAGATGCCGTACTCGCTGAAAATATACGTGAAGAAGCGGTCGATCGCGAAGCCGTTGTGGCGCAGAACGCCCGGCATCCAGGGGCCGACAAAACAGTAGAGGATGAAGACGCCGGCAATGATCGGCAGCGCGAGACCGGTCATGCGCCGCGAAATCTCAAGCACCAGGAACGTGCCTGTGACACCGACGATAATGTCTCCTGGCGTAAACTGTGCGCCAGCGCGGAAGAGAAGGCCGTCGAGCTCCCACCATATGTAGACCGCGGTAGCGGCCGACGCGATCGAGAGGATCCAATCGTACCAGGGAACGCCGTCCGCTCCTGCGCGCGCGAATGGCGCCGAGATCAGAAAGCCGATTGCGAGACCCCAGCCAACGTGGATGGCACGGAAGAGCAGCGGCTCGAGCGAATAGACGTTGAGCACGAAGAGGTGGAACACCGTAAAGGCGACGCAGAGTACGGCGACGAGCTTCAGCTCCCAACTCCGCAGAACGCGCCGGGTGCCGATGAACTCCTCGTCGGTGACAGGAGCCTTCACCTCGAGATCTGCATCCTTGATGTTCGTGCTCACGGCGCCTGCCCCTTTGGCTCGAATGCTTTATCGTTTGGTCATCGGATAGCCGAACGGGCCGTGGCAGCGCCACGACCCGTCCAATACTACGTCACGCAGCCCTCAACCCTTGGGCGGCAGCAGCTTTTCGGGGAGCTTGATGCCCTTCTCCTGGAAGTACTTCACAGCACCCGGGTGGAAGGGGAGGAACGTGTTGCGGTCCCAGTTCTCCGTCAGCGTTTCCTTCGACGCCGCGTGGCCCTTGACCATCTCGGGATTGTTCTCGAGCACGGCCTTGACGACGGCATAGACGAGGCTGTCCGGGACATCCTTGTGCGCAATCGCGAAGTTGTAGACGCCGACCGTCTTGTGATCCTCGGTCTGCTGCTTGTAGGTGCCAGCCGGGATCGTCGAGTCGGAAAGCTCGGGCATCGCCTTCTTCAGCTTGGCGAGCTCGTCAGCCGTGAAGGTGAAGAAGCGCACCTTGTTGGTGGTCTCCAGCTCCGAGTAGGACGAGATCGGCACGCCCGCGCAGAACGGGAACACGTCGATCAGGCCGTCCTGCAGGTTAGCAGCCATATCGGAGCCCTGGCCGTTGCGGACAGTGGCCTTGATGCCGAGCGTGTCGAACATCATCGGGAAGTAGGTGCCGCAGGTGCCGGCGCGTGGGCCGACGCCAGCGCGCTTGCCGGCGATGTCAGCGACAGCCTTGATCGGGTTCTTCTCGAGCGTGATGAAGTGGAAAGGCGTGTCGTACATCGGGAAGATCGCCCGAATGTTGTTGTACTTCGTGCCCTTCGTCCACGCGCCCTCACCGGTCCAAGCCTGCAGCGCGACGCCCATGGTCGTCATGCCGAAGTCGATCTGCTTGCTATCGGTGAGGATGATGTTCTGGTTTGGACCCTGCGTCTGCTGGGTGCTGATCTTCGTGCCAATCTTGCCATTGACCATCGAAGCCCAGACCTGGCCATAGACGAAGTACGTGCCACCCACCGACGCGGTCCCGAGCGTCAGGTTCTGGGGCCAGCTTGGGTCAGGCGTCTGGGCCTGCGCGCCGACGGACAGGCCAAAAAGGGCCACAGGCAGCGCCAAAAGCTTCGTCAGTTTATTCCGCATATCTCTCGTTATCCTCTGGACGTTGAACTCAGTTTGATCCCTTCGACCGCGGTTTTTGCCCGCGCCATCTGCTTTTTCTTGGAGCACTTCATCCGCTCCCGGCGGACGATTTGTACTCACTAAGCTCCTAATAGCGACCTTGATCGGCGATGTCGCCTCTCTCGTCGAATTAAGAGTTATCAGCGCGCAGTACTGCGCAGATGCCGTCGGTCACAGCGTCAGTCGTCGCCCGGCCGCCGAGATCGGGCGTATGCAGATCCGGGTTGGCCGTGACCCGCTCGATCGCCCGCATCAGGCGCTGCGCTGCAGCATTCTCGCCGAGGTGCTCGAGCATCATGACAGCCGACCAGAACGTGCCGATCGGGTTGGCGATACCCTTGCCCGTGATGTCGAAAGCCGAGCCATGGATGGGCTCGAACATGGAGGGCGCGCGCCGCTCCGGATTGATGTTCGCGGTCGGCGCGACACCGATCGAGCCGGAAAGCGCGGAGGCGAGATCGGAGAGGATGTCGGCGTGCAGGTTGGTCGCGACGATCGTATCCAGCGAGCCGGGCTTCAATGTCATGCGCACGGTCATGGCATCGACGAGCATCTTGTCGGTCGTGACGTCGGGGAAGTCCTTCGCCACCTCGGCCGCGATCTCATCCCACATGACCATGCCGTGCCGCTGAGCATTGGACTTGGTCACGACGGTGAGGAGCTTCCTCGACCGCGACTGCGCGAGCTTGAAGGCAAAGCGCATGATGCGCTCGACGCCAACGCGCGTGAACACGGACACGTCGGTCGCTACTTCCTCCGGCAGTCCGCGGTGCGCACGCCCGCCGACACCCGCGTACTCGCCTTCCGAGTTCTCGCGAACGATGACCCAATCCAGATCTTTCGCCGTGACGCCGACGAGCGGGCTCGCGATGCCAGGAAGAATGCGCGTCGGGCGGACATTGGCGTACTGGTCGAACGGCTGGCAGATCGCGAGCCGGAGGCCCCAGAGCGTGATGTGATCGGGCACATCGGGCGCGCCCACTGCGCCGAAGAAAATGGCATCGGCATCGCGGATCGCCGCGAGTCCATCATCGGGCATCATACGGCCGTGCTTGCGATAATAGTCCGAGCCCCAATCGTAGGAACTGACTACGAGCTTGAAGCCGCCGTCGCGCGCCGCGAGCGCCTCCAGCACCTTGAGGCCGGCCGCGATGACCTCCTTCCCGATGCCGTCGCCAGGGATGGCTGCGATCGAATACGTCTTCATGGCGTCGCCTCCTGAAGCGAAAACCTAGGCTCAGCATTTACGGGGCGGTTGCAGCCCGTCGGCTGCATCGCGATGTGACACATCACCGGCCCCGAAGGACGGGGCACGACGGTTGCGGCGGAATCTTATGGGGGCTCTCGTCCGCGACGGCGATGATTTGGCCCTAATGCCAGCGGCCCGGCGATGAGTCAACCCGGCAACATAGGAAAAATCGTCAGTCTTTCCTTGATCTTGGTTGTCCGACCTACGGCGTGCGCGCCCGTCGCGACACACATCCAAGGCCCGTTCCTCCGATGGTGCGACGGATACGGGTGATCGGCGCGTTCTCAGTTCGTATAGTCGCGCGGGGCAGACCAAGCGCGCCGATGATCGGGCAGCGGCGCGGCTTCACATTCGAGGGACCGGACCATGACGTGCCGAATGCTGCCGATATCGAACACCGCCACACCGACTATCATCGCAGTGATGTTGGCAGCCGCGTGCAGCTTCCTCATGCTGACGACGAGCGCCGCGGATGCGCAACGTCGCGGGGGCGGCGCCAGCGGCCCGCCTCCGGTGACGCTCGCGGAAGTGGAGATCATCCCGATCAGAGACCGCGTGGCAGCCGTCGGCTCCGGCCGCGCACGCCGCCAGGTCACCGTCGCCACACGGCACGCCGGCGTCGTCGAGAAAGTGCTTTTCGAAGGCGGCAAGACGGTCGAGGCGAACCAGCCACTCGTGCAACTTCACGCCGAGACCGAGAAGATCGCCGTCGAGACCGCCGAAGCTCAGCGCGCCCAGGCGGCCGATGCCGTCGACCGCCTCAAACAGCTCAATGAGGGCGTCGTGACCCGCGTGGCGCGCGCCGAGGCCGATACGGCTTTAAAAGTTGCCGATGCCGCCCTGCGCCGTGCCCGCGAGGAACTCGATCGAATGACCATCCGCGCGCCCTTCGAAGGCATCGTGGGTCTCACGAACCTTCAGATCGGCGACTACATTGGCGCTGGAACGCCGATCGCCACACTCGACGATCGCACAGCAATTCTTGTCGAATTCACCGTGCCGGAGTCGGTCGCACCGATGATGAAGGCCGGCATGCCAGTCCGCGCGAGCTTGGTCACGCGCGCCGGCGAGGTCTACGAAGGCGCCATCGATGCGGTTGGAACGCGTATCGATCCGGATTCGCGCACGCTCGCTGTACGCGCTGCGATCCCCAATCCAACACTCGTGCTCATTCCCGGCTCGACCTTCTCGATAAGCGTTCATATCACCGGGCAAAATGCGCCGAAGGTTCCCGGCCTCGCCGTGCAATGGGACCGTCGCGGCGCGTTCGTATGGCGTCTGGCCTCGAACAACGCCGTCGAGCGCGTCGACATCGCGATCATCTCGCGTACGGGCGATCAGGTGATGGTCGACGCAAAGCTCAAGGCGGGCGACAAGGTCATCTTCGAGGGCGGCAATCTGCTGAGCGCCGGGCAAACCGTCCGGCCACAAGGCTCCTGAGCCACGCGCGTTCTCCGCCCTCTCCCACCTCACTCTCTTCGACTCGAGGCAATGCTGCCATGACACCGACAGCACACGACCCGCGCTCTTCGCCCGGTGATGACGGCGGCTGGGTTGGCGTATTCATCCGCCGGCCAGTGCTCACGGTGGTGTTGAACCTGCTGATCATCGTCGCTGGTTACGCGGCTCTGCAGGGCATCGAGATCCGCGAGTTGCCCAACGTCGACCGCCCGATCGTTACCGTGCGCGCAAGCTATGAGGGCGCCACGCCGCAAACGATGGACGCTCAGATCACGGCCATCATCGAAAGCGCCGTGTCACGCGTCCAGGGCGTCACCTCGATCTCGTCGAACTCGTCTTACGGCTCGAGCCGCGTGACGATCGAGTTCTCGAGCAGTACGAACCTCGAATCCGCGGCCATGGACGTGCGGGATGCCGTCTCGGGCATCCGTCGCCAGCTCCCCGATGACATGAGAGACGATCCGACGGTCGTCAAAGCGGATGCCGACGCCACGCCGATCATGCGTCTCGTGATCGCGGCGGAGAAGATGACCGAAGCGGAGCTCACCGACCTCGTCAACAATGTCATCGAGGACCGGCTGGCCGCAGTGGAAGGCGTCGCATCAGCGACATCATACGGTCTCCGCGCACGTACCATCGAAGTTCGCGTCAATCAGGTGGCGCTCGCCGGGCGCGGGCTTGCTCTCTCCGACCTGATGTCCGCGATCGGCAAGGCTTCGATCACCGGACCTTCCGGCGCACTCGACAATCCGACGCAGCAGCTTCTCGTCAAAGCCGAAGCGCCGATCCAGACCCCCGAGGAAGTGGGCGCGCTCGAGCTCAACGCGACGACGCGTGTCTCTGATGTCGCCTTCGTCCGGTGGGGCTATCAGGAAGCGACCGCAATCACGCGACATGATGGCAAGACCGCCGTCGGCATGGAAATCATCCGGCAGGCGCAATCCAATACCATCGGCATTTCGGACGGCGTTCGCGCCGCCATCGAGGAGCTCAAGCGCAGCCTGCCACCGGGTGTGAACATTTCCATCATCTCCGATGATGCCGTTTTCATCGAGGAGGCCGTGCGCGAGGTCATCATCGCGCTCGTCATCGCGAGCATAATCGTCGTCATCGTGATCCTGATATTCCTGGCCTCCATCCACGCCACGATCGCGCCCACGATCGCGATTCCGATCTCGCTCATCGGCACGCTGGCAGCCATCTGGATGGCGGGCTTCTCGCTCAACATCATCACGCTTCTCGCGCTTGTGGTTGCGACAGGTCTCGTCGTCGACGACGCCATCATCGTGATCGAAAACATCTCGCGTCACCGCGCCATGGGAGCGGGGCCCCGCGCCGCCGCCGTCATCGGTACGCGCGAGATCGTGTTCGCCGTGCTTGCAACCACCGTGACGCTCGCCGCCGTGTTCGTCCCCGTCTCGTTCATGCCGGGCATCGTCGGCAGCCTGTTTTCCGAGTTCGGCTTCGTGATGGCGTTCTCGGTGACGGTCTCATCGTTCGTCGCGCTGACGCTCTGTCCCATGCTCGCAGCAAGGATCGGCACCGGGCACCATGCGAAGAGCGATAGCGATGCGCTCGGCCGGTTTGATCGCATAGCCACGGCATTCGGCAACTTTTATGCGCGCATTCTCGACTGGTGCCTGAAGTTCCGCTGGATCTTCGTCGCCGTCTGCCTTGGGTTCGGCGCGACCGCATATGCCGCGTTCCACCTCGTGCCGAGTGAGATCACGCCGACCGAAGACCGCAGCGTGATCAATATCAGCATCACCGCGCAACAGGGCGCCAATCTCGAGTACGTCTCCAGCAAGATCGGGCCTGTTGAGGCGGCCCTGAACGAGCTCAAGAAGAAAGGCGAGGTCACAGGCATCCTGACCACCGTGGGGCGCCCCAACGCGAACCGCGCGTCCATCGTCGCGCCGCTCGCGCCCTGGCGGGAGCGCACGCGCACACAGCAGCAAATCCAAGCCGAGCTGCAGGAGAAGCTTGCCGGCATCGCAGGGCTCTCGATCACCACGCGTTCGCCGAACAGCCTTGGCATTCGCGGCGGCGGTCAGGGCCTGAGGTTTGCCGTGACCGGCACGGACTACGACAAGATTGCGGACGGTGCGACGGCGCTCGCGCAGCGGCTCTCGCAGACGCCGGGTTTCCGCAGCGCCCGCACCGACTTCGAGACGACGCAACCCCAGCTTTCCGTGCGCATCGACCGTGAAGCGGCGACCAAGCTCGGTGTGCCGATCGACGCGATCACAAGCCTCATCAACACCATGGTCGACTACTCGAAGGCGGCGGACCTCTTCATTGGTGAGGAGATCGTCGAGATCCAGGTCAAGCCCGGCGGGCGTCCGATCGATGACCCGTCGGACCTCAACAACCTGTTCGTCAAGACCGGAAGCGGCAGGTTCGTCGCGCTGTCGACCCTTGTCAAAATGGAGGAGGTCGCAATTGCGCCGACCTTGGCGCGTGAGAGCCGCCGTCGCGCTGTCCCTGTAAGCGCGCAGCTCGCCGAAGGGACGTATCTCAGCGACGCCGTCAGCACGCTGCGCAGGATCGCGCCGGAGGTGCTCGGGCCCGACATGTCGATCACGCTGCTCGGCGAAGCCAAGACGCTGAACGAGACGACACAAAGCACGACAATCGTCTTCGCGATCGCCTTTCTGATCGTGTTCCTGGTCCTCGCGGCGCAGTTCGAGAGCGTGGTGAGCGCGCTCGTGATCATGGTGACCGTGCCGTTCGGACTGGCGGCCGCGATATTCGCGATCCTCCTCACAGGCGGTTCGCTCAACGTGTATAGTCAGATCGGCCTTGTGCTTCTGGTCGGTGTCATGGCCAAGAACGGCATCCTCATGGTCGAATTTGCAGATCAGAAGCGCGACGAGGGAGCGAGCGTGCCGGACGCTATCCGAACCGCCGCTATCACGCGCCTCAGGCCCGTAACGATGACGGCACTCGCTGCAGTCGTCGGCGCATTTCCCCTCATCATCGCGACAGGCGCCGGCGCCGAGGCACGTCTGGCTCTAGGCTGGGTGATCGTCGGCGGCCTCGGCTTCGCGACCATCTTCACGCTGCTCCTGGTGCCGGTTGCTTACAGGATCCTCGCGCCTCTCTCGAAGCCGAGAGCACACGAGACGCAGATCCTGATCGACGAACTCAAGGCGGCACCGAGGCCACCCCAGGTTGCCGGACAGGCCTAGGCCGCAGACATGCCTCCGCCGCGAAAGCGGCGGAGCGCCAACCAGCAGACGATGATCGCGAGCGCGAGCACGATGGTCTGCGCGATGACGAAGGGCGTCTCGGACTGGGTCGGCGCGAGTGCGGCGAGCGGGCCGATCTTCTGGAACGCCTGGACCACGCCGACGAAAATATTGAGATAGAGTGAGAGCACCGCGGTCACGAGATACACCGGCCGCCAGATGCCTCTGAGGTCGAACGCGTAGAGCCCGAGAACGGCCGCCGCCAGCGCGACCAGGGAAATTCCCCCCACGATGTGCGCGGGCGTCACGGCGGACGCAGGGAACATGAAGCCTGTGACGCTCGTCAGAATGGTCGTGAGCAGAAACAGGCCCACGATGAGCGCCGACTGGCGGCCCCGCAGGAGGTCGGCGACCCAAACGAGGCCGAGCACAATAGCGACCAGACTGATGATGACATGCAGGGTCGTGAATGCGGAGATCGACATTCCGAGGATCATGGCCACCCTCCATACAGCAATGTTGCGACGCCCCCAGTCTGATCCTGTTCCGCGGTGCGTTCCAATCAATTTGGGACCCAGGCCGTTCCCCCCGCGCCCCAGCCCCCTGCAGCACGGCTCTGCGCGGCTGGCGTCTTCACGCGGCATCGCTCCTGAGCTAGCGTCACCGCAAGCAAGAGCATGATCAGGGAAGAAGACGATGCGCCCTCTCGAATTCGGATGGTTTCTGCCGACACGCGGCGACACTGACGACTATGGCGACCCGCTCAAGATCGCCGCCGGCTCGGAGATGTTCGAGCGCGTGGCGCGCGCCGCGGAGGATTGCGGCTTCGAGTACATGCTGATCCCCGTCGGCCACCAGTGCTGGGATGCCTGGATGACCGCTGCGCTCATGATCGGGCGCACGAAAAGGATGAAGATGCTCGTGGCTGCCAAGCCCGGCTATATCAACCCCGTCCTCCTCGCCAAGATGATCTCGACGTGCGACCAGCTCTCGGGCGGCCGCATCTCGATCAACCTGATCGCCGGACAGAGCGAGGCGGAAATCGTCGCCGAGGGCATCAAGCTCGGCAAGGATGAGCGCTACGAAGTGATGGACGAGGAGGTCGAGATCCTCAAGAAGCTCTGGACCTCGGACGGCAACCCCCTCCACCACGACGGCAAGCACTACACGCTGAAAGGTGCCGAGCTCGCCGCGCCGATCTATCAAAAGCCCTATCCGAAATTCTATCTCGGGGGCGGCTCCGGCCAGGCCGCGGAAATCTCAGCCAAGCACTCCGACGTCCATCTCTTCTGGGGCGATACGACAGAGCGCATCACGAACAACATGAAGGAGCTGCGCGCGCTCGCCGCCAAGTACGGTCGCGAGGACAAGATCGGCTTCGGCATGCGCCTCCAGATCGTCTGCCGGGAAAACGAAGCCGATGCCTGGGACGCCGCCAACGGCCTCATCAAGAACATCACCGAGGAACGCGAGCGCTACATCCGCGAGCACTATGCGCATTCCGTCGCCAATCAGCGCGTCCAGGAGCTGCGCAGCACCATGGGCGATATGATCGCGCCCAATCTATGGGCCGGTCTCACGCGCGCGCGCCCCGGTGCAGGCATCTGCATCGTCGGCAATCCGGAGCAGTGCGCAAACGTGCTCCAGCAGTACATCGACGTCGGCTGTCACTCGTTCTGCCTCTCGGGCTATCTGCACGATGCCGAGGCATGGCGCTTCAAGAAGATGGTTCGTCCGCTACTTGCCGAGTGGAACAAGGGGCGGATGGAGGCTTGAGACCCGGCGAGAGATAAAGGCTCTCGATGGTGCGCTCGGCGCGGCCCGACAGTGTCGCCTGCGCGGACGCACCTGCATCGAGCAGCAGGCGCGTGAGGCCGAGCCGATCCGGCAGTGGCGCGCCATAGGTCTTGACGCCCGTCATGCCGTCATAGGAAAGCGCAAAGCGAACCCCGCGCGTCCTCAGCCCTTCGAGACCGGCAATCAGATCCGCTTCCTGAAGCTGGCGCGCATAGCGCCGGTCGCGACCGACCGTCGTGCCGAGATAGGGCGGATCGAGATAAACGAAATCGCGCGCGCCCGCGTCACTTGTCGTCGCCAACCAGTCGCCTTGACGCACTTCCGACCGCCCGCGCATGAGTGCCGACGCTCCCGCGATCGCCGACGTCATACGCACAGGATCCATGCCGAGGCGCCGCTGATCTACGGACTGCGTGAAGTGCCCCGCCGCATTGAAACGCACGGCATTCTTGACGCAACGGCAGATCAGATAGAGCAGGTCGACGGCATCGCCTTCGGCATTGAAGCGCGCGCGCACGGCATTGAAATAGTCGCGGTCACCTGGCTTCTGCCCCTCCCAGATCTCGCGATAGCGCTGCGCGGTCACCTCAGGCGCATCGATGATCGACCGCCAGAGCTCAGCGATCGGCGCGAGCACGTCGGCGATCACATAGCGGCGCGCAACACGAGCATCGAGCGCCCAAAGCGTCATGGCCGCCGAACCGGCGAAGGGCTCGAACCACGTCTCGACGTCACGCGGCACGTACGAACCTATGCGCGGCGCGAGCAATCGCTTGGAGCCCTGGTAGGGCACAGGATGCGGCAGCTTGGGCGCCATGCCAGTGCGCGCTATGGCGTCAATTGCAATTCGACGCGGCGGTCGGCCTGATGGATCTCGCGCAGGGGCAGGCGCCGCCTGTCGATGCCCTGATAGGGATCACGCTTGCCGCGTGGCACGAGCGACAATTGACCAGAGTATCCCGCCGCACGGAGGTAGCGCTGGATGACCTCCAGGCGCCTCAGCGAAAGGCGCATGTTGTAGCCGTCAGGCCCGCGCGCATCCGCGTGCCCTGACAGCGTGATGCCAGCTGGGTTCTTGAGCCGAAGATACTCTGCGAGAAGTGACGCAGCTCTCTCTCCATTCGGTGTGAGTGCGGCACGATTGCTCGCGAACGTAATGGGCACAGGGATCGGCGCCTGAACTGCGGCAGGCGTCGGCGTGGCGGCGGATGAAGCTGCCGACGGCATGGCGGCCGCGAGCTTCGTCTCGGATGTTGCCGGGACCGAGGAAGCCGCAGCGCTCTCGGCAGCCCTTACCGATGCCGCAGGCACCCCCGCTGATAATGCGGGAACGGTTCCCGCTGAAGGCACTGCCGATGGCGCCGGCTTCGGTCCTTCGGCCACGGGCGCGGCTGCTCCGCCACTGCCCGCCGCAGGTGCGGGACGCGGCGTCTGCTGTCCGGCCATTTCCTTGCGTGTGCGCTCGACCAGAGCCTCGAACTCGGCGAGTGCGCGCTTGCTTGCTGCGCCCTCGCCTTCTGCAGGACGGGCTTGAACCGGAGCCGGCCGCTTTATCTCGACCTGTGGGCGCTCGATAGGCTGTGGCGACGCAAGCGGCGCGGGGGCTCGGTTCTCGGCTGATGCCGTCTTGGGCTGCGGACGCGCGGGCTGCGAAGCTGCTGACGCGAACGCGGGGCCCGGAGGCACGACGAGCTGGCGCGCGGCACCGCGCACAGGCGCTCCGCCTTCCTTGGGCTCGGAGACGATCGAGAGTTCGAGCGGTCCAGCGGCAATCCCGTCGGGCACGACGGCCGCCCACTGTCCTTCGCCAGTGGCGGTCACGCTCGCAATTTCACGCCCGTTGGCGAGGATCGTCACCTTGTGGTTCGGTGGCGAACGCCCCGCGAGCACGGAAGGACCGCCCGCTTCGATGCGCGCAACCTCGATGGCCAGAAGAGACGATACGCCCGGCGGTGTTGCCTTGGGCGCTGGCGTGAGTGCGGCAACTGTCGACTGACCGGCGGTGCTTCCGCCCTTGGAGTGCGTGGCCGTCAGCGCGGCGGACTCGGCCCACTCATTGCTGACGAATGACCATAGCGCATACCCGGAGGCTATGGCGCCGGTCGAGAGGCCTGAAATAGAGAGGACGAGCAAAAACCGACGCATCGCTGCACCCTATCCGGCAATCATCTTGCACATGACCATTCTTAGTTCGTTTGCTGCAATGCCGCAACCTATGCACAACCTTACGTTAAGGAAGTTAATTGCCGCCTACCGCCGTAGCGGGCAGTGTCCGCTGTTTCAATGGCGCCGCGTCGCCGAAGGCGTTGGCGTCGCTCGTGGATCGGCGGCCTTACGATCCGGCAGTGTACCGACGGCAATGCCGCCGACAATCAGTAGAAGCGCGGCGGTCGTGAAGACGTCGAACGTCTCACCGAGCGTGATCATCGACGAGACCACACCAAACACGGGCACGGCCAGCAATCCCAACGCCGTCGTCGTTGCGGGCAGCGAACGATTGACTGTGCTCAGCGCCCAATAGGCAAGCGACGTGCTGATCGTACCGCCGTAGACCAGCAGCACGATGAAGTGGGACGTGACGTCGATCACGGGCCAGCCCTCGAAGATCAAGGCGGCCGCGCTCGTCAGCACCGCCCCAAGCAGGAGCTGCCAAAAAAGCAGGTCGAACGGTGAGGCCACCCATTTATGGATGCGCGTGTAGACGATACTGACGGCCCAGCAGAGAGCCGCCAGAAGTATGAGCGCGTGGCCGGTGATCACGCCGCTGTTGCTCCACTCAATGGCCAGCGGATTGACCAGGAGTGCGAGGCCGAGCATCCCGCACGCAATGGCGACGAGCCGTTTCCCGGAGAGCGCCTCGCCCGCAAAGAGCCACGCGAGCGGGAACACCCACAACGGTGTCGTGTAGGCAACCAACACCGTACGCCCCGCCGAGACATAGACGAGACCGAGGCTCGTCAGGCTAGCGAAGAGCCCCATGTGCAGGACCGACAGGCTCACCACCATCGGCAGATCCTGGCGCGGCGGAAGTCGCAGCTTGCCGCTCAGAAGAGCGATGAAGAAGAGCACCCCAGCAGCCAGCCAGAGACGTGTCGCAACGGCCCAAAGTGGCGAGACGTACGATAGGACGGCCTTGTTGACAGGCCAGCTCATGCCCCACGAGAGGGCAATGACCAGGAGCAGGCCGAAGGCCATGGCCGGCGAGAGCTTCGCGCTCGGTGCAGGTTCGCTGGCCATGACGGTGACTTCCAATTCCAATGCGAGGCGCGCCCTAAGAGCGCCATTGAGCCACTGCCGTCAAGCAGACAAAGCTTCCATGCATATCAGCAGAGCGGCTCAACCGCAGAGCGTGTGTTGCTCTTGTACGAATGTGCGGCGTAGTCTCGCGTCAACGGTCGCGCGCTCATGATGCGGCCTCTGAACGGAGGAAGTCCGATGCCCGAGAGCTCGCCTGCGCGCGCCGCCCTTCCCCTGGCCCACATCCGCGTGCTCGATCTCACCGCCCATCGCGCCGGGCCGACGGCCGTGCGCCAGCTCGCCGACTGGGGTGCGAGCGTCATCAAGATCGAGCCGCCGGCGGAGGACGATATCGACTCCATGGGTGGTAAGCGCCACGGCTTCGACTTCCAGAACCTGCATCGCAACAAGCGCTCCATGACGCTCAATCTCAAGAGCGCGGAGGGCAAGGCGATCTTCATGGCGCTAGCGAAGGACGCCGACGTGATCGTCGAGAACTACCGCAGCGACGTGAAGCTACGGCTCGGCGTGGACTACGACAGCGTCGTCAAGATCAATCCGCGCATCATCTACGGCTCGATCTCCGGCTTCGGTCAGTCGGGGCCCGACGCGACGCGGCCGGGCGTCGATCAGATCGCGCAGGGCATGGGCGGCCTCATGTCGATCACCGGCCTTCCCGGACAGGGCCCTGTGCGCGTCGGCATTCCCATTGCGGACCTGACATCGGGCCTCCTCCTCGCGCAGGCCATCATGCTCGCACTTTACGAGCGCGAGCGCTCCGGCAAGGGGCAGTGGGTGCACACCTCACTCATCGAGGCGCAGATCTTCATGCTCGACTTCCAGGCTGCGCGCTGGCTCATGAAAGGCGAGGTGCCGGGACAGGCCGGCAACGATCACCCGACAAGCATCCCCACCGGCGTTTTCCCGACGAGCGACGGTCACATCAACATCGCCGCGTCGGGCGACAACCTGTTCAAGCGCTGCTGTGAAGCCCTCGGCACACCGGAGATGCTCACCGATCCCGAGTACATGACGGGCAACAAGCGCTCGGCGAACCGCAAGGTGCTGAACGAGAAGTTCGCCGCACGAACGCGCACGAATACATCCGCGCACTGGATTGCCGCCCTCAACAAAGCCGGCGTACCATGCGGTCCGATCAACTCGATCGACAAGACGTTCGCCGAGCCGCAGGTCCAGCACCTCGGCATCGCGCGCAACATGCACAGCGACAAGCTCGGCGAGCTCAAAGTCGTCGGACAGCCGATCAACATGTCCCGCTTTCCTCAGCCCGAGACGCTCGAAGCAACACCCGAGCTCGGCCAGCATACGGCGGACGTGCTGTCGGGCCTCGGCTACGGCGATGCCGACATCAAGACACTCAAGGCCAAGGGCGTGATCTAGGTACGCTCACTCGGAGAACGTCAGAGTCGCATTGAAGGCTGCGTGTGCGGGCACGACGAGGCGCCCCGCGCGCGACTCGACGAACGGAATACCGTTCTTCTTGAGGACACCGGCGGCGCGCGGCACAGACACCGTGCGGAAGCCAAGCGCTGCCATATACGTCGAGCGGCCGGCCGCATCGGGCATGCCATCGCCGAACTCCCGCTGAGCAACTGCCTCCGTGACAATCTCCAGATTGGTCTGAGCGACGACAACAGCCTTGCCGCCTTCGATATCGCGTACGAACTCCGCGCCGAACATGCGCGCATAGAGCCCGGACGCGGCCACCGGATCCGGATGTACGAACACCGCGCGCGTGACCGCAGTCACGCCGTTCGCGTGCCGCCGCCACTCGTCGCGCCACACGAGATCGCGCGTGAAGTGGTGGCAGAAGTAGATGCGTCCATACGGCGTATCGCTTTCGGGTACCGACACCGTTCGGAATGTCGCCTGATGCTCACCGTCACCAAGGCGAACCGGCCGCGAGAATTCGCGCGGCGCCTTCGCATTGACACCCGCACCACTCAAAGCCGCATAGAGTGCCGCCGTGTCCTCGGTCCCGAACACGAAGCCGTTCAGGCCCGGCGGTGATGTCTGCACATCGGGCCGCACGTCGGGCGGCGCATCCTTGGGCACCGCGATCAGCTCGAGATAGTCCGTCCCGAACATTGCGAGATGGTTCATCGATCCGAGCGTGTGATAACCGCGCTCCGTGAGCGTGAAACCGAGCCGGCGAAAGGTCTCCGCAGCGCCGTCGATGTCGGTGCGGGCATTGATGACGACATGGTCGAGCGTCGGGACTGGGAGTGCCATTCGGAACCTCTTCGGATGTTTCAGGCCCTCATATCACAGCCGTGCGGCTCGTCCCAGTTGCACAGCCCCGGCTTTGGGCAGAAAGTGGCGCCAGCAAACAAGCTTCAATGCATCATGGAGGGACGCGCGAATGAAGGTCTTCTGCACAGGCGCTTCCGGCTATATCGGCGGCTCGATTGCCGCGTCGCTCGCTGCCACTGGCCACGAGGTCCGCGGGCTCGTGCGCTCGCCCGAGGCCGCCGTGAAGGTTCGCGCGCATGGCATCACGCCCGTCACCGGGACGCTCGACGATGTCGCCGTTCTCGATACCGAGGCGCGTGCCGCCGATGCCGTGATCAATGCAGCGAGCGCCGATCATCGCAACGCCGTCCTTGCCCTGCTCGGCGCGCTCGAAGGCACCGGCAAAGCCTTCATCCACACGAGCGGATCGAGCGTCGTCGGGACGCGCGCAGCCGGCCAGCGCGTGGACGATGTCTTCGACGAGAGCACGCCCTTCACGCCCTCGCCGGCTCGCGCCGCGCGCGTGGAACTCGACAAGATGATCCTTTCCTATGGAAGCAAGGGCGTGCGATCGACCATCGTCTGCCCGAGCCTCATCTATGGTCTCGGTCGCGGCGCGAAAGCCGACAGCGTTCAAATTCCGTGGCTCGTCCGCACAGCAAAGAAGTACGGCGTGGCCAAGCACTACGGTCCAGGCGAAAATGTCTGGTCGAACGTTCACCTCGACGATCTCGTCGATCTATACCTGCGCGTCCTCAGGGACGCCCCAGCCGGCGCCTTCTACTTTGCCGAGAACGGCGAGAACTCGATGCGCGAAGCGTGCGTTGCCATCAGCCACATGCTCGGCTTCGCCGGCACGACCGAGGCGATGACGCTTGAAGAAGCCGCCGCCGAATGGGGTGAAGGTGCCGCCCAGGACACCATGGGCTCGAACAGCCGCGTCCGCGCCGTACGGGCACGAAAGGAGCTCGGCTGGGCACCTAAGGAGCGCTCGCTGATCGATGAAATCGGCCAGGGCTGCTACCGCGAACCGCAGGCATAAGGTCGCACCTCATCGCGGGGAACCGATCCAGCCCCCACATGCGTTTAGGGTTCGTGCCGCGCTGCGGCTCCCTATTCGGTACGCTTTGGGAGAGGTTCATGGTTCACCATAACGAGATCGAGACCGCGCGCCGGCGCGTCGCCGCGATCGAGGGATTTTACGTCCATCTGGCCGCGTACGTGGGCGTGCTCCTCATTCTCACGGCCCTGAATGCCAATATGGGCGATGCTTGGTGGGTCCAGTGGGTATGGTTCGGCTGGGGCATCGGCATTGCCGCTCATGGCCTCGCGGTCTACGCCACGAAGCCGCAGTTCATCGTGAATTGGGAGCGGCGCAAGTTCCGGGAACTCGTCCGCCGATAGGCGGACGAATTGCTCATGTCTTCATGCCGGTGATGGAAGAGATCATGGAGCGCGGGTCGCGGTTCGGCCAGCGGCCGCTCTCCACACTGGCCAGGAAGTCGCTGACGATCCGGTTGTAGACGTCGGGATCCTCGAGATTGATCGCGTGGCCGGCATTCGGCATGACCGCCAGTGCTGACGACGATATGTTCCGCTTCATCAGGATGCCCGGCATGAGGGTCGGCCAATCTTCATCCCCGGTGATGATGAGCGTCGGCACCTTCAACTTTTTCATTTCATCTACGAGCGTGTAGAGCGACGGCCGCGCGCGCTGCACGCCGAGCTGCGTGTTGGCGGAGCCGAGTGCGGAATGCTCCGCGAGCATCCGCTTGAACTCGGCGAAACCGCGCGGATCCTTGTTCTCGAACTGCACGCGTGTCGGGCCATGGCCATACGCCTCGGCGAAGGCGTCCATGCTGCCGTTCAGCAGAATCTTCGCGGTCGCCTCCGCCTCCTCCTTGAAGCGATCGCTTTGCTCCGGCTCAGCACCGTAGCCGCAACCACCGACGCAGAGCGATCGCGCGCGCTTCGGATGCCGAAACCCGAAGTGCAGCGTCGCAAATCCGCCCATCGAAAGTCCGATCACATGCGCGTCGTCAGCGCCTGCCGCATCGAGCACGGCCTTGATGTCGTCCGCCGCCCGCGCCTGCGAATAGCTCGTGTGCTGGGCCGGTATGTCCGATGGCGGATAGCCGCGCGCGTTGTACGAGATGCAGCGGTATGAGCGGCCGAAGTGGCGCATCTGCGGTTCCCAGCTCCGCATGTCGCCGGCAAACTCGTGGACGAAGATGACCGTCCGGCCCGACCCCGTCTCTTCGTAGTAGAGACGCACTCCATCTTCGGCCGTCGCGTACGCCATTTTCTCGCCCTCCCATGTCCGCGCCGCGTCACATCGCACGCGCTGTTGCCACCACCTTATCCCCGCCGCTCAAACGCTGGCTAGATTTTGAGGCGCAACCTGCTGGCCAGAAAGCGCATACATGGCGGACACTCCCAACCTCGGCCTTCCCTACATCATGGCCGCCCAGGCCCAGAAGCACGTGACGCACAACGAGGCTATCCGTGCCCTCGACGCACTCGTGCACCTTGCCGTCATCGATCGTGACCGCTCGACACCGCCCGACTCTCCGGCCGATGGCGATCGCCATATCGTCGGCACTGGCAGTACGGGCTCATGGTCCGGCCACGATTTCGAGGTGGCTGCCTTTCAGGACGGCGGCTGGGCCTTCTTCGCGCCACGTCCTGGCTGGCGCGCCTGGATCGTCGAGGAAAGCGCACTCAGAACATGGAGCGGCAACGCCTGGGTCCTGATCGGAGGCGGCGGCGATGGCGGCGATGCGCTCTTCGACAGCATCGGCATCAATGCCACCGCAGACGAGACGAACCGCCTCGCTGTCTCCTCGCCGGCCTCGCTGTTCAATCACGCCGGTGCCGGCCATCAACTCAAGCTCAACAAGGACGACGACGCCGACACCGCATCGCTCCTCTTCCAGACGGACTATTCCGGCCGCGCCGAGATGGGCACGGCGGGCGACGATGATTTCCATTTCAAGGTGAGCCCCGACGGCAGCGCCTGGCACGAAGCCATTCTCATCGACAAGGATACGGGCGAGGTTTCCTTCCCCTCCGGCGTCGACATCGAGAACCCTGGCCTGCCGAGCGGCGGCACAACCGGGCAAGTCCTCGCCAAGACCTCGAACGATGACGGCGATGTCGCGTGGGCCACGCCTGCAGGCGGGGGCGACATGCTGGCGAGCATGTACGACCCACAGGCAATCGAGGGCGATGCCTTCGACCGCGCCAACCACACCGGCAAGCAGGCCATCGGCACCATCACGGGTCTGCAATCCGCGCTCGATAGCAAAGGCGCGCTCGATCCCGATATCAACACGCAGGCGAGCACGAGCTACACACTGACGCTCGCCGATCGCGGGCGGCTCGTCGTCATGAGCAACGCAACCGCGAACACGCTGACAATCCCGACCAATGCAGGCGTCGCCTTCCCGATCGGCACAATCGTCAGCGTCGTTCAGCACGGAGCAGGCACGACGACGATCGCCGGCGCGACAGGCGTTTCCATCAATGGCGTTTCAGGCGGCGACGGCAGTATCGGCAGCCGCTATCAGGCCGTCGCACTACTCAAAGTCGCAACCGATGCCTGGCTTCTGTCCGGAGATGTTGCGGACGCGGCCATCACCAACGCCGCGCGAACGCTGCTTGCCCAGGCGACGCAGGCTCTGATGCGCACCGCAGGCCTCGGCCTCAGCGCCGACGGCTCGAGCCTGGTTGCTGCCGCCGATTACGCGGCGATGCGTTCTCTGCTCGCGATCGCGCAGGGCGATGTCGCCGGCCTCACGCCCGCTGCCTCGCCGCAGTTCGCCGCCCTCAACATCGGCCACGCATCGGACACCACCGTCGGCCGCACTGCAGCCGGCATTCTCAATGTCGAAGGCCGCGACCTCGCGCTCCAGGAGCCCGGTGTCAACGCGCAGACCGCCACATCGTACACACTCACCCTCGCAGACAAGGGCCGCATCGTCACGATGAACAATGCGGACGCGAACACGCTCACCATTCCCGCCAACAGCACGGCCGCCTTTCCTCTCGGCACGATCATCAGCATCGTGCAGGTCGGCTCAGGCGTGACGTCGATTGCGGCCGCGGCAGGCGTCACCGTCAACGGCGTCTCCGCCGGCGCAGGCGAAATCGCGGACCGCTGGCAGGGCATTGCGCTACTCAAAATCGCAACTAATTCATGGGTTGCTTCCGGCGCCCTCGGAGATGTCGCATGAGCCTGATGCTGCACAGAGCCGGCCTGCTCAGGTCCTCGCTCGCCTCTCCCGCGCCCTCGGTGCCCGGTGCCGTCCATGCCGACGACTGGTCGCTCGTTGCCGGTGACGAGGAAGCTCACGTCGCAATTCATGCGCTGCCCCCTCATGGTGGCGCAGCGATCGTCGATATCGAGTATCGACTCGATGGTGGCACGTGGACGTCGTCAGGCGGCACAACGGACTTCACCCTCACCAGCCTGACGAACGATCAAGGATACGATGTCGAGTTGCGCGCAGTGAACGTCGCTGGCGCGGGCGCGGCCAGCGACGCGAAATCCGTCACGCCGGTGGATGCGGGTGGCGCAGGTGACGCGCTGCTCCTTGTCAACGGCAGCCATCTTTTGCTCACGAGCGGTGGCCGCATCCTGCTATCTACTGGAGCCTGATCATGACCGACACGGCAATTGAAGACCTGACCGACGGCACGACGGCGAACGCGACCGACCGCATCCCCGTCACGCGCGATCCGACTGGAACGCCAGTCAACCGCTACATCACGCCCGACTATATCGAGACGTTCATGCGAGGGCGCGATCAGACTTGGGCGGGCGCTCACGCATTCGCACGCGGGACGATTGCCGATCCATCTCCGTCCATCGCCATCACGCAGACGTGGAACGATGCAGCAGACGCGTTCGTGGCTTTCGACGTCGATATCACCGCCACAGCGAGCGCTGCCAACTCCATGCTGATGCGCTTCAAGGATAGTGTCGGCAACGGCACGTTCGGCATTCGCCGTGCGCAGGCTGGTGGCGGACGTCCGCCTCAACTGGTCTGGCATCCGAGCGGCAATCCGACCACGATGTTCATGAACGATGAGTTCAACTTCGTCTTGGATGTGCGAGGCGGTGGGGGCAACTACACCTGGGGAAACAACGGACTATTCTCTCTTTCCGGATCAGCAGCCGGCATCAACATTGGATCCAATCTCAGCGTGACGCGCGATGCGAACGACGTCCTCGCACAGCGGCGCGGCACCAACCCTCAGGCATTTCGCATCTATAACACCTACACGGACGCGTCGAACTACGAGCGCCTGAGCATCGGCTGGGCCAGCAACGCGTTGACGATCGGCACTGTTGCGGCCGGCACCGGCACCAAGCGCAATATCGTACTCGATGGCGCAAACCGCGCGGCCCATTCCACCACAGCCTCAGACATCGCTGCTGCGCTCGTTGCGCACGGCATCATGGCTGCGCCTTAGCCGAGGGCAACATGCGAACACTCACGTTTACCGATCAGGATATCGTCGTTCTAAAGCAGCTCGTCATTGCAGCGGGAAAGTCGCCGCACACGGGCGACTCGGGAATGATGACAGCCTCGCACTATCTCACGCTCATCGACCAGCAACTCGACGAATGCACCGAAGAGAACGCTACAGATCCCGCCTCGTCGAAGGAACACGCCAATGGCTAAGCTGGCGTACGGCTGAGATCGCGCACGGGCTTATGAATCAAGCGATTGCCATACGAGAGAACCCGTGTTGGCATGATGACCGAAACGAGCGGCGACACGGCATCCCCCTCTTCACTTCATCTCCATTCGGACATTGATGCTCTGGCACGGTTAGCCGACGAGCCGACGAAGACCGAGCAATTGCATGGCCATCGTCTTCTTCAGATCGCGAGAATACACGTTCGTGTCTTGTATCCAGCGACCGGTTGCAAGACGTCCAAGACCGAGCGCACGCCCAATGGCCCGCTCGCTCCAAAACTTCAACATGCTACCGGCTGCATATTGGGGCATGAACGCCAAGGGGCGCACGAGATTGTCAGCACGGTGCACGCCGTCTCTGCTCGTGCGTCCTTTATGCTCGCGTTGCGGAGCGCCGCCATGCTCCCCGTAATGCTTTCTTGGCATATAGGCGCGACCGCCTTTGCCCATCACATCCCACTGAAGGAAGGCTTCAAAGTTGTAGTAGGTTTCTGTGCCCCAACGAGCTGTCGTCTCGTCAAAGAATTCGAGCATCATGCGCGCGACATGTGCATTCACTATGTAGGCGACCAGAGGTGCGCAATGCGCTCTGATGTACCGCTCGGATCCTATCAGACTGAGAACGCGCGGGCTGCCTTGGTAAAGATAGCCCCACGCGTGGCGGTCATCGATGGGCCAGAAGACGGGGAGAGAGCCGAGGTCCATGCAGGGAACGAAGTCGGCTTCGCAAATCAACGTGTAGCCATCGCTCTGAGACGCTCGGCGCCAAGCGTCTCGATGGTTCATGAAGCAACGGATAGCCGCCGGTCGCTTGAGTTCTTCGGGACTGTAGACGCCTCGCTGCTCGGTGGTTCTGAAGCCAGTCTGCGTTAGCGCGCGGACCAGGTCGCCAATGTCTTCCCGATAGCAGAGAACGATGCATTCAGAGATCGTGTCACGCAGAAGCGGCATCGTCATGAAAATCCCCGTTTAGTATTCTCCATTCGACCACTCCCCCACGCTCGAGGCAACCGCTTTTGCGACCGCCTCAACAACACACTTGGCGGCAACTTCAGAATCCAATCGCCAAGGCTACAAATCGTGCCTGAGCAGTGGAGAGCGATGAAGTTCTTCCAGGCCTCCGGTTCATCGGCGCACGCCCGGCACCAAGCGAGCAGCGCCAACAGGCTCAGCGTCGCGCGCAACAACACCCGGGCGCCGTGCGCGCCGCATTAGACGCGCGGAGGCATCAAAGGCTCTCGGCTCGGCAAATTGCAGACGGCAATAAAGAGAAGGGCCGGCGCTCACGCACCGGCCCCTCCAATTGATATTTGAAGCAATTCGAGCTTCGCGCGCCTATTTCTGCGTTGCCGACCAGCTCCCGTTGCGGCCACCGCTGACGGTGCCCGTCATGCTCTTGCCGTCGACCGTGCCCGTGTACTTGGCATCACCGACCGTGAAGCTGACCTGAGTGCCGAGCAGGCGCCCATCCTTGATCTCGGTCGGGCCGAGCGTGCCGGTCAGCATCTGATACTTCTGCTCGAGCTTCAGCTCAGCCTCGCCGAGCTGCCACGTGCCGCCCGCCTTGGCCGGTACGATCCACAGCAGCGCCTTGCAGTAGTTCGTGCAGTCTTCGGTGACGGTGGCCGTCTCGTCGGCCTGCCAGTCGCCCATCTGGAACGTGTTCGACACGAGGCGCGTGCCGACCGGGAGTTCGAGAAGTTTCGGCGACAGCTTCTCGTTGATCCAGGGCAGCAGGAACATCGTGATGATCTGCGCCTTCGAGAAATCGCTCTCGAAAATATCGGCCTTCTCGAAGGTGGCCTTGTCCGTGACGCCGGCCTCCTTGGCAGCCTTCTGCGCCACTTCGACCATCTGCGGGTTGTATTCGATGCCGTGCGCCCGCATCCCCTTCTTCGCCGCCGTGATCACCGTGCGGCCATCGCCCGAGCCGAGATCGATCAGGTAGTCTTTGGGCGTTGCCTTCGCGATCTCGAGCATCTTGTCGACGAGGCTCTGAGGCGTCGGCACCCACACGACGTCCTTGCCTGCCTGTCCGACCTGCGGTTCAAAGGGCTTCTGGCCCTGCTCCTGCGCGACGGATGAAAGCGCCGTTGCGACCAGCAGGACGCCGGCTACCATTGCCAAGCCTGCGCGGGCCCTGCCCGACCATCCGGCGCCTGCCGGCAGTACGCGGGTGGCCGTCGTCGACGCACGCGTCGGAACTCTATCCATGCTGGATTTCCTCATTCTGTGTCGTGGTTCTCTGGCTCGACCAGCAGGCTGCCGTCTCACCATCGGATTGCGAGCTTCAGTTCGGTTAACGCCCCCGCGGAAGGGCGGGTTCGGGAAGGATTAGACTATCGGTGGTACGCGACGGGCAATGGGACACGCAGGTAAATTCTTGGTGAGTCGTCACCTTTCGCATCTTTCGCAGCGCTCGATAGCCAGGAATTGCGGCCAAATCCGGCAGCCGACGGGCTGACTGCCGAAGGGCTCGGCCCCCGGCCAGCATGTTCACTACTGGAGTGGCTTGCGTCAATGTGCGAGCAGATCCTGCACGGCGCGGCGCAACACCGCTTCGTCGTCAGCACACTGCACGGGATTGCCGGCACGGTGGCCCCAGATGGACTCGATAGGCCGGAACTCGGCGTTGGGCATGAGCCGCGTCTCGGCTTCCCCATCGGCAACGGTGAAGTAGAGATCCGTCGTCGACGGCATGATGATCGCACGCGCCCTGATGGCACCGAGCGCGCCCTCCAGATTGCCGCCGTAGATTGCGTTGTCGGAGATGTCCGACTGGTACCAGGTCTCGATCATCGAGAGCAGATCCTCGGCGGCGCGGCGCAGATAGTTCCCCTCCCAGGCGCGCACCAGATAGTCCTCGAGCGAGGTGAAGCCAACCGTTGCCCAGAGCTTCTCACGATAGAACGCCTGACTCATCGCCCAGCCGGCGTAAACGCGCGAGAACGCGCGCAGCGCCTCGACCGGCCGCACAACGAAGCGACCGTCTCGATAGCCGGCGTCGCTTTTGAGAATGGCCCGGATCCCCTCGAGAAAGACCTTGTTGTGCGGGCTCGTCCGCGCCGACGTACAAACGGCGCAGATGCGCTCCACGCGCTCGGGAAAGATCGCGCCCCAATGCAGAGCCTGCTGGCCGCCCATCGACCAGCCATAGGCGAGCGCCAGCTTCGTGATGCCAAAGCGCTCACGCAGCAGTCGCTCCTGCGCGTGCACATTGTCCCAGTGTGTGAACACAGGACTGCGCCCGGCGCCGAACGGCTCCACGAGATTGCTCGGCGACGACGAGAGCCCGTTGCCGAGCTGGTTAGGAATGATGATGAAATAGCGTTCGGGATCGAGCACGCGATCCCGCCCGATCAACCAATCGATGTCGGTGTGATGCGCCGCGTAGGATGTTGGGTAGAGAATGACATTCGACTTGTCCGCCGCGAGCTGGCCGTAGGTCTTGTAAGCGAGATGGGTCTTCGGCAGCGTCAATCCGCGCTGCAGTGCCACAGGCCCAAGCTCGAATGTCTCATAGTCCGCCACGTTCGATCCCCTCGACCTGAACTCTCTTCTTTCGCTCAACCTTACACGGGTCCAACTCTGACAGGCGCGGCGAAAGTCTCCGGAATGCGTCCGAGGGACTGCACCGCGGCTTGCATCGCCACGATATAGCCGTAGGGGCCGAGCCCGCATATTACCGCCTTGACCGAGCCCGAGACTTTGGAATGCCGGTGCAGCTCATCGCGCGCGTGAATGTTCGAGATGTGCAGCTCGATGACCGGCCCCTCGAAGATCTTGATGGCGTCGATGATTGGTATCGACGTGAACGACAACCCAGCCGGGTTGATGATGATCGCATCCGCACGCTCGCGCGCAGCCTGAATGAGGTCCACGATCACGCCTTCGTGGTTCGACTGATGAAACTCGAGCTGTACGTCGAGCAGCCCGGCAAACTCGCGGCAACTGCGCTCGATCGCATCGAGCCGGGTCGATCCATAGATATGAGGCTCGCGTATGCCGAGCAGGTTCAGGTTCGGCCCGTTGATGATCATGAGGCGTGTCGGCATAGAGTGTCCCTCCCGTATTTTTGATTGGCCGCCAGAATGGGATGGCTGCCCATATCCGTGCAACTATCTTGGCAGTACTCAGCTCCGTATTCGTAGGTGCGCACGTCTGGCTCAATGCACATTCTTGAATGTTCCACCCCGCCAGTTGCCGGGCCGGGCCTCAACGGGTAGAGAGTGGGCCAGATTGGCAGCAAAGGTGATCACGCGTTCCCATGGCGCTGGAGATCGAGCGGAAATTTCGTGTCAGCGGCGATAGCTGGAAGCCGCTCGTCGCCCGAACGCGCCGTCTACGCCAAGCCTATCTCACGAAGAACGGCCGGCTCTCCGTTCGCGTACGCATCGATGGCGACGAAACGGGCACGCTCACGATCAAGGCCGCGCGTTCCGGCATAGAGCGCCACGAGTACGAATACACAATCCCGCTTACCGACGCCGAGGAGCTGATGCTTCAGCGCGAGGGTTCGGTCATCAGCAAGGTCCGCCACATCGTGCCGATCGGCGGCCTCAATTGGGAGATCGACGTTTTCGACGGGGAGAATGCCGGTCTCGTCGTCGCCGAGATCGAGCTGGACCGCCCCGACCGCACGTTCGAACGCCCTGACTGGCTCGGCGAAGAGGTCACTGGCGACCGCCGCTTCTACAATGCCGATCTCGCCAAGCACCCCTACAAGAGCTGGTCCAAAGGACGCTAAAGCAACGGACTTGAAATTCACCTCAGTGCGAGGGCAGGGCGGGGAGTGAATTTCAAGTCCAAAGTTGCTTTAGAGCACCATAATTCTAAAGCGTCTTTGGACCTCAAATGCGACGTTGAGATCGGCGCAGGCGTGGGTCGCATTTAAGGTCCGACGCTTTAGGCGTCTGCTGCGCGCTGCTCGGCCGCGATCGCGGCCGCCCGCTTTTGGCAGCGCCGCACAGCCTCGATCACCAGCGCGCCCAGCGCCCGGAAATCTTCCTTTCGCGGCGAAGTCCTGCGCCATGCCAACCCGAGCGTACGCACGGGCTCCGGATCGGCGAAGCGGGCGATACTGACCCGTCCGCCCATGGTTTCAGGGCCGATACTGATCTCCGGCAGGAACGTCAGCCCCATGCCGTTCGCCACCATCTGCACGATGGTCGAGAGGCTCGAAGCACCGAACGTATCGACGCCCTCCACTTGTCGGAGATCACAGAACGCCAAGGCCTGATCGCGCAGGCAGTGGCCCTCCTCCAGCAACAGCAGCCGATCATTCTCGAAGAGTTCCGGCGTCGCCTTGACGCGTCGGCGCAACTTGCGACCGGGCGGCATCGCGAGGAGGAAGCGATCCTCGATGAGCCGCAAGGTCTCGATCTCGGGATGCTCGACCGGAAGCGCGAGTAAAAGAAGATCGAGCGTGCCGTCGTCGAGCTCAGCGAGAAGTTGCTGCGTATGCGTCTCGCGCACCTGGAGGACGAGTTGCGGATAATCCGCGCGCACAAGCGGCAGCAGCGCCGGCAGCACATAGGGCGCGATCGTCGGGATCACACCGAGCCGCACCGGGGTCGACAGCGGCGCGCCGCTCTGCCGGGCAAAATCGCCGATGTCGCGCACCTCATTCAGAATGCGCAGAGCCCGGCGCGCCACCTCGCGCCCGGTCTCCGTGAGCTGCGCACCTTGTCGCCGTCGCTCGACGAGTTGAACGCCGAGTTCCTGCTCCAGCTCCTGGATCTGCATGGAGAGCGCCGGCTGCGACACGGCGCAGTGCGCCGCCGCCTTGCCGAAGTGGCCATGACGGGCGATCGCGTCCAGATATCGGAGCTGTTTGAGCGAGATCATATCGATCAGGATTTCTTATCGTACCCTGAAGTTAATGCGATTGGACCATGACGGCAAGGGCGCCTAGTTTGGAGCAGTTTTAGTTCTAGGGAGGCCGCCCGGTCGCACGACCGTGCATCGGGTTTGCGCCGGTTTGATCGGCGCACTGAAGAGAGTGGAGAGAGACATGGACGGAACGACAGAAGGCAAGTGCCCGTTTTCGGGCGGGCAACGCGGTACTCAGAACCGCCAGTGGTGGCCGAACCAGCTGCCCCTCGAACTGCTGAGCCAGCACTCGTCGAAGTCCGATCCGCTAGGCAAGACGTTCAACTACCGCGAGGCGTTCAAGAAGCTCGATTATGCAGGGCTAAAGAACGACCTGCGCAAGCTGATGACCGACTCGCAGAGCTGGTGGCCCGCCGATTTCGGCCACTATGGCCCGCAGTTCATCCGCATGGCGTGGCACAGCGCCGGCACCTACCGCATTGGTGACGGTCGCGGCGGCGGCGGTCGCGGTCAGCAGCGTTTCGCCCCGCTCAATAGCTGGCCCGATAACGTCAACATCGACAAGTCGCGCCGCCTGCTGTGGCCGATCAAGCAGAAGTACGGCCAGGCCATTTCCTGGGCGGATCTTTATATTCTCACCGGCAACGTCGCGCTGGAGACCATGGGCTTCCGCACGTTCGGTTTTGCAGGTGGTCGAGAGGATGTCTGGGAGCCGGACCAGGACGTCTACTGGGGACGCGAGACCACTTGGCTCGCACCGAGCAACGATCCGAGCAACAAAGGCAACCGCTACTCCGGCGAACGCGATCTGGAGAACCCGCTCGCGGCCGTCCAGATGGGTCTGATCTACGTCAATCCCGAAGGCCCGGATGGCAATCCCGACCCGCTCGCAGCGGCAAAGGACATCCGCGAGACCTTCAAGCGCATGGCCATGAACGACGAGGAAACCGTCGCGCTCATCGCCGGTGGCCACACATTCGGCAAGACCCACGGCGCCGATGCGGAATCCCACAAGGGCGCGGACCCCGAAGCCGCCGATCTCGAGCTGCAGGGCTTTGGCTGGGCTAGCAAGTTCGGCACCGGTCATGGCGCCGATGCGATCGGCAGCGGCCTCGAAGTCACCTGGACGCAGACGCCCGCACAGTGGAGCAACTTCTTCTTCGAGAACCTGTTCAAATTCGAATGGCAGCTGGAGAAGTCTCCGGCCGGCGCGAACCAGTGGGTTGCCAAGGATGCACCGGACGTGATCCCGGCAGCACACGGTGAGAAGAAGCAGAAGCCGAAGATGCTGACGACCGACCTGTCGCTGCGCTTCGATCCCGAGTACGCGAAGATCTCGCGCCGCTTCCTCGAAGACCCGCAGGCCTTCGCCGAAGCGTTCGCGCGCGCTTGGTTCAAGCTCACGCATCGCGATCTCGGCCCGCGCTCGCGCTACATCGGCCCGGAAGTGCCGAGGGAAGAGCTGATCTGGCAGGATCCGGTGCCAGCCGTCGATCACCCGCTCATCAACGATGCGGACGCGACGGCACTCAAGGCCAAGATTTTGGCCGCGGGTCTCAGCGTGTCCGAACTCGTCGGCACGGCCTGGGCCTCGGCCTCCACCTTCCGTGGCGGCGACAAACGCGGTGGTGCCAATGGCGCCCGCATTCGTCTTGCTCCGCAGAAGGACTGGGAAGCCAACCAGCCCGCGCAGCTCGCGAAAGTACTGAAGGCTCTCGAGCGTATTCAGTTCGAGTTCAATCAGGACCAGAGTGGCGGCAAGAAGATCTCGCTCGCCGATCTGATCGTGCTCGCCGGCAATGCCGGTGTCGAGCAGGCGGCCAAGACGGCCGGTCACAATGTGACGGTGCCGTTCGCGCCCGGCCGCACGGATGCCTCGCAGGCGCAGACGGATGTGGAGTCCTTCTCCTATCTCGAGCCGGTTGCCGATGGCTTCCGCAACTACGAGAAGGCCCGTTACGCCGTGCCCGCCGAGGCGCTGCTGATCGACAAGGCCCAGCTCCTCACGCTGACGGCGCCCGAGCTGACGGTGCTGATCGGCGGCCTGCGCGCGATCAACATCAACGTCGGCGGCAGCAAGCATGGCGTGTTCACCGACAAGCCTGGCGCGCTGACCAACGACTTCTTCGTGAACCTGCTCGACATGTGCACGGAGTGGAAGCCGGTCTCCGATGCCAAGGACGTGTTCGAGGGCCGCGACCGCACGTCGGGCGAGGTCAAGTGGACGGGCACGCGCGTCGATCTCGTGTTCGGCTCGAACTCGATCCTGCGGGCACTCGGCGAGGTCTATGCCAGCGCCGATGCGAAGGAGAAGTTCGTGAAGGACTTCGTGGCGGCCTGGACCAAGGTCATGAACACCGACCGCTTCGATCTCACGCGCTGATCACTAGCCGCAACAAAACCCTCCCCGTTCGCGGGGAGGGACACTGAAATCCCGATCGCTGTCGGCATGGCCACCGCGGGCATAGCACCACAGCGGAAGGCGAAAGCACCTCTTCCCAGAAGCCCGCGGTAAGAAAGAAACATGCAGAGCCGCGAAAGCCGTTGCGGCGGACGAACCCGCGTGGTCCCTACAATGATGTAGGTGGGCACCGTGTATCCGGAACCACGGCTCCGGTCAGGGACAGCACCCTAGCGGATCTTATAGGCCCCCGGGTCGTATGGCCCTAACGCACCCCGCAGCCCTGCACCACCAGAAGTAAGACAGTTCGGCCCCTTTTCCAAGGGGCGGGCTGCTCAAGCCTTGCGGGCGGCCAGGGTGACCCCCACGAGAATGAGCGCAAAACCGATGACATGGAACGTCGCCAACCGCTCGCCCAGGAACATCCACGCCAGGACCGCACTATAAAGCGCGATCAAGTGCAGGAAGACGCCCGCCCGGTTCGGCCCGATCAGCTCGACGCCGCGGTTCCATGACAGGTACGCGATGATACTCGGAAAAACCGAAACATAGATCATCGCGAGGAAGGTCATCGCAGTCGGCTGGAAGTGGAAGCCTTGAGCGTGCTCGTAAATCGCGAAGGGCAGCGTGCCGGCCGCAGCGATCAGCGAGAAGACGAACATGAAGCTCGCCCAATGAATGCGCGGCCGGAAGCGCAGCCACGCCGAATAGAAGGCCCACACGGCCATATTGAAAAGGATGATGAGATCGCCGTAGTTGAATGACATCTGCGCCAGCATCGCTGGCTCACCGCGCGTGACGATGAACAGCACACCGCCAAGCGACACCGCGATACCCGCCAGCTGGATCGGCCGCATCGTCTCGCCGAACAGGACCGCGACCGCCACCACGATGAACACCGGCCCCAGCGAGTTCAGCACCGAGACATTGATCGCGCTCGTGTATTGCAGGCCGACATACTGGAGCGCGCTGAAGAGTGCGCCGCCGCTCAGCCCTAGTATCAGCAGCGCCTTCCAGTGCGTTTTGATCTCCGGCCAGTCTCGCGCGAGATGAGCGCGCGCAAGAAGCCCGGCGAGGATGCATGGAAAAACCCAGCGGAATGCCGAAAGGCTGACCGGCGGAACATGTCCGGCGATGGCGCGGCCCAGCACGTGATTGCCAGACCAGCACAAACCTGCCAGCGCGACGAGCGCGTAGGCCTGCACGGATGATGACCTGACATCCGAGGTCGACATAAGGATCGGCTTTCCAATTCCAGGGGAGATGCAGAGCGGCCGCGAGGCAGGCCTCAGCCCGTGAGCCGCTCGATATGCGCACCACAGCGCGAGAGCTTCTCCTCGAGCCGCTCGAAACCACGATCGAGGTGATAGACGCGATTGATCATGGTCTCGCCATCCGCCATGAGCCCCGCAATCACGAGCGACACCGAGGCGCGCAGGTCCGTCGCCATCACCGGCGCACCGCGCAGCGTTCCCACGCCCCGGATGGTCGCGGAATCGCCATGAAGCCGGATATCCGCACCGAGACGGGCGAGCTCCTGCACATGCATGAAGCGGTTCTCGAAGATCGTCTCGCGGATCACGCTCGTACCCTTGGCGCGCGTCATGAGGGCCATGAGCTGGGCCTGCAGATCCGTCGGGAAGCCGGGGAAAGGTTGCGTCTCGATGCTGACGGGCTCGATGGCATTGCCATTGCGCGCAATGCGCACGCCGTCTGCAGTTTGCTCGACAATCGCGCCGGTTTGGCCGAGCGTTTCGAACGCCGTCTCGAGCAGATCGATCCGCGCGCCTTCGAGCACCACGTCGCCGCCAGTCGCCGCTACGGCAAAAGCAAAGGTACCCGTCTCGATCCGGTCGGGCAGCACGTGATGCGTTGCGCCTTCGAGCCGATCGCGGCCCTCGATCCTGAGCGTCGACGTGCCGATGCCCTCGATCTTCGCACCCATCTTGACCAGGCACTCGGCGACGTCCGCCACTTCAGGCTCGCGTGCAGCATTTTCGATCACGGTCTCGCCGCGTGCGAGGCTCGCCGCCATCAGCACATTGTGCGTCGCGCCGACCGACACCTTCGGCATGACGACGCGTGCGCCTCTAAGGCCGCCTTTCGGCGCCTTCGCAACGACATAACCGGCGTCGATATCGATCTCGGCACCAAGCGCCTTGAGCCCGAGCAGATGGAGATCCACAGGTCGCGTGCCGATGGCACAGCCACCTGGAAGCGACACGCGCGCCTCGCCGGCACGCCCCAGCAGGGGCCCAAGCACCCAGAAGCTCGCCCGCATGCGCGAGACCATCTCGTACGGCGCCACCGTATCGACGATGTCGCGTGCCGTGAGGTGGAATGTCTCGCCGAGCAGATGCCGATCGGCATTCGCGCGCTTGCCATCGACCGAATGATCGACCCCGTGATTGCGCAGGATGCGTGCGAGCAGATTGACATCGGCGAGGTTCGGGACGTTCTTCAACGTCAGCCGGTCACTCGTCAGCAGGCTCGCGATCATCAGCGGCAGGGCGGCGTTCTTGGCGCCGGAAATGGGGATCGTGCCCTCGAGCCGCTGCCCCCCGGTTATCTTGATCCGGTCCATTGTTCCCCTTCCCTGCTTACCCGCGGCATCCCCGCGCACTGCGGGGCTGGCGTGCGGCAATACGATGGCCATCCAGCTTTGCCGACAGCCGCGACGGTCTGGCCTGTTCGCGCCAGAAGCCTGCCACTGTTCGCCGTACGTTCAGCTCGAGGCGCACGAATCCCGCAATTCTCGCCGTGTTTGACAGAGCGGCGGGCGGCCGACAAGTGCTGCGGGCCCTCGCGTCGGGCATCTGCCGGCAGGGTTGCAGCTGGGGCGTAGGAGCTGGCAGCAGGCGCCATTCCCGCGTTCGCCTCTAGCGGTCCGGCCACCATCGCCCTCCCGGCTTTCTCAACTACCTGACCGCCAACCCGTTGTCCGCCGAGCCCTGCCGCGGCAGCCCCGAGCCGGGCGGCGGCAGGCCGGGAGGTCCTTCATCGGCCCTGGCTTGCAGAATCGTCGAAATCCTATAGAGGTTGCGCCCGGATTGTCGGCCGACCACTGCCCGGCAACCAGGAGAGATGGCCGAGTGGTTTAAGGCGCACGCCTGGAACGCGTGTGTACGTGAAAGCGTACCGTGGGTTCGAATCCCACTCTCTCCGCCAAACACATAATTACTCAATTAAATAATAGACTTAGATCAAGGCCCCTGGCGGGACATACGATCGGACTCACAAACCAAGTGAGGATGACAAATGCGCCGCGTTGCAGACAATCCCACCGTCGAGATCGCCGGTCAGATGCGCCAACGCATGGTCACCTCGCGTGAGCGCCACGGCATCGTCTCTGCCGCCGCCGCCGCTAGCATCGTTCTAGAGATCGTTGGGAGCATCGTGCGAGAGGCGGCGTCTCGACAGTTCGAGCAACCGGCTCATCTCGATATTAGTTCGACGCGGCGATTGCGCGCCCTTCCATCATCGTTATCGTTCGACGCGACGGGCGATGTCGCTCCGGCACCTGACGCGGTCAGGCGATCAGGCCCGATCGCATAGTCTCGCACCAATGCCGCCACGACGTTCGCGGCACGCCGACGCGAGAGATCGAGGTTGTACTCGTGGCCGCCGCGATTGTCGGTATGTCCGACGACTTCGAGGCGGAGCTGCGCGCTCGACGCCAGGAGTTTGGCGATCTCGTCCAGTGTCGGCTTCGACTCCGGTCGCAGGTGATCCTTGTCGAAATCGAAGTGAATGCCATAGACGCTGACATTCCCTTTGGCCTGGATGGCCTGCTGCATGGTGCTTGCGTCCATGACGCGGATGCGGTCGCCCTCCATGCTTTTTGTTTCGAGCACCGCAATGAAGGCCGTAACGCGGTCCTTGTCCTCGCCAACGAGGATCGAGGCATAAACAGCCCCTGCTGGCCCATCCACTTTCGCCAGCACGTAGCGTGCATGGCCGGAATAAAGGCTGGTGTCGTGATTGTCGGTGTCGATCTGCTGTCCCAGGAGGTAGGCGTCGCTCAGTGCGCCGCTGAAGCACGCGCGATCCGCACAATTGAAAAGCATCTCGAAGCCCTTTGTTTTGAGGGCTGCTTCGTGATTGCGCAGGACTTCGAGCGAGGAGCGGCCGGCGGGGATCTCGTAGCGGATCCTTGTCAGTCGCCCCTGCGCCTTCCACCACTCCGGCCCTGAGCGATCGTGCACGGCATTGCGATCGAGCAGAGCCATGTAGTCGTGTGGTGCCTGCAGGAGCGCGTACTCATCGTACCCCGAGGCCTTGTAGTAGACGATGGTCGAGCCCTCGTAGCGTCCCAGCAGCGGATGATCCTTCGAGCCGGGGAGATCGCTCGCGCTGACGGAAACGGTGAGCAGCAGAACCTGCGCGACCAGAGCAATGCTCCCGGCAAGCGCGCGAACGCCGAAGACATGCTGGGCTGTTAGTCGGCTGAATGCATTCAGCACTGGGTACCTCCGATGTCGCGCGTGTCAGTCATCGAGCGACCACTTAGTTATCGGACAATTGGTTGATCGCACCGCGGCCCAGTCGTGCGTGGTGGGCATCGGCAGTTGGGGAACGTGCCGATCTGATAGGGCGCGCATCTCCGCAGGATCTGACCGGGATCGTTCTTGGGATCGACCTTGACCGGTGGCGGCGGCCGCTTCGGCGGCGGCGCTTGCATGGGAATGCAACGCGGTGGGCTGCCGCCAATTCCGCGCACATAGCGCATGCCGGCCGGGCACTGGCAGTTGGGTGGTGATCCGGTCATCCCCGCTGGGCACGTCTGTTGCTTCACGGGTGGCGGCGGCGGTTGAACGGGCGGCGGCCTCTGGCAGCCGCGACCCTCGAATAACACCGTGCCAGCGGGACAACGGCAGTTCGGCGGCGCGCCGATCATCGTCGGTGGGCATCGATCTCGGACGTGCTCGCGGCGGCAGACACCTCGCCGTGGATCGAAAACTGTTCCGAGAGGACAGCAGTTCGGCGGCGTACCGACCGGGCGGTTCAGCGGGCATTCGGGTCGCGTACCAGCCTTCTGCTCCGGGCGCCGGCAGACGCCATTGATCAGCCGCGTTTCCGGCGGGCACTGCTTGATGGCATCACTTCCCCCGACACCGGAAGCCGGTATGCGGCAGTTCGGGTAAACGCCGATCGTGCCGACCGGACATGCTCTCACCTCCGTTGATGGCGGCGGGATGCAGCTGCGGCCTGACCATGTCGTCCCGGCGGGGCAGGCACATCGGCCGGCCTCGGTTGGCGCCATGCCACCCTGACAGCTCGGCTGCGAAGCGGGCTCAGCTTTGGTGGGGGCAATGCGCACCGTGTGGCAGGACGAACTCTCTCGTGGGTCTACCTCAGCCGCCGGCGCCTCCGGCGATGGACGCTGCCGTCTCGTGAGATCCGTTGGCGACATGCTCGCGCAGTTCGTGAACTCGGCGCCTGCCGGCCCTTGCGGGAGCCGCACAGTGATCGTGTGCACCTTGCGATAGCCGACCGGAAACTGTACAGGGCCCGCGCTGCTGCAGGTGAAGGGGATCTGCGTCGGTTGCGTCGCGCAGGGCAGCGGCTCGCTGATCGAGATGATCGGCATTGTCGGCACGCCCTTCGCGCCATCGGTGATCGTCACCGGTGCATCGTGAAGGATCTGATCGGGATTGAAGATCGTGAGATCGAAGTGGCATTCCTCGCCGGGTGCGCACGACTGGCTGCCGGATTTCTGGATCTCAACGGCATAGGGATCGACGATGATGGTGGCGCAGATATCATCGTCCGTCTTGATCCGCCCTTTATCATTGCCCTTAGGGTCATAACCGAGCTGCAGGCAATTGGTGAGCACATTGTTCTTGGACCATTCTCGCCCGGGCGTGATGATTGGGACAAATGGCGCGAAATTTCCTGGTGTCAGCTTCACCATCGGCGTTTCGCAGCGCAGAAAGGCAGGAGGATCTCCGCCGGGTGTGCAGGTCCAAAGCCCCCCCCTGCGACCCGCCGACCATCGCGGCTGGACGCTGGCCGAGGACTGTGTTCATGACGATCAACTTGCCAATATAGTCGACAGGCCCGTCGTTACGCACGCTGCCGACGAAGACGCATGGGCCTTTGATGGGACAGTCCCGTGTGTTGGCCTGCAGATCGACTTGGAGATTTGGCGTCTGCACCGGTGCCGGCTCCGGCGACGTAGGAGACGTGGAGACCCGAACGCAGCGCAGTCCCGGCTCGCTGTTGTCCGGAACATCGGTGGGCGTCGACTGACTGCGTGCGCAATTGATGCCCTTGAAATCAGCGCGATTGATTTTCAACTTCATCGTGAAGCCGACGCTGGCGCCGGGCTGCAGATTGCTGACCGGGGTCGGCAATCTGCAGCGATGAGCGCCCGGCTGAGCCGACGTGCATACCCACGGGCTGGTCACCTGCAGAATCTGCGACGCCGCTAGCGACCCCGTCGTCGAGTCTTCAATGCCATCGCCAACGACGATCTCGCCGCTGTATGGCGAGTTGCCGACGTTCTGCACCTGAATACTGAAGTCGCAGCCCGTTGCGCAGTCCCCGGAAAGATACGTCTTCGTGGGGCGCAGCCTCGCGCCCGGCTGCTGCGACAAGGGGATGGTGGCGCACGCCTCATTGGGGCGCCCTTCGAGGCGCGCGCAGTTCTCGAGGCGCGCACCAGCGGTCCCTCCATTCTCAGGGATAAACCTCACCTTCAGAGTAATCTTCCCGCCGGGCGACAGCGACGTGTTAGCGGGTGAAATGCACTTGAGGGAAAGAAGGCCGTCCGGCGAGCAGCTCCATGGGGCATTGGGCGCGCCGACAAGATTTCCAGCTCCGAGGACAGCGCTATCCGGTCCAAGAGTTCTGGCGACTTCCTCGATTATGATGGGGCCTTGAAACGGCTGAGCACCTTTATTGGTGACGGTGATTTCGAAATCGCAACCTCCGCCCACCGCGCCGCAGCTGGTCACCGTTGCTTTTTTCTCCAGCACGAGATTTGCGACAGTCGCATCAGCCGGCGGTGGCGGCGGCGTTTGGCCCGGCATTCCGGTGTCGATCTCGGCGCAGGCGGGCGCCGCGGCTCCTGCAAGCTGCGCACAGTTTCGGAATGTCTTGATGGATTGACTGCCGGCCCCGAGGTTCATGCCTATGAGAATCTTCGTCGAGCCGCCGGGAGGCAGCGAGAGGTTCGCGTGAGAGCAGATGAACTCGCCGCCAGCTGCCGTGCAGGTCCACGGCGGTGTCGGTCCGTTGGTGATCATGCCCATGCCCGTCGGGGAAGGTGCCCCGTCGCCGGTCACGCGCTCATTGAACGTTACAGGGCCATTGAACGGCCCTGGCCCCTTGTTCGTAATCGTGATCTCGAAATCGCAGCCCTTGCCGGTGACCGGTTTGCAGTCCTTGCCGATTGCCTTCTTCGTCAGCTCGAGCCCACCAGCCGGCGGAGGGGGGCCGGTGCCGGGATCGCGATCAATGACGATGACGGGCGGAAAATCTGCAGGCGCGCCGACTGGTGGTGGAAATCCGCCTGGGCCGGCGATCGGAGGCGGCGTCGTGTCGACACCCACGAGGGGCGCTGCATCAGCGACGATGGGCGCGCTCTCGCCTCCGCAGCGCTGGAACGCAGCGACGCCGCCGACGTGTCCGCGCGCCTCGGGGAGCGCACTCCGTCGGAGCGCGACAATTCCCCCTTGCTGCGCAGCATTCGATGGGCGGACGGCTTGCGTGGGATTGATCTGGAGGCCATGCGCATCGCCACTGGCAGACAGGGCATCCCCCGTGGCGACCAGCATCCCATCGCAACGGCTGACGTCCATGCCGCCGTTGGCATCGAGCCCGTAGAGGAGGCCGACACCGCCACTTGCGTTGCTGCCCTCGCCGGCCCAGCCGATCGCGTAGCTGTCCGGCTCTGCATTCCAGGTGCCATCCTGACGACGCGCGTAGCGCAGCACCTGGCCGCCAGCACCCTCGGTCAGCCGGACATAGTCATATGCACCCGTCGGCATGCCCCGTAGGCCGAGCGTGACGCGGCCCTGGCCGTCGAACACCATGCTCGCGATGAATTGGGAGGGCGCGGCAGCGACGCGAAATTCGAGGCGTATTTCGTCGATGTCGAAGCTGCCGTCCGGATTGAGTGCTATGGACCATACTTCGGGACCCGATGCGACGGCGTAGTAAAGGCGCGCGCCATGCACCGCGAGCCCGTGCACGCGACGCTGAGGTTGCGTCATTCCCCACGTGGTGGGGGCGTCCACCCTAAACTGGGGACTGGATATATCCATGCGTTGCGTGTCATCGGCGAGACCAGGCAGGTTGTTGTTCGAGAGCCCGATTATGCCATGGTCGAATGGGGGAAAGCGCGCCGGCGGATCGTCGACGGCGAAGCGGTGGATATGGCCGGTATCGAGGTCGGAAGCGTAAAGGCTTCGGCTCCGGTGATCGTAGGCGAGGTCGCCGAGGCCAGGCCCGCTGTTCGGGACGCTCCATACGGACGTATCGGCGAACAGCGAGATCGCGCCCGTTGTCCCGTCGATCTTCCAGATGGCACCCGGATTGGCGACGGCGCCGCCGAACTGACCGGTCATGAACCGCGCGCCGGGTGCCCCTGATTTCAGCCGTACAGGCGTGCCATCAGCGGCAGCTGCGCCAGCGACGATCTGCAGGCCATACGCCGAGGTCGCCGCGGCATAGAGGTTCGGCGGGCCACCGCCGACGCCGGCATCGAATGCCAGCCCGAATACCTGGCCGACGGCCCGCACGGGCACTTCCAGTCGCACCGGGGCCTCGACCGGCCCGCCACTCAACGGCCCCCTCAACATTCTCATATCGAAGACGGTTATGGATGGGCCGTCCAAGTCGATGATGGTCTTGTCGGCGGGATCCACGCCAGGAGCGACACCATCGCCAGCGAGCGTCGCGCCGGGAAAAGTCGAGACCGCCGCGTGACCGATGCCGATGACGGGAGGCTGATTGCTTGGATTGGGGCCCTGAGAGGAAGCGGTGGGCGCCTGCGCAATGGCTGCGCAAATTGCGGCTGCGAGCACGGATAAACTTGGCTTCGCACGGAAGCCGGGGAAAATGCGCATCAGGGGCTCTCGCGAGAAATCGGCGGTGGCACCGAACGCTAGCAATCACCTGGCGTAGGCGCCTCGGACAAACGTTCGAGGCGCTCAAATAAATCGGCGCGGAACCCGGTCGGCAGTGACGGGGTGTCAATCGGCACTCGGGGAGCTTGGTGGCGAGATCGCAATTGAGCGGTCACTAGCCGTTGGCGCGGTTCCATTGAAGACTGTTGCGGATGACAATGGCCTACAGATCGGTGGTGATCATGGAACTTGCGGGCCTCAGTTCGTGCGCGTGACCTTCCGGCGGAGCCAAAGCGGTCGATCAGAACGGCGAGATCGAGGAGGTCCTGGCAGAACCGCCGTCCTCCCGTCCTCGATAGCCTCCTCGGCACACGACGTGTGCAGAACCACCGCTCTCGGCCCGGCGATGATCGTATAGCGGTCGCGAAGCTGGGATCTCTCAGGCGCTCACTTCTACCGCATCGACAGTAGAGCTTGTGAGGAGATCCGCCGTCCTGGCGACGTGACCGCTGCGCACTTGCGAACTCGCCGTCCATGTGGCCTAACGCGGGGCTGACGCCCGAGACGAAGGCACACATGATCCATCTCGACAACATCGCCAAGCAGAACGGCCACCAGATCCTATTCACCGGCGCTTCGGCAGCGCTGTTCAAAGGCGAGAAGGTGGGCTTGGTCGGGCCTAACGGCGCGGGCAAGTCGACGTTGTTCCGCATGATCGTCGGCGAGGATCATCCCGACGAGGGGCAGGTGTCGATCGATCGCAAGGTTACCATCGGCTACTTCAGCCAGGACGTCGGCGAAATGTCGGGTCGCAGCGCCGTTGCCGCAGTGATGGACGGCGCCGGGCCAGTCAGCGCCGTCGCTGCAGAGCTCTCGGAGCTCGAGGCCGCGATGGCCGATCCCGATCGAACCGCCGAAATGGAGGCGTTGATCGACCGCTACGGCTCGGTGCAGGCGCGCTTCGACCAGCTCGGCGGCTACGCACTCGAAGGACGCGCCCGAGAGGTGCTCGCCGGTTTGAGCTTCAGTCAGGAGATGATGGACGGAGACGTGGGCGCCTTGTCCGGCGGCTGGAAGATGCGCGTGGCGCTCGCACGCATTCTGCTCATGCGTCCCGACGCCATGCTGCTCGACGAGCCATCGAACCACCTCGACCTCGAAAGCCTGATTTGGCTCGAGCAGTTCCTCAAGACCTACGATGGCGCACTGCTGATGACCTCGCACGACCGCGAGTTCATGGATCGTATCGTGACGAAGATCGTCGAGATCGACGGTGGAGAACTCACCAGCTACTCCGGCGACTACGCGTTCTATGTTGCGCAGCGTGCTCTCGCCGAACAGCAGCAGCAGGCGCAATTCGAGCGCCAGCAAGCGATGCTCGCCAAGGAGCAACGCTTCATCGAGCGGTTCAAGGCGCGCGCGTCGCACGCCGCACAGGTCCAGAGCCGGGTCAAAACGCTGGAGAAGATTGAGCGTGTCGAGCCGCCCAAGCGACGGCAGACTGTTGCCTTCGAGTTTGCGGCAGCGCCACGCTCGGGCGAAGACGTCGCGACACTCAAAGGCGTACATAAGCGCTATGGCAGCCGGACCATCTACGAGGGTCTGGACTTCCAGGTTCGCCGACGCGAACGTTGGTGCGTCATGGGGGTCAACGGTGCCGGGAAGTCGACGCTACTGAAACTCGTCGCCGGATTTACGGAGCCGGATGCGGGCAGCGTCGCGATCGGAGCCAGCGTCGCGATGGGCTACTTCGCTCAGCACGCCATGGACCTGCTCGACGGCAATCGGACGGTGTTCGAGTCGCTCGAGGATCAGTTTCCGCAGGCCGGACAGGGCCAGCTGCGCACGCTCGCTGGCTGCTTCGGCTTCTCGGGTGATGACGCCGAGAAGAAATGTCGCGTGCTGTCCGGCGGTGAGAGGGCGCGTCTCGTCATGGCCACGATCATGTTCGATCCGCCTAATTTTCTGGTGCTCGATGAGCCTACCAACCATCTGGACATGGCGACGAAGGAGATGTTGATCGTGGCGCTGTCGCGCTACGCAGGCGCCATGCTGTTCGTATCGCATGACCGGCACTTCCTGTCGGCGCTGTCCAACCGGGTGCTCGAGTTGACGCCCGACGGTGTCCACACCTACAGCGGCGGCTACATCGAATATGTCGAGCGCAGCGGTCACGAGGCGCCGGGCCTGCGAAGCTGACAACGGCTATATCACCCGTACATCTCGGATCGGCACGGACATTGGCTCAATGTGCGGTGGCCAGGTTCCCGCCCTGGATCACCGCCGCCACCTTGGCATCCTCGGTTGCCTCCTCCGGCCGCCCGGAGAAAATGATCTCACCGCGTTCGATGACATACAGCCGGTCTGCAAAAGACGGCACGTGATGGACGTTCGATTCGGCAATGAAGATCGAGTGACCAAGCGCCCGGATCGAGGCGATGCCGTCGACGATCGACGGAACGATCGCAGGCGAAAGGCCTTCGGTCGGCTCGTCCAGCAGCAGCAGTTTTGGATTGCCCGCGAGCGCGCGCGCGATCGATACCATTTTGCGCTCACCGCCGGAGAGTTCCTGTCCGCCGCGCTTGCGATAGCGCTCCAGCTTAGGAAACACCTGATAGGCGAGCGCGATGCGGTTCTGGTCGGGTTTCGCGCCGACCTCCTTCCAGCTCGGCATCGCGATGTTCTCTTCGACCGTCAGCTCGCCGAAGACCTCGCTCTCCTCGGGCGCGAAGCCGACGCCGCTGCGCGCGATCTCGAAGGTGTGCAACCCGACGAGCGACTTGCTGTCGAGGGCCACGCTGCCCGAGACCGGCTTGCGAAAGCCCATGACCGTGCGGAAAGTCGTCGTCTTCCCTGCCCCGTTGCGGCCGACGAGACAAACCAGTTCGCCAGCTTGCACCTCGAGCGAGATGCCGCGCAGGATGCGGCTGCCTTGGATGTCGACGACAAGGTCTTTGATCGAGAGCATCAGGCGGTCCTCAATTTTCCGACGACGGTCTCGACGACCTTCGGATCCGCGAAGAATTCCTTCGGCGGCAGGTCCGCAAGGACGCGACCTTCGGCCAGCGCGACGATCCGATCGGAGTAGGTGGCGACAAGATCCATGTCGTGTTCGACCAGGATCATCGCCTTCACGCCCGCCTTCTCTCCTGCCGCGATCAGGGTCGTCATCACCCGGTGCTTGTCGGCCGTGGAAATGCCCGAAGTCGGTTCGTCGAGCAGAATTGCCTGCGGCACGAGGGCAAACGCGGATGCAACATCGAGCAGTTTCTTCTCGCCCTGCGACAGCAACTGCGATTCGGTTTCCAGCCGTTCGGTCAGGCCAAAAATGTCCGCCACATCGTGAACGCGACTCTGCGTCTCGCGGCTGTTCAGGAAATTGGAGAACATGCTCCAGCGCTTCCTTTGCCGCGTGACTATCGCAGCGGCTATGGTTTCGGCGACCGTTAGCTTCGGAAAGATGTGAACGAGCTGGAACGCCCGCGCCAGTCCGCGCTCGGCGAGATCGACCGGGTCGGCACCGCGGATGTTCTCGCCCTTGAAGAATACCTCGCCTTCGCTCGGCGTCAGTAGTCCCGTCAGAAGATTGACGAGCGTGGTCTTGCCGGCTCCGTTCGGGCCGACAATGGCAAGCCGCTCACCTTCCTTGACCATCACGCTTACGTCGTCGAGCGCGCGGAAGGAGCCGTAGGATTTCCCGACGTTCCGGGTTTCAAGCACCGCGCTCATGATGGTACGGCCTTCCTGCGAGAGGTCAGCCGTTCCACGATACCCGCGATTCCGGACGGGAAGCCGATGACAAGTATCGCGAGCACGGCGCCGAGCACGAAGCGCCAGTACTGTGTCAGCGTCTGCAGCTGGTCATGCAGCAGAACGTAGACCAACGCACCGATGACGGGCCCGAAGAAGGCGTTGAATCCGCCGAGAATGGTCATGAACACCAGGAGACCCGAATGCGTCCAATAGACGAGTTCGGGATCGGCGAGACCGACGCGGAATCCCATGATCGCCCCGCCCGCCGCGGCGAAGGCTGCCGATATCACGAAGGCCGCCAGCCGCGCCTGCCGCACGCGCACGCCAAGGTACTCGGCCTTGCGGGCGTTATCGCGGAGGGCCTGCAGATGCAGACCGAAAGGCGAATGTACGATCCGCCACATGATGATGGCTGCGATCACGAGCAGGCCAAGGCAGTAGTAGTAGAACGGCCCGGACAGCAACCCGATCTTGCTGTACTGCGCGAACTCCATCCCGAGGAAATTCATGCGCGGCACGCGCATGCCGCTGTCGCCGCCGGTCACGAAATAGAACTTGAACAGAAAGGAGTGAAACAGCATCCCGAACGCAAGCGTCAGCATGCCGAAGAAAATTCCGGTGTAGCGGGCGCAGAGCCAGCCGATCGGAAGCGCGATGACGACCGCGGCAAGCACGGACACTAACAGAGCGACTTCGAAGCTCTTGATTCCAAGTACCCCGGCGACCACCGCCGTTCCGTAGGCGCCAATGCCGAGAAACATTGCATGGCCGAACGAGAGCAGGCCCGCGTAACCGAACAAGAGATTGAACCCAAGCAAGGCGATGCCGTAGGCGAAGAACGAGATCAGCAAACTCGCGTAGAACGGCGGCGCGAGCAGCGGTACCAGCGCGAGCCCAACCGCACCGAGCAGCGCGACGGCAATCCAAGAGTTCTTCCGGCTCATGTGACGGGCTTTCCGAACAGTCCCGTGGGCCGCCAGAGCAACACGCCGATCACGATGAGATAGGTCGCGAGTAGGTCGAACTCGGGATAGATGATGAGTGAGAACGCGCGAATGAGGCCGACGATCAGCGCGCCGACGAGCGCGCCCGGCATCGAACCGAGACCGCCGATGACAACGACGGCAAAGGCTTCGACCACGAGTTCAACCGCTATATCGAGCGACGCCGCGGCTGTCGGCACGACGAGCGCGCCGGCAAGCGTGCCGAGTATGGTTCCCGCTGTGAAGACCGCGGCATAGACCATTTTGACGTTGACGCCGAGCGCTTCGGCCATGCTCCGGTTCTCGGCGGTAGCGCGCAGCACCCGACCGTAGTTCGTGCGCTTCAGATACAAATTCAATCCGAGTGCGATCACCAGCGCCGCGAAGATGACAAGCAGATTGTAGACGGGGACACGGAAGTCGCCGATCGTGACCGTTCCGTAGACGAGATAATCGACGCTGACCGAACGCGGCGTGGCACCCCAGAAGAAGCGCAAGACATCTTGGAACATCAAGAGCAGCGCGAAGGTCAGGAGCAGCTGGAAACTCTCGTCGCGATCATAGACCGTGCGCAGCACCCTCTCGATCAGCGGGCCGATGAGGCCGAGCACAAGGCCGCAACCGATCAACGCCGGCAAGAGCATCCATGCCGGCATGCCGTACTGCGCGAACAATGTCGTAGCCGTGATCCCGAAATAGGCGCCGAGCGCGTAGAAGGAACCACAGGCGAGATTGAGGATCTTCTGGACGCCGAAGACGAGCTGTAGCCCGGCGGCGACGAGAAAGAGCACGGCGGCATGAAATATACCGCCGAGCGCGATGTTAGCTAGTGCTGACGCGGTCATTTCGACGGATCAGATGCTGAACTTGGCAGTCTTGATCCATTCCCAGAAATCCGCACCTGCGGGCTTCTGGAGTTCGGTCGAATACATCGAGTCGAACTTGTCGAGCGTCACGAAGTCGTGCTTGTTGTTGTGCGTGGTCAGGCCCTGAATGAAGGTCTGGTCAGCGATCTTGTCCTTGCGCCAGCCGCCCTTGCCGCCGAGGCTTTCCACCTCGAGGCCGACCATCGCCTCGGCGATGTCATCGACGCCGGGCCAGGCGCCCTTGGCCTTCTGCGCCTTCTCGACAGCAGCCTTGTAGGAGATCATCGAGAAGTAAGCACGGTCCGCTTCCCAGTTGGGGTAGTCCTTGTGCTTGTCCTCGTACCAGGCCACGAATTCCTTCGCGGTAGCGTTTGCGTTCGGATTGTTGAAGTAAAGCGTGTTGTGACCGAACAGCATGCCTTCCGGCGTGAAATCCTTCTTCATCGAGGTATGCTGCCAGCCCGCCGCCGGGAACACGAGCTTCGCGCTCTTGGTGAGGCCCGCCGCATTCGCCTGACGCATGAACACGGGCAGATCCGCAAACAGAAGCGAAGAGAAAATCAGATCGGGCTTCGAGGCCTGCAACGCGGCGACATGGCTGGTGAGGTCCATCTGGCCGACTTTCGGCCACTGCTCCGTTATGACTTCATGCTCGATGTTGAAGCGTTTCAGGATCGCGATGAAGGCCGCCATGTTGTTGCGGCCATAGGAATAGTCCGGGTTGATGCCCGCAATCCGCTTGAACTGGCCCTTGAAATACTTGATCGCGAGCAGCGAGCCCATCACCGCTTCGCATTCGTTGTCAGTGCTGCGGAACAGGTATTTCGGGTTCGGCAGTTTCTCGACGACGCCGTCCTGCGTGGTGCCGTCCCAGAAAATCGTAAGCACGCGCGATTCTTCGACAACAGGGCCGAGCGCAAGGGCAACGCCGGTCGACACGATGCCCTGCACATGATCGACCTGCTCCTGCTGCACCATGCGGGAGAAGCGCTCGATCGTGTCCTTCGGCGAAGTTTCTTCGTCGATGACGAGCTGCACCTTGCGGCCGGCGATACCGCCTCCGGCGTTCATTTTTTCCACCGCCCACTCGGCAGCCCTGATGCCGGCAATGCCGGGACTGGCTGCAAGACCGGTACGCGGCGCCAGAACGCCTATTTTCAAAGGTTTGTTCTGCGCAATGGCAGGCGCGAAGATTCCCGCACCCGGTACGGCGGCGACTGCGCCAGCCGCGGCGGCCGACTTCAACAACTTACGGCGTGTGAATTCCATGAGCTCCTCCCCGTGTGCATCCGGGTTGCTCCCGGCTTTAATTCAAATCATAATATATTACGAACATGTCAGGGCATCAACACTTAGCTTCGCCATCTGCAGCAGCTCGCCATCTGAGGCCTTTCGGCCCTCTCGAAGCGCAACGGCGCCGCAGCGGCGGAACCGACGCCCTATCGTTGCCGCACCGGCATCGGTACATGCGGGCGTCCTCCCAGGTGAGCGTCGGATGAAAGCCCTTGCACGCATCAGTATGGTCGCAGCCGTGTTCACGACCGCTGCGTCTGCGAACGCCGCTGACCCTCAGCGAATGTTCGAGCTCTGCCTCTGGGACAGCTTCAGCACGGTGGCTGGTGCTCGCGTCGACGGACCGCGTGAGGCTCCGAAATCGGCATCGCGCTCGCGGGAGAAGGCTGTCAGCTTCCGATACGAACTACAGATCCCGACGGGCATCGGTTTTGCGGGACGGCGAAAGCTTCTCGATACCTTCTACGATTGCCTGGAAGGAAATGGCTTCATCAAGCACGAGATGTTCTGGATCGAGGGATCGATCGCATCGTTGAAGGCTGTGCGGGACTACAGGGTCGCGGCCGAAGTAACTTATTTTGAGGGGCTCAGCGTCGAGCTGGATTTGATGCGTAGGAGCAGCATTGTAATCAAGGTGAGGAAGTAGTGACGCCAGACATTGTGGTGTCAGCTCGACCGATGAAGACGACATCGTTCGCATCGCTTTGAGCGACGGGACATAGAAGCCGTCAACGGGTGATGGCGGTGTGCGCGCCTCCCCACGATCTCAACTTCGCCGAGTTAGTGCCCGCCCTCCGCAGCCCCCAGAGCAGGCGGACGCTTCATGAACATCGCTAGCACCGCCAGGCCGACGAACAGAAACGTCAGCACGAGAAACACGTCGGCGAAGGCCATGACGACACCCTGCTGATGCACGATCTGATTGAGCTGCTTGAGTGCCATGGCCTGCGCGTCACTCCCGTACGAAGAAAAGCGCTGCATGAGCATGTTGAGCGTTTCCAGCGCCGGCTGCCGCGACCAGGTGACGGATTCATGCAGACGCGCGAGGTGCAGATCCGTCCGGTCATTCAGGATCGTGGTCAGAAGCGCGAGGCCGACTGCGCCACCTAGATTGCGCATGAGATTGTAGAGACCCGACGCATTCTTCAACCTCTCGGGCGGCAGGGTGCCGAGGGCAATATTGTTGATCGGCACGATCGACAGCATCAACCCGACGCCGCGGAAGACCTGCGGCCAGAACAGCTCCCAGAAATCCCAATCCTTCGTGATGTACGTCAGCCAGTACGTGCCGACTGCGAAGAGCAGGAAGCCCGTTATGAGCATGTAACGCGGGTCGACCTTGGCCGAGAGGCGCCCGGCCAGAGGCGCGGTCAGGAACATGGCGACGCCCGACACGAACACGGTCTCGCCGATCATCAGCGCGTCGTAACCGCGGATACGGCCGAGGTAGAGCGGATAGAGATAGGTGAGACCATAAAGACCAATGCCGAGCACGAAAGAGAACACGCTCCCGATGCCGAAATTCCGGTTTCCGAAGGCGCGCAGATCGACAATGGGCTGACGGAATGTGAAGACGCGAGCGAAGAAGATGATCGCGGATATCCCTGAAACCCAGGCCATGAGCAGGACAGTGTGATCGCCGAACCAATCATTGCGCGGCCCTTCCTCCAGCACATATTCGAGACCGCCGAGAAATGCCGCCATCGACAGAAGCCCAAGCCAGTCGAAGCCGCGGAACAGAGACCAATCGGGCTGGTCGAAATCGATCAGCAGCAACGCCGCGATCGTGACAGCAAGGCCGGGAATGATGTTGACGAAGAACAGCCAGTGCCACGACAGCGCGTCCGTGAGATAGCCCCCGACGGTCGGGCCGATGGTCGGCGCGAGCGTCGCGACGAGCCCGATCATGGGGCCGACGATGCTCATCTTGGAGCGCGGGAAAATGAGGTACGCCGTGGCAAAGACGGTCGGGATCATGCCGCCGCCGATGAAGCCCTGCACGGCCCGCCAGAAGATCATCTCGTTGATGCCGGTGGAGAGGCCGCACATCAGGCTTGCAGCCGTAAAGCCGCCCGCGGAGATGGCGAAAAGGATGCGGGTCCCGAGCGCGCGAGAGAGATAGCCCGAGAGCGGGATCATGATCACTTCGGCGATCAGATACGCGGTCTGAACCCATGTGATCTCGTTGGCCGAGGCCGAGAGCCCGGCCTGGATCTCCGTGAGCGACGCCGACACGATCTGAATGTCGAGAATCGCCATGAACATGCCGAACGTCATCGCCAGAAAGGCAGCGAGCCGGCGTGGGTCGATGCGATCGCTGTCCGCCGGCGCTGCTAGCGCTGGACCAATTGCAGGAGCTACAGGATTGCTGGCCATGATGGCGCGCTCCTCGGCACGTACTCAGTTCGCGTTGGCCCGCACACTGGCGCTCGATAGACGTTGCTCGGCGACTGGTGCGCCTGGCTTCGTGTTCACGCTGACCACAACCGACATGCCTGGCCGCAGCAGCGACTGCTCGGCAATGGCCGCCGGAACGAGAATGCGGACAGGCAGCCGCTGAACGATCTTGGTGAAGTTGCCGGTCGCATTGTCTGGCGGCAGCAACGAGAAGACGGAGCCGGAGGCCGGTGCGACGCTCGCGACTTTGCCCTCGATGTCGTGCTCAGGAAAAGCATCGACGGAGATCTTGACTGGCTGGCCGGGCTGGAGGCGAGCAAGCTGCGTTTCCTTGAAGTTCGCGTCGACATAGATGGCATCGAGCGGCACGAGGCTCGCAAGCCGCTGCGTCGGCTGAACGTAGTCGCCGACCTGCATGGCACGATTGCCAACGACACCTTCGAACGGCGCCCGTATCACAGTGAACGAGAGATCGCGCTGAGCCTTAGCGAGCGCCGTCTCGAACTGCTTCAGCGTACGCCGCGCCTCTTCCTGCTGCGCCTTGAGCACACCGACGTTCGCCGAGGCGGACTCGAGTGCCGCCTCGGCGGCTACCACTGATGCGTTGGACTGGTCGTAGGAGGCCTGCGCCTGCTCGAGAAGCTGCCTGCTGCTCACTTGGCGCGAAGCCAAGTCCTGCTGACGCTTGAGTTCGAGATCGGCGCGCGTTGCGCCTGCCTTCGCGGAAACGACTTGCGCGCGTGCCTGGTCGACTGCAGCCCCCTGAGCGATGACTTGCTGCCCGAGACGGTCGATTGCTGCGTGCTGCACGGCGATCTGATCGCGCGCCGTCTGGACCGCGAGCCGATAGTCGCCGTCATCAATGCGCGCGATGACGTCACCGGCAGCCACGCCGGCATTGTCGGCAACGACGATGTCGGAGATGTAGCCGGATACCTTCGGCGACAGGGTCGCGCTCTTAGCGCCGACATAGGCATCGTCCGTGCCGACGAGATACCGGCCGGCCGTCCACCAGTAGTGCCCATAGTACGTGCCCGCGCCGAGGGCGAGCGCCAGACCAAGAATAGCCGCGGCACGAACAACCCGCTTCCGGCCCACTGCGGGAGGCGCCGCTTCATCAGCGCCTTTTTCTGGATGCTTGCCGGTTGAATTATCATGCACGTGCGGCCGCTCGGCCTCCGAGCAAATCTCGGAGCGCTGATCGACACCCTCAGCAAGCTCTTGATCATTCAGCATGTTTCAACTCCGAAAGGCTCAGATCGATTCCCCCCATTGACCGAACGGTTCGGTCATGTTGCGCTTGACATAGGGGCAGGCGCGGCTTATGTCAATGACCGAACAGTTCGGTCAACGATCTTGTGATCGGAGCGGCAACGCGGGTAGCGAGGCGAACCATGTCCACGACGACGGCGCAGGAAAGGCTGATCGAAGAGCGCCAGGAGGACAGTGCGAAGCGCCGCCAGATCATGGACGGAGCTCGTCGGACGTTTCTGGCAAATGGGTTCGATGCAGCCAGCATGAACGAAATTGCCAGGACGGCCGGCGTGTCGAAGGGCACCCTCTATGTCTACTTCAAGAGCAAGGAGGAGCTGTTCGAGGCCATCGTCGAGGCGCAAATGCGCGAGCAGGGTCAGCAGGTCTTCAACTTTGACCGAGATGCCGACATTCAGGTCGAGCTGTCCCGTCTGGGTCGAGCGTATTCGCAATTCATGTCACGACCGGGCGGCGTCTCCGAGCTCAGGACAGTTATGGCCATCGCCGATCGGATGCCCGAGCTAGGCGCAAAATTCTTCCTGGCGGGACCGGCTTTCGGCATTGAGCGACTTCGTCAGTATCTCGAGGAGAAGGTCGCTGCGGGCATTCTCGACACCCATGACTGCGAGGTTGCCGCAGCCCAATTTCTGGACGCCTGCGTAGCAACGACATTCAAGCCGATGATTTTCAATCTTGCCGGCCCGCCGTCGGATGATCGCGTTGCACACGTCGTGGATATGGCGGTCCGTGTATTTCTCTCGGCTTATCTTCGGCGCTGAGTGAGCTGCTGGCGCAGACTGCCTCAGAAACCACGCGCTACGGGCGTTCTGCAGCTCGACGCCGCGCTCCCCAAGCTCATTTCGTCATTGAGTATTTTGGCGGATAGCACCCGCGCAATCGCGGATTATTGCACTCTGGAGAATATCAGGATCCTCAGCCCATTAGCGGCATTGATTGATGATCAATCGACGCTGAAGTTCGCCAAAACGCGATTTGGCAAACCCCGCCAAAAACCGCGCAAGAAAGAATGCTCAGTGCAAATCGGCAACGGAAGAGTGCCTCGAATCATTTTACTGCTTGGCTTGACGTGGGAAGAATCGCGAGGCGAGCCATGCGCATCCCCAAGTTCTCCCTTAGCGTGCTGTCAGTTCTGCTGACGCTTGGCGTGGCGCCGATCGGCGTGCAAGCCGGTGAGTACGGCTTCTCCAGCTACGGTCTCGGCGGGAATGCATTCGGTGCCGGCGCGACGCCGCCGCCAGGCACCTACGTGACCGTCGTAACGGGCGCGTACAATGGCAAGATCGGCGCGAACGTTCAGTTCGACAACGTCACGGTCAATGCAGGCGCCAAGGTCGAGGTCTTCTCCAGCGGCCTCAACGTGCTCTACGTACCGGAGCGCAAGGTATTCGGCGGTAATCTGGGGCTGTCGGTCACGGTTCCGTTCGGCCATGTCGATATGGACGCGACGGTCAGCGCCGGTGGCCCAGGAATATCGCGCAGCGTCGATGGCTGGGGCCTGGGCGACATCGTTCCCAAGGTCCAGCTCGGATGGCAGCAGGGCACGTTCGCGCATACGGCCTACGTCCAGGCCGTAACGCCGACAGGTCGCTGGGATCCGGGCTTCTCGCCGATCATTGGCCTGCACCGCCCCGGCGTCGATGTCGGCTGGGCATTCACCTGGGTCGATCCGCAAACGAAGGTGCAAGCGAACGGCGCGCTCGGCTTCACTTTCAATTTCGAGAACACCGAAACCAACTACAAGAGCGGCACAGATTTTCACTGGGAATGGGCCCTTGGTCTCGAGACGTCTCCCGGCTTAGTGCTCGGCCTTGTCGGCTACAATTATCGGCAGCTGACAGCCGACAGCGGTTCGGGTGCAGTGCTCGGCTCCTTCAAGGGTTCGGTCGACGCTGTTGGTGCGGGCATGAGTTACACGACGCTCGTTGGCGGAACGCCCTTCATATTCAACCTCCGGCACTATCGCGAGTTCAACGCGGAGAACCGCTGGGAAGGGAACATGACGATCGCCACGGGGACCGTGCGGTTCTAGGCGTCAGCTTAAGGCGCCTCAGGAAAACCTCTGAGACGGCGCTCTGCTAGAACGGATTGATGTAGTTCACGATTGCAATCTGCCGAAGGATTACGCGCCGTATCATGTGCGCGGCTTTTACATGATCGGTGTAGATTGCTGCAGTGCCTGATGCACCCGCTGGAAATCTCTCTGCCGCCTGCGCATCGTCAAGGCGCACACGAACGACAAAAGGCGCCGCCTCGATTGCTACCGGTGCTACCGCTGAACCCGATGTCTGCACCTGCCCGCTTGCTATTGCCTGCAGAATGGCGTCGACCTTGCCAGTATAGATCCTGCCCGGGCGTAGCTTGAAAGTCAGCTCGACGGGCTGCCCAACCTGCACATAGCGCGCCGTCGTCTGCGCGATTTCCACGCCAATGATCGTCTCGGATGTATCGATGAATGCCATAGCCGGCGCCAGCGGCAGGCTGGCCACTCGCGCGCCCTTCCGCAAAGCAACGTTGGTCACAAAGCCATCCGCAGGCGCGCGCACAACGGTCTTCTCGAGGTTCCACTGTGCGCCGTCGAGTTGTGCCCGCAGCTGCTCGACTTCCGCTTGGCGCTGCTCGACATCAAAAGCGCGGCCCGTACCCGTACTCTGCAAATGAGTCATCTGCGTGAGCCGGGTTTCCTGCAGCTTGAGCTGCGCTCCGATGGCACGCACTTGACTTTCGAATGGCCGTGGATCGATGCGGAACAACACATCGCCTGCTTTCAGCGGGTTGTTCGGCTCGACTGGAACCTCGATGACTTCACCCGCCACATCGGGGACGATCGCCACGGAATGACGGATGACCACCAATGGGCCTTGCGGTGCTCCCCATGACATCGGGATGAACAGGCCGATATTGAGAAGCAGCAGGACGATGAGCGGCGAGATCTTCCAGAACAGATTGAGCGGGACGAACTTGAGCCAGACGAAGAGCGCGAGAATGCCGATATAGCAGGCGACCAGGAAGATGATCATGATGCCGGCCTGCTCTTCGATGGGATATCGACGTAGGCCCAGATCAGCGCGATAGGCCACAACACGAAGCCGCAGATGAGAGTGACCCACCCACCGATCTGCACCGCCTCAGCCCATGGATGCCCGCGCTTGTACGCGATGTGGCCAGGCAGAGCGCCGAGCGCGACAAAGACAGCGACGGCGATCGCCAGAAGAACAATCAGGACGATCCAGGCGAAGATGTCGATCATGCCATGGCTCACTACTTCGCCGGCTGGATTCCCAAGCGCTCGTGGGGAAACACCACCTTCCAATCACGCTTCATGTCCACGACGCTCCAGCCGCGCTCCCGGGCCTCGTCCAGCGCCTTGTCGAGTGTGCCTACGTGGGAGTGGCGGTCATAGGCATACTCACGATCGGCGTCGGTATGGTGTACGAGACCCAGGAAGCGCGGCCCGGCACCCGCTGCCGTGTATTGCAGCATTGCGTGATCGCCGTCCGAATTGCCGAAGGCAAGAATGGGGCGGCGACCAATGAAACGGTTGATGCCGACCGGTTTGCCTTCCTTGTCGTCGATGAACTCGACCTTCGGCTCCTTGATGAGTGAAGTCGTACCGTTAGCCGCGCGCTGGAATTTCACGACACCGGAAGAGCCCACGACCTGCTCCGGCGGGATGCCGTACACTTGCTCGGCAAACACGCGCATGAACTCCACGCCGCCCCCCGAGACGATGAATGTCTTGAAGTCATTGGCGCGCAGATAGTGCATCAGCTCGAGCATGGGCTGATAGATGAGCTGGATGTAGGGTTTCTTGAAGCGCGGGTGCTCCGCGCTCTCAGTCCAGTCGGCGACGGTCCTGCTGAATTCATCCGTGGTCATGCCCGCGTGCGTGATTGCCACAACCTCGAGGATGCCCTTCTGGCCGGTAGCCAGCGCCACCTTGAGATCCCCTTCGATTATTCCCTTGAAAGGCTGCCTGTCCCTCCACTCGGGATGCTTCGCGGCCAAAGCCTTGATGCGGTCGACTGCAAATGCGAGCTGGAAATAGAACGGCTGTTCCATCCAGAGCGTGCCGTCGTTGTCGAATACGGCAATGCGCTCTGGCACCGGCACGAAATCCGGTCCCTGCGTCGTCACACGCGCAACGAAATCGGTGATTGAGTTCTTGACGGCTCCGTCATTCCAGGAGGGAAGCGGATCCTGCTGAGCCAAGGCAGTTCCTCCGCAGACGACCAAAGCGTAGAGCCCTGCAAATACGCTCGCCAACTTCAACACGCCGCCCTCCATAGGGAAGAAAGGCGGGCGGCGAGGGTTGTCGCCGCCCGTGCGCTTCGACTCAATCGCCGCTTGCAGCGGCCTCCGTCATCTTCCTCATCGCGTCGTCGACCGTGAAGGTGTTCGGCCGCTGTACAGGCGGGAAATCTTTGAAGGTCTCGACGAACTTCGCCATCAACGCCTGCCCCGCGTAGATCAGGTACGCGTGGTGGATCATCCAGTCCCAGTACGAGTTGGACGTTATGGGTGCAAACTCGTACGGGTCTGTCCTTAGATTGATGATCTTCGGCAGACGCAGGTGAACGAAAGGTTCTGCCCAAACACCCATAGTGCCTGGGAGCCGCTGCTCCATGAAGATGATCTTCCAGTTATCATAGCGAATGCCAAGCACATCGCCGTCGTCGCTGAAATAGAAGAAGGCAGGGCGCGGGCTCTCCTTCACTTCGCCTGTCAGATAAGGAAGCAGGTTCACACCATCGATGTGATTCTTGTAGGTGCGGCCGATCGCCTTGTAGCCCTTCTTGAGCTTGTCCACGACATCGGTGGCGCCTGCTGCTGCCATGAATGTCGGCAGCCAATCGTGATGCTGCACGATACCGTTAGCAACTGTTCCAGGCTTGATCTTTCCGGGCCAGCGCGCGAGCTGAGGCACGCGGAAAGCGCCTTCCCAATTCGTGTTCTTCTCGCTGCGGAAGGGCGTCATGCCACCATCGGGCCATGAGTTGCGATGCGGACCATTGTCCGTCGAGTAGACCACAAGCGTGTCGTCGGCGATGCCAAGCTCGTCGAGCAAATCGAGCATCTGCCCCACGTTCTTGTCATGATCGATCATAGTGTCGTGGTAAGGCGACTGCCAGCGCCCCGCCTGACCTAGGCTCGACTTCTTCGTATGTGTGATGAAATGCATGTGCGTCGTGTTGAGCCACACGAAGAAGGGATTGCCGTCCTTGTTCTGGCGCTTGATGAAGTCCGTTGCTGCAGCAATGAACTCGTCGTCGCATGTTTCCATGCGCTTGCGGTTAAGCGGACCGGTGTCCTCGATCTTCTGCTTGCCGACCTTGCCCCACCGTTCCATGACGGTCGTATCATCCTTGTCCGTCGCCCATGAATGGATGACGCCGCGTGGGCCAAAATTCTTCTTAAACTCGGGGAAATCCTTCTCCGGCGGGTAGTCATACATCTCCGGCTCTTCCTCGGCATTGAGGTGATACAGGTTGCCGAAGAACTCATCGAAGCCGTGATTGGTCGGCAACATGGGATTGAGATCGCCAAGGTGATTCTTGCCGAACTGCCCAGTTGCGTAACCCTGTTCCTTGAGCAGCGCGGCGATCGTGACGAGCTTGTCCGACATGCCAACCGGAGCAGCAGGGATGCCGACTTTGGACAGGCCGGTGCGGTAAACGCTTTGTCCCGTGATGAAGGAGGAGCGGCCGGCTGTGCAGGACTGCTCGCCGTACGAGTCGGTAAAGAGCATGCCCTCTTTCGCGATCCGGTCGATGTTGGGCGTCTGATAGCCCATGAGCCCGTGCGTATAGCAACTGAGATTCGACTGCCCGATATCGTCGCCCCAGATGACAAGAATGTTCGGCTTAGCTGGCTTCGCCATTGATGTACTCCTTTACACACTACTCTCGTGATAGATCGCGCTGACGATCGCGCCTTCAGGCAGAATCATCCTCCTGTTGTCGGTGTCGAATGCTGACGTGCGAACCAGCGACGCGCGATACGCGATATCGGTCCGCGCAGCAGCACATAGGGGAGGAAGGCGAGAAGCAGTGCGACGACGACCATCTCGCCCGGATAGAAGGTGTTGAACACCTTGACCTGATAGATCGCGTCCATACCGAGCCCCAGTAGGATGATACGCGCGGTTGCTAGAAAACCTTCGTGAAGGCGCTCAGCGCGTCCCTCTCGTTTGGTAAGCAGCGACCAGGAATAGAGCGGGCGTCCCGTGCGGGCATCCTTGATGCCGTCATGAAGCGCCGCGAGGAAGGCCATGGTCGGTTGCAGGATGAAGCGGAACGTCATCGGGCCACCGGGGCGCTCCGCGACGTCGCGCCACAAGCGTTTTTGCGCGTCGAGTGAAAGGCCGTGCTTGAGAAAGCCCCAGAGGCTCAACACGACGAGCAGCGCGACGGCGATCCAGGCCAGGATCTCTGCACTCTTGGAGCTCGCGGCGTCGCTCATGTCTGCGGTTCCATGGCTTCATGCTTCCGCTTGTTCGCGCACAACGCAGCGGAACCCGACATGGCTCGTCGATGTATCGACTGGCTCGGCATGGCGCGCGGCCGGCCGATAGCGTCGGCAATAGTTGGGCGCGCAAAGATGAGATCCGCCCTTGAGCACCTTGCGCGGAATTTTGATGTCCGGCTGGCACGGGTCGTAGCTTGCCGACTGTGGCCCGCCGCGCGGATTCGCCGGAATGCAGCACGCCTTCGGCGCATCGGCAGTGTGCCGTTCGGACCACCAGTCGGCGGTCCACTCCCAGACATTGCCGATCATGTCGTGGATGTCGTAGCCGTTCGGCGGGAATGCCGTGACGGGTGACGTGCGCGCATAGCCGTCGCTGGCGATGTTCTCGTGCGGGAACTGCCCCTGCCACGTGTTCGCCATCGTACGGCCTCCGGGCATGAGTTCGTCGCCCCAGGCGAACTCCGCCTCGTCGAGACCACCACGCGCGGCGAATTCCCACTCGGCCTCGGTCGGCAGTTCCTTGCCGGCCCACTGCGCATAGGCTTTCGCATCGGCGTACGCGACATGCACAACCGGATGCGCATCGAGACCACTGATCGACGAGCGTGGGCCATAGGGGCGACGCCAGCTTGCGCCGAACTTGAACTGCCACCACTGGCTCCAGTCCAGAAGGCTGACACGATGCTTCGGCGGTGAGAAGACCAGCGAGCCGGCCTTCAGCATGTGGGGCAGCGCGCCAGGATAGTCCTCCGCCTTGGGTGCGAGTTCGGCGAACGTGACGTGCCCCGTCGCGTTCACAAAGTCGCGGAACTGGCGGTTGGTCACCGGTGTGCGATCGATCCAGAAGCTTTCCACCGTGACACGATGCGACGGTGCTTCTTCGGGGTAGTGCTTGTCGGATCCCATGCGGAACGTACCGCCGGTGATCCGGACCATGTCGGGGATATGACCATTCACCCGCGCCAGCCGGCGAGCCTCTGGAACGTCGACGACCGCCACGAGCACCTCCCGATCACGCGCCGAAAACGACGCGCGCTGCGCCTATTGCATCGGGAAAAATGCTCGCACCTACGAGAGCGCCGACCTATCGGGGTTACCCCTGAAAGTCCCTCGCACAGAGCCCTGAAGCGGATTGTCGGCGCCCGCACGGCCCGAGCCGCCTAAGCGGTCGGCTCCGTCCACAAGCGGGCATCGCGCGCGAGTGGGGAATAGTCGTTCAACTCGGCGAGAGCCCCGCGATAGCGCCGGCGGTAAGCGCCGTCGTCCTCGAACTCGACGTTCTCCAGAACGAACTTCGCACCGATCTCATAGTAGAGATCAAGATTGCTCAGGTCGGGGACCGGAGTTTCGCCGCGCTCGGCTTCCTCCTGCATCTGCCAGAACAACTGCTCCAGGCGGCGCACGAAGGCAGGCGTATCGTGCAGCACGCTCGCATCGAGCTGACGCTGCAAAGATGCTCTCATCGCCGTGAGTTCCTGGCGTTTCTGTGCGAAGGCGATGGCTCGCGCGATGTACTCGTCCGGCCCGCTGCAGATCAACTCCGGCGTCCCCGCAGCCGCAACGATGCTCGCGCAGACACGCGTGGCAAAGCTCTTTCCTGGAACGGTCAGCACGGGCAATCCTGCGGTGAGCGCATCAGTAGCAGTCGCGTGCGCACCATAGGGGAAGGTATCGAGGAAGAGATCCGCTGCGCCCATGCGCGCGATATGGTTCGGATGCCCGGCGACCGCTGGCGCAAAGATCAGACGCTCAGGCGCAATTCCACTCTGTGCGGCCACCTGGCGCAAGCGCTGATTGGCAGCCTCGCTTCCGGTGCGTAGCCAAAGCACGCTTCCCGGCGTTGCCGTAAGGATCGCCATGAAACGCGCGAAGCAGTTCGCGGTGATCTTCTGCATGCCGCTGAGGCAGGCATAAACGAAGGCGTCCTCCGGCAATCCAGCATCTGCGCGGGTCGGAACCGGCGGGATCTGCTGCTTGCGATCGCAAGGAAGATAGCAGGCAAGCCGCAGCACCTTCTCCGAATAGTAGATGTCGTTCTCTGGCGGCGCGATCCAATCATCGGCAATCATGTACTGATGAAACGGGCTCCCCATCGAGCCCGGAAAGCCGCAGAAATTGGCGATGACCGGCGCAGGGCGATACGCGAAGATCTTCGGTCTCGCTTGCTTGGTGTAGCCGTTGAGATCGACGAGGACGTCGATCTCGTCAGCAGCGATCTGCGCGGCCGCGGCCGCATCCGAGAGCGCGGTGACATCACGCCAGCAGTCGGCAGCATTCTTGATGCGTGTGTGCGTCACATCGTTAGAGCGCGGTTCGCCGGTGTAGTAGGCGAAAATCTCGACGCTGCTCTTGTCATGTAGTTCGAGCGCCTCGCAAAGAGCAAAGCCGACGGCGTGCTCCCGCAGGTCCGAGGAAACGTATCCAACTCGGAGGCGCTGCCCTGTTCCCGACTTGTGGCGTACGCCGGCCCGCGGAATGTTGCCGCGCTCGACGCGGCCCACCGCGGACTTGTTGTAGCGATAGGCCTTCGCGAGTAGAAACAGCGGATCGTCGGTATAGCAGGCTGCAGACATGGATGACATCGCATCCAGCATCTGGCGCGACGACACGTGAGCTGTCTCTGTGAGAATGGGCCACTTGCACTGTCGCTGCCGCAATGACGACCAGTGCTGACCTGCCTCCAGCTTCTCCGGCTGCAGCTCGATGGCCTGCCATAGCGCAGCTTCTGCCTCCTCGAGCAAGCCTGCGCCCTCGAGAACGCGTCCCATCTGCTGGAGCGTTATGAGGCGATGGCTGATCCGGTCCGCCGTGATGTCAGCACTCGCATTGGCGTAGTTGCGCCACTGCTCGACGGCTTCGCTGACAAGGCCACTCTCTTCCAATGCGCGGCCGAGATTGATGTGCGCCGGGCCGAACTGCGGATTGAGCTTGAGGCTGTGGCGCAGCGCCTGAATCGAGCCGGCGATATCGCCGATCTGCCGGGCGGCAACGGAATAGTTGAAACAGGCGAGGTGCAGCAGCGGATTGCCATCATTGAAAGCAATCCACGTCTTGTAGAGATCGACGGCGACCGCCTGAAGTCCAGCGCCATTGAGGCTTTCCGCCATCTGGACCAACTCGCCAAGGGACAATTGCTGGCGCCGGGCCCGCTCGAGAATGCCCGCGAGCGGATTGGCCTGCTCAGGGGAAATGGGTTTGTTGAGTGTCACGAGCGTCCCACGGCAAATCAGCCTGACAGCGAGGCCTACGACGACGGCAAAATGGCCATCTTCGGGCTATCAGTGCTGGCTTGCGTCGGGCTTATCTTTTGCCTCGGGCCGTAAAACGCATTATCGCCCGCACCTCGCGGTGCAGGCGACTAGAGAACGGGAGATGCAGCGCGGTGGCAACCGCGCTGCACATCATCACACTGCGTTGTATGCGGCGAGCACCGCCTCGATCTGACCAGAACTCATGGACTGAATTTGCTTCTCGGTGAAGGCCTGCAGCTGGCCGGTACCAAGCGCTGCGATGTCGTCGGTCGAGAGGCCCGCCAAAGCCTTGACGCTGATGGCGGCGATCTCATCCGTCGTGAAGGTCGCGATCTCGTCCGACTCCATCGCCTCGATGGCCGCCGCACTCAAGGCCGCGATCTGTGTGCTCGTCAGCGCCGCGACCTGAGTGGAATCCAGCGCCGCGATCTGATCAGAGGTCAGCGCAGAGATCTGCTTGGCACCAAGCGCTGCAACCTGATCCGTCGTGAGAGCCGCCATGTGATCGGTTGTCAGCGCGGCAAGGTGCTTCGCGGTGAGCGCACCGAGCTGCGTGCTCGACAACACAGCCAACTGACCGGTCGTCAACGCCCCGATCTGACCACTGGTCATCGCCGCGATCTGCTTGTCACCGAGGGCCGCGACCTTGTCGGTTGCGAGCGATGCGACTTGACCGGTCGTCAGGCCAGCAACGGCTTTGACATTGATTGCCGCGATCTCATCCGTCGTGAACGTCGCGAGTTCCGCGGTCGTCATGGTAGAGAGAGCCGCCGCGCCCAAGGCCATGATCTGGGTGCTGTTCAGCGCCTGCGCCTGTGCAGACGAGAACGCCTCGACCTGACTGCTGCTCAGCGCGGAGATCTGCTTCGCGAGCAGTGCTCCGACCTGGGTCGTAGTGAGCGCCCCGACCTGGTCTGTCGTCATGGCGATAAGTTGTTTGGCGGTCAACGCGCCGAGTTGGTCGGTCGTCATCGCCGCAACCTGACCGGTCGACAGCGCTGCGATCTGTGCGCTCGTCATAGCCGCAATCTGCTTGGCCGTCATCGCTGCGACCTTGTCGGTCGTCAGCGAAGCAACCTGCTCGGTCGTGAGACCGGCAACGGCTTTGACATTGATCGCCGCGATCTCATCGGTCGTGAACGTGCCAAGTTCCGCGGTCGTCATCGTGGCGAGTGCCGCCCCGCTCATGGCCGCGATCTGCGATCCGGTCAACGCTTCAGCCTGAGTGGATGAAAGCGCCTGGACCTGCGTACTGGTGAAGCCTACCACCTGCTTCGCATTAAGGGCTCCGATCTGCCCCGTCGTGAGTGCTGCTACCTGATCGGTTGTCAGGGACGCAAGTTGCTTCGGCGTCAGGGCTGCAATCTGATCAGTCGTGAGCGCTTGCACCTGACCGGTCGACAGCGCCGCGATCTGGCCGCTCGTCAAAGCCGCAACCTGCTTGGCGCCGAGTGCGGCCACCCGGTCGGTGGTGAGCGATGAGATCTGCTCGGTCGTCAATGTCGCGACGGCCTTGGCATTGATGGCTGCGATCTCATCCGTGGTGAACGCACCGAGCTCCGCGGTCGTCATCGTGGCGAGTGCCGCCCCGCTCATGGCCGCGATCTGCGTGCTGGTGAGCGCCTGCGCCTGCGTCGATGAGAGCGCCTGGACCTGGGCACTGCTGAGCGCCGTGATCTGCTTCGCCGCCAGCGCCTCGACCTGACCAGTGGTCAGCGCCGCAACCTGCTCTGTCGACATTGCCGCCAGCTGCTTGGCGTTGAGGGCGCCGATCTGCTCGGTCGTCAGTGCAGCAATCTGACCGGTCGTGAGCGCAGCCACCTGGCTGCTCGTCATCGCGGCGATCTGCTTGACGCCCAGCGCTGCGACCTTGTCGGTGTCGAGCGACGCGACCTGCTCTGTCGTCAGGGCGGCGATGGCCTTCGCATTGATTGCCGCGACCTCATCGCTGGTAAACGTATCCAACTCTGCGGTCGTCATGCTGGCGAGACCGCCCGCGCTCAGAGCGGCAATCTGCGTACTGCTCAGTGCCTGCGCCTGCGCCGAGGAGAATGCCTCTACCTGCGTGCTGCTGAGGGCCGAGATCTGCTTCGCGGCCAGCGCCGCCACTTGATCGGTTGTAAGCGCCGCCACCTGACCGGTTGTCAGACTTGCAAGCTGCTTGGCCGACAGCGCACCGATCTGATCGGTCGTCATCGCCGCGACCTGAGTGGTCGTCAGCGCGGCGACCTGGCTGCTCGTCATTGCCGCAACCTGCTTCGCACCAAGCGCCGCGATCTTGTCGGTCGACAGCGACGCGACTTGATCCGTCGTCAGGCCCGCAATGGCCTTGGCATTGATCGCTGCGACATCATCCGTGCTGAAGGTCGCCAGCTCCGCGGTCGTCATGGTGGCGAGAGCCGCCGCGCTCATCGCAACGATCTGTGCGCTCGTCAGAGCTTGCGCCTGTGCTGAAGTGAAAGCTTCGACCTGCGTACTGCTGAGAGCCGCGATCTGCTTCGCATTCAGAGACTCGACCTGATCCGTGCCGAGAGCCGCAACTTGACCGGTCGTCAAAGCGGAGATCTGCTTGGCATTCAAGGCGCCGATCTGCTCGGTCGTCAGCGCGGCGACCTGACTGGTCGTCAGTGCGGAGATCTGGCCGCTCGTCATCGCCGCGATCTGCTTCGCGCCGAGGGCGGCGATCTTATCGGTCGACAGCGACGCAACCTGCTCGGTCGTCAGGGACGCGATGGCCTTGGCGTTGATGGCCGCAACTTCGTCCGTCGTGAACGTCGACAGCTCCGCCGTGGTCATGGAGCCGAGGGCCGCTCCGCCAAGGGCCGCAATCTGGGTGCTCGTCAGCGCCTGCACCTGCGAAGAATTGAGGGCTTCAACCTGACTGGAGTAGAGCGCGGAAACCTGTGCAGCGCTGAGGCCTACGATCTGGCCTGTGCCGAGCGCCTGCAACTGCGGGACGGTCAGGCCAGCGAGGGCCTTGGCCGATACGGCGCTAAGCTGCTCGGAAGAGAACGCCTGAAGATCCTGCGTCTCGAGGGCGCCGATCTGAGCCGAGCTCAGCGCCTTGATCTGCGTCGCACTGAGCGCGTTGATGTCATCCGTGGTCAGATTGGCGATAGCCGTCGTGGAGAGTGACTTGATCTGATTGACGGTCAGAGATGAAACGATTGAAGTCATCGATGCGCCCTTCGTCTTGTTTGTTCACCAACTTCATTCGCCTGCCGTCACCCGCGCGAAAGGATCAGCAAGACTCGAAGGCCGCCTGCGCGCGCCCTGTGTCTGCTGGCAGCCCTGCGCGCTTTGCCGAACGTCATGACGACGTCGTCAAATCGTGCAGCCTGTCGGCGAGAAAATTGTCCGGTGGGTCATGGCTCGAACGAGCCGGCGCATAGGAAGGGCATCATGCATCCGGCGCCACGCTGTGGCACCGATCCCTACGCCATTGGCGGCGAATGCCTTGCGTCAACAGACACCGATCGCCGAAGTCACCTTCGGCAAATGAGCGAATCGGCTGGTCCGCAAAGCCCCGTCCCCATAAACGAGTTATGTTCAGTTAAGGTTAATATTTGGTTAACACGCGCCTCATGACGGTAAGAAGCGGCTTGCCCGCGGGTGCGGCTGCCCCAGGAGAAGGCTGTCGACGCACGGGGCCGGGCTGAATGCTCCGGCTGGCGCCGGTAGGTTCGGTTATCTAATATGTCAGCGCTACTCAGTGGGGCTGACTGGACGGTTGGACAATTGCGCACCCCTTTTCGTCGAGGGAAATGATCCAACGCAGGCCGCCTCGGGAGGGAACACTGCCAGTGAAGGGGCCCCCACACATGACCTACACCTCGCCGCCATCGCGGCCGGTGCCGTCCAGAGGCTATCTGGCCGTCATCCGCACGATCGACTCGATTACTGAGTTGTCGAGCTACCTCTTCCTGCTCCTGATCATTCCGCTGATCTTCGCCAACGTGATCGAGGTCTTCGCGCGGTACGTCCTGCGCGACCCGACCATCTGGGCTCTCGACGTGACGACCATGTCGTACGCGGCCCTCTTCATGCTCGGCAGCGCGCTCGCCCTGCTCAAAGGCGCACACGTGCGTACCGACCTTCTCTGGGAAGGCTTCTCGGACCGCACCAAGGGCATGATCGACAGCATAGCATTCCTGTTTCTGTTCCTGCCCACCATGGCAGTGCTCTTCTACATATCGGTCGATGACTTCATGTACTCGATCTCGATCAACGAGCGCGGCAGCTCGGGCGCCTGGACGCCTGCGCTATGGCCCTTGCGCGGCATCATCCCGCTAAGCGCCGCGCTCCTGTTCATGCAAGGCGTGTCGGAGCTCATGAAAAGCCTCTGGGCCTGGCGCACCGGCGTGTTCCTGACCAAGCATGAAAAGATCGAGGTCTGACGGACATGACCTTCACCGAAACCCTCGGCTTCATCATGCTCTTCGGCATGGTCGCGGTCATTTTCATCGGCTTCCCGATCTCGTTCACCCTGCTCTTCCTCGCGATCATCTTCGGCGGCATCGGCCTTGGCTGGGACCAGACCTTCAATCTGGCCTACCTGCAGATCTGGGGCACGATGAAGGACGAGATTTTTCCGGCCGTGCCGCTGTTCATCTTCATGGGCTACATGACCGAGCAGGCCGGGCTCATGGAGCGACTGTTCGGCGCAATGCGCAGCCTGCTCGCGACGATGCGCGGCTCGCTCTATCTCGCCGTCATCCTGACCGCGACGATCTTCGCCATGGCGACCGGCATCGTCGGCGCCGCAGTGACGGTGCTCGGCATCATGGCCGGCCCAATGATGATCAAGGCGGGCTACGATGCACGTCTCTCCGCCGGTGCGATCGCCGCCGGCGGCACACTCGGCATTCTCATCCCGCCGAGCGTCATGCTCGTCGTGATGGGCCCGACCATGGGCATTCCCGTCAACCTGCTCTACTCGGCGGCCTTTGGACCGGGCTTCCTGCTGGCCGGCTGCTACATCGTCTATGCGCTTGCCCGTAGCTTCCTCAACCCGAAGCTCGGCCCGCCAATGACGAGCGACGAGCAGGCAGAAGCCTACCATGAGATGACGACCGAGAGGGTCGCGGCGCCGGTGTGGTTCCTGGGGCTCGCCTGCCTGGTCGTGATCGCCTACGTGCTCATCTACGGCGCACTGCGTCTCACCGGCCTGCCACAGTTAAACGTCAGCATTGGCTCATTCGAGATATCACTCATCGCAGCGATACCGGCGCTCCTGACCGCGCTGCCCTATAACCGCAATGCCTACTTCCGCGCTGTCATCCTCGGCATTGCGCCGCTTTCTGCACTGATAGGCTTCACGCTCGGCACCATAGTCGGTGGCTTGGCGACGCCGACGGAAGCGGCTTCTTGTGGTGCCTTTGGTGCAGGTCTTCTAGCACTCGTCTACGGCCGCCTCGACTTGAAGTCCGCGACCAATGCTGCACGCGGCACGATGATCACATCGGCCATGGTGCTGTTCCTGGCCGTCGCCTCGACGGTTTTCGGCGCCATCTTCACGAAGCTCGGTACGGCAAACATGATCACCGAAGCCCTCCTCGCCATACCTGTCGGCGACTGGTGGAAGCTCGGACTGATCATGTTCATCTTCTTCCTGCTTGGCTGGCCCTTCGAATGGCCGGTCATCATTCTCGTGTTCCTACCGATCGTGCTGCCAGTCGTAGAGAAGCTGCAGCTCGGCCTCAGCAAGCTCGATCTCTTGTTGTGGTTCGGCGCGTTGACGGCCGTAAACATGCAGACGGCATTCTTGAGCCCGCCTGTCGCCATGTCCGCCTACTACCTGCGCAATGTCGTGCCGCAGTGGAGTCTTCTGACCATCTACAGAGGCATGATGGACTACATGGCCATCCAGGTGTTCGTCCTCATCATGATGCTGATGTTCCCAGCAATCGCGCTCTGGCTGCCGCACGCTGTGCGATAGACTGGCGCACACCTCGGACATAAAAAAGGGCGGCACTGGCCGCCCTTTTTCGCTATGTGGGCGCCTTCACTACTTCTTCGGCGGGAAATAGTGGTCGGCCTGGATGTTGTAGGCGGGGAACATGAACCGCTTAGCCGGCACGACCTTCGATGCATAGGCGCGCTGCGATTCATACACCTTCTTAAAGAACGGATTCTTCGCCGCCTCGGCTGCTGCGAACTCGTCCCACGTCTTCAGGAACGCTGCATTGATCTCGGGCGGCGGGCTCAGCAGGGTCACGCCGTGCTTGGTCGTGAACTCGTCGATGGCATCGGCATTCTGCCGCTGGAACTTCGCCCACCAGCGCAGGAACGTCTCCGAGTTCGCCGACTTGATCGCCTCCTGATGATGCGGCGGCAGGCTATCCCAGACATCCTTGTTGATCGCGAATTCGGCAACCGAAGCGCTCTCGTGCATACCGGGCGCGTAGTGATGCTTCCACACGGTATGCAATCCGAGCCGCAGATCCTCGACGCCACCGACCCACTCGGCGCAATCGATCGTGCCACGCTCGGCCGCCGGCAGAATTTCGCCGCCCGGCATGTTGACGACCGCCATGCCCATCTTCGCATAGAGCTGGGAGACGATGCCCGTCTGGCGGCACTTCATGCCTCGGAAGTCAGCGAGATCCTTGATCGGGCGCTTGAACCAGCCGAGCGCCTGCGGGCTTGGAGGAATACTCGGGAAGGCAACGAGATTGAGCTTCAGCTCCTTCTGATAGAACTCGTTCCAGAGCTCGAGCCCACCGCCCTCGTACACCCAGCCGATGAAGTCGATGGCATCCATGCCGAAGATGCCGGCGGGCGTGTTGGAGAAGAGCGTCGCTGTCGGGCTCTTGCCGTACCACCAGTATGAAATGCCATAGGCGCCATCGAGCACCTTCTTGGCCGCGCCATCCAGAATTTCGAACGGCGGCACGACTGCGCCACCAGGAAGTGCATCAATCTTGAGCTGGCCACCGGTGATTTTGTCTACGCGATCGGCAAGAAACCTCAGAGCGTCCTGCGTCGTGGAAACATTGGGGACCGCGGTCTGCACTTTCAGGATTCGCGGCTGCTGCGCGAACGCGGGTCCGGTGAACGCCAATGTCGTCGACATGACCGCAGTCATCGCTGCAGTCATGAGTGAAGTCGCTTTCATTTTTATTCCTCCCTTGAGCAATCCGCCGGTGGATTACGGTTGCCCACCGACAGGTCAAGGGTAACGCTGTGAAGGAGGCTTCACCAGAGCAGGGCTGTTCAATTTGTTGCAGCAATTGCAGTGTTATCGCGCCTCCCGCACCGCAATATCGCGGCGTGCGAATGCGAAAGGTCCGCTATATGCGGCGCCAGGCACGTGAACTAGGATGCTTGAACGGAGGGCGCTGAACCAGCTCCGACCAATAGCTTGGAGGTGCGCGATGAGCAGCAGGCAAGGTTTGAAATTCGCGTCCGTGCGTTCGTCCGTTTCCGAGGCGGAATGGGAGGCGCGAGTGGACCTCGCTGCCTGCTTCCGTCTTGCCGATCACTACGGCATGTCGGACATGATCTACACCCACATCACCGCGCGCGCGCCGGACAACCCGGACCATTTCCTGCTCAATCTCCACGGCCTGCTGTTCGAGGAGATGACGGCGTCATCGTTCATGCGTGTCGATCTTGGCGGCAATGTCCTCGTCAAACCGGAGGTGGATCACGGGTACGGCTTGCACATGGCAGCTTTCGTGATCCACAGCGCGATCTATCGCGCACGCCCGGACGTAAGCGCGATCATGCACACGCATACGATCGCCGGCATGGCCGTTTCATCGTTGAAGTGCGGGCTCATGCCGCTGACGCAAACATCGCATCGCTTCTATCCGCGCATTTCCTATCATGACTTCACGGGCCCCGAGCGCGATCCCTCCGAGCGCGAGAAGCTCGCAGCTCACCTCGGCAAGAACGATGTCATGATCCTGCGCAACCACGGACTGCTCACTGTCGGCCCGAGCATTCCCGAGACCTTCAATCGAATGTATGGGCTCGAGCGATCATGTCAGGCGCAGCTCGCCGCGCTCGCGTGCAATACCGAGCTGAATGTGCTCTCGCCGGCGGTGGTCGAGAAATCGACGGCCATGTACGCGCCGGGCGCGGTGCGCCCCTATGGCCTGCTCGAGTGGCCGGCGCTGCTGCGCCTCCTCGACAGAAAGGATGCCTCCTATCGCGATTGAGCGCGCCGCCACTCAATCCGTTGCGTACGCGATACTCCCGGCACGAAATCAGGCCCGGAAAGTGTCAGCCGGTCGCCATCGAGTTGAATATGCCGCGTGCTCCTGAAGCCGACAAGCGCCGGATTCGTCGCAATCTCGATTGAGTGGAAGACCGTCCCGTCGCGGACCTCGTAACGGCCGGCGTAGGCAAAGCTCTCGGCGTATGCTGTCGCCCTTGCCGTTTCCGACTCCGGCGTCGCAGCGGATCGATTGGCCTTCATGAGCGTCGCGGCAACATGCCCGTCGGCCGTGTACATGATGAGCCCCTTGGCATCGTCCCCAAGCGGATACTCCGGCGGGCGACCGTCGTCATAGACCAACGACCAGCTTTCGAGGCGCCACGCGCCCAGCAAATCTTCGACCGCGGTACTCATTCCTCTTGCTCCTCCGATTGCGCATTCCGCAGATGCAGCGCCGCGATCGCGACAGCACCTTGCCTCAAGCCACGGTCCGGCCCCAGAGTGCCACCCGAAGGCGGCACGGCACAATGACCGCGATCAGCAGAACGGGAGGACGGAAATGGATCTCAAGGGCGCGGTAGCACTCGTGACGGGCGGTAACGGCGGGCTCGGGCAGCGCATTTGTCACGCGCTGGCAAAAGAGGGCGTGCACATAGCGGTCATGTACGCCAGGAGCCGCGATCAGGCTGAAGGCGTTGCGCGCGAACTTGCATCGAACTATCAGATCAACGCTGCGGCCTTTGCCTGCGATATCGCCGATCACGCGGCGATCGATCGCCTCGTCAGTGACGTGCAGGCGCGGTTCGGTCGGCTGGACATCCTCATCAACGACGCGGCTTATAACGTCGCGATCCCTTTCCCCGACCTCGACAGTCTCACACAGGAGGTGTGGGACAAGATCATGGCCGTGAACCTGACGGGGCCCATGCGTCTCATGAAGGCGGTTGCACCCGTCATGAAGGCTCAAGGGCGCGGGCGCATCGTCAACATCTCCTCGGTCGCCGGGCTCGGCCCGAGTGGCTCGTCCATCGCCTACGCCGTCTCGAAGGCGGGACTTATTCACCTGACGAAATGCATGGCTGTCGCGATGGCGCCGGAGACGCTCGTCAATTGTGTTGCACCTGGCCTCCTCGAAGGCACACGCGCAACGGCCAATCTGCGTGCCGAGCAGATCGAACGCGCAGGCGCAACGTCGCTGCTCAAGAAACCCGCCGACAAAGACGACTGCGCCGACATGGTCGTCACCATGTGCCGCACGGAGACCATGACCGGGCAGACGATCGTCATCGACGCCGGCCGCGTGTTCCACTGATTGTGGTCGCCAGCTCTCCACGTGACTGCACGCCACATCGCCTCATCATGCCGAGCGGACGACGGCGCGGGGCACGCATTTTCGGCAGTATTCGTCGATGCGCGCGGGCGATCGCCGCGATCACGCGCACCGCAAAATTGGACCGTCGATCCGTGCAGATCGCTCTGCACGCGCCACTACTTCCATTCACGGGAGAAGCCTGTTAAGAGCGTCCTACTGCCGCCGTGGGCTTCAAGCGACCGATCGCTCCACTAGCGACCAGTTTCAAATAATAAAATGGGCTGCAAAGCGGCCTGCCCGGTGGAGGAAACATGGCGACGGTTGATATCCGCAAGGTTCGGAAGGCGTTCGGCTCGGTCGAAGTGCTGCATGGTGTCAGCGTCGGCATCGAGGACGGCGAGTTCGTCGTTCTGGTAGGCCCCTCGGGCTGCGGGAAATCGACACTTCTCAGAATGCTCGCGGGCCTCGAGAACATCACGGGCGGCGAGATCGACATCGGCGGTCGGGTGGTTAACACGGTCCCACCGAAGGACCGGGACATCGCCATGGTGTTCCAGAACTACGCGCTCTATCCGCACATGACCGTGTTCGACAACATGGCCTTCTCCATGAAGCTCGCCAAGGCGCCGCGCGAGATCATGGAACGCGAGGTACTGAAGGCGGCCACAATCCTCGGCCTCGAGCAGCTCCTGCACCGCTTTCCGCGCCAGCTTTCAGGCGGCCAGCGTCAGCGCGTCGCCATGGGCCGCGCGATCGTGCGCAATCCGCAGGTCTTTCTGTTCGACGAGCCGCTCTCGAACCTCGACGCCAAACTGCGTGTGCAGATGCGCTCAGAGATCAAGGAGCTGCATCAGCGCCTCAAGGTCACCACGGTCTACGTGACGCACGACCAGATCGAGGCCATGACGATGGCGGACAAGATCGTCGTCATGAACAACGGCAACATCGAGCAGGCGGGTGCGCCGCTCGAGCTATATGACCGGCCGGCGAATCTGTTCGTTGCAGGCTTCATCGGATCGCCGGCGATGAACATTCTGCCCGGCGCCATCGGCGAGGGCGGCTTCGTTACCGAGGGCGGCGCGGTAATGCCCATGCCCTCCACTGCCCGCAATGGCGCCGGTTATTACGGCATCCGTCCCGAGCACATGCGGCTCGCTGGCGAGGATGGAATTCCCGCCACCATCCAGATCGTCGAGCCCACCGGCTCGGAAACACAGGTCATGCTCCGCATCGGCAATACGCCACTCACGTGCGCCTTCCGCGAGCGTATCACGGCGGGACCCGGCGAGACTATCCGCGTCAAGCCGGACCTCGACCTGGTGCACCTCTTCGCAGGCGGCTCGGGCCAACGGCTCGCAAGCTAAACGCCAATAAAAGCAATAAGAACCCGCTCTTCAACCTCTAGGGAAGGAAGCATAATGGCTCTCATTACCAGACGTACGGCCTTGCAACTTGGCGCGAGCGCAGCCGCGCTCGGCGCGATGGGCGGTTTCGCCTACGCCCAGTCCGACATCAAGACCGCTGACGCAACGCCGCCGAAGCTGGACATCGAGAAGGGCGCCTCGCTGCGCGTCCTGCGTCCCGCGCGCTTCGTGCCGCCGGATGAGGAAATCTTCCGCGCGAACTGCGCGCGCTTCGCCAAGGAGACGGGCGTCGAGGTCCGCGTCGACCTCGTCGGCTGGGAGGACATCACGCAGCAGACGGCTGTCACGGCGAACACTGGTGCCGGCCCCGATGTGATCATCGGCTTCAACGAAGCGCCGCACATCTACACCGACAAGCTTCTCGAGCTGTCCGACGTCGCCGAGTACATCGGTAAGAAGTACGGTGGGTGGCTGCCGCTCGCGCAGAAGTACGGCAAGAAGCACGGTACCAACAATTGGATCGGCCTGCCGTTCGGCGCCTCGGGTGGCCCGCTCGTCTGGCGCAAGTCGGCGATCAACGCGGCCGGCTATGACGCACCGCCCGATGATCACGACAAGTATCTCGACCTCTCGCGGAAGCTGCACGCCGCGGGCAAGCCCTCGGGCTTCGCGCTCGGCAACGCAGTCGGCGACGGCAACGGCTTTGCCAACTGGCTCATCTGGTCGCACGGTGGTTTCCTCGTCGACGAGGACAACAAGGTTGCCATCAACCAGAAGACAACGGTCGAGGCGCTGAAGTACCTCCAGGAGCTCTACAAGACCTTCATTCCTGGCACGGTCGCGTGGAACGACATCAGCAACAATCGGGCGTATGCGGCCAATGAAATCTGGCTGACGGCGAACGGCGTGTCGATGTACTTCGCGCTGAAGCGTGACCCGAAGCTCGCCGAGATTGCCGAGGACACACAGCACAGCCTGCTCCCCAAGGGTCGCCTGGATCAGTCGCCCATGGCGGGCCTCACGCTCAATGCCATGTGCTTCAAGCACAGCAAGTTCCCCAATGCCGCGAAGTCGCTTCTGCAGTTCCTTCTCGAGAAGGAGCAGTACGACCCCTGGCTGCAGGCGAACCTCGGCTACTGGTCGCAGCCGCTCGAGAACTACAGCGCGAGCAAGGTGTGGGAGAGCGACCCGAAAGTTGCTCTGTTCAAGAACGTCATGCGGAGCAACTTCTGGATCGGCTACAAGGGTCCGATCAGCCAGGCCTCCGCTGCCGCCAACGCGGACTACATCATGGTGCAGATGTGCGCCGCCGTCGCCTCGGGCCAGTCAACGCCCGAAGCCGCGGCCGCCGAGGCGGAGCGCCGCGCGCGCCGCTTCTTCCGTAGCTAGACTGAATGGTACGGCGGCGTTCCTCGCGAGCGCCGCCGGTACCTCGCAGGATAATCGCGCCATGACCGACGCCTCACTCTCCACTTGGGTGCATCGCCGCGCCGAGCCTTCGTGGCTTGGCCGCTTGTTCGACTCGAAGCCATTCCTGGTGGTGATCTGCCTGTTCCCGGCGGTCGGTCTGTTGATGACCTTCCTGACGTACCCGCTGGCCCTCGGCATCTACTTAGCCTTCACCGATACGACCATCGGGCGAGCCGGTGTCTGGGTCGGCTTCGAGAATTTCACGTACCTGCTCCAGGACCCGATCTTCTGGAACGCTGTATTCTTCAGTGTGTTCTACACGGGAATCGCCACGATCGGGAAATTCGGCCTCGGGCTCTGGTTGGCGCTGCTCCTAAACAACCACCTGCCCTTCAAGAGCTTCCTGCGCGCGATCATCCTGCTGCCTTGGATCGTGCCGACGGTGCTCACTGCGATCGCCTTCTGGTGGATCTACGATCCGCAGTTCTCGATCATCTCCCACCTGCTCATCAAGACAGGTCTGCGCGAGACAAACGTCGACTTCATCAATACCGCCTGGCCGGCGCGGTGGTCGCTGATCGCCGCCAATATCTGGCGCGGCATTCCCTTCGTCGCGATTTCGCTGCTCGCGGGCCTGCAGACGATCTCACCATCGCTCTACGAGGCCGCGATGCTCGACGGTGCCACCGCCTGGCAACGCTTCAGGTACATCACCTTCCCGATGCTGCTGCCGATCCTCGCGATCGTCATGACCTTCAGCATCATCTTCACCTTCACCGACTTCCAGCTCGTCTACGCCATTACGCGAGGTGGACCGGTGAACTCGACGCATCTCTTAGCGACGCTCGCCTTCCAGCGCGGCATCCCGGGCGGCCAGCTCGGCGAAGGCTCCGCAATTGCGGTGTCGATGATTCCCTTCCTCGTCTTCGCGACGCTGTTCAGCTATTTTGCCCTCGCCCGGCGCAAGTGGCAGCAGGGAGAAACCAATGACTGATGCTGCCGCAGCTGCTGAGAACAAGCCGGTTACGGCCCCCGAGAATGAGACGATGGCCTGGGACAGCAGGGCACGACGCATGGTCGTGCTGTGGCTGCCGCTGGCCTGCTTCCTCATCATCCTGCTCTTCCCGTTCTACTGGATGACGGTGACGGCCTTCAAACCGGACGCCGAGCTGTACGACTTCAACACGCATAATCCGCTCTGGATCAGTTCGCCGACGCTCGACCACATCTATCACCTGCTGTTCAACACCTCTTACCCGAGCTGGCTTTGGACCACGATGTTGGTCGCCTTCGGCGCGACCTTCCTGTCGCTGTTCGCGAGCGCGTTCGCTGCCTATGCCCTGCAGCGGCTGCGTTTCAAGGGTAGCCAGTACGTCGGCCTCGCGATCTATCTCGCCTATCTCGTGCCGCCGTCGATCTTGTTCATCCCGCTGGCGACGATGGTGGTGCAGCTCGGTCTGTTCGACAGCCCGCTGGCGTTGATCCTCGTCTACCCGACCTTCCTCGTGCCGTTCTGTACGTGGCTGCTCATCGGATACTTCAAGTCCATCCCATTCGAGCTCGAGGAGTGTGCGCTGATCGATGGCGCAACCCGGCTGCAGATCCTTCGCCGGATCACCCTACCGCTCGCCGTGCCGGGCCTGATCTCGGCGGGCATCTTCTCCTTCACGCTCTCGTGGAACGAGTTCATCTACGCCCTCGCCTTCATCCAGAGCAGCGAGAACAAGACCGTGCCGGTCGCAATCCTGACGGAACTCGTCACCGGTGACGTCTATCAGTGGGGTGCGCTGATGGCAGGATCGCTACTCGGCTCACTGCCGGTAGCGATCTTCTATTCATTCTTCGTCGACTACTACGTGTCGTCGCTGACGGGCGCGGTGAAGGAATAAGCGCAGTCTCGCAAAGAATGCGTCGCGATAAAATCAGCCCCGACTGCTCGCGCAGTCGGGGCTGAAACATTTCATTCGATCTCTGCTCAGCCCTGCGGTTGCTTCGTCACGCGGATATAGGGCTTGGGCCGCGTGAAGCCACCGAACTTAGCCTGTGCCTCCTCGTCGGACACGGCAGGCGTGATGATCACGTCATCGCCCGGCTTCCATTGCGCAGGCGTCGCGACCTTGTGCTTGGCCGTGAGCTGGAGGCTGTCGATCACGCGCAGGATCTCGTCGAAGTTGCGCCCGGTCGTCATGGGATAGGTGAGCGAGAGCTTGATCTTCTTGTCCGGCCCGACGACGAAGACCGAACGCACCGTGGCATTGTCCGCCGGCGTGCGCCCCTCCGACGAACTGCCCGCGCTTGCCGGCAGCATGTCATAGAGCTTGGCGATCTTGAGCTCGGGATCGCCGATCAGCGGATATTCCACCGCGTGGCCGGTAACGTCCTTGATGTCCTGCTTCCAGCGCACGTGGCTGTCGACGGGATCGACCGAGATACCGATGATCTTTGTGTTGCGTTTCGCGAAATCGCCCGCCAGACCGGCCATGTAGCCGAGCTCGGTCGTGCAGACTGGCGTGAAGTCCTTGGGATGGGAAAAGAGGACAGCCCAGCCATCGCCAATCCAGTCGTGGAAGCTGATCTGGCCAGCGGTCGTGTCGGCGGTGAAGTTGGGGGCCTCATCATTGATACGCAGTGCCATGGGAGCCTCGAATGCTGAAGGAGAGGGCAGCATCGGCCAGCCCTCACCCTTGGTGAACGGAAGGAACCCATGCGGGTTCCCGGGCACTTCCCGTGCTACCATATCAAGTGCGCTACGCCTCGACGAAATTGGCGCTAAGCATAGTCACGAAGTCGCTATGGACTTGGCGGCAGGAGGCGGCCGCGCGAACACCAATATGCGAGCCTAGTCAGCTCTGAATCGCGTCGTTTCGCCCGCATCGGTACGCTTCGCCTCGGCCCAGAGGAGCCGCTAGGGGCATTGCCGCCCCCTGTGCCCGGCGATCTGCCATTTGCGCGAGTACACTTGCTCTTGGGGTCAGATTGGGCGTCATACTATCTCGCTAACCTTAATGCGAATTCGGTTTGATGATTAAAACCAATCTGCATACCTTGAATTGAACTGTGAGATTTCATGAGCATGCGCGTAGATCCAACGAAAGGAGCATTGCTTGGCGTACTCTAACGTCGCGGTTGTCCCCGCCACGCCAGATCACTCGGCCTTCCTTGCGCAAGTCGTACTGGCCGCTTCGCGCTCCCAGCTTGCTCGCGGCCCCTTCGATGTCGCGCTAAGGCTAGACGATAGGGATGTACTTGATATCCTGGAGTGGATGACGCTCAGCGAACTCGTGAGCAACTGCCACTTCACCAAGTTTCTGGTCGCCGAGATCGATGGCGAGCCGGCGGGAGCGCTGGCAGCGTTCGATGCGGCCGAGACCGATCTGTTGCCGCTCGGCGCAGCCCTGTCCGACGCCTACAGCGGGCTGGGTCACGATGAGACTGGCCTAGCCGAGGTTATGAATCGCATCGAGGCGCTGCGCCGCTGCCTGCCGACTGCCGTTCCTGGAACTTGGACCGTAGAATGGGTGGCCGTGGATGCTGTCCATCGCCGCCGCGGCATTTGCGCAGCTCTCATGCGAGCGATCCTTGCCAAGGGGGCGGCCCGCGGTCTCAGGGAGGCACAGATTTCCACCTATACCGGCAACGATGCCGCCATCAAGACGTACGAGCGCGCTGGCTTCCGCATCGAAAGCGAGCGCCGTGATCCGCAATTTTCGGCGGTTCTTGGCGTCCCCGGCATGATCACGATGCTGCGAAACGTATTCTCGTGCACGCTGCTGATATTCGCCGCCGTCGAGTGATGGCGCCGAACGGTCCCCTCCGTCGCCACGTCGGCGCGGCCGGCGTGGCAGCGCGATGACTTCAACATCGCCTTTTGTCACGGCGGCAGTGATCGGCGATGAGTTGCAGCGCTCTTTCGCGTCAGCCACCTGTGACGCTCAAGCTGACGGAACGGACCAGGTCCCAGCCCTGCAGAATACACGGAGAACTAGAGGCCTGTCGCCCTCATGGATAACGACTGGCACGATATCGTACGGCGCTGTGAGCTTCCGTCATCGCCCCCGGTGATCGTAGAAAACGACGTATCGATCGGCTCGAAGGCCGTGATCCTTCCGGCACTCGCATCGACAGTATCGTAACCACGGACGTTCCTCCGCCGCTGGGTGAGGCAGCAGTAAATTCCGCACGCGTGATCCGTTTTCTGACGGAGTAGGGATAGTGGCCCATGTCGCCAGTCGTCGTACGGCAAAAGCCAGTAGGCGTTGGGGGAACTGCGAGACTGCTCGACCGGGATGTGCGAAGAGATGAAATCGTGTCTGCGTCATGGCTTCAAACGCCAAGAAGGGTGAGGACGGGATGAAGGGCTCTGGCGCGAACACGATACTTGTCACGGGCGGAGCGGGATACATCGGCTCGCACACCTGCAAGATCCTTGCTCAGCAAGGATACCTTCCCGTCGTGTTCGATAACCTGTCGGCCGGACACGAGTGGGCGGCAAAATGGGGACCGCTTGAGAGAGGCGACATCCTCGATCGAAGCGCACTCGATCGCGCGATAAAGACTTATCGGCCCAGTGCATGCCTGCATTTTGCAGCCTTTGCGTATGTGGGCGAATCCGTAACGGATCCCGGAAGGTACTATCGGAACAACGTTGCCGGCTCCTTGACGCTTCTCGAAGCCCTGAGGGACAACGGCATCGACCAGTTCGTATTGTCGAGCACGTGCGCGACCTACGGCGTACCGCACAGAGTTCCCATCGACGAGGCGATGCCGCAGGCGCCAATCAATCCCTATGGTGCGTCCAAGCTGATGGTCGAGCGCATGATGGCGGATTTCTACGCCGCCCACGCCCTGCGCTCCGTGCCGCTGCGCTACTTTAATGCGGCCGGTGCGGACCCCGAAGCCGAGATTGGCGAGGATCACGATCCGGAGACCCACCTCGTGCCTTTGGTGCTCGATGCGGCCAGCGGATCCGGCGACGCCATAACAGTCTTCGGGACCGACTACGATACCGACGATGGGACCTGCGTCCGGGATTACATTCATGTAACCGACTTGGCGGAGGCCCATGTGCTGGCTCTCAAGGCGCTGGAGCAAGGGCTCCAGCATCGCGCCTTCAATCTTGGGAATGGCCAGGGCTATTCGGTGCGCGAGGTGATCGCCTCGGTGGAGCGGGTGACGGGCCGCCGAGTCCCGGTCAAGGCCGGAGAGCGGCGGCCGGGCGACCCGGCTCGGCTCGTCAGTGACTCGGCGCGGGCTGCGAAGGAGCTCCGATGGTCGCCGCAGATCATCGATCTTGATGAGATCATCGGCACGGCCTGGGCCTGGCATCAACGGCGCGCGCAGGAGAAAAGTCGCGGCTAGCGGCCTAGACGGCGAGATCCAGGTGGCGCAGCTCTTGTGAGCGGCGTGCCATTCCCGGGATCAACTCCTCTACTACTCTCCCTGGCGCTCGGAAGGGGCAATCCCACCGCGGCGCAATCGAAGCTGGGCAAGGGCGCCGCGTATGGCATTCACCGCCATGTCGATGTCCTCAGCTTTCAAGACGCGCAGCACCACTATCATGAGCGCGTACGTCGCCACACCGACCAGGATGGGGACGACGATGAACATGTCCTTGACGAACCAGCAGGCAGCGACCATGACGCCGCCGGCTGCAAAAATGCGCAACGCAGTGCTCGCGTTCTCGCGGTTCAGCATGCCTTTCGGCAGCATCCAAAAGGCGAAAAGAACCATCAGAAATTCCGTGAACAAGAGCCGCAGGGCGGCCCCAATTGCGCCGTTGCCGAAATTCTGTACCGTCCATGGGATGAGTGCAAAATTGAGCGGAAAGGCCAGCACAATCCCGCCTAGCAAAGCAAACGTCCACGCATTTGTCCGGTCGGTTGCGACGAGAAATCGGCCGAGAACAGTCGAAACGTACGTAAACAAGAGCGTGATGCTCATGATAGTGAGGATGGGGCCGCTTTGTGGAAACTTTGACTGATAGATGAGCTCCACGAGCGGGTTTGCCACGATCGCCAGCCCCAGGCCGATTGGCACGCCGGTGATCAGAGCAATATCGAGGCTCTTGCGGAGAATGCGACTGGCACTGTCCCCTGTTTGGACGACGCCGCGAGACAGGGCAGGAAATATGGCAGTCGTCAGAATGTTGGGTATGAATATCAAAGTGCCCGCGAGCGTCGCGGCAATGCTGTACCAGCCGACCGTTTGCACGTCGACCATGATGGGCATTATCAGCTTGTCGATTTCTCCGTACAGGATGAGGGAAAGCGATCCCACGCAGTAGGGCCAACTCCGCCGAAGCATTTCGGATGAGAGCGCGCTGTCCCAGGTGAGTCGTATCGGAATGTAGCGGCGGAGAATTGCGAACTGCACGAAAACGGCTATGCCCGATGAGATAATAGATGCGCCGGCAATCTCATTGATCCCTAAACCCATGAGCATGACTGCGAGACTCATGATCAGCAGTAGCCCCTTCACTAGAATATCTATCAGGGGAATATACTGCATAAGCTCGCGGCCCTGAAAAATCGAATTCAATGTAATGATCGTATGAGTGGCCGGCATGGTCATCGCAACAATGCAGATCAGAACGACCGTCTCCTTAGAATACTGCATGAAATAGGCGTACGCGGCGACCGGCACGCAGCATATGAGAAAAACGATCAAGCGCTGAATGAGAGCCGTCCCAAGTAAATCGGCGGCCTTTTCTGGCGAGCGCGCTATCTCTTTCGTGAGGTAAGTGCCCGTACCGGTATTTATTATGGCAGTCATGATAGACCAGATCGCCAAAGCGATCGCGAATCTGCCCATGTCGGTGGCGCCGATGTAACGAGGGAGATAAATGACCCACACGAGGCCAATTGCCCAAGTGATCAGCTGCCCAACGAGCATAACCCTGATATTTTTGACGATTCTTCCGCCCGTACCTTGCATGAACTCGTCATTGTCCGTGAAAAATGCCAAGCCGTGGCACCGCAGCATGAGATGGCGGCACCCAACACCCCGGCCTGCTCGCTGGGATCAAGGCGGATTGGCCCTCTATACAGATGCCCCGCATGATACACCAAGCATATTGCAGGTGCGTGCGGGCCGGGCCTTAGCCACGCGGCTCCCCGCAACGGAGTGCGCGATGACGAAGCCGCTCAAGGCGAAGAAAACAGCGACGCCAAGGCCGCCCTGCTTCAGCACCTGTGCTACCCAAGCCGACAAGAACCCCAACAGGTGGACGCGCGCGGATCTTCGGCGTTAGGCACGAGGTTCCTCAACTCCGCTGCGAGAGAGTGCCGCGCGGGTGAGGAAACCTGGGAGGGCTCCGATGCAGAGTAGATAACGGTGGAGCAGCCGGCGCGGATTTCGCGCTGCGCGCCAGAACCATTCGAGGCCCGATCGTTGCATCCAGAGCGGTGCCCGCGCCTGTGCACCGGTGATGAAATCTAGACCCGCGCCGATGCATACGAAAGAGACATTGGGCAGGAGTTGCTTGCCGTAGTCGGCAAAGAGTTCCTGCTTCGGAGCGCCGAGCGCGACAAAGCAGAGATCAGCGCCCGATGCCGCGATGGTCTCGAGGCAATGGCGCGCTTCCTCGGAGGTTGGTGCAAAGCCTTGCGGGGGTGCGAGGACGCCGGCGATCCTCAAGCCTGGATTGCGCGCGTCGAGGATCCGCGCGGCCTGAAAGAGGACGTCGGGGCTGGATCCGAAGAGATAGATGGCCTTTCCGGTGCGCGCGGCCTCGGCGCAAATTGGCGCGATGAGATCCGAGCCGGCGACGCGTCCGAAGTGTTTGCCTTGCAGCTTGCCGGCAAGCACCACTGGGAAACCATCGGCAGTTATCAGCCCGGCGCGCGCGTAGGCTGCGCGGAAGGCCGAGTCGCGTCGCATCTTCACGACGTGATCGAGATTGAGGGTGTAGACGGTTTGGGCTGCAGCCGATCCGGCGGCTCGGCAAATGCGCGAGGCTGTCTCCGCAAGCGGGAGCGTGCTCACACGCAAATTTTCGACGAAGATATCCGAGGACACTGGCTCGACCCGCCCAACGCTGCACCGTATCAAGTCATCAATGGGACGCCATGCTAACTCCGCGCCTGTGTACTCGAAAGAAGTGTATCGAACGTGTGTGCGGGTGTGCTGGGTTGGTGGTTGTGTGTGGGTGATTTTGCGCTGCCGCGGCGTTGCTGCGGGTGGGTGGCCGCAGCTTTGATGTTCGTAGCGAATATAGCTAATTAAGTATAAAGAATATCTTGCCAAATGGTTATCGGCTGACCTAGTGTGCGCCGCAGAAGATTGTCACTTTATACATTAGGTCTGAGTGCGGTGTGTCGGTCGGCGCTTGGTGCAGTTTCGCGTAGTGCAGGTCCGGCTGTGAGCTCGCTCCATGCGAGAGCCAGCGCGCATCCTCGGCGCGCGCGCGGACGTTGCGGCATCCCTTCTCATCTCGTCGACGCCAGCAGCCCGGCAGCCGAAGTCCAGCAATCGAAGCAACGTGTTTTTCCCATTACGGGACAGGGTGACGCTGTGGCTGGCGCGCGTCTGCGGCCGGCTGCGGTCTTCTCTCTCATGGTCCGGCTCCGTTTAGGAATCCGTTCCTGCGCCGGCGGGAGCGCCCGTCCTGGCGCAGGTTTTGAATGAACACCTTTTGAGCAGTCATTTTGGGACGTGCGTGGAGAGCATTGCAGATGCCGCGGGATGCTAAGATCACGGCCGATGGTGTTGGGGTGAAGGATTTGCCCGCGCGCGTGGTGCCATTCCCGATCCCGGCGCGCATGCTGGTCGATGTGGTGATGATCAGTGACGTGATCTGCGTGATCCTGGCCGCCGTGGCGGCGCGGATCGCGTATGTTGATCTCGTGCTCGAGGCGAGCACGCCGCTGCAGCCTTATGTCCTGGTCAGCTTCGTGATGAGCGTCGTGCTGCATCAGGCCATGCGGGCGCAGGGCCTGTATGATGTCAAGGCGCTGGCGCAGTGGCCGGCCTATCAGTGGAAGCTGCTGCTCGCGATCGTCCTGTCTTTCCTGCTCGTGATCGCGCTCGGCTATCTGCTCAAGGTCTCCGCCGACTACTCGCGCGGCTGGATGCTGGCGTGGCTCGCCCTGAGCGTGGTGACGATATCGCTCAGCCGGCCGCTTGCCGCCATGATCCTGAGGCGGCTTGTCGCGAGCGGCGCCACCGCCAGACGGGCCGTCATGCTGGTGGCGGGTCCCGTGAAGGAAGGTCCTTTGGATCTGCCGCACACGGTGCCGGGCCTCGTCATCACGCACACGATGTTCGTCGACCTCAAGGATGCCGAGGCCACGGCGGCGACCGTGAAGGCCTTGATCTCGGCCGGCGAGCGCGACGAGTTCGACGAAGTCATCATCGCTGTCTCGGATGATCTTCCGGCGGCCAGGGTTCTGCTCCTCGAGCCGCTGAGCGCGCTCTCGGTGGATGTGTGGCTGCACATGTCGGCGCTCTCCTTGCCCGTGCACGGCGTGGCCTATCTCGGGGATACGGCGGTGCTGCACGTGAAGCGGCGGCCCGAGCCGGTGCGCGAATGGAGCTACGTCATCAAGCAGGCGCTGGATTACTGCGGCGCGGCCGCGGGTCTCGTGCTGTTGTCGCCGCTGATGGTGATTGTCGCCATCGCGATCAAGCTCGACAGCCGGGGGCCGGTGTTCTTCCAGCAGCGCCGCAACGGCTTCAACCAGCGCGTGATCAAAGTCTACAAGTTCCGCACGATGAGCGTGACGGAGGACGACAACGTCGTGCAGGCCACCCGTGGCGACCAGCGCGTTACGCGCGTCGGCCGCGCGCTGCGCGCCACGAGCATCGATGAGCTGCCGCAGCTCTTCAACGTGCTCAGGGGCGAGATGTCTCTCGTCGGCCCGCGGCCGCACGCCCTCAGCCACAACGAGCACTACGGC
>JALHOW010000010.1 GCA_022842785.1 Hyphomicrobiaceae bacterium | reverse complement strand
GGTGGCGGCTAACGGCCGCCGGGGGCAACCCCAGGGAAAGTGCCACAGAAAGCAAACCGCCGAAGCGGGTTCGCCCGCGGCAGCAAGGGTGAAAGGGTGCGGTAAGAGCGCACCGCGCCTCTGGCAACAGAGGTGGCAAGGTAAACCCCACCGGGAGCAAAACCGAATAGGGGCGGCAGGGTGCGGCGGGCTTGCTCGTCGCGCCAAGCGTGGTCCACGCCGCTGCCCGGGTTGGTTGCACGAGGCGCTGAGCAATCGGCGCCCCAGATGAATGGCCGTCGCGGAGGGCAACCTCCAGACAGAACCCGGCTTACAGGCCGGCTGACATGATTTACTTGCCGCGGGCTGCTGGGAAGAAGTGCTATCGCATCCAAGCGTTGTGCTATGCCCGCGGCGGCAATGGCGACAGCGCGGAGTTTGTTCCGCGGGCTGCCGGGAAGTGGTGCTTCGCAACCCTCCCGTAGTGCTGTGCCCGCGGCCGCAACAGCGACGGCGCGGCGTTCGTTGCCACGCTGGAAAGGGCCCTATCGCTTTCCGCGGTAATGCTATGGCGAGGGCAGCTATGCAGACAGGTTGCAGCAGGGAGTGGCCTGCTGCCATGGGGACAATTGGCGATGACGATTGTGGTGCGCATCGCCACGGCTGCGGATCTGGACACTCTCGCGCAGCTCAATCAGGTCGTGCAAAGCGTCCACGCCGAACTCTATCCCGATGATTTTCGCGCAAACGTCGATGCCGAAGGGCTCAAAGCTCTGCTCGCACCGCGTCTCGCCAACGTCATCATCGCCGAAGTCGACGGCAGGCCGGTCGGTTACATCTGGTTCGAGATGCAAACGCGGCCCGCCAGCCCCTTTTCGCCCGCGCGCAGGCGGCTCTACATTCACCACTTGTCGGTATCGCCGGCTGCCCGGCGGCGCGGTGTGGCCGGCGCGTTGATGGCACACGCGGAGGCCTACGCGGAAGGCGAAGGCACTGATGAGATCGCGCTATCGCATTGGGCGGCCAACACCGGCGCGCAGAATTTCTTCGCGGCGCAGGGCTTCGCGCCCTATCAGCTGCTGCTACGTAAGAAGATGGACCTCTGAGACCCAGACCGCGTGACGACTGCTCTAATTCGGCCGGCCGTCTGGATCCTGCGTTGCGTCGTTCTCGTCGAGAAGGCGCGAGCGCCTGATCGAACCCGTCCGCTCCAGGATAGGATAGGCCACCGACGCCATATGCGCGGTGATGCGCTTCAGATCACGCGTAATGTCGATGTGCAGCGAGCTGGTTTCGATGCTCTCCGTCTTGCCTTCTCTGAGCCTGCGCAGGTGGTTCTCGTTGGCCTTCTGCTCGAGGTCGCGCATCCGGTCCTTCTCGGCGAGAAGAGCCCTCGCCGACTGAATATCGCCAATCACGAAGACGCTGGTCGCCAGATGGAGGTTGTCCAGCAGGCACCGATGCATGCTGGTGATTTCCTCCAGGCCGTCATCCGAAAACTTGAGCTTGCGCTTGATCTTCTTGGCGGCCAGCTCGCGCAGGTTCTTGTCCAGAATATCGCCGATATGCTCGAGATTGATCGTGAAGGCGAGAATATCGGAGCAGCGCTTGGAGTCGGCCTCGCTCAGGCCCTCCTGGCGACTGATTGCCGTAAGGTGATGCTTGACCGCGTTGTGCAGTCTGTCGAGGTCATCATCCATATCGCCCAGGGCCGAGAGTTGTTTACGATCGTCGTTGCGTAGAGCATCGAGAAAGGTCGTCAGCATCGACTGGACGATGTCGACCATGCGCAGGACTTCGCGCGCCGCGTCCGCCAACGCGAGGTTCGGCGATTGGATCACCGCGGGCTTCAGGTACTGCGGCGCGCCCGGATCATGGGCGTCCGGCCCGGGCGGAATGAACTTCGCGCACACGCGCGCGAGCGGATCCAGAAGCCCGATGAAAACAACCGCCAATGCGACGTTGAAGAGCGTGTGAAAGTTGGCCACCTGACGCGCCGGGTTCCCTGCCAGCGCGACCATGGCGTCGGCGAGCCAGGGCAAAAGCGGGATCGCAAGCAGACATCCCGCGCCGCGTACGATGAGATTGCCGAGCGCGAGTTGCCGGGCAGCCTTGTTGGTGCCCGCAGCAAGATACTGCGGAATGACATTGCCAAGATTCGCGCCGAGCACGAGAGCAATCGCGGCCACCGGCGTAACGACCTGATGCTCGGCCAACGTCATGACCAGAAGCACGGCAGCAATGCTCGAATAGGCTGCCCAGGTCAGCAACGCAGCTAGCGCGATATCGATAATCGGATCGCCGGATACGAGCGCGAACAGCTCCCGCAGAGCCGCCGTCTTCTCGACCGGTTCGATGGTCGCGACGATCAAATGCAGCGCGAGAAGAATGAGCCCGATCCCGATCGATACGCGGCCCAGATCCCGCGTACGCGATTTGCCGCCGCGATTGAACGCAACGACGCCCGCCAGCATGAAGAGGGGCGCAACGGCCGATACATTGAAGCTCAGCACTTGCACGATGAGCGTCGAGCCGACATTGGCGCCGAGGGTCACGGCCAACGCGGGAACGATCGTCATGAAGCCCGCCGCGATGAAGCTCGTCGACATCAGGGCCGTCGCGGTACTGCTCTGGAGAAGCGCCGTAATGCCCATGCCGGCGAAGAATGCTTTCCAGCGACTCTTCAGCCCTATCGCGAGAAACTGGCGCAGATTGCCGCCGAAAGCGCGCACCATGCCCGTGTGCACCATGCGCATGCCCCACAAGAGCAACGCCACGAAACCGGCAAGCTGAAGCAGCACGAAGGTCGCTGACATTCCGCGCCTCCCTTTAACCCGGCGGCACAAGCGCACGCCAAGTTACGGACCAAGCTGTGAAATCTGGTCCCACACGCCTTAGGGCGCAAGCCAAATATGACAGATTTATTGCAGGCCTGATCCGCGAACGTCCGAAGGCGCCCAGCGTTCCGCAGCCCGGCTCATCCGAGCCGATTAGCCGCGCACGTCGCCGCCGGTCGCTTTCTTCACCTCGGCGATCACCTTCTTCGAAACCGCATCGATCTCGGCATCGGTGAGCGTCTTCTCGGCCGGCGAGAGCGTCACCTCTATGGCGAGCGACTTCTTTCCCGCACCGAGCGCGTCCCCCTCGAAGAGATCGAACACGCGGACGTTCGAGATCAGCGCCTTGTCCGCGCCCGAAGCTGCCCTGAGCACATCGCCCGCAGCTACGTCCCGATCAAGGAGGAAGGCGAAGTCGCGCGTCACCGGCAGCAGATCGGCGGACGCCAGCGGCGAGCGCGCACGCGACTTCCGCTTCTCGGCCGGCAACGCGCTGACGAACAGCTCGAACGCGGAGGCCGGCCCCGTCACGTCGAGCGTCTTCAGCGTCGCAGGATGTATCTCGCCGAAATGGGCGAGCACGACTTTCGGTCCGAGACGCAGCGTTCCCGAGCGACCGGGGTGGAACCACGCCGGTGCATCACGCGTGACCTGCGCGCGCGCCGGATCAATGCCGACCGCCGCCAGCAGCGCCGCCGCATCGGCCTTCACGTCGAAGACGTCCGCAGGCTTCGCCGCGCCATCCCAGTGCCGGCCATGGCCGAGGAGCTGCGCTGCGCCGAGACGCACGCCGGACGCGAGCAGCAGCTGATCCTCGGGCTGGTCGCCCTTGTAGGCCTGCCCGACCTCGAAGAGCGCGACATCTGCAAAGCCGCGATTGCGATTGCGTTGAGCGGCCGCCAGCAACCCCGGCAGCAGGCTCGGACGCATTGAGCTCATCTCGGTCGAAATGGGATTGGCGAGCTCGAGCGCATCGCTGCCACCACCAAAGTGCTCAGCCCAGGCGCGCGGTGTGAACGACCAGGTAATCGCCTCGACCATACCCCGCGTGGCGAGCACGCGCCGCGCACGACGCGCGCGACGCTGCACTTCCGTGAGAACCGAGCGCGTGACACCGTGCTGGCGCGGCATGGCCACTGGCGGAACCTTGTCGAGGCCGGCAATGCGCGCGATCTCTTCAACGACGTCGGCGGCACCATGCACGTCCGGCCGCCAGGTTGGCGCCGTGACCTTCACCGTGTCGCCTGGGCCATCGATTTCGAAACCGAGCGCGTTCAGCGTTTTGCGCGCGTCCGCCGGCTTGATGTCCAGGCCCGCCAGCTTCTTCACGCGCGAGAAGGCGAACGAGATGACGGTCTTCTTGATCGGCTCCTTGCCGGCAATCTTGGCGCGCGAGGGCTCGCCGCCGGCGAAATCGAGCATCAGTCGCGTGCCGAGGTCGAGGCCGCCCCTGATGAAGGCAGGATCGACGCCGCGCTCGAAGCGGTAGCGCGCATCCGTCTGGAGACCGGCTTTGCGGCCCGTCGCAGCCGTCAGCAGCGGATCGAAGTACGCGCACTCGATGAGGATGTTCGTCGTCTCGTGCGTGGAGCCAGATTCCTCGCCGCCCATAATGCCGCCGAAGCCGAGCACGCGCTGCGTATCGGCGATGACGCACATGCCGTCCTGGACGTAGTGCTCCTTGCCGTCGAGGCCGAGAAAGCGCTCGCCATTGCGGCCGATACGGGCGCGGATGGCGCCGATCACCTGGTCGGCATCATAGACGTGCAGAGGGCGACCGCGATCGATGCTGACGTAGTTCGTCACGTCGACAACGGCGTTGATGGGCCTGAGCCCGATGGCTTTGAGCCGCTGCTGGACCCACGCGGGTGACGCACTGTTCTTGATGCCTCGGATGTAGCGGCCTGCGAAAATCGGACAGGCGTGCGCGAGTTCGGGCGGGAACTCGAGCGTGATATCGATCGGGCACTCATACTTGCCCTCGACGCCGGGTGTCGGCAGCTCGGGCTTGAGTTTGCCGAGACCACAGGCGGCAATGTCACGCGCGATGCCGCGCACGCCCGTGCAGTCCGGACGGTTCGGCGTCAGCTTGACCTCGACGACAGGGTCACCGAGCCCCATGACATCGACGTAGCGCTTGCCGACATCCTTGGCATGGGCCTCGTCGAGATCGATGATGCCCTCGTGATCCTCGGAAAGCTCGAGCTCGCGCTCGGAGACGAGCATCCCGTTCGAGACGACGCCACGCACGGGGCGCTTGTCGAGCGTGATCCCCGTGCCGGGGATGTAGCTGCCGAGGGGCGCGAATACGCCGATCATGCCGGTACGCGCGTTGGGTGCCCCGCAGACGACCTCGACGACGCCGCTTCCGGTATCGACCTGACAGACGCGCAGCTTGTCCGCATTGGGATGCTGCTTGGCATCGACCACGCGAGCAACGACGAACGGACTGAGCGCCTTTGCTGGCTCCTCGATGCCCTCGACCTCCAGGCCGATGATCGACAGCCGATCGACGATCTCATCGAGCGGCGTGTTCGTTTCCAGGTGATCCCGGAGCCAGTTGAACGTGAATTTCATGAACGGTTCTCGCAATGAGGCGCGACCGCGGGGGTAGCCACGGCGCCACTTCATGGAACGATTTCAAGGGAAATTCAACCGCACGGGCAGGCGGCGGCCCCATCTCGGTGCCGCCCGGCCTGCACCTCGGCTGCCGCCGGAGCCTAACGCCGACGGTGCACGGTTATTTTGGCGCCAACACCATGACCATCTGGCGACCCTCGAGCCGTGGCTCGGACTCGACCTTGCTGATCTCCTGCACCTCGGCTTTGACCCGCTGGAGCACGGCCATGCCGAGCTGCTGGTGGGCCATTTCGCGGCCGCGGAATCGCAAGGTCACCTTGACCTTGTCGCCATCCTCGAAGAAGCGCTTGATGGCGCGCATTTTCACGTCGTAGTCGTGATCATCGATGCTGGGACGCATCTTGATCTCTTTGATCTCGACGATTTTCTGCTTTTTGCGGGCCTCGGCCTGCTTCTTCTGCTCCTGGAACTTGTACTTGCCAAAGTCCAGGATCTTGGCCACCGGCGGGTCGGCATCGGGCGATACCTCGACGAGGTCCAGCCCGGCCTCCTGGGCCTGCCGAAGGGCTTCGAGCGTCTCGACAACGCCCACATTATCTCCATCCGCATTGATCAGTCGTACTGTTCGCGTGCGGATGCCATCATTTGTTCTGGGGCCGGAAGGCTCGCGCTCCGGGCCTGCGCGCATTGGACGGCGTATGTTGCGTCTCCTGGAATAGGCCGATCATTGAAAGTTTCGAGAACCTGCTCGAGCAGATCGTGTCACCCCGGCCGCAGGCGACAACTCGACGCAGAAACGGCCCTAGAGAAGGGCGATTTTCCGGCGCCTGTCAAGCTGAAGCCCGGACTTGGCAGGTGACAGTTGCATGAGCCGCGGGGCAGGCGCGCATTGTGCGGCGCAAACCACGCATTTCAGGCGTGAAACGCCTCAGGACTTGTCTCGGCCAAGCGTTTGACTCACTCTGTCCGGACATTTGCCCTGGTTAACACCAACCAGAGCTACAGCAAACATGACGAGCGGCAACATAAGCCGCCGAGCGAGGAAACCGCGAGCCCAGGAGCGCACCCATGAAGCTGATGTGGTTCCACCTCATGCCGTACACCGAACTCCCGGAAGATTTCCGGGATAAGCATCCCTCGGTGTGGGTTGATATCCATTCCTCGCTCTTCGACCCCAAGCGCGCCCACCATATGTACAACGACTTCATGGACGAGATGGAGTTCGCAGCCGACTGCGGGTTCGACGCCATCTGCTGCAACGAGCACCACTCGAACGGCTACGGCCTTATGCCCTCGCCGAACCTGATCGCAACGGCGCTCGCACGACGCACGACGGACACCGCGATTTGCGTCATGGGCAACAGTCTCGCGCTCTATAATCCACCGACGCGTGTCGCGGAAGAGTTCGCGATGATCGACTGCATCTCGGGCGGTCGCCTCATTGCCGGCTTTCCGGTCGGCACGCCAATGGACACGACATTCGCATACGGCCAGAACCCGTCCATGCTGCGCGAGCGCTATCTCGAAGCGCACGACCTGGTGATGCGCGCGTGGCAGGAGAAGGAGACATTCGCCTTCAATGGCCGCTTCAATCAGCAGCGCTACGTCAACATCTGGCCGCGCCCCATCCAACAGCCGCATCCGCCGGTCTGGATTCCCGGTGGCGGTTCCGTCGAGACGTGGCGCTGGTGCGCCGAGATGGACTACGTCTACTGCTATCTCTCCTACTACGGCTACAAGGCCGGGCAGGCGACCATGCAGGGCTTCTGGGACGAGATGGACCGGCTCGGCAAGGACCGCAATCCGTACCGTGCCGGCTTCCTCCAGTTCGTCGGTGTCGCCGAGAGTCACTCGGAAGCCATGGAGCGCTACGCCGAGGCCGCCGAGTATTTCTACGGCCGCTGCCTGCACGTCGATCCACGATTTGCCTCGCCGCCGGGCTACAATACCGAAGCCACCATGCGCGCCGGTCTCGAGAGCCAGGTGAAGCGCGCCGCCGAGGAGGCGACACGCGCTCCGAGCGAGCAGGCACAGGCCGGGCACAACAAGCCCAAGGACCAGCTTGCCGGCGTCACGACGGGCACCACGGCCGGCACGCGCTTCAACATGGTCGCGCGAAACATGGAGGACATCGTCGAGCGCGGCTATGTGGTGGTCGGCTCGCCGAAGGATGTGGCCGAGCAGCTCGAGCATGTCGCGAAAACGCTCAACGTCGGGCACTTCATGCTGCTGCTCCAGTACGGCAACATGTCGAAGGACCTCACCAAGTACAATACGAAGCTCTTCGCCGAGCAGGTCATGCCGAAACTGAAGCCGCTGTTCTCCGAGTGGGAGGACAGGTGGTGGCCCAAGCCCATGGAGAAGTCCGCACGCGCAGCCTTGCCGGCATTTCGACCGGCAGCCGCGGAGTAGGCCGCAAAGAGCACGGATCGAATTTCAGGTGGTCGCTGTCATGCAGCGCGTGCTCATACTCGGCAGCCCGGGCGCGGGGAAATCCACCTTTGCTCGACGCCTCGCGGCGCAATGCGGATTACCTGTCGTGCACCTGGACCAGCACTACTGGCTCGCCGGCTGGACCGAACCCGATGGGGACACGTGGCACGAGACAATCAAGCAGCTTCTCGCGCAGCCGCGCTGGATCATGGACGGTGACTATGGCGGCACGCTCGACATGCGATTGCGTGAGGCTGACGCGGTCTTCCTCCTGGATTTACCGCGCTGGCTCTGCATCATGCGAGTGCTGAAGCGGATCACTACGACCTACGGCCGTACGCGCCCCGACCTTGCGGATGGATGCCCCGAGCGGTTCGATTGGGAGTTCCTGAAGTATGTGTGGAACTATCCCCACAACCGGCGTCCCGGCCTTGTAGAGAAGCTCGGGACTTTCAAAGGCCCGATCGTAACTTTCCGAAATAGCCGGGAGATCGAGCGTTACCTGACCGGAAGGCTCGCCTCGTAGAGCTATTCAAGCGCGGCCAAGGCACATGCGTCGGCAGGACTTGCGCCGTGCCCGGACTTCCCACAAACTTTCTGCAAGCAACGAGAATGAACGCGAGGGCGGTCACGCATCGCCAAGCCGGGAGAGCGCGCCAAATGAAGATGCTTTGGTTCCACCTGATGCCCTATACGGAGCTACCGAACGACTTCAAGGAGAAGCATCCGTCGGTGTGGGTCGATATCCATTCGTCGCTGTTCGACCCCAAGCGCGCCCACCACATGTACAACGACTTTCTCGACGAGCTCGAGTACGCGGCCGAGTGCGGCTATGACGCCATCTGCTGCAACGAGCATCACTCGAACGGTTACGGGCTCATGCCCTCGCCGAACCTGATTGCGACAGCCCTCGCGAGGCGCACCACAGACACCGCAATCTGCGTCATGGGCAACAGCCTCGCGCTCTACAATCCGCCGACGCGAGTCGCGGAAGAGTTCGCGATGATCGACTGCATCTCGGGTGGGCGGCTCATTGCCGGCTTCCCCGTCGGCACGCCCATGGACACGACGTATGCCTATGGCGCCAACCCGAGCCAGCTCCGCGAGCGCTACAACGAGGCGCATGATCTCGTGATGCGCGCATGGCAGGAGAAGGATACGTTTGCCTTCAACGGCCGCTTCAACCAGCAGCGCTACGTGAACATCTGGCCGCGACCGATCCAGGAGCCGCATCCGCCGATCTGGATCCCAGGCGCCGGTTCCGTCGAGACATGGCGGTGGGCGGCCGAGCGCGACTACGTGTTCTGCTACCTGTCCTACTACGGTTACAAGATGGCCCAGAATGTCATGAAGGGCTTCTGGGCCGAGATGGACAGGCTCGGCAAGGATCGCAATCCGTACCGCGCCGGCTTTGCGCAGGTGGTCGGCGTCGCGGAAAGCCGCCAGCAGGCCATGGATCTCTACTCGGAGCCAGCGGAATACTTCTACGGCCGCTGCCTGCACGTCGATCCGCGCTTTGCCGCGCCGCCAGGCTATACGACCGAAGCCACACAGCGCGCGGGCCTCGAAAGCCAAGTGAAGATGGCGGCGGACGCCTCGAAAGCGGGGCCGTCGACCCAAGCCCCGTCCGCAATGAAGATGCAGATGCTGGCGCGCGACATGAAGGGCATCGTCGACAACGGCTATGTCATCGTCGGCTCACCGGACGACGTGACCGACCAGCTCATGGAGCTCGCCAAGACGCTCAACATCGGCCAACTCATGCTGCTCATGCAGTTCGGCAACATGTCGAAGGACCTCACCAAGTACAATACGCGCGTCTTCGCGGAGAAGGTCATGCCGCGATTGAAGCCGCTCTTCGCCGAGTGGGAGAACAAGTGGTGGCCGAAGCCGCTCAAAATGGCCGAGCGCGCGTCACTGCCGGCCTTCGCCGGATCGGCGCCAGCGGCAGCGGAATGATCAATCCACAATCCATAAGAAACGCACCACGGGAGAGCGTCCATTGAGCGAGCCCACCACGACCACCGTCGACGTCAACGGTCATCCCTGCCGCGTGTGGACCAAGGGTAGCGGCCCGAAGATCGGCTTCCTCGCTGGCTTCGGCGGTCTGCCGCGCTGGATCCCTTTTCTCGACCATCTCGCCGAGAGCCGTACGGTCGTGGTGCCGTCGATGCCGGGTTTTCCCGGCGCGACCGGTCACAACATTCTCGACACACATCTCGACTGGCTGGTCGCGACACGCACGCTGCTCGAGAAGGCCGGGCTCGACGGTGCCGACCTCGCAGGAAGTTCGGTCGGCGCTTCGTTCGTCGCCGAGATCGCTGCGCTGTGGCCACAAAGCGTGCGGCGCATTGCGATGATCGCGCCGTTCGGCCTGTTTGACGAGAAGGACCCGGCGACGGATGTGTGGGCGCAGCGTGCCGAAGACGTTCCCGGCCTGCTGTGCGCCAATGGCGAGATCTACAAAGAGATGAAAGCCATGCCTGCCGGGGCCAATTCTGTGGAATGGCCCATCGAGCAGACGCGTGCGGCGGAGGCGGCCGCCCGCATCTTCTGGCCACTCGGCAATACGAAGCTCGAACGGCGCCTACCTCTAATCACCGCACCGACACTGCTCATCTGGGGCGAGGCCGATCGCGTAATGCCGCGCTCGTACGCGGACAGAATCGCGAAAGCCATCCCCGCCGGCGCGAAGATCACGACCATCGTCGGCGCCGGCCACCTCGCCGAGCTCGATCAGCCGGAGGCCGTAGCGAAGGCCGTGCTGGGGCATATGGGATAGCGCTGCTTAGCGATCGCGCCGGCCGAACGTGGCGCGGGGCGGCCCCCCTGGCTGCGATGCGGCACGCTGGACGACCCAAGACCTGCCCGGCGGCGAGTGCCGATTGCTCGCGTGCGTGATCACATACGCCAATGCCGAGCTGAAGATTGCGAAGTCGATCCAGTAGATCAGCGGAAGGAACTTGGTCGGCAGGCCGAGCGAAGCAACGGCAGCCACCACTCTTAGCAATTCGAGCAACGGGCGCAAAAGCACACCGAGGGCAAGGAAAGGAATGAGGCTGAGATTGGCGAGAGCGGGCCCGGCATGAAGGATCGTCACGTGAGCCGCCGCAACGGCAGCCACAGTCAATGCAGTTTGACGCGCTGTTTCCTCCGGGAAAACGTCGTCGGGCTCAGCCCGCCAAAGGAACGCGATAAAGGTCAAGAGGAACAAGACGATCGTCACGGGCGGCGCAATGAGACTGTAGGCGAGAAAATCGTAACGCCCACCCAATGCCGTTCCGAGGACACCGATAGCCCCCATGGCGAACATGGGGATTCCAGTGAGAAACCAAAGGAGCGCCGCAGCGGTCCAGGTGGCCCGCATGCCAAGCCCCTTCACCCGCCGCCCAATTGCCCGCAACAGCAAAAGGGAGGAAACGACAGCTGCAACGGGCGCCACCCAGAACATCAGGATGATGCCAACGCCGAAGCAGGCGCCTTGCGGATTGCTGCACACACCTGGAATCGCGCCGATGAGAGTAAACGCGGGCAACGAGAGCGCCGCGGCAAGTAGACAGATCAGCCACTTCTTGGCCGCCGACTGGAATGCGCTTTTGGTCACGGGCTTTTGCTCCCGGATGATCCGAAATAACGGCCATCGAAGCACACACCGGTTAAAGATCCATGCTCCCAATCGCACAGCGAAACGGCGCCCGAAGGCGCCGCTTGTGTTTCTCGAGTTGTATCGCTGAGCCTCAGTAGATCTCCGGCTCGGGGACGGGCGCGCCGTGATCCGTCTCGAGGAAATCGAAGTCGCAGCCTTCGTGCGCCTGGCGAACATGCTTCGTGAACATCCAGCCGAAACCACGCTCATAGCGGGGCTTCTGCTGAGGCAGCTCCGCGCGGCGCCGCGCCAGCTCCGCATCCGAGACCTTCATGTTGATCGTGCGCGCGGCCACATCCAGCTCGATCATGTCGCCCGTGCGCACGAGCGCGAGTGGCCCGCCGATGAAGGACTCGGGCGACACGTGCAGCACGCACGCACCATAACTCGTACCCGACATGCGCGCGTCGGAGATACGGATCATGTCGCGCACGCCCTGCTTCACGAGCTTGGTCGGGATGGGCAGCATGCCCCACTCGGGCATGCCGGGCCCACCGTGCGGTCCCGCATTGCGCAGGACCATGACGTGATCCGGCGTCACGTCGAGATCCTCGCGATCGACAGCCTTCTTCATGGAGGGATAGTCGTCGAAGACGATAGCCGGACCCGTATGCTTAAGGAGGCGCGGCTCGCAGGCGGACGGCTTGATCACGCAGCCATCGGGCGCGAGGTTACCCTTGAGCAGCGCGAGCGCGCCCTCGGCGTAAATGGGATTGTCGAGCGGACGGATCACGTCGTCATTGAAGACCTTGGCATCGGCAATGTTCTCGCCGACCGTCGTGCCGCCGACTGTCATCGCATCGAGATGCAGCTTCCCCTTCAGGCGCCCCATGAGCCCGAGGATGCCACCGGCGTAGAAGAAGTCCTCCATGAGGTAGGTCGTGCCGCTCGGCCGAACGTTGGCAATGACCGGCACCTCGCGACTGAGCCGGTCGAAATCTTCGAGGCCGACAGCGGCCTCCGCGCGTCGCGCCATGGCGATCACGTGGATCACGGCATTCGTCGAGCAGCCCATGGCCATGGCGACAGTCACGGCATTCTCAAAGGCATCGCGCGTCTGAATACGATCGGGCGTCAGATCCTCCCAGACCATCTCCACGATACGTCGGCCGGAAGACGCGGCCATACGGAAATGGTTGGCATCGACCGCCGGAATCGACGACGCGCCCGGCAGCGTCATGCCGATGGCCTCGGCGATGGCCGTCATGGTGCTTGCGGTGCCCATCGTCATACAGGTGCCGGCGCTGCGCGCAATACCGGCCTCGATATCGAGCCAGTCCTTGTCGGTGATGTTGCCGGCGCGACGCTCGTCCCAGTATTTCCAGGTGTCCGAGCCGGAGCCCAGAACCTTGCCGTGCCAGTTCCCGCGCAACATGGGGCCTGCCGGCACATAAATGGCCGGGAGCCCAGCGCTCGTCGCGCCCATGAGCAGACCCGGCGTGGTCTTGTCACAACCTCCCATGAGCACGACGCCATCGACCGGATGCGAGCGAATGAGCTCCTCCGTCTCCATGGCGAGGAAGTTGCGATAGAGCATGGTCGTCGGCTTTACGATCGGCTCTGAGAGCGAGATCGCCGGCAGCTCCATGGGAAAGCCGCCCGCCTGCAGCACGCCGCGCTTCACATCCTCGACGCGCTGCTTGAAGTGGGAATGGCATTGATTGAGATCCGACCACGTATTGATGATGGCGATGATCGGCTTGCCGCGCCAATCCTCGGGCCCATAGCCCATCTGCATCGCCCGCGAGCGGTGGCCGAAGGCTCGGATATCGTCCGGACCGAACCAGCGATACGAGCGCAGCTCTTCAGGGCTCTTGCGGCGGGTCGTCATGGATCAATCACTCCGGATGGGATGCGCTCAGAGTTGGGTTTCCCGGTGCAGTAGCAGCCCGACTCTCAAACAGCAATTCGGCTACATTGCGGGGCGATGAGCGAACGTGCCCGAGCGATACAGAAGCACGATGTGAAATCGACAGGGCAAGCTCCCCAGCCAGCTTGACTTCTCATCAGGCAAAAGTCTCAATGCAGCTAACGGGCGAATGAGCAAATCAGTCGGCATGACCGCTGCACTGCACAATTCGTAAAAGCCCACCGAGGAAACGTTCTGCAGGGAGGTTCCACACATGATCATTTCACGTCTGCTCGCGTCATCTGCCCTCGTGGCGGCAATGGCGGCGATGACATGCGCTCCGGCGACTGCGCAGGAGCGCGAAGTTCGCCTGACCGGGTTCGGCGCGCTTTCGGGTGTCGTGCGCGTCTTCGGCGTCAATGGCAAAGCGTCGCTCGAGGCCGCCGCGGACGTCGTCAACAAATCGGGCGGCGTCAAGCTCGGCGACGGCACCAAGGGCAAGATCGTCATCGACTACATGGATGACCGCTGCAACGCCGAGGAAGGAATTTCCGTCGCGCGCCGCATGGCGGCCACGTCCACGCTGGTCGGCATCGGCCCTAGCTGCTCGAACGTGGCTGAACCGCTATTCGGCATCCTGCAGAAGAAGGTCGGCGACGCTGGCGACAGCGGCTTGCAGTTCCCGATCTTCACCGATGTTGCGATCAAGGGCGGGCTCGCCAAGATCTCGGAGTGGGCTTTCCGGAATACGCCGGACGAGGCCGCAATGTATAAAGCGCTCTTTGAGTGAATCAAGAAGACCAAGCCTGAAATGAAGTCAATCTTTGGTGGCGTCGAAGAGGACTTCGCCCATTCCCGCGCGACCTGGTACGCGGTCATGAAGGAAGTGGCCGCCAAGGAAGGCTTCGAGGTCAAAGGCGAGGCCAAGTGGCTGCTGAATGACACGAACTTCACCAACCAGGCCCGTGAAGCCCGGCGCGCAGCCGCGGACATCATGGTCATCTCGGCGCATCCGTTCACGACGTGCGGCATGCTGAAGGAAATGGCGCGTCAGGGCGTGGCACCCAAGCTTCTTGTCGGCCTGACGTCGTCGTCCAGCCTCGAGACGCTCCAGGGCTGCGCGAAGGAAGCCGAGGCGATTATCATCCCGACAAGCTTCGCACCCGTTACGCCAGAAGCCCAGGCAGCGGCCGACAATGCGGCCAAGTTCAACGGTAGCCTCGACCTTCATTCGGCCGCGGCCTACGAGAACGTCATGATCTTGAAGCAGGTCATCGAGAGCGAAGGCATCATGGCAAAGCCAGACACGCTCCAGGACGACCGCAACAAGATCCGCGCTGGTCTCGCGAAACTGCAGCAGACGACGGGCCTGCTCGGCGTGACGAAGCGGACGCCAGATCGCGAAGCGATCAAGCCTTTCCTTTTCGTCCATGCCAAGGCCGGCAAGTGGGAAGTGCTTCACAACCCGCTGAACTGACGTAGCCGCTCGATACGACCCGGCCGGCACCTCGTAACGAGGTGCCGGTTTCCCTTTTCTGCGAGCCACCGTCCCCATGCTGCTTGTTGATCTCGCCCAGTCGATACTCGACGGGGTTCTGTTTGGCGCAACCTACGCCCTGATCGGTATCGGCTTCACGCTCGTGTTCGGCGTGATGCACAAGATCAATATGGCCTATGCGGCCGCCTCCGTGGGCGGAGCTTACGCCGCGCTTCGCCTGATCACCCTCATCGGCGGTCCTGCATGGGCATCGCTGTTGATCGCGGCGGCTGTGGGCGGCCTCTTTGGGCTGTTCATCTACTGGCTCTGCTTCCGCTTCATCCCGCTGTCGAACCCGCTCGCGACACTCATGTCGACCGTCGGCATGTTCCTCCTCGCCGAGGAGATCATCGTCCACACAACTGATGGCATGCCCCAAAATTATCCAGTCGTGGTCGGCGGTATTCTCCACCTGGGCGAGTTCATGATCCGCGGTGATCTCGTCTTCGTCTTCGCCTGCGCGATTCTGGCGATGCTCATCCTGCTCTACCTGCTTTACCGAACAAAGCTCGGCACGGCGACGCGCGCCGTATCGCAGCAGCCGATTGCCGCTCAGCTTGTCGGTATCCGCATCAATCAAGTCAATGCGCTGACGTTCGTCGTGACCGGTATGCTCGGCGGCTTTGCCGGTGCGCTCATCGGCTCGGCTGTGGGCCTGCTCTCGCCGCTCCTGGTCGTGCCGCTGACGATCAAAGGCTTGATCGTGACCGTCATCGGTGGCCTCGGCAGCATTCCGGGCGCCATCATCGCCGGCCTTCTGGTCGGCATGGCGGAGAACGTCTTCCAGTACTTCCGCGGTGTGACCGAGCGCGACATCTATGTGATGTTGCTGCTCTTCATTTTCCTCGTCTTCAGACCGGGAGGCATTTTCTCAACCACCGTGAAGCGCGATTGAGGCGAGGCTGGCAATGGATTTCTATCTCGGCCTCCTTCAGATCATGGGCGTGCACACGCTGCTCGGTCTCTCGGCCTATGTCGTGCTGCAAACCGGTCAGGTCTCGCTCGCGCAAGCGGGCTTCATGGCCATCGGCGCCTACGTTGCCGCCATGCTCACGGTACTCGCCGGTTGGCCGCTGATCGCGGCGCTCGTTGTCGCCTCTCTTGTGGCCGGCATAACGGCGTGTCTCGTCGGCTTTCCTGCACTACGCGTGCACGGTCTCATGCTGGTCGTTGCGACGATCGCCTTTACGGAAATCGTCCGTCTCTTCTTCTTCAACTTCGACTACCAGATCTCGCGCGGGAACCTTCAGGTCGGCCCGCTCGGCGGCGAAGGCTTTCGCCAGATCCGCTACTTCCCCGAGAACGGATGGACGACGCTCCATGTCGCCGTCTTCATCTGGACCGTGGTGGCGCTCGTCATGGCCGCGCTCTGGTGGATGGACCGTTCGCGCGCCGGCGCCGTGCTGCGCGCTGTCGGCGAGGACGAAATCGCCGCGCAGAGCTGCGGCATCAACCTGACTGCCGTCAAGGTATCGGCCATGACTGCGGGTGGTGCCATTGCCGGCATCGCGGGCGGCCTCTACGCGCACTACACCACGCACATCGAGCAATCGAACTTCACCATCCTGCTCGCGACGTTCGCCATTGCCTATCCAATTCTCGGTGGTCTCTCGAGCGTATTCGGCACGGTTGCCGCCGTGATCTTCATCCAGGGTTTTCTTGTCGAGGGGCTCCGCTTTCTCGGTGACTGGCGCAATCTCCTGTTCGGTGCCCTCATCGTGCTCGTGATGAACATCCGACCGAGCGGGCTGCTCGACGCGCGGACCATGGCCTCGTTACGACGCCTCTTCGGCCGGAAGGAGGGGTGAGCCATGCTCGAACTGGCTAACCTCTCCAAGCATTTCGGCGGCGTCCGCGCTGTCGACAGCCTCAATCTCAAGATCGAGCCCGGCCAGATCTTCGGCCTCATCGGCCCTAATGGATCGGGCAAGAGCACGACCGTCAATCTGATCACCGGCCTGCTCGATGTAACGCACGGCAGTATCACGCTCGCCGGCGAGGAGATCACGCGCCTGCCGACGCACGTGCGGCTCAGCAGCGGCATTGCCCGTACGTTCCAGAACATCCGCCTGTTCGGTCAGCTCACGGTCTGGCAGAACCTGTGGGTGGCCGAGAACGCGCGGGCACAGCGCGAGCGCACGAACTTCTTCTCGCGCTGGATGGGCGGCGATCGCGGGGCACGTGCACGCATCACGCGCGCGCTGGAGTTTTCAGGCCTCGCCGACAAAGCTGACGAGCTTGCCGCCAATCTGGCCTTCGGCGAACAGCGCCGCCTCGAGCTGGCGCGCGCGCTCGCTGCCGAGCCCAAGCTCCTGCTTCTCGACGAGCCTGCCGCCGGCATGAACCCCGAGGAGATCGGCGCACTCGATGACCGCATCCGTCAGATCCGTGACAGCGGCATCACTGTTCTGCTGATCGAGCACCACATGGAGCTGATCATGGCCATCGCCGACCGGATCGCGGTGCTCAACTTCGGCCAGAAGATCGCGGAAGGCACGCCGGCTGAAGTGCAGGCACATCCGGCAGTGCGAGAGGCCTACCTCGGCACGGCCGGGTGAAATTCTAGAAGAGGCAATCGTGTGATGATCGAGAAATTCGCCAGATCAAGCCGCACATTATCGAGCGAATTTCTCGCTCTGAATCACACGAGCAACTCTAGACTGCTAGTGTCCCTTTTGATTCCGAAGTTCGCTCGGTACACTAGCATCAAGGTCGGGCGAACTTCGGAATCGGGACACTAGGCTGATGCTCGACGTCCAGGATATCGTCACTTCCTACGGCAAGATCGAGGCGCTGAAAGGCGTCACTCTCAACGCCGCGGAAGGGCGCATCACGTGTCTGCTCGGCCCCAACGGCGCAGGCAAGACGACACTGATGTACTCCGTTGCCGGCGTGCTGAAGCCGCGCCGCGGCACGATCAAGCTCGCGGGCGACGACATCACCGGGCAGTCGCCTGCGGCCATTGTCGCGCGCGGCCTCGCGCTCGTCCCCGAGAACCGCCTTGTTTTTCCGCAGATGTCGGTCGCCGAAAACCTCGACGCCGGCGCCTACCAGCGCCGCGACAGTGCCGAGGTCGCTGTCGACATCGAGCGCATGTACACGCGCTTCCCGCGCCTCAAGGAGCGGCGCGCACAACTCGCCGGCACGCTATCGGGCGGCGAACAACAGATGCTCGCCGTCGCACGGGCGCTGATGAGCCGGCCACGCATCCTGCTCATGGACGAGCCGTCACTCGGCCTCGCACCGCTTATTGTCGAAGAAATCTTCCGCATTGTCGGCGAGCTCAACAAGGACGGCGTCACGATTTTCCTCGTCGAGCAGAACGTGCATATGGCGCTGAAGGTCGCTCATCACTTCTACCTCATGGAGCAGGGGCGCGTGACGTTCTCGGGCGAACCCGGCAAGCTTGCTGAGGACGAGGTGATCCAGCGCGCGTACCTCGGCACCAGCCGCGAGAAGAGGTGACATGGCGGCGGTCGATCTCGCCCAGAACACGCTCGATGGGCTGATGATCGGCTCCTCCTACGCGCTGCTCGCGATCGGCTTCACCTTGATCTTCGGCGTCATGCGGCGGCTCAATCTCGCCTATGGGCCAACGATCATGGCCGGCGTCTACCTCGGCACGGCCGCGTTCATCTCGTTCGGTGCGCCGATCCTCGTCATCCTCGCGATCGTGGTCATCGGCGCCGCAGTCGTCGGCCTCTATGTCGAGCGACTGTGCTTCCGCCCATTCGGCGAGGCGGCACGCACAGCCTCCATGGTCGCGAGCTTCGCGCTCTGGATGCAGATCGAGGAAGCGGCCATGCACTTGCTGCCGCGGCACATGAACCCCTTCCCGCCACTTCTCTCGGCACCTCCGCTGCAGATCGGGCCGCTGCTGCTTCGTGCAGATCACCTTGTCATGCTCGCCGCGACGCTGCTGATCGCTGGTGCCGTCACCTACTTTCTCGCGCGCACGCGCTTCGGTCTCGCCATTCGCGCCGTGATCGACCAGCCGCGGGCAGCGGCGATCGTCGGCATTCATGTCCAGCGCGTGATGATGTTGACGTTCGTGCTCGCCTCGGCCGTCGGCGGCCTCGCCGGCTTTCTCATTGCCGCGACAGATGCGCAGGTGACAGCCATGATCGGGATGTGGGCAACCACCAAGGGCCTCGTCGCGATGATGCTCGGCGGTCTCGGATCGGTGAAGGGCGCCATTGCCGGCGGGCTGCTGCTTGGCGTGCTCGAGGCGCACGCGCAATGGTTCCTTGGTCCGCAAGTGCGCGACATGGTCGCCTGGGGCCTGCTCTTCGTGCTCCTCGCCTTCTGGCCCGGTGGCCTGATGGGGTCGAAGGCACTCGACCGCACGATGGCGGTCGGCCGACGGGTCTGATCGGCGGAGGTCGATCGATGGATGGCTATCTGATCACGATCCTCAGCAATATCGGGATGGTCTCATTCGTCGCTCTGTCGGCCTACATCCTGCTGCTTTCGGGTCAGATCTCATTCGGACAGCAGGCCTACTTCGGCATCGGCGCCTACGTCGCCGGCATAGCGACAGTCATGTGGCAATGGCCGCTCGCGGGAGCGCTTCTCTTTGGATCGCTGGCGGCAGGCGCAGCGGCGGGTCTCGTCGGCCTCGCGACACTCCGCCTGAGTGGCATCTATTTTGCCATGGCGACGCTGGCCTTTGCGGAGATCATGCGCATTGCCGCCGAGCTCTTCGTCTATCGCCGCGACATCGGCGGCATCGAGAGCGGACCTGACGGCGTCGATGGCTTCCGCGACATCCGCTATTTCTTCGCCAATGAGTTCTCGCCGCTGGAAACGTGCCTGATCGTTTACGCGCTGCTCGCGACTGTGCTCGCCATCCTTTGCATCATCGAGCGTACGCGTGCGGGCCGGATGTTGCGGCAGATCGGCGAAGATCCATTGTTGGCGGAAGTCCACGGCATCAACGTCATGAGCGTGCGCATGATCGCGGCGCTCGCGGCAGGCGCGGTCGCCGGGCTCGGCGGCGGCCTCTACGCGCATCTCATGACGTATGTCGAGCCCAAGAGCTTCGACATCATGCTCGGGGTCCACGCGCTGGCTTATGGCCTGATCGGTGGGCTCGGCACGGCCTTCGGCCCGATACTTGGCGTGCTCATCGATATCGGGCTGCTCGAATCGACACGGATCTTCCACGGCTATCGCATGATCGTATTTGGCGGGCTCGTAGCGGTGCTGCTGATCGTGCGTCCGCGAGGACTTCTGGACGAGGTCGCGGTCAGCCGCATCCGGCGCGCATTGCGGAGGCGGCGTGATGCTGGAGATTGATGGCCTCAAGGTCCGCTTCGACGGCGTCGAGGCCCTGGCCGGCCTCACGATCAGCATTCCGGCAGGCGCACGCATCGGTGTGCTCGGCCCTAATGGCTCGGGCAAGACCACGCTCTTCAATGCCATCTCCGGGCTCGTCGCCATTGCTGGCGGCACCATTCGTCTCGATGGGCGGGCGATCTCAGGTCTGGCGCCACACCAGATTGCCGCGGCCGGCGTCGCACGCACTTTCCAGAGCGTGCGCCTTTTTCATCGCCTGAGCGTGCTCGACAATGTTCTGCCAATCGCGGGGACGGCAGCGGCAGGATCCCACGATGCACGGGAGGCCGCGCTCGCCGCCCTCGATGTCGCAGGCCTCAGCGCGCAGCGCGATATCCTTGCCGGCGACCTCGGCTTCTACGATCAGCGCCGCCTCGAGATTGCCCGTGCTGTCGCGCAGCGACCGCGGCTCCTGCTCGCCGACGAGCCGACGGGCGGCCTGTCACAGGCAGAGTCCGATCAAGTCGTCGCGCTCATTAGCCGTGCATTCGGCCCCGATACGGCAATCCTGCTCATCGAGCACCAGGTCGCGGCCGTTGAGGCCCTCTGTCCGCGCTCCCTTCTGCTGGCCGAAGGACGCCTCGTCGCGGACGCAGCGACAAGCGACATGCGCCGCGACCGGAGCCTTGCAGACGTGTATTTCGGAACACGGCTGGCGCACTAGAGCAACAACGCCAACAGAAAATGCATCAGACATTCTGCAAGAAGGCCAATATTCTCAGGACATGAATAAGTGTTCATCGCGAATATTGCGCACTGGACTTGCAACTAATCACACAAACGACGAGTTTCCGCCTTACGCCGGGTTAATCTTGGACAAGTTCGGAGGAGCATTCTGATGTTCAGAACTCTCGCATTGTCGGCAGTCGCCGCTGCGGGGCTCATGCTAATGCCCGGGCAGGCGACCACAACGAATGCGGCACCGTCGATCGCGCCGAAGATCGCTACACCGGAAAGCGCGGTGGAGCAGGTCAGGCGGCGCGGTGGCGGCGGCTACCGTGGGGGTCGCAGCTTCCGCGGCCACAGCTTCAGAGGCGGCCGCAGTGTCTATCGCGGCGGCTTCTCTAGTGGTCGCCGGTTCAGCAGCCGTCGCCACTACGGCGGTGGTCGTGGCTATGGCCGTCACTACGCCTACTACGGCGGGCGACGGCACCGTCACGGGTGGCGCCGCAGCGTCATCATCGGTGCCGGCATTCCGTTCTTCTATGGCGCCGGCTACTACGGCGGCTCCTACTACCGCGGCTGCGGCTACTACTATCGCAAGTGGCAGCGCACGGGCAGCCGCTACTGGCGCAATCGCTACTACGATTGCCGCTGGTAAGAGCTTCGAATGAGCTCAACGAGAAAGGCCAGCCGCAGGGCTGGCCTTTTTTCGTTAGGGCGGCTGTTTATCCACGCGCGTCGATCGGCACGTAAGGCCGCGCCTCCGGCCCCGTGTAGAGCGTCAACGGTCGTATGAGAATGTTGTTGTCGAGCTGCTCGAGGACCTGCACCGTCCAGCCCGGCACGCGGCCGACAGCGAAGATCGGCACGAACAGGTCCTTCGGAATTTTGTGCAGGTAGTAGATCACGCCCGAATAGAAGTCGACGTTCACGTTCACGCCGTGCCGCGCATACGGCTTCATCTCGGCGACGACCGACTCGAGGATCTCATACCACTTGGGCTCGCCCATTTCCTTCGACAGCCGCTTCACGCCTTCGCGCATGTGACGCGCGCGCGGATCTTCCGCGCGATAGACGCGATGGCCGAAGCCGGTAATGGGCTCCTTGGCGGCGCGCTTGGCTTTCACAAAGGCCGCCGTATTGGCGGGATCACCGATCTCTTCCGCCATGCGCATGACATCCTCGGCGGCGCCACCGTGCGCGGGCCCCGAGAGCGCGGCGATGGCAGACGTGATCGCCGCATGAATGTTGGCGTCCGTGCCGATAACCACGCGCGCCGTGAACGAGGACGCATTCGAGCCGTGCTCGGCGTGCAGCACGAGATCCGTATCGAGCAGCTTCGCCGCATCGGCTGACGGCTTCTCGCCTTTGAGCAGCCAAAGGAAGTTCGCGGCATGGCCTAGCGCGGGATCAGGCGCCAGCGGCGCGAGACCATTCCGGATGCGCTCGTGCGCCGCAACGATCATGGGCACTTGTGAGGAGAGCCGCACGCCTTTGCGAATCGTGGCCGAGCGCGACGTATCCGCCGTCTCGGGATCGAAGGCCGCGAGCGCGGAGACCGCAGTCCGCAGCACGTCCATCGGATGGGCATGTTGCACGAGGCGGATCACATCGAGAAGCTCGTTCGGCAGGGAGCGCGCGGACTTCAGCTCGGCGTCGAAAGCTCCGAGCTCCGCAGCGGTCGGCAGCTCGCCATGCACGAGCAGATAGGCCGTCTCCTCGAAGCAGGAATGAGCCGCGAGATCGTGGATCGAATAACCGCGATAACGCAGCTCCCCGGCCTTGCCGTCGATGAACGTCGTGCCCGAACGCTCGAAGTAAACGTCCTTGAGACCCCGGTAGATGCGGGGCTCGTTCACTGGTTCGGTCATGGTCTGTCTCCCGAGCCGTTTTGTATCACATCCCGGACCGGTACTTGCACCATTCCTGCCATCGCCTACAAGAGCATTCGAGATTCGAGCCCAGTTTCGCAGGGCGGTCCGAGGAGACGCGCATGGACATCATCGCCTCGTGCATGGCGGCCGTAAAGGGACGCGGATTGCGCGTGGTCCTGCCCGAAGGCGAGGATGAGCGCATCCTGCGCGCCGCCGTTGAACTCGCGCGCCGGGACATCGCTCGCCCGCTGGTGCTGGCGGACGATATCAATGCTGCGCGAGCCGGACTCGAAGCCCTGGGTGCGACCGACGCCGCGATCTCTATACTCGATCCGGAGCGCGACGACGCTGGCCCCGAACTCGCCGCCCATGTTGCTGCGACCCGCGAGCGCATGAACGATCGGACGGCTGCGCGCCTCGTAAAGAAGCCACTCTATTTCAGCGGGGCTCTCGTTGCCGTGGGGCGAGCCGAGGCGCTCGTCGCCGGCGTCGCCAATCCGACCCGGCGCGTCATCGAAGCCGGTCTGATGACCATCGGCCCCGCGCCCGGAATTGCCACGCCCTCAAGCTACTTTCTCATGATGATACCGGAGCGCTCCGGCGCCGCACAGCGCGCACTCATTTTCGCCGACTGCGCCGTGAATGCCGATCCCGGACCGGAAGAGCTGGCCGATATCGCCATCGCTTCGGCAGCGAGCGCAGAGACACTGCTCGGCGTGCCCGCACGCGTCGCGATGCTGTCATTCTCGACGCATGGCAGTGCTACGCATCCGCGCGTCGACAAAGTCCGCGCCGCACTCGCGCTTGTGAGATCGCGCGCGCCTGCACTCATGATCGACGGCGAGCTGCAGGCCGATGCGGCACTTTCCAGCGCCGTTGCAGCCAAGAAGGTAAAGGACGAAAGCACCGTTGCGGGCCGTGCCAACGTGCTCGTCTTCCCGGATCTCGATTCCGGCAACATCGGCTACAAGCTGACCCAGGAACTCGCCGGCGCGCAGGCCATCGGACCTTTCCTGCAGGGCTTTGCGAAACCCGTCTCCGATCTCTCGCGCGGTGCCAGCGTCGCCGATATCGTGGCGACGGTCGCGGTGACGCTCGCGCGCACCGCTCGAGACTAACGCTTCCAGCCGATCCAATCGCGGACGGCGTCATCCATCATGAGCTTCTTGTCCGCTTCGGGTATCCATTCGATCTGCTGAAAATGCGTGACGCACTGCTGCCACGAGCAGGGCATCTTGGTGATATCCGTGCCCCAGAACAGACGGCGCGGACCGAACGCGTCGTAGAGCGCGCGATAATGCTTGTGCAGACTGAGGAATGGATAAGCATCGTCGGCATAGAACGGCCCGCCCGTGAGCTTGACGGCGATATTGGGGTGCTTCGCGAGCGCGGTCAGCTCCTTCATGCTGGCAAACGCGGCGTCGCCGCCCTTATAGATCCGCTCGGCGCCCATGTGATCCACGATGAGCTTCAAGTCAGGATGGCGCGCCGCGATCTCGCCGACGCGCGGTAGCCAGTAGTCTGCGAGCAGAGCCACAGGCAGCCCCGCCTTCTCGGCTGCAGGCCAGAGCCAATCGATCGTGCCGTCGAGTGGCCAGCTTCGCCGCTCGGGTGCGCTGAAATAGAAGCGCAAGCCCAGCATGCCAGGGCGCTGCTTCCACGTCGGCACAAGCGCGCGGCTCTCCGGCTTGTCCAGAGGAAAATTGCCGAGGATGGTGAAGCGACCGGGATAGGCCTTTACCGCTTCGACAGCGAGCTCGTTCGAGTCTGGGTCCCACATCGGTGGGTGGAGGACGGCACCGTCAATGCCGGCTTCGTCCATGCCACGGATAGCCTCATCGGCAAGATAGGGCCGCTCCAGGTGCAAATGAGACGGCGTGCCTTTGGACCAGAGGTGCACCTGCGCATCGATAATGGCCATTCCCTCGCGCTCCCTGCGCTTCATCCTTCTCTTTGCCGCGAGACTATATCCGCAGATGCTGCTTCACAATGCGAACGCGCCCGCCGATGTGTCGGCGGGCGCGTTCTACGCTCACAAGATGCTACGTGGCGAGATCAGGGATACATCGGCACGCCGTAGTGCTCATGCGTCCGCGTCTCCCAATTGCGATCGCCCCAGGCGTCATCACTGAACTCCGGCGCATCGCGGAGCTGTTGCTCCGTAATGCCGGTGCGATAGCCGCCGAGTGACGGATCGTACTTCAGGGCCGCCCAGGGCACGGGATAGTGACTGTGACCGAGGCCGAGAAAGCCGCCGAAGCTCATGACGGCGTAGTTCACCTTACCGGACAGCTTGTCGATCATGAGGTGATCGATCTCGCCGACCTTCGACTCACCGGCGCCGTAGACGTTCGTGCCTTCGACGTCCTCACTCGAGATCAGCTGATGATTGGGATGCAGTGTTGTTGAGGCCATGTGGCCCTCCTCTTCTGTTCGAGATGTGGGTTTCATCCAGCGCAATACGGGCAATGCCCCGCATCGCGCGCCTTAAGCAGAAGGGGCGCCGCGTGGCGCCCCTTCAGTCGATTTAGCGGGTCGTCCCGCCACCGGTTCCGGTAGGCGCAGGTGCCTGGCGCGCGGCCTTCGCCGGCCTCACGTAGTCAGGCGCTGCCATGAGCTGATCCTTGGTGGCGTTGACGGTGAAGTACGTCTGACCATCGCTATGGATCATGCGCTTCACCTGATCGGTCGTCATCGAGACTTCCTTCTCGCCGATGCCAAGGAAGCCGCCGACGCCGAGAATGACCGCCGTCACGCGTCCGCTGTCATCGACAAGCATGTCGTTCACGTCACCGATCCGCTCACCGTTCATATTGTAGACGCGGCTGCGCATGAAATCGCGAGCGTTCCACGCACCCTTCACCTCTTCGGTCGGGGCCTGCGATTTCATCTGCGCGTCCGGCGCGCGAGCCGGCGGCGTCGCGGCTGGCGGCTGCGTGGCCGCAGGCGGGCTCGTGGTAGGCGGCGCGGTGGTCGTCTGCGCGATCGCCGTAGACGACATCATGACTGCGGCAAAAGCCGCAAGAACTGAGGCTTTCATCGGTACTGCTCCTCGAAAGTTCGTGATGGGATGAAAACGATCGAGGAGCGTGATGGTTCCGGGCGGAAACCCGAGGAAACGTGGCAAAATTCCGCTAAATCAACCGCAGTTCAGCGTTTGCGCGTCGTGTGCGCAGCAACGTGACCACGTCGCTGCGCCGCACTGGCTTTCCGATTTTACGTGTTCAATGTGAGCTACGCGACCAGCCCTTCCTTGCCATACTTTGTTGCGAGATCGCCGAAGGTCTTCCACGTCTTGGCATCAACGTCGACGCCGTTCTTCAAGCGCTCCTGCTCGCGGCGGAACTCGACCTCGCCGGGATACATGACTTCGCTGTAGCCTTCGGCCGGCGGCGTGGCTTTCAGGTAGCGCGCGAAGTCAGCGACCTCGGCCTTGAACTGCGCGAGCGGACGGAAAGCCTCGACCTTGAACATCGCGAGGAAGCAGCCGTCATTGTGTCGCCCCGTCGGATCGACGCCGAAGCCGAGGCCGGGCAGAACCGCCGAAAGAACTTCCACCACGGCAGACAGCCCCGAGCCCTTGAAACCTTCCGCACCGCCGAGCGGCAGGAGCACACCGCCCTTGTCGTAGTCGAAGGGATCGGTGGTCGGCTTGCCTTCCTTGTTGACGATCCAGCCTTCAGGAATTTTCGTGCCCTTGGCCTGGGCGAGCTTGATCTTGCCGACAGCCACGCCCGATGTCGCCATGTCGAGCACGAAAGGACCGTCGAGGTCCGATGGGATAGCGATCGAAATCGGATTCGTGCCGAGGCGCGCCTCCTTGCCGCCGAACGGCGCTACGGCCTTTGGGCTGCGGCCACTGTCCGCCGTCATGATGGCGATGAAGCCCTCGCGTGCCGCCATGAGCGGATAAGCGCCGAGGCGGCCGACGTGGCTCTGGCGTAGGATCGTCGCCGCCGCGACGTTCGACTTCCGCGCCTTCTCCATAGTGATCTTCGCCGCCTTCTCGGCGACCACGAAGCCAAAACCCCAGTTACCGTCGATGACGGTGGTGGTGGCGCTTTCCTGCTTGATCTCGAAGGGTGCGCCGGGGACGATGTGCCCCTTACCCATGCGATCGATGTAGGTCGGTATGGCGATGACGCCGTGACTGTCGTGGCCGGCGAGATTCGCCGCGACGCATCCCTTTGCCACGGTATCTCCCTCTTCCTGCGAAGCACCGGCGGACTGCAGCAGCGCACTGGCGATGGCAGTCAGGCGATCGGCTGGGACGATGGGCATGGGTGTTTCCTCTTGTTGCTTGCGGCGCGACCTCACGCATGGGCGCCGACACGGCCCCCATGCGCAATCGGTAGCTTCAATTGCGTGTGCGCCCAGTCTAAGCTCGCCGCGAATATGCTGTCACCTGTCCAGACATGAACATGCGGAGCCCCGAGATGAGCCAAATGCAACGCAGTGCCGACGAGTTGGAGCTTGCCGATCGGGCGCGGAAGGTCCTGCCGGCCGGCACGTTCGGCAATACGGCCCTAGACATCGTCATCGCGCGCGGCAAGGGCGGGCACGTCTGGGACCTCTCCGGCAACGAGTACATCGACTATCTGCTCGGCTCCGGCCCCATGCTGGTCGGCCATTGCCATCCGAAGGTCGAGGCGGCCGTGCTCGAGCAGGTGCCGCTGGGAACGACGTTTTTCGTCAACAATCCGCAGGGCATCCGTCTCGCCGAGGAAATCGTCGCGGCCGTGCCCTGCGCCGAGCAGGTGCGGTTCGTTTCGACGGGCTCGGAAGCCGATCTCTACGCGATGCGCGTTGCGCGCGCCTACAAGCGCCGCGACAAGATCCTTAAGTTCGAAGGCGGCTATCACGGCATGAGCGACTACGGGCTCATGAGCCTCGCACCGAAGCGCCTGTCGAACTTCCCTGCTGCCGTGCCGGACTCGGCGGGCATTCCCAAGTCCATTCGCGAAGAAATGATCGTTGCACCGTTCAACGATCTCGCCGCCGTCGAGAGCCTCATCTCGCAGCACGGCAAGGAAATTGCGGCGATCATCGTCGAGCCGTTCCAGCGCCTTATTCCGCCGAAGCCGGGCTTCCTCGAGGGCTTGCGCAAGATCACGGAGCAGAATGGCATCGTGCTGATCTTCGACGAGGTCGTGACGGGCTTCCGTTTTGCCTACGGCGGCGCGCAGGCTTACTACGGCGTCACGCCCGACCTCGCGACGTTCGGCAAGGTGATCGGCGGCGGCTTCCCGCTGGCGGCGATCGCCGGCAAGACGGAAATCATGCGCCACTTCGACAAGGCAGCCGTCGGCGACGAGGACTTCACCGTGCAGATCGGCACGCTCTCCGGCAATCCCGTGGCCTCGGCCGCAGGACTTGCGACGATGGAGATTCTCAAGGAGCCGGGTGCGTACGACAAGCTCTTCGCGAGCGGCCGTGCGCTCATGGATGGCATCGCGGAGCGTATTAAGGCGGCAAAGCTGCCCGCTCAGGTCATTGGCGAGCCGCCGCTGTTCGACGTGATCTTCGCCGAGGGCGACATCCGCGACTATCGCGGCACGCTCAAAAGCGACGCCAAGATGCAGGGCGCAATCAATCGCTCGCTCCTCGCCTCCGGCATCCTCAAGGGCGACAGCAAGTACTACCTCTCGCTCGCCCATACTGATGCCGACATCGCCAAGACGCTGGATGCTTGGGACGAGGCGATTCGCGCGCTCAAGTCGTCCAAAGCGGCGTAGCCCGTCCGGAAGGGGCGCCACGTTGTAAAGGCGCCCCTCCGAGTTTTCCCGCGTTCTCCCCAGGACACACAGCGGCCCAGACGGCGCCTTGCTGCGGTCGCGCTACGCTCCTACCGTTGATGTGTTGCACTGAGTCGCTGCGAGGGCATTGCAGCAGCGTATGTGCGTACCGGGTCCAATGGTGGGGTTAAGGATATGACGTCGCTTCAAGCATCCGCGCAGGCGCAGTTGCGCCAGCTCATCGAGCAACTAGAGCGCCTCGAGGAAGAAAAGAAGGCGCTGGCCAGTGACATCCGCGACAAGTTCGCCGAAGCGAAGGCCATGGGCTTCGATCCGAAGATCATGAAGCAGGTGCTGCGGATCAGGAAGCAGCCGAAGGACGATCGCGACGAGGAAGAGGCGATCCTCGACGTCTACCTGCACGCGCTCGGGATGCTCGACACGATGCCCGCCGATCCCCCCATGATGGCGGCGGCGGAATAGGTCTCCTCACTGCCCTGCAGCAACCCTGGCGCGGCTCTGCTGGATGCGCGCCACGAGCGGCGCCGAGATACGGCCTGTCGGCGCGAGCTGATGGGCCGTTTCGAATGTGCGGACGGCTGCGGTCGTCGGCGCATCGGGGATGCCAGTCGGCTGCCCCTTGAGATGTCCTGTTGCGATCAGGTGCTGTTGGACCGATCTGACGAGACCAGTGGCTACCTCGGTCGGATTTTGCCAGCGCGCGCCTCCGGTGACGCGCCGCCCAGGCGCGCGAAGTGCCGCGAGCAGCGCATCGCTGGCTTCGGCGGTCGCAGGCAGCCCATGATCATGCTCGAAGGCGAGAATGGCCGCACGCGTGATCGGACCGGCATCGCCGTCTGCAACGCCGGGCTGGTAACCGCGCGCGGCAAGCGCACTTTGCACCTCACGGACCAGCGCCGCGGGAACAGCCACGGGAAGCGGCGCCACCTGTGTCGTCTCCGCGTTCGCTGCGCGATCCGCTGATCCTGACGGGGCGGGCATTGACGGCGCTTGCTGGGCGCCGGCCTCGCTCTGCTCGATCAGAGCAGCAAGCGACAGCGTCATCGGACCGGACGAGCGGCGCGTTTCCGCCGCCGACTTCTCCTTCGGCAGCGGCACATGCACACCGACAGGGATTGAGGACCTGCGGCGATCGCGAGGCGAATCTTGCAGATACGCGACATTCCATACGACACCGCCGGCAAGCACGACAATCAATGCGCCGGCGATCCGTGCATCACGAGGGCTGGTCATGTTACGCAACTCCACTTCGACAGAATGAGCCTCAGGCGACGAGCGCGATGGGATGCGCTGGCGTCATCTCGCCTGCGACATCGTCCGCAGTACCGGCTTCTTCCTTGGATGGCTCTTCATCGGCTGATGAAGCCTCGCCGTTTGCCTCCGCATCGATCGGAAGCACGAGCGTGAAGCACGATCCTTCACCTGGCGCGCTCTCGATCTCCAAGCGACCACCGTGCAGCTCCGCGAGACCGCGAACGATCGCAAGACCGAGCCCCGCACCTTCGAGCTGGCGAGTAAGCGAAGAGTCGACCTGAAAGAAGGGCTCGCCGAGATGCGCGACGTGAGCTGGCGCAATGCCGATGCCGTTGTCGCGCACTGCGAGCAACAAGCTCTCCTGCCGGATCGTCGCTGTGAGTTCGATCCGCCCACCTTCAGGCGTGAACTTGCAGGCGTTCGACAGCAGATTCATCAACATCTGCTTGCACGCGCGTGCGTCGGCGTTGATCTCGCCGAGATCCTCGGCAACGTCGACCTCGAGCACGATGGACTTCGCCGCAATAGCAGGGCGCAGCGTGTCGATGCTGCTCGTGATCACATCGGGAGCATGGAAAGGCTCGGCGCAGATCGAGAGGCGCCCGGCCTCGATCTTCGAGATATCGAGCAGATCCTTGACGAGGCTCATGAGATGCTCGCCGCTCTCGCGGATGATGCGGCTGTAGTCGGCGTGCCGTTCAGCCCCCTCCTGCTTGCTGAGTTCGCGCTGGAGCATCTCCGAAAAGCCGATGATAGCGTTGAGCGGCGTTCTCAGCTCATGGCTGATCGTCGCGATGAAGGCGGACTTGGCGCGGCTGGCACTCTCGGCTTCTTCACGTGCCTGGCGCATCGCAATGCCATGCCAGCGGCGCGCCGTCACATCGCGCATCACGCCGACTGCTCCTTCGCCGTCCGCAAGCGGACTGCACTGGAACTCGATCCAGCGGCGCGTGGCGCCGACTGCAATCTCAACTTCCACGGAGGCAGGCGTGCCGAACTCGAGGCATTGCGCGATCGCTTCCTGGCAGCGCGCAGCATTGCCGACGCTCATGGCAGCGGTGAACCCGCGCCCCACAAGATGAGATGGCGATACGCCAAGCAAAGCCTGTGCTGCGGGCGAGGCGTAGTTGATAGCCCCCTCGCGATCGTGGCGCGTGACAAGATCCGACGTGTTCTTGGCAACAAGATCGTGGAGGGCGCGGAACTGAGCGAGATCCTCGCATGTCCCGCGGTGCGTCGTCAGGAGCGCGGCGACGGCCATCGCAGAGGCAATTGCCGCGGCAAGCAGCGCCGCGATCCAGAAGTCACCGGTCAGGGCATAGTGGCTGGCGAAGATGAGGGCGACCAGAAGGCCGCAGGCCGCGGGCGACAGTGTCGCTGCGGCGTAAGCCGTGGCTCCCGCGCCAGCACCCGGGCCCGCATGATCTGCCTGCCCGGCGAGAGAACTGCTGAAAGAAAATACCGACCACCGACGCCAATCGAATCTCACGCCATACACACCGCAAACGCAGCGCCCCCGTAACTCGACTGGGGGCACTGTGAATTATTAAGCTTAATGAACTCTGACCGAGTTCCTGCGGTTTGTATCTTTCGTGAGCATTAAACGGCGCGCGGCGGCGTCACCGCTTGCCGGTGGCCTGTGCACGCATCCGCGCCCAGTCCTCCTCCGTCCAATTCATGAGCTCGACCGTGCGGCTGCCCGCGTCGCTCAGGAATTGCTTGCCACCATCGATGGCGATGCATTCGCCGTTGATATAGCCCGCCATATCGGAGAGCAGGAATGCCGCGAGGTTCGCCAGCTCTATGTGCTCGCCGTTGCGCCGCAAGGGAATTTCGCGCTCGACTATGTTGTCGCTGCCACCCGGCGTCAGACGCTGCGAGGCCCCGGCTGTCGGGAATGGGCCCGGCGCGATGGCGGCCGTGCGGATGCCCTTGGGTCCCCACTCGACGGCAAGGCTTCGTATCATCGCGAGCACACCGGCTTTGGCCATGGCAGAGGGCACACGAAAAGCCGAGCCCTTGAGGGCCGAAAGCGTGAGGATCGAGAGCACCGAGCAGTTGCGGCGGCCAGCGTCGATCCACCGGCGGCCGGCAGCAACCGTGCAGTAGGCCGAGCCGTGCAGCACCGTATTCAACACCGCATCGATCGCACGCGGCGAAAGCTTGTGCGTCTCAGCAATGAAGTTGCCGGCTGCATTGTTGACGAGCGCATCGAGAGGAGCTGCCTCCCAGATACGATCCATCATGGCCTCGACAGCGGCGGCATCGCGCACGTCACACGTGGTGGTCGTAACCGTGCCGCCGGTCTCGCTTCGAAACCGCGCGGCCGTCTCTTCCAGAACCTCCGCCCTGCGACCGCAAATGACGAGTTCGGCGCCAAGCTCCAGAAATCGCCGCCCCATGGCAGCTCCGAGGCCAGTGCCGCCGCCCGTTACGAGAATCCTCTTGCCCTTCAGCAAACCGTCCTGAAACACGTATCCTCCTGAGCACATCCGATGATTTGGCCATCAAGGTTCCGCAATCTCAGCAACTAATCAAGCCACCCGACGTTGCGGATGAACGCCAAATGAACGCAGCAGGCAGCCTGCATTCATGGTGGCGCCGTCACCCTGCCATCGGAGGGAGGCGTGGGCAGGCCGGAGATTGCAGCTCTTGGCGCGAGTGGGGCGCTGGAAGCGCGGGCTACGGCAGCAAGTCAGCAGAAGCGAGACCAGCAGCTTCAGGAGGTTCTAGGCCATGAGACTGATCGCCGTGGCGACCGGCGCCGTCGCCTTATTGAGTCTGGCGGGGAGCGCCCCCGCACAGGCCGCAGACCTTGGATATGGTCCATCAGATCGCTACAGGTCGGCGTATGAAGATCCGCGCTATCAAGACCTCTACGGCCCGCCGCCAGGGCGCATCTCGCGGCGCTATGTCGAGAAGGAAGAGATCGAGGAGCGCTACGCCGATGTCGACGACGACTACGACGACAAGCGGTTGGCGCCTCCGGCTCGCGTCTACAGGCACGAGGATCGCTTTGCATATGACTGCACGCCGCGTCACGTGATCCGTGATCGGCTGTATCGCGAGGGATGGAGCGACTTTCAGGAGATCGATGTCCGCCGCCGCGTCGCCATCGTCGAGGCTAGGCGTCCCAACGGATTGCTGCATCGCCTGAAGATCGACCGTTGTTCGGGCGAGATCGTATCCGCACAACCTCTCGCACCGGTCCCCGGCGGACCCTACGCGTACGGGCCGCGCAGGCACTACGGGTACGGACCCTATCTCCGCTGAGCTTTAAGTTTCGAGTACAGGTCATTGAAACGGCAGGGGCTCGCCTCTGCCGTTGTTGTTTTTGCGCGCGGGAAAGCTCTCAAAAGCATCTGCCCTGGAACGCGGCGATTGTTAATCTCGCGGAGTTCTGATTCGCACTTCCCTTCACCTCCATGCCCACAGCCGGTGATCCATGACCCTGGTCTCGCTCGCGAAGAACCCGGTCCCGAGTGGCGCCGTCAGCGGTGACTTTGCCGGATATGACGGCGCTCCCCTGCGCTTTGCCCGCTGGAGTGCAACGCGCGGCCCCGCTCGCGGCACGGTCTGCGTATTCTCAGGTCGTGGCGAATACATCGAGAAGTACTTCGAAGTCATCGCGGACCTGCGGCGGCGTGGTTTCGCCGTCGCCATCCATGACTGGCGTGGGCAGGGTGGCTCGCATCGACTGCTGGCCAACCGGCGCAAAGGCCATATCCGGGATTTCAAGGAATTCGATCAGGATCTCGCAGTCTTCATGAAGCAGGTGGTGCTTCCTGAGTGCCCGCCGCCGTACTACGCGCTCGCCCACTCCATGGGCGGCAACATACTGGCCCGGCATTCGGTCGCGCCGGACTCGTGGTTCGATCGCATCGTACTGTGCGCGCCGATGTTCGAGATCATCGCGGACAAGGCGCGGGTTCCGGGCAATCTCGCGCGCGTTTTTGTCGAGACCGCCTGCCTGCTCGGGCAATCGACGCGCTATGTGCCGACGGGCTCCGATCAACCGGCTGAGATGGTTCCATTCGAAGGCAATACGCTGACCTCGGACCGCGAGCGCTACATGCGCAATCGCCAGGTCGTCGAAGCCGCACCCGAACTCGCGCTCGGATATCCGACGGATGGCTGGACCCGGGCGGCGTACCGCACGTGCGCGCATGTGATGGATCCGGCATTCGCCCGGCGCGTTCAGGTGCCCCTGCTGCTCTTCAGCGCTGCCAACGACCGCATTGTCTCCTCACGCGCAATCGAGACGTTCGCGAGCCGCCTCAAGATCGGCGCGCACGTCCCCATACCTCAGTCGGAGCATGAGATCCTGCAGGAGAACGATACGATCCGGCAGCATTTCTGGTCAGTCTTCGATGCCTACCTCGGCATCGGCGCCGACGCGACGCGGCCTAGCTAAGCCCGCGGCGGCTTGGCGTCATCCGTGATGCCGGCCTTCTCGCGCAGCTCACGTAGACGTGCCTGCGTCTCCGGATTGACCATGCCGGCCGAGATGACGATCTTCGCGGCATCCTCGACACTCATGCCAATGATGGTGACGCTGGCACGCGGCACGAAGCATACAAAGCCCGTAGGCGGCAGCATGCCCGTCGGCATGAACACGCTGATCAGGTCATCCTGCGGTTTCAGCGAGGCGATCTGCCGAGTCGCCTCGCCCGTCACGAATACGATCGACCATATGCCCGGCGACGGGAACTCCATCAGGCCGACCTTCTGGAAGGCCTGCTCGGGAGCGGATACGCTGACGACGCTCTCGAAGATCTGCTTGAGCGCCCGATAGACGTTGCGCACGATGGGCGTGCGGTCGAGCATCATCTCGCCGGCACTGATGAGCGAGCGACCGAGCAGATTTGCCGCGAGCGCGCCGATCATCGTCAGCATGAGGATCGCAAAAACGAGCCCGATGCCCGGCACCGCGAACGGCAGATAGGTATCCGGATTGTAGATGTGCGGAATGTACGGCTTTACCCAGCGGTCAACGATATTGATGACGTACCAGGCGATGTAGATCGTGATGGTGACGGGGCCGACGACGACGAGGCCGGTCAGGAAGTAGTTCCGCAGTCGTGCGCCGACGCGCCAGCGGTGAACTTCCACCGGCTCTGCAGCCAAGGGTCGCGCCGGCTCCTCGCCGGGAGCACCCCCCTCGTGCGCTGACCTCGACAGCTTGTCCTGCATCCAATCCTTCCCGTGCGTCCGCCACGTCCCGCCGGGGACCGCTTAATCTCCCGCGCAAGGTATATCCGAGCGGGACCTCGCATACCACCCGATTGCTCCGCGACTTTCGTCGGCACGATGCGCCCGAATATCGAGCAGCAAGAATGGGTACCGGCGCCGGAACCACCGTTATCTCGCTTGTGAAAGCAATTGACAGTCGGGGGCTTCCTTCTCCAGTGTACGGGCAAACGAGCAACATCGGGCTTAACCGAGCTAACTCACCTAGGGAGTAGAGACCACCATGAAGTTTTTGAGGTCTGCTGCGGTCGCCGCAGCAGCGATTGGGCTTGTCGTGGGCGCCAGCCTGCCCGCCGCCGCCCAGAAGGAAATCAAGCTCGGCATCATCTACGACTACACCGGCCCATTCGCCGGAGGTGGCTCGCTGCCGGCCGCGATCGCAACCAAGATCGCCGTCGAAATGATCAACGAGCGGGGCGGCGTCGAGGGACATAAAATCGTCGCGACGTATGCCGATGCCCAGTCCAAGACCGACGTCGCGATCAACGAATCCGAGCGACTGCTGAACGAGGTCAAGGTCGACGCGCTGATGGGCGTGTTCTCTTCGGCGCACTGCGTGCCCATGGCCGCCAAGGTCGACGCAGCCAAGAGATTCATGTGGGCCAACGTCTGCGTTGCGTCAGCGGTGCTGAAGGACAAGAACCTGCAGTACGTCTTCCGCTCTCAAGTCCATTCGGATCAGTTCGGCGCGGCGTCGTGCAAGTTCATCGCGGAGAATGCCAAGGCCAAGCTCGGCAAGGATCCCAAGGACATCAGCGTTGCGATCCTCTATGAGGACGGCCCTTATGGCACCGGCGTTGCGGCCGGCAACGAGGCGACCTGCAAGGAACTCGGCATCAAGATCGTGCACAAGGAAGGCTATGCCGCGACGTCGACCGATCTTTCGGCGCTCGTCACGAAGCTTCGCCGCGCACGGCCGGACGTCATCCTTCACACGGGATATAACCCGGACATCACGCTCTTCCTGCGTCAGTCGAAGGAAGCCGGTCTGAAGTTCGACGCCCTCATCGGTCACGGCGCGGGCTACGGGCAGATCGACAAGCTGATCGAGACCTTCAAGGGCGACGTGAACTATTTCTACAACGTCGACCCGGTCGCCGCGCAGCTTCTCGATGCCAAGACCCTCGCGCCCGGCATCGGCGACGTCACGGCCGAGATGGTCAAGCGCTACAAGGCCGAGACCAAGGTCAGCGAAGTTCCACCACACGCGTCCATGGGCTTCAATCAGCAGTGGATCTTCCTCACTGACGTGCTGCCGCGCGCGATCAAGAAGCATGGCGGCTTCGATCCTGAAGCGCTCCGCAAGGCCGCGCTCGAGACCGATATTCCCGATGGCGGCACCATCCAAGGCTATGGCGTGAAGTTCTTCCCCCCCGGCCATCAGATGTCGGGCCAGAACGAGCGCTCGAGCCCGGTCGTCATGCAGTACATCGACGGCGTGACGAAGATCGCCTGGCCCGCGAACTTGCGCACGGTCGATCCGGTGCTGCCCTTCCCCAAGGGCCACGCCTACGCGCGCTGATCCCACGCGTTTGCGCCTCATCGCTGCCGCTAGCTAGGGCTGGGCGACAGCGATGAGGCCTCCTATTGTCCACGCCCTCACTCTTGGCAGATTCAGCGGCCCCCGCGCATGGCGATGCTCAAAGTAGATGGACTAACCAAGCAGTTCGGCGGCTTCACCGCTGTAAGCAACGTATCGTTCGATGTCGCGGAAGGAGAGATCCTCGGCCTCATCGGGCCGAACGGATCTGGCAAGAGCACGACCTTCAACTGCATCGCCGGCATGTATACGCCGACCGCTGGCAGCGTGAAGTTCGAGGGCGGCGAGATCGGCGGCCTCAAGGCAAATCAAGTCTGCCACAAGGGTATCGCCCGGACGTTCCAGATACCCCGGCCCTTTCGCAATCTTTCGCTCCTCGAGAATGTCGCGCTCTCCGCACACTTCGGCTCCAACGCGCACCTGTCGCGCGCGCAATGCTGGGCCAAGGCCGAGGAATCGCTCGCCATGGTTGGCCTGCCGACCGACGCCACTACATCAACGGACGGACTTGGGGCGGCCTCGCTGAAAAAGCTCGAGCTCGCCCGTGCGCTCGCAACCGGACCACGCCTCCTGCTCGCCGACGAAAGCCTCAACGGCCTCGATCACGGCGAAATGGATCAGGCCGCGGACATGCTGGAGCGCATCCGCAAGGAGAAGGGCATCACGATCGTGTGGGTCGAGCACATCATGGGCGTGCTGATGCGCGTCGTCGACCGCGTGGTCGTGCTCGACCACGGCGAGAAGATCTTCGACGGAAAGCCCGCCGATGCGCAGACGGACAAGCGCGTCGTCGAGGTCTACCTCGGCGAAACGGAGCACTAGGGCGGGCTCAGATGCTGGACCTCAAGAATATCGATGCTGGCTACGGGGCATTCCAGGCCCTGTTCGGCATCTCGATGCAAGTCAACGCGGGCGAGGCGGTGGCCGTTATCGGCGCCAACGGTGCCGGCAAGACCACACTGATGCGTGTCATCTCCGGTATGCTGCCGGCATCCTCGGGCACGATGACTATGGAAGGCGCGGACCTGCGCATGACGCCGCCGCACAAGATCATCGAACTCGGCATTGCGCATGTTCCCGAGAGCCGCCGGCTCTTTCCGCGCCTTTCGGTCGAGGACAACCTGCGGCTCGGCGCCTTCATACCCTCGGCACGTGCGCACTTCGCCGAGCGCCTCGATTATGTCTACGGCCTCTTTCCGCGTCTCAAAGAGCGCCGCAGCCAGCTCGCCGGCACCATGTCGGGCGGCGAGCAGCAGATGTGCGCCATCGGCCGCGCACTCATGAGCAAGCCGAAACTCGTGCTGCTCGATGAGCCATCGATGGGCCTCGCCCCGGTCATCGTCCAGCAAGTCTTCGAACTCGTCCGCCGCATTCGGTCGGAAGGCTACACGGTGCTGATCGTGGAGCAGAACGTCTCGCAGGTGCTCAAGGTCGCCGATCGCGCCTACCTGCTCGAGGTCGGCCGCATCGTGCAGTCCGGAAGTGCTGCCCAACTCGCCGCGAGCGACGACATTCGCAAGGCATACATGGGAATTTGATTGCCCGCGCAGGGCACGTGACGGGTTGGCGGCCGGTACTGGATACGGGCCGCAAGGGGAGAAGCGGATGTTCGGGTTTTTCTCAAGTCTCGATTGCTCGCTCGACGTGTTTTTCGTCGAAGCGCTGCTCAACGGTGTGCTGCTGGCCGGATTGCTCGCTCTCCTGGCGCTCGGGCTCAATCTCATCTTCGGCGTCATCGACGTCGTGTGGATCTGCTACGCCGAGCTCGTCATGGTCGGCATGTACGCGATCTTCTACTTCGTGCAGGTCCTGGGGCTGCCACTCCCGCTCGCATTCCTGATGGGCATCGGCCTTGTCGCGTGCGCGGGCACGATCCTGCACTACCTCGTCATACGACCGGTGCTCGATCAGCCGCCGATCAACCAGCTCCTCGTAACGGGCGGCGTGCTGTTCCTGTTGCAGGCCGCGGCGACGATGGCATTCGGCATCGAATTCCGGAACCTCGGCATTCGGCTCGGCTCGGTGAACTTCGGCGACATGAGCTTTGCCTGGAGCCGCATCATCACCTTCGCCGTCGCGCTCGGCGCCATGATCCTGCTCTGGCAGTTCCTCACGCGCACCTACATCGGGACCGCGATCCGCGCGATCTCGCAGGACCGGCAGATCATGCCGCTCATGGGCGTCGACCAGAAGAAGATCTATCTCGCGACTTCGGCGATCGGCGGCGGGCTTGCCGGCCTCGCCGCGTGCCTGATGGTCCTGCAGTACGACATCTATCCGCAGATCGGCCTGCAGTTCGGTCCGCTCGTTTTCATGATCTGCGTGCTCGGCGGCCTCGGCAACATGGTCGGCGGCTTCGTCGCGGCCTTCATCATCGCCCAGTTCATCACCATCGGTGGCTCCTGCGTCGCCACCGAGTGGGGTTACGCCATCGCCTTCCTGTTCTTCATGCTCGTCATCTTCGTCCGGCCGCAGGGCCTCTTCGGAGCCAAGTCATGATCACCCAAAAGCATATCTCCTGGGCGATCGGGCTTGCCGTCCTGCTGGTGCTGCCGCTCATCATCAAGCAGATCTTCCCGGGGACGGATCGCTACTATCTGCACCTCGTCATCCAGATCCTGATCTGGGCATTCATCTATACCGGCTGGTCGATGATGGGCCGCTTCGGGCTCACCTCCCTCGGCCACGGGGCGTTCACGGGCATCGGTGCGTACGTCACCGTCATGCTCTGGAACTTCGCCGGCATCACGCCGTGGATCGGCATTCCCGTCGCCATGCTCGTGGCAACGATCGCGGGCGTTCTCGTCGGCTATCCGTGCTTTCGCATGCGGATCACGGGCCACTACTTCGCACTGCTGACGCTCGCCTTCACCGAGTTCGTGCGCCTGTGCATTGTCGGCCTGCGCGACTGGACGGGCGGATCGCTCGGAACGCAGCCGGCGCGCTATGGCGACGGCCTCTCACTCTACGCCATGCAGTTCGAGCCCAACCGAGTGCTCGCCTACTACATCGTGCTCGCCATCTGGCTCGTCGGCCTCATCATCTGGGTGAAGGTGGATCGCAGCATGGACCGCTATGCGCTGGATGCCGCCTCGCAGGATGAGGACGCCGCGGCGTCGGTCGGCATCAACGTCACGCGCGAGAAGCTCAAGATCACGGCGCTCTCGTCGGCCATGTGCGCATTCGGCGGCGCGATCTACGGCCAGTATCAGATGTACATCGGCCCCGATACGATCGCGGGGCTCGGTGTCTCACTCAACATCGTGTTCGCCGTGATCGCGGGCGGCATCTGGTCACTCTTCGGGCCGACGTTCGGCGCCGTGTTCACGCAGGTTCTCGCCGAGACGCTGCGCGTCGGCTTGCGCGGCTCCGAGACGCTGAGCAAGCTGCTCGGCCAAAGCGCGTTGGCGCTCGACACCTTCATCTACGGCCTGCTGCTGGTGCTCTTCATCATCTACATGCCGAAGGGCGTCGTCGGCACGCTCGCCGAGCGTTGGAAGCGCAAGGCCCGGCCCTGATCGGCGCGATCATCGACGTCAGCCAACAAAAAACGGCCGGGGCGAAACCCGGCCGTTTTGATTCACATTGCTCGATCCGAAGCTCAGAGCATCCCGCAGACCGTCGCCGCGCTCGACTTGTCGACCGCCGCGCCTTCTTCGAGGTTGATCGACTTCACGACACCGTCCTCGACGACCATCGAGTAGCGCCGTGAACGAACACCGAGACCGCGACCGGTCAGATCGAACTCGAGGCCGATCTTCTTCGTGAAGTCTGCCGAGCCGTCGGCAAGAAACTGGATCTTGCCGTCAGCGCCCGTCTGCTTCGCCCAGGCATTGAGGACGAAGACGTCGTTTACCGACACACAGGCGATCGCGTCGATACCCTTGGACTTGATATCGCCGGCCATCTCAATGAAGCCGGGCAGATGCGTGTTGTGGCACGTCGGCGTGAAAGCGCCCGGCACCGCGAACAGCACGACCTTCTTGCCGCCGAATACATCAGCCGTCGTCATTGGCTTCGGGCCTTCCGAACTCATCGTATTGAATGTCGCGTCCGGCAGCTTGTCACCGACCTTGATGGCCATGATGCTTAATCCTTCCCGGTTTGGATTGAACGAGCTGGCGCTGGAGGCGCCGAGGCGCGGGGCACACGGGGCGCCGCCGTCCTCACAACCATAGCGGCTCTCGATGACGCTTCCAAGCACCCGAGAGGCATTCCATGCAGCCCTTCGGCCGGCCGGACCATCACCAGTCGAGGGCCGCACCATGGCGCAGCACGGCATCAATAGCCGGAACGAAGCCATTGCCGTCGCAGTGCAGCTCAATTCCCGGAAGAAGCCTCAGCGGCGCGCGGCTCCCCTTGCGGCCCTGGACAATGACGCGGTGCGCTTCGGCCCCCGCGCGCGGGTAGAGCGGCAGCACGCGGAGCCCCCCGAAGCGGCGGCCGAGACCATGAAGGAGCGCGTCCAGCGCGTCGGCACGATGGATCACAGTCACGAGACCATTGCTCGCCGCCGCTGTTGCGAGAAAACGGCACCACTGGTCGAGCGCGCCATCCGCCATCTCATGTGATGCAGCCTTCAGATCAGCCGGGGACCGAGTTCCACGCCCCTCGGTGAAGTAGGGCGGGTTGGCGATGACGTGCGAGAACGCGCCCGCGCAGATCCCCGTATCCGTCTCTCGCGCGCGATTGATTCCGGCGCCGCCCTCCGCGACGTCGAGTTCGACGACACGAATGCGCGCATCGAGCCCATTGCGCGCGGCATTCTGCCGGGCGAGTGCCGCGAGTTCAGGCTCACGCTCGACGAGGGTTACGTGCGCATCGGAAACACGGCGCGCGACGCAGAGCCCCGCAACGCCAACGCCGGCGCCCGCGTCCAGGACGCGCGCCTGATCGCCGATCTCGGCACCGCAGGCGGCCGCAAGCAAAACGGCATCGAGACCGGCACGGTAGCCTCGCGAAGGCTGCAAGACTTCGAGGGCGCCGCCGAGGAAGGCATCGGATGTGAACGCGTCGACCGTGGTCATGACTCGCTATTGGATGGCGTCGAGCCCCGTCGTGGGCCTTCGCGGACGATCCATTGGCCGAGGTCGGCATCCTCGAGGATCTGAGCCGCGCGCGGCCAGTCTTCCGCGAGCACGAGCACGCGCCGCGGGAATACGCCGATCGAACCTTCCGTGATGCTCATGTGCGTATCGGCGATGTACACGGCGATGCCGGCCTCTCGAAACAGAGCCTCGACGAAACTGATGAGCACTGGATCGTTCGCCCGGACGATGAGCTGCATCGGCGCTCCTGGAAACAAAGCCGCGTTTCCCCACCTGTCGCACGCAAAGCAGCTGCGGTCACGCCTCTTGCAGAACCCGAGCGCCGTCGCCGGATCCATCAAATACTAGGCATTTCAAAAGCGAACGGCTAACCAGCAATCAACACGCATAAGATGCTCAGACGCAATTATGCAATCATAGATTGCAGTAATTGAGGCGGGCGCCAGGAGAGCCATCATGTCGACATTGGAGATGCCCGCCTGCCTCGCGCTGCTGCTGGTCATGGCCAACCTGGCACTGTGCCTCAGCGCGGAGCGCCGGTCGTTCGCCGCCCCCATGGTTCCGCCAGCCGTCGTGACGTTGGACGGCGCCGTCGCTGTTACACTGTGCGGCGACGCATCAGTACGTGCCGCAATTCCTGAGGCGACGGCCGCCGCGGACTGCTAGCGCTTTGCCAGTGCGCGATCGAGGAACTCGAGCCGGTCCTGCCCCCAGAAGAATTCGCCGGACGGCAACACATAGCTCGGCGCACCGAAGACACCGCGATGCAGCGCTTCAGCGGTATTGCTGTTGTGGATCTCGTCGAGTTCCGCATCCGACGGACCCGCCTTGCGGATCGCCGCGGCATCGAGCCCGGCGCGCTTGGCGGCTTCCGCGACAACAGATTCATCGCCAAGGTTGCCTTCAAGCTCCCAGATCGACCGGCCAAGCTCCTGCGCCAGGCGACAGGCGTCCTTGCCTTGCAAGGCAGCGGCGATCACCAACCGGCTGCCGAGTGCTTCGTCGGAAGGGAAGTGCTTCGGCTCGAGGGTGATCGGCACCTTCCGAAAGTCGCGCCAGCGCTTGAGCTCCATCATGCGATAGGCGCGACGCTCCGGCGATCGCTTCGGCAGCGGCAGGCCGCCGGTCTTCGGAAAGACCTCGCTGTACTTCGTCGGCTTGATGCGCACAGTCGCGCCGTGACGCGCAGCGATCTCGGCGAAAAGAGCCGAGCCGAGGTAGGTCCACGGGCTGTTGAGCGTCATGTAGTAGTCGATGGTCGTCATATGGTGATCCTCCCGTTCCGCGCGTTGTCCGCTACTTTTGAGCGCCGCGGATCATTGTGTAGATGTGCGAGAAATCCATGCCACCCTCGCCTGCGAGGTCGTGCAGCGTGTAGAGCTGCACCGCAAGAGCACCCATCGGACTTGTCGCGCCGACGGAGGCCGCCGCTGATTGAGCGAGCTTCAGATCCTTGAGCATGAGCGCAAGCGCGAAGCCGGGCTTGTAGTCGTTGTTCGATGCCGCACGCTCGGAGAGCCCAGGTACGGGGCAGAAACCAACGGCGGCTGTCGACTGACCCGATGACGTCGAGACCACGTCGAACAGCGATTGCGCGGAGAGACCAAGACGCTCGGCGAGCGCGAAGCCTTCCGACGCCGCGACCATGTTGATGCCGGCCATCATGTTGTTGCAGATCTTGGCCGCCTGCCCGAGCCCCGCGCCACCGCAGTGCACGACCTTGCTGCCGACCTTCTCCAGAATCGGACGCGCGCGCGCGACAGCCTGATCCGTTCCGCCGACCATCAGCGTTAGTGTCGCGGCCTTCGCGCCGACCGTACCGCCCGAAACGGGCGCGTCCACGACGTCGAGACCGCGCGCCGCTGCAATGGCGTGCGCTTCCTTTGCGCTCGCGACGTCAATCGTAGAACAGTCGATCATCAGTGCACCTGCCGGCACCGCTTCGATGATGTCACGCCAGACACTCAGCACATGCTTGCCCTGCGGCAGCATGGTGATGACGACATCGGCGCCTTTGACGGCATCCTGCGCGGACGACGCAATCTGCACGCCTTCCTTCTCGGCGGCAGCACGCAGATCGGCGACGAGATCGAAGCCGCGCACCTTGTGCTGGCCCTTGATGAGGTTGCCCGACATCGGGCCACCCATATTGCCAAGGCCGATGAATGCGATGTTCGCCATGGCTCAGGCCTTCCCTTTGATCATGTTGATGATGCCGGAGAAGTCATCGCCACCGTGCCCCTGCGCGACAAAGAGATTGTAGAGCTGGCTTGCCGCCGCGCCCATCGGCGTCGACGCGCCAGCGCCGCGCGCCGCCTCCTGTGAAAGCCCGAGATCCTTCTGCATGAGCGCCGCGGCAAAGCCCGGCTTGTAGTTGTTGTTCGCGGGCGACGTCGGTACGGGACCGGGAACAGGGCAGTACGTCGTCACCGCCCAGCTCTGACCCGATGACGTCGAGGCCACATCGAAGAGCGCGGCGTGCGAGAGGCCGAGCTTCTCCGCGAGATTGAAAGCCTCGCAGGTGCCGATCATGGTGATCGCCAGCATCATGTTGTTGCAGATCTTGGCCGACTGGCCGGCACCGGGATCGCCGCAATGCACGACCTTCTTGCCGACGCCTGAAAGAATGGGCTGGCCTTTGGCGAAAGCCTCTTTCGTGCCGCCAACCATCAGCGTGAGCGTCGCGCCTTCAGCACCGCCGACACCGCCAGAAACAGGCGCGTCGAGCGAGAGCATTCCAGCCTTCGCCGCCATATCATGTGCCGCACGCGCGGACGCGACGTCGATCGTCGAGCAATCGATGAAGATCGTGCCGGGCTTTGCCGCCGAGAGAAGTCCGCCGCCCAATACCTCGAGCACGTGCTTGCCCGCCGGCAGCATGGTGATGACGCAGTCGGCGTTCTTGGCAACGTCGAGAGCCCCATTCGCCTTTTCGACCTTGCGCGCCACGGCCTTCTCGACATTCGACGTCACGAGGTCGAAGCCGAGGACCTGATGGCCCGCTTTGACGAGATTGCCGGCCATGGGCAGACCCATGTTGCCAAGGCCAATGAAGCCTATGCGTGCCATTTCGATTCCTCCATTTCTTGAATGCGAAGAGCTGTGCCTGCGCTCAGCCGCGCAGCACTTTGCCCGGGTTCATGATGTTCTTGGGATCGAGCGCCTTCTTCACGGCTGTCATCATGCCGATCTCGACAGGGCTCTTGTAGCGATAGTTCTCTTCCATGCGCAGACGGCCGATGCCGTGCTCGGCGCTGATCGATCCGCCGAGCGACACGACGATGTCGTGCACGATCTTGTTCATGCTCGGGTACTCGGCGTGGAAGCGCTCGTAAGTCCAGTCCGCAGGACGGATCGGGTTGTAGTGCAGATTGCCGTCGCCGACATGCCCGAAGCAGCAGTGACGCACGCCGGGATAAGCCTTCTCGACAGCCGCATCAGCCTTCTCGATGAACTCGGGGATGCGCGAGAGCGGCACCGAGATGTCATGCGCGATCGAGCCACCGGCCGACTTCTGCGCCTCGGCAAGGTCTTCGCGCATCTTCCAGAGCTTGCGCGCCTGTTCGCCGGACGTCGTGATCATGGCGTCGCGCACGAGGCCGCTTTCCATAGCTGCGCCGAGCGCATCCGCAAGCGGACCGTTGAGCGTACCGGGCTCGCCTTGGCCGGCGACCTCCATGAGCACGTACCACGGATGGACGCTCGGCATGGGATCGGTATGTCCCGGCACGCCGGCCAGCAGGAGATCGATGATCTGGCGGCGCAATAGCTCGAAGGCCGAGATGGATTCGCCGAGCTTGCCGCGCAGAACAGAGAGGAGCTCGACGGCCGCTGCCGGGCTCTCCACGCCGATGTAGGCGCTGATCGTATCGGACGGCTTCGGAAAAAGACGCAGAGTCGCGCCCGTGATGATGCCAAGCGTGCCTTCGGCGCCAATGAAGAGCTGCTTCATGTCGTAGCCGGTGTTGTCCTTGCGCAGGCCCCGGAGACCATTCCAGATCTCGCCGCTCGCCAGCACCACCTCGAGCCCGAGAACGAGCGCGCGCGTATTGCCGTAGCGCAGGACCTGATTGCCGCCGGCATTGGTCGAGATGTTGCCGCCGATCTGGCAGGAGCCTTCAGCACCGAGGCTCAGCGGGAACAGGCGGTTGGCATCCGACGCCGCCCGCTGGATTTCCTGGAGGATGACACCGGCATCAACGGTAATCGTGTCGTTCGCCGTGTCGATGCCGCGGATGCGCTTCATGCGCTGCGTCGAGATGATCACCTCGCTCAGGTCATCATGCGGCTGGCTGGCCCCCGTCAGACCGGTAATGCCGCCCTGCGGGACGATCGCGGTACCGGTCTCGGCGCAGATGCGGACGAGCGCAGCGACCTCCTCGACATTCGCGGGACGCAGGACGAGAGGCGATTTGCCTTCCCAGATGCCGCGCCATGCACGGCAGTAAGGCGCGATGTCCGAGGGATCATCAATCGTTCCGGCTGGTCCGACGACACTCTTGAGGCGCTCAAGAACATCGCTTCCAACCTGAGCCCGCCGCGTCGTCGTCGCCATGCCCGTGCTGTCTCCGCTTTCAATCGAGAATGCGGCGGCACATTAGCAGCACGGCAAGCAGCGGCAAACGTAACGAAACCAATCGTGACGGTCCGCATGGGCCCTAAGCGTGGAGCGCACGGCGCCGGAGGAGACAGGCCTCCCGCTGATCGCACTTCGCCAACGGAAACGGCCGGCCGACGGATTGTCGGCCGGCCGTCCGTTTAGGCTGCAGCGTTAGTGGTAGTGCCGCCGATGATACCGGTTGCTCCACCCACCATGATACGGCCGCTCGTAGCGGTAGTGCGGCCTGACATAGCGGCGCGGTGCGCGGTAGTAGTCCCAACGGACCACCGGGCGATGACGCCAGTGATGGCGATGATAGTGACGGCGATGGCTGTAGCCATAGCCGGTAGTCTGCACAAGACTAGTCCCGGCCTCGGTGCCCTTTGGCACCGTAATCGGAGCCGACTGCGCGGTAACAGCGCCGCCCGCCAGTGTAATGAACCCACCAATTACTGCTGCCAGAAGAGTTCGTTTCATCATTCACTCCTTCGTAGTCCTGCGTTCTCCCAGCGCTGATACGAAGATTATTCGACTTCATGTGAACCCAGCCTGAATTACTTGTTCATGTCCCCGCTAGACGCTTTTCGAGGCGACGTGATTTGCTCGTGCTTCCGCCACATTGTTGCCGGCAAATCGACGCTGCTTTAAGGGCAATTCCAGGGGAGATTCGGTCGCCTGACCTTGTTTCTTGCCGACAGACGCGGAGGCCGGGTTCCGTGAGGGCAACGACGGGCACAGGACGTGCGAGATTAGGCGCGTGCCGCGATCTCGGCGGCAGCGACAGATTTCGCGCGCGGCGACGGCGCGAATGACGAATCTCGCTGCATTGCCCGAAGGTACGCGCCTCGCGGAGGACTATCGCATCGAGCGCGTCCTCGGCGCCGGAGGCTTCGGCATCACTTATCTGGCCGAGGAAGTCCCCCTCGCGCGCATGGTGACGATCAAGGAGTATTTCCCGGTCGATTTCGCCATTCGCGATTCGAAACAGGGCGCGCAGCCACGCTCGCAGGATTGTACCGGCGACTACCAGTGGGGGCTCGACCGCTTCCTCGACGAAGCGCGTACGCTCGCCCGGTTCGATCATCCGAATATCGTCCGCGTGTACCGTTTCTTCCGCGAGGCCAACTCCGGCTTCATCGTGCTGCACTATGAGGACGGCAAGAGTTTCAAGGCCTGGCTCAAGGCCCTTGGCCGGGCGCCACGCCAGCATGAGCTGGATCGGGTCGTACCGCCGCTACTGGATGCGCTATCGCTTATCCACGCGTCGGATTTCCTCCACCGCGACATCGCGCCGGACAACGTCATCATTCGCAATGACGGCTCACCCGTCCTGATCGACTTCGGTTCCGCGCGGAGCGACATTGCCCAGCACTCTCGCACCGTGTCGGCGCTCGTAAAGCCGGGCTACAGCCCCTATGAGCAGTACGCCACCAACGCGCGCCAGCAAGGCCCGTGGACGGATATCTACTCTCTCGCGGCGACGCTCTATCAGGCCGTGACCGGGAAGCGCCCTCCGGACGCGCCCTCCCGCATGGTGGCCGATGATATGGTGCCGGCGCGCGACGCTGCCATCAGCTCGTATCGACCGGGCTTCCTCGCTGCGATCGATGCCGCGCTCGCCCTCGACATCACGGCACGGCCGCGCTCGATCGATGTCTGGCGCAAGCAGCTCATGGCTCCGCCCGGCAAGCCGGATGACGTTGCAGAGGTTGCACCAACACCCGTCGAGCCTGCGAGGATTCGAACGGCGGACAGCGTGCCGCCCAAGGCTAAGCCGAAACCAGCCGCCAAACCCAGGGACAGCGATCCAGGCGTTCCGAAGATCATCAAGGAAGCCAAGGAGGCAAAGAAGGCCTCGGCGAAGGCTGATTCCGATATCGCCTTGGCCACACCGCCGGCCGAAGCACCCGATCGCCCGATCTCCGCAGGAAAGGTCTCCGCGATCTTCAGCGAGTGGCGCGCCCGGCGTGCCGAGGCCAAGGCCAGCGCCAAGGCAAGGGAACCCATCGAGGCGTCGCCCGTAAAGCAAGCAGCGAAAGCCAGTGCCGCTCCTGTTGCTGTCGCCGTCGTCGAGGCTCCAGCCAAAGGCAACCTACCGGCCCCTGTGCCGCGCCGTAATCCAAAGGCCATGAAAACGAAGAAAAAGAGCCGTTGGTGGCGCCCGCTTCTCGTGAAAGCCATGATCGGCTTCGGAGTCGCTTGGCTAGCCGTTTCCTACCAGAACGCACCCATTCGCTCGGAGCGTCAGGGCGCGGGCACGCTTTCGAGCGGCCAGATCGCCTCGGCGCAGGTCGGTGAAATCAATGGCCACAAGGGCGGCGTCGCCAGTGTCGGCCACACATCTGATGGACGCTTCATCGTCACGACGGGCGAGGACCGTGCACTCAAGATCTGGCACAACAGCACGCGGACACTTTTCCGCAGCATCGACCTCGATGCCGGCGCCGCGACATCGCTCGCCGTCGGACCGACCCGCGCCATAACGGGGCATAAAGGTGGGCGCATCACGTTATGGGATCTCGAGTACGGCCTGCGCGTCGCTGCCTTCAAGCGCAACGAGGCCGACATCTGGTCCGTCGCGTTCGCGGGCTCGCCCGAGCGCATTCTTGCCGCCGGAAACGACGGGAAGCTCACGCTGCTCGATGCGCGCACGCCCGTGTTGCCGGTCCATGTCTTCGACGGCCACGAGAGCGCCGCGCAGGCCGTCGCGTTCTCCGGCTCGCGCAACCTGATTGCCTCGGGTGGCGCCGACCGCACGGTCCGCACGTGGAGTGCCGAGTCTCTGGCCGAGACGCGCGCCTTTCGCGGCCACCGCGACCTTATCGTCTCCCTCGCCTTTGCCCCTGACGGACGCCGGCTCGCCTCGGGCGACGCCACGGGCAATGTCCGCATCTGGTCCATGACGACGCGCCGCATCGAACGCTCCATCCAGGCCCACAAGGGGACTGCAGCCGCCTTGGCCTTTTCGGGTGATGGGCGCTGGCTCGCCACGGCCGGCCGCGACGGACGCGTGCGCCTCTGGGACATGACCCGGCACCGCCCGCCGCGCACCTTTGCCGGGCACTCGGGCGAGGTACGCGCGCTGAGCTTCGCCCCGGATGGGGCGACCCTGGCCTCGGCAGGGGCCGATGGGGTGGTCCGTCTCTGGTCCACGGCGTTCATGGCCCGCAGCGGCTCGTAAAACGGCTCCAAGCTGCATCAGCGCCCAGTGACAAGCGTGCCGTTTTGCTTGCCAAACGGGCGTGGGAAGTCCAAGTTTGAGCCACAACGAATCGTGGCGGACTCGGCATACAATCAATGTGCGTCGGGGGTTTTGTTGTCTCCGTACTCTGGCCACGGGCGTACGATGTGACTGTTGTCAGGTGGGATTCAAAATGCGGTTTGTCATTGAACGTGGCGACCTTCTGCGCGCACTCGGGCACGTCGCGAGCGTCGTCGAAAAACGCACGACGATCCCGATCCTGTCCAATGTTCTGCTCCGGGCTAATGCCGAGGGCCTCCAGCTCAAGGCGACCGACCTCGAGCGCGAGGTCGTCGAGAGCGTTTCTGCGAATGTCGCGACGCCCGGCGCCGTGACGGTTCCCGCGCACATGCTTCATGACATCGTGCGCAAGCTCCCCGACGGCGTGCAGATCCGCATCGAGCGGGAGCCCGAGCGCGAGCGCGTCTCGATCATCGCTGGCCATGCGCGCTTCGCCCTGCAGGCGCTCCCGGCCGATGATTTCCCCGATCTCGCCGCCGGGCAGATGTCGCACAGCTTCGAGATCGCCTCGGGCGACTTCAAGCGCCTCATCGAGAAGACGCGCTTTGCGATCTCGACGGAAGAGACGCGCTACTACCTCAACGGGATTTACCTGCATCCGGCCAAGACCGGCGGCAAGGCAACACTGCGCGCCGTCGCGACGGACGGGCACCGGCTCGCGCAATTCGACCTCGCGCAGCCGGGCGGCGTCGACGGGATGCCCGGCATCATCGTCCCGCGCAAGACCGTGCACGAGCTCTATCGCCTCATCGAGGCGAGCGACGCACCTGTCCGCGTCGAAGTCTCGCCGGCCAAGGTACGCGTCGAGATTGGCCCGATCACCATGACGTCGAAGCTCGTCGACGGCACATTCCCCGACTACAGCCGCGTCATCCCGCAGTCGAACGACAAGGTGCTCGAAGTTTCGAGCCAAGTGTTCATGGGCGCTGTCGATCGCGTCTCGACGATCGCCAGCGAGCGCGTGCGGGCGGTGAAGCTCAACATTGCGCCGGGCAAGCTGGTGCTCTCGGTGAACAATCCGGACGGCGGCAGCGCGACCGAGGAAGTCGAAGCGCAATTCTCCGCACCGGCCATGGAGATCGGCTTCAACGCGCGCTACCTGCTCGATATTTCGGGCCAACTCGAGAGCGACTCGCTGAAGTTCCTGCTCTCGGATCCGGGCTCGCCGACCATCCTCAAGGACGTCGGCGATGAGAGCGCCCTCTACGTCCTGATGCCGATGCGGGTGTGACGACACACGAAGGCATGGCTGAAGCTTCCAGCATGGAGTCGCCAAGCGCAGGTGCGCGCGTATGGGTCGAGCGCCTGACGCTCACCGATTTCCGCAATCATACGCGCCTATCGCAGACGTTCGACGCGCGCCCCGTCGTGCTGACGGGACCGAACGGCGCCGGCAAAACCAATCTCATCGAGGCCATCTCCCTGCTGGCGCCAGGCCAGGGCCTAAGGCGTGCGCCCTATCCCGAGATCGCGCGGCGTGGTGCGGACGCTTGGGCCGTCGCTGCACGCGTCCACACGCCCATCGGACCGGTGGACATCGGCACGGGCCTCACGGGCGCAAGCACGGCTTCCAATCGCACGGGCCGAGCCGTTCGCATCGACGGGGAGCCACAGAGCGGCTCCGGCGTCCTGGCCGACTACGTGGAGATGGTCTGGCTCACACCCGCCATGGATGGCCTCTTCACCGGCGCCGGTGGTGATCGCCGCCGCTTTCTCGACCGCATGATCCTCTGCTTCGATCCCGGCTATCGCACGCGCGTCAATCACTTCGAGCGCGCCATGGCCCAGCGCAATCGCCTGCTCGAGGAAGGCGTGCGCGAGAATGCGCGCCTCGAAGGGCTCGAGATCGTCATGGCGGAGACGGGCGTCGCCATGGCCGCCGCACGCGCGCAAACGGTCGCCGCTCTCGCCACCATGATCGAGGCGCGCCGAGACCGCGCGACGGCCTCCGCCTTTCCCTGGGCGAAGCTCGAGCTCGAAGGCGCGCTCGAAGCGGCTCTGGCCGAGCGCCCGGCTGTCGAGGTCGAGGACGCCTACGCGCGCACGCTCGCCAAAGTCCGCGAGCGCGACCGCGGCGCCGGCCGCGCACTCGACGGTCCGCATCGCAGCGACCTCGTGGTCGGCCATGGCCCGAAGGACGCGCCTGCGCGCCAGTGCTCGACCGGCGAACAGAAGGCACTCCTGGTCGGCCTGATCCTGGCTCATGCCGAGCTGATGGCCGAGCGCCGGCAGGGCGCCGCGCCCATCCTGCTGCTCGACGAAATCGCCGCCCATCTCGATGCATCGCGTCGCGCTGCCCTCTTCGACGAGATCGTCGCGATCGGCACCCAGGCCTGGATGACGGGCACGGACAGCGAAGCCTTCTCGGCCCTGGGCGAGCGGGCTCAGAGGCTCACTTTGGGCGAGCTTGGAACCCCGCAGTCCGGGTAACTGCTTAGGATCGCACCGCCGGCCATATAAGACATTGAATTAGCGCGCATTTTAATGCTGGGAATCATGTCGCAGCAGCGATGATTTCGCACCCGTTCCAGCTGCAGTCGTGCTATAAGAATCTGTAATAAATTCAGGACCTCCAGGACACCTTTGACATGACTGCTACGCCGGCCCCAGAGCGCAACGGCGCTGACGACTATGGCGAGGACGCCATCAAGATGCTCAAGGGCCTTGATGCCGTCCGCAAGCGCCCCGGCATGTACATCGGCGACACCGATGACGGCTCCGGCCTGCACCACATGGTCTACGAGGTCGTCGACAACGCGATCGACGAGATCCTGGCCGGCTACGGCACGGAATGCCACGTCATGCTCAATGCCGACGGCTCGGTGACGGTCCGCGACAACGGCCGCGGCATCCCGGTCGGCATCAAGCAGGACGACGACCAGGACCCGAAGCGTTCGGCAGCGGAGATCGTCTTCACCGAGCTGCACGCGGGCGGCAAGTTCGACCAGAACTCCTACAAGGTCTCCGGCGGTCTGCACGGCGTCGGCGTGTCTGTCGTGAACGCGCTTTCGACGTGGCTGAAGGCCCGCATCTGGCGCCACGACAAGGAGCACGTGATCGAGTTCAACGACGGCGTGCCGGCCGCGCCACTCAAGGTCGTTGGCGACGCGCCGGGCCAGAAGGGCACCGAGGTCACGTTCCTCCCGAGCCCGAACACGTTCACGATGATCGAGTTCGATTACGGCACGCTGGAGCATCGCCTGCGCGAACTCGCGTTCCTGAACTCCGGCGCCAAGATCGTGCTCACCGACGCACGCCATGCCGACGTCAAGCAGCAGACGCTCGTCTATGACGGCGGCACAGCGGCCTTCGTGAAGTTCCTCGACCGCTCCAAGAAATCTCTCGAGGGTCTATCCGAGCCGCTCATGGTCCACTCGGAGAAGGACGGCATCACCGTCGAGGTCGCGCTCTGGTGGAACGACAGCTACCACGAGAACGTGCTCTGCTTCACGAACAACATCCCGCAGCGCGACGGCGGCACGCATCTCGCCGGTTTCCGCGCCGCGATGACGCGCATCATCAACAAGTACGCGGACGAGAGCGGCATCGCGAAGAAGGAGAAGGTCGATCTCACTGGCGAGGATTCGCGCGAAGGCCTGACCTGCGTGCTCTCGGTGAAGGTGCCCGATCCGAAGTTCTCGAGCCAGACGAAGGACAAGCTCGTCTCGTCCGAGGTCAAACCGATCGTCGAAAGCATTGTCGGTGAGCAGCTCGCGGCTTGGTTCGAGGAGCATCCGCGCGAGGGTAAAGCGATCATCTACAAGATCGTGCAGGCCGCACAGGCGCGCGAGGCCGCCCGCAAGGCGCGTGAGATCACGCGCAAGGGTGCGCTCAATATGAACTCGCTCCCCGGCAAGCTCGCCGAGTGTCAGAGCCGCGACCCGGTCGTGACGGAGATGTTCATCGTCGAAGGCGACTCGGCCGGCGGCTCCGCCAAGCAGGGCCGCAACCGCGAGTTCCAGGCCGTGCTGCCGATCCGCGGCAAGATCCTGAACGTCGAGCGCGCGCGCATGGACAAGATGCTGTCCAGCCAGGAGATCGGCACGCTCATCACGGCACTCGGCACCGGCATTGGCCGCGGCGACGATGGCGGCTTCAATCTCGACAAGCTGCGCTACCACAAGATCATCATCATGACGGACGCCGACGTGGACGGCGCCCACATCCGCACGCTGCTGCTGACGTTCTTCTACCGCCAGATGCCTGAGCTCGTGCAGAAGGGCCATCTCTACATCGCGCAGCCGCCACTCTACAAAGTCGCGAAGGGCAAGAGCGAGACCTACCTGAAGGACCAGCGCGCACTCGAAGATTATCTCATCGGAAGCGGCCTCGAGGGCGCAACTTTGGCGCTCGGCAGCGGCGAGCAGCGGGGCGGCAGTGACCTGCGCGATATCGTGGAGCAGGCGCGTTCGGTGACGCGCATCATCGACGATCTCCACTCGCGCTATTCGCGCTTCGTCGTCGAGCAGGCGGCCATCGGCGGCGCCTTTGAAGCGGATCTGCTGCTCTCGGCGGTCGCGGCAACGGAGCGGGCCGAAAAGATCTCGAAGCAGCTCGATGCGATCGCGGAAGAAACCGAGAAGGGCTGGAGCGGCCGCTTCGGCAATGAGGGCTTCAACTTCCGGCGCGAAGTGCGCGGCGTCGCCGAGAGCCACACGCTCGACCGCTCGCTGCTGCAGTCCGTCGAAGCGCGCCGTCTCAATGATCGCCGGGCGCATCTGCAGGAAATCTATGGCACCCCGGCCGCACTGAAGCGCAAGGAAGGCGAGGTGCCGGTCTCCGGCCCCCGCGCTTTGCTCGATGCCGTATACGAGACGGGCCGCAAAGGCCTCTCGCTGCAGCGTTACAAGGGCCTTGGCGAGATGAACCCGGGTCAGCTCTGGGAGACCACGCTCGACAAAGAGGCCCGCACGCTGCTGCAGGTGAAGATCGGCGACCTCGACGAGGCCGATGAGATCTTTTCCAAGTTGATGGGCGACGTCGTCGAGCCGCGGCGCGAGTTCATCCAGGAGAACGCGCTGAACGTTGCCAATCTCGACGTCTGACGGTTCTTCCCTCACCGACGAGACTGTTTTGCCCTCCCACGCGTTACTGTTCGCAGTTACAGTGCGCGTGGGGAGCCTTACGGCTCAATGACGGGGGGCTGTCATGATCATGCGGCGGCTACTGCTTTCGACCGGCAATATCTTTCTCTCGCTCGTGCTCGGAGCGATCGCGTTCGGCTTCGTGTTCCTCAAGTACCCCGACACCATGAACCAGATCCTGGATGCGGCCAGCGGTCTCAAGACCTGGCTGATCACACGAGGTCTGTCGCCCGAGTATAACAATTGGATCCGCGTCCTCCTGGAGGAGCGCCAGCTCGCGTTCATGGGTTTCACGATCGTCGCCCGCATCGTCCTCTCGATCGTAACCGGCACGCTCACCTGGATTTGGGACACCGTGCGCGGGAACTGACCTGAGATCAGCGCGCCCGACAGGGTTGTCGAACCGCCTATGCGATTCTGGTCGAGCCAAGGCACGGCGAGGTCGGTATATTCCCCGCACGGGATCGACGAATAACCCCCAGGGAAGGAACATTCGATGCGCAAGAACGAGCTCAAGAAGGCTATTGCGGCCGGCACAAAGGCCCTGAATGGCTGGCTCGCCATTCCCAATTCGTATTCGGCCGAGGTCATGGCGCATCAGGGCTGGGAAGCCGTGACCATCGATCTCCAGCACGGGGCCGTCGACTATCAGGCCGCCGTCGGCATGATGCAGGCGATCTCAACGACGAATGCCGTGCCGATGGCACGCGTGCCGTGGAACGAGCCCGGCATCATCATGAAGATGCTCGACGCGGGCGCGTACGGTATCATCTGCCCGATGATCAACAACAAAGCCGAGGCTGAGCAGTTCGTCTCGGCCGGCCGCTATCCGCCGATCGGTGGCCGGTCGATGGGCCCGAACCGCGCAGTGCAGTACGGCGGCGCCGACTACTGGCAGGGCGCCAACGAGGAAGTGCTGCTGCTCGCCATGATCGAGACGCGTGACGGTCTCAAGAACCTCGACGAGATCCTGAGCGTGAAGGGCCTGAGCGGCGTGTACGTCGGCCCCTCGGATCTCTCCATGGCGCATGGCAAGCCGCCGACACTCGATCCCTCGGACCCGGAAGTCGTCGAGGCCATCAAGCTCATCGCGAAGAAGACAGCCGCCAAGGGCCTCATCGCGGGCGTGCATACGGACGGGCCGAAGACGGCGCTCACGCGCTTCGAGCAGGGCTATCACTTCTGCACGATTCTCAACGATGCGCGGCTGCTCGCTGTCGCGGCGGCACAGGCCATCAAGGACGTGCGTGGCGGCGGTGAAGTCGCGAAGCCCAAGACGTACTGATCGGCGCACACATCATCATCAAACGAAATGACCGGCCGCGAGGCCGGTCATTTTGCTTTCGGTGTGCTTGCCGGAGGAGCCTACGCCTCCGACATTAGCCAGCGCTCGAGTGCTTTCAGACCGACAACGGCGCCCCCAACGATCGCGCCGAATGTGATGAACGATCCGAGCGCCAGCGTCGAAACGCCGGTGATGCCCTGTCCGACCGTGCAGCCGAGGGCCATGACGCCGCCGACACCCATCATCATGGCGCCGAGCAGCGTGCGCACGGTGTCGCCCGTATCCGAGAACGTGAGAATGCGGAAGCGGCCCATGGACTTTGCAGCCGCGAAGGCACCGAGGAGCGCGCCGAACACCGTCGCAACGCCGAAGCCCGGGATGGGCGCGGCCGTGTAACGCTGCAGCCATTCGAGCGTGTCGCCGCTCGGACGAACATACGTGAGGGAAATGGGTTGTGTCGGTCGATCGGCCATGTCGTCGAAGGCGAGGCCGGTCAGCGCCCAGCCCGCGATGACGCAGAGGCCGACGCCAATGCCCGACCAGACATGCGCAGGTGATGAGCGGAACTCCGCATCCTTGAAGCAGTAAGCGAGGCCCGCGAGGACAATCACCCACGACGCGAAGATGCGCCCGAAGCCTGCCGAGAGCGCGAGCGCGCGATCAACCAGATCGCCGATGCCCTGCGTCGCCGTCGGCAGACTGAAGCTCGTCGCCTGCTCGATCGCGGCGCGGACAGGGCCAATGAGACCGCCGATGGTCATGTAGGCGAAGATGCCGACGATCATGAGCGTCAGCAGCGAGCGCAGGTCACCCGCGCCGGCACGCGAAAGATTCCGGCTCGGGCATCCGCCCGCGAAGACCATGCCGAAGCCGAAGATCAACCCACCAACGACGTATCCGAACCAGTTGAAACTCGCCGCGAGATACATCGACTTCGTCAGATCGACGACGCCGAGCCAATGCAGCGTCTGCGCGCCGGCCAATGCCGTGACACCCGCAAGCACCCAGGCGCGGAAGCGGCGCCAATCGCCGAGGTTCACGATGTCGGAGACCGAGCCCATGGTGCAGAAGTTCGTCCGGAAGACGAGCGCACCAAAAACGAAGCCGATGACGAGGCCGCCAATCGCCAGCCAGAATGGGCCGTTCGCGACGATCGCTTCCCGCATGTTCCCTCCCCGGCGTGCCGACCAATCGCCGAAGCGGTCCGCCGATTGCCGCGCACCATTATATTCGCGGATTTGAATATACCAACCCGGAGACCCGCGCAAGCTGCGCAGCGCGTCAGGCGGCGCCGGCCTGAGCGTCTTCGCCACCGTTTTCGATGATCCGCTCAGCGGTCGCGAGATCGACGGAGACGAGCTGCGAGACGCCGCGCTCGGCCATGGTCACACCGAACAGCCGATCCATGCGCGCCATGGTCATCGGATGGTGCGTGATGACGAGGAAGCGCGTTTCGGTGTCCGCCGCCATGTGTTCCATCATCGAGCAGAAGCGATCGACATTGGCATCGTCGAGCGGTGCGTCCACCTCGTCGAGCACGCAGATCGGCGAGGGATTCGTCAGGAACACTGCGAAGATCAGCGAGAGCGCGGTCAGCGTCTGCTCGCCGCCGGACAGCAGCGATAGCGTCGCGGGCTTCTTGCCCGGTGGACGGGCGATGATTTCGAGGCCGCCTTCGAGCGGGTCCTCCTCGCTTTCGATCATCTCCAACCGCGCCTCGCCGCCGCCGAACAGCGTGCCGAACAAGCGCTGGAAGTGGCCGTTCACGAGATCGAACGCCTCGCCGAGGCGCTTCTTCGCCTCGCGATTGAGCTGACCGATGGCGCCGCGCAGCTTGTTGATCGCCTGCTCGACGTCGAGCCGCTCGAGATCCATTGTCGCGAACTGCTCGTTCATCTTTTGAAGCTCGTCATCGGCCGCAAGATTGACGCCGCCGAGGCGCTCGCGATCGGCCTTGAGGCGCTGCAGCGATCGATCCACGTCGGCGAGCGCCGGCAGGGTCGCATTGGGCTCCACCTCGGCCAGCGCGAGGCAGGCTTCGGGCGCGCAGTCCATGGTCTCGCGGATCCGCCGCCCCTCGTCGGATCGCTTCTGGCGCGCAGATTCGAGCTTGGCTTCGGCGCGCGCGCGCTGCTCACGCTGATCGCTCACCGCCGCCTGCGCAGACTTGAGCGCCTGCTGGCTCTCGCGGTGCCCGGACTGGGATTCCGCAAGGCGATCCGACGCCTCACTGCGCGCCGTCTCGGCCGCCTGCATCTGGTCGTGCAGCTTGATGCGCTGTGCTTCGATTTCGGCCGGAAGCTCGGCCATATCGGCAAGCTCTTCCTCGGTCTCTCCCATACGCGCGCTCAGCGTCGCGACGTGACCACCTGCATCCTCGCAGCGTGCTTGCCAACGCGTGCGCTCGACCTCGACGGCATTGAGCCGCTCGCTGCGCACGTGCACGTCGCGCTCGATGCGCGAAAGCACCTGGCGAATTTCTCCGACCGTGCTGCGATGCTTGCCCGTTTCTCTCTCGACTGCTGCGACCTCGGCTTCGAGCGCATCGTCATTGTCGAGGGCATCAATGGCTGTCTCGATTTCGGCCAGTCGCTCCTTCGCCTCGACGAGTGCCGCTTCGGCGGCGGAGCGATTCTCGGCGACGGCCGCCAGCCGCTGCTCGGTCTCGCGTGCCTGTCGCTCGATCACCGTGAGCTTTTCGCGCGTGCGGGCGAGTTCGGCCTGGGTTTCGCGCCAGGACTGGCGCAGGCGGCGCTCCTCGCTCTCCGCGACCCGGTGCATCTCGCGCGCTGTGCGCGTCGCCGAAGTGAGATCCTCCGCCTCGCGCCGCGCCGCATCCTCGAGCACTTCGAGCTCGCCCAGCCGATTGCGCTCGGCAAGCCGCACAGCAGCAGCCGTCGGCGCAGTGGCCGCGACCGTAAAACCATCCCAGCGCCAGAGATCGCCCTCGGGCGACACGAGCCGTTGGCCGGGGCGCAGATAGGGCTGCAGGAGCCGCCCATCCTCACGCACGACGACGCCGATCTGCGCCAGCCGCCGCGCAAGCTCCGGCGGCGCATCCACCTCGTGAGCCAGCGGGTGCACGCCGACGGGCAGCGGCGGATCATCCGCGGCGCGTCCGACGTGGCGCCAATAGACATCCGCCTCTTCAGCAACAGGCGCATCGAGATCATCGCCGAGGGCTGCACCGAGCGCGCGCTCATAACCGGGCTGGACGCGCAGCTCGTCGATCATCGGCGGCAGGCCGTCATCGCGCACCGGCAACAGCAGCTTGGCAAGCGTCTCGACTTCCGTGCGAAGCTGGCCAGAGGTCAGCAGCGCAGCCTGACTGGCCTCCTCGCGCGCCCGCGCCTCGATGGCGATCTCGGCGGCGCGCGCCTCGGCGGCCAGCGCTTGCTCATCGACGAACTCCAACTCACGCATGAGGCGTTGACCCGCCTCGGAGAGTTGCTGAAGGCGCTCGGCATCGGGCGCGCGCGCCGCGATCTCCCGCGCCTGTGTCGCGAAAGAGGCGAGCTGGCTTTCGATGCGCTTCACATGGCCCTGCCGCTCGGCGTGCGTACTCTCGAGCGCGCGGCGGCGCGTGCGTGCCTCGATGGCGCGCGCCGTGACCTCCGTGAGCCTGGCCGTCGCTTCGCCAAGTGCCGCCTCGGCTTCATCGAGACCCGCGCGGGTTTCTTCTTCCGCTTGCTGGCCGTCGGCGACCTCGGTCTTGATCGTCTCCGCTTCCGAGCCCAGTCTGTCGAGGATCGCGCGCGCCTCGGCGACCTGCTGCTGCTCGCGCTCGATGTCGCGCCGCATCTGCTCCGCGCGCGCTTCGAGTTCGCGCTGGCGCTCGGCGAGACGCCGCGCCTCCTTCTCGAAATTCTCCTGCTCGATGCGCAGGCGGGCGAGCGCCGCGCCCCGACGCGCTTCCTCCTCACGTAATGGCTCGATGGCTGACGCGCGCTCAGCTTCCTCGGTGACGAGCGCAGCTTCGCGCTCGGTCGCGGCCGCAAGCGCACCTAGGCCCTGCCAGAGCGCGGCCTCCGTTGCGACCACCTCGTTCTGCGCCGCAGTCCACGAAAGATGAAGCAGCAGTGCCTCGGCCTTGCGAATCTCGCCCGATAACTCGCGATAACGTCGTGCCTGCCGGGTCTGGCGCTTCAGGGCCTCGATCTGACTGCCGAGTTGACCGAGCACATCGTTGACGCGCGCCAGATTGCCCTCGGCTGCCTTGAGCCGCAGCTCCGCCTCATGGCGACGGCTGTGCAGACCGGCGATGCCCGCCGCATCCTCCAGGATGCGGCGACGCTGCTCCGGCTTTGAATTGACGATCTCGGCAATCTGTCCCTGGCGGACGAGGGAGGGCGAGCGAGCGCCCGTCGAGGCATCCTCGAACAGCAGTTTGATGTCGCGCGCACGGACTTCGCCGCCATTCACACGATACGCCGAGCCCGCGTCGCGCTCGATGCGGCGCGTAACCTCGAGCACGTCGGCGTCGTTGAGTTCGGCCGGCGCCGTGCGCGCGCCGTTGTCGATCGAGATCGTGACCTCGGCCATGTTCCTGGCCGGCCGGGCATTCGTCCCGGAGAAGATCACGTCCTCCATGGTCGAGGCGCGCATGGACTTGTAGGACGTCTCGCCCATGACCCAGCGCAAGGCCTCGAGCAGGTTCGACTTGCCGCAGCCGTTCGGCCCGACAACGCCGGTCAGTCCCTTCTCGATGACAAGCTCGGTCGGCTCCACGAACGATTTGAAGCCGAGCAGCCGAAGTCGCGTGATCTGCACGTCAGCACCCGCCTTCATAGCGGTGGATCGGTCTTCGCTCGCACGCCTTATACGAAAATGCGCTCAACGCGGTACGGATACCGGTGTCGCGGCTAGTGCGATGATCGAGAAATTCGCCAGCGTTCGCCCCTGCCCTGTGAGCGAATTTCTCGATCTGAATCGCACTAGCAACACTATGACTCTAGTGTCCCTTTTGATTCCGAGGTTCGCTCGAGACGCCAGCATCGAGGTCAGGCGAACCTCGGGATCGGGACACTAGCGCAGGGCCCGAGATCAATGGATCGATGATCGCCCGAAGCTCGGCCAGATCCAGCGTCTTCTTCACGAGCTGGCCGTTGATGAAGAAATTCGGCGTCCCAATGACCCCAAGCTCCCGACCACGGTCTTTCACCTGGTTCAGGGCGCCGATCATGCCTTGATTCTGGCGGCAGCTGTCAAACTGCGCCGCCGACAAGCCAACACCTTGTGCAACCTTCAGGATCGGCTCGATCCGAACTTCCTGGGAAACCCACTGCGCCTGCGTGGAAAGATAGCGCCCGTACAGCTCAAGGTAGCGGTCCATGGGGGCGCAGCGCAGCGCTATGGTCGCCATGCCGCTGGATTTGCCGATGGGAAACTCGCGAATGATGAAACGGACCTTCCCGCGGTCGATGTAATCGCGCTTCAGGACCGGGAAAACCTCCGCCTGAAAGCGGCGGCAGAAGGGGCAGGTCAGAGAGGCGTACTTGATGATCGTGACCGGGGCATCCTGGCTACCGATCGAGAATTCCGGCAGTGGGCCCGGGCGCATCACCTCGGCGAGCGTCGGGTTATCGATGACCTGACGCATGGGCACCGACGTCACTGGACTGTCGGAGAAAGGATCGAAGGCGGGCGCCTTTGGCTGCGCTGAAACGCCGACGGCCGCGGTTTCCTGGGTCATGCCCACCGGGCGCGATGGATCGAGCGTGCTGAGTGCATCGCCCGAGCAGCCTGCAAGCGCGACGGCCGAGGCGAGCAGGACAAGGTTCGTGGTGAACCTCGCCATCGCGCGCGGCATCAACGTCCCGGCTCCCCGGCGGGTGCGCACGGCGTATCAGCCGCCGAGGAAGGGCGCGAGCGCCTGATCGAAAGCTTCGAGCGAGTCCGACCGCCCGCGAAGACGCTTGCCGTTGATGAAGAACGTCGGCGTCGCGTTGACTCCGAACTCATCGCTCGCCCGCTGGCGGGCGGAGATCATTTGGTCGAGCGTCGCGTTGTCCTTCAGGCACGTGTCGAAACGCTCCTGGGTAAAGCCGGCCTGCTGAGCGATCTTGAAGAGCTCCGGCACCGGGTTGCCGCGGACGAACGCCCATTTGTCCTGTGTCTTGAAGAGGGCGCTGATCATGGCCTGGGTTGCATCGCCGCCGGCGCACCGGGCAAGCATCGAGGCCGCCGCTGCGAGATTGTCGAGCGGGAACTCACGCAGGATGAAGCGCACCTTGCCGGTGTCGATATATTTCTCTTTGAGTGCCGGATAAACGGTGTTGTGGAAATTGGCGCAGTGCCCGCACGTCATCGATGCGTACTCGACGATCGTAACGGGCGCGTCGGCCTTGCCGACGGCCAGCTCCGGCAACGCGCCGGGCTTCATCAGGGCCTCGACCGAAACTTCATCCGGAGCGGCAGAGCGCCGCTGAGCAAGTGCCGGCGTCAGACCAGCAGCCGTCGCGAGCGCTGCGGCGCTGGTCGCACCAATCAGGAATGCGCGCCGATTCAGGCTGCGCGCGAACAGGGCAAAAGGCGTCGCCGTCACGTCGTTCTCCTTCACGGCCTAAATCGACCCAGCGACTCCCCCTCGTCGGGAGGACACGCCGGATCCAGCGTTATTGGGCCGAAGCATTAAGGCATTTCGGCGCCCGATGCCAATTGAACTGGTCGTGAGCCCGCGCCCGTAAAGCCGCAGGGACGGCAGCCAGCGCCATGCCAAATGAATGCGAAAACGCGCCCACTGTCCGGCTGGACGGACGCTGTAACGCAGCGGCGGCACCGGGGCCTAAGGCCCCGGCTGCCCCCTTCCGCGACGCGTCGACTCAGATGCTGGCGCTGATGCCAGCGCCCAAGCCATTCGCGTGAACGGCGTACGCTGGCTCGACAGCGACCGCCGGGGCATCGAAGCCCTGGAACGTGCGATCGAACTCGAAGTAGTTGCAGATCAGCTCCTGACCCGGATGGATATCGGCGATGGCGTAGCCAACGTCCGGCCGTGTGAAGTCCGTATTCGGGCTCAGGCTGTGGTTCATGAACCGGCCATTGTCGAGTTCGAGCACGACAAAGCCGTCCCGCTCCATGTGCGGATAGCCGTAGCGATTGAAGTAGTCCTGCACATTTTGCGGGAAGCTAGCGACCTCTTCCTCGGTGAAGACCTTGTCAAAGCGCTCGTCGAGCGCCCAGATCGGCGTCCCCGCCGGGATGAAGTCCACTGCAAATACGCCAACGCCTTCGATCGCGCTGGCACGCACGGACGTAGCGACGAGCATCATGATACTTGTCTCCAGCTATTCAGCATTTTTCGAGAGAAAACTGAGGTGATCGAGGGCAAGGTGCGCTTGGCCCCGCAGTGCGAGCATTGTGTCCTAGCGGACATGCGTAGGTAGTCTCCAGTCACCACCCCGCGCTGTCTCGCGGATCATGATGGACGCGCAGTCTTGGAGGGGAACAATCGCCCGAGAGACGCCGAACGGGCCGCTTCCTTGCGGAGCCACGTTCAACTCCCCCCGAACCCGGAACTATTTAGGTCCCGATGCGCGGAGCTTGTAGAGCGGCCGTAGCGCATGTCAAATCCCATTTTGTACGGTCTGTGAAACTGTCACCAACTTGCTACAAGCGGCCTTGGTCGAATTGGTTCCGAGACAGCCGGAACAGGAGCACGAGGACGCCGACCGGTGACGATGCGCGAGCCAACGTGGTGGTATGAGACGGCGCCCGGCATCGTGCCTCGGCTGCTCGGACCTGCGGCTGCGCTGTGGGGCGGGCTGGTGCGCCGGCGCTTCGCCCGGGCCACGCCGTACCGCGCGCCCATCACCGTCATCTGCATCGGCAATTTCACAGCGGGCGGCACCGGCAAGACGCCACTCGCGCTCACCATCGCCGACCTTATCGGCGGCATGGGCTTGACCAGCGCCTTCCTCTCGCGCGGCTACGGCGGCCGCGTGTCTGGCCCTCACTGGGTCGATCCCGAGCGTGACCGCGCAGAAGACGTCGGCGACGAACCGCTGCTGCTTGCCGCTGCCCATCCGACGCTGATCAGCCGCGATCGCGCAGCGGGCGCGCGCGCTATTGCCGCAGAGGCCAGCACGGCGTCCGGCGCCCGCCCCGCCGCCGATGTCATCATCATGGACGACGGTCTGCAGAACCCCGGCCTTGCGAAGGATCTCACCATCGCCATCGTCGACGGCGCGCGCGGTGTGGGCAACGGCCGTGTGATGCCGGCCGGACCGCTGCGGGCACCGCTCGACTTTCAGCTCGACCTCGTCGATGCCATCGTCGTCAACCGCGGCTCCAGCACAGGGACACTGCAGGTCCAGAGCGATTTCGCCGCCAACCTGCGCCACGACTTCGAGGGCCCCGTGCTCGAAGCGCAGATCGTTCCTGCGAGCGCCTCGGCCTGGCTTTCCTCCGGACCGGTCGTCGCCTTCGCCGGCATCGGCGTTCCGGATCGCTTTTTCGCAACGCTCGCCGCGCTTGGCGCCCGCCCCGTCGCGACGCTCACCTTTCCCGATCACCACGCCTTCAAGCCCGCTGATGCGAGCCGCCTTCTCGAACTCGCGCGCGCGCACGGCGCAACGCTCGTCACCACGGAGAAGGACCGCGCGCGTCTTGCTGGCGGCGCCGGTCCTCTAGCCGAGCTCCATGCGCAGGCGCGCGCCCTGCCGATACGGCTCACGTTCGAGGCCCGCGACGAAGGCCGCCTCGCCGCCCTCATCGAAGGTGCGGTCGGCCGGCGAGGACAGAAGGGACGTTAGCTCGGGCGTTCGAAGCCCGGGCGGGGTACCTGCCCCATGAGGATGGTGTTGGCGCCGCCGTCGACGAGCAACTCCGATCCGCTGACGTACGCGGCCTTGTCCGAAGCGAGGAACGTCACCGCGTTGGCGATGTCCTCCGGCGTACCAACCCGCCCCACCGGCACGACGCGCGAACGCGCCTCGACGACGCCCGGCACCTGATAGAACCCTTCGCTCAGTGGCGTCCGGATAAAGCCCGGGCTGACGACATTCGAGCGCACACCCTGAGCGCCCCACTCGACAGCGAGCTGGCGGGACAGCATGACGACGCCCGTCTTGGCCGCGCTGTAGGCGCCCGAATACGGCTGTGGCTCGCTCGCCGCGATCGAGGCGATGTGCACCAACGCCCCGCGCTTGCGCTCACGCATGCCCTCGCCGAAGGACTGGGCCGTGAGCAGGTAGCCGGTCAAATTCACGGCGAGGATCTTGTTCCAGTCCGCGAGCGCGAGCTTATCGAGCCCGCCCGGCCGCAAGATACCCGCGTTGTTCACAAGGATGTCGGCACCGCCGAGCCCTGCCTCGACCTGCGATCGCGCCGCCGCGATGCTCGCCTCACTTGTCGTGTCGCACTCGACGGCGATGGCCTTGCCACCCGTCTCCGCGATCTGACGCGCGGCATCCTTGGCGCCTTCGATGTTGATATCGAGCAGGGCAACGGCCGCGCCGGCGCTCGATAGGCTGTAAGCCGCGGCGCGTCCGATGCCGCTGGCCGCTCCCGTCACGACCGCTACGCGCCCACCAAGGCCCAGCCAGTCTCCGTTGATCGCGCTCATCGTGATTGTCCTCCCGGTTGCATGTTCTTTTCCGCAGCGTAGCCACTCTAGGCAGCGCTGAACAGCGCCGCTAAGCTCGCCGCCAGAGGCAAACGTCCGACAAAAAGAAGGGCCCCAATGGCGAACCCGCTCCCGCTCGACGGACTGCGCGTGCTCGACGTCAGCTCGTTCATTGCTGCACCGGCCGCAGCCGTCGTCCTCGGCGACTACGGCGCCGACGTCATCAAGGTGGAGCCGCCGGGAGAAGGCGATCCGCATCGCGGGAACATCAATCTCACGAGCTTTCCCAAGTCCGAGGTCAACTACCCCTGGCACCTCGACGCCCGGAACAAGCGTTCGATTGCGCTGGATCTGAAGAACCCGCAGGGCCGCGCCGCCCTCGACCGGCTGATCGACCAGGCCGACATCCTCATCACGAACTACCCCTTCCCCGTGCGCGCACGCCTGCGCCTCAGCTACGAGGAAGTCTCGGCGCGCAATCCGCGGCTCATCTATGCGTCCTTCTCGGGCTACGGCGAGGAGGGCGGCGACAAGGATCAGCCGGGCTACGACAGCAACGCCTACTTCGCCCGCTCGGGCCTGCTCGATGGGACTCACTTCGAAGGTCAGCCACCGGGCTTCGCGCTGCCGGCACAGGGCGACCGTCCGTCGGCCATGGCGCTGCTCTCGGCCATTCTCATCGCACTCATCGACCGCGCGCGAACCGGCAAGGGCACCTGGGTTGCCAGCAACCTGCTCGCCAACGGCCTATGGTCGAACGGCGTCTATGCCCAGGCGGCACTCCTCGGGTCCTACCTGCCCAATCGCCCGCCGCGCGATCGCCCCCGCTCGGCACTTGCCAACATCTACCTGACGTCCGACGACCGCTGGCTCCAGATCAACGTCACCAACGAGACGCGCGACTTTCCCGTCATCCTGGAAATGATCGAGCGGCCGGATCTGGCAACGGACCCTCGTTTCGTCGAGCGCGCAGCGCGCCACGCCAATGCCGCGGCCCTGCGCGAGATCCTAGATCCCATCATCCGGACGCGGCCGTTCGCGCACTGGAACAGGATGTTGAAAGCGCGAGGCGTCCCACACTCGATCATCAATCGCCTGCAGGATATTCCGGAGGACGCGCAGGCCATTGCCGCGCGCGCGGTGGTCGAGACCGACACCCCCGGCATGCCGCAGACACTGGCGGCGCCGTTCCAGATCGGTCATGCTGCACCTCGCCGACCGGGCCCAGGCCCGGACCTCGGCCAACACACAGATGTGATTCTGCGGGAGGCAGGGCTCAGCGAGAATGAGATAGCGGCCTTGAGGACGAGTGGGGCGGCCGCATGATGGTGTCGTAACAGACCCGGAGGTCCGAATGCGCGTGAGGACGTTGCTCGAAGCTGCCGCCTTGTCCCTCCTGCCGGCAGCCCTGCTGATCCTCGCCATCCCTCCCGCCAATGCCCAGGCGCCGGCTCCAAGCCCAGCCCCAAGCAAAGTCGCACCGGACCTCTGCCTCGCAATGGCCGAAGCACCGACCAAGCGCGGGCCTGGCGGCATTTCGATCCCCTCCCTCGTCCACCGCGCACAACTCAAGATTGGCGAGACGCGGATCAGCTACGTCGGTCATTCGACATTCCTGCTCGAAACGCAGCGCGGCGTCCGGATCGCGACCGACTACAACGACTATGTGCGGCCGGCCGTGATCCCCGAGATCGTGACCATGAACCGGGCCCACACCACGCACTACACCAACAACCCAGATCCAGCGATCGCTCACGTCCTGCGTGGCTGGAACCCCGACGGCGGGCACGCCCAGCACGACATCAGCCTCGAGGACGTGCGCGTCCGCAATATCCCGACCAACATCCGCAGCTATGGGGGCGGCACCGATACCTGGGGCAACTCGATCTTCGTCTTCGAAACGGGGAATCTGTGCATCGGCCACCTCGGCCACCTGCATCATACGCTGACGACCCAGCAGCTCGCGCAGATCGGCCAGCTCGATGTCGTTCTGGTTCCCGTGGACGGCAGCTTCACGCTGGACGTGCAGGGCATGATGGAGGTCCTGAAGGCGCTGAAGGCGCCCCTCATGATCCCCATGCACTACTTCTCGTCCTATACGCTGGAGCGCTTTCTGCACGAGGCGCGCCCGCACTTCGAAGTCGAGATGGCCGAAGTACCGACAACGGTCGTCTCGCGGGCGACACTGCCCAAGACCCCCAAGATCCTGGTTCTGCCGGGCAGCTAACGGCCTCAGGCGAGCAGCAGCCGTCGGATATCCCCGGCGACGGCCTCGCTCGGCGCGATGACGAGACCGCCGGCGTTGTCACCCGGCCGATAGGCGCTGCCGTCGTGCTTGCAGAACGCAAAGCCTTGTTCGCTGGCGAGCGTGAGGCCCGGCAGATGATCCCAGGGTTCGGATTTGTTGTAGATCGCGAAGTGCGCGCTTCCTGAAAGCAGCCGCGGATAGTCCATGCCCGCGCAGGAAACATTCTGAAGAGCCGCGAAGGCCCCGGCCCGTGCCTTAAGTTCCGCGCGACGCGCGTCGCTCATGTGCCGGCGGCCGAGGAGACCGATCAGCTCCTTGTTCATGGTCGGAATCGAAGGGCGCGGCAGCCGTGTGACGGCGCCGTCGCGCACACGGTAGGCACCACTTCCGCGCTCACCCATGTGCAGTTCACCACTAGAGGGCGCGAGAATCCATCCAGCGAGCAGCTCTTCACCGCGCACGAGCGCGACCATCACCGTGAAGCCGGACTCGCCCTTGGCGAATGCGCTCGTGCCATCGATCGGATCGATCACCCACACGGGATCGCCGCTCGCAAAGTGCTGCAGGACCGTCGGATCGGCGTGCACGGCTTCCTCGCCGACGACGCGCGAGCCTGCGATCAACTCGGCAAGCCGACGCGTGAGCGCGACCTCCGCTGCGCGATCCGCGACCGTCACGATGTCGCTCGGACCAGTCTTTTCGACGACGTCTGCACCGGCGAGATTGCGCCAACGCGGCACGATTTCTTCCGCTGCAACTTCGCGCATGATTCGCGCGACTCGCTCGATTTCGATCACTTCTCTGCCCTCAACGGCGCGTTCAAGCGCTTTCCGACGCGCATGCTAGCGCGAAATTTTCGAGGCCGTCCAGCAACATCGGCGAGCGAGCGAATATGGCCGATTTTATTGCATTACTTTCATTATCGCTGCGCAGAAAGCGATCGAGAAAGTTATTCCGATTATCTCAGCGGAGTATCGGGATTTGAATTCATTAACTTCCCATTAACTACCAAATCTCACATTCATCCTTGCAAGTGGACACGATTCGTCTTGACAGGCGAGTGACTTGCTACCGGGAAGAGATAGGAGATATCAACATGGCTAAGATTGCAAAGAAGACCACAACGACCACTACGACGATGACGAAGGCGCCCGTGAAGAAGGTTGCCAAGAAGAAAGTCGCCAAGAAGAAGACCGTTGCGAAGAAGACCGTTGCGAAGAAGGCCCCGGCGAAGCGCGCCGTAAAGAAGACCGCCGTGAAGCGCGCTGGCCCCGCCCGCCGCAAGGCCGCCACCTCGAAGGTTCGTCGCGCCCCCGCGAAGAAGGCCGCCGCCCGTAAGCCGGCAGCCCGCCGCAAGCGCGCTTAAGAGCGACTTCCCGTAGTCGCTCGCGGCGTTTCTTATGTCCCCGTCGACCGGTACCGTCTCGATCACGGCACCGGTCGATGCATTTTTAGGCCCTGAGTTTCCGTGACGCCTTGGCCCGATAGGCCAATTTGGTATGTATGTCCTCCTCTGAGCGCGGCTCCACTGGCCAGCCTCGGGGTTCCCTTGCTCCCCAAGCTCGGACAAACTGCCGGGAAACCGGCCTCCGAGGCCGATGTTGCAGGATCATCCTGCAGACGAACCGGCGGGGAGCGTGCTCATGAACTTCGGCATCTTCAATCTGATGGGCTATCGCACGCCCAGAACAGCTGCGGCCACGCTCTATGACGGGGCGATCGCGCAGGTGAAGGCCGCCGAGGCCGCCGGTTTCGATATCGCCTGGTTCGCCGAGCACCATTTCTCGAATTATTGCACATGCCCCTCACCGCTGATGATGGTCGCGCGGCTTGCCGGCGAAACCTCGCGAATCAAGCTCGCAAGCGGGGTCGTTGTGGTGCCGCTTTACAACCCCGTCCGGCTGGCATCGGAAATCGGGATGGTCGATGCGCTTTGTCACGGCCGGCTGATTCTAGGGATCGGGAGTGGATACCAGCCCTACGAATTCGAGAGATTCGGCGAAAATCTCGCCGATTCGGCCCCGAAACTCGTCGAGTTCGTGGAGATTCTGGAGAAGGCTTTCTCGGACGAAACATTCAGCCACAAAGGCCGCTTCTACGAACTTCCCGAAACGCATATCGCCTCGCGGCCGACGGGCAAGCTGCCCGATATCTGGATCGCGGGCGATAACCGGACGCTGCAGGGCCTCGCCGCCCGCAAGGGCTGGCCGATAATGCTGACACCCCGTCACGCCTCGGTCGCCCAGCTCAGCGAGGTGAAGGCCAGCATCGGCCGGATCTACGCCGAGCAGGGGCTCGAGGCCAGGCAGCCCGCGATCGCGCCCTTGCGCCATGTCTGCATCACCGACAGCAAGGCCGAAGCGGCCGACTTCATCGACAATCTACGCCACCAGATCCGGCTCTCGCAAAGCCTGCGCCGCCGCGAGGAGCTGATCGACGGGGCCATGCTCATCGAGAAGCCGTACGAGGGCGAGCCGCCGCTCGACGTCTTCTCGGCCTCGGTTCTGGTCGGTGACGCGACGACCGTCGCCGAGCGCATGGCCGGCCTGATCCGCGCGGCGGAGCCCGTGCACATGCTGCTCCAGTTCCAGGCTGGCGCGTCGCCCCTCGCAACCGCATTGAGATCCATCGAGCGCTTCGCAGGCGAGGTCGTGCCCATGCTCGAACGCGCACTCGGCCCGCTCGACAAGATCGGCCCCGCGCGCCGCAACTGATCCTCAGAGGGATTGCACCCATGTCCGACGAATTCATCCGCATGACCGCACGCGAGGCCGTCCGCCGCCTCCGCAGTAAGGAGATCACGCCGCTCGACCTGATCGATGCGGCCGAGAAGCGCATTGCGGCCTGCGAGGGTGCAATCAATGCACTACCGACGCTCTGCCTCGACCGTGCACGCGATCACGCCCGTGCCCTCATGCGGGGCGAACGGCGCGACGCCGAAGGCGAGGCGGGCTGGCTGGCGGGCCTGCCCGTCACGATCAAGGATCTGACCGATGTCGCCGGCGTGCGCACGACGTACGGTTCACCCATCTTCAAGGATCACATTCCCACCGCGTCGCACCCGCTCGTCGAGCGCATCGAGCGCAAGGGCGGCATCGTCATCGCCAAATCGAACACACCGGAGTTCGGCTCGGGTGGCTCGACCTTCAACGAAGTCTTCGGGCGCACGACCAATCCCTGGAATACAGCGCTCACCTGCGGCGGCTCGACGGGCGGTGGTGCCGCCTCGCTCGCCGCTGGAGAGGCTTGGCTCGCGCATGGCAGCGACCATGCAGGCAGCCTCAGGCGGCCCGCCACGTACTGCAGCGTCGTTGGCCTGAGACCCTCGCCCGGCCGCGTGACGCGCGGGACGTCGAACAACCTCTACGCACCGCTCTCGGTGCAGGGCCCCATGGCGCGCAATGTGCCGGACGTCGCCCTCTTCCTCGACAGCATGGCCGGCTTCTGCCCGCGTGATCCCCAGACCTTCGACGCGCCCGCGCAGGCCTTCAGCGATGCCGTGGCGGCCCGCAAGCTGCCCCGCCGCGTCGCATGGTCCGCCAGCTTCGGTGGCGCGGCGCCCATGGACAGCGAGACGCGCGAGATCTGCGCCAAGGCGGTGCAGCGCTTTAAGGAGCTTGGCGCGACAGTAGAGGAGGCAGCACCCGACGTCGGGCAGATCGCAGACGCCTTCATGGTGCTCCGCGCGCAGTCTTACGTCGTCGATCGTGAGTTGCAGATCGCGCAATACCCCGACAAGTTCAAGCAGGACATCATCTGGAATACGAAGCTCGGCCTCGAGGCAACGCCTTCGCGGATCGGTTGGGCGGAGCGGGAGCGTGCGGCCTTCTACCGACGCGTTGCGGCCTTCTTCGAGACCTACGACCTGCTGATCACGCCCGGCTCCTCGACGCCGGCTTTCGACGTTACGCGGCGGATGCCGGAGAAGATCGATGGCAAGGTCGTCGAGCACTATCTCGGCGGCTCGCTGATCACGGCGATCCCGACGCTCATGGGCGTGCCGTCGCTCGCCCTGCCGTGCGGCTTCGACCAGTTCGGAAGGCCAGTCGGGTTGCAGATCATCGCGCCACCGCGTGGCGAAGCGGCGCTGCTCGCGGCCGGCGCAGCCTTCGAAGAGCTGACAGGTCTCGACAAGCTCGTGCCCATCGATCCACGCCCCGGGAAAGTGCCGCCGACGTAGCGCACGCCCGCTACTTCAGCCGGATGTCGACTCGATCGCTCTTGCCCTTCGCGTCGATCACGGTAATGCGCGCGAAGCCGCGTCCATCCGGCCGCCACTCCACGTCGCGACGCTGCGGATCGGACGAGATAGGCGCCCCATCCGCCAGCCAGGTCAGAGGCAGCGCCCCCCCTTCAGCCTTCAGCATCACCGCGGCGTCCTCGCCATCGTCGTGCTCGAGTTCGGCGCGATCCGGCGGGAAGGCAATGCGCACGAGCGGCTCCAGAAATGTCGCGGTCTCCTGCCCGCGCGCGTCATCGCCGAAGCGACGGAGCGGCGGCGGCAGCGTCCCGCTCGTCGCGCGAATGGCGCCCGGTGGCGCGGCCGGCAACGGCGTCGTCTTGTCGGCAATGCGCGCGAAGGCATCGAAGAGCAAAGGCGCGGCGGCTGAATGACCGCTCAAGCCCGGTGTCGCCGTGCCGTCGGCGCGGCCGATCCAGACGGCGATCACATGCTTGCCGTCATAGCCCACAGCCCAGGCATCGCGATAACCGTAGGACGTCCCAGTCTTGTAGGCGATCCGCCCACCGCGCGCATTGGCCGGCGGCGGCGCGTCCTTGAGGATGTCCGTCACATACCAGGCGGAGACCGGCGACAAGAGCCGCGGTGGCGCCTTCGTAAAGCCGCGCCGCTCCCCTTTGAGGTAGTTCGGCTCCATCGCGCGTCCGCCACTGGCGAGAGCTGCATACAGCGTCGCCAGATCCTGCAGCCGAAGGCCGATACCTCCGAGCGCAATCGCGAGTGTCGGCTGCGCGCCCGCTGGAAGCTCGGTCTTGAGGCCCGCACGGCGCAGGCGGCCATTGAGACGCGCCGGCCCGATCTCGGAGAGCACCTGCACGGCCGGGATGTTCAACGAGAGCCCAAGCGCCTCGCGGATCGTTACGGTGCCGCGGAAGCTCTGGTCGAAGTTCTTCGGATGGTACGTGCCGAAGCGTGTCGGCCGGTCATCGATGAGTGTCTCCGGATGTGCGCGACCTGCCTCGAACGCAATGCCATAGATGATCGGCTTCAGTGTCGATCCCGGCGAGCGCACGGCTTGCACCATGTCGATCGCACCGAGGCGACCACTGTCGAAGTAATCCGCGGAACCGACATAAGCGAGGATATCGCCCGTCGTGTGATCGAGTGCGAGCACCGCACTCGAGAGCCGTGAACCGAGCGCCTCCGTGTGTTCGCGCGCCGCCCGCTCGAGCGCCGTCTGCGCATCGCGATCGAGCGTCAAGCGGTGCACACGCTCGTTGGGCCGACGCGCGACCTCGCTTTCGGCGAGGTGAGGCGCGAGCATCCCGAAGGTGCGCCGCACTGTCGGCGCGGCTTCAGTCACCGCCGCGCGCGCTTCTTCCTCCTTGATGACTCCAGCCTCGCGTGCGCGCGCAAGAACGCGATCGCGCGCGCGCCGGGCATTCTCCGGATTGCGATCCGGGCGGCGCATGGAGGGGCTCTGCGGGAGCGCCACGAGGAGTGCAGCCTCGCCGGGAGAAAGGCGTCGCGGCTCCTTGCCGAAATAGGCGAGCGATGCCGCGCGCACACCCTCGATGTTCCCGCCGAAGGGCGCGAGCCGCAGATAGATGTCGAGGATCTGGTCCTTGCCGAGCATCAGCTCGAGCTGGCGTGCGCGCACCATCTGTTCGAGCTTGCCGGTGAGCGTTCGCGGATGCTCGCCACTCAGCAGGCGCGCTGTCTGCATCGTCAGTGTCGACGAGCCCGAGACGATCCGTCCGTGGCTCAGGAACTGCCACCCCGCACGCAGCGTCGCGAGAGCATCGACACCACCGTGCGAGCGGAAGCGCCGATCCTCGAAGGCGAGGAGCATGTCGAGATAGCGCGCATCCACATCCCCCACCGCGATCGGCAAGCGCCAGATGTCATCCGGTGTCGTGAAGGCACGCAGCAGGCGATCCCGGCGGTCAAGAACGACCGTTGAAGTGTGGCTCGCGCGCTCGAGGCTCGGCGGTGCGGACCAGCGCGCAGCCAGCTCCAGTGCGAGGATGGGAGAAATGCAAACGAGAGCCGCGACAGCAGCAACAATGCCGGTCCGTACGATGGCGCCGCGGGATCGCGTCTTTGACGTCTCACCGCGGCGCCAGGGCGCCCGACCCGTGGCTGGCGCCTCCCCCGTCTGAATCTGTGCCGCATTTTCCTGTGACGGGCGGCGGCATGGTGACGGTCGGAAGAGGGCGAAAGCGTGGCGCGCACGACGCAATACCCAGCGGAACGCGCGCGATCCGCGCCCATCATCCGCATCAGGTCGATCGCCGTCCATGCCGGTTGTCTCCAATTTCCTTTGTTTCCGCATACATGGCACGAAATGCGGCAGAAATCGTCGAGCGACCGGGGCCGACGGCGCTCAGAGGCGTCCCCCGCTTGCCCTTTCTTGCCGACCGATGCCGATCAGGCCGCCCTGTTGCCGGATGCGAGCGGGCGCGGCGCGTTAACCGACGCCACGAGCACGAAACTGATGATCATCAGAAGGAACCAGGAGCCGAGTTTTCCGAGCCCGACGGGCGACCACGCCTTGATCTGATGGGGATAGAGCCAGATGGCGGAGAACGAGCTGATGTTCTCGGCAAACCAGATGAAGAGCGCGACGAGAAAGAAGCCGAGCAGCAGCGGCATTCGGCGCGGCTCGGTATCGACCGTGAAGTGGATGACAGTGCGGCCGTAGGTCAGCGCTGCCAAGGCGAAGAGGCCATAGCGCAGGTCGACGACGTAATGGTGGGTGAAGAAGTTCACGTAGATCAGCGCGGCCAGCAGCCACGTCGTCCAGATGGGCGGATAGTTCGAGAAGCGGAAATCGAAGAGGCGCCAGCAGCGCGCGATGTAGCTGCCGACGGCCGAATACATGAAGCCCGAGAACAGGGGCACGCCGGCAATGCGGATGAAGTTCGCTTCCGGATAGAGCCACGAGCCTTTGGTGGTCTTGAAGATCTCCATGATCGTCGCGACGATATGGAAGATGAGAATGACCTTGGCTTCCTCGATGCGCTCCATCTTGAAGGCCAGCAACGCGCCTTGCGTCGCGAGCGCAATCAGAAACAGGAAATCATAGCGGGGCATGGGCGCGCCGATCGGCCACGCGAACTTCGTCGCCACGATCGCGACCAACAGGATGCCGGCAAAGAGGCAGGCCCACGCCTGCAACACACCGAAGAGCAGGAGCTCATGCCAGAGGCGGCCGAACGGCAGCGGCAGAAGCCAGCGTTCCGAAACGCGCTTGAGCGCGGCGAGCCAGGCGTCGCGGCGCCGCACATCGCTGGCCGCTTGTTCGCCAGCGGCGTCAGCGCGCCATGCCTCATCGTTCATTCGCGATACTCTGCAGTGCCGTCTCCCGAGGCGCGGAGACTGGACTGACGATCAGGGCATCACGAGGGCGCTTGTCTGGCGAACAACAGCGGGCGGCGAAAACAATTCGCCGCCCGCTCGATTGGATGTGCGTGCATTCAGGGCCAGCGTTGCGGCCATTATTTTCCAGGCGACGCGTCGGGCCGGCAGGGCTTCGCGGTCAGACGGCAGCGATAGAATACCTGACCGATGACCGAGCCGACCGACGACCGGCCACACTCGTACGTGGCATCGTCGGCGTGCTCGCGCGCCATATAGCGCTCGCCCCACTGCCAACGCGCCGTCTGCATCCAGGCCTTGTCGGCCTCACCCTGCGCGCCGCTCTCGCTCGCATACTGGTCACCGACCACCGCGAGGTTCGGACGGCATTTGTCTTCCGCGATCACCGGCGATGTCCGAATGACTCGGGCGCGTCTGATTTGCTGGCGCTGCTCACGCCGGTCCTGCCTCAGCTCGGCAGCCCGCTCGTGCTGACGCATCAGACGCCGCTGCTGGCGGGCCTGTGTGCCAATGGTGTCACCATGTGCCTCGGCCTGCCAACGCGACTGCGCCGATGCGCACCCCGTCATGGCCGACACGGCGACGATAAAAACTCCACCGGTCAGAACCGCGGAGAAGATTGCTTTGCTCGACCTCAAGAACGCCCCCATCGGATTAACGCACGCACAAAAAAGCCACAAACTCGTCTAGCTACCCTCTAAAGGGGGGTCAATCAGACGGCCTGAACTCGCTGGTGGGTAACCTGTGCACAGACCGATGTGTGTCGCGGAGGGCACCACGGAGGCGCGTGCTTGGCGCACGTGGGGCCCGGCAGCAGGGCGCGGCTGCTCCGGCGGCATCGAGCCACCTGAGCGAACTACTCGAGGCTCATCAAGGGGATATCGCGGGAAAGTGGTGCCCAGAATAGGACTGCCAGTTCTTATCCAGAATACATTGATATTACTAGCAAATTTTCGTCGCCTCCTGACGCTTGTATAACACCGCCGCCCATCGCCACTCAAGCGACCTTTTCATGGTGAATACCGACGGCTCGGCCCCCGGAGCACTTGACGCGCGATATATCAGCAGCCATTTCCATGGGTTGCGGCGGCGAGATGAGTTTCCGTCGCGCATGATCCCTCCCGTCGAAAGGCGCACAGTATTGAGTATCGAAGACCCAACCTCGAATAGGCCCCGCGCGTCGGCCTCCAGAGCTGCGAAGACCCCGCTTCCCCGACTTCCTGCTCGTCACGGACCGACACAGCGCGGGAGCGATCTCATACTCTCAGATCAACCTCGACGCGCGCAGCGTTCGGTACATTGAAGGTGGCACCGTTCCTACAGATGCTCAAGTAGTGGACCACACTTGGCAACATCCCAACAAGAAGGGCGGACCGGATCGACGGTTTGCATTCAACAGACAGCTACCGATCTGCCGCTATGAAGAGCTGCATCTGACAAGCCCCAGTGGGTTGAATGAGCTTGTCATGTTCTCAAGAGCTGGCGGAGCAAGAGGATTTGCCGACGCTGCTCAGTCCCTCGCGGAGTATGGCACGCGAAGAATATCAGTAGACGAGAGAGCGCCGACACAGCCAGAGGTTCCAGCACGCAGGGCCAGCTTGGGGAACGGGTGGGCAGCGCTCATTGTCCTTGGCTTTGTGGCCGCCTGCCTCGCCGCACTTGTTCCTCGGCCCCCTTCCCCATCGCCTGCGCCATCAGCCTGGAGAACAGATTGGCGAGTGACAGCCCCTCAGTCCACGGGCTCAATTCGAGACAAAGGCAAGCAGCAGGGTATCCAGCCAATCGCGATGCCAAAGGTCGATAGCCTGCACAGCCCCGGAATACCGATCGCGTCGGACGAAAAACGCGTGACCGTCAGTCGCAGCCCCGCCATTGAAGGGGCGCAGCGCCAGCCAACGAGCGCAAAGGCTGCGAAACCCAAACCTGCGAACCCCAATGATGCCTGCAAAAGCCGTTGCTCATCGCAAAGAGCGAAAGCAGCCAAGCGGAGCGAGGCCTTCGACTGGAACGACTGCCAACTGAAGTGCATGGTCAATCAGTTTTCGCGGAAGGACGATGCTTCCCAGCCGCTACCCCACAATGCCACCCCATCGGGCCCTTGACCGAGGCAGATCGAATGCTCCGGAGGCTTCTCTCGCCTCTCGTGGCCGCAACAACTTCGACAATTCGCCGCCTCAACAAGCGCCACGCTCAGCTCCCTCGGTCGCCAGCAAGCTCCCTAGGTCGTATCCACCAGAACGCGATCAACGCGAGCAGCATCAGCGCCGAGACCGCGGCGAAAGAAACGCCCCAACCCAGGGTGGACATCCCGCCACTGAGATCGAGCGTCCAGCCCATCATGAGCGGACCGACAAAGCCTCCCGCATACCCGAGAGACGAGTGCACCGCGAGGGTTGCGCCACGCCGCGACGGTTCTGCTGTACCGGCGGCACCGGCCGTCAGCGACGAGGAGTCGAGCCAGATCACCAAGCCGTAGACCAGCATGAGGATCGCGGCGACCGTGTACGAGTACGTGCCAAGGAAGCCGATCGTGCCGCCGAGCACAACGGAGGCGAACATGGCGGTTTGCACGAGACGCCGTCTCCCCAGTCGAATGGCCGCCTCGTTTCCGAGGAGGCTCGCGAAGGTCCCGATGAGCCCCAGCCCAGTAACGAGCACGGCAGGTGAGATCGCTGCTCCCTGGCTACCGGTAGTGGCGGCGACATAAGCGAGAAACGCCACGCCCCAACCACGTAGGGCGCTCATCTCCAGCGTATGAACGCAGTAAGCGAGCGCGTAGGCCATTGCCGAGCGGTTCTTCAGGACAGGGCGGAAGTCGTAAAGCCCGCCGCCATCCGCCGCGCGGGCTGGCTTGCGAACCTGAGCGGGCACCACAGTGGCGATGATCAACCACGCGAGAACGGCGCTGAGGGCCGCTGCAACAAAGGCGCTCTGCCAGCCACCGAGATGCGTGATCCATTCGGCCGTCGCAAAGGACATCGCACCGGAGATCCCGATGCTGGCTGCATGTCCCGCAGTTGCCCGCGACATCATCTTTGCATCGACGCGATCGGCAAGCAGCTTGAGACCCGTCATGTAGGTGCCAGCCCATCCAATCCCGGTCAGAGCGCGGCACAGCAGCGCCGACCAGAAGCCGTCCGCCATGAGCCCGAACATGGCGTGGCCGACGATCGTGAGGCCCACGCCGAGCAGATAAATGCGCTTGGGGTCATAGCGGTCGGTGAGCGGCACCAGCACCGGCACCGCCAGCATGTAGGCGCCGTAGAAGGCCGCTGTGATCCAGCCAGCGCCACTGTTCGAGAGGCCCCACTGCGGGGCCAACTGAGGCAGCAGAGCGGGCCAGAAGAACGCCCCGATCTGCACAAGCACTTGCGCGGTACAGACCAACGCCACCAGACGGCGGGCCGCCGTGCGGTCGATCTCACCAGACCCGTCCATGCTTCCCCCTGATGGTCGCTACGACAGGATCAGCCGCAGCAAGTCGCGGACTTCTTGGTTGGCGCGGTTGCGCAGCAAGCTGAAGTCTCGTTCGTGGTCGGCGTAGCGCAGCAGCCTGACGCCTCCGAAAGCGGCTCGCGCGAACAGACTCCTGTTTCGGGCAGGACCAGCTCGACGCGCCGTGCAGCCTCCTTGTCACCGGCGATGTCTGCAATGATCGACCGCACCTGCTCATACCCGGTCAGCATGAGAAAGGTCGGCGCACGTCCATAGGACTTCATGCCAGCGATGTAGAAGCCAGCCTCGGGATGCGCGAGTTCGCGAGCCCCATGTGGACGAACCGTGCCGCAGCTATGCTCGTTGGGATCGATGAGAGGAGCCAGTGCCGTGGGGCAGTCGAGTGCCGCGTCGAGACCGAGGCGCAACTCTGCCAGATACGACATGTCCGGCCTGAAACCCGTCAAGACGATCAGCTCATCGGCGATCACGTGTCGGCCACAGCAAGCAGATCCGGCCCCAATGCGCAGGCGATCGTTCGCGAGACCTACATGCGTTACGTGAAATCCGGTCTCGACGCGGATAGTCCCTGCGTTGACGAGCCGGGCGAATGTCGTGCCAAGTTCGCCTCGCGCCGAGAGCTTGTCGTTGGCACCGCCGCCGAAAGATTTACGAGGATCAGGGCCACGGATCAGCCAAAGAACCTCCGTCCCTTCTGCGGCCTCCTTGAGCTTCACGAGATCGATGAGCGTCCCGATGGCCGAATGCCCAGCGCCGAGCACCGCCACTCTCTTGCCAGCGTACCGATCGCGCTGGCGCCCCAACACATCCGGCATCCCGTAGGCCAGACGCTCAGCGCACTCGAGTTCGCCGAATGCGGCAAGCCCGTTGTCACCCGCCGGATTGGGCGAGTGCCACGTCCCCGACGCATCGATCACGGCGTCGGCAATAAGGCGCTCCGGTCCCTTGCCGTTGCGATAACGGATCTCGAACGGCGCCGCCTCGCGGCCCTTTGACTTCGCCTTGTCGAAGCCCACACGGCCGATCGAGGTCACACGTGCTGACGTGCGGATGTGTCCGCGCAATGCGGTTCGAGTCGCAAGTGGGGCGACGTAGCGAGACACCAGCTCGCCACCCGTCGGGTAGCCTTGCGGATCGGGCGTGTTCCAGCCGGCTCTGGCCAGCATTCGAGCCGCAGCCTTGTCGATGTTGTACTCCCATGGAGAGAACATGCGGACGTGGCTCCACTGGCGCACGGCATCACCCGCAGCGTCTCCGGCCTCCAGAACGATCGGCTCCAGGCCCCGCTCCAGGGCGTGTGCGGCAGCGGCCAAACCCACGGGGCCAGCCCCAACGATCGCGACGGTCTTGCTCATTGAGGCTTCCCTTCGGATGGCTGTTTCCGTCTCTGTCAGCAGGCCGACTTAGTGACACACAGTGTGCCAGTGGACTCGACACAGCACTCATCGACGAGGAAATCGACCAGACCTCGCATCAAGTCGTAGCTCGCGCGGCAGATCAGAGTTGTTGACTGCCGCTCCTGCGTGATGAGGCCGACCACAAGCAACGTCTTCAAGTGATGCGAGAGGGTCGAGGCGGCGATGTCCAGGCGGGTTTGTAGCTTGCCGACGCTCAGCCCGTTGTCTCCAGCCCGAACGAGCGCTCGAAAGATCTTGAGCCGCGTCGGATTACCGAGGGCCTCCAGGTGGGCCGCTGCATCATCGAGTTTCATGGAACTGTCATATCAAAGTTGTTGACCGATAGAAACGGTATTTCTAATAGTATCGAAATAAGAGTCAACCCCTACGAAGCCGAGTCGGCCAATGAGCACCGCGACCTACAACGTGCTGTTCCTCTGCACTGGCAACAGCGCGAGATCCATCCTTGCCGAGGCGATACTGCGCAGAGAAGGCGCGGGGCGCTTCCAAGCGTTCTCGGCGGGAAGCATGCCGAAGGGCGAGGTCAATCCTTTCGCCATCAAGACGTTGGCTGCCCACGAGTACCCGCTCGACGGTCTCCGCTCGAAGAGCTGGAGCGAGTTCGCCGAAGCCGGTGCACCCAAGATGGACTTCGTCTTCACGGTCTGTGATCAGGCTGCGGGCGAGGCTTGCCCACTCTGGCCCGGGCAGCCCATCACCGCGCACTGGGGCATTGAGGACCCCGCGACCGTCGAAGGCAGCGATATCGAGAAGGAGCGGGCCTTCGAGAAGGCTTTCCGCTTCCTGCGCAACCGCATCGGCGCCTTCGTCGCGCTGCCCCTCCAGAGCATCGACCGTATGGCGCTCGGCACACGCCTGAAGGAAATCGGGGCCATGGAGGGAAGCACGGTGCCCCGCGGGAAAGCTGGCTGATCAGCAATACCGACCACTCAACCCAGTTACCGGCGACCGATCATGTCCACCTTTGAACGTTATCTGACCCTCTGGGTCGCTCTATGCATCGTGGCAGGCATTGCCATCGGATGGCTGGCGCCGGGCCTCTTCCAGGCGATCGCCGCGGCCGAGATCGCCAGTGTCAATCTGCCAGTAGCCCTGCTGATTTGGCTGATGATCATCCCAATGCTCGTCAAGATCGACTTCGGGGCGCTGCTGCGCGTCACGGAGCACTGGCGCGGCATTGGCGTAACGCTCTTCATCAACTGGGCTGTGAAGCCGTTCTCGATGGCCCTGCTAGGGTGGATCTTCATTGCATGGCTCTTCCGTCCACTGCTGCCTCCTGATCAAGTCAGCAGCTACATTGCGGGGCTCATCCTGCTTGCCGCCGCGCCGTGCACCGCCATGGTGTTCGTGTGGAGCAACCTCTCTGACGGTGAGCCGCACTTCACACTGAGCCAAGTTGCGCTCAATGACGTGATCATGATCTTCGCCTTCGCGCCCATCGTCGCCCTGCTGTTGGGCCTCTCAGCGATCGTGGTGCCGTGGCAGACGCTCATTCTCTCGGTCGTTCTCTACATCGTCGTGCCGGTCGTCCTCGCCCAGCTCATCCGGCGAGTGACGCTGTCGCGAGCAGGGGAAGTAGGGCTGGCGAGACTACTCACTGCGGTGCAGCCTCTCTCGCTCATGGCATTGCTGGCGACCCTCGTGCTGCTGTTCGCATTCCAAGGTCCACAGATCCTTGCTCAGCCGCTGGTGATCGCGCTCCTCGCCGTGCCGATCCTCATTCAGGTCTACTTCAACGCGGGCCTCGCCTACGTGCTCAATCGCTGGACTGGCGAGGCTCACTGCGTGGCGGCCCCCTCTGCCCTGATCGGGGCAAGCAACTTCTTCGAGCTTGCGGTCGCGGCAGCGATCGGACTGTTCGGCCTCAACTCCGGCGCCGCGCTGGCCACGGTCGTCGGAGTCCTCATCGAGGTGCCCGTGATGCTGAGCGTCGTGAAGATCGTGAACGCGACGAAGCCCTGGTATGAGGCTGGTGCTGCAGTGAAGCGCGATAGCGGTGCGGAGCTGATCTAGAATTCTCTCGTCAGCCCGATCGAAAAGATCAATAGCTACGCTGCGTTTCTACTAGCGCGCGTCGCCCTCAACGGTCGCAATGCATCAGCGATCTCTTCATCTAGGCGAAGCTGCCTTGCAGAGGCCTCCTCTCGCTCCCTGACCAGTCGGCTCTTCAGTGCTCCATCGATGGTGGCGATGCGCTCGCCATCCACAATGATCGTCAGAGTGTGCGCGCTGCGTCCAATGGGGCGTGCAAGGTCCGAGAGAATATGCACCGTGACATCGCGTAGGCGCTCGCGTTCGTATGCTGCCTCGATCTCCACATCGACGATCGGCGCATTGTTCCCGCTCAAGGCCTGCAGCACGGGTTGAGCTAGCGGTATCTCTGGCGGCTGATACGGCCGGCTTCGAAGGGTAGTCCTCACGCTGTTCCTCAGAAAGCGTTTGGCCTTCTTTACGGCTAGCTTGATCTCATCCTCAAAGAGGAAAAAGCCCAGGCCTCCGGCGACAGTGACCAGCCAGGGGTTCGGATTTGTAACGAGAATCTGCCAAAGATCGACGTGAGAGCCTTGGCGGCTTGCAACGTGGATCACATGGTACCCATCACCTTCAGAAAGGGCTGCCCTCGGTACCTTCCCTGTGAGAAACACTTGAGAGTGAAGAGCAAGGAGACGCCGCGCCGCTTGAGTCGCGGCCTCGTGATCGGAACCATCAAGCCCCGCAACGTCAGCCAGCAAGCCCTCGAATTGGAAGGCGACCCCAAACCCCTCGTTCGCGGTCATCACGTTGCCTCAATGCCAAAGCGCTGAACGGTAGTTCGATTCGGCTGGAGGCAATAGGCGTCCTCTCTTCCGGATCACGCATCCCACATGACATGTCAATCCAACGACACACCATCAGCGGAGCAACTGTAGGAGAATATCGAATCGGCGCACGACTTGTGGCGAACAGCTCCGTGAGGATAAACGCCATGACCGACAGACCACAGCGAATCGGGATCGATGCAGATCGAGTGCGTCGGCTGCTGCTGAGCCTAGACGGTGTACGCTACTCCTGCGCGATTGCCGATATGTGCCATAAGAGGGCGCTCAGGAAGCTGCGGACGTTCGAAGAGCACCCAGAGGTAGGGCCGGCTGAAGCTGAGGTTATTGAGGTAGTTGCCGACGTGTGGTCGATCATCGATGCAGCGCACCGCATTCGCATGTTGCTCAGGCAGTTCCCTGTAGTGAAGCGACAGGAGCCTGCTTTCGTCACATTCATCAAGGCGACAGCGACCGTCGAGGACCTGCGCCACTACATCCAGCACATCAACGCAGAAGTTGGAAAGCTCAGTCCTTCGCAGCCGCCACTTTGGGGCGCCATCTCCTGGGCAAGCGACAAAGCGCCCTTGAGGTACGCGACAGTTATGGCTGCAAGTTCAAGACTGCGCCACTCCGCAACAGGGCTCGTCCTGGATACTCAGTTGCTGTGCTTTACGCAGAGCTTCGTGCTGTCTGCGCGCGACATCAATCTGGACTTGGATGATCTCGTGAGCCGCATTCGGGTCCTCGACGGCGTAATGCAGCGATGGTCTGAAGCAATCGAGTTCGAAGGCGGTGGAAGGTATCAGTATCGGCCGGCATCAGCTCCGATGTTGACCTTCCAGTACAGGACAGGGAATCCTGAACCGCTGGAGGCGCCCGGAACCACAGGTTCTATTTGACTTCATACCTCGGTATCTTCTTCAGCACCTCGATCATCGCAGGATAGAACACGCCGTACTCGGACTCGGATACCGTCTCGCCCGCGTGATCGTGGAAGGCGCGTTGCGTCTCGGGGTCTATACCGACCGTCCGGCACATGGAGATGAACGTGTGGCGCCAGCCATGATTGGGGGGCACGGATTCACGCTTGACGACCTCTCTGGCAAACTCAGCAAGGTCATTCTGAAGCGTCTTCAGCGGGCCTAGTATCCCGCGCTCATCCTTCGTTCGGCTTTCCGGAGCCTCCGCCTTGTATCGCTCGGGTGTCGGATCGATGAATAAGTACCCATCGCGGGCACGCTTCACGAAATCGAGGAAGCCGAGATCGATCAGGTGAGAATGCAAAGGTACATGCCACGTCCCTTTGCTCTTGGTGGTGCCGGCATTGAAGTCGATCGCCATAGCCCAATGCCCATGGTGTTCTTCGATGTCCTTCTTGCGAAGCTGAGCAACCTCACCGACACGCAGCCCTGAGTAGGCCATCAGCCATGGCACCCAGCGCTTGGCCGCTATCAGCTTCCTGTCCTCTCGATTGCTCCGAGGCTGATAGCCCGACGCATGTTTGAGGATGGCAACGCACTCGTCCTCGGTGAAGACCTTATCTCCCCGCGTCCTCGCCTTCTTGCGCGCCTTGGGCTTCCACAGTGTCGCCGCCGGGTTGTCCTGAATGATCCTGTTCTCGGCTGCCCACTTGAAGATGGAACGGATGGCAGCTCGATCAACGCCGACGACCGTCTTCTGCGCGATCCCGTCCTCCCGCCTCTTCTTGAGGAAGCCCTCGATATCGTCCCGAGTGATCCGCCGCACCTCTTCATGCTTCAGGAACTCGCCGAGCTGACGGAAGACAGTCGAATAGCTCGCGATAGTGCTCTGCGCTATGCCTGGGCTCTTGGCATCTCCGCGCTGATCGGGACTGTCCTTCCATCGCGTGAACAGCTCTGTGAGCGTCAATGGCTCTGACTTGCCCCGTGTCACAGTCGCAGGCTTCCGGGAGTGCTTCTCAGAAACCTCGGATATGGGCGGGAAGCGATCGGCCTTCGGATCGGGACTATAGTCGCCTAGAGCGTTCCTCTGCTTGGTGGCGAACGCATCCGCAATCGCCTTCCTGACCTCACCAACAACGATCTTCATAGATGCTTCGTCGATGACAAGGCTGATGCCGAGAAGCCATCGTGCCACGAGCGCCGAGAGTTCCTTCCCATCGGGATCGATCGGGTCTTTTGCGGCCGACATCTGTCCAGAGACGGTGCCATAGATAGCGGCCAAATCGTCCGGCTCATAACCGGCATCAATCAGCCCGCCTTCGACCGTGGTCGTCACCCAGTTGCCGTCCTCGTCCAGCTCAGTGACGGTAGCAGTCCCTCGGTCAGTGGCCTCATTGGCCCAGCCTCGGTAGAATACCCCTGCTATGGCCACACATTCGCGGTGAGTGAGCTTGACCGGTACAGCGGTGAGCAGCCCCGCATAGACGCGCTCCAAGTATCCATCGATCTGCGCATGCCGCAGCTTCCCTTCGGCCTTGTCGTCGGTGCGGAGGGACAGCTTCAGGTGGATGGCGGAGGGCGAGATGCGCTTCTCGACGACCTCCGTTCCCACGGGAATGAGCAGCTTCTGGCCGCGCACCCGATCAAGGACGGCCTTCGGAATCCGGCGGTCGAATTGGATGTATGTCGACCCTTTTCGGCGGGTTGGCCGTGCCATCCTGATAACGCCCATGTATAGCACCCGTGTATAACAGCCGGGCGAGCTAGATCATGCAGCAAATCAGTTGCTTATGGGTTATCACGCAGTTGCCTTGAGGGATGGTGCCCAGAAGAGGACTCGAACCTCCACGGTGTTACCCGCTAGTACCTGAAACTAGTGCGTCTACCAATTCCGCCATCTGGGCAGGCGGGCTTCAGTTAAGGGGGCGGCAGGCGATTGTCAATGACGCGGCCGCAAACGAGCCGGGCATCCTCCCGCATCGGAGGCCCGAGAACACTGCACCGACGCCGAAACCGAGCCGACCTGCACCAATTCCACCGCCCCAGCGAACCGCATTGTCATTGCCATGCCCACCAACCCACATTGCAGGCTGGGCAATGGACAGGCGCCCCAATCCCCAAAGCAAAACGGACGCGCACCTTAGGGCGCACGTCCGCGATAGGTTGAGCCTTTGATCAGCGATCGCGCTCAGGCCTATACATGCCCCTCGACCATGACCTCGAGGAGCTTGGCGCCGGGTGTCGAGGTCGCCTTGCGGATTGCCGGCTCGAGAGCTGCCGGATCCGTGATGCGGTGCGCCTCGAGACCCATGGACTTCGCCAGCGCCGTGAAGTCCACCGCCGGCTCCACGAAATCCATGCCGACGAACTGGTCGTTCTTATGAAACAGCTTGAGGCGCTGCTTGATGATGCGATAGCCGCCGTTGTTGCAGATGATGTAGGTGATCGGCAGCCTGTGGTGCGCGGCCGTCCAAAGCGCCTGGATGGAATACATCGCCGAGCCATCGCCGACGACGCATACGACCGGGCGGTCCTTCTGCGCCAAGGATATGCCGACCGAAGCCGGCACGCTCCAGCCAATGCCGCCCGAAGCAAGTCCGTGGTAGCCGAAGCGATCACGATAGGCGAGCAGGCTGTTCAGGAGGCGGCCGCTCGTGAGCGACTCGTTGACGACCACGGCATCCTTCGGGATCGACTCCACAATGCGCAGCGTCATGAAGTCCGGGTTGATCGGCTTGCCCTTCACGATCTCGCGGGCATCGATCGTCGATACGAGCTTCTTGCGCTTGGCGGTCCAGTTGCTCTCCTTGAGCGCAGCGAGCGACTTCGCAGCACGCTCTTTGAGAGCGCTGCCCCCCTTCTTCAGGAGCGCCGGCGTCAGCACGCGCAGCGTCTCGCGCACATCGGCGCGGACGGCCATCTCGGCCGAGTAGTTCTTGGCGAGATCCCAGTCATTGAGGCCGATCTGGACCATCGCCAGCTCGGACGGCATCGGATCAATCTCGCTCCACACCGACATACGGATCGGATCGGCGCCGAGGACGATCATCAGATCGTAAGGTGAGAGCGCCGCTCGGACGTCCGGCTGCTCGCGATTGAGACCGCCGATGTAACAGGGGCTTTCGGAGAGGAAGTGTGCGCCATAGGCGACGCTCTGCTGCATCACCGGACAGCCGAAGGCTTCGGCGAATTCGGCCGCCTCCTTGAGCGCATCGCTCTTCACGATCTCGTCGCCGACGATGATGATCGGACGCTCGGCCTTGAGGATGCGCGCGACGAGCGCGTCGAGGACTTCGTCGGATGGGCGCACGCGGCTGTCGATACGCGTCGACGAGCCGAGATCGATGCCACCTTCCATGTTGAGAATATCGCCCGGCAGCGAGATGAAGACGGGGCCGGTCGGCGGCGTCATGGCGACCTTGGCAGCGCGCCGCATGATGCGCGGAAGGTCCTCGAGGCGCGTGACCTCGATCGCCCATTTGACCAGCGGCTCCGCCATGGGAACGAGGTTGTCGTAAAGCAGCGGCTCGGTAAGGCCGTGGCCCTGCTCCTGCTGGCCCGCCGTGAGAATTATGGGGGTACCAGTGAACTTCGCGTTGTAGAGCGAGCCGAGGGCATTACCGAGACCGGGCGCGACGTGAACATTGCACGCCGTGAGCTGGCCCGAAGCGCGCGAGTAGCCATCGGCCATGGCAACCACCAGGCTCTCCTGCATGGCCATCACGTAGTTCATGTCCGGGTGCTCGGCGAGCGCGTGCATGATCGGCAGCTCGGTCGTGCCGGGATTACCGAAAAGGTGCGTAACGCCCTCATCCTTGAGAACGGAGAGGAAGGCCGAGCGGCCGGTGATCTGGTTCTTTGCCATCGAAGTGTTTCCTTCCCCGTGTCAGGCCCCGTGTCGGGCCCCGACTTCTCGGAATTTTGAGCGGCGGACCGATTGTGTCTGGACTTATGATGCGATACCAGCGCGACCGACACAATCGGTGAGCCATGCGGAGAGCGCAGGCTGCGCCGCGCGAGCATCGATGAGGGTGGCAGTGCGACCGACACGCCGGCGTCTGATCAAGATGCTTTCAGCAACAGGGCTGCTTGGCACCGCTGGATACGCGGGCTTTGGGCCTGGGCGCGCCAACGCCTACTACCAGGGCCCGGTCAGCGACCATTTCGACGGAACGCTCTTCCACAACCCGGGTGGCACACAGCCCGGAGGGCCGCATCGCATCCTGCAGATCTATTTCATGGAAAAGTGGGAGAAATGGCCGGCGAAAGTCGAAAGCCCATTTCTGGATAAACCACCGAGCGAGGTCACGGGACAACGCGCTCGGATCGCCTTTGTGGGTCATGCGAGCTGGCTGATCCAGGCGGGCGGCGTCAACATCCTTGTTGATCCTCAATGGTCCGACCGCGCGAGCCCCTTCGCACGCTTCGGACCTACACGCTGCTGCGCACCGGGCATCCGCTTCGAGGATCTTCCGAAGATCCACGCGATACTCGTCACCCACAATCATTATGACCATCTCGACTTGGCGACCCTCGCGCGGCTGTGGGCACGCGACAAACCGCGAATCATCACGCCGCTCGGCAATGACGTGATCATGCGGGAGGGCATTCTCGACCTCGCGGCGACCACCGTGGATTGGGGCGACCGGACAGAACTCGACAATGGCATCGTCGTGCACACCGAGCCGACGCATCACTGGTCCGCGCGCGGCGCCCGCGATAGGCGACACGCACTCTGGGCGAGTTTCGTCATCGAGACACCGGCGGGGCGGATCTATGCCGTTGGCGACAGCGGCCTCGGCGATGGCGGCACGTTCCGGCACGTAGGCACCCGCCATCCGGGCATCCGCATGGCGCTGCTGCCGATCGGCGCCTACGAACCGCGCTGGTTCATGAAGCATCAGCACATGAACCCCGACGATGCCGTGAAAGCTTTCCAAATATGCGGTGCGGAGATGGCGCTCGGCCATCACTGGGGCACTTTCCAGCTCACGACTGAAGCACGGGATGCGCCGCCCCTGGCGCTCGCCGAGGCGCTGGCGCAGAAGGGCATCGCAGCGGACCGCTTCCGCGCGGTTCAGCCGGGCCAAATCATCGAGATCTAAGCATCACCGCATCCGGCGCATCGCCGCACTGCGCCACCAAGCCTCGCGAAGCTGCATCGGCTGCGCTAACGTGCAACGAGCCATATCGGGGAGGATACGCGAAACATGAAAATCCGAGGTGCCGTCCTGTACGAGCAGGGCCTGCCGCGTCCTTATGCCAAAAGCCAGCCGCTCAGGATCGAGACGCTCGACCTCGAAGGGCCGCGCGCCGGCGAAGTGCTCGTCCAGGTGAAGGCCGCGGGGCTCTGCCACTCTGATCTCTCGACCATCGAAGGCGTCAGGCCGCGCCCATTGCCCATGGTTGTGGGCCACGAGGGCGCGGGCGTCGTCACCGAGGTCGGCGCCGGTGTGACCGACATCAAACCGGGCGACTCCGTCGTCTTCATCTTCGCGCCGAGCTGCGGGCAGTGCCGCCAGTGCATCTCGCAGCGGCCGTTCCTGTGCACGACCTTCAACGCAGCCCGTCAGAAAGGCGATCTCGCGACCGGCGGGCGGCGCCTGAGCCTCAAAGGGCAATCGATCGCGCACAACTCCGGCCTATCGTGCTTCGCCGAGTACGCTGTCGTGCCGCGCAACTCCGTGCAGAAAATCCCCTCGGACGTGCCGATGCATGATGCGGCGCTGTTCGGTTGCGCTGTCGTGACCGGTGTCGGCGCGGCCGTGAATACGGCCAACGTGAAGCCGGGTGAGACGGTCGCTGTCGTCGGCCTCGGCGGCGTCGGACTTTCATGCCTTCTCGGCGCGATCGTCGCGGGCGCCGGGCGCATTCTCGCGATCGACGTTTCGGATGAAAAGCTCGCGCTCGCGCGTCAACTCGGCGCCACGGACACGTTCAACGCCAAGGACGCCGATTGCGTCGATCGCATCATCGCGGCGACGGATGGCGGGGTGGATTCATCCTTCGAGATGGCCGGAAGCATCAAAGCCATGGAACTCGCCTACAAGATCACCGTGCGTGGTGGTCAGACCGTATCCGCCGGCCTCTCGCCTGCGACGGCGCAGTTCCCCGTCAATCACTATCAGATGGTCCAGGACGGCCGCACAGTGAAGGGCAGCTACATGGGCGGATGCGTCATTGCGCGTGACGTGCCGCGCTATATTTCGCTCTACAAGGACCGCAAGTTGCCTGTGGACCGGCTCCGCAGCGCGCTGATCAAGCTCGACGAGGTCAACGAAGGCTTCGACCGGCTCGCAGATGCTGCCGTCGTACGGCAGATGATCGTTTTCGACTGACGGATAATCATGCACGCACGCACACGAAAGCTCCTCGGGACGGTACTTCTGCTTGTCGTCCTGATCATCTACTCGCTGGTCGTGATGCTGGCGGCGGCATCCGTCCTGCCGGGATCCGGCAAGATCGTGGAACTGATCTTCTACGCGATTGCTGGTGTCGCCTGGGTGCTGCCGGCCGGCTATCTCATCAAATGGATGTATGCGTCGCCGCCCGAAGCGCAATGAAACTCGGTCGCTCGCGCGAAGGCTTCAATCTTCGCGCCAATGCGCGGCGATCCAGGGTGTCGGGCGGACGAACTTGTAGGCCTTCTCGTACCAGCGCTTCGTGGGCCAGGCGCCGTCACGCGCTTCATCCGGATCGGGCTTGCCTGTGAAGCAGACAACCTTCGTCGCGGGCGGCAGCTTCGTCGTCATGACGAAATTCAGCGGCCATCTTGGCATGAGCGTGTGCTTGAAGCTGACACACCATGGCGCCGGCCAGAACTCGATGCTCTTGATCGTACGCGAGATGTACGTCTGGCTATTGGGAAAGCGTTCCGTGACGCCCATGGGATCGGCCGCCAGGGTCTCGTAGAGATAGGCGTGCGAACCGACGCGGAAGCGATAGACGGACGTATTGCCGATCTTCGATCCCATCTGCGTCCAGTTCTCGATGACGCAGAAGGTCGCCTCGGGCTTGTAATCGAAGAACTCGTCGATCGAACCCGTCACGACGACATCGAGGTCGAGGAACAGCACGTCCCCTGAGATGCCTTCCAGTTGTTCTTGCCAGAGCGAGATCTTGCGCCAGGGATAGTTGGCCTTGCGCGAAGGAATCGGCACCGTCGGCATCGGGTAGGTGACGACATCCGGGTCTATTCCGGTCGCGTCATCGGTGTAGCAGACGAGGCGCGTATCGCGTTTCGAATTTCGACGGATCATCGACCACAGACAGTTCACATATGCCGAGGGATACCGAGTGCCCCACTTTGCGCAAATGACTGTCTGCACCATGGCTCCTCCAGCAAACCTGCGGTGACGAACTTTCTTGGCCGGGCCGGCCCGGCGGGCGACAATTGACATGAACACCCGGCCGGAACAAGCCGTCTGTTCACGACAAAACTGTCGCACAGTGACTAACGAACAAGGTGCTCGGAAATTCCCTCAGGCGGTTGCCGCTGACGGACGGCGCAGGCCCACCCGCCGGGCACCGCTGTCCAGCGCAAACGGCACGCCCGAAAGCAGCACCTTCACATAGTGAGGCTTCTGGAGATCACCGTTGAGCGCTATGCGGGGGAGCGCATCCATAGCCGAGGCATGATGCGGCTTCAGCAGGCCGCTGTGGGATGTCACTGCAGTCGCGAGGCCGGCCTCGCGAGCGAGCTCGAACTCCCGCGGTCCGACCCCGCCCTCCGGGAAGCTGAAGTGGCGGCAGGGACGTCCGATCTCGCGCCCGACGCGCGCGCAGCTCTCGCCGATTTCGGCACGCGCCTCCGCATAGGACAGCGGTCCTATCGGCACATGGCGGCGCGTGTGTGCGCCAATGGTGACGAGAGGATCTCGCGCGAGCTCGCGAATTTCCGCCCAACTCATGGCCAGCTCGCCGCAGAGCCCGCTGACATCGATCTCGTGGTGCCGGCAAAGATCGGCAACGATCTCACGGGCATCGTCCTCAGGCAGCCGCCTGAGCCATCGATGGATAGCCACATACGCGCGAGCTTTCGCGGCCGGACGCTCGCACGAGAAATGCTGCAGCGTACCGTCGATTTTCAGCTCGATGGTGTCGACGTTCCGCACGAGATTCTCGAGGGCACGCCACCAGATACTCCCATGCCCGTCCGCGAAATCGCTCGCGATGTAGACCGCAAAGGGCCGTTGATGGCGCTTGAAGACCGGATAGGCGTGCTGCAGGACGTCGCGATAGCCATCGTCGAACGTGAAGCAGACGAATGGCCGCGCGAGATCCCCCTCAGCGAGGCGCACGCGCGCATCGTCGAGCGAGATCACGTCGTAACCGCGCTCGATGACGAGCCGGATGGTACGGTCCAGAAACTCGGGCGTGACTTCGAGGTGCCGGTTCGGCGCAAAGGCCATGGGCGTCGCCGGCAGCACATGATGAAGCGCGAAGATCGCGCCTGTTCCGCGGCTCAGGCCTGCGGCGAGACTGTCGATCCCGGCATAGTGCAGGGCGGATAGCGATGCCTTCTGAATGCTGGAACTACGCCCTCCCATCGCACCACACCTCCGCGTACAGGAACCGGAGTTCATGCTGGGTAGCTGGCGAAGCGAAGTAAAGTACGGCGCGGGCTCTATCCCCTGGTGAATCGCGCCAAAGACGTGCCACCTCAGCCGATATGGCGGCCCGTCCACGTTGCGTCGGCGCGGGCGAGGAAATCCACGATGGCCTGGATGCTCGGCTCGTCGCGCAGCAACGGCGCGTGCCCCTGCCCAGGCACGGTCAGCAGCGTCATATCCGGATGCTCGCGCTGCACGCGCTCGGCCGTCGCGGCGCTGAGGATATCCGAGAGTTCGCCGCGAAGCGTCAGCACAGGCACACGCGAGAGCGCCTTGAACTGCGGCCAGAGTTCGGGCAACGGCCCATCCAGGATCGAGGCCGTTCGATTGAGTTCCTGGTCGTAACCGGGTGCTGGGCGGCCGCCCTCGTCATTGTATTGCTGGCGCGCGATGTCCTCCCACATGTCGCTTGGGACGGCAGGAAAGTGGCGCTGCGCCATGGAGCGAACGAGTTCGCCGGCTTCGGCCCACGTCGAAGGCAGCGGGATACGCCCGACGTAACTGACGATCCTGAGCAGTCCTTCGCGCTCGATGAGCGGACCGATGTCATTGAGAACCACGGCGCCGATATTGCCGGGGCGCACCGCGGCCATGATCATGGCCAGGATGCCGCCGCGCGAGGTACCGACAATGGCCGTGTCGCTAAGCCCCTCGATGGTCATGAAATCGAGCGTATCCAGCAGCTCGTTCATGACCTGATAGTTCTGCCAGTCCGGATCGTACGCAGAGCGCCCACGTCCGCGGTAGTCGATCGCATAGACGTGGCGGGATGTCGGGAGAGCCGGGTTCGAGAGGACGCTGGCGAGGTGGTGGAAATCGCGGCTGTTACGCGTGAGCCCGGCGAGGCAGAGCACGGGGCGGCGCGTCGAGCCGGGCGCGGGATAGTGGCGCGCATAGAGCCTGAGCCCGTCGCGCGCCGTGTAGAAGATGTCACGCCAGTTCTGGCGATCGGGAACGGCGGGCAGCGTTGCCGCCGCCGAACCTGTACCGGAGATCGAGAGCAGAGGACGGGTCGATGACGGCATCAGGCCTCCTGCCTCATTCCGAGATTAGCCGATCAGGCGCTCCATCTCGGTGACGATGGCCTTGCCCATCTCGGTCGTGCCGACACTGCGCATGTTCGGCTGCATGATGTCAGCCGTGCGGTAGCCCTGAGCGAGCGTATTGGCGATCGCCTTGTCGAGCAGGTCCGCCTCTTTGACCATATTGCACGAGTAACGCATCGCCATACCGAACGAGGCAAGCTGCGCGATCGGATTGGCAATACCCTTGCCGGCAATGTCCGGCGCCGAGCCATGGATCGGCTCGTAGAGCGCCTTGGGAATGCCGGTCTTGGGATCGGGCGAGCCGAGCGATGCCGACGGCAGCATACCGAGGGAGCCAGCGAGCATCGCCGCTTCGTCGGAGAGCATGTCGCCGAAGAGGTTGTCGCAAACGATCACGTCGAACTGCTTCGGATTGCGCACGAGCTGCATGGCGCAAGCATCGGCGAGAATATGCTGCAGCTCGACGTCCTTGGCTTCCGCCTGATGGACGGCCGTCACAACCTGGTTCCAGAGTACGCCCGTCTTCATGACGTTGCGCTTCTCGGCGGAGTGCACCTTGTTGCTGCGCTTGCGCGCGAGGTCGAAGGCCACGCGGGCAATGCGCTCGATCTCGTACGTCTGGTACACGGTTGTATCGACGGCGCGCTTCTGGCCGTTCTCGAGCGTCACGATCTCCTTCGGCTCGCCGAAATAAGTGCCGCCCGTCAGCTCGCGCAGAATGAGAATGTCGAGGCCTTCTACAAGCTCGCGCTTTAGGCTCGAGGCTTCGGCCAGCGCCGGATAGCAAATCGCGGGACGCAGGTTCGCGAAGAGGTCGAGCTCCTTCCTGAGCCGCAGCAGACCCGCCTCGGGACGGATCTCGTAGGCGACCTTGTCCCACTTGGGACCACCGACCGAGCCGAAGATGATGGCGTCGGCGGCCTTGGCCTTGGCGAGGACCTCCTCGGTCAGCGGCGTGCCGTGCTTGTCGATGGAGCACCCGCCGCAGAGCGCCTGCTCGATGCGAAACTCGGCCTTGGACTTCTTGGCGAGGAAGGAGATGAAGCGGTCGACCTCGGCCATGACCTCGGGGCCAATGCCGTCACCGGGCAGGAGGAGCAGGTTATGCGTCGCCATGGGGAACCGCCCTTGCTTTTCTTGATGCTGAAAGGATCGGCGCTAGTGCTAGACCGGTGGCGGGCGGGATGCAAGGTTGGAGGCAATTGCTAGCCGACATCGACAGCTGGCTATGCCAAAGAGTGCAATATGATTGAGATCTTGCTCGGCAGAGATCGTTTCACGCTCTACGTGCCCATGAAGTTCATAGTTGGCTATGAGCCGATATCATGGAGCGAAGCGCTATGGGCCTGCCGCCGGGGCATCATCAATCGCGAGGCAATTGTTGAATTGGCGGCATCCCGAATTGGCATGGATCCTGGGTCGCAACAGGCCCAGATCGATCTATCTCTGTTGAAGCCGGAAAACGACGTCGAAATCAAAGAACTTGCCGAACACTTGGCGGACCAGGAACAGCCGGCAAATGAGGAACACGTCGAAGCCAAGTGGTTGCGTATTACGCTGGCATGGCTGATCTCGAATTGGCGCAAGTTCTCCAATCCTGCCGGCGTCCTGGAGAACGTTGTTTCCGAATTCCGATATCCCGACGCCCTCGAAGCTATAAACCACGCCGTCGCTGGCGCGGCTGGGTTGGCCCACGAAGTCGACACTGACGCATGTCTGGCACTATTGAAACAGCACTTTATAGATCAGGGACTACCGCTCCCTTCGCAGCATTGATCTGATTTGCCACTACTTTTGGCGAACGACTTTCTCACCCCTTCGGAGATGGCTCCTCGACGGGGTCGAGGAGGCGGTGCATGTGCACGATGAAATACCGCATCTGGGCATTGTCGACCGTCTTCTGGGCGGCCGCCTTCCACGCTTTGTAGGCCTCGGCATAGTTGGGATAGATGCCGACTACATCTAGTTTCTCGAGGTCGGCGAACTCGTGCTTGTCGAGGTCGGACAGCTCGCCGCCGAAGACAAGATGGAGGAGCTGGCGGGGCTTGGAAGTCGTATCAGGCATGGACGGGCGCCTTCAGGATTTGTTTCGGGCCAAAGAGAACTAGCGGGCGAGGGCTGAACCCCACTTTCGATGCGCCGCTCTCTCTGCGATGGCTCTCGCGATGCGGCCACCTCTTGTTTAGACCAGTTTGAAGGGAGCCGTGCGACACCGCAAGCCCCAAGCGTTCAAGGCGCCAACGCCGCTGCGAGCGCCATATCCGCGACGAAGCCGGCGAAGACGAGCCAACCCAAATCGCGGTTCGACCTGAAGCGCTTGAGGCAGTTCGGCGGATTGGAAATATCGAGCGTCGCCACCTGCCAGGTCATGTGTGCGGCCGCGGCCGCCAAAGCCATCATCCCGATCGCGCCGACACCGGAGAGCCAGGCCGCGAGCGCCCACATGACGATGGCGAACGCATAAAGGCCGCTGACCCACGATTTCGTCTGATCACCGAAGCGCAGCGCCGTCGATCCCAGGCCGAGCGAAAGGTCGTCTTCCTTGTCCTGATGGGCGTAGAGGGTGTCGTAACCGATCGTCCATGTGACGCAGCCGGCGTAGAGCAGGATGGCCGGCCATTCGAGCTGCCCTCGTGCCGCCGTCCAGCCGACCAGCGCACCCCATTTGAAGGTCAGCCCGAGCACGAGCTGCGGCCAGTTCGTGATGCGCTTCATGAACGGATAAATCGCCACGAGCAGCAGCGATGAAGCGCCAAGCACGACCGTGTACCAGTTGAACTGCAGCAGGACGGCGAGCCCGATCAGGCATTGCAGCAGCATGAACGCCACCGCCGCCTTCACGCTCACCTCTCCGGACGGGATCGGACGGCCACGCGTGCGGGCGACGCCAGCGTCGATATCGCGATCGACGATGTCGTTATAGGTGCAGCCGGCCCCGCGCATAACGAAGGCGCCGACGAGAAACAGAAACGCGAACCAGATCGAGGGATACGCCGCGCCATTGGCATGCTCGGCGAGCGCCAGCGCCCACCAGCAGGGGAACATCAGCAGCCATCCGCCGATCGGCCGATCGAAGCGGGCGAGGCGCGCATAGGGCCGGAACCACGAGGGGGCGTAGCGATCCACCCAGTTGTCGGGCGGCGCGTCGGGAACGGTCGGGGCGCTCACTGTGTTCGGTTGCATGGCGGCCATCATATGCGGAATCGCGCGCGTCGGCGCGACACCTTTCGCCGCGTTCAGGTACCCCGCGGCTTGGCGCGACTTGTAGGTGCGGCTGTCCGAGGATCCTCCGGCCAGGGGTGCCTGGGATAGCGGCCGCGCATCTCCGCCCGCACGTCGGCCCAGGATCCCGCCCAGAAGCCCGGCAGATCGCGCGTGATCTGGATCGGGCGATGCGCGGGCGAGAGAAGATGGAGCGTCAAAGGTAGCCGCCCGTTCGCGATGGCAGGATGGGTCGCGAGCCCGAACAACTCCTGCACGCGGATCGCCAAGATTGGCGCGCCTTCGCCCTCGTAGTCGATGGCGTGGCGATTGCCGGTCGGCGCAGTGAAGTGCGTCGGAGCGAGTTCGTCGAGGCGCTGGCGATTGTTCCAAGACAGGAGCACATCGAGCGCCGTCTGGAGAAGCTCCGCATTGATATGCGCGAGCGCAGTTGCATCGCCGAGAAATGGCGCGAGCCAATTTCCGGCAGTCGCCGCAAGTGCGCCATCGGTGAGGTCGGGCCAGTCGCCGGGCGTACCTGCTGCACGAACGAATGCCACGCGCGCGCGCAACTGCTGCTGCGCGCGGCTCCAGGGCAGGCGATCCATCCCAAGCTTCGCGATACCGCGCGCGAGCAGCGCCGCGACTTCGGGGCTGGGCTTCGTCGGGCGAGGCTCGGAACGGAGCGTGATGGCGCCGAGCCGCTCCGTGCGACGCGTGCGAACGGCGGCACTCGATGCCTCGAACTCGACGCTCTCCAACGAGCTGATCCGATCGCCCGCGATTGCGCGCACGTCGCCTTCGTTGGTCGCGGCAGCGAGCAGAATGCGCGCGCGGGAAGCGCTTCCCGAAAGCTCCGCCACGACGAGAAAGGACGCGAGCGCCAGCGGATCGGCCGTGTCGAGTGCTGCGGCGCGGCCGTTGGCGAGCAGGAACTGGCCGGCCCCACCTCGCGCCATGGCAATGCGGTCGGGATAGGCGAGCGCGAGAAGCGCCGAAGTAGAAGTCGCGATGCGGATTGGCGCGCGGGCGCCCCCTTCGGCCTCCTTGACCCAATTGCGCGCGAGCGCACGCATACTGTCTGCGCGTCTGCCCCGATCGCGCGCGAATGCGGAGAGCCGCTGGTCGAGATCGGAAGAATTGCCCCCAATCCCGCGCTCGACGAGAACAGCCGCGATCTCTGCGGCGCGCGGTGCCTCGCCCATCTCGGCGGCGGCGACGATCATGCGCGCGAGGCGAGGCGGCAGCGGCAGACGGCGCAGTCGATGGCCTGCGTCCGTGAGCTTGCCATCTGCATCCAGGGCACCGATCGTCATGAGCTCTTCGCGCGCGGCCGCCAGGGCACCGGAGGGCGGCGGATCGAGCCAGGATAGCGAGAGCGGATCGGTGACACCCCAAGCCGCGCAATCGAGGAGAAGGCCGGACAGATCGGCGGCGCGTATTTCCGGCGCGCGGAAGGGCAGGAGGCCAGCGGTCTGTGGCTCGTCCCAAAGGCGCAGACAGATACCGGGCTCGGTGCGGCCTGCGCGACCGCGCCGTTGGTCGGCGGAAGCACGCGAAACGCGCTGCGTTTCGAGACGCGTGATGCCGACGTCCGGCTCGTAGCGCGGCACACGCTCGAGGCCGCTGTCGATCACGACGCGCACACCGTCGATGGTAATGGAGGTCTCTGCGATCGACGTCGCGAGGACGACCTTGCGCCGTCCCGGTGGCGCCGGCTCGATGGCGCGTACCTGTGTGCGACTGTCGAGGGCGCCGAAAAGCTGAACCAGATCTACGTCCGGTGGAAGCGTGCTCGCATCGAGCCGCTCGGCCGTGCGCGTTATCTCGCCTTGTCCGGGGAGGAATACGAGGATGGAACCGGCTTCGTTGGCCAGCGTGCGCCGGACTGCCTCTGCGACGCGATCCTCGATGCGGGCGCCCGTATCCTGGCCGAGATAACGCGTCTCGACGGGAAATGCGCGCCCCTCGCTGGTGATGACGGGTACGCCATTGCCGAGCAGATTGGCCACACGCGCGCCGTCGAGCGTCGCGGACATGACGAGAATACGGAGATCCTCGCGTAGTCCCGCGCGCGCATCGAGCGCCAGCGCAAGGCCGAGATCGGCATCGAGCGAACGCTCGTGAAATTCATCGAACAGGATAGCACCGACACCTGTGAGTTCAGGATCGGCGAGGATCAGGCGCGTGAAGACGCCTTCGGTGATGACCTCGATGCGCGTTCGTGGGCCGACGCGCGTATCGAGGCGCGCACGCAAGCCAACGCGGTCGCCAACTTTCTCGCCTAGAAGTGTGGCCATGCGCTCGGCGGCCGCACGTGCTGCAAGGCGGCGCGGCTCCAATACGAGGATCTTGCGATCAGCGAGCCACGGCGCGTCGAGCAGCGCGAGCGGCACGCGTGTCGTCTTACCGGCACCCGGCGGGGCAACAAGCACGGCAGAAGTGCCGCCCGAGAGCGCCGCCGCGATCTCCGGCAGCACACCCTCGATCGGAAGATCAGTCACGTACGGCATCGGTTCGTTCGCCGAACGCGAACCTCACTCGGCAGGCGCCGGGAGCGCGTCGTGCCCCTTGCTGCGAGCGACACGGCGACGGCGGCGCCAGTCCTCCATCCGGCGAATGACAATGTAAAACACCGGCGTGAAGAGGAGGCCGAACATCGTGACGCCGATCATGCCCCAGAACACAGCAATACCCAGAGCCTGACGCATCTCATAGCCAGCGCCGGTCGCGAGATAGAGCGGCACGACGCCGAGCGTGAAGGCGAGCGACGTCATGATGATGGGCCGCAGACGCATACGGCATGCGTCGACCGTCGCAGTCACGATGTCCTTGCCCATCTCCTCCTGCTGCCGCGCGAACTCGACGATGAGAATGGCATTCTTCGACGCAAGACCGATCAACACCACGAAGGATATCTGGGTCAGGATGTTGATGTCCTTCCCCTCCCACCAGACGCCGAAGGTCGCCGCGAGCAGGCACATGGGCACGATCAGGATGATCGCGAGCGGGAGCGTCCAACTCTCGTATTGCGCGGCCAATGCGAGGAACACGAACAGCACCGACAGCGCGAAGATCAGGTAGCCGGTGCGACCGGCGCGCTTCTCCTGGAACGATAGGTCCGACCACTCGAAGGTGATTCCGGGCGGCAAAGTCGAGGCGGCAACCCGCTGCATGATATCCAGCGCCTGCCCCGATGACACGCCGGACGCCGCCGACCCGTTGATCTCGACGGCGGGGAACAGATTGTAGCGTGGTACGCGCTCTGGACCGGCGGTCTCGCGGAATGTCACAAGCGAGCCAAGCGGCACCATTTGGCCATCGGCGTTACGCACGCGAATGCGCGCGACGTTGGCCGGATCGGCGCGGAAGCTCGCGTCCGCCTGTACGACGAGCCGGTAAGGCCGCCCGAACATATTGAAGTCGTTGACGTAGGCCGAGCCCATGTAGACACGCAGCGCCTCGAAAATGGCGCCGACCGGCACCCGCAGCATCTGCGCCTTGACGCGATCGACGTCGACGAAGACCTGTGGCGTCGAGACTTGAAACGTACTGAAGATATTCGAGATGCCCGGTTCCTGACGAGCCGCGGCGAGGAGGTCCTGGGACGCCTGGTACAAGACTTGCGAACCGAGCGCCTGACGATCCTGCAGGCGCATGGAGAACCCGCTCGCATTGCCCATGCCGCGCACGGCCGGCGGCACGAACACCAGGATGTTCGCATCCTTGATGACCGAGAGGCGCTGGCGGAGATCGGCGGTGATCTTGTCGAGCGTCAGGCCGAGCCGATCGCGCTCCTCGTGATTCTCGAGAATGCTGAAGAGCGCCGCGGCGTTCGATGCATTGGTGAACGTAGTGCCGTTGCGTCCGACGAAGCCGGACGTGTTCCTGAAGCCCGGGGTCGAGAGGATGATCGAGTTCGCCTGATTGAAGACCTCGTTGGTTCGTTCGACGGACGCGCCGGGCGGTAGGCTCATGGACACGATCACTGCACCGCGATCGGTCGCGGGAATGAAGCCTGTCGGCGTCGATGTGACCAGGAGGTACGCGCCAAACATGAGGCCAGCGTAGATGACCAGCATAAACGGCGAGGCCCAAGAGAGGGCGCGAACGAACTTCGCATAGCCATTCTCGAAGGCACCGAACAGGCGATTGAACAGGCGGAAGAAGGCGTGCACCGGCCAGAGAATGATCTCACCGAGCGTCTTGCGATGGTTCGCCTGATGCTCCTCGTGCGGCTTGAACAAGCGACCGGCCAGAGACGGCGACAACGTCAGCGACACGAACACTGAGATGACCGTTGCCGTTGCGATTGTGACGGCGAACTGTCGGAAGAAGGCTCCCGTGATGCCGCCGATGAATGCCGACGGCACGAACACCGCAACCAGCACCAGCAGGATCGCGATGAGCGCGGCGCCCACCTCGTCCATGGTCGTGCGCGCCGCCTCGATCGGTGACAGCCCCTCGCGCAGCCTGCGCTCGACGTTCTCGACCACAACGATCGCATCATCGACCACGATGCCGACGCAGAGCACGAGGCCGAACAGCGTCAGCGAGTTGATCGAATAGCCGAGCGCCAGCATGACGGCGCAGGTGCCGATCAGCGAGATCGGGATCGCGAGGAGTGGGATAAGGGTCGCCCGCCACGTCTGCAGGAAGACGATAATCACGAGAACGACCAACGCGATCGCCTCGAGTATTGTCCACATCAGGGCGTCGATCGAGACCTCGATGAACTCCGTCGGATTGTAGATGATGCGATACTCGAGGCCGCGTGGGAAGCTTTTCGCGATCTCCGCCATGAGCGCGCGGACCTCGCGCGCCGATTTCAAAGCGTCGCTGCCCGGCGCCTGCGTCACTGCAAGCACCGTCGCAGGACTGCGGTCCATGTAGCCGTACGTGTTGTACGAGATAGCACCGAGTTCGACGCGCGCGACGTCCTTAAGCTTCACCGTGCGGCCGTCGGCGCCCGTCTTGATTACGATCTCCTCGAACTCACGGGCTTCGACGAGACGACCGCGCAGCTGCAGCGACTGCTCGAAGGCTCCCTGGTTCGGCATCGGCGGCTCGCCGATCGCACCGCCCGCGACCTGAACATTCTGCTGGCGCAAGGCCGCCAGGATTTCCTCAGCCGTCAGGTTCAGGGCAGCGATGCGCTCGGGATCGAGCCAGACCCGCATCGAATACTCGCGCGCGCCGAAGGCGTTCACCTCGCCGACGCCCTGCACGCGGGCGATGGCATCACGCACATTCAGCAGCGCATAGTTGGAGATGTAGACCTGATCGTAGGTGCTGTCCGGCGACACCATGTGAATGATCAGCAGCATGTCGGGCGAGTTCTTGCGCACCTGCACGCCGGACCGTCGCACCTCCTCGGGAAGGCGCGGCTCCGCTGCCGCCACGCGGTTCTGGACCAGGACCTGCGCCTTGTCGATGTCGTAGCCGACCTCGAAGGTCACGGTGATCGACATCGTGCCTTGCTGCGTCGACTGCGAGTACATGTAGATCATGCCGTCGACGCCGTTGATCTCCTGCTCGATGACGGCAGCAACGGTGTCGGCGACTGTCTGCGCGCCGGCACCTGGATAGGTGGCGGAGACGGTAATCGTCGGCGGCGAGATCTCCGGAAACTGGGTGACCGGAAGGGCCAGATAGCCGACCGCGCCGATGATCGTGATGAACAGCGAGACCACGGCGGCAAAGATCGGCCTGTCGATGAAGAACCTGCTGATGCGCATTCAGTAAGATCTCCAGCTCCGGCCGGGCAGACGGCGCCCCGTAGGCTCTATCTGATGGAAACAGCGACTGTTACCACGCCGCGTGGAGGCGTGCATCCGTCGCTCGACGGTATCGCTGCGGATAGTTCAGGCGGGTGGCGCCCCATTCACCATCCAAGATTTCACTATGCGAGATGAAGCATGGCGGCGACTGGACGCGGTGCTGGGGGCGCGAGCAAGCTCGCCAGCCGTGCCGGGTCGATTGCCCCATTGGTCATGACCTCGTCACGATGGAGACCGCCGGCAATGAGGAGTGAATCCACCCCCGCGCCCGCCGCGGCCGCAAGATCCGTTCGCACCGCATCGCCGATGGCGAGAACCTGGGACCGATCAAGCGGACCGCCCGCCAGCTCGGCGGCCCGCGCGAGCCCTGTCCTATAGGCAATGGGATGCGGCTTGCCTGCCCAGAAGACCGTTCCGCCGCGGGCCTCGTAAAGGGCGGCGATGGCGCCCGCGCATGGCAGTAGGTCGGCCCCGACGTGAACGGCGAGGTCGGGATTGGCGCAGACGAACGGCAATTGGCGCGCCAGTGCCTCCTCGAGCAGAGGGAGATAGGCCTCGGGCTGCTCGTGTCGATCACGGTTGAGGCCCGTGCAGACGATCGCGTCCGCATCTTCGATTGCCACGTGCGGCCCTGGCAAACCGTCGAAAAAAGCGCTGTCCCGCGGTTCCGGACCGATGCGGTGGAGGCGCTCGTAGCCGACCTCCGCAATGTGGCTCAGTGCGATATCGCCCGACGTGACAATCGCGTCCCAGGTCTCACGGACAACCGACTTCTCATCCAGAAGGCGGGCGACTGATGGTCCGGGCCGTGGTGCATTGGAGACGAGCACGACAATCCCGCCGGCCTGCCTGAACCGGGGCAGAGCCTCGTTCGCACCGGGATAGGCGGTGATGCCGTCATGGACGACACCCCAGACGTCGCAGAGCAGGACGCGGTAGCGGCTGAGAAGCGGGCCGGCGCGCTCGATGATCGGAATGGTCATATCTGTTGCGGAGATACCAGGCTTATGTTGCGGCTAAACCACGCATTAAGGCTCACGTGATCAGAAGGCGGTTGCGGGGATTTCGTCCTGCGGCTCCCGGGACATACTGACATGCAATTCGCCCACAGGACATTGCCGAAACCCACTGTCATTGCGCCATGAAGGGTTGACGCGGGGGGGCACTCGACGACATTCGCTCCACAGACCACGCGCTGCACCATACGGCAATGCCGTCGCGCGGGATCGGGAGACGTCATCGCCCGTCGATCGGGCACAAGCGACGCTGGAGCGTCGGAGTTTCATGAACGCGCTGCTCAGGGATCTTCGCTATCGGCTCGAATACGCCGCGCTGCGGCTGCTCGTCGGCCTCGTGCGACTGCTCCCCCTCGATACCGCAGCGAACTTCTCGGCCTGGGCGTGGCAGAAGATCGCACCGCGCAATCGTCGCCATAAGCGCGCCCTCGCCAATCTTCAAATCGCCTTCCCTGAAAAGAGTGAGGCCGAGCGCGAGGCCATTGCCCGCGCCATGTGGGGTAATCTCGGACGGGTCATGGCGGAGACCATGCAGATCGACCGGATCATCGCCGAGCCGGACCGCATCGAGATCCTGAACAGCGAAGTTTTCCATCGGTACAAAGACAAGCTGGGGCCTGCTATCGGCGTCTCCCTGCACATGGGCAACTGGGAACTGGCCATCTGGCCGCTGACGGTCGCGGGCGCCAATCCTGCCGCCGTCTACCGCAATGTGAAAAACCCCTACGTCGACGCCTTCCTCAGGCACCAGCGCAAGGACCTCTATCCGGCCGGGCTGCTCGGCAAGGGTAGGATGGATGGCGACCAAGAGGAGGGCCGGAAGACGGCGCGCCTGATTATGGATCTGGTGCGGCGGGGAGGTAGGCTCGGTTTGGTCTGTGATCTCTATGACAAATATGGCATGCCGGTGCCGTTCTTCGGCCAGCCAGCACCCTCTGTCGTCATCCCGGCGATGATCGCGCGCCGGGTCGGCGCGCGCATCTGGCTTGCGCGGTGCCTGCGTGTTGGCAACCAGAGCCGGTTCACCATCGAGATCAAGGAGCTCAAGGTGCCGCGCACGGCAAGCCAGGCCGACGACGTCAAATGGATCACGACCAAGATGCAGAGCGAGTTCGAGGCTTGGATCAGGGAAGCACCCGAGCAGTGGATGTGGTCCAACAGGCGGTGGTCCTAAAGGCATGGATCAGGTCGTAAGCCAGCCGCCGCCCGAGCCCACCGTCACCGAGCCGCCCAAGCGCCCGGTCGATAGGGCACGGGACATCAAGCACCGCGCCGAGTTCGCGCTCGTGTGGGTTGCGATCAAGCTGTTTCGTGCGCTCCCCATGCGCATTGGCGTCGGCTTCGTTGCCGCCGTATGCCGGCTCATCGGGCCCTGGCTGCGCCAGAACCGTCGCGCCATGCAGAACCTCGCCTTGGCCTTTCCCGACTACGATGATGCGCGACGCCGCGATATCGCCCGCGCGATGTGGGCGAACATGGGCCGCGTCTTCGCCGAGACATTCTACATCGACCGCATCATCGCCGATCCCTCGCGGCTCGAGATCGCGAACGAGGAGCAGTGGCGCGCGCGCATGCACGATGCCGGCTCATCGATCGGCGTCACGGCCCATCTCGGCAACTGGGAGCTCGCCGTCTGGCCGATGACGAAGTTCGGCCTCGCACCGGCAGGCGTCTATCGGCCCCTGGCCAATCCCTACCTCGATCGCCTCCTGCGCCAGCAGCGTGCGCCTCTCTATCCGGCGGGCCTCATGGGCAAGGGCGCGGAGACCGAGGCCGGAAGCGGCCACAGAACCGCGCGCCTGCTTGTGGATCATGTTCGCCAGAGCGGAACGATCGGCTTTGTAAGCGACCACTACGAACGCCGCGGCGTGGTGATACCCTTCATGGGGCATTTCACGCGCGTCACCCCGGTTCCGGCGATGATTGCGCGGCATCTCGGCGCGAACGTCTGGATGGGGCGCTGTCTTCGCATCGGCAACGAAAGCCGCTTCCGCATCGACCTCACCGAGGTGCCGCTTCCGAAGACAGCGGCGCGCACCGCCGACACCGCCGCGTTGACCGCGGCGATATTCGCGGTCTTCGAAAGCTGGATCCGCGAGAATCCCGAGCAGTGGATGTGGTGGAATGCCCGCTGGGTGAATGAGAAGGACGGGAAGCGCGAACGCTGATCGCGCGCCTCGCTGCCCATCCTTCCGGCGGACATCTCCAATCGGTCGCCTTTCGCAGCTGCGAAGGCCACGCTACAAAGGGGCCTACGAACCCCATCGAGCGAGCCAAATCCAGCGAGGCCCAGGCGAACCATGAGCGTGACGCGCACTCCGGCAAAATTCTTCGCCGCCCTCGCCACAGGCGCACCCGAGCCCTATCGGCAGCTCCCCGTGCAGCTCGAGCGCATGATTCATTTCGTGCCGCCGCACAACGCGAAGATCCGCGCGCGACTGCCCGAGCTGATCAAACAGGTGGACGTCGTGCTCGGCAATCTCGAGGACGCCATTCCCGCCGATCAGAAGGAGAATGCGCGCGCCGGATTCATCGAGATGGCGAACGCCAATGACTTCGGCAATACGGGCCTGTGGACGCGCATCAACTGCCTGAACTCGCCCTGGGGCCTCGACGACATTCTCGCCATCGTGCCGGCCGTCGGGCACAAGCTCGACGTCATGATGCTGCCCAAGGTCGAAGGCCCATGGGACATCCACTACTTGGATCAACTGTTGGCCCAGCTCGAGGCCAAACATGCCATCAAGAAGCCCATTCTCATCCACGCCATTCTGGAAACGGCCGAAGGCGTGAAGAATGTCGAAGCGATCGCGACGGCCTCGCCGCGAATGCACGGAATGAGCCTTGGACCTGCCGACCTCGCGGCCTCACGCGGCATGAAGACGACGCGCGTCGGTGGCGGCCATCCCGACTATGGCGTGATCGCCGACGCAACGGCGGACGGCAGCAAGCGCGCCTTCGCCCAGCAAGACCTCTGGCACTACACCGTGCAGAAAATGGTCGATGCCTGCCTCAGCGTCGGCATCAAGCCGTTCTACGGGCCGTTCGGCGACTTCTCGGATCTCGCGGCCTGCGAATCGCAATTCCGCAATTCATTCTTGCAGGGTTGCCTCGGCGCCTGGTCGCTGCACCCGACGCAGATCGACATCGCCAAGCGCGTTTTCAGCCCCGACCCTGATGAAGTCGCATTTGCGAAGAAAATTCTCGCCGCCATGCCGGACGGCACCGGCGCCGCGATCGTCGACGGCAAGTTCCAGGATGACGCAACGTGGAAGCAGGCGAAGGTCATCGTCGATCTCGCCCGGCTCGTGGCAACGAAGGATCCGGAGCGCGCCGCACTCTACGGTTTTTAGGCCCGAGCGCATAGCGCTCAATGGATTCTAGGAATGAGCATGACAGCACCGGTTACCGTCGCCTCCGGCATCACCACCGTCGATGCCTATCTCGATGGGAGCTACGACAAGGTGATCGGCATGTCGTCGCGCTTTGCGGCGGCCGTCTGTTGCGGGCTCATGCGGATTCAGTCGGACCTCGGCGTGAAGGGCCCGGTCGCCGAGCTCGGCGCTTTCGAGGGGCGCTTCTTCATAGCGCTCGCCAAGGCACTGAAGGACGGCGAACGGGCGCTCGGCATCGACACATTCGAGTGGCCGAACCCGCAAGTGATCGACCGCTTCGAGGCAAACTGCGTGCGCCAGAGCGTGCCTGCCGATAAACGCATCACCTGGAAGGCTGACAGCAACAAGATCACGCCCGCGGAGCTGCTCGCAAAGCTCGACGGCGAGAAAGTGCGCCTCATTCACGTCGATGGCGAGCACACGCAAGCCGCATTGACCAAGGACCTGGAACTCGCGACCGCCGTGATCCGCGATGACGGCGTCATCGTGCTCGATGACATGCTGCATCCGGGTTACCCTACGCTGATGCTCGCCGTGCAGGCCTATCTCGACCGCCACCCCGAGATGACGGTACTCTGCATCATCGATCGCGAGTCGATCTTCGCGGCAACCAAGTTCGTTCTCTGCAAGAAGACCTGGTTCAAGAAGTACGAGGAAGGCCTGCTCGAGGCCTTCCGCGCGAACGTCTGGCCTATGGGCGCGAACTTCGAGCCGCATTGGTGTCTCGTGCTCGGGCTCGACACGCGGCTTGCACCGCTGGAGTGAGGCCAAGCCTGAGCGGCTAGCTGCGGTGCTCCGATTCCCGCTCGAGGTTCTCCTCGGTTTCTGACTTGTTGTGTTCGCCAGCGAGCAACGCACCCGCGCCTTCCATCGGCTCATCGATTTCCAGCTTGCGCAGTTGCTCGTCCTTCTCGGTCTCGTTCCGGCGCTCCTCGTCGGGCCAGAAGAGGGATTTCAAATAGTCCAGCATACGCGTACATCCTCCATGCTGTTGGGGACTCATCTACTTAACGTGAGAGCGCCCGAAGGGTTCACCTGGGCAGACATCAATGAAACCGACCGACCATTTCGAGATCTTCCTGGCGACTGCACCGGGCCTGGAGGCTGTGCTGTGGGAGGAGGTCAAGTCGCTCCGTTTCAGAGCCGCGAAGCAGATCGCAGGTGGCGTTACGGTCAACGGAAACTGGCGTGATGCCTGGCGCGCCAATCTGGAAGTGCGCGGGGCAAACAAGGTGCTGGCCCGCGTCGAGACATTCCGCGCCTTTCAACTCGCTGAGCTCGAGAAGAAAGCGCGCCGCGTCGCGTGGGGAGATGTGTTGCGCAAGGATGCGCCATTCCGCGTCGAGGCGACCTGCAAGGCGTCGAAGATTTACCATTCAGGCGCCGCCGCCCAGCGCATCGAGAATGCCATTCGCGAGACACTAGGCGCAAAGCCGGCGGACGACGCGCCAGTGTGCATCATGGCGCGCATCGAGAACGACCTCTGCACGATCAGCGTCGACACCTCAGGCGAGCTTCTGCACAAGCGTGGCTTCAAGGTCGCCGTCAACAAGGCGCCCATGCGCGAGACCATGGCGGCGCTCTTCCTGCGCCAGTGCGGCTATGACGGCAAAGAGACCGTCGTCGATCCCATGTGCGGATCCGGCACATTCATCATCGAGGCAGCGGAAATCGCCGCCGGATTGAAACCGGGGCGCGAGCGGCACTTTGCCTTCGAGCAGCTTGCGACGTTCGATGCCACGACTTGGAACGAGATGCGCCGCATGCCACCCGCATCAAAACCGGAACTGAGATTCTACGGTAGTGATCGCGATGCCGGTGCCGTCGAGATGAGCCGTGCCAATGCGGCGCGGGCCGGCGTCTCCGACATGACTGAGTTCAGACAGCACAGCATCAGCGATCTCGTGCCGCCAGCAGGACCGCCTGGCCTCGTCGTCATCAATCCCCCCTATGGCGATCGCATCGGCGACAAGAAGCGGCTCCTGGCGCTCTATCGCGCCTTGGGCGATATGCTGAAGAGCCGTTTCGCAGGCTGGCGGGTCGGCTTGATCACCAATGAGACTTGGCTCGCGAATGCGACCGGTTTGCCGTTCCTTCCAACGACAGCCCCGGTGGCGAATGGCGGTATTCGCGTGACGCTATTCAGGACGGAAGGGCTGCCCTAGGGTCGCCTGACCGCGGCCCTGGATGCTACCGAATGCCCGCCATGCGCCGCTGAGATGTCAGTTGACGACGCGCCCGAGCAGGATCATTCCTCCCCGGCCATGACCGCAACGCTCACCAAAGCCGCCAACCGGCCACTGCTCCCTATCCTGGTCGCCCTGAGCGGGGCGCACCTGCTGAATGACCTTATTCAGTCGATGATCCCGGCCATGTACCCTCTGATCAAGGAGGCGTACCAGCTCGACTTCGCGCAGATCGGCCTGATCACGCTGGCTTTCCAGGTGACGTCGTCACTGCTGCAGCCGATCCTCGGCCACGTCACCGATGCGCGGCCTTGGCCGTATGCGATGGTAGCCGGCATGTGCGCAACGCTCGTCGGGCTCTTCGGCCTGTCCTTCGCACCCAACTACGGCACGGTACTCGCCTCCGCAGCCATGATCGGGCTCGGCTCGGCCGTCTTCCATCCCGAGGCCACCCGCATGGCGCGCCACGCGGCCGCCGGCCAGCAAGGCTTCGCGCAGGGTATTTTCCAGATCGGCGGCCACGTCGGCTATGCAGCAGGCCCGCTGCTTGCCGCGATGCTCGTGGTTCCACGCGGTCAGGCGAGCCTCGCATGGGTGTCGGTGGTGGCGCTGGTGGCCATGGTTCTTATGGCCTGGACTGGCGCGCGCTATATCGAGATGCGCAGATCGCAGGCTGCGGCCGCCGCATCAGCGGGCCAGGGCACGAGCGCGAGCCATACCGGGCCCATGCTCCCCACGGGGCATGTGCTCTTCGCCATGGCGATCCTCATCCTGATCCTGCTGTCGAAAAACGCTTACACCGCGGCCTTTACGTCCTACTACACGTTCTATCTCATCGAGCGCTTCGGCGTTTCCGTGCAGCTCTCTCAGGTCATGCTGTTCCTCTATCTGGTGGTCGGCGCGGTCGGCGTGATCATTGGCGGCATGGTCGGCGACCGCATCGGACGCCACCGCGTGATCTGGCTCTCGATCGTCGGCGCGCTGCCGTTCGCACTGATCCTCCCCCACGCGGATCTTTTCTGGACCGGCGTGCTCAGTGTCCTCATCAGCCTCATCATGGCGAGCGCGTTCTCGGCCATCCTGATCTACGCGATCGACCTCGTGCCGCATCGCGTGGGCCTCGTCGGCGGATTGTTCTATGGCCTCGCCTTCGGGCTCGGCGGAATTGCAGCGGCGGCACTGGGTCTTCTCGCGGACTGGGTCGGCATCGTCGCTGTGTTCAAGCTCGTCGCGTGGGTGCCGGCGCTCGGCCTGTTGACGTTCCTCCTCCCGCGGACATCGTGACGGGTCCACGGCGGGCCTGAAGGCTTGACTTCTTCCCACCGAGCGACAATCGAAGCGCAACAATGATGTCGCGCGAACGCGCGTCCATGCGGGAGCCGCAAATGCCCTCGACGCCAATCCCCGTCAGCGCCACCGTCGCCGATCTCAGGCTGCGCGTGCGCACATGGCGCAGTGAAGGCCGCCGCATCGGCCTCGTACCGACCATGGGCGCCCTCCATGAGGGGCACATATCGCTGGTGCGCATCGCGCTCGAGACCTGCGATCGCGTAGTCACGTCGATCTTCGTCAATCCGACGCAATTCGCGCCGACTGAGGACTTCTCGACCTATCCGCGCACCTTCGACGACGATGTCGCGCAACTAGCACGCGCCGATTGCCATCTGGTCTGGGCGCCGACGGCCAGCGAAATGTACCCGACGGGTTTTGCAACGCGCGTGGTGCCGGGCGGTGCGTCCGAGGGGCTCGAAACGGACTTCCGCCCGCACTTCTTCGGCGGCGTCGCGACCGTGTGCACGAAGCTTTTCCAGCAAGTTACGCCCGACATTGCCGTCTTCGGCGAGAAGGATTACCAGCAGCTGGCCGTGATCCGTCAGATCGTGCGCGATCTGGACATGCCGCTCGCGATCGTTGGCGCAGCGACCGTGCGGGAACCGGACGGTCTCGCCATGTCGAGCCGCAATCGCTATCTCAGCGCCGATGAGCGGCGCACGGCTCCGCTCATTCATCAGGTGATCAGCGGCGTCGCAGCGCGCATCCTGGAAGGCGGCAATGCCGATGAGGCCTGCGCCGAGGCGGCAGCGAAATTGACCGCGGGTGGCTTCGGGACGATCGACTATGTCGCGGTGCGCGATGCCGCGACGCTCGGTGCCTACGATCCCACCAAGGGCGCGGGCCGCGTGCTCGTTGCTGCGTGGCTCGGCAAGACGCGCCTCATCGACAACATTGCGATCGAGTCCTAGAGCACCCCTTGTTGCCTGCTGTTCATTGGACAGCGGGAGCGCGAGAGCGCAGACTTCGCCCCATGATCGAGCTCGACATCGCTATGGCCGAGATCATCGGCACGCGGGCCGAGCAGCAGGATGCATCCGCTATCGTGCCTCTCGGCGAAGGCGGCGATCCGGTCCTGCTCGTGCTCGCAGACGGTCTCGGGGGACACGCCGATGGCGCGAAGGCCGCGGGAATCGTCGTCGAGACATTCCGGGAGCGTGCAGCGAACGGCGCATTCGCCCGATCGGACGTTCATGGCCGAGCGCTCGACGATGCCATCCTCGAGACGAACGCGCGTATCCGCACGGCACGCGACCCGGCCGATGGCGAGCGCAGCATGGCCAGCACGGCCGTCGCCGCTGTCATAGCGGAGGGACGCTTGAACTGGGTGAGCGTCGGCGACAGTCATCTCTATGTCTGGCGCCGCGGTCAGCTGGCCAAATTGAATGCGGACCACTCGCAGGCCGGCATGATGATCCGTAATGGACGGGCTCCCGACGACCCGGCGGTACTTGCGGCAAGCTCGCTGCTCGCCTCAGCGCTCTCCGGACACGCCATCGAGGAGATCGACGGCCCCACCGCCAGTGTGCCCCTCGCCAGCGGCGACGTGGTCCTCCTGGCGAGCGACGGGCTCGACGTGCTGAGCGATCCCGAAATCGCTCAGATCATCGGCGAAAACGCAGAGGCCGGTGCGGCCACCCTGGCACGAACGCTGGTCGCGACCGTCGAAGGCCTCAGGCTGCCGCGGCAGGATAACGCCACGGTCGTCACTGCGCGGGTGCTCGGCGCAGGCCTGCCTGCCACCGCCGAGGATGCGCCGCCCCGCGGCGTGATCAGGCCTGGTTCTGGCCCGCGGAGTACTGGGAGCGGAGGGCAATGGCCCCTGGCAGTCGGCCTGGTACTCCTCGCGGCACTCCTCGCAAGCGTCATCGTGACGCAAATGCCGTGATGTCGACGAGGCAGCATTTGCCTGAAATTGCAGGTACTACGCTCAAATGCAGCAGCCGTTTCGGGCGCAGCGCGACCGCGTGCCGCCACCGCCATTGGCCGCCGTTCACCTACTTTGCGCAAGATCAGTGGCCTAGAGTAGGATTCGTGCACCAATTCTTGGCAAATATGGCTCGCCAACCTATCTTAAGCTCAACACTTGTGGACCAGGCCTCCCCGAGGCCAAGTGATCCGCGCGGGCTCGAGCGTTGCCGCGGACGATCGGGTGCCACCAGGAAGGGGTGTACATGAACACGCATTTCCGGAACTTCGCGATCTGGGTCATCATCGGCCTGCTTCTGATCGCGCTGTTCAACATGTTCCAGAGCCCGTCGCAGCAGCGGCGTGGAAACGAGATCAGCTACACCGAGCTGCTGGCCCAAGTTGACGGGGGCAATGTCTCCGAGGTGACCATCCAGGGCAACCGGCTGTCGGGTCAGTACTCCGACAAGTCGCGCTCATTCACGAGCTATGCCCCTGAGGATCCGACCCTCGTCGAGCGCCTGAACAAGAAGGGCGTGCGCATCTCGGCGCGGCCGAAGGACGAAGACGTCCCGTCGATCTTCAACGTGCTCTTGTCCTGGTTTCCCATGCTGCTGCTGATCGCGGTGTGGATCTTCTTCATGCGCCAGATGCAGTCGGGCGGCGGCCGGGCCATGGGCTTCGGCAAGTCCAAGGCAAAGCTGCTCACTGAGCGGCACGGGCGCGTGACGTTCGAAGATGTGGCGGGCGTCGACGAGGCCAAGGTCGATCTTCAGGAGATCGTCGAGTTCCTTCGCGACCCGCAGAAGTTCCAGAAGCTCGGCGGACGCATTCCGCGCGGCTGTCTGCTCGTCGGCCCGCCGGGCACGGGTAAGACGCTGATCGCGCGCGCCGTCGCCGGCGAAGCGAACGTGCCGTTCTTCACGATCTCGGGCTCCGACTTCGTCGAGATGTTCGTCGGCGTCGGCGCGAGCCGCGTGCGTGACATGTTCGACCAGGCGAAGAAAAATGCTCCGTGCATCATCTTCATCGACGAAATCGACGCGGTCGGCCGCCATCGCGGCGCGGGCCTCGGCGGCGGCAATGACGAGCGCGAGCAGACGCTGAACCAGCTGCTCGTCGAGATGGACGGCTTCGAGGCGAACGAGGGCATTATCATCCTCGCCGCGACCAACCGTCCTGATGTGCTCGATCCGGCGCTGCTGCGTCCCGGCCGTTTCGATCGGCAGATCATGGTGCCAAATCCGGATGTCGTCGGCCGCGAGAAGATTCTGCGTGTGCATATGCGCAAGGTGCCGCTGGCGCCGGATGTCGAACCGAAGACGATCGCGCGTGGTACGCCCGGCTTCTCGGGCGCCGATCTCGCGAACCTCGTCAACGAGGCGGCTCTGCTGGCAGCGCGGCGCTCGAAGCGGATGGTCACGCAGATCGAGTTCGAGGATGCCAAGGACAAGGTCATGATGGGTGCCGAGCGGCGCTCCATGGCCATGACCGAGGAGGAGAAACTCGCGACGGCCTACCATGAGGCAGGTCATGCGATCCTGAACCTGCTCGTGCCCGGCAATGATCCGCTGCACAAGGTCACGATCATTCCGCGCGGACGTGCGCTCGGCGTGACGATGAGCCTGCCTGAGCGCGACAAGCTCAGCTACTCGAAGCTGTGGTGCGAGGCTCGCCTCGTCATGACGTTCGGCGGCCGCGTCGCCGAGCAGATCATCTACGGCATGGAGCATCTGAACACCGGCGCATCGAGCGACATCACGCAGGCTACGGGCCTTGCCCGCAGCATGGTGACCGAGTGGGGCATGAGCGACGTGCTCGGACCGCTCCGCTACACGGACAACCAGCAGGAAGTGTTCCTCGGCCACGCCATCACGCAACGCCAGAACATGTCCGAAGAGACGGCACGCCTCATCGACGAGGAGATCCGCCGCATCGTCACGACCGCGCAGGCCAGGGCCTGGGAAGTGCTCGGGGCCAATCGCGACAAGCTCGAAGCGGTTGCGCAGGCGCTGATGGAGCACGAGACCATCTCGGGCGAAGAGTGCCTTACCGTCATGCGCGGCGAGAAGATCATTCGGCCGACGGACGACGACGCGACCAAGGGCCCGACGGGTTCGGCGGTCCCCGTTGCTGGTCGTATTCGTCCGCAGCGGCCGGAGAGTGATGGCGGCATGGAGCCCCAGCCGACCTGACGTCGACACGGGCGAACACAGAGAAACAGAATCGGGCCCCATCGCAGGGCCCGATTTTTTTGGCTAGAATGCGCTGCGGTCACGGATTGGCCGCGCTTCGGATTACCACCATGAGCCACCCGGCTGATCCGCGAAGCTATCTGCGTCCCGCAGCGTTGATGCCATCACTCCAGGCGGACGACTCCTCGGACCTATTCATTCGCGTTGCAGGTCGCTCCGACATTGCTGCGGCCGCAGCCGAGATCATCGTGCGCACGGGCACGGCGCGCGACGAGGCTCTACTCCTGCCCGCTGCCGAGGCGCGCGAACGCGCTCGATACGAAAGCGAGTTCGCCTGCCTTCTCACGCAACATGAAGCGCCGAGGCAGCCGCTCGCCGGTCTTTCGCTCGATCGGCCGCGTATCATGGGCATCGTCAACGTTACGCCCGACAGTTTCTCCGACGGTGGCACCTTCGCCTCCGCACGCGCAGCCATCGATCATGCTCTGCGGCTCGAGGCCGAGGGTGCTGACATTCTTGACATCGGTGGCGAGTCGACACGACCGGGCGCGGAGCCCGTGGCGATCGAAGAAGAGTTGCGCCGCGTCCTTCCCGTTGTCGAGGGACTAGCAGGGCGTACGAAGGCGCTCATCTCCATCGATACGCGCAAAGCGGAGGTCATGCGGCGCGCGCTGGCCGCCGGTGCGCACATCATCAATGACGTCGCGGCGCTGACGTACGAAGCTGCGTGTCTGGAAATAGCAGCGCGATCAAAGGCGCCCGTCATCCTCATGCACGCGCAGGGCGATCCGCGCACCATGCAATCGGCGCCACGCTACGACGACTGCCTGCTCGATGTGTGCGACTGGCTCGCGACGCGCATCGCCGTGTGCGAAGCAGCCGGCATCGACCGCGCGCGCCTGGTTGTCGATCCGGGCATCGGCTTCGGCAAGACGCTCACCCACAATCTGGAGCTGCTGGCCGGCCTGACGCTGCTGCACGGCCTAGGTGTGCCGCTGCTGCTCGGCGCCTCGCGCAAAAGCTTCATCGGCATGTTGAGCGGCACGAAGAATGCGCATGAGCGCGTGCCGGGCTCGGTCGCCGCGGCATTGCACGGCGCTGCCCAGGGCGTGCAGATCCTGCGCGTGCATGACGTTGCCGAGACGCGGCAGGCACTCACAGCTTGGGAAGCGATGCAGCCCGGCGCGCCTCACCCCAGCACATGATGGCCAGCGCCACGCAATAGATGCCCGACATGACATGAAAGATTAGCGGACCAGTCCACGCCGTGGCATTCGCGACGATCACTGCATCGGCAAAGCAGACGACGGCACCGAACGCGAGCCAGAGCGCCATGCTCCGCCAGTCACACAGCAGCGCGACGACGATCAAGAGCAGGCCGAGCCAAATATCGCGCAACGCGATGACGTAGTGCAGATGCGCGGGCGATGCCGGCGCATCAATACCAAAGAACCGCGCCGCCGAGCGTGGCACGAGGCCGAAGCGCACGCCGATAAACGCCAACGCTACGCCTGCCGCAATCGCCAGCCCCTGCAGCCATCGCCGTCGGATGTGATCTTTCATCGGGGCTCGCGCTCGCTCCGCATCTTCCGCGCATGAGAAAAGGCCGGGGCAAGTATTTGCCCCGGCCCTTGGATTTGCCAGATGAAGCGCGCGTTGGAAAGCCGCCTACTCCGCGGCTTCCTCCGCCGTCCGGCGCCGGCGGCGCGCCGGCCCACCGGAACCTTCCTCAGGCCCCGACAGCGAACGCTCGCTCGCGAGACGCGCCTTCTCGGCCGCGATCAGCTCGTCGCGCTTCGCCGCAACACGGCGCAGGCGGCGCAGCATGCCACCGGTGCCGGCCGGGATGAGGCGTCCGACGATCACGTTCTCCTTGAGGCCTTCGAGCGTGTCGACCTTGCCGTTGACGGCAGCTTCGGTGAGCACGCGCGTCGTCTCCTGGAAGGACGCCGCAGAGATAAAGCTGTTCGTCTGCAGCGACGCCTTGGTGATGCCGAGCAGCACGGGCTTGCCCGAAGCCGGACGCTTGCCCTCCTTGTGGAGACGCAGGTTCTCCTCGTCGAGTTCGGTCTTGTCGACCTGCTCGCCCTTGAGGAGATGCAGGCTCTCACCCGGATCCTCGATCTCGATCTTCTGCAGCATCTGGCGAACGATCACTTCGATGTGCTTGTCGTTGATCGTCACGCCCTGCAGACGATAGACGTCCTGCACTTCCTTGATGAGGTAGCGCGCCAGCTCCTCGACGCCCTTGATCGCAAGGATGTCGTGCGGGGCCGGATGGCCGTCATAGACGAAGTCGCCCTTCTCGACGTGGTCGCCATGCTGCACGGCAAGGCTCTTGCCGCGCGGGATGAGATACTCGACCGCGGTCCCGTTCTCGTCGTCCGGCTTGATCGCAATGCGCTGCTTGTTCTTGTAGTCCTTGCCGAACTCGACCGTGCCCGAGATCTCGGCGATGATCGCGTGATCCTTCGGCCGCCGTGCTTCGAAGAGCTCGGCAACGCGCGGCAGACCGCCCGTGATGTCGCCCGACTTCGCAGACGCCACCGGGATACGTGCAAGCACGTCACCAGCCTTGATCTTGGTGTTGCGATCAACCGAGAGCACGGCATCGACGGGGAGCAGCGAGCGGGCGTCACCACCACGCGCGAGCTTTACGTTCTTGCCGCCCTTCGCCTCCTTGATCACAATCGCAGGCTTCAGGTCCTGACCACGCGGGCTGGCGCGCCAGTCCATGATGACCCGGTTGGTCGTGCCCTTGACCTCGTCGGTCTGCTCGTTGACCGAGACGTTCTCGACGAGATCCTCGAAATCGACCAAACCGTCGGTCTCGCTCAGGATGGGGCGCGTGTGCGGATCCCACTGCGCGAGGCGCGTACCGCGCTTCACGCTGTCACCTTCGTCGACATGGAGGCGCGCACCGTACGGCACCTTGTGGGCGGCGAGCTCCTTGCCACCCTGATCGAAGATCACGATGACCGTCGCGCGCCCCATGGCCACAAGCATGTTCTGGCTGTTGCGGACAACGCTACGGTTCCTGATCTTCACCGTGCCATTGAAGTTCGACTCGATGAAGGACTGATCGACGGTCTGCGCAACGCCGCCGATGTGGAACGTACGCATGGTCAGCTGGGTGCCCGGCTCGCCGATCGACTGCGCGGCGATGACGCCCACGGCCTCGCCGATGTTGACCGGCGTACCGCGCGCGAGATCGCGACCGTAGCACTTGCCGCAGACGCCGATCTCGGACTCGCACGTCAGCACGGAGCGGATGCGGATCTCCTGCACCTGCGCCTTGTCGACGAGTTCGATCTCGCGCTCGACCATCAGCGTACCGGAGGGGATGATCACCTCCTTGGTCGCCGGATCGAGCACATCTTCAGCAGCCGTACGGCCGAGCACGCGCGCCGAGAGCGGCACGATGACCTCGCCCGAGTCGACAACCGCCTGCACGCTGATGCCGTGATCCGTGCCGCAGTCTTCCTCGGTGATGATGCAGTCCTGCGCCACGTCGACGAGGCGGCGTGTCAGATAGCCGGAGTTGGCCGTCTTCAGAGCCGTGTCGGCGAGACCCTTGCGCGCGCCGTGGGTCGAGTTGAAGTACTCGAGCACGGAGAGGCCTTCCTTGAAGTTCGAGATGATCGGCGTCTCGATGATCTCGCCCGAGGGCTTGGTCATGAGGCCGCGCATACCCGCGAGCTGCTTCATCTGCGTCGGCGAACCGCGCGCACCGGAGTGGCTCATCATGTAGACCGAGTTCACCGGCAGCTGGCGACCGGACTTCTGGTCGATCTGCGCAGCCGAAATGCGGTCCATCATCTCCTTGGCGATGCGATCCGTGCACTTCGACCAGGCATCAACGACCTTGTTGTACTTCTCGAGCTGCGTGATCAGGCCGTCCTGATACTGCTGCTCGAAATCACGCACTTCGGCGCGCGTTGCCTCGACGATCCCGGCCTTGGTGTCCGGGATGACCATGTCGTCCTTGCCGAACGAGATGCCGGCCTTGAAGGCATGATGGAAGCCGAGGCCCATGATGCGATCGCAGAAGATGACCGTGTCCTTCTGACCGCAGTTGCGGTAGACGGCGTCGATCAGACCGGAGATCGCCTTCTTCGTCAGCAGCTGGTTGACGAGCGCGAAGCGCACGCCAGGCCGCTTCGGCAAGAGCTCGCCGAGCAGCATACGTCCCGGCGTCGTCTCGACGATCTCGGTGACCTCTTTGCCCTCCGCATCGAAGGACGACACGCGGCCGTGGACCTTGGCGTGCAGAGACACAGCGCCGGCTTCGAGCGCATGCCGCGCCTCGGCGACAGAGCCCAGCAACGTGCCTTCGCCCACTTCCTTCTCGCTCATGATCGAGACGTAGTAGAGCCCGAGCACGATGTCCTGGCTCGGCACGATGATCGGAGAGCCGTTCGCAGGGTGAAGGATGTTGTTCGTCGACATCATCAGCACGCGCGCTTCGAGCTGCGCCTCGAGCGACAGCGGGACGTGCACGGCCATCTGGTCGCCGTCGAAGTCGGCGTTGAAGGCCGCACAGACCAGCGGATGCAGCTGAATGGCCTTGCCCTCGATCAGCACGGGCTCGAAGGCCTGAATGCCGAGGCGATGCAGCGTCGGTGCGCGGTTGAGCATGACCGGGTGCTCGCGAATGACCTCGTCGAGCACATCCCAGACTTCACCCTTCTCCTTCTCGACGAGCTTCTTCGCCTGCTTCACGGTCGCTGCCTGGCCGAGGGCCTGGAGGCGCGCATAGATGAACGGCTTGAAGAGTTCGAGCGCCATCTTCTTTGGCAGGCCGCACTGATGCAGCTTGAGCTCGGGACCGACCACGATCACCGAGCGGCCCGAATAGTCGACGCGCTTGCCGAGCAGGTTCTGGCGGAAGCGACCCTGCTTGCCCTTGAGCATGTCGGCCAGCGACTTCAGCGGACGCTTGTTGGCGCCCGTGATGACGCGACCGCGGCGGCCGTTGTCGAACAACGCGTCGACGGCCTCCTGCAGCATGCGCTTCTCGTTGCGGATGATGATGTCCGGTGCGCGCAGCTCGATCAGCCGCTTCAGGCGGTTGTTGCGGTTGATGACGCGGCGATAGAGATCATTGAGATCGGACGTGGCGAAGCGGCCGCCGTCGAGCGGCACCAGCGGGCGCAGCTCGGGCGGGATCACCGGAACAACCGTCAGTATCATCCACTCGGGGCGGTTGCCGCTCTCGATGAAGGCCTCAATGACCTTGAGGCGCTTGGCGAGCTTCTTCGGCTTCAGCTCCGTCGTAGCTTCGGCGATCTCCTGGCGGATCTCATCCTTGATCCTAAGCAGGTCCATGGACGTGAGGATTTCGCGGATCGCCTCGGCACCGATGCCGGCGGTGAACGAATCCGCACCGTGCTCCTCGATGGCCGCGTGATACTGGTCCTCGCTCAGGAGCTGCTTCTCCTTGAACGGCGAGACGCCCGGCTCGATCACGATGTAGCTCTCGAAGTAGAGCACGCGCTCGAGATCTTTGAGCGTCATGTCGAGCAGCAGGCCGATGCGTGACGGCAGCGACTTCAGGAACCAGATGTGCGCGACGGGCGCGGCGAGCTCGATGTGGCCCATGCGCTCGCGGCGAACCTTGGCGAGCGTCACCTCGACGCCGCACTTTTCGCAGATCAGGCCCTTGTACTTCATGCGCTTGTACTTGCCGCACAAGCACTCGTAGTCCTTGATCGGTCCGAAAATGCGCGCGCAGAACAGGCCGTCACGCTCCGGCTTGAACGTACGGTAGTTGATCGTCTCGGGCTTCTTGATCTCGCCGAACGACCACGAATGGATGTCCTTCGGGCTCGCGATCGAGATGCGGATCTGGTCGAAGACGGGGAGCTGCACCTGCGGTTTGAAGATGTTCGGAATTTCGTTCATCTCGTCACTCCTCGATCGGGACGGGGGCGGCGTCCCTGATGGTCGGATCCTGGTCGTTCAGCGCACCCGAGATCCGGGACATGGGCGCGCGATCTGTTCCGTGTCCTTCAGGCGCGGCATACTCAACCGCTGAAGGGACCGCCGCCCAACTCGAAGGGCGGCGGCGCATTCATCACTCGGCGGCGGACGGAAGCTGCGGCTGCGGGCCGGGCTCCGCTGCTGGTGTCTCGTCCTCGAGCTGTGCCGTCTCGCTGTTGACCAGCTCGACATTGAGGCCGAGGGCACGCATTTCCTTCACGAGCACGTTGAAGCTCTCGGGAATGCCCGCCTCGAAGGCGTCGTCGCCACGCACGATCGACTCGTAGGCCTTGGTGCGACCCGCGACGTCGTCCGACTTGACAGTCAGCATTTCCTGCAGCGTGTACGCGGCACCGTAGGCTTCGAGCGCCCACACCTCCATTTCGCCGAAGCGCTGACCGCCGAACTGCGCCTTGCCGCCCAGCGGCTGCTGGGTGACGAGCGAGTAGGGGCCGATCGAACGGGCGTGGATCTTGTCGTCGACAAGGTGGTGCAGCTTCAGGATGTACTTGTAACCAACCGTGACCTTGCGATCGAAAGTATCGCCGGTCCGGCCGTCACGCAGCGTCACCTGACCCGACGTGTCGAAGCCGGCGTTCTTCAGCATCTCGACGATGTCCGGCTCACGCGCACCGTCGAACACGGGCGTCGCAATCGGCACACCGCGCTTCACCTGCTCGCCGAGCGCGCTAAGCTCCTGGTCGGTCATCTTCGAGACGCCGTTGCCCTCGCCGTATGCGGAGGTGAGCTGCTTGCGCAGCTCCGCCGCCTCGCCACTTGCGTGGAACTGCGCGAGCGCCTCATCGATTGCGCGACCAAGACCGCGGCAGGCCCAGCCGAGATGCGTCTCCAGGATCTGCCCGACGTTCATGCGCGAAGGCACGCCCAGCGGATTGAGCACGACGTCGACATGCGTGCCGTCCTCGAGGAACGGCATGTCCTCGACGGGCACGATCTGCGAGACGACACCCTTGTTGCCGTGACGGCCAGCCATCTTGTCGCCCGGCTGGATCTTGCGCTTCACGGCGACGAAGACCTTGACCATCTTCATCACGCCGGGAGGCAGCTCGTCGCCACGCTGCAGCTTCTCGACCTTGTCGACGAAGCGGCGCTCGAGGCTCTTCTTGGCGTCCTCGTACTGCTTGCCGATGGCCTCGACAGCGGCCATGGCCTTCTCGTCCTTGAGGCCGATCTCCCACCACTGGCTGCGCGGGATGTCGTCGAGGATCTCGTCGTTGATCTCCGTGCCCTTGCGCGCACCCTTCGGTCCCTTTGAGACCTCACGGCCCATGAGGGCCTCGCGCAGACGGCCGTAGACGTTACGGTCGAGGATCTGGAGCTCGTCGTCGCGGTCCTTGGCGAGACGCTCGATCTCCTCGCGCTCGATCGACATGGCGCGCTCGTCTTTCTCGACGCCATGGCGATTGAAGACGCGCACTTCGACGACCGTGCCGGCGACGCCCGGAGGCAGACGCAGCGAGGTGTCGCGAACATCGGAGGCCTTCTCGCCGAAGATGGCGCGGAGGAGTTTCTCTTCCGGCGTCATCGGGCTTTCGCCCTTCGGCGTGATCTTGCCGACGAGGATGTCGCCCGGCTGAACCTCGGCGCCGATGTAGACGATGCCGGCTTCGTCGAGGTTCTTCAGCGCCTCTTCCGACACGTTCGGAATGTCGCGCGTGATTTCCTCGGGGCCGAGCTTCGTATCGCGGGCGCTGAGCTCGAACTCTTCGATGTGGATCGACGTGAAGATGTCGGCGGAGACGACGCGCTCCGAGAGAAGGATCGAGTCCTCGAAGTTGTAGCCCATCCACGGCATGAACGCGACGAGCACGTTCTTGCCGAGCGCGAGATCGCCGAGATCCGTCGAAGGACCGTCGGCAATGATCTCGCCCGCCTGAACTTGATCACCCACCGTAACCAGCGGACGCTGATTGATGCAGGTGTTCTGGTTCGAGCGCTGGAACTTGCGCAGCCGATAGATGTCGACGCCCGGCTTCGAAGGATCCAGCTCCTCCGTCGCGCGGACAACGATACGTGTCGCGTCCACCTGATCGACGATGCCCGTGCGACGTGCAGCGATCGCGGCGCCCGAGTCGCGCGCAACGACCTCCTCCATGCCGGTGCCGACGAGCGGCGCCTCGGCGCGGAGCAGCGGCACAGCCTGACGCTGCATGTTCGAGCCCATGAGGGCGCGGTTGGCGTCGTCGTTCTCGAGGAACGGGATGAGCGCCGCCGCGACCGACACGAGCTGCTTCGGGCTCACGTCGATGTAGTCGACCTTGTCGGACGTCACCAGCAGCACGTCACCGTTGAAGCGGCACGTGATGAGGTCGCCGGTGAGACGGCCCTTGTCGTCGATCTCGGCATTGGCCTGAGCGACGTGATGGCGCATCTCCTCCATGGCCGAGAGGTACACGACCTCGTCGGTCACGACGTTGTCCTTCACCTTGCGGTAGGGACTCTCGATGAAGCCGTACTTGTTCACGCGCGCGAACGTCGCGAGCGAGTTGATGAGGCCGATGTTCGGACCTTCCGGCGTCTCGATGGGGCAGATACGGCCGTAGTGCGTCGGATGCACGTCGCGGACCTCGAAGCCCGCACGCTCGCGCGTGAGACCGCCCGGACCCAGCGCCGAGAGACGCCGCTTGTGCGTGATCTCGGAGAGCGGATTGGTCTGGTCCATGAACTGCGAGAGCTGCGACGAGCCGAAGAACTCGCGCACGGCAGCCGCTGCCGGCTTCGCGTTGATCAGATCCTGCGGCATGACCGTGTCGATATCGACAGAGCTCATGCGCTCCTTGATCGCGCGCTCCATGCGCAGGAGACCGATGCGGTACTGGTTCTCCATGAGCTCGCCGACCGAGCGCACGCGGCGATTGCCGAGATGGTCGATGTCGTCGATCTCGCCCTTGCCGTCACGCAGATCGACGAGCGTGCGCACGACCGCCAGGATGTCCTGGGGCCTGAGAACGCGCACCGTGTCTTCGGCAGGCACGAAATCCTTGATGTCGCCAAGACGCATGTTCATCTTCACGCGGCCTACGGCCGAGAGATCGTAGCGCTCGGAATCGAACATCAGGCCATGGAAGAGCGTCTCGGCGGCGTCGATCGTCGGCGGTTCGCCGGGGCGCATGACGCGGTAGATGTCGAGCAGCGCTTCATCGCGGTTGGCGTTCTTGTCGACCTTCAGCGTCAGGCGGATGTGATCGCCGACCGTCACGTGATCGATGTCGAGCACAGTGAACTCGCCGACACCAGCCTCGGTGAGCTTGTCGAGCAGCTTCTGATCCAGCTCGTTCCCGGCTTCACCGTGGATCTGACCCGTCGAGAGATCGACGATGTCCTCAGCCAGATGTTTGCCGACGAGATCTTCGGGCGCAACCAGGACTTCCTTGACGCCGCTCTCGGCGAGCTCGCGCGCACGGCGCACGGAAACTTTTTCACCAGCCTTGGCGACGACATTGCCGGACTTGGCATCGACGATATCAGCGATCGGCGTGACGCCGCGCATCTTCTCGGGGATGAACGGCATCGTCCATCCCTTCTTGGTCCAACGCACAAGGATCGAGCCGTAGAACGTGCGGAGGATCTGCTCGTCGTCGAGGCCGAGGGCATACAGCAGCGTCGTCACCGGCAGCTTGCGGCGACGGTCGATGCGCACATAGACGACGTCCTTGGCGTCGAACTCGAAGTCGAGCCAGGAGCCGCGATAAGGAATGATGCGGGCAGCGAACAGCAGCTTGCCGGAAGCGTGCGTGCGGCCGCGGTCATGATCGAAGAAGACGCCCGGCGAGCGGTGCATCTGCGAGACGATCACGCGCTCGGTGCCGTTGATGACGAACGTACCGTTCTGAGTCATGAACGGCATGTCGCCCATATAGACGTCCTGCTCCTTCACGCCCTTGATCGAGCGCGAGCCAGTTTCCTCGTTGATATCGAACACGATGAGGCGCAGCTTCACGCGCAGCGGGGCTGCGTACGTCATGTCGCGCTGCTGGCACTCGTCGACGTCGAACTTGGGCGGGTCGAAGTCATAGCGGACGAACTCGAGCGTCGCCTTGCCCGAGAAGTCCGAGATCGGGAAAACGGACTTGAACACCGCCTGCAGGCCGGTCTCAGGGCGGCCGCCGGCCGGCTCCTTGACCATCAGGAAGTCATCGTAAGAGCTCTTCTGCACCTCGATCAGATTCGGCATCTCCGCCACTTCGGCGATCGAGCCGAACCGCTTCCTCATCCGCTTGCGGCCGGTGAAGTTTTCAGCCATGTGGGCTCCTCTCGGGTCTGAGATGGCGGGATGGGGCTGGCCTCCCATCGGCGCATCTCGTGAATGTCATCTCGCAGGCGCGGGACCGATCGCCTTCAACCTGTCCGCGCGCAACTCGCCGGAAGGCCCCGTGCTCTGAAGCAGCGAGGCCCTCGGGGGAGTTGCCCAGGCCGGCCTCTCGCGAAACCGGCCCGGACACCCGAATTACTTCACTTCGACCTGAGCGCCCTGGTCCTCGAGCTGCTTCTTGAGCTTTGCAGCCTCGTCCTTCGTGACGCCTTCCTTGACGGTCTTGCCGCCGGCCTCGACGAGATCCTTCGCCTCCTTGAGGCCGAGACCGGTGATGGCGCGGACCTCCTTGATGACGTTGATCTTCTTGTCGCCGGCCGCCTTCAGGATGACGGTGAACTCCGTCTGCTCCTCGACAGCAGCGGCAGCCGCAGCAGGAGCGGCGGCGACGGCGACAGCGGCCGCAGCCGAGACGCCCCACTTCTCTTCGAGGAGCTTCGCGAGCTCAGCGGCCTCGAGAACGGTCAGCTTCGACAGGTCGTCGACGATTTTTGCAAGATCGGTCATTTCAATGTTTCCTTGCGTTCGGTTCGAACCGCTCAGCGGTCCAGGTTCTGATATTCATTCGGCTCGCGGCGATCAGCGCCGCACCACTTCTCAAGCAGCCTCGACCTTGCTCGCCTGCGCTTGGATGACGCGTGCAAGCTGGGCTCCCGGCTCCGCGATCGTGCGGGCGATCTTCGTCGCCGGCGCGTTGAGGAGACCGATGAGCTTCGCCCTCAGCTCGTCCAGCGAGGGGAGATCGGCGAGTGCTTTGACGCTCGTGGAGTCGAGGATGTTGCTCCCCATCGCACCGCCGAGGATCACGAGCTTCTCGTTCTCCCGGCTGTACTTGACGGCAATCCTCGCGGCCACCATCGGGTCGCTCGAGTAGGCAATGACTGTCTGCCCCTTGAACAACTTCGAGATGCCCTCTGAATTCGTCTCCTTGAGCGCCAGTACCGCCAGCGTGTTCTTCGCCACCTTGACCGTTCCGCCAGCCTCTTTCATGCGCTTGCGGAAGTCGGTCATCTGGGCGACGGTCATGCCGGCGTAGTGGGCCACGACAATCACGCCCGTGTCCTTGAACACGTCGTGGAGCGTCGTGACGAGCTCTTGCTTGGCAGCTCTATCCACCTGGCTACACTCCATCGTGCGAACACACCCTTGCGGGTGGGGTCGCGGGTTGCACCTTGCCACCGGGAGCAGGGGATCTTGCGATCCCTCGCTGCGGTGACGCTGCGGTTCCTGTCCGCCCGCGCGTCAAAACCGACGGCACGGCGCTTCCCAAGAGGTTCGAACCGGCCCGCACCTCGCGGCGTGGGAGCGCCCTTCCGAGCGCCGACTTCCGGCCGTCTCCCGTCTCATGCTGGCCCATTTGGCTTAAGGTGACCGGGGTCACCACCAGCAATCTCGGACAGGCTCGGAGAGAGGGCCGAAGCCTTCCCTCCTGCTCCGGATCTCGCGATCCGGAATCTCAATTCGCGATCAGGCCGGACCGGCCGTAGCGCTCGTCACGCTCGCGGTGTCGAGCTTGACGCCCGGCCCCTGCGAGGAGGTAACGGCGACCCGCTTCAGGTAGGTGCCCTTGGCACCGGCGGGGCGCGCCTTCACGACGGCGTCGACGAACGCCTTGATGTTCTCGACCAGCGCCTGCTCGGAGAAGCTCGCCTTGCCGACGCCGGCATGGATGATCCCCGACTTCTCGACGCGGAACTCTACGGCGCCGCCTTTGGCGCCCGCGACGGCCGCCTTGACGTCCATGGTCACGGTCCCGACGCGCGGGTTCGGCATGAGACCGCGGGGCCCGAGCACCTTACCGAGACGGCCGACGAGGCCCATCATGTCCGGCGTAGCAATGCAGCGATCGAAATTGATCACGCCCTTGCCGACCTGCTCGACGAGATCCTCAGCACCGACGATGTCGGCGCCGGCGGCCTTGGCTTCCTCAGCCTTCGGACCGCGCGCGAACACCGCGACGCGCTGCGTGCGACCCGAGCCATGCGGCAGGTTGCACACGCCGCGCACCATCTGGTCGGCATGGCGCGGATCGACGCCGAGGTTCATCGCGAGTTCGACGGTCTCGTCGAACTTCGCCTTGGCATTCGATTTCACGAGCTTCACGGCTTCGTCGATGCCGTAGCTCTTGTTGCGATCGACTGTCGCGCGGAGCGCTGCCAGACGCTTGCCGCCAGCCTCACGCGTGGCGTTGATCACTTCCTTGGTCGCTTTTGCCATCGCCCTTACTCCGTCACCCGAAGGCCCATCGACCGCGCCGAGCCAGCAATGATGCGAGCTGCGGCCTCGATATCGTCGGTGTTGAGGTCCTTCATCTTGACCTTGGCGATGTCACGCACCTGAGCCATCGTCACGCTGCCGGCGACGGTGCGACCCGTCTCCTTGGAGCCGGACTCGATGCCCGCGGCCTTCTTCAGGAAGTGAGACGCCGGCGGCGTCTTCATCTCAAAGGTGAACGAGCGATCCGAGAAGACCGTGATCTTGACCGGGATCGGCGTGCCCTGCTCCATGTCCTTCGTCTTGGCATTGAAGGACTTGCAGAATTCCATGATGTTCACGCCGCGCTGACCGAGCGCAGGCCCGA
>JALHOW010000009.1 GCA_022842785.1 Hyphomicrobiaceae bacterium | reverse complement strand
GCTCAAGCACTTCCGGCGCATCGCCACGCGTTTCGACAAGCTGGCGCGCAACTTTCTCGCCGCCGTCGCCCTTGCCTCAGCCCGGCTCTGGACCAGAACTTATGAGTCCACAACCTAGCGAGCAGCCTTTCCAGTGCCTATCGGTTCCTCCGCCTCCAATCAGCAATCATTCCCGCGGGCACATCGCGCTCGTAACACAGCGGGCTCCGTCCTCCGGGCCTCGAATAGGCACTCCTCGCGCCGCACACTCTCCCCGCTCTATCCACATTGTAGGGACACGCGCAGTTTCCTGGGTAGCTCGCCAGTGACGCCTTCACGATGAGCGCCGCGACGGCTAGGTCCGTGAGCTGCGGTCCCCTTGGTGGCTCTATCTGCTCTAGTTGCTTGGGTCGCTTCTCTGCGGCTTCCGGCTGTGACTGCTGCTGTCCTGGAGGTGGAGCGGAAGGCGGCGGCTGAGGTGGCGGCCTCGTGGTGAAGATGACTGGCGGCGGCGGAGGAGGAGGCGAGGAGCGGGGAAGTGGAGGATGAGGTGCTTGGCTTGTTGTGGGGACAGGCGCTTGTGTGACGACGGAAGGGGACTGCGCAGAGGTCGTGACAATCGAAGGCGGCCCTTCCGTTGTCGAGGATGTCTGAGCGCATCCCCCGGCGAGCAACACCAACCCGGCAACTATGAGCAATCGAACCCGAATGCCTATCCCATGATGCCGGGAAACATAGCATCAAGGCGGCGGACTGCAATCAGACTGCCTGTGAATGTCCCCAAGCTCCAGCCACTAGGCGAAGCGGAACACGGCAGCGGCAACGGTGCATGTCCACAGTCCCGAGTGGTCGCCCTCAGCGGCAGCCGTGATGGACTTGCTCTCGATGATCAGGCTGCTCGTCTCATACACCCGCTTGCGCTCATTCCAGGCCGCATCAGGATCGAACTCGACACCCAAGGTAGACGCCAGCATGGAGGCCGCGAGGTCCTCCGCATAGTCGCCGCTCTGGGCCTCCTCCATGCCATACCCATGGTGCTCCGAGATGTAGCCGTACATGGATGCATCGGAGGGCCTCGCCAAGCCGATGCTTGAGTTGATGCGGCGACCGGGCTCATTCGTCTCGGATCGCGCCATGACGGCGAAGGTGATCTCTCCGGGCTGCAGCGTAGCGACACCGGCGTCCCGTTCCAACTCGACACAGCCCGGAGGCAGGATCGACGACACCGTCACGAGGTTCTGCTGCTCGATGTCCGCGTCACGCAGCGCCAGCTCGAAGGCGGTCAGCCGCTCTTTGTGTGTGCCGATGCCTCTCGTGAGGAAGAAGCTCTTTGGGATCGGGAACATGATCTTCTCGCACCTCTCGTCTGGGAGCGCCTAGTTGAGTGCGTCCGTGGGTGGGTCTCCAGTGTCATCGTCCTTGAGCGCCTTCATCATGCTGGCCGTCTGCCTCGCCTCAAGCTCCACCGTCTTGGCGATCCTTCGCACGGCATCGCCCAGCGCTTGCTCGCCTTGCCTCACCAGCGTCGTCGCGAGGATGGCGCCGTTGATCTTTGCCAATGCCAGAGTGACACGCTCTACAGCCTCAGGATCAATGAGCGCAGCATCGGGCTCAGCTTCAAAGATCAGCTTAGCGAGATCAAATGCGCGTTTGCCCATATCTCCGCCATCCCCCTCCTACCAAGCAGGCGCCATTCGCGTTCTGCTCCACGGACTCCCGGACGAACCAGCACATCCGCACCACTCGCGCTACTGATCTTCGGCGGCGAGAAGCCCAATTGCGGTTGCGAGTACTAACGGGCAGAACGTCATCACAGAGCTGGCGACGACGATAAATCGTGTGGCGCTATCGGCGTCGCGCAGCAGCGAACCTAATGTTCCATAGTCAGTCATCAAGATTAGAGCAGGGACAAGAACTCCAACAGCACAGCCTAACGCGCCTTGTACCGCTAGATATTCCACGAGCGCTGAGCCTGATTCTTTGAATGCCATATCGCACAAAGCAGCACCGGACGGACTTGGTTCCGGACTGACCCGAACTTCCATCGGCAGCGCGGCCAAGAAGCCCGAAACGGCAAGCCGCTCGGGCTGTTGTTTCGGGAAGGCCCGCTCGCGTCCAGCATTGTGCATTACAACGCGCTGAGAGGCAGCCATGGCTACTCAGGACCCTACCTCCGCTCGGAGCTATCTCGATATCGCACGTTCTCGATCAAGGACTTCTCGCGCGAGCGTCCGCTGGGGTTTGATGATCGCACTGTTGGCCATCATCGTCTTCATTGGCTTCGCGTGGAGCGTGTCGCAGGATGATGCTGAGCTTGGGAGCGCGATTGATGCGCAGTCGCAGAGCAGGCTATGAGATTAGAACATGACTTTCGGCGGGCCGTGTGGGCTGCGCTGTAGGTCTGCCATGGCGTTCCTCGAGATGGTGCGCTGCGGGATCCGCCTCAGCAGCGGCCTGCTGCCTTAATTTCGTCTCCCGCGATACGCCGCTGCCTCACCTTGTCGAGGAGACGCTGAAGTATCGTTGCCGTGCTCGCGGGTGCGGTCGCAATCTCATGCCTGATCTCTTCTTCGACGGAGTCCAAGGCCAAATTCACGCAAATTGCCGTCACCCGGGCATGGTCTGAATGGTTCTTGCGGGCCAATGAAGCCTCCAGCTGCCGCTGCACAGCCAGCTACCAGAGTCGGATGTGGCCCGGCAATAGCTACAGACCCGTTTGCACAGGGCTCGACGCTGGGGCAGCTCCATTGATGCGTGTGGCCTCAGCAAATGGCGAGGGAGGCGCAGAGCGATTTGGCGCCGCATCCTCGGCTTCCTCGGCCGCATTCACAGCCTCGATCGGCACAAGCTCCTTCTCGAGCATCTCGTCTAAAACTGAGAGAGCTTCGACGACTTCATCGGGTATCGATCGATTGCGCGGACGATATCGGTTGAACTCGTCAATCAACCGCTTGGAGGCGTCTGCCACTCCAGCCGAAATTCTATCCTGCCCCTGCAGCTTATGAATGATCCGCGGATAATTCGTGCGCGGCAGTCTTTCAAATGAGCGGCGGACCCTGCCATCAGCTATGTGGTCAATGACGTATTCTAATCTCCTCGTGTTCCGACGCCAGTACTCTCGCAGTAGTTCCCAGTTCCGCTCTTCGGCCTCGGTGTCGACCTCGGCCGTGCCTGTATTGCTCTGATCCGCGATATGCTCCGCATGAGTACCCGCGGGCTCGACGTCCCCCGTTCGTTGGCTGATAGTTTCAATTTGTAGAGCAGCCAGCTGCACCTTCAGAGCTTCGACGCTATCTTTCAGGTCCGCCATCTGCGACGTAAGCGCACCGACCTGTTCAATTGTGTCTCGAAGCTTCGGTTCAAGCTCACTGAGCTCCTCCACGGTGCTCCGCATATTCCAAAGGGGACCGCGGCCCTTGTTGAATTCTGTAATGACGCGCTGAATCGTTCTGAGACGAAGCAGGCAAAGCAGCGCCGCAAACATCAGGCCGTACCAAAGCCCTAAGTCCAGCCAGGCCTTCACTTCTACCCACGGCACGCCACGCAAATAGTCGACGCCCAAACGGACAGCCTCTGGCCCCATTGCTCGCCCCCACGCAATACATAGATGCAAAAACACCATGACTAGCAAAGCAGCGGGCGGCCCCTGCGGCAAGTCAAATTTGGTGGACCGTGCCTGCAGACAAAACGCGACCCGTTGCCAGCCACGATCTCCCCAAATTAGCATCATGGTCACCGATTCTGCCAAGTTGCCTAGGCTCGGCTCCAATTTTTGGTTCGCTTGATTGGGGGACACAATGCCAGCACTGTTGAGACGTTTTCTGTTGGTCTCGATGCTCGTAGGAGCGATCACGCCGGCCAGCGCTCAATCGTTTGTCTCCGGCAATTGGAGTGGTAAGCCGCTCCTTGACAATGACGGCAAATTTACCCGATGCGCGATGACTGCACGGTATCAATCGGGGAGCAGCTTAATCTTCGACGTTGATCCTCAATTTTCTTGGCGGCTATGGGTGCAGAACCCGAACTGGGATCTGCGGGTGGGAGATGGTGTTGCGGCCGTCATCGTCGTCGATGGTAGGAATACGATACCTGTCACAGCGAGCGCGGTTGGCAAGCATCTAGTTATGATCCCGCTGAGAACCGACAAGTACGTTGTCGAGAATATGCGCCGCGGCCAGTCAATGGAGTTCGTTGCGGGTTCGGTTCGGCTACCATTCTCGCTGCAAGGAACTAACTCTGCGATCGGCAAGCTCGTCCACTGCGTCAGAATCGCCTCTCAAGGCACGGACGACTACAAAATGCTTACGTCAGGTGAGGCGTCCGTCCTTCTAAGCAATCTACTATCTCAATCTGGCGTGGTCGGCTTCAGCTTGGAGCCGCCTTCAAATGACAACCCGACGGCCAAGTTCGCGCTAGGAAGCGATGTTAAAGGCTACCTGCGGGCTGCTCGTGGACGCAAGACGAAGCTGGCTGATGAATACGCTAACGATAGTTTGGCCGCGGTGTCGCATGCCTGCGGCGGAGAGTTCACTTCAAGTAAGCAGTCAATTCCATCTATCGACGGCAGTGTTACGCGCAGGATCTTGACGACCTGTCGCTCGGGTCTCGACACCGAGGTCCTTGAAATAACAGTTATACGCAAGCCAGACGGCTTTCTCATTGAAATTGGGCTGAGCTTTGCGGGGGAAAACAAACTTGGGAGAGAGGGGACTATTGCTCCGCGCGGCACTGATGCCATAACGGATGCAGCAATTCGCTTTCCTTCTCGATAGATCGGCTGCGCTTTGATCGCGTCGTTAGACAACGCGATGCCCCCGGCATTGCGGCCGGGGGAAAAGCATACGTTGGTCCGGAAGACTAGGCCATCGCGCGCTGCCAGCTCTTCAGCCCGACCATGATGCGATGACCTTGCCGGTAGTGATGGAGGATGTCGGCAACCTCCCGGCGACGTTTGCTTGCCTCGCCGCCGCAGCAGCCCATGGCAGCGGCAAGCTCCTCGTTGCTGAGGTGTTTGCCGGCAACCTCGAGCGCCGAGATCACCGGATGTTTGCCGGGCAGGTAGACGACATTGCTTGCCGCTGTCTTCGTCTTCAAGTTTGCCGGCAAGTTTGAAGTTTTCCGGCGACCTTTCGGCGGATCCTCCGGAGTGTTTGCTGGCAAAGTTGCGATCTCGGCAAGTTTGCCGGCAACGTCGGACATTGCCGCCGGCGGGTACTTGCTGAAGCCGAAGCCGTACTCGAGGCACCATATCGACCCGAACTCGAGGAAGAGCGTCCATGCGATCGGGAAGAGCAGGATGGCAAGAACTTTGACGGCAGCGGCGGGCCATCCGAAAATGATCGCCATGATCTGCGCAAAGGTCTCGGCCTCGGGGGCAGGCACCTGACGAGGCCCGAGGCCCTGCAGTTCCTGCTCGAGGCCGCGAATGTGACTCCGGACCTCGTTGGCGCGCTGCTTCCAGTTGATGCAGTCCTTACCGCATCCCGGCTTGACAGTCGGGTTGCCCCGCTTGTCCGGCCGGCCCTTCTGCTCGAAGTCCACCTGCCACTCGGCGTCGCTGAGACGCTGGCGCGACTTCTTGAGCTCAGCGACCTTGTCCGCGATGAGGTCGTTCGTGTCCTCGGCCGAGGACGACTGCGTTGTGATCGCGGTGGCCTGGCGACTGATGGACTTGTAAACCACGAAGCAGGTGCCGGCGATGAACAGAAATGCGAAGCCGGCCGCCGCGAGCCACAGACGCGCGCGCTTCGCGTACTTGAACAGGAGTCCAAAGGCCATGGTGCCGAGCGAGGCCACCATGACCTCGTAGTGCTTCATGGTCCAGTTGGACCAGTTCAGCAGATCCTCGCCGAAGAGTGCGGAGAGGCTGCCGATGTAGAGAGCGATGCCCGCGAGGATTGCGAGACCGCGCCCGGGAATGCTAGGCGAGTGCATAGTCGATCTCCATTGGTCTGATAAGCTCTGGAGGTTGATCAGGCCCTGCTCGGTATTTGCCGTACCGGGCGGGGCCGCCTGCTGGTGCAGGGAAAGGAGGCGGCGGACCGCCTCTAGTCGCTGCGTCAGCTATCTGCGCATCCGCTGTGCCATCAGCGCGGCCTTGAACCAGTCTTCGCCGAGGCGCTCGACAGATTCGAGGATGGTGCCGTAGTCCAGCAGGTCCTGCTGATCGAGCACGAGAGCGACGGCGATGCGCTCGCCGGTCGAGAAGACGCCAATGCGCTGCGGGTCTTTCTCGACGATCTCTGCCTTGCGCAGGATGTCTTCAACGATTGCCGGGTTGGTCATCGCGCTGTCCCTCAGGCGAGCTGAAGGATGAGGGCGACGACGATCGCCACGACGACGGCGCCGACCGCCAAAATGGTGCGGTCGATACGGCGGACATAGTCGTCGGCGCTAACGCCGTGATATGCTTCGTTCATGGTCATTCTCCGTGGTCTCATAATCTTGGAGGGTGATCCGGGGCGGGCGGGTGCAACCGCTCGTCCCTTCTCTTATATACAGACAAATGGACTTAATGTCCATAATTCCGCCGCTTTTCCACAGAGATGTTGCGTTTTAGCTGCCGTGGCGCTACAAGGCCGGCCATGGAACCGACCGGATTCGAGAGATTGCACGCCCTCGTCCGCCCTCAGAAGCGCATCGCTGACGCGCTGGGCATGACGGAACACCAGATTTCGCGCATCGCACGAAAGAAGGCCAAATCGCCGACATACATGGAGGCGCTGGCCGAGTTTCTGGAGCGCACGCCGCCGCAGGACTGGCCCGAACGCTGGCGTTAACCTGCATCCGTTCCTTGCCCTCGGTAGAGTCTCAGGTTGAGTTTTGACCGATTGGCGCCAGCGGCGAACGCGCCGTGCTTTAGGGCGGAGCTGAAAGAGATAGACGCGCGGGGGGGACTGGCAATGCCCGCGCGTCCATTGTGAAGGTCAAATGGCAATTACCACCAAATATGGCGGCATAGCCACAATTGGGGAGGCTTGAGCGAGGGGCAAGTAAAATCCAGATCCCTGAAACGATTCGTTATCAATCGTGATTTCAGTGACTTAACAAATGTTAGTCCGCGCCATTCTCTAGGAATGGCGACCTATTAAGGGGATCCGTCACTTTCCGGCTCGGAGTGCTAGGGCGAAGTCGAGCGGCTCAAATTCCTGCTCGAGCGCGCTTGGAAATGAGCGAGCGTAGAACCGGACGGACGTCAATGGCTAGCCGGATCAAGAGCTAGTCCTCGCGCTCGGCAGTCGGTTTCGGACGGTCGCGCCAAATGAGACGGCTTTCGCGATCTCGCGCGCGATGTCAGGCACGCGATCGGCGATCTCGTCGTGGCGCACGTCGAGTTGCACGGGCATGTTTCCGCAGGCGATGTCGAAGCCCACGCCCGAGATGCTGATCTGGCCTTCGTAGGCGATCACGCCGCCAACCGGCTGCGCGTAGCCGAGATGGCCGGCTGCGCAGATAACTCCCGCAGCTACGTTGCCGACTTTCGTGCAGTTGCGCATCTGCGCGACGGTGGACGCCTCGTGAGCGCCGAGAACGGTCAGCGGACTCTCGCGATACTGCTCGGCTTGCTCCGTCAGCGCCAAGCCAAGGGCAGCGGCTTCCTGCGCGTTGCGCTCAGCGCGCGCGGCATCTCGAAATGTGCACCATGTCGGGATTGGCCGCATTCCTTCGCGCGGGATCTTCGCGTCGGGATCGAGACCGGCCGCGGCGGCAAGCCCTCGGCAGCGCATCGCCTTGCGCATCGATATCTCTCCCGCGCACAGCGCGGCGCGATCGACACCGCTGCACTACTTCCTCTTGTCGGACTTCTTTGTCTTTTCCCTCAGCCGGACACCTGGCCCAGCGCCGTTCTCGTCAACGAAGAGCACGCCGCCATGTTCTAGCGCCTGCTTGATGGCCCGCAGCGTGAGAGTGCGGGGACTGGTTTGGCCGCGCTCGAATTCTTGGACGGTCACATAACCGACCTCAGCAGCTGTAGCGAGCTGGCGCTGGGACCAGCCGATCAAGCCACGAGCGGCGCGACATTGGGCAGGAGTGATCATGTTGTAACGTCTACTACGAAGGTGTGGGAAAAGACCAGAAGCAATTTTTATTACTGCCTCCGTCTTGCAATCTCGTTAACAAGCTTTTATAACGGAAGCGTGCATTTTACATGGTTGCGTAGTTGGAGCGTGCGTATGTCCTCAGCGTCTTCCCCCGAGCCTAGCCTGGTCCCCTCCCCGGCAATCCCCCCAGCCGCCGAGCCGACCGGCCCCGCCCAGAGCGAGCACGAGGCCTCCCTCAGCCTCGTTGCTCAGCTCGGGCGAGAACCGCCGCTCACGACACCTGCAGAGCTTGTTGCCTGCCTCGGCGGCGAGCATCGCATCGCAAAGGAGACGATGACCTCGATTGAAGGCGTCCGCGATTGGATCGAGAAGGATTTCATTCCGAACGGCTTGCACTTGCGGTTCTTCGTGCGCGCCATTGCCGCCGGCCGTTCGTTCGATCAGCATGGGATGCATCGGTTATTCGGGATCAAGCCGGAGATTACCGAGGCCATCGCCGGCCGCTCGCCATGGTGCCTCTCGACAGATCCGGCGCCGCCCTCGCCTGCGCCCTTTTGGGAGCGAAATCGGCTGCGGGCCGACGCTGCCGAGGCGGTTGATCTCACATATCGCCCAGAACCGATGTTGCTGACATCGCGCCAACTCCGGATGGTATCGCCGGAACTTCGCGAGCTCATGGACGAGCGGGAGAAGCTGCGCGTCGCCTTCGTCAATCTGCAGGCCGTCGACGATCCCGGCGAGGAGGATGCCCTATCGGATCTCAATGGGGCCAACGACGACGTGCTGATGTTCGAGCCGAAGTCGGTCGGCGATCTGGCCGTTATCGTTGCAATGGCTCGGCATCAAATCGAGGCATCCGAGATCCGCGAGGATTTCCTCGAGCCCCTGCTATCTGCCATTGAGCGATTGGTGCTGGTGGAGGTCGGCCATGAGTAAGAAACTGAGGCGTCCGCCCGTCCACTCAGCGGCGGCCAAGATCGAGAACGCGATCCGGCCGATCGATCGCATAGATTTCCTGCTCGATGCGGCGGGCGAGTGCTACCGCCGTCGCGAGACCCATAAGGACTATGCGAACTACGTCGCCATCGCATTCGACATGCTCGAGGACGAGATGGTCGGGCTGCGTCTGGTGCTCTACGGCGAAGACCTCGCGCCCTGAGCCCTAACCCATTGTCCATTTCGGATTGCATCACTCGCAGCTCGCGAGGGAGAGAAAAGTCATGTCCAAGTGTATCGTGTCACGTCGCAACGTCCTGAAGGGGACGACCGCGGCAATCGCCGTACCAGCCACCGCGCGATCCGCAACATCATCGCCCGAGCTGCTCGCTCTGCGGGACAATTTGGTCGTGGCGAGGGCGGAGCGCGATCGCCTTGACGCCATCTTGGCCGAAGTCGTCAGCAAGCGGCCGGCGATTCCGGACCTGATCAGACGCCCCGAATTTCCCGACCACTATTGGGGCGCCTGTCACTGGCGCAGGATGGGCGCCCCTGAGTGCGCTGAAGCGGCCGCCGTCTACGAGGCGGCCGTTGAAGTCGCCGACATGGAAAACGACTTCGACAAACACAACGACGCTGTGGAAGCCGCCTGCGAAGTCGTCGGCGACATAGAGGGCGAAATGGTCGATTTCGAGCCCCGCTCGATCGCCGATCTGCGCCTGCAGGTCGAGCTCGCCTTGCATCAGGAACAGATCGACGGCGGCATGAACGACGGCTTCGCCGAGTCGATCTTCGGCAGCTTTCTCCGCCTCATCCCCTAGTCCGTGTCCGCCAACCCCACGCTATTCCAGATTGAAACTAGGAGAGTGGCCCATGTCCCCTACCGTCTCCCGTCGCAGCGTTCTCGTTGGTGCCGCTGCGGCCTCTGCTTCAATCGGCGCCCCATTGCCGGCGGGCGCTGGGATCTCGCCGCAACTCGCCAAGTTGCTCGAGCAGCGCGAGCGTCTGAATACCGAAATTGTCCGCTTGCTGGCGCCGTTCAAGTCCGCATATCCGCGCGTCCCTGACGCCATCCGCATTGATCCGAAACACGCATCACCACAGCTGCTCCAAAGTGGCTGCGCATCATTCCAGCGAGCGGAAATCTATGGTGAGGATTGTCTTTGGGCCACGGGCGGATGGTGGGAGGATGCAGGAGACAAAAAGCGTCTGGAGATCGCCATGCGGTACGCTCTCGACGAATGCAGCGAGTGGGATCGCCTTACAACAGTCGCGTGGGAACTCGCCGAAGAAGTCCGACTTGTGCTCGGTGATCTCGAGTACGAAATCGCCAAGATCGAAGTCACCAACATTGCCGAGCTTCGTGCGCAGGCCCGTGTGGTCAACGAGCAGTTCCTCAGCGGCCGCACCGATAATGGCGCAATACCATATTCCTTTGTCCTCAACGTCCTGCGCGCCATCGGCTAGGTGGGGCCGATGGAAAAAAAAACGCCCCCGCTCAATGAGGACCGCGCCGCAGCCATGGTCGCTGTTATCGCACGCATGGAATTCACTCTGGAGCAGGTCGACAAGCTGCTCGCAGGGGACGACTTCGACGCGCGCGAGATAGAGCACCTTCGCGTCAGTATCGCCCAGCGCCTCAAGGAGAGCGCCGCGCTGTTCGATCCTTCCCCGGACACCCAGGGCAGCAACAATGCTGTTGAACCCATCGACGTGCCGCCGCGAGCAATCCATCGAACATGCTAGCTAGGCCGCAGCGCAATGTGCGCTGACGGCTCACGAGCCGAAACCGGGTGGATCACATGGGCGATCGCATTGCCGTGCTTGAGAGCAAAGTCGCCGAGATGCAGGTGGCCATGGAACAAATGGCCATGAAGCACTTCAGCCTGAAGCGAGCGTTTACCGCAATCTGCGGGAACATGGCGGGCGCACTCGGCATCACGCCTGATAACCTCAGGGCAGCGCACGAGCATGCTAACCGAGGGACGATATGGTTCTTGTTTCCCGGGCTCAGCTCGGCCGATTCAGAGCCAAGCGAGCGCTTTAACCGCCAAAGTGACACCGCATCGAAAGAACTAGACGAAATCTTTACCTGGCTGATGAACGGCCTCGAATCTTACAAGGCCGCGCAGCCACCAGAGCCGGTTGATCGCTTCGTGGCAATGGCGAATGCCGTGTCGATGGCAGGCGTCCAGCTGGCAGAGAACCAGCGCTACCGCCTTGCCAATGTTCTAGTCAACGTGACTCAGAAGCTTTCAAATGCGGCCGCCATCGACGAACTGCAAGGCGTGCTGATCTTCACGGATGTTCACGGCGAGCATTGTAATGATCCCGAGGAAAAGGCACGCTTCCTCGGCTTGTCGGAATTCATTCGGCAGCGCATCCGCGACATTGGCGCACGGTAGGCATCGGCACTGCGCGCCGCAGGTCATCGCAGTGCTCACTTCACATCCTTCCACACGGCGTGGCGGAACTGGCCCGATGACATGATGGGTCGATGTTCGACGTAGGCTCGCAGTGTCGCCTTGACCCACAGCGCCTTCGGGCGGTCGACGGCTCATCCTAGACCGCGCTCGACTGAGCGCGCTTAAGCCTCCGCACACGGCTTCCGGCAATAATCACGCTCCGAAGTGCGGGGAGCAATCTGATGTCCATAGTAGGAGCACGCCGTCGACGCGAATGGTCTACGCGCGAGACTGCGCGGCTCCTATCTGCTCGGAAGCGCGGTATGACTTACGCGCAATGCGCTTCCATTCTCGGCCGAACGCCGAAGCAGGTGAAAAACAAGCTCTACAAGCTCGGCGCCACCAACGGGAACTCGCTCAGGGGCAAGCGCCAGTACGAAATTCGATGGAGTGGGCGTGACGAAACCGTAATGAGGCTGCACTATTCGGCACTTGGGCCGTCATTCATGGCTGAGCGCCTTCGAAGAACATTCGATTCCGTTTCGACCAAAGCTATAAAGCTGGGACTCGCCACCCCCAAGCCCAGATGGTGTTACGCAGATGTGCTTGAACTTCTGATCACACACGCTCCGGCATGTAAGCGCCGGCTGACATCGAACCGCTCGGTGAATGCGATCGTTCTACTCAAGAAAAGATTGAGGAAACTGTTTGAGACTGGAAGGCTCTGCAGGTACTTGAAGCAGCGGCCGGGCGCTCCCAGAAGGATCGTCGAATTCAGCGGACGATATCCTCCTGGCCTTAAATTCGCTGGCGTTCGCCTCACGAAGAACGGGAAAGCCAAGCGTGCCCGCGACTATCTGGCCCGAGAGGCAGAGCGCGAACGCCAGAAGGGAGCATCCAAGAAGTGGCAGGCGCAAAAAGCGAGGTAGTCCCCTAGGTAGCGCCAGGCAGGGCAGACAGGCGCTTCGCGCACCCTTACTTCGTTTGACATCATTCCCTCATGCAGCAGAATTGTCAGCCTACAAAAGTGCTGGAGGGGGCATTACTGTGCTGTCGACCATTCCGCTCGATGAGATCGTCGAGCTCCACATTGCATACGAGCTCAACACCGACAATCAGACCGTGGTTGTGCGGTCGCCGCTAAGCCGCTCCATGACGCTCGCGCACGCCATCAGGCAAGCCGTGAGCAGTGAGAACCTGGGCATACGCGCCAGCATCACAGCACGCGGCATTACCTATCGAGATGCCGCCCAGTTTCGCCGGATCTGGGCGCGGCGGAACTTTTTCCAGCAGTCGCAATGAGGGACTGAGCACGAAGTGCTTGGCCAGCTTCTAAACGCATCGAGCATCTATGAAGGGTGGTTGGTCATCCCGTGCGAAGCGCTTAGCCTTGGCAAGGGCCTGAGCTCGCTCAGGGAGCGAGAAACGGAGAAGACGATCCAGCACCGCGCCGCTCCAAGCCTCCATTCCTCGCTATTATCAATTTCGCGTGACGGCTCACTCCTAAGCCGCCACTCCTGAATCGCCGATGATTGCCTGCGCTTCCAACACGGGACTGGCGGATTAAGCATCGTTAGAAGCTCGCCCGCCGATAAGGGCCGGTGGAGACTATGTTGTAGTCGGCAGCAGCACAGGGGGCATAGCCGCTCTCGGATCGCGTTGCGCGGCGTGCTGCTGCTTTAGGATGTAGTCGCCCAATAGGGCTACCGATCGCCGGCTGAAGCCCGCCTCGTTGCGCATCTTGGTCGCCGGGGGAACCATCCTGGCTCGCGCCACTTTGTATTGGCAGCTAGTGTGTCGGCAGAAAGTATTGCGTGCCATGTACGATCCTGCGTTTCCCTCATTCGAGCTCGTCCAGATCGTCCGTGTCAAAGTGCGGCGAGAGCCTTCCGGCCATTACGTGGCGTCAAGCGCCGATGTTCCCGGTCGCACATGGCTCGCATTCAATACCTCGACACTCGCCGAGAATATCGAAGTTGGGATACGCGCTCACTTCCGAGACGACGGGGAAGACGTCGTCGTGACCCGGATCGAAGGCGGCCAGGGGGATGTCTCGACGTGGGAGGTGTCTCAGCGCGAGGCCGCGTGATCTTTATCGCCCTCCTCGCTGAATACATCGTGCCGACTCCACTGATGCCCTATTAGTTAGTCGTGGCTACGCTGATAAGGAACCGGCCAGCATGGCGAACCGAACCGTACGTCAAGGCGCGCGTTACCGTGCGATGATCGCGCTCGGATTTCTTGAGCAATTCGCTAGCAACGAACTCATTGCGAGCCGGTTCACCCAACTGGGATTCTCCGAAGTATCAGTCACGGGTCAAGGGGCCAACCGAGTAGTCGAGGCGCTTTGGACATTGCCTGATGCTGACGGCGAGGTGCCTGCTCAGGTCATCGACTTGGTCGAGATCTAAGAGCCAACCAATCAGGCGCCCAAGTGAGGCCATTGAGCCGCTGTCGTTTCTCCGGATACCTAAGATGTTCGATCTGCGCTCTGATCCATTCGAGCGCGGTGAGGAGAGCTTCAAGTACAACGACTGGTTCGTCGAGCACACACCGTATCAGTACCTAGCTCAGGCGGTCGTTCACAAGTGGCTCGACAGCTTCAAGGAGTTCCCGCCGCGCCAGAAGCCTGCCAGCTTTACTGTCGACCAGATACTCGATGCCGAAAGACTGATGTCGCGCTTGCCTGTGATCACGTCGGCCGGCTCTGATAGTTTCGACAGTACCTTGTGACAAAAACGCTGCCTGTAGGACAGCGTCAGAACTCAATCTGCATGTCGTCGTCGCTGAGCTCGGGCCAGATTGCGCGGCGCGGTTCATATGGTGTCTGCAGGATGCGTCGCATTGGCTGCGGCCCTTCTACCGGCGACCCTACGACCGGATAGGCCTTCCGGTTCTCGCTCCCGTGTGTCTCCGAGCGGCACTGGCCCCTCTTCTCGCCGCATATGACGCAGCGCATCCGCTTGCTGAGCAACGGGAAGGGCGTCGATGGGTCGAGCCGGTGGAACGCAACGAACTCATCGTGCATCACGAGATAGCTGCGCTGACAGGCATTGCAGATCAGCCAGAGCCTTTCGGCGTGCCGGCGCGATCCTGCGAGCGTTGCCTGCTTCCAAGCATTGTCTTTGGGAGACACTGCTAGTTCAAAGCGGATCGCGTCCTGACCTGGCCGACGGCCTCAACGTACTGCCGCACCGTATGGGCTTCCATGCAGTAGGAGTTGATGTGCTCGAAGACGTCCGGATCATCTGGACTAGCATCCCAATGCTGGCCGAGCACGCAGCCCAAATCTCTAACGCTGAAGTCTTCGCGCCGTACCACTTGATCAAGCGCACGGTAGAACTCAGCGGAGAGGAATCGCCTCTCGGCGTCGCTACTGCCCGCGGTTAATCGCAAACCGCACCACTCGATCATGGGGGCGTAAAGTTCATCGGGACCCTTCGTCCCCACGTCTACATCTCCCACCGCACGTTCTTCCCGAACCTTCATTACAACGCTCCCTAACTGTCCCCGTTGAACCCTTGACGAGCGCCATTGTTCCTATTTTGTTCCCATGCGAACCTAAAGTCAAGGAGTGCGGTATGGCGGAGACCTTGGGGGAAGCCCACGACCTGGGATGGAAGGTCCGCGTCCGCTGCGCGTTCGGCAAACGGGACGGCATGAAATCCATCCGTGAGTGCACCAGAATGCCTACCTCGATCTGTCCACGCTGCTCTGGACGCGCGGCCGGGACTTCCCGCTGGCGATCCTGGGCGACCGGCTAAAGTGTCCGGCTTGCGGCTCTCGAGATGTCGCAGTGATGTTCATTCCGCCGGCGGGCGTAGCGCGACAGACCATAAGACGTTGAGGCACCCGACGCGCGCTTCCCTCTGCGCGCGTCGGATGGTGTATCCGGACTCCGGACCGCGCGAAGCGAACGAGTCCGATGGCATTATTGCGGTACGGGCGGGGACCATCATATGTTAGCATCGCCTATAGCAAAATGGCTTACGCTCCTAATGCTTCGCAGCACCAGCGCGGGCGCTAATCGCGCTAGGCCTTCATCGTCGATCATCGCGATTTGTTGCGTCAACTGAGGATTGATCGACGGCTTTCGACATCATGCGGCCCGACAAGAGGCCCTGCTGTCTGAAGCATTTGCGCTTTGCCGCGCTAGGCCGACCCTATGCAACATCAAGCCCTTCTGGGGTACTCCCTGCTCATCGTCGAAGACGAGCCCCTTCTATTAATGGACCTCGAGTCCGAATTTGCAGGCACTGGCGCCAACCTCACAGTAACGAGCATGCTCCATCACGCCATGATCCTCGCGGAGCACGATGGAATCTCGGCGGCTATTCTCGACCACGCGATAGGTAGAGAGAGCAGCTCCTGCCTCTACGACCGTCTCTTCGAGCGGGGTATACCGTTCGTGATCTACACCGGCTTCGATGTCCCGGAGAAGGATCGCAAAGGCGGCGTCCTCATCCCGAAGCCGGCACGCCCTGGCGCACTCGTGGCGGCCGTTGAAGATTTGCTTCGTCCGGCAACTGAGGTGGAAAGTCGCTGAAGCTGAGCAGCAGGGTGTGACGGTGAGCCGTTAGTGCAACGGCGACGCATGGTCGCCGGCCTAAGTCGGAAGCCGCCGCAACATTTGGACTGGCGCGGATGCTGATGGAGAGCGTCCGCAGTGACGGCTTACCGACAGCGTGATCATCTCACGGACTCAGGGGCAGGGGATAGCTCGACGTAGGGCGCTATCATTGGCCCATGCCAATGGATACGAACACACGATCTTGGGGCTTTAAAAAAAGCGCTCGGAGCTGATGGCGGAAGCTAACAGGCTCCGAGCAGGCATGGCGATAGTCAGTAACGCCATAGACTCCATCAACCACGTTCTCATGTCACTAGGGTTTTCTGGGGATCTTGACGGGATAAAACCCCGATCCAGTTGAGTGGTCTACTTCCACTGCAACGAGTGCGACGCTTCCTCATCGACGAGCTGAGGAGCGCAGACGGCCCCGTGACTGCCCGCGACCTAGCCGAGAAGATCATAGGGCTGGAGGGGAAAAACTCCAGAGACCGAGCCTTGCGGAACGATATGGTCAAGCGGGTGGGGAAGTCGCTGAAGCTGTTGAGGCAGGAGGGAGTGGCAGTCAGCACTCTAGGCCACCGCCAAGCTCCTGAAGCCTCTTGCATCCATAGGGCGCAAGCTTCTTCTGCAATTCTCTAAGGGATAAGATGCGGACTGCAATCATGCAGTCATCGTACTCAGCATCGCGCACTTGGCCTCGCTATGGCGCATCCAGTCTCCCGCAATTCGAAGGGCTACTGGCAACGGTCTGACAGAGCGCTCCATTATCAAGTGCGCGATGATCTTCCATCCAAGCCCCACCGCGCCGGCTCAGCAACCTCGGCTGACTACCTCCGCCAGACCGCGTGCCGCAGCAGCCCCGCAGTAGTGATGTCTCGGTACTCGACTTCAGCCTTGAGACGCGGCTGAACCCACACGGATTTCGGCGGTCGGCCAGGCACTGCCACCGGCGGACGCTCGGCTTCAATCGCCTCGAGGCGCTGCCGCAGCTTTGCGCTCTGCGCCATGCTCCAGCCCGTACCGACCTTGCCGACGTATGACAGCTCGCGCCCTTCCTTGCGCGCCAGATGAAGCGCGGCCACCAGGCCATTGCCCTCGCGCGTGTAGCCGACAATGGTGAACGTGCCACGCCTCACACACTTCACTTTGATCCAATCCTCGCTACGGCCGGACTGATATGGCGCGTCGGCGCGCTTGCTGATCACGCCCTCGAGCCCCATGCCACAGGCGTGCTCGAACATCTTCTGTCCGGTCGCTTCCATGTGATCGCTGAACACGATCGGCGGCCCGATGCCGTCCAGCAGCCCCTTCAGCACGCGCTTTCGATCCATAAGCGGCGCGGCGCGAAGATCGAAGCCATCGAGGTGCATGAGGTCAAAGAGGTAGAACAGAAAACGATGCGACTGGCCGCCGGCGCCGAGCGCCGCTTTGAGCGCGTCGTGGTCGCTCCTGCCCTTGCTATCGGGAATGATCATCTCACCGTCGACGATCAGGTGATTGGCGGGTACGCGCGCCAACGCCTCGGCGAGCGCCGGCATCCGGTGCGTCCAATCGTGGCCGTTACGCGTCATCAGCGCTGGCCGGCCCTCAATGAGATGGCCCTGGATGCGATAGCCGTCGAACTTGATCTCGTGCAGCCAGTCCTCACCGGTCGGCACACTGCGACGGAGGGTGGCAAGCTGCGGTTCGATGAAGCCTGGGAAAGGGGCTGGCTCGGCACCCGGCAGCACGCGCGCATTGAAACGCGCTTGAGAGCGGTGCGTTGACGTGCGCTTGGCCATGGCACATTAAGCCGCGTGCGAAGGCGATTGTTCCGGCCCGGATTTAGCTCAATATTATTGGCCTTCCGTGCGACGAGAGGAGGAGACGAGAGGAGGATCAGTCATGCGAGCACGTCGGATTATCGAGGGCGCGGCATTCGGGCCCGATGTTGTACGCCTCGCCATTGAAGCCTTTGAGGCAGCGTGGGCCGAGATTGCCGAGCGCTTTGATCCCGTGGAGCACGAGGCGATCCGAGAGAGGCTTGCCGTGGCCATTATCTCAGCCGTGAGGGAAGGCAGCAACGACGCCAATCAGCTTCGCGTGGCTGGCTTAGGCGCGATGGGTCGGGCGTATCCGGACCGGTTCCCGCCACCGTTACCGAGCAGTGACACGGCCCGGAGCAAGGAGAACTAAGCGGGAACCCTCTTTCGCTATGTGCGTTTCTGTCGGCGGCAGACTCCGAAGGAACGAACAATGCACAAGGTCACAACCAAGCGCCTCGGGGAGGGACTGAGGAAACCAAACGCACGGCGATCTGCCGGAGGCGATGCAGGCGCTATTGCAGCAGCTCTTGCAGCCCCGCGAGCCCAAACCAGCGAACGATGAAGCTGATCCTAGTGCTTCTTACGCGCCTGGTCGCCCTTGTCGCCCTGTCCGGGCTTGACCCTCGTTTTGGCTTTCGTGCGCCGGTCTGCGGCAAGGGACCGGCCGACATCGTCACTCTCCTTGATGCGGCCCTTCTCGTCGCGGCGGATGTAGCGCTTGTCGCCCTTGGGCGCGATCAGTTCGCGTTTAACTGGCATGACTATCCTCACTTGAGATCGCCCGCGTCTGGAGAGAATGAAAGCGATCATGAAAGTCGAACGCGGCGCATTTCCGTGAGTTCCGGTAATATTGGGCAGAGCGATGGAAGGCAGGCACCATGTGAGACGCGGGTTCCGTGGCGATGTGCTAAGCGGCGCTGAACGTTACGATCTCGATCTTGTTGCCGTCCGGATCGCGAAGAAACGCAGCGTAGTAGTTTCGATCATACTGATGCCGGATACCTGGCGGACCGTCGTCGACGCCGCCGGCGGTCAAACCCAGCCGATGAAAATCGTCGACGGTGTTTCGATGTCCTGCATGGAATGCGATATGTGATCCGTTTCCCGGGCAGCAGTCCTTGCCGTCGGCTGGCAGGCTCGAGGCTGAACACTATTTCGGTCAGGCCATAGCCCACCAGTCGATTCGACCTTTTGATGCGCCGCAGCCCGATGATCTCCATTAGTGGATTATAGAAAGCCTGGGCGCGGTCGAGGTTGCTCGTACCGAACGAAACATGATGAATGGGCATTGCGACTGGTCCGTAAGCGAGGAGGATCAACCTCCGCCTCTTCGCAACTCGTTCCAGCAGACATCCTGCGTTTATTGCTTGTGCCCCTGGCCCTTCCTAGCCATCTCGATCTCTTCTTTCGATATCACTGGCGCCTCTCGATCTTGAGGCCGTCCGCTTGCCTCCGTCCCGGTGGAATGTCCAGGCGCTACAGGGTCGCTCGCGGGAAAGGTTTCCTCTAGTGCATGATCAAGCTGCTTGTCCTTTTTGGCTCGAGATTTTGGCTCGGTCATCGGTCCACACTTCCTTGCGGGGAGGGCTACCCGCGTTCGAGTTACGTCCTCTCGCAACTTCCTCAGCTTGCCTTGGTTCCGAGCGGTGAGCATCCGGTCGAGCGAGGGAAACAACTCGCGTTGGTCGTCGTTTTAGGAGACGAAGGAAGAAAGGGGGCGAGAGGTGTCCTATCCCACCGCAAAGCTGACCTCGAAGGTCCTCCTCATATTCGAGTTTGAGGGATGGCAGGGCGTTGAGAATTACGCCAAGGTCAATCGCATCCCGGTCGACGTTTGCCGCAAGATCGTGGCCGACTATCTCGCGACGGATCGCGGGGGCTCTATGCGCTAGTGCAGTGGGCGGCAAGGGTTCAACACCCCTATATGATGATATTCTTGAGCCTCTTGCCCGCCTTGACGCGCTGGGAAGACAGTTGGGCAATCCGGCCAGCCTGATACGCTTCGAAAGTGCTTGGCGATCTTGTTGCATTCGACACTGCCAAGGTGACTCCATGCGCGGACGCGTCTTCGTTAAGTCGGCCTTCGCCGAACAAGTGGCGGCATTTGGCGGCGTGATGCGCGATGTGTAATCTCTACTCCCAGACTCGCGCAGTCGAAGCAGTCCGCAGGCTGTTCCGCGTTTCGTCCAACCGCGCCGCGGTATTCCAGCCCAAGGATGCTATCTTCCCGGGGCACATGGCGCCGGTGGTGCGGCGAGCTCAGGACGGCGAGCGCGAGCTGGTCGAGCTGTCTTGGGGATTCGTGCTCCCACAGCCTGCGAAGGCGCCGCGGCGTGTCACGAACACCCGTGACGACAAGATGGACTCGCGCTTCTGGCGTGACAGTCTGGAGCACCGTCGATGCCTCGTGCCCGCGACGAGCTTCTGTGAGCCAAATGGGGACGTGAAGCCGGCGACGTGGAACTGGTTCGCGATTAACGACGCAACGGACCTCCGACCACTCTTCGCCTTCGCAGGCATCTGGAGCGTATGGAATGGGGCCTTAAAAAAGGACGGCCCCCCAGTCTCGCTCGACGTCTTCTCCTTTATGACGACGACGCCCAATGCACTCGTGGAGACAGTCAATCACGAGAGGATGCCGGTAGTGCTCGTCGGCGAGGAGGCGCAGACCCTTTGGATGGATCGCTCTTTCGCAGAGGCGAAGTCGGTCCTCAAACCATACCCGCCGGAGAACATGCGGTTGGTGCAGATGGGGTACGAGAAGAACGATCTATGCCGATGAGGATAGGAGCTACAGCAGAGAAACGAAGGGCTGTGGCATCACGTGCTCGCCTCCGGAACTCGCCATTGCCGCGATCGCACCCTTCAATCTTTGGAATTGCGGCATCGAGGTGGGAACCGATTAGCGAACCGGCCAATTCATAGAGGAGAAAGTTCGCCCCAAAGGATGTATGCGTATGCCGTTTATCAATGAGATGAAGAACGTGTTGCTGTTCGTTTCGGAGTTGCCCGAGGAGGAGCAAGAGGATATTGCCCGGTCCCTTTCTGGGCGCGTCGTTGCTTACGATTACGCGACAACGATGACGTTCGATGAGGTTTCGAGGCTGGTGTTGGCGGATCTCTCCCGTACTATCCAGCAGATGAAGCGTAGTTAATCTAACGCAAGGTCGATCCTGGAGTGCGCTGACGGCGAGAACTATTCGCCGACATATTTGGTGAGCCGCGCGGATGTATGCTGTTTACCAGACACGAGAATGCCCGACAGAGATACGGGCTCTAGTGGCGCCACCTTGAGCGCCCGCTCGCCACTCAAGTAAAGGGTAAGCCGGGCAGAGCGACTTCAACACAAGCGTGAGCTGTCCGAGAAGGTGGATGTTGAGGGCATGGACGAGCTGGTCCGACGGCTCGGTAAGTTGGCCCCGCCATTTGACATTGATCAAAGTGTGGGCGGGCCTGATCGTCCTCGTCTTGGGCCGCGCAGCACGCCCACCGATAATGAGCTCGTGAGCGCGATCAATCGGCGAGTTGCACACTACGTTGATCTCCATCTCTGAAGACGGAACAAGGCGCTCTACCCGGTGTTCTTGCTTCATGACGTACCGAGCCGCACCATACGAGCCGCCCACCGTCGACCGTATCCGGTCGGACATCAGTAGTGGGATGACGGGCGAGAAGGTTGATTTTCCCGACCCGGCGGCCGCGCCTCTCGGCACAGACGAAGAAGCTGGCGGGCACGCGCCCACGATGCAGCAAAGGCGAATGGAAGACGCGCAGCGGCCGTCTCCCCAACCGCCATCCGAGGCGTCACAAGGCCCGGTCATCTTCTACTTCGGCTTCGCCGCTGTCCTCGCCGTCGCTATCATGTGCTTCGCCTACCTTACTTGAGGTGTTAGCCGCTTGCTCAAGCAGTCGCTTGCGCTTCAGGGAGTTTCTCCGGGCGCACATTCGGGGCGCCGACAGGAGCGATCGCGACCGAAACCAGCCCCACTAGCGGCTCCCCGAGATGCACTCAGGGAGGAACGATAGGAACAGCTGATCGTTAGCGGGTTGCCACTCAGGCACACCGGAGGACGACGAATGGATAGCCTCGCAACGCTTTTCGAAGAGACAGTTCGCGATATCTACTACGCAGAAAAGAAAATCCTGAAGGCGTTACCGAAGATGGCAAAGAAGGCCACCTCGACGAAGCTGGCCAAGGCTTTCGATGCTCATGCGGCCGAAACGGAAGCGCAAGTAGAACGCCTCGAACAGGTGTTCGAACTCATTGGCAAGGCCCCCCGCGGCAAGACGTGCCCGGCTATCGATGGCATCATCGAGGAGGGCGAGGAGATTATGAAGGAGGCCGAAGACGACACTGTGCGGGACGCCGGAATGCTGGCCGCCGCTCAGGCCGTCGAACACTACGAGATTACCCGGTACGGCACCCTCAAGTCTTGGGCCAGCAAGCTCGGCATGACAGAAGCCGTCAAGCTGCTGGACGCAACGCTCAAAGAAGAAAAAGCGACGGATCTGAAGCTGACCGATCTGGCCGAAAGCGAGATCAACGTCGATGCCGACGCTGAAGATGAGCCCAAGCGGAAGACCGCACGCGGCAGTCGATAATCGCCTTTCACGCCTAACGGGCACGACACCCATAAACCGGGCACGAACGATGTCGATCGTGCCTGGCTAGGGCGGCTAAGTTCTGGAAATCAAAATCGCCCCCGGCCCACCGAACGCGTATTGTGGTAGGCGCGAACCAGCACCAATCAGCTATTGCGATGTCCCTTTGGGATTAGAGCCATCGCGCCATATGAAGTAGCCGGCGGCTTGCAGTCCTCGGAGTACCGGCTCCGGCGCGATGTGAACAGGCATGGCTTCGCGCACACCGAGCGCAAAGGCCGCTTCGAAGACCCAGCCGCTCGTGGCATGCGTTGCGGGCAAATTGGCACCTTGGGGGTCGCGGGTGACCGCACGTGTCTTCGGATCACTACGGCTGGCGAAGAGGTAGGCGTGCGTCGCGTCGTCATCGCCTGCCGTGAGAATTCCCCCTGAGGGACCTGTCATGGCGAAGGTGATCTCGGCGAGACTTGCAGCTTGGCCGCCAGCGCTTTCCGGCGAACAGCATCAAGCTCCTGCAGAGCATCTTCAAGCGCTCGAGTTGCGTGCGCGAGATGCAGCAGAGATCCGGTTCGCGAATAACGCGCAATCTCACCCTGGGCAACGGCAAGGCTCGGGAGATCTTCTAGAAGCCGGAATGTGTTACTCACGCGCAATCTCCCGCGGGTTTGACCCAAGCAACGCATCGCGAGAAGCATCGTTCCGACAGTCATTTGTTACAGCTGATCGCGCGATAACACACCAAAACAAGTCCTAGCTGAGTTGCGCCAACGACTGAGAGGCCAGCACAAAGCGCGCCGCCGTACAGGCTAACAGCGATGCTCTTTCGCGTAAAAAAAATCAGCGAGTGTCCGACAGCTAGAGGCCTTCGCTGCTTGAGCGGTGTTGAGATTTAGCAAGTTGCTTTCGCAACCTTTTGCTCATCCCCTAGTTAAGCCACCAGCACGCGACGTCTCCCCCGTCGTCGCGTCCTCTCCCTGGTGCAATCCCTCAGCTCCGGGTCGTACAGAGCCCGGTACGCCTCCCCCCGGTGTGCCGGGCTTTCTCATCTGAGGAGCCCAACATGGCCAACAAACTCAGCGCAGAAATTGGCGATATCGCCACGCGTATGACTGCCGCGCAGGAAGCAGCGGAGACGGGTAACACGAGCGCGATAGAGGAGGCGCTGTCGGAGGCCTCCCGCCGCATTACGGAGCTGCTGAAGGAAATCGAGGTCGAGGGACGCGGCAATCAGGCGACGCGCATCCAGAATACCGACGTATAAAATCCGCTTCTGAGCTCCATACTACCTTGGAGCGTCGGACTTTAGCGTTCCCCGATCCTGCACGACCGCACGTCGTGGCTTGGTGCGCGACAGCCCGCTATTTCCGGTACAAATTCAACGGTATTAGTTCCGGAGAGTCCTCAGCGCCACACACGCAAAGCGTGAATTGCGCTACCTATCGCCATGATGCTTTGCAGCGAGGCAAGCCCATGAGCGAGCGCACTGAAACCTCAGCCGAGGAAGCCCTCATTCTGATCACCTGCGCCTGTACGGGCGCCGATCGCGTTCGCGCCTTTATGCGGCGCGCCAAGATCCGGCCGGCGCGGGGCGCCACGGTCACAGACGCCATCCTTGCCCATTACCGGACGCGCCGCGGCTATGACCTACGGCGCTTCGCCGCCGACTTCCGCGGGCTCGCATCAATCACGGAGATGGCAGCATGAAACAGGCAGCAGACCTCACGGAGGATGAAGCCGTCATCCTCGCCTGGTTCGCCGATTTCCTTGGCGAGGACTGTGACGATAACGGGATCAAATCCCTCTCAGCCTATCTCGATCACTGCAGGGTCAAGCTTCAGAAGGGCATGACGGCTGGCGAGTCGATCCTCGCCCACTACCGCAATCCGCTCGGCTATGACATCGACCGGGCAGCTATGGATCTGCGGACCTGGCCGCCGATCGCCGCCCGCATCCTCGAACTGCAAAGCGCCGAGGCAGAACGCAGGACTGCAGCAGAGAGCCGAGGCAGGGCCAATAGGCGGAAGCGTCGCGCAATGAATGGCCACGCGCAGGCCGGATATCCCATATGATTTGGAAAATTCCCATATGATTTGGGCCTATTTCGCATGAAGCCGCGCTGCGAAGCCTACGAGTGCGTCGACCTGGCGTGGCTCAGCCGTGGCGGAAAGTTCGACGACCAGACACCGCGCACTTGGAAGTACAGCGGCGGCGGGCTCGAGATCACAGCTTATCCCGGCCCCTGGGCGGTCGAGCTTCATGCCGAGGGCCACATCCACCGCATCGTGCTCAGCTACACGGAAACCCGCTTCGGCGGGCGTCGGCCATGGTTCTCGTGTCCGCACTGTCAGAAGCGCCGGCGGGTGCTCCACTACGTCCAGAAGAGCCTTGCCTGTCGGGCGTGTTTCGATCTCCGGTACACTTCTGAAGTCGAGGACGCGCTCTCGCGAGCCGCTCGCCAGCGTCGGCGCCTTATGCAAAAGGTCGGCGGCAGCGATCCAGGCGGCGACTTCCCGCTTAAGCCGAAGGGAATGCACTGGAAGACCTACCGAGCGATCGAGGCCAAGGCGCAAGCGTCCCTGAAGGCCTTTGCCCTCGGCGTGGCCAGGATGGGTCCAAGATGAGCGATCGTCGCCGCGGCCGTGCTCTGATGTGGACCGCCGATCGCAAGACGGTCGCCATGGAGCGCATATGCGACCGCATCGCCAACGGCGAGAGTTTGCACACCATCTGCGCGGATCCCTGGATGCCGCATCGGGTGACGGTCCTGGATTGGATCCGCGAGGATGGAAGCATCGGCCGCCAGTATCGGCGCGCCATGGAAGAGCGGGCATATATGCGGTCGGACAGGATCGACGGCTATATGCGGGACTTGCTGGCGGGGAAAATCACACCGGCAGCCGCCCGTGTACTATTCGACACCGAAAGGTGGCTCATGAGCAAAGAACATCCCAGGGGCTTCGGCCCGCAAGTGGCGATCGAGCTGCCCCCGAGAGAGAGAATGTCGGAGGAGCAGTTGGAGGCCCGGATCAATCAGCTGCGCAGCAAAACCGCCCCTGCGGGGGCATTTAGACTACCAGTACGCACGGGCGCGCGCGGGCGCGTCATGGGGTATTACAATGGATGACGTCGAGGCACAGATAGAGCGGGAGGGCCGGTGCGACGCCAGGACCCGACGCGGAGAGCCCTGCAAGCGCCGCGGCACCGGCGCCGGTGGCCGATGCCGGAACCATGGGGGCATGTCGACCGGGCCGCGGACAAAGGCTGGCCGAAAGCGGATCGCGCAAGCGCAGCGGCAGCGCTGGGCGGAGTATCGGAGAGCCATCGAGACGGCCGCCGAGCACTTGACGGGCATTTGATTGGGCGGCCGTCAGGATCAAGTTTCGCCATCGAGTAGAATTCCGCGCTGCCCTATCGATGCCGGCTCGAATAGCCCCCGTTGCCATCCTTCTGAAGGCAGGACCACGACTGCGCCCGGCCCTGGCTGAAGTATTGGTTGTATCGATAGGTCGCCGCAAATCGGCAGTCGTCGAGGGTGTCGAAGTCCCCCCATATCTCCCAGCGCGTTTCCCCGCCTTCTGAGATCCCGACCTCGGCCGCGTACTTCGGAAAGAAGTAGTCGCAACCCGCTAGAGAGACGCTGAGCCCCCCCATCAATAGTCCCCGGCATAGTCCCCGCATTGCAAGATCTCACGCCAGCAATCGCACGACCTAAAATAGACCTCGCGCACTCTAGGCGAGGCCCGGCGAGCATGGCACGAGACATTCGGCGGCCGGAGCAGTAATTCCCCACTGCTCACAAAGACCGCCCCGGAAAATAGGACGTGTAAGTTTCGCCATGCCACACGCGCGCAACCGCGCATCATGGGGTCTTAGCCGCGTGGGAATTATCGGAGGCCAAGCGCGTGCGCGCGCGTCATGGGGTGTTAGGTCCGGCGGTGGCGACGTAAGCAAGAAGGCAGCTGGGCCCCCAAGCCGATCGGTGCTTCTGCACCGAAGATTGCACCGAGGCGGCGCGCATCCTAGGCACAAGCTGAGCGAGGCTTTCCTCGCGGACATGCTCGAGGTCTGGCTGGAGAAGGGGGCCGAGTCCCTCAGAAGGTTCGCCGAGCAAGATCCGGTCGGCTTCATAAAGCTCGTTGCCGACCAGCTCCCGCCAAAGGATGCGAAGATCTGCCAGTGCGAGGGCATGTGCGAGAACGATATCAATGCCATCGTGTCGGTGATCACGGAGCATATTCGCGCCGATCGGGACGCTAGAGAGGCCAAGGCCGATAGGGGAACGCCCCATTGAATCGGCCAGTTCTCAGAAGCCTGTTGTGATGATGGATGCCAGGAGCCCAAACGCACGAAAGGCCCGGGATTGGAACCGGGCCCTTCGCACTTCGTGGCTTCGAGCGGTTTATTCGAGACCGCGATGCCACGTGTCGACTTCCTCGCGGGCCTTGTCCTTGGCGTAGCCGTATTTCTTCTGGACTAGCCCCTCGAGTTGCTCTCGCTTGCCGTTAGTCTGGGCGATTTCGTCGTCGGTGAGATCGCCCCACTTCTCCTTCACCTTGCCGGTGAATTGCTTCCAATTGCCTTCGACGCGATCCCAATCCATGGGGGACTCCTATCTTGCGAGCCGGTGATCGGCTCTAGTTGTGGAATGCCCTGAGGATGGGATCGTTCCCACGTTCTGCTGGCCCCTTACCGTGCAGACGCCGAGGAGGGCCGAATTCCGAGCGTTGTCATTGTCGGGCACGGCGACAGCGCAGACGATCTCATAACAATCGACGCAAGACTCTGATTTCCCCAACGCACAGAAAGGTCGCTTAGAGGTGACTCTGTTACCCCCAACGCTACCCCGCATTTTTACGTTGTAGCGCGGAAACGGCCTAAGTTATTGGAAATATTGGTCGGGGCAGCGGGATTCGAACTCGCGACCCCCTGCTCCCAAAGCAGGTGCTCTACCAGGCTGAGCTATGCCCCGATCCAAGGCGGTTAAGTGCCGTGCTGCGCTGCGGGCGTCAAGCGGTTCCGGCGGGCAGGAGCTCAAAACTCAGCGCTTCGCAGTACTCTTGAAGTGGGAATGCTCGGCCCGGTCGCCCGGTTTGAGCCCGAGACGGCGAGCCGAGCCGGCTTTCATCTCGAGCACACCCGTCACGTTCCCTTCAGAGGCGATGACGCGCTCCGAGTGCGGTTCGGTATCGGTCGCGATGCGGTGAACGATGCCATCACCACGAATGAAGATCATGTCCAATGAGATGAACGTGTTGCGCATCCACATCGTGATTTCTTGCGGCGTGGGGTAGGGAAAGAGCATTCCCTCGTTGTCGCCCATCGAGCGGCGGAACATGAGCCCGAACGCCTTCTCGCGGTCGCTCTCGGCAACCTCGATATCGATACGGTGGGCCCCGCTCTCCGTATGCAGGGTCAGCGTGTCGCGTCGCATCTTCATCTCGGTCTGGGCACTCGTCGCGCCCATCATCATGGCCAGCGCGGCCACGAACAAGCAAAACAGGACCGCGCGCGGCGCGGCCCTGCTGTATCCTGGCGTCAGTAAATTCAACCGGGCGCTCCGCTCAATGCGAGGGCGGCAGTCCCGATGCGCCGTCGGGGCGCAGGTCGGCTGCCATGCAGCCCTTATAGCCCATTCCCCAGCGCACCTGAACCATCTGGCCGGGCCTCAGCTCCGTGAAGCCGAAGCGGCGCAGCGTCTCCATGTGCACGAAGATGTCGGGCGTACCCTCGCCACGGGTCAGGAAGCCGAAGCCCCTGACGCGATTGAACCATTTCACGACAGCCCGCTCCCAACCGCTCTCTGGCTGCACAACGACATGCGTGCGTTGTGGGAGCTGGGAGGGGTGGATTGCCGTGCTCTCGTCCATGCTGATGATGCGGAAGGCCTGCATGCCCTTTGGCCGCTTGAGAGCCTGGCAGTGCACGCGGGCACCCTCGTAGGCGGTCTGGAAACCGCCGGCGCGCAGGCATGTGACGTGGAGGAGTACGTCCGTCATGCCATTGTCGGGAACGATGAACCCATATCCCTTCGAGGCGTCGAACCACTTGATTGCGCCAGCAATCTCGACGACCTCGACGCCATCGACCGCATCGCCCAAGCCAAGGGTCGGATCAATACCCATACCCTCAAGCATGTCCGGCGGCCCTTTCGAGGAATCCCCCATTTCTGAACCCCACTTCACTGTTAATATAACTGCCACATCTGCCGGTTCGCCCTCCGGCGCCATCCGATTTGCCCTCTCGAATGACACCATCTTGCGTCGACGGCTGCACCATACCAGCATGGACCGCGTCCACTGTGGCACATTCGCTGCACCAGGTCATCAAAGCTCGTGACGGCAGATAATGTCACGTCTGATTTATCTCCTGGTAACCTATTGTCATAGCGATATTTTTATCGCCGCCTCGCGCCGCTCCAGAAAGCCCCCTCCGACCAACCTGTAAGCTGTGGGTTGCTGCCTGGAATGTACTCCGAGGACGGCGTGTTCCCCTTTCGGCCCACTGCAGGCCACGCCCGATTCGCCGCGGGTCACCTTGCGCGAGCCTCGCCGGAGCTGCTTGCGGCGCCGCCGATCGCCGCTCTATGCTCGCGGCCGGCACGATCCGCGATCAGGCAGGTCGGACATCGTTCAGTGAGGAGGAAACATGCGGTATCTGCACACGATGGTGCGCGTCGCCGACGTCGACAAGAGCCTCGACTTCTACTGCAGCAAACTCGGCATGAAGGAGGTCAAGCGGCGGGAAAGCCCCGAGGGACGCTTCACGCTGATCTTCCTCGCGAGCTCCGATGACGAAGCTGCGGGCGCCAAATCGAACGCACCGCTGCTCGAACTCACCTACAATTGGGACCCGGAAGCCTATGGCGAGGGCCGGAATTTCGGGCATCTGGCCTATGAGGTGGACGACATCTACGCGCTTTGTGATCGCCTCCAGAAGGCCGGTGTGACCATCAATCGCCCGCCGCGCGATGGACGCATGGCCTTCGTCCGCTCACCCGACAATATCTCGATCGAGATCCTGCAGAAGGGCGAAGCGAAGGCACCGGCCGAGCCTTGGAAGTCGGCGCCGAACATCGGCAAGTGGTGAACAGCACTTCTCCCGGCCCCAGTGCCCAGACCAGTGTCCAGTCCGGGCGGGGCCGGATTGTCGTCGTCGGCGCCGGCCCTGCCGGCCTGATGGCGGCCGAGACCGTCGCCGCGGCCGGCCACCACGTCACCGTCATCGAGCAGATGCCGAGTGCCGGCCGCAAGCTCCTCATGGCCGGGCGCGGCGGCCTCAATCTCACGCACAGCGAGCCCCTCGAGACCTTCCTCGGTAGATATGGCGCCGCTCGGGCGGCACTCGAACCGGCCATCCGTGCATTCCCGCCCGAGGCGCTGGTGGCGTGGGCCGAGGCGCTCGGCCAGGAAACCTTCATCGGGACGAGCGGGCGCATTTTCCCACGCGTCATGAAAGCTTCACCGCTGCTGCGCGCGTGGCTCGGGCGACTCTCGGGTCTCGGCGTGGGGCTGCGATTGCGTCATCGGCTCCTTGAACTCGCGCCATCAGGCGGCGTGGTCGTCACCGACGCCGCGGGCGAGCGCGTGGAGATCCGCGCCGATGCGGTGATCCTGGCGCTCGGCGGTGCGAGCTGGCCACGCCTCGGCTCGGACGGGCACTGGACGGCACTACTCGGAGAAAAGGGCGTCGAGATCGTGCCACTGGAGGCGGCCAACAGTGGCGTCTGCGTTTGCTGGAGCAGTGCTCTCGTCGAACGCCACGCAGGTGCACCCTTGAAGCGCATAGCCGTGGCGTGCGGCGGAACGACCAGCCGCGGTGAGGCGATCGTCAGCTCCACTGGCCTGGAAGGGGGCGCCATCTACGCACTCTCGGCGGTCGTGCGCGAGGCGCTGCTGCGGCACGGCACGGCCTCGCTCAGCATCGATCTGCGAGCTGATATCAGCGCCGACGCACTCGCAAGCCGACTTGCATCGGCACGCAAGGGAGACACGCAGAGCAATATCCTGCGCAAGGCCGCACGGCTCTCGCCGGCGGCTGTGGCCGTCCTGCGCGAAGGTGTCGCAAACCGGCTGCCAAGCGAGCCCGCGGTCCTCGCAAGCCTCATCAAAGCCGTGCCCCTCATCGTCACCAGCCTTAGCGCCATCGAGACCGCCATATCGACCGCAGGCGGCATTTCCTGGCAGGAAATCGACACCAGTTTCATGCTGAAGAAGCTACCCGGAATATTCTGTGCCGGCGAAATGCTCGACTGGGAAGCACCGACCGGGGGCTACCTCCTGCAGGCGTGCTTCGCGACCGGAAAAGCCGCTGGCAGCGGGGCCTTGGCACATCTTGCGGACGCCACGCGAAGTAACCACGCGCACTGAAGCAGCGTTGCGCGCGTGCAACCTATGACTTGCCAGCGCGCTACTTTGCCTTTACTTCATTGGAGCACAATGCATGAACGGGAAGATCACCCGGACTGCATTGTGCCGCAAGAGCATTTGGATTGGAGGCATACGCTCTGTCCGGATACGTCGTGCGGCCTCGAACGCGTTGTTGGACGCGATACAAGAAAACAAAGAATGAGGGCCGTCATGGCTGCCGAGCGCGTGCAAAGCCTGCAGGACACTTTCCTTAATTACGTACGTAAGAACAAAACGCCTCTCACCATATTTCTGGTCAATGGCGTGAAATTGCAGGGCATCGTCACCTGGTTTGACAATTTCTGCGTTCTTCTTCGGCGGGACGGGCATTCGCAGCTCGTCTACAAGCACGCGATTTCCACGATCATGCCCGGGCAGCCGGTCCATCTCATGGATGCGGATCCGGCCGAAGGGCAGCAGCAGTAAGGCCAGGATCAGCCGATCACGGTGCACGATAAAATACCGAAGCCTGAGCCACGGCGTCGTCGCCGCGGCGCCGATACCGTATTGCCGCCGCCCATGCGCGCCCTCGTGCTGGTGCCGGTGCTGAGTGCCGACCGCGCGCAACGCACCGATCCAAGCCGCATCGATCCGCGTCATGCGCCAGTGCCGCGCGCGAATGCCGATCGTCTCGAGGAGGCCGTCGGCCTCGCCCAGGCCATTGATCTCGATGTTGCCGGCGGCATTGTCGTGCCCGTGCCGCAGCCTCGCCCCGCGACACTCTTCGGCAGCGGCAAGGTCGAGGAGATCAAAGCGGAGATCGAAGAGCGCGACACGGGGCTCGTCATTGTCGATCATGCCATCAGCCCCGTGCAGCAGCGCAATCTCGAGCGCGCGTGGAACGTCAAGGTCATCGACCGCACTGGCCTCATTCTCGAGATCTTCGGCCGCCGCGCACGAACCCGAGAGGGCCGCCTCCAGGTCGAACTCGCGCACTTGAGCTACCAGAAGAGCCGCCTCGTGCGCTCATGGACCCATCTCGAACGCCAGCGCGGCGGCGGCGGCTTCCTCGGCGGCCCCGGCGAGCGCCAGCTCGAACTCGACCGGCGCATGCTGCAGGATCGCATCGATGCGCTGAAGAAGGATCTCGAAGGTGTGGTGCGCACGCGCGCGCTTCATCGCGCGGGTCGCGCCAAGGTGCCCTATCCCGTGGTCGCGATCGTCGGTTACACGAACGCCGGCAAGTCGACGCTCTTCAATCGCGTCACTGGTGCCGGCGTCATGGCCAAGGATCAGGTATTCGCAACGCTCGATCCCACCATGCGCGAGGTCGCGCTGCCGAGCGGCCGGCGGATCATCCTTTCCGATACGGTCGGCTTCATCTCCAACCTTCCGACGACACTCGTCGCAGCCTTCCGCGCCACGCTCGAAGAAGTCGTCGGCGCCGATCTCATTGCACATGTGCGCGACATCTCGCGCCCGGATACGGATGCCCAGGCCCGTGACGTCGAGGGCGTGCTCCGCGACCTCGGCATCGATCCGCAGGCGGCAGGCAGCCATGTTATCGAGGTCTGGAACAAGATCGATCGGGTCGATCCCGACGCACACGAAGAGCTCAAGAACGACGCGGCGCGCTGCGACCGCTCATGCATTCTCGTGTCGGCCGCTACGGGCGAAGGCATCGCCGAGTTGCTGGCCGCGATCGATGATCGGCTCGGCGCCCGCGACGATGACGTGCATATTCTCATCGAGCCCGGTCAAGGACGCCTGCTGAGCTGGATCCACGCTAATGCCCAGGTCCTCGATCAGGCCAGCGGAGATGACGGGCACATCGATCTTCACGTGCGGATCGCGGCTGAGAAGCGGGGTCAGCTCGAGCGTCAGGTGAAGCTCGCCGCCCGCGGCAAGCCCGTTGACCGGGCGCATTGATCCGCATGTACTTCCACAAGTGGCATGAACTCTTGCGCCGCGGCCTCTACCGTCGCCGGGCCTGCACAATTATCGCGTATTCGCAGCTGGCCTGCTCCTTGCAGCCGTAGCAGGTCAAACAAAAGCAGCAGGTCGCGCAAGAATCCTAACGAGGTAGATTTCCAGCATGAATTTGCTCCGGGGGCTTTACGACTGGACGATGAGCATGGCCGCACACCCGCGGGCACCGCTCTTGCTGTTTTTCGTCGCCTTCATCGAGAGTTCGTTCTTCCCCATCCCGCCGCACGTCATGCTCATTCCGATGATCATGGCCGCGCGCAGCAGCGCATGGTGGCTCGCGACCATCACGACCGTTGCCTCCGTGCTCGGCGGCATTGCGGGCTACGCGATCGGCTTTTTCCTCTACGAATCCGTCGGCCGCTGGCTGCTCGAGCTCTACGGGTACGCCGACAAGTTCGCGACCTTCGCCGGCTGGTATAACGAATACGGCGCCTGGATCGTCTACATCGGCGGCGTTTCGCCCTTTCCCTACAAGGTCATCACGATCGCGAGCGGCGTGACGCAGCTCGATTTCTGGATCTTCACCTTGGCGAGCATTCTCGCGCGCGGCACCGTATTCTTCGGTATCGCGATCCTGCTGTACTGGTTCGGCCCCCCGATCCGCCGCTTCATCGAGGAGCGTCTGGCCCTCGTGGCGACAACGTTCCTCGTCCTGCTGTTCGGTGGCTTTGCGGCAATCCGCGTGTTTGTCTGAGCCCGCATTTGGGCTAAGAGTTCCCCATGCACCAGCGCCCGACACCTGCCACGGCAGATCCCGCCTATAAGGCTGGCGCCGCTGCGCTCATGCTCGCCATTGCATCGATCGTCGGGGCATTCGGCTTCGAGTACATCGGCGGATATGCTCCATGTCCGCTGTGCATGATGCAGCGCTATGCCTACTTCGCCGGTATTCCATTCCTGTTCGGCGCACTCGTGCTCCTGGCGTCCGACCGTGCAGGCTGGGCTGCCGTCGTGTTCGGCCTCGTCGCACTGGCCTTCCTCGCCAATGCGGGCCTCGGCATCTACCACGCCGGCGCCGAGTGGAAGTTCTGGCCGGGACCGGATACCTGCGCCTCCGTCTCACAGGCGCTCGGCGGCGGCACGGGCGGTCTCCTACAACAGCTCGAGACGACACGCGTCATCCGCTGCGATGAAGCGCCATGGGCGTTCCTCGGCCTCTCCTTTGCCGGCTGGAATGTCGTGATCTCGTTGTTGATCTCGATCGCCGCACTGCAAGCCGCGCTTGCCGCTTCCGCCGCGAACATGCGCCGGCGGATGTCAGAGATCTGATCTGTTTTTTGTTACCGCGGGCTGCTGGGAAGGGGTGCTATCGCCTTCTCGTGTGGTGCTATGCCCGCGGCGGCCATGCAGACAGCGCGTCAGTTACGCCCGCACACCCCTCACCGCAATCGTGTCGAGCACATCACCGAGAAACTCCGTGAGGTTCTCGGTCATGTGGTGCACGTGCTCGGGCGGCTTCTGCCAATTGCGGATGCCGATCTGCACGGGATGATCCACGTACGACGAATGCACGAGCACCGTCGTCAACCCGAGCTGGTGCGGCACTTCGAGATTGTGCGGCATGTCTTCGAACATGGCGGCGGCCTTCGGATCGACGCCGTGACGCTTGAGAAAAGCGTTGTACGGCCCCGCCTCAGGCTTCGGCACATAGTCCGAAGCGACGATGTCGTAGATGTCCTCGAAGAGGTGCAGGATGCCGAGCTTGCCCGCGACGCGCTCAGCGTGCGCGCGCGTGCCATTCGTGAAAATGAGGCGCCGACCCGGCAGCGCCTTGATGGCCTCCGCAAGTTCGGGATGCTCGGGCACCACCCCGAGGTCGATGTCGTGCACGTAGTCGAGGAAGGCCTCGGGGCGCATCTTGTGCACCTTCATGAGGCCCGCGAGCGTCGTGCCGAACTGGCGGTAGTAGCTCTTCTGCAAATGGCGCGCGTACGCAAAAGGCACGCCGAGGAAGTTGGCGATGAACTCACCCATCTTCTGGTCGACCTGGGCGAAGAGATTGCACTCGGCCGGATAGAGCGTGTTGTCGAGGTCGAAAACCCACGCCTGAGTGGCATCGAAGCCGGCCCGGTGGCGGGCTGCTACGATCTTCTGAGCCACCTCTTCAACGGCGGCTGACCTATCTGACGTCTCGTCGCTCATCACTGCTTCTTCGGCTTGCGCGAGCCACCGACGAGCGTACCGACGCCGTGCTCGGTGAAGAGCTCCAGCAGCACGCAGTGCGGCACGCGCCCATCGATGATGACGACGGCTTCGACGCCCGCCTCGACGACCTCGATGCAGCCCTCGATCTTGGGGATCATGCCGCCATTGATCGTGCCGTTGCGGATGAGGTCGCGCGCCTCGCCCGTCGTGAGCTGCGGAATGAGGTTCTTGTCCTTGTCGAGCACGCCTGCGACGTCAGTCAGCAGGAGCAGGCGCTTGGCCTTCATCCGCGCCGCGAGCGCCGACGCGAAGGTGTCGGCGTTGATGTTCAGCGTCTGGCCCTCGCGCGAGATGCCGACCGGCGCGATCACCGGAATGAGGTCCGACTTCGAGATCACCTCGACAATGTGCGGGTTCACCTCGACGGGATCGCCGACATAGCCGATGTCCACGGCCTGCATGATATTCGACTGCGGATCCGGCATCTCCGTGATCTTCTTGGCGATCATCAGGTTGGCATCCTTGCCGCAGATGCCGACGGCCTTGCCGCCCTGACGGTTGATCGCGGAGACGATCTCCTTGTTGATGGCGCCCGCGAGCACCATCTCGACGATTTCGACGGTCGGCTTGTCGGTCACGCGCAGGCCGTGCACGAACTCGGACTGAATGGCGAGCTTCTTCAGCATGGCCGCGATCTGCGGCCCGCCGCCGTGCACGACGACCGGATTGATGCCCGAGAGCTTCAGGTAGACGATGTCCTTGGCGAAGGCCTCGGCGAGCTTCTCGTCACCCATGGCGTTGCCGCCAAATTTGATGACGACCGTTTCCTCGTCGTAGTTGATCAGGTGCGGCAAGGCCTCGGCGAGGATGCGCGCCTGTGCCTGGGGATCGATCTCGACCACACCCGGCCCTGCGGCCCCGGCTTCGCTGCTCTTCGCCATTGCCTTGCCCTTTATTCGCCCGTCTTGGCACCCGCACTGGCGAGCTCTCGCCACGGCGCGCACTTATAGCGCCTTGCGACCTCGGCTCAATGAACTTTTGCACTTGGGCCACGGGTCTGAACCCGACTGCCGCCCCGCGCGTCATGCGCAATGAAAAGACGGACGGCTTCAAGTACACTCGGAGTGCGGCGTCGGTGTGTGGCGCGCTGGTCGCTGTCGGTATCTGAACGCTAACTCCATTGACGCCTTAGACAATTTGCCACCCGCGCTGCGGTCGTGCCGGATTCCCGCCGCGGGTGAATCATGCTCTAAGCACTTTGATATACGTGCGCGGCTCCTTCCCCGGGCCCTGAAGCGCGGCACAGAAGTCGGGAGAGGGGCGGGGGATGGTCCCCCGGAATAGCCAGGCGATGGCCCAGACGATGGCTCAGGCGACGTCGTTCGAGACGAGGATTGCGCGGTCCGACCTACTGGTCGCGACGCTCGCGCGTGCGAGCGACTATGCCGCCAGCCAGGCACATGGCACCGTGGCGCTCGAGCACTTGCTGCTGGCCCTCACCGAAGATGCGGATGCGGCGCGCGTGCTCGTCTCCAATTCGGTCGACCTCGGGCGCCTGCGCAACGACGTTGCGAGCTTCCTCGGCCAGCAACCGCCGACGGCCGCGCCTGGCAGCATGCCTGTCCACGATCCGGACCTCACCAAAATCCTTGCCTATGCCGAGGCCGCTGCGCGACAGAGCCCGCGCGCGGACGTGCAGATCGATGGCGCCATCGTGCTGGCCGCCATTGTCGGCGACGGCAAGAGCATGGCGGCGACCTTTCTCAAGGCGCAGGGCCTGACCTTCCAGGCGGCCATCCGCGTCATTCGCCAGAGTGCGGCAGCGCAAGCACCGGCCGCGCCGCAGCCAACCGCTGCAGCTCCCACGCCGGAAGCTGCATCATCACCACCGCCGCCTGCACCGGCAGGAGCCCCGCACGATCTCGACGTGGGGCGTGAGGCTGAACACCACGAGGGCGCGCGCCCTCATGGCGGACGGCACGCGCCACCAATCCAGAAGCCCCTTTGGGAGCCTATGGGCTTCCCGAATATCCGTCCGGATCCGCCGCCGAGGCCACCCGCGCCACCGGCTCCTGCTCGAAAAGCCGAGACACCGCCGCCCGCAGCGCCGTCACAGCCGGCGCAAGCGCGCGAAGAACCTACTCCGCCACCAGCGCGGCCGGCGCCGGCTCCTGAACAGAGGCGCGAGCCGCCACCCTCGCCACCCGATGCCGCGCCGATGGAAGAGCAGCCTCGTCCGCCGGCGCCTCAGGTGCCTGCTGCTGCTTCACCTACGCGTGGTGGAACGGACGCCTACATCCAGCGCCAGCCGGCAGCGCCCGCCCCGCCGCCAGGACCGCCGCCCCTGCCGAGCGGCCGCCGTGCGCCCGACGGACCACCGCCGATCCCGCCGCGCGCCCCACCAGTCGACGCGGGTCTTCCGCCGCCACCGCCTCCGCCGCGCGGCCTTGGTGCCTCGCGTCCGCCGCCGCCGCGCCCGAACTTGCGCCTGCCACAGAATGGGCAGCCCGAGCCGGAACTGACCACGCCCTGGCCCGAGGCGCCCGCCGATCGGCAGCCGCTGCCGCCAGTGCCACCGCCCTATCCGGCGCAAGCCTCGCGCCCACCGCCTGGGCAGCCCGAGCGCGGTCGCCCGCGAGATGGGGCAGCCCGCGCCGGCCGGAATGCACCGCGCCCCGGCACCGAAACTGGCCAGCTCGTCGAGAATATCCCGCGGCGCATGAAGGTTGGCGTCGTCGAGACCGTGGAAATCCGCATTGCGCGCGAGGGCGTGCCGGATGTGGCACGCGGGCTCCAGGGCGCAGGCACCCCGCACACGCATCAGCTCCTGATCACACGCGCCATGAGCGTCCGCCTGCAGGGCGAGCCCGGTCGCTTCTACATCGAGCCGAAGTCGCCGGAGACCCAATGGACCGGCGCGCGCGGTGACCAGCTCGCAAGTGACTACGCCGTCTGGCGTTTCACCGTCATCCCGCAAGTGCGCGGGCCGGCCGAGCTGACGCTCATCGTGGCTTCGCGCTCCATCGGGGCCGATGGTGTGATCGCCGATACGAGCCTGCCCGAGCAGCGCATCTCGATCCGCATCTCCTCCAATGCCACGCGCGGCCTCAAGCGCTGGGCCGGCTGGATTGCGGTCGCCGGCCTCGGTGGCCTTCTCGGCAAGGCGGGCGAGAGCTTCTGGCCTCAGCTCATCGAGATGGCGCGCAAAGCTCTCTCGATTTGATCACACGCGACCGCAACCTTCGGGAGCAGGGGGCGTTGTGCGCATGAGGCGCTTTGCTCAGTCATGCTCGTTTTGGGGCCGGCTCTGCGCTATATGCGCATCCAGAACAAACAGTTGTGACGATCAGCTGGTTGACAGGGCGAGCCTTGCGGGCTTTGAAGGCTCTGTAGTTCCTGCGTACACGGTAGATAAATGTTTAGCGTTTTCCGTCTTTTCCGTACGCCCCAGCTTGGCCCCGCGCCCTGGACCGTCAGGCGTGAGCTGTCCGGCGCGTTTGCCGTAGGTCTCGCCGCCGTGACCGTGTTCGCGCTCGGCGCAACGAGCCGCGCCCTCCTATCAAGCACCCCATCCGAGAGCATCACTCAGGCCCGTTCTGGCGAGATCATGATGCAGACCACGGGTGCGTTTCTGACGACGAGCGACAATTGGCTCGATCAACTCAATAATCCCTCGGCTTGGCGCGGCGGGCAGTTCAGGGAGCGGCGGCGCGCCATGTCGCGCGACGAAGAGCGGCGCGAACGCGAGATAGAGGAACGCGAAGCGCGCGAACGACGCGATCGGCTGGAGCGCGAGGCCCGCGAAGAGCGGGTTCGCGAGGAGCGTGAAGCCCGCGAGGAGGCGTGGGGACGCGCGCGCGAGTTCGGCCGCGAGCGCGGCACCTATCGCACCGTTTGCGTCCGCCTCTGTGATGGCTATTTCTTCCCGATCAGCTTCGCGACGACGCCCGATCGCTTCGCAGCCGACGAAGCCGCCTGCAATTCCCGCTGCTCGTCAGGCGCCCGCCTCTACGTCTATGCCAATCCCGGAGCCGAGCCGGAGGACATGAGGGACCTGCGTGGTCAGCCCTACATGGCATTGAAGAACGCCTTCCTCTTCCGCACGAGCTACGTCGAGGCCTGCACCTGCAAACCACATCCCTGGGAGCGTGAGGCGCTCGATCGCCATCGCCTCTATGCCGAGCGTGCGCAGAAATCAAAAGTCGCAGCGAAGGTCCAACCGACCCGGCGCGAGAGCGCACAAGTGCGCGAGGCCACCGAGAAGCGCGGTAACCTCGGACCGCGCCCGGTCGACGTCGCCGCGCCGAACCCGATCGCGCAGCCCCCGCCTGTCACAGAAGGTACTCCAGACGCCCCCGTTCTAGCCTTGCCGGCCGCGGACGTGGCGGAGGGTCCGGCGGCGCGGCCCGAAGGAGCGATGCTGCTCGGCGTGGCCGAGCCGAAGCCCCCAACGAAGCGCGCGTCACGCACGCGTTCGGCAGAAAAGGCCCCCACGCGGGAGCGTCGCCAGACCACCAGCAGCGAGCGAAGCCCCAGAAGCTCCAGCGGTCGGCCAGAGTGGGCATCGCGCGTATTCGGCGGGAGTTATTGAGGCCGGCGAACGCGACCTAGCCGAGCAGATCGCGAAGCATGGCCACGAGCGGCACGTCGGCTGGCGGCATGGGGTAGTCCGGGAGGCGCACGGCCCGCACCCATTTGATGCGCTGGCCCTCCTGCGGCGTGATCTCCCCCTCCCAGTTGCGGCAGAGATAGAGCGGCATCAGCAGATGGAAGCTCTCGTACGTGTGGCTCGCAAAGGTGAAGGGCGCGAGGCACGTCTCGCACACCTCGATGCCGAGTTCCTCCTTCAGCTCCCGTAATAGCGCCTGCTCGGGCGTCTCGCCCGGTGCGACCTTGCCGCCTGGAAATTCCCAGAGCCCGGCCATGGATTTCCCCGCGGGGCGCTCGGCAATGAGCACGCGGTTGTCGACATCGATGAGCGCCGCAGCCGCGACGAGAATGATCGGTTTAGCGGTCACGATGCCCCCTCATGCGGCGACTTCGACACCCTCGGGCAGCGGCACGCCGGTCTCGGCAAAGGCCGCCCACTGACGCGCACCGACGCGCGCGAGGTCGAAGTCCTGGATGGTCTCATTGAAAATCTGGAAGTAGTTGAGCCGCGCGTCCAGATGCAGGAACACACCGCCGAGGCCGATCGCAGCACGGTCCATGAACACGAACTCGCGCGGCACTCTGACCGGCCCCTTCTCCTTGAGCGCCTTGTGCACCGTGAAGGCTTCGCGGCGGCCATACTCGCCGGGCGTCGTCCCTTCGGCAATCGAACGCACGCGATCGTCGAGCAGCGGCCCATAGATGAAGCGCGCCCAGATATTCAGGACGTCGATCAGCTCCTTGGAAAGCCCCGTGAAGCCCCACGTCTCGTAGGCGTGCACGATGCGCGCCTGGTCGCCCTCGTGCAGCCCCCGATAGAGATCGATGACGCCGCCGACGAATTTCGGCGCGAACGTACGCATGCAGCCATAGTCGAGCAGGTTGATGCCCGCGGGCCGCCCCGCTTCCTCGAAGATCGTGTAGTTGCCGAGATGCGGATCACCGTGAATGACGCCGTAGTGGCTGAAGGGAAACCACCACGCACGGAACATGGCGCGCGCGATCTGATTGCGGTCCTCTTCCGGCGCGGTCTTGTAGTCCAGCAGGCGCCGCCCCTCGAGCCACGTCATGGTGAGTAGTCGTTTGGTCGACAGCTCGTCGAGCACTTCGGGCACGCGGATCAGAGGATCGTCGCGGAAGATGAGGCGGTAGAGCGCCGTGTGCCGCGCTTCTAGGCCATAATCCAGTTCCTCGCGCAGCCGCGCCGATATCTCCTGCAGGATCTCGCCGGTCTCCACGGCTGGGTCCATGCGCGCATGAATGGCGAACACGACCTTGAGCTGCGTGACATCCGCCTCGACGGCCGATTGCATGTCCGGGTACTGCAGCTTGACGGCGAGCGCGCGCCCGTCGTGGGCCACGGCGCGGTGCACCTGCCCGAGCGAGGCGGAAGCCGTCGATGCCGGCTCGAACGACTTGAAGCGTCCCTGCCAGTCCGGACCGAGTTCAGCCTGCATGCGCCGGCGCACGAACGCAGGTCCCATGGGCGGGGCGGCGGACTGGAGCTGCGCCAGCTCGCGCGCATACTCGGGCGGCAGCGCTTCGGGGATGGTCGAAAGCAGCTGTGCCGCCTTCATGATCGGACCCTTGAGTCCGCCCAGCGCCTTCGCGAGCTCAGCCGCGTTCTTCTCCCGATCGAGCTCGTAGCCGAGGAGGCGGCTGCCAGCGACGCGCGCCGCCACCGCTCCGACATTCGTGCCGACACGGAGATAGCGCGCCGCGCGAGCACTCAGGCGATTGGCTTCCTCGTCGTCGGACATTCGCTCTGAAACTCCCAGCGCGCGCGGACCACCATCATGTGGTCACTTGTGAGATATGGCGGCGCGATCCCCGGCAATCAACGCGCCGACGTGCCGCGCCGCTAAAGCTTCTTCGGGTCGAGACCGCCCATTTTGCAGATGATGCGCCATTCCTCGGGCGTCACGGGTTGTACAGATAGACGTGCGCTCGTGACGAGGCTCATCTTGGCGAGCGACGGCGTTTCCCTGACCTCGGCGAGCGTCACGGGTTTCGGCACCTCCGCGACGGCGACGACATCCACGCATTCCCACTTGCCTGTATCGTCACTCGGATCGGGGTGCGCGAGTGCGCTGACCTTGCAGATGCCCACGATCTCCTTGCCGATATTCGAGTGGTAGAAAAAACCGAGATCGCCGATCTTCATGGCCTTCATGTTGTTGCGCGCGAGAAAGTTGCGCACGCCTGTCCAGGGCTCGCCAGCTTTGCCCTTGGCCTTCAAGTCGTCCCAGGAGAAGGCGTCCGGCTCGGATTTCAGGAGCCAGAACGCAGGCCCCGTTGCCTTTTCTGACGTCTTCGACTTTGCCGCAACGGCACTGGACGGCTTCTTTGGCATGGCCGCACTTCCTTGCTTCACCTGCAGATTCTTCGAGCGGGCGGACTGTAGCCGCCGTACACATCTTTGTCATTGTGCGGGCCGTTGACGCGTCATGTGCGCCGGATACCATTCCCGCGACATCAGCAGACGGGGGAAAGACAGCATGTCGGTCGATCAGGATGCGCGTTCAAGCACCAGCTCGCCCGACCGCTCCACGGTCAAAGTTTGGGATGGCCCGACGCGCCTCTTCCATTGGTCGCTCGTCATCCTGATCGCGCTTTCCTATGTCACCCGCAAGGTGAGCCCCGACCTCGTCTGGCACATGCGGATCGGCTACGCGATCCTGGTCCTCATCACCTTCCGTGTTCTCTGGGGCTTTGTCGGCAGCTCGACATCGCGTTTCGGTTCCTTTGCCTACGCACCGTGGACAGCCATTCGATACGGCATCGACTTCGTGCTCCGCCGGCCGCGCCCGTTTCTCGGGCACAATCCTCTCGGCGGTACGGTGGTGTTCATCTTTCTCGCGCTGATCGCCGCGCAGGGCCTGACCGGCCTCTTCTCCTACGACGATCACACGGATCTGCACGGCGGTCCCCTAGCGAGCAAGATCAGTGAGGCAGCCGTCGCCGCCGCCACCCGCTGGCATGTCTGGCTCTTCGACATCCTGCTGATCGTGATCGCGCTGCACATACTGGCGAGCTTCGCCTATGCCTTCTGGAAGCGCGAGGATCTCGTCCGGCCCATGGTCACAGGCACCAAGCGCAGCGCTCCATTCGAGGATCAGGCCGAAGCGCGGATCGCCTCGCCGCTGCTTGCCTTGCTCTGCCTGGTGCTGGCCGTGGCGATCGTGCTCGGTGGCATTACGCTTGCGGGTGGCAGGATCGGCTGAAGCCGCACGGCATGCCAAACAACAATCATTCTCGGAGCGCCCAACGGCCGAGATGAACATGCCGCCCCTGTCCGTAAAGACTGCGGATCAGCACGAATTCACGCACGGTCCAGCAAGCAGGCTCACCAAGCCGCGCTTTCGGAATTGTCAGGCCATCGTAGACCAGCGTCACATGAGGCGTGAGCCCGATCGATGGATTGGCGCGCAGGCCGACACCGAGCATGGCCCTGGCGATCGCGCGCCTTAGCTGCGCAAATCCGGTGCCGCCATGCCCACATCGCAGAACCACAGGCAAACCACGCGAATTCTCGAAGCTGAGAGCGCGATCGAAGCATACCTCGAAAGGGGCGCATCGAACCAAAGAGCCGGCCGTGCTCGCAGCGGCAACAATACCGTCCGGCACGTCGGCGAAACGCCCTACATGCGCTAGCGAGATATGGAGCAGCCGCGCCGGCTGCACACGCCCCGGAAAGCGATGCCGATCCCACAGCCCGATGCCGATATCACACATACGCCGCGCGGCATCCGGATCGGGCAAGACAGCAAAATAGACGTTGTCCGATGTTGGCGTGCTCGGGGGCCCTCGCATCGGCCCACCGAACTCAAAGGCCAACTGCCTCGAACCACCGTCTCCGGAAACGCCAGCAGGCATTGCACGGCACTCCAACGCGCACAAGAACATATAGAGAACATACGTCTTGCACGGGTAACGCTCAAGCACTATTTCCGAGAGCGCTTTCCTCTCCTACTGGCCTTCAGTGCAGCGGGGATGACGAGCTTCGACAATCCGTCAGCTTGTGGGGGTGTGTCGTTTCCCGTCATCCCCGCTTCGATCAGCCGGCCGCCTTCGGCACCGGCGTGTTGAGCAGCTGCTGCTCCCAAAGATACGCGATGCCGCTGCCGGCGAAGTGCTGGATGAGAATCTCGGTCAGCGCCTCGACATGTTCGGTGCGCACCCAATCGCGTTGCCATTCGCCAGCGAGCGCCATCACGGTCATCACGTTCGCACCGGCCGCGATCATGCGCTGGATGGCAACTTCGTGAGCCTCCTTCGAAATCCCGCCCGACGCATCGGTGATCACGGTCACGTCCCAACCCTCGCCGGCGGCCTGGATGACAGGCATTGCGACGCAGACCTCCGTCCACAGGCCGGCGATGATCAGCTGCTTGCGCCCGGTCGCCTTGACGGCGCTCACCACCTTCTCGTCCTGCCAGGTGTTCACCCAGGTGCGATCGATGACTTCCTGGCCCGGAAATACGTCGGTGATCTGCTTGAAGAGAAGTCCACCGCGCTCCGCGATCACGCTGGTGAGAACGGTCGGAACATTGAAGGCTTTTGCAAGCTTCGCCAGCGCGGTCGTGTAATTGACCACAGCTTGCGGATCGTGGCTGTTCAGGTTTGCGAGCTGGTAAGGCTGGTGGTCGATCAGCACGAGTACCGAATCTTCGGGACGGAGCAGCGAAGCAAGGCCGTTGCGAAAGGTCATTATTCGATCCTTTGCTGCCGTTATGAGCGGCGTTGGTTTTTCCGGGAGACACGTGCCAGCGGCGACGTTGCCTGGACGCAGAAATGCTGTTCCCTTGGACGATGCGGTAGTACCCTTCTGCGGCATGCTGTGTCGCAGAATGAGGAACGCCGACTTGGACATCGGAGACCTGCGGACGTTCGTCGAAGTTGCTGATGCGGGGGGCGTTTCACCGGCAGCGCTTCGGCTCGGCGTCTCCAAATCCATCGTAAGTCGGCGGCTCGTTCGCCTCGAAGCCGAACTCGGCGTCCAGCTTCTTGCGCGCTCCACGCGTGGAGCGGCTCTCACGGAAGCCGGGGCCACGTTCCGAGACTATGCGGCCAGAGTCTGCGCCGAGATCGACGTGGCCAAGGAAACGCTCCTTCCCACGGGGGATCTTCGCGGCCGCTTGCGGGTTTCCGCTCCCCTGACTTTCGGTCCGACCCACTTCGCTCCCGTGCTCGCCGAGATGGCGCGGCGCCACCCTCAGCTCCACATCCAGACCTGCTACAGTGATCGCTTCGTCGATCTGATTGCAGAGGGTTATGACTGTGCGATCCGCGTCGGCTACCTTCAGGATTCCACCCTCGTCGCGAAGCGCGTTGGACCGATGTTCGGAAAGCTCCTCGCGAGCCCCGCCTACATCAAGGCGCACGGCTCCCCTGAGACGCCGGAGGAACTCGCTACCCATCAAGCCCTCATGCAAGGCACCGAAGCGTGGCAACTGACGGACGGCGACAAGATCGTCACGGTCCGTCCGCAAGGGCGCTTCAAAGCCGACAACGGCACTGCCCTAATTGCCGCCGCGACAGCCGGTCTGGGCATTGCCTATCTCCCCGACGGGCTCACCCAAGAACTTGTGGCCTCGGGCGCGCTTGTGCCGGTCATGACTCGCCATCCACCACCTCCGGCGGGAGCGTATGTCGTTCGCCCGCCAGGTCAGCATCCCGCACGAAAGGTGAGGGTCCTCACCGAACTGCTGATCGAGTATTTCGGACAGGCTCCGCACCTTGCTGGTGTAGCTCGCTAGAGCACCACCATACCTCCGCTCGCAACGGGACCTTGATCCTGCGGGGCCGAGCTATCATCTGCCTCTCTGAACTCGGAGAGACGCGTCATGAGCCTCGAACTGACCGGCATCCACCATCTGACGGCAATCACAGCCACGGCCGCAGCCAACAAGCGCTTCTATACGGAGACACTCGGCCTTCGCCTCGTGAAGAAGACCGTCAACCAGGACGACACCAGCGCGTATCATCTCTTCTATGCCGACGGCATGGCCTCGCCGGGCACGGATATCACCTTCTTCGACTGGCCCGTCGCGCGCGAACGGCGTGGCACGCACGCCATAAGCTGCACGGGGCTTCGCGTCGGCAGTAGTGCGAGCCTCGCATGGTGGGAGCAGCGTCTGGCGGATGCAGGCGTCGTACACAGCAGGATCGCCGAGATCGATGGCGTTGCCTCGCTGCTGTTCGAGGATCCCGAAGGCCAGCGCTTCCGTCTTCTCGATGATGGCGGCGCTGGCGAGAGCCATCCCTGGGAGCGTAGTCCCGTCCCGGCCGGGCATCAGATCCGCGGCCTCGGTCCGATCACGATCAGCGTGCCCACACTCGAGCGCACCGGCGAGGTGCTCAGCAGCGTTATGAACCTTCGAGAAGAGCGCACGTATCCCTCTCCCGACGGAGCGGGCGAGGTTCATGTCTTTGCCATGGGACCTGGTGGATCGGCGGCCGAGCTGCACGTCGCTGTGCAGTCGAACCTGCCGCCGGCGCAGCAAGGCGCGGGCGGTGTGCACCACGTTGCGTTCCGCACGCCCGACATTGCGAGCCTGCATGAATGGACGTCGCGTCTGTCCGAGTTCGGCGTGCGATCGAGCGGCGAGGTCGAGCGCTACTACTTCCGCTCGCTCTACTTCCGCGAGCCGGGCGGCAATCTCTTCGAGATCGCGACGGACGGTCCCGGTTTTGCTGTCGATGAGCCACTGGAGTCGCTCGGCGAGCGGCTCGCACTGCCGCCCTTCCTCGAAGGCAAGCGCGCGCAAATCGAGGCCAATCTGAAACCGCTCGACTGATTGAGCTTCAGCGGTCGCGGAAGGACTGCGCCATCACTCCCACTCGATGGTGCCGGGCGGCTTCGAGGTGATGTCGTAGACGACGCGGTTGATGCCGCGCACCTCGTTGATGATCCGCGTCGCCGCGCGGCCGAGGAAATTCATGTCATAGGGGAAGAAGTCCGCGGTCATGCCGTCGACGGACGTCACAGCCCGCAGCGCGCAAACGCTGTCGTACGTGCGGCCGTCACCCATGACGCCGACCGTACGCACGGGCAGCAACACCGCGAAGGCCTGCCAGATCTTGTCGTAGAGGCCGGCCTTGCGGATCTCGTCGAGGTACACCGCATCGGCCTGGCGCAGGATGTCCAATTTCTCGCGCGTGATCTCGCCCGGAATGCGGATGGCGAGGCCCGGTCCCGGGAACGGATGTCGGCCCACGAAGGCTTCCGGCAAACCGAGTTCGCGGCCGAGCGCCCGCACCTCGTCTTTGAAAAGTTCGCGCAGCGGCTCGACGAGCTTGAGATTCATGCGCTCGGGAAGACCACCGACATTGTGGTGCGACTTGATGGTCACCGATGGACCGCCGGTGAACGACACGCTCTCGATCACGTCGGGATAGAGTGTGCCTTGCGCGAGGAATTGCGCACCGCCGATTTTCTTCGCCTCGGCCTCGAAGACCTCGATGAAGTGCTGACCGATGATCTTGCGCTTCCGCTCTGGGTCGCTGACGCCGTCCAGCGCGCCGAGAAAGCGATCGGCGGCATCGACGTGCACAAGCGGGATGTTGTAGTGCCCGCGAAAGAGGCTCACGACCTCATCGGCCTCATTGAGGCGCATGAGACCATGATCGACGAAGATGCACGTGAGCTGGTCGCCGATGGCCTCATGGATCAGTACGGCCGCGACCGCTGAATCGACACCACCCGACAGACCGCAGATCACGCGGCCCTTGCCGACCTGCGCCCTGATCCGCTCGATCTCGGCCGTGCGGAAGTGGCGCATGGTCCAGTCGCCGGGGATGCCGGCGATGTTGCGCACGAAATTCGCAATGAGGCGCGCGCCATCTGGTGTGTGCACGACTTCCGGATGGAACATGGTCGTGTAGATGCGGCGGCGCTCGTCGGTCGCAATGGCGAACGGCGCGTTCTCACTTATGGCCTTGACCGTGAAGCCGTCCGGAAGCCGCGTCACGCGATCGCCGTGGCTCATCCAGACGGGATAGCGCTTGCCGATGTCCCAGATGCCTTCGAAGAGCGCGCTCTTCTCCCTGATCTCGATATCGGCGCGGCCGAACTCCGCGGCATGACCGCCCTCGACCTCGCCGCCGAGCTGAACGGCCGTCGTCTGCTGGCCATAGCAGATGGAGAGGATCGGCACGCCCGCCTGGAAAACCCCTGCAGGCGCGCGCGGCGAGCCGGCACCCGTCACCGAGGCAGGTCCGCCGGAAAGAATGATGGCCTTCGGGGCCAGTCGGCGCAGCGCATCGGCGGCGCGATTGAAGGGAACGATCTCGGAATATACACCGGCCTCGCGCACACGCCGGGCGATGAGCTGGGTCACCTGCGATCCGAAGTCGATGATCAGGACCGCATCCGCTATGGGCTCCGCGGGCACCGTGGGCGTCGCATCGGGTGATGACATCTAAGGGTCTCGGCGCTTTCCGACAGAATTTGGCGAGCGGGAATCGGTTGCATGTCCGTCCCACCCGATACAGCACCCACCCGGCCACGGGTCAAGCGGGGCCCGTGGCCGCGGGCGCCGCTTGACCGATAAGCCAGCAATCCTGTCGTTGCCGACTACTTCGCGAAGTTCTGCTTGAGCATCCCGATGATCGCCGTCAGCACGGCGCCGCCGACGCCGCCGCCCGCGAGCTGAGCAACGATCGATCCGAGATCGAGGCCGCCGCCTCCCGCGCTCGCGGCACCCATGCCGAGCAAGGCTGTCAGGATCTGGCCGCCGAGCCCGCCGCCAACAAGTCCCGCAAGCGAATTGCCGAGCGTGCCGAGCGATTTCTCCCCGAGCTGCGATCCGGCCACGTTGCCGCCAACCACACCGCTGATGAGCTGAATGAGAAGACCGATATCCATCTGAAGCCTCCAGTGCCTGATCAAGAGCGTGCCCAGGCGATCGTAGAGCACGCCTCCGGCTAACATATCAGATTCCTCTGTGTTAGGATGCTCTGCCGACGACCCAGAGGAAATCTCCAGGCGAACAAATCTGCTGCCGTTCAGCAACAGCCGTGAACCAAGGTGCAGTTCCGTAAATTGTGATGTGGCCAAAGGCTGGGTAGTTTGAACCTTATTGCCTATGTTTACGTCTTACTGGTGGGCCGTGGTGTACGGGCCTTCCGGTGACGGGCGCGGAATGCAGTCGGCGCTCCATGTCGGACCTTAAGATCCGTCACTTTGTAACGCGTAGGGAACTGTCCGATGAGCAAGACCACGGGCCTCGTGGGGGCGCTTGGCGCCTTTGGTGCCCTGGCTTATCTGCTGGCGCCACTGCCACCCGAGACGCCGTCGGCAGGTATGGCATTGAGCACCAACCAGCCAGCCGTTGCAGCCGCTCCACCAGCGCGCCAACCGGCCGAAGCCTTGCCAGTCGCGGCCGAGGGGCCTGCGGCACCCGCTGCCGATACGGGGGTACGCCTCGTTCAGCAGATCCAGACCGAGCTTCTGCGGCTCGGCTGCTATGGCGGCGTCGTGGATGGCCGATGGTCACCCGAGACCCAGCAGGCCATGCAGAACCTCGGCGAGCGCGTGCGGATCCTGCGCCCCGTCGAAACACCCGATTACATCATGCTGGCCCTTGCCCGCAGCCAGACGAGCCATGTGTGCACGGCGCGCGATCGGGAAACGGCCTCTAGGCAACCCGCGCGCATCGTGCCGATGGCCGCGCCCACCGAGAGCAGGCCTGAACGCGACCGTGAGGCGACACCTCCAGCGCGACGTCCGGCCCGCGCTGCCACAGCAGCGGAGGCGCCACGCGCGCGGACCGGCGGCGTGACTGAAAGCCGGAGCGTGAGTACGGCTCAGCCCTACCGTGCTGCCGAGCGGGCCGCGGACCAAGCGGACGATGATGATAGCGCCCTCCCATTGAGCCAGGACGTCATAGGCCAGAGCCGCATGGGTCTTGGCGTGGCCGCTGCGGATCCGCTGCGTGCGGGCATGGATCCGCGCGATCCGACCGCGCCGGCGATCCTGCGCGGGCCTCCTGCCGCAAGGTCCGGGAACGTTGTCGGAGATCTCGGTCAGCAATTGCCGCCCGTGCCTCGCGATCGCATCGCGCCCTCGGCAGGGGGGCCATCTCCCGCCGCAACGTCGCAGCGAAGCTCGCGCCGCGACTGGAAGCGCAACTTCTTCGTCCAGATGCGGGAAGCCGGACCCTAAGACCCCGTCCGGATGGCTATGGCTGAGATCGACCGCCCCGATTTTAATCAATTTTGCCTCGGCCGATGCGAGGCGCCGGTATCGTTTCCGACCGTTAACCGATGCACGCCCGACTTCAACGCGTTATGAAAGCACCATTGCAGTACGAGGGGGCATTTTCGCATGCGCCATTGGAGTCCATGGGACGAGCAGCTGTTGCGCGCGCTACGCGGCGAATTCCGCGTTCATGCGCCGCTGTTGACGTTCATGCCCGGCAAAGAGGGTGGTGTCGCCGTACTCCATGAGGCGACGGAAATCGGCCTTTGGGTTGCCGCGAGCCGGCACTGCTATCAGTACATGCGCGCCGACGGCAGTCCGGGAACAGCTGCACCTTGCGACATCATGGATATCATCTCGGTCAATCACGAGCTCTTTTCCGACATTATCTACGGTGCAGGCCGCGGCTCAGCCTGAGGTGAGGACGCGGCCGATCGCCCGCATTCTTGCCGGCCGTCTTGTGGGTGCTTTGCGGCGCCGCTATAACCCGCGCCAGATCCATCCCTGCAACACCGAGATCCAAGGAGCCGCCTCATGGCGATCGAGCGCACTTTCTCCATCATCAAGCCCGACGCCACCGAGCGCAATCTGACCGGCGCCATCAATGCCGTGATCGAGAAAGCCGGCCTCAGGATCGTCGGCCAGAAGCGCGTGCGCTGGACGAAGGCCCAGGCCGAGAAGTTCTACGAGGAACACGCGGCGCGCCCCTTCTACGGCGAGCTTTGCGCGTTCATGACATCGGGGCCGGTCGTCGTGCAGGTGCTCGAAGGTGAGAACGCGATCGCCAAGTACCGCGAAGTCATGGGCGCCACCGACCCGGCGCAGGCCGACGAGGGCACCATCCGTAAGCTCTTCGCCCGCTCGAAGGGCGAGAATTCGAGCCACGGCTCGGACAGCCCGGCCGCCGCTCAGCGCGAGATCGCGCTGAACTTCAAGGCCGAAGAGATCGTCGGCTGATGAATGAAGGGCCCGCTCTAGTGTGATGATCGAGAAATTCGCCAGCTCTCGCAGCATGGCACCGAGCGAATTTCTCCATATGAATCACACTAGCAAATTTATGATTCTAGTGTCCCTTTTGATTCCGAAGTTCGCTCGGGACGCCAGTATCGAGGTTTGGCGAACTTCGGAATCGGGACACTAGGCGGGCCTTCTCGTTTCGAGCTTCAAGCAAAGGCCTTGCGCAGCTCCGTCGCAATATCAGCGATGGCCACCTGCGAATCCTGGATGATGCGGCCCATGGTGAGAAAGCCATGGATCTGCCCGTCGAAGCGCTTCGTCTCAACGGCCACGCCCGCATTCATGAGCGCGCGCGCAAACTCCTCGCCTTCGTCCCGCAGTGGGTCCATTGCGGCAGTAATGACGTAGGCGGGCGGGAGGCCGGCGAGGCTCTTGGCGTGCAGTGGCGATGCACGCCAGTCCTCTGCATCCCTGGCGCGGCTCTTGAGGTAGAGATCGACAAACCAATCCATGGTCGTGCGCGTCAACGGAAGCTGTTCGGCGAATTCCTCGTAAGACGGATACACGCTCGACATGTCCGTCGAAGGGTAGATAAGCACCTGCAGCTTCAGCTTCGGGCCGCCGTTGTCTCGGGCATGAAGTGCCACGACCGCACTGAGGTTGCCGCCCGCACTGTCGCCGCCGACGGCGAGGCGATTGCGGTCGATGCCGAGAGCGTCCGCGTTGTCGTGGATCCATTGCGCGGCGGCGATAGAATCGTCGGCCGCAGCAGGAAACTTGGCTTCCGGCGCCAACCGGTAGTCGACCGAGATCACCGTGCACTGAGCTGCATTGGCAATGTCGCGGCACACACCGTCATGGCTCTCGAGATTGCCGAGCACCCAGCCGCCGCCATGGTAGTAGATGAGCGCCGGCTGTGGACGGCTCGCGTCCGTGCCCTGTCCGCGATAGAGACGGAGCGGGATCTCGCCCGCAGGTCCGGCGGCCGCGAGATCGCGCACCTCGCCAACCGGCGAGGGATCGGGCTGAAGGATCGCCCGCGAGGCGACGAAGATTTCACGCGCCGCCACATGCCCGATCGTCGGATACGGCGGGCGCCCCGATGCAATGATCAGCTCGACGACCTTGGCGGCATCCGGATTGATGGTCATGGGCCTTCCTCTCGCTCCTCGCAGCAGTTCTGATTTGCGTACAGGCTAGCCGCCCCGCACCGCCTCAAGCAACCCGCGGTGGACGGCGGCCTTCCATGCTGCGCCGGTCGAGGCTGCTGCTCGGCGGCAGCGGCCGCGGCGGCTGCCGCACGGGCGGCAGCGCCGAGTTCGCCCAGCCATAGGCGGCCATGGTCATCAGCGCCGAGGCCGCAAAGCAATAGACGCCCGGCAGGACCCGCGCCTCGATGTATCCGGAAGAGTTCATGTAGAAAATCATGAGCGCCAGCACCATGACATCGGTCATGGAATACCGCCCGAGCCACTCCATGGTCGAAAGGGATTTCTGGCGGAAGTCCTCGGAGAGGTTCGGCGAGAGGCAGAGCGTCAGCAGGTAAAGCAGCTTCAGGAACGGAAACACCACCGAGAACACCGCGATCACGCCGGCGAGGAAGTACTCCTGCGTGCGGTAGAGCGCATAGATGATGCTCGCGATGGAGTGCTCATTCGTCCACACGTAGACGGTCGTAAAGCGGATCGACGGTAGGATCACGCCGAGCGCAAACAGGATGGCGGCCGTCAGGATGAACAGCGCCAGCAAGAAATTCTTGAAGGCCGATCGCCCGCCGATGCCGACGACAGGGCGATGACGCTCGGCCCGCAGATGCTCAGCCCGTATGGGCGCCAGCGCGAACACGCTGAGCCAGGCATAGGCGAGGATCATGAACACCACGGCGGCCGTGAAGAAGTAGACGCCCGACAGGCTGCGCGCGTCGTAAATGCCCTGGCTCTTGAGGAAGAAGATCATGAGCGCCAGCACGAGCACATCGTGCATGGACCACTTGCCGAGCCATTCGAGCGCGCGCAGCCGCCGGTACTGGCGCTGGAGCACGTCGAGCGGCATCGTCGTCAGGATGACAAGGTAGAGGATCTTGAACACCGGCAGCACAATTGAGAAGAGCAGCACGATTACGCCGAGGAAGATCTGGTTCCTCTGGATCAATGTCCAAACCGTCGAGATCAGCGAGAACTCGGTCGAGAAAAAATAGAACTTGGTGAGCTTGATCGACGGCAGGCTGATACCGAGCGCGAGCGAGATGCTGGCGCCGATGATGGCGAGGCTCAGAAGAAAGCGCCGCCCGCCGAGCACGAGGCGCGGCCGCCCACTCGGCACCGTTGGCTGCGTGATCGGTTCGAGCGTGGTGGTCATGCCCCGCTTCGCCTCCTGCCGCGCCGATCCGGCCGCGTGCCGACCAAACTAAAGCGCCGCCCGCAGACTGTGTCAGCGGGCGGCGGCAAAATCACGTTCAAAACCCCGGCGCCTGTGGACGCGGGCGGCAGTTCAGGCGACCGCCGTGTGGGTAACGCCCTTGTCGGCTAGCAGCTCCTGCAGCTCGCCTGCCTGGAACATCTCACGGATAATGTCGCAGCCGCCAACGAACTCGCCCTTGACGTAGAGCTGCGGGATGGTCGGCCATTCGCTGAACGACTTGACGCCCTCGCGGATACCCATGTCATCGAGCACGTTCACGTCCTGATACTCGACGCCGAGGTACTGCAGGATCTGGGCGACCTGGCCCGAGAACCCGCACTGCGGGAAGTTCTTGGTGCCCTTCATGAAAAGCACCACGTCATTGCTCGAAATCTGCTTGCGGATCCAGTCGTGGACTGCCTGCTCGCTCATGGCTCATCCTCAAGGCGCTAGTTAGTAGGGCGCTAGTTAGTGGTGGGGCGCAGCGCCGGGCTTCCCGGCGCAATTCGGCATACAGCATAGAGATGGCCCTGCCGGGCGGCAAGTCAATGCTCCGGCGAGCCTTCCCGTACCGCCCGGGCCCCCTCCAAAAATCTAGTGGCGCGATTCAAGCGTTATCGGCATTCTCGGTCCATATGCGGAACAGCATACGGCAGTTCACGGAGCGGTCCCCGATCGCCCTGCGGCTGCCCAAAAAGCACAAGCCTGACACTTCGATCAGTCTGAACTCCTGGGAGAAAATGCCTAATGACCACCCCTAAATCGGGCGGGATGACCCGCCGTCGCTTTATTGGTACTGCAGCTTCTGTCGGCGCCGCCGGCACCCTTGTCGGCGTTGCCTCGCCGGCCATTGCCCAGGCCAAGCCGACCGTTCTCAAGTGGGCCCACGTCTACGAGGTGAGCGAGCCCTATCACACCGAAGCGCTCTGGGTAGCCGAGGAAATCAAGAAGCGCACGAACGGCAAATACGAGATCCAGGTCTTCCCGGCCTCCCAGCTCGGCAACGAGCCGCAAATCAACGAGGGCCTCGGCCTCGGCACGGTGGACCTCATCTACACGGGCGCGGCGTTCGTCGGCGGCGTCCATCGGCCGCTGTCGATCTCCAATGCCCCCTACATCTTCCGCAACTTCGATCACTGGAAGGCCTATCGCGGATCCAAGCTCTTTCGCGGGCTCGCGGACGACTACGAGAAGAAGACCGGCCACCGCATCGTCGCGCTCACGTACTACGGCGAGCGGCACATGACCTCCAACAAGGAGCTCAAGACCCCGGACGACATGAAGGGCATGAAGCTGCGCGTGCCGCAGGCGCCCCTCTACGTGATGTTCGCCAAGATCTACAGCGCCAACGCCACCCCGATCGCCTTCGCCGAGGTCTACCTCGCCCTTCAGCAGGGTACGGTCGACGGCCAGGAGAACCCGCTCCCGACCATCATGGCCAAGAAGTTCTACGAGGTTCAGAAGTACATCCACCTCACGGGCCACATCACGGAGTCACTGGTCACCGTGCTCGGCCGTCCCCTGCTCTCCAAACTCAACGACGCCGAGAAGCAGTTGTTTACAGAAGTACTCGCGCAGGCCGCGTCCAAGGCGACCGACTCGATCCGCGATTCCGAGCAGAAGCTGCCGGCCGAATTCGAGAAGCTCGGCAAGACGGTGACGCGGCCCGATCGCGAGGCGTTCCGCAAGGTCGCCGTTCCCGCGCATCTCGGACCTGACGGTCTCGCCTACTGGACGAAAGAGCAGTACGAGGCTCTGCAGGCACTCTAGTCGCAGACCTCGACGGCCTAATTTTCCAATCATCTCCTTGCATGTCGGGAGGCAGTTTCTCTGCCTCCCGGATACGGCCTGCCCGGCAGCTTCCTACCCACCATTGTTTTGAGGGACCGCGCATGTCGAAGGACCCGACTGCCGAGATCGGCGAGGGCGATCACAAGCCTCTCATCGTCATGGAAGACGAAGAAATCCATCTCGAGTACTACCCCGAGGACTGGCTCGCTTTCTTCGTGTTCTGGGGACTCGGTGCAATCGTCTTCCTGCAGTTCTTCACGCGCTACGTCCTCAATGACAGCCTCGCCTGGACCGAAGAGATCGCGCGCTACGCGCTCATGTGGCTGACCTTCATCGGCGCCGCCGTCGTTGCACGCAAGAACCTGCACATCTCGGTCGAGGTGGTGCTCCACTATCTGCCGAAGTTTCCCGCCCGCCTGCTGCTTGCGATCGTCGACACCATCAAGCTGCTGTTCATGGGGCTCCTCGCCTACTTCTCACTGATGATCGTCGAACGCATGCAGTGGCAGCGCATGGTGATCATCGATCTGCCCATGAGCATCGTTTACGGCGGCGTTGCGCTTGGCTGCTTCATCATGCTGATCCGGCAGGTCGTGATCTTCTTCCGCAATGCCCGCGACGGCTGGCGCAAGGCACAAGAGTCGATCGGCGAAGGCCTGATCATCGAGTAGGGATCGCCGATCATGATCGTACTTTTCTTCGTCTTCTTCACGACCCTGCTCATCGGCGTGCCGATCTTCATCGCGCTCGCGGGTTCGTCCCTCATCTACACGCACTTCATCGCCGGCATTCCGGACTTCGTCATCCTTCACCGCATGGCTGGCGGCGTCGACAGCTTCCCACTGCTCGCCGTGCCCTTCTTCATTCTTGCCGGCAATCTCATGAACTCCGCCGGCATCACCAACCGCATCTACGATTTTGCGGTGGCGCTCGTCGGCTGGCTCAAGGGCGGTCTCGGACATGTGAATGTCGTCGGCTCGGTGATCTTCGCCGGCATGTCCGGCACGGCCGTTGCCGATGCCGGCGGTCTCGGCACGATCGAGATCAAGGCCATGCGCGATCATGGCTACAACACTGACTTTGCCGTCGGCATCACCGCGGCGTCCTCGACGGTCGGCCCGATCATTCCGCCATCGCTGCCGATGGTCATCTTCGGCGTCATGGCGAACGTATCGATTGGCCAGCTCTTCGCGGCAGGCTTCCTGCCGGGCCTGCTGATGGCCGCGTTCCTCATGATGTACGTGACGTGGTACGCGCACCGCTACAACATCGGGCGCGATCAGGTGTTCCGCCTCTCCATTCTCCGCCATACATTCGTCCACGCGCTGCCGGCACTGATGACGCCCGCCATCATCATCGGCGGCATGTCGTTCGGCATCTTCACGCCGACCGAAGCTGCGGTCGCCGCGTGCATGTGGGCGCTTTTCCTAGGCCTGCTTTTCTATCCGGTCGCAAGCCAGTTCGAGGCCATAGGCATTTCGCTCGGCCGCATTCTCGCCGTCATGACCGTGGTGCTCGGCGCGGCGTGCTGGATGGCCTATTCTGGCATGGCCGATCCCGTCCGCGTCATCATGGGCGCGCTGTTCCTCAATATCTTCGCCTCGGCGGTTGCTTACGCCTATCTCACATGGGGACGCAGCATCGTTGCCAGCTACCCGCCGATGAGCTTCAAGCGCTTCTTCAAGGTCTCGATGGATACAATCGAGACCACGGCGGCCGTGTTGATCATCGTCGGCGCGGCGTCGCTCTTCGGCTGGGTGCTGACCACGGCACGCGTCACCGAGGCGATCACCGAGGCCTTGCTCGGCATCTCACGCGACCCGCTCGTGCTGCTGCTGATCATCAACGTCCTGCTTCTGATCGTCGGCTGCTTCCTCGAGACGATCGCGGCGATCTCCATCCTGGTGCCGGTGCTCATGCCGGCCGTCACCGCAGCCGGCATCGATCCCGTTCAGTTCGGCGTCATCATGGTGCTCAACCTCATGATCGGCCTGCTCACGCCACCAGTCGGCATGGTGTTGTTCATCCTCTCTCGCGTCGCGAAGATATCATTCGATCGAACTGTGCGCGCAGTCATGCCTTTCCTAATTCCGCTGGTGGCCGTGCTGATGCTGATCACGATATTCCCGTCGATCACGCTGGTCGTGCCGCAGTACCTCTACCGATGATGAAAAAGCCGAGGTCCCTTTCGGGGCCTCGGCTCTCCATGTCTCACAGATGGACGCGTTCGCCTACTTCCACCAGGGCGCTTTGACATCCAGGCGTTCAAGAAGCGCGACGCACGGATCGATGGCCGAACGTGCAGCGTGCGTGGCGTCCATGCGATGGAGCGTATCGCTGATCACTTCGACGCTGATGGTCGGCTTACTTCCGTAACCCTTGAGCCGTCCGATGATGCCGTCGAAGTCGATCACGCCTTCGCCCGGCAACAGGCGGCCGTGGCGCGACTCCTCTTTGACCTCGGGCCAGGGCACGTCGCGCGCGTCGGAAAGCTGCAGCGTGTACCACTTCTCCGACGGCACGGTCGTGATGGCTTCGTGCGCCGTACCACCGCGCTTGAAGTGCCACGTATCGAAGATCAGGCCGCCGTTCGGCCGCGCCGCGCCATTGACGATCTTCCACCCGACGAGCATGTCGCGAACGCCGCTATGCGGAATGAACTCGAGCGCAACGAGCAGATCCTTGGTCGCCGCGCGGTCGCACAGCACGCCGAAACCGCGGATCATGTCGGGAAGCGGCTGGTTCTCCCACATGGCGCAGTTCAGCTGGCGCGGCTTGAAGAGATCGGCCATATGCCAGAGTGTCGGCTCGTCGGCGTCGACGCCCGCCTGCCCATTGACACCCGGTAGCCACGCCGTCGCAAGACCGATCTCGGTGACTTCGACATTGTTCTCGGCAAGCAGCTTCAGAATGGCCGCATCGTCGAGCCCCTGCTTGAGCGCGCCATTGTACTCCGATGGCCGAATGCTGAGGCCTCTGTAGCCGGCGCTCGCCGCCGCCTTCACGCGCACATCGAAGGGGACATCGGGAGCGAGCGTCTGCGCATTCAGAATGAGATTGTGCATGGTTCCTGCTTTTTGTTCGATCATTGGCACGTCGTGAGAAATCAATCCTTCGGCGGTGCCGTCGTGAGTGCGAGGGCGTGCAGCACGCCGCCCATGCGGCCTTCGAGCGCGTCATAGACCATCTTGTGCTGCTGCACGCGCGTCTTGCCCTTGAACTGCGGCGCGATCACATGCGCCGCGTAGTGGTCCCCGTCACCCGCCAAATCCTTGATGGTTACCTCGGCGCCCGGAAAGCGCTCCCTGATGAGTTTCTCGATCTCGCTGGCGTCCATCGGCATTGGCGGGGCTCCTTGGAATCTAGGGTGTCGTTCGGCCTACTCTAGCGCGGCTCGCCGACGAACGTCTGCTGGATGTCGCGCACGCGCGCCATGGCAACCGGTGGCAGCGGCCCCTTCTCGATGGCATCGATGGCACCGGCGACCTGCTCATAGGTCGCGACGCCGACCTGCGTGGTCGACAGCGAGGGCTGGGCGAGCGCGTAGCGGATGGCCAGTTCCGTCAGGCTGCCTGCATGACCTTCCTCGACGAGCGGCCGGAAGCGTCGCGCGCGCTCGACATCACGCATGTAGTCCGAGCCCGATCCAATGGGCGGCACAACCGCCCAACCGCGCGGATGGCGCCCCGTCTCGCCACTGAGCGCACCGCCCGCGAGCACGCGAATGCAGATCGTGCCGATGCCGGCGTCGCGCGCACGCACCATGAGGCGGCGATAGTCCTGCGCCGGATACGTCTCGGCCATCGACGCGACGGCGGACGGGTTAAGCGCGTTCATGCAAACCTGCGCCGAGTCCATGACGCCAGCGGCGACGACCTTGTCGATCTCGCCGATGTCACCCAGCGCAGTGAAACCCAGATAGCGGATTTTGCCGGCATCACGCAGCTTCTGGAAGGCCGGCACCACATCAGCGAGGATCTGCGCCGCCGTCAGGCTCTCGCCGCCACCATCGGGCGAGAGTACATTGTGCAGCTGGAAGAGATCGACGTGATCGCGATCCATGCGCTTGAGGCTTTCCTCGAGCGACGCATTGATGCGCGCGGCGATGGCGCCTCGATCGCCACTGGGAATACGCACCTTGGTGCCAATGAGTGCCTTGGGTTTGAGCTTCTTCAGCAGCTTTCCGAGATCGACCTCGGAAACGCCATCGCCATAGCCCGGCGCCGTATCGAAGAAATTCACGCCATGTTCGAGTGCCAGCGCGGCCGCACGCTCCTGCTCGGCCGCATCACCCTTGACCATCAAGCCGCCGACCGCGCCGCAGCCAAATGTCAGCACTGACACCTGTTCGCCGGTTCTGCCGAGTGTGCGTTTCTCGATCATGCCAACCTCCCGTTTGGTTCGCCGGCTTCTTCGAGCCGTTCGTTACTGCGCTACTTCTTGAAGAATTTCTCCAGCGTCGCGACGTCCTTCTTCGGACCATCCTGATCGGCGGCGATCTCGCGATAGAGGTCGGCGATTCCATTGTAGATCGCGGCGGTGGACTTGCGCCCGCTCTGCTCGGCGATCTCCTCCATCTCGCCGACGAAGCGATACGCCTTGACGAACATGTCCGGTACCGACCAGCTCACACCTTTCAGAATGTTCGGCTGGCTGCGCTGCAGCTCTTCGAGCAGCGCTTCCTTGGCACCATACTTGTCAGCCATCAGGATCGAGGCCGTAGCAAGCGCCGTAAGCCCCTTGCCGATGGCGGCATAGGACATCTTGAGTGCCGAGGCCGCACCGATCGGGCCGTCGACCATCTTCACCTGGAGCCCACCCTTCCCGAGCGCTGCGACGCGATCGGCCGGAATGGCGGAGAAGAAATAGACGGTGTTCTGCGTGTCGGGGCGCGGCGGCGGACCGATGATACCACCGTCGGAGAACGTGCAGCCGGTCGGCGCAATGACCGCTGCCACCTGCTCTACCTTGGCCGAGCTCACGGCATTCATGTCGGCGTAGAGCGGCTTGGTTTTGGATGCCTTGAGTGTCGGCGCAAGTTGCTCGGCGAGCTTGAGCGCATCGCTCGGCGGCACGATCGAGAGGATGATATCGGCCGCGGCAATGCCAGCGAGGTCGACACCACGCATCCCGGCCTTCTCGGCGCGGGCACGGCTCGCACTGCTGCGGCCTTCGAGCCAAGTCACCACGTCGACGCCGTTGGACGTGAGCCGCGCCGCCGTCCCAGCGCCCATGGCGCCCTGGGCAATGATGGCCACTGTCGTCTTCGTCATCGCACCCACTCCCTCATCTTGCTCGGGCGTGGTGCGGGACGCACGACGCCACCCTAATCGCTCACCAGCGTGGCGCCGAGGCGCCCTGCCAGATCCTGGATGAACTGCCACGCGACGCGCCCCGAGCGCCCACCGCGCGTCATGGCCCACTCGCGCGCCTCGGCAATCAGCTCAGCGTCGCTGATCTTGAGGCCATGATGCGCCGCATAGCTGCGCACCATGTCGAAGTACTGGTCCTGGCTACCATTGTGGAAGCCGAGCCACAGCCCGAAGCGGTCGGAGAGCGAGACCTTCTCCTCCACGGCTTCGGACGGATTGATCGCCGTCGAGCGCTCGTTCTCCATCATGTCGCGCGGCATGAGGTGGCGGCGGTTCGACGTCGCATAGAAGAGCACGTTCTGCGGGCGTCCTTCAATGCCGCCCTCGAGCACGGCCTTGAGCGACTTGTAGCTCGTGTCGTCGTGATCGAAGGAGAGGTCGTCGCAGAAGACGATGAAGCTGTGCCTGCTCGAGCGCATGTAGCTGAGGCAGGCCGGGAGCGAATCGATGTCCTCGCGATGGATCTCGACGAGCTTCAGGCCGCCCTTGGCTCCGGCGGCGGCCATCTCCTTGGAGACTTCGGCGTGCGCGGCCTTGACGAGCGAGGACTTGCCCATGCCGCGGGCGCCCCAAAGCAGGGCATTGTTGGCGGGGAGCCCCTTGCCGAAGCGGCGCGTATTCTCCAGAAGCTGGTCCGAGGCCAGCTCGATGCCCTTGAGAAGCGCCAGCGGCTGACGATTGACGTGCGGCACGGGCACGAACGCAGCCGGATTTGCCTGCCAGACAAAGGCCTCGGCCGTGTCGAAATCGACGGGCGGCGCGGCCGGCGGCGCCATGCGCTCCAATGCGGCCACGAGGCGTTCGAGAAGGGCGGCGTTCACGGCAATGGTGTCGGACATATCGGACGGGGTCTTTCGGGATAGAAATTTCAGGCTGCGCGCGGGTCTATAGCCCGCAAGACGCAATCCGTCACCCCGTCCCGGCGCGGGCCTGCGCCGCGCTCACGCGCATCGGATAAAAAAAGGGGCCGTCCGGATTCCGAACGGCCCAAGTCTAGGGAGGAAACGCCCAAAGGAGGGCTGCGAGATCGCTCTCGCAAGACAATATTTAAATGTGCGGCGCACCATTTACAAGGGCGATTTTTGTGCGGCGCACTCCAAATTTGCATGGTTAGCAGGCGAAGGCCTGGAAGCTGCGCATGGCAAGCTGGCCCTTATTATGCAGTTTCAAATGCTTAGCTGGAAAGTGGCGCCGATATATCGGGCGCGAACGTTCGTGGCCGGTGGCCAAACCAGCCGAAATAGGCCTACATTCGAGGTGCCAACCAGCGGGGGAGGCGTACCAAACGGCGTCGTAGCGTCTCAGAGCACGTCTTGGGCGCGCTAATATCCTACCGCAGTAGCTAATATCTTACCTGCCAGCAAGAGGAAACGCCGAATGATCTACGAGCTCAGGGTCTACTACTGCGTGCCCGGCCGCCTGCCCAATCTGCTGAAGCGCTTCGAGACGATCACACTGAACATCTGGGAGAAGCACGGCATCAAGCAGGCCGGGTTCTGGACCGTGCTGGTCGGTGACTCGAACCAAGCCCTCTACTACCTCCTGGCCTTCGACAGCATGGCGGATCGCGAGAAGAAGTGGAATGCCTTCGCGGCCGACCCCGAGTGGCTCGCCAAGCGCGCCGAGACTGAGAAGGACGGGCCGATCGTGGCGAAGATAGAGAACCAGTTCCTCCAGCCGACGGCATTCTCCAGCGTGAAGTAGGGAGACTTCATCCCCTCTCCCCGCCCTTGCGGGGAGAGGGTTAGGGTGAGGGGCCGCGGCATACGCCGACGTCTGCGATTGGGCCGCCCCTCATCCTAGCCTTCTCCCCGTCAAGGACGGGGAGAAGGGACCGCGGTGCGCTTGCGGCACGCTCCAAATCCATAAAAAGCGGGGGTTCCGGGGGTGTCCCCCGGTCGGGGTGTGGGGCCGAGGCCCCACTCGCGCCAGAGGCGCGATCCTCACGCAGCCGCCAGAAGGCTCTCGAAGAGTTTGCGGCCGTCGACCGAACCGAGCATGGCTTCGGCCGCGTTCTCGGGATGCGGCATCATGCCGAGGATCCGGCCCGTAGCATCCGAAATGCCGGCGATATTGCGCTGTGCGCCATTGGCGTTGGACTCGGGCGTAATATTACCTGCGGGGTCGCAGTAGCGGAACGCCACTTGCCCCTCGCCTTCGAGCCTGTCGAGCGTCGCGGGATCGGCGAAGTAGTTGCCATCACCATGCGCGCAGATCATCTGCGCGACCTCGCCCTGGTTGTAGCAGCGTGTGAAGTGCGTGCGCGTGCTCTCGACCTTAAGCCAAACGTCCTTGCAGATGAACTTGAGCGAGGCATTGCGCTGGAGAACGCCCGGCAGCAGGCCCGTTTCGCAGAGTATCTGGAAGCCATTGCAGATGCCGAGTACGGGGACGCCGGCTTTCGCCTTGGCGACGACGTCGCGCATGATGGGTGAATGGGCGGCCATGGCACCGCAACGCAGATAATCGCCAAAGGAGAAGCCACCCGGCAGAACGATGAGATCCGACTGCGGCACCTCGCTGTCGCCGTGCCAGACGATATGCGGTGCGGTGCCGGTGACGTCGGCGAGGACATCGGCCACGTCCCGCTCGCGGTTCGTTCCGGGAAAGACGATTACCGAGCTCTTCATCGACCTGTCCCCGTTCTCACTTCGCCGTCAGTTCGAAGGCGTAGTCCTCGATGACCAGATTGGCGAGCAGCTCGCGGCACATGCGCTCGACCTCGGTGCGGGCGGCGGCCTCGTCCGTCGATACGAGATCGACCTCGATGTACTTGCCCTGGCGCACTTCCTCGACACCCTTGAAGCCGAGGCTGGAGAGCGCGTTCTGGATGGCCTTGCCCTGAGGGTCGAGGACACCATTCTTGAGCGTGATGCGGATACGGGCTTTCATGCGTCTCTCGTGCCTTGCCGGGCCGACAATCGTCCTGTCGCAGAGACATGCCCGGACATCGCCGCAGATACAAGGGCCGCGGCGCCGCATCGAAGAGCCAAAGAAGGGCAATAAACATGAATCACGCAATGATTATCGGCGCAACGGGCATCACCGGCGGCTACATCCTCCGCGATCTGGCGGCTCGGCCGGGCTGGAAGGTGACGGGGCTCTGCCGGCGGCCGCCGGGCGAATCGGGTCCAAACGTGCGGTGGATCGGCGTCGATCTGCTCGACAAGGCGGATGCGAAGGCCAAGCTCGGCGGCCTCGCGGACATCACCCACATTTTCTACTGCGGATTCCTGCCGCTCGGGCCTGACGAGCTGCACCTCCCGGCCAACGGCAACGTCGCGGCCAATCTCGCCCTTCTCGCCAACGCCGTCGAGCCCGTGGAAGCCGCCTCAAAGGGGCTCGCGCATATCCAGGTCATGCAGGGCACGAAATACTACGGCTCGCACATTGGCGCCTTCAAAACGCCCGCCAAGGAAGACGATCCGCGCCACATGGCGCCGAACTTCTATTTCGACCAGCAGGACTACGTAGCGGGCCTCCAGGCCGGTAAGTCCTGGACGTGGTCCTGCCTGCGCCCCCACACGGTCATGGGCTTCAACATCGGTAATCCTTTGAACCTCTTGGCAGGGCTCGCCGTCTACGCCGCAATCTCGAAGGAGCTCGGCCTGCCTCTCAAGTTCCCAGGCCTCGAAGCACACTATCGCTCCGTCTATCAGGTGACCGACGCGGGCCTCCTCGCGCGCGCGGCCCACTGGGCAGCGACAACACCGGCCTGTGCCAATCAGGCCTTCAACATCACGAACGGCGATTTCTTTCGCTGGGAAAGCCTTTGGCCGCGCATAGCGGACCTTTTCGACATGAAGGCCGGTCCCGTGCAAACCATCGACCTCGTCGCCTTCATGGCCGACAAGGGGCCGCTCTGGCAGCGCATGGTCGAAAAGCACGACCTCATGCCTGTGCCCTTTGAGAAGGCGGCCAACTGGGGCTTCGGCAATTACGTGTTCAAGGCGACCTGGGACCAGATGTCGGACACGACGCGGGCCCGTAAACTTGGCTTCACGGAGTGCTTCGACAGCGAGGAGCGCATACTCGAGCAACTTGCTGAGCTGAAGCGCGCCCGTTTTGTGCCTTAGCGGTCATTCCTGTTCGCCGTGAACGCCGGACGGAGCTGTCGTCCCTGAATGCCGAGCGCAGGTACTGCGACGGCGGGTCGGACGTACTGCGCCTGTTGATGATGCTTCGAGATGCGCTCGATGTACTCAATGGAACGCGTGATGACGACGTCCTTCTGCCGGTCCGCAGTGATGATGTGGTACGAATCCTCGAGCACTGCGGTGTCGACTGGCCCCGCGAGATTGCGCATCAGATGCAAGACGTTGTTGAGGTCCGCGTAGTCGTCTTCGCGGGCGTGCATCACGAGCGTCGGCTGGTGAATGGACGAGAGACGGGCAAGCGTCGCTTTGACGAGCCTGCGGTGTTCGAGCACAGCCGCGCCCGGCGTCACGGGAACGCCCGCGACGGATGAATCGCCGCTGTGCATGGCATCGTGAATTTGCTGCCGGATGACGGGATCCTTGATCCCATGCGGCGGTAGGTCCGGAAAATCGAACCGATCGGCAAGTGCCTTGTGCTGCACCAGTCGAAACAAGTGCGCATGTGGTGGCACCACCCAGCCGTTCAGCCAGATCGTCGGCGCATAGAGCACTAGGCCATCCACCAGATTGGGGTGCTCCGCCGCCATATAGAGGCTCAGAACCGCGCCATTCGAGAGTCCACCGACAACGACGAAATCACATTCCGCACGCAGGCGCAGCAAGCCGGCTTCAGCGCTGCGGAGCCACTCCGCCCAGCGCGTCTCCTTGAGATCGTCGTAAGAGCCACAATGCCCGGCAAGCTGCGGGCACATGACGGTGATCCCGGCCGCGTTGAGCCCCTCGGCCACGTCCCTCATTTCATTGGGCGTGCCACCGAGCCCATGCAGCAATAGAGCGCCGACCCTCCCGCCTTTCAGCAGGAAGCCGTTCTCATCGGCGAACGTGCCCGCAGCTACGGCGGGCTGCACGGTCAAAGTCGGCGCTGATGCCGTGCCGCTCTCCGCCGCGTGGTCAATACGGGCGTGAAGATACTCGCGGACGTAATCGTTCAGAGCGCTCGCTTTTTGATGACGATGCAGGGTCTCATCCGGAACGGAGTCGACATCGTGGATATGGCCGCGGCAGTCAGCCGTTTCGCAGGTGCAGCGAACGCGACGATAAGGCGACCAGAAAGCCGGCACACGCGTTACAGCGTAGTCGAACGTGATCTCCACGCCTTTGGGGATGTCCACCAGCGCAATGAGTGCGTTCGAGCGATGCAGGGCCGCATTGGCCTCACAGCTGTGATTGAACCGTCTCGATAGCGCATCCAGATGGATGTACAGATTCCGCCGGACCTGGAGGAGATCACTGCCGCTCGCGCGGCGCGCCAGAATTCGTGAAGCACACCGCAGCCGCGACATCCGCTGGCCGCTCATGCGGTAGATCAATTCACCGGCTTTGAAATCTCTTCCTGCGAAAACCCCGAACTTTCTTATTCTTGATCTTCTTACGAGAAGACTCACGCAACACCACGCTCTGCTATTTCCACTACTGCGGCTCGTAGGCGACTATGGAGTACAGAAATAGGGCCCAAATCGTCGCGCACCGGCCTGAAATGGGCTGCGCGACAATACGCGCGATAACGAATCAGTGAAGAACGACGCGCCGGCCACAGCTCCACCAAGAATGTCCGTGTAATCAGTGACGTAGCGTTACGCGATCAGTACGCGCAGACGACTTGGACTGACATGAGCGACGCGGCTCCGCTTGCCAGTGCAGATGTGCCCGACGCCGACGCACCCAGCGTCGCGCTCGCGGGTCTGCACGCCGGGCCGCGCGAAGAAGCTGCAGCGAGGAATGATCGGCGTTTTTATGCCGGCCTCGCGCTCGCGCTCACGCTGCATAGCCTGATGTTTGCCGGCTTTTACAGCTCTCCGCCGCGCTTCATTGGCGACCCGAGCGGCAACCCTGATGCCATCAGTGTTGCCCTCGTGACGGACGCGGAATTGCGCGGCCTTGCCGCAGCACCCGATCCCAAGCCCCAGGGCTCCCCCATTCCGCCGGTGCCCACGCCGCAACCGCCTGCCGAGGCCACACCCCCACCCGCAGAGGTCACGCCCCCACCAAGCCCCCCTCAGAGCGCCCCTGCGAAAGCAACGCCCGAGCCACCATCCACGTCCGAGGTGGCCGTCACCGATGACGCCCTCACCCTCAAGCCGATCGAGGATCTGCTCGCGTCGACGCAGAAGAAATCAGAGCCCGCACCCGCCGAGCCGCCGCGAGCGCCGGCACCGCCAGCCAAGCAGGCGAAACCGGAACGCCAGCGCTCGGCCGCCCTCGACCTCTCACCGCCGGCAAACTTCTCGACCTTCAGCGGCCGCAGTACCGATATGGCACGCCCGGCCGGCATCACACGCTCGGGCGAAAACGATTTCTTCGCGCGCGCCGTCGTCAGTGCGCTCCAGCGCACCATGCCGCAGCTGAACGAGACACGAGGCCGCGTCACCGTACGCATCACGCTCGACATGGACGGCGATCTGGTCAGCACGCAGGTCGTCAACCCGTCGGCTATCGCCGGCCTCGACCGCAGCGTCGTCTTCGCGACACGGCAGACGAGCTTCCCGTTTCCGCCCCGCAACGCCCGAACGGCCGATCTCGTGTTTCTGATCACGTACATCTACAATTAGCCGAGGGGCCATGCGCGCCCCATGAACCACCGGATGGCTCACAGGATGCTGGATCGACTGCTCGACATGCTGCAAGGAGGTGGGAGAGGTTCGGCTCCGACCACCGAGGAACCGCATCTTGCGGTCGCCGTACTTCTCGTCGAGGCGGGCCTCATGCACGGCGACTTCAGCGCCGATGAGCGCGCCATGACAGCGCACCTGCTGTCGCGCCGCTTTGCGCTCTCCGCCGACGAGGCTGGCGAGCTGATCGGACGGGCCGAGGCGCGTGCACGCAGCTCCGCCCAGTACTTTCCCTTCACGAACAGTCTCAACACCAACATGAGCATCGACGACAAGATCGAGGTCATCGAGATGCTGTGGCGCATCGCCTATGCCGACGGCAATCTGGATGCCTTCGAGGATCAGCTCATCCGTCAGGTCGCCGGCCTGCTGCATGTGCCCGACCGCGATCGCATGAACGCGCGGAGACGCGTTCTGGGCAACTGAGCCGCATTCGTTCGGCGTCCGTGCGCGTCGGCGTCACACCCACAAAACAAAAGAGCCCAGCACGAATACCGGGCTCTTTCGATTGAAAGCTTGCTGAAGCAGCCGCCGTTCGCCGCGACTACGCGTGCTTGCCGTGGCAGTGCTTGTACTTCTTGCCTGAACCGCAGGGGCATGGCGCATTGCGCGAGACGCGGCCCCAGGTGCCTTCATCGCCCGGATCGACTGCACCGTTACTCTTGCTGCGCGACTTGACCGGCTCTGGCCGTGCGCGGTTCGGAGCCGGCGCGCGCGCCTCTGATGTCAGCGCGGCCTCGGCAAGCTCGAACTCGTCCTCGCCCGTCATCGGGTTCAGATGGTGCGCCTGCATGGGCGGCAACTCGTACGGCTCGATATCCTCGGGCACGTTCCCTGCCGACATACGCACGTGCATGAGCTGCGTCGTCACGGCTTCGCGCAGGTTGGAGAGCATGGCCTCGAAGAGCGTGAAGCTCTCGGACTTGAATTCGTTCACCGGGTCGCGCTGTCCGTAGGCGCGGAAGTTGATCACCGTGCGCAGATGCTCGAGCACGACGAGGTGCTCGCGCCAGAGGTTGTCGAGCGTCTGCAGCAGAGCAGACTTCTCGATGTCACGCAGGCGCAGACGGCCGATAGCGGCCGCCGTCTTATCCGGCGCAGCATCGATGGCTTCGACGAGGCCCTTTGCCTCGATGTACTCGCGCATGAACGAGTAGCCGATGCCGCCGAGCTGCGTCTCGGCTTCCTGGCGGCTCGGCCCCTCGATGCGGATCTCTTCACGATTCGAGTCGAGGAGTGCGCGACCGAGACGCTCGAACGTCGTCTCGTTCGGTATGCCGTCGGCGAGCACCCGAAGATCCGGTTCGCTGCGCACGAAGCTGACCATGCCCTTGGCCTGCTCGTAGCCAGAGAGCACGCCTTTGCCCACCTCTTCGGCAAGCTGCGTGAACTTCTCGTCCACCGCCTTGGTCAGCCGCTCCAGGATTTCCTGATCGGCGATGCCTTCCTCGTCGGCCCAAGCCGTGATGGGCGCGTCGATCCCGAAGACCTCCTCGACGCGCGCCTTCAGACCCTCGGCGTCCCACTGCTCGGCGTAGGCACCCTCAGGGATATGCGTCGAGACGAGCTGCTGCAGCACCTCGTGGCGCATGGCGTCGATCGTCTCGCTGACGTCCTCCGCAGCCATGATGTCGATGCGCTGCTCGAAGACGACCTTGCGCTGGTCGTTCATCGTGTCGTCGTACTTCAGCACGTACTTGCGGGCATCGAAGTTGCGCGCCTCGACCTTCTTCTGTGCGTTCTCGAGCGCCTTGTTGATCCAGCGATGCGTGATCGCCTCGCCGTCCTCGAGACCGAGCTTCTTCAGCATGCCGTCGATGCGATCGGCGGCAAAGATGCGCATCAGGTCGTCTTCGAGGGAAAGATAGAACTTCGTGCGGCCGGGATCGCCCTGGCGACCCGAACGGCCGCGCAACTGGTTGTCGATGCGGCGGCTCTCATGGCGCTCGGTGCCCATGACGTAGAGCCCGCCGGGGTATGTCACCGTCTTTGCGGGACGGTTCCCCTTGGCCGGCTCGATTTCGACAGTCTCGCTCGCTTCGAGCACGATCCGGCGGTTCACCTCGATTTCATCGGCGATCTTCTGCGCCAGGCGCTCGCGCTCCGGCCCTTCCGGAACGTCGGCGAGCTCCTTCGACACGCGCATCTGCAGGTTGCCGCCGAGCTGGATGTCCGTACCGCGGCCCGCCATGTTGGTCGCGATCGTCACGGCACCAGGCACGCCCGCTTGCGCGATGATGTAGGCTTCCTGCTCGTGATAGCGCGCATTGAGCACCTGATGCGGAATGCCGCGCTGCTTCAGTACCTCGGCGATCATTTCGCTCTTTTCGATCGAGACCGTGCCGACAAGCACCGGCTGCTTGCGCTTCTGCGCGCTTTCGATCTCACGGATGATCGCCTCGTACTTCTCCTTGCCGGTGCGGTACACCTCGTCGTCGAGATCGGCGCGGCCGATGACTACGTTGGTGGGGATCTCGATCACGTCGAGCTTGTAGATGTCGAGGAATTCGTCGGCCTCCGTCGACGCCGTGCCGGTCATGCCGGCGAGCTTGTCGTAAAGGCGAAAATAGTTCTGGAACGTGATGGAGGCCAGCGTCTGGTTCTCAGGCTGGATCGTCGCGTGCTCCTTGGCCTCGAGAGCCTGATGGAGACCTTCCGAATAGCGCCGGCCCGGCATCATGCGGCCGGTGAACTCGTCGATGATGACGACCTCGTTGTCCTTCACGATGTAGTCGCGGTCACGGTGGAACATCTTGTGGGCCTTGAGGGCCTGATTGATGTGGTGGACGACCGTGACGTTCTCGATGTCGTAGAGACCATCTCCCTTGAGAAGGTCGGCCTCATTCAGCAGACGCTCGATGGTCTCCTGACCGGCCTCCGTGAAGGCCACCTGCTTCTGCTTCTCGTCGAGGTCGTAGTCCGTCTTCTCGAGCTTGTGCATCAGCACATCGACGGCATTGTAGAGCTCGGAGCGATCCTCGACCGGACCCGAGATGATCAGCGGCGTGCGTGCCTCGTCGATCAGGATCGAGTCGACCTCGTCGACGATGGCGAAGGCATGGCCCGAAAGCTCGCTCGGCCGCCCCCCGAACTGCACCATGTCGCTTACGCGCATTTTCATGTTGTCGCGCAGGTAGTCGAAGCCGAACTCGTTGTTCGTGCCGTAGGTGACGTCGCAGGCATAGGCCACGCGGCGCTGCTCGTCGTCCAGATCATGGATGATGCAACCGACGGTGAGGCCGAGGAACTTGTAGATCGCCCCCATCCACTCCGAGTCGCGCTTGGCCAGATAGTCGTTGACGGTGACGACGTGGACGCCGCGGCCGGCAAGCGCATTGAGATAGACGGGCAGCGTGGCGACCAGCGTCTTGCCTTCGCCGGTCTTCATCTCGGAAATGTTACCGGAGTGCAGAACCATCCCGCCGAGAAGCTGGACGTCGAAGTGACGCTGCTTCAGCGTCCGCTTGGCGGCCTCGCGTACTGTCGCGAACGCGGGCACCAGAATATCATCGAGCGTTGAACCGTCGGCGAGCTGCTTGCGGAACATCTCCGTCCGCGCCCTGAGATCGGCGTCGGAGAGCTTCGCGATCTCCGCCTCGAGAGCGTTGATCTCGGCAACCTTCGGCCGAAAGGACTTCAGCATCCGATCGTTCGACGAGCCGAAGATCTTGGAGGCAATCGAAGCGAGCGACAGCATGAACCGTTTCCCAAATCCATTCGCCAGGGGCGGGCCTTGCTAGGCCCCGAGCTTGCGAAGTCGATGTACGCATCACCGCACCGACTTCCGTCGGGCCACCGCTGCGATCAGGTTGTGCATCGAAGAGGAAGAGGCCGGCGATCGAGCCGCCAAAAGGCCCTACCAACCCAACCGGGCACGCATCCAGCCGGCACGTGGGAGAGATAAGGACGGCGCGGGGGGTTGTCAACGAAAGCGCACCAAAACGAGCGTGTACAGTGGCCCAATTCGTCGCCCCCACTGTGACGGACTGGCGCACCTGGAGCTAAGGAAGCAGCCGTTCCATACCGGAATGGCGGTTGCCGTAGAGGGCCTCCGGAACCCATTGGCGCTTATCGTATTCGCGTTTGCGCGCTTGGCGCTGCTCCCGACTGAACTGGCGCTGAAGCCGCAGGAGCCGCGTCCGGCGGGATCGCGCGGAGATTTGCCGCTCATCATCGTCATCGTCGTATCTTTTGAGGTCCGGCCGGCGAAGCGGCAGGGCGAGCTTATCGAGCGGGATCTCGACGGCCAGCTCCGGGGCATCCAACGGCTCGCTCGCGCGTCCGACCCGCGCGACGACGCTCGGAGCCGTCCGCTCATCCTCGGCACGGGCTTGAACGGCCGCCTTCTCCGCGCGACGCGCCTCGCCTCCAGCGGGAGCATCACCGTCCGCAATGAGACGCTTGGGCTCGGGGGCATCGTAGCGCGGCGGAACTGACGCGACGGGCGCTTGGACTGCCGGCGCCGGTTGCGTCTCGGGCTGCTGTGCCACAGGCCGCGTTACAGGTTCCGGCGGTACTTCGGGCGGCGCCGCGCTGAAACGCGTCGGCAGCGGGCGACGTTTTGCCGCCTCGGGTGCAGCATCTGAAGGTGTCGGGCGCATTTCCTTTTCGGTACCCGGACGCCAGGCGCCGACGATCGCATCACTCGGACGCCGGGTCAGGTCATAGGCGATCGTCGTGGAATTGGGCTGCGCACCCGGGCTTGCGCCAGCATCCTTCTGCGAGGCGCCGCGATCGGCGTTTTGCTCGAGGCGCCCCTTACTCTCATCGTCGCGGACGACATCGGTATTGCGCAATACCAGGATGCTCGCCGTGAGGCCGACCACGATCACGACGCCGAGTAGCGTGAGCGCCACAGGCAGCACGCGGGGTGGCGGCGCCTCGACCCTTGTCGGCATCGGCGCCAGCTGATCCAGTGGCTCGGGATCGTAGAGTGTTGCCCGTTCAACCAGAAATGGCGCACCCCGGCGAAAACGTGCCGCGCGGTCGGCAAGCGACTGCCCACCGGCGTCGCCGGATTGCCCGCGCGCACCGCGCCCGCGGCCCTGTGCCGCCGCAGCGCGCGCCGGCTGCGTATCCGTTGGGCGTTCGCTCATCCGCGTATCGTGCCACCTGCATCACCTGCCCCGTGGCGGTCCTAGAACTTGAACGCCACCGGGAACCGGAACCTACGCAGCACGCGAAGACGCACCGAATCGCAGGATGTTAGCGCATCTGGGGGCGGGTGTCCGTTGAGTGGCGGGGACAACGCACAGACGCTCAGCGAGCGTTGCGCTGAAACGCCAGGAAGCTCCAGGTTACCTCGTCGCGGCCGAGCATGTCCTCGCGCTGGCTCGAATGAACGAGATCCAAGCCGACCGACGCGGCGAGCTCGGCCGTCTCGGCGGCGGTGACCTCGAACAAAAGTCGACCATCCGGGATCGGACCATGCCGGAGCGACATGATGATCCGGCCTTCGCCGGCCAGCAGATCGCCGAGATGCCCCATGGCGCGCACGCGCTCGTCCACATCGAGATGCATCCACACGGCCGTCAGCATGATCAGATCGAATGTCTCGGCTCGGCCCCTGATGACCGCGAGTTCCGGCAGACCGTCGTCAATCCAGGTTATGTCGCTGCCGGCATGAATGCGCTGGCCCTCTTGGCGCATCTCGGCCGTCGGCTCGACCGCGACCACGGTATGCCCGCGCGCCGCGAGGGCGGCTGCGTCCCGGCCTGAACCTGCTCCGACGTCCAATACGCGGCGCGGCTCCACGGGCATGAGATGGAGCACGTCCCGGTGCGTCTCCTCGAACGTTATCGTCTCGTACTGTGCTGCGAGGCGACGTGCGTGCGTGCCGTAGACATCCGTTAGGCGCATGACGAAAATTTAACCTCCGCCTCTGAGCCGACAGCATGGCAGAGTGCCGCCATGTCGCCAAGCTGCGGCCGTGGCAGCTTGACGGCGATCGCCTGATCCCCGATGAGGGCGCCCAACAGAGGAGAGCGAGATGATCGGACGGCTCAACCACGTAGCCATTGCAGTCAAGGACATGGCGGCTGCCGTCGCGGTCTATCGCGATACGCTCGGCGGCGAGGTATCGGAAAAGGTGCCACAGCCCGAGCATGGCGTATCGACCGTCTTCGTGGTCCTTCCGAACACCAAGATCGAGCTGCTCGAACCGCTCGACGCGAGCTCGCCGATCGCAAAATTCCTCGAGCGCAATGCCGACGGCGGTATTCATCACATCTGCTACGAGGTCGACGACATCATCGCTGCGCGCGATCGCCTGAAGGCTCAAGGTGCACGCGTCCTCGGCGACGGCGAGCCAAAGATCGGCGCCCACGGCAAGCCCGTGCTGTTCCTGCATCCGAAAGATTTCTGCGGCACGCTCGTCGAGCTCGAGCAAGCCTGAATTTTCGACCGGCCGTGCGCGGATGATCACCGCTCCGTCTTATCCGCCGACCGAGCTGAAGCCTTGACCGCGAAAGCGGCTCGCGCGAGAACGATTGGGCACAACGCGCGTTCCGCCGGGCTTTGCAGGGCTCCGTCCGGATACCTTGTTTCCAGATTGAAAAGGCGAAGGCGGCGCGGCTGTGCTCATGATCACCGGGCAAGCAGGAACGAATATCCTGCACACCCCAACTGGAGAAGGCTCCGTTCGTCTCACGTGCGCACCGCGATCGCGGACGTCTCGCACGCCGGGTGATAAAGGAGCCGCCGTCACAGAATGATAAGTAGACTTGCTGATCTCGCGCGCACTCGCGTGCCAGCCTTCATCCTGACGTTTCTCGCGCTTTGTTCGCTGGCGGTATCGGCTGCGCGCGCACAGACGCCCGCACCGGCCAAGACGAGCACGATCGAGCGCATTCTCGCGCGCGGCCATGTCATCTGCGGCTTTACGCGCGCCTCGCCCGGTTTCTCGATTGTGGATGCACGCGGGCAATGGTCCGGCTTCGACGTGGACTTCTGCCGCGCGCTTGCTGCCGGCGTGCTCGGCAAGGCTGATGCCGTGAAGCCGCTCATGATCGCGCCCTCGGTGGCTGCAACGGCACTGCTCTCAGGCGAGGTCGATATCCTGGCAACGGGCACAGCCATCAGCCTCACACGCGAGACAGGCCTCGGCATCCGCTTTCCGGGCGTCGTCTACCACGATGCAACGCGACTGCTCGTGAAGCGGGCGCAGGGCGTGACGAGCGCGCGCGAACTCTCGGGCGCCAGCATCTGCGTCAGCAACAACCCGGAGACGATCGAGGCCATCGCAAGCTTCTTCAAGTCGCACGGCATCAAGCACGAGACCGTCGTCGTCGAGAAGTGGGACGAGATGGTGCAGGCCTATACGAGCGGTCGCTGTCAGGCGCTCAGCGCCGACGCCGCCATGCTCGCCGATCTCAGAGGCAAACTCGCCAGTTCAGGCGAACATCACATCCTGCCCGAGGCTCTTGCCATCACCATGCTCGGGCCGGCCGTGCGCCGCGGAGATCCCGCGTGGTACGACGTCGTGCGCTGGACCATCAACGCCGTCGTCATAGCCGAGCAGCTCGGCATCACATCGGCGCGCGTCGAAAGCCTGAAGGCATCGGCCCAGCTCGACGTACGGCGTCTACTCGGTGTGGAGGGCGATATTGGCAAGCCCCTCGGCCTGCCGCGCGACTGGGTGTACCACGTCGTGAAAGCGCTCGGGAACTACGGGGAGATCTACGAGCGCAATCTCGGCCAGCGCTCCCCGTTCAAGCTCGAACGGCGCGTCAACGAGCTGTGGACCAAGGGCGGTCTCATGGTGGCGCCACACTTGCGCTGAGGATTTGGTGCTGAAGATTGGGCGCTGCGCCGACGCCCCAATGCGCTCAGCGCGGCTTGGCGCCTTCCTCACACTTGCCGGGATCGAGGAAGGAGATCTCCTTGAGCACGCCCCTGACGGCAAAGGAGCCGTAGTCGATCAGGAGGCGCCGGGAGACGCCGTTGGCATAGTAGAGGAACGAAAGCTCGTACGTCGGCACCGTATCCTGGCGGTTTGTCTCCGGCTCATAGTAGCTGATCGAAATCGGCCACGCCGGCACCGTCAGCAGCGGCTTTGCAGACTCGACTTCCTCGAGGCCCTCGACATTCCCGGGTGCCCGCCCTTTCCCGAGGAAAGACACGGTCGTGTAAACCTTGTCGCCCTTCTCCGAACCATCATAGAGGTCGGCCGTGAAGAGCTGTTCGCCGCGCCGCGCACGCACGATGAGCTCGCGCGAATGCTGGATCGGGAACATCGCCTGCGGTGCCAGATCGAGCTGCTTCCTTGCCGGCCGCGAAAGCGCAACCTTGAGCCGTCCCGTGCCGCTTGCACGCGACGCGTCGCCGACCGTCGTCTCGGTGAGCTTGCGGTCCTTGTATTGGCTCGAATTGAAGCGGAAGGCGCTCGAAGCCGCGTCCTCCCAGCTCGTCGTGCGCAGATCCGTGAGGCTGGTCACGCCTTCCTGGTTCACCACATTGGTGACGAAGCGCATGTTCTGCGAATAGCCGATGCACGAATTGCCCGTGATCTCGTAAACCATGCGGCCGGACATGTCGGCGATGCCAGAGCCGCCTTGCGCGCGGTGCAGCGTGATGTCGTAGACGGCGCGATGCGGGGCGAGCATCACCTCCGCTTCGGAGGCCTGGGCCCCATGCGCCAACCCGCCGGCGAGCACGACGGCGCCGGCCGCGAGCGGCAGCCATTGCAACAGGCGCCTTGTCAGGGCCTCAGCCATTCTCTCCGGCCTCCACGTTCCACACTGCCGCCACTGCGCACCCATGAAACAAACGGTGTGCACCGCCCAACTGTTGCACGCCCCGTGCGCCCGCATAAGCAAAACGTCGTGAGCACAGAGCCTTGTCGGAGGAATCCGCCCCGTCAATCGGGATTGAGACGACCGCCTCGCGGCAGGATCAAGGCAGCGGCGTGCACCTTCGTCACACCCTCACGGCAAAATAGCGCTCGATGAAGCGCTCATACACGCCGGTCAGCGCCTGCAGGTCCGCCACGGCCACCCGCTCGTCCACATGATGAGCGAGCGCGTTGGTGAGGCCGAATTCGACCACCGGGCAATAGGCCTGGATGAAACGGGCATCGGACGTGCCGCCGTTGGTCGTGAGCGCAGGCGTTCGCCCGGTGGCCTCGATGACCGCGCCCCTCAGCGTTTCGACGAGCGGACCGGGCTTGGTCAGGAACACATCACCCGTCCCCGAGAAACTCACCTCCCAGCGCGCGGAGACCTCGGCAGCGGCCACGGCACACTGCTCGCGCACCCAGGCCTCGGCCTTGGGTCGGGTCCAAAGATTGTTGTAGCGGATGTTGAACTTGGCGCGCGCCTCGTTGGGAATGACGTTCGTCGCCGTGTTCGGCACGTTGAGCACGGTCACCTGGAGGCTCGACGGCTCGAAATCGTCGTTCCCCTGGTCGAGCGGAGTCGATGAGAGCCGGTCGATGAGCCGGGCCATCTTGGGCACCGGATTCTCCGCCAGCGCCGGATAGGCCGCGTGGCCTTGCTTCCCGGCGACGACCAACTCCGCATTGAGTGAGCCGCGCCGGCCGATCTTGATCTCCTCACCGAGCGTCTTGGGATTCGAGGGCTCGCCAACAATGCAGGCGTCCATGACCTCGCCGTTGGCCCGCATCCAGTCCAGCAACTTCATGGTGCCGTTGATCGAGGGGCCTTCCTCGTCGCCCGTGATGAGGAAGCTGATCGCGCCCGGCAGTTCGCCGCCCAGCCCACCACCATGACGCTCGACGAGCCGAAGCGTCGCCGCGACGAACGCGGCGATCGCCCCCTTCATATCGACGGCGCCGCGGCCATAGAGCACACCGTCATGGATCTCGGCGCCGAAAGGCGGATGCGTCCACTTCGCCGCATCACCAACCGGGACAACGTCCGTATGACCGGCAAAGCAGAGGTTCGGCTGCTTGCGCCCGAGACGTGCGTAGAGATTGTCGACGTCGGGCGTGCCGGCTTCGCGCATGACGAGGCGCTTGCAGTCGAAACCCGCGGGGCCCAGCGCGGCCTCGAGAAGCGTCAGCGCGCCACCCTCTTCCGGCGTCACGGAGGGACAGCGAATCAGCGCCTGGGCAAGCGCCACGGGATCCTTGAAGTCGATGGTCATGATGGGGCCGGTCGCGAGAGATGTCTGGCCGCGCGGGTGCGCGATCACGACCCTCTAGCACCGGCAGGCCGCCGAGAGAAGCGGCGCGACTCGCGCCCGCTTAGGCAACCTCAGGCCGGCTCGATGACATAGCCTGCACCGCGGACCGTGCGAATGACTTCGGCTTCCTTGCCGCGGATGAGGGCCTTCCTCAGGCGCCCGATGTGCACGTCGACCGTGCGCTCGTCGAGCTCGGCCTGGCGGCCCCAGACCCCATCGAGGATCTGCTCGCGGCTGAGCACGCGCCCCGCCCGCTCCATCATGAATTCGAGCAGGCGATACTCGGTCGGCCCGAGGCGGACTTCGCGCTGCGAGCGACGCACGCGATGGGCGAGGCGATCGAGGACCACATCGCCGACCGTGATCATGTCCGAGACGCGCTCAGGCGCGGCGCGCCGCAGCATGGCCTTGACGCGCGCGACCAGTTCGGCAACCGAGAACGGCTTGACGATGTAGTCGTCCGCCCCAGTTGCAAGACCGCGCACGCGGTCCCCTTCCTCGCCGCGCGCCGTCAGCATGATGATGGGAACGGCCATCGTCTCCTGGCGCTGGCGCAGACGCCGGCAGAGCTCGATACCGGAGACACCCGGCAGCATCCAGTCGAGGAGGACGAGGTCGAAATTCTCCTCGTTGATGAGGAGCTGCGCTTCCTCGCCCGTCTCCGCGACGATGACGTCGAAGCCGTCGGCTTCCAGGTTGTACGTGATCAGCTCGACGATGGCGGGATCGTCCTCGACCACCAGGATCCTGATGCTCATGCGGGCCCGGCTCTCCCTGGATTGCCCCAGCGCAGGATCACTGCGGACCACCTGTCCCCGCGCCGATCTCAATGTCGCAATGCGCACGTCACTCTCCAAACTTACAGCGTGGGTGCCCTGCTTCCGGCCATCTCATCGCGGCCATTGGCGGCGCCACGCATCTCTGTCCGCGATCACGTCTCTTGAGTCGTGATCAGCGTCGAACTGGTATCGTCGCCCTTCGGCCGCGCGTCCGTTACGGGCTTCCCGTGGACGAGGAAATGCACGTTCTCGGCGATGTTCGTCGTGTGGTCGCCGATCCGCTCGATATTCTTGGCGCCGAACAGCAGATGGGTGCAGAGCCCGATGTTGCGCGGGTCTTCCATCATGTAGGTCAGCAGCTCGCGGAACAGCGAGTTGTACATCGCGTCGATCTGCTCGTCGGAACGCCACACCGTGAGCGCTTTGTCGGCCTGCCGCTCGCTGTAGGCATCGAGAACGTCCTTGAGCTGGTGCAGCGCCAGCTCCGTCATGTTCTTGAGGCCGGTCATGAGCGACTTCGGATGGTTCTCACCCGAGATGGCGAGCGCACGCTTGGCGATGTTCTTCGCGAGATCGCCGATCCGCTCGAGATCACCCGCGATCTTGAGCACGGTCATGATGTGGCGCAGGTCGTCGGCCAGCGGCTGGCGTTTGGCGATCATGACGATCGCCTGATCCTGCAGGTCGCGCTCGAGCTGGTCGATCAGCGCATCACCCGCGACGATCTCGGCCGCGAGTTTCGGATCGCGCCGCTCGAGGGCTTCGAAGGCGCGCCCGAGCTGCTGCTCGGCGAGGCCACCCATCTGCGTGACGCGCTTGTCCAGCAGAAGCAGTTCCTGCTCGAAGGCCTTGACCGTGTGCTCGCGCATCCTGGTGCTCCGATTGTCCGAGGCATTTGTGCCGCCCAACGGGGGCCGCCTCTGATTGCGCCGCAATCTAGCGCTGTCAGCCTACAACTTTGTGACAGAATAACCTATTATTATGGCGTAATAAATCCGCCTACAGCGCCGCGCTCGGCCGGCGCGCCTGCTCGTCAATGAGGAACGTGAACGTCGAGCCCTTTCCTGGCTCCGACGCGATCCTGAACTCGCCGCGGTGGCGATTGACGATGTGCTTGACGATGGCAAGCCCAAGGCCCGTGCCGCCCTTCTCGCGGCTCGACTTGGCATTCACGCGATAGAAGCGTTCCGTGAGGCGTGGCAGGTGCTCTGGCGGAATGCCGGGCCCTTCGTCGCGTATGGCAACGGCAATGCGGCTCGTCGGCCCGCGTGCTTCCCGGCGGATGGACACAGCTACCGGGCACCCGGGCGCGCCGTACTTCAGCGCGTTCTGCACGAGGTTCTGTAGGATCTGCACGATCTCGTCGGTATCGCCAAGAACGACAGCCGGCCCGTCGGAGGGCGAGAACGACAGTGCCGATCCAGATGCGCGCGCGACCGGCTCCAGCGCCTGCACGGCAGCTCCGATGGTCTCGTTGAGATCGATTGCTGTGCGCGGCGGCAGGTGCTCGCGCATCTCGACGCGGCTCAAGGACAAGAGATCATCGACGAGCCGCGCCATACGTGCAGCCTGCTGCTGCATGATGCCGAGAAAGCGCGCGCGTGCCGCTGGATCGTCGCTCGCCCGGCCCTGCAGCGTCTCGATGAAACCCACGAGCGAGGCGAGCGGCGTGCGCAGCTCATGGCTCGCATTGGCGACGAAGTCCGCGCGCATGCGCCCAAGGCGATCCTGCTCGGTCAGATCGCGCAGAGCGATCACGACGCGCGGAGCACCAGCCTCTGCAGTAGCCCCGCTCATGGCCGTGAGCGTGATCCTGACGCGGCGATCGATCGGCACGCGCTCCTGAATCTCGACCGTACGCTGGCGTCCGTCATCGAGCACTTCGTCGATGGCTTGGAGAAATTCGGGATCCCGGCTCAGAAGCGACGGTTGCCCGCCGGACCGCAGCAGCACGTAGATCTCTTGTGCCGCCGGATTGATGTGCACGATGGCGCCGGTCTCATCGAGTGCGATCACCGGATCCGGCACCGCATCGAGCGCGGCACGCCAGCGCGCCGCGAGATCGGCCATGGCACCGCGTTGCGCGAGCGCGGCCGCCGCTTCGATCGTGTCGGCTTCGCCCTCCAGCGAGACGAGGCCGGCCAGCACAAATGCCAGACCAGCGCCGAGCGCAACCATCCACGGCGAGAGACCGCCGATCAAGCCGACAGCACCACCACCGATCGTAACCGCGAGCAGCAAGGGCGCGCGCTGACGTATGCGCCGCACAGCCGTCTCGAGCCCGCGCCGCAGCACATCGCCGATGGAATATTGCTCGCTACCGCCGAGCAGTCGCACGCGCCGCTTCTCCGTTTCGCGCACTGTCATGCGTCGTCTTTTAGACCCTTGTGCGCGGCTCCGACACCCCTAGGCGTAGGCCAACACCGCAAGCGACAGCACCCCGCCAATACCGGCGAACACGAGGAGCCCGGCCCGCCCATCGACAAAGCTGTCGGGGAAGAGCTGGAGGACCAGCGGCGCCATGAGCAGCACCGCCCCGCCGACGATCACGGCCCAGGTCCAGGGCAGTACGGTCCAGGCGAGCGCCAGTCCGACGATCGCGGTCGCCAGCGCCAATGCCATCGTGCCCCAGAGGATGGCCGCGCCGCCTGTCGAGCGCAGGGCTTCCGCCCGGTGTTCGCTCGGAAAATGACCGCTCGCCGTCAGCCCGTAGAGCGCCGCGCTCATCACCAGCAGCGCGAACATCACGAGCGCGCTCCAGCTCAACAACCACATGTGTACCTCTCCCGAACGCGCGAGGTGCTGCTTGCCCTCGACCATGCCACTCCTTAGCATACGCAAGATATATCAGCACGGAGGGAGTGAAACCATGGCCAGCACACCGGCGGGCGAAGCGGCAAAGAAGCGCGAAAAACGGACGATCACGGAGATCCGTGACAGCAAGAAGACGGGCGAGAAGATGGTCTACATGTCCGTGCCGGATTACACCGCCGCGCAGTGGGCGGAAATGGCCGGCGTAGACGTCGCCGTGGTCGGCGACAGCCTCGCCATGATCGCGCACGGCCACAAGAGCACGATCCCTGCGACCATGGACATGATGACCATGCACGCGCAGGCCATCCGGCGCGGCGCCCCGAATACGTTCGTACTCGGCTGTATGCCCTACCAGAGCTACAACACCGTCGACCGCGCCCTCGTCAACGCGACGCGCTTCATGCAGGACGCGCTGACGGACGCGGTGAAGCCGCAGGGTGGCAAGTCGCAGGCGCACATCCTGAAGGCCCTTGTCGATGCGGGCATTCCAACCGCCTCGCACATTGGCCTCACGCCGCACACCATCGCAACGTTCGGCGGTTTCAAGATCCAGGGCCGCACGGCCGACGCCGCCATGAAGATCCTCGAGGATGCACTCGCGATCGAGGATGCCGGCTGCTTCATGCTGGAGTTCGAGGCCGTGCCCGCGAAGATCGCGCGCCTCATCTCCGAGCAGCTCACGATACCGACCATCGGCATCGGCGCCGGCGTCGGCACGGATGGCCAGATCCTTCTTTGTCACGACCTGCTCGGCGTCTTCACAGACTTCAAGCCGAAGTTCACGAAGCGCTTCGCCAATCTCACCGAGGTCGCCGTGAACGGCATCAAGCAGTACGTGAAGGAGGTCAAGGAAGGCACCTTCCCCGATGACGATCACTCCTACACGGTGAAGGAAGAGGAGTACGAGAAGTTCGCGAAGATGGTGCAGAAGCGTAAGCAGATTTGAGTTTATCCGCGGACGCCAACGCCTTCGGCTACTGGCGCCGCGGCTGCCACTTTCCCGGTCGGCATTCTTGCCTTGCGGCCTTCGGCCGCCACCGCACTCGTTTTGGCAGCCGAGGGCAGACTGCCACTGCGGAGTGCAATAGCACCTCTTCCTGAGCGCGCGACCGCGCGCCGACCGTTAGGCCGTCCCTTAAAAAAAACAGCAGCCCGCGGCACTCAAACCATGAGCATTTGAGTTGCGAGGCGCGACAACGCGGATCAGAGTGCGCGCAACGCATCGGCACGCAGGAGACTGCACCCGTGAAAGTCATCGGCTTCGACCATTTCGTGCTGACGGTCGCCTCGATCGAACGCACCGTCGCCTTCTACACGCGCGCACTCGGCATGACACATGAGGTGTTCGGCCCCGACCGGCGCTCGGCACTGAGGTTCGGTCCGCACAAGATAAATCTGCACCAGTCGGACAACATGTTCTCACCGCGCGCCGAGCACCCGATGACCGGCTCCGGCGACATCTGCCTGCTGGTCGACGACTTCGACGGCGTCGAGGAGCAACTGGTCGCGAACGACGTGCCGATCCTCGTCCCGCCGTCCGAGCGGACGGGCGCGCGCGGCACGCTCCACTCGATCTACATTCGCGATCCCGATGGCAATCTCGTCGAACTCAGCACGTACGCAGATCCGCGCATGAAAGCAGCAGGGGCCGCCGATGTATGACTACTACTGGTTCTTCCCGATGGCTTTCGGCACGGGCCTCGTGCAATGGGTCATCGCAGCAGGTCTCGCCGCGTTGTTCGTGACGGCGCTGGTGCACGACGCGCAGGCACGACGCTGGCTCTGGTTGTTCGGTGACATTGTCTTCTTTCCGATCGGCATCGTGCGCGGTCTGCTGGTGTGGCTCGAGAAGATCTAGCGAATGTCTGACGTAACGGCCCCTATCGAGCTGCTCACAACCAAGGAGATGGCCGAGGCGGACCGGTTGGCTGTTGTTGCCTGCGTGTCATCGCTCGAGCTCATGGCGCGCGCCGGCGAGGCGGTCGCCGATGTAGCCGGCACCATGGTGGGCATCAGCGCGCGTATTCTCGTGCTGGCCGGACCCGGCAATAATGGCGGCGACGCGTTCGTTGCGGCGCGCCGGTTGGTCGAGCGAGGCTATCGCGTGCGATTGGCACTGCTCGGTGAGCGCGGCACGCTCAAGGGTGATGCCGCACATTTCGCGGCACTTTGGTCGGACGCCATAGAACCCATCGGCCCAACCTGCATTCGCGACTGCGATCTCATCATCGATGGCTTGTTCGGCGCAGGTATCTCCCGACCCATCGAGGGCGCCGCCGCCGAGACCCTCCACGCGGTGAACGCATCGGGCCTGCCGGTGCTCGCCATCGACGTGCCGAGCGGGCTCGATGGCACGACCGGTGCGCCGACCGGCCCTGCCGTTCAGGCAACGCAGTCCATTACGTTCTTCCGCCGCAAGCCGGGCCATATCCTTCTGCCCGGCCGCGCGCTGTGCGGGATCGTGACGCTTGCCGATATCGGCATCCCGAGCAGTGTGCTCGATCAGATCGCACCCCGCACGTTCGCGAACGGCCCGGAGCTTTGGCGCGCCGCTATCCCGACGCTGACGAGCGAGGCGCACAAGTACACGCGCGGACACGCCGTCGTCGTTTCAGGTCCCGCTGAGAGCACAGGCGCGGCGCGTCTCGGCGCCCGCGGCGCACTGCGCATAGGCGCAGGCCTCGTGACTGTTGCAACCCCGCGCGCAGCCTTCCCCGTCAATGCGGCGCATCTGACCGCCATCATGCTCAAGCCCTTCAATGTACCCGAGGGCCTCGCCGGCGTGCTGGCCGACAAGCGCAAGAACGCGGTGCTGATCGGCCCCGGCTCAGGCGTGGGCCTAGCGACGTGCCGCATGGTCGAGATTGCGCTCGCGTCCGGCGCCGCCATCGTTCTCGACGCCGATGCCCTCACGTCATTCGCAGCACGACCGGACTTTCCGGACGGCGACGACATCGATCCCACGCCGCTCGGCTTTCTCCCCGGACCATCCGCCGATCCCGAGCCCGGTCCGGAGCGGCTCTTCACCGCCATCAAGGCCAATGCCGCGCGGCCGGTGGTGCTCACCCCGCACGACGGCGAATTCCGCCGCCTCTTCGGCAGGCATGATGCATCGCGTCTCGAGCGCGCTCGACAGGCTGCGAGCGAAAGTGGTGCCGTTATCGTCCTGAAGGGCGCCGACACCTGCATCGCAGCGCCCGATGGCCGCGTCGCGATCAACGAGAACGCGCCGCCCTGGCTGGCGACGGCCGGCTCGGGAGACGTGCTCGCCGGTTTCATTACCGGCCTGCTCGCACAGGGCGCACCGCCGTTCGAAGGCGCAGCGACGGCCGTATGGCTGCATGGTGCCGCCGCCATGCAGGCGGGCGGTGGTTTGATTGCCGAGGATCTTCCCGAATTGCTCCCGCGCGCGCTTTCGACGCTTTATCGGCTGCAGAGCTGAGCAGCGCAATCCTTGGGTGTATTGCGGCTTTTCTTCCTAGTCTGAACCAGTTGCCGGTCGATCTATTGCCGAAGTGTTAACTCGCGTCTCAAAATAGGACAATTTCCGCCCAGATTCCGGCACTTAGGCTGGTAAATTTACCGTAAATACTCTTGCATCAGATAAGAATTCCATCCTATAAGTAAGGTTAAGGAAGCGTTGCCGCAAGGCGTTCCGGTGCGCTGTCCTTAGCGTTCAGTATCATTGGGGGAACCTGTAATGCATACCTCCGCTAGGGCTTCTGCCAGCAGCCTGCGCGCTGTGCCGGCACCTGCCATTCTTCCTCAGACTTTCAACCAGAACTTCCTGGCCGATGTGCGCATCGACCATGGCCCTCGTCAGCTTCTCTCGCGGCTATTCCTGCGCGGCGATACGATGCTCCGCGAGCGCGGCATCAATCTGCAGTTCGCGCCGATCGAGGTGCTCACCGAGGTTAACCAACAAAACCTCGATAGCTGGCCGCCCCTGTTCGCGGTCTTCAGCCCGGAGCTTGGCGGAATCAATAACACCAACAGCTTTGCTCTGATCGGGCGCAATGCTTCCGGTAAAATCATCGCGGCACAGGCCGCGCGCTTCTACGACATCGGCGAGCGCACGTTCCGGGAAGAGACGGAGAGCCTCAGCCTCTATTATCCCGATCCCGACCGTCAGCGCCTGCCGGGTGAGTCCTGCACGATCACGGCTCCGGCCGCCGAGGCCATTGCCGGTCAGTTCATCTACTCGGGCGCCGTCTGGTATCATCCCGAGTACCGCAAGCAGGGCCTGACCTCGATCCTGCCGCGCCTCACCAAGGCCCTTTCCCTCACCAAGTGGGGCAGCGACGTCACCCTCAGCTTCATGGTCGACAAAGTTGTGGCCGGTGGCACGGCACAACGCGCCGGCTATCGTCATGTCGAGTGGGAGGTCCTGCTGCGCAACTCGCTCTTCGGAGATGCGCGTCTGGCGCTCATCTGGTCGAACGCAGAGGAATTGGTCGACTACTTCTCAGGTCTGCTCACGCCGCCTGAAGCGAAGGTCGATGCGGTCGTCGACCAGCGAACCGCCCACAACAATACGGCTTCCGTCGCTCAAGGCTAGCGGCAGGATCAGACGCCGGTACCGCATTCTGGTCCTGCCGGAATGCGGCCAATGCACGATGGCATCCACTTTTTCGACCGCGGGTTCCATCGTGCTCAGCACGCCGCTGTAGCAGCCTTTCACCCACCGGCCATAGGCACGATCGGGCATCTCCTCCATGGGGGCCCCGACAGCGCACGTGCGCCACGTGTCATAGCTCGTGAAAAGACCGTCGCCGAGCTCCTTGTAGAGGAGCCGGCTGTTCATCTGGTCCTGCTGCACGATGGCGTAGCGATTGCCGAGGATCGAATTGATCGCGGTCTTGACGGACTCCGGCCGGTTGTCGCGCGTGGACAGCTTCCAGACGCGGAACAGCTCGTTCAGTGTCGCGTCCCGTGCAATTTCATCGCCCGGGATGAGCGTCGACATGAAGTCCTCAGGCCGCTGGCGCTTGGCCTGCTCGATGAGATCATCGAGACGGATGAGCGCGGCCTGGTTCGATCGCAGCATCTCGTTCTGCCACGTGCTGTCGAGCCACGTGAGCACGACGCGGTCGAAACGCCGGTTCAGCAGCCAGCGGTAGAGGGCGTCATAGGCGGCATCAGCCGTGAAGCTCGGGCGCAGGCGGATCTGCGCCGACTGGCCGTAGACGTTGGTCGCGATGAAACCGAGATTGACGACCGCATAATCGGAGAACTCACCCCCCGAATAGGGCGAGTCATAGGCGTGACGGAGCTGACGCGAGCTCCCGTCCCACACTTGCCCCTGGTCATCTATCAGCTGCAGACTCAACACACGGCTCCGGATGTCACAGGCAGAGTGCGACGCTGAAATATCAGCACAGTCCTGTTGCTAAATCGTTGCAAACGACGAAACTTTTGTATGTGGTCCATCCACCATATAGTTGTAGACGCGCCACATGTCGATCCAGCCGCCCACAGTTTCAGCGGCATACGCGGACCTCCCCGCTGCGCCCATGGCGCGCGAGATCGAGGTGAAAGTGATCACGGTGGAAGCGGTCCGCATTGGGGCCCAGGACTGTCGTGAACGTCCGGCAGGCCCCTCGGTGTACCGCGCGAAGAAACGCACGCTCGGCAACGTTGCCATTCCAACCCGAGAGCACGGAAACCTCCCGTCCATCCGCCAGCCTGAAGGCCGCGATGTCAAGGGCATTGGCCAAGCCATGCTCAGAAAGTACGCCTCCCGCGATGCCATTGCGGGGCCGGCATGAATAGGACGCGACAACTTTCAGCTCGACCACATCCGTGCCGAAGTAGCGGCGGGCGGCCGGCATGACCGAGGTCACCACCCAATGGTCGGTCGCGGGAACCATCGGGCACTGGAGCGTCGCCTGCGGCTTGAGCTCCACGGCACCATGCGCCGTCGCGCCCACATACAGTGGCTGAACGGAGCCGCACGGCGCGGGTCCGCCAAGGGCGCTCCGCTTCGAGATGTAGGGATTGTTGCGAATGTAGCCGGACGCGAGGCAGCGGCGCTCCTCGTCGGCGCGCCACGGCTCGTTCTTGGCCACGAAGTACGCTTGCTTGGCGCATCCCATGATCAGGAGCAGCCCCGCAATCGTAAGACCGTATTTCACCCACATACGCAACATAACGGAAAGTATACGCAGCAACGGCCTAAGAACTGGTCAACGCTAATGACCTCTCATCCTCAGACTAGTGCGGCACTTTGTTGCGAGGATGTCGAGACGCTGTCGAAGCGTTCATCAATGCTCAAGAGTTGCTGCTGCGCCCACGACGGCAATGCGAACACCCGCGCCGGCGCAGGTCTTCGTTGCCCCTGAGCCATGGAGCGTCTACCTTCACGCGCTCCGATAACAGACATGCCCAACGGGACCGGCCCGGCCGCGAGGAACGCCTATGATCGATCTTTACACTTGGTCCACGCCCAACGGACGCAAGGTCTCCATCATGCTGGAAGAGGTGGCGCTCCCCTACACCGTCCATTCAGTGAACATCTCTAAGGACGAGCAGTTCAAGCCCGAGTTTCTCGCGATCAGCCCCAATAACCGCATTCCCGCGATCGTCGATCGCGACAACGGTCTCGCGCTCTTCGAATCCGGCGCGATTTTGATGTACCTTGCCGAGAAGACCGGCAAGTTCTGGCCGACCGACGAGAAGGGGCGCTGGAACACCATGCAGTGGCTGATGTGGCAGATGGGTGGGATTGGCCCCATGCTCGGCCAGGTTCATCACTTCGTGCGCTTCAACAAGGGGAAAGCCCCTTATGCCGAAGAGCGCTACCTCAAGGAGGCCGCACGGCTCTACGGCGTGCTCGACCGCCAGCTCGCGAAAACCGACTACGTCGCCGGCGACTACACAATCGCCGACATGGCCATCTGGCCCTGGATCTCGCGCTTCGAATGGCAGGGCATCGACCTCGGCCAGTTCGAGAATGTCAGCCGCTGGTACAAGGCCATCGCCGCACGCCCGGCCGTCCAGAAAGGCTATCAGGTACCGGTGCCGCAGGACGGCATCCCCATGCCCGCCTGACCATTGAATTCGGGCGGCCACCGGCTGCCCGCAAGAACCATCCGCCTCTGCGCGACAACAAGGAACGCCGACATGAAGACGAACCCCATCTTTTCCGGCGTGATCGCTCCGGTCCTGACACCTTTCGGCGAGGACGGCGCGCCCGACCTCGATCGTTTCGTCGAGCACTGCGAGTGGCTGCTCGAAGACGGCTGCACGGGTCTTGCGCCCTTCGGCACGACAAGCGAGGCAAACTCACTCGGCATCGACGAGCGCATGGAGATGCTGGAGGAGATTATCGAAGCGGGCATCCCGGCGTCCAAGCTCATGCCGGGCACGGGCATGTGCTCGCTCGCTGATGCCATCCTGCTGACCGATCACGCGGTCGAGCTCGGCTGCGGCGGCGTGCTCATGCTGCCGCCCTTCTACTACAAGAATCCGAGCGAGGAGGGCCTCTTCCGCTTCTTCGCCGAGGTCATCGAGGAAGTCGGCGACGATGATCTCAAGGCCTACCTCTATCACATCCCGCCGATCGCGCAGGTCGGCTTCTCGCTGCCGCTGATCGAGCGTCTGCGCAAGGAATTCCCTGCGACCGTCGTGGGCCTCAAGGACTCCTCGGGCGACTGGAGCAATACGAAGGCCATCATCGAAGCCTTCCCGGACTTCGAGGTCTTCCCGGGCTCCGAGGCCTTCCTGCTCGACGCTTTGCGTCTCGGCGGCGCCGGCTGCATCTCGGCAACGGCGAACGTGAGCGCACGCGCGATCCGCGAGGTTTTCGACAACTGGCAGGGCCCCAACGCCGACAAGATTCAGGCGAACGTGACGGCACTGCGCCAGGCCATCCAGCAGTACCCGATGATCCCCGTGCTGAAGGCGCTGCTTGCGCACTACCGCAACGACCCGCTTTGGGCCGAGCTGCGCCCGCCCTTCACGGAACTCCCCGAGGCCGAGGCCGAGAAGGCGATCCAGACACTCGCCGAAGTTCACGGCTTCAAGCTGAACTTCGCCGAGGCCGCGTGAGGCCATCATGGCGCCGACATCGGCCGTGCGGATAAAGCACGCGGATGACGGCGCCATCCGCCCCGACAGCACGCCGCACGACATGCGCGCGCTTGTCGCGCGAGAGGCGGCCGCGGCTGGTTTCAGCGCCGTGCGTATTGCCCGCGTCGGTGATCTCGGTGCGGAGCCCGGCCGCCGCTTCCTGAAGTTCATCGCCGATGGCCAACACGGCGATATGGACTGGCTCGAGGCCAAGGCCGACCGCCGTCAGCACCCCAATGCCATGTGGTCCGAGGCGAAAAGCGCGATCGTGTTCGGTCTCAGCTACGCGCCGGATGAAGACCCGCTCCGATTTCTCGAGGTTGGTGATCGCGCCAGCATCTCGGTGTATGCCGCGCGACGCGACTACCACGACGTCGTGAAGCCGCGGCTGAAGCGCGTTGCCCGCGCTCTGCAGCTCGCAACGGGCGCGGACGTGAAGGTCTTCGTCGATACTGCGCCGCTCATGGAGAAGCCACTTGCTGCCCTCTCCGGGCTCGGTTGGCAGGGGAAGCACACGAATCTCGTCTCACGCGAGCACGGCTCGTGGCTGTATCTCGGCATCGTGCTGAGCGCCGCCGAAATCGAACCTGATGAAGCCGAGATCGATCACTGTGGAAGCTGCCGGCGCTGCCTCGACTCCTGCCCGACAGCCGCGTTCCCTTCGCCCTATCAGCTCGATGCGCGTCGCTGTATCTCCTACCTCACCATCGAACACAAAGGACCGATCCCGCACGAGTTCCGCGCGGCCATCGGCAACCGCATTTTTGGCTGCGACGACTGCCTCGCAGTCTGCCCGTGGAACAAGTTCGCGCAGGCCTCCCACGATCTGCAGATTGCCATTCGGCCCGAGACGCAAGGTCCGCGTCTCGACGAGCTCCTCGCACTCGATGACGCGGCCTTCCGTGAACTCTTCGCAGGCACGCCCATCAAGCGCGCCGGTCTCGCACGCTTCCTGCGCAACGTACTCATTGCCGCCGGCAACAGCGCGGATGAACAACTGGTGCCGCTCATAGAGCGCCTGCTCAATCATGAGGCCGCGCTCGTGCGCGGGGCGGCCATATGGGCGCTTTCGCGTCTCGTGCCGCGCGCGCGTATCGAGAGGCTCGCCGCATCGCATGCCCAGGAGAGCGACGAGAGCGTCCGCGATGAATGGACCACGGCACTCGCCTCATGAACACACTGCTGTGCATCGGGCTCGGATACACGGCGCAGGTCTTCGCCGCGCGCGTCGCCGCTGAGGGCTGGCGTGTCATCGGCACAGCGAAGTCGGATGATGGCGCGGCACGGATCGCCACACATGGCTATGACGCGATCGCCTTCGACGGCACGGCGCCGAGCGAAGCACTGCGCACAGCACTCGCGACCGCGACGCACATTCTTGTTTCCGCTCCGCCCGACGCAGCAGGCGATCCCTTACTCCGCCAACATGCCGGCGATCTCTCACAAACCGTTTCCTGGGTCGGCTATCTCTCGACAGTCGGCGTGTACGGCGATCACGGTGGCGCCTGGGTTGATGAGACAACAACGCCGAAGCCGGTCAGCACGCGCAGTCGTTGGCGGCTTGCCGCCGAACAGGCCTGGCTCGATCTCGCCAAGCGCACCGGCATCCGCACCGAGATCTTTCGCCTGGCCGGTATCTACGGCCCCGGCCGCGGCCCACTCGAATCCGTCCGCAATGGTACGGCACGCGCCATCGTGAAGCCCGGGCAGGTTTTCAACCGCGTTCATGTCGAGGACATTGCGAACGTGCTCGCGGCTGCGATCGCAAGTCCCGCAGCGCACGACATATACAATGTCGCCGACGACGAGCCAGCCCCACCCCAGGATGTACTTGCATACGCGGCGACACTTCTCGCGTTGCCTGCACCACCGTCTGTCGACTTCGCGACAGCCGATCTCACGCCCATGGCGCGCAGCTTCTATTCCGAGCGCAAGCGCATCTCGAATGCGCGCTTGAAACAAGCGTTGGGCCTCACACTCGCCTACCCGACCTATCGCGACGGATTGGCCCACGATGCCGCGTTACTCCGCGCGTGAAGGCGTTCACGAGTCTTAGGCTCGCACGTGAGCAAATTCACGCCGCGTTCATCGGGCGTCCGTTCGGCCGCCCAAATCCCAGCGTACCGTCATTCCGTACTGCGTATTCGACATGATGACGGCGCCCGGTCCCGGTGCGCGCTGCCGTTCGTGATTGTGCCTTCCTCGAAGGAGTAGCGGCGATGTCCAGCTCGAAGCGTCGAGCATTTGTTGACTGCCTCACATACCATCGCACGACCGGCATTGCCGGTGCTCTCGCCTCCGTACTGCTCGTCACTTCCCTCCCTGCCGTCGGGGAGCCTGCAACAAACGCGGGCCACGCCATTGCAAACCGCTTTGCCGAGGATGCTCAGCGCGCCGAAGCCGCGAAGGAGGCAAAGCGCAAGGAAGCTGCCCGCAAGCAGGCGCAGCAGCGCAAGGAAGAAGCCGCCCGTGCCGCGACAGCCAAGTCGCAGAAGGCGCACGAATCCGAGATGCTCGCCCGCGCTCGTACCGAGGCGGAGGAACGCCGCAAGCTCGAGGAAGCAGCAACCCGGCTCGATGCAATCCGCGCCGAGCGTGAAGCACGCGATGCCGAAGCTGAGCGTCAGCGGGCATTGAAGGCCCGCCAGATCGAGGCGGCACGCGAAGCCGAACAGATGCGCGTCGCGGAAGAAGCGCGCAAGACCGAGGAGGCCAGGAAGGCCGCGGAGACATCGCGCATCGCCGCTGAGGAAGCCCGCAAAGCCGAGGAAGCGCGGCGTGTCGATATGACGCGCAAGGCTGAGGAAGAGACGAAGCGCGCCGAAGCCGAACGTCTCGCTGCCGAAGCACGCAGGGTTGAGCAGGCAGCTTGGGCCGCTGAAGAGAAGCGACGTGCTGAAGAAGCGCGCCTCGCCGAAGTCGCCCGCAAGGTCGAGGAAATCCGAAAGGCTAACGAGGCGCTGCGCGTTGCCGCCGAGCGTGCCGCAGCCGAGGAAGCTCAGCGCGCCGAAGCCGATAAGCACGCGGCGCAAGTACGACGCGACGTAGAGCGCACGACCGCTGATGAAGCACGCCGCGTTGCCGATATCGAGGCCGATGCCGAGATCGCGCGCGTTGCCGAACGTCTAAAGCGCATTCGCGAGGAGCATCTGGCACAACGCACTGCTGGTGCAGAACCTGTTCCTGTCGCGAGCACCACTGCGGAGCGTATTCTCGAACCGACATCGGGACGAGGACGCATCGTCGACAACGATGGCTTTCGCGACGTGCCGCTGCAGCCGCGAGCCGGCACTGCGCCACAAGTGCCGAGCCATTACGGTCAAGCTCCCAGCAACTACAGTAGCGATCCGAAGCTCCCCTTCGACGGTCGCGTGACTGTCCTTCTTCAGATGGAGCCGCGCTACCGTCGTGGACGGCGCTATGAAAGCATGGATCCCGTGCTCTGCACGTCCGGTGGCTGCTACGTGAGCAATGGTCCGTCGGCGTCGGCAAGCTTCATCCACGGCCGCGGTGCCATGCGCTTCGGCAATGCCATCGGCCGCCGCGCCGGCGCCTGCAATGGCGATACGACGTGCGTGTTTCGCGATGTCGATCTCGGCGGACTGCCGGCAGACGTGCAGCCCGTGGACATTCGCGTCATTCGCCACGATCGGCGCGAGCCGGAGCGCGTCGACGTGCTGTCGCATTGCCGAACGACTGCGAACGATCGCCTGACGTGCACCGGTGCCATCGAGGGCGATGGCTACACCATGTGGGTGATCTCTGAAGACGAGGCCGAGCGCGTACCGCCACACGCCTTCGAGCGTGTGCTCGTGACAGGTCTCGCCGACGCCGAGCGTGCCGAAGCCGACCCCAAGCTCATGGCACCTCGCGGACGCTGGTAACTCACTTCGCGTACGACACGCCCGCGAGGCCTTCGAGCGCGCGGATCATGAGATCTAGATCCTCGGGACGTGAGAGGCGGTGCTCGCCATCGGGCACCGCCGAGACCTGCACGTGATCGCCCGTCAGGTGCGCGACGAGATCGAGCGTGTACTCCCACGGCACATCCGGATCGAGCAAACCGTGCAGAACGTGAATCGGGCGGCCTGGATCGAAGGGCGCGTCGCCGATCAGATGATTGCGCCCTTCCTCGATCAGGCGCAGCGAGATGGCATAGTCGCCATCGCCGTACTTGGAGGGCCGATGATACACGCCCTTCTCCATCACCTCGCGACGCACGCTCTCCGGAAAACGCGCCCACATGAGCCGCTCGGTCATGTCCCAGGCCGGCGCGATCAGCAGCAAGCCCTTGATGCGCGCCGCCTCCGCAGGCGCCTCACGCATGAGCGTGCGCAGGACGAGCAGCGCGATATAGCCACCCATGCTGGAGCCGACAAGAATCTGCGGGCCCCGTGTCGCCTCCTTGAAAACGGCAAGCGCTTCTTCGAGCCAGGCGCCGACCGTGCCTTCCTCGAAGCGGCCCGCCGATTGGCCATGCCCGGAATAATCGAACCGCGTGCAGGGATGGCCATGCTCCGCCGCCCAGGCCGCCAGCACGGAGGCCTTGGTGCTCGTCATCTCGGACTTGAGGCCCGAGAGCCACATCACGCCCGGTAATTGTCCCGGCGCACCGGGATCGCTCAGGTAGGCAATGCGCCGCCCAGGTGCGCCTGCGGACGCACCGTCACCAACGCGCAAAAATTGTGGTTCGGCCTGCGCCATTCTATAAATCCCTTGCTTCGTGGGCCGCCGGCTCCACTTACCGAACCCGACGGGCTCATGGCCGCCTCACCTACCATACTGCAGATCATACCCCAGCTCGAAAGCGGCGGCGCCGAGATCTGCACGATCCAGATCGCCGATGCCATCGTGCGCGCGGGCGGATGCGCGCTCGTCGCCACCGAAGGCGGGCGCCTCGCCGGCGAGGTCACCGCTGCTGGCGGCGAGATCATCACGATGCCGGTCGCGAGCAAGAACCCGGCGACCGTTCTGGCCAACATCGGCCGGCTGAGCCGGCTCGTTCGCGAGCGAGGCATCGCACTCATCGATGCAGCAAGCCGCGCGCCGGCCTGGAGCGGCCTTGCAGCTGCGCGCCGCACCGGCATTCCGTTCGTCACGACATTCCATGGCGCGTATGGCGAGAGCAATCGGTTCAAGCGCCTCTATAACAGCGTCATGGCGCGCGGCGATCGCGTGATCGCAAACTCGCACTACACAGGCGATCTCATCACGCGCCGCTACGGCACCGAGAGGGCGCGCCTCACGATCGTGCCGCGCGGCGTCGATGTCGCGCGATTTGCACGCTCGAGCGTCACACCGGAGCGCATTGCCGCACTGAGAGCCGCGTGGGGCGTGGCCGATCAGGAGCGGATCATCCTGCAGGCGGCTCGCCTGACGAACTGGAAGGGTCAGCGCGTCGCCATCGAAGCACTTGCCGCACTTCGCGCGAAACAAGGGCTGGCTGGCGCCGTGCTGGTCATGGCGGGCGATGCCCAGGGGCGTGATGCCTATGCCTCAGGCCTCCGCGAGCTTGCCGCCTCTCTCGGCGTCGGTGATCATATTCGCTTGCCCGGTCATGTCGCCGACATGCCGGCTGCATATGCCGCCGCGGATGTGACGCTCGTTGCCTCCATCGAACCGGAAGCGTTCGGTCTCGCCGCCGCCGAGGCACAAGCCGCAGCCTGCCCCGTGATCACCACCAATATCGGCGCACCACCGGAGATCATACTGGCGCCGCCGCATGTAACGCCCGGCGAAGCGACCGGCTGGCACGTGCCGCCAAGCAATGCCGCGGCGCTCGCCCACGCCATTGCCGAAGCGCTCGCGATGGACGGGACGACCCGCGAGGCCATGCGCGACCGCGCGGTCGCGTCGGTTGCCACGCGCTTCACCGTCACCGAAATGCAGCGCCAGACGCTTGCCGTCTATGACAGCCTGCTCGGCAGTCGGCTCGCCGAGCATTTTGCCGAAGGCCTCCCCCAGGTTTGACAGTCGCCACCGCAGGTGAAAATCTGCGGCGCTCGTCAAACCAATACAGAACATTGAACCGGGAGGTCGCACGCCATGGTTGCCACGACGCCATTTCTCAAAGACGCCGACAAGCTCGGCCCCCTGGCCTCGCGCTATCTCAATGTCGCGGAGCTGCCTTGGCAGGAGACACGATTTTCAGGTGTCGACATGAAGGTGCTCGTCGAGGACAAGGATAGCGGCCTCGTCACAGCGTTGTTCCGCTTCGCGCCCGGCACCCAGCTCCCCTATCACGAGCACGTCGAGATCGAGCAGACGTGGGTGCTCGAAGGCACGCTCGAGGATGAAGAGGGCATCGCGACGCCCGGCAATTTCGTATGGCGCCCAGCTGGCAACCGCCACAACGCACACTCGCCGAATGGCTGTCTCGTGCTGTCGATATTTCTCAAGCCCAACAAGTTCCTCGACAAGGATACGTCGGGCTGGGACACGAAGAGCGGGACGTGATGACGGTATGTGCTTGAGCAGCGCCAGTCCGGGTTGCCTTCGACAAGCCTCCGTTGCGTCCTCGACCTTGGATATAAGGATTAGAGATCGTGCCTCGAAGCATCCTCTCACTGTTTGCGCGCAAAGCTACGGGAACGCCCAAGCTGCGATGGCAAGGACCGGCACCTGATTTGGCAGCCTGGTATAGCGACAAGGACTTCACGACGGACTGGCTCACGCGCGACCTCGATTCGTGGCTTGCGGCGCTCGATCAGTTCAAAGGTCGACCAGCTAAAGTTCTGGATATTGGGAGCTACGAAGGCCGATCCGCCGTGACGTTTCTCGAGATGCTACCGAATGCACACGTCGTGAGCATGGACCAGTTCGCATTTGCGGATAAGGAACTGGCGGTAGCCGTCGAGGCGCGCTTCGACAAAAACATGGAAGGCTATGGCGAGCGCATCAGGAAGATCAAGGGCCCGGCCGCAGCTACACTCGATGACCTGCGCAAGCAGAAAGAAGCGTTCGACGTGATCTATGCAGACGCGGGCAAGGCGCGCGATTGGGTGTTTGCGCTCTCGGCCCTGGCATGGCCGCTCCTGAAAGTGGGTGGCGTCATCATCTGGGATGACCTCAAATGGGGACGTGACAAGCCGAGCGCCGAGAGGCCGGGTGATGCAATCCTTCTCTTTGCGGAAGCCTTTGCGCCAAGCCTCGAAGTCCTGCACAACGATAGGCAGCTCATCGCGCGCAAGACCAGCGAGTGGCCAAATCTTTGAGCACGCCATCCGCGCGCATTAGACTTCACGTCGACACTCTGTCGACCAACACATCCGCATCAACGACAGCCTGAGGAAACCTCTCCATGACCACCCGCCCGCCACGCATGCCGATGCTCTCCGATGCCGAGATGACGGACGCACAGAAAGCCGCCGTCAAGGACATCGTCTCCGGCCCGCGTGGCCACCTCGTCGGGCCCTTCATCCCGCTGCTGCGCAGCCCCGAGTTCATGAACCGACTGCAGAAGACGGGCGAGTACCTGCGCTTCAACAGCGCGATGGAACCGCGGCGCTCCGAGATGATCATCCTCATGACGGCGCGCCTGTGGTCGCAGACCTTCGAGTGGCACCACCACCGCACCATTGCCGAGAAGGCGGGCCTCGCGAGCGAGATCATCGACGCGATCGCAGCGGGACACCGGCCCGCGAAAATGGCCGCCGACGAAGCCGCGATCTACGACTTCATCGACGAGCTTTCACGCAACCGCTCAGTGAGTGATGCGACATACGCGCGTGCCAAGGAGCAGTTCGGCGAGCGCGGTGTCGTCGACATGATCGGCATCCATGGGTACTACAGCCTGCTCGCGATGATCCTGAACGTCTCGCGCGCGCCGCTCCCTGAGGGCGCCAAGCCAGGCATCGAGCCGTTCCCTGCGTAGCGGCAGCAATGGGCGGACCTACACCGTCGGTCCGCCCTCGAAGCCGAAGCGGCGCTTGATGCGCTCAAAGAGTTGATCGCGCACGCGCCGGTACACATCGAGCGTCTGCTCGCGATTGCCCTGGCCGACCATCAGCGAAGCGTCGAAAGTCGGCCAGTACTCGACGTCGACGGCCATGGTGCGCGTGAGCTCGAGCGCGGAGTGATGCGCTTCCGGTGAGAGCGACACGATCAGGTCGAACGAAGTGTCGTCGAGATCGGCAAGCGCGAGCGGCGCGTGCGCCGAGACGTCGATCCCGATCTCCTCCATGACGGCCGTCACGAAAGGATCCCGTTCGGCGCCTGCACGCACGCCTGCAGAGGCGACGTAGACGCGCCTTCCGGCGAGATGACGCAGGATCGCCGCGGCAATCGGCGAGCGCACGACATTCATCGTGCAGGCAAACAGCACGGCGCCGGGCAGCTCGCGCGCGATCTCCGGATGGCCGGCGTCATTGCTGCCCGTGCCCCCCGGCATACTGCGTCAGCCTTTCCAATGAAGCGCGCAGATCAGCGTAAACAGACGCCGCGCCGTGTCATGGTCGACCGTGATCTTGCCCTTGAGACGCTCCGTGAGCACGCGGCTTCCTTCGTCGTGCAGCCCGCGCCGCCCCATGTCGATGGCCTGGATGCGCGAGGGCGGTGCCGTGCGGATGGCCTTGTAGTAGCTATCGCAAACGATGAAATAGTCTTTCATCACGCGCTTCAGCGGCGACAGCGAGAGCATGAAGGTGTGTTCCCCCGTGACCGGCTCGGTATCGATGATGAAATGCAGACGGTCCTCGATCACCGAGAGTTTCAGCGTGAACGGGCCCTCACGTCCTTCCACCTCGAATGTATTGGCGTCGATGATGTCGTAGATCGCAACCTCACGCTCATGCTCGATGTTAGCATTCCCGCGCGTGATCGAGGCCTCGTCGAGCGTGATGCCGACGAGCCGGGAACGAGGCGCATCGGGCAATTCGCTCACGTGCCCTCCTTCCCAGGTCGCGCGACCAGCGCGTTTGGTCCGAGCCGCACGGCGATCGAGCGGCGGTGCGCTTCGAGCCCCTCGGCATCCGCAAGCCGCATGGCCGCGGGCCCGAGTGCTGCGAGCGCGGTCTCGTCGAGGCGCAGAATGGATGTGCGCTTCATGAAATCGAGGACACCGAGCCCGGAGGAGAACCGCGCGCTCCGCGCTGTCGGCAGCACGTGGTTCGAGCCGGCGACATAGTCCCCGATGACTTCCGGCGTATGTGCGCCGAGGAAAATCGCGCCGGCATTGCGAATGGCATCAGCGAGGTGATCGCCTTCGCGTACGGCAATCTGCAGATGCTCTGCCGCTATACGATCGGCGAGCGCGGGGGCTTCACCCAAGTCCTCGAGTAAGATCACGGCGCCGAAGTCGCGCCAGCTCTCGGCCGCAATGGCACCGCGCGGCAGAATGGCAAGCTGCCGCTCCACCGCGGCGCAGACGGCATCCGCAAAGGCCGCATCGTCCGTCATGAGAATGGACTGCGCCGCCGTGTCGTGCTCGGCTTGTGCGAGGAGGTCGGCGGCGATCCACTCTGGGTCGTTGTCGCGATCGGCGATGACCAGGACCTCGGACGGCCCCGCAATCGAGTCGATGCCGACCGTGCCGAATACCTGCCGCTTGGCGGCGGCCACATAGGCATTGCCCGGCCCGACGATCTTGACGACGGACGCAATGGTCTCCGTGCCATAGGCGAGCGCCGCCACGGCTTGCGCGCCGCCGACGCGGTAGATTTCCTCGACGCCCGCAAGATGAGCCGCGACCAGCACGAGCGGATTGAGCTGCCCGTCCGGCGTCGGCACGGCCATGACGATGCGCGGCACGCCCGCGACACGCGCCGGCACCGCATTCATGAGCACTGAGCTCGGGTACGAAGCCGTGCCGCCCGGCACATAGAGCCCGACGGCCTCGACGGCCGTCCAGCGCCCGCCGAGCTCCACACCCAGCGCATCGCGATAGCGATCGTCGTGCGGCACCTGGCGCTGGTGGTAGGCCGCAATGCGATCGCGCGCGAGCGTCAGCGCGGCGACGGTCTCTGCATCCGCAGATGCGACGGCCGCCGAGATCTCCTCCGCCGTGATGCGCAAACCTCTGGCGCCGACATCAAAGCGGTCGAAGCGCTGCGTGAACTCAATGAGAGCTGCATCACCCCGCGCGCGCACGTTCGCGAGAATGGCGCGCACCTGCGTGCCCACATCCTCCGAGACCTCGCGCTTCTGTGCGAGGAACGTCCGGAAGGCCGCCTCGAAGCCGGCGTCGGATGTCGTAAGGCGCGTTGGCATATGTCGTTCCCTTATTTTCCCCTTCTCCCCGTGCTTGTCGCGCTGGAAGCGCGCCTCTGGCGCGACGAGAAGGTCGGGATGAGGGGCGGCCACGCGCGCGACATTGGCGTATGCCGCCGCCCCTCACCTAACCCTCTCCCCGCAAGTGCGGGGAGAGGGGATTCTAAGCACTCTAGAGCGTCTGTGGCGTTTATTCAGGACAACGAGGCGCTAGACATTCTCATCATCCGGATGCTTCGGAACGGCGCGCGCTTGCCATGCCGGGCCGAGATCCTTCAACTCGCTCTCGATGCACTCGACATGCAGGCGCACCGCGCCGCCGCCAGCGAACACCAGCGTCAGATGCCCCTGCGGATCCTCTGTGGCCGGCGTCGGCTCGAACTGAAGCGCCAGCAGTTCCAGGACTTCCTGTCCGGCCTTGAGATCGATGCCGCTCACCTGCGCACCGAGCACACGCTCGAAGCGGAGTGCAGTCTGCCGCCGTACCGGCACCCTGCGCTTGCCGCCAGGCAGCGTCGTCGTCCAGTCGAAGCGGTTCAGAATGGCCGCGAAGCGCCGCTCGCTGGGTACGAAGGCCATGTCCGCGACCTTCAGCACCGCATCCTGCAAATGCGCGGAGACGACCTTCAGGTCCTCGGCGTCGAGGGCAATGAGTTTCAAATTGTCCATTTTGGGCCTGGCACTCATCTTTTCGACCTGCCGCCGTTCTGCCCGGCACGTTGTCGCGCGAGACAGATACCTGCCGGAGCGGAGCGGTGCAATAAGACCGACGGCTCCATTTCAAGCCCTGGTTGTGGAACCGGCCTTCGGATAACCTTGCCGGCATGAGAAAGGCCGGCGACAACGCGCGCCGGCAACCAGGGGAGAAAGCGCACATGGCCGGAGAGGCAGGCATTGCCGTCATCACGGGCGGATCGAGCGGCATCGGGGAGGCGACGGCGCGGCGGCTCGCTGTGGATGGTTACCGTATCGCCATTCTCGACGTGAACCTGGAGGCTGCCGAGGCGGTCGCACGCGACATCGGCAATGGCGCCAAGGCTTGGCGCTGTGATGTTGCCAATGGCGATGCCGTCGAAGCCGCAGCGGAGGCCGTGACAAAGGAATTCGGCGCACCGCGCGTGCTGGTTACATCGGCGGGCCTGATCCCGAACACCGAGTCCGTCCTCGACATGGACATGGCCGCACATGACCGCATGTGGCAGGTCAATTACAACGGCACGCTCCACGCGTGCCGCTCGTTCGCACGCCGTATGATCCCCGAGCAGCGCGGCGCCATCGTCACCATCGGCTCGATCAATTCCCTCCAGCCCTTGCCGATCCCCGCCTACAACCTCGGCAAGGCAGCCGTCGCGCGCCTGACGCAGATCCTCGCCGTCGAGCTCGGGCGCCACAATATCCGCGTGAACAGCGTCGGGCCGACCTACGTCATGACGCCGCCGCTGCGGGCCAAGGTCGCGGCCGGCCAGCGCGACATGAACAAGATCATGGGCGTGCACGCGCTCAAGACACTGCCCGAGCCCTCGGACATTGCGGCTGCCATTTCGTTCCTCGCCTCGGATCAGGCACGCACGATCACCGGCATCCTGCTGCCCGTCGATTCCGGCTGGCTCGCGGGCGTGCCGTACATGACGTACGCGGGAGGCGTGCCCTGGGAGAGCTGAACCCCAATCGACCGTCACAACAATAGTGGAGCCGCCTCCGTGGCCGATCTGAAGAGTCTCGTTCGCACGATCCCCGACTACCCCAAGCCCGGCATCATGTTCCGCGACGTCACGACCCTGTTCGGTGACGCGCAAGGCTTCAAGGCGACGATCATGCGCATGGCCGAGCCCTGGCGCGGCGAACCGATCGACGCGGTCGCGGGCATCGAGGCACGAGGCTTCATTCTCGGCGGAGCGGTTGCGGATCGGCTCGGCTCGGCCTTCGTGCCCATCCGCAAGAAGGGCAAGCTCCCCTGGAAGACCATCGGCCAGGAATACACGCTCGAGTACGGCGTCGATGCCATGGAAATCCATGAGGATGCGATCGCTCCCGGCGCCCGCATCCTCATCGTCGACGATCTCATCGCAACAGGCGGCACCGCGGAAGCCGCTGCCAAGCTCGTGCGCCGCTCGGGCGGAAACATCGTCGGCGCGGCCTTCGTGATCGATCTTTCCGAGATCGGCGGCCGCAAACGCCTCGAGGATATGGGCATCCGCTGCGAGACACTGATGGCCTTTGACGGGCATTGAAGATTGGGGGAATTGAGGACTGATTGAGGACTGAAAGCGTGAGTGAAGCGCGCTCCATCGACGTCCTGGTGATCGGGCTCGGGCCCGCGGGTGCAAGTGCTGCCGCCGCCGCCGCCGCTCGGGGTGCGCGCGTGACCGCCATCGATCGCAAGCGCATTGCCGGACACCCCGTGCAGTGTGCCGAGTTCGTACCTGCACTGATCGGCCAGCAGGTCCCGGGCATCGACCAGCATCGCCAGCAGCGCATTCGCGCCATGACGACGTTCGTTGAGGACGAGGCCCCGCATCTGCGCGAGCAGTTCTCGGGCGTGATGATCGATCGGCGCGCGTTCGATGCCGCCCTCGTCGCGCGCGCCGAGCAGGCCGGGGCCAGAACGTGGTTCGGACTATCGCTGCGCGGGATCGATGCCGATGGTACGGCCCGGCTTTCCGACGGGAGCCGGCTTTCGGCGGCGGTCATCATCGGTGCGGATGGACCGCGATCGGCCGTCGGTGCTGCGGTCGGCATCGAGAACGAAGTGCTCGCCGAAACGCGGCAGATAAGCGTGCCCCTGCTCGTGCCTTTCGAAGAGACGGACATTTTCCTCTCGCACAAGCTTCCCGGTGGCTATGCGTGGCTTTTTCCGAAGGGCGACGTCGCCAATCTCGGCCTCGGCGGCGATCCGGGCTGGCGATCGCACTTCAAACCCCTGCTCGACGACCTGCATGAGCAGCTCGCCGCACAGGGACGCGTCGGACGCGACGTGCTGGGGCATACGGGTGGCGCGATCCCGAGCGGCGGGATGCTGGAGCCGGTCGCCCGCATCGGCGGCGCGTATGTGCTGCTCGCAGGTGACGCGGCGGGCCTCACCAATCCGATCACGGGCGCCGGCATCATGTCGGCCGTCATCTCCGGCGAGATGGCCGGCGAGGCGGCCGCAGCGCTCGCTCAGGGTGAGCCTTCGGCGGCAGCGGCCTATCGCGAGGGTCTGGCAGACATGTTCGAGGGCTCGCTCGCTCGAGCCGTGGCGCGGCGAGAGGCGCTCATGCAGGTCCACGCGACGCAAAAGCCGGCACCCGCTGACCTGCGCCGTGCCTGGATCGCCTTCCCGGAATATTGGGCTGCCTGAGCCGTGCGGCGTTTTTCGCCGACGAGCAGCAGTCCCTCCTTGCGCGAACGCCCCCTGTTCGCTAAGAGAGCCACCTTGCCCACGCCGATCGACCGGCGCCGGGCCCCACGGGATGGGCAGTTAGCTCAGCGGTAGAGCACTACCTTGACATGGTAGGGGTCACAGGTTCGATCCCTGTACTGCCCACCATCCCGGGCAAATCCACCAAGTATCATACATGGTTCAATTTATTGGCGTGCACGCACGCATCATCGCGTGTTCTGCATATTAACTATGTTATGCAGCGCCCGCATAGGTTGAGGGATTTATTCCTAAATCGAGAAAACCATGTTGACAGATTGTGGCAAACCCATGATTTCTGATGGTGGCGCGGCGCGCAGCCTAATAAGTGCGCCTCACCATCACGGAGGAAACGACAGTAGAATGCGAGTATTAAGAATGACTGCGTCTGATACTGCCAACACCCCAAACCTATTGGCAGGAGCATGGATAGAGAATCGAGGAAGACCGCTACCATCAGCGACCCTATATCTCGACGATCTGAAGAAGAATTTCTATCGCCTTACCTCCGCCATTGGAGGCATGGCTCCAGGCTATCGAGAGGGATCAGAATATCTTGATGAGCTACATTACCAGAGAACGCTCGACAAGCTTACTGATCAGTTGCACGGGGTCTGCGCGGATCTCGGCACGCTCCGAGCCTCACGTCCCGACCACTTAAGGTTGAAGCTCGCGGCGTTGTTGTATTTGCTCCCAGATGATGCGGACACGGAGCTTAGTTTGGCAGCATCACTTCTCGCGGACTTCGAAGAAGCCCCCAAGGGCTATCCGCAACGCTAGTCATAATTGATCCCACTCGGCCCGTCGTATGGGATGCACCAAACTGGGTGGGATAAGCCTGCATCCCATCCAGACTCAAACTCTCCGGCATTTTGCGCGTGCTTTCACCGCCCAGCCGCATACCCCTGCATACCGCGCGGATTGGCGGCGGCGCGGCGGCGCGGTCCTACCTGCGAGGCGGCCGTCAGGCGACCTTCCGACCAGTCGGGGCCGACCTCGACTTTGTGGCCACGCCGCTCGAGCTCCTTGATCGTTGCCGCCGGCAGGCGATTTTCCACGACCACGACACCCGGGCGCGCCGCGCGCGGCCAGAACGAGGCCGGGAAATGCTCAATGTGCCAAGCCGGCGCATCGATCGCTTCCTGCATGTTCATGCCGAAATGGGCATGACGCAGGAAGAATTGCCCGCTCCACTGATCCTGCTGGTCGCCGCCTGGCGTTCCCCACACCATGTACGGCTTACCCTCCTTGAGGGCCATGCCGACCGACAGCGTCGAGCGCGGACGTTTGCCCGGCACGAGCGTCCCCGGCAGTCCTTCCTCGAGCCAGAACATCTGCGCGCGGCTGCCGAGCGGCCAACCGAGGGAGGGGATCACGGGCGAGGACTGCAACCAGCCGCCCGAGGGCGTCGCCGTGAACATGTTGCCGTCCTTGTCGATGATATCGATGTGGACGGTATCGCCATTGACCTGCCCCATGGCGCCGACCGTCGGCTCGCCGGCACCCGCCGCGCTTACGGCTTCGCGCCTTTCCGACGTCGACTTGACGATCACCTTGCCGTCGTAGCCCTCGATGACGCCCGGACGCTGCTCCATGGAGGCGTACTGGCCTATCTGGCGGCGGCGATCCGAATTGTAGCGCTCGGACAGCAGCGTATCCATCGGGACGTCGGCGAATTTCGGATCGCCGTAGAAGGCCTCGCGATCCGCGTAGGCGAGCTTCGCCGCTTCGATCCACAGATGCACGAAATCGGCGCCCGTCGGATCGAGCTTGTCGAGATCGTAGCCCTTCATGATGGCGAGCTGCTGGAGCATCACCGGACCCTGGGTCCAAGGGCCGGGCTTCAGCAGCGTGTAGCCGTGATAGTCGAGCGCTACTGGTGCCTCGATGGTCGGCAGCCAGCTCGCCATGTCGGCGCCGGTCAGCACACCTTTGTGACGCCGGCCGCTCACATCCATGACTTCGTTCGTGCGGCAGAACTGGTCGACCGCCTCGGCGACGAAGCCCTGGCTCCAGGCCTTGCGGGCGCGGTCGATCTCGGCTTCGCGACTGCCGCCGCCGGCTTCGGCTTCCTTGAGAATCCGCTGATAGGTCTCGGCGTGGGCCGTATTGCGAAAGAGCGTACCGGGTGCGGGTACCTTGCCGCCCGGCAGATACACGGCTGCCGAAGTCGGCCAGTGCTCCGTGAAAAGCTGCTTCACGGTCGCGATGGTCGCGCAAGCACGCTCCACGATCGGATGGCCATGCCGCGCATAGCCGAGCGCGGGCTCCAGAACATCGCGCAGACGCATGGTGCCGCGGTCGCGCAGGATCATCATGAAGGTTTCGAATGTGCCGGGAATGCAGGCCGCGAGCAGTCCCGTGCCGGGTACGATGTCGAGGCCGAGGTGATCGCGATAATGCGCGATCGTGGCGCCCGCCGGCGCCGGCCCCTGCCCGCAAATGACTTCCGGCACGCCCTTCCTCGTGTCGTAGACGATCACGGGCACGTCGCCGCCGGGGCCGCACAGGTGCGGCTCCACGACCTGCAGCGTGAATGCCGCCGCGATGCCCGCATCGAAGGCATTGCCCCCCTTCTCGAGGATGGACATGCCGACTGCTGTCGCAATCCAATGCGTGGTCGCGCAGACCCCGAATGTGCCCTCGATCTCAGGGCGCGTAGTGAAGGGACCGGCATTTATGTTCGCCATCGGGCTCGCTCCAGCGCATTTCAGTGAAAACACTGAGAGACAATCTACTCGTGTTTCAGGCCCGATGTCGTCTGCCGATCTTCAACGCGGAGCCATGTAGTCACACGCAAGGTCAAGTTCACGTGAGATGCGTGCGTTTTGGGGTTCGATCGGCTATTGACGCGTGGTACACAGTTCGTATGCGCTCGGACGAGCAAGCTACGGGTAAATAAGGAGTAAATATACAATGTTTCGTGTTGCGTTGGCGCTCGTGATGACGGGCGTCGTGGCCCCGCCCGCCCTCGCTCAGGATTGGATGCCCTGGAACCAACCGGGTTATCGGACACCGAGCTACTCAAGCCCGAGCCCGCGGTTCGATGAGGACCGCTACGGCCCCCGCCCGCGGCCTCAGGGCCAGGAGCTGATGAGTGGCGGCCCGCGTCCGGATGTCTCTCCGGCGAGCCCCAGCCGCGCCTCGTTCGAGAGCAGCTATGCACCCGGCACCATCGTGATCGATACGGGCGCCCGTAGGCTGTACCTCGTGCAGTCGTCGCGTCACGCGCTCGTCTACCCGATCTCGGTTGGCCGCGAAGGCTTTACCTGGACGGGCACCGAGCGCATCAGCCGCGTAGCCAATTGGCCTGACTGGCATCCGCCGGCGGAAATGCGCCAGCGTCAGCCGCATCTGCCCGTGAAAATGACCGGCGGCGTGTACAATCCGCTCGGCGCCAAGGCACTCTACCTCGGCAACACGCTCTATCGCATTCACGGTACCGATGATGCCCGCACCATCGGCCGCGCGACCTCGTCCGGCTGCTTCCGCATGACGAACGGCCACGTCACCGATCTGTCGCGCCGCGTCGGCGTCGGCACGACCGTCGTGGTCGTCAATCGTCTGTCGGCACGTACCGCGCGCGTCGACGACTGACTTCGATCTTGAACTTCAGCCACTCCTGCTTCATGCGCCTCGCACCTCGTGTGCGGGGCGCAATGCTTTTCGGGCCGTGCATTCACAAACCGGCCTGACTCGGCTATCGCTGGACTTCGGCTTTGCGAGCGAGGAGGCACCCATGGGCACGCGTGAGCTAATGGCGGAGGCCGCCGGCACGTTCGCCCTCGTGCTCGCGCTCTGCGGGACATTGCTGCTTGCCCCCGCAGGCGTCGCGGGCCTCGCCGCGGCCCTCGCGGCCGGCGGTATCGTCCTCGCGATGATGGCGGCGTTCAGTCCTGTCTCAGGTGCGCACCTCAATCCCGCCGTCACACTCGGTCTCATAGCTGCTGGCCGTCTCGACTCGAGCCGCGCACCCCTGATGATCCTCGCCCAGTGCGTCGGCGCCCTTGGGGCAATCGGCCTTCTCGCGCTGGTCCTCGCTGGCGCGGCATCTCCTCCAAAGGGCGGGCTCTCGTCGATCGCCAACGGCTATGGCCGCGCCTATGGCCTCACAGCCGTCTTCGCGATCGAGGCCGCGGCAACCGCCATCCTCGTGCTCGTCGTCGTCGGCATGGGCGGCCGTCGCGCACCGGCGACACTGGCACCGCTCGCTGTCGGCTTCGCGACCGTCGGCCTCTACCTGCTCACGATCCCCGTTTCCGGCGGTGGCATCAACCCGGCCCGCAGTCTCGCAACGGCCGTCTTCGGCGGCACGGACGCGCTGCTGCAGCTCTGGGTGTTCTGGGTCGCACCAATCCTCGGCGCCGTACTCGGCGGGGTCATAGGACGCCTGCTCACCGACGACTGAACGCGTCGCAGCGCCGCACATATTCTCAATGCGGCCTTGAAGTGCGCACACGCCACAATCATCTGCTAGCCTCCCGCCGTCTCAGGCCGCAGGAGCGAACCATGATCCGCAGAATCCACCTTCTGGCGCCCGCCGTGCTGGCCGTCCTCGCGACGCTGCCCGCTTCCGCCCAGACGCGCGATGTGCCCGGCCGCTTCACCATGCAGCCGATCGAGGGCGGTTTCCTGCGCCTCGACACGCAGACCGGCGCCGTCTCGACGTGCCGCGCCGGCACCGGCAACCTCGTGCTCTGCCAGCCCGCGCAGGAGGAGAGCCAGGGCCTCGCTAAGGAAATCGAGCGACTGCGCGCCGAGAACGTCGAGCTGAAAGCCGAAGTGCAACGGCTACAGGGCATCGCAGGCATCCAGCCCGCACCGCCCGTTGCGGGGCCGCCAGCTGAGAAGTTCCAGCTTCCGAGCGAAGAGGATGTCGACAGCGCACTCGACTACGTCGAGCGCATGTTCAAGAAGTTCCGCGACCGCCTGCGCAATCTCGAAGAGGACAGCGCGAAGAAGCCCGGCACGCCGTTGTAGCGGCGCATCATAGGACGTGAGGGAAATACTGGGCGTCCCAGTCATCGGGCCGAAATAGCACCTTGCCGTACTCGATCACTTGATCAGCTTCGCGGTAGGGCTTCACTTGGAGCGGCACCTCATAAACCAGTTCCTCAGGCATGAGGTGGAAGTGATCTCGTTTCTTACTGAGCGATGTGAGCTCCTGCACAAGCAGATCGCGCCCTTCCTCATTCAGTAGGATTTCGAGCGTTCCATCATTGATGGCAATCGTGATTCGCGGCTTCACGGCGCTCCCCAATGCCAACTCAAATCACCTCGTCCGTCTTGTCGTCGGTTTCGCCGAAGCGGCGGAGTGTGGCGGGCTTCGTACCGCGGTAGAGCTTCTCCAAGCCCGGCGAGATCTTCGCGTTCTCGCGTTCGAAGAGCGAGTTGCCATTGAGGTCACTCTCGACGAGGAAGGGGCCGAAGCGCTCGACGTCCAACACCCAGATGGCCTGCGCGAGACCCAGCTCCTCGAGCCAGTGCGCATCGACGACCTTCTTGATGCCGCGCCCGAGCAATGCGCCCGTGCCGTAGCCGACCGTCGTCAGGTAGATGGCTTTGTGCGGCACAAAGCTGTTCTTGTAGATCTCGCTCGACATGCCGCCTTTGCCGATGATCACGTTGCAGCCCGACATGTCGAACCAGCCGTCGATCCACTTGGCAAAACGGAACGAAGCAGTCGCCGTCACGGCGCCGACGGTCAGCTCGCGATTGGGGCCGACGCTGGCCGCCGGCGAGCAGTGGAAGCTCGCCGTGCCAATGCCGGAGGGCACGTTGCTGCGTTCCTCGACGGCGCGCTTGTAGACGCCTTCGCGCGCCGTGTGAACGCGCCCGGTGAGGTACACGACATTGCCGATCTCGAGCTTCGCCAGCTCCTCCGTGGAAGCGGGCAGCGCGAGATCGACGGTCTTGAGCTTTGTCATTCTTCGTCTTCTCAGTTGAACTCGATGACGCCGCGGGCGACCTGCCCCTTGGCCATGAGTTGGAAGCCTTCATTGATCTCGTCGAATTTGTAGGTACGGCTGATCAGGCCGTCGAGGTCGAGTTTTCCTTCGAGCGAGAGGTCGGCGAGAACACCGAAGTCGATCGTCGGCCGGATCGAGCCGTAATAAGTGCCCGACACCTTCTTCTCCGTGTAGACCATCTGAAATGGCGACACTTGCGCCTTCGCATCGACATGAGGGATGCCGACGATGGTGGCATGACCTGCCGGCGCCAGCACGTCGATGATCTGCTCGGTCGTCTTCGCCGTGCCGATCGCATCGAACGAATAGTCGGCGCCGAGGCCGCCCGTGATCTCACGCACGCGCTTCACCACGTCCTCGCGCGACGCGTTGATGATATGCGTGGCACCGAACTTGGTTGCCATCTGCAGCTTGTTATCGAGCAGGTCGACCGCAATGATCGTCTTGGCGCCGGCGAGCCGCGCGCCCTGCACGGCATTGAGCCCAACGCCACCAACGCCTACGACGACGACGCTCGAACCAGCCTCGATCTTGGCATGACGCGTCACTGCGCCGACACCTGTCGCCACCGAGCACCCGATGATCGCGGCGTGTGTCCAGGGCAAATCTTTGCGCACCGACACGAGCTGCTCGGCCGGGCACACGACCATCTCGGAGAATGTGCCGATGCGCGCCATCTGATAGACAGGCTCGCCGTTGAGTTTGATGCGCGTCGTGCCGTCGTGCATCATGTGGCGCGGCTTGTCGTTGTGGCCGATGCAGAGGACGGAACTGCCCTTCGCGCAGTACCGGCAGTAGCCGCAGTTCGGACGGAACGAGAAGATGACGTGATCGCCCTTCTTCACGTTCTTCACACCGGGGCCGACCTCGACGACCTCGCCAGCGGCCTCATGACCGAGGATCATCGGCAGCGGCGCAGGCCAGTCACCGATCATGATATGCCAGTCGGACATACATACGCCCGCAGCCTTCACCTTGACGCGCGCCTCGCCCTCCTTGGGACCTTCCTGTTCGAAATCGAGCAGCTCGAGGGGCTTGTTGACCTCGGTGAGCACGGCAGCGCGCATGGGACGTTTCCTCGTGTTTCCTTGACGGATATTGTTGTCGGCTGGAATGGCGGGCATTTTAGGCCGCTCAGGCCCCCTGCTCAACCGCCCTTCACGCCTTGGGCATTGACGTAGACCGCATAGAGCGACTGGCTCGAGGCCATGAACAGGCGATTGCGCTTGAGACCGCCAAAGCAGACGTTGGCGCAGCGCTCAGGCAATGCGATGTGGCCGATGGGCGTGCCGTCCGGCGCGAAAATGCGGACGCCGTCCAGCTCCTCCGTGCCCATGCCCCAGCCGCACCAGAGATTGCCGTCCGTGTCACAGCGGAAGCCATCCGGCGTACCACCGGCGGCATTGATGACGACGCGGCGATTTGAGAGCTTCGTGCCGCCCGCCGTCACGTCATAAGCAATGATCTCGCGATTGGGCTGCGCGCGGGACGCGACCACGTACAGAATGCTCTCATTCGGCGAGAAGGCGAGCCCATTCGGACCCGGAATATCATCCGCGAGCAGCTCCAGCCGACCGCTCGTACCATCGATGCGATAGAGCCCGTGTGGCAGCTCCTGCTCGGCTTTGTAACCCTCGTAGTCGCTCAGCAGTCCGAACGGCGGATCGGTGAACCAGATACTGCCGTCGGATTTCACCACCACATCGTTCGGCGAATTGAGCCGCTTTCCGTCGAAGCGATCGGCGAGGACGGTGATCGTGCCATCGTATTCCGTGCGCGTGACGCGACGTCCACCGTGCTCGCAGGTGATGAGGCGGCCCTGGCGATCGCGCGTATGGCCGTTGGCGTAATCCGAAGGCTTGCGGAAGACGGACGTCACGCCCGTCTCCTCGTCCCAGCGCATGATGCGGTTGTTGGGAATGTCGCTCCAAAGCAGGTAGCGGCCATCGCCGAACCACACTGGACCTTCTGCCCAGCGAAAGCCGGTCGCGAGACGCTCAACCGCGCCGAGCGCGATGACATAGCGCTGGAAGCTCGGATGCAGGACGCGGATTGCGGGATCGGGATAATAGCTCGCCGGTGTCCAAGGGCGGCGCGGTGCGGGCACGCTGGTTTCGGTCATGTTCTGAATTTCCTCCGTGCTTTGTTTCTTTTTGATGTGTCGTTACGCGCAGGCTATCGCCTCGATCTCGAGCAGCCATGCCGTATCGAAGATGCCGGTGATGATGCAGGTCAAGGCAGGTCTGCGCTCGCCGAGAAACTCGCCGCGCACCTGCCGGTATTCGGGAATGTAGCGGCGGTCGGAAAGGAAGATCGTCACCTTTATCAGATTGTCGAGCGTCATGTCGGCTGCATGGAGCTGCGCGACCACATTCTGCCAGGCAAGGCGTGCCTGGCTCGCAAAATCGGCCGGCACCGAGCCATCCACCGCAACCGGGATCTGGCCGCTGACATAGAGCGTGCGCGTGGCGTCCCGCACCTCTATGGCCTGGGAATACGTGCCCGCAGGCGCCGGCGTGCCGGCCGCATTGATGATCCGCTTCTGCATGGTTCCCTCCCTCGGAGCGGTCGCAGCGATCCGCGTACGCCGTTCACATGCTGGTTCTAGTTCATCCTTATCGCGAAATCACTTGGACGACACACGGACTAAGGCCGTGCGCGGATCGCGCGCTTGCATGGGCCTCCATCATCGTGTCACATCCGGGCGCAGGGGAAAGCCGATTCGTTCGGCCACGTATTATCCCGGGGCTTTGCGCACCCGGGATGGGGGTTATAGTCATGGCATCAGCCGCCCATCGCCCAAGAACCATGTCCGCCAAATCCCAGCCGGCCAATACCAGCACAGTGCCGCTTGCAATCGCGAGCGCCTTGCGCACGCTCGAGGCCGAAAGCTCGGGGCTCACGGCACTCGCCGCGTCCTTGCAGAATGGTCTTGGTGAGCCCTTCCAGGAGGCCGTGCGCGTACTCGCCGGCGCCGAAGGCCGCGTCATCATCTGCGGCATTGGCAAGTCGGGGCACATCGGCCGCAAGATCGCGGCAACGTTCGCATCGACCGGCACGCCCGCCTTCTTCATGCATCCCTCCGAGGCAGCCCACGGCGATCTCGGCATGGTGACGCCGAAGGATGTGTTGCTCGCCATTTCCTGGTCGGGCGAAACCATCGAGCTCAAAACCGTCGTCACGTACTCGCGCCGCTTCGGCGTGCCCCTGATCTCGATCACGTCTCGCGCAGCCTCCGCGCTCGGTCAGGCCTCCGACATCGTTATCGAATTGCCACGCGCGAGCGAAGCCTGCCCGCACGGCCTCGCGCCGACGACATCGACGACGATGCAGCTCGTGATCGGCGATTGCCTTGCCGTGGCGCTGCTCGAAGCGCGCGGCTTTACCGCAACGGACTTCAAGGTGTTCCACCCCGGTGGATCGCTCGGCGCGCAGCTCAAGTTCGTCACGGATCTCATGCACAAGGACGACCGTCTGCCGCTCGCACGCGTGGACGAGCCCATGAGCGGCGCGCTCGTCACGATGACGCAGAAGGCGCTCGGCTGCCTCGGCATCGTCGACGGTGACGGCAAGCTCGTCGGCATCATCACCGACGGCGACCTGCGTCGTCACATGGGGCCCAATCTGTTGTCGGCCACTGCCGGCCAGATCATGACCTCGAACCCGAAGACGATCAAAGCGACGGCGCTTGCCTCTTCCGCGCTCGACATTCTCAACAAGTCGCGGATCACGACGCTGTTCGTCGTCGACGCCGGGCGGCCGATTGGCCTCGTCCACGTCCACGATCTCCTCCGCGCGAGCGTCGCCTGAACAACGCCTACCACTATCAGTATTGGGGCGGCTGACGTCGGCCTTATCGCGAAATGAAAAGGCCGCGGGCATCACACGATGCTCGCGGCCCTTGTGTTTGATCGGCAGCGCCGGAAGGGCTGCAATCTAATCGCGTTTGTCCTCGATGAGACGCACGACCACATCGACGTGGCTGATGCGCATCCCCTTGGGCGGTGTCGGCAAGCCGTCGACGCGGATCGAGCCGTCCGGGATGTCCATCAGCCGGCCATCCTGCTCGACATAGAAATGGCTGTGGTTCGACGTGTTCGTATCGAAGTACGTCCGGGTGCCGTCGATCGCGAGTTCGCGCACGAGACCGGCCCGTTTGAACTGGTGCAGCGTGTTGTAGACCGTCGCGAGCGATACGCGCTCGCCACCCGCTACCGCCTCGGCGTGCAGGATCTCAGCCGTCACGTGGCGGCCGTGATCGGTGAACAGCAGACCGCCGAGCGCGAGGCGTTGGCGCGTCGGACGCAGCCTGGCCCGGCGCAGCAGCTCGGTTACCTCGGCTTCGTCGAGGGGTCTGCCGTTATCCTCATGACCATGTGCTTTGTGCATATTTCCGCTCACCAAGCGTTGTCGCGCCGTCTAGAAAAGGGCGAGCCCAATCGTCTCGCAGTCATTCCCGATGGGAATACTCGACTTTTGGGGTCAACATCCAGTGTTTTTTCACAACCAAGTTACTGCCTTATAGCGCGCAAGGGCCCTGAGCCGCAACCGACGGGCCGTCGCAGCCCTTGTTAGGGCTGCCTGTTTAGATGTGTTCAAAAATGGCCGGCGGCTCAACGGTTTGTCAGTTTGAGCTCAATACGGCGATTTCGGCGCAATACCTCGTCGCTTGCCCCGTCTTCGAGAGGCGCGAACTCGCCATAGCCCGCCGCCACGAGGCGGTTGGGCGGCACACCCCGGCTGATCAGGTACTTCACGACGCTGATCGCACGCGCACTGGACAGCTCCCAGTTCGACGGAAATGCACTGCTCGCGATGGGGCGCGCATCCGTATGCCCATCCACCTGCAGGGCCCAGCCGATCTCCTTCGGGATCTGCCGCTCGAGTTCGACGATGGCCGCCGCCAGCTGGTCGATCGCCGCCAGACCTTCCGGCGTCATGGTCGCCTGGCCGGAAGGAAAGAGCACCTCCGACTGGAAGACAAAGCGGTCGCCGACAATGCGGATATCCTTGCGATCCCTCAGCAGCTCCCGCAGGCGACCGAAGAAATCCGAACGATAGCGCTGCAGCTCCTGCACCTGCCGGGCGAGCACGACATTGAGCCGCGCACCCAGATCCGAGATCCGCGCCTGCGAATCCTTGTCCTTGGATTCGGCCGCGGCCAGCGCCTCGTTGAGCGCCGCAATCTGGCGGCGCAGCGCAAGCAGCTGCTGATTAAGGAGGTCAACCTTGGCAAGGGCCTCGCTCGAAATTTCCTTCTGACCTTCGAGCTCTTTTGTCAGGCCGAGGCTCCGCGCCTCGGCTGCCCCGGCGCGCTCTGCATCGAGCCCTGCAAGGCCGGACAGGCGCGCACTCTCTGCGCGTGCCGACGCGAGGGTCGCCTGGATAGAAGCGAGTTCGTCCTCGAGCGAACGACTCTTGCCCTTTTCGAGCGAGAGCAGGCTCGTGAGTTCAGCGATCTGGAGGTTCAGCTTTCCGAGGGCGGTATCCTTGCGGCCCGACTCCTGGCTCACAAAGAACTGGGCGAGCATGAACAGCGAGAGCAGGAACACGAACGTCAGAAGCAGCGTCGACATGACATCGACGTAACCCGGCCAGAACTCGCCGTACTCGTTCGAACGCCGTGAGCGCGAGCCCGCCATAGACTAGCTACCTCGCCGTGATCCGCCGCCGCGACCTGAGAGATCGCGCAGCGCCGACGTCATCTCAGACTGACGCGCCGCCTGCTCGTCGACCCACTCGCGCACGATCTTCTGCTCGGCCCGCATCTGGACAACGACCTCCTGCAGGCCGCGCCCGACCTCGCGCATGCTCTCCGCGCCCTGGCCGCCCGAAGACCCGATCATATGAATGCGATCGGAAAGCTCGGCGATCGTGCGCTGGACTTCGAACAGAGCGCCGTAGATCTGCTGGCCGACCTCGCCATTCTGCTCACCACCCGGCGTCAGCTCCGTAATGCCGGAGAGCCATTCCTCGAGCTCGTTGTAGAAGCGGTTGTGCGCGTGACTCGACTGCAGATCGAGAAAGCCGAGCACCAGCGACCCACCGAGACCCATCAGCGATGACGAGAAGGCCGTGCCCATGCCGCGTAGCGGACCGGACAGTCCCGATTTCAGCTCCTCGAACATGAGCACGCTGTCGCTGCCCTTCGTGTCGAGCGAGTTGATAGTGTTGCCGACCGAATTGATCGTGTCGAGAAGGCCCCAGAACGTGCCGAGCAGCCCGAGGAAAACCAGAAGGCCGACGAGATAGCGGCCGGTATCGCGCGCTTCATCGAGGCGCCCGCCGATCGAATCCATGATCGAGCGCATCGACGAGGTCGAAAGCGAGAGATGCCCCGTGCGATCGCGCAGCATGGTCGCCATCGGCGCCAGCAGCACTGGCTTGTGCTCGATGGCGAGGCCCGGATCGGCAATGCGGAACGCATTCACCCAGCGGATCTCGGGATAGAGGCGGATCACCTGCCCGAAGGCGCGCAAGATGCCGATGCCGAGCACCGCAAGAATGAACCCATTGAGCACCGGGTTCGCCCAGAAGGCGTGCTGGATCTGCTGGTAGAGAATGGCGCCGCACAGGCCGACGATCACCACGAAGACCAACATGCCGCGGAGGAATGGCCCCGGCGTATTGAGCGTTCGGTGCAGCCGTCTGGACGCCAGCTCAGTCGGCCGCGTTCCTCTCGCCATTGCTCAACTCCGCCTCACACCTCAGCCACACGTCACAGAGCCGCCGTGGAACGCGGCAGTCGGCACGCAGTGCAGCAAACACTACCCGATGATCGTGGCAAAACAACCAGGGACTGTGGCGAAAATCACAACTGTCCAGTCATGGCAATTCGAAGGCATCGAGAACCACGCGATCACGACGCCTTCTGGAGCGCCCCCAGCAGCAACTTATGGATCGTCGGATTGCCCGCAACAATGCTGCCCTTGTCGAGCATCTCCTCGCCACCGGCAATGTCTGTTGCGATGCCGCCCGCCTCTCTCAGGATAACGATGCCTGCGGCAATATCCCAAGGTTGCAGATCGTGCTCCCAGTAGCCGTCAAAGCGTCCGGCAGCCGTCCAGGCAAGGTCGACGGACGCCGCGCCCGTGCGCCTGATACCGGCGACTTCGCGCATGAGCGGCCGCGTCTCACGCTCGTAGCGCTCATACCCGCCGCGCCCGCGGAATGGGATACCAGTCCCTAGCACGCTGTCCTGCAGCGACTTGCGCGCGGCCACGCGAAGCCGCCTGTCATTCAGGAACGCGCCCTTGCCCTTCTCGGCCGTATAGAGCTCGTCAGACACCGGGTTGTAGATGAGGCCCGCGACCAGCTCGCCATCGCGCTCGAGCGCAATCGAGATCGCAAACAGCGGGATCGAATGCAGGAAGTTCGTCGTGCCGTCGAGCGGATCGACGATCCAGCGATGCGTCTTGTCATCACCCTCGATCTCGCCGCCCTCCTCCATGAGGAAGCCGTAGCCCTGCCGGGCCTTCGCCAGCTCGCGATAGACGATCTCTTCGGCGCGCTGGTCCGCAGCGGATACGAAGTTCGCCGGGCCCTTGACCGAGACCTGGAGCTGCGACACCTCGCCGAAATCGCGCGAGAGGCTGCGCCCGGCCTTGCGGGCAGCCCCGATCATGACATTCATAAGCGCGGATACGGGCATGGCGCCTCGGTTTTTTGGCCTGAACTGATGGAAGGCTGAACCCCTACCGCCTGGGGGCCGGAGATACAAGAGGCGGCCGGGTCGCGGTTATGTTCGCGCCTTCGGCGCGAGCAGGGCCTCAGCCCTGCACCCGATCGGGCGACACCCCCGAAACCCCCGCCTTTTATGGATTTGGAGTCCGCTGCGAATGCACCGACCCTTTTCCCCGTCCAACACGGGCAGAAGGTGAGTGTGCCGCGTCCAAGCAAGTCTAAAAAAGAAGGGGGTCCGGGGGCTCCCCGGTTCGGGGCAGGGGCGAAAGCCCCGTCGCGCCGCAGGCGCGAATTACCTTCTCGGATCAGCCGCATCCTCGATCTGCAGCTCAATGCGCTGGCGGCCGCCCCATGTATCGCGGCGCAGGTTCCCGGCGACGTGGATCGGCATACCGCCTGTATTCGTGAGCAACTCGCCGAGCGGTTGCCCAACCGCGCGGAAGGCTATGCCCTCGATGCGGCTGCCGTCATCGGCTTCGAGCGTCACGCGCAGATGCGCCTCCCCCATGACCTTGGCAAAGCGCACGCGATGCGCGGGGAAGACAAAACGTGGCTGCGGATTGCCCTGGCCGTAAGGTCCCGCGCGCTCGATGAGATCGATGAGTGTGTCGTTGGCAGCAGCGGGCGTGAGTGCACCGTCGATCTCCAGGGCACGCGCGGCACGCGCTGTCGTCGCGGGTGAGGCAACCTGCTCGGCGAGATATGTGCGCGCCGCCTCGAACTTGTCGCGCGCAACCGTGAGGCCCGCCGCCATGGCGTGCCCACCACCCTTGAGCAGCAGGCCATCGGCTGCCGCCGCGCGCACGGCCGATCCGATATCGACGCCAGCGATGGAGCGTAGCGAACCCGTCCCCTGATCAGGACCTTCCCAAGCAATCACGCACGCCGGACGCCCGAAGCGATCGACAAGACGGCTCGCGACGAGCCCAACGACGCCCTTGTGCCAACGCTCGGAGGCGACCACCAGCATCGGCAGATCCGGCATCTCGTCGATGAGGCGGTCGGCTTCCGCCGTTGCCTCTTCGAGCATCTGCGTCTCGATAGTCTTGCGCTCGCGATTGAGCTTGTCGAGCTGCACGGCAATGCGGGCCGCTTCCGTCTCGTCGTCGAGCGAGAGGAGGCGCGCGCCCAGTGCCGCATCGCCGATGCGCCCGCCGGCATTGATGCGCGGCCCAAGCACAAAACCCAGCAGATATGGCGTCGGCGGCTGGTTGAGGCCCGCCGCATCGACGAGCGCGCGCAGGCCGATGTTCTGGCGCTGGCGCATGACCTCCAGGCCGCGCGTGACATAGGCGCGATTGAGCGTCTGCAGCGGCACCACATCGCACACCGTCGCCAACGCGACCAGATCGAGCATGGAGAGAAGATCGGGCGGCTGGCCGTTCTTGTCGTAGTAGCCGCGCTGGCGTAGCTCGCGCGTCGTCGCGACGAGCACCATGAAGACGACGCCCGCCGCACAGAGATGTCCGAGCCCGGAGATATCGTCCTGTCGGTTCGGATTGACGACCGCACTCACTTCGGGCAGCTGCTCGTCGGCCTGATGGTGGTCGATGATGAGGACGTCGGTCTTGCCGCGATGCTGCGGTGCCAGTGCCTCGAAGCTCGTCGTGCCGCAATCCACGGTCACGATGAGCTGCGCGCCCTTCTCGACGAGCCCCTTTATCGCCGGCACGTTCGGACCGTAGCCCTCGAACATGCGGTCGGGAATGTAGATCGTCGCATCGAGGCCATGAGCCATAAAGAAGCGGCGCATGAGTGCGGACGAGCACGCGCCATCGACGTCGTAATCACCGAAAACCGCGACGCGCTCGCGCCTGACGACCGCATCCGCGAGCCGACGCGCGGCCTTGTCCATGTCATTGAGCGTGCTCGGATCGGGCATGAGCGCGCGGATGGTCGGCTCGAGCACCGTCGGCACTTCGTCGATGCCGATGCCGCGCGCCGCGAGCACGCGCCCGAGCAGTTCGGGAAGTCCGTGCTGCTGGCTGATGGCGATCGCCGTATTCGCGGCTCCCGGCGCGAGGCGCTCGCGCCACGTGTAGCCGCGGGCGGAGGCGGTGACACCCAGGTATGCCTGCGCGTCATCGCTATCGATTTCGCGTACTCGTGCCCGCGCCCCTCGTGCCATGCGTACCCCCACCCACTCCGACGCCGAGGGTTGTAGATGATTCTAAGGGCGGGGCGCGAATCGGGCGGCACCACGAGGCGCCGCCCTCAACAGTTTACAGCGCTCAGTGCACGGCGATCGGGTTTCCGGGTGAGCCCGTTGCGCCCTTGATGGGCAGCGGGGCGAAAATGTAGGCGAACTCATAGACCTTGGCCTCGGCGAGGCGCTCCGTCGCGACATTCTCGTGGATGAAGATGCCGTTCTTCGCCAGGAACTCCTGATGGACCGGGAAGGCAGCTTTGGCGTTCGGATTGGGAATGACCTCAACCGGCCAGGTATCCGCGCCGACAACCGCGACACCCTTCTTGATCAGCCACTGCGCCGCCTCGAGACCAATGCCCGGGCAGCCGCTATTGAAGGTGGCATTGTCCTTGATCCAGTGACGGGCCCAGCCCGTATGGAACAGCACCACGTCGCCCTCACCGATGGCATCGGCCGTCAGGCCCTGCTTCTTGAGGGCTGCTTCGATATCCGCAACGGTAATCTCGTCACCCGCATTCATCGGCGCGCCGCGATGCGCTGCCGCGTCGATCAGGATGCCCTTCGTGAAGAATGGCTTCACATGCTCGATGCCTAAGCGCTTGAGACCGGTCGGTCCGAAGATGTCCTGAGCGGAATTGCCATTGTAGAAGACATTGCGCCCGCCAATGCCGATGTGGCCGAGACCGTCGAACTGCGTACCGACCTGACCGATCTCGGTGGACAGGAAGTCGTCCATCCAGATGACGTTGTTCTCACCCACGGGGCCGCCGGCGAGCCCGCCGGTACCGCGCAACGCGAATGCGCGCGCGCCGAAGAGCGGCATGGCGGCCTCATACGTCCGGCCGAGCGCGATGACGTTGCCGGTCTTCATGTACTTCATGGCCTCCATGACCTTCTTGGGCGTCATGAGGTTGGAGGCGCCTGCTTGATCGTCCTTGCCCCAGCGCGAGGTCGTGCCTGCGTCCTGGGCGAGGGCAGCTTGCGTTGCAAACAAAAGAGTAGCGGCGCCCGCAAGCGCCTTGATGAGCTTCGACATTTCGTTTTCTCCTCCGACGGGCGGACTTCTCATGAAGTCATTGGTCCGCCAACGAACGAGGAAATAATGCCGATAAACCGGGCCTTTCTCAAGGCAATCGCGCGGTCATCCGTGATCGACTTATCACGCGAAGCGCACTTACCAGGCCCTCAGGCCGAGTGGCGCTTGGCGACCGCGTCTATCTCCATCAGCTCGCGCATGAGCCGCTCGAAATCCTTGAGCGGCACCATGTTGGGGCCGTCGGACGGTGCGTTGTCGGGATCCTGATGCGTCTCGATGAAGAGGCCTGCGACACCGACTGCCACCGCCGCACGCGCGAGAACGGGCACGAAGCGGCGGTCGCCGCCGGAGCTTGTTCCCTTGCCGCCCGGCTGCTGGACCGAATGCGTCGCGTCGAAGATCACCGGCGCCCCCGTCTCCGCCATGATCGGCAAGCTGCGCATGTCCACCACGAGGGTGTTGTAGCCGAAGGAGGCACCACGCTCGGTCACGAGCACGTTCGGGTTGCCGCTGCCCGTGATCTTGGCGACGGCATTCGCCATGTCCCACGGCGCGAGGAACTGCCCCTTCTTGATCTTGACCACGCGCCCCGTCTTCGCCGCGGCGACGAGCAGGTCCGTCTGCCGGCACATGAAGGCCGGAATCTGCAGGACATCGACGACCTCGGCGAGGATCGCGCACTGCTCCACGTCGTGCACGTCGGTGTGCACCGGGAGACCGAGGCTCGAACGGATCTCGGCGTATACGTCGAGCGCGGCGGAGAGGCCAACCCCCCGTTTACCGGAGAGCGACGTGCGGTTCGCCTTGTCGAAGCTCGTTTTGTAGACGAGCCCGAGGCCGAGGCGGCCGGCAATCTCCTTGAGCGCCGTCGCCATCTCGAGCGCGTGCGCGCGGCTCTCCATCTGGCAGGGGCCAGCGAACACCGCAATGGGCCGGCGCGCGCTGAATGTCACATCGCCGACGCGAACTTCCGCATTGGGCTTAAGCGTATCACTGCTGCTCATGAGCCCTCCTTCTGGTGTGGTGTGAACTATCGGTTGGCATCGAGGTGGGCCTGCACGGACTTCCGCAGCAAATCGGTCATCTTCACCATCGAAGCGTAGTTGTCGCCTTCCGTGTAGCGGTACATGTAGAGGAGACGCCCGCGCACGACCACATGCGCATAGACGCAGAGAATGAGCTTGTCGGTACCCTGCTCGGTCCGGATGCGCTGGAGAAGGCTGGCGTAGCAGGCATCGCGATCTTCATGCACGACGCCGACCAACTGCGTCTCGTTGAGCTTCACGACATCACTCGCCTTGTTGAAGCGTTCGCGGACGGCCTCCACAGGCCCCGTGATGAGCGCATCGCCATTCTTGCGAAGGGCCGCGCAGATCTCTTTCGACGTCGCTTCCTCACGCCCGGCGAGATTGCGCGTGCGATGCACGAGCCCGATCTGCACCTGGGTGAAATCATCTAGGGTCGGTCGAGCGCCGTTCCGCCAGGGCTCGATCTGATCGCAGTCGGCGGCCGCCAGCAGCAGCTCGTTCTGACCGGCGAGCCCGCGCTCGACGAGCTCGTACACGCGCTTGTCGGAGGGATGATCACGCTCGAGCATGCACTGGTCCGGATCCACGACGAGGATGACCTCCTGGCCGCCGATCGAGACAGCTATCTGCCGCGTACCCTGCGCATGGCTCGGTGACACGACCGCAAGTCCTGCAGCAATGCCGATCACTGCGCCGATCAACCGCCATCCAGTTCTCACCTGCCCCCACACGCCACGTACTCCCCTATCTTGGTCCGACCCGCGCGGGCTTCGCGCCCTTGCCTGCAAGAGCCTCGAAGCGCGGCAACTCATCATGCACCTCGAACCAGGCAACCTGTTCGACGACGTGCGCATGACCGGTCGGCGGCCAAGCGGACGGATCTTCGAGCGTGCCATGATAGAAGTGGATTTCGTCCGGCCAGCGCGCGCCCGTATATGCCACAGGCGTGCCGCACGTTCCGCAGAAATGCCGGAAAGCGCCGGGTGAGCTTTCGTGCTTCAGCGGCGTCGCTCCCGTGAAGCGCGCATTCTCGGTCTTGATGCCGACGTAGGTCGCAACCGCGGAGCCCACAGCCCGCCGGCAGCTCGCGCAATGACAGTGCATGACCCAGCGCGGCTTACCTGTGAACTCATAGCTGACGGCCTTGCACAGACAGTGTCCGCGCGTGATCGGCTCCTCGCCCGACGGCAGTTTGTCGGAATCTGTGCTCATGGGACGTCCTTCGTCACGCAAGGCGACTCGCTGCCGGCATTTTAGGAGCCTTTCGGGCTTTTTTCGATCGGTTCGATCGCTGCCGAAGCATTCCATACGCCATGCGCGCCATCGTCGTCATCAATACAACCCGAATGGAGGCCGCCATGTTGACGTGCATCATCCGCTACCATATCGACCCGACCAAGAAGGACGAATTCGCCCAATATGCGCGTAACTGGGGCCAGGCCATTCCCCGCTGCGGCGCCGACCTGATCGGCTACTACGCCCCTCACGAAGGCTCGAGCACGCTAGCCTATGGCATCTATAACATTCCGAGCCTCGCCGAATACGAGGCCTACCGCGCCCGGCTTGCGGCCGACCCGCTCGGGCGCGAGAATGTCCTCTTCGCCCAGCGCGAGAAGTTCCTGCTGCGCGAGGACCGCACGTTTCTCAAGTGCGTTTCCATGCCCCACGGAGAGAAGACATGATCGCCGTCATCTTCGAAGTGTATCCCGCCGATGGGCGCAAGGAGGAATACCTCGACATCGCCGCAGGCCTCAGGCCGATCCTCCAGGAGATCGATGGTTTCATTTCCGTCGAGCGCTTCCAGAGCCTTACGGACCCGAAGAAGGTGCTCTCCCTCTCGTTCTTTCGCGACGAGGAAGCCGTGCGCGCGTGGCGCAACACCATGGCACATCGTGGCGCGCAGGCCAGGGGCCGCGCTGGCATCTTCGCCGACTATCGCCTGCGCATTGCGAGCATCATTCGCGACTACGGCATGAACGAGCGCGATGAGGCGCCGGTGGATAGCCGGAGTGTACACGACAAAGCGGGCGCTTAAGCTTTCCCACTCTCGCGCAAAGCCTTGATCGCCTCGCGCGCCAGTTCATCGGCGCGCTCGTTCTCGGGATGGCCGGCATGGCCCTTGAGCCAGTGCCATTCGATGGTATGGCGCTTCGTGGCCTCGTCGAGGCGCTGCCAAAGCTCCACGTTCTTCACAGGCTTCTTGTCGGCGGTCTTCCAACCGTTGCGCCGCCAGCCGTGGATCCACTTCGTGATGCCGTCGCGAACATAGACCGAGTCCGTCCAGAGATCGACACGCGAGGATCCCTTCAAGGCCTCCAACGCGGCGATCGCCGCCATCAGCTCCATGCGGTTGTTGGTCGATGCCGCCTCGCCCCCTGACAGCTCCTTGCGATGCTCGCCGGATTCGAGAATTGCGCCCCAGCCCCCCGGCCCCGGATTGCCCGAGCAGGCGCCATCCGTGTGGATGATGACATGAGGTTTGGAGGGATCTGCCATAGGTTTGGAGTGACCTGCCATCAGCGTTCTTGAAGCCCGTACTCGCTCGCCGACGCGACCGACTGGTGGAAGTGCAGACGCCGCAGATACTCGTGCGGATCCTTGCGTTTCACGAGGGCCCCCTCCGGCGTGTTGATCCAGTCATAGGCGCGCGTCAGCAGGAACCGCAGCGCCGAGCCACGCGCCAGCAGCGGAAGCGCAGCGCGCTCCGCAGGTTCGAGAGGCCGCACGGCATCGTAGCCGCGCAACAGCGCCATACCCTTGGTCAGGTTGAAGGAGTTGTCCGGCTCGAAGCACCAGGCATTGAGGCAGACGGCCAGGTCGTAGGCGAGCGCGTCATTGCAGGCGAAGTAGAAATCAATCAAGCCCGAGAGCCGATCGCCGATGAAGAAGACGTTGTCGGGAAAGAGATCGGCGTGGATGACGCCCTGCGGAATGTCGCGCGGCCAGTTGGTTTCGAGATGCGCGAGTTCGCCCTCGATCATGGCACCGAGCCCGCCGAAGATCTCGTCGGCACGATCTCGGAAGCGCTCGTAGAGCGGGCGCCAACCGGAGAGTCCCAGCGCATTCTCGCGGCGAATGGCAAAGCCGCGCCCTGCAAGATGAAGCTCAGCGAGCGCCTTGCCCACGGCGGCGCAATGCTCGACGCGCGGCCGGCGTATCCACACACCGTCGAGGAACGTCACGAGCGCTGCAGGCCGCCCCGCCAACTCCTGCAGCATGGCACCATTGCGATCGTGCACGGGCGTCGGGCAACTCAGCCCGTTCTGCGCCAGATGCTCGATGAGGCCGAGAAAGAATGGGAGGTCGGCGCGGTTCACCCGGCGCTCGTAGAGCGTCAGGATGAACGGCCCTTTCTCGGTGCGCACGAGGTAGTTAGTGTTCTCTACGCCCTCGGCGATGCCCTTGCATGAGAGCAGCGTGCCAAGCGAATAGCCTTCGAGAAAGCGCACGAGGTCGTCGTCGGAAACTTCGGTGTAGACGGCCATGGCAGCCTTATCCCTGTGCGCGCCGGGCCGCCCGCGGCGGCGCATCGTCCCGCAACTCGCGCGGCACGTTGAAGGCAATGCTCTCCTTGGCCGTCACGACGCTCTCGACCGTCACCTCGTAGCGCCCGCGGAAGGCGTCGATGATCTCGTCCACCAGGACCTGGGGCGCCGATGCGCCCGCCGTCACGCCGAGCGTGCGGATGCCGTCGAAGTCAGCCCAGTTGATCTCGTGCGCGCGCTGGATGAGCAGCGCCTTCGGACAACCGGCGCGTTCCGCGACCTCGACGAGCCGCAGCGAATTTGAGCTGTTCGGCGCGCCGACCACGATCACGCGGTCCGAGCGCGGCGCGATGCTTTTTACCGCCGCCTGCCGATTGGTCGTGGCGTAGCAGATGTCCTCCTTGTGCGGACTGGTGATCTTCGGAAAGCGTTCCTTGAGGATCGCGACGATCTCGGCCGTGTCGTCCACGGAGAGCGTCGTCTGTGTGATGAACGCTAGGTTCTCGCTGTTTGCCGGCTCGATCGTGCGCGCATCCTCGGCCGTCTCGATGAGGCGCACGGCCCCCTCAGGGAGCTGTCCCATGGTGCCGATCACCTCGGGGTGGCCGGCGTGGCCGATCAGGAGAATCTCGTTGCCAGCGGCATGGTGGCGCTCAGCCTCGACGTGCACCTTCGAGACCAGTGGGCAGGTGGCATCAAGGTAAAAAAGGTTCCTCAGACGGGCGGCTGCCGGGACCGACTTCGGTACCCCGTGCGCCGAAAATATCACAGGGGCATCCGTTTCCGGAATTTCGTCGAGCTCCTCCACAAATATGGCGCCTTTCCGCCGGAGGTTCTCGACCACAAATTGGTTGTGAACGATCTCATGGCGCACGTAGACCGGGGCGCCGAATCGGGCGAGCGCTAGCTCAACGATCTGGATGGCTCGGTCGACGCCAGCACAGAAACCGCGCGGAGCGGCAAGCAGGATGGTCAGCGGCGGGCGTTCGGACATGGTGGTTTCGAGCCGACGTTGGAGCGAGCCGCGCGAGAAGCGGGAAGAGCGTTCCGCCAGGATCGCAGCTTGGCACGGGTTTGAGCGAGGTGCTACAGTTGTCGAATAAAATCAAGAGCAATGGGGCTCGCTCCCTTGCGGCCGGAGCGCGGGGACCGGTGATGACACATATGATGGCAGGGGGACTGTCATCCTATTGGAATGGGGACCGCGTGAGGGGGAATATGCGTCGTTTGTGGTCGGCCGGGCAGCTCGCAGGCCTACGCCTTCTTGCAGCCTCGGCTGTCGGCCTGATGGTATCGGGCTGCGGCATGTCCACGCTCACGTCCGGCATGGGCGGCGGCATGTTCGGCGGCACGGGCTCGACGGGCCCGTCCGGGCGCGTCACCGAGGAAAGCATGCTCTCCTCGGCCAAGGCGGAGGGCGGCAGTGCCGGCGGCGGGGTCGCTCATGGCTGTCCGCGCATCCAGGTGGCATCGCGCGACCACCACGTCACGATCTATGAACCCGGTCGGGCCGGCGACAGCCTCGGCGTCGTACATCGTGGCGAGATCACGCGGACCGCGCGCGAGTGCAACATCGAGGGCGGCCGCGTTTCCGTGAAATACGGTTTCTCGGGACGCATCCTGCTCGGCCCCCGCGGGCGGCCGGGTGTGGTCCACCTGCCCGTCCAGGTCTCCGTTCGCGATTCCAAGCGCGCGTCCATCGGCGGCGACCGTACCAGCGTTGAAGCGCAGGTCACGATCGACAATCCGATCGGGTATTTCTCGCAAGTTCGGACCGTGACTTTCGACATTCCCGAGGGCGCACGCCCCGGCGATATCGATGTCTTCGTCGGCTTCGAGCAGACGGCACCGGGCGCTGGTTAGTCCACAGCGCCTGTTTTTCCCGCAGCATGATGGTGAGCGCCGATTGACAGCATCGGCAGCTCGCCTATGCTCAGCCCGCCAGTCGACATCTGCGGAAGAGATCGGCTCGCGGCTCACATCGAGCTGCGTGCAGGCGCCGAAGGAGCAACCGCCCCGGAAACTCTCAGGCAAAAGGACCGCAGATTGATGGCGCTCTGGAAAGCAGCCGGTGGCAAGGCCGGCTCACCGAAGGTGTAAGGTCGCTCGAAGCCGTTAAGGGGCGAGTGACCGGAAACTCTCAGGTTCCGTGACAGAGGGGGCTCCGGCTCGCGCGAATAGTCGCCGCGAGCTTAGAGCCGCGTGGACCTCGTCACGATGACTGCAGACTCCCCTGCAAGTGCACCGCTCCGGCGGACTCCCCTCTACGATCTGCACGTCGCCGCCGGCGCCAAGATGGTGCCGTTCGCGGGCTACGACATGCCCGTGCAGTACCCGCTCGGCGTACTCAAGGAGCACCTCTGGACGCGCGAGAAGGCGGGCCTTTTCGACGTAAGCCACATGGGCACCTGCTGGTTACGTGGCCCCGATCACGCAACGACGGCCCGCGCGCTCGAGGCGCTCCTCCCCGCCGACATTCTGAACCTCAAGCCCGGCCAGCAGCGCTATTCGCAGCTCCTCGCGGCAGACGGCGGCATCCTTGACGATCTCATGATTACGCGCCCTGAAGGCGTGGAGAACGATGGCTCGCTGCTGCTCATCGTCAATGCCGGCTGCAAGGACGCCGACTACGCGCATATCGCGGCGAACATCCCCTCGGGCGTGCGCCTCGAGGTGGACGAGAACCACGCACTCATCGCGCTGCAGGGGCCGCGCGCCGTCGCCGTGCTCTCCAAGCTCGTTCCAGGCGTCGAGAGCATGAGCTTCATGAGCGGCCGCTTCGCGATGCTCGACGGCCAGACCGTGCATCTCACGCGCTCCGGTTATACAGGCGAAGATGGCTACGAGATCGCCGTGCCGAATGCGCACGTTGCAAAGGTCTGGAACCTGCTGACGGCTACACCCGACGTCGAGGCCATCGGCCTTGGCGCGCGCGACTCGCTCCGCCTTGAAGCGGGTCTCTGCCTCTATGGTCACGATATCGACACCACCACATCGCCCATCGAGGCGCGTTTGCAGTGGTCCATCCAGAAGCGCCGCCGCGATGAAGGTGGCTTCCCCGGCGCCAACCGCATCAAAACCGAGCTCGCCAACGGTCCCAGTCGTCGCCGTGTCGGCATCAAACCAGAAGGCCGCGCGCCCGCTCGCGAAGGCACCGAGATCCAGGACACGAGCGGCAAGCCGATCGGCACCATCACCTCGGGCGGCTTTGGTCCCTCCGTAAATGGCCCCGTTGCCATGGGCTACGTCGAGAGCGCCAACGCCGAACTCGGCACACCCATCCAGCTCGTCGTACGCGGCAAGCCATTGCCCGCCGTCGTCGCGAACATGCCCTTCACACCACACCGCTACGTGCGCTGACCTCAGCACCCCGAACACCTGCAATCAGGAGCAATTCATGGCCATCGAGAAGTTCAGCAAGGATCACGAGTGGATCCGCGTCGAGGGCGATATCGCCACCATCGGCATCACCGTTCACGCCCAGGATCAGCTCGGCGACGTCGTGTTCGTCGAAGTGCCCGAGGTCGGCCGCAAGGTTTCTGCCGAGGAAGCCGTTGCCGTGGTCGAAAGCGTCAAGGCCGCGAGCGATGTCTACTCGCCGCTGACGGGTGAGGTAATCGAAGCCAACGCCGATGTCGCGAGCACACCAGGGCTCGTCAACGAGGATGCCGAGGGCAAGGCTTGGTTCTTCAAGGTGCGCCTTTCGAATCCAGCCGAACTCGATGCGCTCATGGACCGCGCAGCCTACGACGAATTCGCCAAGAACGGCTGAGGCACGCCATGTCGCACACCTATCAGGCGACCGTGCATTGGCAGCGCCCTGTGGGTGCTGTCTTCACGGACAACAAGTACAGCCGCGCGCACGAATGGCGCTTCGATGAGGGCGTCGTCGTGCCAGCCTCACCGGCGCCGTCGTCCGTCAAGCCGCCGATGTCGCGCGCCGATGCCGTCGATCCGGAAGAAGCGCTCGTTGCCGCCTGCTCGTCCTGTCACATGCTCTTCTTTCTCGCCTTCGCAGGACGCAAGGGCTTCGTTGTCGACAGCTACAGCGACACCGCGACCGGCGTGATGACGCCGAACGAGGCGGGCAAGCTCTACATCTCCGCGATCACGTTGGATCCGAAAATTGTGTGGTCCGGCGAGAAGCAGCCAACCGACGCCGATATCGCCGCGCTGCACGAGCGCGCGCACGCCGAGTGCTACATCGCCAATTCCATCCGCGCGACCGTCACCATCGCCGGCATGCCCGCACACCACTGACACATCCTCAACGAGGAGTTCGACTATGCGCTATCTTCCCCTCGATGAGGCCGACCGGGCGGACATGCTCGCGAAGATCGGCGTCAAGGCAATCGACGACCTGTTCGCCGATGTGCCCAATGCCAAGCTGCTGAAATCCCTGCCGGCCCTCGCCAAGACCCAGAGCGAGATCACCGTCGAGCGCGAAATCGGACGGCTTTCCGCACGCAACGTGGCGGCGGGTTCCGTGCCGTTCTTCGTCGGTGCCGGCGCCTACCGCCACCATGTGCCGGCGAGCGTCGATCATCTCATCCAGCGCTCCGAGTTTCTGACGAGCTATACGCCCTATCAGCCCGAGATCACGCAGGGCACGCTGCAGGTGCTGTTCGAGTTCCAGTCGCAGGTTGCGCTTCTGACCGGCATGGATGTGGCCAATGCTTCCATGTACGACGGCTCGACAGCCTGCGGTGAAGCCGTGCTGATGGCGCACCGGATCACGCGACGCAAGAAGGCCGTGCTCTCCGGCGGGCTGCAGCCGCACTACCGCGCAGTGACGGAAACGCTCGCCAAGTACGGCGGCTCGGAAGTCACGGCACTCGCGCCCGATCCGCTCGGCAAGGAAGATGCGGCGGCCACCATAGATGGTGAGACGAGTTGCATCGTCGTGCAGTATCCGAGCGTCTACGGCAGCATTCGCGACCTCAAACCCATCGCCGAAGCGGCGCACGCCAAGGGCGCACTGCTGATCGTAGTTGTGACAGAGGTCGTCGCACTCGGCGCACTGAAGTCGCCGGGCGAGATGGGCGCCGACATCGTCGTGTGCGAGGGCCAGTCCATCGGCAATGGCCTGAACTTCGGCGGGCCCTACGTGGGTCTCTTCGCGACGCGTGAGAAATTCGTCCGCCAGATGCCCGGCCGCCTCGCGGGCGAAACCGTCGATGCCGCGGGCAAGCGTGGCTATGTGCTGACGCTCTCGACGCGTGAGCAGCACATTCGTCGCGAGAAGGCGACGAGCAACATCTGCACGAACTCGGGCCTGTGCGCGCTGGCCTTCACCATTCACATGACCTTGCTCGGCGAAGCAGGCCTCAGAAAGCTCGCCGCGCTCAATCACGCCAATGCCTGCGATCTCGCGGAACGCCTCGCCAAGGTGCCGGGCGTGAGCGTGCTGAATGATACGTTCTTCAATGAGTTCACGATCAAAGTCCCAGGCAAGGCCGCGGACGTGATCGAAAAGCTCGCCAAGAAGGACGTTCTCGGCGGTGTGCCCGTCTCACGCCTCGAGCCTGACAAGCCCGCACTCGCCGATCTGATCCTCGTCGCGTCCACCGAGATCAACACCGATGACGACCGCGCGGCCTTTGCCGCAGCGCTGAAGGAGATCCTGTGATGGCCATGAACACCCAGGGTCGCCCGACCGCACCGGGCACTGTCTCATCCTCCGAGATCACCACCTTCACCGGCAATCGCGGCCTCGATCATGAAGAGCCGCTGATCTTCGAGATCGGCGACACCGGCAGAACTGGCGTCGATCTTCCAAGCGCGCCCAAGGCGAAATCGCGCCTCGGTGGGCTCGAGCGCAAGGCCGAGATCGGACTTCCCGGCCTCACCGAGCCGGAGACCATGCGCCACTACGTCCGCCTCTCGCGCAAGAACTACGCGATCGACAGCGGATTGTACCCGCTCGGCTCATGCACGATGAAGCACAACCCGCGCCTCAACGAGAAGATGGCGCGCCTTCCCGGCATCGGCGACATTCATCCCCTGCAGCCACAGAGCACTGTGCAGGGCGCCATCCAGCTCATGGAGACGCTCGCCCACTATCTCATGGAGCTCACGGGAATGCCGGCCGTCTCGCTCTCGCCGAAGGCGGGTGCGCACGGCGAACTCTGCGGGATGCTGGCGATCAAGGCCGCGCACGAAGCCAAGGGATCGAAGCGCGACGTCGTGCTCGTTCCTGACAGTGCACACGGCACGAACCCCGCGACGGCCGCCTTCATGGGCTATCGCGTGAAGCCGATCCCGGCCATGGCCGACGGCACCGTCTCGGCCGAAGCCGTGCGCGCGGCACTCGGGCCGGACGTCGCTGCGATCATGCTGACGAATCCCAATACGTGCGGCCTCTTCGAACGCGAGATCGTAGAGATCGCCAAGGCCGTGCACGAGGCGGGCGCCTACTTCTACTGCGACGGCGCCAACTTCAACGCCATTGTCGGCAAGGTGCGGCCCGGTGACCTCGGCATCGACGCCATGCACATCAACCTGCACAAAACCTTCTCGACGCCGCACGGCGGCGGCGGTCCCGGCGCCGGCCCGGTCGTACTCTCCGCCGCGCTCGCGCCCTACGCGCCCCTCCCCTTCATACGCAAGGATGGCGACAAGCTTTTGCTCGTCGAGGACGAGGGCGCAGCCGGCGACGCCAAGCCCTTCGGTCGCCTCACGGCCTTCCATGGCCAGATGGGCATGTACGTGCGCGCGCTGACGTACATGCTGTCGCACGGTGCCGATGGCATGCGGCAGGCGTCGGAAGATGCGGTGCTCTCCGCCAACTACATCCGCGCGAGCCTCAAGGATCTCATGAGCCAGCCTTTCGGCGGCCCGACCGGCGACCGGCCCTGCATGCACGAGGTGCTGTTCGACGATAGCTGGCTGAAAGATACCGGCGTCACCACGCTCGACTTCGCGAAAGCGATGATCGACGAGGGTTATCATCCCATGACCATGTATTTCCCGCTGGTCGTGCACGGGGCGATGCTCATCGAGCCGACGGAATCGGAATCGAAACAGAGCCTCGACCAGTTCATCGGCACGCTGCGCTTCCTCGCCAACGAGGCCAAGCACGGCAATGACAAGAGCCGCTTCACGGAAGCGCCGATGCTCGCTCCCCGCCGCCGCCTCGACGAAACCAAGGCCGCACGCGAGCCGCGCTTGAGGTGGCGTCCGCCCGCGGCGAAAGCCGCAGCGGAATAGACCTGGCGAAAGCCGCAGCTGAATAGAGCCGGCGAAAGCCGCAGCGGTACAGGAGCTGGCGCAAGCTGGAGCGGAATAGCCGCTCCAGGGCCTGGAGCGCGTGATTGTGCCGCTGGCAATTCACAACCAGTGATTGTCAACGCTGGCTCACGCAAGCTTCCTTACGTACGATGTTCAAGTGTCGTGTGATTCGCATCGCTGCCGGTGGCGCGTGCCGAGTTCGGTTTGCCGATTTTTCTCCGTTGTCAGTGTGAGCTTAACCAAAAGTTTACGGTGCCTTGCGAGCGTCGTTCTCAATGTTCCATGGATTCGTCCCGCGTCGTGGCCCGAGTTGCATCACTGCCGACGCACGAAAGCCGCTGACGCTCGAGTCCGGCTTCTTCCCTAGGCCCACTCAGGGGGAGCGCGACAGAAAGGTGCTGTTGACGCCCGCGCGGCAAGGGGAATGGAAATGGCAGGCGATGAGGACACTGCAAAGCCCAGGGCGAACGGCTACGGCGCCGACGGCCCTCCCGTCGATCTCAAAAGCCTGCTCGACAGCCTCGCTCATGAGCTCACGGACGCGGGCTCGCGGCATACCGAAGCGCTCCACGACATGCAGGGGCGCGTTGCAGCACTTTCGGATCGCGCCAGCACCGCTAAGCCGAGCTTGCCCCACGAATACAGCGCCGCCATCGACCGGATCGAGGCGGCGATGTCGTCCTTTTCCGAGCGTCTGACCGATGCCGAGCCGCGCGCGCACGCGGCACGCCCCACCGACGACGCAGAGGGGATACTGCCAGAAACTGTCCGCGCCGAGCTGCGGCACGCAATCATGAGTGCGCAACGACCGGTGGACGATGCGCCGCCGGCGCTGCGTTCGGCACTTCCCGATTTTGCAGGGCCTGAGTTTACCCAGGCGCCCATGACAGCGCCGAGTAAGTCCCCTTTCGGCGAATCCGGTGAGGAAGTCCTCTCAGCTCAATCCACCGTCGTGCCGCCGATGGCCGCACCCTCTTCGCCCACTTTGGCGGCACCGGCCGAAAGGGCCATCGATCCTTCCCGGCTCGAGGCGCGTTTTGCCGATATTGCCGACCGCGTCGAGCAGTCGCTGGCCGCCCACAATCCGCACAACGCTCTGGTCGCCATCGGCGCGCGCTTCGACCAGTTCGAGCAGCGCTTCGATCGCGCGCTGAACGAGATCAGTGCCCGACCAGACACCAATCCCGACGCCTTGAAGAGCGTCGAACAGCAAGTCGGCGATCTTGTTGTCCAGCTCGATCGAGCCCAGCGTCAGCTCGGGCGGCTCGATGTCATCGAGAGCCGGCTCTCGGATCTCCGCCAGAGCCTGTCCGACGAGCAGATGACACGGCTCCTTGGCGCCCTCGCGCCGACGGACGAAAAACTCAGTGCGATCGCCTCCGCCGCCGCCGAGCGTGTCGCTGAGGCGATCCGCAGCGAAGCGCCTGCTGCGCACGCAGCTCACGCCATGGGCAGCGATCCCCGCCTCGTCGAGCTCACCGCCATGCTCGACGCCTTCATCGGCGAGCAGCGGCAGGGCGACGCCCAGAACGCCGAGGCACTCGATACGATGCAGCAGGCCATGCAGCATCTGATCGACCGCGTCGAAGCCATCGAGAACGCCCAGGAGCGGAACCACGACGTTCTCATGCGTGCACGCGCACCAGCCCAGCCCGAGGTGTCGCCAGCATTCAGCGTGCGAACGCCCGAGCCTCCCCGTGAGGAACACATCGATCTCCCTGGGCCTCAGGGAATGGCCGTCGAGCTTCCAGGGAGTGCCGAGCTGCCGGTCGCACCAGCCGATATCCCTCCCGCACCTCGCCGTCCGCGCCCCGCGGCGCAGGGCACACCGCCACCGCACATGACCGCCGCCGGCGACGTCGACCGTCACGCGATGATCGCCATGGCACGACGCGCCGCCGAGAAGGTCTCGAGCGAGGCACCGTCTGCGCCCCGCGCCTCAGTTGGCCGGTCTCTGCCGCGCCCTAGTATTCTGCTCGTTGCAAGTTTTGCCGCCTTCCTGCTCGCCGGCTTCTGGCTCGTTGCAGGCCCGAGCTTGCGGGGCTACCTCTCCGGCTTCGGTGCTGGCGCGACGCGGACCGGCGATACGTCCCACCTGATCGGGTCACCCGTGCAGGCGGCAGCCGAAGAGCCGAGTGACGACGCAGCACCGGAGAAGGCTCAGCCAATTGAGCCCATCCAGAAGGCGAACCTCTCGACCCCGGTTGTTCAGCCATCCGTGCCGGCGTCTCTGGTTACGACCACGACGGCCGATCTCATCACCACCGTCGGCCAAGGGCCAGCGCCAGTAAGCTCGCCCGTCGCCACTGTGCCCACTGCCACGGGCGACAACCCGACGATGTCGCGGGGCGACATGCCGACGATGTCGCGATCGGTCGAAATGCCGCCAGCCCTGCTCGGGCCGCTCTCCCTGCGTCATGCTGCATCGAAGGGCGACCCAAGGGCCCAATTCGAGGTGGCTGCGCGCTACGCCGAAGGTAAAGGCATTCCCCAGGACTTCGGCCAGGCCGCAACTTGGTACCAGCGCGCCGCCACCCAGGGCCTCGCCGCCGCACAGTATCGTCTCGGCGCCCTCTACGAACGCGGCCTCGGCGTCACCGCCGATCCGGGGCGCGCGCGCGTCTGGTACAACCGCGCCGCCGAGCAAGGCAACGTCCGCGCCATGCACAATCTCGCCGTACTTAGTGCCGGGCGGCCCGGCATGAGCCCCGATTATCCCTCGGCCGTGCAGTGGTTCACGGAAGCCGCGAGCCGCGGTCTCGCCGACAGCCAGTACAATCTCGGCATCCTCTACGAGAGCGGCCTCGGCGTGCCGGCCAACAACATCGAAGCCTATAAGTGGTATACGCTCGCCGCACGCAGTGGCGACAAGGATGCAACGCGCCGCCGCGACGCCGTGCTCGCAAAGCTCGACAGCGCCAGTGTGAGATCCGCGGATGTGCTCGTCATCCAGTGGCGCGCGAAGGCCGTGGAAGGGGAAGCCAACGACAGTCGGGGCCTGGGCCAAGGCTGGCAGTCCGTGCGCCAGTAGCGGGCCCTTCGCCGCCGCTTCCGCAATCACGAAAAACCTCGGGCCAGCAAGGATGCAAGCGCTGCCGGTGCGCATGCTGCGCACTCAGCGGATGACACCGTTGAAAAACGGAACGATCGATCTCAACAACGCATTGACGCGCCGCGCGTCCTCAGGGCTTATAGCACCCGGTATCTAGTCCCGAGAACACGTCCGGCCGACACGAGGCTCAGGCCCCGCCCTGGGCAATGTTGCCGTCGTTGGCGTGCCCCTCGCCCAAACCTGCAACCCCGCAGCATCCGTATCCGGCGCCGCAAAGTGAACATCTATCTGCCGATCGCCGAGATGTCCGCCAACCTCTTCCTGTTCATCGGGATGGGGGCGTCGGTCGGCTTTCTGTCGGGCATGTTCGGGGTCGGTGGCGGGTTTCTGATGACACCGCTGCTGATCTTCACCGGCGTCCCCTCGGCCGTCGCCGTCGGTACCGAGGCCGCGCAGATCGTGGCGTCGTCCGTGTCGGGGGCGCTCGCCCAATACCGGCGGCGCAACATCGACTTCAAAATGGGCACGATCCTGCTCACGGGCGGTATCGTCGGCTCGGTGTTCGGCGTCGAGGCCGTGAAAGCGCTGCGCCGTGCGGGCCAGTTCGACCTCTTTGTCATCATCAGCTACGTGACCATGCTCGGGGTCATCGGCAGTCTCATGATGATCGAGAGCATCAACGCACTTCGGCAGTTGAAGTCAGGTGTCGCGCCCGCAAGCCGCCAGCGCGGACAGCACAACTGGGTGCACCGCCTACCGTTCAAGATGCGCTTTCACCGCTCGAAGCTCTACATCAGCGCGCTCCCGCCGCTGGTGCTCGGCGTCTTCGTCGGCTTTCTCGCGGCCATCATGGGTGTGGGCGGCGGCTTCATCATGGTCCCCGCCATGATCTACCTGCTCAAGGTGCCGACCAATGTGGTCGTCGGGACCTCGCTCTTCCAGATCACGTTTGTGACCGCGGCCACGACCATCCTGCACGCGACGCAGAACCAGACCGTCGACGCCACGCTCGCGCTCCTGCTGATCGTCGGCGGCGTCATCGGTGCCCAATTCGGTGCCATCGCGGGCCAGCGCCTCAGGGGTGAGCAGCTCCGCTTTCTTCTTGCCGGCATCGTGCTGCTGGTTGCGCTTCGGCTCGCCTGGAGCCTCGTCGTGCATCCGGGCGAGCTTTTCTCGCTCACGCCGCTCGGGAGACCGTGATGGGCGTGCGCGCCGGACATAGCGGCACGATCGCGGCACTCGCTGCAGGCCTGCTGACGGCGTGCGCGCTGTTGTGGCCCGCTGTCGGCCAGACGCCACCACCACCACTCCCGCCGCAGCCGCCGACAGTGCCGCTCCAGCCGGTCCCCGCCCCACAGATCGCACCGCCGACGCCGGTCGCCCCCGAAGTCCGCGCGCCGGAAGGCCCGTCGCTCCCTCGCGAAGCCGTCCATGCGGATGTTTCCACCCGCCGGATTGCGGTGACCTCAACCTTCTCGGGAACGGGCATCATCGTCTTTGGCGCCGTCGACAACAGCCGCCAGGCGAGCGCGGAATCAGGCCTCTACGATGTTGTCATCGTTATCTCGGGAGCGCCTTCGCGGCTCGTCGCCCGCAAGAAGAGCAACGTCGGCGGCCTTTGGATCAATACCTCCTCGACAACCTTCACGAGCGTGCCGAGCTACTATGCGATCAGCTCCACGCGTCCGCTCGACGAGGTCGCCTCCGACGACGTGCTCAAGTCGAGCGGCATCGGCTTCGATTTTGTACCCATGACCTTCCACCGCTCGGCCCGCAACCTGACCGCCGACGAGATCCGGGAGTGGCGCGATGCGGTGGTGCGCCTCAAGCGGCGCGATCGCCTCTATCAGCAGGATGAATACGGCGTGGCTTTCGTCGGACGCAGCCTCTTCCGCTCGGCCTTCGACATGCCGGCAACCGTAACGGTCGGCGCCTTCGAGACGCGGGTCTATCTCTTCCGGGACGGTGAGCTGCTCAGCACCTACACGACGAAGCTCGATCTCGAGCGCGAGGGCCTCGAGCATTTCGTCCACCGCTTCGCCTTCGATCATCCCTTTTTCTACGGCGTCCTGACGGTACTCATCGCCGTCGGCGCCGGGATGCTCGCGTCGTACGTCTTCAACCGCAACAAGGCTTAGTCGGCCTCTGGCGCCACGGCGTACACCGTTGCCACATGGGGGCCGCGCCATGGCACAACGCCAGATGGTTGGAGACTTGCCAGCAGGCGCGGCGCGAAAACTAAGATTTCGCGCGCACGTATGAGCCGGGCGCGTCCTCGATCACACCGAGCGTTGTGCCGGGCTCGCGCGCTCCGATCGTGCTGCCCGAGCGCTTCTTCAGCCAGCTCATCCAATGTGGCCACCAGGAGCCCGGCGTCTCCTTGGCCCCTTCGAGCCACTCCTCGATCTTCTCGACGCGATCGGGATTCGTCCAGAACTGGTACTTGGGCGGGCGGCCCTCGAGCGGCGGATTGATCACGCCGGCGATGTGGCCCGAGCCGGCCATCACATACTCGACCGGCCCACCGAAGAGCCGCGAGCTGATGAACACGGACTTCGCCGGCGCGATGTGATCTTCACGCGCAGCGAGCTCGTAGACCGGCAGCTTGACCTTGCTCATGTCGAGCGTAATGCCGCCGATCTTCAGCTCGCCCTTGGCGAGCTTGTTGTCCTTGTAGAACTCGCGCAGATAGAAGCTGTGGTTGGCTGGCGGCATCCGTGTCGAATCCTGATTCCAGTACAGGAGATCGAACGGGAAGGGCGTCTTGCCGAGCATGTAGTTGTTGACGATGTACGGCCAGATGAGATCGCGCGGGCGCAGCAGATTGAAGACGGTCGCCATGCGTGAGCCATCGAGATAGCCGCGCTCGGCCATCATTTCCTCGAGTGCCTTGAGCTGCGCATCGTCGATGAAGAGCAGCAGGTCGCCGGCCTTGGTGAAATCCGCCTGCGCCGCGAAGAATGTCGCCGAGTTGTAGTTATCGCGCCCCGTCGCGGCATCATAGGCGAGCGTGGTCGCGAGCAGCGTACCGCCGACGCAATAGCCGACGATGTTGATCTTCTCCTGCCCGGTCTCGCGCTGCACCGCATCGGTCGCGGCATGAATACCCTCGCGCATGTAGTCCTCGAAGGTCTTGTTCGCGAGACGCCTGTCGGGATTGACCCACGACACGACGAAGACCGTGAAGCCCTGCGAGACGATGTAGCGGATGAAGGATTTCTGCTCGGTGAGATCGAGGATATAGAACTTGTTGATCCACGGCGGGACGATCAGCAGCGGCACCTCGCGCACCTTGGGCGTTGAGGGCGTGTACTGGATGAGCTGGAAGATATCGTTCTGGAAGACGATCTTGCCGGGCGTGATCGCGAGATTGCGGCCGACCTCGAAGGCACTCGTGTCCGTCTGGCTGATCTTGATAACATCGCCCGAGGTTTCGAGGTCGGTCAGGAGGTTGCCGACACCGCGCACGAGGTTCTCGCCGTTGGACTTGAACGTCTCGCGCATGACCTCCGGATTCGTCAGCGGAAAATTGGACGGCGAGAATGCGCTCGCGACCTGGCGGAAATAGTATTCGGCGCGCTGGCGCGTGCGCTCGTCGAAGCCCTCGGTGTCATCGATGACCTTCTCGGCCCAGTGCGAGGTGACGAGATACGCCTGCTTCCAGAAATCGAAGTACGGGTTGCTCGTCCATTCCGCGTCGCGGAAGCGGGCATCGCCGGGCTCCGGCTTCGCGACGTCCTCGACCTCCTCGCCCATCATGCGGCGTACGGTCGTGTTCCACACGTCCACGTAGCCGCGCATGAGATCGCTCTGTGATTCTGCGGCCCGGACAGGATCGCTGAACCATTGGCGCATAATCTCGCCGACGATGTGGGTGGCCTCGTTCATGTCGCTCGGCGGGCTCATCGCGCCGTTGGACTTCTCCGAGCGCTCGATCAGAGCTGCCCAGGCCTTGCCGCCCTCCTCGACCAGGCGCACCATGTTGCGCGTGAAGGCTTCCGGATCGTTGACCATGTACTGCGTCCAGTCCACTCGGGTTGCAGGGGACTTTGCGGGCACTTCCGGGGTTTTCTTGGGCATGCGGGCATTCCAGGCGAGCAAGCGCCACCACCTGGAGCCACCGCGCAATTGAGGGTGATTCCCGCGGGTCGCGCGAGGGACTAATCAGCGCACGTTAAGTCAACTCTTAGCTGTGGCCCCCCGAACTGGCAATCGCAGGCCGGCCCCATGATTACGATATCACCTCCGTGAGCCGTCCCTGCCTCACTCTGGCGGGAATCCGCGCAATAGAGTAGACCGTGCCAGCTCGGTCGCCCGCACGAGCGGCGGCCGGCTATCTTATGCCCCTTGAGCAAATTGAGGTTCTGCCGTGATCGAGGATTTCCATCGCATCAAGCGCCTCCCGCCCTACGTCTTTGCGGAAGTGAACAAGCTCAAGGCCCAGGCACGAGCTCGCGGCGCCGACATCATCGATCTCGGCATGGGCAATCCGGACCTGCCGACGCCGCGGCATATCACGGAAAAGCTCGTCGAGACCGTGGGCAAGCCGCGGACCAATCGCTATTCGGCCTCCAAGGGTATCAACGGCCTGCTGAAAGCCCAGGCGGCCTATTACGGCCGCCGCTTTGGCGTGAAGCTGAACCCCAATACCCAGGTCGTGGCCACGCTCGGCTCGAAGGAAGGCTTCGCCAACATGGCGCAGGCCATCACAGCGCCGGGCGACGTGGTGATCGTGCCGAACCCGAGCTACCCGATCCACGCCTTCGGCTTCCTGATGGCCGGCGGCGTGATCCGCTCAGTGCCGGCTGACCCGACGCCCGCGTTCTTTCCGGCACTCGAGCGGGCCGTCAAGCACTCGATCCCCAAGCCGATCGCCCTCGTTGTCTGCTATCCGGCGAACCCGACAGCGCACGTCGCAAGCCTCGATTTCTATCGCGAGCTCGTGCAGTTCGCGAAGCAGAACGAGCTGATCCTACTCTCGGATCTCGCCTATGCCGAAGTCTACTTCGACGACGCCAACCCGCCGCCCTCGCTTCTCCAAGTGCCGGGTGCCATGGATGTCGCCGTCGAGTTCACTTCGATGTCGAAGACCTACTCCATGGCCGGCTGGCGCATGGGCTTCGCTGTCGGCAATGAGCGCCTGCTTGCAGCGCTCGCCCGCGTGAAGAGCTACCTCGACTATGGCGCATACACGCCGATCCAGGTTGCAGCTGCCGCGGCTCTCAACGGCCCGGATGACTGCATTCACGAGATGCGCGCCACGTACAAGCGCCGCCGCGACGTGCTGGTCGAGAGCTTCGGCAACGCCGGCTGGAATTTCGAGCCGCCCGGTGCATCGATGTTTGCCTGGGTACCCATCCCCGAGGCCTTCCGCGAGGTCGGCAGTCTCGAATTCTCGAAGCTGCTCGTCGAGAAGGCTGAGGTCGCCGTCGCCCCCGGCATCGGCTTCGGCGAGCACGGCGAGGGCTATGTCCGCATCGCCATCGTCGAGAACGAGCACCGCATTCGCCAGGCGGCGCGCAATATCAAGCGCTTCCTCTCCCAGGGCACGGCATCCATGCACAATGTGGTGCCCTTGCGGGACAAGGCGACCGGCTAATCGGCCGGCCGGCTCGCCCTGCGTGCCTGATAAGCATTGACAGGGCGGGCTTAGGCCCCGATAAGGCGGGCTTCCAGCACGGGACGAGGCCGGGAGGCCAAGCCTCCCTCAGCGGTTTTGCTGCCCGTTGCTGTGCGTGGAGAGGTGCCCGAGTGGCTAAAGGGGACGGACTGTAAATCCGTTGGCTTCGCCTACG
>JALHOW010000008.1 GCA_022842785.1 Hyphomicrobiaceae bacterium | reverse complement strand
TCAAGGGCCTGTGCAATGGTGACTACGACCATCTCCCCGAGCAGGCCTTCTATATGGTAGGCACGATTGAGGAGGCGATCGCCAAGGCCGAGAAGCTGGCGGAGGCGGCGTGATCCGGGAGTTGGGCAGGGTCAGGGGCTGAGCCACGAGCCGCGGTCGGCGCGTGGTGGGGGGTCCCATCAGCAGACGGCCACGGCCGCGGAGAGGGAACGGCATGAGCGAAGAATTCGGATCGTGCTGCGCTACGCTCAAGGAAGTGATTACGACCAAGGAGTTCTCACCTCTGGTCGAAGTCGGTGACGACGGCGTTCTGTACATGTCGGTCGGCATCATCGACAGCGAGAACGAAGACGACGGCATGGTGGACTACCCGGTCTTCTTCTGCCCGTTCTGCGGCACCCAGGTGCAGGAACCGGACGACGAGAAGACCGCCTGAACAAGACAGCATGGCGAGCGCGATACCTCAGGGGATGCGCTCGCCCCATTAACTAGCGACCAGGCCAGTAACTAGATTGGGAACGGCGAGAGCCATGGCAGGCACTTTCAAGATCGAACTCGTGAGCCCCGAGCGGGTGCTTCTCTCCGGGGAGGCCACCGAGGTCATCGTGCCGGGACTCGAAGGCGATTTCACCGTCCTCGCTGGCCATGCGCCGGTGATCAGCGCGCTGCGCCCTGGCATCCTCGATATTCAGCAGGGTTCGAGCCGCCGCCGCATTTACGTTCGGGGTGGTTTTGCCGAGGTTGATCCAACCCAGCTCACCATCCTTGCGCAGAACCTCGTTGATATCAGTGCCGCCCAGCCGGGCCAGATCGCCGAAGAGGTGCGCGTCGCCGAGCAGATGCTGGCGACAGCCCCGGACGATATGGGCCGCATGCTGGCGAACGACGCCCTCACCGCACTCAAGTCACTCGACGCGCGCGCCGCTGCCTGAGCGAGTTCAGGCGCGACCTAACCAGCCCCGAATACGCGCTACGATTTGTGCTGCCTCTGCGCGAAGCGCAGTCGTGATCGGCTTAAGCGCGCGCCGCACGCGCTCCTTCACCACGCGTCCATAGCGCCAGGGCCACGAAGCCCGCACCCAGGCCGTCAACGCCTCCTTCCACGGCATGAAGTAGCCATAGGCCCACGCGAACCACGGAATGCGCAGGAGCTGCGCCTCCGTGAGCTGGAAAAGCCGCGCGACGATCGCCGTGCCGACGACCTTCGCGCCAATGAAAAGCAGAGTCGCTTCGACCTCGCGCCCCGAGGCGATCAGGAACAGGGCGAGCAGCTTCAGCGGCAGGATGAGGATGGAGGGCGCGCCGAATACGAGCAGCGCGCCATAGGGCGGCAGGCGCTGGATATGCGCCTCGATCCACGCGATCGGCTTCAGTCGGCCCAGCCGCGCGAGCGCAGCAGCGAGCGGCCGCCAGCCCCACTCCTCGAACACGATGATGATCGCGACGAGCGTTTGCAGAAGCAGTCGCGCGCCCATCGCCACGGCACGGAGCGCGCGGAGCGTCAGCCGCGTCACGCTTGAATTGGCGAAGCGCGGCCCGCGGCTTGGTTGTAGCGGTGGCGTTTCGGTCGGCACGCGGTGCGCTCCTGAGGGCTAGTCAAACTAGCCGAAGTCGCGCGCGGATGGATATGGGTGCGCGATCGCAATGTGGTCGGCGATACTCGCGCCTGCGGCGCGACGAGCGCCAGCCCTCGCGCTCCCGCCGGGAGGGATACCCTCCCGAACCCACCCGGCTTTATGATTTGGAGCATTCATGCTGCAATGTCTTGACGCGGTGGGTTGCACCACTGTGCGCCTTGCTGAAACCGACTGATCGGTCAATCGTCGGGAAAGACCCCATCTGGGGGCGGTAGCGTTTGCCCCTTCTGAAGGGGAGGCCCCCACCGGGCGGGGCGGCTGTTTGATGGGCGGAACAGCTGCTTGAATCGAGAGTCCTTTTTTATTGCATTGTAGGCTTCCAATAATTTGTTGTGCCTGACCCGCCATTGCTCGTGAAGCCCCTGACCTGGAGGATCTGACAGGATATGGCAGACGCCCTTCTCTAGCCGATAAGACTGGTAACAGAACGCCTGATAGGATTTCTCGGCCTCATCCACTGCAGCGATCATTTCGTCGAAGTCGATGTATCTCGGCGGGCTAGTATGCAGGCCGGCAAGCACATCATACCCGTGTAGCGGAGCGCCAATTTGCGAATTCGCCATGATCTGAAGTGCTTCGTTCTTCGAACCCAGCGAGATGAGCGTGGCCTGAAGGACAAATTGCGCCTCGCACGCTGGCAATAGGTGGTCGACTACGAACAGCAACAGTTCATGGTGCGCACCCTCATAGGTCGTCGAGGGGCGTGCAGATCTTGGTTCTACCGCTGATGTTACTTGGGGGGAGGTCGCAGTTGTCGTTGGCGTATCCATAGAGCGCTTCGTCAGCCACCACACCAAAAGGAGGCAGCCACCAAAGGCGGTCATCCATACAAGCCATAGTGCGCTAGATGCGACGGCGCTCGTGATTGGCCCCAGATTTTGGTCGAGCCAATTATTCGCGTTCCCGAAGATGCGGTCCTTGAATAGCTCCCGAAAAAGCATCCAAAGGAATGGTCCGCCGACCACCCACGCCAATAGGAGCAAGCGTGGTATAGCGTCCAGCCTTGCCAATATTTGTTTGAGCACAGGAACCCCCGCCGATTCGAAATGCGGCGGGCGCAGGATACTACAGTCACGCTAGCCGCCATGGTTGGTACCCCCAACCACTTTCGCCGCGCGATACTTGGTGCGTTTGCTACGCAATGCCGCAAATCTGAATAAGCGGGGGTTCCGGGGGTGTCCCCCGGGCGGGGTGAAGGGGCGGCAGCCCCTCTCGTGGCGCAGCCACGAACGGGCTCGCGCCGCCGCTCGGTCACTCCGCGTGGCCGCCGCGGGCATTGTACAGCAGTCGAGTGCAGCAGCCCGCGGCAAGAAACAAAAAGCCCGCGGGATCGCTCCCACGGGCTTCGGCAATCACTGAAGTATCGATACCGTCGATCAACCGCGCTTGCGGGCCGTCTCGAAGGTGTTCGTGGCAACGCGCGTCGAGAGCTCGAAAAGCTCCTTCGTCTGCGCACCGGCGACCGCGAACTGACGCTGGAAGAACTCGGCCTGAAGACGCAGCGCCTCGGGAACCGAACCGGCGCGAGCAATGGCGCGGGCGGCATCGAAGGCGGCCTCGGCATTGACGACCGTGTTGTCCATGATCTTCGAGCCGATCGTCTTGATGCCGGCCTGGGTCGCGAGCGTGAGCTCCTCGGCGGCCTTCACCTGATCCTTCGCAGCGGAGCTGAGGTTCTCGAAAGCTTCCTGCGAGCGGGTCACGCCCTGCTCGGCGAGAGCCTGGATATTCTCGGGAATTTTCGCGGCCTTGGCGGCTTCCATGAACTGCTCGGCCTGACGCGTGAAGTGCTCATTCATCTGATTTCTCCATTTCTTGTATCTGTTTCAATTGCATGAGCATCGGGGAGCAGCTCACGCAGGAATGTTGTCCGCGACAGGTATGTAGGGCGGCTCATTGTGCGATGCAATATGATTGTGCAGCGCACCATTCATACTTTAGTCGTAGAAGGGTGCGCGGGGAGCAATTCAGGCGAGGTCGTCGCGGTCGCCCGGTCCGAGCAGGATCTCCCGCTTACCGACGTTGTTCGCCGGCCCGACCAAGCCATCGCGCTCCATGCGCTCCATGAGGTCGGCGGCGCGATTGTAGCCGATGGCCAGGCGCCGCTGAAGAAAGCTCGTCGAGGCACGCTGCTCGCGCACGACCAGCGCCACGGCACGGTCGAAGAGTTCGTCGGCCTCGTCCTCTGGATCCTGCTCCTCGTCCTCGGGCGCGTGGTCGAGGATGACATCGACGTAGGACGGCTCGCCCTGGGCGCGCAGATGATCGGCCACCTGCTGAACCTCGTCATCGGAAACGAACGGCCCGTGCACGCGCATGACCGCGCTGCCGGCACCGGAGAAGAGCATGTCGCCCGCACCGAGGAGTTGCTCGGCACCCTGCTCGTTGAGGATGGTGCGGCTGTCGATCTTGGACGCGACCTTGAAGCTGATGCGCGTCGGGAAGTTCGCCTTGATCGTGCCGGTGATGACATCGACGCTCGGGCGCTGCGTCGCCATGATGAGATGAATGCCGGCCGCGCGCGCCATCTGCGCGAGGCGCTGCACGGCACCCTCCACTTCCTTGCCCGCCACCACCATCAGGTCCGCGAACTCGTCGACCACGACGACGATGAACGGCATGGGCGTGTAGTCGAGTGGCTCGCTCTCGAACATCGGCTTGCCGGTTTCGGGGTGGAAGCCCGTTTGCACGCGGCGGGCGAGCTTCTCGCCACGCTCGGCGGCGGTGCGCACGCGCGTGTTGAACATCTCGATATTGCGCACGCCGAGCTTGGACATGCGCCGATAGCGCTCCTCCATCTCGCGCACGACCCATTCGAGAGCGCCCGCCGCCTGATGCGGGTCCGTGACGACGGGCGTCAGAAGATGCGGAATGCCGTTGTAGGCGGACAGCTCCAGCATCTTCGGATCGATCATGAGGAAGCGGCACGTCTCCGGGGAATGGCGGTAGAGCAGCGAAAGGATCAGCGCATTCACGCCGACCGACTTGCCCGAACCGGTCGTGCCCGCGATCAGCAGATGCGGCATGCGCGCGAGATCGACGACGATTGGATCACCGGCAATGCTTTTTCCGAGCGTGATCGGGAGTTGTGCCTCGCTGGCGGCGAAGGGCTCCGCTTCGAGCAGCTCGCGCAGGAACACGGATTCGCGCCGTGCATTCGGCAATTCGATGCCAATGGCATTGCGGCCCGGCACGACGGCAATGCGCGCCGATGCAGCACTCATGGAACGCGCGATGTCATCGGCAAGCGCGATCACGCGGGCGGATTTCGTGCCGCGCGCGGGGACGAGTTCGTAGAGCGTGACAACAGGACCGGGGCGAATGTCCTTGATCTCGCCTTTCACGCCGAAGTCCGCGAGCACATCCTCGAGCAGGCGAGCATTGCCGCGCATGACGGCATGGTTGATCTCGGCGCCCTGCTTGGAAGGTGGCGGGCGGCGGAGAATGTCGAGTGACGGGCGCTGAAAGCCGCGCGGACGAGCCGCGCGGCGGCGCGGTGGTGGCGGCGCCTGTTGTTGCGGTGCCGGCTGTGCGGCGGGCACTGGGCGCACAGGCTCGGGCGCGCGCTCCAGGCTCGGCCCGCGCTGAGCACGCCCGCCAGGCGGTGCGAAGCGCTCGGCGATGATGCGGCTCTGCTTCTCGGTCGCCGTGTCGAAGGTGATCGGCAATTCGTCGTCAGCGTATGCGGGCGGCGGCTCATGGACAGGCGCGCGGTGCACGGCTCTGCGATCGGCTGCCTCGGCGTACCGCATCATCGGACCGGTCGGCGGCACGAAGTCGGGCTCATTGTGGAAGTCGTGATGGTCGTCCGAACGACGCCAGTTGCTGCGCCCGGACTTGAGGCGTTGCGTCAGACCGGTCATGGCCTCGCCGAAGACGCTCGGTTCGGCGCGCGGATCCCGCTGCCAGAGGAGCGCGAACTCGCGCTGCGTGAGACCGAGCGCTGCCGAAAGCGCGCACATGCCACCAGCGAAAAGCATGAGGCCCGCGACGAGCCCTGCCCGCCCGGGATTGATGAGCCCGAAGCCGCTCGACACGAGCTTCAGCACCATGCCGCCGAACGCGCCGCCGAGACCATGATGCAGCGGCCAGCTCGACGGCGGCGGCAGCGACACGAGCGCGCCAGCCAGCAGCAGTACGGCGAAGGGGGCGATCATGATGCGCCAGCGCGCATCGATGAGCCGCCTGCGCAGGATGAGCTCCGCGCTCCAGAAGGTCACGATGACCATGCCGAAGATGGCCGCGAGGCCGACGGATTGCAGCAGCAGGTCGGAGAAGATGGCGCCGAGCGGGCCCATCCAGTTGCGCGTTGCGCCGCCTGCCGCGTGGGTCAGGCTCGGGTCCGCCGCCGACCAGGAGATGAGGCTCAGCCAGCCGGCCGCCGTCAGCGCCGCGAGCGCAACGCCCGCGAGCCGCCGAAAGCTGCCCTTCAGCCGCTCTTCCAACGGGTGTGGAAGTATCGGCCTCGGCTCATAGCTGGAGCCCTGCAACGCCTTGATCCCAAGTTGCCATTACGCCTTGATAGATACGACACGCTGGAGCGCCTCCCGGATCGTGGCCACATCGTGCACAAGAGCGACACGAATGTACTGTTCCGCCGGATTGACCCCACGCGCATTCGGCTGTGCCAAATAGGCACCCGGGACAACCTTTACACCGCAGCGTTTCCAAAGAGTTACGGTGGCGGGAATCGAACCTCCGAGATGGCTCATATCGAGCCACAGAAAAAAGCCGCCAGCAGGGCGCTTGTAGCCGAAGCGATCCCCCAAAACCTCGTCGCAGACGTCGAATTTGGCCCGGTACGCCTGCCGGATCACGGCCACATGCTGCTCCTCGCTCCACACGGCCACAGAGGCGTGCTGGACGACACCCGGCATCTGCGGGGCCGTGAGATTGCGAATCTCGGCGAAAGTTTCGAGGAAATCAGCGTCGCCGGCCGCGAATCCCGAGCGCAGGCCCGGCAGGTTCGATCGCTTGGAGAGCGAGTTGAACACGATGATGTTCTTGAAGCCCTCCGGCGTGCCCGCCGCGACCTGCAGGCCGCCGATCGGGGGCTCCTTCGTGTAGATCTCCGAGTAGCACTCATCGAAAAAGAGCATGAAGTTGTATTGGCGCGCCAGCGCCAGAGCCTTGCGAATGTAATCGGGGGATGCGACGGCCCCCTGCGGATTGGCCGGCGAGCAGAGATAGAAGGCGACCGTCCGCGCGAGCGTTTCGGGTTGCTTCTCCAGCTCGTCAAGGTCGGGCAGGAAGCCCGTCTCGGCGGTGGCATCGAGGAAGACGGGCTCGCAGTTCGCCGCGTACGTCGCCCCGAGATAGGCGTGGTACATCGGGTTCGGCAGCAGGACCACAGGGCGCCCCTCGACAACCTTGCGACCGACAGCCGGCAGGATCGCGAAGAAAAGCCCCTCGCGCGAACCATTGAGCGGGTGGACATGGCGCAGCGGGTCGATAGTGCCCGCAATGCCGTAGCGCCGCTCGATCCAGGCGCCGATGGTCTTGCGCAGCTCCTCGCTCGTCCGGATCGGCGGATACTTGGCGAGCGTATCCTTGGCCTCGACCATCCTGTCGGGCACGAAACTCGGCATGACCTCGCGCGGCTCGCCGACCATCAGCTCGATGGCGGGCGACATGCCCGGCTCGACACCATCGAGGAGGCGGCGAATGCGTGTGAAGGGCGAAAGGATCACGCCCTGGGCGAGCGCGTGCAGTCCGGTCGGGGCGGCGGTCATGTCATGCAATCCTGATGGTGACGCTGCTCAGTCTGCCATGGCCTGGAGCACCAGGGCGCGAATGAGCTGTCGGTAGCGAAGCCTGATCGGACCCGGCGCGACGATCATGGAGACGACCGTCATCTGCTCGGCGGGATCATTCCAGAAGTACGTGCCGTAGACGCCCGACCAGTAATAGTCGCCGGGTGTGCCGTTGGCCGCCGCAACGCCCTGCTGCTTGCGCACGGCAAAGCCGAGGCCGAAGCCATAGCCGTCGAAAGCCGGGTCCATGGTGGCGGCAATACGGTTGGCGATCTTGTCGCCGAGATGATCGGACGTCATGAGCGCCACGGTCTTGCGGCCAAGAATGCGCTGGCCATTACCGACGCCGCCGTCGAGCAGCATTTGCGTGAAGCGCAGATAATCGGCCGCGGTCGAAACGCAGCCGCCGCCGCCCGACTCCCACTTCGAGAGCTTGCCCGTCGCGTGATGCACGACGAGCGGATCACCCGTCAGCGGGTCCTTCGGCAGGGAGCGGGCATAACGCTCGCGCGTGTGGTCGGTGAGTTCGAAGCCCGTGTCGGCCATGCCAAGCGGCTGCCACAAGCGCTCGGAAAGGAAGGCGCCAAGGCGTTGGCCCGAGACGGCTTCGATGATGAAGCCGAGAATATCCGTCGAGAGGCCGTACTCCCACGTCGAACCCGGCTGAAAGAGCAGCGGCGCCTTGCCGAGCTGGACGAGGAATTCCTCCTTGTCGAGCGTCGCGCTCGTCCCATGCACGGGATAGGCGCGATAGGCGGCGCTCGTGCCGCGGTTCTGGTACGTGAGGCCGGACGTGTGACGCAGCAGATCCTGCACGGTCATCTCACGCTCGGCCGGCACCGTCTCGAGCGTATCGCTCGTTGTCGACTTCGCGACTTTCATGCCCGCGAGCTGCGGCAGGAATTTCGAGACGGGATCACCGAGGAGGAGACGCCCCTCCTCGGCCAGGATCATGATACCGACGGAAACCATCGGCTTGGTCATGGAAGCAATGGAGAAGACAGCATCGGCCCACATGGGCGTGCCGGCCGTCTTGTCGCGAAAGCCGTAGCCTTCGAGCAGCGCGATTCTGCCGCGCCGCGCGATGCCGACAACGGCACCGGGGATCATGCCCGCCGCCACCTCGCGGTCGATGGCCTCGCGAATGCGACCGAGCCGCCCGACATCGAAGCCGAGTTCCGCAGGCGCGGCCCGCTGGAGGACGGTTCCGGGGTTCGATGCGAACGGCATGGCTTTCTCTCCGTTTGACGGCAATGACTGCGCGGGCGGCATTTCTGCCGCTGTCGTTACTCCACGATCGCCTGCAGCGCCAGAGCGTGCATCAGGCGACGGTATTCGGAGCGGATCGGCCCCGGCGTATGCGCCATGTAGACGACCGTCAGCTGCTCCTTCGGGTCGTTCCAGAAGTACGTCCCATAGGCGCCGCCCCAGTTGTAGTCGCCCGCACTGCCGGCCACGCCCGAAATGCCGTCCTCGGCGCGCACCGCGAAGCCGAGGCCGAAACCATAACCGAGGCGTGAGGCATCGAGCCCGGCCACGTTGTTCTTGATCTCGGGCCCGAGATGGTTGGCGGTCATGTACGCCACCGTATGCTTACCGAGGACGCGCTTGCCTTCGAGCGTGCCGCCGTTGAGCAGCATCTGCGAGAAGCGGATGTAGTCGCTCGCGGTCGAGGCGAGGCAGCCGCCACCGCAATCGAACTTCAGCGGCTTGGCGGTCCGCGCATGGAGCACCGACTGCGGCTTGCCGGTCACCGGGTCGTTCTCGAAGGCGCCCGCGTAGCGGTCCTTCTTTCCGTCCGGCACGGCGAAGGCGGTATCGGTCATGCCGAGAGGATTGAAGATGCGCTCAGAGAGGAACACGGCAAGCGGCTGACCGGAGACCGCCTCGATAATGAGGCCAAGAATGTCGATCGAGAGGCTGTAGTCCCATACCGTGCCGGGCTCATAGAGCAGCGGCAGCTTGCCGATCGTGTCGAGGAACTCGGCGCTCGTGTATCTCACCGCAGCAGACGCCGAGCCGGCGGGCCAGAGCTTGTGCACGGGCGTGTTGCCACGCGCACCGTAGGTGATGCCCGATGTGTGACGCAGGAGATCGTGGACGCTCGGCTGGCGCTTCGCTGGCTTGCTTTCGACCGTTGCCGCGCCACTCGCGTCCGTCTTCACGTCCGCGACCTGCATGTTCGCCATCTGCGGCAGGTACTTCCCGACTGGATCGGCGAGCGAGAGCTTGCCCTCCTCGTGCAGCATCATGATGCCGACAGAGACGATCGGCTTCGTCATGCTCGCGATGGAAAAGATCGCGTCATGGGGCATCGGCGCCTTCGTCGCCGGATCGAGCGCGCCGAAAGACTCGAAGTAGGCGAGCTTGCCGCGCCGCGCGACAGCCACCACGGCACCGGGTAGCCGTCCCTTCTCCACCTCGCTCTTGAGCGCGGTGCCTATGCGCGCGAGACGTTCGGCCGAAAGGCCGACCGTGGCCGGGTCGACGCGCGGCAAGGGATCCTTGCCATTTGCATGGGCTTCCATTGCGAGCGGCACCATCATCACTGCCGCGCATAGACCTTTCATGGATGTCGCGAGTGTCATGGGCTGGTTTTCTCCCGTCAGGCCCCGACGCTCTTTGCGGCGCCGGGTGCAATGAAAGGATAGACCAACTCACGTGGCGGAACTACGCCGCGCGTGCCGGGCAGCTCACGCTCTGGCGCCGTGCTGCATTTGCGAAAGAGTCGGCGCGTCAGTGAACAAGCGCCTGATGCACGAGCTTCGGCAAAAGCTTCCGATAATGGTAGCGGATGGGGCCTGGGGCCTGAGACATGAAGACAACCGCCAGGCCGAGCTTTGGGTCATTCCAGAAGTAAGTGCCGTAGGCTCCACCCCAATTGTACTCGCCTACAGTGCCCGGCGCCGACGACGTTCCGGGCTTGAGCCGCACGGCAAAGCCCAAGCCAAATCCAAAGCCGGGGCGCGTTCCTTCGGCATCCACGCCGAAATTCGCGCCGAGATGATTGGAGGTCATATCGGCGACGGTCTCGGACTTCAGTATCCGCGTGCCGTCGAGCGTGCCGCCGTTCAGCAACATCTGTGAGAAGCGAATGTAGTCGGCGGCCGTCGATACCGCGCAACCGCCACCGCATTCGTACTTGAGAGACTTGCCTTCCGCGTGCAGCACCCGCTGCCGCTTGCCGGTGCGAGGGCTATCATCGAACGCCTGCGCATAGCGTTCCCACTTCCGCTTGGGAATGGCGAACGCCGTGTCGTCCATGCCGAGCGACTTCCAGAGCCGCTCAGAAAGAAACTGCGAGAGCTTCTGGCCGGATACTCTTTCGATCAACAGCCCCAGAACGTCGGTCGAAAATCCATAGTCCCACGAGGTGCCGGGATCATGCAGCAGGGGCAGCTTCGCGATCGTTTCGAGAAGCTCGTCGCCCGTCATGCGCACGGCGGCGCGTGCGCCACTGTAGGGCCAAAGCTTGTGCACGGCCGTCTTGCCGCGATTGCCCGACGTCATACCGGACGTATGGCGCAGCAGGTCCTCGACAGTGGGCTGGCGCTTCGCCGGCCGCGTCCGTACCTCGCCCTCACGCACATCCAGGTCTTCGGCTACCCCCAACTCGGCAATTTTCGGGAGATGCTTTCCGATCGGATCTGAGAGCGCGACCTTGCCCTCCTCGACCAGCATCATGACGCCAACCGAGACCATCGGCTTGGTCATGCTCGCGATCGAAAATATCGCGTCCGTGGTCAGCGGCTCCTTCGTCTCGGGATCGCGATACCCGAAGGCCTCGAAGTAACCGATCTTGCCGTGGCGCGCGATCAGGAGAACAGCACCTGGGATCTGCCCCTTCGCGATGTCGGCATTGAGCGTGTCAGCAATCCGCTTCAGCCCGTCCTTCGACAGGCCGAGTGAGGTTGGATCGGCGCTGGGCAAGGGGCATGGTTCGGCGGCATCCGCCGCGAGTGCAGGCAGCGCCAACATCAACACCGCAGCCACTGCAAGCTTCGACAGCTTGAACATGCGCAGACCTCCCGCAAGATCGGGAACCCGAATACGCTGCAATATAGTCGAAATTGGTGCTGCGGCGGTTACCGCATCCGCCGCGGGTTCATGTAGAGGTCGGCTTCCTGCTGGTCGATCTTGGGGATGATCTTCCCGGACCTCACGCCACGCCACAAGGACTTGAGGTGGTGGCGGACGTCGCGTGCGAAGACTTCCTTGGCGCAGAAGAGCTTCAAAACATGCAGCAGTCGCGGGTCGGCGTGATCGCGCAGGATGCGACAGCGCCACTTGCCGCCTAGCGAGAAGACCTTGCCGTCGAGATAGGCAACGATGTTCCCCGCTGCGTCGTAGAGCTTGAAGTCGCCGCCGAGATCGATCATGTCGCGCCGCAGGCGATAGAATATCGGCTGGTGCTTATCGAGAACGAAGAACGAGTAGTTCTCCGGCATGAGCGGCCACTTGTTGGCCGAGCGCTCGACGTAGATGTTGTGGATCTGCTCGCCTGTGTTCACCGAGTAGGCCGAGACGGGCAGCCCTCGAGCACCGAGCGTGAGCTGCAGGGAGCGCGCGAGCATGAGGTCCATGGTGGCGCGCCAGTTGAGCTTGTCGCCGAACAGGCGCAGCACGAGGCGGCGGTCCATGCCCGTCTGCTTCTTCCAGAGGTCCTCACGATAGGCGATGAGGCCAGTGCGTTCACCGCCTTCGGTGACCTCCGCAAACACATCCATGTCGAGCGTGAACTGGCGGGACTTGGCGCGGTTGCGACTGTGCTTGAAAATGCCGAACTCGACGGAGTTCAGGTTGGTGATCCAGACATCGACGGTGAATTCGTGCCAGTCGCCCTTGCCGCGCCGCACGCGCTGCGTGCGCTTGCCGGAGGGTGCTGGGAGCGTCGAGGCCCGCTCGAGCACCTCGGCCTTCGCCTCGCGGGCGGCTTCCGCGCCGGCTGCCTCTGCTTCGAGTTCGATCGTCCTGCTGCCGTCTGCCATGACCGGCCTCCCCTTTCACGGGTGCCCGCACGCAGAGACAAACATGGGCGAATCGTTGAAAAACATAGCATCGGGCACGCGCTTACCGGCGCCCGATACTGTGGATAACCCGCGGATAAGTCCCTGGTTCCGACGCGATGATCAGAACATGGCCGGATAGACACGATCGGGCGGCGCGTGGCCATCGAGGAAGGTCTTGATGTTGATGATAACCTTCTCGCCCATGTCGATGCGGCCTTCCAGCGTCGCCGAGCCCATATGCGGCAGCGCGACGACGCGCGGCGAGGCGAGGAGCTTCGGATTGACCGCCGGCTCGTTCTCGAACACGTCCAGCCCGGCACCGGCGATGGCGCCCGTCTCGAGAAGGCGCGCGAGTTCGTTTTCGTCGATCACCTCGCCGCGCGCGGTGTTCACGAGGTAGGCCGTGGGCTTCATCAGCTTCAGGCGGCGCGCCGAGAGCAGGTGATACGTTGCCGGCGTGTGCGGGCAGTTGACCGAGATGATGTCCATGCGCGCCAGCATCTGGTCGAGGCTGTCCCAATAGGTGGCGTCCAGGTCCTGCTCGATCTCCTCGGCGAGGCGGCGGCGGTTGTGATAGTGCACCTGCAGGCCGAAGGCAGCCGCGCGGCGGGCAACAGCTTGGCCAATGCGCCCCATGCCGATGATGCCGAGACGCTTGCCGAAAATGCGATGGCCGAGCATCCAGGTTGGCGACCAGCCCGTCCAATTCGAGCGGGGATCCTTGAGAAGGGTCGCGCCTTCGACGACGCGGCGCGGCACTGCGAGAATGAGTGCCATGGTCATGTCGGCCGTGTCCTCTGTGAGAACGCCCGGCGTGTTCGTGACGGTGATGCCGCGGTTCCTCGCCGTGTCGAGGTCGATGTTGTCGACGCCCGTGCCGAAGTTGGCGATCAGCTTGAGCTGGGGCCCGGCCTGAGACAGCACAGCGCGGTCGATGCGGTCCGTCACTGTCGGCACCAGGACCTCGGCGGCCTTCGCGGCGTCGACGAGCGCTGCCTGGGACATGGGCGTGTCGTCCAGGTTGAGGCGCGCATTGAAAAGCTCCCGCATGCGCGTCTCGACGATCTCCGGCAGCTTGCGCGTGACGATGACGAGGGGCTTTTTGGGGGCGTTGGCCATGAGAAATGTCCGAAGCTCACTCGTGCGGCAGCCGCCTGCCGCAACCTCGGCCCTCTCTAGCAGATGGCTCCCGGGAACTCAAAGCCAAGGAATGACAGTGCATTGCACACTAATTCAGCCCCTGGTTCGGCCCCCGGCGCCCGACTTGGCGGCGGCGCATTGCCTCCCCGGGCGGAAGTCGCTAGAGCAGGCGGGTGTTGCGCTAAACGCAAAATTATCGCAACAGCCCATTTGCACTAAGCGCAACATCAATCAACAGCCTGTTGCGATAGTGGCAACACAATCGCAACACCCTGGTCGAGACCCCGCCCATGCGCCTCACACGCTTCTTCCTGCCGGTCCTACGCGAGACGCCGAAAGAGGCCGAGATCGTCTCCCATCAGCTCATGCTGCGTGCCGCCATGGTCAAGCAGGCGAGCGCCGGCATCTATTCCTGGCTGCCGCTCGGCTACAAGGTGCTGAAGAAGATCGAGCAGATCGTACGCGAGGAGCAGAACCGTTCGGCCGCCATCGAGGTGCTCATGCCGACCATCCAGTCGGCCGACCTCTGGCGCCAGTCGGGCCGCTATGACGCCTATGGCAAGGAGATGCTGCGCATCAAGGACCGGCACGAGCGCGACATGCTCTACGGGCCGACTAACGAGGAGCTGATCACCGAGATTTTCCGCGACAGCGTGAAGTCCTACAAGGATCTGCCGCGCAACCTCTATCACATCCAGTGGAAGTTCCGCGACGAGGTGCGTCCGCGCTTCGGCGTCATGCGCGGCCGCGAGTTCCTCATGAAGGATGCCTACTCCTTCGATCTGAACGCGGATGCCGCGCGCCACGCTTACAACCGCATGTTCGTCGCCTATCTGCGCACGTTCGCCCGCATGGGCCTGAAGGCGATTCCCATGGCGGCCGACACAGGCCCGATCGGCGGCGACCTCAGCCACGAGTTCATCATTCTCGCCGACACGGGCGAGAGCCAAGTCTATTGCCACACGGATCTCATCGAGATGCCCGTACCGGGCAAGGACGTCGATTTCGACGGCGATCTCTCACCGATCATCAAACAGTGGACCTCGCAGTACGCCGCGACCGACGAGAAGCACGACGCGGCGAAGTTTGCGGCCGAAGTTCCGGCTGACAAGCAGGTCTCCGCGCGCGGCATCGAGGTCGGCCACATCTTCTATTTCGGCACGAAGTACTCCGAGCCCATGGGCTGCAAGGTGCAGGGGCCGGACGGCAAGCTCGTCGCCGTACACATGGGCTCATACGGCGTCGGCGTGTCGCGTCTCTGCGGCGCGATCATCGAGGCGAGCCATGACGACGCGGGCTGCGTGTGGCCGGTGCCTGTCGCGCCCTTCGAGGTCGGGCTGGTGAACCTCAAGTCGGGCGACAAAGACACGGACGCCGCGTCCAACGCCGTCTACGAGAAGCTGACGAATGCCGGCATCGACGTGCTCTACGACGACACGGACGAGCGCGCGGGCGGCAAGTTCGCGACCATGGACGTCATCGGCCTCCCCTATCAGTTCGTGATCGGGCCGAAGGGCGTGAAAGCCGGCGAAGCTGAGATCAAGACGCGCAAGGGCGGCGCCAAGGAGACGATCGGCATCGATGCCGCCGTCGCCAAGGTGATCGACCTCGTCCAGAAGGGACGCGATCTGGCATAGCAGGATGATCACCGACCAGCAGATCGACGAGACTATTCTGGAGCAATCGGCACCAGAGTTTCTGAAGATCGCATTGGTGATTTCTCGAACGTCAAAGATCTTGGGCCAGGATAGCGACGAATTCTACGAACGGATTGCCAGTCGTATCGAATGGCTCGGCCGAAACGGCAAGCTGGAGGCTGTCGGCGAACTCTCTCACTGGCGGAATAGCGAAGTCCGGCTGCTGCGGCAGTGACTTGGGCGCCGGCGCCGAATCGCGGGATAATGGGTTGCATGAGCCAGCCCGATCCCGGAGCCCGAGCCAATATCCGCACCTTCCTCGAGATGCAGGCGGCCGAGAAGGGCGCCGCCCGCAATACGCTCGACGCTTACGCGCGCGATCTCGAGGATCTGGCGCTGTTCCTCGATGATCTCGGCCGCGTGCCCGAAGATGCAACGCCCGACGATCTCGCCGCATATGTCCAGCATCTCACGGAAGCCGGCTTCGCAACGACGACGCGGGCTCGCAAGATCTCGGCCGTGCGCCAGCTCTATCGCTTTCTCATGATGGAAGGGATCGTCGAGGAAGATGCAGCCGCGGGCCTGAGTGGCCCCAAGCTCGCCCGCGTGCTCCCGAAGACACTGTCGATTACCGAAGTCGAACGCCTGCTCGAAACCGCACGACAGCGCACCGAAACGGCCACGGGTCGCGAGCGACTACGCGCGCTGCGCCTGCACGCGATGCTGGAAGTGCTGTATGCCTCAGGAATGCGCGTCTCGGAGCTGGTTGCCCTGCCGCGGCAGGTGCTGAATGGCGACCCGCGCGTGCTCACGATCACAGGCAAGGGTCAGCGCCAGCGGCTGGTGCCACTGAACAACGAAGCGCGCATGGCGCTCGACCGCTATCTGGTCGCGCTGGCCGATCCAGCGAATACCTCGCCGTCATTGCGGCCGGCGAAGTGGCTGTTTCCTGCAAAAAGTGCCGAGGGCCACGTCACGCGCCAGCATCTCGGCGTTGAATTGAAGGAGTTGGCGGGCGAAGCAGGCCTAGATCCGGAGCGCGTGAGCCCTCACGTGTTGCGTCATGCCTTCGCGAGCCACCTGCTCGATCGCGGCGCTGACTTGCGGGCGGTCCAGCAACTGCTCGGACACGCCGACATCTCGACGACGCAGATCTACACGCACGTGCTCGAAGAGCGCCTCAAGAAGGTCGTCTACGAGAACCATCCGCTGGCGAAGGTGAAGACGGAAGCGGGCGAGTAGCATTCACCCCCTCGCCAGCTGCCAGATGACGACGGCGGCCGCTAGCGCCGGAACCGCAAAAACGATCAGTAGGATCGGCAGCTCCTGAGCGACAGTGTAACCCGCCTTGGTGACGCCGACCCACATATTGACGAGCGCGATGATCGCCCAGGCGGGAATGAAATACTTCGCGCCGGTGGCAATGCTCACCGTGTCATGGCCCCACAACTTGCCGAAGAGCCCGAACACAACGAGCAGCAGCAGGCCGGCCAGCATCACCTGAGCCATATGCATGGATTACCCCCCAACGCGTGGCGACGAACTCTAGCGCGCCGCGCCGCCAGCCTTACGCTCCTGATTTCGCTGCCAGTACACGAAAGCTACCGCAACTGCGGCCGTCAGGATCATGGTCGAGAGAATGTCGGGTCGCTGAATGAACGACAGCCAGAGGTTCCATCCAGTGCGGAAACTCGGCGCTTTCCCCACCAGGAAGCCGTTGCCGACGATAACGATCAGCAAAACACTTGCCGTCAGCGCGACCGCCGTCGCTATCTGAAGGGTTCGCTTGAACAGCCGGGGAACCATGGCCTTCTTTCCGGCCGCCACCAGCATCGTTCTCTCGATCATCGCGGTGTCTCCCTCGCTGGACTTGCACCGAATCTATCTGACTCGGCGGCATTTTTCCACTTCAGGGAGGTTCCGGATCACGCGGACGTCTGACGTTTCGCGGTTTCGGCTTTGACCGGTGGAGGCCTCGCCATTGTCACTTCAAATCTTTATCGTGGCAGGCTGAACCTCGAAATGAAGCGGAGCCGCCAGACCTATGCGCATTCTCGTGACCAACGACGACGGCATCGACGCGCCCGGCATTCACGCACTGCGCCAGATCGCCGAGGAGGTCGCGGGGCCGGATGGCGAGATCTGGGTGTTCGCACCGGAGACGAACCAGTCCGGCACCGGGCACTCGCTCTCACTGAATGAGCCCTTGCGCATGCGCGCAGTGAGTCCGCGCGTCTATGCCGTGCGCGGCACGCCGACGGACAGCGTCATCATGGGCACGCGTCACGTGCTCAAGGATGGAGGACCGGACCTCGTGCTAAGCGGCGTCAACCGCGGTGCCAATATGGCCGAGGACGTCACCTATTCCGGCACGATCGCCGGCGCCTTCGAAGGCACGCTGCTTGGCATCCGGTCGATGGCGCTCTCGCTTTCTTATGGCATGCGATCGCCCGCCGATAATCTCCGCTGGGAGACGCCGATTGCCCATGCTCCCGGCATTATCAGGAAGCTGCTCGCGCACGACTGGCCGGAAGGCGCACTGATGAACATCAACTTTCCGGATTGCTCGCCTGACGAGGTCACCGCCCTCGACGTGACCGAGCAGGGCCGCCGCGACATCAACCCGTTGGGCGTCGAGGAGCGGCACGATACCTGGGGCACGCCGTACTACTGGCTCGGCTTCGCGCGCCGCCGTTCCAATCCGCGCGAGGGCACCGACCTCTGGTCGGTCTACAACAACCGTATTTCGGTCACGCCGCTCAGCCTGAACATGACCGACCGCGCCATGCACCAAAAGTTACGGGGCAGCCTGGCGCTTTAGCCAGACTGCCCCGTCGGTGCCGGGACGCGGATCTGAGGGAGGGCGTACGAACCCCGCGCCCCGCTACTCGGTCAGCCGAGCCGCAGCTTCCGCTGCTGAAGGCTGAAATCTGAAAGCTCTGCCTCGCGGCTCTCCGGCCGGGAGAAGAGGTTCTGAAGAAGTCCCCACACGACCTTCGAGCGCTCGACACGGGCCTGGCGCATCGACTTCTCGATGAGTTCGCTGGTGATCTCCGGATGGTCCCAGATGCTCTTGCTCATGTTAGCTCACCTCAACTCTGTTTTTGTTTGTGAAGCATATATGCGCTATCATTTCCCTCGTTACAAACGAGGCTTCCTCACCTCATGATTGAGATAATCTAATAGATCCATGCTCAAACTCCTCCCGGCCCTGAATTCGCTCCGCGCCTTCGAGGCGACCGCCCGGCACCTCAGCTTTTCACGCGCGGCGGAGGAGTTGAACGTGACGCCGGCCGCGCTCAGTCACCAGGTGGCTGGTCTCGAGGCCTTCCTCGGGGAGCGGCTCTTCAACCGCAGCGCGCGCACGATTTCCCTGACCCCGGCCGGCGAGCTGCTCTATCCGGGCCTGAACGCCGCGTTCGCCCAGATTCGCCAATCGGTTGAACGCGTTATGGAGACCGGCGATGGGCAGATCCTGGTGGTCAGCGCTCCGCCCGGACTGACGGCCAAGTGGCTCGTGCCGCGGCTCCATCGCTTTCTCTCCGCTCACCCTGAACTCGATGTGCGCGTCTCGGCGAGCCTCACGCTCGCGAGCTTTGCCGGGGATGGAGTGGACGTCGCCATCCGCAATGCGGCGGGCCCATTCCCTAGCCTCTGGTCGCGAAAGTTCCTGGAGATCGAGACGCTGCCCGTCGTCAGTCCGCGCCTGATCGCGCAGTACGGGCCGCTCGAAACTCCGGACGATCTCGCCCGCTTCCCCATCATCCACGACGACTCGCTCGGCCGCATGTTCGGCCTGCCGACCTGGCTGGATTGGCTACGGGCCGCCGGGGCCGAGCATGTGGACCTGAGCCGCGGCCTGCATTTCTCGAGTGCCGATCACGCCATCGAGGCCGCCCTGGAGGGCGCTGGCGTGCTCCTCGGCGTCCGCTCGCTTGCCATGGATGACGAGCGCCTCGGCCGGCTGATGTTTCCCTTTTCCCTGAGCCTGCGCTCCGAGCGCGCCTTCCATATTGTCTGCCCCGATGGCCATGAAACACGGCCAAAGATCGCGGCATTCCGCGCATGGATCACCGAGGAAACGGCCCGACTCGGCCTCGTGTGCGCAGAGGAGGAGCCGCTGCCGAAACCCCGCGCGCCACGCCGACGCCCGACCCTCAGCGCGACTGAAAATGATCCCAGCCCGAACGTCCAGGCTCAATCGGCTGGCCCTGAGCGTCGAGGACGAAAACTTCGCGCGCCGAAGTGATCTCGCCAATCCGCGTCATCGGGATGCCGGATCGCTGAGCCGCGGCCTCGAATTCGGCACTCGCCGCGAGCGGCACGGCAGTCAGGATTTCGTAGTCGTCGCCGGCCGCCACCACATCCCTGATCCGCCCTGGTTCAGCGTCGAGCGCGCGACGCATCGCAGGCGACAACGGCAGATCAACTGCCCCCACGTGCGCGCCCACGCCCGAACCGCGGCACATGCGGCCGAGGTCTTTCATCAGCCCATCGGAGAGATCCATGGCCGCACGCGCGTGTGCACGCAAAGCCTCCGCGAGCGCAACACGCGGAGCGGGCCTCAGATAGCGTCCGATTGCGTGCGCGGCCTCATCCGCGGTGAGCCCGAGCCGCGTTGCCAGCCCGGCATCCAGGCCGAGCGCTAACCCAAGCGCGGAATCGCCGAGCGTTCCGGAAACGTAGAGCGCATCACCAGCCTGTGCTGCCGCCCGCCGCACCATCTTGCCGGCAGGCACCTCGCCGATCACGGTCATCGCAATCGAGAGATGGCCCGGCGTGCGATCCGTGTCACCGCCCGCGAGGTGCATGCCGAACGCCCGCTGCGCAGCACCGAGCCCCTCCGCAAAACGCGCCATCCATTCGCGCTCCGGTGCTTCGGGCAGCGAAAGCGCCATGAGATAGATGCGTGGCGTCGCGCCCTTCGCAGCAAGATCGGAAACGTTCACGGCCAGCGCTTTCCAGGCGATGTCCGCCGGATCGTCGTCGGCAAAGAAGTGGACACCGGCAACCACAGGATCGGTCTTGAGGACCAGTTCGCAGCCCGGACTGGGCGCCAGCACCGCACAGTCGTCCTTGAGGCCGAGCGCGCCAGGAAATCCTGCCGCCAGCGGCGCCAGGAATGTGCCAACGAGTTCGTCCTCACCTTCGATGCGCGTCGCGGCCACCGGCCTTCCTCCGTCCGTGCTTTGCTCAATTCTACCATGGATTTAGCTGACTGCCGCACGATCCCCGTAGGCAGGCGTGCATCCGGTGTGGCACATCTCGGGGACAAAGCTCAATAAACGACAAGCCAGGAAACCGCCCCACATGACCGCCTTTCCGCGCCTCACGGCCCCGCTCGACCTCGGCTACATCAAGCTGCCGAACCGCGCCATCATGGGCTCCATGCACACCGGTCTCGAATACATGGACCGGCACATCGAGCGCACAGCGCGTTTCTATGCGGAGCGCGCACGGGGCGAAGCGGCGCTCATCGTGACGGGCGGCTACTCGCCGAATGCGGATGGCCTGTTCGGCCCCAATGGCCCGGAAGTGAGCCGCTCCGAGCACATTCCTGAGCATCGGCACATCACCTCGGCCGTTCATGCGGAGGGCGGTCGCATTGCCCTGCAGATCCTGCACGCAGGCCGCTATGCCAAGCACAAAGGCCTTGTCGCGCCGTCGACACTCGCTTCGCCGATCAATCCGCTGCAGCCGCGGCGCATGACGCCTGCCGACATCGAGCGCACGATCGAGGACTTCGCCATCTCGACGGCGCTGGCGCGAGAGGCCGGCTACGACGGCGTCGAGATCATGGCGTCGGAAGGTTATCTCATCAACGAGTTCACCGCGCAGCGCACGAACGATCGCGACGATGACTGGGGTGGCAGCCTCGAGAACCGCCTGCGGCTGCCCGTCGAGATCATGAAGCGCGTGCGGCAGCGGGTCGGCAACGACTTCCTCATCATATACCGCATTTCGTCCATCGACCTCGTCGAAGGCGGGCTCACGGGCGACGAGATCATCGCGCAGGCGAAGGCGGTCGAGGCGGCAGGCGCGTCCATCCTCAATCAGGGTATCGGCTGGCACGAGGCGCGCATTCCGACCATTGCGCAGAAGGTGCCGCGCGCCACGTGGGCGTTTGCCGCGAAGCGATTGAAGGATGCCGTATCGATACCCGTCGTCGCGTCGAACCGCATCAACACACCCGCGATCGCAGAGGAGGTGCTCGCCTCGGGCACGGCCGATCTCGTCTCCATGGCGCGGCCTTGGCTGGCCGATGCGCACTTCATGCGCAAGGCACGCGAGGAGAAAGCCGATGAAATCAACGTCTGCATCGCGTGCAATCAGGCGTGCCTCGACTACATCTTCTCGAGTCGCGCCGCGAGCTGCCTCGTCAATCCCGTCACCGGGCGGGAGCTCGATTTCGATGCCATGCCGAAGCCCGCGAAGAAGAAGCGCGTTGCGGTGATCGGCGCGGGGCCTGCCGGCCTTGCCTGTGCGACGACGGCCGCCGAGCGCGGTCATGACGTGACGCTCTATGAGGCCGCGAACTGTATTGGCGGGCAACTTAACATTGCCCGCAACATCCCCGGCAAGGAAGAGTTCGACGAAACGATCCGCTATTTCGGCAGGATGATCGAAACGCGCGGCGTTTCACTCAAGACCGGCAAGGCACCAGACGCGCGCGATCTCACCGGCAAGTACGACGAGGTCGTCGTCGCGACCGGTGTGCGCCCGCGCAAGCTCGATATTCCCGGAATCGATGATCCGCGCTGCGTCTCCTACATCGACATTCTCATGGGGCGTGTGAAGGCCGGTCGGCGCGTCGCGATCATCGGCGCGGGCGGCATCGGCTTCGACGTAGCGGAGTACCTCTCGGGCCCCTCACAAAAGGAGGCGGCGGACGTCTCGCACTTCCTGCAGGAGTGGGGTGTCGATACGGGCATCCGCGTGCCGGGCGCGCTCGCGACACCGGCTGAGCCCGAGATCAAGCGCCAGATCGTCATGCTGCAACGGAAGCCAGGGCGCATGGGCCGCACGCTCGGCCTTTCCACGGGCTGGGTGCTGCGCATAGCGCTCGCCAAGCGCAAGGTCGCGCAATTGACGGGCGTCACCTACCAGAAGATCGACGCGGATGGCCTGCATATTCTCGTCGGTGAGGAGGCGCGGGTGCTGCCGGTCGATACCATCGTCGTCTGCGCCGGACAGGAGAGCGAGCGCACGCTCGCCGACAGCCTCGTTGCTGCCGGCACGACACTGCACATCATCGGCGGCGCTGATGTCGCCGCCGAGCTCGACGCCATGCGCGCCATCGACCAGGGCGTGCGGCTCGCCTACGCGTTCTAAGCAAAAAAGGGAGGGATGAATGATCCGCTATGATCTGACCGGCAAGACGGCCCTTGTGACAGGTGGCGCCTCGGGCATCGGCCTCGCCGCCGTCCAGCAGCTTGCGAGCGCGGGCGCGACGGTTGCCGTGAACCACCTCGCCGATGATCCGCGCGGCGCGGAGGTCGTGGCGCAGCTCTCAGGTCAGGGAATGAAGGTCATTTCCGCACCGGGCAATGTCGGCGACGCGATCGATGCCGTGCGCATGGTCGAGAAAGCCGTGCAGGATCTGGGACGTCTCGATCTGCTCGTCGCCAATGCCGGCACGCCTGGCACGCGCCGCAAGATCAATCCCGAGGAACTCCATCTCATCACCGAGGAACTCTGGCAGACCGTCGTGCAGGTCAATCTGATCGGCGTGTTCCGCTGCGCCAAGGCGGCAGCCCCAGCGCTGAAGGCGGCGCGCGGCGCCATTGTCAGCACGGCCTCGATTGCGGGCCTCGGCTTTCCCGGCAGCAGCCTCGCTTATGGCGCCACCAAGGCCGGCGTCGTCAACCTCACGCAGAACCTCGCCCGCGCGCTCGCACCGGAAGTGCGCGTTAACGCCGTGGCGCCGGGTTCGGTGGACAGCACCTGGATGGTCGAGTGGACCAACGCCCAGGTTGCAGCCATGAGCGACGGCGCACTGCTCAAGCGGCGCTGCACGACCGATGACATCGCCGAGGTGATCGTCTTCCTCGGCTTTGGCGCGTCGATGGTGACCGGCCAGACGATCACGGTAGACGGCGGGCTGACGCTGTAGGCGCTCAACCCATCAGCTCGGCCTCGGTCCAGCCGAGCGCCTCCATCTCGGGGACACGTGCCTCCGTGTCCCCTGGGCCGTCGAGGATGAATTCATCGAGCTGCGGTGGCTTGACCGACGTGCCAGCCAGCATGGCGTGCACCTGCCCGCGATGATGCACCTGATGCAGAAAGAGATGCGCCAGGAGATCGTCTGTGCGTGTCACCTGGATGCGCTTCGTACGGTGTACGCTACTGAACCCGACGAGTCGTTCCGGCGTCAGAGCGCTGCAAAAGGCCAGCAGGCGCTCATCGACAGCCGTCTGCGCATCGGCAAGCGGTCCAATGGCATCGAACGGCTCCGGAGGATCCCACGCCTTAGGCCCGAGCGTTCCACCCTCGAGTGCATCCACGTAAAACCAGTCGATCGTCAGGTTGTGATTGAGCGTGGCTTTGATCGATGGAAAGAAGCTCGTGCCCTTCGCCTCGAATTCGCCCGGCTTGAGCTGCTTGCAGGCATTCATCAAACGCAGGTTTGCGAGCCGGTTGGCCTGGGCGAGCTTACGGAAATGGCGAACGCTCATGGGATCATCCTCCCGTTTTTGATCGAGCCATCTTACAAGACGGCACCGCCATGTGTTAGGCGGGAGAGCATGAGCAGCTTTGCGTCCATCATCGCAATACTAGCGGCTTCCTTCGCCCCCACTTCCCCTTCTCCCCGTCCTTCACGGGGAGAAGGTCGGGATGAGGGGCGGCGGCAAACGCCGACGTTCGCATTCGTGGCCGCCCCTCACCCTAGCCCTCTCCCCGTAAGAACAGGGAGAGGGGATTCCGGCGAGGTTCGCTGCGATGCCTGAACCGTACGACTTCCGCAGCCCACGCCTGTTTCTCGACGCCGATCTCGGCGACGGCGCTACGGTGCCGCTCGCGCGCGAGCAGGCGAACTATCTCCTGAACGTCCTGCGGCTCGGCGATCGCGATGGCGTGCTCGTCTTCAACGGTCGCGACGGCGAATGGCACGCGCGCATAGAGGTTGCGGGCAAGCGGAGCGCGAGCCTCGTCCTCGAAAAGCAGACACGAGCGCAGATGGGCGGCCCCGATATCCACTATCTCTTCGCACCGCTAAAGCGCTCACGCCTCGACTACATGGTGCAGAAGGCGACGGAGATGGGCGTCGCGCGCCTTCAACCTGTGCTGACGCGGCATACGGTTGCCGAGCGCGTCAACGGCGAACGCATGCGCGCGAACGTGATCGAGGCCGCCGAGCAGTGCGGCATCCTGCGCGTGCCGGACGTCGCCGCGCCGGAACGTCTCGATCGGCTACTCGCCTCATGGAATGCCGGCCGCCGCCTCATCTTCTGCGATGAGAGTGCACCAATCGCCGATCCCATCGTGGCACTGCGCGCGGTCGCGCCCGGACCACTCGCTGTGCTCATCGGCCCCGAGGGGGGTTTCGCTCCTGAAGAGCGCGATGCGCTGATCGCGCTGCCATTCGTGACGCGCATCGCCATGGGCCCACGCATCATGCGCGCTGACACCGCAGCCGTCGCCGCGCTCACGCTCGTGAATGCCGTGCTTGGTGATTGGCGCTAAGACCTACCGCGCCAGCTCTCTCAATCCACGCCGGATGAGCTTGGCGGTATCGGCCTCCGCGCCGAGATCACGCGCCGCAACCGCAATGGCCTGCGAAGCCTGCACCGGGTTGTAGCCAAGGTTCGTCAGCGCTGAGATGGCCTCGGCGGTCGCGTGCCCGTCCCCTGCCTCGGCCGCATCGCGTGCGCCCTTGCCTGCCCCATTGACCGTCGCCGGAATGTGCAGGCCCGCAACGGCGAGCGCCGGCGCCTTGTCCTTCAACTCGGCGACAATGCGCTGTGCGAGCTTCTTGCCGACTCCCGGCGCCTGCTCGACGGAGGCCCAATCGCCAAGCGCGATGGCGTTGGAAAGATCCTGCGTGGACAGTGTACCGAGCACGCCGAGCGCCACCTTGGAGCCGACACCCTGCACATTCTGCAGCGTGCGGAACCAGCTGCGCTCGACCTCGCTCGTGAAGCCGAAGAGGCGGATCGCGTCCTCGCGCACGTGCGTGTCGATGACGAGCGTGACGGGCTGGCCCATCTCCATGTTGCGCAGCGCCCGTGCCGAAGCCTGCACCTCGTAGCCGACACCGTTCACATCGATGATGCAGTGGCTTTCGCCGATCGCATCCACGAGCCCCTTGAGCTTGCCGATCATTTCGCGGCCTCCCGCAATGCCCGCGCCGCGCGCGCGACCGGGCTCGTGCGATGGTTGGCATGGCAGATGGCGATCGCCAGCGCATCCGCTTCATCCGCACTCTCGAATCGCGCCTTGGGCAGCAGGAAGCCGATCATGGCCTGGATCTGGCGCTTCTCGGCATGACCGGCGCCGACGACCGTCTTCTTGATGACGTTCGGCGAATACTCGGCGACGGCCAGCCCCTTTGTCGCCGGTGCCAGCAGCGCGATGCCGCGAGCCTGCCCGAGCTTGAGAGCAGCACGAGGATTGTCGTTGACGAAGGTCTCCTCGACCGCCGCTTCGTTCGGCTTAAACGAGGCAATGACGCTCGAAAGCCCCTCGAACAACGCCCGCAGGCGATAGCAGAGATCATCGGAAGCATCGGATGCCACGTGGCCGCTCGCCACGTAGGAGAGCCGGACGCCGTCGCTGTCGACGACACCCCATCCCGTGCGCCTGAGGCCCGGATCAATGCCGATGATGCGAATCAGTCGCCCTGTCATGATTCGGCGATAGCACACGGCGCGACCGGGGTCGTTAGCGCCGGGGCAACGCTAGTGTCCCGATTCCGAAGTTCGCCCCACCTCAATGCTGGCGTCGCGAGCGAACTTCGGAATCCAAAGGGACACTAGAAACGTAATTCTCCTAGTGTGATTCAGATCGAGAAATTCGCTCGGTGCCGTGCAGCCTGTTCTGGCGAATTTCTCGATCATCGCACTAGCATGCGGCGTGCGTAGCGCCCCTGGTTGCGGGCCAGATCAGCGGCCGAATCGACGTCGTCGTGGCGTGTCGTGAAGCCGACGCGGGTTCCGGAGAGGTTCGCCAGCGTCCGCTCGAGCGTGTCGGGTCGCGACCAGGGCACGCGCCCGCGATAGGGATCGATCACGCGCGGTGAACGCCTGAGGCCCACCAGCCAGAAGCCGCCGTCCTCTGCCAGCCCGAAAACCGCATCGTGAGCGCCGAGCAACCGGAAGGCGCGACGCACATCCGCAACTGAGATGTCCGGCACGTCCGTCCCGATGAGACACACGGGGCCCGGCGGCAGCGTCCGCATGGGCCGCTGCATTCTGACGCCGAGGTCGCCGCAGCCCTGGCCGGCACGCAGCGTTCCGTCCGGCAGCATTCGGCTCGAAACACCAGTATCAGGATCGATCATAAGCACGGTGCGCCAGAAGGGTTGCCGCGCCAGACGCGCCACCACGCCGCGCATCGCGTGGCGGTAAAACATCGTCGCCGCGACGACACCGATCTCGCGCGCGAGCCGCGTCTTCACCCGCCCCGCAACCGGCACCTTGGCCATGATGACGAGCCGGCGCGCAAAAGGCGCCACCCGTTTGGGCGGCGCCTCATGATTTGCGTATCTGCGCACGCGCATGGCGTGCCGAGCGTCAGACCGCGACAGGTACGAGGGCGTAGCCGTTGCCATCTTTCTGAAGCGTACCGGCACCCGGCAGACCCCAGTGGTAGCCCGTGATGATCGACTTATCAGCCACCGCCTGGTCATAGAGCTTGCGACGACCTTCCTCGGCCATGGTCGGGTTGCCGTCGAACACCAGGTGCCAGCCCGGATTTGCGAGATTGAGCGACTGGATATTGGTCACGTCACCGCCAACGATCAGCGTGTCGCTGCCCGAGGACACGACGTAGGACGTGTGACCGGGCGTATGGCCATGCGTCGCGATCGAACGCACGCCTGCCGTCACCTCGGTCCCCGCCGCCGCCGGCTTCACGTTCTTCCACGTCGAAATAGTCGACTGGATGCGGCGTACGTTGCCGCGCGCACCTTCCGGCACCTTCTCGACGAGTTCCGGTGCGGACCAGTGCTTGTGCTCGGCTTCGGGCACGATGATTTCGGCATTCGGATAGAGCTGCGCGTTCGTTTCCTTGGCCATGAGCCCCCAGATGTGATCCGCGTGGTAGTGCGTGACCACGATGGCCGAGATGTCGCTCGGCTGGATGCCGGCAGCAGCCAGATTCTTCGCGACCAAACGGCCAGCCGTCGGCGCGAGCTGACCGCCGGTGCTCGAGTCGAACATGATGGTCCGGCCGCCGATACGCACCACGGTGATGGTGAAGGGGATCGGCACGAAGGCGTCAGTCAGATTAGCTTTCTTGAGCGCCGCCTTGGTCTCGTCGAGCGTGGCATTGCGGATGAATTTCTCGTCGTGTGCCTTTTCCCAATGGCCGTCGTAGACCTGGGTGACCTCGATCGAACCGACCTTGAACTTGGCAAATCCCTGATCGACAAGTGCCTGCGGGGCGCCAATCGGATTGCTTCCCTGCGCGTGCGCTGCCGAGCTGAAGAACTCGATCGGGCCCTTCAGGCCAAACGCGGCACCGGCAGCAGCTGCAGAAATGACGAAGCTGCGACGGGTAAAGTCATACATTTAGTGTGTCCTCCCTTGAGACATACAGCACGCATTCGAGCAGGTGCACGCTATGCGGGCTCGCATACAATTGCATGACCTGCGTGGTGGCCTCACGGAGTGTTGAACACGGGTTCGCTACCCGTAGAGACGCGCAATGAATCGCGTCGGTACACGGAGGACATAGAGCGTCAGGCAGGTGAGATTGCGCACGCTGCGCAGCACATAACCATCGCGCTGAAATCGCACTGCACTCGTCACGGCTCGTGCGCGTATCAGTGTCATCCGGCGCCGACCGATGCGGCGCACGAGATCGACATCCTCCATGAGCGGCAACCGGCCGTAGCCACCCACCTGCTGATAGAGCTGCCGCGGAATGAGCAGGCCCTGGTCGCCATAGGGCAGACGGAAGAGCGCGCAGCGCATGGCGACGCCCGCTTCGATCATGCGCGCACGGAAACCGTCATCGTCGAGGGCGAAGCGGAAGGCTGCCGCCGTCGGCTGCCGACGACCACTGTCGATGCGCTCGACGAGAGCGGACACCTCGCGCTCCCATCCAGGCTCAAGGACCGTGTCGGCGTGCAGGAAAAGAAGCCACGGCCCGCGCGCCCGTGCAGCGCCGAGAGAGAGCTGCTCACCGCGCCCCGGGCTGGAGCGGACGAGCTCGGCGCCCGACTGCTCGATGATCTCGAGCGTCCGGTCGCCGGAGCCACCGTCGACGACGATGACCTCGCGCACCATCCCCTCGACCGCAGCCGGCACGAGCGCCGTCAGGCAGGCGGCAAGCCCGTCTTCCGCGTTGAGCGTTGGAATGATGACGGAAATCATCGGCCGGATCTCGCGAAGCTGCGCGCAACAATGAACATGACGAAGGGGCTTCAAGCAACGCAGCCGATAGAATGATCCACAAATGTTCTTGTTAAGTTCACCCTTTGATGCTACGGGTTGCATGAACAGGCCAGAGGCTGACAAGAGGCTGCCATGACGCCCGACCGCATCATCGAGCCCGAGGATCTGCCCGCTGGGGATGACCTCACGAAGGAGCTGAAGCCCGACGCGGAGCGGCGGCGTGGGCGCGGCGCTCGATCGAACCGCTCGAGCCGCTACGACGAGGGCAAGCGCGTCGCCTTCGACGACGGCTGGGAGAGCCTGGCTACGCTCGATTCGTTCCGAACGGACGTAATGGACGAGCGCGCGAAAAGCATCATCGCGACGAACGACAGCCCCGATCTCAGCTTCGACCAGTCGATCAACCCCTATCGCGGTTGCGAGCATGGCTGCATCTACTGCTACGCGCGCCCGACCCACGCCTATCTCGGCCACTCCCCCGGTCTCGATTTCGAGACGAAGATCTATGCCAAGGTCAATGCGCCGGAGCTGCTGGAGCAGGAGCTGAGCCGGCGCAACTACGTGCCGAAAACCATCGCGCTCGGTGCCGTCACCGACCCCTATCAGCCGGCCGAACGTGATCGCGGGATATCACGGCGCATTCTCGAGGTGCTGGATCGCGCCTCCCACCCGGTCGGCATCGTAACCAAGTCTGCGGGCATCGTGCGCGACATCGACATTCTCGCACGCATGGCCGAGCGCCGGCTGGTGAAGGTTGCGATCTCGGTGACGACACTGGATCGCCAGCTCGCGCGAAGCATGGAGCCGCGCGCCGCGACACCGCCCAAACGCCTCGAGGCGATCCAGCGGCTGTCCGAAGCGGGGGTGCCCGTCTCGGTCCTCACCGCGCCGATCATTCCGGCCCTCAATGACAGCGAAATCGAGAGCATTCTCGAGGCCGCCTACAAGGCCGGTGCGCGCGAAGCTGGCTTCGTCGTGCTGCGCCTGCCGCTGGAGCTGAAAGAACTCTTTCGCGAGTGGCTGGAGACGGATCACCCCAACAAAGCAGCGCGTGTGATTTCGATCCTGCGTTCCATGCACGGCGGGCGCGATTACGTTTCCGAGTTCGGCATCAGGCAGCGCGGGACCGGTCCCTATGCCGAGCAGATCGGGATGCGCTTTCGTCTCGCCTGCCAACGGCTCGGGCTCAACAAGCGCTCACTGAAGCTCAGGACGGACCTCTTCACGCCGCCCGTGCCCATGGGCGGGCAGATGCGCCTTTTCTGAGATCAGCTCGCGAGGGCTTGCGCCGCGTCGGCGTTGTTCTTGACGAGCTTGAAGTTGACCGCATCGACAAGCGCCTCGAAGCAGGCGTCGACGATGTTCGGTGCAACTCCGACCGTATACCAGTGCTCGCCGGTCGCGCGATCGCGGCTCTCGATATGCACGCGCGTAACCGCTTCGCGACCGCCTGTCAGCAGGCGCACCTTGTAGTCGACCAGTTCGAAATCCTTGATGTGTGGCTGGTAGCGGCCGAGATCCTTGCGCAGCGCCTGATCGAGCGCGTTTACGGGGCCGCCGCCTTCCGCGACCGACCAGAGGGACTCGCTATCGCCGTTGACGAGCACGCGCACCGAGGCCTCCGACACGGTCGTCGAGCGTCCGTGGACCGTGTGGCACTTGTCGACCACATCATAGCCGTCGATGGAGAAATACTGCGGCACCTGCCCCATGAGCCTGCGCGCAAGCAGCTCGAAGGACGCATCCGCTCCCTCGTAGGCATAACCGCGCGCCTCGCGCGCCTTGACCTCGTGGAGAATGCGCGCAACGTGCGGATCATCCTTCGCGAGGCTGATGTCCAGACGCTCCAACTCGGAATGAATGTCGAGGCGCTTGCGATGACGGCTGAGCTTGGCCGCTGCGCGCCGCCCCCACATCTGCAGCTCGTCGATCGCGCCCGCGGCGCGCTTATCTGCGGTCATGGCTCTCAGAGGACTCCGAAGATGCGCAGAGCGAAGTAGAGTCCACACGCAAGCACGACGACCTTAACAACGGGGTAATAGAGCGGATGATTGCGGAACGGCGGGCGACCCGGATCGTTGTTGCTCATGTTCTGGCCTTCCATTCCGCCGTGTCGTGATCGGGGTGCTGATGGGAAATAATGCTCGCTTCGCGTACCTTGGAGGCGGCCATTTCCTGATCCGAACGTTCCGGCAGCGAAGCCAGCCGATCGACCCAGGCAATACGCGCCTCACGCGCGAGTTGGTGCAAGGGCGGCACACGATCCGGCTGATCGAGCGCAACGATCGAGATATCGGCGCCGTCGTCCGTTTCGTAGGAGAGCGGCGTGCCGCAGTCACCGCAGAACCCGCGGCGCGCGATGTTCGAGCTCGCGAAGTATTTCGGCTGGCCGCGCGTCCACACGAGATCCTTGGCGAGCACGAGCAGCCCACCGATCCCAGCGGTCGCCTTCTGGCACATGCGGCAATGGCAGATCGACGGGCGACCGAGTTCGGTCACACAAAAGCGCACCGCACCGCACTGACATCCGCCGGTGTGAGCTTCCGAGGTGGCGGTCATCGTATTGGCTCCTCGACCGAATGGAGGCCGAAACACCACCCATCGCGGAATGCCGCCAGATCCCCTCTCCCCGTCCTGACGGGGAGAGGGCTAGGGTGAGGGGCGGCGACAATGGCAAAAGTCGATACATGCCGCCGCCCCTCATCCCAACCTTCTCCCCGCAAGCGGGGAGAAGGGGCATGTTGTGCGCGGGACAACGCGAGTGCCCATTGCGAGAACAGGAAGCTCATCGCTTCACCTCCCACATAGTAATCGCCTCACCCGTCTGCGGATCTTTACCGTCCTTGAGCTGGATGCCCATGGCCGCGAGCTCATCGCGGATACGATCGCTCTCGGCCCAGTTCTTCGCCTTGCGCGCGGCGAGGCGGGCGGAGATGAGCTGGGCTATCTTTGCGGACTGCTCTTCGGAGATCGAAAGTCGCGATTGGTTTTGCACCCAGTTGCGATCGTATGATTCCATATCCAAGCCGAGAAAGCTGAGGCTGGCCGATAATTGAGCCGCAGGAGATGCCTCCAACTTCTCCAGCATTGCCCCAGGCTTAGTCATTCGGTCAGTTTGCTCGTGCACTCCGCGCTGAGCAAGTTGAGACAACCGATGAAGCTCAGCGATCGCCCGAGGTGTGTTCAAATCATCTGACAACGCGTCCATGAACTCGCGCGACGGCGATGCTCCCGGTATGTCTGCCGCCCACGTCTTGAAGCCACTTAGGGCGATGGAGGCTTGATCAAGTGCGTCCTGGCTGAAATCGATGGGCTGCCGATAGTGTGTTCCCAGCATCGCAAAACGAGCAACTTGACCAGGCCACGAATATCCACGCCACTCGTCGAAGAGTTCCTTGATCGTCACGAAATTCCCGAGGCTCTTGGACATCTTCTCGCCCTCGACCTGCAGGAAGCCGTTGTGCATCCACACGTTCGCCATCACGGACGTGCCATGCGCGCAACGCGACTGCGCGATCTCGTTCTCGTGGTGCGGGAACACGAGATCGATGCCGCCGCCATGAATGTCGAAGACGTTGCCAAGATGCTTACCCGCCATGGCCGAGCACTCGATATGCCAGCCGGGGCGGCCCGGTGTCGCGATCCCCGCCGGTGATGGCCACGACGGCTCACCCGGCTTCGAGGGCTTCCAGAGCACGAAATCCATCGGTCCGCGCTTGTAGGGCGCGACATCGACGCGGGCGCCGGCTTCCATCTCCTCCAACGAACGGCGCGCGAGCTTGCCGTAGTCCGGCATGGACCCGACGGCAAACAACACATGATCCTCGCCCACATAGGCGTGGCCATTCGCGACGAGTTCGTCGCAAAGCACCCGCATCTCGGCGATGTGGTCGGTCGCACGCGGCTCCACCGTCGGCGGAAGGACGCCGAGCGCGGCGATGTCCTTGTGGAACTGCGCCGTCGTCTCCTCGGTGAGCTTTCGGATGGCCTCGGTCGGCGGCATCTCGGGGAAGCGCTCGACGGCGCGCGCGTTGATCTTGTCGTCGACGTCCGTGATGTTGCGCGCGTAGGTCACGTGCTGCTCGCCATAGAGATGGCGGAGCAGACGGAAGAGCACGTCGAAAACGATAATGGGGCGCGCGTTGCCGATGTGCGCGAGGTCGTAGACCGTCGGCCCGCAAACGTACATGCGCACGTTCTTGGGATCGATCGGCTCGAACGGCTCCTTGCGCCGCGTCAGTGTATTGTAGAGCGTGAGCGTCATGCCAAACCTCGGCCCAGAAGGCTGGCGGGAAGGTCTCTGTGCTCGGAATTTAAGGCAAAGAAACGCGGCCGCGCCAGCGAGTGCTAGCCCGTGATAACAATGATGCCGCAACAATCGTTGACGGCGGGTTTCTGCGCGTACCGTTTCATGGAGCGCACGTTATCGAGGGTTGCAGCCGCCGCGTCAAGTCACGTTGCGCGGCAACGAGAAAATCAGCCGACGCGTCGCGCTGCCGCCATATCTGCCGCATGGTATTTGGCCTCATGAAACTCCGCACCGCCACACTTGACGATGTGCCCACACTGCAATCCTGGGACCGGGAGGTGCACGTCATCGACGCCTCGGGCGACGATGACATTTACGACTGGGCCGTTGAAGTGCCGCGCATCGTCGACGGGCGAGAGTTCCTCATCGCCGAGATCGACGGGCGGCCAATCGGGATGCTGCAGATCATCGACCCGGCACGCGAGGAAAGCCACTATTGGGGCGACATCGCACCCGATTTGCGCGCGATCGACATCTGGATCGGGGATGCGGCCGACCTAGGACGCGGCTACGGCACCGAAATGATGCGGCTCGCCATCGAACACTGCTTCGCGCCCCCCGAAGTCACAGCCATCCTCATCGATCCGCTGGTCAGGAACACGCGGGCCCATCGCTTCTACGAGCGCATGGGCTTCAGGCGCATCGAGCAGCGCATGTTCGGCGCGGATGACTGCTATGTTTTCCGCATGGATCGCGCAGATTGGATCGCTCACGGGAAGGGATAGATGGCGATGATCGCGAGGAAGAAGATGTTCGTCGCCCCGTGAGCGATGATCGGCAGCCACAGGCTCCCCGTGCGCCAGAGCAGCCATGAAATATAGAGGCCGCCGATAAAAACCTCGAGCAGGCCGGCAATTGAATAGCCGAGGTGGAAGCTCGTCCAGGCCATGTTGGCGGCGAGTGCTGCGGGCCAGAAGCCCCAGCGCCAGCTCGCAAGCGCGGAGAGCAGGAAACCGCGAAAGAGCAGCTCCTCCGAGAGCGGCGCACCAATGCCGACGGCAAGAGCCGTGACGGGCCAGATCGGCGCCTGCAGCATGGGCAGGAAGGGCGCGACGTCGGCCATGAAGAGGTCGGGCCGAAGCACGTAGACCAGCAGATTGTACGTGCCGAGCACGAGGGCCAGCCCGGCGAGCGCGATGGCGACATCCCCAATGCCCGGCAGGCCACGATGGAGCTGCAGCACAGCGGGCCGATCCGCGCCGAAGAGCCCGGCAGCCCACCACGCAAAGGCCATCACACCGACCTGGGAGAGCGCCAGGAAGACAATGATGGCGAGCAGCAGTCGCTTGTCCTCGGGCACGCCCGACATGAGCCGCGCCTCACCACCCCCGACCAGAGCCCCCAGCAGCCCACCGAGAAGCTGCAATCCAGCCTGCACGATAATTGCTGCCACTAGCGCAACCAGGGGCGGCCACGCGCTCCGCGTTTCGTAGCGTGGCGGGCCGGCGAGCAGATAATTTGCCAAGGTCCCTGTCTCTCTCTGGTCACGCGGTTGCAAGGTTTACCACGCGAATTTGACCGGATGAGGTGGCCGTTCGTCCACACGTGTGGCCGAGCGTGCTTTCAATTGGCGAAAGGCCATCCTATATTCAGGGTGCCGGATTCGTCCGGCTATGGCGATAAATGGACATCGGAATAAGCCTTTCGGACCCGGGGGCGGTACCCGGCGCCTCCACCATCAGCCCACGACGCTCACGAGATCGGGGCGTGGCCTGTTGATGGGGGCGAAATAGGATCGACGAGGGTGTAAAGGGTGCTCTTTTGCCCGGCATGATACCGCCGTTATCGGGTCACCAGAATAGTTGCCAATGACAACTATGCTGAGGCTCGCGTCGCTGCGTAATGCAGTTCCGTTAGCCTGAACTTCAAGCCCTGGCGTGTAGCAACGTCAGGCGCGGTTCGGAGGGCACCGGGCAACAGAAGCCCTCCACTTTCGCCTCCATGCAGGCGGCATGCGGGCACACTGGGCGGGCTAGCGCGAAACAGAAGTAGCATGACGGCAGAGCACGACATCGACTACGACGCCCTAGCGCAGGAGGCCATGCGTGGCGTCGTGCGTGCAGTGTTGTCGCGGATTCAGAAATCGGGACTTCCCGGCAATCACCATTTCTACATCGCCTTCGATACGCGCCATGCTGGTGTGGTGATTTCGAAGCGGCTGAAGAGCAAGTACGCCGAGGAAATGACGATCGTGCTCCAGCACAGGTTCTGGGAGCTCATCGTCAACGACGTCCGCTTCGAGGTGAAGCTGACGTTCGACGGCATACCCGAGCGGCTGGTCATCCCGTTCGCCGCCATCAAGGTCTTCTTCGATCCAAGCGTGCCGTACGGCCTTCAGTTCGACGAGGCAGGCGCGACGCGCGAAGGAAGCGGTACCGTCGTCGGTCTCAATGAGGACAGCGGCATCGGCGGCCAGATTACGGGCGTGCCGGGTATCGGGCGCGCCTCCAATCGTCTAGGAGCCGGCGACCGCAAGCGTCCCGCACGCCGCACGCGCACGGACAAGGACGACGAGACCGTCCCGATCGGCGATGAGAGCCTGACGGACGGCCCGGCAAGCCGACGCGGGGAGCCCGCGCAGCGTCCGCAGGCCGCCGCGCTGGTCAACGTATCGGATGAGAGCGAAATCGCCCCTGCGCCCAGTCAGGACACAGGGCAGGACAACGTCGTCAGCCTCGATCGCTTCCGCAAGAAACCTTAGGTTCCAATCGGCATTGCCCGAACCGAGAACAACAGCCCGTTCGGCGCACGCTCCGGACGGGCTTAATTTTTGACAGGCTGGACAACAGCCGAACGCCGCGCAGGGAGGATCAGAATGAACGCCATCGGACTCTTCACCGGAGAGTGCGCGCTCGTCACCGGATCGGCCTCGAACATTGGCCGCGCCATCGCCGAAGGCATTGCGGCCGAGGGCGCCAAAGTCCTCCTTGCGGACGTGGACGCGGAGCGCAATGCAGCCACGCTGGCCGCCATCAAATCCGCTGGCGGACGCGCCGAAGCGATTGCGGTCGATCTCGCCGCGCCCGACGGCTGGCGCGATCTCCTCGCCAAAGTCGGTGACGCGCCCATCGACATGTTCGTGCACTCGGCGTGCCCGCCGCGCAAGGAAGTGGACGATGTCGCGACCGTCAGCGAGGCCACCTGGGATGCCTTTCAGAATGTGAACGTGCGCTCGGGCTATTTCCTCGGCCGCGAGATCGCGGGGCGCATGCAGACGCGCGGAGCCAAGGGGCGGCTTCTCTTCATTACCTCACTGCACGCGGAGACCCCACGAAACCTGCCGCACTACTCCGCGGCGAAGGCCGGCCAGACCATGGTCGTGCGCGAACTCGCCCGTCATTTCGGCCCAGCCGGCATCCGCGTGAACGCGATTGCGCCCGGCGCCATTCCGGGCGGGGGCTTCAATGCGGCAGCCTATGATTTCAGCGACAAGATCGCACTCGGCCGGCTCGGTGCCGCGGCCGATCTCGCAGGTCCTGCGCTGGCGCTGCTGTCGGATCGTTTCGCCGGTTATGTCACGGGCACGACACTGGTGGTCGACGGCGGCATCGATCTCTTCAACTGGATCAAGCCGCCTTGGGGATAGTGCCGCCGGCTGCTGGAAAGAAGTCGTCCGTCACGTGCGTGGCGGTATGCCGGCGGCGGCAATTGGCGCGGCCGCACCATTGCCTCATCCCTTGCCATTTCGCCCGTAGCTGGAGAAGCGCTCGGCGACGCGTGCCATCTCGTCGCGCGCAAGGACGTGCGGCGTGCCGAGCATGAGCACCTTCACGTACTGCTCCGCCAGCACCTCGACCTCCTCGGCCAGCGTCAGGGCCGCAGCCCCGTTGGCGCCGACCGCGATCTGGCCATGATTGGCCATCAGGCAGGCATTGCGGCGCGCGAGGCCTTCGGCTACGTGGCGGGCAAGCTCCTCGCTGCCGAACGTCGCATAGGGCACCAGCGGGATATCGTCGCCACCTGCAGCCGCCACCATATAGTGGAAGGCAGGAATGGAGCGGCGGGCGCAGGCCAGCACCGTCGCGTGCATCGAGTGGCAATGGACGATGGCCCCGACGTCCGGACGCGAGCGGTAGACAGCCAAATGAAACTGGAGCTCGCTCGACGGTGCCTGCTGCCCCGCCGGAATATGGCCGTCGAGGCGGACCTGAACGATATCGGCAGGCGTGATGAGGTCATAAGCGAGGCCGGTCGGCGTGATCAGAAGACCATCCTCGAAGCGTGTGGAGACATTACCCGAGCGGCCGGGCGAGAGGCCACCGCGGCTCATGGCAAGCGCGGTATCGACCACGCCCCGGCGGGCGATCAGCTCGGCCGTGCCGCGCTGAGGCAGTCGCCTGCTGGCCCCCATTGCCCTGCCGATCTCACGCGCCATGATGCGACTCCCAAATCTGTCCGCGACCCGATAGCCTGCTTCGCCAGACAATAACGAGGGCCGACATGAGCATGACCCCGAACCCCGCTATCCCAATCACCGTCCTGACCGGCTTCCTCGGTTCAGGCAAGACGACGCTGCTGAAGCGTCTTCTCGACGAGCCGGCGATGGCCGGCACTGCCGTCATCATCAACGAGTTCGGTGACGTCGGCATCGATGACGCGCTCGTCGAGAAAATCGACGAAGATGCCGTCCTTCTCCCCTCTGGGTGCGTGTGCTGCGCCGTGCGCGGCGACCTCGTGCAAGCCCTCGAGCGGATGCACACCAAATCACTCTGGGGCGATATCCCTCCGATGCAGCGCGTCGTTCTCGAAACCACTGGTCTCGCTGACCCGACGCCGATCGTCCACACCCTGATGACGGAAGAAAGCCTCTACCGCATCTATCAGCTCGATGCCGTCGTAACGACTGTCGATGCTCAATTCGGATTACACCAGATCGAGGCACATTTCGAGCCCGCAAAGCAAATTGCGATCGCTGATCGCCTCATTGTTACTAAGACCGACTTAATGGAGGCGCAGGATGTGGAAGCGCTGGAGCGGCGCCTGCGCGCGCTCAATCCGGCAGGGCAGATTCGCCGCGCGATCAAAGGTGATATCGCACCTTCCGAGCTGATCGGCCTCGGCGCGCACGAGCCCGCGCTGACAGGCGTCGATCCCGAGCGCTGGCTCGCGGCCGAACGCTATAAGGAGGATGACGGACATCACGCACACGGCGCACATTGCGGCCCCGATTGCGGACATGATCATCACCACGGCCATGATCACCATCACGACCATGCTCACGCGCACGACGAGACCTGTGCAGATCCGCACTGCGATCATCCGGCCCATCAGCACCTGCACGGCATCCGCTCGTTCTGCCTGACGTTCGCCGATCCGCTCGATGGGCGCGAGCTTTCCAATGCCATGCAGCTCCTCGCGCAGCTCTATGGCGAGCGTCTTCTGCGCGTGAAAGGCATTCTCAACGTAAAGGATCAGACGAAGCCCTTCGTCGTGCACGGCGTGCAGCACATTTTCTATCCGCCGGAAACGCTCGCACGCTGGCCGAGCGCGGATCAGCGCTCGCGCCTCGTGTTCATCACGAAGGATCTTCCCGAGGAGAGCATCCGAAAGCACTTCCGACCGTTCGTCGGAGAAGCGGATGGGGCGGTGATTGCGAGCGCGAGCGCGCAACACGGCTGAAGGCGCCAGCACCTCTTCATGAGCGCGCGACCGCGCGCCGGCCGTCAGGCCGTCCTCAAGAAGAAGAGCTAACGCCGGTACTGCAGGAATGGCGATTTCGTCGCTACCTTGTCGTAGAGACCGCGCGCCCGATAGTTGAACTCCTGCGTCGACCAATACGTGCGCGTCGCGCCGCGCGCGTCCGCCTCGGCATAGACCTGCTCGATAAGGGCGCGGCCGATATCCTTGCCGCGCACTTTCGGATCCACGAACAGATCCTCAAGGTAGCAGTACCACGTCGGCGACCACGTCGAGCGATGGAACAGCACGTGCGCAATGCCGACCGGCACGTCGTCGTCGCCGACCGCAACGAGCCCGATGTGGAAGCCTTCCTGGCCGCCCAGCAACCTTTCCCAGGTCATCTCGATGACATCCTCAGGAATGGTCGACTTGTAGAACTCGATGTAGCCCTTGAAGAGCGGCAGCCACGCCGACTTGTCTTTGGCTTCCAGACGGCGAACACGAATGCTCATGACTGACGATCCTGTCGTTGCGCGGAGCTGGTTGGTGGGCGAGCGTAGCCCATGCGCTAGGCCGGAGGCCATACGCACGAGCGCTCCGACCGACGCGTAAAACGCGACCCGGTCGAAGCGATCATGCTCCAGGGGTAGAGTGAGACCTTAAGTGCCGTCAGCCGCGCAGGCGCGTGCGGACGATGCGGGGGAATTCATCATTCGTGAATTCGTCCGCGGTGCGTGACTGGCCCGGCATCGTGCCCCGTGCCGGCTCCATGCCGCCCTGCGGTGGCGTGTAGGGTGCTGATGCCTGAGCGCCGGCACGCGAGGGCGCCGCAGCAGCCGGGCCGCCGTTGCCGACGAACCAGGCTTCGATGAGGTCGAGCTCATCGGCTGAAAGCTTGAGGCCTTGCCCGCGGCAGCGCGCCACCACGAAATTGCGGAAGCGTCCTGCGAAGAGGTTCGCCGAAGCGCCCTGCTCGAACCACGGATCGGCTTCGCTCACGACATCCATCACGAAGCGCACGTCATCGCGACGCAGTTCGAGTCCATGCTCCTGCGCGCGACGCAGTACGTTCTGGATCGTCTGCGCACCGAGCAGGTTGTTCTCGTTGATCTCAAGCGCCATGACCTCGAAAAGCATGCGGTACTCGGGCGGGGCCAACGGCGGCGCTTGGCAAGCCTCGTGTATGCGCGCGATCGACTGCTGAATGGCCGAGCCGCCTTCCTTCGGGCGCGCCGTAGTGGCGGCCGAGGTCGGCATACTGTGGCTCGGCGCAGCCGTCGACATGGACTGCGTGGGCTTCGGGGCTTGAGCCGGCACTGTCGTCGCTGAGAGCGTCGGGCTGCGTGGCGACGGCTCACGGATGGGCGCATCGCTCTGAGTGTAGCGCGGCATGCCACTGAATGCGCCGCGCGTATCCGCCGCCGAAGCCGCGGGCGGTGGTAGCGCGCGCTCGGGGCGGAAGTCATCGTCGTGATGGTCGAACGTGGGCTGCTGCGCGCGGCGCTGCAGACCACCCTGGCTCGGCGCATGATCGGCCATTCCACCGCGGGTGGCTGGCGGGCTGGCGGCCGGAGGCGCGATCGCGCGGGACGGTGCCATTTCGCGCATTTCCGGCAGCGGCGCCGCGCGCTTCGCCTGCAGATGGCGGCGCGTGTCGATGACCAGATAGGGCGGCTGATCCGAAAGCCTCAGTTCATCGGGCAGCGACTGCACGAGCAGCTCGCGGAAATTGCCCGCGCCGGCCCATGATGTCGCCACGGTACGATCGTGGCCGATCGTGCGAACGGCTCGATCCGCGAGAACCTCGAGCGGCACCGGCGTCGGTGACGCCTGCACGGCCTGGATCACATCGGCGATGATCTCGTGGCGCAATGCCTCGCGATCGACCTCCGGCAGCACCAGCGCCTTCGCCTGCGAGGCGATCATCGGCGCGGGCGTGGCAGCAGCGATCTCGCCCTGCTGCTCGAGCAGGAACGAAATCAGATCGGACTCGCGCACCTCTCCGTCGCTGATCGCGGTGTATGGCGCGGCGGTGTAGTCGTTGGCGAAGATCACTGTGCGTCGGGCGTGGGCGCGCAGGCGATGCAGGACCGGCGTGAAGTCGGCGTCACCCGAAAGGATCACGAACTCGTCGAAGTACGTTCCGTGAGAGAGGTAGTCGACGACGTCCATGACCATGCGGATGTCGGACGAGTTCTTGAGCTGGGCGGTGAGGGGCGGGCAGTCGATGATCTCAAACCCGGCGCGCAGGAAATGATGCCGCACGAAGGGGAAGGAGTTCATATCGGTCGAGTTGTCGGACTGGTTCCGGCGCGGCACCGGATTGCCGTAGCATCGATTCATGACCATGCGCCGGGGCTCTGCAGCGAATGCGCCATTGGTCGACGTGATCAGCGCGCCCGTCTCGATGGCCTTGATCCACGATGAGGCGTCACGGGCAAACCGCTTGGCGGCTTCTTCGTTCTTGCGCTTCAACGACAAGTAGATGTTGTCGTAGTCGACGAAGACGGCGCTCAAAAACGCACGCCCAGCTTCACGCCTGATCATTCAACGCCCCCTGCGAATTCACGGACTAACACCGCCACCCGGAGTTAACTGTTTATGAGTCGCATATCGCGGGCAAGGTCCGGGGCCCGGAGAACCGAATCAAGTCCGGGGATTAGCTGTTGATTCGGCCGGTGCGCGGCACGCAGGCCGCACATTCATTGTGGCCGAGGCGCCACACGCAGCCGCGCTCCGCGCCGCACTCTCTGCCGCACTGGCGCCTTCCATTTCCCGCACAACGCTTAAGCGCCCATTAACCCTGTTCAAGGATAGTCGCCTTCGTGTCAGTGCCAGTTGTTTCGTTGCGTGAAAGGCGTAATCGATGTGTTTCAAGCGTTGTGGCCGCGCGCCACACCCGATCCGGCAGAGCGCCACCCGCGCCGGCCTGATGGGCCTTCTCGCCCTCCTCGCCGGCTGCGCGAGCGACCGCGGCGCCACTCATTCTTCCGACTCCACGTCGGCGCCCATGCACATGGCTGGCGTCCGCCCACAGATCGAGGCTGACGGCCTGCCCGCTCAGTTGGCCCCGCGCAATCCGACGCCTACCGCCGATGATCCGCGCGAGCCCTGGAGCCCGAACTACGGCTCTGTCCGGCCGACACGAACCGGTGCGCTCGGCATCGACACCCCAGCCGCGGTCGTCGCGGCCCCGTCCCCCCCTCGAGTTATCACGGTCGCTCACGCGCGACCGATCGATGCCGAGGACATCATCCGCCGCGCCGTTGCTGCGCATGAAATGCGACAGGAGAACTGAGAATGAACGACTACACGCGCAAGCCCGCGCTCGGCGCTTCCACGTCGCTCGCACAGCGCTCAATGCAGGCTGATGAGGCGCGCCTTGTCGGTGAGCACGTACATCCGGCCGTTGGCGACGACTGGCGCGATGTATACCGGCGCTCCGAGATCGAGCTGCGTCTCCACCTTGCCGCCAGCAGCGTTGACGCCGAGGAGCTTGCCGCTATCGGCAGCAAGCCAGAGGCGGCCGCCGGCTAAGACGGGGCCGGCCCAGCTCTTGCCGCCGGAAAGCCGCGTCGTCCACAGCGCCTTGCCGTCGCGCCGGCTCATGGCAATGAGCTGGCCGCCGGTGTCCACGACGTAGACAGTGTCGCCAGCGACGTAGGGCATGTTGATGCCCGGCACGTTCACGGACCACACGCGCTCTCCGGTCCGCGCCTCGGTCGCGATCATTCGGCCGCCATGACCGATCGCGAATACGGTGCCGCCGTCGATCGCCGGGCTCGCCGCGTCGCTCATGGAACCGAGCGACGAAGCCGCCCGCGAACGCGACAGCGAATCCTGCCAGGCAACCGTACCATCGGCCACTCTCAGCGCGACGACATCACCTGAAGGATAGGGGACGACCGCCAGATCCCCGCTCATGGCCGGGCTCGCGCTGAGCAGCAAGCTCGCGCGCTCGGGCAGCCCGCGATAGGACCACATCTCCGCACCGTCGTGTCCTGAAAGGGAGACCGTGCGGCCATCCGTCGTGACGACGATAACCCGCCCGCCGCCGACAGTCGGTGCCGCGCGTACCGGCGAGCCGACGTTCTTGTCCCAGAGCTTCTTGCCACCCTGCGTATCGAGCGCGGTCACGATGCCATGGCCGGTCGCGACGAACAGGCGCCCGCCCTCAGCTGCAAGCCCGCCACCGAAGGCGTTGGTATCAGTACCTTTCTCAGGCACCAGCGAGGTCCGCCAGGCAACGGAGCCCGAATTACTGAGCGCCGTTACGCGGCCCGCCGCATCGAGCGTGAAGACGCGGCCTTCGGCGACGATCGGACTTGCCGTGAGGCGGCCGTTCTTGCTCGAGCCCTGGCCGATGTCGGCGCTCCAGACGGTACGAATCGTGGCTGGCAGCGCGAGATGGCCCGGTGCGTTAGTTGCGGCACCACCCGGCAGCGACCAAGTGTCATTCTGGCGTGGCGGCGGCAGCGCGATCGGGCGATCAGCGCTCGCGAGTTCGATGCTGCCCGTGCTGCCCTCCGAAAGCATGACCGGAACACGCTTGCCGGGCAGCGGCGTCTGCTTCTCCGCAAATGGATTGAGGGCGGCGACGTCCGGCAGGCTCGGCATTCCGCCCGAGCACCCGGCGAGGCTCAGCATGGCGAGCGTACTCGCCACAAAAACCATCCGCTCCGTTCGCAAGATCCCCACGATCTGCTCCCCCAAGTCCCTGGCCCTGAACTTAACCGGCCTTCGACTTCCCCGCTTCTATTTCTTGGTCTCGGCGCCCGCAGGTTGTGCATCCTTGCTGAGCGCCGCTTCCGTCAGGATCGTCATCAGGATCCGCGTCCGCTCGGCAACCGCGGGCGGCACCGTAGTGTCGGCCAGGATCTGCTCGAAGGTCTTGCGCGCCTCGTCCTGGTTTCCAGCCTTCATGGCCGCAAGCCCAAGAAGCTCGCGCGCAGGCGCACGCCAAGCATTGCCGTCACTTGCCAGATCTTTGAGGCGATTCTGCATCTCGGTCCAGTCAGCCGAATCAACCCTCAACAACGCTGCCTGGAGCGTCGCGAAATCCCTGAGCAGAGGATCGGAACCCGTATCCTTGGAGACGCTGTCGTACGAAGCAACGGCTTCGTCGCGCTTGCCCTCGGCAGCGTAGGACGCAGCATTTCTCAGGCGGGCCAGCGTGCCATAGCCGGGCGGCGCCGACTTGACCATGGTCTCGAAGGCCTGATGCGCCTCCTGGGCCTTGCCCTGCGCCGCGAGGCGCGCTGCACTCTCGAACTCGAGGCCCGCCGTCTCGCGCGCGACCCGGCTCGAGTGCTGGGCATATTGATAGGACGCCACACCGAGGATCAGCAGCACCGCGGCGGCAATAATGAAGACACCGTACCGATCCCAAGTACGGGCGAGACGCTCCTTGCGCATCTCGTCCTGGACTTCACGCATGAAATGGTCGGTCTGGTCGGCCATGTTCTTCCTTGCTACTGCCGGCAGGCTCTCTGCCACGGACCTTTGTAACCCGTGGGCCCTCTATAACCCGCGGGGCTGTCGGGCGAAAGGCTGCTGACCTCGATCTCGATGAACGCCGTTTCCGGCTATTTCGTGTCCCGGCGCATCACGCTCGATGTCGGCATGTACCGGCGCGCGCAGCCGCTCACAAAAGACCGAGCTCGGCAAGCTCACGACGCATCTTGGGCGGCATCTGATCGATTTCGCCCCTCTGACCACCAGCCATGTCCGCCGGCGCATCCTCCACCGAAAGATAGCGCCAGCCCTGGAAGGCGCGGCGCGGGACAGGGCGCACGTGCACGAGCTTGCGGTCGAGGATGAGAAGCGTGCAGGGGGTGCCGTCAGGCCTCGTTCCTTCCTTGAGATCGAGAAGCCGCTGACGGGCCTGGATGACGCCCTTGATGACCCAATAGATCGAACCGCCGCCGAGCAACTCCTCGCGCCGCTTCGGCATCATGAACGTGCGGTGGAACAGCTCCGGCTTCTGCTTCTCCGCTTTCATCTGCTTGAGGCGCTCGGTTTGCCAAGACGCGAGGTCTTCGATCGACTCGGTGCCGACGCTTAGCTTCACGAGATGGATCGTCACGACTGCGTTTCCTCCTCGAGACTGACGATCAGCGCGCCCTGATTGACCTGCTGGCCCTCGCCGACCGCGACGCTCGCAATCACGCCGTCGCGCGCGGCCGCCAGAACGTGCTCCATCTTCATGGCTTCGACGACCGCGAGCCGGTCCCCCTTGGCCACGGCATCACCCACTTTCACGAACACGCGTGCGACCTTGCCGTTGATGGGCGCACGAACGACGTCGCCAGCATGACCATCGTCGATGTCATCGGCATCGTAGGTCGGCCAGCGCACCTCGACCTGCTCGCCCTCGAAGACGGCATAGAGCCCATCCGGCACGGCAACGCACGCCGTCGGCTGCCGCGGCTCACTCCCGGCGCCCTCCGCGCCAGCGAGCGCGACGTGCGGCACGCTCTCGCCGCGCGGCCAGGTGGCCACGAACGACTGGGGCTCGCCATTCACCACGAGCGGCACGGTGAGCGTGCGCGACGTGCCGAGCTGGAAGCCGTCCGACGCGCGCCAGGGATCGGCGGTCGCCGCGCTCTCGGCTGCGGGGGCGAGCAGATGCGCAACGCCCGCGAGGACTTCAGATGTTCCAATATGTGAGCGCGTCAGATTCGCGATATCGCGGCCGATGAGCCCCGTATCCATACGAAGGGCGCGCACATCGGCATTTTCGAGCAGCGCACGCAGGAACGACGCGTTGATCCGAGGCCCGGCAACGACGAGCTGCTTCAGCACTGCGATCATCTGATCGGCGGCCTCGTCGCGCGTCTCACCGCACGTGATGAGCTTCGCGATCATGCTGTCGTAGAAGGGCGAGATCACATCGCCCGCGCGCACGGCCGTCTCGAGCCGCACGTCGAGGTCATGGGGAAGCGCGAATGCCGCCACACGCCCGATGCTCGGTAGAAAACCTTGCGCCGGATCCTCCGCGCAAAGCCGCACCTCGATGGCATGGCCGCGCATGGCGATCGCATCCTGCGCGAGCGGCAGCGGCTCGCCGGCTGCGACACGCAGTTGCCATTCGACGAGATCGAGCCCCGTGATCGCCTCCGTCACCGGATGCTCGACCTGCAGGCGCGTGTTCATCTCGATGAAGTACCACGGCGCCTCGGGCCCGAGGCTACCGCCTTCCACGAGGAACTCGACGGTGCCCGCTCCCTCATAGCCAACGACCCGCGCAAGAGTGACGGCAGCGCCGCACATCCGCTCGCGCAGTGCCGCGCTCATACCTGGGGCGGGCGCTTCCTCGATGACCTTCTGGTTGCGCCTCTGCAGTGAACAGTCGCGCTCGAAGAAATGCACCACGTTGCCATGGCGATCACCGAATACCTGCACCTCGACGTGGCGCGGCTGTTGGACGACCTTTTCGATCAACACAGCCGCATTGCCGAATGAGGACAAGGCCTCACGCTGCGCGCTTTCGAGTTGAGCGAGGAATGCATCGCCACTTTCGACGAGGCGCATGCCGCGGCCACCACCGCCGGCCACGGCCTTGATCATCACCGGATATCCAATGCGATCCGCCTCGCGCCGCAGAAGGGCCGGCGTCTGGTCGCCGCCATCGTAGCCGGGCACCACGGGCACGCCGGCGGCACGCGCGACGACCTTGGCTGCCGCCTTGCCGCCGAGCTGGCGCATGGATGCGCCCGACGGGCCGATGAAGGTGATGCCTGCCGCCTTGCAGGCATCGGCGAAGTCCGCATTCTCAGCGAGAAAGCCGTAGCCTGGATGAATGGCCTCGGCACCGGTCGCGCGCGCTGCCGCGATGATGCGATCGATGCGCAGATAGCTCTCGGTCGACGGCGAAGGGCCGATGTGCACGGCCTCGTCGGCTGCCGCGACGTGAAGGGCCTCGCGATCGGCATCCGAATAGACGGCCACCGTCGCAATCCCGAGTCGGCGCGCCGTTCGGATGATGCGGCAGGCGATCTCGCCGCGGTTGGCGATCAGGATCTTTTTCAACATCAGCGCACCCATCGAACCGCTCGACGGCTCCAGCCACAGTGGTATCGCCGCGGCCCATCTGTGTCCGACGTTTCAGAGAGGCATTCAAGAGGGAACAGCCAAGCGTCCCCACATGGAGGATGCGGGCGCTATCAGTTGTTCGGCTGGTTCTCGGCCTCGAGACCGCCGAGACCCGGGTTGAGCGAGAACTGGCCAAGATGCTTGAACTCGAGGCGCAGCATGACCGCTTGGTCGGGCTTGATGCCGCGATCGATGTTCTCGATGAACGATTCCGTATAGGACGCCGTCAGGACGAAGCAGTCGTCCGCATAACGGATCTGGATCGTATCCTGAAGACGCTCGTGCGTATCGATGTCATATCGAATGCCGCCGAGCAGCGTCCAATGCTCCGACAAGCGCAGGGCACCACCGAACTGTACCTCCTGCTCACGCTGCAGCGGCTGCACCGGATTTGCAGGATCGACACGCATGTACGAGTACTGCACCTGGGCGCTGAGTGGCCCCGCCGTGAACGAAGTGTAGGTATCATTCCGGCGCAGCGAAAGATCGCGCTCGTCGAAACGCGCCTGCGAAACGATGCGGAAGGTGTCGATCGGAGCGATGTAGGCGCCTAGGACATAATCCGATCGCCTGGTCTCGAGCCCACTGTCCGGAAGCGAAAGAAAATTGTCGGCAGCAAACGGCCCGAGTTGGGCGGCATTCCTGTCGCTGAATGCGTTATCGCCGCCGAGCTGATAGCTCTGCCCCGCAATAAAGCGCGCGTAGCCACCGCTGGCCGCCTGATACGTATACTGCATGCCGATGTTGCCGCGCGTGCCCGTCTCGATGCGATCCCAGCCCGAGAACTTGTCGACGTCGAAGAGCAGCGTGTCGTCCCAGACGAGGCTCTTGGCGTCCTCGATCGGAATGCGGTTCTGCGAGATATGGGTCGGGCGCGTCACGACCTGCGCCATCGGCTCGACGATGTGGCTACCTGCCTGAGTGTGCTTGACGAACGGATAGGCGTACGTGAGTGCAGCGACGCCCGTGGCGCGCGTAACGGTACCGTCGTCCGTAGGCAGGCCGGTATCGACATCGATGGCATTACTGAAATTCGTTACGTCCGCTCGGACACCGAGGTACGGCGTCCACACCTGACCGATGCCGTCGACAACCTTGGTCCGCCAGCGACCATCGAACGACGCGCGGTGCATGTCCGTGGTATCGCTGCCGCTGCGAGTGAGCGACAGGGCATTCATACTGTAGCTCAGCTCACCGCCCGCGATCGGCCGATCGAAAACGTAGTTGTAGTCAATGACTGGCATGACCCGGCTCTTGGCCTGATCCGTGTCTTCCGCCAGCAAACCGCCGAAGTGATAGAAGGTGGCCGCGAAGTAGTTCCGCTCGCTGATGCCCTGCAGGTAGACGGAATTGATGCGGTCCGTCTGGAGCATGCTGTCGAGGCCGTAGAAGCGGCGGAATGCGTCGTCGCTTTCAAACGTCAGATCCCAGCCGAACCGCCACCAGGACGATAGGGAGAACAAGCCGCGCGTCTGCACGCTGCCGCGCCAACCATCGAGGTTGGGATCGGAGCCTGCAGGCAGCGTGCTCAAATCCTGGTCGATGCCGGCGATCTTGACGTTGTACGCGCCGCGAATATCGCCCCAGTTGATCCGGTGCCGCCACTCGCCCTGCCAAAGGACGCCGTGCTCGGACAGGTACCTCGGGTTGAACGTGAAATCATAGTTCGGTGCGAGCGCGAAATAGTAGGGCACCTCGACCTGTGTACCGAGCCGGTTCGAATGCCCGTACTCCGGCGCGAGGAAACCCGAGCGGCGCTTCACAGACGGATCGGCGTGCTCGAAGTACGGCATATAGAGGACCGGCACGCCGAAGAGCTCGAAGGCCGCATCCTGATAGGTGATGGTTCCCGCCTGCTGATCGTGGATGACGCGCGCGGCGCTGATGCACCAGAGCGGCGGGCTGCTGCCGTCCGTGCGGCACGGCGTGAACCGCCCCTGCTCGAATTCGGTGACGTTGCCCTCGCGGCGCACGGCACGACGCGCTGTGATGCGTGTGTCGTCCTTTGCCGTCACGCTCAGCGCCTGCACGAAGGCCTCGCGGAAATCGTCGGTCGCCGTCAGCTTGTCGGCGCGCACAACGTTGCCGTTTGGCTCCTTGAGCTGCGCGTTGCCTTCAGCGGTGAGCGTCTGTGCGCCCTGGTCGTAGACGACCCGGTCCGCCGTCAGAACGTAGTTATTGAAAACGATCTCGACGTTGCCGACCGCGATCACGCGGTTGTTCGCCGTATCGTAGATGAGCTCGTCGCCCTGCAGATAGAGCGGCGCAGCGCGGTCCATCTTCCCCGGCGATTTGCCGAAGATGCCGCCCGGCTCGCGCTTGAAGTGCTTCTTCTGCGACGTGAGATTGCGGACCGGGTCCTGGATGCGGATGCCCGTGCCACGCGTGAGCTGATCGGTCGGATCCCGCGCGATACCTGGCGTCGGCGCCAGCAGCACGGCGACGGTCGCGAGAAGCCCGATGAGGGAGAGAGCGCACAGAATCAGGCGAACGCGCAGCCGGATTGGCTTGCGCGAGGCGATACCGCCCGCCTGAGACTCATGCCCCGTTACTTCCACCTCAGCCGTCCTCCTGGTGCAAAAGCACCGTCAACGACCCGCACAACGCGACCAGCACCGGCACCCATACCGCCATAAGAGACGGCGTCAGTCCGGCCACCCCAACCTGCCGAGAAACTTCGGAGAAAAGGAGAAAACCTAAGCCCCCGATTGCCCCCATCCCCACCATAGTCTGTAAGCCACCCGAGCGGAATGACCGCAAAGACACAGATGCGGCCAAAAGAACCATCACCGCCAGCAACATAGGGCGGCTCAGATGGAGATCGTACTGTACTTGGAATCGGGCTGCAGAGAGGCCTGCCCGCTCCGTTTCGCGAATAACGCCCGGCAGTTGCCAGAAAGACAGAGAAATGGCCGAGCCGAGTGCATCTCCGATCCGGTCGGGCGTGAGATAGGTGCTGGCCGCGTATACGTCGAACTGCTCTGGCTCCCGCCCGGGGCGCGCAACCTTCGACTGCTCGAACTGCCAGTACCCGTCGCGGAGCAAAGCGCGAACCCCTTCGATTCGCTCAATAAACCGCCCATCCGCATCGAACTGCAGTAACGTCGGGTTGTAGACGATCAGCCCATCGCGCGACGCCGCGCTGGCGCTTAGAACAGATGATCCGTCAACGCCTTGCTGTCGCAACCAAGCGCCGCTGGCGCCGCCGCCGAGCACCGACGCCTCACGCCCGTAAAGCTCTGCCAGCAGCCGGTCTGCCTCGGCCCGCGTTATGGCAGCGAGCGGGTTGAAGGCGATGGTCGCGAGAACGCCGAGGATCATCGCGACCAGAATTCCAGGCCCGATGAACTGCCACGCCGACATCCCCGCCGCCCGCATGACGGCAAGCTCGGACCGGCGGTTGAGCTGAATGAGCGCGACACCGGCGCCGACCAGGACACAGAAGGGCAGCAGCACCTCGATGTAGCTGGAAAGGCGAAGCCCGACGATCAAGGCAACGGATGCCACCGGGATGCTCCCCTGGCGCCCGGTCATCCGGAGGAGCTCGACCAGATCGATCATGACGATCAGCGACGAGCAGACGGCGAGCGTGCCCACCATTGCCAGGACAAAACGTCCCCCGACATAGCGACCGAGCGTTCCGAATGCTGTTCTCATCTGCCGGACGCCCCCATGCCTTGGGGGCGGGCGGGAGGCGGGGCGCCTTGCCGCCGCGGCCCATCACCACGCCGGGCACCCCAGCGTTCGCGGACCCGGTCGACAGCATCCCCGATAGCCAGCCCCAGGCGCGCCAGGGGCGTATTCGTCCGACGGGGACGCATACCAGCATTGGCGTGCAGCGCCGCCAGCAGAGCCGCGCCGAGCGGAATGGCATAGACGAACGGTACGGCCGAGGGGCTCACGCTGATCAGGTTGTTGACCGTCAGGCCAGCGACGCGCGCCGCGGTGGCCAACACGAAAGCGAAAACGAGCGCCTGCCCGCGGCCTTGCCGGGTCGTCCGCGCCTGTCCGAGCATCGCCACCGCAATGAGCACGAATGTGAGCGGATAGAGCGGGCTCGACAGGCGCTCGTGCAGCTCCTCCATGATCGCGTTACGCGCGCGCGGTGTCTTGACGTCGTCGGGATCGGGATTGAGCAGCTCGCCGAGATAGCGCTCGCGCGGGCGCATACCGCGTTGCTCCGCCCGGGCTTCGAAGTGCGCGAGATCGACCCCATAAGTCTCGAAGACGATGATCTGGGTCGGCTCACCCGGTGCCGCGCGGCGCAGGATGTGCCCGTTCTGCATGAGCATGAACGTCTCGCCACCCTGCTTCACGATCCGCGCGCGGTCAGCGAGAAACGTCGTCGTCTGCTTGCCGTCGCGCGCGTCATTGACGACGAGGCCGAGCAGCTCGCCGGAATGCGCGCGATCGCGGACATGAAAGGTGAGACCACGTTCGGGACTGGTGAAGCGGCCGGGCTGGATCACCTGCGTGATCAGATCCGTGCGAACGGCGACGATGGCGTCTCGCAACTCCCGGTTTGCCCAGGGCATGACGAGGAAATTGAAGAGGAGAACGACAAGGCTGACGAGCACCGCGAGCAGCAGGAGAGGCCTAGCCGGCGACCAAACCTTCGCACCGGCCGCCGTCATCACGATCAGCTCGCTGTCGGCACTCAGGCGATTGAGGAGCTGGATCGCGGCGATCAGCAGCGCGACGGGCGCAATGACGGTCATCAGGCCCGGCAGGCCGAGCAGCGTGATCTTGAGGAAAGCCAGCGCGTCCTGGCCCTGCGCGGTCACGAGATTGAGCTGGCGGAGCGCGAGCGCGATCCACACGAGTGAGGTCAGCGAGAAGACGATCACCACCGTCGTCACCGCTGCCTGACGGAAGATGTAGCGTGAGAGCGTGCTCATGCCATATCCGTCAAAGGCTTCGGCGACCGGCCCTGGTCGCAACCCGACACGGCCAATCTTTCCCCCATGGTAGTCCTGCGGCCATCCCCGGAATCACTCTCGAAATTACAGGCCGCTCGTTAAAAAAGTTGCGCGAGCAAGGTGGCGGAAGTTCGGCTGCTCATGCGGCGGACTCAAGGCCGACGCTTGAGAAATGCGATCACGCCGTCCTTGTAGCGCCGGTCGCCGACCGCCTTCATGTGATCCCGACCTTCGATCACCAGCGCCTCGGCACCGGGAATGATTGCGGCAAGATCTTCCGCCGAACCGCCGATCACATCCTCACTCCCCACCGCGACCAGAACAGGGCACGTCAGCGCCGCCAGAGCCTCGGGTCGGATCGGATCGCGCGCACCGCGGATGCACGCTGCCAACGCCTTGAGATCGCTGCGTGTTTGCTCGGCGAAGGCGCGGAACGTACGGGCCGTCTGGCTCGTCACGTCGTCGATCGCCGGCGCCTCGAGCGCGTGGGCGATCGGCCCCGTCCCGGCCATCGGGCGCACCATATTGACGCCGAGCCCGCCGAAGATCGCGGAGCGGACCCGCTCCGGATGCGCCATGGCGAGAAAAGCCGTGATGCGCGCCCCCATGGAGTAGCCCATGACATCCGCACGCGGGATGCCGAGATGATCGAGCAGGGCGCGTGCATCCTCTGCCATGGCAGGCGCCGTATAGGCTGCCGGATCGTAGAGCTTGGCGCTCTCGCCGTGTCCGCGATTGTCGATGGCGATCACCCGGCGACCATCCCCGGCGAGCGTCTTCACCCAACCCGGATCAACCCAGTTCACCGTCCGGTTGGACGCAAACCCATGAATGAGCAGAATCGGATCGCCCTCCCCCTCGTCGAGGTAGGCGATCTCGATCCCGTCGTGGTCGAATGTGGGCATGAAGCTTCCGGTATCCCGATTATTGACCGCGTTCAAAGCCTGCCACGGCGAGGATGGCAGCAAGACTGGCACTCATGCCGGTGACACTGGACGTCTTTTCGACATCGATCCATTCCGCCAGCGAATGCGCCCGACCGCCGGTCCCACCCGACCCGATCTTGATGGCGGGTATGCCGAGACTCATCGGGATGTTGGCGTCGGTCGATGACGCCTCATGCTCAGGCGCAAATCCGTGCGCCCGATAAGCGGCGGTCGCGTACTGCGTAATGTCCGCGCGTCGAGGCGTGCTGCCCGCCGGACGATCGCCGACCATCTTGATTTCCAGCGTGATCGCGCCCTCGTCCGTCGAGCGGGCTGCGTTTTCCTGCTCGACGGCCGCCATGAGGATCTCGCGGCAACGGGCATCCAGCTTCGCCAGTTCGCTCGCCGATTCGGACCGCAGATCGATATCGATCCACGTTTCCTCGGGAATTGCGTTGATGGAGGTGCCCCCGCCGACGATGGAAACGCAATATGTCGTGGGCGGTTCGGCGGGTACTTCGATGCGACTGAGCGCGACGATGGCCTGAGCCATGGCATACATCGGATTGACGATGCCAAAGGCCTTGAAGCTGTGGCCGCCAGGCCCCCTGAAACGCACGGAATAGCGCTTCGAGCCGACGCCACCGACGACAATCGAGTCCATGTGGGGACTGTCGACGGTCATGAATGCTTCGATCTTGTCGCGGTATCGGCCCTGCGTGAATAGGTGGCGTACACCGCGCAGGTCACCGCGACCTTCCTCGCCGACGTCCCCCACGACGAGGATATCGTTGCGCGTGCGAATCTTGGCGGCGTCCATCGCGCGAAGAAAGGCGAGTAGCACGGCAAGGCTGCGGGTATCGTCGCCGACCCCCGGTGCGTAGAGTTTGGTGCCTTCGCGCCGCACGGTGACGTCGGTGCCTTCGGGAAAGACCGTATCGAGATGCGCAGCGATGGCGATCAGCGATCCATTGCCGATCCCCCGGCGGACGCCCATGACATTCCCGATCTCGTCCTGTTCGACGTCATCAAGACCGTGCGCACGCAGCATGTCGAGGTAGGCTGCGGCGCGCACGCCTTCCTTGAATGGCGGAGATGGGATCTCGGTCAGCGTGATGATGTCGGCGACGGTCCGCTCGTGCTCGGCGTCGAGCGTCTCAACGGCCTTTTTAAAGGCCGGATCACGGAGGATTTCCGCGATTTCCTTGGTGTGATCGCGTTGCATGCGTCTTCCTTCCAGCGAACGAGCCAGCCCCCACAGTGATGTTCGAGCTGCGACATCGCCCGCTAAGGGCTCCCCTACCATTTTGGTAAGTCAGCCGCTATGGTGCGCCGCACGTTTATCCGAAGCGGCTTACCGATGCCGCCCAGCCCCCGAGGACCCTGCCGATGGCCGCGAGCGTCGTGCCGCATTTCGCCAATGACCTCGGCGTCGAGAAAATCTACATCGGCGCCAAGGAACTGAAGTGCATGGGCGCCCGCGCGCCGTTTGATCATCCCCATGTTTATCTCGACATGGGGGCGGACTCCCAGATCCTCTGCCCCTATTGCTCGACGCTCTATGTGCACGATCCCCGGCTCGACGCCCGCGAGTCGGAGCCGAAGGGTTGCCTCGTCGAGGCGGAGGCAGAGGGGGTTTGAGCACCCCGCATGGCACGAGATGAGCCCGTCCTGATCGCCGGCGGCGGCATTGCCGGGCTCGCAACCGCACTTGCTCTCGCGAAGCGCGGCATTCCTTCCCACATTCTCGAGCAGCGCGAGCGCTTCTCCGAAGCCGGCGCGGGCATTCAAATCGGCCCGAACGGCGTGCGCGCGCTGGAGGCGATCGGCGTCGCGCCGCGTCTCGCCCCACGCGTGAGCGTTCCCGAAGAAATCATCGTTCATCAGGGCGCCAACGGCCGCGTGCTCACGCGGATGCCGCTCGGGAACTGGATTGCCGAGCGGCACGGTGCGCCGTACTGGGTTGCCCACCGCCGGGACCTGCAGGAAGCGCTCCTCGCGAGTGCCAGCACCGTCCCCGGCATCACCATCAAGACGGGTTTCGCGGCCACCGACATCGAGATGGAGGCCGAACACGTCACCGTGCGCGCGGCCTCGGGGGAAATCGCGCGCGGCCGGGTACTCATCGGCGCCGATGGCATTCGCTCGCGCGTACGCGCGATGCTCGCGCCCGAGACACAACTGCGCTTCTCGGGCAAAGCCGCCTCGCGCGCCCTGCTCACACCCGAAGATGCCGCTACCCTGGGCAATACCGCATCCATGGGCGTGTGGCTCGCCCCTGGCGCTCACGTTGTCCACTATCCGATCGCAGCCGGCGAGCAGATTGCCGTCGTGGCGATCGTCCCCGATGACCGCATGACCGATGACTGGGCCGCGCCGAACGATTGGCGCGCACTCGAACCCCACCTTGCCGGGTTCGCACCGGTTCTGCGCTCCGTTCTCTCGCGCGCGCCGGAATGGCGGCGCTGGGCCCTCTTCGAGACCGATCCACTGAGGCATCTTGCCAAGGGAAGGATCGCGCTCGCGGGCGATGCCGCACATCCTGTATTTCCCTTCCTGGCACAGGGCGGCGTCATGGCTCTCGAGGACGCGCTCGTGCTGGCCAAGGAACTCGCCGAGCATCCGGATGATCCGGTCGATGCCCTCAAGGCTTACGAGGCAGCCCGGAAAACCCGCGTCAACGCGATCGTCGCAACGTCACGTCAGAACGGCCGTATCTTTCATCTCAGCGGCCCCGCTGCCCTCGCACGCAATCTGGCGATGGCCGCGGTGCCCGCCACACGGCTCATGGCACGCTACGACTGGGTCTACGGCTGGCGACCGCCGGTCTAGCGACCGATCTCAGAACGGGCTCTTGCCGCCCCGGCGATGCTCAACAGGATCATCCTTGCAGTCGAAGGTGCGCGCCGCGCCGTCTGCAATCTCGCGCGCGAAATCGATGGCTTTGGGATCGCCGAACGCCTCGATGAGCGCGGCGTGGCAGGTCTCCTTCGCCGTGACCTTCATGACGACGAACACCTCGCCTTTGCCCTCGTCATTGCTCGTGTAATACCGCAGGATCGTCGCATGCGGCACGGGCTTCTTCTCGTCGCCGGTCACACGCCATTCAAGAGCAGTGCGTTGCGACGTCCCCGCGAAGACGGAGTTGAAGGACCCGAGCGTCTGCTCGGCTGCCTGGCGCTTGGCCGCATTCGGGCCGACGCTGACGAACGCTCGGAGATCGCCCTCAGCGTAGTAGACGGGATAGCCAGCGAGGCCATTGCAGGACCACGTGTTGCCGTCGGAATGGCGTTTGACGACCTTGCACGCCTTGAGGTCGATCGCCGTCTCGCGAGCTGACGGCGCCTGCGCCTCCGCGAGACCGGATCCCGTCATCAGCACGGCTGCCGCGACGACACCTCGCAACCCATTGTTTGACATATCATCCTCACGCGTCGCACGCCTCCATATGCCAATTGACCAGAAGGCTCCTCGTACCGCACCTTGCCGCATTGAAACCCAACGATGCCTGACGGATAGGTGCTGGCCTCGAACAAGCCTAACCAAATCCGTCCAATGGAGCTCATTCAATGCGCCTCGATGCCGTGCCGGCAGGCAAGAACCCGCCAGAGGACATCAACGTCATTATCGAGGTGCCGGTCGGCGGCGAGCCGATCAAGTACGAGATGGACAAGGCATCGGGCACGCTGTTCGTCGACCGCTTTCTCTACACGCCCATGCGCTATCCCGGAAACTACGGCTTCGTACCGCACACGCTCTCGGCCGACGGCGATCCGATCGACGTGCTCGTGTGCAACACGCGCGCGATCGTGCCGGGCGCGGTGATCAACTGCCGGCCGGTCGGCGTTCTCGTCATGGAGGATGACGGCGGCGGCGACGAGAAAGTCATCGCCGTGCCATCCATCAAGCTGACGCGCCGGTACGAGCGCGTGCGCAACTATACCGATCTCCCCGACATCACCCTTCAGCAGATCCAGCACTTCTTCGAGCACTACAAGGATCTGGAGCCCGGCAAGTGGGTGAAGATCCACCACTGGGGTGATGCCGACGAGGCCAAGCGCCTCATCAGCGAGGCCATGGTGCGCGCGATCGGCAGCTGAAACCTGCCGCCGCCCGCGGCTTTACAGCTGCTACTTATCGAGCCAGACGTTCTCGAAGCGCCAGTTGTTGTAGATCGAGTTCTGGTGGAGCACGTGGCCTTTCACGTGTGGGTGCCAGCAGGTGCCTGCGAAGCCGTGGAAGATGATCGGCCGTGCTGCATCCTTGATTAGGATTTCCTCGATCTGCCAGACGAGCTCCTTGCGCTTGGCGATGTCGATTTCACGCGACTGCGCATCGATGAGGCGATCGACCTCCTTGTTGCAGTACTTCGTGTAGTTGCGCTCCGAGCCGCACGAGTAGCCCTCCACCATCGTCACGTCCGGCTCGTCGACACCGGAGCCGGTGAGGTTGAGCACCACGGCGTAGTCACCGCGCGTAACGCGGCCGTAGTAGAGCGTCGACTCGATGATCTCCAGCTCAGCGTCGAAATAGATCTGGTTGAGCTGATCGACCAGCAGCACGGCCGGATCCTTGAAGGCCTGGAAGTCGCGCGTGCCGACCTTGACCTTCAGCTTCTTGTCCGGGCCATAACCCAGCCCCTGCATGATCTTGCGCGCCTTCTCCCGGCGCTCGGTCGGTGTGCCGGCATATTCGGCGAACTTCGCGAGGCGTGCCTGCGGCATCCCCCAGTTGCCTTCGGGTTCAGCCATCATGGCTCCCGAGATGCCGGCCTTGCCTGCCGTCACGATCTTCACCATGGCGTCGCGGTCGAGGGCGAGCGTCATCGCCTCGCGAAGTTTCGGATCGTCGAATGGCGGCTTCTCGCGGTTCACGAGTAGGTTCGTACTGACGCCTGACGGAACCAGTTCACAGATTGCCTGGGGCGAGCGGGATTTCACATCGCCGACGAGCGGCGCCGTCACGTCTGCCACGAACGTGATGTCGAACTCGTTGGCCGAGAAGGCGAGGAGGCGCGTCGAGCGATTACCGATGATGCGGACGTCGATACCGTCGAGATAGGGCCGGCCCTCCCGCCAGTATTCTTTATTGCGCTCCATGCGGATGACGCTGTTGGCGTCGAAGGCCACGAACTTGAAGGGTCCGGTGCCGATCGGCTTCGTGCGCATGTCGCGTATCGGCACGTGGCACGGATAAACGGGCGACATGTTCGATGCGAGCAGGCTCAGGAAGGCCGCCTGCGGGCGTTCGAGAACGAACGTGAATTCATGATCGTCCTTGATCTCGATGTCCTTGAGCGCCTGCCACCAGAGCTTGCGCGGGTTCTTGCGGAAGGCGTCCTTGTCGCTGCCGAGTATGCGATCCCACGTGCACTTGACGTCCGCCGAAGTAAAAGGCTTGCCGTCATGCCACTTCACGCCCTGGCGCAGCTTCATCGTCAAGCGTGTATTGGTCCCATCCCAGGTCCAGCTTTCCGCCAGCTCCGGTCGGATGACCTCCGGCTTGTTGATCGGTGCCGCCTGATCGAAGATGACGAGATTGTTGAAGATCGGCGCGAAGGCGAATGCCGTGGCGATCGTCGCTTCCTCGATGATCGAGGCGCTGGGTGGGTTCGAGCTGTTGTAGGTTCTGAGAATGCCGCCGGACTTCTGAGCCAGCGCAGCCGTCGGCGCGATCATGCACACCGCAATTGCCAATGCGGCGGCACCGCGCATCACGCGGTCCATCATGGTATCCTCCCTTGTATCGTTCTTTTTTGTTCACGACCGTTCGTTGACGGCAGCGGAGGCAGTGTTTCACCCATCCGGCAGCACATCAAGGCGCACTGCAGCAGAGGCCGGAAAATTAATGAGGGCGGCAGGTGCATCGCACCGGCCGCCCTCACAGAAACGACGATCAGGAATTTGGCTTACTTGTCGAGCCAGACATCCTCGAAGCGCCAGCTGTTGTAGATCGAGTTCTGGTGCAGCACGTAGCCCTTCACGTGCGGATGCCAGCACGTTGCCGAGCGGTTCTGGAAGATGATCGGCCGCGCCACATCTTCGGCGAGGATCTTCTCGATCTGCCAGACCAGCTCCTTGCGCTTCTCGACGTCCAGCTCGGCCGACTGCGCGTGAATGAGGCGGTCGACCTCCTTGTTGCTGTAGTTCGTATAGTTGCGGCTCGATCCGGTAAGATAACCCTCGAACATCGTCACGTCGGGATCGTCGACGCCCGTGCCCGTCAGGTTCAGCGCAACCTGATAGTCACCGCGCGTGATGCGCCCGTAGTAGAGCGACGTTTCGATGATCTCGAGCTCGGCCTCGAAGCCGATCTGGTTGAGATGATCGACGAGCAGCACTGCCGGGTCCTTGTAGGACTGGTAGTCGCGCGTTCCCACCTTGATCTTGAGCTTGTTGTTCGGGCCGTAACCCAGCTCTTCCATGATCTTCAGTGCCTTTACCCGGCGCTCCTCGATGGTGCCAGCGTACGACGGGAGTTTCTTGAACTCCTCGACGGGCTTGCTCCAAACGCCTGCCGGCGGCGGCAGCATGGCGCCACCGATCGCGGCTTCACCACCGGACACAATCTTCACCATCGCATCGCGATCGAGCGTGAGCATCATCGCTTCGCGAAGCTTGGGATTGTCGAACGGCGGCTTTTCGCGATTGACGAGAAGGTTCGCACTCACGCCGGTTGCTGCGAACTCGCAGATCGCATTCGGCGAGCGCGATTGCACGTCAGGGAGCAGGGGTCGCGTGACATCCGACACGAAAGTCTTGTCGATCTCACCCGCAGCGAACGCCAGAAGACGCGTGCCGCGGCTGCCGATGATCTGGAACTCCAGTCCATCGAGATAGGGCCGGCCCGGACGCCAGTAGTTCGGGTTCTTCTCGAGGCGCACGAACTTGTTGGCCTCGAAATTCACGACCCGGAAAGGACCGGTACCGATCGGCTTCGTGCGCATGATGCGCGCCGGTACGTGGCACGGATAGACCGGCGACATGCCCGAGGCCATCAGCGTCAGCAGTGAAGGCTGCGGGCGATTGAGCTCGAAGGTGACCTCATGGTCGCCGTTGACCGTGATCTCCTTGATATTGTCCCACCAGAGTTTGCGCGGGTTCTTGCGAAAGCCGCTCTTCGTATCGGCCTCACGCGTCCAATCCCAGGTGCACTTCACGTCCTTCGACGTGAACGGCTTGCCGTCGTGCCAAGTCACGCCCTGGCGCAGCTTCATGGTCAGCTTCGTGCGCGGCTCATCCCAGGTCCAGCTCTCGGCCAGCTCCGGGCGAATGGCTTCAGGGCGGTTGATGGGCTCGGCCTGGTCGAAAATGACGAGATTGTTGAAGACCGCCATGAACGGATGCGTCGTCGCACTCGTGGCTTCTTCGAGGATCGAGGCGCTCGGCGGATTGGAGACCTCATAGGATCGCAAAATTCCGCCGGACTTCTGGGCTAACGCGAGGGAGGGTTGGAGTGCCCACAACCCGGCAAGCGCCGCGATGAGGCCAAGGGACTTCGTAGAGTTCAATATTTCCTCCTAGATCAGTCGGATGCGGCGCTCCTTGGGCGCCTGCTCAGGTGCAAGAAACCAACGCCGTGTCTGCAGAACCCTCCTTGTCCCTGCCGACTTCAGCGGTACTTCCAGTGCACCGGGCCGTCGGACGCGCTAGGCGCTCATATGTCCGGACTTGGCCCACTGTCTTCTAGCGGGCAACTATCGGCTTGTCTCCCTTGGCAAGCACAAATCTTCCATGCAGCCTGCTGGCGAAGAAGCGACTTGAGTCCAACGGAGGAAACCATGGCAGCGAATGACCGCGAGACGCTCCACGCCCTCAATGAGAACTATGTGCGCTCGGTCGCCGAATCCGACGTGCGCTGGTTCGACGAGAACCTCTCAGCCGATTTCCTGAACACCAACCCCGACTGCACGATCATCGACCGCGCCGGCTTCCTGGCCCGGATCTCGAATCCGGTCGGGGTCACAGGCTTGCATCCGGAAGACGTGAACATCCGCCTCTTCGGCGACTTCGCGATCATTCACGCGCGCACGGTCTACACGAAGCCCGACGGCAGCCCCGGCGCAGGCCGCTACACCGATATCTGGGCACGCCAGGACGGACGCTGGCTCTGCGTCGCGGCGCACGTTGCGCGCGGCTGATCCTTCCGGCCTCTTTCGCCCGGGCTCGGCCCGGTGCTATAGGGCCTCAGCACTTTCAATCGGGACATAATCCAATGAGCGCGATGAAGCTGGCCGTGATGGGTGCCGCAGGCCGCATGGGGCGCGAGCTGATCCGTGCCGTGCACGCAACAGGCGGCGACGCCGTTGTCGCTGGCGCCGTCGTCGCGGGGGCCATCGAGCGGCGGGGCTCTAATGCCATTGGCCAGGATGCAGGCGAACTCGCGGGCATCGGCAAGATCGGCGTCACGGTCACAGATGATCCACTCGACATCGTCGCCAAGGTGGACGGCATTCTTGACTTCACGGTACCCGAGGTGAGCGTCGAGGTCGCCGGTCTCGCCGCCAATGCCCGCATCGTCCACGTGCTCGGCACGACCGGCTTCGCGGGCGAGCATGAGGCCGCGGTCAAGGCTGCCGCGCGCCATGCGACCATCATCAAAGCCGGTAACATGAGCCTGGGCGTGAACTTGCTCGTCGCGCTGACGCGCAAGGTCGCCGAGGCCCTCGATGAGGATTTCGACATCGAAGTGCTCGAGATGCATCACAAGCACAAGATCGATGCGCCCTCGGGCACCGCGCTCATGCTCGGGCAGGCGGCGGCCGATGGCCGCGGCGTCGATCTCGCCCAAACGAGCGTCCGCTCGCGCGACGGGCATACCGGCGCCCGCAAGCGCGGCGACATCGGCTTCGCGACGCTGCGCGGCGGCAATGTCGTCGGCGAGCACAGCGTCATCTTCGCCGCTGACGGTGAGCGCGTCGTGCTGACCCACCTCGCAACGGACCGCAGCATTTTTGCCCGCGGCGCCGTCAAGGCTGCCCTCTGGGGCCGCGGCAAAGGCCCGGGCCTGTTCACCATGGCCGACGTTCTCGGGATCTGAGCGGTCACTCGGCCGTTAGAAGACCACACACAGCAACGAACGGAACTGTCCGCGATCATGACCCACCTCCTCGTCCTCGTCCGTCACGGTGAAAGCGCCTGGAACAAACTCAATCTGTTCACCGGCTGGAAGGATCCCGACCTTACGGAGAAGGGCATCGAGGAGGCCACGCGGGCCGGCCGTCTTCTCAAGGATGCGGGGCATAAATTCGATATCGCGTACACGAGCGTGCTTACCCGCGCCCAGCACACACTACGCCTGATCCTCGGTGAACTTGGCCAGCCGGATCTCGAGACGATCCGCGACCAGCGCCTCAATGAACGCGACTACGGCGATCTCTCCGGCCTCAACAAGGATGATGCGCGCAACCGCTGGGGTGAGGATCAGGTGCACATCTGGCGGCGCAGTTACGATATCCCGCCGCCCGGCGGCGAGAGCCTCAAGGACACGGCCGTGCGCGTGCTCCCGTACTACCAGTCCGAGATCTGGCCCAAGCTCAAGAGCGGCAAGAGCGTGGTGATCGCCGCACATGGCAATTCGCTGCGTGCGCTCATCATGAAGCTCGAAGGGCTCACGGGCGAAGAGATCATCAAGCGCGAACTCGCGACCGGCGCACCGATCGTCTACGAGCTCGACGATGCTGGCAAAGTCGTGAGCCGTCGCGATCTCGTGGCGTAGCGCTCGCTCCAGTCGCCGGGATCGAGTTCGCTGAATGGTCCGGTCTTGATGCCGGCGAGCGTACGCAGCATCTGTCCCTCGGCGAACGGGACCATCGACGCGAGCCCGAAGGTTGCATCGCGCACGAAGCCGAGCACACGGCTATCCGACTGGAAGAAGGGCGTCAGCCAGCGGCTGGCCAGTTGGTAGAAGGCGACGTGGCGACGGCGCTGATCGTGGAAATCGGCGAGCGCCGCCTCGATGGAACTGCCCTCCTCGAGCGCGGCCGAGAGCATCATCGCATCGATGAGCGCAAGATTTCCTCCCTGGCCGAGCTGCGGGCTTGTGCCGTGTGCGCCATCACCGATGACCGCGAGGCCAAGCTCCTCGCAGTACGGCCGCTCGACAATCACATCCGCGTAGGACACGAACGAGAGGTCGCTTGTGGACCGAACACCGTCGAGAATGGGCGAAACCTCGGGCCAGAGCGCCGCGACACGCGCCTTCCAGGCATCGAGCCCAGCCGCCATCCACGCCTCGCGCTGATCCACGCGCACACTCCAGAAGAAGGCACAGCGTGGCGTCGGATCATCCGGCAGTCGCCCAATGGGAAGAACGCCGATCATGACGGGCGCGCCGTCATAGCGCTGCATGAGCGTCGTGCGATGGGGCCACCCGTCCGTGATCGGCAGCGCGGCCCAGATGGCACCGTAGGTGAACTGGCGGTTGCGGATCCGACCGCCGAGTGCGCGACGCAGGGCTGAGCGCATGCCACTCGCATCGATAACGAGATCATACGGCCCGTGGTGACGACCGAGCGTGTCGACCACGACAGAGCGTTGCTGCGCATGGCGCTCGACGTACGACGCCTCCACGCCGGGCGTGATCGGTACGCCGAGCCGCACGACCTCGTCATGCAGCAGCGCGAAGAGGCTCGCGCGGTGAATGCCGAGCCCGAAGAGATGAGGCTGCAGCCGGCGGTAGTCCATGCCGAGCACGCGACGGCCGCGCGCAGTGCGCCCTTCAAGATCATGAATGACGGCGCCAAGACTAACCGCCCGCGCATCGAGCCCGAGTTGCGCGAGGCAGGCGAGGCCGGTCGGTTGCAACAGGAGACCGGCACCAACGGGTCTCGCCTCGGCAAAGCGCTCGAGCAGTTGGACATCGTGGCCATTGCGCGCAAGGAAGGCCGCTGACGCGAGCCCGCCGACGCCGGCGCCGACGATGCCTATTCGCAGGTTCCGCATGAGCGCATTCCGACCTGCGAGATATCGAAAAGATAGTAGGCCGTTCCCGCCTAGGTCACTGGCCCGTGCGCGCGGCGTGGTCTCGATGGAGCATTGGCTGCCTCGATCTCAGCGGCGCGCCGGCGTTCGTCGGCGGTGCGGCCGGCCACCAGCCAGTACACCAAGCCTGCAACAAAGCCGCCCGTCATGAAGGCCGTCAGCGCATAGTTGTTGACGATGGTCGGCGCGCCCTGCAGCTCACTCACATACTGCGCAAGAAATCCAACCCCGGCGATCAGCAGCCCCACGAGCGCATAGAAGATCCAGTCGCCGATGCCGCGCCATTCCGCCATGGCCGCCGCGACGAAGGCCAGCGGCGCCGCAAAGATCAGCACCTGGATGGAGCTCGCGAGCAGCTGGAAGGCCGCCATGGAGAGCCGACCGGATCCGGCCTCGGCGCCTGCGAACTCCGCCGGCGTGAAGACAAAGGCGACAAGGACGAACGCGAAGGCAATGCACGCCGCAACGTAGCCGCCCAAAATCAACAACACGCGCAACAACATGATATCGCTCGCCCCATAGACCCCGCGATCACCGTCCGCGATTATAAGGATCGGCCGGAAGGCAGCAAGGGTTCAGCAATTCCGGCCATCGCAAGCCAAGCTACCAACTCAAACCCGCCCGCGACCATCCCTACGCGAATAAGCGTCCCACCACGAGCGTCATTTGCATAGGCCTTTGCCCAGCCCGGACTTGACGCCGCCGATCTGAGGCGTAGACGTTCAACCCCATCCAAGCGAATGAAAATCACGGGAGTTCTGGGAGAGCATGGCCGGATGAGCACCAAGGGCAAAGCGTACATTGTCGGGGCCTACGAGCACCCGACGCGAAAGGCGCCGGACAAGTCCCTCGCTCAGCTTCACGCCGAGGTCGCCAAAGGCGCGATCGAGGATGCGGGGCTCAGCAAGGATGACATCGACGGGTACTTCTGCGCGGCCGGCGACACGCCAGGCCTCGGCGGCAACTCGTTCGCCGACTACATGGGCCTCCGCCTGAAGCACATCGACACGACGGACACGGGCGGCTCGTCCTATCTCCTCCATGTCGGCCATGCGGCACAGGCGATCGCAGCGGGCAAGTGCAACATCGCGCTCGTCACGCTCGCCGGCCGTCCGCGCTCCGAGGGCGTGCAGACCGGCACCAACCCGCGCATGGGCAATCCGAGCCAGCCGGATCTCCAGTTCGAGTTCCCGTACGGCCCCGCGACCGCGAATATGTACGCCATGTGCGCCATGCGGCACATGCACCAGTACGGCACCACCGCTGAGCAGCTCGCCTGGGTGAAGGTCGCGGCCTCGCACCACGCGCAGTACAATCCGCACGCCATGCTGCCGAAAGTCGTGACCGTCGAGGAAGTCGTCAACTCGCCGATGGTCGCCGATCCGCTGCATCGCCTCGACTGCTGCGTCATTTCCGACGGTGGCGGCGCGCTGATCATCACCAAGCCTGAGATCGCGAAGAGCCTGAAGCGGCCGCTGGTCAAGGTTCTCGGCACGGGTGAAGCCGTGAAGCACCAGATGGGCGGCCAGGATCTCGACCTGACGTTCTCGGCCGGTCGCTGGTCGGGTGCGCGCGCGTTCGAGGAAGCGGGCGTCAAGCACAAGGACATCAAGTACGCCTCGATCTACGACAGCTTCACGATCACGGTCATCATGCAGCTCGAAGATCTCGGCTTCTGCGAGGTCGGCCAGGGCGGCAAGTTCGTCTCCGACGGCAACCTCATCTCGGGCGTCGGCAAGCTCCCGTTCAACACTGACGGCGGCGGCCTTTGCAACAACCACCCGGGCAACCGCGGTGGCATGACCAAGGTCATCGAGGCCGTTCGCCAGCTGCGCGGTGAGGCCCATCCGAAAGTGCAGGTTCCGAATTGCGATATCGCGCTGGCGCACGGCACGGGCGGCTCGCTCGGCACGCGGCACGTCGGCGGGACGGTCATCATGGAGCGGGAGTAAACGACGATGGCAGGTGAAGAGAGAATTTATCCGGTCGTTCCCGCGACCCCGGGCTCCGAGCCCTACTGGGAAGGCGCCAACGCCGGCAAGCTGCTGCTCGGCTACTGCAAGCCGTGCAACAAGTCTTACTACTACCCGCGCGGCGTCTGCCCGATGTGTCTCTCGACGGACGTCGAGATGCGCGAATCCAAGGGCACGGGCACGGTCTACACCTACTCGGTCATGCGCCCCGCGAAGCCCGTCTACGTCATTGCCTACGTGACGCTCGACGAAGGCCCCTCGATGATGACCAACATCGTCGATTGCGACCCGTCAGCCGTGAAGATCGGCCAGAAGGTCAAGGCGGTCTTCAAGCCCCGCGAGGACGGCACCAAGATCGTTTGCTTCACGCCCGCCTGAAAGGCGACTGAAGCGCGCCACTCCTGCCGACGACAGCGAGCCCTGATGGAGCACCCCTCCATCAGGGCTTTCGTTTGGCCGCCCGGGGCTCCCGGCGCATCGTATCCGGGCAGGTTGCCTGCTACGCCCGCATGTTGCGCGCGGCCGGCGACTGATTTGCAGGCAAGGCGAGCCACCTGCCTATTTTTTAATCTCCACCATTGCCCCTGATGGCATCATGCCGGGCAGGTGCTTCCACCTAGTTCTCTGAAGAGACTACGTTTTTGGCTTCCTCCGCGCGTTGGCACACGGCTTGCGACCGCTGTTAACCGTCAGTTCACCCGTCACAGGAGGAAAAGCATGCTGAAACGTCGGAACGTGCTCGCGGGAATAGCCGCGACGGCACTGGCGGGAGGCGCATTGCTTGCGGGCGCTTCGCTCGCTCAAGCCCAAGACACGATCAAAGTCGGCGTGCTCCACTCGCTCTCCGGCACGATGGCGATCAGCGAAACGACGCTCAAGGACACCATGCTGTTCCTCATCGAGGAGCAGAACAAGAAGGGCGGCGTGCTCGGCAAGAAGCTCGAGGCCGTCGTCGTCGACCCGGCGTCCAACTGGCCGCTTTTCGCCGAGAAGGCACGCGAACTCATCACGCAGCACAAGGTCTCGGCCGTTTTCGGCTGCTGGACGAGCGTCAGCCGCAAGTCCGTGCTGCCGGTCTTCAAGGAGCTGAACAACATCCTCTTCTACCCCGTGCAGTACGAGGGTGAGGAGAGCGAGCGCAACGTCTTCTACACGGGCGCCGCACCAAACCAACAGGCCATTCCGGCCGTCGACTATCTCATGAGCAAGGAAGGCGGCGATGTGAAGCGGTGGGTGCTTGCTGGCACCGACTACGTCTATCCGCGCACAACCAACCGAATTCTCGAAGCCTACCTCCTCGCCAAAGGCGTCGCGAAGGAGGACATCATGATCAACTACACGCCATTCGGTCATTCCGACTGGCAGACGATCGTGTCCGATATCGTGAAGTTCGGCTCTGGCGGTAAGAAGACCGCCGTCGTTTCGACCATCAACGGTGATGCCAACGTACCGTTCTACAAGGAGCTCGCCAACAAGGGCGTCAAGGCAACCGACATCCCGGTCGTCGCATTCTCGGTCGGCGAGGAAGAGCTCGCGGGCCTCGACACCAAGGACCTCGTCGGCCATCTCTCCGCCTGGAACTACTTCCAGTCGGTCAAGAACCCGGCGAACGACGAGTTCATCAAGAAGTGGCAGGCCTACACGAAGAACCCGAAGCGCGTGACCAACGATCCGATGGAAGCGCACGTCATCGGCTTCGCAATGTGGGTCAAGGCTGTCGAGAAGGCCGGCACGTTCGACGTCGACAAGGTGATCGACGCCCTGCCGGGCATCGAAGCGCCGAACCTGACGGGCGGCATCTCGAAGATGCTTCCGAACCACCACATCACCAAGCCCGTGCTGATCGGCGAAATCCGCGCCGATGGTCAGTATGACGTCGTGTGGCAGACGAAGGACCTCGTGCCCGGCGACGCATGGACCGACTACCTCGAAGGCTCGAAGGACCTCGAAGCCGACTGGGTTGGCAAGAAGTGCGGCAACTTCAATACCAAGACAGGAAAGTGTGGCTCCTGACGCCTGCGACTGACCGGCGTGTCCTCCACCACGTCACAGCCTGCACGCACACGCGTGTGTCTCCCCGCCACGTTGGCGGGGAGACCGTCTCGAAAACCCGATCGCTCACCGCTCGGCGTACTCGACCGGAATGAAGAGGGCCTATGCACCGGTTCACACGTATCGCCCTGCTGATCGCAGCGCTCGCGGGCGGCTGGCTCACAGGCCCGGCAACCGCTAGAGCTGCCCCCGAGGATCTCGCCGCGGGGCTCGCCCTGATGGCCAAGGACAGCTTCAACGACACCGCCGCCGGAATCGACGCGATCGCGCGATCGGGCGCGCCGCACGCCGCGGCGCTAATCGAAGCGCTGCAGGATCGCCGCCTGCTCATCGGTGGCTCAAACCAAAAGATCTACTACCGCGACGCCGCCGGTTCTGTGCGTGACGCCGCGACCAATGAGGTCGTCGCCGCGCCGCCGGCCGATCTTTCCGCGGCCCGCATGAACAATCGCGTCCGCACCGCTGCTAGCGCGGCGATGGGCGCCCTCAGCCTGATGAACCCGGATCCCGCGCGCCGCATCCAGGCTGCGCAGGCGGTGATGAAGTCTCGTGACGAAACCGCACTGCCGGTGCTCGATGCGGCAATAGCGGCCGAGAAGGATGCCACGGTGCGCACCGAGCTACAGCTCGCCTGGGCCGCCGTCACGTTCGTCAAGAAGGACGCGACCGAGGCACAGCGCCTTGAGGCGATCGCGCTCCTGCGCAACAGCGGCACCCGTGACGCGCTATCGATCCTGCGCACCCTTCCAGCAGACACCGCCGGACCTGCGCGCGAGGCGGCCACGAGCGCCATCTCCTCCATCGAGCAGCGTCTCCAGCTCTGGGGCTATGTCCAGAACATCTGGTACGGCGTCTCGCTCGGCTCCGTGCTGCTGATTGCTGCGATCGGCCTCGCCATCACGTTCGGCGTCATGGGCGTGATCAACATGGCGCACGGCGAGATGGTCATGCTCGGCGCCTACTCGACATTCATCGTTCAGGAATTCTTCCGCGGTTACGCGCCCGGCCTCTTCGACTACTCGCTCGCGATCGCCATTCCGCTCGCCTTCCTGGTTGCCGGCGGCGTCGGCGTCGCGATCGAGCGCGGCGTCATCCGCCATCTCTACGGTCGCCCACTCGAAACGCTGCTCGCCACCTGGGGCATCAGCCTTATCCTGCAGCAAGCCGTGCGCACGACCTTCGGCCCGACGAACCGCGAGGTCGGAACGCCGCAATTCATGTCCGGCGCCATGGAGATCGGCGGCCTCGTCATCACCTGGAACCGGCTCTATATCGTCATTTTCGCTGCACTAATCTTTGTCGGCCTGCTGCTGGCGCTGCGCTATACGCCACTCGGGCTTCACATGCGTGCTGTGACGCAGAACCGGCGCATGGCCTCCTCCATGGGCATCCGCACGGGCCGCGTCGATGCGCTCACCTTCGGTCTCGGCTCGGGAATCGCTGGCCTCGCTGGCGTCGCCCTTTCGCAGATCGACAACGTCAGCCCGAACCTCGGCCAGAGCTACATCATCGACAGCTTCCTCGTCGTCGTCTTCGGCGGCGTCGGCAATCTGTGGGGCACGCTCGTCGGCGCCCTCTCGATCGGCATGGCGAACAAGCTGCTCGAGCCTTACGCGGGCGCGGTGCTTGGCAAGATCATCCTGCTGGTCGCGATCATCTTCTTCATCCAAAAGCGGCCGCGCGGCCTGTTCGCACTCAAGGGGAGGGCCGTGGAGGCATGATCACGCGCGCGCTCCTCGCCGACGACCGAACGGGAAAGTGGTTCCTCGCGATCGTGCTCGGCCTCGCCATTGTCGTACCGATCCTGCACCTTGCCGTGCCGGAGACTTCGCCTTTTCACATCTCCACCGCGACGCTGGCGTTGCTCGGCAAGTACCTCTGCTTCGCACTGCTCGCGCTGTCGCTCGATCTTGTCTGGGGCTACTGCGGTATTCTCTCGCTCGGACATGGTGCCTTCTTTGCACTAGGCGGCTACGCCATGGGCATGTACCTCATGCGCCAGATCGGCACGCGAGGTGTCTACGCGCACCCCGTGCTCCCCGACTTCATGGTGTTCCTGAACTGGAAAGAGTTGCCATGGTACTGGTACGGTTTCGAGAACGCCTGGTTTGCCTTCCTCATGGTGATGGCCGTGCCCGGCCTGCTCGCGTTCGTGTTCGGGTGGTTCGCGTTCCGAAGCCGCGTGACGGGCGTGTACCTGTCGATCATCACGCAGGCGCTGACCTACGCGCTCATGCTGGCGTTCTTCCGCAACGACATGGGCTTCGGCGGCAACAACGGCCTGACCGACTTCAAGGACATTCTGGGCTTTCCAGTCCAGGCGAACACGACGCGGGCCGCACTCTTCGCAGCCTCGGCAGTAGCACTGGCTCTCGGATACCTCGCGGCGCGGGCCATCGTGTCATCGCGACTCGGCAAGGTCCTCGTCTCGATTCGTGACGCGGAGAGCCGCACGCGCTTCCTCGGCTATCGCGTCGAGCACTACAAAACCTTCGTCTTCACGGTCTCGGCCATCATGGCCGGCGTTGCCGGCGCGCTGTACGTGCCGCAGGTCGGCATCATCAATCCGAGCGAGTTTCTGCCGGCGAACTCCATCGAGGTCGTGATCTGGGTCGCTGTCGGCGGACGCGGCACGCTCGCTGGCGCCGCGCTCGGCGCCGTGCTCGTGAATTACGCCAAGACGACCTTCACGACGGGCCTCCTCGCGCCTTACTGGCTCTTTGCGCTCGGAGCGCTCTTCGTCGTCACCACGATCTGGCTGCCGAAGGGCATTCTCGGGAAGTTCAATGACCTCTGGGAACGTTGGCGTTCTTCTCGAGCGGAGAAGACCGAGACCAAGCCCGCGCCCGTTCCCCAGCTTGCGGAGTAGGACCAAGCCATGACGACGCTGGTTCCGACCGACGCACCTGCTCCCCTGACGCCGAGCCTCCTCTATCTCGACGGCGTGACCGTCTCCTTCGACGGTTTCCGCGCCCTGAATGCTCTCTCGCTACAGATCGCGCCCGGCGAAATGCGCGCGATCATCGGTCCCAACGGCGCCGGCAAGACGACCATGATGGACGTGATCACCGGCAAGACGCGCCCGGATACAGGCGAAGTTCTGTTCGACCACGGCATCGACCTCACGCGCCTCGACGAAGCATCGATCGCCAATCTCGGCATCGGCCGCAAGTTTCAGAAGCCGACCGTCTTCGAAAGCCACACGGTCGAGGACAACATCCTTCTTGCGCTGAAGGGCGATCGCCGCGCGCGCAGCGTGATCGTTGCGCGCACGAGCCAGGCAGAGGCCCAGCGCATCGACGAGATTCTCGAAATCGCCGGACTTTCAGCGCAGCGCGACCGCCTCGCAGGCTTGCTGAGCCATGGCCAGAAGCAATGGCTCGAGATCGGGATGCTGCTCGCGCAGGATCCCAAGCTCCTGCTCGTCGATGAGCCCGTCGCCGGCATGACGGATGCCGAGACAGAAGCGACCGCGGCTCTGCTGCGGCGCATTTCTGCAGCGGATCATTCGGTCGTCGTCGTCGAGCACGACATGGCCTTCGTGCGCGCCCTCGGCGTGAAGGTCACGTGCCTGCATGAAGGATCCGTGCTCGCGGAGGGGGCGATCGATACGGTTTCGGAGAATCCTCGCGTCATCGAGGTCTACCTTGGGCGCTGAAAGACAGGAGAGCGCGCCATGCTGAAGGTCGAAGATGTCGACCTGCACTACGGCGCCGCGCAGGTGCTGCGCGGCGTGAACCTCGAAGTGCGCAAGGGCGAAGTGACATCGCTCATGGGCCGCAATGGTGTCGGCAAGACTACGCTGCTGCGGGCCATCGTCGGTCATCATCCGGTCAGCGCCGGACATATCGAATGGAACGGCCAAACGCTCAACGGCTTACCGCCCTACGAGCGCGCACGGGCTGGCATCGCGATCGTGCCTCAGGGCCGTGAGATCTTCCCGCTGCTCACCGTTGCGGAAAATCTGCAGACGGGCCTCGCGCCGCTCTCGGGCGATAACCGCCAGATCGACGACGAGATCTTCACGCTCTTTCCGGTGCTCAAGTCCATGCTCCGGCGGCGGGGCGGCGATCTCTCGGGCGGCCAGCAGCAGCAGCTCGCGATCGGCCGCGCCCTCGTCATGCGCCCGAGCCTTCTCGTCCTCGACGAGCCGACCGAGGGCATTCAGCCCTCCATCATCAAGGATATCGGGCGCGCCATCGACTACCTGCGCAAGAAGGGCGAGATGGCCATCCTGCTCGTCGAGCAGTACTTCGAGTTCGCGCGCGATCTCGCCGACCGATACGCTGTCATGGACCGCGGGCAGGTCGTGCTGTCAGGAACACGCGCCGAAATGGTCGAGGCCGACGTGCGACGCAGGCTGTCGGTATAAACCACCTGTCCCCTCTCCCCGCTCGCGAGGAGAGGGCTAGGGTGAGGGGCGGCAGAGCGCGCAAACGTCAGCGTTTGCCGCCGCCCCTCATCCTAACCTTCTCCCCGTATAGGACGGGGAGAAGGGACAGCGGCGGAGCTTCCCCGCCACAATCCAGATGCTATGCTGCCGCCGCCCAGCAACTGCGGGAAGGCCTCAACCATGCGTGTTGTGCGTCTTGCTACAAGTGCCGTTCTGCTAGCCGCCCTCGCCGGCGTGTTCGCTGCGTTCAATCAGCACGCGCTGGCCCATCCACCCGCCATCGTCAGCGAAGCCCAGCGCAAGCTGATCAGCGAGGAGGTCGCGGCATTTCGCAAGGAGGTGGCTGCTGCCATCAAAGCCAAGAATGCCAAGCGGCTTCAGCGCATGTATGCACCGTCCTTCGCGCACACGCACACCACGGGCAAGATCGACGACAAGGAAGCGCGCATCGCCACGCTGCTGAAGGGCGACCCCGTCATCGAGACCGCGCCCGTCAGCGATCTCGTCATCCGCATTCCGAACGACTGGGTCGGCATCGCCACCGGCGTTTCGCCGATCAAGGCCGACGACGGCAAAACCTACGACGTCCGCTGGACAGCCGTGTACACGCGCGAGGGCCAGACCTGGCATGTCGCCGCAAGCCACGCGACCCGCCTCGGCGAAAGCAAGCCCTGAGCGCTCGCTCTCCCGATCAGTAGATCGTCTGCTTGATGCGCTCGGGATAGATGCGGTCGTACTCGGCGGCGTCGGCATCCTTCATTGTCGCAGCGACCAGCTCGCCGACGCTCGGCAATTCCGTCCGCTTGATCTGCGTGGCCGGATCCCAGAGCTTCGAGCGCACGAGCGCCTTCGTGCACTGGAAGTAGACCTTTTCGATCTCCACGACGATGAGGCTCTTCGGCACCTGGCGTTGCATCTCGAAGGTGGCACAGAGCGCAGGATTGGTCGTGATATGGGCGCGGCCGTTCACGCGCAGCGTTTCGCCGACGCCGGGGATCAGGAACAGCAGTCCGATGCGTCCGGTCTCGACGATATTGCGCAGCGTATCGATGCGGTTGTTGCCACGCCGGTCCGGGATCAGCAGCGTCCGATCATCCACGACCCGCACGAAAGACCCGACCGGATCGCCGCGGGGCGTGCAGTCGAGGCCTTCCGAGCCCGCCGACGCGATGGCGACGAACGGCGCCTTCTCGACAAATGCCCGGTAGGGACCGTTCAGGTGATCGATCTCCTTCGCGACGGCGGCACCGCTCGGCGCCCCGTAGAGGGCCTCTAGCTCGGCGAGCGAGTTGATGCGGTGCGTGTCGCTGGCCACAGGTGCGTCGTTCATGCTCGTCCACCCTCCTCGAAGTCTCCCGGCAGATGCCAATTTAGGCGCGCCGACCGTTCAAGTCCATCCGCTCAGCTTGTTGACCGGTCCCGCGCCTTCGCCTCAAGGCGGCGTGCGTGCAGGATCGGCTCGGTGTACCCACTCGGCTGTTGGCGCCCCTTGAGCACGAGGTCCCGTGCCGCCTGAAACGCAATCGAGCTGTCGAAATCCCTCGCCATGGGCCGGTACGTGGGATCGCCGGCATTCTGCTGGTCGACGATGGCCGCCATGCGCTCCAAGGTTTCAATAACCTGGGCCTCACTGACCACGCCATGGTGCAACCAGTTGGCAATGTGCTGGCTCGATATCCGCAGCGTCGCGCGGTCCTCCATGAGTGCCACGTTGTCGATGTCCGGCACCTTCGAACAGCCGATCCCCTGGTCGATCCAGCGCACGACGTAGCCGAGAATGCCCTGCGCATTGTTATCGAGCTCGCGCTGAACGTCTTCCGCCGACCAGTTCGGCCGATCGGCAATCGGCGGTGTCAGCAGGTCATCGAGGCTGGCCCGCTGCCGACTGGCGATGACAGCCTGCCGCGCACCGACATCGACCAGATGATAGTGGATGGCGTGCAGCGTCGCAGCGATCGGCGACGGCACCCACGCCGTACTCGCACCAGCCTCGGGATGCGCGATCTTCTCCTTGAGCATCGCGGACATCAGATCAGGCTTGGCCCACATGCCCTTGCCGATCTGCGCGTGCCCAGGGAGGCCACACGAAATGCCGGTATCGACGTTGCGGTTCTCGTAGGCCTTGATCCACGGTGTCTTCGGCATCTCGGATTTGCGGATCACAGGCCCCGCTTCCATGCTCGTGTGGATCTCGTCACCCGTACGGTCGAGAAAGCCGGTGTTGATGAAGAACACACGCGAACGGGCAGCCCGGATGCACTCTTTGAGGTTCACGCTCGTGCGGCGCTCCTCGTCCATAAGGCCCATCTTGAGGGTATTGCGCGGCAGATCGAGCACGTCCTCGGCCATACCGAACAGACGGTCAGCGAAAGCGACCTCCTCGGGGCCATGCATCTTCGGCTTCACGATATAGATCGAGCTCTCGCGGCTGTTGCTGAAGGCGCCACTGCCTTTGAGATCGTGCAGCGCGATGAGGCTCGTGATCAGCGCATCCAGAATGCCCTCGGGTGCAGGCACGCCATCGGTATCGAGGACGCTTGCATCACTCATGAGATGACCGACGTTGCGCACGAGCAGCAAGCTGCGTCCCGGCACAGCGGCTTCGCCTCCATCGGGAAGCTGATAAACGCGGTCTGACTCGAGCCGCCTCGTCGTCGTGCCGCGCACCGTATCGATGGTCGCTTGAAGCGTACCCTTCATCAGGCCCAGCCAATTGCGATAGCAGGCCACCTTGTCATCAGGATCGACTGCAGCGGTCGCATCCTCGAAATCGATGATCGTCGTCAGCGCGGCCTCGACATGCACATCGGCGAGTCCCGCTGGATGGACGGCGCCAACGGGATTTCCACGATCGAAACGCAACTCGATACCTAGGCCGTTGTGCTCCAACAGAATGGCACTCGGCTTCAATGGGTCGCCCCGATAGCCGAGAAACTGGGCGCTGTCGGAGAGATAGGCGCGCGGCTCTTGTGCGCCGACGTCGAAAATGAGCGTCCCGACCTCGATCGTGTAGGCAAGCACCTCGCCGTGCGAGCGCGCGCCCTTGAGGTTTTCGATCGGCAGGAAAGCGTCGAGCCAAGTCTGCGCCTGCTCGACGACTTTGGCACCGCGAGCCGGGTTGTACGACGCACCGCGCGCAGCACCACCTTCTTCCGAAATGGCGTCCGACACGTAGAGCGCATCATAGAGCGAGCCCCAGCGCGCATTGGCGGCATTGAGCGCCATGCGCGCGCTGCTCACCGGCACCACGAGTTGCGGCCCGGCCATTGTTGCGATCTCGGCGTCCACGCCCGCCGTATCGATGGTGAAGTCCGGGCCCTCCGGCACCAGATAACCGATGCGCTCGAGAAAAGCTCGATAGGCGGCGGGATCATGCGGCTGACCGCGCCTGGCCTTGTGCCAAGCGTCGATCTCACCTTGCAGAGTGCCGCGTTTTGCGACCAGCGTGCGGTTGTCGGGGCCGAGCGTCGTTACGATGCGCTCGAGACCGGCCCAGAAAGCCGCGGCGTCGATGCCGGTGCCCGGAAGTGCTTCCTGATCGACGAAGTCGGCGAGGACCTTCGCCACTTTGAGCCGGCCCTTCGAAACGTAGTCGATCATCGCGCTGCGTCACCCTGCTTGCTGGAATGCATGCTGTACTGCACCATCAATCTGGTGGCGCCGCAACATGCGCAGGGTTTTTCGCCGATTGAAGCCTCGGGTCAACCCCCGGCGACAACTTTAGGGCATTCCTCGGTAATGAACTTGTTCACCGACTTGAGCATCCGGCGGTGAAATATCCCGACCGAATCCTCGAGCTGGGCCGCCGACCACACGACGCCCCTGATCACGCCCGGCGCCTTGATGTCGGTGACGTTGACCCAGATCTTCTTCGCCTTGCCATCCTTGAACTCGATGATCGGGGCGAGTGTGATCTGCGCCTTGTCGACCGAGTTTTCACGCTCGACTTCGCACTCGACGGTGTGCGTCGGCAGCGTAACCTTGATCTCGGCTGCGGAGAGCGCCCCGACGATCATGTCGCGCGGCACCTTGAGATCGACCTCGCACTTGGCGGCACCGAAACCCCAGCGCAGCTTCTTGGCCGAACCCTCCTTCATGGTCTTCTTGGACCAAACCTTGCTCAGGGGGCACTGCAGATCACCGTTTGCGGGCTTCTTCGCAACGACAACCTGACAGAGTGACTTCTCGCAGGCCTTGATCCGCGATTTCTCATCCGCGCGCGGCTCGAGCGCCATCGCCTTGCCGAATGGCGCGGCGGCGCCGATGAGGAACGCGATAGCGGCACCGGCCACCCGGACACTCAGCATCTTTGTCTGCACGTCCATCCCCCGAAGCTGGGCCGCACAGCTGCCACCACGCGGGCAACCGCAGCCATTAACCTGTCTGGAACGGTTCTCTTGCTCCTCGACGGGAGCCGCCCGTCCACAGCCTCCTGTCGGCGGCTATTGCGGCATCAGCGTGACACCGAAAAAGCAAAATTCAGCATTTGTGTACATGATCCACACAGCGATTGACGGTTCGGTATAAACTTGCATTTGAGTGCTATGATTCGCCGCCCTCGAGGGGGCGGCAGCCGCCGCTTGAGGAGATCGATGATGCGCTGGACGATGTCGCTGCTGGGGCTCGTCGCCGTGGCCGGTTTCAGTGCGGCTCCGCTGCAGGAGGCGGCAGCGGACGGCATGAAGGATCGCAGCAAGCCGAGAGTCGCCCGCAAGGTCGCGCTCGATCACCATCGGTACGCGTTCCCCCGTGATCGATACGCCTACAAGTACAGCCCGCGCGGCTACTACCCCTACTACAATTCAGCCTACTGGTCGTCCGCCCGCTATGTTCGCGCGCGCCAGCTAGCCCACTACTACGATTGGATCGAGGTCCGGCCGCCCTACTTCCAGGCATGGGGGCATCCGCGCAAGGACTGGAACCAGCGCCGCTGGCACGCGGAGCATCACGGTTACATCAGGCGCCATCACTGGTAGGGCCGGGGGCGTCTGATCGCCCTCAATATGCGGTAGTCGATGACCAGCCGCTGAGCGGCATGGGCGTCACGCCAGCCGAGATCACAGGCGCTGCAGGGCGCCGGATTTCTCTCTCGACAGCCTCCGCCATCAGCTCAGCTAGGCACGCGTACGACGTGTCGTTGAGGTGAAATTTATCCTTCCACAGCAGCGCATCGACCGAGTGCTGACCGCTGGCGATCAAATGCTGCATGATCGCATACCGGCGGAAGACCGGAACGCCCTGCTCACGGGCGACGTTCCGCGTGGCGGTCACGTAGTCCATATAACTCGGGACATTCGCGGCGCGCGGATAGAACTGCGGATCGACCAGCACGACTTCGATGCCTGCTGCCTTCAGGGCCGCGATGCCGCTCACCAGGATCCGGCGAAACTCCGCTACATCAACGCCGCTGATCGCATCATTGACCCCTGTCTGCCACAGGACCAGGGCCGGTCGCGTCGGGATCACATCGCGGACGAGGCGCCCGAGCATGTCCTTGGCAAGCTCGCCGCCTTTGCCGAGATTGACGACCTGGAAGTCCTTCTCCGGAAAGCGCCGGTCCATCTCCTGATCGAAGCGGGCCGGGTACGTCGCCTGCTTCGTCGAGGCTCCAGTCCCCTCGGTCGATGACGAGCCAAGCGCGACGATCCGGACAACGCGCCCGTGCTCGACGGCCCGCGCGAGGCCGCGCAACGGCGACTCGAAGCCCACGAGCGGCCCCGGCGCCCGGCAGGGCGTCAGGTCCACCGCCATGGAAGGCTGAGATTGAAAGAGAAAAGCCGCCAGCCCCAAGGCCAGCAAAGCCGCCCGGCTGCAAGATCTGACCTTCGCAGAAGCCCAACCCGGCTTCTCCGCATAACGCCCACGCCGCATGGCTTGCCCCTAAGCAGCCCAATTCGCGGCGGGATATTAGGCGAAGACCCAATCACTTGTCGAGATTTCCTTCGATGCGGTTACCAGTGTTGCTAACGGGAAACCCTCACGCGAATCCGTACGTTACTCACGCGACAGTGATGGGGCGTGGTTTGGCCGCAGGCCGGGAAATCAGTTATAGGTCCGGGCAATGATGAACACGCAACCTTGCTGCTGCCGCAAAGCACAATTATGCGGACTAGTGGGACGGTGCCGTTGCGTGCATAGCGTCCGGCAGGTCGGCCGGCTCTTAGAACACCGATCGTGAGCGCAAGATGACAAAAGAACGGGGTAAGGGGGGCACCGCCCATGGGGCGGTCGCCGGATCCAAAAATTTAACGCGTAGACAGACTCTCGCTGCGGGCCTCGGGCTCGCCGCCGGTCTGTTCGGCGCCAAGGCCCATGCTCAGGAATGGTGGCAGCAGCTGCCCGGTTTCGCGTCTTTCAGCGATCCCGGTCAGCGCGATCGCCGCCCGCGCCAAGCGGCCCAGGCCGACGTGCTCGACGACCTGCGCGAGGGCTCGATGCCGCTCCGTTCGCAGGAAATGCTCTCCTCCATGTCGGATGCCATCAGCCGCGTGGAGCGCGTCGTCGCCGATGGCGGCTGGCCGACCATTCCTGGCACGCGCATGATTCGCCCAGGCGATGAGGACGAGCGCATCCCGATGGTGCGGCGCGTTCTGGTTCTGTGGGGCGACGTGCGGCCTCAGCGCGGCTATCAATCGCTTGTCCTCGACGGTGAGCTGGAGGCTGGCGTCCGCCGCTTCCAAAGCCGCCATGGCTTGCGCGTCAGCGGTCGCGTCGACCGTCCGACATTGCAGGCGCTGAACGTATCGCCGTCCGCGCGTCTCGCGCAGCTGCGCATGAACCACAATCGCATTCGCGATCTGCTCGCGCTCAAGATGGACGACCGTTACGTCCTCGTGAACTCGCCGGGCTTTCAGCTCGAAGCCGTCTCGCGAAATGTCGTCGAGTCGCGCCATCGCGTGATCTCCGGCAAGCCGGATCGCCAGACGCCTGTCGTCACCGCCAATATTCGTGCACTCAACTTCTTCCCCTTCTGGCGTGTGCCCGAGAGCATCGCCAACCTCGATGTCATTCCGAAACTGGTCAAGGAACCGGACTACCTCCAGAAGGAGCACATCCGCGTTCTGACGGGCAGCTTCGTCGGCCCCGAGATCGACGTGACGAATGTCGATTGGCGCACGGTCGATGCGAAGAACCTGCGTTTCCGCCAGGATCCGGGCCCGCACAACGCGCTCGGCCTCGTGCGCATCGACATGCCGAACGGGGAGGGCGTCTACATGCATGACACGCCCATGAAGCAGCTCTTCGAGCAGCGCTCCCGTGCCTTCAGCGCCGGCTGTGTCCGCGTACAGGAAGTCTTCGACCTCGCAGCCTGGATCGCGCGCGACGAGCCCAACATGAGCCGGCAGCGCGTCGAGGAGATCGTCCAGGGTGGCCAGCCCGTCGACATCACGCTGGCGCGCCCCATCCCGGTCGCCTTCGCCTACGTCACGGCGTGGGTCGAGGAGGATGGCCGTCTGATCTTCCGTCCCGACATCTACGGCAAGGATCAGGTCAGGGAGCTCGCAAGCGATCGCGAGCGTGAGCACGATCCCGACGCGCCGCCCATGCCACGCGAGACGCTGGCGCCTTGATTCTTTGATGCCGCGGGCTGCTGTGAAGAGGTGCTTCGCAACCGCTTCGTAGTGCCACGCCCGCGGCGGGACTCTCTTGCTTTACCGCGGGCTGCTGGGAAGAGGTGCTGACGCCTTCTTCGGAGGTGCTATGCCCGCGGGGTCATATCGACAGCTTTGAGATTGACGCAGCGGGCTATTCGTCCTTCTTCCGCGCGTTCGCTGTCCCCGGCAGCGTCCCCATGTACTTCGCGAGGATCGTGAGCATGATCTCGTCGGCGCCGCCGCCGATCGAGGAAAGACGCGTGTCGCGATAGGCGCGACTGACGACCGTCTCATTCATGAAACCCATGCCGCCCCAATATTGCAGACAGCCATCGCTCACCTCGCGGCTGAGCCGCCCCGCCTTGAGCTTAGCCATGGAGGCGAGCTTGGTCACGTCCTGCCCCTGCAGATAAAGCTCGCAGCAGCGGTAGACATGGCTCCTCAACAGCTCGATCTCGGTCTGCAGCTCGGCGAGCCGGAAATGCACGACTTGATTGTCGAGGATAGGCCGGCCGAACGCCATGCGCCCCCGTGTGTAATCGATCGTCGCATTGATGATCCGCTCGTTCCCCCTGAGCGCGCGCGCGGCCGCCCAGAGGCGCTCCTCCTGGAACTGCAGCATCTGATAGGTGAAGCCCTTGCCCTCCTCGCCGACGCGGTTCCTCTGCGGCACGCGTACGTCGTCGAAGAAGATCTGCGCGGTATCGGAGGCGTGCATCCCCATCTTGTCGAGCTTTCGCGCAACCTCGACACCCTTCGTCTTCATGGGCACGCAGATGAGAGTCTTGTTGAGATGCACAGGGCCGTCGGACGTGTTCGCAAGCAGGCAAATCCAATCGGCCTGCGTGCCGTTGGTCGTCCACATCTTGCCGCCGTTGATGATGTAGTCGTCGCCGTCCTTGCGTGCTGTCGCTTTGATGGAAGCGACGTCGGATCCCGCCTCTACCTCCGACACACCGAGGCAGGCGACATAATCACCAGAGATCGAGGGCGCGAGAAACTCCCGGCGCACGTCGTCATCCCCGAAGCGTGCGAGCGCCGGCGTTGCCATGTCCGTCTGGACGCCGATTGCCATGGGAATGCCGCCGCAATTGATGCCACCGAGTTCCTCGGCCATCACGATGGCATAAGAGTAGTCGAGCCCCTGGCCGCCGAATGCGACGGGCTTGTTCAGCCCGAGGAAGCCGAGATCGCCCATCTTCTTGAAGAGCGCGTGCGCCGGAAAGATCTGCGCCTTCTCCCACTCGTCGACGTACGGATTGATCTCCGCGGCGATGAACTTCTGCAGGCTGCGCCGCAGCTCCTCGTGCTCGTGGGTGAACTGCATGGGCATTCCCTCCGGACACGAACGCCCGCACCTCGCGGCACGGGCGCCCGTCGTAGCATCAAGCGTCAGACGATCAGAACGAGAGGCCTTCCTTCACCGTCTTCCAGCGGCCGTTCTCGATCACGCTGATCTGCGTGATGGTCGAGGCCAGATGGTTCGTCGTCGAGAACTTGGTCGGCGGCGAGGCGAAGATGTCCTGGAATACATCGCCCGACTCAAGCGCGATCAGAAGCTTCTGACCCGTGAGATCCTTGCCGGCAAGGTTCGCATAGTGGACGAACGTCATGATCGTATTGTAGCCGATGACGGCCTGCGTGTTCGGCTCCGAATTGTACATCTTGAAGTACGCCTCGGCCCACTCCTTGACCTTGCCCTTGGCCGTGTCGCGATAGGGCACTTCGAAGCCGCAGCCCGAGTAGAGGCCTTCGACCACGCCCTTGCCGAGCGCCGGAACTTCGAGCACGCACACCGGCGTCGCGCCGAGCCAGACGGGCTCGAAGCCGATCTTCTTGGCTTCGGCTACTACGCCGATCGTTTCGCGGATGATCGTGCCGAGCACGACCATGTCGCAGCCGTCAGACTTCATCTTGGCGGCCTGAGCCGAGAAGTCCGAAGCGCCGCGCTTGTAGGTCGTCACCGACGCGGGCTTCATCTTCATGGCCTCGACCTGCTGCGTGAAGCCATCGAGGACGTTCTTGCCGTACTCATCGTCCTGCGACATGACGCACGGCTTCTGGATCTTCTTCTCGGGGATCATGTGCTTCACGATCGCCCGCGTGCTCTCGACGTAGGGAAGCAGATTGTTGAACTTCAGCCGCTCCTGCGGCTTCGACGCGTCGAACTTGTAGGTGAACTCGGCCGCCGTCAGCGGAAAGAGCTGCGGGATGCCCGCCTCGAAGAGAATGTCCTGCGCGGCAAGCACAGTCGGCGAGCCCATGGGTCCGATCATCGCGAAGATCTTGTCGCGCTCGACCATCTTCTGCGTCGCGAGCACGGCTTTGCGCGGCTCATAGGCGCTGTCCTCGGCAATGAGCTTCAAGAGCCGGCCTTGAACACCGCCCTTCGCGTTGACCTCCTCGACAGCGAGCTTCATGCCATTGAGCACGGGAACGCCCCAGACCTTGATCGGACCGGAGAGATCCTGGTGGGTGCCGATGACGATTTCCTTTTCGCTGATGCCCTGGTTCGTCACCTTGGTCTGTGCCAGCGCCGGCCCGGCTGCAACCGCGAGCGCGGCGCCGAGCAGACCTGTTTTCAGCATGTGAAGGCTCATTCGCTTCCTCCTGCAAACACCACGCATCGCCCTGTTGTTTCCTCCCGAAGGCCGGGCGATCCGTGCCTCCGGCAAATGATTTGGGGCAAGCTTCAGGCGGCCGCCCTCTCCTTGTACATCGCCTCGATTTCGGGCGCGTATTTCTTGTTCACGAATGACCGCTTGAGCTTCATCGTCGGCGTCAGCTCCTCGTCCTCGGGCGTGAGCTGCTGCTCGATGAGATGAAAGCGGCGGATGGTCTCGACGCGCGCAAACTTGGTATTCACCTTCTCGATCTCGGCCGCGATCAGGTCGCGCACTTCCTGCGCCCGGCAGAGGCTCGCATAGTTCGTGAAGGGGACATTCTGGTCCTGCGCAAACTTCTCGACGTTTTCCTGGTCGATCATGACGAGGCACGTGAGATAAGGCCGCTTGTCGCCGATCACCACGGCATCCGAAATGTAAGGAGAAAACTTGAGCTGGTTCTCGATCTCGGACGGCGTGACGTTCTTGCCGCCCGCGGTGATGATGATGTCCTTCATGCGGTCCGTGATCTTGATGAAACCGTCCTTGTCGATGAAGCCAACATCGCCCGTATGCAGCCAGCCCTCGGCGTCGATCGTCTCGGCCGTCTTCTCGGGATGGTTGAGATAGCCGCTCATGAGGTAGTCGCCACGCAGCAGGATCTCGCCCTGCGGTGAGACTTTGGTCTCAGCCCATGGCACGGACTTGCCGACCGTGCCGAGCTTGATGTGCTCGGGGGGCATGACGGTCGCAACGCCGCAATTCTCCGTCTGCCCATAGACCTCGTACATGTCGAGCCCGAGCGCCAGATACCAGCGAATGAGGTCAGGCGAGATCGGCGCGGCGCCGGTGAACATGACGCGGCAATTGTCGACGCCCATCATGCGCCGCACGTTGCGCAGCACGGCCCAGTAGCCGACGGCATTGAGGGCTTTCAGCAGCGGCGAAGGCTTCTTGCCGGCAATGCGCGCGTCGGCAATGCGATAGCCGACGCCGATGGCCTTTTCGTAGGCCCACTTCTCGAGCCCGGTCGCATCCTTGAGTGCGATCATGGTGCCCGAATAGAACTTCTCCCAAACCCGCGGCACCGCGAAAAACGTTACCGGCTGTACTTCGCGAATGTTGTCCGGCACCGTCTCCGGGCTTTCGGCGAAGTTCATCACCGGTCCCATGCCGATCGACACGTAGTAGCCGCTGACACGCTCGGCGACATGGCAGAGCGGCAGGAAGAGCAGCTTCGGCTCACCCTGCACGGAACCGAAGATATCCGACGCATGGCGCATCTGAGCGAGCACCGAGCGGTGCGGATGCATGGCGCCCTTGGGCGGGCCGGTCGTACCCGAGGTGTACACGAGCACCGCGAGATCCTCCGGCCCGCGTGATGCCAGACGCTCGTCGAGCAGCTCGGGGCGGCCGACCATGTGCGCGCGTCCCTCCTCGATGAAATCTTCGAAGGAGATGACCATGTGGTCCGTGAAGCGCGCCAGGCCTTCCATATCGAAGACGACGATCTTCTCGAGCGTCGGACAGCGCCCCCGCACCTCGAGCGCCTTGTCGAGTTGCTCATCGCCCTCGACGAACAGGACACGCGTCTTGCTGTCATTGATCAGAAATTCGACCTGACGTGGTGAATCCGTCGGATAGATACCGGATGAAACTCCGCCCGCGAGCAGCGCGCCCATATCGGCATAGACCCACTCGGGCTTCGTGTTGCAGAGGATCGACACGACATCGCCGGACTTGAAACCCATGGCAGCGAGCGCATAAGCCACGGCCTTCGAACGCTCGAGCCACTCACCCCAGGTGACTGTCCTCCAAACGCCCATGTCCTTTTCGCGGATCGCGGGCTCATTACGCCAGCGCTCGACGGCGCGCATGAAACTCTTCGGGATCGTGTCGGATATGATCGCCTCGATATCGGGTGTCATCGGCCGCACCTCCTTGACTTACCGCCCATCCCTTCAGCGCCAAGTCTTCTTGCGCTTCCACCGCCGCTCGCCTCGCGCACCGTCGTCGCGGGCACCGAGATAGAACTCCTGGATGTCCTTGCTCTCGCGCAGCCGCTCGCACGTATCCGCCATGACGATGCGCCCGACCTCCAGCACATACCCATGATGTGCTGTCTCCAGCGCCATGCGCGCATTCTGTTCGACGAGCAGCATGGAGACGCCTTCTTCGGCATTCACGCGGCGGATGATGCCGAAGATCTCCTTCACGAGCAGCGGCGAGAGGCCCAGTGACGGCTCATCCAGCAGCAGAAGGCGCGGCCGGCTCATCAACGCGCGCGAGATCGCCAGCATCTGCTGCTCGCCGCCGGAGAGATGTCCGGCAGGTTGATCGAGCCGCTCCTTGAGGCGCGGGAAATAGCTGTAGATTCGCTCCATATCCTCCGCGATGGCGGCGCGGTCGTTGCGAATGTAGGCCCCCATCATGAGGTTTTCGCGTACCGTCAGGAAAGGGAACACCTCGCGTCCCTCGGGCACGTGGCCGAGGCCGAGCCGGACGATCTTGTCCGGGTCCAGGCGCTGGATCTGCTTGCCCTCGAACTCGACGGTGCCCTTGAGCGGATCGAGAACGCCGGAGATGGTCTTGAGGACGGTCGTCTTGCCGGCACCATTCGCGCCGAGCACCGTGACGATGGAGCCGCGCGGCACCTCGAGACTAACGCCGCGGATGGCCATGATCGGCCCGTAGTAGCTCTCGATATTCGAGACTTTGAGGATCGGCTCGGCGACGGCCGCAACCGGCGGGCCCGCCGTCGGTCTCGTCTCGCTCTCGGCGGTTGTCACCATCCGCTCAGGCTCCGATATAGGCCGCGACGACATCAGGATGGCGCTGAACCTCGGCCGGCGTGCCTTCGGCGATCACGCGGCCGTAGTTGAGCGCCAGCACGCGGTCCGACACGCGATTGACGAGGCTCATGTCGTGCTCGACCATGAGCACGGTGATGCCGAGCTCGTTCTTGATGTCGCGGATCCAATACGACATGTCGTCGGTCTCCTCGACATTGAGGCCGGATGACGGCTCGTCGAGCAGGATGAGTTTCGGCTCCGAGCAGAGCGCGCGCGCAAGCTCGACGACTTTGCGCACACCATACGGCAGACCGGCGATGATCTTCTCGCGATAGGCCTGCAGATCAAGGAGTTCTATCACTTCCTCGACCTTGGCCCGGTGCGCCTTCTCGGCGTTGCGGACATTGGGCAGAAACAGGACTTCCTGCCAGAGCTTGGTGCGCGAGTGGCAATGGCGGCCGACCAGGAGGTTCGACAGCACGCTCGCGTTATCGAACAACTCGATGTTCTGGAACGTGCGCGCAATGCCCATGCGGGCTATCTGGTGCGGCGGCACCTCGGATATGTCCTTGTCCTCGAAAAAGAGATGCCCCGTCGTCGGCTCGTAGAGGCGAGAGATCATATTGAAGATCGAAGTCTTGCCGGCACCGTTGGGGCCAATGATCGTGAAGATCTCCCCCTGACGGATCTCGAAGCTCACGGCATCGACGGCCTTGAGGCCACCGAAGTGGAGCGAGAGGTTGTCGACCTTGAAGTAGCTCACCGGTTGCGCTCCGACTTCACATAGGTCTTCTGCCGCCTGAAGGTCGACTTTTTGTAGAGCGGGAACAGCTGGAAATAGAGTTTGATCTTGAGCCAGCGCCCGTAGAGGCCCATGGGCTCGAACAGCACGAACATGATGATGATCAGGCCGTAGATCGCGCCTTTGAGGCCCGGCGCCGAGAAGATCGCATAGAGCCGGTCCTGCACCACCCGGGCCCCGTCGTCCCCCATGCCGATGCCACGCGAAAGGCTCGCAATCATGCCGGGCAAATCGTCCTTGAGCATGGTGATCATCGGATCGACCATGACGATGAAGATTGCGCCGAGGATCGCCCCGTGTAGCCCGAACGCGCCACCGATGATGATCACCATGATGAACTCGATCGACAGCAGGAGCGTGAACATCTCCGGGCTGATGAACGACATCTTGTGCGCATAGAGCGTGCCGGCGAGCCCCGTGATCGCCGCGCTGATCGCGAATGACCTCACCTTGTACTTCGCAAGATCGATGCCCATGCTCTTGGCCGCCGTCTCGCTGTCACGGATGGCGATGAAGGCGCGCCCTGTCGGCGAGCGCATGAGATTGAGCGTCGCGATGATGACCAACACGAGGATAGCGAGGCATAGGAAGTAGAAGGAATTGCTGTCGCGCGTGACGGTCTGACCGAAAAACTCGACGGCGCGAACGCGCATACCCTCGTTGCCGTGCGTGACGCTTTCCCAGCGTGCGAGTATCTCCTCGACGATGAATGCAAACGAGATCGTAGCTATCAGCAGATAGATGCCGTGCAGTCTGAGGGCCGGAATACCGACGATGGCGCCGACCACGCCCGTCAGAATGCCCGCAGCCGGGAAGTAGACCTCGAAGGGATAACCGCGCGACTGCAGAAATCCGGCGGTGTAGGCGCCAATGGCAAGGAAGGCGGCATGGCCGATCGAACCTTGCCCCGTGAAGCCGACGAGGATCATCAGCGCGACGCCGACGATCGCATAGATAAAGACGAAGACGAGCTGGCTCTGCAGGTAGCTGCCGATGAAATAGGGCGCCGCGGCCAGCACCGCGAACAGCAGGCCGTAGGACCACCAGGCCCCGCTGTGCTGCATGAGCTTGATGTCCTGCTCGTAGTCGGTCTTGAAGATGAACCTCATCGTGTTCGTTCCTCAGACTTTCTTACGCCCGAGCGCGCCGAAGAGCCCCTCGGGCCTCAGCAGCAGCACCAGCAGCAGGATGATGTAGGGCGCGACGTCCTTCCAACCCTGGGGCAGATAGAAACCTGCCATGGTCTCGACGACGCCGATGATGAGACCGCCGACGAGGGCACCCGGAATAGAGCCGAAGCCGCCGAGCACGGCCGCCGGAAAAGCCTTGAGGCCGAGCGCCAGGCCGACATTCGAATGCACGAACGTGATCGGCGCCAGCAGCACGCCGGCGACGCCTGCCACCATCGCGCTGATCGCCCACACCAGTGACACCACCCGCTTGACGGGGATGCCCATGTAGTAGGCCGCGAGCATGTTCTCCGACGTCGCGCGCATGGCCGTACCGAGGCGCGTGCGGTTGAAGAACAGGTAGAGCACCGCGATCAGGATGACCGTGACGACGATCACCGAGAGCTTGTCATAGGCGAGCACGAGGTCGCCGATCTTGAGCACACCTTGCGAGAAGGGCGCCTCGATCTTGAGGTCGTCCGTGCCCCAGATCATGCCGGCGAGCGAGCGCAGCAGAAAGCCGAGCCCGATGGTCACCATGATGATCGAGAAGAGCGGAAAGCCGAGGATCGGGCGGACCACGAACCGCTCGATGGTCATGCCGACGAGCCCCATGGTCAGCACGGCCAGCAGGAAGCCGAGCCAGTAATTGAGGCCGACGATGGTGATGTAGGTGTAGGCGACGAATCCGCCGAGCATCATCAGATCGCCCTGGGCGAAATTGATGACCTCAGTCGCCTTGTAAATGAGAACGAATCCGAGTGCGATCAGCCCGTAGATACAGCCCAACGCAAGACCGCTCACGAGCTGCTGAAGAAAATCCAGCATGCCGGCGCTTCCTCCCGGACATCCGACGCAGCGGCTCTAGATTGGCCGCCTTTGCCCGTTGGATGTCAGCGCACCGATCATTGCTGGAGCTTTCAATTCCTGTCAACGCACTCCATGGACCAATACGTGGCAGCCCATGCCGGGAAGTGCCGTTGCGTCGGAGGCCTCGGCGCGCTAGAGCAATTCCAGGCAACAAGCGGGGGCGCGTTCTCCCGCGGGGCAATCTGGAACTGAATGATGATCGATCACGCCACGCAGCGCCTCAACATGGTCGAATCCCAAGTCCGCCCCAGCGACGTGACGGATCGGCGGATCACCCGTGCCATGCGCGAGATCCCGCGGGAGGCCTTCGTGCCCGGGCCGTTGAAATCGATCGCGTACGCCGATGAGCCCCTGAAGGTCTCGGATGCCGCGCACAACCAGCGCTATATCCTCGCGCCGCGGCTGCTCGCGAAGCTCGTTCAGCTCCTCGAGATCGAGCCCGATGGGATGGTGCTCGATGTAGGGCCAGCCACGGGCTATTCGACGGCCCTGCTGGCGCGCCTCGGACAGGCCGTCGTCGCCCTCGAGGAGGATGCCCGTCTCGCCGAGCGGACACAGGAAGTCCTGGCCAATCAGGGCGTCGACAATGCGGTCGTGATTACGGGGAACATGTCGAAAGGCGCCGCCGACGAGGGGCCCTATGACGCCATCCTGATCAACGGCGCGGTCGTCGACGTACCGACGGCACTTCTCGATCAGCTCAAGGATGGCGGGCGATGTGTGGCGGTCAGCATCGACAACGGCGTTGGCCGCGCGACGGTCTGGCGCCGCCATGGCATGAGCTTCGATCGGCGGCCGGCTTTCGATGCCAGCGCGCCCTATCTGCCGGGCTTTGAACCCGCAGCCGGCTTCATCTTCTGATCCGAGCCAGCCCCTTTAGGGCCGGCTTGCTGGCGTGACCGGGGCCGTAACTGGCGGCGGGCGGTGGTGCACTTCACCCCGATGCTCGAGCTTGATGGACGGCGCGGACCATGGGCCGCTCAGAACCAGCACATCGCTCGCCATAGGCCGCAGCGCGGGATCCGTCGTCCCGAACACGAGCGCGAAATCCATCGACTGCGCCGTAAGATCGATACTGCCACCCCCGGAGAAAATGCTCGTCCCCGATTTTGCGTGAAGTATCGTCGCGTGCACGACGCCCTGCTGCACATCGAGCCGCATACCGAGACCGTCGAGCCCTGTCGTCGATGTGCCAGCCGCCTGCCAGCCGCGCAGATCACCGCGTTTCGCCGTCTGCGCGAGCGTCTTGAGGTCGAGCCCCACGCGCGCGCCGGCCCGCATCTCGATCTGCGCCTTGCCGCCAAGATTTGCGACCAGCTCCTCCGAGGTATCGCCCGCTGTCGTGAGGCTCATCGCAATATCGGCGCGCCCCTGGAGAGGATTGCGGCCGAGCGTACGTTGCAGCAGGCGCCCAGCCTCAACGCCCTCGAGCTTGCCATTGATGCCGTAGCGCGGATCACTGCTAGCCCGCTCGACGACCACCTGGCCTTTGAATACCCCTTCTTCGATGGCGAGTTCGGCGACGTCAGCGAGCAGCTTGCCGTTCTTCAGCGTGACCGCGACGGCACCCTGCCCAGCCTCGATGCCCGGGATGACGAGGGCATCCGACGAGATGCGCAGATCCGCGTCGACATTATCCAGCAGAGAGGCAATGGCGGGCGGCCGCGTCGCGGCAAAGATCGGCGCCAGCAACGTGCGCTCGACCATCGTCGATACGATGTAGGGTTTCAGATTGAGCTGCTTGAAAGAGAGTGTTCCTTCGACGGCCGTGCGGCTGCCCGTCCGCGTCACGCTGATCGCGCCGACGCCTTCGTTCCCATCCAGCGTCAGCGTGGATTGCGAGAACGCCATGACGCCGCCGGTCCAGTCGAGAGTGCCACGCAGCCGCATCGCCTCGAGGTTGCCGGCACGCGGCGCCCCGATCCCGAGCCAGAGCGCGATCTCCCTGAGACGGGGGCTGCTGACGTCGACGGTACCGTTGAGCCGCAGGCCCTTGGCCTCGCCGAGCACGCCGTCGAACCGCGACTCGAACAGAGCGCCGCCCAGCGTTGCTTGAATGGGCCAGCGATAGTCGGCCCCATCGGCAGCCCACCGAGCGATCGTCGCAGATAGGCTGAGGCGCTGGCCGAGATATGTGAGTTGGCCTGATACGGTCGCCGAAGCCCGGCGATGAGGCGTGATCTGTAGTTCGACGTCTGTAAGAAGCTCAGGGTCGCCGGCTCCTGTCGCCACCTTGATCAATCCACCACGGATGATCAGGCTCTGGACGTCCAACGATGCAATGCGGGCCAGAATAGGCTCGAGCGCGGCCACCACATCGCCCTGACGCGGCGCGCCGTTAGAGGCGATCTCCACGGATATGGTAGGTCCGTCGAGAACCAGGCGACGAGAACGCTCGACACCCTGCAGCCCATCGTCTTCGACCTTGGCATCGGCGCTGTGAATAGCGGCACTCTCGAGCACGAGGCGGGGTCTGGCCAGAAGCTGCACCGGCTCGGAGATCACGTAGCCGGCGCGCTGAGCGGCCTGGAGGCGGAACGGCGCCAGCATATCGCCTGTCGCGTGCATCCAGGAGAAGCTGCCGTATCCGAGCGACGCGACGAGTGCGGTGCCGCCCAGCGCTATGGCCAGCCCGCCCTTTCCCCTCACTCGACTAGTCGACTTCGTCACTGTGGACAGTATCCCATCGCCCGCAAGCCACCGCCCGGCACGGGCGCGCAATGCGCCGGCCTGGAGCCCAATGATCCGCTCCCGCTTGCCCCCATCTCCATGATCGCGAGGGCGCTGCTGGCGCGTGGCCTCTCCGAACCGTCTTAGCGGTGCCCTCGGAATGCGGCAAGCTCGGACACGATTGTGGCCGGGGCGCGTCAGCCAACCACTTGTCGAACAATAACCTTCAGGCTAGGCGTCATAAAGATTGAGGCGAAGGAGCGAAATCATGTCGCAACCGCTGTGGCAGCCGGGCGAGACCGCGATCCGGAGTACCAACCTCGCGCGTTTTATGACCGATGCCGAGGCGTCTTGTGGCCACCGGCTCATGAACTACGAGGACCTCCAAGCATTCTCGCTTGCGGACCCGGGGGCCTTCTGGCGGCTCGTGTGGGATCGCTGCGGCATCAAGGGGGATCCCGGCGAAGCGCCCTATCTCGTCGATGGGGACAAAATGCCCGGCGCCCGCTTTTTCCCCAAGGGCAAGCTCAATTTCGCGGAGAACCTGCTCGCGGGGGCCGACCGAGCGACCGGAGACGCCCTCGTGTTCCACGGCGAGGACAAGGTGAGCCGGCGCATGGGCTGGGATGAGCTCAGCCAGCAAACGGCCCAGCTTCAGGGCCTCCTGCGCCGCGCCGGCATCAAGGCCGGGGACCGGGTCGCAGCCATGCTGCCCAACGTGCCGGAGGCCATCATCGGTATGCTGGGCGCCAGCTCTCTCGGTGCCATCTGGTCGTCGTGCTCGCCGGATTTCGGCGTGCAAGGCGTGCTCGACCGCTTTGGCCAGATCGAGCCCCGTATTCTCATCACATGCGATGGCTACTGGTACGCCGGCAAGCAGATCGACGTTACGGAGAAAGTCGCCGAGATAGCGAAGAAACTGCCGAGCGTCGAGCAGATCATCGTCGTCTCTTATCTCGGCAAGGCCGATGCGCTCGTGCAGAGTCTCAAGGCGGCAGGCCAGAATGCTGTAACGTGGGACAGCGCCGTTGTCGGCGCGCCTGCTGAAGCAATGACCTTCGAGCCCTTTCCATTCAGCCACCCGCTCTACATTCTGTTCTCGTCGGGCACGACCGGCGTGCCGAAGTGCATCGTGCACTCGGCTGGCGGCACACTCATCAAGCACCTGAGCGAGCAGCAGCTCATGTGCGATTTCCGCCCCGGCGATCGCGTGATGTACTTCACCACGCTCGGTTGGATGATGTGGAACTGGCTCGCCTCTGGCCTCGCGAGTAGCGTCACGCTGCTGCTCTACGACGGATCGCCGTTCCATCCGTCCGCTTCCGTGCTGTGGGATTACGCGCAGGAAGAGCGCTGCACGCATTTTGGTACGTCCGCAAAGTACATCGATGCGCTGAAGAAGGCCGAAGCGCGGCCCATGGATACGCACGATCTCTCGGCGCTGCGCGTCATTCTCTCGACGGGCTCCGTGCTGGTCCCGGAGAGCTACGACTACGTCTACGATTCCATAAAGAAAGACGTGCACCTCGGCTCCATGTCCGGCGGCACGGACATTGTCGGCTGCTTCGTCGGCGGCATTCCAGGGAAGCCCGTGTGGCGCGGCGAAATCCAGGGCCCGCAGATTGGCATGGGTGTCGCCGTCGTCGACGAACTCGGCAATGTGCTGCCTAAAGGCAAGGGCGAACTCGTGTGCACTGTGCCGTTTCCGTCGATGCCCGTCGGCTTTTGGAATGATCCGGACGGCAAGAAGTATCGCGCCGCCTACTTCGATCGCTTTCCCAGCCTCTGGCACCACGGCGACTTCGCCGAATGGACCGAACATGGCGGCATGATCATTCATGGCCGCTCGGATGCCACGCTCAATCCTGGCGGCGTGCGCATTGGCACGGCGGAGATCTACCGGCAGGTCGAGCAGCTTCCCGAGATCAAGGAAGCCATCGTCATCGGCCAGGACTGGGATCACGACGTGCGCGTTGTCCTGTTCGTGATCACGCAGGACGGCGTCACGCTCGATGATGCGTTGCGCAACAAGATCAAGAAGCAGATCCGCGTCGGAGCCTCGCCGCGGCATGTTCCGGCGCGCATCGTACAGGTCGCGGACATCCCGCGCACGAAATCCGGAAAGATCACGGAGCTTGCCGTGCGCGAGATCGTGCACGGGCGCGATGTAAAGAACAAGGAAGCGCTCGCCAATCCCGAGGCGCTGGATCTCTACCGCGGCATTCGAGAGCTGGCGGAGTAACGGCAGGAGGCGCCGCGCAATCTCAACGCAATCCCCTCTCCCCGAGCTTGCGGGGAGAGGGTTAGGGTGAGGGGCGGGATCTTGCGCAACGTCAGTGTTTGCCGCCGCCCCTCATCCTAGCCTTCTCCCCGTGTAGAACGGGGAGAAGGGACCTGTCGCGCTAGCTGCGAACTCCAGCATTCTTCACCGGCAACAGCATCACCGTCCCAGCGATGACGGCGAGTACGGCGATGGCACCGTAGGCGGCGAGATAGCTGCCGGTTGCCGTGATCGCGACGCTGCCGAGCGACGGCATGACGAGCACGCCGAAGAACATGGCTGCGGAGCCGAGGCCTGTCGCCTCCGTCCGCTGGGCGCCGCCGAGGCGCGCGTACTCGGCATAGGCGAGCCCCGTGTAGCCGCTCGCCGTGGCGCCGGCGACGGCTGCGACCGCCATGATCGCCCAAACTGGCCAGCCGGGCGCGAAATGGCCTGCGAGAAGTGCCGCCGCAGCCATGATGAAGCCCTGGGTGCCAAGCACGATGCGCGCCGGAATGAACTTGTCTGCCAACCAGCCGAATATGGGCCGGGAGATCACGCCCGCGAGCTGGTAGGTCGCGAGTGCCCAGCCTGCGGTGACGAGGTCGAGCCCGGTGCGGCTCGTGACGTGCACGGTCATGAAGGCGACGAAGGCGAGCTGCGCGCCCGAATAGACGAAGCTCGCGAGCGTCAGGCGCTGCATGGCGCTGTCACCGCGCAGCAGGCCGAACGAGCGTACGAGCACGCTTTTCGCGCTGGAAGGTACGGGTGATGGCGTGCCATCCCATGCGCGGCGCGGGATCTCCAGCAGCAGGATGAGCGCAATGATCGGAACGGCCTGCAGGAGCAGGCCAGCTTTCCATCCAATGGCGAGCGCGATTGGCGGCATCAGAGTCGCCGCCAATACGCCGGCCAACGGCACACCGATCTGGCGCGTCGAAAGCACCATGTTGAGGATCGAAGGCGGCGTGCGCGGCACGAGCAGATGCGTGCTGACCGGCGCCGTCAGTCCATAGGCGATGCCGAGCACGAGGGCGCCGAGCGCAACGCTTGTTGCCGTCCCCTGCGCGCAAACGACAACGAGGCCGAGTGCACACACCAGCACGAACTGCGCCGCCCTGACGGCGCCATAGCGCGCAATGAAGCCCGCGGCGAGCAGGGACGAGATGATGCCGACGCCATAGACAACCGACACGAACATACCGATCAGCGCGCCGTCGACGCCGATGTCGCGGGCGACCATGGGCGCAAGTGCCGGGATCGAGTACGCCGCCATGGTGGCGAGCGTCTGCATCGCCATGGTCGCCAGCAGCGGCCAGAGCGGGAAGGCGGTCGGCACGGCATCGGGTGTCGGCGGGCGATCGACCATCAGCGGCTGCTATCCTGCTTGCAGATCGAGCCGCCGATGGCCATGCGCCCTCATGCCGCCGCGTAGCCGCCATCTACGTTGTAAGCGGCACCGCTAACGTAATTCGCGCGGTCCGAACACAACCACACGACCATCTCGGCGATATCCTCTGGCGTGCCGAGACGCCCGAATGGAATGCGCCCCATGATCTGATCGCCCTTGCGCTCCATGGGCTCGCGCGTCATCTCGGTGACGATGTAGCCGGGGCAAACGGCATTCACACGAATACCCTTGCGCGCATATTCGAGCGCCGCTGTCTTGGTCAGGCCGATGACGCCGTGCTTCGCCGCGACATACGCCGACGAAGTCTCCAAACCAACGAGCCCCGCAATCGACGCCGTGTTGACGATCGCGCCGCCCTTACCGTCCGCCAGCATCGCGTTGATCTCATCGCGCATGCAGAGCCACACGCTCTTGAGATTGATCTCGATCATGCGATCGAAGGCCTGCTCCGGCCAGTCGGCTGTGTGCTTGCCTTGCGCACCCACCGCACCGCCAGCGATGCCCGCGTTGTTGAAAGCGCAGTCGATGCGGCCATAGGCCTTCACGACCGTGTCGACCCAGGATTTGACGAGTTCAGCCTTGGTCACGTCGCCGCTGACGGACACGGCCTGACCGCCGCCAGCGTTGATCATCGCGACGGTCTCCTGCGCGCCTTCCGCCAGCAGGTCCGAAACGACCACGCGCGCACCCTCGCGCGCGAACGCAAGTGCCGCAGCACGGCCGATGCCGCGTGCGCCACCCGTAATCAGTGCCGCCTTGCCTTCGAGCAATCCAGCCATGGCTTCCTCCGCGTTTATCTTTCGTTGGGTTCGGTCAGCCCAGCCTACGCCGGAACTCGTCGTAGCCGAAAGACTTGATCACGCGGTAGGTGCCATCCTCATCCAGCATGGCGAGGTCCGGGAGCGGCGTGCCGTTGAAGGTCGTGTTCTTCACGAACGAGTATTGCATCATGTCCGTGAAAACGAGCCGGTCGCCGGGTTGCAGCGGCTTGTCGAAGGAGTAGTCGCCGATCACATCACCGGTCATGCAGGTCTTGCCGCCGAGGATGTAGTCATGCGCCAGCTCGCCCGGCTCACCCGAGCCGATGATGTTCGGGCGATACGGCACCTCGAGCACGTCCGGCATATGCGTCGACGCGGACGTATCGAGAATGGCGATATCCTTCTCGTTGTGATGGATGTCGAGCACGGTCGCGACCAGCCAGCCGGTATCGACGACCAAGCCCGCACCCGGCTCCAGGATCACCTCGACGCCGAATTCCGCGCGGAACGCCTTGAGCGCCGCGATCAGGCGATCGACGTCATAGCCGGGCTTGTTGATGAAATGCCCGCCGCCGAAGTTCACCGCCTTCACCTTGCGCACGTAGTCGCCGAGGGTGCGACCCACGTGCTCGATGAGCCCGGCCGAACCATCGTCGAGCGACTCGCAGAGTGCGTGCGTGTGCAGGATGTCGATTTGATCCCACGGAAGCTTGTCGATCTCGGCGACAGTCGTGCCGAAGCGGGAGCCGGGCGCACACGGGTCATAGAGCGCACCGCCGAGCGTTGCATTCGAGTAGCCGGGATTGATGCGGATGCCGACCTTGCGGCCCGCCGCCTGCACGGTCGCGAGGTGTCGCGCGATCTGGCCGGGCGAGTTGAAATAGATGTGGTCGGCGATCCCGACGAGGCGCTCGAGCTCGCCAGGACCATAGGCCGGCGCATAGACGTGCACTTCCTTGCCGAACTCCTCGCGACCGAGGCGCGCTTCCTGCTCGCCGCTCGCGGTCGTGCCGTCGAGCGTGTCGCGCATGAGCGGGAACGCTGCGGGCATGGCCCAGGCCTTGGTGGCGAGCAGGATCTTTACGCCCGCCTCGCGCTTGATGCGGGCCGCCGTCGCGAGGTTCTGCTTGAGCTTGGCCACGTCGAGAACGTAGGCAGGCGTGCGAAGCTCGGCAGGGAGGCGGGGCGCCATGGCAGTGGTTCCTTGGGAGGCGGGCGGTTCATCCGCTAGAGGCTATAGAGCATCCGCGCACGGCGTGCGACAGTGCGCTTCGGCGCGGCAGAACGGGATGATGTGGGGATCGCAAGCGCGCGCTGCAACCCCGCGTGATGATCGAGAAATTCGCCAGACCAATCGGCACCGCACCGAGCGAATTTCTCGATCTGAATCACGCGAGTAAATCCATGTTTCCAGTGTCCCTTTTGATGCCGAAGCTCGCTCGGACACCGGCTACGAAGTTTGGCGAACTTCGGCATCGGGACACTGGTGAAGAATCAGGCTATCTCGCACCGTCGACGGGGACACGGAGAGCCGATGGCCAAGGCAGCTAGAACGAGCTTCGTCTGTCAGTCGTGCGGTGCCACCTCCTCCCGCTGGGCCGGCAAATGCGGCGCCTGCGGCGAGTGGAACACGATCGTCGAGGAAGCGGGCGTGGCAGCGGTGGCGGCAACGCCGGGCAGCGGGCTCACGCGCTCGGCCAAGGGCAAGCCCGCGCCGCTCGAAACGCTGGCCGGAAGCACCGCCGAGGCGCCGCGCATCCCAACGGGATTGCCCGAGCTCGACCGCGTGACGGGCGGCGGCATCGTGCCCGGCTCGGCGATCCTCATCGGCGGCGAGCCCGGCATCGGCAAATCGACGCTGCTTCTGCAGCTCGCAGCACAGTTTGCCAATGCGGGCCGGCGCGCCATCTATTTCTCCGGCGAAGAAGCGGCGGCTCAGGTGCGTTTGCGCGCGGAGCGGCTCGGGCTTGCTGCCGCGCCTGTCGCCCTCGGCGCCGAGACGAATCTCGCCAATATCCTCGCGACACTGGAAGCAGACCGGCGGCCCGATCTCGTCATCATCGACTCGATCCAGACGCTCTGGGCTGACGGTCTCGATGCAGCCCCAGGCACAGTCTCGCAGGTGCGCGCGGCCTCGCAGTCGCTCATTCGTTTTGCCAAGCAGTCGGGTGCCGCGATGCTGCTCGTCGGCCACGTCACGAAGGATGGCCAGATTGCGGGGCCGAAGGTCATCGAGCACATGGTCGATACCGTGCTGTATTTCGAAGGCGACCGCGGCCACCCTTACCGCATTCTGCGCTCGGTGAAGAACCGCTTCGGACCCGCGGATGAAATCGGCGTCTTCGAGATGGTGGAAAGCGGCCTGCGCGAGGTCGCGAACCCCTCCGAGCTCTTCCTCGGCGATCGCGACAATAAGGCGCCGGGCACCGCGGTATTCGCCGGGATTGAAGGCAGCCGGCCGCTGCTCGTCGAGTTCCAGGCGCTCGTGGCGCCGTCATCACTCGGCACCCCGCGCCGCGCGACCGTCGGCTGGGACTCGAACCGCCTTTCCATGCTGCTCGCGGTGCTGGATGCACGCTGCGGTGTGAGCTTCTCGCAAGCCGATGTTTATCTGAATGTCGCCGGCGGCCTGCGTATTTCCGAACCCGCCGCCGATCTCGCGGCAGCGGCCGCGCTCGTCTCGTCGCTGCTTGCGACGCCACTTCCGGCCGAGGATGTCTATTTCGGCGAGATCAGCCTGTCGGGGGCCGTGCGGCCCGTATCGCACATGACCACGCGACTGCGCGAAGCCCAGAAGCTCGGCTTCAAGCGTGCGATCATTCCCGCGAGCGGGGAACTCGACAAGGGCGCCGACAAGACGAAGACGCAACGCCTCTCGCAGCTTCGCGAGATCATCGACGTTGTTGGCGCGGGGAAGAGGAATACGGGGGCATCATCCTCTCGCACGCGAGGAGAGGACTAGGGTGAGGGGCGGCGGCATACGCAAACGTCGGCGCTTGGCGCCGCCCCTCATCCCGACCTTCTCCCCGTTAGGACGGGGAGAAGGAGAAGGGGTTCAAGCCTCCGCCGTCTTCTCAAGATGCGCGAGAATGTGCGGATAGACATCGCTCGCGGCATTCTTACCGAAGATGCAGTCGATGTGGCCGTACTCCGGAATCACATGACGCGTGTAGAGATCGGCGCCATTCTTCGCCGCGAGCCGCGCGACCGTGCGCTCTGTGCTCTCGGGCAGGAAGCAGCGATTGAGCGCGCCATGAATGAACGCGATCGGGATGGCCATGCGCTCCACATGCGGCAGGTACGCATCCGCGCCTGATGCATCGAGAATAGTCTGGTGACGCGCGATCAGGGCGAGCTGCTTGAAGGCATCGATATTCGCCTCACCGAACATCTCAGGGAGCGCCGTCTCGAACGTCAGGTTGTTGAGCTGCGCCGTCTCGTAGAGCTGGCCGTACAGCGCGGTAATGCGGTTCGACGTGGCGCTGCGCGACCGCTCCTCGCGGCGGAAAGGCACGAACACGCGGATCAATCCGTCGGCAACGCGCTCCGCAATACCATCCTCGGTAACGGCACGCGCATTGACATGATCGAGACCCATGGCCGTGAAGAGTGACGGCGCACGGAGCTGAGCCAGCATCCGCTGCGGGAAGTACGGCACGATCACATCCGTCGAGATCTGCGAGATAACCGCCGAGCGAACACCCTTGAGGTACCCACCGAGCATGGCCATAGTGAAGGTCGTGGCGCCGAAACAATGCGCCATGACTTGCACGCTCTTGGCACTTGTCGCTTTGAGGATCAGATCGACCGCGGGCTGGTAGTCCTCGCGCGCGCAGTCGTCGGCCGTCCAGAGGTCGCGCGCATAGGGGAGATCGATCGAGGCGCGGTAGTCGAGCAGCCAGCAGTCATAGCCCGCCCCCACGAGATACTCGAGGAGGTTCGTGTCGATCGTATCGATCGTGAAAATGAGGCTCGACACCCCGAGCCCGTGCGTAAAGAGCACCGGCCCCTTCTTGCCGCCTGAATAGCGGACCAGCCGCAGGCGCTTCCCGTCACCGGTCGTGAAATAGTGAACCTCCGGCTCGCCGACGCGCAGATCACGCTTCTTGCGGACGCGCGCGCCGTCAAACCGTTTGAGCGGCGCGAAGATACCGCCATAGACGTCGAACAGCTGGCTCGCAAAGAGCGCGCCGAACTTCGCGACGGCCACCGCCCGCTGAGCAGAGCTGCTGCCGCCGACACCCTGCATCGTGCGCACTTGCTTCGTGAAATCGCGGAAGGCGATCCTCAGAACGCCGAGGCGCTGGCGACTGCCGCGACCTCCGCCTTCCTCGTCCGTAAGCCGGACGAACAGCGTCGTCGTATCGCGGATGAGATCACCGGGAAGGCGATCGTTATGGACGACCTTGTAGCCGAAGAAGCGGAAGTGGCGCCCGTCGCGCGCCGTGAGCCGCATGCCGTACTCGAAGCGCCGCGTTTCGACGTTGTTCTCGTCGCGGCGCATGAGGCTGAATGTGCCCTCGGAGATATCGAGCGGCTCCGGCGAAAGATACTTCGCCTCGACCGTTCCGGTCAGCGTGCCCGCATACTGCGGATCACGCAGGAACTGATCGATGTCGTTGATGCCCACCGTCACTGTAAATGCGAAATTCTGCCCGATGGACTCGCCGGTCTTCGCCGCGGCTTCGTAGTTGCCATCCGTGCTGTCGGCGATGAAGCCATGCATGCGCTCGGTGAACGTGACGCCGACGGGCTGGCGCTCCTCGGGCGTCGGCATGAGCGAGATCACCGAGGCATTGGGGATCGGCGCATCCGTGAGTGCGCGGCCGAGATCACGCGCGAGATGGATCATGGCGCGCTCGGAAAGAGCCGTGATCGTGAGCAAGGGGTTCACGCCGAGCGGGCGCGGAATGATCGAACCATCGCAGACGTAGAGACCTCTGTGCACGGCCTGCGGATCGGATGAACCGGCATCGAACACGCGCGCAGTATCGTCCACCACGCCGACTGTGCGGTCGAAGCCGATGCCGCAGCCGCCGAGCGGATGCACGGTGATGAGGTTCTTGCCGAGGAACGTATCCTGGATGGGATTGCGGACGTAGGTGGCGCCATTGGCACTGGCGGCCTTGATGAGATTGGCCTCGATCTCGCTGAAGACGCGTTGTCCCGCGACGCCCGGCCAGTCAACCTGGATATCGTCGCCGCGCATGACAATACGACCCTTGCCGTCATCGTGCGCCATGACGAGGAAAGTCTGGGTATTTTGCATGGCACCGCGCCAGGCGCCGAGCAGGATGCTGTCGAGACGGCGCGTCTGCTCCTGCACCGTGTCGATGAGACCCGTATCCGTATCTTTGCCGAAGAGGCGCGAGGCCACTGAGAATGTTGCCGGTAGAATTTCGGCGAGTCCCGAGGGCAGCACGCCCTCCTCGATGATCATGCCATCGTCGAGCCGTCGCGAGGCTCTGAGATCGATGGCGCCGGTGATACACGGCCCCGGCGGTGAAGCGCCCGAGCGAGGTGGATGACCGATGCCGACGGCGTTCGCGGGTTCGTCGCCGTTGTAGGCAAAGGCCAGCACGTCACCGTTGCCGGTGAAGCCCTCGCCGAGGCGGCTCGACACCGCGAGACCTTCCTGGCGCGAGCGCAGCAAGATCTCCGTCGAGCCGAGCGCACCTGCACCGAGCACGACAATGCTCGCAAAAACAGAGCGCTCGGGCTGACCGAACTTGTCGCGGCGATTGCGCGTCAGCGTGAAGAACACGCGCCAGCCCTCGCCTTCCTTGCGCACGAAGCTGACGGTCGCCTCGGTGAAGATCTCGGCGCCATGACGTACGGCATCCGGCAGATAGGTCATCTGCACGGTATTCTTGGCGCCGACATTGCAGCCCGAGCAGCAATCACCGCACAACGTACAGCCCGGCTGCTCGACGCCCGCGGCATTCACACTCGGCGCGAACGTGACATTGATCGGCACCGTGGACATTTCCGTGCCGAGCTTCTCCGCCGCGGCCTGCAGGCGGACGCGCTTGTCGAGGCGCACGGTGTTCGGATAGGGCGTGGGCCGCAGCATCCGCGTCGCGCGCTGGAAACCTTCCTCCAGCGTGCCTTCGGTGAGGATAGAAGGTGGCCAGATCGGATCTTCCCACACGCGCGGATCGGGCGGCAGCGAGACGTTCGCATTGATGAGCGACGTCCCGCCGAGCCCGCAGCCCGTGAGCACATGCATGTCGCGCCCGAGATGCAGATCATAGAGGCCGAGCCGGCGCCCGATGCGCCTGTCGCCGCGCGTGTACTGCAGCTCGGCAGTCGCTTCCTCCATGGTATCCGGGAATGTGCCGAGCGCGAACTCGCGGCCGCGCTCGAGCACGGCGACCTTGAGGCCGATGCGCGCGAGGCGAGATGCGGCAACGCCGGCGCCATAGCCAGAGCCGACGACGACCGCGTCGTACTCCGGCTTCAGCTCATCGAGGCTGGAAGAGAGACGCATGGGCTTGCCTCAGGCGGATGTAGCGCGGCCGAACAGGCGACCGAAGCGGGATGTGCCGCCGCCGTTCGCGGGAGCGTCGGCGCGGAACACGCGCTTCGGCGCATCGGCGCGCGGTGAGACGTCGAGCGCCAAGCCGTGCTCGCGCGCAAAGAGCATCATGGCGCGCTCAGCAACGGCGGTGATCGTGAAGAGCGGGTGCACGCCGAGCGGTCGCGGAATGACCGAGCCATCGCAGATGTAAAGCCCATCGTGGACCGCATCCGGACGCTTGGCGGCATCGCCATCGAACACGCGGCCCTTGTGATCGACGACGCCGGTCGTGCGATCGCGGCCCATCGCGCAGCCGCCGAGCGGATGGACGGTCATGAGATCGCCGCCGAGCCACTTGTTGCTCACGGGGTTCGGCACGTACGTGCCGCCGTTCGCCGCCACGCCCGTGCGCAGCATGGCCGAGATATGCGTGAAGACCGGCTCGTCGCTGGCATTGGGCCAGTGCACGGCCGCCGTGTCGTTCTCGAAGACGATACGTCCCATCGCGCCATCGTGACCGACGGCGAGGAAGGCGTGGCTGTGATGGACCGGCCCCTGATAGGCACCTGAAAAAAAGCTCTGAGCGTTGCGCCCCGCATCCGAGAGCAGACCGGCGAGGCCGCCACTCGCCTCCTCGGGCGCTAGTGTCGCGCCTGTCGCAAGCAGCAAGGGCATGAGCTGCGCCATGGCACTCGGCACGGTCGCCTCGACAAGCGCGAGGCGGTCGAGCGGATCACGACGACGACGTAAGTCGATGAGACCGACGACTGCAGGACCCGGCGGCGGCACCTTGGTCTTCGATCCGTGCGGAATGCCAACCGAGTTGACCGGATCCTTGTAGTTGTAGCCGAATGACATGACATCGGCATTCGTGGAGAAGCGCCAGCCAAGGCGATCGGAAACGTGCAGGCCATTCTCGCGCGAACGCATCATGATCTCGGCGGTGCCGAGCGTCCCTGCCGCGAGCACGACCATGGCGGCTGTGACGGTGCCGACGGGAACGTGGCTATCCTTGTCGCCCATCTTGCGGAAAACGACGCGCCAGAGGTCGCTTCCGCTCCGCTCGACGAGCCGAACATTGGCGCCCGTGAAAAGCTCGGCGCCGTGATTGACCGCGTCGGTGAGATAGGTCGAATGCACGGTCGTTTTGGCGCCGCTGTTGCAGCCGCCCATACAGTTGCCGCACATCGTGCACGGCGGCTGTACGACGCCGGCCGCGTTCGCCTTCTCCTGGAAGGCGATGTGCAGCGGCACGCGCTCGACATGATGACCGATCGCCTTGCCGGCACGCTCGAGCGACGCGATCTTCATCGGCGTGACCGACATCGGCAGCGGCTCCGGCGACAGCATCTGGCGCGCGCGGTGGTAGCCGACATTCAGGCGATGATCGACGCGGATCTCTTCGGGCCAGGCCTCGTCCTCGAGCACCATGACGTCCGGCGTCAGGCACACGGCCGCGTTGATCAGCGATGTGCCGCCGAGCCCGCAACCGACGAGGGCGTGCACGTCCTTGCCAACGCGCAAATCGAAGAGAGCATCAGGCGGACCGATATGGCGCCCCTTGCCATTGACCTGCATAGCCGTGCTGGCGGCGAGCATGGTCTCGGCGAACTCGCCGGGCAGATACTCGCGCCCACGCTCGAGCACCGCGACCTTGAGGCCGATGCGCGACAGGCGCGACGCCGCCACGCCACCGCCATAGCCCGAACCAATGACGACCACGTCATAGGTCGGCTTCGCTTGCGCGACCGGGCGCGCCAGACGCGACATGTGCTTGAACTCCCACCCGTAATGCGAAACCCGCCAACTCCCTGGCGAAAGTATCTAACGGGCCATAATGGCATTTGCGAGGGAGGCGCGCGCACTCCCGCTGCCGTTGCCTCGACAAGGCGTGGCGGAACGGCAACAGGCTGCGGCTAGGCGGCCGTAGTTCAGGACTTGCGAACAGCCTTGATCGGCTGGGCGGTTTTCTTTTCGACGCGCGCGAGCAGGCGATCGAGCTCGGCAATGTCGGTCGCGTCGAGCTTCGGCCCCGGCGCGCGGATGGCTGCGGAACGGATGGCGCAGCGCCGCTTCAGGATCTCCTTGCGAATGACGAGGCCTATCCCCTGCTGCAGCTCGTGGCGGATGAGCGGCAGATAGAGGTCATAGAGATCCTCGGCTTCCTCGGACTTTCCGGCTGCGAACAGCGCGTGCATCTGCACCAGCATGTCGGGGAACGCAAATCCCGTCATGGCACCATCGGCACCGCGCAGGTACTCCTGCGGCAGATAAATGCCGCCGTTGCCGCAGAGGATGGGGATATAGCGGTGAGCCTTGCCATCGCACGCCGAGCGGATCACCGAGAGCTTGCTGAGGCCGGGCATGTCCTCATGCTTGAACATTGCAATCTGCGGAAATTCATCAACGAGGCGGACGAAAAGACCCGCTGTGAAAAACACGCCGCTGAGCAGCGGATAATCCTGGATGCAAACAGGGATCGACGGGCCGAGCGCGGTCAGAACAGAGCGCAGATAGTTCTCGACGGCCTGATCGGTCTTGAGGCCAGGAATGGGCATGAGCATGACGCCCGCTGCGCCCTGCTCCATCGCAGCCCGCGCCGTCTTCACGAGCTGGTACGTGCCCGGATTGGAGACGCCGACGATCACGGGAATACGCCCCGCCGTCCTTTTGAGGAAACGCTGCGAGACTTCCAGCGTCTCGCTCTCGGACAGCTTCTGGTATTCCCCCATCACGCCGAGGATGGTCATGCCCTGCACGCCGCAGGCGAGATAGAAATCGACGAGGCCGTCGATGCTCTCGAAGTCGATACGGCCGTCATCATGGAAGGGCGTGGCGGCAATGACGTAGACGCCCTTGGCGTCGGCAGTGAGCTTGGCGGCCATGGCATTCCCCTCGATGGCTCAGCGGTAACCTCGGAGATCAGCATAACGCCGGCGTTGGTGGTCGGATAGCAGCTCTGCCGAGGTCAGGTGGTATTTGAGGTGGACGGCGCGCAGGCGGCCCTGCGCCTCGCCGATGCGGGCGGTCAAAGTGTCCAGCGCGTCGGACGTCATGCGCCCTTCGGCGAATGCACGGTCGAGAGCACGCTCGCTTGCTATCAGCCCTTCGCCCGCCTCGATCGCTTCGGCCTTCATGTTTTCGAAGAGCTTCTGGAACCGCTGGTGCTGGTCCGCCGTCAGATGCAGCTGATCCTTGAGCTCGAGAACATGCATCGGCCCCGGGTAGCCATTGAGCTCGGCTGCAAGTGCGAGCCCCATGCCGCGACCTTGGCGCAGATCGGCGATCTGCTGGTCGCTCATGGCCTTGATGTCCCGCTGCTGCTGACCCGCATAGGGTGTGGGCGCGTGCTGGTGCTGGCGATGGTGCTGTGCCATTGCCGGTCCGGCGAGGACTGCCATCGTCATTGCCGCCAAAACGATCCTCATGTCACCTCCCATGATCGCGCTAGGATTCCAGATCGCCGGCGATATTGAAAGAAGTTGCCCGAGGTTTCAAACTGCAACGAAACCCGGGCCTCGGGTCCCCAGTTGCCACCGATTGGAAATCGCATGTTCTCCGACGAACTCATCCGCACCGCCGAAACCCTGCTCGCCGCACTCAGGGAGCGCAAGCTCATGCTGGCGACGGCAGAAAGCTGCACGGGCGGCCTGATCGCGGGCGTGCTGACCGAGATTGCAGGCTCGTCCGATGTCGTCGAGCGCGGCTTCGTCACGTACTCCAATGAAGCGAAGATGGAGCTCATCGGCGTGCCGGCAGCCATGATCGCGGCACATGGCGCGGTGAGCAAGGAAGTGGCGCTCGCCATGGCGGCCGGCGCGCTCGCGCATTCGCGTGCGGATATTACCGTTGCCGTCACCGGCGTCGCGGGCCCAGGCGGCGGCAGCGCAGCAAAGCCCGTCGGCCTCGTGCATCTCGCGGCCGAGCGGCGCGGCAGGCCCCCCATGCATCGCGAGTGCCGCTTCGGTGAGATCGGCCGGCACGGCATTCGGATGGCGACGGTGGCGGTGGCCTTGGAGATGGTGGACGCGTTGGCGCGGGAAACGTAGCGCGATCAGGCCGAGCTGATGCGGCGGCCATAGACGGTGTGCGCGCGTTCCTCGAAGGCCTCGGCAAAGCGCCCGAAGGCCTGCTCGAAGACCGAGCCGACGAGCACCTGCAGGATCATCGACTTGAATTCGTAGTCGATGAAGAATTTCACTTCGCAACCGTTCGCCGTCTCGGCGAAGTCCCACTTGTTGACGAGCTTGTTGAACGGCCCCTGCACGAGATCCGTGCGCACACTCGGGATCGTGCGATCGAGCGTCACGCGGCTCGTGAACGTCTCGCGGATACCCTTGTAGCCGACGTCCATGGCGGCAACGAGCGTGCTTTGATCGCCCTCGCCGTTGCGTGAGAGCACACGCAGGCCTTCGCAGAGCGGCAGAAACTCGGGATAGCGCTCGACGTCGGCGACGAGGGCAAACATCTCCTGCGGCGAGAACGGCACCTGCCGGCGTGTTTCAAATGAAGGCATGGGGCGCCGCTTACTCCGCCGCCGCGGCGCGGGCCGCTTGGAGACGCGCGAAATCCGCGTCAGCATGATAGCTCGAGCGCGTGAGCGGGCTCGAGGAGACCAGCAGAAACCCCTTGGCCTGCGCCGTGCGCTTGTAGCTCTCGAACTCGTCGGGCGTGACGAAGCGCTTGACCTCGGCGTGCTTGCGCGTCGGCTGGAGATACTGGCCGATGGTGAGAAAATCGACGTCGGCGGATCTGAGATCATCCATGAGCTGGAGCACGGCTTCCCGCTCCTCGCCGAGGCCGACCATAATGCCGGACTTCGTGAAGATCGTGGGATCGAGTTCCTTGGCCCGCTGCAGGATGCGCAGTGAATGGAAGTAGCGCGCACCCGGCCGAATGCTTGGGTAGAGCCCCGGCACGGTCTCCAGATTGTGGTTGAACACGTCGGGGCGCGCCTTGATGACCACTTCGAGTGCGCCATCCTTGCGCAGGAAGTCTGGCGTCAGCACCTCGATGGTGGTCGTCGGCGCAAGCTTGCGGATCCAGCCGATGACCTCGGCGAAATGCTGAGCACCACCGTCGGCCAAGTCATCGCGATCGACCGAGGTGATGACGACGTGATTGAGTCCGAGCTTGGCCACGGCCTCGCCGACGTTGCGGGGCTCTTGGCGGTCGAGCGGATTGGGCTTGCCAGTCGCAACATTGCAGAATGAGCAGGCGCGCGTACAGGTGTCGCCCATGATCATCATGGTCGCGTGGCGCTGGCTCCAGCACTCCCCGATGTTCGGGCAGCCTGCCTCCTCGCAAACGGTGTGGAGGCCGTGCTCGCGGACAATGTTGCGTGTCTCGTTGTAGACGGGCGATCCCGGCGCCTTGACGCGGATCCAATCCGGTTTGCGCAGGACCGGCGTGTCGGGCCGCGCGGCCTTCTCCGGGTGGCGCTCAGCCCCCGTCCGCCTGCTGCCAGTCGTATCCAGAACCGTGACCATCAGCCTTACTTGCTCTATTTGGGCCTGCTTAACAAGAGTTGGGCGGGCCCGTTGCCGGCACCCGCCCCGAATTTAGACGATATGTCAGTGCGTTGCTATCTGATCAGCCTTGCGATCAAAATGACCACGATGGCGCCGATAGCAGCCGTGATGATCTGATTAACGATCGGCGGGCCAACGTTGATGTTAACCTTGGCCATGTTCAGCAGCCAACCACCCACGACACCGCCAATGATACCGGCGATGATGTAGCCGAGCAGGCTCCAGGGTCCGCCGACTACGAGGCTGGCGAGCCAGCCCGCCACGGCACCCACGACAAGCATCACGATGATTGCAGCAGCGTCCATATGCTCGATCCTTCCCGTTGTGCGCCGCCCGGCGCACGGGCGGACCGTTCGAACGATCTCACGCCAACCTGCGTTGGTAATCCTGGACTGAGTCGGGAACGTTGTCGATAGAACGTCCGTCGCAGCAAGACATTGATGCGGCGCACAATAAATTGGAACCGCCAACGCTAATGATCCGACCTCGGCCGGTAAGCCACGACGGCGAGTGCGACGATCCCCGTCACGACCACCATGCCGAGTGACCAAGGCACCAGCGCACCCTGAAAGAGCGGCAGCGTCGCGAATACGAGAATGCTCGACACGAACTGCGAGACGAAGCCGACCGTCGACGACGCTACGCCCGCGATCTCGCGATGGGGATCGATGACCATGCTCACCGCGTTCGACATCACCATCAGGAACGATGCGTTGTAAATGAGCATGAGGCCCGCGAACATGCCGAGGCTGATCCACCCGAGCACGCTCAGAAGGGCGATCAGGATCGCAGTGGAGGCCAACACGAGCGCCGAGGCGCGCGTTGCCGCCATCACACCGAGGCGACTGATGAGGCGGGCATTCAGATACTGCCCGGCGACGATGCCGGCACCTGTCGCGGCGAACATGGCCGTGAAGGCGAGCCCCTCGACGTCGAAAGCGTTCTTGTAGAGTCGGGGCGCATTCGTGACGTAGGACAGGATCGCGAACGAGTTGATCCCGGAAAGCAGCACGAAGTAGCGTGACTGGCGATTGGCGAAGACGCGGGCCGTAGCACTCATGAGGCGCGCGGGCGCAATGGCCGAGCGGTCGGGCGACTTGTTGGTTTCCTGGAGCTGTGTGAGCACCATGGCCGCGAGACCGGCGCCATAGATCGCCATGCCGATGAACACGCCGCGCCATTCACCGATCACGACCAGTCCATAGCCGACCAGCGGAGCGACGATCGGCCCGAGCGCGATCACCGAACTCGCGAACGCCATGGTGCGGGCAAGTTCAGGGCCCGAATGAACATCGCGGAGCAGGGCGCGCGCGATAACGGCTCCGCACGCGCTGCCAAAGCCCTGCAGCGCGCGACCGTAAAGTGCGACAGTCAGCGTGTCGGCGGCAGCCGCAATCAGCGCGCCCACAATGTAGAGCGCGACACCAACGAGAATGACCGGCTTGCGCCCATAGGCATCGGATGCCGGTCCGAACACGAGCTGGCCGATCGCCGAGCAGAAGAGAAAGACCGGAATGACGGCCTGCACGTGCTCGATGTGCGCGCCAAGGCTGCGCTCCATGGACCAGAAGGCCGGCAGCGTGATGTCGCACGAGAAGGCGTTGAGGGCGAGCAGCAGCCCCGTGAACATGACCAGAAATGCGCGTGACATGCCGAACCCCCCAGGGCTTCGATCAGCGCTTTGATCAGCTTTCATCAGGCCTTCGTCGATTGGTGGGAGCGTGCACGGGCGGCCGCCCGCTGGGCGAGCTTATAGGCACAGGCATGATTGGCCACCACAGGGCTTTTCCGCGCAGGAGGTGTGCGCCGCGCCGGACCTACTCTTGGAACACCTGCTCGCGCTTGGCGCGCACGGCTGGCAGGATCAGGATAACCAGCAAGGCGAGCGACATGAGCAGGAGCACGGCGCTGATCGGGCGTTCGACGAACACCATGGGGTCACCGCGCGAGAGGTTCATGGCCCGGCGGAAATTCTCCTCCATCAATGGCCCCAGGATAAATCCGAGCACGAACGGCGCCGGCTCCGCGCCGACCTTGATGAGAAAGACGCCGAGGAGGCCGAACAGCAGCATGATCCAGATGTCGAAGACGCTGTTGTTGATCGAGTAGGTCCCGATACAGCAGAACAAGACGATGGCTGGGAACATGACCCGGTAGGGAATGCGCAGCAGCGACACCCAAAGGCCAATCATGGGCAAGTTGAGCACGATCAGCATCAGATTGCCGAGCCACATGGAGGCGATCACGCCCCAGAAAAGCTGCGGCTGCTCCGTCATCACCTGCGGTCCCGGCTGGATGCCCTGGATCATCAATGCGCCGACCATGAGCGCCATGATGGCGTTGCCGGGTATGCCGAGCGTCAGCAGCGGAATGAAGCTCGTCTGCGCGCCGGCATTGTTCGCGGCTTCCGGCGAGGCGACGCCTTCGATGGCGCCGCGCCCGAAGCGCTCGGGCGTGCGCGATACCTTCTTCTCTACGGCATAAGCCGCGAACGAGGACAAGGCCGCACCGCCCCCGGGCAGTACGCCGAGTACGGACCCAATCGCTGTGCCGCGCAGGATGGGCGCGATGCAGATGCGAATGTCCTCGCGGCTCGGCCAGAGATTCCGCGCCTTGAAGGCGAGCAGCGAGCGGTCCTGCGGGCTGCCGAGCGCGACCGCCAGCTCAGCAATGCCGAAGAGACCGATCGCAACCGGAACGAACCCGATACCGTCGCCCAACTCGCCGATGCCGAGTGTCATGCGGGGTAGGCCGGAATTCACATCGATGCCGACGAGGCCCAGCAGCAGGCCCATCAGCACCATCGCCACTGCCTTCGCGGGTGAGCCGTGCGCAAGAACGACGGCACCGGTCAGGCCGAGAACCATGAGGCTGAAGTACTCGGCGGCGGCGAATTTCAACGCCAACCAGCTCATGGGAACGCTGGCCGTCGCGATGATGATGGTGGCGATCGTACCGGCAACGAAGGAAGCAATCGCCGCCATCGCGAGGGCAGGCCCCGCACGGCCTTGGCGCGCCATCTGATGCCCGTCGAGACAGGTCACAACCGCCGAGGACTCGCCCGGCACGTTGACGAGAATGGCGGTGGTCGACCCGCCGTATTGCGCACCGTAAAAGATGCCCGACAGCATGATGAGGGATGAGGCCGGCGGCAGCGAGAACGTAAACGGCAGCAGGATCGCGATGGTCGTGATCGGCGCGATGCCGGGAAGGACGCCGACCAACGTACCGATCAGCACGCCAAGAAAGCAGAAGGCGAGATTGATCGGCGTGAAAGCGACGGCAAAGCCAGTGGCGAGATTGGCGAAGAGGTCCATGCGGGGCTGGGCCTACTGCGGCCAGACGGGAATGGGCAGGCCGAGGCCGTAGACGAACAAGGCCACCGCGAAGGCCGCCATGCCGACAGCCAGCAGCAGGTTCTCGCGCAACCGCACGTCGGACGCGGCATAACCAGCGATGACGACGACAACAGCGGCGGTGACCGCCAGGCCCGCTACGCGCAGCAGGAGCGCAAAAGATGCGACCGAGGCGCCGACCAACAGAACGGGGCGCAGCGCCGTCGCCGGGAAGGGCACATGCGCCGCGAGGCACGCGCGTGCGCACTGCACGATGCCGAACGTCGCGATCATAACGGCCAGCCCGCGCGGTACGTAGCCCGGGCCCATGGACGTGGCGGTGCCGACAGGGAGATCGACAATGAGCATCCAGGCGATCGCACCGACCACGATCAGCAGCACGCCAAACGCGAGATCAGGGAGATTTATCCGCGCGCCCATGGCCGTGCCCTTCTGCTCGGAACAAAGAGATGGCCGGACAGCACCCGGCCATCTCGAAAGCAAAGGCACTGCCGAGTGCGGTGCCTGAGGATGCCGGTCTCAGTCGAGGGAGAGCCCCTCGGCCTTGATGACCTCGCCCCACTGCGCGATGGCGCTGGTGACGAACTTGGAGAGATCCTCGGGCGTGCCGTCCTTGAGCTCGCCGCCGAGATCGACGATCCTCTTCGAGACTTCAGGGGTCGCGAGGACCTTGCGGATCTCGCTGTTGAGGCGCGCAACCATGGGCGCGGGCGTACCCTTGCTCGTGAAGAAGCCCTGCCACGAGCCCGTGTCGTATACAGGCGTATCCATCTCCTTGAACGTCGGGAGATTGGGCAGAGCCGCGAGCTTCTTGTCGCCGGAGACCGCCAGGCCCTTCATCTGGTTCTGCACGACGAATGGCTGCGTCGCGATCGCACCGTTGAAGATCACGTTGCTCTCGTTGGCGACGACAGCGCGCACGGCCGCAGCGCCACCCTTGTAGGGCACGATACCCCACTTGATGCCGTACTTCTTCGTGAACACCAGCGCCGTCAGATGCTGCACGGAGCCGACACCGCTCGTCGCGACATTGAGCTTGCCGGGATTGGCTTTGTCATAGGCGATCAGCTCTTGCAGCGAGGCAGCCGGCACCGAGGGGTGCACGGCAAAGAGATAGGGCGCAAACATCACCATGCCGACGGGCACGAGGTCCGTCTGCACGTTGAACGAGAGTTTCTTGAACAGGTTCGGCGTGCTGGCGAGCGTGCCGACGTCGGTGATGAGAAGCGTGTGGCCATCGCCGGGTGCGCGCGCGACGAAGTCCGCGCCGACATTCCCTGACGAACTCGGCTTGTTCTCGACGATGACCGGCTGGCCGATCGCCTCGGAGAGTTTCGGGCCGATCAGTCGCGCCAGGATGTCCGAGCTGCCGCCGGGGGCGTACGGCACGATGATATTGACTTGTTTTGTGAAGTTCTGGGCCGCTGCGGGCGCAGCTCCCAGGGAAACAGCAGCCAGCAGAATTCCGCCAAGCGTCGAGCGCCGTGTCAGCATGGTCTTCCTCCCATAGTATGTATTTTTTGTTGGGGGGACCGTAGCGCCGCTAAAGGAACACTGTCAAACGCGCACAGGCGCTACGCTCTGCGAGCAACGCGCGGCCGCTTTCTGTCCGAGCCCAGGCTCGCTATAATGTCCGTACAAGCGCCCCACAAAAAGCATGAGGTGAACAATGGCGACGGCAATTCCGGCCGGGACAGTTAAGGCGATGCTCTCCGATGGCGAGGAGATCGCGCTGCTCGACGTGCGCGAGACCGGACAGTATGCCGACGGGCACCCGTTCTTTGCCGTGCCGCTTGCCTACAGCCGTTTCGAGATCGATCTCGAACGCATGGTGCCGCGCCGGAGCGTACGCGTCGTGCTCATGGACGACGGCGACGGCGTTGCCGAGCGGGCAGCCAAGCGCGCCGAGGGACTCGGCTACACGAAAGTCGCGATCATGGCGGGCGGGGCGCCGGCCTGGAAAGCCGCAGGCTACACGCTCTTCGACGGCGTGAACCTGCCGTCCAAGACCTTCGGCGAACTCGTCGAGATCGAGCGCCACACGCCGCGCATCTCGGCCGATGACCTCGTCGCCATGCAGAAGCGCGGCGACAACATGGTCATCGTCGATGGGCGCACGTGGGCAGAATACAAGCGCTTCAATATCCCGGGCGGCATCAGTTGCCCGAATGGCGAGCTGGCGCTGCGCATCGACACGATCGCACCCGATCCCAAGACCAAGATCGTCGTCAATTGCGCCGGCCGTACGCGCTCGATCATCGGGGCGCAGACGCTGATCGATTTGGGTGTGCCGAACGAAGTCGTCGCTCTCGAGAACGGCACACAGGGCTGGTTCCTCGCCGGTTACGAGGTTCAGCGCGGCGCATCGACGAAATACCCAGAACCCGCGCTCAGCGAGGAGAAACTCGCCGACCGGCGAGCACGTGCCGCCGCGCACGCGAGCAAATGCGGCGTTCAGGCCGTGACCTCCGCCGAGGTGCGCACCTGGCTCGCCGATCCACGCCGGACAACCTATCTCCTCGACGTGCGCACGGAGGAGGAAGTCGCGGCGAAGCCGCTGGCGGGCTTCGTCCACGCGCCGGGCGGTCAGCTCCAGCAGGCGACGGACCAGTGGGTCGGCGTCAAAGGCGCACGCATTGTGCTGGTGGATGGGGAAGGCGTGCGCGCGCCCATGGTGGCCGCGTGGCTGCGTCAGCTCGGTCACGAGGCCTGCGTGCTCGAAGATCGCGAGAACGCCGCAACGATCGCGGCCGCTATTCCCGCCGACCGCCAGCCTCGCGGTTCCGAGATACTGAAGGCGCGGGCCAAGGAGCTTCACGCCGTGACGCCGCAGGGCCTTTCGGCGCTGCTGTGGTCGGGCGGTGGCGTGGCACTTGATCTGAGAGCAAGCCAGGACTACCGCGAGGGTCACATCCCGGGCTCGGTATGGGCGACGCGCCCGCGCCTCGCAAACGCGGCAGCCGATGTCGCACAACCGATCGTCCTCATCGCGGACAGCCCTGAGCTTGCGGCAGCAGCGAGCCTCGATCTCGCCGAGGCCGGCGCCCGCGAGATCTCCGTGCTCGCGGGAGGCGCCAAGGCCTGGCGCGCCGACGGGCAGACGCTGAACACGACGCCGGACAGCCCGGCGGACGCGGAACGGATCGACTTCGTCTTTCATACCCACCAGCGTCACGAGGGAAACGTCGAGGCCGCTCGCGCGTATCTGGCCTGGGAGGTCGATCTCGTCGCCCGATTGGACGACCAGGAGCGGGGCATATTCCGTATTGCCGGCCACTGAACCACGACGCGAGGCAAGGACCTTGCTCGCGGTAACGAGCCGCCCCACTTGTACCGCTTTCGCCCGTGTGCTGAATTGTTCTTGACGGCCGCATCGCTAGACGGCATGGGCACTCAGCACCCGGGGGTACCGAGGCCAGGAGTTGTACCGTCATGCGCTACGATGAGTCGGATCGCGAGAGCAAAAACGTAGATGACCGGCGCGGTCAAGGCGGCGGCGGTGGCGGCTTCCGTTTCCCGGGCGGTGGCGGGCGCGGCATCCAGATCCCCATGGGTCGCGGCGGCGGCGGCTTCAGCATCACGACGCTGCTGATCATCGGTGCGATCATGCTGCTGTTCGGGCTCAATCCGCTCGACCTGCTGCGTGGCGGCGGTGGCGGCTTCAGCTTCCCCGACATGCCGCAGAACCAGCGCGTCGACCGCCCCGGCGGCAGTACGAACCCGTTCGATATTCCGGGCTTGCCCGGAAGTCGGGAGGCGAAGCCACCGCAACCAGGCCAGCCGACGCAGCGCTCGGCGCGCCCGGATGACGAAGCGGCGCGCTTCGTCAGCAGGGTGCTGGCTGACACCGAGGACGTCTGGAACCGTATCTTCCAGTCGTTCGGGCGCAAGTACGAGGAACCGCGCCTCGTGATGTTCTCAGACGGGACCAATTCGGCCTGCGGCCAGGGCGTGGCGCAGATGGGTCCCTTCTATTGCCCCCTCGACAAGAGGGTCTATATCGACCTCTCGTTCTTCAATGAGCTCGACCGGAAGTTCGGCGCGCCCGGTGACTTCGCCCAGGCTTACGTCGTCGCGCATGAGGTTGGCCATCACGTGCAGAACCTTCTCGGCATTGCAGCCAAGGTGCAGGAAGCCAAGCAGCGCATTCCAGAGCGACAGGCTAACGCGCTGCAGGTGCGCATGGAGCTGCAAGCCGATTGCCTCGCAGGCGTGTGGGCGTCGGTGAACGACCAACTGAAGAGCCGCCTGCAGCCCGGCGACATCGATGAAGGCCTGCGCGCTGCCGCCGCTATCGGCGACGACATGATCCAGCGGAAAATGACGGGCCGTGTCATGCCCGAGGCCTTCACGCATGGTTCGTCGGAGCAGCGTCAGCGCTGGTTCAAGCGCGGGTTCGAGTCCGGCCAGATCCGCGACTGCGACACGTTCAACGCGAACAGTCTCTAAAGCAACGGACTTGAAATTCACCTCAGCTCGAGGCTAGGCGGGGAGTGAATTTCAAGTCCAAAGTTGCTTTAGAAGACTATGCCTCTAAAGCGTCTTTGGACCTTAAATGCGACTTTGAGGCCGCCCCAGATGTGGGTCGCATTTAAGGTCCGTCGCTTTAGACGTCCAGGCCGAGACGCTCGCCGCCGTAGACGCCCTCGCGCAGCGGGCGCCACCAGCTTTCGTTGTCGAGATACCAGCGAACGGTGCGCGCTATGCCATTGTCGAAGCTCTCTGCGGCGCGCCAGCCCAGCTCACGCTCGATCTTCGCCGGATCGATCGCATAGCGGCGATCATGCCCGGGCCGATCCTGCACGAATGCGATCAACTCGCGATAGCGCCGCGCGGCCGGGCGCAGGCCGTCCAGGATCTCGCATACCTTCTCCACGACCTCGATGTTCGTGCGCTCGGCGCGTCCGCCGATCGCGTACGTCTCGCTGACCGCGCCCCGTTCGAGGACGAGCGCGAGCGCCTTGATGTGATCCTCCACGAAAAGCCAGTCGCGTTCGTTGAGCCCATCGCCATAGACAGGAAGCGGCTTTCCTTCGAGTGCGTTGATGAGCACTAGCGGAATGAGCTTTTCCGGGAATTGATAGGGGCCATAATTGTTCGAGCAGGTCGTAGTCAGCGTGGGCAGGCCGAATGTCGTATGCCATGCGCGGGCGAGATGGTCCGCGGCAGCCTTGCTCGCGGAATAGGGGGAGTTCGGCCCGTAGGGCGAAGCCTCGTCGAAGACGGCGTCCGGCGCCGCGCTACCGTAGACCTCGTCCGTCGAGATCTGAATGAACCGGAAGGCGCTGCGCTTAGCGGTGGCGAGCCCCTGCCAGTAGGCCCGTGCGGCCTCCAGCAGCGTGTAGGTGCCAATGACGTTCGTCTCGATGAAACGGGCCGGGCCATCGATCGAGCGATCGACGTGGCTCTCCGCGGCTAGATGCATGATCGCATCGGGCGCGGTTTCGGCGAGGATAGCGTCCATGGCCGTACGGTCACAGATGTCGGCCTTCACGAAGCGATAGCCGGGGCGGTTTGCGATCGGGTCGAGCGATCGGAGGTTGGCCGCGTAGGTGAGACAATCGACGTTCACGACCTCAGCGCCGCGCTCGGCGACGAGATGGCGGCAGAGCGCCGAGCCGATGAACCCCGCTCCTCCCGTGACCAGAACTCTCATGATCGCCGCATCGCACCCTTGGCTGCCTTCCGCCGAGGCAGGATGCGCGCATGGTCCCTCGGCGACCAGCGCCAATTACCGTTAATTGCTTTGATGGCGCGCATTTCCTCGGATCCCAGGCGTTGCGGCATTTGCAGCGAGCCTCTATGTCTGCCGCAACAGTACGGAACGCCAGCACACCATGTCCGAAGCCCGGCCCAATCCCGAAAGTGCAACGTCGCGCACGCCTGCGCTGACGGCGCTTGCCCTCGTGGAAAGCGACGGCTTTGCGGACTACCGGCTACTCGACAGCGGCAATGGACGCAAGCTCGAACGCTTCGGCAAGATCGTCGTGGACCGGCCGGAACCACAGGCGCTGTGGCGCCCGCTCGCCGACGAGACACTGTGGGCGGAGGCGCACGCGGTGTTCTCAGCGAGTGACGATGAAGAGAGCGGACGCTGGCGCACGAACAAAACTGTCCCTGAAAGTTGGAACGTGCGCCTCGAGGATGCCGTTACGTTGACTTGCCGGCTCAGTGGCTTTCGTCATCTCGGCATCTTTCCCGAGCAACTGCCGCACTGGCGCTGGATGATCGACGTGCTCAAGCACCAGGGCGCCGAGCCCCCGCGCGTGCTCAATCTCTTTGCCTACACGGGGGCTGCGACCTTGCTCGCCGCGTACGCGGGCGCGGAGGTCACTCATGTCGATGCCTCGAAGAAGGCGATCGGCTGGGCGCGTGAGAATCAAGCAGCCTCCGGCCTCAAGGATGCGCCCGTGCGCTGGATGCTGGAGGACGCGCGCAAGTTCGTGCAACGCGAGGTGCGACGGGGCAAGCAGTACGACGTGATCCTCGTCGATCCGCCGAAGTTCGGACGCGGCCCGAACAATGAGACCTGGGATATATTCGTCGATCTTCCGGACATGCTGCGCAATTGCGCGACGCTGCTTGCAGGGCCACGAAGCGCGATCATTCTGACTGCCTACGCCATCCGCGCGTCGGCATTGATGCTCGATCAACTCTGCCGCGAGGCGCTTGCCGACAAGGGCGGCAGCTTCGAAAGCGGTGAACTCGCCATTCGCGAGGAAGGCGGCGCGCGTGCCGTGCCGACATCGCTTTTCACCCGCTGGTGCGGCGATGACCTCAAGATCTGATCGCGGCGCACCGCCGGCATCGCGTGTCATCACCAGCCTTACGAACGATCGCGTCAAGCTCATCCGCTCGCTCGACATGCGCAAGGCGCGGCGCGAGACAGGGCTTTTCGTGGCCGAAGGTGCGTCGATACTCATGACGGCGCGCGAAAACGGTTGGCGGCCGAACATTCTCGTTCACGGCGCCGAGGCGCGCGACAGCCGCGCCCACCGCGACCTCATCGACTGGGCACTACGGGAAGGTTCCGAAGGGCTCGAAGTCTCACGCGCGGTGCTGGAAAAGCTCGCGGCGAAGGAAAATCCGCAGAACCTCATGGGCGTGTTCGAGCAGCGTTGGGAGACACTGCCCGAGACGAAGTCGCTCGCGAAATCGGCACTCTGGATCGCGCTCGACGAGATCCGCGATCCCGGCAATCTCGGCACGATCATGCGCACGGTCGACGCCGTCGGCGCTGATGGCGTCATCCTCGTCGGCAATTGCTGCGATCCCTATCAGCGCGAAGCCGTGCGCGCGACCATGGGCTCGCTGTTTGCGGTACCGCTCGTGAAGGTCGAGCGGCCGGCTTTCGTCAACTGGGCGAAGTCGTGGTCCGGCGATCGCATCGGCACGCATCTCGATGCGACGGCCGATTTCCGCGAGGGGAATTGCAACGGGCCGACGCTACTGCTCATGGGGCGTGAAGGGCCGGGGATGTCGGACGAGGTGGCTGCCGTTTGCAATCGGCTCGTGAAGATTCCGATGGCGGGCCGCCTCGACTCGCTCAACCTCGCCGTCGCGACAGCCCTCATGCTGTACGAAATCAAGCGGGGCGCGCTGAAGCTCTGACCGTCGCGCCTTCGGCGCGAGCGAGGCCGCGGCCTCGCGCTCCGCCCGGGGGACACCCCCGGAACCCCCGTCTTTTATGAATTGGGAGTTTGCGGCGAGCACTACAGGTCCCTTCTCCCCGTCCTTACGGGGAGAAGGTTAGGATGAGGGGCGGCGGCATACGCCAACGTCAGCACAAGCTCCCGCCCCTCACCCTAACCCTCTCCCCGCTAAAGCGGGGAGAGGGGATTCTAGCGCGATCGCGGAGAGCGAATGCCTAACGCCTCAGCTCACCTTATCCATCGTCTCCAGCTCGTCGATCATGCCTTCGATGACAGAGAGACCCTTGGCCCAGAAGTTCGGGTCCGCCGCGTTGAGGCCGAACGGCGCGAGCAGCTCGGTGTGATGCTTCGAGCCACCAGCCTTGAGCATGTCGAAGTACTTCTCGACGAAGCCCGGATGGGCCTCCTGGTAGAGCCCGTAAAGCGAGTTCACCAGACAGTCGCCGAACGCGTAGGCGTAGACGTAGAAGGGCGAGTGAATGAAATGCGGGATGTAGGACCAGTAGACCTCGTATCCCGGCCTCAGATCGATGGCTGGTCCGAGGCTTTCGCCCTGCACCGACATCCACAGCTCGGCAAGTTTGTCGGACGTCAGCTCGCCCTCGCGACGCGCCTCGTGCACCTTGCGCTCGAATGAGTAGAACGCGACCTGGCGCACGACCGTATTGATCATGTCCTCGACCTTCTGCGCCATCAGCGCCTTCTTCTCGCGCGGATTGGTCGTCGCCGCGAGGAGCGCGCGGAAGGTCAGCATCTCGCCGAACACCGAAGCGGTCTCGGCGAGCGTCAGCGGTGTCGGCGCGAGCAGCGGCCCTTGCGGCGCGGCGAGCACCTGATGCACGCCATGACCAAGCTCGTGCGCGAGCGTCATCACGTCCCGCGGCTTGCCCTGGTAGTTGAGCAGGATGTAGGGATGCGCCGAGGGCGTCGTCGGATGCGAGAAGGCGCCGGAGGCCTTTCCTTCGCGCACGGGCGCATCGATCCAGCCCTTATTGAAGAACGGCAGCGCAATCTCCGCCATGCGCGGCGCAAAGCCGGCATAGGCGTCGAGCACGATCTTCTCGGCGTCCTTCCAGGTGTAGAGCTGGTCGGGCTTGTCGGGGAGGGGCGCATTGCGGTCCCAATGCGCAAGCTTGTCCATGCCGAGCCAGCGCGCCTTCATTGCGTAGTAACGGTGCGAAATGCGCGGATAGGCGTCGCGCACAGCGCTCACGAGCGCGTTCACGACCTCGGCCTCGACGCGGTTCGCGAGGTGCCGCGAGTCCGCGACATCCTTATACCCGCGCCAGCGGTCGGAGATTTCCTTGTCCTTGGCGAGCGTGTTGGTGATCAGCGTGAAAAGGCGAATGTTCTCCTTGAAGACCTTCGCCAGCGCCTCTGCGGCGGCCTGACGCCGCGACGTCTCAGGATGCATGAGGAGGTTCAGCGTTGGCTCGAGGCTCAAGGGCTTTGCCTCCCCCTCGACCTCGAAGCGCAGTGCCGTCATCGTCTCGTTGAAGAGCCGATCCCAGGCCGCACGCGATGTCGCTGCCTTCTCGACGAAGAGGCGCTCCAACTGTTCTTCGAGCTGGTAGGGCTTCTCTTTGCGCAGATCCGCAAACCATGGCGCGTAACGTGCGAGCTCGGGATGCTTGAGCGCCGCATCGAGCGTCGCATCATCGATCTGGTTGAGCTCGAGCTCGAAGAAAACGAGTTCGGTCGAGATCGCCGTGATCTTCGACTGCATGTCGCCGAAGAACTTCGCGCGCTCACCATCGGATGTATCGGCGTAGTAGCGCAGACCCGCATAGGACGCGATCCGGCCAATGACGTCGGAAAGTTTTTCGTAGGCCTTCACTGCCTCGGCCAGCGCCGCCCCGTCGCCGCCGAGCGCCGCGAGCTTGCCCTGATAGGTCGCGCGAATGCGGGCGGCCTCGTCGGCGGCCCACGCGTGGTCGCGCTTCAGCTCAGGCGCGTCTGTTGCGGGATAGAGGTCGCCGAGATCCCATTCGGGCATCGTGCCGAGGGCGGCGTCGCTGGTGCTCATGAGCGGTCTCCCGAATCTGGTTGCCGTCTTGGGTTCACCATTGTGGCATTGCGCGGCGCTGGCAAGGCACGGGCGGGGGCGCGGCATTCTGGCCCGATCCGGTGCGGCGCTCGTTTCGAGTTGTATTTCAAGCGTCTCGATTGGCGATCCGCACGATGAGATCGAGACGGCGCGGAAAAAATTCAAAAGCGATCGTTTCGAAACGATCCATTTACCCCGCTCGGGCACTCTGCCCCCGTGAGTAAGCCGCGTCTGAGGAACTGTTCGAAATTGGGCCCTGCCCCGAACGGCCTGCCTGAGCGGCCTACGTGTCCCGTATTTTGTTGCGTGAGTGTGCCTCATGTCCAAGCGTGTCCTCGTCGTCGATGACGATCCTGCCCAGCGCCGCATCCTTGAAGAGATGATCAAGCGGTTGGGCTACGACGTCCGCACCGCTCAGGGCGGCGAACACGCCCTCCAGATCCTCGAAGGTCCGGAAGGCCCTTCCATAGCCATCGTCCTGCTCGACCTCGTCATGCCCGGCACCGACGGCATGACCGTGCTCGAGCGCGTCGGTTCCAAGCCCGGTACGCCGCCCATCATCGTGCAGACTGCCAACGGCTCGATCGAGGCCGCCATCGGCGCCATGCGCGCGGGTGCTGCCGACTTCGTCGTGAAGCCCGCGAGCCAGGAACGGCTCGACGTCTCGATCAAGAGCGCACTAAAGATCGAAGCCCTGCAGGGTGAGATCACGCGCATCAAGAAGAAGGTCGAAGGCACGCTGACCTTCAACGATCTCGTCATGCGCGGCGACATCATGAACAAGGTCGTAGCGCTCGGCCGCCGTGCAGCAGCCTCCAACATCCCCGTCCTGATCGAAGGCGAATCCGGCGTCGGCAAGGAGCTGATCGCGCGCGCCGTCCAGGGCGAGAGTGAACGCGCTGGCAGGCCTTTCATCACCGTCAACTGCGGCGCGATCCCGGAGAACCTCGTCGAGAGCATTCTCTTCGGCCACGAGAAGGGCTCGTTCACGGGCGCCGTGGACAAGCGCATCGGCAAGTTCCAGGAGGCCGACGGCGGCACGCTCTTCCTCGATGAGGTCGGCGAGCTACCGCTCGATGCCCAGGTCAAGCTGCTGCGTGCGCTTCAGGAAGGCGAGATCGATCCAGTCGGCGCGAAGAAGAGCGTCAAGGTCAACTTCCGCCTGATCTCGGCGACCAACCGCGACATGATCCAGCTCGTCAAAGAGGGCAAGTTCCGCGAGGACCTGTACTATCGCTTGAACGTCTTCCCGATCGTCGTGCCGCCGCTGCGCGAGCGTATCGGCGACGTACCGGAGCTGGTGCGCTACTTCCTGGCGCGCTTCGCCGCCGAGGAAGGCAAGCGCATCACCAAGATCACCAGCGATGCCATGGATATGCTGGTCGGCTACGCTTGGCCGGGCAACGTCCGCCAGCTCGAGAATGCGGTTTTCCGCGCGGTCGTGCTCGCTGACAAGAACGAGCTGACCGTCGACGAATTCCCGCAGATCGCGGCGCATGTCGAAGGTTTCCGCGCGACCATGCCTGAGGCACCGGAGTACGTGGATCCGCATCCCGCTTACACGGGGCCGGCACTGCTCGGCGCCGAGGACAGCATCCCGCGCACGATCGAGGTCTCCCGCGAAACGGGGAAGAGTGCGCTCGGCATTCCCGCCATCGACGATAGTGGTGAAATCCGCTCGCTCGAGGCTATGGAAGCCGACATGATCCGCCTCGCGCTCGGCCGCTATCGTGGACATATGACCGAAGTGGCAAAACGCCTCAACATCGGCCGCTCCACGCTGTACCGCAAGATGCGCGACTACGGTCTTGAGGGGCGCATGAGCTGACGGCCTGGTTCCATCGCGACGAAATGCAGCACGGCCGGGCCCAAAGTCCGGCCGTCTTATGTTGTGCCGCCCTCAAAATCATGCCGCTTTGTGTTCGTCATCCGGACCGCTAAGGTTCCGGCTGAAGTACTCAATTTGGGGAGTCGACTATGGCCAAGGGATACTGGATCGCCCACGTGAAGGTAAATAATCCTGATCGCTATAAGGATTACGTCGCGGCGAACGCAGTCGCCTTCAAGAAGTACAATGCTCGCTTCATCGTGCGCGGCGGAAAATTCGAACAGCGCGCAGGCGCGGAGATCGGCGAGCGCCACGTCGTCATCGAGTTCGAGAGCTACGAAGTCGCGCGTGCCTGCTATGACAGTCCCGAGTACAAGGTTGCAGCGGCCATTCGCGACGAAGCGTCGAGCGCGAGCGTCATCATCATCGAAGGCTACGACGGCTAGCCTTCGACGCATGATGCCCTCTCCCTGAAAAAGGGGAGAGGTGGAGACAAGGAGCGGAAACTTGATCGAAGACGACGAGCCTTACCGGGATGCAGGCCGCGAGACAGGCGCGAGACGGCGCCGGCGTCTTCTCTTTCGCGAGCGCAAGATCCCGGTGCGGATGCTGGTGCCGAATTTCTTCACGCTCCTGAGCCTGTGCGCTGGCGTGACGGCCATCCGCATGGCCATCGAGCATCGCTTCGAGTTGGCTATCGGCCTCATCGTCGTCGCGGCCATTCTCGACGGCGTCGATGGCCGGCTCGCGCGAGCGCTCAAGGCACAGTCACGTTTCGGCGCCGAGCTCGACAGCCTCGCGGACTTCATCAACTTCGGCGTTGCGCCCGCGATCGTGCTCTTCACGTGGGGCCTCACGGGCCTCAAGGGCTTCGGCTGGATTGCGGTGCTACTCTTTGCCTGTGGCATGGGGCTGCGGCTCGCCCGCTTCAACTCCATGCTGGAGGTCGACAAGCCCAAGTGGCAGTCGAACTATTTCACCGGAATGCCCGCGCCCGCCGGCGCGATCACCGTGCTGCTGCCCTTCTATCTCAACGGGCTCGGCTTAGTGGACGTTCGCGCGTATCCGCTCCTGATCGCGCTGTACACCCTGGCCATGGCGTTCCTGCTCGTCTCCACCATCCCGACGTTCTCGGGCAAGCTCATGGGCGAGCGCGTTCGCGGCGAGCTCATACTGCCGATCATGACGGCGGCGGCGGCCCTGGTCGGCCTGCTCGTGACATATCCGTACGGCACGTTGAGCGTGCTGACGCTCGCCTATCTCGCGACGATCCCCTACAGCTACCAGCGCTTCCAGCAGCTCCAGAGAGAGTGGGACCGCGCGCATCCGACGGAAACGCCAAGCGAACCCGTGGCAGCGAGCAGCACCGCGGCGCCCCATGCGGCGAACGACCCGGGCGCGCAGGGTGAGGTAAAGCGGGGATCGTCCTGACAGCGGCTACTTCGTCTCATCCGCTGCGCGGTGATAGATATCGTCTGTCCGTTCGATATCGTCCTCGCCGAGGTAGCTGCCGATCTGCACCTCGATGATTTCGACCGGGACCTTGCCCGGGTTCTCGAGCCGGTGCCACTGCGTCGCGATGATGTAGACGCTCTCATTCTCGCGCACGAGCTGCTCGTTCTCGCCGATCACGACCTTCGCCGTTCCCTGCACTACCACCCAATGCTCCGAGCGGTGGTGATGGCGTTGCATGGAGAGCTTCGCCCCCGGCTTCACATGCAGGAGCTTGACCTGAAAGCGCGGGCCAGTGCTCAACGTCTCGAAAAAGCCCCACGGGCGGTAGTTCCGCACATGCTGCTCATGCTCGCGGCGTCCCTCGCTCTTGAGCCGCGCGACGATCTTCGACACATCCTGGGCGCGTGATTTGTCGGCGACGAGGAGCGCGTCGGGCGTATCGACGATGACGAGATCCTTCACGCCGATCGCCGCGACCAGCGAACGCTCGCTGTGCACGTAGAGGCCCGTCGAATCCTCCATGATCGCTGTGCCGCGGGCATAGTTGCCGCTCTCGTCGTGGTCGGCGATCTCCCACAATGATGACCATGAGCCGACATCATTCCAGCCGACATCGATCGGCAGCACCGCCGCCTTTTGCGTGCGCTCCATGACCGCGTAATCGATCGATATCGCAGGTGCCGCCGCAAAGGCATTGCCGTCGAGGCGCAGGAAACCCAGATCCACGTGGGCCTTGTCGAGCGCGCCACTCGCCGCAGCCAGGATATCGGGCGCGAGGCGCTCCATCTCATCCAGGAACGTGCGCGCGTGCAGAACGAAAATGCCGCTGTTCCAGAGGTACGTACCGGCGGCGAGATAGCCCTCGGCCGTTGCCCTGTCCGGCTTCTCGACAAACGCATCGACGGCGCGCGCCTCCTCACCATCGGAAAGCGGCGCACCGCAGCGGATGTAGCCGTAACCCGTATGTGGCGACGACGGCTTGATGCCGAACAGGACGAGGCGCCCAGAGGCCGCAACTGCCGCGGCGCGACGCACGGCATCGGCAAAGGCGGCTCCGTCGTCGATCACGTGGTCGGAAGGCATGACGACGAGGATGCCGTTGGGATCGCGCGCGGCGACGGCAATGGCGGCGACGGCGATGGCGGGCCCAGTATTGCGGGCCACGGGCTCGAGATAGATGGCCTCAGGCGCGATGCCGGCCCGCTCGAGTTCCTCACGGACGAGAAAGCGATGATCGTTGTTGCACAGCAGGATCGGCGGCGCGAAGCCCGCGGCCGGCGGCAACCGGCGAACCGTTGCGCCGAGAAAGCTCGGGTCACCGTCGTCGAAGAAGCGGATGAACTGCTTTGGATACATGGCGCGCGAGAGCGGCCAGAGCCGCGTACCGGATCCGCCGGACAGTATGACCGGATAAATCGTCGCCAATGCAATGCCCTCCGGGTTCGCCACAAGGCTTCGCCAAGGGCAAGCAAATGTACTCAAAAATGCATCAGCGAAAAGGGCGCTCGATAGCGCCCTTTTGCCGTCCGTGTATCGTGGCCGCCCGGAATATCGCGGGCTGACTACTTGAGGCTGGCACAGAAGCGCTGGACGCGCTGGCAAGCATCCTCCAGCACGTCCAGTGAGCTTGCATAGGAAATGCGGAAGAACGGGCTCAGCGCGAACGCCGCGCCGTGCACGGTGGCCGCACCGGTATCTTCCAGCAACGCAGTGACGAAATCCTCGTCGTTATTGATCTTCTTGCCGCCGGGCGTCGTCTTGCCGATCGCACCTTCGCAACTCGGATAGACATAGAACGCGCCCTGGGGCGTCGCGCATTTGATACCCTTGGCCTGGTTCAGCATGGACACGACGAGATCGCGCCGCTCGCGGAAAGCCTCGTTGTTCTTCGGGATGAAGTCCTGCGGGCCGTTGAGCGCCTCGATGCCCGCCCACTGCGTGATGGACGAGGGGTTCGATGTCGACTGCGACTGCAGTTTTCTCATCGCGTCGATGAGCGGCTTCGGGCCGGCGCCATAGCCGAGGCGCCAGCCGGTCATGCAATAGGCCTTCGAGAAGCCGTTGACCGTGAGCGTGCGCTCATAGAGCGCCGGCTCGACCTGCGCCATGGTGTAGAACTTGAGGCCGTCGAAGATCAGGTGCTCGTACATATCGTCGGTCAGCACCCAGACATGCGGATGGCGCACCAGCACATCGGTCAGCGCTTTCAGCTCGTCGCGCGTATAGGCGGCACCCGTCGGGTTGCTCGGCGCGTTGAACATGAACCACTTGGTCTTCGGCGTGATGGCCTTCTCGAGCACCTCGGGCCTTAGCTTGAAGCCGTCGGCGAGTGTGCAGGGGGCCTCGACCGGCTTACCGCCGCCGAGGAGCACGATGTCGGCATACGACACCCAGTAGGGTGCCGGCATGATGACCTCGTCACCCGGATTGAGAGTGGCGAGCAGCGCGTTGTAGAGCACCTGCTTGCCGCCCGTGCCGACCGAAATCTGGCTGCGGTTGTACTCGAGGCCGTTCTCGCGCTTGAATTTGCCGCAGATGGCGTCTTTCAGCTCGGGAATGCCATCGATGTCCGTATACCGCGTCTTGTTCTCGCGCAGCGCACGGATGGCGGCTTCCTTGATGTTTTCCGGCGTATTGAAGTCCGGTTCGCCCTGACTCAGGACGATAATGTCTTTTCCCTCGGCGGCCAGCGCGCGTGCTTTGGCCGAGATCCCCATGGTCTGGGAAAGCTGGATCCGGTTCAAGCTGTCGGCAAAAAAGCCCATGGCGGGGGTCTCTTCCGTTGGTTCGGGCACCTGTTTCGGGCTGCCGGCCTCATGCCGGTCCCGCAAGGCGGCGCGGACACTAGGCGGCGCGCTCTGGCGGCGCAAGCGCCGATTGGGTCCCAATGACGGAAAAATGCGCACCGTGCGCGCTTGCGGATTGCTTTTGACACCGCCCGGCACCCGTGGCAATGAGCAGGCCCGAAAAATCCGAAGTTCCGCCCCCGAGGCGTGAGGCCGAGCCATGTCGATGAAAGCCGAACGTGGTACCAAGCGGACGTGCCAGAGCGCGTCCTGCGGTGCCCGGTTCTATGACCTGAACCGTGATCCGATCGCCTGCCCGATCTGCGGCACGATCTATGAGATGATGACCACGACCGCTGTGGGCGCGGTCGCTGCCGCTGCGGAGAAGCCGCGCCGACCGGCGGCCAAGAAGCCCGAATTCGTGAGCCCGGCGCCAGCCGAAGCACCCGATGCCGAGGCCGATGACGCGCTCGCCGAACTCGAAACGGATGATGAGGCGATCAGCGACGACGACGACGAGACCTTCCTCGAGGCCGAGGAAGAAGACGGCGGCGACGTCAGCGGCATCATCCCCGTGCCCGAAGGCGACGAAGAGGTCTAAGGCCGCGGAGAACGGCGTCGGATCGGCGCCGCCGCCCAACTGGAGCTGAGGCGGCCGTGAGCACGCGCGCGCCCTTCGAGATCGGTGGCCAGCAGGTGCCGGCAGGCACGCGCACGCTCGTCGATCTCCCAGTCTCCAAGCTCTCCAATCATACGCCTGTGACTTTGCCGGTGCATGTCGTCCACGGGCGCGAGAGCGGCCAGACGATGTTCGTCTCGGCAGCCGTTCACGGCGATGAACTCAACGGCGTCGAGATCATCCGGCGCGTGTTGCGTGTCGTCGATCCGGCAACCTTGCGCGGCACGCTGCTCTGCGTGCCCGTGGTGAATGCCTATGGCTTCATCGGCCGCTCGCGCTATCTCCCCGACAGGCGCGATCTCAATCGATCCTTTCCCGGCTCGCCGACAGGCTCGCTCGCGGCACGCCTCGCGAACATCATGCTGGCCGAGGTGATCCGCCGATCGCATGTCGGTGTCGATCTCCACACAGCCGCCATTCACCGCGTGAACCTGCCGCAGATCCGCGCCGACTTCGCCGAGCGCCCGGGTTGCCGCGCACTCGCCGAGGCTTTCGGCGTGCAGGTCGTGCTCGCCTCACCGGAACGGGACGGCTCGCTGCGCGCGGCGGCGACGCAGGCAGGCGTGGATGTGCTCGTCTACGAAGGTGGTGAGGGACTACGTTTCGACGAATTCGCCATCAAGGCGGGCGTCGAAGGTATCGGGCGGATCATGGCCGCGCGCGGCCTGATCGAGCTGCCCGGAGGCGAGATCGAAGCACCGGCCGGAGAGCTGCAGCGCGGCCCGGTATTCGCCAATGCGTCGAAGTGGGTTCGGGCGCCGGACGGCGGCGTGTTCCGCAGCGCTCGCCGGATCGGCCACGCGGTCAGCGAGGGCGATCTGCTCGGCTGCGTCGCAAATCCCTACGACGATAGCGAGATGGAAGTGCGCTCTCCGGTGCGCGGCATCATCATCGGCGCGACGACGCTGCCGATCGTCAATATGGGCGATGCCCTCTTCCACATTGCATGGTCGCGCGAGCATCAGCGCGCTAACCAGCGGCACAAGACCGCGCGCGCTGCGGACCTCACCGCCGATCCCGTCATGGACGAGGACGAGATCATCTAGTGTGATGATCGAGAAATTCGCCAGATCAAGCGGCTCGGTTCTGAGCGAATTTCTCGATCTGAATCACACTAGCAATCTATTCTAGTGTCCCTTTTGATTCCGAAGTTCGCTCGCGACACCAGCATCGAGGCCTGGCGAACTTCGGAATCAGGACACTAGCGCGCCCGCTCGCGCACGCCGGCTTCGACGTTGTTGCCGTGAGGGTCGAGCACATAGGCTGCATAGTAGTTCATAGCAGCCGGCCCCCGCGGGCCCGGCTCGCCATTGTTACGACCACCAGCAGCCAGTACCGCCTCGTAGAAGCGGTCGACCATCGCTCGATCGGTCGCTTTGAAAGCAAGATGGATTGGACTGGCTGACGTGGTGTGAGCCGGCGTCCAAAAGGCGGGCTCTGTGGTGCCTATCCAAATGAACGGCACAGGTTCGGCAGCACTGTACCCGAGCACGAACGACTCCGGCCCATTGTCGGCGGTTTGGAGACCAAGAGCGGCGGCGCAAGCGTCATAAAAGGCGCGCGCTGCTGCGAGGTCACGAACGCGAAAACCCATGTGGTCAATCATTCGCAGCTCTCCATCGGTCGGGCTTTTCACTCCTACTAATACGCACAGCAGCCATAAGGGTCGCATTCCGAACTGCCCCGCCCGGGCTGTGTGTCCGGCGCGTCGCACTGCCATTCGTCTTCGGCAATTGATCCCCAGCTACCATTGACCGGCCGATTGCCGAGTGCTCATTCCCGGGCGGATAGTCCCGCCCACAACCCGCCGTGGTTCCGAGTCGCGGGCGAAACTCAGGACATATTGAGCGGTTGGGAGATGGCTATGTTCTTCAGGTCATTGGCGGTTGGTGCGTGCCTTGCGCTTGCAGCTTGCTCGTCGACAGAGATGGGCGGTGACGCCTTCACGACGAGCGCAACGGGCACCGAAGGCGCACCTCAGAAGAAGGCCGCACAGCTTCCGAAGTGCGAGCAGCCGCTCGGCACTGTCGCGCTGGTGGACAAGGAAATTCCGGCGCTCGAAGGGACAGGCCTCACGGCGCCGTCGTCCGTGCTGCGCCTCATGATCGCGCAGTCGAACTGCTTCCAGATCGTCGACCGCAATGAAGCGCTCGAGAAGATCATGGCCGAGCAGGGGATCGCCAAGAAGGGCAAGCGGCCGCAACTCGCGCGCGCCGACTACTTCCTGACGCCGGACGTGATCGCGAAAAATGAGAATGCCGGCGGGTTCGACGGCGGCATGGGCCGCTTCCTGCCCGGATATGCGGGCACGGTCGCCGGGTCCCTCTCGGTGAAGATGCAGGAAGCGCAGGTCGCCATCTACCTGACAAGCGGCAAGACGGGCGTGCAGGTTGCTGCGGCGACCGGCAAGGCCTCGACGTCCGATGCCGGCTTCGACTTCTCGCGCGCGAGCTGGGGTGGCGCTGGCGGCGGTGGTGCGTACTCCAACACCGACATCGGCAAGACCGTCTCCGTGGCCTTTCTCGACGCCTACACGAATCTCGTGAACCAGGTGCGCGGGATGCCGCAGCAGGTCGCGAAGGCACCGCAGCCGGCCAAGAAGAGCACGAAGCAGTAGATCCGCCCGCACGTCATTCGCGCTGAAATACCGAACGGGTCGCTCTCAGGCGGCCCGTTCGTATATGTGAAGGGTAGCTGCCCCAGTATCGCGGGGATCCGGCGCGATCGGCGTGCGTGAAACCTCGCGCCAGATCGTCGGATCAGGATCGGGAAAGAACGTATCACCGGCGGGGCGCGCATGTATGCGCGTGAGATAGATCCGATCGGCCATCGGCAATGTCGCCGCGAAGATCTCCGCGCCACCGATCACCACGATCTCATCGATACCACGAGCTGCAGCCCGCTCATGGGCGATCTCCAACGCTTCCGCGATGCTGCCCGCACGCTCGACACCGGCAACGCTGAAATCCGCACGGCGCGTGACGACGATGTTATCGCGGCCCTCGAGCGGCTTGCCGATCGCATCGAAGGTCTTGCGGCCCATGATCATGGGTTTGCCAATAGTGAGGCGGCGGAAGGTCTTCAAGTCGGACGGCAAATGCCACGGCATAGCGCCATCGCGCCCGATCACGCCGTTCTCAGCCACGGCAACGACGAAGGAGATGATCGCGTCAGTCCGACCAGGGGCGCGGTTCTTCTCGCCGCGGCTTGCGCTCGGTCGATGCGGTCTGGATGGCTGCCTGGCGTCTGAAGTCAAAGCCGCATTTCTTCTGAATGGAGACCTGTTCGATGCTCTCGAACTCGCCTTTCATGCGCGCCAACTCGGCAGAGTTGTGATCATTCCCACTGACGAGGAATGCTGCCGGCCAGAATACCACAAGCGCTACGCCTGTAGCGATCGCATCGTTCGTTGCCTTCTGATCCTGGACACCCGAAAGCTGGGCGACGCGACTCGAAATGCGCTGCGCCTCCATAGACAGTTGGCTGCAATCGTAGTTGCTATACTGGAGCGGGGAAACGTACTGCGCTCCGATCTTGTCAGCACTCGAAGCGCAACCGACGAAGGTTGCGAGCGTCGCGGCTAAAATTGCCGCCCTGCCAAAAGTATGCATGTTTCGCCCTCCCAGCGACCTAAGAAGGCAAATCGATCACCAAGGTTGATCCTCAGCAACAGTCGGCAATGCTGTAGAGCCGCGATGTTGTTAGCATGATACGGAATTGCCACAGTCACGCAGCCGTCCGATCGCACCAATCCGGCAAGGCCAAGGATGAAGCACGTCTCCGTCATTCAGCACACACAGTCCGAGTGGCTTGGCCAGATCGAGGATCATCTCGAAGGGCGCGGCGTCCGCTTTGGCTATTTTCGCCCCTTCACGACTGGCGGAAACATCCCCCAGGCCTCTGTCGTCGGTGATGGGCTCATCCTGCTTGGTGGCGGCCCATGGGGGACGTGTGCGCCGTGCCCCATCCTGCCGACGCTGGAGGCCGAGGTGCGGCTCGCCCGCACCTGTCTCATGCTCGGCAAGCCGGTGATCGGCATCGGCATCGGAAGCCAGATCCTCGCACTTGCCGCGGATGGCAGCGTCGAAGCCGCGCCGCTCGTGCTCACGGTCGGAGAGGCACGGCGCGTTCAGGCGGATGCGCTCGGCGGACTGCTGCCCGAGCGCTTTCCAAGCGTCGTCTATATGCGCGATCGACCCCGCCCGCCTGACTACGCGACAGTCCTTGCCGTCGACGCAGACGGGCGACCTGCGCTCTTCCAAGTTGGGCCCAATTCGTTCGGCTTCAGCGGCCATCCGGGCGTTCGCCGCGCCATGATCGAGGATCTCGTCATGGAATTCGATGAGGCACCGCCCGACACGGCCGACGGGCTCACCAAACTCTCCGCGCTCGGTACGGCGATCGACGACGCGCTCGTTCCCATCATGGCTGGGCTGATCGCGGCGACGGGCTGGATGTCCGCCTAGATTCTCAGCCCGGGCTTGCGGCCGCCTTGAAAGGCTCCAGTGCCTCGCAGCGCGCAGCAAAGCGCGCGAGGTTGGGCGCCTTCTCCGCGAGAGCCAGGTTCGGTCGCACGAGCTGCGCAAACGTGAAGCCAACAGCTGTCGTGATATCGGCCTGGCTCATGCGCGAGGTCCCCGCGATCCACTCGTCCGGACCGAGCCCCGCAGCGATCGCATCGAGATATTCGAAACCGGCAACGACCTGCGCGTCATTGTGCCGAACCCAAGGCTTGTGGACCTTTTCCTCCGGCCGGAAGCGGTACTCGTAGGCGGACCACACGGCTTTATCGACGGCACCGAGAGCGACGGTCGTCAGCTTGTGCACATGGCGGCGCTCGGGACCACGCTCGGGCACGAGGCGCTTATCCGGGCCAGCGAGTTCATCGAGGTAGTCGAGGATCACTGAGCTGTCGATGAGCGACTCGCCATCTTCGAGCACGAGCGCGGGGACGCGCGTCAGCGGATTGTGCGGCGTCACAAGCTCGGGCTTGTCGAACACCGGCACCGCATCGAGCAGGAAAGGCATCTCCAAGGCGTTCAGGCTGACCGCCGTGCGGCGCACATATGGGGATCTCAGGATGCCGATCAGTCGCATGGGCTCTCCTCGCAGGTTGGGCCTCGCTGGTTGGGCATTGCCATGATCATGCCGCGGTACCAGACCGTCAATCTGAGGGTATCAGGCGCGCGGCATCAAGTCCCCGTATCTGGTCCAGATCCTCGTCCGGCGATACACTCGGTGCCGAAGCTCCCGTAGCGGGGCAAAGTCTCCGAACGGGAGGAGCGCGAATGCCCATCCACAGACTATTGATTTCAGGGGTCCTACTGGTGCCGCTTGTATCGCCCGCGTTGGCGGCCGACCGCGCCAAAGCAACGCTCGACTGCAAGGCCGCGCCGAGCCCAGAGTTCGCCTACGACTGCACACTCGATCTCGCCAACGCACGCACGGGTGCTGCCCTCGACGGGGCGACGATCGTCCTCGGCGCCGACATGCCTTCGATGCCCATGGTGCACAATGTGCCGCCCTTCGAATTCAAGCCAACGGGCAAGCCGGGGCGCTATCAGGCGCGCATTCAGCTCGACATGTATGGCCCCTGGGCCATCAAGCTGCGGATCACCGGACCGCTGCGCGACGAGGTTGTAGCGGTCTACCAGTTCGGCACAGAGGGATCGGAGTTGCGCAAGCGCGGATCGGGGAGCAAGGCCGAGCCAAAGCCCGGCCAGCACCGCCACTGAAGGCCCCGCATTGTTTTGGGCTGCGAAAGTTCTGGGCTGCGAAATTCCGACCTGGGACGTCATGGATGCAGGCTTCCACTCAAGGTGATATCAACGGCGACAGAAGGGCTCGCGGGACGCCGCGAACCGTGTCGCCACGGACGGCTTCTGACCGGCAGTCGGCGAAGGAAATACAGGCAGTCACTTGAGCATCCCCAATCTGATCACGCTTGGTCGTGTCATCTTCATTCCAATTATTTTCTGGCTGCTCGTAAGCGGGCAGACCCGCACGGCGTTCCTGCTGTTCGTGCTCGCCGGCGTCACCGACGCGGTCGACGGCTGGCTCGCCAAGCGCTGGAACATGCAGACCGAGCTTGGCGCCTACCTCGATCCGATGGCCGACAAGCTGCTTATCGTTTCGATTTACGTGGCGCTCGGAGTCGCGGCGCAACTGCCGTCGTGGTTGGTCATCGCCGTCGTCTCGCGCGACATCCTGATCGTGCTCGGGGTAATATTGTGCTGGATCATCGGCCAGCCGGTCGCAATTCAGCCGCACGCAGTGAGCAAGGCAAATACGGTCAGCCAGCTCATCCTCGCGGCGCTCGTGCTGGCCGATGAGGGCTTCAATCTCGGCTTCGGCGGGCTCAGGATTGTACTGATCTGGCTGACAGCAGTACTGACGGCGGCATCGCTTGCCGTTTATGTGCGCACATGGGTCGCGCATCTGGCCGGCAACGTACGCTGAAGCGAGCAGGCGGACGCAGCGGACAAGGCGCCCGCAAGCCGCTGCCCATCGACGCAATTGCTTATACGGGGTTCCCAGTGGCGAACGACGACAACAGCGCGCCGCAGACCGCCCTCCGCACCAACCGGCATCTCACTTTTTGGCTCGTCACCGCGGTGCTTGCACTGGGCATGGTGTGGCTCCTCAATGATATCCTGCTGCCGTTCGTCGTCGGCGCCGCCATTGCCTTCTTCCTGAACCCTCTCGCCGACCGGCTCGCCAAGACCGGCATGGGGCGGACGGCGGCCTCGGCCCTGATCATCATCGTCGCGGCCCTGGCACTGGTGCTCGTCATGGTCCTCGTCGGTCCTCTCCTCGTCGATCAAATTCGGCAGCTCGCCGAGACGCTGCCCAGCGATTTGAAGCGCCTCTTCGCCTTGGTCGAAGGCACCGCCCGCACCTGGCTCGGAGGGCGCTATGACGAGATCCAGGCGAGCTTCGAGCGCGGTTTCTCTGGCATGACCCAAAGCTGGACGGCGAGCATGGGATGGGCCGTCCAGCAGGTGTGGGATCGTGGACTGGCGCTCGTCAATCTGCTGTCGCTCTTACTGATCACGCCGGTCGTCGCATTCTATCTGCTCGCCGACTGGCCGCGCGTCGTCGCCCGCATCGACGAAGCCCTGCCGCGCGATCACGCAGCGACCATCCGCGCGCTGGCCGCCGACATCAATGACGCGATCGCCGCCTTCGTGCGTGGCCAGGGTACGGTCTGCCTGATCCTCGCGGTGGTGTATTCGGTCGGCCTGTCGCTGATCGGGCTGCGCTATGGCCTCCTGATCGGACTGACCGTTGGCCTCATGAGCTTCGTGCCCGTCATTGGTGGCGCTCTTGGCCTTATTCTGGCCGGTGGCGTTGCCATTGCGCAGGGCTGGCCGGACCTGATGCTCCTGGTCAAGGTCCTGGCATTCTTCGCCGCGGTATCGGTCTTGGATAGCGGCGTGCTGTCGCCACGCATCGTCGGCCCGCGTGTCGGGCTGCATCCGGTGTGGCTGATCTTCTCGGTGCTGGCGTTCGGCTCGCTATTCGGCATCGTCGGCATTCTCATTGCCGTGCCGGTAGCCGCAGCGATCGCCGTCCTCGTCCGCTTCGCGCTCCGCCTCTATCTCGAGAGCGACATCTACCGCGGCCCACCACCACCTCCGCCGGCCGCCGGAGTTCCTATGACATGAGCCGCGCGCGTGAGCAGTTCGTCTTCGACTGGGGCGCACGTCCGGCGCTCGGGCGGCAAGATTTTCTCGTCGGGCCGTCGAATGAGGTCGCCGTCAGGCTCGTGGATCGCTGGCCCGACTGGTCGATGTCGTCGGCGCTCGTCGTCGGGCCTGCGCAGAGCGGCAAGAGCCATCTCGCCCACGTCTGGCAGCTTCGCTCCAACGCCGTGATGCTCGGCGCCGCCGAACTCGACCAAGACCGCGTACCGGAGCTGATGGGCCTGCCGGCCGTGGTCGTCGAGGATATCGATCGCGGCATTGCATCGGAGCAGGCGCTGTTCCATCTGCTCAACCTCGCGCGGGAGCAGCGCACGTCCCTCCTGCTCACCTCGCGTGCGCCGGCGGGGGAACTAACGATCGCGCTCCCCGATTTACGATCCAGGCTCAGGGCTCTGGCCATGACCGAGATCGGCGCACCGGACCAGACACTCCTGACGGCACTCCTCGTCAAGCTCCTGGCCGACCGCCAGATCTCAGCCGCCCCGGCGGTGGTGCACTATCTGGCACGGGAGCTGGACCGCTCCTTCGCCGCTGCAGCGCATCTGGTCGAGGTCCTGGACCGTCTATCGCTGGCCCAACGCCGGCCGGTGACCCGAGCGCTGGCCGCAGAGGCTCTGGAGGCGCTGCGGCAGGCAGAAGGCCAGGAAAAGAGTTATTGAACGACGGTCATTTGACGCGACATTTCAGTGTCGTGAAGCAATGGCAGTTATAATCCCTTTGAGGTCTGCCCTTCGGGTGATCTCGCAGCAAGGGAGAGGGCTGTGTCAGGCAGCAAAGCGCGAGTGCGCGCAAAGATGGAAACAGGTTTGCAGGATCCCCCGGCGGAAGCGCCGCAGGGGCCCGCGCGCTATTACAATCGCGAGCTTTCCTGGCTGCAATTCAACACGCGCGTGCTCGATGAGGCGCGCAATCGCCGCCATCCCGTGCTGGAGCGCCTGCGCTTCCTGTCCATCTCCGCCTCGAACCTCGACGAATTCTACATGGTTCGCGTCGCCGGGTTGCATGGGCAGGTAAAGGCGAAAGTCTCTAATCTCAGCAACGATGGCCTGACGCCCGCCCAGCAGCTCGAAGCCATAAACAAGTTCGTCGCCGGCCTCTCGGCCGAGCAGCAGGCGTGCTGGAGCGACCTGAGCCGCGAAATGGCCGAGGTCGGCCTCACGATCGTCTCGCCGGACCAGCTCACCGAAGGCGAGCGGGCCTGGCTCGAGAGCTATTTCATGACGCACCTGTTTCCGGTGCTGACGCCCATCGCCGTCGATCCGGCACACCCGTTCCCGTTCGTCCCCAATCGCGGCTTCACGCTCGGCCTCGAGCTTACGAAGAACAAGGACGGCGAGGAGATGCACGCCCTTATGCCGGTGCCGGCACCGGTCGATCGCTTTCTGCGTCTGCCGGGAGGCGAGGATGCGGGCGCGATCCGCTTCATGCGCGTCGAGACGCTGATCGGCCACTTCGCCTCACACCTCTTTCCTGGCTACACGGTCAAGCGGCAGGGCGCCTTCCGCATCCTGCGCGACAGCGACATCGAGGTCGAGGAAGAGGCCGAGGATCTCGTGCGCTCATTCGAAAGCGCACTGAAACGGCGGCGCCGCGGCTCCGTGATCCGTCTCGAAATCGACGCCTCCATGCCGCAGGAGCTGCGCGCGTTCGTCGTCGAACAGCTCAAGGTCGGCGACGCGGACACCTACGTGCAGGAAGGCCTTCTCGGCCTCGGCGATACCTCCCAGCTCATTGTCGACAACCGGCCGGATCTCGTCTTCCCGCCCTTCAACATCCGCTTTCCGGAGCGCATTCGCGAGCACAACGGCGACTGCTTCGCCGCGATCAAGGCGAAGGACATCGTCGTCCATCATCCCTACGAGGCGTTCGACGTCGTGGTGCAGTTCCTGCGCCAGGCCGGCGCCGATCCGGACGTGCTGGCCATCAAGTGGACGCTCTACCGGACGTCGAAGGACAGCCCCATTGTCCGCGCCCTCAAGGAAGCGGCGGAACTCGGCAAATCCGTCACTGCGCTGATTGAGCTCAAGGCCCGCTTCGACGAGGCCGCGAATATCCGCCTCGCGCGCGACCTCGAAAGCTCGGGCGTGCATGTCGTCTATGGGTTCATCGAGCTCAAGACGCACGCCAAGCTCGGCATGATCGTGCGCAAGGAGGGCTCCGACCTCGTTTCCTACTGCCATATCGGCACGGGCAACTATCACCCGCAGACGGCGCGCATCTATACGGATCTCTCGTTCTTCACTGCCGACGCAACGATCGCGCGGGACGTCAATCGCATTCTGAATTTCGTAACCGGATACGGCGAGCAGTCCGTCCTCGAGACCATGGCCGCAAGCCCGTTTGGCATCAGGAAGCGCATCATCGAGAGCATCCGCGCTGAGACCGAGCACGCGCGCGCCGGCCGCCCGGCCGCCATCTGGATGAAGATGAATTCCCTCGTGGACATGCAGATCATCGAGGCCCTTTACGAGGCCTCGAATGCGGGGGTCGAGATCGATCTCGTCGTTCGCGGAATCTGCTGCCTGAGGCCCGGCGTTCCCGGCATGTCCGAGAATATCCGCGTCAAAAGCATCATCGGGCGCTTTCTCGAGCACGGCCGCATCTATTGCTTCGGAAACGGACATGGGCTCCCCCATCCGGAAGCGATCGTGTATATCAGCTCGGCGGACATGATGCCGCGCAACCTCGACCGGCGTGTCGAGGCTATGGTGCCGGTAACGAATCCGACGGTACATGCGCAGATCCTCGACCAGATCATGACGGCGAACCTGAAAGACAATCAGCAAAGCTGGCTCGTGCTCGCCGACGGATCGAGCCGACGGATCGCGCCTGACGAGGGCGAGAAGCCGTTCAATGCGCACGAGTACTTCATGTTCAACCCGAGCCTCTCGGGGCGCGGCCAGTCGCTGAAGAGCCATTCGCCGCCGCGTTTCAAGCTCGAAGACCGGGACGAGAGCACCAGGCAGTGACGTTTGCTGATGGCAGAGAAGACCGGCCGATGGGGCTCGACGAGCTCGAGCCGATCTCGGTGGTCGACATCGGGTCCAACTCAGTTCGCCTTGTGGTCTACGAGGGAGCCATCCGCAGCCCGGCTCCGCTCTTCAACGAGAAAGTGCTTTGCGGTCTCGGGCGCACGGTCGCCTCAACCGGCCGCCTCGACTCCGAAGCCGTCGAACGCGCGATCGAAGCATTGCGCCGCTTCCACGCGATCAATCGCGTACTCGGTGTCAAGAACGTGCGCGTCATCGCGACCGCCGCCGTGCGCGAAGCGGCGAATGGCCCGGAATTCATCGCGCGCGGCGAGCAGGCTATCGGTGCCCGCATTGCGGTGCTCTCGGGCGCACGCGAAGCCGAGCTCGCGGCGAGCGGCACGTTCATGGGCATTCCCCAGGCGAATGGCATCGCGGGTGATCTCGGCGGCGGCAGCCTCGAGCTGATCGACATCGCGGGCGGCAAGTCCACGGCCGCCGCGACCTTGCCGCTCGGTGGCCTGCGGCTCATCGATACGTCGGGAAACAAGCTCGAGCGGGCCATCGAGCTCGTTGACGCGAGTCTTGCCGAGCTGCCGTGGCTCTCGGCGGGCGAGGGCCGTACGTTTTACGCGGTCGGCGGCACGTGGCGATCGCTTGCCAAGCTGCACATGGACCTGCGCAAATATCCGCTGCGCGTCATGCACGGCTACAGCATCGAGAGCCGCGCCTGCATCGACTTCTGCGACAATATCCGCAAGGCCAAGAAGCTCACCGACATCCGTGGTATCGAAGATGTCGCACGTGCTCGTCGCGAGGTGCTGCCCTACGGCGCGCTCGTTCTCGAACGCGTCCTGCGGCGCATGAAGCCGAAGGAAGTGGTCTTCTCGGTATACGGCGTGCGCGAGGGACTAGTGTTCAGCCTGCTCTCGCCGGCCGAGCGCGAGCGCGATCCGCTGCTCGCCTTCTGCGAAGATCACGCACGCCTGCACTCGCGATCGCTTCTCCATGCGCGCGAGCTGTGCGCGTGGACGGATACGCTCTTCACGGATCCGGGTCCGCGCGAAACGCCTGACGAACAGCGCCTCCGCTACGCCGCCTGCCTCATCTCGGATGTGGGCTGGCGCGCCCATCCGGACCATCGCGGCGAGCAGAGCCTGAATACGGTCGCCCATGCCGGTCTCGGCGGGATCGATCACGAAGGCCGCATCTTCCTGGCGCTTACGGTCTATTTCCGCCACGTCGGAACCGGTCGCGTGTCGGGCGCCGAGGACGAATTGCCCGCAGCCCTCAGAGCGCTCGTCTCGCGGCGGACGCTGAAGCGCGCCCGTGTGCTCGGCGCCGCGATCCGCTCGGCCCATATGCTCTCGATCGGCCGGCCGGGCATCATCGACGAGACCCCACTCAGCTATGAGCCGGGCAAGCTCGTCCTCAAGCTGCCGGCGACACATCGCGATCTCGACGGAGAGCGGCTGCGCCGCCGCTTCGAGGTGCTCGCCGAGCTGGTCGACCACAAGGCCGAAATTCGCTATGCGTGACGGGCAGGTAGCTGCCCTTGGTGCTGAAGCGATCCCAAGCTGCGATTGACGATAATAGGGTGTGGATTGGCGCGAAGTTGCCGAAATCCCGCGCTAGATGTTCATTGTTGCAGATGGGAGGATGTGCCAGTTCCATCGGCGGCAAGAATCGCGCTCATTGATGAAAATCGATGGGCGCTTCCTCCATAGTGCCGGATTGTTTCAGCGGGCTGACACGCGGGCCTCATGTCTGATGAACTCTACACGGTTCTGGGCGTTGCCAGGAGCGCACAGGACGACGAGATCAGGCGGGCCTATCGGCGGCTGGCCAAAGAACTGCATCCGGACGTGCGTCCGGACGATCCGGCTGCCAGTGATCGCTTCAAGCGGGTCGCGGCTGCGTACGATATTCTCGGCGATTCCACCAAGCGGCGGCGCTACGACGACGGCGAGATCGACGCTCAGGGCGAACCTGTGCGCACCTACGCGCGCAACGCCGCGGGAGCCGGCTGGCCCAATGGCTTCGGCGGATCAGCCAACGGCGCGCGGGACACCGGCGTCACCGACATCTTCGCCGACCTCTTCGGTGGGCGCGGGACGCGCGGCCCCGGGCTGAACATGCGCGGCCAGGATGTCCGCTACACGCTCGAAGTCGATTTCATGGAGGCCGTGGGCGGCACCAAGAAGCGTGTCACGATGCCGGAGGGCGGCACGCTCGACCTCAACGTGCAGGAAGGTGTTGCCGACGGACAGGTGCTCCGCCTCAAGGGCAAGGGCACACCGGGACTGCGCGGTGGCGAGAACGGCGACGCGCTGGTCGAGATCCACGTACGCCCGCACCCGAAGTTCAAGCGTCTCGGCAACGACATCCTGCTCGAGGTGCCGATTTCCATCGACGAAGCCGTGCTCGGCGGCAAGATCGAAGTCGTAACGATTTCCGGCCGGGTCGCGCTGCAGATCCCCAAGGGCACCAGCTCGGGGCAGATTTTCCGCCTCAAGGGCAAAGGCGTGCGCAGTCCCGTCGACGGCAGCATCGGCGACCAGCTCGTGACCATCCGGATTGTCATGCCGGAGAACGTGGACGAGTCGCTCTCGTACTTCATGGCCGAGTGGCGCCAGCGCAATCGCTACGATCCTGGGCGCGACTGAACTACCGGCCCGTTGATCCCAGCCGTTCTGCAATGTTCGCAAGCCGCGCGAACGTCGCGACGTCGAGTTGCTCGGCGCGCTGCTCAGGCGCGACACCGGCGGCCTCGAGCAGCGGCAGTGGATCCGCGATGAGCGTCCTTAAACTCTGACGGAGCATCTTGCGGCGCTGGCCGAATGCGGCAGCGGTAACGCGCCCAAGCCAATGCACCGAGCACGCGGGCAGCGGCTCGGCGCGCGGCTGAAAACTGACGACGGCCGACGCCACTTTCGGCGGCGGCGTGAAAGCTTCAGGCCCCAGCGTCAAAGCAATGCGCGGTGTCGCACGCCACTGCGAGATTACCGCGAGCCGCCCATAGGCCTTGGTACCGGGTTGCGCAACAATACGCTCCGCCACTTCCTTCTGGAACATGAGCACCATCTGTGACCACCAGGGCGGCCAAGGGTGCGTCTCGAGCCAGCCGATGAGCAGCCGCGTTGCGACGTTGTAGGGCAGGTTCGCGACGATCACCGTGCGGCCGGCATCGCGCGTGAGCAGCTCGCTCCAATCCACGTCAAGCGCGTCGCCCATATGAACCACAAGCCGCCCGGGATAGGCGTCCGAAATCTGCGCCAGGGCCGGCGCGCAACGCTGGTCGCGCTCGACGGCGATGACGCGACGCGCACCTTCCATGAGCAGCCCGCGCGTCAGGCCACCGGGACCTGGGCCGATCTCGACGACCGTCGCCGCATCGAGCGGCGCGGCGAGACGCGCGATCCGCCGCGTCAGATTGAGGTCGAGGATGAAATTCTGGCCGAGGCTTTTCTTCGCATCGATCTCGAGCTCAGCGATCACCTCGCGCAGCGGCGGGAGGCCGTCGCTCGGTCGCTGCCGCTCCTCAACCATGGTGTGCGGCCGCCACCCGGCGCTCGGCAAGGTCCGCGCCGAGCTTGAGCGCCGCGATGAGGCTCGAAGGCGAGGCCGTCCCGGTGCCCGCGATATCGAACGCCGTGCCATGATCCGGCGACGTGCGAACGAACGGCAGGCCCAGCGTGACGTTCACCGCAGTGTCGAACGCGAGCGTCTTGATCGGGATCAAGGCCTGATCGTGATACATCGTGACGACGGCGTCGTAGCGCTCGCGTGCCGCGCCATGAAAGAGCGAGTCCGCCGAGTGAGGCCCCGTGACGGCGAGCCCTTCCGCCTGAAGCGCCGCAATGGCCGGCCCGATCACGTTCACTTCCTCGCGGCCGATGGTGCCTGCCTCGCCCGCATGCGGGTTCAAGCCAGTGACCGCAATGCGCGGGCTTGCGATCCCGAAGTCGGCGACCATGGCCGCAGCCACGATGTGCACGGTCTCAATCACGCGCGGCGTGCTCAGCAGCTCGGGCACGCGCGCAATGGGCACGTGAACGGTGAGCGGTACGACGCGCAGAATATCTGAGGCGAGCATCATCACTGGCACCCAGCTCCGCCCCGGGCGATGGCGCTCGGCGAGCTCGGCGAGGTATTCCGTATGTCCCGGATGGTGGAAACCGGCGCGCAGCAGCGTGCTCTTGGCAATCGGGTTCGTCGTAACCCCTGACACGCGTCCCGCGAGCGCATCGGCAACGGCAAGGTCGATCGCCGCGATGATGCCGCCCGCATTCAGCACGTCCGAACGCCCCGGAACAACGGGCGCGGCCAGCGGAACCGGTCGCACTGGCAGTCGCTCGGCGAAGGCGTGGCCTCCGGCCTCCAGATCTTCGCTAACGGCAAGCTCAACGGGGAGGCCGAGCGCGCGCGCACGTTCGGCGATGGCAAGCGGATCGGCATAAAGGATGAAGGGGGGAATGCCACTACGCTCGCGGTCGCGCCACGCTACGAGCGTGATGTCGAGGCCAATCCCGGCCGGATCGCCCATCGTGAGCGCCAGCGGGCGGCGCGAACCCGCCGCACGCCCAACTTCGCTTGCCAAGGCCTTGACTCCCGACCTTCTCGATCTCGATCAGCGCTTCTCGATCAAGGCCTCGGCACGGAGATCACGGAGATGGCGCCGTGAGACGACGTCGAACTCGCGCATCGTCAGCTCCTGCTGAGCCTTGAGGCGCTTTTCCTCGTCCGCTTTGACGGTCTTGCGCCCGCACACGGCATATAGCTCGACGCCGGTGCTGGCAAGCGTAGGCGGCACCATCTCGCCATCCTTGGCATTGAGGAGCAGGCTCCGGGTCGGCTCGCCGACGGATGCAGCCGCCTGATTGGCAAGGCTCTCGAAGCGGGCATCGGGCAGGCCCTTAACCAACTCCTGCGTATTGCGGCAGCCCCGGAAGCGCTTGCGCAGCGCCTCGGCCTCGGCAAGGCGGCGCGCGAGCGCGGCCTGGTCGATGCGTCCAGGCACAGCAAGCGTGATCCGATGGAGCTGCATTTCCACCTTGGGGACGCTGCCCTCGTCGGCGGACTGCTCGACGAACCGATCGATGTCGCGGTCATTGACAGTGATCTGGTGGCCGTACTGGCGCCGGATCACGTCGCGCCACACAAGTGCTGCGCGCGTGCGCGCCTTGATCGTCGCGGGCTCGAGGCCCTGGGCCTTGAGCTGGGCGACGAACTGCTCCTCGGTCGCCTTGTTGCGCGACACCATGTCCTTGAAAGCGCGATCGACCTCGTCGTCAGTCACCGCGATACTGAGCCGCTTGCCTGCCTGAAGCTTCAATTTTTCGTCGATCAGCTCCTCGCGCGCCTGGGCGCGGAACTTCTGGATGTTGCCGACACGCGCCTCGCGGCGGAGCTGCTCGAGCATGTTCTTCTGCAGGTCGCCGACGAATTGCTTCTGCAGGCCAGCAGCCTCTTCGCGACTGCTCGGCTGCTTCTCGCGCAGATACTGCTGAAAGCGTTCGTTGGTTTTCGGATCCTGGATGATCTGCTTCCAACGTGCCTCGGCGCGCGCGCGCATGTCCTGTCCGCCGCCCGAGCCGGCAGCCATAAGCGTCGCGCGCTGCTCGATCTCGTAACCGGTCACCGGCTCATCATTGACGAGCAGAACGATACCTTGGCCGCGCGCGCTGCCGCCTGAGCTTTCGCCGCTAACGGGCGCAGAACTCGCCTCACGCCTCGGCCGTGGCGCAGGTTTGGGCTTCGCTGTCTTCGGCGGCGCGGGATCCGCGCGCAGTGGAGCCACCGGCTCGCGCGGCGGCGGCGCCGATGGCGGCGTCGTCGTAACGACGAGGCCCGGAATCGAAGATGCAGGCTGCTGCGCGAACGCCATTCCTGCGGACGCCACAACGGCGCCGGAGATGAGCCACGACGCCACTTTGACGACGCTACTCGTGCCGCGCAGCACACGCGCGCTGTTCATTCCCAGATCCGCCATCATTCCCCAAGCTGGCCGCGATTCGCTTATACGATCCTAGTGTTTATCGCAGAAGGCTGGCGCCATTATCCACACCAAGGATGGCGCTCGCATGGCACTCTACGTGCGCTGCAACAGGACTGCGGCGCGAGTTTACCCCCGTGACACGCCTTACCCCTTCAGGTAGCCAGAAAAAAGCCATTCCCGGGAGCCGGATATGTCAGCGACCAACCTCGCCAAGATGAACGCCGCCGAGATCACGATCCGCACCATGGCGGCAAACGGTCTCGATACGCTCTATTGCCTTCCGGGTGTCCAGAACGACGATTTCTTCGATGCCCTGGTGCGGGCGGGAAATCCGCTGAAGCCCATTCACACCCGCCACGAGCAGGCCACGGCCTACATGGCACTCGGGGCGGCGCTCGCAACCGGGACGCCCCAGGCTTACTGCGTGGTACCCGGTCCCGGCTTTCTCAATACGACGACACCGCTCGCCACGGCCCAATCGCTCTGCGCGCCCGTCCTCGCCATTTCCGGTCAGATCTACGAGCAGTTCATCGGCAAGGGCATCGGCTTCCTGCATGAGATCCCGGATCAGCTCGGGATCATGCGGACACTCACGAAGTGGGCCGGGCACATCGAAGGCCCGCAGGATGCCGCGGCGAAGAGCCGCGCCGCATTCGACCAGCTCCTGAGTGGCGCCCCCGGCCCCGTCGGCCTCGAATGCGGCTGGAACATGTGGCGGTCGACAGCCGAAGTCGCCTTCGACGACACGCCAGCCGTGCGCAGGCCGCCGCCCCTCGACCTCGACGCGATCAAGGCCGCAGCCAAACTGCTGGCCGGCGCCAAGCGGCCGATCATCCTCGTCGGCGGCGGTGCCCAGGGCGCGAGCGCAGAAGTCACGCGGCTCGCAGCCCGCGTCCAGGCGCCGGTGATCAGCTATCGCACGGGCCAAGGCGTCATCGACTCGCGCAATACGTTCAGCCACCGCTTTCCCGCAGGCCACGCGCTGTGGACGGACGTCGATGTCGTCATCGGTATCGGCACACGTCTCCAGCACATGCTCGACTGGGGCCGCGACGATGCAATGAAGGTCATCCATCTAGACGCCGATCCATCGCGCATCGGGCGCACGTGCACACCGGACGTCGCGATCGTCGCAGATGCGGCCGATGGCGTTGCCGCATTGCTGAACGAACTCGAGCGCATCGGCGGCAAACCTGCCGACCGCACTGACGAGATGTTGGCATTGCGCGCGCAAATGGATGGCAAGTTCGCCCGCCTCGCACCGCAGAAAGCGTGGATCGATGCCATTCGCGCGGAGCTTCCCGAGGACGGCATTCTCGTCGAGGAACTGACCCAGGTGAGCTACGCGAGCCGCCTCCTCTATCCCGTGTACAAGCCACGCACGTATCTCTCGACAGGATACCAGGGCACGCTCGGTTGGGGCTATCCGACGGCACTCGGCGCCAAGGCAGCCAACCCGGATCGCGCGGTCGTCGCGGTGCATGGCGATGGCGGCTTCATGTTCGGCGTGCAGGAGATGGCGACGGCGGTCGCACACAACATCGGCGTCGTGGCGCTCGTCTTCAACGACAACGCCTATGGCAACGTGAAGCGCATCCAGCAGAACAACTACGAAGGCCGCACGGTCGCGTCCGATCTCGTCAATCCGGACTTCGTGCGTCTCGCCGAAAGCTTCGGGATGCGCGGCGAACGCGTGACGACACCGGAGGCGCTGCGGCCCGCACTCAAGGCGGCCATCAACGCCAATGCGCCGGCGCTGATCGAGATCCCTGTCGGCGAATTCCCTGATCCCTGGTCGTTCTTCTTCGCGAAGAAAGCCCGTGGCGCATCCTCGAACTGGTCGATGAAGGGACCGGATTGAGCGGATGGCTCGGCTCTGACGGAGCTGGTGGCGTCTCGCCGAATCTTTGTCGCGGCCTGTCGTCCGGCTGCGAGATGTGTCTCGCAGCCAGTGACGGCTCACGAAGAGTGCGGAGCGGGCGCCAACAACGGCGCCCGCAGGCGCGCTATTTCACTTTGCCGAGGATCTCGGCCATTTCACCTGGGCCGAAGGCGCGCAGTGTCTGCGTGCTCACATTTCCAGCTTTGGCCAGGGTCAGACCGAGGGCTGTCACCGCCGTCTCGTCCTTGGCCTCGGCCGTGACGATGACGTCGTACTGGCCGAGCGTCCAATAGACTTCCTTGACGGTGACGCCGGCCGCCTTGGCGGTCTCCTTGAAGGCCTCAGCGCGCTTGACGGTGTCCTTGACGTTGCGGATGCCTTGCTCAGTGAAGTTCGCAAGCATGACGAATGTAGCCATGACTAGCCTCCATGTTACGCATCGCGCCGATATCCTATTCCTCCCGGCGCAGGTGCGTTAATCACATCGGCGGGAAATATCCGGCCACTTCCCTGCCCGATCCGCATTCCGCATTGCAAAGCAAGGTGCTGGTGCCTCCGCCCCGTGTGCGGCATAAACAGGCGCCGGCCCTCCCTCGGGCCAAACAAAACAACAGGATCGAAGGAACGCCCGCCCCCATGTACCCGCTGCTCTCCGGCCTACGGATCATCGACATCACCACGATCGTGCTGGGGCCGTTCGCGACCCAGTTCCTGGGCGATCTCGGGGCGGAAGTGATCAAGATCGAGACCGTCGACGGCGACATGAACCGTTACACGCCGCCGACTACAGGCCCCGGCCTCGGCGCGGTCTTCGTGAACAACAACCGCAACAAACGCTCCGTCGCCCTCGATCTCAAGAACGAGGAAGGCAAGGAAGTGCTGCGGCGCCTCATCAAAACCGGCGACGTGCTCGTCCACAACATGCGCCAGGACGCGCTCGACCGCCTCGGTTTCAGCTGGGACAAGGTGCACGCGCTCAACCCGAACCTCATTTATTGCGCGGCCCTCGGCTATGGCAGCGATGGCCCCTACTCCGGCAAGCCTGCCTACGACGACATCATTCAGGGGAGCTCGGGCCTCGCCGGCCTCACGCACCGCCGCGACGGCACGCCCGCCTATCATCCGACCGTGACGGCCGACAAAGCCGGCGGCCTGCACGTGGTGTATGCGGTGCTTGCCGCGCTTCTTTATCGCGAACGCAATGGCGGCAAGGGCCAGCTCGTCGAGATGCCCATGTTCGAGGCCATGGCGGCCTTCTCGCTCAATGAGCACCTCATGGGCGCGAGCTTCGAGGAGAAGGGACCGACGGGCTACCACCGCACGCTCTCGCAGAACCGCAAGCCCTTCCCCACCAGCGATGGCTGGATCGCGCTGCTCCCCTATACGCAAACGCAATGGGCGCGTGTCCTCACGCTCCTCGGGCGCGAGGATCTCACCAAGGAGCCATGGTTCTCGAACAATGCCGAACGCTCCAAGCGCTCGGATGAGCTCTATGCCTTGATCGCGGCTTCGCTCGGCGGGCGCACCAGCGTGGAGTGGCTCGAGATCTTCGAGAAGGCCGACGTGCCGTGCGGTGTCGTCCACACACCCGACAGCCTGCTCGACGATCCGCATCTGAAAGCCGTGGGCTTTTTCGAGCCGAATTTTGAAAACGACATCGGCATCGTGCGCACACTGCGGCAGCCCGTGATCTTTCGTGGCATTGAGGCCGAGCCGGACCGCGCGCCGCCGCCTCTCGGCGCGGACACCCGCACGCTGCTCACCGACCTCGGCTACAGCGAGGCCGAGATCGGGACGCTTCTAGACAAGCGGATTGCCGCGGGGAAGTGATCTCAGAGAGCGGCGAGCCGGCGATCGACAACGGTCGCCGCATCCGCCCAGCTCGGAAACCGTGACGCCGCGCGCAATGCGACCTCGCGCAGCGCTATGCGCAGGGACGGCTCGGCGAGTACACGCGCCAGCGCCTCCCGCAGCGACACGGGTGAGCGCTCCGGCACGATCAACGCCGCCGACGGATCGAGCCAGCCCTCGACGGCTCCCGCTCCTGTGGTCACGACCGGCACACCGCGCGCGATCGCCTCGGCGACCGCCATGCCATAGCCCTCGTGCAGCGAAGCCGCGACAAAGACGTGCGCCGACCGCCAGCACACCTCCAGATCCGCCTCTGAAAGTCCGCCTTCCAAGCGCACGCGCTCGTCGAGGCCGGCATCGCGGATCATGGCCGCGAGTCCGTCGACGTACTCGGGTGCCCGGTCGAGATCGCCAACGATGCTGAGCGTCCACGGCACATGAGCGAGTCCGGTCAGCGCCTCGATCAGCACATGATAGCCCTTGCGCGGGATGACAGCGCCGACGGAGAGCAGGCGCGGCACACCCGCGACGGGCGGCGCCGCCACGTCAGGCCGCTCCATGCCTGGAATGCCCACCACGATCCGCGACTCCGGCACGCCGTACTCGGCGCTCAATGTGGCCGCTGTCGTATGTGACGAAGTGATGACAAGGCGGCACGCAGCAAGTGCTGCGCACTCAGCCTCGATGAAGCGCGCGCGCTCGTCCGGAGGCAGGCCCTCCTCCATGGCAATGGGATGGTGGAAGATCATCACCAGCCGCAGACGCGCAGCCTCGCGCGCTACGACTCCTGCAATCGGCGAAAGGCAGATCTGATCCGCGACAACGAGCGTGTCTGCCGGAAGCGCCGCCAGCAGCTCCGCCGTGTGTGCACGTGCCGCCGCGTCGGGGCGCGGAAATCCAGCTGGCAGATCGAGCAGCGTCACATCCCAGCCGCGTGCACCAAGCTCCCGCATGAGGCGCGTGACGTACACGAAACCACCCGTCAAGCGCGCGTAGTCCAGTGAATTGGCGAACACCAAGCGGCGCGGCTGCGGCATCGACAGTCCTCGATCAACCTGCTCTATGGCACGGCCTCGCACCATGCTATGCGCTCAGGCCAGAGAGCAACCCGGAGCGTCAAGCGAGGCCGCCGTTCATGAGCCAAGAAGCGCGCGAAACCGAGCCGGTCGAGGATCAGGAGGCCATGAACCGGCGCCGCCTCGAAGCCCTGCGCCTCGCGCTCGAGGAGAACCAGGCCGCCAACGTGCGGGTGCTCACGCACGGCCTGAGGGCGCCGGATCTCGCCGACGTCATCGAGTTGCTGGAGCCCGACGAGCGCGTCCGCCTGATCCAAATTCTAGGCGATGACTTCGATCCCGAGGTCATGTCCGAGCTCGAGGAGAGCGTTCGCGACCAGCTCGCCGAAGCACTGCCGAACGAGGTGCTTGCCCGCGTCCTCACCGAGCTCGACACCGACGACGCCGCCTACGTCCTCGAAAGCCTCGACAAGGAGGACCAGGAGGACGTCCTCGCGCAGATGCCATCGAGCGATCGTATCGCGCTCGAACGCAACCTCGAATATCCGGAAGAAACGGCCGGCCGTCTCATGCAGACGGACTTCGTTGCCGTGCCACCCTTCTGGTCGGTGGGTCAGGTCATCGACCACATGCGCGAATCCGAGGATTTGCCGGAGACCTTCACGGACATCTTCGTCGTCGATCCGAGCTACCGCGTCATCGGCACAATCGACCTATCGCGCCTGTTGCGCACGAAACGCGCGGTGCTCGTCCAGCAAATCCTGGAGGCCGACCAGCACACCGTGTCGGCGACCCTCGACCAGGAGGAACTTGCCCGCCAGTTCGAGCGCTACGACCTCAAATCGGCGCCCGTCGTCGACGCCAACAAGCGCCTCGTCGGTGTTGTCACGGTCGACGATATCGTCGAAGTCATCGAGGACGAGACCGACGAGGATCTCCGCCGCCTCGCCGGCGTCGGCGACGAAAGCATCGGTGACAGCGTCATCTCGACCGTTCGCAGCCGCATTGTGTGGCTTGCCATAAACCTGTGCACGGCAGGCCTCGCAGCCTCGGTGATCAAGCAGTTCGATGCCTCCATCGAGCAGATGGTGGCGCTCGCAGTACTGATGCCGATCGTCGCTTCCATGGGCGGCAATGCCGGCACGCAGACCATGGCCGTCACAGTCCGCGCACTCGCGACGAGGGATCTCGGCCCGGCAAACCGCACGCGCATCATCCTCCGCGAGGCCGCCGTCGGCCTGATCAATGGCCTGACCTTGGGGGCTCTGCTCGGTCCGATCGTGTTCTTCTGGTTCGGGATCGGCACGCTCGGCATCGTGATTGCCATTGCGCTGCTCATCAATCTCTTCTCGGCCGCCGTGGCGGGCATCCTCGTGCCGCTGGCGCTCGATCGCTTCGGCTTCGATCCGGCCGTCGCGTCCGCAACATTCGTGACGACGATCACCGACGTGATCGGCTTCTTCGCCTTCCTCGGCTTGGCGACGTTGGTTTTGCTTTAGTGCCGCGAGCTGCTGGGAAGGGGTGCTAGCGCCTTCCGATGTGGTGCTATGCCCGCGGCGGCATGACCGACAGGTTCGAGCTTGATGCCGCGGGCTGCTCTTCTTTGGGACGGCCTAACGGCCGGCGCGCGGTCGCGCGCTCATGAAGAGGTGCTACCTCCTTCAACCAGCGCCGCCAAGTGAGTGCCCGCTACGGCCATGCGATGGGGGCGCGAATATCCCCTCTCCCGGGAGAGGGGTCACGCCAGAGGCGTGCTTCCAGCACGACGTGAGGGGCGGCGGCAACCGCCAACGTCAGAATTCTGTCGCCGCCCCTCATCCCGACCTTCTCCCCGTCAGGACGGGGAGAAGGGAAGAAGCGACCGGCCCGCAGGCGCGAGTTACGCACCTACTCCAGCGCGAAGGCCATTTCGACGCGAACACTCAGCGTCTCGCTGCCACCTTCGATCGGCACGCTGTCCGCTGACATGGAGCTGCGTGCGACCATCGGCCGTGGCGGACGGGGCCCCGTGACCTCCTCGCTGATCGTGAGAACCTGGCCGAGCTTCGCACCTGCAGACTCCGCGAGCAGGCGCGCGCGATGCGTGGCGTTCTCGACAGCCTTCCGGCGCGCCTCGTCCTTGCGCTTCTCGGCATCCGAGACGATGAAGTTGATACTGCTCGCCTGATTGGCGCCGAGCGTCACGACCTGATCGAGGACATCTCCGATGCGCGCGATATCGCGCACCTTCACCTCGACCTGATTGTGCACGACGTAGGCCTCGATCTGCTGCTGGCCGCGGCCCTTGTAGTCGCGATAGCGCGGCGAGATCTGGAACTGCCGCGTTTGAATATCCGCGGCAGCGAGGCCGGCGGCCTTCAGTCCATCAATTACCTTGCGCATGGCCGCATTGTTGGCGGTGAGCGCCTCGCGCGCCGTCGCGCCTTCGGTGACGACGCCAGTCGTGATCTGCGCGCTGTCGGGCGGCGCCTCGACGCTACCGTGGCCCGCGATCATGACCCAACGTCCGGCGCGTTGCTCCTGGGCTTGGGCTTCGGTCATGGCGGCTGCTCCGATGATGGGGACGAGCGCGACGAGGCCAGCGATCGCCAGTGAAGTGATGGGTTTCATGTGTCTGTCCGTTCGTTTCCCGGCTGGGATGCTCTGTGGCCGTCCAATACGGCGAAAGAGTGCTTGAGAACGCGGGACGCACCGCAATCCGTCGACGACCGCTTTTTCTGGGGCAAGGCCGGTGCTGCGCGGGGTGCAAACGCCGCCGCGAACCTGTTATAGAGGCGCGCTCTGCTTGCCGGCCCGGGATCGCGGCCCCGCAGCGTGGGGGCCCGTAGCTCAATGGTTAGAGCCGGCGGCTCATAACCGTCTGGTTGCAGGTTCGAGTCCTGCCGGGCCCACCATCAAATCAATGACTTAGCTCAGAGTTAGCGCCTATTCCTCTGGAATTAGGCGCCGATTGGCAGTCAACTAGGTGCCGGGCGACGGACTTACCGTCAAGCTCTTCGCTGCAAGCTTCGTGCGAAGTCCTGGGTGCTCGCCCAAAAGATCTACCACCTTGATCGCGATCTGCTCGGCGCTCTCCGAGTAGCGAAGGAGAGCTTGTTGCCGTCCGATAAAGCCCGTCGGATTCTCGCCCTTTGGTACCATCTTCAGAGAAATGATGGGCACGCGTCGGGCTACTGCGAAGCCAACTTCCTGCTGCGTCCACGAGCTCTGCGAGAAGTTCTCAGTATGGATCGAGAGGAACGCGTCCATGGTGAACAACGCGCGCTCAATCTCTGTCTGCCAATCGGCAGTCGGCTCGATATCCATATGCGCCACAAATCCGGACACGCCATATATGCGAAGGCAATCGCGTAACCGCATCGCCTTTTTCTTCTCGACAGCCAAATGGCTGATGAAGAGACGAATGCCCTCGCTTGCCTCCCAGAGCTTCGGGGGCGGGCCAGCATCCACGCTTTGGACTACGCCAAGGTCCTCCGCCATCTCCGCCACCGATTCATCGCTCGCCTCGTGGACGATCGTGCCGAGGATGTAGTCTCTCTGAAGCGGACCGAAGCGATCGAACTGATAGGGTACAGGCACCCCAAATGCTTTCAAATAAAGGTCGACCTTTTGATCTGTTAGCCGCTTCGACCACAGGATTTCGGCTACGGCAACGGAGAGCCGGTAACGGTGCGATTTCTTCATTTCTGAACCTCCTGCTCAAGGATCGTCGATTCGACGGGCAGGTGCCGCCGTTTCCAACATTCCAGAAGGCTTAGCGGGCGCCATGGCATAAAAGTCACAACGATATTCGGACTCGAATTCAACAAGTTAGTCCGTTGACTGATAATAGCGCTTTACATGGCGCCTCGACTGGCGCATCCTTAGGTTGTGACGATGGCCACAGCAACCTTAGGAGTATGGGCGATGGCCAATAAGCCTACCCCTGACGGCATCAGGAAAAACAGAGTTCGGCGTATGGCCGACCGCCAGGGCTCGCCAGCACGCATTGGTTAAGACAAATTTTAAGTATGCTGTTCAGTCTATTGTGAGGAGACTACGGCACAATGGCTTCCGTGGACCCGGCCATGACCGGCGCCGCCGCGCATACCCAGGTCGCGAAGACCTGCGGAGGGAATGGCAATGATCGTCCTAGACGGACCATCGCATCCGGGGAGAGTGCTCAAGGATCTGTACCTTGATCCTCTCAACATGAGTGCTGCCGCATTGGCGGCCCGGACCGAGATGTCGGGCGCCTTGCTGGTGCACCTCGTCAAGGGCGAGGTGGCCATGACGGCCGATATGGCTGTTCGCCTCGGGTATTTTTTCGGCAACGCTCCCGAGTACTGGATGAACATCCAGCGCAACCACGACCTCCACCAAGCCCGCCGCCGCGTGAACCTGGCGAGGATCGAGCCGCTCAAGGGGGCGTAGGCCGGCCCCCGAATTGCCTCCGCGCGCCCCACTCGCATCCCCAACAAAATGACCTGATCACGCCCCACCGCTGGCTCGACGCCGGCCCGCGTGCTCCAGTTGCATATGATTCGTGGAAAATTCATTTGCGAGGAATGTCATGAGCGGATCGGGAGAATTGCTTTCCAAGCTAACCGCAATTGCCGAGCGGCAGCCAACCATCAGATCCGTATGTACGAACGAGGAAAGCACGAAGCTTTTTCTCGTCCTCCCCGTTCTCAGCGCGCTCGGATACGACGTAACCGATCCCACGGTCGTCCAGCCAGAGTATGCCGCAGATTTTCGTGATGGGCTCTGCGATCGCGTCGACTACGCGATCATGCAGGATGGCGAGCCTGTGATCGCGGTCGAATGCAAGAAAGTCGGTGTCGATCTTGCGTCCAACCGCGGGCAGCTTCGGGCGTATTTCACAGCACTTCCATCGGTAAAGCTTGGTATTCTCACGAACGGACTACGCTTCGAGTTTTTCGTTGATGTCGACACGACCAACATCATGGACGAAGAGCCGTTCGTGACACTGGATATGGAAGCCGCGGCACATAGAGCGATTCCGGCTGACGTTCTGGAAGCGTTGACCTCAGTTACGAAAGCCGGATTTCAACCGGCGAGCGTCTCGAGAATCGCAGAAATGCGGCTCCTATCGAGGCGACTACGTTCCGCCGTCATGCAGCAGGTTCGCGAGCCGTCGCTCGAATTCTGCCGCGTCATCTTGAGGGCTGCGGGACAGGACAACGTGCACCGATCGCGCATTGAGAGCCTCTACAGTTCCATGGTTCGCAATGCATTCGAAGAGGCGTTCGTTATCCCAGTCATGGAGCTCCTTCGGGCTAAGCAGAGTAGTCGGGAGACTGAAACTCCAGCCTCGAACTCGGAAACACAGCGCATCATAACGACCGATAGGGAGCTTGCGGTCTATCGGTACGTATGCAGGCGCCTGGCATTTCTGGCGAGCGACGAGCATCAGTTCGCCGCGATCGATCATGTCCACTACAAGGACTACCTCGGCAAGTTTGCCGTCTACTACCGGAGCGTCAACAAGGGCCGGCTCTTCGATTTCATCGAAGGCGGCAACGGCTACGACAGGTTCATTTTCCCCGAGCCCATCGGGGAAATCGTCACCAGCACGATGACCGAGATCGACGAGCCGCTTAGAACCGTTTTCTCGCAGCGCATCAAAGTTCTTGGTACTGCGCAGCCAGCATCACATCTGCAGAAGCTCTATGCCGAGAGGGCGATGGCAACGTAGGCCGGCACTTGCCCTCCCCTACCTTCCCCAGCCCTGCGCCTCGACGGCCCCAGCTCCGCGCCCATTCCCGCTAGCCGCAGCGGCCAATTCCCCGTATCCAGATTGCATGGAAAATCAGCGCGCCGGCCCGGCCGGGACGCGCCCAGAAACGTGACCAGGAAACGGCCCCCAAGGACGCCTAGAGACCGCCATGAACGAGATGTCGCCGAACCGCGCCCGTCCGCTTTCGCCCGAGATCGTCGAGCGCTTCGCCGCGATCGTCGGCAAGGCGCACGCCCTCGTCGATCCAGACGCCCAACTCCCCTACCTGAAGGAGCTGCGCGACAAGTACGTCGGCCGCTCGGCGCTCGTGCTGCGCCCAGGCTCCACGGACGAGGTGAGCCGCATCATGGCCCTCGCCAATGAACTGAACCTGGCCGTCGTCCCGCAGGCGGGCAACACGGGCCTCGTCGGCGGGCAGATCCCGCAGCACGGCGAACTCGTTGTCTCGGTCGCGCGCATGAACAAAGTGCGCCACGTCGATCCCGCCGGCACGAGCATGACGGTCGAAGCGGGCCTGACGCTGCAGGAATGCCAGGATGTCGCCGAGAAGGCCGGACGTCTCTTCCCGCTGGCGCTGCCCTCGCAGGGCAGCTGCCGCATCGGCGGCAATCTCGGCACGAACGCAGGCGGCGTCGGCGTGCTCGCCTATGGCAACACACGCCAGCAGGTGCTCGGCCTCGAGGTCGTGCTCGCGGACGGGCGCGTGTGGAACGGGCTCCGCGCGCTCAAGAAGGACAACACGGGCTACGACCTGCGCGATCTCTTCATCGGCTCGGAGGGCACGCTCGGCATCATCACGGCCGCCGTGCTGCGCCTGCTGCCGCGCCCCGCCGAGATGGCGACGGCCATGGTCGCGCTGCCGTCGATCGACACGGCCATGACGCTGCTTTCCGAAGCGCAGGCGCGCGCGGGCAGTACGCTCACGGCCTTCGAATTCATTCCGCGGCTCATGGTCGAGATCGTGCTTCGGCACATCAAAGGCACGCGCGATCCTTTCCCGACGCCCTATCCGTGGTACGTGCTGCTCGAAATCTCCGGCCCGAAGGCGGATGGCGGCGCGCAGGCGCTGATGGAGGACATTCTCGTTCACGCGAGTGAGACGGGCCTCATCATCGACGCCGCCATCGCGCAATCACCCAACCAGGCGCGCGATCTCTGGACGATCCGCGAGTCGATCTCGGAGGCGCAGCGCCCCGAAGGCGGCAACATCAAGCACGACATCTCGGTTGCCGTGGCGCGCATCCCGGAATTCATCGAGCGCGCCGCAGCGGCTGTCGAGAAGCTGTGTCCGGGCGCTCGGCCGCTGCCGATCGGTCACTTCGGCGACGGCAACGTGCACTACAACATCGCCAAGCCGGTCGGCATGGACGACAAGGCGTTTCTCGCGAAGTGGGATGAGATCATGGGGGCCGTGCACGATGTGGTCGCCGCCATGGACGGCTCCATCTCGGCCGAGCACGGTATCGGCGTCATGAAGCGCGACGAGCTTGCGCGCCTCAAGGATCCCGTAGAGCTCGATCTCATGCGGCAGATCAAGACGGCGCTCGATCCCAAGGGCCTACTCAATCCCGGCAAGGTGCTCTGAGCACAAAAAAAAGGAGCCGCGCGGACGCGGCTCTTTAGGGAACAGGGAGGCATCAAAACGGAGTGGTGCACCCGTCGCCATGAGCAGAGCGCGGGATGCAGCACATAAACGATTGTGCCTGGGAGCTGGTTCCTTTAAATGCGGTTCGCTCGGTCGTGCGCGCATGTTCGTTGGCCGAAACGTGGTTCAGAGGGCGGTTAGCTCAGCGGTAGAGCGCTTCGTTTACACCGAAGATGTCGGGGGTTCGATCCCCTCACCGCCCACCATCATGTCGCCCAGCAGCCGATCGGCCCTCTCAGGCTCGTGCGCGCTCGCGAGCCCAATGGCACCATCTTCGAATGGTTGGCCACGAGGCTTTGGACTCCGCCAGTGAATCCACTTCATCCTCCTTCACGACATAGCCGTTGCTCGTGAACATCTGCCTGCACTCATCCTTCGCATCCGGCGCCATGTGCTTGTGCTCGTAGAGTACGAACGAAGGGCGAATGCGCTTGAAATCGATCTGACGAAGAATGAGCGGGTCATAGCCTTCCGCATCGACGTGAACGATATCGACGTTGCCTATTCCAGCACCATCGAGGGCCTCTTCGAGGGTCACGCAAGGGACGTCGACTTCAATCAAGTATGGGGCGATCTCCGGCCCAAAGTGCCTAGTCAAGTTTCCACGGTCGAAACTGGAAAGCTGATCAAACCAGAATGGAAGTCCGAGTTCGGGGCCGGCTTCCGGGAGAATTGACCACAGGATCAACCTCCCGCGCCGCTCGGCAATTGCCACATTGAGAAATTTTAGTCCATCGCGCCCGGCGTAGTTGGCTTTCAGCCGCTCGAACAAGTAGGGGATCGGCTCGATGAGCAGCCCCGTCCATTGGCGCTCTCGCAGGACCCAATTGTATAGAGGATCGCCGTTCTTCCCATCGTTCGAGCCAATCTGCACGAAGCAGCACGACCGCCCCTCGAAGCGCGAGAGCATCCAATCGACAGGATCAACATTTGGTTCGACGATGCCATACCGTTCGAGCGATGGCCGAACGGCATCTCGCATGGATCGCGGCACGAGGTGACTTGGACGCACGCAGCCAACCCCTCAGGCTCAAGCCGACTTTACTTGCTCACTTGCTCCGCAGTTGGCCGGGAGGAGCGGGTCTTTCCGCGAAGTTCTGATAATTCACTCTTCAAAGACTGCGCCGCGCAGTAAGGATTGCTGCCGCCTCATGCCGCCCGCTGCCCCTGATCGAACAGAGGCACGCCCGGGCGGCGCATGAATACAATTAGGAAGGCCCCCGCGAGAATACCGCCGATGTGCGCCCACCAGGCGACCGGGCTGCCGTCGGGGATCGCCAGCATGACGAACTGCGTGGCGATCCAGGCGCCGAGCGCCCAAAGCGCGGAAATCCTCAGCGGAATGAAGCGGAAGGCCAGGACCCAGACGCGCACGCGCGGATGCAGGATCAGATAGGCCGCGATCACACCAGCGACCGCTCCCGAGGCGCCGATCAGCGGGACGGTGGGCGTTGGCGTCATGACAGCGTGGGCGAGCCCGCCTGCGATGCCGCAAAGGAGATAGAAGACGAGGAAGCGCACATGCCCCATGGCGTCTTCGACATTGTCCCCGAATACCCAGAGGAACAGCATATTGCCGATGAGATGCATCGGACTGCCGTGCAGGAACTGATACGTGATGAGCGTCAGTGCCTCGGGAACTTCGAATGCCCCCAGCGGGCCGCTCACGAAGCCGCCTCCCCGGCCGAGAAGCTCCGCAGGTATGGCCGCGTAACTCGAAACGTAGCTATCGCTGGATGCCGCCATCTGCAGAGCGAAAATGATGACATTGAGCGCGATGATCCCGACCGTCACCCACTGCCAGCGGATTGCGCGCAGCGGATTTTCGTCTCTCAGGGGCACGAACACGTGGCGAGACTCCTCGGTTGGCCGGTCGGGGGAAGTCTTGGCGATAATCGAATGCCGGAATAATAGCGAAAATCAGGAGGCCGGCATCAGGGATTGTAGCGTCATCGATTTCGTGCGCCCGAACGAGCGGTTCCGACGAGCGGTCTGGCTAGCGGTTTTGGCCCGGCACCCACAGCACGTCGCGATCGCCCCTGTCGTTGACGTAGCGGCTCGCGACGAACAGCAGATCCGACAGACGATTGAGATAGCGGACCGCCGCCTCGCTCACGGGTTCGTCGGGCTCACCAGCCAATTCCACCAGAACACGCTCGGCGCGCCGGCAGACTGTGCGCGCGACATGCAGCGCAGCGGCGCCAGCCGATCCACCCGGCAACACGAACGAGCGGAGCGGCTTCAGGTCCGCATTCATTGCGTCGATCTCGCGCTCGAGACGCGCCACCTGAGAAGGATCGACGCGGAGCGGCTCATAGGGAAGCGGCTTGCCGCGATCGGGGAGGCAAAGGTCGGCGCCGAGGTCGAAGAGATCGTTCTGGATGCGGCCGAGGATCGCGTCGACGTCGACGGGAAATGCAAGCCCTGCGAGATGCACGCGCACCATGCCGATGGCGGCGTTCGTCTCGTCGACGGTGCCGTAAGCCGAAACGCGCAGGCTATCCTTGCGCACCCTCTCGCCGCTGCCGAGAGCCGTCGTCCCGTTATCGCCGGTGCGAGTGTAGATCTTGTTCAGAACGACCATGGCGGCGCGCCCTCTGTCAGCGGTTGAGCAGAAAGAACGCCATGATAACAAGGATTGCGAAGAACTGCAGGCCAACCCGCCAGCGCATGAGCTTCTGACTGGTATTGGGGCTCGTCCCCCGCATCATGTTCCAGAGGCCGAGGAGCAGGACGACCAGCACCGCCAGCACGGCCAGCGTCGAGAGATGGAAGAGTGCCGTGTTCATCTTGGCTCCATGGGACGTGGCTGCGGTCAGGACCGAACGCGCCGGCAGTCCTCAGCTCTGTGCAGAAAGTGGCTCTGGCCTGCAATGCATTAACAAGTATTGCGCCATTGCGTGGCAAAACAATTGCCGCAATCATCATGGCAAGACAGTCCATCCTCCCGCACGGACTGGAGGCCTGCCAATCGAGAGGCCGCGCTTGGCGACCAACGAACATACCGCACAACCGCCCGAGCGACCACGCGCCGCCCGTGCGACCGTACGGCACGGCTGGCCCGGCAACGGATGGCGCCATGCATTGCACTGCGCCGGCGCGGCCGCGGTTTTTCTCACGGCTTTGACGATCGGCACTTTTTCCACGGTGGCCCAGCAGACACCGGGGCAGGCCCGCGAAAACCTCGAGAAGTCACGACGCGACCTCGACCAGTCCCGCCAGCGCACGAAGGGCCTCGAGAAGAGCGTGGCCGAGATCCAGGCCGAACGCGAGCGCCTGAGCGACAGCCTGCGCGAGACGGCCCGTATCATCCACGACAGCGAAGCACGCCTCACCGAGATAGAGCGGCAGCAGGCCACCCTCACCGAACAGGAACGCAAGATCCGCGACGAGCTGTCGGCGCGGCACGGCAAGATTGCTGTCCTGCTGGCGGCCATGCAGCGCATGGGGCGCAACCCGCCGCCCGTCTTGATCACGCGGCGCGAGGATGCGCTGCAGATGGTACGCAGCGCCATGCTCCTGGCGCGCGCCTTTCCCGAGCTCGCCGAGCAAGCAACGATCCTCACGGGCCGCCTTAACGAACTTGTGAAGATCATGGAGGCGAGCAAGGCCCAGAGCGCCATCCTGCGCGCCGAGACCGGGCGTCACGAGATCGAGCGGACCCGCATAGCCGAGCTGATCGAGAGCCGGCGCCAGTCGCTTGCCGAGCACCAACCCGCCCTCGACGCGGCGCGCAAGCAGGCTAGCGAAACGGCCAAGCGGATCGAGGATCTGACGTCCCTGATCGCGAGCCTCGATACCAGGCCCGGCAATTCAGCTCCGGTGCCCATGCAGGCTGCGCCACCTCTCCTGCCGGCCGAAAGGCCCCCAGCAGCCCGTCCGTCGGACCCGGCAACGCCTGAATCTCCCGCACCCGCGGAGGCCAAAGCCGGACCGGCCATGGCTCAGCTCATGCCGACGAGCCGCCAGCTGGCCGCGCTGAATGCTGTTCCCATGCGGCCCGCCATACCCTTTGCCCAGACCAAGGGCTCACTGCCGCTCCCAGCCCAGGGCAAGCGGGTGCTGGGATACGGTGAGAAGACCCAGTTTGGCACCCAGTCCATGGGCATCGTGCTTGAGACGCGACACTCTGCCCAGGTGCGTTCGCCGAGCGATGGGTCCGTTATCTGGGCTGCGCCTTTTCGTACCTGGGGCCAGCTCTTGATCATCAACGCCGAGGACGGCTATCATATTCTGCTGGCAGGGCTATCACAGATCGACGTTCAGGTCGGTCAGTTCGTCCTCGCTGGTGAGCCGATAGGGCTCATGAGCGCCGCGCCCAGATCGCAGTCGGCGAAGTCGGAAGGCAATGCGCCAGTGCTTTACGTCGAGTTCCGCAAGGACTATCGACCAATCGACCCCGATCCATGGTGGGCCGCACGCTCTTAGAGGATGCACGAATGAAGCGAAAAGCTGACTACGCATTCTGGACGTTCGTCACTCTTTCGGCGGTAGCCGGCCTGACGACCGTGCTTAACGTCACGCGGACCTACTCTGCGACGTCGACCAACAGCGAGATCTATAAGCAGCTCGACCTGTTTGGCGACGTGCTCGAGCGCGTACGCACGGATTACGTCGAGAAGCCCGACGACTCGAAGCTCATCGAAAGCGCCATCAACGGCATGCTGAGCTCGCTCGATCCTCACTCGGCGTTCCTCAACCGCAAGCACTTCAACGATATGCAGGTGCAGACGCGGGGCGAGTTCGGTGGCCTCGGCATCGAAGTGACGATGGAGAACAACATCGTCAAGGTCGTCGCTCCGATCGACGAAACACCGGCCGCGCGCGCCGGCGTCATGGCCAACGATCTCATCACGCATCTCGACGGCGAGCAGATCGTCGGGCTTACGCTCGAGCAGGCCGTCGAGAAGATGCGCGGTAAGGTCGGCACCTCGATCCTGCTGACCATCCAGCGCCGTGGCAACGACGACCCGATCGAAATCAAGATCGTGCGCGACCGCATCCGCATCAACGCCGTGCGCGCCCGCGCCGAAGGCGATATCGGCTACATCCGCATCACGACCTTCAACGAGCAGACGCACGCCAACCTCGTCTCCTCGGTCGAGCGGCTGAAGAAGGAGATCGGCGCGAACCTGAAGGGCTACGTCATCGATCTCAGGAACAATCCCGGCGGCCTTCTCGATCAGGCGATCGCGGTGACCGACGACTTCCTCGAGCGCGGTGCCATCGTGCTGACCAAGGGGCGCAATCTCGAAGAGACGCAGCGCTCGAACGCACGTGCCGGCGATATCACCGACGGCAAGCGCATTCTCGTGCTGATCAATGGCGGCTCGGCCTCGGCCTCCGAGATCGTGGCGGGCGCACTGCAGGATCACAATCGCGCACTCGTGATCGGCAGCCGCTCGTTCGGCAAGGGATCGGTGCAGACCATCATCCCGCTCGGCCAGAACGGTGCCATCCGCCTGACGACGGCGCGGTACTACACGCCGTCAGGTCGCTCGATCCAGGCCAAGGGCATCGATCCCGATGTGGTCGTCGAGCAGGAGCTGCCCGAGGAGCTCAAGGCGCGCGCGAGCAAAGAGAAGCCGCGTGGCGAGGCGAGCCTGCGCGGACATCTCAAGGGTGATGCGGCGAAGGAAGGCAAGGAGGAGTCGGGCTCGAACTCCTATGTCCCGCCCGAGGCCGATAAAGACACCCAGCTTCAGTATGCGCTGAAGCTCATGCGCGGCGAGATCCCTGAGCCGCCGCCGCGGCCGGCCGATCCGCAGGCCTCCAACGACACGCCGAGCCCGGCCGCAAAGAAGTAGGCTTGGACATTCGGGAACAGGAATGAACGTCGACGCCCAGGCTCATCACCTGGGCGTTGTCGTATGAAGGGCGACGTCCATGAGTTCCGGCCGGCTGGCAATCGTCATTCTCGACAGCGTCACGCATCTCACGCCTGCGCATCACGGCGCCGTCGTCCATGCGGCATCACACGGCGGCAGTTACGCGGCTGCCTACGCTGCCGGGAAGGGCGTTGCTGCCGTCATCCTCAACGACGCAGGCATCGGACGTGAGCGCGCCGGCATCGCGGGTCTCGACCTGCTCGCAGATCTCGGCGTGCCGGGCGCGGCTATCGCACATACCAGCGCCCGTATCGGCGACGGCCAGGATGGCGCGGCACGTGGCATCCTCTCGGCGCTGAATGCACCCGCCGCAGCGCACGGCCTTACGGTCGGCATGAGCTGCCGTGAAGCCCTGGAGCGCCTTGCAGCGGCACGGCTCGAACCTGCGCGCAAGCCACCGCCTGCTGACGAGGCACGCCATGAGATAGGGTCGGCCGTATATCACGGCGCGAAGGTCATCGTGATGGACTCCGCGAGCCTCGTGACACCCGGCGATGCGGGTGCCGTGGTGGTGACCGCCTCACACGGCGGCTTGCTCGGCAACAAGCCGGAGACGGCGATCAAGGTCCCGGTGTTCTCCGCTGTCTACAACGACGCCGATCGCGGCATGGCCAACGCCGGCATCTGCCGCCTGCCGGCACTCGACGCGCGCGGCATCGCAGGGGGCTGCGTCTCGGCCTTTTCTGCCCGCATCGGCGATGGCCTCTCGACCTACCAGGACGGCTTCATCAGCGCGCTCAACGAAACAGCTGCGCGCCACGGCGGCCAGATCGGCCAGTCCGCCGCTGAATTCTGTGACACCATGCTTCGCGCGGCGCGCCGGACGACGGGCTAGCCACTTCGCACCGCAATACAGCTCGCAGTCGACAAGGTGCACCTGCCTCTGCAATGTTCCGGCCTCCGCACCGCTGTGAAAGGCCTTCCCATGAGCACTCCCACGCCCAATTCAACGCGCCGCATGACCGGCGGGCAGGCCCTCGCAGAGATGCTCAAGCTTTCCGGCATCGGCCCGATGTTCGGCATGGGCGGTTTCCAGCTTCTCCCCTTCTACGAGGCGTGCCGTGCGCTCGGGCTGAAGCACGCGCTGATCAATGACGAACGCGCGGGCGCTTTCGCGGCAGATGCCTACGCGAAGGTCACGAACCGGCCCGGTGTTTGCGACGGTACGCTCGGCCCCGGCGCGACGAACCTCGTCACGGGCTTGATCGAAAGCCTCAACGCCGGCTTGCCGATGATCGTCATCACGGGCGATGCGAACCGCGAGCACGCCACAAAAAACATGACGCAGGAGGCGCGCCAGATCGAGATCCTGCGCCCGGCTGTCAAAGAAGTCATTCGCGTCGAGGTCATCAAGCGGGTTCCCGAGCACGTGCGGCGCGCATTTGCCGTTGCGACGAGTGGGCGCCCCGGCCCGGTGCTGATCAATGTGCCGGAGGATGTCGCGCACGCCGAGCACGATTTCGATGCGAGCGATTTCTGGGTGGACGAGACGACGCTCAAGGCGCAGGCAAGGCGCACGCGCCCGGATGGCTCGGAAGTCGAGAAAGCCGCCGCATTGCTCGCGCGCGCCGAACGACCGCTCATCCTGGCCGGCGGCGGGGTGCACATCTCCGAGGCCTACGCCGCGTTGCAGAGCTTCTCGGAAGCCTATGGCATTCCCGTCGCGCACACGATGTCGGGCAAAGGTGCGATCGCTTGCTCGCATCCGAACTCGGCGGGGCTCTTCGGTCGCTATGACCGCATCGCCAACGAGCTGATCGCGGCATCGGACTGCCTGCTTGTCGTCGGCTGCAAGCTCGGCGAGATCGCGACGAAGCGGTTCGCGCTCATCCCACCGGGCAAGCCGATCATTCATGTCGAGATCAATCCGGAGGAAATCGGTCGCACGACGCGTACGTCCGTCGCGCTCGCGGGTGATGCACGCCTGACGCTGCTCGATCTTGCGGCCGCCCTCGGATCAGGAACAACGGCGGCTGCGCGACGCGCTGGCTATCTCGCTGAACTACCGAAGCGCATGGCCGAATGGCGACGTGGCGCGGCCGACCGCCTCGAATCCAAGGAAGTGCCGATCAATGTCGGCCGCCTCATGCACGAGATCAACGGCATCATGCCGGCGGACGGCATTCTGGTCGCGGACGGCGGCTTTGCTGGTCACTGGGGCGGGCTCATGTTCGACACGAAGGCCGCAGGGCGGCACTTCCTGCCGGATCGCGGCTTCGCCTCGATCGGCTATGGTGTGCCGGGTGGCATCGGCGCGCAGCTCGGTGCGGGCCCCAGGCGGCGCGTGATCGCACTTACGGGCGACGGCGGCTTCAACATGAGCCTCGGCGAGTTGGAAACCGCGCGGCGTCTCGGCACGAGCTTCGTCGCGGTCGTCTTCAACAACGCCGCATCTGGTTATGTGAAGGCTTTGCAGCACGCGGTGTATGGACCCGGCAACTACCAGTCGTCGGATCTCATCGAGATGGATTACGCGGCGATCGCGCGTGGCTTCGGCTGTCACGGCATTCGCGTGACCGATCCCGAGAAGCTTTCGTCAGCCATCCGCGAGGGCCTCGAGAATACGTCGACACCAACCGTGCTCGACTGCATTGTCACGCGCGATCCCTCACGTATGCTGCCTGCCGCCGACAACCGCACGCTCAAGGTTCAGAAAGGCGATCGGCCCGTGTGATGACAAAGCGGATGTCGCATTCGGTAAGGGCTGTCGCGTTGTCCGCGAGCCTCGGCATGTGCCTCATCGCGAGTTGGCCGCACGCCGGTTCCGCGCAGAACACCCACGCCAGCGTGTGCTACACGAGCCTTGGTGAGAGGATCAAAAAGGTCGCGGATACGTTCGCCATCCACGCAAAGCCCGCAGGCAGTACCGGTCAGTGGGAGGCATGGGATCGACGCTTCTGGGCACGCACCGAGCGTCTGGTCAAGGATGTGAACGAGAGGGCGAAAGCTGGCACGGCCGAGCCGATGATCCAGTATGACCTCTACATGGCCTCCTCGCGGGCGATGCTGCGCCGAAGCGGCACTGTCCAGGCAACGGGAATGCTCTGCACGCGCAGCCAAATGCGGACCTGTCGAAGCAGGACCTATTCAGCGTCGTCCTCCGTCACACCGGAGCGCTTTTCAGAGATTGTCCTCGAGAACACGCTGCGCCAGCTCCCCGACCTTCCCAGGTGCCAAGTTCAGGCTCCTGGGAAGCAGCCGCGTCGGTCGCCGAACCGCAGGTTTCACAACGTGTGATCCGCGCGACGGCCGAGCCTTAAGCCAACCGCCCGGCAGCATGAGCGAGGAAGAGGTACACGCGCCCACCGTCTGACACGACATAGGACTGCGTGAGGCGGCCGCTCCCGTCCTGCTGATCGGCTTCGCGCAGCACGTGCTCGAAGTCGAGGAGATAGCGATCGACGGTCGCCTTGAATGGGCCTTCGGAGCGATAGCGCCGCTGAACGTCGTCGAAGATCGAGCGTCCCTCGTTCGAGTAGATGCTGCGGACCATGATGCCGCGCTGCCCCGTGCGGAAGCGCGACCAGATTGCCGCCGCCGTCGTGGCGTCGAGCGAACGCGCGATGCCGGGTACGTTGATGCCCGTATCAGGCGGCGCGGCTTGAGCCGCGGCTGCTGTTGCGCGCTCGGCTTCTTCCTCGGAAGCGCGCGCGAGCAGATCGCCGAGCTTCCAGCCCTCGCGCCCCGTGTTGGCCGCACCACGCGTCTGCACCTCTGCTGCTGCCACCTGACGGGCCGACGGCTGGTGCCCGTGGCCTGCGCCTGTCGCATGCATCGCGCCTTGATGGCTCGCAGGCGGTGGAAGCTGCGCAGGCGGTACGATATCCCGGCGCGCGCTCTCGCGGATGGTGAGGGTCGAAAGCTGCTGCAGCGCGCGGAGTTGCTCCTGCAGCATCCGCTTCATGCCGTCCGTGCTGGCGCGGGTCGTGTCCGGCAGGCGCTCGAGCTGCTCGCGGAGCCGCCCCTGCTCGGCGTCGAGCTCGGAAAGCGCGGAGCGAGCACGCACGCGCATCTCCTCGGAGGTCGCATTGAAGCGACTCGACAGCGTGCCGATGTGTTCGTTGACTTCGCGCGAGACGCTGGAGAACTTCGCGCGCAGCTCGTCGAGCGCGCGATCCGTTTCGCTGCCCGCCGAGGTCCTGAGGCGATCCATCTCGGTGAGCGCGATGCGCGCCTGTTCCTTGGCACCGCGCGTGAGCTGCTCGCCGACGAGCTTCGCGCGTGTTTCGGCTTCGGCAAACGATCCTTCGAGCTGCGTGGAGTATCCGCGCATGACGCGATCGATATCGCCCGTCTTGCCGGCGAGCGACTCAAGCGTATGCGACAGGTCTTCCTGGCGCGCCTGCAGCGTACGGTCGATGCGGGTATTGGCGGACTCGAGCGCCTGCGCCGCCGTCATGATCACCTTGCCCTGAGCCTCGAAGCGGCCCGTGACGCTGTTGATCTGGGTCAGCAGGCCTTCCGACACATGCTTCAGCATGTCGGCCTGATTGGCCAATCCCTCGATGGCGGCCATGGACTGGCGCGTCACGGACTCGCTCGCCCGGCGCACGGCCTGCACGCCTTCCAGCACCTGTCCGTCGAAGGCCTCGGCCTGGTTGCCGAGGACATTGCCGATCTGAGCAGCGTGGCCCTCGAGCGCCTCCGTGAGCGCGAGTGCCTTGTCGGCAACGGCACCGTCGATCGCAAGCGTCGAACGCAGAATGCTTTCGTCGAAAAGCTTCAGGCGATCTGTAAAGGCGTCGTCGAGCACTTTCGTGCGCTCCACGAGTTGGCGATCGATCGCTTCCTGACGGCTCGCCATGGTGGCTTCGAGCGCGCCCGCGAACTGCTCGAACACCGACTGGAGGTTCTCGGTGCGGACAGCAATGCCCTCGTCGATCTTCTGCGCGCGCTCGTCGAAGGTGATCGTGAGCCGTTCGGCGTGTCCGTCGAGTGCCGTCTCGATGCGCTTCGAGCCGTCCGCCATTTCGACGGACATCTTCTCGAATGACAGGCGGAGGGTTTCGGTGCGCTGCTCGAGGGCGACGGCGAGCGTCGTCGTGAAATCCTCGAAGACGTGCTCGATCTTGGCCGTCTGGCTGCCGAGCTTGTTCGATACATTCTCGGCGGTCGACGCGAGCGAGGTTTCGAGCGCGACGAGGTTCTGCCCCGCACCCTCGATGAAGCCCGCGAGCTTCTGCTGCTGCTGGCCGAGCTTGTCGACGAGCGAGGGGATCTCGGTGCCGATCTCCTTGAGCGCGCGGTTGACGCGCTCGCTCGTCTGCAGCAGTGCGGTACGTTCGCCCGAGAGCTCGCCGAGCAGACCACGGATGCGATGCTCGTTCTCGCTGTAGGCGCGTTCGAGCGCGGCGACTTCACTGTGCACGAGCGCTTCGAGTTCACCAGCGCGGCCGAGCGCACGCGACACTGCCTCGTTCATGAACGAGACTTGGCGGCGCACAGCCTGACCGACCGAGGCGATCTGCTGCTCGGCCATCCGGTCCGGCTCGGCAAGACGGATCGCGACCTCGGTCATGGCCGAGGACATGAGGCGCAGCTCCTGCGCACGCCAGATGAGCAGCGCGAGGAACCAGAAGAGCGCGATGGGAATGAGGATCGTCGCGGCAAGCGTGATGGCAGTCGGCCGCGAGAGCATCTCCATGAATGTCGGCGCGCGCGCGAGTTCGGGCGCGAGCATGGCCCAACCGAGCAGGAGGCTGAGCAAGGCCCACACACCGCTCGCGATGGCGGCGACCGTCATCGGCTTTTGCGACGGCTTCTGCTGGAGGGCGTAGATCAGTCCGCCGATCGAGGGCACGTCGTCGTTGGCGGCAATGGTGGTCCGCGACGGTCCGGCGGCGCGGCGGCCGCGGCCACGGCCCGAACTGGCACGGCCACCCTCGCTCGCAGTCTCCGCGGGCGTCTCGGGAACTGCAGGCGGCGCCTTCGGGTGGGCGTCAGACTTGGTTTCGGCCTTACCGGCGCCGGGAAGCTTGGGCGGCACCGGCGACGGTCCGCCCGTCACGGTCTTCGGGGCAGGCTTCGCGGACGCCGCCGAAGCAGATGCGGGCGGAGGCGGAACCTTGGGCGAGGCACCTGAAATGACGCGCGGCAACGAGGGCTGAGCATCGGGCGCGGCGGCGGCAGGAGTTGCCTCGGGCTTTGCCTGAGGCGCGACTGGCGCCGGTAAGGCCGCTTGCGCTCCGCCAGCGGCCGACGCTGCTTTCGGCAGTGGCGGGGGAACGACGCGCGCCGCAGCGGCGGCACCCGAGGTGCCTGTCAATTCGACGCGCAGTTGTGACGGCTGGTCTGCAGCAGCCGACGACTCGTCCTTCTTAGGACCCTGGCTCATCAGACTGTAACGCTGCAGCAACAGTTGCCTGTCTACCGCAGCCCCCCTCCAAAAGTGATATTAGCCAAACTTTTAGCTTATTGCCGGCCGATCTCCCAGCTCGAATCGAAATCTTCCACTCGATTCGACCAGAATTCTGCCGTGATCCCCATAGCCAGATGGCCTCCGGGCCCCTGCCCGTTCCCCGATTCGCGCCACTCCGACCGAACAGAGAACGTCGCAACTCAATGGGGCTGCTTTGCGGCGCGGCAGGCGCCATACGCCGTCAATCGACGGCATTTGCAGTACATTTGACCGCTGCCGCTTACGCTCGCTTAGGGCCTTTCATCCATACTTCGTTGACGACCGGGGGCCTCGATCCGACGCCCACAGGTGGAGATGGCAATGCCGGTACAGATGCACGACGCTCAGGAACGCGGTTCGCTCGGAACGCTGCGGCCGCGCACGTGCACCCGCAGCCACGATACGCCGATCGACTGGACGCACCTGTCACGCTTCACGATGAACGATAAGGCCCTGGAGCGGGAGGTGCTCGGCCTCTTCGCCGCGGAGGCGCCGCGCTATCTTGCGCGGATGCAGGTGACGGCGAGCCGCAAGGATTGGATCGAGGCCGCGCACACGCTCAAGGGTTCGGCGCGCGCGGTCGGCGCTTGGGCGATTGCAGAGTGCGCCCAGGCCGCCGAAGCCCTCCAGCTCAGTGCCCAGCGCGAGTTTGCTGCCGGCAGCGAGGCTGATGCCAGCACAGCCCATGGCGCCCGCCAATCCCTGGAGCGGCTTCACGAGGCCGTGCGGCGAACCCTGTCGTACATCGAGCAGCTTGCCCCGCTCGAAGCCCACGCCGCCAGTTCCCATCCCGCTTGAGCCGCCACGCAAGTGGCCACCGGCCTCTTGAACCACAACGGCGAGAATCGCTAGGCTCCCCTCGGATCATAGATCCCCGCTGCGCCTGCTCGCGGTTCGACACCCAGTGCGCGTCGTGCCATCCATCATCGAAGGCCGGCATCGCGACTGGCGCTATGAAAGCCGCACTGATGGTCTTCAAGAAGCCCATGCGCTGGCTGTTCCAGAAGTACTGGAGATGGTCTCGCGCCCTGACGCTCGGCGTGCGCGCGATCGTTATCGATCCGGAGGAGCGCATCCTGCTCGTGCGCCACACGTACACCGAGGGCTGGAACCTGCCGGGTGGTGGCGTCGAGTTCGGCGAGAGTGTCGAGGAGAGCCTTGCGCGCGAGCTCGACGAAGAGGGCGGCGTAATACTGGAAGGGGTGCCGGAACTCGTTGGCATCTACGACAATCGCGCAATTTTTCCGGGCGATCATGTGGTGATCTATGCCGTTCGCCACTGGCGTCGCGACCGTATACCGGCACCTAACATGGAGATCGCGGAAACGGGCTTCTTTCATCCCGACGCCCTGCCGGACACAACCGTGCCCTCCGCTCGACGGCGCATCGAGGAAATGCTCGGCATGCGGGCGACCGAAGCCGTCCGGTAAGTCGACGCGCTCGAGTAGCCACAGCAAAACGCACGGAATGCCCATAAGCATCCCGTACGTTTTCAAAGCACACTAAAGCGATCAGAGCGCGCCCTGCGCGGTCGATCAGCGCTTGCCGCCGCGGAACTGCGGCCGCCGCTGCGCCGCTGACGGAGCCGGGGCGCGGGTATCCTTATGGCGGAAATTGATGCGGCCCTTGGTGAGATCATAGGGCGTCATCTCGACCGTCACGCGGTCGCCCGCGAGGATACGGATCCGATTCTTTTTCATGCGTCCCGAGGTGTAGGCGATCACCTCATGCCCGTTCTCGAGCTGGACGCGGCAACGCGCGTCGGGCAGCACTTCGGCAACCACGCCCTCGAATTCGAGCACTTCTTCTTTCGCCATTCGTCAACCCTTCTCTATGGCCTCGCCAGGACGCGCGATATCGCCCGCGCCGGCACGGTCCCTACTGCCACTTCCGAGGCCCAAGCAAAAGGGGGCGGGCTGAGCCCGCCCCCGATCCCCCAACGGGGTAATCTTCAGTCGACCCGAAGGTTCACGGCTGACGACTTGCCGTTGCGACCGCGCTCGATCTCGTACGAAATCTTCTGGCCTTCACGAAGATTGCTGAGACCCGCACGCTCGACGGCTGAGATGTGCACGAACACGTCGTTGCCACCCTCGTCGGGCTGGATAAAACCATAGCCCTTCTGAGAGTTGAACCATTTGACGGTGCC
>JALHOW010000007.1 GCA_022842785.1 Hyphomicrobiaceae bacterium | reverse complement strand
TCCCTCAGCGGTTTTGCTGCCCGTTGCTGTGCGTGGAGAGGTGCCCGAGTGGCTAAAGGGGACGGACTGTAAATCCGTTGGCTTCGCCTACGTTGGTTCGAATCCAACCCTCTCCACCAAATTTCCGCAGTTACACCCCCGTGACACTGATGATTGAGAGCCTGCATCACGCAGTTGGTCGAACTCGCTCCTAGCTCAGTGCATTATTGCCCGCCCCCTCTGCGCTTTTGCCCATAGATGAAACGCTCAACCTGCTGAATGATCGCGCTGAGTAGAAAGACTCAAAAGACGGCGGTAGGGCGATGGAACTAGAGGGAACGCCCGTCGGAGCCCTGGAGAGCTTCGATATTGGCGTGATGCGGATTGTCGAAGTCGGACGCCGGCAGATCGGCATCCTGCGCGAGGCTAATGGTGTCGTTCACGCGGTGCTGAACATCTGCCCGCACAAGGGGGCGCCGGTTTGCAAGGGGCCTGTTGGCGGAACGATGCTGCCCAGCGCTCCCGGTGAACTCATCTTCGCCAACGACGGCAAAGTCCTCAAATGCCCGTGGCATGGCTACGAGTTCGATATCGAAACAGGCACGAGCCTGTTCGGTATCACCCGCGGCAAGTTGCGCAAATTTCCCACCGAAGTTCGCGACGGGAAAGTCTTCGTGAAGATCTAGCCGTGCCTGGATCACAAGCTGACAGCAAAGGGCAGGAAAATGAGCGCTGACACACTGGCGGCGAAACGCCCAGCCTCCCCCAAAGGCGATCGCCTGGGGATCATCGACACCGACATCCACCCGATCGTGAAGGGTGGCATGAAGTCGCTTTACCCATACATGCCGCTGAGCTGGCAGAAGCGGCTCAAGCAGAAGTCGGCCGAGGTCGTCACCGTGGCGCCCCTGACGCTGCGCTTCGAGCATCCCAATGGCTCGGCCCTCAGGAGCGATGCCAAGACCCCCGATGGCGGCCCCGGCGGCTCGGATCCGGCCTACATCAAGTCGGATTTCCTCGATCCCAACGGCGTCGAAATCGGCGTCCTCAACTGCCTCCAGCCGGGCGCCATGGCCGCAGCCCTCGCGGGGCCGGACGAGAGCGCAGTTCTGTGCTCGGCCTTCAACGATTTCTTCCTCGACAACTGGAAGCTCACTGGCAACGGACCGCTGCGCCTCGCCATCTCAGTACCCGTGCAGAACCCCGAGGCGGGCGCGGCGGAGATCCGTCGACTCGCATCGAACCCGGCGGTCGCCGCGGTGTCGCTGCCCATGCTCAACATCCGCATGGGCAACCGGCACTACGATCCGATCTATGCGGAAGCGCATCGCCAGGGCCTGCCGATCATGAACCACCTGACCGGCGCCGACAGCGTGTACTACGGCGCCCCGCACACGGCCGTCGGCTGGCCGGAGAGCTACATCGAGCGCTACGTCTCGCTTTCGCAAATCGGCGAAGCGAGCCTCACCAGCCTCGTATTCAACGGCACGTTCGAAAAATTCCCCGGCCTGAAGTTCATGTACGTCGAGTATGGCTTCAACTGGCTCCTGCCACTGCTCTGGCGCATGGACCGCACGTGGCGGAGCCTGCGTCACGAGACACCCTGGGTGAAGAAATCGCCGATCGACTACATCCACGACAACGTCCGGCTCTCGACGCAGCCGCTCGACGAACCTGAGCGCACCGAGGATCTGCACACGCTGGTCAAGCTGCTTGGCTACGACCTGCTCATGTTCAGCTCGGACTACCCCCACTGGGACAACGACATGCCGGCACAGAGCCTAGCCTTCCTGCCGGAGGAAGCGCGCCGCATGATCTTCCGTGAGAACGCGCTCAAGGTGCTGCGCCTGTAGCGGGCGGAGAAACACACTAAGACGACAACGATAAAATTGGGGCCGGAGAGCTCCGCGACTGGGTGGAGGAAATGATGAGGAATATGGCCTGGAGGCTGGCGGCGCTTGCCGTCGCATGTAGCATCTCGACGGGGGCGGCGCTCGCGCAGGCCAAGATCGAGATCATCATGACGAACGAGGTGGCTTCGACGCACTGGAAGACCACTGAGATGAACCAGTACGCCGAGATGCTGGCCAAAAATTCGAACGGGCGCATTACGGCAAAGGTCTTCCCTGCATCGCAGCTCTACAACGATCGCGATGCCGTCGGCGCACTCGGCACGGGCGCCGTCCACATCACCTGGCCGGCGAGCGTCAATCTGGAAGCCATCGACCAGCGCGTCGGCATGCTCATTCTTCCCTTCGTCCTCAGCGACGAGCTGATGATGAAGCCGGCCTTCGCCAAGGACGTGACCAAGCTCGTCTCCTCCTTCACGGAGCCGAAGAACATCGAGGTGCTGGCGCTGCTGCGCACGACGGACCTCTTTTTCCTGTTCAAGGAACGGCCGATCCGCAAGCTGGCCGACCTCAAGGGCCAGAAGGTGCGCGTCACCGGCGGCCGCATCCAGTCCGACATCATCCGCGCCTATGGCGGCAGCCCGACATCGATCGCGGCGAGCGAAATGAGCATGGCGCTGGCGACGGGCGCCATCGACGGCATTGTGACCTCAGGTTCCGCATGGGCGCGCATTGTCGGCAACACGGCCAAACAGGCGAGCCTCGTTCCCGGGCTGGGTCTGCTGACCTACGCGGTTGCCGTCGACAAGAAGTGGCTCGATGGTCTCAGTGCCGAGGACCAGAAGATCATTCGTGACACGATGGCGGAGTTCGCGTCGACGCAGTGGGCGCAGGCCATCAAGAAGGACCACGAAGAAATCGAGGTCATGACCAAGCAGGGCGGCACCTTCTGGGCAGCCAACGCCGAGGAAGCCGCGCCTTTCCGCAAAGCCGTCGAGAGCGTCGTCAAGGGCTTTGAGGGCCGCTTCCCCGACGCCATGAAGGCCTACGGCGAGATCGTCAAACGCCATGGCGGCTGATCCTGACGAGGGGGCGGCGATACCGTCGTCGCCACCCCCGGCGAACCGCCTATTCCAGGCCTGGGAATGGTTCGAGGACAAGATCGTCCTCAACCTCGGCGTCCTGTGCTTCGCCGTGGCGATGTCGCTCATGCTCTTCGAGGCCGGCATCCGCATCACGATCGGTGCGAGCTACCACGGTGTCGAGGAGCTCGTTCGCTACGCGGTCGTTTGGGCATTCTTCCTCTGCCTCGCGCTGTCGGCGCGGCACGGCTTTCACATCCGCGCGGACTTCGTGCACCGCAAGCTGCCGCCGCGCATCCAACATCTCTGCGATGTGATCTCGGCCATCTGCGGCGTGCTGTTCGCGGGCTTCCTCTTCTACGCGGGCGCGCTGCAGACCATGCAGCTCTATCGGAACGGTATGCTCACCGAGTCCGAGTTGGACATTGAGATGTGGCGCATCCAGATCATGCTCCCGATCGGCGCGGCCATGCTGCTCATTTTCTATCTCGGCGCACTCTGGCGTGGCCTGACGCGGCGGACCGTGTTCGCTGAAACGATCGAGATCGAATAGTGCCATGACACTGATTGCTTCAGTCATTCTTTTTATGCTGGTGCTCTTCACGATCGGCGTGCACATGGCTGTCGCCATGGCCGTGTGCGGGGCACTGCTCGTGCTTTTCGCCTCGGGCGTGCCGCTGCACACCATCGCGCAGAACGCGTTCACGTCCGTCGACAGCTTCGCACTCGTCGCGATCCCGTTCTTCATCTGGACAGGCGACCTCATGATGCGCGGTCGCATCGCGACCGTGATCGTAGAACTGATCGGCACCGTCGCCCGCGCGATCCGCGGCGGTCTCGCCGTTACAGTCCTGCTGGCGTGCGTGTTCTTTGCGGCTATCAGCGGCTCATCCGTTGCGACGGCCGCCGCCGTTGGTGCTTCATCCGTGGAGAGCCTAAAAAAGGAAGGCTATCCGGCGCAGTTCGCCGCGGCCTTGGCGGCCGTCGGCGGCACCCTCGGCGTGATGATCCCACCTTCTCTCTCCTTCATCGTCATCGGCGCCGTAGTCGGCCTACCCGTGGACAAACTCTTCCTGGCCGGCATCATTCCGGGACTGCTCGAAGCTTTCCTCTTGATCGTCACCGCCTATGTGATCTCCCGGCGGCGCGGCTATGGCGTGCTGACGCAGCGCCCCGACTTCTGCGGCTTCGCGCGCCGCCTGCCCGCGGCAGTGCCGGCGCTCGTCATGCCGATCATCATCCTCGGCTCGATCTATGGCGGTTTCCTCACGCCGACCGAAGTTTCGGCCATCGCGCTGGTCTACGCCGTCGTCCTCGGCCTTCTCGTCTATCGCACTGCCACGCTCGGCGATGTCTGGCGCTCGGGACAGAATGCCGTGATGCAGAGCTGCATGATCTTTCTCGTGATCATCGGCGGCAACATCCTGAGCTTCATGCTCGCGCGCCTCGGGATTGCTGCGGACATCGCGACCTTCTTCCGCGAGTCCGGGATGACCAAGGCGCAGTTCCTGTTCATGGTGAACGTACTCCTGTTCATCCTAGGCGGGCCACTCGAAGGCATCTCGATGATCGTGCTCACCGCGCCGATCATCTTCCCGATCGGAATGGCGCTCGGTGTCGATCCCATCCATCTCGCCGTGATCTACGTAGCCAACGTCGAGATCGCGACGCTGACGCCGCCCATCGGCCTCAATTTGTTTGTCATGGCTGGCATAGCGAAGATGCCGGTTGGCGAAGTCATACGAGGGGTGACACCTTTCTGGTTCGCCCGCTTCGCCGCCCTCATGCTTATCACGTATATCCCTGCGATCAGCCTGTTCCTGGTTCGCTAGTCGAGCCGGCATCCATGGCGATCTGAAAGAGCCGGAGTTAAGGCATGCAACAATCCAGCGCCGAGAGCGCCCTCCCGCTCGCGGGCGTAAAGGTCGTCGACATCGCGAGTTTTCTTGCAGCGCCCCTCTGCGGGATGCATCTCGCCGACTTCGGCGCCGACGTCATCAAGGTCGAGCGCCCAGGGAGCGGTGACGAAATCCGCTACTGGGGCGAGAGCAAGGACGGCGTCGGCCTCTACTTCAAGATGGTCAATCGCGGCAAGCGCTCCGTGACCGCGGACATGCGCACGCCCCTCGGCGTCGAGATCGTCAAGCGGCTGATCAAGGATGCCGACATCCTGCTCGAGAACTACCGCACTGGCACGCTCGAACGTTGGGGCCTCGGCCCGGACGTTCTCATGGCCATCAATCCGGCTCTGATCATCGTCCGCATCACTGGCTACGGGCAGACTGGTCCTTACCGCCAACGACCTGGCTTTGGCACGATCGCCGAGGCCTATGCTGGCTACGCGCACGTCACCGGCTTTCCGGACCGCCCGCCGCTTTTACCTGCCTTCGGCCTTGCCGACTCGACGACCGGGCTCATGGCTGCCTACCTGGCGTCTATGGCCCTCCACGAGCAGCGCCGAAGCGGCAGGGGCCAAATCATCGATCTCGCAATCTACGAGACGTTGCTTACTCTGCTCGGTCCGCAGGTGGTCAACTACGATCAGCTCGGCCTTATTCAGCAGCGCTCCGGCTCGCGCCTGCCGTTCACCGCACCGCGTAACACGTATCAGACCCGCGACGGCAAATGGGTCTCGATCGGCGGCAGTGCGCAGTCGATCTTCGAGCGCATCTGCGAGGCTCTGGAGATCGCCGAGGTTATCAAAGACCCGCGCTTCAAGGACAACCGGGAGCGCATAAAAAACGCAGCCGCCCTCGACGAGGTGCTCCAGAAGGCCATCATCAATTTCGACCAAGTGGATCTCCTCGCGCGACTGGTGAAATTCGACGCCGCCATCTCACCAGTGAACGACATCGCGCAGATCTTCGCCGATCCACACATCCAGGCCCGCGAGAATATTGTGCCAATTGCCGACGATGAACTCGGCACGCTGCGCATGCAGGACGTCGTCGGCAAGTTTTCGCGCACGCCTGGCGAGATCCGCAGTGCCGGCCCACGCCTCGGGCAGCACAATCGAGAAATCCTTGTCAACATGCTTGGATTCGCACCCGACGATCTCCAAGCCGCGGGCATCGAGGTCGCGCCAGAGCATGTCGATAATTCATAGAGGATCGCGTCCCCATGCTTGCGCTTCCTGATAGCGTCGAAATCGTCGAGGTGTCCCCGCGCGACGGATTGCAGAGCTTTCCTCGCTGGGTCGATACCGATACCAAAGTCGCGATGATCGATCGGCTATCGGAAGCGGGCTTTTCGGTTATCGAGGTCACCGCCTTCGCACATCCGCGAGCTATTCCGCATCTCCGCGATGCTGAGGAGGTATGCGCGCGCATCAAAAGACGGGCGGGCACGATCTATCGGGGTCTCGCCCCGAACGCACGAGGCGCAGATCGCGCGGTATCAGCCAATGTGGATGAGGTTTTGGGGCTTCTCACGGTAAGTGAGGCATACTTGCGCAAGAATCAGAACATGACTCTTGAAGCAGCCCTATCTCAGGCGAGCGAAGCATTCCGTATCAGCGACAAGGCTGGGCGTCGCTTTGTTATGGCCGTCGGCATGTCCATGTGGTGCCCTTACGAAGGCACTATCCCGCAGGAGAAGGTCGCGAGTGTCATTGGGCATCTCAGGAATGCGGGCATTCGCCGATTCTATCTGGCGGGTTCCGTGGGGATGGAGGATCCCCGCCACGTCAACGGTCTGTTTGCGCGCTTGGTGGGCGACTTCAAAGACTGCGAGTTCGGGTTTCACGTGCACAATCTTGCGGGCTTCGGCATGGCCAATGTCGTCGCCGCTCTCGATGCCGGTGCGTGCTGGATAGAGGGATCGGTTTGTGGGATAGGTGGCGGTATCGCCATGCCTGATACGGTCGCTTCGGTTGGTAATCTCCCGACCGAAGACATCGTCACTCTGCTCCACGAAATGGGCATTACAACGGGGCTCGATCCCGCGGCCGTCATCGCTGCAGCGAAGGATGTCGCCAACCTGCTTGATGTGAAGCCACTGAGCCACGCGCTCCAATGCGGTGTCAGAAGCAGCGTGCGCAAACAGGCCTAGGGCCGCGCTCATGTTGAGGGCAGAAACAGCGCCCGCTCCGCATTGACCTCACGGTATATGAAGTCTGCAACCGTCCGCACGCGAGAGAGCCTGCGCAAGTCCGCGTGGGTGATGAGCCAGAATGTGTTGTGCAAAATCACTTTATTGGCGAGTACCCTCCTGAGCAGCGGCTCCGCATCGGCCATGAAGCACGGCAGAACGCCAAGGCCAAAACCGCTGACAAGGGCCTTGAGCTGCGCAATTGGATTCGAGCTTTTCAGAGTTGGACGGATGGACGGATCGACCCGCGGAATGTAGTTGAGTTCCTTGGTGTAGATCAGCTCATCGATGTAGCTGACGAAGGGGTGAGTGCGCAGATCCTCGACACTCTCTACCGCTCTACTCCCGTCGAGATACTCTCCTGATGCATAGACGCCGAGCTCATAATCTATGATCTTTCGCGAATAGAGACGGCCCTCCTCCGGCTGTGCCAATCCGATCGTCAGATCGGCTTCCCGCCGCGACAAACTGAATATCCGCGGCATGGCTAGAAGCTGGATCTCGAGGTCCGGATGCAGATTGCTGAGCTTGCCGAGACGTGGCGCTATGAAGAAGGCTCCAAAGCCATCCGTCGCACCGATCCGCACCAAGCCGGACATCGGGCGATTGTTCTCATCGATAATCGCTTGAGCCGAGATCGCGACGGCTTCCATGCGTTCCGCATGCTCGAGTAGAGTGTCGCCGAGCGGCGTCAAGGTGTAGCCCGTGGGGTAGCGATCAAACAGCTTCGCAGCCAAACTCTCTTCGAGCCCGCGTATTCGCCGCCCTACTGTCGTGTGATCTGTGCGGAGACGACGCGCCGCACTTGTGAGTGTTCCTTCACGCGCCACCGCGAGAAAGAACCGCAAATCGTCCCAAGCGAACCCGTTCACGATCGCGTCTCCCAGACACGCGGCGGATGTTATTCTGCGGGCCAGGGCAGAGAAATCTGCCCCAATGGCAGTCTTGGCGAAGACGTGTAGCGCAGCAGGACACATGTCGTACGCTGCTGGCCCGTCTTGTCGACCTCCTGACGGAGGCTATCGGATCACTTCGACCGTGGAAAGCAGCGGCGGGGGCCCACTGTCAATTCCACGAGCTCGATCCCCGACACGCCAACCTCGGCGCTGTAGACCTCACGAGGGCACCGACCTACTGTGCCCGCGGCCATGGCCCGCACTGCGCCGTCTTCTTCATCCACCCCGCCGACGAGCGACGCATGACAACTGAAAGCCTGTAAATGCCAAGCGCTCCACCGATCATCCGCATCCTCGTCGATGCCGACGCTTGCCCGGTCAAGGACGAGATCGTGCGAGTGGCCGAGCGGCACGGGCTCGCCACCATCTTCGTTTCGAACGCTTGGATGCGGCTACCGGCAAGTCATTTGGTGGAGCGCCGCATCGTTGCCGAGGGCCCGGACGCAGCCGACGACTGGATTGCCGACGAAATCGCGGCCGCCGATATCTGCGTGACCCAGGATATCCCACTCGCCGAGCGATGCCTGAAGAAGGGCGCCCGGGCGCTGACACCTACCGGGCGGCCTTTCACCCCTGACAATATAGGCATGTCACGGGCGATGCGCGACTTGAAGGCCCACCTCCGCGAAACCGGCGACATCCGAGGTGGTCCGCCGGCATTCGCCAAGGGCGATCGCTCGCGATTCTTGCAGGCACTCGAGCAAGCCGTACAGGACATCCGCAACGGTGGGTGAACTGGCGCTTCTGCTGCGTTCGGTTGCCTCCCGAGCATTCGGGCGATCCCATAAGTGGTCATCGACGCTTTTCGCGACATTTCGCCCGTCGGATGTCCGCTCTCGTCGTGGAAGCTGTCCTTGTGGACTTCGATACGAAGGCAGCTTTTGACCCGGAGCAGACCTCGGGTCGATTGGGGCAGTGCCCACCGTGGCGTCGGCTTTCAGACCTATCGCATCACGCCTTGGTGCGCTTCTTTTCGACGGCGAATGGACTGAGCCCCAGCCACGTCTGCATCGTCGCTGCCATCTTGCGATCTCCAGTGAACGACAACCGCTGACTTTCGCGATCCACTGTGGTCAATCCCATCCAGATTGCCGTCATGGTGCGCAAGTCGGTCGACAAATAAAGATCGACTTCAAAACCAGGATCGGACCAACAGAGATCGACGTCACCATCGGCTTCGATGACAAGCCACCATAGCCTTTTGGATTGCGCTAGCTCAGGGTACAGGAACTGTATCACCGTTCGCCGGCGTGGCAGCGGCTTCGGATTGAGATTGCGACGCATATCCCACATGAGCAACGAAGGATCGAGGTTTTTCAGCGAGAGTTGAGCTTCCACCCAGCGCTGCCCCCAAATGCCCATAGTCTCGACGACAGGCTGCAAATCCTTGCCGGCTTCGGTCAGGTGATAATCATAAACGCCCCTTTCGGATCGGACCTCCTTCCGCTCGACGATTCCCGCCATTTCCAATTCCTTGAGGCGCAGCGATAGCAAGCTCGGCGACATCTTCGGCACCCCGCGCCGAAGATCGTTGAACCGGGTCGAGCCGGCGATCAGCTCGCGCAGCAGCACAATGGTCCAACGCGAGCACAGGATCTCAGCTGCCATGGCAAGTGGGCAGAACTGCTTGTAGCCGGGTTGAGCCATCGCGGTTTCCTCCATGCATCGACGCTTCACAAGCAGTGCTCGAGGTCGGTCTTCGTGACTAGTCCAGATTCTGTATCGGCCAATACAGTTGCTTGAGTAGACCCTTATCTCTGCGGGGACGAGACTAGCTCTGCAGAGGGTCACTCGAGCAGGCCGAAGGGAGAAACGACCATGGCTGTATTTGTGATCGCCGATATCAAGGTGAGCAACGATTCATCGGTGCCGGAGTATGCCGCAGGAGTTCATTATATCGTCCATAAGCACGGCGGAAAATACTTGGCACGCAGCGCCAACGTAAAGATCCTCGAGCGGAGGCCGCTCGACACGACGTTGATTGCACTTTTGCAATTCCCATCGGCTGAGGCTGTCGAGGCATTTGCCAACGATCCAGAATACGCCCGGTTTGGAGCAGCCCGCAGGGCAGGAAGCGACAGCCGCTTCCAGTTGATCGACGACACCGATGTTGCCGGAACTATTCATTATCTGGCCAAAGGGTGATCAGATGCGGAAGTTGCTTTATTCCGACGGGTCGCCCTTCGCCCGCAAGGTGCGCATCATTCTGGATGAGAAGAATTTGCCGTGCGAGAAAGACGTGCACAACGGCTTGCGCGCGATCGATTCAATCCGAGATCAAAATCCTGCGCTTCAGGTCCCTACGCTTTACGATCGGGGCAAGGTCCTATGGGGATCCAACCTGATCATTCAGCACCTTTTTGCCGCCTATCCGGAGATGCCCGACTCGACAACTCAACCACCTCTTTCGCCAAGCATCGCGCGCCAGGACCAATACTGGGAGGACATGCTGACACTCACGACAATCGAGTCGATGGCCGACGCCATAGTGACCTACCGCCTGATGGAGTTAGGTGGATCAACTGCCGAAAATACATTCATGAACCGGCAATTGACTCGCGTTGCCTCATGCCTCGATTGGCTCGAGCAAAGATGCACGAGTGAAGGATTTTGGCCGGGTACGCTGTCCGTCATGGACATCAACGTGATGTGCCCGCTCATTTACGGCGAATCCAGAAAAGTGTTCGATTTTCGCATTGGCCGCTGGCCGAGGATCGTGGCCCTGGTTGAGCGGCTGCAGACTAGACCCTCGGTCGCATCGACACGGATCAACTTGTGAGCAGAGCACATCGAAGACTTCCGCTCGCACGCCGGGAGTGGCCTTCGCAATATTACGGGCCGAACGGCGGCTCCTGGCCCATCCCCATCGGAGTGCCATTTCCGCTCTCGAGAGGTTAGCGGACTCGGCGCGAGCGCGGGCGTCGTCAACGACCGGCAGGTGGCCATGTCTGCTTTCACTGCAGCAGACTTCCGGGCCGGCGCTGTGGATGGCTACCGGGCAATTTCTCAATGTTTCAGGGGTGTGCGCATATGGCCATGGACATGGCTGGACAAGAGTTCGTAGGAAGCCCTCTCCCAAATCCCCCGTCCTGTCCCAGGTCGCACTTCCCATAGTCTGATGAACTCGACGTTGTCTCGGGGCGTTGGAGCATCCACATACGACCCGATATCTCGTCAGGGTTCGTCACTTCCCCCATATGCAAATCAGGAGCGCTCATGTCGAGCTGGCTGACCGGATTGGAAGGTGCGTTCGTACTCAAGCTCACGCTGTGCCTGCTGCTCGGCGTCATGATCGGCGTCGAGCGAGAGCTCCGCAACAAACCCGCCGGCATCAGCACACACTGCTTCGTGATGGCTGGCGCCTGCCTGTTCACATTCGTGTCCACCGTCGCCGATCCCAATAGCCCTGCCCGAATAGCGGCTCAGGTCGTGTCGGGCGTGGGCTTCCTCGGCGCTGGCATGATCCTCAAGAGCGAGAACAACACGGTAAGAAACCTGACAACCGCGGCCGCTGTCTGGTTTGCAGCGGCGATCGGCATGGCCATCGGCATCGGCTGGTACGCGATCGCCGTGATTGCCTCGGTCTACGCCGTCATCGTGCCGCGCATTCCGCATGTCAGGAAATGGATGGAGACCCAGCAGGACGAATAGAACTGCCGGCAGCGAGGTTCAGTGTTGCTGCTCGAACTGCGGTTGCCACCGCAGCAGATACGCCTGAATGCGCCGCACGATGAACGCGAGGATGATGCCAACGATCATCATGACGATGATCGACACCATCATCTCGGCAGCATTGGCGCGCGCCTCGGCCTCGATGATGAGCTTGCCGAGCCCGCGCTCGGCGCCGATGAACTCGCCGACAATCACGCCGATCAGCGCGAACGATACCGCAGGCGTCAGTGACGCGAAGACCCACGCCAGCGCCGAGGGTATCACCACCGTCCTCAGAACCGTGAGTTCACTCGCGCCCAGCAGCCGTGCGGCCGCGATCTGATCCCGGTCGACCGAGCGCGTGCCCTCGAAGGTGTTGAAGAACACGACGAAGAACACGACGATGCTCGCCGTGACGACCTTGGAGAGATCGCCGAGGCCGAACATGAGGATGATCAGCGGCACGAGCGCTATGCGCGGTATCGAGTTCATCGCGACGATGAAGGGTTCGAAGATCTTCGATAGATAGGCTGAGCGGCCGAGCGTCAGCCCGATGAGCACGCCGAGGCTTGCGCCCCACAGAAAGCCCCACAGCATGTTCTTGATCGTGACCAGCGTCGCGAGCCAGAGGTTGTTCGGCGTCGCGCCGTAACAGGCGAGAAAACCCGCAGGATCCGCGAAGCAGCCGAGCTTCAGAAAGCTCGTCCAGATCATCGAGGGCTTGGCGATGAAGTACGGGTCGAGAATGCTCGGCACGAAGGCCCGTGGCAGCAACGCCTTTGCCGTGTCGTAACCCCACTCCCAGACGGAGAGCAGAACCACGAGGATGAAGATCTGCCAGGCGAGAATGGAAAGCTTGCGTTGCGCCATGACTGACTACTCTGCCTTCGTGCGGCGGAACTCCTCGCCGAGCGAGTGCCAGATGTGAGAATAGAGTTGGCCGAACTCCGCCGTCTCGCGCAGGCTGACGGCATCACGCGGGCGCGGAAACGGCACCTCGAAATCCTCCTTGAGCCGCCCGGGACGGGCCGAGAGCAGGATGATCCGGCTCGACAGCGTGAGCGCTTCACCGAGATCGTGCGTGACGAAGAGCACGGTCTGGCGCTCGCGCTCCCAGATCTCGAGCAGCGTCTTGTGCATCTCGAGTTTGGTGTGCGTATCGAGCGCGCCGAAGGGCTCATCCATCAGCAGGATGTCCGGCTCCAGGATGAGCGTGCGCATGAGCGCGACGCGCTGGCGCATACCGCCCGATAGCGTGCGCGGGAAGCTGCTGCCGAAACCGGCGAGCCCTGAGACTTCGATCGCGCGCTCGACCTTGCGCCGACGCTCCTCCTTGGGCACGCCCGCGATCTCGAGGCCGTAGCCGATGTTTCCCTCGACCGTGCGCCAGGGGAAGACCGTATCGCGCTGGAAGACGTACCCGACCTTGCGGTTCACCTTGCCGGTGACCACAGGATCGGCGTCGATAGCCATCTCGCCGTCCGTTGCGTCAAGCAGCCCGGCCACCATGTTCAGGATGGTGCTCTTGCCGCAACCCGAGGGACCGAGCAGGGCGACGAACTCGCCCTGCCGCACGTCGAACGACACATTATCGACCGCCACGACGCCATCGCCGGCCGTACGGAAGCGCTTGTCGAGGTTCGACACACGGATACGCACGGGCGCGGCCACATCCGCGGCGCCGCCGGCCCCAGGTGCACGAGCGGCGGAACCGGCAGTTGTGTGCGCCATCGTCAGGTCGTTGGAAGCGTCGGTCACTTGTACTTGGCCTGCGCGACCTTCAGGAAGCTCATGTCGACCCGTTCCTCGTACTTGGATGGCGGGATGTCGGAGCCCTTGCGATACCAGACCTTGCCGCCACGCTCGAACGAGGCCGCATCGATCGTGCCGTCATACGCCCACGTGTTCTTGTCGAAGCCCAGCTCGGCCTTGACCGCGACGGGATCGATGCCGGAGTAGTGCTTTTCGCCCACGAGATTGTAGACCTCGTCCATGGGCGTCGCCTTCACCCATTGCATCGCCCGATACATGCCATTGACGAACGACTGCACGAGAGCCTTGTTGTCGTTGATCGTATCCTCGAGCGTATAGAGCACGAGCACAGGCACGGTGCCGCCGAAGGCGCTCTCGAACACTCCAGGCTTCGACGTATCGTAGATCGCCTTGCCAAAACCGCGCGCTTCCACCTCGATGATCCAGCTCGGAATGGCCATGATGGCGTCGAACTGCTTGGTCTCGAGACCGGGATACATGGTCTTCGGACCGCCACCGGCCACCCAGTTGATGCGGTCGCCGAACCCCTTCGACTCGAAGACGTAGGTACCGTACATCCACGTCCCCGAGCCGATCGCGGTCGCGGCGATGATCGGCTTGGCGCCGTCGGGTCGCTTGTACTCGGCAAGCTTCTCGACCGTGTCGATGCCGGCGTCGAAAAGGTCTTTCCTGACGACGATACTGGAGATGGACGAGACCATCTGCGAAGCCATGATGATCTTGCTGCTCTTGCCGCGCGTCGAGAGCTGGAGGGCGTGGCTGGCATCGCCGTGGGCGAAGAGCGCCTGACCAGCCGCCAGCGCCTGGCGCCCGTGCGTGCCGGCGTTGCCGACGACGAGCTTGAAGTCCAGGCCTTCCTCCTTCAGGAAGCCCTTCTCCTCCGCGATAATGCCAAGCGAATAGACCGGCGATTTCGGACCGAAGGCCAGCGTCGCGCTCGCCGCCTGGGCTTGCGCAAAGGACGGTAGAAAACCGGCACCGATCGTGGCGGAGCCGGCTATCAGCGCTTGGCGGCGCGAAATGTTCATGGCGTTCCTTCCCCTGCTCTCTTCCTGAAGTTGCTCGGCCGGCCCCCAAAGCGGGCCCGCTTCGGCTACAGGCGTGTACGAATTTCGGGGCGATTAGCAACGTCGAATAGGGTCATTGTCAACCTGACGCACCACCCGAACGAGTAGCAAGCCTGCTGCGCCGATGCTGCGAATTGCGCCTCCCCACTGGAAAGGCTATAGGGCAAGCAGTTGGACCGGGTCTGCGAGAGGCTTCGTCCCACCGCTGGCGGCAACGACGGTCGGAGGGATGGGCGTGGGGGGTTTGTGTTCTCGAACGGGCAGGTCGCACGGGATAACCAATACGCTGGGTGCCATTGCGGGCGGGTCGCCGGCGCGGCCCGACGGTCAGCCGCATGCGCGGGAGCATAACGACTTGAAATCAGGCACGCAGAAATCCCAGGCCGGCGGCCTCCGCGACATGATCAGCATTTTTGTGCACGCGCTGATCATCGCCTTCGTGGTGCGCGTCTTTTTCTACCAGCCGTTCAATATCCCGTCCGGCTCGATGCAGTCGACGCTCCTGATCGGCGATTATCTCTTCGTCTCGAAGCTCTCGTACGGCTATTCCAAGCATTCGCTCCCCTTCAGCCCGGACGTCTTCTCCGGCCGCATCTGGGGAGCCAGCCCGAAGCGCGGCGACGTCGCCGTGTTCAAGCTGCCGCGCGACAACTCCACGGACTACATCAAGCGCGTGATCGGCCTGCCAGGTGACGAAATCCTGGTGCGGGGCGGCGTCCTCTTCATCAATGGCAAGGAAATCCCACGCCGGCGCGTCGACGACTTCGTGCAGATCGGCGAGGATGGACGCGAGCGGCGCATTCCCCGCTACGAGGAAACGCTGCCCGAGGGCGTAAAGTACTACGTGCTCGATGCACGGCCGAACGGGGACTACGACAACGTCGGGCCATATAAAGTGCCGGACGGCCACTATTTCATGATGGGCGACAATCGCGACAACTCGACGGACAGCCGCGATCAGTCCCCCCGCTATGGCGTAGGTTACGTACCACTTGAGAATTTCATTGGACGAGCAGATATCATTTTCTTCTCCATGGCCGTCGATGAGCCCGGGCGTTTTGAGCTGACCCGCCCCTGGACATGGCCCTTCGACGTTCGCTGGAGCCGCATTTTCAGCCTGGTGCGATAACGAGGCAGCGTCATTTGATCGATGCGCGGGAGCATCTGCTTCTTCCGGCCTCACGGCTGAAGATGGTGGAGTGCGCGTCCGCGGTCGTGCAGGCTGCATTGCCACCTGAAGCACCTCGCCAGACGCGCCGAGGGGACAAATCGTGAGCAAGGCCGCTGCAGCCAAAAAGCCTGCTGAAAAACTGAAGTCCGCCGCGCTCGAGAAGGCGCTCGGATACAAGTTCAAGGGCCGCCCGCTGCTGCGGCGCGCACTCACACACGCGAGCGTACGCTCCCAGCGCGAGAAGAGCGACGACAACGAGCGCCTGGAGTTCCTCGGCGATCGCGTGCTCGCGCTCGCCATCGCCGAGCTGCTCGTCGAGATGGATGCCGACGCCACCGAGGGCGAACTCGCACGCCGGTTCAACCGGCTCGTGCGTCGTGAGGCCTGCGCCGCGGTCGCCCGCAATGTGGCGCTCGGGTCGGCGCTCATTCTCTCGGCCTCGGAAGCCGACAGCGGCGGACGCAGCAAGGATACGATCCTCGCGGACGCTTGCGAGGCGCTGCTTGGCGCCGTGTTCGTCGAAGCGGGCTTCGATGTGGCGCGCGACGTCGTCCGTCGCCTCTGGATGCCGCTTATCGACAACGCCCCGCGCACGACGGCCGATCCCAAGTCGGCACTACAGGAGTGGGCGCAGGGACAGGGCCTGCCCCTTCCCGAATATGTCGAGATCGGCCGTGATGGCCCCGACCACGCCCCCCGCTTCACGGCTCAGGTCCGTGTCGGGCGGCACAGCCCGGCCGAAGGCATCGGTGCCAGCAAGCGCTCCGCCGAACAAGCCGCCGCAACCGCACTCCTGCGTGCCAAAGGCGTCTGGCCTGCGGACGCCGCATCGGATTCACATGAGTAAACCCAAGAAAAATCCGCCAGTCGAGCCGCCAGCCGAGGACGTCGGCCCGCAGCGCTGCGGTTTCATTGCCGTCATCGGCGCGCCCAATGCCGGCAAATCGACGCTCGTCAACGCGCTCGTCGGTGCCAAGATAACCATCGTCTCACACAAGGTGCAGACGACGCGCGTACCGGTGCGCGGCATTGCCATTGCCGGGGCGAGCCAGCTCGTGTTCATCGATACGCCGGGCATCTTTGCCCCTCGCCGCCGACTGGATCGCGCCATGGTGGAGGCCGCCTCCACCGTAGCCGGCGACGCCGACATGGTCGTGCTGCTGGTCGATGCACAGAAGGGCGTCAGCGACGATGTCGGCCGCATCCTGCGCCAGCTCGCGAATGTGAAACGACCGCGCGTTCTCGTGCTCAACAAAGTCGACCGCGTGAAAAAGGAGCAGCTTCTCGCGCTCGCTGCCGATCTTAACAAGCGCCTCGAGTTTCCGGCGACGTTCATGGTCTCTGCGCTCACGGGCAGCGGCATCGAGGATCTCAAGAACCACCTCGCACTCAACGTGCCCGAAGGGCCCTGGCATTTCCCCGCCGACGATCTCTCCGATGTTCCCGAGCGCCAGCTCGCCGCCGAGATCACGCGCGAGAAGTTGTACGAGCGCCTGCATCAGGAGCTGCCGTACTCCGCAACTGTCGAAACTACCGCCTGGCAGGATCGCAAGGACGGCTCTGCCCGCATCGAGCAGACGATATTCGTCGAGCGCGAGAGCCAGCGCAGCATCGTGCTCGGCGAGGGCGGCCGCACGATCAAGGATATTTCCACGCGCGCCAGGAAAGAGCTGACCGCGCTGCTCGAACGCCCCGTGCATCTCTTTCTGCACGTCAAGGTCCAGGAAGGCTGGAGCAACGACCCCGAGCGTTATCGCAACATGGGGCTGGATTTCCCGAAGGACTGACCTATCTCACAGAGGGTCATCTCACGGCCAGATTCGGCCGCCACTCCCTCTTTGCCCGCCATGCACCTCGTTAATCCATCCCTGGCGGCCGGGATTTCTTCCCCATGAGCTCCATCATCCGTGTTTCAGACCTCACCAAGACCTACGCTTCAGGCTTCCAGGCGCTGAAGGGCGTGAGCTTGGATATCCGTCGCGGCGAGATCCTCGCCCTTCTCGGTCCCAACGGGGCCGGCAAGACCACACTCATCAACACGATCTGCGGACTCGTGAGGCCAAGCTCGGGGACGGTCACGGTCGACGGCCATGACATCATCAAGGACTACCGCGCGGCGCGCACGCTGATCGGTCTCGTCCCGCAGGAACTCTCAACCGACATGTTCGAGACGGTGTGGGCGACGGTCAGCTTCAGCCGCGGCGTGCACGGTCTCAGAGCAAATCCGGCTCATATCGAGAAGGTTCTGCGCCAGCTGTCGCTGTGGGAGAAGAAAGACGACAAGATCCTCACGCTCTCCGGCGGCATGAAGCGGCGTGTCCTCATCGCGAAGGCACTCGCACACGAACCTCGCATTCTCTTCCTCGACGAGCCCACAGCCGGCGTCGATGTCGAACTCAGGCGCGGCATGTGGCAGGTCGTGCGCCAGATGCGCGAAGCCGGCGTCACCGTGATCCTGACCACACACTACATCGAGGAGGCCGAAGAGATGGCGGACCGCATCGGTGTCATCCGCGGCGGCGAAATCATCGTGGTCGAGGAAAAGGCCGAACTCATGCGCAAGCTTGGCAAGAAGGAGCTGACGCTGCGGCTCGGCAAACCGATCACCGTCGTACCTGAGGCGCTTTCGGGCTATCCCCTGACGTTGGCCGACGATGGCCGCGCACTCGTTTTTGCCTATGACACCCAGGCCGAGCGCACGGGCATCACGACGCTTCTCAATGCCATGCGCGACGCCGGTCTCATCGTCACGGACCTCGAGACCCACCAAAGCTCACTCGAGGAGATCTTCGTCGGTCTCATGAGGCAGGCATCATGAATCTGACTGCAGTCCGCGCAATCTACCTCTTCGAGATGGCCCGCTGGGGCCGCACGCTGCTCCAGAGCATCGTGGCGCCCGTCCTCTCGACGTCGCTCTATTTCATCGTGTTCGGTGCGGCCATCGGATCGCGCGTGCCGGACATCGACGGCGTGAGTTATGGCGCCTTCATTGTCCCGGGCCTCATGATGATGCTGCTCCTGACGGAGAGCACGTCCAATGCCTCATTCGGCATCTACTTCCCCCGCTTCACGGGCACCATCTATGAGATCCTCTCGGCGCCGATCTCGGCCTTCGAGATCGTGCTCGGCTATGTCGGGGCCGCCGCCACCAAGTCAATCATCCTCGGGCTCATCATCCTCGCAACGGCGAGTCTGTTCGTACCCATCCGCATTGCCCATCCCTTCTGGATGATGGGTTTCCTCGTGCTGACCGCGCTCACCTTCAGCCTGCTCGGTTTCATCATTGGCATATGGGCCAACGGCTTCGAGAAGCTGCAGGTCATACCGATGCTCATCATCATGCCCTTGAGCTTTCTCGGCGGCACGTTCTACTCGATCAACATGCTGCCGCCGTTCTGGCAGAACGTGGCGCTGCTCAACCCGATCGTCTATCTGATCAGCGGCTTCCGCTGGAGCTTCTTCGAGATCTCGGACGTCGGCGTCGGCATCAGTTTTGCCATGACGCTCGGCTTTCTCGTGCTGTGCCTCGTGATCGTCTGGTGGATCTTCCGAACGGGCTATCGCCTGAAGCCGTAGCCCGCGCCACTCAGTTCCTGTGCACGGTGCAGATGCCGCCATCGGCGCGCAGGCGCTCGCAGAGCTTCAGCGCATCTGACTGGCTCACCGCGCCAATGCGCAGCGCCACCATCGCCTTGCGCCCGCGGCTCAGATTGCGTTCCGGCATGTACAGAGGTTCGGCATCGGCGAGCACCTTCGCGTGCCGCTGCCTGAGCGCATTGAACATGCCGGCCACCTTCGCCTGCGAAAAATTCGACGCGAGCTGCACGCCCCACGGAGGTGGCGATTGTTGCGGCTTGCTGCGACCTGCTGCCGGCAATGCGACGTGGACGAGGGCGGGCGCGCGCTTCATGCACGCGTCCTGGAGTTGCTCCGACGTCAGCGCGGCCGACTCGGCGGGCGCGTCGCCCGTTTCTTTCCACCGATCTGCGCCATGTCCCGTGATGAAGTTCACATAGGCCCGTGTCTCGGCCGGTAGCGTCCGCCGACCATCGAGCCAACCGCGCACACGCTCCGGCCCCGCGTTATAGGCGGCGGCTGCGAGCCCAAAATTGCCGAATGTCTTTATGTGGTCAGCAAGCAGCCGCGCCGAATGCGAAATGGCGGAGGCGGGATCGAATGGATCCTCGAGCCCGCGCTCCTTGGCGGTGGCGGGCATGAACTGCGCGATGCCCTGGGCACCCTTGTGGCTCACCGTATTCGGCCGGAAGGCACTCTCGCGCCAGATGAGCCGCACGAAGAGAGCGGGAGAAATCCCGTTCGCAGCGGCCTCCTTCTCCATCAAGGGGCAGATGGTCTCGACGAGCGGACGTGGCTCCTCAGCGGCGCGTGCGACATCCGCCTTCCCGATCAGGCAGAACGCACAGAGCGCCCACGTCAGCTTTCGGATCACATGCAGCATCGGCTCGGAAACTACGACACTCCGTCGACGGTTGCATCCCCGCGGAAACCCTATTTGGTGGCGGCGGCGCTCGACGGCAGGCCCAGCTCCGCCTCCAGCTCGGCAATACGCGGACGCAGCTTCGACATTTCCTGGCTGCGCCGGACCATGCGCATCTGAATTCGTCCGACCTCCGAAAACCCTGCTGAATCGGAGCCGCCGCGGCCGCGCTCGCGCTGCGCATCAAACATACGGCGCTGATCCTCGCGATTTTCCTCGGCCAAGCGCTCCAGCCGCTCCTTGGCCTGCGCAAGTTCGACGACCTTGGCCGTCTGATCGCTCTTGCGCTGAAGCTCCTTCTCGAGTTCCTCGAGCCGCTTCTGCATGTCACTTCCCGCAGGCACGCCCGGCCTTGCGAGCGTGCCCGGTGCCGCTGCTCGATGAAAGTAGAAGTCCCCCGTCAGCGAGGAATGATCCCACGGCACCTGTTTGCCGCCCGTGGCCGCCAGAACGTCCTTGCGTACGTCCACCATCACCGACGTCAGATTGCGATCGGTAGTGCGCAAGCCTTTCACGAGCGCTGCAGTAAACGGAGAGTTGCTGCCTGTGCCATCAAGCGCGACATTCCCGGGCTGCGTCGAATAGGCGATGAACGTGCCGACGCCCGTCTGCACCTGCGCAAGGCCTTGGCTCACGCTCGCCGAACGCGTGCCCATGGAGCGCGCGAGATTGCGTGCCAGCGGATTGTCGCGGCAGGAATCCAGGAACACGAGGTTGGTTTTGTTCTCGCGATCGATCTCCATCTGCCGGAGAACGAAATCGACGCCGATGGTCTCGAAATCCAGATCGCGCTCGCGCTCCATGGAAGCGTCGACAGGCACGAGATAGTTGCGCCCCGATACCTGCAAGGCGTGCCCCGCATAGTAGAACAGCGCCACATCCGCCTCGTTGAGCGCGCGTGCGAAGTCGCGCACTTTGCCATCGAAACCCCGCTTGTCGAGATCGAGGCCGAGGATGACCTCGAAGCCCGCTTCGGTGAGCGCCTTGGCGATCTCGCTGGCGTCGTTGACCGGATTGGCCAGCACCGAACTCTTCACGTAGGCCGCATTGCCGATGACGAGGGCCACACGCTTTTCGGCCCATGCCTGGCCAGCGAGCAGGAGATTGGCAACCAAAGTCGTGAGCAGCAGAAAATATCGCGTCATGAGGCCCCCTAGGTGAACCCAGCCGGTCTAGTGGGCGAATTCGACAGATCCAAGACGATTGATTGAACGCGCGTAAGCATCAGCCATGCGCTACCTGCGTTCACATCTCGGAGAGGTCGGCCGGCCATATACGCTTGTATGGCTTTAACGCGGCTGCGAACGACCCCAGTTTTACAGGGTTGATCCTCCCTCGGAACCTTGCGAGCCCCGCCATGTCCAAACGAACCGCAGCCGATATTCGCCATTCCGCTCTGAAAACACCGACCAGCCTTTCCGATAACGCCGTCAAGGATATTTCCGCCGCTGCCACTGCGGCCCTTGCCGATGTCTTTGCCCTCTATCTCAAAACCAAGAATTTCCACTGGCACATGTCGGGGCCGCACTTTCGCGACTACCATCTCCTCCTCGACGAGCAGGCCGCCCAGCTCTTCGCTATGACGGATGATCTGGCCGAGCGCGTACGCAAGCTCGGCGGCAATACTCTCAGATCCATCGGGCAGATCTCGAAACTCCAGCGCATTCTCGACAACGACGCCGATTTCGTCGCGCCGGACGATATGCTTGCCGAGCTTCGCGACGACAACAAGCAACTCGTCGAGTCTCTCCGCGCCTTGCATACGCTGACGGACGAGGCCGGAGACCCGGCAACCACCAGCCTCATCGAGAACTGGATCGACGAAGGCGAACGGCGCGTCTGGTTCCTCTTCGAGACGTTGCGCAAGGGCTAGCGGCCAAACTTACCTGGCAACCGACTGTCAGAGATCGGCGTTCTGCTGGAGCGGGCAATTTCCTGCCCGTGCTTCCTGAAGCAGGTGCACGTGCCAACGCCGAAGAAAGATCTGCGCGGCGGCAGGCCGATCTGGGCCGATACGCCACGCATCGACGTCAAATATCGCACGCGCCTCCTCCACGAGAAGTGTGATGTCGCCGTCGTCGGCGCTGGCATCAGCGGTGCGCTGGTTGCGCTCGCGCTTGCCGAACGCGGGCATGACGTCGTCATCGTCGACCGCAGTGAACCCTGTCGCGGCAGTACGCTCGCTAGCACGGCCATGATCCAGTTCGAGCTGGATACGCCTCTCATCGAACTCGCCGCTCAGAAGGGGGCGACGCACGCTGAGCACGCCTATCGTCGATCGTTCGCAGCCGTGCAAGCGCTTGGCGACATCATCGCGCGCCACGACATCAAGTGCGCATGGAAAGAGCGGCATGCCCTCTACCTAGCCGGCAACGAGCACGGCTGGCGCGCCCTGCAGGACGAAGCCGACTATCGTTCGCGCATCGGCCTTCCCTCCTCGTTTCTCGACAAGGAGACGCTAGCGGCGACGTACGGTATCGCACGCACCGGCGCGATCCTTTCCGAAGGTGCCGCGGAGGTTAATCCCGCGCAGCTCGCGGCCGGATGTCTGCGCGCGGCCCAACGTCTCGGCGCGCGCCTCTACAGTCCGCACGAGATCAAGGAAGCGCAGTCGCACGCCCGTGGGGTCGATCTCATAACTGCTGACGATGCGATCATTTCCGCACGACGGGCTGTTTTTGCGACGGGCTATACGGTGATACCAGGCCTGCCGCGCGACAAGTTCGAGCACGTCTCGACGTGGGCCATTGCGACCAAGCCGCTCTCCGCAGATGACTTCTGGCTTGGCCGCTGCCTGATCTGGGAGGCCGCAGATCCCTATCTTTATCTCCGCAGCACCTGGGACAATCGCATTCTGGCGGGCGGTGAGGACTCCAAGCTCAACAGCCCCGAGCGGCGGGATGAGGCCACGGCCACCAAGGCCCAGCGCCTCCTCGCCAAAGTGCAGGAGCTGCTGCCCGGCCGCGCCCTGAAGCTTGACTATGCCTGGGCCGGCGCCTTCGCTGACAGCCCGACAGGCCTTCCCTACATCGCACCGGCGCCGGACCTCAGGCACTGTTTCGCCGTCCTCGGTTGCGGGGGCAACGGCATAACCTTCAGCGTTATCGCGGCAGAGGTGGTGCGGGCATGGGTGGAAGGCAAATCGGATCCGGACGCCAAGCTCTTTCAGTAACGTGCGGCAAACCCTGCGGCGCGACTACGATTGACATCAGCACGCGCTGGAGCCTATACGCTCGCCCCATGCAGACCCGTGCTCATCTCGCCAGCCAGTATTACGCGCCGTCCACATAACGGCGGCTGCACTCCCATGCTCAACCCGCTGCGTTTCCGGCGGTTGATCATCAAAGGCGAGCGTCGGCATCGCAGCTCCACTCGGAGACGTGTGATGCCCTCCAAACGAAAATCCCACCCTACTGTCGGCATTGTCGGTTTTGGCGCGTTCGGTGCGCTGATCGCCAAGCATCTGGCACCGCATTGCCGCCTGCTCGCTTTCGATCCGTCGCCGCGCGACGCCATGGGGCTGCCGGTCATCTTCTGCGATCTCCCAGAGATCGCGCGCTGCGACGTCGTCGTACTCGCCGTCCCGGTGAGTTGCATGACCGACGTCATCCGCTCGCTGCGACCGCATCTGAAGTCGGGCACGATTGTCATCGATGTCGGCTCCGTGAAGATCGAGCCGCTACGCGCCATGCTTGCGGAGCTTCCCGACCACGTCGAGATCATCGGCTCGCACCCGCTCTTCGGGCCGCAGAGCGCCAAGGATGGCGTCGCCGGTCATCGCATTGCGTGGTGCCCGATTCGTGGATCTGGGCGTGGCCGCTCGGCCGGGCGGATCGCCGCCTTCCTGCGCCGGGTTCTCAAGCTCGACGTCATTCGCACGACGCCGGACGCCCACGACCGGCAGATGGCCGTCGTCCAGGGCCTGACGCATCTCATCGCCAAGGTGCTCGTGCGCATGGAGCCGCTGCCGAGCCGCATGACGACGCGAAGCTTCGACCTGATCTTGCAGGCGACCGACATGGTCCGCCATGACGCCCCCGCCGTGTACGAGGCCATCGAGCGCGCTAATCCCCATGCCGCCACCGTGCGCGAGCGCTTTTTCTCGTTGGCTGAAGAGGTTCGCGACACCTTGGAGCCTGTGCCCGCCCTTCCGCCGCTCGCCGCTGCCGCCTACTGAACCGGCGCCAGTTCAGGCGTCGGTATGGCTGCTAGAAGCTCCCGACTCCTGTATATTCATCCCATGGACTGGACCGACGAGGGCATCATCCTGGGCGTCCGCCCGCACGGCGAGACGGCAAGCGTCGTCGAGCTGCTGACGCGCGCCCACGGTCGTCATCTGGGACTCGTCCACGGCGGGCGCTCGCGGCGGATGCGGCCCATTCTCCAGCCCGGCAACCACGTCGAAGTGAGCTGGAAAGGCCGTCTTGCCGAGCACCTTGGTCATATGGTGCTGGAAACGCGCCGTGCCTTTGCCGCCGAGGTCATGGATCACGCGATGCCGCTCGCCGGCCTCGCAAGCCTGACTACCCTTGCCCGGCTTCTCCCCGAGCGCGATCCCCATCCGAGCCTCTATGAGGTAAGCCTCTTCGTCCTCGGCTATCTCGATGAGCCCGAGGTCTGGCCGGCGCTGCTCGTCCGCTGGGAGCTGGCACTGCTCGAGGAACTGGGTTTCGGCCTCGATCTCACCGCCTGCGCCGCCACTGGCGCCAACGACGAGCTGATCTATGTCTCGCCCAAGAGCGGGCGTGCCGTCTCGGCGTCCGCCGGCGAGCCCTATGCCGACCGGCTGCTGGCGCTCCCGCCCTTCCTGCGCGGGCGCAGCCAGGGTGCCGTTTCGCAGAGCGATCTGGCAGCCGGGTTTGCACTCACAGGTCACTTCCTGCAAACGCGCATTCTTGTGCCGCGTGACGAAACTCTGCCCGAAGTGCGTGGCCGGCTCACGGACATGCTCATGCGCACCCGCAAACCCGCGGATATCGTCGCCCTCGCCCGCAATGGGTGATCAGCAGACCTCCTGAAAAACACGGGCCAGCAGCGCATCCAGGCGCTATGATCCTGCTCGAAGCCGCCACCCAGGCCCCATTTCGGGCTTCAGGCAGGCGCACGCTACCCCCAATCAACAATCCCCAGGAGGATCTCATGGACAAGAAAGTCATCACACTCCTGAAGACACAGTGCTTCATCGACGGCCAATGGGTCGGCAAGCCCGAGATCCCCGTCACCAATCCGGCCACGGGCGAGGAAATCGCCAAGGTACCGCGCCTCGGCACGGCCGAGACCAAGCAAGCCATCGACGCCGCAGAGAAGGCCTTCAAGAGCTGGAGCAAGCTGCTCGCCAAGGAGCGCTCGGTCATCCTGCGCAAGTGGTTCGACCTGCAGATCGCGCACGCCGATGAGCTGGCGCTGTTGCTGACCAGTGAGCAGGGCAAACCGCTTGCCGAAGCGCGCGGCGAGATCGTCTACGGCGCCTCGTTCACCGAGTTCTATGCCGAGGAAGCCAAGCGCATCTACGGCGAGACCATCCCAAGCTTCAAGCAGGGCAGCCGCATCATCGTCATCAAGCAGCCGCTCGGAGTCATCGGCGCCATCACGCCGTGGAATTTCCCGCACGCGATGATCACGCGCAAAGTCTCACCGGCGCTCGCGGCCGGCTGCACGGTCGTGGTCAAGCCGGCAACCGAGACGCCGCTCACCGCACTCGCGCTCGCCGAGCTGGCACGACAGGCCGGCATACCGCCGGGCGTGTTCAACGTTATCACCGGCAAGTCGGCCGAGATCGGCAAGGAGCTGACGACGAGCCCGAAGGTGCGCGGCATCACGTTCACCGGCTCGACGGAAATCGGCAAGGTGCTCATGGAGCAGTCGGCCTCGACCATCAAGAAGGTCGAGTTGGAGCTCGGCGGCAACGCCCCCTTCCTCGTGTTCGACGATGCCGATATCGACAAGGCCATCGAAGGTGCCATGGCCTCGAAGTACCGCAACGCCGGCCAGACCTGCGTGTGCGCCAACCGCCTGCTCGTGCAGGAAGGTGTCTATGACGAGTTCGTCGCGAAGCTCGCCAAGACGGCCGCTGCGATGAAAGTCGGCGACGGCACGGAGACGGGCGTCGTGCAGGGCCCGCTCATCAACAAAGCCGCCATCGAGAAGGTCGAGGAGCACATCGCGGACGCGGTGGCCAAGGGCGCCAAGATCGTCACGGGCGGCAAGCGCCACAAGCTCGGCGGCACCTTCTTCGAGCCGACCGTCCTCTCGGGCGTCACGCCCGACATGAAGTGCGCTCGCGAGGAGACATTCGGCCCCGTCGCTCCGGTCTTCAAGTTCAAGACCGAGGAGGAGGGCATCGCGATGGCCAACGACACCGAGTTCGGCCTCGCCTGCTACTTCTATGCGCGTGACATCGGCCGCGTGTGGCGCGTCGCCGAAGGTCTCGAGTACGGCATGGTCGGCATCAACGAAGGCATCATCTCGACGGAGGTCGCACCCTTCGGCGGCGTGAAGGAGTCCGGCCTCGGCCGCGAAGGCTCCGCCCACGGCATCGATGGATTTGTCGAGCTGAAGTACATGCTGATGGGCGGGCTGTAGCTCGCGCCTTCGGCGCGACGAGGGCTAGCCCTCGCGCTCCCACCGGGAGGGACACCCTCCCGGTCCCACCCGTCTTGATGAATTGGAGCGTGGGGCTAGGTGGCAAATCAATAAAAAACGGGGGACCGGGGGTGTCCCCCGGTCGGGTTACAGGGCGGAAGCCCTGTTCGAGCCGAAGGCGCGATTGAATGGCAACGACCGAGGGAAACATCCGAAATGGCCGAGCGCAGTAACGTCCGCCTTGCATGGTTCAACGGCAAGTTCGTGCCCGAGAGCGAGGTGCGCATTCCCTTCCGCGACCTGAGCTGGATCTACGGCGACGGCTGCTTCGACATGACCCGCAGCTTTCACCACAACCTCTTCAAGGTGAAGGAGCACGTCGACCGCCTCTACCGCTCGCTGAAGTACCTGCGCATGGACCCGGGCTTCGGCCCCGAGCGCATGGTCGCGTTGACGGAAGAGCTCTTCGAGCGCAACCGCCACCTCCTCGGCCCCGACGACGACTACTGGATCGGCCAGCGCATCAGCCGCGGTGTGAAGGAAGTGCCGGGCGATAACCTCGACTATCACGGCCCGAACGTCGTGCTCGAGTGCTCGCCGCTGCCGCTCGTGCAGCGCGCCAAACTCTTCAAGGAAGGCATCCGCGTGATCGTGCCCTCGCACCGGCGCACGCCGCCTGAGTCGCTCACGCCGCGCGCCAAGACGCACAACTACCTCAACATGATCGTCGCCAACCAGGAAGTGCAGAGCGCCGATCCCGAGGCCTGGGCCGTATTGCTCGACATGAATGGCAATCTCGCCGAGGGCATGGGCTCGAACATCTTCACTGTGCGCGATGGTCAGGTGCTGACTCCGCGCGAGAAATTCGTGCTGCCGGGCGTAAGCCGCCAGACGGTGATCGACCTCGCGCGCGCGGAGGGCATCCCCGTCGCCGAAGCGGACATCGACCTCTACGACAGCTATGTCGCCGACGAGATGTTCCTCACTTCGACCTCGCTCTGCATCTGTCCGGTGACGAAGATCAACGGCGTCGACATCGGGCCCGCGGGTCAGGTGTGGGGACCGATCACCAAGCGCCTCGCTGACGCGTACAGCCGCTATGTCGGCTACGATTTTGTCGGCCAGTACCTCAAGCGCTATCAGGAAGGCATGCAGGCGAGAGCTTTTTAGTTCTTGCCGCGGGCTGCTGGGAAGAGGTGCTTCGCAATCTTTCGGTAGTGCTATGCCCGCGGCGGCCATAGCGCGAGCGCCGAGTGCTTGGCCGCGGCAGCTGGGAAGAGGTGCTTCGCAACCTCTCGGTAGTGCTATGCCTGCGGCGGCCATAGCGTGAGCGTAGAGTGCTTGGCCGCGGCGGCTATCACGTAAAGCAGCCCAATAATTCCGCCGCGAGTATTCCAACTGCCGTATCATCCGGCAGAACGCTTCGTCTCATTTGCTGGCAATTTGAATCAGCCCGTGTAGGATTATTGCGTCCGGCGGCGGGGAGCCGTGCCGGGGAGGAGATATGCTTTGTAGAAATTCGTCGATCCGCCCGTGTGGCGCGCGCTTTTTCCGCGTGTACGATCGGTCGGCGAAGCGTCAATGCTCAGCATCATTAGTGAGGCATAAATGAAGCTAAATCCGAGACTTCTGCTCTCGATCCCGATGGCTCTCGCCGTCGCTGCCAGTGCCGCCGTCGCCCAGACCAAGGAAGTCACGATCGCCTATCAGGACATGATCGTGCCCTATCGCGTTGCGCAATCGGCAGGCGCAATCGAGAAGGCCACGGGCTACAAGATCGCCTGGAAGCAGTTTGCCGGTGGCGGCGACGTCATCAAGGCCATGGCCTCCGGGCAGGTACCGATCGGCGAGGCAGGCTCGAGCCCGATCACGGCGGCAGCCGCTCAGGGCATCGACATCCAGGTCATCTGGGTTCTCGACGACATCAATAATGCCGAGCAGCTCATTGCCTCGAAGAAGTCGGGCGTCAAGACGCTCGCCGATCTCAAGGGAAAGAAGGTCGCGACGCCCTTCGTCTCGACGGCGCACTATCAGCTCCTGTTCGCGCTGAACAAGGCTGGCGTCAATCCCAAGGAGATCCAGATTCTCAATCTGCGGCCGCCGGAGATCGCCGCCGCCTGGGAGCGCGGTGATCTCGACGCAACTTTCATCTGGGAGCCCGTGCTCTCGAAGGTGAAAGCCGACGGCACAGTCATCACTTCATCAGCGGAAGTGGGCAAGCAGGGCGCGCCGACCTTCGACGGCATCATTGCCAACCGCGCCTGGGCGGCCCAGCACAAGGACTTCCTGACGGCCTTCGTCAAAATCATGGCCCAGGCCGATGCGGACTACAAGGCCAACCCAGGTAAGTACGCCAAGGGCTCGGACAATGCCTCCGCGATCGCCAAGATCGTTGGTGCCAAGCCCGATGACGTGCCAGCCGTGCTCGCCGACTACGCCTTCCCGACCGCAGCCGAGCAGGCCTCGGACAAGTGGCTCGGCGGCGGTGCCAATGGCGGCGTCGCAAAGGCGCTCGCAAACACCGCGCAGTTCCTCCTGGAGCAGAAGCGGATCACCGAGCTTCCGAAAGACTTCGGCAAGTTCGTCAATCCGGAGTTCGCTGCAGCGGCAGCGAAGTAAGAAGGCCTGCAGCAGACGCGTAAGAGCAAGACCGAGAGGTTTCATGGTGACGATGACACGGCCCGCCGCCGAGCGACGGTCCGCCACCGCCACGCTCAATGTCCGGGATCTCTCGGTCCGCTATGCCACTCGCGACGGGATCGTCGAAGCCCTGTCGCGGGTGAACCTCGATATGAAAGCCGGCGACTTCGTCGTTGCCATTGGCGCATCCGGCTGCGGGAAGACGACGCTTCTCTCCTGCATGGCCGGCTTTCTCACACCATCGGATGGCGAGATCCTCCTCGACGGCGCGCCCGTCGAAGGACCCGGCGCCGACCGCGGCGTGGTTTTCCAGAAGCACGCGCTCATGCCGTGGCTGAACGTGATCGACAACGTCGCGTTCGGTCCCAAGATGCGCGGTGTCGGCAAGGAAGAGCGTTACGCCATCGCGCGCGAGCAGCTCGCCCTCGTCGGCCTCGCCGATTTCGCGGAGAAGATGATCTACGAGCTTTCGGGCGGCATGCAGCAGCGCGTCGGCATTGCCCGCGCCCTCGCCTCCGATCCTGAAGTGCTGCTCATGGATGAACCACTCGGCGCACTCGATGCGCTCACGCGCGAGCAGGTGCAGGAACTCATCCTCGATGTGTGGCACCGCACGGGCAAGATGGTGTTCTTCATCACGCACTCCGTGGAAGAGGCGATCTTCCTCGCGACCAAACTCATCGTGATGACGCCCCGTCCCGGCAAGATCGAGAAGAGCTATGACCTCGATTTCGGCCGGCGCTACATCGAGACCAAGAACGCGCGGACCGTGAAGGCCAGCCCAGACTTCATTGCCATTCGCGAGCAGGTTCTGGGCGATATTCAACGCCGCGATTAATGGACAAGTTTGGCGGGAGATCACCATGGCCGTGAGCGCAGCCACAGGCGCTTCAACCACCGCAGCGCGCCGCGTCCGCACAAGCCGCTATCGTGTGCTCGGCGAGGGCTCGACGCTCGCCATCAACATCGTCACGATCGCGATCCTGCTCGGGACGTGGTGGTTTGTGACCCATATGGAATGGGTGAGCAAGCTGTTCCTCCCGAAGCCGCAAGCAATCTGGAGCGCCTACATCCAGGCCGCGAACGGTGAACTCGATGACGCAAGCCTGCTCGGACATTTTCTCGCCAGCATGGCGCGCGTGTTCAGCGCATTCGCCCTTGCCGTCGCGCTCGGCATCCCGATCGGCATTCTCATGGGCACGAGCCGCATTGCACGCGGCATCTTCGATCCCCCCATAGAATTCTACCGGCCGCTGCCACCGCTCGCTTATCTGCCGCTTATGATCGTGTGGTTCGGCATTGGCGAGGAGTCCAAGATCATCCTGCTGTTCCTGGCCATCTTCGCGCCGGTCACGCTCGCCGCACGTGCCGGCGTCCGCTCGATCTCGCAGGAGCAGATCCAGGCCGCGCTCTCCATGGGCGCCTCGCGCGCGCAGGTCATTCGTCACATCATCATGCCGGGTGCGCTGCCGGAGATCCTCGTCGGCCTACGCATCGGCATGGGGGTCGGCTGGACGACGCTCGTCGCCGCCGAGATGGTCGCGGCCGATGCGGGCCTCGGTAAAATGGTCTTCAATGCGTCGAACTTCCTGCGTACCGACGTCGTGATCCTCGGCATCTTGCTGATCGGCATCGTCGCCTTCGCCTTCGAGCTGCTCATGCGCTGGTTCGAACGCTGGGCCGTGCCTTGGAAGGGAAAGGTGTAGGCGTTACTGTCGCCAGTGTTCGGATTGAATTCGGCTTTGGGCCACAGTTGGACAAGACCACCCTGTAATTGCACCGGATCGGTCCGCTCCGTCACGCTGAGCAGCAGGTCGCGCCGGGGTCATCAACGACCCAGCGGTTCCATACCTTTCGCCTTTATGACGGCGGCAACCTCTGGCGTCGCAAGATACTTGATCAGGGTCATGGCAGCGTCCGGTTGCTTGGCCGATGCACTAAACGCCTGCCGTATTGACGAACCAGCTCTGCAGTTCACCTGGAAGGAGACCGACAACCTGCACACCCTTGACGGAAAGTAGTGTCGGGATACCTGCAATTGCGAGTTCGACGTCTCCCGTAGCGACCGCCTGCGGAACACGAACGAGAGCATTTGGCTTGGTCTTGGTCTTCATCTGCTCGACGATACCAAGGCGTTCGAATACCTTGGGAAGATGCCTGCCGGTCGAGCCTTCTGGCGCATAGGTGACTGATTGCACATTGAGCAGCGTGTTCTTGAAGGCGTCGACCGATCCGATGTCGGGCGTGGGCGCTCCTTCGCGTACAGCCACGCCTATACCTACTCGGACAATGTCAACGCGTGTATCACCAGCAATCTTACCTAGCTTTATAAGTTCATCTACTTCGTTCGAATCGATAATGGCGAGATCAAAAGCTTCACCAGCTTCGATCTGCTTTCTTAAGGTGGTCCCCCCTGAGTACTCGATTGCGATCTTGTGTCCCGTAGCCCCTTCGAATTGAGGTACGATCTCCGCGAAGGCTCCCCTCATCCCGGCGCCGGCCAATACCTTAACTTCAGCGGCCGTCGCCGCGAGGCCAAGCGCTAGCAGGACGATGACTCCGAGTATTGCCGTACCCGCGAGTGAACCTACTTTCATCTCGATCCTCCGTAGGGACGGTTGTCACCGAACTGTATCGAAATGAAGGGATGTCGACGAGACGTCTTGGGTCAGTAGTGGAAACTCGAGCCCCCTACGCTACTCGAAATATCGCTTCTCCAGCATCACGTGCACGCCATTGTGGCCGTTCACGAGCTGCGTAACGCGCAGGTCCGCGGCAAGGCTGCAGAGCATGTAGGCATCCTCGCGCAAGAGGCCCTTCTTCTCGCCCAGCAGCTTGATCATATCGCGCAGCGCCGCCCGCGCCGCACTGTCGAGATCAGGATCGAAGGCCATGGTGATGGCGTGCGTCGGCGTCTCGCCGCGCGGCCAGTCGAGATTGCCGCCCTTGTGCAGCGTAAACTTGAACGTCCCCTTGAGCGCAGTCTCGATGGCCGTGACACACACCTCACCATCACCCTGCGCGCCATGACCATCGCCGGCTGAAAAATTCGCGCCAGGCACGTGCACCGGCAGGAACACGGTCGTGCCCGCCACCAGCTCCTTGTTGTCCATGTTGCCGCCATGCTGGCGCGGCGCGAGCGACGTGATCATCCCCCATGATGGCGGCGGCGCTACGCCCATGACGCCGAAAAACGGCTTCAGCGGCACCTCCGCGCCCCAAGAGAGCTTGCCGACCCCGCGCTCGCGATCCATGGGAATATGCACGATGCGCACGCGATCGAACTCGAGCGGCAGCGCACCCGCGAGCGGCCGGATGGCGTTGTAACCCCAATCCTGGCGGCACTCGATGGCCTCGATATCCACCTGCAGGACGTCGCCGGGCATGGCGCCTTCGATGGCAACCGGCCCCGTCAGGATATGGCCCGGCAGCTTGCGCGGCACCTGCGCGTGCACCTCGAGCAACTCCGGTGGAATTTTGAAGCCCGACGACGGCGGCGGCATCACATCCTGGCCGCCGCTGATCGTCTCCATGATCACGCGATCGCCGCTCTCGATGGAGAGCACGGGCTTCTCCTCGGCATCGAAATAGCCCCAGTGGACGGTCCCGACGCGGGATTTCAGAACGTGATCGGTCATCGGCGAAACCTCGTTGGTGGTCATGGCACCAGCCCAGCCTATCGCCACGATGGACAGGCGTCATCAGGCCTGATGCGCGATCCGGACTTGCGCGCTGCCGCTCTCAGGTCATGATGGCGCCCGAACAGGCATCAATCGGGAAGGCACTCATGGCGTACAAGGCATTCGATCTTACGGGGCAGGTTGCCCTCGTGACCGGCGGCAATGGCGGCATCGGCCTCGGCATGGCGAAGGCCGTCGCGGAAGCGGGTGCGGATGTCGCGATCTGGGGCACGAACGCGGCCAAGAATGCTGCGGCCAAAGCCGAGCTTGAAAAGACCGGCCGCCGCGTGCTGAGCCTGCAGGTGGATGTCGGCGATGAGGCGGCCGTCGAGCAGGGATTTGCCGAAACCGTCAAAGTTCTCGGCCGCGTCGACGGCTGCTTTGCCAATGCCGGTGTCAGCGGCCGCGGTGGGCATACGTCCTTCAGCGACATGCCGACCGATGAATGGAAGCGCGTGACGCGCATCAATCTCGATGGCGCATTCTACACGTTCCGCGCCGCATCCAAGCACATGGTCGCGCGCGGTGGCGGCGGTGTTCTCGTCGGCACATCTTCGCTCGCAGCCATCTCCGGCCCGCCCCGCAACGAGCACTACGCCGCGACCAAGAGCGCCATGATCGGCATCATCCGATCGCTCGCAGTGGAGTATGCGCGCTACGGCATTCGTGCGCACGCAGTCCTCCCCGGTTGGATCGAGACGGACATGACGGCCAATCTCATCGCGAACGAGAAATTCCACGACAATGTGCTGAAGCGCGTTCCCATGCGCCGCTGGGGCATAGGCGACGATTTCGGCGGCATCGCGATCTATCTCATGAGCTCGGCATCGCGCTTCCATACTGGCGACACGTTCCTCATTGACGGCGGTTACGCGCTGTTCTGAGGCCACGAGGAGGACGATCGCAATGGACTTCACCGCCATTCGCTACGAGGTCGACAACGGCATTGCGACCATCACGCTGAACCGGCCCGAGAAACTCAACGCGTACAACCGCGACATGGGGCGCGAGATCACCGCGGCCTTCGATGAGATCGACCGCGATGATGGCGTGCGCGCCGTGATCGTCACGGGCGAAGGACGCGCCTTCTGCGCTGGTGCCGACCTCTCGGGTGGCGCCAAGACCTTCGACTATGCTGCGCGTGGCACACTCGCCGGTGCGGACTTATCCGATGACAGCGCGCGTGATGGCGGCGGACGCCTCACGCTCCGCATTTTCGAATGCCTCAAGCCGGTTATCGCCGCCATCAATGGCCCCGCCGTCGGCATCGGCGCGACCATGCTGCTGCCCATGGACATCCGTCTCGCATCGGAGACGGCACGCTTCGGCTTCGTGTTCGCGCGCCGCGGCGTCGTGATGGAGGCGTGTTCGAGCTGGTTCCTGCCGCGCATTGTCGGGATCTCGCAGGCGCTTGAATGGACAATGACGGGGCGCGTGTTCGATGCTGTCGAAGCACTCGAAGGCCGGCTCGTGAAAAAGGTGCTCCCGCCAGATCAGTTACTCCCCACAGCGCGCACGCTCGCATGCGAGATTGTCGAGAACACGTCCGGTATCTCGGTCGCGCTCATGCGGCAGATGCAATGGCGAATGCTCGGCGCGGACCACCCCATGGAAGCGCACAAGATCGACAGCCGTCTCATGGTCCAGACGGGTGCGGGCGCGGATGCCCGCGAAGGCGTCGCGGCGTTCCTCGAGAAGCGACCCGCACGCTTTCCGGGGCGCGTTTCGAGCGACCTGCCCCCGACCTTCCCTTGGTGGAAGGAGCGCAAGTACGAGTAGCGCGGCTCAGCTGCCGGTGATGGCCGCGATTTCACTTTCACTGTAGCCGGCGGCCGTCAGAACCTCGCGCGTGTGCTCGCCGAGCGCCGGTGCGCGTGGTCCCGCCTTGGTCTCGGATGCCGACATGCGGAAGGCTGGGTTCAGCACCTTGAAGGGGCCGGCAGCGTCGTGCACTTCCTGCAGCGCGCCGCGATGTGTGAGCTGTGGATCAGCCAGCGCCTCCTTGATCGTGCGGTATGGCCCTGCCGGCACGCCAGCACGATCGAGCACCGCCATCAGCTCTTCCGTCGTGAGTGTGCGCGTCCACACCTCGAGCTCATCCATAAACTCGGCCCAGTTCGCGCGCCGATCGAGATACTTCGCAAAGCGCGGATCTGAGCCCCAGCCGCGCCCGGCCGTCTTACAAAGCTCATGGAACGTACGCTCGCTCGCAACGGCGATGTTGACGAATCCATCCGCGGTCGCCGCTGGTCCATAGAGCGCTCGTTTTGGCATGGGCGGCACCTTGAACTGCGAAGTCTGCAGCTCGACCGTCATCAGCGAGAGCATGCCCTCGAACATGGAGACATCGAGGTGCTGGCCCTTGGCCGTTGCCGACCGCTGGTAGAGCGCGGCCGAGATCGCGCCGAAGGCATAAGTGCCGGCGAGTATATCCGCCGTGAAGATACCGCAGCTGTCCGGCCGCTCGCGCCCTGGGTGGTAGGCGATGTGCGCCATGTCATATCCGGATGTCGCGTGGACGACCGGCGCATAGGCGGGCTTGTCGGCGGAAGGGCCCGTCTGGCCATAACCGGAGATCGAGCAGTAGACGAGACGCGGGTTCTCGGCGGACGCGCTCGCATAGTCGATGCCGAGCCGCTTGGTCACGCCAGGACGATAGTTCTCGACGATAATATCGGCGCTGCCGATCAGCTTGCGCGCGGCGGCCACAGCTTCAGCACGCTTGAGATCGAGGACGATGCTGCGCTTGCCGGCATTGAGCTGACCATATGATGTGCTCGCGCCATTCCGAAGCGGCGGCCGGCTCCGCATGAGGTCGCCCTCGGCCGTCTCGATCTTCACGACATCCGCGCCGAGATCGGCGAGCAGGCGCGCGCAGTGAGGGCCCGCGATCGTGGTCGTGAAATCGAGCACCTTGAGCCCCGTAAAGGCCTGCATTCTGAACCTCCCAGCCATCTGGCGAATTTTGGCCTGAGCATTGACCGAATGCACATGAGCGCGCAAGCGCAACCGCCCCAGGCCGCGTCCCGCAAATTCCGAAGAGCGCCATTCCCGGCGGTGGCACGTGTGGCGCGGCCGCGCCGAAATGCCTAACCTGCCCGGCACGCAAAGCCCGCGGACGCGGGTGCATTTCCAGGGAGAGTGGACGATGGCAGAGAAGGGTGGTCAGGTTGCAGGTAAGGTGGCACTCGTCACGGGTGGCGCCTCGGGCATCGGGGAGGCCTGCTCGCTGACACTTGCGCGCGAAGGCGCCAGTCTCGTCATCACCGACATCGACGCAGCTCGGGGCAGCGCACTTGCGGAGAAGATCGTCGCGGATGGCGGCAAGGCGATCTTCCTCCAGCAGGACGTGACCAGCGAGGCGCGCTGGCCCGAGGTCATCGCGGCCGCGGAGAAGGCATTCGGCGGGATTCACATCCTCGTCGCGAACGCCGGCATCGGCATCATGGTGCCGATCCTCGAGATGTCGCTTGCCGACTGGCAGCGCCAGAATGCGATCAACCTCGACGGCGTGTTCCTCACGGTGAAGTACGGCATTCCGGCCATGCGTCGCACGGGCCAGGGCGGGTCCGTGATCATGATGTCTTCGATTGCGGGCCTCAGAGGTTCGGCTGGTCTCGCGGGATACTCTGCGACGAAGGGCGGCGTGAGACTCTTTGCCAAGTCGGTCGCACTCGAATGTGCCGCTGCCAAGGATGGTATTCGCGTGAACTCCGTGCATCCCGGCGTCATCGATACGCCCATCTGGAACAAGATCCCGACCGGCGCCACGGGTGCACACAACAATCGGCCAATCGATCCGCGCGAGCGCTCACTCTGGATGATCCCACTCAACTACGTCGCGGAGGCCCAGGTGATCGCCGATGGCGTACTCTTCCTCGCATCGGATTCTTCGAAGTACATGACCGGCTCGGAGCTGGTCATCGACGGCGGCGTCATGTGCGGCGCGATGCCTCGCACGACAGGTCAGTGACCCAACGGAGCCACGCATGGACAACTTGCATTTCAAGTCAGCCGTCGAACTTGCCGAGCTCATCCGCTCGAAGAAGGCATCGGCCGTCGAGGTGCTGGAGCACTTCCTCGCGCGCATCGAGAAGTACAATCCCAAGCTCAATGCCGTCATCTGGATGGACGCAGAACGCGGGCGCAAGCGTGCGCGGGAAGCCGATGCGGCGCTCGCGCGCGGCGAGGTCTGGGGTCCGCTGCACGGCGTCCCCATGACGATCAAGGAGAGCTACCAGGTGCCCGGCTCGCCGACGACCTGGGGCCTTCCCGAATACAAGAACAACATCACCGAGACGAGTGCACTCGCCGTCGAGCGGCTGGAGAAGGCCGGCGTCAATCTCTTCGGCAAGACCAACGTGCCGGTGCTGCTCGCCGACTGGCAGAGCTACAATCCCATCTATGGCGCGACGAACAATCCCTGGAACACGGCGGTTACGCCGGGCGGCTCCTCGGGCGGTTCGGCGGCAGCGCTGGCGGCCGGGCTCACCGGTGTCGAAGCCGGCAGCGACATCGGCGCCTCGATCCGTAATCCCGCGCATTACTGCGGCGTTTTCGGTCTGAAACCCACGTACGGCATCATTCCGCTGCGCCGCCATTCACTGCCTAACAGCTTCGCACCGGGCGATATCTCATGCGTCGGGCCGATCACGCGCGGAGCCGCCGACCTCGATGTCATGCTCGACGTCATGAGTGGCGCCGACGAGATCGAGGAGAATTGCTGGAAGCTCCAGCTGCCGGAGGCGAAGGCGACCTCACTCAAAGGCCTCAAGGTTGCGGTGAAACTTCGCGATCCCAACTGCGAGATCGACAGCGAGTACGCGAACATCCTGCAGACGCTCGTCGAGAAGCTTGCAAAAGCCGGCGCCACCGTGAAGGAAATCGAGCCGCAGATCGACACCAAGCGTCTGCACGAGATCTACGTGCTGCTCCTGCGCTCGGCGACCTCGGCCCGCACGCCCGACGCCGACATCGCGGGTTGGAAGGCCGCGCTTACCGCTGCTGGTGCCAATCCAGATCAGTATCTCGATCTAATGGTGAAGGGCGTCGACCTTCCCCATCGCGCCTGGCTGCCGCTCAACAACGAGCGCCACAAGCTGCGCTTCGCCTTCGATGCCTTCTTCAAGGACTGGGACATCCTGCTCTGCCCGGCGGCCTCGTCCGCAGCGTGGCCGCATGACCAGTCCGGCGAGCGCTGGCGGCGCACTATTCCGATCAATGGCAAGCCGCAGCCGACAACATCCCAGCTTTTCTGGGCCGGCTATTCGGGTGTCGTCTACCTGCCCTCGACCGTCGGCCCCGCAGGGCTCACGAAGTCGGGACTGCCCGTCGGTTATCAGGCGATCGCACGGCACGGCCACGACAAGACGGCTGTCGCCTTCAGTCGTTTTGTCGAGCGCGAGATCGGCGGCTTCGTACCGCCGCCGGGCTACGCTTGACGGATTTCTTGTCCTTGGGCTTCTTCGCCGCGCGCGTCGCCACCTCGGCGGCGCGCCGACACCAGACGCGCATCTCGTCGTCATCGTCCAGCAGACGCTCTGGCGCGCGCCAGTAGGAGGGAAGTGAGCGCGCGCCGTTTTTCGTCTCGTAGGTAAAGGGCCCGAGACCTTCCGCCTCGAAATCCGGGACTGTCGTCGCGTCGGCCTTCAGGTACAGCGCATCATCGGAGATGAGCGCGAACATGAGCCCATCCCTGAAGATGCCCGCACCACCGAACATCCGACGCGGGGCAACACCGCCGAGTGGGCGGAGCACGTCCATCAGATGCGCGATCAGTGCGGCATCCGCAGACATGCACCGTGCTCCTATGCCGCGGCCTTGATGATCTGCGCCGCCTTCTCGCCAACCATGATCGACGGCGCGTTCGTATTGCCCGACGGCATGGTCGGGAAGATCGAGGCGTCTGCGATCCGCAAGCCCTCGATGCCGTGCACCTTCAGCTTATCGTCGACAACCGTATTCGGTCCCGCCGGTCCCATGCGGCATGTGCCGATCGGGTGATAGGCGGTCTGTGAGTTGTTGCGGATCCAAGACAGGATCTCGTCATCCGTCTTGGCCTTGGCGCCCGGGTCGTACTCGTCGCCACGATAGAGATCGAGCGCCGGCTGGCTCACGATTTTCCGCACCATCTTGAAGCCGTCGACCATGCACTGCTGATCGATCGGGTTCGTCAGGAAGTTGAACAGGATCTTCGGCTGATCGTTCGGATCGGCCGAGCGGATATGGATCGAGCCGAGGCTCTCCGGGCGCAGCTGGTACACCGAGAGCGTCATCGACGGGAATTCCTGCAGGATGCGCCGCTTCGGATCCTTCACCGAGTACGGCACGATGTGCATCTGGACGTCCGGCGTCTCCATTTCCTTCTGCGTCTTGAGGAAGGCGAGCAGCGGCGCCGACGGCAGACTGAGGAAGCCGCCGCGCGTCGTCGCGTACTTCAACGCTTCTCTCACGGCGCCGAAACCGCGCGCTCTCGTGTTGTAGGACACGCTTGGCACTTTCACGTGCCAGATTCCGCGGGCATTGATGTGGTCGCGAAGGTTCTCGCCCACTGCGGGCAGCGCGTGCTTCACCTCGATGCCGAACTGCTTCAGGACCTCGGGGCGCCCGATGCCCGAAAGCTCGAGCAGCTGCGGTGTCGCCACCGCGCCCGCCGACAGGATCACCTCGCGGTTCGCCCGCACCTCGATCTGCCGGCCATACCTTTCGTAGACGATGCCGACGCAGCGCTTGCCTTCGAGAACGATCCGGCGCGTCGGGGCGTCCGCAATCACGCGCAGGTTCGACCGCTTCATCGCGGGCTTGAGGTAGCACCGCGAGACGCTCATCCGAATGCCCTTGTGGATGCTCGTCTGCGTCTTGCCGATGCCTTCCTGATCCTCGGCGTTGTAGTCCTTGGTGATCTTGTGGCCAGCCTGTTCGCCAGCCTTGAAGAGTGCGTCGTAAAGCGGGTTTTGATCAGGCACGACCGAGACCTTGAGCGGGCCATCGGTGCCACGGCCATTCTCGGGGCCGCCCTCGTAGTTCTCGATCTTCGTGAAAACCGGCGCGACGTCGTTCCAGCTCCAGCCGCGCGCGCCCATCTGCGCCCACGTATTGTAGTCGAGCGGCTGACCGCGCACCCACACGAGGCCGTTGATCGCGCTCGATCCGCCGACCACCTTGCCGCGCGGTACCGGGATCTTGCGGTTGCCCGTGCATTCCTCGGGCTCCGACTCGTACAGCCAGTTGGCTGCGGGATTATGGATCAGAAGGCCGAAGCTGACCGGGAGCCACGAGTAGATATGACTCGCGGGGCCTGCTTCGACGAGAAGAACGCTGTTCTTCGGGTTCTCGCTGAGACGCGATGCGAGTGCCGCGCCGGCCGACCCTGCGCCGACGACGATATAGTCATACTGCTCCATGGTGCTCCCTGCCCCGTGTGCCGCGGACTTCGCGTCCGCTGTCGCGACATTCCTACCAATGTCGGGCCGCAGATGACCAGTACTCGAATGATGGTACCGGGCTGCATTGCACGCACATTGCGGAGGCCTCCAGATCACACCGGACGGAGATAGCCGCCGCCACCTCCCTCCCCTAAGATGCCCTTGGCACCCGCCCAATAAGTACATTCATGGCATTGAACAGGAGGAAATCATGCCCGAGCCCACGACATTTCCAGGCATTGTGGAATGGTCCGGAGAGAACCCCGGCATCTCCCTCAAGGAGACACCTGACGGACCGTTCGTCAGCCTTGCGAGCTTCTTCCGCGTCGTGCTCTCGCCCCACGGCCGCGGCCATGCACTCGTCCTGATGCAGTCACCTCAGGAAGCGAACCCGCCTGCCGCGCGCGCGAACTACGTGCTGCACGACAACGAGGCGCTGGCGCGCTACCTCGTCGCCGATTTCGTCTCGAACTTCGGGAGCTATAAGGGACTGCCCGGCCTCGCGGGCGTAACCTACCGCAAGCTCGACAGCGTCGTTGCCTCGGGCGATCCCGGCTCAGCCTACCAAGAGACGCTCAAGGCGGGCGATCTCAACGTCGAACTCGCGTGGAGCGGACTCGGCGAGCCCTTCTGCTTCGCGCTCCCGCCCGACAAGTCGGCGACGGGCCGCCACTGGATGCCGAGCCTGTTCGTCGGCTGCAGCGAGGCCTCGATCACCGTCAACGGCAAGCGGCTCCCAGGCAAGCCGATCCCGCGACAGGTTGCAGGTCAGACCATCACGACGGCCATGCTCGCCTTCTCGGAGACATGGATCAAAGTGTGAGCCTCACGACGCCCGCGCGATCACCGCGTGCAGGAGGACATTGACGCCCGGCACAGTCGCCGCGAAATCGATGTCCTCCGCCTCGTTGTGGCTGATCCCACCCTTGCACGGCGTGAAGATCATCGCCGACGGGCACACGCGCGTCATGTTGTAGGAATCGTGCCCGGCCTGCGTCTCGATATCCATCGACGGCACGCCGAGACGCTTCGCCGTCTCGCGTATGAGCGCAATCAGTCCCGGATCGAACGTCAGGCCGCCGAATCCCCAGCGCTCGGCAATCTCGATGTTCGTGTGTGAGCGGCGCGCCGACTCGACCACGGCCGCCTCGACCTCGGCGACCATATCGGGCAGGCGCTCCTTCTTGGGATGACGGAAATCGATCCACAGATCCGCCTCGTCGGAGAGGATGCCCGGAAGATTCGGTCTCAGATCGAGCCGCGCGACGCTGGTCTTGCCATCCTCGGGTGCATAGCGCCAACCGATGTCGTCGATCGCGACAGCCACATACGACGCGCCGACGAGCGCATTGCGCCGGAGCATCATCGGCGTCGGGCCGACGTGCGAGGTCTCGCCGCGCACGGCAATGCGCATGCCCTGCATCGCAAATCCGCCCGTGACAATGCCAAGCGGCAGGCCGACTGCATCTAGCTTCGGCCCCTGCTCGATGTGCAGCTCGAAGTAGCTGTCGATCTCGCGCCCGCCGACCGGTACCTCACCGCGATAACCGATCCGCGCGAGTTCATCGGCAAAACGCAAACCTTCCTTGTCGCGGCGATCTTCCACCCATTCGATGTCCGCACCGCCCGAGAAGACGAGTGAGGCCAGCATCGGCGGCGGAAAGCGTGCGCCTTCCTCGTTCGTCCAGTTCACGACTTCGATCGGCCGCTTGGTCTTGATGCCCCGCTCGTCGAGCGTGCGGAGAACCTCCAGCCCCGACATAACGCCGAGAATGCCGTCGAAGCGCCCGCCCTTGGCCTGCGTATCGAGGTGGCTGCCGATCAGCACCGGCGCGGCATTTGGATCGATGCCCTCGCGCCGCACGAACATGGAGCCGAGGCGGTCGATCTTGAGACCGTAGCCCTCGGCGCGAACCCATCCAGCGAACATGTCGCGCACGACCTTGTCTTCGTCGCTGAGCGTGAGGCGGCGAATGCCACCGGCCGGCGTACGCCCGATCTCGGCGGAGGCCATGAGGCACTGCCAGAGGCGATCGGGATTGATGGACAGATTCGTGCTCATGAAGGAGGCTCCGCGGCAGGCATTGCGGAGCGAACTATCCCCGGCATTGGCGCGACAGGGAAGAGCCTCGGTGACTGATTGTTCGAGCAGGTTGCCGCGCCCACGGGCAAACGCACCGCCCGTGAAACTCATGTCATCGCGAAGAACGCCCCACCGCTCCACACCCCGAGGCGCCCCGCATCATCCTCGACGGCCATCTCCACGAGGTCGTAGTAGAGAGCGCGTGTCACCAGCGCCTCGAGACGGCCGCGTACGAGCACGTAGGGCTTCAGTCCGCCCGTCCCCGCCTCAGGCGCAAACCGCATGGGATTTTCCGGTCCGCAGCGCACGACATCGTCCACGTTCGTGCGGAAGATGAGCTCCTGCGCACTCCCCTCCCCCGAAACTTCCATCTCGACCGCCAGGAAGGGTGCATCTGCGACCGTGACATACACCTTCTCGACGGGGGTCACGAGAAAGTGACGGCCGTCCAGATCACGCCTCAGTACGCGCGAGAAAAGCCGCACCAATGGTTTCCGGCCGATCGGGCTCCCCTGGTAGAACCATGTGCCGTCCGCGGCGATGGCCATGCCGATATCCCCGCAATAAGGGGGATTCCAGCTGTCGACCGGCGGCAGGCGATCCTTGTCCTGGGCGCGCAGCATGGCTTCCAGACCCGCAAGCGGCGTGGCTTCTGCCGACCGCGGCCCCTCAGACCCTGCGTCAACCTGACTTGTTTCCCGGCGGCTGCCTTGCATATCGTGTGGACTCATGAGGCGACCTTGCTTGCGTTGCGCAGCTCGCGTTTGGCACCATACGATCCCAACGGTCCGGCATACGGCCGGTTCCCCCGCAGCGTCCGCGGCGGCCTTGCGATCGACGTCAAACGGTTCATTTTGGTCCGACTGCTCAATTGATCGGCACTGGGCTCCATAATCTGAACATCTTCGCTGCCTCAAAATTTCGCAACCTCAGAAAAACGGCAGTATAATCGCGCCATGACAACAGTAATCGATACCCAGGACAACATCGTCGCGCGCGTCGAGGCCGCTGGTGAGCGGGTACGGCGCGTCCACGAGGCCACGGCCTCGGTCATCTTCGGCCAGGACAAGGTCATCGAGCAGACGCTCGTGACGCTGCTCTCGGGCGGCCACGCGCTGCTCATAGGCGTTCCCGGTCTCGCCAAGACGCTCCTCGTCGAGACACTCGGGCGCGTGCTCGGTCTCGACGCCAAGCGCATCCAGTTCACCCCCGACCTCATGCCCTCCGACATCATCGGCGCTGAAGTGCTCGAGGATGCGCAGGGTGGACGGCGCAGCTTCCGCTTCATTCGCGGACCGGTTTTCACGCAGCTGCTCATGGCGGACGAGATCAACCGCGCTTCGCCTAAGACGCAGTCGGCGCTGCTGCAGGCCATGCAGGAGCATCACGTCACGGTCGCCGGCCAGCGGCATGATGTGCCCGCGCCCTTCCATGTTCTGGCGACGCAAAACCCGCTCGAACAGGAAGGCACCTATCCGCTGCCGGAAGCACAGCTCGACCGCTTCCTGCTGCAGGTCGACGTCGACTATCCCGACACCGCTGCCGAGCGGCGGATGCTGTTCTCCACAACAGGAACAGAAGAGCGCCGCCTCGAACCGATCCTGTCCGGCCCCGAACTCATGAGCATCCAGCGCCTCGTGCGCCAGATCCCCGTCCCGGACAAGGTTGTCGATGCGATCCTGACGCTCGTGCGTACAGCACGCCCCGGTACAGGTGCCGATGCCGAGACCGACAAGTTCGTCGCCTGGGGTCCTGGCCCGCGCGCGAGCCAGGCGCTCATGCTCGCCGTACGCGCCAAGGCGCTCGTCGACGGACGCCTAGCTCCCTCGGTTGATGACGTTATCGCCCTCGCCGAGCCCGTTCTCAAGCATCGCATGGCGCTCAATTTTGCGGCCCGCGCCGAGGGCCGCCAGATCGGCGCCGTCATCGGCCGGCTGGCCGCCAACATCGCGTGAGGCGAACCATAGACGTCTCACGCGCATTCTCTTGGAGCCTGCTGGTGGCGGAGACCGCACACGCCATGCGACGCCGGTGGAGATTGCCGCTAAGGAGTCCGGCATGAGCCCGGCCCGGACTGCCGTCGGCCGGCTCGAACTCGAGGCGCATGGCCTCGCCGACCGCTTGCCAGACCTCGTGATCGAGGCGAACCGCGTGGCAAGCACGGTCGCGCACGGCATTCATGGCCGTCGTCGTGCCGGCCCGGGCGAGACCTTCTGGCAGTTCCGTCAGTTCGAGGGTGCCGATGCGGCGACGCTCATCGACTGGCGCCGCTCCGCAAGCTCCGATCAGTTGTACGTGCGCGAGCGCGAGTGGGAAGCCGCGCACACCGTCTGGCTCTGGCCTGATCTCTCGCCCTCGATGGATTTCAACAGCGAGCTCGCGACAGTCACCAAGCGCGACCGAGCGATCGTGCTCATGCTGGCTGCTGCCGAGTTGCTCGTGCGCGGCGGTGAGCGCGTGGCCCTGCTCGGCCTCGGTCGTCCGACCGCAAGCCGCAAGGCTGCGACCGTGATCGCCGAAACCGTCCTCACGAACATCGCGTCGCCACTTCTGACCACCAGTCTGCCACCGAAGATTCGACTGCCGCGCTATTCGGGAGCCATCCTCATCAGCGACTTCCTCGACCCGCTCGACACCCTCGGGCCGCGCCTCGAGGAGCTGGCGGCGGCTGGCGTCGGCGGACATCTCGTGCAAGTCATGGACCCTGCGGAGGAGACGCTGCCCTACGAGGGACGCGCTGAATTCCTCGGCCCCGAGGTTGCCGGCGAGCGCTGGATCGTCGATCGTGTCGAGACGATGCGGGAGGACTACATCAAGCGCCTTGCCGAACACAGGGACGGTCTCGCGGAGATTGCGCGCCGCCTCGGCTGGTCATTGCTCGTCCATCATACGGATCGCCCGCCGCACGAATTGCTGCTGAGCCTCATCATGCGCCTCGGCGGCCAGACTGGCAGCTACCGCATGAGCACGCCGGCGGCAGCAGGAGGCCACGCATGAGCATCGGCGCTCTGGCCTTCCTGAGCCCGTGGCTGCTGACCGCGCTCGCCGCGCTGCCAGTGATCTACTGGCTGCTGCGCACCGTGCCGCCACGCCCGCGCCAGATCAACTTCCCGCCGACGCGCATCCTCGTCGGGCTCGAGAACAAGGACAAGACGCCGGCCAAGACACCGTGGTGGCTGACGCTCATCCGGATACTCGCCGCAGCGTTCGTGATCTTCGCGCTCGCCGATCCCGTGCTCAATCCGAACCGCGAAGCTGGCCTTTCCGGCAGCGGCCCGCTCGTTCTCGTCGTCGACAACGGCTGGTCGAGTGGCGGGCACTTTGCAACGCGAACGCGCCTCGTCGATCAGCTCATTTCGGAAGCCGAGAGCGCCAATCGCCCGGTTGTCGTCGCGCCGACGGCCTCAGGCGCCAAGACGACCACATTGCGCATCGAAGCGCCCGGCGCGGCGCGCACGACCGCTGCAGCCGTCCAACCGCAGCCATTCGCCCCGCAGCGCGCCGAACTCGTCGAGCAGCTTTCGCGCATCCTTGCTGGCCAGAACGGCCTCGACGTCGTGTGGCTCAGCGACGGCATCGATCACGACGGCAAGACCGCTGCATTTGCCACGGCTTTGAGCCAGCTCGCGAGCGGCGGACAGCTGCAGGTGGTCCGCAACCGCCCCGGTGACGAGCCGCTCGGCCTCAGCGCCGGCCTCGATCGTGATGGGCGCCTCGAAGCCTTCGTCGTGCGTGCGGAAGGTGCCGGACGCAATGGCAGTGCGCTGGCCTTCTCCGCGCGCGGGCAGCGCCTTGCCGAAACGTCATACGAGATTCCCGCCGGTAGCCGCCGTGCGACCGCACGCTTCGATCTGCCGCTCGAATTGCGCAATCAGGTCGCGCGCGTCGAGCTTGCCGGCGAGCGCAGCGCTGGTGCGGTACACCTGCTCGACAGCCGCTCGCGCTGGCATCGCATCGCGCTCATTTCCGGCGAGAGCCGCGAACAGGCGCAGCCGCTGCTGGCCCCGCTTTACTACATCGAGCGGGCACTCGCGCCATTCGCTGAACTGGTCCGCCAGAAAGACGTCAACCTCGCGGGCGCCGTGACCAGCGCCTTCGATCAGCGCTCATCAGTGCTCGTGATGGCCGACATCGGCACTATTGCGGGCGACCTCGGCACGCGCGTTGAAGAATGGGTGAACAAAGGCGGCGTGCTCGTGCGCTTCGCCGGCCAGCGCCTCGAAAAGGGCGGCGATGATCTGCTGCCAGTGGGCCTGCGCATGGGTGGGCGTACGCTTGGTGGCGCGTTGTCCTGGTCGACCCCGCAGCCGCTCGCGCCCTTCGAAGATTCGAGTCTGTTTGCCGGCCTGACGATCCCGAAGGACGTCGCCGTGACCCGGCAAATCCTCGCCGATCCGGCATATCTCACGGACGAAGTGAGCGTGTGGGCGCGCCTCGCCGACGGCACGCCGCTCGTTACCGCGCGGCGCATGGGCGAAGGACAGATCGTGCTCTTCCACGTGACGGCAAATTCGGACTGGTCGAATCTTCCGCTCTCGGGCCTGTTCGTCGAGATGCTGCGGCGCATAGCAACGCTCGGCGTCAGCGGCGGCATTGCCGTCGGCGGCGCCGAGACAATGGCCGCTCCGGCAGCGCGGAGCACACCCACACCCGAGACGGCCGAGGTGCTGGCACCGACGCAGGTGCTCGACGGCTTCGGCACCCTGCGCCCGCCGACACCGACGGCGCAGGCCATTCCCGCCCGCAGCATCGATACGGCGACACCCTCGCTCGACCATCCGCCCGGTTACTATGGTCCGACCGCGAGCCCCCGCGCTCTCAATGTCATTACACCGCGCACCGAGCTCCGCCCCTTGCCGGCGCTGCCGGCCAGCGTCGAACAGCGCACCTACGAGGGGACTAATCCCGAACCGCTCAAGCCTTGGCTGCTCTCGGCGGCTCTCGCCCTCATCTTCGCGGACATCATCGCCGTGCTGCTGCTGCAGGGTCTCCTGAGGCGCCGCCCCGGCATGAGGCCTGCAGCGACGGCCTCGGCACTGCTGCTCGCTGCGGCAGCTGCTCTCGCACTCACGACCAGCCATGCCGATGCTCAGCGCCGTCCGGAGCCACCGCCGAGCGTAGCCATGCCATCGAGCCGCGATCTGCAGATCGCCATCCAGGCAACGGGCAAGGTTTCCTTCGCCTACGTCTTGACCGGCGATGCCGCGACGGACGAAGCGAGCCGCGCGGGCCTCGTCGGCATCGGCCGCCATCTCGCCGCGCGTACTTCGGTCGAGCCCGGCGAGCCCTTCGGCGTCAACGTGGCGACGGACGAGATCGCCTTCTTCCCGATCCTCTACTGGCCGGTGCTCACGAACGCGAACCCGCTGAACGACGCGACACTCGCGAAGATCGACACCTACATGAAGCAGGGCGGGATGATCATCTTCGACACCCGCGACTTCGGCTCCGGCCTGCCGACCGGCATCGGCATGGGGCGCGAGGGCGGCACGCCACTGCAGCGCCTGCTCGGCCGGCTTGACATTCCACGCCTCGAGCCCGTGCCCGAGACGCACGTTCTGACTAAGGCCTTCTACATCCTGCGCACGTTCCCTGGCCGCTGGGACGGCGGGCAGATGTGGGTCGAGGCCGACAGCGCCGAATCCGCCGACGGCGACACGCGCAAGGCACGCCGCGCGGACGGCGTCAGCAGCATTCTCGTGACGCCGAACGACCTCGCCGCCGCCTGGGCGCTCGACGGCCAGAACCGCCCGATGTTCCCCGTCGTTCCCGGTGGCGAACAACAGCGCGAGATGGCCATTCGCGTCGGCATCAACATCGCCATGTACGCACTGACCGGAAACTACAAGGCCGATCAGGTGCACGCCCCAGCGCTCATCGAGCGGCTTGGTCAGTGAGCGCGCGACGCGCGCGGGGGCAGTAACGACGGAGTTTTGAGTTCGGATGACATGGTCGATCGACATTGCCCCGATGGTGCCGCTGCCCGTGCTGGTGGCCGCTGGGCTCGTTGCACTCGCACTCATCGGCGTACTCTTCTTCCGCCGCACGCGCGGCGCGGCACTGCGCGCACTCGCTCTTGCAGCGCTCGTCGCCGCCCTTGCCAATCCATCCTTCCGGCAGGAGGAGCGCGAAGGTCTCGCGAATATCGCCGTCGTCCTCGTCGACGAAAGCACGAGCCAGTCCATTGCCGGCCGGCCTGCACAGACGGCCGCTATCCGCACCGATCTTGACGAGAAGCTGAAGCGGCTACCGGGCCTCGAGGTGAAGTGGATCGAAGCCTCGCGGCCGACCGGTGAGCGCACGTCCGGCACGCATCTCTTCACGGATCTGAACCGCGCACTCGCCGAAATCGCGCCAGACCGCCTCGCCGGCGTCATCATGATCACCGACGGTCAGGTGCACGACATTCCGGCTTCCGTTGCAGCACTCGGCTTCAACGCGCCCGTGCACGCCCTGATCACCGGCCGCCCCGACGAATTCGACCGCCGCATCGAGGTCATCACGGCGCCGAAGTTCGGCATCGTCAACGGTCCGCCGCGCGACATCGAGGTCGCCGTGCGCGAAACCGGCAAGAGCGGCCAGGCCGGCCGTCAGGTCAATCTGCGCGTCCGGCGCGAAGGCCGGCCCGACGAGACCATCCGAACGGAAATCGATGCCCGCACGCGCGTCGCCATGCCCTTCCCGACGGCAGGCCAGAACATCGTCGAGATCGAGCTCGATACCGTGCCCGGCGAGTTGACGCACCTCAACAACCGCGTCGTGATCGCTGCCGAAGGTGTGCGCGAGAACCTGCGCGTACTCCTCGTCTCCGGCGAGCCGCATGCGGGTGAGCGCGTGTGGCGCAATCTTCTGAAATCCGACGCCTCTGTCGATCTCGTCCACTTCACCATTCTGCGCCCGCCCGAGAAGCAGGACGGCACGCCCATCCATCAGCTCTCGCTGATCGCCTTCCCGACGCGCGAGCTCTTCTCGGAGAAGATCGCGAACTTCGATCTCATCATCTTCGACCGCTACCAGAACCGCGGCATTCTCCCGCCGATCTACTACGACAACATCGCGCGCTATGTCGCGAACGGTGGCGCGCTGCTCGTTGCCTCCGGCGACGACTACGCTCAGGCGGCGAGCCTCTTCCGTACGGCACTCGCGCCCGTCCTGCCCGCCGCGCCTTCAGGTCGCGTCATCGAGCAGCCCTTCAAGGCGCGCATCACCACCGAAGGCCACAAGCATCCCGTCACGCGCAATCTTCCGGGTGTGCGCGAGGGGAACCAGGAACCCGACTGGGGCCGCTGGTTCCGTCAAGTCGAGACGAATGTCATGCGCGGTCGCACGCTCATGAGCGGTGTCGAGGAACGACCTCTGCTCGTGCTCGATCGCGTCGGGCGCGGGCGCGTCGCGCTCATGCTCTCCGACCACGCTTGGCTCTGGGCGCGCGGCTACGACGGTGGCGGGCCTCACACCGACCTCCTGCGGCGCACATCGCACTGGCTCATGAAAGAGCCCGATCTCGAGGAGGAGCGCCTTCTCACCGATGCGCGCGGCCTCAAGCTCACCATCGAGCGCCGCTCCATGGAAGCCGAGGTGCCGCCCGTCAACGTACAGTCGCCCGGCGGCGAAACGAGCGAGGTTCGCCTCGAGCCGGCCGGCGATGGCGTGTGGCGCACGACCATCGATGTCCGCCAGCCCGGGCTCTACAAGATGCAGTCGAATGGTCCCCCTCCCGATCGGCGCGTGCTGACCGCGGTCGCCCATGCCGGGCTCGAGGACGCGCGCGAGATGAGCGAGGTCACTGCGACCGACGCCAAGCTCCGCCCTCTCGTCAATGCCACGGGCGGCGGCACGTTCTGGACGCGGGGCGGCGGGCTACTCTCCAGCGCCAGCGATACCGCTGTCGACGTGCCACGCGTGTCCCTGCTCGCCAATGCGCGCGTTCTGGCCGGATCGGGCTGGATGGGCCTCAAGGATCGTGAGGCTTACGTGACGCGTGGCGTACGCATCACCCCGATGTTCACGGGCCTCCTGGCCCTCGCCGCCCTGCTCGCCTTCCTGACGCTCGCCTGGTGGCGCGAAGGGAGATAGTTCCTATCTCCCGTACGGCCTACCGGCCGGCGCGCGGTCGCGCGCTCATGACAGTGGCGACCTCCCCTGCCGAGATCGCGGCTTACTCCAAAGTCATAAAAGACGGGGGTTCGGGGGTGTCCCCCGAGCGGGTTACAGGGCCTGCGGCCCTGTTCGCGCCGAAGGCGCGAGCCTGCGGAGGCCGTCAACACCATATTCAGCCCTTGCACCCAGCGCCGCCCCGGGCTACCCCCTTGCGGCAGCCACGCGCTGCGGACAAGAGGCATCTGACAATGGCGAACGTGGTGGTTGTCGGCGCCCAATGGGGCGACGAGGGCAAAGGCAAGATCGTGGACTGGCTTTCGGAGCGCGCCGACATCGTCGTGCGCTTCCAGGGTGGCCACAACGCCGGTCATACGCTCGTCATCGGTGGCAAAACCTACAAGCTCGCGCTCCTGCCTTCCGGCGTCGTACGCCCCGGCAAGCTTTCCGTGATCGGCAACGGCGTCGTCGTCGATCCCTGGCATCTCATCGACGAAATCGAGAACATCCGCAAACTCGGCATCGACCTCGGTCCCGAGCAGCTCAAGATCGCCGAGAACGCGACGCTCATTCTCCCGCTTCACCGCGAACTCGATCAGCTCCGTGAGGAGGCGGCCGCCGCGCAGAAGATCGGCACGACCGGACGCGGCATCGGCCCGGCCTACGAGGACAAGGTCGGCCGTCGCGCCATCCGCGTGCAGGACCTGCGGAATCTCCACAATCTCGGCCCCAAGATCGAGCGCCTGCTCGTCCACCACAACGCGCTCAGAAGCGGGCTCGGCAAACCGCTCATCAGCAAACAGGCACTCATCGACGATCTCACGGAGATCTCGCCGAAGATCCTGCCTTACATCGATACGGTCTGGGATACGCTCGATCGCGCCCGCAAGGCCGGCAAGCGCATTCTCTTCGAGGGCGCACAAGGCGCGCTGCTCGACGTCGATCACGGCACCTATCCCTACGTCACCTCCTCGAACACGGTCGCGGGTCAGGCGGCTGCGGGCTCGGGAATGGGCCCTGCGGCACTGAGCTACGTGCTCGGTCTCGCCAAGGCTTACACGACGCGCGTCGGTTCAGGCCCCTTCCCGACCGAGCTTCTCGGCCCCGATGGCGAACCCGACGAGATCGGCCGCCTTCTCGGCGAGCGCGGCAAGGAGTTCGGCGTGAACACCGGGCGGCGTCGCCGCTGCGGCTGGTTCGATGCCGTGCTCGTGCGCCAGATCGTTCGGGTTGCCGGCATCAGCGGCATCGCGCTCACCAAGCTCGACATTCTCGATGCTCTTCCCGAGATCAAGGTTTGCGTCGCTTATGAGCTCGACGGCAAGCGCATCGACCGTCTTCCCGCCGGCATGAACGAGCAGGCACGCATCAAGCCCATCTACGAGAGCTTCGAGGGATGGACGGAATCGACGCAAGGCGCGCGGAGCTGGGCCAACCTTCCAGCGCAGGCCGTCAAGTACGTGCGCCATATCGAAGAACTGATTGAGTGCCCGGTGACGCTGCTCTCGACGAGCCCCGAGCGCGACGACACGATCCTCATGAGAGATCCATTTCAGGACTGAGCGCGCCAAGAGCGCGCTCCATTTCAGGACTGAGCGCGCAAAGCGCGCACTCGGGTCAGGATTGATTGTGCACGCCGGTTACGGCGCGCACTTCACTCACAATCCCACCTGCGTCCCGATCTCCACCACGCGATCCTTCGGTATGCCGAAGTAGTCCGTCGCGTCGGCGGCGTTGTTTGCGAGCACGACGAACAGCGCCGACGCCGGCATCGGCATGGCGGATGGGCGCTCGACCTTTACCTCGCGCCGCGAGAGCATGTACGAAGTGGACGCGCTGTCGCCCGGCAGTCCGTGCTCCCGGCAATAGTCGAGAACAGCCGGCACATTGGGCTGTTGCATGAAACCGGTGACCACGCTCACGCGGACGAGCCGCTCGGATAGCCGTTCCATCGATACGCTCTCCGCCATGCTGAGATATGGCCAGTTGGAGGTGATGACCGTCAGGACGACGATCTGCTCATGCATGACCTTGAAATGCTTGATCGTATGCAGGAGCGCGGTCGGCGTGTTGTTGGCATTGGCGGTGAGATAGACGCCTGTGCCCGGGACAACCGCCATACTCGACCTCTCGAGGCTCGGCATGAGATCGGCGATCGGCAGCTCACTGCGCCGGGTCTTGGCAAGCAGGATGCCCGTCCCACGCCACCACACGAGCATGGCTGCGAGCATGCAAGCGCCCATCAGCAGCGTCACCCAACCGCCATCCAAGACCTTCAGCAGGTTCGCCGAGAGAAACACCACTTCGAGCAGGAGAAATGGCGTCATGACAAGCGCGATGCGCAGAGGCGACCACTTCCAGTGCCAGGCCATCATCAGGATGGCGAGGATCGCCGTGACGATCATCGTTCCCGTCACGGCAATACCGTATGCGGCCGCGAGCTCCGTCGAGTTCTGGAAGTTCCAGACGATCGTCAGGACCCCGGCCATCATGAGCCAGTTGACCGCAGGCAGATAAATCTGCCCCGAATGCTCGCCCGATGTGTGCTGGATGCTCATGCGCGGCAGCAGTCGGAGCTGAATGGCTTGTCGCGTCAGCGAGAAGGCGCCGGTGATCGTCGCCTGACTGGCAATGATCGTGGCGAGCGTCGCCAATCCGACCATCGGCAGCAGATAGGCCTGAGGCACAGTTCGGTAGAATGGATTGTCGATTGCCGAAGCGTCCGACAGCACGACAGCTCCCTGCCCAAAGTAGCTGAGCACGAGCGAAGGCAGCACGAAGAAGAACCAGGCGAGGGTTATTGGCCTGCGGCCGATATGACCGAGATCGGCATAAAGGGCTTCCGCGCCAGTCACTGCCAGGAACACAGCGCCGAGCGTTACGAGTCCGATCCCGACATTGCTCGTCAGGAAGACGACCGCGTAGTGCGGACTTACGGCCGCAATAACCTGCGGATTGAGCACAATCTGGTAGAGGCCGGCGCCACCGATGACCAGGAACCACAGGATCATCACGGGTCCGAAGGCACCAGCGACGCGGTGCGTGCCATAGCTCTGCACGGCAAAGAGCGCGATGAGGATGACAATCGTCGCAAAGAGTGCGCCGGCTTGTGAAACCGGCATCGCGAGTTTTGCGCCCTCGACGGCCGACATCACGGAAATGGCAGGCGTGATCAACGCGTCGCCGTAGAAGAGAGCGGCGCCAACCGCCCCGAGCACGAGCACCGGCAGCGCCTTGCGTGATGATGCGCGCTGCACGAGCGCCATGAGGGCCAGGATACCGCCTTCGCCGTGATTGTCCGCGCGCAGCAGGATCAACACGTACTTGATGCTGACGAGAATGATCAGCGCCCACAGGATGAGCGAGAGTATGCCCAGCACTGCCTCGGGGCGCGGCGCTATGCCCGGACCGCCCGAGGCTGCTGCGACGGCATCTTTGAAGGCATAGAGCGGGCTGGTGCCGATGTCGCCATAGACGACGCCGATGCCGACGACCGCCAGCGCCACCAGCCGCCCGGCCTCTGTGCCGGCGCTCTCCGGGCTTTCAGGAGCGCTGCGTTCAATGTCTTCGGCTATGGAAGAAGCAGGTGTGGGCACAGGACAAGCTCCGTACCACTGCTGGGGCCTCAGGGCTCAGGAACGCCCTTTGGAGGCTCGGCGGACCGATCGGGCCGCGAGGACGGCTTTATAGAGCATTGTGGGCGCGCGCGCCGCTTCGTCCGTCATGTGCGGATCGCGCGGCGGACCTGCGATCGGATCCATTTTTCGGGGCGATCCGAGCATTATGGCACGCCCAGGCTCCCCTGCCTTGCCAATGCCCGGGAAGCGCGTTAGAGAACGCCCTGCCGACTGTCCAGCGCCCTGTTCCGGGGCCGCCGTCGCCTGTGCCGCCTTAGCTCAGTTGGTTAGAGCACCAGATTGTGGATCTGGGGGTCCCCCGTTCGAGCCGGGGAGGCGGTACCATAAATTCAAGGACTTAGCTCCGTTCGGACGAGAACAGTTGCAGAACGTGCGACTGTCGGCAAAATGCCCCGTGCGACTACAGCGTACGGAGCAAGTGACATGAGCACTACACCCTACACCGCCAATCTCATCGAGCGGCTGCGCTCGAGCAACATGCCGAGCGAGGTCCTCGTCGAGACCGTTTGCGAGCTCGAGGCGCTCTCTCGGCTCCGTGCTCGCCGCCCAAATTGCCCCTGGCGCGCACGCCATCCCGTTTAACTGCGGCGACTTCGACAAGAAGGTGGCGGCGATCGAGGCTGAGGCGCTTGATGTCGACGATGTTGGGTGAGGCGCACATGAGCTTGAGGGTGCGCTTGTTGTAGATCTTGGCGACGAGTGGAGCGTGCGGGGTCGGGGTTTTGCGCCGTGCCGTTCATTGCATGAGCTGGGGGGCTCGGGATTGGCGTCGGCGAGATTGCGCAGGTCAGTCGAGACGACGCATTGTACCGCGATCTGCTGTTCGGGGTTGAGCTGCTTGCGGAACATGTTGGCGCCTGCGCACGTGGCAAAGCCGGTTGGGTCGCCTTGCGATGTCGGGTCTGCTATGGCCAGCGGCGTTACTCGTTGACGGACTTTGGGTCTGGCCCGCCGTGCTGATGCCGATTGGCTTTGGTTGCCAGTTCCTTGGCCATGCCATTGAAGGCAATCGGCCGGAAGTGTTTTCCGACTGGAGATTTTTCTTTATCGGGCTGGAATGGTGGTGCGATTTGGTGCGCGGTCGAGTGTGAGGCGGCAGCAAAAGCACACGCGACCCACGCATGAAGATGGCATGAAGTCGATATTCGTAGGATCGATATCTCTTCATTCCACCACTGCTACCAATCTTCTCGATAAGATGGCTCAGCTTAGAAAGACGCCAGGCCGGAAAGGATGGCGGATGCAGCAATCTATTTTCAATTGCAGCATTCCGTTCCGCCTCATCGGCCAGCCCCCGGATTGCCCCAGCCGGGAAATGCTGCTTCGAACCGCGGCCATAGCGGGAATGATCTAGTCTCTCCTAAACTTCATAGAAATAGATCAGCGCCGCGGCGGCTAATGCTCCAATAACGCCTGCCTTAAATCCTGGGAGTTCGCCCTCTCGATCTCGCGAAATATACGCAGCAATGCCTGCGGCAATGACCGACAGTGCGAAAATAAATAATCCGCCGCCCGCGATCTCGCTGACGCCGCGCCCCGCGGGAATTCCTGGTGCCCGCCCCAGAAAAAGAATCAACACTGTACGGCTAACAACTGCCACGAAAGCAAGAAGTGCCATAACCTTGATAAAGCGCATGATACCCTCCCTTAACATAGGTTTACGACCTAACGGGTCTACCATCCATTTGGTAGGCGCAGTGGATTTACGTCGTGGACGGGCGCCATATGCGCGTCTATTCGTGATGTTACTTAACGATAACGCGGTCGCCATCGCGCAATGTGCCGAAGAGCGCGAAAATGTGCTCATTCAGCATTCGTATGCAGCCGAACGATGCAGACTTGCCGAACCGGATCGCGCCGTCAAAATTGTCGATGAAGTAGAGCCGTCTCTCCACGATATTGATAGGAATTGTTCCCACTATCTCAGGTCCAAAGTAGGGTACCGATTACCGACGGAAGCGCTCGGGAATGCGCCTCACGTCAACCAGTAGGGTTGTAAAACGGTCGGTCGGGCATTTTCCGATATACCAATCTTGCCGGGCGGCTTCCCCGATCTGTGGCTACCACGCGGATGTGGTCTACAGTGGAGAGGGCCCCTTAGCCGTGGACGCCATTGGAAGCAGACGATGCGATTGATCATAGACCCCCGCAACGGCGATATCGAAGACGACGCATCGAGCACGAAGAGGCATTCGCTGCTGGCGTTGGCGGGCAGCCTGCTGGTTGAGATCAGCTTCGCCAAGCTGCTCGCGGCGTGGCTCGTATTGGTCGTCCTCCCCGGTATTTTTCTTGGCCTCGCACCACTCGTGGCGAGCGCGTGGTTGTCGATCGTTGTCGATAAGGCGGCGGCGCTCGCGGGTATCGGATCAGCTGTTTTGCTTTGTCTGGTCCTCGCCGTCGGATGGTTCGGCTTCCGGCACCTCTTTAGGATCGTCGAGCGGAGCTTCTGGTCGTTGAACGCGCTCCTCGTCCAGCCGATTTATGCGCTCGCCCGCGAGGCCACACGGCATGTCGCCGAGCATTTCCTAAAGCGGGACGCCAATGATGCGCGGCGCGAACGCATTCGATCTGCAGGAGCCGCCATTGCCGGCATCATCGTGTTCGTGGCCGCCGTATTGGTTGCAGCCTATGCTTGGCAATTCACACGATGGACGGCGTCAATGGCGGATCTGACCACCCCGCTTTCTCTCTTGCCGCCGGCATTTGCGAACATGGCCGTGCTGGTTGTGGGGTACCTTGGGGGCGGCTCGCTCTTCTGGGGCCTGGCAGACGCGAACACGGAACAGCCGCGCAGTCTCAAGTCATTCGACGCAGTCGAGGACGCGTCCCCGCGATGGCGCATCGCCCACATCTCGGATATCCATCTGGTCGGTGAGCGTCATGGATTTCGCATCGAATGCGGACGCGCCGGCCCTAGCGGAAATGAGCGCTTTGATGCTGTTCTCAACAGCCTAGAGATTGCTCATCGGGCCCAGCCGCTCGACCACATTCTTATTACCGGTGACCTTACCGACGCAGGAAGGTCGTCTGAATGGGCAGAGTTCCTTAGCGCCGTGGAGAGGCACCCGACGCTATTGGAGCGTATGCTCGTCATTCCCGGAAACCACGATATCAATGTGGTCGATCGCGCCAATCCAGCGCGTTTCGAACTGCCGATCAGTCCAGGCAAGCGACTTCGACAGTTGAGGGCCCTGTCAGCGCTCAGCGGCATCCAAGGTGACCGCGTTCGCACGGTGGATCCAGGGAGCCACGAGATCGGCTCAAAACTAGCCGACGTCCTCAAGGCTCATCAAGCCGACATCCAGGCCTTTGCAGACGCTGGTGGCCTGCGGCTGTCATGGCGTCTCGAACGTGTGTGGTCGGATGTATTTCCGCTCGTCGTTCCTCCAGCCACTGATACAGGCCTCGGCATCGTGCTTCTGAATTCGAACGCCGAAGCGAACTTCTCCTTCACAAACGCCCTCGGTCTCGTACCCTTCGAGGACGCCAAGGCTCTTCTCTCGGTCATTCAGGCACACCCGCGGGCTCATTGGATTATCGCTCTGCATCATCATCTGGTTGAGTATCCAATGCCGGCGGAGCAGTTCTCCGAACGCATTGGCACCGCGCTCATCAACGGGAATTGGTTGGTGCGCGAGCTCAAGCCCCACGCGAAGCGCATCGCCGTTCTACATGGCCATCGACATATCGACTGGATCGGAGCCTGCGGGGCGCTGCGGGTCATATCGGCGCCTTCGCCCGTCATGCCGACGAAAGGCGAAGGCCCCGCTGTCTTCTATGTGCACACGTTCGCTGCTGCAGCGGGTGGTCTGGCACTCGAGTCGTCGTCTCCCGTTGTCGTGGCCGACGACATTGACGATGTCGCTAAGGACTAGCGTTGTCTGCCGGATCTCTATCTTTGGCAGTGCCGAGCAGCTCCGCGAGCCAACGCGAGGAGGGGTGCAGCGAGCAAAAAGTCAGCACGGCGATCGAGATCGGCACCCCAATGAAGGCACCGAAAGCACCCCACAGGTTGGCCCAAAGGAAAACGGATAGCAAAATGAGTGCGGGCGATATCGATAGCGCTGCGCCAGCGACGCGAGGCTCGATATAGCTGCCGACAATGAACTGCACCAGATTGAGAGCGATGAAGAGCCCCAGTACCGGGTACCAGGTTTCGAACTGCGCGGACGCGAATATCGTTGGGAAAGTAGTGGCCAGAAACGGCCCGATGAAAGGTATGTAGTTGAGCACGAAGGCAATGACGCCCCATTCCGCCGCGAGTTGCAGGCCAATGAGGTGCGCGAAGCCCCAGACGAGCAAGCCCGTGGCCAGGCTCATCTGAGTACGAACCAGCATGTAGCGCCGCAGCTTTGCGGCAGTCTGTGCGGCACCACGCAGCAGCAGTTGGCCAAGTTCTCGGTTGCTCAGGTTTTCGGCTTTGCGTTGGAAGTCTCTGACTTCCAGGAGAATGAGAAAAACGTAGACGAACACAATGAGCCAGAAGCTCACCGTCGTGTTGAGACGATTTGTGATCCCTTGCGCCGCGCGCAAAAGCCAGCTCGCATTGAAGTGCTCGGACCAGACACCGGCTATTGCTATGCCGTGTCCCTCCAACCATGCCGTGAATTGGGCGTAGACGCCCTGAAAGCGCCCCGTCTCGGCAACGACCCAGCGAGCAACACGCCCAAACGCCCACGCAGCCAGGGAGCCGAATGCGGCAAAGCACGCGACGATGACGACGACGCTTATTGCGAGAGCCAGATAGCGAGGAAGATGGTCTTCCAGGCGCGCATGGAGCGGCCAGATGATCGCTACGGTGAGAAGTGCCGCAGCAAGGGGCGCTACGACTGTCTGTGCGGCCGTGGCGGCGGCAAGCGTTGCAACCACCGCGATGACGATCAGAGCACCACTAGAGAATTTCTCGGCCATCGGCACAAGTCCATCGAGCCTGATATAATTGCGCCACTACGAGGCCTGAAGAGCGGACGTATTGCTAATCCGGCTCGTGAAGTCGGTTCGGTGTACCGACGATCAAGCTTCCTTATTGAGGAAACCGAGCATCAGCGCCCCTTCCATCAAGAGATTCATGCCGACCAGCACCCCGAATGTCGACGCTGCCGACGACGGGAAGCTCGTGTAGAGCAGGATCGCAATAAGAATGGAGAGGATACCGCTGAGCGCCAGCACCCCGTTGCCGCTGGCCACACGGAAGCTCCAGAATATCTTGGCCAAGCCGACAACAAAGATGGAGACAATACACACCAATGTAATTGTTACCAGACCGGCGAGGGGATGAAAGAGAATGAACAACCCGGCGATCACGCTGACAGCCGCGAGTGCGATCAGACCTATGGTTCCAAGCCAACTCGGAGCGCGAAAGGCAACAATCCCTTCCAGTATGCCGCTAATGAGGAAATAGCTACCCAGGAGAAGCGTGGCAGCGACGCCAGCGTAGAATGGCGCGAGCAACGACAGCACACCCAATGCGATTGCCAACCAGGCTGATATTTGAAGCGATCCTCGATTACCAGCAGTAAGGTTTGCAAGCGCATCAGTTGCCATGATGGAATTCCCTCACCTAGTCATGCCAGGCGCATAGTCGCAGTAAATTCGATCGCGAGGCAACACCTCTCTACGCATTGTCGTCAGCATCTTTAATTTTGGATGATAATTATCACGCGCTGCATTTTGCGACCGCTCCTTATTGCGGACGATCATCTATGAGAACTATCTTTACCAACGGAGTTCATCGCAATCGGACAGAGTTTGGATCCATGTAGGATCTTACGGCACATTGGGAGAAAGGGAAAACTTATGAGCAAGATTCGATCCATCGCTGTCGGCTTGGTGGCGGCGGTATGTACCTTCGCAGGAGCAGCTCCCGCTCTGGCCGCCAGGGCGGAAATGGCCGAAAGCACTACCGTACGCTCTGGCCCCGGCTCGGAATATCGTTCGCTGGGCAGGGTGCGCGCTGGCGACCGCGTGACGGTCAATCGCTGTGCGAGTTCGCGTCGTTGGTGTCACATTTCATCGCCTCGGACACGCAGTGGCTGGGTCCGTTCGCGGTATCTTGACCGGCTTCGGGGGAGCGGGAGCTCAAACTCTCGAGGTGGGATCTGCTTTTTCGGCTCGCGTGGCGAGATCTGCCTGAACAGATAGTCGCGCTCTGACGTCGCACGTCGGAACTCGGCGCGCCTGAATGGAACAGGTCGCTTGATAGACTGGGTTGGCCAATCACGTCGTTCGCGAGACCGCGAAATGCCAACCCAGTTTCACTTCATATCAGTTCGCCAGTGCATTCTTGTAGATCTTGCCGTCCTTCATGATGACGACGAAGTTCTTGGCGGGATCGGCAATGAGCTGAATGTTTTCAAGCGGATTGCCATCGACCAGTAGCAAGTCCGCGAGCGCCCCCTGCTCGACGACACCGAGCTTGCCGGGATAGGGATTGCGCTTTCCGGACAGCTCCAAAAGTTCGGCATTGGTACTGGTCGCCATGGCAAGCGCTTCGGCGGGGGTGTACCAACGGACAAGCGAGGCCAGAATTGCTCCCTGTTGCTGCGCCAGCGCGCGGGAGAACAGCACGTCGGTGCCCCACGCCGTCTTGATTTTGTACTTCTTCGCCAGCTCATAGGTCTTCGCTATGCCGGGCCAGACCTGATCGGCCTTGATGCGCTGGATCGAGCCCACCGGAAAGCCCAGCCTCAAGCCCTCGGGGAGCGGCTGCATACTCAGCCAAATGCCCTTCTCGGCCATCAGCTTCGCGGTTTCCTCGTCCATCAGCATGCCGTGCTCGATGACCTTCACGCCAACCGCAACGGCTCGCTGGATCGCAGCCGGCGTAAAGGCATGCACGGTAATGTATGTGCCCCAGTTCTCGGCCGCTTCAACCGCGGCGCGTAGCTCGGCCTCGGTGAAGGTGGTCACATCGATCGGACTGAAAGGTGACGACACTCCGCCGCCCGCCGTCAACTTGACCTGGGAGGCGCCCTGCATGAGCTGCTCGCGGACACGCATGCGCACCTCGTCAGGGCTGTCTGCGACCATGGCGCCGCCAAGCTGTTCCATGCGGGTGAGCTTGCCGCCAATCGTCCGCGGCAGGTCGGTCAACTGCCGGAAATCCCCATGCCCGCTCGTAACAGTAATCACCGCGCCCGAGGGATAGATGCGCGGGCCGCTGATGACGCCCTCGTCGATGGCAGCTTTGAGACCGAACGTCGGTCCGCCCAAGTCGCGAACGGTGGTGAAGCCGCGCATCAGAGTGTCAGTCGCTTCGGCACCCGCGTGCAGACTGTTGTAGGTGATGTCACCGAACGCCTGTACCGGAGTCACTCGCGCCATCGCCGCGTGCCAGTGATTGTCGATCAGGCCGGGCATGAGCGTCCGGCCGCCACCGGCGATGACCGTAACGCCGTCCTCCGGCTTGATAGTCGTCGTCGAGATGCGCTCGATGACGTTTCCTTTGACGAGCACATTCGACGGCGCCGAAAGCGGACCTCCCTTACCGTCGAAAATTCGGACATTCTGAAAGAGTGTTCCTGCACTCGCGGGCGGCGTACTCTGAGCGCGCACCACCGTCCATGGCGACGCCAAGGCCATGAGAAGCATCGAGAAGAAAATCCGCCCCAAGCCCGATATCATACCCGTCTCCTTTTCTCACTCGACAGCCCTAAGCCCCACCTCACATGACGCAAATCAGCATCGGAATGGGAGCGCCAACCTTATGGTCAATTTCGATTGCGTCTCATTCCCACCACGCCTCGGAAGTGCTGGATTGGGAATCTCCCCAGGTACATAATTGGGGAGCCGCCCTGCTGGAATGATCGCCAGCAAAGCAATGCCGGCCATGATCACCAAGCCGATCTTGAGCGCCCGCAGCCGCGCCTCCGTATTGACGCGCACGGCCTCCGCGGCTGTTTGCCTTATAGCGCTCATGCGCCGACTTTAATAAATCGCGAACCAAATCTTTTGGCGGAAGGTGACCTGTAGAAATATATCCGGGCGCCTGGTCCTGCAGATCTAGATTATTGTTCATAGCGACCTCGATATGCAATCGGGCGTCTCGCGGGCTGATGACTGAAAAAATCCCCAGAAGCCAAGTTTGACTGGTAGAGGGCTATCTCCAGTAAGGCCTGGCTGACCTACGCTCTTTTGCGTCGCGAAGGCTGTCCACGCCATGACACCACGGCGCATTCGCTTGTGGGGATGCGAATCCGGCCTCACGGTAGAAATTGCGATAAAATTACATATCATTTTTACCACTATGGCTTTCTCGGATGCGATGCCGATCTAGCGAACAGTGATGTTGCACTTTGGAAATATAGGCAATCGCCATTTTCAGATGAAGGCTAATACGTTTCCTCACCAAAATGAAGCGTTCGCGACTGAGGCACGCGCGCCCCGTGCGGCAGCAGCAATCCGAATGCTTTTGCGGGTTTCCTGGAAACGCTGGCATTTCCGGGGGATCTCATGCAATCTTGAGACAAGAACAGCAGAGCAGCCAGAAGCCCAAGTAACGCGTGCGCTTTGGGACAGAGACTAGCAACTTACTTGGGGTGGGCTTACGATCCGCATTGATAGCGGGAATGTTGGTATTTCCGGCAAGCGCCGAGGCGCAGGACTGGAATCCCTTCCGCGATCCACCGGGCGCTGGCACGAGAGCCCCACGGACCCAAGTGGAGCAGCCGTCGGGTACGCTCGAGCCATTCGTCAGCGAGCGCACGCGCGACGCGACGCGCGAGGCAGCCGAGCGCTACCGGCGCCTGGCTGCGGGTGATGGATGGCGGACAATTGCCAAAGGGCCGCAACTTCGCGGCGGAGATAGTGATGCCCGCATTGGCGATCTTCGCGCACGGCTAGTTCAACAAGGGTATAGGATATCGCGAGGCGGCACGCACTTCGACGCCAGCTTGGATGCGGCTCTCAAAGAATATCAGAAGAGGCATGGCCTGCGGGCGTCGGGCGTCCTGAATAGCGAGACGCTTGCTGCCCTCAATGTTCCCGCTTCAGTGCGCGCTGCGCAACTGGATAGGAGCATCGAAGCCATATCGGCTGTACTGACGCAGACGGGCGAACGCCCCTATGCGATCGTCAATGTGCCGAGCTTCGAATTGCAGATCGTATCGCGTGGCCGATTGGCGCTTTTACAGCCGCGTGATCGTTGGGAAGCCATCGACGCAAACGCCGGACCTTCAAGCTTCGATTCGCGCGGTGGATTTCATGCCGTACTGGCATGTGCCAACGAGCATCGCCCAGCGCGCCATCATCCCCGCCATTCAGAAGGATCCCTCCTACCTAGCCAAGGAGAGAATCCGCGTCTTCTCTGCTTGGGGTGGTACGGAGATCGACCCGTCCACCGTCAACTGGTTCGCGCCGCAGGCAACGCGCTATGTATTCCGCCAGGATCCCGGTCCCCACAATGCCCTCGGGTTGGTACGGATCGACATGCCGAACAAACACACGGTCCATATGCACGATACGCCCATGAAGCGCTTGTTCGACGGATATAACCGCTCGCAGAGCGCCGGTTGTGTGCGCGTCCAGAACATCTTTGCCCTTGCCGGGCTTCTGATCGGGGAAGACGAGCAGGCAGTGCGCCGGCGTTTAGAGCCACTGCTTACCTCAGGCGAGAGGACTACATTGCGCCTCGATCAGCCCGTTCCCGTCCACTTCACTTATATGACGGGGTGGTCTGACGGTACCGGTCCAGCCCACTTCCGGAATGACCTTTATGATCGCGACGCCGTACCGGCCGAACGCGTGGCGCAGCAGAAAACCGATCCGTGGCACACGCGCCTGCTTGATCTCAGTCCCTAAGCCTCTTGGTGCCGCAAATGATGCGCTCTTTCTCCGCCCCCTCCTTCTTCCGCCTATCCCGCCGGGCATTCACACCGCTCGTGGTCCTCGCGACAATGGCGATCATGAGCGTTCTGGCTCCTGCCAGGGCCGATACGCTCGACGAGGTACTCAAACGTCAGAAGATCATTTGCGGCGTAAGCCAAGGACTTCTCGGCTTCTCGACCAAGGATGCCTCAGGCTCGTGGAGCGGTTTCGATGTGGATTTCTGCAAGGCCCTTTCGGCGGCTCTGTTCTCGCGCGTCGATCGCGTCGAGTACGTGCCCCTTTCGGCGGATGAGCGCTTCGAGGTGCTGCAAGCCGGCAAGATCGATGTTCTTTCCCGCAACTCGACCTGGACGATGAGCCGTGAGCTCGGCCTCGGTCTCGAGTTCGTTGGTGTCATCTACTATGATGGTCAGTCGTTCATGGCGCCCGCTGAGCGCGGCTGGGTGAGCGCCATGGAGCTGGCCGACAGTAAGATCTGCGTGCAATCAGGCACCACTACGGGCGGGAACGCCCGCAGTTTCTTTGCTGGCAATAAGATATCGGCAGAGCTCGTCATGTTCCCAACATTCGGGCAAATGCTCGATGGGTACAAGGCCGGCACGTGCGGCGCGATGACTGCCGACCGTTCCGCCCTTGCTGCGCAGCGGATGGGATTCGATCAGCCCGATGCGCACACGCTGCTTCCCGAAGTCATCTCCAAAGAACCCCTCGGCCCGGTCAGAAAGAATGATCCTGTCTGGGCCGGCATCGTCCGTTGGGTGCTGTTCGCCCTGATCAACTCCGAAGAGAGTGGCCATTCTCGTGATCGTGTTCCCACCGCTGGCGCAGACAAGCTGGATGTTCCGCCACTTTCTGATCGCCTACCGCGCGATTGGTATGAAAGTGTCGTCCGCACAGTCGGCAACTACGGTGACATCTTCGAGCGCAATCTAGGCAAGGAAACGCCGCTCGGTATCGAGCGGGGCGTCAATGCGCTCTGGACGCAGGGTGGCATTCTCTACGCACCGCCTCTGCGTTGATAGAGCCGCACCAAAGAGCGGGCGCCCTTGCCTGACGGCTCTGAAGTCTCTCCAGCGGGCATCCTCGATCAGCGCCGTCTGCGTATGGATCAATTGCCTGCCCTAGTCGGCATTCTCTGCGGAGCGTCGATTGCTGCCACGAGGCATCGGGCATCGCCAAAGTCTGCAGTGGGTCTGCGTTGGCCCGGGCTGTCATAGGCCGGCGTGTGCCGACAGAGCAAACACCAAGGACGTAACACCAGCCGCGTCTATCCTGGATCGGCTGGCCGGATCCCAGCTCCGAGTGATGCAGTCAATTTTCCTGATGGAAACCCAGACGCAGTCCCATTTCTTCAATCGACCGCGCTTGTTCCTTCGCGAGCAAGGCGTAGCTGGTGATGAGCCTCTATTGCGTTTGTGAGAAGGATCAGGTTCCGCAAGTTCGCGCGGTACCAGATATCGAAGAACGTGCCGATGATCGGTACCGCACCGACTAGCACGTCGATGAATACGTTCAACGCCATGGAGCACAATAGCCGCGCGTCTGCACCAAGCCGGTACGCCAGTTGCATATTGCGCACGGAGAAGGCCGCGGATACCAAATCTCCTGCAATCGGCATCAAGCCCAATACGGCATCCCATCCGAAGTGGATGCGCGTCAGCGGAATGCGAAATTGCGCATCGAGCCGCAGGCTGGACTGCTCAAAGCGCTCGAACAGGCGTGCATAGTCCTGAAACCCGGCTTCGTGCTTTGTGGGGACGGTAATCCGCATCGCGCTATGATGTGGCAGATTTTGGCCCTGGCCGTCCACAAAACCGAGATATCGCCACTCTCAGGCCCGATGTCGATCGAGTGATCCTGTCGACCGGCAACCCGGCCAGGGCAAAACGGCCGGTCGCTATCGGCATTGGCCCGCGCGCTCTTCTACGGCGAGACGCAGTCCGCCTGAGCTCAATAATCCGCCACGAACATTCTCCGTCGGAGAACGGGTGTTCTCCAATCCGATAGTTCCTCAGCCGGTTCGTCGTGGATAGCGTTGACGCCGGGGCGGTTTGGCCGCTCGGGACGCATGGCACGTCAACCTTCGAGGCACCGATGAACCTTATTCGGCCGAATTCGCTGCAGGCGCGAGACATCGCATATGTGATCCACCCACAGACCAATCTCGCGAAACACGAAGAGACCGGCCCAACTATCATCGTGCGCGGGGATGGCATCCGCATCTATGACGACAGCGGAAAAGAGTTCATTGAAGGCGCGGCTGGTCTGTGGTGCGCCTCCCTCGGCTTCGCCAGCGATCGCATTGCTGCAGTGGCCGCGCGCCAGATCAGCACACTCGGCTACTATCACAGCTATCGAAGCACGGCCCATCCGGCCGGAGTCGAGCTTGCAGAGAAGCTCATCGAGCTGTCGCCTGTGCCAATGTCCAAGGTGCTCCTGCAGTGCTCCGGATCGGAGGCTAACGACACCGCGATCAAGCTCTGCTGGTACTACCACGCTGCTCACGGCAAGCCCGAGAAAAACAAGATCATAGGCCGCATGGGCGGCTATCACGGGACTACGGTCGCTGCTGGAAGTCTTTCCGGCAAGCCGGACATGCATGTGGACTTCAACCTGCCGCTTCCGCAGTTCCGGCACACATTGAACCCGCACTACTACCGCAATCAGCTCGACGGCGAGACGCCTGAAGAGTTTGCAACACGCATGGCGGAAGCGCTCGAAGCGATGATTCTGGAAGAGGGCCCCGATACTGTCGCGGCATTCTTCGCCGAGCCTGTCATGGGTGCAGGTGGCGTGATCGTGCCGCCGCCGACGTATTTCGCAAAGATCCAGGCCGTCCTCAAGAAGTACGACGTCCTCTTCGTCGCTGACGAAGTCATCTGCGGCTTCGGACGCACCGGCAATTGGTGGGGCACTCAGACGTTCAATCTGCAGCCCGACATCATCTCCTGCGCAAAAGCCTTGTCCGCGGCCTTCATGCCGATCTCGGCGCTGCTGCTCAACGAGAAGGTCTACCAGGCCATGGTCGAGCAGAGCCGCAAGCTCGGCAGCTTCGTGCATGGCTACACATATACGGGACATCCCGTCGCCGCGGCGGTCGCGCTCGAGGTGCTGAACATCTACGAAGAGATGGATCTCGTTGCGCACACGCAGCGCGTCGGTGCCTACTTTCAAAGCAAGCTTGCACGATTTTCAGAACATCCGCTCGTTGGCGAGGTGCTCGGCGTCGGCATGATTGCCGGCGTTGAACTCGTCTCTGACAAGGGAGCGCGCACACCACTCCCGAATATGCGCGGCGTCGACGAGCATCTCCGCGATGCCGGCCTGATCCTCAGGGTTATCGGCAGCAGGGTCGCTTTTTCGCCGCCAATCATCATCGATGAGCCGGGTGTCGACGAGATGCTCAAGCGGTTTGGCACAGCCCTGGACCGCGCGTACGCCGATGCGCGAAGCGCCTGACGAGATGCTTGAGCAAGAATATCATCCCAAATTGAACCGCGATGATCGATTTGGCACAATATATGCACTAGCATATCCATGATCAGAGCGGAGATATCTGAGATGATGTCAAGAATATGTTGCATGAATAAGCTCGCTTATACTGTCGCCATTACGGCGGCAGTATTCGCCACTGCTTACGGAGCCCAATCGCAAGAAACGTTTGACGTTGGCGTATCCACGATTCTGACGCCGCCGGGCTCCGTTATTCAGGGCATCCAAGTGCGGCAGGCCTTGGAACTCGTCGCGGACTGGCAGAACGAGCAAGGCGGTGTCATCGGCAAGAAGATCAAGCTGGTGATTGCCGACGACCAGGGCACGACGGAGGGCGGCCGCACGGTGGCCGAGCGTCTCATCACCCGCGACAAGGTCAGCGTCATCACCGGTCAGGCATCGAGCAACGTCGTGCTCTCTTCGCTCGAAGTCGCCAAGAAGTACGGTATTCCCGTCGTGAACGTGAACGGATGGGCGAGCGGGATCCGCACCGCCGGCATCCCGCAGGTGTTCAGCCCCGGTCCCTACACGACGCGCGTCATCACGGCAACCGTCGATACGCTCCTCGCCTTGGGCTCCAAGAAAGTCATCGGTGCGTTCGACAATACCGATGCAGGCTTCAGCCTCGAAAAGGAGATGAGCAAGCAGCTGAAGGAGCGCGCACCGCAGATCCAGTACAGGTCGATCATCCTCGATCGCGCCGCCAAGGACTATCTGCCGGTCGTGCTTCAGATGCAGGCCGAGAAGCCCGACGTCATCGTGAGCGAGCTGATCGCGCCCGCTGGCTATATTCTCATGAACCAGCTCTACGACCAGGGCGTCGCACCGACTAAGGACACCATCTTCTTCGAGATGGGCGGCATGACCGACAATCCGGATTTCTGGAAGAACATCCGCGGTGCCGGCAAAGGCGCCTTGGCATTCGGTCACTACCATCCGAAGTTCGATCTGCCTGCGATCGGCGTCGAATTCCGCAAGCGCTTCGTCGAGCGTTACAAGGCTGAACCCGGCCGCCTCTCGTTCCAGGCTGCGGATGCCCTATTCGTCATCATCGATGCCGCAAAGCGCGCCAATAGCACCGAGCCAGCAGCGTTGACCGAGGCGCTTGCAAACACGGATTATGTCGGCACGCGAGGCAAGATCACGTTCGACAAGACTCCGGGACCTACCTTCAATCAGTGGGTCGAAGTGCCTTACGCGATCTACCAGATCACCGCCGTGGATCAGAAGCTCGACGACACGACGCTGCTGAAGCAGAGCGACGGGCCTCTGGAAGTGAAGGCCATCGTGGCGCCCTGATGCCCCACCGCCTCGAAGCCCGGCCAGGGCTTCGCGCTCACGGTGATCAGCCTTCTTCCGGAGTTGCGGAGGTCTACTACGTGCTCTCCTCCATGCTCGTCAGCGGTCTCATCACCGGCACTTTCTATGCCCTGATGGCGCTCGGTCTGACGATGATCTTTGGCGTGCTGCGGATCGTGAACTTCGCCCATGGCGAGTTCTATATGATCGGCGGCTTCGCCTACGTGCTCCTCTACCATAATCTCGGCGTGCCGATCGCCGTTGCGCTGCCGGCGGCGGTGCTTGCGGGCGGCACCCTCGGGTGGATCGTGGAGAAGCTCCTCATCCGGCCGATCTACGCAGAGTTTGGCGGTCGCCAGCAGGGGCGCGATGAATACGCCATCATCGTCACATTCGCGCTCTCCATTCTGCTGATTGCGGCGATGACGAAGATCGTCGGGCCATGGTCGCTGCAGGGGCCACGACTGATCGACGGGCCACCCCTTCTTCTTGCAGGCGTTCGCGTCTCACCGCACCAGATCGCGGCGCTCGGCATCGCGCTCGCCTTCCTCTTCGGCACGCTTTACCTGCTGAACTACAGCTTGTGGGGGCGACAGATCCGGGCCGTCGCTCAGAACCGCTCTGCCGCCGCCGTCATGGGCGTCGATGTCGGCAAGGTAAGCACTATCGTATTCGCGACAGCTGGAGGGCTTGCCGCTCTTGCCGGTGCGCTATTGTCGAACATGATCAGCCCGTCGCCGGACGTCGGCGCGTTTCCGGCAATCAAGTCCTACGTCATCATCGTGCTCGGCGGCCTTGGATCGCCGCTCGGTGCCTTGATCGGCGGACTGCTGCTCGGCGTGATCGAAAGTCTCGGCGCGATCTATATCTCGTTCTCCTATCGCGACACCTACGGGCTCGCCTTGCTCGTTCTCGTCCTTCTCCTGCGCCCGAATGGTCTCTTCGGCGAAACGCGGCGGGAGGTCTGATCATGGCAAGCCGCGTATCATCGCTTCGCCGCCCTGCGGCGCCGACGAGCCGAACCCAGCTCTTGGTCGCCCTCGCAATCCTCGCGGCACTCGCGCCCCTTCCGTCGCTCGGGCTCGAGATCTACTGGCAAGGCGTCGTGATCACGTCGCTCTATTATGCGCTGCTGGCGTCGAACTGGAATTTGCTCGCGGGCTACACGGGGCTGTTCTCGCTCGCGCCCGCGGGCTTTGCGATGCTCGGCGCTTACGTTACCGCGCTGCTTTGGACCTATGCAGGTGTCGAGCCATGGCTCGGCATTCCTGCGGGTGCAATCGTATGCGCGATCGTAGGTCTCGTCATTGGTGTGCTGACGCTGCGCCTCAGCGGTCCGTATCTGGCACTCACAACTCTCGCACTCGCCGAGATCCTGCGCGTGATTGTGCTGAACAGCTTCGACATCACCCGCGGCGAGATTGGCCTCCAGGTTCCCGCGCTCTTCGCGCATCAGAGCAGCTACTACTACATGTTCCTGGTGGCGGTTGGCGGTTTTCTGATCGGCCTGCACTGGCTGCTTGGCCAGCCATGCGGCCTCTATCTCCGCGCGATCCGCAACGACGAAACCGGCGCACGCGCCCGAGGTGTCCGCACGGTCTTCTGGAAGGTCTTTGCGTTCAGCGTCAGCTCAGGGCTTAGCGGCCTCGCAGGCGCGCTCTTTGCGCACTACGTGATCATCGTGAGCCCGAGCATTGGACACTTGCTCGTAACAGGTCTTGTGATGAGCATGGTCGTTCTCGGCGGCATGGGAACACTACTTGGCCCCCTCGTCGGGGCTTTGCTCGTCAATGTCAGCTCAGAGTACCTGCGGGCTGCGGGAGACTATCAGCACATTGTCTTCCCGATCGTTGTGATCCTCTTCGCCCGCTTCTGCCGGGAGGGCCTCGTCGGGCGCGCCGCAATGATCTTCAATGCCCGAGTGGGGACGCAGGCGCGGAGCGGCGCAAAAGCGACGGAGGTGCTGGCCTCGCCATGAGCGCACTCATTGCAGTCGAGAACCTGACCAAACGCTTTGGCAGCCTTGTCGCTGTGGACGGCGTATCGTTCACCATCGGCGATGGGGAACTCGTTGGTTTCCTCGGGCCGAATGGCTCCGGCAAGACCACAGTGCTCAACATGATGAGCGGCCTGCTGAGGCCAGATGCCGGGCGCATTGCGCTCGACGGTACGGACGTCGGCGGCATGGCGGCGGACAGCATCGCACGCGCCGGCATGATCCGCATGTTTCAGCTCACGCGCGTTTACACCGAGATGACCGTGATCGAGAACCTGCTAACGGCCGGCTTTGCGCTTGGGCTCGGCAAGCGCGAGGCGACCGAGCGGGCAGACGAGGTACTCGACGATCTCAAGCTTCTTGCCTATCGCGAAGCCTTTGCATCGGACCTCTCCGGCGGTCAGCAGAAGCTTCTCGAGTTCGCCTGCTGCTTCATGAAGGCGCCCAAGATCGCTCTTCTCGACGAACCCTTCGCGGCCATTCATCCGACCATGCGGCAGGTACTCGCGGACTACGTCCGCCGAACGAATGCTGCAGGACAGGCCTACATTCTGGTGAGCCATGACATGCCGATTGTCATCGATCTTTGTCCGCGCGTCGTATGCCTGGCGGCAGGGAGCGTGCTGGCTGACGGGCCAACAGATCAGGTTCTACGCGAACCGGCGGTGATCGAAGCATACCTCGGACCCAATCACTGATGAGCGCCATACTTCAGATCGAGAATGTTACAGCCGGCTACTCGGCCGATATCGACATTCTTCGTGGGCTCAGTCTGAATGTGCGCAAGAGCAGCGTCACTGGCTTGGTCGGGTTGAATGGTGCGGGCAAGTCGACCGTCATGAAATCCATATTCGGCTTCCTGCGCCCGCGCGTTGGCCGCATTCTCTTTGATGAGCAGGATATCACGCATGGCAGGCCGCACGAACTCGCGTCGAAAGGCCTCTGGCTCATTCCGCAGGATGGCGGCCTCTTTGATTACATGAGCGTAGAGACGAATTTACGCCTGCCGATCGAGACGCGCCGCGCTGTAAATGGCCTATCGCGCGCCGAGATCGATCGCCGCGTCGCGGACGTGATGGAGCAGTTCCCAATTCTGCAAGAGAAGCGACGCCAACTCGCGACGCGACTGAGCGGCGGACAGCGAAAGCTGCTGGAGTTTGGCATCGCTCATGTGCAGCGCCCTACGCTATGCCTGATCGACGAGCCGAGCATTGGTCTGGCGCCGAAGGTCGCGGAGGAGGTATTCGCGCACATCTCAACACTCGCCAAGACAGGCACGAGCGTTCTTCTCGTCGACCACAACATCCGGAAGGTGATCGAGGTCGCGAGCTACGTCTACGTCCTGACGCTCGGCACGGTTTCGGCCGAAGGTGAGAGCAGCGTGTTTCAAACGGACCTGCATGGTCAGGTCAAAGAGTGGCTCGGCATCAACTACTGACAGATCTCCCGATATCGATGAGACTGGCGGTCAATCGGAGGTGAAAGAAAAAGATAATGCTTCAACTCGCGTTTGACATCGGGGGCACGTTCACCGACCTCGTCCTTCTGGACACGGCCACGGGCGACCTCGATATCTGGAAGGTGCCGACAACGCCGAAGGCGCCCGACCAGGCCGTCGCGACAGCCCTTGCCGAGCGCATCGCCGCCAAGGAATTGTCGCCCCAGAAAATCTCCACGATCATGCACGCGACAACAGTCGCAACGAACGCCATTCTCGAGCGGAAAGGCAGCAGGACCGCGCTCATAACGACGGAAGGCTTTCGGGATGTGCTGCTGATCGGCCGCCAGAAGCGGTACGACACCTACACGCTGCACATCGTCAAGCCGAAGCCGCTGGTGGAACGTGCAGACGTATTCGAGGTCACGGAACGTACGGCCTTCGACGGCAGCATACTTCGGCCACTTGATGAAGCGAGCGTCTCCAAGGCGATCGAAGCGGTCAAGAAGGGCAGCTACGACTCGGTAGCGGTCGTTCTGCTGCACTCCTACGCCAACCCCGCGCACGAGCAGCGCATCAAGGCATTGATCCGCGCCACCCTACCCGACATGCAGATCAGCCTCTCGTCATTCATCTCGCCGAAGTATCGCGAGTATGAGCGCACGAGCACGACCGTTGCCAACGCCTACGTCAAGCCGCTCGTCCATACCTACCTCGGCGCGCTCGATGCGGCGCTGAAGAAGCTCGGCATCAACGCCGGGCTGTCGATCATGCAGTCCAACGGTGGTCTCGTATCGCCGGCTCTGGCGCGATCTTATGCCGTGCGCATTGTCGAGTCCGGCCCTGCCGCAGGCGTTCTGATGTGCGCGGAAGTCGGTCGCGATGAAGGCTACGAGGACGTTCTGACTTTCGACATGGGTGGAACGACGGCCAAGCTCGGCGCCATTGACGCCGGCCGAGCTGCCGTCACGCCCACCTTCGAGATCGATAGCGTCAACTACACGCGTGGCAGCGGCCTGCCTCTGAACATAACCGCAATCGAGCTTCTCGAGATCGGCGCCGGTGGCGGCAGTCTTGCGCGTGTCGACGCGGGTCTCGTTGCGATTGGCCCGCAGAGTGCCGGCGCAGTGCCGGGACCGGCGTGCTACGACCGGGGAGGCGCCCAGGCGACGATCACGGATGCCAATCTCGTTCTTGGCTACCTCGATCCGAACTACTTCAATGGCGGCGCCATGAAGCTCGATGTGGAGGCTGCGGCAAAGGCCGTCGATGATACGATCGGCAACCAGCTCGGCCTTACCACCGACGAGGCGGCCTGGGGTATTCACTCTGTCGCGAACGCCAACATGGAGCGCGCGATGCGGATCGTATCGCTCGAACGCGGCCGCGATCCACGCAAGTACGCGATGGTCGCATTCGGCGGCGCCGGCCCCCTGCACGCTTGCCGCCTCGCGCGGGCCCTGCATGTTCCGCGCGTCATCGTTCCGCGAGCCGCAGGCGTTGGATCGGCAGTCGGTCTCCTGGTCGCGGATCATAAGGTCGACGCGACAGTAACCCGCATCCTTGCGCTGAGCGCAGGTGCCGCGGCGACGGTCGGAACCGTATTCTCCGAACTCGAAGAGCGCGCCCGCAATCAGGCCGCGTCGCTCCAAGGCAAGGGCGATGCCGAAGTCAAGCGCAGCGCCTGGATGCGGCACGTCGGGCAAGGCTACGAGATCCGCGTCGATCTTCCCGATGGGCGTGTCGACGAGGCCTATATCGCGGCTATGCGGGAGGCGTTCCTCGCTGCCTACATGCGCGAGTACGGCTATATCGATCGAGATGCCGAAATCGAGGTCACAGATTGGTATGTTGCCGCAACGATCATGGCGAGCCGACGCAAGATCGCAGCTCGCGTCGAAAGCGCTGGCGCGCGCCGCCCCAACAAGGAGCGGCCAGCATACTTCCCCGAGCTCGGCGGCAAGATCCCCTGCCAGGTGGTCGATCGATACGCGATCAAGCGGGGCGAGACGATCACCGGGCCCGTACTTATCGAGGAACGTGAGGCAACGACCGTCGTGCTGCCGGGCGACACCGCGTCGGTGAGCCTCGCTGGACATCTCGTCATTGAAATTGGGAGCACAAAATGAGCACCGAGACAGCATTGCGATCAGAGCGCAATCGCGCGATCGATCCGATCACCCTGACGGTGCTCTGGAAGAACCTCATCTCGATCGCGGAAGAGATGGGCACCGCGTTGCGCCGTACGGCCTTCTCCGAGGCCGTGCGCGAGGGCGACGACTTCTCCGCTGCCGTATTCGATCGATTCGGCCGCATGATCGCGCAGGGCAATTTCACCCCGGGTCATCTCGGCTCGATGCCCTTTGCGGTGCAAAATATGCTCGCCTACATCCCGGTCGAGCAGCTCGAGCCCGGCGACACACTCGTCACGAACGACGCGGCGCTCGGAGCGGGACACTTCCCCGACTTCTTCTTCATGCAGCCCGTTTTCGACGATGCAAAGCAATTGATCGGTTATGTCGTCAACACCGCGCATCATATTGACGTCGGCGGCGTTGTTCCCGGTTCCCAAGGCGTTCAGGGCACAAAGGACGCCTTCGCCGAAGGCATCCGCATCCTGCCGGTAAAGCTGATCCGCAAAGGCGTATTCGATGAGGATATGCTGCGGATCATCATGGGCAACGTGCGCTTGCCCGAGAAGCTGCGCGGTGATCTACGCGCCCAGGCCAACGCCAACAACGTCGGTGTGACGCGCCTGCGCGCGCTTTTTGCGCAGTATGGCCGCGAGACCATGGATGACGTCATGAACGCCATCCTCGATCATTCCGAGGCGCGCGCGAGAGAGCTACTGCGCCGGATTCCAAACGGCACGTACAGCTTCGACGACAAGTTCGACGATTACGGTCCCGGCACCGATCCAATCAACGTCTGCGTCGACATGACGTTCGAGGATGGAAAACTGACTGTCGACTATTCGCGCTCCAGCGATCAGGTGCCCGCAGGCCTGAATTGTTACCTCAACTACTCACGCGCCTATGCCCTCTTCGGAATGAGGATCTTTGCCGGCATCGATGTGCCGCAAAACTCCGGCGTCATGCGTGTGATCGAAGTGAAGGCGCGCCCCGGCAGCTTCTTCAATGCTCAATATCCGGCCGCGGGCGGCGGGCGCGCGGGTTGCCAGGTCCGCATCTTCGACACGATCAACGGGGCTATGGCCAAAGTGCTCCCCGAGCGGGCCATGGGCGCCTTCTCGCATTGGAGCAACCCGAACTTCGGGGGCGTACATCCTGAGACGGGCAAGCGCTGGATCATGTATGACCTGATCATCGGTGGTTACGGCGGGCGCGTCGATACCGACGGCCCGGAGGCTTTCTGTCCGGTGTTCAACTGCGCCAATATCCCGATCGAAGTTCACGAGACCATCAATCCGACCCGCATCCAGCGGCTCGAATTGATACCCGACACCGGCGGTGGGGGCCGTTTCCGCGGCGGCTGTGGCATGCGCAAGGACATCGAGGTGCTGCTCGACGATACGACGCTCACGCTGCTGAGCGACCGCCACAAGAACGCACCCTACGGCTTGTTCGGCGGTGAATCGGGAGCACTCGGCCAGACCTTGCTCATTCGCGATGGCAAGGTCACCGAACTCGGCTCGAAAGAGGTCTGCACATTGCGTCGCGGGGATGTGCTAAGCTTCCGGCTAGCCGGGGCGGGAGGATACGGCAATTCCTCGGAACGAGACCCCGATCGGATCAGGGAGGATGTGCGCCAGGGCTATGTCTCGGCAGCCGCTGCTGCTGCGACGTATGGAGTTGAAATCACGTAGCGCACAGCAACGGAGGCACCAACGGCATGAGTTCAAGATTGGACCTGTTGACGTTGGACCTCTTTGTGGCGGTCGTCGAAGAAGGCAGCTTCGCGAAGGCAGCAGAGCGCAAACACATCGCCATATCCGCGATCAGTCGCCGCATCGCGGATCTCGAGGAGAGCTACGACGTTCTGCTTTTGAACCGCCGGCATAACGGCATCGAACCGACTGCCGCCGGATATGCAGTTCTCGAGCACGCGCGGAGCGTGCTGCGTGATGTCGAGCACCTTGATGCGGAGCTTCGAGGCTTTGCATCGGGCAGCTTTGGACTGATCCGGGTCCACGCAGCAGAGTCGGCCGTATTCGGGGCTGTACCAGAGGCGCTGAAGAGTTTTCTAGACCAGCATCCGATGGTGCGCGTCGAACTCGAAGAGGCTACGAGCCCTTCGGTCATTCGTGCCGTGCTCGAGAACCGCGCCGACCTCGGCCTCTACGTTGGCGAGTTGCCGGCGACTGGACTCGAACGCTTCAGATTTCATACCGATCGCCTTACGGTTCTGCTTCCAGCGCGTCACCCGCTTGCCAATCGTACGTGTGCCCGCTTTCACGAACTCCTCGACGACGAGTTCATTTGTCAGGAGGCGGACAGCATGACCGAGTACCTCACGCAGACGGCCGCGCGCCAGGCGGGGCGGGTGCTCAAGTCGCGCATTCGTGTCACGGGCTTCGATGCAGCCTGCAGGATGGTGGAAGCCGGCCTCGGCATAGCCATCACGGCGGAGCGGATAACGGCGAAGCTTGCTCCGGTCATGCATTTGCGCCAGCTGGAGCTGAGCGAAGATTGGGCCGTTCGCCCACACTATGCGTGCGTACGAAAAGGCGCGTCGCTGTCAACGGCTACGCGGCGGCTCATCGAGCACCTGTCCACATCCATCGCCGAACACGATGAGCCAGAGCGCCATACCGCAGTTCAGTTGGTGGGCGGACGCTAGATCCTTTTAGGGCCCTGCGACTACGCGCACCTGTTCGAGCCGTCAGCTCGAATTGATTTGGTTTGCGTCCTCGTCAAACAGGCCGAGTGCCTCGCTGGCAATTGACATCGCGGGTCTGCCCTCATAATTTTTAGGAAGCGGTGCAAGCCGCAACCGGACCCGCGGGAAGGGCAGAGCCCACTTGCATAGATAAGCTGACAAATTTCAACCTTTGTGCAGCCGTGTTGCGGGTCGTCGGCGCTAAATGCACGGAGGTTCCAATGAAACCCCTGCCCAGCCGGCCCCATATCGATCAATTGAAGAAGCAGGCCAAGGAGCTCCTGGCCGACTACAGACGTGGCGATCCCGCAGCCATCGAGCGCTTCCGCCAGTCGTTGCCCGCAGCCGCTGGGCGCGCGGACGCATCAATCGCACAACTACACTTGCGTCTGCGTGATGCGCACTCGTGCATCGCACGCGAATACGGCTTCGCCTCCTGGGAAGATCTCAGAAGTCTCATCGAGGCAATCCGCCTTTCGGACAAAGCATCCGATCCGAGCGCACTCGCGGATGCATTCGCACGCTTGGTTTACGCGGGCGACATTGCCGGCGGTATGAACCGCTCACGCCCCGGCGCCGCAGTTCGGTTGCTATCGGACAATCCGGGATTAGCCGCGCAAAACCCCTGGATGGCCTGCGCTATCGGAGATGTTTCCGTCGTACGGCGCCAGATCGAGAGTGCCCCATCGTGGATCAACGAACCCGGCGGCCCGCTCGCATTGCCTCCTCTCGTTGCGACGACCCACTCGGGCCTGCTGCGCTTGGCGGAACATAAGGCTCGGCTGCACGAGACGGTCGATCTGCTGCTCGCAGCAGGTGCCGATCCCAATCAATCGGTCGGCAGTCGATGGCCGCCGGCGTCTGTCGCTGCACCATCGAAGGATCACAAGCTCTCTGCGCTCTACGGCGCAGCAGGTGTGAACCATGATGTCGAGCTGACACGCCGGCTTCTCGCCGCGGGCGCCGATCCAAACGACAATGAGTCGCTGTACCACTCTCTGGAGTCGCCCGCCTGCACACGCGTACTCCTCGAGGCTGGCGCCACTGTCACCGGTACGAACGCGCTCTATCGCTCGCTCGATTTCGATGATCTCGACATATTCCGGCTGCTCCTATCGCACGCAGCGGGTGCGAGCGAGCTGCAAGGGGGACGCCTCCTGCTGTGGGCGATCCGGCGGCGGCGATCCCCGGCGCACATCGAGGCAATACTAGCGGCTGGCGTCGATCCAACAGTCAAGACGAAGGACGGAGTCAGCGCCCACGTCCAGGCACTGCGCTATGGGCTACCGGAGGTGGCGGAGGTCCTGCAGCAAGAGGGCGTGAAAGAGAGCGTCACTGACGACGATCTGTTTATCGCCGCTTGCGCCCGCGGTGACATCGACGCGGCTCGGCACATCCAATCCCGACGCAGCGATCTCCCCGCTGCACTGAGTGAGAGCCAGTTTCGACTGCTGCCCGAGTTGGCCGCAGCGGGCTGTGGTGCGCCCGTCCGGGTGATGGTTGAGCTCGGTTGGCCGATTGCTGTTCGTGGCGGGGATTGGAGCGCCAGCGCACTGAACCATGCGGTTTTTCGTGGTGACGCCGCACTCACACAGTACCTGCTCGAGCACGGCGCGTCCTGGACCGAGGAACATGGTTATGGTGACAACGCGTGCGGGACGCTGAGCTGGGCGTCACTCAACGAGCCCGTCGCGGATGGCGACTGGGTTGCCTGCGCGGCGGCCCTTGTCGCACACGGCATGCCGCGGGCGCAGCGCGATCCTAATGATCCGACATGCGTCCTTGTCGCGGGCAAAAGCAAACAGTTCTCAGACGACGTTTCGGCGTTCTTGCTGGGCGAGGACGTCGAACACCCACGCTAGCCGCGTCGAAGTAATCGCGACTCGAGCGACATTTCCGCTCTCGGCAGCAGCGGCGTAAAGCAGATGCCCCTCGCAGCATCATCGGGCCATTTGCTTACGCCGCCCACTCCTCGCCCCATATCTGGACGACGTGCCCAGGCGACACCTCGCGGTAGAGGCGTTGAGGCGGCACAAAGTCGGGCGGCCGCACGGGGCTCTTGATCTCGTCGTTCGATACCCCGCGCTCCAAGTTGCGACGCGATGGATCAGGGATCGGCACAGCCGCCATCAGCTTCTTGGTATAAGGATGCTGCGGGTTACCGAAGATTGCCTCGCGCGGTCCGATCTCCACGATCTCACCCAGATACATAACCGCGACGCGGTGGCTGACGCGTTCCACGACTGCAATGTCGTGCGATATGAACAGATAGGAGAGGCCCATGCTCGCCTGGAGATCAAGCATCAGGTTGATGACCTGGGCCTTGATTGAGACATCGAGTGCCGAGACCGCCTCGTCCGCCACGAGGAGCTTAGGGCCGAGCGCCAGCGCGCGCGCGATGCAGATCCGCTGACGTTGCCCACCGGAGAACTCGTGTGGGTAGCGGCTCGCCATATCGGGCTTCAATCCGACGCGGGTGAGCAGGTCGTCGACTTTGTCGAGAGCCTCCGATTTGGTTGAAACACCCAGAGCGTACAGAGGTTCGGCGATGGCGCCGCCTGCTGTAATGCGTGGGTTGAGGCTCGCAAAAGGATCCTGGAAAATGATCTGCATCTTCTTTCGCATCTCACGAAGCTCAGACCCTCCCATTTTCAATACGTTCTGCCCATCCACGACCACCGAGCCACTGTTTGGCTCGATAAGATGCAGGATCGAGCGCCCCGTCGTCGACTTGCCGCAGCCGGATTCCCCGACGAGCGCCAGCGTCTCGCCGACCTGGACACTGAACGAGACGTTCTCTACGGCGTGCACGCGACCGACAACACCTCCGAACAAGCCAGCGTTGATGTTGAAACGCGTCGTCAATCCCGAGACCTCGAGGATTGGCCGTTGCGCCGGCTTGACCGTATCCGCGGCTTCGGTCGGCACATCCGACAAACCCGTTTCCTTGTCGACGACGGGAAAGCGCATTGGCCGCGGGCGGCCTTCCATCGATCCGAGCACGGGAACGGCCGACAGCAAAGCGCGGGTATAGGGGTGCCGGGCACTCGAGAAGATGTTCTCGGTCGTGCCGGTCTCGACGACATTGCCATTCAACATGACAATCGTCCGATCCGCGATCTCGGCGACGACCCCCATATCGTGCGTAATGAAGAGGACAGACATTCCCTCTTCCTTCTGCAGCTCCTTCAGGAGCTCCAGAATCTGCGCCTGGATGGTGACGTCCAATGCTGTCGTCGGCTCATCGGCAATGAGGAGTCTGGGCTTGCACGCGAGCGCCATGGCGATCATCACGCGTTGGCGCATCCCGCCGGAGAAGTTGTGCGGATACACATGGAATCGCGTCTTGGCAGCGGGAATTCGAACGCGCTCCAAGAGCCGTATTGTCTCCGCCTCGGCTGCCTCTCGCGTCATGTCCTTGTGGCAGAGCAACGCCTCGACAATCTGAAAGCCTACCGTCAACACTGGATTGAGGCAGGTCATCGGCTCCTGGAAGATCATAGCGATCTGATTGCCACGGACATGCCGCATCTCATTGTCGGAGAGGGCCGTCAGCTCCTTGCCAGCCAAGCGGATACTGCCCTCGACCCGGCCGTTGATGTCTGGAATGAGCCGCATGACGGAGAGGGCCGTGACACTCTTTCCCGAGCCGGATTCACCGACAACCGCGACCGTCTCGCGCGGCGCGATCTCGAACGAGACGTCTCGAACAACAGAGTTCCACACGCGGTCGCGGAGGAAGGACGTCGTGAGGTTCGATACGGATAGAATGGGCGCGTCGACGCTTCTGCCAGGCTGCGCACCATTCATAGCCTCGGCTCGGGACTGCAGCGCGCTCATGGCTTGCACCTCGTTCTTCTTGTCAAATGTTCGCGCGCGCATTGGCTGCGTGAACCAGCGCGGACACAAAGACAGCCTGCGGCGCGTCCGCGTGATGCGCCACAGGCCAAAATAGTGGCGGCCCTCCGCCCTCCATCGCATCTTCTATACTTCTTTAGTATAGTTTTTAGTCCTGACAGATCGTAGAATTCTTCCATTCTTCTATCCGGGCACTCGAAACGGCCGTTGAATATCGGCAGGAGAGGTCAGCGTATCCAACTGCGCGACAAGCGCGCTCGCCGCGAGCACGACACAGACCACCATCCCCTCACCGACCAAGTCGCAGGCCCAGTCCGTAAGCGCGGCGCCGTCCGATTTGCACGCTGCTCTCAACAGCTCCAGAATTGCCAGCTCCTCCCCACAAAGATGGCGGCTGCACACTGGGCAGTCGGCCGGCATGAACGCGAAGTCGCGCGTTCGCTCAGAACGAATGGCCTGCAGGAGCGCTGTGATGTTGCCGACGAGGATCGAGCCATCCACTTCGCCCAGCTGACGCTCCGCCAACTGATGCGCGATCCTCGCACCGCTTTCAGTATTGGCCGCCAAGCTCTCGCAGATATAGCGAACCAGCTTCAGGCACAGCTGCTCTCGGCTATCGAGTTGCATTACCTCGATACGCGGTAGATCACGGGTGCGGTGATGGCAGGTGCCCTCGAGTACCTTACCGTCCAACGTCACGACCTGAAGATAGCGGCGCTCACTCATAAAATTGCAGCCCGATTGCGTTAGCGCTTGGAGCGCCGGCAGCGGCGCCATCGGACCATAGCTTATTCTTTACCTATAGAGTCAAGTTTAATGTTCGCTGCCAGTAGCGATGATGATCCCATGGATCGACGCCACGAATGGAGACTTTCGCAGGCGGTCGCCATGCCAGCGCACCAGCTATGTGTTCGGTGACACGTGAAGGTGACAGGCGACAGCGCGCCCCTGACTCAGGTCAGTGAGTTGTGGATCAATCGTCTTGCACACAGGCATGGCCGAAGGACAGCGCGTGTGGAAGCGGCATCCGGGCGGTGGCCTCAGTGCGCTCGGTACCTCACCGGTAACGATCATGCGCGGACGGGCGGCCTCCACTTCCGGATCGGCAACGGGGACGGCCGCAAGCAGAGCCTGCGTGTAGGGGTGGAGTGGGCTCGCATAAAGTTCATCACGCCGCGCGATCTCGACAATCCGGCCGAGATACATGACGGCAATGCGATCCGAGATATGCCGCACGACAGCCAGGTCGTGAGCGATGAAGAGGTAGGTGAGACCTAGCCGCTCTTGGAGGTCCATGAACAGATTGACGACCTGCGCCTGTATGGAGACATCGAGCGCAGAAACCGGCTCATCGCAGACGATCAGCGTTGGTTCGAGTGCCAGGGCCCGCGCGATACCGATGCGTTGACGCTGTCCACCGGAGAACTCGTGCGGGTAGCGGTCCGCCATATCGGGCAGGAGACCAACAAGGCGCAACAGCTCGTCGACGCGCGTGCGAGCCGCGGCGCGATCATTGGCGAGACCGTGAACTTCCAACGGCTCCAGGATGATGTCGCGCACGGTCATGCGTGGATTGAGCGAACCGTATGGATCCTGATAGACCATCTGCATGCGCCGTCGGATAGCTTGCATGGCCGAAGCATCATGCTGAGCGATGTCGGTGCCCTCGAACAGGATACGTCCCGCCGTCGGCGCCAGCATACGGAGCACGGCAAGGCCGGTCGTCGACTTGCCGCAGCCGGACTCCCCAACGAGACCGAGCGTCTCGCCGCGCTCGAGTGAAAAGGACACGCCGTCGACCGCCTTCACAGTCGCGATCTCGCGCTTGAAGATGGCGCCGCTCATGATCGGAAAGTGCACCTTGAGGTCGCTGACGCGGAGCACCTCGTCGGCACCACCCGCGCGGGTCATGGCAGGCGCTTCACTGGACAAGGTTTGCATCGACGAAGCACGCCTTCTGGTGGGTCGGGGAGACAGGCTCGAGCTTCGGTCGCTCGTGATGACAGCGCTCGATGGCCGCGCGGCAGCGAGGCGCAAACGCGCAACCAGGGGGAAGGCGTGCCAGATCCGGCGGCTGACCATCGATCGGAATGAGGCGTTGGCCAGTGTCGCCATCGAGACGGGGGACCGATGTGAGGAGCCCAACGGTGTAAGGATGGCGCGGCGACTTATAGAGTTCGCGCGCCGGGGCGGTTTCAACTATGCGCCCGCCGTACATCACGATGACGCGGTCGGCATAGCGCGCGACGACGCCGAGATCGTGCGTGATCAGCATGAGTGCCGTTCCCGTCTCCTTCGTTATCTGCTTCAAAAGATCGAGTATCTGGGCCTGCACAGTCACATCGAGCGCCGTTGTCGGCTCATCGGCGATGATCAGGCTCGGGGCACAACCGAGCGACATGGCGATCATGATCCGCTGCCGCATGCCGCCAGAGTACTGATGCGGGAAGGAGGCGAGGCGGCTCTGGGCGTCCGGAATGCGCACGCGCGAGATCAGCTCTGTTGCTTTCTCGAGCGCCGCGGCCCAAGGCGTGCGCCGGTGCTCATGGATCGGCTCTGCGACCTGAATGCCGACGGAGAGCGATGGGTTGAGCGAAGACATCGGCTCCTGGAAGATCATCGCGATCTTGTTGCCGCGAATATCGCGGATGCTGGCGTTGTCCAGCTCCAGAAGATTGCGTCCTTCGAAGATAACCTCACCGGCGGCGATACGGCCCGGCGGCGATGGGATCAGGCGCAGGATGGAGAGCGCCGTCACGCTCTTTCCCGAACCGGACTCGCCAACGATCGCTACCGTCTCACCGCGATCAACGTCGAACGAAGCGTCATCGACCGCCGTCAGCTCACCCCGATCCGTGCGGAAGCGTGTCGTGAGACCGCGAACCTGGAGTATCGGTGCGCCCATGCCGCCGGCGGCTCCTGCTCTGTGTGGGGGCCGCGGTTCATCCCGCGGCCCGCTATCAACCTAGTAGCCCATCTTCTTCTTCATCTCCTGGTCGATCCACAGACGCGCGTAAATCGGACTGGGACGCACCGCGCCGGCACGCAGCTCACCGTTGTAGTTCTTCACCCACGGCCACCACGCTGTGTAGAGGTACGGCGTCGGGAGCCAGATGTAAGGCGCCTTGTCGATGATCTCGATCGTCAGCTCCTTCAGCATCTTCTGACGCTTGGCCTCGTCCGGCTCCTGGTAGACGTCGTCCATCTTCTTGTCGTACTCGGGATCCGACCAACCGGACGGGTTCCACGTCTGACCAGTAGTGAAAGACTTGCGGATCGTGGTCGTCGGATTGGTGTGGCCGTTATTCATGAAGTAGCCGGCGGTCATTTTGCGCGCGGTCATCGCTGAGAGGAATGCCCCATACTCCATGGGCTGGATCTCGATCTTCACGCCCACCTGCTCGAGATAGGCTGCTACCAGCGGCAGGAGCTCCATGTGATCGGCGTTGCACGAGCAGACCTGCACCTTGAAGGTGAAGCCCTTTGGGTGCCCGGCTTCAGCCAGCAGCTTCTTGGCCTTCGCGGGATCGTACTTGAAGAGATCCTGCACCGATGCCGGCATCTCCGATAGCGGCTGGAAGTAGCCTTTGTAGTCCGGGTGCATGGGATAAGCGAACATCTCGGCATGGCCGTTGTAGTACGCCTTGACGATCTCCTCCTTGTTGACGGCGTAGTTCATCGCGCGCCTGACGCGGACGTCATCGAATGGCTTCTCCGCCACCTGGAAGGCGAGGAAGGTGCCGGACATGTTCAGCCAGCGCGACCACTTGAGCTGCGGCGTGGTCTTCTTGAGATTGTCGACGGCCTGCCAGCGGATCATCTCGAGAATGTCGAGCTTGGCAGTGCGCAGAGAGGCGTGCTGTGTCGCCTCGTCCTTGATCGTCTGGTAGATCACCTTGTCGATGAGAGGCAGCTTGACCTTCTCGCCGCCGATCGTGTCGCTGTCCCAGTAGTTCGGGTTTCTCGCATAGGTGTTCGAGCTGCCAGAAACGAAATCCGTCATCAGGAAGGGGCCGGTGCCGTTGGCGTTCTTCCAATTGGCGATACCGGCATCGACCACCTCTTTGGGATAGATGCACGAGAAGTAACCCCAGCCGAAGCGATAGTCCCACTCGGCGAAGTGGTGCTTCATGTTGAAGACGATGGTGTGTTTGTCGGGCATCTCGACCTTGTCGACGTGATCGAAGTACCCGCGGATGCGCTTCGGGCTCCCATCGAGACGGTTGTACGAGAAGAGCACATCCTCTGAGGTAAACTCACGGGACTTCATGACCCCTTCCTTCTCAGGGAACATGATGCCCTTGCGGAGCTTGATCTCGACGCGCAGCGGATTCTGCTTCCACTCCCAGCTCTCTGCCAGCTCGCCACGAATGGCGTCCGAGGGAAGCCACGCATCGGCGTAAAATGGATGAGGGCCGCCGCTCTTCACCGACTTTGTGAGGTCAGCAGAAAACAGCTGCTCGCAATAATGCCCGATGTCGTGGTTCTGCTTCCAGTTCCAGTCGGCCGGATCGAATGACAGCGCCGATAGCGTCGGATAGACCGTGCCAAGGGTGAGCGTGCCGCCGGGCTTGGGTTTTTCCGCCGATGCCGTGCCTATCGACAAAGCAAGCGTCATGGCTGCTGCGGCGCTGAGCCGGAGCGGCACTGCTAGGTAGTGTCGCATGTCGTCCTCCCAGTGTTTGCAATTTGGCCATTCCGGCTTCTGTTGATGAGTGAGTGCTATCTGGATCCTCTCATACGCGGGTCCAGCAGATCCCGAAGCGCATCGCCGAACATATTCGTCGAGTACACGACGAGTGTCAGGCATAGACCAGGCGCCAGCGCGAGCCAGGGGCCCTGGAACATGAAAGTTCGACCGGCACCCGAGAGCATGCCGCCCCACGTCGGTGCGGGTGGCGGAACACCGAGACCGAGAAATGAAAGACCGGACTCGGCGAGAATGACGGTGCCGACACGTGTAGTGAACAGTACGATGATCGGCGGCATGACATTGGGCAGGATGTGCCGCCAGAGAATGCGCGGCGTGCGTGCGCCGATCGACTGCGCGGCATGTACGTACATGTTCTCGCGCACGCTTATGACGGCGCTGCGGATGATGCGTGATCCGGCAATGCCGAGCAGTAGTCCGAGGGTGCCGATGATCTGCGGCATTCCCGGGCCGAGCACGGAAACAACGACGATGAGAATGATGAGATCAGGGAAGCTCATCCACGCATCGACAAAGCGCTGCGTGATCATGTCGAAGCGGCCGCCGAGGTAACCCGTCAGGATGCCGAGGACGACGGAGATGATCGTAGCGAGGCCTGCTGCACAAAAGCCGATGATCACGGAGAGCTGCGCGCCGTAGAGGCAGCGCGAGAACATGTCGCGACCGAGATTGTCTGTCCCGAAGGGATGCTGCCACGAGGGTGGTTTCAGGCGATTGAGCGGCGAGATCTGGTTCATGCCGTAAGGAGCAAGAAAGTCGGCAAAGATCCCGCAAAAGAGGAATACGAGGAAAATGATCGCACCCGCCGCGCCGAGCGGCTTCTCTTTGAACAGCCGGATGATGAAGGTGGCAAACGCACCGCGTCTTCGGATACTTGCGGTCTCCGACACGCTCGCCATCAGCGATACCTCACCCTGGGATCGAGCAGGCCGTAGCTCAGGTCAATGACGAGATTGAGCAGCATGATCGCGACACCGACGACAAGAAACACGCCGGTGATGATCGGATAGTCGCGCTGGTACACGGCGTCGAGCAGCAGAAGCCCCATGCCAGGAATGACGAAGATCTGCTCCATGATCACCGCGCCGCCGATGAGAAGCGGTGCTTGCACGCCGATGAGTGTCACGACAGGGATCAGGGCATTGCGTAGCGCGTGGCGTGCGACGACAAGGCGCTCACTCAAACCTTTAGCCCAGGCCGTGCGGATATAATCCTGGCGCAGGACTTCGAGCATCATCGTCCGCGTGAGCCGCATGGATACGGCGGAGAGCGCGGTGCCGAGAATGATCGCAGGCAGGATCATCTGCTTGAGGTTCTGGATGGGATTCTCGGTGAACGGCACGAAGCGCACTTCCGGCGACCAGCCCCACCAGATCGAGGGGAACACCATCACCATCGTGCCCGTCCAGAAGCTCGGCACGGCCAACATGAGAATAGAGAAGGAGCGCGCGATGTAGTCGCCGGTCGTATCCTGCCGAATGGCGGAATAGACACCGATCGGGATCGCTACTATCAGAGCGACGATAAGTGCGAGAAGACCAAGTTCCAGCGTGACCGGCATCCGCGCGAGCAGGAGCTCACTCACGGGCACGCTCTGCCAAAGCGACTGTCCGAAATCACCGCGGAAGAGGATGCCGCCCATCCAGCGGCCATACTGCTCCCACATGGGCCGGTCGAGCCCAAGGGCCGCGACCAGCTGATCGCGGGTGAGCTTGCTGGCGCTGACGTCGTTCTGGCTCAGCATGAGGTCGATCACGTCACCCGGGATCAACCGCACCGTCACGAACACGATCAGGCTCGCGAAGAACAACGTCGGCACCAGCGCCAGAAGGCGCCGGGCGACATACGTCTTCATTATGCTTTTTCTTCCTCCCTAATGGCATCAGAATGCCCGTCCGATCCCATCCTTGCAAGGATCGTTTTGGGCCGATGCCGCTGGGGGGCGTGCTCGTACGCGGATTTGCGCGCTATGCTTTGCCACTCAGCAATCTGCAGCGCTGCCGATGGCGAGCTTCTAACCTTCGGCTTGCTGCAGGCGCCAAGCGGTGATGTTCAGCCCCTAAACCGCTGCCACGTAACGGTTACACGCGTGCCGACGGGAATGCGCGGATAGAGATCCAGCACATCGCGATTGTACATTCGAATGCAGCCTTTCGAGGCCGCCGTCCCAATCGTCCACGGCGCGTCCGTCCCGTGAATGCGATACATGGTCGAGCCTAGGTAGAGTGCACGCACACCGAGCGGATTCATCGGGTGCCCACCCGGCACATGCGAGGGCAGGCGAGGATTCTCGCGGCGCATTTCCGCCGTAGGTGTCCAGCCGGGATTCTGCCGCTTGTCGGAGACGTGCGTCACACCCTGCCAGCGACTTTTCTCGCGCGGCACCGCAATGGGATAGCTGACCGCTACGCCTGGACGCTGGATCCAATAAAGGCGCCGATCGCCGAAGCTGACAATGATCTGCCCGGGTGCGTGCCGGGGATTGAAGGATACGACTTCGCGCGAGCCGCCCTCCCAGAGGAATGAAAAGAAACTCTGCGCACTGGCAGTAGCCGTTCCAGTCAACAAGGCTGGAAGCGCGCAGGCAAGTATGAAAAGAGCCCGGAGTTTCTGCACGGCGCTGGTCCCCATTGCTAAGCGAGGATTTAAGCACAGCCATCACGATGGCGCGTCATCCGAAGCACCATCGTGAATGGTGCGCGCCGATCGATCAAGTGCTTAACGCGCGAATGGTTATCCTGCATCGGAGCTTAACTATGGCGGGCAGGCGACACCCGTCATTGCTCGCGCGGATCGAGAGCATCGCGTAAGCCGTCACCAAGCAGGTTAAAACCAAGCACGACCAGCACGATCGCAATGCCGGGTGAGATCGACATCCACGGCGCGCTATCCATGTAGTTCTTGGCTGTGTTCAGCATCGAACCCCACGAGGGTGCCGGAGGCTGCTGGCCGAGCCCAAGGAATGAGAGGCTCGCTTCGGCGATGATGGCCGTCGCCACTGTCAGCGTCGCCTGCACGACGATAGGGGCGAAGATGTTCGGCGTGATGTGACGCAGCAGGATAAGGCTGTTTGGCACGCCAACGGCACGCGCGCCTTCGACGAAGTCCTCGGTCTTAACCGCGAGCACCTGGCCGCGCGTGAGGCGCACGAATATCGGCACCTGCGAGAGTCCGATGGCGATCATCGCGTTTGTGAGCGACGGCCCCAGCGCTGCAGCGAGCGCGATAGCGAGGATCAGAAAAGGCACGGCGAGGAGTGCGTCTGTCGCGCGCGAGATAATTGCGTCGAGCCAACCGCCGAACCAGCCTGCGACGAGCCCAATGGGCATCCCCACAAATAGCGCGATGAAGACCGAGACCACACCCGCATAGAGTGAGGCGATACCGCCATGAATGAGACGCGAGAGGATATCGCGGCCGATCTCATCCGTGCCTAGCCAGTGCATCGCGGACGGCGCTTTCCGGAGCATGATGAAGTTCGTCTTGTTCGGCTCGTAGGGTGCGATCCAGGACGCGAAGACGGCAAGCACGACGAACACGAGCACGAGCGTTGCGCCGAAAAGCGCGGCCGGATTGCCCATGAACTTGGCGAGCGCGCGATTGCGCCGCTGGGCCAGCACTTCGGCGCCCGCTGTCGAAACTGCGGCTGGAGACGTGGCCGTCATGTCGTGCGCAGCCTCGGGTTGATCACGATGTACAGAACATCGGCGATGAGGTTCATCAGGATGAAGGCGACGGCCGTGCACAGCACGACACCCTGCACGACGCCATAGTCTCGGTTGAACACGGCATCGACGATCAGCTTGCCGAAGCCGGGAATGGTGAAGACCTGCTCGGTCAGGACCGCACCCGCCAGAAGCTGGCCGAAGAGCAGGGTCGAGAGCGTGACGATCGGTACGAGCGCGTTGCGCAGCGCGTGCTTGAGAATGACCTTCGACTCAAGCAGCCCCTTGGCGCGCGCGGTGCGGACATAGTCGAGACGCAGCACCTCGAGCATGGCCGAGCGCGTATGGCGCATGAGCGTCGCCGCAAGGCCGGTGCCGAGAACAAAGGCCGGCATGATCGTCGTGCGGAAGGCCTCCACCGGATCATCGAACACCGAGACGAAGCCGGATGCCGGCAGCCATCGCAGGTTCACCGAAACAAAGAGAATGAGAATGATGCCCAGCCAGAAATTGGGGATCGACAGGCCCGAGAGTGAGATCGCATTGGCGAGATAGTCGAGCCATGTGCCCTTCTTGACGGCCGAGAGAACGCCCGTTGGAATACCGATCAACAAGGCGATGATGAGCGAAGCCACAGCAAGCTGGATCGTCACCGGAAGCGTCTGGGCGATCAGCTCCGTCACGGGTGCACCCGTTCGCAGCGAAGCGCCGAAGTTGCCGGTTGCCACCTCCCGGAGCCAGATCAGGAACTGCACAGGAATGGGACGATCGAAGCCGTAGAGCTTGCGCAGTTCCTCAAGCACGACAGGGTCGCGCTCCTCGCCAGCCATGACGAGGAGCGGATCACCCGGCAGCATCCGCTGCAGAATGAAAACGAACACCATCACGAGAAACAACGTCGGGATGGCGACAAGCAGGCGCCGCAGGATGAGCGACCACATGAGCGTGCACTTCTCGATGCGACGCCTCCCGCACGCCGTGTGCGGGAGGCGCCGGAATGCTACTTCAGCTTCACGTTGGTGAGCCGGATCATGCCATCCGGGTTCGGCACGAAGCCTTCGAGCTTGGCACTCGACGCCCAGATCCAGGCCGGGAGATAGAGATAGATGATCGGCAGCTCATCGCGCAGGATCTTGCCTGCCGCATCGAAGTGAACCTTGCGCGCGGCCGTGTCATAGACGATGCGCGAAGCGTTCAGCTCCTTGTCGACGGTAGGATTGGAATACTTCGTGTCGTTGATGCCGCCACCGGTCGTCACAAACTGGTGGAGATTGCCGTCAGGATCGACGCGACCCGACCAGCCGACACGCGTCGCCTGGAAGTCGCCCGCGGTTTGCGACTTGAGCATGGTCGCGAACTCGCTCGAACGCAGCTTGATGTCGATGCCAGCCTCAGACACCATGGCCTGGATAACCTGCGCGACCTGCTGATCGACGGGCGAGTTGGCGACCTGCATCTCGAAGCTGAACTTCTCGACCCCCGCCTCCTTCAGGAGCGCCTTGGCCTTGGCGACGTCGCGCTTCGGCGTCGGGAAGCTCTTGTCATAGAACGGGCTCGATGAGGGAAACGGCTGCGCCGTCGGCTCGAAGAGACCCTCGAACACGACCTGCGTCAGCGCCTCGCGATCGATGGCCAGCGAGAGCGCCTGGCGCACACGCTTGTCCTTGCCGAGAGGCGTGTCGGAGCGGGCGCCGTTGTTGAGATTAATCGAGATGCCCTGATAGCCGAGCCCGACGACGCTCTCGACCTTGAGTGACTTGTCCGCCTTGGCCGAGTTCACGTCGCTTGCCGCGAGGCGCTCGAGCATGTCGAGCTGACCGGAGCGCAGGTTGGCGAGCCGCACTGTCGAATCCGGAATGACGCGGAAGATCACCTTGTCGAAGTGGTACTTGTCCTTCTCCCAGTGATCGGCGAAGCGCTCGAGCACAATGCGATCGTTCTGCACACGCTCGACGAACTTGTAAGGACCCGAGCAGATCGGCTTCGGACCGACAGGTTTGTCGAAGCTTGCGGGCGACAGCATCATGCCGGCGCGGTCCGTGAGCTGGGCGAGCAGCGGCGCATCGGCCTCCTTGAGCTTGAATGCGACGGTCAGCGGATCGACAACCTCGACGGACGTGACCGAGGCGACCTCGCTCTTGCGGCGGCTCGTCTGGGATGTCTTGGCACGTTCGATATTGGCTTTCACGGCTGCCGCATCGAACGGCGTGCCGTCATGGAACTTCACGCCCTGGCGCAGCTTGAACGTAACCGTCTTGCCCTCGTCAGATACCGTCCAGCTCGTCGCGAGGCGGGGAACTATCTCGAGCTTCTCGTCGGTGTCGATGAGCTTGTCGCACAGCGCATTAAATACGATGCGGCCGACGAACGTGCGTGCCTCGTGCGGATCGAGGATGTCGGGATCTTCCTGCAGACCGATACGGATCTCGGATGCGGCGACCGGTAGCGCAAAGAGCGCCGCCGCTGCGAATACGGGCAGCCCTCGTATCAATCTTGCCAGCTTGGGCATGTGATCATTCTCCTTGCTAGGACGTGACGGAAACGGAATCGGATCGCGCGCCGGCAAACAGCTCGAGCCGGCGTCGCTTGGCGGTCGACGCCGGAGCCGTAACGACCGATGGTGGCGACGGCGGCAGTCGCTCTGCAAGATGACAAGCCACTGTATGTCCGGGGCCAAGCGTGCGCAGCGTGGGGCGCTCGCTCTTGCAGACAGCCTCGGCATGCGGGCAGCGCGTGTGAAAGCGGCACCCGGGCGGAGGCGCTGCCGGGCTTGGCGGATCACCTTCCAGAAGCTGGCGGGCACCGCGTGCGCCGGGAACGGGCACGGGGATCGCGGCGATGAGCGAGCGCGTATAGGGATGGAGCGGCGCCTCGAATAGCGCATCACGCTCGGCAAGCTCGACGATCTCTCCGAGATACATGACGGCAATGCGATCCGACGTGTGACGGATCACAGCGAGGTCGTGGGCGACGAGGATCAGTGTCAGGCCGAGTTCAGCCTTCAGGTCTTCGAGCAGATTGATGACCTGCGCGCGGATCGACACGTCGAGCGCCGAGACGGGCTCATCGCCGATAACGAGGCGCGGGCCCGTCGCAAGTGCGCGCGCAATGCCGATGCGCTGGCGCTGGCCACCGGAGAACTCGTGCGGATAGCGTTCGGCGTGCTCAGGCGGCAGACCGACCTTGCGCAAGATGTCGGCGACGCGCTCGGCGCGCTCACGTCCGCTCGCCAGACCGTGCACGGCGAGCGGCTCGGCAATCAGCGCTCCAACCGTCATGCGCGGATTTAGCGAGGAGAAGGGATCCTGGAAGATCATCTGCATCTCGCGCCGCAGACGACGCATGTCCTCTTCGCCAATGGCGGTAATGTCCGCACCATCGAAACGGACCGTGCCTGCCGTCGGCTCGATGAGGCGCAGAATGAGACGCGCGAGTGTGGACTTGCCGCAGCCCGACTCGCCGACAATGGCAAACGTCTCGCCGCGCCGCACCTCGAAGGAGACGCCATCAACGGCGCGGATCAACGGCGCGCGGCCGGCGAAAAGCTGCCGCCCGCCGCCGAAGTGCTTCACGAGGCCCTGAGCCGAGAGAATGACATCGCTGCCCGCCGGCGCGTTCATGCCGCAAGGCCTCCGACGTGAATTTCGAGTGGCGCCTTGAAACAGGCAACCTGATGCCCGGGCGTGCTTGTCTCGACGAGGGGCGGCACCTCCCTGGCGCAGCGTTCGTCGGCAAAGGGGCAGCGCGTTGCGAAGCGGCAACCGGCAGGGAAGCGCTGTGGTGGCGGCACGGAGCCGGCGATCGTGGCGAGGCGCCCCTCGCGCTTGCCGAGCGATGGCAGTGACCCGATGAGACCGAGCGCGTAGGGGTGCTGTGGATCCGAAAAGATCGCATCGACCGGACCGGTCTCGACAAAGCGGCCCGCATACATGACGGCAACGCGATCCGCGACCTCGGCGACGACACCCAGGTCGTGCGTGACCAGGATCATGGCCATGCCCGCCTCGCGCTGAAGCTCGGCAATGAGCGCGAGGATCTGCGCCTGGATGGTGACGTCGAGTGCGGTGGTCGGCTCGTCGGCGATCAGGAGATCCGGCCGGTTGACCAGCGCCATGGCGATCATCACACGCTGGCGCATGCCGCCCGAGAGCTGGTGCGGATAGGCATCGAGCCGCTTCTCTGCCGCCGGAATGCGCACGCGGCGGAGAACATCGAGTGCCCGCGCACGCCCCTCTTGCTGGCTCACGCCATGATGGCGCACGACCGCCTCGGCAATCTGGTCGCCAATGCGGAAGGCCGGATTGAGCGACGTCATCGGTTCCTGGAAGATCATCGCGAGACGATTGCCACGAAGATCCGCGAGCGGCTTCCGCGGCATGGAGAGCAGATCCTCGCCCTGGAAGAGGGCGCGGCCGCGTGTGATCCGTGCAGGCGGGCTTGCAAGCAGGCCCATGACGGCGAGCGCGGTGATGCTCTTGCCGCATCCGGATTCGCCGACGAGACAGAGCGTCTCGCCGCGGCCCAGGCGAAAGCTAGCCCTATCGACGAGATCAACCCCATGCCCGTCGAAGCGGATGGTGAGTTCATCCACCGCGAGCACATCACCTGTCGGAGCAGACACTCCGGCTTCCAAGCACAACCCTCCCCGCCGCATGTCGCCATCGCCGATGCGGCATTCAGAATGCCCGCCCAATCATGAGCGGCTGGCATACCAACAAGTCAAGCGGCAACCGGCCTTTGGCGTGGTGCGCCACCAAGGATGAGGCCGGCATCTGGGAGGGCGGAACGGTCGCGTTTCATCCCGACTTGAGCGTGATCGCGAGCCCGACCCGATAGTGCCGCCGCCTTTCCAGGAGCGATTGACTCTCTTCCCGATCCGGCCTTAGAATTCGGAATTCTGAATTTCATGAGGACGCCGATGCTACCGCTCGAAGTCGCGCCGAACCTGATACAGCAGGTCTACGACCGCTTACTGGCGTCCATCGTCGACCACACGCTGGCGCCGGGTCACCGCATCCGGCAGCATGAACTCGCCGAGCAGCTTGGCGTGTCGCGCCAGCCGGTAAGCCACGCGTTGCATCTCCTCCGTCAGCAGGGATTGGTCATCGAGAGCGGGCGGAAAGGCTTTCAGGTCAGCCCGCTCGATCCGTCGCGCATCCGGCAACTCTACGAAGTGCGCAGCGCACTTGATGCTCTCGCCGCACGGCTGGCCGCGGGCCGCGCCAGCACCGACCCGGTCAATCGCCGCGCATTCGAAGCTGCCCTCACCGCCGGCGACGGCATCGACACACAAACACCCCTCTCAGAGCTGATCGTGCATGACGTCGATTTTCATCGCACGCTCTATCGTCTGTCGGGCAACCCGGCGATCGAGGAGATGGCGGCCCCGCAGTGGCCACACATGCGCCGCTCTATGGCGGCCGTGCTCACGCAATCCGACTATCGCAGCCGCGCATGGACCGAGCACAGGCTCATCGCGGAGCTTGTCGTCAAGGGCGATGCGCCCGGTGCGGAGAGGGCAGCCCGCGATCACGCCCTCACCGCAGGCCAGGTGACCGAGGAGCGACTGAACTCAATCCACGACGCAGCATGAGACGCTGCCAAGAACAATAACAACGCCAACAATCAATCAGGAGGAAGCGATGACACTCACCAAGGAACAGCTCGATCAATTCCACAACGAAGGCTGGCTGCTGCTGCCGGAACTCTTCACACCCGAGGAAGTCGATCTTCTGCGTCAAGAAGCCGAGGGGATCTACGCTCAGCAACGGCCTGAAATCTGGCGTGAGAAGAGCGGCGCGCCGCGCACGGCTTTTGCCGCACACACGTACAACGAAGCGTTCCGCCTCCTCGGCGCACACCCGCGCATGATCCAGCCCGTCGAGCAGATATTCGGCGAGAAGCTCTACATGCATCAGTACAAGATCAACGCCAAATCCGCCTTCACCGGCGATGTGTGGCAGTGGCATCAGGACTATGGCACGTGGAAGCGCGACGACGGTATGCCCGAGCCGCGCGCCATGAACATCTCCGTATTCCTTGACGAGGTGATGCCGATCAATGGTCCGCTCATGCTGGTCCCGCGCAGCCAGAACGCCGGCGATCTCGAAGCCGCGCATGATCGCGGAACGACGTCCTATCCGCTATGGACGCTCGACGAAGAGACCGTCACGCGACTGGTAAAGCAGGGCGGTATCGTGGCTCCCACCGGCAAGCCCGGCAGCATGCTCATGTTCCACGGCAACCTCGTGCACGGCTCTGCGGGCAACATCACGCCCTATCCGCGCAAGATCGTGTACCTGACGCTCAATGCGGTCTCGAACTACATCCGGACGCCAACACGGCCGGAATTCATCGCGCATCGCGACTTCACGCCGATCGAGCCAGTGGCCGACGACGCGCTGGTCCGTCTGGCGCGCGCACATCGAGCGGCCGCGGAATAGCCCGCTAGATCTGATGCACTAGCTCTGCCACGCGGATGGGCGCTTCATCCGCGTGGCAGTCAGTAGACGCCATAGTCCACGACAATCTGATGTTCAGATTTCCACGCTCCGCGCAGCGGGAACGAGCTGGCTCCCACACGAGTTAGTTGAGTACGCAACTGCGCTACGAAAGGAGCCAAGTCATGGCAATTAGTGCATCTGAAATTCACGAGCATATGAAGATCGTAGGTTCGGACGGCCAGCACGTCGGCACCGTCGACCGTATCGAAGGCGATCGCATCAAGCTGACCAAGAATGATGCCGCTGCTCAAGGCAAGCATCAGTATATCGAACTGTCTCAGGTTGGTGAGGTCAAGGACGGCGAGGTGTGCCTTTCGCAGAAGGCAGAAGAAGCCAAGCGCCGCTTCAACTAGTACATGACGCGTTCGCGTGTCGGGGTGCCGCGTCAGTCATCAACGCGACACTCCGTGCACGTGTTCGCGACGACTTTCTTAGGACAGCAGCCACCCGCCATCCACATCGACCGTCGTACCGGTGACGAAGTCGTTCTGAATGACGAACAAGATGGCCTGCGCAACCTCGTCGGCCGTGCCTGCGCGCGGAATGAGGTTCTTGGCAGTCTGCTTGCGATAAGCCTCTTCGCGCTCGGCGCCCTTCAGCGAAGACATCGGTGTATCGATCGCCCCGGGAGCGACGACGTTCAATCGACGCGGGGCAATCTCGGGCGCAACCGCTCGAACCAGTGCCTCGACAGCGCCACCGACGGTCGCGATCGCGACCTGCCCGGGCTTTGATCTGCGCGCCGGCGATCCACTGACCAGCACGATGGTTCCGTCCGCACTCACGTGCGGTGTACCAAGCTGCAGGACGTTGGCATAACCCCAGAGCTTCGCGAACGAGGCCTGGAAGCCGTCCATGTCCATTTCGAGGAACGTACCTCGCGCGCGCGTACCACCGGTCGCCGCGCTGACCAGGATGTCGAACGGTGCGAGTTCCTCGAAGAGTGCGCGCACGGCATCGCGATCCAGCACATCGCACTGCTTGAGCGTGATACCCTTCGGAACATCCCCCGCGCGGCTCGGATCGCGGCTGATCGCGTAGACATTGGCCCCCAGCGCAGCCAACTGCTTCGATGCCGCGAGGCCGATACCCGACGTTCCGCCGAAAACCAGCGCCTTCTTCCCAGATACGTTCATCTCCGTGATATCCTCTTTGTGCCGACGCTGTTGCTCGAGCAGTGGTTGGATGAGGAAACATAGCCGGCACAGCCAAGTGCCGCTAGCCAAAGGATCCTGACGATGCCGCGATTGCCCTTTCCGAACGACACCGATGCCTTCAGTGAAGAGACGCGGACCGCCGTCCGTCACATCCTCGCAACGAGGAAGAGCAGCCCGCCGCCGAGCACCTACCTGTCCTATGCGGGTCAGGCCGGCGTACGGCTTTCGGACCTCCTCGACCACCTACGGAACCATACCTCGCTGACACAGGCGGAGTCGGAGCTCGCGATCTGCACTGCAGCCCGTGCTGCCAATGCGGACTACATCTGGAATGCACATGTGAAGCTCGGCCTTGCCGCCGGCACGCGCCGGGAAGCCATTGAGGCCGTCGACACTTATGGTCCGCTGGATGGGCTCACGGCAGACGAAGCCCTCATCATCCGTTTTGGCCGTGAGTTGTTGGAAACACCCGCAGTGAGCGATGAAACATTCAACGCCGTGCGCGCGCGCTACGGTGAGAAAGGCCTGGTGGAGCTGATCGCGATCATGAGCGCGTATCTCATGAACGCGACAATTCTCCGCGCGATGGAACACAAGGCGGCGCCTGACGCGCAGCATCTCACCCCGCGCCGGTGAATGCGGGTATCGCGCGACGTTGCTATGGTTCACGCAAAGACGATCCGATAAGAGTGCCGGAACTTGTATCCGCGCCTCGCCGAGATTGCCGCGCCGTCACGAAGGGACCGATCAATGACCACAAGCGCCGTGGATCTGGCTGCTGAGCTGATCCGCTTCAATACGATCAATCCACCCGGTCAGGAGGCGGCGTGCACCGAGCATCTAAGGCGCCTTCTCGCGGATGCCGGATTCCAATGTGAGGAAGTGCTGCTCGCCGAGGGGCGTCCCAATCTGATCGCACGGCTTGGCGGCAATGGTGAGAAGCCGCCCATCGCATTCACAGGTCATACGGACACGGTCCCGCTCGGCGCACAGGACTGGACGGTGCCCCCGCATGAGGGCCTCATCAGAGACGGACGCCTCTGGGGACGTGGCGCATCGGACATGAAGAGCGGCGTCGCCGCATTTGTCGTAGCAGCGACGAGGCTGGCGCCGCGCCTCGCGGGAACGCCCGGCGTGATCCTCTACATCACGGCTGGCGAGGAAACCGGCAGCGAAGGCGCATTCGTTCTCGCCCGGCGCGGCAGGCGCGGCGAGGCCGGCGCGCTCGTCGTCGCCGAGCCGTCGGACAACCGCCCATTCTGCGGCCACAAGGGCGCTCTCTGGCTGAAGGCAGCGACACGCGGCGTGACGGCACACGGCTCGATGCCCGACAAGGGCGTCAACGCCGTGTATGCCGCCGCGCGCGCCGTCTCGCGCCTGGAGACCTTCGATTTCAACATCGCGCGGCACGCCGTCATGGGGGCGCCGACATTGAATGTCGGCACATTCCACGGCGGGTTGAATGTGAACTCGGTGCCCGATCGCGCAGAGATCGGGATCGATCTCAGAACGCTGCCGGGCATGCGTCATGCGCACCTCCTCGAGCAGCTCGGCAGCTATCTCGGCCCGGATGTGGCGCTCGAAAGCAGGGTCGACGTCGAGAGTGTGTGGACCGATCCCGAGAACCCATGGATGCGGGACGTGTTCAGGATCTACCAAGCTGTCTCGGGCACGACGCCCGTGGTCGAAGCCGCGCCCTACTTCACGGACGCCTCAGCGCTGACGCCCGCGCTCGGAGGTGTACCCACCGTCATCCTAGGTCCTGGCCCCACGCACATGGCGCACCAGACGGATGAATGGTGCGATTGCGCGCGCATCGAGGAAGCCGCTGCCATATACGAGCGGCTGATCCTCTCCTGGTGTGGCCTAGAAGTTTGAGGGCGGCCTAGGCACCGCCCTCGGTCGCGCGGATCAGAGCGCCTCTTTCGAGAAGTCGTAGCGAGGAGGGAGCATCGCGGCCATCTCCTCCTTCGTGACTTTCTTCTTCACTTGAAACTCATCGTTCTCGATGCGGCTGATGTAGCAATCGATCATGCCGCTGTGATCTTCCTTGCGGAGCGTCTTGGCGCCTTGTGCGAAGCCGAGCGAGTTCGCCATCTGAAGGCCTTCGAGCGCCTCGATCACGCCCTTGTCGTCGCTCTTCTGCTTCCAGCCGCTCGCCTCGATAGCCTGCTTGAGGGCAAACAGGTTCTCATAGCTCTGCCATGAGTGACTCTTGGCATTGACCTTGTCGGAGCCGATCTCGCGTGCGTGCACATCGTCCGTGCCGACGAGCTTGTTGTATTCCTTGTGGAACGCATCATCCTTGTACTTCAGCATGCGCGGGAAGTTCTCGACGATATACACGCCTTCTGCAGCGCCTTTGAGATCCGCCGGCGCAATGGCCTCAATCGTTCCCGAGACCGAGTACATCCTCATGGTCTTCTCGAGACCCATGGATTTGGCCTGCGTATAGAAAGCGATCGAGAGCGCACCGAAGAACACAGAGAACAGTACCTGCGTATCCTGCGGGATGCGCGCGAGATAGGGCACGAGATCCTTGGCATCGAGCGGCACATAGATTGGGTCGTGGACCTTGCCGCCGAGCTTCTCGATGACCGCCTTGTGCTCCTTGTAGTGGCTGTGGCCCCAGGCATAGTCCGGCGAGATGATCGTCCAGGTCTTGCCGAGATTTTCATACGCCCATGGCGCGCCGGCAGCCGCGAGACCGTATGTGTCAGTGCCTGTGCGGAAGCTGTAGCGCGTACCCTTCTCGCCCGTCGCCTCGGTCGCTTCGCCTGTCGAGAAGTAAACCGTCTTCATCTCGGTCGCGACAGGGATCGAGGCAAGCATAACGCCCGAATGCACCGAGCCTGTGATGAACGAGGCGCGATTGCGTTGGATGAGCGAGCGGAGCTTGCGTGCACCAGCCGCAGGATTCGATTCCGTGTCTTCGGTGACGAGTTCGAGCTTACGGCCGGCAATGCCACCACCATCATTGATCACCTTGGTCGCGGCGAGTGCGCATTTGTTGTGCCAGTAGCCCCATGAAGCGAAACCGCCTGTGAGCTCGCAGTGATGACCGATGACGATAGAGCCACTCGCCTGGGCGAATGCCGACATGTCGCGCGCAAGGCTGATGTAGGCGCCGCTTGCGGCCGCACCGCCGGCAAGCGCAACCTCCAGGAAATTCCGGCGCGTCAGGCCGCCGGTCGATTTGTCGTTGGAAGCGGTCTTCGTGGGGCGGAATTTTGTGGGACGCTTAGCCATGGCTGAAGACTCCTGCCTTGATGACACTTAGAGCGAGACGCCGAGATAGCGGTGGACGGTCGAGGGATCTGCACGAAGCGCTGCGGGTGTCGCTTCGTGGACGATGGTTCCGCGCTCCATGAGGTAGACGCGGCTCGCGAGACGGAGCGCTGTGCGCAGGTTCTGTTCGACGAGCAGCACGGAAATGCCGCGCTGCGCGATCTCCGCAATTTCATGGCGGATCTGGCTCACGAGCTTCGGCATGATCCCTTCCGTCGGCTCGTCGAGCATGATCAGCGACGGCTTCATGACGAGGCAGCGTGCCAGCGCCAGCATCTGCTGCTCGCCACCAGACAGCGTACCGGCCGCCTGCGAGAGGCGCTCTTCAAGGCGCGGAAAGCGTCGGAAGATATCGGCCATTGTCGCCGGATCGGGCGCGCCGGAAAGGCCGAGCGTCAGGTTTTCCTTCACGGTCAGCAGCGGGAACATGCCGCGTCCCTGGGGCACATAACCGATGCCGAGTGCCGCAAGCCTGTGCGGCTGCACGTCGTCGAGATTGGTGCCGTTGTAGTGTGCGGTGCCGCCAGTGCGCTTGAGCAGGCCGAGGATCGCACGCAAAGTCGAGGTCTTACCGACGCCGTTGCGGCCGAGCAGCGCCACGGTCTCGCCGGGCTCCACTTTGAGGCTGACGCCGCGCAGAACCGGGATCTTTCCGATCTCGGCCGTGATGCCGTCGATGGCGAGCGCTGACATCAGTCCGCCTCCTCTGGCGCGCCGAGGTACGCCTCCTGGACCTCCGGCGAGCTGCTGATCTCGGCAGGCGTGCCGCGCGCAAGGATCGCGCCCTGCGCCATGACGATGATCTCATCGGCCACGGCGAAAACGACTTCCATGTCATGCTCGATCAGGACGACATCGACGCTCTCCGCGATCTCGCGGATCTTGGCCACGGCCTGCTCCGTCTCCTGCGGACCCATGCCGCAAACGGGCTCGTCCAGCAGAAGCAGTTTTGGTTCGTTTGCCAGTGCGAGTGCGATCTCGAGAAGTGCGATGTCGCCGTACGAGAGAGCGGAAGCGCGCGTATTGAGGTGCGGTGTGAGCCCGACCTGTGCGACAAGATCATCGACGCGAACGCTGACGGCACGATAGGAGGCCGCTGGGCGGAAGGGTGACGCGAGACCCTCGTGCGCCATGACGGCTGTGCGCACGTTCTCGGCCACCGTCAGACCTGAGAACACACTTTTGATCTGTAGCGTGCGCGACACACCGCGACGCACGATCTGATGCGGTTTGAGGCCCGAAATATCCTGCCCGTGCACGCGCACGCGACCCGCATCGGCACGAATCTCACCGCTGATGAGATTGAAGAGTGTCGTCTTGCCGGCGCCGTTCGGACCGATGATCGCATTCAGCCGCTTCGTCGGGAGCTCGAAGCTCACATTGTCGACGGCGACGAGACCACCGAACCGCCGGGTCAGGCCTTCCACGCTGAGCGCCACCGCATCGCTGCCACCATCGCGCATGTCAGCCCCCCGAAGTCGTGTCCGCGGCCCGCTTGGGCAGACCCGGAGCAGCAGAGGGGGACGATGGCGGTACGTTCGCGGGCGGCTTGCCGCGCGTCATCACATCGAGAAGATCGCTCCAGGCGCCTGCCAGGCCGCGCGGGGCGAACATGACGACAAGCACGGTTATGGCGCCGACGGCGAAGAGGTAGTGCTCCCAGACGGCCGAGATGATCTCACGGAAGATAATGAGCAACCCCGTGCCGAAAAGCGGTCCAAGTAGACTGCCGGCACCTCCGACGATCGCCCACACCACGGCCTCACCCGACACGTGGTAGAACATGTAGGACGCGGAAGCATAGCGACCGAAGAAGGCGAAGAGTGCGCCTGAAGCGCCGGCGAGCGCGCCCGCAAGCACAAACGCCGTGTAGCGCGTCAGATAGACATTGATGCCGACAAGCGCCGCGCGCCGGTCGTTCTCCCGCACGGCCATGAAGCGCACGCCGAGAGGACTGCGCACGACGAGCGCGAACAATGCGTAGCAGAATGCGACGACAAGCAGGATCGTGTAGTACTGCACGGACTGGTCGGCCAGCGTGAACTTTGTCCCGCCGAGTGTGAGCACGCTCTGGGCGCTGAACGAGATGCCATCATCGCCGCCCGTGAGCGGCTTCGCACTCATGGCTGCAAAGTAGAGAATGAGCGAGAACACGACAGTGATGATCGCGAAGTAGTGCCACGTGAGGCGCACTGCGACCGAACCCGCGATGGCCGCCATGACCATGGCCGCGACGACGCCGACCGCGAGACCACCCCAGAAGCCGACGCCCCAGTGGATGACCGAAAGCGCAGCGCCATACATGCCGACGCCAAAGTAAAGCGCTTGGCCAAACGAGAGCAGCCCCACATAGCCAAGCAGCAGGTTCACGCTCGCGGCCAGCAACGACCAGATCAGGATTTCAGCGACGATATCGATCCAGAAGGAGCTGCCAAACATCGGCAGCACTAACGGAACGGCTATGAGCGCGGCGAGGAGAACCACGACCGCAGCGCGCGATATGCCTGCGGCCGTCATCGTGTCGCTCCCGAGAAGAGGCCATGCGGACGCACCAACAGCACGACGCTCATCAAGCCCAGCGAGACAATGCGGGCAATGGTCGGATCGGTGACACTCGTGACGAGACCCTCGAAGACGGCAAGCAGAACCGCAGCCGCTACTGTCCCCTGCAGATTGCCGAGACCGCCGATGATGACCGCCATGAAGCAGAACGGGAGAATGTCGACGCCCGTGCGGAACTCGACGGTGGTGATGGGAGCGGCAATCGCGCCGCCGAGCAATGCCATGGCCGTGCCGAGGCCGAAGGTGATGGCGCAGATGCGCGTGACAGGCACACCGAGTGCGGTCGCCGTCTCGGGATCGTGGCGAACCGCGCGGATCCAGGTGCCGAGCTTGGTGCGCGTCAAAAACACGAAGAACGCGACGAGGCACAGCGCTGCGAAGGCGGCGGCGAAGATGCGATACACATCATAGTCGATACCGAACAGAGGGATTGTCCCTTCGATCGGTGCGGCCATACGGCGGGGTTGCGCACCGTAGGTTGCGCGCACGCCTTCCTGAAGCATCATCGACAGGCCGAATGTCGTGACGATGGTCAGCGAAGCCTGGCGGATCGTTGGGCGGATGATCAGGCGCTCGAGCACCAGGCCAACGGCAAAGCCGATCAGCGGCACCAGCGCGAGCGCAAGCCAATAGGAGCCCGTCGAAACGGTCAGCACGAGGACGACGACCGTGCCGAGCATGAAGAAGTCGCCGTGCGCGACATTGATGATGTCGAGAAGGCCGAAGATGATTGAGAGGCCGAGCGCGATGAGCGCAATGATGAGCCCCCAGACCAAACCGTTGACGGCGAGAGCCAGCACGAGTGCGGACACGGAACCCCTCGTGATCAGTCGCGGCGTGCCGCGAGCAGGAAAAGAGGCCTCTCAGCCTCGACACACAATATTCAGCACGGATTGACACTCTGTGCAATATCGTCTTTTGCCGATAATACAGGCTTTGCGCACAATTTTTTATGGATCCACTCGTTAGGCTGTCAATCCTATTCGACAGACGATGCATGGTTGTGGCATGGTATTCCACGCGCTGCACAAGACAGCTCCCTCGGCCCGGGATGAGGAACGATGCCGATTGATCGCGTGCTGATGGATATCGGCCTGCACGAGACGGAAGTGCGGTTCTATCTGGCCGCGCTGGAACTCGGTCAGGCGCCGATCCGCGATATCGCGCGCAAGGCAGGCATCAGCCGCACGAACGCCTACGACGTGTTCTCGCGCCTTCTTGCACAGCGGCTGGTCAATGAGATCCCGCAATCGACCGACCGTTCGATGCTGATCATGGCGGAGTCGCCCGAGCGTGTACTCGAGATCGTCGAGGAACGCCGCCAGAAGCTCGCCGCCGTCATGCCGGAGCTGATGTCGCTGCACAATCGCACGCCGGCAAAACCGAAAGTGCGCTACTACCAGGGGCCGGACGGTATCAAGGCCGTGCTCGACGAGACCCTGACGTGCCGCAGCAAGATGCTTCTCGGCATCCTTTCGATGAGCGACCTCTATGAAGTTCCGGGCCGCGCGTGGATGGACGACAATGTCCGCCGCCGCATCGAGGCCGGCGTCACGCTGCGCGTAGTGCGCTCGCCGACCAAGGATCTGCATCCATTCTGGTCGGACAATCCAGCGGACTTGCGCATCCTGCGCTATGCACCGGACGATTTCAGCTTCTCCATGACCACCTACATCTACGACGACAAGGTGGCACTCATCTCGTCTCGCGAGGAGAACTTCGCCATGACGATCGAGAGTGCGGGGTTTGCCGCCATGCAGACCGGCCTCTTCGAGACGTTATGGGCTGCCAGCCGCCACGCGACAGTGCCTGCAAAGCGCCCGGCGCGCGGCAAGATCATCGACCTGCACCGCAAGACATGAACCAACTCTATTCTGGAATATGCGTATGCCCCTGACGTACCCGCGCTTCAAAGCTGCTGCCTGCCACATCGCATCCGTCTTTCTCGACAGTGCCGCAACCATCGAGAAGGGCATCTCCTTCATCCGCGAAGCCGCAAAGAACGGCGCCTCGCTCGTGGCTTTTCCCGAGAGCTTCGTGCCCGGCTTTCCCGTATGGGCAGCCTTGCGGCCACCCATCGAGAACCACGATTTCTTCCGTGCGCTCGCCATGCAGTCCGTACGGCGAGACGGCGAGGAAGTGGCGCGGCTCGCGGCGGCAGCGCGCGAGTATGGCGTGTATGTCTCCGTCGGCATCAGCGAGGGGACAGATGCGAGTGTCGGCTGCCTCTGGAACTCGAACCTCCTGATCGGCCCGGATGGCGCGATCCTGAACCACCATCGCAAGCTCGTGCCGACCTTCTATGAAAAGCTCATTTGGGCGAACGGTGACGCGCGCGGCCTGCGCGTCGTGCCGACCGACGTCGGACGCGTTGGCATGCTCATCTGCGGAGAGAACACCAATCCGCTGTCGCGCTACGCCCTGATGGCCGAGGGCGAGCAGGTGCACATCTCGACGTATCCGCCGATCTGGCCGACGCGGCCACCGACCGACAATGGGGCCTATGATCTGCGCCGGGCGATCGAGATTCGCGCCGGGGCGCACGCGTTCGAAGCAAAAGTATTCAACATCGTCTCGTCCGCCTTCGCCGACGAGAAGCTCATCTCCGCCGTTGCAAAGAGCGACAAGCACATTCGCGAGATCATCGAGCGCTCACCCAAGAGCGTCTCCATGATCCTCGACCCCACGGGCTCGGTCATGAGCGAGACCATCAGCGGCGAGGAAGGCATCGTCTACGGCGAGATCGACACGTCACTCTCCGTCGAACCCAAGCAGTTCCACGATGTCGTCGGCTATTACAATAGGTTCGATATCTTCGATCTCAAGATCGATAGAACGGCGCGCGAGCCGGCGCGCTACCTCGACACAGTTGCAGCGCCGCCTGCTGAGGGCGAAGATGCGCGAACGGATCGGTCGTAGAGACAGGAGAGTTCCATGAGTGAACCTGCGCGGCACCAGATCGGTCTCATACTCTTCCCGCGTTTGACGCAGCTTGATCTGACGGGACCGTTCGAGGTTCTCGCGCGGCTGCCGAATGCCGACGTCCATCTCCTGTGGAAGGATCTCGATCCGATCGTCAGCGATGTCGGTCTCAAGATTCTTCCGACGATAACGTTCGCCGACAGTCCAAAGCTGGATGTCATCTGCATTCCCGGCGGCCCCGGCATGAATGAATTGCTCGAGGACGAGGAGGTGCTTTCCTTCGTCCGCGCGCAGGGAGCGAACGCGCGTTATGTAACCTCCGTCTGCACAGGGGCACTGGTGCTTGGTGCTGCGGGTCTGCTGCAGGGTTACAAGGCCGCGACACACTGGGCTTCGATGCAGTTCCTCGAGGCTTTCGGCGCAACACCCGTCAATACGCGCGTCTGCATCGATCGCAATCGCATTACGGGCGGTGGCGTCACCGCCGGCATCGACTTCGGCCTGCTGCTCGCCGAAGCGCTTTCGGATCGCATGACGGCCGAGAAGATCCAGCTTTACATGGAATACAATCCCGAACCGCCGTTTGCTGCCGGCTCGCCGGAAACAGCACCGCCCGCCGTGGTCAGTGAATTCCGCTCGTATGTCGAAGGCATGCTGAAGCGGCGCGGCGAAGCGGTGGGACGAGCCGCGCAGAAGCTGTCCGGGAAGTAAGGTCACACCGCGGTCAACAGCCTATTGGGCCTGTCTGACGCGCCGCCGCGGCTGTGGTGCCGATCTGATGTGAACACAAACGTACGAAATTCTGTAAGAGAACCTGGGCCGAAGTGCCGAGCGGAATACCTGGGGGTTATCGGCATACGTCGATACCCTCATTTCCGTACGCCACGCACCGCTATGACCGCAGAATCCCCCTGCTGATGCCTCAGCACTAAAGACACCGCAGCAGACGGCCAGCAGGGCAACCCGTGTGCTCGAACTCATCTGACTTGCTGCGAACACGGCTCTACTGCCCACTAGGGCGCAGTGCCCCGACATCTGCCTTCGGCACTGGACCGGACACAGCGTCTCCTCGTTGGCTTACTCGCATTCCCTGAAGCATCCAGTCATACGCGGCAACGGTCCCGCGGGCACCGGTGATCCGGGGCGCGTTCAACTCGAGAGTGACCAGGAGCACCGCCGTCCATACAGCAATGAGTGCGCTCATCAGCACGCCCAATCTGTGCGCGTTCAAGCCGAGCTGGTAACCGAACGCCAACATGGTGACCACAATCATCCCGATTAACAACCAGAACAGTTCCGGCGGGAACTTTGCCTCGATCGCAAAGCGCTCGGCAGTGCCGGCGTCGAAGGCTGCGTTGGCCGACTCCATCAGCGAGGATGAGACGTCGTCGGGCCTTTCGCGCACGATCGACGAGACACGCTCCCAGATCTGGGACTGCAACTGCGCGCTTCGATCGTTGATGCCATCGAGGGCTGGGGAGTGCCGCGGCTGGACAATGTAGTCCCTGCGCAGGCTGCCGTACTGCTTGAGCAGATCCGCGATCTCACGGCCGAGCGGATGGCCGACCGCCTCCGCTCGCAGCCACGCCGTACTTATGGCGTTCGCCTCGGTCAGAGCTCCCGCCCGCCGCTCCGCAAGACGCGCGCTGCCGTGTGACAGCGTCATAGCGAGTGTGAACGCAAGGAGCGCCAGAAGGCTGTTCACAACCAGCGCCACGCCATCGACGGAGATCGGTCCCGCTTCCGTGCGATGTCGCGCGCCAATCGCGAAGCCCAATCGGTGCGCGAGTTCTTGACCCATGAACAGGAGGAGACCGAACAGGAGCGCACTGCGTGCGGCAAGATCGGCGAGGAGTTCCATTATCGATCCGTGCGGAGCCATAGCCAGGGCGACAGAAATCGCAGCTCATGCTGCGCCAACGCCCCCGTGGCCGCGTATCAGGAAATACCCGGATACGCGCTGCATCCGCACTGGGACTTGCCCATGCGCGCGTGATCGGCGACGCTCGAGGCATCGCCGATCACATTCATTCAATTGTGCCGTGTTGGGCTAGGCCGGATACGCCGAACGTCCCGGCGTCTTCACTCTGATGCGATAGAGCGAAGTCGACGCCGTGATGAAGATGCTCCTCAGATCATCGTCGCCCCAGCAGAAATTTGCAGCGACCTCCGGCGTTCGAATGACGCCGAGACAATCTCCGGACGGCGCAAATACGTGGATACCGCCCGGACCACACGAGTAGAGATTTCCCGCGCTGTCGATCTTCATGCCGTCAGGTGCGCCGTTGCCTTCGCCTTTCGTCTCGGCCCAGATGCCTGCATCGGTCAGCGTACCGTCCGCCTTGCGGTCGAATACGCGGATATGGCCGCGCTCGGTATCGTTGATGAAGAGGCGGCGCTCGTCGGGCGAGAAGCAGAGACCGTTTGGCTGGCCAAAATCGTCGGCGAGCAGCTGCGGCAGCCCGCCTTCGGGAGCGATTCGATAAACACCACGAAAGCTGAGCACCACATCGCGCTTCAGACCGTAGTAATCCATGCGGCCGTACGTCGGGTCCGAGAAGTAGATGGCCCCGTCGCTCGCGACCACGATGTCATTGGGGCTGTTCAGCTCCTGACCTTGATGGTGCGAGGCGACGGTGCTGATCGTGCCATCCGCTTCCGTTCGCGATACACGGCTGGACGCATGCTCGCAAGCGAGTAGCCGCCCCTGGCGGTCCCAGGTGAGGCCGTTCGACTTGTTGCACGGCGAGCGGAAGGTCTGGATGCCATCGCGCGCCGACCACCGCCGGATGATGTCACCGGGCATATCACTGAAGAGCAGATAGCGATCGCGCGGATGCCAGAGCGGCCCTTCCGTGAAGAGGAAGCCTGTCCCCAACTGCTCAAACTCGACCGACGAGCCGACAACGGTCTCGAAGGCGGCGTGACGGATTTCGACACTCATCGCTTGGCTGCCGCTTTCTTGAGCTCGGTCACGGTTTTGGCACCGACATACCAGTCATCGGAAGTGATCTCCTCGAACACCACCCAGATGGCCTCCTTGGGAAGCTCCGCGACCTCGCTGATCGCGTCCGTCACGCGGGCCGATATCTCATCCTTCCGTTCCTGTGAGTGTCCGTTCAGGATGCGAATGCTGACGAAGGGCATGTCTTTCCTCCTTTGTTGAAACGTGTTGGCGAACCTCAGTCGACCGGCGCGGCGAGGGCAAGAAGATCGTCGCGCAATTTTGGATCATCCCGAAGTGCAGACGAGGGACCGGAGTATCGCACGGCACCCTTCTGCAGCACATAGACGTGGTCCGCGAGCGCGAGCGAGAAGTGCAGGCCCTGCTCGGCGAGAAGAATCGTAAGGCCTTGCGACTTCAGTCTGCCGACCTGTTCGAGCAGGGCTTCGACGACGAGCGGCGCAAGTCCCTCGGATGGTTCATCGAGCAGCAGCAGCTCGGGATTGCCCATCAGCGTCCGACCGATGGTCAGCATCTGCTGTTCGCCACCCGAAAGATAACCGCCGCGCCGCCCGGACAGCTCGCGCAATTTCGGAAAGAGATCGAAGACGGCCTCCACCGACCAAGGCCCCGGTCGCGCAGCAGCTCTGCCGCCAACCTCGAGATTCTCGAGCACGCTCAGATCCGCGAAGATCCGGCGATCCTCGGGGACAAAGCCGATACCCGCACGCGCAATCTCGAACGGACGCCGATGCGTGATATCCTGGCCCTTCCAGATGATCTGCCCGCTCGACGCCGGCGTCAGGCCCATGATCGAGCGCATGGTGGTCGTCTTCCCGACGCCATTGCGCCCGAGAAGACAGACGCAGGCACCTTTCGGAACAGCCAGCGACACGCCGAAGAGGGCACGCGAACGCCCGTAGGCCGTATGAATGTCGCGGACGTCGAGCAGCGGCGCGGTCATGCGTGTTGCTCCCCGAGATAGACGCGGCGCACCTCGGGATCGGCGCGCACCTCGTCCGGCCGGCCCACAGCGATGATCCGGCCTTGGTGCAGAACGGCGATCTTGTGGGCGATGGCGAAGACCACATCCATGTCGTGCTCGGTGAAGAGAAGTGTCAGCTCTCGCTCGGAGGCAATACGCTGGAGCAGCCCGATGGTCTCCGCCGTTTCCACGGAGGACATGCCGGCGGTCGGCTCATCGAGCAGCAGAATCTTCGGTTCTCCTGCCAGTGCGATGCCGAGTTCGAGCTGCTTCTGGTTGCCGTAGGACAGCGTGCCGCCCGTGACTTCGGCCTGCGGCCCAAGGCCGAGCGACGCGAGGAGCTGATGCGTCTCGGCGCGAAAGATGTCGCGTGAGGCAGACCACAGGTCGGTCGCCGCCCGGCGATGCGCGATCAAAGCCGCTTGCACGTTCTCGAACACGGAGAGCTTGGGAAAGATATTGGCACGCTGGAAAGAACGCCCCATTCCCATGCGGCATATGGCGTGCGGCGCAGCTCCAGTGATATCGCGACCTTCGAGGTGAACCGTACCAACGTCTGGGCGGATGTGCCCTGTGATCAGATTGAAGAGCGTCGACTTGCCCGCGCCATTGGGGCCGATGACAGCAGCAATCTCGCCGCGTGCTACCGACAGGCTGACGTCGGATGTCGCGACGAAACCGTCGAAGGATTTGCGCAGGCCGGAGATCTCAAGCATTCCGGCGACCTCGCAAGCTTTTCACGAGATCCGCGATCGTGCCGAGGAGCCCAGCCGGGAACGCGTAAAGCAGGACGATCAGGAGCAGGCCGAGGACGAGCGGCCAGTACTCGGTGTAGGAGGTGATCTGCTGGTTGAGCACGACCAGAGTGAACGCCCCGACGAGCGGTCCGAAGAACTGCCCCATGCCACCGAGGATCACCATTATGAGCACTTCGGCCGACTTGGCCCAATAACCGAAGTCAGGAAAGACACCTCGGTTGAAAATGCCGAACAGGGCGCCAGCCAAGCCTGCGAACAGTCCCGCAATGACGAAGGCAGCAAGTTCGAAACGTCTGACGTCGATGCCAACGAATTCTGCGCGCTCGGGGTTCTCTCGGATGGTCGTGAGAATGCGGCCGAACGGAGAGTTGGTGATGCGTCGCATGACGTAGAGGCAGAGGCACACGACGACGAGCGTCACATAGAAGTACAGCTCACCGACGCGCATGCGTGAAAGCCCCGGAAGGACCTCCATCCATGCGAGATCGGGATAGGGCACGTTGTTGAAGCCCTGCTCGCCGCCCGTCACGTCGTTCCACTTGAAGCAGATGGCCCACACGATCTGCGCAAACGCGAGCGTGAGCATCGCGAAGTAGATCTTCGTCAGGCGCACGCAGAAGTAGCCAAACACCAGCGCCGCGGCGCCTGCAGCGAGCCCCGCCAGCGGGAGCGCCAGCAGAAAGGGCACCTCGAACGTCTTCATAGCGATCGCACAGACATAGGCGCCGATCGCGAAGTAAGCAGCATGACCGAAGGAGACGAGCCCCGTCGTGCCGAGCAGCAGGTTCAGGCTCGTTGCGAAGAGGCCGAGAATAAGCACGTCCGTCGCGACGGACGTATAGAAGCGCGTGCCGAAAATCGGAATGAACAGCGCAAGCGCAAACGCGATCGTCATCCAGGGTATGGTGCGTGGGAGGCGCGTCGTCATCGTGACAGAGGCTTTCCGAAGAGGCCCCAGGGCCGGATAACGAGAATGATCGCCATGAGCGCGAAGACGGAGAAGATCGAGAAGCGCGGAAAGATGAGAATGCCGAAGGACAGGAACTGGCCATAGATAAGAGCGCCGAAGAACGCGCCCCAAAGCGATCCGAGACCGCCGATGACGATGACGATGAACGCTTCGACGATGATCTCGACATCCATGCCAGGATTGACCGTCTTGATCGGCGTCACGAGCGCGCCCGCGAGACCGGCCAGAAACGAGCCGAAGGCGAACATCAAGGTATAAAGGCGCCCTACATCGGCGCCGAGCGCGCCGAGCATCTCCCGGTCAAGTGCCGCTGCGCGCACCATCCTACCGATGTGCGTGCGATGCAGAATGAACCAGACCAGCGCGGCGACCATTGGCCCGAGCGCCATGATGACGAGGTTGTAGTGCGGCACCACGGCGCCGAAGATCGTGCTCGCGCCTGCGAGGCTCGGCGGGCGCGACACCGAGAGCTGCTGTGTGCCCCATATGATCTTCGCGGCATCCGCCAGAACAAGAACGAGCGCGTAAGTGAACAGCAGCTGGTACAGCTCCTCGCGTCCATAGAGCGGCCGCAGCAGGAAGCGCTCGATAAGTGCCCCGAGGATCGCGACCGCAGTGGCTGCACCAAACACGGCAAGCCAGAACGCGCCACCGGTCTTGGCATCGAGAATGTGCACGATCTGCCAGGCGAGGTAGGCGCCAATCATATAGAATGAGCCGTGCGCGAAATTCAGGATGCGCAAGACGCCGAAGATCAGCGCGAGGCCCGACGCGATCAGGAAGAGGAACATCGCGATGCTGAGGCCGCCGACGAACTGACCGAAAAGGAATGATGGCTCAAGCATCAGTCCACTCCGGAGAGGGCGAGCGCGCTCGATATCCGCGCCGAGCTGTCGCGCAACATCTTGACGAAGTTCTCGACATTGCCCGCGCGGAAGCGTGCCTTGGGCATGGCGAGGCTGAGCGCCGCCGTCGGTCGCCCCGAACGATTGAGGATCGGTACGCCGACGCAGCAGACATCGGCACAAAGCTCTTCATCATCGATGGCATAACCGGCCTTCCGCGCGCGCTGCAGCTCGGCAAGGAAGGCCTTTCGGCTCGTGATGCTTTTCGGGGTTGCAGCGTGCAGCGGGCCGGCGGCAAAGAAGCGCTCGATCTCGCTCTCCCCGAGTGCGGCGAGCAGTACTTTTCCAGTTGCCGTGCAATGCGCAGGATCACGCCTCCCAGCGCCCATAGAAACGGTAACGGCCTGCTTGCCGGCCGCCGTGCAGATCTCGACGACATCGCGCTCACTCAGAATAGCAAGGTGGACGGTCTCGCCGGCGAGATCCCGGAGCTCCTCGATGCGCGGACGCGCAGCGCCGACGAGGTCGAGGCTGCGCGTGTAGGCCGAACCGAGCTCGAGGAGCCGCGGCCCGAGCGTATAGGCGCGGGTCGACGGATCCTGCTCGACATAGTTGCGTCGCGCGAGCGTCTGCATGAGACGGTGTGCCGTGCTCACGTTGAAGCCGGTCGTGGCGGCGAGTTCGGAGACGGATACCGGTCGTCCGGCGGCAGCGACGTGCTCGAGCAGATCGAGCACCTTCGCTACCGTCTTGACCGCGGACCCTTCCCGGGCGGGCGCCCGATCGGCTGGCTTCTTCACAGAGGGCTCAATCCAGGAAGGGCGTTGGATCGAGGTACATCGGCTTCTCCATCACCGCGAAGGTGTAGCGCGGATCCTTGACCATCTTGCCCCAGAACTGGCCACGATTGGCCGAATGGTTCTTCGGGCTGATGGTTTGCTTGCCGATCGGCGTATCGACCGTGAGGCCGGGAAGCACTTTCGCGACGTCGTCCGACTTGGTGCTGTTCGCCTTGCGAATGCCTTCGACGAGCACCTGCACCGCGATGTAACCAACCGACGGCCAGGACGAGGGCTGCTCCTGGCCCGTGTACTTCTTCAACCGCTCGATGAAGTCCTTGTGCGCAGGGGGGCCGTCCCAGTTGAAGGCATCATACGAGTTGCCCCAGATGCCCAAGGGATAGTCGTCGCCGATCGCCTTCGCCGACTCGATCGATCCAGCCTCGCCGCCAGCGACGAAGTTGTTGTTGATCCGCTTGAAGTAGCCGAGCGGCGTGGCCTGCTTGATGAAGGTCACGAAGTGACCGCCCCACAGCGAGCTGAAGACGGCATCCGGCTGCTTCGCGAGCTGCGCGTTGATGAAGGGCGTGTAATCAGCCTCGCCGAGCTTCGGCCACTGCTGATCGACGATCTCCATATCGGGCTTGAGCTTCTTGAGGTGCGCGACGAACGCGGCCGTGACTTCCTGGCCGTAGGCGTAGTCCGGGCTGATTGTCGCGATGCGCTTCACCGACAGCTTGGCGATGAGCTCAGCAGCTGAGCGACCTTCAATGGTCGTCGTCGTTGCGGTCCGGAAGAGATAGGGGTGGAGGTTCTTCGGCGCCGTCAGCGCATCCGGCTTCGAGACCGGCGCGATAAAGACGATTTTGTTCTCCTTGGCAATCGGCGAGACGGCAGGGCCTTCTGCGCCCGTAAACGTGCCGACGAGGAAGTCGACCTCATCCTTCAGGATCATTTCACGGGCCACGCGAACGGCTTCGTCCGGATTGCCCTTGCTGTCCTTGTAGATCAGCTGGAGCTTGCGACCGAGCACGCCACCCTTGGCGTTGGCCTCGTCGACAGCCATCTGCGCGCCTTTGAGCGCCGGCTCACCGAACAGCGCCCCTGGGCCCGACAGGATCATCGGCATCCCGATCTTGATGTCCTGAGCGCGCGCATCAACAGCCACGCCAAGCGACAGCACCGCGGCGCCCGCGGCTGCGAGTAGTGCCTTCCTCATTTTCGTTCCTCCAACGCTCTTTTCATTATTTGAAAAGCTATGTTATTAATTGAAATGGTGGCACGAGTTCCAGAGGAGTGCAAGGGGCGAGCGTTCGCGCGGCGGCGCACTCACCGAACCGCTTACGCAGCCGAGCGCGATCCCATGCCGTGCGACGCAATCAGTGGAGCGGCCTGCTCAAGGCCAATCGTAGAACGTGAACGCGATCTGTGGCGCGTGCCCCGCGACGTTGCGGTGGACGATGGCGCGGCGATAGCGCGCCGGCGGTAGTCCGACGTGCTTGGCGAAGAACCGATTGAAGTAGGCGGCGTCCTTGAAGCCGAGCAGGTAGCTGAGCTGTTTGATCGTGATGGCCGAGCGCTCGAGGCGGACGGCGGCTTCGTAAATCAGGCGCTGCTGTATGAGCGCACGCGGCGTGCGGCCAAGCGTGCGCGTGGCAATCGCATGCAGACGACCGGGCGTGACGCCGAGCGCTTCGGCATAGCGCGCGACAGCCCACTGCTCACGAAACCGCTCTTCGACGAGTTGACGAAAGCGCATCAACAAAGCCGCGGCACCGACCGTTTCACCGAATGCGAGCGCACGCGCGCCGACATGTCGCCAGAGCTGCACGAACGAGATTAGGAGCGCCGATGAGATCACCGTCTCCGATCCCGGACGGGGCTCTTGGAGCTCGTTCGCGATGAGCGCGAGAAGACGTGCGAGATACGCAGCACTCTGCGCCTCGATCGCCAGGGCGAGCGGCTGCTCACCGCCGAGCAGATTGATGAGGTCACCGGCTTCGGGAATCTGGCGGAAGATCTGCTCGATGAGATCCCGCCGAATATGCACGATGTGACCGCTGCCGCCGGCCTCGATGACGAGCCTGTCGGCCGAGGTGCCAGGGCTCCAGACAAAGGCCGGGCTCAGCACGTGCAGGCGCTCCCCTCCGGCGTGGAGCCACGCCTCTCCCGACTGCAGGACAAGGCAATGGTCGAAGCCGCTCGATGCACCGCTATCGAGGCGCCACTCCCGCGACGCAAAATGACTTTCGACGATGGCCGAGCGCAGGCGTGCGGCGATGATCTCGGCCGGGCGCTCAGGCTTTAGGCCGCCAGCCTGCGCGATACCATGCCCTTGCCCGTCCTCCCTAGATGTTTTGTGCATCTTTTTGGCAGTTTTATCCATTTCCGTAGCCGACCACATGATGTTCACTCGGTCAAGCACGGGCCAGAGCGTGAGCGAACGCCAGAAGAGCCCGGCTTCAAAAGAGAGGAAGCGCGTCGAGCAGAGGACGGACGCAAGTCCGGCCTGCCGACGGATCGAGGAGGACCTTCCATATGCTGCGGATGTCACTCAGCCGCCTGGCACTGGCCGTGGCCGTGTCGGCGCTCGCGGGCCATGCCGGCCTCGCGCAGGCTCAAGACAAGATCAGGATCGGCTACGCAATCTCGAAGACCGGCCCCTTTGCCGGCGGTGCCGGCGTGACGACGCTCCCCAACTATCAGCTCTGGGTGAAGGATGTGAATGCCGCGGGCGGCATCAGCGTCGGCGGCAAGAAGCTTCAGGTCGAAGTCGTCGAGTACGACGACCGCTCGAACTCCGAGGAAGCCGTCAAGGCCATCGAGCGTCTCGGCACACAGGACAACGTCGACATCATTCTCCCGCCCTGGGGCACGGGACTCAATCTCGCCGTCGGGCCTACGTTCAACCGGCTCGGCTATCCGCACCTCGCCGTGACGGCTGCAACGGATCGCGCGCCTGAGATGGCCAAGCGTTGGCCGAACAGCTTCTGGTTCCTGGGGCCGTCGAAGGCGGGCGCAGTAGCTCTCGCCGAAGTGCTCGGCAAGATGAAGTCCGAGAACAAGATCGGCGCGAAGGTTGCGATGATCTCCGTCGCCGACGCGTTCGGCATTGAGCTTGCGACGGCCGCACGTGCATCATTCAAGGCCGCAGGCCTCGAGCTCGCCCTCGACAAGACCTATCCGATCGGCACGCAGGACATGCAGGCGCTTCTGAAGGACGCCATGGCGACCGGCGCCGATACGTTCGTCGCCTTCAGCTATCCGCCGGACACGATCGCGATCACGGACGCTGCGCGCATCCTCAACTACAATCCGAAGGTCTACTACACCGCCGTCGGCACGGCCTTCCCCGTGTTCAAGGGCAAGTTCGGCGCCAGTGCCGAAGGCGTCATGGGCGTCGGCGGTTGGAATGTCGACAGCCCCGCGCTGCAGGCCTACTTCAAGCGCCACACCGAAGTGATCGGCCGCGAGCCTGATCGCTGGGCGAGCCCCGTCACGTATGTGAGCCTGCAGATGCTCCAGCAGGCCATCGAACGCGTCGGCAAAATCGATCGCGCCGCGATCATCAAGGAACTGCAGTCCGGCACGTTCGACACAATCATGGGCAAGATCAAGCTCGCCGATAACATCATGCCGATCGTGTGGTGGGTCGGCCAGTGGCAGAACGGCGAGTTCGTAGGGCTTGCGCCGACCAGCTACGAAGGCGCGAAGTCACCGCTGTTCCCGAAACCGGCTTGGCCGAAGTAAGGAACAGCATTGCTGGAACCCCAGCCACTTTCGGGGGAGAGTGGCCGGGGTTCCAGCCCCTTCATGGCCTGAAAACATGCTGCTCCTCGACATACTCATCTCGGGCCTCGTGCTTGGCGGCATGTACGCCCTCATATCCATGGGGCTGACGCTGCAGTATGGCGTCGCGCGCATCATGAACCTGGCCTACGGCGAGTTTCTCGTAGGCGCAGCGTTCCTCGCATTCTGGCTCTACAGCACCGTGGGCGTCAGCCCACTCGTCGGGCTCGTCCTAGCAGTACCGCTCGCGTTTCTTGCCAACTGGGCGATCTATCGCTGGCTGCTCACGCCACTCGTGCGGCGCGCGAAGAGCCGCGGCCAGCTCGAGGTGGACAGCATTCTCGCCACGTTCGGGTTGCTGTTCATCGTACAGGGCATCGCGCTCATCATGTTCGGCGGGCAGTACTACAGCTACGGCTATCTCTCCGTGCCGATTTCCATCTTCGGCACAACGCTCGCACTCAATCGGGTCATCGCTTTTGTATTTGCCGCGCTGTTCGGTGTCGGCCTCTACTTGGCCCTGACACGCACGCGAACCGGCACCGCTATCCGCGCCATTGCCGTCAATCCTACAGCTGCGAGCCTCGTCGCCATCGATGTGCGCACCGCATCGGCCTTCGCGTTCGCGCTCGGCGGCGCAATGGTCGCGGCAGGCGGCGTGCTCGTCAGCATGTTTCTCACATTCAACGCCTCGATGGGCGTCGTCTTCACGATGAAGGCGCTGATCGTCGTAATCGTCGGCGGCGTCGGCAATATCATGGGAGCGCTGGTTGTCGGTCTTGCGCTCGGCGTGATCGAGACGGGCGTGATGCGTCTCGTCGATCCAGGCCTCACGCTCGCCGTCACGTATGCGCTGTTCATGGTCGTGCTTCTGGTGCGTCCGCAGGGCCTGTTCGGGAGCGTCGCGAGATGAGCCTCGCGCGCGCACCGCTCATTGCACTCGTGGTCCTCGTGCCGCTGCTACTCGCCGGCCTGCCGTTCGTCGCCAGCGGTTATGTGCTCGCAGTCGCCATCGGGATGCTGAGCTTCACGATCCTGGCCACGGCCTGGGCGCTGTTCTCCGGTCCGACGCACTACATTTCTCTCGCGAGCGCGGCCTTCTTCGGCATTGGTGCCTATACCGCAGCCGTGATGGCCGAGGCCGCGCCATGGCCGCTCGTGCTGATCACCGCCGCGCTGGTGGGCTTCGCCGTCGCGCTCGTCGTCGGACTATCGACGCTGCGGCTCTCGGGCGTCTACTTCGTGATCTTCACGTTCGGACTGACGGAGCTGATCCGACAGCTCGTCACGTGGTACGAGGTGAACATAAAGGGCACCGTCGGGCGATATCTTTTCCTGGATATGCCGCAATCGACAATCTACTGGCAGCTGCTCGCGCTACTTGCGGCCGTGCTTGCGATCGGATGGTTCATCAGCCGCTCTCGCCTCGGATTGGCAGCTCGCGTGATCGGCGCGGATGAAGTGGTTGCGCGCCACAGCGGCATCGACACCACGCGCGCGAAGATCACGCTCTTCGCGATCAGCTCCGCGATCATGGCGCTTGCAGGCGCGATCATGGCGCCCCGCTGGACGTACATCGATCCCGCTATCGCCTTCAATCCGATGATCTCCTTCCAGGTCGTGATCATGGCCTTGCTCGGTGGTGCAGGTTCGTTGTTCGGGCCCATGCTCGGCGCCGTCCCACTCGTGCTGCTGTTCGAGGTGCTGCAGGCGAACTTCCCCAATGCCTATTCCATTCTGCTCGGTGCCGTCTTCATCCTGATCGTCTACGGGCTGCCGCGCGGCGTGATCGGCCTCGTCGAGGACTGGCGGCCGGCATCGAGCCGGTCCGTCACCATCGTACCCGTGCGCGCGAGCCGCGATCAGAACGTGCTCACCATCGCCAATCTCAGGAAGTCGTTCGGCGGCTTGAGCGCCGTAGAGGATGTCAGCTTCGACGTGCGCCCCGGCGAGATCGTCGGTCTCATCGGTCCGAACGGGTCCGGCAAGACGACCGTGCTCAATCTGATCTCGGGCGCATTGAAGCCGGACACCGGCCAGATTTTCTGCATGGGCCGCGGCATCAACGGATTGAGCCCCGAGAGCATCGCGCGCCTCGGCGTGGCGCGCACATTCCAGCTCGTGCGCGTGCTGCCCGCCATGAGCGTCGCGGAGAATGTCATTCCCGGCATTGCCTTTCGCGCGCGTCAGGCGACGGGCGCGTTGGCACACGAAGAAGCCATGACCCTGCTCTCGCGCGTCGGCCTGGAGCATCGAGCCGCAATGCCGGCGGCGGAACTCACCTACATCGACCAAAAGCGCCTCGAACTCGCGCGCGCGCTGGCGCTCGAACCCAAACTGCTCCTGCTCGACGAGTGGCTCGCGGGACTCAATCCATCCGAACTCGAGGAGGGCATCGCGCTCATTCAGTCGCTGCGCTATGACGGCATCAGCATCATCATGGTCGAGCATGTCATGGATGCCATCCACGCGCTCTGCGATCGCTGCGTGGTGATGAATGCCGGGCGCGTCATCGCTCATGGCACGCCCCGGCTCGCGCTTGCCGAACCTGAAGTCGTCCGCGCTTATCTCGGAGAGGACGATGCTTGAGATCGTCGATCTCTCCGTTTCCTATGGCAAGCATATTGCCTTGTCCGATGTCGCGCTGCGCCTCGACCGAGGTGAGGTTGCCGTCGTGCTCGGCGCCAATGGGGCCGGCAAGACGACGCTACTCAAGGCTATTGGCGGGCTTGTCACGCCCGCAAAGGACACGAGCATTACCTTCGCCGGTGTGGACCTCACAAAGCTTCAGCCTCACGAAATCGTGGAGGCCGGTATCGCTCTCGTGCCTGAAGGACGCGGCATCTTTGCCGAGCTGACCGTGCGCGAGAACCTGCTGCTCGGTGCCTACGCGACGCGTGCGCGTACCGGCGAGCAGAAGATGCTGGCCGATGTGCTCGCGATCTTCCCGCGCCTCTCCGAGCGACTTGCGCAAGCCGTCGGCACCATGTCGGGCGGCGAGCAGCAGATGGTGGCGATCGGCCGAGCCCTCATGTCGGCGCCTGAAATCCTGCTGCTGGACGAGCCCTCGCTGGGCTTGTCGCCGCTCCTGACGAAAGAACTCTTTCAAGCTCTGAAGCGTGTTCGTGCGAGCGGCCTCGGCCTCCTGCTCGTCGAACAGAACGTGCGTGCGAGTCTCGCCATCGCCGATCGCGGCTACATCATTGAGAATGGACGCATTGCGGGTGAAGGACGCGCCAGCGCACTCGCCGATGATGCAGCAGTCCAACAGGCCTATCTCGGCGGCAAGCGCGCACTGCGTGCCGAGCCACGCCCACTCAAGGCCGAGCGCCTCAGCCTGATCGACAAGCCGTCTGCAGCGCGCGCATCCGCGACCGAGCTGGTCACGCTAGATGATCAATCCCAATCCCCGCAGCAAGGGAAAGCCACTCCCATGAACGCAATCAATCTTCTCATCGGCGGCAAAGACCGCCCCGCGAGCCACGACGCCGTCTACGAGCGGAGCAACCCAATCTCCGGCGAGGTGGCGAGCACGGTCGCAGCCGCGACTGTCGATGACGCACTGAGCGCCGCCGATGCAGCAGCAGCGGCCTTCCCCGCGTGGTCGGCACTCGGTCCCAATGAGCGGCGCGCGCGCCTCAACAAGGCGGCCGATATCCTGGCGTCAAAGGCGCAGGAGTTCACAAAGCTCATGATGGCCGAAGTCGGCGCCACCGCGGGGTGGGCAGGCTTCAACGTGATGCTCGCAGCCGGGATGCTCCGCGAAGCAGCCGCCATGACCACGCAGATCACGGGCGAGGTCATCCCGACGGACAAACCGAACAATCTTGCGATGGCATTGCGCGAGCCCGTCGGTGTCGTGCTCGGCATTGCACCATGGAACGCGCCGGTGATCCTCGGCGTACGCGCTGTCGCCATGCCGCTCGCATGCGGCAACACGGTCGTTCTGAAGGCTTCGGAAGTGAGCCCGGGCGTTCATCGTCTCATTGGCCAGTGCCTCGCCGAAGCCGGTCTTGGCGATGGCGTCGTCAATGTCGTGACCAATGCGCCTGAGGATGCGCAGGCGATCGTCGAAGCGCTGATCGGACACACGGCTGTTCGTCGCGTGAATTTCACCGGTTCGACGCGTGTCGGCCGCGTGATCGCGCAGATCGCGGCGAAACACCTCAAGCGCACGCTGCTGGAGCTTGGCGGCAAGGCGCCGTTGGTCATCCTCGACGATGCGGATCTCGATGAAGCCGTGAAGGCGGCGGCGTTCGGCGCCTACATGAACCAGGGCCAGATCTGCATGTCGACGGAGCGGATCGTCGTCGACGAAAAAGTCGCAGACGCATTCGTCGAAAAATTCGCGGCAAAGGCCAAGTCACTCCCGTCGGGCGATCCGCGCAAGGGTGAGGTCGTGCTTGGATCGCTCGTCGCGTCGCAAGCTGCCGACCGCGTGAATGCCTTGATCGCGGATGGTATCGCCAAAGGCGCCAAGCTCGTGTGCGGTGGCATCATGCCGGGCACAATCCTACCGGCAACGATCGTGGATCATGTGACGCCGAGCATGCGCATCTACAGCGAGGAGAGCTTTGGTCCCGTCGTCACGGTCGTGCGTGTCGGCAGCACCGACGAGGCCGTGCGCGTCGCCAATGACACGGAGTATGGCCTCGCCGCCGCGGTTTTCGGCAGGGACATCGCGCGGGCGCTCTCGGTGGCGCGGCGCATCGAAAGCGGCATCTGCCACATCAATGCGCCGACCGTGCACGATGAGCCGCAAATGCCGTTTGGCGGCATGAAAGCTTCAGGCTATGGGCGCTTCGGCGGCAAGGCCGCCATCGACGAGTTCACGGAGCTGCGTTGGATCACCATCCAGACCGGGCCGCGCCCCTATCCTTTCTGATCAGCGAGCCCCTGTGCACCCCGCGCCATGGCCGCGATGCCCGTGCGCGAAACTTCGACGAGGCCCAGCTCGCGCATGATCGAGATGAACTGCTCGATCTTCGACGACTTGCCGGTGATCTCGAACACGAAATGCTCGGTCGACGTGTCGACGACGCTCGCGCGGAAGATTTCGGCGAGCCGCAACGCCTCGATGCGCTTCTCGCCCTTGCCCGCGACCTTGACCAGCGCCAACTCGCGCTCGATGGGCTGGCCGCCGACGGTGAGATCCGTAACGCTGTGCACCGGCACCAGCCGATCGAGTTGATTGCGGATCTGCGTCAGCACCATGGGCGTGCCGGTCGTGACGACAGTGAAGCGCGAGAGACGACGCGCCTCGTCGGTCTCAGACACGGTCAGGCTCTCGATATTGTAGCCGCGCCCGGAGAAGAGCGAGGCAATGCGCGCCAGCACGCCCGGCTCGTTGTCGACCAGGATGGAGAATGTGTGCCGCTCGCTGGCGTCCTTGCGCTCCTCCAGGAAGTAGGCGGAGCCGGTGCCTTTCTCTGACATGGCGGAAATCCTCAATCCTCAGGCTTTGTGGCGGGGATGATCGGTGCGCGCGGCACCCGTGTGGAAGGTCTCGACGGCAGTCCAGCCTTCCTCGTAGTGGTCGATGGTCCAGGGCTCCGCGAGGGCCTCGGTCCGCCACTTCACGAATGCCGGATGAGAGAGCACCGCGTTCATGTATCGCCGCGTCTCGGATGAGACCGGCACCTGGTAGGTATCGAGCCGGGTGACCACGGGCGCATACATCGCATCTGCGGCGCAGAACTCGCCGAACAGGAAATCGCCGCCTGCGGCGAACCGGCGCCGGCAGTCGGACCACATGCCTTCGAGCCGACGCACGTTGTCGGACACGTCCGACGAGAGTTCCTTCGGCGCAAAGCGCTTGCTGAGATTCATCGGGCACATCTGGCGAAGAGCTTGGAAGCCGGCGTGCATTTCGCTGGAGATGGCGCGCGCATGAGCGCGTGCGGCGGGCACTTTTGGCCAGACGCCCTTGTCCGGGAAGCGCTCGTGCAAGAACTCCATGATCGCGAGACTCTCCCAGATCACCTGATGGGAGCCGCCACAGGTGCCGGAGACAGCACTTCCGTCCGACGGCATATCGGAGGGTGGTACGACCAAAGCCGGCATCTTGCCTGTCGGCGAGACGTCGAGCATCCGCGCCTTGGAGTCCGGGAAGTACATGGGGATCACCGTCTCCTTGAACGGGATCTCGAGCGCGGTCATCAGGATCCACGGCCGGAGCGACCAGGACGAGTAGAGCTTGTTGGCGACGTAGAGATGCATGATGTCTTTCATGGCGAGCCCGCGCGTCAGTGCGAACGCCCCTGCTCCTGTTTGCGCAAATTCGATGCCTGATACCACGGCGGCGTCAGCTTGCCATTGGCGAGCCCTTCCAGAACCGCGACGTTCCCCGATACCACAGCCGCGGCCACAGCAGCGGCAAGTCGATCGCAGGCCGCGAGATCAACCTCCGACAGATGTCGGCTCTCCTCGTCGGCAGTGCGCCAGCTATCCCAGGCCGACATGTGGCGATTGGCGACCGCCAGGAGATCGCGGTGAAGATTGACGCTCAGGAACCAGAGACCATTTGCGTCGCCGTGACCGAATTCATCGGCTGAGGCATTCCCGGACCGTGCCAGCGCCCATGCCGCCGGCGCGGAAAGAAACGCACCCGCAGGCAGATCCGCCGTATCGAAGCCGATTGCCAAATGCTCGCGCTGGAGTGCGTCGATCTGGGCATCCGCAGCAGCCCATCTCTCCTGCTCGGCGAGCCAATACTCACAGATCCAGTGATCGGCGAAGCGGCGCCCGGCGAAGTACGTCGCAAAGCCGCAGCGAACGCGCGCCGGAACCCCGCGATGGCGGAGAGCACTGCAAATAAGCAACGCGAAATCCCGGCAGGTACCAAACGGACGCTGTGTCGGCGCGCGCTGCTCCATGAGACTGCCGTCGAAGAGCTGATTGATCTCGGCCAACCGCTCGGCAACCGGCTTCGTCTCGCGTGGCAGCGGCGTCCCCGGCGGAATGCCGTACTTGTCCGCCCAGGAGGTATGGACGATCAACCCCGACATGACATTGCAGAGTGCCGGCGCACCAACGGGCAGCGCATCATAGAGAGGCGCAAGGCCCGCAGGGTGCGTCAGCGCATCTTGCTGCGCGTAGTGCTGCAGTGTTTCCGAAGGGGTCATGACATCCGCCAAAGGCATGGGTGACCGGCCGGCTAGTGCTCGTGGGTGCGCATGAGCGCTTACACCAGCACCTTGCCGTCCTTGCCGATGGCCTTCTCGATCTCTTCCGCCGAGACGTCCTCGCCGAGCAGCATTTGATTGTGCGCCTTGCCCGAGGGGATCATGGGGAAGCAGTTGGCGAGCGCGGCGACGCGGCAGTCGAAAATGACCGGCTTGTCCTTAACCGCGATCATCGCCTTGATGGCATCATCGAGATCTGCGGGATGATCGCACCGCATGCCGACGCCGCCATAGGCCTCCGCAAGCTTGACGAAATCCGGCAGGGCTTCCGTGTAGCTCTCCGAATAGCGATTGCCGTGCAGGAGCTGCTGCCACTGGCGCACCATGCCCATGTACTGATTGTTGAGGATGAAGACCTTGACCGGCAGGCGGTACTGCACGGCTGTCGACATCTCCTGGATGTTCATGAGGATCGAAGCGTCGCCCGCAACGTCGATGCAAAGCGACTTCGGATGCGCGATCTGCGCGCCGATTGCAGCCGGAAGCCCATAACCCATGGTGCCGAGGCCGCCGCTCGTCAGCCAACGGTTCGGCTCGTCGAACTTCAGAAACTGCGCGGCCCACATCTGGTGCTGGCCGACTTCGGTCGAGATATAGACGTCGCGGTCCTTGATATGCGCCTGCAGCCGCTCGAGCGCGAGCTGCGGCATGATCACGTCAGCCTGCGACTTATACTTGAGGCTGTTGACGGCACGCCATTGGTCGATCTGCTTCCACCAGCCCTTGAGGGCGCTCTTCTCCGGCGTCGCCGCGAGGCCGCGCCAGGCGCGGATCATGTCCTCGAGCACATAGGCGCAGTCACCGACGATCGGCACATCCACCGTGATGTTCTTGTTAATCGAGGAGGGATCGATGTCGATGTGGATCTTGCGGCTGCCGGGCGAGAAGGCGTCCGTGCGCCCGGTGATGCGGTCGTCGAAGCGGGCGCCGATGTTGATCAGCAGATCGCAATCGTGCATGGCCATGTTCGACTCGTACGTGCCATGCATGCCGAGCATGCCGAGCCACTGCTTGTCGGACGCCGGATAGGCGCCGAGCCCCATGAGCGTCGACGTGATCGGGAAGCCCGTCTGGCGGACGAGCTCGCGCAGGAGCTGGCTCGCCTTGGGGCCGGAATTGATGACACCGCCGCCTGTGTAGAACACCGGCTTCTTCGCGCTGGCCATCAACTCGACGGCGCGCTGAATGGCCGGCTGGTCGCCTTTGAGCTTCGGACGGTAGCTCTTGTGTGCGATCGGCGTGTTCGAGGCCGAGACATACGTGCCGGTCGCGAACTGCACGTCCTTGGGAATGTCGACGACGACGGGACCGGGGCGGCCGCTCTTTGCGATGTAGAACGCCTCATGGAGGATGCGGGCGAGATCGTTGACGTCCTTGACCAGCCAGTTGTGCTTGGTGCAGGGGCGCGTGATGCCGATCGTGTCGCATTCCTGGAAGGCGTCATTGCCGATGAGGTGGGTCGGCACCTGCCCGGTGAGGCAGACGACGGGGATCGAATCCATCAGGGCGTCCGTCAGGCCGGTGACGGCGTTGGTCGCGCCGGGCCCCGAGGTGACGAGCACGACGCCGACCTTGCCCGTCGAGCGCGCATAACCCTCGGCGGCATGGACCGCACCGCCCTCCTGGCGGACGAGGATGTGCTTCACCTGCTCCTGCTGGAAGAGCTCGTCGTAGATGGGCAGCACGGCGCCGCCGGGATAGCCGAATAGAAAGTCGACACCCTGCTCGGCCAGAACCTTGATCACCATTTCGGCGCCGGTCATCGTGCGTGCCATGGGGCTCCCCTTTGCTTGCCACGAAGCGCGCCGAAAAATTGCGGCCGGCCACGAGGGCGGCTTACGCAAGCGGTCGAGCTTCGGATGTAGCCGCGTCTTTGATCTCAAGACGCTGCACGGTCAAGCGAATTCGATTTATGTGGCTCAATAGGCCATTAAATAGCATTAATATTGCTAATTCATATTTATCCACGCAATCATATTACGCTTGATCCAGATTTCCTGACGTTTGACGTATTGGCGCGTCTCGAGCTTGCCGGCTTCTATTGCAGCTGCAAGATCGATATCCCCCCTCAGATGGCTGAGAAGCGGGCGCAAGCCATGGGCCCGGGCGGCAGGAAGCTCGGGGTCGAGCCGGAGCTCTGCAATCGCACGCGCCTCCCCCAGCGCACCTTCAGCGATCATGGCGTCGAACCTGACGTCGACCCGGTGCCGGACCTCCGCGCGCGGGCGTCGGATGACGAAGCGATCCGCATCGGCCTCCCGGATCAAGGGAACGCCGGGCCGCCGCTGCCACTCCGCTAGCGAGACACCCGTGCTATCGATGACCTCCAGCGCGCGCACAATACGTTGCGTATCCCCCCGATCGAGGCGGGATGCCATCTCCGGATCACGCTCTGCGAGCACGACGTGGAGCTGTGTAGCCGCGCGGCGGCCAGCCTCACCCCGCCAGTGCGCGCGGATTTCCGGGTCGACCGGCGGCACGGGCGCCAGGCCCTCCAGCAATGCTTTGAAATAAAGACCTGTCCCGCCGACGATGACCGGCCGGCGATCAGCTTCCGCGCACCACGCGAGTGCTCCCGCGACGTCATCGAGCCAGCGGCCAACGGAATAGGCGTCCCGCACGCTGACGTGGCCGAACAGGCGATGCGGGACCTGTGCCTCCTCATCAGGCGTCGGCCGTGCAGTCAGAATGCGCAACTCGCGATAGACCTGCATGGAGTCGGCGTTGATGATCGCGCCGCCATGCCGAAGCGCCATGTCCAGCGCCAGGGCCGTTTTTCCCGAAGCCGTCGGCCCCGCGATCAGGATCGGACCCGGCATGGCACGCTATTGCCCTGATGGCCGAAATGCGCGCATGCGATCGAGCGCGCCCTGGAGGATGAGTGTCGCCGCCATCTTGTCGATGACCTCGGCGCGGCGTTTGCGCGACGCATCGGCCTCGATCAGCAGGCGCTCGGCCTGGGCGGTGGTGAGGCGCTCGTCCCACATGAGAATGGGCACGTCCGCCAAGGGCCCGATCAGCCGCGCGAACGATTGCGATGCCTGCGCACGCGGTCCCGATGAGCCATCGAGGCTGATCGGCAGACCAATGACGAGACCTGCAACTTTGTGCTCGCGTACGAGCGCAACGAGGCGCTCGGCATCGGCTTTGAATTTGGTGCGGCGGATGGTCTCGAGACCACTCGCGATCGTGCGCGAGAGATCGGACAGTGCGAGGCCGAGCGTCTTCGTGCCGACATCGACACCGATGAGGCGCGCAGCAGCCGGAAGCACAGCGGCGAAGGCCTCGACATCGAGGATCGTCGCAGCGGGCGGCTTGGCCTTCACGCAAGCGTCAGCAACGGGGGGTTTATCGCTTGTCATTCGGGCCTTATACCTGCACTTCAACGGTGATGACAGGCCCGCCAGGGCCTCAAATCCGACCCGCAACCGGGTAAGGATCCGCCAAAGGAGTGAACGGCTCAATGAAGATTACATGGTTCGGACATTCGTGCTTCCGAATTGAAACTGGAAGCAGTGTGCTGTTGATCGACCCCTTCCTGAAGGGCAATCCGACGTTCGAAAAGTCCGGTGTTGCCTGGGAAAAGGCGGTCGACGGCGTGACCCATGTCGCGATCACGCATGGGCATGACGACCACATCGGCGATGCCGGCGAGATCTGCAAACGCAATGGCGCCGCGCTGTTCGCGAACTACGAACTGGCCCTGCACGTCGCATCCAAGGGCGCGGAGAAGCTGCAGCCGGGCAATACGGGCGGAAGCGTCGGCTTCGACGACTTCGAGCTGACGCTCGTCGACGCGCTGCACTCCTCCTCGAGCGGAGGCGTCTATCTCGGCAATCCCAATGGCATCATCGTCACGGCCAAGGAAGGCAAGACGGTCTATCACATGGGCGACACCGACATGTTCGGCGGCATGAGCCTGATCGCCGAGTTCCACAAGCCCGATATCGGCATCGTACCGATCGGCGACCGCTTCACGATGGGCGGCAAGCGGGCCGCCTTCGCGTGCAAGAAGTTCTTCTCATTCAAAACCATCCTGCCTTGCCACTACGGCACATTCCCGGGGATGCTCGACCCCGACGCCTCGAAGTTCGTCGAGGCCATGGCCGGGCACAACGTTGCTGTGCCAAAAGTCGGTGAGACGGTGACGGCCTGACGAAAGCCATCTATTTCAACCAGGAAAAAGGCGGCGCGGGCCAAGCCATGGGGGCCGTTCGCGCCGCGGACATTTGGAGCTGGTGACGATGCAGGATCAAAGTGGCCCGGTCAGTGGTCCCGAGACCGCCGAAGGTCCAGCCGCCACGCCGAGCTTCGCGGGAGGCGCCAGCTCGGCCGGGCCGGGCATTCTCTGGCTCTTTACGCTGACGACGTTCGTCTCGGCGCTGCTGCTGTTTTCGATCCAGCCGATGTTCGCCAAGATGGTGCTGCCCGTGCTCGGCGGCTCGCCATCGGTATGGGCGGTCGCGCTTTGCTTCTTCCAAGGCGCGCTGCTCGCCGGTTACTGTTATGCGCATCTCGTCATCCGACTGATCGGTGCGCGAGCAAGCGGGTTCATTCATCTAGCGGTATGCCTCGCCGCCTTCGTGGTCCTGCCGATCAGTCTACCGGCAGGATGGTCGGAGCCACCAACCGGTGAGCCCTATTTCTGGCAGCTCGGTCTGTTCACTGTCGCGGTCGGCCTGCCGTTCTTCGCCGTCGCCGCCAACGCGCCGCTGTTGCAGGCGTGGTTCGCAGCGACCGGTCATCCGCACGGACGTGATCCGTACTTCCTCTATGCGGCAAGCAACCTCGGCAGCCTCATTGCCCTGTTGAGCTATCCTGTGCTGCTCGAGCCGGCGTTTGGGCTCAAGGCGCTGAGCGGCATCTGGACCATCGGTTTCATGGTGCTCGTCGCGCTGCTTGCCGTGTCCTATGTCGCGGTGCGCGCGGGGCAAGGCGCGAGCAATGCCGCGGCAGGCGGCGAGCCTTCTGCGGCAGATGCCGGTCCGCCGCCGTCATGGTCCTCGCGCATCTCCTGGGTCGGCCTCGCGCTCGTGCCCTCCGCGCTGCTCACAGCCTTCACGACGCACGTATCGACAGACGTCGCCTCGGCGCCCCTCATCTGGGTGCTGCCGCTCGCGCTCTATCTTCTGACGTTCGTGCTCGTCTTCCGCGAGCGATCGCTGATCCCAATGCCGGTCCTGCTCGTCGCGCATCTGGCTTCGGTGATCGTTGCGCTGCTCGTCCTCTCGCAAACGGTCAAGGAAGGCTGGTTCCTGACGGCCGGCACGGGCGTCGCGGTCTTCTTCACGTCGGCGATGGTTGCGCATCGCACGCTCTATGAGGCGCGGCCGCGTGCAGCCTATCTCACGGAGTTCTATCTCTGGATGTCGCTCGGCGGGGTGCTCGGCGGCCTCTTTGCGGCGCTGATCGCCCCCAGGATCTTCTCGGAGGTCTTCGAGTATCCGCTGCTGCTCGCGCTCTCCATGGCATGCCGGCCACGCGCATTGTCGATCTCATGGAAGGATCGCGATGAGCTGCTGGTCATGTGGCTGCTCGTCGCCACCGGGATCCTGGCGCTGATCTGGATTCCCTGGCTGGCGTCGACGCTCGAACTGAATTACGGCGAGTATGGCATGACGGCCGCCATCGTCGCGGTGTTCGCCGTCGGCCTGCTGCTGTTCTGGAAATGGCCGCCGCGCCAGCTCGTCATGGCGCTCATGATGTTCGCAGCGATCGTCCTGTACCCCTCGGGTGTGAAGCGCGGCGAAGCCGAACGCAGCTACTTCGGCGTCTATCGGGTCGGCTCGGCGGGGGATTTCAACATCCTCATGCACGGCACCACGCTCCATGGCGCCCAGCGCGTCCGCGACGAGAAGGGCGACCAGATCAAGGAACGCCCCATCCCCGGCACTTACTACTACCCGAAAAGCCCGATGGCGCAGTCCGTGAGCCTGATCGGCGAGGCCCTCGAGAAGAGCACACCCGCCGGTGGTGAGCCGCAGCGCGGGCGCTATGGCGTGATCGGCCTCGGCGCCGGTTCGCTGTCCTGCCTCGCGAAGCCCGGCGAGCAGTGGCGCTTCTTCGAGATCGATCCGCTCATGGTCTCGATTGCCACCAATCCCGACAACTTCTCCTTCCTTTCGCGCTGCCAGCCCAAGGCCGATGTCGTGCTCGGTGACGCGCGCCTCACAATGGGGAAGGAGGCCGACGGCAGCTTCGATCTGATCATCGTCGATGCCTTCTCATCGGATGCCGTACCCGTGCACCTGATGACTGCGGAAGCGCTCAATCTCTTCATGTCGAAGATCAAGCCGACCGGCGCATTCGTGCTGCACGTCTCGAACCGCTATCTCGACCTCGATGGCGTCGTCGCCGCCACCCTTCCGCTCGTCAAGGGCGCGAAGGCCGTGATCGTGTCGGACGACGAGGCGGACGGTAGCTATGCCCAGACGAGTTCGACGGTCGTGGTCGTCGCCAAGAGCGATGAGACCCTCGAGCCGTTCCGCAAGATCGAGACGAACATCGAACTCGATGCGCGCGGTCTCAGGCCATGGACCGATGATTTTTCCGACATCATCGGGCCCTTCCGCTCGAAGCTGAGGCTCAGGTACTGAGATCACGGCGCCTCAAGGATAGAGGCGCTGCTTCTCCCACAATGCCGCGGCATCGCCCCGGCGGAACACCAGCCGGTCGTGCAGACGAAACGGGCGGTCGTGCCAGAACTCGATCTCGAGCGGCGCGATGCGGAAGCCCGACCAGTGCTGCGGGCGCGGGATCTCGCCGATCGGATAGCGCGCCGTCACCGTGGCCACGGCCTTCTCGAGCGCGAACCGGCTTTCGAGCGGGCGTGACTGTGCGCTCGCCCAGGCACCGAGCCGGCTGCCTCGCGCGCGCGATGCGAAATAGGCATCGGCCTCCTCGCTGCTGACCGCCGACACCAGCCCACGTACGCGCACCTGGCGCCTCAGGCTTTTCCAGTGGAAGCAGAGCGCCGCCTTTGGTGTTGCCGCGAGTTCACGGCCTTTGGCGCTCTCGAGGTTCGTATAGAAGACGAAGCCACGTGGAGTTGCATCGGCGCCATCCACGCCCTTCAGCAGGACCATGCGGACGTTCGGCAAGCCGTCGGCATCGACGGTCGCGAGCGACATGGCATTGGGGTCGTTGGGCTCGCTCGCCTCGGCCTCGCGAAGCCAATCGGCAAAAAGCGCATAGGGCTCGTCCGCCGCCGTGAAGTCGCCAGCTGCCGCGGGCTTATGCTCATGAGTGCTCGACATGACCCAGCCTGTTCCGCCTGCCGCTGCAGGCAACTTTCCACAGCAAGTGTGGCACGTACGTCAACGCCGCCTTAACCAAGACACGGCAAGGTGCGACGGTCTGTTCCGTCATCACGGATCGCTTGCGTAACCTCTAGTCGAGTTTCGTACCATGCGTCCATTCCCCGGCCCGCTGGCAATCGCGCTGGCAATGTTATCCAGTGCACTACTCGGCGCTCTGTTTCTGGCCCCGGCCCTCGTCCACGCGACGGACAAGGCACCGCCGTCCAAGCAGCCCGATGCAGCCAGCTGCAGCTGCCCTGACAGCGAGCACGCAAGACCCTGGCCTCGGCCCAAGTTCGCCGATGCCACGCCTCTCAAACCCATTCCACGCCTGGACGCCGGCGACGAGATCGCAGCGCTCGAAGCCGTACACCTTGCACTGAGCGAGATCGGCGATGGCGCCTCCTATGTCTGGCACCAGCGCAATGGTCGCCTCTCCGGCGTCATCAACCCGACGACGTCCTTCAAGGACGCTCAGGGCCGCGTCTGCCGCCACATCGTCGTGAGCCTGACCGCGGGTCTGAACTCGGCCCGCACGGAAGGCATCGCCTGCCGCATGGCCGATCGTTCCTGGCGACTCGAGGGCTAGTCGACCGCCCGGCAGACCATCCCCGTTTGCATTCCCGACTTGCTGGCACAGATGACCTGCCCTGCTATGGTCGTGCTTCGACGGGCGGGGGAACGTGCGACTGACCTCAGACCGGATCTAAGCAGCCAATGGCATGGCAGCCTGCGCCACGCCAGACGACATGAGCTGCGTCTCTCATCTGCAGGCGTGGGCGGATAACAAGAGCGGGGCATCCAAGTGTCGATCGGGCTGTGGGCGGTTTTCACCGTATTGGCCGCATTCGGCCAAACCCTGCGCAATGCCATGCAGAAAGAGCTGACGGCGACGCTCGGCACGGTCGGCGCGACGCACGTGCGCTTTCTCTTCGGGTTGCCGTTCGCGCTCATCTTCCTGGTCGGCGTACTCACGGCCACGGGCTACAGCTTCCCGGCGCTCAACAGCCGGATGATCGTCTGGACGATCCTCGGCGCCGGCGCGCAGATTGCCGCGACGGCCATGCTGCTCGCCGCCCTCAAGCAGAAGTCGTTCGTCGTAACGACCGCGCTGATCAAGATCGAGCCTGTGCACGTCGCGCTCTTCGGCCTGGTCTTTCTCGGCGATGCCGTGAGCATCCCTCTCATCATCGCGATCTTCATCGCCTGCGCTGGCGTGCTGATCATGTCCTGGCCCAAGGATCAGGCTGCAGCGGTCGCTGACGGCGGCTGGCAACCTGCATTGCTCGGTCTCGCGGCAGGCGCCGTGTTCGGCATCTCGGCAATCGGCTATCGCGGCGGCATCCTCGCCCTCGAGCATCCGAACTTCGTCGTTGCCGCGACGACGACCCTCGCCGTCGGCCTCGTCATGCAGACAGCCGTGCTGACCGCGTACCTCTGGTTTTTCGAGCGCGACCGTCTCATGGCGATTTTTCGCGCGTGGCGGCCCTCGGTGCTTGCGGGCTTCATGGGCGCCTTCGCATCGCAGATGTGGTTTCTCGCCTTCGCGCTCGAGAGCGCCGCGAAGGTCCGCACGCTCGCACTCGTCGAGATCTTTTTCGCGCAGATCGTCGCCCGGAGCATGTTCAAGCAGGGGCTCGCTTCACGCGAAGGACTTGGCGTCGCGCTCATTGTCGTCGGAGTCATCATCCTACTTAATGTTTGATTGCGGGACGGCGAATACGTCGACGTCGCCACAATTCCTCCCCTTGCCGCCCCAACTCGCGCCGCAAACCTCCGACAATTATCCGGACATGGTCAGCGTGAGCCTAGGCGTAACGCTCCATTAATACTCAGCGCCTATTAAGCTTAACGGGAAAGCTTGGGTGCAGTGCCGGGGGAATGCGTCGCGTCGCCGGTTGTGTGTCGGTCGCGTAGCTGAGTTGGGTGCAGTATGTCGTTTCGTGCGTCTGTTGGCGTTCTCGCCACCGTTTTTCTGCTGCCGGCCACTGGCCTTGCCGCAGAGAGCTTGCCTCCCATCAAATCGACGTCGGCGAATGCCGTGCCGCAGTGCGTCACGCCTGGCCGCCTGATGGCCTTCGTCAAAGATCGCAATCCGCAGCTCTCGTCCGAGCACCAGAAAATCGCCGTCGAGTACATGCGCCACGGCGAAACGCTGGGCATTCGCTGGGATTATGCCTTCTTCCAGATGGTGGTCGAGACGGGGTATCTCACGTTCGAACGTGAGAAAGGCCGGCGCGGCAACGTCCGCTCGAGCCAGAACAATTTCGCAGGACTAGGTTCCACCGGCCGCGGCGTCGCGGGCGAAAGCTTCGCCGATGTTTCGACCGGCGTTCTCGCCCATCTCCAGCACGTGCTCATGTACTCCGGCGAGCCCATCGAGGCGCCGGTTGCCGAACGCACGCAGAAAGTCATCGAATGGAAGGTGCTCGATAGCTGGCGTGCCGGCATCAAAGGGCCGATGACTTATGCTCATCTCTCCGAGAAGTGGGCCAACACCAAGGCCTACGGCTCGATGATCGCCAAGCACGCCGAGATCTTCGCCGAGCACTTCTGCAATACGCCCGATCCAGCGCCCGAGCTTCTCGCCGAAGCCCGGCCCGAGCAGCAGCGCGATACTGCACGCGCACGCCCCACTGCACAGACCGTTGCCCAGTCCGAAGAAGCTGCCGCGCCGCGCACGTCGCATCGTCCGACCGTATCGGGCCGCGAACTTGCCCAGCGCGCAGTGGAAGAAGCGCAAGCGCGCGGCGAAACACGCCGCAGCAGCCTCGGCGGCGCTGGCCTTGGCGCACTCGCCACGGAGGGCGAGGCTCCTCCTGCGGCAACGCCGGCCATCGAGACCGCGTCACTTGGCGCCGGAGCCCGCGCGAATGCGCTGCCGCCGGCCAGTTCCCAGCCAAGCGAGCAGACCTCACCCCTCTCACCGCTCATGCAGGCTGCTTCCACCGTCGGCGGCATGCTCAAGAGCATTACACAGCCGCCCCCGGCTCCGCCCGCGCCCACGGCTTCGAGTTCTTGCCGCGTGTGGACGGCGAGCTACGGCGGCAGCAAGGCCATCCTGATCAAGGCACCGACAGCCGAGGGCATCAGCTACACGGTACTCGACGTCAATGAGGGCGCAGAGAAGCGCGAAGCCGCCGCCTACATCGCTGCTTACGCCAAGGGCGGCCATATCGAGAGCACGTTTACAAGTCAGATTCAGGCGCTGGAGAAAGCATTCGAGCTCTGCCCAGAAGGCTGAGAAGCCGGGCTGAGCGCGAAAGCGGACGACAACGAGGGAGCGGTTGGTGGGGGAGCGGACGTAAGAAGCCGCGCAACCGTTCAAGAGATCGGATGACGGGGGTCACTACGAGTATGCGCGCACACACGCGCTCCACGACGGGGCTACGAGCATCGCTCGCCTTTCTGCTGGGTCTGCCGGCCGCGCTTGCGGTGACGGTCGCCGCAGCCGCGCCCGCGCAAGCCCTTCCCGAGCTTCGTACGCATGAGCGCAACAATGTGCCTGCGTGCGTGACGCCCGAGCGGCTCATGCGCTACCTCGAGCAGCGCAATACGAGGCTCGCACCGCAGTTCAAGACCATCGCCCGCTACTACAAGGCCCACGGCGAGCGCTATCGCGTACGTTGGGATTATGCCTTCTATCAGATGCTGATCGAGACGAACTTCCTCTCGTACCGCGCACCCGGCGGCAAATGGGGAGACGTCCGGCCGAGCCAGAACAACTTCGCCGGCATTGGCGCTACTGGCGGCGGCGTGCCCGGTGATCGGTATCCCGATGTCTCGACCGGCGTTCTCGCGCAAATCCAGCACCTCGTCGCTTACTCGGGCGAAATCGTCGAACGCCCTGTCGCGCCGCGCACGCGCATCGTGCAGGAGAAGGTCGTCGAGCTGTCCCGAGCACTTCGGCGCCCCGTGACCTGGCGTGATCTTGCCGGCCGTTGGGCAGTCGACCGCAAATACGCAAACACGATTTCAGCAATCGCCGAGCGCTATCATACGCAGTTCTGTGATGGCCAGCCGGAGATGCAAGTCGCTTCGAGCCCATCGCGGGCATCGCCGGCGAGGACTGCGCAGACCAATCCCGCGCCGCCGCCCGCAGCAGCGCCGGCCTCTCGGTCGGCACGCGCCATGCCGCGCGGTCGCGGCCTTCCCGCCGACGAGACACTCGTCGTGAACGACGACGATGAGCCGACGCGCGCGAGCAATGTTCGCACCGCCGCAACCGCCCCGGCACCGCAGGCACGCACTCAACAAGCGGCAGCGCGACAACTGGCGGAGACGCCCGCGCCAGCAGAGCGCCCTCGTGCGTGCAAGGTGTGGACGGCAAGTTATGGCGGCAGCCGTAATGTGCTCATCCAGACGGTTGTCGGAGAAGAGCTGCACCTGACGGCCCTTCAGGTGGTTGATGGACAAGAAGAGGAGCTTGCCGCGAGCTTCATCGAGACCCATGCGATCGGAGGCACCCGCCTAGGCGATGCCTTTCCGAACCGCGATGCGGCCTTGGTCCGCGCTTTCGACCTCTGCCCGCAGGCTGCGCGCCTGCAGCGCTGACCGGCACGCTCAGCAAGCACAAATCCCAAGGCCACGTGGTTCGCGCGGCCGGCGATCCCGCGCAAAGTGCGGGCGCACCAATTGGCCTGCGCACACGATCGAGCCGCACGACTTTATCCAGGCTGTGAAGGAAACGCCGACGCTCCCGCTTCGGCAGTGAGCACGGGCTCGCGCTCAAGCGCTAGTTCGTGACGACGAGGCAGTCGTAGCCCTTGGGGCGAAGCTGATCGCAAAGCGCCCTCGGCTCACTCACGTCAGCATAGGGTCCGAGGCGAACGCGGTAGAACGTGCCCATGCCGCCGAAGACCGTCTCGTCAACTTCGAGCTGCCGGCCGCCGACGGCTCCCGAATACTCCTGGCGCACCTTTGCGGCGACCGTGTCGGCCTCCTTGCGGCTACGCACTGTCGCGATCTGGAGTCTGTAGGCTCCACTCGCGATGGCGCTTGTCGCAATCTGTGTCTCGCCCTTGCGCGCTTTGGTGGGCTCGGCGACCTTGGCCGTCTTGACGGCGGCTTTGGGCTCGACCGCCCTGGCGGCCTTCTGATCTGCTGGCTTGACGGTCGGCGCAGAAGGTTCCGTGCGCGACCGCCACTGGGCGCTGCCGCCCGCATCGCCCTGCGGGGCCTTCGTCGCAGCGGAATTGCCGGTGAATAGTCCCGTGAAGAACGAGCCGAAGCCACCGCCTGACGATGGTGGATTGGCCGTCTGACCACTCCCCGGCGCAGCAGAAGGCGGCGGCGGCGCAGCGCTCACCTCTTGGCGCGGCTGAGGTGCTTGCCGGCGCTCGTTGGCATCAACCGTCGTCGAGCTTTGCCAGCTCGATGTCGCGGGGCCCGAAGCGGCGGAAGAACCACCCTGCGCGCTCTGCCCCGTCGTGGGTGCAGGCGCCGCTGGTGGCGGGAAGCTCCGTGTGAAGCCAGCTTCGGACAGAGCATCACCCGTGGAGCGCGGCGCGGCTGCCGTGCGCGCCCGGGGTGCAGCTTGCGGCGCAGTCTCCGTACTCGGAGGTGTCGAGGCTGACGACGCCGCACTGCCACCGCTCGCTGCCGGTGCAGCAACACCGACCTCGCGCGAGACCTCGCTCCGCGCGGCAAGCGCCGCATTGCGGTCGTTCTCGCTCAGACCGTCCTTGAGCCAGACAGCGTTGGTGAGATCCGCTATGGCCTGCGCCGGGCGCCCTTTCTTGCGATGGGCGAGGCCGCGCAGATAGAGAGCGCGCGCCATGTGACTGTTGGAAAGTCCACCACCCGAGAGAACACCGTCGAGCGCGCTCATCGCGGCATCAGCATTGCCGGCATCCAGCGCTTTGGCGGCGCCATCGAGCGCACGATCTGCATCGTTTGCGGCTGGGGCGCTCTTCGCGGCGCCCTTAGAGGGCGCACGCTGGGCTTCCGCACCATCGATGCCCCCGATGGTGCATGATAGTGCTACTGCCAACGACAGCGCGATCCTGTTCAGGTTCGGGCTCATAACGTGTCTCCGGGACCCCCTCGTTCCGGTCCGACTCGCGCATCTTTTGTTCAGTTAAGCCAAATCCATTTCCCCGGCAATTGTATGACGCGACTTTATCCCCGCTAGCCGAGCCTATTCCACCGTGACGGACTTGGCGAGATTGCGTGGCTGATCCACGTCCGTGCCCATGAATGTCGCCGTGTGATAAGCGATGAGTTGCATGGGGAGGGCATAGACGAGCGGTGCGGCGAAAGGATGGACGGTCGGCACACTCAGATGCGTCGCGACACGGCACCCGACTTTCTCGGAATTCGCATCCGACACCAGAACGATCTGGCCGCCGCGTGCCGCTACTTCCTGCATGTTCGAGACGGTCTTCTCGAAGAGATCGTCGTCCGGCGCAACGACGACCACCGGCACGTTCTCGTCGATGAGCGCAATGGGACCGTGCTTCATCTCGCCGGCGGCATAGCCTTCGGCGTGAATGTACGAGATCTCCTTGAGCTTCAGCGCGCCTTCCATAGCAATCGGAAATGCCGTGCCACGGCCAAGATAGAGGACATCACGCGCCTTGGAGAGCCAGGGTGCCATTTCCTCGTACTGCTGCTCTTCGCGCAGCAGGCCGACCATATGACGCGGCACTTCCATCAGCGCCTGGATGAGCTCGTGCTCCATATCGCGCGAGATGGTGCCGCGCGCCCGGCCAATCGCCAGCGCAAAGCACGCGAGCGTGGCGAGCTGGCAGGTGAAGGCCTTGGTCGAGGCAACACCGATCTCAGGGCCTGCGAGCGTCGGCAGCACAGCGTCGCTCTCGCGCGCGATCGTCGACGTGCGTACGTTGACGACCGAGAGAATGCGCTGGCCCTGTGCCTTGCAGTAGCGCAGCGTCGCGAGTGTATCTGCGGTCTCTCCCGACTGCGAGATGAAGAGCGCGACGCCACCCGGCGGCATCGGCGCCTCTCGGTAACGCATTTCCGAGGCCACATCGATCTCGACGGGCACACGGGCATAACGCTCGAGCCAGTACTTCGCGACGTGGCCTGCGAGATAGGCCGTGCCGCAGGCTGAGATCGTCACGCGCGGGATCTTGGCGAGATCGATGCCGAGGTCCGGGAACGACACCTCGCCTGCGACGAGATCGATGTAGTTCGTCAGCGTGTGGGAAATCACTTCCGGCTGCTCATGGATCTCCTTGAGCATGAAGTGCTTGTGATTGCCCTTGTCGACCAGGAAGCCGGACGCCGACGACGTGATGGACTTGCGCTGGACCTTGCGGCCGTTGCGGTCGCGGAACTCGGCGCCGCCGCGATGGAGGACGACCCAGTCGCCTTCCTCGAGATACGTGATGCGATCCGTGAAGGGTGCGAGCGCGATCGCATCCGAGCCGAGATACATCTCGCCTTCGCCGTGACCGACCGCGAGAGGACTTCCCTCGCGCGCGCCGATCATCAGATCATCGTGACCGGCAAAAATAATGGCGAGCGCAAACGCACCGCGGAGCTTCTTGAGAGCGACGCCTGTCGCCGTGACCGGATCGGCGCCGCGTTGCATCTCAGCCGTGATGAGATGAGCGACAACCTCCGTGTCCGTCTCCGAGCTGAACTCCGCACCTTCGCGCGCGAGCTCTTCCTTAATCTGGCGGAAGTTCTCGATAATGCCGTTGTGCACGACCGAGACCTTGTCGGTCATGTGCGGATGAGCATTCTGCTCGTTTGGCGCACCGTGCGTCGCCCAGCGCGTATGGCCGATGCCGGCACGCCCCGTCAGCGGCTCGAGCGTCAGACGCTCGGCGAGGTTGCGCAGCTTGCCCTCGGCCCGGCGGCGATCGAGGTGACCGTTCTCCACGGTCGCAACGCCTGCCGAATCGTAGCCGCGATACTCGAGACGCCGCAGCGCGTCGACGAGCTCATTTGCAACGGGCCTTTCGCCCAGAATTCCAACGATGCCGCACATACGGTTTTCTTTTGTCCCCGCGAATCGGCCGACGTGAGTGTTGTAGCTGAGCTACAGGCAAGACGCCCAGGCTCGCAATTCACGTTCGGTTACCATGGTTTTCTCGCAAATAAGGGGCCACGCCCGCGACTGAAGGAAGCGCAGGGGTGCGACAAAGTTAATTTTGAGCACCAGTACACATGGGACACCAGAGCATTAATAAAAAGGGGCAGGTTTCCCCGCCCCTTGTCTGGCCTACACGAAAATCAGGCCGATACCTCCGACCGCAGCCAGGGCTAGGTCGTGCTATTCCCGCACGTCCGCGCGGAAAGTCTTCGAGACGATCCGCCAGCCGCCGTCTAGCTTCAGCAACTGCAGGTAATCCGTGAAGTACCGCGGATGGATCGAGCACTCGACCTTCACGTGTGCCGTCTCCGGCCCCGCGAAGTCGATCGAGACTATGCGGTCGGTCCGCTTCAGCCCTTTCGACTTGGCCGACGGACGGCTCTTGACCATTTCGAACCACTTCTCGCGGGGCAGATCGCTCACCTTGCCGTCGGTTACCGAATAGAGGTGGCTACCCTCATGGAAAGCCTGCCCGAGCTTACTAACGTCGCCCTCGTGCAAGCCGTCGAAGTAGGTCCAGATGACCTTCTCGATCGCGTCGATGTCTGTCGCCATAGTCCGTTTCTCCTCAAGTTCTCATCACTCACTTCGTTGAAGGCGGCGCCGCACACACCTGCTCGTAGCTATAGCGCTCCTTCAGCGTACCAAAGTGCTCGAAGACATCCAGCGCTACCTCGAAGGCCGGTCGCGTGATCTCGACATGCGGCGTCCAGCAGCCGAGCTTCTGGTAGGAGGCGATGCAGCGCGCGAGCACGTCCTCGTCGATCTTCGGGAAGTACGACTTCTCCGCCCGTGCGATCTCGGCGGCCGGCGTCGCGAGCATGTACTTCCGTGTCTTAGCGTAGGCGCGCGTGAAGGCCTTGGCCGTGTCCGTCGCAAGCCACTCGCGCGTCGCAGCAAGGCTCGAGAACGCGACCGGACCGATCTTCGGACCCACTTCAGCCACGACAGGGCCGACCCCGTCGAATTCGAGCTGCTGCGGGAATGGTCCCTGCTGCTGCACGTACTGGCCCTGACCTGCGCGGAAAGCCTTGTCGATGTCGCCGGCACCGCCGGGCGTGATCGCCTTTATCTTGCTGAAATCGATGCCTGCCTTGTGACAGGCATACTTGAACATGGCGAGCGGCTGTCCGCCGCCGAACATCACGACTTCGGCGCCTTCGAGCTTCTTCCAGTTGAAGTTCGGGTCGGCCTCACGTCCGTTGATGAAAAAGCCGTCCATCTCGTTGATCTGAGCGAAATGGACAGCGACCGGCTTCTCGCCTTTGGCAAGCGACGTGAAAGCCTGGCTCGGCGCAGTCTGGATGACTTGGGCCTTGCCTTCCTCAAGCGACTTGATGGCCGACACGCCGGGCGGAGCCACCGACCACGAAGCGTCCAGCCCTTCCTCCTTCAGGAAGCCGCTCGACATGACCGAGATCAGCGGCGAGTAGAACGCCGAGAACAGCGTGAACTCGATATGTATCTTCTCCACTTTGTGCCTTACTCCCATTTTCGTGTTGTTGTGGTGCGCACTTACTTGCGCGCACGCTGTCCGAAAAGAACCTTCTGAGCTTCCTTGTCCTGTCCGAGGTTGTAGGTCGCCGAGCGCATGTCCGCGCCCGCTGCGACACCACGCGCCACCGCCGGGCGCGCATTCATGCGATCGATCCACTTCGCGATGTCGGTGAACTCCGCGAGATCCTGCCCTTGCGTCTCGTAGCGGCGCACCCAGGGAAAACTCATCATGTCCGCGATGGTATAATCGCCGCAGATGTAGTCGCGCCCTTCGAGCCGCTTGTTGAGTACGCCATACAGGCGGTTCACCTCATCGGTGTAGCGATTGACGCCGTAGGGCACTTTCTCGGGCGCGTAGTTGCGGAAGTGGTTGGCCTGTCCGGCCATGGGGCCGAGACCAGCCATCTGCCAGAAGACCCACTCGTCGACGGCAACACGCTTGCGCTCGTCCGATGGATAGAACTTGCCCGTCTTGCGGCCGAGATATTGAAGGATCGCACCGGACTCGAAGACCGAGATGGGCGCGCCGCCCGGTCCATCCGGATCGACGATCGCCGGCATCCGGTTGTTCGGCGCGATCTTCAGGAAATCCGGCTTGAACTGATCCCCCTGGCCGATATTCACCGGGATGAGCTTGTAAGGGAGGCCACACTCCTCAAGCATGATCGTAATCTTGATCCCGTTTGGCGTCGGCCAATAGTACACGTCGATCGGTGCGCTGCTCATGATCGCGGTTCCTCGGATATCGTTGGACTTGGCACAGGCGGGACCTCTCTCCCAGCACCGCACCCTCGAAGCATAGCAAGAGGGGGGACCTGAAGGTCAAGTCGCACGGACCGACGGGGTATCAGCCCTTCGTGATCCGCACGCTGTGCAAGTCCGGAAATAGCTTAGGGTTTTGCCGCTTCCATGACCTGCCGCAGCACGCGGGCATAGTTGCCGATCGCGATCTTTTGCACGCGATCTGCCGCGAGCTTGCGCTCGAGATGGCGCACGACGCGGCGCAGGTCCGCGTAGCTCGAGATGGGCGAATTTCCGAGCGCATTCATGTCCGTCCCGAAGGCGACGTGATCGTCACCGAGCCAGCCAGCCATCTCGATGAGTCTGTCGCCATACGCTTCGACCGTCGCCCCGACGTCCGATCGCAGGGCCCAAAGCCCAACGACACCACCCTTGGCGGCTATCTGCTTGGCCTGGTCGAAATCGAGCTGGCGGACCTGGAACATGGATCGTGCCTTGCCGGCCGCGCCCTTCTTGGCCACAGAGCTGTGCGACCACACGAGCGGCGCTTTCGCCACCGCGAGCGCCTGCTCGACGGCGGCGCGCGTGCAGTGCGCGAGATCGACGAGGATGCCGAGCCGGTTGCATTCCTCGACAACCTTGCGGCCGAAGTCCGTCAGCCCGCCGTGTTGCGGTGGCTCAGTCTGGAAATCTCCGATGGTATTGCGCACGAAATGCACGAGCTGGATATGGCGTACGCCCGCTTCGTGCGCCGCCTTGAGCCCCTCGATGCCGTCGTCGAGAAAACTCGCGCCCTCGACCGAGAGCACGACGTGCGGCTCACCCTTGAGTGCGAGATCGAGATCCGCCGGCGTCGTAGCGATCTTGATCTTCTGTTCCGCGGCGTGCTTGCGGGCCCGCGCGATCTCCTCCAGGAACCACTTCGTGGCAGCGCCGGACTTCGGCGCGCCCTTCTGACGTAGTCCCTGAGGTGTCGGGCGGATCCAGGGCTGATCGCCGACGAGCGACCACGAGACGAGAGTCGCGTTGCCCTCGCCCATGAGCTTGCCGAGCGGACGCACGGAAGCCGGCTGGCGGCTGATGCCGAAGAACAGATGCGCATGCATGTCGCCGATCGGGATCGTGCTGCTATCGCCCGCGCGCAAGGCAGCGATAGGCCCGATGGTCGCTGCTGCCGCAGCGCCCAGCATCAACGTGCGACGGTTCACCTGAAAGCGAGCCCGCATGTGCGTTTCATCCAGTCGTGGAGGGAAGTATGGCGGGCGATCGCGCGATGGATCGCCCGCACGTAGGTCTCTACTCGAACATCACCGTGGCGACGTAGTCCAGTTTGCGATTGTTGTTCGTGCGTGGCAGTAGCGTGTTGATGAGGTACGAGGTCGGCGAATAGTTGTCGGGCACCGCCGACCGGAAAGCCGCACTGGCGACCAATGTCTGTGCGCGCCGCCATCCGCCGGCGGCCGCGTTCTTGTAGTAATCCTTCAGCGGCGTGAAGCGCGGCGCCATCTCCTTCGCAATAGTCTGATGACCAGACGACATCCGCGCACGGGCCTTCGGATCCTCGACGAAGATCGAATCCACCAGCGGGTCGCGCTTGTCCGCCGGCAGCTTCAAGGCATCGATGACGAGCAATGGTCCCTCGCCGAGGCCGACCTTGGCCCGCGTCGTGCGCGTCGACATGAAGGTGCCCGTCGCCGGCAACGGCTCCATCAGCGGCGAGACGCAGGAAGGAATGCGGCTCCCTTTGAAGCTGTCACCCGTCTTGGCGGGGTCGCAATTCCTGAGAGCAAGGATGGACCACACGAACTCCGAGCAGAACATGCTCGTCTGCCCCGCCGGGTTCTGTCCGAGGCCGAGGCGCGCCAAATGCTGCACGAAGTCGAGCGGTTTGCCCGACTTGTACTTCGGCGCATTGTAGTCGTCGTTGAAGCTGATCTGCGCCGGATAGATCTTCTTGGCTTGCTGGTTGATGCGGGTCGCCCAAGCGAGGATCGCAGCGCGCTGAGCATCCGTCAGGCCGCGCGGCCGGATGATGTGGATGAACTTGAGCGTGCGGTAGTGCTCGCTGTCGAAGTTGCCCGCGTAGTTCCCGCCCAGATACTCGGCATTGAGCGGAATATCGAGCTGGCGCGCGACACCATCCCGCACATAGGCGATGCCGGTATGGCTGATGCCCATCTGGATGTTCGGATAGGCGCCGCCGCCCCCCCACTCGGGCCGGAACGTGAGAATGATGTCGCCGGTCTGGATGAGGCCGCTCTTGGCCATGCGCGCGCCAAAACCCGACCGCTTCGCCACGATCAGGCGCAGGCCGACATCCCCCTGCGCGCCCTTGGCATCGGGATGCTTGAATTCGACGAGCCGATCCGTCGTGTTGATGTTCTTCGGCAGCGTCAGCCGAGCACTCGCCGGCACGGCGAGATAGACCGGCATGTCGAGCCGGCGCGCCATGTCCTGGTTGGTCTTCTCGTTATAGGTGAACTCCGCGGCCCAGAGCGGCGCGGCAGTAACTGCAAGACCGACCGCCGTCGTGATGGCAGCGACGCGCAAGAGGAGCGCGGTAAAAGGCTTCCCGGACATACTTCCCTCCGTGCGTTAACCCTGCTCCCTCTAGCACCTTTAGAGCAGCGGCCAAACGCTGAGACGCCAGCTATCCACGTCCCATCGGACGTGTGGCGCGGAGGGCACGGAATCTGAGCCGGATGCTACTTCAGCGTGTCGCTAAGCAGAGCAAGACCGTTGAGGGCGCGAGGAAATCCGCTGTACGGGCCTGTCTGGATGATGGCCTCGATGACCTCTTCCTTCTTGAGGCCGATGTTGAGGGCCGACGCGCCGAATTTCTTGAGCTGCCCTTCGAGGCCGAGCGCCGTAAAGGCAGCGATGGCGACGAGCATCCGCTGGCGATGATCGAGGCCCGGCCGCCCCCACAATTCGCCATAACCGTAGCGGATCGCCGAAGGGTAGAGCGCGCCCGTCACGTTGTTGCCCGGCGCGGCATAGCCCCCGCTGGCGCGGTCGCCGTGCAGCTTGGCCATCACGTCGTGTCCGCGCTTGTCGAGTGCCTCGTTGCTGTCGGTGCGCGGTGCCTCCGGCGGAATACTCACGCCGCGCGCCGCGAACACCTCCTGCGCTACGCGCGCGGCGCTATCCGTCGTAATGAAGCCGCCGTAGAGCCCGGCCTGCATGAACACTTCGAGGATCGTGCGCGGCGCAAGTCCGAGATCGAGCGCCGAGGCGACATGCTGGCGAAGCTGTCCCGCGTGCGGGCCGAGGCCGAGAACGGCAAGCGTGCAGATCATGCGGTCGGCGCGCGCGAGGTTCGGCCGATCCCAAATGCCGCCGAAGGCGACCTCGTTGATAAAGTCATCGAAGTTCGGCAGGGCCTCGGTCGCGCCTTCCCGCTGAAGCCCGAGTTCTTTACGCACTTCTGCGCCACGGCGGCGCAGCTCGTTTCGCTCAGCGGCCATCGAACGGACCTTCCTCGATCTCAGAAATTGACATTGTGGATCACCCAGCCACCGCCGGCAGCGATCAGACCTGCGATGATAATGTACGGCAGCATCGTGATGAGCACGCCTAACAGGGCAACGAAGGCAAGCAGGACTTTCTCGGCGGCGCTCCAGAGAGATATCACTGCCTTGTAGAGTACATAAACGATGGCCACGATGACGAGGGCTAGAACAACGATCTTCCACGCAGGCAGGCTTTGCCAGTCGGATTGGAGGATTTGAACAATCTGGCCAAATGACCATGTCCAGACGAGCTGAACAAAGCGGAAGATTGCCGCGATACCATGTTGCAGAAACTGCACGAGCTGATTGATCGCCTGGTTCATGGCTGGTTCCCCCGATCGGCGTCTACCGCCTTATACGCGCGTCATGACGGGACCGTTGCGGCCGATCTGCCGTATCCTGTCGATGCGTGGCAGTAAAAGCACGCCGCCTCAGGACTTGGGTTGCAGCATCCAATCTCGCACCACATCGACGCCACCATAGCTGTCGAGATCGATGTGACGCCCCTCGGGAAACACGACGATCTTCTTAGGCTCGCGAGCCAGCGCGTGCATCCGCTGGCCCATCTCGAGCGGGATGACCTGATCGCGCGCGCCATGCAGGATCAGCAGCGGCGCATTGATCGAGGCAATGTGCTTGTCGCTCTCATAGCGGTCGATCATCAGCCAGCGCAGAGGCAGGATCGGATAGGCCTTCGCACCGACCTCCACGATCGACGTATAGGGCGCATCGAGGATGACGCCAGCGACCGGCACCGCCGCCGCGAGCTGGACGGCAACGCCTGAGCCGAGCGACTCGCCGTAGAGGAAGATGTCCGAGGGCTTGAGTCCCTGCTTGATCAGGTACTCGTAGGCGAGGCGCGCATCGGCGATGTTGTGCGCCTCCGTCGGGCTGCCCGTGCTGCCGCTATAGCCGCGATACGACATCACGAAGATGCCGAAGCCCGCTTGCTGATAGCGGCCGAAGCGTCCGGCGCGGTTCGCAAGCCCGCCGCCATTGCCATGGAAGTAAAGAATGGTTGGCGCACCCGGCGGTGCGGGCGTCGACCATGCGATGACGCGCTGGCCGTCGGGCGTCGGAAGCTCAACCTCGCGAAAGCCCTCGAGACCGGCCGCGGCGGGCGCGACGCGCGTCGCGTTCGGGAAGTACGTGAACTTGCGCTGCGCAAAATAGGCGACGGCGACGATCGCCAGATAGCCAAGCGCCACGTACAGGAGAACCTTGCTCACGCCTGCCATGCTCATCCGATCAGCGCCCCCGGAAGCGCGCCGGCCGACGCTCGAGGAATGCAGCAATGCCCTCCGCACTGTCTTCGCTGGTGGTCGTGAGCATGAACTGGTCGAGATCCATGTGGCTCGCCACATCATCGAGTGCGCCGGAGAGCCGGTTGACTGTTACCTTGGTCATCTTGACGGGAAGTGGTGGCTCGGCCGCCAAACGTCCAGCGAGTGCCATTGCCGCAGTCAGCGCGCTACCGTTCTCCGCCAGATGCTCGACGAGACCCCACTCATAGGCCTGCTCGGCGTAAATGCGCTCGGAGGCCAGCATCACCGCCTGCTTCGTGCGCGCCGGCCCCATGAGCTGCAGCATCCGTGGGATGGATCCCCAGCTCATGTTCATGCCGAGATCGATCTCGGGAATGCGGAAATGCGCACCGCGCGCCGTGACACGAAAATCGAGCGAGACGGCCAGCGCAACACCGCCGCCAATGCAAAAGCCCTCGATAGCCGCGATCGTCACCTGCTCCATCTCGTACCACGCGCGGCACATGCGTGGACCGATCGCGATCGAGCGTCTCAACGCGCCGAGCCCCTCGGCGCCCATGGCCTTGCGCTCGCCATCCTTGAGATCGAAGCCAGCCGAGAATGCACGCGCATTTCCCGTGAGCACGACGACGGACGTCTCGATGTCATCCTCAAAGGAGCGCGCGGCCTCGCGCAGCTGCCGCATGGCCACCGGCGAGAGCGCATTGATGCCGTCGCCACGGTCGAACCGCACGAGCGCAACGCGACCGTCAGGCCCAAGCCCGCGTTCGATGCTCACAACGTTTTCAACATCTGCCATGGTGCGCACTCCTCAATGCGATCGCGGTGAGCACGGGACACGAGATCCCCGCACCGATCAAGCAAAAGAAAGTCATAAAGGACGGGGGCTCCGGGGGTGTCCCCCGGGCGGGTTACAGGGCGGCAGCCCTGTTCGCGCCTGCGGCGCGAGCGAGGCTCGCCTCGCGCTCCACCGGGAGGGACACCCTCCCGGACCCGCCCGCCTTTATGACTTAGTCGCCGGGCGCACGACCTTCATCACACCGCGCGCTTCGAGATCGGCGATCTCGGCATTGCTGTAGCCTGCCGCACCGAGCACATCGGGACCATCGGCGCCGAGAAAGCCCGCATGATGACGGAAATCGATCGGCGTCTCCGAAAAATCGAACGGGCTCGCCAATGAGCGCACGGGCCCCTCAGTCGGATGCTCGCGCGTCGTGAAGAAACCCGTGGCATTCAGATGCGGATCTTCGAGCACGCCCTCGAGATCATTGACAGGCATGGCCGGGATGTCATGCGCATCGCAGAAAGCGAGCCATTCGGCCGTTGTGCGGCTTGGCGCGAGGTCGTTCACGATCTGCTGCACAACGTGCTGGTTGTTCGCGCGCGCGGCGGTGGTCGCAATGCGCGGGTCCGTGCGCAGGTCCTCGCGACCGAGGCCCGCACAGAATGAGTTCCAGTGTTTGTCTGTCACGATAAGAATGCAGACGTAGCCGTCTTTCGAGGGCGCGGGACGGCGATGCGGGTTCAGCAGGCGCGGATAGCCGATCTGGCCGCGCGGCGGCTCATAGGTTGCATCGTAAAGGTGCTCGGTGAGCCAGAAGGATGTGATGGCCTCGAGCATGGGGACTTCGACGCACTGCCCCTGTCCCGTGCGCTCGCGATGCACAAGCGCGCCGAGAATGCCCATGGCCAGATGGAGCCCGCTCGTCTTATCGACGATGAGGCTCGGCATGAAACGCGGCTCCCCGCCGGACGCGCGCGCGGAGAGCATCGCCGCCCCGCTCGCACCCTGCACGAGATCGTCATAGGCGGGCTTGGCGCCATAGGGGCCGGAGCGCTTGTATCCCAGGCAATAGGCATAGACGATCCCAGGATTGACGGCGCGGATGTCCTCATAGCCGAGACCGAGACGCTCGATGGCCTGTGGGCGGTTATTGTGCACGAAGACGTCGGCGCTCGCGGCGAGACGCTTCACGACCTCGACGGCCTCGGGGCGCTTGAGATCCAGGCAAACGGATTTCTTGTTGCGGTTGGCCGCGAGAAAGATCGGCCCCATGCCCTTGGTCGGCGGTGAGCCCGGGTTACGCATGATGTCGCCTTCGGGCGGCTCGATCTTGACGACATCGGCGCCCATGTCCGCGAGATGCAGTGTCGCGAAGGGGCCGGACACGACAGCCGTCAGGTCGACGATGCGAATGCCATCGAGCGGGCCGGGCATGGAACGTTCTTCCTTGTGCGTGGGGGCTTGCGTCGAACGGCGCGGCTCAGCGGTTGCCGCGACGCGCTTTCTCGGCGAAGCGCACGGCCTCGTCGGCGGCGCGGAAGAGTGCGCGGGCCTTGTAGACGCATTCCATCTGCTCGGCTTCGGCCTCGCTGTCCGCAACGACGCCCGCGCCCGCCTGCACGTACATGCGCCCATCCTTGACGATCGCCGTGCGCAGCACGATGCACGTATCCATGTTGCCATCAGCGGCGAAGTAGCCGACGCAGCCGGCGTAGGGTCCGCGCTTCTCTTTTTCCAACTCGTCGATAATTTCCATGGCGCGCACCTTGGGCGCACCCGACAGCGTGCCGGCGGGAAAGCCCGCCATCAGCGCGTCGATCGCATCGTGCTTGGGATCGAGTTCCCCATGCACGGTCGATGAAAGATGCATGACCTGGCTGTAGCGTTCGACATCGAAGCTCGACGCCACCGAGACCGAGCCGATCTTCGCGACGCGCCCGACGTCGTTGCGACCGAGATCGAGCAGCATGAGATGCTCGGCCCGCTCCTTGGGATCGCCGACGAGTTCGCGCTCCAGCGCCGCATCCGCTTCGGGTGTTGCGCCGCGTGGGCGCGTACCGGCAAGCGGACGGAGCGTGACGCGACCGTCACGCACGCGCACGAGGATCTCCGGCGAGGAGCCGACGAGCGCGAAGTCACCGAAGTCGAGATGAAAGAGGAAGGGCGACGGGTTCGTGCGCCGAAGCGCGCGGTAGAGCGCAAACGGCGGCAGCGTGAACGGTGCCGAGAAGCGCTGCGAGACGACGATCTGGAAAGCATCGCCGGCGGCAATGTACTCCTTGCAGCGCCCGACCATGGCCCTGTACTCGGCCGGCGAGGTATTCGACACCGGCTCCGGCGCCTCGAGCGGATCGAAACCCGCGAGCGCGTGGTGTGGAAGTGGCGCATCGAGGCCCGCGATCACATTGGCAAGACGGCCGCGCGCCGCTTCGTAGGCCTTGGCGGGATCGCCGTCTGCTTCGGGATAGACAGGCGAGACGAGCGTCATCTCGTCCTTCACGGCATCGAAGATCACCATCACCGTCGGGCGCACGAGGATGGCGTCGGGTACGCCGAGCTTGTCCGGCGGTACATTCGGCAGGCGCTCGACGAGGCGTACGTTGTCATAGCCAAAATAGCCGAATACGCCGGCTGCCATGGGCGGCAGGTTCGGCGGTGTCTCGATGCGCGAGCGCTCCAGCAGAGCGCGCAGCGATGCGAGTGTCGGCGCGGTTTCCGGCTCGAAGGCGTCCGGTGTCTCGCGCGGACTCCGGTTGATCTCCGCGCGATCCCCGAAGGCGCGCCAGACGGTGTCGGGTTCGAGCCCGATGATCGAGTAGCGGCCGCGCACTTCGCCGCCCTCGACGGATTCCAGAAGAAAGCTCAGCGGGCGGCCATCAGCGAGCTTGAGCATGGCCGAGACGGGCGTCTCGAGGTCGGCGACGAGGCGTGTCCAAACGAGCTGCGGGCGGCCCTGCCGGTAGGTGGCCGAAAATAGGTCGAACGGCGGCTCGACCTCGACAAGAGAGGCAGGGGTAGGCGACATCTAGGTTCTTTCCCCGGTGGCGACATGCTTGGCGACAGGCTCGGTCGGGGGCAACCTAGTGGCAGAACGATCCTGAGGGAAGAGTTTGCGCCGCAGATCAGCCGCCTGCGCACGCTACACGGGCCGCGGCGCGCTCGGGATCCGGCAGGTGATCAGAGGCCAAACACTTAAAGGTAGGTCGGAGGCGCGAGGTGATACCAACCGAAAATGAGGCTCAGGAGTGCGAGCGGCAGAACCACACAGGTGATCGCGAGCGCGCGACGGCCTAACTTGAGCGACATCCAAGCGCCGACGATACCCGCCGCAGGCATGAGCCAGAGCAAGACGAATGGATATTCGAAGAGATCTTCGAAAGTCGTGCCGCGACGAACGGGCATCCAGGTCGCCCAGGCAATAGGCTCGACGATGTAGAGCGATACGGCTGTCCAAGCGAACAGCACCGTCATCGCGACAACGGCATTCGCGAGCATCAGAGTGGTCATAACCCCTGATGCCGGGATGGGTGCGCGGGCTTCATCACCGTAGTATGAAATCGTCACGAGCGGCCTCGATGTCGATCGTCGAAAACGTGAACGGCCATGCTGCCACCTCGGCAGACCGGCATATTAACCGTGCACGGTAAATGGAAAGTTACGACGCCGGTCGGCACCCTCCCTGCCCTCCGGCGCGGTGAACAGAGGCTTGAGACGGATCATGCGGATTGCGACCTGGAATATCAACGGCGTCAAAGCCCGCATCGAAGGCCTGCTGACCTGGCTTCGCGAGACTGAGCCGGATGTCGCCTGCCTGCAGGAAATCAAGAGCGTCACCGAAGGGTTTCCCGCGGATCGCCTCGCCGATGCCGGTTACCAGTGCGTGGTCCATGGCCAGAAGGGCTTCAACGGTGTCGCTATCCTCTCCAAGCTCCCCATCGAGGATGTCGTCACCGGCTTTCCCGGCGACCCCGATACCGGACAATCGCGCTATATCGAAGCCCTCGTGACGGGGGACGCCGGCATCTGCCGGGTGGGCTGCCTGTATCTGCCCAACGGCAATCCAATCGGAACGGACAAGTTCACCTACAAGCTCGCGTGGATGTCGGCGTTCGAGGCCTACGTGCGCACGCGCCTGACACTCGAGGAGCCGATGGTGCTTGCGGGCGACTACAACGTGATCCCGACCCCGGCCGATGCCCGCCGGCCCGAAGCCTGGACGGGAGACGCACTCTTTCAACCGGAAACGCGCACAGCCTTCCGTCGGCTCATCGGACTTGGCCTCACGGATAGCGTGCGCGCCTGCCATCCTGGCGCAGGCGTCTACACCTTCTGGGACTACCAAGCGGGCTCATGGCAGAAGGACGATGGCATCCGCATCGATCATCTTTTGCTTTCGCCGCAAGCCGCCGACCGCCTCAGCGCTGCGGGAGTCGACCGTTTCACGCGCGGCTGGGAGAAGCCGTCGGACCATGTGCCGGTATGGGTGGAACTCGCCGCTTGAGGCGCGCCCTCAGCGACGCCCAGGCGCGCCGACATCGCGGACGCCGTTCTGGTCGACGCCAGGCTTGGCCGGGCTCGCCGTCAGCGTCCCGTCCTGCTGAATTTGCATGTTGCCTGGCCCGCGCAATTCATCGAGCAGCTGAATAGCCTTGCCGTCACCGCATGTGCGCGTCGGCACGATTTCGGCACGGCTCTCCTCCGGCTGGCGGGCTGCGCGGCCGAAGTCGAAGATTTGCGCCCAGCGCTTGACCAGCGGGCGTGCCTCCCTGCGGCCCGGCTCGTTCATGCCGCAGTAGATGTTCTGGTAGATGTCATCGATCCACAGATGGTCGTTCGGTGAGGCGCCGCGGACGGCCAGCTCGGCGAGCGCGAGCGCGCGTGCCTCGTCCTTCTCGACGGCCTGCCCACGCCAGTATTGATTGGCGAGGAAGGCCTGCGCGCCCGCGTGCCCGCCCTGAACGAGCGTGGAAAGGAAATGCAGCGCGAGCCCTTCGTCCTTGCGGCCGCCCTCGCCGCTGATCAGCATCTTCGCCAGCTCGAACTGCGCATCGCGATTGCCGAAAAATTTGGCCGCGTGCTCGATGTAGCGTAGTGCCATGGCCGGATTGGCAGCCATGTTCAGCTCAGGCACGCCCCGACTGAGGTACTCGCCGAACGAAAGCAGCGCCTTGGAAACATAGGGCGCGCGTGGGTCGTCGTCGGGATCGACATTGACGTTGCTGACGACGATCTGGCGCAGCAGCCTGAAGGCTTCGGCGTGATCGGTATGAGGCCCCGAATTATCGGAGAGGATTGCCGCGAGCATATACTGGGCAATGAACTCGCCCTGGTTCGCTGCATATCGCAAAGCCGGAATGGCGAACTCGACGTAGCCGCCGCGATAGGCATTGATGCCCTGCTCGAGAGCCGCGGCGGGGCTGACGAATGTCACGGCTGGATCTCTCGCGTCTGCCGGTGCAGCAGACGGCGGCGCCACGAGCACGGCAAAGGCCAGCGCAACAGCGCCTGCCCATATCCGCATCCGACAAGACGTCAGCTCGAGAGACAACTTCGTCCTTTCCGCCCGCAGGAACCGAGCCTTACGGGCGATCAAATCCGGAAGTTCACGCCTACAGACGCCGCTCTCACAGCAATGCGAGCGCCTTCATTTTGGGCACACCCAGGAGCCTCACCCTGCAGAGCCGCTCGCTCAAACTGGACGCTCAAACATGATCCCGGGCACGCTCTGGATCCTGTATTTCAGCGAGTGGCCGAGATGACCGTGTCGGCACTTTGTGGCTCTAAAGTGGCGCATCAAGGCCATATCGTTGCGCCCCGGCAACACATAGTTAACGATTCAAGAACTACTTGGATTCGAGGAGTTTTTGAGGGCAACAATGGGGCATGAAAACACTCGCGCTATACATCGCCGCCGCAATTGCTGAGATCGCCGGCTGCTTTGCCCTCTGGGCCGTGACGCGCCTCGGCGCCTCAGCGTGGTGGCTCATTCCGGGCGTGTTCGCACTCGTCTTGTTCGGATGGCTCCTGACCAGGGTCGATGTCGACTTCGCAGGACGTGCCTATGCGGTGTACGGCGGCATCTATATCGCCGCGTCACTCATGTGGATGTGGAGCGCAGAAGGACGTGTGCCCGACCGCTGGGATCTCATCGGAGCAGGTGTCGCCGTGACAGGCGCAATGATCATTCTTTACATGCCCCGCTCAGCATAAATTCTGTACTGTCGAGAATACGCACGCCCGAGCCGCCTCAAGGGCAGGCAAAGGTGCCAGATTAACTGGCGCCGAGGCAGCGTTGCCTCATCGACAATCTTCCGTCATACTTCCGACACGGTAGAGAAACTGGACGGCGCTCCGTTCGCTGGCCGATCCGGTTCAACAGTGGTGCAGGGAGTAGCCATGGCTGAAGCCAGGCAACAGGCCCGTCGTCCTCATGGCGCGGCCGGTGCGATCGTTCTGAATGGGGTGCACAAGTGGTACGGCGAGTTTCATGTCCTGCGTGACATCAACCTCACCGTCAGGGAAGGCGAAAAGATCGTCATCTGCGGCCCTTCGGGCTCTGGCAAATCCACGCTCATTCGTTGCATCAACCGACTTGAAGAGCACCAGCAAGGCGAGATCGTCGTAGACGGCATCGAGCTGACCAACGACCTCAGGAACATTGACAAGATCCGTGCCGAAGTCGGCATGGTCTTCCAGTCCTTCAATCTCTTCCCGCACCTGACGATCCTCGACAATCTCTGCCTCGCCCCCGTCTGGGTGAAGAAGAAATCCCGCGCAGAGGCCGAGAAGACGGCGCGCATGTATCTCGAGCGCGTCAAGATTCCCGAGCAGGCGCTCAAGTACCCCGGTCAGCTCTCGGGCGGCCAGCAGCAGCGTGTCGCCATTGCCCGCGCGCTCTGCATGAACCCCAATATCATGCTCTTCGACGAGCCGACGTCAGCCCTCGATCCCGAGATGATCAAGGAAGTGCTCGACGTCATGATCGAACTCGCGAACTCGGGCATGACCATGATGTGCGTGACGCACGAAATGGCCTTTGCGCGGTCCGTGGCCGATCGCGTGATCTTCATGGATCGTGGCGAGATCGTCGAGATGGCGCCGCCCGAGGAATTCTTCGCCAATCCCAAGTCCGATCGCACGAAGCACTTCCTCAGCCAGATCCTCAATCACTGATGCGGCGGTCCCGCATCGTGTCCCAGCCGGTGTCCAACTCAAGGCCGGACGCCCGGCAGATTCGAAGCCGTTATTACTCGTATGGAAAAGGGAAACTTCATGAAACGAGCGACCAAGCTGTTCGCAACGGCCGCCGCTGTTGCACTCACCACTGCCGGCGTGGCTAGCGCCCAGACCCTCGACAAGGTCAAGAAGCAAGGAACGCTCTCGTGCGGCGTGAACACCGGTCTCGCCGGTTTCTCGGCCCCCGATGACAAGGGCAACTGGACCGGGCTCGACGCCGACTATTGCCGCGCCATCGCCGCCGCCGTGCTCGGTGATGCGACGAAAGTGCGCTTCGTGCCGACGACCGCCAAGGAGCGCTTCACGGCCCTTCAGTCGGGCGAGATCGACGTCCTCAGCCGCAATACCACCTGGACGCTCGGCCGCGACAGCTCGCTCGGCTTGAGCTTCGTCGGCGTGAACTACTATGACGGCCAGGGCCTGATGGTGAAGAAGTCGCTCGGCGTGAAGAGCGGCCTCGAGCTCGGCGGTGCAACCGTTTGCGTGCAGACGGGCACCACGACCGAACTCAACCTCGCCGACTTCTTCCGCCAGAACAAGATGGAGTACAAGCCGGTCGTGTTCGAGAAGGCGGACGAGACGATCACCGCCTACCAGGCCGGCCGCTGCGACGTCTACACGACCGATGCCTCGGGCCTCTATGCCCAGCGCCTCCAAATGCAGCAGCCGGACGAGCACATCGTGCTCCCCGAGATCATCTCCAAGGAGCCGCTCGGTCCGTCTGTGCGCCAGGGCGACAGCCAGTGGTTCACGATCGTGAAGTGGGTGCACTTCGCCATGCTGAATGCCGAGGAGGCCGGCATTACGAAGGCCAACGTCGACCAGATGGCAAACTCGACGAACCCGGACGTCCGCCGCATCCTCGGCAAGGAAGGTGAGTTCGGCAAGGGCATCGGCCTCGGCGCCGACTGGGCGCTGCAGATCGTCAAGCAGGTCGGAAACTACGGCGAAGTCTTCGAGAAGAACGTAGGCTCCGGCTCGCGCATCAACATTGCTCGCGGCCAGAACAACCTTTGGACCAAGGGCGGCCTGCAGTACGCCCCGCCCATCCGCTGACGCGCACGATTGAACGAGCTGGTGCGTGCAGTCGTCTTCTGACGGCTGCACGCACCGGAGCAATCCACTGCGAGGGAGCTCAGCGGACATGACGGCAACCACGAACAGGCCGGGACCGGGCCCGATATCACCGCCCGCCAAACCGAACCTGCTCTATCGGCCGGAGTTCCGTCAGGCCGTCTACCAGATCCTCCTCGCGGCCTGCCTCATCTTTGCCTTCTGGACCATCGCCAGCAACGTTAGCGACAATCTCGCTCGCCAGAACATCGCCTCGGGCTTCGGCTTCTGGAACCGCACCGCGGGCTTCGACATCTCCCAGTCGCTGATCGCCTATTCCAACCAGTCGACGTACGGCCAAGCCTTCTGGGCCGGTCTTCTCAACACGCTGCTCGTCGCCGCGATCGGCATCGTGTTCGCAACGATCCTCGGATTTCTCGTCGGCATCGGCCGCCTGTCCTCGAACTGGCTCATCGCGCGCATCTGCGGCGCCTATGTCGAGATCCTTCGTAACCTGCCGCTGCTGCTGCAGCTCTTCTTCTGGTACTTCGCCGTCCTGAAGAATCTTCCTGGACCGCGCCAGAGCTTCTCGCTTCCCCTTGGGGCATCGCTCAACGTACGCGGCCTTTATCTGCCGGCGCCAGTTCCCGGTCCCGGCTTCCGCGCGGTATTGATCGCACTTGCGATCGGCGTCGTCGCCTCGTTCGCCGTCGCGATCTGGGCCAAGCGCCGCCAGCGCGAGACGGGCGAGCGCTTCCCGGTGCTCTGGACCACGCTCGCGCTTATCCTGTTGCTGCCGGGCGCCGTCTACATTGCACTCGGCCAGCCGCTGAGCTTCGAGTACCCGGCGCTGCGCGGCTTCAACTTCCAGGGCGGTATCGCCATCCAGCCGGAGCTCATGGCGCTCGTTGTGGGGCTTTCGACCTACACGGCGAGCTTCATTGCCGAGATCGTGCGCGCCGGCATCGCGGGCGTTCCGCGCGGCCAGCGCGAGGCTGCCAACGCCGTCGGCCTCTCGAAAGGCCTCACCATGCGCCTCGTCATTCTTCCGCAGGCGCTGCGTATCATCATCCCGCCGCTGACCAGCCAGTACCTCAATCTGGCGAAGAACTCCTCGCTCGCGGTCGCGATCGGTTATCCGGACTTCGTCAGTGTCTTCACCGGCACCGTACTCAACCAGACTGGTCAGGCGGTGGAAGTCATTCTGCTGACCATGCTCGTGTTCCTGACGATCAGTCTGATCACGTCAGCGTTCATGAATTGGTTCAACAAGCACATCGCGCTCGTCGAGAGATAGGGGATCACCATGACGAGCACGACATCGGAAATGCGCCCGCCCCGCAGTGAAGTCGGCGTCATCGGCTGGCTGCGCAAGAACCTGTTCTCGAGCCCGACGAACGCGATCCTGACCATCGTCGGCATCTGGATAATCTGGAGTGCCGTCAGCGGCGTTGCCCATTGGGCCTTCGCAAACGCGACGTGGGACGGCACCAGCGGCAAGGACTGCACGTGGCCGGGCGCCGGCGCCTGCTGGCCGTTCATCGAGGCGAAGTTCAGCCAGTTCATGTACGGCCGCTATCCTGAGCCGCAGCGCTGGCGCGTCGATCTCACTTACGTGCTTGCGGTCGTCGGTCTCGTGCCGCTGATGATCCCGCGCGTCCCCGGCAAGCTCTTCAACACGATCTACATGATCGTCTTCTTCCCCGTTGCCGCATTCCTGCTGCTCTCGGGCGGCTACTTCGGTCTCCCCTATGTCCCGACGGAGCTGTGGGGCGGCCTGCTCGTGACGCTCGTCGTCGCCAGCGTCGGCATTGCAGGCGCCTTCCCGCTCGGCATTCTCCTGGCACTCGGCCGGCGCTCACGCATGCCGATCGTGCGGTGGGTATCGGTCGCTTTCATCGAGCTCGTGCGCGGCGTGCCGCTCATCACCGTCCTGTTCATGGCCTCGGTGATGCTGCCGCTCTTCCTGCCTGAGGGCATGACCATCGACAAGCTGATGCGCGCGCTGATCATGGTCGCGCTGTTTGCGGCGGCCTACCTCGCCGAGGTGATCCGCGGCGGACTGCAGGCGATCCCGCGCGGACAGTTCGAGGCTGCCGATGCGCTCGGCCTCACCTACGCGCAGAAGATGGGCCTCATCGTTCTGCCGCAGGCGCTGAAGCTCGTCATTCCGGGCATCGTGAATACGTTCATCGGCCTCTTCAAGGATACGAGCCTCGTTCTCATCATCGGCATCTTCGATGTGCTTGGCATCGTGCAGCTCAACCAGACCGACGCGAACTGGTTCTCGCCCTCGACGGCCATGACCGGCTACGTGTTCGCAGGGCTGGTCTTCTGGATCTTCTGCTTCGGCATGTCGCGCTACTCACTCTTCATCGAGCGCCGCCTCGCTGAGAGCGACCGGCGGTAGCGCCGTAGGCGGGCAAGGTCACCACCTACCAAGCACGGCGAACATAAATCCATCCCTCGCCACCGCACTCCTGGCAGCTCCTGCTGGAGTGACCCTTCTCATCACACGTGGAGCAACGTTCCCAATCGTTCTCTCCGATTGCACTACCGATCGTGCCTCGGCAGCGCCTACCGTCGATGCGATTACCACATCTCTCGTTGAGCGCCGCTACGTTGCGGCTAGTAGTCCCGCAGACGGTGCACACTCCGCAAGGTGGCCCCCTCCAATTTTCCATCGTCATCGTTCCTCGAACGAGCTGCGCACAAGGCGAATCAGCTTTCGTCGCTTATAACTAATTGCGAATGGAGGCTTGCATGCAGGTGAAGATCAAATCTTTTGATGTCGAGATGGAGGTGAAGAACAGCGGCGTTGAATTTCAGGTGCATTCCCCCGATGGCAAGGAACACTTGGGCGACCTAGTGCTTACCAAGTCCAAACTGACTTGGTGCCCCGGCCGAACAAAACGAGAGAACGGCATCGACATTTCATGGAAGAAGTTCATTGAGATGATACAGGACAGTAAGTGACACCACTTACTTCTCCCGAAGGACGTTTTGGGGGCGGTGCGTTTTCTGACTTCTCGTGCTAGCCGACGCTAGTGTGGGCTTACGCCGCAGCAAATATTGAGCAGCTGGACCCGGCAGGCGGACTCGGCGTAGTTTTGTGGGCTGCCTCCGTGGCACCTGCCGCCCCTTTCCGCCCACACCCGCGCCGTGCACACGCGTGCGCGCTCCCGCCTCGCCGAGCCCCCGCATGATCTGGCTGCTCATACTCGTGTTCGGGCTGATCGGCGGCGTCATCGGCGGTGTCGTGGGCTTCGGCGCCTCCATTCTCATGATGCCTGTGCTCGTGTTCGCCTTCGGCCCCAAGGAAGCGGTGCCGATCATGGCCATTGCGAGCGTGCTCGCGAACTGGATGCGCGTCGCCATCTGGTGGCGCGAAGTCGACTGGCGCGCGAATGCCGCCTACTGCGCGACGGCGATCCCTGCGGCAGCACTCGGCGCGCGCACGCTCATCGCCCTCGACGCCCGCATGGTCGAAGTCGCACTCGGCATTTTTCTCATTGCCGTGGTCCCTGTGAGACGCTGGCTCATGAGGCGCGGCTTCTCCGTGAACCTCTTAGGCCTAGCGCTCGTCGGCGCCGGTATCGGCTTCCTCACCGGCCTCGTTGCGTCCACCGGCCCACTCAACACGCCGTTCTTCCTCGCTTATGGCCTCACCAAGGGCGCGTACATCTCGACGGAGGCCGTCGGCTCGGGCGCCGTGAGCCTCGTCAAATCGCTCGTCTTCCGCACTTACGGCATTCTGCCCTGGGAGACGATCGCGCGTGGCCTGATCGTTGGTGCATCGCTCATGATCGGCTCGTGGTTTGCGAAGGCCATCGTCATGCGCCTCGATGCGCGCCACTACGCCGGCATTCTCGAAGTCATGATGGTGCTGGCGGGTTTCACGATGATCTACGCGGCTTTGTCCTAGCTGGCGCGCCAGTACATTTCGGGGATGCGGCACTGCCTCTGGTCGAGGATCGAAGACCGGGCATTGCTGGTCGCGCATCAGACACACATCACAGGCTGCGCCGATTTAGACAACTGAACAATTTCTGCGTGCATAAGCTCTATAGTTTTGTATTCGCCAAGCAACGGCATAACCGCCCAATCTCTCGGCTCCCCCAAGAATGGCTCTCATAGATGCGCGTCGGCAGCGTAGCGTTCGTCGTGACAATGAGTCGGCAATACGGCTCTTGGAATTGGAGCCAGAATGCTTTCATCCATTAAGGCCATCACGGCAGCGGGTTTCTGCGCAATCAGTGTGGCAAGCGCGTCAGCAGCGGAGCTGGGGCCGCGTTGGGCAGGACTCTATGTCGGCGCTCACGCTGGCTGGGCGACCAGCGGGATCGATTGGACTTACCTGACGCCCGTAGGAGACCTCGGCGGGCCTCTGGGCTCGACCTTTGGCACAGACAGGGAAGGATGGTTGCTCGGCGGCCAGGTCGGCTATCAGCTGCAATTCAATCGCCTCGTGGCCGGCGTCGAACTCTCACTCTCGAACGGTCAATTCTTCGGCCAGGAGACGTTGATCGGCTTTGTTTCCGACCCGAACGAGTACCTCACGACGGAACTCGGCTCTCTCTTCCTGGCGACGGGGCGGCTCGGGTATCTGGTCGACCCAAATTTACTCGTCTACGTGAAGGGCGGCTACGCGACGGCCTCAGTCAGCACATTCACGTACAGCCCCACGGGCTATGCCGGCAACTGGGCGAGGGCGAGCACGGGCGAGAGACATCACGGCTGGACGATCGGCGCCGGCCTCGAACGCGCCCTGGCAGGCAACATCACGATCGGCGTCGAGTACAACTACATCGACCTGGGATCGGAGCGCCACTCAACCTATAGCCTCGCATGGGATGCATATCGAATCCCCTACGATCTACGCGTGAAGCCTGATGAGGTTCATGCCGTGAGCCTGCGTTTGAATTTACAGCTCGGCAGCTTTTGAACGTAGCAACTAGCAACCCGACCATGCGGTCGCAGTCGCGGCAATGTCCGTACTCCGCACGATAGCGTCCGTCTGAACAGAAAGGGCCTGCCGCGAGCGGGGGCCCGACAGACCGTCCGATTAACCCAACCGCGCTTCCCGCTCCGCTTCGCCGGACGTGAGGTCTGCGAGCACGGTCTCGCCAGCGACTGCGCGCTGACCGACCGAGACAAGCGCCGTCTTACCCTCGGGAAGGTAGACATCCGCTCGGCTACCGAAGCGAATGAGACCGAAGCGTTCGCCGACGCCGACCATGTCGCCTTCGTCCTTGAAGGTGACGATGCGGCGCGCAATCAGGCCCGCAATCTGAACGCAGCCGATCTCCTCGCCCGCCCCAGTCGTGATGACGATCGCGCGACGCTCGTTGTCGGCACTTGCCTTGTCGAGCGCGGCATTGAGGAAGGCTCCCGGCACGTAAACAGATCGGCTGATGCGCCCGGCCACCGGCGCCCGGTTGATGTGCACGTCAAACACATTGAGAAAGATCGAAATGCGCTGGCGCTCGCCGATACCGAAGCCGAGCTCGGGCGGCGGCACGACGCGCTCGATCGCCGAGATGCGACCGTCGGCCGGTGAGATAACGAGGCCCTCACGCAAAGGCGTGACGCGATCGGGATCGCGGAAGAAGTAGGCGATCCACGCCGAGACGATGACGAGCAGCCAGCCGAGCGGCGGCCAGATCATGAGGAAGAGCAGTGCCAACACGACGCCGATGGCGAGAAATTTCCAGCCGTCCCGATGCACCGGAACAAACATGGACATGATGGTCGAAGGAAGATTATGACCGGCCACGGGCCACCCTGAGTTGTATGAGTACGCACGCAGCCGGAAACCCGCGTGGGGCGCGGCCGGCTTTCTGGCCAGAGTGGTACTCGCGACCGCCCCGAACCGCAACCCGCGATCGTTCAGCTCCCAGACAATGATCCGGCCGCATTCTTGGATATGTTACAGGTGACAGCCGCGGGCCGCGTCGCATCGACGGTGCGAATCGCTTAGGCACCACCCACCTCCGAACCCCTGCGGGAGATCGGGCGGCATTCAGGATGCACGAGGTAGCGACTTGGCGGCCATATCACTCCGGCCCCCCACGCAAAGGCGCCACTGCGCTGCGGCTGCAGTGCTGGCGCTCGTGCTCGTGCTCGGCGCGACGCTGATCACGCCCCTACTCGCACAGAGCCGGCAACCTGCTGGCGTCGGGGCGACCGGCCAGCCGCTCCCACGTTTTGTAAGCCTCAAGTCCGACCGTGTGCAGGTCCGCCAGGGCCCCGGGACCGACCACAAGATCCTATGGGTGTTCAATCGCGTCGGCCTTCCGGTCGAGGTGCTGGAAGAGCACGAGAATTGGCGCCAGGTGCGCGATCAGGATGGCAGCGTCGGCTGGGTTGCACACGCCTTGCTGTCGGCGCGGCGCACGGGCGTGATCATGGCCTGGGCGACCGGTGAGAAACGCACGAGCGGCACCGCCAAACCCGTGCCGCTCTTTGATGAGGATTCGACATCCGCCCGCCAGATCGCCCTGCTCGAGCCCGGCGTCATCTGCGGTATCCGGCGCTGCGACGGCCGCTGGTGCCAGATCTCGGTCGGCGACTACCGCGGATATGTCGAGCAAGCCAAGCTCTGGGGTGTCTACCCAGGCGAAACCATCCGCTGAGGACGGCGCGCGCGGCAGTTCCACGACGGCGGCACAGGCTCTAAGCTTGCGCTCACAACAAGCCTACTGCCATCCATAGGGAGAACGACATGACCGGGCGCTTGAGCGGCAAGACTGCCTTCTGTACGGCTTCGGGCGCAGGCATCGGGCGCGCCACCGCACTGGCTTTCGCACGCGAAGGCGCCCGCGTGATCGCGACCGACCTCGATGCCAATGCCCTCGAGAAATTGAAGCGCGAGGGCGTCGCCGAAACGCGCAAGCTCGATGTGCGCGACACCGCTGCCGTGAACGCCCTCGCCAAGGAGATCGGCGCCGTCGACATCCTCTTCAATGCTGCGGGGTTTGTCGCCCACGGCACGGTTCTGGAATGCTCGGAAGGCGACTGGGACTTTTCCTTCGACCTCAACGTGAAATCGATGCATCGGACGATCTCGGCCTTCCTGCCGGCCATGCTCGCGAAGGGCGGTGGCTCGATCGTCAATATCGCCTCGGCGGCCGGCTCACCGCGCGGCGTGATCAACCGCTACGTCTATGGCGCTACCAAAGCCGCCGTGATCGGCCTCACGAAGTCCGTCGCGGCGGATTTCATTCGCAAGGGCGTGCGCTGCAATGCCATCTGCCCGGGCACGGTGCAGTCCCCCTCGCTCGACGCGCGCATTGCCGCGCAGGCGCAGGCGCTCGGCACGCCGCAGGATGACGTCCGCCAGATGTTCATCGATCGCCAGCCCATGGGCCGGCTCGGCACGGCGGAGGAGATCGCCGCGATCGCTATCTACCTCGCGAGCGACGAAGCCGCGTTCACGACCGGCCAGGCCTTCCTTATCGACGGCGGATTTACGCTCTGATGACGCGTGCCCTGTGGCTCGCGCGCACCTGCGATCGGGCTCGCCTGGGGATATAGTTCCCGAATCGGGCGCCGATGGGCTGTGAAGAGCGACCCGATTACTCTGACAGGGGAAGACGGATATGGGCACGATTCGTTGTGGGATCGCCGCGGCGGCGATGGCGGCTGCGCTGTCGATCGGCATGGCATCAGTGGCTTCGGCGCAGTGCGTCAACAAGGGAGCCCAGGGCACCAACACGACCGAGGATGGTGCAAAGTTCCAGGCTTGGGAAGCCATCTTGCAGGCGACCGATTGGGGTAGCTGGGCGCAGTTCATGGCGAGCGGACAGAAGATCGGCGCCGCGCCAGGCTACAAAGTCAGCAAGGTTCGCTTCAAGTGCGGCAAGGGCGGGCTTGGCTCAGAGTGCAAGGCTTTCGCGACGCTCTGCAAGTAGCCTAAGCTGACGCAGGCTCTCCGGCCTGCTGCCATTAGATCGATGCTGCGGCGGCTCTCGGGCCGCCGCATTCTGTTTGAGCGCATTCTGTTTGAGACATGGGAAGAGAAGGCCCGATGGCGAAGACCGTTCTTGGATTCATCGGTGGCAGCGGACACTACGACCTGCCGGACTTCGAGAACCCGCATTGGGAACTCATCGCGAGCCCATGGGGTGTTGCGTCGGACGCGATCCTCTTCGCGGAGGTGGATGGTTTGCCGATCCGCTTCCTACCGCGGCACGGGCGCGGCCATCGTGTGCCACCAACCGAGATCAACTACCGCGCCAACATCGACTGCCTGAAGCGGGCGGGCGTCACGGATCTCATCTCGATATCGGCGTGCGGCTCGCTCAAGGAGCAGTATCCGCCCGGCCACTTCGTGCTCGTCGACCAGTTCATCGACCGCACATTCGCGCGTGAGAAATCATTCTTCGGTACGGGTTGCGTCGCGCATGTGTCTGTCGCCGATCCGGTGAGCCCGGCGCTCGCCGACGAAATCGAGAAGGCCACGCGGGCCGAAGGTATTGCCGTCACCCGTGGCGGCACGTATCTCGCCATGGAGGGCCCGCAGTTCTCGACGCGCGCTGAATCCAATCTCTATCGCTCATGGGGTTGCGACGTCATCGGCATGACGAACATGCCGGAAGCGAAACTCGCGCGCGAAGCCGAGATCTGTTACGCGACGCTCGCCATGGTCACGGACTACGACTGCTGGCACGAAGACTATCGCGAGGTCGATGTCGCTGAGATCATAAAGGTGCTCATGGAGAACGTGAGCAAGGCGCAGCGCATCATCACGCGGCTATGCCGTACATTCCCGCGCGAGCATCCACCCTGCCCGATCGGCTCGGATCGCGCGCTCGAAACGGCAATTATCACGCCGCCCGATGCGCGCGATCCTGCGTTGGTCGCGAAGCTCGATGCTGTTGCTGGCCGCATCCTGCATCGATCTTAGCTTCCGCCGGGCTCAGCCGCCTTTCGGAATTTGGGCCGCGCACGCATCCATGAACTCGTTCATCGTGATCGGCCCCGTCAATGCGAGGTCGGTCGGGATGACCTTCTGTCCGCTCTGTGCCTCGGCCGGGCTGAGCACGCCATTGCCATCCTTATCCGCGAAGCGGAATTGCGCCAGACAGTCGGCACGCGAATTCTGCTCACCCGCTGGTGGCACTTCGTTCCTCGGTGTCTGCGCAAATGCAGACGAGGTGCAAATTCCGATAACTGCCATAGCTGCTGCTATCTTATGCATCGCTTTCTCCTCGTGAAAATTCAGAGGTGACTTCGCACAGCGATGCACGTGGCGATGCGTTGGATCGGCTTCAATCGGGATGAACCCCTACGCCGCGGCAGATGCTGCACACGGTTTCGGACGTGACAAAGGCCCCGCCTCAACGTATCGACCGTTGAGACGAGGCGAAGTCGGCAGATGAACTCAAGCGGTCTCAGCCGCCCTTCGGTACCTGCGCAGCGCACGCAGTCATGAATTCACTTTCCGTGATGGGTCCCGCAAGCGCGAGGTTCGTCGGTATGACTTGCTTGGCGTTTTCGGCTTCCGCCACGCTCAGCGAGCCGTCGCCGTTTGCGTCGGCTGTTCTGAAGTTCTTCAGGCAGTCGGCGCGGCTCGTCTCCTGACCAGCCGGCTTGGTCTCGTTTCCGGGCACGCCGGTCTGCGCAAAGGCCGGCCCCATACCAAGCCCGAGTACCATCGCTGCTATTGCAAATTTGTTCATTCGCTCTCTCCTCGAGTTTGCTCACCTATCGGGCAAACCACGAGCGAGCGGGGGCGTTCCCTCACAGAAATTTGCGATGACAGCGCGCGTTCGTGCGCTCAACCGGGGAACTGAATGAGGATGCGCATCTTCAAAAGCCAGGGGAAGTAGCGCTGCAGCACTTCACCGATCGTCCATAGCACAACCATCAGCACGAGCAGTGCGGGTAGCGCTGCAATCACCGCCTTCATGAAGAAGGCGACGAGATTCTTGAACGGCACATTGAGGCGAGTCACGGTCACGCCGTCTGCCGCCTGCAGTTGCTCCGCCGGCGCCGATCGCGCGCTGTCGGAGGCTGCAGACATTGCTGCCTTGAGTGATGAGGGAAAGCGCTCCCCGTTTGCCTCGCGCTCCCGGGCATCGCGTTCGTCGCGCGCGCGCCGCAACGTGCGCGGGAGATCGTCGCTCAGCGTAGAGAAATGCGGCTCGGGCATGGCCCATCGGGCTCCCTGGTGCGGAAAGACGCTCACGCACGACAATGGGTCGAAAGCAACGGCGCGATGCTGCTTCGTTAACGTCTCATTAGGGCTACATTAGGGTCCGGATGGGCAAAAGGCCGGAGCGCGCGCTGACAAAGCCGATGTTTGGTAGCGGGAGGCGGACTTGAACCGCCGACCTAAGGATTATGAGACCTTCGCTCTAACCACCTGAGCTATCCCGCCATACCAGCGCCCTCGTATAAGGAGGGCGCGCAACGGCTGTCAATAGAACCTGACCAATGCCGTTACTCGAAATCGCGCCTTCGGCGCGAGAGGGACTGCCACCCCTTCACCCCGCTCGGGGGACACCCCCGAAACCCGTCCTTTTTTATTTGAACGCCTACTCCGCCGCGACCTGCACGACTTCGCGCAATTTCTCGAAGCGCAGCATCGTGAAGAGGCCCCACGGGCGCAGCGCGCGCCGGCCGATGAGCTTCAGATTATCGCAGACCAGAACGCGGTCGACGTCGAACACCGGGTGCCAGCCGAGCTTGTCGGCGAAAGGCGCCATGCGGCGCTCGACCCAGCCGCGCACACCCTCTTCCTGGCTGAAGTGGTTCACCAGGATGACCTCGCCGCCGACCTTGCACACGCGCGCAAGCTCGCGCATGACCTTCTCGGGCTCCGGCACGACGGTCATGACGTACATGGCGACAACGGTGTCGAATGAGCCTGTCGGGAATGTCAGCTCGCTCGCATCCATCTCGTGAAGGCCGCTGACGTTGCTCAGGCCCTCCTCGGCAACCTTCTCGCGCGCCTTATCGAGCATCTCGGGCGAAAGATCGATGCCGACGATCTCTAGATGTCGGCCGTAGTCGGGAAGCGAGAGCCCGGTTCCAACACCAACCTCGAGCACCTTGCCGTGACGCTGGTTGATGAACTCGACGGCGTGCCGGCGACCTTCCGTCGTGAAGCGACCGAACGTGTTGTCGTAGACAGGCGCCCATCGCCGATAGGCCGTCTTGATGGCGGCCTCATCCATCTGAGCTGCGGTCGTGCGCCCGGCTGTACTGTTCTGCATTCCCGACGTTCCTTGCCCATTCTCCGAACGCAACATCGACGACATTCCCCGTCAATGCATCTCACGCGAGCTGAATGCTCGCCGCCCTCACTCGCCGGGACCAGCGACTACTGCAGCACCTGCACTGGCATGAGACCCCACTGCCCCTAATGCGGCACCGAAGCCCAATTCATCTATGTTGGAAGAGGTCGCAGTGATCCAGCCGCCACCGAGCACGCGCGCCATTGCATCGGATGAATAGAAGACGCACGCCTGACCCGGAGCCACCCCGAACTCTCCGTCGTCCAGAACAACCGCTGCCGCTCGCCCTTCGAGCGAGAGAACCGCCGACAGCGGCTCTTGAGACGAACGCACGCGCACATGGATACGTTCACGCACGGCGCCCCCGCCATCGGCCGGCTCGTCCCCGAGCCAATTCACGTCTTTAAGCATAATCGTGCGCACACGCAAGCTGTCTCGCGGGCCGACGACCACCTCTGCACGTGCTGCATCGAGCCGAACGACGTACAGCGGCTCACGCCCGGTTACGCCGAGCCCGCGCCGCTGGCCAACGGTAAAACTGAAGATGCCATCATGGCGGCCGAGAACCCGCCCATCGACATGAACGATGTTCCCCGGCATTGCCGCTTCCGGCTTCAATCGCTCAATGACGTCGCTGTAGCGACCGGTCGGCACGAAGCAGATATCCTGGCTGTCGGCCTTCTCGGAAACCGGCAGATCGAGCGCGCGCGCAAGCTCGCGCACCTCAGCCTTTTGCAGGGCGCCGAGAGGAAAGCGCAGGAACGCAAGCTCCTCGCGCGTCGTCGCGAAAAGGAAATAGCTCTGGTCGCGGCCGAGATCGACGGGCCGGTACAGAGCCGGTCGGCCCTGGACGGTGCCCCAGTCGACATAATGGCCGGTGATCAGCGCCGCCGCACCGATTTCACGGGCGGTATCGAGCAGGCCCGAAAACTTGATGTTCTGGTTGCATGACACACAGGGAATAGGCGTTTCGCCGGCGAGATAGCTCTCTGCGAACGGCGCAATCACGGCTTCGCGAAAGCGGCGCTCGTAGTCGAGCACGTAGTGTGCAATGCCCAAATGCTCGGCGACGCGGCGGGCGTCGTGGATGTCCTGGCCGGCGCAGCAAGCGCCCTTTCGGCCGGTTGCAGATCCATGATCATAGAGCTGGAGCGTGATGCCAACGACGTCATAGCCGGCCGCTTTAGCGAGGCCGGCGACAACGGAACTATCCACCCCCCCCGACATCGCAACCACGACGCGCGCGCCATCAGCGACACCATGAAGGCGCCCGAGAGAGGCCGGATCGAGAGCAGCGATAGGCATACCATTGACCGTATGGAGGCCGCGAAACAGCGGGCGGCAAACGCGCAGAATGCTCCAGCACTTGAACCGCGACTTGAACCACGACTGGGGCCGCGCGGGTACAGTGGTATCGCGGCGCAACATACGTTGGCTCGTCCCAATGTGCAAGTTGGCGGCTCGATTGGCAAAAATGTGGCGAAAAGCAATTTGTTAGCGGGTGCGCATCAGGCTTTCCCCGCCAGATGCCGGCCGGCGATGTAGCCGAAGGTCAGAGCCGGGCCGATGGTTATGCCGGCGCCGGGGTAAGTCCCGCCCATCACGCTCGCCATGTCGTTGCCGGCGGCATAGAGCCCCTCGATGGGGTGCCCATCCTTGTCGAGCACGCGTGCGGAGGCATCCGCTTTGAGGCCAGCAAATGTGCCGATGTCGCCGGGCACGAGACGCACGGCGTAGTAGGGCGGATGGTCGAGCGGTGCGACGCAGGGATTGGGCGTGTGGCCGGGCGCACCATTGAAGCGCTGGTAGGCGTCCGTGCCGCGCCCGAACTCCGCATCCGCCCCGCGCAGGGCACCCTCGTTGAACGTGCGGATGGTTGCCGCCAAGCCCGCAGCATCGATGCCGATGCGGCGCGCGAGTTCCTCGGGAGTGGCGGCACTGACGACGTACCCGCTGTCGAGATAAGGCTTCAGGGGTGCGGGCCTCGGCGGCGCCGCACCGAGGCCCCAGCGCCGGATGGCTGCGTGATCGCAAATGTTCCAGCATTCGGTCTCAGCGTCTCCGCGGCAGGCCTCGATCATGGCCGGCACAAACACATGATAGGACTTGGCCTCGTTGACGAAGCGCTTGCCCCTCCGATCGACGGCGATGAAGCCGGGCCTTCCGCGATCGATGAAGTGCGGGTAAGGCAGCTTGGTGCCATTCGGCCCCGGCAAAAAAGAAACGGGCGTCCATGCTGCCGCGAAGTGCACATCCTCGTTGAAGGCAGCGCCGGCCGCAGTCGCTATCCTGATGCCATCACCGCTGTTGGTCGCAGGCGGCAAGGACTGGTGCGCGCGCCCTTCTGTGACATGGGCATAGAGCCGCGCTTTCAGTGCAGCGTCGCCCGCGAAGCCGCCGCAAGCGAGAACGACGCCACGCCGCGCGCGCACTTCGACGTCGCGTCCCTCGCGGCGGATGATAGCGCCGGCTATGCGACCATTCTCATCGACGAGCGACATCAACGGCGCGCTCAGCCAGAGTGGGATGCCCTTCTTTTCTGCGGCAACTGACAAAGCTGCGATGAGCCCGTTCCCGTTGGCCAGTCTCGTGCCGCGCTTCCACTGGAGGCGGTCGCGGCCATAGCGCGCGAACATGCGCACGGCGTGCCATGCCGACTTCGGCACGCGCATCATGTTGTAGAGGTGGGGGAGATCGGTACGCCCGACCATCATGCCGCCGAGCAGCATCATGGAAGCGAGCGGCGGGCGAAGCGCATCGAAGCGCTTACCAAGCCTGCGTCCGTCGAAGGGCTCGGGCGCGAGGGAGCGTCCGCCATTCGAGCCGCCCGGCAGTTCGGGCTCGTAGTCCGCCCAGGTGGGACAGAGCGTGTAGCGCGCGTCGGTCGTGGCTTCGAGAAACGAGAGCATCTCCGGGCCTGTCGCGAGGAAGGCCTCCGCGCGCGCGCGGTCGAGGCGATTTCCGGCAATGCTTTCGAGATAGCGCAGGGCTTGAGCAGGACCATCGTCGATCCCAGCGGCCTTGGCGTGCGCGCTGCCCGGAATCCAGATCACGCCGGCGGAGTAGCAAGTCGTGCCGCCAAAGAGCGCCTCCTTCTCCACCATGAGCACGTCGAGGCCATGATGGCGCGCCGTGAGCGCCGCCGCGAAACCACCCGCACCGGAACCGACGACGAGGACATCGCAGGCCACGCGCTCGCCCATGCTTCCCCCCAATGCTGTTTTAAGTATTTGTTAACCGAAGCAGCAGAGCGCTCAATAGCACAGGAAATGAACGAGCCGGAGTGACCGGGCTGACGCGCGCCATGATGGAAAGCGACGACGTTGCCATTGCGAATGATCTCGCCACAGCACTCGAGCGCTGGCGCACGCATCTCGTCGCGCGCGCTGCGAGCACCAATACGATCGAGGCCTATGAGCGCGACTGGCGCCAGCTTTGTGCCTGGCTCGCCCATCGCCAGGGACGCCAACCGACGCTCGCCGACATCCGCCGTCTGGATCCGCCGGCCTTCCGCGCCTTCCTCGCCAGCAGGCGGCGGCTCGGCGTCGAGAACCGCTCACTTGCGCGTGCCATGTCTTCGTTCCGCCAGTTCTTCCGCTGGCTCGAAGCAAGCCAATCCCTCAAAAACCACGCCATCCTGAAGGTCGGCTCGCCGCGCGTCGCGCGCGGACTTCCGCGTCCGCTGACCGTCGTCAAGGCCGCGCATGTCGTCGAAGCCGACATGGCCACCGATCTCGACTGGGTGCGCGCGCGCGACCTCGCCGTGTTGCTCCTCCTCTACGGCGCCGGCCTGCGCATCTCGGAGGCGCTCGGGCTCACGCTCGCCGACGCCCCCATGCCGGGGCGCGAGGCTTTGCGCATCACGGGAAAGGGCGGCAAGGAACGGCTCGTCCCGATCCTGCCGGCCATCCAGCAAGCGGTCGCACGTTACGTCGAGCTTTGTCCGCTCCCGCTCGAGAAGGACGAGCCCATGTTCCGCGGCGCCAAGGGTGGCCCGCTATCGCCGCGCATCATCCAACTGCTCATGGAACGCCTGCGCGGCGCGCTCGGTCTTCCCGAGACGGCAACGCCGCACGCATTGCGCCATTCGTTCGCGACGCACCTTCTGTCCGCCGGCGCCGATCTCAGGCAGATCCAGGAACTGCTGGGCCACGCCTCGCTTTCGACGACGCAGGTCTATACCGAGGTCGATCGCGAGCGCCTGCTCAAGGTTTATGACCTCGCCCACCCGCGGGCGCAAAAAGCGACGCAATAAAGATATTCCTTTCACGCCCCATAAAGACAGAAAGCCCGGCGCGGGCCGAGCTTTCTCATGCCATTCCAATACGCTCGTAAACTACCCTCAGAAGCGGTAGTTGAAACCGATCTTTCCCGTATGAAGGGTCGTATCTGCTCGTACGCGCAAATTCGCATCGACCGTGAACGTATCGTCGCCTAGATCGTAATACAAATACTCGCCCTTTATCGACCAATTCTGATCAACGATAAATTCGACGCCACCACCGGCCGTCCAACCAGTCAAAGTGCGTTCGGTGCCATTGGTTACGTTCGCAGCCGATGTCGTGCTGATATCAACGCGACCGAAGCCGAAGCCGCCCGTTCCGTAGATCAACCAAGCCCCTGACGTGAAGCCGGCCCGCAAGCGCACCGATCCCAACCAACTGATTTCGGAATCGCAGGAGAACGAGGGATTAGGGCAGGGCGTCCGCCCGTCTATGTTGGCCCCCGAGATATCGGCTTCGAGGCCCCATACGAGATTGCCAGTTCGGAAATTGTAGCCCGCCTGCAGTCCGCCGAAAGCGCCACTACCGTCGTGATCAGCCGTCGTACCAGCGACGATGTAAGTCCAATCGACTGAACTCCATCCACCACCCGCGTGTACGCCAATATACGGGCCGTACCATGTGGGTGCAGCCACCGGCTCGGGCCCCGTATCTTTCAGGCTACCGCCACCCGCAAAACTCGGAAGAACACTTGCACAGAGAACGACCGCAGAAAGGAGTAATTTCCTCATCGTCGACCTCCAGGATCAGATCCAGCGCATTATTTTTATTATTTCTGCTTTTTGCGGAAACTGCTCCCGTAAGTGCGGGATCGTCAATTCACCTCTCTAATTGAATATCGTGCCGAAAAATAATGTAATGCCGATGTTGCCAGTGAGACGCGTTAAATTCGCGAAAACGCAATCCTGGATTGCACCAGGAATTACGACGCGATCTGCGATAGGGGAATTGAACGATTGCGCGATTATCCGGCGGCTTTGGGCCTGCGTAGAGACTCGATCTCCGCGCCCGAAAAGCCGAACTCTGCCAGCACTTTTGCCGTGTGCTCGCCCGTCATCGGTGCACGCGTGCGCACACCACCGGGCGTTTCGGAGAGTTTCACGGCCGGGCCCGCCACCTTGAACGTGCGATCCGTAATGCCCGGCAGCTCAACCTCAGCCAGCATGCCGCGCGCGGCGATGTGCGGGTCGTCGAAGATCTCGTCGAAGCTGCGCACGGGACCAAACGGGATCTTGCCGCCGAGCACGGCCGTGATCTCGGCCTTGGTACGAGCCGAGGTCCATTCCGTCACCAGCCCCTCGACCTCCGCGCGCCGGTCGATGCGGTCGCGTGTCAGGCGATAGCGCGGGGCGTCGGCAAGCTCCGGCCGGCCGATCGTCTTGACCAGCAGGCGCCAGAATTCGTCATGCGGACAGCCGATCGCCACCCAACCGTCCTTGGCCGGAAAGAGGCCATAGGGGCAGAGGAGCGGATGGCTGTTGCCCTCGGGGCCGGGCGAGACGCCATCGTAGGAATACTGGAATACCGGCCTTTCGCAGGCCGCCAGTACGCCATCGACCATGGCAACGTCGACGAACTGTCCGCGCCCGGTCGCGCGCGCATGGTGCAGCGCTGCCAAGATGCCGAACGCGCATTGCATGGCGGGAATGAGATCGCCCACGCCGGGACCAATTTTTGTCGGCGGCCCGCCTGGTGTGGGAGAGGTGATCGCGATAATGCCGCCCATGGCCTGGGCCACGATGTCGTAAGCCGGCCACTCGGCATAGGGACTGCGCCCCGAACGTGGATCACCGAAGCCGCGGATCGTCCCGTAGACGAGGCGCGGATTGATCTCCGCAAGCGTCTCGTAGCTGAGCCCTAGTCGCTCCATCACTCCGGCGCGGAAATTTTCGACGAGAATGTCGGCCTTCGCGACAAGCCGCTTCAGGACCTCCCGCCCCTGCTCGGACTTGAGGTCGAGAACAATGGATTCCTTGTTGCGGTTCGTGGAGCCGAAATAACCCCCGTACCCGCCATCCGGCACGCCCACCTGCCCTTGCGCAAACGGCCCGAAAAGGCGCGTCGCATCGCCACCCGGCGGCTCGATCTTGATGACGCGCGCGCCCTGGTCGGCGAGCATCATGGTTACGAATGGCCCCGCCAGCATCTGCGTGAGGTCGAGCACGAGCACGTCGCCGAGGGCACCGTTGGTCTGCTGCCTGCCGTCGCCATCCGCCGCTGACGCGCCAGCCATGAGGTGCTCCTTGAAACGTGGTGAAAGGGTTTGCACGGACGTCGCCCGGTGCGAGAGAAAGACACTAGGCGGCTGGCCGCCTTTCGCACAATGTTTGCGGGCCCGGCAAGGACGCAGCGCCCCGCTCGCGAGCTGCATGGCAGGGTCTGCCTAAAACAACGACAAACTGTCGCACGATTGACTTGCAAATTGACACGGCCTAGTCTTATTTCGCATCTGCGAGAGGCCGAAATCACGGCATCGTGCGGAGGTCCGCAGGCCGCTCGGCCGGGGAGCGAGACCACTGTTCATCATTGCGCAATCGGCTAAGCGCGCCATGGCGGGTGCAATCATCCACCTTGCCGTTTCGGAGCCGATTTTCCTGAAGGTCTGGGGAGCGCCGTATCAATGAAAGTGCTGGTGCCCGTTAAGCGGGTCGTCGACTACAACGTGAAGATCAGAGTGAAGGCTGACGGTTCGGGCGTCGAACTCGCCAACGTCAAGATGTCGATGAACCCGTTCGACGAGATCGCCGTCGAAGAGGCGATCCGTCTCAAGGAAAAGGGTGCCGTCACGGAAATCGTCGCCGTCTCCGTCGGACCGGCAAAGGCGCAGGAGACGATCCGCACCGCCCTCGCCATGGGCGCCGACCGCGGCATTCTCGTCGAGACAGGCGAAGATCCCGTCGAGCCGCTCGCCGTCGCAAAGCTCCTGAAGGGCATTGTCGAAGCGGAGCAGCCAGGGCTCGTCATTCTCGGCAAGCAGGCGATCGACGACGACAGCAACCAGACGGGCCAGATGCTCGCCGCGCTGCTCGGCTGGCCGCAGGGCACATTCGCCTCGAAGGTCGCGATCGAGGGCAACTCGCTGCACGTGACGCGCGAGGTCGACGGCGGCCTCGAGAGCATCAAGCTCAACATGCCGGCCATCGTGACGACGGACCTCCGCCTCAACGAGCCGCGCTATGCCTCGCTGCCGAACATCATGAAGGCGAAGAAGAAGCCGCTCGATACCAAGAAGCCCGCCGACTTCGGGGTCGACGTCACCCCGAGGCTCAAGGTGCTGAAGACGACCGAACCGCCGGGCCGCAAGTCGGGCGTGAAGGTCGGCAGCGTCGCCGAGCTGGTCGCGAAGCTCAAGGATGAGGCGGGAGTGCTCTAATGGCTGTTCTTCTTGTTGCCGATCACAACAACAGCGCGCTCGGCAGCGCCACCGCCAAGGCCATGAGTGCTGCCACGGCACTCGGCGGCGAGGTCCATGTCCTCGTCGCGGGCAGCAACTGCGGCGCCGTCGCAGAAGCCGCTGCCAAGCTCGATGGCGTAGCGAGGGTGCTCCTCGCGGATGCGCCGCAGTTCGCCAATCAGCTCGCCGAGGAAATGTCGGCGCTCATCGTGCCGCTCATGGCCAGCTACGATGCCGTGCTCGCGCCAGCGACGGCCTCCGGCAAGAACGTGCTTCCGCGCGTCGCTGCCACGCTCGATGTCATGCAGCTCTCGGACGTGACGAAGGTAATCTCTGCCGACACGTTCGAGCGCCCCATCTACGCGGGCAACGCCATCCAGACCGTGCAGTCGGGCGAGGCGAAGAAGGTCATTACCGTGCGCACGGCCTCGTTCCAGGCTGTGGGCGCAGGCGGCTCCGCGGCCATCGACAAGATTTCGGCACCGGCCGCCGCGGGCATCTCGACCTTCGACAAGGCCGAGCTCTCGAAGTCCGATCGTCCGGAGCTGACCTCGGCGCGCATCGTCATCTCGGGCGGGCGCGGCATGCAGTCGGGCGATAACTTCAAGAAGTACATCGAGCCCGTCGCCGACAAGCTCGGCGCGGCCATGGGCGCCTCACGCGCAGCCGTGGACGCAGGCTTCGTACCGAACGATTTCCAGGTCGGCCAGACCGGCAAGGTCGTCGCCCCGGAGCTCTACATTGCAGTCGGCATCTCCGGAGCGATCCAGCATCTCGCCGGCATGAAGGACAGCAAGGTCATCGTCGCCATAAACAAGGACGCGGAAGCGCCGATCTTCCAGGTCGCCGACTACGGCCTCGTCGGCGATCTTTTCCAATTGCTGCCCGAGCTCGAAGCCGAGCTCGCTAAAATCGGCCGATGATCTGACACTCGAAGGAACGGGCGACATGGACACTGCCGTGAAGACGAAAAAAGTCACCGCCGCGCCGCCCGTCACCTTCGTCAGGAAGGTCGGCATCATTGGTGCCGGCCAGATGGGGAGCGGTATCGCGCACGTTATCGCCCTCGCCGGCTACAATGTGGTCATCAACGACCTCAAGAAGGAAGCTCTCGAGAAGGCCGTCGGCGTCATCGAGAAGAACCTCGCGCGGCAAGTCACGCGCGGCCTCGTCACAGAGGCCGACATGAAGGCCACCATCAAGCGTATCGGCGTCGCACAGAGCTTTACCGAGCTTGGCGATGCCGACCTCGTCGTCGAGGCCGCGACCGAGGATGAAAGCGTCAAGCGCAAGATCTTCGCCGAGCTCTGTCCGCACCTCAAGAAGGACGCATGCTCGCGAGCAACACGTCCTCCATCTCGATTACGCGCCTTGGCGCCTCGACCGACCGTCCCGAGCGCTTCATCGGGATGCACTTCATGAACCCGGTGCCGGTGATGCAGCTCGTCGAGCTCATTCGCGGCATCGCGACCGAGGATGAAACGTTCTCGCGCGCACGCCAGTTCGTCGAAAGCCTCGGTAAGACGATCGCGGTGTCGGAAGACTTCCCGGCCTTCATCGTCAACCGCATTCTGCTGCCGATGATCAACGAGGCCATCTACACGCTCTATGAGGGTGTCGGCGGCGTCGAAGCCATCGACAAGGCCATGCGCCTCGGCGCGAACCATCCCATGGGCCCGCTCGAACTCGCCGACTTCATCGGCCTCGATACGTGCCTCTCGGTCATGCAGGTTCTCTACGAGGGCCTCGCGGACACGAAGTACCGCCCCTGCCCGCTGCTGGTGAAGTACGTCGAAGCCGGCTGGCTCGGCCGCAAGACCCAGCGCGGTTTCTACGACTACCGCGGCGAACACCCCGTTCCCACGCGCTGATCCTGTAGCGTCGTCATGTCCAGTAAGCACGAGGCCGCGAATGGCTGAACTGATCGTCCGCGCCGTACGGCCCGATGACTACGATCAGTGGCTCCCGCTCTGGGATGGTTACAACGCTTTCTACGAGCGGTCGGGCCCGACAGCGCTCGCCCCTGAGATCACACGCATCACTTGGCAACGTTTCTTCGATGAAAGCGAGCCCATGCACGCGCTCGTCGCGGAGCAGGACGGGCGGCTGCTAGGGCTCGCTCACTACCTGTTCCACCGCAGCACGATCTCGGTCGAACTCAACTGTTATCTGAACGACCTCTTTACGAGCGCCGACGCGCGCGGGAAGGGTGTCGGCCGGGCGCTGCTCCTCGATTTCTATGACCGCGCCCGTAGCGCCGGCAGCTCCCGCGTCTACTGGCTGACGCACGAGACGAACGCGACCGCGCGCGTGCTCTACGACAAGTCGCTACCAACGGCGGCTTCATCGTCTACGGCAAGAAGCTCTAAGCCGCCGCCGGCCTTCTCACGCGCATGTGCAGGAAGATCGGCGCGATGCGCGTGTCGGCGACCTCCGGCTCGGCTTTGGCCGTCTCGATGTCCGCGCGCGGCTCGGCGAATTTCTCGATAGTCATCCCGGCCTGAACGACGAAGTCCACCCACGTGCTCAGCGTCCGGTGAAAGCGCGGCACGCGGAACGGAGCAACTTTCTCGCGCTCCTCGGCGGTCACGCTCCCGAACCACCAGCTCTCCACTTCGCCATCCGTCTCCTCGAAGTAGCGCGCGACTTCCACGGCGCGCGGCTGGCCTTCCGCATCGCGCACGTTCCGCCGCTGCGGCGGCACGAAGCAAGGATGCAGGATCGAGAACTGGAAGAAGCCGCCTGGCCGCAGGATGCGCGCAACCTCGCGGAAGGCGAGATGCTGGTCTGGCATATCCATCAGCGCCATGAACGACGTTGCGAAGTCGAATGAGGCATCGGCGAAGGGAAGCGCCATGCCATCGCCGACCTGAAAATCAATACCGAGGGGAGCTGCCATCTCATGGGCCTGCGCGTGCGCAATGAAGGTCGGGGCGATGTCGACCGCGCGCATCCGGGCACCGCGCTCGGCGAGCTTGCGCGTGTTGGTGCCCTCACCGCACCCGATATCGAGCCCTTCGAGGCCGCTGATCGGCGGCAGGATCGACAGGAAGGCTGGCGTGTTCAGCGCATCGCGGTAAACGTCGTATCCAGCCCGGCTGTGCCGCGTCCAGGTTTCGGCATTGGCCTCCCAATAGCGGGCCACTTCCGCTCTATCCATTTGGCGCGCTCCCTGAAGGTTGGACGCCGCTTAAACCACCTTTAAGTTGACAGTACGAGCGGCCTCCAACATAAGACGGCATCGCGCGGGGCCAATCGGCCGCCGTGCTCATGCGCTGTCTGAGGCCTGCCCGCTCACCCCCGCCGGGGTCGAACCGGGCGACAAAGCGATCCGGTCACGGCCGGATCCGCCGAAGGACGCGGATAACACAAGGATTACAAAGATGTACGCAGTCATCAAGACCGGCGGCAAGCAGTACCGCGTGGCAGCCGACGACGTCCTGACCATCGAGAAGCTGGTCGGCGAGCCCGGCGACAAGATCGAATTCGGCGAAGTCCTCATGGTCGGCGGCGACAGCGTCAAGATCGGCGCGCCGCTTGTTTCGGGTGCCCTCGTCAAGGCCGAGGTCGTCGAGCAGACGCGGGGGCCGAAGGTCATCGCCTTCAAGAAGCGCCGCCGCAAGAATTCGCGCCGCAAGCGCGGTCACCGTCAGGACCTGACGACCGTCAAGATCACCGAGATCATCGGCGCCTGAGCGCGCGGCCCCGCCTTCGGGCGGAACGCAATGCGCGATCGGCGTAGCACAGAGGAGACCTAAGTCATGGCACAGAAAAAAGCAGGCGGTTCGTCCCGCAACGGCCGCGATACCGCCGGCCGGCGCCTCGGCGTCAAGAAGTTCGGCGGCGAGCGCGTCATCTCGGGCAACATCCTCTGCCGCCAGCGCGGCACGAAATGGCACCCGGGCACCGGCGTCGGCATGGGCACGGATCACACCATCTTCGCCGTCATCGAGGGTACGGTCTCGTTCGCGACCAAGAGCAACAAGCGGACCTATATCTCGGTCATCCCCAATAAGGCCGAGGCCGCGGAATAAGCCCGCACCGGGGCAAGCATCTCGAGCGGGTCGGCCATGGCGCAGACGCCCGTGCTCAGTACCGCGCGATTGACGCTCCGGCCCTTTCGGCTCGGCGATGCGAGCCGCTTCGTCGCGCTTGCGGGCAACCTCGCCGTTGCCCGCATGACGAGCGACATTCCTCACCCGCTATACATCTGGCAGTGCCGTCGCTGGCTGCGGCAGGCACGCGGCGAGGTGCGTTTCGCGGTAGAGCATGAGGATCAGCTGATCGGCGGTGTCGGCTACTTCTGCCACCGCACGCGCGTCGGTGAACTCGGCTTCTGGCTCGGGCAGGACTACTGGGGCCACGGGTTCGCGACGGAAGCCGCGCGCGCGGTGGTGACCTATGGCTTCACGGCCGGCAACCTCGAAGCGCTCACGTCGGCCAACTTCATCGACAACCCCTCATCGGCGCGCATTCTGACCAAGCTCGGTTTCAATGCCAACGGTCGGATGCGCACGTTCAGCATTGCGCGCGGGCACGAGATAGACTGCACGACCTGGCGGCTCGAGCGGGAGGCGGCGCAGGTCATCTACCGCCTGCCGCCAGAGAGCGAAGCTGCTGCAGGCGGCTGGATGCGCCTCTTCGCGCGGATCGCTGGGCGCTAGAGCGAGCGTCGCTTCGCGAACAGGGCTGCCGCCCTGTAACCCGCTCGGGGACACCCCCGAACCCCCGTCTTTTATGACTTAACCTGAAGCGTGACCTGTGCGCATGGCCGCCGCGGGCATAGCACCACGAAGCGATTGCCGAGCACCCCTTCCGAGCAGCCCGCGGCACCATGCACACACCCGCTTGATTTCACCGGTCCACCGTGGCCATGGTGTCGGGCAACGCGGATTCTTCGAACGATGGCGACAACGAAATCAGGGCTGTTCTCTCTGCTCGGCAGCACACTCGCTCCGCAACGCGAGACGCTGCGCCGCCAGCGCGCCCGCAACAAGCCGCAGGGCCGGCGGGCGGAGGTGAAGCCGCGCCTCGTGCTGGCAAGCGCGAGCCCGCGCCGGCTCATGCTGCTCTCGCAAGTGGGCATCGAACCCGATGCACTGCGCCCCGCCTCGATAGATGAGACGCCCCGCAAGGGAGAAATGCCGCGCACGCTGGTGACGCGCCTCTCCCGCGCCAAGGCCGAGGCCGCGCGCGATCTCATCGGCAACGACGCCGATCTTGCCGACGCGCACATTCTGGCTGCGGACACGGTCGTTGCCGTGGGGCGGCGCATTCTGGTCAAGCCCAAGGACATCGAGGAGGCTCTGGCCTGCTTGAAACTCCTCTCGGGGCGCGCCCACCGCGTGCTCACGGGCCTCTGCCTGATCACGCCCGATGACCGCGTGCGGCTCAAGGTCGTCGATACGCGCGTACGCTTCCGGCGCCTTTCGACGGAGGACATCCAGAGCTACATCGCCTCGCGCGAGTGGCGCGGCAAGGCGGGCGGCTATGCCATCCAAGGCCTAGCCGGCTGCTTCGTGCAGAAGATCGTCGGCTCATATACCAACGTCGTCGGCCTGCCGCTGACCGAGGTCACAGGCCTGCTGACGGGCGAGGGTTTCCCGCTCCATTTCAACTGGCTGAAAGCGGGCGAGCGCGAGATCGAATGAGCGAGCGCACTCCAAAGGGCGGCCGATGTTCGATCTGCGGTGCGCCGATCGCACCAGCCTTTAGGCCCTTCTGCTCGAAGCGATGCGCCGATATCGACTTGGCGCGCTGGATGTCGGAGACGTATGTCGTCCCCGGCGGCGACAGCGACTCCGACGAGGACGGCGACAATGCCGAAGCGATGCGCGGGGAACGTGAACGCGACGTGCCGCCGGATAAGTTGCATTAGCCGAATCGGCCGCTTGCCGGAAAGGGATGCCTCACCTCCATGGTGGTGCTATGCCGGCGGGGCGCAAACGTACGAGTACCGCATGCTCAAGACCCGCATCATCCCCTGCCTGGACGTCAAGGACGGCCGCGTCGTCAAGGGCGTCAACTTCGTCGATCTGATCGACGCCGGCGATCCTGTCGAAGCCGCTGCCGCCTATGACGCGGCGGGCGCGGACGAGCTCTGCTTTCTCGACATCACCGCCAGCTCGGACAATCGCGAGACCATCTTCGACATCGTCGAGCGTACGGCCGAGCGCTGCTTCATGCCGCTCACGGTCGGCGGCGGCGTGCGTACGGTCGAGGACATCCGCCGCCTGCTCACAGCGGGCGCGGACAAAGTCTCGATAAATACAGCGGCGGTTAACCGGCGCGCCTTCGTCGGCGAAGGCGCGGACAAGTTCGGCGCGCAGTGCATCGTGGTCGCGATCGACGCGAAGAAGGTGTCGGGCGCGGGCGAGGCCGATCGCTGGGAGATCTTCACGCACGGCGGACGCAAGCCGACCGGCATCGATGCCGTGGAGTATGCCCGTGAAGTGGTGGCGCTCGGCGCCGGCGAGATCCTGCTCACGTCCATGGACCGCGATGGAACCAAGGCGGGGTTCGATATCGCACTCACGCGCACCATTGCCGATGCGGTGACCGTACCGGTGATCGCCTCGGGCGGCGTCGGCACGCTCGATCATCTTGTCGATGGTGTGAAGGGTGGGCACGCGAGCGCCGTTCTGGCCGCGTCGATCTTCCACTTCGGCACGTACACGATCGGTCAGGCCAAACAGCACATGGCTGCAGCCGGCATCAGCGTGCGCCTCGACGGCTAGCTTTGACGGCACTTCCAGCAACGCCGCGGATGATCTGAAAACGCCGATCCTGCGCGACGATCGTCGCTTCCTTGAAGGCCGCCTCGAACCAGGGCAGCGCGCGAATGCGGCTCTGGATGACCACGTGCAGAACGCCATCGGGCTGCAGCCGCGCGGGCGCATCCGCGATCAGGCGCTGCAGGAAGGCGAAGCTTTCCTCGACACCCTCATGGATCGGTGGGTTCGAGAGAATGATATCGTAGCGCGTGCGCGGTGCGGCCGCGAGACCATCGCCGCAAATGATCGTCGTCCCCGGCGCGTTTTCGCGCGCCGCTTCGATTGCGACCGCATCGCTGTCCACGAGATCGACGGCGCCGTCCTTCATTCGCTCGCGTACCGCGGCCCCGATGATGCCGCTGCCGCAGCCCATATCGAGCACGACACTGCCAACCCTGAGTGGCGGCAGATGATCGAGCAGCAGTGCCGTGCCTGCATCGAGCACACCGCCAGCAAACACGCCGGGATAGCTGACCCACGGGCGCGCGCGACCATTCAATGTGACTTCATTCACCTCACGCCACGCATCAAGCGACGCACGCAAGCCCGCGATCTCGGTGCGGCGCGGTCCGGCAAACACGCGCGAATGCCGGCGCGTATCGACAGTGACGACGCCTTCGGCAACGTCGTCGAGGGCCTTCCCCACTGACTTCACGCCCTCCACGTTCGCGCCGAACAGCACGATCGCACCACCCGGCGCAACCATACTCGCCGCTGCATGAAGCGCCATGGTCAACGCGCGCCTGTCCTTACCAAGCCGCACGAATGCCGATGTGGTATCGGAGGCGACCGGCCATGGCGTCCCTGTATCGCCTTGCCCTGCAAACCGGCGCCACACTTGCGGCCCCGCACCGCGTGCATGGAGCGCCGCCGCAAGCTGGCCCGAGCTTTCATCAACGATCAGCGGCTGCGCGCCGGCCTCGACGGCATCAAGAGCTTGCATCACCACCGATGTCGGCGCATCAGCGGGACCACGAACGGCGGGACGCGGGGGCGATGCCATGATCATACCTGAGCCGGCGGCGTTACCGGCAGGATACGGTCCGGCGCCGTGCAGAGATCGCTGATGATGCACGCCTCGCAGCGCGGACGCTGCGCCTTGCACACGTAGCGCCCGTGCAGGATGAGCCAGTGGTGGGCGTGCTGCAGGTATTGCTGCGGAATGCGCTGCATGAGACCTTCCTCGACGGCGAGCGGCGTCTTACCGGGTGCAATGCCGAGCCGGTTCGAGACGCGGAAGACATGAGTATCCACGGCCATGGTGGGCTCACCGAAGGCGATGTTGAGCACGACGTTCGCCGTCTTGCGCCCGACGCCGGGCAGGCTTTCCAGCGCCTCGCGATCGTGCGGGACCTCGCCACCATGCTTTGCGATGAGTTGCTCGCTCAAGGCAATGACGTTCTTGGCCTTGTTGCGGTAGAGCCCGATGGTCTTGATGTAGTCGCGCACGCGCTCCTCGCCGAGCGCCACCATCTTCTCGGGGGTGTCGGCGGCCTTGAAAAGGGCACGCGTCGCCTTGTTCACGCCCGCGTCCGTGGCCTGGGCCGAGAGCACGACCGCCACCAGCAGAGTGAAGGGATTGTTGTACTCGAGCTCGCCCTCGGGATGGGGGTTGGCGGCCTCAAATCGCTGGAATATCTCGCTAACTGTGGCCGCATCGATCCGGCCACCCCGCCGACGCGGCAGAGAACGGCCCCCGTCTCCCACGGGTTTTGCACGGGAGAGCGGCTTTCCTGCGCCGGACCGGGCAACCGATGACTTTGCAGGACGGGGCATGGTGGATTAGGTTTCCGGAATGAGCGTATCGACTGCAGGTCGCGTGGTGATGGACGAGAATCCCCCCCATATGCAAGAGGGCGGTGCGCAACGGCCGCGCGGTTTCCGCGCCGTGCTGACGCCGCACCGCTCGCTCTCCCCGCGCGGTTTTATCATCCTCATGAGCTTCATCGGCATCGTGAGCTTCGTCGCCGGTATGAGTTTTCTTGCCATGGGCGCTTGGCCGGTCATGGGCTTTTTCGGCCTCGACGGGCTCATGATCTACGGCGCCTTCAAGCTCAACTACCGCGCCGGGCGCCGCCTCGAGGTCGTGGAGATCACGCCTGCCGACCTCAAGCTCACGCGTGTCCATCCCAACGGCGCGCGTGAGGAAATCGCGCTAAACCCGTATTGGGCGCGCCCCCATCTCGCCGAGCGGGACGACGGCGCCAACCGGCTCTACCTGCGCTCGCACGGCCAGCACTATGCTCTTGGCAGCTTCCTCACCGATGATGAGCGGCGCGAACTCGCCAGCGCACTCGACCGGGCGCTCACCGATCTGCGCGAGCCCTGAGCCGCGCGCATGATCGACCACCTCTCCATCGCCGTTCGCGACCTCGAACGGAGCGCCGCTTTCTATGCCGAAGTGCTCGCACCACTGGAGCTGACGCGCCTCGTCGACCGCGGGGACCGCATCGGCTTTGGCAAGCGCTACCCCGAGATCTGGCTGAACGCGCGTCCCGAGATGGCGCCGATTGCCGCGGATATCGGCGCCCATATCGCGCTGCGCGCCCCGAGCCCCGAGGCTGTCACGGCCTTCCATGCAACCGCCCTCGCCTCGGGCGGGACATGCGACGGCCCGCCCGGCCCGCGCAAGGCTTCCATGACAACCTACTTCGGCGCCTTCATCCGCGATCCCGACGGTAACCGCGTCGAGGCCGTACACTTTCCTCGCTTGACCAATCCTTGAATGATCGGCCCCATTCGGGGACCACTGGCAGGACAGGTTGCACATGGCGCTGCGCCGCGGACCACTCGTCGCCTTCGTGACCGCGCTCGCCGTGCTCGCGAGCGGCGCCGCATCCGCACAGGACAAGCCGTCCGCTCCCCGCACTCTCGACCTCGTCACGGGCGTGCTCCTCTACTGCATGCCCATCGCCGCCGAAGCCTGGACGAAGGAACTCTGCGCCTCGATCGACAAAGAAGCCGCCACCCTCGCCAAGGCGGCCAATGTCCGCTTCGTCGCCCTCACGACCCAGGATACGGACGCGACGAACAAGCAGAAGGCGCGCGATGCCGGCTTCGATCCCACCAACGCGCTCTGGCTTCTGGTCAAGGTCCAGCGCATGAGCCCGGCGACGCGGCCGGGGTGGAGCATCAGCCTGCAGGCGGACGCCAACACGCTCCCCCATGCGGTCAGCAAGGGACAGTCGCAGCGCCTCGTTTTCACTCAGGGCGCAACCCTCGACGCCAATATCAGCCACCGCGAGGCCGAGAAAACCGGTAAGAACCTGGTCGGGATCTTCTTCGAGACCTTCTCGAAGCCGGTCAAACCCGCCGCGCCGTGACCTCGGTGCCTACGCGCCGCAGCTTCAAACAGTTACATCGCTAGCCTGCGTTGCATTGCCAAAAAGCCCGTGCAATCAGGGTATGGGCCGCGCTGCCTGAGCGAATCGGCAGGGACACGCGCCGCACGGTCACGGGTTGGGAGATACGGGCATGACGAGTGCTGCAGCCAAGCTTGAGGAAGGGCTGATCTTCATCGGCCAGAGCAATGCCGAGCAGGGCGGCGGGGTGGAATGCCTGGAGCTGAAGCTCGCCAACCGCCACGGCCTCGTCACCGGCGCCACCGGCACGGGCAAGACCGTGACGCTCCAAGTTCTCGCCGAGGGCTTCTCAGCCGCGGGCGTTCCCGTATTCGCCGCCGACATCAAGGGCGACCTCTCGGGCATCTCCATAAAGGGCGAGCCGAAGGACTTCCTGCTGAAGCGCGCCGAGGAGATCGGGCTCGAGGACTACGAGAACCACGCCACGCCCGTCGTCTTCTGGGACATCTTCGCCCAGCAGGGCCACCCGATCCGCACGACCGTGCAGGACATGGGCCCGCTGCTGCTCTCGCGCCTCATGGAACTCAATGAGGTGCAGGAGGGCGTGCTCAACATCATGTTCCGCGTGGCACAGGACGAGAACCTGCCGCTACTCGACCTCAAGGACCTGCGCGCCATGATCGCCAACGTGGCGACGCGCGGAAAAGAGTTGCAGACCAAATACGGCAATGTCTCCGCGACCTCGGCGGGCGCCGTGCAGCGCCGCCTTCTCGTGCTGGAGGAGCAGGGTGCGAACCACTTCTTCGGCGAGCCCGCGCTCGACATCAAGGACTTCATCCGCACGGCGCCGAACGGCCGCGGCATCGTCAATCTGCTCGCCGCCGACAAGCTGATGAACACGCCGCGCCTCTACGCGACGTTCCTGCTCTGGATGATGTCCGAGCTGTTCAACGAGCTGCCCGAGGTTGGCGATCGCGACAAACCCAAGCTCGTCTTCTTCTTCGACGAGGCGCATCTGCTCTTCAGCGAGGCACCGAAGGCCCTGCTGGAACAGGTCGAGCGCGTCACGCGCCTCATTCGCTCGAAGGGCGTCGGCGTGTACTACGTGACGCAGAACCCGCGCGATGTGCCGAACAACGTCTCCGCCCAGCTCGGCAATCGCGTGCAGCACGCGCTGCGCGCCTTCACGCCCATCGAGCAGAAGGGCATTCGCGCCGCCGCCGAGACTTTCCGGCCCAATCCCGCGCTCGACGTCGAGCGCGTCATCCAGGAGCTGAAGGTCGGCGAGGCGCTCGTCTCCGTGCTGCACAACAAGGGCGAGCCCTCCATGGTGCAGCGGACACTCATCCGCCCGCCCTCAGGCCGCATGGGGCCCGTGACCGTCGCCGAGCGCCAGACGCTCGTCGATGGCAGCCCCATTCAGGGCAAGTACGAGGACGCGCTGGACCGCGAGAGCGCCTACGAGATGCTGCAGAAGCGCGCCGAGGCAGCCGCGGCCGACGCGGAGAAGGCGGTGAAGGAAGCCGATTCCGGCGGCTGGGGCGGCGAACTCGGCAAGACGATTTTCGGCCGCGGCCCACGCGGTGGTCGCTCCATGGGCGAGCAGATCACCCGCGACGTCGGCCGCTCGGTCATGCGGTCGATCGTGACGCAAGTGAAGAACGCAATCATCAAGTCGATCTTTGGGGGGCGGAGGTAGGGGGAGGTCGCCTTAAGGCGGCGAAGTGCGTTCAGGCGCTGCCGCTCGCCACGAAGCGCGCAAACTTCTCAACCTCGCTGAAGCTCAGCGCGAACATGGGTTTGGACTTGCTGTTTATGACGAGCATGTCCCGTGAGGGCAGTGCCAGGAAATAGTGAGCGGCTTTCGCCTGGATGCGCCAGATCCACATTCCCTCGGCAGACTTTTCCATCACGGACACGGATTGCAGTTCGTCCTTGAGGCGCTGGCAGGCGAGTGCTGCAGCTGCCAGAATTTCTGCCCGTTTGGTGACCTCAATCGCTTCGTCAATCAAAGCCACAGGCAATCGGCCGATCTCCTTGTGTGTGACGTCGGTAAATGCGCGTGTGGCGTTGAGATCTTTGCTTGCCAGCAACTGCTGACGGATTTCATTCATCAGCACATACGTGAGCTTGCGGCCATCGGCCAGATATCGCTCGCAAAGGACGGCCTCGCGCTCATCCAGGAACATCGTCAGTGGCTGTTGCTGGGAACTGACGTGCCACCCCATTGCGTTACGGCCGTCGGGCGCCTTGGCCGAGGGGTCGCCGATGCCGCTCGCGTTCAATGGCACAATGCCGAGTTTGCGCCCGAGCATCTGGGTCGCGACCTGCAGCGGCTGTGACAGGTCTCCCGAAAGGTTCTCGTGCCGACGAGCGTACATTCGGGCTTCGGCCCGCGGATTCTCCAAGATCAGATACTCGATGGCAGGCCTGAATTTGTCGTCGGGCAGGATTTTCAGCTCAGGCCAGGATTTGATCCAGCGCCCATTTGCCGGCATCAGCGTTTTGTAGCAGTCGCTCTTGAAGAAGCGATCATCGAGGCTCGTCTCTTCTTTGGCGCGATCTCCAAATCCAAAATTTCCCGCAATGGCTCGGGCCCGCTCTGGCCGATCGACCCAAAGTCGCTCCATATCATTAAAGATGCTTATGTACGGCTCCAGGCCTATCGTGCGAAGACCTTCACGAACATCACCGAGCAGAAGCGGTTTCATACCGCTATTGCCCATGAACTGCCCGTGGCCGCCATTCGCAACCTGCGCCATGTAGTAGTCCACGTGATAGGCCTGCAACGCCTTGGCCGGCAATTCTGTGCGCAGATAAAAGCCGCGCTCCAAAAGCGGGTTGACGTAGTCGTCGACGAGAGCAGTGACAATCCTTCTATCTTCGACGTCGTCGAAAACGGACGCGCGAACCAAGATAGGCATTGTGGAACTTGTGTGTGCCATTGCAGATTTCTGCGCGACCACTGCGTAGATCCGGAAAAAGTCATCTCTCGTTCAATTGCCGCATATTTCCAGGCTAGCAAATAGGATCACGCTGTACAGCCTGCGTCCAGGCTGCCCCGTCCCGTTCACGCAGAGCTGTCGGGCAAAATCCGGCTCGACCGCTAACCCCTACTCCGCCGCCCGCGCCTCGGCGGTGCGACGGCCCCGTCCCACCCCATCCAAGCGCTGCCGCACGAGGTCGATGGCGGAACGGAGGATGTAGTACTGATCCGCAAACCAGATCGGCAGCGGGATGTTGCGCACGGCCTCGTCGATCACGTCGAGTTCGGCACGGTGCAGCTCGATATCCTGCGGCGCCGAGCGCTCGGCGAGCACGGCCTCTAGCGCCTTGAGACGCCCATACCAGTAGATGAGCCGGCGGCGGATCTGCCAGCGGTAGAGCGCCGGCACACCCTTCACGAGCGGGATCATCACACCGATGAGCGGCAGCAGCAGCACCGTCATGCGCTCGATCCAGTTCGCGAACCAGAAGGGTAGCGTGCGGTTCAGCCAGTTCGGACCGGAGCGGTATGCGCGCTCGGCATCCGCCGACATTTCAAGCTCGGGGTCCTGCGCCTTGGGAAACTCGCCGACCTCATGAAAGAGACCGCCCGGCGCGTGCACAGTCTTCGCTGCCTCCACGAGCAGCGAGACGAGCGCGGGGTGCAGATCCTTGTGCGCGGCGAGCACGGCGACGGGCGCCACCATCTCGACGTCGGCCGGCGGCTGGTTCGCCGCGAGGTCGATCGCGCCCTTCGGCAGCACGATGCGCGTAAGGTAGCGCAGGTTGCGCACGTAGGCCTCGGCGTGCGTGAGGCTCATGAGGCGCACGCCCGGCGCGCGCAACAGCTCCTGGATGAGCGTCGCATTGGGGCCGGACGTGAAGAACGCGACATCGGCCTCACCGCGCACGAGCATGTCGGCGCCCGCCTGCGCCGGCGTCGTGATGAAGGTCGCGTTCTTGTCGTCGATGCCGTTGAGGCCGAGCAATCGGAGCGCGAGCGTGCGCGTGCCACTGCCCTCACCGCCGACGATGATGCGCTTGCCGCGGATGTCCGTGAGGCGGTCGAGCGTCGCCTCGCCGCGATAGAAGATCCACATGGGCTCGAGATAGAGCCGCCCGAGCGAGCGCAGCTCCGGGCTTTCCTTACTGTTCGTCGTGCCACCCTGGAGGAGCGCCACCTGAACACCCGCTGCGGGCTTCTTCAAGAGCGCGACGTTCTCGGCCGAGCCTGCCGTCGCCTCGACATCGAGGCCGACGCGCGACTGCGCCAGAATGCCCGCGTACTGCTCGCCAAAAGCGTAGTAGGCGCCGGATAGGCCGCCTGTCGCGATCGCGATACGGCTCGGCGGGGCCTGCTGGACGAAGAGCGAGGCAAACCAGAAGCTCGCGACGATCAAGGCCACGACCGGCCCAAAGATCAGTAAGCGTTCGCGGAACTTGGCGGCGGTACTCTCCCGGAGGCGCTGGTTCAGCGCCAAATTGAACATTTCCTGGTGTCTCTCAGTATCTTTCATGCACTCGTGACCGTCGCGCAGGGCGCCGGCCCGACTTGCACCCCGCAAAGCCGGCGGCCAGGGTTAACGGCATAAGGCCGTCAGCTCAAGGCTGGTTCCGGGCAAACCGCCATATCGTGCTCCGCCTTGCCTGGGGCACTTGCTTGTGGGTTGGGCCTCAACTATAACCCCGCTCGTTCGAGCCGCCCGGCGGGGCATGCCGTGGCGGCTTTCGATGCTTTGCATCATCGCCTGCATTTCGCGGGCTCGCGCGGAGAAATCTGCGTAAATTCAAGACTATGGAGAGCCAAATGCCCAAGATGAAGACCAAGAGCGGCGCCAAAAAGCGCTTCAAGATCACGGGTACGGGCAAGGTTCTTGCCGCGGCCCAGGGCAAGCGTCACGGCATGATCAAGCGTTCGGCGAAGTTCGTCCGCAATGCGCGTGGCACCATGACCCTGAACGACAGCGACGCCGGCATCGTCAAGAAGTACATGCCATATGATCGCTGACGCGATCGGGCCATACGACCGCTGATTTCGTTTCAGCCGCTGTCCTATTCAAGATCCTGAAGCTCAAGGAGAATTTCCATGGCCCGCGTCAAGCGTGGCGTGACCGCTCACGCAAAGCACAAAAAAGTCCTGAACGCCGCCAAAGGCTATTACGGCCGGCGCAAGAATACGATCCGCATCGCCAAGCAGGCCGTCGAGAAGGCCCTGCAGTACGGCTATCGCGATCGCAAGCGCAAGAAGCGCACGTTCCGCGCGCTCTGGATCCAGCGCATCAATGCCGCCGCCCGCGAGCACGGCATGACCTACGGCAACTTCATCCATGGCCTGTCGGTCGCCGGCATTCTGGTGGATCGCAAGGTGCTGGCCGATGTCGCGGTGAAGGACCCGGCGGGCTTCAAGGCGCTCGTCGAGCAGGCACAGTCGGCCGTCGCCAAAGCCGCGTAAGTCTCGTCCCCTAAATAGACGAGGCTCGCCATGACCGCCGACCTCAACACCCTCGAAGCCGAGTTGATCGGCGAGATTTCGCGCGCCGATAACCTCGGCGCCATCGAGCAGGTGCGCATCGGCGCGCTCGGCAAGAAGGGGCGCGTGTCCGAGCTGATGAGCCAGCTCGGCAAGCTCGCGCCAGAGGAGCGCAAATCCTTCGGCGCGGCGGTCAACCAGCTCAAGACCAAGGTTGCCGATGCCCTCGAGAGCCGCAAGTCGGTGCTCGAGGAGGCAGCGCTGACCGAGCGCCTCGCCAATGAGCGCGCCGACGTCACGCTGCCGGTGCGTCTCGGGCCGCAGGCTGAGGGACGCATTCATCCCGTGAGCCAGGTCTGGGACGAGGTCACGGAAATCTTCGCCGATATGGGCTTCGCCGTCGCCGAAGGTCCGGATATCGAGACGGACGACCTCAACTTCACCAAGCTCAACATCCCGCCCGAGCATCCCGCGCGCCAGGAGCACGATACGTTCTACCTGCAGCCGCGTGCCGATGGCTCGCGCATGGTTCTGCGCACGCATACGAGCCCCGTGCAGATCCGCACGATGCTGAGCCAGAAGCCGCCGATCCGCATCATCGCGCCGGGCCGCGTCTATCGCTCCGACAGCGACCAGACGCACACACCGATGTTCCACCAGATCGAGGGCCTCGTCATCGACGAGGAGACGCACCTCGGCCATCTGAAGTGGTGCCTCGAGGAATTCTGCAAGGCCTTCTTCGAGGTGGACGAAGTGAAGATGCGCTTCCGCGCTTCGCACTTCCCCTTCACCGAGCCGTCGATGGAAGTGGATGTCGATGCCGCCGCGATCGGCAAGCCGGGCCGCTGGCTCGAAATCCTCGGCTCAGGCATGGTGCATCCGAACGTGATCCGCGCCTGCGGGCTCGATCCCGAGCGCTATCAGGGTTTCGCCTTCGGCATGGGCCTCGACCGCATCACTATGCTGAAGTACGGCATTCCGGACCTGCGCGACATGTTCAATGCGGACATGCGCTGGCTGCGCCATTACGGCTTCCTGCCCTTCGACGTGCCGACGCTCGCGGGTGGTGTTTCGAGCTAAGTCGCTTCGCGAGCGGGGCTAGCCCCGCACCCCACCGGGGGGGACACCCTCCCGGCCCCACCCTCTTTTATGACTTTGCCGCGCCCCTCAGGCTGGCTGCGGAATGCGCGCGATGACTTTGATCTCGAAGTCGAAGCCCGCGAGCCAGTTCACGCCAACAGCCGTTATGTTTGTAAACGGGGCCGCTCCGAGGGCTTTGTTGCGCACAGCCAAGAAGGTATTCAGCTGCTTCTCGGGATCCGTATGGAACGTCGTCACATCCACGATGTCGTCGAACGAGCAACCCGCTGCCTTCAGCACAGCCGCGAGATTGTCGAAAGCAAGCTGGACCTGCTTCTCGTAGTCCGGCTCTGGCGAGCCGTCCGGCCGGCTCCCGACCTGACCTGACACGAACAGTAGATCGCCGGAGCGGATGGCCGCAGAATAGCGGTGTTTCTCGTAAAGGGCGTGCCGCCCGGCGGGAAAGATCGCGTCGCGCTTGGCCATATTACTGCTCCTGTTATCTCTAGGGTTGTTGCAGGGGCATATGGGGGCATAAGCGGTTGAGGCAAGAAATCCGGGGCCGGTGCGCCTGACAGGCGCCTTGATCCAGTCCATTTCCGCCTCCCGCTGCCCCCAAGTTGACGCAAGTGCGTGCCCAGATATCGGGCGGAATGCCATCCAAACGGGGATCAACGCGCTTGTGATCCGCGCCGCCTCAGTGCGGACGTTGACAGGTGGTGGATCCGGCGGGATGGATGTTTCAGGCTCTAATGGACCTCCCGCCGCGCTGCGCGGTGCGGGAAATTCAGCCGTGCGATCAACTGCGAGGCAAGAACGACCATGCTGGTCACGTCGATGAGTGAAGCCCGCCGCCGTACTGCGCGAAGCACGGCACTTCGCCGCCTGTCAGTCGGGCTTCTGGGCGCGCTGGTCATGACCGTCGTCGTACCGGTCATCGAGGCAACTGCGCGAAGCGGTCCGCAATCAGTGGCCCCCCTCGCCGAACGCCTGATCAATGCGGTCGTCAACATCTCGACAAGCCAGAGCGTGAAGGGCAAGCAGAGTGGCGTGCCGCTTCCCTCGGTCCCCAAGGGCTCGCCCTTCGAGCAGTTCTTCGAGGACTTTTTCGACCGCAAGGGCAAGCCGGATGATCAGCGCAAGGTTTCCTCGCTCGGCTCGGGCTTCATCATCGACGGGCGCGAAGGCCTGATCGTTACCAACAACCACGTCATCGAGGGCGCCGACGAGATCGTCATCAATTTCCACGACGGCTCGAAGCTCAAGGTCGACCGCGTGATCGGGAGGGACACCAAGACCGATCTCGCGCTGCTCAAAGTAACGCCGAAGAAGCCGCTTCCCGAGGTTGCCTTCGGCAGCTCGAACGACCTCAAAGTCGGCGATTGGGTGATGGCGATCGGCAATCCCTTCGGGCTCGGCGGATCGGTGACCGTCGGCATCATCTCGGCCAAGCAGCGCGATATCAGCTCAGGGCCCTATGACGAGTACCTGCAGACGGATGCTTCCATCAACAAGGGCAACTCGGGCGGGCCGCTCTTCAACATGGACGGCACGGTCGTTGGCGTGAATACCGCGATCATCTCACCGACCGGTGGGTCGGTCGGCATCAGTTTCGCCGTACCGTCCGACGCCGCAATGTCGGTGATCGAGCAGCTCCGCCAGTTCGGCGAGACGCGGCGCGGCTGGCTCGGCGTGCGCATCAAGAGCATCACCGAGGACGTCGCCGAGACACTCGGCGTGAAGGAGAACTCGGGCGCGCTCATTTCCTCGGTCACGGCGGACAGCCCGGCGCAAAAGGCGGGCATCGAGGCAGGCGACGTGGTCGTGCGCTTCGATGGCCGTGAGGTCACGACGACGCGCGGGCTGCCGCGTCTCGTCTCGCAAACGCCAGTCGGCAAGACGGTCGATGTCGAGGTCCTGCGCAAGGGCGAGCGCCGGATGCTCAAGGTGACGGTTGCGCGCCTCATGGAGGATGAAGCTGCGCAGCAGAAGCCGGCAGCTGAGAATACGCCGCAGAGCGGACGGCTGATCGGCCTCGCGCTCTCGCCGCTCGATGAGGATCTGCGCAAACAGCACGGCCTCGATGCCAAGACGAAGGGCGTCGTGGTGACGGAAGTCGACCCGCAAAGCCCGGCTGCCAAGCGCGGCATCAAGGTCGGCGACGTCATCGTGGAAGCCGGACCGGATGCCGTTGCCTCCGTAGCCGACGTCGCAGCCGGCATCGAAAAGATCCGCAAGGCCGGCCGCAAGGCTGTGCTGCTACGGGTCGAGGATGCCAAAGGCGAGCTGCGCTTCGTCGCCGTGCCAATCGAATAGCTACCGACGCTCACTTCTCCCTCTCCCATTGTCTTCAATGGGGAGAAGGTCGGGGTGAGGGGCAGCCACACTACGAGCGCCAGCATTTGCCGCTGTCCCTCACGCTCGCCCACTCCCCGCTCAATTGTCACAAATTCCGAGCCATAGCTCAGTCATCCTGATCGGAAGCCGCCCACTGCGGCAACACGCGGGACACAACGATGCACGACGATGACGCGTACGACAGCAAGTCAGCCGCCTGCGAGGCCGCCGACGACATTCCCGTCAATCCGGATACCGACCGCAGCATCGGCGCGGTGATCGCGCGCCGGTTCAGCCGCCGTGATTTCCTCAAGGGCAGCCTGGGCGTGACGGCGGCGACGACACTCTTCGGCGCCGGCGGCCTCGGCTCCACGCCTGCGCAGGCAGAGACACTTTCATCCGCCAGTTTCAGTGAGCTTGCCGCAGGCCTGGACGAGCGCCACCACGTCGCCGACGGCTATACGGCGGACGTACTGCTTCGCTGGGGTGATCCGCTGTTTCCGGACATGGCACCTTTCGATCCGCGCAAGCTGACCGGCGAAGAGCAGGCGCAACGCTTCGGCTACAACAACGACTACGTCGCGTTCTTCCCGCTCGGCAACGCGGGCGACCGCGGCCTTCTGTGCGTCAATCACGAGTACGTCGATCCCGAGGTCATGTTTGCCGGGATCAAGCGCGTCACACGCACGGATTTCTCGCAGATCACGCAAGCGCATGTCGCCGTCGAGATGGCCGCGCACGGCGTGACCGTCGTCGAGATCATGCGCGAGGGCGAGCGCTGGACTCCCGTCCTCGAAGGCGAGGCGAACCGCCGCATCACCGCATCGACGCCCATGACTTTCGACGGCCCAGCTGCCGGCCATGCGCGCGTGCGCACTGCCGCCGATCCTGCGGGCCTTCGCGTCCTCGGCACGTTCAACAATTGCGCCGGGGGTCATACGCCCTGGGGCACGTACCTGACAGCGGAAGAGAATTTCCACGGCTACTTCATGTCGGACAGGCCCAAGGATAAGCCCGAGCCCGAAGGCCCTGAGAAGCGCAGCCGAGCGCGCTACCGCATTCCGAGCACATGGTACAGCTGGGGCAGCCACGATCCGCGCTTCAACATCGATCAGGAGCCGAACGAGCCCAACCGCTTCGGCTGGATCGTCGAGATCGATCCGAGCGATCCGACTTCCACACCGGTGAAGCACACCGCCCTCGGCCGGTTCAGTCACGAAGGTGCGGAGTGCATCGTCAATAAGGACGGCCGCGTCGTGCTCTACTCCGGAGACGACGCGCGCTTCGAGTACATCTACCGCTTCGTCAGTCGCGACCGCTATCGTGAGAACGATCGCGCACACAACATGCGCCTGCTCTCGGAAGGCACGCTTTCCGTCGCGCGCTACAACGAGGACGGCACCGTCGTTTGGCTGCCGCTCGTCTTCGGCGAGGGCCCACTGACACCCGAGAACGGCTTTCATTCGCAAGCCGATGTGGTGATCGACGCACGCCTTGCTGCGGATCTGCTCAAGGCCACGCCCATGGACCGTCCCGAGGATGTCGAGCCCAATCGGCGCACGGGTAAGGTTTATGCCATGCTGACGAACAATGCGCGGCGCACGACCGATCAGGTCGACGCCGCCAATCCGCGCGCGGAGAACACCTCCGGCCACATCATCGAGATGACGCCGCCGGATGGCGACCACGCCGCGGGCCACTTCACGTGGGACCTGCTCGTCGTGTGCGGTGATCCGACCATCGCCGAGGTCGGCGCACGGTGGAATCCGGCGACGAGCCGCAACGGCTGGTTCGCCTGTCCCGACAATTGCGCCTTCGACGCCGATGGGCGCCTCTGGGTCGCAACGGATCAAGGCTCTGGCTGGCCAAGGACAGGCAAGGCCGACGGCCTTTATGCTGTCGATACAGAGGGCAGCCTTCGCGGCCGCTCGCGTCTCTTCTTTCGCGGGCCCTTCGGCGCGGAAATATGCGGGCCGACGTTCACGCCCGACGGCGGGACGCTCTTCCTCGCCGTGCAGCATCCCGGCATGGATGGTGCGCGTCAGTGGAAGCCGTTCGCGCGGCCTTCCACGTTCGAAGATCCCTCGACGCGCTGGCCGGACTTCGAGCCGAACATGCCGCCCCGCCCGAGCGTGCTCGTCATCCGCCGCAAGGATGGCGGGCGCATCGCGAGCTGATCATAGAATTCGCTGCGCGAGCCAGTCCCCTCTCCCCGCCTGCGGGGAGAGGGTTAGGGTGAGGGGCGGCAGCAAACACAAGCGTCAGTATGTGGCGCCGCCCCTCATCCCAACCTTCTCCCCGTAAAGAACGGGGAGAAGGAGAAGTCTGGCGCGCAGCGACCGCGACTATCCCACCGCCTTCTTCGCATTCCGCAAGAGCAACACCAGCGGCACCGACACGGCCGCCGCCGCAGTGTAGAGCCCGAAGGCATTGAGATGCGCAATCATCGCGGCCTGCCGCGAGATCTCGCCGGAGAGACGCGCGAGCGAGGCAGGACTCGACGTGTCGAGTGGACCCACGGCCCAGGGCAGTGCGAGTGTTCGGTTGTAGGGCGATATGAGTTCGGTGAGCACGGCGTAGTTTACGCCCGTCGAACGCACGACCTCCGCGACGCAGACTGAGATAAACAGGCTCGCGCCGATATTGCGCAGGAGATGATAGACCGCCGTTGCCTCCGGCATTTTCTCGCGCGGCATGTTCGCGAACGTGACGAGTGTCAGCGCAACGACAATGATGCCCGACGACAAGCCTTGGATCGCACCGTTCACGGCCAGCTCGAACGGCGTCACGTTGAGATCGATCCGCATGAGCCAGATACCGGCAACGAGCTGCAGCGCAAAGCCGATGCCCACGCTGATGCGCGGATCGAGCCGCGACAGGAAGATCACCGCAAAGAAACCGAGCAGTCCGCCGAGACCGCGTGCGCCGACAACCTGCCCGACGAGGACGTCCGGATAACCCATGTAGACCCGCATGAGCGGCGGCAGCAGCACCATGGGCGTGAAGTTCAACATGCCGAAGAGGGCGATGAGCGCGAGGCCGAGGCTGTAATTGCGGTCGCGCAGCAGGCGCAGTTCGAGGAAGGGCCGTCGCGAGGTCAGGCTGTGCGCAATGAACAGATAGAAGGCGACAACCGACACGAAGAGCGTGACGCGGATCTCGGTCGACTCAAACCAGTCGAGCCGCTGGCCGCGAGAGAGCGCAAGCTGGAGGCCGCCAATCGCCAATGACAGAAGAATGAAACCGATCCAACTCAGGTAGACCGGCCCCTGCCCACGGTCCGGTGGAAGCGTCGCCGCAAGCCCGAGCGTAGCCACCACGCCAACGGGAATGAGCAGGAAGAAGGCCCAGCGCCAGTTGAGGATCTCTGCGAGATAGCCGCCGAGCGCTGGCCCGATGATTGGCCCCAGAACGACACCCATGCCGTAGATGCCGAGCACCATGCGATGCTGGCGCGGAGGGAACGTGTCGAGCAGGATCGTTTGGGCGAGCGGCACGCAGGGTGCGCCCGCCGCCCCCTGCACGATGCGCCAGAGGATCTGTTCCTCGAGCGTCGTCGCGAAGCCGCAGAGCGCCGTCGAGACCGTGAAGATGCCGGTCGACCAGATCATCACGGTGCTGCGGCCAAAGCGAGCCGAAAGCCACCCCGTCATGGGCATGGCAATGGCGGTCGCCAGAATGTTGAACGTCATCGTCCAGGAGACTTCGTCCGGCGTCGCCGAGAAGCTCCCCTGCATTTGCGGGAGCACCGTCGAAGCAACGAGGATCGAGCTGAAGTAAAGCGCAACCGACAGCATCGCCGAGATGAGAATGAGGATGCGCCGCGTAGCGCTCATCTCCATCTCAGCCGCGGGTCTATCGGTTGTATCTGTCATTCTTCTGCCCGCGGGCTGCCGGTGCGCGGCCCAAGTCCATCCGTAGGCCGATGGGAGCTGACGCACAATGCCGGCCTCCGCAAGGTGCTTTGCGCCGCGCGCGCCTCACGGCCGCGACAGGGGAGCTTGTCCGGACAGGAAAGCAGGAGGATAGTGGATGCCTCCAATACCTGGAGCCACCGGCTCCCAATCAAACCCACATCGAGGAGCGCCCTGCCATGTCCACCACTCTGCCGCGGATCGTGCTCGTGCCCCCGTCACCCGCGACCGGGGAGCTGGCACAATCCCTCGCGCCCTCGGGATTTGAGCTGGTGCTGGCGCCCGATGGCGGTGCCGAACTCATGCGCGCTGTCGAAAGCGCCGAGTACATGATCTGCTATCCAAACGTGAAGATGGGGCCGTCGTTTCATCTCGGCGCCCGCAAGCTCAAGCTCGTGCAGCTCTTGAGCGCCGGCTACGACGCGGTTGATATCGAGGCAGCACGGGCGGCCGGCGTGCCTGTCTGCAACAACGGCGGCGCCAATGCGATCTCCGTCGCCGAGCACGCGATCATGCTCATGCTCACGGTCTCGCGCCGTGTGATCTGGCAGCACGCGAGCGTGCGCGGCGGACGCTGGCGGGGCAACGGTCCGGCGCCGGCCATGTACGAGCTCTACGACAAAACGCTCGGAATTATCGGCCTGGGCACGATCGGCAAGAAGGTCGCCCGGCTCGCGCGCGCCTTCGGCATGAAGATCGTCTATTTCGATGTCCGCCGCCTGACGGAGGACGAGGAGGACGCGATCGGCGTGAAGTTCCGCCTGCTCAAGGAACTGCTGCGCACCAGCGATTTCGTCTCGCTGAACGTGCCGCTGAACGAGTCCACGCGCCACATGATCGGCGCCGGTGAACTGGCCCTCATGAAGCCGACCGCGATCCTGGTGAACACCAGCCGCGGCCCGGTCATTGACGAGCCGGCACTCACCAAAGTTCTCAGCGAGGGGAAGATCTTCGGCGCCGGGCTCGATGTGTTCGACCAGGAGCCGCCGCCTGCCGACAACCCGCTCCTGCAGCTCGACAATGTGGTGCTGACCGCCCATTTCGCGGGGCCGACGTCCGACAATCACATTGCGCGCTTCCGCAATGCCTTCGACAACGTCCAGCGTGTGGCGCGCGGAAAACCACCCCTGTGGGTCGTGCCTGAGCTTCTCTGATCTCAGCTCCCGTGCCCGGCGCGCCGCTCGGCCGTCAACATGATCGCGGTGCCGGCCGAGAGGCCGGCAAACGTGCTCATCATGCCGCCGAAAAGGAGCAGGGTCGGGATCCAGGGCTGGCTGCTTGACGCCACGAGCTGGCCGAGCATCGAGCCATCCATTCCGAGCGCAGCCGCGGTCACGAGTGCGCCGATTCCCGCCCCCATGGCCCAGCTTATGAGGATCAGCCGGACGGCTCGTGGGACCCTTCGATCGACCGCCTTCACCATGGCAACCTCATCTTGCATGGCGTGGCACGCCCTGCGAATTCCACCGCGCCAGCTAAGCATCTGATATTGCAGCGTCACACAGCACCACGCCCGATCAATGCATGACCAACGGCGCGACAGATTATTGCCGCCCACACCGCGAATGAGACTTTTTTGCTGCGCCGCCCAAACTTTGACGTTTCCAAGGTGGACTAGGTCAGCTATCCTGTCCTTTGTGTGGATCGTCCGCTCAGACCGCCCGGCGCGCGCCTCAACCCAAGGCGCCATTTTCGGGGGGCGTGGTCCACTCTCGTGGGGCAGGCAGCAAGTCGTCGATCAGGACCCTTTGCCCGCCGTGTAGCATATCCGAACCGGAGATATGCCACGGTGTGGTTGAAGCGATGACCCGACCGCCTGATTCCCCCACTTAAACGCAGGATGGCCATCACTGGTCACACGGCGCCACTTGGCGTGCCTGCGATCTGGAATCGGGGCGCGCAAAACCCGCTCAAGATGGGGCAGCGCGCTCTCAGGCACATCGTATTCGGACGACTTGGGGTATCACCGACCATGGCACACGCGCCTCTCGAAAACAGCGCCGCGCAATCTGGAATCGACTCCAGTGTCATGGATTGGGCGAACCCGCGCGCCCAGGGGCTCTTCGATCCAAAACGAGAGTCCGATGCCTGCGGTGTCGGCTTCATTGTCGATCTCAAGAATCGCCCGAGCCACTCGATCGTCTCGGACGCGCTCGCCATTCTCGAGAACCTCGAGCACCGCGGCGCTGAAGGCGCTCAGCCGGGCGCAGGCGACGGCGCCGGCATTCTCATTCAGATTCCGCACGCGTTTCTCAAGGACGAGTGCGCAGCGCTCGGCATCAAGCTGCCGGAACCCGGCCAGTACGGTGTCGGCCATATGTTCATGCCGCAGGACGAGCGCCTGCGCACACACTGCGAAAAGATCTGGGCGCGCCTCATCCGCGAAGAAGGCCTCGAGTTCCTCGGCTGGCGCACCGTGCCCGTCGACAACTCCCGCCTTCCTCCCCTCGTCCGCGCGGCTGAGCCCGTGCATCGGCAGCTCTTCATCGGCCGGCCGAAGGGCCTGACCGACCAGGACGAGTTCGAGCGCAAGCTCTACCTCATCCGCAAGGTCGTCTCGAACGCACTGTTCAAGTCCTTCAAGGAGCGCGACGTTGGCCACTACACAGTGAGCCTGTCGAGCCGCACGCTCGTCTACAAGGGCATGTTCCTCTCGTGGCAGGTCAAGGCCTACTACAACGACCTCTCCGATCCGCGCGTGATCTCCTCGCTGGCACTCGTGCATCAGCGTTTTTCGACGAATACCTTCCCCTCATGGAAGCTCGCGCATCCCTATCGCATGGTCGCCCACAACGGCGAGATCAACACGCTGCGCGGCAACGTGAACTGGATGGCGGCGCGTCAGGCATCCGTCTCCTCGCCACTCTTTGGCGACGACATCACGAAGCTCTGGCCCATCTCCTACGAGGGCCAGTCCGATACGGCGTGCTTCGACAATGCCCTCGAGTTCCTCGTCATGGGCGGCTACAGCCTCGCGCACGCCGCGATGATGCTGATCCCCGAAGCTTGGGCCGGCCATGAAAGCATGGATACCGAGCGCAAGGCCTTCTACGAGTATCACGCCTGCATGATCGAGCCGTGGGACGGCCCGGCCGCCATGACCTTCACGGATGGTCGCCAGATCGGCGCGACGCTCGACCGCAATGGACTGAGGCCCGCACGCTATCTCGTCACGAAGGACGATCGCGTGATCATGTCCTCGGAGTCGGGCGTGCTGCCGATCCCCGAGGAGAACATCGCGAAGAAGTGGCGCCTTCAGCCAGGCAAGATGCTGCTGATCGACCTCGCCGAGGGCCGCATCATTTCCGATGACGAGCTGAAGCGCGAGATCGCCGGCAAAAACCCCTACGAACAGTGGCTAAAGCGCACGCAGATCCAGGTCTCGGACCTGCCGCTGCCGAAGAAGGCACCGCGCAAGAAGAGCAACGTGAGCCTGCTCGATCTCCAGCAGGCCTTCGGCTACACGCAGGAGAGCCTGAAGTTCCTGATGGCCCCGATGGTCCAGACGGGCCAGGAGGCGATCGGCTCCATGGGCACGGACACGCCGATCTCGGCGCTGTCGTCGAAGCCCAAGCTGCTGCACACCTACTTCAAGCAGAACTTCGCGCAGGTGACCAACCCGCCGATCGACCCGATCCGCGAAGAAGTCGTCATGAGCCTCGTCTCGTTCATCGGGCCGCGGCCGAACCTGCTCGATCTCGAGGGCACCTCGCGTCACAAGCGGCTCGAGGTCTACCAGCCGATCCTGACGAACGAGGACCTGGAGCGCATCCGCGCCATCGGCGAAGTTGCCGACAACCAGTTCTCGTCGATCACCATCGACATCACCTACGCCGCCGAAGCCGGTGCTGCCGGCATGGCAACAGCGCTCGATGTCGTATGCGCGGAGGCCGAGGAGGCCGTCCGCTCCAGCGACTACAACATCATCATCCTGTCGGATCGCGCGACCGGCCCGGATCGCATTCCGGTGCCTTCGCTGCTCGCAACATCCGCCGTGCACCATCACCTCATCCGGCAGGGTCTCAGGACCTCGGTCGGGCTCGTTGTCGAGACGGGTGAGGCGTACGAGGTAAACCAGTTCGCGACACTCGCGGGTTACGGCGCCGAAGCGATCAATCCTTATCTCGCTTTCGAGACCGTCGAGCAGCTCGCACCGGAGCTCGATGCCGGGCTCGATGTGAAGGAAGCAAACAAGCGCTTCATTAAGGCCATCGACAAGGCGCTGCTCAAGGTCATGTCCAAGATGGGCATCTCGACCTATCAGTCCTATTGCGGCGCGCAGATCTTCGATGCGGTCGGTCTCAAGTCGAGCTTCGTGAAGAAGTACTTCACGGGCACGCACACGCAGATCGAGGGCGTCGGTCTCTTCCAGATCGCGCGCGAGACGGCCGAGCGTCACCGCCAGGCCTTCGGCGATGTGCCCTATCTGGAGAACATGCTCGAAGTGGGCGGCGAGTATGCCTACCGCACGCGCGGCGAGTCGCATTCGTGGCGGCCGAGCGTTGTCGCTGACCTGCAGCACGCCGTGCGTTCGACCTCCAACGAGGATGCGATGGCGGGCAAGATCCCGCAGAAGTGGCGCGACTACGCGGCGCAGATCAACGACCAGTCCGAGCAGCTCATGACCATGCGCGGGCTGTTCCGGATCAAGGGCGCTGCGGAGATGAAGCGCAAGCCCGTACCGATCGAGGAAGTCGAGCCGGCAGAGAAGATCGTGAAGCGCTTTTCGACCGGTGCGATGAGCTTCGGCTCGATCAGCCGCGAGGCGCACACCACGCTCGCGATCGCCATGAACCGTATCGGCGGCAAGTCGAACACGGGCGAAGGCGGCGAGGAAGCCGACCGCTACGTGCCCATGCCGAACGGCGACAGCATGCGCTCGGCGATCAAGCAGGTGGCCTCGGGCCGGTTCGGCGTGACGACGGAGTACCTCGTCAACTCCGACCTCATGCAGATCAAGATGGCGCAGGGTGCCAAGCCCGGCGAAGGCGGCCAGTTGCCCGGCCACAAGGTCGATCAGGTCATTGCCAAGGTGCGCCACTCGACGCCGGGCGTCGGCCTCATCTCACCGCCGCCGCATCACGACATCTATTCGATCGAGGACCTCGCGCAGCTCATCTATGACTTGAAGAACGTCAACCCGAGCGCGGACGTGTCGGTCAAGCTCGTCTCCGAGGTCGGCGTCGGCACGGTCGCGGCGGGCGTCGCCAAGGCGCGCGCGGATCACGTGACCATCTCGGGCTTCGAGGGCGGCACGGGCGCGTCGCCGCTCACCTCCATCAAGCACGCCGGCAGCCCCTGGGAGATCGGTCTCGCCGAGACACACCAGACGCTCGTCATGAACCGCCTGCGCGGGCGCATTGCGGTGCAGGTCGATGGCGGCATCCGCACGGGGCGCGACGTCGTCATCGGCGCGTTGCTCGGCGCGGACGAGTTCGGCTTTGCGACTGCGCCGCTCATCGCGGCCGGCTGCATCATGATGCGCAAGTGCCACTTGAACACGTGCCCGGTCGGCGTCGCGACGCAGGACCCCGAGCTCAGGAAGCGCTTCAAGGGCCAGCCCGAGCATGTCGTGAACTTCTTCTTCTTCATTGCGGAGGAAGTACGCGAGATCATGGCAGAACTCGGCTTCCGCTCGGTGAACGAGATGGTTGGCCAGTCCGATTACCTCGACAAGGACAAGGCCATCGGCCACTGGAAGGCACGCGGTCTCGATTTCGAGAAGCTCTTCCACAAGCCCGTCGTGCCCGCCGGCGTCGCGATCTACAATTGCGAGCGTCAGGATCATGGCCTCGACAAGGTTCTCGACCGCAAGTTCATCGAGGCTGCCAAGTCCGCGATCGAGGCAAAGAAGCCCGTCAAAGCCGAGTTCGCAATCTCGAACCGCGATCGCGCGGCAGGTGCCATGCTCTCGGGCGAGGTCGCCAAGGCGCACGGCCATGCCGGTCTCGCCGAGGACTCGATCTGGCTCTCGATCAAGGGCATTGCCGGCCAGAGCTTCGGCGCTTGGGTCGCGCGCGGCGTCACGCTCGATCTCGTCGGCGAAGGCAACGACTACGTCGGTAAGGGCCTTTCGGGCGGCAAGCTGATCGTGCGACCGGATCCGAAGTCCGGCATCGTTCCGGAAGAGAGCATGATCGTCGGTAACACCGTGCTGTACGGCGCGATCGGCGGCGAGTGCTACTTCCGCGGCATCGCGGGCGAGCGCTTTGCCGTCCGCAACTCCGGCGCCTATGCGGTCGTCGAAGGCACCGGCGATCATTGCTGCGAGTACATGACGGGCGGTGTCGTCGTCGTGCTCGGGCCCACGGGACGTAACTTCGCGGCCGGCATGTCGGGGGGCGTCGCGTACGTGCTCGACGAGGCCGGTGATTTCGACACGCGCTGCAATCTCTCCATGGTCGACCTGGAGCCGGTTGCTGCGGAAGAGGAAGTCATGCGCCGCCTCGCCAACCAGAGCGGCGATCTCGCGAGCCATGGCCTCGTCGATGTCATGCAGAACATGTCGGAGCAGGATGCCGAGCGTCTGCACGCACTCATAACGCGTCACGCGCACTACACGAATTCGGCCAAGGCGCAGGAGATCCTTTCCGACTGGCCGAAGTGGAGTGCGAAGTTCCGCAAGGTCATGCCGATCGAGTACCGCCGCGCTCTGAGCGAGATGGCAAAACTCCAGGAGGCCGACACCACTGGCCTCGGCGTGATCGAGATCGGCGTGCCCAAAGCCGCGGCCCAGCCCAAGGGCAACGGCAAGGCGAAAGCCAAGCCCGCGGAGTGACGTCATGAAGATCTATGGTGACGCCATCTCGGGCAACTGCCTGAAGGTGAAGTGGACGGCCGACGCGATCGGCCGCCCCTACACCTGGGTGCCGATCGACATCATGAAGGGCGAGTCGCGCACCGCCGCCTACCTCGCGAAGTTTCCGCAGGGTCAGGTGCCAGGCGTCGAGTTTGACGACGGACGCACGCTCGCGCAGTCGAACGCGATCATCCGCTACCTCGCACGCGGCTCACACCTTCTGCCGGACGACGGCTTCGCTCAGGCGAAGATCGACGAGTGGCTCTTCTGGGAGCAGTACAGCCACGAGCCCTATGTCGCGGTGTGCCGCTTTCACATGAAGTATCTCGGTCGCACGAAGGCCGAGCGCGAAGCGTGGCGCGTTGAGCGGGCCGAGAAAGCGCTCGATTTCATCGAGCAGCAGCTCGCCGGGCACGACTACCTCGCAGGCTCCGCGCCGACGATCGCCGATATCGCGGTCGTCGCATACACGCGCATGGCAGACGAAGGCGGCTTCGATCTCGCCGAGCGACCAGGTATCCGAAAATGGATCGCGCGCTGTGAAGACAGCTTGCGCATCCACTAAAGCAACAATTCCGATACACGCCGATCCGAGAGGCGAGATAAATGGGTAAGATTACAGGCTTCATGGAGTTTGACCGCACCGACCGCGGCTATCGTCCGGTCGAGGAGCGTCTGAAGCACTATCGCGAATTCGTCGAGCCGCTGCCGGAGCCCGAAGTCAAGACGCAGGCCGCGCGCTGCATGGATTGCGGCATTCCCTATTGCCACAACGGCTGCCCGATCAACAACCAGATCCCCGACTGGAACGATCTCGTCTATCAGGGTCAGTGGTCGACGGCTTCGGTCAACCTCCATTCGACGAATAACTTCCCCGAGGTCACGGGCCGCGTTTGTCCGGCACCGTGCGAAGCCGCCTGCACGCTCAACATCGAGGACGTGCCCGTCACCATCAAGACGATCGAATACTCGATCGCCGAGCGCACCTTCGCCGACAACGGCAACAAGTGGGTGCCGCAGCCCGCTGAGACGAAGACGGGAAAGCGCGTCGCCGTCATCGGCTCGGGCCCCGCCGGTCTTGCCGCTGCCCAGCAGCTCGCGCGCACCGGCCACGAAGTGCACGTCTACGAGAAGAACGCCTATCCGGGCGGCCTGCTCCGCTACGGCATTCCGGACTTCAAGCTCGAGAAGGTCGTCATCGAACGCCGCGTGAAGCAGATGGAAGCCGAGGGCGTCACCTTCCACTGCAATACCCATGTCGGTAAGTCGGTGACGGTTGCCTCACTCAAGAAGTCGCATGACGCCGTCCTGCTGACCGGCGGATCGGAGCAACCCTTCGACTTCTTCGCCAAGTCACCGGGCCGCGATCTCGATGGCATTCACTACGCCATGGATTTCCTGCCGCAGCAGAACCGGCGTGTATCCGGCGAAGGCGTCGCCAAGGGCACGAGCGAAATCAGCGCCAAGGACAAGCACGTCATCGTCATCGGCGGCGGTGATACCGGCTCCGACTGTATCGGCACATCCTTCCGCCAGGGTGCGAAGTCCGTGACGCAGCTCGAGATCATGCCGCAGCCGCCGAAGATGGAGAACAAGTCGCTCTCCTGGCCGCACTGGCCGCTCAGGCTGCGCATCTCATCGAGCCAGGCCGAGGGTGCCGAGGTCGAATACTCGATCTCGACGACGGGCTTCTCCGGCGAGAACGGCAAGATCAAGAAGCTCCACTACACGCGCGTCGACAACAAGCTGCAGCCGGTCCCCGGCTCCGAGGGCACGCTCGACGCCGATCTCGTGCTTCTCGCCATGGGCTTTTCCGGCCCCATCGAGAGCGATGTCGTGAGTGAGCTCGACCTGCCCGTCGTCGCACGTGGCCGCTTCAAGGGCCTCGAAGCCAACGAGCGCGACTACCGCATTCGTGGCCGCGACAAGGTCTTCGTTGCGGGCGACATGCGCCGCGGCCAGAGCCTCGTCGTGTGGGCGATCCGTGAGGGCCGGCAAGCCGCGGCCTCGATCGATCGCTATCTCATGGGGCGCACGGATCTGCCTCGCTGAGGACCTCATGCCCGTTACACGAGACGAGCTGTTCGCGCGCCTGACCGAGCTCGGCATCGTGACCGAGACGGTCGAGCACGAGGCAGTGTTCACCGTCGCCGAGAGTGCGCGCCTGGAGCGCGACCTCTCGGGTGGTCACACCAAGAACCTCTTCCTCAAGGATGCCAAGGGAAAGCTGTTCCTCGTCGTCGCTGAGAGCCACACGCCCGTGGACCTCAAATCCCTGCATAAGCAGATCGGCGCGGCGCGGCTGAGCTTCGGCAAGCCGGAGTTGTTGCAGGAGGTATTGGGCATTCTCCCGGGCTCGGTCACGGCTTTGGCCCTCATTAACGATGATCAGAAGCGCGTGAGCGTGGTGGTGGACGAACGCCTCATGGGCTATGAAAGGATCAACTGCCACCCGCTGGTGAACACGGCGACGACGAGCATCGCGCGCGACGATCTTTTGCGTTTCATGCGCGCCACCGGACACGAACCTCTCGTTGTCGCCATCGATGCACCCGGCGAGACCGGCTGACGGACAGCGAATTCGCGCATCTCGGGAGTTGAACGTATGGAATTCGGCCAGAAGGCCCCTGGGGCAGCCGGCCCCGGCGGAGACGTGATCAAAGACACGACGACGGCGGGCTTCATGAAGGACGTCATCGAGGCGTCCCGCGAGCAGCCGGTGATCGTGGATTTCTGGGCCCCCTGGTGCGGCCCCTGCAAGCAGCTCACACCCATCATCGAAAAAGTTGTACGGGCCGCCGGCGGTAAGGTGCGTCTCGTCAAGATCAACATCGATGAGCATCCCGCCATCGCCCAGCAGCTCCGCGTGCAGTCCATCCCGACGGTCTATGCCTTCCTCGACGGGCGCCCGGTGGACGGCTTCGCCGGCGCCCAGCCCGAAAGCCAGATCAAGGCATTCGTCGATCGCCTCGTCGGCGATGCCGGCGCCGCAGATCTCGAGCACGCCATTGCCGAAGGTGAGAAGGCTTTCGAAGAGGGTGACATCCAGACGGCCGCCGAGATTTTCGCGGCCGTGCTTCAGGAAGAGGCCGACAACATCAAGGCGCTCGCGGGCCTCGCGCGCTGTTACCTTCAGACCGGCGATCTCGAACGTGCCGAGCAGACCCTCGAACTGGCGCCACCCGACAAGCGCGATGCCGCTCCGCTCGCGAGCGTGCGCGCCGCTCTCGGTCTCGCCAAGCGCGGCCAGGACACCGGCAATCTCGGCGAGCTGAAAGGCAAGGTCGAGAGCAATCCCGCCGATCATCAGTCGCGCATCGACCTCGCGACGGCGCTCGCCGCCATCGGCGAGAAGGAGGAAGCGGTGAGCCACCTGCTCGAGAGCTTCCGCCGCGATCGCAAGTGGAACGACGAAGCGGCGCGCAAGCAGCTCGTCGAACTGTTCGAGGCCTGGGGTCCCAAGGACCCAGCAACGCTCGACGGTCGGCGGCGGCTCTCGTCGCTGCTGTTCGCGTAATGTGAAGGCCGCACCGCGGGCTCGGTCGGCCACAGGAGTACGTGAGGCGTGAGGTTTCTGGAGCAATACCGTTCGACATCGGACTTGCCGGCGCGCATCCCGGTGTTCCCGCTGCTCGGCGCGATCACGCTCCCGCGCACGACGCTGCCGCTCAATGTCTTCGAGCCGCGTTACCTCGCGATGGTGGACGATGTGCTGCGCGGCGATCGGATCATCGGCATCATCCAGCCGACTGGCGATGGCGGCACCACCGGCTCGCCTTCCTTGCGCACGGCACCGCTGCAGGCCGTCGGCTGCGCGGCGCGGCTTTCAGCGTTCCAGGAGCAGTCGGACGGACGCCTTCTGATCACGCTCACCGGCATCTGCCGCTTCGATACGGGCGAAGAAGCCAACAGCGGAACGCCCTATCGCACGCTCGACGTCTCGTATGATCGCTTTGCCGATGATCTCGTGCCGGCCCAGGGAGCCGAGGACGTGCCTCGCGATCACCTTCTTGCCGTCCTGCAGCGTTATCTCAATGCACGCAACTTGAAGCCGGACTGGGAGGCCATCCAGCAGTCCGAGAACGAGGATCTCGTGAACGGGCTCGCCATCGCGGGTCCCTTCGCACCGCCGGAGAAGCAGGCCCTTCTCGAAGCGCGAACGCTCGCCGACCGCGCTGCGGCGCTCATTGCGCTCGCCGAGATGGAGATCGCCGACCCCACGGGCAAGCCCAGCTCACGCCTGCAATAAGGGACGCTGTAATGAATGAGCCTCGCGAAGCGTCTGGTCCGGGTCCCGAGCGCACCGCGCCACGCTTTCTCGAGCTGCTTGTCTGCCCATTGACCAAGACGTCGCTCGAGTACGACGAGAAGAAACAGGAACTGATCAGTCGCGCAGCCCGCCTTGCCTATCCGATCAAGAGCGGCGTCCCCTATCTGCTGCCCTCTGAAGCCCGCCAGCTCGATTGAGCCAAACAATCCAAGAAGGAGCCCACCATGGCAGTCACCAGCAAACCTACAACCGGCACGAGCCTACGCCACGAGACCATGCTGATCGACGGCGCGTGGACTGACGGCAAGGCGCGCGAGACCATCACGGTACTGAACCCCGCCAACCGCAAGCCGATCGCCAGCGTGCCGCGCGGGACCGCGGAAGATATCGACACCGCCGTCAAGGCAGCGACTGCTGCCTTCCCCGCGTGGATGCGCGTGCCGCCACGCGATCGCGGCCGTCTTCTCACGCGCATAGCCGACGTGATCGAATCCCGCGTCGAGGAACTCGCGAAGATCGTCGCCGAAGAGACCGGCAATGCCATCAAGACCCAGGCGCGCCCCGAAGCCAAAGGCGTCGCTGAGATCTTCCGCTACTTCGGTGGTCTCGCCAGCGAGCTCAAAGGCGAAACCATTCCCTTCGGCGAGAACGTACTGAGCTACACGCGGCGCGAGCCGATCGGTGTCGTCGGCGCCATCATCCCGTGGAATGCGCCGGTGCTACTTGGCTCGCTCAAGATCGCGCCCGCACTCTGCGCCGGCAATACGCTCGTCCTCAAAGCCGCCGAAGACGCGCCGCTCGGCATTCTCTGGGTAGCGCGCATCTGCCAGGAGTTCATGCCCAAGGGCGTGCTCAACGTCATCACCGGCTATGGCACGGAAGTCGGCGCCGCGCTCTCGGCTCATCCCGGCGTGCGCAAGCTCTCCTTCACGGGCTCGACCGAGGTCGGCAAGCTCGTGATGAAGGCCGCTTCCGAGCGGATTGTGCCGGTCTCGCTCGAACTCGGCGGCAAAAGCCCCTCGATCGTCTACCCGGATGCGAATGAGGATTGGGTCGTCGACGGTATCATCTCGGCGATGCGCTTCACCCGCCAGAGCCAGTCGTGCACGGCCGGTTCGCGCCTCTTCCTGCACGCCGACATCTTCGACGATTTCCTCAACAAGCTCGCAGAGAAGACAGCCAAGCTCAAGATCGGCAATCCTCTCGACGAGGACACCGACATGGGCGCCATCATCAACGAGAAGCAGTTCCGCAAGGTCTGCGGCTACGTCGAGGAAGGACTCAAACAGCCCGGCGCGACGCTGCGCTTCGGTGGCCTGCCGCCGAAGGAAGGCCCGCTTTCAGAGGGCTTCTTCGCTGTGCCGACGCTCTTCGAGCATGACGCCAACGATTGGCGCCTCGCCAAGGAAGAGATCTTCGGTCCCGTGCTCGTCGCCATCAAATGGACGGACGAGCAGGAAGCCATCCGCATGGCCAACCAGACGCACTACGGTCTCGCCGGTTACGTGTGGACGAAGGACATCGGTCGCGCACTCCGCACCGCTCATGCGATCGAAGCCGGATGGGTGCAGATCAACCAGGGTCTCGGCCAGTCACCCGGTCACTCGTATGGCGGCGTCAAGCAGAGCGGCATCGGTCGGGAGTTCTCGCTCGAAGGCATGCTCGACAGCTTCACGGTCAAGAAGAACGTGACCGTGAATTTGATGACGCCTTGATTTGGTTTGCCGCGGGCTGCTGGGAAGAGGTGCTTCGCAACCACTTATCGCGAAGTGCCGCTATCTAAATGAGCCGCGAGCAAGCAGCGAACGCAACAAGTCCCTTCTCCCCGTCCTATACGGGGAGAAGGTTAGGATGAGGGGCGGCGGCATACTCAAACGTTGGCACAAGCGGCCGCCCCTCACCCTAACCCTCTCCCCGCAAGAGCGGGGAGAGGGGATCCTGGAGCGCTCGCGGCGCACCTTCAGGCTCAGATGCATGAGCCTCGCACGGGTCCGCACGCGAGCCCGCGGCAAAAACTAAACATGCTGCCCGCCGTTGATGTGCAGCTCGGCGCCGTTCACGTAGCTCGACTGATCCGTGCAGAGGAAATAGATCGCCTTGGCGACTTCCTCGGGCTCGCCGAGACGGCGCATCGGAATCTGCTCGTTGACGATGCGCTCGGTACCGGGCGACAGGATCGACGTGTCGATCTCTCCCGGTGAAATCGCATTCACGCGAACACCGCGTGCACCAAAGTCCGTCGCCATCTCGCGCGTCAGTCCCGCAAGTGCCGACTTCGACGTCGCATAGGCCGCGCCTGCAAATGGATGCACACGGCTTCCCGCAATCGATGTCACGTTGACGACAGCGCCCTTTGCGCGCTCGAGCTCCGCAAGTAGTCCGCGCGCGAGCAGCACGGGTGCGAAGAAGTTCACCTGGAACACGCGTTGCCAATCCTCGAGCGGCGTCTCGAGCGTACCGAGACGCACACCGGCAGAACCCTTTGGACTGATGCCGGCATTGTTGACGAGCGCGTTCAGATGCCCGCGCTGATCCGCAAGGCGCAGGCGCATTTCGGCGATCGCACGCGCAGTATCCTCGGCATCGGCGAGATCGACCTGGATGTGATCCTCCGGCCCCATTTCCCAAGGGCAGTTTTCAGGAAAGGGGTGACGCGAGCAGGTGATGACCCGCCAGCCAGCCGACGCGAAGCGCTTGACGGTCGCATGGCCGATACCGCGCGAGGCCCCGGTCAGGATCAGGGTTTTTCGTTCGGCGGCGTTTGTTTGTGCCATCGTCTCCTCCCGGCCAAAGCTCGCGGCTGGCGCCCTGTCGGCGGCCCCGGTTTGGCCATCATCACCTATGGCACAAACCGATGCTGCGGCGCAAAAGTCCTGCAAAACCCGATCGTTGAGCGATCTTGGATCAAGCGCATTCAAGGGCTGACAAGACGTCGCATATGAGCTAGTGTCACACCCGCGTACGAAAAAAGGGCCGTGAGACCACGTCTGAGGTCTTCGCATCGCCCAAGTCTAGGGAGCAGGCGGCGGATCAACGGTCCCGGCACAGAGGATCGTGTAAGCCGAGTGTGCGACCCAAGCGGTCGCTAGTGGGAATGGCTTAGCAATAGGGCGGTCCGTCAATCCGCCTCGTTACTGGACTTCAGGAAAGCAGGGCTCCCAGCCTTGCTTTTTTTGTGCGCGGACGCTGGCGCACCTCAGCGCGCACCTGGCGGCATCGGATTCGGGAAGTACGCGCCGATATCGACGATCCCGCCCGCCAGAACCGCATAAACAAGCGCAAACACACCGCCCGCGACGACCGTCGTGATGGCGAAACTCCTGAGTAGGCGAGGCGCAACTGGCGCGCTCGCGGGCGTGCCGGGCACGACCTCACCCGCCTCGCCTTGCGTGCGCACGCCGAAGGGCAGCACGGCGAAGAGCACCGTCCACCAGATGATGAAGTAAAGGGCCAGCCCGAACGTCAGGCTCATGGTCGTTCCTTGTTGCTTGCGGAGCCCCATCACTACGACGCCCGAACGCACCCTCCAAGGCCCAACGAACAAATGCCGCGCCGCGCGCGCTGCAGATGGCCCCGTTTGTGCATTTTACGCGTCAGTAACCTCGTTCATCATTCGGTGCCGCCCACGTGTCCCGATTCCTGTCTTTGGCTCTGTTAACCGCCGCCGCCCTGGGGCTGGCCAGCACGACGCAGCCGACCGATGCCGCAATGGAGCTCGCAACCGAGCCGGTGCCCTCGATCGAACTGGTCGTGATCGAGGCGCGCGGGTGCCCCATGTGCCAGCTCTTGCGCGACGAGATCGTCCCCGCCTACCGCGCAACGGCGCGTGCCAATCGCGCGCCTCTTCGCTTTGTGGATGTAGCCCACGCCGATCTCGACACCATGGGCCTCACCGCCCCCATCGAGATCATCCCTACCGTCGTCCTCATGCGCGAGGGCACCGAGATCGATCGCCTCGTCGGCTACACGGGCCCCGAGATCTTCCTGCGCGCTGTCGGTGTCATGCTCGGAGAAAGCCCGCAAAGCGTCCCGCAAAAATGAACAGGGCACCTCGAAGGGTGCCCTGTGTTTCGATTCGGAACGTTGATCGTCAGCGCGAGAGGATTGGCGCGGCGATCGCGGTGGCAATGTGCCGGAAGGCGTTGCGCAACTCGTCGCCCGTCTTCGTGTTGTAGAACATGTGAGGCTCGCTGGCGCAGCCGCGCAGCGTGACGACCGAGTCAGCGTCCTTGCCACCCTTCGGCTCCGGCAGATCGAAGCCGACGGTGTAGACGGTGATCCCTGCGTCGTTCATTGCCTTGCACATGTCGCGCGCCTGCTTGGTCGACGTACCGTTCGGCGCCTTGCAGTTCGCACCGGACGTGCCCGTGTCGTAATCAGGGATGGTGGCGCCCGCCGTGCCGCCGGTCGTGCTGTTGCAGTACTGCTGATTGTATTCGCCGTCCGTCATCAGCACGGCCACCTTCTTGAGCAGCGGCTGCCCCTTCTCGCCGACCTGCTGGAGCATGGCATAGGGCTGCGGCTTACTCCCCTCAGGAAGCACATTCGCCCAGTTCGGCGACAACAGATACCAGGCCCACGCGGTGCCGAGGTGACCAGCCGTCATGCCATTTGCCGTAAAGCCATTGACGACCGTCTTGAGCGTATCCTTGTTGCTCGTCATCGGAACGATGGGGGCAGAGGGGATGCACGCCGTAGAGCTGCTCGTCTGATAGGCGCGCGGGATGCGGTCGTTGCCTGTCGGAGCTGCGTCGGTGAACGCGGCCGCTCCAGTCCGCTCAGACACGCAGTACGTGCTCGTGCGATGGCGCGTGGAATTACCTCCACTCCGCTGCTTGAACGAAAGGCTCGACGTCGGATTGTAGGCTACTGACGGCCCGAGCGCGCCGGCGTTGACGGCGGTCGAGAACGGCGCCAGAGCCACACGCGAGGTGAACTCGGCCTGATCGGCCCAGACGACGATGTCGATCAGATCCTTCGCAGCCGACTTCAGATCCTCGATCTTGGTGCCCGCCATCGAGCCCGTGACGTCGAGCATCAGCGAGACCTCGAGGTTCGTGCCTGCATTGCCACCGCCGGCAATGAGAGCCTGTCCGCGCGTCGCGACCGTGATGGTGGGATGATTGACGAAGCTCAGGAAGGGTGTGCGGACTACGGTCTCGCCAACCATCGTGAAGGTCGAATCCACCATGTTGGGCGTGAATTCGACCACTCGCGAGGGCTCTGTCGGCTTGTTCGAGTCGAAGTGGGCGAGCGCTTTTTCCTCGGCGAGATCGAGACTGTTCTCGAGCTGCCAGACGCGTGCCGCTGCCAGAACCGAGCTGTCGACCGCAGCCTGCAGCCGCGCACGTGCGAGCATCGCGCGCCCATAATCCACGGCGCTTCCGACAATCGTGAACAAGACAAAAATTGTTAGACCGAACATGATGGCGACCGAACCGCGGTCGTTCTTCACCAGTCCGCACAACGGGGCTGCCGCCCGCTGCATCCGATTAGCCCGCCAAACGCCGAACATGACGCATACCTCTCACAGGATTCGCCCCGTACGATCACAAATAGAGGTCCGCCATTGATTTTCCCCTAATCTGATCCCGGACAATTATCTGCAATTTTCTCGTTTATTCAAATCGTCGCATCTGAGTAAATAATACATAAAAGCGGCGTTTCATTTTCGTCCGCCATACTCCGTTGCCCGAAACCCAATACACAAAAGAAAAAGGAGCGCCGTTGAGACGCTCCTTTCTGTGTCGATAGAACGGTCTACTCGCGGAGGGTAATACGGGAGATCGAAGATGCGATGTGGCGGAAAGCGTTGCGAAGCTCGTCACCTGTCTGTGTGTTGTAGAAGAGCTTGCCGGGCTTGCTGAAGTGGCCGTCGCTCGAAGCGCAGGCCCTCAGCATATCCACCTGTGTTCCCGACGTACCAAGCCCGAAGCCGACCGTGTAGACGGTGATGCCCGAGTTCTTCATCCCCGTGCACAACGCCAACGCCTGCGTATTCGAGCTGCCAAGCGCCGACGTGCAGTTGCCCTTCTCCGCGTTGCCGGGACCCGAGTTGCGATCCGGGATCGAGGCGCCCGTCGTGCCGTTCTTCGAACCATTGCAGAACTGCATGTTGTACTCACCGTCCGTCATCAGGATGGCGTACTTCTTGACGCCCTCATATGACGGAGGCTCCGCGCACACCTTGTCGGTACGCTTGCAGTCCGCCGAAAGCGTCGGTGTCTCGCCCAAAGGACGCCGCGCGGGGTAGACGTTCGCGGGCATGTCTTTCCACCAGCGCGGAGAGAGCATGTACCAGGCCCACGATGTGCCGAGGTTGCCACCCGTCCAACCAGACGCAACCAGCCCATTGATCGTATTGTTCAGGAGGGTCTTGTCATTCGTCAGCGGCATCACCGCCGTGGTCGGCTGGCAATTGCTGGTGCTGGAGCTTCCGTAGTACACTCGCGGCAAGCGATCGTTGCTAAGCGGCGTCACGTCGGTATAGGCGTTCGTGCCCCCACGCTCGGAGACACAGTAAGCGTTCGTCCGATACCAAGTCCTTTCTTTGCCGTCGCGGAAGTTGAATGCCAGGCTCGAAGCTGGATTGTGAGCGACAACGGGACCAAACACAGATCCGGCATTCACCGCGTGCGAGAACGGCACCACCGCAACGCGCGACGTGTACTCGCTCTGGTCGTCCCAAACGAGGATTTTGACGAGATCCTTCGCGGCCTCTTTCAGGTCGGCGATCTTGCTGCCCGCCATCGAGCCGGTGACGTCCAGCATCATGGCGACCTCGACGCTGTATCCATCATTGTTACCGCCGCCGTTATCGCCACTGCGGCAGCCGACGCAGAATGTGGCTTGGGCTCGCGTGCCAACTCTCATCGGCTCACCGTTCAGCACGAGACTGAGAAACGGGACCTTGACCTCGGCACTGGCTTCCGCCGTGATCGTATTCATATCGGTGTCGGGCGCGAGCGACGTGAGGCGCGCATTCACGCCTTCCGGCTTCATCGCGTCGAAGTAGGCGATCGCCTTTTTCTCGGCGAGGTCCATGTCTTGCTCGATCTGCCACACGCGTGCAGCCGCAAGCACTGCGCTGTCTACGGTCGCCTGCAATCGCTCACGCGCGAGAATGGTCCGACCATAGTCCACGGCCGCGCCCACGAGCGTGAAGACCACGAGCGCCGCGAGGCCAAACATGATAACGACTGAGCCACGCTCGTCGCTGGAAAAGGGCTTTCCTGAAAAACGAGCGCAGGCGCGGGCCAAAACACCCGAGGCTGATTTAATGAGCTTGAACACCGCCGTCTCCTGCAAAAACTGAACGCTTCTGATGCGTGTATAGGCAGGAGACGTGGACGGGCCATTAACATATTAAGTTATTAAGCAGTTCATTCATGACGCTCGCTAGCTTATTAATAATGGATTAAAATTAACCCTCCAATTTCCCATCGGAAATTCGTGCTGTTGCGCGCTGACGTGGGCCTTCGACCTCCGCCGTGAACCGGCCGCCGACGCAGTTGGCCTCGTGGCGCCACTCCTCTACTCTTTGGAGGCAATCAACTGCCGTCCGGAGGCCCCATGCCACACTCAGATCTGCACGGCCTGCCCCTTTCCACCACGAGCGTGGCGGCAGCCGATGCCTTCAACAAAACCGTACTGAGCTACCTGCGATACCGGACGGACATCAGCAGCAATCTCCAGTTGACGCTCGCCGCCGATCCGGACTTTGCCCTCGGTCACGTACTGAAGGGCTACCTCATGATGCTTTCCTTCAAGCAGGCCAATGTGCCGGCTGCCGTAGGCGCCCTGGAAGCAGCCAGCGGCCTGGTCGGACGCGCAGACGGACGTGAGAAGGCCCACGCGGCAGCGCTGCGCCACTGGATTGATGGCGACCTGGACCGCACGCTCGCCGTCTGGGAGCAGATCCTCGAAGAGCATCCGCGCGACGTCCTGGCCTTGCGTCTGCATCACTTCAATGCGTTCTGGCTGGGCCGCCCCGGCGCCATGGCGCGCGAAGTCGAGAAGGCGCTGCCATGCTACGGCTCGGACCTCGCCGGCTGGGGAACGCTGCTCGCCTGCCGCTGCTTCGCGCATGAGGAACTCGGCAACTACACGCTCGCGGAGTCCGCCGGTCGCGACGCCATCGACGTCGACAAGGGGGATCTTTGGGCCGCCCATGCCGTCGCGCACATTCTCGAGATGCAAGGCCGCGCCGGCGAGGGCATCGACTGGCTCGCAGGTCTCGAGCCGCACTGGGAGGGCGGCAACAACCTCAAGCATCATCTGTGGTGGCACCGCGGGCTCTATCATTTCGAGCGCGGCGAATTCGACACCGTCCTCGATCTCTACGACCGCCACTTCCGCAACCTCGCCTCTCCGCTCGTGGAGGCGCAGCCGGACCTCTACATCGACATCCAGAATGCGTCGTCGATGCTCTTCCGCCTCGAACGTCAGGGCGTCGACGTCGGCGAACGCTGGATCGAGATTGCCGACAAGGCCGAGGCGCGCATCGGCGACTGCCTCTCGCCCTTCACACTGCCGCACTGGATGATGGCACTCGCGGCAACGCGCCGCTTTGATGCTGGCGGACGGGCGCTGGAGGCAATGCGCGCGTACGCCACCACTGCGGGTACGCTCAATGCGCGCCTTGTCGCTGACTACGCATTACCGGTCAGCGAAGCCATTCTCTTGCGTGCCAAGGGCGAGCCTGCAGCAGCGACTCGTGTCATGCGGCCTGCGATCGGCGGCATGTACCGCCTCGGCGGCAGCCACGCGCAGCAGGACGTGCTCGAGCAGCTCTTCCTCGACTGCGCCGTCGCCGCCGGCTCGAACGATGACGTGGCGCTGATCCTCGCTCGTGTCGCCGGGCGCCATCCCGTGCCGCCCGAGCGGCGCATGGGCTACAAGCACGCGGCGCGCACGCTTTCGTGAGCCGACCGCGCTGTCACTCGTGTCGTCACTGATCGTGTGTAGAATGCTGCAAATGTACACAGCTCGATGGAGGCTCACGATGCTCAGGCGCATGGCACTTGCGGCAGTCCTGGTCGGCGCCTGGCCGACACTGCTGCTCGCCCACCACGGCTGGGGCAGCTACGATGCGAAGAACCCAGTCACCGTCACGGGCAAGATACTCACCTCCCAATATGAGAACCCGCACGCGACGATCACGGTGCAGGGCACCGACAAAGTGTGGACTGTGACGCTTGCCCCGACGTCACGCATGCGCAACCGCGGCGCGATGCCGGAACTCGTGGCGGTTGGCGCCGAAGTCTCCGCCTATGGCTATCCTTCCACCGCGGATCCCAACGAAATGCGCGCCGAACGGATCACGGCCGCCGGCAAAACCATCGAGATGCGCTGATGAATTCGGCAGCGCCCGGCTTCCTCATCGCCCTCGAGACCTCGGAGATCGGTGCGCTGATCCGCCAATCCGTCTGGATCTATCCGACGGCCAACATCGCTCACGTCCTGGCGATCGTCCTGTTTGCGGGTGCCATCGCGGTGATGGATGTGCGCCTCATGGGCGCCCTTGCCGGTTCCGATCCGGCTCGCGTCGTGCGCGGCGCACGCCGTGCTGCGATCCTGGCGCTCATTGCGGTGCTCGTCTCGGGCGCCGTTCTGTTCACGGCCGAAGCAAGCCACGTCGCGCTCAATGCAGTCTTTCAGATAAAGATGGCGCTGATTGCCTTCGGCGTCGTGCACGCGCTCTTTATCGGTGGTCGCGCGGTGAGGGCGCTGGACACCCTTGGGCCGCAGGCGCCAATGCCGGGCTTTGCGCGCTTTGCCGGCGCTCTCTCCATGCTGACGTGGCTCAGCGTCGTCGGCCTCGGCCGATACATCGCCTACAATTGAGGAGAGCGGTCGCTTACAGCAGCTCCTTGACCAGCGCACTCGCCTTGGCGAAGTCCATCTGGCCACGATAGCGCTCGCGCAGCACCGCCATGACGCGGCCCATGTCCTTGACGCTCGTCGCGCCGGTCTCCGCGATCACACCTTGGATGGCCGACTTCGCTTCGTCATCGTCGAGCTGACGCGGCAGGAACTCGGAGATCACATCGATCTCCTCGGCTTCCTTCTGCGCGAGCTCGAGCCGTCCGGCATCCTCATAGATGCGGATGCTCTCGCGGCGCTGCTTGATCATGGTGGCGAGCAGCTGCGCGATGTCGGCGTCACTGACGAGCGAGGCCTCGGCTCCCGCATCGCCCGTCTTGCCCTGTATGCCGAGATCGCGATCCTTGATCGCTGCCAGGATGAGCCGGATCGTGCCAAGGCGCGCCTTGTCCTGCGCGCGCATGGCAGTTTTCATGGCAGCGTTCAGCTCGTCACGCATCAGTGTGCTCCCCGGCTTCGGCCAACACGCCGCGCAGGCGCGCACCGGGCGACCCGGTTTGCTGCGCGCTCCCGCGACAGGCGGTACGACTATCGGCTTTTTGGCACGCCGCGGCCAGATACTCTTACGCGACCACATGGACGTACTCGTGAAGAACTCTCGCTCAGCGCGCGTCGCGGCCTCTACTCTGGCCACCGTCGCGCCGGCGATCGTCGGGACGCTTGCGGGTGGGACGGCCGTTTCCGCCGTCGCGACGCGCTTCGCCACTAGAAACACCGCTACCCCGCGTCCAGTTGCGCCAGGGCTGTGGCGTATCCTTACCGGGCTCGCCACCATGTGGCGCACCGGCTGCGCGGCTCCCATCCCCATTTCGGGGGGCATTGCTGCCGCGGCGCTGTTCGCCCTGCCGGGCGGCATGGCCATTTCCGTTTCCGCCGCGATGATCGGCGCGTGCAGCACCGTCGCGGCCGCGATGATGGGGCGCACCGGCACGCGAGGTACGCTCCTCGCGCTCACCACGATCAGCGCGCGGCGCGCCATCGCGTGGTCCACGACCGTCGCCATTGCGATGTTCGGCGCGCTGGCCGCTGTCACGGCCGCGGTGAGCGTGTGCCTCACCACGCGGCGCGTGCTCCGAACGGTCACCACGATCCCCTCGCGGCGCACCATCCCTACCGCGATGAGGCGACGCACCATTGCGAGGCGCATGCCCCTCGCGGCGCTCTCCGCGCGGCGCATCACCGCGCTCGCCACGGCGTGCCTCGCCATTGCGCGGGCGTGCCCCGTGCGCGGGACGCCCTCTCTCACGGCCTTCCCGACGCGGCGGCGTACCTCGCTCGGCGCGCGCCTCGCCCTCAGCGGCAGGCGCGTGCTCGACTGGTTGGTTCAGCGCTTCGTTCGTCGATACGCGATCGCCGCCGCCCGAGGCCACAACGGTCAACCGGCGGCCCGTCAGGCGCTCGATATCGCGCAGGTATTCCCGCTCGTCCGGCGCGCAAAGCGCGATGGCGATGCCGTCTGCGCCCGCGCGCGCGGTGCGACCAATGCGGTGCACGTAGCTCTCGGGGATGTTGGGCAGCTCGTAATTGATGACGTGGGTGATATCGTCGATGTCGATGCCACGCGCCGCGATATCGGTCGCGACGAGGACACGCGTAAAGCCCTTGCGGAAGCTGTCGAGCGCGGACTGCCGCTGCCCCTGGCTCTTGTTGCCATGGATAGCGTGCACGCCGACGCCCATGTGCTCGATGGCCTGGCAAACGCGATCCGCGCCGCGCTTGGTGCGCGTGAACACGATCACGCGGCGCATTTCAGCATCCTGAAGCAGGCGCGCCAGCACGTCGCGTTTTGCCGCCGAAGGAACGAAGATCACCTGCTGGTCGATACGATCCACAGTCTTGCCGGCACGCGCGATCTCGACGCGCAGCGGGTTCTTGAGGATCTCGGCAGCAAGCTGCGCGATGTCGCTCGGCATGGTTGCCGAGAAAAGCAGCGAATGGCGCTCGGTCGGAACGCCCTTGAGGATCCTGCGCACGTCGCGCACGAAACCCATGTCGAGCATCCGATCGGCCTCGTCGAGGATGAACGTCCGCACCTGGTTGAGGCGCAGATGACGCTGCTCGAGCAGATCGATCAGCCGGCCCGGCGTGGCAACTAGGATATCGACGCCGCGCGCGAGCGCATTGACCTGCGGACGCTGGCCGACGCCACCGAAGATGACCGTGTGGGAGATGCGCAGATGGCGACCGTAGGCGTGAATGCTCTCGCCGATCTGGATGGCGAGTTCACGCGTCGGCGCCAGAATGAGCGCACGCGGCGAACCAGGCTGCGGGCGGCCGCCCTCTTCGGCGAGGCGCTGAAGCAGCGGCAGCACGAAGGCCGCCGTCTTGCCCGTACCGGTCTCGGCAAGCCCGAGCAGGTCGCGCCCGGCGATGAGCGCCGGAATGGACTGAGCCTGGATGGGTGTGGGGTGGATGTACTGCGCGTCATTCAATGCACGCAGGAGGGGCTCGGCGAGGCCGAGCTCAGCAAAGGTCTGGGTCGTCACTTAGTCTATAGCTTTCTGCGCAAGCCGCGTGGCATCGAGCCAACGAATGAGGCTGTTCTGGGCGCTGTTGGCCCTGGGCTGCGCACCGCAGCAAAGGCCTGATGGTTCGAATTACGTCCCGGAGAGAACACTGTACGCTTCGGCGGCAATCTCAGTACGGAGCCGATCTCGAAGCAGCAGAGCGCTTGGCGCGCTCGCGGAACGACACCTGACATATGGGTGATCCGCCGCGCCCCGTCAATCGATTTCGCAGTTGCAGCAATTTTGACGCACGATTCTCGGAAACACCCGCGTTTACCACGCGAGCCCTTGCAGAGCGGCAATTGGCGGAGCCGGATGGCCGGTAAAAAGGTGGCCGAGCGTCGCCTCGTCGAGCGCTTCACCGGCTTCGAAGTGGAGCGCGCTCGCGATGAAAACGGCGCGCAGCCCTGCCGCCGCCGCGCCCGCGATATCGGTCTTGATGCCATCGCCAATGGCGAGAATGCGCGACGTCTCGACCGCAGCCCCACGCGACGCGGCAATCAGCTCACGCGCACGCGCATAGATGGGCGGATACGGCTTTCCGGCATAGGCCACCTCGCCACCGAGAGCCTCGTAGGCGGCCGCGAGCGCGCCCGCGCAATAGATGAGACGGTCGCCGCGCTCGACGACCAGATCCGGGTTCACGCAGATCATCGGTTGCTTGCGTGCACGCATCGCCGCCAGCAGGTCACGGTAATCGTCAGGCGTCTCGCGCTCGTCTTCGACGAGCCCTGTGCAGACGACAACGGCCGCTTCGTTGATCGGGGAAAAGGCGACATCGAGACCGGCAAACGTGCCGAGATAGCGGTCGGGACCGAGATGATGCACAGGTCGCCCGGCCCAGCTCGAAATGAGCACGCGCGTCACATCGCCTGAGGTGACGATCGCATCGTACGCTGCGCGTGGCACGCCGAGCTCATCGAGATGCGCGCTCACTTCTTCACCCGTCGAAGGCGCATTGCTCACGAGGACGATCGTGCCGCCGCCGGCACGGAATTTCACACAGGCTTCGCTCGCCGCGGGATAGGGACGCGCGCCGTCATGGAACACGCCCCAGACATCACTGATCCAGGCGTCGCACGTTGGTGCGAGTGGTGCGATCGAGCGCAGCACGGGAATGTGCGGGCCGGCCTTGGTCTGCATCCCGCCTCCGCGATGGATGATCTGGCTGATCGGTCCCGCGGGTGTCGCCGATCGCGAATGAGCGCTGCGGGCCGCCCCAGGCTTTTGCCATAGTGCCTTTAGCCGGCCCGTCCATGCGGTTCAAGCGGTGGAAGCGCGGCATGGTCTATGCCGCGCTCGGATGGCGCGCCGGACGCTCCTGGCGGATCGGACGCGGCCCGCCGAAGAGACGGCCCTGCCCGAGCAGAGCGCCGAAGCCCAGGACCTCGGCGAGTTCCTGCTCCTCGCCAATGCGGCTCACGATGAGCGTGAAACCGAGGCCCGAAAGATGCCGGCAGAGGTCGGCGGCAGGCACAATGCCGTGTGGCGCCGGCAAGCCCTGCAGGAAGACGTCCGCATCGAGCCGCACGAACTCGAAGCCCTCCGCGGCCAGCCACTCGAAGTCCATATCGAGATCGACCACGTCGATGAGTGCATAGCGCAGGCCAGCCTCGGAGAGCGCCGCGAGCGCCTGCCAGTGGGCAGGACCGAACGCGCGCACTTCCTCCTGCGGGATCGACATCACCAGCCGCGCGCCCAACCGGACGTCCGGCGCGAGCGCACCCCCCAGTGCCGCGTGGAAGTCGCCATCGCGCAACGACTCGCCTGAGGCAATCGAGAACAGGTCGGCCGCCGCCCCGCGCGCAGCGAACTCGCCCGCAAGCCGGATGGTCTCACTGAACGTCAGCGCCTCGATGCGCGGCGTCAGGCCGGTGCCGGTGAGCGCCCCCATGAAGTGGCGCGGATCGAGAATCTCGCCGCCCTCGACGTGCAGGCGCACCGACACCTCGAAGTGCCGCGCCCTGCGATCATCGAGACCGAGAATGGGGTCGACACACACATCGATATGGGCGGCATCGAGCGCACGCTCGAGCTCGGTGTGCAAGCTGCGCGCGCCGGCCGACACGACGCTGTCCGCCGGCGGCGGCGCAAGGCTGTCGCGCATGTCATCGGCCATGTCACGCAGCGCACCTACCTGTTGCTGGACGTTGTCGAGCATTGGCTCGACGGGGACGTCGTCAAGCACCGGCTCGACGGCGGGCGGCATTGGGGCCGGGGCAACTGGCGCGCGCGGCGCCTCGATCTTTGCGGCTGGTGCATTGATCTGATCGGCGAGCCCCTTGATGAGGGACTGCATGATCGCAATGTCCTGGGCGCGCGGATCTTCGGCCTCCGCACTTTCGCGCGGGATCTCCACCGGCGCCCTGGCGACCGGCTTCTCGGCGGCGAGCGCAGCGAGTCCCTGTGGGCGCGGGCGCGCAGGCGCGAGCGGCGGTGGCACACGCGTCGCCGCAAGCGGTGGTGGCGGCTTCCTGGCTGGTGGCGCGATCGGTTCGCGCGCGGCAGGCAGACCATTGGCCTGTCGGGGCGGCGCGGTGGCGACTGCCGGCTTCGGCGGCGCAGGCGGGGGTGTCGGCTTCGCCTTTACCGGCTCACTGGCGCGCAGAGCGGGATCACTCGCAACCGGCTTGCTTGGTCCGGGCCCTGCCTTCGGCAGCTCGGGCCCTTTCGGGCGCGCGGCTTCGGGCGCGCGGCTGCGATCAAGAACGCGTGGCGGCAGCCGCTCGGCTGTCAGCCCCGCGAGGCGCGGCGGAGCACGCTCGGCATCGACGTTGCGGGGCATACCAGCAAGGCGCCGCAAGGCCGCATTCTCATCTGCGAGCTGAGCGACTTCCTCACCGAGATCGGCCGCATCCTGTCCGCGACGCACCAGCGCATGCACCACAAGCAGGCACCAGTAGACGCTGAGCGCGATGGCGATGGACGACGCCATGCCAAACCCAAAGCTCGTGCGCAGCGCCATGCCGAGCGCGGCGATCACGATCATTATCGATAAGTGCACGACAATCTCAGGCAACCAGCCTCCCGAGCCGGCTTCAGCCGGATCATCGAGGGCATCGTCGCCGTAAGCTGCGGTCTGTGTCATAGCCGCACGCTCGCCTCCAGTGATTCGACCCAATGTGACTGTTCTCGGCGGGCGCCCGATTCGCAATGCTTGGGACCGAACTGCCACCAGGAAAGGGCCGGAGAATCGGCAGTTCAGCGCTTTGATGACGCGCGGTGTTGCGCAATCTCATCACGCAGCAGCTCGAGTTCGAGCCACGCGTTTTCCGCCTCCGACAACTCGCCCTCAGCTCGCGACAGGCGCGTGGTCGCCTTGTCAAACGTCTGGGGATCGCGCCTGAAGAGATCCGGATCCGCGAGACGGCGCCCGAGGTCGGCGATTTCTGCTTCCAGTGCAGCCATTTGCTTAGGCAGGGCTTCGAGCGCCTGCGTCTGCTTGTAGCTGAGCTTGCGCTGCGAGCTGTTGGGCGCACTTTCCTGCGCGGTAGCTTCGGTTGTATCCACCGGGCGCGTCGCCACACGCGACTTCGCTGCCGCCTCCGCGCTGCTGCTCGCGCGCTGATTGAGCATGTCGGAATAGCCGCCCGCATACTCGATCCACCGCCCCTCGCCTTCCGACACGATAACGCCGGTCGCCACGCGATCGAGAAAGTCGCGGTCGTGGCTCACGAGGAGCACGGTACCCGCGTAGTCGGCGAGCAGCTCCTGAAGCAGGTCGAGCGTTTCGAGGTCGAGATCGTTCGTCGGCTCGTCGAGCACGAGCAGGTTCGAGGGTCGCGCCAGAGCCCGCGCGAGCATGACCCGTCCGCGCTCGCCACCTGAGAGCACGCTCAGAGGCGTGCGCGCCTGCTCGGGGGCAAACAGGAAGTCCTTCATGTAGCCGATGACATGCCGCGCGCTGCCATTGACGATCACCTGATCGCCGCGCCCGCCCGTCAACGCGTCGGCCAGCGTCCAGTCTGGCTTCAGTTCCTCGCGCCGCTGGTCGAGCGTCACCATCTCGAGGTTCGTGCCGAGCTTCACCGTGCCGCTGTCGGGCGCAAGCGCACCGGTCAGCATGGCAAGCAATGTCGTTTTGCCGGCACCGTTCGGTCCGATGATGCCGAGCCGGTCCCCGCGCGCGATTCGCAGCGAGAGATCCTGCACGATGGGGCGCTCGTCGAAAGCCTTGGAGATCTGCTCGGCCTCGATCACGAGCTTGCCGGACGTCCCGCCTTCGCTGACGGCGAAGCGGACATTTCCAACGGGCCCACGCGCGTCTTTGCGCTCGGCGCGCAGATTGTGCAGCTCAGCGACGCGGCGCACGTTGCGCTTGCGGCGCCCGGTGACGCCACCGTGCATCCAGCTTTCCTCACGCGCGATCTTACGATCGAGCTTGTGGCGCTCGAGCTCCTCCTGTTCGAGCACCTCGTCGCGCCACCCCTCGAAGGACGCAAAGCCCTGGTCGAGAGGACGCGCGATGCCGCGATCGATCCAGATCGTCGAACGCGTCAACGTCTCGAGAAAGCGGCGGTCATGGCTGATCAGAACGATCGCGGCCCGCAGGCTGCCGAGCTCCTTTTCGAGCCATTCGATCGCCGGCAAATCCAGATGGTTGGTCGGCTCGTCGAGCAGCAGAATGTCGGGGCTCGAGGCGAGTGCGCGCGCGATCGCAGCGCGGCGTGTTTCGCCGCCCGACAGCTGGGCCGGATCCTCGCTCCCGGTGAGCCCCATGATCTCGAGTGCCGATTGTGCGAGGTAGCTGCCCTCGCCGTCGGCCAGCCCCGCCTCGACGTAGGCCGCGACGCTGGCAAAACCCGTCAGATCCGCTTCCTGCGGCAGATAGGCGACACGGGCCCCGGGATGGACGAAGCGCTCTCCCTGATCAGGCGCGACGAGGCCCGCCGCGATCTTGAGCAGCGTCGACTTGCCGGAGCCGTTTCGCCCGACGAGGCCGATGCGATCGCCCGCGCGCACGCTGACATCGGCGCCGGAGAGCAACGCTGTTCTGCCAAAGGTGAGATGAATGCCGGAAAGCCGGATGAGCTCGATTGCCATGCGGCGTATCTAGCGCGACGAAGCCACTTGCACCAACAGATCTTACCGCCGGCGCGCAAGGTCTCCGGCCGTGATCTCCGGGAGACCAAGCCGCGCGATCATCGAGGCCGGCGAGACCGCAGCCTCCATGCGATCCAGCGCGATGACCACGTCGCGGCGTGCGTCAGGATGGACCAGTACGAGTTCGTGATGAATTCCGGACACCGTCGTCCGCATCCGATGGGCAATACCCTGGTAGGCGTCCAGCGGCTCGCGGAACCTCCGCGCGGAAAAGAGGCCCTTCTCCGAAACCCGCACCGTATTGCCGTCGATCTCGACGATGCCCCTGCTGCCGAAGTCTGCGACGAGACGGCGCACGGGAACGAGAAACAGCGCCGAAAGCATCATGAGGCCGGCTACGATCTGGAGCGTCGCCAGCGGCTGTGCCAGCGCCAGGTTCACGGCGTCCGGCTTGCTGAAGGCTTCGCTCGTCAGGAGAAACATGCCGCCGACGAGCGCGATGACCATCAGTCCCGCCATCGTAAGACCGAGCACGGCACGCCAACGCGCCTTGGCGCGCACGACGCGCACGAACCGGCCGTCGTCATTGGAAGCTTTCACGAGAAGGTCGTCGGTGCGCGCAAGCATAGCAGTCGTCCAGTAATCATGTTCAGATGGCGGAATATTAGGTCCGCGGACTTAACGCCCACCTAATCGCTTCGTTCCGTTCGTCTGTAACCAGGCACATGGCGCTGCCATTGCCGGGTCAATAGACCAAGCTGCTACGTTAGGTCGGGAAGCTGGATTTAGGCTTGTGGAGGCCCGTCCTCGTCCAAGGCATCTGGCTCGTCGGACGACACCGGCAAGTTGACCACGATCCTGCCGGCAGCCATATCGACCTCCGGCACGAAGCGATCATTGAACGGTATGTGCTCGGTACGCCGCGAGGCTGCAAGAGCGACCTCGATCAAATCACCGGCACCGAAGTTGTGTACGGCGACCACGCGGCCGACTTCGGCACCATCCGGGCCGACCGCGGCCAGCCCGATAAGATCGGCGTGATAGAACTCATCCTCCGCAGGCGAAGGGAGCTTAGCGCGATCGACGTAGAGGTCGGTTCCCGCAAGCGCCTCGGCTGCGTTTCTGTCAGCGATACCGGCAACGCGCGCGACGACTCCCTTGGCCGTCACTCGGAGGACGCGGAGTTCGAGTTCCCGCCCGAGCGCTGGCGCGGCAAGCCGGCCATAGGCGCCGACATCCTCAGGCGCATCCGCATAGGACCGCACGAGGACTTCGCCACGCACGCCATGGGCGGCGACGATCCGGCCGAGCAGAATGCGCCCGTCCTGATCTCCACCGCCCACCATGCGCAATCTCCCGTGCCGGCCTTAGGCCGCTGCCTCGCCGCTCTCGGCGGCCTTCTTGGCGGCTTCTGCCGCGGCAGCTTCGCGCTCGAGGCGCTTCTTGCCGGGCTTCGCCTTCTCGGGATTGTTGCGCGCCGTGCGCTTCATGAGGCCGGCCGCATCGAGAAAGCGGGCGACGCGATCCGTCGGCTGGGCACCGACAGAGAGCCAATGCTTCGCACGGTCGAGATCGAGCTTCACGCGATCGGCGTGATCCTTCGGCAGCATCGGATTGTGGGTGCCGATCTGCTCGATATAGCGGCCATCGCGCGGGGCGGCAGCTTCGGCAACGACGATGTAATAGTACGGGCGCTTCTTGGCGCCGCCGCGCGAGAGGCGGATTTTCACGGACATGAGGTTTCTCCAGTTCTCAATTCAGTTCTTCGGGTTTCACAACGTCAACTTCAGTTTGCATTCGCGGGGTGCCGCCAGACGTCAGCGACGGAACCCCGCAATTCGAATTTCCCTTCGCGCTTCGCGCCAAGGCGTTCGGCAACCTTCTGCGAGGCGCGATTTTCGGGAGCGATCAAGCTGATCGCGCTCCGCCAGCCGAGATCCTGATACGCGTAGGTACGCGCGCGCATAGCGGCCTCAGTTGCATAGCCGCGGCCACGCGCAGCCGGCACGAGCCCCCACATCACTTCGGGCTCCGGCCAGCCATAGGGGCACCATAGGCCGCTGTAGCCGACCCAGTTGCCGGTCGACTTCTCTTCGATCACCCACGAGCCGTAACCGCGCATCGCCCAGTGGCCCATCTGCGTCGCCATGCGCCGCCAAGCGTCGTGCCGATCACACGGTCCCCCGATGAACCGCGCACTCTCTTCGTCTCCGAGGAGAGCGGCGAACGCTTCATGATCCTGTTCCGACCAGCCTCGCATGCGCAGCCGTTCGGTTTCGAGAACTGGCGCCATGACTACTTCTTCTTTCCAGGGAGGCCCGGCAGGGTGAAACGTGGTCCACCACCGCCCAATCCCGGCAGCCCCGGCAGCCGTGGCACTGCCTTGCCGAGGCCCGGGAGAGCCGGCGTCGGAGCGCCACCACCTGCGAGCTGTTCGCGCACGTCCTTCGGCAACTGCTCCAGGGCCTTGGGATCGAGGCGCGCAAGCTCGGCCTGCATGCGCTCGACTTCAGCCGCATTGGGCACCGCCCCGCCGCCAAGCCCGAAGGCACCGGCCATGCGCTGCATCATGCCCTTGTTCTTACCCATCATTTTCATCATGTCCGCCATCTGGCGGTGCATCTTCAGAAGACGGTTCACTTCGTCGGGCCGCGTGCCCGAACCGGCGGCGATGCGCCGCTTGCGCTTGCCGTCGAGAATCTTCGGATGACGGCGCTCGTAGGGTGTCATGGATGAGATGATCGCGCCCTGGCGCTTCATCATCTTGTCGTCGAAGTTTGATGAGGCCATCTGCTGCTTGATCTTGCCCATGCCGGGCATCATGCCCATGAGCCCGCCCATGCCGCCGAGCTTCTGCATCTGCTTCAGCTGCTCGGAGAGATCCTCGAGATCGAACTCGCCTTTGCGCATCTTCTGCGCAATGGCCTGCGCCTTCTCGGCGTCGATCGTCTGAGCGGCTTTCTCGACGAGGCTGACAACGTCGCCCATACCGAGAATGCGGCCGGCAATGCGCTGCGGATGGAAATCCTCGAGCGCATCCCAGCGCTCACCCACACCGATCAGCTTGATCGGCTTGCCCGTGACCGCGCGCATGGAGAGCGCAGCACCGCCGCGGCCATCACCATCGACGCGCGTTAGTACGATGCCGGTGATGCCCACGCGCTCGTTGAAGTTCTTCGCGAGATTGACAGCGTCCTGTCCGGTCAGGCTGTCGGCGACGAGCAGGGTCTCGTGCGGCTGCGCGATATCGCGCACATCCGCCGATTCCTGCATCAACTCTTCATCGATGTGAATACGACCGGCGGTATCGAGGAGTACGACGTCGTAGCCGCCGAGCTTGCCCGCCTCGATGGCGCGCGCCGCAATCTGCTTCGGCGTCTGGCCGGCGATGATCGGCAGCGTCGCGACGCCCGTCTGCTCGCCGAGCACACGCAGCTGCTCCTGTGCGGCAGGCCTGCGCGTATCGAGCGAGGCCATCAGCACCTTCTTCTTGTCGCGATCGGTAAGGCGCTTACCGATCTTCGCGCACGTGGTCGTCTTGCCCGAGCCCTGCAGGCCGACGAGCATGATCGGCACGGGCGGCGTCGCCACAAGATCGATCGGCTGGCTGTCGGAGCCCAGCATCTCGACGAGCTCGTCGTGCACGATCTTGACGACCATCTGGCCGGGCGTGACCGACTTGACCACGTTGGCGCCGACGGCCTTGGCCTTCACCTTGTCGGTGAAGGAGCGCACCACATCGAGCGCCACGTCGGCCTCGAGGAGGGCCCGGCGGACCTCGCGCATGGCCTCATTGACGTCGCTATCGCTCAGCGCACCGCGCCGGGTGAGCCTGTCGAGGACGCCAGAAAGCCGATCGGACAGAGATTCGAACATGGCCTCTCAGTTCTCTCTCGGGGAAGGCGCCGCGCTCATGCGCCGGGCACCATCATGGGCTTGAAGTCGATCATCACGTGCGCCTGATAGGCAGGGCGCTGCGTGAGACGCTTGTACCAGACCTCGACATTTGCGAGCGGTGGCCGCTCGATCGGCAGGTTGAAGTAGCGGTACATCTGCGAACCGATCGCGATGTCGGCGACCGTGATCTGCTCACCCAATATATAGGTGCGCTGCGCGAGCTGGCGGTTGAGGATCGCAAGCTTTTCGCCGACGCGCTGCGATGCCACTTCGACGGCCTCGTCATTGCGGTCACCGGCAGGCGTGCGCACAAGCTGAATGAAGCAGGTTGAGATAATGTCGGGATAGAGCGTCGAAAGTGCCCAATCCATCCATTGATCGGCCCTCGCGAATGACTGCTCGTCAGTCGGCGAGAGCGTGCCGCGGCCATAGCGCTGCGCCAAATGGCGCACGATCGCGCTCGACTCCCAGAGCACGAAGCCATGGTCGTCGATCGTCGGCACGAGGCGGTTGGGATTGAGCTGGATGTACTCGGGCGTGTCTGTCTTGCCGAACTCGCCGCCATAATCGAAGCGCTGGTGCGCGAGGCCAAGCTCGCCCACGGCCCACATGACCTTCTGGACATTGACCGACGTCTTGCGTCCCCAGACCTTCAACATCGCTACACTTCCTTGTCGCTGGCCAATCCGCACCCCGCCGACCGCACCCGCGCACGCCAAACACAAACGCGCCCGTGAGCGAACCTTCGCTGACGGACGTTGACCGCATCTGCCTCCGCCGCGCACCCGTGGAGGTCGCGACCCGTGCAAACCGGTGGCTCTGGTTTCCAGGGCCTGCTTGCGATGGCGCCTTATTGAGCGAAGCCGGGGCCGGTGTCAACCTCGGGGCCGGCATCCTGGTCGCGGCATCAGTTACCAATTCCTGTGGCGGCCACCGCCCGGATCCCGTGCATTTTGGCAAATCTCCTGCGCCGCAGCGCAATTGAACAGGCCTTGATTCCGCCAGTTGGGACGTTTACGAATATTATTGATCATGCGGCGTGATCAGATTTCGAGGAGGCATCAATGGTTTTTCATTGAGCCAGGAAAGTCATTTTATCATGCCGATTCATAATGGTGTCGAGGCATCCCATTCCGGAACCGAGACACAGCCAATTGATCCCTCCGCATCGATCCCGCCCTATTCCGCGGCGGAGCCGAAGGCCCTCGTGCCTGTCACCGCACCGGGAGAGCGAGAAGCTCCCAAGCCGCCCATTGCGGCTGTGCCGGTGCCTGTCCCTGGCGATGACCGGCAGGCCACCTCCGTCATTGGCGCCGACCTCGCCATAAGCGGCCAGGACGTCCACGTGATCTCGAAAGGCAAGATCCGCGTCGAGGGCAGGATCCAGGGCGACGTTCGTGGCACCGAAGTGGTGATCGGCGATGTCGGGACGGTCGAAGGCGTCGTCGCCGGCGACAGCGTGAAGGTCTTCGGCGTCATCTTGGGAACGATCCGCGGCGTGCAGGTCGAGATCCAGGCCGGCGCCAAAGTCGAGGCCGACATCCACCATCAATCTCTCAGTGTCGATGCCGGTGCGCAGGTCGAAGGGCGCGTGCGGCGCGCTCGTGACACGGCCGAGCTGCTTGGGCTCGAACCCACGCTCCAGGACGAGGGTGCGCCGCCCACACCCGAGACCCCGCAGCCAGCAGCAGCAGCGCCCGGTTCGCGCCGAGGGCGAATGTGGCGATAAGCGCTGGCGTCGTTTGCCCCTGAGGCTACCTCGCGAGCCTATTCTCGCTGCCCGAACTTGCCGGAATTTGCCGGACCGCATCGCACGGTGTGCACTGCTTTCCGCCCGTGCTGGCATTGCGCGCGAAGCGCCATTAATTGGTCATCGACCGGCGCTGAACTCGGTTTCGCCGTTTGAGGCAAAACCGCCGCCGACCGGCCCCTATTCCTCGTGCCCCGGGATCACGCCCCATGTTCTTCGCCCGCCCGATCGCCTTCGTGCTCGGTCTTCTGCTCCTCGTCAGCCTGCCGGCCATCGCGCAGCAGGCGCAGCCCCTCTTCTCGCACCCCGTCGTCAGCAAGGACGCCGAACGCTACGAGAGCTACATCAAGGGTGCCTTCAAGCCGGGCAAGCAGACGGCGCGCCAGCAGCGCGAGGCCGGGCTCAAGGTTCTCGCGGACAACGGTGATGCCCGCGTCGCCGCACGCCACCTCGCCACCGCTGTCGTGACGGATGCCAAGGACACCGCAGCCTGGACGGGTCTGGCCAAGGCTCTTCTCGCCATGACGCCCGATCCGGCGCGCCCCGCAGAACGCTACTCCATTCCCGTGAACGCCTCCGGCGCCGCTTATCGCGCGCTCGAGACGGCGACGAACGACCGGCAACGCGCCGAGGCACTCGCCGCACTCGGCGAAGCTTTGAAGGCGCGCTCCATGTGGCGTCCGGCTATCGAGGCCCTCGCTGCGAGCGTCCGCCTCGTGAATGACGATGATGTCAGCACCACGCTCGACGCGCTGCGTGCCGAGCACGGCTTCCGCGTCATCGACTACAAATCGGAATCCGATGCCGTCGAGCCGCGCCTATGCATCAACTTCTCCGAGCGCCTGCCGAGTGCCGTCGGCGATCTGCAGAAATTCGTCGCCGTCGATGGGCGCGAGCCGCAGAACATGACTGTCGAAGGCCAGCAGCTCTGCATCGACAGCCTCGAGCACGGCAAGCGCTATGAAGTGCAGCTTCGCGCCGGTCTCCCCTCGACGGTCGGCGAGAGCCTGCCCAAGGCGTCGGAAATTGCCGTCTATGTGCGCGACCGTGCGCCGTCTGTGCGCTTTTCCGGTCGCGCCTACGTCCTCCCGAACCGCGGCCAGCAGGGCATCCCGCTCGTCTCGGTCAATGCGAGCAAGGCGGACATCGAGATCCTGCGCATCGGCGACCGCGCGCTCGCCGGCGCCACATCGCTCGATGGCTTTCTGAAGCAGGTGCAGAGCTATGAGCTCGAGACCATTCGCGATCGCAACGGCCAGCGCGTATGGAAAGGCGAACTCGAGATTGCGAGCCGCCTCAATGAGGATGTCACCACGGCCATTCCCGTCAGCGAGGCCCTGCCCGATCTCGCACCGGGCGTCTATCTCGCCATCGCCACCGCTGCCGATGCCAAGCGCAACGAGTACCAGGCGCCAGCAACGCAGTGGTTCATCGTCTCCGATCTCGGCCTGACCGCGCTCTCGGGCGACGATGGCCTCCACGCGTTCGTGCGCTCGCTCGGCGCGGCATCGCCCGTCGGCGAAATTGCCGTGCGCCTCGTCGCGCGCAACAATGAAGTGCTCGCTACCGGAAAGACCGACGCACGCGGCTACGTGCGCTTCGATGCAGGCCTCATGCGCGGCACCGGTGGCCTCGCGCCGGCTCTTCTCGTCGCCGAGGGCAACAAGGACTACGCCTTCCTCGATCTCGCGACTGCGGCTTTCGATCTCACGGATCGCGGCGTGAAAGGCCGCGAGCAGCCCGGTCCCCTCGACGGCTACGTCTATGCCGATCGTGGCGTCTACCGTCCCGGCGAGCCCGTGTACCTCGTCGCGCTGTTGCGTGATCGCACGGGTGCTGCATCCGAAACACCGGCAACGCTGATCGTGACGCGGCCGGATGGCGTGGAGCATCGCCGCATTGCCCTCAACGAACCACAGCTTGGCGGGCGTGCTGCGACGCTCGCGCTTCCCCCGACCGCGATGACGGGAACGTGGCGCGCCCGCCTCCTTCTTGACGAGAAGGGCAAAGCCCTCGCGCAGACCTCCTTCCTTGTCGAGGATTTCCTACCGGAGCGCCTCGCGCTGACCCTGGAACCGCAGGCGAAGACCATTGCCATCGAAGAAACGGCCTCCATTACGATCAACGGCCGCTATCTGTACGGCCCACCCGCGGCGGGCCTCGCCATGGAAGGCGACATCAACGTGCGTCCGGCAACGGGCGATCTGCCCGGGCTTGCGGGATATAAGTTCGGCCTTGCCGGCGAGCAGGTCATGCCCGTGCGCCAGCCGCTCGAAAACTTGCCCCAGACGGGCGCCGACGGCCGTGGCCTCATTGGCGTGCGCCTTCCGGCCATACCGAAGACAGCCAAGCCTCTCGAAGCCGAGATCATGGTTCGCCTGCGCGAGCCGAGCGGACGCACGATCGAACGTAGTGTTCGTCTGCCTGTTGACACACGTGCAGCCCGTGTCGGCATCAAGCCGCTCTTCGCGAGCGGACAGGTCGGCGAAGGCGAGGCGGCGCGTTTCGAGACCGTACTCGTCAACACTGAGGGCAAGCCGCAATCGAGCGCGGCACTCAAGTGGGAAATCCTGCAGCTCAATCAGCGCTGGCAGTGGTACAGCCGCGACGGCCAGTGGAACTACGAAGCCGTCACGACGACAAAGCGCGTCGCGAATGGCACGGCAAACTCGGACGGCGCAACGCCCGCGCGCATCGAAGCGCCGTCGCTCGACTGGGGCCGCTATCGCATCGAGGTGACGAGCGCCGACCCCAAGGCGCCCGGCGTCGCGAGCGTGACCTTCAATGTCGGTTGGCATGCAAGTGAGGACGCCGAGAGCCCCGAGGTGCTCGACGTCGTGCTGGACAAGCCGACCTATAAAGCCGGCGACACCGCCCGCGTGCGCATCAACACGCGCGCCGCCGGCAAAGTGCGCCTCGCCGTGCTTTCGAGCGGCCTGCTCACCATGCAGGATGCGGACATCCCGGCCGGCGGCGGCGAGATCGCGCTGCCTGTCGATGCGAAATGGATGCCCGGCGCCTACGTCACGGCCATGTTCTATCGGGCCATGGACGAAGGTGCGAAGCGCATGCCGAGCCGCGCCATCGGCGTGCGCTGGCTCGCCCTCGATACCGAGAGCGAGACGCTCAAGCTGACGCTCAATGCACCCGCGAAGATCAAGCCGGCGAGCACGCTCATCGTGCCGGTGAAGATCGAGGGTCTCAAAGCCGGCGAGGCCGCGCGCCTCACGATCGCGGCCGTCGACATGGGCATCCTGAACCTGACGCGCTTCGAGGCGCCCGCCCCTGAGCGCCACTTCCACGCGCAGCGCCGTCTCGGCGTCGAGATCCGTGACTTCTACGGTCGCCTCATCGACGGGATGCGCGCGACACGCGGATCGCTCCGCTCGGGTGGTGACGGTGAAGGTGGTGGCGGCATGTCCATGCGCGGCAGTCCCCCCGTCGAGAAACCGCTCGCGCTGTTCTCCGGCATTGTCGAGGTCAAGGCAGACGGTACGGCTGAAGCCAAGTTTGACATGCCCGACTTCAACGGCACTGTGCGCCTCATGGCGGTTGCGTGGAGCGCCGGCAAGCTCGGCTCGGCAGGATCGGATGTGCTCGTGCGCGATGCGCTCGCGCTCACCGTGACGGCACCGCGCTTTCTGAGCCTCGGCGACGAAGCCAGCATCGCCATCGATGTGCACAACATCGAAGGCCCCGACACCGCGTACCAGCTCTCCGCCGAACAGGAAAACCCGCAGGGCCTCGCGACCTCGCTCGCCCAGCGCAATCCGACCCTCGCGCCGAACCAGCGCCGGGCGGAGCGCATTGCGATCAAGCCGGCGAGCCTCGGTCGTCATGTTTACAGCGTGCGCGTCAACGGACCTGACGGCATCGAGGTCCGCCGCCGCGTGGCGCTGGAGGTCATGCCGCCTGCAAACGACATCCGTCGCACGCACGTCGCCAACCTCGCGGCCAAGGGCGGACGCCTCAGCCTGTCGCAGGATCTGCTCACGGACCTGATCCCGTCGAGTACGCGCATTGCGCTCAATGTCGGCCCATCCGCCGGCATGGATGTGCCCGGCCTGCTCGCCTCGCTCGACCGCTATCCCTATGGCTGCGCCGAGCAGACGACGAGCCGCGCGCTGCCGCTGCTCTACGTCAATGATGTTGCAAAGCGCATCGGCCTTGCGGAGGAAAGCCAGCTCAAGGAACGCGTGGACAAGGCCGTCGCGCGTGTCCTCGAAATGCAGGACTCGTCCGGCGCGTTCGGTATCTGGGGGCCCGGCGAGCCTGATCTCTGGCTCACGGGCTATGTCACCGACTTCCTGACGCGCGCGAAAGAACTCGGCTATGCCGTGCCCGAGCGACAGTTGACGCAGGCACTCGATCGCCTCGCCAACTTCATCTCGTATGCGCAGGATTTCGAGAAGGGTGGCGAAGCGCGCGCGTATGCACTCTACGTGCTCGCACGCAACGGCCGCGCACCTGTGGGTGAGCTGCGCTACTACGCCGACACGCGCCTCGAACGCTTCTCGTCGGCTCTCGCACAGGCACAGATCGGCGCAGCGCTCGCCATGACCGGCGACAAGCCGCGCGCCGAGAAGGCCTTCCGCGCTGCCCTCGCCCGCATGGGCGACGAGAGCAAGGACGAAAGCCGCGGCGACTACGGCTCACGCTTGCGCGATGGTGCAGCCGTTCTGACGCTCGTCTCGGAAACGAAGACGCTCGTTGGCGAAGCGCCGCAGCTCGCGCGTGTCATCGAGCGGGCCAAGGCGACGCGGACTTACACCTCGACGCAGGAGCAGGCCTGGATGCTGCTCGCCGCTCGCGCCTTGAGTGATGCCTCGGCGGGGACAAACCTCACGGTCAACGGCACGCCCTTCCGGGGCGAGCTGACCCGCTCCCTCGCGGCATCCGATCTTGGCTTCGGTGGTCTCGTGGTTGCCAACCGTGGCGAGGCACCGGTCTCAGCCGTCGTCTCGGTCACGGGCTCGGCGCTCACTGCAGAACCCGCAGCATCGAAGGGCTTCACGATCTCGCGTAGCTATCACACGCTCGATGGCACCCCCATCACGGCGGAGAATGCAAACATGAGCGTCAAGCAGAACGACCGCGTTGTCGTGGTCCTCAAGATCGAAGGACAGCATACCGGCGGTCGCGTGCTACTCGTCGATCGCCTGCCCGCAGGCTTCGAGATCGAGAACCCGCGCCTTGTCGACAGCGGCGAGACGAAGAGCCTTGGCTGGGCGCAAACGGCCGGCAAGCCCGCGCACACCGAGTATCGCGACGATCGCTTCGTCGCGGCCTTCGACTACTTCCAGGGCGAGGATCGCAGCAGCGGCGTGAAGCCATCCGCAACAGTGGCCTACATCGTACGCGCGGTCACACCGGGCCGCTTCGTACATCCCGCGGCCTCGATCGAGGACATGTACCGTCCCGACCTTCACGGCCGCACGGTCGCGGGCACGCTCGAAGTGACCGCGGTCCAGTAGCGGGAACACTTTTTTCCTTCGCACGTTTCTAAGCATCGAGACGACAAGCGCGGCCGGTTCACCATGAACCGGCCGCGCGAGTACCGCACTGCGGTCTCGCCGAAGCGCCTTCGTCCCTTCGATGGGACACGCGCTCGGCAATGTCGTCCATCGCGAAGAGCGGAAGGAGACACCCAATGTCTTGGAGACGTGTGGGAGCAGGCACGGCTTTTCTTGTTGCCGGCGCAATGTTCACAAGTGCTGAGGCCGCCCCCGTCACTGGCGGCATCGGCACGAAGAATCTGATCGACCCGAACGCGATGATCCAGAAGACGCAGGTCATCGTCTTCGGCGATCGTCGCTGGTGCTACTACTGGGATGCCTGGAATGGACCCGGCTGGTACTGGTGCGGCTATGGCTGGAGGCGTGGTTATGGGTGGGGCGGGTCTCCGGGCTGGCGTGGCTGGCGCTATCACAACCGAGACTGGCACCGCCGTAACCGCGACTGGGATCGCGGCGACCGTCGTCGCGATGATCGCGGAGATCGCCGTCGTTCGGATCGCGGTGAGCAGCGTCGAGGTCGTGACAGCGATCGCGGCTCGCGATCAGACCGTCGAAGCTTTGATGGCCGGTCCGGCGGCAGCCGTGATGGCATGAGCCGCGGGCGCAGTGGCGGTGATCGCGGCAGCGTCAATCGCAGTGGTGGCGGCGATCGCGGTAGCATGAGCCGCGGCGGTGGACGCAGCGGCGGCGGTGAAGGCCGTAGCGGCGGTGGCGGTCGTGGTAGCGGCGGCGAAGGTCGCGGCGGCCGCAGCTAGCCTATCAAACCGAAGAGTGAAAATGACGACGACCGCTCCGGTTCATCCGGAGCGGTCGTTTCCATTAGATCAACACGGCGACGTCCTTGACCCTCTATTCCGCCGCAACGGCCGCTGCGTTTCGCGGCGTCAGAACGAAGCCCTCGTAGCCCTTGGCCGCGACCTCGTCGCACTCCTGGCGGTAGATACCGACACCGCCGATATACGGCATGAACACGCGCGGCTTGCCCGCCACGTTGGCGCCCATGTACCAGGACGCCGCCTTGACGTAGAGCGTGCGATGCCCAGCCTCATTGACGTGCTGCCCCCAGGCAACTTCGGCATCGGTGGTCGGCTCCATCGTCTCGATGCCCGTCGCGCGCATATGCGCCAGCGCGCCGACGAGCCAGTCCACATGCTGCTCGATGGACAGGATCATGTTGCTCAGTACCGAAGGACTGCCCGGCCCCGTGATCATGAAAAGATTTGGCAGACCCGCGCACATCAAGCCGAGATAGGTCTGCGGACCGGCAGCCCACTTCTCGCGAAGCTCGGTGTCATCGCGACCGCGGATATCGATGTTCATGAGCGTGCCGGTCATGGCATCGAAACCAGTTGCATAGACGATCGCATCGAAGGTGCGTTCGCCGTCCGTCGTGCGAACACCCGCCGGCGTGATGGCTTCGATCGGTGTCGCCTTCAGATCAACGAGCTCGACGTTCGGGCGATTGTAGGCCTCGAAGTAGTTCGTATCGACGCAGATGCGCTTGGTGCCGATCGGATAGTCCTTCGGGCACAGGATCTCGGCGGTCGCAGGATCCTTGACGATCTTGCGGATCTTCGAGCGCACGAACTCGGAGGCCGTATCGTTCGAGTCCTGGTTGGTGATCAGATCGTTGAAGGCCGCCATGAACGACGTGCCGCCAGTCTCCCAGCGCTGCTCATAGATCCTCTGGCGCTCTTCAGCCGACACGGCCATCGCGGAGACGTCGTTGACGCCGTAGTTGGCATCGCTCGCATCGTAGAGGATGCCGGTGCGCATGGTGCGCGCCTTGGCGCGGCGCTTGTCATAGTCCGACTTCCATGGCCCTTCGTAGCCCGGCGTCATCGGCCCGTTGCGCGAGGGGATCGAATAATTGGGCGTGCGCTGGAATACGGTGAGCTGCCGGGCCTGCTCGGCCATCACCGGAATGGCCTGGATCGCCGACGAGCCCGTGCCGATCACGGCGACGTTGAGGCCGGTGAGATCGACACCCTCGTGCGGCCAGTAACCCGTGTGGTAGGTGGCGCCGCGATAGGAATCGCGTCCTGCGATCTCGGGAAGCTTCGCTGTCGAAAGACAGCCGGTCGCCATCACGCAGAACTGCGCCGAGAAGCGCTCCCCGCCGTCCGTCATGACCTGCCAGCGCCGCGTCTTCTCGTCGTAATGCGCCGCGGTCACTCGCGTCTCGAGCTGGATATCGCGGCGAAGATCAAAACGGTCGGCGACGTGATTCGCATAGGCGAGGATCTCGGGCTGGCCCGCGAAGCGCTCGCTCCAGTGCCACTCCTGTTGCAGCTCCTTCGAGAAGGAGAACGAATACTGCATGCTTTCGACATCGCAGCGCGCGCCCGGGTAGCGGTTCCAGTACCAAGTGCCGCCGACGCCCGTTGCCGCGTCGAGCACGCGCGCGCTGAGCCCAAGCCCGCGCAGCTTGTGCAGCATGTACATGCCGCCAAAACCGGCACCGACGATGACGACATCGTAGCTCGCACTACGGCCGGCCCCCGCCTCCGCGTGTGACCCTCTCGACTCTTTGGATTCCATGCCCGGCACGATCGGCTCCTTCCCTGGCGTGACCCCGGTCTTGAGGCGCGTTGCTGCGCATACGGAGTCTTCATTCCAGCTGACCGTGCGACCACCACAATGTCAATACGCAGGCGCGCAGGCCCCTATGCGGTAGTGTTGGAGGCGCGCCACGGTGCTGCAGAAGCCGTCGCGCACCGTCTTGATCGTACAAAACGGAGGTGCATAGTGCGCCCGACTATCGTCCTCGGGAGGTCCCCCATGCACTTCCTTGCCGTGTTGCTTGCGCTCGTAATCTCGATCGGCCCTGCCGCTGCCCAGTCCCCACCAGCTTCGTGCTCCAATATCGTCGACGGCAGCGATCCGTCCCGCATCTTCCATCTGGCGCGTGGCCACGGCTCCGCGGAGATCAGCACCGACAGCCGCGGCGATCCGAAGATCGATGGCCGGATGCATGGCGCCCGTTATCAGATTTACTTTTATGGCTGCCAGAACGGCGAGAAATGCAGTTCCGTCCAGTTCCGCGCCGGCTTCACGCAACAGGTGAAGCAGACTGTTGAGAACATGAACGAGTGGAATGTGAGCAAGCGCTTCGGCAAGGCAGCGATCGACAAGACCGGCGATGCGACAATCGAGCTGAACGTCAATCTGCGCGGTGGCGTCTGCAATGCCAACTTCGACGAGACCGTCGGTTGGTGGTCGACCGTCTTGCGCGAATTCCTGACATTCATCAACTTCAAGACCTGAGACCAGCACCGCAGGCGAGCGGTTCATGCCGGCGATAGGACGCCGGCATGATGCCTGCCCCACGGCCCCACGCCCGCTCTACGTCGCGACGCGCGCCAGCCCGTTGTTGAGGATCACGACATCGCGCTCCACGCAGCGCGAGCGGAACGAGATCTCTGCACCATTGCGCCAGATCTCCGTGCGAATGGTTTCCCCCGGGTAGATGGGCGAGGAGAACCGCACCTGCATGTGCTTGATGCGGCTCGCATCACCGCCACAGGCGAGGCTAGCGAGCGCACGCCCGGCCACGCCGAATGAGCAGAGCCCATGCAGGATAGGCGCGCGGAAGCCGGCAACGGCCGCGACCTTGGGATCGGCATGGAGCGGGTTCATGTCGCCCGACAGCCGATAGATGAGCGCCTGACGCGGTAGTGTCGGAATATCGAGCGTGGCATCGGGTGCCTTTTCGGGCAGCGTATGCACGGCCGGCGTCGGTCCCGAAGGCCCACCGAAACCACCATCGCCGCGCAGGAAACTCGTCGAGACGAGTGTCGCGATGTGCGTGCCGCTCTCCTTCGCGATGATGTCGCGCTCGGAGATGAGGAGCGCGCCACGGTCCTTGCCCTTATCGATGAGCCCTGTAATGCGCGAGCGACCGATGAACGTGCCCGACGTCGGCACCGGTGCGTGGATGGTGATCGACTGCTCGCCATGCACGACCTTGCGCCAGTCGACTCCGGTACCGCTGTCCTTGAGCCAGAAGCCCTGATAGCCGAGGACCGTGACCATGGTCGGAAGTGCGACCAGATCATCCTCGTAGACGTACCTGAGGTCGCTTTCGTCGAGCGGATCGCTGCCGCAACCGACGCCCAGTGCATAGAGCATGGTGTCGCGCTTCGTGAACGTCTGGACGACGTCCTCGAACTTCCAGTTGCGCAGCTTCTCGGCGTCCATGGCCATTGGGGCTTCCTCTCTTATTCGGGCGTTTGTTTCACGGGCAGACTGCCACGCCGGTTCGAGCTCGGTCAAACCGGCCGCCTGATGGGCTTTGATGCCCATCAAAGCGCCTCGACTTGAAAGTATTCACTGGTCACAATGACCGTGCCAACACTGCAATAAGCATAAGGAGCGGCATCATCGGGCCCAACAACCGAACAGCCCCCGAAGCAGCCTCACGCCCAAGCGAAGCGGAGATCACCGCGTTCCTGGCCGATCCGTCGAGCTATCCGGAGCGGCCCGAGCGTGTGGAGGTGATCGAGACGCACGCCGCGCGCATCTTCCTGGCCGGTGAGGACGTGCTCAAGATCAAGAAGCACGTCCGCTTGCCCTATCTCGACTTCACGACGCTCGCCGCGCGCGAAGCAACCTTGGCGCGGGAGCTGGAGCTGAACTGGCCAGCAGCTCCGGACATCTATCTCGGCATCAAGCGCATCACCCGTGAGACGGGCGGTGGCCTTGCCTTCGACGGCGCCGGTGAGACTGTCGAGTTCGCGCTCCACATGCGCCGCTTCGCACAGGAGGATGTGCTGAGCCATGCCGCTGTCGATGGGCGCATCGACCGGCCGCTCGCCAAGGCGATCGCCGACGTCGTGTTCGCCGCGCACGAGGCCGCGCCCGTCGTCAGAGAGGCTGATGGCATTGCGCGCTTCGATAAGATCATCTCCGATGTAGCGGAGGCGTGCGGCGAAAGCCGCGATGCGCAGATCCAATCGCGCCGTGCGACATTCGCGGATCTGGCTCGCGCGCACCTGGACCGCGTGCGGCCCCTCCTTGCCGAACGTGCGCGCGCGGGTTTCCGCCGCCGGTGCCACGGAGATCTGCATCTCGGCAACATGGTGCTATGGCATGGGCAGCCGTTACCCTTCGACGCTCTCGAGTTCGACGAGGATCTGGCGACGATCGACGTTCTCTACGATCTCGCCTTCCTGATCATGGACCTCGATCACAGAGAGCTGCGCCCGCGCGCGAACGATGTCCTCAACCGCTATCTCTGGCGCGCCGATGCCCGCAATCTGGACGGTCTTGCTGCCTTCCCACTCTTCTTGACGCTCAGGGCGGGTATTCGCACCATGGTCGATCTGCACCGCATCGCGGGTGCTGATACGAGCTTGCCTGATGTGCTGGCCGACGCGCAACGCTATCTTGAGCAGGCGCTGCAATATCTGGCTCCGGCCCGTCCGGCTCTGATCGCCGTCGGCGGCCTCTCTGGAAGCGGCAAGTCCACGCTCGCTGAAGCCCTTGCCTCAGCAATCGGCGTCGCGCCCGGCGCCATTCATTTGCGCAGCGATCTCGAGCGCAAGAAGCTCTTTCAGATCGGCGAGACCGAGCGCCTGCCGGACGAAGCGTACGCACGCACTGTCACGCAAAAAGTCTATGCGATGCTGAACCAGAAGGCAGCATCCGTACTCGCCACGGGATACGCCGTGATCGTCGATGCAGTGCATTCAGCGCCTGAGGAGCGCGCAGCCGTGGAGCGCGTCGCACAGGAGCACGCTGCGCCATTCCTCGGTCTATGGCTCGATGCACCGGGCACCGTGCTCAAGGATCGCGTGACCAAGCGCAAAGGTGATGCCTCCGACGCCACCGCAGACGTTGTAACGCAGCAACTGGCTTACGATCTCGGCGACATCACATGGCATCGGCTCGATGCGAGCCAGCCATTCGAGGAAACATGCGCGAAGGCTGCCACGCTCATTGAAGCGCTCAGCCACGCAGGCGCCAAGGAGATCTGACGATGACAATGCGCAATCTCGACGCGCTGCTGGAGCCGCGCTCGGTCGCCCTCATCGGTGCGAGCCCCCGGCCCGGCTCGATCGGCAATACGGTCGCACGCAATCTGCTCGGCGGCGGCTTCAAGGGCGACATCTATCTCGTCAATCCGAAGCACGGCTCCATCGAGGGCCACGCCTGTCACCCGAACATCAGCGACCTGTCCGCCGCGCCGGATGTCGCCATCATCGCGACACCACCCGCGACCGTCCCAGGCATCGTCGCCGAGCTCGCCGAGCGCGGCACGCGGGCCGCCATCGTCATCACGGCGGGGCTCAGCGACGAGCAGAAGCTCGCCGCCCTTCAGGCAGGACGCGAGAAGATCTTTCGCATTCTCGGGCCGAACAACATCGGGCTCATCCTGCCTCATATCGGTCTCAACGCGAGCTTCTCGCATATCGCGCCCGCGGCTGGCGAACTCGTACTGCTCTCGCAGTCCGGCGCGCTGGTAACGGCGATCGTCGATTGGGCGGCCGAGCGGCGCATCGGATTCTCGCACGTCGTATCTCTCGGCGACATGAGCGATGTCGATTTCGGCGACATGCTCGACTATCTCGCGGGCGACACGCGCAGCAGGGCCATCCTCCTCTACATGGAAGCCGTCACGCACGCGCCGAAGTTCATGTCGGCGGCCCGCCGCGCCGCGCGCGTGAAGCCGGTCGTCGTCGTAAAATCTGGGCGCCACGCCGCATCTGCCGCCGCGGCCGCATCTCACACCGGCCGTCTCGCCGGCGCCGACAATGCCTATGAGGCCGCCTTCCGCCGCGCCGGCGTATTGCGCGTCGCCGATCTCGACGAGCTTTTCGAAGCGGCGGAGACACTGACACGCCTCCCGCGTCTGGCGAGCGAACAGCTCATGATCCTCACGAACGGCGGCGGTGCCGGCGTGCTCGCGGCCGACCGCCTCGCCGACTACGATGGTGAGCTTGCCCCGCTCGCAGATGCGACGCGCGAGAAGCTCTCCGCGGTGCTGCCGGCGAACTGGTCCAAGGCCAATCCTGTCGACATCATCGGTGATGCGACGCCGGATCGCTACAACGCCGCATTCGAAGTCCTGCTGGATGATCCGGATCCCTCGGCTCTGCTCGTCATCAACTGCCCGACGGCACTGGCTTCGAGCGCGGACATTGCCGGACGCCTCGTCGACACGCTTCAGAAACGCCGGGCTGCCGGCAAGACCAACAAGCCCGTGCTGACGAACTGGCTCGGCAATCCCGCCGCGGAGGAAGCGCGCCGGGAGTTCTCGGCCGCCCGCATCGCGACCTACGAGACACCCACCGCCGCCGCCCGTGGCTTCATGCAGCTCGTGCGCTATACGCGTGCTCAGAACGAGCTCATGCGAACGCCACCCGCGATGGATCGCAACGTCAAGGTCGATCGGCGCAAAGCACGCGCCATCATCGAGCGGGCTCTCAGCGAGGGCACGAAGATGCTCAACGAGGCCGACGGCAAGGATCTGATGGCGGCCTACGGCATTCCGATCGTCCCGACGGAGGTCGCCAACGATACGGCCGAGGTCCGCGCGATAGCCGAGCGCATCGTCGCGTCGGGCAGCGCAGTCGTGCTGAAGATCCTCTCGCCGGACGTGATCCACAAATCCGACGTCGGCGGCGTACGCCTCAATATCGCGACGGCCGACGATGCCGTGCGCGAGGCCGAGCGAATGCTGGAACGCGTCCGCAAAGCCGTTCCCCACGCAAAATCGCTGCGCTTCACGCTTTCACCCATGATCCGCCGCCCCGGCGCGCACGAGCTCATTCTCGGCGTGAGCGTCGATCAGACATTCGGCCCGCTCATCATGTTCGGTGCTGGCGGTGTTTCGGTCGAGGCTGTCGCGGATACTGCGCTCGCACTGCCGCCGCTCGACCTCGGCCTCGCCGATCGCCTCATGCGCCAGACACACATCGACCGCCTTCTCCACGGCTACCGCGACCGCCCGCCGGCCGATCGTGCGGGCATTGCCGCAGCCCTTGTCCGGCTTTCCGAACTCATTGCCGAGAACCCTGAAATCCGCGAGCTCGACATCAATCCCCTGCTCGCCGATCCCAATGGCGTGATCGCGCTCGATGCACGCGTCGCGCTCAAGTCCGAGCAGGCCGAGCCGCGCGTGCCCATGGCCATCGCGCCTTATCCCGCGAACTGGGAGAAAGAGATTGCCGCTGGCGATCTCAAAGGCATTCTGCTGCGGCCGATCAAGCCCGAGGACGAGGCGCTCTACGGCGAGTTCATGGCACACGTCACGGAGAACGATCGGCGCCTGCGCTTTCTCGCCCCCATGAAGAGGCTGAGTTTCGGCTTCCTCGCCCGCCTCACGCAGATCGACTACGCGCGCGAAATGGCCTTCGTCGCCATCGAACCCACGAGTGGCGACCTACTCGGCGTCGCGCGCTACGCCGCCGATCCCGACCTCGCGCGCGCCGAGTACGCCGTGCTCGTGCGCTCGGACCTCAAAGGTCGCGGTCTCGGGTGGGCGCTCATGAGCCATCTCATTGCGCACGCGCGCGCTCGGGACATCGGCGAGTTGCGCGGCGACGTCCTCGCCGAGAATACGACCATGCTCAGGATGTGCGCCGATCTCGGCTTCGAGATCAAAGTCGTGCCGGATGATCCAACCATGCGGGACGTTGTACTACCGCTCGGCGTGGATCTGCCGGAGACGTAATTCGCGCTTTCAGCGCGAGCGGGGCCTTGGCCCCACGCCCCAATCGGGGGACACCCCCGAACCCCCGTTTTTGTTTGCTTGCCGCGGGCTGCTGGGAAGAGGTGCTTCGCAACCGCTTCGCAGTGCTATGCCCGTGGCGGTCATGCGCACAGCTCTCGATTGGCGCACCAAATTAAAAAGACGGGCGGGTCCGGGAGGGTGTCCCTCCCGGTGGAGCGCGAGACTAGATTCTGTACTCATAAAAGGGATTCCGTATCGGCGCGAATGCTGATTCACTCCTGCGCGGGGACGACCGTGACGGGAGGGGTTGGAATGGCGCGCTTCGATTTAAGCGATAA
>JALHOW010000006.1 GCA_022842785.1 Hyphomicrobiaceae bacterium | reverse complement strand
ATCGCGGTCCTGACCTCGACAGCGCAACGGATGCCGAGCTCGTCGCGGTCTCGGCGCGCCTTAATAACGTGCTGCGCCGTTTCGGTGAGGGCTGGGCCTTGTTCTTCGAGGCCGAGCGGGTACCGGCCAACCAGTATCCCGGACATCGCTTCGACGATGCCGCTTCTTGGCTCGTCGATCAGGAGCGCTACGCCGCCTTCTCGGCCGACGGCGCGCACCATGAGAGCCGGTATTATCTGACGCTCCTCTATCTGGCGCCACCCGAGCATCAAGGCCGCGCCGAGCGGCTTCTGTATGAGCGCCAGGAAGGCTACAGCGATGAAGCCGATGTCTGGGGCCAGCTCACCTGGTTCGAGACCGAAACGACGCGGGCACTGGAACTCTTGTCGTCGATCCTGCCCGAAGCCGAGGCGCTCAATGATGTCGAGACGCTCACCTATCTGCACGGCGCCATCTCGGACAAGCGCCATCCGGTGACGGTGCCGAGCATTCCGACGCACCTCGATGCCATCCTGTGCGATACGTCTTTCCTTGGTGGCGTCGAGCCAAAGCTCGGTCGCCAGCATCTGCGTCTGCTGACCGTAACGGGGTTCCCGAACACGACGACGCCGGGTCTGCTCGACGCGCTCAATGATCTCGGCTTTGCCTACCGCTGGGCGACACGCTGGATCGCCCTCGACAAGATCCAAGCCAACCGCCAGCTCACCAAGCTCCGGCGGCAGTGGTTCGCCAAGCGGAAATCCGTCGCCGCCATCCTGCGCGAGGTCATGTTCAACCGCGAGACGACGCTGGTCGACTCCGATGCCGACAACAAGGCGGCAGACGCCGACGAGGCGCTGCAGGAGCTTGGCGCCGATGACGTCGCCTTCGGCAATCTGACGACGACGCTTGTCGTCGGCGATGCCGATCCCAAGCGCGCCGACGAGAAGCTGCTGGCGCTGGAGCGGATTATCAATGGCCGCGGCTTCACGACTATTCGCGAGACGCTGAATGCTGTCGAGGCGTGGCTCGGCTCGCTCCCCGGCAACCCCTATGCCAACGTGCGCCAGCCGATCGTCCACACGCTCAACCTCGCGCACATGATGCCGGTCTCGGCGGTGTGGGCGGGTCCGGAGAAGAACCGGCATCTCGACGCGCCGCCGCTGATGATGACGGAGACGCGCGGCGCTACCCCCTTCCGGCTCGACCTGCATAGCGGCGATGTCGGTCATGCTTTCGTCGTCGGCCCGACGGGCTCCGGTAAGTCCGTGCTTTTGTCCCTCCTGGCCCTCCAGTTCCGCCGCTTCATCGGCGCCCAGGTCGCGATCTTCGATCGTGGCCGATCGGCACGCGCGGCATCCCTCGCCATGGGCGGAGAAAGCATCGAGCTCGGTCTCGAGGGTACGCTATCGCTGCAGCCGCTTGCGCACATCGATGAACCCGGTGAGCTAGCCTTCGCGCTCGAATGGGTCAGCGGTCTCATTATCAATGAGGGCGTGACGATCGCACCCGAGATCAAGGACGCGCTCTGGACCGCCTTAAAGAGCCTCGCCTCGGCACCGAGGGCCGAGCGCACGCTAACCGGCCTCGCCGTGCTCGTGCAATCCAGTGCGCTCAGCCAGGCGCTGGCGCCGTACACGCTCGAGGGCCCGTACGGCCGTCTACTCGATGGCGCGACCGAGAATCTGGCGGTCACCGACGTGCTGCACGTGGAAATGGAGCCGCTCATGCAGCACAAGCGGCTGATCCCGCCGGTTCTCACCTATCTCTTCCACCGCCTCGAGGCCCGCTTCGACGGCCGACCGACGCTGCTCGTACTCGACGAGGCCTGGACCTTCCTCGACGAGCCGATGTTCGCCGCCCGCATCCGCGAGTGGCTCAAGACCCTGCGCAAGAAGAACGTGGCCGTACTGTTCGCAACGCAATCGCTCGCCGACATCGAGCGCTCGGTGATCGCGCCTGCCCTCATCGAGAGCTGCCCAACGCGCATCTTCCTGCCCAATGACCGTGCCCTGGAGCCTCAGATGCGCGCCGTCTACGAGCGCTTCGGCCTGAATGGACGTCAGATCGAGATCCTCGGTCTCGCCACGCCGAAACGCGACTACTACGTGCAGTCGGCGCAAGGCAACCGGCTGTTCGAACTCGGCCTCGGCCCGGTGGCACTGGCATTCACGGCCGCCTCATCGCCCGACGACCAGAAGCTCATCGACCGCACGATCGCCGAGGCGGCCGGCGCCGGCTTCGCCGATGCGTTCCTGCGTGCCAAGGGCCTCAACTGGGCGGCAGATCTCCTGGCGTCATTTCCCGGCGCCAAGCGCCCAAGGACCACACCGCCACCGCTGCCACGCATAGTTGCGACAGCGCCGGCATTGTCATCCGACAGTCCAGATGCATTGCGAGCACCGGATCCGGCGCCAGCGGCAACACCCCGCGACGATCTTCTTGAGCACCTGGCGCAATTCCCTATATCGACCAAGCCCAACCGCGCCGCACGACGGCGCGCAGCACGCGGAGTTGCCACTGTGCTCGCATTGGCACTCCTGACGAGCAGCGCCCTTCCGCCCGGCGCGAACGCGCTGACCGTCTTCGATCCCGCGAACTACCAGCAGAACCTGCTGTCGGCAGCCCGTGCCCTCGAACAAATCAACACTCAGGTCCGCGCCCTGCAGAACCAGGCGCAGATGATCCTGCGTATGGATCAGAACCTGACGCGGCTCGGAGGCACTCTGTCACCCGACCTACAGCGCACCCTGACCGGCATCCAAACCCAGCTCCACGCCGGCCAGGGCATCGCGCTAAAACTACAGCAAACACAGTCCACCTACGAACGCCTCTTCCCCTCCCAGGTCTCGGCCGCGCTCTCGTCAAATGACGTATTGCGCAATGCCAAATCCCGATGGGACGAGGAATACGCAGGCCTCAAACGCGCAGCCCTCCTGCAAGGCCAGATCGCCGACGGGATCGAAACCGACACACGCCTCCTCGGCGATGCCATGACGCGATCAAGCAACGCCGCCGGCGCGCTCGATGCCACACAAGCCGGCAACGAACTCACCGGCCTCGCCGTCAAGCAGTACCTCGCACTGCAAAGTCTGCTCGCTGCACAACATCGTGCCGAAACCGTCAGCCGAGCCCGTAACCTCGCAACCGAGGATGAAGCCCGCCAACGCTTCAAATCCTTTGTCGGTACGGGATCTGGGTACTCGGGAAGCCGATGAGAACGGAAGGAACCTCGATGTTCACCGAGATATTCGCTGCGCGAGCGGGGCCAGCCCCGCACCCCAGCCGGCGGGACACCCGCCGGACCACCCGTCCTTTGAAGTATCAAAAAGGAGGGGGTTCGGGGTCTCCCCGAACGGGTGCGGGCAGTAGCCCGCTCGCGCAGCGACGCCACCGCGGCCACCGACGACGACAATAGCCGAAGCCTGACCATCACTTCTGACGCGATCAACGGCCACCGCGATTTCTGCCGACAGCGAAGCTTTGCCAGGAGCTTGAAAAGCATATGGACGATCTCGCGATCATCGACCAGTTCACAGCGACGTTCAGTCGATACATTGACAGTGGTTTCGGACTGCTCGCCGGCGACGTCGCATTCCTGACGAGCATCCTAATTGCAATCGACATCACACTCGCTGGATTGTTCTGGGCGCTGATGGGCGAGGACAATGTCGTCGCTCAGCTCATCCGCAAGGTGTTGTATGTCGGCTTCTTCGCGCTGCTGCTGTCGAATTTTCAGAGCCTGGCGGACATTATCTTCCAATCGTTCGCGGGCCTCGGTCTGAAGGCCACTGGGACATCGCTGACCTCTGCCGATTTGATGCGGCCGGGGTTCGTGGCCTCGACCGGGTTCACGGCATCGAAGCCGCTACTGGAGAAAGCCGGCGAATTGATCGGCATCACGACGTTCTTTTCGAATTTCGTGACGATCGCCGTGCTGATGCTGGCCTGGGTGATTGTACTGCTCGCCTTCTTCGTGCTGTCGGTGCAGCTGTTCATCACCATCATCGAGTTCAAGCTGACGGTACTGGCGGGCTTCGTGCTGGTGCCGTTCGCGCTGTTCGGACAGACGGCGTTTCTGGCCGAGCGCGTGCTCGGCAATGTCATTTCGTCGGGCATCAAGCTCATGGTGCTGGCGATCGTGGTTGGCATCGGCTCGTCGATCTTCGGCACGGTCATGCGCCCCACCGGCGAGGTGACGCTGACGCAGGCGGCGTCCTGCATCCTCGGCGCGATTGCCGTCTTCGGCCTCGCCATCTTCGTTCCAGGCATTGCCGCTGGATTGATCACCGGCGCCCCGCAGCTTGGTGCCGGCGCCGCGGTTGCGACAATGGCTGCACTCGGCGGCACGACAGTTGCCGGCGGCATCGCGACGGCGGGTTCGGCCCGTATGGCCGGACGCGCGGCAAGCGGTGCCATCAAGTCGGCTGCATCGCTCTCGGGCCGTGTCGGCGCCGCTTATGAGGCAGGTGGCGCGGCCGGCGTCGCGCGAGCCACCGTCTCTGGACCGGCATCGCGCATGGCATCTTCGGCGGCGGCGCCGCTGCGCACTGCCTATCGCCACGGCGCCGCACAGGGATACCGGGATGCGGCCTCGTCGGGAGAGGGTGGCGGCAAAAGTCCTGACGCCGATTCTTCCGGCGGCAGCGCGTCATCGTCGGGTCCGCCGGCATGGGCACAGAGCCTCACCCGCCGCCAGCGCATGACCCAGGCCGGCATGATGGCTGCGCACGCGCTCCGCGACGGCGACCGCGCGGGTAGCAGCAGCGGCCCCGATCTGAAGAACAGGACGTAGAGGGGACAGCCATGGCCTTCAAGCGATCAACCTTGCGCTACGGTGAAACGCCGGAGCCGGTCACGCCCTACCAGAAAGCTGCGCAGGCCTGGGACGAGCGCATGGGAAGTGCCCGCGTGCAGGCGCACAACTGGCGTCTCGTGGCCATCGGCAGCCTTGGCCTCTCGCTTCTGCTCGCGGCCATCCTCGTCTGGATCGGGCGAACGAGCGCGATCGTCCCCTACATTGTCGAGGTGGACTCGCGCGGTGGCGCGCGAGCTGTCGGGCCGGCGGTCGAGACCTACACGCCGAGCGACGCGCAAATCGCCTTTCATCTGTCCCGCTTCGTCGACCATGTGCGCGCGCTGTCGATCGATCCCGTTGTTGTGCGGCAGAACTGGCTCAAGGCCTATGACGTCGTGACCGACAAGGCCGCGGTCACGCTCAACGAGTACGCCCGCGAGATTGATCCCTTCTCTCGCGTCGGCCGGCAGACCGTCGCCGTCGACGTGACGAGCGTCGTGCGCGCTTCGGACACGTCCTTTCAGGTGCGCTGGCTGGAACGCACGTTCGAGAGCGGGGCAGTGAGGGACACCAAACGCCTCACCGGCCTCTTCTCCATCGTCATCACGCCACCCCGAACCGTCGACGCCGTACGCAAGAACCCGCTCGGCATCTACGTGCACGCCTTCAACTGGTCTCAGGACGTCACCACCGGAGAGTCCAAATGAGCACGTTGCGTTGTGTTGCAGTTGCTCTCGTAGCGTCGAGTAGCCTCAGTGCTTGCACTCCCAGCGTCAAGGTGCCCGAGATCCCCATCCTCGACAGTCCGGCCCTGGCGGCCCGGCGCGAGCCGGAACCGAAAACGCCCGTCCGCTATGTTGAGGTGCCAACACCGCTTCCTCTTCCCGGCCAGCTCAAGCCCGTCGGCAAGGAGGCCGACAAGAAGAAGGATGCTCGTCCACCATCAGAGCGCGTGACAGGAGCCAACGCCGCGGCACGCGTCGAGCCGGTCAAGGATGGCTATATCAATGCCATCCAGGTCTATCCCTATACCAAAGGTGCGCTCTACCAGCTCTATGCCGCCGTCAATCAGGTAACGGATGTCGCGCTCGAGGCAGGCGAGAGGCTCGTCTCCGTCTCGGCCGGCGATACTGTGCGATGGGTGGTCGGCGACACGACGAGTGGCGACGGAAAGGAAGCGCAAGTCCACATCCTGGTGAAGCCGGTCGGCGCCGACCTCGAGACCAACCTTGTCATCACCACCGATCGGCGCACCTACCACCTCGAGATGCGTTCGAGCGACAAGACCTACATGGCGTCGGTGTCGTGGACGTATCCTGCGGCCGAGCTCGTATCCCTGCGCAAGCAGCGCGACGAGGCTGCAGCCTCACTCGCGTCGATCGACGGCGGCGTCAACATCGACCAGCTGCGCTTCCGCTACCGCATCGAGGGCGACGCGCCCTGGAAGCCGCGCCAGGTCTTCGATGATGGCTCCAAGGTGTACATCCAGTTCCCGTCGGGCCTCGCGCAGGGCGAAGCGCCGCCCCTGTTCGTCATCGGCCCCGACGGCAAGTCCGCGCTCGTCAACTACCGCGTGCGCGGCACGACCTACATCGTCGATCGTCTGTTCGCTGCCGCCGAGCTCCGCCTCGGCACGGTCCCACAGCGAGTCGTGCGCATTGTCCGCACGGACGCGGTCTGGCGGGAGACACGCTCATGAGCGAGAGCGACCGCGCCAAAAAGGCCGAGACCGAGAAGGTCGCGCCGGAAACGCTCGAGCTGCGCGCGCGGCCCCGGCTGGTGACGCGCATCAACCGCAAAGTGCTGATCGGCGGTGCCGCTGTCGTGCTGCTGCTCGTCGCCTTCCTGGTTCTCATTGCCCTCCAGCCGCCAAAGCTCCAGGTCGGCGCGCCCCGAGAGCTCATCAACGTCGAGAACAAGCCTACACCCGAGAGCCTCGCTAGATTGCCCGCGTCGTACGACGGCGTGCGCACGGAGCGTCCACCCGAACCGGTACGTCCGCCATCAGGCATCCCACAATTGACCGAGGTTGGCGGCGATCCGATCGACCAGGGCGAACAGATGGAGCGCGCTCGGCTGGCTCGCATGGCGGGACAGGCACGAGAATCCCAGGTCTTCTTCCGCCTACAATTGAAGGCGCCGCCACAGGAAAGCGCGACCCGTACGGAACCTGCCTCTCAATCGCGTTCAGCTCCAAGCGCCGGCGACACTGGCGCGCTGACCGCGTTGCGCGCGGCGGACCAACCCCGCGCGCTCGCTGCAGGCAACCTCGAGCCCACCGGCACGGACGCGACGGAGAGCCTGCGCAAGCTGACGTTCCTGCGCTCCGGTCCCGAGAAGGAGATCTACAATCCGCATGGCCTGCAGACACCGGCCTCGCCGTATCAGTTGATGGCCGGGACCGTCATTGCGGCAAGCCTCGTGACCGGCCTCAACTCCGATCTGCCGGGCTTCGTCATCGCCCAGGTGACGGAGAACATTTTCGATACCGTTTCGGGCCGCTTTCTGCTCATCCCGCAAGGATCCCGCCTGATCGGCAAGTATGACAACGTCGTCGCATTCGGCCAGGAGCGCGCCCTCGTCATCTGGCAGCGCATCATCCTGCCGGACGGATCCTCCGTCGTCATCGACAATCTGCCGGCGACCGACACCGGCGGTTATGCCGGCCTTGCCGATCAGGTCGATCTGCACACCTGGCAATTGCTGAAAGGCGTCGCGCTCGCAACCGTGATCGGCGTCGGCAGCGAGCTCGTGTTCGGAAATTCCGGCGACAGCGACCTCATCCGAGCGCTCCAGCTCTCGACGCAGTCGACGACCAACCGCGCTGGCCAGCGGTTGGTCGAACGCCACCTCAACGTTCAGCCGACCATTACCGTCCGACCGGGTTGGCCGCTGCGCGTCATCGTCCACAAGGACATCATCCTGCGCCCCTACCGCGGCGCATCCACCCTCACTGCCAACTGACCAAGGAGAGCAGAGTATGGCCGTCATCGGAGTTTTATCAGCCGTCAACGACGGCTACGCCGGCACCATCCGCACGATCACCATGAACGCACGGGTGAAGATTGTCGCCAACGACCGCAAGGAGAGTGAAAGTGCACCGGATTTCCGCGTGATGCTCGGCGCCACCGAGATCGGCGCGGTGTGGCGTCGGATCAAGCAGGGCACGGACCAGACCTATCTGCGCGTGCGCCTCGACGATCCAGGGTGGCCGCAGCCCATTTGGGCCATCCTGACCGAAGCAGCGGAGGACGGCACGGCCCGCCTGATCTGGCGCCGCGACAAGGCGGAGGGGGCGTGAACCGATGTCGTCTCCCAACGGATCAACGAACGGCCTTCATCAAACCATGCATCAAGACAAGACTATCCGCGTGCGACCTCGCCTTGAGGACTACCCGCTCCACACGATGGAGAAGCTGCGCTTCGCCGATACGGACTGTAACGGTCACATCTCCAATGCCGTGTTTGCGGTCTGCTGCCAGAACGCGCGCATGGAGCTACTGCACGATCCACGTCGTATCCCGCTGCCGATCGATGGCCAATTCGTCATCGCACGACTCGAGATCGACTTTCTCGGCGAAATGCGATGGCCGGGCAGCGTCGTCATCGGTTCGCGATGTGCGCATGTTGGCCGCACCTCGCTGGTCATAACCCAGGCGTTGTTCGTCGATGAGCGCTGCGCCGCCAGTGCCAGATCTACCGTCGTGCTCATGAATCGTACGACGCGCCGCGCGGCGCCTCTGCCTCCGGAAACATCACGAGCGCTCGAGGCATTCTGCACTCCATGGCCGGGACGAGAGGTGTAGCTCCGCATGACTATGGTGATCTCATCGGCGCACACGTCGTACCTTTCGCCCTCCTATGGCCTCGCCGCTGATCCAGACGGCGAATTGCCGCGCATTCTGAGCAAGCCTTTCGAGTCAGAAGCGAAGCTAATCAATGACGATCGAACTTGGCGTCTCATCGCGACCGTCCTGCTGCCGTTCGCCGCAGGCTATTTTCTCAGCTACGTCTTCCGCACCATCAATGCGCTGATCTCCGGTCCGCTCGTCAGCGAGTTTGGGCTCTCTGCCGCTGATCTCGGCATCCTCACCGCCATTCTGTTCCTAACCTTTGGCGCGGTTCAACTTCCGCTCGGCTCATGGCTCGATCGCTTCGGGCCACGCCGCGTGCAAGCCACTCTACTCTTGATCGCAGCGATCGGCGCCGCCGTCTTTGCCTGCGCGCAAGATCTCCTCGGCCTGATCCTCGGGAGAGCCCTGATCGGTCTCGGCGTGGCTGGTGCGCTGATGGCTGGCCTAAAAGCACTCGTGCTTTGGTCCCCTGCCGATCGGATCGCACTGGCCAATGGTTGGCTCATTGCCTTCGGGACTTTGGGCGCCGTCACAGCGACCGCACCTGCCGAGATACTGATCGCATCTATAGGATGGCGCGGATTGTTCATGCTTCTGGCGCTTCTATCGGCCATAGCGGCACTGCTTATCCTAGTTTTCGTGCCGGAACGTCCAAGGCTCGAACGAGGTGAGTCCACCGCTTCCGGTATGAGCATCCGAGCGATCTATCGGGACGCGCGTTTCTGGCGTCTCGCGCCCCTCTCGGCGACGACCATCGGCTCGGCTTGGGCATTGCAGGGCCTATGGGCCGGACCGTGGCTTACCGATGTCGAGGGGCTGCCGCGCCAAGACGTAGTCATGCATCTGCTGTTTATGGCGATTGCGCTGAGTGCATTCGCGCTGATCCTCGGCACTTTCGGCGATCGGCTTCGCAGATGCGGCGTCCCGCTTTCGGCGACCCTCGCATTTGTCGCTAAGCTTGCATTGCTTGCGCAGCTCGCATTAGTTCTGCGCTGGCCGATCCCGACTTGGCTTCCGTGGATCGCGATCGCCGGCATGGGAGCCGGCACAGTTTTGAGTTTTGCCATCCTATCTGACTTGTTCCCCAAGTCGGCATCCGGTCGCGCCAATGGCGCGCTCAATCTCCTCCATATCGGCGGTGCCTTCGCCGCGCAGGTTGGAATCGGCGTCGTCGTGGATCTCTGGCCAAACGAGGTGGGGAGACATCCACCCGCCGCCTATCAGACAGCGCTCGGGATCAACCTCGCGCTACAAGCAACCGCGCTTGCGTGGTTTCTCCGACCCGAGCAACGTGCTATGGTTGTTCGGCTACGCGCACATCCAATTCACGGCGTAGCCGCGGTGCTCGGTATCACTGCCGCTAGAGCCGTTCCGTATTTTCGTGCTCGGCAAACGTGGAGCGCACACCACGATCACGCGCTTCGCCAGGCAAGTGCTTGGCGATTAGCGGCATGGAGCGCATCTGCAGGAGCGATATCGATTGCAGCATCTCTTGCTGTCGTCCTGCATGAGCCATCTACTACTGGTGCCCTCCAGCAGAAGCCTCTCCAACTGGATGGTCAGCGACAAACATGGCGCGTCCAGAGCATGGACGCTCTTCGGCACATTGCAATTTCGCCGTCGGGCAATGCGCCGTTACGAAACACAGCCATTCTTGTTTTTCCTGAAGCCGAAGCGATGGACCGATAAGCTGGATAGGTCCATCATGACCCGAGGCATCATAGAGTCCAAGGACCGATGGCCACGCCTCATGACTGCACGCACTGCCGCGGCGTACTGCGGCGAGCGTTCGCCCTATTCGTTCCGTCGCGCCGTTGGTAATCTATGGCCTCGGCCCGTCAAGCTTCCAGGGAAGGGGGAGCGATGGTTGAAGGAAGATCTGGATCTGGCAATCGACCGGCTGGCGTCGGGCAAGCTCCAGGACGCAGCAGACGTCCTGTGAGACGGCCACTTGGTTGGCCCCGATACATGGTCGAGCGACGCCTCAACGATGGCAGTGTTGCATACTACTGGCGGGTCCGGGCTAAGGACCGTGCCGCAGGCTTCTCCATTTTTAGCGAGGTATTGGGCACGGACTACGCGGCGGCAGTCGAACGCGCGAACCTTCTGAATGCACACTACGACTCGTGGCGGACCGGGCGAAGCGCCGTCCGAGATCTAGATCTGAGCCCGCGCTTCGGCACTGTTGTGTGGCTATTCGAGCGCTATCGCAAGTCAGCCGCGTTCGAACGCGTCAGCGAGAGAAGCCGACCGGAATACTTGCGGGCCTTGGCCCGCATTGAGAATCTTCCGACCAAGACTGGCGGAACGATTGGTGAGCTTCCCGTTCCATCGATATCGGCGCGCGCCGCGGACAAGATGTATGCGGCACTGCAGACTGGGCCGCGCGGAAAGCGAGTGCGCCAGGCCAACTTGTCGATCGATATTGCACGCCGAGCCTGGAAGATTGTCCGTCGGCTATATCCAAACGTCGTTCCTATGGAGAACCCCTTCGAAGGAGTTCTGAAGATCACTGGCAGCCAGACAAAATCGGCAGCAACGCGCGCCGAAGCCTACGCCCTCGCTCAGGCGTTACGAGACATTGGCGAACCTCACCTGGGAGCTGCTGCGCTGATCTGTTTCGAGTGGCTGCAGCGGCCGGAGAATGTATTGGCAGGCAAGATCACATGGCCGGATTATCGCCCGCCCAAACATCCCAAGCACGTTCGGATTCTGCATCACAAGACGGGGCAAATCGTCCTTCAACCTCTCGAGATCGAGGGACGCAAACTCTATCCAGAGTTAGAAGCGTACCTGGCGGAGCTTCCTCACCTCGGCGTCCCGATCGTCGTCACGAAGGGTTCACGTGGGCCGTCAAGGCCGTATGCGATGGTCTATGCCCAGGCAAAAGTCCGCGAGGCACGCGAGCACGCGAAGCTCGGCACCCATGTAACGCTCGACGCTTGCAGGCACGGTGGCATGACGGAACTCGGCGATGCCGAGCTCGCCGAGCAAGGCGTAATGGCGTTGTCCGGGCATAAGACGCCGCAGGCCGCTCGGCTCTACGTAAAGCGCACTGATCGCCAGCGAAGTGCGGCGGCGGCGAAGCGTCGAGAGTGGGTTGAAGCGAACGAAACGAAGTCAAGAGTCGACTTGAAGGGGGGGCGGAAGAGTCGACTTGGCGCCAGAAAGGAAAAATTATCCTTATAAATCATGGCGCTCCCTACGGGAGTCGAACCCGTCTTTTCAGATTGAAAATCTGACGTCCTAACCGATAGACGAAGGGAGCGCAGGCCGCGAAGCGACATGCGCCCGCGAGCCGCCGGCCTTGTAACAGGTCGCTCGCCCAAGGGCAAACATCCATCCGGTCCAAATCGAGGAAGCATCGGCAAAAAAATGTCGCGGCCCTGCGCTGTGGCGTAGATCTCTGCGACGGCTCTGGCGAATTCGGTAGCCGAGGCACACGTCACACGGCGGGCGACCCGCCTCGAGCGAAGGACGGCGCAAAGAAAATGGGCCGGACCTGACGGTCCGGCCCCCCTCGGAACCCGTTTCCGGGTCTCCCCCCGAGCGCCTCGCGAGCACATCCGGGCGGACGTGCTCTGAGTGATTTCCTGAGAGACCGACTTGTGATCTCGACGCGCGGATTTGTGCGCACATCGAGATCGAGCAGGCCTTAGACCGAGTAGTACATGTCGAACTCGACCGGGTGCGGCGTCATTTCCATGCGCTCGACCTCGGCCATCTTGAGCTCGATGTAGGCGTCGATCATGTCGTCGGTGAACACGCCGCCCATCTTGAGGTAGCCGCGATCGGCATCCAGGCTCGAAAGCGCTTCACGCAGCGAGCCGCAGACGGTCGGGATCTTGGCGAGTTCGGCCGGCGGCAGGTCGTAGAGGTTCTTGTCCATGGCATCGCCGGGGTGCAGTTTGTTCTGGATGCCATCCAGACCAGCCATGAGCATCGCAGCGAACGCGAGGTAAGGGTTCGCAGCCGGATCCGGGAAGCGGACCTCGATGCGCTTCGCCTTCGGGCTCGTCACGTGCGGGATGCGGCAGGAAGCCGAACGGTTGCGCGCCGAGTAGGCGAGCAGCACCGGCGCCTCGTAGCCCGGGACCAGACGCTTGTAGGAGTTGGTCGAGGGGTTCGTGAAGGCGTTGATCGACTTCGCGTGCTTCAGGATACCAGCGATGTAGCTGAGGCAGGCGTCCGAGAGGTCGGCGTACTTGTTGCCGGCGAACGTCGGCTCGCCCTTGTTCCAGATCGACTGGTGGCAGTGCATGCCCGAGCCGTTGTCGCCGTATACGGGCTTCGGCATGAACGTCGCGGTCTTGCCGTAGGCCTGCGCGACCTGATGGATGACGTACTTGTAGATCTGCATGTGGTCGGCCATCGTGATCATCGGGCCGAACTTGATGCCGAGCTCGTGCTGAGCGGAAGCAACCTCGTGGTGGTGCTTCTCGACGACGACGCCCATCTCCGCCATCACCGACAGCATCTCGGAGCGCATGTCCTGCGCGCTGTCGATCGGCGGCACCGGGAAGTAGCCGCCTTTGGTGCGCGGACGGTGGCCGAGGTTGCCGGTCTCGTACTTCGTGCCCGTGTTCGTCGGCAGCTCGCTGCCGTCGAGGACGAAGCCCGTGTTGTACGGATCCGACGAGAAGCGGACGTCGTCGAAGATGAAGAACTCGGCCTCCGGGCCGAAGTAGATCGCGTCGCCGATGCCGAGGCTCTTCATGTAGGCTTCGGCCTTCTTGGCGATGCCGCGCGGATCGCGCTCGTAGAGCTCGCCGGTCGAGGGCTCGATGACGTCGCAGAAGATCGCCATCGTGCTCTGCGCGAAGAAGGGATCCATATGCGCCGAAGACGGATCGAGCATCAGAGTCATGTCCGATGCCTCGATGCCTTTCCAGCCGGCGATCGACGAACCGTCGAAGGCGTAGCCGTCGGCGAACATGGCGTCGTCGACGCAGGAGGCGTCGGCGGTCACGTGCTGCATCTTGCCTTTGGTGTCAGTGAACCGCAGATCAAGGAATTTGACGTCCTTGTCCTTGATCATCTTGATCACGTCAGCAGCGGTCTTGGACATGCTTAGTTTCCCCAGTTTGTGATTGGCGAGTTGTCAAAGGGTGGGAAGAGCGGTCCTCGCGGCATCGGAGCCTTCGAGGACCGAATCTGGTGAGGACTTCAAATAGCGTCGGTACCGGTTTCACCGGTGCGGATGCGGATGGCCTCCTCGATCGTCGAGACGAAGATCTTGCCGTCGCCGATGCGGCCCGTCTTGGCGGCCTTCTGAATTGCGTCGACCGCCTTGCCGACCATGTCGTCGGGCAGCACGACCTCGATCTTCACCTTCGGAAGGAAGTCGACGACGTACTCAGCGCCGCGATAGAGCTCGGTGTGACCTTTCTGGCGGCCAAAACCCTTGGCCTCGATCACCGTGATGCCCTGGAGACCGATCTCCTGGAGCGCTTCCTTCACCTCGTCGAGCTTGAAGGGTTTTATGATGGCTTCGATCTTCTTCATGTCACTTTGCCTACGCTCCCTGCGGTGACGGCGACGACGTCTCCGGCACCCCATGCCCTAAGCATGCGACGTGCCAGAACAGATCACGGAGCCGAATGCCTCGATTGCCCCGCACGTTAGCCTATCAGTGCCGGATTTTAAGGCGGGAACTTAGAGCATGTCCGGCCCGAAAAATAGGCTCGTCGCCTAGAAATCAGGCAGATCGGACGGGCGGGGATGCAGAGACGCGACCGCTGCACCTTGGTGCCTTCTTGCGGTCGGGCCTGCCCGGCGGCGCCCCCTCGGCCGGCCTTCGCCGGCATCAGGCGAACTTCGGATCGAGCTCGCCACTTGCGTAGCGCTTGGCCATCTCGGCAAGCGTCAGCACCTTCTTGATCTTCGACGCCTGCCCTGCCGTGTTGAACTCCTCCAGGCGCTGCTTGCACAGCTTGGTCATCGCCTCCATCGCCGGCTTCAGATACTTGCGTGGATCGAACTCGCCTGGCGCTTCATGGAACACCCGACGGATCTGCCCCGTCATCGCCATGCGATTGTCAGTGTCGATATTGATCTTGCGCACGCCGTTCTTGATGCCGCGCTGGATCTCGGAAACGGGCACGCCCCACGTCTGCGGCATCTTCCCACCGTACTTGTTGATGATCTCCTGCAGCTCTTGCGGCACTGACGAGGAGCCATGCATGACCAAATGCATGCTCGGCAGCTTGCGATGGATCTCCTCGATCACATGCATCGCCAGGATATCACCATCGGGCTTGCGGCTGAACTTGTAGGCGCCGTGGCTCGTCCCCATGGCGATGGCGAGCGCATCCACCTTCGTCTCCTTGACGAACTTCACCGCCTCGTCCGGGTTCGTCAGCAGCTGGTCGTGGCTGAGCTTGCCCTCGGCACCATGGCCGTCCTCCTTGTCGCCCGTGCCGGTCTCGAGAGAGCCGAGCACGCCAAGCTCGCCCTCTACGGAAATGCCGCCGAGATGGGCCATTTCAGACACCGCCCTAGTGACACCGACGTTGTAGTCCCAATCGGCAGGGCTCTTGCCGTCTGCCTTAAGCGATCCGTCCATCATCACGGACGTGAACCCGGCCTGGATCGCCGTCATGCACGTTGTTGGCTCGTTGCCGTGATCGAGATGCACGCAGACGGGGATATGCGGGTAGATCTCGGTGACCGCGTCCATCATATGCCGCAGCATGATGTCGTTCGCATACGATCGCGCGCCCCGGCTCGCCTGAATGATCACCGGCGCGTCGACCGCATTCGCCGCCTCCATGATGGCGAGCGCCTGCTCCATATTGTTGATGTTGAAGGCGGGGACGCCGTAGCTGTGCTCGGCAGCGTGATCCAGCAATTGGCGAAGCGAAATACGGGGCATCGGCTCTCCTACGTCGGATGATGGAACAATCGCGGACGAGCACGGACCGCCGCATCGGCACTATAGCCGACGTCGCGCGAACACACCGTCTGGTAAAAGCGGAGCCGTATTAGCTGACCTGCTGGAGACGCGGCGTCGCAGGGGGCGCGACGGGGCCAGTGGGCTGCTGTGGGGCGAGCAAGCCAAGCCATTCCTCGTGGAAGCGCTTCAGAGTGCGCCGAGCGACGTCAGCATGCGCGTTGGCGCCTTCGGCCTCGAAGATCTCGAGCGCCGGCACCATCGCGCCAGCAGCAGCCAGCCAGTTGTTGCGCTTGTCCTCATGCTCACCGAGCCGGATGAGCGCTGAGCCGAGGTTCATGCTGGCCGTTGCCCACGTAATGGGCGTCGACGCGCGGTCGACCGCGTCGAGAACACGCCGGTAGGTCGCAATGGCCTGATGGAGACGCCCGGCGGGCTGTGCTTCCGTCTCGGCCAACGCTGCGAGCGCATCCGCAAGCGTCAAGCTGGCATTGACCCAGATCTCACCATCGCGATCAGGCGACATCACATCCACAGCCCCGCCCAGCGCGGCCACGGCCTGCGTCAACCTCGGGACATCGGGGCCAGCGTCGCCGCGCATATCGGCGCGCGTGAGCAGCGCGCTGCCGAGATTGTAGCTGGCTTCAGCCCACGCTGCAGGCGCCTCGTCCCGTGACAGCGACGCCAGCGCATCCGCATAGGCGGCCGCAGCGCCTTCGATCACCGCCGGCGACTTGTCGAGTTCGGCGAGTTCCAGCAGCGCCGCACCAAGCCCGAGATTGATCTCGAGCCGGGACTGCATGGCCAGTTCGTCGGTCGCGGCGGCCAGCGCTGCCCGATAGGTCTCTGCCGCTTCGCGAAGCGGGGCCACTTGCTGAGCACGTCTGCCGGAGAGCGCAAGACTTCTGGCGAGCCCAGCCTGTGCCTCGCACCACAAAACTGGAGCGTCGTCGGTCGAAACAAGCGTCAGCGCCTTGCGGAAAGCCTGGACGGCATCGGTCAGGCGCCCGACACCGGCTGCGGCTTCGGCTTGACGGTGCAGTGCACGACCGAGGCCGATATTGGCGCGCGCTGCCCCGCGGGCGTTCGAGCCATCCGAGAGCAGCTTCAGCACACCACCATAGCCTGCGAGCGATTCACCGAGCGCGGGCTCATCGTCCTCCTCCTCGGCCTTGCGGAAGAGAGCGTCGGCGCGGGCGAGATGATAGCGCCAAGCTTCCTCGCGTGCGCTCTTCGGCAGACAATCGGCGGCCTCGACGAACAGATCGGCAGCAACGAGATAGTCCCGCCGAGCGACCGCAAGCTCCGCGAGACGGGCAGCGGCACGCGCCTCCTCGGTCATCTGCGTCTTGAGTGCCGCGACCTCGTCCTCGAGACGCGCCTCGATGCGCCGACGGCCATCGCGGAGCGCGCGGCGAATTTGCTTCAGCGTCTCCATGGCGAGCGCAAGATCACCCGCGGCAAGCGCATCGGCAGCACGCATCTTGAGTTTGCGCAGGTCGCCGTCATCGTTCGTCGGGCGCATGAGTTGCGCGCGTGCTTCCTGGAGCCAGCGCGCCAAGGCCTCGAGGCGGGCGATCCGCCCGGTTCCGCTCGCACCCTGGCTCTCGATGAGCGCCAAAATGCGTGCCTCGGCCGCTTCCGAGATATCGTACTGCGTGCGGATGCGAGCGCGCTCATCCGCCTCGGCTGGCGGCCGAGCGGCGGCAGGAAGAACCGGCGGTGCTTGTTTCGGCGGAGCGGTTGGTGCAGGCGTGGCCACGGTCGCGGTCGCAATCTGGCGCGGCGGTTCGGCGATGGCCTGCGGCATTTCCGGCGGCGGCGCAGGTGCGACGCTCGGCTGCGGTCCGAGGAACTCTCTCAGCATGGGAGCGAGCGACGAAATGCGCTGACGCTCGCGCACGAGCCGCGCGAAGCTGCGCTCGAGCACGAACATCGCGACGTCCTCGGAGAGATTACGCGCCGCGAGCACGCCATCCGAGCGGGCTTTGAGGAAGAGATCGACGGCAATGCGCCGCCCGCGGTCGCCTCCGGCTGACGCCGATAGCGCTCCCTCGAGGCAGGCCTCGGAAATCTCGTAGTCGGCCAGGATCTCGGCGAGCTCCGCGAAGTGCCGCTCGAGCTGCTCCTGCGGCAAGCTGCGCGTCTCGGCCCCGACCCAGATTTCGCGCGTCAGCTCACCGACATAACCATCGACGAGGTCGCCAGCGCCGCGCGCCCGAAGCGCCGCGACGAGATGCACACCACGGCTGCGATGCTCGGCAACAGTTGTAACGCCCGCAGCGGGCGCGAGCGCGAGCAATGCCGCACCCGCCAGCCGCTCCATGGCTTCGAAGATGGACATTCGACCCCGCCTCCACAGATTCCCAACTTTAAGCAGTTGCAGCAAAAAGGGATCGATTCGCAACGCCTTGACGGCCGAAACCCGTGGAGCATTCGGCATTCGAGACACGCCGTAACCCGGATGCACTGAGCGAGCGCGGAAGCGCCAGTGGACGCCGCCGCCTCCTGCACCGTCCGCAGTTGGCAGCACCTCTCATCAATCGTATCATTATATTCGGATGTATTCATATGAATACGTCGAACCTCACGCATAGGAGAGGACAGAACAATGGCGAGGAGACGCGAACGATCGATCGAAGAAATGTATGCCGAGGATGCTGAGCGCGCCGACGCGGTCGCATTCGGGCGCAGGGCCGACGTGTCACGTCGCGGCTTCCTCAATGGCGCGGGACTCGCGGCCATGAGCGCTGCCGTCGGCGGTACGATCGTCCACAGCGCCACCATGCCAGGTGGCCTCATCCCGGCAGCCCTTGCTCAGGAAGCAAAGAAGGCGCCGGAAGCAGCCGCGGCAGCGAAGGCGCCTCAGCCATTCAGCTTCCCCGGCAAGGATCCGGGCCTCACATTGCTCGGCGAGCGCCCGCTGGTCGCGGAGACGCCGGAGCATCTGCTCGATGACGAGACGACGCCGTTCTCGAAGTTCTTCATTCGCAACAATGGCCAGCTCCCCGACCCGCCGGCGCAGCCCGATACGTGGGAACTGACGATCGACGGCGAGGTGAATTCGCCACTCAAACTGACGCTCGGCGAACTGAAGAAGCGCTTCGCGGAGAAGTCGGTCCATGCCGTGCTGGAGTGCGGCGGCAACGGGCGCTCGTTCTACACGCCATCGGCACGCGGCAATCAATGGACGAATGGCGGTGCCGGCTGCGCAAAGTGGACGGGCGCCTCGCTTGCTGAAGTGCTGAAGGCAGCAGGTCCGAAGTCGAGCGCCGTCTATACCGCGCACTACGGAACGGACCAGCATCTCTCAGGTGATCCCAAGCAGCTCACGCTCTCACGCGGCATGCCCATTCCCAAGGCCATGGAGGCCGAGGCGCTGATCGTGTGGGCGATGAACGACGAAGCGCTCCCGAATATTCATGGCGGCCCGCTGAGGCTGATGATTCCTGGCTGGCCGGGCTCACTGTCGCACAAGTGGCTCAACAAGATCACCCTGCGCGACAAGGAGCACGATGGACCCGGCATGACCGGCACGAGCTACCGCGTACCGATCCAACCGATGGTCCCAGGCGGCAAACCAGACTCAAAGAACTTCAAAATTCTCGAGTCCATGCCCGTACGTGGCATCGTCACCAATCCCGCGAACGGCGCCAAGCTCGCGGCCGGCACGCGTGAGCTCGCGCTGCGCGGCGCAGCCTGGGCGGGCGACAACTCGGTCAAGGCGGTGCACGTCTCCACCGACTTCGGCTCGACGTGGCAGCCGACGCAGCTCGGCGCTCCACGCAATCGCTTCGACTGGCAGCGTTGGACCGCGAATATCAAACTGCCGAGCGACGGCTACTACGAGATCTGGGTGCGCGCGACCGACAGCCAGGATCGCATGCAGCCGCATGTGGCGCCGAACTGGAACCCGCAGGGCTACGGCGGCAACCCCATGCATCGCATCGCGGTACTGGTCGGGTGAGCGTGCACGTGCTGAGAAAATCACTCGCAGCAATGCTGATCGGGAGCGCATTGGCGGTATCGCCGGCGCTCTCTCAGCAGCCGCCGCCGGCTTTCGAGCCACGCGACGAGACGCCGGAGATGTATCCCGATCATCCGAACCGCGAGGAGACCTTCTACTTCTGCATTGCCTGCCACTCTTTTCAGATCGTGGCGCAACAAGGGCTCAGCCGGCACCGCTGGGATGAGGTGCTGACATTCATGACCGAGCGTCACAAGATGCCGGACGTGCAGGGCGATGACCGCGAGAAGATGCTCGACTATCTGTCCAGCGCCTTTCCGGAACGCCAGCAGCGCGGATGGAAGAATCCGTTCGCGCCGCAGTAGATCGACTTCCTCGGATCACGCGCGGCTCAGCACGCCGCCGGTGGTCGGCACGCGCACACCGGTCGTACCTGGGAACGTGATGGGTCGCCGGTCGAGCGAGCGTACAGCGAGGTAGGCCCAGGCTTCGGCCTCGACAGCATCGCCGTTGAAGCCGAGTGCCTCGATGGGCACCACGGCGCCATTCACATGCCCGGCGAGCATTGACATCAAAGTGCGATTGCGCCGGCCGCCACCGGCGATAATCCACATACGTGGCTCCTCTGGCAGGTGTTCGCGCGCCCGCGCGATGGCCGCCGCCGTGAATGCCGTCAGCGTTGCGGCACCATCCTCCGTCGAAAGCGGCTCGATGAGCGTGCCGTCGAAGGCATTGCGGTCGAGAGACTTCGGGGCGGCTAGCGCGAAGTAGTTGTGCCGGAAGTATGCCGAGACGTAATCGTCGTGCACTTTGCCGCGGCCCGCAAGCGCGCCGTCTTCGTCGCGCGATGCGCCGGTGCGCCGCGCAATCCAATCATCGATCATGGCATTGCCCGGGCCCGTGTCGAAGGCGATCAGCGCACCGTCGGCGCCAATTGAAGTGACATTGGCAACACCACCGACATTGACGAACACAACCGGGCGCTCTTGCGCCTTCGCTGCAAGCGCACGGTGATAGACCGGCGCGAGCGGCGCGCCCTGGCCGCCTGCGGCGCAATCAGCCGCGCGCAGGTCGTGCACGACATCGATCCCGGCCGCCTCCGCGAGCGCCGGACCATCGCCGATCTGCACCGTCAAGCCCCGCTCCGGCGCATGAAATACCGTCTGCCCATGAAAGCCGATCACGTCGATGGCCGAGGGCTGGAGCATTCGGTCGCCGATGAAACGGAGGACAGCATCGGCGTGGAGCCTGGTCAGCTCGGCCTCGACGGCGGCGAGGCTCCCAGGCCGCTCGTTCCGCTCCTTTATATCTACCGCGTCGCGCAAAGCCCCGCGGAGCCGCTCCCTGAACGCCGGCTCATAGTCCACGCCTCCCGCCGCGAGGCGCCGGATATGGCTTTCCCCGTCTGTTTCGATGAGGGCGATGTCGATTCCGTCCATGGACGTACCGCTCATCAGCCCTATCGCGCGCCTGATCTTGCCCATGGCGGCCTTTCTGTGCAATTTGCGCCGACCTTATCGTCCCCTGGCCGCCCCATTGCGGCGGGGATACGACCGAAAGCCTCATATCATGACGACGCACAAGTCCGACTTCCTCAACATACTGGCCGAGCGCGGCTTCATCCACCAGTGCTCGGACTTCGAGGGGCTCGATGCCCTCGCCGCCAAGGGCGAGATCGTGTCTTACGTCGGCTATGACTGCACGGCGCCCTCGCTGCACATCGGGCACCTGCTCTCGATCATGATGCTGCACTGGCTGCAGAAGAGCGGCGGTGGCAAGCCCATCACGCTCATGGGCGGGGGTACGACGCGCGTCGGCGATCCTTCGGGACGCGATGAGACGCGACGCATTCTGCCTATCGAGGCCATCGAGGCGAACAAAGACAGCATCAAGCGCGTCTTTGCCAAGTTCCTGTCGTTCGGCGATGCGCGCCACGACGCGGTGATGGCGGACAATGCCGAGTGGCTCGCGCCGCTCAACTACATCGAGTTCCTGCGCGACGTCGGCCGGCACTTCTCGGTGAACCGGATGCTGTCGATGGACTCAGCCCGCATGCGCCTCGAGCGCGAACAGGAGCTGTCGTTCATCGAGTTCAACTACATGCTGCTGCAGTCCTACGACTACGTAGAACTCGCACGGCGCTATAAGTGCAATCTGCAGATGGGCGGCTCGGATCAGTGGGGCAACATCGTCTCGGGCATCGACCTCGGTCGTCGCATGGGGACGCATCAGTTGTACGCGCTCACCTGTCCACTGCTGACCACATCCTCGGGCGCCAAGATGGGCAAGACGGCAGCTGGTGCCGTGTGGCTCAACGAGGACCAGCTCCCCGTCTACGACTACTGGCAGATGTGGCGGAACACCGAGGACGCCGACGTTGCGCGCTTCCTCAAGCTCTTCACGCTGCTGCCGATGAGCGAGGTCGCGAAGCTGGCGGCGCTCGGCGGCGCCGAGATCAACGAGGCGAAAAAGACGCTCGCCACGGAAGCAACCGCACTCCTGCACGGACGGGAGAAGGCCGAAGCCGCCGCCGAAACATCACGCCGCGCCTTCGAGCAGGGCGAGAGCGCGGAAGGCTTGCCGACGATCGAGATCCCCGTCGCCGACATCGAGAACGAGCTTGGTGTCCTCGCCGCGTTCGTCACCGCCGGCCTCGTGAAGTCGAACAGCGAGGCGCGCCGTCAGGTCCAAGCCGGCGGCCTGCGCGTGAACGATGCCGTTGTCAGCGACGAGAAGGCCAAGCTCCGCTCGGGCGACGTTTCAGGCGATGGCGTGATCAAGCTCAGTCTCGGCCGCAAGAAGCACGTTCTGCTGCGGCCGGTGTAGGGCAAACCGCACGACGGCTGTGCTGTAGCAAGGCAGCCGTGCGGATGGTCACTTGGGCTGGGCCGAGAGCAAAAATTCGCGCTCGGCCGCGCGGACAGCCGAATGGATTTCACCGCGGCTAAGCCCGATATCGCGTAACAGGCGGTCGTCGAGCCCGTTGACCTGCGCCTCGGCACGGCGAATGGCGCGCTGACGCATTTGCTCGACCAGATAAGCTCGCGCGGCGCGCTCGATGCTGCCGAGCGTCTCGAAGATCGCGCGCCTTGGTGAGGCGGTATCAGCGGGCGACATCGCGTCGGCCATGGGAAGTTGCTGGGTGCTCATGTTCATCTCCATTGGTTTGTTGGTGACGTGCGGAGCGAGGTCGTAAACTCTCGCTCCAGCTACCGCTGTCACCCAGGTGACAGGGCCGGTGCGCGAAATCGCGCGTCGCTTTATCGACGCGCCTCGAAGATCAGGTTGAAAGGTGTCTCGAGCGCCCTTCGCACCGAGCTGAGCCCCGCAGACTTCAAGATATCTTCGATCTGCCGTGGCCCGGCCTGCGCACCGAGGACGTGCGTGCCATTCTCCGAAATGGCATGAGCACAACACATGGTCGTCGAGCCGGCATAGTAGAGGCGCCCGATCGGACCGATGTTCTGCTCGACGCGATCGCCCGCAAAGGGCTCGACCAGCATGAGCGTGCCGTCATCCGACATGGCACTTACAGCGTAGCGCAAGGCTTCGACCGGCCGACCCATATCATGCAGGCAGTCGAAGAAGCAGACGAGATCGTAGTCGCGCCTCGAATAGGTATCCGCCTTCGCGATACTGAAGCTCACGCGATCCTCGACGCCCGCTGCGACCGCAACCTTGCGCGCGACGGCAATGGACTCCTCATGCGTATCGAAGCCCCAGAAGCGGCTCTTGGGAAATGCTTTGGCCATGAGGACCGTCGAGTGCCCGTGACCACACCCGACGTCTGCCACGAGGGCGCCGCGCTGAAGCTTCTCCGTGATGCCACTAAGCGCCGGCAACCAGTGCTCGATGAGGTTTGCGCTATAGGCATTGCGGTAGAAAGCAGCGATACCGCAGAACAGGCGCTCATCGTGCTCACCCCAGCTCACGCCCTTGCCGGTCCTGAAAGCTGACAGCGTCTTGGCCTCGTCGGCCCACATGGAAGAGACGATCTGCCAGGCGTACGGCAGGAAGACCGGGCTCAGCTCGTCTGCGAGGATAACGGCCTGCTCTGCGGACAGCTCGTAGCTCGCCGACGCCGGATGGTAGTCCACGTATCCACCCGCGACTTGCGCATTCAGCCATTCGCGAACGTACCGCTCGGCACAACCGCTGCGCCGCGCTACCTCCCTCGAGCTGAGAGGACCGGCTCCGGCCATGGCCTTGTAGAGGCCGAGCTTGTCGCCTATGGCCACCATGACGCCGCCGTATCCGGCTGAAATCTCTCCGATAAGGCGCCCGACAAGTGCCTCGAGCTTTTCCTGATTGACCGTCATTTTGTGCTCCATCTCAACTCCGGCGCCCCTTGCACCGAGTGGGCGGAGAATGCCGATTGGCCGAGGGACGCATCAGTGCGAGACTGGCCAGAGACGGTTCTTTTGTGCCAGGAGCCCTACATGTCGCCCCGGACGCGGCCGCTGCATGTAAGCCTCATCGCCATCCCCGACGCGGTCATTTCGACGCTCACGGGCATCTACGATGTGCTGGGATCCTTCCGGATGCTCGGCCGCGCGGATCCATCTCTGCCCGAGAAACCGCCCTTCACGGTCGAGATCGTCGCAGCCGAGCGCGGGAGCGTGGCACTCGTCAGTGGCGTACCCATTGAAGCGCGCCGCGCAATTGCCGACATCGAGACGACGGACATCATCATCGTGCCGTCGATCCTGCTCGGGCCGGACGGCTGGGTGCGCGACCGCTACCCGGCCATCGTGGATTGGGTGCAGAGGATGCATGCCCAGGGCGCATTGCTTTGCTCGGCCTGCTCGGGCGTATTCCTGCTCGCCGAGACCCGACTGTTCGACGGCCAGACGACAACGGTCCATTGGGGCTATGCGAAGGAGTTCGCGAGCGTCTATCCGCAGATCCCCTTGAGTCCGGACAGAGTGCTGGTGGTCTCCGGCGAACGCGAAGAACTCATTACGTCAGGCGCGTCCATGACCTGGCATGACCTCGTGCTCTATCTCATTGCTCGTCACGTCGGCGCAACGGCAGCGCAGGCGATAGCGCGGAGCTTTGCACTTCAATGGCATCACGACGGTCTCGCGCCCTACATCGTTTTCGAAGGCCGCAAGGATCATGGCGATGCCGTCGTCGCTGATGCGCAGGCTTGGCTCGCAAATCACTTTGCGATCGCAAGCCCGGTCGAAGAAATGGTCCGACGGTCCGGCCTCGCGGAGCGCACATTCAAGCGGCGTTTCACCGAAGCCACCGGTTTCGCACCGCTCGACTACGTCCAGCGCCTCAGAGTCGAGGATGCCAAGCGTCGTCTTGAGCGAACCGAAGCGCCGGCTGACGAGATCAGCTGGAAGGTCGGCTATGAGGATGCGGCATTCTTCCGCCGGCTCTTCAAGCGTGTCACCGGCATGACGCCCGGCGCTTACCGCAAGCGCTTCCAGGTGCCCTCGTTTACGCCCGTGAAGAGTAAGCCGAGTGGCGCAAGGCGCTAGCGGAGCGCGTCAGTTCCTCGCACGCGTGCCAGCACGTGGATCGGTCGTCGCGGCCCAACCGTCGGTGATCTCAGGCGTGGTGGCGCGCGCACGGCCGCGCGGTGCCGCTTTGCCGGCCTCGGCATCTGGCGAAGATCCGCCGGGGGCCGCCTGCTGAGCTGAACCCTCGGACGGACCGGTTGCAGGGGGGCTCGCCATGGTCTGCGGCTGCGGCGCCGGACGGCGCTTCTGCGAGGGCAGCGTCCCCGGCGTGACCGTGGGATTGTTCGGCGCCATCTGGAAGAGCTCGCGGAAGATACCCGGCGTCACCAGCGACAGCGGATTGGGAACGAACTGCGGGTTGGCCATCGGCCCCTGGATGGCGAACGTCATCGCAACGATGCCCTCGCGCCGCGGCCCGGTCAGCACCTCGCCGAAGAGCGGCACACCCGACAACGCGCGATTGAGCCCGGAGAGCGGCGTATAGGTGCCGCCGAGATGCACCTGCTCGGTGCGATAGTCGAGCTTGCCGCGCAGTGTCGCGCCGAGGATCGGGCCGAGCACTTCCATATCCTCGATCACCAGCTGGCCATTGCCTGTCGCGAACGACGCGCGCAGGCGATCGAATTCGATCTGCTCGCGAACGACCTGCCGCCCGCGCGTACCCTGACTGATCGCCGGCTGTCCGCCGTCATTGTAGGCGGTCGCCATATCGCTCACGACGGGATCGCCCATGATGTGGAATTTGCGCACGCGCATCGTCCCGCGCCGCTCCGCTGCGCCGGCTGCATCGAGGTTGATCTCGAGCCGCCCTTCGCCGCCCCGCATGCTGCGGTAGATGCCGATGAGCTTCAGCGCCTCGCCCGTGTCGTCGGCGTCGACGGTAAAAACGCGCGGCGCGCTGCCGGTGGCCTTCATCGATGCGCGCAGCATCTTTTGATTTTCATGACGGCCGCTGAAGTCGATCTCGCGCACGCGCCCGCCGCGCGAACTGAACTTCAGGCTGACACCACGTAACCGCGGATCGGGATTGGACGACACATAGACGTCGGGCACACCCGTCACTGTCTCGACCTTGGCTTCAAGGTCGAGACCGACGGACTGATGCGGCTCACCGCTGTCCTGACGCGCGCCCGAACCGACGCTCAGGAAGCCGCCAAAAATACTGCGCGCGTCGAAGCGTGCGCCATTGACTTTGATCTCCCACACGCGGTCCTGCCTCAGCACGCCGCGAACGGTCATGCTGCTCACCGTATTGAGGGAGAAGTCCGAGAAGAAATACTCGACCGGCCGGTTGTCGGCACCGAGCGCCACCCACCCGCTCACGCCGATGGTGTCGCCGTCGAGCCTGAAATTCTGGAGCGCGATGTTGCCGTCGCGCCGCTTACCGATATCGAATTTGAGCTCCGCGCGCTGTCCAGCGGGCTTCGACCAGGCCAGATCGCTGAGCTGGATCTCGGCACCGGTGAGATCGGCGACAACGCGCACCACGTGCCCGTCGTCATCTCCCTGGCGCACGGTGAGGTCGACGTCCACTTCGCCATTCACGAGCTCGCCGAGCTGAATGCCGAGCTGAGCGCGCTCGCTGTTTCCCATCTTCGCGCGCAGACGCAGGCCTTGCGCATCGGCCAGTGCGCCAGCGCCCGCGAACGAATAGCGCCAACCAAGCTTGGTAAGGACGCCGTCGAGCAGCGCCTCGCCGACGAAGTCGATGGCGTTGTCGCGTGCTTCCGCGCGGATCGACGCGCCGGAGACATTGTAGCGCCCCATGACTTTTCGGGCGTGCCCCTCGACGATGCTCGCCTTGCCTTCGACGATCTGCACGTCCTGCATCGAAAGCCCTTCGTGCACGGGGAATGCAGCGCTGAAGCGCGCGTCGAGCTTGCCGTCGAACCCTGTGCCGTCGAGCCAGACATTGCGCATGAGCCCGAGTTGCGGGCGACCGAGGAGATCGGTCAGCGCGCTTGCGGGCCCCGCGAGGCGCACATCGAGACGGGCTTGCGGGCGATCCTGATCGACACCGCTGACCGTGAGACTGCTCTCCTGAACCTGGAGGTGTTGCGTCGGCGTGGTCTTGATGATGCCGGCGGGGATCCTCAAGGTCGCGTTCGAGCCCTCGACAGTCAGGCGCGCCGTGCTCGCCTCGAGCGGCGGGAGACCTTTGAGATACTCGAGACCGATCTGCTCGCCATCCAGCGTGAGCGACAATGCCCGCTCGCGGAACGCGGCCGGATCGCGTGGGCCGACGCGATCGGTGCGCTCGTTCGTCATGCTGAATGCGCCGCCGCTCAGGCGCCCGGTCACAAGGTGGTTCGCGACCCATTTCCGAGTTTGCGGCGCGAGGCCCTGCGGCCACATGGTCTTCAGGGCATCGAGCGACATGGGCCCGATGCGCCCATCCAGACGCGCGATGCGCTCGCTACCCGACGCCGCGACCGTACCGACCATCGCGAGCTTGGCCTCGCCGGCCGTCATCGCGAACTCGGACACCTCGACGTGCCCCGACTTGGGGAAGGCCGTGCCTCGCACGACCAGCGAAGCGAGGGGCAGTGGCGGCGCGCCGAGATCATCGGCGGTCAGCACCCCGTCGACGCCGTGCGCCTCGAAGCGCCAGCCAGCGGCGCCATCATTGCCCATCGCCGGTGCGATCTGGCCCTGAAGGGTCGCGTGGCTCGCGCGCCAACGTAAAGTCGACGGCGCGATCACGAGCCGGCGCTCGGCGCCCTCATAGCTCGCCTTCACTTCGCCACCAGCGAGATCGAGCGGCACTTTGCCAAGCCACGGCAGGTGCACGCGCCCCTCGCCGAGCGAAACATCGAAGGTGCCGCCGATCACATCGCCCTGTCGCGAGAGTTCGATCGCGCCCCGGCCGACGATCGGCAGATCAAGGCCTTCGAAAAGCTCGAGGCCCACATGCCCGAGTGCGAGTGTTCGCGGTACGAGCTCTTCGACCTCGACGTTCAGCGTCAGGCGATCGCGACGCTCGGAGTCCTCCATGCGGAAGCTGTACTTGAAGGGCGCTCCCGTTCCTGCCAGCGTTCCGTTGCCCGATATGACACTGCGCTGTGAACGGTGGCGCATCGAGAGCTCGAGGCTCGGTACCTGCAGCACGGTCTGCTGGCCGTCATCGGACACGATGAGCGACGCGTCCTTCAGGCCGAGCGTCTCGAGAAAGGAGGCGGCTCCTTTGCGACGGCGCATCTCACCCGCCATCTCCGCCACCTGACGGGCCGCATCGATGCGATCGCGCATGATCGTGAAGGTTTTGGCGACCTCGGTCTCGCGCGACGGCGCCGCCCCGCCGGCAACACCGGCCGGCATCGTGAGCGTGCGCCCCTGCAGATCGCGGCCGTAGCCGAGCATGTAGGACGGCCGGTCGGAAGAGAAGAGAACCACCCGCGGCTGCAGGAGATCGATGCGTGCCGGCGCAATCCGCCCCGCGCGCAAGGCTCGCAGACTGAGTTGGACCGACGCGCGCGAGGCGAGCGCGACGACGCTGCCCGTGTCCTCGGTCACGCGCACGCTGGTCAGCCGGGCCTCGATGCCGCCCCCGGAACCGAGCTGGATGATGGCATCTTCGATGCGGAACTGAATGCCCGGCATCTCATCGTTGAGCACGCGCTGGATCGGCTCGACGAGGAACGAGGCCGAGATCGGGCCAGTCAGCAGTCGCGCGTAAAGAACGCCGGCAGCGAGCGCTACGAGTGGTACGACGATAGCGGTGATCGTCAGGAAACCGCGTGCGCAGCCTTTGAGCCAGCGCGTTGCAGGACGCGACGCGCGCCCGCGCTGCTCGATCTTGGGGCGAATCGCTTCAGGCGCCGCAGCAGGGAGCGGCCCGGCCGGCACAGGCGTGCCGTCGGTATTATCGCTCGCTTGGCCGAGCTGGCCATGCATCGCCGACTTCCCCTGCCGTCTGGCCCTGGCCTTTGATCCCTGGCCCTAACCCGTTGACCATCCACGAATCTCGACAGCCCGGTGTACTGCCCTTCGCGACGCGACATTCGGCAGCTACCCGAGATCGGGACTCAGCACTTCGTTTCGCCCCCCTGGGCGTGACGTCGAGCGTAGTCCCAGCAATGCGTCTTTATTGCGTCGTGCCAAATGCTTGACGCCTACTGAACAAGGATGTCTGCCGCGGCTGTCCTTGCGGCACCATCCTTGGCATCGTCAGCCTGATTCGGTACCAGATGCCTTAACGCGGATGGCGATAACCTACGCCACCCCATGCCTCACGATCGGCGCAGGAAAACGACCGAAGGGAGACTTTCCCCGATGACCACAGCCCCCATCGAAAAAGGCGCCAAGGTGCCGGCGTTCAAACTGCCGACCGACGACGGTGGCAGCATCAGCCCTGCCGAACTCGCCGGCCGGCCGGCCGTCATCTACTTCTACCCGAAGGACGACACCCCCGGCTGCACGACCGAGGCCAAGGATTTCACCCACCTCGCGCCCAAGTTCGAGGCTGCCGGCGTGAGTGTCATCGGCATATCGCCCGACAGCTTGAAGAAGCATCAGAAATTCCGCGAGAAGCACGATCTGAACATCCGCCTCGCCGCCGACGAGGATCACGCCGTGGCGGAGAAGTTCGGCGTCTGGATCGAGAAATCCATGTACGGGCGCAAGTACATGGGCATCGACCGCTCGACGTTCCTGATCGACGCCAAAGGCCGCGTCGCGGAGGTCTGGCGCAAGGTCAAGGTTCCAGGCCACGCAGAGGAAGTGCTCGCAGCAGCGCGCAATCTCGCCAAGGGCTGAACGGCACGAATCGGCTACCGATCGCACGCGCCTGGATGCTGGCGAGATTGTGGCGAATTGCCCTGCTGAGGCAGGAACTTATTTGCGCGCGTGACGTTGTTGAAATCTCTCGGACGTACCAAATAGCGCGTAGTCGTTCGCACCCCCGCGAACGGGTGACTATTGCGCTCAGACGCGCGTCTCAGCTGTGAAGAAGGACCTGTGAAATGCGACGCCTCTCTCTTGCCCTTGCTGCAGCCACTGCTCTCGCGGTCGCCGGCCCGGCGTTCGCACAAACGCAGACGCCACCGGCCGCACCGCCCGCGAGCCCGGCGGCTGAAGTTCAAATCCCGCGCGGCGTTTTCTTCCGTGCTCAGGCCGATGGGCAGATCCTCTCGAGCGACAATCTCATCGGCGCCAAGATCTACGGCCCCGACGACAAGATCATCGCCGACATCGAGGAGCTCATTCTGACCTCCGACTTGCGCGTCGAAGGCGTCGTCATCGGCACGGGTGGATTTCTCGGCGCGGGTGAAAAGCGGCTCGGCCTGCGCTTCTCCTCACTTCGCTTCGGTCCGGACGGCAAAGTCACCGTGCCCGAACTGACCAAGGAAGTGATTGCGGCTCTCCCCGCCTACGAGCGCAAGACCCCGCGCAAGACATTGCTCGAGCGGGCTTCGGAAAAGGCGCGCGAGATCACCGATCGCAGCATGGAGACCGCGAAGCCGGCCATCGATCAGGCATCCGAGACGGCCAAGGAGGCCTATGAGAAGGCCAAGGAAGCCACGAAGGATGCCTACGACAAGGCCAAGGATGCTGTGCAGCAGCCGAAGCAGTAGTCGCTGAGCAGTGGACTGGATTCTGGCGGGCGTCGACGCGAGTCGGCGCCCGCTGCGCTTTCTGCTTAGGCGCGCGCGCCTTCCATGATGGCAGCGACGCCCATACCGCCGGCCGTGCAGATCGAGATGAGGCCGCGCCCGCCGTTCTCGCCGAGCAGCTTCGCCAGCAGCCCTGCAATGCGCCCGCCTGTCGCCGCGAAAGGATGACCGACCGCGAGCGAGGATCCCTTCACGTTCATTTTCGCGCGGTCGATCGCACCGAGCGGCGCATCCTTGCCAAGCCGCGTCTTGCAGTAATCCGGATCTTCCCAGGCCTTCAGCGTCGCAAGCACCTGCGCCGCGAAGGCTTCATGGATCTCGTAGTAATCGAAGCTCTGGAGCGTGAGACCCGTACGGTCGAGAAGGCGCGACACCGCGACAGTCGGCGCCATCAGCAGACCTTCGCCCGCAACAAAATCAACGGCTGCCGTCTGCGCTGCCGTAAAATACGCGAGAATGGGCAGACCGCGCGCACGCGCCCACTCTTCCGACGCGAGCAGCACGGCCGAAGCGCCATCCGTGAGCGGCGTGGAGTTGCCTGCCGTGAGCGTGGCGCGATCGGTTTTGTCGAAGGCGGTCTTCAGCGAAGACAGACGCTCGACGCTGATGTCGGGGCGCAGGTTGTTGTCGCGGAACACGCCAGCACACGGCACGATGAGATCGTCGAAATAGCCGGTGCGATAAGCCTCCGCCGCCTTGATGTGGCTCTCGTAGGCGAGCTGATCCTGATCCTGGCGGGTGATCTTCCAGTGTTGTGCCATCAGCTCTGTATGCTGGCCCATGGAGAGGCCCGTTCGCGGCTCCGCGACCGACGGCGGCTGCGGCGCCAGCTCGCGCGGCGAGAAACCTTTGAACGCCGAGAGCTTCTCACCGAACGAGCGGCCTTGCTGGACGGCCACCAGTCGCTTGGCGAACGGCTTCGAGAACACGATCGGCGCATCCGAGGTCGTGTCGGAGCCGCACGCGATGCCCGATTCGATTTCACCGATCGCAATCTTGGCAGCGATTCCCATGGCCGCCTGGAGGCCTGTGCCGCAGGCCTGGATCAGCGTCGTGCCGGGCGATGTCGGCGCGAGTTTTGTACCGAGAACGGCTTCACGCGCGAGGTTCCAGTCCCGCGAATGCGAGACCACCGCGCCACCGACCACCTCGTCCACATGCACGCCGGCGAGGCTGAACCGGTCGACGAGGCCGCTCAGCGCGGCTGTCAGCATATCCAGATTGCCGAGGTCCGCATAAAGCGTATTGGAGCGACAAAAAGGGATGCGGCTGCCGCCAATGACGGCGACCTTCCTCGTGGATTGTTGCATGGCCCTCGCGTCCTGCTCCGCAGTCCTGGAGCTTCGTTTACCCGGAATCGCAGTTGAATGCCACGACGTCGGCACAACCTAAATGCGGCTACCACACGCAAAGTTTCCGGGCTCGGCTACCTCCTTGGCAGGCGCACGACGCTCAGGCGTGACTCGTTTGCATCAGATGAGCGGCAAGCGACCTCTGTGGCACCATCGGCACTTCCAATTCTGACCCAACTGCCGCATTAACAATATGTGGCGACTTTGAGGCAAGCCTTTGAGAAGGCTGGCAGCTCGTCGGGTCGCCGCAACATGCGCAAAGGATTTGGAAGATAGTAGAGCGAGGATCAGGCCACGGTCTTCGTTGCTCGTTGTTGTGTGTTCAAACCAAAAAGATGCGGATGCTGCGATGATCGGAGAAATGCCGGACGGTTCTTCCGAGGGATCCCTTGGTCACGTTGGCGTACTAGCACGTGGACTTGCCGTCGCGCTGGCTTTGACGGCGCCACTGGCGACTGCGAGCGCCTCGGAAGGCAACAGCTGGGCCAACAACGCCTGGTCCAATGGCGCTTTCGCGAGCAACTACACGCCGCCGCCAGCGTATGATCATTCGTTCGCGCGCCAGTGGGAGGCCAATCCGCCAAAGGGCTTCCCGACGCTCTCGCCGGAGAACATCGCAGCGCTCAAGGAAGCCATCAACCGCTACACGGACATCGTCGCGAAAGGCGGCTGGCAACCGCTCCCGGATGCGCAGCTGCAGCCAGGGGCCGTCGGCTCATCCGTGGCCCTGCTCCGCCAGCGCCTCGCCATGTCCGGCGACCTGCGCGAAGCCGACGACTACGGTACGCCCATGTTCGACGGCGCATTGGAACGGGCCGTGCGCCGCTTTCAGGCCTCGAACGGCCTGACGCCGACGGGCATCGTCGACAAGCGCACGATCGCCGCGCTCAACGTCTCGGCCGCGGCGCGCCTGCGCCAGCTCAAGACCAACCTGAGCCGCCTCACCGAGATGACGCGCTCACTTCCCAAGCGCTATATCATCGTCAATATCCCGGCCGCGCAGATCGAGGCGGTGGAGAACGACAAGGTCGTGTCCCGTCACGCCGGCGTGGTCGGCAAGACGGATCGCCAGACGCCGATCCTGCGCTCGCATATCCACGAGCTGAATTTCAATCCTGTTTGGACGATGCCGCCGACGGTCATCCAGAAGGACCTCATTCCGAACGGCCGCGCCATGTCCAAGAAGGGACAGGATGTGCTCGCGAAGTTCGGCATCGACGCCTACGGCGGCGATGGCAAAAAGCTCGACAGCACGAAGATCAACTGGAACAGCGCAGCGACCCAGGGCCTGACGTTCCGCCAGAAGCCCGGTCCGGAAAATCCGCTCGGCTTCGTGAAGATCAACTTCCACAACAGCCATTCGGTCTACATGCACGACACGCCGTCGGATCGCATGTTCGGGCGCAACTTCCGCGCCGCGAGTTCAGGCTGCGTGCGCGTGCAGGGTATCGAGCACCTGGCGGCTTGGCTCATGCAGGATCAGGGCTGGGACAAGGAGCGCGTGCTCGCCATGAAGAAGTCGGGCGAGCGCTTGGATGTGCGCCTCAAGAAGCCCATGCCGCTCTTTTTCGTCTACATCACGGCGTGGGCGACCGAGGATGGCGTGATCCAGTTCCGGCGCGACCTCTACCAGCGCGATGGTGTCGGCGAGACGGCATCGGCGTACTGAGCAGCACCTCACTACGAGCTGGCACAGTTAAAAAAGCCCCGGCCCTTCTCGGACCGGGGCTTGATTATTTGCCGACGTCAGGCGTCAGCCGCAATACCAGATCGGACCGACCTGTACGCACGCGCCTGGGCGCTTGCCTCGGCCATCCCAGCGCCGGCACGGACGACGCTCACCCCAGCGATTGTGGCGATGCCAACCACGGCGGTCGCGCCGACACGAGTTGTGGTCGCCGTGGACCTGCTGCACGAGGTCGCCGCGCACGCCGCTCGGTATTTGGCTCATATTGTTGGCCGGCGCAGCGGCAGCGAGAGTCGCCGACGCCCCGAGTAAGGCTGCGGCCGCCAAGGCTTTGAGCACGATCGCCATCTGCTTATCCTTCTGCTGTTGGCTGATACCCGGAAACGCGCAAGGCGGATTGTCGGTTGCAGACAGAATTGCAGACGTGATGGTAGTCAGTGCGGCATGGCTGCGCGCTGCAGTTGCACTTGGTTATTCCGGCGCTGGAATGAATTCTTCCGCATCGCCAGGAACAGTATCGAAGCGCTTCGCTTTCCAGTCGGCTTTCGCAGCGTTGATGCGATCCTGCGAGGACGATACGAAGTTCCACCAGATGTGCCGCGGGCCATCCATGGGCTCACCTCCGAGCAGCATGAGACGCGCGTTGCTCAATGCCAGGATCGAGATGCGATCGCCCGGCCGGAAGATGAGCAGCCGGCCCGGCTCGAAGCGATCGCCGGCAATGTCGATCTCACCCGCGACGATGTAGACCGCGCGCTCGTCATAGGCTGGATCGAGCGGCAACACCGCGCCAGGTGCCAGCACGGCCTCGGCATAAAAGCTCGGATGCGGGAACTCGACAGGCGAGCGCTGGCCGTACAGCTCACCCATGATGAGGCGGACACGCTTGCCCTCGCCCATGATGCGCGGCAGCTCCTCCGCGCCATGATGCGCAAATTTGGGCGGAGTTTCCTCGTGCGATTTCGGCAGCGCCGCCCAGGCCTGGATGCCGTACAGCTCGTGCTGGTGGGACCGCACCTCGGTGCTCGTACGCTCCGAATGGACGATCCCGGAACCAGCCGACATGAGGTTCAGCTCACCCGGTTTGATCGGTAGCGACGTTCCGAGGCTGTCGCGGTGCCAGATCTCGCCCTGAAAGAGATAGGTCACCGTCGCGAGCCCGATATGCGGGTGCGGGCGCACATCCATGCCGGTGCCGAGCAGGAACTCGGCGGGGCCCATCTGGTCGAAGAATATGAACGGGCCGACCATCTGCTTAGCGGCGGAGGGGAGCGCGCGGCGCACTTCGAATCCGCCGATATCGCGTGCACGCGGCACGATAACGTGCTCGATGGCATCGCAGGAGAACGCGTCACCTGGGATGGGATCGTGGTCGGGTAGTTTGCTCATGTCGGCCTCCTCGAGACGGCTTCCGCGGGCACGGTTCTGTTGCATCAGCATAGGCGGCTTGCAGCTCACCGCAACCCATTGAAATAAGTCGCCGCACCACTAGTTTGACGAACGATCAGCGCATTCCTAACATGATGGACCACCACGGCGCCCACAGGCTTGCGCCCCCGGAGGTGAGCATTGGACCGACCCACCAAGGAAAGCGCGACCGGACTCATCCAGCTCAATGAGCGCACGCGCGAGATCTTCCGCCACATCGTCGAGTCGTACCTCGCGACGGGGGAACCCGTCGGCTCACGCAATCTCTCGCGCCATTTGCCGATGACGCTCTCGCCGGCCTCTGTCCGCAACGTCATGTCGGACCTCGAGCACCTCGGCCTCATCTATGCACCGCACACGTCCGCGGGACGTCTACCGACGCAAACCGGCCTCCGCCTCTTCGTCGACGGCCTGCTCGAGGTCGGCAACCTGACGGATGAGGAGCGCCGCCAGATCGAGGCCCAGGTCAAGGTCAAGCGGCAGCGCTCGGTCGATCAGGTGCTTGCCGAAGCCGGCGACATGATCTCGGGCCTTTCGCATTGCGCCGGCCTCGTCATCAGCGAGAAACGCGACGATCATCTGAAGCACATCGAGTTCGTGCCGCTCGAACCGGGCAAGGCGCTCGTCGTTCTCGTTCGCGAGGATCAGACGGTCGAGAACCGCGTCATCAACATCCCCCGCGGGCTCCCGCCGTCCGCGCTGGTAGAGGCGACAAACTATCTCAATGCGCAAATTCGCGGGCTCAATCTCAGCGAGGCGAAGGTTGCGATCGAGAGGCAGCTCGCAACTGCCAAGGCCGAACTCGACGCCCTCACGAAGAAGGTGATCGAGGCCGGGCTCGCGACCTGGTCAGGTGCGGGCGATGAGCGCAAGAGCCTCATCGTGCGAGGGCAGGGAAACCTGCTCAAGGATCTGACGGCCATCGAGGATCTCGAGCGCATTCGTCAGCTCTTCGATGACCTCGAAGCGAAGCGCGAGCTGGTCCAGCTCCTCGGTCTCGCCGAGAGGGGCGATGGCGTGCATATCTTCATCGGCTCGGAGAACCAGCTCTTCTCGCTGTCGGGATCGTCGCTGATCGTATCGCCCTTCCGCGATTCCTCGCGCAACATCGTCGGCGTGCTCGGCGTGATCGGCCCGACGCGCCTGAATTATGCCCGGATCATTCCGATGGTCGACTACACTGCACGACTGGTAAGCCGCACTTTGACTTGATTTTGCCGCCCTGGGGCATGATATGCGAGGGTCGAGCGCGATCGCTTGCCGGACGCTCGGACCCGGCGGCGCTGAGCATATCTATCGCGCTATTCATTTGGACGAGCACGAGGAAGCATGAGCAATCAGACCCAAGACCCCCAGGCACCGGGGTATGGCGCCGGGGCGCCCGAGCCTGAGCAGAACGCCACCGGCGGCACCGCCGCGAAGCGCGACGCAGCAGCCGCCGAGTACAGCCAGCAGGCAGGCGAAGTCGCTGCGGAGCCGGCGCCGGATACCGCGCGCCTGGAGGCCCTCCAGGCCGAGGTGCGCGATCTGAAAGATCAGGTCCTGCGTGCCTACGCAGAGATGGACAACGTCCGCAAGCGCGGAGAGCGCGAGCGCCTCGATACGCAGAAATACGCCGTCTCCAAGTTCGCCAAGGACATGCTGTCCGTTGCCGACAATCTGGAGCGGGCACTGGCCGCCGTGCCGACCGATACCTCCGATCCGGTCCTCAAGGGCCTCCTCGATGGCGTAACGGTGACCGAGCGCGGACTTGCCGGCGTGCTTGAGCGCTACGGCATCAAGCGCATAGCCGCGGAAGGTGCGGCATTCGATCCTCATCAACACCAGGCGGTCATGGAGCACCAGGATGCGAGCGTGCCGAACGGCACGGTCGTGCGCGTGTTCGAGGCCGGCTACACCATCGAGGACCGGGTTCTGCGGCCCGCATCGGTCGTCGTCGCCAAGGGCGGACCGAAGGTCGAGAAGGCCACCCAGCCGCAGGGTGCAGACGCAACGGGGGCTGCCGCGGCAGCGTCTGAAGCCGAAAACGACAACGCCGCTAACGGGGGCTCTTCGGGGCCTTCGCCTGAAGCATAAGGCTCATGCAAACTCGCAGTGCAAAATTGTCACAAAGGTGTGGATTGCGGGCGTTGCAGGGCCTCCGAGGCACTCCTATATACCGGTCAGCCAAATAACCAACTCCAGGGAACCGGAGCTGCCGACCCCCGCGGGTTTAAAGCACTATCGGGTGCCGTAGCGGGCCCGGCCGGTTTGCCGCAACGAGAGGATTGAGAAGAAAATGGCCAAAGTCATCGGGATCGATCTCGGGACGACGAACTCATGTGTTGCTGTCATGGAAGGCAGCACGCCCAAAGTCATCGCCAACGCCGAGGGCGTGAATACGACCCCCTCGATCGTTGCCTTCACCGACGACGGCGAGCGCCTCGTCGGCCTGCCGGCCAAGCGCCAGGCGGTGACCAACCCTTCGAACACGCTCTTCGCGATCAAGCGCCTCATCGGCCGTCGCTTCTCCGACCCCATGGTCGAGAAGGACAAGCATCTCGTGCCCTACAAGATCACCAGCGGCGCGAACGGTGACGCCTGGGTCGAAGCCAACGGCAAGCCTTACTCGCCCTCGCAGGTTTCAGCCTTCATTCTGCAGAAGATGAAGGAGACGGCCGAGGCTTATCTCGGCCAGCCCGTCACGCAGGCCGTCATCACGGTGCCTGCCTACTTCAACGACGCCCAGCGCCAGGCGACCAAGGACGCCGGCAAGATCGCGGGCCTCGAGGTTCTGCGCATCATCAACGAGCCGACAGCAGCGGCTCTCGCCTACGGCCTCGACAAGAAGAAGGAAGCCAAGACGATCGCGGTCTACGACCTCGGCGGCGGCACCTTCGACGTGTCCGTGCTCGAGATTGGTGACGGCGTGTTCGAGGTGAAGTCGACGAACGGCGACACGTTCCTCGGCGGCGAAGACTTCGACATGCGCCTCGTCGAATACCTCGCGTCGGAGTTCAAGAAAGAGAACCAGATCGATCTCAAGCACGACAAGCTCGCCCTGCAGCGCCTCAAGGAGGCTGCTGAAAAGGCGAAGATCGAGCTGTCGAGCGCCCAGCAGACCGAGATCAACCTGCCGTTCATCTCCATGAGCCCGCAGACGCAGTCACCGCTGCATCTGACGATGAAGCTCACCCGCGCCAAGCTCGAGAGTCTCGTCGAGGACCTCATCCTCAAGACGCTCGCGCCCTGCGAACAGGCGATCAAGGATGCCGGCCTCAAGGCCGCCGAGATCGACGAGGTCGTGCTCGTTGGCGGCATGACGCGCATGCCGCGCGTGCAGGCCGAGGTGAAGAAGCTCTTCGGCAAGGAGCCGCACAAGGGCGTCAACCCGGACGAGGTCGTCGCCATCGGCGCCGCGATCCAGGCCGGCGTGCTCAAGGGCGACGTCAAGGACGTGCTGCTGCTCGACGTGACGCCGCTCTCGCTCGGCATCGAGACGCTCGGCGGTGTGTTCACGCGCCTGATCGACCGCAACACGACCATCCCGACGAAGAAGTCGCAGACGTTCTCGACGGCTGAGGATGGCCAGCGCGCGGTGACGATCAACGTCTACCAGGGCGAGCGCGAGATGGCGGCCGACAACAAGATGCTTGGCCGCTTCGACCTCGACGGCATTCCGCCGGCCCCGCGCGGCGTGCCGCAGATCGAGGTCACGTTCGACATCGACGCCAACGGCATCGTCCACGTCTCCGCGAAGGACAAGAAGACGAACAAGGAGCAGTCGATCCGCATCCAGGCCTCGGGCGGCCTCTCGGACGACGACATCAAGCGCATGGCCGAGGAGGCCGAGCGCTTCAAGGACGAGGACATGAAGCGGCGCGGTCTCGTGGAGGCGCGCAATCAGGCCGACCAGCTCACGGCTCAGATCGAGAAGGATCTGACCGAGCACGCGAGCAAGATCGGCGCCGAGGACAAGACCGCCATCGAGGGCGCGCTGAGCACGCTCAAGGAAGCGGCCAAGGCCGATGACATCGAGCGCATTCAGGAAGCGACGCAGGCGCTCATGCAGGCGTCGATGAAGCTCGGCGAGGCAATCTACGCGGCAGACAAGGGCGCGGCTGACGCTCAGGGCGACGAAGGCCCGAAGGCGGATGGCGGACGCTCCGGCGGCGATAACGTCGTCGATGCCGACTTCGAAGAGGTCAAGGACGACAAGAAGAAGTCCGGCTGACCTCGGAGCTAGCAATGCAGACCCCTGACCGCCACGACGCCACTGAGATGCTCCACCGGATCATCTCGGGGACCTCCTCGGTCCAGGCGACAGCGAACCGGTCAGGGGTCAATTCATGCCTGGAGTGACGCAAAATGCCCGTGGAGGCCCTGGTGGGGGCCTGACCCGGCGGGCGGGGATCGGATCACGTTCTCATGGCTAAACGCGACTATTACGATGTGCTCGGCATCAAGCGCGGCGCGAGCGACGCGGACATCAAGTCTGCGTTCCGCCGCCTCGCCAAGGAGCTTCATCCCGACCGCAATCCCGACGACGCCTCCTCCGAGCAGAAGTTCAAGGAGATCAACGAGGCCTACGAGGTCCTGAAGGACGAGCAGAAGCGCGCCGCCTACGACCAGTTCGGCCACGCAGCCTTCGAGGGCGGGCGCGGTCCTGGCGGGCCGGGCGGCTTCGGACCGGACTTCTCCTCGTCCATGTCCGACATCTTCGACGATCTCTTCGGCGAGTTCATGGGCGGGCGCCGTGGCGGCGGTCGCCAGCGCAATACGCGCGAGCGCGGCGCCGACCTCCGCTACAATATGGAGATCACCCTCCAGGAAGCTTTCACCGGCAAGCAGGCGCAGATCCGCGTGCCGACGAGCGTCACGTGCGAAACCTGCTCCGGCTCAGGCGCGCGCGCGGGCTCGCGCCCGACGACATGCGCGACCTGCGCCGGCCAGGGCAAAGTGCGCGCGAGCCAGGGCTTTTTCACCATCGAGCGCACGTGCCCCTCCTGCCAGGGTCGCGGCGAGACGATCGACGATCCCTGCCCCGACTGCCGTGGCCATGGCCGCCAGACCAAGGAGCGCACGCTCGCGGTTTCCATTCCGCCGGGCGTCGAGGACGGCACACGCATTCGCCTCGCGGGCGAGGGCGAGGCTGGCCAGCGCGGCGGGCCGACGGGCGATCTCTATATTTTCCTGTCCATCAAGCCGCACGAGTTCTTCCAGCGCGATGGCGCGGACATTTTCTGCCGCGTGCCGATCTCCATGACCACGGCCGCGCTCGGCGGCAATGTCGATGTGCCGACCGTCGAGGGCAATCGCGTGCGGATGCCGGTGCCGTCGGGGACCGAGAACGGCAAGCAATTCCGCCTCAAGAGCAAGGGCATGCCGGTTCTGCGCTCGAAGGTGCAGGGCGACATGTACATTCAGGTCGAGGTGGAGACGCCGAAGAACCTCACCCGCAAGCAGCGCGAGCTGCTCGAAGAGTTCGAGCGCGAGTCGAACAAAGAGACCAACCCCGCGTCGAGTGGGTTCTTCGCGCGCGTGAAGGAGTTCTTCGTCGACCCGGGTAAGGGTGGGTGAGTTGTTCGGACGTGAAACGCATTAGCTAGCTATTGATTTACACTAAGGCAGCTGCTCCACTCGTATTGTACGCGCTATTGCTTCAGAATTCTGTCTGCTTCCCCAGGATACTGCAATGATAGCCTAGCAACAACATTCTTAGCTCCGCGATAATCTTGATGCCAAATATCCATTGAATGCAAAAAAGAGAAATCGGCCTTCGTTGCCTCTGGTAGGCTCTCCCAGAATGATGGCCGCATGAACGTGTTTTCGATATGCGACAGCGCAACACCATAAGCTCCACCTGGGCTACAGAAATTCTCCTCCACGTCATCGACAAACCGCCTCACTAGCGTGTGACTTCGCCTCCACATAAAGGAGGCCCAGAAGCCATCGCCATCAGGCAGAATGGAGAAGAAAACGTTCTCCGTTCTCGTAGCCAAATCTAGGCTTTGAAGAAAAGCAGCGCTCGTGTCATGGGACGGATTGAAGCCGCCAGCGCTCACAAGGTGTGGCTGCACGTTGAAGTGATAATTTGCGAAAGCGAATTCGCTGTAGTCTCCTCCCTTTAGAGCGGGCTCGAACAGACGCCTTAGTTCCTCCAGCTCGTCGAGAGCTACATTCGCGCCGTCAAATAAGTCAGACGCAATCTGCTGAATCTGAATCTGCGCGTTGACACCCCTCCCCCGATCCATGCCCCGACCAAATTCTGCGCTACGAAGCTGCCCCCTTTTTACGAATAGCTCGCGGCACAGAGTTCGGCATGCCGACAGGAACGTCATCTCGACGCCACCATCGAACTCGTTGTTATCGAGCTTCAGGAATATCCTATTGTCATGATAGCCGCAGAAGCCTGTGAATGTTGACGCCGCCTTTGCGCTCTTATTCTTAAATTCAATCCTATCATGATTGAAAAGCTGCTTCATATCGGGCGTCAGAGAGAAGACGTGCCCTGCTTCCGTGACCGTTGCGAGTGCATTCCGCCGGGAGAGACTGTGCGCTCTGACTATATTTCCACTGCATTCGTGTCTCCAATCCGCCGGACACGAACACTCTTCAAATTTGAAGGAGGACAACGCACCATTTAGGGCTTCGTGGCGCGCGGTAGGTTCTTCGGTGCTGCGGCTCAAGTGGCAATTCTTGAACTTTCTGCCCGACCCGCACCAACATGGATCATTTCGGCCTCTCTTGTGGCCATTCGCATCTCTAGGCATGATCCAGCGCTTACTCTGCTGCCTTCCGAAAAGTCGGAGCTTGCGCATTGCGTCGGAACGCACTGCCACAGGCGGTTCTGCTCACCCTACCCCACCCTCACCTTCGCCTCACCCGCCTCGGCTGTCCCGACCACGCGCGTCGACGCATAACCCGCCGCTTTAATCTTCGCGACGAGGTCGTTCGCACGTCCCGGTGCGCAGGCGACGAGGAGGCCGCCTGAGGTCTGCGGGTCCGTCAGCAGATGACGGCGCCAGTCGGGAATGCCCTCCGGCAGCACGACGCTCTCGCCATAGCTCGCCCAATTGCGATGCGAAGCACCCGTGACATGCCCTTCCTGCGCGAGCTTCTCGGCCTGGGTCAGCAGCGGCACCTCGCTCGCCTTGATGTTCAGCGTGAGGCCTGAGCCGCGCGCCATTTCGAGCCCGTGGCCGAGAATGCCGAAGCCCGTCACGTCCGTGATCGCGTGCACATCCTTGTCCTCGGCAAGCTCGGCGCCGATCTTGTTGAGCAGCGTCGTCGAGGCGATCATCTCCGTGTAGCCGGCCGGCGGCAGCACGCCCTTCTTGATGGCCGCCGAATAAATACCGACACCGATCGCCTTCGTGAGGATCAGCGCATCACCCGCTTTGGCATCGGCATTGCGGCGCACCTGCTCGGGGCGGCATACGCCGATGACGGCGAGGCCGTACACCGGCTCGGGACAGTCGATGGAATGGCCACCCGCAACGGGAATACCCGCCGTCGCGCACACGCTCGCGCCGCCCTTCAGGATCTCGCGCACCATCTCGATGGGGATCTTGTCGACGGGCATACCCAGCACCGCGAGCGCCATGACCGGCTTGCCGCCCATGGCATAGACGTCGGAGATCGCGTTGGTCGCCGCGATGCGCCCGAAGTCGAAGGGATCATCGACCATGGGCATGAAGAAGTCGGTCGTCGCGATGATGCAGGTGTTCTCGTCGTGCTGCCAGACGGCCGCGTCATCCGCCGTGTCCGTGCCGACGAGGAGCTGCTTGTAGGCCGCCATAGCCGGCTGATCGGCGAGAAGCTGCTGCAGCACGTTGGGCGCGAGCTTGCAGCCGCAGCCGCCACCGTGCGCAAGACTGGTCAGACGAACCTGAGGTACATTCATCGGCTTACTCTCCCTTGCCTCGTAACTCGAGAGCCCTGGCGGATGCTGCCAGTAGTGCTCGAATACTGGACATAAGGAGGGCCGATGACAAGCGCGGCAAAGCACGCCGGTCGACGTGTGCGACGCACACACGACCGCATGCCCGATGAAGGCCATTCAAGCCGCGAATGATCTCAGCTCGACGCTGTCGTCGGATCGATCGTCCGTTTCACTTCCGTGATCGTCGTCGCGGGGAAACCGCTGATCTCGGCGTGCTTGCGGATGACGGCCTCGTCCTTGGCCAGATAGACACAGAACGTCTTGTCGGCGGCCACGTAGGACTCGACCCACTGGATGTCCGGCGCAAGCTTGGCGAGGGCGCCGTTGGAGGTCTTCGCGGCCTCCCTCAACTGCTCACGCTCGAATGTACCGACAGCAGGGATCGCGCGTTCGATAATATAGCGTCGCATGGGCACCTCCTGCACAACGCAACATACGCCCCCAACGCAGCGCCGATCCTAGCAGACACCGGGCAACCGCGTCAGTCGCGGGCGATAGCAGGAGGAAACACTACATCGTGAGCGCAGCGTCGATCTCGGCGATGAAGGCTGCGGCCGCGGCGCGCGGATCGGCGGCTTCCGTGATCGGGCGTCCGACGACGAGGCAGTCGGCGCCGGCCGCAATGGCCTTGCCCGGTGTCATGACGCGCACCTGATCACCCGCCACGCCACCCGCGAGACGAATGCCGGGCGTCACGATCAGCACATCCGGCCCGACGGCCGCGCGGATCATGGTGGCTTCCTGCGCCGAGGCGACAATGCCGTCGACACCAGCGGCTGTCGCAAGTCGCGCGCGATGCACGACGAGATCAGCGGGCGACATGCCCTTGATGCCCTGCTCTTCGAGGTCCGCCTGCTCGAGACTTGTGAGCACAGTCACGGCGAGCAGCTTGAGCTTGCTCGCACCACGCCCGCTCACGGCCGCGGCGACGGTCTTCGTGTCCGTGCCGTGGATCGTCAGATAATCGAGGCCGAGGCTCGCGATGTTGGCTGCGGCCTTCTCGACGGTGTTGGCGATGTCGAGCAGCTTCATGTCGAGGAACACGGTCTTGCCCGCGGCCTTGAGACCCTGCGCGAAATCGAGACCGCCGCCGAACAACAGTTCTAGCCCAACCTTGTAGCAGGAGACGGTATCGCCGAGCTCCGTTACGAGCTGGCGCGCGCGATCCACACTCGCGACATCGAGGGCGACGAACAGACGGTCGCGTGCAGCGAGTTGCCGGCTCATGATTTGGGAAACTCCCCGTGCATGACGAACGCCGCCCGCGCGAGTTTCTCGATCGTCGTCTTGTAGAGTTCCATGGATTTCTTGTCCGCGAGATGCCCGTTGTCGGCAAATGCCGTGCTGGCGCGCGGTACGGCGAACTGGTCGGGCAGCACGAGAGCGCCGGTGCCGATTTCCAGCGTCTGACGAAGCACGCCAAGGCCACGAATGCCGCCGAATGCGCCCGGCGAAGCCGAGCCGATGGCGAAGACGCGCGTCTTGTAAACGGCGAGCGGCGGCTCCTCCCCGTCGCGGATTCGGCTCACCCAGTCAAGCGCGTTCTTGAGCAGCGGCGGGATGGACGCATTGTACTCCGGCGAGACGATGAAAATGCCGTGGTGAACCTCGAACAGCGCCTTGAGTTTGCGCGCATTCTCCGGCGGCCCGTCGGCGGCTTCGAGATCGCCGTCGTAGATGGGCATGGGATAGTCGCCGAGATCGGCAAAGGTCGAGTGGATGCCGTTCGCGTTGGCGATCTCGGCACCTAGTTCGGCGAGGCGCTTGTTGTAGGAGCCGGTGCGCGTCGAGCCTGCAAGAAAGAGCAGTCGCGTTGTGTGAGCCATTAGCGGATCCATCGAACGTGGCCGATGCATCCTGCCTTAGACCACTCCGCCCGCCGAAGCCAGAGGGATACGCCCGCGGTGCGCTCACCAATGCTCGCTGCTATCGCCGAGCAGACCCCGCAGATTGGCGCGCGCGGCCGCATGATCAGGCTGGAGCGCGAGTGCGCGCCTGAAGTCGGCGACAGCCTTGTCCGAACGCCCTGCCTCAGCGTGCAGCTCGCCGCGGCTGTTCAGAGCACCGACAAAGTCCGGACGAAGCGCGATCACCATGCTGAAATCGGCAAGCGCGCGAGGCGTGTCACCCTTGCGGCGGAAGGCGACACCACGGTTGTTGTAGGCAAAGGTATGGGTCGGATCGAGCACGATCACGGTCGTGAAGCCCGCTATGGCGCCGTCGAGATCGCTCGAGCGGAGCAGCGCGAGCGCACGGTTGTTGCGCGCATCCGTGCGATTGGGTTCGAGCCTCAGGACGACGTCGAAGTCCGCGATCGCCGCGTCGAACTTCTGCGTCTCGAGATAGAGGCACGCGCGATTGTAGCGTGCATTCACGTAGTGCGGATCATAGGCGAGCGCGCGGCCGTAGTCGTCAACGGCGTCCTCGATGTCACCGAGATAGGCGAGCGCGTTTGCACGATTGTTGAAGGCGAGCCGAAGTTGCTCGTCGCTCGCCCAGTCCGCGTCGACAACGGCCGAGCAGCCAGCGACGGCGCTCGCAGGATCGAAAGCGTTGGCACAGACATCGAGGGCGGTCGGCTGGCCGATGGCTCCACCTGGAGCGAGACACAATGCGAGCAGCGCCGGCACCATCGCGCGCAGCACGTGGCCAAACCTTAGACGGGGCGACAAGGCATCCTGAGGGTGATCCTGGATCATGAGCCTGCTCCAACAGGATCGTGAAACTGATACTCGCTATCCTCAGCGCGCGGCGTCAAAGAAGCGTGATAAACTCATCAACGGCGCATCAAAAATTGGCTACCGCGGTGAGCCGCTTCTTCGGGCGTGCAGGCGGCAGCCGCGTCCTAGCGCGGCGGCGCGGAAGTGGGCCTGTGCCGCGAGGTCAGCTCGGCCACGAGCCGTGACAGCAGAGGCGACGTCGCAAGGCCCGTCGGCGGCAGGCCGCGCGCTTTTTCGTACTCGACGATCGCCGCCTTGAGCACGGGGCCGTAGTCGCCGTCGGCGCGCCCGCCATAGTAGCCGAGAGCCGCGAGATGCTCCTGCAGCTGGCGTATGGGATTGCCGGCGCGGAGGATGCTGGCCGTTTCGAATGCAGCGATCTGATCCGCGAACACGCGCGCGTTGACGGCGGTATTGGCGATCGTCTCGGTCTGTTGACGCGACGTCACCTTGCCCTGCTGGGTGATCACGCGCGACTGCACATACGTGCCGACGTTGATCGCGACGACGACCGGCCCGTCAGGCGTCTCGGAAAAGATGGGCGAGCCCGAAGAAGCTCCGCCCGTGTCGCAAGTGTGCAGGATGATCTCATCAGGGCTCTCGAAGTCCGGCGCGATCGCCTTCCAAGTGCTGTCGCCGAAGTCGCGCGCGGCATGACAGGGGCCGGCGTAGGTCGGCGTCCAGCTCGGCAGATCGCGATGATAGGAGATGCTGAACAGGCGGCCCGCCTTCGCCATCTCGAGAATATCGTCGCTCGAGGCAGGGCGAACCGGCAGTCCGCCCTGCCGGCAGACTGGGCGCTCGAGCCGCACCAGGGCCCAATCACGCGCGGCATCGATCGGGGGCCGCACATTGAGGCGGAATTCGCCCGTGTAGATGTGTTGGGCCGTGGAGCCGACCGAGTGTCCTTCAATCCGGGAATAGTCGCGTTCACGGTCGTAGGCGCGGGCGAAGTAGAAGTCGGCCGCGCGCAGGCGCGCACCCTGCGGCGAGTGCACGGAGACGCAATGGGCGGCCGTGGCGATGACCGCCGGCGCGACGCAGAAAGCGGAGCACACCGTCCGCGCTGGATTGTTGAAGAGAACGCCCATGCGGGACGCGACGCCGGCGAGCCTCTCCGGCAGGGACGTTCGGTCATCCCGCCCGAAGACGGCAATAGGCATGACCATACCGGCCGGCCCCGAGACTCCCGTGCGCGGGGGGCCGGCAGTTGCTGAGGCGACCGAAAGGAGGCCGGCAAGCATGGCCCCGAGGCCGAAGACGGCGAACGCCCGCCAGTGCCGTGTTCGCCGGGTCATTGCCGCCATGTTTCCTGCTTTGCTCCGCGCCGGACATTACCAAACTTTCATGCCCCAGAAAGATCGCCGTAAGGCGGGGCAGCCTATCTCCTTCGACATGACATTCAGCACTGCTGACGATGAGAGAGGAAAACATGCTTAAGCTTGCACCCGTCAAGTCCGGTGCCTCGAAGCGATCGCGGACGATCGCCGGAGTGGCGGTAGCCGCTGCGCTCGGCGGCGTCCTCGTGGCCGCACCGCAGTTCGGCGTCCTCGCCCAGCAGCGCACCGACGCCGCGCAGACCATCCAGACGCCATTCGGCCGCGCGCCACTGAGCTTCGCGGATCTCGTCGAGAAGGTTAAGCCCGCGGTCGTGAGCATCAACGTCACGAACGGCGGCGAGAGAACGGCACGGCGCACACCTCGCCAGGCCCCTGGCCAGCCGAACGCGCCCGGCGGCCGTGTCATGCCGGATCTTCCCGATGACCATCCGCTGAACGAGTTCTTCCGCAATCTGCCGCGCGACTTCGGCAATCGTGGTGGTTCGCCGACGCCGCGTCCCTCGCTTGCGCAGGGCTCCGGTTTCGTGATCTCGGCGGACGGCTATGTGGTCACCAACAACCACGTGATCGATGGCGCCGAGAAGATCTCGGTCAGCTTCGACCGCGACAACAAGTTCGATGCCGAGCTGGTTGGCGCCGATGCCCGCACTGACATTGCGCTCCTGAAGATCAAGGCCGACCGGAAGTTCGAGTTCGTCCGCTTCGCGTCGAAGGATTCGCGCGTCGGTGACTGGGCAATCGCAGTCGGCAACCCATTCGGGCTCGGCGGCACGGTCACTGCCGGCATCGTCTCCGCCTCGGGCCGCGACATCGGCTCGGGCCCCTATGACTACCTCCAGATCGACGCCGCTGTGAACCGCGGCAACTCGGGTGGCCCGACCTTTAACCTCGACGGCGAAGTGATCGGCGTCAACACCGCGATCTACAGCCCGTCGGGCGGCAACGTCGGCATCGCCTTCGCGATCCCCGCCAAGACCGCGGACGAGGTGGTTTCGCAGCTGCGCTCGAAGGGCAGCGTCAGCCGCGGTTGGCTCGGCGTGAAGATCGAGAACATCAACGACGACACCGCATCGAGCCTCGGCCTCAGCCAGGCGCGCGGCGCGCTCGTGAACGAAGTCACTGCCGGCGGTCCGGCGGCAACCTCTCAGCTTCGTGCTGGCGATGCGATCGTCTCGGTCGAAGGAACCCAGATCCGCGACAGCCGCGACCTTGCTCGCAAGATCGCCGAGTTCGCCCCTGGCACCACGGTGCGCATCGAGGTCATGCGCTTCGGCAAGAGCGAGAGCATCCCTGTAAAGCTCGGCACCTTCCCGTCGAATCCCGACGTTGCTGCCCAGTCTCAGCCGACGCCCGAGCGCGACGCCACACCGACGCCGACCGTCACTGAGCTCGACCAGCTTGGGGTCTCGCTGACGACGGTTACGGTAAAGCCCGGTGAGACCGCCGAGGGCGTCGCCATCTCCGACGTGAAGTCGGGCTCCGATGCGGCCGGCAAGGGCCTCAAGAGCGGCGACGTGATCCTCGAGGTGCAAGGCCAGAAGGTCGCGAACGCATCGGAGGTCGAGGCCGGCGTCAAGAAAGCCAAGACCGATGGTCGGCGCGCCGTCCTGCTCCGCGTGAAGTCCGGTGACGTACTCCGCTTCGTCGCCGTCCAGCTCAAGGCCGGCTGAGTGGTCTGCTCAGTAGCCTGTAGCGACCGGCATTGACGGCGTTCCCCCCACGCGGTCAAGGTTGGGTCGAAAGAGGAGCGTGCCGGGTCCCCCCACCTGGCACGCTTCACTGCATCGCGAGGTCACTCCACCATGCGTGTGCTCGTCATCGAGGACAACCGCGAAACTGCCCAGTTCGTGCAGCGCGGCTTGCGTGAAGCAAGCCATGCCGTCGAGATCGCCGAGGATGGCGAAGTCGGCCTCGCACTCGCGCGTGCAGGCGGCTATGACCTGCTTATCGTCGATCGAATGCTGCCGCACCTCGACGGCCTCACGCTCATCCAGACGATACGTGCCGAGGGCAACCGCACGCCCGTGCTGATCCTTTCGGCCATGAGCCATGTCGACGATCGGGTGAAAGGATTGCGCGCAGGCGGCGACGACTACCTGACGAAGCCCTTCGCACTCGCTGAGCTCATCGCCCGCGTCGAAGTACTGGCGCGCCGCCGCCAGCCCGAGGAGCAGACGACGCGCTATGTCGTTGGCGATCTCATCCTCGACCGCCTGACGCACAAGGTCATGCGCGGCAGTGAGGCCATTATTCTGCAGCCGCGGGAGTTCCGGCTGCTCGAGTATCTCATGCGCAATGCGGGGCAGGTGGTCACGCGCACGATGCTGCTCGAGAACGTGTGGGACTATCACTTCGATCCGCAAACCAACGTCATCGACGTCCATATCTCGCGCCTCAGGGGAAAGATCGACCGCAACTTCGATCGCCCGCTGCTGCACACTGTGCGCGGCGCCGGCTACATGATGCGCGACGGCGTCGAGTAGGCCGATGCTTCCGTTTGCCCCCACAGCTGCGCGTCCCGCGCGCTTCTGGCGGACAACGACCTTTCGTGCAGCGGCCGTCGCGACGCTCGCCCTTGCAATCACCGCGTTTCTCGTCGTCACCTTCGTCACACGCGCGACGAACGATGCCATGAGCCGTGCGACAATTGCGGAACTCGACCGCGAAGGCGCAGCACTTCACCGCATCTATGGTCGGGGCGGTCTCGACCAGCTCCTGCGCGCGCTCCAGGGGCGCATCGATGCCGGAGACATGCACCTCTACACCCTCATCGACGCGGACAAGCGGGTGATCGCGGGCAATCTCGCGGAACCTCCGGCCTTTCCGGCCGATTCGCGGGGCGGTGGCACATTCCGCTATCGCCCGCCCAAGGACGACGCCGACATGCCGGATCGACTTGCGGCGGGACGTGTGTTCGCGCTTCCGAATGGCCTCGCCCTGACCATCGCGCGGGACATCGAACCGCAGCGAACCTATCTCGCGGCAACCAATCGCACGCTCGGGCTTGGCATCGCCCTCCTCGCTCTCGTCGGCCTCGCTGCAGGTGTCGCACTCAGCCGTCTCATCCTGAAGCGCGTCGACGGCATGACAGCCGCCAGCCGCTCCATCATGGCGGGCAATCTCGCCGAGCGCCTGCCGCGCACGGATACCGACGACGAACTCGACCGCCTGGCAGCGAGCCTCAATGCCATGCTCGATCGCATCGAGCTGCTCATGGCGGGCATGAAGGAGGTCTCGGACAATATTGCCCATGATCTCAAGACGCCGCTCAACCGTCTGCGCAATCGCGCCGAAGCGGCACTCGCGGACCAGCGCGGCGGGCCCGCCTGGCGCGCCGGCCTCGAGAACACGATCGAAGACGCCGACGAGCTGATGAAGACCTTCAACGCGCTCCTTCTCATCGCGCGCCTTGAAGCAGGCGCGGTCGAGAACACGAAGGCGCCCGTCGAGATCGGCGCCATGGTCGAGGATCTGGCAGAGTTGTACGAGCCCGCAGCCGAAGAGGCAGGTCTCGCACTTGAATGGCACGACGCGGCGGGCGCCCCCGTCTACGTACGCGCCAATCGTCAGCTTCTGGGGCAGGCCATCGCCAACCTCATCGAGAATGCCATCAAATACGCTGCGCCCGGCGATGACAACGTGGCGGAAAATCGTCACCCGACAATCTCCGTCGTCCTCACGCCCAAGCAAGGCGTGGTCGAAATCGCTGTCGCCGATCGAGGTCCGGGCATTGCCGCAGAAGACCGCGACCGCGCGCTGCGTCGCTTCGCGCGCCTCGAAGCCAGCCGAACCAAGCCCGGCACGGGGCTCGGCCTCAGTCTCGTCGCGGCCGTCGCGCGCCTGCATGAAGGCAGTCTCCGCCTCGAAGACAACCGGCCGGGCTTGCGCGTACTCCTCTCGCTGCCGATGATGGCCGCTCCCGTGGCCGGCGATGCCGCGGACAACGAGCCACCGCGGGAAGAGGGTGAGGGCGCATGGCGGAAGGCGCAGGTCAATTGAGACCGCTCTGGCAGCGGATCGTCGAGATCCCGCTCGCCTTCGACGCGCGGCTTGCAGCCGATCGGCTCGCCGAGCTCGAGGCATCAGCGCCGGCCGAGCTTGCCGGGATCCTCGCCGATCCCGTCGTGCGCGATCTTCTTGCGGGCACACTCGGCAGCTCGCCCTATCTTTCGCACCTCATCCTGCGCGATCCGGAACGGCTCACGCGCATTCTCGCCAGCGCGCCGGAAACGCGCATGACCGAACTCGGCAACGCGCTCGAGATCGACATCCTCACGGCGGCGACCCAAGCCGATGCCATGCGCATTCTGCGCCAGTACAAAACTGAGGTGGCACTGCTCGTGGCGCTCGCCGACCTCTCGGGTGCGTGGCCTGTCATGACGGTCACCGGCGCACTCAGTGACTCGGCGGACGCGAGCACTGCTGCTGCCGTGCGCTTTCTCTTCAATGCTGCAATCGCCAAGGGCGACTGGCTCGGTACAGCCGGCGCCACCGCCGAAGCCGACTCGGGCTACATCGTCATCGGCATGGGCAAGCATGGTGCTCGCGAGCTCAACTATTCGAGTGACATCGACCTCATCGTCTTCTTCGAGCCGGAACTCGTGAAGCTGCGTGTGGGCCTCGAGCCTCTCGCCTTCTTCGTGCGCATGACGCGCGATCTCGTCCGCCTCATGCAGGAGCGCACCGGCGACGGTTATGTCTTCCGCACGGACTTGCGCCTTCGCCCTGATCCCGGCGCCACACAGGTCGCGATATCCACGGACGCCGCGCTCAACTACTATGAAAGCTTCGGCCAGAACTGGGAACGCGCCGCCATGATCAAGGCGCGTGCCGTTGCGGGCGACATCCCGGCGGGCGACGCCTTCATCAAGGAGCTCGCCCCGTTCGTATGGCGCAAGTACCTCGACTTCGCGGCCATCGCCGATATTCATGCCATGAAGCGCCAGATCCATGCCTTCAAAGGCTTCGGCGAGATCGGCGTTGCCGGCCACAACATCAAGGTCGGTCGCGGCGGCATTCGCGAGATCGAGTTCTTCGCGCAGACCCAGCAGCTCATTGCCGGCGGGCGCCAGATCGACTTGCGTCAACCCGATACGATCGGCGCGCTCAACAATCTGACGACGCGCGGCTGGATCGAACCGCTGGTGCGCGACGAGCTCACGGAGAGCTATCTCTTCCTGCGGCGGACCGAGCACAGGTTGCAGATGATCGCCGACGAGCAGACGCAGACACTGCCCGCCGATGCCGAAGGCCTGCTGCGTCTTTCGCGCTTTGCCGGCTTCGAGGACACGCCCGCCTTCTCCGCCGCGCTCGTCGCGCACCTGGAACGCGTGCAGCGCCACTACGGCGCGCTCTTCGAGGATGTGCCGGAGCTCACGCGCGGCAATGCCAACATGGTCTTTGCCGGCGAGCAGGATGACCCGGGCACCGTCGAAGCGCTCATCAAGATGGGCTTCAAGCGCCCGTCCGATATCATCGGCGCCGTGCGCGGCTGGCATCATGGCCGCTATCAGGCCGTGCGCACGCCCCGCGCGCGCGAGCTTCTGACCGAAGTACAGCCGACACTCATCGAGGTCCTGTCGCGCACGAGCGATCCGGACCAAGCCTTTGTCGGTTTCGATCGCTTTCTCTCGCAGCTGCCCTCGGGCGTGCAGCTCTTCTCGCTTCTGCGCAACAATCCGCGCCTCCTGCGCCTCGTCGCCGACATCATGGGTTCCGCGCCGCGTCTCGCCGGCATCATGAGCCGCCGTCGACGCGTGCTCGATGCCGTACTCGATCCGGGATTTTTCGGCAGCCTGCCCGATGCGGATGCGCTCGCGCGCATCGTCGATGCGGAGATCGCCGCCGCCAGCGACTATCAGGACGCCCTCGATCGCGCCCGCGTCGTCGGCAGCGAGCAGGCCTTCCTGATCGGCGTGCGCGTGCTCTCAGGGACCATCACGGCCGCGCAGGCGGGTGGCGCCTATGCCGCGCTCGCAGAGCACTTGATCACCGCGCTGCAGAACCAGGTCGAGCGCGAACTCGTCGCGCAAAGCGGCCACGTTGCCGGCGGCGCTGCCGTGGTCGTTGCCATGGGCAAGCTCGGCGGGCGCGAAATGACCGCCGCCTCGGATCTCGACCTCATCCTCGTCTATGATTTCGACCCTGCCATCCAGCAGTCCGACGGTGCGCGGCCCCTCGCGCCGAGCCAGTACTTCACGCGCTTCACACAGCGCCTGATCACGGCACTCTCGTCACCTACGGCCGAGGGCGCGCTCTACGAAGTGGACATGCGTCTGCGGCCATCCGGCCAGAAGGGGCCGGTCGCGACGCAGCTCACGAGCTTCGAGCACTACCAGGAGAACGAGGCCTGGACCTGGGAGCACATGGCATTGACACGAGCCCGCGTGATTTCGGGGCCGGATGACCTGCGCACGCGCGTCGAGACAGCCATTCTCCATGCGCTGGTCAGGCCACGCGATCGCACGAAACTCGCTGGCGACGTCCGCGACATGCGCGAGCGTATTGCCAAGGAAAAGGGCACGGAGGACATCTGGGAGCTGAAGCAGGTCCGCGGCGGCCTCGTCGACATTGAGTTCATCGCGCAGTTCCTCCAGCTCGCCCACGCCGATACACACCCCGAGGTGCTCGACCAGAACACGATCGGTGCTCTTCGGAAGCTCGGCGCCGCAGGGCTGCTCAGCGCCCCCCACGCCGACATCCTCATACCGGCCGCTGTCCTCGTGCACAACCTGACTGAGGTGCTGCGTCTCTGCCTCGACGGCCCCTTCGAGCCGGCCAAGGCGCCGGACGGCCTCCGCGAACTCCTGACCCGGGCAGGCGATGCGCCGGATTTCGCGCGTCTCGAAGCGACGCTGCGCGCGACTCTCGCCGAGGTTGCAGGATTGTTCGACGTCATCGTATCCTGAACGACGATCAGATAGTTGCAATAATACGGCGACGGATTTCACGAACGCCTGACGTTTCCTCCTCGAAAGCAGTCGAACTCGAGGAGTTCCAGGAAATGTCCAAGAAGAAGGTGCTCATCGTCGCAGCAGTCCTGCTCGCTGGCGGTGCGGCCATTGCCGTTTCGGCGCCCGGGCAGCGCCTGCAAGACCGAATGATGGATCGCTGGTCTCACGGCGGCCACGGCCCAGGCATGATGGGCTTCATGGGCCTCGGCCGCGGCGAAACCACGCGGGCCGATTTCGATGAGAAGGTGCGTGAGCGGTTCGCCCGCTTCGATCTGAACAGCGACGGCGTCATCGATACTGCCGAGATCGAGGCCGCACTCGCCAAGGGTGGCAAGCATCATCGCGGCATGCGCGAGCGCCGCGCCGATCGCGGGGACGCCACCAAGGGTGAGAGCCGGCGCGATCGCTCCATGACCAAATCGGAATTCCTCGACGAGGTCCGCCGCCGCTTCGCCCTTGCCGATCTCGACAGCGACGGCCGGATTACCGACGCCGATCTGCCGCCGACGATGCGCGGTCGCGATGCTCTCTCCCGCCTTTCGGGCGATCAGGGATCGATGAGGCGCGGCCACCGTGGCGGTCCTGGTCTCGGCTTCCTGCGCGGCACCACCGTCGACAAGGATGGCGGCATACCGCTCGACGAGGCCCTTCGCGTGGCCGGCGAGCGCTTCGACCGCATGGACCGCAACAAGGACGGCACGCTCGATCGCGCCGACCGGCAGGCCTTCGCCAAGGAGATGACCGACTACCGCGTGAAGCGCGTGCTGCATCGCTTCAGCGCAACCGCGGATGGCAAGATCACGCGCGAGCAGGCATTCAAGGTGGCCGGCGAAATGTTCGATCGCATGGACCGCAACAAGGACGGGACCATCTCGCGGGGCGAGCGCCCGCGCGGCTGGCATCGTCATCGCGGCCATGACGGCGAGCGCCATCAATGGCGCGGACGCGACCGCGGCGAGGAGCGCGCTCCAGACGTCGAGCCGAGGAAGATCTAACCACTGCGCACCCACTTCCGGCTGGGCAGCTTGGCTCCCAGCGCCGGAAGCGGGCAACGAAAAGGCGAGGCATACATGCGCGCGCTGAGTTACACTCCTGAGGTTGGGACGACCGTAGGGAGCCGTCGCGTGACGCGCGTGCACGATAGCGGTCCAGGACCGGGCAACCGGCCGGGACCGGATGCGGGGACGGCTGCCGAAGAGGCCGCCGTTCTCGCGCGTATTCGCGCGGGCGACAGCGCAGCTTTCCGCGTGCTGATCGACCGCCACACCGCGAGCCTGCTCGCCGTGGCCCGGCGCATGCTGAGGGTGGATGGCGATGCCGAGGATATCGTGCAGGAGGCGCTGGTGCGCGTCTGGCACCACGCCGGCACGCTGGAGCTCGGTCCTGGAGGTCTGCGGCCCTGGCTACGGCGCGTCGTCACGAATCTCTGCCTCGATCATCTGCGCCGCCATCGGCTGACGAGCGTGGTCGCGGACGTCCCCGAGACGCTCGAGCCACCCGAGCAGAGCCGCGGGCTCGAGGAAGCGGATCTGTCCAAGCGCGTCGGCGAGGCACTGGCCGCGCTTCCCGAGCGCCAGCGCGTCGCGCTTACGCTGTTTCACTACGAGGGCTTGAGCCAGATCGAAGTGGGCGACATGCTCGGAATATCGGATGAGGCCGTCGAATCGCTCCTCGCGCGCGCCCGGCGCTCGCTGAAGGCAGCATTGAAGGACGAGTGGCGGCAGTTGCTGCCGGACGAAGAGTAATTTGAAGGCACGAGAGGCGGGGCGCGATATGCGCCTCGAAAGATCATGACGAGCGAGAAGAGGCTGGCCGAGCTTACGGCATTCGAGAACGTGCTCGACACGTTCGGCGGCAATCCGGCCCGTTGGCCGGCGGAGAGGCGCGAGCGGCTCATGAGCCTCGTCTCGGCCGATGCCGATGCGGCACGGCTGCTTCGCGAGGCCAAGGCCCTCGACGCTGTCCTCACGAAGGCTGCCGGCCCACCGGTCGGCGACACGCGGGCGCTTGCAGATCGCATCGCCGCTGCGGTCGCCAATACGGCGCCCGGTCAGGCGACACGCGCCGAGCTTGGCCCCGATCAGAGCCATGGCCAGGGTCATGGCCCGGGTCATGGACCGCCGGAGAACTCCTCAGGCGTGGTCATCGCATGGCCGCGTACCGGCGAGAATGCGCGCGCGGCGGAGCAGGCGGCAGCGCTCACCGGATCGATGCCGCGGCGTGAGCGTGTGTCGGGCGGCTGGCGGACCGCGGCGCTGCTTGCCGCTTCGCTCGTCGTCGGTCTCTTCGTCGGTGTGGCGGATCTCGTACCGTCGAGCGTCGCCCAGATCGTCGCCGAAGCCACGACCGGCCTCGACAACACCTCCCAGGCGATCGCCTTCCTGAATGGCGAGGGTCTTCTCGAGATGATCGAGGAGGACTTCCTATGATCCTGAGGCCGAGAGAAACGCGGGTCGTGCGGCGCGTGCCGAAATCGCTGCTGGCCGTGCTCGTCATCTCTCTGCTCATCAACGGGCTCGTTCTCGGTGCTATAGCCTCACGCTGGCACAGCGCACCGCACCGGCCACCAGGCCTCGTCTCGTCGTCGAACGCTCAACTGTTCGGCTTTGCAGTGACCCTGCCGACGGAACGGTGGCGTGAAGTCCAGAAAGCGGTCGCGGGCGATCGCGAGGTGATGCGCCAGCTGCGCGCGCCCGTGCACGCCGCGCGCGACGAAGCGCGAAAAATCCTCCTCGCCGAGCCCTTTGATGCCGAACGGTATGCGACTGCTCAGAAGCGCCTGTTCGATGCCGAGCAGGCCATGCGTCTGCGTGCGTTGGACATGATACCGGCCATTGCCCAGCAGCTCACGCCAAACGAGCGCGCGGCGTTTGCTCGCTGGGAGGAAGACGACCGCACGCGGCGACGCGCTTTCTGGCGCGGCCTGCGCGGCGAGGATGATAAGCGCCCGCGCCAGGGTACCGCTTCAGGCAGGGATTGAGTGCCTGCTCCCAACGCGGAGGCCGCTGCGGAGCGCCCGCCGGCCAGCCGTGCTGTGTCGCGCTTGACAATTCCGCACCGCAGGCTCACCGACAGACCAGATGCTGGTACTGCCGTGGGAGAGCACCGTGAAACTCTCGAACTTCAAGGTTCTGACTTTCGACTGCTATGGCACGCTCATCGACTGGGAGAGCGGCATGGTCGCCGCGCTCACACCACTGACCGAGCGCCTGAAGCCCGCCCTGACGCGGAACCAGATCCTCGAGGCGCACAGCCGTATCGAGGCCATGCAGCAGCTTGCAACACCGGCAAAGCCCTACTCGGAGCTACTCGCGGTCGTCTACAAGCGGCTCGCTGAGCACTGGGGTCTCTCGGTGAGCTGGCCGGAGTGCCTGACGTACGGCCGCTCCATCGCGGACTGGCCCGCATTTCCGGATACGGCCGATGCCCTTCACTACCTGAAGCAGCATTTCAAGCTGGTGATCCTCTCGAATGTCGACAACGAGAGCTTCGCCCACTCCAACGCACGGCTCGGCGTTGCATTCGACGCCATCTACACGGCTGCCGACATCGGATCGTACAAGCCGGCCGCGCGGAATTTCGAGTACATGCTCACCGACCTCGGCGCGCGGGACATCGAAACCTCGACAATCCTCCACGTCGCGGAAAGCCTCTTCCACGATCACGTGCCGGCCAAGAGCATCGGCCTCGCATCGTGCTGGATCCATCGCCGGCATGGCGACGAGGGATTTGGCGCCACGCGCCCACCCGGCAACATGCCGAAAACCGATTTCCGGTTCGAGAGCATGGCAGCTCTTGCTGCTGCCCACGCCGTCGACTTCAGCGGCAACTAGAAAGCCTTCCCGACGCACGAGGGCCCGGAAAGGCTGTCAGATCGGGGTTTGCGGGAAGCAGCGTCGGCCGATCAAGACCCTTGCCGAACACGCGCCGACAGGCACACATCCGGGCAATGCAACGCACGATCACCGGCCGGCCTGCGGCCATGAAGTCCACAGGCGCCCCGCGAATGCGAGCGGCCTAGTGGCTCGTCTTCGTGCTCAGTCGCTTTATTTCGTCTTTGAGTTTTAGCTTCTCGAGTTTAAGGCGGGTGATCTCCACATCGCTGGATCCCGGCCTGCTCATCTCTTCCTCGATCCGGCGGTCTAGAAGCTTGTGCTTCTCAGAAAGCTCTGCGAGATGTGCGTGTAGCGCCATCAGGCCCTCCGTGTACGAGTTGACAGTTGAAAGTTTGCCACGGAACGCGATCGCTGTCCAACCGCGCCAACGTCAACTGGTGCAAAACCACGTGAGGCTGGCGAATTAACGCTGAAGTGTTATGCACGTATTGCTTAGATACTTTCTACAGCCTGTACAAAATCTTGCGCAATCCAACTCACGGAACTGAACGGCTATGCCTGCAGACCAGATCCACCTTCATCGCGGCGATCTCCCCGCGGGGCTCACGTTCTCGGGCGCCGTGGCCGTCGACACCGAGACGCTCGGTTTGAAGCCGCTGCGCGATCGCCTCTGCCTCGTGCAACTTTCTGCCGGTGACGGCACGGCGCATCTCGTCCAGTTCGACGGCAAGGATTGGTCCGCTCCGCGCCTCAAGGCGCTGCTGACAGATGCGCGGACCACGAAGATCTTCCACTATGCCCGTTTCGATGTTGCTATGCTGGAGCAGTACCTCGGCGTCGTTACGGGCCCGATCTACTGCACAAAGATCGCATCGAAGCTCGTGCGCACCTACACCGACCGCCACGGCCTCAAGGATCTTTGCAACGAACTGCTCGGCATAGAGCTTTCGAAACAGCAGCAGAGCTCCGATTGGGCCGCAACCACGCTGAGCCCGCAGCAACTGGCCTACGCTGCCGCGGACGTCCTCCACCTCCATGATCTCAAGAAGGCGCTCGACGCCATGCTGGCCCGGCAGGGCCGCACGGCCCTCGCCGAGGCCTGCTTCTCGTTTCTCCCCCACAGGGCGAAGCTCGATCTCGCAGGTTTCGAGGACACCGATATTTTCAGCCATTGAAAGGCTGTGGGTTATTCCGCTTTCGTTGTAACAACTTGCGAGCGGTCCCAATATCTCCCAGATTCACAGCCAGTGAATGGATTGGACGCGCTGCTTCGACAGGCTGGAGCCGGCGCATCAGCGGGTAAGCATGGCGACGACGATCGATCCACGCCGGGTGCGTGACCGGCCGGGCGGCCCTGTGCCGAACGGGTTGGTACGCGGCGGGCCGGACCACGAGTCTGGCCTCGATCGCACGCGCGCGTTCACCGTCGCGCGACGTCACAGCACCATGGTCCGCACGTTGCGGCTCGCTCTTCCAGCGTTCGCGCTCGGCATTCTCGGGATCTATGGCCTCACCGCATGGCGCCTCACCACGCTGCGCGCGAGCGGCGTCACGCTCGAGACGGTACGCATCTCGAATGACCATCTCATGATGGCCAATCCGAAATATGCCGGTGCCGGCAAGGATGGCTCGCGTCATGCGATCCGCGCGCGCTCGGCTGAGACGGATCTCCTCTCACAAAAGCTCGTCAAGCTCACGACCATCGAGGGTGAGATTGTGCAGCTGAGCGGTACGCAGATCGACCTCACAGCGACACGCGGCACGTACGACCAGGAAACGGGCGTACTCGAGCTGCACGAGCAGATCGACGTGAAGTCGACCGACGGCATGACCGCGAAGCTGACTTCGGCGACCGTCTACTCGAAAGAGAACCGCATCGTCTCGAACGAGCCCATCATCGCGACATCGACATCGGGAAACATACGCGCGAAGGCCATGGAGATGGCAACGAAGCGTCGTCTCGCGACATTCACCGGCGATGTCGCTGTGCGATTGACGCCGCCACCTCCATCGGCCGATGCCCCGCCGAAGAAAGAGAAAGCTACGAGCACCGCGCTCGGCCCGAGCTTCTCGTCCAACGAGCCCGTTGACATCACTTCCGACAAGCTCACTGTCGACGACGAGAAGCGCACGGCCCTCTTCCGCACCAATGTCGTGGCGCGCCAAGGCACGGCGACACTGCTCGCTCCGGAGCTCGATGCGATTTATGCAGGCCGCGCCGCGCTGCCGGGCGGATCGGATGCCAAGTCCGCCGGGGGTGGGGCTGGTTCACGACTGACAGACCTCAAGGCGCGCGGCGGTGTCGAGATGACGCGCGACAATGATCGCGCGACCGCGACAACGCTCCACTACGATGCCGAAGCCCAGCGCACAACGCTCGCGGGCCCCGTGGACATGACATCCGGCATCGACCGCCGAGCCACGAGCGCTATGGCCGAGATCGATCACAAGGCCGACCGCATTACACTCGATGGTGCCGTCGTGCTGTACCAGGGTAAGAACATTCTGCGCGGCGAGCGCCTCGCGGTCGACCGTGCCAACGGCCGCGCCCGTCTCGACAGTCCTGCGGAAAGTGCGCGTGGCAATGGTCGCATCAACGTCATTCTCTACCGCACCGAATCCAACACATCCCGTGGACGCTCCTCGACGTCAGAGGCCAGCGAGACGGGCGCGATCGGCGCCTTCCGCACGGACCCGAGCGCACCGATGGATATCGACGCGGCAGCGCTCGACTTCGACGAGACCCGTCGCAATGCGCACTTCACGGGCAGCGTTGTCGCCAAGCAGGGTGAGTTCGTGATCCGCACGCCGAGCCTCATGGCGCTGTTCCAAGGGCAGACGTCCCTGCTCGCTGGCGCACCCAAGGGTGGCGATGCCGCCGGCGCATCGAGCATCAAGAAGATCGAGGCCCGCAATGGGGTCGTCGTCACCGGCAAAGACGGCCAGAAGGTCACGGGCGACTGGGCGGACTTCGATCCTGTCGGAAATTTTGCGACCGTCGGTGGGCGCGTCGTCGTCAACCAGGGCAAGAACGTAGTCGAAGGCTCGAAGCTCATCATGGACCTGACCTCGGGAAAGACCCGCTTCGAGACCGGCGGCGCTGACGCGGTCGCGTCCGGACCACCGACTGAGAGTTCCCTGCCATGCGTCCCCGGCCAGACCTGCACCTCCAGGCCACGGGTACGCGCCATCTTCTTCCCAAAGGACGCCAAGGGGGGCCTGCCGTCCAGTCGTGAGCGCAAGGCAGCGCCGGCGCCCGTTGCGCCCGAGGCTAACCCCTCCCCTGCAGCGCCAGGATCGCGCAGTCCGAGCCAATCATCCTGGCAGTCCTCGACCACGCGGGCGCCTGGGACGGAAGCATCGCAATGACCTTCAGCCGGCAGGCGTGCCCATGACCCGAAACGGCTGGCTGCAGCGGATCGGCCTCGGTCGCCGCGCGAAGAGTAATGGCGCCCATCACGAGGAATACGAGGAGGAGGAGGCGGCGCACTTCTCCCCCGACGGCCACGAAGGCTGGCTGACCGCGGCTGGCGTACGCAAATCCTACAAGCGGCGCCTCGTGGTGCGCGGCGTCGATCTGGCCGTCCGCCGCGGCGAGGCCGTGGGCCTCCTCGGCCCCAATGGCGCCGGCAAGACGACCGTCTTCTACATGATCACCGGGCTGGTGCCTGCGGACGCCGGCACCATCACGATCAACGGGCAGAACGTGACCCGGCTGCCCATGTACCGGCGCGCGCGGCTCGGCATCGGCTATCTGCCGCAGGAGGCCTCGATCTTCCGAGGCCTGACGGTCGAGCAGAACATCATGGCCGTGCTCGAGCTCGTCGAGCCCAACCGGCGCCGGCGGCGCGAGCAGCTCGACGAGCTGCTCGAGGAGTTCCGGATCACCCGTCTCAGAAAAAGTCCGTCGATCGCCCTTTCGGGCGGCGAGCGGCGGCGGTGCGAGATCGCACGCGCACTGGCCTCGCGCCCCGTTTTCATGTTGCTGGACGAACCATTCGCCGGCATCGACCCCATTGCCGTCGGCGAGATTCAGCAATTGGTGCGGCATCTGACGCAACGCGGCCTTGGTGTACTGATCACAGATCACAACGTCCGCGAGACCCTGAGCCTGGTCGATCGGGCCTATGTCATTGCAGATGGTCAGGTTTTGACCCAGGGCAGCCCGTCCGAAATCATCGCCAACGAGGACGTGCGGCGGGTCTACCTGGGCGACATGTTCGGTTAACGGCTGCCCCAGATGGGGGCGCCAAGTTCAGCAAATTGGCCGCTTATCGCGCAATGCTGTTTACGATTCTGAGCTAGAGTGCCCCTGGTGATCACGCGTAGCGGACATCGAAGACCGCAGGCGTTCGAGTGATTTCCTGCGCGGTGTGAGGCATCGCGAGGCAGCGTCGGGGACAGTTCGTATGGCGATTACGACGAAGCTAGAGCTCCGCCAGAGCCAGCAGCTCGTCATGACGCCGCAGCTGCAGCAGGCGATCAAGCTTTTGCAGCTCTCCAACCTCGAGCTCAACGAGTTCGTCGAAACCGAGCTCGAGCGCAACCCGCTGCTCGAGCGCGACGAGGAATACGAGCCATCGGCAAGCGCCGACGAAGTCGCCTACGAAAAGGACAGCGGCGCGGACGGCGATGCTGGTGACGATGGCGATTTCGGTGATGGCGATGATGCCGGCGCCGGGCGCCTCGACCTGATCGCCGACACGACGGCCTCCGCTAACGATCTCGACGCCGACCGCGACGTCGCATTTGCCGAAGAGAGCCCGCAGGACATTGCAGCGCTCCTCGCCGGCAGTGCCTGGTCGGGCGCGCGCCAGCCCGCAATGCTCGGTGGCGACGATGCCGATCTCGAATCCATCCTCACGAGCGAGGTTTCTCTCCGCGACCATCTCGCGAGTCAGCTTCAGCTGGCGGTGAGCGATCCCGTCGAGCGCATGATTGGTGGCAACCTCATCGATCTCGTCGACGATGCCGGCTACATGCGCGCGGATCTCAGCGAACTCGCCGAGCGCCTCGGAGCGCCGCTGGCTCAGGTAAAGTCCGTCCTCGAAAAGCTTCAGACCTTTGATCCTCCGGGCGTGATGGCGACTTCGCTGAAGGAGTGCCTCGCGCTGCAGCTCAAGGAGCGCGACCGCTACGATCCCATGATCGCGGCATTCCTCGATCATCTCGATCTGCTGGCCGCGCATGATCTGCGCCAGCTCAAGCGCATTCTCGGCACCGACATGGAGGACATAACCGACATGATCGCCGAGATCCGCTCGCTCAATCCCAAGCCCGGCAATACATTCGGTGGACCACCAGCGCAGACGGTTATTCCCGACGTGCTCGTGCGCCCGGCAAACGACGGCAGCTGGCTTGTCGAGCTCAACAGCGAGACGTTGCCGCGCGTCCTCGTCAATCGCGCCTACTACACACGCGTCTCACGCAACGTCGCCTCGCAGTCGCGCGATAAGGAATTCCTGGTCGAGTGCTTGAACACCGCCAACTGGCTGGTGAAGAGTCTCGATCAGCGCGCCCGCACGATCCTCCGGGTCGCCGAGGAGATCGTACGCCAGCAGGATTCCTTCCTCGTGCACGGCGTGCAACACCTGCGGCCGCTCAATCTCAAGACGGTCGCTGATGCCATCAAGATGCACGAGTCGACGGTGAGCCGCGTCACGTCGTCGAAGTATATGGCGACGAACCGCGGCATCTTCGAAATGAAATACTTCTTCAACTCGGCCATCGCTTCCGTCGATAACGGGACCGCGCACTCCTCCGTCTCGGTGCGCCATCGCATCAAGCTGCTCATCGACGCGGAAACGTCGAGTGCCGTGCTCTCCGACGACCAGATCGTCGACGTTCTGCAGCGCGAGGGAATAGATATCGCGCGCCGCACGGTCGCCAAGTACCGGGAGGCCATGGGGATCGCGTCGTCCGTTCAGCGCCGGCGCGAGAAGCGCGCCCATGCTCAGACCGCGCGGGTGGCTGGATAAACCCTCGCGACGCATCGCCCCGGGATATGCCCTCGGGCGTTGCCATCCCCGGTAAAGCCCTGTAAGCACGGCGCCGGAGCCTGATCGCATCAGGGCATCGCTACGCGGCATCATCTGGCGCGTGCCTCATGCTCCCATCATCGGCTTCGACCGTGATAGCCCTTGATGACCATGCGATGGCGCCGTCACCTCGGCAATCGCGATCGGAGGGCGGGTAGCTCAGTGGTAGAGCATCTGACTTTTAATCAGATGGTCGTGGGTTCGATCCCCACCCCGCTCACCAGGAAAATCATGGCCTTGAGTTGCAACGCCACCAGGGCTTAAAGCTACGGCATTCACCAGGCATTCACGCAGCTGGTCGGCGAGCCCGGGCGTGGGCTTGGATGGCTGCCGCGCTGGCTTGGCCACCTAGCTGCCACCCCTTCCGTTCGCTCGAGATTGCGAACTATCGTGCTCACCTGATCCTTAGTCGCGGCAACGAACACTTTGAGCGCAGCGATGAGAGGCAATCCGAGAGATGTACGCTTTACGAAGCGTCACAATCGGCTCGTTCCCAATCTTCAGCCTTCAGCGTGCCAGACCTGGCAGCCTGCCTCTTGCCAGACGCGATGTTAACCGACCGCGTGACGGCCACGGCGGGTCGATACTTAGGCAGCTCAACACGCTGGCTCATTGCTCGACCGCGGCAATGATCCGGTCAGCGATTGCTTGATGAACGTCTATCCGCTGTGACATTGTTGTTACCCTTAGCCATGCTGGCGCACGACTTCCGAAATGCCCTTCAGCGGCCAAGGTGCAAAGCGGGCTTTGGAAAGACGCCGCACCCTATCGTCGTGCACCATCGAGGTGCCGCGCAGGGCCGGAACGGAGTGGAGGAGTGAGGCAGTGAGCCATGCCACGCACAGACCGATCATCGCTGACCTTGCGGCGGCGACACGCCCGCTTATCCCGCACAGGAGAAGGGTGCTTATCCTTATTCCTTCTCTTCTAGGCAGCCATTCCTCAGCCATTCTCGCGCCAGGACTATTCTCAATTCCAAAAACAAAATCGGCATAACTCTGCACCGACAATGATTAAGCCTGCCGTGGCAAGGAGGGGCTCGATGCATTTTCTAAGCGTGTCAACCGCCTGGGGATCTAAACACGGCGGCGTAAATGTATTTAACTACAGAATGTGCTGCGCCCTCGTAAGATTAGGACACACTGTAACGGCCTTCGTAAAGGAACGCACAGAGGGAGATGCTGACGACGCTCGATCAAAAGGCGTGCACCTAAAGTTCACGACTGACGAGCGCCCGGGTAAATGGGCAAAAGAAGATATTGGCTTCGTCAAATACTCAGAACTCATCGATGTCGACGTAGTCATAATACACGATATCGTGAGTAAAATCTTTCTGGACCATCTTCCAAAAACAACGCGCCAACCTAGGATTGTGTCCTTCATCCACACGCTATATCGCGAGTCGGAATATTTTGGGTCTCTTTCCGACGACGAACGAACGGCGCGAACAGATTCACAGCTCGAGCTGATTGCCGCTTCCGATTTGGCCTTTACAAGTGGTAAATGGCTAGCCGACCAGCTCAAGCGCGAATATCACGGCCTGGGGGTAAAAATAAAATCATTTACTCCGGGACGCGAAGAAATTGCTCCGGCGTTCCTTGATCGAACGGGATCAATAACTGTGTTTGGCCGCCTATCGTTGGGGAACGATCAAAAACAGGCGACAGCGGTTCTTTCTGCCTATAAAGCGTTATCGGCTGAATTCCAGGGCGGCGATTTTGAAGGCAAACCCCTACCCGAGCTGCGCCTTCTCGGCTTAAATCTTTCCGCGCGAGCACAGGGGGAAATAAAAAAGAACGTGTTCAACGAAGGGGCTCTTGCAGCTCGGATTAATTTTCTTGATTTCGATCCATACTTCGATTTTCATACCTCAAGGACAGCCGGCATTATTAGAACTTCCCGCGTTATTCTCACGCCATCTATTGTAGAGACATTCGGCCTCGCGAGCCTTGAGGCGGCCTGCCTTGGAGTGCCATTGATCACGGGAAAAAATTCTGGATTCTATCATGAGATCCGGCGCATTATCCCCAAGCCACCAACGCGTGAGATTGAATGGCTTGAGGTGGCCGACTTCAAAGAACAGGAACTAGCGAACCATTTACGCATCCGGATGCGTGACGTATTAAGCAAGTATGACGCCTACAAAGCTGGCGCGACAATTATCGCGGAAGCGATTGCCACCCAATGGCCCACCTGGGACACATCATGCAGAGACATGTGCGCCGAACTCAATACACTAAAAGCGCGACCGGCAATTGTGCAACCTGGAAAGAGCAACGCCTTCTCGGTATTAGATAAACTCAAATCATCCCCCACGCCAACCAGCGCAGAGACTGACCAAGCCGCGACCTCGTTTGACAAGCATGCCGATACCGTACAGCTTCAGACGGACAGAGCCCCTCTGAAACAATTGATGCACTTGTCATATGGGCGACAAACACTACTTCATCCCTTATTAATAGCAAACTATGAGAGATCTTTCGCCGATAAATCATGCACATTACTTCAGCAGCAGTTAGCTTTATTTCTAAGCAATGATTCACTTCATTCTTTTAGGGATATTTTGTTATGCGGGGGAACATCCTCGGGAAAGACTACTGCAGCCGAATTGTTGTTCGGCCTTTCAAATGACGATGATTTAACATCTGCTAGAATTATTTATTTGGCGCCCACTCGTGCCTTAGCGCAAGAGCGTTGGCGAGCCTGGAGTGAAACCTTCAGAGCGTTCAAAATCGACAGATATTCCGAAAATGTTATCCTCTCAACGGGGGAAGATCATTCGAGTGATCGCGCACTCATCAGAGGTGAGTTCTTCATCGCGTGCCTCGTATTCGAAAAAGCAAATGTCGTTCTGTCTGCATCACCCGAACTGCTCAAACGAATCACGATGGTTGTGATTGACGAGCTTCACATGGTGTCCGACATTCATAGGGGGCCTATAATTGAATCGCTGATCGCCAAAATGAAGTACGAGAAAAGGCGGCGACAAAAACGGGATGGCTTTCGCATTCCGCTTCGGCTGGTGGGGGTAACGACCGAGTTGGCTGCCGTTGAAAAATTCAAAAAATACCTGCAGAACTACGACTGGGACAAAGATGTAACGATCGAGCCGCTTCTTGCGACAGATATTGGCCGACCGAAACCGGTGAAACATTACATTGTGGAACCAGAATCGGTTGGGACTTGCTCGTACAGGATGACTCTTATAGCTCAGTTTTCCGCAAATGAACCGCTCCACCTGACAGAGGCTGAACTACTCGAATTCGAGAATCGGGTTAGCCAGAAGCAAGCAGAGATCCCACAGAAAATCTATCAAGGGGAGCGTGGCGCAAAGTTAAAGTTGATAGATAAGCAACTGCACTTCATGAAGGACTGGATTTCGAATCACCCGTTGGGCAAACGGCTACTTGTCTTTATTGGATCAAAAGCCGATCAGCTAGAATTAGCTAATAGACTTCAATCGGAGATAAAGAAGAACGCTACACTTGCGAGCAGAGACTATCATCTCGAACGACTCACTTCTGTAATCGAGGAAGCCAAGAACGATGACACCTCTGTGGCGATTGACGTATTGAATCGCTCGCTGGGTCGCGGCGTCTTTGTGCACAACGCCGACATCAGTCGCGGACTACGCTTTGCGATTGAGGAGTATTTGGCCAAGCCACTGCCCGCTGCCTGTGCTTCGGAAGTAATCATTGCGACTGAAACATTGAGCTATGGAGTGAATCTAGCCTTGGACGATGTGGCGATATTGTCGTTGGAATTTCCCGCCTCTGAGCGCAATCAGGAATTTGGTGCCTCCCCGACACTTTTGAGCCGATGTGCTTTTTTCAACATGTGCGGGCGGGCGGGGCGGCTGAACCAGGAGGGAACAGGGACTGCCGCTGTTTATGTCTGGCCAATCACATCTCAAAGCACGGCAGCTCGTCGGCTGGTAGCGCATTTTTATTGCGCCGACAGCGAAGATCAAATGGGTAGCAAAATCGTCCATGGCGAGGATAAAGAGGCGTACGAGCGAATTATTAAGTCAAAACGCATCGATCAGGCCCCCTTGCTGTTTTCATATCCATTCACAAAAACTGTCCTTGACGGATTGCGGTTCACGGGGGGTGCGCCAGGTTTAAACGGCGCTACGCGCCGGAACGACGCAACTCTTGAGGAGTTGGAAGACGAATTTACTGGGGAACTCTTATATTCGCATGAGCACGGCGATAATGTCCGAGATACAGAGCGCCTCAGAGCCAGCGTCAAACTGATCATAGACGCATCGCAAGCCCCCTCATTCGAGCTAGTGCAGCAGAATGGCCGCGGATTTAAGATCACTAACTTAGGCTCTTCGATTATCGATACTGGCACCGAGATCACGACCCTTGAGCCATTGAAGAAGGCTCTCCAAACGATGCTCGCTCAGTGGAGGCCTGCTGAAGATGACGGTACTCCGCCCGTGGAAACTTTATTGTTGCCAATTATTGTTCAAAATGAGGCCCATCGGCAAGTAATCGGGGGAATGTCGGAAATTAGAGGTGACGCATCAATTGGTGAGAATCGCGAGTCTATGCTAAAATGGATTGTGGCAAATTTTTCTGCAATTGGATTTACTGAAGCCGTTACGCAGAAGATTAGCGTATTTCTCCGAGAGTGCGATGACGATCCCAGGGGTGCGCCCGTACCGGATGCTACCGCAGTGGAGGTGCATGACGCTTGTCTTCGTTTATTCTGCGGCCTGCTTATGTGGGTCACAGGGCAACCGATCTCCCAAATTCAAGAGACACTTAAAAACCTTGGCGTAATCGCGGGTCGAAGGACCGATATTGCCACCAACTTCGCTACCTTGGCTGATCGGATCAGTTGGAAGCTGTCGTTTGTGACCAACCTTATGCGGTTTAGTAAAGCAACCGGTGACACTCGGATCTTGCAAACCAAAGCACGGCGCTTGACAACGCGACTTAGACTTGGTTGCGCGGAGAATGCTTTGCCACTGCTAGACAAGGCTGGAAATCAAAAAGCATTGGTGTCTAGAAAGCTTGCGCATGCCCTGCTTCAGCGCGGCGCTACGCCGAAATCAATTAGCTCAGGTGAGTTTGACCTTGATCCATATACTATAGAGCAACGCAGCGCAATTCGACGGCAGGTGCGCGACTATATGAGGGAAAGCTTTCATTCATTAAAGTCAGAATTCGTCTATAGCTCGGCGATTGGCGGAAACGATGAGAGCTGTCTGGAGTATTGGGAATATGCGGATTCGGTTATTAAGAAATACTCGGAAAACAATCTAGATATCCCGGAATGGCCTCAAAGTGACGGCGGAGAAGTTCAATTTACGTTTGGTGGTGCCCCCGGCGCGGTGGGCGCGGATGTTCCGAAAATAATGATTCGGGAGGAGGTCGGAGCACTTCTTATTATCGGAAGCAAAGTCCATTGGGAAGACGATGAAAGGATCCCGATTAATGCAATAAAATGGCACATTCAGCCATCTCACCAAGATTATGAATTAAGGCCGACTCCCGAGGGTTTCACGGCCGTCCTTGTAGATTTCCCCTGGTTGCTAACTTCGCAGTCCAACCAACAGCATCCTCTTCGCATGAGTCCTGCCGCGTTCGGTATTTTGCTTACACTTATTACTCGTTCGTTTCTGCGGGATTCAGTCGCGGCTTTGCAAATCCTAACTGACCAAGGTCGCCCGATAAACTCCTTCGGCCTTGTTGACCTGCTGTATTCTGAGCTGATGCTTGCACAGTTTCCCGATGCAATGTTTGACGCGTGGGCGGGATACTGGGACGCTGAATAGCGAAGGCTAGCTCCTGCCGTTATTGGTTTGCATTTAAGGCAGTCTGGTCGTGCACGACGGTTCATTCATGGCTTACCTGGTTTGGGCGGGTGCGCTGTCTACATCAGTTCCTGCTGTGTCTCCGAAGGCAAGGAATGTGAGACGCCCGTTTGCGCTCTCGCCGGTCCTGCGTAAACTGTGCCCCAGATCGGGTCTCGCGTCGCCCTCTCACTACCCCCTAACACATTTAAGACTATGAACATTTGATACACCCGCATCTCGACGGTCGGGCAGAACCTCGAACCCAACTCGACAAGCCCAAAGCCCACGGTTGCGAGAGGATCTTCGAGGAGAAGAACAGCCACGCCTCCCGTGACGAGCGCGAGGCGCTTCACCAGGCCCTGACATTCATTCGCGAAGGTGGACCAGTTTGTCGTGACAAGGCTTGACCGCCTCGCCCGTTCCATCCTCGATCGCAACCGGATCGACAACGAGATCCAACGCAAAGTCGTCGACCTTGTTGTTCTCGACCAAGCCGTCGATACCGGCAGCCGGCCGGGCCCCGTTGTCCCATGTGCTGGCCGCCATCGGCGAGTTCTAGCGCAGCCCGCTCAAGGAGCGCGCTCGCCGAGGGCATCACCCGCTCCAATTTTACCAGTGTCTGCTTGACCGTAAATAAGCTGACGAAAATTGGTCCGCTTCGTACTTTCGGCTGAGGACCAGTTGGGGTCAGAAACGATGGTGGTAGCTCGCGCGACCAAGTCCGGATTAACCTCCGTAGCCGACATTTCGATGAGTGCTTTCGTCGAAGTCGCTCGTGCGTAGTTTATGTCCGCTATTGGGATGTCCCGTCGACGCGTTAAAGCGAGATGCAGAGATTGCCGACATCGTCGAGCCTGCCGGCCGACGGCGGTCATTGCATCCTCGCTGCGTCCGTTATGCCCTCGATTGCCGACATACGGCTTTTGTTGAGATGGGCCAACGGCGCCGTACGAACGGACGGTGAGAGGTAATGCGTTGTGGTTGCCACGTCGATGACACTCGGGGGCTTCGAGATTGCTGCGACGCAACCGATCCGACGTCTATTTCGAGCACGCGCCCATCAGGGCCATCCGCAGGGCCCGGCGAACAGTTCCGTCCCACCGGGGTGTTTCTTTGGTGAGGCGCCTGAGCGGTGGCGAATTAGGCTATTGTGCGGTTTTGCAGCTTGCGCGGCCCTCCTAAAGGGGCAGGGGGCCGCCTTGAAGATACTTCATCAATAATAACAGAGGAATTCGAGCCAAGCTGCGCGCTCAGCGTTTTGGGCATCCACAGAAGTTTAGTTGTATCAACGACCATAGCCGCAGTAGTGGGCATATTGATTACAATCATGTTGAATAGCCTCATCAATAATAGCGATTGGGAACCAAGCGATGCGACCACTACATCACGGCGCGATGGTGACCGCAAGGCAGACTACGCAATCGAGGAGCGAGTTCGGGATACCACGGAGTGCGGATCTCCCATGCCGCCCAATAAGCCAGTGTGGTGCGCTCTGCGATCGATTGAGCCAAGGCGACAGCTTTCGGAAACATTAAAAATGGCTACCGTGTCGATGACATATCGAATGATCTAGCTGGCTTAAACGCTCAGCGCGTGTGCGGGGCCGGTATCATGCGGTGCGACACCTCCGTAGCCAAACAGCGGGATGGATAGAAAACGTGGCGATGCTGAGTTGGATTACTCGTGCATGACCTCGATCGGCTTCGAGATACCTATGATCATCCCGGCGGCATCGGGAGGGTTCATCGGGTCCGCGCTCGGATCCGCTCTTGCGAATAGAGATTTCAGATCTTTGAAGCGCACAGGCGCGAAACCGCCCTTGTCGATCGCTTTCGGTACGAGGAGCTTCATGAACCGCACCCGGCCGGCCGGTCTTCCAGGGGACGCCCCTTCGAAACTCTCGCCCCATGAGTGCCACGAGACGATCGGGGCGAGACCGGCGAGCGTTCCTTCGACGTCGCTATCTTTGGTATCAGCCGCGACGAAGGGGACCGGTATGAGCAACCGTTCGACCGACTGCCACGGCGCATTTCGCTCGTCCGTGAGATGGAGCGCCGCCAAAGGAATCTCTCGTTGCCGTGCAAAAGCGTCCGCGACGTAGCGCGTGACGACGGCCAGCACGATATGCTCGATCTGCGCGCCGGCGACGACATCGGCAACGGAGTCCAGCCAGCGGATCGGACTACTTGGTCGGTACCGCTTGCTTCTGAGCCTGATCTCGATCCAACGCGTGCGTGTGGGAAGGGATGGGCTACCCGGCTTGGCACCAGGGGAATTTTTGAGCAGAAGCAGAGTACCGGAAAGCTCAGTCACCGACATCGGTGATGCGGCAGTGCTTCGCGCAGGCGTGACATTGAACGTCGACATTGCTTCGCTGAACTGGCACCACACGCCGGGCGCGAATGTGGAAATGCGGGCAGGGCGCGCGACTGCCCTGACCTCGGATGGATGGCTGCTGAGCACCTGCACCTTGACCGGCTGGTCGACGGCTTGAATGGATTCATCAGTCAAGCCGGACAGAATCGGCAGTACGTCCACCGCCAGCCAACAATCTTCGGCCGGACGCTCCAGCATATCCGTGGTCTCGTTGCGCTCCAGCTTGAGCTTGATTGCCAGGTCGGCGGCCGGCCGCCATGCCCCCTCGGAGGGCTTGTCGCGTTCTGAGACGACGAGGCGCAAGTGAAACGCCTTCCCGGTGAAGGGCAGGCGCAAGCGTCCGCCCGATCCCAATGGCGTCACGGTTTCGACGACGATCGCGTCGGCACTGACGGTGTAGCTGACCTTTACCGGCCCGCTGAAACTCTCTTGTCTTTGCTTGAGGCGGAGTTCAACGGAACCGAGCCGACTTCCGTCCCCCGGTCGCGGGATCGTCACGTCGATGATCAACCCCTCGCGCGGGAACCTCTCCCACTGTACGCCTCCTTCTTGCGCGGGCGCTGCGATGGCGATCGTCGTCGGAATGCCGATTTCAATGGCCTCTTCTGGGCGTGTTAGGTTGGGGGCATCCCTGCTTCTAGCACTGAGCGGCGCGAAGAGGGCCTCGGGCGCCTCTAGACGCCGGAACCGAAGCTTGATGAGCGACCAGGGCTTCGCCTGCGGAGACACAGGCGACAGAAGGTATCCAGCCGTGCCGAAGCGGCCAGCCTCGGTGCCCATGTCGAAGCCGTATCCAATCGGGCCGTCGATCCGCAATGGAACCGGATGGCCATCGTGCGCGGCGTGTGTGCGAATGGCATCGGGGCCGAATTCCTGCCAATACTTCAGCGCCCCGCCGCTCAATTCGAGAGCATTCAGCCTCGCCGTCCTATCCGCCCTTTCGCGCAGCAGCTCCGAATCACCCGGTTTGCTCTCGAGCTCCTTGTCGATCTCGGAAAGGCGTTTCTGAATTGCATCGCGCTCGGTGAACGGGTGCCGCGCCGTTTCCACCGCGACGTCAATGCCATCGGCGATGTTGCCGTTCGCGTACATTTGATCATTGAACACTGCGAGCAGCGGCGGCGTCGTTCCGCCGGGCATCAACGGCTCCGTGAGCGGCAGGACGAGCGAGAGCCCCGGACGCTGAATTTTGCGGCCGTTGTCGCGATCGGGGATCGCGAGAACCGCCCATCGTCTCTGACTTTTACTTTTGTGATGAGCATCGGCGGCCTGGCTTGGATCGATAGCCGCGTACCGGCTGATCAATCGCAGCCCGAAGCGCCTGAGGTTCATGCCACCGTTCCATTCGAGGCGCTTCTCGAACAGTATGGCTCCTCGATCCCCGGAGTGCGGGCCGCCCCAGACATGGTGGCGTTGCACGCGCTGCTCGACCGGTTCGCCTTCATCGTCATCGCGTCGGTCGCTGAACGCGTCCTTGGCGATCAACGAAAGACCCTTGTCGTCGCTCCCGTGGAATCGATTGAAGGCGCGCATTCCGGGTTGAGGGCGGCCGCGCCAACTCCACAGCTGAGAAGTCAGCTTCGCCCGGTCGATCCGGCGCATTGCAGAATAGTTGTTCGCGTTCCAAAGCCCGGACGGCAGCCGGATGCGTGCGACGTCATGGTTTGAGTCGGGCGGCCGCTTCAGCTCGATCATGCCGGCGTCCGTGCTCCACTCCGAAGTCTGGTAGGCGTCGAGATCAAGCGCCTCTGCGACCTCTACCGTGACGACGCGAGGCGCCGCCAGGGTGAGGCTGCTATGCGTGCGCAAGCCATACTTCACCGCGAGTGACATCCGTTCGAGGCACCTGTGCGGTGCAAGCGCCGGCTGCTGCTCGGCAACGATCGGCGAGACCCGGATCTCGTAGATGCATCCTTTTTTCAGCTTGATGACTATGGTCTTGCTGCCGTCTACTGGTGTCGGGAAGTTCGCTACGACCGCTTCGCTCGTGGCGATCCGGGCCTCGAGCTTCATTGTGGGGGCGTCGGGCAAGGGCGCAAAGGTCAAGCTGCCGGACGTCCGGATCGGCTTCTGAAAGCCGCGGATCGCTTCCTCGTCACTGACCAGCATGGAGCGACCCTCTCCGACGAGGGCAAAGGTCGGAAAAATTCGGAAGACCTCGAGATGAAATCCCACAACCGCCGGGTCTTCGAAGTCTTTTGCAGGATTTCGCAAAGTGTTGCGACTTTGCCTATCGGGTGGGTCGTAAGTCGCAAGGACATGCGCGTCGTCGAGCGCCTGGCGAACCGCAGTGCTGGCGCTGCTGAACTTGCCGTTGATCCAGCGCTCATATGTCGCGAACTCGACCGAGGGGCGCCTGAACGTTAGCAATGCCGAAGTGGTTTTCGGCTGCACGCTGTACTCGAACTCGTGCAGAAGCACGATCTCCCGCGAGCGATGCGAAGCCTCCGGCGCGATCTCCCGCTTCCCCACTTCAGCAACGCGGCCCCTGGTTCTCGTGGCGATATCGACGGCGATGTCTATGGCGATCGCAAGCGGTGGCTCAATCGAGACACGCTCGGTTCCCGTCGGTACGCTCACCTCGATGAACAGGTCGCGCCAGGTGAGCGGCGCCACCGCGATGTCTGTCACGGTGAGAGCGGCAACGTCCGAGTATGCGACCGCGTGCTCCGGATACGGTGACGGCTCGGCTTCGACAGCCGATATCGTCACGTTGTTGGCGAGATCGATAACGACATCGATGCGCACGTCCTTCATCGTCGGCTTGAGCCCGATCGACGCCAGGAGGATCGGCGGGGCATCCGCTGCTACGCTTCCGTGCAGACGAACCACGACGTGCGGAGATCCCGAGGCGTCTGTGATGTTGCCGAAGAAGGCGCGGAGCCCAGTCTCCATCCCATCGACCGGCGGGCGGATCGACAATGTGCCCCGTCCGTTGTCGTCGCGAAAGAATGCCGCGCTTCGTCCGGGCTCGATCGTGATCGGAGGCGGCCGTATCTCAAGCTCGCCAGCGAGGGGCGCCACGCCGGCAGGAAGCGCTGGCAGCTTCTCGCCGCCGTTCACGGCCGCCAAGTTTGGTATGCCGACAGTGCGCGTGCGGGTGTATGTTGCCGACGGAATCGCACCGAGAGAAGGCGGGCCTTCCGCTTCGGTGAGTGGCTTGCCCGGCTGCCCCTTGCGCACGAGCGGCTTCTTTGGATCCTGCCGCAGCCATAGCGGCAGGACGCCGCCCAGCCCGATCAGATAGACGAGCAGATAGTATTCGTAGCCGAACGACAGAGCCGGCAGTTGGTAGGTGTCGCCGCTCGGATTCTTCGCCGGAGGCGGCCGAAAGATTTCCGGGCGCCGCAGTCTATCGTGCGTTCTGTCAGAGCCGCTGAGCTCCGCGTCACTGGCCAGCCCGGTGACAAGCCAACGATTGGCGTACGAGATATAGGATTGCCGCACGCCCGCGGCTTCGCCGATCAGCAACGGAACGGGGTCGACAACGCCGATAGGCGCGGGATCATCCTCAGGCTTTTCTTGTCTGGCGAGCATCATCGCGGCTGACAGTGACCACCAGCGGTCCGGCACGCTGCCACCCTCGGGAACGCGACCGATGAATGCTCCGGCACCGGCGAGCCGGCCCCAGTAATCGATGCAGCGATCGAGCGCCAGAAGTCTGTCGATGCGGACTACGAGAGGCGTTGCCACAGGGGTCGGCCGTGATAAATTTTGCGCGCGCGCAGCCCCGACGGCGACAGCCATGAGCGCTTTGGCGCTGGCAGCGGCCTTGTCCCTTATCACCTCGAGCAAACCAGCGAGGTGCGGCGGCGGGTTCTGCTGCGCCCAAACATAGTCGAGGAAGCCGTCGACCATGACGCCCGCGCTCTCGACCACCTTCTCTGCCCACGTTCCGCCACTAGGGGTTAGGCTGGGATCCCACCAATTGATCCGGCCTTCCAAGATGCCCGGCATGAAAGGCCCCGCAAAGGCGAGCGCGAGATTCGCGCGGGCTGCGGTCGCCGTCACATATCGTGACAACAAGGGCGTGAAACCTGAGGAGGGCGGCACCGACCGCAGATCCCGGATATCGCCTTGGTCGGCGGCAAGCACGACGAGGAATGGCGCCCTGAACGCCCGCGCCTCCGGAACGCGGGCGACCTCTTTTTTTTCCGCGTCAGTGCTTAGCGCGGTCGCTGTAACGATGATGGTATTCGGGTCTGTTCTCTCGGCTGACAGCATCAGGTGCATTGGTTCATCGGGTAGTGGGACGATTGCGCCCCCTGCCTGACCCGCGCCAATCTTGCCGTTCGAGTCGCGCTGCACTTCGATTCGTAGGAATGGTGCGCTCGCATCTCTGGTGGCCAACGAGATCGATGCTTGGCACTCGCCCGTACCGAGTTCGAGGTAGAACGAGATGCCACCGTTCTCCAGATGCGTGGTGTCGAGCACGCCAAGGTCGGTGATCGTCGGTGCGCTGGCGAGAGCATCCGTTGGCAAGGCGACCAGGCGCACGCCTACGAGCCGCATCGCACCTTGCGCGAGCGGTTGCGCCACATTTCCCGCGGATGCCCATCGCTTCAGCTCGAAATCGAGGAAGCCCTCAGATGTCTCCGCCGTCTTCACGTCTGCTTCGCCTGGGACCATCGCTGCAGCAATGTCTTCGGGTGGCAGTCCGACGAGCTGCCCGAGCCTCTTGCGGCCGAGCAAGGAAAGGACGGCGGGATCAATCTCTGGCTCGAGTTGTGGCAGTTCTGTCGGGCGCGAATGGTGCACCGCGAGCAGGCAATTGATGTCCTTGCGATCGGCGACGGAAAGGTCGCCCTCTTTCAAGACTTCCGCGAGCGCGGTCGCGACCGAATCAGTGGCAGCGGAGGCACGATCGCGTGGCCATAGTACCTGAGCCGCAACTCGGTTGAGCAGTCGCAGCAAGTTGGGCTTTTCGGATAGAAGGTCACGGCGCAGGTCCGCGACCTCGTCCGGAGTCCGCCGGTTGTCGTCGATCCACGTGCTGACGGCATCGTCGATCACGGCGAGCACGCGTGCGGCCGGATCGATGGCCTCGGCGATGGCGGCTGGAAGGTTCGCTGCCAGATCCTCGTCCTCGATTGCGTCGGGACTAGCTGCGAGATTTGCGGGCTCCATGCGCTGCTGCTCGTCTGCGCATAGAAGATCGGTCAATCGGGGCGAGGCCCTGATCTCGAAGGTCAAACCGGTCCAGGGTGGATCGGACGTGCTCGAGCCGAACTGCATCGTGACGAGCGGGGTGTCCTCGCCGTTGAAGACCGTCGTGTCAGCGCGCCCGTCGACGTTGATGGCCCCTCCAGTAGGCGGTGCGAAGCGCGGCAAAGCGATGAAGAGCACATCCGCATCGGGATCGGCGTCCTTGACGGTGAAAGCGCTGAACACCTCGAGTGCGGCAGGCACTGGATGCGGAAGCAGCGTGATGCTTTCCACGAGGCCGAAGACCGTCGATCCCCTGATCTCGTCATCGACCGGAATGCAAAGCCCGCTTTCGTTACGTGCTGCGTCGGATATGTTTCTTTCCAACGCTGGCAGATAGCTCTGGATGACGGGATGGTTGGGGGCGATGGCGTCCACTGCTGCTACGATTTCGACCTTGGTCGGCGTCCAGCTGGTGTCGACTTTCGTGAGCGACCAGACGTGCCAGGAGTCGACGTCATGCGCAGCCCAGCTATTTGGGCTTCCCGGCGTGAGTGCACCGTCGAGCGATCGCCATTTCCACGGTAACAGGTCGTCAACGAGATCGACGCCATTGACCTTTGACGGCAACGGCGTGTCGCCGGCCGAGATGACCGCGGAGACGCGCACGCCGATCTGCACAAGATCTTTCTCGCCACCTCCTGCCGGGACATTGGGCAGCCTGTCGACCTGAACGCGAACGATGAGACCGTGCGTCATCGCGGAAAATTCCTTCAGGCGAAATTGTCTGAATAAGAATCCTGGCGCTTCTCTTTGCCGACGAAGACATATTCGACGCCCTGACTGACGCGCAGCGTGTAGAATACGCTGATCTTGAAGCTGAGACGGAGCGTCCCGCGGCCGATCATGCGGGCCCCATCGTACGAGACCTCGAGCAGCAGCATGATCGATGCCGTGATCAACCCGGCCACGTCGACGTTGCCGCGCGCCAGTATGAACACCGTGACCGTGGTGGTGTTGCCGCCCTGACCCGTCGTCCATGTAAGGGCGACCGAGCATCCGACCTGCAGCCACACGCCGCCTGAGACGACGCCGAAGTTGAAGCCCAGGCCCACGCCGGCCACGATCCCGATATCGAGCGTGTAGTTGAGCAGAGGCCGGGGCTTCGCCGTGGGAAGGAAGGACAGACGCTGCGTGATGTAACCGCCCCCGTTGAGGATCCACACACTGAGCGTGAAAGGCGCGGTGCGCTGGGCGATCGACAATTCGGAGATGATCTCGAACTCAGGCACGGCCGCAATGCCGAAGGTGAGGCGCAGCGACAGGTTCGAGATGGCGAATACGCCGAGCGTCAGGTCCGGCAGCGCCATATTGTATGTTGCGGCGACGCCTGACGGAACACCGCCCCGCATCAGGGGCTCAATGACGAGACCGCTCCCCTTGCCGCTCGCAGCGAGAAAATTCGTGATGAACTCAAGCGGCGCGGCCAGTTCTATCCGATCCGGCGAGATTTTGAAGTCGATCCGGCCGGAGTCGTCGAAGAACAAGCCTGTCTTGCGGAACGTCAGGATATCCTGCCCGCCGCTCACAATGCGCCAGTCGCCGGCAATGCGGCCGTTGGCCGACTGGGTCGTACCCCCGAGACCAGCACTCGCCCTCGCTATCGAATAGAAGTGCGCATCATCCACGACAATCTTCACGGGGCCGAACGATAGGATCTCCATCGGATCGGTGAAAGGCACATCGATGATCGCTTCGAGCAGGGCGCGCTGTTGTGCCTTGTCGAACGACTGCGTGATCTTGATGGCCTCGCTATCGGACAGGTCCGGGAACCCTGCGCGCTCGAGTAGGCCACGAAAGTCGATGCCCCCCATATCGGGTATCAAGCTGGCGACCGACAGATTCTTGAGCTTGTCCGGAATGAACCGCTCGGCGATGCTTCCGGTCGGCAATCTCACACCGAACGGCTCGAGCAAGGCGCCCGCTGCCGCGCCAGCCCGGTCGGCCGCTGCCAGCGTATCGGATACTCTGTTGACGAGCGTCACCGCCGGCGTGATGTCGACGACCTTTTTCACCTCGTTGAGGACGTAGGCGACCTGTGGCCGGTTCAAGCCGAGACGGTCCGATTTCGGTGGATCTCCTAGCGCGCGCAGCAACTGCAGCACGTCAGCGCCTTCTTGCGCGATGCGCACGGCCTGATCGGCGATCTTGGCAGGATCCGTACCGAGAAACTCGGTCGCGGCCACTTGCGCGGCTCCCAGCAACTCGCGCGTCCGCCCTTCGAGCTCTCGTGCGACCTCTTCCGCCCGCACTTGCGCGGCAGCTTTGATCCTCTCGACCGCCTGTTCGGTGCCATCGGTGATCGCATCAATCGCCTCATTTATCTTTTTTTCTATCTCCTTGCTCAGCGCGCTACCACCATCAGCAATGCCCAGAGCGAATTTGATGGCATCAGTGTATTTGTTCGTGTTTGCCAGCAGGTCTCGCACGATCTCATTCAGCGAATTCACCGCTTCGGCTATCTGGTCCAGCGCGCTGTCCACGAGCGAGACGGCCGCCGCGGCCTCCTTCGCAATGACAGCAAGCGCTGTCGAACGTGCGGCCTCTATGTGGGCTCTCGCCGCGGCGCCGGCAGTACCTGCGGCTCTCGATAGCACCAGCGCTTGATCCGACACTGCCTTTGCCCAGGCGTTCGCGTCGCCTTCCAACTCGGCGGAAAGCCGCACTACGAGATCTACGAGCGGCTGCATCAGGTCCGGCGCCGCCAGCGTCTGAAGAACTGTTCTGGCCGTGTTCTGGATCTCGCGTATGACGGCTTCCATCATCGCGTTGGCATGTTTCACCAGTTCCTCGAGCGGGGTGGAAACATCGGTCGCACCAAGCGCCGCGATTTTGCCGATACCCGCAGCCACGCGCGCGCTGACATCCGCGAGCCTTAGCACTGCAGCGTCAATCCAGCTGCTGATTGGACTTCCTACGTCGCCGAGATCGGCTTTCACTTGGCCGGCGGATGTCCGCAGCATATCGATCAGTGTGGGCACGACCCGTTCCATGGTCGTCCCGCCGCCGGCAAGTCTCGAAAGCATACGCTTCAGCGGGTCGGCGAATGCCGCCATCGCCCTCTCGAACGCCTCAGCGGCGTCTTTCAACGGCGCCGTGACGAATCCGCCGGCTCCGTCGAACTCCCTCTTCAGATCGGCGCCAGCATCTCGAAGGTCGTCACACAGTTTTGCAAGCCCAGGCTCGAACTCGAGCAGAGCTCCGCCAGCCTGCGATGACAGTTGCCGCACATCCAGTTTCAGGCGCTGGCGGAGCTCGTTCAGCTCCGCATCGACGTCGACATCGAGAAGGAAGATGTGCTCTCGCACACCTTCGAGCGCGTCGACCAGTTCCTCTCGCAGCTCTTCCGAGATCCAGGAGTAATTGCTATCAACCTTCAGTTCGGCGATGACACCCAAGACGTAGGCCGGTGCACCTGCCAGAGCGTCGGCGGGCCGCTGGAGGCGCCCGGCGGCATCCTTGACCATCGCCGCGGCGGCGGTGTGAACTCGATTGATCTCGGCATCGAGTTGCTGGCGTAGGAGATTGGGCAGGGCGCCCAAGCCCGAGACAGTGCTCAGCCCGAGTTGCTCGATCGATGGTGCCTTTTGCGCCGCTTCTGCCAGACCGGAGAAGAAGCTGGGGACGCCCAGCGCCTTGCTGATAGCGTCCTTGGCCTTGATCTTGGCAGCCGGCGCGTTCGCATTGAGCTGGGGATCCAGTCGCTCGAGCGTTCCCAGCGCCACTCCGAGCGCACCGTCAAGCTCTGCGCGGATGTTGGCGGCGTGTTGAGCGATTCCGTTCAGCGCGGCCGACCGTGGTGTCGCTGGCGTCGACGCGCTTCTTGCGATTGTGACGTTGCGAAGCCGAGCTGCTGGTCCTTCAGCGGCGCGGTTGTGCAGCAACGCGACAGCTTCCTTGGTGTCCACCAGTCCGAGCGTCAGGCGTTCCCAGCCTGGCGTGTGTTCGGGTTCGCCCGGTAGCATGGCGTCGGTGAGCGCCGCCGACGTCGGCTTCACTCTACCGACCACGGGAGACGGCAAATCCACGAAGTCGACATCGCGGACCGGGCGCCATTTGTCGGTATTCTCCCGCTCGTTCGGATCGACCGACGTGAAGAAAACGAGCTTCTCCGGCTCGTCGATCTCGATGGAGATCTCACCGCCGGACTCGGATGCGAAGAGGCAGCGGATCTGCGGCTTCGGATAGATCAGCGACGGATCGTCGGGATCCTGGATCTGGCCGGAGGCCGCGCTTTCAGTGGCAAATGCGCGGTTCCACAACGGCACCCGCCAGCCCTCTGTGCGCACATCGCCGCCCCAGCGGCTGTCCACGGGTATCTTGCGGGATTTGAATTCTACGCCGGTCAGGAAGCCGCTGGCCGACAGTGATGTGGCGTTCTCCGGATACCGTCGCAACAGCTCGAGGATCTCGACGTACTCCTCGACCTTGCGCAGCACGGGACGCCCGGCCAGCTCGTCCTGTTGAAGGCCGCTTCGGTTGTAGAACTGGCGAGGTGGAACGACGGTCCTCTCATAGATGATGACATGCTTCGCCCGATGCCACAGAGCTCCGATGCGCCCAATGCGCTCGAGCTTGTAGCGATGCATTCGGCCCTGCGCCGTCTCAGTCTCGATGATCGACTTGCTGCTGGCGAAGAGGGCACGCTGCCCGCCCCAGCCACCCAGCGCGGATAGGCGCACATCTGTCAGACGGCCCCCCTCAGACAGCGGTCGCGCATAGACCTCGAGGAGGATGTTCGCGCTCTCGAATGCCCACGGGATGCCGCCGGGAAAGGAGCGGCGATCGTCCTTGTCGAACGCAAACGTGTCCTTGATCCTCTTGGCATCTGTCGGCGCGACGTCTTCCAGTTCCGGCACGGGGCCTGCAAGAGGCCAGCGAAATGGTGTCGCGGGCCCATCCCGGTGCAGTTTCGCTGGTGGAATGGGCTCAGCGTAGTGGCGCAATGCGAACGTCACGCCCTCCTCGAGGCGAAGCTGGCGATTGGGTCGGCCGCTCCACAACGAGTCGACGGCGAGCCTCTGCTCTTGAGCCGTCAGTAGGACGTTGACGTGTCTCGTATGATCCGATGTGCCATCGTCCTTGAGGCGCTCGGCGGCCTTGCCGTACATTCCAGCGAGTTCGCTGAGCATTACTTCGGTGCGCGGCTCCACGCGCGCGATCATGCCGTACGCAAGTTCGAGGCGAAGGCTTTTCAGAATGGATCCCGGCGCTCGCTGACCCGCATAGCCGAGAATGCGCCGCAGATTCCATCCAGGCTCATGGTAGTCGCTGTCGAAGTAGGTCGGATCGATCTCGATCTGCGTGGCCGATCCAAGGCGAGCCGCAGCCGGCCGCCCCTCGAAGATGTCGGGTGGCCGCTCCGGATCGTCGCCGCGGCTTTTCTCCATCGCCTCGCCCAGGACGGCGGGGGGAAAAGTTAGCCGCACCCTCTCGGTTGTATCCCGCAGCCGCCACGACAAGCCGTTCTCGCCATGCGGATTCCATACAGCGACTTCGTTCGCGTGATCGTCGCGAAGGGCGCGCGGCTCCACGTAGTCCACGCAGGCCACCCGGAACGGCGCGGGCTCGAGCGTCAATATCGAGACTGTCGTCGGCGGTTCGCTGCTGTCCGAGCCAGTTGTCCGAAGCCGCAAATCGATGGAGTGGTCAACGCCGCGTGTCACCCATTCGCTTGCATTGAGTACATATCGCCCGCGTGCAAGCCGGTCGAGCGGGATCACCAGGGGATCATCGGCGGGAGCTGTGCGCGCGCCAGTCGCCAGGCTGCGGCCATCAAGGTCGCTCTCTGCTCCGACGGGCGCATCCTCGCCGGCCGGCACGAGCGCGGAGACGGGAAGTTCAATTCGCGCGTCGAGCGCGTATTTGACCTGATCACGTTCGCCCGGTTCGAGCTTTGGATCGAACCTGTGCAGCGACACCAGATTGTGCATATGGACGTCGTCTGGTGTCGCAGCATCAGCAGAGAGGCGTAATCGGAATGCGCCAATGACGATCTCGCGCGGCATTTCGCCAACGCGCTTGATCGAGCCGATCCAGACGGCGAAGCGCAGCGTCCTGGCAACGGTCTCAAAAGAATCGAGTTGGCTGATCGCCGGCTGATACGACGTTTTGCTCGAGACAAACGAGGACTGGGGAGCCGTCGTTCTCAGGTGGTCCGGTGCGCCGACCACCGCCTGTTGGGATACGATGTTGCCTGCGGTCGTCGCGAAGAGACAATCGAAATTCGCCTCGACACCATATGTGACCGACTTCTCCGTCCCCATGTGGGAGATCCACATGTTGCGCAGCATGATCGGCTCGATGCTGCCAACTTCATAGTGTGAGGGGCGGCGCAGGTCCTTCCGGGCGATGCCACCCACCTTTTTCCGAATGTATCGAAGCCAAGGAAAATCATCGTGCACGAGTACGACGACGTGCCAGGGAAGGCGGTTCTTGTCGGCATGGTAGGAGAGGTCAGGCATGAAGCTGATGGGCATGTAGTCCCGAACAGCTCTGCGGCCGCTCCTGATGTGTTTAACCTGAGCTGTCAGATGTTCGAACATGCTGATCGTCAGGCGGTCTGCCCTCGGCCTGTCGGCGGCGTACGGGTTGCTCTCCAAGCGCATGGTCAAGAGCCAATGCACCGGCCTGTCGACCCTCAGCGATGCCTCGATATCGGAAAGCCTCTGCTCTTGAGCGAAGACGACAGGTGATTGGCCAAACGTATTGTCCTCGAGCGGCTTTATAGGCAGCACGCGCCCGAAGAGCTGCCGCGCAAGGCTGTTCGCTTTGTCCCCTTTCAATTCAAGCTCGAAACGCAAGGCAAGCCGGCTGACCCGTTCTTCTCGTCCGGAGCCGCTGGTAGCAAGCGCCCGCAGGCCCCACGTTTTCCTTGCCCTCCCGGTGTAGGGGGTCCCGATGTCGCTGAGCAGAGGATATGCGGTGGCGTCCGCGTCTATGCTCCGTGCTCCCACACCGGTAGCGGTTCCGCTTGCTCCATCCTCAAGTGTCTTTTCGGCGAGGTAATTCGTCAGATGGCCACTGGTTTTGTGGTCGCTGATATGGCCTGGGGCGCCGTATGCCGCACCCGTCAACTGAAGATTCAGCTCGTCGAAGTAAGCGCTTAGACCACGGGTTTTGTCGGCCGGCTTCGGCCCCCACAGTGAACGACCACGGGCAGGATTTGTCGCCTTGACTTGCATGATGATGCGGGTGTCGTACCGGTCGCCCGCATTCGAATTATTCCGGACATCGTGAGAATTGAGGACGATCGGACTGTGGGCGGATAAGCGGAAGGCTTTGATCACGCCGACCTCCGACGGGTCAGGCTCTATGACCAGCATCGACGCGGCCCAATTGCTTTCGGTCACGTCGCCAAAGCCGATCGCCCCGTCATTGTCGACCAAGCCCAGAGTATCGAGGCGCATAAGGGGCTTGTCGTAGGATTCTCGTGCATAGAAGACGGCCAGCACCAGCCCGGGGAAGGCAATCTCACGGCCCCTGCCGGGCGTGGCCGGTAGCTCGACGCCATTGAAATCGCCGGGCACGTTGCCGAGAATCCTGCCAGGCTTCCATCCCTCCGCGAAGCGCTCGATCCCATAGCGCCAGACTTTGGGAGAGTCCCGCAGGGTGCCGATGGCGATGCATCGAAGATCGGTCAGGGAGCCTGCCTCGACACGACCGAGAACTGCTGCCAGAGCAATTTCATGAAGCGGGTCGGAGTCAGGCATCCGAAAGTACCTTCTTTGAAATGTGCTCGCCGCAATATGCGCATGTACTGAAAATTCGGATGTAGCCTAGGCCTGCCGGCGGATTTGTCCAGCCAGTTGACATCACGCGTCCAAAGGAAAACACTCGCGGCTTTCCAATCGTGATTGCGGTATTCGAGGTTCGTCGCCGTGGCAGAATTTGATCCGCGTCTCGAACTGGAGCTCACCCGGTTCGCCGACGGTCGTGGGCGCAAGAAGCCGATCGTTGTGCAAGTTGAATGGCTAAGCAGCCGAGAGGAGCTTGCGGAGCTCGGCTTAGAGATCATCTCGTTCGACGAGGGCGACGACGACGACGCATCAGCGCTCGCAGTCATCGAGGTGCCGGTTGGCCGGCTCGCCGAAATCAAGGCGAGCAGCAAGTTTGGCCTCGTCGAGCCTGCCGACAAGCCGCGTCACGAACTCGACGTAAGCCGCGAGGTCGTGCATGCGCCCGAGTTGGGGCAGAGCTTGGGCAGGTACGGCGCCGGGGTCTTGGTGGCCGTCGTCGATACTGGCTTCGATGTGACGCATCCTGCGCTTCGTGCCCCGGACGACTCGACGCGTTTTCACTCGATCTGGGACATGCGCAAGACCGGATGGATGCGGAACCTGTACGCAGGCCCGCCGAAGTCATCGACAAAAGGCGTCGAGTATACTCGGGAGATGATAGACAAGGCGTTGTCGGTGACGGACGGGGACGGGGTTCTGGAAAACATCCGGTCCTGGATTTGGAAGTGGGATCTCGCTGGCATGGCCGGAAGCGGTCACGGCACCCATGTCGCCGGCATCGCCGCAGGCAACGGTCGTACAGAAGCCAAGTATGTCGGGATCGCTCCGGAGGCGACGCTGATTGGCGTCATTTGCGATTACGACGCCAACTACCTTGCGGCGCTGCAGTACGTTCACAGTCAGTGCCTGCAACGGGCGCCCGCGCCGAAGCTGCCCGCGGTCGTCAATATCAGCCAGGGGGGCGGTGGTGGCGTTGGCCCCAGCACCGGGCAGACGCAGTACGAGCGACGGTTGTCCCGTACCATTCGGAATTCCGGCCTGCCGCTCGTCAAGAGCATGGGCAACCAGGGGACCTACCGCTACCACTACAGCGGCGACTTCGTCGCTGCCGACGCGCGCGAACTCAACTTGGTGGTCAAGGAGGGAGCAAACGCCAGTGAGACTTTGCGCGAAAGGATAGGTTTCAAGCTTTGGTACAACTATCCGGACGGCGGAATAAAAGGGGATGCCGTCGTCGACATATCGGTGCTTCGCTACGACGAGAAAGAAGCGAACAAGATCGTACTCCGCTCGCCCGACAGCTGGCGTCACTTGACGTATGACGAAGCCGTCGCGCACCGGGCCGGTTCGGGGGTACAGCCTGACAGTTTCGAGATTTGGATCGATCCCCGCTGGCTCTTCGAAAGCGGAGGTTTCCCCAAACGCTGGAAGATAGAATTCACGCTAAAATCGCGGGGCAAAGTCAAAGGCGCGACCCGTTGGCACGCCTGGACGAACAAGTACACGGCGAGATCGAGCCGCCGGATCGAATTGCAGCCCACCAAGCTGGCAAACCGATCGTCGACCGCGACATATCCTGCCTTCGTCGATGGTGTGATCACCGTCGGCTCGTTCAAGACCAAATCGGATAACGGCACGCCGGATACTGGGCATGGTATCGCCGCTTCGTCGTCACGCGGGCCAATCGTCGGGGGAGGGACGATACCGACACTAACGGCGCCGGGCGCTTTCATCTGGTCGGCGCTGCCAGGTCCGATTTATGACAAGATGGCGGGGACGAGCATGGCGGCGCCTCATGTGACGGGCGCCATAGCCTTGATGCTCGAGGTCAATCCGGCGCTGAGCATCGACCAGATCATCGCGCTCCTGCAGGCGAGTTGCGATCCTCCTCCCCAAAGCGATCCGGATTGGAAAAACATCTGGGGCGCGGGCAGGCTCAACATCGAGAAGGCCATCGCTGCAGCAGCGAAGCCGATATCGTGACGACGTCAACGCCGGTGCGCCCCAAACTTGCGTCCGTATAAGCGACTCGCGTTCAACGATCTTGAATGTGGCTCACGCCATGTTGCACGATAGGTGACGAGTACCCGAGTTGATGCGCCCGAAACTTGACGCCGATTGGGTGATACTCTCAGCGTGCAATAGCGCAGCGGGCAACATAAAGCGGGACGCCCAGCTCTGCGCCCGCGCAAAAGATCTCGGAGCGCCGGGACCAGATCCTAGTATTTGGATGGGAGCTTATCCAGTTTCCGACAGTCAGCGGCTCTGGCAGCCAGAACCTTCATCGTTTTGCAGGTCCACCTTGGCTCAACAGCAGCCTAGGTCGCTCGCTTCGTCACGTCCGCATTAGCTTCGATTACGGCTGGAGCGGAAGTGGATGTCTGCAATTAGGATCGACCATCGAGGTTACCCGGAGGCCGAGCCACCCACCGTGCCCTGATTGCCAATGTTCGAGGTGATCCAACAGCATCCGTCAGCGCCCGGATGCGACGGGCCACATGCGGAAGTCACTAGCGACTTGAATGGTCGCGACGCACAATAGTCTAGTCGCACGCCCAAACAGCGCCGCCGCAGGCATCCTAGCCAGAACTTAAACCACGACGCCCGTCGTCGACGCGGGCGCACCTCGTCACTGTCCGCCCGCCTTGCGTCAAATTCTTGCCGTTCCGAGACGCGTTCTGATGTACCGTCCGCCCGGCGCTAGTTTGGAAACGGATTTTCCCAATGTCTGATCAAGTAGAGAAGCAGTTGGATGATTCTATCGAATTCCCTATCCGTCTGACAGACAAGGATTTTGAGCCTACGACGTCGTCGTGGCTTTGCCCAGCGTTAGGCTTGCCTGGTGCGGAAGTGACCGAAATTTTCTTTGCTGGAAAGGCGCTTCGAGCCGAAGATTATAAGATACTTCGGAAGCGCACGCGCATCCAATGGACTCAGAATGGCGTAGATCCGCCAAAAAATATTACGACGATTATGCGCGTTAGTGGCAGAAAGCGAGATGATCTAATTGAGAGTGAAAATTTCTGGAAGCGATTTGGCATCGTCGTGCCCATCATAACGGCAGCAATTGGCGCATTGGCGGTAATGTATGCGGCCGGGCAAAAACAACCGCCCGGACCAACTATTGCGTTGACTTACGCTGCGGTTCCCGTGGATTTTCAGAAAAAAATGCCGCCTCCGAGGTTTACTCGCGACGGCAATGATTTCTCCATTCCCAGCCAAATTTTTCTAAACGCTCCCGCAACTATGAGCATGGACTTTACCGACACCGTGAATTTAATAGAAGCATTGCGGAGGCGGGACGCGCGTAGAACAGAGTTTTTTGGACGCCTTATCGAGTCTCTGGATAGTGTATCTAAGCCGCTCAGCGATGCCGCCACGCGAATAGACCGTATCTGCCCTGGAGGCGCATCCGGCGTAACGCCACCTGCCGGCGGTATCGCGATTGCTGCAATCAACTCCGTTAGGGTGATCGCTAGTCAGTTGCGAGGTGAAGCTGCGTCGCTTCAGACTGAGTCAGCGCCATAAAAGAAATTGTGCTTAAGCGCGGCGGGACGTGCAGGTGTCGCCTCATGACGAGCGCTAGTCTCGGGGCAGATATCGCTTGTCTGAGTTTTGCCAGCCAAACCCCGTTCGCGCACTACCGGGATTGTTGCACTTGCTCACAGCCGCTTCGGGGCAGCCGGCCGGTAATCACGTCAAGGAGGATTTGGTTCGAATCCACTCATCGCTGCAGGCCAATTGCTGAAAAGCCCGACCTTGCGCTATTCAACTTTGCGATCGACAGCAAGCTCCGCGGTTGTGACGTCGTCGCCGTTCGTGTCAATGATGTCGCCCCGAGTGGCTACTCGATGGACCGGGCGACCATCCGTCAGAAGAAGACTGGCCGGCCGGTGAGGTTCGAGCTGACCGATCAAACCCGTCAAGCGATCGACGAGTACTTGCGACTGACCGGACGCAAGGCAGGTCAATTCCTCTTCGCCGGTAGAGGTGATCGGAGCGGGTTAACGACACGCCAGTACGCTCGGCTCGTCCAAGAGTGGGTGGCGAGCATCGGACTTGATGCAGCGAAGTTTGGCACGCACTCCTTGCGACGCACGAAGTCGGTGCTGATCTACCGGCGAACCGGCAATCTCCGCGCGGTCCAACTGCTGATCGGGCACTCGAAGATCGAGAGCACCGTGAGGTATCTCGGCATCGAAGTCGACGATGCGATCGAGATCGCAGAGAAGATCGACATCTGAACTGTTGACGCTATACCCCTGAGACCTGACATGGTCGGCGGCGTGCTTCGCGTCGCCGATCACACCTCACACTATGACCGGTATTGGGATCTCGCGTCGGCGCGACGGACGCTGTGCAGAGTAAAGCGGACATGCCGTCCTCCTGCCCAATCGTCAGGTCACCGCGCCTGCGTTGGTTCGTTGTGCTCTCGAGCGCCGACATAGGGCTACGGTTGAGATGAGCCAAAAGCTACCTACGGCGCTGCTGCGTGGCGCGGCGCGGCGCATGAAAATCGCCCATGCGCACAACAGATGTCGATGACACGCGACTAAAAGGCATCGGGCAACTGGCACGTACGGTCGATGTCCGCGATATTGCGTCGACACCGCGCCTTATGCAATCTTGATCGAGAGCACCGGTCTTGAAAGGTGTCGCATCAACTGCCGGTGCGTTTGATCATGGGAGAAAGGAGGAGCGCTTCCCCAAGCTGATAAAAGCACGCGATAAAGTTTCTTCAGAAAATAATTGTTGGAGGCAACTATGTATACGCGCACCTCGTTGAAAGCAGCAATTCTCCTTATAACCCTGATCGGTACGGGGCCGGCGACCGCCAACGACAACGTAGTTGGCCGCCCAGCTCCTGGCCCGGCGTCGGCTGAGGCGGGACCCGAGAGATCGCGTTTTCCAATCATCGACAACCCGCGCGACCTTCCGCCGACCTTGAAAAAAGCCCTCGGCCTCAAGGACGACGGCACGCCAGATCCCGCCGCCGCGGGCGAGGCGGGTCACCCGTTCACTACGATGGGAGCCAGCGCCGTCGACGAAATGACGCCTGTCGACAAGTCTCCCTGGCGCGCGACGGGCAAGATTTTGATGACTTTTGCCGACGGCAACTACGTGTGCTCCGGTTCGATCATCGGCAAAGGCATCGTCGTCACCGCTGCACACTGCGTCCACAATTTCGGCAAGCAGGCGGCCGGCTTTGCTCATTCCATCAGTTTCGAGCCGGCGCGACACGCCGATAAGCGGCCTTACGGCACCTGGCGCGCTAAGGAGTGGTGGATCCCGAAAGCTTACTATGATGGCACCGACAAATGCGCCGTTGCAGGCGTCGTCTGCGAAAACGACATCGCCGTCGTCGTGCTCGAGAAGCTCGATGATAAATTCGTGGCGGACGTCGTCGGTAAGTATTCCTTTAAGTCCGATTCGTGGGGATATTTCGATTTTCTCGGCAAGAAGTCGGGGCATATTACCCAACTCGGGTATCCGCAGAAGAACTACGACGGTGCCAGGATGCTGCGCACGGATTCTCTTGGCTATTGGGATGATCCGTCCAACGTAATCATCGGATCGGCCCAGACCGGCGGCTCCAGCGGCTGTCCGTGGATCATGAATTTCGGCACCCCATCGTCGTCCTATTCCGGCCCAACGCCGAATGCGGGTGATCCCAACCAGGTCGTGGCGACCACGAGCTGGGGGTACAACTCCGGCAAGGTCATGGTGCAGGGTGCGTCGCGATTTGCGCGCAATTCGATCTACACGACGAAATCGAATATTCAATCGCTAGTCGACAGCGCATGCGCGGCCAACGTGGGCTTCTGCAATTAGCTGGCATAGCGCGACTTCGGTCCCGGCGGGATTCCGATGTCGCCCGGGACCTTATTCCAAACACGTCCCCCTCGCGCAGGTATACTTTAATGAGTCTAATAAGCCCAACGCGAATAGCAGCTGGTTTTGTCGCAATGGTGGCGACGCTGATCACTCTGGAGCCGGCCGCCGCTCAATTCTTGAACGACATCGTAAGGCTTCACCGGCGCGCTATGATCGAGGTGTCGCCGAAGCGACTGCCCAGTCGCGAGGCCGTCAAGGAGGTATTCAAGTTGGACCCGTCAATCGGGCCGGCCAAGGATCACCTCGCCCAGATCAAGGAACGGTGCGGGTGGCTCGATCCGCTCGTTCTCGAAGAATTCAAGAAACTAAATGGGATCACAGATCTGACCGCCGACCTCGCGGAGAGAAAAGTACTGAAGTATCCCGCCTGCGTAAAATACACTCCATCGACAGCCATTGTGCAAGGCATCGGAAAAACGCCCGTGGCAAACCTCGACAAGCAGGTCGAAGTCGCCCTAAAAGCTGCCAAAGCATTGCCGATCCCCCAGGAAAGTGTAATTTTCGACGCCGCCGCCAAAACGGCTATCCAAAATCAGCTGACGGCGGCGGAGGAGGCCGAGGCTGGCGGCATCACCACGGCGTCAAGACAGCAGGCCTTCACCAAGGCAATCACCGACCTCTCGGAAAGAGTCGTCAAAGACCCAGCGCTCGCCGCTGTCACCGTTCGCGAAGGAGAGCGTGGAAGTGTCACTGCGATTTCAGCGAGCACATTCGAAAAGGCTGGCAACGCAGACAACATCTCATCAGCACTAACATCAGAAAACTCCTACTATGTGACCAGCATTGTGCATCCGGCCACTTCAACGGCGTCTACGATGGACTGTGAGAAAGGTTGGCAGAACGGCAGGATGAGCAATTATTTGAATTGGCCGTTCGAGACGTCAAGGCTGCTCGATACCTTTCTACTTAATGCTTCCGAGAGGGCGCGGCGCGGACGCTCGCTGAAGATGGTTCCTGTGATGATCGCAGATACCGGCTTCGACATCGACGTCTTTCTCAATCCCGGAAAAGGCCAGAATAGGCACTCCGAGCCGCAGCACTTCTTCTCCGCGGACGACTTCTTCGTAATTGACGACGAGCGCGGGCAAGAACCGGGATTGCCCCCCCTCGATCAGAACGGCGACGGCGTGCCCGGTAACGAGTACGGCTTTTCACTCGCGAGTAGCACCGGGGCAATTGGCACGCCGAAGAAGTATGACTACAGGGATCACGGTATGGCCGTCGCGTCCTTGGCGATCGGCGGCATTCAGCTATATCGCTATCGGATGCTGCGGCCGCTGCCGATCCGACTGCACTTCGCCAACCTGATGGACACGGGCCAGCCACCAGAAATGGCGAAGAAAGAGCTCGCCACTCTCGTCACCTATGCGCAGCACAACGAGATCGACATCATAAATATGAGTTTCGAGTCGAAGGAGGCGATCAAAAACCTTCGGGGTGAGCTGGAAAAGGCCCCGAGGATATTGGCTGTCGTGGCGGCGGGAAATTCGGGACTAGCCCTAGATAGTGTCGAGCGGTTCCCGGCCAATCTCGGTGGACAACTCTTGAGCAAAGGAGCGTCTATTCTCACCGTCGGTGCGCATAGGGAAAACGGTTCGGCTGCTGATTTCTCGAATTGGAGTCCGAATTACGTCGATATTCTCGCCCCCGGTTGCTTCATACCGGTGCCGAAGCGTGAGGCCGGTGAACAACTCGTCATCGAGAAGGAGCATGGTACATCCTTCGCGGCGCCGATCGTCACATTTATCGCCGCGCTGCTGAAGGCGGAGGGCTTGCAGACACACGACGTCAAGCGACGCATCGTCGTGACGGCGGAACATGACAAGAGCCGCGAAGCAAAAGCACGCTTCGGTGCGAAACTTGATCCCGAAGCTGCGCTCGCCATCTACAACGACATCATCGATGTGCGATCTAGCAGCGGCGACAATGCGACGGTGTCCCGATCAAAAGGGCGCCTCGACGTGGCCACGAAAATACAATTTTCGGCCGCATGCGGCGGCACTCGCGAACTGAAGCGTATCTTCCGCCTGGATCGCGTCGGTCGAACGGCCGACGACAAGGCGACGACCGTCCGGGTGTTTTTCTCGAACCCTCGCGAAGGCGTCAAAAGTCTCGAGATGCCGGTCACCTGCGACATCGCCGACGAGACTCAGCACATCTTCCAGTTCTATGACAGCTCATTGCTAAGTGCGCGCAAGATTGCGCTCGGAGACATTCAGACCATGATCCTACGCGAGCGGTAAGACGCCCGGCAGATCGCATGTCCACGCCGGGATCATCGCTCTTCCTTGCTGAACTCGAGTTTCCGGCCGGCTAGTCCCGACGTCACCGTGAGGCGTCCACTGACCACGGTGGCAAGTCGCAAGTCGCGCACGAGATCGGACACGTCGAAGGGATTGCCTGTAGGACACCCGCGCTGCGTCGCGATGATCGCGTCTGGCTTGTCAAGCGAACCGGCAAAGCTGTTGCAGCCGTCGAAGCCGATGATCTGCGTACCCTTGATCTCAAAATGGACGGGGGGCAAACTGACGCTCGGCAATCCCGATATCGTGGCGAGCGTCCATCGACCCTGCATCTCGTCGATTTCGGCTGAACGGCCCGGATTGGAACACGCGAGATAAGCGATGAACGCCAGTACAAATAGGTTGAACTGCTTCACACCCCCCACTCCATGACCCCGATACGCACGCTGAACATAGTCCTGTCCAATATTGCATTAAAACCCATCGGAAATCGGACAACGCGCCATCCCGCATCATGCTCGCCCAACAATTGGCGCGTGTGGCTGGTTGCTGGCGAGGGCAGCAATCGCGAGGACTATGCTAAACCTGACGTGTCCAGCGTGCGAGCCGAAAGGTCCGCCGTCGGCAGCAGCGACCTTCCAAGAGGCAGGTGATAGCTGGTACTCCATGACAGCTAATATCGGCACGCAGTCTCGTAAGCTTCGCCAAATACAGCACCTGCTCAGGGCGGCTTCGGTTAATCTTCGCCGGCTGGAAAGTACCATAGAAGATTGATCCAGCACCGGCCGTAGGAAAACCAATTGCTCCTGAGCGATGCTTGGTCGTTGGTCGCTCTAGAGAGAAGACAGACCATGGAACTGGAACAGGCTTCTTACCGTGGAACGACGGAAAGTTTGTCAGGGCAAAGCCACCACTAAGACCGAGCCACATCCGGTCGATCATAGCTCGCATGAAGGATGTCCAAGTTCAGGCGCTGGCGGCAGCGGAAGCATGGGAGCGGTTTCATCACCAGGACCCGGCTTTTTGCCGCCGCGGATCGGTCTCGGTTTGTCGCGCCGGAATATGATGCTTGGGGCCCTAACTGATGGGAGTCCGGGCATGTGAAGCGAGGAGCAGCTGAAGGCCACTGCCGTGGGCGAAGCTCTGGTGTTCGTCCGGTAGAGGACCGCTCAATGAAGTGCTGACCGAGTTCTTGCGGATGCTGAGCCTAACTTACACGCCTACGAAATCGCGTCGACACAGGGCCTGGCAGGATCGAGAAGCGGCACGGAAGCCCGTGAGGCGAAGTCTCTAGCCGCCGAATGCATATTCCACGTGACCGGGAATTTCGGGCATGCGATCCGTGGCGAAAAGGACAGAGCTCCGCGACGAACTGCTCAACGGTGGAATCTTCTACAGCCCTTTAACTGCGTGGCGCGCGGTGCGTGGTGCTTCAGCAGGTGATGCCGCAGGCGAAAAGCACTACCCTAATGACGGGGGCTTCGGCCGAGGTGAGATGGAGTGAGCCAAACTTCGCCTGGTCGCGCGTCATCTGGTAGCAACGCGGCAACACATCGAAATTAAAAGCACACGTTTTGATTGGCCATAACGAGTCGTCGTTGACACGGGCGTAGACCGCAAGCGAGCTTGTTGAGCGCGCGAGTTTGTTTATTGTTCCTGACGCATAGGCGTAATATGCTGATACTCATATTGTACCAAATTTCGTCTCGCATTTCATCAAGTATCCCGAAGCGGCGATTTCCAGTGTTTCTCATATCCTTCGCCCTATCGATCCTCGCCGGCTGCTCAATGTACCCGGCGCCCGACGATGTAAGTCTCCTCAAGACCGAAGAAGTGGTGCGTTTCGGGCGCTGCGAGATGCGGAGCGCAATTATCGATCGGATGACTCAGGATACAAAGCGCCTCCGCGACATCGCCGATCATCCGAACGTCAAAAAGCATCTGAGAAACTGGTTCGAGAAAAACAAAATCGATGCTGAGACGGTTACGCGCGATAAAGCGATTGTTGGATTGGTATCCGTGATCGGTCAGATCGTGGAGGCCCAGCAGATCATAAACACCAAGCACTATGATGATCTCGTCGATTGCAAGGATAAGCGCATAAGCAAAGTCGTAGTCAATGGCGAGGGTGAAGTCGCATGCCCCTTCACCTCCCGCGAGCTGAAGGGAAAGCTGAAAGATCTTAAGAAACTTCTAGGGAGCCAACTCGACAAGAAACTAGGAAGAGCCCAGGAACTCAGGCAGTATCTTGATGTCGCGGCAATTTACGATTTTGAGTTTGAGATTACCGAACAAAATCACGCCAAAGGAGGTATTGCCTTCAAGCTCCCCCAACTAACGAAGACCGTCGACGTCGACGCATCGGCGGCGTTGCTTCTGACCCGCAAGGGGAAGCGAACATTTAAAACTCAGGACAGCAAGTGGGGGAAGCTCATCTCTTCGGAGAAACTCTGCACAAAGGCGTCCGGCCAAAACAAGAACGTCTTACATCCACTGGGTGGATCGATCGGGGTCGAGCGCGTCGTAGCGACGTTTATTGATTTGATCGATCAGGGCGGATCAAAAGAAAGCTTTGTTGACGCGCTGATCTTCACCACGGACGTGAGTGGTGGCGTCAACGCCTCGATAAAAATTAGTCCTGTTGCTGATGCCTTCCGACTCGTGTCGGCGGAAGGACACGCTTTTGGCTCCCGCGTGGATGTCCACAAGCTGACGCTCAGCTTTGTATTTCCGAAGCAGGACACCTCGGAAGCAATCTTCGGCGTTGAACGCTTCGATGGCGATCTCGACACGCCGTTCTCGCGGCCGGCGGACTGGCGCGCCCGCTACAATCTCTGTGTAGCGGACGGCCGCGCGCGCGAGGACGTTCTCAAGCAGCTGCGCCTGACGGCCCCCGAGATATACTGCATCCGCTACGCTGATGAGTTCGATGCTCAGTATGAGGGCAACGGCGCAGCTACGAGAGTGGCGCCACCACGCCCATCTGGCACGGGAAGCCTTCCAACTGTGGTCAACCCGCCACCGTCGAGGGGACCGCCTCTTGTCGCGCCGCAGCGCCGGCCGAATACTCCATATTGATTGTGCGCTCGGTGTATCGACGCCTGCCCAGAAGCCCATTCAAGACTGGTGAGACGGAAAACACGGCAAGTGGATCACATAGACTATTGGGAGCGCCAACGTAAGCATCCGGTGAAGGCCACAGCGGCGGCTGGCGTTATGCTGGTGACCCTCAACGTCCAGCCGGGACCCTGTTGTCCGAGCGCTCGCCGGATCTCGTCTGGGGTTCGGTCGCGGGCCCTATGTCAGCAACGTGATGCTGCTCATTCTATGGCGGACTCCCAGATACGCACGATCGCCGTGCCGAAGGCCGGGACCTTGCCGTAGGGCGAGCCTTCAGGAACGCGTCTGGCTTGTCGCTGGGGTGGATTTCCGTCAGCCGGTAGGCGAGCGCCCTCCGCCAGCACCAGCCTGGCGCGATGAGCAAACGGACACAACGGCGTGCTGAAGAGCTCGATGTCGCTCATGAAATGTTCCTTGAATAATGTTCTCGGAGATCGCGACCGGCCTATCCCCTGAAGCCGCCGTTATCGATGAAGCGCTTTTCTTCATGCGTCTTGCTGCGCCCGAGGATGAGATTGCGGTGCGGGAAGCGGCCGAAGCCGCGGACGATGTCGCGATGCCCGAGCGAGTGCGACAGATCCGGCTCGCCCAGACGACGCGTCGGCGCCACTGAGCGTTCCTGGTCCGCGAAACACTCGGAGTGTGCGAACGGCAGGTAGAAGAACTTAGCAACACCGTTTTCTACAGCGCCGTCGACGAAATGACGCCTGTCGAAGCCATCGTCCTTCGAGAACCAAAGGGCCGGACCGGCTGCGCGCCAGAACGCGACCACGGCGCCGAGCTTCACAATGGCGCTCTCGACGTTGGCACGGACCGATCTGCTCGGGACGCTGCCCAGGCACATGGTCGAGCACTGTGCGGCACAGTTCGGAGTAATTACCGTCGGTCTCGATGTCCTGAAGCAGCGGGACCCGGTATGCGCCATAGCGAATAAGGCCGCGATGATGGACGCGGAGGTCGCCTGGCTGTTCGGATCTCCTCAAGTAGTTCGCCTGGGACGCGAAGAGATCATAAAGGCACCCAGCATCGTTGCGCGATAGTGCGTCCAGGAAACCGAAAGATGCGAAACGAGGATAAGGCCGGACAGCAGGACGGTCGAACATGGCCCGCGCTCGGCTGCCAATCTCGTGTACGCGCCTATCTATCACTGCAGGCAACGACCACCCTCGCCTTTGGCACGGTCTGGCAGTCACGAGCGGCTGGGGATGTTGGGCGACGCGATCGATCTCGCTCTACGTCCGTTCGACGACGATCGCGTCTGCGCGCTTGGGCGAGATTTTGCGCCATGCCGGGCCAGGACCGCGTCCAGCCGCGTAACATCGATCATGACGACCGCGGCGCATCCAGCGGCGGGATGTTGACGACGACCGTACGATCTTGGTTCCCGTCTTCTGCCTGGCTCGGGCGCCCGTGTCCTCGGTCTAGGATCTCCTTCGCGGCCATGAGCGCGACGCGTTCGTCGGTCGAATCCATCAGCTCGACAAGCTTATTGAACCCCGTAGTCGTGTTCGCGCGGGCGAGCGCGCGAAGCTCAGCCACCGCCTTGCTCGTGCCGCTCGGATTGCCGCTGACGCCTTTCGGAAACGGTCGCAGATTGTTCAGCCGGCGGTCCCCCGACATCTCTGCTCCATCACTGCCACCAGTGACGTCCACGGCCGATTCCTCGAATGCTGTTCTGACGAGCCGCGTTCGACGCGGGTGCTTATATTGCGGAATGCTGTAACACGGAGTCGCCGAGCACGGTGTTGCTGGCAAGACTCGCGTTCACAGGTTTGCGTGCAGATCCCCAGGAGCCGGGACAAACCTTTCGGAAGGGCATGGTCATGGCTGCCTCCCATCGCGAACACCCCGAATGGCATCGCGGTTGAGCGTCACCCCGTCCGGTCCGAACTGGCCTAGACGTTTCGTGTACGTTCGGAAGAACGCGATGAACATCGCGTCGACATTGCTCACGGTCTTCCGCTTTGCCCAACGCGCGAACGCCCGCCCCGCTTTCTGTGCACCTTCGGTTTCCAAATACCCCGCGGCTGCATCGAGAAGCACGTCGTCTGCCACAACCTCCTCTCGGAAGCCGCCGGCGGACCCGCCCCAAGCCGCGCGCTTACGCCCGTCATCCCCCGAAGCAATCTGCTCAGCGCCTCGCGCACGCGCGTCGGGTTCCCCTTTTTTTTGGTTTTCCTTTCGGGGTCTTCTTTCGGGTTTAGGTGACAGTCTGTCACCTCGTTTCTGTCGCTGTTGTCACTCGGATTTGTCGCCGTTGTCACGCGGTCCGGGTGATGGATTGTCACTTGGTCATGGTCAGTGCCGTGCGCCGTGCGAGCGTTGTGCGCAATGGGGACAGTGAGCACATAGCGGTTCGTGCGTCGGCGGCCGTCATTGCCAATACGCCGTTCGATCGTCAGCCAACCGGCCGCCTCAGCCCGAGCCAGGTGACGGATCACTGTCCGCGGCGACAGGCCCGCGTAGCGTGCGATGCGCGCCTCTGACGGCCATGACGTCATCCCGAAGTCGAGCAGAACGTGCAGGACGAGCCGCGTCGTGGGATGTAGGCTGCTCGCGCGCACTGCGTCACGGTACGCACGTCGTTGCGCACCATCCGACATGGCCCCGTACGTTGCCTTCGATGTAGACCGTGCGGCCATCAGGTGCCCCTCCCCCGGCGCTACGGGCGCGCCCAGCCGGCGGTTTTCTTTCGTTGGCCCGGAGAGGAAAACTCTGATGTGGAGTTCACCCTCGGCGCATTTGCCAAGCGAGCCGCGGCCCATGCCATGAGCTCGTCGCGCTCGTAGATGACGCGACCCATAACTTTGCGGAAGGGCGGCGAGCCGCCGACGACACGGCGCTTCTGTAGGGTTTTGGGCGCGAGCTTGATGCCAAGTTTCTCGAGGAACCTCGAGGCCTGAGCCTGGTCCATCCAACGTGGCGCGTCGGGCTCGCCAATCATGGTAAGGAGTGCGCTCGTAGCAACTTCTGTCATCGTCAGCCATCCCTTATTCGATACGAAATGCTGACGATTGCTGAGAAAGATGCGGACGTGGTCCGAGATAATTCGACTTTAATCCGATTTGTTCCGACCCTAATCCCGCTGTCGAAACTTGCGGCTCAGACGGTCAACTATCGCGTCGTACGAAGCGCCCTGCGCGTTGGCCGCCACCGTCTTCGCGGCATGATTTACTGACCTCGCCTTTCCGCTGCGGATAAGCCCTTCCATCTCGTCGAGCTGGGCTTCATCATCGATCGAGCCAGAACCCGCCTTACGTCCTCCGCGCCGCGGCGCTGTGCGTTGCTCCTCTCTCGCGGCGCTCGCATGCCGCTCCTGCATCTCGTCGAACCACTTTTGGAATTGCTCGGGGTCGTATCGGAGTTCTTCCCAATAGTCGGTATATGCGCGATCGGGCGGTTTGCACCGCCAGGAGAGGTCAGTCGGAAAGTGATGGACCGGAAGAGGGGTAAAATTTCTCGTCAGGACAACATCTCCTGTTCGTGTGCTGGTAAGCGAGTAATCATGTGCCTCAAATTGCGTGATCTGACGCGTTCTTCCTAGAACGAGGCCATTGCCGCGCCGGCCAACAATTGAAAGCTTGCCGGCACATAGTGCGCGCTCAAGTACGTTATGAGCACCAAAGCCATTGGCCGCACGGAGTAAGTCAATGGCGGTCCGAAGGGGGCGGAAACTCGATCTTGAACTCTTCTTTGCTTTTGGCATCTGAGCGCACGGCGTCTTCTGTGACTACTACGACGCTAATTTAGTATGGCCGGCGGGGCTCCCCAAGGCCTTGTCGATTCGTGCGGCAATTGCTTCAGAGGACGCGCGCACTGGGTCGTCGGAGAGGTGCGCATAACGCGCCGTCGTTTGATGGCTCTTGTGCCCGAGAACGCCGCCAATCAGCGTCAGGCTCACGCCGGCTGCGACGCCGACGCTCGCGGCCGTATGGCGTAGATCGTGGATGCGGGCACGGTCTATGCCAGCGGCCTTCAGGACGCGGGCCCACGGCTTCGACACGTTGACAACGGGCCGGCCAACACGGTTGCCGACGAATACGAAGTCATTGCCTGCGAGTCGCGGCAAGCTCGAGAGAATTTGCATGACCGGCGCCGATAAGGGCACGTCGCGGGCGCCGCCCTTCGCGTCCCTATCCTCTAGGACGATCACCACTCGGATAAGGTCGACCCTACGCCATTCAAGCAGGCGCAGCTCGTCCTTGCGCATGCCGGTAAGAAGAAGCACCCGAAACAAGGCGGCGACATGCGGGCTAAGACCTTCGCCACTCTCGAGCTCCCGGATTGCCCCGCCGATCTGGGCGATCTCGGTAGGTGAGAGATAGCGCTTGCGCGGGAGCTCCTTGAAGCGTTCGACAGGCCGGCACGGATTATCACCTTGTCTATACCCGCGGCTGCCGCCCCAGCTCATGAGCTTGGAAAGCACCGCGAGCGCGCGATTGGCTTGGTATGGCGTGGCGCGCTTGCCGTAGTGCCAGCGCTCGATATCGCCGCTCGAGATGTCGCCAAGCCGACGGGCGCCGAACGATGGCAGGATCAGCGTGCGCAGAAGCCGCTCGTACTCAGCGACCGTGCTAGACTTTCGCTTGGCACGAACATGGACGTCCATGAAATCGGCGGCCACTTGGGCGAGTGTGAGCGCGCCCCTTGCCTCGGCGGCGCGCTTCAGTTTCTGAGCGGCGGGATCTATTCCCTGGCGCACGTCGCCGAGTAACGCCTGCGCCTGACGACGCGCCTGCTCAGGTGTCATGTCGCCGTGACGGGCGATCGTGTACGTGCGCAATGGTGTGTTGCGACCGCCCATACGATACCGAAACTGGTAGGTGCGGTTACCCGTTGGCGACGCCTTAAGCACGAAGCCCGGCTGCCCGGTGTCGAAGAGGACTATTGGGCGCCCGACGGCCATAGCCTGATCGCGCGCGACATCCGCCCTACGCTTGGTGATCTTCGCTCGCATACCTGCCTGCCCAGTCCGTGAATGCTGGAGTGCTCATTGGCATTCACCGTATAGCAATTCAAAGTAGCCAGCAGCGACACACGGACGCCGCGACCCGCAGACTTTCAATGGATTATCAACTATGCGCAACCACACGCAACATTGAGAAACCTCAGGAGAACAAACTTTTAATCAGATGGTCGTGGGTTCGATCCCCACCCCGCTCACCAATTTAGTTCGCATCGCTGGCGGCCAGAGAGTGGCCGCGTAACGCGACGGCTGACACGCAGATCCGGTGTCTTCTTCCTGCGCATCAGCTCGCCGCAACGCCTGCGGTCCCGGCTCGCCCTCCAACTAAGGTCGCTACCGTCTACGAGCGCCGCCATCTATGCTTGGTGCTTCGCTCGGGATATGACTCGCACGATGCCGCTTTCGCTCCCACTTCGATCTGTGCGCAGTCTCTCGGATCCTCGAGAGGCGCGCATCCAGTTTGCCACGTCGTGGGCCGTGGAACTCGGGGCTGGTGAAACACCTCACATCGCCGAAATCGAAAGCCTACTGGACGATAGCGCCGAGCCGAGTGCCGGCTGCAGGCTGCACGTTTGGTATGGCGCGCCGGTGGATGAGGACGTTGCTCCGCTGATGCCCTATCTGCCGCCTCTGGAGCAGGCGGAGGTTAGGCGCTTTCAAATTTCCAGCCATCGATGGAGCGTCGCCGCGGCGCGAGCGGCTGCCCGAATGCAATTGGCTGAGTTGCTCAATTGTGCGCCCGAGAAGGTCAGTATCGTCCGCGATCCTCTCGGGAAGCCCAAATTGGATCCGGCGGCCCATGGCGCTTTGGTGGAGCGAATTCACTTCAACATCAGCCACACGACCGGGCTCGTGGCAGTTGCCATAGCAACGCGCCGGATCGGGATTGATGTCGAGGCCGTGATGTCACTCGACGATATGGATGGCATAGCCGCCGCGACGTTCGCGCCGCCGATGCTGGAAGCGCTGAAAAGTGCGCGTCAGCCTTCCGAGAGAATCGCGCTCTTCTATCGCTTTTGGACGCTCGGCGAAGCCTTTATCAAGGCGACGGGCCAGGGGCTCGCCCAAGATTTGCGGTCGTTCGCCTTCTCTCAGGTTGACCCACCGCTACTGACGCACCTCGACGGCATCCGGAATCCGACGCAACGATGGGCGTTTGCGACGATTGATGCCACATCCCCCGTGGCTGACGGTCCGAGCGCATAGGTAATCCCCTCTATGCACCATAGCCCTGTGTTCCCAGAGCCACAGGTCCATACAAAGATGATTTGTATGAAGTTTGGTAAGGACCGACTCAGATAAGTTCTCCTCCAATCGCAGGCATTGGGCGCTTGGCGAAGGAGGAGATTTGGAATGACGGGGGCAAAAATCCTGCGGGGTCTGGCAGTGGCGACGGCATTGAGCGCTGGCGCCGTATTCTCGATGCCCGCACTCGCAGGCGGTGGCGGCAGCTATAAAGACAGCGGCCCGGAGATGACCTATCCGCTGGTCACCGTTTCCGGACTGGATGTTACCAAAAATGCGTATGAGAGCTACAGCGGGCTCTTCTATGCCTTCAATCGCGATCTGAATCGCGATGGTTTTGTCCTGAGGATACTCGGGACGATGGGCGCATACGACTACCGGAACGGTGTAACCGAGCACGATGTCGATTATTGGCAGGGTGATGCCATGCTCGGCTATCAGTGGGTTCGTGGTGGCGTCGATGTCGCCGTTTATGTCGGCGTCGACTACCAGCATCACAAGGTCGATCCATACGACCCAACCAATGATCTTCGCGGCGCCGAAACCGGCTTCAAGGTCGCTGGTGACATCACCACAAATCACACGAACACGTCGCCGCTGTACTTCCACCTCGCCGGTAGCTACTCGACGGCCTTCGACACCTACTACGGCCTCGCACGCGTCGGACATAAGTTCGGCCACGTAACGGTCGGCCCCGAGGGCTGGGTGCTCGGTGATCTTTCGGGCGATGCACAGCGCCTTGGTGCATTCCTCTCGTTCGATATCCCGATCAGCCCGTCTATGTTCGGTACGTTGGCGATTTCGGGCGGCTACCAGTTTGGCAGCGGCGACGGCTTTGGCGGTCGCAACTTCGATGACGGCATGTACGGGACCCTCGAGTTCCGCATTGCCTACGGTCGCTAAGAACAACGACTGAGCCGTCGGCTCTGAACAACGAAAGCCGTGACCTCGGGTCACGGCTTTCTTGTTTTTTGGCTCGATCGACGCGCCGTCAGCGCGTTTACGTCTTTCTGTGAGCGGTCTCCGCCGAACTCCCGCCGGCGGCACTGTTCAGGACGACATCGACCGGTACTTCCTCGATGATCTCGCGGCTCCGCTCGGGCGAGGGTGGGCGGCACACCGCGGAGTTGATCGACGTTCCGGATTTCAGAATCCAGCCCTTTGCAATTGAGCCGTCAGGCTTCCTCGCGACATACGCTGTCATGCGCTTCCTCCAGTTTCTTTTGGCGCGCGTGCGCTGGCGTTTTCAGCAGCGGCTATTGTTGGCGGGCGTGACGAGGCCGAAAGCGTTGCCCATCGGATCGCTGATAACTGCGATGATGTGGCCCTCAGAAGATTCAGTCGGTTCGCGCAGGAGCTTGCCGCCGGCCTGCACAGCCTTCGCGACCGCAGCCTCCACGTCGGGAACCTGCATGTACGTGAACCAGCCAAGGGCGGTGTGTGCCGCCTCCGGATGATTGGATTTCATGAGGCCTGCGACCTCCCGCACCCCGTCCGTGAAGATGGTGTAGCGGTCGTCGGGTGTGCGTGCCGGCTCCGACTGATCCTCGGCGTCGACGATCTTGGTGTTCCAGCCCATGACCTTCGCGTAGAAGTCGGTGAGGCGCTCGGTTTCTGGTGCCAGAAGCTCGCTCCACCAGATCGTCGCCGTACGCGAGCAGGTGGCGGCTTGAGGCGCCGGCACCGCTGCCGCCGCCGGCGGCTGTTCGGCGGTGTTGGTCGCTCGAGCAGGTCCGGTGGCCACAAGCCCTGCAATTGCGACGAACGCAGATGCGACGAGCATCTTGCGCACTGTGCCGCTTTGAGACGGATGCTTACGGATTTGGGAAGCTGTATTCGTTACTCGCATCATCATGACGATACCTCGCGCCGCAGCGCCTTCTTTCAGGGGGAGATGTGTGGAGAGGAGCAATTCGGATGCCAGTTGGAAGCAGCGGCTCATCCAATCCGAAAGTTCCTTCGATCAAGGAACAGCGCTGTCCCATCCAATGAACGAGGAGACGGGTTATCCTCTGGCACTGCATGTGCATTTACCATCGCGCGGTACGCTGAGGCGCTTGGCCCTGCTGTTTCCGACGAGTGAAAGAGAACCGGTCGATGTCGCACGCGAATTATCATGAGGTAGTTGGAGCGGACGCTGCGGCGTGCGGGCGCCAACTGGGCCGTCTCTTCGGCGCGAAAGTGCGCGAGTACATCGAAGACGAGGAGGACTCGCGGCACTGGCGCCGGCTCAGGGTCGAGGCGGACCGTTATCTGGCTGTGGCCGCAAAATACTTCCCCACCTACATCGAGGAACTCCGAGCCTACGCTGATGCTGCGCGCGTCGACTTGCTCGACTTGTGGACCATGAGCATCAGCGAGGAGCTCGACGACGCTGAGAAGTGCACGACCGTGGTAACCAACAACGGCCGCCTGATCGCGCACAACGAAGACTGGGACGCCGACGCAGTCGAAGACATTTGCATACTCAAGCGCACCTGCGCGGGCGTCACCACCCTCGAGCTCTACTATTACGGCTGCCCCCTCGGCGGTACCGCATTGAGCATCTGCTCGCGCGGATACGTGCAAGCCATCAATAGCCTTAACCATGTCGATCAGCGCCTGGGGATCCCGAAGATCGTCATCGCGCGACGTCTTTCAGAACTTGCCGATGCAGCGCGCGAGCTTCCCGACCTTCTCGCTCTCCCGCGCGCATCCGGCTTTGCGCACACACTGGTCGATCGCAGCGGACGCACTACCGCCGTCGAGTGCTCTGCAAAGCGGCAGAGCGTCCGCCACCCGAAGCTGCCGTTCGTTCATACCAACCATATGCTCGATGGCGCTCTAAGCGATGTGCAGGGCGAGCTGGATGGGCGAAGCACAATCGAGCGCTATAATGCAGCCTGCACACTTGCGTCTCCGGCCATGGATCGAGCCGGGCTCACCAAGCTTACCGGCGATAGTACGCGCGGCCCGGTCAATAGCGTTCTCAACGAGAACACCATCGCACGGGCAATCGTCGACCTCGATCGCCGTGTCGCCAGCTTCTGGCTTCGGCGCGAACCCCGAAAGGGCTGGGTGGACTATCCGATCGAATTCATGTTTGCAGGAGACGCGCGCGCCATATCCTGATCATCTCGCCGCAAGAGTAACGGGGAAGTGAAGGCTATAAGAGCATCACTGAGAAGCGGACGTGCTGCTGCGCTCGCCGGGGCGATCTTGCTTGCTCTGGCGCTTGCCGCATATTGGTACATTGCGGTCCTGAAGCCTTACACCACGGAGAGCCTGACTTTCGGCACCAACGTCGTCGCCGGGACGACCAATGACGAGCCGATCAACGTCAAGGCGACGCTCTACATCCCCAAGGACGCACAGTTCCCGCTTTCGGCAGTCATCATCATGCCGTCGAGCAGCGGGATCGAAGACGCACGCGAGGTCTACTACGCGGATCAGCTGACCAGGGTCGGCATCGCCGCGCTCGTAGTGGACAGCTTCTCCGCCCGTGGGCTTGCTGATTCCGTCTATGACCAGAGCGCGATCGATGTCTGGGATATGGAGAACGACGCCATAGCGGCGCTTGCGAAACTCGCCAAAGATCCGCGCTTCAAGGGCGACCGCATTGCGATCCTGGGCGTTTCCAAGGGCGGCACGACCGCCATGAACAATGCATTCACAGTTCGACGGCGATGGATGGGCGTTCGTGACGTCGCATTCGCCGCGCACGTGGCGATTTCGCCCGACTGTACTTGGGTGACGCGTCGGGCCAATACGACTGGCGCGCCGATCATCTTTCTGCTGGCAGAGCTCGACGATCAGACTCCAGCCGAGCCTTGCCTCGCACTTGCCGGTCGCATCCAGAGGACAGGCAACGCCCAGGTCGAAACGAAGATCTACAAGGGTGCCCACCACGCCTGGGAGGAACTCGGCTGGCGACCGCTGTATGACGCCCGCGCTGAGAACTATGCCCAGTGTCGCGTCTGGGTCGAGGAAGATGGCCGCATGATCTCAGCGGATACGGGAGAAATCGTCCCGGAAGACGACTGGCACGCGTGGGCCAAGAAGAACTGCATGACACTCGGCGCGACGTGCTGCGGGGGTGATCGCCGAAACAGGAATGCCGCAACCGAGGATATTGTCGGGTTCCTCCGCAGGCACGGTTTCTAAAGCGTCAGACCTTAATTGCGACCCACGCCCGCGCTGATCTCAAAGTCCCATCTAAGGTCCAAAGACGCTTTAGAGGCATAGTGTTCTAAAGCAACTTTGGACTTGAAATTCACACCCCGCCCAGCCGCGAGCTGAGGTGAATTTCAAGTCCGTTGCTTTAGCTGGGGGAGAGACAGCTAGCTGACCGCGCCTGCGCGAGGACGATCATTCGGCGGCAACGCTCTCCGGCCTCAGGATACCGAGGCGCTGGAGAATGGCCTCACGGCCACCGGGAGCGCGCCACTCCGCTCGTGCACCAGCCTCGAGTTCGCGAAGCGGATCGAAGTGGTAGAACATGCGGTTCGGATCGACCGAGGGTGAGCGGTAACCACTGATCCCGTACTTGTCATCCCGGTACTCATAGCTGTGCACGTCGCGCTTTCCCCCGCCGCCTGGCGCATCGACGATGAAGAGCGGCGTATTGAACCCCGCGGTTGCGCCACGGACCTCGCGCTCGAGCCGCTGCATTTCCGGCACGCGCACGCGGAAGTGTTCCGTTCCGAGAACCATGTCGCACGAGTAGACATAATAGGGCTGGATATTCACGCGGCCGAGCTTCTTCGTGAGCTCGATCAGCGTCTCGGGGTCATCATTGACGCCGCGCAGGAGAACTGCCTGGTTGCGAACGTGAATGCCTTCCGAGAAGAGACGGCGCATGGCCTTCTCCACCAGCGGCGTGACCTCGCGCGGATGATTGAAATGCGTATGCACGAAAACGCTTTTGAACATCTGGCGTCCGCGCTGAGCCACTTCCACGATCGCCGAGAACCACGCCTCGTCCGTCAGGAATTTCATCGGCAGCACCGATACGGACTTCGTCGCAAACCGGATGCGGCGCACGTGCTCGATGTCCAGAAGGGCATGCCCGAGCGCCTTGATGTTCGCCGGCTTCAGCCGTGCGATGTCTCCGCCTGATACAACAACGTCTTCGATGGTCGGATTGGAACGGATGTATTCGAGAGCTGCGGCCCAGCCGTTTGCGCTCGTCACATTGTCCTTCCGCACTTTCTCCGTGTCCTGGCCGACGGCATAGCTGCGCGTGCAGTACTGGCAGTAGACGGGGCACACGGAGGTGACGAGGAACAGCACCTTGTCGGGATAGCGATGAACGAGATTGGGCGCCGGCGACGTGTTGCGCTCCTCGAGCGAGTCGACCGACATGCACGGATGATCGGGCTCGAGCTCGGAAAGCATGGGAAGAAATTGGCGTCGAATGGGATCCGTCTCGGCGTTTCGCCAGTCGATCAAGTCCATCATGTAAGGGTTGAGGCGGATCGACATGCCGACCTTTTTGAGGCCGTCGCGGATCTCGCTGACGATGCTGGCGGGCGCGGTATCGCGGAGTACAGCCTCTAGCTGCTCGATGCGGATGACCGAGTTCTTGTCCTGCCAGTTGTGATTAAGAAAGTCTTCTTGCGAGTTCGATGCATAGAGCCCTGCCGAACGATCGAACCCAAGGTAGTCCATGAAGGACATGACGCCACTCCGTACCAAATGCGAACACGTGTTCTCGAGTTCGCAATTCGCGGGCCGACTTGTGCGTCAACGTGCCAACATCTCACTCTTAGTTAATTGATCGGCATGATTTGGGGGGCCTCAGGCCTTCGGCCGCATATGGCGGCATAAACCTTGCGTCTCAGGGATCAAATACGCGCAACGCGACCCTGGAAGACGCATGAACACCGTATCAAGAACTCGCATCGAGCTGGCTTTGGCTCCGAGTGCGAGAAGCAAAACCTTCGCCGCGGGTGGGACGGCCGTCGCATATGCGCCGCTCGACTTGTACGAGCGCTCCGACGCGCTTGGCCGAACCGCTCTGGAAGTATCGAGCACGCCGGTATCGCGGCTCTCGACTCCATACTGCCTGCACGAAATCTTCGAGCTGCAGGCCGATTTCACGCCCGATGCCATCGCACTGGAGTGCGGCAATCGCGCGTACAGCTACCGGGACGTAGATGTCGAAGCCAACAAGTTTGCTCGCTATCTGAGTTCCCGCAGCATCGGTGTCGGATCCTTTGTCGGGATCACCCTCGATCGCTCTGAATGGCCTGTGATTGCACTCCTGGGCATTCTCAAGTGTGGCGCAGCCTACGTCCCCATCGAGCCCTCACTTCCGAATGACCGCATTCGTTACATCGCCGAGGCCGCTGGCCTGGCAGCCGTCGTTTCCGAAGCCGCCTATGAAGAGCGTCTGCGCGAGATCACTGGAACTGAGCTGGTCACCATCAGCGACTATCGCGCGCATTCGGATGCCATAGTCGGACATCGCCTGTCCCAAATCGAGACGGGCGTTCATCCTGCAGACATCTGCTACGTGCTCTTCACGTCTGGCACGACCGGACGCCCGAAAGGCGTCGTCACGGAACATCGCAACGTCGTGCACTTCGTGGCGGCCTTCAACGACGTGTGTGACACGACCGCCGCGGACCGCGTCCTTCAGGGCTTCTCGCTCGGCTTCGACGGCTCCGTCGAAGAAATCTGGATGGCCTTCTCCAACGGCGCCACGCTCGTCTGCGGTGATACGACGACGCCGCGCTTCGGTGCCGATCTTGCGGCCTTCCTCGACGAGAAGCAGATCACGTTCCTTTCCACGGTCCCGACCCTGCTATCGACCTTGCCGCGCGACATCGCTTCGCTGCGGCAGCTGGTCGTGAGCGGCGAGGCCTGCCACATCGACCTCGTCTATCGCTGGGCGCGCCCCGGCCGGAAGATGCTGAACGTCTACGGTCCCACAGAGGCGACCGTGAACACGACGGCCGCCATCCTCCAGGCGGGCGTGCCGGTCACGATCGGCCGGCCACTCCGCGGCTATGACATCCATATTCTCGATGCCGACTTGCGCCCTGTAGCGAGAGGCGAGAAGGGCGAGCTCTATATTGGCGGCCCGGGCATCTCGCGTGGCTACCTCGGCCAGGCCGAGCTGACCGCGCGCAGCTATATCGATTGGATACTGCCCGACGATATGGGCGCGCCGCAGCGCTTGTACAAAGCCGGCGATCTTGTCCGCTGGAATGAAGAAGGTGAGCTGGAGTTCTTCGGCCGCATCGACAGCCAGGTCAAAATCCGCGGCTTTCGCGTCGAGCTGTCCGAGATCGAGGCCGTTCTACTCGAGCAGCCGGAGATCTCGGCTGCGGTCGTGACGGTGCACGAGGAGAACAACCTCCAGCATCTGGCGGCCTATATCCTGCGGACCGAGCACCTCGAGATCGATCGTACGCGCGTTCTGGCGGTACTACGTGACCGGTTGCCGACCTACATGGTGCCAGCCTACCTCGACGAGCTCGAGACATTCCCGAGGCTCGCGAGCGGCAAGGTCAATCGCGCTGAACTACCCGCGCCCAAGCATCTGCTCGTCAATGAGGACGGCGGGGCCGCCGCGACTATGACGCCGCTCGAGGCGCGTGTTGCTTCTGTTTGGGCCAAGCAGCTCGGCCTTGCCAGCGTTGGCCCCGAGCAGAATTTCTTCTCAGACCTCGGCGGACATTCGCTCGTGGCTGCCGGCCTCGCCAACGCGCTGCGCGCCGAATTCGGCACGAATGTCCCCGTGCGCGACATCTACAGCTATCCCACCGTTCGGGAACTCGCGACGCGTTTGGATGAAGTTGCCGTTCGCACTCCGGCAAGCAGCGCCGACGCGGCTCCAGTGGCTGTCGTCGCTCCGAAGCGCCCTTGGTATACGCCCACGTTTCAATTCATCTACCTGCTATCGGTCATGCCGGTTCTGGCATTGCCGGCGGTGTATATATTGCCCCTCGCGATCGACGCACTCCAGCGTCGGGCCTCCGTCGCAGAGCTCGCCATGCTCGGCATTGGCGTCGCCGCGGTAACCTGGGCGTCGCTCATCCTTCTTGCCGTCGCTGCCAAGTGGCTGATCATCGGTCGCTATCGACCGGGCCACTATCCTATGTGGGGCAGCTACTACATCCGCTGGTGGATCGTCTCGCGCCTCCAGCATCTGAGCCACATCTCGGCTTTTGATGGCACACCTCTCGCGCCGCTCATCTGGCGCGCCATGGGCGCCAAGGTCGGCAAGCGCTGCGTTCTGAATGCGTCCTTGATCTATGCCTGGGACTGCGTGCGCATTGGCGATGATGTCAGCATCGGCACGGATACGCAGCTGCCGGGCTTCCGCATCGAACGCGGAGAGATGCTCATCGGGACCATCGACGTCGGTAACCGCTGCTTCGTCGGGTGTCACTCGGTGCTGGGCTTGAATGTCCGCATGGGAGAGGACTCGAAGCTCGACGATCAGTCCCTGCTGCCGGACGGTGCCGAAATGCCGAGCCGAGCGGCCTACCGCGGCTCCCCCGCGGCGCCCGCTGAAGTGCTGGTTCCCGCAGGCGCGCCTGTGAGGTTTGGCTTCTTGCGCCTCGCCACCTTCGCGCTTCTTCAGGTTCTGCTCGGGCCTGCGATTGTACTCCTTACGCTCGCGCCGCTGGCCATCGGCGCCTGGCTTGCCGCGACGCTCGCGATCAGCACCAGCGTCTCGGTTTGGGGACCCGCGTTTGTGGCCCTCGTGCCCGCGACGTTCCTGACCTTTGCGATCTGGGTAGCTGTCTGCAAGCGCATTGTGCATCCGCGCCCACGCATTGGTGTGTTCCAGATCTACTCATGGAAGTATCTGCAGCATTGGCTTGCGGGTCTCGTGATGCAGATCGTCAAGACGATCGGGCGTCCCGTCTTCACAACCGTCTATCTGCCGCCCTGGATGCGCCTTCTCGGCGCTCGTCTCGGACGTCACACGGAGATGTCGACGGTGTGGCGCATCGATCCCGACATGCTGACAGCAGGGGACGGCGTCTTCTTTGCCGACGGCTGCTTGATCGGGAGTTCGCGTTCATATCTCGGTCGCTTCACTGTCGCTCGCAATGAGATCGGCCACGGGTCTTTCATCGGCAACAGCGCCATACTTCCTTCGGGATCCAGGGTCGGAAACAACTGCCTTCTCGGCGTTCTGTCCACCCCGCCCAAAGCCGGATCGCGCGTGCCCGACAATACGGATTGGCTCGGCTCGCCGGGCTTCCGGTTGCCAAATCGGCAGAAGGTCGGCGGCTTCGACTCTCGCCTCACATACGCACCGTCGATCGGCCTCTACATCCAGCGCGCTCTGATCGACGGCTTGCGCGTGCTCATTCCAGGATACGTGATTGGCGGCATCGGCATCGTTTCGCTGCTCACGATTCTCGCGGTCTACGAGGAATACGGTGCCAGTGGCGCCTACACGGCCATGCTGCTGCTGACGTGGTGCGCCGTCATTACGTGCCTCAGCACGGTGATCGGCTTGAAGTGGCTCATCATGGGGCGCTTCCGGCCGGTGATTGTGCCTTTGTGGAGCCGGTACGTATGGTGGAACGAAATGGTCAACGGGCTATATGAGAGTCTGATGGCGCCGTTGGTGACAAACTTCTTCGGAACGCCTGTCGCAGCGGTTCTGCTGAGAACGCTTGGCTGCAAGGTCGGCAAGTACTGCTACATCGAATCCGCGCTCTACTCTGAATTCGACCTGATCGAGATCGGCGATCACGTCGCGCTGAATGCAGGCGCCATCGTGCAGAACCACCTCTTCGAGGACCGCGTGATGAAATCATCGACGCTGCGCATTTCCAATGGATGCACTGTCGGCAACATGGGTGTCGTCCTCTACGACACAGTCATGGAGCAGAACGCGACCCTGCGGCCACTCTCCCTGCTGATGAAGGGTGAGAGAATGCCTGCAGGCAGCCGTTGGCACGGAAGCCCGACTGTCGAAGTGTGAGGAGGGCAGCCGCCTTCCTCTCGATCAGATGGTTGTGGGTTCGATCCCCACCCGCTCACCAAGTCCCGCTTCACTTTCTCGGAACCGCAACCCTATAGTCGCACGTCCGTCGACCGCGCGCTCCCGAACGGACGCACGCGGCGCGGGAACCTGCGCTGAGCTTGTGGTCCATGATGGGCAATTCGTCGGAAAAGATCGTCATATGCGGCGCGGGATTGGCGGGCATATCCGCGGCCTACTACCTAGTCATGGAGTACGGCCAGCAGAATGTGGTCCTCGTCGAGCAGGGTAATCCTCTCTCGCTGACCTCGGACAAATCGACGGAAGCCTACCGCAATTGGTGGCCTGGCCCCGACCGGGCGATGACCGCATTCATGAACCGCAGCATCGACCTGATGGAGGGCATCGCGCGCGCGACGGACAACCGCACCAACATGAACCGTCGCGGCTACCTCTTCGCAACAGCCGACAGGAGCAAGATCCCATTCCTCCAATCTGCGGCAGCCCTTGCCGAGGCACGGGGAGGCGGTCCAGTGCGGTTGCATGAGAAAGCGTCGAGCGCCTACACGCCCTCTCCCGAGCATGACTTCGAGTTTCCTCTGACGGGTGCCGATGTCATCACCGACAGCAGCCTCATCCAGCAGGAGTTCCCTTTTCTTGCGCCCGAGACAGTCGCAGTCGTGCACGCGCGGCGCGCCGGCTGGCTCAGTGCCCAACAGCTCGGCATGGTCATGCTCGAAGCCATCCGGGAGCGCGGCGTCAAACTGCTGCGCGGTGAACTCGTCGGCGTCGATACGGCCGGCGGACGCGTTCGCTCGGTCCAAGTTGAGCAGCAGGGCGAGCGACTTTCCGTCGAAGCGAGCCACCTCGTGCTCGCAGCAGGGCCAATGCTGAAGGACGCCGCCCGCTTGATTGGTGTCGATCTGCCGATCAGCGCCGAGCGACACTTCAAGGTCAGTTTTCCCGATCCGCTCGGCGCGATGCGATCGGCGCCCATGTTGATCTGGCTGGACGAGCAGCAATTGCCCTGGAGTGACGATGAGCGTGCCGCACTCGCCGACGATGACGAAACACGATGGCTGACTGGAACATTTCCCTGGGGCGTGCATGGGCGGCCAGAGGGGGCCGGCGCGTATTCGTCTTTCGTCGTACTCTTCAACTACGACCATGGCCCAAGCGATCCAGTCTTCCCCCTGCCCGAGCCGGCGCACTACGCCGAGATCGCACTGCGCGGCATGGCCACCGTGGTCCCCAAGCTGAAGGCCTATTTTGACGGGGCCGCGCGGCCGTTCGTCGATGGCGGCTACTACATAAGGACACGCGAAAACCGGCCGCTGATTGGGCCATTGCCGGTCGCAGGCGCCTTTGTGACAGGTGCCTATTCGGGTTTTGGCGTGATGGCCGCGTGTGCCGGCGGTGACCTCATCGCACGGCACATCACGCAAAGCGCGCTGCCTGATTATGCGGCTGCCTTTACCCTGTCGCGCTACGAGGATCCCGATTACTGCGCGCTGCTCGACAAGTGGGGAGACGACGGTCAGCTTTGATAGGGGGTGCTACATAGCCCTTGCCATCCGCGATAGCGCTATCACCCTTGACGCCGCACGTCCGGCCTGCTGTAGAAGTAACTGCACGGTACAAAACAAAAAACAGCCGTGAGCAATTTGAGGGTGTTCAGACGCCCGCAGTTGGAGGGAGCACGGGTGCCAGCCTATCGTTTACTACCGCGGCAATGTTTGGTGTCGCACCAATGCGTTCCCTTTGATGTCCGTCCCGCTGACGAGCCTTGCACGCGCTGGTGAAAGGCCCAGTGATGGATCAATCCACCGCAATCGAGACGCAAAGCCTAGTCAAGGACTTCAAGGGCTTTCGCGCTGTAGACAACGTTAACCTCAAGGTTCGGCGCGGGAGCATCCATGCCCTGATCGGACCGAACGGGGCTGGCAAGACGACCTGCTTCAATCTCATCACCAAGTTTCTGCAGCCGACGTCAGGCCGAATTTTCCTGAACGGACAGGATATCACCCGTCTAGCCCCTGCCAGCGTGGCGCGGCTGGGCCTCGTTCGATCGTTCCAGATATCGGCCACCTTTCCGCACCTGACGCTACTCGAGAACGTGCGCATTGCGTTGCAGCGCCAGCTCGGCACATCGTTCCACTTCTGGCGCTCCGAGACGACGCTCGATCAGCTCAACGATCGCGCCATGGAGATCCTGCAGGACGTCGGCCTCGCGGGATCCGAGTCCCTGGTTGCGGCCGAGCTCCCCTATGGACGCAAGCGCGTGCTGGAGATCGCGACAACCATGGCGCTCGGACCTGAGGTCATGTTGCTCGACGAGCCGATGGCCGGCATGGGCCGCGAGGATATCGGGCGCATCTCGCAGCTGATCCGGCGCGTTGCCAAGTCGCGGACTGTACTCATGGTCGAGCACAATCTCTCCGTGGTCGCGGATCTCTCCGATACGATCACGGTGCTCGCGCGCGGCCGCGTCATTGCCGAAGGACCATATGCGTCCGTCTCGCAGAATCCTCTGGTGATCGAGGCCTACATGGGAACAACGGACGCAAGCTCGCCGGCACTTCGAGGTGCCCATGGCTGAGACCGCTCCGCTGCTCGACGCCCGGGATCTCAATGCCTGGTACGGCGAAAGCCACGTGCTTCACGGCATGACATTCTCCGTACGCAAGGGCGAGGTCGTGACGCTGCTCGGCCGCAATGGCGTTGGCAAGACCACGACGATGCGCGCCGTGATGGGCATCGTCCAGAAGCGTACGGGATCGGTGCGCTTTGGCGGAACCGAAACGATCGGCCTTCCGTCGAACCTCATTGCACGCCTCGGGATCGGCTACTGCCCCGAAGAGCGGGGTATCTTCTCCAGCCTCAATGTCACTGAGAACCTCCTGCTGCCGCCCGCCGTAAAGGCCGGCGGGATGTCGCTCGATGAGGTGCACAAGCTATTTCCGCAGCTCAAGGAGCGCGCGCGCAGCCAGGGCACCAAGCTCTCCGGCGGCGAACAGCAGATGCTGGCCATTGCACGCATTCTGCGCACGGGCGCGGAGCTGCTGCTTCTGGATGAGCCGACCGAAGGATTGGCTCCCGTCATCGTTCAGCAGATCGGCGCCGTCATTCGCGATCTGAAGAAGCGCGGCCTCACCGTGCTCCTCGTGGAACAGAACCTTCATTTCGCGGCAACCGTCGCGGATCGCCACTATGTGGTTGAGCACGGCACGGTCGTTGACGAATTCGAGAATAAGGACCTTGCGGCCAACCGCGAGCGTCTCGAAGCGCATCTTGGTGTGTGAATAAACGACATAATGGAGAGAAACATGCGTTGGAAGGCTTTGGCAGTTTCGGCTGTAACGGCGTTCGCCGCGCCAGCCGCTATGGCGCAGATCAGCGACGGCGTCATCAAGATCGGCGTCATGAACGACCAGTCCGGCCTCTATGCTGACCTGTCCGGTCAGGGTTCGGTTTGGGCGGCGCGCAAGGCGGTCGAGGACTACTGCAAGACCGCGAAGTGCGAGAAGATCGAGGTCGTCTTCGCCGATCACCAGAACAAGCCGGACATCGGCTCGACCACCGTCCGCCAGTGGTTCGATGTCGACAAGGTTGATGTTGTGGTCGACGTGCCGACGTCGTCGGTCGCGCTTGCCGTGCACAACATCACCAAAGAGAAGAACAAGGTGATGCTCAACTCCGGCGCTGCGTCGTCGGATCTGACAGGCAAGGCCTGCTCACCCAACACCGTCCATTGGACATACGACACCTGGGCCCTCGCCAACGGCACGGGCAATGCGATCGTCAAGACCGGCGGTGACACCTGGTTCTTCCTCACTGCCGACTATGCCTTCGGCCATGCGCTGGAGCGCGACACGGCCGCGGTCGTAGAGAAGAGCGGCGGTAAGGTCGTCGGACGCGTTCGCCATCCCTTCCCGGGGCAGGACTTCTCGTCATTCCTGCTTCAGGCGCAGCAGTCCAAGGCCAAGATCATCGGCCTCGCCAATGCGGGCGGCGATACGACCAACTCGATCAAGCAGGCGGCCGAATTCGGCATCGTCCAGGCTGGGCAGAAGCTCGCAGGCCTCCTCGTCTTCATCACGGACGTGCACGCGCTCAGCCTGCAGACGGCGCAGGGCCTGATCCTCACGGAAGCCTGGTACTGGGATCAGACGGACGCCAACCGAGCTTTCTCAGCCGACTTCGAGAAGGCCAACAAGGGCAACAAGCCGACGATGGTGCAGGCGGGCGTCTACTCTTCCGTCTATCACTATCTCAAGGCCGTGCATGAGCTGAAGTCCGATGCCGATGGCGCCGCCGTCGTCGCAAAGATGAAGTCGATGCCGACCGATGACGCACTCTTCGGCAAGGGCGAGATCCGCGCCGACGGCCGCAAGATCCACGACATGCATCTTTTCGAAGTGAAGGCACCGAAGGAGAGCAAGGGTGCTTGGGACTACTACAAGCACCGTGCCACCATTCCGGCTGCCGAGGCCTTCCGCCCGATCGACCAGGGTGATTGCTCGCTCGTAAAGAAGTAAGGCTTTCGGGCGAGGCGGCACACACGTGTCGCCTCGCTTGTCTCGGGGCGGGAAGGCGCATGTACGACTTTATTTTCCAGTTCCTCGGAGTGTCGCCTCAGGCGCTGTTCGGGCAGCTTCTGATCGGCCTGATCAACGGGGCCTTCTACGCACTACTGAGCCTTGGGCTTGCCGTCATCTTCGGCATGCTCAACGTCATCAATTTCACGCACGGCGCTCAGTACATGATGGGCGCGTTCGGTGCGTGGATGCTCCTACACTATCTGGGTATCCCCTATTGGGGAGCGCTCATCCTCGTGCCAGTAATCATCGGCGCGTTCGGCATTCTTCTCGAGCGCCTGCTGCTCTCGCGACTATACCATCTCGATCATCTCTATGGTCTCCTGCTGACCTTCGGACTGGCGCTCATTCTCGAGGGCCTATTCCGCAAGCAGTACGGCTCGTCAGGCCTGCCCTACAACAACCCGCTGCCCGGCGGGATCCATCTCGGCTTCATGTTCCTGCCCTGGTACAGGGGCTGGGTCGTCCTGATCTCGATCGTCGTGTGCCTCGCGACGTGGTTCATGATCGAGAAGACGAAGCTCGGAAGCTATCTGCGCGCGGCAACCGAGAACCCGACGCTCGTTCGCGCTTTCGGCATCAACGTGCCGCGCATGATGACGCTCACCTATGGCTTCGGCGTCGGTCTCGCGGCACTCGCCGGCGTTCTCGCCGCACCGATCTACTCGGTGAACCCGATCATGGGCTCGAACCTCATCATCGTCGTTTTCGCGGTGGTGGTGATCGGCGGCATGGGTTCGATCATGGGTTCCATCGTCACGGGTTTCGGCCTCGGCGTGATCGAGGGCCTCACGAAGGTCTTCTATCCGGAAGCCTCCAACACCGTGATCTTCATCATCATGGCCATTGTGCTGTTGATCAGGCCGGCAGGCCTTTTCGGTACGCCCCGCTGAGATTGTGCACATGAAAAACTACGACATGCCAATCTTCGCGGTGCTCATCGCCCTGCTGATCCTGGCGCCGATGGCAATCTATCCCGTCTTTCTCATGAAGGTGCTGTGCTTCGCGCTCTTCGCGCTCGCCTTCAATCTGCTCATCGGTTACGTCGGCTTGCTGTCCTTCGGGCACGCCATGTTCTTCGGCTTCTCGGCCTATATCTCGGCCTATACCGTGAAAGTATGGGGCTGGCCGACGGAGATCGGCATTATCGCGGGAACAGCCGTCGCAGCACTCCTCGGCCTCGTCGCTGGCTCGCTCGCCATTCGCCGCCAAGGCATCTATTTCGCCATGGTCACGCTAGCGCTCGCGCAGATGGTGTTCTTCTTCTGCCTCCAGGCCCCCTTCACCGGTGGTGAGGACGGCATTCAGGCCGTACCGCGCAGACCGCTGCTCGGCTTCATCGACATCACGAGCGACCTGAATTTCTACTACGTCGTGCTGGCAATCTTCGCGGCTGGATTCCTGATCATCTACCGCGCGATCCATTCGCCGTTCGGTCAGGTGCTGAAGGCCATCCGCGAGAACGAGGCGCGCGCGATCTCGCTGGGCTATCACGTCGACCAGTACAAACTGCTCGCGTTCGTTCTCTCGGCCACTCTGACGGGCTTGGCGGGCTCGACGAAAGCCATCGTTTTCCAGCTCGCCTCACTCACGGACGTCGCGTGGCAGATGTCCGGCGAGGCCGTGCTGATGACGCTCGTCGGCGGGATGGGAACTGTCTTCGGCCCGATAGTTGGCGCGGCCATCATCATCACGATGCAGAACTATCTCGCCGGCTTCGGCGAATGGGTTCTCGTCATTCAGGGTGTCATCTTCGTCATCACGGTGCTGCTCTTCCGCCGCGGCGTCGTCGGCGAGATCGCTGCACTCGCAACGCGGCTGACCCGCCGCTCCGAACCGTAAATCTAAACACACCCCGATCGAATAATGAGCGCCGGCCAATGAACCGCGGGTTCATTGGCCGGCGCGCTTAGCGTCTGGTCCTCAGGCTGGCTGATAGCCGAGCACGGCTTTGATCTCGAGGAACTCCTCGAAACCGTACTTGCCCCACTCACGGCCGTTGCCGGACTGTTTGTAGCCGCCGAACGGCGCACTCATGTCTCCAGGCGCACCGTTGAGATTCACCTGGCCGGCACGGAGCTGCGAAGCAATCTTGCGCGCATGTCCGAGGTCTCCCGACTGAACGTACCCCGCGAGCCCGTAAACCGTATCGTTCGCCAGCTCGACGACCTGCTCCTCGCTCTCGTAGGGCAGGATCGAAATCACCGGGCCGAAGATCTCCTCACGGGACACGCGCATATCGGGCTTCACATCGGCAAAGACGGTGGGACGCACGTAGTAGCCGCGATTGAGGCTTTCAGGGCGCCCCGTACCGCCGGTCACCAGCGTCGCACCCTCGTCGATGCCTGCCTGAATGAGCCCCTGGATCTTGTCGAACTGAACCTCGCTGACGACGGGCCCGAGGACAGTGTCCTTCGCAGTGGGATCACCGACCTTGAGCGACTCCGCCGTCGTCTTGGCAATTGCGGCGGCCTGGCTCTGCAGCTCGCGCGGCACGAACATGCGCGTCGGCGCATTGCACGACTGGCCACTGTTGTTGAAGCAGTGCTGGACACCAGCGCGAACGGCCTTCTCGAGATCGGCATCTCTAAGGATGATGTTCGCTGACTTGCCGCCGAGCTCCTGGTGCACGCGCTTGACCGTGTCGGCCGCAGCCTTGGCAACCGCGATGCCCGCGCGCGTCGAACCGGTGAAGGAGACGCAATCGACTTCAGGATGCGAGGCGATCGCTTGTCCAACCGTCGGCCCATCGCCATTGACGAGATTGAACACGCCTTTTGGCACGCCGGCCGCATCGCAGATTTCGGCGAAGAGAATCGCGTTGAGCGGCGCGATCTCGCTCGGCTTCAGCACCATCGTGCAGCCGGCTGCAATCGCTGGTCCCACCTTGCAAGCGATCTGGTTGATTGGCCAGTTCCACGGCGTGATGAACCCGCAGACGCCGATCGCCTCGCGCGCGATGAGCGTCCGACCTTCCAGGTGCTCGAACTCATAGTCCTTGAGCACAGCGATCATCTGCGTGAGATGCGCGACGCCAATGGCCGCCTGGGCGCGTGTCGCCAACGTGATCGGCGCTCCCATCTCTGCGGAGATGGCCTTGGCAACGTCGTCGTAGCGCGCCTTGTATTCTTCGAGAATGCGCTGCAGCAGCGCAATACGCTCCTCTTTGCTCGTTTGCGAAAAGCTCGCGAACGCCTTGCGCGCCGCTTTCACCGCGCGGTCGACATCCTTCGCAGTGCCCATGCTGATCTTCGCGATGGGCTCTTCGGTCGCGGGATTGATCACGTCAAGCGTGGTGGGTACGAGCGGATCGACCCAGGCGCCATCGATGTAGAACTTGAGTGTGTTGCTCATCTTGTTCTCCCTTGCTGGATACACGTTTGCCGAGCTCACACCATCAGTGGCTCAGGCGGTAGTCTTCTCGTACCTCCAGGCTGCCCGAGACCTGAGGCCGAATATAGGGGACGTTGAGCATCTTCTTTCCGATGCGCCGCCCTTGCTCATGCCGGGCGGACCCTATCGTTATATCTAATTGGATATAGGGCGGGAAGTTCCCTGTTGCATCGTTTCGCCCCGCCATTCGCGCTCTGTCACACGCGCGTCGCGCGACTCTGGTCGGCATAGGCCTGAACCGTGCACCAGCGAGCCAGGTATGTCCGCCCTCGTTACAATCGCTCTAATTTTCGCTCTGATGGCCACGGCCATCCACCTCTTGTCCATCGGACTTGCAGCCCTGCGCTGCAGGCGATCGAGGACACAGGCTCCGCTGCAAGAGATCAGCGTCCCCGTCACGCTGGTTCGCACCATTCGCGACATCGATGCGCTGGAAGAGGGGACCCTGCGCTCCAGCTTCGGCCTTTCCTATCCCGCATTTGAAGTGCTCTTCTGTGCAGCGTCCGAGAGCCATCCGGCCGTTGCGAGTGTCCGGCGCCTCATGGCCGATTATCCGCACGTGCGCGCACGCCTGCTGATCGGCGATGATCGCATCAGCGCCAATCCCAAGCTCAACAACATGGTCAAGGGCTGGCGCGAGGCACAACACGACTGGATCGTCTTCGCGGACAGCAATCTCATGCTGCCGCCGGATTACCTTCAGCGCGTTCTGTCGGTTTGGACTGCCGACACCGGCGCCGTATGCGCACCGCCGATCGGCAGCCAGCCCTCCGGTCTGTGGTCCGGCGTAGAAGCTGCCTTTCTCAACACCTATCAGGCGCGGTGGCAGTATGCGGCCGACAGTGTCGGCCTTGCCTTCGCACAGGGCAAAACCATGCTGTTCCGGCGCGGGCAGCTCGAGAGCCTGGGCGGCATCGCTGCGCTTTCCACGGAGCTCGCCGAGGATGCGGCTGTCACCAAGATCGTTCGCAATGGCGGTTTCCACGTCCGGCTTGCCGGGCCCTCCTTCTTTCAGCCACTCGGCCGGCGTTCGGCCGCACATGTCCTTGCGCGCCAGCTCCGATGGGCACAGCTTCGCCGCCTGACATTCCCCGGCTGGTTTGCGCTCGAGCCTCTCACAGGCAGCATCGTTCCGCTTGTTGCCGCAGCCATCGCGGCTCCGGCTTTGGACCTCTCCTCGGAGCTGGCCGTCGCGGGGTTGGCGATGATCTGGTTCGGCGCCGAAGCGATCCTTGCCCGCATAGGCGGCTGGCCGCTGTCATGGCGCTCCCCGCTCGCCTGGTTCCTGCGGGACCTCCTCATCCCCGTCATCTGGCTGCGCGCCTGGACGGCCGACGCCTATGAATGGCGAGGCAATCGCGTTGCACGCCAGCAGGATGGGTCCATCAGCATGACGACGGAAAGTGCCGTGGGACTACGCTAAAGCGCCGTGCCTGCTGTCATCCGGCTGATATGCGAATCCCCTAGATAGCCCTCATGCAATACGCCAATCCCGATAGCCCCCCGGACCGTTTGCACGACACGAAGTATCGCGCCGTATTCATCTCCGATATTCATCTCGGCACGCGCACATCACAGGCCGACGCCCTCCTGGAATTCCTCCGCACCATCGAGGCCGATACCTTCTATCTCGTCGGCGACATCGTCGATTTCTGGAAGGTCCGGCGCGGACCGCACTGGCCACAGGCGCACAACGACGTGCTCCAGAAGCTCCTGCGCAAAGTTCGCAAAGGCTCGCGCGTCGTCTTCATTCCGGGCAATCATGACGAGGGACTTCGCGACTTCTGCGGGATGCACTTCGGTGGCATCGAGATCCACCGGAACTGCATTCACCTGACGGCAGCAGGGCGGCAATACCTCGTCATGCACGGCGATGAGTTCGACATTGTCGTGCGGAATGCCAAGTGGCTCGCCTTCCTCGGCGACCGCGGCTACGAGACGGCGCTGTGGCTGAACAATCCCCTGAACTGGGTGCGCCGCCATCTAGGCCTCGGGTACTGGTCGTTCTCGGCGTACCTAAAAAACCGCGTCAAGAAAGCCGTGTCTTTCATCGGGGCGTACGAGGAAGCCGTCGCTGGCGAAGCCCGTCGGCATGGCACGGACGGCATTATCTGCGGACACATCCACCACGCCGCCGACCGCCTCATCGGCGATGTCCATTATATGAACTGCGGCGACTGGGTGGAGAGCTGCACGGCCATCGTAGAGTCGCACGCGGGCGAACTGCGCCTCGTCCACTGGAATGCCGACTCAGCCTGGAGCGCGGCCAATACAGCCCCCGAGCCGACCTACGCCTTGAGCTGAACGCTCGGCACGCAATCCCGATTGACGAGTCTGCGGCGGCGGGTCCAACTACCGGAACGGGTGGGTCCTTTGCACACGCCACAATAAAAGCGCTCCACGGGAGGAGAAGCATGATCACGCGTACCATCACCACGTTCACTCTGCTGGCGCTTGCCGGTGCGTTTATGCCAGTCCAGGCCCAGGCACCAAGCGGCAAGGTGACCGTGCTAACCTCCTTCTCGAAAGACGTGACCGACCCATTCAAGAAGGCATTCGAGGCAGCCCACCCCGGCACGACGATCGAGATCCAGAACCGCAACACCAATGCCGGCGTGAAGCTGCTCGAAGAGACGCGCAGCGCCAATCAGGTCGACATCTTCTGGGTGTCCGCACCCGATGCCTTCGAGGTGCTCAAGGACAAGAAACTGCTGCAAGTCTACAAGCCCAAGGCGACAGGCATTCCCGATAAGATCGGCGCCTACCCAATCAATGATCCAGACGGTTACTACTCGGGCTTCGCCGCTTCCGGCTACGGCATCATGTGGAACGAGCGTTATGCCAGGGCCAACAAGCTTCCCGACCCGAAGGAGTGGCAGGACCTCGCCAAGGCCGTCTATTTCGACCACGTGTCGATTGCCGCGCCCTCGCGCTCCGGCACGACACACCTGACGCTCGAAACGATCCTGCAGGGTGAAGGCTGGGAAAAAGGCTGGCGCACAATCAAGGAGTGGAGCGGTAATCTCCGCAACGTCACCGAGCGCTCATTCGGTGTTCCCGATGCGGTGAACTCCGGACAGGTCGGCTACGGCATCGTGATCGACTTCTTCGCCTTCTCGGCACAGGGAGCAGGCTTTCCCGTCAAGTTTGTCTATCCAAGCGTGACCACCATCGTGCCGGCGAACGTCGGCGTGGTCACCAATCCACCGAACAAGGCGGGCGCGGAGGCGTTCGTCGAGTTCCTGCTTTCGCCGGCGGGCCAGGAAGTGTTGCTCGACAAGACGATCCGACGCCTGCCCGTGCGCCCTGAAATCTACGCCAAGGCACCGGCAGACTATCCGAACCCGTTCAAGGATCCGTCGCTCGGCGGCAAGGTGACCTTCGACTCGAACGTCTCGAGCGCGCGCACGGCTGTCGTCGACACGCTCTACGACCAGCTCGTCACCTTCCAACTCGACGGCCTCAAATCCGCGACCAAAGCCATCCACGCAGCCGAGGCTGCGCTCGCCAAGAAGGACAATCCGGCAGGTCGTAAACTCGTCGCCGAAGCGCGCGATCTCGTCGCGAAGATGCCCATCACGGCTGAACAGGCGGCGTCCGCCGAAATCAATGCGGCTTTCTCCGGCGGCAAGCAGAAGACCGCGCGGCAGGCCGAGTTGGAGCAGCAATGGGCCTCGAGCGCAAAGGCGGCCTATGCCGAAGCCGAGGCCAAGGCCAACGAAGCTGCCAAGCTGGCGCGGTAACTCTGGTCGCGGTGTCTGGACCGCACGCGGAGGGCGGCATAGCTTGCCCCCGCATGGCGGTCAGATGTGGGGGCAGCAATGGCGACCATGAGCGATGCTTCGCCGGCCGTGGCCCGGCGCTCGGTCGTCGCACCGGGGCCGATGGCACTCGCGATCCTGATCGCGCTCTTCCTGGCGCTGTTTCTCGTCATTCCGGTCGGCACCGTCATCTATGTCGCCTTCACGGAGAAGGGCAGCGGCGCCTTCACGCTCGTCAACTTCTACGACTTCGCGCGCACGGACCTCTTCATCACATCGTTCTGGAATTCGATGTACGTCGCCACGATGACGGTGGTGCTCGCGTCGATGTTCGCGTTGCCGCTCGCCTATCTCACGACACGCTTCGAGTTCCGCGGCTCCGGTGTCGTCCAGATGCTGGGCTTCATCCCGCTCATCATGCCGCCCTTCGCCGGTGCCGTCGCCATGCAGCTCATATTCGGGCGCAATGGCACGGTGAACCTCCTGCTGGACGAGTGGTTCGGCTTCAAGATTCCATTCATGGAAGGCCTCAATGGCGTGATCTTCGCGCAGGCCGTCCACTACTTCCCGTTCATCCTCATCAATCTCTCGGCGGCACTGCGCAACATCGACCGGTCGATGGAGGAGGCCGCGCAGAACCTCGGCTGCCAGGGCTTCCGGCTGTTCCGCCGCATCGTCTTCCCGCTTGCCATGCCGGGCTACGTTGCGGGCGCCAGCCTCGTCTTCGTGAAGGTCTTCGATGATCTCGCGACGCCGTTGCTGCTGAACGTCAAGGACATGCTGGCACCGCAAGCCTACCTGCGGATCACGTCGATCGGCCTCGCTGATCCCATGGGCTACGTGATCGCCGTCGTGCTCATCGTCGTATCCGTGCTTGCGATGGGCGCCTCGGCCTGGGTCATGAAGGGCCGCGACTACGCAACGGTACAGCGCGGCGGCGGCGGGCTCGCCCAACGGCCACTCGGACGCGGACAAGCCGTTGCCGCCTATGCGGTCGTTGGACTGATCCTGTTCCTGGTCCTGGCGCCGCACATTGGCCTGTTCCTGCTTTCCATCGCGACGGTGTGGTCATTCAGTCCGCTGCCGGATGCCTTCACGTTCGCGCACTATGAACGCGTGTTCGCGGAGTCGAGCGTCTTCATCAAGAACACGCTGCTCTATGCGACACTCGCCGGCATCATCGACGTCGTGTTCGGCGTCGCCATTGCCTATCTCGTGCTCCGGACGCGCCTGCCCGCGCGTCACTGGCTCGACTGGACGGCCTCGGCAGCGCTTGCCATTCCGGGCGTCGTGCTCGGCATCGGCTACTTGCGGACGTTCTTCGGGGTCAAGATGCCGGATGGCACCTCGCTCGCTTCGTTCTGGATCATCATCGTCCTGGCACTCGCGATCCGGCGCCTGCCCTATGCGTTGCGCGCCTGCTATGCCGCACTCCAGCAGGTGTCCGCGTCGCTCGAGGAGGCTGCGGAAAACCTCGGCGCTAACAAGCAGAGAACCGTACGGCGCATCGTATTGCCACTCATGATGGGCGGCATGCTGGCAGGCTTCGTGACGAGCTTTGCAACGGCCGCCGTCGAGCTTTCGGCGACGCTGATGCTCGTGCAGAGCACATCCGACGCGCCGCTCGCCTATGGCCTCTATGTCTTCATGCAATCGCCGGCGGGACGCGGCGCAGGCGCCGCGCTCGGCATTATCGCGGTCGTACTCGTCGCCGTCTGCTCGCTCATCTCGAACTGGATCATCGAGCGCAACCAGCACCTGCGCAACACGCGCACCTGAGGAACCGGAGCGGCAATGTCAGCGAGCCATGGCGTCGGGATTGAGATCCGCAATGTCAATCTCTCCTATGGCGCCAACCACATCCTGAAGGACGTCAGCCTGTCGATCCTGCCGGGCGAGTTCTTCGCCTTTCTCGGCCCCTCCGGCTGCGGGAAGACGACGCTGCTGCGTCTCATCGCCGGCTTCAATCAAGCGGACAGCGGTGACGTCCTTCTCGACGGTCAGGACATCTCCCGGCTTCCGCCCTGGCGGCGTGATGTCGGCATGGTATTTCAAAGCTACGCGCTGTGGCCGCACATGACGGTCGCCCGCAATGTTGCGTTCGGCCTCGAGGAGCGCCGGCTCGGTCGCACCGAGATCACCGAGAAGGTCAGCGCGGCTCTTGCACTCGTCGGGCTCTCAGCCTTCGCCGATCGCTATCCTTCGCAGCTCTCCGGCGGACAGCAGCAGCGCGTCGCGCTCGCCCGCACGATTGCTGTCGAACCCAAAGTGTTGCTGCTCGATGAGCCACTCTCCAATCTCGATGCGAAGATGCGCGTGCAGGTCCGGCGCGAGCTGCGCGATCTTCAGCAGCGGTTGGGATTGACGACCATCTTCGTGACGCACGACCAGGAGGAGGCCAATTCGATCTGCGATCGTATCGCGGTCCTCAACGACGGCGCCGTGCAGCAGGTCGGCACGCCCATGGATCTGTACCAGCATCCGGCAAATCTATTCGTCGCAGGCTTTATCGGCACGGCCAACATCCTGGCCGGCCACGTCGTCGCGACCGGCACCGAACGCGCATTCCAGATCAAGGATGGCGTCTCGTTGCCGTTACCGGCCGGCTCGGCAGCACCGAAGGATGCGAGGATCGTGTTCCGGCCCCAGCACGCGACACTTGAACCCATAGGCACGCAGGGCCTCGCGGGAACCATCGTGCACCGCGAATTCCTCGGCGCCACGGTCCGCTATGGCGTCGATATCGCCGGCTCCGAGATCCTCGTCGAGGCGGCCTTCTCGTCGACAAGCAGTCTGCGGGAAGTCGGGAGCCCGGTGTCAGTCGCCATCGACATCGATCGCGCGCAACTGCTCGGCACCTAGGTCCACGCGCGATCATTCCACCACGTGGAATTGGCGACGCGTGAGCACCGGCAATTGCGCGTGAGCCCCCCTCAAAATCTCAGCCGTCGGGGGATTGCGCAGGGGCTCATGCGCCGATACCGTTCGTCTCAAATTACAAGAAGCGACTTCAGGGATCGAACGCGGAGGAGTGCCAAGATGGCGCAAGGCGAGCTGACGTTTGGCTGGTTCCTTCCCTCGAGTGGCGATGCCACCGGCCTCGGCAGCGCCAATGACCGCATTCCATCAAGCCGCGCCGTATTCGATGAAATCGTGGATGCCGTCGACAATGGCGGCTTCAAGTACATGCTGATCCCAGTCAATACGACATGCTGGGAAGCGACCGTGCTCGCGTCGTACTACGTTGCCAAGACGCGCAACGTCATGCCGCTGATTGCCCTGCGCGCCGGTTACATGAATCCGACATTTGCCGCGCGGATGTTTGCGACCCTCGATCAGATTTCGAACGGTCGGCTGTGCATCAATCTCATCGCAGGCCTCAACGACGCCGACGCCGTAGCCGATGGCGTCTTCGACGACAAGATCGTCCGCTATGAAAAGATGGACGAGGAAGTCGAGATCATGAAGCGGCTCTGGCAATCCAACGAGCCCATCGGCTTTGAAGGCAAGCATTATCGCGTGAACCAAGTCATTGAGCCAAAGCCGTTCCAGAAGCCGCATCCGCCGTTCTTTCTCGGTGGTGGCTCGCCACAGGCCGCAGAAATCTCCGCCAAGCATTCGACCGTCCACTTGTTCTGGGGCGACAAGCCAACGGTCATTGCAGAGAAGGTCAAGGAGATGCGCGCGCTCGCAGCCAAGTACGGGCGTGAGAACGTGATCAATTTCGGCATGCGCTTGCAGGTGATCTGCCGTGACACCGAGGAAGAGGCCTGGGAGGAGGCGCATCGCCTGATCAAGGGGGCGGGCAAGTTCAACTTCGTCAATATGCGCACCGGCGCCTCGGCTCTCGAAGACATCAAGAAGACGTCGGATGCCAATCGGCGCGTCTGGCAACTGCTCGATGAATCCGGCAACGACATGAAGATCCATCCTCACCTTTGGGCGGGCATCTCTACGGTGCGTGTCGGCGCGGGCATCGCAATCGTGGGCGATCCCCGCCAAGTGGCCGCGACCATACAGGAGTTCGTCGATGCGGGCTGCACGACCTTCTGCTTGTCCGGTTATCCGCACGCAGAGGCCGCACGCATCTTCAGCCAGAAAGTCATGCCCTTCTTTCAGGGACGCATGGCCGAGAGTCTACCCGCGGTCGCCTAGAGCAGCTGCGTAGCCGAGACTGCCACATACCGACGACAAGCAAATCCAACATCAAAAAGTTCAAAAGGTGGGAGGAAACATGAAACGCAATGGGACTGCGACGTTGACTGCGGCGGCTCTGGCCATGGCCTGCTCATTCAGCACAGCATCGTGGGCGCAAACTGCTGCAAAGGTCGAGCGCATCAGCATCGCGACCGGTGCCATCGGCGGCATCTACCATGTGCTCGGCGGCGGCATGGCCAAGCTGCTTCGCGAGAAGCTCAATGGCGTCGACGTCACGGCTGAGACGACCAATGCGTCCGTGGACAACATGCGTCTGGTCGGCACCAAGCAGGCCGACATCGGCTTCGGGACCAGCGTCGCAATTGTCCAAGGCGTCAAGGGCGACGGCCCGTTCAAGGGTACGAAATATCCCGTTGCCGGCCTCGCTAACATCTACCCGCAGTTCCTTTTTGCGGTGACCGTAGAGGGGACGGGCATCAACACGCTGGCTGACTTAAAAGGCAAGCGCGTCTCGACCTCCAACCCCGGTAGTGGCAGCGAACTCGACGCGCTCAATATCCTGAAAGCGGCCGGTCTCGGACTGAGCGACATCAAGCGCGAGCGCCTCCCACCTCAGCAGGCCGCTGAAGCGCTGAAGGACCGCCGTATCGATGCCCTGCTGCACACCGCCGGCCAAAGGCAGCCAGCCTGGGAAGACATCGCCAACACGCCGGGCACCACGATCAAGTTCCTCGACACATCGGCGGCCGTTGCCGGCCTGCAGGGCGAATGGGGGAACTCCGTTTACTTCAGCCTCACGCTTCCGAAGGGGACCTACAAGGGCCAGCAGGCGGAAGTGCCGATGGTCGGCGGTGGCAACAGCCTCTTCGTCCGCGAGGATCTGCCGGAAGAACTCGTCTACCAGATCACCAAACACATGATGGACAATCTGGACGAGCTCGCGAAGGTCCATCCGGAGGCGAGGAACATCAAGCTCGAGACGGCTGCCAATACGCCGGTGCCGCTGCATAGTGGCGCAGCACGCTACTTCAAGGAAAAGGGCCTGCTGAAGTAGCGTCCGATGCAAAACCCCAACATCCAAAGCGAGCAAGCCGGAGCTGCCGCAGCTCCGGTGTCTCCCATCTTGGAGGAAGCGCCCGTGCGCGTTTTGCACGGATGGAGCTTCCGCGTACTCCAAGTCATTTGTGTGCTCGTGGCCGTGTGGACGCTGTACGGCACCATCTACCTGGTGCAGTCGTACACATTCCGCATGGTGCACCTGGGCCTCGTCCTAGCCGGGATATTCTGGCTCTTCCCAGCTGGTGGCAAAAGCAAACCGCACCCGTCCATCCTCGACTGGCTCTGCATTGCTGTTGCCGTCGCGGCCTTAGCCTACGTCCATATTGATCTGGACGACTTCGTGAACCGGGCGGTGATCCCCACGAACTGGGATCTCTTCTTCGGCGGCGCGATCATGGTGCTGACGCTCGAGGCCTGTCGCCGCACCGTCGGATGGCCGCTCGTCATCGTGATCCTGGCAGTGCTGGCCTACGCTCTATTCGGCAACTATCTGCCGCCCCCCTGGGGCCATCGCGGCTACAGCATCGTCAGGCTCATCGGCCATCTCTTCATCACCCAGGATGGCATTTTCGGCGTACCGCTCGATGTGTCGGTGACGCTCATCACGCTCTTCGTGATCTACGGCGCTATCCTCGAGCAGACCGGCGCCGGACGCTTCTTCCTCGATTTCGCGTTCGCACTTACGAGGGGGAAGACGACCGTCGGCGTCACACGTTCGGTGATCCTGTCCTCCTTCCTTCTGGGCGGCCCCTCGGGCAGCGGTACCGCGACAACGTTGACCGTCGGCGCCGTCGCCTACCCGATGCTGAAAAAAGCCGGCTATAGCCCCGATCGCGCGGGTGCACTGTTCGCCGCCGGCGGTATCGGCGCGGTGCTATCTCCGCCAGTTATGGGTGCGGCCTCGTTTCTCATCGCGGAGATGCTGAACGTACCGTACCTCACCGTCATCCAGATGGCCTTGATGCCCACGCTTCTCTACTACGTGGCCATCTTCGTGATGATTGAGGCCGACTCTCGGCGCCAGCAGCTCGCTGGCGTGCGGATCGACTACACCCCGGCAGACACGGCGTGGAACCTGATGAAGAAGTACTGGTTCCACCTCTCATCGCTTTTCGTCGTCGTCATTCTCATGGTGGTGGGCTTCTCCACCGTCTACGCCATCCTCTGGTCCATCGTGGCAGCGGCGGCGTTCTCCTATCTACGCCGCGATACGCGATTGACGCCCACGCGCGCTGTAACCTCGCTCTATCATGCGGGGCGTGAGGTGTTGTCGGTGGCGGCGATCTGCGCCGCTGCGGGCATGCTGGTTGGCGCCGTCAATCTCACAGGCCTCGGCTTCAAGTTTTCCGACATCATCCTTGGCCTCGCGGGTAACAGCCTCGTCATCACGCTGATCCTGACCGCCATCATTCTTATGGTGATCGGCTTGGCGATGCCGATCACCGCCTCATACGTCGTTGCGGCAGTCATCACCGTTCCGGCCATGACGAAGCTCGGCGTTCCCGACGTCGCCGCACACATGTTCGTCTTCTATTACGCCCTGCTCTCGGAGGTTTCTCCGCCCGTTGCACTGGCGCCCATGGCGGCAGCAGCGCTCACCGGCGGCAATCCGTGGCGAACGACGATGATCACGTGGCTTTACACGCTCCCGTGCTTCGTCGTGCCGTTCATGTTCACCCTCAACCCCGACGGACTGGCACTTCTGCTCATAGGGTCCTGGGAGAACATCATCTGGACCAATACGACCGCGTTGCTGGCCGTCATTGCGATCGGCGCGGGCGTGGGCGGATGGCTGTGGACCACCGTGCGCCTCTGGGAGCGCGCCGCTCTCGTGTTTGCGGGGCTGCTGTTGTTCTATCCGGCCGCGATGGCGGATCTTGCCGGCTTCGCAATTCTCGCCGCGGTCGGCGCTCTGCTAAAATACCGCTCGATGCGCGTACCGGATTCCGCGCCGTCGTAGATGCAGGAAGCTTGACCGACAGCCAGCGCGCGCTTTGTCGAAGGCCGGGAAAAGGTGCCGACCAAACTATGCGGGATGGCGGAGACGAGCGGATAAAGTTCGAACTCACGTCAAAGCCCGCTGGGCTCGGGAGCAAGGCGCCGCGGCGCAAGCGCCGCCCCGCGGAGCGCATTCGGCGCGTGAGCGATAAAATGGCGGACAGGGAGGGATTCGAACCCCCGGTGGGCGTGAACCCACGGCGGTTTTCAAGACCGCTGCCTTAAACCACTCGGCCACCTGTCCGTGCGCGCGCACTCTAGTCGAACTGCTGCGCCCAGGGAAACGCCGAAGACGACAAACTCCGCGAATGTGCGGAGGCGAGATCGCGATCGGGATCAGAACTCAGTTGTGGTCATCGGGAAGAATGGGGACGGGGTAGATATCGACGCCCTCTTCCTTGAGCTCGGCGACTTCCTCGGGCGTCGCCTCGCCATGGATACCGCGCGCGGGCTGCTCTTCATTGTGGATACGACGCGCCTCTTCGGCAAAGCGCGGGCCGACGTAGTCCGACTTGGCCAGCATCTCGTCGCGCAACTCGCGCATCTGGTTGAGCAGCTTGCGCTGCTCGCCGTTGAGCATGTGCTGCGGCTCGCGAGCCGGAGCACGCGTTGGCGCTGTGGGCGCCTCCACCGGAACGGCTGTCTTGCGGCTCCTCGAGCGCGAGACGCGCGGCGACATGATCGCCTTCTTGACTTCAGCGGTGCCGCAGAGCGGACACGTGACCTGCTTGCGCTTCACCTGGGCGTCGTAACCCTTGCTCGAGCTGAACCACGCCTCGAACGTGTGCCCCTCTGTGCAATTGAGTTGGTAGCGGATCATCATCACCTCTCGAACCGGATCCGGCAGCACCTCATGCGCCACACGCCCCCGGTCACGTACTGAACTTTTGGGGCGCAAGCGGTCACCCGCGCGCCAGCCGACCTGATGGTCATAGAAGAACACCAGTTTCCGTCAAGAGTGGACCTATATCGCATCAATTCCTGGGAGTGTGGTTTACGATCCCATAAATGAGCCACGTACAGCAAAGTGTCGCTAAATCGGGCGCAACTGGGCCAGAATCTGCTCGGTTCCCCTTGCCGCTCGGGCTCCAAATCGCTAAGTGACGGCAGCGCTTTGCAGGGCGGCATCGTGATTCCGCACGGCCGCGATGGGCGCGTCGACCCCAAGGGGGACTGTCATGGGCTACAAGGTCGCCATCATTGGTGCCACCGGCAATGTCGGCCGGGAAATGCTGAACGTGCTTGCCGAGCGGGAATTCCCGGTCGACGAGATTTACGCACTCGCCTCGCGCCGCTCGGTGGGCGTCGAGGTTTCGTTCGGCGAGAAGACGCTCAAATGCCAGGACCTCGAGAGTTTCGACTTCTCGAAGGTCGATTTTGCGCTCATGTCGGCCGGCGGTGCGGTGTCCAAGGAATGGAGCCCGCGCATCGGCGCCACGGGCTGCATCGTCATCGATAATTCATCCGCTTGGCGCTACGACGTCGACGTGCCGCTGATTGTGCCCGAGTGCAACGCGGATGTGCTCGTCGAGTACATGGCGCGCACCAAGCGCAAGAACATCATCGCCAATCCGAACTGCTCGACGGCTCAGATGGTCGTCGCGCTGAAGCCGCTGCACGATGTGGCGCGCATCAAGCGCGTGGTCGTCTCCACGTACCAGTCCGTCTCGGGCGCCGGCAAGGACGCCATGGACGAGCTCTGGGCCCAGACGAAGGGCAAGTACGTCCCTGGCCAGGAAGTGGAGCCGAAGAAGTTCCCGAAGCAGATCGCCTTCAACTGCATTCCTCAGATCGACGTCTTCATGGAGGACGGCTACACGAAAGAGGAATGGAAGATGCTGGCCGAGACCAAGAAGATCCTCGATCCCAAGATCAAGGTGACGGCCACGTGCGTCCGCGTGCCGGTCTTCGTTGGCCACTCAGAGGCGGTCAATGTCGAGTTCGAGCGGCAAATGACGGTCGCCGAAGCGCGCTCCATTCTGCGTGAGGCGCCGGGCATCATGGTCGTCGACAAGCGTGAGACCGGCGGCTACGTGACGCCCATCGAGGCGGCAGGCGAGTTCGCGACATATGTCTCGCGCATCCGCGAGGACGCGACGGTCGAGCATGGTCTCGCCATGTGGATCGTCTCCGACAATCTGCTCAAGGGCGCGGCTCTGAATACCGTGCAGATCGCCGAGACGCTGGTGAACCGGAAACTGCTCGCCAAGGCGGCTTGATCGGGGACGGGGCGCCTATTCGCGGCGCCCCGGCTCGCCCTCGGGCGTCCCCAGCGAGGCAACGATCAGACGCAGATCCTCGACGAGGTTTCCGCGCTGCTCGGCAGTGAGCGTTGCCACGATGCGGGCGTCGACAGCTTCGACCTTGGGGCGGGCGGCGGCGAGAATGCGCAAGCCTTCATCGGTCAGCCTGACGGCATAAGCGCGGGCGTCCTCACGGGTGCGCCGGCGCTGAAGCAGCCCCTTCTTGAGCATCCGGCGAACGATATCCGCCAGCGTCGAGCGGTCGATCCCCGTCACCTCCACGAGGTCCGTCTGGCTCAGGCCCTCTCGCTGGGCCACCGTCAGCAGGACCGCGAACTGGCGTGGCGTCAGATCGAGGCCGCCCATTTCGGCCGCGAAGATGTCAGCGGCGCATTGGCCGGCGCGATGCAAGAGGTGTATCGGCGACCGCACGAGGGCCACGGGCTCGGCTCCCTCGACGTTGTGATGCGTTCTATGTTTCATCGTGCGGAATGCCGCCATCCTGATTGACCCCACATCGGACCCGCTCCCCCTCGAACCCCTGCGGCTGGCACTTAAACCGAAAGGAGATTTCTCCGCCGGAACAAGCACTCGCGCACGCCTTTTCCCGCCACGGAGCGGGTGAGATCCGATAGTCGAATCCATGGCGCGGGATTGAAACAGATCTTCCAGAACAGAGCAAATGTGGACTGTGATCAGTGATCCAGCCGTCAGCTCACGGCGTGTCGTCCGCCTTCTCCAGCCCGTAGCGCTGGATGAGGCCCACCTGCAGCATGGCGAAGATGATCGTGAGGGGCAGAATCCCGAAGACCTTGAAGCTCGCCCAGGTCCCCTCGCTGAAGTTCCGCCACACGAACTCGTTGAGCACGGCCATCACGAGGAAAAAGCCGATCCAGCGATAGGTGAGCTTACGCCAGCCTTCCTCGGTGAGCCGGAAGGCCTGACCGAGCAGGAGCTGGAGTAAGTTGCGCCCGGTAAGCAGCCCGCCGCCAAGGGCGACGGCGAACAGTAGATTGACCATCGTCGGCTTCATCTTGATGAAGCGCGCATCATTGAGCCAGAGCGTCAGCGCGCCAAAGCCCACGACGAGCACCGTGGTCAGCACCAGCGTCGCCGATATGTGGCCGAGCCAAACTCGCGAGACAATCATCGAAACGACGGTCGCGGCCATGAGCACGCCGGTCGCAATGTAGATGTTCGATGCCATGTAGGCGGCAAAGAACAGGAGCAGGGGGGCCAGATCGAGGACCAACTTGGCGACCTGCTTGCCGTCGGCGGCAGGAACGGTGTCGGCATCGCCGTCACGTGGCGCCGGTGCGGTCATCATCGACCTCCTGAAGCTAAAGGCGGCACGCACACGCGTCGTCCGCGAAGCATGAGACCAGCCAGCGTCCGATGGTCGCCGCTGGTTACTGGCGGTTCGACTTGCTCTCGACCGGTAGCCGGTAACGTTGGAGCAGTCGTACTTGCCACCACATGAACAGTCCTGTGAGCGGCATCACGATGAACAGCTTGAACAGGATCCACACGTCGACTCCAGTGAAGAGCCGGTTCAGCGCCCAGAATTGCGTATGCTCGAACCCGAGACGCACGGCCTCGTTGCACGCAGCCGTCACGAGGAAGAACCACGCGAGGTTGGCGGTCAGCTTGTTCCAGCCCTCGTTCGTGTAGTGGAACGTGGTGCCGAAGACGAAGCGGAAGAAGTTGCGGTCCGTCTTCAGGCCCCACCAGAGCAGCGCCGCGACGAACGTATTGAAGAGCGTGACCTTGATCTGCACCCACTTGGGGTCGCCGGTGATGATGGTCAGAAAGCCGAACGTGATGCTCACGGCGCCGGCGATGAACGGCATGATCGGCGGGCGCCCGAGGATGCTGAGCGTCGCGATGAGTGCCAGGATCGTCGTCGCTATGAGCGCCCACGTGCCGGCGGCGATGCCCCAGATTCCGTTGACGAGGAACATGGCGACCAGCGGTCCCATCTCCCCAAGGATGTTGACGGTCTGGATCCGGTTGAATGGATAATGCTTGGTCAACCAATCCATGAACCGCTTCCTACCCTTGCCTTCTCGCTTGGCTTGTGCCCCGGGACGGGGCCACGCACCATTCTTGTCGAGATTGATTAACCGACCGCAATAGCCCGCGCAAATTCCTTGGGATCGAACGGCTGGAGATCGTCCGCCGCCTCACCCACACCGACCGCGTGGACGGGTAAGCCGAAGCGGGCCGAGATCGCGACGAGGATGCCACCCCGCGCCGTTCCGTCGAGCTTCGTCATCACCAGTCCAGTTACTCCCGCCCGATCCTTGAATACCTCGACTTGGGACAAGGCATTTTGCCCGGTCGTCGCATCGAGCACCAGAAGGACCGTGTGCGGTGCAGAAGGATCGATCTTGCGCAGTACACGAACGACCTTTTCGAGCTCGTCCATGAGGCCTTGCTTGTTCTGAAGGCGCCCGGCTGTATCGATCAGGAGAACGTCGCTTCCAGCTTCCTGCGCCGCCTTGAGCGCGTCGAAAGCGAGCCCCGCCGCATCCGCACCGACCTTGTGCGCGACGACAGGTGCTCCTGTGCGCTCACCCCAGATCTTGAGCTGATCGATGGCGGCAGCGCGGAACGTGTCACCGGCAGCCATCATGACCGACCGCCCCGCACGCTTGAACTGTTGTGCGAGCTTGCCGATCGTCGTCGTCTTGCCGGCACCATTGACGCCGACGACGAGGATGACGTGCGGCTTCAGCGCGCCGTCGAGTACCAGGGGCTTCGCTACCGGCACGAGAACGCGCTCGACCTCATCGGCGAGGACAGTGCGCACATCCTCCTGCGAAATGCCCTTGGCATAACGACCGTGGGAAAGGGCGTCCGTAATGCGTGTCGCGGTCTCGACGCCGAGGTCGGCCTGCAGAAGCACATCCTCGAGATCGTCGAGCGTATCGGCATCAAGACGGCTCTTGGTAAAGAGACCGGTGATGCCCTCCGAGAGTTTTGACGAGGTCTTGGTAAGGCCGGCCTTGAGGCGCGAGAGCCAGCCGCCCTTCTGCGCGGGCGCGGGTTCGACATTGGCCGCTTCATTGGCCGCTTCGACTACATTGGCGGCTTCGGCTACTTCGTCACGCGGCGCTTCGGCAACGAGTAGATCATCCGCTGCCGTCTGCTCCGCGACCGCCAGACGAACTGGTTCCGTGACTGGCGTGGATGATGTCTCGGGTTGCTTGGTGTCGGCTTCCTTGGCCTCGATATCAGGATCGGGCGCAGGCGCGGGTGTGGGCGCGCCGCCGAACAGGCGCCCGAACAGGCCACGCTTTTTCTCTTCCGGTGCGCTCACGATCCACCTTCTGCCCAGAGCCGTCGGCCGTCATGGCGGCTCGCACGTGCCCTCACGATATGGCCAACCGGATGCGCATGGGCAAGATGTACCTCGGTGAAGTCCTCGGCGCGGCCGAGCCCTGGCTTTTCGATAAGTACCCGTAGTTCGCGACCGATCTGTGTTCCGAGATGGCGATCTGTGGCGCTTTGTCCCGCGGCCCGGAGTCGCTCGGCGCGCGCCTTGACGGTCGCCCGATCGAGCTGGGGCATGCGTGCTGCCGGCGTACCGGTGCGGGGCGAGAACGGGAATGCGTGGATACCGGCGAGCCCGCAGCGCTCGACGAGGTCGAGCGTGTTGGCAAACATCGCTTCGGTTTCCGTCGGGAAGCCCGCGATCAGATCGGCCGTGATCGCAATATCCGGCCGCAAACGGCGCACTTCGTCACAGAAGCGGATGGCGTCGGCGCGGAGATGACGCCGCTTCATGCGCTTGAGGATCATGTTGTCGCCCGCCTGCAGCGAAAGATGCAGATGCGGCATGAGACGCTGTTCGGTTGCAATGACCTCGATAAGCTCGGGATCGGCCTCGATGCTGTCGATCGAAGAAATGCGCAGACGCTGCAGTTCCGGCACGAGGCGGAGAATACGCCGCACGAGACTACCGAGACGCGGCGTCGCCGGAAGATCCGAGCCCCAGGACGTGAGGTCGACGCCCGTCAGCACCACCTCCGCATGGCCGGCTGCGACAAGTACCTTGATCTCGGCGACGACGGCGCCCGCCGGCACCGAGCGCGAGGGCCCGCGCCCATAAGGAATGATGCAGAACGTGCAGCGGTGATCACAGCCATTCTGGATTTGCACGAACGCACGCGCGCGGCTGCCGAAGCCCCGTTCCAGATGCCCGGCTGTCTCGCGCACGGACATGATGTCGTTGACCGAGACGCGCGGGCTGTCACCGGTCGCGAGTGCTGTCCAGGTCTGCGCCGCGACTTTCTCGCCATTGCCGATGACATGATCGACTTCAGGCATGGCGGCGAAGTTCTGAGGCTCGATCTGCGCGGCACAACCCGTGACGACGATGCGCGCGGAAGGATTGGCGCGGCGCACTTTGCGAATGGTCTGGCGAGCCTGGCGCACAGCCTCGGCCGTCACGGCGCACGTGTTGACGATGACGGTATCGCCAAGCCCGGCCGCTACCGCATGGCCGCGCATGACCTCGGACTCATAGGCATTGAGACGGCAGCCGAGCGTGATGATCTCGACGCCACCGACTTCGCGCGCAGGCTCTTGATCGGGAGCCTGCAAGACATCCTCGATCGGCGCGGCGATGGCGGTGGTGTCCTCCATGCGCGGTCTAACTAGCAGCCGCGAGCGGGATCTGATCGAGCGTGCCTTCGTGCTCGAGCTCGGCCGGGCCGGTCATGATGATGTGATTGTCCGCGCGCCATTCGATGACGAGCGGGCCACCCGGCAGCGTCACGGTCAACTTGCGGTCGGTGAGCCCAATTCGCGCGGCCGACACTGCTGCCGCACAGGCTGCCGAGCCGCACGCGCGCGTCAGGCCCGCGCCGCGCTCCCAGGTGCGGAGCGTGATCGCGTCGCGGCTATCGACGCGCGCGATGGAGATGTTGGCACGCTCGGGAAAGAGCGGATGGTTTTCGAGCATGGGGCCGATGCGAGCGAGATCGATCGCGGCCGGATCATCCACCCAGAACACGGCGTGCGGATTGCCGACATTCACGACCGCCGGCGAATGAATGATGGGATTGTTGGCGGGGCCAACTTGCAGCTCGATCCGGCGCGTGTCGTGAAAGGGCTCGGAGAGCGGAATGTCCTGCCAGCCGAAACGCGGCTCGCCCATGTCGACGGCAATCGATGCCGCGCTGGCGAACGTCACATCGAGCAGGCCGCCGTCGGATACGTACTTGAACGCCGAGCGCCCCGTGTCGCGGTTAGCGAGGAGGCCGACGCAGCGCGTGCCGTTGCCGCACGCCTGAGCGAGCGAGCCGTCGGTGTTGTAGATCAGGATGCGCGCGTCGAGACCGGGGCTCGGCGGATCGTGCAGGACCATCATCTGGTCGAAGTGCGTATCCGGCCGCGCGGCGATAGCGGCGGCTGCCTCGGCCGTGAACTTCTTGGGCGACCCGCGCAGATCGACCACGACGATCTCGTTGCCGAGGCCGTTCATCTTCGCGTAGCGGATTGCCGAGGGCGCGCTCATGCGCCCATATATGGGAAATTGCAGTTCCGGCACAATCTGTTTGCCGGTGCGGACGGGGCTGCCGGGCCTACTTTCCACGCCGTTCAGAACTCTCGCCCCCAGAGACAATGGCCATAACCCAGCCGGAACGCCCCCTAGACGCCCCGCCCTCGCCTTGGGTGGCGCATTTCCTTTCCGGCACGCCGGTCGGAGGCAGGGTACTGGACGTCGCATGCGGGAGCGGACGGCATGTGCGGCTGGCGCTTCACCGCGGGCTCGCCGTTACCGCGATCGACCGGGACATTTCGCGGCTCGGCGACCTCGCGGGGCGGCCGGGAGTGGAGGCCATCGAGGCCGATCTGGAGGTCGGCGCGCCCTTTCCGCTGGCTGGCCGGCAGTTCGGCGCCGTGATCGTCACGAACTACCTCTGGCGGCCGCTCCTGGCCGACATATGCACGGCAGTCGCGCCGAATGGGTTGCTGATCTACGAAACCTTCGCGAGGGGGCACGAGAAGCTCGGCGGCCGCCCATCCAACCCGGATTTTCTCCTGCGCCCCAATGAGCTGGCAGATGCGGCCATTGCAGCCGGGCTCGCCGTGATGGCCTTCGAGCAAGTTCGTGAAGAAGCCTCCCGCCCGCGCATCGTCCAGCGCATTGCCGCTGTCGGCCCGGCCCACTCCTGGGTTGCAGCGCCACCGGCCTCCTTCGCAGGTTGAGGAAGCGCTCGCCTTGGCGGCGGCGTCGACTATGATTGCCTGCACCAACATGAAATGCAGGGAAGAACGGCATGATACGCCTCGATGGCCCCCTCGTTCTCGCCGGCGCCGGCAATATGGGCGGCGCCATGCTCGCGGGCTGGCTGCAGCGCGGCCTCGCGCCAGCGGACATCATTGTGCAGGATCCCGGTCCGCCGGCCGCCACTGCCGAGCTTTTGGCCAAGAATGGCATCCGCTCCGTCCAGAACATCGATAGCCTGCCGAAGCCGCCTTCCGTGCTGCTCATGGCCGTGAAACCGCAGGTCATGGACCAGGTGTTTGCGCCCCTCGCCAAGCTGGCCGGCCCCTCGACCGTGGTTCTTTCGATCGCGGCCGGGCGGACCATCGCGAGCTTCGAGAAATTTCTCAGCACCGGCGCGGCCGTCGTGCGCTCGATCCCGAATACGCCAGCGGCCGTCGGACGCGGCATCACGGTCGCTGCCGCCAACGCGCATGTGACCGAGCAACACAAGCAGTCCGTGACAGAACTTCTGTCCGCGATCGGCGAAGTTGCCTGGGTGGACGATGAGGCCCTGATCGATCCCGTGACGGCCGTTTCGGGCTCTGGACCGGCGTACGTTTTCCATATGGTCGAGGCGTTGGCCGCGGCTGGCGTCGCCGTCGGGCTCAAGCCCGAGCTCGCCATGCAGCTTGCCCGCGCGACCGTCACCGGCGCCGGCGAACTGCTGCACCAATCTCCCCTCGATGCAGCGACGCTCCGCCAGAACGTAACCTCGCCGAATGGCACGACCTATGCCGCTCTACAGGTGCTCATGGCCAAGGATGGCCTCGAACCCTTGATGACGGCCGCCGTCACCGCCGCAACGAAGCGCTCGCGCGAGCTGGCGCAATAGCCCGGACGCCTTGCGCGCGAGCCGCGACAACCTATCTCTATTGCAGGACGTACTTTTTGCGAGGTGCTTGATGATCGACACGACCACGCCCAAGGGCCGCATCCTCGCCGCAGCACTTGCGCTCGCAGCCGAACGGCCGTGGCGTGAGGTTTCGCTCGCCGATATCGCGGACAAAGCCGGGATCTCGCTCGTCGAGCTCAAGACCTCGTTCGACAGCAAAGCGGAGATGCTGGTTGCCTTCAGCGGTCTCGTCGATGACGAGATGCTGCGCCGCGCGCCGCGCCGCTCACCCGAGCAGAGCACGCGCGATGCGCTGTTCGAAGTCATCATGAGCCGCTTCGATGCGCTCGGCCCCTATCGCGTGGCGCTCAAGTCGATCGCCGGCAGCGGGTTCGCCGATATCGGCCACCTCCGCGCCGTCATGAATGCGCAGCACTGGATGCTCGCCGCCGCGGGCGTCAACACGGACGGCCCCGTCGGCGTCGCACGCACCGCCGGCCTCGCGACCGTCTATGCGAGCGTCTTCCGCACATGGCTCGACGACGAGGATCCGGGTTTTTCGCGCACCATGGCTGCCCTCGATCGCCGCCTGCGACGCGGCGAGAGCGCACTCAATCGCATGGATGAAGTCTGCACGGGCGCCCACCGCCTCGTGACGGCCGTTCTGCCGAGCATCTTCGGACGCCGCAGTACGCCGCCACCGCCATCGCCACCGCCGCCTGAAGCTCCCGCCGCAACGCCCCCACCAGGGGTGTAAGTCAAAAAGGCGGGTGGGTCCGGGAGGGTGTCCCTCCCGGCGGGAGCGCGAGGGCTGGCCCTCGTCGCGCCAAAGGCGCGAGTGGGGCTTTCGCCCCACGCCCCAATCGGGGGACACCCCCGAACCCCCGTCTTTTATTGACTTAGACCACCCGCTCAACCGCGATACCGCGGCAGTCCGTCTCGAATTCGAGATCGACGACGGGAGGACGTGCGAAGTGCCACGTGAGGCCGCGCGTGGCCGCACCGCGCCGCACGATCTCGCTCGCGCCGAAGGCGCGAAGCGACGCTACTCCGCCGCTTCCTTGGCGAGGAACCCACCGGACTGGCGCGCCCACAGTTCCGCATAGAGCCCGCCGCGTTCGAGCAGAACCTGATGCGGCCCTTCCTCGACGATCCGCCCCTCGTCCATGATGACCAGCCGGTCCATGGCCGCGATCGTGGAGAGCCGGTGCGCGATCGCGATCACGGTCTTGCCCTGCATGAGGTTGTTGAGCTGCTCCTGGATCGCCGCCTCGACCTCGCTGTCGAGCGCACTCGTCGCCTCGTCGAGAATCAGGATCGGCGCATTCTTCAGGAGCACGCGCGCGATCGCGACCCGCTGGCGCTGGCCGCCAGAAAGCTTCACGCCGCGCTCGCCGACATGCGCGTCGTAGCCGGCGCGCCCGCGCAGATCCCTGAGCTGCGGAATGAACTCGTGCGCAGCCGCCATGCGCGCAGCCGCCATCGCAGCCTCACGACCGGCATCGGGCCGCCCATAGAGAATGTTATCGAGCACGGAGCGATGCAGCAGCGAAGTGTCCTGCGTCACCATGCCGATGTTGGCGCGCAGGCTGTCCTGCGTGACGTGCGCAATGTCCTGTCCATCGACCAGAATGCGCCCGCGCTCGAGGTCGTAGAAGCGCAGCAGCAGATTGACGAGCGTCGATTTGCCCGCGCCCGAGCGGCCGACGAGCCCCACCTTTTCACCGGGCGCCACCGTCAGTGAGAGATCGTCGATGATCCCTCCCTTGCGACCGTAGTGGAAGCCGATGTGGTCAAAACGGATCTCACCGCGCTTGACGACAAGCGGCTTCGCGTCGGGTGCATCGACGACTTCCTGATCGCGCGAGATGGTCTCGAGACCCTCCTGCACGACGCCGATGTTCTCGAAGATGCCGGCCACGGTGAACAGCACCCAGCCCGACATCGCGACAATGCGGATGACCAAGCCCGTCACAACAGCGATCGCGCCGATCGAGACCGCGCCGAGGCTCCACAGCCAAATGGCGAGCCCGCTCGCGCTGACGATCAGGAATCCGTTCAGCGTGTAGAGCGTGAATTCCATACTCGTCAGCAGACGCAGTGAAGCCTGCCACTTCGTCATCTGCTCTTCGATCGCCGCCTTGGCGTAGGAATCCTCGCGGTCGGCGTGGGCGAAGAGCTTGACCGTCAGAATGTTCGTGTAGCTGTCGACGATGCGCCCCGTGAGCATGGATCGCGCCTCGGCCGCCGCCGTCGAGCGATCGCGGATCTTCGGCACGAAGTAGATCATGGCGACGATGTAGGCAGCGAGCCACGCAACGAGCGGGAGGAGCAGGCGCCAGTCTGCAGCCGCGAAAAGCACGACCGCACCGACCCACTGGATGCCCGCGTACCAGATGGCATCGATCAACTGCACGACGGATTCGCGCAGCGCCGGCGCGGTCTGCATGATCTTGTTGGCGACGCGGCCCGCAAAGTCGTTCTGATAGAATGACAGGCTCTGGCGCAGCACATAACGGTGCGTCAGCCAGCGCACGCGCGTCGTCACCGGCCCGGCGATGACCTGATTCTTGATCAGATCATGCAGCGTCGAGATGATGGGGCGCGCGATAAGCGCGACGAAGCCCATGAACAACAGCCATGTCGCATGATCGGACAGGAAGGTCTGCGGCGTCTGCGACGCGCGCATCAGATCGACGATGCTGCCGATGAACGCCATCAGCGAAACTTCGATGACCGAGCCGATGAAGCCGACGACGAGCAGCACGGCAAAAGCGGGCCACGCCGGCAGGATGAAATAGCGATAGAACGCGACAAGCGTCACCGGCGGGCGCTCGGGCGCCTGCTCGGGAAAGGCATCGATGCGAGTCTCGAACCAGCGGTACATGCGCATTGCTCTACGTTCTTTCAGCGGTCCACCGGCCGCACGCGTTCCCGGACACCTGAGGCGTCAACTACGGGTCCACGGACTGAATTCCTCACGCCTTGCGGCGTTCCCTCGGCTTGTCGGGCCCGACGCGTCGGGATTGATCCCGGTCAATGTGACGACCGGCTCCCTTGACGTATCAAAGATACGGCTGAAAATGCGGCCCAGACCAAGGGTTGGCCCCGGGGGATCGACTGCGGCGCGGGCGGGCTCATTACGTGCCAGTCGTGACGATATCATGTCCAAGCAAGAAACGCCGGCAAGTCGGTCCGGAGGAAACGGCGTTCGCGCCGAACTGAGCGAGTGATTAGCATGGCTCCTGATGAATTGCACCATCGCAAGGCCACTGCGCGTGCTTGGTTCGAGGAGCTTCGCGACGAAATCTGCGCCACTTTTGAACAGGTCGAAGATGAACTGCCGGCCACGGCGCAGCTCGCGGACCGCCCCGCCGGCCGCTTCGCGCGCCAGCAGTGGCGGCGCACGGACCACGCAGGCGCTGACGGCGGCGGCGGCCTCATGAGCCTCATGCGCGGGCGGGTTTTCGAGAAGGTCGGCGTGCACACGTCGACCGTTCACGGCGAGTTCGCGCCCGAGTTCCGCAACCAGATTCCGGGCGCCGCAGAGGATCCCCGTTTCTGGGCCTCCGGCATCTCGCTCATTGCACACCCGCAGAACCCACACGTGCCGGCCGTGCACATGAACACCCGTTTCGTCGTCACGTCGAAATGGTGGTTCGGCGGCGGCGCGGACCTGACGCCTGTCCTCGGTACGCGCCGCACGCAGGAGGACCCCGATACGCACGCCTTCCATGCGGCCATGCAGGAGGCCTGCGCGGCCCATAAGATCGTGGACTACCCTCGCCTCAAGGCTTGGTGCGACGAGTACTTCTACTTGCCCCACCGCAAAGAACCACGCGGTGTCGGCGGCATCTTCTACGACTACATCACGCCGGACGAGGCCGCAGGCGGATGGGATGCCGCATTCGTCTTCACGCAGGATGTGGGGCGGACATTCAAGCGCATCTATCCCGAGCTCGTCCGACGTAACTTCACCAAGAAGTGGAGCGATGCCGAGCGTGACGAGCAGCTTGTGCGGCGCGGACGTTACGTCGAGTTCAACCTACTGCACGACCGCGGCACGGTGTTCGGTCTCAAGACCGGCGGCAACGTGGATTCGATCCTCTCGTCCATGCCGCCCCTGGTAAAGTGGCCTTAGTCGGAGCTGCGCTTCAGTACCTTCAAGAGCGGCGGGATCATCGCGGCGATGTAGCCGAGCACAAGGTTCGCCAATCCGACAAGTACGGTGGATCGATAAGCCAGATCGCTGCCGCCGATGGCGAGCCACGACGGATATGTCGTTGCCACGCCGACCGCCGTGAAAGCGGCGGCCAGAAGCAGCGGCACATACCAGCGCGGATGGCGCGTGAGTACGACAAACAGCGTCGCGAGATAGAGCCAGGTCAGTGGCGAGTACAGGGCGCTCACACTCAGAGCGCCGATGTACGCCAGAAATTCGAGCAATTCTTGCACGATATCGCCTTGAACTACGCGGGCATCAACCCATCGCGTCATCCCGCTCGAAGCGGTAGCTGGTCGAACAGAATTCGCACTTCACCGTGATCGCGCCGTCGGCCTCGCGCAGATCCTCGCGCTCCTTCTCCGCAAAACCGTTGAGAAACGAGCCTATGCGCTCGCGCGAGCAGCGGCACTTGGCATCGAGTGGCACGATGGGCGCAACGCGCACGCCCTCCTCATGAAAGAGGCGGATGAGCAGACGCTCCGGTGCAAGCATCGGATCGATCAGTTCGTGATCCTCAACCGTCGCCGCGAGGATCTCGACGCGGTTCCAGTCGTCATCGTGCTCACCCGCGAGGCTCGCATCATGCGCTTCGCCCGCAAGCTCCGGCTTCTGCTCGCCGCCCAGTGCCGGGACGTGCTGCACGATCAGGCCGCCCGCACGCCAATGCCAGCGCGAGGGCGTGTCTCCACTGCGCCCGACGAAGTGGCGCACGGCCGTAAGGCGTATGAACGTCGGAAGCTGCTCGGATTGGCGGAAGTACGCGATCGCCGCCTCGGCAAGGCTCTGCCCTTCGAGCGGCACGACACCCTGATGGCTCTCCTGCTCGCCGCCCGGATCGATGGTCATGGCGAGACGGCCATTCCCGAGCAGTGCGCCATCGCCGAGCGTTCCCGCCTTCTGAAGCGCCTCCAGGCGCTCACGGTCAAAGCTTGCATAGCCACGCAACCTGCCCGGCACCTCGTACTGCACGACGAGGAAGCCGAGAGGACCATCCGTCTTGGTCTGCAGGATGAGCCGGCCGCCCTCCTGGAGCTGCTGACCGAGCAACGACGTAAGCGCAATGGCCTGGCCGAGAATGATGCTGATGGGCTCGGGATAGTCATGCGCCGAAAGGATCTCGTCGATGACGTGACCAAGGCGCACGACACGCCCGGCAACACGCGAACGCACGGTGCCGAACGGCAGCACGAGGTCATCGCGCACCGGCGGCCCGCCGACATCCGTTCGGCCCGCTCTGATCGTCATGGTTTTCTTCTTCCACTTCAGTCGACGCCGAGGCACCAGGCGAGAATTGCCTTCTGGGCGTGGAGCCTGTTCTCGGCTTCGTCGAATACGACCGATTGCGGCCCGTCGATCACCTCTGCCGAAACTTCGTGGCCGCGATAAGCCGGCAGGCAATGCATGAAGACAGCGTCCTTGGCCGCGCGCTTCATGAGCGTCTCGTCGACCGCATACGCTCCGAGAAGCTGCTTGCGCCGCGGGGCATCATCCTGGCCCATGGACACCCAGGTATCAGTCACGACGCATTCCGCGCCCTTGACGGCTTCGGCAGGATCGTCGGTCAGGAGAATGCTGTCGGCAGCGCCTTGGGCTTTCACCCAATCGATCACGGCCTGCTCCGGCTTGAGCTGTGCCGGTGTCGCGACGCGGAGCTTGAAGCCGAACTTTACGGCTGCGTGCATCCACGACGAGGCGACGTTGTTGCCGTCACCGACCCAGGCGACTGTCTTGCCGCCAATCGCGCCGCGGGTTTCCTCGAAGGTCACGATATCGGCGATGATCTGGCAGGGATGGCTCAGATCCGTAAGGCCGTTGATAACCGGAATGGAGGCGTACTCGGCAAGTTCGACCAGCGTCTGGTGGGCGTTCGCGCGCACCATGAGCGCATCGGCGTAGCGCGAGAGCACCTTCGCCGTATCCGAGATCGGCTCGCCGCGGCCGAGCTGGGTGTCCGTATGATTGAGGCCGATCGTCTGCCCGCCGAGCTGGCGCATGGCCACATCGAACGACACGCGCGTGCGCGTCGAGGGCTTCTCGAACACCATCACGAGGACCATGTCCTCGATGTCCTTGGGGCGCAGGTGCTTGGGCACGCGCTTGCCGGCCCGTTTCATCTCGTGCGCCATGTCGACGATGCGGCGCAGGACGCGCGCGTCGATCTGATCGAGATCGAGGAAGTGGCGGGGCGGCTTCAAGCCGATACGGGCATCCATGGCGGTCTCGCCGTTCGAGGTCGTGATGAAAGGTTATCGGCACTGCCGCTATCGCCCGAGGGCCGTGCAGCAGTGCCGACGACGCTGATTTCTACTTCGCCTGCTTCTTCACAGCGGAGAGCGCACGCGAGAGGCGCGCAACGCCCTCGGCCAGCTCATCGTCCGGCGTCGTGAGCGGCGGGATCATGCGCACGACGTTGTCGCCGGCGCCGACCGTCAGCAGGTGCTCGGCGAGGCAGGCTTTGACCACATCGCCAGCCGGAACCTTGTCCTTGATCTTGACGCCGATCAGCAGGCCTTCGCCGCGGATGGCTTCGACGAGATCGGCATGCTCGTCCTTGAGGCCGGCGAGGAGCTGTTTGAAGCGCAGCGTCTTGCGCTGCACGTCATCGAGGAAGCCCGGCTCCAGCACGGCTTCGAGCACGGCATTGCCGACGGCCATGGCGAGTGGATTGCCGCCGAAGGTCGAGCCGTGCGTGCCAGGCACCATGCCCTTGGCCGCTTCCGTGGTGGCGAGGAACGCGCCCATCGGGAAGCCGCCGCCGATGCCCTTGGCGATCGCCATCGCATCCGGCTTGATGTCCGCAGATTCGTGGGCGAACAGTTTGCCCGTGCGACCGACGCCCGTCTGCACTTCGTCGAGAATAAGCAGCAGGCCGTTCTTGTCGGCGAGCGCCCGGAGCCCCTGCAGGAACTCTTTCGTGCACGAGCGGATGCCGCCCTCGCCCTGAATGGGCTCGACCATGATCGCCGCTGTCGCCGGCCCGATGGCCTTTTCGACGAGCGCGAGATCATTGACCGTCTCGAGCACGTCGAAACCGGGCGTCGGCTCGCCGAAACCCTCGAGGTACTTCTCGTTACCGGCAGCGGCGATCGTGCCGAGCGTGCGGCCGTGGAACGAGCCCTTGAACGTAATGATGCGCCAGCGCTCGGGGTGGCCGCTCACGAACTGGTAGCGCCGCGCGAGCTTGATAATGCCCTCGCAGGCCTCTGCGCCCGAATTGCAGAAGAAGACCTTGTCGGCGAACGTCGTCGCGACGAGCTTTTCCGCGAGCTTTTCCTGACCGGCGACGCGGTACAGGTTGGACGTGTGCCAGAGCTTCTGTGCCTGCTCGGCGAGCGCAGCGGTCAGCTTCGGGTTGGCGTGACCCAGCGCATTCACGGCAATGCCGGAGCCGAAGTCGAGGTAGCGCTCGCCCTTGGTGTCGATGAGCCAGGAGCCCTCGCCCCGGTCGAAGACGACATCATAGCGCCCATACGTGCCCATGACAGCAGGCGAGGGACCGGAGGAGGAAGCGGCGGATTTGGTCGGTGCGGCGGACATCTGTGAAGCTCTTTCCAATGCTGGATCAGGTCGGGAGTGGCAGCGATTTCAGGAGAAAGAGGGGCTTTGGCCGGCGCGTCCAAAATGAAAAAGGCCGCGCGACTGCGCGGCACGGGCAACGACGGCTGGTCTCACCACGCCGTCATCGCTGCCGCGGGCCGCAGCCCCGACGACGTCGCTCACGGATTTTCGCATCAATCGACATGGGCCTTATATGGGGCAGAGGGGCCGCTGGTGTCAATATTTCAGGCATTCAGCAGGAGCAGAACGCCCGGGCCAAACTGAGTGGCCCGGGCGCTCATGTCTTCAGATCGATCTAGCGACGATGATCGCCGCGGTGATCAGGCCCGGGGCGGTCCCCTCTAGGGCGATCCGGCCGCTTCCAGCCTCGATCCGGCGGCGCCCGCATGCCGGAGGGAGCCTGGTAGCCGTGGCGCCACCAGCCGGCCTTGCGTGGCCCGGAAGGCGGTGCTTTCCAGCCGGGACGCGGGCGCGGTTTAAAGCTCACCCAGCGGTCCCGTTCCTTGAACCAGGGCCGCCCCGTGTAGTGCTGACGCCAATAGTTCGCGGCGAGGAATGTTACGACCGGTATGCGGGCGTCGCGCAGGCCGATGTCGGGCACAGGCACGTATTGTCCGCGGCGCGAGAGAGCAAGGTACTCGCTGAATACCCAACCTCGATTGCCGCCCGCGATGACATCGCACCACGACTCGTCCCTGAGGCAGCCGCGAACATCAACGGACGTACCTTCGGGAATGACGCCCATACTCGGGAAATCGGTATCTGGACCTGTCCGGTGATTCACATTGGCAGTCGTAAAGCCCGGCGCGGCCTGTGCCGCCAGTGCCCCCGTCATGGAGAGCGCCAGCACCGCGGAGGCCAACTTCAGCATCTTCATTGAGCCGTCCCTTCGTAGGTGATCTGCATAACGCACACCCACGGCAAACGGCCCTTGCGACGCATATCCGTCGCGCTCGATATCGAAGAACTATTTCAATGCTGAGAGCACAATACGTCGGCGTGCTTTCACACGATGGATCGAATCATACACGTTGCGCGGAGACGAGCAGGAACATCGGCCGCTCGCGCTCCTTGGCAAGTTCGGGCTGTGCCACGATCTGCTCCGATGAGGGCACGAACTCCTCGACATGGCGGATCGCGAAGCCTGCATTGATCAATGCATTGAGCGTCGTGCCCATCGTGCGGTGGAACTTCACGACGCCGGGCGTGAACCACTCGGTCGTCCGCTCACCTTCCGCGAAGTAGCTGTCGAGCGGCCAGATCGGGCGCCCATCGGCATCGCGCGACCAAGCCAGATTGCGCGGCGCCATGAAAATCGGATGCTCGATGGAGAAGACGAAGTGCCCGCCGGGGACGAGCGTGGTGTGGACCTTACTCAACAAAGCGGCGAGATCCTCGATGTAGTGGAGCACCAGCGAGCTGTAGACGAGATCACAACAATCTCTTCGGAACCGCATCGTCTCGAGATCGGCCTGAAAGTAGGTGATATTGTCGTCTGACGTTGCCGCCCGCGCTCGCTCGAGCATCTTTTCCGACACATCGATGCCGCGAACACGGAAGGCCCCACTCTCCCGCGCCCAGCGACTGAACCATCCGAATCCGCATCCGAGATCGACGATCCTAAGCCCGCGCACATCCGGCAGCATGGCCCGCAGCGCAGGCCATTCCGGTGCCGAAGCAAGACCGCCGATCGAACGCGGCAGCCCGCTGTAGCCTGCGAAGAAATCTGGATCGTCGTAGATGTTCTGGCTCATCGCCTCCGAGTATCAGAACGCGAGGCGATTGGCACGGACCACCTGCGGCAGCGCGCGCACCTGCTCCATGACCGGCTCCGGCATGGGCTCGTCGAGCGCCACGATGCAGATGGCGTCACCACCCGGCTTGTCACGACCGAGGTTCAGCGTCGCGATGTTGAGGCTGGCCTCGCCCATGAGCGTGCCGAAGCGACCGATGAAACCGGGCTTGTCGGCATTGCGCACGAACAGCATGTGCGGCGCCGTCTCGAACTCCATGTTGATGTCGCGCACCTGGATGATACGCGGACGGCCATCAGCGAAGACAGTGCCGGCGACCGAGCGTTCGTACTCGTCCGTCACGACTGTCAGACGCATGTAGCCTTCGAAGGCACCATCCTGCGTACGCGTCGTCTCCTCGACGACGATGCCGCGATCCTTCGCCGTCGTCGCAGCGGAGACCATGTTGACGGCATCGGAGAGAAGCGGCCGCAGGATGCCCGCAACGGCGGCAGCTGAGAGCGGCTTCACATTCAGCTCGGCAACGGTGCCGGAATACTCGAGGCGAATGCCTTTGATGCTCGTCTCGGTAAGCTGACCAGCGAAAAGTCCGAGCTGCTCGGCGAGTTTCACCCATGGGCGCAGGCGCGGCGCCTCCTCGGCGGTGATCGACGGAAAGTTCACGGCATTGCTGATTGCGCCCTTGAGCAGGTAGTCGGACATCTGCTCGGCGATCTGCAGCGCTACATTCTCCTGCGCTTCCGAGGTGGCGGCGCCGAGATGCGGCGTGCAGACGACGTTCGACAGCCCGAAGAGCACGTTCTCCTTGGCCGGTTCCACTTCGAAAACGTCGAGCGCCGCACCGGCGACCTTGCCCGATTTCAGAGCCGCCGCGAGAGCCTTCTCATCGACGAGGCCGCCGCGTGCGCAGTTGATGATGCGTACGCCCGGCTTCATTTTCTCGAAGGCTGCCGCATTGAGGACATTGCGCGTGCGGTCGGTGAGTGGCGTGTGCAGCGTAATGAAATCGGCGCGTTCCAGAAGCGCCGGCAGCTCGACCTTCTCGACGCCGATCTCCATGGCGCGATCTTCCGACAGAAACGGATCGAACGCGATCACGCGCATCTTGAGGCCGATAGCGCGGTCCGCGACGATCGAGCCGATGTTGCCGCAGCCGATCACACCGAGCGTCTTGCCGAAAAGCTCGACACCCATGAAGCGCGACTTCTCCCACTTTCCGGCCTGCGTGGAGCGGTCGGCCTCGGGGAGCTGACGAGCGAGCGCCATCATCATCGCGATGGCGTGCTCGGCCGTGGTGATCGAGTTTCCGAAGGGCGTGTTCATCACGATGATGCCCTTGGCGGTCGCGGCCTTGATATCGACGTTGTCGACACCGATGCCGGCACGGCCGATCACCTTGAGATTTGTCGCGGCAGCGATGATCTTCTCGGTGGCCTTGGTCGCCGAGCGGATCGCGAGGCCGTCGTACTGGTCAATGATCTCGGCGAGCTTCTCTTTGTCCTTGCCGAGCGTCGGCTCGAAGGTCACATCGATGCCGCGATCCTTGAAGATCTGCACAGCTGTCGGGGAAAGCTCGTCGGAAATGAGGACTTTGGGAGCCATGGCTTCATGATCCTGAATGACTGAGCGCCGACGCGCCGTTGGCGTCGCGACGTCTCACGTGGATTTACGAATGCGGGAAGCGAGGGGCAGCACGCTCCTCGGTATGCAATGCGCTCTTACGCGGCCTTCGCGAGTGAGGCGCGCGCTTCGGCATAAGCCCATTCGATCCAGGGCAGGAGCCGCTCGACATCGCTGGCTTCCACCGTCGAGCCCGTCCAGATTCTGAGGCCTGGCGGGGCGTCACGGTAGTAGCCGGCATCCAGGCCGACGCCTTCCTTCTCGAGAAGTCCCGAGACGCTCTTGGCGAAGGCCGCCTGAGCCTCGAGCGGCAGCGCGGTCACCGCAGGATCGGTGAATTTCAGGCAGACGCTGGTGTTGGAGCGCGTCTTGGCATCGACCGCGAGCGGCGCGATCCAGGGCGTGCGGTCGACCCAATCATAGATCAGCTTGGAATTGGCATCCGCGCGCGCCATGAGCGCCTTGGCGCCACCAATGCGCTCGGCCCAGGCGAGGGCGTCGAGATAATCCTCGAGCGCCAGCATCGATGGCGTGTTGATCGTTTCGCCCTCGAAAATGGCCTTCTGCAGCTTCCCGCCCTTCGTCAGGCGGAAGATCTTCGGCAGCGGCCACGCGGGCACGTAGCTCTCGAGCCGCTCAACGGCGCGCGGCGAGAGGATGAGCATTCCGTGCGCAGCCTCGCTGCCGAGCACCTTCTGCCAGGAGAACGTGAACACATCGATTTTTGACCAGTCGACGGACTGGGCGAAGGCGGCAGATGTGGCGTCCGCGAATGTTAGGCCGGCGCGGTTCGCGGGCACCCAATCGTAGTTCGGCACGCGCACGCCCGAGGTCGTGCCGTTCGCGGTGAACAGGACGTCGCGATTGAAATCGACCTGCGCGAGATCCGGCAGCTCACCGTACGGCGCCTTGATGATGCGGAGGTCCGGAAGTTTGAGCTGCTTGGTCATGTCCGTGACCCAGCCCTCGCCGAAGCTCTCCCAGGCGAGCGCATCGACACCGCGGGCGCCGAGCATCGACCACATGGCGAGTTCGAAGGCGCCGGTATCGGAGGCGGGTACGATGGCGCAGATATAGTCGGCGGGAAGGCCGAGCAGCGCCTTGGTCTTGTCGATGGCGAGCTTCAGGCGCGCCTTGCCTTCCTTGGCCCGGTGCGAGCGGCCAAGGAATGCCTTGGAGAGGTTTTCGGGAGCCCAGCCGGGGCGCTTTGCGCAGGGGCCGGAGGAGAAGTGCGCGCAATCAGGCCGCTGCTGCGGCCGCGTATTCGTCGTCATGTGAGCCTACCCTTACAGATAGAAGCCCCTCGTTGGGGAGGGGTGTCCCACGGCGGCAAATACGCCTGCTCGCGGTGTGCGTCAATCTCGGTGTAGTCGCAGCCTGTGCGCAGGTCCGTTCCGTACCCGTTCCTTGACAAATCGCCTGAAGGTGCCAACCTGATAGGTATGACGACCGAGCGCGCCAATCTGCAGCGGATCCTTTTGATCGCGCATTTCTAGCCCCGACCCGGCGCAAGTGCCCCGGGATTCGGGGAAAAGCGGAGCCTCGCGCGGCTTCCACAACGCCAACCCTTCAATCCTCTGATTTAACCACCGCCCCGGGCAACCGAGGGCCGCATGGGTTTTCACAACATGAGTACTGCCATGAAACAGCGCGTGCGCACACGCGGCGAGCCACCTCTGGTCGTCGGCGCTGTCGACCATCGCAACCTGATCTCACTCGCCCTGGCGATGGAGAAAGCGACGCCTGACGTCTCCGAAGCGCTCCTCGCCGAACTCGATCGCGCGCGCGTGGTGCCTCAGGACAAGGTTCCTCCCAAGACCGTGCGCATGGGCTCATCGGTCGTCTTTCGCACGAATGGTGCCGGCGAGCGGCGCGTGACGCTCGTCCTGCCCGGCGAGGCCGACATCGATGCCGGACGCATCTCCGTCATGACGCCGATCGGCGCAGCGCTCATCGGACTTTCGACCGGCCAATCGATCCAATGGCGGGCACGCGACGGCCGCGAGCAGGAGCTGACGATCGTGGAGGTCGATCCATCCGGGGAGATCTCGTGATGCGCGACGACACGCCCTGTCATCTCACGGCAAAGGACGTCAGCGTGCTCGAAGCGATGATCGAACGGCCCGAGGCGATGGCGTCACCAGCTATCGCCCGTCTGCTGCGTCGTAAGCTCGCCTCGGCCCGCGTCTGCATTCGCGATGACATCGATCCGCGCGTTGCAACGATCAACAGTCGCATTCAATACGCGGTCGGCAACAACCCGGCCGAGACGTGCGTCCTCACGCATGGCGGTGAGAGTGCACTCCCCGGCACCGCGCTGCCCATCTCGGGGTTGCACGGCCTCGCGCTGCTCGGGCTCATGGAAGGAGATGCGATCGCCGTCGATATGGACAGCGGCAGGACCGATGTCCTCCGCGTCGTGCGTATCGAGCATCAGCCGGAAGCGGCGCGGCGCAGATTTGGGCGTCCGCGCCTGGCCGTCGTTGCCGGTGCGCGCGGACAGAGCCGCCAGGCTGATGACAATCCGGAAGACGACGATCCGGGCCCGCACGCAGCCTGATCCAGGACGGACAAAATTGCGCCGGGCGGAGGCGGCTCAGGCGCGGGTTGCCCGTGGTACGGCCTCGAGATGCGCATCGCTGCGCGCCTTGCCGCGGTCGCGCGCGGCAGGCTTTGCCGCCTCGATCTCCGCCACTACATTGCTCATGAACGAGACCGTGCGGTCGACAACCACCTGGCGCTGCCGGTCGATCGTGATGATGTGATAGCTGTCGTCGAGCACGCAAAGCTCGACGCGGCCGCCGAGGTTGCGCTGCAGGAACTCGGAATTGTTGATGTCGGCGTGGTCGTCCTCGCGCGGATGGAGGATCAGCGAGGGCTGCGTGACCTTGGCAGCCTCACGCATGAACGCCTTCACCATCCAGCGGTGCTCGAGAACGGCGCCGCCCGGTGTGTACGGGAGACCCGACACCGAGTTGTCGGTGCTCTTCAGCGCATTGGCGATGAGATCGCGCACGCGCGGATCCTTGATGCCGTGCGGCTCCGCATCCTCGAACTTCAGCTTGTTGGCGAACCACTTATGGTGCACGAGGCCGAAGAGCCGCGCATACCACGGCATAACCCAGCCATTGAGCCACATGATGGGAGCGTAGGAGACCGTGCCCTGCACGAGCTTCGGGTTGCGTGCGGCGAGCAGCAGCGCCGTGATCGCACCGACAGAGAGACCGCCGACGAAAACGACGTCACAATCCTGGCGGATGCGGTGCAGCGCGGCTTCCGCGCTCGCGTACCAATCCTGCCACGTGGTGTTCGCGACTTCCTCGACACCGCCGCCGTGACCGGCAACGAGCGGACAATGGACGGTATAGCCCGCGCGGGCGACGCCGAAGGCGACATAGCGCAGCTCCATCGGCGTGCCGCCGAGGCCGTGTAGAAGCAGGAGGCCGACCCGGTTGCCCGGGATGATGAGGCTCAGATCTTTGTCAGTCATTCTCGAGACACAGGTACGTGTTGTTGTTAATCGCAGGTATCGCAGCAGCATCCTGCGTGGATCGTGCCGGTCATACTCTCTTAAGTATGCGGCGTGCTCCTGGTCGAATATTATGGTTAAATTTGGCCAACTCCGTCCTTCAAAAGGCTAGCGCGGCCAACCTGACCAAAAGGCGGAGACGAGACAGATCCCCCGCCGCCTTCGCCGGCAACCCCGCGCCCTTGAAAGCGCCAGACGCCTCAATCGTCAACGATCGCGCGCGTGTTTGGTTCCCCAACCCTTACGGGTGGGCGGGTCCCTGATGCACATAAGGCGTGTAGGGGCGTTTGCCTACCTGTCGATCTCGCCAAAGACGATGTCGAAGGAGCCGAGGATGGCCGAGACGTCGGCGAGAAGGTGCTTCTTCCCGAACGGATCGAGAGCCTGCAGGTGCGGAAAGCCGGGTGCGCGGATCTTGCAGCGGTAGGGCTTGTTGGAGCCATCCGCGACGAGATAAACGCCGAATTCGCCCTTGGGCGCCTCGACGGCCGAATAGACTTCGCCCGGCGGCACGTGGAAGCCCTCTGTGTAGAGCTTGAAGTGGTGGATGAGCGCCTCCATGGAGCGCTTCATCTCGCCGCGCGTCGGCGGCACCACCTTCTTGTCGTTCGAGACGTGCGGGCCCTGGCCTTCGGCGGAGGCGAGCTTCTCGCAGCACTGCTTCATGATGCGCGCCGATTCGCGCATCTCGATCATGCGCATGACGTAGCGATCGTAGCAGTCGCCGTTCTTGCCGATCGGGATGTCGAACTCCAGCTCGGAGTAACACTCATAGGGTTGGGCGCGGCGCAGATCCCAGGCGACGCCCGTGCTGCGCAGCATGACGCCCGACATGCCCCAGGCAAAAGCCTCGTCCATGGTGAACGTGCCGATGTCGACATTGCGCTGCTTGAAGATGCGGTTGTCGGTCAGCAGTCCCTCGATGTCGTCGCAGACCTTGAGGAAGGGATCACACCAGGCGTGGATGTCGGCGATCAGCTCAGGCGGCAGATCCTGATGCACGCCGCCCATGCGGAAGTACTTGGCGTGCATGCGCGAGCCCGAGGCGCGCTCGTAGAACACCATGAGCTTCTCGCGCTCCTCGAAGCCCCAGAGCGGGGGCGTCAGCGCGCCGACGTCCATGGCCTGCGTGGTGACGTTCAGGAGATGCGAGAGAATGCGGCCGATCTCGGAGTACAGCACGCGAATGAGCTGGGCCCGCTTCGGGATGGTGAGCCCGAGGAGCTTCTCCGCCGTCATGCAGAAGGCGTGCTCCTGGTTCATCGGCGCGACGTAGTCCAGGCGGTCGAAGTAGCCGATAGCCTGCAGGTAGGACTTGTGCTCGATCAGCTTCTCGGTACCGCGGTGCAGCAGGCCGATGTGCGGATCGACGCGCTCGACAACTTCGCCATCCAGCTCGAGCACCAAGCGGAGCACACCGTGCGCGGCTGGATGCTGCGGTCCGAAGTTGATGTTGAACGGTCGGATCTCGGTCTCGGGCACGGCGCGTGTCCTCAGATATGTCCTAGCCGCTCGATACCCCAGACCGGCCGTCTCTGGCAACGCGTCAATTGAGCGATCTGCCCATGTCAAAACGAAAAAGCCGGGCTCGCGGCCCGGCTTCCCGTCTTCAGCGAACAATCACCAGTCAATTGGGCTTCATGCCGTTCGTCGAAACGAGCACCGGACCCGAGCCCTTGGGGCGCGGGTTCTCCGTCAGCACGCCGAGGCGCCGGGCAACTTCCTGGTAGGCCTCGATCAGGCCGCCAAGGTCCTGGCGGAAGCGGTCCTTGTCCATCTTGTCGCCGCTCGTCGTATCCCAGAGGCGGCAGCAATCCGGGCTGATCTCGTCCGCGAGCACGATGCGCATATTGTCGTTCTGCTCCCAGAGGCGCCCGAACTCGATCTTGAAGTCCACGAGACGGATGCCGATGCCGAGGAACAGGCCGACTAGGAAGTCATTGATGCGCAGAGCCATCTGCATGACCTCGTCGATCTCGGCAGGCGTCGCCCAGCCGAAGGCCGTGATGTGCTCCTCCGAAACCATCGGGTCATTGAGCTTGTCGTTCTTGTAGTAGAACTCGACGATCGAGCGCGGGAGCGCGCTGCCCTCGTCGAGCCCGAGCCGAGTGGAGAGCGAACCCGCGGCGACATTGCGCACCACCACCTCGAGGGGGATGATCTCCACCTCGCGGATGAGCTGCTCGCGCATGTTGAGACGCTTGATGAAGTGCGTCGGCACCCCGATCTCACCGAGGCGCTGGAAGATGTACTCGGAGATGCGGTTGTTGAGCACACCCTTGCCGTCGATCAACGCGTGCTTCTTGGCGTTGAAGGCGGTAGCATCGTCCTTGAAATGCTGGATCAGAGTCCCGGGCTCCGGACCCTCGTAGAGCACCTTCGCCTTGCCCTCGTAGATGCGACGCCGCCTATTCATTTTCCTCGGTCCTTCGTGGTATCGCCTCAGTCGTCCGGGGCCTTGATCGCGGCTTCGTCGCCACTGCCGAAACCCCAAGCCAGTGTACCTGGCCCGGCTCGGCGTACGCAGACAGCAGCCGCCTCATTCGCTCATGTCAGCCCGTGATCCGGAGAGTATCCGAACCGCCAAGCGGAAACAACGACGACCCCTGGCCGCCCACAATGCACAGCGTTCACAAATGACGCATGGTTGATTTGGCCGTACCGCTCACGATATTGCCTTCTGTAGCCGCGCACGCGACCACGGCGCACATTCGAGCCGGGCGTGCATCACGGCCCTGATTTCAACCGGAGATCCACATGACGACGTTCGACGAGCGGGAAAAAGCGTTCGAGAAGAAATTCGCGATGGATCAGGATTTGAAGTTCAGGTCCGAGTCCCGCCGGAATAAAATGGTAGCTGAATGGGCTGCAGCCAAGCTCGGGATCAGCGGCGCAGCGGTCGAAGACTACATCAAGGCTGTCCGTAAGGCCGATCTCGAAGAGAAGGGCGACGACGACGTCTTCCGGAAGATCCGCAAAGACTTCGACGAGAAGGGCATCGCGGCAAGCGATACCGAGATCCGCGACGCGATGTTCAAGTTCCTCGGCGAGGCCGTCGCGCAGATCCAGAAGGATCCGAAGTAAGCAGCCTAATCGCCCATGAGTTGCATATCATGGCGACCGCACGCTCGGCGTTCGAGCGTGCGGCTATCGGGCGCTGCTTTATTCGGCGGCGATCAGCGGCTGCGGCGGGACAACGGCGAGCTGACGTCGCGCTTCCTCGCGCAGTGAGTCGATGGGCATGAGCTTGCCCTCGACTTCATGATGCCAGTACGTCCAGCCGTTGCACGCCGCTTTACCTTGAACGGCGGCGCCGAGCCGGTGGATCGATCCCTGCTGCGCTGCGCCCCCATCGAGAACCAGCGTGCCATCCGCGCGGACATGCGCCCTGTTGCGCCCGCGCTCGTCCGTGAGACGCGTGCCGGGCTCCAGGATGCCGAGTTCGATGATCGTACCGAAGGGAATGCGCGGCTCGGCCCGCTTTGAGCGCATCGTCTCCAGATCGACCGGTGCAAGCGGCCTCACGCGGGCAATGCGCTCGCGCGCTGCCGCCGCGTAGTCCGGATCGCGTTCGATACCGATGTAGCGACGGCCGAGACGCCGCGCGACCGCGCCCGTCGTGCCCGTGCCGAAGAAAGGATCGAGCACGACATCACCGGCCCGCGTCGAGGCGAGCAGAACGCGGTGAAGGAGTGCCTCGGGCTTCTGCGTGGGATGTGCCTTGCGGCCGCCGTCGTCCTTGAGACGCTCCGGCCCCGAGCAGATCGGGAAAATCCAGTCCGAGCGCATTTGCAGGTCGTCGTTGCCGGCCTTCATGGCCTCGTAGTTGAAAGTCGCGCGCGACTTGCGATCGCGGCCGGCCCAGATGAGAGTCTCATGCGCATTCGTGAAGCGCTTGCCGCGGAAGTTCGGCATGGGATTCGACTTGCGCCAGACGACGTCGTTCTGGATCCAGAAGCCGAGATCCTGCAGCGCCACGCCGAGGCGGAAGACGTTGTGATAGGAGCCGATCACCCAGATCGCGCCATCCGGCTTCAGGATGCGCCGGCACTCGGTCAGCCAGGCGCGCGTGAAGCGGTCATAGCTCTCGAAGGTATCGAACTTGTCCCACGCATCATCGACACCATCGACGACCGTATTGTTCGGCCGCAGAAGCTCACCATCGAGCTGAAGATTGTAGGGAGGATCGGCAAAAACGAGATCGACGCTCGCATCGGGGAGCTTCTTGAGCTCGGCGAGGCAATCTCCGACCAGGATGGAATCGACTTGTCCGACACCACGCGCACGACGAACGCTCATGAAACGCCACTCTCGAACTGACAACCGCGCACACAACGGCAACGCAGGCTGGCCCAAATCCAAGCTGGTGGGCAAGTCCCATCCAGCTCCGAGAGCCTGCCCTTTCAAGGTAAACACGCCTTTAACAGGCGCCCCGAAGCGCTGCAGATGGTGTGGATGAGCGCACGCGATTGGGTCGAACGAATGGCGAACCAAGTTGCATCGCCGACGCGAGAACCTGCCGTTGGAGTCCCGTTAATCGATCTTGCTCCGACGCGGAGCCGCCGCTATCAGCCGACATCCAATTGAGCTGGGTCGCCTCGCGCAGGTTTCTGATGGACCTATTCGCCGACATTCTGACCCGGGTCACCCTCCCCATCATCACGCTCGTCGCGCTCGGCTGGGCCTTGCAGGGGCGCCTCAAACTCGATGTGGCTACGCTCAACCGGATCCAGGTCTACGTCGTCATGCCGGCGTTCCTGATCCATTTCCTCTCGTCGGGAAAGCAGCCGCTCTCGGTGATCTGGCCGGTCGTGTACTTCGGCCTCGTCCAGTTTGCGATCCTCATCCCGCTCGGCTGGCTGCTCGTCATCTTCTTTCGCCAGCGGCGATCGCTTGGGCCCATCATGGGCCTCGGCACGGCGTACGCCAATGTTGGCTTCTTCGGCATTCCCGTGACGCAGCTCGCGTTCGGCTCGGAGTACCTGATCTACCAATCCGTGCTGACGGCGCTCATGGCCGTGCTCGTCTGCACAGTTGGCGTCGCGCTTATGGCGCCCGCTGGCGACAGCAAGCTCGCAAAGCTCAAGACAGCATTCGAAACGCCGCTCATCCCTTCCGTGATCATCGGTCTCGCGCTGCGTGGCTTCGAGATCGAGCTGCCGGTCGTCGTTTCACAGCCCATGCAGTTTCTCGGCTCGATCTTCACGCCACTCGCGCTCTACACACTCGGCGCGCAAATCGCGGCGGCCAAGTCCATCCGCTTGGAGTTCGTGCCCCAGACGCTGATCCTGTTTCTCAAGTTCATCGCGGCTCCCGTCATCACGTGGGGCATCTGCGTGGCCATGGGGATGCCACGCGACGTCCAGGACGTGATCGTGGTCGCCGCCGCAACGCCCGTCGGCGTGCTCATTGCGATCTTCGCCGCCGAGTACAAGCGCGAGAGCGAGTTCATCTCGACCGCGGTTGTCGTATCGACGGCCCTTTCGCCCATATTCGTGACGGGGTGGATTCTGGCCACACGTCTGCTCTGAGATGGACGGCGCGACCGCTGACCCGTTGACTTTGCTCGAAACTCGGCGCTGAAGTCCCGCCCCGCCGACCTCAATCAGCGCCGAGCGCACGCCCATGAGCCAGTCGAAGTCGCAGAAATCCGCCCCGAATCCATCCTACGTTCAACCCGAAGCCCACAAATTCGTTTCCAGCCTCATCTTCGGCTCGCGATGGCTGCAGCTGCCGCTTTATGTGGGCCTCATCCTCGCTCAGTGCATTTATGTCGTCATCTTCCTGAAGGAGCTTTGGCACCTCATCACGCACGCCGGCTCATTTGGTGAGCAGCAGATCATGCTCGGCGTGCTCGCGCTCATCGACGTCGTGATGATCTCGAACCTGCTCGTGATGGTGATCGTCGGCGGCTACGAGACCTTCGTTTCGCGCCTGCGCCTCGAAGGCCATCCCGATCAGCCCGAGTGGCTCGATCACGTGAATGCAAGCGTGCTCAAGATCAAGCTCGCCATGGCGATCATCGGCATCTCGTCGATCCATCTGCTCAAGACGTTCATCGAAGCGCGCAGCATCGGGCTTCCAGGCGCCACGGCCACAGCCGAAGGCGTGCTCTGGCAGACGATCATCCATGTCGTGTTCATCCTGTCCGCGGTCGGCATCGCCTACGTCGACAGGCTCGGTCTCTCGTCACGACCAGGGCATTGATGCGCTTCTCCCTCTCCCCATCCTTCACGGGGAGAAGGAGAAGATCATTCCCCATCCAGCGGGAATATGGGCCGCGGCACGCGCGTGAAGGGCAGCTTGGTCAGATCGTTCGACATGACGCCGCCGCCCTCATCCACGATGATCACTTCCGACGCGATCGGCGCATAGGCCGCGCGGAAATGCTGTGAGGATTTGACCGCGAGGAACGCCCGTTCGCTCGGCTCGATGCCACCGGCGCGAAAGAAATTGCGGTCGTAGTTCTGGAAGCGCCGCGAATTGATGACAACCTCGACGCCGCCGATCTTGAACGTTGCCGTCGATCCCATGGCGACGCCGACCCCACGCAGCATCGGCCCCTCGATAACGAAGTTCCCGTCACTCAAATGCGTTACGGTTCCCGTGGCCTCGATCGGCGGACTGAATCGCTCGTCTATCTTGCCGCCGAGCTTCAACGTGATCGTCGCGCCGAGACCGGCCTTGTGGCACGCGGCTGCTGCCTCCGGATCGTAGAACGCCGCCATCGCCGCGTTCTCCAGCTTGGCATCGATCATGCCGCGCAGAAGCCCCGTCGACTCGCCATATCCGCCACCACCGGGATTGTCGGCGGCGTCCGAAAGCACAGCCGGCTTTCCGACGCTCGCGACGGCTTTCGCGCGCGCTAGCGCGTCCGCAACCGTGAAATACTTCACCGTCCGATAGTCCCGCGTCTCCCAGATGTAGTCGGCGAGGCCTTCGACATAAGCCTGGAAGCGCGGATCGTTACCATCGCCGACGATCACCGCCGTCGGTCCGACTTCGGGAATGTCCGCCCAGGCAAAACCGGCATTGATGGATGCAGACAGCACGCCCGCATCCTCGCTCCTGATCTTTGCGCAGCGATCGAGCAGCTCGGTCATGGGACCAGGGCTCGTCGTACGCCCGTGATCGGCACCGTCGATCATCGCCCGGCGCGCGAGATAGACCTTCGGCTTGACCGCTCCATCGAGCGTCCGCTTCACGATCTCCACGGCCTCGGCGGCAATGTCGTACATATCGATGTGCGGATAGGTGCGATAGCTCACCAGGATATCGGCGTACTTCGCCATGGCCTGCGTGACATTCGCGTGCAGATCGAGCGTTGCGGCGACCACCACGCCCGGGCCGACTTTGGCGCGGATGCGCTCGAGCAGCGTACCCTCGCCGTCATCCGTGTGTTCGGCGACCATGGCACCGTGCAGATTGAGCAGGATGGCATCGAGTTTCCCCGCCTTCTCGATATCGCCAAGGATGGTGCCAACGATGGTCTCGTAACACTCCTTCGTCAGCTTGCCGGAAGGCGTCGCATCGGCGGCGAGGGAAAGAACCGGCTGCCAGCCGTGCTTGGCGCAGCCATCGAGAAAAGCCGCGATCTCCGTGTTCGTGCCCTTGAAGTAAGGCACGATCGCCTCGCCCACCTTGAACCCGCGCGCCTCGTAAGACTGAATGGTTGTCGGCTGGATCGAGAACGTGTTGGTCTCATGCTTGAATCCGGCAATCAACACGCGCTTCGTCATCTAAAGGCTCTCCCGGCCGCCGGCCATCATGTGGGCTTGGTCGGATGCATGGTTTCATGAAAAGTGCGATGGTGTCACGCAGCGCGTCGGCACGGCTGGGCCGCGCGGTCCACATGACGAGGAGGCTCCGAATGCGACGCGTCACACTCAGGTCCGGCGAGACCATTCCGCAGCTTGGGCTCGGCACGTGGCATATGGGCGAGCAGAGCAGCCAGCGCAGCGCGGAAGCGGATGCCCTGAAAGTCGGCATCGATCTCGGCATGACGCTGATCGACACGGCCGAAATGTACGGCGAGGGCGGCGCCGAGGAAGTCGTGGCTGAAGCCGTCAAAGGGCGCCGCGACGAGGCCTTCATTGTTTCCAAGGTCTATCCGCACAATGCCTCGAAGGCCGGCACGATCGCCGCCTGCGAACGCAGCCTCAAACGCCTCAAGACGGACCGCATCGACCTCTACCTGCTGCACTGGCGCGGCTCGTATCCACTCGCCGAGACGGTCGGGGCCTTCGAGCGCCTCAAGGCCGAAGGCAAAATCCGGCACTGGGGAGTTTCGAACCTCGACACCGATGATCTCGACGAGCTGGCCGGCGTTCCGAACGGAAGGAACTGCGTGTCCAATCAGGTGCTCTATCACCTCGGCTCGCGCGGCATCGACTTCGACCTGATCAAGCAGTGCGCCGACGAGAAGATCATGGTCATGGCCTATTCGCCGCTCGGCCAGGGCCGCATCCTGCGCAATGCCGCCCTTGCCAAAGTCGCGGGACGCCATGGCGCGAGCCCGGCCGCGATCGCCCTCGCCTGGACCATGCGCCATCCGCACGTGGTCGCCATTCCGAAGGCCTCGCGCCCGGAGCACGTGCGCGAAAACCTTGTCGCTGCGGATCTCACGCTGACGACGGAAGATCTCGCAGACCTCGATGCGGCCTTCCCGCCGCCGAAGCGTGCGACCCCGCTGGGGATGCTCTGAGGGCTGCACCTGGCGACTGTTTGAGATATGCAGGAGGCCAGATCCCACGTCCGGAAGGAAACTCAATGAGCGCCGCCCCCGAAGACCGGCTGAAAGCCGCCATCGTCCATGTCACGCCCTTCGAGCAGAACTGCACGCTCGTCTGGGACGAGGCGACGAAGCGCGGCGCCGTGGTCGATCCGGGCGGGGACGTGCCGCAGATCGAAGCGGCGATCGCGCAGGTCGGCTTGACGGTCGAGAAGATCGTGCTCACGCACGGCCATCTCGATCATGTCGGCGGTGCCGCCGAACTCAAGGAGAAGCTCGGCGTCCAGATCGAGGGACCGCACATCGCCGACAAGTTCCTGATGGAGAATGCCGAGAAGCAGGCGACGAGCTACGGCCTGACGGGCATCCGCAATGCCACCTCCGACCGCTGGATGGAGGAAGGGCAGACCCTCACGATCGGCGGGCACGACTTCGAGATCTTCCATTGCCCAGGCCACTCGCCCGGCTCGCTCGTCTACGTCAACCGGCCGAACCGCTTCGCCCTCGTCGGCGACGTGATCTTCCGCGGCTCGATCGGGCGCACGGACTTCCCCTATGGCGACCACGACGCCCTGATCAACGCCATCAAGACGAAGCTCTTCCCACTCGGCGACGAGATCGCCTTCATCTGCGGCCATGGTCCCATGGGTCAGTTCGGCATGGAGCGGCAAAGCAATCCGTTCCTCACTTAAGGACCTCAGGCCGTCCCGTTCAGACGTTCTGCAAGAACGATATTGCCGCCCGACGGTCATTCCTCGTATGCTCGGTGCATTCTATTGAGTGTGCGTACGCCATTGAGCGCGGGGGGATACCGTGGGGACTGGCGGTTGGTTTGGCAGAGCCCTGCTGCTCTGTGCGTCAGGCGTGCTCGCCTGCGCTTGCGCGACCATTGATAATCCGCTGTCGCAGCAGGATGTCGCGGCACTCCGCATCACCGATGTGGTCGTCACCTTCAAGCCAGACGCCCACATCGTCTGGGCTTCCGCGGAGCAGGAGTACGTGGCGGAGGCGAGCGCTCGCAATCCCAAGCTGCGTCTCAAAACCAAGGCGTCGGATCATCCTCTCGAGACAGGCGGCATTCCTGATACGGAAGCTGCGGAACGATACAAGCTTATCGCGTCGCCAGAAGGGAGGGACTACGTCCGCAAGAAGACGGCCGGGCTGATCGACAAGCATCTGAAGCGCGATATCCTCCCGCAGCTCCGAGGTAGCCGGGATGCCCGCCTCGAAGTGACAGTGGTGGCTTTCCTGGTTCCTGATGCCGTCCAGAGAGCGACGCTCGGCGGCACCCCCGTGCTTGGCGCAGTGACAATCCTAAGAGATGCGCGGACGGGCACTGAACTTGCCAAATTGGATCAAGGGGCATCGACGTACGCAGGCCAGGGCATTGTTGGGGCCCTCGTCGACCATGCCGTCGCAGCACCATTGGAAGAGCGTCTCGTTGACAGTTACATCAACAATGTCCGCCGGTGGCTCCTGAAGACCTGATAGCCCCACCGGCCCAGCCGCCCCCGCAAAGCATATGATCGGCTTCCGCAGGCGCGCCTGACGCGCTATGCCTTTGCGCAACCGACCGGAAACGCACCAATACGAGGCCGCCTATGAATTTCGCCCTGACTGAAGAGCAGCAGGCCATCCAGGAGACGGCGCTCGCCTTTGCCCGCGAGCGGATCGCGCCCGACGCGGACAAATGGGACGAGACCTCGCATTTTCCCATCGATGTGATCCGCGAGACTGCCGAGCTCGGCATGGCCGCGATCTATGTGCCCGAGGACAAGGGCGGCACCGGCCTCTCGCGCCTCGATGGCGCGCTCATTATGGAAGCGCTGGCGACGGGCTGCCCCGCCATCTCGGCATATATCTCGATCCACAACATGGTCGCGTGGATGATCTCTAAGGCTGGCACGCCCGAGCAGATCGAGCGCTGGATGCCGAAGCTCGCGTCCATGGAATGGCTCGCGAGCTACTGCCTGACTGAACCGGGCGCGGGCTCGGATGCCGCGGCTCTGCAGACGCGCGCGGAGAAATCGGGCGACCACTACATCCTCAATGGCGCGAAGCAGTTCATCTCGGGCGCCGGCGCGACCGACTTCTATTTCGTGTTCGCCCGCACGGGCGACGCCAGCCCGAACGGCGTTTCGGCTTTCGCCATCGAGAAGGGCACGCCCGGCCTCTCGTTCGGTGCCAACGAGCGCAAGATGGGCTGGAATGCGCAGCCGACGGCGCAGGTCATCATGGAGAACGTCAAGGTACCGGCCGCCAATCTCGTCGGCGGCGTTGAGGGCCTGGGCTTCCGCCTTGCCATGTCCGGTCTCGATGGCGGGCGCATCAACATCGGCGCCTGCTCGCTCGGCGCCGCCTGGACGGCTCTCGACAAGGCCAAAGCCTACGTCTTCGAGCGTCGCGCTTTCGGCAAGCACATCGGCGAGTTCCAAGCCCTTCAGTTCAAGATCGCCGACATGGCGACGGATCTCGAGGCGTCCCGCCTGATGATCTACCGCGCCGCCGACTCGCTCGACCGCGCCGATCCGCAGGCCTCCATGCACTCGGCCATGGCCAAGCGCTACGCCACCGACCTCGGCTTCAAGGTTTGCAATGAGGCCCTCCAGATCCACGGCGGCTACGGCTACCTGAAAGACTACGGGCTGGAGAAACTCGTGCGCGACTTGCGCGTTCACCAGATCCTGGAAGGCACAAACGAGATTATGCGTGTCGTCATATCGCGCAAGGTCCTTGGGGGTAACCGCGGGTGAGCTCGTCCGAGCCGCATTCGTACAATCGCCGCATGCGTATGCTCCAGCTCTCAAAAATCGAGCTCGCACAAGGACCCGCATGTCTCAAAGTTCGACCGACAAGGCGCGCGACGTAACATTCGCTCCGATCGCGCGCATATTGTCCGCGCCGCGTGACCGTCCCTTCGTCGTCGCTCAGCTTGGCCAGTCGCTCGACGGGCGCATTGCCATCGAGAGCGGCGAGAGCAAGTGGATCAATGGTCACGCCGCCCTCGTTCACGTGCACCGCGTGCGCGCGGCCGTCGATGCCGTCGTGGTCGGCGTCGGCACGGTCGCCGCCGATGATCCTCATCTGAACGTGCGGCATGTAGCAGGCCGCAATCCCGCGCGCGTTGTCATCGATCCGAACGGACGCCTGCCCGACACCGCGAGATGCCTCGCCGGTGACGACGGCTGCCGACGCATTGTCGTGCGGGCCGTCGCAGCCCCGCTTCCCAAGGGCGTCGAGGAAGTGCGCCTTCAAAGCGAGAACGGCCGCCTCTCGCCCGCAGCTATCGTCGATGGGCTTTACCAGTTGGGACTGCGCTCGATGCTCATCGAAGGCGGGGCGCACACAGTCTCGGCATTCCTTGCAGCTGGCGCACTCGACCGCTTGCACGTCCTGGTCGCGCCTGTCATCCTCGGCTCGGGCAAACCTGGGCTACAATTGCCGCCTATCGCGCGTCTCTCCGATGCGCATCGCCCGAACGCCGATATCCACGTACTGGAGGACGGCGACGTCCTGTTCGATTGCGACCTGAGATCCTGAATGGGTCTCTTAAATTAGGGGGCCTCGATCATGGAAGCACTACGCAGCTACTCACCTCTCCAGCGCACACTGCACTGGATCATTGCAGCAGCCGTCTTCATCATGATCCCCGTCGGCCTTTATATGGTGCAGCGCGGAGCGTGGTCGAACTTCGATGCCCTGACGAACACGCTCTATAGCTGGCACAAGTTCATCGGCTTCTGCATTCTGTGGCTCGTCGTGGTGCGCATTATCGTACGTCTCACGCGCGGTGCGCCGCCGCCCGAGCCGCTCCATCCGCTGCAGCAGTTCGCCGCGAGTGCGACGCACTTCGGCTTGTACGCGCTCATTCTCCTGGTGCCGATCCTCGGTTGGACCGGCGTCTCGGCCTACGGCGCGCGCGGCACGCCGTTCGGCTTCAATCTGCCGGAGATCATCGCGCAGAACCAATCGCTGGGAGAGACGATCCTCGCCTACCATGGTTGGGCGGCGATCCTGCTCGGCCTGCTCGCGCTCATGCATATCGGCGCAGCACTGATGCACCGCTTCATCCTGAAGGACCGCGTATTCGCACGCATGTGGCCGAGCGCAGGCGGCAAAGACGACGCCTAGCTTCTAGACTGGCGGCAGTGCGAGTGTGTCCGTGTGCCCGACAACCGAAACCGTGCGGCGCGTTGAGAGCCAATGGGCCACCACGTCGGGCGGCACGCGGCCAATCTCAGCCACCGCACCAGCAAAGCCGTCCGCCAGCATATTGATGAGCGTCTGCTCAGAGGCATCGATGCGCCAGGGGCTCGGCGCTTCCTGCACCACGTAGCCCTGGCCACGGAAGGCCAGCGCCAAAGCCTCGGGCGCAGCCGGTCCAGCGGCGCTGCCAAAGCCCTTGTCCGTCTGCTGATGCAGATTGAAAGCTGCCGTCATCTCGGCATCGGCCGGATGCGTTGGGCTCCACGTCTGCACGCCATCGTAGGTCAGCACGGTGTAGAAGGCAGCGCCCTCGGCGGCCACCGCACGTGCCGTGCGTCTGATGAAATCCGTCGAGCAGAGATCGAACAGCGCCGATGCCGTCACCAGATCCGGCTGGCCGCCAATGACGGTTTCCAGGTTCTGCATGAGATCGGCCTGCCGGAAGCGGACGGAAATCGCGCGCCCATCCTTCTTGAGCTTGAGCGACTCCCCGTTCTCCGCGGCCTCGTCGGCCCACGCGACGAGTTCCGCGCGCGCTGCCTCGAGCAGCACGGGGTCGTAGTCGACGAGCGTCCAGGCCTGCACTGGGCCGAGCACCGGCGCGGTCGAACGGATGTTCGAGCCGGTGCCACAGCCGAGGTCGACGACCTCGATCTCATCACGCGCGGCAAGATGGGCTGCGAGCGCAGTCAGCAACCCCGGATCACGAGCGCGCACATCTGCCGGCTCGCGCAACGCCAACCATTCGGGCGAGAAGCCGCTCATTTCCGGGCCTCCTTGATAACTTCGGCGATCGTCGCCGCGGTGTCGGACCAGCGCGGCAGTTTCTGACCAGCGGACCAGGCCGCATCGGCAAGTGACTTGCGCAGGTTGATGTCGTCGATGAGGCGGCGCAACGCCTTCTGCAGAGCGTGCGCATCGCCCGGCTGCACTTTCAACGCAGCACCATCGGGCGCGGTTTCGGCGGCCGCACCGCCCGTCGTCGTCACGATCGGCAGTCCGCACGCCAGCGCCTCGGCGAGCACCATTCCATAACCCTCGTAGTGCGACGCGAGAACAAAAATGTCGGCGCCATCATAGAAGCCGTCCAGCTCGGCGCGCGACTTCGGACCGGTGACATGAACGCGCTCGGCAAGCCCACTCTGCCGGATCTGGGCACGAAGGGCCTCCACAGTCGGCGGGCTGCGGTCGATGGCACCGACAATATGAAGGCTCCAATCCGGATCGTACTCACGCGCATCCATCTCGAGCGCCTGGACCAGAATGTCGTAGCCTTTGCGCGGCACGATCGAGCCGACGGCCAGCAAAGCGATTGTCGCACTCCGGCTGCCCTGAGCCCGTCGCGCGGGATCGGTCCCTGGCTCAGCGACCGTAATGCGTTCCGCGGGCACGCCGAAGTCCGCCGCGAGCGTGCGCGCCGTCAGCGGGCTCGTGACCACGACACGGCTCGCCATGGCCAATGCTTGCGTTTCGAGTGCGCGCAATATCTCCGCCTGCGCCGGCAGGACGCCGGCTTCGAGACAAAGCGGGTGGTGCACCAGCGCGACGATCCGCCGATCGAAGCGCTCGATGAGCGCGCGCGGCATTGCGCCATAGGCGAGCCCGTCGATCAGAAGCACGGCATCAGGCGGCGTGTTCGATATCTGCTCGGCCGTTCGCGCGAGATCAGCCTCGGATGGATCGGGATAGCCGCTCGGAAGCGCAAGATGCGCGACCTCGACGCCAGCTGCGGGCAAGCGTGCCAGCACCTCCCGATCATAGGCGTAGCCACCGGTCGGAAGCGTGATGTCTCCGGGAATAGCAAAAACTGCCGTGACCATCGCCTCAGCCGACTGCTCCGCTCGACCTGATACGCTCAACCATGCCCGATCACACCAGACCTTCAGACTGGGCCTTCGAACCACGCCCTTGCGAGGTCGGTCTCGTGCAGCGTGACGCGAACCTTGGCAAGGCCCTTGCCATCAGCCCCGAGTGCGCCGGACTTCGCCGCGGCAACAACGGCGTCGAAGATGTGCCGGCAGAGAAACTCGGTGGTCGTTAGCTTGCCCTTGAAGGCTGCGATCTCGTCGAGGTTCTTATAGGCCAGCGGCTTCAGCGTCTTGCCGAGCACATCGAGTGCCGCGCCGATATCGACGACGACATTCTGCGCCGTGAGCTGCTCACGATAGAATGCAACGTCGACGACAAAGGTCGCACCATGCATGTGTTGGGCCGGTCCGAAGAAGGGATCGGGCAGGCTGTGGGCGATCATGATGCGATCGCGCACTTCGACGGCATACATCGTGCGACTCCATTCAAGGCTAACAATGATCAGTTGAACGCGGGGCGTGCGCGCGGCGTTCCGCGCCGCAGCAACCCGCTAGGCTACATTCCGCTAGAGGGCACCTCAGCTTTCACCGACGAAGTGGCGCAACAGAATATTGGCAATCGCGTGGCGGCCCGGCGCCGTGAGGCCATCCGGGTGGCGGCTCTCCAGCATGGCGCGAACCTCCTCGCGCGAGAACCAGCGGGCATCCGCAAGCTCCGTCGTGTCGACCTGCAGATCGGTCGTCTCGGCGTGGGCAATGCACCCGATCATCAGCGAGTGCGGAAAGGGCCACGGCTGGCTGGCATGATACTCAACCTTGCCGACGCGGATGCCGGTCTCCTCACCGACCTCGCGGCGCACGGCATGCTCGATGTCCTCGCCGTGCTCGATGAAGCCCGCGAGCGTCGAATACATGTTGGCGACATAGCGGTGCTCGTGCGCGAGGATGCAGCGATCGCCATCCGTGACGAGCATGATCACGACGGGATCCGTGCGCGGAAACCACTCCGTACCACACGCCCAGCACTTGCGCCGCCAACCACCATCCTTGAGGCGGGTCGCCGAGCCGCACTTGCCGCAGCAGCGCGCATTTTCATGCCACTGACCAAGCGCGCGCGCCTGCCCAGCCAGCGATTGATCCTCGGACGTGAGAGCACCCTGCATCGCGAGCGTCCTGAGGTCGACCGCAGGGCGGAAGTACTGCACGGCACCGGGCGTCGCCCGCGCCAGATGATCGGTGATCGAGATCGCGAAATGGGCGCGGCCGTCCGTGTCGAGCCCGAGGAAGAGCGCGTCGTCGACAGGTAGGGCGAGCGCCTGCACTTCTCGTGTGCTCAGCCATCGGATTTCGCTGGTCGTACGCTCGGGTCCCGGCGCGATGACGGGCTTCAGATCGACGAGAATCATGAAGCGCGACGCCTCGCCCGTGCGCTGCGTGCTCAACCATGCGTCGTCGGACCGTCGGGCACCGGCCCGATCCAGAATTTGCGTCGTCCCAAGCGTCGGCGTCGGCATGGTAAAACCCCTCCTGCGCGCGAGATAGAGCATATGCGCCCAGAGCGCGCAATGTAACTGGCGTGATGCAAAATCGGGCAGGAAGCTGCGGCGTCACGCCACTTGACCAACCTCGAATTTCCACGATTGACGCACCGCACTGAGGCGTGCTCTCTATGGCGCAACAAAAGGTTCTAAAACCGTCTAAGGGAGGAAGTTTAATGGTATCGTCACGGGCGAAGTGCGTCTTGAGTAGCTTGGCGCTAGGCGCCGCGGTGGCCCTCAGCGGCCCCGCTCAAGCTCAAACAAGAACGCTCAATATGCAGGCCACATGGCCTGCTTCTCTCACACTCTACGAAAACTTCACCTACTGGGCCGAGCGTGTCGACAAGCTGTCCGGCGGCACGCTCAAGGTCAACACGATGCCTGCGGGACAGATCGTCCCCGCGTTCGAAGTTCTCGACGCGACGCACAGGAAAGTGCTCGACGGCGCTCACGCCTGGGGCGGCTACTGGACCGGCAAGAACAAGACGGCAGTGCTCTTCACCGGTGGTCCTGGCGGCACGTACGGCATGGACTACACGGACTTCATGGGCTGGATGTACTTCGGCGGCGGCTGGGACCTCTATCAGGAGTTCTTCCAGAAAGAGCTGAAGATGAACGTCGTGGCCTACTCCGTGCTGCCTTCGGGCCCGCAGGCGTTCGGCTGGTTCAACAAGCCCATCACGTCGGTTGCCGACATGAAGGGCATGAAGTGCCGCCAGACCGGCATTGCCGGTGAAGTCTGGAAAGAACTCGGCTTCACCGTCGTGAACATGCCCGGCGGCGAAATCATTCCCTCGGCCCAGCGTGGCGTTATCGATTGCGCCGAATGGGTTGGTGGCGTCGAGGACCTGCGTCTCGGCTTCCACAACGTCTGGAAGTTCCACTACACGCCTGGCGTCCACGAGAACACCACCGTTGGTGAGCTTCTCTTCAACAAGGACGTCTGGGAGACGCTCAAGCCCCAGGAGCATGAGTGGATCAAGTCCGCGGCGAATGAGGCTTATGTAATCTGGCACGCAAAGTGGCAGCGCCAGAATGCTGACGCACTCAAGGAGATGCAGGAGAAGCACGGCGTGCAGGTTCTCCAGACCCCGCGCGACATTCTCCTCGAGTTCATCAAGGGCTGGGACAAGATCGCGGCCGAAGAGTCGGCGAAGAACCCCTTCTTCAAGAAGGTTCTCGAGAGCCAGAAGGCCTACGCGTCGATCGTGGTGCCTTACAAGCGCTTCTACTTCCCGCCCTATTCCTTCATGGCGAACTACTACTTCCCACCGAAGGCGAACTAAGGTTGCCGGTAATTCGGACAGACGGGGCGAGCCAGATCCGGCTCGCCCCTCTTTCGTGAACAGCGCTGCCCGCCGATCACGCCGACCTTACACAGGCCGACGCCATTGCGGGTGTCCAGGCTAAGGGCCTCCCCATGACTGCACCACCACGGTCGTTGCTGACGATCATTCAGGCTATCGATCGGTTTACCGATGCGACCGGCTTCATCATCTCGCTGCTCGCGTTGCCACTCGTCGGCGCTGTCGTAATCGAGGTTGTCTCGAGATACGTGTTTCACTCGCCGACAACGTGGGCCTACGACGTCTCATATATGCTCTACGCCACTCTATTCATGCTCGGCGCCGCATACGCGCTGCATAAGGGCGCGCACGTCAGAACCGACTTCTTCTGGGAGAAGTTCTCGGTTCGCACCAAGGGCATCATCGACGCCGTCTCCTACATCGTCTTCTTCTTCCCGGCTCTTCTGATGCTGGGCTACATCGGGATCGATCAGACGTTCTACTCCTTCGACATCGGGGAGCAGTCCGATCAGTCGCCGTGGCGGCCGATACTGTGGCCGTTCAAAGCCGTCATTCCGCTCGCCTGCCTGCTGCTGATGATCCAGGGCGTCTCCGAGCTCATCAAGAGCGTGTATGCCGCCCGCACGGGCATCGAACTCGAGCAAAAAGAGAAGGTCGAAGTATGAGCGGCGAAGCCCTTACCGGCCTGATCATGCTCTCGGTGCTGATCGGCGCCATCTTTATCGGCGTGCCGATTTCGTTCACGCTCCTGTTTCTCGCGTTGACCTTCGGCTACATCGGCATTGGTGCGACCGTCTTCGACCTCGCCTACTTCCAGACCATCGGCATGATGCGAGAGGAACTGCTGGCGGCAGTTCCTCTTTTCATTTTGATGGGATTCATCACCGAGCAGGCCGGCCTCATGGAGCGGTTGTTCACCGCCTTCCGGCTTCTGCTGTCGCGGATGAGGGGCGCACTCTTCCTCGTCGTGATCCTGACCTCGACGGTCTTCGCCATGGCGACCGGCATCGTCGGGGCGGCCGTCACCGTGCTCGGCATCATGGCCTCCCCGATCATGAATAAGACGGGCTACGACGCTGAGCTCTCGGCTGGCGCCATCACGGCCGGCGGTACGCTCGGCATCCTGATACCGCCATCGGTCATGCTGATCGTGATGGGGCCGGTGCTCGGCGTGTCAGTGGCCGATCTCTATGCCGCAGCATTTGGCCCAGGCTTCATGCTTGCAGGAATCTACCTCGCCTACCTGATGATACGGGCCAACTTGAATCCGAAGCTCGGCCCCCCCGTGCCGCTTGAAGAACGGGTGCATTCTACGGGCTACATCCTCAAGGAGGTCTTTCTCGGCGTCGTTCCGCTGGTCGGCCTCATCACGGCAACGCTCGGCTCGATCCTCGCGGGCCTCGCGACTCCAACTGAAGCGTCAGGCGTCGGTGCCGCAGGTGCCGTGATGCTGGCGGTCGCCTATGGCAAGTTTACTTTCGCGGGCCTCAAGCGCGCGTTATTGAGCACCGTCGCGACGTCCAGCATGGTGCTGTTGCTGGCAGTCACATCCAACGTCTTCGGCTCGGTTTTCGCCCGTCTTGGAACGGCGAACTGGATCACCGAGAAGCTCCTGGCTCTGCAGTTCTCGCCGACCATGATGCTGATCCTCATCCTGGTCCTGATCTTCATCCTGGGTTGGCCATTCGAATGGCCCGCGATCATTCTCGTCTTCCTGCCGATCTTCTATCCGGTGGTGAAGGCCATGGACATCGACATGATCTGGTTCGGTGCCCTCGTCGCGGTTGTTCTGCAGACGGCCTTCCTATCGCCGCCCGTCGCGATGTCTGCCTACTATTTGAAACAGGTGGCGGATAGCTGGAGCCTGCTCACGATTTACAGAGGCATGTTCCAGTTCATGATGCTTCAGGTGCTGGCCATTGCGCTGCTGGTCGCGTTCCCGGCGATCGCGACGTGGCTGCCGAACAAGCTGAATGACGCAGCCCGTTCCAGGCCAATGTCCGAGCAGCATATAAAGATCATCGAGCAGCAAAAGAAGAACCAGCAATCGCTCGAGGACGACGACTACGGGGTGCAGAAGAAGAAATAGCGGCTGACGCTCCACCTTCAAAACCAGAGCGGCGCGGCGCATCATCCGATGCCCGCGCCGCTCTGCTATGTGGTGCAATTCTGTTTTGCTACTTCATCACGACTTCGATTTGCGCCGCCTCGCCGGCCTGTACGGTAAAGCCGTGGCGGAACACGCGACCGGAATGGCGCGCCGTCACCACGTAACTCCCGGCAGCGAGAACATGCGTCGGCAGCGCGCCGGCACTCTCCTTGATGACTTCACCGTCCGGATCGAGGATTGCCCACTGCGCACCGCTCTGCGCCTCACCGCCGGGGCGCGTGACAAGCTTGAAGGTCACCGCCGCACCGGGATGCGTAATGGCGACCTCGGTCAGCTTGCCCGCCTCCACCGTCACGTCGGCGCTGACGACGGCGTTGGCGTCGCCGTAGCGACTGACGATGTGGAAGATGCCAGCATTGAGCCGCATGATCAGCCCAGGCCGCGCGCCGCTCATGATCCGCTGGCGATTGCCGAGCTGATCGGTCTCGCCGGAGTAGATGTCGTAGTTGATGGCCGTCTCAGGTGCCGGCAAACCATCGCCGAGCTGGGCACTCACCCGAAGCCCGCCCGCGTTGAGCACGAAGCGCTCGTTGAGTGCGACGCCGGCCTCCACCGCGATCGTTCGCGTGAGGTTGGCGCGGCCGAACGAGACGTTCACGAGATAGCGTCCGGGCGAAAGGCGGATCACCGGGTTCGCCTCGCGCATCGTCCGGTGGTGACGGGGGCGCGCGCCGTCCTTCTCGCTATCCTGGAAAATGTGCCAGACGACGCCCTGATCGATAGGCGGTCCATCATCGGTCAGAAAGGCGGTGAACTGTACTTCCTGCGCACTGCCCGCTGGCGCCGACCGCGGCACCACGGTGACGTTCGGCGGGAGAGTAAGACCTCCCGCCGGGCCGCCATTCGGCGCGCCGCGCGTGTCGGGCCGCCAGGGATCCTGCGCCTGTTGGGCAGATACCTCGGCCGGCGCGAGCGCAAGCAAGGTCGCACCGATCATGGCGGAGAGCAGACGCGCGCAAAAATGGCCGCCGGGAGTTCCGGCAGTCCCGTTGCGGCGGCATATGCCCACGTCCACCACTAATGCGCTCCCCAACCGATGCGAGCCGGCCGTCCCGGCGAAGCTTGAACGTGACCGTCCAGGGCGAATCAATCGACCCAGCCCTCCGACGCCGCTTAGCCCTATGACTTTGGCGCCAGAATGGCCAGTACGACCATGCCGCGCCGGGCTCAGTTCTCCCCGACGATCAGCACCCGGTCGGCGCCGGCCCGGATTTCGGCCACTCGTTCATGTCGCGCCTGTCGCGTCTGCACCTCGATGACGTAGCTGCCCTGCTGCAGCAGGCCCACGGGCTCGCTTTCGGTCGAACTCCACACGATGGGTCCGTTCTGCAGCCGCACTTTCCAGAAGATGTCGGTCACGGCCTCGCCGGGCTCCGCCGCGAGCCGCAGCTGGACGCGCGCCGCAGGTGGCGTGAGTGACACGTTCTCGCGGGCGCCGGCCGCGATCGAGATGTCGCGGCTCGCCTCCGCATTGAGTGGGCCAAACCGGCCTTCGATGCGGTACTTGCCCGCCGCCAGCGTCACGCGCGCATTCTCGCCGTAGATCCGAACCGGCTTTGCATCGCGGCGATCGATCGACACGACGCGCCATTGCACTTCATCGGGCGTGCTCCCAAGGCGCGATACGAGCCCCGAAACGAGATTGATCTCCGCCGAATTGAGCAGCAGGTCGCGGCGCACCACCTCGCCGGCGCCGATCGCCACGCGATCACGGACCTCTACCGCACCATGGGTTGCGATCACGTGATACGTGCCCGCCGGCAGTGTGAACACGGGCCGCGCAGCGGCCGATCGCGCGACCTCGCGCCGCCCTTGCGGCGAGTTGGGATCATCTTCCTGAATGACGTAGGTGACCTGCTCGAGTCGGTTGCTGCCTTCGTGCGGGATGGCCGCCAGCTCCAGCTCACCGACCGGCAGGCGCACCTCTACGGCGCGCCGCTCTCCCGCGACCACAGTCGCCTCCTGGGCAACACGGATACTGCCGAGCATGACCACGATTTCATATGACCCGGCCGGCAACGCGACTTCACTCCTCGGCCCGCGGGCAATCCAGCTCGATGGCGTCGCGCCTGCCTGCGCCGGCTTGCTCTCGCCTGTCGCAGCGAGTGAGCGAATGATGAAGCGCGTGCCGTCGAGCGGCTTGTTCGCGCGGCCGGCCAGTGCTGCAATGTTCAGCGTGCCACCCTGAAGCGCGACCTGCATCCGGGTGGACGGAACATCCGTCACGTCGAACTCCTGGCGGGTCGACAGCCGATCCATTTCCGCGGTCGCCGCATACCGTCCGCGGGGGAGCGGCAGCGTCACGGCACCGCCCTCGAACTGCTGCAGGGCTGGAGCCTCACCACTGCCGAGCCGCTCCACGCGCCAACGCACCGGAAGATCGGGCGCGGGCAATGTGGCACCGAGCGTCGCAACGAGGTGCACGCCAGGGCCATCCGGCGTCGGCATTTGTGGTGCGCTTGCGGGCCCGCGCGCGATGGGCGAGGCCGGCCGCGGCATACGCGCCGCAATCTCGGTCACCTCGGCGATGGCATTGACGATCTGCGCACCCGTCGTGACGAGATAATGCTGGCCGTTTGTCGGGACTGTCAGGCACTGCATTTGCCGCGCATCGGCATGGCCGAGACCGATCGACAGCACGTGGATGATCAGCCGCGGATACTGCGCCTTGATGCTTTCCATCAGCGCGCAGGGGTTCTGCTGGCAGTTGTCGAGATCATCGTGCACGAGGAGGATGGTGCCCTGCCCATCCTTCGGCATGGTCTCGAGCGCGCCCTGGATCGCGGCCGTCACCGGCCCGCGTCCCTTGGGATTGAACTCATTGAGCAGCTCGGCGACGCGCCCATGCTCGCCCACCTCGGGGGCCCGCAGGACCTCAACATCCTGACAGCCCGTCCGTCGGTGGCCAAAGGCAAGCAGGCCGACCCGTGTCGCCGCCGGCAACTTCGGCAGGGCCTCAGCGAGCCCCTGGCGCACGACCTGGAACTTCGCCAGCCGCTCGGCACCGAGCTTGCCCCACATGGAGCCTGAACCGTCCATGACGACCGTCAGTACCGGCCCTTCGGCGGCCGCGGCCGTTGCCACCGGTAGAAGCAGCGCAAAACCCGCCCATGCAGCCAGGACGGGCCGCAAGATCCAAGACCGGCCCCAGGACCAGCAGAAGTCGCAGCGATGCCTCATTCGGGTCTTGTCATGCATCGGGGTGGGCTTCTCGGCGGTTCGCGTTCGCGCCATTGTACCTCAAGGTGGTATGCATTAGCGAGATTGCGCCGGCCTGGACCGCCATCGGCCCGCGCCGCCACTATCTGCACGCACGTCTGTATGGAAAGAGCATGACCAATCCGACACTGGAATTGCTGCTGAAGCGCCGATCGGCCAAGGCCGCACTGCTGACCGCTCCAGGCCCGACCGCGGCTCAGCTCGATACGATCCTGACCTGCGCCGCCCGCGTACCCGACCACAAGAAGCTGGTTCCCTGGCGTTTTATCGTTTTCGAGGGCGAAGCACGCGCCAAGTTCGGCGAACTGCTGGCCAACGCCGTCGCTGCCGAGGAAAAGGAGCCACCGTCGGCTGTACGCCTCGAAGCCGAGCGCGCCCGTCTCATGCGCGCGCCGACCGTCGTGTGCGTCATCTCGCGCGTCGTGCCCAATACGGGCGCTCCGGAAATCGAGCAGCTTCTGTCGTGTGGCGCAGCCGCCTTCAATCTCTGCCTTGCGGCCAACGCGCTCGGCTATGGCACGTGCTGGATCACCGAGTGGTACAGCTTCAGCAATACGATCAACAAGGCCCTAAGCCTTGCCGCCAACGAGCGCGTCGCGGGCTTCGTCTATATCGGCACCGACAGCGCCCCGCAGGAGGACCGCGAGCGCCCCGCCCTTGCCGACATCGTCACGCGCTGGCAGGCCTGATCTGCCGAACTGGAGAAGAAACGAATGTTCTATGACGCCCTCGAAAACAAGCACGGACTCAAGCACGACCCCTTCAAGGCGCTGATGGCCCCGCGCCCCATTGGTTGGATCGGCACCGTCAGCAATGACGGCATCGCGAACCTGGCGCCGTACAGCTTCTTCAATGCGGTCGGCGACCGGCCGCACTACGTCGTGTTCGGATCCGGCGGCATCAAGGACTCGCTACGCAACGTCCAGGAGAACGGCGAGTTCACGTGCTCCATGTCGACGTGGGATCTGCGCGAGCACATGAACATGTCCTCGGCAGCCGTGCCGGCCAATGTCGACGAGTTCCCGCTCTCGGGCCTCACGGGCGTACGCGGCAAGCTGGTAAAGGCGCCCTACGTCAAGGAGGCTGCGGCCGTCTTCGAGTGCAAGCTCCACCAGGTCATCGAGCTACCCGCCATCGCGCCGCAGAAGGGCGGCTTCAGCATGGTCGTCGGCTACGTCGTCGGCATCCACATTGACGACCGTTTCGTCAAGGATGGCATCGTCAATACATCCGAAATGCGCCCGCTCGGACGCATGGGTTACATGGAATACGCGGTCGTCACGCCTGAGACGACATTCTCCATGAACCGCCCCGAAGTCGACAAGGACGGCAAGGTTACCGGCGTTCCCGAAGGCTGGGACGGGAAGTATAGGTAGGTGCCCGGCGCGAACTCATAGCCACAAAAGACGGGGGTCTGGGGGTGTCCCCCAGGCGGGGCGTGGGGGGGGGGGCCCCCCCCCGGGGGGGGGGGGGCGCCCCCCCCCCCGCGGGGCGTGGGGCCTGCGGCCCCACTCGTGCCGAAGGCGCGATAGACCTACCCCCGCACCGCCATCTCCGACTTTCCGTCGAAGAAGTGCGCGCGTTTTGGATTGAAAGCGAGGCGGATTTTCTCGCCCGGCTTCACACGCACGGTCGGGTCGACGCTCGCCACCATGCTGCTCGGCCCGCACGTGACGTCGAGCAGGATCTCCGACCCGAGCTGCTCGGCGACTTCGACCACAGCTTCGAACGTCTGATGCTGAGGCTCCGAACCGTCTGCGAGACGCAGATCCTCGGGTCGGATGCCGAACGTCGCCGGCTTGCCGACGTGAGGCCCGAGCGGCGCTGCCAGATGCTCGGGCACGGCGATGCTCATCGCAGTATTCGTCGCGACAAGTCCGCTGCCGTTGTTCGCAATCGTCACATCCGCGAAGTTCATGGCCGGCGAGCCGATGAAACCGGCAACGTACTTGTTCGCCGGCGTATTGTAGAGATCGAGCGGCTCGCCCACCTGCTGAATGAGCCCGTCCTTCATGACGACGACTCGGTCGCCAAGCGTCATGGCCTCGACCTGGTCGTGCGTAACGTAGATCGCGGTCGTGCCGAGCCGCTGGTGCAGCTTTTTGAGCTCGACGCGCATCTGCACGCGCAGCTTGGCATCGAGGTTCGACAACGGCTCGTCGAACAGGAAGACCTGAGGGTTGCGCACGATCGCGCGACCGAGCGCGACGCGCTGGCGCTGGCCGCCTGAAAGCTGACGCGGCTTCCTGTGCAGGTGATCCTTGATGCCGAGAATATCGGCGGCCTGGGCCACGCGGCTCTTGATTTCAGCCTTGTCGAACTTCCGCATCTTCAACCCGAAGGCCATGTTGTCGTAGACGCTCATGTGCGGATAGAGCGCGTAGTTCTGGAAGACCATCGCGATGTCGCGATCCATCGGCGGCAGCTCGTTCACCACCGTATCGCCGATCAGAACGCGCCCCTCGGTGATCGACTCGAGACCAGCCACCATCCTCAGCGTCGTCGTCTTGCCGCAGCCCGAGGGGCCGACGAGGACCACGAACTCGTGGTCCTTGATTTCGAGGCTCACGCCCTTCACGGCGTGAAAGTCGTCGTAGTGCTTGTGAACCTCGCGGATGCTCACCGTTGCCATAGTGCGTCTATCCCTTGACCGAGCCCGTGAGGCCAGAAACGTAGTGTTCGACGAAGAAGGAGTAGGCGATCGCGACTGGGATCGACCCAAGCAATGCGCCCGCCATCAGTGGCCCCCAGAAGAAGACGTCGCCGCGTATCAGCTCCGAGACAACGCCCACCGGCACGGTCTTCTGCTCGGGGCTCGAGAGGAACACCAGCGCGTAGATGAACTCGTTCCACGAGAGCGTGAAGGCGAAGATGCCCGCGGAGAGAATGCCCGGAATGGCGACCGGAATGATGATGTAGAGCATCGCCTGCCATCGCGATGCGCCATCTATTCGGGCGCATTCTTCAAGCTCCTTCGGCACGGCTTTGAAGTAGCCCATCATCAGCCACGTACAGAAGGGTATGAGGAATGTGGGATAGGTCAGGATCAGCGACCATGGTGTGTCGCCGAGCTTGTAGTTTCGGATGATCTCCGAAAGCGGAATGAAGAGCAGCGTCTGCGGTACGAGGTACGTGATGAAGATGCCCGTGCCGAGGCTTCCCGCGAAGGGGAAGTTCAGCCGCGCGAGCGCGTAACCAGCGAACACGCCGCAGATGAGCGAGATGATGGTCGACGCGATGGCTATGAACATGGTGTTCCATAGCCACGTCGCGAACATCGTCTCGCGGAAGAGATAGGCGATGTGATCGAGTGTCGGATTCCACGTCCAGAAGGGCGTGTAATTCGCCGCCCGCCACGGGCGATAGAGCTCACCGTCCGGCCGGAATGTCGTGATGAGCATCCAGTAGAACGGGAACAGCAGGAAGATCAGGAAGAGCGTGAGCGGGATGTAGAAGAACACCCAGCGGCGCCAGACCGCACCTTCGATCATCAGCGAACCTCCACGCGGCGAATGTAGAGCAGCTGGACGATCACGATCAGCAGGAGGATCGGAAACATCGCAAGCGAGACGGCTGCACCCTGACTCAAGAGCCCCGTACCGACACCGAGCTGGTAGGCATACGTCGCGAACAGATGCGTCGCATTGGCCGGCCCGCCACCCGTCATGACGTAGACGATCTGGAAGTCGGCGAATGTCTGGATGACCGAGAAGAGCATCACAACCATCGTCACCGGCAGGAGCAGCGGCCAGGTTATGTACCAGAAGCGCTGCAAGGGGCGTGCGCCGTCTATCGCCGCGGCCTCGTTCAGGTCTGGGCTGATCGTCTGGAGACCGGCGAGCAGCGAGATCGCAAAGAACGGTACGCCGCGCCAGATGTTGACGATGATGATCGAGAGCATGGCGAGATCGCCGTCGCCGAGCCAGTTGATGGCGACGCGGATGATGCCCGTCTGGTAGAGCATCCAGTTGAGGACGCTGAAGGTCGGGTCAAACATCCACTTCCACGCGAAGGTGGAGAGCACCGTTGGAATGATGAACGGCAACAGGATGAAGGCGCGCGTGAAAGCCTTGAACTTGAAGGATCGGTTCAACAGCAGCGCCAGCCAGAGCCCGAGGCCCAGCTTGAAGATCGTCGTGACCAGCGTGTACCAGCAGGTATTCCAGACGACGGCGTGAAAGATCGGATCCGACGCGAGCCGCCGAAAGTTGGCGAGGCCGACGAACTCCCCGGGGATGCCGACGCGTGTGTCCGTCACCGAAAGCAACAGGCCACGCATGAACGGGTAGGCGATGAACAGCCCGAGCAGCACCATCGTCGGCAAGAGCAGGAGCCATGCGAGATTGCGCTCGTTCTCGAGCGGCCGCCATTTGGCCTTGGCCACGATCACGCGTTCTGAGGTCGAAGTTGACGCCGCAACAGCCATCGGCGTTCCGTCCTTTCGGAAGATGTCATGAGAGCCGGTGGCAGGCCGAACCTGCCGACCGCCCCGATTTGGCCAGAGACCGGAGCGCCAAGCGCTCCGGTCATGCCATTCCGATCAGAAAGCCTCAGCCCTCGTAGATCGCCTTGAGCTGCTTCTCACACGCTGCAACCGCATCCTCGGCCTTCTGGCCGCGGATCGCGCCGGCGAACATGTTGCCGATCAGGTACTTCGTCAGCACCTCGGCGGCCTTGGCATTCGGCTCACCGGGGTGACCGGGTGTCAGGCCCATCTTGCCAGCCACCGCGAACGGCGCCATCACGGGATCCTTCTTCCACAGATCGTGGTTTTCCCATCCGGTCGTGCCCGGCGTGTAGAAGCCGAGGCCCGTCGAGAACCACTGATCGTAGTTCTCCTTCTTATGAATGAAGCGCAGCAGATCCTTCGTCGCCTGCTGGTTCTTCGAGTAGCTCGGCATCACGTGCGAGGTGTACGTGTGGAAACCGAACTGCCCCGCGGGACCTCCCGGCAGCGGCGCGTGCAGGATGTCATCCTTGAGCGGCTTGCCGTCGGCGGTCTTGTACTGCTCGGGCTTGCGCGATGCTTCGATGTAGATCGAGGCGCCATTGAGCGTTGAGCAGATCGTACCGGCGAGGAAGGCGCGATTGTTCGACGCGTCGTCCCAGGCGAGGCCGCCCTCATCGAAGGACTCGGTCCACGCGGAGGCCATCCACTTGACGGCATCAACCGTCGCCTTCGAGTTGATGACGACCTTGCCCTTGTCGTCGATCTCGGCACCACCGAACGACCACAGCAGCGGATAGGCGAACGTCGGCGGATCACCGAACGACTGGCCGAGCGACTGACCGATCGGATACCCCTTCGCCTTCAGCTTCTTGCCGGCGTCGCGATACTGATCCCACGTCTTCGGGAATTCGTTGTGGCCGACTTCGGCGAACCACGATTTGCGGTAGGCGTTCATGGCGCCGATGATCGCCATCGGCATGGAGAAGAACTTGCCGCCCGATGAGCTGTTCGCCGAGCAGAGTTTGTACCAACCGCCTTGATCCTTGGCGATCTCACCAGCGACATCGCTCAGGTCCGCGAGGCTCGCCTGATAAAGATGCGGGTGGTTGTTGAAGAGCATGAGCAGATCGGGACCGGCGCCCGACTGGATGCCTGACGTGATGCGCGGCTGTAGATCGTTGCCGTTCACCGTCTCATAGCGGACCTTGATACCGAGTGCCTTCTCCGCTTCTGGCAGCAGCTTCTGGCGCAACAGCGTATCGCACGCAGGAACGAAGTCGTTCCAGCGAAGCCAGTGCACCGTCGTCTGCTGGGCATAGGCCGGAGCGCGGCCGGTTGCGAGGATGCCGGCGAGACCGCCGGTGGATGCTGCAATTGCGCCGACGCTGGACGAAGCCAGAAACTGCCGGCGTGAAACACGCGACATGAGAAACCTCCCTTTGATGGCCCGTTCTTCATTGTCCCGTTTTCGGGATCGTGTTTGGGCAACTAAAGGGTACGCCGCAGCAATCGCTTAGGCAAGCGCTGATATGTTAGTGATCGCTGCTAGCGGCTATTGACAGCGCCGCAGTATCCGGCGGGCGGATGGGGAAGAATGCGTCTCAGCGCCCTTGCCAATTGGGCTTCCGCTTACTCAGGAAGGCGTCCAGACCTTCGCGGAAATCGGCGCTCGTGTAGACCATGCCAATCAAATCGTCGTCATCGACGGTGGGATGGCGCTGACGCAGGCGGCGCAATAGTTCTTTGGTCACACGCATGGTCAACGGCGCATGTCCCGCGATCTGGCGCGCGAGCGCATCCGCCCGCGCCACAACGGCGGCGTGATCCTCGACGATCTCGTTGACGAGACCTTTGCGGAGCGCCTCGTCTGCCTCGATGAGCCGCGAGGTATAAATGAGATCGATCACGCCAGCCTCGCCGATCAGGGCAACAAGGCGCGCAAGCGTCGCCGCCGACAGGCAATTGCCGAGCGTGCGCGCGATGGGGAATCCATACTTCAATGAGCGCGTGGCAATGCGCATGTCACAGCACGCCGCGATCCCCGCGCCGCCGCCCGTGCAGGCGCCGGTGATGGCCGCGATGGTCGGCACGGGGCAGCGCTCGAGCGCGGTGAACACCTTGTCGGCATTCTTCTCGTAGGCGATGCCCTGCTCGGGTGTCTCGAAACTGCGGAACAGGGAGATGTCTGTCCCCGCCGCGAAAGCCTTGCCGCCGGCACCGCGAAAAACAATGGCCTTCACCGAGCCGTCGGCCGGTATGCTCGAGCAGATCTCGGTGATCGCGTCGTACATATCGAATGTGAGCGCGTTGTATTTCTCCGGCCGGTTCAGCGTCACCGTAAGCACGCCACTGTCGAGATTCTGAAGGATGTCATCGGACACGGAGCGCACTCCAAAGTTTGCTGCGGAGAGTTTCTCAGGCCACCTGCGCCACATTCTGCACGGCAGCAACGATATCTCCGACGACGGCAGCAACAAGCCGCTCGTCCTCGGCCTCGGCCATGACGCGGATCACCGGCTCAGTACCGGACGGGCGGATAAGCAGCCGTCCCTTGTCGCCGAGCTGCGCTTTCGCCGCATCGATCGCGGCGAGGACGCGCCCGTCCTCGAGCGGCGAACCATTGGAATAGCGCACGTTGCGCAGGAGCTGGGGGATCTTCTCGAAACGATTGCAGACTTCGCTCACCGGCTTGCCTGTCGTAACCACCGTCGCGAGAATCTGCAGCGCCGAGACGAGGCCGTCGCCCGTCGTGCCGAAATCGGAAAGCACGATATGGCCGGACTGCTCACCGCCAACATTGTAACCATTGCGGCGCATGTGCTCGACGACGTGGCGGTCTCCGACGGGCGTGCGGATCATCGTGAGGCCAAGCGTACCGAGATAACGCTCGAGCCCGAGGTTGGACATGACGGTCGCGACGACGCCGCCGCCGAGCAGACGCCCGCGCCGCCGCCAGCTCTCCGCAATGACTGCGAGAAGCTGGTCACCGTCGACGAGGGCTCCCTTCTCGTCGATGACAACCACCCGGTCAGCGTCGCCGTCGAGCGCAATGCCGATGTCGGCCCTGAGCTCGCGCACCTTCTCCTGGAGAGACTCGGGCGCCGTAGAACCACACTTCTCGTTGATGTTGAAGCCGTTCGGCTCAACGCCGATCCGGATCACCTCGGCGCCGAGCTCCCAGAGCGCTTGCGGTGCCACCTTGTACCCGGCGCCATTGGCGCAATCGATGACGATCCGCAGCCCGTCGAGGCGCAGGTTCTTCGGCAGCGTGCGCTTGGCGAACTCGATATAGCGTTCCTGCGCGCTCTCGATGCGCGTCGCGCGTCCGATCTTGTCCGATGGTACGAGCAGCCCGGCTGCGGGCGTATCGATCAATGCCTCGATCGCGATCTCGTCCTCGTCGGAGAGCTTGAAGCCATTGGCGTCGAAAAGCTTGATGCCGTTGTCGGCGAACTGGTTGTGCGAAGCCGAAATCATGACACCGATATCGGCGCGCAGAGACCGGGTCAGCATGGCCACCGCCGGCGTCGGCATCGGGCCGAGCTGGAAAACGTCGACGCCGACGGCCGTGAACCCAGACATCAGCGCATTCTCGATCATGTAGCCCGAGAGGCGCGTGTCCTTGCCGATCACCGCCCTGAGGCGCTGGCTGCCGCCCTGAGCGAGCACCTTGCCGGCCGCCATGCCGACTTTCAGCGCGATTTCGGCGGTCATGGGCGGCGTATTGGCAAGCCCCCGGATACCGTCGGTGCCGAAATACTGGCGCACCATCTTCAGTCCCTCCATTCCAGACGCGATGCCGATAACACCATGCGTCGGGATCATGCTGCACCGGTAGTCGCGCCGCGTCACGGCTGCAAGTGCGAACTCTCCCCTGTCAGACTTCTATACTTCAATCCGGGCCGCCAGAGCTGAATTACCCAGACCTGAAATACATTGTGAAGATTCAAGGCCATCCTCGACATTTGCCCGACTTGGGCGCAGCCCTCCGCGCCCCGGGCACGCGCGACGACATCCATGGTCTAATGAACCCGCCTGGTGTATGGAGCGGGCGCGCCTGCCTTCCGCCGACCACTCCAGGATCCACGAGCCCCGCCATGCCGACGCTTCCCGTGACGATCGATATGATCCGCTCTGCCGCCGAGCGGCTCGCGCCGCACATCGTCACGACACCCCTTCTCGAGCACCCCGCGCTCAACAAGCTGGTCGGCGGACGCGTGTTCCTCAAATGCGAGAGCCTGCAGCGGGTCGGTGCCTTCAAGTTCCGCGGCGCCTATAACAAGATCTCGCAGGTCGATCCTAAGGCCTTTCCGGGCGGTGTCGTCGCCTCCTCCTCGGGCAATCACGCCCAGGGCGTCGCAGCAGCGGCTACGCTGTGCGGGCTCCGATCCGCGATCGTCATGCCGAAGGATGCCCCGCCGATCAAGGTCGCGCGGACCAAGGCTTTCGGTGGCGAGGTCGTGCTCTACGACCGCGAGCGCGAGGACCGCGACGCCATCGCGAAGGCCCTCTGCGAGGAGCGCAAGGCTATTTTCGTGCCGCCCTTCGATGACCCGGACGTAATCTCCGGCCAGGGCACAGCCGGTCTCGAGATGATGGCCGAGATCGCACGTCGCGGGGTGAAGCTCGACGCCGTGCTGGTCAACGTCTCGGGCGGTGGACTTGCGAGCGGCATCGCCGTCGCGGTCAAAGATACGAGCCCGACGACCGAGATGTGGACGGTCGAGCCTGCCGGCTTCGATGACTTCGCCCGCTCGCTCGCCAGCGGCAAGCCCGAGCGCAATGACCGCCTCTCGGGCTCCATCTGCGATGCACTCATGGCAGAGAGCCCCGGCGTGCACACGTTCGCCATTGGCCGCGCCCTCATGAAGGGCGGCGTTTCGGTGACGGACGACGAAGTCCGCGACGCCATGCGCTTTGCCTTCGAGGAACTGAAGCTCGTCGTCGAGCCCGGTGGCGCCGCGAGCCTTGCCGCCATTCTCACGGGCAAGGTGCCGGTCGAGGGCCGCGCAATCGGCGCGATCATCTCCGGCGGCAATACGGATCCTGCCCAGTTCGCCAAGATCATTACCCGCACGTCCTGATCCCCAGCCCGACCACGAGCTGCCCGACAGCTTCGGAGAGCGAGAACGCTTGGTGTGATGATCGAGAAATTCGCCGGCTCACACGGCACGGTAGACATCGAATTTCTCGACCTGCATCACACGAGCATGGCGCTAGTGTCCCTTTTAATTCCGCAGTTCGCTTGGACGCCCGGCCGCGACGTTTGGCGAACTGCGGAATTGGGACACTAGCGCCATGCTCGCTGCCCGGATCTCGCTCTTCTACTGGGCAATCTTCCTGATCATCGGCCTCCAGACGCCCTTCCTGCCGCTCTGGCTCGATGCGCGCGGGCTCAGCGTTACCGAGATCAGCATCGCCGGCGCGCTGCCGCTATTCATACGTATTGTCGCGTCTCCAATCGTCGCCTATCTCGCGGACCGCTCCGGCGACCATCGCCGCATGGTCATCATCCTCGCCTGGAGCGGCCTCGCCTGCACGGTGCTGCTCTCGCAGAGCTTCCACCTCTGGCCGATCATTCTGCTCACGACACTCATGATGCTCACGACATCGAGCATCATGCCGCTCACCGAGACACTCGCCATGCGCGCCGTCAGGGCGCACGGCCTCGACTATGGCCGCATGCGGCTGTGGGGCTCGATCAGCTTCATCGTGGCGACGCTCATTGGCGGCGCAGCCATCGAGCGATGGACGGGCAGCGTCATCATCTGGCTCATCATCGGCGCTGTCGTCCTGACCGCCATGGCAGCGCACGTCCTGCCGCGGCCGGAGAGCGGCGCTGCCGCAGGCCCATCACGACCGCGCATCTCGCGGGCAGATGTGTCGGAGCTCATCACCTCGCCGCTCTTCCTGCTCTTCCTCGCCGCGGCCGGCCTCGTGCAAGCCGCCCACGCTGTCTTCTACGTCTATGGCGTGCTGCACTGGCGCGAGCTTGGCCTTTCCGCGACGTGGACAGGCGTGCTTTGGGCCATTGCCGTCATCGCCGAGATCGTGCTCTTCGCCCGCTCTGGCGCAGTGCTCAAGGTATTCAGCCCGCTCGGCCTCATCGCTCTTGGCGCTATCGCCGCGATTGTCCGATGGATCGCCATGGCGTTCGATCCGCCGCTCGGCGCGCTGATCGTTTTACAGATCCTGCACGCGCTCACTTTCGGCGCAACGCACATCGGCACCGTGCACTTCATCGCGCAGAACATTCCCGCCCAGCGCGCGGGTACCGCGCAGGCATTGCAGGCGAGTGTTACCGCCGGTATCGCCATGGGTGGTGCGACACTGCTCGCGGGTCAGCTCTACGGTCCTTTCGGCGCCAAGGCCTATCTCGCCATGGCCGTGCTCGGTGCGCTCGGATTACTCGCCGCGCTGATGGCGCAGAGACGGTTGCCCGTCACGCCTTCGGCGTGAGTGCCACTTTCCCTCTCCCCGCATGCGGGGAGAGGGCCAGGGTGAGGGGCGGCGGCACATGCCAACGTTTGCGATTGTGCCGCCCCTCATCCCGACCTTCTCCCCGTAAGGACGGGGAGAAGGAGAATTTATCGCGCCGCTTTCAACAGCCGCGCCACCGCATCGAGATACACACGCGCGCCCATGACGATGTCGGCGTCGGACGTGTTCTCCGTCCAGTGATGCGAGATGCCGCCGATTGACGGCACGAACAGCATTCCCGACGGCATGTGACGCGAGAAGACCATGGCGTCGTGACCGGCACCGCTCGGCATGTCCACGTGCTTTCCCGGAACGCGCACCTCCGCTGCGACGCGCACCGCATCCATGAAGTTAGGCGCCATGGCAGCCGGCTCTGTACGGCGCGTCTGCCTGATGCTGGCGGGACATGGGCCGCTCTTGTCGGCCGCTGCCACGATCTCTTGTGCCGCCGTCTCCAAACGATCGAGCACTGTGTTATCGGCGTCCCGCACCTGCAGCACAAGCTCGGCTCGCCCGGGGATCACGGCCGGTGCGCCAGGCTCAAACGTGATGCGCCCCATCGTCCAAACGGTACGCTCTCCCGCAAGTGCCGGAAACTGATCCGAGATCGCAACGGCAATGCGTGCCGCAGCGACGCCCGCGTCCTTGCGAATGGCCATACGGGTCGTGCCTGCGTGATTCTGCACGCCTTCGGTGGTGATCACGTACTGCCGAATGCCGACGATCTTCGTCACGACGCCGATCTTAAGATCGTTCGCTTCGAGCCAATCGCCCTGCTCGATATGCGCCTCCAGAAAGCCCACGTAGCGCTTCGGATCGATGACATGACGAGGCACACCCGCTAGGCCGGCTGCGGCCAATGCGTCACGCATGGACGTGCCGCTCGTGCGATCCACTGCAGCGTCGATAAGTGCGTCGTCTACTTCTCCAACGGCTGAACGGCTACCCAGAAAAAAGCCGAAGTGCCCCTCCTCGTCACAGCAGGAGATCACATCGACACCGCAATCCGCGAACGCCGGATCAGCATGGACCGCACGCGCAGCCTCGAGCGCATAGACGACGCCGAGTGGTCCATCAAGCCAACCTGCGTGATTCTGGCTTTCGAGATGCGAGCCGCCCAGCAGCTTCGGTCCGGTGGCCTTCGAGATACCGAACACGTTGGCGATGCCGTCGAGCTTGGTCTCGTGGCCGATTGCGCCGAGTTCGCCGACGAGCCATTTTAGCGAGGCGACGTGCTCCGGTGAGAGTGTCGGGCGATGCACGCCGCTCTCATAAGGCGCAAGCGACTTCAGCGCGCGAAGGTCGGCCAGTACGCGATCGCCGTTGATCTCGGGCATTTGGGATCGAACTCCTCAGTTGTTCTTCTTGATGGTCTCGAAGTCGGCTGAATACTCGGCCGCGCAGAATGTGCCGCCCTGATAGTGCTCGGCAACGGGGTGCTTCCCCGATTTCGGCTCCGCCGCAAGGACCTTCTCAGCATAGTCCTCGCCACGGCTCTCGGGCGCGTAGCCGAGCTCGAAGGCATGGCTGTTGTCGTACCAGGCACGTGCATTGTCCGAGACACCGTACATGACTTCGTACACGAGACCCGGCCGCTCGAGGCCAATGCGGATGAGGCGCACGAGGTCCTCGGGCGAGAGCCAGATCGCCAGGCGTCGCGCATCGATCGGCGCGTCCGCGACGTTGCCGATCCGCAGCGAGGTCACCCCGATGCCGTGCTTGTAGGCATAGAGCGCGCCCAGCCCCTCACCGAAAACCTTCGAGAGGCCATAGCGGCTGTCCGGCCTCGGGATCACGTCCGGCGGAATGGTGGTCGTGCGCGGGTAAAAGCCGACAGCATGGTTCGACGATGCAAACACGATCCGCTTCACACCCGCCTTGCGTGCGCCCTCGAATAAGTTGTAGGCGCCGATGAGATTGGACTGGAGAATTTCGTCCCACGTACCTTCGATGGATTTGCCGCCGAGGTGCACGATGCCATCAATGCCTTGGCACAAGGTTTCGACGGCCGCTGCATCGGCGAGGTCCGCCGCGATGAATTTCTCATCCGACTTGAGATCGGCAGGACGGACGCGATCGCTCAGGACGAGTTCGCGATAGACCGGCTCGAGCAGCACCCTGAGCCGCGACCCGATGTCGCCCGCCGCGCCCGTGATCAGAACACGCTCCATATCGCATCCTCCCGATTTGCTGTCTTGAGCCAATGTTTTACGCGTGCCGAGGCTGCATCCCAAGACCGGAGCGCCACACCATCAGCCTTCAACGTATTTTCCGTAGGCCTCGCGTCATACCTGCGCCATTGTTCGGGACGCCATTACGAGCGCCCGGGCCGTTTGTCCTGGGACAGCCGCGCGGATTCATTCCCCCGAGCAGCGGCAAAGCCATGATAGTCAAAGCTTATTTCAGCCAGCCATGATTTTCCCGCGAGAGCCCTTCTAAGGAGAAGAAATGCAACTGACCGCCTGCGAGATTGCCGGATACCGATCCCTGCGCGCCGTCAGGCTGCCGCTCGGTCCGGTCAGCGTCCTCCTCGGCGAGAACGGGGTCGGCAAGACGAACATCCTCACCTCGCTCGGGCTGCTGCAAGCCGCAGCGACCGGCTCGGTCTGCCGGATGCTCATCGATGAAGGCGGTCTGGGCCGCGTGCTGTGGGCCGGCCGGCCCACCGTCGGCGACGGGCCTGCGCCGGCCAGTATCCGGCTCACGGCGCATTTCGCCAATTTGCGCTACACGATCGAGATCGGCCCACCCGGCAAGGGCGATGCGGCGCTCGCCGGTGAACCGACCGTGCGCGAGGAGACGCTTGCGCATACCGGGATTGGCGATGATGGCGCCGGCGAACGCGTCGTCATGCAGCGCGAAGGCGCCGACGTGCGGCTGCGCAATGCCAAAGGCGAGCGCCAGCATCTCAAGCAGCACCTCCTGCCGGGCGAGACCGCCCTTCATGCCATCCGGGATGCCGCGAGCTATCCCGAACTCGCCTATGTGCGCGAACTGCTCGAAGGCTGGCGGATCTACCATCGCTTCAATCTCGCAGGCGATGCACCCTCGCGCGTACCCGCACTCGCTGCCATGACGCCCGCACTCGCCCCCGACGGACATGATCTTGCTGCCGCCATAGCGACGATCTCGGCCGGGCGCCCGATGCCGGAGGCGCTGGTCACAGCGCTGCGTGATGCCTTCCCCGGCGCGACGCTCGAGACATCGGTCGCCGATGGCCGGGCGAGCTTCCAGCTCCGCCTTTCCGATATGGACCGGCCCCTCATCGCGCGCGAGATGTCCGAAGGCACGCTGCAGTATCTGTGCCTGCTTGCCGTGCTCATGGCCTACCGCAAGCCGGGCCTGATCGCGATCAACGAGCCCGAGGCGAGCCTGCACGAGAGTTTCCTCGCACCACTCGCGCGCCTTATCGCGCGTGCTGGCGCGGACAAGGAGACGGCCAGCCAGATCTGCATCGTCACGCAGTCGGGTGCACTTGCCCGCGAGATTGCGAAGGCCGCCGACATCCGGCCGATAAAAGTGCTGCGCCAGAATGGCCATACGCGCATCGAGGGTGTAGCCGCCCCAGCATCTCTTCCGAGGCCAGAGCCCGCTCAGGCTCCTGCTCCAGCGGCAGTTGCCAAGGAGCCGAGCGACGAGCCCGCATTGGATACCCAGATCGAAGAGGTCCGCAGTCTCACGGCGGCACGCGAGGTGCTCGCTGAAATCCGCAAGCTCATCGCGCGACTGCGCGAGCATCCTGACGAGCTTGCCGAAATTCATCCCAAGATCGAGGCGCGGCTCGCACGCCTACGCTCGACGGCGGTAGCGCTCCCGCCGGAGTTCTCGTCGCTGACCGGCCGACTTGATGAGGAATTGCGTGCGATCGTCGCCAAGCCCGCCGAGGCCAAGCGGCCGGCGTCGATCTCCTGATTATTCGGCCGAGAGCCAGTCATCGAGGAAGTGGCGCCCTGTGCGCTCTTCCACCTCGATGATCCAGATATCGCGGTCCATATCGCGTTCGCGCGTCAGCATGGCGTCGACGTCACTTTCGGCGGCCGCCTTGCGCACGGGCATCCACTCGCGATCGAGCCGGTCGACGAGGCCCGCGGGTGCCGGGCCGTAGAGATCGGCCGTCCCGTCGAGCCGCGCGATCTTGATGAAGATCGCGCCCGCATCCTCGTCACCACGGTTGACGACGACGGCCGCCGCGCCTTCCACCGCGCATCGCCTGATGTAGGCCTTGACCCAGATTTCGGACTTGAGGCGCACCGTCACTCTCCGCTTGGCTCCCCGGACAGCATGGCACGCCGCCGCTGCCAGCGCTCGGCCACGGTCAGCGCGATATCTTCCGCCGCGTAGAGCGGCGCATAGCTCCAGTTTTCCAGCACCGTGACTTCATCGGTAAGCGGCCGCGTTGCGCCATGCCGGGCGAGCGCCTGGTGAAAGCGCTGGAACTTCGCGCTGCCTCCGGACGGCGTGAAAAGATGGACCGGCCGGCCTGTCGCGGCAGGTTCACCGCTCATATTGATGCTGTCCGCCGTGACGACGAAGCGATCCGCATGCACGAGCATGGCCGCATAGGGGTTCTCGCCCGTGCCATCCCAGATGAAGCGCGGGAACTCGGCCGTCGCAGTGGCGATGGCCGTCACGAGCGAGGGCGGCGTCCGCCGCGATGGCGTTATGAGAAGGCCCGCGCCGAGCTTCGCGATGGATCGCAGGGCTGCCGCCAGTCGTGCCTGATCGACATCCGTGAAGCGATAGCTGCTGCCATCACCGCCGACGAGCACGCCGACCCAGGGGCGCGGCAAGGTGTGAAAGGCCGCTGGCGGCGCGGCCTCACGAAGCGCGGCCAACCGCGCGGGCGAGAAACCATGTGGTGCAACAGTCGTCGTGATGACGTTGGCGCCGCGCTTCGGATCGTGCGCCGGCATCCAGAATAGATCAGCCGTCGAGAGCGGCACTTTGGGATCCTGGAGGATGATCGTATAGGTCGCCCGCAGCGCGTGCGGCTTCAGTGCGCGGATGTAGGGGGCTGTCAGGCGGCCGGCGGCAATGGCGAAGTCCGGCCATGGCGGCGCGAAGGTCGATCCCGGCTGTCCGAACCGCTCGGACCGCGCCACCGGCACGTAGGGCGCCAGCGCCTGCTGGAGACGTCCCGGCTGTATGCGCTTTACCTCATAGGCGAGCCCCATGGCCTCGAACACGCCGCGGCACTGGCCCTCATGACCGGCCTTGCCGTCGCTGATGATCCAGCCTGTCCGGCCGCGCACGGCCGCCAGCAGCATTTCCTTGGACGACAACGCTGATCCGCTCCAATTCGCGCCACGATGCGTCTCGCGGCGCCTGTTCGACGCAATATTCTTGCTTGAGGGCGGGCCAGCGGAATAGATTTCCGCACGATTCCTCAACCTCACGGCAGTGGCAGCCCTCATAGCATGCGCGCTGAACTCGACGCCACGGACTGGCGCATCCTCAAGGAACTGCAGGCGGACGGCCGCATCACCAATGTGGCGCTGGCGGCGCGTGTTGGCCTGTCGCCGCCCCCGTGCCTCAGGCGCGTCAGGGCCCTCGAGGAGGCCGGCCTCGTTCGCGGCTATCATGCCGAACTCGACGAAGCGTCGACCGGCTTCGAAGTCACGGCATTCGCCTCCGTGCGCCTTCATGCCCAGGGCGAAGCCGACCTGCGCGAGTTCGAGAAGCAGATCCTCATGTGGCCGCTCGTGCGCGAGGCGTACATGCTCTCGGGCGACATGGACTACATGTTGCGCTGTGTCGCGCCCGATCTTCCGGGCTTCCAGGAGTTCGTGCTCGGCAAGCTCACCGCGCTTCCGAACGTGGCCAGCGTCAAGACGACGCTCGTTTTGAGACGCGCCAAATACGAAGCTGGTGTGCCGATCACCATCCCGGAGAAGTAGGCGCGCAATAATTACGGCACCTGCAAGACACGGTGTGGCAAGCCAAATTTATCCACAGATACTTAAGGTTCAGCACGCGGCGCGATTCGATTCGCCCTGCCCGGTCCTCTATTGTCGAGCGGTGTTGTGCTCATTGCGCTTGTAAGGGCACGAGGCGCAGCTGCGTTTGCCGGCGCCGCCCTTGCGTGTCTGTGGAGTACGAATTTGGCGTCCCATGACCAGAAGCTCGGCAGCGATCTGCCACGCTCGCTGAGCGAGCAGCTTCGAATTCTGGAGGAGCAGCTCAATCGCCTGAGCGGCGACGCATCTGTGCGGCTCTCTCACCCGGCGCGCGATCCAATGGGCCTGCCGACACGTCTTGGCCGCCCCATCGGACTTGCACCACCCGTCCGCGCTGCCGCCCTCGGTGTACCTCAGCGCCACCCGGCCGACGAAGACGCGGATCTGCCGGTGATGGCGCGCCCCAGGACCTTGCGCCGTCACGCGGTCATCGGTGGATGCAGCCTGTTGCTGCTCTCCGCGACCGCCATCATCCCCTCGGTCTGGCATCTCACGACACAGGAACCGGTGCCCGCAGCAACGTTGTCGGCGCTCCCCGCAGTCGAGGTGGCGGTCCGCACAGAGCAATTCGCGGCGCGCGGGCTTGGTCAGGCGCGATTTGGAGCACCGATGAGTGCCCAAAGTGAAGCCGCGGCACCCGCGCCGCCTGCTGCCCTCCCGGCGCTAGACGACGCGCCCGAAACCTCGCCGATTACCCGGGAAAGCCGCACGCCCACGGGCCCAAGCACAACGACAAGCCCGACGACGAGACTGACAGTTGCCGAGAGCGACCTCCAGCGCCTCAGCCTGCCCATGCTCGTCTCGGGCGGCGGCCCCTCGTGGTCCGGCAGCGCCGTCATCATCGACGGCCTGCCCACGGACGCCCGCGTGTCCCACGGCATGAAGATCGCTCCTGACACGTGGACGGTCGGCATCGACGACGTCGGCCACGCCGTGCTGTCACTTCCGCCGACAACGCCGGATCGCCTCGAGCTTTCAGTGCGTGTGCTTGCCGCGAACAGCCGCGAGCTTGCGGCGAGTGCGTTCCAGATCCACGTCGTGCGGACTTCGAGCGCCCCCGCGCAGATCGCACCGGCTGCGCTCTTCGAGCCCGCCGCGGCAGATACCGCGCACAGGCCGGTGATCGAGCCCGAACCCGTATCGCGTCAGGCTGTCAAAGTGGAGCGGACGAAGCGGCCCGCGAGCCCCGCGGCGCCCGCAAAGCCTCCCGTGACGCAGCAGGTCAAGCAGCCGGAACAGCCGAAGGCGACATCGGCCTGGGTTTCGACCGTGCAGCCCTCGGCCCCCGTGCTCGGGTTCGCGCCCACGCCGAAATGGGCGCCTTTCAACGAGCGCTGAAGCTGCGCCGCCCCGATCTCGTCAGACGAGCTGCTTGAGGTAGACCGCGTACGCGACACCGCGGATCGGCGGCGCATCCCTGAGCTTCGTGAACCCCATGCGCAAATACATCGGCAGCGCGACGCCCATGATCGGGCTCGTATGCAAGGCAATGACGGAACTGCCGTCTCGGCGAGCCCGCGCAAGGCACTCATTGGTCAGCGCACGCCCAGCGCCCAGGCCACGCGCCTGCGGATCCACGACCAGCATTCTGATGATCGGCCACGCCGGCTCGAAGTAATCGGCCTTGGGGGCGTGCGGCGGCATGTAGACGACCGCTCCGGCGATCGCCCCATCCTGCTCGGCGACGACGATCTCGCCCTTGTCTGCGAGCGATGCCATGTTGCCGATGCCAGCAGCCATGGCCGGCCAGTCATCGTACAACGCGCTGAATTGTGCGAAGGCGGCCAGCGCCACCTCGTTGACGCGCGCACGATCCGCCTCGGCATAGTCTCGAATGCGCATGGTTGAAATCTACGTGCGCAGCGCTGCGACGATCTCAGAAAAGCTTGAGACCCGGCGGAAGCGGCAGGCCACCCGCGACCTCCTGCATGCGCTTCTGCATCTCAACCTCGACCTTGCCCTTGGCATCCTGGAAGGCCGCCAGCACGAGATCCTCGACGATCTCCGCGTCGTCGGGCTTGAGGAGGCTCGGATCGATCTTCACGGCACGCATCTCGCCCTTGCCGTTAAGCGTGATTTTTACGAGGCCGGCGCCGGACTGGCCGGAGACCTCGAGCGCTGCCAGTTCCTCCTGCATCTGCTGCATCCGGCCCTGGAGTTCCTGGGCCTTCTTCATCATCCCCATGAGGTCTTTCATTGCCGTGTCCTCTTTGCGCGACCGCCAGCCGGGCCTGCTATCTCGTCTATATAGGAACCGAGCCGCGCTCAGCCCACTGCACTGTCCTCGCCGGGCTCATCTTCGCCCTCATCCGCAAGCGGTGCCGCAATCGGTTTGACGCTCGCGATCTCGGCATCCGGGAATTGCTCGAATACGGCGCGCACCGAAGGATGCTGCTTCAGCGCCTCGATTTCTGCGGCTTCCTCGGCGCGCTTCTGCTCACCGAGCGGCAGCTCGCCGAGGCGTCGGCTCAGCGCGATGGTCCAGCGCCGTGCCGTCCATTTATTCAGCTTCTCGCGCAGCTCGTTCGCGATCTCGGGCGGCGCGCCGTCGAGCAGATGCAGCTCGATCCCTGCTGCGGGATCGAACTTCACGAGGCTTACGTGCTCCTCGAGGTGCACCTTGAGGCGCGCGTCGCGCTTGCGGCCGACGAGGTTGACCACATCCTGAAATGTGTTGAGGACGATGTCCTCAGGACGTTCGATCGCCGAGGGGCCGAGGTCGTCATCCTCGGTCTCGCTCTCGTCGAAAACATCCGGTGCGATCGCAGGCTCCGGAACCTCGTCGAGCGGCGGGGCAAAGCGTCCTTCATCGTCGGCCTCATCCTGCGACACGGATGACTTCGCCACGGCGGCGGTCGTCGCCCTCGCCTCGACCTTCCCAGCGGCCCGGCTTTCAGAGGATGGCTTGGTTTCACTCCGACGCGACGAAGGCGCGCCGCCCAGCGCGCGGATAATCTCGTCGGGGGCCGGCAGATCCGCCGTGTGCGCAATTCGAATGATCACCATCTCGGCTGCTGCCCGCACGTCCGGCGCGCGACCGGCCTCGTCGATACCCTTGAGCAGCATCTGCCACACGCGCGCGAGCAGCGGGATCGACAGTCGCTCTGCAATTGCCGAAGCACGACGCAACTCTTCTCCCGAGAGCACCTCCCGCTCGGTGCCCGCGCCCGCCACCTTGATGCGGGTCGCCGCGTGCACAGCCTCTGCAAGATCGCCTAGAACTTCCAGCGGATCGGCACCATCCGCATAAAGGCCGTCGAGCGACTTCAACGCCTCGGCCGTGCGCCCGGAAAGCGTGTGCTCGATGAGATCGTAAATGCGGCCGCGATCCGCAAGGCCCAACATGGCGCGCACGGTCGGTCCCGTGACAGCGCCTTCGCCCATGGCAATGGCCTGATCGAGGATCGAGAGGCCATCGCGCACTGAGCCCTCGGCGGCGCGCGCGATCAAGAGCACGGCCTCGTCTTCGACGGTCGCGCCTTCTTTGCCGGCGATCCGACGGAAATGATCGGCGAGCACCGGCACCTCGACGCGGCGCAGGTCAAAGCGCTGGCAGCGCGAGAGCACCGTCACCGGCACCTTGCGTACTTCCGTCGTCGCGAAGATGAACTTCACGTGCGGCGGCGGTTCCTCCAGCGTCTTCAGGAGCGCGTTGAACGCGCCCTTCGACAGCATGTGAACCTCGTCGATGATGAAAACCTTGTAGCGCGCGGCCATGGGCTTGTAGCGCGCGCTCTCGATGATCTCGCGGACGTTGTCCACGCCCGTATTCGACGCCGCGTCGATCTCGATGACATCGGGATGGCGGCTCTGGATGATCGCTTCGCAGTGCGCGCCATAGCCGTCCATCTCGACGGTCGGGCGATCCGGCAAACCCGGTTTCACGTAGTTGAGTGCGCGGGCGAGAATGCGGGCCGTCGTCGTCTTGCCGACACCGCGGACGCCGGTCAGCATGTAGCCCTGCGCGATGCGGTCCGCCGCGAAGGCATTGCGCAGCGTCGTGACCATGGCCTCCTGGCCGATCAGGTCGTTGAAAGTCTCGGGCCGGTACTTGCGGGCAAGCACCACATAGCCGCCCTCGGCGGGCTTGCCGGCCGGCGCCATCTCGGTATCGGAGAAGAAGGACGGGCCGTCGTCGATCCCGGCCGGCTCGGCCGCGTCGTCATCCGCGGAGGTGTGCGGCCCCTCGTCGTCGCTGCCGGAACCTTTCCTGCGCGCCATGCCGCCCGACATCCTCGTGGAAAGTACACCCCCAGGCCTGCGTAAGCCCTTACGGGGGCGGTAAAAAGGAGACCGGCGAACGACCCGAACCCTGATCGTTAGGGCTGCTTCCTTCCGGATCTGACCCGGTTGGCGAGGGATCCGTCCGCCGCCAGCCTCCCGCGCCGCTTATCACACGATCGAGAGGCGCCCGCAACCCGCCGGAGGCCCTCTGCGGCACCCTGCCGGAGGCCGCTTTCCACGGTTCCGTCCTCATTCTGGCTGCGCTATGCGTTGAACGGGCATCGACGGGGATGGGCGGGCAGAATGGACGGCTTTGGCATCGCTTTGCGCGTCATCGGCGCGTTCTATGTTGTAGCGGGCTACTTCACGGCCCGCGCGGCGCTGACCTCGAACCTGATCGATGAGGCCATTGCTGCCATCAGCATGAAGAAGACCGAGCGGGTCGAGAAGCATCGCACCATCTGGCTGCTCAGCCTCTCGGTTCTGTTCTTTGCCGGCGGCGTCTGCCTCATGCTGCTACTCGAGCCGGCGGCGTGGCTCTTTGCGATCTCCGCGCTCATACAGATCTTCTTCTTTCTCTTCCTTGGTCCCTACTACTTCGATGTCGCTGATCCACCACCTCCTGAGGCCCGCCAGCGCAGCATCAATGCCTTCGTCGTATTCGGCGCGGCCACCCTCTTCACGATCTGGGCGGCCTATACAGGACGCCTGACAAAGCTCGCGGATGCATCACCTCTGCTCTGGGGCTCGGCTGCCGGGGCAATCGCTCTCCATCTCGGCTACATCCTGCGGCACACACTCATGCCGCCTGAGCGTAAGCCGGTCTTCTCGGGTTTCAGCGGTGGCGATGACGAGAGCGATGCCGCGGATGAACCCGATGATACCGGCGCCGATGTCGCCGACTCGCGGCGCATCAAAGTCATGGCCGACTACGGATGCTATCCACTTTGGGCCATGGACGACGGAAAGATCGGCCCCTTCTCGCCGTACCACCTTTTCGTGTCGCTGGAATTGGAGAACGATCTTTGGGCCTGGGCCGCAGAGTTCGACATGTCGCTCAACACGGACGATCCGACCAACAGCAAGTGGCCCGAGGAACGGCACCGACAGCATATCGAGCAGGGCTTGGCTCTCGCCCGCCGCATCAAGAGCGAGCTTCCCGAGCGCGAGGTCTTCGCGCTCGATACCGCTGGCACGCTCATCGAGATCACCGCGGGCGATGCCGCAGCGTCGACGACGACCTAGATCACCGGAACTGCATCAAGCCGAGAAAGATGCCGGCCGCCAGCAGCGCCGAGGCCGGCACGGTAATCACCCACGCCGCCACGATCACCATGAAATGCGACCGCCTGACGAGCTTGCGCCGGAGCAGCTCTTCCGGATCGGGCACCGCGTGCTCCGCGATGTTGATCTTCTCACCGTCCGGCGTGTGGATATAGGCGCGGCGACGTCGACTGTGCGTCGTGTAGTACTCGCGGAAGAAGCCGACGCCAAACACCGCGCCGACGGCGATGTGCGTCGAGCTGACCGGCATCCCGAGTGCCGAGGCGACGATGACCGTGAGCGCTGCGGAGAGCGCCACGCAGAACGCCCGCATGGGGTTCATCTTGGTGATCTGCTCGCCGACGGTGCGAATGAGGCGAGGCCCATAGAAGAAGAGCCCGAAGCTGATGCCGAAGGCGCCGATTACCATGACCCAGACAGGAATGTGCACGATGCTTGCCACGTCGCCCGCCCTGGAAGCTTCGATGATGGCCGCAAGCGGACCAACGGCGTTGGCGACATCATTGGCACCGTGCGCGAACGAGAGCAGGGCAGCCGCGAATATGAGCGGCCAGTGAAACAGCAGGCGGAGCGACTGATTGCGATTTTCGAGATCGCGCGACTGCCGGCGAATGATGGGGCGCAACGCGATCACCGACAGGAGAAATACCGCGACCGTGGCGACCGCAATCGTCGCGCTCGAAACGGGCCAGACCTTCCTCAAGCCCTTCATCATCAGATACGCGGCGAAACTCGAGGTCATGATCGCGAGCAGCAGCGGCACCCAGCGCCGAGCGGCGGCCAACTTGTCATCCTGGTAGATGATGAACGACTTGATGAAAGCGAGGAAGGCCGCAGCAATGATGCCGCCAAGTATAGGCGAGATCACCCAGCTCGCAGCTATGGCGCCCATGGTGTCCCACTGCACGGCGTTGAAGCCAGCAGCAGCAATGCCTGCGCCAGCTACGCCGCCGACAACTGCGTGCGTCGTCGAAACGGGCGCGCCAAGATAGGTCGCGAGATTCACCCAGAGCGCGGATGAAAAAAGCGCCGCCATCATGGCCCAGATGAAGATCCCGGGGTCCGAAATCGAGCGCTGGTCGATGATGCCGCTCGATATGGTCGTCACCACATCGCCGCCTGCAATGAGTGCACCTGCGACCTCGAAGATCGCCGCGATGACGAGTGCGCCAGTCATCGTCAGCGCGCGCGAGCCGACAGCCGGCCCTACGTTGTTGGCGACGTCGTTAGCGCCAATGTTCATTGCCATGTAGCCGGCGAGGATTGCACCGACGACGATCAGGGCTCCGCGTGGCTCACCCGCAATCTGCGAAGCAGCGATGAGGCCTGCCGCCGCCAGAAAAAGAATGCCACCGCTGAGCGCGACAATATTCAGCGAGTTCGCTCGGGTGGCGTCCTCGATCTGGGCAATCTTGCTTAGATCTTTGTCGAGGGAGGATTTCTTGAGCTTGTGCTCGGCGGCGGGCCGGCCACGGCCGGTCGTCGTCGTCATGGTCGTTTACCCCCCAAGATGCGCGATCTCAGGCCGCGCAGATCAATGTCATCCTGGGCCCGCATACGTGCGCAAGCTCAATATGACAAGCGATCTCGCTGACAAGTATGGGGAAACATCTCGCCCGGCGGTGGCCTCAGGGCAGGGATTGGGCCGCGATCCATTCGGGCAGTTCGGCAAAAAGGCGGCCGAGCGTCTCTTCCTGCACCATGGCAGCGGCTGACAGAGCCGGAACCCAATTGAGCTCTCGCTCGGCCTGCTCGGGCCAATGCCCGTATTGAGCCGTCACCAGCAGTGGATAGACGGCCACACGACAATTCGCGGTCGCGAGGAAATGCAGACGCTTGCGATAGGCGTAGGTGCCGATGGGCTGGGTCGCGATCACGCCGAGAAGTCCGGCCTCCTCGATGGCCTCGCGGGCAGCTTGCTCATAGGGCTCTGATGGCGGCTTGGGCCAGCCCTTGGGGATGACCCATCGCCTCGTGCCCCGGCTCGTGATCAGGCAGACGTACACCTCCCCCTGGAGCAGCACATAAGGAAGAGCGGCACATTGTGCGAGCTCAGCCACGTCCGCCTTTCTCCCTGCGCGTTCATCGAGCATGATGTTAGTCCGTCACGATCCCAGCGCAATGGCAATACTTGACTGCGCACCCATCGCTTGTCGATCACGGCTAGCCGTCTAAACTATGATTTGGCCTTTCCTACGATGATTCGCTTGCGCCGGAGCTGCCATGCGCCCACGTATCTATCTTGCCGGCCCGACGGTCTTCCAGGCCGACGCCGACGATGCCGGCGCCCGGCTCGTCGCGCTGTGCGAGCAGTACGGATGTGACGGCCTCTATCCGCTCGACTTCGACCTTGATGGCCCGATGTCCTCCCGCGCCATCCAGGCTGCCTGCCTCCGGGAACTCAGGACCGCAGACGGCGTCGTCGCCGACCTCAGTCCCTTCCGCGGCCCGCATGCCGATGACGGGACAGCCTTCGAGCTCGGCTTCGCTCATGCGCTCGGCCTGCCGATCTGGGCATACACCACCGATCCACGCCCGCTCATCGACCGCATTGACGGCACGCGCGCCACAACGGGGCACGTACGGGACGACAAGGGCCTGCTAATCGAGAACTTCGACCGCGCCCACAACGCCATGCTGGCCGAAGCCATCCTGCACCTCGCGACCTCTCCTGAAGAGAGCATCCGTCTCGCAGCCGCCACACTTCTCAAGTGAGCCTGCGGTGGCGCGCATGGTCGCCAAACGCTGGTGCGGATCTTCACACCCGACCGAAGAGGCGATGGCACGGTGGTTCCTTCACCTGTTTCCCATGCGCCGTATGGAAGATTGGGAGCACCTGCGGGAGGGACTGGCGGGCGCAGGTGCTCCCGCCGCGGGTCTATCTCCGGCAATTGCGCGCCTCACGGCGCACGCCTGAATCGACCCGACGGCGTGGTGCTTTCAGGCACGCATGGTTCCAGGGCCGCGGATCGTTCCGGCGACGATGAGCGAACGGAGCGCGCGTAGGCGCTTGCCGCTGCCCATCGTGCGCCGACCCGCCGCCACGGATCGAATGCGCCGCCTCGAAGCACACGAGCGGTGAAATGGAAGGGTAGTGGGCAGGGCGCGTTTGTCGGCAATCGACAATATCCTCAGTCCGTGCCGCTCGCCCGGCCGGTCTGAAGACGGCGCCTGCCATAAGTCATATGTGATGAAATTACTGGCGAGTGAATAAATTTGTCTGCTCGAATGCAAATAGAAAGTATTCGGATAATCAGGAAATGGATCTTGCCGGCTTAAGCGCCGGGCCGCCGTAGAGCGGAACTGATCGAAGCTGCACATACCCGGCTTCCAACGCTATGCCGCATCGCCTCCGCAAACTGCGCGAATCGAGATTAGGCGCATCTCCGTCAAGCCATCGTCAATTGAAGTCGGATCTGGCCCGGCGCGCCCGTGACAGCCACCGAACGCCCGCCTGACGAGCTCCCCCTACTGTCCCGCCAACCGGATTGGGTGGCCCTGCCGTGCCGCCCCGGCCTGCCTGGGAGATGCACATGGATGACCCTTCATTCCGGAGCCACTCGCCTCGTACCGGTCTGCTTCGCCGCTTCTCGCGAGCACTCCACCATTGGTCACGGGCGTGGCGTGCATCAATTGCGGCCGAGGACACCTATGAGACGACCCGCCGCCAAGAGGCGCCGCGTCAGGCGGCCACGCACGCCGCTTTCAAGGTTCTGACGGGGGATGACCGGCCTGCAATTCCCGAGGAGGCTGAAGGCGCGCAGCCGGCGCAATCCGGGTCACGGAGCGGCCCCGATCGGGCGGGCGCCCCCGGAAAGCGGCTTCCTTCGGGCGGTATGGCCTGAGCCTTCATCACGCCCGCAGCCGATCGCATCGCCGTGATGGCCCCTGGAACTCGGCATCGGAGATCCCCATTCAGTAAAGAGCGGGACCGCACCGGTCCCCGCCCACGCCAAGGGAGACCGAAGTCATGAAGATCAACCGGAAGGGCAGTGCGAGCTGGAGCGGCGGCCTGAAGGACGGCAAGGGAACGATCAGTACCGAGAGCGGGGCCCTGGCAGCGCACCCTTACGGGTTCGCGATGCGCTTCGAGGGCGTGAAGGGTACGAACCCCGAGGAGCTGATCGGCGCCGCACACGCAGGCTGCTTCACGATGGCCCTCTCGAACATTCTCGGACAGGCCAACCTCACCGCCACCAAAATGGACACGACGGCCACGGTGACCCTCGAGCAGAAAGACGGCGGGTTCTCCATCACCGCTATCCACCTGGACCTCAAGGCGCAGATCCCCGGTACGGACCAGGCCAAGTTTGCCGAGCTCGCCAAGAAGGCGAAGGAGAACTGCCCCGTCTCCAAGCTCTTCAAGGCCGAGATCACACTCGATGCCAAGCTGGTCTGATACCTGCATCGGCTGAACCGGTGCGCGTGCTGACGGAACGCTCGCTTGAGCCGAGCTGGATGGCGGCATAGGAATGCCCCCTCAATCACGAGGGAGATGCTCCATGGGTCGCTTGGCGGGCAAAGTCGCTTTCATCACCGGCGGTGGCGGTGGCATCGGCCGCGCCACTGCCGCACGCTTTGTTGAGGAGGGCGCAAAGGTTGTCATCGCCGAAATCGACGCCAATGCAGGCGAGGCAGCGGCGATGGCAGCGCGTGCGCAAGCTGCGAACGGCGGTGGCGATGCCTGTTTCATTCGCTGCGACGTAACCGAGAAGTCCAGCGTCGAGGCGGCGATGGCTGAAACGGTCGCGCGCTTTGGCAAGCTGGACATCCTGCACAATAACGCCGGCGGCGCGCAGCCCGCCGATGGCCCCGTCACCGAAGTGGCCGACGAGGAATTCTGGCGCGCCATCAAGCTCGACCTCTACGGCACGTTCCTGTGCTCGAAAGTCGGCATCCCGCACATCATCAGGGCCGGCGGTGGCGCGATCATCAACATGTCCTCGATTGTTGCGCTCATGGCACTGCCCAATCGCGATTGCTACACCATGGCGAAGGGCGGCATCTCCGCCCTCACGCGCTCGATGGCCGTCGAGTACGCCCCTCACAAGATCCGGGTGAACGCCATTGCGCCCTCGGTCACGCTCACCGATCGCGTGAAGAAAATGCTCGATGGCAGCGGCAACGCAACCGAGCGCATCGCCGCCTCGCATCTGCTCGGCCTCGGCCAGCCCATCCACATCGCCAACATGGCCGTCTACCTCGCCTCCGACGAGGCCGCGATCACGACCGGACAGGTCATTCCCGTCGATAGCGGGGCGACCATTTGGTAGCGGCGGGACTTCAGCTCCCGGGCAGTGCGTAAGGATCGAGTGCGAGCTCCGTTGGTTTGCCGAGTGCGATCCTCGCGAGCTCCTCCCCCCCGAATGGGCCCATGGTGAGACCGCTCGGCCCGAGACCATTGCCGATGATCAGGTTGTCGATGCCCGGCGCACGGCCGAGTTTTGGCCGGTGATCATCGGCGAGCGGGCGGAAGCCAATGCGGACCTCATGCAGTGTCCAGCTCGCGAGCCCCGGCGCCACGGCAAGACCGGCGTTGAGAACTTCCGCAACGCCGGCCGCGGTCAAACGATAGTCGAAGCCGCTACCTGCCTCGCGCGAAGCACCAATGACCACGCGCGAATCCTCGAAGGCCAGCAGATAGTAGCTGTTGAGCGGTTGCAGGATCGGCCAGTGCGCCGTCTCGGTGCCCGGCAAGCGCAGATGAATAATCTGGCCGCGCTGCGGCGCCACGCCGACTTTCACGTCTGCGGGCTCGAGAAACTCCGGCGCCCAGGCGCCTGCCGTCGCCACGACGACATCGGCCTCGATCAGCTCGCCATCGACACGCACACCGGTCGCCCGGCCAGCGCGCATCACAAGCTCGGCCGAGCCGGTGATGTTGCGTGCGCCATGCTTGCCAGCTGCCCGCTGCATGGCGACAGCAACACGTCGGCCATCGACACGAGCACCACCTGAAACGAACAGCGCCGGCTGATCCGGCCGGAGAGCTGGAAATAGACGACGCGCGTCCGCTGGCGAGAGGCGCTCGATGCTGCCGGCCTCGGGTGCATTGGCAGCACGTGTCCGCGCCCGTCGCTCGGCTGCATCGAGTTCTGCCGGATCCGAGGGCACGTAGAGCCCGCCGACCTTGGCATAGCCGAGATCGGATTCGCCATCTTCCCTGAGCATCTCGACGAGCTGCGGATAGTAGCGCGCCCCATGCGCGAGCAAGGCATAGTAAGCCTCATCCATCGTCGGCGAGCCCCAGGGGCAGACGATGCCGGCACCAGCCGACGTCGCGCGTCCCTCGTCGGCCCGATCCACGAGCGTCACGTCGCATCCTGCGCGCACGAGATTATACGCCGCGCTCGCGCCGAGAATGCCGGCGCCAACAACAACTGCTTTCATGCGTTCGTCCCTTCATTGCCCTCGCGCGGCGTCGGCGCGTCCTGCCGGATCAGACCGTCGGATTTGAGTTCATCCCACAATGCATTCGGGATCGCCGTACGCATCCAGGCGAAGTTCATCCGCACTTCCTCCGTCGCGATAGGTCCTGGAATAACAGAAACGATGCTCGGATGGCCGAATGGGAATTGCAGCGCCGCCGCGCCGAGCGGCACGCCGTGGCGCCCACACACGGCAGCAATGCGCCGCGCGCGCTCGATGACATCGGGCTCGGCCGGGTTGTAGCGATAGAGCGCACCGGGCGCCGGACCACGCGCCAGAATGCCGGATGCAAAGGGCGCACCGATCACGATGGAGATACCGCGCTCCGCACAAAGCTGCAGCTCGCCATCGAGCGCATCCTGCTCCATGAGCGTATAGGGCATGGCGACGAGGAAGAAATCGATATCGAAGCGCTCGAGAAAGCGCGGAATCATGCCGATATGATTGATGCCGGCACCGATCGCCTTGATCTCGCCGCGCACCTTTAGATCGGCAAGCGCCCGATAGCCGCGCCCGGCATCTAGCTGGTCGAGGCCGCGTCGAACATTCTCCTCGGTCTGCTGATGGCGCGGATCGAGATCGTGGATTAGAAGCGCATCGACACGGTTGAGGCCGAGACGCGCGAGACTCGTCTCGTAGCTCCTGAGCACGGCATCGTGCGTGTAGTCGAAGCGCGGTTCGAAAGGCAGGCCGCCGAGCCATCGCGGATGGACGTACGTATCGGGTTCCGCCGGAGACGAATGGAGGCGCCCCACTTTAGTGGAGATGACGAAGCTCGAACGCGGCTTGGTGCGCAATACGCGACCGAACCGCAGCTCGCTTTTGCCATTGCCGTACCAGGGCGAGGTGTCGAAGTAGCCGATGCCCGCGGTATGTGCGGCATCCAATGCTGCCTCAGCCTGCGGCTCGGGAATGGCTTCGCGCGAGTCGCCGAGGCTGGCGCCGCCCATGCCGAGCTGCGTCACCTCAAACGCGGTTCTGCCGACCTTGCGTGTGAGAAAGGGATCCATGTGGCCGCCTGCTGCTCAGATGTTGCGCTGTGATCCGCCATCGATCTCGATCGCGGAGCCGTTCATGTAGGCCGCATGATGCGATGCCATGTAGGCAACCAGCCGCGCCACTTCCTCGGGCTTGCCAAAACGCGGCACGCCGAGCTTCCCGAGCAAAACCTCCGCTGCCTTCTCGATGGGCACATTCGCCTGCTCGGCGGCCGACCGCAGCGACTGCTGCAGGCGACCCGTTTCGAAGACACCCGGGTTGATCGCATTCACGCGCACGCCGTCCCGCGTGCCAACCGTCGAGAGCGCTTTCGTGAAATGCAGCAGCGCCGCATTCACCGATCCCCCGATGGTGAAATCGGCGCCTGGCATACGCGCGCCCAGACCAACTATGTTGACGATGGCGCCACGGCTCTTCTTGAGGGCCGGCCACAGCGCGCGGCTCAGGCGCATGGCACCGAAGAACTTGAGACCGAAGCCACTGTCCCAGTCCGCATCCGTAAGCGCGAAGAAGTCGCCGCGCTTCGTGGCCCCCGCTGAGTTGACCAGTACATCCACCGCGCCGAGCGCCGTCACGGCCGCCGCAGCAGCAGCCTCGATCTGAGGAATATCCGTGAGGTCAGCGGCGTGGGCAGCGGCGCGCACGCCAAAGCGCGTTTGCAGCGAGGCCGCATTCGTGTCCAGCGCGCCCTTGTCGCGCGCGATGAGCATGACATTCATGCCTTCGCTGGCCAGCACCTCGGCAATGGCCCAGCCGAGGCCGCGGCTCCCGCCGGTCACAACCGCATTCTTGCCCTTGAGCCCGAGATCCATCGTTCCTCCTTCAAGTCTTATTGTTCGTTGCCCCCGATCGATGGCGGCCGCGCATCATGGCCGCCACACGCTCCGGCATCAAGCGCGTGCCGGCCGATACCGATATTGTCGCCGGCCGAGCGCCCGCAATTTGGGCAGTCGCGCACCAAACGCGGCGATGCTTGGCCTTGCGTGCAGCGCACCGACGCGATAGCCCTTGCTCACAAATTCCCCGCCTCGCGAAGTCGAATTTCCCTAAGGAGCTGCCTGTGGCCGAAACGGTCGCTTCCCTGCTCGCCGGCCACCAATCCGGTACGATTGCGGTATCCGATACGATCAGCCGGACATTCCGCCGGCTTCGTGAGGCCAATGATCCCGCGATCTTCATCTCCGTGCGCGACGAGGCAGCCGTTCTGGAGGAAGCACGCGCCCTCGCCGCACGCGACCCGGCCACACTGCCGCTCTATGGCATTCCTATTGCCATCAAGGACAACATCGATGTTGCGGGCCTGCCGACCACGGCAGCCTGCCCTGCCTATGCCTACACACCAAAGGCCGACGCCGAAGCCGTGGCACGCCTTCGCCGCGCGGGCGCGCTCATTATCGGCAAGACAAACCTCGAGCAGTTCGCGACCGGCCTCGTCGGCGCACGCTCACCTTATGGTATGCCGCGCAATGCACTCCGAGAGGATCTGGTCTCGGGCGGCTCGAGTTCCGGATCTGCTGTCGCCGTGGCCCGCGGCATCGTTCCACTGGCTCTCGGCACGGACACTGCTGGTTCAGGGCGCGTGCCTGCGGGCCTCAACAACATCGTCGGGCTGAAGCCCAGCCTCGGCCTCATCTCCACGACCGGCGTCGTCCCGGCCTGCCGCTCGCTCGACTGCGTGTCGATCTTCGCGCTCACGACCGAGGATGCATTTGCCGCCCTTTCAGTCATGGCAGGCCATGACGAAAGTGATGTCTTCTCCCGCTCCATGCAGCTCGGGCCATTGTCCGGCATTCAGCCCGCCCTCCGGATTGCAGTGCCTCGTCCTGCCGATCGCATTCACTTCGGTGACGCTCAGGCTGAAGCGGCTTTTGCCACCGCTATTGAAATGGTGCGCGGGCTCGGCGCGGTAATCGTCGAGATCGATCTCACGCCGCTCTTCGAAACGGCGCGGCTGCTGTACGAAGGCCCCTGGGTTGCCGAGCGCACGGCTGCCGTCGGTGCATTCATTGCCAAGCACCCCGACGCCGTGCATCCCGTAACCAAGGCGATCATCGCACCCGGCGCTGACAAATCGGCCGTCGATACCTTCAGCGCCTTTTACAAGCTCGCTGCCTATCGCGGCGTCGCCTCCAAAATGTTCGCCGGCTTCGACACCCTCATGGTCCCGACATTCCCGCGGCCGGTGAGGGCAGCCGAACTCGTTGCCGACCCGATCGGGCCAAACTCCGGGCTCGGCACCTACACGAACTTCGTCAATCTCCTCGATCTCGCAGGCCTCGCCGTTCCCACCACGCTTGCCGCCGATCGCACCGCCCATGGCGTAACGCTGCTCGCGCCGAGCGGTCGCGATGCTTTCCTTGCGAGCCTCGGCGCGACCATCCACGATCGCAGTGGGCTCCCCCTCGGCGCACTCGACGCACCACCGCCGCCGTGGACAGCACCGGCCGGCAACATCGCCGCCGGTGAGATCACAATCGCCGTTGTGGGCGCTCATCTCTCAGGCATGCCGCTCAATCACGAGCTGACGGCACTCAAGGGACGTTTCATCGCCGCTGCGGAAACCCCACCCGACTACCGTCTGTTCGCACTGAACACGGACGTACCGAAGCCAGGCCTGCTGCGCGTTGCCAGCGGCACGGGCGCATCCATTGCCGTCGAAATCTGGGCCCTCCCCGCCGAAGGCTTTGCACGCTTCGTCGATGCCGTTCCGCCGCCACTGTCGATCGGAACACTACGTCTCGAAGGCGGGCGCGCAATGAAAGGCTTTCTCGTCGAAGCCGAGGCCGTCCGCGATGCGCGTGACATTTCCGAATTCGGCGGCTGGCGCGCCTTCATGGCCTCGCGCTAAGGCAGCGGCTCAACTGCCGCGATAAGTTGCGTAGGCGTCGTGCACGCTGCCAATGTGCGCCTTCATCGCTGCAGACGCGCGATCGGGTTTTCTGTCGAGAATGGCTCGCACGATGGTCTCGTGCTCGGCGTGCGAGCGGGCGAGACGTCCGAGCGCACGGAACTGGGCACGGCTGAACGGCGCAATGCGCGCCCGCGTCTCCAGCGTCAGGCGCTCGAGGTAGTCATTGTGGCATCCAGCATAGATGATCGAGTGGAATTGCTCATTGAGCTCGTGATAGCGCTGCGGATCTCCAGCCCGCACGACACGCAGGAGGGCGGCGTGGATGCGCTTGAGTTCCGTGCACTCGGCAGCCGTCATGCGCTCCGCCGAAAAACCCGCGCAGAGGCATTCGAGTTCGCGTAGCGCCTCGAACATGCCGGCGAGTTCAACCTCGGTCGCGCGCGCAACTACGGCACTGCGATGCGGCCGTGCCTCGACGAGCCCGCTCGCGACCAGAAGCCGGATGGCCTCTCGCACGGGTGTGCGCGAGACTTCGAAGCGCCTGGCCAGCTCCGCCTCCTCGAGCGACACGCCCGGCGCCAGCGCGCCACGGACGATATCATCGGCAAGCTGCTCCCGCAGGCGCGCGGCCAGCGTCTTGACTGCAACCGCGGGCCGATCGCCCTCGACTTCAGCAGTCTCGTGCAGCTTGGGCATGCGATTCACCAGAACTATGCGGGCTTGTCGATGATGCTGACGTGAGCGGTAACAATGAACCAGCCATCAGGAAAGCGGACCCATGTCTGCATCTGCCGGCCAATCTTGCGATCCCCCATCATCGCGCGATGAAACAGCGTCGATGCCGTCGCGTAGTCGCGGCCATAGGTCGTAATGACCGTCCGATCGATCGTACGCTCGAGATTGATGGCTGGTCGCGCATTGCGGAAAGCCGCGATCTCATCCGCGCCGTAGAGGTTCTCGCCGATTCCATAACGGATCGTCTGAGGCGCCTTGCGGAAGAGCGCCGTCAGCGTTGCCACATCGTTCGTCGTCAGCGCCTTCTCGTAGCGCTCGAAGAGCGCGCTCACTTCTGCAACGACATCAGGCAGATTGATTTCCATGGTTCTCGTCCTACAGCGGTGGGCGCGTCGCCTTCGCGACATGCGCCGTCTCCAGATAGTGCGCAATGCGCAACGCGACATCCTCGCGCCACGGCGCGGCGATGATCTGTACGCCAATGGGTAGCGGCTGCAAGGGCACTGGCACGCACACCACCGGCAGGCCGATGAAGGAGATCGGCTGCGTGTAGATCCCGATGTTCGCGCGGAGCGGCACCTCGGCACCCTCGAGCATCATCGTCTGCTGTCCAAGACGCGGCGCAACCATGGGCGTGGCGGGTGCGAGGATCGCGTCATGGTGCTCGAACAATTTCAACACCTGCTCCCGATACAAGCGCCGGAACTTCTGCGCCTTGACCACGAGCGACGCCGGGATCATCAGGCCCGAGATCAGCCGATCGCGCGTCGCGGGATCAAAATCGTCCGCGTTCGTGCGCAGACGATCCATATGCAGCGCACCGCCCTCTGTGGTCGTGATGATGAAAGCCGCAGCTCGTGCGCGCGCGGCTTCGGGAATTTCGATGCGCTGCTCGGCGCCGAGCGCCTTGGCCACCGTCGCGAGCGCCGAAAGCGCCTCGGCTCCTGCGCCACGCTCGAAATAGCCGCCTGCCACGACGACACGCAAGCCACCAATGCCCGAACCAAGCGTCGGCAACGCGGATTCGGAAGCGCGCGTCGTGCACACCGGATCCTCGGCATCGGGTCCCTGCATGGCATCATAGGCGAGCGCGAGGTCGCGTGTGCTGCGTGCGAGCGGCCCGAGGTGATCGAGGCTCGCTACGAAAGGAAATGTGCGCGCACGCGTCAATCGCCCGTACGTCGGCTTCAATCCGAACAGTCCGCAGAACGACGAGGGCACGCGGATCGATCCATTCGTATCCGATCCGAGCGAAAGCGGCACGAGACCGCCAGCCACCGCGCCGCCGGAACCGCCCGACGAGCCACCCGTCATGCGCCCAGTGTCGTGTGGATTGCGCGAGGGGCCATCGTGCACGTTCTCACCGGTGAAGTCGTAGGCATACTCGCCCATATTGAGCGCGCCGACGAGAATAGCGCCTGCGCTCTCCAGGCGCGTGATGAGCGGCGAGTCAGCTGACGCAGGCTCACGCTCGCGATTGATCTTGGAGCCGGCGAGCGTGGAAGTGCCGGCGACATCGAACAGATTCTTGACCGCAAAAGGTACGCCGGCCAGCGGACCGAGCGGCTTGCCGGCCGCGCGGGCGGCGTCGACCTCGCGGGCCTTCGCGCGGGCGCGCGCGGCTGTCACCGCGGTGAACGCATTGAGCACGCCGTTCTGCTGTTCGATGCGCGACAGCGCGGCATCGGTCACAGCAGTGGCGCTCGTGCGCCCTTGTGCAACGGCATCGGCAATCTCGGCAGCTGTGGGCCAGGTTTCCATGTCTCAGGCCTCGAACACGGGTGCCGGTTCGCTCTCATCTGGCAGCTCGAACTCTGCGACTGTCGCCGCGAGCCGAAGGGAGATCGCGAGATTTGTACGTATGGACGGTATCCAGGCCTCCTCGAGCGGAATGCCGAGCGCCGTTGCTGCGGTCCTTATGTAAACCTCGAGGGCCTGGTTATCGATTTCGCTCATGCGAATCTCCCGTCGACTACAGCGGCGGATGCGGGATGGCGGACAGCAGCTCGCGCGTGTATGCGGCTGCCGGCGCTCCCAACACCTTCTCGGTCGGCCCCTCCTCGACGATGCGTCCGGCCTGCATCACGATCACACGATCGCAGAGCAAGCGTACCACATTGAGGTCGTGCGACACGAAGAGATAGCTCATGCCGAGCTGCTCCTTGAGGTCCTGAAGCAGGTTCAACACAACGGCCTGCACCGAAACGTCGAGCGCCGCCGTCGGTTCGTCGAGGATGACGAGATCGGGTTTCAAAGCAATGGCGCGCGCAATCCCGACGCGGGCTTTCTGTCCGCCGGATAGCTGGTGCGGAAATCGATCGAGAAATTCGAGCGGCAAGCCAACCTGCGTCGCCAGCTCCTCGCAGCGCGCCCGTACGGCTTTGGCGCTCATCGACTCGCCCATGCGCAGGATCGGATCAGCTATCGCACGCACCGCTGTAAAGCGCGGGTTGAGGCTTTCTGTCGGATCCTGGAACACCATCTGAATGCGCTTCCTAAGGGGAAGACGCGCGAACTGGCGTGCCGGTATGGCGCCGATGTCCTCGCCGTCGAAGAGGATCTGCCCGCCCGTCTTATCGATGAGCCGCATGACCATGGTCGAGGTCGTGGACTTGCCGCAACCGGACTCGCCGACGAGCCCGACGCTCTCCCCGCGACGCACGCTGAAGCTGATGCCATCTACGGCGCGAAAAACCGGCGGTGGCCCCTCCGGCGCGGTGGCAGCGCCGTTCCGCTTGAACAGCGATTTCAGCGAACCGCCACCGGTGTCCTTGCGTGGGTATTCCTTGACGAGCCCCTCGACGACGAGCAGCGGCTGCTCATCCGAGGATGCGTGCCCGGCGCCATTCGCACCGTTCGCGCCGTTGCTCGCGCGGGAGGCTTTGCGCGCGACGCCCTCTTCCTCAGGCAGGAGATCGGAAAGTGTCACGCCGAGGCGCGGCGTCGCCCGCACGAGCTTGCGAGTATAAGGATGATTAGGTGCTGAAAATATCGCGTGAGAATTGGCTGTCTCTACGACGCGGCCCTTCTCCATGACCACGACACGGTCGCAGTAGGCTGCTGCAAGTCCGAGGTCGTGCGTGATGAGGATTGTCGACATGCCGCGCTGTCGCGTGAGTTCGACGACGAGATCCATGACCGTCTTCTGTGTCGTCACGTCAAGCCCGGTCGTCGGCTCGTCGGCAATCAGGAGCTGCGGACGGCACGCAAGCGCGAGCGCAATGACGACGCGCTGGCACATGCCGCCCGAAAGTTCGAAGGGAAAGGCATGATAGCGCTCATCGGGCCGAGCAATGCGAACCTGCTCGAGGATCGCGATCGCCTTGGCCTTGGAGTCATCCGATCCCGCCTGCGCGTGCTGGCGCAGCACATCCTCGATCTGATGCCCGACTTTGCGGATGGGGTTCAGAGCGGCGCGCGGGTTCTGGAAGATCATCGAAATCTCCCGCCCCCGGAGATCGCGCATCTCCCGTTCCCCGGCCTTGCCGACATCTACGCCGCCGAAGGTGATCGTTCCATCGGCGATGCGCCCAGCGCGATCGAGAATGCGCATGACTGCGTAGGATGTCACCGATTTTCCGGAGCCGGATTCCCCAACGATCGCGACAGTCTCTCCCTTGCCGACCGTCACGTCGACGTGCTTGACCGCCTGCACCGCCCCGCGCCGTGTCGAGAACTCGACCGTGAGATCGCGCACATCGAGAAGCGGGACTTCTGCCGGTGCATTTGGAATTGCTGCTGTCATGGCGTGTCCCTCACGTACGCCGCTGCGGATCGATGATGTCGCGCAGACCGTCACCGAGCAGATTGAAGCAGAAGACCGCGAGCATGAGCGCGAGGCCCGGAAAGAAGGCGATCCACCACTCGCCAGAAACCATGAACGCAGCCCCCTCGGCCACCATGATGCCCCACTCGGGTGTCGGCGGCCGCACGCCGAGACCGATGAACGAGAGACCGGCGGCGTTGAGGATTGCGTAGCCCATGGTCAGCGACATCTGCACGACCATGATGGGCATGATGTTCGGCAGGATATGCCCGAGCAGAATGCGGAATTCGCCATTGCCGGAGAGACGCGCGGCCTGCACGAAGCCCGCCTCGCGCCGCACGTTCGCCTCGGCGCGGGCAATACGCGCGTAGAGCGGGAAGTTCACGATGGCCGTCGCGAGTATGATGTTCTCGACGGTATTGCCGAGCGCCGCGACGATGCCCATGGCGAGAACGAACAGCGGAAAGGCCATGATCGTGTCGGCAATCCGGCTGACGATGCGATCCGTCCAGCCGCCGAAGAATCCTGCGGCCACGCCCGCGAGGCCGCCCATGAGAAAGACCAGGGCAACCGAGAAGATCGCAATCGCAAAATCGAGCCGCGTCGCAACGATCACGCGACTGAAGACATCGCGGCCGAGCTGATCCGTGCCGAACCAGTACTTTGCCGATGGTCCCTGCAAGGCCGCCGACGTGTTGCTCGCAAGCGGATCGTGCGGCACGATATACGGCCCGATGAGTGCAGCCAGAACGATCAGCAGGAAAAGCCCGAAAGCAAAGCCTGTGACCTTGTTCTCGCCGATCACGTACTGCGCATGTCGCAGGATGGCACCAATGCCGTGCGTCGGCGCGGCGGGAGTGGCGGTCGCGTCGCTCATGCCTCGATCCTCACGCGCGGATCGATCAGTCCGTAAAGAACATCGATCAGAAGATTGAGCATGACGTACATCACCGCCATGGTGAGCACGAAACCTTGCACCGGCGCGAAGTCGGACGCGATGAGCGCCTCTACTGCATACGAGCCAATGCCGGGCCAGGCGAACACCTTCTCGACCAGCACGTTTGCACCGAGCAGGAAGGAGAAGACCATACCGAGCGTCGTGATGACCGGCAGCATGGCGTTGCGAAAGGCATACGTGACGATCACCGTGCCGGGCGAGAGGCCACTCGCGCGCGCCGTACGCACGAACTCGGAGCCGAGCACGGCCAGCATCGACGCGCGCGTCATACGTGCGATGGGCGCCAGCGCAAAAATCGCCAGGGTTGCAGCAGGTAGAATGAGCTGCTTCAGGCTCGCGACGAACGTCTCACCATCACGCGCGATGAGACTGTCGATCAGATAGAAGCCGGTGATCTGCGGCGGTGCACTGAAATAGACATCGAGGCGCCCGAGGGGTGCCGGCGCGACCCCGAGCTGATAGTAAAAGAAGTAGACCAAAACCAGGCCCGTGAAGAAGACCGGCAGCGACACGCCGGCCGTTGTGACAATACGGCATGTATGATCGATCATCGACCCCGGGCTTGTCGCGGCCAGAATGCCGAGCGGCACTGCGATGAGGACCGACACGATCAGCCCGAGCAGAGTAAGCTCCGCCGAAGCCGGCAACCGCGACATGATCTCCGCGGCAACCGGCTGTCCGGTCGTCAGCGCCACGCCCATATCACCACGAGAGAGATCACTGACGTACCGCACGAACTGCTGCGGTAAGGGCTGATCCAGTCCGAGCTGCTTTCTGATCTGGGCAACAGCTTCTTCCGTTGCCGCCGGGCCGGCGAAGTACGCTGCGGGATCACCCGGGAGCGCACGCGTCAGCAGAAAAGTCACGATCACGACACCGATCAGGCTCGGAATCGCGAGCATGAGGCGCTTCAGAACCATTCTCAGCATAGCCCACCTCCTCTTCGAGGTCGTGACGGAGACTTATCCCTTCACGAGCGAGCGATAGTCGAGGCGACGGTGGAACCAGTACTGGTAACCCGACACGTTCTTCTGCATCGCGACGTTGGAGAGTGGCTGGAAAATCGGGATGCGGGGAATGTCGGTGAAAGCGAGATCGAGGAAGCCCTTTACATTCGTCTCGTAGGCGGCCGCGTTGCCGGCCGTAGCAGCATCGCCAGCGCCGTCGATGAACGCGTCCATCTCCTTGGACTGATAGCCCATCGTGTTGAAGATCGAATTCCGGCCGTGATAGCACCAGATGAAGAAGTATTCCGGATAGTCGAGCCAGCCCGAGAACACGTTGGTGTAGAGCGGCATCGTCTTCTTGTTGAGCTCGGTGCGCCAGTTGGCTCCGGTGACCTTGTTGATCTCGGCCTTGATGCCGATTTGTGCGAGGCTCTCCTGCACCAGCACGCAGAGCGGCTCATTGATCGTCGCGAAGCCCAGGTCGAACGAAATGCTTGTCTCAAACCCATTCGGATAGCCGGCTTCAGCTAGGAGCTGCTTCGCCTTGGCGATGTCGGTGTTATAGTTGTGTGCAACGGGCCAAGCGGCATCCTTGACCTTGTCGAGACCCGAGCCGTAGAGCGGCTTTGCAAGCCCGTACAGCGCCGCATCCATGATCTTCTGGTAGGGGATCGCATACGCAACAGCCTGGCGCACTTTGAGATTGTCGAACGGCGGCTTCGTCACGTTCATGCCGATATACTGGCAGCCGTTAGAGAACGGCGTCGAGACGATACTAAGCTTGCCGGCCTCGCGCAGCTCGACAAAATCCTTGTTCGGCAGCTCATATGAGATGTCAGCATCACCACGCTCGAGCAGCGCGCGACGGTTGCCGGCCGACGGTACCATGCGCCAGATGATGCGGCGGACCTTCGGCTGCGGACCAAGCTTCCAGTCGTCGTTGCGCTCGAGGATCACTTCGGCGCCCGGCTGCCATTTCGTCATCTTGTAGGCGCCGCCACCGACCGTATTGAGCTTCGTGTACTCGAGCCCCCACGGATCCTTTTCCGTGGCATGCTTCTGCACGAGACCAGAGTTGATAATGCAGGGAACGATCACCGCCAGATCCGGGATCGTCAGGCGGTCCTTCTTAATGAAGTCGACACGCACGGTGTGGTCATCGACGACTACGAACTGCTCGCGCTTCGTGAGTGAGCCGGCGCCCATCTGGAACGTTGGGAAACCGCCGACGCTGACGGCGCGATCAAGCGACCATTTCACATCCTTTGCCGTAACCGGCGTTCCATCCTGGAACTTCGCGTCCTTGCGCAGCTTGAACGTCGCCGACATGTCGCCGACGTTCATGTCTTCCGCGAGCTCCATCTTGAACTTGTCGCGATCGTAGTACTGCGTGCCGTTCGGCAGCGTCTTCATCTCGTGGCTGATGAGCCGGTCGTAGCAGTTCCACGACACCTCGTAGCCGGGCACGTTCGTCCCAACTCCGTGGATGTCGACGTTGTTGGGACCGCTCTCCGAAACGACGAGCAGCGTTTCCTGTCGGGCTTGTGCTTTGGCGCTGGACCAGACGGCCGGGATGGGGAGCGCGGAGGCTGCGCTGGCAGCAGACAATGACTTCAGGAACGTGCGACGTTTCATGAGCAATCCCTTCGTTGCGTGCGAGCCCAAAACGCTACTGAAGGGTTAACAGCAACCTTTGTGCCAACTCTGAACACGCCGTCCCGATTTCGATCAATGAATTGATGTAAAATGATTATTCCACGCGTTTCTTTCGCGAAGCGAGATCAGCTTCGTTCGCTCGCATGTGCAGGTTTGCATACAAAATCGCATACAAACGCCTGAAAATTAGCCCGCGCGAGTACCTCGGAGCAGCGCTGATCGCGCAGCGGTACGCACCGAAGCGAGGAGCGAAGCGTCGCTGGGTTGCGTGCCCAAATGCGCATCGACGCGATCCGCTTTCTCAGCGGATGCCGTCGATAGGCATCGCGGGAATGGAGAGCTCGACAAAAGCACGGCGCGCGGCGTCAATCGACCCGTCGAGATCGATGCCGCGGCTTGCCTCCTCGATCACGACCATTTCGAAGCCGCTCCGATGCCCGTCTTCTGCGGAGTAGCGCACGCAGAAATCGAGCGCGAGGCCGACGATGAAGACACGACTGAGCTCACGCTCGCGCAGATAGCCCGCGAGGCCCGTTGGCGTTTTGCGGTCATTCTCGAAGAACGCCGAATAGGAATCGACGGCGCGCCGATAGCCCTTGCGGATGATCAGCTCCGCATGAGGGACATCCAATCCAGCATGGAACTCGGCGCCGACGCTCCCCTGCACACAATGGTCGGGCCACAGAACCTGCGGGCCATACGGAAACGTGACCACCTCGAATGGCTTCCGCCCGGGATGAACCGAGGCAAACGAGCTGTGCCCGGCAGGATGCCAGTCCTGCGTCAACACGACGTGCTGGAATTTCGCGGCGAGACGATTGACGAGCAGCACGATCTCATCGCCCGCCGGCACGGCGAGGCTACCGCCCGGACAGAAGTCATTCTGGATGTCGACGACCAGCAGGACATCGGTGTCGTTGATCTTCAGCGCCATCTCGAATGTCTCTCTTGTTCAGTGCGTCCCACCGATGCCTGCACAATCATCCAGCATGATGCCCGGTCTTGCCGCCTTGACCGTAGGCGATGGTGCAGTGCGAAATGATGATTAGGCAGGCACGAACATCTCGGGCTATCGTTTGCTCACGCACTGTCGTCCGCACACCTAGCTTGCCACGATTTTCGGTCAAGGGGAGTTCCAACGATGGACCGCAGAAGTTTTCTCAAATCCTCACTGAGCGTTGGCGCGTTGGCCGCATCGGGCGGCATCGCGGCACCGGCCATTGCGCAAGGTGCCGCAAAGACCCTCAAGTTCGTGCCCCAGGCCAATCTCGCGAACTTCGATCCCATCTGGGGCACGCAGTACGTCGTGCGCAATGCCTCGATGCTCGTGTGGGACACGCTCTACGGAGTCAATGACAAGCTCGAAGCGCAGCCCCAGATGGTCGAGGGCGACGAAGTTTCGAGCGACGGCCTCACCTGGACCTTCAAGCTCCGCTCGGGTCTGAAGTTCCACACGGGCGAGCCCGTGCTCGCCAAGGACGTCGTCGCGTCGCTCACGCGCTGGTGTGCTCGCGATCCCATGGGCCTCATGATCAAGGCCATCCAGAAGGAATTGGCGGCGGTCGACGACAAGACCGTGAAGTGGGTGCTCTCGAAGCCCTTCCCGAAGATGCGTTTCGCGCTCGGAAAGAACAACACGCCGATCGCCTTCATCATGCCCGAGCGGATCGCGCAAACCGACCCGTTCAAGCAGATCACCGAGTACGTCGGCAGCGGCCCGATGAAGTTCGCGCAGAAGGAGTGGGTGCCGGGCGCGAAGGCCGTCTTCGAGAAATTCGCCGATTACGTGCCGCGCTCGGAACCGGCGAGCTGGCTCGCTGGCGGCAAGGTCATTGCCATCGATCGCCTCGAGTGGGTGATCATGCCCGATCCCGCGACGGCGTCGGCGGCGCTCCAAAGTGGCGAGATCGATTGGTGGGAGACCCCCATCCCCGATCTCATCCCCGTCCTGAAGCGCAACCGCAACATCAAAGTCGACATCGCCGACCCGCTCGGCAACGTCGGATCCTTCCGCCTCAACCACATGCATCCGCCCTTCGATAACCTGAAGGTGCGCAAGGCCGTGCAAATGGCGCTCAGCCAGGAAGACTACATGCGCGCCGTCGTCGGTAGCGACGACAGCCTGTGGCAACTGCTGCCAAGCTTCTTCACGCCCGGCACGCCATTCTACACCGAAGAGGGTGGCGACATCCTCAAGGGCCCTCGCAGTATCGATGGTGCGAAAAAGCTGCTCGCTGAAGCCGGCTATTCGGGCCAGCCCGTGACCTGCATCGTGGCGCAGGATCAGGCTCCCCTCAAGGCCATGGGTGAAGTGACGGCGGACCTGCTGAAGAAGATCGGCATGACCGTGGATTTCGTCGCTACGGACTGGGGTACGGTCGGCCAGCGTCGTGCATCCAAGTCGCCGCCGGGACAGGGCGGCTGGGGCATGTTCCACACGTGGCACGCAGGCGCCGACTGCGCTACGCCCGCCGCCTATAACGCGCTCCGCGGGACCGGCGACAATGCGTGGTTCGGCTGGCCCAACAGCCCCAACACCGAAAAAGAGATCGAAGCCTGGTTCGAAGCCAAAAATGCGGATGAAGAGAAGTCCGCCATGGCCCGCATAAATAAAGCGGCCATGGACGACGTCGTCTATATCCCGACCGGCTTCTACAAAGGCTTCCAGGCCTGGCGCAGCAACATTAGCGGCGTCGTTGGCGGTCCGCTGCCGTTCTTCTGGAACGTCAAGAAAGGCTAGTGTGATGATCGAGAAATTCGCCACGTCTCGCGGCACGGTATCGAGCGAATTTCTCGATCTGAATCACACTAGAAGGACCAATTTTCTAGTGTCCCAATTGATTCCGAAGTTCTCTCGGGGCGCTAGCATCGAGCTTTGGCGAATTTCGGAATCGGGACACTAGATTGGCCGAAACATGCTCGGCTTCATCTTAAGGCGCATCATCTCGACGATCCCCGTCATGGGGATCGTCGCTCTGTTCGTCTTCAGCCTGCTCTACATTGCGCCGGGCGATCCTGCCGTGGTCATCGCCGGTGACCAGGCGACGCCGCAGGATGTCGAGCGCATTCGGACCGCCCTCGGTCTCGACCGACCCTTCCTCGAGCGCTTCGCTGAATGGTCCTGGCGCATTCTGCACGGTGATCTCGGCACGTCGATGTTCACGGGAATGCCGGTGACACAGCTCATCGGCCAACGCCTCGAGCCGACGCTCTCGCTGATGGTGATCACGCTCATACTTTCGATCGTCATCGCGGTGCCGATGGGCGTCGTCGCAGCGTGGAAAGCCGGGAGCTGGATCGATCGCGTACTCATGGGCTTCGCGGTGTTCGGCTTCTCCGTGCCGGTATTCGTCGTCGGCTACGTGCTGGCCTACGTCTTCGCGCTGGAGCTCGAACTGCTGCCCGTGCAGGGCTACACGCCCTTGTCCGCGGGTCTCTGGCCCTGGTTCGAGAACCTCATTCTGCCATCGATCGCGCTCGGCTGCGTCTATATCGCGCTCATTGCGCGCATCACGCGCGCCTCCATGCTCGAGGTGCTGCAGCAGGATTATATCCGCACGGCGAGAGCCAAGGGTCTCGGGCAGAGACCCATTCTCTTCCTGCACGCGCTCAAGAATGCAGCAATTCCCATCGTCACTGTGATCGGCATCGGCATGGCACTCCTGATCGGTGGTGCCGTCGTGACGGAGAGCGTGTTCGCTATTCCCGGCCTCGGCCGCCTGACAATCGATGCCATTCTGCGGCGCGACTATCCTGTCATCCAGGGCATCGTGCTGCTCTTCAGCTTCATCTACGTGCTCGTCAATCTGATCGTAGATCTCATCTACACAGTGCTCGATCCGAGGATCCGCTATTGACAGCCACCGCCTCCTCTCCGGCTGAAGTGCCCGTGCTCGTCGGCGAGCCGGAGCTTCCTGACATCCTGCCGCCGGTCAAGCAGCGTCACGGCATCAGCGGCTTCGCCTATCGTCATCCCGCGATCGCCATCGGCGGCTTCATGTTGCTGCTGCTCATTCTCATGGCGATCCTCGCGCCGTTTCTCGGTACGACCGACCCTTCAGCACTCGCGCCAGCCAAGCGCACGCGATCGCCGTCCGCAGAGTTCTGGTTCGGGTCCGACATGATGGGCCGCGACATCTACTCACGCGTCATTTACGGCGCCCGCGTCTCGCTGGTCGTCGGCTTTTCGGTCGCCATCATAGCCTCGATCGCCGGTCTCGTCGTCGGCCTCATCTCGGGCTTCGTGCGGTGGGCGGACAGCATCATCATGCGCATCATGGATGGCATGATGTCGATCCCGCCCATCCTCCTCGCCGTGGCACTCATGGCGCTCACCCGCGGCAGCGTGGGGAACGTCATAGCCGCGATTGCGGTCGCTGAGTTCCCTCGCGTGACGCGCCTCGTGCGCGGTGTGGTGCTGTCACTGCGCGAGCAGCCCTACGTGGAGGCAGCCGTGGCCGCGGGCACGCGCACGCCCATGATCATCATCCGCCACATCCTGCCGAACACGATCGCGCCGCTTTCCGTGCAGGCCACGTACATCTGTGCGAGCGCCATGATCACGGAATCGATTCTCTCGTTCATCGGCGCTGGCACGCCGCCGATCATTCCTTCCTGGGGTAACATCATGGCGGACGGCCGCGCGCTGTGGCAGGTGAAGCCCTTCATCGTGTTCTTCCCGGCAATCTTCCTCTCGCTCACGGTCCTCGCGGTCAATCTTCTGGGTGACGGTCTGCGCGATGCCGTCGATCCCCGCATGGCGAAGAGGCTCTAGTGTGATGGCGCTTCTCAAAGTCGAAAAGCTGCAGACGCACTTCCGCACCGAGGACGGCGTCAGTCGTGCCGTGAACGGCGTCTCCTTTCAACTGAATGCAGGCGAGACGCTGGCGATCGTAGGCGAGAGCGGCTGCGGCAAGTCCGTCACGGCCATGTCCATTCTGCGTCTCATTCCATCGCCGCCGGGCAAGTCGGCCGGCAGCATCCGTTTCCAGGGACGCGACCTGCTCACGCTTCCCGAGCCCGAGATGCGGAGGATCCGCGGCAATGACATCTCGATGATCTTCCAGGAGCCGATGACCTCGCTGAATCCGGTCCTCACCATTGGTCGGCAGATCACCGAGACACTCGTGCTGCACCAGAAGCTCGACAAAGCTGCAGCTACAGCGCGCGCTATCGAGATGCTGCGGCTTGCCAACATCCCGGAACCCGAGCGGCGCGTCGCGCAATACCCGCACGAGCTTTCTGGCGGCATGCGCCAGCGCGTGATGATCGCCATGGCACTCGCTTGCGACCCGAAGCTTCTCATCGCCGATGAGCCAACGACGGCACTCGACGTGACTGTGCAGGCGCAGATCCTCGATCTCATGCGCCAGCTCAAGGAGAGGACCGGGACGGCGATCATCCTCATCACGCACGACCTTGGCGTCGTCGCGGAGATGGCCGAACGCGTCATTGTCATGTACGCGGGCAAGGTCGTCGAGCAGGCGAGCGTCGAGGATCTCTTTGCTCGCCCGCAGCATCCCTACACGCGCGCCCTGCTCGGCTCCATGCCGCGCCTCGCAGACGGCAGCGGCGAGCACAAGCGCCTCGCCGAGATTCCAGGCGTCGTTCCGGCGCTCACACGGAAGATCGACGGCTGCATCTTTGCGCCGCGCTGCGCCCAGGCCGTCGATCATTGCCGCGCACACTATCCACCTCTCGAGGAGAAGAGTGAAAAGCATTGGGCCGCGTGCTGGCAAGCGCCGCGCGTGAAGGAGCACGCGGCATGAAGCCCAATCTGCCACCCGTTCTGGAGGTCAAGAACCTCAAGAAGGATTTTCCCGTCAAGAAGGGCCTCTTCGGTCGTCCGGGTGCATACGTTCACGCCGTTGACGGCATCAGCTTCTCCATTGGCGAGAGTGAAACACTCGGCCTCGTCGGCGAGTCCGGCTGCGGCAAGTCCACGGCAGGCAAGCTCATTCTCAAGCTCATCCCGTCGACGGCGGGCGAGATCCGCCTCGGTGGCCGTCGCATCGACGAACTCGGCGGCGAAAGCATGCGCGATTGCCGCCGCACCATGCAGGTCGTCTTCCAGGATCCGTACTCGTCGCTCAATCCTCGCATGCGCGCCCGCGACATCGTCGCCGAACCACTGCGCAATTTCGAGGCAATCGGCGAAGGTGAGATCGACAAGCGCGTGAGCCAGCTCTTCGACAACGTCGGTCTGCGCAGCGATCAGCTATCGCGCTTTCCGCACGAGTTCTCTGGAGGCCAGCGCCAGCGGCTCGTCATTGCGCGCGCACTTGCCGTGCGTCCAAGCCTCATCGTGTGCGACGAGCCCGTCTCTGCACTCGACGTCTCCGTGCAGGCACAGGTCATCAATCTGCTGATCGATCTGCAGAAGGAGTTCGGCGTCGCGTACCTCTTCATCGCGCACGATCTCGCAGTCGTCGAGCACATCAGCCATCGTGTGGCGGTCATGTACCTCGGCCGCATTGTCGAGATTGCTGACAAGGCATCGCTCTTCGCGAGCCCGCAGCACCCCTACACGGAGGCGCTGCTGTCGGCTGTTCCGGTGCCTGATCCGACAGTCAAACCGAACCGCATCATCTTGCAGGGTGATGTGCCGAGCCCAATCAAACCGCCGCCCGGCTGTCACTTCCATACGCGATGCCCCTATGCCGTGGAGCGCTGCAAGGTGGAGCGCCCAGTCATGCGCGAGACGAAGCCGGGGCACTTCGCGGCCTGCCACCTGCGTGAAGGCGAGCCCGTACAGACGGTGTGAGGACTTCCGATGCCAAGACGTGTGAAAGTGGGCGCCGCCCAGCTCGGACCGATCGCGCGCGCGGAGACCCGCCGTGAGGTGGTCGCTCGGCTCATTGCGCTCATGCGCCAGGCGAAAGACGCCGGCTGCGATATCGTCGTCTATCCCGAGCTGGCCCTCACGACGTTCTTTCCGCGCTGGTACTTGGAAGATCAACGCGAGATCGACACCTACTTCGAGCGCGAGATGCCTTCGCTAGAAACGGCGCCGCTCTTCGAGACGGCACGCGAGCTCGACATCGGCTTTCATCTTGGCTATGCCGAGCTCGTGCAGGAAGCTGGGCACACACGGCGCTTCAATACAGCTATCCTGGTGAACAAGTCGGGCAGCATCGTCGCCAAGTACCGAAAAGTCCACTTGCCGGGCCACGCCGATCACGAGCCCACCCGCGCATTCCAGCATCTTGAGAAGCGCTACTTCGACGTCGGCGATCTCGGCTTTCCTGTCTGGCGCGCGTTCGGCGGCATCATCGGCATGTGCATTTGCAATGACCGGCGCTGGCCGGAGACGTATCGCGTCATGGGCCTGCAAGGCGTCGAGATGATCCTGCTCGGCTACAACACCCCACTGCACAATCCACCCGCGCCGGAGCACGACGCGCTCGGCAACTTCCACAATACGCTCGTTATGCAATCAGGCGCCTATCAGAACGGCACCTGGGTGGTGGGCGTCGCGAAGGCCGGCGTCGAGGAAGGGGTCATGCATCTCGGCCAATCGCAGATCATCGCGCCATCAGGCGAAAGAGTCGCCATGTGCACCACGCTCGGCGACGAGTTGGCCGTTGCGCACTGCGATCTCGATCTGACCGTTTCCTACAAATCGACGGTCTTCAATTTCGCCCGTCATCGGCGCCCTGAGCACTATAAGCTGATCGTCGAGCGCAGGGGCGCGAAGCTTCCGGACTGAGGTGGCGGCCCGATTGAGAGACGATACTCCAGACATGGGCGAGTTGCCGTGACACCGAAGGCCGCAGATCCTCCGGGTCAGCCACCCAGCACCACCCCGCGCGTGCCGCTATGGCTCATTGCCCTGTTCACGCTGACCGGGCCGATCGCCATGCACATGCTGGTGCCCGCGCTACCGCATGCGGCACGGGACCTCGGCACATCCGCCGCCGCCATGCAGCTCACGATCAGCCTGTACATTCTGGGCATGGCCGTGGGGCAGCTTGGATACGGGCCGGTATCCGATCGTTTCGGTCGCCGGCCGGTTCTGATGGCGGGACTTGGACTCTATGCCATCGCGGGCATGGCCGCAGCGCTGGCCCCGAATGTTCAAGCGCTCATTGCGGCGCGCGTGTTCCAGGCTTTCGGCGGAGGCGCTGGCCTGGCATTGGGCCGCGCGATCGTGCGCGACACAGCAGGACCGTTGGATGTCGCGCGCCAGCTCGCCCTCATGAACCTGATGGTGACGCTGGGCCCGGGCATGGCGCCCGTCATTGGCGGCGTGCTCTCGGCATCGTTCGGTTGGCGTGCAATCTTCGTCTCGCTCGGCGCACTCGGCGTCGTGAACCTTATTTTCCTGTGGCGCCTGCTGCCCGAGACGCGCCCTGTCACAGACAACGTAAGCACCGGGACGATCCTGCGTGACTACGGCAATCTGCTGCGGTCGCCCTCGTTCGTCGGCTACGCAATCGGCGGCGGCTGCGCAACGACATCCATGTATGCGTTCGTCGCCGCCGCTCCCTTCATTCTCGTCGAAGAACTTCACCGGCCAGCCTACGAGGTCGGCATCTATCTCGGGCTGCTAGTCGGCGGCTTCTCGTTCGGGACCATACTCGCAACGCGGCTCATTCCCGGCATTCCGATCGGCAGGCTTCTGGCTCGCTCAAGCCTGCTCAGCGCAGTCGCCGCGTTCTGCTTTCTTGGCGCGGCGCTGTCAGGCCACTTGAACGTCGCTCTTGCGGTCATCCCGATGGTCGTTTTCACGGTCGGGGCCGGGATCTCCTCGCCGACGGCACTTACGCAGGCTCTCGGCGTCAACCCGCGCATTGTAGGATCGGCGTCGGGCCTCTATGGCTCCGCCCAGATGGGTATCGGCGCCTTGTGCGCAGGCCTCGTCGCACTCGGCAATGATCCCGCGCTCGCGGCAGGTATCATCCTCGCCACTGCAAGTGTCATCGGGCAGCTCGCATTCTGGATCGGCACCCGCAGCCGCAAAGCGACCTGAGCGCGGCACGAGCGGCCGATTGCACACTGCGCTAAGATGGGACGGGCGCCATCTGCCCGCGCCAGCCATCCTCGTACCAATGTCTGGCGCCGCCCCGTCACCGCATGAAACCGAGGCTCATGATGCCAGCCAATGTCACCGTCATCTCGCACCCGCTGGTCCAGCACAAATTGACTCTCATGAGAGATGTCAGCACCACGACGTCAAAGTTCAGGACTCTACTGCGCGAGATCAGCCTGCTCCTCACCTACGAGATCTGCCGTGATCTCGAGACCGAGATGGTCGAGACCACAACACCGCTCGAGACTTTCATGGCACCGCGCCTCGAAGGCAAGAAGCTCTGCTTCATCTCGATCCTGCGCGCCGGGAACGGACTGCTGGATGGCATGCTCGACCTCGTGCCATCCGCACGCGTCGGCCACATCGGACTCTATCGCGATCCAAAGACACTGAAGCCCATTGAGTACTACCTGAAACTTCCCGACCACATCGAGGATCGAGTCTGCATCTGCGTCGATCCCATGCTGGCGACGGGTAACTCTGCTGTTGCCGCCGTCCAACGCATCAAGGAAGCCGGTGCACGGCGCATCAAGTTCGTCTGTCTGCTTGCCGCCCCGGCGGGCATCGACACCTTCGCCGCTGCGCATCCCGACGTGCCGATCCTGACCGCCGCCATCGATCGCGCGCTCAACGACCACGCCTATATCGTCCCAGGCCTCGGCGATGCTGGCGACAGGATGTACGGAACGAAGTAGCGGGAGTGCGGCCCTTATTGGAAGCGTGGTGCAGGCGCTGTCAGTAGCCCAGCAGGAAGGGGTTCTGGCTGCCGCGCTTCCAGCCTTCCTCGGCAAGCAGCATATCGAGGCCGACGCTGGCCACGTCGTCGCTGAGCGGCTCGAGCGCGACGTCGTTGACCTGGTAGACGATCTTCACGTAGCCGCGGCAAGTCTCGCACGTCTCGGCCTTCACCGTATCGGGCTGATCCTCGATTCCGCGGAAGCTCACGCCATCCGTCGATCCGCACAGCACGCACATGACGCGGATCACGTTCCACATGGTCCCGCAGAGACCGCACGTGCAGTAGCGCGTGTTGTAGGCCTTAGGCCACCCGACCACGCTGCTCGCGACGGGTGGGCTGCCGCAAGAGGGACACGCCGCATTGGCGACCAGTGTCAGCGCCTCGGCATCCAGCATCGCCGCCAGTCGCGTGAAATGCACCTGGAGCCCTGCAAGGATCAGAACGCGCTGGGCCATGTCGTCGGCGGGTAGATCCTTCAATGCCCCCGACACGAGTTCGCGCCCGCCCGAGGGAAGAGCCTCGACGAGCGCATCGACAGCTGCCGCAGTCGTCGCAGGCAAGGGCGTCTGGCGAAGCCGGGCGGCAATCTGCTCGACGGCAGCCAGCATTGCACCGTCGGGCTCGAGCGTTCCGCGTGCGATCGGCGGCATGCCGTTCTGCTGTGCGCGCGCAATAACGTCTGCGGACGGCAAGGATAGGGGTGGCAGCGTGGCCACGATGTCATGCTGCGCCGAGGCGAGCCTTGCGAGAAAGTCGAGATAGGGGCCGAGTTTGTGGCCAGAGCGCGCCAATTGCGCAAGACGCTCGGCACGGCTCAGAAACAGCGCGGATGGATCAGGGAGCACGGCGAAGGGGGGCTTCGCCTGCTCTCCGATATCGCTCATGTCGCCGACTATGCGGCGTCCACCGGGCATTGGCACCTCTGCTGTTGTCTTCGATTGTCGGACGCTCATGTCGAGAACGCTCGAGCGCGCCATGCACGACGCGAAGCATGAAACGGCAAAAAGGGGTTCTTCCGGCAAACCTGGGAATGCCGAAAGAACCGTAGATTGCCTATTCGGCAGGTGTCACATTCTGCCGCTCGACTTTGCCTTCGTCGACTTCCTTGCGCAGCCACTTGCGGTGATGCCGCCAGCCCCAACCGCCGGTGACGAAACCACGAGTCATGGCGCTGAACGTGCCACGCACCCAAATCGCCGCGTAGACGTGGACGATCCATATCGTGATCGTGAGCACAGCTGCAGCGGCATGAATGAGAGCTGCAGCGCGAAGCTGGTCGATCGTCGCCTTGAACCCGAAAAGGCTCTCGAAGTACGCAAGGCCCGGCTCCCACAGCCCGACGCCCGTCACGAACATTACCGCCACCAGCACAGACTGCGACCAGAAGACGAACTTCTGCCCGGCATTGTACTTGCCGACTTCCGGCAGATACTCGTCGTTGCCGCTCAACACATGGCGGATGCGTGCGAGCCACACCCAGTCCGTGCGCTCGGGCAAATTCTGCGCGAAGAAGCGGATAAAAAGCCCGATGAAGCCGACGACGAGCACAACGCCGATCCAAGGATGGAGCCAGCGCACCGTCGCCCCGCCACCGAAGAGCGCACTCAGCCAGAAGAGGCTCGGATGGAAGAGCGAAAGCCCGCTCAACAGCAATAGAACGAAGCTGATCGCGACGATCCAATGGTTGATGCGGGCACTTCCCGAATAGCGGGGCACACGCGTGTGTGCGCCGCTGTCCCGATCATGTGCGCTCACGACTTACCTCCCGCCAGCTTCTCGGCATTCTCCTCGTCTTCCTTGGAGACGCGATTGGGGCCTTGCAGGATGTGGTGGATCACGCCAGCAGCAGCCGTCAGGCCGATCAACGCAAGGCCCGCGTACTTTCCGACACCCTTCCAGGCCTCGACGAGCGGACTGATGCGTGGGTTGTTGGCAAGACCGGCATAGAGCTGCGGCTTGTCGGCGTGATGAAGCACGTACATGACGTGCGTGCCCTGCACACCTGGCGGATCATAGAGCCCCGCCTTGTCGAAGCCGCGAGACTTCAAGTCGGCGATGCGCTTTGCAGCCCAGGCTTTCATCTCGTCCTTCGTGCCGAACACGATGGCCTGGGTCGGGCAAGCCTTCTGGCAGGCCGGGCCCTGACCAACCGCAACGCGGTCAGAGCAGAGCGTGCACTTGTAGGCCTTGTGATCGGCCTTCGAGATGCGGGGAATGTTGAAGGGACAGCCCTTCACGCAATACCCGCAGCCGATGCAGTTCTCCTTCACGAAGTCGACGATGCCGTTGGAGTACTGCACGATCGCGCCCGGTGATGGGCACGCTTTCAGACAGCCCGGATCCTCGCAGTGCATGCAGCCGTCCTTGCGGATCAGCCACTCAAGATTGCCGCTCTCCGGGTTCTCGTACTCGGTGTAGCGCATCAGCGTCCAGCTGTTGGCCGTCAGGTCGTGTGGGTTGTCATAGACACCCACATTGACGCCGACCTCCTCCGTCAACTGGTTCCATTCGAGGCAAGCCGTCTGACATGCCTTGCAGCCGATGCACTTCGACACATCGATCAGCTTCGCGACCTCCGTCTGCCGTTTGGCAGGCGGCGTGATCGTGGAGGCCGAGCGGCGGATCATGTCCTTCTCGCCGAATTTGGCGGCGGACTTCTCCGTGGTGGGATTGGGGATTGCTGGAAACATGTCTGTGCTCTCCCCTATGCCACCGGCCCGACGATGGGCTCGACGTTGACGAGAAATGCCTTGTACTCCGGCGTCTGCGAGTTGGCGTCACCGACCGGCGGCGTCAGCCCGTTGATCGGATTGGCTTTGCGAGCCACACCGATGAAGCCGAAGTTGAGCGGCAGTCCGACGGTGTGAACCGTCTTCCCGTCGATCGTCAGAGGCTTCAGCCGCTTCGTCACGACAGCCTTGCCCTTGACCGATCCGCGCTTGGACCACACACGCACCCAGCCGCCATGCTTGATGCCCTTTTCGGCCGCAAGCTGTTCGGACATCTCCACGAAGAACTCGGGCTGCACGACCGCATTCATGTGCACCCCCTTCGTCCAGTAGTGGAAATGCTCGACGAGACGATAGGTCGTGGCGACGATCGGGAACTCCTTTGCGTTGCCGAACGACGCCCGGTCACGCTCGAACACGCGCGCGGCCGGATTGCCTTTCAGCTTCGGGTAGACCGGGTTCGTCACCGGCGACTCGAACGGCTCGTAGTGGACCGGGAACGGTCCGTCCGCCATCAGCCCGCGCACCCAGAGGCGGGAGACGCCTTCGGGGTTCATGATAAAGGGGCCCGTCGCCTGGGATGGCGGGATGGTCGGCACGTAGTCCGGCACATCCGGTCCAGTCCAGCGCTCGCCGTTCCAGAACATAAACTTCTTGCGCTCGCTCCACGGCTTGCCTTCCGGATCGGCCGAGGCGCGATTGTACTGGATGCGGCGATTGGCAGGCCACGAGAAGCCCCAGTTGCCGTAGACGCCGAGGCCTGACGGATCTGCATTGTCACGACGCTGCGAGAGATTGCCCGCAGGGCCGTAGACGCCCGTGTAGATCCACATGGCACCATCGGTCGAGCCGTCGTCGCGCATCTCGCCGAAGCTCGCGAGCTGCGAGCCTGCTTGACGCGTGACCTTGCCGCTGGCGTCCTTGAGATCCACCAGCGCCTTGCCGTTGAGCTCCTTCAAAAGCTCGTCGGCGCTCGGCTCAGCCGGATCCTTGTACGACCAGTCGACAGCCATGAGCGGCTCGGCACCCTTGCCGCCCTGGGTCTCGTAGAGCTTGCGAATGCGGTTGAACAGATCCGCCAGAATGACCACGTCTGTGCGTGAGTCATGATAGGGATCCGCCGCCTGCCATTTCCACGAGATGCAGCGGCTCGAGTTCGTCAGGCTGCCTGCTTCCTCGGCGAACGAGGTGACCGGCAGCATGAACACTTCCGTTTGGATCTTGGCGGGATCGACGTCGTTGAACTCGCCGTGATTCTCCCAGAAGCGGGCCGTGTCGGTCTCGATCGGGTCGATGCTGACAAGGAACTTCAACTTCGCGAGGCCGGCAGCGCTCTTGTTAGAGCTCGCGATGGCCATGAGCGGGTTGAAACCCTGGCAGATCAGTCCGGTCGTCTTGCCCTGGTTGATCAGATCGAACATCCGCAGGCAGTCGTAAGCCACGTCGAGCTTGGGCAGCCAGTCATAGCCGAAGTTGTTCTCGGGCGTCGCCTTGGCGCCGAAGTACGACTTCAGGAAGCTCACATAGAACTTCCGGTAGTTCTGCCAGTAGCTCGTCTGATTGGCTTGGAGCGGTTTGAACGTGCGTTTGCCCAAGTGCGACTCGAGCGTCGGCTCGCTTTCCGTGGGCAGAGCTAGGTAGCCGGGAATGGCTGCCGTCAGCGTACCGACATCGGTGATGCCCTGGACGTTGGAGTGTCCGCGTAGTGCGTTCACGCCGCCGCCGGGAATGCCGATGTTGCCGCACAGGAGCTGGATCATCGCCGCGGTGCGGATGTTCTGAGCACCGTGCGAGTGCTGCGTCCAGCCGAGCGCGTACATGATCGTCATCGCCCGCTCGCCGTTGGCGGTCGAGGCGATCCAATCGCAGACCTTCAGGAACTTGTCCTGCGGTGTTCCGCTCACGCGCGCAACCATTTCGGGCGTGTAAGGCGCGAAATGCTTCTTCATGAGCTGGAAGACCGAGCGCGGGTGCTCGAGAGTCATGTCGCGCACGGCATAGCCGTCCGCACCGATCTCGTATTCCCAGGAGCTGCGATCGTACGTCGCCTTCGACTCGTCGTACCCGGAGAAGAAGCCTTCGTCGAAGGCATAGCCTTCCTTCACCAGATAGGCCGAGTTCGTGTAGTGGCGGACGTACTCCTTGTGGATCTTGTCGTTGCTGAGAAGGTAGTTCACGACGCCCGAAAGGAAGGCGACGTCGCTTCCTGGCCGGATGGGCGCATAGTGGTCAGCCACAGCCGCCGACCGCGTGAAGCGCGGATCAACCACCATGAGCTTGGCGCCACGCTCGGCTTTCGCCTCCGTGACCCACTTGAATCCGCAGGGGTGAGCTTCGGCGGCATTGCCGCCCATAATCAGGACGAGATCAGTATTCCTGATATCCGTCCAACTGTTGGTCATCGCTCCGCGACCGAATGTCGGGCCCAGACTGGACACCGTCGGTCCGTGTCAGATCCTCGCCTGGTTTTCGATCTGCAGGAGACCGAGGCCACGCGCGACCTTGTACGTCACCCAGCCGGTCTCGTTCGTGACCGAGCTGCCTGAGAGGAATGCCGTCGTCGTCCAGCGATTGACGGTCGTGCCCGCCGCGTTCTTCTCGACGAAGTTCGCGTCGCGGTCGTCTTTCATGAGCTTCGCGATACGTTCCATCGCGAAATCCCAGGTCACGGGCTCGAACTTCGCCGTACCGGGCTTCCGGTACATCGGCGTCTTCACCCGCGTCGCTGAATGGATGTAATCGATCGCGGCGGCACCCTTCGGGCACAGTGTTCCGCGATTGACCGGATGGTCCGCATCACCCTCGATGTGGACGACCTCGAGCTTTCCCTTGTTGGTCTTGCTGGGCGCCGCGTAAGCCAGCATTCCGCAGCTCACGGCGCAGTATGGGCACGTCGTGCGCGCTTCCTTGGTCTGGACAAGCCTGAAGGGCTTGACGAGAGCCGAGACTTGCGCCTCCGCCTCTCCAAAGCCGAGCGCGCCGATAGCGGTTCCCGCTGCGCCGGCACCAGCCAGCTGCAAGAACCTTCGGCGAGAGACTTCGATGTTCATGGGTCAGCCACCTCCTTGAAAGGATTCTTATTGTCCTTCCAAGGAGAAGACGCCTATGCGCCACCCCCATCAAGGCGGCGCCTCCAATGCTGCAATCGCAAATATCTATTGATCGGCAGCCACACCGCTGAATGCGAGGAATAGGCAGACAGCGGCGGAACAGAGGAAAGCTGTTAAACAGCTGGCTGGGCCCCGCGAAATCCGCACGGGGCCCGACTGCATCTAGAAGATAGAATTCGGATTATAAAAGGACCCGACATTGTCCTTGTTGATGACGATGACGGGTGTCGTCGTATCTTTCTCGGGAACGGCACCGGCGAGAATGGCCATCATGCGCTGGAATCCCATACGCGCGAGAATATCCGCCGAGTTGAGGCCGCTCGCCGTGTAGTTCGTGCCCTGCTGAATCTGGGCGAGCGCGGCCTTCTGACCATCGATCCCGAAGACCTTGATCTGGCCGGATTTCTTGGCGTCTGCAATCGCCTTCTGCGCACCGAGACACATGGCATCGTTCTCGCAGAACACCGCATCGATCTCTTTGTGCTTTGTGAGCATGTCTTCCATGATCCGGATACCGCCATCCTCGGACCAGCGGCCGAACTCCGGAGCGGAAACCACATTGATCGACGTGTCCTTGACCTTCGAGAGAACGCCATCGCGCCGCGCGTTGCCCGTGCTGTTGTCGGCGGGACCACCGCGGATCATGAGGAGCGTGCCCTTACCCCCCATGCTCTTCGCGATGGCCTCGCCGACTCCCGCGCCGATCGCGAGATTGTCCGCGCCGATCCACGTGTCGTACTCCCCGCCCTTGAGCTTGCGATTCAGCAGCACGATCGGCTTGCCTGCTTCCTTGATCGCCTCGAGTGGGCCAGGAAGCGCCTCGAGCGGGCTGATGTTCATGATGAACCCGTCCACGTTCTGAGCGAGCAGGTCCTCGATGTCGGAGCTGACCTTGGCGACATCGCCATTGCCGTCCGCGACAATGATCTTGACGTTCTTGTATTGCGGGGCCTCGGCCTCGAGCGCGCGCACGACGGCAATGAAGAACGGCGCCTTCATCTGCAGCGTCACGACACCGATCTTGAGTTCCTTCTTGGCTTGGGCTTGAGCCGGGATAGAGAAGCCCGAGAGGGCGAGCGCGCAAAGGCCCGCGGCCAGTATCTGCTTCATCTTCGTTCCTCCTCACTGATTTCAGCGCGGTCCGCTTGAGCGCCCGAGCCATTGTTCTTCTCGATTTCAGATGCTGCTGTCGACCGCTTCATCCTCCTTTCTTGCCGAGCGACCGATCCATCGAAACAGCTCCCTATCGCTTCCTTCTGCTGGCGATCAGCACGGCCAGCAGGATCAGGGAGCCCTTCACGATCTCCTGGTAGAAGCTCTTGACGCCCATGAGATTGAGCAGATTGTTGATGAGCCCGAGCGTGAGCACGCCGAGAAACGTGCCGATGACGCCACCGCCTCCGCCGCCGAGCACGGCACCGCCGATCACGCAGGCGGCAATGGCGTCCAGCTCGTAGGCAACACCGAGGCTCGGTTGTGCGATACCGAGGCGCGATACGAGAATGGCGCCGGACAGTGCCGACAGCACGCCGCAGAGTGTGTAGGCAAGGACGATCGTGCGGTTCACATTGATGCCCGCGAGGCGGACAGCTTCCTCGTTTCCACCAACGGCGACGGTCGCGCGACCTGCCGGTGTGCGGTTGAGAAAGATCCAGCCGAGCGCATAGCAAGCGAGCATGATGATCATGCCGACGGAGACCAGCCCAACAACCGACGAGCCCAGGTCGCGGAAGCCCGCATGCGCGGGCACGATCGGCGTCTCGGTGTAGATGAAGACGATGCCGCGTACGATTCCCATGGTGGCGAGCGTCACGATGAAGGGTTGCAGCTTGAAGCGCGCGATCGCCGTACCGTTCACAATCCCGACGGCAGCGCCGGCCGCCATGGCGACCAGGATTGCAGGGCCAATGCCGATCTGATCCGTGAGACCTGCAAACAACACACCACCGAGTGCTACGATCGATCCGACGCTCAGATCGATCCCACCCGTGAGAATCACGATCAGCATGCCGAGACTGACGAGGCCATTGGCCACGATCTGGCGGAGTAGGTTCGAGAAATTACGCTGCGTGAGGAAGGATTCGGCAAACCACGTGCCCGCAATGACGAGCACCACGAGCGCAACGATCAGGCCGAGATCGAGCCAGGACAGCCTGAGTTCGCTGCGTGTTGGCCACCATTTCTGCGTCGTCGAAACCACTGCGCCTATCCCATGCTGCCGGCAGCGAGCGCCACCAGATTGCGTTCTGTTGCGTCACGCCGAGGCACCTCGCCAACAAGGCGGCCACGGCGCATGACAAGAATACGGTCGCTCATGCCGATGACCTCGGGAAGCTCCGACGAGATCAGCAGGATGGCCATGCCTTCTGCGGCGACGCGTCGAATGACTTCGTAGATGTCCTGCTTAGCGGCAATGTCCACGCCCCAGGTCGGCTCATCGAGAATGAGTACGTCGACCCGAGCGAGCAGCCACTTTGCGAGTGCCACTTTCTGCTGATTGCCGCCGCTGAGTGAGCGAACAGGCTGATCGATATTCTTCGGTCGGATCCCGAGCTCTGCGACCTTTTCGGTCACCATGGCGCGCTGGCGGCGACGCTGGATGAGCCCGTACCGGCTCGTGCGATCGAAATTGGCGAGGCTGATGTTGTCGCATGTCGAGAGAAACAGCACGAGGCCGTCACGCGTGCGATCCTCGGTCAGCATGGCTATGCCGGCTCTGAGAGCATCACGCGGCGAGCGTGGCCGTACCACACGGCCCTTGAGCTGGATCTCGCCGCTCGTCGGCTGGTCAGCGCCGAAGATGCAGCGCGCGACTTCGGTGCGACCACTTCCGATCAGCCCGTAAAGACCGACAATCTCGCCTTTGGCAACGGTGAACGACACATCATCAAAGCGCGCTCCGCAACTAAGACCCTTGAGGCTCAGGACTTCTTCTTGCCGACCTGGACGTGCGTGCCGATCCGGAAAGATGTCATTGACGACGCGTCCCACCATCATCTCGACGATCTGCCGCTTATCCGTCGTGGCGGCAGGCATCGTCCCGATGATCATCCCATCACGCAGCACCGTCACGCGATCGGCGATCTCGAGCACTTCATCGAGATCGTGTGAGATGTAGATGATCGACGTCGCGTCCGATTTGAGCTGGCGAATGAGATCGAACAGTCGCCCACGTTCGTCGAACGACAGAGCGGCCGACGGCTCGTCCATGATGAGTATGCGCGGGCGGACCACGCACGCCTTGGTAATCTCGACAATTTTGCGCTGGCCAAGACTCAAGCTGGAGACCGGAAGACGAACGTCGATGCCGCTGAAGCCGATCGCCTCAAGCGCGCGTTCGGCCCGCTCGTGCGCTGCACGCCAGTCGATCCAGAGACCACCAATGCGAGTCGGCATCGCGCCGAGATGGATGTTTTCACTGACGGAAAGGTGCGGCACCAAGCTCACGTGCTGATGCACGACGCGGATGCCAAGGCGCTGCGCGGCCAGCGGGCTCTCGATCCCCATCGGCGCGCCGTTCACCAGGATCTGGCCCGTGTCCGCTTGCACGGCTCCGGTGATGATCTTCACCAACGTGCTCTTGCCCGCGCCATTCTCGCCGACGAGGGCGTGCACCACACCACTTTCTGCCGAGAAGGCAACGTCGCGCAGCGCCTGCGTTGCATCGTAGCGCTTGCTGATGCCGCTCATGCTCAGGAATGGCGGATTCGCCTCGGCTCGAACCGCAGCCGTCGCTGAAGCCGCGGCGCTCATATGAGCCTCCCGCAGGCAGCATCACGCGACCAACCGCCGATCGATTGCCGCGACTCTGCGCCCCTCCGCTTCATCCGCTCCCCTGCAGTTCAAGCTTCTTCATTGATGAACAAGAATTGCACGCTGCAAACGAATATTGCAATAGCTGCATCTCATGCGTACAAATATTGCTGAGTGGCAATGGAGACAAAGACTTGGGGCGTCATCCCACGCAGCTCAAAACTGCCGATCCGAACAAGAGCACCACGGCGCTGCGCGCACTCCGTGTGGTCGAGGTGCTGGCGGAGGCGCGCGCGCCGCTGTCCGCTTCCGAGGTCGCGAGCATCATCGAAACGGAGCGCAGCACCGCCTACCGGATGCTGATGACGCTGATGGAGGCGGGCTATGTCGTGCGAGATCCGCGCACGCGGGGATATCGGCTCGGCTACAAGATCCTGAAGCTGAGCCGTGGCCTGCTGAGCGACGACGAGAGAACGGAACTCATCCAGGAGTGCCTGCGAGAAGTCTCATCGCGCACGGGCGAGGCCGTTCATTACTCCGTGCTCGATCGCGACTGCGCCATTCTCGTGCAGCGCACAAAGGGGACACAGTTGGTCGCGATAGACTTCCACATCGGCGATCGCGCGGCATTGCACTGCACCTCGATCGGCAAACTGCTGCTCGCTTATGAAGACGCACCGATGATCGAGGCAGCTATTCGGCAGGGGCTGCCGAAGCAGGCGCGCAATACGATCACTACTCCGCAGCGCTTCCGCGCGGAGCTGCTCAAAGTGCGCGCGCAGGGATATGCGTACGACGACTTCGAGTTTGCCGATGATATGCGTTGCGTTGCGGTGCCTGTATTCGAGGCGTCCGCCAAGCGACCGCTCGGCGGCATCAGCCTGTCGGGACCGAGCAGTCGCTTCACGCTGCCGAAGCTGCGCGATCTGCGCGATTGCGCGATGGAGGCCGTCAATGCCCTATCGCTTCGCCTTCGCGGCCAAGGCTGAAGGTAACCCGGCGATAGGGCTTCCGACTGCGCGCCAGCGCGCCGCTGCCTACGGTCGCGCCTCGAGGATCATGTTGAAGGGTGTTTCAGTTGCTCGGCGGACGCTCTTGAAGCCGCCGGCCTTGATGACCTCCTGCAACTTCGCCTCACCGGCCTGAGCGCCGAGCGCCGAACCAACCTCTTGCGACAGCGAAGTGGGAATGCAGATCATTGTCGAAGCTGCGTAGTACAGGCGACCGACCGGATTGAGGTTCTCATTGAGACTGTTGCCGGCGATAGGTTCGACAATCATCCATGTCCCGTCGGCTTTCAGAGACTGACGGATGTGCGCCGCAGCGCCTGCAGGATCGCCCATGTCATGCAGGCAGTCGAAGCACGTCACTAGGTCGAAATCCTTACCGGGATAATCTTTCGCCAAGCCGACTTCGAACCGCGCATTCTCCGAGACACCATGCGATTTCGCGTGTGCTTGCGCGTCCTCAATCGAGCCGGGATGAAAATCAAACCCGATGAACTGCGATTTCGGGAACGACTTGGCCATGAGCACGGTCGACCAGCCATGTCCGCAACCGATGTCAGCGACTTTCGCGCCGCGTTCGAGCTTCGCCACGACGCCATCGAGCGCGGGAAGCCACGAAGCGACGAGATTGTTCTGATAGCCGGGCCGGAAGAACCTGGCGACTGCACAGAACATGCATCCCGCCTGCTCTCCCCATGCGACGCCGCCACCGGATTTGAATGCCGCTTGAACCTTCGATTGGTTCTCGAGTAACGCGGCCATCAGATCGAAGCCACCCATCATATAGATGGGACTTTGCTCATCGGCGAACACCATCGCCTGCTCGGGCGGCAACGAGAAGCGGGCCGATGCAGGGTCATAGGTGAGGTAGTTCGAAGCTGCCTGATGGGACAGCCATTCGCGAGCATAGCGCTCATCGACTTTCGCAGTCTTGGCAAGCTCGGACGAAGTCATTGGGCCCTTGGCGTCGATCAACTTATACAGACCGAGCGCATCGCCCATGCGGATCATCGCGACGCTGGACGCGCCGCCTAGGTCGGAGAGCATCTGACCGATGAATGCGTTGAGCTTATTCTCATCAACAGGGGTTGTTGCCTGTGACATGACGCGTACTCCTGAAAGGACTTCTAGGATTTCAGATCAATTCCGCCAGCATTCGAGCGGCTCGCGCGGCGCCGCCGGCTTCGACGGGTTTGAACTGCGTCGAAGACTTCAGTGCCTCGACCATGGCGCTGGCGATCATGTCCGGGGGCGAGGTTGCGTAGTCCATGCGCCGCCCTGCACCGTAGCGATCGAGGCGGTGAGCGACGTGGAAGTTCTGCTCGAAGTGATTGCGGAGCGGGAAGTAGATGAACGGCGTCCCGGCGGCCGTCAGCTCCATGCAGGTCGTGAGACCACCCTGCACGAGCGCGAGATCGCACGCCGCTAGATGGCGATCGAGATTCGGCACGAACGCACGCACCTCGACCCCCGCCGGCGCATTCAGAGATGCAGGATCGATGCGCGGCCCCGCGACGAGAACCATGCGCAGATCGGGCATCCTGGCTCGCGCCATCGGGTAGCTCTGCAGGATGCGTTTGATCAGATGCGTTCCGACGCCCGATCCGCCGACCGTGACGATGCAGACGCGCTCATCCGGCCGGTAGCCGAGCTTGTGACGCAGTTCGGCACGCGATCCGAATGACTTTGGGTGCTCGCCGATGACATAACCAGCGAAGTCGAAATGCTTCGGCACCCAGTCGCGTATCGCCGGTAGATCCTGGCCGAATGACAGCGGCACGATGTCCTCGGGTTCACCAACGAATATCGCGCGGTCACGCACCTGCGGATGCCGCTCGACGTGCCCGATCATCTCGGCGTTGTAGTCTGTCGTGAGAAACGCCTCTCGCGCACCGTTCGCCGGCATCGGCACATAGCCGACGAAGTCCGTGAGCCAGGCGAGCTTGGTCTTCTTCAATTCTGGATGCTCATGCCAGAAGTGATCGATGTCCCAGGCCTCGTCAGCGATCACGAGATCATAGCCGCCGTCGTCCACCGCATCCTGGAAGATCATGAAATTGGCGATCAGCACCTCATCCATCCGGCGAATGGCCTGGAATGCATTGAGGTCATGCTCACCGGATTCGAGTTCGATGTGCTTCGATTCGCTCGCCAGTCGCGCACTGAGAGGGTGGATATGCTCGCCACTGGCATCGAGCAGGCGCGTCACCGGATCCTGCGCCAGCCAGTCGACTTGCAGATCCGGGTGGATCTTGCGCAGCTCTCGCGCAATGGCAATGTCGCGACGACCATGACCAAGACCGATGGGTGAGGACAGATACAGCGCCTTCTTGACACGAGCCGTGCGCGAAGCCGGCCTCCGCCCCGGTGCGGGAATGCCGAGCCTGCGGTCGAGGAAGTCATTGATAAGCTCGTTGCACTTGGCCGGGAAGCGCGCGAGCACATTGTGACCGCCGCCAGGTATGCCGACGAACTCGGCGCCCGTCAGCTCCGCGATGAACCTTCCACGGGCGCAGGGCTGTATCTGGTCGTCATCGCCGTGTATCGCCAGAATTGGGCAGCGTATCTTTCGATACATCGCTTCACTGACATCGAACGAAGGCGGAATCGATCGCGCCTCCACCGTCTTGGCAAGTATGAAACCTGTGGTCTCATTCGCCCACGCGATGCCGTCCTCGATCTGCTTGCTCGAATGACGTTCGCTGCAGATATGACGGACGAAGTGCTCGGCGAAGTCACGATAGTTGGTCAGCCAGTAGTCACGGTTGTACTTGTCCCAACCTTCAAAGGTCTGCCGCTTGGTCGCGAAGTGCTGCGGCAGCATGTAGGGGTAGGCGGGACCGACCGTGCCCGCTGTGCCGACGAGAATCGCGGCCTTGACTCGCTCAGGGTGATGAGCGGCCAGGACGCAGGAGTGAATTCCGGCAGCCGAGAGCCCCACCATGATGACTTTGTGGGCCGCCACCTCATCCAGCACAGCGAGGATGTCGGCGACGTAGTTGTCGAGGCTGTAGGCAGCGACATCCCCGGGTCGATCGGAGCGACCGTTGCCGCGCGGATCGAAGGTAATGCAGCGGAAGCGCTCGCTGAAGTACGGGATCTGCGCCTTGTACACGCGAGCATGAACAATGCTCCAGGGCGGCGGGAATACGATGGTCTCCGCACCATCACCGCACACTTCGTAGTGGATCTTCACCCCGTCGCGTTCGACATACCCTTCGTGATCCGGCAGCTTGGCACGCATGTCACCACCTCATGTCATCTCTTCAATGAACTTCCCTCTGCAATGCGAATGAGATCGCCGACGCGCCGCAACGATTGACGCACGGGAATACCTCTCCTCTCGAGACCGAGCAGATAGTGAACTTCCGCTCCGATGAAGACGCCGCCGACAAGTGCGCCAATCTCCTCCGGCGAGAATGGCCCAAGACTGCCGAGTTCCCGCTCGGCCCTGCGCGCGAGGTCGGAAATAAGGTCCATCCATCCCTTGAGACCGGTTCGGACAACTTTCGCGACCTCGGGATCGGACCAACTCGCGGCGTTCAGCTCCTGCAGAACGCGCACGTAACCCGACGCGATATCCTCATCGAGATAATCGCATGCCTTGTCCCACTGCTCCGAGAGCTTGAGCGCAGGATCACCGAAAAGTGCGTTCTGGCGTTCGAGAAGCTGCGTGTTCAGGTACTCGAACAGCGCCAGCATCAGCCCCTGCTTTGAGCCGAAGTGATAGTGAATCTGGCTCAACGGAACATCAGCAGCCGTAGCGACATCACGCGTCGACAAACCGGCATACCCCTTCTGGCGCAGCACCTTCTTGGCGGCCTCCAGAAGGGCGACGCTGGTATCTGCCTTTTTCGAGAGCGCGCGCGACATGCGATGAGTGTCTCCGGTTGATCAAATATTAGTTCGGTCGATCGACCGAGTCAAGATGTAGACCGAAGGTGCATAGATTCTCAACCCTCCATCCGGATCGCTGGTGCGCAATGAGCGCGGCGGCGCATTCCCCCGTGAGTGCGACGCACGCCGCGGTCACGTGGCCCGGTCTCGGGCCGGCTCCGCCTGCTAGCGAAACGACCGCATCGTGAGCAGGCGGAGGGCGTTGGCGGTCACGAGCACCGTGGCGCCGGTATCGGCGAGGATCGCCATCCACAGCGTGGTAACGCCAAGAAGAGTGGTCACGAGAAACACGGCCTTGAGACCGAGCGCGATGGCAATGTTCTGCCAGATGTTGGCGAGCGTCGCTTGCGAAAGAGCGATCAGCTCCGCAACGCCGGTCACGCGGTTCATGAGCAGCGCTGCATCGGCCGTCTCGAGTGCGACATCTGTTCCGCCACCCATGGCAACACCGACCGATGCCGCAGCGAGGGCTGGAGCGTCATTGATTCCATCACCGACCATCGCGATCGGCCCCATATCCTTGAGCCTGCCGATTTCGGCAAGCTTTGCATCGGGCAGCAGCTCCGCACGCGCTTCGATGCCAAGCTTGCCGGCAATCGCGCCGGCCGTGCGCGCATTGTCGCCCGTCAGCATCACGGCTCGGATGCCACGCTCGACAAGCCGTTTCACACCCTCCGCCGCATCCTCGCGCGGTTCGTCGCGCAGCGCGATCAACCCGTCGATGGCCTTGCCGGATAGGAGAACGACGACGGTCTTTCCCTCGCCTTCGAGCACAGAGATTCTCTCAGCGAGATACGGCGCGATTGTCGTCTGCTCGGCTGCGTAACGAGGTGAGCCGACTGAGGCGAAGCCACTCTTCAAGCGTGCGGTCACGGCTTTGCCCGGCACTGCCGTTGCACCGCCGAAGGTGGTCGGCAGTTCGAGGCTCCGCGCTTGTGCAGCTTCCACGATCGCCAGTCCCAGAGGATGGCTCGTGTTGCGTTCGACAGCCGCAGCCTTTGCAAGCACGACGTTCTCGTCACCCTCGACAGCGATGACATCCGTTACCTGCGGCCGGCCGCGCGTCAGCGTGCCGGTCTTGTCGAATGCCACCGTCCTTATCTTGCCGAGTGTCTCCAGAGCCGCGCCGCCCTTGATCAGCAAGCCCATTCGGGCACCTGTAGCAAGACCGGAGGCTATAGCGGCCGGCGTTGAGATCACCAATGCGCACGGGCAAGCGATCAGCAGTGTGGCAAGACCGCGATAGATCCAGGTCATCCAGTCACCGCCGAAGGCGAGAGGAGGAATGACGATGACCAAAAGGGCCAAAAGCATTGCGCCGGGTGTGTACCACCGACTGAAGCGGTCGATCATCCGCGCCGTCGGCGCTTTCGCTTCCTGTGCTTCCTCCACGAGATGGATGATGCGAGCGATCGTATTGTCTGCGGCCGCGTGAGTGACCTCGACGCGCAGCTCACCATGGGCATTGATACTGCCGGCATATACTTTGGCACCGCGCTCCTTGGCGACCGGCACGGACTCTCCCGTGATCGGCGCTTCGTCGACCTCGGAAGCACCGTCGATGACTTTGCCGTCCGACGGAATGCGATCACCCGGGCGGATCACGATCACATCGCCGACAGCGAGATCTGCCGCGGCCACCTCCTCGATTTCATCGCGTGTTCCGCGCTGCCGCCTTGCCGTTCGCGGCACGAGATCGATCAGCGCCTCTATTCCCGCGCGAGCACGGCCTGCGGCGACGGTCTCCAGCAGCTCACCCACGGCGAAAAGGAAAATGACAATCGCAGCCTCTTCTGCCTCGCCGATCGCGACCGCTCCGAGCGCGGCAATCGTCATGAGGCTTTCAATAGTGAAGGGTGATCCTGAGAGTGCGCCGGCAAGCGCACGGCGAGCAAATGGGATCACGCTGATCAGCGCTGCGGCTGAGTAAAGCCATCGCTGCCAATCGGGCAGAAACCACGCGAGCACGAACGCCAGGACAAACAGCGCACCCGTCGCGAGTACGAGCTGCCCCTTGGTTTCCTGCCACCATGACCACGCCAGCCGTTGCGGCATCTGGGCGCCGGGCGCGTGGGCCACGACAGGCGTGTACCCGAGCGCGCGGACCTTCTCCTCGATCGTGCGAGGTGACGTGCGATCTTTATCGACCTGGAGCGCCAGGGTACCTGATGTGTAGCTGACATTGATTTCCGAGACGCCCGGAAGCCGGCGCACGGCATTCTCGATCTTGAGAGCGCAGGCCGGGCAATCCATGCCCTCGACACGTATCTTGAAGCTGCTAGCGGTCATTATGTTGTCACCTCGACGAATGCGACGTGACACCCTATATGCACCCTGTAGCAACTACAGGGTCAAGGGCCATGACTGACGGGCATCTTGCGATCGGCGAACTTGGAAGGCTCACCGGCACAAAGGTCGAGACGATCCGCTACTACGAGCGTATCGGCCTACTCGCAAAGCCGGAGCGGACGGCCGGCAACTACAGAGCTTATGGCGCGGAACACTTGAACCGGCTGAGCTTCATCCGGCGCTCGCGCGATCTCGGCTTCTCACTTGAGCAGGTCCGCGCCCTGCTCGACCTTTCCGACGACCGCGAGCGGCCATGCGAAGCCGTCGACATTATTGCCCAGACGCACCTGACCGAAGTCGATCGCAAGATCGCCGACCTTCGCGCGCTGAGGCGTGAGCTGAGCAACATGATCACGCAATGCCGCCATGGCACCATCGCCAATTGCCGGATCATCGAGTCGTTGTCGCCGTGATGAGCATGTAAGCCGCAACGCTCGAGGTGCGCTCGCTGCGATGCCGGCAATAGGCGACGCTCTCTGCGGATATTTGAGCAACTAATCCTGGCAACCTGCTCAGTTTCACCGCGCAATGCGCGAGCAGAGCCCGCGTGTGCTGCGAAGAAACACGCAATCCCGCATTGGCACACTAATTGCTCTGCTCCATCCGATTTCGGAACGGATGCCGCGCGTCTGAGCCATAGCGCTCGGACTAATGAGACGTGCTCCAGCGACCGAAATCCAAATGCGCATGTTCCCCTTGGGCCGCATGAAACGGAGAGAAGTGAGCAGATGGTCGATCACAAGAGCATTCTGGAAGAGCGGGTTCTCGGCCAGATCAATCGCCGCCAGGTGTTGGGCGGTCTAGGTGCGGGCGCAGCCGTTCTCTCCACGGGTCTTGGTTCGCGCCCGGCACATGCCAATGGTGGCCACATCCGCCTCGCGTGGATCGATCACGTCGATACGCTGGACCCGCATTTCACCGGCTTTCTCGGCGCGGTGAAGATCCACAACAACATCTACAACGGCCTGCTGAAGGTCGAGTACGATGGCAAGCGCGTCTCCTTCGTGCCGGATCTCGCGCAGACGTGGGAAATCAATGACGACAAGGTCCATACCTTCAAGCTGCATCCGGGCGTGAAGTTCCATGACGGCACACCCTGCGATGCCGAAGCCGTCAAGTGGAGCGTCGAGCGGGTGTGGAAGGGCACGCCGAAGTCGCCGCACGCCTGGAAGTACAAAGAGCTGAACAATGTCGAGGTTCTCGATCCGCTGACCGTGCGTCTGACGTTCAACAAGCCGTACGCATTCCTTCCCGTCGCACTCACAGGCAGCACTGGCCGCGCGGGAACGATCGTCTCGAAGGCGGCTGTTGAGAAATACGGCGACAAGTTCGGTCGCAATCCTGTCGGCACGGGACCATTCAAGTTCGTCAGCTGGCGCGAGAACGACTCGATCGTCGTCGAGAAGAATCCCGACTACTTCGAGAAGGGCCTGCCGAAGCTCGACCGGGCGACATTCGTCATCATGAAGGAGGCTTCAGCGGCCATTGCGGCCATGCTCTCCGGCCAGATCGACGGCATGAGCGAAATTCCGGTGCAGTTCGTCAGCCAGATCCAGGCGCAGAAGAATCTGCAGGTCTACGGCGAGATCGAAGGCAACTACGTCTACGTCGGCATGAACTGCAAGCGCGCGCCGTTCGACGACATGGACCTGCGCCGCGCCGTAGCATTCGCCCTCAACCGCGAGATCGTGATCAAGCAGGCCTTCTTCGGCCATGCCATCCAGGCCTACACGCCGATCTCGCCGCCCATGAGCGACTTCTATGATCCCGATGTCGCCAAATCCGGTCGTGGCCAATTCTTTGACATGGCCAAGGCCAAGGAATTCCGCGCCAAATCGAAGGTGAAGGGCACGATCGAGCCTGTCTTCCTCGCGACCGAGCAGGGCATCTACGGCACGCGCCTCATGCAGAGCGTACTGCCCATGCTGGCCGCCATCGACATCAAGCCGAAGATCGAGGTCGTCGAGCGCGCCGCCTGGATCCAGAAGCGCAATGCCGGCGACTGGGATCTTTTCGACTTCAACTGGTGGGCGGACCTCGATCCCGATGAGACTATCACGCCCGAGTTCCGCTCCGGCGAACCGTGGAACTATCCCGGCTGGTCGAACAAGCGCTTCGACCAGCTCGTTACGGACGCGCAGGACACGCTCGATGTGGCGAAGCGCAAGGTGCTCTACACCGAGGCCTGCGACATTCTGATGGACGAGGCGCCCATCGCGATCATCTCGCACATGCCGGTGTTCAAGGTCTTCTCGCAGAAGGTGAAGGGCTTCAAGTACATCCCCGTCGACAGCCTCAACCTGCATACGGTGAGCCTCGGCTGATGCTGCTGTTTGCCGCCGGCAAGATACTCCAGACCCTGATGGTCCTGCTGATCGTCTCGGCCGTCAGCTTCACGTTGCTGAAGCTGGCGCCGGGCGATCCGATCCAGATCATGCTCGGAACGGAGTACTCGCCGGAGGCATACACATCGCTGATGAAGCAGCTGGGGCTCGATCGGTCCATGATCGAGCAGTACCTGCGCTGGCTCGGCAGCTTCGTCACTGGCGATTGGGGCGTGTCTTATGTGTCCAAGGCGCCGATCTTCCAGTTCGCAGTCGTCGAGGCGCTGCCCGTGACGCTGACGCTTGCGGCGTCGGCGCTCGCGCTCTCGGTCCTGATCGGAGTGCCGCTCGGCGTGCTCGCCGCGACGCGACGCGGTTCGATCTGGGATGCCGCAACTTCGGTCTTCACGCTCACCGGCACGTCGTTCCCGAGCTTTTATCTCGGCATCCTGCTCATCTGGTTGTTCGGCGTGAAGTTCGGCCTCTTCCCAACCATGGGGTTCGTCGCACCCTGGGAGGATTTCTGGGCGGGCGTCAGCCACTTGACGCTGCCGGCCATCACGCTCTCGATCTACTTCCTCGCCATGATCGTGCGCATGACGCGCGCCAATCTCATCGAAGTGCTCGAGCAACCCTATATAGCGGCAGCGCGCGCCCGAGGTGAGCCGAACTGGCGCGTCGTCTGGGTTCATGGATTGCGCAACATCCTCATGCCGCTCGTGACGATCCTCGGGCTGCAACTTGGTGCCCTACTCCAGGGCGCGGTGCTGACCGAGACGGTCTTCTCGCTTCCGGGCGTCGGTCAGATGATCACCAATGCGGTCCTCAATCGCGAATACGGGATCGTTCAGGCCGGCGTCATGATCACGGCCTGCCTGTTCATCACGACGAACCTCATTGTCGATCTCGCCTATCCCTATCTCGATCCACGCCTGAGGCCACGCTGATGGTCGATATCCCGGTGGATACACGCCTCGCGGCCCGGCGTCCTACCCGCCTGGAGGGGCTGCGCGCTCTTGCACGCTCGAACATCTATTTCGCCATCGCATCCATCGTGGTTGCGCTCTTCATCCTGTCGGCCACGTTCGCGCCGCTCGTCTCGCCGCATCCGCCGCTCGACCAGGACATGGCTGCTTTCATGTCGCCGCCGCTCACCGAGAACCATATGCTCGGTACGGACAGCTTCGGGCGCGACCTCCTGGCGCGCACGATCTATGGTGCACGATACGCGCTGGCAATCGGCTTCGGCGCCGTGCTCATCGGCGCTCTCGGCGGGCTCATCGTCGGCGTCGCGGCCGGACTTTCTGGTGGCGTCACAGAGTGGGCGCTTATGCGCTTCATCGATGCGCTGTTGGCGCTGCCATCGCTGATCATGGCGATCGCGTTCATCTCCATTCTCGGGCAAGGCGTCGACAAGGTCATTCTGGCTGTCGGCGTCGCATTGATCGGTCCGTTCTCGCGAACCGTGCGTGCGGACGTGCTGCAGGTGAAGGCCCAAGCGTTCGTGGAAGCCGCCGGGCTCATGGGCGTCAAGCGCCTCGCGATCATCTGGCGGCACATCCTGCCCAACGTGATCTTCCCCCTCGCCGTTCAGGCGACGATCCGCGTCAGTTATGCGGTACTCGTGTCGTCTGGCCTGTCCTTCCTCGGTATCGGCGTTGCACCACCGACGCCCGACTGGGGGCTCATGATTGCCGAAGGTCGCAGCTTCGTGAGCTTTGCCCCCTGGATTGCCGGCGTGCCCGGCACTGCACTCGCGATCCTTCTCATCGCGCTCAGCATTGTCGGCGACGGTGTGCGCGAGCATTTCGATCCCAAGCTGAGGAAGCAGGGATGAAGCCATTGGACCTCGGCACCGCACGCGCCTCGACCACGTTACCGGCGGCGCTTGGAGGCCGCATCGAACCGGCGGCTGGGACTGAGCCATTGCTCAAGGTGGAGGGCCTCTCGCTGACGCGCGGAGAGAGCTTAATCCTTGACGAGGTTGCCTTCTCACTTCGCCGTGGCGCGACGCTTGGCCTTCTCGGTGAGTCGGGCGCGGGTAAATCCACCATCGCCCTCGCGCTCATCGGCCTCCTGCGCAAGCCGGAGGTCGGTCTCAGCGGCACGATTACCCTCGACGGCGAAGGCGATGTCGTCGATGCACCGGAGAAAGCTTGGCTGAAGCTGCGCGGGCGCCGCGTGGCGATGATCTTCCAGGATGCCTCGGCGGCGCTCAATCCCTGCTTTACGATCGGCCGGCAGATCATGACGCCGCTTCGACGTGTGCTCGGGCTCGGTCGCTCGGCAGCGCGTGTGCGCGCGATCGAGCTCCTGGAGAGCGTTGGCCTCAACGATGCGCCATCGCGGCTCAGCGCCTACCCCCATCAGCTCTCGGGCGGCATGCAGCAACGCGTGATGATCGCCATCGCACTCTCGTCGAATCCCGATCTGCTGCTCGCGGATGAGCCGACAAGTGCGCTCGACGTCACCATCCAGGCGCAGATCATCCGACTGATCCTCGAGGAAACGCGACGCCGCAGTGCGAGCTGCATCTTCGTCCTGCACGATCTCGCGCTTGCCAGCCAGTGCTGCGACGACGTTGTCGTTCTCTACGGCGGGCAGGTCGTGGAGACGGGACCGAGCCGCATCGTCCTTGACGCGCCGATGCATCCTTACACGCAAGCGCTCAAGGGTTGTGTCCTCGAATTCGATACCGAAGAACTCGAACCCTTGCCGAGCGGTGCGCCGTCTTTCGCTTCCAAGTCACCCGGATGCCGCTTTGCCGATCGCTGTGCGCGTGCCCTGGACAAATGCGCGGCAACTAAGCCGCCGCTCGTCGCGACGCGCGGTCGCAAGCTCGCGTGCTGGAATCCACTGCCATGAGCACGGCGCCCATTTTCAGGCTTCTCGATGTGCAGAAGGCCTACGATGTCGATGCCAAGGGCGGCTCGCTCTTCAGCCGTGCCAAACGGCGACTGCGCGCGCTCGACGGCGTTCGTTTGTCGCTGGCGCCCGGTGAAAGCCTTGCCATCGTGGGCGAGAGCGGCTCCGGCAAGACGACGCTGCTGCGCGTACTCCTCGGCCTCACGCATCCAACCGACGGCCGCGCGCTCTTCCGCGAGAAGGACATCGCAAGCCTCGATGGTGTCGACCGCGATCGGTTCTGCCGTGAAGTCGCGGCGATCTACCAGGATGCGCGCGGATCGCTCAACCCGCGCATGTCGGTGCTCGATCTCATCGCTGAACCACTCGATCACCATAAACTCTGCACCAATTCCGATCGCAGCGACCGTGTCGCGGCATTGATGTCGCGCGTCGGGCTCTCGCCCGCGATGATGTCACGCTATGTGAGCGCGCTCTCGGGCGGACAGCTCCGCCGCATTGCCATTGCGCGCGCACTCGCATCGGAGCCATCGGTCCTCGTCGCGGACGAAGCCGTGTCCGGTCTCGATGTCTCGACGCAAGCGCAGATCCTGAAGCTCCTGCGTGATCTCCAGCGCGAAATGGGATTGAGCCTTCTCTTCATCACGCACGATCTCGGGGTTGCGGCCTATCTGTGCGATCGGATCGCCGTCATGTATCTCGGTCGGGTCGTCGAAGCGGGCCTGACGCGTGAGGTACTCAAGGCGCCGGCGCATCCCTATACGCGTGCGCTACTGAATGCCTCGCCGCGCTTCTTCGCTCCGATCTCCGATCCGCTGCCGGGCGAGGTACCGAGCCCGATCGACCTTCCGCCGGGCTGTCGTTTTGCCGGGCGCTGTGTGCGGGCGCAGGATGATTGCCAAAAGAGCGAGCCGGCGCTCACTCCCGCCAGCCCAACGCGCATGTTCGCCTGCTTCCACCCGCTAGCTTCCTAGCGCGCCCGCTGTCGTTCAGGGCAGCCCTCGTCAAGTATTGCGCAGGCCGCTGCTCCCAAAGCCAGGGATGCGGTTCACGAAGATGATGACGGTGAAGGTGAGCACCAACATCGACAGGCCCAGGATTGCGATGGCGCCGAGATCGCCGCTCTCCTTGAGATCGAAGATCAGGACCGACACCACTTTGGTCTCCGACGTGAAGAGCATGATCGCCGCCGAAAGCTCACGGATCGTCGATACGAAGATGAAACACCAGGTCGCGAGCACGCTCGTGCGCAGCAGCGGTGCAGTGACATCGATCAGCGACCTCAAGCGCGTCGCTCCGAGAATCCGGCTCGCGTCCTCGAGTTCAGGATGCACCGCGCGGAACGCTGATTGGAGTTGCTGATAGGCGGCCGGCAGCTCGATTGTGATGTAAGCGAGCAGGAGCACCCACAGCGTGCCATAGAGCACGAACGGGGGCCGCGTATAGGCGAGGAACAATCCGACGCCGAGCACGATACCGGGGATGGCGAGCGGCGCTGTCGCCAGGAAGCCGAGAACTTGGTAACCTCTGACGGCCTTGCGCGCGGTTGCGTAGCTGATGACGAGCGCGAGGACGGTTCCGATCGTCGCTGCCGCCGCGCCGAGGATGAACGTGTTCTTGAGCGCGAGATGTGTCGTCGAGAGTTCGAAAAATGTGAAATAGAAGTTCTTGAGGGTGAAGGTCTCCGGCGTCACCAGTGTCGTTGCGAGGGGTGAGAACGCAGCGTTGAGCAGCGCGAAGTAGGGCAGGAACACCGGCAACATCAGCACGATGATGACAAAGGCCATCGCCGGTACGACGAACCAGCCAAGCCGGATGAGCCGCGGTTCGCCGGACTTGCCACCCACGATCGAGTAGCCCTTGCGACCCAGGATCATCTGCTGCCCGCGCAGCAGCATCACGGTGAGGAACAAGAGCGGCAGTGAGGCCGCTGCCGCAAGCTCCGGCTTCGGCGGATACTGGAAGAGGCTCCAGATCTTCGTCGTCATGGTGTGGAAACCAGCCGGCAAGGCCAGGATCGCCGGCGAGCCGAACAGGATCATTGCCTGCAGAAACGCGACGAGTGCGCCGGCCACCAAAGCTGGCAGCACGAGTGGGATCGTCACGCGCCGCGCCGTGGTCCAGGTGCCCGCGCCGAGGATCGACGACGCGTCCTCGAGATCACCGGGAATGCGGTCCAGAGCATTGGCAACGAGCACGAAAACATAGGGAAATGTGTAGCACGCGATAACGAAGATCAGGCCGGGCATGGAGTAGATGTTGAACAGATAGGAATCCATCTCCGCGCCGGTGACCGTACGATAGAACTTGTTGAGTAGGCCGCTGTTGGGTGCTGCGAGGATCTCCCAGGCGATCGCACCGAGAAAGGGCGGCGTCACGAACGACGCTGTAACGAGCGCGCGAATGAGCCGTGTCATCGGCAGGTCCGTGCGCGCGACGAGCCAGCCCATGGGCGCCGCTACGAGGCAGCAAGCCACGCTGGAGCAGACCGCCACGATCATCGTCGTGATCAGCGGCTCGACGAGATCGGGATCGCTGAAGAGCGTACGAAAGTGCGCCAGCGTGAGAACGCGCTCCTTGGTCGCCGGATCAACCATGGTGACGCTGTACATCACCAGCCACGAGATCGGCAGGAGGATCAGAACGCACAGCAGCACGGCGAACGTGAGCAGCAGAGGGACCGACAGATCGACCTTGAAGGATTGCCGGCCAGCCTTCTGCCCCGGTAGCGCAAGTGTCATGATGCGATGAACCCGCTCATTGTTCGCACGCGTTTGATTTAAGCGTGGGTGCACCACCGGCCACCCACGCACCGCCCCCAACCCGACGCTTTAGACCTTGAACAGAGCCGAGTAGCGCTTCTTGATATCCTCGGCACCTTTCTCGATCGCGTCGGCGTCTTCCTTCATAAGCTTGATGTCGGCCAGTCGTCGCACGCCGGGCTTCTCCACCGTCTGGCCGTGCGGCGAATACTGGCGCGCGAAATCAACGAGGATCTGCTGTGCCTCGCGCGAATGCATCCAGTTCTGGAACAGGCGCCCGGCATTCGGGTTTGGGGCGCTCTTGAAGAGCACGCTCGGGCTCGTCGCGAGCGGCGTCCCTTCCTCCGGATAGACGATCTCGACCGGATCGCCCTTCTCCTTGTACTGGATGATCAGGTAGCCGGCGCCGTCGACCATGACGGCGCGTTCGCCGAGCGCGATCTTCTTCGGCGTATCGGTTGCCGACTGGACCTGCATGACACGCTGCTTGGAGAGCTTCTCGAAGTAGTCCCAGCCGAGGTCGCGTGCGGTCTGGTACGTCGAGTTCATGATGGTGCCGCTGTAGGCCGGATGCGCCTTCACCATCTTGCCGGCCCACTTGGGATCGAGCAGATCAGCGAAACTCTTCGGTGCCTCCTCGGGCTTCACCATGTTCGTGTTGTAGCCGATCGGCGAAACGAGGACGCGGGTCACGATGAACAAGCCGTCCGGATCGTAGTACTGCTTGGGAAAGTGCTGCACCACCTCCTGCGGCAAGTACGGCTGGATCCAGCCATCCCGCTTCCAGTGGCTCACGTGAGCGAGGTCGGAGGTGTTGGCGAGATCGACGGCCATGATGTTGCTCGAGTACTCCTGCGCAATGCGCGTGAACACGCGCTCCGCACCGGAACGCTCGACGCGCGCCGAGATGCCCGGATATGCGGTCTCGAAGGAACGCCCGAGGCGCTGAGCCAACGTCAGATCCATCGCCGTGTAGAAGACGACCTTGCCTTCCTTCTTCGCGGCTGCGATCAACTCCGGTGTAATCTCCGATGCGGCCGGTGCCTGAGCGCGGGCCGGGGCTGCAAAAACAGTGCCGCCCAGTCCAGCAGCTGCAATGGCCGCCGTGCCCTTGAGAACATCCCGGCGCGCAAACTTCTTCTTCATCATCGTCTCCTCACACCTTGAATAGCTGGGTGTAGCGTTTCTTGATCTCGTCGCTCTGCTTCTCGACGCCGTCGGCATCTTCCTTCATCAGTTTGATGTCCTTCAGCGGCCTGTGGCCCGCCTTTTCCTTCACTTGCGGATGCAGGGAACGCAGCCCCCCGAAATCGACGATGAGCTGCTGGCATTCGACACTGAAGCAGTACGACTGGAAGAGCCGCGCCGCATTCGGATTGGGCGCGGCCTTGAATACGGCGTTCGGCCCGATGACCAGCGGTGTTCCCTCGGTGGGATAGATCGGTTCGACCGGCTGGCCGGCTTCCTTGACCTGGAAGACGATGTACTCATTGCCATCGGCCATCACCGCGCGCTCGCCGAGTGCCAGCTTCTTCGGCGGATCCGTCGCCGACTGCACTTGCATGACCCGCTGCTTGGCAAGCTTGTCGAAGTAGTCCCAACCGAGGTCGCGCGCGATCTGGAACGTCGCGGTCAGAATCGTGCCGCTGTAGGACGGGTGTGCCTTGACAATCTTGCCGGCCCATTTCGGGTCGAGCAAATCAGCGAAACTCTTCGGTGCCTCTTCGGCCTTCACGAGGTTGGTGTTGTAGGCCATGACGCTCAGGCCCGCGCGGAAGCTTGCGAACATGCCGTCCGGATCGCGATGTTCGTCGGGATAGTGCTTGGCCACGTCCTCCGGCACATAGGGCGCGAGGAGGCCGTCGCGCTTCCATACGATCAGGTGCGCCGCATCCGACGAATTCACCACATCGACCGCGTGGATCTTGCTCGCGTACTCCTGCCCAATGCGCTGGAATACGCGCTCGGCGCCGGTGCGCTCCACGCGCACGGAAATGCCGGGATATTTCGTTTCGAAGGCCTTGCCGATCCGCTGGGCCATCGGCAGGTCGATGGAGGTGTAGTAGACGACCCTCCCTTCCTTCCGGGCCGCCTCGATCAGCGCGTCGGATACGGCAACCGAGGGCGGCGCCTGCGCTCTCAGCGGCGACGCGGCCACTGTTGCCGCCAGCGCACCCGCACCCTTCAGCACATCACGTCTGTCAAAAGTCCACGCCATTGTCGCTTCCTCTCTGAAATCGGGATGCCGCTGTTGCGGTTCATCCGGCACTCATGCGTGACCAGTCTCCTTCGCCATTGAAATCGTCATCCGGCGAGCGCTCTGCAGCAGTCGTGCGGCATGTGCAGCCAAACCTTCGAGCCTGGCGCAACGGCATCACCCGATGGCGTCACCACGCGGAGCTGCGTGCCGTCGGCAACCTCCACCAGATAATCGCGGCTCGAGCCGAGAAAGACCTGGCGCACAACGGTTGCCGGCACCACGTTGTCATTGTCCGCGGGCTCCTTCGCCATCAGTCGGATGTTGTGCTGGCGGATCGACACGGCGATATCGCCGCCCATTCCTGCTGATGCGTTGGTCACGCGCAGCGGCACGCCCGAGAAGTCGACGCGCCCCTCGGTGAGCGTCTTGCCACGCACGACATTGCTCATGCCGATGAAGCGCGCGACGAACTCCGAGTTGGGGCGGTCGTAGATGTCCTCCGGTGAGCCGGCCTGCTCGATCTTGCCCGCATTCATCACGCAGATGACATCTGCCGTCGTCATCGCCTCGGATTGGTCGTGTGTCACGTAAATCGTGGTGTAGCGGTACTCATCGTGCAATCGGCGGATCTCGAAGCGCATCTCTTCGCGCAGATTGGCGTCGAGATTGGAGAGCGGTTCATCGAGCAGCAACGTCTCCGGCTCGACGATCAGCGCGCGCGCGAGTGCCACCCGCTGCTGCTGCCCACCGGAGAGTTCGCCTGGGTAGCGCCCCGCGAGTGGAGCCAGCCGCGTAGTCGCGAGGATGGCCTCGAGCTTCCGCTGGGTTGTCGCCGCATCGGTCTTGCGAAGCTTGAGGCCATACACAATGTTCTCGGCAACGGTCATGTGTGGCCAGAGCGCATAGCTCTGGAAGATCATCGACATGTTGCGCCGTTCGGGCGGTAGCGATCGCTGCGGGCTCGAAACCACGCGATCACCGACGAGGATGTCACCTTCGGTTGGCTCCACGAAGCCCGCGATCAACCGTAACGTCGTGGTCTTGCCGCATCCGGAAGGCCCCAACAAACACACGAGACTGCCGTGCGCGATGGTCAGCGAGACATCGTCAACGACCGCAAGAGCTCCGTATCTCTTGGTCAGTTTTCGCAAGTCGACAGATGCCACCGCGCCCTCCCCATATGCCTTGAAGGAAACACCTCGCCGCTAGCCTGGCGGAGCCTCCCCGGTCGGGCTCTATTGTCCCTGAGTCATGCATACCGCAACTGTACGCAACAGCGAAGCGCTCTGATTGGTTCAGGCAGGGTACAGCCTGATGCTCGACTGAATGAGGTCCGATGCAATGAGGTCCGATGCCTTGACCGTGATGTACGTCGTGCCGATTGCTATAACAGTGGGACTGGATGAAGGTGTCGCAATAGAGCACGGCCGACACGGCAATAGGGGAAGGAAGCACGATGGCTATAGCGAGCAGGCCTCTTGGGCGTACGGGATTGACCGTCACGACGCTTGGTTTCGGCGGTGCTCCGCTGGGCGGGTTCCGAGTGAACGTAAGCGAGCGGCAAGGCGTCGACACACTTCTGGCGGCGTATGCGAATGGCGTGCGCTATTTCGATACCGCGCCATACTATGGCTACGGCCGCAGCGAGCTCATTTTCGGGCACGCTTTGCGCACGCTCGACCGCGACAGCTTTGTCCTTTCCAGCAAGGTGGGCCGCTGGATGTCGCCCAAGGCGGACAACGAAGAGGTGGCCGGCTGGCGCAAGGGTGGGCTGTCGTTCAAACCGACGTTCGATTACAGCCGCGATGGTACGCTGCGCTCCCTTGAGCAGTCACTATTGCGTCTCGGGTTGAACCGCATCGATATCGCTCTCATTCACGACGTCGATGTGTGGACCCATGGAACGCAAGAGGCCGCCGACCAGCGTTTCAAGGAGACGATGGCCGGCTGCTTTCCGGCTCTCGCGGAGTTGCGCAGCGCTGGCGTCATCAAGGCGATCGGCGTCGGTCTCAATGAAAGCGCCATGTCGCTGCGCTTCGTGCGCGAGGCCGATCTCGACTGCGTCATGCTGGCGGGCAGATATACTTTGCTCGAACAAGGTGCCCTCGATGACCTGCTGCCGGTGTACGAGCAGAAAGGCGTCTCGATCCTGACCGCCGGCCCCTTCAATTCCGGCATTCTCGCCACCGGCGCCGTGCCGGGCGCAGCCTATAATTATCAACCTGCGCCCGCGCCGATTATGGATCGCGTGCGTCTCCTGGAAGGCGTGTGCCGGAGCCATAACGTCGAACTGGCCACTGCCGCGCTGCAGTTCCCTCTCGCGCATCCGAGCGTTGTCTCCATGGTGGCCGGTGGGATCAGCGCGGACGAGGTGAACCAGAACGCAGCGCGGATGTCGGCACGCATTCCGCCCGCCTTTTGGTCGGAACTGAAGGAGCGCGGTCTGATTTCTGCTTCCGCTCCCATTCCAGGCCATTCAACGTCCGCTTGAGCGTTGACGCCAGCGGACATATCAGCGGTCGCGCGCGACTTTCGCGACCGTTGCACCGCCGACCATGGTCCATTGGCAACATGGTCGCGTGCACACTCTCTGTACTTCTCGCGCTTCCCATTTGGGCAATCCGCACTCATCTCCAGGCTCAACATTCCGATGGCCTGTGTGCTGCGCTGCAGCGAAATCCAACGACAACGCTGCAGTATCGAAGCCTCTCCGGATATCCATCGCGCCTTGTCGCCGATCCCGACGCTGCTGCCGACAATTGATGCAGGTCTCCCTCTTGACGTCGAGACGGAACCGCGTCCTAATTAACTAACCAGTTGGTTATATGCTTGAGGCATCATGAGCCGAGACCAGTCCGCAGTGCGCGTCGCTGTCGATGTCGGCGGTACTTTCACCGACATTGTCGTCATGACGTCCGATGGCATCCTGCACGAGAGCAAGGTGTCAACCACGCCGGATGACCCGAGTCGCGGCGTCGTCGACGGTCTCGCTGCACTCCTCGCCGAGTTGGGCGCCCCGCCCGCAAGCGTTGCTGAAGTTCTCCACGGTACGACTGTCGGCTCCAACACCATCCTGCAACGGACGGGTGCGCGAACCGGCCTGATCACGACGCGCGGCTTCCGCGACGTGCTCGAGATCGGGCGCATACGCATGCCCGACATGTTCGACCTCACTTGGGACAAGCCCAAGCCTCTCGTGCCGCGCCGACATAGGCTCGAAGTGACGGAGCGCATAGCCGCTGACGGCACCGTCATCCATCCGCTTTCCGACGCCGACGTGATAGCAGCAGCGGAACAGCTCGTTACTGACGGAATGGAGTCGATCGCGATCTGCTTTCTCAACAGCTATCGCAATGCGGCACACGAGAAGCAGGCGGAGGCGCTGATCCACGCGCGTTTCCCAGATCTGCCGGTTACCGCATCGTACGCCGTGCTCCCCGAGATGAAGGAGTACGAGCGCACCAGCACGACTGTCGTCAACGCCTATCTGCTGATGGCCATGCGCGGATATCTGCGGCGGCTCGAACAACGCCTCGAAGAGGTGGGCATTACCGCACCGATCCTCGTCATGACATCGAACGGCGGCATGCTCGCCGCGCGCGCCGCGCGCGATCTTCCGGTGATGGTCGTCGCGTCCGGCCCGGCCGGTGGCGTCATTGGCGCGGCGCGGTTGGGCAAGGCCCGCGACGATCGCGACGTGATCGTCTTCGATATGGGTGGCACGACGGCCAAAGCCGTAATCATCGAAGACGGCCGTCCGAGCATGACCTCGGAGTACGAATTTCGGGATGGCATGTCGACGTCGAGCCGATTCATCAAGGCCGGCGGCTACATGCTGAAGGTGCCGGCCATCGATATCGCGGAGGTCGGCGCCGGTGGTGGCTCGCTGGCGGGCATCGATGTCGGCGGCCTATTGAAGGTCGGGCCGGAGTCGGCAGGCGCCGCGCCAGGCCCCGCCTGCTATGGTCTCGGCAATACCCGACCGACGGTAACGGATGCCAACGTCGTGCTTGGCATTCTCAATCCAACGGCGCTCGCCGGTGGGCGACTGCTCATCGAGCGCAGCCTCGCCGAACGCGCCATCAAGGAGCATGTCGCGACACCGCTGGGCCTCTCGGTGGAGGATGCGGCGCACGGCATCCGCGCTGTCGCGAACGCCGCGATGGCGCGGGCCATACGCGCTGTGACGGTCGAGCGCGGGCGAGATCCGCGCGATCTCTCACTCATGGCATTCGGCGGCAATGGCGGCATCCATTCCGTCGACGTCGCCCGCCAGCTTGGCGTGCGCACGATCATCATTCCGCCGCTGGCCGGCGTATTCTGCGCTGTCGGGATGCTGGCCGCCGATGTCGAGCACACGTCTCTCACGACCGTCATGCGACTGCTCGATGATCTGACGGTCGAGGATCTTTCCGCCATCATGGCGGATCTCGCTGCCGAGATTGCTAGCCGGCTCGCAGCCGACGGCTATAGCGCAGATCGGACAGAACTCGTCTGGCAGGCCGAGCTTCGCCACGAGGGGCAAGCCACAGAACTGCCGGTTCCGTTCGATGCGGATGGCAATGTGATTGCGCAGATCGCCGCACGCTTCGTCGAAGAGTACTTGAAGACGTACGGCTACAAGGATCAGACCCCACTCGAGCTGGTCAAGATCACCGTCACGGGACGCGGCCTGCGCCAGAGCCGCCTCGACTTCAAGGACATGAAGATCGAGCAACGGAGCGGTGCGGCGCGCGCCGGCTACCGCATGGTATCGTTCGCCCGCGGTCTCCCCGCGGTCGAGACGGCGATCGTTTCTCGTGCCGCCATCGATGCAGCCGAGCGATCCGGCCCTCTCATCGTCGAAGAATTCGATGCAACGATCGTCGTTCCGCCCGATGCCACCATCAGCCGGGATGGGATGGGCAATCTGGTCCTCAAGATCGAGGGTAGTGCATGAACGTCGATCCGATCACCTTCGCGGTTATCAAGAGCGGTCTCGACTCGATCGCCGACGACATGGCGTACACCGTCGTGCGCATCGCGCGCTCCGAGATCGTCAAGGACGTCATGGATTTCTCGGCAGCCTTGTGCGCCGCCGACGGTCAGATGGTGGCGCAAGCAAAGACCATCGCCCAACACCTCGGCGCGATCCCCGAAGCGATGGAATCCGTGCTCACCAAGTACGGTGACGATCTACACGACGGTGACGTCGTCATCATGAACGACCCCTATCACGGCGGCATGCATCTGCCGGACATTTTCATGTTCGTGCCGCTGTTCTTCGAGGGTCGTCGCCGCGCATTCGCCGTCGTGATTTGCCATCACACCGACGTCGGCGGTCGCGTGCCCGGCTCCAATGCTTCCGACTCGACGGAGATCTACCAGGAAGGCCTGCGTATTCCGCCGTTGAAGCTCTACGATCGTGGCAAGCTCAACGAGACGCTCGAAGCCCTGATCAAGATCAATGTACGCGTGCCGGACCGCGTATGGGGCGATCTCTCGGCGCAGTTTGCTGCCGCCCAGGTCGGCAAGCGCGGCCTGATCAAGCTTCTCCAGCGCTATGGCGCGGACGAGGTCGAAGCTTATATGCAGGAGCTGCTCGACTACGCCGAGCGGCTCACCAAAGCCGAGATCCGGCAGTGGCCCAAAGGCACGTACCGTTTCACCGACTATATCGATAACGACGGGTTTTCGGACAAACCGATACCGATCTGCGTTGCGATCACAGTTCGCGACGACGGCACGCTGCTGGTGGACTACACCGGCTCCTCACCGCAGGTGAAAGGCGCGCTGAACTCGACATTGAGCTTCACGCACTCGCTCACCTATCTCAGCGTTCGCTGCGTGCTCGGCCGCGACGTTCCGAATAATGTCGGTGTGTTCCGCTGCATCGACGTTAAGGCGCCGGAAGCATCCGTGTTGAACCCAGTGATGCCGGGGCCATGTGCGGCGCGCGCGCTTACGGGCTATCGCGTGTTCGACACGATGCTCGGCGCACTCGCGCAGATCGTACCGGAGCGCGTGCCGGCCGCCGGCGAGGGTGGCAACAGCGTCATCTGCATCAGCGGCCTCAGAGCGAACCGCAAGCCATTCATCATCGTCGACATGATCTGTGGCGCGTGGGGTGGCCGGCCCGACAAGGATGGCCTGGAAGCCGTCACCAATGCCTCGCAGAACCTCTCAAACATGCCAGTCGAGGTCATGGAGGCGGAGCATCCCGTCCGCGTGGAGGAGTATGCTTTCGTCCCCGATAGCTGCGGTGCCGGGCACTGGCGCGGCGGCATCGGCGTGCGGCGCTCGTATCGCATTCTCGCCCCCGAGGCACTGCTGCAGATGCGCACCGATCGCGTACTATTCCAGCCCTATGGCCTGGCCGGGGGCGAGGCTGGCGGATCATCGCGCAATACAATCGTGCAGAACGGCGAGACGCGACCACTGCCGGGCAAGATCACCATGAGCGTCGAGCAGGATACCGTGATCATTCATGATCAAGCTGGTGGCGGCGGCTTCGGTGATCCTCTGACGCGCGATGCAGCCCTCGTTCTCGAGGATATTCGCGACGGTAAGATTACATCCGCATTCGCGCGCGAGCGGCACGGTATCGTGCTCGGTGCAAACGGCCTCATCGACGAGGCCGGCAGCCAGAGCGTTCGGCGCGAGAAGGCCGCTACTCGAACGGGTGCCGGCCATGGAGCATAATCCGCGCGCACATGGCAGTCTTCGTCATAAGCCGGTCCGCAATTCGGAAGCGAGCCAGGCCAAGATTCTGGAGGCTGCACGCGCGGAATTCGTGACGCATGGACTGACCGGCGCGCGTGTGGATCGCATCGCGGAGCAAGCCGGCGTCAACAAGAACCTCATCTATCACTACTTCAAGAGCAAGGAAGATCTCTACCTTCGGATCCTCGAGGGTATCTACAGTGATATGCGCGAGCATCAGCGCGATCTCGAGGTGCGCGATCTCCCGCCGATAGAGGGCATGCGTGCGCTCGTCGCCCACACGTTCGATCATTTCGTCGCGACGCCGGATCTCATTCGATTGATGAGCATCGAGAACATCCACTACGCTCACTATCTGAAGCAATCGAAGGTCGTAAAATCGCTCTACATCCCGCTTCTGCAGACGATCAAGACGCTCCTCGCACGCGGTCAGGAAGAGGGATCATTCCGCGCCAATGTTGATCCGGTCGATTTCTACGTATCGATCTCCGCGCTCGCGTACTTCCACCTTTCCAATCGGTACACGCTATCGTGGATCTTCAATCAGAAGCTCGACAGCCCGAAAAGACTCGCACAGCGGCGCGCACACGTCGTCGAGATGGTGCTCGGCTATCTGCAGAGCCATGGCGACGACTTGGCGGGCGCGACGCAGACGACACGAAAGAGCAGCCGTTCAAAGAATCGATCACGCTTGGAATAGAAGCCTATCCCGTCCAGTACTGGTATGAAAAAAGGGAGATGTGACGATGAAGCGACGCATGGTTCGAGCATTTGGCCTCGCGAGTTTTCTCGCTGCTTGCATCACTCAATCCGCTGTGGCGCAGGAGAAACTGTCGGTCCGGCTGGATTTCTCTCCGTGGGGTGTCCAGGCGGCCATGCACCTTGCCAAGGACAAAGGATGGTTTGCTGCGGAAGGGCTTGATGTCGATATCCAGGACGGTCGTGGCTCCGGCAATACGATCCAGCTCGTGAATGCGGGGCAGGTCGACGTCGGCCAGGTGCAGGTCGGTCTCATCGGCGGCGCCCGCGCGCAGGGCGCCCAGATCAAGTCATTCATGAACTTTCAGCGCAAGACCGACCTGTGCATTCTCGTCGACAAGGACTCGCCCGTCAGCAAAGTCGCGGACCTGAAAGGCAAGACCGTCGTCGTCTTCGCCGCGAGCCCCTGGGCGCCCTTCATCGACCTCTATTTGAAGTCGGGTGGCATGGACCGCGAGCAGGTCAAGGTCGAGTTCGTCGATCCGGCGGCACTCTGGGGCACTTATACGGCGAAGCGCGCCGATGGCCTGATGTCGACCGTCGGCTCGGCGCTGCCAGTCGCGGAGAAGCCGCGGCCGTCCAAGTGCCTGGTGGCCTCGGATGCCGGAATCACATTTCCGGCCTACGGCCTCGTCGCTCGCGATGACACCATTAAGTCCCGTGCCGGCGCCTTGAAGAAGCTCGTGAAGGTGCAGCAGCGCGCCTGGGATCACCTCGCCAAGAACCCCGATGACGGCGTGAAGGCGATTATCGCTCAGCGCCCCGATGCCAAGCTCAATCCTGATGTCCTCGCTGGCCAGATCAAGCTGACCATCGATTATTTCGAGACGCCGGCGACTGCGGGCAAGCCCATCGGATGGCAGGCGGAGGCCGACTGGGAGGCTGCGCTGAAGTCCATGGAGCAGGCCGGCGTCGTCAAAGCCGGTTGGAAGGCCAGCGACTTCTACACCAACGATCTCATCGACTAGCAGTGACGATGGACGCCCGGACCAACTCTCAGTCCTATGTCACGATCTCCCGCGTGGGAAAGGTCTATCCTTCCCCGCGGGGCGACGTGACCGCGCTCGCAGACATCGACCTCGATATCCGTGACGGCGAGTTCGTGAGCGTCGTCGGCCCTTCCGGTTGCGGAAAGAGTACACTGCTCAAATGCGTGGCTGGGTTGGAGGGCGTGAGCTCCGGGCAGATCTCGGTGCGCAGTGCGCCGGTCAAAGGCCCGCCGGATCGCCTTGGCGTCGTGTTTCAGCGGGACGTCCTGCTCGACTGGCGCACGATCCTCGACAATGTCCTGCTCTCTGCCGAATTCCTCGGGCTCAAGCGCGCGCAAGTCGAGGGGCGCGCGTTGGAGCTTTTGAAGCGCTTCGGCCTTGGCGGGTTCGAGAACCGTCATCCCTGGGAGCTTTCGGGCGGCATGCGCCAGCGGGCATCGATCTGCCGTGCGCTGCTCTGCGATCCCGAGCTCCTGCTCATGGACGAGCCATTCGGTGCGCTCGACGCCATGACGCGCGACGATCTCAATGTCGAGCTCACGCGCATCTGGCAGGACAGCGCTCATGGCCAGCGCAAAACCGTGTTGTTCATCACGCACAGCATCATCGAGGCGGTCTATCTCTCCGATCGCGTCGTCATGATGTCCCGGGCGCCCGGGCGGATCGTCGACGTCATCGACATCGATATTCCGAGACCGCGCCCGCTTTCCGTGCGTGAAACGCCGCGCTTCGGTGAATTGACCGGAAAGATACGCCACCACTTCGCAGAGCTGGGGATACTCAAGGAATGAGCCGCAGCATCTTCAAACGCCTGATGGCCGAAAGCCGAACGCGAGACGCCATCACCATCGTCGTTGCGCTTCTCGTCATCTGGGAGATCTGCGTTCTTCTGTTCTCGCCGTCGCCCATGATCCTGCCACCGCCTACCGCGATCTTTGCGGAGTTCTGGTCCACTCCCTGGGTTTTCATCCGCCATTCGGGCTACACGCTGGCGGTCACTGCCATGGGGTTCGGGATCGCGGTCGCGTTGGGCATCATCCTGGCGGTCGCCATCGTCTATTCGCGCTTTCTGGAGCGAACGATCTACACGCTCCTCGTCGCCCTCAACAGCATTCCAAAGGTTGCACTGGCGCCGCTCTTCGTGATCTGGCTCGGCACAGGCACGGAGCCGAAGGTCTCCGTCGCCGTGATGCTGGCGATCTTCCCGATCGTGATCGACACGGTTCTCGGCCTGCGATCGGTCGACCCGGACATGCTGAGCCTTGCGCGTGTGTCGAAGGCCTCTGCCTGGCAGGTTTTGTTCAAGATCCGCTTTCCATGTGCACTGCCGAGCCTCTTCGCGGGCATGAAGGTGGCCGTATCGTTTGCCCTGGTCGGTGCGATTGTCGGCGAGTTCGTAGCTGGTGGTTCCGGCCTCGGCTTTCAGATCCTCGTTGCGCAGGGGCAGTTCGACACGCCGCGTGTGTTCGTTTCGCTGCTTCTCCTCAGCATCATGGGGACGGTGCTCTTCTATCTCGTCGACTTCGCGGAGCGGGTCTTCTTGCCGTGGCACGTTTCGCAGCGGCCGCATGTCGCTGCGGCCGGAGGTTGAACGCAAGGGAGAGTGAAGCGCTGCGCGTGTCGGGAATTCGCGAGCTGCCAACATGATACCGGCCAGCATCGGCCTCGGGGTCGCTGCGCTTCTGCTGACTGCCGCGCTGTGGGGCAGCAATCACGTCGTGGCGCGCGCGATGCACGACACCGTCCCGTTGACTGCCATGGTTTTCTGGCGGTGGGCGTTGGCCCTGATCGTACTCATTCCCATTGCGCTACCGCAGATCCGCAAGGATTACGTCGCTCTGCGTCGGAACCTGCGTGAGATCGCCATCGGTGGTATCATTGGCGTCGGGATCTTTTCATTTTTGCTGGTCGGCGGCGCGTATCAAGGCCTCGCAATCGAGGTCGGCATCATCAATGCGACGACACCGGCATGGGTCGCGGTGATCGCGTGGCTCAATGGGCAGAGCCTGCTGCGCGCACGCGGCTGGTTCGGGTTGCTTCTGGCGTTCCTCGGAACAGTCGTCATCGTTGCCCAAGGCAGTCTTGCCGTACTCGCAACGATAGACATTCGCATAGGTAATCTCTGGTCGCTGCTCGGCGCGATCGCGTTCGCCTGGTTCTCTCTCAGAGTGCGCACATGGAGCCGGGAGATAAGCTCGCTCTCCCTCACCGCGGTGACGGCGTTGATCGGCTGTCTGGTGATCATGGCGCCCGCCTACATGATCTGGCTCGCCATCGGCGGCGAGGTGATCGCATTCCGCGATGCCGACAGCTCGCGCGCTTGGGCCAGCGTCATCTATGTGGCATTGGGGCCGACACTGCTCGGCAACGTCTGCTATCTGTTCGGCCTCACCGTCGTTGGCCCACAGCGAGCAGCCGCATTCCTCTACCTCAGCCCGGTATTCGCCGCACTCTTATCGGTCGGCCTTCTTGGCGAGCCGCTGCATCTATTTCACTTGATGGGCTTCGCCCTCATCATCGCCGGCCTCGTCGTCGTCAACCTGGACCGGTAGGAAACAAGCAGCCCCCGTTTCAGGTCTCGACGGCTTTGATGAGGTTGGCGAGGACGGCGGCGTCGATGTCGGCGGGGACCTTGAGACGGCGGCCGTTCAGAAGCTGCACCTCGATGAAGCGCGCGTCGGTGGTCTCGGCCTCGCCCGCGGCCGTCGTCGCGGGGCCATCGGCGGCCTCAGCGTCGGCGCGCGCTGTGCCGAGCAGGAGGCCGAGCTCCTTCTTCCAGCGGTAGAGGTGGGTCGGCGCGCCGGCCGCAGCGGCGGCGCCGGCCGCAACAGCCTCGTGGCCGCTCGGCGCGCACACCGCCGCCGTCCCGATGTCCTGGACATGGGCGGCGCGCGCAATCAACTGGCCGCAAGAGCATTAATGGGTGCGGTGCGCACGGCATTTGTCTACCGCAGTACGAAGACGTCGCGTATCGCGAATTCGTCGATGGAAGACGCGATCGGCCTACGCGGCCGCTTCCCTTACCAAGTGATCGATACGCCCAGATTGGCGCCATGGTAGAGAATACTATCTCTATAGATATTGTTCGAAAGTAAGCTCGGATTGAGCAAGCTGGCAGAGGCGTTGTTGCTCGCGAGGCCGACATCATCGATGACAAGCAACTGATAGCCCGCGCGAAGCGTGACATTGTCGTGGACGCGATATCCGACAGATACGCCAAGCTCTCCCGCAACGACGGTATCACTGTCCTTCGTGCCAAAACCGCCAATTGGGGTAGTGCCAGAGAACTCTTCTATGCCGCCTTCCGATTTGAGATGGAACAGCCCCACCTTGCCGCTGAGGTTGATTTGCAATGCGCTGGCAGCGGGAAGCACTGACCAGTCGATCCCGATCTGCGCGCCACGAAGCCGGTTATCGTAGTCGTACCAGCCTTGAGCAACGGGGCCGACGCCGATGCGGAACCTCTGCGAGTCTTCGAGATTGATTGCACGGAAACCCGCCAACACCGTTAACTGGCTTGTCCAAAGATAGCGCCAGTTCAACTCCCAATTGCGGAGCGTCGTGTCGTAAGTGGTGTCAAACAGCGTTCCACCCGGTCCGGTGAAACCGCCGCCAATGAAGGCGCTCGGCGTTAAAAAGGTGCTGGAAGCATCGCTCTCGATCCCGAGGAAGCGCAGTTCGATCGCGTGTCGCCCCATGAACCGCACGCCTAGAGTGCCGTCGAAGCCTGCCTCCCAATCGAACTTGAAGTCATTGCCCGTCTGAAAAGGAGTACCGGCAGGGTTCGCGGCGACAAAGGTGCCGTTGTCGGGGGTGCTGCGCTTCATGATGACCGCCCCGCCCGTGATGTAGAGCGTCGGCGCATCCTGAGCGTGCTTGGCGGAAGTATCGAATGCTTGCGAATAGGCATCGCCCGGTGCAGCCACATGAGCAATCGCAAGAGCTACCGCAAGCCTGAGCAATTTAGACATTGGCCGCCCCCGAGCAAATCCCATGCACGTGACATGAGCTAGCCGCGCGAGGCGCGTCAATGACCTACCCGATTACGAGCCCACGAAAGCTGTACGTGTAACCAGGACGCAACAAGTCGACTTTCGGTACCATAAGGCGCGGGCTATTCAGCCATTTCCCACGGAGGTATTCTCTTTAGCCGTTCGGCGAAGAAATCGATCGTTGCGCGGACCTTGGCGGGAGGACGCCGATCCGCAGGATAGACGGCATAAACACCGCCAAGTTCGATCGGATCATGATCGAGCTTCAGCGGGATCAGCAATCCGGCGCTTATCTCGCAAGCCGCCAGAAATGTCGGCTGATAGACGATGCCCTGCCCCGCAATGGCCGCCGCAACCAGGGCGTCGCCGTTGTTGGCTTTGAGGCTTCCCCTGATCGCGACCACCGCCTTGCCGTCACGACCAAAGGTCCAACGATCCGCACCGACGGCTCGCGACAGCGTGTAGCCTAGGCAAGTGTGCTTCTTCAAATCGGCGATCGTTCGCGGACTGCCATGCGCGGCGAATGTGCTGCGCACACGACCTTGGGCCGAGCCCAGACGCCGGAAGATGTCGCCGCATTCGTTTCTTTCCTGGCGGGTCCAGACTCGGACTACATGGCGGGCCAAGTCCCCTTGATCGACAGCGGACTTGTCTATCGATAGGCAACATGCGGCGGCGTGCCGCTGCTTCAGTTAGACTGCGGCACTCTGCGCCTCGCCCTTGTCTAGAAATGCGGTAAAGCCTGCCGGGGCATGGGTGAAGGCTGATCGTTAGCGAGAAAGATTGCAGCCCGCCAGTTCGCGCGTCCACGTCGACGCCGTTCGGCGGGCTGTTTCATGTCAGCGGGCGCTCGGTGCCCGACTTGGACTGTAGAGCCTCGCTGCAATTCTCAAATTTCGGAGCAGCCGTGATGCAGTCTCCGCAAATCGGAGGCGAGATAAGCTTATGAGATCGACAGAATGACGCGCGCAGAGATTGGACGCCGGCAGTTTCTTGCTGGCGGTGCCACCCTTGTGGCTTTGTCGATGGCAGGATGTGCCTCCATCGCCTCCAGCTCAATTATAGAAAGCAATGCTGATCTAAAGAGCAGTGCTGAGCCACGGAAAGTACCGCCGCACGTCCGGGAAATGTACGCCGCCGCAATGGGCGAGCCGTTCCCTGTTCGCGCCTCGCGTATAGAGTTGGTTCCGGAACGCTACTGGCGTCAGGACGTAGAGGATCCTACTGGCGAAGCGCCCGGGACTGTTTTTGTCGATACACGGGCTCGCTTTCTCTATCACGTCAAGGAGGGTGGCATCGCAACGCGCTATGGTGTTGGAATTGGTCGTGCAGGCTTTGGATGGTCGGGCAAGGCACACATTGCCTACAAGCGCGAATGGCCCAGATGGACCCCGCCTTCTGACATGATCGCAAGAGAGCCGGAGCTCGAGAAGTACAGGCATGGCATGGCGCCCGGATCTGATAACCCGCTCGGACCGCGCACGCTCTACATTCATCAAGGCAACACGGACACGCTCTACCGTATCCATGGAAATCCGGATGAGCGGACAGTTGGGCAGGCAGTATCCAGCGGTTGTGTCCGCCTGCTGCCCCAAGACATCATTCACCTCTATAACGAGGTGCGCAGCGGATCCGCACTGCTGGTCGTTTGAATTGATACCATGATAGAGCCTCGACCATGGTTCGTCGCTCTGAGCATGAGTGATGCGCGCGAGGCTGACGACGGGTGAGATCCCCTTCGGCGACGCCTTGTCGCCCGGTGTTCGCGGTCTTGTACGCGGTTGGCGATCCCGGCAGGATTCGAACCTGCGACCCCCAGATTAGGAATCTGGTGCTCTATCCAGCTGAGCTACGGGACCAGATGCCGCTCCGATCGATCGGGCGACCCGAGGCGGGCCACACTTGCGCGTTTCGTGAGCCGAGGTCAAGACGTGGGGATGGGGCCGCCTACCCGGTCTTCCGCGACCACGACAATCGCGCGGAACGCGTGCCATGTCGCGTGCCCAATCAGAGGAAAGAGGAGAACCAGGCCAAGGAAGAGCGTCGCGCAGCCGAGAGCCATGAACCCGCTGATGAGGCCTGCCCAAAGCAGCATCGGCTTTGGATTGCGGCGCACCGCCGCGAGGCTCGTCGCAGCGGCTGAGATGGCGTCCATGCGATGCACGAGCAGCATCGGCACAGCAACGACGGAAACCGTATAGACAGTGGCCGCAAGCACGCCGCCGACCAGTGACCCGACGATGAGCAGGCCGAGGCCCGCCGGCGTGAACAGCAGGCGTGAAAGAAACTCGGATGGCGGAGGCAGGCCAGCACCGCCGAGAAAGAGTACGAGCAGGATGAATGCCAGCTCGAGCCAGACCAGGAATATGACCATGAGGCCGACGCCGAAGAAGCCGAGCTGGCCCTTGGCCCTGAGGCCGGCACCGACGACATCGGCAAGCTCGATGGGCTGGCCGGTTTCGAGCCGCCTGCTCGTTTCATAGAGGCCAACCGCGAGCAGCGGGCCGACCAGCATGAAGCCGCCAGCCAACACCGGCACCAGCGATTGCCAGCGCGCCAGGGTCAACCCGACCAGGAGCCCGCCAGCCGCGATGGCAAATGCGGCCCCGTAGGCGAGCGAAATGTGCGGCACGCGCCACATATCGTTCCAGCCAGCCGCGAGCCAAGCCCATGGGGCGTCAAAAGGCACATTGCGGATTGTGACCGCCGATCGAGCGACGGCAGGCGGGGCGACTGCGCGTTCCAGCACTATGTCTCGCGTCATCCGAAGTGCCTTCCTCCCAGCGGACACGGACCTCGATTTTTCCATCCTATGCCTCGCGCGCGGGCGACAGCACTTGATGGAGATCAATCGTAAATCGCAATCGGGCTCTCCATGGAGCCGCGCCACGGTTGCATGGGCGTGCGCGACAGTGTGGCTTGCCCCTCGGGATGCGATGGCGCAATTCTATGCATCTCGAGCCGCAGTCCACAATGCCGACGGCCGAACGGCCGCGCCTTCCGGGAGAGCTGAGACGCCATGCCCCTCGACCGCAACCACGCCGTTCCCGCCCTTATCGGTGCGCCCGCTGACTTCCTCATGGTCGCCGGACTCGCCGGAACCGCCTACGAACTCGCGGCGATCACCAATGACGGCGACAACCTGTTCGCCCTCGGCGGCGCGATGGGGGCCGCGCTCTCCATGGGCCTTGGCCTGGCGCTCTCCCAGCCGAAGCGGCGCGTCCTCGTGGCGACCGGGGACGGCGAGTTGCTGATGAACGTCGGCACACTGGCCACCATCAGCGTGATGCAACCGGCGAACCTCTCTATTCTATGCGTCGACAACGGCCACTACGGCGAGACCGGGTTCCAGAGGAGCCACACCAGTCTCGGCGTCGATCTCGAGCAAATGGCGATCGGCGCCGGCATCGGCTCGACCATGACCATCGAGCGCGAGGATCAGCTCCCGGCAGGCGCGCGAATGCTGCGCGAGAGCAATGGCCCGTGCTTTGTCCTCCTCAAAGTCTCGACTGCCGATCCGCGCAAGGACAAGCTATCGCTCGACGGCGGTGCCAATCGCATACGCTTTCGCCATGCCATACAGCGTGCCACGGGCTGAAGCCCAGCGCACGAATACAAACGACGAGAACACGACGGGCCAACGAGCTATCCTGGGAGGACATCAAAACATGGCCCGCAAGTCCTTGCGCCAGCGCGTACTCGCCGGAGATACCGTGCTCGGCAGCATGATGTTCGAGCTGCTCTCGCCCGGCGTTCCGCAACTTCTTGCACACGCAGGCGCCGAGTACGTCATCTACGACATGGAGCACACGGGTGCGTCGCTCGAGACAATCAAGGCGCAGATCGCCTATTGCCGCGGGTTACCGATCGCCCCCATGGCGCGCGTGCCGCGTGGCGAGTACCACTTTCTCGCCCGCGCCCTCGATATCGGCTGCCATGGCGTGATGATCCCGATGGTGGAGAGCGAGGCGCAGGCGCGCGCGATCGTCGAAGCCACGCACTATCCGCCGCGCGGTCGGCGCGGGGCGGCTTTCGGCTTTGCTCATGACGACTACTCAGCGGGTGATCCCAAAACCAAGATGCGGGCAGCCGACGCGCGCACACTCGTGATCGCGCAGATCGAGACCGAGCGCGGCCTCGAGCAGGTGGATGCGATTGCCGCCGTCGATGGCATCGACGTGCTTTGGGTCGGGCACTTCGATCTCACGAACTTCCTCGGCATTCCTGGCCAGTTCGACAACCCCGCTTATGTCAAAGCCGTCGAGCGCATCGTGGCTGCCGGGCGCAAAAACAAGAAGGGCCTCGGCTTCATGGCGGCGAGCGCCGACTGGGCGCGTCAGTACAAGAAACTCGGCTTCAACATGCTGGCCGCGGGCCCCGATCAAGCCCTACTGGTGGTCGGTGTGAGCGGGATCCTCGCGAGCGTGGAAGATGCCCGATGACATTCAAGGTCAATGAACGACCCGCTCACGTCGTCAATCCCGAGGCCTATGCGAAGGCGGCCACCCCAACGTGAACGAAAACCGCCCGACATCTGACGCCGACACGCCCGCCCACGCGACACTCGCCGCCTTCAACGTTGTCTTCATCTCGCTAATCGGCGCCTCGACCCTGATGCTGTCGCTCGGCGTGCTGGCGCCGATGATGATGGCGAGCGCGGGAATGCCGCCGGCCGCCTACGGCCTGCTCGCTGGCGCCTCAGGCCTCGGTTCGGTGTGGCTCTACACGGCCAATTCAGCGTTCACGCTGCCACTCGGTCCGGTTCGCGCACTGATCGCCGGCGTTGCCATCGGCGTGATCGGCGCAGCACTGATCGCTACCGGGTTCTACGCGCTGATGATCGTTGGCGCGCTGCTGGTCGGCTTTGCCTACGCGACAACCGCGCCGGCCGGCAGCCAGATCCTCGCTGAGAACACGCCACCCCGCGTGCGCAACCGCCTGTTCTCCTTCCGCCAGGCAGGCGTGCCGCTCGGCGGCGCCATCGCGGGAATCGCCGGCAGCGCGATCGCGGCACAGTACGGATGGCGCGTCGCGCTCGCCGCGATCGTCGTTTTCCTCCTGGCCGCGAGCATTCCGCTGCTGCTCGCTCCGCGCCGCTTCAATGGCCCGGCAGAACGCGCGCGCTTCCGACCGACTGCGCTGTTCGCACTGTCGAACCTGCGCCAGCCGTTCGCAACCATTGCCACCATCCCCGGTCTGCGCCTAGTCGCCTTGGGCAGCATCGGCTTCGCTACCGTGCAGGGAACGCTCAATGCGTTCTTCGTCACCTACCTCGCCAATGGCCTCGGTTACGATCTCAAGCTCGCGGGCTTCCTCTACGCACTCAACCAGCTCACGAGCGTCGCCGGCCGCGTGATCTTCGGGCTGGTCGCCGACTGGGTCCGCTCGACGCGGCTGGTGCTGTGCTGGCTCGCGGTGATGTCGTCGGCATCGGCGATCGCAATCGCCTCGATCGGCGCGGATTGGTCGACGCCGGCGCTCGTCATTGTCGCGATGGTTTCCGGCCTCTCCGTCGCCACTTGGAACGGCCTATGGATCGCGGAAGTCGCCGCACTGTCTCCCGGCCGGGTCAGCGAGGCAACGGCGGGCGCGACGTTCTTCCTCTTCGGCACCTACGTCGTAGTGCCGCCGCTCGCGGGGCTCGTCATCACGGCGTTCGGTTATCGTGCAGCATTCGCCATGGCCGCCGTGTGCGTAATCATCGGCGGCGCTGCCCTCGCCATTGGATGGCGCGGGAAGATGCGCGGCGGCTAGCGGTAACCCTCGTCCACCGAGCGCTGGATGGCGACCTCGAGGGCAGGACGATCGAGTAGGCCGCCGGGATTGTCGCGCGTCGGACCGAAGCGGCGCGCGTGGATGGCGCGCTCGCGCGACACCAACTCCAGGCGTGCGAGCTCGATCAGCGGATCGGTGTGATCATCGACACGAATGTCGAGCATTGCCGAATCTTCTTCGTCATGCACGACGAGCGCCGCCGACTGGCGTCCGCGCTTGTCGCCGCCCGCTGCTTCACCCGCCTGCATCGCCCTTACGAGCCGCTCGGGGAAGGGCAGGTCGGCAGCCGCCTCGTAGGCGTCGGCCGTTGCCTCGATCACCTGCGGGCCGGCCAGCATGTTGCCGGCAACCGAGATCGTCGACCGGAGGAGATGCCCACACCAGCCGACGCAAGCAGCCCCAGTGGCAGCGGCAAAGCGGCCCTCGCGATCCATCACGTGCACCTGGCGATGATCGCGCCCCTCATCGGCCATCATGAGCATGCGGACAACGTCCTCAGCACTGCCGCCGGCCGTCAAGAGCGCGAGCCCCTGCGGGCCGAAGAACGGGTTTGTCAGGGCCTGCGTGCAGACCGCGCCGACGCCGGTCCTGATGTGCGGCACACGCGCGCCGACCGCGAAGTTACACGTCGCGACAGCAACGCCGATGCGGCCGCTCGAAGCGTCGCGGACAATGATGGACCACGTCATCCGGTCACCTGTTGGCGGCTTAGATCTTGCCGCGCTCCTCCGCCACAGCCTTGGCGACGGCTGGGCGCTGCTTCATGCGATTGAAATGATCCGCAATGCGCGGGAATTTATTGATGTCGACTGTGTCCTGCTTCAGCCACTCCGAAATCGTGAAGAGATAGGGATCGACGATGGTGTACTTGTCGCCCATCACCCAAGGTCCGCGAAAATAGCGGTTCTCTAGTACGTTGAAATTGTCGGTCATATTCTGCGGCACCTTGGCCTTCATGGCCTCGAGCGCCGCCGGATCGTCGGCCCAGCGCGACCCTCTGATGCCGTGCGAATGTGCCGGATGCACCGTCGAGCACAGGTAACTCGTGATCGATTGCACCTCGGCGAAAGCGAACGGATCATCGATCGGCGCCAGCTCACTCCCAGGATTTGTCTGAGCCACGTAGGCGAGAATGGCCGGCGTTTCGGTGATGACGCCGCGGCCCGTGACGAGCGCAGGGACGCGCCCTTTCGGGTTGATCGACAGATAGTCGGGAGAGAGCTGCTGGGCCGACTTGAAGTCGATGCGAATGGCTTCGTAGTCCGCTCCGGCCTCCTCAAGCGCGATGTGGGACGCGAGCGCACACGTGTAAGGCGCGTAGTAGAACTTCATCATCTGCTTAAAACCTCAGGTGTGGATCACGCGACCGAACGCATCGAGCACGCTCTCGTGCATCATCTCTGAGAGCGTCGGATGCGGGAAAACGGTGTGGATGAGTTCTTCCTCTGTCGTCTCGAGGCCCATGGCTACGACGAAGCCTTGAATCAGCTCCGTCACCTCCGCGCCGACCATGTGTGCTCCAATGAGCTGGCCAGTCTTGGCATCGAAGATTGTCTTGACCAGCCCCTCCGGCTCGCCGAGTGCAATAGCCTTGCCATTGCCGGCAAAGGGGAAACGACCGACCTTGATCTCACGTCCCTGTTCCTTGGCCTTGGCCTCGGTGAGCCCAACGCTCGCGACCTGCGGATGGCAGTACGTGCAGCCTGGAATCTGAAGCTTGTCCATGGCGTGCGTGTGCAGCCCCTTGATGGTCTCGACGCAGATGACGCCCTCGTGCTCGGCCTTGTGCGCGAGCATCGGCGGGCCAGCGACATCGCCGATCGCGTAGATCCCGGCGACGTTCGTGCGGCCGAGACCGTCGGTCACGATCGTCCCGCGATCCGTCTTCACGCCGAGCTTCTCGAGCCCGAGACCCTCGATATTCCCGACGACGCCGACAGCCGAGATCACCTTCTCGAACTCGCCCGTCGTGCGCTTGCCCTTGTCATCCTCGATGGTGGCGATGACCTTGTCACTCTTCTTGTCGAGCGCGACGACCTTGGCGCCGGTCATGATCTTCATGCCCTGCTTCTCGAAGCGCTTCCTCGCATGAGCGGCAATCTCGGCATCCTCCACCGGCAGAATCTGCGGCAGCAGCTCCACGACGGTCACTTCCGAACCCATGGTCCGGTAGAATGACGCGAACTCGATGCCGATGGCGCCCGAGCCGACAACGAGCAGCGACTTCGGCATGGTCTTCGGAAGCATGGCCTCGAAATAGGTCCACACCTGCTTGCCATCGGGTTCGAGGCCCGGAAGGGCGCGCGGGCGGGCGCCAGTCGCGATGATGACGTGCTTGGCTTCGTACGTGCCTGCGCCGAGCGTGCCAGCCGGAGGCGGGATCTGCGGCTGCATGGGCGGCTTCTTCGAGGCTGCGACCTGGACGCGACCCGGCGTCTCGATCACGGCCTCGCCCCAGATCACCGACACCTTGTTCTTCTTCATGAGGAACCCGATGCCGTTGTTGAGGCGCTTCGACACGTCGCGCGAGCGCTGGACGACGCCGGCCGTATCGACCGTCAGCGTACCTTCGAGCTTGAGGCCATAGTCCTTGGCGTGCGTGCCGTAATGATAGATCTCGGCCGAGCGCAGCAGGGCCTTGGCCGGTATGCAACCCCAGTTGAGGCAGATGCCGCCCATGTGCTCACGCTCGACGATCGCCACCTTGAAACCGAGCTGAGCAGCGCGAATGGCGGCCACGTAGCCGCCGGGGCCGGCGCCAATGATGATGATGTCGAAGCTGGTGGCGGTCATGCGAGGCGTTTCCTGAGCAGCAAGGGAAGCGGCTCACCGAACGCGAGACCGCAAGGATTGGGAACATATTGAACCGGATGCTACGACCACCGCCAAGCCCTGACTAGCAGTCATGACGAATGCCACAGACGCGGGCGCGGCAGAGGGCCGCATGAGCTGCTATCGGCTCAAAATGGCATGATTTCCATGCTGTCGGCCTTCGATTTTGATGTTTAGCGTCATTGGGATAGGTTCGGCGGTACCTATAGGGCAGCATCCTCGGAAATACGATGGGTTGGATCGGTGGCCGCTTACCGCCGTCAGCTTGTGCAAAAGTCCGACACGGGCACCGCAGCGGCGTGCTAGCCTTGGCGAGGCGCCTCCGAAGGGGCATAGTTACTCGCCGTTCAAAACTTCGGCGCGATGGTCCGCGCCGTCACAATTCGCCCACGCTGAAGCCATAGAGGCTGCGAAGCGTGCGTCCACAGCCAGGATGTCGAGGCCATGAAAGAGAAGAGCACGATCGCCCTCGTCGATGACGAGCGGAACATTTTGACGGCGCTCCGCATGGCGCTCGAGGCAGAGGGCTACAAGGTACGGACCTACCCGGATGGCGCGGCCGCCCTCGAGGCGCTGACCGAAGAGCCCGCCGATCTCGGCATATTCGATATCAAGATGCCGCGCATGGACGGCATGGAGCTTCTCCGCCGCGTTCGCCAGCAGTCGGACATGCCGGTCATCTTCCTCACGTCCAAGGACGAGGAGATCGACGAGCTGTTCGGCCTCAAGATGGGCGCCGACGACTACATCGCCAAGCCGTTCTCGCAGCGCCTCGTCGTCGAGCGCGTCAAGGCCGTGCTGCGCCGCGCCCAGGCCAAGGACGGCACGGCGCCTCCGACAGAAGCAGCCCGCATTCTCGAGCGCGGCAAGCTGCGCCTCGATCCCGAGCGTCACACGTGCCACTGGGACAACCGCCCGGTCACGCTCACCGTCACCGAGTTCCTCATTCTGCAGGCGCTGGCGACCCGCCCGGGCGTGGTAAAGACCCGCGATGCGCTCATGGACGCGGCCTACGACGATCAGGTTTATGTGGACGACCGCACGATCGACAGCCACATCAAGCGGCTCAGGAAGAAGTTCAAGCAGGTCGACGACGATTTCGATGTGATTGAAACGCTTTACGGGGTGGGTTATCGCTTCAAAGAGACCTGACGGGCGGACACGGTACGCCTCCCGCAGTCCGCGCCCTAAGTGCGGCGCCTGCTGAGCAGGGCTGCACGCCGCCCGAAGTCTTGCCGAAAGGCCTCGGGACGGCGGGCCAAACTGCCGGCCGCGAGAGCGAGGGAATTTTTGGTATGGCACTCGATGGCGACCGCATGTGGCAGGTCCCCGCGTCGGAGAACGACGCCGGCGCGATCGCCAAGCGGACCGCCCGCGCCCCGTGGCTCGCAGCCTCCTGGCAGCGCACCGTCGAGATCTGGCGGTATCTCGATGCCAATGGCCCGCTGCGTAAACTCTTTTCCACGCTCGCGCGGCGGATCGTTCTTGCGAACCTGCTGGGGCTCGCCGTGCTCGTCGGTGGCATGATCTGGCTCAGCCAGCAGCACGCCTGGCTGATCACGGCGAAATACGAGAGTCTCAAGGTCCAAGGCGAGATCATCGCCTCGGCCATTGCGTCGAGCGCACTCGTCGAGCGCGAAGGGCTGCTTTCCTTCGACCCGGAACGGCTGCCCGAACTCGATGGCGTGCGCGTACCTTTCCGCGACGACGGTTTCGCGGCCATGGAGCTGTCGCTGCGCCACGAGCGGGTCATCCCCGTGCTGCGACGCCTCATCCATCCGACGCACAACACACGCGCGCGCATCTACGACCGAAACGGCAAACTGATCGTCGACTCGAGCGAACTGCAGGATCTGCAGTTCCCGCTGCCACTCGATGGCGATCTGCGCGCCAACGAACCCGAAGAGGCAAAGCCGGTCGAGCGCGTCAAGGTCAAGAATTTCTGGACCAGGCTTTCGGGGTTCTTCGACCGCTCGGATCTGCCGATCTATCGGGAGATCGGCCGCAACGCGAGCGGCACCAGCTATCCGGAAGTGCGCCAGGCCCTCAGGGGTGCTGCGCTGCCCCCGATGCTTCTGTTGACCGATGACCAGGATAAGATCGTATCGCTGGCCGTGCCGATCCAACGCCGCAATGCGATCCTCGGTGCGCTGCTGCTCTCGACGCGACCCGGCGAGATCGACGAGATCATCGCAAACGAGCGCTCCGGCATGGCCATGCTGGTACTGCTGGCGTTGGCCGCATCCATACTCGCCTCGCTGCTGCTCGCGCGAACGATCGCGGGGCCGATGCGCCGCCTCTCCGAGGGCGCCGAGCGCGTGAGCCGCAGCATTCACGCCCACACACAGCTTCCTGACTTCGGTAACCGCCAGGACGAGGTGGGACAGCTTTCCACCGCCGTGCACAGCATGACCCGCTCGCTCTATCGGCGCATCGAATCGAGCGAGAAGTTCGCCGCCGACGTTGCACACGAGCTCAAGAACCCCCTGACGGCCGCACAGGTGATGGCTCAATCCCTGCACTATGCCCGCACGCCCGAACAGCGCGAGCAAGTCGTCGCGCAGGTTCTCGGTGAACTGAAGCGCCTCAACCGCTTGATCACGGACGTCGCCAATACCTCGCGCCTCGACGCAGAGCTCGCACTGCAGACGACGGTGCCCGTCGATGTCCGAAACATCCTTCGTGCGATCACCGAGACTATCCGCTCGACAATCGAGGACGGCGAGCATCACATCGTGCTCGAGATCCAGGATGCGCCGGAGCGCGCCTTCATCGTCAATGGACACGAGGACAATCTCGGCCGCGTCATCACGAACCTCTTGGACAACGCGCTCTCCTTCTCGCCGCCCGGCGGAACCGTGACGGTGCGCTTGACGGCCGTGAGCGACGGCGTCGAGATCTCGGTCAGCGACGAAGGGCCCGGCATTCCCCCGGAGAGCATCGACAAGATCTTCCAGCGCTTCTATTCGGATCGCCCTCAGAGCGACCGCACGCGCGGCAAGAATTCAGGGCTCGGGCTCTCGATCTCGCGCGAGATCGTCAGCGTCCACGGCGGCCATATCTGGGCGGAGAACCACAGCGAGAACGGCCAGATCCTCGGCGCCTGTCTCCGCGTCCGGCTACCGGCCGCCACTATCCGCACGCGCGGCTGGCGTCATAGAAAAGAGGCCACCTGACCCTCGACAGCCCTGCTCGTGGCCTGCAGAATGACGACCACGCGTGCGCACCCGAAGTAGCGTACAAGACCGATCCCGCCCCAGCCATTCGATCACGGCACTTGGTCGCAAGTCAGGACGATTGAACCGATGGTGGCAATGGCCGCATTCCTGCCGCCAGCACTTTCGAAGCCGCGCTTCCGCCTCTTCGCTATTGGTCAGGCCATCTCGATCATTGGTGGCTGGATCCAGCAGATCGCGCTCTCCTGGCTCATCTATCGGCTGTCGGGCTCGGTCTTTCTACTCGGCGTGTCCGGCTTCCTGACCCAGATTCCTTTTCTCGTCATATCCCCCTTTGCCGGTGCGCTGACGGATCGCGTACGCCGCGTGCGCATGCTGGTCATCGTGAATGCCGTTCTCGCCATGCTCGCCACCATCCTTGCGGTCATGGCGGCGCTCGGTGTCGATGACGTACGTCTCTATCTCGCACTGGCGCTTTGCTCCGGCACGGCAACGGCATTCGAAACGCCGGCCCGGCAGGCGCTGCTGTCCATCATCGTCGAGGATCGCAAGCTGCTGCCGAGCGCCATCGGCGTGAACTCGATGCTGTTCAACATGGGCCGGATCATCGGGCCCACTATCGCGGGCATTCTTCTTCTGCGCCTCACGGAGGCGTGGTGCTTTGCGCTCAACGCCTTGAGCTTCGGCGCCGTCATCATCGCCTTGATCCTCATGCGCCTTCCCGATCTCATCCCCGAGCGCAAGGACGGACAAAAAGGCATCGCCCTCGCCGAGACGATCGCCTATCTCCGCAGGCACCCGGCCGCCCGCTACCTGCTGCCGACCGTAACCGCGGTCGCTGTGTTTGCGCTGCCGTATCAGCACATCATGCCGTCGATCGCCGTCGACTTTTTCGGTGGCAATACCTCGACACTGGGCCTGCTCATGAGCTCCGTGGGCGCCGGCGCGCTCGTGACGGCGATCGTCCTCGCGATGCAGACGGGAACGCACGTCCAGCTCTTGCTCGTGCGCTTCGCGCCATTCGTGATTGCCGTGACGCTGATCGCCTTCAGTCAATCGCGGAGCCTGCCGCTCTCCATGTTCCTGCTGGCCATTCTCGGCGGCTCGATCCTGATGACCTCAGCCTCGACGAACACGATCATGCAGCAGTCAGTGGAGGATGCCTGGCGCGGGCGCGTGATAGGCGTTTACGTCATGTGCTTCGTCGGCATGGCACCGCTCGGCAATCTCCTGACGGGCGCCATTGCCGAACACGTCGGCATCGGACCGACGCTCGCCATGAACGGCGTCATGATCCTGATCGCCGTCGGCATAACGCAATATCGCTTTGCCACCGATCCCACGGCCATGGAGCGCCTGAAGGCCGATATGGGCACCTGAGATCAGCGCGGCCCCGTGCCTGAGAGCGCGTAGTTCAGGATCTTGTACGTCAACGCGGCTGCTGTGTAGTCGTAGATGTGAAAGTCCGGGATCGGCGCAAGCTCGACGACATCCGCGCCCACAATGGTGCCAACCTCGGCCGCGCGCTTCAGGATCGCGAGCGCCTGCAGATAGGAGAGCCCGCCCGGCGTCGGCGTTCCGGTGGCGGGCATAACCGCACCGTCTAGGCCATCAATGTCGAACGAGACATAGATCGGTCGCCCTCGCAGATGGGTTGCAATGGCCTCGATATCCCAGCGCGCCTGATCCTTACCCCAGTAGATGTGGATGCGATCAGGATGAGCATCGGCGAAGTCCGCCTCCTCCTTCGAGATCGCGCGAATGCCGACCGATACGAGTTCCACGTGCGGATGATCCAGCACCCGGCGCATGGCAGCAGCGTGCGAGTACTTCTCACCGAGATAGCCATCGCGCAGATCGGCGTGAGCATCGAACTGGAGAACGACGAGATCCTTGTACTTCGCGGCGAACGGCCTGATCGCGCCCGCCGTCAGCGAATGCTCGCCACCAAGCACGAGCGGAAAGCGCCCCTCCTCCAGCACCTGCTCGACGAGCCCGGAGAGCTGTCCGAGCGCGGCCTCGACCGACTTGGCGATGTCCGGCTCCCGGATCGCAGCGATGCCATAGTCGAGATAGGCCTCGCGCCGCAGCTCCTCGTCATAGAGCTCGAGCTGATGACTGGCGGCCAGGATCGCCGATGGCCCGGCAGTCGTGCCGCCGCCATAGCTTACAGAGGCTTCGATGCCGAACGGGATTATCACTGCCCGCGCGCGTTCCGGATGGCCGGCGTCCGCCCGCAAGGGATCATGGAAGCTCTCGGCTGCCGGCAGATAGTCGAGCGGGGGGCGTGCGGTGCGGCTCATGCAGATGTCCTCAGCGAACCTGGAGGGAGAATAGCTCTTGGCAGAGCGGGCCGCCCGTCGCAACCTGCAAGAAAAGACGGGAGGTGCGGGCCATGCGTGGTTTGAAGGACAAGGCAGCCATCGTTACCGGCGCCGGTAGCGGCATCGGGGCTGCGATTGCGGAGCGCCTCGCAGCGGAAGGCGTGCGCGTGCTTGTGGCGGACCTCCGAAGCGAGCGCGCGGAGAATACGGTCAGGAGCATTCGCGATACCGGTGGCCGGGCCGAGCCTCACGCGATGGATGTGAGGCAGCGCGAGGATGCCGCTGCGGTGGTCCGCCAGGCTGTCGCACACTTCGGCCGTCTCGACATACTGGTCTGCAATGCGGGCCTCATGGACCGCGAACCTTTTCTCGAGATGACGGACGATCTTTGGCGGCGCGTGATCGATACCAACCTCTACGGCACGTTCATCTGCGCGCAGGCCGCAGCACGCCAGATGGTGCAGCAGGGCGGCGGTGGCCGCATTGTCACCGTTGCCTCGAACTCCGGCATCTTCGGAGGCATGGGACGGGCAGCCTACGGCGCCAGCAAGGCCGGCATCATGAACCTGACGCAATCCATGGCGATGGAACTTGCCCAGCACGGGATCAACGTCAATGCGGTCGCTCCAGGGCCAACGCGGACGGGCGCTAATCCGAGCGGGCGGCCCTCCGACTACATTCGCACGCGGATGCCGCTTGCGCGTTTGGGCGAACCGAGCGAGATCGCATCTGTTGCGGCCTTTCTTGCTTCGGACGATGCGAGCTTCGTCACCGGGCACGTCTATGCCGCCGATGGCGGCTTCACGATCGCCGGCATGATCGATACCTGATCCACCAAGGAGACAAGTGAATGAAGGAACGCAACCTCGGGCCCTCAGGCCTGCGTGTGTCTGTGGTCGGCCTCGGCTGCAACAACTTCGGCGCCAAGCTCGATCTCGAAGGCTCGCGCAAGGTCATCCACAAGGCGCTCGATGCCGGCATCACGCTGTTCGATACGGCCGACATGTACGGCGGTCGCGGCAGCTCCGAGAAGATCATAGGCGAGGTACTTGGTGCGCGACGCAAGGACATCGTGCTGGCGACCAAGTTCGGCTGGGAGATGGACGATGAAGGGCGCAAGCGCGGAGCGTCGCGGCGCTACATCATGAGCGCAGTGGAAGACAGCCTGAAGCGGCTCAAGACGGACTGGATCGACCTCTATCAGTACCACAAGCCCGACCCGCTCACGCCGCTCGAAGAGACGATGGCGACGCTCGACGATCTCGTGCGCCAGGGCAAGGTGCGTTACGTCGGCTGCTCGAATATGCCTGCGTGGCAGGTCGCGAAATCGCAGGAAATCGCGCGGGCGCGCAACATGACGGCGTTCATCTCGTGCCAGGACGAATACAGCCTCGTCGTGCGCAATGTGGTGGAGCCGCATCTGGCAGCCGCCATGGAGCACTACGGCCTCGGCCTGCTGCCGTTCTTCCCACTCGCGAGCGGCCTCTTGAGCGGTAAGTATGCGCGGGGCAACATGCCGGCGGACGGCCGCCTCTCACAGGCTCAGCGATGGGCCGACAAATATCTCAACGATGGCAACTGGACGAAAGTCGAGAAGCTCGAGGCCTTCGCCAAGGCACGCGGGCACACGCTCCTGGAGCTCGCCTTCAGCTGGTTGGCGTGCAAGTCGCCGGTGACGAGCGTCATTGCGGGTGCGACGACGCCGGCGCAGGTCGAGGCCAATGTGAAGGCCGCCGACTGGCAGCTCACGGCCGAGGAAATGGCGGAGATCGATAAAATCACCGCGGCATAGCAAGCCAAGCCCCTCTCGTCGCCAGTGGCGGGAGGGGCTAACTCCTTTCGGGCCTGGCTGCTCTTGAATGGCCGTGAGCCGTCTTCTCCCATAGATGCGGCGCCGTGATGAGTTGCAGCAGCGCGCGGTAGCTCGCGAAGGAGATGAGCAGCCAATAGGCGGGCATGAGCAGCGCCTGAAGCGAGAGCCGCCGCCACCCGCGCTGCCATGATGCCACGGCTGCCGCAAGCATTGCACTGACGTATCCCAGTCCCAAATTCGCTAGACCGATCCAGACGAGCGCGCGCTCCATGGTACTCGCCGAGGGCGCGAGCAGGTTCCCGGTGAATGAGAGCCAGCCGATGATGGCCAGTACGATCGGATGCACCAGCGCCGACAGCAACATCCCACCAATCAGCACGTGCAGGCCGAACTGGGACCGCCAGTCGAGCGCCTGACACCGTTTGGCGCTGCGCCGCGTGTGCACGAGATAGGTCTGCATCCAACCTTAACCGGCTCGTTCGCCAATGTTCGCAGTCGTGCGTAAAAGTACGCATTTTCAATGTGTTATTGCCATTCACTGTGCGCTGATATACACGATCGTCCACCAGCAATCGCCAATTTTGTTGCTATCGTGTTGCTACGGAATGGGCGAGAGCGCCGAAAAAAATGTTGCTACGGCCCGTAGCAACATTTGAAGGAGGAACGATTGAAGAAGGCTCTCACCGCCATTTCGCTCGCCGCACTTAAGCCGAAGGCGAGCGCCTACTACACCTCAGACAGCAGGACGGATGGCCTGCGCGTCCGCGTCGCGCCCTCCGGCGCGAAGACGTGGTCCGTTGTGTTCCGCGTCAAGGGGGCAGGCGTGAAAAGCGTTAGCCTCGGCCGCTGTGATCCTGACGGGCGAACGGGCCTCGACCTTGGGGAGGCGCGCGAACGGGCGACCGCGATCCTGCGCGCAGCGCGTGGCGGCCGTAATCTGATTGCCGACGAAAAGGCAGAGGAAGAAGCCGCCGCCGAGGCGCTGACCATTGCGAGGTTGATCGACCGATATGCCAAGCACATATCGAGCCCGCATCGGAAGGATGGGCCGCTTCGGACAGCCGATGAGATCAAGCGCCGCCTTGAACGGGCGCTTGCAAAGAAGCTGACCGCGCCCGCCGACAGCCTCGTTCGTCGCGACATCAGCCGCCTTCTCGATGACGTTGCAGAGACGCACCCCCGCGAGGCCGAGAAGCGCCGCCAAGTCATCCATGCGATGTTCGCTTGGGCCGTGTCGAAGGGCTTCGCTGAGGTAAACCCTGCCGCCGGGGTGCCGGGCTATAGCCCCGGCACGCCGAGGGATCGGGCACTTGACCCGGATGAGATCAGGCGGCTGTGGAAATGGCTCGATGCAGGCGCGGAAGCGATGCCCGCCGATGTAATCGCCGCCCTGCGCCTTCAGCTTTGCCTTGGGGCGCGAGTTGGCGAAGTCGCCGGCATGGACGCTTCCGAGCTTGAGCTTGACGGCAAGACCCTTGTTTGGACCCTGCCCGCCGAAAGGTCCAAGAACAAAAAGCCCCGCGTCACGCCCATCGTCGGCCGGGCGCGCGAGATCGTCGAGGCCGCATTGGGATCGAGGTCGCGCGGCGCGCTGTTCCGAACCCGCGATTGGAGCCGACCGCTCCTTGCAACTGATGTCGGCGCAGCCCTCGTAAAGCGTAAGGCAAAGCTTCCGGTCGAGCATTTTACCACGCATGACTTGCGCCGAACAGCCGTGTCGCAGATGGACGAGATGGGCATCGCGCTCGACACCATCGCCGCAGTCGTCGGCCATCAGCGGGGAACGCGGGCAACGCAGACGCTCGTTCGCCATTATGCTCGCCCTCGCCTTGACTGCCGCGTTGAGGCCGCGTTGGCTGCTTGGGATCGTCGCCTCACAGAGATCATCGAGGGGCGCGAAGTGAAGGGCGATGAGAACATCATCAGGCTCGCCGCCGCGATCTGATCGGCCTGCCGATGGGAACTTACAAAGGCGATGCCTGCTAGGGCTGTTTTGCGGCCCTCTGGCGGGCATCAGCTTTGAATGGTCTTAGGGCCGGCTAACTTCCAAAGCCGCGCCAGCGGCGAACCTCGCAGAAAGCGCCCGCCATTTAGGCGGGCGTTTCTGTTTATTCGGCCCCTCAGATGGATGAAAATATATGCGGTACTTTTGACGCAGAAGATCGCTTGTGTCCGTCGATGTTTTTCAAAGAACAAACAATAGCATAGTAGGCGCATCGGCATTCGAGTTATTGGAAACTTACAATTCCATTCAGCGCGACACCGCCCCAAAACCCCTTCACATTTCTAAATGAATGCGTAACTCTATGCGCGTCTACGGACTTTTTGTTGGTGAAGAAAGGAAACGAAATGCAGAAACTCGAAAGGAAAAAATATGAGCGGTGCAGAAAACGTAGAGGAACTTCGCTACTATACGCTTGAGGAACTTCAGAAGCGTCTCGGCCTTTGCCGGACGATGCTTTACAATTTCATTTCTTCGGGCGATTTGATCGTCACGAAATTTGGCCGCGCAACCCGCGTCTCGGCCGCCGACCTTCAGAAATTCATCGACACCCGCCCTCGTGGCCGGGCCGCCGCATAAGGGGGCCTCGCCATGCTGGAAAAGGGAAACGCGCGCCGGGGCGGCAACCCCGGCGGCGCGTCAATGCGTGTGAATTGGAATAATCGGGACAATACAGCGCGCGGCCGGAACGCACAAGATGCGGTCAAATCTATCTTCGTCGGCGGGAAGCTCGCCGGCCGGGTCATCGGTACGGCAAGCCGGCATCTTGCTTTCCGCGCAGAACCCGGTGGCCTTATTCAAGTCGGCTCGATCTTCGCAGATCAGGCCGCCGCGATCCGCGCGATCATGGGGGCGTCCTAATGGCCGCCCTTCAGCGTGAAAACCACCTGCCGGCCGCCGTCCTCAAGGACGGCGAACCGGATGCACAAACGCGCAAACAGGTTGCCGCTTATCGCGATGCTCGTCGCAGACTTCTGCGTCGGCCATACAGTAAGAACAAGGCTCGCTTTGCGGAACTGAAGTGGTTCACGAAAGCCCGCTTCCGGCAGGAGTACGCCGAGCAAGGTATTCTGCCGGACCCTGCGATAATGGCGAAGGTCATCCGGCTCGCTTGTCATCATGCTGACGAGCTTTCGGTTCGCGAATGGATGCGCGCCGACTGGCCGTGCGTTCTCAGCGATGACGAACTGACGAAGATCATCGACGCCGCGTATCGGCGGCGTCGGAAGTGGTCCCCGGATCAGGTTGCCGACGAGTTGGGCATCTTTCGCGAGGAACGCGATGCGCTCGGCCTCGTCAGGATCGGCGCAATCGACTTTCGGAAAGAGGATCGCGACGAAGCCCGCAGGCAGAAGGATCGTGATCGGAAGCGGGCCACGCGCGCGCTCGCACGTCAGGACCGGCCTGCAACCATCGCAGAAGCTCGGCCTTGGGAAACTGCCGGCGTGTCAAGGCGGACTTGGTTTCGGCGGTTGGCAGAAGCGCGTGGCACCGATGATGGCACTACTTTTGGCACTAAAAGCGTCCGCAGCACTTCTCTCTATAATATTGCGGACGCCGAAAGTGCCACGATCAGTGCCAGTGCCGCCAAGGCAAAGCGGCCTTCGATAGAAGCTGGAAAGCCTTGGGAAGCTGAAGGCATCTCCCGGCGAACATGGTTCCGCCGCCAGCAGGCGGCGAGGGACGGCAATTCGAAAGCGCCGCGTCCGATCAGGTCGAAAGCAATCAAGAAGCCGAAGGCTAACCCTCTGGCGGCCTCAGCTTCCAACATTGTGATGCTGCAAGATGACGCGCGCGCGGTAGCGGCGCGCGTCGCATCCATCAGCAGGCATCTTGAAACAACCGCACGGCCGCTGCTCGCGCTCGTTCGGGCGACCAGTTCTTTCCCCCTGACCAATTGGAGGCCGAACCATGCTGCTCATTCGTGATGTTGATATTCGCGACGCTATCTACGAACTGCTCTGCTATGGGCCGGCAACGTATCGGGAAATCTCCGTCTCTCTCGGCCTGCACCTTCGTACTGTGAAGGTGGTTGTCCGCGACCACTTCGGGGACATGGCCCTTATCCATGGCGATATCGTCGCCCTCGCATCCTTCTGGCACAGGCCCCACGGCGGGGTCACGCTCGCCTCGATCCATTGCGGGCCTCGGGCCGAAGCACTCGACCAGAAGCCCAACGGCCGGCCTACGGCAGGCACAGGGGGCGCAGCATGATGGCCTGCCCCACCATCGTCCTGCCCGCCTGCCTGGCCCCCTGCATGGGGGAGGGAGGGGTTAGGTTCTTCCAGCCATCCCACAGCCTGCGGCGCGCGGCTCCCCTTATGTTGCGCGTAGTCCTGTTCTCGATTTTTCCATTTCGTTGCGCCCCGCGCACGGCCTTCAGGGCGCTTGTTACAGGTTCCGCGCGGCTTGTTGCATCCTCTCGCCCCCGCGTTACAGGCGCGGGCTTCTCCCGACCATTCCTTCATTCGCCGCGCGGCCTGATGGCCGGCGCGACCTTCCATAATCCGAAAGGTTCCAGTCGTGGCTGACCGTACATCCCGCCTTATCGTCCGCCTGATCGATGGCGTCAGCGGCCCGGCCGCTGCCGCAGCGACGGGCCTTCGCCGCCTCCTTGGCGTATCGGAGCGAGCCGCCGTTGCGCAGCGCGGCACCATGGCGGCCGCCGGCCGCGATCTCGGCATGATCCGGCGCGGAACCGAGCGCATGACCTCGGGCATGGCAATCCCGCTTGCCCTGATCGGCGCATACGGGGCGAAGGCCGCCTATGAGTTCGCCAAGGCCGGCAACGACATGCAGGCCGTGACGCTGATGTCCGACGAAAACCGGACGAAGCTTGAAGCCCATGCGAAAGCCCTGAACGCGCTTTTCCCCGCGACCAATTCGCAGATCATGGGCGCGGCATTCGAACTCGGCCGCGCCGGCTTGAACTTCGAGCAGATCATGGGCGCGCTGAAGGGGACGCTTCAGCTTGGCCTTGCCGGCGATCTCGGGCTTGCCGAGGCCGCCGATATCTCGACGAACATCCTGACGGCGATGCGCCTGCCGCAGAAGACGACGGAACAGGTCGAAGCCTCGCTTATGCGCGTCAACGACGTGCTTTCCTACGTCGCCACGAATTCGAACACTGATGTTCGGATGATGGGCGAGACATTGAAGTATGTCGGCCCGATGGCTGCGGCGGCGGGCCTTTCGCTTGAGCAAGTCGGCGCGGCATCGATGGTCATGGCGAAGAACGGCATTCGCGCGAGCGAGGCCGGCGTCGCCATGCGTTCGGGCCTTGTTCGTATGGTTCGGCCGACGAAGCCGATGCTTGCCGCGCTCTCCCGCCTGAACCTCGAAGTCTCTGATTTCGTAAAGGGCGGCCGACAGATTTCGGCAATGGACGTCATCGGCTCGTTGATGTCGGACGGCGTTGATGCGTCCGCGTTCGAGGCGGAGATCGACGCGGCGCTGGCGGACCCGAAGCTCAAGAAGTCCACCGCCGCGATGACGGCGGCAATCGCCGGCATCATCGAAAAGGGCGGGTCGGCTGTCGATAAGTCGAAGCTTGCGGAAAGCATCACGGACACGCTGCACGCGGCCGGTTCCGAGGTTGATTTCTTCGGCTTCATCAAAGCCCTTCAGGAGAAGGGCGCAGACCTCGGCGACATTTCCCGCATCTTCGATGTTCGGCAGGGTTCGCGCCTTGCTACGCTTCTCGCGGGCGATCTTGCCAAGGCGCTCGATGAGGTTTCGAACAAGGCAACCGGCGCGACCGACCGCATGGCCCGGCTCCGCACGAAGGGCATCGTCGGCGAAGTTCTGGCCTTATCGTCTGCATGGGAGAACCTTTTCGTCGCCATCGGCGAAAGCGGCGTCATGGCTACCGCTTCTGACCTGATCGGTCGCCTCGCCAACGCGCTCGAAGGCTTAGCGAAGTCTAGCCCGAAGCTCCTGAAGTTCGGCACCTATGCTGCAATCACCGCCATCGCGCTTGTGCCGCTTGGCATGGCCGTCGCGGGCCTTGCCGGCGCTATCGGCCTCGCTACGGGCGGCATCGGTTTGCTGCTGACCGGCGTCGCCGCTATCGGTGCAATCCCCGCGCTGGTCGGCGTGGCCGTCATCGGGGCCGGGATCGCGATCTGGTACTTTTGGGGTGAGCTGAAGGCGGCCGGCGAGAGGATTTGGCAGTCGCTTTCCAATTGGGCCGCGAACAGCAAGGAAGCGCTCGGCCGCATGGTTGATCACTTCCGCAACCTTGGAAGCGAAATCAGCAGCGCGATCAAGGAAGGCTCGGCCGAACTGTTTAAGGCCGGCGTCGAACTGATCAAGCAGCTTTGGGAGGGCATGAAGTCGATGGCGGGCGACTTGCTTTCGTGGGCCGGCGGCCTTGCCAGCAACATCGGAAGCCGCATTGCCAACTCGCTCGGATTTGGCGGCGGGGATGCGCCGGCTGCGTCCGGCGGGGCGGACCTTCCCGGCCGCTCGGGTGGCGGCCGCGTATCGCAGGGCCGCTCGTACATCGTTGGCGAGCGCCGGCCGGAAATCTTCACGCCCGGCGCTTCCGGTTACATTACGCCGCGCGTGCCGGAAGGCGGCGGTGCTCCTGCGGTCAACGTAACGAACCATCTGACGATTAACGGCGCGACGGACGTTGAAGCCGTCACCGAAAAGGTTCGCCGCGCGATCTCGGAAGGCATCCGCGAGGCCATGCGCGGCGCGCAGGGCGATCTGGCGGGAGCGTACTGATGTCGGACCTTGTTTCCCTTGCCGCAGCCTTCCGCGACCGCCTTCTGAACCGGATTGAAGCCGAAGCGACGACGCCGGACCCTGCGGCTATTGTCGATCAGACGATGAAGGCGCTTGCAATCACCGACGCCGCGATGCGACGCGGCGTTCTTGCCGGTCACATCGAATTCAGCATGTCCGAGGATGATCCGCTTGCCACCATGTTCGCGACCGCCTTCGCCATGGGCGAAGGCGCAGCCTTGCGTCGAGCAAAGACCGCGCTGTCCGATCCGCGAGCGAAGGGCCGCGAGCTTGACGTGCTCGACCGCCTGATCGCAGGCGACGAGATCGAGGCCGCAGTGCGGCCGGCTTCGCGACCGGCGCAGCCTGCGCGGGACAAAGCAGGCGCAAAGGTCATCCCCTTCAAAATTGATCCGCGTTGACACAATTCACCTGCCCGCGTAAATTGCTTCGCGGCGAAACAATTGCGCGGGCAACATGAACTCTGATCGAACCTACAAACTGAGCGAGGTCGCCGCCGCGCTCGACGTTCCTCTCGCCCGCATCAGGACAATGCGCGCCCGCAATCAAACCGCGATGTGGGATGCGGCGCTCGCCGAAGGAAAAGAAGCCGGCCGCGAATGGCGCGATTACTGGATCGCGGATGCAGTCGCGCTCGCCTGTGTGCTTGAACTGGTCGAGCGCGGTCTCAATGCTGATGAGGCGGCGAAGATCGTCACCCGTTGCCGCAAGTTCATCATGGCAGGGCCGCATCCCCGTTCCGCCGCTCGCGCTGATGTGTGGATCGGGGTTCTTCACCTTCTGGAAGCGCCTGTGCCGGTCGGCGGCCAGTTCTGCGACCTCGTTCTCGATGTCGAGAAGCGCGTTCGCGACAACATCAAGGCCGCGCCGGAAGGCGCGGGCGGCGGGGCCGGGCTGATCCTCGTCAATGCTTCTCATCATTTCCGCCGCCTCAAGGAGACGCTGGCCGATGAATAATGAACCCTTCGATTTGAACGATCCTGACTTCATGGATCGCTGCGCGGAAGTCCGGCGCGATCTTGAAGCAGGTCTTCCGATGGACCTTGGCGAAATTGCCGATGCGCTTGACATGAATTTCGAGACCTTCGCCAATTTCCTCGCCGTTGAAATGTTCAAGCAAGACCCGGACCTCGAAGCCGTAATTGTGAAGGAAACGACCACGGGGGCGGTCCATTGAACGCGCCGGCCCTGATTGAACCCGAAACCTTCACCCGCCGCGCGCCGATGGGCGGCGCGGCAACGTGGGATGAGAAGTCGCGGACGTTCCGCGCCATCGTCGCCACCGCCACGCCGGTTCTTCGGCGCGGATGGGACGGCGACTACATGGAAGTTCTCAACGTGGCCTGCGTCGAGATGGCCGGCTCTGTGCCATTCCTCAACGCCCATCGAACCGGTCAGATTGGCGATGTCATCGGCCGCGTCGAGCGCGTTGAGCGCAAGGGCGACAAGCTTGAGGCCGTCATCCGCCTTTCCGGCCGGGCCGACCTCGAAGGTCTGGCGCGCGACATCGCGGATGGCGTCGTTGACGCTGTGAGCGCCGGATATGTCGTTGCCGACTGGCTTGATGAAACTGCCGAAGACGGAACCCGCACGAAGACCGCAATCAAATGGACGCTCGTTGAAGTCAGCGCTGTGCCTGTGCCCGCTGATCCGAACGCCCGAATTAGGAGCAAAGGCACCATGACCACCCCTGAAACCACTACGCCCGCGCCGGAGCCGCGTCTTCGCGCTGACCGGATCGCAACCGACCTCGAATTGCGCGGCCTCGCCTCTGTCGCCAATCTCGACGCGGCGTGGGTCAACGAACAGATCGAGGCTGGCGTGACGATGCGCGTAGCCCGCGAGCGTGCAATTGATGCGCTTTCCGACCGGCAGAACCGTGAGCAGCCGCCCACCGTTTCGCACTACGCCGACGCTGGCGTCGGCGGCGTAGGCCCGGACCTTCGCGATCCTGCGACCCGCGCGCAAGCGATGGGCGAGGCGCTCGCGGTTCGCGCCATGCCCGACCTAACGCCTTCCCCGGCCGCCCGTCAGTTTATCGGTCTTTCGCTGCCGGAGATGGCTCGCGAAAGCCTTCGCTGGGCGGGAGTAGATGTGCGCGGCATGTCGGCCGGGCAGGTAGTGACCCGCTCACTCGGCGGTTTGCACTCGACCTCGGACTTCGCCAACGCGCTCGCCAGCGCGGCGTTCGCCGTGCTGCGCAAGTCCTATGAGAGCGCCCCTTCCGGTCTGAAGCCGCTCGCTCGGCGGATGGAACTCAGCGACTTCAGGGCGAGGTCCATCGTCGGCCTCAGCGGCTTCAGCGCCCTTGAGAAGGTCAACGAGGCGGGCGAATTCAAGCGCGGGACGATCCACGACGGCGGCGAAACGATCCGATTGGAAACGTTCGGTCGTATCTTCGGCGTGACCCGGCAAGTCATCGTAAATGACGACTTGGGCTGGCTCGTTGATGTGCCGAAGAAGCTGGCCGTCGCAGCCGCGAACTTTGAGGCGCAGCAGCTTGCCGGCCTGCTCGCATCGAACCCCAAGATGTCGGACGGCAAGGCCCTCTTTCATAGCGACCACGGCAACCTTGCCTCGTCGGGCGCAGCCCCGAGCGAAACGTCGCTTAGCGCTGCTCGCCTCGCCATGCGCACGCAGAAAGACGAAGCGCAGCAGCTTCTCGGTCTCGCGCCGCGCTTCCTCGTTGTCGGCCCTGAGCTTGAGACTTCCGCCGAAAAGCTGATGGCGCAGATCACGCCCGCCGAAACGGAAAACGCGCAGCCGATCAAGCTGTCGCTTGTCGTTGAGCCGCGCATCTCGGGGAAAGAATGGTACGTCGCGGCCGACCCTGCCATCGTTGACGGCCTCGCTTACGCGCACCTGCAATCCGAGCCGGGGCCGCAAATCGAGCATCGCCTCGGCTTCGATGTCGATGGAATTGAGTTCAAGGTTCGGCTCGACTTCGGCTGCGCCTTCCTCGATTTCCGCCCTTGGTTCCATAATCCGGGGCAGTAATTCAGTTCGGCCGGCGGTTTATCCCTTTTCCCGCCGGCTGATCCCCGCCGAGCGTCAGGGCATGGCGCAAGGCGGTTGCTGCTGATGGTCCCTCCTGACCGCCGCAGATCAGCAGCCGGCCCGACGCTTCCGCCAGCGTCGGGCCTTTTTTCTTTTCAAATCGGGAGTTGCGCCGTGTCGAAGCCGCCGCGCCATTTTTCGTATTGCCCGACCAGTGATCTTGAGGCCGCCTTCGCCGAAGCGAAGGCGGCGAAGGACATCGAACGCCTGCGCCACGTTTCGGATGAGGCTGCTTGCCGCCGCTCGCACCGCGCCCGGCTTCTTCACCAGAAGGCATCAGCGACGCTGACGCTGGTCGAGAAGTACGGCGCGTGGCCCTAACCCCCGCAACATAGGCCGGTGCGGGCCGGTCCTATTGCCATATGATCCGCGCACTGCATATTGCCGGATATGCGCATCACCACTGAGTGGTGCTTGGTCAGGGGGACCAATATGGCTATCGACGAAATCCGCGTTGATGAAGTTGTCGTCGGCGAGCGGCTCCGGCCTCTTTCAGAGGCCACCGTCGCCGAGATCGCCGCGAGCATGCAACGCCTCGGGCAACTTCAGCCAATCAGCATCCACCAGCCCGACGATACGCCCTATCTAGTTGCCGGCCATCATCGGCTTGCGGCGGCGAAGCTTCTAGGATGGGCGAAGATCAAGGCAACCGTTCTTCCTGCCGACATGGCCGCAGACGACATCAAGCTTGCCGAGATTGATGAAAACCTTGCACGCGCCGAACTGTCCCCTGCTCAACGGTCTGCACATATGGAAGCCCGCAGGGCGATCTTCGAGAGGATCAACGGGCCGGCCAAGGCGAATAGCGCAAGGGCAGCGAACAAGACGATGGGGCGCGGAGACGTAACGGCCAACTTGGCCGCTACGTTCGTGCAGGACACCGCTTCCACAACCGGCCAATCGGAGCGCGGTATCAGGCGCGACATACAGCGCGCCCGCGCCATTCCGCAAATCGCCGATCTCGCCGGAACGTCATTAGATACGGGCGCAGAACTGGACGCGCTGGCGAAACTCCCTGCCGAGCGCCAAGCCGCCCTGATTGAACGTGCCAAGGCCGGGGAACAGGTAAGCGCAAAAGGCGGCGGGCAGAACGCAGGCCAACCGACCATCGGCGGCCCGTACAGTGCCGAGTTCAAGAAAAAAGTGCTGGCGGCGGCGTTGGCCTATGGAGAGGCTAGGCAAGCATCGTACATGTCCTACAAGCTTCTCCAAGGAAAAGGCCAAAAGGCCGCCGTTGACGCTGCTGCCAACAATGCAAAAAGAGCGCTATGGGCGCTGGAAAGCGTTCTTGAGGGAGAAGACGACGAGGACGATGCAGCGGAGCCTAGTGCCGTCCAGTAGCCGAGACCTTGCCTTCCGCGACTGCCGCAGCCATACTCGCCCTATGCTCCCGCTGACCACGGATGTACTGGCAGCGGCGACAAAGCCGGCCCTTCGAGGCCGGCTTTTCAATGAGCGGGATAGCGGCAGAGGAATGTTGCTATAGCGTTGCTACGGCGCACCAACAGTCTTCCCCTTATCGGTATTTTATCTTTTTAAATCAATTACTTGATGCCTATCAAAACCAAGGCGCATCCATCCCTTGAGCCAGCGCGTGCGCTGAGGAATCCAGCTCCGCAACGCAATCGGCGCTTCCTCCCACGTCGTCGAGGCAATCGTGAGCGTGCGATAGCCGCCCCGCGCGAGACGAAAGCCAAGATCGGCGTCCTCCGTGACGTTGTAGGGATCCCAGCCGCCGGCCTCCTTGAGGCGATCGACGCGAAAATGGTTCGAAGTGCCACCGAGCGGGATCGGCAGGCCTAGCCGTTGCAGCGACGGCAACTGCGCATCGAAGAGCGAGGCATATTCGAGCGCGAACTGGCGCGGCAGCCAGCCCTGGGCCGTGTTGTGTATGCCGAGACGGGCCTGCACGCAGGCGACCTCTGGGCCACCTTCCGCAAACGCGCCCAGCGCCCGGCGCAGCTGATCGGGCTCGGGAATGTCCTCGGCATCGTAGACGACGACATAGGGGCTGCGCACGAGTTCGAGTGCGTAGTTCAGCGCCTTGGGTTTGGTGCGCGGGCCTTTCTCGGGCACCACGACGGGCCGGATATTTCCCGGCAGATCGAGAGCGTCGAGCGCGGCGCGCGTCTCGGTATCGCTCGCCTCCAGGACGATCAGCACCTCGAGCTTGGCTGCCGGATAGTCGAGCGCCGCCATGGCCGCGACAAGATCAGGCAGGATCTCGGCCTCGCGATAAAGCGGCACCAGCGCGCTGTAGCGCGGCAGCTCGGTATCGGGAACGGCTGAGACCGCGCGCGCAGCCCTGGGCGACCGCCTGCGCGCGAGTTCCAGGACAGCGGCCGTTCGCAAGAGCACGACGCACAGGAATGGCAGGGTCAGAAGGGCCATGACGAACGGCACGATGATCTCTGGCGCGACCAGGCTGCCGCCGACAAAGAGCCCCACGGCAGTGGCTGCGAGAAGCGCCTGCCACGTCTCGGCGCCGTAGCGCGCGGAGGCCGAGGGATCAGACCGCCAGAGGCCCTCGATGGCATGGTCGATCAGGGCCGCCTCCGCGCCGGCCATGTGGATCGCATCCACCTCGCGACGCGTCGCTAGAACCGGATGCTGCCCAGGCGGAAGGAGCGAGACGGCCTCGCGGATAACCCGCGGGCGCATGGCGTAGGCACCGATCACGACCTCTTCCGGCCGCCTCGACCGCCCTGGTGTTCGACCGAGCCAGTTCATACCAAGGGTCGCGCCGAGTGCCGCGACATACGAACTCTCATCGATCCAGCCGAGCGCGATCATCACCTCATGCGGAAGTACGCCCCACTCGTGCGCAATGCGCTCAGCGCGCCCGAGCGTCGCAAGATCGATGGCCCGGCCAACCAGAAAGGCATACTCGCTTTCGGGCACTTCCACTGGGGCCGCCCGAAGCCTGCCGATACGCTGTCTTACGCTCCTGAGCCGCGCTAGAATGCTGCGTTGGCGGGGCGATTCCCGTCGAGTGACGCGACCACGGAGACGAGGCGCCGATTGCGCAGATGTCTGGTCCATGGCAGCAATCTCGCCGCGCTGGCGGCGGCCGCCATGACGACAGACGCCGGTGAATATGATTTGCGCGGCGCGCCGACAGGGCGGATTGGTCCCCAATCCAAGCCGTCTGCGCCGCAAAATGGGAACACGTAGTGCGCAGATCGATCATAAGTGCCGTTCTAGCGGGTGCAATCGGAATATTGATCCTTGATCAATTTCCATTTTCGTCGCGAGCGTCAGCCCAGACCCCGACGGACACGCAGACGGATACGCCGAGCATCGCGCCCCCGGCAGCTCCACCCGGGGCAGGTCCGCGCCGCTTCGCCATTCGCTTCCTCACCGACAGCGAGTTCCCGCCGTTCCACTACTATGACGAGGACGGCGTGCTGACCGGCTTCGATGTCGATCTCGCCCGCGCCATCTGCCTCGAGCTCAGCACGCAGTGCGATATCCGTGCACGGCCTTGGAACGAACTGCTGCCGACACTGCGCCGGGGGGAGGCCGATGCGGTCATCGCCGCCCAGCGCATCACGCCAACGTTGCTCAAGGAATTCGATGTCTCAGACCGCTACTTCTATACGACCGCCTGGTTCGCCGGGTTGCGTGGCGGCCCGCGCCTGACCATCACGCCCGAACAGCTCGAGCGCCGGCGCATTGCCGTCGCGCGCGGCAGCCCGCATGAGGCCTATCTCAGGACCTTCTTCCGCGAGAGCGCCATCGAGACGACCGAGAACGTCGAACAGGCGCGCGAAGCCGTCCGGCAGGGACGCGCGGATCTCGTCTTCGGCGACGGAATTGGTCTGGTGTTCTGGGTCAATGGCTCGGTGTCGCAGGACTGCTGCGAGCTCAAGGGCGGCCCTTTCTTCGAGCCGAAATTCTTCGGCGATGGCCTCGCCATTACGGTGCCGCAGCAGGATGTCGAGCTGAAGCGTACGATCAATCGGGCGCTGGAGCGCCTCAGGCGCAATGGGCGCTACGAGGAGCTGATGCTGCGCTATTTCCCGAACAGGATCTTCTAAGAGCGCCCACTCAGATGCCCTGGCCCTCGACCTCGCGAGCCAGCTCCTCGGCCATGCGCTCCCCGCCTTCCCAATAAGGATGTACTTCGAGAAGCTGCTTGACGACGCTCAGCGCTCCCTTTGGATTGCCGGTCTGCCGCCAAATCTGAGCGAGGCCGTCGAGCGCGCGGAAATGGTTCGGCTCGAGCGCCAGCGCTCGTCTCAGATCGCCGACAGCGGACGCCATGTCATTGCGGGCGAAGTGGATGTAGGCACGCCGATTGAAGCCCTCGGCATAGTCCGGCGCGAGCTGCACGACATAGTCGAGAAACTTGAGCGCCTGGTCATGATCCTTGGTGCCAAGTGCCTTCGAGGCACGCTGCATCAGCAGATTGACTGTATCGCTGCCCGAATGGCCCCAAAGTCGCTCGATGGTCGCCTGGATCTTCTTCGCCGCGTCAGCCGAGTCGGCCGTGGCCAGATGAGCAAAGAGATCGCCGAGAAGTTTCGACTTCTCGTCGGCTGTGCTCGGCATGCGGTCCGGCAGGCGGCCGGCGGCCGGCGTATCGGCGTCATCAGGCAGTGCAGGCGCGGCCTCCGGGGCCTCCTGTGGTGGGGCTGGAGGGGCGGGCTGCTGGGCGCCGGCGTCACTGGCCCCAATGCTCAATGCGATCGCAAGTGCAGCCCCGAGAACCGCGAAGGTGCGCGACATGCTTGGCCTGTTGGTTTCACCGTTCATTAATTCAGAATAGCGCCAGCGGAACTGGGCGTCAAAAAGGCCACGCACGCCGAACTGATCACAAACGGGTTAACAGGGCAGCGTGCCAAAATGGCGTGCGATTAGCACATCATTAAATCACCCCTCCGATAATCGGTCCTGAGTAGCGGGATCGGCACTTCCGCCAGTGTCGGCACAGCCTGCCGTCTGCTGAACTCGCTGTTGTGACGAAGGCAAAAGGATTTCCATGTCGCTTCAATCTGCCATGCCCACAGTCCAGAGCGGCAGCAGCATTCTGAGCCGCGCCCCGGCCGACCGCAGACGGCACAAGCGCGTCGCCCTGACATTGCTCGGCCGGTTCATGCGCGCGAATAAACAGGAATATCCTTGCAAGCTCTCGGACGTGTCCGCGGGCGGCGCTGCGATCATGGCGCCCGTCGAGGTCGAGGAACGCGAGCGCATCGTCGCCTACTTCGACCAGCTCGGCGGCCTGGAAGGCACCGTCGTACGCGTGTTCGACGGCGGCTTTGCCATCCAGCTCCTTGCGACCCAGCACAAGCGGGAAAAGCTCGTCGCGCAGCTTACCTGGCTCATCAATCGCAGCGAGCTCACGGGCGAGGACGAGCGCAAGCACGAGCGGCTCGTGCCGGCCAACCGGGAATCCATGCTGAAACTCGACGAGGGCATCGTCGTTCCCGTTCGCGTGCTCGACGTGTCCATTTCGGGCGCATCGGTCGGCACCGAGGCGCGACCGCCGATCGGCCAGGAGATCCTTCTCGGCAAGCTGCGCGCGGTGGTTGTGCGCCATCACAGCAAGGGCATCGGCGTCCGGTTCAGGGACATCCAGAACCCGGCGGCTCTTCGCAACCATTTCGACTAGGCGATCGGGTGGAAAAGAGGCCGGTCGGGGTGCAACGACTTCGGTATGCAACACGTTATCGGATTTGCGTCAATTCGAGGAAATTTCGGGCAGCTTTTGCCTCAAATGCCCCGCGTCCACTTGGGGGTCGCCTAACGTCTGACTGCTAGTGTGTTCTTCGATCGAGGGGAGTTTCGAAGTCATGTTGCCGGCGTCAAGACTGCTGTTGGGTGTTGCAAGCGGCGTGCTGCTGGCCATGGTCGGCAGCGCAGACAGTTATGCCCATCGCCAGGCGCCGGAACCGCGCCAGTCGGCCTTTATGCGCGTCTACGGACCGACGCTGCCCCCCTTCGGATTCGTGAGCTTCTGCGACCGTCATCCGGCCGAATGCACCCAGGGGCCATTCGAGGATGCGCGTTTCGAGCTGACCGACGAGCGGCGCGAGCAGCTCGATCATGTGAACCGGTCGATCAACCGCCTGATCGAGCCCGCGACAGACCAGGAAATCTACGGCATCGCGGAGTACTGGACCATCCCGATGACGCGCGGTGATTGCGAGGACTACGCGCTGCTGAAGCGCCAGGTGCTCATGCAGCGCGGCTGGCCCGCGAGCGCCCTGCTGATCACTGTCGTCCGCGATGAGAAGAACGACGGCCACGCCATCCTGACGGCGCGCACGTCCAAGGGCGACTTCATTCTCGACAACAAGTTCGATGATGTGCGGCCCTGGCACGCGGTGGTCTACACCTACGTCATGCGCCAGTCGTACATCAATCCGAAGGTTTGGGTATCACTCGACAGCCGCGACAGCCGCACGCCCGATCATCTGGCCGGCGTACGCAAAGACGCCGCTCGGCGCTAAAGTCGGGAGCCCGGTCGATCCTGCTCAGCCTTGCGGCTTGAAGGTCGCGGCGTAGCGCTTCCAGCGTGCCATGTAGTCCGCGACACCGCCGTCGACCCGCTTGCGATCCTCGGCCGTCACTTCCCGCGCGATCTTGCCGGGGGTGCCGAAGACGACACTGTTCGGCGGAATGATCTTGCCTTCGGGAATGAGCGCGCCGGCGCCGATCATGGCGCCAGCACCGATGCGCGCACCGTTGAGGACAATAGCCCCGATGCCGATCAGCGCCCCGCGGCCGATGTGGCAACCGTGGAGCATGGCGGTGTGGCCGATCGTGCACTCTTCCTCAATGACCATCGGGAACCCGGGGTCGACATGGAGGATGCAGTTTTCCTGGATGTTCGACCGGGCGCCGATGCGGATCGGCTCGTTGTCGCCACGAATGACGGCGCCGAACCAGATGCTGACGTCCTCCTCGATGCTCACCTGACCGATAACGACGGCCGTCGGCGCAATCCAGCACTGGCCGGACGCAGGTAGCGTGACGGCGTCATCGCCGAGCTTGTAGAGAGGCATTGAGGACTCCAGCAGGCGGCGATCAGGCGCCTTCTTCGAGATCGTAGTCGAGGATCGTCATGCTGACCTGATACGAGGTCTCGCCATCCTCGATGTCCTTCGAGACGACGCCAACGAACTCGCCGCCGACGTAAAGCTCGGCCGCATCGGCGGCGCGCTGGCGGGCGCGCACCTCGACAGTCGTGTTCGCAAGCATCTTCCGCAGGTAGCCCTGCAGCTTGTCCAGCTCAGGTTTCGCCAGCGCATTAGACTTGGACGCGCCCTTGGGTCCCGCCGCCATAAATCACTCCTTCATCGGCGAGCACATTCGGCCCGCACCGCTCGCCAAACTTTGCCGTCAGCAGCCGCAATCACCGGGCTGGAGACGCTGGTCCATGTTGCGTGCCGGCTCGGGGCAACCCGCCGGCCCGACGATCTTCGCCGGCACGCCGGCAACGGTCGATTGCGGCGGCACGTCCTGGAGCACGACGCTTCCGGCGGCCACGCGGCAGCAATTACCGACCGAGATGTTGCCGAGCACCTTGGCACCCGCGCCGATCATGACGTTGTCGCCGATCTTCGGATGGCGATCACCAGTCTCCTTGCCGCTGCCGCCGAGCGTCACGCCATGGAGAAGCGAGCAATGATCGCCGATGACCGCGGTTTCGCCGACGACGATAGCCGTCGCATGGTCGAACATCATGCCCTTCCCGATGCGGGCGGCCGGGTGAATATCGACGGCGAAAATGCGCGAGCTCTGGCTCTGCAGATAGAGAGCGAAATCCTGGCGTCCCTGGTTCCACAGCGCATTGGCGAAGCGGTGCGTCACGAGCGCATGGAAGCCCTTGAAGTAGAGCAGCGGCTCGATATAGCGGTGGCATGCCGGGTCGCGGTCGTAGACGGCCGCGAGGTCAGCGCGGAAGCAGTGGCCGATCTCGGGGCGCTCGCGCAGGACATCCTCGAACGTATGCCTGATCAGACCAGCGTCGACGTCAGCGTGATTGAGACGCTGTGCAAGCCGGTGGCAGACGGCATCCTCGAGCCGCTCGTGGCTGAGAATGGTTGCGTAGATGAATCCGCCGAGCGCGCGCTCGGCCGTCATCACAGCCTCCGCCTCCGTGCGGATGGACTGCCAGATGGGATCGTAAGCCTCGATCCGACCGCTTGGCGCGGCGTGCGATGAGATGGCCATGATCACAATTCTCCTTGGGCGCGCAGGGTCAAGAACCTGGGCCACCGCCCCGGTGCGTCCCAATTTTCGGGGCGCCCGGCGACCTTAAACAAGCAGGTAACTACCGGGGATGGGTTAGTCAATCGTTGGGATCCCGGGCCAGCCAACGGACCTGCCTGGAGGCGCCCACCGATTGCAGCTTCGCCACAGCTGCCCACTGGGCGCACCGAACGATTAATAATATCAATTAGATAAGAATCGGCAACCGGCTACCTGCGGGCTGCCGGTCCGATCGTGGGACAGTGCAGGAATGCAGCCGCGGCCCCCTGCCCTCAGTTACCGAAGAACGAGGACAACAGATGCGGCTGCGGAGCCGGTTTGAACGGGGTCATGGCCGAGGCAACCTGCGTGTAGAGCCCAGGCAGCCACTCCGGCTTGGCCGGATCCGCTGTCGGGAGGCCATTTTTGCGGAAATCGCTCGGTGCGATGACGACCTTCACGTTGGGGAGGCCGACGTTCGCCGCGAGGACGAACAGCTCTTCGGCAGCTTCGTCACCAACGGCGATGCAGCCGGCGGATACGGCCTTGCCGTGGAACATGATATCGCCGCCGAGCTTCCTGCGGCCGTCCTTCGCCGCCATCTGGCGGTCGAAGTTGTTCGGATAGTTCACACGCAGCGACACGTGATAGCGGCTGGCTGGATTGAGGTACGAGATCCCGTAGATGCCCTCCGGAACCTGCTTGTCCCCCTCGAGCAGCTTCGGTCCGGATTTGCCACTTGCCGCGAGCACGCGATAGCGATGAACGAGCTTCCACTCGCCATCCGCCGGCCGTGCGTGCAATTCAACGGCCCGCTCGTCCTTGATCGTCACGAACGCCACCTCTGCAGGCGGCCAAGCCACCTTGGCTGAGCGGAACTTGGCTTCCAGCCGCGGGGTTGCCCCTGGCGAAATCTCTGCGAGTTTCCGCGCCATTCGGTAGTCACGCAGCGGCGCGCTCGCCTTCGGCATGGTCCAGGCCGAGGCCTGCGGCGGCCGAACAGCGAGCCTCGGCGGCTCGAGAAGCGGGATCACACGCTCAGCACGCGTCTCCGTCGACCAGGGAGAGGCTATTTCATCGGCCAGTGTCTTGAGCGGCGCGACGGCGACGGGGACGATCTCGATTTTCGGTTCGCCCCAGCGCAAATCCCCGATGTCGAGCGATACGTAAGAAAAGCGATCGGCGCCAGCGGGCATCTCGGGGCTGGGGATCACCAGCGCCTCGGCGGGCACTTTTACGATTGCCTGGGCCGCCTCCTGTGGCGCGAGGAGGCCGAGCCGCTCAAGCGCAATGGTGCCACCCGCGCCTGCGCAAGTGGCCGCCACACCCAGGATCAGAAGTGAGATCTTGCCGAACCGCATCCGCAATTGGCTGTCCGCCCCGTTTCTCTCGACCCGCTGCATCATCGCCGATTCGCCCGCTCGGGCGAATGGAACAATGCCGAATCAGCTTGCTGAGCATTCTTGCCCGCAGTTTGAGACGAAAGGCAGGTCGCAATGCGCCGATGGTGGGGCGAATCGGCCTTTATCGTTCCACATTCTGGGCTTGTGCATTCAGGCTCGCAAAAAGGGGGAGCTCGTCCATTCGGCATAGGCCGGATGTGCCAAGCTGTATTGCATTGCCGGAAATCTTCGACACAGTATGGGGCCGGCCGCGATTGCGGCATCAGCCCGATCGAGGTTCCAAGCCCAAGATGCAGTCCAAAGCATCGCGCCGCACCGTGCGCATTGCCGTCGATATCGGCGGCACATTCACCGATATCGAGATTCTGGACGAGGCGACCGGCCAGACGTTCGCCGCCAAGACGCCAACGACGCCCGATGATCCTTCCGAAGGCCTCATCACGGGTCTGCGCCTCGCGGGCGAGCAGGTCGGCTTCGAGTTCGGCGATATCTCGGCCCTCATGCATGGCACGACGATCGCGACGAACGCCGTGCTTCAGCGGCGGCTGCCGAAGGGCGCCCTCATCACGACGGCAGGCTTCGAGGACGTGCTCGAGATCGGCCGCCATTTCCGCAAGCAGGTTTATGCCAGCAAGGCAGAGCCGCGCGTCGTGCTCATTCCGCGCGCGTGGCGTCTCGGTGTCAAAGAGCGAACGCTCGCCACGGGCGCGATCGAAACGCCGCTCCAAGAGAACGAGATCCGCCAACTGGCCGAGAAGCTCAAGGCCGGCGGCATCCAGTGCGTCGCCGTGTGCCTGCTTCATGCCTATGCCAATGCGGCACACGAGCAGCGCCTCGCCGAACTGCTGGCGAAGTACGCGCCCGAACTCGATGTCTCGCTCTCGCATGAAGTGAGCCCCGAGATCCGCGAGTTCGAGCGCTCTTCCACCACCGTCCTCAACGCACTGCTCATGCCGGTCGTGCGGCGCTATCTCGAACGCCTCAGGGCGCGGCTGAAAGATGCCGGCTTCGAAGCGCCCGTCTATCTCGTGCAGTCGAACGGCGGCGTCATGAGCCCCGAAACCGCGGCGCTGCTGCCGGCCCGCCTGCTGCTGTCAGGCCCGAGCGGCGGCGCGCTAGCGGCCGAAACCATTGCGGAACGACTGAGCATTCCCGATGTCGTGGCCGTCGACATGGGCGGGACGAGCTATGACGTCTCCATCGTCAGCGGCGGCCACACGCGCCTCGTCACGGAAGGCAATGTCGACGGGCTGCCCGTGCGCCTCCCCATGATCGAGATCCGCACGATCGGCTCCGGCGGCGGATCCATTGCGAGCGTCGAGGAAAGCGGACGCCTGCGCGTCGGGCCGGAGAGCGCTGGCGCGAAACCGGGCCCTGCCTGCTACAGCCGCGGCGGCACCGAACCGACTGTCACCGACGCCAATGTCGTGCTCGGTCGCATTGATCCGCAGTTCTTTCTCGGCGGCGCCATGCGCCTCGACGCGGCTGCTGCGCGGACAGCCATCGCGACCCGCGTCGCGGAGCGCCTGTCGCTCACACCGGAGGCAGCGGCAGAGGGCATTCTGCAGGTTGCCGTCTCGCACATGGCGGGCGCGATCCGCCTCTCGCTCTTCGAGAAGGGCCTTGATCCCGAAGACTTCACGCTGCTGTCGTTCGGCGGTGCGAGCGGGCTGCACGCCTGCGATACGGCCGACGAGATCGGCATCGGCCGCGTCGTATTCCCGCGCGATCCCGGAACACTCAGTGCCTGGGGGATGCTCTACTCCGATGTCGTGCACGCGCTTGCGCGGGCGCGGCTCATGAGGGCGGACGCAGCTGCCATTCCTGTTCTTCAGGAGATCGGCGCCGAGTTGCGTCGCACGGGAGGCGAGCGTCTCGAAGCGGACGGCATTGCGCCCCCGGATCAGCTTCTGCCTCTGGCACTCGACATGCGCTATCCCGGGCAGGCCTACGAAATCCAAGTGCCTTTCGACTGGTCGCCAGGGAGTTTCGAAGCCTCTCTTGCAGCGGCCATATCGCACTTCCATGACGTGCACGAGGCGCAGTACGCGCACGCGGAGCGGCACGTGACGCCGGATATCGTCGCAATCCGAATTGCGGCCACCGGCAAGCTGAGAAAGCCGATCGAGCACGTCTTTGCATTCGAAAAATCGACAGGCGCGAAGGGCCGCCGTGCGGTCTTTGCCGCGGGCAACTGGCATGAAGCGGCCATCCATGAGCGCTCGAAACTTGCCGCCGACATGAAGATTGCAGGCCCCGCGATCATCGAGGAGGCGCACGCAACGCACTTCATCCCGCCAGGATGGCAGCTCGTCGCAACGCCGAGCGGAGATCTGATTGCCACGAAGCGCGCGGGAGGCGCAGCATGACCATGAAACCTCTCGACGTCGTCCAGCTTGAAGTCATCCGCAATGCGCTTGTCGCTGCTGCCGAGGAAATGGGCGTCACCATCTGGCGCACGAGCCGATCGAGCGTGGTGCGCGACCTGCTCGACTATTCAACGTGCGTGTTCGATGTCGATGGCAAAAGCGTCGCGCAGGCGACGTGCATTCCCGTGCATCTCAACTCCATGTCGAGTTGTCTCGACGACATCCTGCGCGACCACATCCCGCTCAGCGAATGGCGCGAGGGCGATCTCATCATCACCAACGACCCCTACTCTGGCGGCCAGCATCTCAATGACATCCTGACCTTCAAGCCGGCGTTCGTCGACGGGCGGCTTGTCGGGATCGCGGGCGTGCTCGTGCACCATCTCGATGTCGGTGGCGGCGCACCGGGCAGCTACTACGCCGGCGCGACGGAGATCTACCAGGAAGGGTTCCGCATTCCACCCATGCGGCTCGACGATGCGGGCCGGCGCAACAAGGAAGTCATACAGCTCTTGCTGCGCAATACGCGCGAGCCCGCGAACGTCGGCGGTGATTTCGCCTCGCAGCTCGCCGCGCTCGACATCGGCGTGAAAGGCCTCCACCGTATTGCGCGGCGCTATGGACCCGACCGGCTCACCGAAGCCTGCCGCGGCATCCGTCATCAGTCGGAAATGGCCATGCGTGCCATGATCCGCGACATCCCTGACGGCACGTACAGCTTCGAGGATTTCGTCGACGACGACGGGATAGATCGCGAGACACAGCTCACCATCGCAGTGAAGCTGACGGTGCGTGGCGACATCGTCGAGGTCGATCTATCGGGTTCGTCGCCGCAGGCCCAAGGCCCCGTCAACTGTACCCGTAACATGTCGGGCTCCGGCGTGTTCTGCGGGATCCTCATGTCGATCGGCAGCGAGATCCCAGCCAACGCCGGGTGCTACGAACCCGTGCGCATTGTCGCGCCCGACGGACTTTGCGTGACGGCACGCTCGCCCGCGCCGGTCGCAAACCGCATGGCCATCGGACATCGCGTCGTGAATGCCGTCATGGGCGCGTTCGCGAAGGCCATCCCGGGGCGCGTGCCGGCCGCCTACTACGGCGTGAGCTACGCCTATGCGACGAACCTCTTTCATGCCGACGGCCGGCGCCAAGTGTACTTTGACCTGACATGCGGCGGCTGGGGTGGGCATCCAGAGGCCGACGGCGCCAACGGCTTTTCCTGCGGCCTGCACAACATCGCCAATGCGCCCGTCGAAATGCTGGAGAGCACCTATCCGGTGACGTTCGAAGCCTACACGCTCGTTCCGGATTCAGGCGGTGCGGGCGAGCAGCGCGGCGGTTGCGGCCTCATTCGCGCCTTCCGCATTGATGCGCCGGGCGGCACGCTCGCGTGCAACTTCGATCGCTTCAAGACGCGTCCCTACGGCCTCGCGGGCGGTGCACCGGGCTCAGCGGGTTTTGCCGAGCTGCAGCGCGCGGACGGTACTGTCGAGCGCCTGCCCTCCAAGGTCGCGGCCAAATCGATTGCGAAAGGTGATGTCTTCCGCCTGATCACAGCAGGTGGCGGCGGCTACGGCGATCCGGCAAAGCGCACGCGCGCAGCCATCGAAGCCGACATCACGGACGGCTACGTGTCGCGAGAAGCGGCGACTGCAGCGTACGGATCGAAGGCGCGATAGGACCCGCGCGCCTTCAGATCGACATCGCCTGGCCGCCGTTGACGTCGAGCGTCGCGCCCGTGACGAAGCCTGCTTCCTCTGACGTCAGGTAGGCGATTGCCGCCGCGATATCCTCGACGCGGCCCTGGCGACGCACCGGGATGGACGCGAGCACACGGGCGCGCTCTTCCGGCGAGTGGCGCTCGCTGAGGAAGGCCTCGACGCGTGGCGTCAGGATCGCGCCGGGGCACACTGTGTTGCAGGTAATGCCTTCAGGTCCGAACTCCTGCGCGATCTGTAGTGTGAAGGCCTGCATGGCACCCTTCGCCGCAACATAAGGCGTGCCCGCAAAGAGCGAACCGAAGCGCCCGGCCTTCGAGCCCATGTTGATGATGCGGCCGTAGCGCGCCTTCTGCATGTACGGGATGACGGCGCGCGTCGCCCACACGCACGTCTTCACGTTGACGTCCATCACCTTCTGCCAGTCCTCGTCGGACTGCTCGAGAAAGCGGAAGGGTACGGCGAGCGAACCACCGATGTTGTTGACGAGGATATCGATGCGCCCGTGGCTGTCGATCATCTCCGCAACGGCCTGATCGATGGCGCGCTTGTCCATCATGTCGAGCGCGCGGCCGCTGATGTCGAGACCGGCGCCGCTCGCCTCTTTGAGAGCGTCGGCGAGGAGCGTCGCGTCACGATCCCAGATCACGACGCGCGCGCCTTCGGATGCGAGGCGCTGCGCGACACCGAGGCCGAGGCCGCTCGCCGCTGCCGTGATGAGTGCTGAGCGTTTCTCAAATCGGCGCATGATCGGATGCTTCCTTATGTCCTGCCTCGGGATCGACCTTCACGTCGATGACGACGGGGCCCTTCATGCGATGGCCTTCCTCGATGGCGTCGCGCAGCTCGCCGGGATGCGTCACGGTCAAGCCACGGCCGCCGAGGCCTTCGGAGATCTTCGCAAAATCGCAGTCCGCAAAATCAACGGCAATTCGGTTCGCACCGAGATTGTCACGCACCATGCCGAGCCCAGCATTATTGTCGACGATGTACACCAGGTCGAGGTTCTGCTGCACGCACGTCGTGATCGTCTGCAGCGTCATCATGAAACCGCCGTCGCCCGCGAGACAGGTCACGCGGCGGTTGGGCAGCACGAGTTTGGCCGCGGCCGCAGCTGGCGCGCCCCAGCCCATCGCGCCCGTACCGCCGGCGACAAGAAACTGATGCGGATGCGTGCTCCTGAGACCGAACGTCGCCCAGATACGGTTCGCGCCGGCGTCGAGGGTGATCAAGTCATCCTTGCCAATGAAGCCCTGCATGGCGCTGATGATGTCAGCGTGATGCACGCTGCCCTGGCCAGCCTTCAATGCGGGCAAGCGATCGAAGTCCCACTTGTCGCGCAGAGAAGCAATGTGCGCGAGGCGCGCGGCCTTCTTCGCTGCACCGAGCTCGAGCTTGGCGAGCTCCGCGATGACGTCGGCCACGTCGGCCGTGATGGCATGATCGACCGGATAGACCCAGCCCGCGTTGCGCGGATCGATGTCAACCTGCACGAGCGCCTGCTCACCGGGACGGATCATCGCGGGATCGCGAAAGCGCGTGTAGTCCGGCCCCATGCTCGCGCCGAGCATGACGATGAGATCGGCAGCAGCGACAGCGCGGTTCGCGCACGCATGTCCCCAAGTGCCGAGCATGCCAACAGCAACCGGCACCTTCTCGGATATGACGCCCTTGCCGTTGTAGCTCGTGGCGACGGCGATGCCGCTCGACATCGCAAGATCCTGCAGCGCCTGACCGGACTCGGTCATGGTCACGCCGTTGCCGGCAATGATCAGCGGCCGCTCGGCGCGCGCGAGCATGTCGGCGAGTTTGCGCACGGCCGCCGCATCCGGACGCGGTGGCGTGTAGCGGTGATAGCCGGCGGAAGGATAGAGCACGGGCTTCATGTCAGCCGGCGCTTCCGCGCGGATCATCGGCGTCTTCATGATCACAGCGGCCGGCCCCATGCGCGGCAGGCTCGCGTGCTTGATCGCCATCTGCACGCCGTAGACGGCTTCCTGCGGCGCGGTCGCATACGTGCAGTACTTGGTGATCGGCTTCAGCGAAGCCATGGCGTCCGCACCGGCATAGTCGCCGGTCATGGTCTGATAGACACCCATCTGGCCATAGCCGTCGTAGTCCGACGTCTCGGTCAGGACGACCATCGGCGAGCCGGCGAAGTGCGCCTCGAGAATGCCCATGCCGCCGATCGTCGTGATCCACGGCCCCTGGCCCATGAGAACCGATGGCCGCCTGAGCAGCCGGCCTGCCGTCTGCGCCATCACGGAGGCGATCCACTCGGAGCGCGTGAGCACGACGTTGATCTTCTTTTCCTGCGCCTTGAAGGCAGGCAGCGACCATGTGATGCCAAGGCCGGGAAGTGTGAAGGCATGTGTGATGCCCCCTTCGACCAGGGCGTTGACGACGAGTTCGTTGGTCTTGACCATGCGCCGCAGGCCTCCGGATGAGAGTGGCGTCGAATATTGTTTCGCATTGCGGAATGGTAGATTTATCACCCCGAAAGGTGCGATACGATCCGCAACGAGATGCGTGATTGCACACGAGGACGCCCATGACAAGCAACAACAGAGCCGTGGTGATTACCGGCGCTTCCGGCTTCTTATCCGCATGGATACTGCCGAAACTGATCGCGCGCGGCCGCAAGGTCGTGGCGATCGATATTGCGCGCGACGAAACACGCCTCAAACAGGTGTCGCGGGGGCGCCCCCCTCAAGACATTGTCTGGGAGGCTGCCGATCTGACCGACGATGGAATCATGTCTCGCATTGCAGAACAATATGCAGCGGACACGATCCTGCATCTCGCGGCCCTTCAGATCCCGGCCTGCAAGGCGAACCCGATCGCGGGGGCCAAGGTGAACGTGGTCGGACATGTCGGCGTGCTCGAGGCGGCGCGACGCGTCGGTGCGCGCGTCGTCTATACGAGCTCGATCGCCGCAAAGCCGCGAGGTGCTGCGAATGCGCCGGCAAACCTGTACGGCGTCTTCAAGCGCGCAGATGAAGAGATTGCGCGCCTTTATGCCGAGGACTTCGGCGTTGCATCGTTCGGTTTGAGACCACATGTCGTCTACGGCGTCGGCCGCGATCAGGGCGAGACGTCCGCCGTTACGAGCGCCATGCGCGCCGCTGCGATGGGCGAGTCCTACGTCGTGCCGTGGACAACCGCGACATGCTTCCAATTCGCCGACGACATCGCCGAGATGTTCGTGCGCGTCGTCGAAGCCGAATGGAATGGCGCGCACCTCGCGGACATGACCGACAACGTGGAAAGCACCGCTGACATTATCGACGCCATTCGAGCGGTCGAGCCAGCAGCGGACGTGCGCGCCGAAGGTCCGGAGAGGATCTCGCCGACCTCGGGCTTTGATGTCGCCGCACTCGAGCGCGTCATCGGACCGAGGCCGCTGACGCCATTGAGCGAAGGCGTGCGGCGAACCATCGAGCATTTCCGTGATCTCCGCACAAAAGGACAGGCTTGAAGCAACGTGGTGCGCGCGCGTTCGTGCACAAACTGTTTCAATATGCGGAACAAATATTCCGATAGACGAGATTCTTCTTTGACGAGGCGGCGACCCGCAACTAGGGTTCCGCCTCAGTTCGGCAAGGCGCCATAGCGCGCCACTCACCCAGGAGGAAAAGAGATGCTCCGCCTCAAGCGGCTCACCCGTATTGCTCTCAGCGCACTGGCTCCAGTGCTGATCACCACAGGCGCATCGGCGCAGGCGGCTTATCCCGAGCGCCCGGTAACCGTCATCGTCGCGTGGACGGCGGGGGGCGCGACGGACCTTCTCACTCGCGGCCTTCAGGACGCTTTCCAGAAGGCGCTCGGCGGCCAGGTTGTCGTGAAAAATGCGCCAGGCGCTGCCGGCACACTTGGAACGGCGGAAGCAGCGCGCGCGGCGCCCGACGGCTACACGATTCTTATCAGCCCGATCGGCCCCATCACGCTTCAGCCACACCGCATGAAGCTCGACTACAGCTACGACAGCTTCGAGCCGATCTGCAAACTCGTCGACAGTCCGGTTGTCCTGATGGGTGCACCCGACTCCAACTACAAGTCAGTCGCTGACATCGTAGCTGCCGCCAAGGCGGCGCCAGGCAAGCTTCCCTATGGGTCGACCGGGCCGGGCACAACGCCCCACGTTGCCAAGCTCGCGTTCGCCAAGGCTGCGGGCATCGATATCAAGCATGTGCCCTACAAGGGTTCGGCAGATGTCGTGCAGGGCCTGCTGACCAATACGGTCGAGCTGTTCACGGACCAGCCGAACCTCGTCCCCCAGTACAATCTCACGCCAATCGCCATCTACGCGAGCCAGCGCATCCCGACCTACAAGGACGTGCCGACCATGAAGGAGGCCGGCTACGATATACAGTTCTCGATCTGGAACACGATGTTCGCGCCGAAGGGAACGCCCGAGCCCGTACTCGCAAAGCTTGAAAGCGCCTGCCGCACGACAATGACTGATGCGGGGGTGATCGAGGCACTTGCGAAGCAGCGCCAGCCAATTGATTTCCTCGACCGCAAGGGCACTACGGCCTTCATCGCAGCTGAGTTCAAGAAAAACGGCGCCCTGCTCGCCGAGGCCGGCCTCACGGCGAAGTAGGCGGTTGTTGCTTCAGCTGTCATGGCGCCATGCGCCGTGACAGCTTGCGCCCCCCTTGCCGTTCAGCAAGGATGCACACCTGCAAAAAGCAGAACAATAAAAAGCAAATCCAGAGGAGAACGCCTGAATGAGAAAGCTACTGGCCCTCGCAGTGGTCGCGGGGAGCGTGGCCGCCTTCGCCCCAGCCTCGACATACGCTGCCTATCCTGAGCGTCCCGTCACCGCCATTGTGCCGTTCCCGGCAGGCGGCGCGACGGACCTGGTCGCACGTGGGATGCAAGAGGCCTTCTCGCGCGCAATCGGACAGCAACTCGTCGTCAAGAACGTCAATGGGGCTGCGGGAACGATTGGTACCGCTGAAGCCGCGGCAGCACCCGCTGATGGCTACACCATTTTGATCTCGCCGAGCGGCCCGACGGCCGCACAGCCGCACCGCATGAAGCTCACGTACGACAAGGACAGCTTCGACCCCATCTGCAAGCTCGTCGAACAGCCACTCGTGCTGATGGCACCGAAGTCGAGCAAGTATCGCACGGTCGCCGATCTCATAGCGGCCGCGAAAGCCGATCCGGGAAAGATCACCTACGGCACATCAGGTCCCGGCTCCATCACTCATCTCGCCAAGCTCGCGCTCGAGAAGGCGGCCGGCATCCAGCTGAAGCACGTGCCTTTCAAAGGCTCCGCAGATGCCGTGCAGGCGATGATGTCCAACACGACTGAACTCTACAGCGACCAAGCCAATCTCGTGCCGCAGTACGATCTGTTTCCCATCGCTGTCTATGCCGAGAAGCGCATCGATACCTTCAAGGATACCCCGACCGTCCGCGAGGCTGGTTTCGATGTGGTCGTGACAAACTACAATAGCATCTACGTCCCGAGTGGAACGCCGGCCGATGTAAAGGCAAAGCTCGGTGCTGCCTGCAAGGCCTCCCTCGAAGACGCGAAGGTCAAGGAAATCTTCGAGCGCCAGAAGTATCCGATCGCCTATGAGGACGCAGCGACCTTCAAGGCATTCTTCGAAGCCGACTACAAGCGCGTCGGTGAACTCGTCCGCGCTGCCGGCCTCGGCAAGAAGTGATCCATCGGGCGCGGGTGGTCCTGCACCGCCCGCGCCGTTCCGGAAGAAGCATTCACGCATGGGTCAACAGCAGCAGTACCTCTCCGGTCTCTTCTTCATCGTCTTCGGCGGGCTCGCCGTATGGGCGGGGAATGATCTCACGATCGGAACAGCCGCTGATATGGGCATTGGCTATACGCCGCGTGCGCTGGCCATCGGCTGCATCGGCGTCGGCTGCCTGCTGATGGCGCAGGCCTACCGCGCTGCACCCGCGGGCGACGGCAACCGTGTCGAGATCGCCTGGCGACCCCTGCTGCTGGTGACGATCATGGTGATCGGTTTCGGCCTGCTGTTGCCGCGCCTCGGTCTCCCATTGACCGTTGCCGTCATGACAGCGGCTGCCGCCCTATCCGGCGAGAACTTCAACTGGACGATGCTCGCTCTGATCGCCGTGGGCATGGCCGTCCTGTCGCTCCTGCTTTTCTCGACCGCCCTCAATCTGCAAATCCCGGTTTGGCCCTTCTGATGGACTTGTTCTCAAATCTTGCACTGGGATTCTCCGTCGCTCTCACGCTGAAGAACCTCTTCTATTGCTTCGCTGGCGCGCTCTTCGGGACGCTGATCGGCGTGTTGCCGGGCATCGGGCCGCTGGCGACGATTGCCATGCTGCTGCCCATCACGTTCCATCTGGAGCCGACCGGCGCGCTCATCATGCTCGCCGGCATCTTCTACGGCGCGCAGTACGGCGGCTCGACCACCGCGATCCTGGTCAATCTGCCGGGCGAATCCTCGAGCGTGGTGACGGCGCTCGACGGCTATCAAATGGCGCGCCAGGGTCGCGCCGGCATCGCGCTCGCTACGGCGGCGCTCGCGTCGTTTTTCGCCGGCTGCGTTGCGACGATCGTCATTGCCGTCGCGGCTCCCGCATTGTCGCGCATGGCGCTGCTGTTCGGACCGCCCGAATTCACGGCTCTGATGGTCATGGGCCTTTTTGCTGCGGTCGTGCTCGCCTCCGGCTCGATCATCGCCTCGATCGGCATGGTCATGGTCGGAATGCTTCTCGGTCTCGTCGGCACCGATGTCACGACAGGCGAGCAGCGCTTCGTGTTCGGCGTCCGCCAGATCTACGACGGCATCGATTTCGTCGTCGTGGCCATGGGCCTTTTCGGCGTGTCTGAGATCATCGCGAACCTCGCAGACCGCCACACACGCGAGCTGCCATCGGGCAAGATCACGCGCCTCATGCCGACGAAGGAAGACATCAAGCAGGCAGCGCCGGCAACAATACGTGGCACACTTCTCGGCTCGATACTGGGTGTGCTGCCCGGTGGCGGCGCACTAGTCTCGTCCTTTGCGTCCTACAGCCTCGAGAAGCGCCTCGCGAAGGATCCATCGCGCTTCGGCAAGGGCGCCATCGAGGGCGTCGCGGGTCCCGAGGCAGCGAACAATGCAGGCGCCCAGGCGAGCTTCATCCCGATGCTCGCACTCGGCATCCCGCCGAATGCTGTCATGGCACTCATGATCGCCGCGATGACCATCCACGGCATCACACCGGGCCCGAAGTTTCTCACCGACCAGCCGTCGTTGTTCTGGGGCATGATCGTGAGCATGTGGATCGGTAACATGATCCTCGTCGTCCTGAATCTGCCGCTCGTCGGCATCTGGGTGAAGCTGCTCAAGATCCCCTATGCCTATCTCTTTCCCGCGATCCTCGTGTTCTGCTGCGTCGGCGTGTACTCCATCAACTATCGCGTCTTCGACGTGTTCCTGATGGCGGGCTTCGGCGTCTTCGGCTACTTCCTGCGCCGCATCGGCTGCGAGCCAGCACCGCTCGTGCTCGGCTTCATTCTCGGACCGATGGTGGAGGAACAGTTCCGCCGAACGCTGCTGCTGTCCGACGGTGACTTCACGATCTTCCTCACGCGTCCGCTGAGCGCGGCGCTGATCGGCGTGACGGCTGCGTTGTTGCTGATGATGGCTCTCCCATCACTGCGCAAGAGCCGCGAAGAAGCCTTCCGCGAACAGGACTGAGCGCGCGCAGTTCGCGGCGCGCGCTCAGCCACGCAATTAATAGTCCGATCGAACGTCGAGTCGCGAGGCTCCGTATGCGCGCGCCTTCGCGCGTGCGGCGGCTTCAGCAGACGCGCGATCGAGTGCAACAAGTCGGCGCCATCATGTTCCGCAATGCAGAATATATATTTTGACTTGCGGTACGAGGCGAGCGCTGGTCAAATGCGCAAAAATTCAGGGAGAAGACCAATGGGGCGGAGCCGCACGATCGAGCTGCTGCGGGATGTGGATGATCTTCCCGCCGATGACCGCCAGTTCGTTGCGGCGTTGGAGCGCGGCCTTCGCGTGCTGCGCATGTTCTCGTCGGCGCACGAAACGCTGTCGAATGGCGAGCTCTCGCGCGGCACCGCACTCTCTAAAGCCACGATTTCGCGTCTGACGTACACGCTCAGTCGCCTCGGATACCTCACGCACGATCAGTCGAGCGGACGCTATCGGCTCGGCCCCGGTGCGCTCGCGCTCGGCTATGCGTCGCTGTCGAAATTCGACGTGCGCCAGGTCGCGCGTCCGCTCATGCAGAACCTCGCGGACTATGCCGGTGCGAGCGTCGCGCTCTGCGCACGCGACGGGATCAACATGATCTATCTGGAACTCCGGCGCAGCCCGAGTGGCCTCGGCCTTGGCCTCGACATCGGCGACCGCATTCCGCTCGCGACGACAAGCGTCGGCCGCGCCTATCTTGCCGCCATCGACGAAGCTGATCGCAAGCCTCTGCTCGATGAGATCCGACGCAGTGACACGTCAGCGTGGCCGAAGGTGCGTCGTGGCATCGAACAGGCGATCCGCGATGTCGCGGAGCGTGGCTACTGCACGTCACTCGGCGACTGGGTGCCGGAGATCCATTCGCTTGGCGTGCCGCTCGATGTGAACTCGCCGTATGGCGTTCTCGCATTCAACATCGGTGGCCTTGCCTCGACGCTCCCGCCGCGCCTGATCGAAACGGATCTCGCTCCACGCCTCATGGCGCTCACCCGTCGCGTTGCCGAAATGCTCGGCGCCGCCGGTACGGAACAACCTTCCGAAAAGTCGATCAAAGGCGGCCGCTGAGCCGCACCCAGAACAAGAAACACTCAGGTAAAATCAGGAGGAAACGATGTCGAAGTCTTCTGTAACGCGACGTTCGATCGTGAAAGGCATGGCTTTGGGCGCCGCTGGCGCGGTGCTCGCGCCGAGCGTCATTGCGCGCGCGCAGACAACGCTGCGCATCAATGCCGGTATGCTGCCGATCCTCAACGGACCCGTCTATATCGCGCTACGCGAGAAGTACTTCGAGAAGCTCGGCCTCGACGTCAACCTGATCAAGTTCACCTCGGGTCCCGCTCAGTTCGCCGCGCTTGCCGGAGGCCAGTCGCATCTCGGCTGGGGCGGCATGGGCGCGTACCTCATCGCCAAGGCAAACGGCCAGGATCTTCAGTCGATCGCCGTCTTCATGGACTACAACAAATTGCAGGCATTGGTCGTGCCGAAGAACAGTCCGATCAAGAGCGTCAAAGATCTGCAGGGCAAGAAGATCGCCGCGGTGCAGGGCTCGGACGCGCACTATGGCTTGTGGAAGCTGCTGCAGAACAATGGCATGGCGAAGGATGCTGCGCAGCTCGTCGGCATGACGCCCACGCAGCAGATCGCGGCCTTCAATGCAGGCGACGTCGACGGCGTGTACACCTGGGAGCCGTTCGTCACGCCGATGATCAAGGCAGGCGGGCGCGAAATCACGCGGATGTCCGATCTCGATCCCGGCCCGTCCTTCCTCAACTGGGCGGGCCGCAAGCAGTGGCTCGAGCAGAATCCGGACGCGGTCGTGCGCCTACTGCACGGCTGGAATCAGGGTCTTGCGAAGATGAAGCAGGATCCGGAGATGGCCATCCGCTACACGCTGGACTTCACCGGCATGGCGCGCGAGCAGGCCGATGCGATCATCAAGGACCTCGTGCACTTCGAGGCGACGGCAGCGCTCGATCCCCAGAGCCCGGCCTATTGGGCCAAGGGCAGCAAGCTTCACACCGTGCTCAGCGACTTCCTCAAGTTCGGCAACGAATTCGGGCTGGCGCAGAAGGTCATCAACATCGACGACTATCTCATGACCCAGTTCATGGAGAAGGTGAAGAAGGGCTGATGCGGAAACGCATTGGCCGCACCAAGGAGGGGCGGTCGCATCCGCCCCTTCAGCTCAAGCTGGAACTCACTCATTCCCATGCAAACGAAGTCTGACGGTTTCTATCACACCGTAAGCGTGGCTGTAGTTGCGCTTGCGCTCGCATTGTGGGGCGGGCTCAGCGCAGCAGGCCTGTTGGAGACGAACACGTTTCCACCTGTGCAGGCCATCTGGGAAGCACTGAGCGAGCTCTTGACGCGCGGCTACTCGGGCAGCCCATTTTACGTGCAGATTCTCGCGTCCATGGGCCGTGCTCTTTCGGGTTTCGGTCTCGCAGTTCTGCTCGGCGTACCGCTCGGCATCTGGCTCGGCTCGAGCCGCCTTGCTGACGCGATGATCAGCCCGTTTCTCACATTCATGCGCCCCATTCCGCCAATCGCTCTGGTGCCGCTCTTCACGTTCTACTTCGGGATCGGCGAAGGATCGAAGGTGGCGCTGATCTTCCTGACAGCGTTTCTCTACCTGACCGTCAACACGGCGGCCGGCGTGAAGAGCATTCCGCACGATCTCATTCTCGCGTCTCGATCACTCGGGCTGACAGGGCGGCAGATCTTCTCGCACGTGGTGCTTCCGGCATCGCTCCCGCACATTCTGACAGGAATGCGCATCGCGATGACGCTCTCGTGGGCGCTCGTCGTGGCGGCTGAGCTTATCGCAGCGCAAGTCGGCCTCGGATATCTGATCACGGACGCGACGACGTTCTTCCGGATACCTCTGGTGTTCGTGGGCATCCTCACCATCGGCCTCATCGGCCTCATTCTGGAAGGCATTCTGCTCATGATCGAGCGGCGTGTCCTGCATTGGCGCGGTAAGCAATGACGACAACACAGTCTCGCGCGGCAGCGCTGCCGCTCGTCATCTCCGGCGTCGACAGACGCTTCGAAGGTCCGAGTGGCACCATTCACGCTTTGGCGAACGTGGATCTCACGATTGCGCCGTCCGAAATCGTGTCGATCGTCGGTCCCTCAGGATGCGGCAAGAGCACGCTCCTGCGCATGGTCGCAGGTTTCGACACGCCGACGGAGGGCCGCATTCTTCTCGGCGGCAAGCCGATCACGGCGCCGGGCGCGGATCGCGGCATCGTGTTCCAGCATCCGCAGCTCTATCCCTGGCTCAACGTGTTCGACAACGTGGTGTTCGGCCCGCGTATGCGCGGCGTGCCGCGTGATGTGTTCACGCCGGCGGCCGAGCGCTACATCGAGATCGTCGGTCTCAAGGGCTTCGAGCGCCACTTTCCCTATCAGCTCTCCGGCGGCATGCGGCAACGCTTGCAGATCGCGCGCGTCCTCATCAACGAGCCGAACATCCTGCTGATGGACGAGCCCTTCGGCGCACTCGACTATCAGACGCGCCTCGAGATGCAGAAGCTGCTGCTCGATCTGTGCCTCGACATCGCGCCGACGGTACTCTTCATCACGCACGACATCGACGAAGCGGTGTTCATCTCCGACCGCATCTACGTCATGAGCGCGCGGCCCGGCCGGATCGTCGAGGTATTGGACGTATCGCTTCCACGTCCGCGCGTTTTCGAGGAGGCAACCACGAACGAGATCTTCGTGAAACTCCGGCTGCAGGTGCTGAAGGCGTTGAAGCACTAGTTTCTTCCGGTAGCCTTCGCCGATCGGGCATCGGGCCTGCTCCGCCCTGCATTTGCTGCATCGGGAACCGAGTACATGGGAGGTGCGTTGCACGCTCAGCTGAAGAGCGCGCTCGTCCATATCGGCGAAGCGGCTTGGAGTGCGACGGCAATGGGCGACGAACATCTCAAGATCGAAGAAGGCTCCGAGGTGTTTCTATCGGATACGGGCAAGCCGTTCGGCGCTGTACGCGAGATTCACCCCCACGGCAGAAGCGAAATCGTCGTCTATATCGAGAACGCTGGCGACGTCGCCATTCCACTTGCAGCCGTCGCCGCCGCGCATTTCCAGAAGGTGATCGTGGACCTCGACAAGCTGGAGCCGGCTGTACGCGACGCTATCCGTCGCGCCCACAAAGCAGAAGATCGCAACATTTGAAGCCTCCGGCCGCCACTGGCCATCAGGTGCCGGGTCGAGGCGCAGCGCGAAAAAGGAAAAACCCGCCAGCTCGGCGAGCTGGCGGGTTTGAATTTGGTTTTCGGGGATCTGGTGCCCCTAATGCAAATCGGGCCCCCCGAAGGAGGCCCGATAAAGCTGGTTGCGGGGATAGGATTTGAACCTATGACCTTCAGGTTATGAGCCTGACGAGCTACCGGGCTGCTCCACCCCGCGTCACCATCCCGATTACCAGCGATTGTAACCGCTGGGATACCCGGACGCAAAACGGGCCGCCGAAACATCGACAGCCCGTCAGCGTGCCTCCGGAAGGAGGAGATCTCGATAGAACTGTTCATCACACCTTGGCAGACCTGGCAACGACCTACTCTCCCGCGTCTTAAGACGAAGTACCATCGGCGCTGGGGCGTTTCACGGCCGAGTTCGGAATGGGATCGGGTGCAGCCACCCCGCCAAAATCACCAGGTCAGCGAAGGTGTGATGAAGAATTCTGGTCTTTCCGTGTTCTCACACTCATCAGGCGACAATCCTGCCGCCCTGCCCAAGTAGGGCATTAGATGAGCATTGCTTAATGAGAGCAATCAAGCCGATCGAGCTATTAGTACCGGTAAGCTCAATGCATTGCTGCACTTACACACCCGGCCTATCAACGTGGTGGTCTTCCACGG
>JALHOW010000005.1 GCA_022842785.1 Hyphomicrobiaceae bacterium | reverse complement strand
CGCCGTCGCCCGCGCGGCCGTCGTCCGCGCCGTCTGACGAGGGGCCTCGACAAGCGCCGGCGCTGGTCGCGCGCCGCCAAGCTCGCCGTCGTCGCCGAAGCGAGCGGGCCGACGACCAACATGTCCGCCGTCGCGCGCCGCCACGGCCTCACGCCGACCCATCTCTACCGCTGGAAGAAGGAGTTCGGCCTCCTGCTCGGCTCAGCGCGCGCGGAGGCTGAGGCTGCCGACGAGGTTGCGACGACGGCCGCGGGCGAGGCCGAGACCACCGACGCGCGCTTCATCGAGGTGCAGCTTCTGAACGGGCGTCGTCTCAAGGTCCCCGCCGACATCGACGCCGCCGTCCTCGCCAACCTCATCAAAGCCCTCGATACATGAAACAGGGGGTAGAGCCCGGCGTTCTGAGGTCGCCGACGCAGCGCGACCCGGAGCCACGGCCGTTGCACCGATGTGCTATCCTGAGAGTTATATAGGGAAGCAAGCTTCCCCAGCCTCTCGGGAGAGGACATGACGATGTCGAAGATACTGAAGAGGATCGCACTGACAGCGGTCATGCTGCAAGCAGCCCTGGCATTCCTTGTGCTGCTGCCCAAGGACGCCGTAGCCCAACGCCTTTGGGATCAGCCGTACGAGGAGTGGCAGTCCGAAAGCAAGCGCCCGCAGCGCGGCTACGAAGGCTTCCCCGCCCCCGGTGTTTACTGCTCTTACCGGCGTGAGCCGATCCGCGAATGCAACACCGATAAGCGTGGGCGCGAAACGTGCCGCGTAACGCGTTGGCGTCTCGTGCAGATGTGCAGCTGATCGCCGCCGCATGAGGAGTGGCGGCGCTCGCGCATATTGCTATGAATCGCCGTCGCTCTTCCACTTGATCTGAAACTCGATCTCCTCACCCTCGGCGCTGCGTTCGTGCTCGATGTTGAACACGGCGCACACCGGAACTCTCACGCGCTCTCCCGCGATCTGGATAGCGAACGGCTTTCCCTGCTCGAGGGAGTCTGCGAAGCGCCTGAGCTTGGCGACGAATGCTGCTGTACCGTAGGTCTTCTCAAGGTCCCGTGTCGCGGGCTTCCTCGCCATGCATATCTCCATTGGCTTGCTTCGCTGTGCCATATGGTGCGTGCTGTTCGTACAAACTAGCCCAATCGTCTCCGATACAACGCAATCAAGCGCTCCCAATGCCGCTCAGCAGCGGCCTTGTCGTAGATCTTGCGGTTCGGAAATCCGAAGCCGTGATGCACGCCGGGATAGATCTCGAGCTCGCCCGAATTGCCGGATGCATCGAATAGCTTCTTCAGCTCCGCGACCATGGGCAGCGGCGCCAGCTCATCGATCTCCGCGCAGGCAATGTAGAGTTCGCCCTTGGTCTTGCCGAGTGTGAGGTGCGGGCTTTCCTCGGCATCACTGACAAGCCAGGTGCCATAGAAGGACGCTGCGGCTGCGACGCGGTCCGGATAACGGGCGGCGGCGGCGAGCGCATAGGGGCCGCTCATGCAGTAGCCGTGCACGCCGATAGGACCCGGCTTCACGCCCTCGCGGCCATCTAGGAATGCCATCATGGCTGCGACGTCCTCCATGATGGGCGGGATGGTCATCTTCGTGCGGATGGCCCGCATGCGCGCGTGCTCGGGACTGCCGTGCGTAAGCACGGTCGCCGGATCAAATTTCGCGTCGCGACCGGCACGATAATAAAGGTTCGGCAGCAGGACACAGTAGCCGACCGACGTGAGCCGGCGCGTCATGTCGCGCAGCTCCTCGCGGATGCCGGGCGCGTCCATCAGCAACAGTACGGCGGGGTGCGTGCCGCGATCCGGCCGGCAAACGAAGGTTTCCATGGCGCCATCGCGCGTTTGGATATCGAGCGTTTCTTCGATCATGGGTGGCTTCCTCCTCTGCGCCCGAGACTAGAGCCAGCGCGGCCAAATATCGACTCGCCCGTGCGGGACGCTATAGTCCGTCGAGGAAGATCCGACATGCATCGGGAGGAAACGAAATGATTCAGCGCATCTTGGTTCCGGGTATCATGGCTCCGGTCAGTCACTATTGCCATGCTGTCAGGGCCGGCAATCTCGTGTGGGTTTCTGGCATTGTGGGCATGGAGGCGAACGGCCACATTCCACCGGACACGGTTGCTCAGTTCGACATTGCCATGGATGTCATGGACCAGTGCCTCAGGGCCGCAGGCGCAGGGCCCGAGCATGTCACCAAAGTCCAGGTCTTCATGACGGACATCAGCGAGCGCGCGTCCATCAACCCGCGTCGCATCGCATACTTCGGCGAGCATCGGCCGGCTTCGACGCTGGTCGAGGTCAAGGGGCTCGTCGATCCGCGGATGAAAGTCGAAATCGAGTGCCAGGCTGTGGTCGCCTGAGGGCGTCGCTCAGCGTGGCCGGCGCTTGAAGAGCGCCCGGCCGTGCTTGGCCGCGATCAGCATGAGGTTCCACGACACGCTGACAGCGAGCGCCAGCGAAAGCGATAGCGCTGGCCCCCATGGGACGACCGTTGCAGCGACCAGAGATATCGCTAGCAACATTCCCATCATGCCGCCGATCGAATGGGCGAGCAGCGCCGCGGTGGCCGGGCCGCCGATGCGGTTGTGCAGCACCACGATGAGGCTGGTCGTTACGGTCGGCATGATCGACAGGATGCCGGTGAGCTGCGCCGGCACGAAGGGGCTCAGCGCATTCACCGCGCCGACCACGACTGTCACGAGCAGGACACGAACGACGAGATCGATCCACGAGCGCGCGCCGGCCTTCAACGGCACGGCATCGGTGAAGCGGGGCGCGAGCAGAATGGATGCGGTGAAGATCGGAACGGCGAACAGCAACGCTTCTGGCAGTGACCAGTCGTAGAGCTGAACAAGCACGGCACAGGCGAGCCAAGCAGCGAAGCCGGTGCCGAGACTCAGCAGCATGGATTTGCCGGCGTGCGCGACCAGCCCGTACATCAGAAGATAGACGGGGGTAACGGCAAAGGCCGCTACTGATGCGGTCGTAACGCGTTCGAGGAATTCCGGCGGGTGGTCCAGCGCCAGGAAGACATAGACGGGGCCGGTATAGACCGGCAGCGACGCCACCATGGCTCCGAAGAACGGCCCGGTCCGTTCGGAGATTAGCGCCACGATGACGATGAACACGGCAACGGCCGCCATGCGCACGGCGAGCGCAGCGAAAGGCAGGTCCGCCAGCGCGGCAAGGAATTCCGTCACTCGATCCCGTCCCGTCGCGCGACATGCTTCCGATACATCGGCGTCATGGCGTACGATCGCGTCTCTTCCCTGCCGCGGAGCCGCGGCACCTGCGTTCTTCTCCGAAGGCGAGTTTAAGTCGCTCACGCGGAACGCTTCGATTTTTCCCGAATAGGTGCGCTCAGGAGGTGGTTCGTTCGGCGCGCGCTAGACCCGTATGAGCTGAGCCGCTCGACCGGTCAAGCCCGCGTCCAGCCATCGGCGCCGAGACGTTCCTGCGGCGTGAAGCGGGATTTGTAGCTCATCTTGCGCGAGCCCTCGATCCAATAGCCGAGATAGAGGTACGGCAGACCGAGCCGGCGCGCATACTCGATATGCTCGAGGATCATGTAGCTGCCGATGCTGCGGAACAGATCATCGGGATCGTAGAAGCTGTAGACCATCGAGATGCCGTCCGAGAGCTGGTCGCACAGTGCGACAGCCTTGAGCGGTGCGCTCTCGGCGCGATGGAGATGCGGCTTGTCGGGGCCGACGCGATACTCGGTGAGGAACGTGTCGACGATCGAGTCCTCGACCATCATGGCGTAGTCGAGCACGCTCATGTCCGCCATGCCGCCATCGCCATGGCGCGCATCGATGTAACTGCGGAAGAGGCTGAAATGCTCCGACGTCGCGACGGCCTGGATACGGCGCGCCTTGAGGTCGCTATTGCGCTCGATGATGCGTCGAAGGTTACGTCCGGGCTCGAACTCATTGACGAGCACGCGTACCGATACGCACGCCTGACATCCCTCGCAGTAGGGCATGTAGGCGATGTTCTGGCTGCGCCGGAAGCCGCCTTTCAGCAGGTTGTCGATGAGGGCACGCGGCTTGTCATGGGTGAGATGCGTGAAGAGCTTGCGCTCCGACCGGCCCGGCAGGTAGGGACAGGCCTGCGGTGCCGTGACGTAAAACTCGGGGAATTGCTTATTCTGTTCAGTCACGCGCGCGCCGCCCTCTCGTGGGTCCGCATAAGCATACAGCATACGTGAGCGCGCCGGGCGGTTTCAAGCGACACGGTGAGCGGCAGGTTTCTGATACATTGCGGGAAACCTTACGAGGGTTGGTGCATGAGCGAGGCGGCGACGACTGAAGTTCTGTTCTATCACCTTGAGCGCCAGCCGCTCGAAAGGATGCTGCCGAGCTTGCTCCAGCGCACGCTCGAGCGGGGCTGGCGCGCCGTGGTCCAGGTCGGTAGCGCCGAGCGTCTCGACGCCATCGATGCGCACCTGTGGACCTTTGCCGAGGATAGCTTCCTTCCGCACGGTACCGCGAAGGAAGGGACGCCCGATCGCCAGCCTATCCTGCTCACGCTCGGGGAGGAGAACGAGAACGGCGCGGGCGTGCGTTTCCTGCTCGATGGGGCCGATATGCAGACCTATGCGGGGTATGCGCGCATCGTCGTCATCTTCGATGGGCGTGACGGGGACGCTCTTGCTCTCGCGCGCTCACAGTGGCAGCGCGTCAAGGCTCAAGGGTGCAAGGCCACTTACTGGCGCCAGGGCGACACCGGACGTTGGGAGCAGAAGGCCTGAGCGGCGAGATGCCGTCAGTGCTGCGTGCCAAGCGTCGTTGGCCAATAGTGCGCGGGCGCGAAGCCCTGCGGCTTTGGTTCGACGACGTCAGCCATGGTGCGGAGCACGGCGGCCGTGGCGTGGCCGTTGGCCGTCCGGTAGGCAGCGGCGAACGGCTGCCAGAGGGGCGGCACGGCCGGGCTGCTATTGCCAGTCCACGTGCGCTGCGCCATGGGCGCTGCGGCTTCGAGCCACATCTGCTGCAACAGGACGAACGGGTTGCTCGCCGATGTCGCGGGCTGCGTCGGTAGCCAGGGCAGGAATGGATTGGCGGCGCCTGCTGAGGTCCGCCCGGAGAGCGGATGTGGCCAGTTGGGCATCCAATTGGCGGCCATGCTCGCGGGCCAGAGCGCCGGATCGGCGGTTGCCTGCAGCGATTGTGGCGGCATCCACCATGGCGAGGCTGTGGACGTGAGCTTGCGCGCCGGTGTCGTGCCGAGCACGCCCGACCAGAACTCGGCGGTCGCCCGCACGAGCTGGGTCGAGCTGTCGACCCAGAGCTGGGCGAAGGTCATCGGCAAAAATGCATTGGTGCTCATAACGCCTCGGGGCACTGCGCTGAGATATCAGGATCAGAGATATATAAGCGCTATTTTGCGTTGCAGCAAGATTAATCCCGCAATGCAAAATCGACGCGACCGGGTGGCCGCGCCGTGATTCTCTCAGAGCTGAAGGCTTGGACGACTAGGGCGCGTCGCCAGCTGGGCTCGTCGAGCCGCTGCCGAAGAAGCTGCCAGCCCAATCAATGATGGTATTGCAGCTGCCTTGCGGGCCTTGCTTTGCGCCCGGACCATCATCCATGGCCCGCTCTTTCCAGTTGCCATCGCGGCAGTGCTGCGCGTGCTGGCGCTTCTTCTCCGCGGCGGAGGCGACGCGCTCATAGTCCTTGTCTTTCGGCCACGCCGGATTGGCGGCGGGAGCAGCGGCGGCGGCGGCCGCGGGCTGTCCGGGCTCGGGCAGACGCTGCGAGCTCGGCGGCATGACGAGCGGCGCCCGCGGGGCGAGCTTCGGCTCTTCTTTCTGGCCAAGGGCGCCGGTCGCGACGCCGAGGCTGTTCAATAGCGGGCTGTTGATCTCGACGCCGTCTGAGCAGCCACCGAGCAACGCGGCACCGGTGATGACGCTCGCTATACCCACCCGGACGCGCCGGCTGATGCGTGATGTTCTCGCGGCCATGCTTACCACCCCCGATTTGCCTGCTGCGGCCCCATCCCCGGCGCGCCAGTCGGCGGAATGTTCCTTACCTATGAGCCTTTTGCGGCATCATTACGATTCGGCCAGAAAGAGTCATATAGCAGCCCTACGACGCCAGCGACAATGGCCACGTCGGCGAGATTGAACACATACCAGCTCCAGCCGTTGGCGTAGAGGTGGAAGAAATCCGCGACTCCGCCCCGAATGACGCGGTCCAGCGCATTGGCGAGGCCACCGCCGATGATCAGTCCGATTGACGCAGCCATGAGTGCGTTGACCTGTCCGCGCACCAGCCAGATCCAGAGCCCGATCGAGGTCAACGTGGCAAAACCGGCGAGCGCCCACTGCCCGCCGTGCCCGTCCTGGGCGAGCAGGCCATAGCTGATCCCCTTGTTGAGGACGAACACCAGATCGAAGAACGGGCCAACGTGCACCGGCTGCTGGGCGGCGATGTCATACACGTTGAGCATCCACCACTTGTGGGCCTGGTCGATCGCGAGGGACGCGAGCGCCAATGTCAGGCCGAGGCGCGCATAGCCGCCCCAAAGCCAGCCACGACGTTCGTCGGTGACGTTCTCCAGGACGGTGCGCTCCTCGATCTCGCTCATGCCTTATCAAGCTCGCGCATTGCGGCGGCATCGCGGGCCGAAAGCTCGGGATAGGCCGGGTCGCTGCCGACGTCGGTCGTGACCCGCCAGGAGCGTGCGCATTTCCGGCCCTCGGCGCGCGCCGGGACGACACCGACGCCCGACACTTCCGCCAGCGTGAAAGCGCCCTCTGGCGCCGGCGTGTCGACGATGCTGATGCCCGACGTGATGCAGACCTCGGCCATATCGATGCCTTTGAGCGCCGAAGCAAGCTCGCTGTTGGTCACATGCACGGTGGGCGCCGCTTCGAGGCTCGATCCGATGCGCTTCGCTGCCCGCTCGATCTCGAGGGCACCCGTTACGGCGGAGCGGACGCGACGCACCTGCTCCCACTTCGCGGCGAGCGCGTCGTCGCGCCATTCGGCCGGTGCGGCTTTGAAGGTCTCGACGTGCACCGAACCATCCTCGCTCGGATAGCGCTGCAGCCAGGCTTCCTCGGCTGTGAAGACGAGGATGGGCGCGATCCACGTCGTCACGCACTGGAAGATGTGCTCGACGCAGGTGAGCGCGGCGCGACGGCGCAGACTCGATGGCGCGTCGCAGTAGAGCGCGTCCTTGCGCACATCGAAGTAGAAGGCCGAAAGCTCGGTATTCATGAACTGCGCGAGGGCGGAGACGACGCGCTTGTAGTCGTACTCTGCATAGGCGCGGCGCACGAGCGGCTCGAGCGTGGCGAGCTGATGGAGCATGTAGCGCTCCAGCTCCGGCATGTCGGAGGGCGCAACCTCTTGCGCCGTATCGTGGTGCGCGAGCGTGCCGAGCATCCAGCGCAACGTATTGCGCATCTTGCGGTACGTTTCGACAAAGTTCTTCAAGATCTCCGGCCCGATGCGCAGATCATCCGAATAGTCGGACGCCGCTACCCATAGGCGCAGAATGTCGGCACCCGAGTTCTTGATCACATCCTGCGGTGCCGTCACGTTGCCGACGGACTTCGACATTTTCTGCCCCTTCTCGTCGAGGCAGAAGCCGTGCGTGAGCACGACGTCGAACGGCGCGCGTCCGCGCGTGCCGGAGGACTCGATCAGCGAGGAGTGGAACCAGCCGCGATGCTGGTCCGAGCCTTCGAGATACATCACGCGGTCGCGGCCGCCATCGACCTGCCGCTCGATGCCCATGAGGCTCGGGAAATGGAGGTCGTTGAGGACGTAGCTGTGCGTGCTGCCTGAATCGAACCAGACGTCGAGCACGTCATTGACCTTCTCGAAGTCCGCGGGATTGTGGTTGGGCTTCAGGAAGCGCGCGCCGTCCGCATCCGAGAACCACGCGTCGGCGCCCTCGGCATACATGGCGTCGTAGATGCGCTGGTTGACCTTGGCGTCGACCAGCACCTCGCCATCGCTCTTGCGCACGAATACCGTGATCGGCACGCCCCAGGCGCGTTGGCGCGAGATGACCCAGTCGGGCTTGGCTTCGATCATGCCCGTGATGCGGTTCTCGCCCGACTTCGGCACCCACTCGGTGTCGCGGATCGATTGCAGCGAGACCTCGCGCAGCGTCTTCGGGATCGGCTGGTTATGGCCCGCGCTGCTTGCCGCGGTCGTCTTCGTCGGCAGCTCGCGCGAGAGCTTTTCCAGGTACGGGATATCCTTGTCCATGTGGATGAACCACTGGGGCGTATTGCGGAAGATCACCGGCTTCTTCGAGCGCCACGAGTGCGGGTATTGATGCTTCAAGCGACCGCGCGCGAGCAGCATCCCGGCCTTCACGAGTGCGTCGATGACAGCCTGATTGGCGTCGCCCTTCTCGCCCTTGTCGGTGATGACGCGCTTGCCCTCGAAGCCCGGCGCGTCCTTCGTGAAGGCGCCGTTCTCGTCGACCGTGTAGGGGATCGCCGGATCGACGTCGCGCGCCTGCAAGAGGCGCGTCGATGCTGTCCAGATGTCGAAGTCCTCGCGGCCGTGGCCTGGCGCCGTGTGGACGAAGCCCGTGCCCGCGTCGTCAGTGACGTGATCACCGTCGAGCAGCGGCACGTTGAACTGATAGCCACCGAGGCCGGCGTCGCGGAGCGGGTGCTCGCAGAGGAACGGAAAGTTGTCCTGCGGGCTTAGCCCAGCAATGCGATGATACGCCTCGACTTTGGCGCTTTTCATCACCTCCGGAGCGAGCTTATCGGCGAGAATGAGCTTGTCACCAGCCTTCGCCCAGTTCCCTTCGGGCGACGCCGTGACCTCGTACAGGCCGTACTCGATCTTGGAATTGAAGGAGATCGCGCGGTTTCCAGGGATCGTCCATGGTGTCGTTGTCCAGATCACAACGAACGCGTCCGAAAGCGCCTGAGCGTATTTGAAATCGGGCTCGTGACGCTCAGTCTTTACCGGAAACTTCACCCAGACCATGTCCGACTGATAGTCGTGATACTCGACCTCGGCTTCGGCGAGCGCGGTCTTCTCGACCACCGACCACATGACCGGCTTCGAGCCGCGATAGAGCTGGCCCGTCTCCGCGAACTTGATCAGCTCCCGTGAGATCTGCGCTTCGGCCGGGAACGTCATGGTCGTGTAGGGATGGTCCCAGTCGCCCTCGACGCCGAGCCGCTTGAACTCCTCGCGCTGCACGTTCAGCCAGTGCTCGGCAAAGGCGCGGCACTCGGCCCGGAAGGCCTTCATGGCAGCCGGATCCTTGAGGTTCGGCTTGGCCTTGCCCTTGGCCATGTACTCCTCCTCGATCTTCCATTCGATCGGGAGGCCGTGGCAGTCCCAGCCCGGCACGTAGTTCGAGTCGTGCCCGAGCATCTGCTGCGAGCGCGTCACGAGATCCTTGAGGATCTTGTTGAGCGCGTGGCCGATGTGGATGTTGCCGTTGGCGTAGGGCGGGCCGTCGTGCAGGACGAACTTGGCGCGGCCCTTGGCGCTCTCGCGGAGCTTGTCATAGAGGCGGATCTTGGCCCACCGCTCGAGCATCCGGGGCTCCATTTGCGGGAGCCCGGCCTTCATCGGAAAATCGGTCTTGGGGAGGAAGAGTGTCTTCCCCCAGTCGCGTGCTTCGGTCTTGATGTCGGTCATGAGGTCAGCCTCGGGGGCTCGGACGATCGGAAAGCGGCCCGACGCGGGCGCGCTCCGTCTTCGATTGAGGCAATCCGGTCGGTGGTGCGGCCGAGAAGCCTTTACGCGTTGATTTCACGTGCACTTCTGAGGCGCAGATGTGCCCTGACCCGGCGCCCGGAGGCAGCCGGGACGCGAATTCGCCCGGGGCGGACTATGAACGCGCGAAGCAGCATGGTCCGCATCTCATACCGGCCGCAGGACGCGCTTTCAACTGCGACCCGTGCGCGGATGCGCACAACCGCCTTACCCGTGCTGGGCCGGTGTCAGTAGTGGGCCCCGCCATTCACCTCGATGGTCTGGCCCGTCGTGTAGGCCGCATCCGGCCTGCAGAGCATGGTGACAATGTGGGCGATCTCCTCGGGCCGCCCGTCGCGCCCCACTGGATTGGAGGCTGCCGCCGTTGAAGCCGGCCGGACGCCGGCGGCGCCGCTGCGAACCGTGTCGATGGCGCCGGGGGCGACCACGTTCACCGTAATGCCGTGCGGTCCCAGCTCCGAGGCGAGCGAGCGGGCCATGCCGATCATGCCGGCCTTGGCCGCCGAGACGTGCGTGCGCCCGGGCGTGCCCTTGAACATGGAGATGCCGCCGATATTGACGATCCGGCCCCAGCCACCCTTGATCATGTGTGGGGCTGCATAGCGCGTGCACAGGAAGGCGCAGTCGAGGCTGTTGGCCAGCACCTCGCGCCATTCCGCGAAGGACATCTCGACGAGCGGCGTATTGCGGCGGATGGCAGCGTTGTTGACGAGGATGTCCACGCGCCCGAAGCGAGCCACGGCGGTATCGACCAGGCTCTGCGCGCCGGCCTCGGTCGAGACATCGGCGAGGTGGCCAATCGCAGTGGCGCCCTCGCTTGCAAGGAGCGCTACGGCCTCTTCGACGCCTTCCTTGTCCTTGCGCGCATGAATGACGAGGGACGCACCCTCGGCGGCCAGCGCGCGCGCCGTTGCGCGGCCGATATTGCGGGCCGAGCCCGTGATAATGGCAATCCGCCCATCGAGTGATGGCATGATGTGGTTCTCCCCGGTGATCTGGTGCACGGCATCCATCATTCGGCCGCCGCTTTCCGCCACCATTGCGCGGGGTTCGCCCCTGGTGCAACAATTTGCGCGAGCTGGGCGAATCATTGGGGGCCGAGCCCTGCCCGAACCCTGCCGGAGATTCACCGGTTCATGAGCAGCGAGAAACCATCCAAGTGGGGGCAGCCCAAGTGGGGCATCGCGCAGGCAGCCAGCGCGTTGGTTGCCAAGCCGCAACCCGGGCAGACCGCGCAAAAGGCTCAAGCCAAGTCTGAAGGGGCGCCCAAGACAGCCACCACGCCGCCCGTAGCCAAACCCCGCATTTCGGTGGTCCAGCCGCACGCGAGATATCACCTACCCCGGTCATTTGGCGGCGCCGAGCGGGTCGCTGCGGAGCGCGACAAGCGCCTCGGGCGCTTGATCGTGACCGGCGTGCTCGGTATCACGCTGCTGGTCTTCGGCTCCAAGTATGCGGGCCTCTGGGAGACGTCGGGGCCGACGGCAGTGCGGGATGGCGTCGAGGCCAAGCGTTCGACACCGGAGAAGCCGCCGGCAATCATACTGCCGCCAGGGCCGCGGCCAGAGCCTCCGCTGCGCAAGTCCGAAAAGCCCGGCAGCGAGCCAGAAGTACAGGTCAAGTTGGCGCTCGAGCAGGCGGCGCGGCGCATGCGCGAGGAAGCAGAAAAGCGCAAAGCCAGGGAGGAGAGCCGACCGGTTCCGCCGCCTGTTGCCCCGGCGCCCGTGAGCCCAACCGCAGACCGCCCGAATCTTGCGGACACGGACTGCCAGATGAGCAAGCCCGTCTCTGTCATCGTTCCCGCGTGTTCTGCGATCATCGCGAAGCACAACGACCATGCGGATGCGCATTTCATCCGCGCGTGGGCACTGCGCGAGCGCAATCAGCCCGAGCGTGCGCTGACCGACTTCAATCGGGCGATTGCGCTCCAGCCAACGCAGCAGCCCGCGTACTATTCACAGCGTGCGTTGACCTACGTGCGAATGCGCGACTTCGATCGCGGCCTTGCGGACTACAACAAGGCCATCGAGTTGAACCCCCGCAGCCCGACCTTTCACAATGATCGCGGCGCCGCCTATCTGGATTTGAAGGACTATTCGCGTGCCCTCGCGGATTTCGAGCGCGCCATCGAGCTCGATCCGCGCTATGCGGTGCCCTACAACAATCGCGCGCGCACTTATGTTCTGAGCGCGAGCGATCATGCGAAGGCCGTCGCGGATCTCGATCGCGCTATAGAACTGAGCCCAAAATACGCGCTCGCCTTCGAGAACCGCGGCCTCAGCCACCTCGAGCTGAAGGACCTCACCAAAGCACTTGCCGATTTCGAAACCGCGCTCGAGCTCAATCCACGCTCGGCACGTGCGCTCAACGCGCGCGGCGTTGCCTACGAGCGCCAAGGAAACCGCGACCGTGCGATCGCCGACTATCGGCGGGCTCTAGAGGCCGACCAGAATTTCACGGCCGCGCGCGATAACCTGACAAGGCTTGGTGTGAAAATATGACGGAGAACGATCCAAAGGCGGATGCCGGTGCGCAGGCCAGTCCGCAGGCAAGTGCGGATAAAGGCCAAGCTGCCGATGAGAGGCCCGTGGGGCGGCGTGCACGGTCGACGCTCGAACAGAACACGGTATCGCTTGGCGATCGTGGCACCTCGCCGGCGCGTTTCCTTCTCGTGCTTGCCATCGGACTTCTCCTGGCGCTAGCCGGCACGAACGTTCTCGGCGTGTGGTCACTGCCTGGTCAGTCCGAGGCGCGCCAGGAGGCGCGTCGCAAAGCAGAAGAGCGCAAAGAGGCAGAGAGAAAGTCTGCAGAGCGCGAGGTGGCACGTCAGGCCGAGGAGGCACGCAAGGCCGCCGACCGGGCAGAGCAGGCGCGGCGAGAGGAAATCCGCAAATCGGCGAAGCGCGCGGCCGCTGCGCGCAGGGAGGATGAGAAGCGTGCCGCCGAGAAAGCGGCGAAGGCTGCCGACGATGCCCGCCGCCGCGAGACCGAGACGGCAGCCAAGCCATCCGCGCCACCATCCTCGTCGACTTTGCCGAGGCACCCGAGCCTTCCCGACAGGCCGCCGGCCTCACATGCCGTGCCATCCCGCGAGCCGGCGCCGAAGCCGGCAAGTCCGCGCGAGATCATGGAGCAGGTGCGCCGTTTGCAGGAGGAAGCCAGCCAGAACCTCCCGAGCGTGGATGCCACTCAGCCCCCACCTCCAACAGATCAGCCTGCGCTGCCGCGCGACGCTAAACAGCCGAGCCAGAAGGATCTGATCGACGATATTCGGCGCAAGCTCGATCGCCGCTCCGGCAAAGCCGGTGAGACCGAAACGGCTGCGCGCCAACCACCCGCGACAACCCCGAACGAAACAGCTGGCACACCAGTATCGAAGCCGGATCTCAGCTCGACGTTGTGTCGCGTCGACCGCCCCTACCTCCAGGCCATCAGTGCGTGCGACGACATCATCAAGCAGCATCCAGGCGCTGCAGAGGCCTACTTCGTGCGCGGCTGGGCCCGCAATCAGGGTCGCGAGTACGGCCGCGCGATCACGGATCTGTCGCGCGCGATCGAACTCGATCCGAGCGAGTGGCGTGCCTACGCACAGCGCGGATATGCGCTCCACTCGGTGCGGGCCTTCGAGCGGGCCATCGAGGATTACAGCGCCGCCATCGATATGCGCCCGAGTGATGCCGCGCTTTACAACAATCGTGGCCTTTCGCGGATGATGAATAAGGACTACCCCGGTGCGCTCGGCGATTACGACAAGGCCATCGAGTTCAATTCCCGCTATGCGCTTGCCTATTTCAACCGCGCACGGCTTCACCAGGTCGATGGACCGCGGCTCGAGCGCGCATTGGAAGACGTATCGCGCGCCATCGAAATGAACCCGCGACTGGGGGCCGCGCTGACGCTGCGCGCCGACATTCATGCCGCTCTCGGCAATCATCTGCCGGCGATCGAGGATCTGACACAACTCATCGCGCTCGAAGGGCGCAATTCGCCTGCCCATATTCGCAGGGCGCGCAGCTACGTCGAGACGGGTTCTTATGATCAGGCGATCACCGATGCGGACAAGGCATTGGACATCTTCCGACGCTCGCCGGAGGCTCTCATCGAGCGTGGCCGCGCCTGGGAAGGCAAAGGCGATCTCCAGGCAGCCATCCGAGACTATCGCGCGGCGCTCGATATCCAGCCGGGGCATGCGGCAGCGCGTGAGCATCTGAGGCGCGTTGGGGAAAACTGACGCGGCGAGCTACTTCCTGCCCACAGGCCCCGCCAGAAAGATCTCCGAGCGCTCTATCTCTTCGATCTCGGCGACAGCTGCCGCAAAGTCGGCATGATCCTCATCGAGCGTGCCGATGCGCCGCTCCAGCTCCGAGAGGCGCTGGCGGCCGGACAGCTTGTGCAGGAAGATCGCCGACACGGCCGGCTGGTAGAAGCGTTCGCGATCGCTCTGCGTGAGAATGACGCCGCGCAGCTTGTCGCTGCCGCGCTGGAAGCGGTTGAGCGTGACGAGGCGCAGGGCCCCCTGGAACGTAGTGAGAAGCTGAAGCATCCCCGTATGCGGGCTGATGTAGACGCCGCCCGCGTGCTGAGTGGAGGCATCGGCGCCGCGGCCCTTGGGGCTTCCCTGCAACTCGAGAAAGCGCAGGCGCGACAGATCCTCGTCCCAATCGAGCTCGTAGACGGAGCGATAGAGCGCGTTGCGGCGGGAGAAGATGCGTCGATAGGCGAGATACGGGCCGAGATAGTCCTCGTAGGTCGCGAGCAGGTAGCCACCGTAGCTCTCGTCGGCGCGCCCCTTGAGCCTGCCCTCCGACACGCCATTGGCGGACGGAGTGCCGAGCAGCGTGTCGAGATCAATGGTGAGGCCGCGCGCCACACCCGCGATGGTAGCGTCCCGCACCGGCTGTCCTGCCAGCAGATTGCCGAGCGTGCGCTCCTTGCAGCCGGCGATCTCGGCAAGTGCAGTCCGTGTCAGACCCCGCTTGGCCATCTCGATGCGCACAAGGCGCACGAATGTTTCCCTCTGGGCTGCTGTCAGCAGCGACGACATTGTCTTGGTCTCCCGGCCCCCGCCAGATTTGTTCGTCCTCTGACATTGGCTCCTGACGCCACGCTGTCAATTGCTGTCGCTAGTGTGATGATCGAGAAATATTCGCTCACGCGGGGTGAGCTTGGGAAGCGGGACATCAGATTGCCCAAGGGCTGTGGCCGCGTTGCCTATAAATGATGGTTGGGAGGTTTGAGCGTGGCGCCGAGGGGTGGGACTTACGCCAAGGCAATCATGCTCGCGGCCATGCTGGCTGCGGGGTGTGAGGCGATCGCGGAGCCGTATGCTTGGCGAACGGTGGCGACCCCCACTGCCGATCGGCTCGAGCAGCGTTTTGCTCCGCCTGAAGGCTTCGTCCGCGTCGTGGCGCCCGAGGGCAGTTTCGCCGCGTGGTTGCGCGGGCTGCCGGTCAAGCCCGAGGGGGCGCCGGTTCTACTCCATAGCGGTCTGCCGAAGTGGCGCCAGGATGTGCACGCCGCCGTCATCGACATCGATACGGGCGCGCGCGACCTCCAGCAGTGCGCGGACGCAGTCATGCGACTGAGGGCCGAGTGGCAGTTCGCGCGCGGTGACGTCCGGCGCATTGCCTTCAATGATACGGGCGGCGGCAAGCCCATGCCGTTCAGCCGCTGGGCGGTTGGAGAGCGTCCACGTGCAGAGGGGCGCGCGCTCATTTGGGGCAAGCGTGCCTCGGCGGATGCAAGCTATGCCTCTTTCCGCCGCTATATGGATACTGTTTTCACCTGGGCCGGCACGCACTCGCTCGAGCGCGAGCTGATTGCCGTGCGCGACGGCCGCGTCGAGATCGGCGATGTGATCATCAAGGGCGGCTTTCCCGGCCATGCTGTACTGGTCGCGGATGTTGTTGAGCATCGCGCAACCGGCGAGCGCCGCTTTCTGCTCATTCAGAGCTTCATGCCGGCGCAGGACATGCACGTGCTCAAGGGGCGCGATACGCCCGACGGCTCGCCCTGGTATCGCCTCGAGCCCGGGCAGGCCTTTGTCACGCCCGAATGGATCTTCCCGCCGGGCAGTCACAGGCGCTGGGCCACGGGAACCGGTCCGGGATGAAGGACGTCGTTTCAGTAGAACAGAAGGATAGCTGCTGCGCCCATGGCGAGCCCGACGAGCCCGACACCGCGAATGGAGCGGAACGCCACCTCGCGGAACAGCTCCGGTACGGTGCGCCATGGCAGTTGCCACAGCCATCCGAGGGCGAAGCCACCGATGGCGCCGATCGCGAGCGAGAGGAGGTCAAGGCCCGGCCAGCCAGATGGTGCGGGCAATGAGGCGGCAACCGTCGGGCCAGCCGGCAAGGCCCCGTCGGGAGCGCCCGGAAGGATGACCGTGTAGGTAATCGCCGCGATAGCCAGCAGTATGAGAAGACGCGCCATGCCGGAGCCTAGCTCGAAGTTGGCAAACAGCCGGTTAACAGCTTGGCGGATCAGCCGTTTGTGCGCTCCTGACAAAATTTGTCGGGAGCTGTCGGGGCGCTTAGCCCCCGTTCGTCCTAGAGGGGAGACCAAATGGAAGGAAACGGTCCGATGCAGTACGCGATCCTCTGCTACCACGACGAGAACGTCGTCTGCGCGTGGTCCAAGGAGCACGACGAAGCCGTCATGGCGAAGCTGGCGGTCGTTCAGGAAAAGGCTGCGCGGGCGGGGAAACTCGGCCCTGTCGCTCGCCTGCTGCCGACAACCGCAGCGACCACACTCAGGAAGGATCGCGAACCGCCGATTATCATCGACGGCCCGTTCGCCGAGACCAAAGAGCACCTTCTCGGCTTCTATATCTATGAGGCCGAAAACCTCGATGAGGTTCTGGGCTTCGCTCGCGAGTTGGCCGAGGTCAATCCCGGCGGTTCCTACGAAATCCGCCCGGTGGGTCTGTTCAGAGACGGGAAGCAGCCGTGACCGATACGCGCTGGATCAACGCCGTCCTGACGTCCGCGCGCCCACGCGTGGTTGCGGCGCTGCTCCGGCATTTCCGCGATCTCGACATGGCCGAGGAGGCTTGTCAGGAGGCGTGCCTCAGGGCGCTTCGGCTCTGGCCCACACAGGGACCGCCACGTGATGCCGCTGCGTGGCTGATCATGGTCGGACGCAATGCGGCCATCGATGCGACGCGCCGCCAGCGCCGTCTGACGGCACTGCCTGACGAGGATTCGATATCGGATCTGTCGGACAATGAGGTGGCGACCGTCGAGCGCGTCGATGCGGCGGACTACCGCGATGACATCTTGCGGCTGCTCTTCGTGTGTTGCCACCCCGAGCTGCCGGCGACGCAGCAGATCGCGCTCGCGCTGCGCATTGTCTCGGGGCTCTCGGTCGCGCAGATCGCACGTGCCTTCCTCGTCAGCGAAGCGGCGATGGAGCAGCGCATCACGCGGGCCAAGCGGCGCATTGGCGGTGCCAATGTGCCGTTCGAGGCACCGGGCGCTGTCGAGCGCAGCGAGCGCATTGCCGCCGTCGCTGGTGTTATCTACCTGCTCTTCAACGAGGGCTATACGAGCGATGTCGTGGAGCACGGCGCGCGTGCCGTCCTGTGCGAGGAAGGCATCCGGCTCGGCCGCCTCTTGCTCCATCTTTTTTCCACCGAGCCGGAGATCCAAGCTCTGCTGGCGCTCATGCTGCTCCAGCACGCCCGTGCGGATACCCGCTTCGACACTGATGGAAATGCCGTGCTGCTTCCGAACCAGGATCGCAGCCGCTGGAATATGAAGCTCATCGCCGAAGGGCTCGCGCTTGTCGACAAGGCCTTCCGCCATCGTCGGCCGGGTCCTTATCAGGTGCAGGCGGCCATCGCGGCACTGCACGGCCGTGCCGCACGCGCCGAGGACACGGATTGGGCGCAGATCGCGTTGCTGTATGGGGCGCTCGAGCGGATGCAGCCATCGCCCGTGATCACGCTCAATCGCGCCGTGGCCGTATCGAAGGCTGATGGTCCGGCTGCTGCACTCGCCATGATCGAGCCACTCGCCGACCAGCTCGATGGCTATTTCTACTTCCATGGTGCGCGTGGTGCGTTCCTGCTCGAGCTGGAGCGGACGACTGAGGCCAAAGTCGCCTTCGATCGCGCCATTGCGCTTGCCAATACGCCGGCAGAGGCCGCGCACATCCGCCTTCAGCTCGACCGTCTCGCGGGTTCGGCCCGGTCCGGCAACATGAAAAAGGAAAACGCAAAAAATTCATGACGACAGGTGTCGGCATCGACCGTGCCCGGTCGTCCTCGAGGCAGATGCAGCGGGAAACGCCCACGACGCCAGATCAACTAAGGAGGATCCCATGTCCGAACAAGCCATGCCGACGGATGCCTGCAAGGCGGGCGAGGTGAAGATCCGCGGAGGTGTTGCGCCCTACCTGCAGCTCAACGGTGCCGCCAAGGCAGCGGAGTTCTACGTTCGCGCATTCGGTGCTGAGCAAGCCGGCCGCGCGCCGCCTGATGAGAAGGGCCGCGACATGCACATTCACCTCTATGTGAATGGCGGATCGCTCATGCTCTGCGATCCATTTCCCGAGCACGGATATCCCGACGTGAAACCGCAGGGATACACGCTCCATCTGCAGGTCGATGACGTCGATCCGGACTGGAAGCGCGCGGTCGAAGCGGGCTGCGAGGTTGTCGTCCCCGTGCAGAGAATGTTTTGGGGACACCGCTATGGCGTTCTGCGCGATCCGTTCGGCGTCATGTGGTCGATCGCTTCGGTGAAGTGAACGAGGCGCACTCATCATTCAAGCTAACAGGAGACGTGAAATGACGCGGTATGTCGACGGTTACATCCTTCCCGTGCCCAAGGCCAAGCTCAAGGAATACTTGGAGATGGCTCAGCTCGCGGGCACGGTATGGAAGGATCATGGGGCGCTCTCGTATGTCGAGAGCGTTGCGGAGGATGTGAAGCCCGGTGAACACACGTCATTCCCGCAGTCCGTAAAACTCCAAGAGGGTGAGACCATCATATTCGCGTGGGCGACATACAAGTCGCGAGCACATCGCGATGAGGTGATGGAAGCCGTGATGAAGGATCCGCGCATGAAATGCGATCCTAACAACATGCCCTTCGACGGAAAGCGCATGTTCTGGGGCGGGTTCGAAACGATCGTCGATATGTGAGCGCGGCTTCGGCCATCAAAGCGAGTACGAGGTCATCATGAGCAAGAACGTATTCATAAATCTCCCCGTCAAGGATCTGAAGCGGACGATCGCCTTCTACACGGCACTCGGCTTCAAGTTCGACGAGCGTTTCACCAACGACGATGCGGCCGGCATGATCATCAGCGAAGGCCACAGCTATGCGATGTTACTGAGGCACGACTACTTCAAAACCTTCATCAAGAACGAGATCGCAGATCCGAGCAAAGTCACGCAGGTCCTAGTCGCAATCAGTTGCGAGTCGCGGGATGCTGTCGACGAGATCGTGCGCAAAGCCGTCGATGCGGGCGGCAGGGATGCGCGCGAGCCTCAGGATATGGGCTTCATGTATGGGCGCGCTTTTGCCGATCCGGACGGGCACGTCTGGGAGCCATGCTGGATGGATCCGACTGCCTTTCCTGCGAAGGAAGGCGCCTGATGGCCCGCGTCGTGTTCACGCCCAACATCCAGCGACACGTCGCCTGCCCGGAAGCCGAGGCGGCCGGCGCGACGGTGCGCGAGGTTCTGGACGGCGTGTTCGCGGCAAATCCTCAGGCGCGCAGCTACGTGCTTGATGACCAGGGAGCTCTGCGCCGGCATATGACCATCTTCATCAATGGCGTGATGATTTCGGATCGCAAAGGTCTCGGCGATGCTGTCGGCGAGACCTGCACGATCTACGTCTTTCAAGCACTGTCGGGAGGGTAGTTTCATGAGCGATCAACTGCTCGTTTCCACACGCAAGGGTTTGTTCACGGTCGACCGTTGCGGTAGCTGTTGGGAAATCGCCAAAGTCGATTTCCTCGCCGACAACGTGACACTGGCGTTGAGCGACAAGCGCAGCGGCCGCAAGTTCGCAGCGCTCGATCACGGCCATTTCGGCGTGAAAGTACATCGCTCCACTGCCGACGGTTGGGAGGAGGTTGCGACGCCTGCTTATCCCGAGAAGCCCGAAGGTCTCGAAGAGAATGACATGTGGGGGCGCCCGCTCCCGTGGAGTACTGTGCGGATCTGGGCGCTCGTCGCGGGCGGAGCGGATCAGCCCGGCGTGCTCTGGTGCGGTACGCTTCCCGGCGGCCTCTTTCGTTCAAGGGATGACGGCCAAAGCTGGCAGTTTGTGCGCTCGCTGTGGGACAATCCTGCACGCAAGCAGTGGATGGGAGGTGGCGCAGATCTTCCCGGTATTCACTCCATCTGTGTCGATCCGCGTAATTCGCGTCATGTCTCGATTGCCGTTTCCACGGGCGGCATCTGGCACACAGAAGACGCCGGCGAAACGTGGGTGCAGCGCGGCTACGGAATGCGCGCCGATCATGTGCCGCCCGAACTGACCAATGACCCGATCGCGCAGGACGTGCACTGCCTCGCGCAATGCTCATCGGCGCCACACCGAATGTGGGTTCAGCATCACAACGGCATTTTCGTATCATCCGACGAAGGGCAAAATTTCACCGAGCTGACGGACGTGAAGCCATCGGCGTTCGGCTTCCCAGTGGTCGTGCATCCACGCGAGCCGGATACGGCGTGGTTCGTCCCTGAGATCAAAGACGAGAAGCGCATTCCCGTAGACGGTAAGCTCGTCGTGTCGCGCACGCGCGATGGCGGAAAGACCTTCACGACGCTGAGCAAAGGGCTGCCGCAGTCACACGCCTATGACGTCGTCTATCGTCACGCGCTGGCGATCGACGAAACGGGCGATCGCCTCGCCATGGGTTCGACGACGGGCGGCCTTTGGGTGAGCGAGGATCAGGGTGATAGCTGGGCGTGTGTTTCGCACACGCTGCCACCCGTTTACGCGGTGCAGTTTGCGTAGGTCGGAGCTACCTCCCCACCATCAGCGATCGCGCGACGATCTCTTTCATGATCTCCGTCGTGCCGGCAAAAATGCGATGGACGCGCGCGTCGGCATAGGCGCGCGCAATCGGATATTCCCACATGAATCCGGCTCCACCATGGAGCTGCAGGCAGATATCGAGCACGCGTCCCTCGAGCTCGGTCAGCCACCACTTCTGCATGGCCGCGGTTGGGACGTCGAGCTTGCCCGCAATATGCAGTTCGAGACATTTGTCGACGAACACACGCGCAACTTGCACTTCCGTCGCGACTTCGGCGAGCTTGAAGCGCGAGTTCTGGAAGTCGGCGATCGCCCGTCCGAAGGCTTTGCGATCGCGCGTGTAGGCGAGCGTCCACTCCAGCGCAGCCTCCATGATCGCGACTGACGCAAGACCGACGATCAGCCGCTCCTGCGGCAGCTCCTGCATGAGATAGGAGAAGCCCTTGCCCTCGGCGCCGAGGATATTGGATGGCGGCACGCGCACGTTGTCGAAGAACAGCTCGGATGTGTCCTGCGCCTTGTTGCCGAGCTTCTCTAGATTTCTTCCGCGGGCGAAGCCGGGCCGGTCGGCTTCGACGATCACGAGCGAAATGCCCTTGGCGCCTTCCTTCGGGTCGGTCTTGCAGGCGACGATGATGATGTCGGCGAGCTGGCCGTTGGTGATGTACGTCTTCTGTCCATTGACGATAAGCTCGTTGCCCTGCCGCACGGCGGTCGTGCGAATGCCCTGCAGGTCGCTGCCGGTTCCGGGCTCGGTCATGGCAATGGCCGTGACGATCTCGCCGCGCGCCATGCGCGGGAGCAGTGAGCGCTTCTGCTCCTCGCTGCCGTAGTGGAGGATGTAGGGCGCGACGATATCCGAATGGAGGCGAAAGCCGGGGCCGGAATAGAGCCCCTTCGACATTTCCTCGATGAGGATCGCGCTCATGAGAAAATTGGCGCCGGCGCCGCCGTACTCCTCGGGCGTGCCGGTCAGCAGCAGACCCGCCTGGCCCGCCTTCTGCCAGAGCTCGCGCGGGACGATGCCATCCTTCTCCCATTTGTCGTGGTGCGGCGCTATCTCACGCTCGATGAAGTCCTTGACCGTGGCGCGGAACATCTCGTGCTCCTCGCCGAACACCGTGCGGGGAATAGTCATGCCGGTCGTCTCCACCCTTTTGTGATCGTTTGCCGCCAAATCTAGCGGACTTCATTGGCCTGCGTTAGCTTCTTGGTGCAGCAGCATCGGCCTTGTGCGCAGGAGGTGAGCCATGTGGAGGCACGGACGCGCCGGGCGCGGGATCTGGGCGGCCCGGCTTGCGATCGCGGTGTTCGCGATGGTGGCGTGCGGGACGGTCGGATTGCCTTCGAGGGCTCAAACGCCGCCGGCGCAGATCCTCGAGAAAGAAGATCGGGCGCGTTCGCTCGACGCACTTTTCAAGAGCCTCAAGACGGCGGGTGGCGACGACGAGGCGGAAGCGCTGGTCGCACGCATCTGGGAGGTGTGGACGAACTCGGGGCGGGCGGATATCGACCGGATCATGGAAGAAGGCGTCGGCTATCTCTCGATCCGCCATCTCGGCGCCGCCCACGACCGCTTCTCCGAGGCCATCGAGGCAGCGCCCAACTTCGCCGAGGCCTGGAACAAGCGCGCGACCGTGCTCTTCCTCATGAGGGAGCACGAACAGTCGCTCTCCGATATCGAGAAGGTTCTGGCGCTGGAGCCGCGCCATTTCGGGGCGCTCGCCGGTCGCGGCATGATTCATGCCCATGCCGGGCGCTGGAAGGAGGCGCTCGAAGCCTACTATCAGGCGCTGGCCGTCAATCCCTTTCTGAAGGAGCGGGCGACCATCATTCCCGAACTCGAGCGTCGCGCTGGCGAAAAGCCGCTATGACGGCGGCCACCTTGCACGACCCTGCCCCCTGGGGCATGGATAGTCGGGAAAACCTTTGAGACAGGGCGGAGACGACATGAAGCTGATCAGCTACGAGCAGAGTGGCAAGAAGGGCTGGGGCGTGGTCGTGGAGCCCGATGCTGCGGGCGGCGGCATCATCCCGGCGGACGCGTCGCTCTCCGGGAAGTATCCGACGATCCGGGCCGTACTGGCAGCTGGCGCGCTGGCCGAGGTGGCGACGTGGGCGGCGGGTAAGAAGCCGTCCGTCAAACTCGATGCGATCCGCTATCTGCCGCCACTGCATGATGCCGGCAAGATCATCTGCATTGGCGTGAACTACCCGAAGCGCCATCCGGTCGACGGTGATGTGCCGCCGCCCAAAGACATCTCGCTCTTCATCAAGACGCACGACGCGCTCATCGGACATAACGAGCCGCTCGAGTATCCGAAGGGCGAGCCCGCGAAGACGTTCGACTACGAGGGCGAACTCGTGCTTGTGATCGGCAAGGCGGGACGCCACATCGCGAAGGAGAAGGCCTTCGATCACATCGCCGGCTACACGATTATGAACGACGGCTCGGTGCGCGGCTGGCAGAAGCACTCCGTCGGCGCAGGCAAGAATTTCAATGCCTCGGGCGCAAGTGGCCCCTGGTTCACAACCGCCGACGAGATTGCCGACGTCAGCGCGATGGAGCTTTCGACGAAACTCAACGGCGAGCGGGTGCAGTCGACGACCGTTGCCAAGATGGTGTTCGATATCCCGACGATCATCGCTTACGTGTCGGACTTCGCGTTGCTGCAGCCGGGCGACATCGTTTCGACCGGCTCGCCGGACGGCGCGGGCGGCAGTCGCGTGCCGCAGCGTTTCCTGGTTGCGGGGGACGAGCTCGAGATCTCGTGGAGCGGCCTCGGCACGCTGAAGAACAAGGTGATCGCGGCGTAGATCTGCCGGCCCACGCGCTCGCGACATTACCTGGCCTGTGCAAAACTTCGAACCGCGTTTCGATCGCGGTTCGTGGCTTCTTCATGCGTGGGCAAAGTGCCCGCGCAGGCCGGCATTGGCTAATTCTATTGCAAGCAAGAGAATTCTTTACATCCGCGGGTGAATTGGCAGTGCCAAGATGACCAAGCCGGCGATGCGCAGTCGGATACGCTCTGTGTTGCGTAGGCCACTCTTCTGCCGCATTCCGATCAAGCACGCTCGGTGCGCCTTGTGCGAGGGCCGTTGCTGGTGGGAGCTTCGCTTCCGGGAGTAGCGTTCCTTGGAGATTATTATGGCGAATTCAGAGAAGCCGAACTGCGATTTGGAACAACCCAGTCTGCGGCTTACGCGGCGCAGTTTGGTGGCGGCGGCAGGGATACTGGTGGCGGTGGGACCAGGGGCTGCTGGTAAGGCGCTCGCAAACGGCGGCGGCGGTGGTGGTCGCGGTGGCAATCACGGTGGCGGTGGCGGCAATCGCGGCGGCGGCGGTCACGGTGGCGGTGGTCGCGGCGACGGTCACGGTGGCGGTGGTCATGGCGGCGGCGGACACGGCGGTCGCGGTGGTGGTTATGGCCACAAGTGTTTTCTTGCCGGCACGCGTGTTCTGACGCCCACCGGAGAGGTCGCGGTCGAGGCGCTCGAGGAAGGCGATCTTGTCGTCACGGAGAATGGTGCGGCGAGGGAAGTACTCTGGGTCGGCAGGACGACAATCAATCGTGACGGTGAGCAGCGCTTCAACGAAGATGCTCTGCCGGTTCGCATCTCGAAGGGGGCGCTAGGAGAGGATTGCCCGCGGCGCGACCTCTATCTCTCCCGCGCGCACATGCTGCACCTCGATGGCGTGCTGATTCCGGTCAGCGATCTCGTGAACGGGCTAAATATCGCCGTGGCCTACATCGATGTCGACGCGATCGTTTACTACCACATTGCGCTGGACCGGCACGATGTACTGATGGCTGAAGGGGCGCCCTGTGAGAGCCTGCTCGTGACAGCCAAGGATGCTCTCGGCTTCGACAACGCTGAGGAACTTCGCGCCCTGTTCGGAAGCTCCGCTGTGTCGATGGTGCCCTATGCGCCGATTGCCTCCAGCAACGGTGGGCGCGCTGCGCTCATGTCGCGGCTCCGGAGCGCATTTGCTCCGGTGATTGATCTGCGCCGGCCTGCAGACATGGTGCGCGATAAGCTTGAGGGGCGCGCCGAGCTTTCCAGGGCCGCCTGAAGCAAGAGCAACGATCCGTACAGTTCGCGTGCGCCGGTCCTAGGGGGCGGCGCACGTTTTGTGTTGAGCAGCGGTGAGGACTGTTCCTGCGCGCCTGTCAGAGCGCGCGCACGCTGGCCCCTGTCACCTTGAGGCGCACCGTTTGATTGAGAAGGCTGGTCAGCAAGACCAGCCGGTCTCGCTCGCCCATCTCGATGATCGTCGCGATGAGGCCATCGAAGGGGCCGCCATTGAGGCGCACGTCCTGCCCGATCTCATAACCCCGCAGCGGCCTCGCGATCACGCCGTCGATCTCTCGGTTTTTCAGCCCCTGAATAAAACCGCTATCGACAAAAGCAGGCCGGTCGCCTGAACGAACCATAGTCCGCACACCGTAGGTGGAGAGTATGGGCCGCCACAACGCTAGATCAGGCATGACCGCAGCGAAGATGTAGCCTGGGAACAGTGGCCGCGTCGCATCCTGTGTGCGACGGGCGTGCCGGATGCGCCTCAACTCCATCGGGCAATAGACCGCGAACTTCTGACGGAGGAGGTTCTCGATGGCTATGGCTTCGCGATGTGGGTGCGTGTTGATCGCAATCCATCGCATCGCGTAGCTATGCGCGGAGGGTTCATCCAGAGCAGGACCAAAGCCGTCGTTCATGAAAAACTCTCGATACGCCAACAACAGAAAATATTGTGCCAACAGGCGATAAAGCTTCCTACCCGGAGCGACCCATTGCTATCGCGGCCGCTGCGATGGCGCAAGCGGCCGCCCGGGAAGCAGAAGAGCAATACGTATCCGAGAGGCGAGAAACCGGCACGCTGCCGCAGAAAGAAGCAGGCGCATGTGCTCATTCTGTCACATTGCTCGAGTTGAATCTCTGAACTGTGTGTAGGCTACTTGCCGAGGTCGCCTCGGGCGCCGAAATGTGGTTGGAATGTGTCAGCTACGAGGTCCCTAGCGCGACTACAGATGTGCTAGTTTTGCTTCTTCGTGCACTTGTGAATTCCTGAAGCGCAATTTGGATCGCACAACTTTGCGTGCGTGCGTTGGAGAGCGGGTTATGCGGTTTGATTTATTGATACGGCGAGTCGGCGCGATGGCAGCACCGGCGCTATTAATTGTTATGCTCGCAGGGTGTGGCTCGGGCTTTAACGAGGGCGTGACGGCGCTGGATTCCGGTACGTCGACTGGGGCGACTGCGAGCCTCGGCATTCAGCCGCCGTCGACAAACGAGTCTTCTGTCGCTCCTAAGGCCTCAGCTAAGGCCTCAGCAAAGTTGGTGCGGGAAGTCCGCGCGCTCGAGAGCACGGTAACGCCCGGGAGCGACGGCTATCGCATTGGCCCGCAGGATGTTCTCGAGATTTCCGTGTTTCAGGCACCCGAACTCGCGAAAAGTGTGCAGGTCGCCGAAACCGGCATGATCAATCTGCCACTTGTTGGCGATGTGCAGGCTGGTGGCGTCACGGCGCGCCAGCTCGAGCAGGACCTGAAGGCGAAGTATGGCACCCGTTACCTTCAGAACCCGCAGATCACAGTATTCATTCGCGAGTTCAACAGCCAGCGGGTGACGCTCGAGGGCGCTGTGGAGCGACCGGGTGTGTATCCTTACAGAGGCCCGTCGACATTGCTGCAGCTCGTGGCGTCGGCCGGTGGCATGAAGGAAGTCGCTGACGGCAGCGAGGTCATGGTCTTCCGTACGGCGAATGGGCGGAAGGAAGCTGCCCGCTTTGATGTGGATGCGATCAAGAGCGGGCGTGCGAGCGATCCGGCCATCCTGCAAGGCGATGTGGTCATCGTCGGGACGTCTGCCATCAAGAAGCTCTATCAGGACGTCCTCAAGTCGCTGCCGGTGGTCGGGATGTTCGGCGGCCTCCTGTAGAATTCTGAAGTTGAGGCCAGGTAGGATAGATGACGCACGGCCGAGAGGTTGCGCCGGGTGCTCCTGACGGCCATGGCGGCCGGTGGGTGCCGGCTGTTGTCAGTCCGCCATTTGCTCGCGGCGGCAACGGCAGCCCGGGTTACGAAGAGCGATCAGACGATGATCTGCGCCGCTTGCTGCTCGAGCTGCTGCGGATCGGCCTCAAGCGCAAGTGGCTGATCCTCGCCATCGCGCTGGTCGCCGTTGCGATTGGTGGCGCGCGCTCGCTTATGGTGACGCCACTCTACTACGCCACTGCGCGCATTCAGATCGAAGCGCAGAACCTCAAGATTGTTGAGGGCGGGCAGGTCGAGCAGCCCGATACGGGCGATGCCTTTCTGCGCACGCAGATCGAGCTTCTGCGGAGTACCGCTGTTGCGCAGCGCGTGGCGAAACTCGCCGGGCTCGCCGATGAGCACGACTTCTTCCGGCCGCGAAGTGTCTCAATCATGCAGACCGTGCGCTCGGTGTTGAGTGGTGCATCGGCCAATGAGGATGCGGAGCCGAACAAAGCCCAGCTCGAAGCGTCCGCTGCATGGATCGTCAGCGCCAACAGCGCGGTGCGGCCTGTGCCGGGCTCTCGCCTGGTGGACATCACTTACTCCGACACCTCGTCGGATCGTGCCGCACGCGTGGCTAATGCCTATGCCGATGCCTTCATCGCGCTCAATCTGGAGAAGCGGCTCCAGGTGAATGTGTATGCGAAGGCTTTTCTCGAGGATCAGCTCGGCCAACTGAAGATCCGTCTCGAGGATTCAGAGAAGGCAGCGCTCGCATTTGCCGAGAAGGAGGAATTCGTCGTCATGGGGGAGAAGGCCTCGATCGCAGAGGCGAACCTCTCGGCGGCCAATGCTTCTCTAGGCGGATTAATCGCGGAGCGCATCAAAACCGAACAGCTCTGGCGCCAGGTCGAGACGGTCGATGCAATCAACCTTCCGCAGTTCCTCCTCAATCCCGTCATCCAGGGGCTGAGGTCTGCGCGCAACGCCCTCGACACCGAGTACAAGGAGAAGCTCCAGACGTTTAAGCCGGGGTACCCGGCAATGATGCAGATCAGCAACCGCATGAAGGAGATTGACCGACAGATCGCAACCGAGGTGCTGGCCATCAAGGCGTCGCACAAGGGCGCTTATGAGCAATCGGTACGGCAGGAAAATGAGATGCGAACGCGCATCGAAACGCTGCGTGTCGAGACGCTCGATCTCCAGCGTCGGAGCATCCAGTATAACAATCTCCGCCGCGAGGCGACGACGATCCGGACGCTTTATGAGGGGCTGCTGCAGCGGCACAAGGAAGTCGATGTCGCCGGCGGCATGGGCGCCAACAACATCTTCGTCGTCGACCGGGCGAGCCCGCCCGGCGGCCCATCTGCTGCCAACCTTATGCGGGCGCTGCTGATGTCGCTCATGGTGGGGCTCGGTGGTGGATATGGCGCGGCCTATCTGCTCGAGCGCCTCGACGATGCAGTGCGCGCTCCGGAGGAAATCGAACAGCTGACTGGCCTGCCGACCCTCGGAGTTATTCCGGATGTGGGCGAGGAGGCGGAGCGGGTGCTGCTCGACCCGCGCTCGGGGATCGCCGAGGCATATCGCTCGCTCTGTACTGCGCTTCAGTTCGCGACGGAGGGTGGACTGCCGAAGTCACTGTTGGTGACGAGCGCTGCGCCCGGTGAGGGAAAGTCGGTTACGTCGCTTGCCATTGCGCGGCACTTTGCGAACATGGGGCTTAGGGTGCTCCTTGTCGATGCGGATCTGCGCAATCCATCGATGCACCGCAAGCTCGGGCTCGATCACAGCATTGGGCTCAGTAGCTATCTCTCGAACGAGATGTCGCCGCCGGAGACATTCCAGGCCACGGACCTTCCAAGCCTGACATTCATGGCGTCCGGCCCACTGCCAACCAATGCAGCCGATCTTCTCGGTGGACCCAGGTTATTGTCGCTCCTGTCCGTTGGCATGGAGACCTTCGACCTGATCGTGCTGGACAGCCCGCCGATCATGGGGCTCGCTGATGGACCGCTCCTTTCGAATGCCGCGGCAGCAACGATACTCGTCGTCAGTGCGGGGCAAACTCGATCAGGTCAGGTGCGCGGTGCCATCAAGCGACTGCGGTTTGCTCGTGGTCCGGTGATCGGCGCGGCGCTCACGCGCTTCGATGCCAGCCGCACGAGCTACGGAGATGCCTATGGCTACGGGTATGGATACGGTATCGACCCGTACACGTATGGTAGTTCGGAGGAAGGCGCGGAGCCGCGGCGTCTGAAAAAGGCATAAGTGCAGCAGCACGACTCTGGTGTTGATGGGGAGATAACGATAGCCGTCACAGCACTTTGCTCTGGTGCTCGCGCCGTAGCGACGCAGCCCGGCACCGGGGCTCGTCACGGGGACGGGCTATGATGGTCGAAAGTCGCACATTGCCAGTCGGCCTGTGAATGCAGGCGGCGGCACCGCCGATCGTGCTCGGAAGGCAAAACCCGTTGGCCAAGCGATCGAGATCCTCCAAGAGACCTTTGCCATCGCCGATCACGCCGTTCTTCGCGGTGGTGAGCGTGTACTTCCTCGCGTGCCTTGCGCTCGGCGGAGGGACGCGCGCAGGTTTCCTCTCCGACGTCGTGCTGCAACTCCTGGCCGTGCCATTGCTCCTCTGGGCGGGTTGGCGGCTTGCTGACTTGGCGCCGGAAGCAGGAGGCAAGCAGGCACGCATCGCCATGCTCGTCTGCCTCTTGGTGATGACCGTTCCGATGCTGCAACTGGTGCCGATGCCGCCAGCCCTGTGGACGGCGCTGCCGGGCCGGGCGGACTTCGTCAGCAATCTGGAGCTTATCGGTCTCGATGCCGGTTGGCGGCCTATGAGCATGTCACCACGAGGAACCTGGTTGAGTGCACTTGCACTACTACCGCCTGCTGCAGTGTTATTGGGGGCATTGCAGTTCGACTACGCAGACCGGCGCCGCTTGGCAGTTTTGTTTCTGGTGTTCGGCTTGGTCGCCGCCGGCCTTGGTCTTCTCCAGGTTGGGCAGGGTACCACAAGTTGGCTGCGCTTCTATGCCTTCACGAACTCCACGGAGGCAGTTGGCTTCTTCGCCAATCGAAATCACCATGCGGCGCTGCTCTACTCCTTGGTGCCGATAGCCGCAGCCGTGTCCATCGCTGCTGCGATCCGGACCATGAGGGCAAGCTCGCTTCGTGCGCGGCGCGCCGAGATGGGTTTGTCTGTCGCCGTGCTCGGCTTCGCCTCGGTTGTGGTGTTTGTCGCCGCTCAGGCCATAGCCCGGTCGCGTGCCGGTCTTGCCCTGACGTTCGTCGCGCTGCTCGGCGCGGTTGCGATGACATACGCGATGTGGGCCAGCCGCCGCGCTGCAGTCACTGAAGTGCCCCGCCGCTCATTGGCGGGAACGGGCCGGCTTGTGCTGATGGCAGCGTTTGGATTCGCGGTCTTTTTTGGAGCGCAGATTGCGCTCAATCGAATGCAGGATCGCTTCGCGTCCGAGATCATGAAGGATGGTCGGGTTCCTCTAGCGCGCAATACTGTCGAAGCTGTGCTCGCCTACATGCCTCTCGGGTCGGGCATGGGGAGCTTCGTGCCCGTCTACCAGGCTTTCGAGAAGCCCACGGACAATTTTGACGCCCTGATCAATCGTGCCCACAACGACTATCTCGAGCTGTGGCTCGAGGCCGGACTGATCGGAATTGTCGCAATCGTTCTGTTCATTGTTTGGTTGGTCGCGGCGAGCGTTCGTGTCTGGAGGCAAGGATTGCAAGGGGCTCGGCTTAGGGACAATTTGCTCGCGTGCGCGGCAACACTCATTATTGCTCTGCTGCTAGCTCACTCCCTTCTCGACTACCCTTTGCGTACGACAGCGATGATGGCAGTCTTCGCGCTGTCCGTTGCGATGATCATTCCGCCTGTTGGCCCACCGGCCGCTTCCCCCTCCGATGCGCTTACCGAGACCGCTGAGCCGAGCGAGCCGCAGCCAGTGCAGCCGCACCGAAGGGCTGAGGAGGGTGCTTCTTCAGCGCGATTTTCACCGGCCACCCCACGCGATGATTGGCCGGTCGCCTGGCAGGCGCCGAAAGCGCCGGATCCAAATAAAAGTTACCTCACAAAAGCCGAGGTCGAGAAGGATTAGCGATCGGGAGCGCGCGCGTGAGAGGCGAGTGGCGGAAATGCCACGGCACCTCCTTAAGGTCAGCGCCTAGCGAGCTGCGCTGCGTCGCTTTCTCGTTGTTATTAAACAATAAAATTCTGAGCGCATCAGTTTTCCACAGGGGCCTTTGTGTTGACAATGTGGCAGCCGTAATGAAGAATAATGATTAACTATACTATAACAATGAAGTTGATAGTGCCGGCTGCGTTTTGAGGCGGGGCGATGGGTTTCCATCGGAATATTTAAATGTCCATAACGCGTCGAGGGCGATCGCTCTCATTTGATCTATTGATTATTGGCTTTTCCTCGATCGCGGCGCTCGCGTTGCGGGAGAATTTCTCCATCGCAGCGAGGCAATGGGATGCGTTCGTTCCCTATCTCATCTGCACGCTCGCAGTCTCTTTGCCGACTCTGGTGCTCCTTGGGATGGACCGCTCGATCTGGCGGTTCAGCGGGCTGGCGGACTACGTTCACGCCCTCTATGCCTCGGCATTAATCGTTGCTGGCGCAGCGGTGATCGGCTTCATCATCAACCGCATGGACGGTGTCGCGCGGTCGCTGCCGTTGCTCCAGATCGTCCTGATGACGGCCGGGCTGGTCGGCGTCCGTGTGCTGACCCGGGTCGTCCATAAGCGGCGCCGGACGCATAATCACGGTCAGCTGGCGCTACCCGCTGCCGAGGACACGGTCCTGGTGATCGGCTGGAGCTCCATGGTCGAGCTTTTCGTCCGCTCGGCGGCGGAGTTCGGCTCGAGCAAGCTCCACATCGCCGGCATCCTCTCACCGAACGAGCGCCATGTGGGGCGCGTCCTGCACGCGGTCCCCGTTCTCGGGACGCCCGAGGAGGCTGACCGGATCATCTCGGATCTCGAGGTCCATGGAGTTCACGTTGGGCGGATCGTGGTCGCGGTACCTTTCGACCGTCTGTCCGAAGACGCGCGAGTTCTCCTGCGAGAGATCGAGAGCACAACGGAAATCCGCCTGGAGTTTTTTGCGGAGCGGCTTGGCTTTTCCGTTGACCGCGAACCGTCGCCTGCTTCTCGTGCAGGCGTGCCCGCGGCTGGGCCGGGCGGGTATCAGCCGGCGTTCGCCATCGAGACGGCAGAGATCGAGCAGGTCCTGCGTCGCCCCTATTGGCGGGTGAAGCGGTTCATCGACGCGGCTGTGGCGCTGGCAATGCTTGTCATTCTATCGCCGCTCATTATCGTGGCGGCATTGGTCGTAGCCTTGGATGGCGGTTTGCCGGTGCTCTTCGTGCAGCAGCGGCCTGGCCTGCGGGGGCATCGCTTCAAGCTGTACAAGTTCCGGACCATGGGAAGATCCCACGATGCGGCCGGCCACCGAATTCCCGACGAAGCGCGGATCTCGCGAGTAGGCACCTTCCTGCGGCGGACCCGGCTTGATGAGCTGCCGCAGCTGTTCAACATCCTCGTCGGTGACATGTCTTTTGTTGGCCCGCGCCCGCTCGTGTCCAGAGAGCAGTCACGGGAAATCGTGGCACGCCTTCTCGTTCGTCCCGGTCTCACCGGATGGGCGCAAGTTTATGGCGGCCGATCGGTTTCCGTTACGGACAAGACCGCACTTGATCTTTGGTACGTGCGTCATGCATCACTCTGGCTAGATTTGAAGATCCTCGTCTCGACACTACCCATCGTATTGTTCGGCGAGCGCGTTGACGGCGATGTCGTCCGGCTCGCGTGGCAGGATCTCCATAGGCTCGCAGGTCGCGGCGGTGTTGGCGAGTAGGGGCCCCGTCAGGCATGACATGGGGAACCGCTCGACGCGGATTGTGGCGGGATCAGGCGAGCGGGTGCCGCCAGTGGTGGCGTCGCCGCCGCTGAGGAAGGAATGATAGGAGTAGTCAGGCTCCACGGCGCGCCATGATCGCGCCGTGTCTGACTGCTCCATTGAGGTGCGTTTAGTGCGGAGTTCGGGGGTTCGTTCACCCGAAGTGCGGTAGCTTTGTTCCGCGCATATCAATCAAGTAAACGGAGAGTAACGGTGCAGGCGCGGAATACGAGTGAGATCAACGGCAGCGGTGCGCGCGCTTCATCGCGCAGGACGATTTTGGTGACCGGTGGTGCCGGCTTCTTAGGGTCGCATCTGTGCGATCGGCTGGTCGGCGAAGGTCATGACGTCATTTGCCTCGACAATTTCTTCACGGGAGCCAAGCGGAACATCGAGCACTTGCTCACACATCCGCGCTTCGAGCTGATGCGTCACGATATTACGTTCCCGCTGTACGTGGAGGTGGACGAGATCTACAACCTCGCGTGCCCGGCGTCCCCGATCCACTATCAGCATGATCCCGTGCAGACGACGAAGACTAGCGTGCACGGCGCGATCAACATGCTGGGCTTGGCCAAGCGCCTCAAATGCAGGGTCTTCCAGGCGTCCACCTCGGAGATCTATGGGGATCCGTCGGTCCACCCGCAGACGGAGGACTATTGGGGCAACGTGAACCCGATCGGGCCTCGCTCCTGCTACGATGAGGGCAAGCGTTGCGCGGAGACGCTGTTCTTTGACTATCATCGCCAGCATCGCCTGGAGATCAAGGTCGCGCGCATCTTCAACACGTACGGTCCTCGTATGCATCCGAACGATGGACGCGTCGTGTCGAATTTCATCGTGCAGGCTCTGCAGGGCAAACCAATCACCATCTACGGCGACGGTGGCCAGACGCGCTCGTTCTGCTATGTCGATGATTTGATCGACGGCTTTGTGCGCCTTATGGAAAGTCCTGCGGAGGTCACTGGGCCTGTGAACCTTGGCAATCCCGGTGAGTTCTCAATCCGCGAGCTGGCCGAGCTCACGATCGAGATGACGGGATCGAAGTCGAATCTGACGTTTATGCCGCTCCCTCAGGATGATCCCAAGCAGCGCCGCCCGGACATCTCGCGAGCGAAAGAGCAACTCGGTTGGCGCCCAGAGGTGCAGCTTCGCGAGGGCCTCCGGCGTACAATCGACTACTTCGACCAGGTCATGGCGCAGCCGGCGCAAGCATAGTCGTCAACTCCGTGCATTTGCCCGGAATGCCCTGCCATGTCGCCCTCGACGGCAGGCCTGCGCGACGCACGCGGTCAAACCGTGATGCGTCGATGTCAGCTTCGATGCGTGACGTGATCTGATATGTGCGGCGTCAACGGTATCTTTGCCTTCCACTATGCGGCCAATCCGGTCGATCGGTCGGAACTGCTCCGCACACGAGACCACATGGTGGCGCGTGGACCGGATGGCGCAGGGGCCTGGTTCTCGGAAGATGGTCGGTTAGGGCTCGGTCATCGCCGATTGTCGATCATCGATCTCACCGATGCAGGCGCCCAGCCCATGGCAAGCGCCGATGGCCGCTACGTCGTCACGTTCAACGGGGAGATCTACAACTACCGCGCCCTGCGCAAAGCGCTCGAGGCCGAGGGCTACGTGTTTGCCAGTCATTCAGACACGGAGGTTCTGCTCCATCTCTATGCGAGCAAGGGCGAGAATATGGTCCACTCTCTGAGAGGGATGTTTGCCTTTGCGATCTGGGATCGCGCGCGCCATGCGCTCTTTCTCGCCCGGGACCCCTACGGCATCAAACCTCTCTACTACAGCGACGATGGCTGGACATTCCGATTTGCTTCCCAGGTGAAGGCCTTGCTCGCTGGCGGCGCAATCTCGCGCGATGTGGAGCCCGCCGCTCAAGTAGGCTTTTACTTATGGGGTAGCGTTCCGGAGCCCTTCACGACTTGCGCGGCCATTCGCGCGCTGCCGGCGGGCGCCACTCTTGTCGTGGATCGCACGGGTGCGCAGGCGCCGCGACGCTATCACTCCATCGCGCAAGTGCATCACGAAGCTGAAGCGCAGGTCCAGCATGAGGCCGCGATCGCCGACGAAGATGTCAGGTCGGTCGTGCGTAGCGCACTGGCCGACAGCGTTCGGCATCATCTGGTGGCCGATGTCCCGGTCGGGGCGTTTCTTTCTGCGGGCATTGATTCCGGAGCGCTCGTCGGGCTCATGCGCGACGCCGGTCAGCAGGAAATTCAAACGGTGACGCTCGCCTTCGAGGAGTTCCGCGGGCGCGCCGAAGATGAAGCTCCGATTGCCGAGGCGGTGGCACGCGCCTACGGCACGCGACATACTATGCGCGTCATTACGCAAAGCGAGTTTCAGGCCGATCTGCCGCGCATTCTGGATGCAATGGATCAACCGACGATCGACGGCATAAATACCTGGTTCGTGGCCAAGGCTGCGCGGGAGCTGGGATTGAAAGTCGCCGTGTCGGGCCTAGGCGGTGACGAGCTGTTCGGCGGCTATCCCTCATTTCGCGATATCCCGCGATGGGTCGCCATGTTCGCCGTGCCGTCGCGGGTGCCGGGCCTCGGACGTCTCGCGCGCCGGCTCGCCCAGCCATTTGCTGGAATAGCGGGCCTCAGCCCGAAGGCCATTGGCCTCGCAGAATACGGTGGGACCTATGCCGGTGCCTACCTCCTGCGCCGTGGCCTCTTCATGCCCTGGGAGCTGCCGCAGGTTCTCAACGCCGATATCGTCCGGCGCGGGCTTCGTCGCCTCGCACCCTTGCATCGCGTTCGTGCCGAGCTCGAGCCTGCGCCAGCGACCGCATATGCAAAAGTCGCGACGCTCGAGTCCGCGCTTTACATGCGCAATCAGCTCTTGCGCGATACGGACTGGGCGAGCATGGCGCACTCGCTCGAGGTGCGCGTGCCGCTGGTGGACAGTGCGTTGTTGCGCGTCGTGGCCACGGCCCGCCGTCGCGCGCCGGCGATCGTCAACAAGGGTTGTCTTGCAGAGAGCGCCTCCGTTCCCTTGCCGAGCATCATCCGCGAGCGGGCGAAGACCGGTTTCACAACGCCGATCGCGCGCTGGATGCGAGATGCCATGCCGGACGTGTCGACATCAGGACGCCAAGCGCGCGTGGTGAGGGCGCGGGCAGCACAGCCGCGGCAGTGGGCGCGAGGTTGGTCGGAAGTGGTTGCTGAGCGCTACGCATTCGGAGCAACGCGGTGATAAGCGTCACTCTGATCGGCCTTCTCGGCAATCAGATGTTTCAGTATGCAAGTGTGATGGGCTCGATTGCTCCTCCTCCTGCGGCCGCCGTAACTGATGCCGATCACTAGTTCCTAAATGAGCGCGTCGACATCAGACGCCGGGCGCGCGCGCGTGCTGGCCCTCCTCACGGATGGGTTTGGGGCGGGCGGTGGCATCGCGCGCTACAATCAGGCACTGATGACGGCGCTCGGCCAGTGTGATCGGGTATCGGGCGTTACCATCCTGCCGCGCTTTGGTGCGGAGCGCGCAACACTGCCGCATGGCATCACTCAGCAGCCACCGGCGGCGGGAAAGCTCACGTGGAGCGCGCGTGCACTGACATGCGCAGTGCGCGGGAAATTCGATGTACTGTTCTGTGGGCATCTGAATGCTGTCACCCTGGCTGCGTCGATCGCACGCGTCCTGCGCATTCCTCTCTGGGTTCAAGTGCACGGCATTGAAGCCTGGGAGCCGCGTGGCAGCACCACACGGAGGGCGCTCGAGAGCTCAGCCATAGTGACGTCGGTCAGCCGCTTTACGCGCGACCGATTGCTAGGGTGGAGCGACATCCCCCCTGCGCGCGTAAAAGTGCTGCCGAATACCTTCGAGGGAAGTTTCGCGCCACGCCGCCGCAATTTTGCGCTCGCCGCGCAACTCGGGCTTGTGGGCAAGCGCGTCGTTCTGACCGTTGGGCGCCTTTCCGCTGCCGAGCGCTACAAGGGACATGACCGAATTATAAGAGCCATGCCGCAGGTTCTGCGGCATGTGCCTGATGCTGCCTATCTGATCGTCGGCGCGGGCGACGACAGGGCCCGCCTCGAAAGGCTCGCCGAAGAGCAAGGCATTCGGGCAATCGTCAGGTTTACAGGAGAGGTATCCGAGACCGAACTGCCCGACCACTTTTCTGTTGCCGATCTTTTCGCCATGCCGAGCACGGGAGAAGGCTTCGGCATCGTATTCCTCGAGGCAGCAGCTTCAGGGCTACCCGTGATTGGCGGCAATGTCGACGGCAGTCGCGATGCTTTGGCGGACGGGGCAATAGGCTGCGCCATCGACCCCGACAATGACACCGAACTCGTTGATGCCATCGTCGCGGCTCTCGAAGGACGCCAGCTCGCGCAGCCGAAAGCCGTCGAGCGCTTCGCCGCGATGCACTTTACAAAGCACGTCGATGACCTCATCCGCACCCTTTCCCGATAGCGCCACTACGCCCGAGCGGAGCCCGCTGGCGACCTCGCGTCCCGCGGATGGTCTGCAGCAGAGCGAGCGGCTAATCATTCTCGAACGCGGTCGGGCGGATCGCAACTACTGGCTTGATCTCTGGCACTACCGAGAACTGTTCGCGATTCTCGCCTGGCGCGATATCTCCGTCCGATACAAGCAGACCGTAATCGGCGTGACGTGGGCATTCTTGCGCCCGTTTCTGACCATGATCGTTTTTACGGTCATCTTCGGCAGCCTCGCCAAGCTGCCGAGCGACGGCGCGGTGCCTTATCCGGTACTGGTATTTGCGGGGATGCTGCCCTGGTTCCTGTTCTCGAGCATTCTGTCCGAGGCATCGGGCAGCTTGGTGGGCAATGCGCAACTCATCTCGAAGGTCTACTTTCCCCGGCTGATCGTCCCGGCAGCGTCGGGTGTCGTGGCGCTGGTGGATTTCGCGATCAACGTGGTGATCCTGTTCCTGATCATGGCGTGGTTCGCGTTCGTGCCGAATTGGCAGATCGTATTTCTGCCGGTGTTCATCGTGCTCGCTGTGCTCGCGAGCCTTGGTCCGGCGCTCTTGATTACGTCGCTCAATGTAAAGTATCGCGACTTTCGCTACGTTATTCCCTTTGTTGTCCAGTTCGGCCTCTACGTCTCGCCGGTCGGCTTCTCGAGCGCGGTGGTGCCGGAGAGCTGGCGCTTCTGGTACAGTCTCAATCCGGTGGTTGGCGTCATTGATGGCTTCCGCTGGTGCCTGCTCGGCGGGGAGAGCCAGCTTTATGTTCCGGGCTTCATGGCGAGCCTCGTCGTGGTTGCAGCCATGCTGTGGCTCGGCATTCGCCACTTCCGCAAGACCGAGAAAACATTCGCGGATCTGATCTGATGTCCGACGTCGTCATCCGCGCGAGCAATCTCGGCAAAGTCTACCTGATCGGCCACGAGAGCCAGCGGGAAAGCTATACAGCACTTCGGGATGTGATCGGTCGCTCGACACGCAACTTCCTGCGGTCCGCCGGCGATTTGATGCGCGGCCGACAACTCATCGTGGGCGACGAGGTCGAGGAGTTCTGGGCCCTGAAGGATGTCAGCTTCGAGATCAAGCGCGGCGAGGTCGTCGGAGTTATCGGTCGCAACGGTGCCGGTAAGTCGACGCTGCTCAAGATCCTGTCGCGGATCACGGAGCCGAGCGCGGGACGCGTGGAGATCTTGGGTCGCGTAGCGAGCCTTCTTGAAGTCGGCACCGGCTTCCATCCCGAGCTGACGGGCCGTGAAAACATTTATCTCAACGGTGCGATCCTCGGCATGGCGCGGAGCGAGATCCGGCGGAAGTTCGATGAGATCGTCGCCTTTGCGGAGGTCGAGAAATTTCTGGACACGCCCGTGAAGCGTTATTCCTCGGGGATGTACGTGCGCCTCGCATTCGCCGTAGCCGCGCATCTTGAGCCCGAGATCCTGGTTGTTGACGAAGTCCTTGCCGTTGGTGATGTCGCATTCCAGAAAAAATGCCTCGGCAAGATGCAGGACGTTGCCAGTCACGGCCGGACGGTCCTGTTCGTCAGCCACAATGCCAGCGCCATTCAGCGGATGTGCAGCAAATGTCTGCTACTCGCGAGTGGGAAGGTTGCGGCGTACGATGCAACGGGATCCGTACTGCGCCAGTATGCGGAGGCCGATGATCGAGTCAGCTCGTATCGGGGACAGGTTCCTAAGAATGCTGTAGCCGCCACCATTGCTGCGGATGTCCAGGTGGAAGAAGTTCGGGGAACTGGAGGACGGATAAGGCTCAAGCTGCGTGTCGTCGCGCGGAGGGAGGTCCGGGTTGGATGCAACATTCGCATCAAGACCGCGGCAGGTGAGGCCGTGGGATGGGCGTCAACCAACCAGCTCGATCAGCGGAACGAAGTCGATATTCTGGTCGGCGAGACCGAGTTCGATGTGACCGTCGATACCTCAGCCTTGTGCGGCGGCGCCTACTCGGTCAGCTTGGATTTGGTCAGGCCGGGTATCGAGTATCTTCATCGCGCCGAAGACTGCCTGGTGTTCGAGATCAGGCGCAGCGCCGATAGCCTTGAGATGCGCGTGCCGGAGCTGAGCTGGGGCAACGGAGCGGCATTCTTCCCGTGTGAAACGCGCATTGCGAGAGTATCCGATAAGGCAACGAGGAAGATCGCGTGAGGCTGCTTGCGGGCGAACGCATTTCGACTTGCGCCGAGCGAGCCGATCCGCCGCGCAGTCGCATCACTGAGCCGCTGGCGAATTGGCTTGCAGATTTTCACCCTCATTGAGGGCGACTATTCCAAGGGTGCTGCCGCGCTCGTGAACTCCATCGCCAGATGCGGCGGTGCATATGAGGTGCATGTGGGATGCATCGGTGAGACGGGATTGGCAATCCGTCCGGGTGCGCCGGTTACCATGCACGCGCTACCCGCGGGTGAGGCCTGGGTGGGCAACCGAAAGCTCGAGCTCATAAGTCGAGTTGCTCGCGGCAAGTTTCTCTTCATAGATGCAGATTGCATTTTGATGTCGCCGGAAATTCTCCGCATTGCAGCGGAGGCGCTGGAGACGGCACCTCTATTTTGCGTCGAGGGGATCCTTCCCAACACCGACATCCGGCGCGCGCGTTGGGAGAGGATTTGCGAGAACGTCCTCGGTCTCAAGGGAGGTCCCCGACGGCATCTTTATTTCAACTCAGGCTTTTTTGGGGGAGACGTCGTTCGGGACGGCAAGATCTTCGAAGCTTGGCAGAGGGTCATAAATGTCGCCCTTGGCGACGGCGGGCTTTTCACGGTGAAGCAGTTTCCGATGGCCGATCAGGATTGCCTGAATGCCGTGCTGCAATGTTTGCAGACAGAGATCGTCACATTGGGGCCGCCCGATATCGTGTACGCCGCCTCGCCGATCAATCCATTCGTACATCTCGAGATCGAAGGGTGTCCGCTACTGTGTCACCAAACAGGTGAAAACAAGCCTTGGAAGATTACGCACGTTCCCCCTAGGCAACCGTCTGCTGCCGAGCGGGAGTGGTATGCTCTTGTCACTCAGGCAACCCCATGGTGCACGATTGCGACTGATCTTCCTTCCTCGGTGCGAGCCTGGCTCGAGCAGAGTGTTTGGGGGCGGATGCTGGGGTATGGCGCACGTGTGAAGTTCCGCCTGTCCGGACGGAACGGATGAAGGTGCGCACGTATCCACGAATGCCAGCCCGACTCGGCTCGTGTGTCTCGCGGCGATATTCATTTGGGGATGAGCAATGGCAGGGAGCAACGCGATGCGGGTCGTGATTACAGGCTCGTTCCAGGGGCAGGATTCGCTGGGCGACGAATGCCTGCTGAAAGCAGTTATAGAGCGCATACGATATCAGCAGGCCGACGCAAGAATTGTGGTTCAGCTTCTCGACACGAATGGCAGCTTCATCAGGGAGCTCGTTTCGACCACCGAGATCGAGGCGGAACCCGGCCTGGAGACCGTATTCCGGAGAGCATCTCATGTTCTGAGACGGCTGCGTGTCCCAGAAGGCTTGGCCGAATCGGCGGCGCAAAGAAGTGCGGGGCTCATGAGTGCACTGGATATGTTCGGCGGTCGTGCGGCTATGGACAGCTTAAGTCGCGCGAATGCATTCTTCATTTACGGAGGTACTCAGTTCTCCGGGATGTGGTTCAAGTTGAACGCCCCCTCCTATCTGAAGTCTGCCGAGATCGTACGCGCCTCTGGGGGGAAAGTTTACTTCGGGGCTCAGCAGTACGGTCCGATGGTGACGCAAGACGTCGCCACTTTGCGCCACGCTCTTGCTCACGTGGTCGATGATTGGCGAACGCGGAATGAACTCGATTTGGAGCTTCTGGACACCGGTGCCAAGGCGCGAGGCGAGCGTTCAATCTATGACGAGGTATTCAGCGCCGTACGGCTCTATCCATCGCGACCGCATGAAACACCCGCCTATATTCTGGCCAACGTTCGACACACGACCTTCGAAGACATCACTACATTGGTGGATGATAGGTACAAGCGCCTAGCGGCTCTGATCGATGGTCTCATCGATCGTTTTGATCTGCCTGTTATGTTCTTTGGCGTGAGCGGGGCTTCTTTCTGTGATGACGATGCGGCGGCTCTCGCGGTGCAGAAACATGCGCGCAATGCGTCACGCATCACGAGCGTTGGGCGCGTACGTGACGAGCATCACCTGTTTGATCTGGCCGCTAAGGCTAAGTTGACGTTATCGATGTCGTTCCATGGTTGCCTGCTTGCCGGGATCGCAGGCTCGCCATTCATTCCGGTAACAGAGGGGAACTACTACGACTACAAGTACGCCGATTTCGATAAGTATACGGGGATGCAGGGTACGCCGCTCATAAGTTTATCCAAATGCGAGCCGGCCAGTGATCTCTCGCGGATCGTCCAATTCGTAGAAGGCTACCGTCGGGAAGTTTTTATCGAGACGCGAAGTAAAGCGTCCGAAATGGCGGACGCGTTCTATGCGTCGGCTATCGGGCACTAGCGGGCAGTATCAGTCCATGCCCCCGGACATCGCGATCGTCATACCCTGCTACAACGGTGAGGCCACTCTCGCGGCCACTCTCGAGAGCGCCATTGCTCAAGGGGACGAGGTCGGCATCATGGTCGTCGATGACGGTTCCTCCGATCGTTCCTTGTCGATCGCCCGGCGTTTCGAGCCGCGCATTCGCGTGCTCACAGGCCCAAATCGTGGGGTGTCCGCTGCCCGGAATCGCGGCATCGCCGCTATCGATGCGGACTGGCTCGTGTTTCTGGATGCCGATGACCTCCTTATACCAGGCACGCTGAAATTGCGCCTCAAGGCGGCGAGAGAGACGAACGCCGACGTGATCATCTGCGACTGGGAAGAGGTCGACGATGGCAGTGAAGCCGCCAGTTCGCCACCGCCTGTCCGCACGATCGATTGGGCGCTTATGGAGGAAGATGCTGAGCTGGCGGCAGCCACATCCGCTTGGGCGACGACGGCAGCTATTCTGTACCGTCGCTCGCTGGTCGAGCGCATCGGCGGATTCCGCGATGATCTGCCCATTATTCAGGACGCACGGTTTCTGTTCGATGCCATGAGCTGCGGCGGCAAAGCCGTCTACTGCCCGCACGTCGGCGCGCGCTATCGCGTCCTCACAAATTCGCTGTCGCGTCGCAATGCCGTGCGTTTCTGGCAAGACGTGCTGCGCAACGGGCGCCAGATAGAAAAGCTCTGGCGTGCAGCCGGTACCTTCAATGATCGGCGTATTGAAGCCGTTCGCAGTATTTACTACGGCGCCGCGCGTGGGTTCTTTGCGGCTGCCGATTCCACCTATTTCGAGGCTCACGCATCCATGTGCGCGCTTGGTCGGTCCGCGCCGCTGCACAGCCGCATCGCGGCGCCGCTTGCGCGTCTCTTCGGTTTGCCGGCCGCCCGAACGATGCTTTCTCTCGTCGGTCGGGCGTGACCAGCGAGCTTGCTGCCGTGCGGACGCCCGCGATGGAATTGAGCTACGAGGGTAGTGGCTGGGATAACAACGGTCGGCTGTACCGCGGTGCCGACAACAACCTCTACCGGATCATCGCGTCGCATGCCGACGCGTTCTATCGCAAAGCCATCGAGAACCGCGAATTGCACGCACTCGTGGCAGACGGGAAGCTCATATCATTCCGAACTGCGGAGGGTATCGGAGACAGCGGAGCGCTCGCGCTGCAGCACGAGAGCATTTCAGTTCCGACCTATCCGTTCGAGTGGACTTCGGAGATGTTCTTCAGGGCGGCACAGCTCACTCTTGAGATTTGCGATCGTTTGCTGCCTCACGGGATGTGCCTTCACGATGCAAACTTCTGGAATATTCTCTTCCGCGGGCGCCGCCCCGTCTTTGTCGATTTTACTTCCATAGTGCCTCTCACCGACGCTGGCTTCGATGCCTTCGTATCCGAGTTTCGGTCTGGTCTTCTTTCGAGCCTCGATTTGATACGAGACGGTCACTTGACCCTGCTCCGCAGGGTGAGCCGCGACTACGGCAAATCAATCGTGGACGACGTCGCTCAACATATTGTGCCACGCGTGCCGACTGGCCACTCGCGTCTGCGTAAGGCGGGAGAGGAGATCCTGATGCCGTCCCGCACTGTCGCGCGTCGCGTGCGGCGGCGGCTGTCCACCGAGTTTGCGAGAATGGGATCAGGCGCGCGGCCAGCCCATTACAAGCAGCTGGAGGCCCTCCGGAAGGCGATCGGGGCACCGATTGGGCCGGCGGCAACGAGCTGGGGAGGCTACTACCAGGGTTCGAACGGTCTGCCGCCATACGATGGCTCGCCACAGTCGCTTCAGCGCGCTCTGTCGAGTGATGGAAAACACAAGGTGGTGGCCGACATCATCGAGCGCGTCAGCCCGGCCAGCTATGTGGATCTTGGCTGCAACAGAGGCCTGTACGCTCATCTGGCCAGCAAACTCGGGGCCACTTCAGTCGGCATCGATATCGATGAGCAGTCACTGGATCTTATGTTCCGCGACGGTGACCGCCTCAACTCGCAGGCGTTGCCATGCTTCGCGGACATCGTCGTGCCGTCGACGCCTGTTGGCCCACCTGGCAAGAAGTGGCCGACGCTTGCGGAGCGGTGCCGTAGCGAGCTGGTTTCGTGTCTCGCGCTGGCGCACCATCTGCTGCTCGGTGTTCCAAGTGTCCCGACGGATTTTCTAGTCGAGCTCCTGGCGAGCTACACCAGCGACTGGCTCATCTTCGAGTTTGTACAGCCGGAAGATCCGTTCCTGCGTGAGGCATACGGCGTTCCACCCGCCTCGTACAATCTTGCGCACGTGCTCGCGCAACTTGAGCGCTATTTCGTGGTGGTCGAGAGGTGGCCGTCATCAATGATGACCAGAGAGCTCATCGTATGCAGGCGGCACGCAGCGCATTGAGGCAGATCAAGACTGCTCTGTTAGCCGCAGTACCCGGTCAATGGCTTGGCGCGCTGGACTACTACCGCGGATCGCCGTCGTGGGTGAGTTGGAGCGCAATACTCAATGGTCAGGCAAGGCGTGTCGAACTCTTCCAATATATCATGCGAGAACTCAGACCTGTGGCCATCGTCGAAACGGGTACCTTCGGTGGCACAACAGCGGAGTTCTTTGCTGCAACAGGACTGCCGATCTATACGATCGAGAAGAACCCGCGCTATTATGGGTTCTCTCGAAGGAAGCTCCGCCGATACGGCAACGTGACGATGCTCAATCGAGACTCGCGCGTCGGTCTGCGCACCCTTCTCGATGGCCCTCTGCGTAACTTTCGTTCCGAGCCGGTGTTCTTCTATCTCGATGCACATTGGGAGGAAGATCTTCCTCTTATCGAAGAGGTGAAGATCGTGTTGGATAGCGTGGCTCGCCCCATCATCATGGTCGATGATTTTGAAGTGCCGGGAGATCCTGGATACGAATTCGACGACTATGGCAACTCAGGTGTCCTCACCGAGAGCTATCTCAAGACCGCCTTGTCGGGACGCGACGCAGTAATTCTCTATCCGAGCGCGCCGTCGATAGAGGAAAGCGGTGCGCGTCGTGGATGCTGCATCATCTGCCGCAGCGAGGACAAGCGCGTTCTTACTGAATCCCAACTCGCGCGCTCGCATCCGTCACTATGAATTCGACAGTTCTCGCTGGCGGGAAGTTCAGGTCGGACGTGCCGATCGATCGGACCGACACGCACGTACTCCAGGCCGCAGGGTGGTACCTTCCCTATGGTGTGGGCGGGACGGAAGTCTATCTAGCGGATCTTATTGGCGCATTGCGGCGGCTCGGCATCGTGAGCTCCGCAATTGTACCGCGCAGCCCCGATGCACCCGAATGCTATGAGCATGACGGCGCGCGCATTGCGACCTACCCCGTCAATAGCGGAGCCGGTCGCGAGGAAGTCCAGAGCTATCGCCCGCACGAAGGCTTCGACGTCTTCCTCGAGCATCTACGAGCGCATCCTGGAGCGATCTATCATCAGCATTCCTGGACGCGTGGCTGTGGACCGCTGCATCTACGAGCAGCACGCGAGGCTGGGCTTCGAACCGTCGTTACAGTTCACGTACCGAGCAATATTTGTCTTCGCGGCTCAATGCTGAAATTCGGCGAGGCGCAGTGTGACGGCCGCATCGATGCATCGGTGTGCGGCGCCTGCTGGGCCCAAGCGCGCGGTATGCCAGACGTCTTCGCGCGGTCAGTGGGGGAGCTTCCGGATATTGTTTCGAAAGCGTTCCAACGCTGGAAGCTCGGGCGTTTCTCGACGGCGCTTGGCGCCCGTGCACTCGCTACCCGCAAGCGCGATGAACTCAGGGAAATGGTGGAGAATGCCGATCGTGTCGTCGCTGTCTGCCAGTGGCTGTATGATGCACTCTTAGCCAACGGTGCGCCGCCGGCTAAAGTCGTTCTGAGTCGCCAAGGGATCTCGACTGAGTTCCTCCAGCGGGCGGGCGTCGCCAAGAATAGACCGGTTCTAGATAGTGGTCCGCTGCGACTATTGTATCTTGGGCGGTGGGATCGCGATAAGGGCATTGATGTTGTGGTGCGTGCGGTCCGTGCATTGCCCCGGGAGCTTTCAGTTCGACTGTCGATACGGGCGACGGCCAATGCATCCGACCCTCGTGACGAGTACGAGACATACGTGCGGGGCTTGGCGGAGGGAGACGAGCGCATAGCCCTGATTCCCCCAGTGCCGAGAGAGCGGATCGTCGATTTTATAGCCGAGAACGATGTCCTGCTGGTGCCGTCGGTGACGATGGAGACAGGACCGTTGGTGGTCCTCGAGGCACAGGCGGTCGGCCTCTTCGTCGTCGGTGCACGTATGGGTGGCATTGCCGAACTCGTTCAAGATGGCGATGGTGGCCGACTTGTCGCGGCGGGCGATGTGCCGGCATGGAGCGAGGCTATTGGCGAGCTGGCGCGAGCGCATGCCGGTGGCCGTCTTCGTCGGCGTAACCACGCGGTGCGCACAATGGACAAGGCTGCGTGCGAGATGGCAGCCGTCTACCAATCGATTTCTGCATGAAGCATCAGGCACACAGCCTGCGCATCGCGCTCACGGCCGATCCGGAGCTACCGGTGCCGCCAAGCCAGTATGGTGGCATCGAGCGCATCGTCGATATGTTGGCACGCGCACTCCTCGCGCGTGGGCACAGCGTCACGCTTTTTGCTCATCGTGCATCGAATTGTCCTGCGAGGCATGTGCCTTGGCCCGGCAGCCAAAGTCAGTCGATTGCAGACACTATTCGGAATGCCGCAACTCTGTCGCGCCACGTTGCTGTGGGGCGATTTGATGTCGTTCATAGCTTCTCACGGATCGCCTACCTTGCACCAATTCTGCCGTGGCCTGTCGCCAAGCTCATGAGCTATCAGCGCGACATCAGCGAGCGAACGACACGGGCGGCCGCGCGGCTTTCGCGCGGCACTCTCGAATTCAGTGCGATAAGCCGGCAGATGATCGAGGCAAAGCCGCTATCAGGCCGCTGGCATCTGGTGCCTAATGGCGTTCCGCTACACGTCTATAGCTTTCGCGAGCAAGTGGCACAGGATGCTCCGCTTGTATTTCTGGGTCGCATAGAGGCAATCAAGGGGCCGCATCTCGCCATAGAGATTGCGCGCCGCATGCGGCGCCGGCTCGTAATCGCGGGTAACATCCCCGACGAGCACTCTGCATGGTACGAGGCCCATGTCGCGCCGCATATCGATGGTGAGTGGGTGCGCTATGTAGGTCCTGTCAACGATGCGCAGAAGAATGCGTTGCTGGGCGAGGCGGCGGCATTGCTCATGCCGATCCTTTGGGAGGAACCATTCGGCATCGTGATGGCTGAGGCCATGGCTTGCGGCACCCCTGTACTCGGCCTCAGGCGCGGGGCCGTGCCCGAGGTTGTCGAGCACGGGGTGACCGGGTTTGTCTGCGATACGGTCGATGAACTCGTGGCCGCCGGCGCAGGGCTCCAGATGTTGCGGCGCTCGGATGCGCGGGCGCGCGTCGAGCGCCTGTATGGCGATGAAGCCGTCGCGGACGGATACATGCGAATCTATCTGCAACTTGCGAAGCGCCAGCGGTCTCAGTCGGCGGCTTCCCTATCGTCGGCTTCGGAACGCTGAACGTGCGCAGCGTATTTGCCTACCCTGGTAACATGGCGGACGCGCAGAACAACGCGCGCGCTATCATGGAAGCCGGGTGTCTGGATGCGTTCGTGACAACCTTCGTCTATCGCAGAGACGGCCGGATTGCCAAGATGATCGACCGCCTGCCGCGCGGGGCGGGGGACCGTATGCGCCGCCAGCTGTCTCGACGCTCTGTCGACGAGATCGATGCAGACCTCGTGCACGCGTATCCGACGTGGGAGCTTTTGCGCACGCTGGCGATGCGAATGACACGCGGGCCAATTGCCGCCGACATGGCGTGGGATCGCCTCAGCCATAACTTCGATCGGCTCGTGGCGCGCCGTTACGTTGAGCGAACAGAGGCTATTCACTCGTATGAGTACACGGCAAGAGATGGCTTCCGCCGGGCGAAATCACATGGCGTCGCCCGTGTTCTCTATCTTCCGTCGCTCGACAGCCGCCGCTTTGAAGAGATCCGGCGCCGGGAGCGTGCCGAATGGCCTGAACTTGCTGGGCCCTATGATGGGTACTTCGACAGAAAATTCACGGAGCGTTACGATCGTCGCTGTGAAGAGATCGATTTGGCCGATGTGATCGTAACAAACTCGACGTTGACGGCACGTTCGCATGTCGATGCAGGCGCTCGGGCGGAGAAGTTTCTTGCCGTGCCGCTTGCGGCTCCGCCGACGATTGATGCCGTCCGCGATCGACCAGCGGGAGCTGGCGAGCCTCTCAAAGTGATCTGGGCTGGTTCGTTCAGCCTTCGAAAGGGCGCCCACTACATGCTGCAGGCATGGGGGCACCTCAACGCGGGGCGAGCCGCGCACCTGGATATCTATGGCGCGATCGCTGTTCCCGAGAGGCTGTTGGCGCGGGCCGGCAGCGGCGTCACTTTCCACGGATCCGTGGCGCGCCCGGAATTGTTCCGCGCCTTTGGGGCTGCCGACGTTTTGGTCTTTCCAACATTGTCGGATGGGTTCGGCATGGTTGTGACGGAAGCCATGGCCCATGGATTGCCTGTCATAGCAACGACCGAGGCCGGCGCGGCGGACCTTGTGACGCCGGAGAGCGGCTTGATCGTGCCTGCCGCCAATGCGCAAGCGCTTGCGGATGCGCTGCAGTGGTGCCTCGACAATCGTCTGGCCCTTTCCGCCATGCGACACGGGGCACTAGCGACGGCCCGTCAGAGACAATGGGCGGACTATCGCCGCGAACTCGTCGCCGGGCTTGGGCCTGCGCTCGCGCGGGCGGGCTACGCCCCACGATTTGAGTGCCCCGCATGAACAGGCACAGCGCGACGCCGCAAGTGCAGGGCGAGGCTCGTAAGCGCATTTGCATCGTCACGCCGGGGCAGATTGGATCGAACCCGCGCGTCGTGAAAGAGGCCGACACTCTTCACGCCGCGGGATACGATGTCACCGTCGTGGCCACCCGCATGATGGATCTCGTCGAGCCGCGCGACCGCGCGCTGATGCAGCGCATTCCATGGAAGATACATCGTGTCGATCTCGGATCGCGCTGGGCATGGCGCGCCCGACGCGTGGCGCAGAATGTTGGCCTGAGCATCTACAGGACTACCAAGTGGGATCGAGCTGCCGGTTTCGCGTTCAGTCCTTTCGTGCCAGCGCTGATGGGGGGTGCGGCGAAGGTCGCCGCTGATCTGTATATTGCGCACTATCCTGCGGCGCTCCCCGCGGCTACGGCGGCCGCTCGCCAACACAACGCCCTTCTTGCTTATGATGCCGAGGATTTTCATCTCGGCCAATCGCCCGATGGCCCCGATTACGATGAGGAAAGAGCCCTCCTACGCGCCGTCGAGGGGAGCGACATCCGTAAATGCGCCTTCGTGACGGCCGCATCTCCCGGTATTGCTAGCGCGCTCGTCGATGCCTACGCGATCCAGCCTCCACATGTCCTTTTGAACGTCTTCCCGCTGGATCAGGCGCCCGTCGCGTTGACGCGTTGCGGCGACGTGGAGCCGAGGCCTTCAATCTACTGGTTCTCGCAAACCATCGGGCCCGACCGCGGCCTCGAGTGTGCGATCCGAGCGATCGGCTTGGCAAAGACGAAACCCCATCTTTACTTGAGGGGCACGCCGGCCGGGAACTACGAAGAAGCGTTGCGGGCGCTTGCTGCAGAGTCAGATGCCGAGGGGCGCGTGCACCTGCTCCCGCCGGAGGTTCCGGACGAGATGGTTCGTGTGGCATCGAGATTTGATGTCGGTCTATGCAGCGAGCCGGGCCACACCGCAAACAGCCGCATCGCCCTCACCAACAAGCTATTTACCTATTGTCTAGCCGGTCTTCCGCCCCTGATGTCCGATGTTCCCGCGCAGACGGCCTTTGCTGAGCTGACCGGCCTGCAGGATCTCGTTTTCCCGAGGAATGATGCCATCGCGCTGGCGGCCATCGTCGATCAGTCCTTGAATGAGCGCCGGCTCGAGGAGCTGAGAGGACGTGTCTGGAAGTTTGGTCAGGAGCGATGGAACTGGGAGCATGAGTCCGCAATACTGCTGAGTGCCGTGTGTGGCGCAATCGGTCCAGCGATGTTGAGCGGGAAATCTGAAGAACGAGACCCATTGCGCAGTGATTGCCACGTTAAGGCAGATCCAGCGGTCAATTGGCGGTAGCCGCAATAATGCGACGAACCGAGCACAGCAGGCATAGCGCGCGCGACCTGCCGTCCCCAGCCGTGCCTCATGGGCAATGGCCCTCGGTCGCGGAGGTGCCGAAGCTCCCCCCCGATGTTGCAATTGGCTCCGGGCAAGCACTGCCGAAGATCACGATTGTCACGCCGAGCTACAATCAAGTCGAATTCATCGAGGACACGATAAGATCGGTCTTACTGCAGGGCTATCCGAACTTGGAATACATGATCATGGACGGTGGCTCCACGGATGGCACCGTCGATATCATCAAGAAGTACGAGCCGTGGATATCACATTGGGAAAGCACGCCCGATCATGGCCAAGCGCACGCCATAAACAAGGGGCTCGATAGGGCGACCGGAGATGTCTGCACCTACATAAACAGTGACGACTACTACCTGCCGAACGCCTTCATGTACGTCGCCAGCACATTCGATAGGCTCGGTTGGGACTTGTGCTGCGGTAACCGCCTCGCGTCTCCGTTATCCGCACGAATGATACTCAAGAGATCGGAATGGAAGTCGCGGCTTCGTCCACTCGGTCCGCCTTTCCTGGTCGAGGCCACCGACTACAGGATGTCGCAGGAGTCGACCTTCTGGAGCGCACGTTGCGCTCGCGGCCATCGTTTCGACGAGAGTCTACACTACATGCTGGATGTAGATTGGTTCTGCCGCATTGCTTCACAGGCTCGCATTCTGCTAACGAGCCAGCGTCTTGGTGTGTTCCGAGAACATCCTTTGAGCAAGACGGCGCAACTCGGCAACAGGAGGCCGCCCGTCGAGTTCGATAAGGTCACGGAACGTTGGCATCTTGATCCGAACGCTCGCGAGCAAGCCTCTGACATCATTTCCACCTTTCGAAGGGCGGCACCGCTCCATACGCTGAAGCACTATTTTGTCGGGCGCGCCGAGTTCATCTATACTCACCCTGCGTGCGAAGAGAGACCGCTCGGGAGTAGTGTGTGAGCGAGCGCAGCGTGGATGTCATCGAACTTGACGGACTGTCCCGCGAGGATTGGGAGATCTGGCGGCACTATCACGCCTCTCGGCGAGATGGTGCGGGCATGTCAGAGTCACCGGATTTTCTCGTGCCCTTGGCGCGGGAAATCGGGAAGTGTCGCTTGGTGCGCATGAGGGAAGGCACCAAGATCGTTGGCTACATTCCGGTGTACCAGCCGTTCGGTCCGTCCTTCGCTTTCCCAATTCCCATGTGCGACTATCAGGCGGTCGCATTCTTCAACGCGTCGCGTCCAGATTTTCGCCGCATCCTCCAGCAAGCCGGAATCTGTAGGTGGAAGTATGAGAACATCACGGACGGAGTTGGACTGAGCGAAATATCCCACCGCTTGGATCGGCGCTCCATACCCATGGTCAGCATGGCCGGGAGCTTTTCGGATTATCTGGGTGACAAGGCCGGCAGTGGAAGCAGGTTCCACAGCATATGGAAATTGAACCGACGTCTCGTAAGAGACTTTGGTCGCGTCACCGTGGCGCGCCCCAGATCGAATGAGCGGTTTGTGGATCGTCTTCTTGAACACAAGCGGAGTCGGCAGGCGGACGCGCCGCCGTACGAGCGCTTCGTGAAGAAAACACTGCTCAGATTCGTGGAGCATGAGAGTGGCGAGATTCGGGGTGCGCCTTACGTTCTCATGGCGGGCGATGAGGTTGTCGCGCTCTCGCTTCTGCTGGAGGCTGGCGACCAGGCTTTCGGCTGGTTCTGCGGCTACGAGGCGCGTTACGCCAAGTACTCGCCCGGCAGCTTGCTTCTCATGAAGATCATCGAGGATCTGCACGCGCGCAAGTTCAGCAGCTTCGACCTTGGCCCGGGTGGTGAGCCGTGGAAGGAGCGCTTTGCGACGAAGCATAGGACGGCGTGCAACGGACACATCTACAGCTACGAAGCCCTTGGAGATTTTGAAGCCAAAGTGAGAGGTGTGGTGCGCTCTATTCGCTCGACACTGAAGTCATGACTGCTTTGCCGCTAACTCCGGCTTTCGAGACTCAAGCAGGGGGCGTCGCAGTTCGATCGACGGTCGTTATCGTGTCGCCGTATTTTCCGCCGTCCTCGGTGGCAGGCGTTCACCGAAGCCGTCATCTCGCCAATCATCTTGAGGCCCATGGCTGGCATCCCATTATCCTGTGCGTTGACGAGGCGCACCACGAGGAAGAGCTGGATCCGGCGCTGGCATCCCTGGTGCGCCCGAACGCGGAGATCATCAAGGTCCGAGCGCTGAGCTCCTCGACAACGCGACTGATTGGGATTGGCGATCTCGGTATTAGAGCCTTCTCAGCTTTGCGCAGTGCCATCTTCCGTCTTCTCAATACACGGCGCATAGATGCGGTACTGATCACCGGAAGCCCATTTTATCCGATGCTCCTTGCGCCCGAGATCAGGCGGCGATACTCGGTGCCGATTGTGCTCGATTTTCAAGATCCGTGGGTGTCCAATTGGGGAGCACATCAATCGGTTCGCACGAAGGCCGGATTGTCTCACGCGCTAGCGTGTCGCTTGGAGCCTCGTGCACTGCGTGCCGCCAGATTCGTCACTTCGGTGTCGGAGACGCAGAACGCGGAGATGGCCGGACGCTATCCGTGGCTCGATGAAGCACGTATGGCCGCAATTCCGATCGGCGGGGATCCTGGAGATTTCGAGCAGCTTCGGCGCTCTGATCTGGTCCTTCCCGCCGGCGTACTCGATCCTGCGCGTATCAACCTAAGTTTCGTTGGTACGGTCATGCCTCGATCGGGGCCGCTGCTGCGGCTAATATTGAGGGCGTTGGCTAGGCTTCGACACAGTGAGCCCGCGCTAGGGCAAAGGCTTCGGCTGAGTTTCATCGGCTCGAGCAATCAGCCGGGCAGGCGGGGCGCATATCGCGTTCTGCCTGTTGCGGCTGAGGAGGGTGTGGCCGACGCTGTGCACGAGATACCGGAGCGTCTTCCCTTCCTGCAGGCAATCGCGATCCTGGTGCGCTCGGAGGGTGTTCTGCTGATCGGCTCCGACGAGGCGCACTACACTGCCTCCAAAATCTATCCCGCCTTGATGTGTGGTCGGCCGTTCATCTCCCTATTTCACCAGGCATCGAGCTCGCATCACATATTGACCGCGGCGGGCGGTGGTGCGGCGCACGCCTACTTGCCGGGAGCCGACACCCATCAGCTCGTCCAAGAGATTGCTACGAGCCTTCGAGCGCTTGCTATGGACCGAGATTCCTTCGGCAGAGTTGATGCGTCAGTCTATGCCGCATATGAAGCACGATCGGTCGCGGCGCGCTTTGCGCAGGTGCTCGACGAGGCTGTTCTTGCAGCCTGAAAGGCACTTCAGCCAAATGCAGTCCGCATCGTCGCGCGACGTGATCTACCCTCGGTAGGCTTCCGTGCGCTTGGCGATCGTTTCATCGCATCCGATCCAGTACTATGCGCCGCTGTTCCGGAAGCTGGCAACGATGACGGATCTGCAGGTGTTCTTCGCACACAATCCAACGCGCGAAGATCAGGCACGGGCTGAGTTTGGGAAGGCTTTCAATTGGGATGTCGATCTCACATCCGGATACGAGCACAGTTTTTTGGAGAACGTCGCCGCGGATCCGGGCCTCCATCACTTCGCGGGCTGTGATACACCGCGCATCCGACACCAGCTTCGGGAGGGGCGCTTCAGTGCCGTGCTGCTCATGGGATGGCATCTGAAGTCCTATCTGCAGGGACTTTATGCGGCGAAGCGGCTCGGGCTCCCGGCGCTCGTGCGCGGCGACAGTCAGTTGGACACGCCGCGATCGAGCTTGAAGCGAGTTGCGAAATCGGTCGCCTATCCGCCGTTCCTGCGCTTGTTCGATGCCGCCCTATATGTCGGTGAACGCTCGCGCGCGTACTACTCTCACTATGCATATCCGAAGGCGCGGCTGTTTCACTCGCCACACTGCGTCGATGGCGACTGGTTCGCTTCGCGCGCAGGTGCGGATGCGCGATGTGGGTTGCGAACGGACCTCGGCATTGAGGCCGGAACATCTCTGGTGCTCTTCGCCGGCAAGCTCGTGCCACGAAAGCGTCCGCTCGATCTGGTTGAAGCACTGGCAGTTGCCCGGTCGATCGGATGCCGTGCCGAACTCATGGTCGTGGGCGAAGGCGAGCTACGGGAAGTGGTCGTAGCAAAAGCAAATGCCTTGAGTGTGCCCGTTCATATGCTTGGCTTCCGCAATCAGACGGAGATGCCGGCCGTGTACGCGGCCAGCGACTGCCTTGTCTTGCCTTCCGACAATGATACCTGGGGCCTAGTTGCCAACGAGGCCCTCGCGTGCGGCCGGCCGATCATCGTTTCGGACGCGTGTGGCTGCAGTCCCGATCTTGCGGCGGACGGATGTGCGGGCAGGTCGTTCCCGACGGGCGACATTCGCGCTCTTGCTGAGGCAATTTGTGCGGTCGCATCTTCCGCGCCTCCGCCTCCGTCCATTGCCGCGCTTTCTGCACGACACAGCATCGACGCGGCTGCCAATGGCGTCATGTCTGCGCTTATTCACCTGAGAGTCGCGCGAGGCTGACACTGGTGCGCATCCAATCCCGATACGGCCATTCAATGCCCCGGCAACGGCGCACGAGTGCGACGCCTCTTGCCGTCCTGGGTGGTGGCGCGCTGTTTCTAGCTGCGGGCATCGGCGCCAATATGGAGCTCGCAGCGCTCTCGATCGCCGTTTTTATTGCCGGCGTCATGATGCTGTGGCGGCAGGGTGAACCTCCGCTCCTCCTCGTCGTGTTCGCCTATCCGTGGGTCCAGGCCTCAGTGCCGACGTTCAGCGCGAACTTGAGAGGCGTGGACATCAATGCGAGCTCCTTCGTCGGCGCCGAAATGGTTTGGGCGACGATATTGTCGCTCTTAGCGGTCCTGGCACTGGCGATTGGCGCACGCGCGGCTATCGGCTCGGGAGCGCCCAATATCAGTGCGGCCGCACGCCAGACAGCATTGTCACGCTCGATGTCGGCGTGGGGCGTGCTGTACGTGGCAGGAGTGATTCTCTCCTTCGTTGCCACTGGATCCGCTTGGGTAGTGCCCGGTCTCACGCAAGTCCTGCTCGCGGTTGCTGGGACCAAATGGATTTTCTTCTTCTTGCTGGCCTTTGCCGCTTTCGCGCAACGACGCCCGGCGCATCCCATCTTCCTCGCGGCCTTCGCGTTCGAGTTGGCCCTGGGGATCGGCGGCTTCTTTTCGGATTTCAAGACGGTCTTCATATTCGTTGCGCTCGCAGCGTTCGCCGCCAATGTCCGGGTGTCGACAGGAGGGTGGATCGGCGGGGCCATGCTCGCGGTAGTGGTGGTTTTGCTAGGCATCACATGGACTGCGGTGAAGCCAGAATATCGAACGTTCGTATCGTCGGGCACCGGATCTCAACTTGTAACAATCGACTATTCAACGCGTATGACGAAATTGCTCGACCTCGTTCAGGCTCTCGGACCGAAAGAGTTCGGCGAAGGTTTCGAAAATTTCCTCGACCGCCTCGGATATGTCGGCTTCTTTGGCTTAACGCTGACGACGGTCCCGCACATCATTCCGCACGAAGGGGGCGCCCTGTTGTGGGATTCGGTCAGTCGGCCGTTCATGCCTCGATTGTTCTTCCCGAACAAGCCGGTGGTCGATGATACCGTGCGTACGAATTTTTATACTGCGGGTGCCGCCGGCAATAGCGAGGCGACCTCGATCAGTCTCGGCTGGGCTGCCGAGATGTACATCGACTTTGGTGCTCTTGGGATGCTTGCTGCGTCGCTTCTCATTGGCGTCCTGTACGGACGCATCTATCGCGTGCTTCTGTTCAGCGGCCTCACGGGCCCTCTGTTCGGAATGGCTGCAGCGTGCTCAGTGCTCGCGCTCGTCGGGCAGTTAGAGAGCAGCTTCACCAAGATATTCGGCGGCATCGTCGTGCAGTTGCTAGTGATCTGGGTGTTCGCCAAGTTCGTATTGCCACGCTTCTTCCCTTGGGTCGTGCGGTAGGCAGAGCGATCCGTGCGGATTCTTCACGTCGTCCCTACGTATTGGCCCGCAACGCGATATGGAGGCCCCATACGATCGGTGCATGGCCTCTGTGTCGGTCTTGCGCGGCGGGGGCATGAGGTGCACGTGCTGACGACGAATGTCGATGGCGAGGGGGTATCGCGTGTACCTGTTGGGGCCCCAACTGATGTCGACGGCGTAACGGTGACCTACTTCCCGACGGGCTGGGGTCGGCGCATCTATTACTCTCCCGATATGTGCGCTGAACTCGAGCGCGTCGTTTCGACCTTCGATGTTGTTCACATCCATGCGGTGTTCCTCTGGCCAACGACGGCGGCCGCAACCGCCGCGCGCCGCAATGGCGTTCCGTACGTGCTCTCGCCCCGTGGCATGCTGGTGCCCGAGCTGATTGACCGGAAGAGCTCGCTCGCCAAGCGCGCCTGGATCAGACTGTTTGACCGCCGGAATCTTGCTGCTGCTGCTGCTGTTCATGTCACGACGGCACTTGAAGCTGACGACATCGAACGCCTCGGACTTTCGGTTCGTCGATACGCGACCATGCCTAACGGCGTCGATTTGGATGTCGGCTTCGACGAGGCGACCTTCGCGCCCACGGACGGCGTGCCCAGCCCGATTGTCCTCTTTCTTGGACGCATCAACTGGAAGAAGGGCCTCGATCGACTTGTTCCTGCTGTTGCTCGCGTTCCGGGCGCGCAACTCGTTGTCGTCGGCAACGACGAGGATGGTTACCTGCCGCGGCTCAACGAACTCGCCGCTCGCCATGGTATTGCGGATCGGATGCATGTTCTCGGTCCACTGGACGGTGCGCAGAAGTGGAAGGCATTCTCTGCGGCCGATGTTTTCGTGCTGCCCTCGTACTCCGAGAACTTCGGCATTGCTGCTCTCGAGGCCATGGCCGCTGGCGTGCCCGTGATCCTGACGCCGGAAGTTGGACTGGCGGGCGTCGTTGCCGAGGCGGAGGCCGGCATGGTCGTCGAGGGCGACCCCGAAAGGCTCGGAGACGCCATTGCCCGTCTTCTCGCCGATGCACGGTTGCGCCGACGGATGGGAGCGGCAGGACAGGACGCGGCGCGCCGGCGATTTTCATGGGTTTCGATCGCCGAGGATATGGAGGATCTCTATCGCGAAGTAATAGGCCAGCGTGCGCCTGGCCGGCCGCCTGCTTTGCAGGCTTTGGGATCCTGAGCGTGCTCGACAGAATTACCGTCCTGATCCTCACGTACAACGAGGAGCACAACATCGCGCGCACTCTGGATGGGGTGTCCTGGGCGAAACGCATTGTTGTCGTGGACAGTGGCAGCACGGATGCCACGGCGGAAATCGTTGCGGGGTACACGCAGGCCGAATGGATCGTCCATCCCTTCGACAATCACGAGGCGCAGTGGAATTTCGGCTTGGCGCAATGCGGTGGTTCAGCCGAATGGATCCTCGCTTTGGATGCGGACTACGTAGTCGGGTACGGTCTAAAAGATGAAATAGCTTCACTCGAACCGTCGTCGGAAATTGACGGTTATCGTGTGTCGTTCCGATACTGTGTGTTCGGTCGCGCATTGCGCGGCAGTCTCTACCCGCCGATTACAGTTTTGTTTCGCCATCGCGGTGCACGCTATGAGCAAGTCGGGCACACGCAAAGACTAGTCTTGGGTGGAAAGGTGGATGGACTCCAGAGTCCGATCGACCATGATGACCGTAAACCCTTGGCGCGCTGGCTCGCTTCGCAGCAGAAGTATGCGCGGTTGGAAGCAGATCATCTGCTCTCGGCGCCGCTCGCTGAGCTTCGGCGCAACGATCGCATTCGTCGCCTCGGATGGCCCGCGCCGTTGCTCGTCTTCTTTTATACGCTCATTATCAAACGCTGCTTTTTGGATGGCTGGTCCGGATGGTTTTATGTGCTCCAGCGTACGCTGGCCGAAACGATGATAGCGCTTGAGATTGTGTATAGGAAATTGAGGCAGGAGCGTTCTGCATGACTGTGAAGCCGATGTCGGACAGAGTTCCCGCCCTGAACGATGAGGGCTGCGATGCGTTCGACCGGCTGGCCTGTCCCGTGGACAAACTACCTTTCGTTCGCAGTGGAGAGTGGCTCGAATGCGATCGTGGCCACCGCTATCCAATGGTGCAGGGCGTGCCGGTTCTCCTTCGCGAGGACGTCGCGCAGACGATTGGCCTTGCCGCCCGGTCGCGCGAAATGGCAGTGCTTTGGGCGGAGGGAGAACGCTCCGATCCGTTCTTTGTCGATACGCTCGGCATTTCAGAGATGGAAAAGGCACAAGTACGGGACGGACTGGCTACTGGTGGAGGCACTGTCGACGCGGTCATCTCAAACCTGGTCGGGGCAACGAATGGAATTCTGTACAAAGGTCTGATCGGAAATTTGGATCGCGTACCAATCCCGCAAATGCGACTGCCAACCGCTCCTGCGGCGGAAGCGAGGCGCCTGCTCGACATCGGCTGCAGCTGGGGCCGATGGTCTCTGGCTGCGGCGGCCAGCAATTATAAGCCAATTGGAATCGATCCGAGCCTTGGCGCCGTTCTGGCGGCCCGTCGGCTTGCGAGAATGCGCGGGCTGCCGTTCGAGGGCATTGTCGGTGATGCGCGGTATCTTCCGCTGAGGTCCGACACATTCGATACCGTCTTTTCCTACAGCGTATTGCAGCACTTCTCGAAGGACAGTGCTCGAACGGCCATCAAGGAGGCTGCGCGCGTGTTGCGGCCGGATGGCGGTTTCCGCATTCAGATGGCATCTGCGACCGGCGTGCGTTCGTTGCAGCATATGGCCAAGCGCGGCTTTCGCGAGCCTTCTGGTTTCGAGGTCCGATACTGGCTACCGCTTACTCTGCTGCGCGAGTTCAGGAACACGTTCGGTGATGCGCATCTGGAGGTAGACTGCTTCTTTGGATTGGGCCTGCAAGCCTCGGACTATGATCTGTATGGAGCGGCGGGGCGTGCGCTCCTTTCAATATCGGAGGCGCTGCGGAAGACGTCGCGCGTCGTTCCACCTTTGAAGCACGCAGCAGATAGTCTTTATATCGTCGGCCGAAACAACTGGAAGTTGGCCACGGGGGTGCCCCAATGATCATTCTCGGCCTGAATGCTTACCACGGTGACAGCGCCGCCTGCCTCGTACGTGATGGCGCCATCGTCGCGGCGGCCGAGGAGGAGCGGTTCCGGCGCATCAAGCACTGGGCTGGTTTTCCGACGATGGCGATCACATACTGCCTCAACGAAGCTGGTGTCGCGCTTGGCGATGTCGATATCGTCGCGGTGAATTCCGATCCTGGTGCGAGTTTCCTCAAGAAGGTTCAGTTCACGCTGCTCCAGAGACCTGATTTTCGCTTCGTCGTCGATCGCCTGCGCAATCAAGCGAAGCGCCAATCCATCGAAAGCGAGTTGGCCGCGGCGTTTCCGAGTGCGGTGTTCAAGGGGCGGATCGTGCGCGTCGAGCATCATTTAGCCCATCTCGCATCGTGCTTCCTCGTGTCACCGTTTCACGAGGCGTCGGTTGCTTCCATCGATGGCTTCGGTGATTTTTCATCCGCCGCGTGGGGCATTGGGCACGGCACAGCTATCGATGTCGAGGACAGGGTGCATTTCCCGCATTCGCTCGGCGTGTTCTATCAGGCGGTGACACAGTATCTCGGCTTCCCGAACTACGGCGACGAGTACAAAGTCATGGGGCTTGCACCCTATGGCCAACCGCGCTTCCTTGCGGAGATGCGCAAAATCGTGCGGTTGCGCGAAAGGGGGCGCTACGAGCTGGATACGAGCTATTTCCGCCATCACCGCGAGAAGATCGACTATGCGTGGGAGGGCGGCAGCCCACACGTCGGCACGCTCTACTCGGCGGCTCTTGAGGAGCTTCTGGGACCGGCGCGTAGCAAGGAAGAGCCTCTCTCCGATCGCCATCGCGATCTCGCGCGCTCCGCGCAGGCCATGTATGAAGAAGCATTCTTCCATCTGATCGGTCATCTTCATGAGCGACACGGCGTCGATAGCCTTGCACTTGCAGGTGGTTGTGCCATGAACTCGGTCGCGAATGGCAAGGTGTTGCGGCAGTCACGGTTCAAGCGTCTCTACGTTCAATCGGCTGCCGGTGATGCAGGTGGAGCAATTGGTGCGGCCATTCAGGCCTGGCATCAAGCCGACACTGCGAAGGCCGTTGCCGTTCCTGTCGTCCAGCCTCGGTCGCTCGCCGGGGATTCGATTGCGGGACGCTACATCATGGAGCACGCGTATCTCGGACCGGAAACTTCCTCGGACGACATCGCGGAGCTTCTCGAGCAGCGAAATTCCGAGCTATCGGCGAACGGCTGCATTGTGACGCGGATGAGCGATGAGAGCGCGCTCTGCCAAGTAACGGCCGAGGCCGTGGCGCGAGGAGACGTTGTCGGCTGGTTTCAGGGACGCATGGAGTGGGGGCCGCGCGCGCTTGGCAACCGATCCATCGTGTGTGACCCGCGCCGCGCCGACATGAAGGACATCCTCAATTTGAAGATCAAGCGTCGCGAAAGCTTCAGACCATTTGCGCCATCAGTGCAGCGCGAATACGTCGGAGAGTGGTTCGAGGAAGAGGGCGATGTCCCCTTCATGATGCAAGTCTATCAAATCCGCCCGGAGAAGCGCAGTGCGGTCCCGGCAGTGACTCACGTTGATGGATCTGGCCGGTTGCAGTCCGTCTACCGCGAAACGAACTCACGCTACTGGCAGTTGATTGACGCTTTTCGTGCGGCCACGGGCGTGCCCATGGTGCTCAACACATCCTTCAACGAGAACGAGCCAGTCGTCTGCAGTCCGCAGGAGGCTCTGGATTGCTTCCTGAGAACGCGGATGGATCTTCTCGTGCTTGGCGACTGGCTTGTCCGACGCGATTCGTAACTGGAAGATTGAGTGATCGTCGCCTATGGCAAGATTTGGCATTCATCCTCGCGCGTGGCTCGATCGATTGCTGAGCTATCCGCGATTTCTGGGCGTGATCAAGCCAGAACTCCTCCGTGCTCATGCCGGCGAGCTGCCGTCGCGGCTCAGTCTCTATCACGCGAGCTACTTTCCTAAGGCGCTTCAACCTCCGCTGGGAAAGCGCATCCTTGCCATCTCGCCGCATCCCGACGACGAAGCTATCGGCTGCGGAGGCCTGCTGCTCGCGCACGCCGGAGTGTCTGAGATCCGCATCGTGAACATCTACAACGGAGATGGCGGCGGTGCACTCGCAGGGGAGCCATGGCACGACGATAAGGACTACAAGGACCGCCTCGTCGCCGTACGTGCTGCCGAGCTCGATGATGCGGCGAAAGCCCTCGGGGTTACCGGCATTTTCCGAACAAACGTAAGTGACTGTGACGGAGAGCCGGGAGGGGATGAGATCGCGCAGTTGCGCGCAGTGCTTCGCGATTTCTCCCCGGATGTGGTTGTGCTGCCTTGGATGTTTGATGGCCATTCTCACCATCGGCGGGCGAACGTCCTACTCGCGGACGCCGCAGAGACGCCGGATTTCATGGTGATCGGCTACGAAATTTGGTCGATGCTAACGCCCAATGCATACCTCGATATATCCGAACTGCTCGAGAGAAAACTGGACATCGTGAGGTTGTACGAGAGCCAGCTTCGTACTGTCGACTATGTCACCTATGCTCGAAGCTTAGCGCAGGTGCGAGCCTTCCACCTTCCCGTTAGGCCCCATCGAACGGGCGCGGTCGAAGCGTATGTCGCGCTTCCCGCGCGTGACTATTTTGATCTTGTGAGAGCTGCCGGCAAATAGGCTGCGTCAGTGACGTGGACTGTCTTCGCGCAATGTTGAAGTTTGTTCGGTGCTGAGGGGGAGTTGAAGACAGGGGAGGGGTGCTTTTGGGCCAAGTGGTTCTGCACGTGCTCTATGGCGGTCCGCTATTTCTCTGCACGCTGCATTTCGCGCCTTTCGTGGTTCTGATTGCCGCGTTGGCCTGCGCGTCGAGGTGGCGCAAGGCGGCGCTGGTGCTGATCGCCGTAACGGCCCTCGCCCCATTCGGGCACAATATCGTGCAGTTCCGTGCCGCCGCCGCACTGCTGCCAATGACCACGATCGATCAGAGGTTCGTTGAAGATTACGTTCGATGACCGAGGGGAGCAAAACGCGGGGGCTTTGCGCTCAAACTGCGCAGGTACAGCTGAGATATCTACAATGCGGATGGCCTTGGACGGCGCCGCTATTGTCTGTATTAGTCAGTCAGTATCAATCGTCCTCAGGCCGTCTTTCTAGCGCATGAACGTCCTCGTCACCGGTGTCGCAGGATTCATCGGCTTCCATGTCGCGAAGCGATTGCTCGAGCGCGGCGATAGGGTCGTCGGGGTCGATGTTGTCAACGAGTACTATGATCCGGCACTCAAGGAGGCGCGGCTCGCCATCCTCGATCAGTTGGCGGGTGGCGCAGGCGGCGCCTGGAACTTCGTCCGCGCCGATCTGGCCGATGCCGCTGTCGTCAACGAGTGCTTTGCAGCGCATGATTTTGATCGCGTCATCCATCTGGCGGCACAGGCCGGCGTTCGCCACAGCCTGACGCATCCGCACGCGTACGTGCAGTCCAATCTCGTGGCGTTCGTGAGTATTCTCGAAGCCTGCCGCCACGCCGGGACGCCACATCTTACGTATGCCTCGACTTCGAGTGTCTATGGCGCCAGCACGCGGATGCCGTTCTCGGAGCACGACGATGCGGATCATCCGCTTCAGCTCTATGCCGCGACCAAGCGCGCGAACGAGCTCATGGCGCATTCCTACAGTCATCTCTTCGCCCTGCCGACGACTGGACTCCGCTTCTTTACTGTTTACGGGCCGTGGGGGCGACCGGACATGGCGCCGATCGTCTTCGCGCGTGCGATCGATGAAGGTCGACCAATTCAGGTCTTCAATCACGGCAATCACAGCCGAGATTTCACCTATGTCGACGATGTCGTCGAAGGCGTGATCCGCGCCTCCGATGCGCCCGCGAGACCGGCGTCGGAGTGGGACAGCAGCAGGCCCGATCCGGCGATCTCCAATGCGCCTTTTCGGGTGTACAACATTGGCAACAGCGCGCCAGTTCGCCTCGACGACTTTATTGCAGCCATCGAGGACGCGCTCGGAAAGAAGGCCGTGCGAGAGATGCTGCCGCTCCAGTCAGGCGATGTGCCGGACACATACGCCGATGTGTCGGAGCTGACCAAAGCGGTCGACTATGCGCCGACGACGTCGATCACCGATGGTGTCGCGCGCTTCGTCGCATGGTATCGCACCTATTACCGCCGCTGAGCCGGTAACGGCTGCCGACGCGACAGCTACATGCCGGTATCACGGCGCGTGCACGAGTTATGATGGATCGTTGGAGAGAGCATGAGCAGCAAGGTCGCACTCATCACGGGCGTCACGGGACAGGATGGAGCCTATCTCGCGGAGCTTCTGCTCGGTAAGGGTTACGAGGTGCATGGCATCAAGCGTCGCTCGTCGTCGTTCAATACGGGGCGCGTCGATCACCTCTATGTCGATCCGCACGAGCGTGAGACGCGGTTTCATCTCCACTATGGTGACTTGACCGATGCCACGAACCTGATCCGCATCGTGCAGGAGACGCAGCCGGACGAGATCTACAACCTTGCGGCCCAAAGTCACGTACAGGTCAGCTTCGAGACGGCGGAGTATACGGCCAACGCCGACGCCATGGGTACGCTCAGGCTCCTCGAGGCAATCCGTATTCTCCGTCTCGGCGAGAAGGTACGCTTCTATCAGGCATCGACATCGGAGCTTTACGGCAAGGTGCGCGATACGCCGCAGAACGAGATGACGCCGTTCTATCCTCGCAGTCCCTACGCGGTGGCAAAGCTCTATGCATATTGGATCACGGTGAACTACCGTGAGGCCTATGGCTTCCATGCCTCGAACGGCATTCTGTTCAACCACGAGAGTCCGATCCGCGGCGAGACCTTTGTCACGCGCAAGGTGACCCGTGCGGTGGCGGCGATCGTCATGGGGTTGCAGAAGAAGCTCTATCTCGGAAATCTCGATGCCAAACGCGACTGGGGGCACGCGCGCGATTTCGTCGAGGGTATGTGGCGGATCCTGCAGCAGGATGAGTCCGATGACTACGTGCTCGCCACCGGCGAGTTGCACTCGGTGCGTGAGCTGGTCGAGGTCGCCTTCGAGATGGTGGGGCGACGCATCGAATGGCGCGGCAAGGGTGTTGATGAGAAAGGTATCGATACAATGACCGGCGCGGAGCTGGTTGCGATCGATCCGAAGTATTTCCGCCCGACAGAGGTCGATCTGCTGCTCGGCGACGCGACGAAAGCGCATGATCGCCTCGGCTGGCGTCACACCATCACGTTCCGCGAGATGGTGGCGGAGATGGTGCGCGAGGATCTGAAGCTGATTGCGCGCGATCAGGATCGGAAAGACATCCATGGCTAGTGCATCTTCCGCGGCGTATTCGCTCGCGGGAAAGCGCGTATGGGTTGCCGGACATCGTGGCATGGTCGGCGCAGCATTGACGCGCCGGCTGAAGTCGGAAGGTTGCTCTCTGCTCGAAGTGGCGCGACGCGAGGTCGATCTCAGGGAGCAGGCGGCCGTGCGCGGGTGGATGGCGCGTGAGCGTCCGGAGGCTGTGTTCGTTGCAGCGGCGACGGTGGGCGGCATTCTGGCGAATGATACACGTCCGGCCGAGTTCCTCTACGACAACCTGATGATCGAGGCGAACATCATCGACGCGGCGCGCAGCGTCGGCGTTGAGAAGCTTTTGTTCCTCGGGTCGTCTTGCATCTATCCGCGCCTTGCCGCACAGCCAATGACGGAGACGGCGCTGCTGACAGGGCCACTAGAGCCGACGAACGAATGGTATGCGATTGCGAAGATCGCCGGCATCAAGCTCGCGCAGGCCTATCGGCGCCAGCATGGCTGCAGGTTTATCTCGGCAATGCCGACAAACCTCTACGGTCCCAATGACAATTTCGATCTTGTGTCGAGCCATGTGTTGCCGGCGCTGATCCGCAAGATGCACGAGGCAAAGGAAGCGCGCGCAGAGAGCGTCCTGATGTGGGGGACGGGCAAGCCGCGGCGCGAGTTTCTGCATGTCGACGATCTTGCCGACGCGCTGGTGCATCTGATGAAGGTGTACGACGACGAAGGCCACGTGAATGTCGGGATCGGTGAGGATGTTTCGATTGCCGAGCTCGCTTCGATCTGCGCGCGGGTCGTCGGCTTCGACGGGCGCTTCGACTACGACACATCCAAGCCGGACGGAACACCGCGCAAACTACTTGATGTGTCGCTGCTCACATCGCTCGGCTGGCGCGCGTCGATCCCGCTCGAGGACGGTATCCGTGAAACCTATCGCTGGTTCCTGAAGCACGGCACGAGCTGAAGCACGCTCCGTTGCGCATATTCTTCGTCAACCGCTACTTTTATCCGGATCATTCGGCGACAAGCCAGATGCTGACGGACCTGGTGTTTGCGCTTGCATCGCGCGGGCACTCCATAACCGTCGTGAGCTCCCGCCTCAGCTATGACGATCCTGCCACGCGCTATCCAAAGAAGGAGTTCGTCGCCGGTGTCGAGGTGCTTCGAGTGGCGACGACCGGCTTTGGACGGACTGGGCTCGCCGGACGCGCACTGGACTATCTCACGTTCTATCTTGCCGTGGCTTGGATGCTGCTGCTGAAGGCGCGGCGAGGTGACGTGATCGTCGCCAAGACGGATCCGCCTCTACTGTCGCTGGCCATCACGCCCGTTGCGCGTCTTCGCGGTGCGCGCGCGGTCAATTGGCTGCAAGATATCTTCCCCGAGGTGGCGACAAAGCTCGGTTTGGCGCCAGGGAGAATTTGGCGCGCGCCACTCGCCGCAGTGCGCTGGTGGCGCGATCGCGCCCTGCGAAAAGCTGTGTTGAATGTGGCGATCGGCGAGCGCATGGCAGGCATTCTTCGCAGCCTCGGCATCTCGTCGGAGCGCATTCGCATCATTCCGAATTGGGCGGATGGCGCGCTCATTCGTCCGGTTGCGCCAGGCGCCAATCGGCTGCGCCAGGCATGGGGGCTGGAGGACGCCTTCGTCGTTGGGTACTCGGGCAATCTCGGGCGCGCGCACGACATGAGCACCTTGGTGCAGGCCATCGCTCTGACGGAGGCTGAGGCAGCCAATGATGTCGGAGAAGCGCAATTGGCCGTGGGAGCGCCACCGCTGGTGCGGGCCGCAGCGAATGCGCGCATTGCGTGGCTATTTGTCGGTGGTGGTACGCAACTCGCAAAGCTGCGGTTGGAGAGTCAGCGGCAGGACTTTGCCAGCGCCCATTTTCATCCATATCAGCCGAGAGAACGGCTCGGAGAGAGTCTCTCCGTACCGGATGTTCACGTCATAACGCTGCGACCTGAGCTCGAAGGCCTCATCGTGCCGAGCAAATACTATGGCATCGCCGCTGCAGGCCGCCCGGCCATCTTCATAGGTGATCCTCAGGGAGAGATCGGACGAATTCTCACCGAGAGCGGGACAGGATTCATCGTCGCCGAGGGCGACGGTGATGGATTGGCCCATGCAGTGCGCTCGCTCGCTGAGGATCGGTCGCGCGCCAATGAGATGGGACAACGTGCACGTGCGCTCTTCGAGGCACGATACGATGTCAGATTTTCTATCGAGGCCTGGGAGGAGATGTTGTGGTCCTTGCAGGCCTAGCGATAGCGGGCCGGAGCTAAGCCGCAGGCCGGCCGTAGTAGAGCATGGAAACGTGCTCGGCCTCTGCAAAGAAGAGCCAGCGCTCGACTGCGACGCCTACGCCAGCCGCGATAACGGCGAGGAGCGCTGCTGGCGTCGCGAGCAGTGCGCTCGGCGCAATCGTGATGAGGCATAGCGCGCCTGGAACGAGGAATGCCAGAAGCCGCACGTAACCGCGCAGCTTCTCGGCATGGTTGCGAGCCACCGCATATCCCATCTCGCGCATGATGAAGTTGGCTTGCGTATGCGGCAGATCCAGCACGCGCACCTGGCCATGTTTGCCGAGGCCGGTCGCGTCGCCGATCGTCCAGGTCTTCTTTTCAGTGTCGATCGTCGACCAGTAGCGCTGCTTCAGGAAGAGCGCGATGCCGACGAGCACCGCAGTGAGCAGTGAGAACCACGGGCTCTCCATGCCGAAGACGTGTATGAGCGCCAGCATCAGTACAGCGCCGGTCGCCAGCGCCAGTGCGATGTAGATCCACGGAACCAGCGGCTGGTTCCACTGCCGGATGGTTCTGAGCGAGGCGTAGATCATGCCCGTGCAATAGACCGTCACCACGGCGAGTGCCGCGGAGAGAAGGCCGAGAATGGCGAAGATGCCGTCAGTGCGCTCCAGAAACACCCAGCCGATGCCGAAGATGCCGGCGGGTATGTAGGTGGCAACTGCCGCAACGCCTTCCCGTGAAAGCCAGGAGCTGCGCCACTGCGAGAACGCGCGCCATGCGCGCTCGGGGTGGCCGAGGTGGAATGTCGAGGCGAGCAAGCCGACGGAGATCAGCCCTAGCGAGATCGCCAAGCCCGTGAACCCGAGCCATCGGTCGGCAGGCAGCACGCCAGTGGCGGACAGCAGCGCGAGCCAGACGAGCAGGCCGTAGCCGGCGCCGGACGCGGTGGTGAACAGGATGACCGAATAGGCGGGATGCATCGGGAGTCCGTTACGGCAACTTGAGCGGTCTATCGCGACAGCGCGCGATCGACCCAGGAGAAGAGACTTTCGATCGCGGTCGTCGGGGCCGCGATTTTTTGTTTCTGCGGTGCCTTGTCGGGGGCGTCAGCACTGACGGTGCGGGCATCGCGACGTGAACGTGGCGGCAGATATTTGTTCACGGGCTTGTAGCCGAAGGCCCCGAGTAGATCGAACCCGCCGCGCTCAGCGACGAGCTTCGAGACGGCGCTCTCTGGATCACCGAGATCACCGAAGTGGCGTGCGCCCGTCGGGCAGGCGCGCACGCATGCCGGGGTGCGATCCTCGGGCGCGAGATGCTCGTTATAGATGCGGTCGACGCACAGCGTGCATTTCTTCATCACGCCATGGCTCGGATCGTATTCGCGCGCACCGTATGCGCACGCCCACGAGCAGAGCTTGCAGCCAATGCACAGATCTGGATCGACAAGCACGATGCCATCTTCGGCGCGCTTGAACGACGCGCCGGTCGGACACACGGTCACGCAGTCTGGCGTCTCGCAGTGTAGACAGGAGCGCGGGAAGTGGACCGTGCGGCTTTCCGTGCCGTCGCCGACTTCGTAACTGTGAATACGGTTGAGCCAGGCACCATCAGGATCGGCGCCATAGGGATCGATGTCGGAGAGCGGCGCGGAGTAGCCGCCCGTATTCCATTCCTTGCAGCTCGTCGCGCAGCCATGACAGCCGACGCAGGTGTCGAGATCGATGACGAGGCCGAGCTTGCGCTCAGTATGTGTGGGGAGGCACGTCATCGGCGCGTCCTCTTGAATTCCGCGCCGTACGAAATGGTGTCGGGATGGCCGCGACCGATCGGATCATCGAACGGCTCGAACCGCGGTTCGCTGCGCTCGATTTCCTCCGGTTCGGCCTTCTCGATGCGGACGCGCAGGTCGTACCACGCGGCCTGTCCCGTGATGGGGTCCGAGTTCGAGTAGCGGTAGCCGCCACCCTTTGCAGGCAGCAACTCGGAGATGAGATGGTTCAGCAGGAAGCCTCGCTCGGACTCCGGCGCGTCCTTCGAGAGGCCCCAGGCGCCACTGCGCTTGCCGATCGCGTTCCACGTCCAGGCTGTCTGATCGTTCACGCCTTCCATGAGGCGAACCTGGCAGCGTACGCGTCCCAGATGACTGCTGATCCAGACCCAGTCATCATCCGCAATGCCGAGAGCCGAACCGCGCGCGCGGCTCAGGTAGAGCCTGTTCTGGCTGGTGATCTGACGCAGCCAAGTATTCTGCGAACCCCATGAGTGGTACATGTGCATGGGCCGCTGCGTGATCGCGTGCATGGGGAACGCGTCGATATCGACGATCGTGCCTTCGAAGGGCTGATACCAGAAAGGCAGCGGATCGAAGTATTTCGCAATCCGCTCGCGATGGCTCTCCGGCGGCTGCACGGGGCCATGCCCCTGCGCGGCGAGACGGAAGGCCTGCAGCGGCTCGCAGTAGAGCTGGAAGGTCATCTTCGCGTCGGCCGCACGGAAGCCGACCGACGCAGCCCAATCCAGATATTCCTTGTTGGCGTGCTTGAAGTAGCGCTGGCTCGGCGGAATGTGATGCGCGTGGAAGCCGCCGTTCGCGATGTAGCGATTGAGCTGGTCGGGATTGGGCGCGCCCTTGCCGAAGCTGTCACCATTGCCGCGCCAGCCCGCAAGCGGCCCGATGCCCGGTGCGCGTTCGTGGTTCACGAGATAGTCGGCATAGCCGCCCGGGAACTGCGGTGAGCCATCCGGCTTGACGAGGCCTGGCAGCTTGAGACGGGCGCCGAGATCGAGCAGCACGGATTGGAAGCCGCGCACGTCGCGATCCGGCTCGATGATTGGGTGGCGGATGGCGTCGCAGGCGGAGTCGGGTTCGGAAATCGGGCGGTCGAGCATGGAAATGCAATCCCACCGCTCGAGGTACGTCGTGTCGGGCAGGATGAGATCCGCATAGGGCACCATCTCGGAGTAGTAGGCATCCGAGTAGATGATGCGCGGGATCTTGTACTCGCCGGTCGCCTCGTTCTTGTCCGTCAGATACTTGAGCGTATCGCGGATATTCATCGACGAGTTCCAGCTCATGTTCGCCATGTACATGAACAGGGTGTCGATGGGGTAGGGGTCGCCGAGCCCCGCGTTGGTGATGACCATGTGCATCAGGCCATGGGCGGCCATGGGCGCATCCCAGCTATAGGCCTTGTCGATGCGCTGCGGCGTGTCGGCGGCATCGATCAGCAGGTCGCTGGGAACTGTCGGGAAGCCGAGATGCGGACCGGGCAGTGGTTCGCCGGCCTTGACTTGGCCGGGCTTGCCAGTCGGCTTCAGGCGCGGTGCGATCTCCTTGGGATAGGGCGGCTTGTAGCGGAAGCCACCGGGCACATCGATTGTGCCGAGCAGGATTTGCAGGAAGTGAATGAGCCGGCAGGTCTGGAAGCCATTCGAGTGGGCCGAGATGCCGCGCATGGCGTGCATCGCGACAGGACGACCGACCATCTTCTCGTGGCGGCGGCCGTAGATATCCGTCCAGGGCACGTCGAGCGTGACGGTCTGCTCGAAAGCGACCTTGCCCATCTCGTCAGCAAGACGGCGGATCGTGTCGGCTGGAACGCCGCACTCTTTTTCTGCCCGCTCCGGCGAGTATTCGTCGCTCAGATAGCGCTCGGCGATCTTCTGGAAGACGGGGATCGCAGTGCGGCCATCGGGGAGTTTCACCGCGCCCGAAAGCTGTGGAACGACGTCCGGGCCTTCGGCGGGAACGAGCGTACCCGTGCGCTTGTCACGGGCGAGGGCATTGCCCTTGTCGTCTCGCACGAACATTCCGTGGTCGGCAGCGCCCGGCGCTTCGATGACGAGCCATGGCGCATTCGTGTAGCGCACGAGATAATCGACATCGATGCGCTGTGTTCGCAGCAACTCGTGGATCATCGCACCGACGAAGGCGCCGTCCGTGCCTGGGCGAATGCCGACCCACTCATCGGCAATGGCGTTGTAGCCCGTTCGCACGGGATTGATCGACACGACCTTCGCGCCGCGCGCCTTGAGCTTGCCGAGGCCGATCTTGATCGGGTTCGAGCCATGGTCCTCGGCGACGCCGAAGAGCATGAAGTACTTCGCGTGTTCCCAGTCGGGCTCGCCGAACTCCCAGAAGGAGCCACCGAACGTGTAGAGGCCGGCAGCGGCCATGTTCACGGAGCAGAAGCCGCCGTGCGCCGCGTAGTTCGGCGTGCCGTACTTGATGGCCCACCAGCCGGTGAGTGACTGCGACTGGTCGCGGCCCGTGAAGAACGCGAGCTTCTTCGGATCATCGGCGCGGACCTTGCCGAGCCAGCTGGTCGCGGTTTGCAGCGCCTCTTCCCAGGAGATTTCCTTGAACTGGCCCGAGCCACGCGGGCCGACACGGAGCATCGGCGCCTTGAGGCGCGCCGGCGAATAGTGCTGCATGATGCCGGCGGAACCTTTGCCGCACAACACGCCCTTGTTCACCGGGTGATCGCGGTTGCCGTCGATGTAACGGACCTTGCCGTCCTTGAGATAGACGTTGATCCCGCACCGGCAGGCGCACATGTAGCAGGTCGTCTTCTCGATCCGGTCAGCGGGGCTTTCGCTGAGGATGACACCATGTGCATCGGGCTCGGACTTGCGGGCGCCGGCGGATTTGTCGGAAGTCTTGGCTGTGGCGCGATCCTGCACGGTCTAGTGTCCCGATTCCGAAGTTCGCCTTGCCTCGATGCTGGTGTCCCGAGCGAACTTCGGAATCAAAAGGGACACTAGAATCACGGTCTCGCTAGTGTGATTCAGATCGAGAAATTCGCTCGATGCCGAGCCGCTTGACGTGGCGAATTTCTTGCTCATCACACTAGGCTCATGCTCCCTTAGGGCGATCAACGCCGGCTCCATCAACGTCCTGAGTATATTCGATCCCTTGAATGTTCAACCCTGGGGGCGGAATGTTTGCACTGAGCAAGAGGCGCGCGCTAGCGGCCGCGTTCGCTTCGCCGGTGCGCTGGCGGAATGGTATTCCATGCATCACGTGATGCGACGCGCCTGCGCAACCGCGCACAATCTCACGCGGCTTCAAAGTCTTATATAACACTTCCTGAGTGCCCCACCGCTCGCGACCCCGATCCGCGCTTGTGCCCGGTTGCGAGATCGTCATTCTCCCCGCTATGCAATTTCTGACGAGAGCTATAGTCGCTTGTGAATGAGAAGAAAAGTCTCACCATACGATCCGCATATGCGCGGTGCGCTCGGCGCAACTCAAGGGGCAGAGGACGCCATCATGACATCGAAGGTTCGCGTCGAGCGAGATGGTCCCGTGACGACGGTCATCATCAATCGTCCGGAGGTGCGGAATGCCGTCGACAACGAGACAGCAGAAGCCCTGGCCGATGCGTTCCGCGCCTTCGATGGCGATCCGGAGCAGTTTGTTGCGGTGCTATGGGGGGCAGGCGGCGCATTCTGCGCCGGTGCTGATCTGAAAGCGATTGCGTCCGGCGAGCGGAAGAAGCGCTACAAGCTCGAGGGAGATGGTCCCATGGGCCCCTCCCGCCTGAAGCTCACGAAGCCGGTGATCGCGGCCGTCGCCGGTCATGCGGTTGCGGGCGGATTGGAGCTGGCTGTCTGGTGCGACATGCGTGTCGCGGAGGAGGATGCGGTATTCGGTGTCTACTGTCGGCGCTGGGGCGTGCCGCTCATAGATGGCGGAACCGTCCGGTTGCCGCGTCTCATCGGTCAGAGCCACGCGCTCGACATGATCCTGACCGGCCGGCCCGTCGGTGCAGAAGAGGCGCTGCGCATGGGGCTCGCGAATCGCGTCGTTGCCACGGGCGAGGCGCGGGCGGCGGCGGAAGCGCTCGCACACCAGCTTGCCGAATTCCCGCAGATGTGCATGAACCTCGATCGCGCGTCGGTCTATCGGCAGTGGGAGCTGCCGTTCGATCACGCCATGAAGGCGGAGTTCGCTCATGGTATTGCGGCCGTCGCTGCCGAGGGGCAAGCCGGCGCGACGCGCTTTGCGGGCGGCGCGGGACGTGGCGGCAAGTTTGGCGAGTGAGATCGCGACCAGGGGTGTGGGGTAGTTGATGCGGTTTTCGCTTTTCTCTCTGGCGCGTCAGGCGCTCGGTGGCCATGCGCGCTGGCCGGCGCAGTGGCGCTCGCCCGAGCCCAAGGCAGCCTATGACGCGGTGATCGTCGGCGCCGGGGGGCACGGGCTCGGCACGGCCTACTATCTCGCGAAGGCGCACGGGCTCCGCAACATCGCGGTCGTTGAGAAAGGCTGGCTCGGAGGCGGCAATACGGGCCGCAATACGACGATCATCCGCTCGAATTATTTGTGGGAGGAGTCCGAGGCGATCTACGAGCTGTCGGTGAAGCTCTGGGAGACGCTGTCGGATGAGCTGAACTACAACGTCATGTATTCGCCGCGTGGCGTGATGATGCTGGCGCATACGGTGCATGACATCCAGGTGTTCAAGCGACACGTGCACGCGAACCGCCTCGCTGGGATCGACAACGAGTGGCTGACGCCTGAGGAGGCCAAGGCCTTCTGCTCGCCGCTGAACATTTCACCGAAGCTGCGTTATCCCGTACTTGGCGCAGCGCTCCAGCGGCGCGGCGGCACGGCGCGGCACGATGCGGTTGCGTGGGGGTATGCGCGTGCTGCGAGCGCGCTCGGCGTCGATATCATCGAGAATGCCGAGGTGACGGCCATCCGGCGCGATGCCAATGGCGCTGTGGAAGGCGTCGAGACGACGCGGGGCACGATCAAGTCGAAGAAGGTGGGTGTCGTTGCCGCCGGTCACACGTCCGTGCTCATGAACATGGCGGGCGTGCGCATGCCGCTCGAGAGCTATCCGCTTCAGGCGCTCGTCTCGGAGCCGGTAAAGCCGGTGCTGTCGTGTGTCGTGATGTCGAACACGGTGCACGCCTATATCTCGCAGTCCGACAAAGGTGAGCTGGTGATCGGCGCCGGCACCGATGCCTACACCTCCTACAGCCAGACAGGTGGCCTGCACGTGTCGGCGCACACGCTCGATGCGATCTGCGATCTATTCCCCACGTTCCGGCGCATGAGGATGATGCGCAACTGGGGCGGTATCGTCGACGTCACGCCGGATCGCTCTCCGATCATCGGGCTCACGCCGGTGCCAGGGCTCTATGTCAACTGCGGCTGGGGCACGGGCGGCTTCAAGGCGACGCCCGGATCGGCCTATGTGTTCGCGGCGACCATGGCGCGCGGTGAGCCGCACCCGGTTGCCGCACCTTTCGCGCTCGAACGCTTCACGACGGGGCGCCTGATCGACGAAGCCGCCGCCGCCGCTGTCGCCCATTGAGGTTGCCATGCTGCTGATACACTGCCCGTACTGCCGCATGGCGCGTCCCGAATCGGAGTTCCGATATGGCGGCGAGGCGCATGTCGTGCGTCCAGCGGAGCCCGCGAATGTCAGCGACGCTGATTGGGCGGCCTTTCTCTACATGCGCGCCAATCCCAAAGGCATTCACGCCGAGCGTTGGCGGCATGTCCACGGCTGTGGTCGGTTCTTCAATGCGCTGCGCAATACGGTGACGGATCAGATCTTGAGAACATATCCGGCTGGAACGCCGCAGCCTGCTCTCGATGCACATGCCGAGGATGGTCGCTGATGGCTGGTCTGCATCGCACGAACGGCGGCGGTCGCATTGACCGCAAGAAGCGCCTCTCTTTCACGTTTGACGGAAAATCCTACGAGGGCGTTGCTGGCGACACGTTGGCATCGGCGCTTCTCGCCAATGGTGTGCATCTCGTCGGCCGTTCCTATAAATACCATCGCCCGCGCGGCATTCTCTCTGCCGGCGCCGAGGAGCCGAATGCGCTCGTCGCGGTAGATCGTGGCGATGGGCGGAGCGCGCCGAATTTGCGCGCGACACAGGTAGAGCTGTACGACGGCCTCGTTGCCGAAAGCCAGAATCGCTGGCCCTCTCTCGCCTATGACGTCGGCGCGGTGAATGGTCTTTTCTCGCCGCTGCTGGCCGCCGGTTTCTACTACAAGACGTTCATGGGCCCGCGCCTGCTCGGGTCGAACTGGGCTTGGCACAAGATCTACGAGCCGCTGATCCGTCGCGCAGCAGGTCTCGGCAAGGCGCCGACGCAGCCTGATCCCGATCGCTATGCGAACGGCTTCGCGCACTGCGATGTGCTGGTGGTCGGCGCAGGTCCGGCGGGTCTTGCTGCAGCGCTCGCCGCTGCCGAGAGCGGCGCGCGCGTGATCCTGTGTGATGAGCAGGCCGAACTCGGCGGATCGCTGCTGAGTGAGTGGTCCATCGAGATCGACGGTGTGCCGGCTGCGGCGTGGCTGGCCGAGGCCGTGAGGACGCTCGCAGCATCACCCCGCGTGACGCTGCTGCCGCGTACGCAAGCCTTCGGCTATTTCGCCCAGAACTTCGTCGCATTGGCGGAGCGCCTTACGGATCATCTCGCCAAGCCTGAGCCATCGGCGCCGCGCGAGCGACTGTGGCAGGTGCGCGCCAAGCACGTTGTGCTGGCGACGGGCGCCATCGAGCGGCCGGTTGTGTTTCCGGATAACGACCGTCCAGGCATCATGTTGGCCGATGCAGCGCGCACGTATGTCAATCGCTATGGCGTTCGCTGCGGCTCGCGCGCCGTCGTCGTGGCAGCGTGCGACAGCGGCTACGCGACGGCACTCGATCTTCGGCGCGCCGGAGTGGACGTCGCGATGATCGTCGATCCGCGACCGAGCGGCGGCAGCGCGGTATCAGGGGCGGTCAAGGCCGCAGGTATCGCCGTCGAGACCGGTGCGACGGTGATAGCAACGCGCGGTCGCCAACGCGTATCCGCGGTGCAGATTGGTCGCGCGACGAGCGGCACATGGGTGCGTTGTGATCATGTGCTCATGACCGGCGGTTGGACGCCGTCCGTGCATCTTTTCTCGCAGTCGCGTGGCAAGCTCGCCTGGGACGAGGCGGCGCAGGCGTTTCTCCCGGCTTCAGTAGCGCCGGGGCAATCGCAACGATCGGTCGGAGCTTGTCGCGGTGCGTTCGGTATTGCCGCGGCGCTGGAGGATGGTTTTGCCGCGGGTGGTGAAGCTGTTGGGTGGGCGGCGCGTGCGCGCGATTTCAAAGTCGCAAGTGATGTAGCGGACTTCAGCGGCGTGCTTGGAGCCTCGAATCCGGGCGCACACGAGAGCAAAGCCTTCGTCGATTTCCAGCACGACGTTACGGTGCGCGATTTGAAGCTCGCGGCGCAGGAGGGCTTCCGATCCATCGAGCACGTGAAGCGCTACACGACGACCGGCATGGCAACCGATCAGGGCAAGACGTCGAACCTCAATGCGCTGGCGATCGTCGCGGATCATCTTGGCAAGCCTGTTCCCGCAGTAGGCCTCACGACGTTCCGCCAGCCGTATACGCCCGTGACGTTCGGTACGATCGCAGGCGCGAGCCGTGGTGATCTGTTCGATCCCGTGCGGCGAACGCCGTGTGATGGATGGGCGCAAGCGGTCGGCGCTGTCTTCGAGGATGTCGGTGCATGGAAGCGGGCGCGGCATTTCCCCGAGGGCAGCGAGGACATGCACGCGGCCGTCGCGCGTGAATGCCGGATTGTGCGCAGCGCGGTCGGGATGTTCGACGCGTCCACGCTCGGCAAGATCGAGGTCGTGGGCCCCGACGCCGCTGAGTTTCTCGAGCGACTGTATATCAATCCCTTTCAGAAGCTTGGCGTCGGGCGCTGCCGCTATGGCGTACTGCTGAACGAGGCAGGTTTCATCATCGACGATGGTGTTATCGGCCGTATCGCAGCCGACCGGTTTCATGTCACCACGACGACCGGCGGCGCCGCGCGCGTCCTCAATATGATGGAAGACTACGCGCAGACCGAGTTCCCCGAATTGAAGGTATGGCTGACCTCGACGACCGAGCAGTGGGCCGTCATTGCCGTGCAGGGGCCGAAGGCGCGAGAAGTTCTGGCGCCGCTCGTCGAGGGTGTCGATCTCGACGCCACAGCGTTCCCGCACATGAGCGTCAAAGCGGGCCGCATCTGCGATGTCGATGCGCGCATCTTCCGCGTGAGCTTCACGGGTGAGCTCGGCTTCGAGATCAATGTGCCGGCGGACTACGGCGCCGCAGTGTGGGAGGCCGTGTGGCGCGAGGTGCAGAAACACGGCGGATGTGCCTACGGCACCGAGAGCATGCACGTCCTGCGCGCCGAGAAAGGCTTCATTATCGTCGGGCAGGAGACGGACGGCACAGTGACGCCCGATGACGTTGGTCTCGGTTGGGCGATTGGCAAGAGCAAGCGCGACTTCGTCGGCCTGCGCTCGCTTTCGCGCCCCGATATTGTCCGCAGCGGGCGCAAACAACTTGTCGGCCTGCTCACGGCAGATCCGAAACTGGTGCTCGAGGAAGGCGCACAGGTGACGGCCGAAGCGAAGCCGCGCGTCGGTACGCCCGCGCTTGGGCATGTCACGTCGGCCTACTGGAGCGCGAAGCTCGGGCGCTCGATCGCGCTCGCCTTGGTGGCTGATGGGCGCGCGCGGATCGGCGCGCGTCTCAACATTCCCATGCCGTCCGGCGATGTTTCCGTCGACGTTGTCGCGCCGGTCTTTCTCGATCCCAAGGGAGAGCGGCTCAATGGCTGATCGCATTGTGGGACGTCGCTCGGTACTCGATGGGCTCGTGCTGCCGGCACGGAATGGGATCGTCTCGGTTATCGAGGCGACACCTGCCGCGCGCTTCATCTACCGCGGGGATCCCGGCCTGATTGGCGATGCTTTTGGTATCGCGCTGCCGACCACGCCTATGCAGGCTCGCGCGTCGGGTGCGCGGGCGGCTTTGTGGCTCGGGCCGGACGAATGGTTGCTGCTGGCTGCGGCTAGTGAAGCAACGACCGTTGCGGCGGCCGTTGCCGGCAAACCGGCCGCGCTCGTCGATGTCGGTCATCGTCAGGTCGGGCTCTCGGTGTCGGGACCGCGCGCAGCGGCGCTGCTCAATGCAGGTTGTCCGCTCGATCTTGATGAAGCCGAGTTCCCTGTCGGCATGTGCACGCGAACCATCCTCGCCAAGGCCGAGATCGTGCTCTGGAGAACCGCGAGCGACGCTTTCCGCATGGAAATCGCGCGCTCATTCGCGCCGTATGTCGTGGCTTTCCTGGTGGAAGCCTTGCACGGCATCGACCGATAGGGCTCGTGATCAAAGCCGGGCCCTGATGGCATTGCGTAGTGCCATCAAGGCCCGGAGTTAGCGTAGTAGCGTCAGCTTCGCCATGCGTTCGGTTTGCGCTCCGCACGGCTAAGCGCTAGCTCCTGCCGCCGCCCTTGCAGTAGCCCTTATCGGCGCCGGTCGAGATGCAGATCGTGAAGCGCTTGAACTTCAGGTGAATGATCAGCTTCTGCGGACCCTTGCCCTTGCTGGTGAGCTCGTTCATGGCCTGAGTCGCCGCACCGCGCGCTTCACTCGGGGAGAGCTTGACGCCCTGGGCTTGCGCCTGGCGCATGATCTCCTTCTCCACGAAGCTCTTGGTGAGCGCCGGGCGATCCGCCGAGATGGCGACGTTGGCAGGCGAAGCGGCGATTGCTGCAAACGTAGCCGTAACGAAGAGGCCGGCAGCGACCGCCGATGCCCGAAGGATGGATTTGCGATTCGTGAACATGGTGATCTCCTGATTGCTGTGCTGTTGATCGTCGTGGTTTGGTTTCGTTCAGGCCTTGCAGGGCTTGGCGTTTGCCGAGCACTTCCACTTCAGGCCCGAGCGGCTGCACTGGTAGTATTTGCTCGATGCGAGGGCATACGTGGACCACACGAAGCCCTGGTTCTTGAGGACCTTGCGATGCCAGTGCCAGCGGGCGCTGAGGCGGGCCGTAAGGTTCGTGAGCTTCTTTTCGCCATTGGCCGAGACGCTGTAGGACTTGCAGGTTTTCGCAGCGGCAGGGGCGGCGAGCATTGGCATTGCGGCGACAAGTGCAGCAAATACCAGCGAGGTCTTCAGTACGCGGGGACGCATTTCCTTCTCCTGTTGCATTCTGCTTCCCGGGAGATCGCTGAACTTTTTCCGCGTGCCCGGTTGCTCATATGTCGCGGCGACTTGGAGGAAGGTTCACGTGTCGTGGACGACTTTGAGTGCGCCGCACAATTGGCAGCGCGGACAGGAGCGGCGATACTGCTCACGGCAGGGACAATGACGGGAGCGCTTCCGTGCAGATCATCGACGCGCAGATCCACCTCTGGAGCGAGGGCACGGTGGTGCCGCCGCATCGCACTACGCCTTACCCAACGGAAGAAGCTCTTGCCGACATGGATGCCGGCGGCGTTACCGGCGCGATCATTCATCCGCCTAGCTGGGATCCGAACTCGAACGAGTTGTCGATTGCGGCCGCGCGCGCATATCCCGAGCGCTTCGCTATTCTGGGTCGAATTCCGCTCGATGAGCCGGACAAGCATTCGCTGATCGAGACGTGGCTCAAGCAACCCGGCATGCGCGGCCTGCGCTACACATTCCTCAAGCCGCATATGAAGTCATGGCCGCACGACGGCACAATGGATTGGCTGTGGCCAGCAGCCGAGCGCCTCGGCATTCCAATCGCGCTGCTGGCAGGTGATTTCCTGCCGCGGGTCGGGGAGATTGCCGAACGCCACCCGCAACTCAAACTCATCGTCGATCATTTTGGCGTTCGTCGACTCAATGTCGATGATGCTGCGTTCGTCACGATGCCGGAGGTGGTCGCGCTCGCGCGCCATCCCAATATCGCGGTGAAGGTTACGGGCGGCCCGCAGTACGTGAGCGACGGCTATCCCTTCAAGAGCCTCACGCCGCACTACAAGGCCATCTACGATGCCTTCGGCCCGCGCCGCATGTTCTGGGGGACGGACATCACGCGCATGCCGTGTTCGTGGCGCGAGTGCGTGACAGCCTTCACCGAGCACCAGACGTGGATTCCCGCCGCCGATCTGCCCTTGATCATGGGGCGCGGTATTGCCGATTGGATCGGCTGGCAGCGGACGTGGAGCTAGGTGCGCGGCGTGAGCGGTTGCGGCGTGCCCCAGGCGACGAAGCTCGGATTGGCAAGCGTCGCTGACGTGCTGCCATAGCGCAGGGGCTGGCCGTCGAGTGTGGTGACGTTGCCGCCGGCTGCCGAGAGCACGGCATGTCCCGCAGCTGTATCCCAGGCCATGGTGCGGCTCAGGCGCGGATAGATGTCGGCGTCGCCGCGGGCAATGACGCAGAACTTCAGAGATGAACCGGCATCGCATCGTGCGGCGATGTCGAAGCGCGAAAGATACGCCTCGGTTTCGGGTGTCGAATGTGAGCGGCTGACGAGTGCGGCGAGCGCTGCAGGATCAGGGGGGCGCGTTCGAATGGCTTGCAGGCCGATCTCGTCGAGCGTGATGCTCCCCTCGCGCGGTGCAATCCGAGCCATGGCCGCGACATCCGGCGCGAGCGTCACATAGAGCTCGTCGCAGGCCGGCGCATAGACGATGCCGAAGACCGGAGCGCCGTTGCGGATCAACGCGACGTTCACCGTGAACTCGCCACGCTGCGCGATGAACTCGCGCGTACCGTCGAGCGGATCGACGAGAAAAAATTCGGCGCCGAGTGCGGGCATCTGGCCCGACGCGACCGCCTCTTCGGCAACGATCGGTACGTCGGGGGCAGCGGTTGCGATCGCCGCGACGAGCACGGCTTCGGCCTCGCGGTCAGCGGCTGTTACCGGGCTTTCGTCGGCCTTGGTCTCGACAGCGACACCGGCGCGGTAGTAGCGCATCTCGATCGCACCGGCAGTCAGCACCGCGGGGAGCAGGGCAGATGCAAGTCGCGTATGGTCGATGGCTGGCATTGATTCTCCTGGCCGGCGCCGTCAGAGATTGCGGCAGTTCGATGCGTGGCCGCCTGACACCTGAGTGATTCGCCACAAGCTGCGGCGATATTGCATCAGAGTTGTGTCAATTGCCGAGCGTCCATAGTCCACACTTGGCGCGAATCTCGTCGGCGTGTATCAGAACAGGGATCGAATTCGCAAGCAGTTGCCGTTGCGCTCGCGTAGCATTCGCTTGAGCCGACACCAGCGCGCCCTCTCACCGAGCCGGGGACCATGAGCCAGCCCGCATTCCCGAATGATATGGAGCTAGCGGCGCTGATCGCCAGCAAAGTCTGCCACGACGTCATCAATCCCGTGGGGGCCATCAACAATGGCCTCGAGATGCTCGACGAGGAAGACGATCCAGAGTCCCGCGACTACGCCCTGGATATGATCCGCAACGTCACGAGCCAGGCGACAGCGCGGCTGAAGTTCGCCCGCTTTGCCTATGGCGCAGCTGGCTCCGCCGGCGACTCGATCGACTTGCGCATGGGCGAGGAGATCGCGCGCGAGTACGCGACCAAGGGCGGCAAGCATACGCTCGTGTGGCAGGGCCCCGTCGGCTATATGGCCAAGGACAAGGTCAAGCTCGTGCTCAACCTCGTCTCGCTCGGGCTCTCGGCGCTGCTGCGGGGCGGCGAGCTGACCGTGATGATCGACCAGCGGCCGGATCATCCCGCCTTCGCCGTGCGCTGCCGCGGTCAGGGTGCGCGCCCGCCGACGCACCTCATCGAATTCCTGACCGGCCAGAACATGCCGCCGATCGATGCGCTGACCGTGCAGACATACTATACGTGCCGGCTCGCACAGCAGTGCCGGATGCGGCTCGAAGTCCTGCGCGATGGTGCCGACATCATCCTGAGCGCCAGATCCTAGGGCAGTCAGCACTCCCTTTCGCTTTTACAAGCTCGCGCGATGGGCATAGCTTTATCGGCATGGTTCGACCCTGCCGATGGAGTGCGTGCACATGAAGCTCGACGAATATGCGTCCTATGATGGTCTCGGCCTTGGCGAACTCGTTGCCAAAGGCGAGGTGACGCCCAAAGAGCTGGCGCGGACCGCAGCGGCAGCCATCGAAGCCGCTAATGGCGAAGTGAAGGCTGTCATCGAGACGTATGATGACCGCATCGACGGCCTCGACGAGAGCACACTCGGGGCGGGACCGTTTCGCGGCGTGCCCTTCCTCATGAAGGATGTGTTCGGTCACGAGAAGGGCCGGCTCTGCGAGTTCGGCTCGCGCCTCTGCCGCGGGATGGTTGTGCCGGCGAATACCTACTTCACCGACCAGCTCAAAGCATCGGGTGTCAATATCCTCGGTCGCTCGGCGGCGCCCGAATACTCCATGTCGGCGACGACCGAGAGCGTGATGTTCGGCAATACGTCGAACCCCTTCAAGAAGGGCTACTCGGCGGGCGGCTCATCGGGTGGCGCGCAGGCAGCGGTGACGAGCGGCATGGTTCCGATCGCGCACGGCTCGGATATTGGTGGGTCGATCCGTATTCCCGCAAGCTGGTGCGGCGGCGTCGGCCTGAAGCCCTCGCGCGGGCGCGTTTCCATCGGGCCGGTCACGGACGAGGGTGGGCTCGGTTTCTCGGCCAATCATATCCAGGCCAAGACAGTCCGAGATTCGGCGGCCATGCTCGACTGGGTCTCGAAGCCTCAGATCGGCGATCCGTTCGTCATCCCGCGGCCCACGCAATCCTATGCCTCGTTCGTCAATGCGCCGAGCCCGCGCCTCAAGATCGGCATCGTGCTGACTGAGATCTTCGGCGTGCCGGTCGATCCGGAGGTCGCGCAGGCCGTGAAAGATACGGCCAAGGTGCTCGAAGGCATGGGGCATCACGTCGATATCGCCGAGGTGGATTTCGGCGGCATCGCGACGCTGCACAAGATCAACGATCTCTTCTTCTTCGGCTTCGACACGCGGCTCGACGGCTACGGTGCGCGGACGGGGCAGAAGGTCGGACCGGACACGCTCGAGCCGGTGATCCTGTCGGTCTACGAGTTCGCCAAGGGCATCACCACGTCGCGGTTCTTCGCAGCGTTGAGTGAGGTCAATGTGGCGCGGCGCAAGCTCGCACGCTTCTATGCGGACCACGATGTGTGGCTCTCGCCGACGAATGCGCGCGTCTCTGAGCCCTGGGGCAAGTATCACCTCAGCAAGGCGGACGTGGACGCGTCGAGCATGGTCGAGAAGCTCTTCCGCGAGCCCTGCCAGTTTACGGTGCCGCACAACATCATGGGTACGCCGGGGCTGTCGCTGCCGCTTGCCATGCATTCGACGGGGGTGCCGATCGGCGTGCAGCTCGCTGGCCGTCCGGCCGAGGAGCACGTGCTGATCTCGCTCGGCGGAGCGCTGGAAAAGGCCATGCCGTGGGCAGATCGCGTCCCGGCGCTGCATGTGTCGAAGGTGAGGTGAGGCGTAAGGCAATCTTTATGAGGCACGGGCTCCGCAGTCAGAACCTGCGCGGGCCTCGTTCAGGACAGGTACTTCCCGTCATTGCTCCAGGGCGACCGCGATAGCGGCGAGGGCGTTGACGCGGCGGTAGTGCACGGGAGGCATAGCGTCGAGCGCCGCGAGTGCATCGCCGACCTTGCCGGCCTTTGCCTGCGCAGCGGCGACGCGGCTCAGGGGATAGCCACGGTCCAACGGCGTGGAGATGGCGAGCGCGGCGGCCTTAGCCGCGTCGAGCCGCCCCGCCTTGATCTGCTCATCGATGAGCGACTTCAGAACCGTGTCGCGGACGTCTGTATCGTTAATGGCGGCCGCCGCTGCGGCGGTATCGCCCCCACCGAGCCGGATGCGCGTCATTGCCGCCCTTGCCAGCGCACCTGCCCGGTACGCCCCCTCGACGAGGGCGGCCGCCTTGTCCGTTCGATCTAATGAGGCCGCGACACGGTCGGCGAGCCCCGCGTCGAATTCGCTCTCGGCGATATGGGCATGGAGGAAGGTCCTCGCCGCCGACCGGCCCTCGTCAGCGGCCCGCGCGGCGAGATCGTAGGCTGCGTCGGCTTCGGCCCGTCGCCCCGCCTTCGCCTCGGCGACACCAACCGCCGTCGCGATCCTGACGCGCGGCCAGTCGCCGCCCATGGTGCGCACAAGCGCGACAGCCTCGGCCGTCAGCCCCGCCTCGGTGAGGCCGACGCCGACCACCTCGAGGAATGTGTCGCGCGTGCCCTGATCGTTGAAGCTGCGGGCCGCCTCGGCGGCGCGCTCAAGCGTCGCGCGCGCTTCCGCCGTGCCGCCTGCGCCCGCCTGCGCCACGGCGACGTCGCGCATGTCGTAGATGGTCCAGATCAGGTTACCCTGAGCCGATGCGACTTTGGAGCTGTCCCGTAGCAGCTCGAGCGCGAGGTCGGGCCGCGTCGCCGACAGGGCCATCGCGACGTCGATAAGTCCGCGCAGCCGCCAGTCCGGCGAGGCGATGGCGCGCACCATCGCAACCGCCTCATCGGTCTCGCCCGAGCGGATCATGGCAGTCGCAATGCGCCGGATGGCGAAGTCGCCTGCCCGGCCTGCGCTGTGGGCGAGCCGGGCCTTTGCGTTGGCTCCCGCGATGTCGCCCTTAGAGGCGAGCACCTCAGCGAGTGTCGCCTCTGCCATCACTCGCCACCCCGGATCGAGGATCGCTCGTGCTACCCGGTCGGCCTCCGCCAAGCGCCCGGCCGCAGCGAGGGCGGCGGCGAGCCGCGTGCGCACGACGAGGCTGTCGACCTCCTGACGCAGCGAAGCCGATAGCGTAAGCGCCTCCTCGAAGCGCTGGCCCTCGGCGAGGACGAGCACAATCGCATCGAGGCCTTCGGCGCGCGAGGTCGCCTGGCTCAGGGACTGAGCGCTGCGCGTCGCTTCGGCCAGCACGCAGGCGCGTTTCGGCGCGGCGCGGCAAGCGGCCCAGCCAGTGTCCTGCGCTTGCGCAAGGATGGGCGCGACCGAAAGCGTCAGTGCAGCGAGGAGGCTCAGCCTGGTCAGCGACATGGTCCGTCCTCAGGTGAGAGTGATCGGGGGGCTTCACCAGCGAAACTCGGTATATCTACGCATTTTTCTCAGCAGGACGAGCATTCAAGAATGCTGCGCGCTCGCCTTTCGCCCCCGGCTGCTCGGCAAAGGCGAGCGACTGCAATCCAGCCCCATTGGGAAGCGCTGGTCTTGAGGACGTACATGGGAGGATAGAATGCTCAGATTGATCGCGCTCGTCTTCACTTTTGCTGTCGCAACGTCGGCGCAGGCCATGCCATTCGCGCCCGCTCACCAACCGGACAACATGCTCATCCAAGTCCGTGATGGCTGCGGCACGGGTATGCACAGGGTCAACGGCAGGTGCATCGCGACGCCCGCGCGCCGCCAAGTCCGCCGCGTCGTCCGCGATTGCGGCGCGGGTATGCAATTGGTCAATGGCCGATGCGTCGCCATGCGCGCCGTTCCGCGGCGGATGCCCTACTAGCACGCAAAACGAAACCCCTATCCCTCCGCACTGAGAGGGATAGGGGTTTGTAGATAGCCGGCGCTATCGTCGTGTCTGCTTACGCCGCCTTCCTTTGCGCGGCGTCGATGAGCGCAAGCTCGCCGTTGCGGACGGTGAGCGAGACGATCTCGCCGTCCTTGACGCGACCCGCAAGGATCGCCTCGGCTAGCGGATCCTGCACGAACTTCTGGATCACGCGCTTCAGCGGTCGTGCACCGTAGGCCGGTTCGTAGCCGCGATTGGCGAGCCACGTCCGCGCGGTGTCGTCGAGGTCGATCGTGATGTTGCGATCGGCCAGCAGCTTGGTCAGGCGTCCGAGCTGGATATCGACGATCTGGCCCATCTGCTCACGCTTCAGGCGATGGAAGAGGATGATCTCGTCGATCCGGTTCAGGAACTCCGGCCGGAACTTGAGCTTCACCTCGGCCATGACGTACTCGCGCACCATGTCGCTGTCCTCGCCTTCCTTCTGGGAGACGAGATACTCCGCACCGATGTTCGACGTCATGATGATCAGCGTGTTTTTGAAGCTCACGGTGCGGCCCTGGCCATCGGTCAGGCGACCATCATCAAGCACCTGCAGGAGCACGTTGAAGACATCGGGATGCGCCTTCTCGATCTCGTCGAAAAGCACGACCTGATACGGACGCCGACGCACGGCCTCGGTCAGCGAGCCGCCCTCCTCATAACCGACGTAGCCGGGAGGCGCGCCGATGAGGCGAGCAACGGAGTGCTTCTCCATGTACTCGGACATATCCATGCGAACGATCGCCTGATCGTCGTCGAACAGGAAGGACGCGAGCGCCTTGGTCAGCTCGGTTTTTCCAACGCCCGTCGGGCCGAGGAACATGAACGAGCCGATCGGCCGGTTCGGATCCTGAAGGCCGGCGCGCGCACGGCGGACGGCGGTCGAGACAGCCGCAACCGCCTCTTCCTGGCCGATGACGCGCTTGGCGATCGCATCCTCCATGCGGAGAAGCTTGTCTTTCTCGCCTTCGAGCATCTTGTCGACAGGCACGCCCGTCCAGCGCGAGACGACGCCCGCGATGTGATCGGGCGTGACGGCCTCCTCGACCATGACCTGATCAGGCTGCGCGCCTTCCTTGCTCTCCAGATCCTTGAGCTGCTGGGCGAGCTTCGGAATGACGGCGTGCTGCAGCTCACCCGCGCGGGCATAGTCGCTGCGGCGGATCGCCTGCTCCAGCTCGACGCGGCGCTGCTCCAGCTCTTCCTTGACCTTCTGGGCCGAGCCGAGCTTCGCCTTCTCGTTCTCCCAGCGGCGCGTAAGCTCGGCCGACTGCGCCTCGAGATCGGCAATCGACTTGTCGAGCTTGGAGAGCCGGTCCTTGGATGCGTCGTCCGTCTCCTTGCGGAGTGCCTCGCGCTCGATCTTCATCTGCATGAGATCGCGATCGATGGCGTCGAGCTCTTCGGGTTTGGAATCGATCTCCATCTTCAGGCGCGCACTCGCTTCGTCGACGAGGTCGATGGCCTTGTCGGGCAGGAAGCGGTCGGTGATGTACCGGTTCGAGAGGGTGGCCGCGGCGACGATGGCGCTGTCGGTGATCCGCACGCCGTGGTGCATCTCGTACTTCTCTTTGAGACCGCGAAGAATCGAGATCGTGTCCTCGACCGTCGGCTCGCTGATGAACACGGGCTGGAAACGCCGCGCGAGCGCCGCATCCTTCTCGATGTGCTTGCGGTACTCGTCGAGCGTGGTCGCGCCGACGCAGTGCAGCTCGCCGCGCGCGAGGGCCGGCTTCAGCAGATTGCCGGCATCCATCGAGCCCTCGGTCTTGCCGGCGCCGACGATGGTGTGCAGCTCGTCGATGAAGAGAATGATGCCGCCGTCGGAGGCCGTGACCTCCTGTAGCACGGACTTCAGCCGCTCCTCGAACTCGCCGCGGTACTTGGCGCCTGCGATCAGCGCGCCCATGTCGAGCGCGAGCAGCTTCTTGTCCTTGAGGCTCTCGGGCACATCGCCTTTTATAATGCGCTGAGCGAGGCCTTCCGCGATCGCGGTCTTGCCGACGCCCGGCTCACCGATGAGCACGGGATTGTTCTTGGTGCGCCGCGACAGGACCTGGATGGTGCGGCGGATCTCTTCGTCGCGGCCGATGACCGGATCGATCTTGCCTTCGGCAGCGGCAGCCGTGAGGTCACGGGCATAGCGCTTCAAGGCATCATAGCCCTCCTCGGCGGATGCCGTGTCGGCGGTGCGGCCTTTGCGGATGGTGTTGATGGCCGCATTGAGCGACTGCGCGGAGACGCCGGCGTCCTTCAGGATCTTGGCAGCAGGGCTCGCGCCTTCGAGCAGGATGGCGAGTAGCAGCCGCTCGGCCGTGACGTACTTGTCGCCAGCCTTCTCGGCGATTTTTTCCGCCTGGTCGAAGATGCGGGCGAGGTCAGGGGCGAGGTATAGCTGACCGCTGCCGCCGGACACCTTCGGCCGCTGGGCAAGGGCGCGCTCGGTTGCCTGAAGTGCAGATTTCGGATTGCCGCCCGCCTGTTCGATAAGGCCGGCCGCGAGGCCCTGGTCGTCATCGAGCAGCACCTTCAAAAGGTGCTCCGGGCTGAACTGCTGGTGGTTCTCTCGCAGAGCAAGTGACTGTGCAGCCTGCACGAATCCCTTGGCGCGATCGGTGTAGATGTCGAAGTTCATTCGTCCTCCTCCTCGGCGCGCTTCGGCCGCCCCCTAGAGGCCCGGACGGAAGCGCCGTCATCGAAAGAATGGGTAAGCAACGTGCTACGGCCCACGATCGGCGCCGCGATGTTCATATGGGGTTAATCCGGCAGCCGAAAAGGGGCGTTCAGAGAAAGAGTTGCGACCCACTCCGGTGCGCGTACGGGCGCGGGCCATAGTCTGCTGCGGTTGAATGCCCTGCGCCATACCCTCATATACCGATATGGGCGCCACGCCCTTTGAGATGGAGCAATCGATCCCCTCGGCAAGGGGGAGTTAGGGAGGAAAGCATGGCCGTGCGTATGCGCGATGAACTCCGCGCGCTCAGTGACGATGAACTCGAACTGGTCGTCAAAACCCATATCCCGCTGGTGTTGGATCTCACCGATTCGGAGCTTAGCGAACTCATCAAGCAGGTGCGGAGTAAGCGGAAGCGGGCCCGCGACATATCCAATCGACAGCGGCGCGAAATGCGGGGCAAGGCCGAACGGCCGGGAGCCGCTCCCGCCCGCGAGAACGCCGGCACGAAGCACAAGGCGGCCGTGCTGGCCGGTGCGCTCAAGCGCCTCAACAATGAGAAAGAGCGCCGCGATCGGCAGTCCGCCCGGCCAGAGCAGGTGCGCATCGCCAGGAAGGCGCTGCAACTGAAGCGCGCCAACGGCAAGGGCCATAGCGGGCCGAGCTACAGAACGGCATCCAGGGGTATGCACAACGTCGAGAACCAGAAACCCGAGCGTCTGCTCCACCCCATGGAGATCGGGCGGGTATCTCAGTTCGTAAGAGATGCTCAGGCGAAGCGCGATTCGCAGCGCGCGGAGGCGGGTCGATAATATCGCGGGTTGAGGGCTCGCATGGCAGGCCGTGCGGAGGTTGCACGGAGCCAAGCGAGCCCACTCCTGGCCGTGATGCAGGCTCGCCACAGAGCATCGGCGTCGTGGGGATTGAGGTTGGTCTCTAGTAGGTCAAAACCTTGCTGTCGATAGTGCCTCCGCCGTGCTCACTGAACGGGCTTGACAGATGGCGGTCCGGTGTTGGCGCGAGCGTTCGCCGACCCCCGATGCCGCAAATCTGCCGTAAATAAAAGGGGCTGAGCCAGGATCGCCGCGTTCAATTCTTGTGGGCTGTCACAGTGCCCGATTGGCGATCATCCAGCTGACACACAGCTTCTCCACCGGATGTACAGACGCACTACATGTAGTGGCGGGGCGCATCGGCAACCCCAATAGATCGTGACGAAGGCGCTCGAATCACCGACATTGATGACAGCTGATGCGGCGCCCGGATGCGGGGCCCGTTGGCGGGGGAAATGAGGGGCCCGCGCTTCGCGGGGGACACGACGAGTTTCCAAATTGTGAGCGTGAAAAGCGCGCAAGTCGATGGCTTGCAGCGGTCGGTAGCCTTGTGCCTGTTGCGTTGAATTGCGTGAGACCGTCTGACCATGGGGGCATGGCTCGGACAGAGGGACATCTGAAACAAACGCACTGCCGTGACGCTACTAGGTTTTGTAGCGCGTACCTTTGTCGGCTCCGCAGTGCCCAAAAACGAGCAGCAGGGCACATGAAAATCGCACGCGCCTTTACGGAAGCCGGAAAGTCTCCCTACGAGCGCATTGCCTTCCGCAAGGCCACTTCCGAGATCAAGAACCCCGACGGTTCAGTCGTCTTCCGTCTCGCCGAATTCAGCGTGCCCGAGCATTGGAGCCAGGTCGCCGCAGACATCCTGGCGCAAAAGTATTTCCGCAAGGCCGGTGTTCCGAAGAAGCTCCGCAAAGTCGAAGAGAACAGCGTCCCCTCATGGCTGTGGCGCTCCGTTCCCGATGAGCGCGCGCTTGCCGACCTCCCTGAGAATGAGCGCACGAGCGGCGAGACCGACGCCCGCCAGGTCATCGAGCGACTCGCCGGCACCTGGACGTACTGGGGCTGGAAGGGTGGCTACTTCACGACGGAGGAGGACGCGCGCGCGTTCTTCGACGAGCACTGCTTCATGCTGGCAAACCAGATGGGCGCGCCGAACAGCCCGCAGTGGTTCAACACCGGCCTGCACTGGGCCTATGGCATCGATGGTCCCGGCCAGGGCCACTTCTATGTCGACTGGCAGACGGGCAAGCTCACGCAGTCGACCTCGGCCTACGAGCACCCGCAGCCGCACGCCTGCTTCATCCAGTCCGTCGAAGACGATCTCGTCAACGAGAACGGCATCATGGACCTCTGGGTGCGCGAGGCGCGCCTCTTCAAGTACGGCTCGGGCACGGGCTCGAACTTCTCGCTGCTGCGCGCCGAGAGCGAGCGCCTGTCAGGCGGCGGCAAGTCTTCGGGCCTCATGAGCTTCCTCAAGATCGGCGATCGCGCGGCTGGCGCCATCAAGTCCGGCGGCACGACGCGCCGCGCGGCGAAGATGGTCGTCGTCGACGTCGATCATCCCGACATCGAGGCCTACATCGATTGGAAGGTGCAGGAAGAGCAGAAGGTCGCGGCGCTCGTGACCGGCTCCAAGATCTGCCAGAAGCGCCTCAAGGCCGTCATGTCCGCTTGCGTGAACTGCGAGGCCGACGGCGACGCTTGCTTCGATCCGCTGAAGAACCCCGCTCTGAAGCGCGCCATCCGCGACGCCAAGCGCGATTCCGTGCCGCAGAACTACATCCTGCGCGTCATCCAGTTCGCGCGCCAGGGCTACAAGGATCTCGACTTCGCGACCTACGACACCGATTGGGATTCCGAGGCCTATCTGACCGTCTCCGGTCAGAACTCGAACAACTCCGTCCGCGTGACGGACGAGTTCCTCAATGCCGTGGAAGACGACAAGGATTGGGCGCTGACGGCGCGCCTCTCGAAGAAAGTCATGAAGACGGTCAAGGCGCGCGATCTTTGGGAAAAGATCGGCTTTGCCGCGTGGGCTTCGGCCGATCCAGGCATCCAGTACCACACGACCATCAACGACTGGCACACGTGCCCGAGTTCCGGCCCGATCCGCGCGTCGAACCCGTGCTCGGAGTACATGTTCCTCGACGACACGGCGTGCAATCTCGCCTCGCTGAACCTGATGCGCTTCCGCAAGGAGGATGGCTCGTTCGACGTCGCGGCGTACGAGCACTGCTGCCGCCTCTGGACCGTCGTGCTCGAAATCTCGGTGATGATGGCGCAGTTCCCCTCGCGCCAGATCGCGGAACTTTCCTACCGCTATCGCACGCTCGGCCTCGGCTTCGCCAACATCGGCGGCCTGCTCATGGCCTCGGGCATTCCCTATGACAGCACGCAGGGTCGTGCGATTTGCGGTGCGATATCGGCCATCATGACCGGTGTCGCCTATGCGACGAGCGCCGAGATGGCGTCGGAGCTCGGCCCCTTCCCGGGCTTTGGGCCGAACGCGGGCGACATGCTGCGCGTCGTCCGCAATCATCGCCGTGCGGCGCATGGTGCAGCGGGCGGCTACGAGCAGCTCAACACGGATCCCGTGCCGCTCGATCATGCCGCGCTCAAGGAGACGGCGTTGTCATCGGCGGCGCGCCGCGCCTGGGATCGTGCGCTGGAACTCGGCGAGCAGCACGGCTATCGCAACGCGCAGGCGACGGTGGTTGCCCCGACGGGCACGATCGGCCTCGTCATGGATTGCGATACGACGGGTATCGAGCCGGACTTCGCACTCGTGAAGTTCAAGAAGCTCGCCGGCGGCGGCTACTTCAAGATCATCAACCAGTCGGTGCCGGAGGCACTGCGCACGCTCGGCTATCCAGAGGCCGAGATCGCGGAGATCGAGGCTTATGCTGTCGGCCACGGTTCGCTGAAGCAGTCGCCGGGCATCAACCACACGACGCTGCGCACGAAGGGCTTCACCGACGAGGCGCTGGCGACGCTCGAGGGCTCCCTCAAGACGGCGTTCGACATCAAGTTCGTCTTCAACCGCTACTCGCTCGGCGAGGACTTCCTCAAGACTTCGCTGAAGGTGCCGGCGGAGAAGCTGCTCGATCCGACGTTCGACCTGCTCGCCTTCCTCGGTTTCACGAAGAAGGACATCGATGCCGCCAACAACCACGTCTGCGGCACGATGACGGTCGAGGGCGCGCCGTTCCTGAAGGCGGAGCATCTGGCGGTGTTCGACTGCGCCAATCCGTGCGGTCGCATCGGTAAGCGCTTCCTCTCGGTCGAGAGCCACATCCGCATGATGGCGGCGAGCCAGCCCTTCATCTCGGGCGCGATCTCGAAGACCATCAACATGCCGAACGATGCGACGGTCGAGGACTGCAAGGAGTCCTATAAGCTCTCGTGGAAGCTGGCGCTCAAGGCCAACGCGCTCTATCGCGATGGCTCCAAGCTTTCGCAGCCGCTGAACTCGCAGATCCTCGCGGATGACCCCGAGGAAGCCGAGGAAGTGGCCGCGGAAATGGCCTCGGACAAGCCCGCACAGCAGCGCGCGGCGGTTGCAGCCGAGCGCATTGTCGAGCGGATCATCGAGCGCGCGCGCGAGCGCGAGAAGCTGCCAGGGCGCCGCAAAGGTTACACGCAGAAGGCCTCGGTCGGTGGGCACAAAGTGTACCTACGCACGGGTGAGTACAACGATGGCCGCCTCGGCGAGATCTTCATCGACATGCACAAGGAAGGCGCCGCTTTCCGCAGCTTGATGAACAATTTCGCCATCGCAATCTCGCTCGGCCTGCAGTACGGCGTGCCGCTCGACGAGTACGTGGATGCCTTCACGTTCACGCGCTTCGAGCCGGCCGGTCTCGTGCAGGGTAACGAGGCCATCAAGAACGCGACCTCGATCCTCGACTACATCTTCCGCGAACTCGCCGTGTCGTATCTCGAGCGGCATGACCTCGCGCATGTCGATCCGACGCAGATCGTCGGTGCGACGGCGCTCGGTGCCTCGGACGAGGAGTTGCAAGAGGCCGACGAGGCGCCTGTTGCTCCGCCGCCCGCGCGCTTCGTCAGCAAGGGCTTGCTGCGTGGCGTACCCATGCCGAACGTGACGCAGATCAAGCGCTCCGAGCCGGCGGCGGCGGTCGGTACCATGCAGCGGGAAGTCGCGACAGCGTTTGCGGGGAACACCGCGACGGCGCTCTATCAGCAGCGCACCGTCGAGACGGTGACGCACGTCACGGAAGGCTCGCTCGCGCTGAAGACGGAGGTCATCTCGACGGCCGATCGTCGGACCGAGGCGCGCTTGCGCGGCTATGAAGGTGAGGATTGCCGCGAGTGCGGAAACTTCACGCTCGTCCGCAACGGCACCTGCCTCAAGTGCGACACCTGCGGCGGCACGAGTGGGTGCAGTTGAGGTTATCCAGTTCGAGCCCCCTGAAAAGGCAGTACGGCCGCAAAGACTGCGGCCGTACTTACATTTGAAGGTGCGGCTCCGCCGCCACATCCTGCTGCTCGCCCTTGCGGCGGTTGCTGCGAACATGGCGCGCCCAGAAAGTCTGAACTAGCGTGATCAATGTTGATTCGTGCGGCGCACGGCAGGCGTCGCGATCGCTGGGGGGCATATATATGCGATCGATCAAAATTTTGGCGGGCGCCTGTGCGCTGGCCGTGGGCATGGTTGCTGCGGCGCCCCTTGCGATAACGAACGATGTCATGGCCGCCGACCTGGGTGGTCCTCGCGGGAGCATGAAAGATAGCCCGCCGTTAACTGCTCCGACCTTGTTATGGAGCGGGCTGTATGCTGGTGCTCAGACTGGCTACATGTGGGGCGGCGCGCGCCATTCGTTCGAGCAAGGCGGGTTGCTTGGTGGACCGTTTCCCGCCAACTCGGATCCGGACGGTTTCATCTTCGGTGGCCACGTCGGCTACAACCTGCAGCGTGGTTCGATCGTCTACGGTATCGAGGCCGACATCGAGTTCGGCGATGTCAGCGGCAGCTACACCGATCTGACCGGCGATACGTCGACAGGTTCCGCGGAGATGAACTGGCAAGGGTCGCTTCGCGCCCGCGTCGGTGTGATCCATAACGGCGCCTTGTTCTACGCGACAGCGGGCTGGGCCTTCGGCGACTTCGATTTCAAGGGTGGACCCGCCTTCCTAATTTGCTGCGGGTACTCGGACACGGTCAGCGGTTGGACCGTTGGTGGCGGCGCGGAGTGGATGATTGCAAAGAATCTTTCGGCGCGCATCGAGTATCGCTACACAGATTTCGGTTCGTCGTCAGGCGGCTTGGCGCCGTTCTTTCCGGAAGTCTCCATGCCGGTCGATTTGACGATGCACGCGATCCGCGGCGGTGCCAGCTACCGTTTCTGAAGACCCGTAATAGGCCAGCAAATCAGCAGGAGCCCGTGCAAGTGGGCTCCTTTTTGTTTCTGCATGTGCCGGGCGGAGGTTTTGACCTGTCCAAAAGTCCATCGCTCTCGGCCGTTGTCGGGCCTATAAGGACCACTGACTGACGGGGCTTGTCGATGTCTGGGGCCCACCAACAGAGCTATGAATGATGACCACCCACCGCTCGCTGAGCGACTATGCTCAGGCCATCCTCACCGCGCGCGTCTATGACGTTGCCGAGGAGACCGCCCTCGATCCGCTGCCGCGACTCTCCGAGCGGCTCGGCCGAAGCGCCCTGCTCAAGCGCGAGGACCTGCAGCCGGTTTTCTCCTTCAAGATCCGCGGCGCCTACAACAAGATCGTGCGGCTCTCCGAGGACGCGCGCAAACGCGGTGTGATCTGCGCCTCGGCCGGCAATCACGCGCAGGGTGTGGCGCTCGCGGCGAAGAAGCTCGGCATCAAGGCGACCATCGTGATGCCGCTCACCACGCCGGCCATCAAGGTCGAGGCCGTGCGGCGGCTCGGTGGCAATGCGGTCCTACACGGCGATGCCTTCGACGAGGCCTATGCCAAGGCGCGCGAACTGGAAAAAGCCGAGGGCCTGACGTTCGTCCATCCCTTCGACGATCCGGACGTGATCGCCGGGCAGGGCACCGTCGGCCTCGAAATCCTGCGCCAGCATCCCGATCCGATCGAGGCGATCTTCGTGCCGATCGGCGGCGGTGGGCTCGCGGCGGGCGTCGCGGCGTTCGTGAAATTCCTGAGCCCTTCGACGAAGGTCGTCGGCGTCGAGCCGGTGGATGCCGCGAGCATGGCGGCCGCGCTCAAGCACAAGCAGATCGTGACGCTCGATCAAGTGGACCTGTTCGCCGATGGCGTCGCCGTGCGCCGCGCGGGCGAGGAGACCTATCGCCTGTGCAGTGCGCTGCTCGACGAGATCATCACCGTCGACATCGACGGCATGTGCGCGGCCATCAAGGACATCTTCGACGATACGCGCGCGGTCGCTGAGCCTTCCGGCGCGCTGAGCCTCGCAGGCCTCAAGATCTATGCCGAACGCAAAGGCGCGGATGCGGGTGCGCTGATCGCGGTCAACAGCGGCGCGAACCTGAATTTTGATCGCCTGCGCACGATCGCTGATCGCGCCGAGGTCGGCGAGCATCGCGAAGCCCTGCTGGCAGTGACACTACCCGAGCGGCCGGGCGCGTATCGCGGCTTCATCCGCACGCTCCAGGGCCGCGGCATCACCGAGTTCAACTATCGCTATGCCGACGCCTCGACGCCGGCGCAGATATTCGCCGGTATCGCGCTCCATCGCGGGGAGGCCGAGAAGAACGAGCTGATCGCCCGCCTCAAGTCCGAGGGCTATCCCGTGCTCGACATGAGCGACAACGAGATGGCCAAGGAGCACGTGCGCTACATGGTCGGCGGGCGCGCGCCAGGACTGACGGACGAGCTTATCTACCGCTTCGAGTTTCCCGAGCGACCGGGGGCGCTGCTGAAGTTTCTCGAAAGCCTGGCGCCGGAGTGGAACATCTCGCTTTTCCACTACCGCAATCACGGTGCGGATTACGGGCGCATTCTGGCCGGTATTCAGGTCGCGCCTGAGGCGCGCGGACAGCTCGCTGCACGGCTCGACGCGCTCGGTTATCCCTACTGGGATGAAACCGGCAATCCGGCCTACCGGTTGTTTCTTTCGGGCGATTACGAGGGTGCCGGCGGGGGCTGATTTCGGAGCTGTGCGCGGGATCCTAGATCTCACGCCCGAGAATCTTCACCGGCTTCGAGGTGGCGAGGCGCGCAGCAACGAAATCGCGGTCCCGCACGAAAACTGTGTCCGCCGGTGCTCCAACGGGCTCATCAGCCAGCGTGCGGCTGAAGGGATCGTAGTGCACGACGGTGAAATTCCGCTCGGTGAGAAGCGAACGAATGCGGGGCGTAACGGTCTCGAGCGTTATGATCTTCAGCTCGTGAGCGGCCAGCGCGGTCTCGGCGCCAATCAGAGCGTCCTCCTCATGGCCTTCGACATCCATTTTGATCATGGTCGGACAGTCCGCGCCGATCAGAGTGTCGAGGCGTCGCTGCTGGACCCGGCGCGACTCTGGCGCTTCCGCGGCAATGATCCGGTTCTCTGGTCCCTCGCCTGTCGTGAAGAACGCCTCCCCGTCCTGGGCGCCGAGCGCCACATCGAACACGCGAACAAGGCCGTCCAGCCCGTTCAGTGATATGTTGCGCCTGAGAAGTGGAGTGGTCTCGGGCGCTGGTTCGAAGGCCCAGGTCCGCGCGCCGCACACGCCGGATGCCAGCACCGTGTAGGTTCCCACGTTGGCGCCAATATCGAAGAAGAGATCCGCGGGGCGTAGGAAATGGAGCGGCAGCATCATGCCGGCGAATTCCTGTAACCCCACATAGATATTGCCCGTTGCGCCAGTCATGCCACGCCGTACGGCGAGCCGTTGTCCGCCGACCCACGGCACCACGACCTCCTCCCGCAATCGGCTCTTGATTTGCCACGTGGCAAGCCTTGCCCAGGCTGCGAGCTGGGCATCCCTCGTCAGAGGATGCTTCGCGAAATGACGGGCCGTGTTACGCAAGCGATCGAGCATTCAAAGAGCTTTCGACAGAATGCCATTTTGGCAGTGCCTAATGCGTATTAGCGCGATCAAACGAGGGCGATCTTCTCGCCGCCCCGAGGACGTGGCAAGGCCTTTCCCTAAACGTGGAAGCGGCCCTGCGCGCTTTCGCCGCCTTTGTGGCCTTCAGAGGGCCATCACGCTTTCTTGACACCCCCAGGGGGGGTATCTATGTTCCCCGCGAAGTTGGAAGCGGCCGCGCCTCGGTCCTCGGGGCGTGTCGGGGCAGCCATCATGTCGGTCGACGGCAGCAAGCAACCCGATCCGAAAGGCGAGATCACGCCGGAGGATCGTGAGGCTCTGAGGCGGCGATCTGAGGCGATCGGCGAGCGTCTCGGCTCGGTCAAACGCGAGCGCGACGCGGCACAGCGGCCCTTGAGGCCCTCGGCCGCAGGGCGCGGGATGCGGGCTTCCGCTGAGCTGATCGGCGGCATCGTAGCCGGCGGTCTGATCGGTTGGTATCTGGACAAGTGGCTCGGCACTGAAAAGCCGATCATGTTTGTCCTGTTCTTTTTGTTGGGCGCTGCCGCGGGCATCCTGAATGTGATCAGGGTCGCGATGCGCGAGAAGACGCCGCCGGCGCCGTCCGTTCGGGACGACGACGAGGACGAGAACAGGTAAGGGGCACGGGCACGTGGCTGCTGGCGCTGACGGGGTACATAGTCCAATCGCGCAGTTCGAGATCAAGGATCTCGTTCCGCTGAGACTCTTCGGCTTCGATACATCCTTCACGAACTCCGCGCTGTTCATGATCATCGCGGTGGGGCTGATTTCGTCCTTCCTCATCATGTCCATGCGCGGGCGTTCGCTCGTGCCGACACGGATGCAGTCGATCGCGGAACTGCTCTACGAGTTCGTCGCCAATACGGTTCGCGAGAACGTCGGCCAGGAAGGCATGAAGTTCTTCCCGCTGGTCTTCTCGCTGTTCATGTTCGTGCTGATCTGCAACATGGTCGGCTTGGTACCGGGCACGTTCACGGTCACGAGCCACATCGTCGTGACGGCGGCGCTTGCACTCCTCGTGATCGGGATCGTGATCGTCTATGGCGTGGCGACGCAGGGCGTACACTTCCTCAAGCTTTTCGTGCCCGATGTGCCGCCGGCTCTGCTGCCGCTGATGGTGCCGATCGAGGTCATCTCGTTCCTGTCGCGGCCGCTGAGCCTTTCGGTTCGTCTTTTCGCCAACATGCTGGCGGGCCACATCGCGCTCAAGATTTTCGCGGGCTTCGTTGGCTCGCTGCTCGCTGCGGGCGTGTGGGGCATCCTCTCGCCTCTGGCACTCTTCGGTACTGTCGCGCTGACCGCGCTCGAAGTTCTGGTCGCGGTCCTGCAGGCCTATGTCTTCGCGGTGCTGACCTGCGTCTATCTCCACGACGCGGTGCACGGAGCCCATCACTGACGGGCTCACAGCATCAATCCAATCCACCTACACAGTCGATCAACCCAGGGAGATCATCATGGATCCAGTGGCAGCAAAGTACATCGGTGCAGGCATCGCGTGCCTCGGTATGGCAGGCGCCGGCATCGGCCTCGGCAACCTGTTCGGCCAGTTCCTTTCGGGCGCACTCCGCAACCCGTCGGCGGCTGACGGCCAGCGCGGCACGCTGCTCCTCGGCTTCGCGCTGACGGAAGCGCTCGGCATCTTCTCGCTGCTCATCGCGCTCCTCCTCCTCTTCGTGGTCTGATCGTAAGCGATCAGACTGCGGGTTGAGACGCGGCGACTTCGTGTTGCCGCACCGCGTATCCGGGCATCGGTCGAGGCCGATGCCGAACAGACGGCAGGGGCGCAATGTCCATGTTGCTTCTCGGGGCGGTCGCAGTGACGACCGGCGAATTCATTCCAAGCGCGGCTGCGCCGGATGTGTTTCCGCCGTTCGACCCTTCGACGTTCGCCAAACAGCTCTTCTGGCTCGCGCTAAGCTTCGGGGCGCTCTACTTCCTGATGGCGCGGGTCGCATTGCCGCGCATCGGCGAGGTCATCGAGGAGCGTCGCGATCGCATCCAGCGTGATCTCGACGAGGCTGCACGCCTCAAGGTGGAGACGGACGCGGCGCTCAAGGCCTACGAGCAGTCGCTCGCGGATGCCCGCGGTAAGGCACAGGGCCTCGCGAAGGAAACCCGCGACAAGCTCGCGGCGGAGACCGACGCCGAGCGCCATCGTGTCGAAGGTGATCTCAACGCGAAGCTAGCCGAGACCGAGAAGCGGATCGCGGAGACGAAGTCGCGGGCGCTTGCGAGCGTCGATGAGATTGCCGCGAGCACGGCGACCGATATCGTGTCGATGCTGACCGGCAAGGGTGTTACGGTTGACGAAGTCCGCCAGACGCTTGCCAAGGTCAAGGCAGGCTGAGGTAGGAACCAGGGAAGCAGCAATGTTCTTTACGCCTGATTTCTGGGTCGCCGCATCGTTCCTCATCTTCGTGGGCATCCTCGTCAAGATGGGCGTGCCTTCGCTGATCACGAAGGCGCTCGACGACCGGGCCGATGCCGTGCGCAAGGAACTCGATCAGGCACGCCGCCTGCGCGAGGAAGCGCAGGATCTGCTTGCGGACTACCAGCGCAAGCAGCGCGCCGCCGACGAGGAGGCCAAGGCCATCATCGATCAGGCGCGCCGCGAGGCCGAGACGATGAAGGCTGAGAGCGCGAAGAGCCTCAAGGAGCAACTCGAGCGGCGCACGCGCCTCGCCGAGGAGAAGATCGCGCGCGCCGAGGCTCAGGCCGTGAGCGAGGTGCGGGCTGCGGCAGTCGACGTTGCGATGTCGGCGGCGGAGCGTCTCATCGGTGACAAGCTCAAGGGCGACGGTGGCGCCGATCTATTGAACCGCTCGATCCGTGATCTCAAGGGCAAGCTCAACTGAAGCTTTGCTGGAGCACGAGCTCGGAATGAATTCGGGGCGCCCATCGGGCGCCCCGTTTCGTTTGCGCTAAAGCGCACTTCACGTTCGAGGTGGGACCGCTTAGCGATCTATCTCGAACGATCATGCACTAGACGCGGCAGGGGCGGCCGACGAACCGGCAGGTCGTGCGCTTGCCGGACTTCCAGCAGATGTCGCGTGACGCACGCGCACGGCTCACCGAGGCATATCGAGCGCCGAGACGACGCGAAACGCTGGTCCGCCAGGCACTGCGAGCGCTGACGCGCGCACCAATGGCCGTAATGGAGGTCTTGCCCGTGGCGGATACGACCGCCCGCGAGCACGCCTGCGCATTGGCTGCGCTGCTTGCCGAGATGGCCATGGCGACGGCGGCTGCCGTGCCGAGTGTGAACTTCCTGATCATGAGCGTTCTCCCTCGCTGATCCACTGTCGATGGGCCGCAAGGAAACACTCAGAACGCGCGAAATCTTGGCCCTGCGGTGAAGGCGCATTCATCCGCTTCAGATATGCAGCGAAATGCGTGATGGCGCTCGCTCAGCGGCTCAAAATTTTGAGCACCTGTTCGTGGAGCGCAGGATCACCGGCAGCAACGATGCGGCCGCCGTTGGTGGCAGGTTCGCCCTCCCACGTGGTGATGCGCCCGCCGGCCCGTTCGATGATCGGAATGAGTGCGGCGACGTCGTGAGGCTTGAGGCCTGTCTCGATGAGCAGATCGGTGTGGCCACCAGCGAGCAGGCAGTAGCCGTAGCAGTCGCCGCCATAGCGGGTCAGGCGTGCGCGCCCTGCGATCTCGAAGAACTTCTTGCGATCCTCCTCACCAATGAGGTTCGGACTGGTGGTCGTCAGAATAGCGTGCTGGAGCTTGGGGCAGGCGCGCGTGCGGACGCGACGCGTGCGCCCGTCCGCCGTGCGCCAGTGTGTTGCCGAGCGGCTCGTCCACACGCGCTCGCCGGTGAAGGGCTGATTCATCAGGCCGAGGACTGGCGCTTCGCTGTCGAGGAGGCCGATGAGGGTGCCCCAGAGGGGGCTGCCCATGATGAAAGCCTTGGTGCCGTCGATCGGGTCGATGAGCCAGCGCAGCGTGCTGGATCCGTCGCCCGCGCGGCTGCCGTGCTCCTCGCCGACGACGCTGTGAGAGGGGTGGTTGCTTTGCAGGTAGCGGCTGATCACGCGCTCGGCGTCGCGGTCGGCGGCTGTGACGGGATCGAAGCCGAGGGCGCTCCCCTTGTCCTCGACGGCTATCGGCCGGCGAAAGCGGCGCAGGATGACTGCACCGGAAAGGTCGGCAAGCGTGTGGGCTGTCTCGAGCAGGGTGGCAAAGGTGGGGGCTGGCGACTTCATGGGCGGCGTCACGTTGGTTCGGGGGGGATGGGCCGTGCACGGAGGCGTGTGGTTTTTTGATCAATGCTCAGTACGATGATATGTGACAGTTTTGACGCATAGGGCTTATCAACATTCGTCTATCCGCATGCGTCTGCACTGTTGACGATTGCCGAATCAGCGGTGTGGGAGCATGCTCAAAATCGTAGCTGCGATGACGATCTGTCGTTGCTATTGCCCACTTCGGGCGTTTCCTCCCTAGACTTGGGCCGTTCATTTGGTGAGCGGCCCCTTTGTTCTGCCAGCTCGGCTTCCGCTGGCGATTCAGCGCCCATATATGACGCGCTTGCCTGCCGGCCACGACACCCGAAATCCGAATTCGATCTGGCGCTCTTCGTCCGGCTGAACCAGTGCCTCCCACGCCAGCACGCCGCGCTTGTCGTCGACGTCACGTCGGGTCGGCGGTGTCTTGCCAGTCAGCTCCACCTTGATGTCCTGCTGCCGCGAAGTCGGGATGTTGTCCTGCACCGAGATCGCGATCGCGCGCTCGTGCAGGTTCTTGACCGAGATGCGAAACGCGCGCGTGTCCGTCTGCTGGGACGAGATGAGCCCCGTCTCGCCGCGCTTGTCCTCGACGGTCGCATATCTGACGCGGACGGAGTCGTCGGCGCCGAAGCCGATCTCCTGCTCCTGCCCAGGGGCCAGCAACGGCAGCTTACCCATGCCGACGAAGGTCCCGTCACGGAAGAGCGCGATCGCGCCGGGGAGATAGGCCGACGTCTTCGGCGCGACGAGCTTGGCGTAGAGATAAGCCTGCGGGCGCAAACGCGGCACGGTGCGCACGACAAGCGTCGGCTCGATGGTCGCCTGGTCGATCAGCACGCGCTTGACCTCGCTCGTGGCGAGGATGGTGGTGCGGCCGGGAATATCGAAGCGGGCCTGGAACGCGGAAATGTCGGCACTCGCCTGCTGCTCTCCGATCGCGAATTCCTCATCCTGCTTTTTGTCGGCGGCGCCGGCCTCGGCCGGGCTGCTGCTCGCGTCGAGGCCCGATCGCCGCTCTCGCGTTGCCTGCGCGGCCGGTGACGGCGCGCTCGCCACAGGGCGCGGCAGAGGCACTTCTGGTACGAAATCGATGGTCGTCGTATCGAGGCTCGGCGCCGATGCGCCGTTCGTCGGCCGGGCGGTCGACAGCGTCAACGCAACGTCCCTCCAGTCCTCGCCCGAGCGCTGCTGCACCGCGGCGCGCCTGATGAGTACGAGGCTCGGCGCGACATTGCGCGCGCCCGTCATCAGCCGTGCATCGTACAGAGATTGCCAGGACGCAGCGGGCACCTGATAGCGCAGCAGCAGGTTCGCCTCGAGTGCGGCGGCGGCCGTGACGTTGACACGAACCTCCGTGCGCGCGTCTTCCACCGGCGCGAGGTCGGACAGCGCCCGCTCGAGATCGGTGATGCGATGGTCGAGCTCGCGCACTCTGAGGCCCGCCGTGAGGCGTGCTTTCTCGGCCTCGGCGAGCCGGCTGCCGATCAAGGCGAAGATATCGCCCCATTCCTCGCCTTTTTCGGCCTTTTCGCCCGGTTTTGCAGTCGGGCGCGATGGGAGCGTCACTAGCCCTTCGACGAAGCGCTTTTGTGCTTCGGCAGCCTCTACGTCTGCTGCAATGACAGCGCGCTCGTCCTGGAGCTTCTCGATGGCTTCCTCGAGCCTGCGCCGCTCGCTCTTGCTGACCGCAGGATCGAGGCGGGGGATCTCGACGCGGCGTGTATCGACGGAGCCGATATCGAGGCGGCCGGTGCTGCGGCCCTCGATCCTGATCGAACTTTCGATGGCCTGCGCGGGCAGATCCTTGAAGACGATGACGTGCTCACCCTGCTCGATTTTGAGAAGGGCCGTGCGCGTCACCTCGGCGCCGCGCGAGAAGACGGTCACCGCCGTAATCGTCGACGTCCCGGCTACATCCGCCGCTGCGAGTGGCGTGGTCGTCAGGACAATGACGGCAGCCACTCGCGCCAGCCACCGAACGTCGATACGCATTACCAAGTCTCCAGTGCGCAAATTCCGGCCGCCGACATTCTCAGACGACCGGGCAGGCGCCGCCGTCGATGTTGATCGCGGTGCCTGTTATGTAGCTGCCCGCGTCGGAGGCGAGGAACAGCACCATGTTGGCGAATTCCTCCGCCGTGCCGACGCGTCCGAGCGGAATGTCCTTGCCCATCTCCTCATAGTAGGCGGCGAGGCTGCGGCCCTTGTTCTCGTGCGCGTGGCGTTGCACCCACTGATCACTCTCGATGCGTCCGACGAGGACGGCATTGACGAGGATATTGTGAGGCGCGCCCTCTCCGGCGAGGACTTTGGTCAGCGCCATGCCGGCTGCACGCGAGACGGCCGTCGGCGCGCGCCCGCCGGCGGGTGCCTTGGCGCTCGTGTTGAGCACGTTGATGACGCGGCCGTAACTGCGCGCTTTCATGCCGGGGAATGCGAGGCGGCAGAGTCGGATGGCGGCGAAAAGCTTGAGGTCGATATCGGCCTGCCAGACTTCGTCGGTGATGGTCTCGAACTGGCCCGTCTTGGAGGTGCCCGCATTGTTCACGAGCACGTCGAGTGACCCGAGGGCTTTCTCGGCCTCGGCAAATACCCGCGCGCAATCCTCGGCCTTGCTCACGTCGCCGGCGATGGTGGCGACCTTGCCGCCGCCGAGCTTGGACAGCTCCGCCTTGGCGGCGTCCAGGCTCTCCTGGCGCCGGGCAACGATGGCCACATTGGCGCCCGCCCCCATGAAAGCCTTGGCGATCGCGAGTCCGATGCCTTTGCTGGCCCCGGTGACGAGCGCATTTCGGCCGGTCATTTTGAGCTGCACGGCTATTTCTCTCCCCGTAAGTCCCTGATCTGCTGGGGCCGAACACTACGCTGGGGCGTCCAGTAAAGGAAGCGGCCTTGTCACCCGGGATCGGAACCCCGACATGGAGAACAAACGCCGAATTGTTGCCGCCGATCCCGTGCTATAAGGCCCCGTGATGTCAGCGAATCAGGTGAAAATGAGTGGGCTGCCGGCCGAGGACGACGACGAGCCGCCGTTCGACCTTCCCATGGCGCCGAATGCGTCCCCGCCGAGGCCCGAGACCCCGGCGCGGCTGACCGTGTCGGAGCGCGCGGCCGTGCAGGCTGCGGTGCCTTATCTCGATGGGCTCAATCCAGAGCAGCGACGTGCTGTCGAGGCGACCGAGGGGCCGGTGCTGGTGCTCGCCGGTGCTGGCGTTGGCAAAACGCGGGTGCTTACAACTCGTATCGCCCACATCCTGGCGAGCCGGAAGGCCTATCCCTCGCAGCTTCTCGCGGTGACCTTTACGAACAAGGCCGCGCGCGAAATGAAGGAGCGCATCGGCACGCTCATCGGGGGTGCCGTCGAGGGCATGCCGTGGCTCGGCACGTTCCATGCGATCGGCGTGAAGATCCTTCGCCGTCACGCTGAGCTGGTCGGCCTCAAGGACGGCTTCACGATCCTCGACGTGGACGACCAGATTCGTCTCATCAAGCAGGTCATCGAGGCCGAGGGTCTCGACAAGGACCGCTGGCCGGCGCGCCAGCTCGCTGGGATGATCGACAACTGGAAGAACAAGGGGCTGACGCCGGACAAGGTCAGCACGGGCGACGCGCAGGCCTTCGCCGGGATCGGCGCGCGTCTCTATGCGGCCTATCAGCAGCGTCTCAAGGAACTCAACGCTGTCGACTTCGGCGACCTCCTGCTCGAGACGCTGAGGCTCTTCCGCGAGCACCCGGATGTGCTTGCCGACTATCAGCGCCGCTTCCGTTACATCCTCGTCGACGAGTATCAGGATACCAATGTCGTCCAGTACCAGTGGCTGCGATTGATCGCGCAAGTACAGGGCGGACAACCGAACCTTTGTTGCGTCGGCGACGACGACCAGTCGATCTACGGTTGGCGCGGTGCCGAGGTCGACAACATCCTGCGCTTCGAGAAGGATTTTCCAGGCGCCGTCGTCATCCGCCTCGAGCGCAATTACCGCTCGACGGGCCATATTCTCGGGGCCGCAGCGGGGCTCATCGCGCACAACACCGGCCGCCTCGGCAAGACGCTCTTCACGGACGATGCACCCGGCGAGAAGGTTTCCATTCTCGGCGTGTGGGACGATGAGGAGGAAGCGCGCGCGATCGGCGAAGAGATCGAGCGCCTGGCCAAGAGCGGGCACCGGCTCAATGAGGTCGCGATCCTGGTGCGCGCGTCCTTTCAGATGCGCGTGTTCGAAGACCGCTTCATCACGCTCGGCCTTCCCTATCGCGTGATCGGCGGTCCGCGCTTCTACGAGCGCCAGGAAATCAAGGATGCGATCGCGTATCTCGAAGTCACGCACAATCCATCCAACGATCTGAAGTTCGAGCGCATCGTAAACGTACCCAAGCGCGGGCTCGGTGATGCGACCATCAAGCAGATCCATGATCTCGCGCGGGCGAGCGGCGTGCCCATGTTCGAGGCGGCGCGCCAGATCGCCGAAAGCGACGAGCTGAAGCCCAAGGCGCGGCGTGCGCTTGCTGATCTTGTCGCGGCGTTCATGCGCTGGCGTGGGCAGGCCGAGGGCGTGAAGCACACCGAGCTTGCCGAGCTTATCCTCGACGAGAGCGGCTACACGTCCATGTGGCAGGCGGACAAGAGCCCGCAAGCGCAATCGCGGCTCGAGAACCTGAAAGAGCTGATCCGCTTCATGCATCAGTTCGAGACCCTCGGCGGGTTCCTCGAGCACGTGGCGTTGGTCATGGATGTCGAGCAAGGCGATGACGGCGATCGCGTGTCGCTGATGACGCTGCACGCCGCCAAGGGGCTGGAGTTCGAGGCGGTCTTTTTGCCGGCCTGGGAGGAAGGGCTTTTTCCGCATCAACGCTCGCTCGACGAAAGCGGCCTTGCCGGCCTCGAGGAAGAGCGGCGCCTCGCCTATGTGGGGCTCACGCGCGGCAAGCGGCGCGTACAGGTGAGCTTCGCGCAGAACCGGCGCAATCGCGGGCTCTATCAGTCGGCGGCGCCATCGCGTTTCGTCGATGAGCTTCCCGAAGCGCATCTCGAAGTTCAGGAATCGCGCAGTCCCTTTGGCGGCGTCTATGCGAGCATGGGCGGCGAGCCGCGCTATGGCCGCGCCAATCCCTACGGCAAGAGCCGCTTCGACGATGCGCCGGCACCGTTCGCGACGAACTACACGACGCCGGGTTGGCAGCGTGCGCAGGAGCAGTGGAAAACCGCGCGTCCCGCACGCCCACCGCCGCAGACGATCGAAGGCCAGCTCGTAGCCTCATCCGATCACGAGTCGGCTTTCGCGAAAGGCGACCGCGTGCGCCATCAGAAGCTCGGTTTCGGCACGGTGGCGCTCGTTGATGGCAACAAGCTCACTATCGAATTCGACAGCGGCGACCGGAAGCGCGTGATCGAGAGCTTTCTGGCGAAGGCCTGAATAAGGCGGTCAGTTGAGCGTCAGGTAGAATGTCTCGTGCTTCGCCACATGCTGCTCCAGCGCTCGGAGCAAGTCGCGGTCAGCTTCTTGTGATAGGACATCTAGCTCGTCCAGCAGGCTGGGCCAGTGCCGCTCCAGCAGTTGGAATCTAGCTTCCTGAGACGAAGCTGGTACCGGCACGTTTAGGCTTTGAAGCACTTGGTTGAACTGCTTCGCTGCCGTCAATTCGCCAATCGAGACCAAGGCTTCGAGTACCTCTTTCGCATCGAACTCGTGGCTGAACGTCAAGAAAGAGTTTATGCCGCCGTTGTTGGACAGGCCCATGTAGAGATTTGCGATGGCTGCGGTCCTATAGCTGCTGCCCGTTTCGAAGTCGTTGGGCGCGACGTGCATAACAAAATTGTTCCAGGCTTCGGCGCAGGGTGTTTCCGTCATCCATGTTGCTCCGTGCGACTTCGCGCCAGTTATGCTCTTACCTATTTGACTTCGATGACGATACCGGTGCGCCAGATTTGGTTCTGCGGCACGATTGCAGGGCTGGGCGGCGGCGCGCCCTCCTTCCGCTCGCTCTCAGGTACAGGCGGAGGGCGGCGAAGGCTCGCGTCGAGAAAGGCCGCGTAGGGGCCGAGCTCCTGAAAGCGCTGGCGCTCGAAGTCGTGACGAATGCCTTCGACGAGGCCTTCCATGCGCGTGCAGAGTGCAACGATGCGCTCGCGACCCTTTTCCTTGAGACGAAAGCGGTAACGCGAACCTTGAGGGGGCAGCGTCACGCTTAGGTGAGCACCAATTCGATTGTTCGTCGTGAGGTCATTCGGGAAGATCACTGTACCGAAGCCCGCTGTATCGATGCTGATGATCGTCAGGATGCAATCGACATTCGAGCGTACGGTGATCTCGATGGCATCGCCGGCCTTGTACTGCGGCAGATCCGGATACAGCATGAGATCTATTGGCGTCGCGGCCGTGATGGGGGGGCGCACCGCGTCGAGAGGCACGAGCGGTACCGCACGGTCCGGCGGCGTGACTTTGAGAAGGCGCAGGATCAGCGCCCAGCTATCCTCGATATCGTTGCGGAGGACGGTGCCGTAGATCAGCCGCCGCAGTAAGTGACGCTCACCGCTCGCCACGGGCGCGAGGGCATGGGCTAGTGCTTCAGGCCTCATGCCGAGTTCCGCCGCCATGCGCGGCAGGTTGACGGGCGCCAGATGCTGGCGAGCGAGCTGGAGCATGAGCTCTGCATGTCGCTCGATCTTTTCGGGCGGCGTCACGGGGGTGAGGATCGCGCGCGCAATCTCGCGATCGTTCTCCTGCATGAGATGACTGTCGGCGAGATGCGCCGGTACGGGCCCATTTGGGCCGGCGAGTGCCGTGCCGAACTCGCCGCGCAGCACCTGTGCGACGAGTTGGTCGGCACGCACGATTATCGGGCCGATGACGCGCCGGATTTGCGTCTTGACGCCCAGTACGGCACGCCATTTGAGATTGTCCCAGCCTAGATCCTGGATGTCGAAGGCGAGGCTGTGTCCCTGGGCATCGAGAACGTGGCTCGGTGCGGGATGCGTGCCGGCGAGCGCGCCAAGAACAAACTCGAGCGTCTGCCGCCACTCGGCAAGCAGAGCTGGCGACGCGCAGCCGAGATCAAGATGGGCAAGGCTCAGGACGCGAAAGGCCGATACCGGCTTTCGTCTGCTGGCGGCAACGCGCGCGAGCTCGGCTTCAATGCGTTCGCGTGGGACGAAGATAGCGGACGGGCACGTCGCGGCTTCGGCCGGCAGATTTTCTATCCAGCTACGCAACGCGGTGAGTTCGTCCGCGCTCGCATTGGATCCGCTGCCGCCGAACCGGCGCAGCAGCGTTGTGTAAATTGGAGAGCCGTCGGGATTGCCGGGCCGGATAAGCGTGGGATCGCGTGCGATGGCCGCAAGATCGGGCGCGGCGGTGGTGTCTCCGACCTCGCGACATGCGGGGCAATGCGCTGCGAGTACGTCGCGGGCGCGTGCTGCCAAGGCTTCGTCCGCGCGCGCGTCGACGATCGGCGCACCAAGCAGGAGCGCGAGAGCGAGCAGGCCGAGGCTCAGTAGTTTCGCGCGGCTACCTGCCCGCGTGATTATCGAGGAACGGCAATACATGGGAGTGGAACAGCTCCGGCTCCTCATTGTGCAACATATGCGAAACACCGGGCACGATCACAAGATCGGAGCCGGGAATGGCTTCATGAATGGCTTGAGAGGCGGCGACGGGTGTCGCCGGATCGAGCTCGCCTACAATGACGCGGGTCGGCAATTTAATGGCGGCGAGGCGGCTCGTGACATTGAGACCGCGAATGGCTTCGCACCAACCGAGATAACCATCGATCGGTGTCGAGAGGATCAACTTGCGCAGCCGCTCGACGAGCGCGGCGTCCTCTGCGAGCGCACGCGGCGATACCCACCGCGCCATGGCGCCGTCGACCTGCGAGGCCATGCCGTCCTTCTTGGCGGCGGCAATGCGCTGCTCCCAGATGGGCTTCGCCTCGTCGGGAATGCGGCTCGACGTCGAAACCAGCATGAGAGAGTTGAAGCGCGCAGGATGGATGAGGCCGAGGTACTGGCCGACCATGCCGCCCATGGAGAGCCCGATGAAGCTCGCCTTGTCGATGCCGCACGCTGTCATCAGATCGACGACGTCCTTGGCGAGCGTCTCGAAGGCATAGGGGCCGGCAGGAGCGTCACTTTGGCCGTGGCCGCGCGCATCGAGACGCAGTACGCGATACTTGTGCTCGAGAGCCGCCGTCAGCTCGTCCCAGGAATTGAGACTTGTCGCGAGCGGATGATGGAGGACGACCGCGGGCCCGTCGGCGACGCCGGACAGCTCATAATTGATGGCGATGCCATTGACGGTCGACTTCATGAGCGGTTCTCCCTGAAGGGCTGTGGGCTTGGCGAGCGCCGTTCCCGACTTCTGTAATTGTCTAGTACCGATGGGGCGGAACGATGTACAGAGCGGAGCTGCCCGGGAGGTCTCGATCGCCCGGCGCCACTATCGGAAATCCCTGATCGAAAGCTCATGCGTACCGCTGATTTCGACTTCGAGCTGCCAGAAGACCGCATTGCCCTTCATCCGGCTGTGCCCCGCGACGCCGCGCGCCTGCTGGTCGTGAGGCCCGGCGGAAAGCCGCTGCTCGAAGACCGTGTGGTCGGCGATCTTCCGGGGCTCCTGCGGCATGATGATGTCCTGGTGTTCAATGATACGCGTGTGATCCCGGCAGCGCTCGAAGGCATGCGTGTTCGTGGCCCGCACGAGACGCCCGTGGCATTCAACCTGACGAAGCGCGTGGACGAGAGCCGCTGGCGCGCGTTTGCGCAGCCGGCGCGGCGGCTCAAGGTCGGCGATCTGATCCGCTTCGGAGCCGAGACCGACGGGCGTGTATGTCTTCTCGGCACGCTCGATGCGACGGTTGCCGCCAAGCACGACAATGGCGAGGTCGAGCTGGCCTTCTCGTTCCACAGTGCGTTTCTCGATGAGGCCATCGAGGCGCTCGGGCGCATGCCATTGCCGCCTTATATCGCCTCGCGACGTCCGGCTGGCCCTGAGGATCGCGAGAGCTATCAGACCATGTTCGCCAAGCGCGAAGGCGCGGTTGCGGCACCGACGGCGGCGCTGCATTTCACGCCAGCCCTCGTCGAACGCCTGAAAGCGTCAGGCACCAGCACCGAACTCGTGACGCTGCATGTGGGCGCAGGCACGTTCCTGCCTGTGAAGGTCGACGATACGGACGATCATCGCATGCATGTCGAGTGGGGCGAGGTCACGCCCGAGACGGCCGAGCGATTGATGTCGGCGCGCCGGGCTGGTCGGCGCATCGTCGCGGTCGGAACGACGGCGCTGCGGCTTCTTGAATCAGCGGCAGATGCGGACGGCACGATCCGTCCGTTCCGCGGTGAGACGGGGATCTTCATCACGCCGGGCTATCGCTTTCGTGCGGTCGACGTCCTCATGACGAATTTCCATCTGCCGCGCTCGACGCTGTTCATGCTGGTGTCGGCCTTCTCCGGCCTCGAGACCATGAAGGCGGCCTATGCGCACGCGATCGCGCACGACTATCGCTTCTATTCCTATGGCGATGCCTGCCTGCTGCATCCCGCGCCTGCCTGAGCGTTCAGCATAAGATAAAGCGGGCGTGCGAAAGTGCGCGCGCCGGGCTATAGGGCTGCCATGCTCGACACACACACATCCGCACCGGCTTTCGGCTACACACTCCTCGCCGAGGATGGGTACGCGCGCCTCGGTGAGATCGCGACGCCGCGCGGCATCATCCGCACGCCAGCATTCATGCCGGTCGGGACGGTGGCGACCGTCAAGGCGCTCTATCCGGAGCAGGTGAAGGAAGCGGGAGCGGATATCCTGCTCGCCAACACCTATCATCTCATGCTGCGACCGACGGCCGAGCGCATTCACCGGCTCGGCGGGCTGCATAAATTCATGCGTTGGGAGGGCCCGATCCTCACGGATTCCGGTGGCTTCCAGGTCATGAGCCTCTCGAAGATCCGCAAGGTGACGGAGGATGCCGCGCTCTTCCAATCGCATATCGATGGCTCGCGGCATGTGCTCAGCCCCGAGCGCGCGATCGAGATCCAGTGCCTGCTGGGCTCGGATATCCAGATGCAGCTCGACGAATGCATCGAGCTGCCGGCGAGCCGCGAGGAGACGGCGCGTGCGATGGAGCTGTCACTGCGCTGGGCCGAGCGGTGCAAGATCGCGTTCGCGAAGAACCTCGAAAGCGGTCTCGCGCGTCCAGGGCAGGCGCTGTTCGGCATCGTGCAAGGTGGCGTCGAGCACGATCTGAGACGGCGTTCGGCGGAAACGCTCGTCGGTATGGATCTACCGGGCTACGCGGTCGGCGGTCTCGCGGTCGGTGAGGGGCACGAGGTTATGTTGCGCACGCTCGAGGCGACGCTGCCATTCCTGCCGGCGCGAAAGCCGCGCTACCTCATGGGTGTCGGAACACCGGAAGATCTCATCGAGGCGGTGCGGCGCGGCGTCGACATGTTCGATTGCGTGTTGCCGACGCGCAATGGCCGCCATGGCCTCGCCTTCACATGGAATGGTCGCGTGAACTTGCGCAATGCGAAGCACGCCGAGGACATGGCACCGCTCGACCCAGAAAGCACGTGCCCAGCGGCACGCGACTATTCGCGGGCTTATCTCCATCATCTCGTGAAGTCGGGCGAGCTGCTCGGCGGGATGCTGCTCTCATGGGTCAATACGGCGTTTTATCAGGAGCTCATGTCGGCCATGCGCACGGCGATCCGCGAGGGCCGCTTCGCTGACTGGGCAGCGGAGACCAAGGCGCGCATCGCTAAGACTTAGCGGTCTCTTCCTCAGCTTTTCGACGTTCCGTTGCAGTCACGTGCTCGCGATGCACGAGATACACGCCTGAGGCGATGACGATCATTGCGCCGGCGATCGTCCATCCATCCGGCAGCTGACCGAAGACGAGATAGCCGAGCGCCGTGTGCGTGATCAGCCCGAAGTAGATGAATGGCGCGAGCGTCGAGGCGGGCGCGTGGCGATAAGCCAGAATGAAGATGTAATGTCCGAGTCCGCCCCATAGACCTGTCGATAGTAGGAGGGCCCAAGTGAAGGCATCGGCTGGCCAGATCCATTCGGCGATCGCGAACGGCGCCATGACGAAGACGCCGGCCAGCATCGAATAGAAGATCGTCACCTCGGGCGGATCGAAGCGCGTGAGATAGCGCGTCAGCAGCATGAACACCGCGTAGCAGAGCGTGCCGAGCGCGGCGAAGATCATGCCCACCTCGAAGCTCGCATAGCCCGGCCGCACAACGACCAGAATGCCGCAGAAGCCGACGATGATCGCGAGCATCCGCCGCCAGCGGATCCACTCGCCGAGAAATGGCCCGGCAAGCAGCGCAACGATGAACGGTGCGAGAAAGCCGATCGTCAATGTCTGGTCGAGCCGCAGCGTCTTCAGCGCCATGAAGTTGAACATGGTCGAGCCGAGCATCAGAAACGACCTGACCATCTGATGCATCCACTTCCGGCTGTAGAGAAGGTGCGGGACAGCGAGTACGCCGAAAGTGAGCACAACCAGGACGAATTGGCTCATGAAGCGCAGCCAGGTCACCTGTGAGACAGGAAGGCCGCTGCGCGTCGCAATATATTTTGCCGTTCCGTCGAGCGCAGAGAACAGCACCAGCGCCACGCACATGAGGCCGATGCCCCTGAGCACATTGGTTCCGGCTTCGGCTGTCTCGCCGCCCGCATTGCGCTGCATGGCGCGTGGTGTCCCGCTTCCGATGACGGCTTGACGATCGCTACTGCTTCGGGCGGCTTATACCTGTTTCGGATGGCGCCGGTTGGGAAATGACGCGAGAATGCACATGCGGCACAGGTATGCCCGCACGCAAGAATGAGGGGGTGTCATGAAGTCGCTCTTTCCCGTGACCGAGCATACGATTGCGACCGCGCGACACAAGACGTCGTTCCTCGCCTGCGGGGCGCCGGACGCACCGCCGATCATTTTCGTCCATGGTTGGCCGGAGTTATCGCTGAGCTGGCGGCATCAGCTTCCCTGCTTCGCCAGTCTCGGGTTCCGTGCCATCGCGCCGGATATGCGCGGTTACGGGCGGTCGGCGATCTATGCGCGTCATGAGGATTATGCGCTCGAGGTCATCGTCGAGGACATGCTCGAGCTGTTGGCCGCCCTCGGTCATGAAAGCGCAATCTGGGTCGGGCACGATTGGGGCAGCCCGGTCGTGTGGAGCCTTGCGAGCCATCACGCCGATTGCTGCAAGGCTGTAGCGAGCCTCTGCGTGCCCTATTTTCCGAGCGGCTTCCGCCCGGAGATCATGGTGCCGTTCGTCGATCGCAATGTTTATCCCGAGGCGCAGTATCCGGTTGGGCAGTGGGACTACCAGCTCTTCTACGAGGAGAACTTCGAGAAGGTGCGCGGTCATTTCGAGGCGGACGTCGCGAGCACCATCAAGGCGCTCTTCCGCGCCGGAACGGCCGCTGGCAAAGGAAAGCCTGCGCGAACATCCGATGTGCGGCGGCGTGGCGGATGGTTCGCGCCACTGGATCGCGCGCCGCCTCTTCCGCTCGATACGCGCGTGCTGAGTGAGGAGGAGCTGACCGTTTACGTCGAGGCGCTCGAGCGCAATGGCTTCTTCGGGCCGGATAGCTGGTACATGAATCATGCGCGCAATAGCGATTACGCGCGCCGCGCACCGCATGGCGGACGATTGTCGATGCCGGTGCTGTTCCTGCACGGTGATTACGATGTCGTGTGTGAAACGACGGTATCGCGTCTAGCCGATCCGATGCGAGCCGCCTGCGCGAACCTCACCGAAGCCGTGGTTCCGTCCGGCCACTGGATGGCGCAGGAGCAGCCCGTTGCGGTGAATGCAGCGCTCGCGCGTTGGCTTGCGATGAAAGTGCCGGATGCTTGGGCGACACCTTAGTTCGCCTCCGAGGAAAAAAGTGGAGGACCGCAGGGGTACGGCCCTCCACATCAGCGACCACGCACGGGGGATGCAAGTCGCCGAAAACGCGTTAGCGGCCCGTTAGCGGTAAGAACGCACGAGAGACTCATGCCGGCGCTGGGCAGCATTGAGCTTGAGCTTCTCAACGAACGTGATGCGGCCATCAGCAAACGCTGCGCGCCTCTTTGCGGCGAGTTCCGAGGCGCTCATTTGAATTGGGCCGGGCCGATAGACGGGACGGTACGCCGGCCGGTAGTCGTAGTGACGATGCTCGGCGCGCGGCGTCGCGCGGTAGATCTTGCCGGCGTGTGTGCCGTGCGGACGCCAGGTCGACGTGTTGGCCGTGTCGGCGAAGGCGGCGCTGGCGGAAAACGTGAGCGCAGCAGCGGTGGCGGCAGCAGCGGCGAGAATGGCGGATTTCATGGCGTGATCTCCTCTGTTTCGGCCGCGGATGTTCATCGCGGCGTGCACAAGGGAAACGCTATGGTGAATATTCTTCCGTCGCGATTTTTGTAAATTTTTCAGCGGCTTAATGGCCGTTCATCTGAATGAACGTTCATCATCAATCCAGCTGAGCTAACGCATTGAAATTGCTTGGCGGATCACTTCGCGACCACCGACGGTCTGTCCAGCCCGTAGTGCGCGCGCAGCGTCGTGCCTTCATAGGCCGTGCGGAAGAGACCGCGCTTTTGCAGTAGCGGCACGACCTCGGCGATGAAGACATCCAGCATCCACGGCAGGATCGGCGGCATGACATTGAAGCCGTCGGCGGCGCCGTTCTCGAACCAGTCGATCATCAGAGCGGCGACCTGCTCGGGCGTGCCTGCAAATGTGAAATGGCCGCGCGCGCCGGCCAGACGCGCAAGAAGCTGGCGCAACGTCAGCTGCTCGCGCTCGACGAGGCCGACGATCACCTCGGTGCGGCTGCGTGCAGCCTCATGCGCGTCGGGCCTCGGGAAATCTTCCAGGCGAAGTGGCTTGTCGAGCGGTAGGTGCGAGAAGTCGTGACCGCCGAAGCGCGCGGAAAGGCGTTTCCTTCCGACCTCTGGATCGCTCAGCTCGTTGAGTTCGCGTTCGAGGCGCCGTGCTTCCGTTTCAGTGGAAGCAATCATCGGACTGAGACCGGGAAGGATAAGGGCCTGATCCGCACGCCGGCCCAAGGCGACAACGCGCGCTTTGAGATCGGTATAGAAGGCCTGTGCCGTCGCCTTTTCCATGTGTGCGGTGAAGACGGCTTCCGCGTGCCGCGCGGCAAATGCGCGGCCTGTATCGGAGGAGCCGGCCTGCACAAGCACGGGCCGCCCTTGAGGCGAGCGCGGGACGTTGAGCGGCCCGGCGACTTGATAGTGCTCGCCCGTGTGATTGATAGGCCGGACGTCCCCGGCGCGTGCGTAGTGACCGCTCGCGCGATCATCGAGCACGGCGTTGTCGTCCCAGCTATCCCACAGTGCGCGCACGACCTGCATAAATTCCTCGCCGCGCGCGTAGCGATCGGCGTGCGAAACCTGTCCCGCACCGCCGAAGTTGCGTGCGGCGGCAGCCATCCATGACGTGACGATGTTCCAGCCGATGCGGCCGCCACTGATGTGATCGAGCGAAGCGAATTGGCGCGCGAGATTGAAGGGCTCGGTGTAGGTGGTCGAGGCCGTGGCAATGAGCCCGATGCGCGAGGTCGAGACTGCGAGCGCGCCGAGCGCCGTGACCGGCTCCAGCCATGTGCGTGGCGCGCTGGCGATGTCGTCGGCAAGCGCGAGCTGATCGGCGAGAAAGATCGAGTCGAAAAGGCCGGCCTCCGCCTTCTGGGCAAGCTCCTGGAAGTAGCGGATGTCCGTCATCGCGCGGGGCGAAGACTTCGGATGCCGCCAGGAGGCCTCGTGATGCCCACGGCTGTTGATGAACAGGTTCAGATGGAGTTGCCGTCCCATGTTGTTCCGCCCTGGCGAGTTTCGTGTGTTTTGCCGGAGCCTAGCGCGGATGAGCGGGCACTGCAGCCGCCGGGACGGCCTGACAGGTATGATGAGCGTGCCTGCGAGGAAGTTGGCTGGGCTTCTCGCTCGAAAAAGAGGCAATGCGTGCTTGCTGGACAGATTGCCAGCACGCCGATTGCCTATATTAGTAGGCGGATGCCCGGTGATGGTGCACACCTAGCGCTGTCCACGGGCCGTTGCGGAGAGCAGCAAGCGGGAATGCGCACGTGTGCGGTATCGTCGGGTTGTTTCTGAAGGACAAGGCGCTGGAGCCGGAGCTCGGGCGTCTTACGGCTGCCATGCTGCATGAAATGTGCGGGCGCGGGCCGGATAGCGCCGGGTTTGCCGTCTACGGCAGCGGAGCGGGCGGGACGTCGAAGATCTGCGCCGTGCGGCGCGCATCGAACCTCGACTGGGCGGACGTCGCTAAGCGCCTCGAACAGGCCATTGGCAGAAAAGTCAGGTACGAGATCATCGAGGATCACGCCGTCATTCGCATCGATGGCGATGGCACTGCGGCGCGCACGTGGCTGATCGAGAATGTTCCCGAAGCGACAGTGCTCAGCGAAGGCGAGGCCATCGAGATCTACAAGGGTGTCGGCGATCCAGACGCGATCAGCGAGCGGCTCCGGCTCGCGTCCTTCAGCGGCACGCACGCCATCGGGCACACGCGCATGGCGACGGAGAGCGCCGTGACGATCGCGGGCTCGCATCCCTTCTCGACAGGGCGTGATACCTGCCTCGTGCATAATGGCTCGCTCTCCAATCACAACCGCCTGCGTGAGACGCTGCGCCGCCACGGCGAGCGCTTCCAGACCGAAAACGATACCGAGGTTGCGGCAGGCTATCTCTCTTGGCGCATGAAGGCGGGCGACAGCCTCGAGCAGTCGCTCGAGCACGCACTCGATGATCTCGACGGTTTCTATACATTCGTCGTTGGTACGCGGGACGGTTTTGCCGTGTTGCGCGATCCGATCGCCTGCAAGCCGGCAGTAATGGCCGAGACGGATGCCTGGGTGGCTTTCGGCTCGGAGTTTCGTGCACTCGCGGCGTTGCCCGGCATCGACGCCGCGCGCATCTGGGAGCCGGCACCGGCTACTGTCTATGCCTGGAGCCGGAGCTGAGCATGCCGTCAGTGCGGATGGGTGTGAAGACTGCGCACGACACGCGCAACACCAGCCTGGATATGGCCAGCCTGTCGCTGCGGCAGGTGAACGAGACGCTGCAGAAAGCTGAAGCAGGCGCATTTGCCGTCGCAAATCCGCGCGGCGCGCACGCGCTGGCGGCGGGGCTGACGACGCCGATCGACGTCACCATCGATGGGCACGTCGGCTACTACTGTGGCGGCATGAACCAGGAGGCCAGCGTCACGATCAACGGCAACGCCGGCACCGGTGTCGCCGAAAACATGATGTCGGGCCGCGTGCATGTGAAGGGCGACGCATCCCAGTCGGCAGGTGCGACGGGCTGCGGCGGACTTCTCGTCATCGACGGCAATGCGTCGGCGCGCCTCGGCATCTCGCTGCGGGGGCTCGATATCGTCGTGAAGGGATCAATCGGCCACATGGCCGCGTTCATGGCGCAGGCAGGCAATATCGTGGTGCTTGGCGATGCCGGTGACGCGCTCGGCGACAGCATCTACGAGGCGCGCCTTTTCGTGCGCGGCAAGGTCAAGAGCCTCGGCACGGACTGCATCGCGAAGGAAATGCGCGAGGAGCACCGCACGCTGCTGCGTGGACTACTCGATGCTGCCGGTATCGGTCCCGAGGTCGACGTCGCTGAGTTCACACGCTACGGCTCCGCGCGCACGCTCTATCATTTCCACATCGATAACCTGGGGTCCTACTGATGGCCGACGACGACCGTTGGATCCACACCCCGCCGCGCGAGTCCGCCACGTTCGACCGTGCCACCATCGCGGAGATTCACCGCGCCGCGGCGACGGGCATCTACGACATTCGCGGCTTCGGCGCGAAGCGGAAGCTGCCGCACTTCGATGATCTGTTGTTTCTCGGCGCCTCGATCAGCCGCTATCCCCTCGAAGGCTATCGCGAGAAGTGCGGCACGAACGTCGTGCTCGGCACGCGCTTCGCGAAGAAACCCATCGAGATCAAGATCCCGATCACCATTGCGGGCATGAGCTTCGGCTCGCTGTCGGGGCCGGCGAAGGAAGCGCTGGGGCGCGGCGCCTCGGCGGTCGGCACGTCGACGACGACCGGCGATGGCGGCATGACGGAGGAGGAGCGCGCGGCATCGAGCCTGCTCGTCTATCAGTATCTGCCCTCGCGCTATGGCATGGAGCCCGACCAGATCCGGCGCGCCGATGCCATCGAGATCGTCATCGGTCAGGGCGCTAAGCCCGGTGGCGGCGGTATGCTGTTGGGACAGAAGATTTCCGAGCGCGTCGCGAACATGCGCACACTGCCGGCGGGCATCGACCAGCGCTCGGCGTGCCGCCACCCCGACTGGACCGGTCCTGATGATCTCGAAATCAAGATACTCGAACTGCGCGAGATCACGGGCTGGGAAAAGCCGATCTACGTGAAGGTCGGTGCGGCACGGCCGTACTACGACACGGCGCTCGCGGTGAAGGCTGGTGCAGATGTGGTCGTGCTGGATGGCATGCAAGGTGGCACGGCAGCGACGCAGGACGTGTTCATCGAGCATTGCGGCCTGCCAACGCTCGCCGCGATTCGGCCGGCCGTGAAGGCACTGACCGAGCTCGACATGCATCGCAAGGTGCAGCTTATCGTGTCGGGCGGCATTCGCTCAGGCGCGGACGTTGCCAAAGCACTGGCACTCGGTGCGGACGCCGTCTCGATCGGTACGGCGGCACTCATCGCCCTCGGCGACAATCATCCGCGCTGGGAGGAGGAGTACCGCAAGCTCGGCACGACCGCAGGCAGCTACGACGATTGGCACGAAGGGCGAGACCCGGCGGGTATCACCACGCAAGATCCAGAGCTGACCAAGCGGCTCGATCCAGTCGCCGCGGGGAAGCGCCTGGCAAACTACCTCTCCGTGTTGGCGCTCGAGTGCCAGACGATCGCACGCGCGAACGGCAAGAGCCACGTGCACAATCTCGAACCTGAGGATCTGGTCGCGCTGACGGTGGAGGCCGCGGCGATGGCCGGTGTGCCGCTGGCAGGAACGAACTGGGTTCCGGGCCGTAGTTCACAGGACTAACCACTAAGCATCTCAACTAGGGAGTACGACGCAATGAAAGAACCGACCAAAGTGAGCGCCAAGATCAGCGCTGGCGGCCAGCCGAGCGAGGAGGATATCGCGGCGCTCAAGGCCGCCGGCGTGCGCAAGATCATCAACCTGCGTCGTCCTGGCGAGCAGAATCAGCCGCTCGATCCCGATGCCGAAGGTGCCGTCGTGCGCGCCGCGGGCCTCGAGTATCTGCACGTGCCCGTCGATCCGAAGAATCTCGATCCGTCGTCGGCCGCTGCTGTGACCAAGGCCATCGAAGAGACGGATGGCGCCGTATATGTGCACTGCGCGGCTGGCGGTCGTGCCGTCACGCACGCTCTGCTCGCCGATGGCAAAGGCAAGTCCGCGGACGCGGTGTTCAAGAAGGCCGAGGAGATCGGAGCACCTGTCACGGATGAGGGCTTCAAGGCCTTTGTCAACAAGGTGGCGGACGGGAAGTAGAGACACACAACATCGTCACACGCCGGAGGCGCGCATCGCATGTCTTTGTCAGAGTATGCCAAGCAGCACGGGATCAAATACTTCCTGATCTCGTTCGTGGATCTCTTTGGCTCGATGCGCGCCAAGCTCGTTCCGGCAACGGCCATCGATAGCGTGGCGAAGTCCGGCGCCGGCTTTGCCGGCTTCGCTGCGTGGTTCGACATGACGCCGGCGCATCCCGATGTGCTCGTGTCGCCCGATCCCGAAACAGTCATTCAGCTTCCCTGGAAGCCGGAGGTGGCCTGGGTGACGGGCGATCTCGTCATGGATGGCAAGCCGGTCGATCAGAACCCACGTCAGGTGCTGAAGCGCGTCATTGCTTCTGCGGCGTCTGACGGGGTCGAAATGAAGACGGGTGTCGAGTGCGAGTACTTCCTGATCTCGCCCGACGGTACGTCGATCTCCGATGCGGCCGATTTCCAGGCCAAGCCTTGCTACGACCAGCAGGCGTTGATGCGCCGCTACGACGTGATCAAGGAGATCTGCGACTCCATGATCACGCTCGGCTGGGGGCCCTACCAGAACGACCACGAGGACGCGAACGGCCAGTTCGAAATGAATTGGGAGTTCGACACCTGCATCAAGACGGCGGACAAGCACGCCTTCTTCAAGTTCATGGTGAAGTCGATTGCGGAGAAGCACGGGCTGCGGGCGACGTTCATGCCGAAGCCCTTCGCGAACCTCACGGGCAATGGCTGCCACGCGCACGTGTCGTTGTGGTCGACGAGCAGCGGGAAGTGCGTGTTCGAGGATCCTGCGGGTGAACTCGGCCTCTCGCAGATGGCCTATCACTTCATCGGCGGCCTCATGCACTCGGCTGGATCGTTTGCCGCGATCACCAATCCAACCGTGAACTCCTACAAGCGCATCAATGCGCCGCCGACGACATCTGGCGCCACATGGTCGCCGAGCTCGATTTCCTATGCGGGCAACAACCGCACGCACATGATCCGAATTCCCGATGTTGGACGCTTCGAGATACGTCTCGCGGACGGCGCGGCGAACCCCTATCTGCTGCAGGCCGCGATCCTGGCCGCAGGGCTCGACGGTATGCGCAACAAGCGCGATCCAGGTAAGCGCCTCGACATCAACATGTACACCGAGGGACACACGGCGAAGGACGTGCGCCGCCTGCCGCTCAATCTGCTGGATGCGCTCCGCAACTTCGAGACGAGCGACATGCTGAAGGCGGCGTTTGGCGAGGGCACGGTCGCTGCCTATGCCAAGCTGCGCCACGCCGACTGGAACGATTATGCTCGGCACTTGACCGACTGGGAGCGCCAGACGACGCTGGATTGCTAGGCGCGCAGGGACGCTCGCCTCTCGCGCCACCATGAGGAAAATGGTGCCATGCTGCGTGTCGTCCTGCTGATCGCTTTGATGCTGGGCTCTGCCGGTCCGACGATCGCGGAGGCCGCTTCATTCACGGTCATGACCTACAACATGCGCGCTGGTCTTGGCAGTGCCGAGCCGGACCGCAATCCGATCGAAGCGCGTGGTAGCAAGCAGAATCTGAAGCCGGTGGTGGCCGCGATCCGCTCCGCCGACGCCGATGTGATCGCTTTGCAGGAGGTGGTGGGCGAAAGCCAAGCGCGGGAAATTGCGACGGCACTGCGCATGACGCATGTCTATGCGCGTCATGGGGCGACGCATGGGAACTGGTGGGGCCTTGCAATCCTTTCACGCCACAAGATTGTCAGTCATCACGCCGATGGCACGAGTTCGGGGCGCGGCAATACACGGAGCGATCTTACCGCTGTGATCCGCATCGGCGATCGCAACGTGACGGTCGTGAATGTCCACACTGACAAGGATCTGAAGGACGGCGCACCGATCAAACGGTCGCTAGAGCGCATCTCCTCCATCGAGGGACCGCTGATCGTGCTCGGCGACTTCAATGCGAGACCGAAGTCGGAACGGATTGCGCCCATACGCGCGCGCCTCACGGATGTCACGGCCATCGTGGCGGCCAAAGGGGCGAGCGAAGCCGCGCGGCACCCGACATTCATGCGCCAATCCCAGCCGGTGCCGGGCGCGCGCATCGACTATGTCTTCGTCGATCCTAAGTTTCTGGATGTGCGCGAGGTGCGGCTGCTCGATCGCACGCACTGGCCGGCATCAGACCATATCGGCGTGATCGCTGTCATGGCGCTCAGGGCGCCGTAAGAACGCGGCTCAGAACATATTGAGCGCGAGTCGCGCCTCGTCCGACATGCGGCTCTGATCCCACGGCGGATCGAAGGTCAGGTTCACCGTGACCTGCCCGACGCCATCAACGCTGCCGACCGCATTCTCGACCCAGATGGGCATCTCGCCGGCGACAGGGCAGCCCGGCGCCGTCAGCGTCATGTCGATGCCGATGTTCCGGTCGTCGTCGATATCGATCTTGTAGATCAGGCCGAGCTCGTAGATGTCCGACGGAATCTCGGGATCGTAGACGGTCTTGAGCGCGGCGACGATGTCGGCCGTCATCTGCTCGAGTTGCTCGGCCGAAAGTTTCGAGCCCTCGACGGGTGTGCCGCCCTCCGCGAGCGAAGGTGCCGAGGTGCGAGCCGGCGTCGCGTCGGTCTTCTCCGGGGCATCACCACCGAGCGTCAGCGTATCGCGCTCCACTGGTTTTCCGTCCATGGGGCTCACTCCTTTACGCGAAGAAGTCGTGCGCTTTGATGAGCGCCTCGACGAGGGCGTCCACTTCGGCGCGCGTATTGTACATGGCGAATGATGCGCGGCACGTGGCGGAGACGCCGAGGCGCTCCATCAGCGGCTGCGCGCAATGATGGCCAGCGCGTACCGCGACACCCGAGCGATCGATGATCGTCGAGATGTCGTGCGGGTGCATGCCGTCGATATTGAAGGCGACGATGGCGCCCTTGCCGGGCGCGCGGCCGTAGATCTTGAGCCAGTTCAACTCGGCCAGGCGCTGATGCGCGTAGGCGCGCAGGTCCGCCTCATGCGCGGCGATATTCTCGCGCCCGATCTGCATCATGTAGCTGAGTGCAGCGCCGAGGCCGATAGCTTGGACGATCGGCGGCGTGCCAGCCTCGAACTTGTGCGGCGTGACACCGTACGTGACGTTGTCCGTCGTCACGGTCTCGATCATCTCGCCGCCGCCGAGGAAGGGCGGCATGGCATCGAGATGCTTCTTCTTCGCGTACAGCACGCCGATGCCGGTCGGCCCATACACCTTGTGGCCGGTGAAGGCATAGAAGTCGCAATCGAGGCTCTGCACGTCGACCGGCATGTGCACGGCGGCCTGCGCGCCATCGACGAACACCGGAATGCCTCGCGAGCGTGCAATCCGCACCACGTCCTTGATGGGTACGACCGTGCCGAGCACGTTCGACATGTGCGTCACAGCGACGAGGCGCGTGCGCGGGCTGAGCAGCTTCTCGAAGGCTTCGAGGTCGAGCACGCCGTCGTCGCTGATCGGCGCCCACTTCAGCACGCAGCCCTTGCGCTCGCGCAGGAAATGCCAGGGCACGATGTTGGAATGGTGCTCCATGATCGAGAGGACGATTTCATCACCCTCCTTGAAGTCCGCGCCGAAGCTGTAGGAGAGCAGGTTCACCGCCTCGGTGATGCTCTTCGTGAAGATCACCTGATCGACGCTCGGCGCATTGATGAAGCGCCGCGCGATCTCGCGTGCCTCCTCGAACTTGGCTGTCGCGGTATTGGAGAGATAGTGGAGGCCGCGGTGAACGTTCGCGTACTCCATCTTGTAGGTGTGATCGATCGCGTCGAGAACGGCACGCGGCTTCTGCGCCGAGGCGCCGTTGTCGAGATAGACGAGCGGCTTGCCATAGACTTCGCGGAAGAGGATCGGGAAGTCCGCCCGGACTCGTTCGACATCGAAGCCCGCGGCGCCCGATGGCGTCTTAGCGGTTGTTTCGGTGGTTGCCATGATCTCATCCTATCCGGGCTATGTTCGCGGCCCGGTTGCTCGTTCGGTTATCCGGCGCGCAGCCATCCAATGGCCAGCGTCCCGAGCGCCTCGCGCACCGCTTCGTTCTCGATCTTCTCGACGGCCTCGCCGATGAAGCTCTCCGTCAGCATGGCGCGCGCGATGTCCGGCGGAATGCCGCGCGAGCGACAGTAGAAGAGCAAGTCGGCATCGATCTCGGTACAGGTCGCGCCGTGGCCGCAAACAACGTCGTCGGCGTAGATCTCGAGCTCGGGTTTCGAGGAGAACTGCGCGTCCGGCGAGAGCATGAGTGCCTGCGACATCTGCTTGCCGTCGGTCTTCTGGGCATCGGGGCGCACGATGATCTTGCCCTGGAAGATGCCGTGGGCACGTCCATCGAGCACGCCCTTGAAGAGCTCGCGGCTCTCGCAATGCGGCACGGCATGGTCGACGACGAGCGTCGTGTCGATGTGCTCAGCGCCACGCGCGAGAAAGGCTCCGGAGAGGTCGAGCTTGCTGCCCTCGCCGTCGAACGTGATGTTGATGTCGTTGCGCGCAAGCGCCGGGCTCGCAGTGAGCTGGAAGCCGCGAAAGGTCGCGTCCTTGCCGAGCTTCGTGTTCCAGGTTGCGAGATGCGTCGAGCCGGCCGCATCGACGAGGCTCTTGATGTGGTCGCAGGTGGCGCCATCGCCGAGTGTGACGTCGGTGACGACGTTGGCGAGCGCACCGCTCGCCGCGCTGTCGAGCGCGACGTGCGCCTCAATCAGCGTGAGTTTCGCGCCGGCTTCCAGGCTCACGACATTGCGCACGGCAACGGCGCTTGACTGAGCCGCGGCGCGCGCGTGCACGAGAAGCACCGGCCGGCCAGGATCCTGATCCTTACGCACTTTGAGCAGCACGCCGTCGCTCATGAAGGCGGTGTTGAGCGCGACAACGACGCCGCTGTCCGAGGCGAATTTACCTTCGAGCCACGCCGGCGCCTTCTTGAGCATGGCCGCGAGCGACATCAGCTCGATGACCGTGGCTTCAGCCGTGACCTTCGAGAGCTCGGCACTGTAGACGCCATCGACGAGAACAATGCGCTCGGCGTCGAGGCCAGCGAGTGGCCCGAGGGCGCTATCGATGTCTGCAGCGCTGACGGGCTTGGACGTCGCCGATGCAGGGGCCGGCACGTCGCGCAGGCGCTCACGCAGGTCGGTGTACTTCCATTCCTCGACGCGGCGGCTCGGCAAGCCATCGGCTGCAAAGGCGTCCATAGCGCGGGCGCGCAGCGCGCCAACCCAGCCGGTGCCCGGCAGGCTTCCTGCTGCGGCATCGAACTGCTCGCGCAGCTGGCCTTCGGCTTTGGTCTTCAGTGTCGTAACATTCATTCTAGTGTCCCGATTGCGAAGTTCGCCGCGCGTCAATGCTGGTGTCCCGAGCGAACTTCGCAATCAAGAGGGACACTAGAGGCATTGTCCTGCTAGTGCGATTCAGATCGAGAAATTCGCTCACAGGGCGGCGGCGAGCACTGGCGAATTTCTCGATCATCGCACTAGCCTCACGCGGCCTGGCCGGTGAAATCGGCATAGCCGGACTTTTCGAGTTCGAGCGCCAGCTCCTTGCCGCCGGTCTTCTGGATGCGGCCCTTGGCAAGGACGTGCACCTTGTCGGGCACGATGTAGTTCAGCAGGCGCTGGTAATGCGTGATGACCAGCATGGCGCGATCCGGGCCGCGCAGCTTGGTCGTGCCCTCGGAGACGATTCGGATGGCGTCGATGTCGAGGCCAGAGTCCGTCTCGTCGAGCACGCAGAGCGTCGGCTCCAGCACGGACATCTGCAGAATCTCCATGCGCTTCTTCTCACCGCCGGAGAAGCCGACATTGAGCGGGCGCTTCAGCATCTCATCGCTGACGCCGAGCTCGGCAGCCTTTGCGCGCACGAATTTCAGGAACTCGGGTGTCGTCAGCTCCTTCTCCCCGCGCTTCTTGCGCACGGCGTTGAGGGCCGCCCGCAGGAAGGTCATGGTCGCGACGCCGGGGATTTCCATGGGGTACTGGAAGGCCAGGAACACGCCCTTGGCGGCGCGCTCATCGGGGCCCATTTCGAGGATCGATTCGCCATTCCAGAGAATGTCGCCCTCGGTAACCTCGTAGTCGTCGCGGCCGGCGAGGACGTAGGCGAGCGTCGACTTGCCGGAGCCGTTCGGGCCCATGATGGCGTGCACCTCACCCTTGGGGATGACGAGGTCGATGCCGCGCAGGATCTCGGTGCCGTCGTCGGCAATGCAGGCGTGCAGGTTCTTGATCTCGAGCATGGCCGTACGGGTCTCCTGGTTCTTCTTGGCTCAGCCGCCCGCGCCCGGTGGCGTCAGGTGGTCCATCTTACGTCTGCGTCTTCCGCGGCCCGTCGAGCCGCAAAAACTCATCCTTCAGCGCCGCTGCCGCGGCACCCCCGTGTCGTCAGCTCGCTCAGGTCTTTGAGGCTCAGGCGGCCTGCTGTGGGCTCGCCCCTTCCAGCTCGATCTCCGAGGGATAGAGCACACCGAGCCAATCACACGCGTCCGGCGACTTGTGCCCGAACTCCACGAGGAAGGCCTGGCCCTGCTCCAATGTCTCGATGACCGTCACCTGGGACCCCTGGCGAAGCGTGAGGCCGGGCCGCTTGATCGACAAGGCGTTGCGCTGTTTGCACTCGCTCTCCCCAATCTCGCGTGTGAGCCGTGCCCTCATCGTCACCTGACCGAATCCAGCTGCGTCACTCATTGCTTGCTCCTCAGGTTGGGCAGCCACCGCATTGGCGCCCCCTCGCTTCGCTCCCAGCACGACGTGGTGATGGGCCCCTCGACCCGACACCATCTTTTTTGGTCCGACCTGTGGCCGAATGTCGCCATCCTACACATTCCAGGTTCAATTGGCAGGCTTTCGCACATGAATTTTTCCTGAAAGCTCGCAACAGAACAGTGTTCATCGGCGTCAGCTAACCCACGCTACCCTCGAGGCTGATGCCGATCAGCTTCTGCGTCTCGGCCATGAATTCCATGGGCAGGTGCTGAAGGACGTCGCGCACGAAGCCGTTCACGACGAGGGCGATGGCTTCCTCGGACGAGAGACCGCGCTGCGTGCAGTAGAAGAGCATGTTGTCCGAGATTTTCGAAGTCGTGGCCTCGTGCTCGAACTGGGCGGAGGAATTCCGCGCCTCAAGGTACGGCACGGTGTGTGCGCCGCACTTGTCACCGATCAAGAGGCTGTCGCAGTTCGTGAAATTGCGCGCGCCCGTGGCCTTGCGGTGGGCCGAGACGAGACCGCGGTACGTGTTCTGCGATTTGCCGGCCGCAATACCCTTCGAGATGATCCGGCTCGTCGTGTTGCGGCCGAGATGGATCATCTTGGTGCCGCTGTCGACCTGCTGGTACCCATTGGAAATCGCGATCGAGTAGAACTCGCCGCGACTGTTATCGCCACGCAGAATGCAGCTCGGATACTTCCAGGTGATGGCGGACCCGGTTTCGACCTGCGTCCATGAGATCTTCGAGTTCTTGCCGCGGCAGTCGCCGCGCTTCGTCACGAAATTGAAGATGCCGCCTTTGCCGTCCTTGTCGCCGGGGTACCAGTTCTGGACAGTCGAGTACTTGATCTCGGCATCGTCGAGCGCGATCAGCTCGACCACGGCCGCGTGGAGCTGGTTCTCGTCGCGCATCGGGGCCGTGCAGCCCTCGAGGTACGAGACGTACGAGCCCTTGTCGGCAATGATGAGCGTGCGCTCGAACTGGCCAGTGTCCTTCTCGTTGATGCGGAAGTAGGTCGACAGCTCCATCGGGCAGCGTACGCCCGGCGGCACATAGACGAACGAGCCGTCCGAGAAGACTGCGGAGTTGAGCGCGGCATAGAAATTGTCGGACTGCGGAACGACCGTTCCGAGATACTTCTTCACCAGCTCGGGGTGCTCGCGCAGTGCTTCCGAGATCGAGCAGAAGATTACGCCGGCCTTGGCCAGCTCCTTCTTGAAGGTCGTGACAACGGAGACGGAGTCGAATACCGCGTCGATCGCAACCTTGCCCTTCATGCTGGCATAGCCGTCGGCGCCCTCACTTGGAGCATTACTGGGACTCGGCTCGCCGGCCTTGCGGACGCCGGCAAGGATCTCCTGCTCCTTCAGCGGAATGCCGAGCTTCGCGTAGGTCTCCAGCAGCTGCGGATCGACCTCGTCGAGGCTCTTCGGACCCGTCGTGCCCTTAGGCGCTGAATAGTAGTAGAGGTCTTCGAAGTCGATCTTCGGATAGTGAAGCTTCGCCCAGGTCGGCTCTTTGAGCGCGCGCCAGCGCCGATAGGCATCGAGGCGCCACTCCAGCATCCAGGCCGGCTCGCCCTTCTTCTCGGAGATGAAGCGGACGATGTCCTCGTTGAGCCCGCGCGGAGCTTTCTCGGACTCGATCTCGGTCTCGAAGCCGTACTTGTACTTGTCGACGTCGATCGACTTGACCTGTTCGATGGTCTCTTGGACAGCGGCCATCTTGTTCTCCGTGCTCCTGATCGTGTCGTTTCTGTTGTTTCTCGTTCAAGCTGCCGTGCGTGCGCGCGGATCGGCGGCGATCTCGCGCCAGGCAGCAAGGCAGCGGTCGATGTCGCGGGCGGCGGTCGTCGGGCCGATGCTGATGCGGATGGCTGACCGCGCGGTCGCCTCGTCGCGTCCCATGGCCATGAGAACGTGGCTCGCGCCGATCTTGCCGGCCGAGCAGGCCGCGCCCGCGCTCACGGCGATGCCGGCGAGGTCGAAGCGGATGACCAGCGTCTCGGCGGTGTGGCCGGGAAGTGCGGCGCACGTCGTATTCGGCAGTCGTGGCGCGCCCGAACCCATAATATGGGCATCCGGCATCAGCTCGATAAGGCCTGCCTCCAGGCGATCGCGCAACTGAGCGATCCGGTCGCGCTCGCCGAGCGTCTTGCGCGTGGTCTCGGCCGCGGCGCCGAAGCCCGCTATGCCGGGGATGTTCTCGGTCCCACCGCGGCGCCGCCGCTCCTGGCCGCCACCGCGGATCAATGCCGGCAGTTCCACGCCGTCGCGTATGATGAGTGCGCCGATGCCCTTGGGGCCGCCGAGCTTGTGCGCTGAGATGGCCATGAAATCCGCGCCGATCGCTGCGAAATCGACGGGAATGCGGCCAGCTGCTTGGGCTGCATCGGTGAAGAGCAGTGCACCGGCCTCGCGGGCGGCAGCGGCCACGTCTGCGACCGGCTGAAGCACGCCTGTCTCGTTGTTCGCAAGCTGAAGGGCTACGAGAACGCGGCCGGCAGCATGTGCGGCGGTGGCCGTGTGGATTTTCGCCGCCACGTTAGCCGGATCGACGCGGCCATCGTGGCCCACGTCGAGCGAAATGCGCTGGCCAGTCACGTGATCGGCCGGCTGCAGCACGGCGTCGTGCTCGACGCCCGCGAGCAGAATGGCCTGCCAGGGCGCGGCAATCACAGTGCCGCACGATTCTGTCGCGCCGCTCGTGAAGACCACCTCGGACGGGCGTGCGCCGACAAGGGCCGCAACCTGCTCACGCGCGGTCTCGACGACGGCGCGTGCCCGGCGCCCTTCGCCATGAACGGAGGAGGGATTGCCGTGGACGTCGAGCGCGCGCTCGATGGCTGCCCGCGCCTCGGGAAGCAGTGGCGCGGTCGCATTCCAGTCGAGATATGTGCGCTCGGTGGTCATCGGGCCGTCCGCGCCTCGGGAGGGCTTATGAAAGCGTCGACGGTGGACGCACCGCGTGGCGTCGGCACGCCGTCGAGCACATCCTGCAGCGTCACAGTGGTTAGGAAGCCGGCGATCTGGGCGCCGAGGGCTTCCCAGAGATTGTGCGTGAGGCACCGATGCCCGGGCAGGCAGGGCGCGCCGTCCTCGCCCCGGCACCGCGTCATGCGCGTGTCCTCTTCGACGGCGGACATGATGTCGGCGATCACGATCCCGCTGGCCGGTCGGGCGAGCCGGTAGCCGCCGGAGCGGCCGCGGGCGCTCTCGACGAGGCCGGCACGACGCAGACGGATGAAAATCTGCTCGAGATAGGCGATGGAGATCTGCTGGCGCTCGGCGATGGCCGGGAGCGGCGTCGCGTCCCGCACGTCCTGGCTGGCAAGATCCGCCATGGCCATCACGGCGTACCGCCCTTTGGTGTTCAGTTCCATGGCCCCACTCGTCTCACGCAACCTGTCCAATACCGAGGCGTACCCGCGCGGCCGCAGCTCGCGTCCCCTGGGCTCGATCGCCACAAGGGGCGGTGCCGCGCGGCCACAACGACCTTGCATTCGAGGCATGGTTACGTGCTAAGAGACGCGCGACACAGGCCCGGTACGGCACGCTCAGTTTGGAGCGCTTCTAAATCCTGACCTGTATATGGAAATTCCGAGCGAGCGAGTCAAGTATTTTCGATGCCGAGCCTCAAGACGCCGATCTGGGCCGCATCGTGTGCATACGGACGCGCAAGCGCAGGGCTCGCCTGAGCCCGGACGATAGCCCGCCACAAGTGCCGAGAGCCCGAAAGGTCCCATGCCCGAAATCATGATCAACGGCCCGGCTGGCCGTCTCGAAGCCCGCTATCACCACGAAGGGCGCAGCGAGAACCCGATCGCGCTGATCCTGCATCCGCACCCGCAGTTCGGCGGGACGATGAACAATCAGATCGTCTATCACCTCTATTACACCTTCCAGGAGCGCGGCTTCTCGGTCCTGCGGTTCAACTTCCGCGGCGTCGGCCGCAGCCAGGGCTACTTCGACAACGGCCCCGGAGAGCTCTCCGACGCGGCTTCCGCGCTCGACTGGCTGCAGCTGCAGAATGTGGACAGCCGCTCGTGCTGGATCGCCGGCGTTTCGTTCGGCACATGGATTGCCATGCAGCTGCTCATGCGCCGGCCGGAAATCGACGGCTTTATCTGCGTCGCCCCACCGGCGAACCTCTACGACTACTCGTTCCTCGCGCCGTGCCCGTCGTCGGGCCTCGTGATCTCCGGTGAACGTGACAAGGTTGTGCCGCCGGCCGCCGTCGAGGAGATGTCACGCAAGACCAAGACCCAGAAGGGCATCAAGATCGAGCACACGACCATTGCGGGCGCCGGCCACTTCTTCGAGGACAAGAACGAGGAGCTGAGCGAAATCGTCGGCTCGTACGTCGATCGCCGCATGGTCGAAATCGAGAAGGCGAAGCGCGAGGCCGAATAACGCGCCGCGGAGGCTGAGAGCATGACCGGATCTGCGACGCCGACTGTCACGGCGCTCTATCGCTATGCCGTCAAAGGTCTCAGTCCCGAAGCGCGGGAGCGGGTGACGCTCGAGCCGGGCGGCACGATGCCGTTCGATCGCGCTTACGCCATCGAAAACGGACCCGGCCGCTTCGATGCGGACAACCCGCGCCATCTGCCGAAGATCACATTCCTCATGCTCATGCGCGATGAGCGCCTCGCAACGCTCGTCACGACCTTCGACGATGCCACGGAAACGCTGACGGTGAACCGCGCTGGCAAGCAAGTGGCGCGCGGCCAGCTCACGACGCCGCTCGGTCGCAAGATGATCGAGCAGTTCTTCGCGGCCTACATGAAGACGGAGCTGCGCGGCCCGCCGAAGGTCGTGTTCGCACCGGGGCACAGCTTCTCGGATGTTGCCCTCAAATGCCTGCACGTCGTCAATCTTGCGTCGGTGCGCGATCTCGCGCGCGTTCTTGGCCGTCCCGTTGATCCGCTGCGATTTCGGGCCAACGTCTACGTTGATGGCATCGAGCCGTGGGCTGAACTCGGCTGGGTCGGCCGCGAGCTGACGCTCGGTGGCGTGCGCACGAGCATTGTTGACCGGACCGTGCGCTGCGAAGCCACCAACGTCGATCCGCAGACCGGTGCGCGTGACATGGGGCTGCCCACGCTTATCCGGCGCACCTGGGGGCACGGTGACCTGGGTATCTATGCCAAGGTTATCGGCGGCGGCGAGCTGGCGGTCGGTGATGCGCTGGAAGTGTCGTAGGGCGCTGCCGACACCTGAAGCCAACCTCCTCGTTCGTCCCGATTGACGCCCTCAAAGGGGTGCGCGCAGTATGTGCGCTTGGTTACTCAAGTTCATACTTGCGAGTTTTCATCGGAGGCGTCCATGCGCACTTGGCTCGTCATTGCGAGTGTCTTGCTGTTTGTATTGGGTAGCGCTCCCGCGATCAGATCGGCGCCCATCGGCTTTCAAATGGCCGCGCCGGAACAGTCACTCATCCCAGTCCAGAAGAAGAAGGGTAAGGGCTGGGGCAAGCAGAAGGGCGCGGGTAAGCAAAAAGGAAAAGGGCCTGAGTGCTTCAATCGCTGCATGGCGAAGCAAGGAACTGCAACAGGAATGGCGGCGACCGGCTGCTCGTCCCGTTGCAAGTAGCCGGGCGGATATGGGCCGCAGGATGCCGCAGGCTGAGGCCGCGGTCTAGCCGCGCCGCCGCTTGATCGGCACGCCGAAGAGCTGCAGTCGATGGCCGACCAGCTCGAAGCCGAGTTCCTTCGCAACGCGCTCTTGCAGGCGCTCGATTTCCTCGTTGCGGAACTCGATGACGTCGCCGGTCTCGACATTGATGAGATGATCGTGGTGCTGGCCCGAGGCTTCCTCGAAGCGCATACGGCCAGCACCGAAGTCGTGGCGCGCAATGATTCCCTTGCGGGCCAGAAGACCAACGGTGCGATAGACGGTGGAGAGCGAAATGCGGGGATCGACGGCACTCACGCGTCGATAAACTTCATCCACGTCGGGGTGATCGGAAGCTTCCGAAAGAACGCGGGCAATCACGCGACGCGGCGCCGTCATGCGCAAGCCGTGCTCGGCGCAAAGCCTCTCGATTCTGCTGGCCTGTTCACGAGCCACTTCGGTAATGCCCACCTTTCAGCTCCGGACGTCGCTTGAAAGCGCGCTGCAGTCGGTCGCGCAGCTCCTCGCATACGGCATCAAACAGGCGGCGACATGCATCACCGGCGTTATAGGTCAGCTACCCTGTGGCGTCCACAGGCGGTGACCGGAACTTCTCGGGCTTTGGATAACGCCGCGGCGTTGCAACATGCGCTAAAGCAACGGACTTGAAATTCACCTCGGTTCGAGGCTAGGCGGGGAGTGAATTTCAAGTCCAAAGTTGCTTTAGGATACTATGTCTCTAAAGCGTCTTTGGACCTCAAATGAAACTTTGAGATCGGCACGGGTGCGGGTCGCATTTAAGGTCCGACGCTTTAGGCTGCTCCAGTACGGGGCGTGCCGAGGACATCCTGGGCACGCGCCCAGCCGAGACGCGTTATGGCGGCGATGAACTTAACGTACTCGCTCGCCAGTAGGCGCAGCGACCTCGGGTGCTGCCACCAAGGCGTGTCGCGCATGTGCCGCGAGACGACCGGATGCGCGACGAAATCCATGTGCGGCATGGCGCGCGCGAACTCGGTCAGCGTGCGTGGCATGTGATAGCTCGAGGTCACGACGATCAGCGTGCGATAGCCGTGCGTCGCTGCCCAGTCGCGCGTCTCCTCGGCATTTCCGATCGTATCGCTCGCTTCGCGCCCGATATCGACGCAGCATTCGAAGAGCTGGCGCCCCTCACCGGCCTGATCGCGGATAGCGGCCGCACTGGTACGCGGATTGACGCCGGAGATGAGCAGCCGCTGGCCGCCGCCTTCGCGCAGGAGGCCGAGGGCTGCGCTGATCCTGTCCTCGCCGCCGGTGACAACGACAATAGCATCCGCCTTCGGCGCCGGCAGTTCGGGCTCCGTCGTGGCGCTGACAGCAAACGCGACGAAGCCGCCGATGAGACCGGCGATCGCGAGGCTCAGCAGGGCGTATATGAGCCGCATCATCGGCTGGATCCGGTTTCCCCCTGGAGTGCAGAGCTGCATCACACGCCGGATGGCCGCGCAGCACGGCGAACCGGGGTGATCATGCTCAAGGCGCGGACGCCGGATGCCGCGCGAAGCGGATTTGTGCCCACATACCGAGCCGTGTCAACGCGCGGATGCCCGATGCGGCAATCGGCGGTTGTCCCTGTGGAGCATCAATGCTGGCTGTGGAGGATTCGTTTGACGCTGAGGCGGGAGGTGAACATGCACAGCACTGCTATGATCAGCACGACCAGGACCAGCACGAGATAGCCGAGCATGTCGAGCGTGCCGGCGCCGACCAAGCGTCGGAGCTCCGCCATGGTCAGACCCCCACCGCCGAGGAACTCGGTCATCGTCGGCATCAGGAAGAACACGCCCATGGCGCAGACTGCGCCGACGAAACCCGCGCGAATGCCGAGGCGAAGGAACTGCGTCTCGAATTCCCGGGCGATGAAGCGGTCGGTCGCGCCGACGAAGTGAAGCACTTCCACGATCTCGCGGTTGGAGGCCATGGCGCTGCGCGTCGCCGAGATGATGATGGCCATGGTCGCTGCGCCGACAAGGACGAGGATCGCGATCCCTCCAAGGGCAAGAGACCGGGTGACCGCGCGGATCTGCTGTTGCCAAAGGCGATGGTCGTCGAGCGTCGCGTTCTTGAATTGCTCGCCGAGGCTGGTGCGCAGCCGCTCCAGATCGGGTGGCGCATTGCGATCGAGCTCCAGCGCAATCAGGCGCGGGACCGGGAGCTCCTTCAGAACCTGTGATTTTCCGAGCCAGGGCTCGATCAGCTCGGTGGCGGTGTCGAGGCTGAGAGGCCTGACGCCACGCACGCCCGGCTGGCCGGCGAGGAACACCGTGACATCACGCACGACGCGCTCGATATCGACGTTCTCGCGCGGCTCGATCTGGATGGTCACCTCGCTCGAGACGTTACGCAGCCAAGCCGATGCCGACTGGTTGATCATGTAGACCGCACCGGCCGTGAGGCAGGCGAGGAAGCACATGATCGACACGACGAGCGTGAGCGAGGTGCCCGTCACGGTCCCCGCTGGCACGATCGAGGAATTGATCTGGATCGACGCCATATCGACAGGTGGAAGACCGGACGGCGCGGCGTGCTCGTGCGCAGGCGTTCCGAGCTCGAGCGGCTGAGTGTAGTCATCGGCCTGCGGTGGGCCGGTCGGCGATATCGTGTAATCGTCGACATCGTCGTACTGGCGCGACCCTTGTGGTCGGCCGCGTGGCCAGTTCGGCCTGTCATACGATCCGGACATGGCCTTCGTTCAGCTCCAGGCGCGGCGCTCGGTATTGGCGCATAAGTTGGTGGTCGTGCGTGGCGATGACGACGGATGTGCCGAGGCGATTGAGTTCCACGAACAGGCGCAGCAGGCGGCGCGCCATTTGTGGATCGACGTTGCCGGTCGGCTCGTCCGCGAGCAGCAGCTCGGGCTTGCCGATGACAGCGCGCGCGATGGCCGCGCGCTGCTTCTCGCCGCCTGAAAGTACGGAGGGATTCGCGTGCATGCGCTCGCCGAGGCCGACCCATTGCAGGAGATCGGTCACGTCCTCACGGTACTCGTCGAGCCGGCGGCCGATGACGCGCAGCGGCAGCGCGACATTCTCCCAGGTCGAGAGATGATCGAGCAGGCGGAAGTCCTGGAAGACGATGCCGATACGGCGCCTCAGCTCCGAGCGGCGCGCGGTGTCGGCGCGGCTGACATTATGGTTGAACAGTTCCATGGTGCCGCGCGTCGGCTTCAGCGAAAGGAACAACAGGCGCAGCAGCGAGGTCTTCCCGGCGCCGGAGGGGCCGGTAAGGAAGTGGAACGAGCCCGGTTCGAGATGGAACGAGACGTCGCGGAGAACATCCTCGCCGCGTCCGTATTTCAATCCGACGTTCTGGAGCCTGATCACCCCGAATTCCCCCTGCAGCGGCCGACGCTCAGTTAGCAGCGCCTGCCTACCACCTCACCGGGTGGTCCCGCCGCGCGATCAATCAACAAGGAATGTGGCACGGTAATGGGCCCCTTTCCCCCTTCGGTGCGGTGGCGCGCCGCAGCACCGTGCTTCCGCGCATCGCAATGCCGTCATCAGCCTGCTATACCTCGCGACTGTCCGCCTGCAACCCTGAGTTTGCACTGTGTGAGCGAAATACATGCCTGAAAGCGCCCCAGGAACGGAAACCATCGAGGTTATCTACACCGCCGAGGCGATCGCCGATAGAATCACCGAGCTCGCCGAGACTGTCGCCGGGCTGAACCTCGACCGTCTTCTGGTCGTGCCGGTTCTCACGGGGAGCTTCGTGTTTGCCAGCGATCTTCTGCGCGGCCTGCATCGGGCCGGGCTCGCGCCCGAAGTCGATTTCCTGTCGGTCTCCAGCTACCGCGACGGCACCAAGTCTCTCGGGCAGGTCGATATCCTGCGCGATCTGAGGCTCGATGTTGCCGACCGCAACGTGCTGCTCATCGACGATATTCTCGATACCGGCCGCACGCTTGCCTTCGCCAAGGATCTGATCGCGGCGCGCGGCGCCAAGCGCGTGATCTCCTGCGTTCTGCTCGACAAGAAGGCGCGCCGGTCCGTGGCTATCGAGGCGGATTACGTCGCGTTCGAGTGTCCGCCGGTGTTCGTGGTGGGCTACGGCATGGATCTCGCGAGCCGCTTTCGCGAGTTGCCATTTGTTGGGAGAGTGGTCGCCTAGGGTCGATCCCGCATCATGAGCCAGCTCTGCCCGCTCGCGCCATCATCTCGCACGCCAATCCATCGATAGCCGGCACGTTCGGCAGCGCGCACGGCCGCCTCGTAGCGCACCGGCACAAGCGTTGCCGAAGCCGGCGCAAGCGTCGACGTGAACACCTCGCCGGTCAGGGCTGCGAGCGCTGTCTCGCCTGCACCGCGCTGGCGATGTGCGGGATCGGCAATGAAGAGCGACACCATGTAGGCGCCGACCGGCAGACCGTCCGTGCGGCCGCTGCGCACGATATTGGCATCGAGGGCATGGCCGTAGCCGACCGGCATTCCATCCGCGAGTATGAGGCGGCAGATTGCGGAAGGGCTTTCGGCCGCGATCGCGATCTCGGCTTCGGCCGCAGAAAGCCCGCCCCACCAGGCCTGGATCTCAGCCTGTTGCAGCCACGCGCGCACGCGATCCCAGTCCGGAGGCTCGACAGGGCGCAGCGTGATGGTGGCCAAGGGTGCCTCAATGACGGAAGTGGCGCAGGCCCGTGAAGATCATAGCGAGCCCGCGCTCGTCGGCAGCAGCAATGACGTCCCGGTCGCGCATGGAGCCACCGGGCTGGATGACGGCAGTAACACCGGCTTCCGCGGCAGCAATCAGGCCATCGGCAAACGGAAAGAAGGCGTCGGAGGCAACAACAGAGCCCTTCACGTCGAGGCCGGCCTGCTCCGCCTTGATGACGGCAATGCGGGCGGAGTTGACGCGGCTCATCTGGCCGGCGCCGACGCCGATCGTGCGCCGGTCCCGCCCATAAACGATCGCATTCGACTTCACGAACTTGGCGACTTTCCAGGTGAAGAGCAGATCGGCCATCTCCTGCGCCGAAGGTGGCCGCTTGCTGACGACTTGCGAGCCATTGAGGAGTGCGAGGTCCGAATCCTGTACGAGCAAGCCGCCCGCGACCTTTTTCAGGTCGAGGCGCGGCGCTGTGGTCGCGGGCCAGTCACCACTGATGAGCAGACGTACGTTCTTCTTCGCGGCGACGATCGCCTCGACGCCGGATGCGACGCTCGGCGCGATGATCACCTCGACGAACTGGCGTTCGACAATGCGCGAGGCTGTCGCTGCATCCAGCTCGCGGTTGAAGGCAATGATGCCGCCGAAGGCAGACTCGGTATCGGTCTCGAAGGCGCGGTCATAGGCGTCGGAGATGCTGACGGCCTCGCTCACGCCGCACGGATTGGCGTGCTTCACGATCACGCATGCCGGATCGGCGAATTGCTTCACGCATTCGAGTGCGGCGTCCGTATCGGCTATGTTGTTGTAGGACAATTCCTTGCCCTGGAGTTGCCGCGCCGATGAAATCGTGCCGGTCTCGACGGGCGGGATGACGTAGAAGGCCGCGCGCTGGTGGGCGTTCTCGCCATAACGCAGGTCCTGCGCCTTGCGGCCTTGGATGGTGAAGGTCGGCCCGAAGCCCGTCTCGGCGCTCTCACCGCCCGTGAAGAGCGCGCCGAGGTGATTCGAGATCGCGCCGTCATACGCGGCGGTGCGTGCAAACGCCTTGGCGGCGAGCTGGCGCCGGAATTCGAGTGTCGTCGCGCAGCCGTGCGCACTCATTTCATTGAGCAGGCGCTCGTAGTCATCAGGGTCGACGACTACGGTGACGCCGGCGTGGTTCTTTGCTGCGGCGCGGATCATGGCCGGGCCGCCGATGTCGATGTTTTCGATGCAATCATCGAGCGAAGCGCCCTTCGCAACCGTCTCCTCGAAGGGATAGAGATTGACGACCAGCAGATCGATCGGCGCGATGCCATGTGCCTTGGCGGCAGCCTCATGCGCGGCATCGCCACGAATCGCGAGCAGCCCGCCGTGCACCTTCGGATGCAGGGTCTTCAGGCGCCCGTCCATCATCTCGGGAAAGCCCGTGTGATCGGCGACGTCCTTGACGCGGATGCCGGCAGCCTTGAGTGCAGTCGCCGTGCCGCCTGTGGACAGGATCTCGACGCCCGTTGACGCAAGCCGCTGCGCCAGTTCGACGACACCCCGCTTGTCGCTCACCGAGATGAGCGCGCGGGCAATGCGGGGGGGGGCAGTCATGGCGTCTTTCCTCGGTGAATCGCTTCGGTGCGGCCGCTACAACCGGCGGCGCCTCGCCCCTGCCATAGCATGCCAGCACAATTCGTACTGTCGGCGATTCGGTCGCACGGCAAGCGGCGCTTCGCCTAGCCTATGCACGTCTGTGCAAAGCGTGGAGTCCTCTTGTCAGAACGTCCTTGCTCGTCCCCGGACGGAGCCCGAATCGGCCATCTTCACGCGCATGAACAAGCCCCGTACTGCCACCGATCTCCTGAGCCTTGCCGCCGGTGCTGCGAACGCCGACGCCGAGGCGCTGCCGCTGCGCGCAGCCCCCCACAATCTCGACGCCGAGCAGGCCCTGCTCGGTGCCATCCTGGTCAACAATGATTCCCACGAGCGCGTGTCGAGCTTCCTCGATCCGCACCACTTCTTCGATCCGCTCCATCAGCAGATCTATGAGACGGCGGGCAAGCTCATTGCGGCCGGCCGGCCGGCGACCCCGGTGACGCTGCGCACATACTTCGAGACGGCGCCGCCGATCGAACCGGGCTTGTCTGTGCCGCAGTACCTCGGGCGGCTTGCGGCGAATGCGACATCGATCATCAATGCCTACGAGTATGGCCGCACGGTCTACGACCTCGCGATCCGCCGGCAGCTCATTCTCATCGGCGAGGACATGGTCAATTCGGCGTACGACGCGCCGATCGACTTCCCGCCGACGGAGCAGATCGAGGATGCCGAGGGCCGCCTCTTCGGCCTCGCGGAATCGGGCAAGTACGGGCAGGGCTTCGTCGGCTTCGGATCGGCACTCACGCACGCCATCGAGATGGCGAACAACGCCTACCAGCGTGAGGGTGGGCTCTCGGGTATCTCGACGGGCCTCAGGGACCTAGACAACAAGATGGGTGGTCTGCAGTCTTCGGACCTGATCATCCTCGCCGGCCGCCCGTCGATGGGAAAGACCGCGCTCGCAACGAACATCGCCTTCAACGTTGCCAAGAATTTCAAAGCCGAGAAGCAGCCTGACGGCACCGAGAAAGTACTCGACGGTGCCATCGTTGGCTTCTTCTCGCTCGAAATGTCCGCAGAGCAGCTCGCCACACGTATTCTCGCCGAGCAGGCTGAGATTTCCTCGGAGAAGATCCGCCGCGGCATGATCAACGAAGCGGAGTTCAAGCGCCTCGTTCAGGTCTCGCAACAGATGTCCACATTGCCGCTCTATATCGACCAGACGGGTGGCATCTCGATCGCGCAGCTTGCGGCGCGGGCGCGCAAGCTCAAGCGGCAGCGCGGTCTCGGCCTGCTGATCGTGGACTACCTGCAGCTGCTGACGGGTTCCAAGCGCACGTCCGAGGGGCGCGTTCAGGAAATCACGGAAATTACGACCGGCCTCAAGGCGCTCGCCAAGGAATTGAACGTCCCGATCATCGCCCTCTCGCAGCTCTCGCGACAGGTGGAGCAGCGCGAGGACAAACGGCCGCAGCTCTCGGACCTGCGTGAATCGGGCTCGATCGAGCAGGACGCGGACGTTGTCATGTTCGTCTATCGTGAGGAATATTACATCGAGCGTACCAAGCCGAGTGAGGGTACGGCCGAATTCCAGACCTGGATGGAAAAAATGCAGATGGTCAGCGGCAAGGCCGAGGCTATCATCGGCAAGCAGCGCCATGGTCCGGTCGGCACGGTGACGCTGTCGTTCGAAGGCCAGTACACGCGGTTCGGCAATCTGGCACTTGATCAGTATCTGCCCGAGCGGCACGAGTAAGCGAGAGTTGTGTGTTGTCTGCCCCTGCTGTCCCGCCTGCCCATGACCCGGGCGCCATAAGTGCCGCCGCGCGCGGCCTGCTGACCGTGGATCTCGCCGGTATCCAGGCGAACTGGCGCTGGCTCGCTGCCGTTGCGCGGGGCGCGGAATGCGCAGGCGTCGTCAAGGCCGATGCCTACGGCATGGGGATCGAGCCCGTGGCGAAGGCGCTGTGGGCGGCGGATTGCCGGACGTTCTTCGTCGCCACTCTGACCGAAGGGCGCCGCGTCAAAGTCGTGCTCCCGGCGGCGACTGTCTACGTCCTCGACGGGCTCATGCCGGGAACGGCACCGCTCTATCCGACATACGGCCTACGCCCGGTCCTCGGCAGTGTCGCCGAGATCGAAGAATGGGCGGCCTACGCGCGCAGCACCGATACGCGACTTCCGGCCGCCGTGCATATCGACACGGGCATGAACCGGCTCGGCCTGACGGCGGGCGAGGTCGAGGCGCTGGCAGCGAATCCGGCGCCGTTCGAGGCTTTTCCGGTGTCGCTGGTCATGAGCCACCTCGCCTGTGGCGACACGCCGTCATCGCCGATGAATGCGCGGCAGAAGAGCCTGTTCGACGCGCTGAGGGCGAAGCTGCCGCCGGCACCGGCCAGCCTTGCCAACTCGGCGGGAATCCTGCTCGGCGGGGACTTCCGCTATGACCTCGTCAGGGCGGGAATTGCGCTCTATGGCGGTCGCGCGGTCGAGGGGCGGCCCAATCCGGCAGCCAAGGTTGTGCGTGTCGAAGCGCGCATCCTGCAGGTCCGCGCGACACCCGCGGGCGAGACCGTCGGCTATGGCGCCGCATATACGCTAACGCGGGCCTCACGCCTCGCGACGATCGCCACCGGCTATGCCGATGGCTTTCTGCGCTCGATCAGCGGCCCGATCGGCCGGCCGCCGCCGCCGGCCTATATCTCGGGCTATCCCGCACCGATCGTCGGCCGCGTGTCCATGGATGTCGTGACCATCGACGTCACGGACATTCCTGCGGCGTATGCACAGCGCGGCGCGTGGGCGGAACTCATCGGCCGCCACGTGCAGGTCGACGACCTTGCCGACAGCTCTGGCACGATCGGCTACGAGGTCCTCACGCGCCTCGGCCCCCGTTTCCAGCGCGTCTATCTCTCCGGAACGTAGAAAGCCGCTAGCCGCCACGCGTCGGCAGGCTCCCGTCCTCTGGCAGGATGCGCAGGAGGAATTCCTCGAGCGTCTGCCCGACAGCCTGGAGGTACGGCAGCGATATCGAATCGCGGACCCATTGCGCCTGCGTGGCGGGGTCGGGCGCCCAGAATTTCACGTAGAACATGTACAGGATCACGAAAATGATGAAGCCGCGCGCGGCGCCGAAGATGAGGCCGAGCAGGCGGTCGATCATGCCGACGCGACTGTCGAGGATCGTGTCCGAGAGGCGCGACGTGACCAGATGCACGACGATCAGCACGATCAGGAATATGACGCCGCCCACGACGACTTGCGCAACGATCGGTGGGGCCTGGAACTGCTGCGCGATCTGCTCGGCGGTGGCCTTGTGATAAAAAACGAAATACACGGCCGCCGCGAGCGCCGCGATCCACGAACTGATCGAGAGCAACTCACGCGTCAGGCCGCGGTACATGGCGAGCAGCCCGGAGATCAGGGCGATCGCAAGCACGGCCGCGTCGAGGTAGGTCAAGGGGCCAAGCATCGAACAAAGTCCTCGTAATGTGCTGCAGTGATAACTTCGGCCGCGTGTGTGTGCCTGTGGAAACGCTCGGCGCACTCTAGTCGAAGGTGACGCCGGATCAAGACGTGCTCCGCGCTCTCCTCACGTGACGTGTTGAAGCTTGTCGGCGGGCGAGGCGCGCTCCGGGGTTTCGAAGTGCTTTTGAAGTACGTGGGGGCAAATCATCCTGCGATCAGGAACACGCCACGATGTCTATCGCTGCGCATCCGACCGCAAGTCTATCCGCAATAAGGCCGTTTTCGCGGCAGGATGTGCAGCTCAGCCCGGCGTCAGGCGCAGGAGCTGGCCGTCGGTCTGGTCTGTGAGGAGCCAGACGGCACCATCGGGCCCGACCCGGACATCACGAATGCGCGCGCCGAGATCGACCAGCAACCTTTCCTCGGCGACGATCTTCTCGCCCTCGAGCACGAGCCGCGAGAGCTGACGCGTCGCCAACCCACCGACGAGGAGATTGCCCTTCCAGGCAGGGAAAAGGTCTCCCGTGTAGAACGCGGCGCCTGAAGGCGCGATCGAGGGATCCCAGTAATAGAGTGGCTGTTCCAAACCGGCCTTCGCCGTACCCTCACCGATCGCGGCGCCCGAATAATCCCGCCCGTAGGTGATGATGGGCCAGCCGTAGTTGAGGCCTTTGCGCACGACGTTGATCTCGTCACCGCCACGGGCGCCATGCTCGGCGGTCCAGAGCTCGCCGGAGGCCGGGTGGCGTGCGGCGCCCTGAACATTGCGGTGTCCGATCGACCAGATCGCAGGATCCCAGCCGGGAAGCTTCGGATTGTCCTTGAAGGGTGTGCCGTCGCGGTTGAGACGCAGGACTTTGCCGATGTGATTGGCGGGGTTCTGCGCCTCTTTCATCTGCGAGTAGCGGTCGCCGACCGTGAGATAGAAAGTGCCGTCCGCGGCAAAGACGATGCGCGATCCGAAGTGGAGGTTGGTGGCGAACGAAGGCTGCTGGCGGAAAATCACCCGCACATTCGATAGGCTGCCGCCATTGCTGGTGAGCGCGAGACGGCCGCTCGCGACGCTCGTGCCGTTGCCGCTGTCGCGGGGCTCGGCGAAGCTGAAAAAGATCTCCTGCGAGGTCGCGAAATCGGGTGCGAGCGCGACATCGAGAAGTCCGCCCTGGCCGGCTGCGTGCACCTTGGGTACGCCCGAGATGGTCGGCGAGAGGGTGCCATCGCGTGCGACGATGCGCAGGCGTCCCGGCCGCTCGGTGACGAGCATCCTGCCATCGGGCAGGAACTGCAGAGCCCAGGGATGCACGATCCCCTTGGCTATGGTCTCGACCTTGATGGCCGTCCGCGGTGCCGAGGGGGCATCGGTTTGCGCCGCTGCTGCCCCGTGTCCAGGCGCGAGCGCCTGCAGAATCAGAAGCGAGGCTGCTGCATTGAAAAGGGCGCGCATACGAGGGGCTCCGGCTCGGTCATCAGTGGTACTCGCCTGTCTAAGGGGCGAGCGCGGCACCAGTATGATCGGGCAACTTGAGCAGGCGCGCTACGGTTCCACTTTGGGAACCGTCGGCCATGGATGCGGTTCGCGCCGCATCCATGGCCCGAGGACTAGTCGCGATCAGTTCGCGTCGGCAACACGGCGGCGGCCACCGCCGACGCACTTGTTCCACGTGTAGTTGCCGCCGTTATCGATGTGGAGATGGCTCATGCCACAGCTATAGATGCCAAGGCCGCCCTTGTGGTTCGAGCGCAGCCAAGCGATGACCGCGGCACGCTTGCCGGCAGGCGCATGGAAGTCGACGGCGCGGCAAGAGGCGTGAAGGCTGCGACGACCCGTGCCGGCGATGATGGCGCCGCGCCGGAAGGTCGAGATGACCCGGACCGGACCGAACTTGGCGCGGATCTGGTTCAGCGTGTTCTTCACCGATCCTGGAAGGCATGAGGTTGAGGATTGCGCCGACGAGGGCTTTGCGCCCGCCAGCATGACGACACTCAGGATGAATGCGCCGGCGACGAGCCGGAGCACGGTTGGTACGCGAGACATAGGATGAACTCCCCCGTTAGTCTGCACCCGTGTGCCCGGGCCTGTTATTGTGGCCTCGGGTCTTTGCTGCACCCGAAGCTGCCGGGTGCTGGGGGCTCTTTGCCGGTCGAAATCTGGCAACAACAGGGAGTTGCATGGTTAAGTGAGTGTCAAAACGCCGCATGTAATGGCAACGTTATGAAAACATTAGGGGGACATTGGAGAACACGCATACATGCTCCCACATGAACGGGATGCAGGCGCAACCGCTTGTATGGACATTTACCAACCCGATTGGGGGCGGACAGACCCGCCGGGACGAGCGCCGGCAACTGCCAATGTCGGGGTTCGCCCTGGTCTCAACGCCCAGCCGCGAGCGAAGTTTCCGACTAGAGCGATTTCAGGATTTCGACCCGACGCGGGATCCACAATTCGGCCAGTGCAGCAGCAGTGGCGCTCTTGGCTGGCTCCTTGGCCATCATCTCCGCCCAAGCCTGGCGCAGGCGGGTATGACGCCGCATGATCCCCTCTTGCCAACGCTGGTGCTCGGCCGTCCAGACATTCTTCTCTTTAAGAAAGCGGATCGCGCCATCGTGGTAGGGAAGCGATGAGGGAAAGCCTGCGGACTGCGGCAGCTCCCAACGCGACAGAATGGGAAGAGCGCTCTGATATAGCTCGAAATTGTCGGCGATTGCCCGGGTGACGGCATAGACCTCGAGTTCCGCGGCATCCGCATAGACGGTCACCACGGGATCGCGATAGCCCATAAGGGTTTTGGGCGCAGTCTTGCTGATGCCAGGCCCCGTATCCTCGACGAATGGGAGCGCGAGCGGCAGTGAACGCTGCAGCCGGCCCCAGAAATCCTTGTCTGTGGCGGGAAGCTCAAGCCAGACGATCGAATCCGCGAACGTGTCGAGAGCCTGTGCAGAAGCCGCCGTCGTCACGGCAGCGGCGCAATCGACCTCGCCCGCCGCAAGTGCGGCCAGCGCATCCGACGTGCGCTCGAATTCGACGATAGTGAGATCCTTGATCGCGATGCCGGCCGCATCGAGGAGTGCGTCGGTTCTGAATGTCAGCGCCAGATTGCGTGGTGTACGCGCGAACCGCTTTCCCTTGATGTCCTGGAGCTTCGTGATGCCGCTCGCTTCGCGCGCGACGATCGACATCGAGCTCATGCGCCCAAGCAGACAACGTAGATCCTGCGGTCCCCATGTCGGCGCGACATAGGAAAAGAGGCCCTCGGCCGCGAAATAGGCCTCCGTGCCGAGCAGCGCGTGTGTGACCTGGCGCTCCTTGAGCTGCTCCATGCGTCCGAACGCATTCTCGGAGGCCTGAAGGCGGATGCGCGTGCCGTGCGCCTTGCTGATCGCCTCGGCGATCGCCTGTGCCTCCCGGTAGCGGGGGCCGTCGTCGTCACCGACGCTCCAGATCATGGTCGAGGGAAGATTTGGCAGCGGCTTGACCTGTGCACCTGCCGTCCCCGGCATCAGGCCGGCGCCAAGCGCCGCGCTCATGCCCCCGAGATAGGCTCTGCGCGTAAGAGTCATGCCCCGTTTCCGTCCCATCTCCAGCGATGCTTATTGCTGCGTTCCTTGAACCATTTCAGACAGCCATCTTCAAGCCGCAAGCGCAGCTTGCGCCACCCCGTCGCGGCTATAGGCGCGGCCCGGGCGTCAATGTCTCAGGAAAAGGCGAGCGGGAGCCGTCGCGGACCGCGGACCGCGCCGTGCGACCAGCTCACGTCTCCCGCAAGGTGGAACTCGGGGCAGCGGCGAAGGAGCTCCTCGATGGCGACCGTCATCTCCATACGCGCGAGATTCGATCCGACGCATCGGTGAATGCCGAGGCCGAAGGCCGCGTGGCGGTTCTCCTGGCGATCGATGATGACCTTGTCCGCATCGGGAAACGCCTCGGGATCCCGGTTCGCGGCCGGGAAGGGCAGCAGCACCATCTGGCCCTCGGCGAAGGTGCAGCCGTTGACGGTTGTTTCTTTGGCGACGAGACGCGCCATTGTGACAGGCGCGTAGGCGCGCAGGAATTCCTCGATCGCTGTCGGGATAAGCGCCGGCTCGCGGACGAGGCGCTCGCGATCGGCCGGCGTGCGCGCGAGATGCCAGATGGAGGCGCCAATACCACTCCAGGTCGTGTCGATGCCGGCTACGAGCAACAGGCGCAGGCTGCCGAGCACATGGTTCGGCTTGAAGGGTTCGCCGTCGGGGTATCTGGCCCGCATGAGATAGCTGATCAGGTCGTCGCCCGGTGCGCTCTGACGCGCTGCCATGTGGCCTGCGAAATACTCGGTGATCTCATTGAGGCCGCGCTGCAGAATGGCATCGTCTGTCGTGCCGAGCTCCAGGATCTCGTGGATCCACTTGCGGAACCGATCGCCGTCGCTCTCGGGAATGCCGAGCATCGCGGCGATGACGCGCACGGGAATGTGCTGGGCATACTCGACCGCGGCATCGACGCCGCGCTTGTCGGCGAAGGCATCGATCAGGTCATTGCAGATGACGCGCGCCTTGGGCGTGAGCTTCTCGATGGCCTGCGGCGTGAACGGCGGCAGCAGCACCATACGCGCGGCCCGGTGTTTCGGTGGGTCGGATGTGATCGGCGGTGCGCCGCCGCCCGTGACGGGCTGGCTGTCGCGGACCACCACCTGACGCGAGGAGAAGTGCTCGGGGTCGTAGGCAATCTCGCGGATGTCGGCGTAGCGCGTCGGCAGGTAGGCGCCGCGATAGCGCTCTGTATGAGCGATCGGGCATTTGGAGCTGCGGATCTCAGCCCAGATGGGGAACGGGTCATCGACCCATTGGGGCGCGAGGTGATCCCAATCCGTCAGCCAGTCTGTGACCGGCGGCCGCTCGCTCATCTGGATGCTCCCATTCATCCCGGCCGCTCCGGCCGTATTTTGAGCGGATCATCGCAAATGGCAGTGCTCAGTACCAGTATCAAATAGTCGGGGAGCATTTGGGCTGCGAAAGCTAAAGGGACGGACACGTGGCCCGTCCCCTCAGCTCATGGCCTCGCGCGGTCACGCGGGGCCGAATGCTCAATGTGACATCAGCACCGGCACGGTGGCATTCTGGAGCACATGCCGCGAGGCACCGCCGAGTACGAACTCTCTGAGACGCGAGCGGCCGAAGCAGCCCATGACCAGGAGGTCGGCGCGGTGGGCCGCGACCTGAGACAGCAGCTCGACACCGGCATCGCCGCGCGCGCCCGGCTTCACTTGTTGCACGTTGACCTTGACGCCGTGGCGGGCGAGCGTCGCGCCGATCTCGGCACCGGCGATGTCGCTCGTCACTTCCGGCTTTGCCGCTTCCTCGACGGAGAGGACGGTCACTTCGCTCGCCTTGACCAGCAGCGGCATGGCATCGAAAACCGCGCGCGATGACTCGCGGCTGTTGTTCCATGCGACGACCACGCGCTCGCCGATCGAGTTGAGTTCGCCGACCTTCGGAACAATGAGCACCGGGCGGCCGCTGTCCATGGCCAGCCAGTCAGGCACATCGAACATGTCGGCGTAGTCCCAGTCGCTTTCCTTCTGGGCCGCGACGACGATGTCGGCCGGGCGCGCATGGTCGAGCACGGCTTCGACATAACCGGGCCGCTTCGCCTGCTGGAGGCGCCACTCGCCGACGACGGGCTGGCCGCTCGTTGCCTGGTCGAAGGCGCTGCGGATGTTTTCGCCGGATTTGCGGTAGGCATCGATCGCGCTCGCAATGGCACCGCCCGAGATCATGGGGAAGAGTGGAGACCTGGCCGGCGCGGCGGGAACGACGAAAAGCCCGGTGACATGGGAGTTTGAGGGCAGTGCGAGCTGCATCGCAGCGCTCATCAGGCGTGCCACGCGGCCCTCGTTGTTGAGATGCACCAGGATAGATTTATAAGCCATGATCGTGATCCCTTCCTTCTTACTGCGTTGGGTAGTTATGGGCTCCGCGATGGAGCGCGGCTCAGGCGGTACGAGCTTCCAGTCTCGCGGCTCCGGGTCTGAGCGTCGGAAAGAGCGCCCGGCCGACGTGCTTCTCGATCTCGAGGATCACGAACAGGGCAATGCCCGTGCCCATGATAGCTGCACCTTCGAGAAAGCCGATGTCAGTGGTCTGGAACAGGTACTGCATCGCAGGTAGGTACGTGAACGCCATCTGCAAGCCGACGATGACAGCGATGCCGGTCAGCACAGCCGGGGTTCCGAGGATCCCGCGTAAGGTGAACGAGGCCCCATACAGGTACCTGACGGAGAACAAGTAAAAGAGTTCCAGCACCACCACCGTGTTGACCACCATCGTCCGGGCCGTCTCGATGCCGAGGCCGCGAGCCATGGCCCAAGTAAAGATGCCGAGCGCGCCGAGGGCGAACAGCACCGATACGAACGCAACGCGCCACAACAGGAATGGTGACAGGATCGGCGCATCGGAAGCGCGGGGCGGCCGCTTCATGATGTCCGGCTCGGCCGGCTCGAAGGCAAGCACGAGGCCGAGGCCGACGGTGGTGACCATGTTGATCCACAGGATCTGCGCCGGCGTCATGGGCAGCGTGATGCCGAAGATGATGGCGGCGACGACGATGAGGAACTCGCCGCCGTTGGTTGGCAGCGTCCAGCCGATGACCTTCGTGAGGTTGTCATAAACCGTGCGCCCCTCGCGCACTGCGGCGACAATCGAGGCGAAATTATCATCGGCGAGCACCATGTCGGCCGCTTCCTTGGCCGCCTCGGTTCCGCTTCGCCCCATGGCGACGCCGACATCGGCGCGCTTCAGCGCCGGCGCGTCGTTGACGCCGTCGCCAGTCATCGCAATGACGTCGCGATCCGCCTGCAGGGCCTCGACGAGGCGAAGCTTGTGCTCGGGGCTCGTGCGCGCGAACACGCTCGTCTCGGATGCCAGTGCCGGCAGGGCGGCGGCCGTCACATCGTCGAGATCGCGGCCGGTGAGGACGTTTGCGTGGGCGTGCGTCGAAAGTCCCAGCTGGTCGGCGATGGCGCCGGCGGTCGCCGCGTGATCGCCGGTGATCATCTTGACAGTAATGCCGGCGCTGCGGCATTCGGCGACGGCGGCGATGGCTTCGGGGCGCGGCGGGTCGATGAGTCCGACGAGGCCGTCGAGACGCAAGCCCTGCTCCACGTCGCCGAAGTCGAGCGTGCGCTTGTCGTGGGCTAAGTCGAGCGAGGCGAGCGCAAGGACGCGCTGGCCGTTCTTCGCAAGATCGTCGATGGCCTCGAGCCAATAGGCCTTGTTCAGCGGAACTTCGCCACTGCTCGTGGCCTCGGTGCGGCACATGTCGAGCAGGCGCTCCGGCGCGCCTTTGATGCAGGCGAAAACCGCGCCGTCGTGACTGTGGTGCAGCGTGGCCATGTAGCGATGGGCTGCATCGAAGGGGATCTCGTCGAGCCGCGGCAGCGACTTCGAGAGGGCGTCGCGCTCGTGGCCGGCCTTGAGACCGAAGGCCATGAGCGCGCCTTCCATGGGATCACCGTCGACGGACCACTGGTCACCGCGCTCGCGCAGTGCGGCGTCGTTGCAGAGGATGGCGGTGCGGGCGGCACTCATGAGCGCGGCATCGGTGGCGGGGTCGGTTTCCTGCCCGGAGAGGCTGAAACCACCCTTGGGAGCATATCCGACGCCGCCGACATCATACGCGCGCTCGGCGAGCACGACGCGGGTCACCGTCATCTCGTTGCGCGTGAGTGTGCCCGTCTTGTCGGAACAGATCGTCGAGATCGAGCCGAGCGTCTCGACGGCGGGCAGGTGGCGGATGATGGCGTTTCGCGCGGCCATGCGCTGGACCCCGATCGCCAGCGTGATTGTCATCACGGCCGGCAGGCCTTCGGGAACCGCGGCAACAGCCAAGCTGACGACGGCGAGAAAAGCGAGATCGAAGGGATAGTCGCGGGCGAAGACAGCGAAGAGGAACGTGACGACGCACAGCGCCAGAATCGCGAAGGTGAGCTGACGTGCGAACTCGTTCATTTGCCGGATGAGCGGCGTTTCGAGTTGCTCGACGCGGCTCAGCAGTGCGCTGATGCGACCGATCTCCGAGTGTGGGCCTGTCGCGACGACGACGCCCGCGCCCTGGCCGGCAGCGACGAGCGTGCCCGAGTACGCCATGGATCGGCGGTCGCCGAGCGCTGCTGCCTCCGCAGCGGGATCAATGCCCTTGTCCACGGCGACGGATTCGCCCGTCAGGATGGCTTCGTCGATGCGCAGGTTGCGCGCCTTGATCAAGCGGACGTCGGCCGTGACGCGGTCGCCGGCTTCCAGCAGCAGAATGTCGCCCGGTACGAGGTGCGCGGCATCGACCGTCACGCGGTGGCTTTCGCGCAGCACCGAGGCGCGCGGGCTGATCATGTCGCGGATGGCCTCGAGTGCGGATTCGGCCCTGTTCTCCTGGATGACGCCGATGATGGCGTTGATGATGATCACGGCGAGGATGACGGCCGTATCCACATAGTGCCCGAGCATCAGCGTGATCGCGGCGCCGGCGATCATGACGTAGATCAGCAGATTGTCGAATTGCAGGAGAAAGCGCTTCAGCAGCGACTTTCCAACTCCGGCCGGCAGTGCATTGGGGCCGTGTCGTGCGAGGCGAGCTGTGACTTCTGACGTGGTGAGGCCGTCGCGCGAACTCGCAGTGGCGGCAATGACCGCCTCGGCGGGCAGGGAATGCCAGGGCTTGTCGGGCAAAGCAGGATCATGTCGGTCCGGCATTCGGGCTTCCAGGTTGATGCCAGCAATGGGGCTGATTGGTATGTCCCCGCACAGCCGGGTGGCGGCGCGCAGAATGCGACAGTGCGCGAGCCCCGACGGGTGACGTCAAGGCTTAGGCAATCAGCAGGTCTGGAGCATTGCGATGGATCAATCGCCGCCGATTGATCCTTAGTTGCGCTGCTTGCCGATCGCTGCTGCGGCGCGCGCGAGTGCGGCGATCTCATCGAAGCGGCCGGCATCGATGTCGTCGGGCTTGACCATCCAGGAACCGCCCACGGCGACGACATTCGGTATTTTCAGATAATCGAGCGCATTGGCCGTCGTGATGCCGCCCGTCGGCATGACGGCGAGATCATGGAGCGGCGCCAGGATCGCGCTGAGCGCCTTGATGCCGCCCGAGGCCTCGGCGGGAAAGAACTTCACGACCGGAAAGCCGGCTTCCATCGCACGCATCATTTCGGCGGGCGTGGCGGCAGCCGGAATGAACGGTACGGGCGCCGCGAGGCCTGCCTTGAGGAGTGCATCAGTCTGGCCGGGCGAAACGAGGAACTTGGCGCCTGAGGCCACAGCGTCGTCGATATCGCGCGGCGAGCGTATGCTGCCGGCGCCGATGATCGCACCACTGTCGGCGGCGGCCATGGCTCGGATCGCGGCGAGCGACTCCGGCGTGCGCAGCGTTACCTCGACAAACTTGAGGCCGGCATCGGCCAGTGCGGCAGCCGTTCGTGCTGCATTTTCGGCCTTGCGCACAGTGAGAACCGGAATGATCGCCTGCTCGCGCCAGCCGCGCGCATCAGCCTTGAGTGCAGTCACGTTGAAGCTCCCATCATGACGCGACGTACGGCATCCGACGTCGGGATCGGTTCGACGGCGCCAAAACCCTCCGTCGAGAGTGCGGCGGCAACCGTCGCGTGGAGGCCTGCGGCCGCGAGATCGTCGCCGGCGAGGAGACGGGCAACGAAGGCGCCGCCGAAGGTGTCGCCCGCGCCGGTGGCGTCCACCGGATTGCAGGGATGCGGCGCGAAGCGGAACCGCCGATTGCGATCGGCAACCAGCGCGCCATCCGCGCCGAGTTTCAGCGCAACGGTGCGGGCGCCGCGATCGAGGCAGTAGTCGACCAGCGCATCAGGATCGGTAAGCCCGGTAATGACGACGATGTCGTCGTAGCTCGGTAGGCAGATATCCGCGAGGCCGATGACGTCGGTCATAACGGCGCGTGCCCGGTCCTTCGACCACAGTCTCAGGCGCAGGTTGGTATCGAACGAAACCATGACGCCGGCTGCCCGCGCCGCGTCGATCGCGGCGTAGCAGGTATCCGCGGCGCTCGCCGAAATGGCGAAGGATATGCCCGACAGATGCAGCACGCGCGCGCCGCGTATGACGGCGAGCGGCAGATGGGCGGGATGCATACGGCTCGCCGCGGAGCCTGTGCGGAAGAACGAGAACTGGTGGCCATTCTCGCCGTGCGTCACGAAGTAGATGCCGGTGGGGGCATCCTGATCGCTCTCCACTGTGCTCGCATCCACGCCCTCGCGTGCCCACAGATCGCGCAGCATCTGGCCGTAGATGTCATCGCCGAGGCGCGTGAAGTAGGCGACTTTGGCCCCCTGGCGTGCGGCGGCGATGGAGAAGTTCGAGGTATCGCCGCCGAAGCCCTGCAAGTAGTTGCGCGAGCCCGGTCCGCCCGACTGGTTGAACTCGACCATGGGCTCGCCGATTGCGAGGATCTCAGGCATTCGCAGAGCATTCATGCCGCTGTCCCCCCTCGTCGCTATTGCGCGTCAGGCTTTCGGCAGGCCCGCCGGCTCGGGGCCAACGCGGACTTGGAGCTTGCCGAAATTATCGCCCTTGAGCAGCCCGATGAAGGCCTCGGGCGCCTTGGCGATCCCTCCGTCCACGATGTCCTCGCGGTACTTCAGCTTGCCTTCGCGCACCCACTTTCCCATGCGGTTCATGGCGAAGGGGAAGCGCGTCAGGAAGTCCGAGACGATAAAGCCGCGCGTCGTCACGCGGCGGCCGACGAAGAAGCCCGGTGTGCGGGGCCCCATCTCGACGGCGTCCGAATTGTACTGAGAGATGGAGCCGCAGATGGCGACGCGCGCCCAGAAATTGATATTGGCGATCACGGCGTCGGTGACCACGCCGCCGACATTGTCGAAATAGACGTCGACGCCATCCGGGCAGGCCGCCTTGACCGCCGCGGTGAGGTCGCCGCCGGCCTTGTAGTCGACGCAGGCATCGAAGCCGAGCTCGTTCGTGACGAAGGCGCACTTCTTGGGGCCACCGGCAATTCCGACGGCGCGGCAGCCCGCAAGCTTCGCGATCTGCCCGACAACCTGCCCTACGGCGCCGGATGCTGCGGAAACGACGACCGTGTCGCCGGGCTTCGGCTGGCCGAGTTCGAGGAGACCAAAGTAGGCCGTGAGCCCCGGCATGCCGAGAATGCCGTTAGCCGTCGAGATCGGCGCCAGTGACGGATCGATCTTGCGCGCGGTGCCGCTGCTGACGCCGTACTCCTGCCAGCCGAGGCGCTCCTCGACGATATCGCCGACCTTGTAGCCCGGGTTGTTGGACTTCACGACCTCGCCGACGATGCCGCCGGGCATAACCTCGCCGATCTGCACGACTGGTGCATAGGACACCACGTCGCGCATCCGCCCGCGCATGTAGGGGTCGAGCGAAAGATAGATGGCTCGCACGAGTATCTGGCCTGGGCCGGGCTCAGGTACCGGCCCCTCTTCAACCCGGAAATCCTGGCCTGAAGGCTCGCCCGCAGGGCGATTGGCGAGGACGACGCGGCGCTGGGTTTTCGGGATGCTCGGGCTTGCCATAGACGAATTCCTCCGGCGCTCCCGTACGGGGCGCGATTTTCAGTTGGCGTACCTTGTAGCAGGTACGCGCCAGAGGATGAAATGGCGGGTGAAATCGCTCGGAAGACCCAGTCCTACACGACCTCGACGTGGAGATCGCCGACGCCGTCGACGTGCCCGTGCAGCTTGTCGCCCTTCACGATGGCGCCGACGCCGGATGGGGTGCCCGTCATGATGATGTCGCCGGCTTTGAGCTCGAACAGGGTCGAGATGTAGGCAATCTGGCCCGGAATATCCCAGATCATCTGGTTGAGGTCGCCGGCCTGGCGGCGCTTACCGTTGACGTCGAGCCAGATGGCGCCCGTTGCCGGATGGCCGATCTCGGAGGCCGGGATGAGCGCCGTCGCAGGGGCGGAATGCTCGAAGGCCTTGCCGATCTCCCACGGGCGCCCCAGTTTCTTGGCTTCGCCCTGAAGATCGCGCCGCGTCATATCGAGGCCGATGCCGTAGCCCCAGACGTGCGACATGGCATCCTCGGTCTTGATGTCGCGGCCGCCGGACTTCAGTGCCACGATCATCTCGATCTCGAAGTGCACGTCGGAGGTGCCGGGCGGATAGGGAAACTTGCCGTCCGTACGCAGGTTGTCCGGGTTCTTCTGAAAGAAGAAAGGTGGCTCCTTGTTGGGATCGTGCCCCATTTCGCGCGCGTGCTCGGCGTAGTTGCGGCCGATGCAATAGATGCGATGAACGGGGAACAGTTCGGACGAGCCACGGACAGGCAGGGCCGCCTGACGCGGCGGATCGATCACGTATTTCATTGGAATGGTTCCGGGTTCGAAGGAGCGCACTGGGATATGCTGGCTCGATCAAAATGCCATCGCGGGCCGCCGGTCAAGAGCGAGGCATTCCGAATTGGCCTTCACACAAGCGAATCGTGTGATCCCCGAATGCCCAGTGCGGCTGGCACAGCGGGAGGCACGTCGCCGCATTTTCGGGGCAGAGGTGCGCTGCAAGCGGGGCGGCCTTTATTTTGTCCGGTGGCGACACCAGATATGTCCCGGTGGAACGGGGGCGGCGCGCCTACCCGATCGCGAAGACGTGATGCACGGGCCGGCTTTCACTATCGAACGAATTGCAGTCCCGCGTGCGCTGCCTTTAGAATGCGCTCAGCAGGAGATGTGCGGCTGGAACTCTATAGCTGGGGCCGCAGAGCTTACGGTTAGGACTTTCGAGCTTGGGAAGTTGCTGGGGCTCGGAAATGCTGAAGCGAAGTTTACTGACAATGGCGGGCAAGAACGGAAACGGAGCGGACGGCGGCGATGGTGGCGACGGCGAAGGCAAGACCGGCCTCGTTACCAAGACGCGTCCAAAGACCAAGCGGCCGAGCCTCTATAAGGTTCTGCTGCTGAACGATGACTACACGCCTATGGAGTTCGTCGTTCATGTACTTGAGCGTTTCTTCAACAAAGGGCGCGAAGATGCCACCCGGATCATGCTGCACGTTCACCACAAAGGTGTCGGCATATGTGGGGTGTACACGTACGAGATCGCTGAGACGAAGGTTGCCCAGGTGATGGACTTCGCACGCCAGAACCAGCATCCGTTGCAGTGCACTATGGAAAAGGAATAGGACGCCCTTGCCATCCTTCTCGCAAAGCCTTGAACAGGCACTCCACCGCGCGCTCGAGTATGCCAACGAGCGGTCGCATGAATATGCAACGCTCGAGCACCTGCTGCTGGCGCTGCTCGACGACGGCGATGCAGCCGGCGTCATGCGCGCGTGCAACGTGGACATCGAGAAGATCCGTCGTCGCGTGACGGAGTTCCTCGACGAGGAGCTCGACATGCACGTGTCGAAGAATGCTGTCGAGGCTGCGCCGACGACGGCGTTCCAGCGCGTCATTCATCGCGCCGTCGTGCACGTCCAGTCTTCGAGCCGCGAAGAGGTGACGGGCGCGCAGGTGCTTGTCGCGCTCTTCGCCGAGCGCGAGAGTCATGCCGCGTTCTTCCTGCAGGAGCAGGAGATGACGCGCTTCGATGCCGTCCAGTACATCAGTCATGGCATTGCCAAGCGGCCGGGCATGAACGAGCCGCGCCAGGTCCGCGGCGCCGACGACGAAGGTGGTACGGAAGGCGCGACCGGCGAGAAGAAGCCCGGTGCCGATGCGCTCAACACCTACTGCGTCAACCTCAACAAGAAGGCGCGCGACGGTAAGATCGATCCGCTGATCGGGCGCCTGCCGGAAGTGCTGCGCACGATCCAGGTGCTCTGCCGCCGCCAGAAGAACAACCCGCTGTTCGTTGGTGATCCCGGCGTCGGCAAGACCGCCATCGCGGAAGGTCTCGCGCGCAAGATCATTCGCGGCGAGGTGCCGGAGGTTCTGCGCGACGCGACGATCTTCTCGCTCGACATGGGCGCGCTGCTCGCCGGCACGCGCTATCGCGGTGACTTCGAGGAGCGGCTCAAGGCCGTGATGAAGGAGGTCGAGGCCTATCCGGGCGCGATCCTGTTCATCGACGAGATCCATACGGTGATCGGCGCCGGCGCCACGTCTGGCGGCGCGATGGATGCGTCCAACCTGCTGAAGCCCGCGCTTCAGTCGGGTGCGGTGCGCTGCATCGGCTCGACCACCTACAAGGAGTACCGCCAGCACTTCGAGAAGGATCGCGCGCTCGTCCGTCGCTTCCAGAAGATCGATGTGAAGGAGCCCACGGTCGAGGATACGATCGAGATCCTGAAGGGCCTGAAGCCGTACTTCGAGAACTTCCACAAGCTCAAGTACACGCGCGGTGCCATCAAGGCCGCGGTGGAGCTGTCGGCGAAGTACATCCACGACCGCAAGCTGCCCGACAAGGCGATCGACGTGATCGACGAGACCGGCGCGAGCCAAATGCTGGTCGAGGAAGGCAAGCGCAAGAAGAAGATCGGTGTTGCCGAGATCGAGGCGACGATCGCCACCATGGCGCGTATTCCGCCGAAGACCGTGTCGAAGTCCGATGCCGAGGTCATGTCGAACCTCGAGAAGGACCTGAAGCGCGTCGTCTTCGGTCAGGACGCCGCGATCACCGCACTGGCGTCGGCGATCAAGCTGGCCCGCGCCGGCCTGCGCGAACCGGAGAAGCCGATCGGCTCCTACCTGTTCTCGGGGCCGACCGGCGTCGGCAAGACAGAAGTCGCCAAGCAGCTCGCGAACCTTATGGGCATCGAGCTCCTGCGCTTCGACATGTCGGAGTACATGGAGAAGCACACGGTCTCGCGCCTGATTGGCGCGCCGCCGGGCTATGTCGGCTTCGACCAGGGCGGTCTCCTGACGGACGGGATCGACCAGCATCCGCACAGCGTCCTTCTGCTCGACGAGATCGAGAAGGCGCATCCGGATCTGTTCAACATCCTTCTGCAGGTCATGGATCACGGCAAGCTGACCGACCACAACGGCAAGCAGGTCGACTTCCGCAACGTCATCCTCATCATGACGACGAACGCGGGCGCGTCCGACATGGCCAAGGCGGCGATCGGCTTCAACCGCACGAAGCGCGAGGGCGACGATACGGAGGCGATCAACCGGCTGTTCACGCCGGAGTTCCGCAACCGGCTCGATGCCGTGGTGGCCTTCAGCGGCCTCCCCGAGGAGGTCATTACCAAGGTCGTCGAGAAGTTCGTCTTCCAGCTCGAGGCACAGCTTGCCGACCGCGGCGTGACGATCGAACTCGGCGAAGCCGCGACCAGGTGGATCGTGAAGAAGGGCTACGACGAGAAGTTCGGTGCCCGGCCCATGGCGCGCGTCATCCAGGAGTACATCAAGAAGCCGCTCGCAGAGGAGCTTCTGTTCGGTAAGCTCGAGCACGGCGGGATCGTCAAGATCGCGACCGAAGGCGAGGGCGAGGATCAGAAGCTGAGCTTCGAGTACATCCCGGCGGATCCGGCTGTGAAGCAGGCCAAGATCAAGGCAGAGGAAGAAGAGGACGACGATGACGTCGTCGACGATGATCCTCCGGCCGATGCTCTGGTGGGAGCTGGGCCCAAGCGCTCGCTGTCGGGCCCGAAGAAGCAGTCGGGAGCTGTGCCGAGCGTGCCGCGCCGTCGAAAAGAGGATTGAGGCCTCGCGCGGCGCAACGTAGACAGTGAAATGCCCGCCTCGCCGGCGGGCATTTTCATGTTTGGGCGTTCGCCCGCGCACTCTCCTTCCGATCGGGCAGCAATGACTGAGCCATCCGCCACGCCCGAGCCCCCGACGCAGAGCATGACACGAACGCGTGCCTTCTGGCGGGGGACGCTCGCCATGTTCGGCGTGCCGGCGTTGGTGCTCTATGCCGGCATCCTCGGCTATGGCGCGTTCGCACGCGAGGTGGGGCTCACGCTCGGCCAGGCGCTGGCACTGCCGATATTTCTTCAAGCGCTCCCGGCGCAGGTCGTGCTCGCCGACCATGCGGCGCGTGGCGCATCACTCGCAGCGGCGGCGCTCGCCGTCAGCCTCACCGCGGTGCGCTTTCTGCCCATGACCGTCGTGCTCATGCCGTGGCTCAGGGGGCATGGCGGACCGCGGTGGCATGAGCTGCTGGTCGTGCACTTTGTTGCCGTCACCGTGTGGATCGAGGGCTTACGGCGGCTGCCGACTGCGCCTGCCGAGGTGCGCCTCGTCTACTACCTGGGCATCGGCATCGGCATTCTCACCGGCACGCTGGTCTCAACGGCGCTCGGTTATCTCGCCGCCGGCACGCTCCCGCAATGGATGGCGGCGGCGCTGCTTTTTACCATGCCGCTGACATTCCTGCTCGCAATGGTCGAGACCTCGCGCGCACGGACGGACTACCTCGCCATCATTGCCGGTGTCGTCATCGCGCCGGTTGCCTACATCTGGGTGCCTGGCTTCGATCTACTCGTGACAGGGCTCGCCGGCGGCACGCTCGCCTGGGTGCTCGGCCGCAGGAGGCGGACATGAGCAGTCTCCCGGGTGTGTGGGGCACGTGGGGCGGCTACTTGCCTTTCTTCGTCGCGGGCTTTCTGGCGTGCGAACCCTGGCGCTGGGCGGGTGCGCTCCTCGGACGCGATCTCGATCCGAACAGCGAAGTGTTCATCTGGGTGCGCGCGGTTTCTTCCGCGATCGTCGCCGGGCTCGTCGCGCGTCTGGTAGTCGTGCCGACGGGTGCCATGGCAATGCTCAGCGCGCCCACGCGTTACGCGGCTGTCGCTGCCGGGATCGCAGCCTTCTATGCGTTCGGCAAGAGCCTTGGTGCCGGTGTGGTGGGCGGCACGCTTGCGCTTCTGGCCCTCCACGCACTCGGCATTTGAGTGCAGTCACCAGGCCGTTGGTGGGATCGGGATGTGGTCAGGAACTACGCCGCCTCGCTGCAGAGGGCGACAGCTTCCTAACTCTCCAGCGCCTGCCGCAGCTTCTCCGCATTGGCCGCGAGTACTTCCTGCTTTTCCATCTGGCCCGTGTGCGGCTGCAGCTTCTGGCTGTTCCAGCGTGGCAGGACATGGAAATGAAGGTGGAAGACCACCTGCCCGCCAGCCTGCTCATTGAACTGCTGCAGCGTGATACCATCTGCATCGAAGGCTTTGAGCGACGCGCGGCTGATCTTCTGCGCGGTTGCGAGGCACGCCGCGAGCTGTGTCGGGCTCGCATCCAGAATATTGCGCGCCGGCGTCTTCGGGATCACGAGCGAGTGTCCCCGCGAACGCGGCATGATGTCCATGAAGGCAAGCGTGTCGGCGTCTTCGTAAACCTTGTGCGCCGGTAGCTCGCCGCGCAGGATCTTGGCGAAGATATTGCTGCTGTCGTAGGCGGTGCTCATAGGCATCTCCATCAACCACTTCGGGTGTTAAGCCCGCTTACAACGCGTCGTCAAGTGCATGGATGCGTGTCGGCATGCGCAGGACACCGCTCTTGCCGTCCTTTGCAGGCAGTGCGATCGTCCATCCAACGCATGTTTCAAACATCTCGAGCGAGGAGCCGATCGATGGCCCAGAACATCACCAACAGCGTCATGACCATGGTCAAGGAGGCCAAGAAGCAGATCGAGGAGCTCCCGCCGGAGGAAGCCATCAAGCTGCATGGAAATCCCGATATCGTTCTCGTCGATATCCGCGATCCGCGCGAACTCGAGCGCGACGGCAAGGTGCCCGGCGCCTTCCACGTGACGCGTGGCATGCTCGAATTCTGGATCGATCCGGCAAGCCCCTACTTCAAGCCGATCTTCGCCGAAGACAAGAAGTTCGTCTTCTTCTGCGCGGGCGCGATGCGCTCGGCGCTTGCAGCCAAGACAGCGCAGGACATGGGCCTGAAGCCCGTCGCGCATATTCTCGGCGGCTTCAAGGGCTGGAAGGAAGCCGGCGGTCCGGTCGAGGAATACGTCAAGAAGCCGGCGAAAACTTAATGGCAGATTTTCCCATTTCCGTGCTCGATCAGTCGCCCATCATCGGTGGCGCGACGCCGGCTGAGGCCATTCGATCGACGATCGAGCTTGCGCGGCTCGCCGACCAGCTCGGGTATCACCGCTATTGGCTCGCCGAGCATCACGGGCTGCTCGGCCTCGCCGATGCGAGCCCGGAGATTCTGCTCGCGCGTCTCGGTGCGGAGACGAAGCGCATCCGCATCGGCACGGGCGGCATCATGCTGCCCTACTATGCGAGCTTCAAGATCGCCGAGCAGTTCAAGATGCTTGAAGCGCTCTATCCCGGCCGCATCGATCTCGGTCTCGGGCGTGCGCCGGGCGGACATCCGCGCACGGCCCGCGTGCTGTTCGACGGTAAGCCCATCGACAGCGAAGAAGGCTTCGTACGCCAGCTCATGGAGCTTTCAGCGCTCTTCAAGGGGACAGTGCCGGACGGCCATCCGCTCCATGGTGAGATCGCCAATCCGGTTGGGCCGACCAATCCCGAGATGTGGGTGCTCGGGTCATCGACGGGTGGCGCGTCATTCGCCGCGCATCTCGGCATGCATTTCGCCTTCGCGCACTTCATCAATGCGTATTCCGGCGCGCAGGTCGCGCAAGCCTATCGCGAGCACTTCCGCAAAGGCCATGATGAGGCGCCGCGGCTTGCGCTCGCCATGATCGCATTGTGCGCCGATAGCCCCGAGGAGGCTCAGCTCATCGAGAAGGCCATGCTCATTCGCTGGGCGTGGGCGGCCATGGGCATCAACAAGCCTATTTTGACGCTCGAGGAAGCCGCTGCCTACCAGATGTCCGAGCGCGAGACGGCCATTGCAGCCCGCGAGCGACCGCGTGCGACGATCGGCTCGGTGGATGAAGTGGCGACGCGCATCGCCGACGTCAGGACGGAGTTCAATGCCGACGAGGTGGTTGTCGTTGCGATCGCGCCGTCCTACGAGGTCCGCACGCGCACGCTGAAGCAGCTCGCGACGGCTTTCGGGCTGCCGAAGTAAGGTGCGGGAAGCGATCGCCGTCAGCGCGAGGGCGATTTGCGGCGTGCAGGTGCGCGGCCGATCGTCAGGGCTTCGATGCGATCGCTCACACCAATGGCGGCGGCCGCCGCGGTCAAGGGCGCCCACAATTCGCGCCTGAGCACGAGGGACATGCGCTTGGGGCGCGGCGTGCGGTCCAGATGGGCGAACGACTGGCTGCCCATCCAGGCGTGAACGGCCTGCCAGACGGCTGGTGCCGCCCGGCGATTGCCGATGCCTCTGAGCTGTACGATGAAGGGCACGCCCTCCTCGTCACTGCGCAGCCCAAGCTCCAGCGTCGCGACCGGCTTGCCGCGATTGCGCACGCTGAAAAGGCGCGAGCGCATGTGACCGAGACGCAGGGCATAGAGGTCGAGGCAGTTGCGCATGGATGCGCATTCCGCGAACAGATCCTCGGGGCCCTTCAACGCGACGAACTGGTAGCCCATGGCCGTGCCGTCGGCGAACCACGTATTGGGGAAGCCGCTACCGAGCGCCAGCAGGCCCTCGATGCGCTTGCGCCAGTTCGCGGTTTCGTCGCGTGCGGAACGTGGCCCGGTCCGCGCAGTCCAGGCACGGCGCTGGATGCGCCCGGCGAGCGTATCCGGGCGCTTGGCATAGAAAGCCCAAGCCAGCATCCACAGCGCCTCGGTCGCGGTGGTTGCGGGTGGCACGAGGCGCGGGTGTCGCGCGAGCCATATGGCGATGTCGCGCCCTGCGAGGCGGTCGGCGAGACTGATGAAGTCGAGCCAGGGAAGCATGGCTTCGGGCTGGCGCGGGAGCGCGGGCACGATGACCAGAGTGAACTCGGGGTCATCCGGTAGCAGCGGGAGCGGCCCGGTGAGGGCAGCCGGTGGAAGACGCCGCAGCCAGAAGGGGAGGCCGAGAATCTCTGCTGCGGCCTTGAGCTTGCGGCCGGCGAGAATCGCATCGAGCGCGTCATGTCGGTGCTCGGGCGTGGCGTATCCGGTCGCGAGCGCGAACAGGAGCGCCGGGAACGATGCGCCGAGATCCTCGATGTTGCGGTTGCTCTCGGCAAGTTCGGCGATCTGCGCGCGATAGGCAGCAGGAAAGGTATGGCGGTACGCGTCCGGCGATCCGCTGCCGTCTTCCGCGCCGGGCGCGTGCACATCGGTGCAACGCAAGACCATGCCCGTTTGCCTCCGCTCGCAATCTTGGACGAGCCGTACGGCCCGCCCTTCTCGTGGGGAACGCCTAGTGCGACAAGATGGCGAAAGCGGGTGCGGGCCGGAAGGGGTTTGCCGTTTTCTACAGCCCTGACATGCGCGCTTGGCGGCACCCGGCCCGCCCGGATAGGTCGAAAGCCGCATTGCCGCAGCCATTGCGGCACTTGATCGCGCCCGCAATCTGTTGGAGAACGGGGCGCGGGCAATCAGAGAACCGCCGCCAGGGAAACACGGATGGCCATCCTCGTCGACAAGAGCACCAAAGTCATTTGTCAGGGCATCACCGGCAGCCAGGGCACCTTCCACACCAAGGCGGCAAAGGCCTACGGGACCCAGGTCGTCGGCGGCGTGACGCCCGGTCGCGGCGGCTCCAAGCACACGGATCCCGATCTCGCGGACGTGCCCATCTTCGACACGGTCAAGGAAGCCAGGGAGAAGACCGGAGCGACCGCCACGTCCATCTACGTTCCCCCGCCTTTTGCTGCGGACGCCATCCTGGAAGCCATCGACGCCGAATTTCCCCTCATCATCTGCATCACCGAGGGCATTCCGGTGATGGACATGATCAAGGTGAAGCGTGCGCTTACGGGGAGCTGGTCGCGCCTCATCGGGCCGAATTGCCCCGGCGTGCTGACGCCCAACCAGTGCAAGATCGGCATTATGCCCGGCAACATTTTCAAGAAGGGCAATGTCGGTATCGTCTCGCGCTCCGGGACGCTGACCTATGAAGCCGTCAAGCAGACGAGCGATGCCGGTCTCGGCCAGTCGACGGCTGTCGGCATCGGCGGCGACCCGGTCAAGGGCACCGACTTCATCGACGTGCTCGACATGTTCCTTTCGGATGCCGAGACCGAGGCGATCATCATGATCGGCGAGATCGGCGGTTCTTCCGAGGAGGACGCTTGCGAGTTCATCCGGCGCGAGGCCGCCAAGGGGCGCTCGAAGCCGATGGCGGGCTTCATTGCGGGTGCCACGGCGCCTCCGGGCCGGCGCATGGGGCACGCAGGTGCCATCATCTCCGGCGGCAAGGGCAAGGCCGAAGACAAGTTCGACGCCATGCGTTCTGCTGGTATTGCGGTCGCCGACAGTCCGGCGAGCCTCGGCACGACGCTGCTCGCGGCCGCCAAGAGCTGATTCGCACGCTTAGTGGTGCCAAGTTCACTGTATGTCAGCATTTGTGCGCGTTTCAGTGTCGAGTTCCGCGCGCAAATGCGTGCGCGTGCCTGCCGGCGCCTGAAGATCGTGCACCAAAACGTCACGCGTGGCCGGTAATGTCTCGCAGCTTCGCTCGCGGCGCTGCGCGTTCAGCTATTGCATCCTCAACAGGATGTACCGATGTAATGACTACTCACGCGGTCGGATATGGTCTAAGGAACGCCGCAATCTTCAGCCGGATGCGCTTCGCCCCGGTACTATTCGTGTGCCCGGCGCTTGAGGCCACAACAGGACAGAACCGAAGATGTCTCGTCAGGACTCCAACCAAGCCTTTGCCCTCACCTCCTTCTTGAATGGCGTGAACGCCGCCTACATCGAGGAGATGCAGGCCCAGTACGAGCGCAATCCGGGTTCGGTCAGCGATCAGTGGCGGCTGTTTTTTCAAAGTCTTCAAGAAGAGCAGTCCCGCAACGCGAGCGAGGGCAATGGAAATGGCGGCCCATCCTGGGGGCGCACGCTCGATGAGCTGCAGGCGTCGTCCTCTGGCGCGTCAGGCGAGCTCGTTGCGGCTCTGACGTCGGACTACGGCGCCGCCGAGCGGGAAGTGAGCGCCAAGATCGGCCAGCGCGCGCAGACGCTCGGCTATGAGCTATCTCCGGCCGCCTCCTACCGCGCGACGCAGGACAGTCTCCGCGCACTCATGCTCATCCGCGCCTATCGCGTGATGGGCCATCTCGCCGCCGACCTCGATCCGCTCGGCATCAGCGAGCGCAAGATCCACAAGGAGCTGCGCCCCGAGACCTACGGCTTCACCGAGGCCGATCTCGACCGTCCGATCTTCATCGACAAGGTGCTCGGTCTCGAAACCGCGACCATGCGCCAGATCCTGCGCATCCTGCGGCGTACCTACTGCGCGCAGATCGGCGTCGAGTTCATGCACATCACGAGCCCCCTCCAGAAGGCGTGGGTGCAGGAGCGCATCGAGGGCCAGGACAAGGACATCACTTTCACGCCCGAGGGTAAGCGCGCGATCCTCAATAAGCTGATCGAGTCCGAGTCCTTCGAAACCTTCGCAGACGTGAAGTACACCGGCACCAAGCGCTTCGGTCTGAACGGCGGCGAGGCGATGATCCCCGCCCTCGAGCAGATCATCAAGCGTGGCGGTCAGCTCGGCGTGAAGGAGATCGTCTTCGGCATGGCGCATCGCGGGCGCCTCAACGTGCTAGCAAGCGTGATGAGCAAGCCGCTCCGTGCGATCTTCAACGAGTTCAAGGGCGGCTCTTTCAAGCCGGACGATGTCGAAGGCTCGGGCGACGTGAAGTACCATCTCGGTGCTTCCTCGGACCGTGAATTCGATCAAAACAAGGTCCATCTCTCGCTGACCGCGAACCCCTCGCATCTCGAGATCGTCGATCCGGTCGTGCTCGGCAAGGTGCGCGCGAAACAGGACCAGCATGGCTGCAAGCCGGGCGAGCGCGGCGCGGTACTGCCGCTGCTCATCCATGGTGATGCGGCATTTGCCGGCCAGGGCGTGGTCGCAGAATGCTTCGGCCTTTCCGGGCTCAAGGGACACCGCACGGGTGGCTCGATCCACTTCATCATCAACAACCAGATCGGCTTCACGACGAACCCGCGCTACTCGCGCTCGTCGCCGTACTGCACCGACGTCGCAAAGATGGTCGAGGCGCCGATCTTTCACGTGAATGGCGACAATCCGGAAGCCGTCGTGCACGTCGCCAAGATCGCGACCGAGTTCCGCCAGCGCTTCCAGAAGCCTGTCGTGATCGACATGGTCTGCTACCGCCGCTACGGACACAACGAGTCCGATGAGCCGGCATTCACGCAGCCGCTCATGTATCGCAAGATCCGCTCGCACGCGACGACCTCGCAGATCTATGCCAAGCAGCTCATCGAAGAAGGCGTGGTGTCCGCTGAGGACGAGACGGCCCTGCGCCAGCAGAACCGTGCGCGCCTCGATGACGAGATGGCTGCCGCTGAAAGCTACAAGCCGAACAAGGCCGACTGGCTCGATGGCCGCTGGGCCGACATCGGCTTCGCCGATGACGAGGCGCGGCGCGGTGATACGGGCGTCAACCTCGACGTGTTGCGCGATGTGGGCCGCCGCCTCACCAGCATTCCGCAGGATTTCAATGCTCATAAGACGATCCAGCGTCTGCTCGATCGCCGTCGCGAGATGGTCGAGAGTGGCGAGGGCATCGACTGGGCAATGGCCGAGCATCTCGCGTTCGGCACGCTGCTCAAGGAAGGCTTCCCGGTTCGCCTGTCGGGCCAGGATGTCGAGCGCGGTACGTTCTCGCAGCGCCACTCTGTGCTGATCCACCAGGAGAGCGAGCGCCGCTACACACCGCTCAAGTACGTTTCTCCCGATCAGGGCCGCTTCGAGGTCATCAACTCGATGCTCTCGGAAGAAGCGGTGCTCGGGTTCGAGTACGGCTACACGCTTTCCGAGCCCAATTCGCTCGTGATGTGGGAAGCGCAGTTCGGCGACTTCGCCAACGGCGCTCAGGTCGTGTTCGATCAGTTCCTGTCGTCTGGAGAGCGCAAGTGGCTTCGCATGTCGGGCCTCGTCTGCCTGCTGCCGCACGGTTACGAGGGCCAAGGGCCGGAGCACTCCTCTGCGCGCCTCGAACGCTTCCTGCAGATGTGCGCGGAGGATAACTGGCAGGTCGCGAACTGCTCGACGCCGGCCAACTATTTCCACATCCTGCGTCGTCAGCTGAAGCGCAAGTTCCGGAAGCCGCTGATTTTGATGACGCCGAAGTCATTGCTGCGCCACAAGCGGGTGACGTCAAACCTCGACGAGATGGGCCTGGGGACGACGTTCCATCGCGTGCTCTGGGATGACGCGCAGTGCCGCGACGGCGAGAAGATCAAGCTCGCCGCTGACGACAAGATCAAGCGCGTCGTGATGTGCTCGGGCAAGGTCTACTACGACCTTTACGAGGCGCGCGAGGCCGCCGGCATCGACGACGTTTATATCCTGCGCGTCGAGCAGTTCTATCCGTTCCCGGCCAAAGCGCTCATGACCGAGCTGTCGCGCTTCACTAAGGCCGAGATGGTCTGGGCGCAGGAAGAGCCGAAGAACATGGGCGCCTGGTCGTTCATGGAGCCAAACCTCGAGTGGGTGCTGGAGCAGGTTGGTGCCAAGCATGACCGCGTACGTTATGCCGGTCGGCCCGCTTCGGCGGCCACGGCAACGGGCCTCGCGAAGAAGCACGCCGAAGAGCAGAAAAATCTAGTCGATCAGGCGCTCCTCTGAGGGCAGATCTGAGCCAGAGAGAAATGTGCGCGGTCGATCCGCGGCCCGCGCAGTGAAAGGCTGATGAGATGGCGATCGATATCAAGGTGCCGACGCTCGGCGAATCCGTGACCGAGGCGACGCTTGCCAAGTGGTTCAAGAAGGCGGGCGAGGCGGTCGCCGTCGACGAGCCGCTGTGCGAGCTCGAAACGGACAAGGTGACCGTCGAGGTCTCGGCGCCGGCGAACGGCGTGCTCGCAGAGCTAGCCGTGGATGAGGGCGCGACCGTCGCCGTCGGCACAGTTATCGGGCGCCTCAATGAAGGTGGCGCGCCGGCAAAAGCCGCGGCGCCCGCCAAGGCCGCGCCGGCTGCGGCTCCTGCTGCACCCAAGGCCGACGCCAAGGCACCGCCGAAAGCAGCACCTGCTTCATCGGGGCCGGCCATGTCGCCGTCTCCGGCCGCCGGCAAGCTCATGAAGGAAAAGGGCCTCGCCGAGAATGACGTCGCCGGCTCGGGCAAGCGCGGGCAGGTGCTCAAGGAAGACGTGCTCGCCGCGGACGCGCGGCCCAAGGCCGATGCCGCTGCTCCCGCTGCGGCATCTGCAGCGGTCGCCTATGCGCCATCGGTGCCGGCCGTCGCGCCGCAGCAGATGCGGCTTCCCTCTGCGCCCAATGACGAGTCGCGCGAGGAGCGGGTTCGCATGACGCGTCTGCGCCAGACCATCGCGCGGCGCCTCAAGGATGCGCAGAACAGTGCCGCTATGCTCACCACGTTCAACGACGTGGACATGAGCGCGGTCATGGCCATGCGCAACCAGTACAAGGACCTGTTCGAGAAGCGCCACGGCGTGAAGCTCGGCTTCATGAGCTTCTTCGTGAAGGCGTGCATCCAAGCGCTGAAGGAGATCCCGGCGGTCAATGCCGAGATCGATGGCGCCGATGTCATCTACAAGAACTATTACCACATCGGTGTTGCCGTCGGCACGGAGAAGGGCCTCGTCGTGCCCGTCGTGCGAGAGGCGGACCGCATGAACCTCGCAGAGATCGAGGCGAAGATTTCCGAATTCGGCCGCCGTGCCCGCGATGGCAAGCTCTCGATCGACGAGATGCAGGGCGGCACGTTCACGATCTCGAATGGCGGCGTGTATGGCTCGCTGATGTCGACGCCGATCCTAAATGCCCCGCAGTCGGGCATTCTCGGCATGCACAAGATCGAGGATCGCGCGGTCGTGCGGAACGGCCAGATCGTTATCCGCCCGATGATGTACCTCGCGCTCAGCTACGATCACCGCATTGTCGATGGCCGCGAAGCCGTAACCTTCCTCGTGCGCGTGAAGGAATGCCTCGAGGATCCGCAGCGGTTCGTGCTTGAGCTTTGACGGAGGCCAAGGGAAGTCAATGAAGTTGCTGGGTAGACCGATCGGAGTTTGGTTGATCGTGCTCTACATTGCGACTCTGACAGCTATTTCCGTAAGCACGCTTGTTGACCTCGCTTTAGGAGGCCACTTGCGCGAGCTGTTTGGGGCTGGGGTCGTCATCACGAGTGCTGTTCTGCTGTTCTTGCTGAACCACTGGGCAGTGCTCGCAACAGCATCCTGGGTGGGAAGCGAAGCCGAGAGTTTATGGTTTCGCGCACCGCCACTGCTTGACAGCTCCCCTGACGCAGTCGTGTACGAGATCTCTCCCGGTATTCATCAGTTTCTCCCACTAGCCTTCGCCATGATCGTCTTCATCTACACTGCATGGCTTTGGCGCAGAAACGCTCTAAAGTGACAAGCAAATGGCACAAACCTACGACCTCATTGTCATCGGTACCGGCCCCGGCGGCTATGTGTGCGCGATCCGCGCGGCACAGCTCGGTATGAAGGTCGCTGTCGTCGAGAAGCGCGCGACGCACGGTGGCACCTGCCTCAATGTCGGCTGCATTCCCTCGAAGGCGCTGCTCCACGCGAGCGAGCTCTATCACGAGGCGGGGCACGGCTTTGCCGCCATGGGCATCGACGCCAAGCCCACGTTCGACCTCGCACGGATGCAGGCCTACAAGGACGAGGGCGTGAAGGGGAACACGACCGGCATCGAGTTTCTCTTCAAGAAGAACAAGATTACGGCCTACCACGGTCTCGGGCGCATTGCTGGGGCCGGCAAGGTCGAGGTCGTGTTGACGGCAGGCGGCACCGAGACGCTCGAAGCCAAGAACATCGTCATTGCGACGGGCTCCGATGTCGCGAAGCTGCCCGGCATCGAAATCGACGAGAAGCAGGTCGTGTCGTCGACGGGCGCGCTCGTGCTCGACAAGGTGCCGGAGAAACTGCTGGTCGTCGGCGCCGGCGTGATCGGGCTCGAGCTTGGCAGTGTGTATCGCCGCCTTGGTTCGGAAGTGACGGTCATCGAATTCCTCGACCGCATTCTGCCGGGCATGGACCTCGATGTGGCCAAGAGTTTCCAGCGCCTGTTGGCCAAGCAGGGCTTTGCGTTCAAGCTCAGCTCCAAGGTCACGGGCATCACGACGAACAAGAGCGGCTGTACGGTCAAGGTCGAGCCCGCCAAGGGTGGCGACGCCGAGGAGATCAAGGCGGACGTCGTGTTGGTCGCGATCGGTCGCGTGCCTTACACGACGGGCCTCGGTCTCGAAGAGGCGGGCGTGAAGCTCGATGAGAGGAAGCGCGTTGCTGTCGACGAGCACTATCAGACGAGCGTTCCCGGCATTTACGCCATCGGCGATGTGATCGTCGGGCCCATGCTCGCGCACAAGGCCGAGGAAGAGGGTGTGGCCGTCGCGGAAATGCTCGCGGGTCAAGCGGGACACGTGAACTACGGCGTCATCCCGAGCGTGATCTATACCGCGCCTGAGGTGGCGTCCGTCGGCAAGACCGAGGAGGAGCTGAAGGCGTTCGGCATCCCCTACAAGGTCGGTAAGTTCCCGTTCACGGCCAATGCCCGCGCGAAGGTGAACCGCACGAGCGACGGCTTCGTGAAGGTGCTCGCGGATGCCGCAACAGATCGCATTCTCGGCGTGCACATTGTCGGTGCCAATGCGGGCGAGCTGATCGGCGAGGCGACGGTGATCATGGAGTTCGGCGGCTCGGCCGAGGATCTCGCGCGCACGTGCCACGCCCATCCGACGCTGTCCGAGGCGATCAAGGAAGCCGCGCTCGCGGTCGATAAGCGCCCGATCCATATGTGATCGCGTGGTAGTGGCTACTTCCGCCGCCACTTCGACTTGAGATCGCGAATGATCTCGCGAGCCGCATTGTGGCCGGGCACACCCGTCACGCCGCCGCCCGGATGCGCGCCCGATCCGCAAAGATAGAGGCCGGGCACGGGCAGGCGATAGTCGGCGTGTCCGATGACGGGCCGCGCCGAGAAGAGCTGATCGAGCGATAGCTGGCCGTGGAAGATGTCACCATCGACGAGGCCGAAGCGGGTCTCGAGATCCAGCGGCGAGAGCACCTGCCGCGCGATCACGGACGCCTTGAAGTTCGGCGCGTGCTTCGTGACCGTATCGATCACGAGATCGGCGAACTGCTCCTTCTCGTGCGCATTGGCCCACGTCCGAGGCGTCGGCAGGTGCGGCGCCACGTGCTGCACGAAGAGACTGGCGACGTGCTGGCCCGGCGGTGCGAGGCTATCGTCGAGTGTCGAGGGGATCAGCATCTCGACGACCGGCTCGCGTGACCAGCCCTCGCGGCGCGCATCGAGATAGGCGCGGTCGAGATAGTCGATCGTCGGGCCGATGACGATGCCGGCGCCGTGATGATCCTGCTTGTTGGTGCCGGGCCGGCAGAGGAAATCCGGCAGCTCCGATAGCGCGACGTTCATGCGGAACGTGCCGGAGCCGGTCTTGAAATGCAGAAAGCGATTGCGCAGCTCCGGCGCGAGCGCATCCTCGGGTACGATCGATCGGAACAACAGCTTCGGGCCGATGCCTGATGCGACGGCTCGGGCGCGGATTTCCTCGCCGTTCTCCAGCACGACACCTGCAACCCATCCACCGGCCATGCGCAACTTGGCGACGCGCGCCTGCGTGCGGATTTCCGCGCCTGCGCCCCGCGCGGATGCCGCGATCGCGTCGGAAATCGCGCCCATGCCGCCAACGGCGTGGCCCCACACGCCGGGCTTGCCGTTCACTTCGCCGAAGCAATGATGCAGCAGCACGTAGGCGGTGCCCGGCGTGTGCGGTGAAGCGTAGGCGCCGACAATGCCGTCGAAGGCAAAGGCCGCTTTAACGATCTCGCTCTCGAACCACTGGTCGAGAAAATCCGCGGCACTCTTTGCGAAGAGGTCCGTGACAAGACGCCAGCCCTCCACATCGAGACCGCGCAAGCGCCGTGCAAGACCGGCGTTCCGAACCAGCTCGGCGATGCCGCTTCCGACATTGGGAGGCGTGCGCAAGACGAGGTCGCGCAGCAAGTCAGCCGCACGCTCGAGCGCGGCGTCATAGGCCGGCAAGCGTTCCGCATCGCGCGGCGAAAACTGCGCAATGGCGTGCTGCCGCTTGGCGAGGCCATAGGGCATGAGCAGGCCGCGTTCGGCATCGACCGGCCAGAAGTTGGCGACCGGACGCTCGACGACGCGCAGGCCATGGCGCGCGAGTTCGAGGTCACGGATGACCTTCGGATTGAGCAGGCTGACCGTGTAGGAGGCGACGGAATTGCGGAAGCCCGGCGCGAAGCTTTCCGTCACGGCCGCGCCGCCGACGACCTCGTGCGCTTCCAGCACCACGACCTTGAGCCCGGCACGCGCGAGATAGGCGGCGCAGGTGAGGCCGTTGTGTCCTCCGCCGATGATGGCGACGTCGTAGATGTGATCGGTCATGGGTGCGTGCTTTCTCCTGACCGAGTGTCAGCAGGAATCGCGCCCGGAAACAACAAGGTCCTCCCAGTTACGGAAGGACCTTCCTGCCCGATTTCGCCACGCACTCGGCCCCGCACCAAGTGCCCATCGGGCCCTCACGTGGCGATCGATATGCTCAATTAACCATAATCGAGGCGGCGCGCGCAACCGGTCAGAGGGTGGGACGCACGCCGCGGCGCGTGCCGAAAATTGCGGCGGTGAGGAGTTTTGCTCAAAGGGTTGTCACTCTATGGCGGCGGTGCGATGCTCACTGCTTCGCCTTATGGCCGATCGGGGCCTTCATCTCCCAGGAGCCGAACTCTTTCCATGTCGAAGCCCGTAATCATTTCAACCGGCTGGATGATGCCGCTTGTCACCCGCCAGATCGATGAAGCCTTCGAAGTACACTGGCTGAACAAGGTTTCTGACTGGGACCGCCTGTTCGCCGAGGTCGGACCCCGCATCGAGGGGGTGTGCACGGGGGCGCTGACCAATGTCGCGACCTCCGCCGACATGATTAAACGGCTGCCGAACCTGAAGATCATCAGCAACTACGGCGTCGGCTACGACAGTATCGACGTGCCGGCGGCAAAGGCCCAGGGCGTCGTCATTACGCACACGCCGGAGGTGCTGAACGAGGAGGTCGCCGACATGGCGGTCGGCCTGCTCATCGCCACCGTGCGCGAGTTCAACTATGCCGAGGCCTACCTCCGCTCGGGCGACTGGAGCAAAGGCGAGTTCCGCTACACCGCCTCGCTGCGTGATCGCCATGTCGGCATGATCGGCTTCGGGCGCATCGGCAAGGCGATCGGACGGCGGCTCGAGGGCTTCGGCATGCCGATCAGTTACTTCGGCCGCAAGAAGCAGGCGGATGTGCCGTATCCCTTCTATGACGACCTCGTCGCCATGGCGCGGGACGTGGATACGTTGGTTGCCATTCTGCCGGGTGGACCGGCGACGCAGGGGCTCATCAACACGGCTGTGCTCGAAGCGCTCGGCCCGCGCGGCATCGTCATCAATGTCGCGCGTGGCTCGGTGGTCAACGAGCCCGATTTGATCGCCGCGCTCAAGAACCGCACGATCCACAGCGCCGGCTTGGACGTCTATCTCAACGAGCCGAAGATCGATCCTGCCTTCCTCGAACTCGGCAACGTGACGCTGCTGCCGCACGTCGGCTCCGGCTCACAGCACACGCGCGACAAGATGGGCCAGCTCGTGGTGGACAATCTGCTGGCCTACAAGGAGCGCAAGCCGCCGCTGACGCCGACGCCCGACACGCCCTTCAAGGGTTGGTGAGGCGCCCGCCTACCGCTTGAACAGGTTCGCGGCGGCGGCTTCGTGCGCCTTCTTGCGCGTGATTTCGCCGCGGACGCGGACGATCTCCGCCTCGAAAGAGGCAATGCGCGCTTCGAGATCGGCGATCGATAGGGTGTCGAGGCTCTCGCCGACCTGGGCGCCCTTCACCATCTTCTGCTTTGCTTCGTCCCAGTCCATCGACATGGCCGCATCCTCTCCTGACCGTCTTGTCCCCGCTGGCGCCAGCGGGCGCACGATCGGGCTATGGACGGTCTGCCGCGTCATTTGAGGTCACTGCCTTGGCTCATGGCCGCGGCGCCGTCCGAACTCGCGGACCGCTCATTCTATGGCCGGGCGGCGCTGATCGCCAAGCTCGCACATTTTCTCGAAGCCGAGCGCCAGCGGGGCCTCGCGCGCCACTGGACGTATGAGCTCGCTCGGCACCGTGCTCTGCTTGCGGTTTACCACCACGAGACGGCGGCTTTCGAGCGGGACTACGGCTGCGAGCCAGAAACCCTGCGGCCTCATTGAGTCTGGTCCCGCGCGTTAGGGCTCGCTAATCTTACAGTCAACGGAACGAACGACGCCCAGCCGAAGAAGCTGCGGCAGGGAGTGAAGCGAATGCCCAAGGACGATGCGGGTGACGTGCCGCCGCCGCAGGGATGGCAGAGTGAACTCGACGAGCTCAGACAGCGCGAACATTTTGCCAAGGAGATGGGCGGTACCGAAAAGGTCGACCGCCAGCATCGTGAAGGCAAGCTGACCATCCGCGAGCGCGTCGGTCGTCTCGTGGATCCCGGCTCGTTCAATGAGGTCGGTTCGCTCACAGGCTTCGCCGAGTACGACGCCGCCGGAAATCTCGTGCGCGTGACGCCGTCGAACCGCGTGACCGGCCGCGCGAAGATCGACGGCCGCCCTGTCATCGTCAGCGGCGACGATTTCACCGTTCGCGGGGGCTCAGCCGATGCGACGATCCCCGAAAAGACGGTGATCGCCGAGCGCATGGCCAACGAGCTGCGCCTCCCCATCATCCGCATCATTGAAGGCTCTGGAGGCGGTGGCTCAGTGAAAACCATCGAGACCACGGGCCGCGCCAATCTGCCGGGTGGGCTCGGCGGCTCGTCCATGCGCTACAAGTATCTCGCCGACAATCTCGGCCTCGTGCCGGTGGTGGCACTTGGACTCGGCTCCGTCGCGGGGCTCGGTGCTGCACAAGTTTCAGCCAGCCACTACTCGCTGATGACGAAGAAGACCTCGGCGATGTTCGTCGCCGGCCCGCCGGTCGTCGCGCGCATCGGCGACAAGCAGGCGCTCTCGAAACAGGAGCTGGGCGGTTGGGAAATCCAGTGCGCCGCTGGTGCCGTCGACGATGCCGTGGACAGCGAGGAAGAGGCCTTCGAGCGCGCGCGCCGCTTTCTCTCATACCTCCCCTCGTCCTGCTATGAGGTCGCCTCGCGTGGTCCTCAGGTCGATGCGCCGGGCCGGCGCGAGGAGTGGCTCTTCAAGGCCATCCCGCGCGAGCGCAATCAGCCTTACAAGATGCGCCCGATCATCGAGGCGCTGGCCGATCGCGGCTCGTTCTTCGAGATGGGGCGGATGTTTGGACGCCCGGTGATCACGGGCTTCGCGCGCCTCGATGGCGTACCGGTCGGCATTCTCGCGAGCGATCCATTCCATGTGAGCGGGGCGTGGACGGCGGATGCCTGCAGTAAGGTGATCCGCTTCGTCGATCTGGCCGAGACATTCCACATGCCAATCGTGCATCTCGTGGATTGCCCCGGCTTCATGATCGGCCTTGAGGCCGAGCGCGCGGCAACCATCCGTCTCGGCGTGCGCGCCATGGCCGCCATCAACCAGACGACCGTGCCGTGGTGTTCGATCATCATCCGCAATGTGTTCGGCGTGGCCGGCGCCGCGCACGTGCCGGCGGGACGCTTCTCCATGCGCTATGCGTGGCTTTCTGGATGGTGGGGCTCGCTGCCGCTCGAAGGCGGCATAGAGGCAGCCTATCGCGCCGAGATCGATGCCGCCGACGATCCCAAGGCCAAGCTCGCCGAAATCGAGACGAGGCTCAACGCGCTGCGATCGCCGTTCCGCACGGCCGAGACATTTGCCGTCGAGGAGATCATCGACCCGCGCGATACGCGCCGCCTGCTCTGCGAGTTCGCCAATCTCGCAGAGCCCTTGCGCACACCCGGGCCACGCACTTTCGGTATGAGGCCTTAGCGCTCACACGTCCGGCATCGGGAATTTTGCGTTCCGATCGAGGAAGCGGTCGAGCACGTTGCGGATGAGGCGCGAGACGTTGTTGTTGCCGTCGTTGTGCAGCAACGAGCCGCAGAACGTGATCGAACCCGTCGAGAAGACCGCGCCGTTGTTCGGCGTCTCGAAGAACGTGAGATCGGCGCGGATCAGCTCATTGGCTGGCTTCCCGGCCCATGTCGTTATGTGTGTGAGCTGTTCCTCGGGCACGAGCACCCACGGCGCATCGGGCTCGTGACCCTCGGATGAGCCGAGCACGATTGCGTGCGAGGGCGTCCCCAGACGCTTGTCGGCGCGGTCGAGTTCGAAGCCCGCCGCACCATGTCCTGAGAGACCGAAACCGCCGATCTTCTCGTCCGCGCCGATGCCGTCGAGCATCCACGCTGCGCGCGAGCTTCGTGCGTCAGGGCGCTGGCGGTAGTACGAGCCGACGAAATTTCCTTGCGCTGTAAACCCGACGCCCGCGAGCCGCTGCGGCGGCCGTCCATTGCGCCGCCAGAGACCACCGTATTCGCCGTCGAAGGCATTGTAGTACTCGCCCGCTTCGGCAGCCCAGGCGCGGATGCCACCCTCGCCGCGGCGGATCTCGATCGCGGCCGGCGCTTCGCTGTGCCGCGCGACTTTCCAGTAGAAGCCGTTGCCACCGAGGTACATGAAGCGGCCGCCGCCATCCCGGTACGCCTCCAGCGCATCGAGCATCGCGCCCGTGTGATACTCCGGATGGCTGCCGGTGGTGACTGCATGATAGGGCTTCAGCAACTCGACGCCTTCGGCATCGAGCTCGGCGTCCGTGATGACGTCGTAGGCAATGCCCTGCTTCTCGAGCCAGGCAATGAGATGCGAGTCGGCTGGGTAGTGACGCAGTCCCGAAGCACGGATCGAAGGATGAGGGTAGGTATTGTACCCGACGCGCACATTGAGCATCGGCCTCAGCCATGAGGCGTGGCTGATGCCGCTGCCGTCCGTGTGGAAGTTATACGTGGAGAGCCCGTACTCGCGGTGCTCACCGGGATTGTAGGGATAGCCACCCCAGTCCTTCGCCAGTTGCTTCCACGTTTCGAGCCATTTGGGATCGGTGGACTCGGGTCGCGCGTGGTTGTGATAGACGGTGTAGGTGTAGGTGGATACGAGCACCGCGAGATCGGCCGTTTTCGTGCCCTTGGGTGGCACGACGAAGAACGGGACGTTCTCCTCGCCCTTCTCGCTCGAGAGACGTATGGCGTAGGTGCCGGAGCGGGTGCCGGCAGGCACTTTCCACGTGAAATCGGTTACCCAGCCGCAGTCCGACAGATCGTCCTCGTGGAAGTGTATGGCGCCGTACTGGGTAGGCGCATGGCGGAAGCACATTTCGCGCCCCGTCCAGTTCGAGCCGGTCATGGCGCGCGCAGGAAGATTGACCAGACGCCCGTGACGGGCGCCGGTGCTCGCGTCGATGATGCGCGTCGATGAAATCTCGCGTGAGAAATCCCAGCTTGCGACGACGCCAGGGGCGGCGGGATCCGCCGAGAGCCTTTCGACCGTGGCCGCGTCGGCCGCGCAGGCGGCGATCACCGGCCGTTCGATCTTGCCATTGAAGTGGCCCTTCACGGGCGTGCCGCCGAGCGCGCCAATGATCCACGGCATGCCGGCGGCAGGGAGGGCTGCGGCACCTGCTTCGAGCTTGGTGCTCGCCGTGCGCGGCGCACCGACAGGACGGCCCGATTCGAGACGCACGTGCCCGGCCGTAAGCGTCGCGGTCGCGGCATCGTAGACGGCGAACACGCGATACCAGTGGCGATCCTCGAGAGGAACGCGGGTCTTGACGCGCGTGGCGCCGAGCAGGGCCTCGACGCTGCCATCCTCGCCGATGGCCATGGCGATGCCGCGCCGCACGGCCGGGTCGTAGGCCGAAAGAATGCCCTGCCGTCGACCGATGCCCGGACGCGTCGGCCAGATCGTGGCGACGAGGCTTAGGCTGCCCATCGTGCCAAGATCGACGCTCTGCTCGACGATGCCGTACGAGCCGGCGTGTACGGGCTGGAAGCGCCCTTTGTGCGCTCCGGCAAACTCCGCCTCGATGGATTCTTCGACGAGGCCGGGGCCGGCCGGATTGGCATCAGCCGAGATCACGCGCACCAGCCGCGCTGTGTAGGGCACGTCGTCTATGCTCGAGACCTTGAATGCGATGGTCTCTCCTGGCCGGACAGACATCCGGTCGGCATAGGCGGCAAGTGGCAGCATGGTTCAATTTCCCCGAATGCGATGGCAGTCCATGGTGAATGGGGGCGCCGATACGGGGCGAAGTCAAGAAGATCGCGCCGCACACCCGTGTCCCGCACAGTGCGCTGCTGATCTTTTGGGCGTCGCCTTAAGTCCAGATTGCCAAATTTCAAATGACTCCCCAATACTCGCGACGGACATCGCCCATTTGCTGGGCGGTCACGGAATTGATCCGCGTACGTCCGCTTAAGTCCAGGGAGAAACATAGAAATGGCAGAACTACCGAAGATGTTGAAGAGGCGTCAGTTCCTCAAAGGGGCTGCCGTCGCAGGTGCCGCTGCTGGCACCTCGGCGATCGTGACACCGGCCATCGCCCAGTCGCGAATCGAATGGAAGATGGTGACGACCTGGCCGAAGAATTTTCCCGGTCAGGGCACGGGCGCGGTGCGCTTCGCAAACGCGGTTGAGGCTGCCACCGAAGGGCGTTTGAAAATTACGGTCTACTCTGCCGGCGAGCTCGTACCGCCGTTCGAGAGCTTCGACGCCGTGACGCGCGGTGCCGCCGACCTCATGCACGCGTCGCCCTACTACTGGCCGAACAAGAGCAAGGCGCTCATGTTCTACTCGACGGTTCCGTTCGGTCTCACGACGGCCGAGCAGGAAGCCTGGATGCAGTACGGCGGCGGCCAGGAGCTCTGGGACAAGGTCCTCGATCCGTTCAACCTCAAGGGCTATCACGCGGGCTCGACCGGCGTGCAGATGGGCGGCTGGTTCAACAAGGAAATCACCAGCGCAGCCAGCGTCAGCGGCATGAAGATGCGCATCCCTGGTCTCGGCGGCGAAGCGCTCAAGAAGATGGGCCTGACGGTCGTTAACCTCCCGGGCGGCGAAATCTTCGCGGCGCTTCAGTCAGGCGCAATCGACGCCACCGAGTGGGTCGGTCCCTGGAACGACCTGACGTTCGGGTTCTTCAAGGTCGCGAAGTACTACTACTGGCCGGGTATGCACGAGCCCGGCACGCAGATCGAAGTGACGGTCGACAAGAAGAAGCTTATGGCTCTCCCCAAGGATATACGCACGATCTTCGAGGCGTGTACTGCCCAGGAGAACTTAAGGTTCACGGCCGAGTTCAACGCACGCAATGGTGCGTCGCTGCAAACGCTTATCGGCACGCACAATGTGCAACTCAAGCGCTTCCCGAACGAATTCCTCCAGGTCTACGGAGAGAAGTGCGGCGAAGTCATCCAGGAGATGCGCGATGGCGGCGACGCGGTGACCAAGGAAGTCGTGGAGTCGTTCCTCAAGGCGCGTCGCGAGCAGTCGAGCTGGAACCGCATTGCCGAGCAGGGCTTCCTCAATGCCCGCCTGCTCGACTACAAGTTCCCGACCTGACGAGCTGACGCTCGAATAGAGAAAGCCCCGCGGCAGGGTCTGCCGCGGGGCTTTTTTTGTTTGGTAGTCGGCCAGATTGGCGGCTAGTTGAAAAATCCGGAGCCCTTCACCAGCTCGCTCACTGTGACGATGAGCAGGAGGATGTGAGCAAGCATGACATGCTCGATCACGAGCTGACCTTTTATGATGCCTGGGCGCCCAGGGCGATCGATGGTCTTCCAGAGGACGACGAATGTCGCAACCCAGATGGCCAGAAGAACGACGCCTATTTCGAGATCAAGAAGACTCATGATTTCCTCGGCATCCTATTTCTTCGGAGAGAACGGATTGTCCGATTCGACGGGCATGCCGTCCTTATCGAACTTGGTGGTGCCTAGGATCGAATCGAGGCTCCTCGGCGGGGCGGCACCGGGCTTTTCGCCGGCCGTTGCTGGGCCATGGATTGCCGCTGGAGTCGTCGGGCCGCCGAACAGGTACTTGGGCAGCCACGTCGCGGTGCCCGGAAATGCCCATATGATCCCCAACGCGAACATCTGCAGCCACGTCCATGAGATCGAGCCGATCCAGATCTCACCGGTGGTGATGCTCGGGGGCGCGATGCTGCGCATGTAGAACAGCGTGAAACCGAATGGCGGCGTGAGGAAGCTCGTCTGCAGGTTCACGCCGATCAGAATGCCGAGCCAAATTGGATCGACGCCCATGCCAAGGAGGGCAGGACCGCAAACCGGCAGCATGATGAGGATGATCTCGAACGTATCGAGGAAGAAGCCGAGGATGAACATGATGAACATCACGACGAACAGCGCGCCTGTGACGCCGCCCGGAACATTCCTCAAGGCCTCCTCGACCATATGCTCGCCGCCGAGGCCGCGGAACACGAGCGAGAACAGCGATGCCGCGATCACGATCACGAAGATGACGGCTGTCGTCATCATGGTGTTCATGGAGGCGTAGCGCAGCGTTGCGAAGGTCATCTTGCCGTTCACGGCCGCGAGGAGCATTGCTCCGATCGCGCCGACCGATGCGGACTCGGATGGCGTTGCGAAGCCGAGAAGAATGCTTCCCAGCACTGCGAGCACGAGCAGCAGTGGCGGGATAAGCGCCGAGATGACGCGCCAGGAGAGCCCGGCCTGCTCCTCCCCGGTCATCTTCATGGCCGGCACTTCATTTGGCTGGAAGATGGCCTTGTAGACGATCCAAAGCAGATACAGCCCGACCATGATGAAGCCGGGGATCAATGCACCGGCGAACAGATCGCCGACCGAAATCGGATCTGGCGTGAAGTTGCCGCGGCGAAGCTGAGCTTCCTGATTGATGCCGGCGAGGAGATCGCCGACGAAGATGAGCACTGTCGACGGCGGAATGATCTGGGCGAGTGTGGCCGACCCGCAGATGACACCCGTCGAGACGCGGTTGGCATAACCCGCGCGGAGCATCGTCGGCAGGGCGATCAGGCCCATCGTGATGACGGTTGCGCCGACGACACCCGTCGATGCCGCGAGCAGCGCGCCGACGATGATCACCGAGTAGGCGAGACCGCCACGGAGCTTGCCAAAGAGCTGCCCCATGGTCGTCAGCAGCCGTTCAGCGATGCCGGATCTCTCGAGGATCAGACCCATGAAGATGAACAGCGGCACGGCGACGAGCACGTCGTTCGTCATGCTCCCGAGGTAACGCGAAGGGATGCCGTTGAGGATCGAGTAGTCGAAAGCTCCGAGGGCATGGCCCAGAAAGGCAATAAACAGTGACGTGCCGGCGAGCGTCAGCGCGATCGGATAGCCGAACATCAGCGTAACGCAGATGCCGATGAACAGCATGATCGAGAGGACGTCGCCAGTCGAAAGGACGCTCAGCATGGGAAAACGACCCCGCTCATGAGGATAGGGCTACGAGGTCGTCGCCTCGCCGAGACCGGCAATCACACGCTTGGGCGCGAGGTGTTCGGCATCATTCAGGACGAGGATGGCCCGCGCGCAGTTCGCGAGGCCCTGCAGCCCCATGAGTATGCAGAAGCCGAGAATGGCGCCCTTGAGGACATAGAGGCCCGGCATGCCGCCGACCTGCTGAGAGGTCTCACGCAGCCAGACGGACGCGAGGAAGTAGCCCCACGTGTAGTAGCCGACGACGAGCAGCCAAGGGAACAGGAAGATGCAGGAGCAGAAGATCTCCATCTTCGCCCTGAACTTCGGCGTCCAGCGCGCCGAGAAGATGTCGACGCTGACGTGCCGGCCTGCGAGGAACGCGTAGCCGGAGCCCAGCATGAACGACAGACCGTACGTCCACACGTACAGTTCCTGCATCCACACATAGCCTGTGTGGAAGGCGTAGCGGATCACGACAACGACGAAGCAGATGAGAACAGTGATTAGGCTGAGCCAGCCGACGGCTTGTCCGACCTTTTCGTTCACCCACTCGGCAAAGCGGATGTAGCTGGCGAGTGCCCCCATCCGTATCCTCCCCCCTGCCGTGCGATTTTCGCACGATCTCTTGAAATTTTCGGGGTTTGGTCTACCAGCATATTGCGGTCTCGAAAACCGCAAATATTGGGCACTATTGGCCGCGCAGCGCTGGGCTTTGGCCTAAGCTTGCGGGTTGTTGTTTAGCGCGGCCTAGCGGGGCGCCCCTATCAGTCGCAGTAGATCGGGCATTCGGTCGATCACGGCATCGGCCCCGAGGTCGGCGACAGGACCGTGTGGGTAACCATAGCTGACAGCGACGACGGGGCAGCCGGCGGCACGCGCGGAGCCGACGTCGGATCTGCTGTCCCCCACGACCAAGCCGTCGGCGGGCCGCGTCCGGAGGTCGGCAAGAGCCTTGAGCAGCATGTCGGGCGCGGGCTTGCGCGGAACATCATCGAGCGCGCCGACGACCGTCGAGAAGAAGCGCGCGATCCCGAGGGCTTCGAGGGCGATCGTCGTGATGTGGGCCGCCTTGTTCGTGCACACACCAAGTGGGATGTCGTCGGCGCGGAGCGCGGATAGCGTCTCTACGACACCGGGATAAAGGCCTCTCCCCGCCGCGGAGACTTCAGCATACTTCTTGTAGAACGACGCCATCATCGCATCGAAGACGGCAGCTTCTATTTGTGTGCCTCGTGCCGTCAGCGCGCGCTGGAGCGCAACTTTCGCGCCGCCACCGATGAACGACTGCACCTCGGTTAGCGGAAATGGTGGCTGGTTGATCTCTGACATTGCCGTGTTGAGCGCGCTGGCAATTTCCGGCGCGCTGTCGACGAGCGTGCCGTCGAGGTCGAAGACGATGGCCTTCGGCCGGAACTTCCGTGCAGCGTCGTTCATCGGGCGAGTGCCGCCACGCCTGGGAGCTCGCGTCCCTCGAGCCACTCGAGGAAGGCCCCGCCCGCCGTCGAGACATACGTGAAGTCCTCCGTCACGCCCGCGGCATTGAGCGCTGCGACGGTATCGCCACCGCCGGCGACGGAGACGAGCATACCCGCCTTGGTCATGGTCGCAGCCTGCCGCGCGAGCGCGAATGTGCCCTCACCGAATGGCGCGATCTCGAAGGCGCCGAGTGGGCCGTTCCAGAGCAGCGTGCCGCAGCTTTCGATGACTTTGGAGAGATGTGCGATCGACTTCGGCCCTACGTCGAGCACCATCTGGTCCGCGGGGATGGCCGTCACGTCCACCACGCGACTCGCCGCGCCGGCTTTGAATTCGCCTGCGATCACGCCGTCGACCGGCAGCACGATCGTGCAGCCTTTGGCCGTCGCTGCGTCCATGATTTCGCGCGCAGTGCCGACAAGGTCGGGTTCTGCGAGCGACTTGCCGATCGCGTGGCCCTTTGCGAGCAGAAACGTATTGGCCATGCCACCGCCGATGATCAGGTGATCGACCTTGGCCATGAGGTTCGTGAGCACGGGGATCTTGGTCGAGACCTTGGCACCGCCGACGACTGCCGCCGTCGGCCGCTTGGGATGCTCGAGCGCGGTTCTCAACGCGTTGATCTCCTCCATGAGGAGCGGCCCGGCATAGGACGGCAGAAGGCGCGTAATGGCATCCGTGGATGCGTGCGCGCGATGGGCGCAGGAGAAGGCATCGCCGACGAAGATGTCGCCGAGCTTCGCGAGGGCTGATGCGAGTTCGGGATCGTTCTTCTCCTCGCCCTTGTGAAAGCGCAGGTTCTCCAGCACCAGGATGCCGCCATTGGCGAGTCCGGCAACGGCTTTGGCTGCCTCGTCGCCGATGCAATCATCGGCAAAGGCCACAGGCCGTCCGAGTGCTTTACCAAGCGCCTCGGCCACCGGCTTCAGCGACATATCCGGCACCCGCGCGCCCTTTGGCCGGCCGAAGTGGGAGAGGACAATGACTTTCGCCCCCCGGTCAGCGAGGTCCAGAATTCCGGGCACGAGCCGTGTCAGACGTGTCGCGTCAGTGACGCGCCCTTCCGCCACCGGCACATTGAGGTCGGCCCTGACGAGCACACGCTTGCCGGCCACATCGAGCCCCGCCGTTGTCTTGAGCTTGTCCAGTTGCATGGTGTCCTGTCCGCGCCTCTTGGGTGCCTTGCTGCGGGGCCGCATGCCACGCCCGGGTGCGTTTACGCAACCTCTACGCACGGCTGATAACCATCCCGCGCATTGCACTCCGGCGGCAATCGATTAGATTGTTTGGCAACGAATGCGCGCGATGATCCTTGTCCGGTCTATGGGCTCGATTCTGCCGCGAAACCCGTTTACAGGCTTATAGAATGTCCAATCTCGAATACGCGCGCACCCAGGCGCGCCGCGACGGCCAGATCCCCCTGCACGGACCCGAGGCCTTTGCCGGCATGCGCCGGGCAGGGCAGCTCGCGGCCGAGGCGCTCGACATGCTGACGGCCTTCGTCAAGCCCGGCGTGACGACGGAACGTCTCGACGATCTCGCCTTCGAGTTCGCCATGGATCATGGCGCGATCCCTGCCCCGCTCAACTACCGCGGCTTCACGAAGTCTATCTGCACGTCGGTCAACCACGTCGTTTGCCACGGTATTCCGGGCCCCAAGCCGCTGCGCGAGGGCGACATCCTCAATATCGATGTGACGCTGGTGTTCGACGGCTGGCATGGCGATACGAGCCGCATGTATGGCGTCGGCACGATCCCTCGCAAGGCCGAGCGGCTCATCGAGGTGACGTATGAGGCGCTCATGCGTGGTGTCGCGGCCGTCAAGCCCGGGCACACGACCGGCCATATCGGCGCGGCCATCCAGGCCTATGCAGAAGGCGAGCGGTGCAGCGTCGTGCGCGATTTCTGCGGCCACGGCCTGGGTCGGGTTTTCCACGATCGCCCGAACATCCTGCACTACGGCACCAAGGGCGAGGGCCCCGTGCTGAAGCCGGGAATGCTCTTCACCATCGAGCCCATGATCAACCTCGGCAAGTCATCGGTGAAGATCCTTCCGGATGGTTGGACCGCCGTCACCCGCGACCGCGAGCTCTCGGCGCAGTTCGAGCACACCGTTGGCGTCACCGAGGACGGCTGCGAGGTCTTCACCTACTCGCCTGCTGGTTTGCACTGCCCACCCTACAAGGTCGACTAAGCCGCACGCGGTCGGGGGAGGCGGGCTCACCGATGGCACGGCGCAGCAGATCACCTCTGCCCTCTGCCACGTCGGACGAGAATGGCGACGCGCCGCAAGGTGCGCTCTGGGACGCGCCTGCTGTTGCCGCCCAACCGCCTCATCACGTCGGGCACCGCAAGCGCCTCCGCGATCGCTTTCGCAAGGGCGGGCCGGATGCCCTTCCCGACTACGAGCTGATCGAAATGATCCTCTTCCGCGCGATACCGCAGGGAGATACCAAGCCGCTCGCCAAAGCTCTCCTTGCGCAGTTCGGCTCCTTTCCCGAGGTGATCAACGCGCCTGAAGGCCGCTTGCGCGAGGTTGCAGGCGTGGGCGAGCGGGTCGTCGACGAACTCAAGCTTGTCCGCGCGGCCGCGCTGCGCCTCATGCAAGGCGAGATCGTGGGCCGCACCGTTCTCGGCTCATGGCAGGCTGTGCTCGACTATTGTCGCGCCGCGCAAGGCTTCGATGAGAAAGAGCAGTTTCGCATTCTTTTTCTCGACAAGCGCAATCAGCTCGTAGCCGACGAGGTCCAGCAGACGGGTACGGTCGATCACACGCCGGTCTACATCCGCGAGGTCGTGAAGCGCGCGCTCGAGCTGTCGGCCTCAGCACTCATTCTCGTCCACAATCACCCCTCGGGCGATCCGACGCCATCGTCAGCCGACATCGACATGACGCGGCAGATTGTGGATGCGGCGCGACCGCTCGGCGTGCAGGTGCACGACCACGTCATTGTCGGCCGCAGCGGTCACTTCAGCATGAAAGGTAAGCGGCTGATCTAGCGTCCCGATTCCGAAGTTCGCCACACCTCGTTTCTGGTGTCGCGAGCGAGCTTCGGAATCAAAGGGACACGAGAATCATGGTCCTGCTAGTGTGATTCAGATCGAGAAATTCGCTTGGTACCGAGCCGCCTGACATGGCGAATTTCTCGATCATCACACTAGGGTTTTCGCCCCGCCAGAACGGCGACGATCGCGAGGCCCTGGAATACGGCTGCGGCGACGAACACCCACGGTGCGGCGCCTGCACTTGCATCCGGGGCCGGCGGTATAAGCTCGCGGATCAGTCCGAAGGCCGCTGGCGCGAACGCATACGTCGCCTGTCCAATGGCCACCATGAGCGCCACCACGCGGAGCACGTCCTCTTTCACGAAATCGACCTGCGCGATCAGCGGGGGCATGGATGTGGCGTTGCCGAAGCCGATGCCGAAAAGCGCGATACCGGCGAGCAGGAGCGGAATATTCGAGCCGCCCGCTGCCAGGAGAACAAGCGACCCAACGAGCTGCGCCGCGTAACCGATGCCGGCGACGATACGCCGGTCGGCATTGATGGGCATGAGCCAGCCAATGAGGGCGCGCCCGGTGATCGCCATCACGGTCACGAACGCCATGGCGAACCCGGCGCGCTGCGCACCGAGTGCGGGCAGCAGCAGCGAGAACAGGTGGGTGATCAGTCCGAGCTGCGCAAACAAGCCAAGCGCATTGCCAATCACTAGCGTGAGAAAAGCACGGTCCCGCCAGAGCAGCGCGCCTGGCAGCGGGCGTGCATGATGCGAGGTGACGCTGACGGGAGCTGTGCCTTGTGTGTCGCCGTCGGGCGCGAGGCCCATCTGCTGCGGGGTGCGCGCAAAGAGCTTCGCTGAAATCAGCCAGATGATGAGCGCAGCCGCGATTCCGATGGCCGCTGCGGCAATGGGAAATCCGAGTGCGCTGATGGCCGCCACCCACAGCGGCGAGAAAATGACGCCGCCGATGCTCGCGCCGTTGTACGCCCAGCCGAGTGCAGCGGGGCGCGCGCGTACGAACCACGGCGCGATGATCGCGTTGATGGTGGCGGCGCTCGTCGCGCTCCAGCCGATGCCGCTGACAACCGCCGCGAGAAAGAGCTGCCAGGGCTCGGCGGCCAATGCCCAGCCGAGTGTGCCGAGCGCCAGAGCAATTCCGCCGGCTTGCGTGAAAGGTGCCAGCCCAAAGCGCGTGTGCAGCGCTGGAAGCTGCGTAACGAGCGCCGCACCAACGAGGTAGTGCATCGTTATGGCACTCGAGATCAGCCCGAGAGACCATCCGCGCGTCGCGTGCAGCACACCGAGGAAGACGGGCGGCCCGTAGAACCCGAGACCCCAGCCGAACAGGGCGAGCACGAACGCGCCGCCCGTCACCCGCCAGCCGAAGAATTTTCGTTGAGGCACCGAGGTAGCCATTGCGCGGCTCCCTGCTCACGACTGGTTCGGGCTAAGAAGCGGTCTCGCCTTGCGGCCGAGCAGCATGGCAATGATCGCCAAGCCTTGAAAGATCGCGGCTGAGATGAATACCCACGGCGCCGCGCCTGTACTTGCCGCTTCGCCATGAACCGTCAATTCCCGGATCAATCCGAAGGCCGCGGGGCCGAATGCGAACACCATTTGCCCCATGCCGACAACGAGCGCGACGACGCGCTGCACTTCCTCCTTCACGAATTCCACCTGCGCAACGAGCGGCGGCAACGACGTGGCATTGCCGAAGCCTGCGCCGAACAGAATGATGCCGAGCAGAAGCAGAGGCACGCTCGTTCCATTTGCCGCCAGAAACACGAGCGATCCTGTGAGCTGCATTCCGTAACCAACGCAGGTGACGATCCGCCGGTCGGCGTCGATCGGCATGAACCACCCCACGACCATGCGCCCCACAACGGCCATGGCCGTCACCAGAGCAATGGCAAGCCCCGCATAGTAGGCGCCGAAAGTCGGCAGCAGCAGCGAGAACAGGTGCGAGACGAGACCGAGTTGCGCGAACAGGCTGAGGGCCATGGCGGCGGCAAGCGTCACGAACCGCCGATCGCGCCAGAGCAGTCGTCCCGGCAGCGGGCGCGCGTCCGGCGACGTGACATTCGTGGGTGCAGTACCTTGAGCATCGCCGTCGGGGCGGAGTCCCATCTGCTCGGGTGTGCGTGCAAATAGCGTTGCGGCGATTACCCAGATGATCACGGCTGCCGTCAGGCTGAGTACGGCGGCGGCATACGGGAAGCTGAGAAAGGCAATCGCGGCGACCCACAATGGTGAGAAGAGGATGCCGCCGGTGCTACCGCCGTTGTAGGCCATGCCGAGCGCAGCGGGCCGCGCGCGCACGAACCACGGTGAGACGATCGCATTGACGGCTGGTGCGCTCATGGAGCTCCAGCCTGCGCCGCTCAGGACCGCCGCGGCATAGAGCTGCCAGGGCTCCCATGCCAGGGCCCATCCCATGAGACCCGCCGCGATCAGAACAGCGCCGAGCTGCGTGTACCGCGCCAAACCGACCCACGCGTGCAGCACCGGCAAGCGCGCTGCCATGAGCGATCCGACGAGCATATGAACGGTAATGGCGCCTGAGATCACGCCGAGTGACCAGCCGCGCGTTTCGTGCAGCACGCCGAGGAAGACCGGCATCGAGTAGAAGCCGAGGCCCCAGCCGAATATGGCGAGGACGAAGGCGCCAGCTGTCACGCGCCAGCCAAAAAACGTGCTTCTGAACATTCCGTAATTCGCCCGTGCCGCACCCCTCTGGCGCCGCACTTTGCATGTTGCACCTTCGGATTGCTACGGTTCTGGTCGAACTATTCAGGAGGGTCTGCGCTGCATTCTGTGTGGCACAACTCGAGGATCGGTCATGCCCACCACAGCCAAGCTCGCATCCGTCGCGGCCCTTCTCGGGGATCCGGCGCGCGCCGCCATGCTTCAGGCCATGATGGATGGACGCGCGCTGACAGCCTCCGAGCTCGCGCATGTCGCCGGCATCACGCCGCAGACCGCGAGCAGCCATCTCTCGCGGCTCACCAGCGCCGGCCTTCTCGCCATGGAGAAGCAGGGGCGCCATCGCTATCATCGCCTCGCCACGCCCTCCATGGCGCGGTTGCTCGAAAACCTCATGCACGTTGCGGCCGAGATCGAGCCGCCGAGGCGCACCGTCGTCACAGGTCCGCGCGATGCGGCGCTTCGGGCGGCGCGCACGTGCTACGATCATCTCGCGGGACGCCTCGGGGTGGCGATTGCAGATGCGCTCGTTGCCGCAGGTCACGTCGAGCTCGACAGCGATGCGGGTATCGTCAGTCCATCTGGTCTCGCACTCTTCGAGCGCATCGGGCTCGACGTTGTTCGCTTCGAAGCCGAGCCCCCGGCGAAGAACCGGCGGCTTCTCTGCCGCCCCTGCCTCGACTGGAGTGAGCGCCGGCCGCACCTGGCGGGAAAACTCGGCGCTGCGATCTGCCAGTTGAGTTTCGACAAAGGCTGGATCCGCCGCGTGGAAGCCACGCGCGCGGTCATGATCACGCCCAAGGGCCAGCGTGCCTTTCGCGAGATGCTCGGCGTGCGCGAGGCGTGAGGGGCGGCGGTGCTATTGCGCGCCGTACTTCCCCAGCACGCGCCGCGCTTCGATGACCACGGCGTCCGCCATGGCAGCCTGGCCTTCGGCTGTCGGGTGGAATGCGCCGGAGTAGATGCTTGCGAGCAGGAGCTGGAAGGAGGAGAAGCCCTGCAGCTTGAGCACTTTCTGGATGAGCGACTCGCTCACATGGAAATTGCCGGTCATGAACGCGTCATTCGGCGTGCGGAACCAGCGCTGACGCGGCGCATAGGCCTGCCAGTCCGCGGGGTTGAATGGCTCCCAACGACGCCCCGTCCAGCGGGGAAGGCGCAGGTCATCGGCGACGGTGAAGGCGTTGTCGGTGTAGCCGGCACAAATCCCGCGGCCGCGGAACTGCTGGCGATGGCCTGCGACATACGTCCAACCGTTCTGTTTGCTCGTGTCTTCCATGACGGCATCGAGACGCTCGCCCGCGGCCATGGACTCACGCGCCCGGTTCTCGCTGAGCAGGAAGTCCGGCGTGACCGTCATGCCGGCGCGCCCGTCCGGACAGACCTGGCGGCCATCTGGAAGCATCGCGAGGCTCGGGTAGGCAACCAGCATGATCCTGTCGGCTTCGGCCCAGGGTATGTGCAATTGGCCGTGTATCGCGCGCTTGAGCGCAAGCAGGCGCGCCTCGAGCCCGTCGAGAAGCTCCGAAGCCGCCAGGAAGCCATGAACCTGTCCGAACCAGCCACTGAGCCGGCGCAGCGATGACTCGTCCGATAGGATGGCATTGGCGAGCAGGCGCGCGAAGCCGATGTCGTTGCCACCGATGGAGAGGAGCACGAGGTCGATCTTGCGCGCGTCGTCGCCATCGCAGCGACGAAGGACGAGACCACCCTTGAGCTCGGGAATGCGCCCGCGCATGTGATAGGCCTCGGGCATCTCCTGTCCCTCGGCGCGATGGGGGCCGCACTGTGCCTGCGCGATCGCGGAAAGCTGCGAGACGTCGGGTGGGTTCGGCACCCACTCGTGGCCTTTGTAGCGGCGGAAGAGCCCATCCACGATCTCGGCGCCCGAGCAGGCATAGCCGATGAATGTCACGGCCCGGTGCGGATCCTCGACGGCGAGCTGCAAGGCTGCGCGCAGCTGGTGCGAGTAGAGTGAGCGGTGGCAGGCCTGATCGATCCAGCGCGCATTGTTCCGGATGAAGGCGCTGTCGCCGATCGCCTGCCAGGGGCCGACGCGGGCGGGATAGCCGGTGAGCGGCTCGCTCGCGGGCCCGAAACCGTAGTCGGCGCGGCGCTCGCGCGAGAAGCGCACGGGAACATCGGGATTACCTTCGCCGGAAGCGAAGCTGTCGCCCATGGCGACGACCAGCAGATCCGTGACTGTGGCTGTCGTCGTGGCGATCTCGCGGCCACCGACTTCGACGCTCACGCGTGCGCCGACGGGATAGGGGACCATGAGCGCGACAGCCTGATCGCAGCGTGCCGTGACCGATCCGCCGAGACCCGAGCGCGCGAGCGGTGTCGTCAGCCAAGTGCAGTCGATGCGATCGGCATCCGGCACGTCGCGCAGCACGACGAGAACGCGATGCGCGCGCGGATGCAGATAGTCCTGCGCTTCCTTGCAGCCATATCGGTTACGATCGGCGGACCAGCAGATCTGATCCATCATTCCGGCCGCCCAGCCATCGCCCGGGTGGCGCCGCGCCAGGGCGCGCTCGGCCGAGAGCACGGGCGTCGCGCGCTCGCTGTCGCCGAGATCCTGGTAGGTTGCGCGATGCACTTCGCTGTCGGACGGACGCTTGAAAAGGCGGAATGGGTTCTCGACCTGCCACGTGATGCGCGGCTCAGCAACCGCGTGATCCGAAACGAGAGCAAGCAAACTCAGAGCCGCCGCGAGCGCGCAAAGGAACCGCGTCGCAATGGCTTGGCCTTTCAGCGTGCTCGCGTATCGGTGTCGTGCCATGTCCCTCACTTGGTCAGAGGCGTCCGCTCGCATGTGCCCACGTCATGCGCAGGAGGCGGCTGATCGACAAGGGCTCGATCGGCGTTGCGCCGCCTCGCTGCAACCATGCTTCTAAGGCCCGTAAGTTGGGCCTAACCATGGCCAGCGGCAGGAAGGGCAGGCGCTGTGCCCGTGACAATTTCGCGAGCTGCGGCGAGATATCGGCCATCGCGCCCTGCGAAAGCGCAATGAGCGCACCGATCGCGGCCGACAGGGCGGGGTTCCTGATGTCGACGGTAGCTTCCGCCAAGTCGGCGTCCGAGAGCAGTGTGCGTGGGATCGGGAGCCGAGCGGCTCCTTCGGACGGAAGGTGCAGCAAGGCGCGGGACAGGCCGTACGCGAGGCCTGCGGCGCGCGAAATTGGCCAGAGTTCGCCGGTTTCATCACCTGCCGAAATGCGCGCCGCGAGCCGGAACAGGCCACCCTCGCCGGCCGACAGGTGGTCGCTCAGTGCCTGCTCATTCGCTGGTCGCTCTCCGTGCAGCGCGTCGGCGTACGAGTCGATCACGCCGTCGATGATCTCAGCTGGCAGGCCATGACGTGCGATCGCGTCCCGCGTGGCGACGGCAATGGGATTTCCCGCGGCTGATTGATCGCCGCTTGCCGCAAGCGCATCCCGCCACCACTGCAGGCGGATCTCGCCGGCAAGTGGCTCGCGCACCTGCGTTGGAATATTGGCGAGCTCGGCTGCGAATGCGGTCAAGGCAATGAGGTCGTAGCGCCGGGCTTCGGGTGCCAACGTGGCGGCAAAGTAGCGGTCGGGCTCGCGCGCAATGGCCGCCTGCCTCAGCGCGTCGAGCGGCGCTACGTTCATCGTCAGAAGAGGTGCGCGGCGGCGACCATGAGGACGGTCACCGGTATGGCGAGCAAAAGATTGGCGCGGGCATAGAGGGCGACCTTCGCCCGCGCGGCGGCCTTCTCTTCGGCACTGCCCGGCCGCTCGCCGAGCACGACTTGCAGGTTCGGCCAGATGATCATGTGCACGAAGACCCACATGGCGACCGCGCCAGCCGCCGCGCCCCAGAACAACAGCACTTTGGCCAGCGGTATGTGGAATGGCGCGCCATACACCCACGATGAAAGCATGTAGCCCGTCGGCAGGAGGAGCAACACGCCGGAGAGCAGAACGAGATGCGACGCGTGGCGGAATAAGATCGCAACCTTCGGCACGACGAGGCGGAAGAGTATTGCGCGGCCGGCGTCATCGGCGCCGACGACGGCCGGATGCTGGATGAAATTGACGAACCAGATCATGCCGACCCAGATGATCGCCGCGACGACATGGATGGCGCGAAGCAGGAACGAGCTGAAGCCGAGCCAGTCGGTGCCATTCATCGCGATCGCTGCCAGAATGGCTACTGCCGTAAGCGCAAGGCCGGCCAGTAGGGCATTGCGGGCACTTGAGAGGATGGCGGGCATCGGTATCACCGGGCTGGCTCGTTACACTGCAGAAGATAGAGCACGAACGGGCCTCGCGCGAAAGCGCCCGGCTATTTGCGGCCAATGCAAGGGGCTTCAGTCGACGGCGATCAGCGCTGCGCCCACGGGCCGGCCCTCGCCGAGCAGGACATTGTACGTGCGGCAGGCGGCACCGGTATCCATCGGCTCGATGCGGATGCCTGCTTCGCGCAGTCCGGATCGCAGGGCTGCGGATGGGAGGCAAAAGTCGCGCCCCGTACCGAGCAGCAGCAACTCGATGCCCGCTGGTTCAGCGAGCAGTAGCGCAAAGTCGTCGATCGTGAGGCCTGCGGCGGTCGTCGCCGGCCAGCCGACAATGGCCTCGCCCAGGCAAAGGAGAGAGCCACGGTGGCTCATGCCGGCAAAGCGGAAACCGCCGTTGCCGTAAGCCTCGATCGGCGCTCGGCCGGGATAGCGTGGCGGCGCGGGCTGCATGAAACGCACTCCTGCCGCGCAGCCAGCCGAACGATCAGCTGCGGGCGCTGGCTGCGGCTTTCTCGCCGGTCACTGTCTCTCGCTTCACGCCGAGGTATTCGAGGATCGGCGCCGCGATGAAGATCGACGAGTACGTTCCAACGAGCACGCCGAGCAGCATGGCGAACGTGAAGTAGCGCATGACCGAGCCGCCGAAGATGAACAGCGCGATCAGCACCACGATCGTCGTCACGCCCGTCAGGATTGTGCGCGAGAGCGTCTCGTTGATGGACAGATTGAGCAGTTCGCCGAGATCCATGCGCTTGTATTTTCGCAAGTTCTCGCGAATTCGGTCGGACACGACGACGGTATCATTGACCGAATAGCCGAGAATGGTCAGCAGTGCCGCGACGATGCCAAGGTCGAATTCGAGTTGGAAGAAGGCGAATACGCCGACCACGACCAGCACGTCATGGAACAGCGAGAGCAGCGTACCGACGGCGAACTGCCATTCGAAGCGGAACCAGACGTAGGCCATGATGGCCATGATCGCGGCGGCGACCGCAAGTATGCCCGTCCGCCGAAGTTCCGCAGAGACGGCCGGCCCCACGACCTCGACGCGCCGCTGGACGAAGCCGTCGCCAAGGGCGTCGACCACGGTACGCATCGCGGCTTGTTGCGCTTCCTCGCCGCCGGGCTGCGACTCGATGCGGATCAGGACGTCATTCGAGGTTCCGAAGGCTTGGATCTGTACGTCGCCAAGGCCCAGCCCGCCGAGCTTTCCGCGGATGGCCTGAATATCAGCAGCCTCACCGGACTTGGTCTGCACCTCGAGCATCGACCCGCCCTTGAAGTCGACACCGTAGTTGAGGCCCATCGTGAGAAACAGTCCGATAGAGACCACGATCGCGGCGATCGAACCCCAGAAGCAGACGTCGCGGAAACGCATGAAGTTGATATGCGTCCCATGCGGGAAGAAGTCATAACCCTTGAAGTGCGGAACGAAGCGCATGGTCGTGTGGCCTTTCAGATCCTCTCGTGCCGACCTCAGATCGGGACAGCAATCCTGCCGGCCTTGGCGCGCTCACCGCGCAGCCAGAGGGCGATCAGCAGGCGCGTCACGGTGACGGCGGTGAAGATCGAGGTGAAAATACCGATCGTAAGCGTGACGGCGAAGCCGCGGATCGGCCCCGAGCCGAGCCAGAACATGATGATCGCGGCGGCGAGCGTCGTGAGCTGGCTGTCGAGAATTGTCGTGATGGCGCGGGAGAAGCCGGCATCGATGGCGCTCACGGCGGATTTTCCGGCGCGCAGTTCCTCGCGTATTCGTTCGTAGATAATCACGTTCGAGTCGACGGCCATGCCGACTGTCAAGACGAGGCCGGCGATGCCGGGCAATGTCAGCGTCGTGCCGGCAGCGGACATGAGTGCCACCACCATAGTGCCGTTCATGATGAGGCCGATGACCGCGAATACGCCGAATGTACCATAGGCTATGATCACCATGATCATACTGATCACGCCGCCGACGATCGAGGCAAGCTTGCCGGCTTCGATCGAGTCCGCGCCGAGAGACGGGCCGACCGTGCGCTCTTCGGCGATCGTCAGTTTGACGGGCAGGGCGCCGGACCGGAGCTGAACCGCGAGCGTATTGGCGGTTTCGACCGTGAAGCTTCCCGAGATCTGGCCTGACCCGCCGAGAATGGGCTCGCGAATGACCGGCGCCGACAGAACCTTGTCATCGAGCACGATCGCGAAGGGCCGGCCGACGTGTTCCTGGGTGAAGCGGCCGAAACGCCGCGCGCCTGCCTGATCGAAGCGGAAGGAGATGATCGGTTCGTTCGTGCGTTGATCGAAGCCGGGCTGGGCATCGACGAGATTCTCGCCAGGAACAACGGGCGTCTCGCGCAGGAGGTACGATACGCCCTGCTCATCACCACGTTCGCTCGCCGCAAAGATGCGGTACCCCGACGGCACGCGCCCCTGACGGGCCTCCTCGGCGGTCATGGTCGGGTGCACTTCGTGGAAGGAGAGCTTGGCGGTCTGGCCGAGCAGATCCTTCAGCACCTTGGTGTCGCTCAGCCCCGGATACTGTACGAGAATACGGTCCGCGCCCTGGCGCACGACGGTCGATTCAGCCGTGCCGAGGGCGTTGATGCGCCGGTTCACAGTCTCGATCGCGGCGCCCGCTGCATGAATGACGCGCTGCTGAAGCCCCTGCGCCGACGGCGCCATGAGGATGGTTCCGTCGCCACCTCTCGTGATCGTCAGATCCTCGCCACTCGTGCCGAGCATGGCGCTGCCGAGCGGTTGAATGAGCTTGCGCAGCTCGCGGATGGCCGCATCCGCCTCCTCGGGCTTGGCGAGGCGTACCTGCACCTGATTGCCGACAATGCCGACACCCGTCGGGAAGATCTTGGCGTCGCGCAGGGTGCGGCGCGCATCATCGCGAAGCGTCTGCAACCATTCGCGCCGGAGTTCCTCTGTGTCCATGGCGAGCAGAAGATGGGCGCCGCCCTGGAGATCGAGGCCGAGCGGCATCTGCTTGCTCGGCAGGAAACGGGGCCACGATGCCAGCTGCTCTTTCGTGAACAGGTTCGGCAAGGCGAACATCATGCTCACCAAACAGGCGAGCAGAATCGCGATCATCTTGACGCGCGAAAAGTGGAGCATCTCGTTCCCGGACCTCTAAGCTCAGAAGAGGCGAACCGTCGCGCGCGGCATCTCAGCCGGCCTTCGCGACCTCGCCTTTGACCCGCACCTCGGCGATGGTGCCGCGCATGAGGCGAACGCGCGTATTCTCGGCGATCTCGACCTCGACCTCGGCGTCACCTTCTTTCACACGCGTGATCTTACCGATGATGCCACCGCCCGTCACGACCACGTCTCCGCGCCGAATGTTGGCGACCATCTCCCGGTGAAGCTTCACGCGCTGCTGCTGCGGGCGCAGAAGAAGGAAATAGAAGATCACGAACATAAGCAGGATTGGCAGCAACTGAATCATGAAGTCGCTGCCGCCGGCTTGAGCGTAGACCAGTGAAGTGGACATGCGCGCTATTCCCAGGGGTCTTGGATGATGAACGGGGGCGTAGACCGGCTTCCGTAGGTCGCGCCCGCCGCATCGACCGTCTGCCGTGATTTCGCGCGGACTATAGTGGCCTCGCCCCCGTTTGCAACCAAATCCGCCGCTAAAACGACGCAGGATCAGCCGCGGTTCAGGGCAAAAGGCGTGCCTCGCGGTAGCGCTGGAGATGCGCCAGGATGCGGTCTTCCGTGTCGATGGTGTCGTAGAAGCCGGCTTGTCTGATCTTGGTCATGCTCGAGACGATATCGTGCTCGAGACCCCATAGAAAATCGCCGAAGTTCCAGGTGACCACGGCTTCCATGGGCTGTGCGACGAGGCCGTGGCGCTTGACGATGGCGTCCCATAGCGGCCCCTTGTCCGCCATCCACCTGCCGAGGTTCAGGGGGCGCGGAACGCCGCAGTCGAGGCCATAGAGCCGCGCGATCTTCGGCCACAGGCGCGACCAGCGGAAAAGTGAACTGTCCGTAAGGTTGAAGGCCTCGTTGCGGGCGGCGGGCGCTGTTGCCATCCATTTCATGCCGCGCGCGAGCTGGGTCGCGTCAGTCGCCTCCATCAGCGCGTCGTAGCACGCGGGCTTGCCGGGAAAGTCGAGTGGCAACCCGAGTTCGGCGCAGATACCGGCCCAGGCGCCAATCAGTGGAACGAGATTGCGGGGCCGCTCCGGCGCGAAGTCATAGAGAAAGCCTGGGCGCGAGGCGGACCACGTCCAGCGCCTGCCCTCGGCGCGTTCGCTGAGCAGATCCTGCTGATCGTAGTAGAAATTCGGCGGCATGTGCCGCGGATCGTCCTCGTGAGCCGGCAAGCGCATGGCACCGATGTGCATCCCGTACCATTTCGTGCCTTCGACAAGATGGACGTGCTGGAGGCCCGGGCAGGCCGCCTCGGCGCCGTCGATCAGATGCGCGAGCATCGCACGGTTGCCCGCAACGTCCTCGACGCCGACGCTCGCATCGGAGAATTGCGCCCGCGCCGTGTAAAAGAGGTGCGTCGCCTTAGGACAGCGGGCGAGCGCGAGGCGCGTGCTCGCGGCATCCGTGAGGTCGCACTGGACGAAGGTGAGCCGTTCGCGTTTCAGGGCTGGGGGGCGGCGGCAGAGGCCGATGACCTCCCAAGCGGGATCGGCCAGAAGAACCTCGACGAGCTGTTTGGCGGCAGCGCCGGTCGCACCGGCAATGACGGCGACATACTGTGCCATGTTCGCCCCTTATGCCGCGCCGAACACGCGCCTGAAGATCGTGTCGACGTGTTTCAGGTGATAGCCATCGTCGAACATGGCTTCGAGAGCGGCTGCGGAGAGGCGTGCGCTGACGTCCTTGTCGGCCTTCAGGCTTGCGAGGAAGTCGGCGCCGGTCTCCCAGGTCTTCATGGCATTGCGCTGGACGAGCGCGTAGCTGTCCTCACGCGAAGCACCGGCTTGCGTCAGTGCGAGGAGCACGCGCTGCGAATTGTGCAGGCCGCCGAGTTTGTCGAGGTTTCGGCGCATGTTCTCGGGATAGACGACGAGCTTCTCGATCACGCCAGCGAGGCGGTTCAGCGCGAAGTCGAGCGTAATGGTCGCATCTGGGCCGATGTAACGTTCTACGGAGGAATGCGAGATATCGCGCTCATGCCACAGCGCCACATTCTCCAGTGCCGGCGTTGCGAACGAGCGCACCATGCGCGCGAGACCCGTCAGGTTCTCGGTCAGCACAGGATTGCGCTTGTGCGGCATGGCCGAGGAACCCTTCTGACCGGGCGAGAAGTATTCCTCGGCCTCCAGGACTTCCGTGCGCTGAAGATGGCGGATTTCGGTTGCGACGCGCTCGATGGATGAGGCGATCACGGCGAGCGTGGCGAAGTACATGGCATGGCGATCGCGCGGAATGACCTGCGTCGAGACAGGCTCGGGCGTCAAACCCATGGACTTCGCGACGTATTCTTCGATCGACGGATCGATATTCGCGAACGTGCCGACGGCGCCGGAGAGCGCACACGTTGCGATCTCCTTACGCGCCGCGACGAGCCGCTCACGCCCGCGCGCGAATTCGGCGTAGGCCGTGGCGAGCTTCACGCCGAAGGTCGTCGGCTCGGCGTGAATGCCGTGGCTGCGGCCGATGGTGATCGTGGTCTTGTGCTCGAAGGCACGCTTTTTGAGCGCGGCCAGCACGCGGTCCATGTCGGCGAGCAGAATGTCACTCGCGCGCACGAGCTGCACATTGAGGCATGTGTCGAGCACATCCGAGGAGGTCATTCCCTGGTGGACGAAGCGTGCCTCCGGGCCGACGTGCTCGGCGAGGTGCGTCAGGAAGGCAATGACGTCATGCTTGGTCACCGCCTCGATCTCGTCGATGCGGGCAACGTCAAACTTGGCCTTGCTGCCCTTGTCCCAGATGACCTTGGCGGCCTCTTTGGGGACGATGCCGAGCTCGGCCATCGCGGTCGCCGCATGCGCCTCGATCTCGAACCAGATGCGAAAGCGGGTCTCGGGCTCCCAGATCGCCCTCATCTCGGGGCGGGAGTAGCGCGGGATCATCGGCGGCCTCGGATTCTGCGTTTTAAGGCGCAGGCTTAACAGAAGCGCCGACCGCCATCAATGCGGCCGGCGCTCCGAGGCGCCGAGAACGGCTGATCAAGGCTCAGAAATCGACCTTGTCGCCACCCTTGAGGCTCAGGATCTCGCGGGCTTCGTCAGCGGAGGCGATCTCGAGGCCAAGGCCCTCGATGATCTGGCGGACCTTGGTCACCTGTTCAGCATTCGACTTGGCGAGCTTGCCCGGGCCGATCCAGAGACTGTCCTCCATGCCGACGCGGACGTTTCCGCCCATCGCAGCTGCCATGGCCGCGATCGGGAGCTGGTTGCGGCCGGCACCGAGCACGCTCCAGCGATACTGGTCGCCGAAAAGGCGGTCGGCCGTGCGCTTCATCATGACTACGTCCTCGTAGTGCGGGCCGATGCCGCCGAGGATGCCGAACACCGACTGGATGAAGAACGGCGGCTTGATGATGCCGCGGTCCGCGAAGTGGCGCAGCGTGTAGAGGTGGCCGATGTCGTAGCACTCGACTTCGAAGCGCGAGCCGTTCGCCGCGCAGGTCGTAAGGATGTACTCGATGTCGGCGAAGGTGTTCTTGAAGAAGCCCGCCCGCGAGCCTTCCAAGTATTCCCGCTCCCACGCGTGCTTGAACTCCTTCTGGCGCTCCAGCATCGGGAACAGGGCGAAGTTCATCGTCCCCATGTTCAGCGAGGCGACCTCGGGCTTGAAGGTCGCTGCCGGGCGCACGCGCTCCTCGATGGTCATGGTCATCGCGCCGCCGGTCGTGATGTTCACCACGCAGTTCGAGCGCTGCTTGATGACCTTCAGGAACGGCGCAAAGGCTTCGGTCGACTGGTCGGGCTTGCCGTCTTTTGGATTGCGTGCGTGCAGATGCACGACGGCGGCTCCGGCCTCGGCCGCGCCGATCGCCGCGTCTGCGATCTCTTCGGCCGTGATCGGCAGGTGCGGTGACATGGAGGGCGTGTGAATCGAGCCAGTGACGGCACACGTGATAATGACTTTGCGGGATGCCTTGGCCATGGGAGCGTTTCCGATCTAGTTTTCTTGAACTATTGACGTTCAGCCGGCACCGAGGCGGCCGAGCTTCGCTTCGACCAGACGCGCATAGAGCGCCGAGCCGAGCGGCAGTATCTCGTCATTGAACTGGTAGGCGGGATTGTGCACGGGCACGCTCGTCGGCGTGCCGAGTGCGCCATTCCCGATGTTGATATAGGCGCCCTTGCACTTCTCCAGCATGAAGGAAAAGTCCTCCGACGCCATGATGGGCCCGCGATTGCGCTCGACATCCGCAGCACCGACCAGCTCGACCGCCCGATCGGCCATGAAGGCCGTCTCTTTCTCGTCATTGACGAGCGGAGCAAACTTCACGTCGAAATTCACGTCCGCCGTCGCGCCGAATGCCGCTGCCGTGTTCTCGGCCGTGCGCTTCATGGCCTTTTCGATCTGCGCCATGATCTCATGGCTGAACGTGCGCACCGTGCCGCGAATGGTCGCTGTCTGCGGAATGACGTTATAGGCATCGCCTGAGTGAATGGCCGTGCAACTCACGACGGCCGTGGCAATAGGTGAGATATTGCGCGCGACGATCGCCTGCATGGCCGTGACGATGTGGCTCGCGACGAGCACCGGATCCACCGACTCTTCCGGCCGCGCGCCATGTGAGCCGCGCCCCGTGATGTTGATGTCGAAGAACGCGCCGCCCGCCATCATGGCGCCGGGGCGGATCGCGAACTTGCCAACCGGCAGTCCCGGATTGTTGTGCATTCCGAAGACGCTGTCGCAGGGAAAGCGCTCGAAGAGCTTGTCCTCCAGCATCGCCAGCGCGCCGCCGATGCCTTCCTCGGCCGGCTGGAAAATGAAGTAGACCGTGCCGTCGAAGTTCTTCGTCTCGGCAAGATAGCGCGCGGCGCCGAGCAGCATGGTCGTGTGCCCGTCGTGCCCGCAGGCGTGCATGACGCCGGGGCGCGTGGACTTGTACGGAACCTCCGCGATCTCATCGATCGGGAGCGCATCCATGTCGCAGCGCAGCCCGATCGTCGGCCCGTTGCCCGTCTGGATCACGCCGACGACGCCCGTCTTGCCGACGTTGCGGTGCACGGTGACGCCGAACTCGCCGAGCTTCTTCGCCACGAAATCGCTCGTGCGGTGCTCGTCGAAGCCGAGTTCCGGATGCGCGTGCAGATCGCGTCGCCAGGCGGTGAGATCGTCGTGGTAGGTTTTGATTTTGGCGAGGGCGTTCATCGATCGGCTCACTCCACGGAAGGCAGGCAGGCGTTCAGTCTAAGCGCTCGACGGGCAATGGCAAGGGCACCCGGCGCCCGTCAGGCCGCGGGTTTGACCATGCCCTTCAAGGTCGCGATCTCCTCCCGAAGCGCGCGTATCTCTCCTACGAGCACTTCATGCTGGCGGGTCTGCTGCTGGGCATCGGCGTGGAGCTTCTCGGCGTCCCCGTGGAGCATTTCGGTGTCTTCCTTGGCGGCTGCCTCCATGGAATTGACGATGATCGCGATGAACAAGTTGAGCACCGCGAACGTCACCATCAGGATGAAGGGAATGAAGAAGAGCCACGCATAGGGGTAGACCTTCATGATCGGACGCACGACCCCGTCCGTCCACCCTTCGAGCGTCATGATCTGGAACAGCGTGAAGAGCGACCGCCCGAGGTTGCCGAACAGCTCGTCGAAGTCGCTGCCGAAGAGCTTCGTGGCCATCACCGCCGAGATGTAGAAGAGGATGGCAAGGAGCGCGATGACGGCGCCGAGTGACGGGATGGCGTGCAGCAGGCCCTCAACTACGCGTCGCATGGCGGGTACAACCGAAATAATGCGCACGGCGCGCAGAATTCGCAGCGCGCGCATGACCGAGAGCCCGCCGCTCATTGGCAGCACGGCTATGGCCACGATCGTGATGTCGAACACGTTCCACGGGTCGCGGAAATAGGAGAGCCGGTAGGCCAGCAGCTTGGCCGAGATCTCCAGAACGAAGATCATAAGGGCCACATTGTCGATGAGGCCAAGCAGAGGGCCGATCGCATCATTGACGAACGGGATTGTCTCGAGGCCGAGGCCGAGTGCGTTGATCGCAATGACGGCGATGATAAAGCGCTGAAACCCGTCGGATTCCACAATCGTGCGGATGCGGGCGCGCCAAGGTGCATCACCCTCGATGTTGCTCGCTGTCAAAGTCATCCCCTGAGGTTCACTGAAAGGCGGCGCAACATCATCTCCAATAGCGGGTTTGGCAAGGCCTGCGGCCGCACCAAGGTGCCGGGGGCCCTGATGTGTTGCGCAACCCGTGGTCCGGCGAGCTATGATCATTCCAGGACGGGGCTTGGCGGGGCAGCGCATGACAGAGGAAGCCGCGGACACAGACCGGCGGGTGCCGCGAGGCTGGCTTGCCGGAGTCCGTCGAAATTTGGGCGCGGCGTTCAGCGGCCTCGGCAATGTGGTTGCGCCGGCGCTTTGCCTTTCCTGTCACGATCGCACGGCCTCCCATGACGCCCTTTGCGCCGGTTGCTGGCAGCAGGTGGCGTTCATCACACCCCCACTCTGCCACCGTCTCGGCCTGCCCCTCCCCTTCGGTGGCGATGGCCTGCAGATCTCGGCAGCGGCAGCCGCAGACCCCCCGCCCTACGATCGTGCCCGCGCAGCGGCGGCTTTTGGGGGCGTCGCCCGCGAACTCATCCACGATTTCAAGTATTCGGACCGGCACGAGGTGCGCCGCCTGCTGGCCCACTGGATGGTGCGGGCTGGAAGCGAAATCCTTGTGGATGCGGATATCCTGGTTCCGGTGCCCATGACGCGATGGCGGCTTGTGCGCCGTCAGTTCAATCAGGCGGCCCTTTTGGCGCGGGAAATCTCCCGCTCGAGCGGCGTTCGCTTCGATCCTTCCGCCCTCGTGAAGACCAAGAGAACACCGACGCAGGTCGGTTCGAGCGCGGCGCAACGGGTTGCGAATGTTGCCGGCGCCTTTGCCGTGACTGCCGCAGGCCGGCGGCGCGTTGCGGGGAGGAACGTCATACTGATCGATGATGTCATCACGACGGGCGCCACGGTCGGTGCCTGTGCGCGGGCCTTGAGGGCGGCAGGCGCTCAGCGCGTCGATGTGCTCGTGGCCGCCATGGTCGCGGATCCGCGCCGCGTCGACCTCTAGCCGCAGAGCGGCGCGAGCCCTGCAACGCCGGGTTCTCTGCACCGCAATCGGCGCCACTCCTGCAAATCAAGACACCGCACTACATTGAGCGGAACATTGCCCTATCCCGAGAGGCCCGCATGCCCAAGGTGGTCATCTATACGAGAGACTGGTGCGGCTACTGCTCAGCGGCCCTCCGGCTGCTGCAATCCAAGGGCGTGCCCTTCGAAGAGATCAATCTCACCGGCAAATCGGCCGAGCGCGAGGAACTGGTCGAGATGGCCGGCGGACAGACCACCGTCCCGCAGATCTTCATCGATGAGTTGCACGTCGGCGGCTGCGACGACCTCTATGCTCTGGACGGCGCTGGCAAGCTCGACCCGCTGCTCGCTGGCTGATATCCGGTGGATCGTCGAGCAATCATCTGCAACGGGACGACCATGCTCCAGCCGATCAAATCGGAAGCGCTCTCAGGCCACGCTCGCATCGCGCACGGCTTTTTCGGCCGGCAGGGTGGCGTCTCGGAGGGCATCTACGCCTCGCTCAACTGCGGCCTCGGCTCGAAGGATGCGCGCGCTGCCATAGGCGAGAATCGTCGGCGGGTGGCCGAGCATCTCGGCGTTATTCCGGACAATCTGCTCACGGCCCACCAGCATCACAGTGTCGACGCAATCGTGGTCTCGCAGCCATGGACGTTCGACACGATGCCGAAGGCCGACGCCTTGGTAACCGCAACCCCGGGCATCGCCGTCGCCGCGCTCGCGGCCGATTGTGCGCCTGTACTCTTCGCGGACGCGGAAGCTGGTGTCGTTGCAGCGGCGCACGCTGGATGGAAGGGCGCCCTCGGCGGAGTGCTCGAGTCGGCCGTCTCGACCATGGAAACGCTCGGCGCGCAGCGCGGACGCATTCAGGCGGTCCTCGGGCCCTGCATCGGGCCTGAAGCGTATGAGGTCGGGCCCGAGTTCGAAGCAGTTTTTATCGCAAAATCAGAAGGGTATCGGCGATTTTTCCGGCGTCAGGAAGAAGGCGCGCGGCCCTATTTCGATCTCCCCGCCTTTGTGCTCCATCGCCTCGATGGTATGGGCCTCGGCGGCGTTGGCAGCGAGAGCCGCTGCACGTATACGAATACGGAACATTATTTCAGCTATCGCCGGACCACCCACAGGTGCGAGCCGGACTATGGCCGCCAAATCTCCGCCATCGTGCTGCTCTAGTTTTTCCACAGTTTCCCCGTCAAGTGCCTGCTAAGTTCTGAGTCAGAAACAGGAAAGCTGGTGCGTCCATCTGGACGGTCGGGGAGCCAGCAGATACAGGATTCTCCAAAGCGTACCGAGTCGAGGGAGAACCTCGAGGCCGCCAAGTCCGTACGACGGTCACCGGAGTCAGCGGAATCATTATTCAAGGGGGCGTCACCGTGACCAAATCCGACGCTGAGAGGACCTCACGGAGCCTACTGCGCTCTGTCGCACCGGCTGCAATCGCCATCATCGCTCTCGGTCTTGCCGGGTGCGAATCGAGTGGATCATCGCTCTTCAGCAGCCTGTCGTCGTCCGGACCAGAGACCTCAACGCCTGAGCAGGCCAGGCCGGCTCAGCAGGCAACACTGGCGCGCATCGCATTGGCGCCGGTCATCGGCGCACCGGATGCCGTCTCTCGGCAGATGGCCGAGCAGATCGTGCAATCCGCCGAGCGTCAGCGCGTCTCGCTTATCAACGATCGTGATGCGAAGGGCGACTACACGTTGCGCGGTTATATCGTTGCGTCGAAGGATCGCTCGCAGACGAAAGTCTCGTACATCTGGGATCTCACCGATACGGCCGGGAAGCGCGTTCATCGCGTGACCGGTGAAGAACTGGTACCTGCCGGCGCAGCGAAGGATCCTTGGGTGGCTGTGACGGGAGCGGTGACGCAGTCCATTGCCGACAAGACGTCGACGCAGCTGGCTACGTGGCTCGCGGCGAACCGTCCGGCGGGTGGACCGCCCATCGCCGGCCAGAGTCCGGCCTCGGACGCAGGAGCACAGCAGCCGATTGCCGCCGTGGCCCCGCCGGGCGCACCAGCAGCGGAGCCTGCCGCCGCGCGCACCACGACGGCGAGCCTGCCGTCGACGGGCGATGTCGCGGCGATCGTGCCGGCAGTCACCGGCGCGCCTGGTGATGGCAATACCGCACTTTCGAGCGCACTTCAGCGCGAGCTCTCGCGTCAGGGTGTGACGATGGCCAATCGGCCGGGCGCTTCCTACCGCATCGAAGGAAAGGTGGCGCTCACGCAGGGACAGGCGGGCAAGCAGTCCATCCAGATCGACTGGCTGGTGCGCGATCCGCAGGGCCGCTCGCTTGGAACCGTTTCGCAGAAGAACGAGATCCCCGAAGGCTCGCTCGACAGCGCGTGGGGCAATACGGCCGACGCCGCCGCCGGCGCGGCCGCGCAGGGCATCCTCAAGCTGCTGCCTCAGGGGGGCGGCAGTACGCGCGGCTGACCCTGGCGACCTACATCGCATCGGAATCGAAGCATCCCGGCCTGCGCGCCGGGATGTTTCATTTCAGGCGCTCGCCATCCCACATCTCGCTACCTTGACCGCCCCCCGCAGTCCACATAGCGTCTCGCTCCGAGGTCGAAAACGTCTCAACATTGGGGAGGGCGCCGTGGCTCGCCAGTATCTGAAACGCGCCGCGCTGCAAGCTGGGCCGCGCGCAGCCGAAGTCGAGAACACCGTGCGTCGCATGATCGCCGACGTCGCCGAGAACCGCGACGAGGCCATCCGCCGCTATGCGCGCGATCTCGACAAATGGACGGGCGAGTTCCGCGTGCCGCAATCGCGCATCGACGAAGTGACGCGCGCCCTGCCGACGACCTTCAAGGAGGATTTCGCCTATTGCCACGCGCAGGTGACGGAATTCGCCAAGCGGCAGAAGGAGAGCCTGCAGGCGTTTGAAGTCGAGTTGAAGCCCGGCGTTCTGCTCGGCCAGAAGCTCATCCCGATCTCGACCGCCGGTTGCTACATCCCGGGCGGCAAGTATCCGCTCATTTCCGCGGCGATCATGAGCGTCGGTACGGCCAAGGTCGCCGGCGTCGAGCGTATAGTCGCCGCCGCGCCACCACGTGGGCCGGATGGCATCTACCCGCAGACGCTCTATGCGCTCCACCATTCGGGAGCCAATGAGATCTATTGCGTCGGCGGCGTGCAGGCCATGGCCGCCATGGCCTACGGCTGCGTGGGGATGCCGCGCGTCGACATGATCACCGGTCCGGGCAACCCCTATGTCGCGGAGGCCAAGCGCCAGCTCTTCGGCATGGTCGGCATCGACTTGCCGGCGGGGCCGACCGAGATCCTCGTCATTGCTGATGACACCGCCGACGCGGCCCTCGTCGCGACGGACCTGCTCGGACAGGCCGAGCATGGGCCGGACAGTCCCGCATGGTTCGTGACGCCCTCGGAGAAGATGGGGCGCGCCGTGCTCGCCGAGGTCGAGCTGCAATTGAAGACGCTGCCGACGCGCGAGGTCGCGTCGCGCTCGTGGGCGGACTGGGGCGAGATCGTCGTCGTCGGGAGTGACGACGAGGCGATCGCGGTCTCCGACGAGTACGCACCCGAGCATCTCGAGATCCAGACGGGCCGCGACGACTATTATCTCGAGAAGCTGAAGAACTACGGCTCGCTCTTCATCGGCGAGGAGTCGACCGTCGCTTACGGTGACAAGGGCATCGGCACGAACCACACACTGCCGACGGCCGGTGCCGCGCGTTACACGGGCGGGCTTTGGGTTGGCAAGTTCATCAAGACGGTCACGTATCAGCGGCTCACGCGCCGCGCGTCGCTGGAAGCGGCGCCGATCATGGCGCGCGTTTGCCACGAGGAAGGCATGCTCGCGCACGAGATCACCGCGACCGTGCGCGCGAAGCGCTTTGCGGGGGCGAATTAGTTCAGTTCGCGATTGTACGGTGAAGCCAGCTCCTCATCAGAAAGGAGCGGCTGGCAGGCAGAGGGAAACGCCATGGCAACGGACACGACACGCCCCGTTCTCGCGCTTGCGATGGGGGATCCGTGTGGCATCAGCCCAGAGCTGACCGCGAAGATCATCATGGATGCCGAGGTCCGCGCCGCAGCGGATCTGATCGTGATCGGAGATCGCCGCGTGCTTGCCGAAGGTGAGGGCGTTGCGGGGCTCAAGTGCGATTGCCGCACCTGGAAACCGGGGACGCCCGTTGCGTTCGATGGTGCAGCCGTGTTCGTCGATCTCGGCCACCTCGATCCCGCGCGCGTCACGTGTGGGACGGCCTCGCAGACAGGCGGAGCGTTCGCGCTCGCCAATTTCCGTTCGGCTCTGCGTCTCGGTGCTGCCGGCGGGGCGGATGCCGTGACCTTCACGCCCTTCAACAAGTACGCCATGAAGCTCGCCGACGCTTCCTACGAGGACGAGATCGCGGTTATCACGGAAGAGAGCGGTGCCGCGCGCCCGGGGCGCGAGTTCAACATTCTCGACGGTTTGTGGAATGCGCGCGTCACCAGCCACGTACCGTTGAAGGACGTTGCGCGCTACATCACGAAAGAAGCCGTTATCAACGGGCTCGTGCTGACGGACCGCTGTATGCGCGATGCTGGTATCGCGCGCCCGCGCATCGCCGTCGCAGGGCTCAACCCACATGCAGGTGATGGCGGCAACTTCGGTCGCGAAGAGATCGATATCATCGAGCCGGCCGTTGCGGCGGCGAAGGCGCAGGGCATCGCCTGCGAGGGACCATTTCCCTCGGACACCGTATTCCTGCGCGCCAAGCGCGGCGACTTCGACGCCGTGCAGACCATGTATCACGACCAAGGTCAGATCGCGATGAAGCTCATGGGCTTCGAGAGCGGCATCACGCTCATCGGCGGCTATCCCTTCCCGGTCTGCACGCCTGCGCACGGCACGGCCTATGACATCGCCGGCAAGGGTATTGCCAACCTCGGTGCGACGCGCAACGGGTTGCTCATTGCCGCGCGCATGTCGAAGCCGCAGTCGCTCAGTGCGGCGGAGCGGGGCATCCGGATGAGCTCGATCGTCGCCAAAGTTGCGGCATAGAGCGTCCTTGTTCTGGCCTTCTCCCTCGCCTACGGATGGCGGAAAGAGGGGCATCCATGAAGAAGAAGATTGCCGCTGCAATTGGCTTGAGCATCGGATTGCCGGTTGCTGTGTCGGCGGGGCCGTTCGAGGATTCGCTGGCCAAGCTCACGCCGGAGTTCCGCTCGCATCAAGTTTGCATTCTGCGGGGCATGACCGCTGTGCGGCGGGAGAAGCTGCTGCTGCGGGCCGACCGCATGAAAACATCCATCTTTCGCCCGGCGGTACTCGAAGGCACGAAGCTCACGGCAACGGGTGGTGCCGTGAGGTCGGCAGGACATTGGTATGCGCTGAACTTTTCCTGCGATCTGACGAACGACTGGATGAAGGCAACGTCCTTTGTCTATCAGCTCGGCCGCGAGATTCCGAAAGCGGACTGGGATCGACTGGGCCTCTGGCAATAGTCGGGGTCGCTACATCCTGAAGACGCCGAACTTGGTGTCGGCGATCGGCTTCTCGAAGCAGACGGCGAGTGCAAGGCCGAGAACGCGGCGCGTCTCGGCGGGCGTGATGATGCCGTCGTCCCAGAGCCGTGCAGTGCCGTGATACGGGTGCCCCTCGCGCTCGTAGGCATCGAGCACAGGCTGCTTGAAGGTATCCTCTTCCGCCTTGGACCACGTCTTGCCATCAGCTTCGATGTTGTCGCGGCGCACGGTTGCGAGCACGCTCGCCGCCTGCTGGCCGCCCATGACGGAGACGCGCGCATTGGGCCACGTGAAGAGAAAACGCGGGCCGTAGGCGCGCCCGCACATGGCGTAGTTGCCCGCACCATAACTGCCGCCGATGATCAGCGTGATCTTCGGCACATCGGCATTGGCGACGGCCATGACCATCTTGGCGCCGTGGCGCGCGATGCCGCCGGCTTCCGCCTCACGTCCGACCATGAAGCCGGTGATGTTCTGGAGAAAGAGCAGCGGTGTCTTGCGCTGGCAGGCAAGCTCGATGAAGTGGGCCGCTTTCTGCGCCGTCTCCGAATAGAGAATGCCGTTGTTGGCGAGGATCGCGACCGGCTGTCCTTCGATGTGGGCAAAGCCGGTGACGAGCGTCGTCGCGTAATTCTTCTTGAACTCGTGAAGCTCCGAGCCGTCGACGATCCGCGCGATGACTTCGCGGGTGTCGTACTGCGTCATGAGCGAGGCCGGTACGACACCATCGAGTTCGGCCGGATCATAAGCCGGTAGTACGGGCGTCCGCGTCGGGACGTTCGCGCGCTCACGCGCTGGCAGCGTTGCGATGATGCTGCGCGCCATTTCGAGTGCGTGTCGGTCATTCAGCGCGTAGTGATCCGCGACGCCCGAAAGGCGCGTGTGCACATCGGCGCCGCCGAGATCCTCGGCCGAAACATCCTCGCCGGTTGCTGCCTTCACCAGTGGCGGACCGCCAAGGAAGATCGTGCCCTGGCGGCGCACGATGATGGTCTCGTCGGACATTGCCGGCACATAGGCGCCGCCCGCCGTGCACGAGCCCATGACGACCGCAATCTGCGGAATGCCGTCCGCCGACATGCGCGCCTGATTGAAGAAGATGCGGCCAAAGTGGTCGCGATCCGGGAAGACCTCCGTCCAGTGAGGCAGGTTCGCGCCGCCGGAATCGACGAGATAGAGGCACGGCAGATTGTTTTCCCACGCGATCTCCTGCGCGCGGACGTGCTTCTTCACAGTAAGAGGATAATAGGTGCCGCCTTTGATCGTGGCGTCGTTGCAGACGATCATGCACGGCCGTCCCCCGATCCGGCCGATGCCGGTGATGACGCCCGCCCCATGAATATCGCCGCCGTACATGTCGTAAGCCGCGAGCTGCGAGAGTTCGAGGAATGGTGAGCCCGGATCGATCAGCCCGAGAACCCGGTCGCGCGGCAGCAGCTTGCCGCGGGCGAGGTGGCGCTCGCGAAGGCGCTCAGGCCCGCCGGCCGCGGCGCCACGGCGCTTCTCCGCGAGATCGGAGACGATGGCCGCCATGGCGGCACGGTTGGCCGCGAAATCCTCCGAGGCGGTGTTGATCGCCGTTTTCAGCCTCGCCATGCGCGCCCTGCCCTCCCGCAGCGACCGATCATCGGTCGTCTTATCGCTCCAACACTGTCATAACTACGGGCGCAAGCCCCGCGTCCGCAAGGATCGCGTTGCGAGGGACTTTAGGAATTGCGTCCTGGAATAGTTCCTCGATTGTCGAGGGTCCATTGATTTGCAGCATCATGTGGTTGACGAAACCGCAGCCCACACCTAGGAATTGCGAACGCTCGCGCGGGCACGGCGCGGCGGACTGGGGTTGACGATTGTTGCTTTAGGGGGATGCCATGGCTGGTCCGGCGGATGACGGCGAGGCGTTGGAGCGCGGCACGCGCCGGCCGAACCCGGTCGATGTCCACGTGGGCAATCGCGTCCGGCTTCAGCGTATGCTGATCGGTATCAGCCAGGAGAAGCTCGGTGAGCGCCTGGGCCTGACCTTCCAACAGGTGCAGAAGTACGAGAAGGGCATCAATCGCATCGGCGCGAGCCGCCTGTTCGAGCTTTCACGCGTGCTCGGCGTGCCCGTCCAGTTCTTCTACGATGACGCGCCGGGCAGTGGCGCGCAGCATGGCGCGGCGCCCGGATTCGCAGATCGCTCCTCCGACAGCCACGTGTTCGAATTCCTGAGCAGCCGCGAAGGCCTCGAGCTCAACCGGGCATTCTCGCGCATCACCGACCCGAAGGTGCGCAAGTCCGTGCTCGACCTCGTCCGCTCATTGGCCGACGAGGCTGCCGGTGGCGACTATCAGGCGCCGTCGGACTAATATCGGCTGAACCAGCGAAGAAGAGCGGCGCCGGTGGCTGGCCATCGGTAGCAGCCTGCTGTCCATTTGGGAGTGGAGCGCACATGACAATCACGGAAACGAAGGTCTCGACCGGTGCGATCGCGCCCGACACCACAGGGCTCAACTTCTTTCGCGCCGATCCCTCGCTCATGGACCTGCTGCGCATCCACCTGCCGCAGGACACGCTCACCCACATCGAGCCGCATCTCGATCGCCTCGGCGCGTTGGCGGGCGACCATCTCGACAATTGCGCGCGGCTTGCCGATCGCCACCCGCCGGTCCTCCATGCGCGCGACCGCTTCGGCAATGACGTGCAGCACATCGAGTATCACCCGGCCTATCGAGAGCTCGAGCGCGTCGGCTTCGGCGAGTTCGGCATTCACGCGATGTCGCACAGGAAGGGCATTCTCGGCTGGTCCGGGACGTATCCTGCCGCCGCGAAGCACGCCTTTACGTATCTCTTCAATCAGGCCGAGTTCGGCATGGGCTGCCCGCTCAATGTGACGGACGGCGCAGCCATGCTGCTCTCGCGCTACGGCGACGATGCCCTCAAGGCCAAGTACCTCGACCGCCTCACCGAGACGGACATGAGCCGCCTCACGCAGGGCGCGCAGTTCATGACCGAGAAGGAAGGTGGCTCCGACGTCGGCAGCCTGACGACGATCGCCAAGCCCGAGGGAGATCACTGGCGCCTCACCGGCGACAAGTGGTTCTGCTCGAATGCCGATGCCGAAATCGCGATGCTGCTGGCGCGTCCCGAAGGCGCCGTCGGCGGCACGCGCGGTGTCGGTCTCTTCCTCATGCCGCGCCATCTCGATGATGGCAGCGTCAACAGCTATCGGATCGTGCGCCTCAAGGATAAGCTCGGCACGCGCTCCATGGCCTCGGGTGAGATCAAGCTCGAGGGTGCGGTCGCATATGCCGTCGGCCGCCTCGATCGCGGCTTCGTGCAGATGGCCGAGATGGTCAACTGGTCGCGCCTGTCGAATGGCGTGAAATCGACGGCGCTCATGCGGCGTGCGCTACACGACGCGCTGACTGTCGCGCACGGCCGCCGCGCATTCGGACGTAGGATCATCGAGCTGCCGCTCGCACGGCGCCAGCTTCTGAAGCTCATTCTGCCGCTGGAGCAGGCGCTCTCCATGTGCTTCGTCACGGCAGATGCGCTCGATCGCGCCGAACTCGGGGGCAGTCAGGAAGCTGCGACTCTCGTGCGGATGCTGACGCCCGTGCTCAAGTATCGCTCGACGCGCGACGCTCGGAAGATGACGGGCGATGCGCTCGAATTCCGCGGCGGCATCGGTTACGTCGAGGAATTCGCCTGCGCGCGCCTTCTGCGCGACGCCCATCTCGGGTCCATCTGGGAGGGGACGGGTAACATCGTCGCCCTCGACGCGCTGACCCGTGCCGTCGGCCGGCACAGTGCCGAGGCGGCACTCGCCGCCGACCTCGCCGCCCGGCTCGATGACAGTCCTGGCGTGCCCATGGCCTTCCGTGATCGCTTGCGCCAGAATGTAGATGCCGCGATCGGCTTCGCGCAGCGTGTCGCGCGCGAGGCCAGCAATGAGGCGGACGCCCGCCGCGCGACGAGCGTGCTCTATCACGTAGCGAGCGCAGTCTATCTCGCCTGGGAAGCCGACCGCATTCACAAGCATCGCGGCGATGCCCGCCGTCTCCTGCTCTCGCGCCTCGTCCTCGATCATCGCCTGGCGGCGCGAGATCCTTTTGCGCTGGAGGCGGGGCGTGGCGAGGACCGGATAGCGGATCTCCTGCTCGCGGATGCGGCGGTGCCGATGCGCGATGTCGCAGAGCTCGTCGCGGCTTAGAATGCGATCGCGATAGCTTCTTACGAAGAAATGCTGCGGCTGCGTTCCCGCTACATCGCCATGCGCTTGGCATGACGTTATAAGCAGCGGTTCGTCGCTGCTTCGTTCTTCTTCCCCGCAATTCCGAGACCGGTTGCCCGATGTCTGCCCAGTCCCAACCCGGCCCCGGCGGGGAGACACGTGCCGTGGTGGCCGCTGCATTCGGCTCCTCGCTCGTCGGCACAGTCCCGTACTTTGCGATCGGCCTCTACAAGAGCGGCATGGACGTCTCGTCCGTGCTCTTCTGGCGCTACTGGATCGCGCTGGCGGTGCTGATTCCCCTGGCTTGGTGGACGAGCCCCAATCTCCGCGCTGAATGGCTCGGTGCGGGGCGCGGCCTCTTTCTCAACGGCATCACACTCGGCGTCGCGCAGACGTACACCTATTTCCGTGCTGTGCAGACCGTGCCGTCTAGTGTCGTTGTCACGGTATTCTTCGTCTACCCGATGATTACGCTGGCCCTCGATCGCTATATCTACTCGCTGCATATCCGGTGGCAGTCGATCGCCGCCGTTACGCTTATTTTCATCGGCGCCCTGCTCGCCGGCTGGCCGACGCTTGGCCTGGGAAATGCCGACCCGGTAGGCTTCATTTGTGTGGTGGCGACGCCATTCCTCTTCAGTATCTATGTTGCGATCGCGTACCGCTACACACGGCAGGCATCGCCGTTCGCGGGCGCGAGTTCGATCTATCTGGGGCTCGGGGCTGGATACACGATCGCGGCTTTGCTGTTCGGCGCCTCGTTGATCCCGCCAGCTTCCGCGTGGCCGAGTTTGCTGGCTATTGGGCTCATTGGTGGCGCCATCCAGATTGCGTCGTTCGCCTACGCGCTGCCGCGCCTCAGTGCCGGCCGCTATTCGATCATCGTCAGCCTGGAGCTGGTGACGGTCGTGCTGATCGGCGTCCTCCTCCTTGGCGAGCATCTGACACCCGTGCAGTTCGCCGGTATCGGCTTCGTTGCCGTTGGCATCGTCGCTGATCGGCTCGTGCGCGCGAAGCGCTGAATCTGCTGCCCGATGGAACCTTCCACCTTGAGCGTCGTTCGGCGTGGAGATGATGGCTGCATGGAGATGCGCCATGGCTTCACGCACGCGTTGGCACTCAGCTAGGAGCTGGTCCGTGGACGAAAGGGCATTTGAGCCATTCGACGAGGTGATCGATGTGATCGATCTGGATGCACTTGCAGGCGACTGGTTCGCGCATGACGCCGACCCGCACTATGCGGAGCTGCCTTGCTACGTTCCCCTCGATGATGACGACGATGCGATCAGTCCATTCATCGACGAAGTTCCGCTAAACGCGCGAGGTCACAGGCCGCCGCGCCGCGCATACAGGGCATGAGCGCGGCGCGGGGCCTTCCCGGATGCTAGGTCGAGCACATCGACTATATGCCCGACCTGAAGCAGCAACCTATTTGATCACGCCGCAGGCCTGACGGTCACCCGCATCGCCGGTCGGCTGGGTCTTGTAGTCGTCGGCCTTGCCGTGGATCATCAAGGCCTTGCCGCGAATGGCCGTGTCGCCCTTGTCGAGGCGGACGAAGCTGTTGAAGACCTGGGCCTTGAGTGAGCCGTCGGCTGCCACGTACTGGTTCGGCATGTCGCCGGCATGTGGGCCCTTGGCGTCATTGAAGCCGTGCGCTGCCTTGGCCGGATTGAAATGACCGCCGGCGGACATGTGACCACCTGCGTGCTCGCATGAGCCGGTCTCGTGCACATGGAAGGCAACCCACTGCCCTGCCGGAAGACCGTTCACCTCGATCTCGATGAGGACACCCTTCTCGGTGCCGGTGAGCTTCGCGGTGCCGCTCTCCTTGCCGGCCTTACTGATGAATGTCGCCGTGGCGGTCGTGGTGTCCTGCGCGACAGCCGCTGTCGCGGCGAGAGCAACTGCACTGACACAAGCGAGCAAGGGCCTGAACATATCCAACCTCCCAGATGCTGATTATTGGCGAACCATCGCAACGGCGAAATGTTCCCGGCCCGAACGAAGCAGCACGTGCGCGCGTTGGGGCTTCATCAACTCTAGCGGAGAACGGCCATGCCAGCCAAATCTAAGGCACAGCAGAAGGCGGCCGGCGCGGCGCTGGCTGCCAAGCGCGGCGAGCTCAAGAAGAGCAAACTCAAGGGCGCTTCGCGCGAGATGGTCGAGAGCATGAGCGAGGTCGAACTCAGGAAAATGGCCAAGACGAAGCGCAAGGGAAAGCCCGAGCGCGTCGCCAAATCCCGATGACGAGCCTGCCTTCTATGGCGACGCGTGCTTGCCGAGGCCTGCCCAATCGAAACTGACGCCGTGCCCGGGCCGGTCCGGCGCGATGGCGTTGCCTTCGCGGAGCGGCAGCGGCTCTCCGATGTAGCGGTCGAGACCGAAACCGTGAATTTCGAGGAAACTGCGGTTGGGGCAGGCCGCGAGCAGGTGCACCGATACATCGTGCGCGCCGTGTGAGGTGACGGGCAGATTGAAGGCCTCGGCGAGGTGCGCAACCTTCATGAAGACGGTGATACCGCCGCAGTTGGTCACGTCCGGCTCCGGGAAGCTGACGCCGCCCGCCGCAATCAGGGCTTTGAACTCGTAGAGCGAGCGCAGGTTCTCCCCCGTCGCGATCGGTACGCCGCCGTGAGCGACGACGCGCGCATGACCGGCGACATCATCGGGAATGATCGGCTCCTCGAGCCAGACGAGGCCGTAAGGCTCGAAGGCCCGCGCGCGGCGAATGGCTTCGTCGGCCGTCCAGGCCATGTTCGCGTCCGCCATGAGCGGGAAGCCTTCGCCGAGATAGCCGCGCAGTCCTTTGATGCGCTCGACATCCTCCGACATGCGCGGGCGGCCCGCCTTCATCTTAATGGCGCGGAAGCCCCTCGCGAGATTGGCGTCGTGCTCCTTGATGAGGTCGTCGACGGAGAGATGGAGATCGATACCGCCGGCATAGCAGGGCACGGCCGGATCATGTCCACCGAGTAAGCGCCAGAGCGGCAGGTTCGCGCGACGCGCCTTGAGATCCCACAGTGCCATGTCGAAGGCGGATTGCGCGAGCACGCTCGGGCCGCCGCGCCCGCCGTAGTGCAAACCCCACCAGACCTTCTGCCAGAGCCGTTCGATGCGATCAGCATCGTCGCTGCCGACGATCTCGGGAATGTCGCGCGCGAGCAGGCGAGCGACGGCGCCGCCATTGTGCCCGGTCGTGTAGGTGTATCCGACGCCCTCCGCTCCGTCGGTATCGCGCACGCGGGCCGTGATCAGCTCGAATGAGGTCATGGTGCCATGTGTGGAGTCCGAGAGTGGTACCGGTAGCGGTACGCGGTAAAATCCGGTCTCGATCTTCTCGATGGCCGCCATGGCGTTCTTCTCCCGTGATGTTTCTTTGTTGAGTGCGTTACCGCATCGCTTCCCCCTCTCCCCATTGTCTTCAATGGGGAGAGGGTCGGGGTGAGGGGCGGCGGCGAACGCTGACGTTGGCAAGTGGCGCCGCCCCTCATCCTAACCTTCTCCCCGCAAGTGCGGGGAGAAGGAACTATTCCCAACAGTCCTCGAAGAGCCTTGCGTAGTCCGCCGGCGTCGGCGGGCGCGGGTTCGACGGTGTGCAATGATCCGCCATGGCACCCTCGACCATGCGCGGGAAGACGCTCTTCGGCACGCCCATGGCTTTGAGGTTCGGCGGCAGGCCAAGGCGGGCACTCAGCGCGGCGATGGCATCAGGCAAATCGGCGCTCGCAGGTAGACCGAACACCCGCTTCAGCGTTGCGTACTTCTCGCCGACATGATCGGCATTGAAACGCAGTACTGTCGGCAGGATGACCGCATTGAGCGTGCCGTGATGCAACGAAACCTCGCTGATGCCGCCGAGCGGATGCGACATGGCGTGCACCGCGCCAAGCCCTTTCTGAAAGGCGAGCGCGCCGTGCATCGAGGCCATCATCATGTGCCAGCGTGCTTCGCGATTGCCGGGTTCGCTCGTCGCTTTCTCGATCCACTTCCACGCACGCTCGGCACCGTCGAGCGCAATGGCATCGGCCGGCGGGTTGATGCGCTGCGATATGAAGGTCTCGATGCAATGCGTGAGGGCGTCCATGCCCGTTGCAGCAGTGAGACCTGGCGGCAGGCCGAGCGTCAGTTCGGGATCGTTAATTGCCTTCCTGGGCGCGATGTGAGGGCTCGAGAACGAGAGTTTGCGCGTGTCCGCCAGCGTGATGATGGCGCCGCGCCCGACTTCGCTGCCTGTGCCGGCCGTCGTCGGAACGGCGATAACGGGCGGTGCGGCAGCGGTGATCTTCGGCAGGCCGCCGAGAATGAAGGCGTACTGCGCCAGCGGGCCTGGGTGCGAGGCCATGAGCGCTGCGGCTTTGGCAAGATCGAGCGGAGAGCCGCCGCCGAGCGCAACAATGCCATTGCGGCTCGTGGCTTTGTAGCGCTCGGCAGCCGCGAGCGTCGCGGCTTCGGTCGGATTGGTCGGCACGTCGTCGAAGACCTCGACGTCGATGGCCGGCCTCAGCAACTCCAGAATGCGGTCGACGAGGCCCGCTGCGCGCAATCTCTTGTCCGTCACGAGCAGCACGCGGCTCATGCCGAGCGCGCCGCATTCCGCCGGCAATGTCTTGATGGCGCCGAAGTCGAACTCGACGGGCACGATGTAGTTGATGAGCGCCATGGAAATCTCCGGAGTGACGACAGCACATACTGTCATGATCCGGTGACGCTGCAAGCCATGGGCTATCTCGGGGAACTCTCCCGCGGATGCCCGACACATGATCGGGGGATCATGTCATGCCCGGGCACCCGCGGGGGCGGCCAGCCAAGCCGAGCGGCGCCTCAGTCGTCCTTCGGCAGGGAGGCAAGGAGCCCTGCGAGGACGACGCGCAGCGCCGCTGCGACCACGAGACCGGCTCACACGGAGGAGCCATCCCCCCTCGGACGACGCCTCCATATCGCATCCGGGTCCTTTGCTGCCCCGTCAGGCGTCGGACCCACATGCTGCCGGGACCCGGCAAGCACGAGATGAAAAGACTTATCTATACTTAAGGAGTCAAGTATAATCGCAGGCGTTGGCCATGCGCTGCCAGCTGCCCACCATGCGGAAGGCGCTGCGGCAAACTAAAACTAGACTACCGGAGTCATCAAATGTAGCAAAGCCTTGTGGGTGGCACGAGCCACCTCGCGCCGGGCGCCCTTCGCGGGGGCGTTCCTCCGATCGATAGGGCGGCATGTCGCCCACACAGCCGCACAAGGGGAAAGCTGCGTGAGGACCACCGTTTTCTGCGCTCGTCTTGCGATGGGACTGCTCCTGGCAACAACCCTCTCGCAGGTGCCGGCCTTCGCCCAGGCGGTGCCTCAGGCGCCGACTCGAGAAAGCGCGCAGACGACGCAGCCGCCTCCTGCGCCGCCAGCTTCGGTCACTCCCGGCCCGGCGGTCGATCTCCCGACGACAGTGCCGGCACCCACGTCAGGCGAAGCGCCGCCCTTTAGCGATGCGGCGGGCTCAGCTCCGGGGGCGCCGATTGCCCTCCCGCCAGCTGGTATCGAACGATCGCAGCAGCTGCCCCACGACCTTTCGCCCTGGGGCATGTTCATGGCGGCGGACATCGTCGTGAAAGCGGTGATGGTCGGTCTCGCGATCGCCTCGCTCGGCGTCTGGACGGTCTGGCTTGCGAAGCTCATGGAGCTGATGACGGCGCGCATCTCGCTGCGTCGCGGGCTCAGGGCTCTCGCCGAAGAGCCATCACTCGATTCGGCGGCCATGCATCTGACGCGGCGGACGGCTGTCGCGAAAGGCATGGTGAGGGTCGCGCACGCAGAGATCGAGCTCTCGGAGGACGTGCTGAACGGCGCCGGGCTCAAGGAGCGCGTGGCCTCGCGCCTTTCCGGCCTCGATGCGGCGCTGACGCGGCGCATGCGGCGCGGCATGAGCTTTCTCGCCACTGTCGGAGCGACGTCACCCTTCGTCGGTCTCTTCGGCACGGTCTGGGGCATCATGAACAGCTTCATCGGCATTTCGAAGTCGCAGACGACGAGCCTTGCGGTCGTTGCGCCCGGTATCGCCGAAGCCTTGCTCGCGACGGGCATCGGTCTCGTCGCCGCCATTCCAGCAGTAATCCTCTACAACCAGCTCAGCCGCTCGATTGCCGGCTACCGGGCGCTCGTGCGCGAGACGAGCGATGAAGTCGAGCGGCTCGTGTCGCGCGACATCGATCGCCGCGCCGCGAACCGGCCGCCCGTAGTGCTTGCGCGACGGGGGCAGGCCTAATGGCGGGCGGTATTCGCGACAGAGAGGATGGCGACGACGACGAGATGCACGAGATCAACGTCACGCCGTTCATCGACGTGATCCTCGTGCTGCTGATCGTGTTCATGGTGGCGGCGCCACTCTCGACGGTCGACATCGCCGTGCAGCTTCCGGCAGCATCGGCGAAGCCGCAGCCGCGCCCGGAAAAGCCCATCTACGTGACGATCAAGGCGAACCTCGAGATCGCCGTCGGCGAGGATACAGTCGGAAAGCCGATGTTCCTGACGACGGTCGCGCGCGTGACGAACGGCAATCGCGATACGCGCCTCTTTCTGCGCGCCGACAAGACCGTGCCTTATGGCGAGCTGATTGCCGTGCTCGATCAGCTCCGCGCGGCCGGCTATCTCAAAGTGGGACTCGTGGCGCTCGAGGCCGTTCGGCCAGCGGCATTTGGGGAGCCTGCACCTCAGCAGGCACCAGCGGCACCAGCCGCCGGTAGCCCTTGAGGATCTGTTTCAGGTCCGCGCCCGCTTGAGGTCCGGCGCTTCGCCCTCGTCGATGAGCAAGGCCTTCACCTCGGCGAGCGTCAGCGTCTTGTTCTCGTTGCTGCCGAGGCGACGCATGGCGACTTTGCCTTCCTCGGCCTCTCGCTTGCCGACAACGAGAATGACCGGCGCCTTGGCGAGCGAGTGCTCACGCACCTTGTAGTTGATCTTCTCGTTGCGAAGATCGGTCTCGACGCGCAGGCCCGCGCGGCGCAACTCGGCTGTCACCTTGAGCGCGTACTCGTCCGCATCCGAGACGATCGTCGCGATCACGGCCTGCACGGGCGCAAGCCAGAGCGGGAAATGACCAGCGGTGTTCTCCGTGAGAATGCCCATGAAGCGTTCGAGCGAACCGAACATCGCGCGGTGGATCATGACCGGCGTGCGTTTCTCGCTATTGGCATCGATATAGAAGGCGCCGAAGCGGGCGGGCAGATTGAAGTCGACCTGGGTCGTGCCGCACTGCCAGGTGCGCCCGATCGCGTCGCGGAGATGGTACTCGAACTTCGGGCCGTAGAACGCACCCTCGCCCTCGGCGATCGAGGTCTGGATGCGGTTGTTCGTCTCGCGCTTGATCTGGTCGAGCACCCCCATCATGGCGGTCTCGGCCTTGTCCCACAGCTCGTCCGCGCCAACGCGCTTCTCCGGCCTTGTCGCGAGCTTGATGTGGATGTCCTCGAAATCGAAGTCCTTGTAGATCGACAGCATGAACTGATTGATGTCGAGGCACTGCTCGGCGATCTGCTCCTCCGAGCAGAAGATGTGTGCGTCATCCTGCGTGAATGCGCGCACGCGCATGAGGCCGTGCAGTGCGCCCGAAGGTTCGTAGCGGTGCACGCAGCCGAACTCCGCGATCTTGATCGGAAGCTCGCGATAGCTCTTGAGGCCATGCTTGAAGATCTGCACGTGGCCGGGGCAGTTCATGGGCTTCAGCGCGAACACCCGCTCGTCCTCGGTCTCCGTGACGAACATGTTCGCGTGATAGGTCTCCCAATGCCCCGAGGTCTCCCAGAGCGAGCGCTCCAGAAGCTGCGGTGAATTCACCTCGACATAGCCCTCCGCAACCTGACGGCGGCGCATGTAGGTGATGAGGCCCTGGAAGAGCGTCCAGCCCTTGGGATGCCAGAACACGGTACCGGGCGCGTCGTCCTGGAAGTGGAACAGGTCCATCTCGCGGCCGAGCTTGCGGTGGTCGCGCTTCTCCGCTTCCTCGAGCTGCGTGAGATAGGCCGCCAGCTCTTTTTCCTCGGCAAAGGCTGTGCCGTAGATGCGCTGCAGCTGCGGGCCTTGCGCGTCGCCGCGCCAGTAGCTGCCCGAGAAGCGCATGAGCTTGAAGGCTTTGCCGATCTGGCCGGTCGAGGTCATGTGCGGGCCGCGGCAGAGATCGAGCCAGTCTCCTTGGCTGTAGATCTTGACGTCCTCGCCCGCCGGGATCGCGTCGACCAACTCGACCTTGAAGAGCTCGCCCTTCGAGCGGAAATAGTCCTTCGCCTTGTCGCGGCTCCAAACGTCCTTCTTGAAGGCGGCGTTGCGCGCGATGATCTCGTGCATCTTCTTTTCGATGACGGGGAGATCTTCGGGCTTGAAGGGCTCGTCCTTGGCGAAGTCGTAGAAGAAGCCGTTCTCGATCACCGGACCGATGGTGACCTGCGTGCCGGGCCAGATGGCCTGTACGGCTTCGGCAAGAACGTGCGCGGTGTCGTGCCGGATCAGCTCGAGAGCTTCCGGGTCGGTGCGCGAGACGAATTTGACGGTGGCGTCGGCCGTTATCGCGTCGGCAGCGTCACTCAAGGTTCCATCGAGAACCATCGCGACTGTGCGCTTCGCCAGCGACGGCGCGATCGACTTCGCCACATCGATGCCGGTGGTGCCGGCGGGGACCTGGCGCTTGGCGCCGTCCGGAAATGTCAGGGTGATCTCGGCCATGGTATCCTGCTCCTCTCACTCGCTGCCAACCACGCAGGTAAGACGGATGTCTTGCGGAGGGGGCTTGTGGCAGGTCGCCGGGCCGGGTGTCAAGGCGGGCCCAGGCTCACTCTTACCCGACAAAGGCCGCGAGGTTCCCGAGCGTCGAGCGCATGCCGGCCTCGTGATCTTCCTTCCGGATCCCTTCGGGCACGTTCTCGCAAACGATCGTGACCTCGGTGCCCTCCGGTACGGGGGCCAGCCGCCATGTCATGATCATGGTGCCCGCGAAGGCTGTATCGTCAGACACGAACGCGAACCGCTGCACGACCCGCTGGTTCTCGACGATCTCGACGAATTGTCCTTTGACGACATCGGCATTCGCGGCGGTCTTTCCGGCGGTGTCGTCATTTTCGTAGTACAGAGTCACGTGATAGGCCCCGCCCGCCCAAGGCTCGAATGCATTGATCTCGGCCCTCATGCCTTTGGGTGGTAGCCATGCTTGCAGGGCGTCGCGTTCGACCAGCGCCCGATAAACGGCGTGCGGCGGCGCTTCAATGATCCGGGAAACCTGATCCGTCCTGCGGTGCCCTGTTGGATGCATCTTGCTGATCCCCGGATTTGCGGACGCTGCTACAAAAGTTAGCAATTCGTATAAAGGCTTTATGGCACAAGGTGTCGCGTGCGAGATGGCTGGCGCCCACCGGGCCACCCATGTAACCTACGGCCGCCGACGCGGGTGGATCCCCACGTCAAGGTGAGGACAGAAAGGCCGCGATTACTACAATGAATCGGTTTGAACGCCTGTTCGGTTTCCGAGGCGAGGCCAAGGTAAAATATCTGGACGGTGAGTTTCAGGTCGTGGCCCCGGGGGACTATGTCCTCTGTGCGGTGACCGGGGAGCCGATCCCGCTCGCGGAACTGCGCTACTGGAGCGTTGAGCTGCAGGAGCCGTATGCCACGGCCGACGCCTCGCTTCGGCGTCACCTGGAGACACACCGCCCACGCGGCGGCCAGTAGAGATTGCCGGTAGAGTCTGATGTTGCAGGACGTTTTGTCGCGAGCCGACCCGCGCCGGGTGGGCATTCGGCGCAGGCAAACTTATAATTGAGTTGATTTCACTGGTGATCGACTGGCCAAGATAGTGCCGCAGTTGTTAGGCTAGTTCCCCGGGCCGGGGTGCGAGCCATTGATCGAGGTATTTCAGGCCAGCGCAGTGCGATACGTGCGGCCTGTGGAGAGATGAGATGCCTTTCGCGCGTGCCGCGCTGATCGCCGCCCTTGTGGCCTGCCCAATCTTCCAGCCGGCCAACGCGCGCGGGAATGAGAGCCAATCCGAGGTACGGCCGTCCTTTGGCGGCTACCTCGCAGGCCGCGTGGCGCGCGGCCAGCATGACACCGAGTCCGCGGCGGAGTTCTTCAGGCGAGCCCTCTCGCGGGATCCCGAGAACGAGACGCTTCTCGAGCAGTCGCTCCTGATGGATGTGACCGAGGGGCAGATCTCGGAGACTGCCGATCTGGCGCAGCGGCTGCTGGCGATGCACGCATCGCACCGTGTTGCAGGCCTCGTGCTCGGCGTGGAAGCGGCAAAGCGGGCGGATTACAACGACGCCGGCGAGAAATTCAAGCGCGCTGCAGTGAGCCTCGTCGGCGAAGTGACGAGCACCCTCGCGACGGCCTGGACCCGCTACGCACGCGGGGACGTCGATGGCGCGCTCGCGCAGCTCGATGGGCTGAAGCAGGCCGACTGGGCGCAGTTCTATCTCCGCTATCACAAGGCGCTGATCAGCGATCTTGCCGGGCGCCACCAGGAAGCAGGCCGGCTCTACGAGCGTATCTTCCGCAGTGAGCAGCGTCTTGTGCGGCTGACGCTCGCCTATGCCCAGCACGCTGCGGCGCGTGGCGATCGCAAGCTTGCGCGCTCTATTGTGACTGAGCATTCGCGTCGAACGACCGGCAACGTCCACCCCTATATCACCGCGCTCGGTGAGGCTCTCGACCGAGGCGACAAGGTGCCTCTGCTCGTCTCGAACACGAACGAGGGCTTGGCGGAGGTCTTCTTCGGCCTTGGCGAAGCGCTCTCGAGCGAAGGTGGGGTCGGCCTCGGGACGGTCTACCTGCAACTCGCGCTTCATCTGGACCCGAAGTCACCATTTGCGCTGGCCGCGCTGGCGTCCGTCTACGAGACGACGAAGCGCTACGAGAACGCGATCCGGGCCTATGAGCGCATTCCCGAAGGTACCCCCATCGAGGGATCCATCAGGGTGAGGAAGGCGCTGCTGCTCAATCAGCTCGAGCGCCTTGACGAGTCGCGCACGCTGCTCGAGCGTATGGCGGACGAGGACAACTCCGATATTCGTGCGCTCGATGCCCTCGGCAATATCATGCGCTCGCGCAAGCGCTACGACGAGGCGATCACCTACTACGATCGGCTCATCGATCGGATGGGGCCGCCGCAGAAGCAGCATTGGACGTTCTTCTTTGCGCGCGGCACGGCCCATGAGCGGTCCAAGAACTGGCCCAAGGCGGAGAATGACCTTCAGCGCGCGCTGAAGCTGTCGCCCGAGCAGCCGTCGGTGCTGAACTATCTGGGCTATTCCTGGGTCGACCAGAACAAGAATCTGAAGCTCGGCATGGAGCACATCCGCAAGGCCGTGCGCCTGCGCCCCGATGATGGGCACATCGTCGACAGTCTCGGCTGGGCGCACTATCGCCTCGGCAACTACCGGGAGGCCGTGCGCTATCTCGAACGGGCCGTCGAGCTGATGCCGCAGGACCCGATTCTCAACGATCATCTCGGCGACGCCTATTGGCGGGTCGGCCGGCGTCGCGAGGCACGCTTCCAGTGGAGCCAGGCGCTGACGCTGAACCCGGAGCAGGATGACGTCGACAAGATCAAGTCGAAGCTCACCGAAGGCCTGCCCGTACGGGCGCAGCCGCGCACCGTGAAGCGTCCCAATCAGCAGGCGCGCGGCGATGCGCAACGCAAAAAGCGCACAGACAACCAGGTTGGGCCGGCTTCGCAGCAGCTCCGGTAAATGCCCGCGACACCTCCCGTGATCCTGACCGAGATCGCGCGCGCGAAGGTCAACCTTACGCTCCGCGTACTGGGCCGGAGGGCGGACGGCTATCATGAACTCCAGAGCCTGGTCGCATTCGCCGACATCGGCGACGAGGTGACTTTGCAGGTGGGGGCTCCGTCAGGTGTGACGGCGAGCGGCCCGTATGCGAGTGCCATCGACGGCGAAAACATTGCTGCCCGCGCTCTGCGGGCGCTCGCGGAGACCGCGCCCGGCCTCGCTCTAGGCAGCATACACATCGACAAGCAGTTGCCTGTCGCCGCCGGTATCGGTGGGGGATCGGCTGATGCCGCCGCTGTGTTGCGCGCGGTCCGGCGCGCGAATCCAGGCTCCGCTGCGATGATCGATTGGCCGTCGATCGCGGCCTCGCTCGGTGCTGATGTCCCGGTTTGTCTGGAGAGCACAGCCCAGCTCATGTGGGGCATCGGCCGTGAGACGGCGCCGGTGCCGGCGCTACCGCCCCTGCCAGCGGTTCTCGTCAATCCGGGCGCGCCCCTCGCGACTGCAGCCGTCTTCCGGGCACTCGGCGCGTCGCCCGCACCCGCTCATGTCGTGCCTCCTTCTGTACCTGCATCCTTCCCGGACGTGGCTTCGATCCTGGCTTACGGCGACGCGGGAGCGAACGATCTCGAGACGGCGGCGCGGGGGCTATGCCCGGCGGTCGGGGCCGTTCTGTCGGCGCTCGGCGGCGAGCCCAGCGTTCGCCTCGCCCGCATGTCGGGGAGTGGCGCGACGTGCTTCGCGCTTTTCGAGACCGCCTCGGCTGCCGAAACGGCCGCGCAGCGCATCCGCGGGCGCAATCCAGGCTGGTGGGTGGCGGCTACCACACTCCGCTAAGGCCCGTTCGCGGGGGGGGGGGGCGGGTGCCTGCTGCCCGCTTTTGCTCGCCCTGAGAAATTTACCCTCCCGCAGGTAATGTGAAACTGCATAAAGTTGCTAGCAATTGCTTTACGCGACTGCAGCCATCGCCCGCCTATCGTCCGCCTTGTAGGGGTCTGGAGGCGGAAGTCGATGAGGGACGTTAACGGGGCAGGGCGCCGTCTGGCGGCGTGGCGAGGCTTGTGCGCTCTCTCCCGGCGTTTCCGGGCCGATCAGAGCGGCGTCACCATCATCATTTTCGCAATCGGCTTCTCGGTCTTCGGTCTCGCTGCCGCGATCGCGATCGACTATGCGCGGGTCGAGATCGAGCATCTCCGTATGCAACGTGCGATCGACGCAGCCGCTCTCGCGGCCGCCCATCGCCTCGGCAGGCCCGATCAGGAGGAGTCAGGTCCGGCATCCGCTGAGGCCTTCTTCAAGGCGAACGTACGCGATGGGACCACGCTCGCCATCACAGACATGAAAATGGACGCGGCGACCGGCGAGGTGAAAATTACGTCGGGCGGCCGGCATCCGACGACGCTGATGAACGTCTTCGGCGTCAGAGACACGGCGATCGGGGCCGGCACGCGCGTTGTGCGCGGTGACGGTACCGTCGAGGTCGCGCTCGTGCTCGACAACTCCGGGTCCATGGCCGGCACACCCATAGCCGAGCTCAAGGACGCTGCGCGGAATCTCGTTGATGTGGTCTTTGCAGGTGCAATGGGCAACGACAAGGTCCACATCGGCGTGGTGCCGTTCGCGGGCTCCGTCAATGTCGGCGCTCATCATCGGGATGCGGGCTGGATCGACACTGAGGGACAGTCCCCGGTCCACCATGAGAATTTCGCGTCGCCGCGCACGCGCTTTCAGCTCTTCAACGATCTCGGCACGCCATGGCGTGGTTGCGTCGAAGCGCGTCCCGCACCCTATGATGTGAACGATGCACAGCCCTCCTCGGGGACGCCGGCGACCCTATTCGTGCCGATGTTCTCACCTGACGAGCCCGACAGCGGCAATGCCAATGGCGCCACCTACCCGAACAACTATCTCAACGATTTCGGCGGCAGCTGCCCGACGCCCGAGCAGGTGTGCACGAAGTACAACACGCGCCGCGAGCGTTGCGACGAATACGGGCCGAAGCCGATGACGCCGGCCGAAGCGCAGTCGCGGATGTGCAAATACGAGGGAGCCGCAACGCCGTCCGGCCTCGGGCCCAACTACGGGTGCACTACGGCGCCGCTGACCGAACTCACGTCCTATAAGGAGGATGTGACGGCGGCCATCGATGGCATGGTCGCGAGCGGTCTCACCAACATCGGCGAAGGTCTGATGTGGGGATGGCGCCTGCTCTCGCCTGAAGCACCGTTCACGACGGGGCGCCCCTGGAGCGAGACGAAGAACCAGAAGGTCATGGTCCTGATGACCGACGGCCAGAACACCTACAATCGCTACAGTGGAAACCACAACTGGACGAACTACGGCGCATTCGGCTTCGGCGTGAAGGGCCGGCTCGGCAACACGAACTCGGCTTCGGCGCTCACGAACGCGATGAATGCGAAGACGCGGTCGGCGTGCGCGAACGCAAAAGCACGTGGCATCGTCATCTACACGATCGCCTTCCGGCTGGAGAACGACACCACGACCCGCGCCCTGCTCGGCGACTGCGCCACAGACAGCACCAAGGCCTTCGCGGCGAGCAATGGCGCGGCGCTGTATCAGGTGTTTCAGGCCATTGGCCGCGAGATCTCGAATCTGCGCGTCGCGGGCTGATCGCGCGGCCAATGGGCGGCCGACTGACGGGTCGTCTGCCGCGCATTAGGATTATGTTCCGGCTACAGCAGGCTTATGCACAGTTCGCTCAGCTGCTGGCGGCCGCGTCTAAAGCGGGCGTCGGCCCAGTGCGAAAAATTCTGCGTGCCGCTTAGCCGTTTGGCGTGAAATCGCCGATTCAGCCCAGTTCCAGCGCTGAAAGACGCGTCGACAATAGAGGGCGGCCGGCTTGCACAAGCTGTGGACGGGCCCGGTAAAGGTCACAGGGCCTAGTGAGGGAAGGCTGTTCGCTGCGAAAGATTTCGTGATCACTTGTTGGTGTGGGGTAGGCAGGGACCTAGCGGTCGAGGCCTCGCCTAGGGTGCAGTCATGGCAGTGACGACACTAGGCTGGGTTTGAGCGAAGGTCACGACGTCCGACAGTGCACGAGTTCTCCCGATGCGGCTCCAGCGTGGTGGCGCCCTGAGAAGAGAGACTTGGCACGATCGGCGTATGGTTTGTCTGCCCCGGCTGGGGGCCAGATGTATTGCGTCGCGTGGGTCCTCCGTATCAGCGGGGGCATGTGACTGTGTTCGAAAGTACGTTCAATTCGTGGATCGGCATTCGCCGGTTTGCTCTGCTCTTCCTCGCGGCGTGCACTGTCTGCTTCGGCAGCACGAGTGTCGTTGCGCAGGGACAGCAAGCCTCGGGCTTCGGCACCGACGCGGGGCATCGTTCCTATATGAGGGTGCCGGCCAATGTGCCGCTGCCCGCGACGCGCCGGATCACGATTGGTGTCGACAAGTCGATGCTGATCGAGCTGCCGGTCGATCTGGAGAACGTCCTCGTATCCAATCCCGAGGTCGTCAACGCCGTCGTCAAGTCGCAGCGCCAAGTCTACCTTCTCGCCAAAGACCAGGGCGAGGCCAACGCATTTTTCATGGGCGCCAACGGGCAGAAGGTTCTCCTGCTCGAGATTGTGGTCGCACGCGATCTCACGGCGATCAGCGAAGCGCTCCATCGCCTGCTGCCGGGCTCGAAGATCAGCGTCGACACGATGGGCGACAACGTAGTGCTGAGTGGCAGCGTGATGACGCCAGTGGACGCCAACCGCGCCGCCGAGCTCGCACAGCGCGCGATGAAGAAGAAGGACAGCGTGGTCAACCTGCTGACCGTGGTGGAGCCCGCCAAAGAGCAGGTTCTGCTGAAAGTCACGGTTGCAGAGATGCAGCGGGAGGCACTGCGAAGGCTCGGTGTAGATTTCCCGAATGGGGTTCTAAAGAGCGGCAACTTCAACTTTGCGAAGGTAGTCGCCAACGCTTTTCCGGTAACGAGTTCAGTTGCGCCGCTGCTTTCTACCGGCGGAAACATTGCGACGGGCGCAGCCGGTGTCTCGTCACGCATCGGTTGGAGCAGCGGCGACAACTCCGTCGTGGCGTTCATCGAAATGCTCGAGCGTACAGGTCTGATGCGCACGCTGGCCGAGCCCAATCTCACGGCCCTTTCGGGTGAGACGGCGGAGTTTCTGGCTGGCGGCGAGTTCCCAATTCCCGTCTCGGGCGATGACGGCAAGGTCACAGTCGAGTTCAAGTCGTTCGGCGTCAGCACAAAATTCAAGCCGCTCGTGCTGAGCGACGGGCGGATCAGTCTCTCGATCAGCGCCGAGGTTAGCGAGCTTTCGACGGAGGGCGCCGTCACCGTCAATAGCATCGCCATTCCAGCTCTCAAGTTGCGGAAGGCGAGCACAACGCTCGAAATGCCGAGCGGCGGAACGCTTGCCATGGCGGGAATGCTCTCGGACGATACGCGCCAGAGTGTCGAGGGCGTGCCGGGCCTCAAGAACTTGCCCGTACTCGGCCAGCTCTTCCGCTCGAACGATTATCGCCGGCGCGAGACAGAACTCGTCATTCTTGTGACGCCCTACATCGCGACGCACATGACGAAAGCGCAGGCTGCGAAGCCGGACAAGAACTTCGCCCCGGCGAGCGATCTCAAGAGCATCTTCTTCGGCCATATGCACCGTCTGTATGGCCCGATCGGCGGCTCGCTCGACGGCGAGTTCGGTTTCATCATCGCCTATCCCGATGCGGGCACGAAAGGCTGACCACGATGTCCAATGCAGCATCGCGCTTCCGCGCCATAAGCATTGCCGCCGCGACGGCAGCAGTAGCGGCGAGCCTCACCCTCGCCGCTTGCGATGAGCGCCAACCGCGCCTGCCGGACTATATGGGCGTGGCGCTGAACGACGTGGATGTGCGTCATCCCATCGGCTTCGTGGACGAGCGGCGTGTGCTCAACATCGATACACCTCCGCGGGCCCGTGACATCAGTCACAATCAATCAGCGGATATGCATCGCTTCGTCGCGCGCTACAAGGCGGAGGGTGTCGGCCAGCTGTCCATCTCGGTACCCGGCCACGCCGACGCCGGCACATCGCAGATTCTGGCGGAGCTCGGACGCATCCTGCGCGACGTCGATGTGGCGCCCCAACGGGTCGTGCGGGTTCGTCATGCGGATGGGAAGCGCGGGCGACCTGTCGTGCGGCTGAGCTATGCCAGCCCTCAGGCGGTCGCGCCGGAATGCGGACACTGGCATCGCGATGTAGCGCGCGATCCGGAGCGCCTCAACTATCCTGAGTTCGGCTGCGCGACGCAGCGCAATCTCGCCGGCATGGTCGCGAACAGCCGTGATCTTCAGCGGCCGCAGGACGAGCAACCGCGCTCGGCAGAGCGGCGCTCGCAGACGTGGAGCAAGTACATCGCGCCGGAGAAGGGCGATACAGTTGAGACCAAGGCCAAGGCCGAGGACACAACGAAAAAGTAACCCTCAGTTCGATTTGACGTCGGCCCATTCGGGATGGCGGTCAAACTGAGATTTCACGTACGGGCAGAGCGCGAAGATCTTGAAGCTTTCGCTGCGGGCGTCCGCGATCAGGCGGTCGACCATGGCCTTGGCGACACCCATGCCGCGCATGGAATCCGGCGCGAGGGTGTGATCCGCGATCACAAGCGTCGGGCTGGCGCGCGAGAACGTCAGCTCGCCTTCGCCCTCGATGCCATCGATGCGGGCTACATAGCGGCCCTTGGTCGGCGTCAGTTCCCGCTCGATCTTGATGTCGGCCATCGCGTTTCTCCACTCGAATGCTGTCGGTTTCAGTTCAGCGCTGATTGCACACGATCGCAATAAATCTTTGCGCGGTGGGATGGCTGGTCTGCACAGCCATCCCACCGCGATCGTCATGCTGCGAGCTTGGCGGCAAGGCCGGCCACGTGGCGACCCTGGAAGCGGGCACCGGCAAGCTCGTTCTCCGAAGGCTGGCGCGAGCCGTCGCCATCGGCAATGGTCGATGCGCCGTAAGGCGAGCCGCCCGTGACCTCCTTCACGCCCATCTGGCCCTGGAAGGAATAGGGCAGGCCGGCAATGACCATGCCGTGGTGGAGCAGCACGGTATGCGTCGAGAGGATCGTGCTCTCCTGCCCACCATGCTGGGTCGCAGTGGAGCTGAACACGCTACCGACCTTGCCGATCAGCGCGCCCTTCATCCAGAGCCCGCCGGTCTGATCGAGGAAGTTCTTCATCTGCGCGGGCATATTGCCGAAGCGTGTCGGCACGCCAAAGACGATCGCGTCGTAGTTCGGCAAATCATCCACGGTCGCAACCGGCGCCGCCTGGTCGAGCTTGAAGCCTGACTTCTTCGCGACCTCCTCGGGAACGAGTTCCGGCACGCGCTTGATGTCGACCTGGGCGCCCGCTTCGCGCGCGCCTTCGGCAACGGCTTGGGCCATCTTCTCGATGTGGCCATAGCTCGAATAGTAGAGAACCAGTACCTTGCTCATGATCTTTTCTCCCGTTGTCTGGGTCGCTTGGGGCGACAGGAATTCTCTGGGCCGGACACCAGCCTGTTTCGCTAACAGTGTGCAGGCGGACGGGTTCCGTCAGATGCGCCGCTCGAACAGCGGGCCTGTCGTTGTCAGCCTGAAAACTTCAACTCCCCGCGTGACACGGCAGGTCGAAGCCCATGCCCTTAAGTATGGACTGGAGGTTTCACGATCAATGCGCTACGAAATGGCCACACTGCATCCAATTTGGATACAATGGCTCATGGACAAGCTCGAGGCGATGAATGCCTTTGCCAAGGTGGTGGCCCTCGGCAACTACGCGGAGGCTGGCCGCGCGCTGGGCCTCACGCGCTCCGCCGTCAGCAAGGCCGTGATGGAGCTGGAACAGATCCTCGGCGCCCGACTGCTCGACCGCACGACCCGGCGCGTCAGCCCCACCGAGGCCGGTCTCTCGTACTACGAGCGCTGCCTCGACATTCTCTCACGTATCGACGAGACCGAGCTTCAGATCTCCCGCCTTCATGAGGAGCCGAGGGGGCTGCTGCGCATCAACGCGCCCATGTCGTTCGGAATGCTCTATCTGGGCGATGCCATCGCGGACTTCATGGCCGCCTACCCGGACCTGAATGTCGAGATGACGCTGAACGACCGCTTCATCGATCCGCTCGAAGAAGGCGTGGACGTCACGATCCGCATCGCGGCGCTGACAGATTCGAGCCTGATTGCGCGCAAGCTCGCGCCCGCACGGCGCGTTGTCGTGGCATCGCCGGCTTACCTTGCCGCGCACGGTACGCCAACCGAGCCCGACGAGCTCGCGCAGCACCGCTGGCTCGGCTATGGCGCGGCAGGGCTGCAGCGCTGGTCGTATGCCAAGGCAGACGGCAGCACCGCATCGATACCGCTCAAGATGGCACTGAATTCCAACAACGGCCATATCCTGCGCAATGCCGCACTCGCCGGACAGGGCATTACCGAGCTGCCGACATTTCTCGTCGGGTGCGACATCGCCGCGGGCAATCTCGTGCTGGTGCTGCCCCGCCATGAGCGCACGGTGCTCGGCATCTACGCGCTGTACACGCCAAACCGCTATCTTGCCGCGAAGACGCGCGTGTTCATCGACTTTCTGGCAGCCCGGTTCGGCGCGCGACCCGAATGGGACCGTTTTGACGCAGCATGAGGCTTTCAGCCGCCACGCGTGGCGGTAAACTAGTGCGCGATGGGCTGCGCCTCGGGGCGCAGGGAGGAAGGCATACAATGGTCGACAAAACTCAGGCGCTCGATCTCGTTCTCTCGCGGCGGTCCGTTTCGCCGAGATTTCTGATCGCGCCGACGCCGACGCCTGAGGAACTCGCGCTGATCCTGCGCGCGGCAGCCGCGGCACCGGACCACAAGAATCTCAAACCCTATCGTTTCATCCTCATTCCGACCGAGCGCCGTGGCGATCTCGCGGCCGCCTTCCGCGAGGCCAAGGCGGAGCGTGACCCGGGGGCGCCGGCTACCGAGATCGAGCGGGCCGGTGAGAAGGCTTATCGCGGCGCCATGCTTCTGGCAGTGGTGCTGCGCATCGTCCGCGATCATCCGCGCGTTTCGATCACCGATCAGATGCTCGCGGCCGGCGCGGCAATCGAAAACATGCTGCTCGCGGCCTCGGCGCTCGGTTATGCCGGCTGTTTGCGCAGTGGGCATTCGGCGACGTCGCGCCGTGTCCGTCTCGCGCTCGGAATCGCAAACGAGGAAGAGCTGGCGGCATTCCTCATGCTCGGCACGCCGGCAAAGGTGTCTCCCTCGCGCGATGACGATGCCGGCGATCTGCTGAGCGTCTGGGAATAAGGCCGCGACCGCCTCGAATTTGTCCTGTGGACGCAGAGCGGCCGGTGGCTATAGTGCTCGTGTGGCGTTCGACGGGTCCGATGCGCAGTCTGCGCTCAGGCCCCGTGATGATGGCGGGTCCCGCCTCCGCGACTGGATCGCGGTCGATCGCGGCTGTGGAGCACTTGAAGCTCCGGAGAGCCGTCGACGCTCACCTCAATCGCTGATTTCTGGCGCGTGATGCGGCGTAGGCCTGCGTGCTTTGGCATGTGCGGCAACGCCAATGGGGGCGTCGTGAGTTCGTTGCTGCCGCTCGTTCATCGGCAACTTTGTACGCTTCTGTTCGGGTGCGTGCTCGCATTCTCGTGCGCAGCGTCCGAACGCGCCGCTGAGCTGGAGGCCTGGCGGCCCGAAGCTGTGCCACCCCTCGACCTGCCGACGCTTGAAGGGCGGGCAGCAGCCCTCGCTGCGGAAGCTGGCAAGCTCGTCATCGTCCATTTCTTTGCCACGTGGTGCGAGCCGTGCCGCGATGAGCTGAGGTCATTGGAGCGCCTCGCCGAGACGCTCGATGGGCGCCCTTTCCGAATACTGGCCGTCGATGTGGGTGAGCCTGCTGATCGCATTCGCCGCTTTCTCGCTCGCAACGAGATCAGCCTGAGATTCCCGGTGCTCATCGACTTCGACAAGCAGTCGATGTGGGCTTGGGACGTGGAGATGCTGCCCACGTCGTACGTGCTCGATCGCGCGCTGTGTCCATTGTGGAAGGTCGCGGGCGCGCTCGAATGGGATGTCGGGCCGATCCTGTCGAAGCTCGAGATCGAGGTTGCGCGGATCGAGAGGGGGCCGAGTGAAGGACGTCAAGAAAACTGCATGGTCAAAGGAGGAAGCCAATGAGAATCGATCGTCGCGAGCTACTGAAGTACGGCGCATCGGGCGCTGCTATCGCCGCTATCCCGGGCGGTGCGTGGGCGCAAGCTGGTGCGGGCACACTCTTCGCGCCGACGCCCGGCGCATGGAGCGCCTACGAGATCACGACACGGGTTGAGATCCTCAGTCCTGAAGGCGAGACGCAGGTCTGGCTGCCGATCCCGGCCTTCGAGTGTGAGGGTTGGATCAAGCCAGGCGAGACGACCTTCCAGACGAAGAGCGGCAAAGGGGCGATTGTGCAGGATCCGAAGTCCGGCGCGCGCCTTCTGCACGTCGCCTGGCCTGCGCATGAGCCGCAGCTGGAGCTCACGGCACTGAGCCGTTTCTCGGCCCGCGACCTGAAGGTCGATCTCGGCAAGTCCGATCCATCGGTCAAGCTCAGCGCGGAGCAGCGCGCGCGCTACACGGCCAGTACGTCGACGCTGCGACTGGCGGGGATCGTCACGGAGACCTCCGCGAAGATCACAGTGGGCGCCAAAGACGACCTCGACAAGGCGAAGCGCATCTACGACTGGATCGTCGACAATACAACGCGCAATCCGAAGACGCGCGGTTGCGGCACCGGCGATATCGAATCGATGTTGAAGAGCGGCAACCTCACCGGCAAGTGCGCGGATCTCAACGCGCTCTTCGTCGGGCTCGCGCGTGCGTCCGGTCTCCCGGCTCGCGACATCTACGGCGTTCGCGTTGCGCCGTCGGCTTTCGGATACAAGAGCCTGGGTGCGGGAACCGCCAACATCACGCGGGCGCAGCACTGCCGCGCGGATGTTTTCGTCGATGGCATTGGCTGGATCCCGGTTGATCCTGCGGATGTGCGCAAGGTCATCCTGGAGGAGCCGCCGGGCAATCTTGCGGCCGACGATCCCAAGGTGAAGGCGGCGCGGTCGGCGCTGTTCGGATCATGGGAGATGAACTGGCTCGGCTACAACGACACGCACGACATCGTTCTGCCGGGCTCTAAAGGGCCGCCGCTGTCCTTCCTCATGTATCCCCAGGCCGAGACGGCGCGCGGTCGGCTCGACGAACTCGATCCCGACAATTTCAAGTACACGATCAACATGCGCCAGATTCCGGCCTAGAGATCGTCTCGACGTTTTGCTGCTGCGTCGGGGATGCTAATCCCCGACGCAGGAATCGTGCTGGAAGGGGCTGAACATGTGGCGCATCTATCTCGACTACAATGCCAGCACGCCGATCAGCCAGGGCGCTCGCATGGCCATGGCGCCCTATCTCGAGCACGCCTACGGTAATCCCTCGAGCCTGCACTGGGCCGGGCAACCGGCCCGCGCGGCAGTCGAAGGAGCCCGGGCCGAGATCGCGGATCTGCTCGGCGCGACGCCCGACGAGATCATCTTCACGAGCGGCGGCAGCGAAGCCAACAATCTCGCGCTCAAGGGCGTGGCGTTCGCGCGCCGCGAGAAGGGGCGCCACATCATCACCGCGCAAGCGGAGCATCCGGCCATTGAGGCGCCGTGCGCGTTTCTGGAGAAAATCGGATACGAGGTCACGCGCATCCCGGTAGACAGCACGTGCCGTGTCGATCCGGACGCGGTGGCCCGTGCCATAAAGACAGGTACAATTCTCGTCAGCATCATGCACGCGAACAACGAGGTCGGCACGATCAACCCTATTGCCGAGATCGCGCGCATTGCGCACGCCAATGGCGCGTTTATGCACACGGATGCCGCGCAGTCGGTCGGCAAGGTCGAGACAACAGTCGATACACTCGGCGTCGATCTGCTGACCATGGCCGGTCATAAGTTCGGTGCGCCGAAGGGTGTCGGTGCGCTCTACGTTCGGAGTGGAACGCCGTTGGAGCCGCTCATTCATGGCGCAGGGCATGAGCAGGGGCGGCGCGCCGGAACAGAGAGTGCGCTTCTCGCCGTGGCGCTTGGCGCAGCGGCACGCGAGGCAGCGGACCTTGCTCCCCTACAGCGGGTGAAGGCGTTGCGCGATCGGCTTTGGACGCTTTTGCAGGCCCACTTCGGTAATCGCATTGTCCTGAATGGGCATCCCGAATTCCGGCTGCCCAACACTGCCAACATCTCGTTCGTCAGCAAGGTTGGCGCGGATCTTCTTGCGGGCCTGGATGGCGTTGCCGCCTCGACGGGCTCAGCGTGTCACAGCGAACATGTCGAACTGTCGCCGGTCCTGAGGGCCATGGGAGTCTCGCCCGAGGCGGGGATGGGGGCCATCCGCTTCAGCCTCGGCCGCGCCACGACCGAAGCGGAGATCGACGCCACCGTCGCCGACATCGCCAAGGTGTTGCGCGTCGGTGCGTCCTGAGGCCTTCGATATATTGGGTTGAATATACTCAAAGGCTGGAGCCCTGCTGGCCGCAGGTTGCGTAATGTCGCGGGGGCGGCCAGGATAGTCGGCCCGGAACATATCTCGCGGGCAGGGACACGCGTCCTGTGCTATGGCTGATGCGATAGCCAGGCATTGCGCCCGACCGCAACATACCCAGCCGGAACGCACCATGACGCGCCTTACCATCCGCATCGATTTCGACGGCGGCCGCCAGGTTGGCCACGGAAAGATCCGCCTCCTCGAACTCATCGGTGAGCACGGCTCGATCAGCGGCGCAGCGCGACAGATGAAGATGTCCTACCGGCGTGCGTGGCTGCTGGCGGACGAGGTCAATCGCATGTTCAGCGAACCGGTCCTCGAGACGCAGCACGGCGGCGCTGGCGGGGGCCACGCCCGGCTCACGTCCTTCGGCCATGCCCTCGTCGGGCACTACCGCGCCATCGAGGCCCAGGCGCTCAAGTCCTTCGGCAAGCAGATTGCCGATCTCGAGCGGCGTCTGACCCCAGCGGAGAAGGTGGCCTCGCGATAGACAATCGGGAAGTTGTCTCCGAGCGATACGATGGATTTGCGCGGCACGACATATCCAGAGAGAAATAACGCTTGCCACGCACGGGTCGGACTTTTAAGAGCGCTGTATCGATGAGTATATCTCGAAGCAGCGGAGCAGACCCATGCGCACGCGCCTTTCATGGCTGAAGCTGCCGATGGCCACCCTGGCCTCGGTCATGATCGCCACCACCATGTCGGCGGCCGTCCGCGCGGCGGAGGTCAAGGTCGCTGTCGCGGCGAACTTTACCGATGCGGTCAAGGAGATCGGCGCACTCTTCGAGAAGGCGAGCGGGCACAAGGCCGTCTTTAGCTTCGGCCCGACGGGCGGTCTCTACAATCAGATCACGCAGGCTGCGCCCTTCGAAGTCTTCCTTTCGGCCGATCAGGCGACGCCGGCCAAGGCTGTTGCCGAGGGCCACGCCGTTGCCGGCAGCGTCTTCACATATGCGACCGGCAAGCTCGTACTCTTCAGCAAGACCGATGGCCTGACGCTCGGCGAGCAGACATTGAAGGACGGAAAGTTCGCCAAGATTGCGATTGCCAACCCGAAGACCGCGCCTTACGGCACCGCGGCCGTCGAAGTCATGCAGAAGCTCGGCGTGTTCGACGCGCTCAAGGACAAGATCGTCGAGGGCAACAACATCGCGCAGGCCTTCCAGTTCGTCGACACGGCCAATGCGGAAGTCGGCTTCGTCGCCTTCGCGCAGGTTGCGTTGAAGCCCGGCGGATCGCGCTGGGTCGTTCCCGCGAACATGCACAAGACCATTGCGCAGGATGCGGTCCTGCTGAAGACTGGCGCCAACAACGACGCGGCAAAGGCTTTCCTCACCTTCCTGAAGGGGCCGGAAGCGCGCAAGGTCATCGAGAAGTACGGCTACGGCTTCGTCGATTGAGCAATGGCGGGTGACGTGTGGGTGAACTCGATCTTGCGCAGCTTTGGTCGCCGATCCGGCTAACAATCGAGCTCGCCTTCATCACCACTATACTGCTGCTGATCTTCGGGACGCCGATTGCGTGGTGGCTGGCGCGCTCCAAGGCGCGCTGGAAGGAAGCGGTCGCGACCGTCGTCGCGATGCCGCTCGTGCTGCCGCCGACCGTGCTCGGTTTCTACCTTCTCCTCATGCTCGGACCGAATGGGCCCGGCGGCTGGATCGCCGGTCTCTATGGTGCGCGCACGCTCGCCTTCACGTTCACCGGCCTCGTCATCGGGTCGGTGCTCTACTCCATGCCCTTCGTGGTGCAGCCCATCCGCAATGCCTTCGAGGCCTTCGGAGATCGGCCGCTGGAAGTTGCGGCAACGTTGCGCGCCTCGCCGTGGGATGCCTTCTGGTCGGTCGCCGTGCCGCTCGCGCGGCCGGGCTTTCTGACCGGCGCCATTCTGGGTTTCGCGCACACGATCGGCGAGTTCGGCGTCATCCTCATGATCGGCGGCAACATTCCGGGCCAGACCAAGGTGCTCTCCGTCGCGATCTACGACTATGTCGAGACGCAGCACTGGACCGAGGCGCACATTCTCGCGGGTGGAATGGTCGTCTTCTCGTTCGCCGTCATCCTGGCCACGATGATGCTCGGCCGGCGCTATGGGCAGCAGGGTCGATGACGGTGCGTCCGGCGGAGATATCGACGGCCTTTTCCGGTGACCTCGGCAGCTTCTCGCTGGATGTCACCTTCGACATGCCCATGCGAGGCATCACGGCGCTGTTTGGTCCGTCGGGTTGCGGCAAGACGACAATCCTGCGCTGCATGGCGGGGCTCCAGCAGCTTCCCGGCCGCTTCATCATCGGTGACGAGGTCTGGCAGGACAGCGCAAAGGGTGTCTTCATCCGAACGCACGCGCGTCCCCTTGGCTATGTCTTCCAGGAAGCGAGCCTCTTCCAGCATCTCAGCGTGCGCCAGAATCTCCTTTACGGCGCGAAGCGCGCGGGCAACGCGCCCACCTCCGACGCCCTCGACTTCGACGCGATCGTCGAACTGCTCGGCATCGGGCACCTGCTCGAGCGCTCACCCGTGGCGCTCTCCGGCGGCGAGCGCCAGCGCGTATCGGTTGGCCGCGCGCTCCTCTCGCGTCCGCGCATCCTTCTCATGGATGAACCCCTCTCAGCGCTCGATCGGATGACGAAGGAGGAGATACTCCCCTACTTCGAGCGCCTGCATGAGAGCCTCGCGCTGCCGATCGTCTACGTGAGCCATGACATAAGCGAGGTCGCGCGTCTCGCCGACACGCTCGTACTGCTCGACAAGGGGCGCGTACTCGCCTCCGGGCCGCTTGCAGTGCTGCAGACCGATCCTAGCCTGCCGCTCGTCGCTGCGCCTGATGCGGCCGTAATGTTGGAGGGGCGCGTCGCAAGTATCGACGAAGAGTACGCGCTCACGCACTTCGCGGTCCCTGGCGGAACGCTTGTCGTGCCGGGCCGGCAGGGCGAGCTCGGCACGGAGCGGCGCCTCAGGATTGCGGCGAGCGACGTCAGCTTCACGCTGACGGCGGCGAGCGATACGACGATCCTCAACTGCCTGCCGGCGCGTATCGTGTCGATCGACGGCGCCGGCAACGAAGCGCAGGTGAATATCATTGCCGCGCTCGGCACAGACGGCGCCGGTGCCCGCATTGCTGCGCGGATCACGCGCAAGTCGCAGACCACACTCGGCCTTGCATCCGGCACGCCCGTCTTCGCCCAGATCAAGAGCGTGGCGCTGATGCGGTAGTCCGCACCAGCGCCGCCGCCTCAATCCACGATCCGCATGATTGCTTCGATCTCGACAGGCATGTTGGACGGTAGCCCGCCCATGCCGACGGCAGAGCGTGCATGGCGGCCGCGGTCACCGAGCACTTCCACGAAAAGATCCGAGCAGCCGTTGATCACCTTCGGCTGGTCGCCGAAGCCGGGCACGGCATTGACCATGCCCAGCACTTTCAGCACCTCGACCTTGCTGAGATCGCCGGCCGCCAGTTTCGCTGCGGCAAGCAACCCGAGTCCGGTGAGGCGTGCGCACTCGTAGGCCTTTTCGATCGAGATTTCCTCGCCCACACGTCCGGTGATGAGAGAGCCATCCGGGCGGCGCGGCCCCTGGCCGGAGAGGTAGATGGTGCGCCCGTCAACCTTGAAAGGCACGTAGTTGGCGACAGGTGTCGGCACCTTCGGAAGTTCGAGGCCGAGGGACTTCAGTTTCTCTTCGGGTGTCATGTCTTTCCTCCCTTATGCGCTTTTGAGTTTGGCGAACTTCTGCGAGCGCTTGGGATGAAACCAGCGTCCACCGACAATCGCGCCTTCTGAGAGGATGCGCTTGTCGCCGATCATCTTCTCGCCCATGACATCTTCGTACTCGAATTTCCCTTCCTTGACGGTCAGGAGCGTCGCGTCGCCGACCGAGCCGGGCTTGAGACTGCCGAGCTCCGGCCGCTTCAGCGCGTGCGCGGCATTGATGGTCGACTGCGCGATGACATCGTTGAGCGGCACGCCGAGGCATAGGAACTTCGACATGGTCGTGACCTGGTCATAGGCCGGGCCGTCGATGCAGAGCGCGTGCACGTCCGACGAGATCGTGTCCGGGTAGAAGCCATTCGCCAGCATCGCCCGCGCGGTCTTGAAGGCGAACGAGCCTTTGCCATGGCCGATGTCGAACTTCACGCCGCGCGCGCGGGCCTCGAGCACGGCGGCCTTGACCTTGCCTTGCGCATTGACGGGTGAATTCGGAAACGGGCGGAACGCGTGCGTCAGCACGTCGCCGGGCCGCAGCATATTGATCACCTCCTCATAGGAAGGCGGCGGCTGGTCGATATGGCACATGACAGGCATGCCCACTTCCTCGGCGACCTGCAGCGCGATGTTGAGCGGTGCCGCACCCTGCTCGCCGGATGCGTGCGCGCCGACGCGCACCTTGATGCCGATGATCACATCGCGGTTCGCATCGGCAACTTCGGCCGCATCGCGCGGCGCCATCAGGCGCAGATCCTGGCTCTCGCCGACCATGATGGTCTTGGAGAAGCCGAAGATGCCGGCGAAGGAAACATGCAGATAGGCGAGGATGCGTACGGCTGAAGGCTCGATCACGTGCTTGCGGAAGCCGGCAAAGTTGCCGGGGCCGGCACTGCCCGTGTCGATGGCCGTCGTCACGCCTGATGTGCGGCAGAACTCTTCCGCGTCGATGCCGAGGGACGTACCGCCCCAGTAGACGTGCGTGTGCATATCGATGAGGCCGGGCGAGACGATCGTACCTTTGACGTCCCGTACTTCTGTGCCCGCACTGCCCTTCAAATCCTTGCCGACGGCGGCGACCTTGCCGTCCGCGAAGGCGACGTCCGCGATGCCATCGAGCTTCTGTGAGGGGTCGATGACACGCCCCCCCTTGAGAATGAGATCGTAGGTGCTCATGAGTTTCCAGCCGGTTCTCCCCCGGGCACGCGCCGGGGCCACGCCTCAGGGTCGCGCGATCGGGCGCCCAGTGCAAGCGCGCCGCAGCGGGGGGAGTGCGCGGGTGCGGTCCGCAGGCGGTGGAGAAACATCTTTGCGAACTTCAGGGCAGGTTATGGCTTCGCCGATGCTCGCAATCCAGGCAACAAATTGACGGATCGTCTGAATTTCGCCCTGTTGGAACGCGCATGAGACGTTCGTCGGTGCAGGGAAGTTTGCACAGAAAGCCTCTCAATTTTTGCCGACGGAAGTGCTAAGGGGCAGGCGCTGCATCCGGGAATGGTGATGCGGCGCGCGCGGCCCGAGAGGACGCGCGGAGGTAAGAGGGGGCCGGAATGCTCTACGAGCTCGTCACGTTCAGCGACCAGTTCAGCCCGCTGAATGTGTTTCGCTACATCACGTTCCGCACCGGCGGGGCGATCATGACGGCGCTGCTGTTTGTGTTCCTGTTCGGGCCCGCCATTATCGACCTTCTGCGCGTCAAGCAGGGCAAGGGCCAGCCCATCCGCGAGGACGGACCGAAGAGCCACTTCTCGAAGAAGGGCACGCCGACCATGGGCGGGCTCATGATCCTCGCCGGCGTCACGGTATCGACGCTGCTCTGGGCGAACTGGTCGAACCCTTATGTCTGGATCGTGCTCGGCGTCACGCTCGCTTTCGGGGCAATCGGCTTTTATGACGACTACCTCAAAGTCACCAAACAGACGACCAACGGCTTCGGCGGTAAGGGCCGCCTCGGTCTCGAGTTCGCGGTCGCGGGCGTTGCTACGTACGCCGTCATGCAGCTCGGCGCTCCAGGCTTTTCCGACGCATTGACGATCCCCTTCTTCAAGAACGTCCTCGTTCCGCTCGGCTTTCTCTTTGTGGTTCTCGGGATGTTCGTCATCGCCGGCGCGGGCAATGCCGTGAACCTGACCGACGGCCTCGACGGCCTTGCGATCGTGCCCGTCATGATCGCGGCAGCGACGTTCGGGTTGATCGCCTATCTCGTCGGTAACGTGCGGTTCTCGGGTTATCTGCAGATTCACTACGTGGCAGGCGTCGGTGAGCTTTCTGTCGTCTGTGGGGCGCTGCTCGGTGCGGGGTTGGGCTTCCTCTGGTTCAACGCCCCGCCCGCCATGATCTTCATGGGCGATACCGGTTCGCTCGCACTCGGTGGTGCGCTCGGCGCGATCGCCGTCGCGACCAAGCATGAGATCGTGCTGGCCATCGTCGGTGGCCTCTTCGTGCTCGAAACGCTCTCTGTGCTCATCCAGGTGGCGTCCTTCAAGCTGACCGGCCGGCGTGTTTTTCGAATGGCGCCCTTGCACCATCATTTCGAGCAGAAGGGCTGGCACGAATCGACGGTCGTGGTGCGCTTCTGGATCATTTCGGTCGTGTTGGCGCTGATCGGCCTTGCGACACTCAAGCTGCGCTGAGGCCCGCGCACACGAGGTACGCCATGCTTCGCCTGGGACTTTCGTTTTCGCTTGCGGTCGCGCTCATGACATCAGCAGCCTTCGCAGAGATGCCGCTCGGCACGGCACCGACTTACACGGACAAGAAGCTGGGTCTGATGCCCGATGGGCCGCTGCCGAATGAGGCGGCGATCCTGCGGCGGATCTGGATGCCGGGCCTCGACGAGGGCTTCGTCCCGCAGGGACTGACGGTCGTGGACGATGCCGTCTATGTCGCCGCGTACAAGAGCGTCGACAACGCCGGGCGCGGGCCTTGCCGCCTCTACCGGCTCAACACCGCCAGTGGGCAGGTTACCGGTGTCCTCGATCTCCCCGCGCGTTGTGGTCATGCGGGTGGTGCCGCCAGAGGTGCGCCGGGGCATATCTGGGTCGCTGACACGCGCGACATCTTCGAGATCCAGCTCGATGTCCCGGCCAGTGCCGGTATCGGCAAGGTCGTGCGCCATATCCGCCTCACGGGACAGGTGAAGGGCTCGTTCGCTGCGGGCTCGGGCGACGCGCTTTGGCTCGGCACATATGAGACGTTTGGTGAACCTCGGCTCTATCGTTTCCCTCTGGCCAAGCTGAAATCCGAGATCAATGAGCAGGATGCGGATGCCTCGGTCGTTGTGCCGCAGCGGGCCCAGGGAGCGGCCTTCGATGCCAAGGGCCAGCTCTGGATCACGCGCAGCAGCGGCAGTTTCGGCGAACTCGTCCGGCTCGATCAGAAGACCGGCGCCGTCCTCGCTCGCCATGCGCTCCCTGCCGGTACGGAGGACATCGGCTTCGACTCCAAGGGGCACCTGTGGACCGTCAGCGAGGCCGGTTCCAAGCGCTGGCTCGCCTGGGCGACGTTCTTTCCCGTGGTCTTCCAGGTGGATATGAGCCGCCTGCGGTGAGATGGACCGCGCCAACCGGTGTCCGATTCAGGTACTATGCAACCCATGATTCCCGTCACCTCATTCACGGGCCGCGAGGTTGCCGTGTTCGGGCTCGGGGCCTCCGGCCGCTCGACTTGCCGCGCGCTGCAGGCCGGGGGCGCTACGATTGCGGCCTGGGATGACGGCGAAGGCGGGCGCGCAGGCGCCGCCGCCGACGGTATCCCAATCGTCGATCTGGCGGCGGTCGACTGGAGCCGCTTCGCTGCACTGATTCTCGCGCCGGGCGTGCCGCTGACACATCCCGAGCCGCATTGGACCGTTAAGCGCGCCCGCGAGGCTGGCATCGAGGTCATCGGGGATATCGAGCTGTTCTTCCGCGAGCGGGCGCGGTTGGCGCCGACCTCGCAGGTGATCTGCATCACCGGCACGAACGGCAAATCCACGACCACGGCGCTCATCGCGCACACGCTGACTGCGGCAGGTGCAGACGTGCAGATGGGCGGCAATATCGGCGTGCCGGTGCTCGATCTTGCATCACCGAACGCATCACGCATCTACGTGCTCGAGATGAGCACCTTCCAGATCGACCTGACACCGTCGCTCGCGCCCACCATCGGTGTGCTGCTGAACCTTTCGCCTGATCATCTCGATCGGCACGGAACGATGTCGCGTTACGTAGCCATCAAGGAAAGCCTGATCGAGCGCTCCGCCGCTGCCGTCATCGGCATCGACGAGCCGTTGAGTTCCGCGATCGCCGATCGTGCCACCGACGATGGCGTTCCGGTGACGGCGATCAGCAGTCTCGGCGTGCGCCCCAGCGATGTTCCACTGTTCTATGGCGAGGACAGCCACCTCCATTTCGCTGCTGTGGATGCCTTGCCGGTCGATGTCGGCAGCCTCGATGGCATCGGCTCGCTCCGTGGTGGGCACAACATGCAGAATGCGCTGGCGGCGCTCGCCACTGCGTCTCTTGCTCTGCCGAACATCGCAATGGCCGATCACGTCGAGGCGTTCCGCACGTTTCCGGGGCTGCCGCACCGCATGGAGGAGGTTGGGCGTAAGGGCAGCGTGCTGTTCATCAACGACAGCAAGGCAACGAACGCCGATTCCACCGAGAAAGCGCTGACCTCGTGGCCGCGCGATATTTATTGGATCCTCGGCGGTACGCCCAAGGAAGGCGGCATCACGACACTTGCCGAGTGCTTCCCACGCGTCGCCAAGGCCTATCTCATCGGCAAAGCGGCTGATGATTTTGCGCGTACGCTCGACGGCCGCGTGCCCTATGAGCAAGCTGGCACGCTCGACAAGGCGCTCGCTGCTGCCGCGCGCGATGCCACTGCCAGCAGCGCCGCCGAGCCCGTCGTGCTGCTCTCGCCGGCGTGCGCCTCCTATGACCAGTTCAAGAGCTATGGCCACCGCGGAGACGTGTTTCGCGCGCTCGTTGCCGATCTTGTCAAGGGCGGAGAGGGCTGATGCGGCTCGCCCGCGATGATCGCAGTGTCGTCACCGAGTGGTGGTTCTCGGTCGACCGTGTCCTGCTCATAGCCGTACTGGCGCTGATCGGCATTGGCATCGTTCTCTCGCTTGCCGCGAGCCCTGCAGTCGCGACGCGCAAGGGCTTGCCGACATTCCACTTCGTCGAACGCCATCTCGTCTTTGCCCTGGCCGGCATCCTGCTGATGCTTGCCGTTTCACTACTCGATGCACGCGGTGTGCTCACGCTCGCGACCGTGCTGCTCGGCGTGGCGCTTCTGCTCATGGTGGCGGCGGTCCTCTATGGGCCGGAGGTCAATGGTGCGCGGCGCTGGGTTCGCTTTGCCGGGTTCTCATTGCAGCCTTCCGAGCTGCTGAAACCCGCGTTCGCGGTCGTCGTCGCGTGGCTTTTTGCCGAGTCGCGCGCCCGCCCGGGCACCGGCATGGTGCCGATCGCGTTCGGCGTCTATATCGTTGCGGCCGCCCTGCTCCTGCGCCAGCCCGATGTCGGCCAGTGGCTCCTGCTGACGCTTGTGTTCGGCGCGCTCTTCTTCATTTCGGGCCAGCCTATTGTGTTGGCGCTCGGTTTCGGCGGTCTCTGCATCGGCGGGCTTACGGCCGCCTACTTCGCATTCCCGCACGTCCGCGGCCGCGTCGCACGCTTTCTCGATCCGGCCTCGGGCGACACTTTCCAGACGGACCGGGCCATCCAATCCTTCGCCGAAGGTGGCTTCTTCGGGCGCGGTCCCGGTGAGGGGACAATCAAGTCCGTGCTGCCCGACGCGCACACGGACTTCATCTTCGCGGTGGTGGCTGAAGAGTACGGTGCCGTCGCCTGCCTGCTGCTGATTGCGCTCTTCGCATTCGTCGTCGGCCGCGCGCTCGCGCGCTACCGTGATCGCCGCGACCCCTTCACGCATCTGGCCGTGAATGGCCTTGCGCTGCTGATCGCGCTGCAGGCGTCGATCAATATGGCGGTCAATGTCGGTCTCGTGCCGGCCAAGGGTATGACGCTGCCGTTCATTTCAGCTGGCGGCTCGTCGATGATCGCGGCTTCGCTCACGGTTGGGATGCTGCTGGCGCTCGTGCGCCGGCGCACGGATCCGCGCATCGTCAGCCGACCGAAGGTCGCAGCCAGCCCGCTGCCGCCGATTGGCCGCAATGCGCGCTAAGGTCGCGTTCTAGGGGAAGGAGTGGACGTGGGGGACAAGTCGGTCATGCTGGCCGCCGGGGGCACGGGTGGGCATCTGTTTCCAGCCTTTGCTCTGGCGCAGGAGCTTGGAAGGCGCGGGGTCGCAGTCGACCTCGTGACGGACGAGCGTGGCGATCGCTATGGCACCGGATTTCCCGCGCGCGCCATCCATACCGTGCCTGCTGCGACGCTCGCGGGGCGGTCCCCTGTAGCTGCAGCCAAGACCATCCTGGCGCTATCGAACGGTGTACGCGCGGCCTACCGTTTGCTCGGCCGCGTGCGACCAGGCGCCGTCATTGGCTTCGGTGGATATCCGACGTTCCCACCCCTCGTCGCGGCAAAGCTTCGTCGCATACCGACCGCCATTCATGAGGCGAATGCCGTACTCGGCCGCGCCAACCGGATGCTCGCGCCACGGGTTTCGCGGATCGCCACATCATTCGAGCAGACGGCGCTTTTGTCCGAGAAGCTCGCCTCCCGCGTGCGCTTCACCGGCAATCCCGTTCGTGATGCCGTGATCGATTGGAGCGCGCGGCCATATCGGGCGGCGGAGGCGGATGAGCCGTTCAACCTCCTCGTGTTCGGCGGCAGCCAGGGCGCGCGCTACTTCTCCGAGGCGGTGCCTCCTGCCATTGAGCAGCTGACTCTTAATCAGCGGGCCCGCCTGCGCATTGTCCAGCAGTGCCGCGAGGAGGATCTCACCGACGTGCGCAACGCCTACGCGGCGTCTGGCGTTACGGCCGAGCTTCAGACCTTCTTCAAGGATCTTCCCGAGCGCATGGCCAATGCTCATCTCGTTGTCGGCCGCGCGGGCGCGTCGAGCATCGCCGAGCTGACCGTGCTCGGCAGGCCCGCCGTGCTCGTGCCGCTGCCGCACGCGGTGGACAACGATCAGCTCCGCAATGCCACGCGGCTCGCCGACGCCAGTGCGGGCTGGTGCATCGAGCAGAAAAACCTGAGCGCGGAAAAGCTATGCGAAACAATTTCTTCGCTCATGGAGCGACCGACTGTACTGTCGGCCGCTTCCAGTGCGGCCAAGCAGCTCGGTCGGCCTGATGCCGTGGTGCGGCTCGCTGACCTCGCGGAAGAGTTGATTGGTGTGCGGATGGCGAATCGCGCGTGAGTGATTCGCGCCGTCACGAATGGGGACAAGAGAAGGCTGGACGGGCAATGCAGATACCGAGCGAACCGGGCACATTCCACATCATCGGCATCGGCGGCATCGGCATGAGTGCCATCGCGGAGATCCTGCGCGCCAAGGGCCACACGGTACAGGGCAGCGACCAGAAGGACAGTGCCAACGTCAAGCGCCTCCGCGCCAAGGGCATCCGCGTATTCGTCGGCCATGACGGTGTGAACCTCGTCGGCGCGCGATATGTCGTGATCTCGACGGCCGTGAAGGACACCAATCCGGAGCTCAAGGCGGCGCGCGAGAAAGGCCTGACGATTATCCGCCGCGCGGAGATGCTCGCCGAGCTCATGCGCCTCTACTCGACGGTCTCGATCACCGGCACGCACGGCAAGACGACGACGACATCGCTGGTCGCGCACATTTTCGTCGAAGCCGGGTTGGAACCGACCGTCATCACCGGCGGCATCATCAATACCTGGGGCTCGAATGCGCGCCTCGGCGCTGGGCCGTGGATGGTCGTCGAGGCGGACGAATCGGACGGCACCTTCATCAAGATCCCCTCGCAGATCGGCGTCGTTACGAACATCGATCCCGAGCACCTCGACTACTTCGGTACGGTCGAGGAAATGCACGACGCCTATCGCGCCTTCTATCGCAACATTCCCTTCTACGGCCTCGCCATGACGTGCATCGACCATCCGGTCGCGCGGGCGATGATCGAGGAGCTGCAATTGCGTCGCGATGGCCGCCGCTTGCTCACGTATGGCGTCGATCCGACGGCCGATCTTGTGCTGACGCGCGTGCGTGTCGAGGGTGCCCGCACGATCTTCGACGCGACTCTTGGCGAGAGCGTCATGGGGGGCGCGCGCGATCTGAAGGATTGGGTCGTCCCCGTGCCCGGCGCGCACAACGCGCTCAACGCGCTCGCTGCGATCGGCGTCGCGGCAGAGGCCGGCATCAAGGACGAGGTCATTCGCGGTGCGATGGCGAGCTTCTCAGGTGTGAAGCGCCGCTTCCAGCCGACGGGCACGTGGAACGGCGCGCAAATCTTCGACGACTACGGCCATCACCCGGTCGAGATCGCGGCCGTGCTCGGCGCCGCACGCGCTGGCACCCAGGGCCGTGTCATCGCCGTGGTCGAACCGCATCGCTACACGCGCGTGAAATCGCTGTTCGATGAGTTTTCCGCCTGCTTCAAGGATGCGGATCACGTCGTCGTTGCGCCGCTCTATTCGGCTGGTGAGCCGCCGATTGAAGGGATCAGTGCGAAGAGCCTCGCTGAGGGCATCGCACGATCCGGGCATCGCAGTGTTGTGGCCGTCGATACGCCGCAGGATATCGTGCCCGCCCTGCGCAATCTGGCCGGTCCCGGCGACATGGTGATCTGCATGGGGGCAGGAAACTCGACGGAATGGGCGCACGCACTGCCGGACTGGCTCGCCGCAATCCCGCTGCGCGTCGGGAGCGCTGGCTGATCATGTCGAGCCTCGCTGCCGAGTTGCAGGCCTTGATGCCAAAGCTGCGCGGGCGTCTTGTTCCAGATGCGCCACTCAAAGACATCACGTGGTTCCGCGTCGGCGGATCGGCGGAGGTGCTCTACACGCCTGCCGACGAGGCCGACCTCGCCTATTTCATGTCGCAGGCACCTGCGGAAGTGCCGGTTTTCGTCATCGGCCTCTGCTCGAATCTGCTCGTGCGCGATGCCGGTGTGCGTGGTGTCGTTGTGCGCCTCGGTCGCGGCTTCGGCGAGATCGAGCTGCTCGGAGATTCGTGCATCCGCGCCGGCACGGCGGTGCCCGACGTGAAGATCGCGCGTGCATCGGCGGACGCCGGTATTGCCGGCCTCTCGTTCTATCGCGGTATTCCCGGTGGCATCGGGGGTGCACTCCGCATGAACGCAGGCGCCCACGGTAGCGAGACGAAGGACGTGCTGCTTTCCGCGCGTGCCGTTGATCGCGAGGGGCGCATACACGAGCTATCCAACGCCGATATGGGCTTTACGTACCGTCGCAGCAGCGTGCCGCGCGACTGGATCTTCACCGGCGCGACTTTCCAAGGCACGCCGGGCGAGCCTGAGGACATCGCGCGCTCCATGGACGAGGTCGCGGCCTATCGCGAGAAGCATCAGCCGATCAAGGAACGCACCGGCGGCTCGACGTTCAAGAACCCACCCGACAACAGCGCCTGGAAGCTCGTCGATGCGGCCGGCTGTCGTGGCCTGCGCGTTGGCGGCGCCATGGTCTCGGAGATGCACTGCAACTTCCTGATCAACGACCAAAAAGCGACTGCCGAAGACATCGAACGGCTCGGTGAGACCGTACGGGCGCGCGTGCGCGCGTCGAGCGGCATCGAGCTGCAATGGGAGATTGTGCGCGTCGGCGAGGCCCTTCCCGGTCATGCTGTCGGCGTCGCCCTCGTCGAGGAGCACGCGCGATGAGCGCATCTGTTACGGCGTCCGATAAGCCGCATGTCGCCTTGCTCATGGGCGGATGGTCGGCTGAGCGTGAGGTCAGCCTTTCTTCGGGGCGCGAATGTCTGAAGGCGCTCGAAGGCGAGGGCTTTCGCGTGACGCCCGTCGATGTGGGGCACGATCTTGCGGCGCGGCTCGTCGAGATCAAGCCGGATGTCTGCTTCAACGCGTTGCACGGACGCTGGGGCGAGGATGGCTGCGTGCAGGGCCTGCTCGAAGTGCTGGAGATCCCCTATACGCACTCGGGCGTGCTTGCGTCCGCCATCGCCATGGACAAGGAGCGCACGAAGAAGATCGTGACTGCGCTCGGCGTGCCGATTGCGCAAGGCGTGCTCGTGACGCCGGATGCGGCACTCACCGATCACGCGCTTCCGCCGCCCTACGTCGCGAAACCCGTGGCTGAGGGCTCGAGCGTCGGCGTGGTGATCGTCAAGGTCGGCGCCAATCGACCTCCGGAGGCCATTCGCACTGTTCCGGTCAGCCGGGACGGTCAGATCATGGTCGAGAAGTTCGTCGCCGGACGTGAGCTGACCTGCGCTGTTATCGGCGATCAGGCGACGGAGATCATCGATATCGTGGCGGCCGATCACCTCGAATTCTACGACTACGAGGCGAAGTACGCACCCGGCGGATCGAAGCACATCCTGCCGGCGCGCATTCCCGATCCTATTCGCCGCGCCGTTCAGACCCACACGCTCGCGGCGCATCGCGCGCTCGGCTGCCGAGGCGTTTCACGCTCCGATTTCCGCTGGGATGAGGCGACGGGAGAACTGGCTTTCCTCGAGATCAACACTCAGCCCGGAATGACGCCGACGTCGCTCGTGCCGGAGCTTGGCCAGCATATGGGTCTCAGCTTCGGCCAGCTCGTTGCATGGCTCGTCGAGGATGCCTCGATCGCGCGCTGAAAGTGCGCCGCCAGTCCGAGTGGCGGGCGCAACCTTTACTGAAAATTAACCAAATCGCCTAAATGGTTAACGGTGGTGCACCAGCTCTTCCGAGCCGGTCGCGCCTGCGTCTTGCGCAGGAAGCGACGGTCGAGACGGAGCCGGCAAAGCCCAGCGGATGGACGGCGTGCGCGAGCGGCTCGATAAGCAGAGGTTCTGGTGGCGCGCAGTCGAGCGCGAGCGCCTACGCGCGCCCGCACACACCACGGCGCGCCCGCGCGTTGCGGCGCCCGATCTCGCGGCTCTGCCAGAGGAAATCGTCCCGCAGGCAGCGATACCCCGCCATCGGCGATCCTGGATGCCGGCCACGTTCTGCGCTGCACTTCTGCTTGGCGGCGCCGCGTTCGTCGTCGTGAGCCGCATCGGTGCGCTGCCGGCGTCCGCACCGCTCAGCGCCCACGTCGACGAACTGATGATCATGGCCGGCCTCGGCGTCGATGAGATCCACGTCACAGGATACGCCTACACCGAGGTTCGCGAGATCTTTGCCGCGCTCCAGCTCGACCGGCCGACATCGCTGCTCCGCTATAATTCCGAAGCCGCGCGCCGCCGTGTCGAGGCCCTCGCTTGGGTCCGTCGTGCGACGGTCACGCGCGTGTTGCCGGGCAGCGTCGAAGTGCGCGTTACGGAGCGCACGCCGATCGCCGTCTGGCTCAACGATGGAAGCGCAAGCCTCGTCGATGCCGAAGGGCGCGAGCTCGCGCGCGTCGCGCCCTCGACGCAGGAGGCACTCCCGCGTATCTCGGGGGCCGGCGCGCCTGAAGCCCTCAACGCCCTCCTCGCCGCGTTCGAGAAGCACCCTGCGCTCGCCGCGCGCGTGCGCGTTTCCGAGCGCGTTGGCCAGCGCCGGTGGTCGCTCGATCTCGACAACGGCAGCCGCATTCATCTTCCCGCCGGGGGCGAGGCGGCGGTTCTCGGCCGCTTCCTGGAGCGCGCCGAGAGCGCAAGCCTCCTCGGCGAACCTCAGCGCGTGATCGATCTGAGGGTGGACGATCGCATCGCGGTGTCGCCGCGACCTGCCGCGCCGGCGGCATCGGCAGGCGTGGCGCCGGCCAGCTTGCCGGCACCGCGCAAATCAGCATCGGCATTGTAAGGGGGCGTACACATGAACAGCACGGACCGCAGCCGCAACAAGCCCCCGCCCCTTCCGCGCGGCACGCCCATCATTGCCGCGCTCGACATCGGCACGAGCAAGGTCGTGTGCCTGATCGCGACGGGTGACAAGAGCGGCCGGATGCGCTTGCTCGGCATCGGCCATCAGCGCAGTGGTGGCATCAAGGCCGGCATGGTCATCGATCCTGATGCCGCGGAGCAGGCGACGCGGGCGGCTGTCGGCCAGGCCGAGCGCATGGCCGGCGTCACCATGGAGCAGGTGAGCGTCTCCGTGGCCTGCGGCCGCCTCAAGTCCCAGCGATTCGCGGCCCGCGTCAGGACCGAGACGGGCTTTGCCGGCGACGCGGACGTGGCGCGCGCGCTTTCGGGCGGTGAGGCGTTTGCCGCCCGCGGCGGCCGCACGCTCATCCAGTTCCACAATGAAGCCTGGCACCTGGATGGTGCCGAGGGCGTTGCCGATCCGCGTGGCATGGCGGGCAGCGAACTCAGCGCCGACCTCGTCGCTGTCACGGCCGACGATGGGCCACTGCAGAACCTGCTCGCCGTGGTCGAGCGTTGCTACCTGGAGCCGCATCAGCTCGCGGCCACACCGTATGCGAGCGCCATGGCCGTATGCACGGAGGAGGAGCGCCAGCTCGGCGTTCTGGTCATCGATATCGGCGCCGGCGTCACGTCGATGGCGGCTTTTGCTGGCGGACGCCTGGCCATGGCCGAGGTTTTGCCGGTCGGCGCCCAGCTCGTGACTTTCGACATCGCCCGCCGCCTCGGCACACCTGTGACGGAAGCCGAGCGAATCAAAACGCTTTATGGCACACTGCTGCCGGCGCGCTCGAACGATCATGAGTCGTTTTCGTTCTCCGTCAGCGATGGCGAGGACGAGACAACGGCCAGGATCTCTCGGGCAGAGTTGCGTTCGCTGATCGAGCCGCGGATCCACGGCATCGCGGCGCTGGTTCAAGAACGAGTCGTCGCTGCCAAGCTCGACAGGAGCATCCTGGAGCGGGTCGTGCTGACCGGGGGCGGGGCCGGGCTCGAGGGGATCGACAGCGTTTGGGGCAGCATGGGGGAGGCCTCGGGGAGCTTGGGGGCGGCACGCGCGGCAACGGTGCGCGTTGGTCGGCCAAGCCCGATCGAGGGGATGTCCGCCGACATGCTGGGGCCCTCATTCGCGACGGTGAGCGGGCTCATCGGTGATTCGCTGCAGCAGCACTTTGCTGCGAGGACTGGGGGACTGCGCGGTTGGCGTGGAAGCGGCTACGTGAGCTGGATCGGTAACTGGCTGAGCCGCGCGAAGGGCTGAGCTGGCGCGCGGTGCGCACGGGCTCACTGAGCAGGACGGACACGAGGCATCGATGGGCACAGGTCCGCAACAACCAGCATTCAGCGAGCTGCGCCCCGTCATCAAGGTGATCGGGGTCGGCGGCGCGGGCGGCAACGCCATCAACAACATGATCGCGTCCGGTCTTCAGGACGTGACCTACATTGTCGCGAATACCGACGCGCAGGCGCTCGCATCCTCAGGGGCTGAGCATCGGATACAGCTCGGCGTGAACCTCACGCAGGGGCTCGGCGCGGGTTCGCGGCCCGAGATCGGCCTTGCCGCGGCCGAGGAAGCGAAAGAAGAGATCACCAAGGCGCTCAAAGGCGCCCATATGGCGTTCATTGCTGCCGGTATGGGCGGCGGGACGGGGACTGGCGCTGCAGCCGTTATCGCGCGCACGGCCCGCGACATGGGGCTCCTCACGGTCGCGATCGTGACCAAGCCATTCCACTTCGAGGGTGCGCGACGGATGCGCGTCGCGGAGGCGGGCATCGCCGAGCTCAAGACGTCCGTCGACACGCTGATCGTCATCCCGAATCAGAACCTTTTCCGCATCGCCAACGAGAAGACGACGTTCGCCGAGGCCTTCGTTCTTGCGGACAAGGTGCTGCATGCGGGCGTCGCGTGCATCGTCGATCTGATCATGAAAGACGGCCTGATCAATCTCGACTTCGCCGACGTGCAGGTGATCATGCGCGGCATGGGCGCAGCGATGATGGGCACGGGCGAGGCCTCTGGCGAAGGGCGCGCACGCAAAGCCGCGGAGATGGCGCTCGCCAATCCGCTTATCGATGATCTCACGCTCAGCGGCGCCAAAGGTGTGCTGCTGTCGATCATCGGCGGCAAGGATATGACGCTCTTCGAAGTCGACGAGGCCGCGAGCCGCGTGCGGCAGGAAGTCGACGAGGACGCAAACATCATCGTCGGTGCGTCGTTCGATGACACCATGGCCAACAGCACGATGCGGATAGCCATTGTCGCTTCGGGCATGTCGCTTGCGGCTGCCCAGCAGGCGGCGCCCGCGATGCAGCCTGCGCCAGCCAAACACGCACCAGCAGCATCGGCCGTGCCGGCGTCGGGTGATTCGTCGCGTCGCCGTTTCAATCCCGAGGATCTTAACCCGCACGCCGGCTATGACGAGCCATACGAGCCGCACGAGCGTACGGCACCGCCCACCGCGCCGCGCGAGTTGTGGCGGGCCCCTGGTGGAGTCGTGATCGAAGAAAATGGGGGGCACGGATACGGTGGCGGCTCATCGGCGCCGGCGGACCGCAGTGACACCCCGTCGCGGCCAGCCCGCCATGCGCCCGAAGGAGACTATCGGCGGATGCCGTCCGTCGACGAATTCCCTCCGGTCGGACAGCGCGAGTACGCCGCGAAAGCCCCGAAGTACTCCGAGCAGAAGTCGCGTGCGCAACCTTTGGAGCCGCCCGCACCTCCGCCGGAACCGCCCCGCGGCGGCCTCCTGCATAGGCTGGTAGGCGGGGGCAAAGGCCGGCGAAGTTGAGATCGACGCGGTCGCGTCGGCCACCGAGCCCAGTTTCCTGGCATATACATAGCGCTGCGTTCAAACCGGGCATCGCGATGGTGGCCTCGAAGTGGCGAATCACAAAAGCGACACACACAAGCCATCATGCTGTTCCTTGCTCAGTGTTTGTGGAAAACTCAATTCTGTTAGCTCGATCGCGCGGATAAAGCTGTTATTATTCAGTGCGTTATCGGGTGAGGCGTCTCGGCAACATTTCGTAAGAAAGCGTGACTTGTGATGGCGATGCGCATCACGTTATCGTCTTGATTAAGAACGGGGTCCGGAACGCTTGCACGGGGCAATCAAAAACAGCCCCACCCTAAAAGTGGTGGCGTAGGCAAGCGACTGGATACGATCTTGGGGGGTTCTCTTTTGCGGTCTGTATGACTGCGACACGAGAGCCGTAAGGGGATCGAGGGACGGCGCTACATGTCGAAGCGATTCATCGGTGCACGCCAGACAACGGTTGCGCGCGAGATCGAGGTGTCCGGCACGGGGGTGCATAGCGGGGCGCCGGTTTCAGTGGTGATACATCCAGCCCCTGCTGACACGGGGATCTGCTTCATCGTGTCGAAGCGGGGACGGATTATCTCCCAAATCGAGGCTGATGTGAGGGCGGTGCGCAACCTGACCCTCTGCACGGTAATCGGGGATGACCGGGGGGTCACCGTCGGTACCGTGGAGCATCTGCTCTCTGCCCTGCGCGGGCTTTGTGTCGATAACTGCTTCATAGAGATCGACAACAAAGAAGTGCCGATCATGGACGGAAGCGCCGCCGCTTTCGTCGATGCCATTGATGAGGTCGGGGTCCGCGAACTGGCGACCCCGCGCAAATTCATCAAGGTGCTGAAACCGGTGCGGGTCCAGGAAGGCGATTGCTGGGGCGAACTCACCCCGCATTCGAGCTTCCACCTCGATGTCGAGATCAATTTCGACAGTCCGGTTATTGGCCGCCAGCGTATGGCGCTGGATCTGAGCCCCGGGGCATTCCGGCAGGAACTCTGCCGCGCCCGCACCTTCGGTTTCATGCGCGACGTGGAAATGCTCTGGAAGTCGGGCCTCGCGCTCGGCGCGTCGCTCGAGAATACCGTCGCGATCGGTGAAGATCGCGTCATGAACCCTGAAGGCTTGCGCTACCCGCAGGAATTCGTCCGCCACAAGATGCTGGATGCGGTCGGCGACCTTGCGCTCGCAGGCGCGCCGCTGCTTGCTTCCTACCGCTCCGTGCGCGGCGGGCATCGTCTCAATGCGACAGTTCTCAAGGCGCTGTTCGCCGATGCCGATGCCTGGACGGTCGTGCACGCGCCGATGGTTCGCGAGACGCCGCATGTTGCAGGCTACGATGCCTCGCTTGGCCTCGCGGCGGTGCAGTTCGCCGCAAATCGCAACTGAAGTTGATGCGCGCCCGAATCGTTTTGGGCGCGCCGCCGCATCAACGCCATATCGGTGGATGAGACTGAGCCGACTTTATGCATGAGTGGCCGGCAGATGGCACGTCATGCTAGATGAGTCGCTACGGTGCATTTGTAGTGCCGTTGGGACGGGATGAAATGGGCGGCGCGGGGCGCATCGGAGCGCGATGCGGACCGACACCGTGAGGACGACGGAATGCAGAAGCCGCAGTTTGCCAGAGTGAGGCACGGCCATAAGATCGGCATTGTCGCGCTTCTGATTGGACTTTCGTTCGCCGGCTGCTCGTCGTCGAATACCGAAGCGCTCAAGGCGCTGAACCCGGATCCTCCCGGGGCCATGTATGCCGAGGCCGACGCGCTGCTCGCCAACGGGCGCAACGAGGCGGCGGCAAAGAAATTCGAAGAGATCGACCGGCATCACCCGTACGCGCAGGAAGCGCGGCGCTCGATGGTTCTCGCCTCCTACGCCTACTACAAGTCAGGCAAGTACCCCGAGGCGGTCGCTGCCGCGCAGCGCTACGTCGTCATGCATCCCGGCACGAAGGATGCGGCGCTGGCCCATCACGTCATCGCGTCGTCGCACTTCGACGAGATCAAGGATCCGCAGCGCGATCAGGCGGCAACCCGCAAGGCGATCGCCGAGCTGAGGACGCTCGTGTCGCGCTATCCGGACAGCCCCTACGCTCGTCAGGCCGAGAACCGCATCCGCATTGGCGAAGATGCGCTGGCGGCGAATGAAATGACGGTCGGTCGCTACTATCTCCAGCGCTCGAACTACGTCGCCGCCATCAATCGCTTCAAGACCGTCGTCTCGGAGCATCAGACGACCGCCCACGTCGAGGAAGCGCTCATGCGCCTCACGGAGACGTACATGGCGCTTGGCATTCAGCAGGAGGCGCAGGCCTCGGCGGCTGTGCTTGGGCACAATTTCCCGCAGTCCGCGTGGTACCGCGATGCGCACGGACTGCTCCAGAAGCACGGCCTGAAGCCCGAGGCTATCCAGGGTACCTGGGTCAGCCAGCAGTGGAAGCAGGTTACCGTTAAGCCCGTCGGTCAGCCGGCGCGGCCGGTCGATGTCGCGCCGCGCAATGAGCCCCCAGCGACGCCGCCCGCCGCCAAGCCACCGGCCAAGGACACGCCGATGGTCCGCCGGACGCCGCCGAACGAGGTTCCGACGGGCAGCATCGCCCGTCCCATGGGAGCTGGGCTTCAGTAGCACTCCTGGCAAGTGAGTTCCGCCGGCTGTGAGGCTGGCGGTAGCCCCTCGCATACGGCTATTTTGGCGGCCATGAGCAAGAAAGCCGCCAAGCAACTGCCACCCGAGAAACTGTCGCGCCGCCAGGCCGCGACAGAGCACAAGTCGCTTGCTGGCGAGATCGCGCGCCACGATGCGCTGTACTACCAGCAGGACGCGCCGGCCATCTCCGACGCCGAGTACGACGCACTGCGCGCCCGGCTCACGGCAATCGAAGCGCAGTTCCCGGACCTCGTGCAGGCTGACAGCCCGACGCAGCGCGTCGGCGCGGCGCCACTCGAAGCCTTCGGTAAAGTCCGCCATGACGTGCCGATGCTCTCGCTCGGCAATGCCTTCTCGAACGAGGATGTCGCCGAGTTCGTCGAGCGCGTGCGTCGTTTCCTGGCGCTTCGTGCCGATGATCCGCTCGTCTTCACGGCAGAGCCCAAGATCGACGGCCTCTCCATTTCGATCCGCTACGAAGGCGGCGCGCTTGTCAGAGCGGCGACGCGCGGCGATGGCGTCGAAGGTGAGGACGTCACGACCAATATCCGAACGATCCGAGAGATCCCGCACCAGCTCACGGGCGCAGGTGTGCCCGATGTGATCGAGGTGCGCGGCGAGATCTATCTCGGCACCGAGGATTTTCGCCAGCTCAACGCGGCGCAGGCCGAGGCCGGTGGGAAGGTGTTTGCGAATCCGCGCAATGCGGCTGCCGGCTCGCTCCGTCAGCTCGATGCGAGCATCACTGCCAAGCGACCGCTGCGCTTCTTCGCCTACACCTGGGGTGCCGCATCTGCGTTGCCAGCTAAAACTCAGTTCGATGTCGTGCACGCGTTTGCGAAGTGGGGCTTGCCGGTCAATCAGCGCATGGAGCGCTGCGCGAACGTCGAAGCTCTCACCGCCTTCTACGACGGCATCAGCGTCGATCGTGCTCGCCTCGGCTATGATATCGACGGCGTGGTCTACAAGGTCGATCGTCTCGACTATCAGGAGCGGCTCGGATTCGTCTCGCGGAGCCCACGCTGGGCCACCGCACACAAATTCGCAGCCGAGCAGGCGACGACCGTCCTGCAGGACATCGAAATCCAGGTCGGCCGCACCGGCGCGCTGACGCCCGTCGCCAAGCTGAGCCCCGTCACGGTTGGCGGCGTCGTCGTCGCGAATGCGACGCTGCACAACGAAGATGAGATCAAGCGCAAGGACATCCGCGTCGGCGACACGGTCATCATCCAGCGGGCTGGCGACGTCATTCCGCAGGTGGTGAGCGTGGTGCTCGATCAGCGCCCGTCGAACACCAAGCCCTACAAGTTTCCGCAGACGTGCCCAGTCTGCGGCAGTCATGCCGCGCGCGACGAGGGCGAGGAAGGTGGCGATGCCGAAGCCGTCCGCCGCTGCACGGGTGGGCTCATCTGTCCCGCGCAGGCCAAGGAGCGTCTCAAGCATTTCGTCTCGCGGCTGGCTTTCGATATCGAAGGGCTCGGCGGCGAGCGCATCGAGCTCTTCTACGACGAAGGCCTGATCCGCACGCCGGCCGATATCTTCACGCTCGCAAAGCGCGATGGAGCGAGCGACAATCCTCTCGCCGAGCGCAAAGGCTTCGGTGAGAAATCCATCCAGAATCTCTTCCGTGCCATCGAGGCGCGCCGCCGCATTGCTCTCGAGCGCTTGCTCTTTGCTCTCGGCATTCGCCATGTGGGCGAGACCACGGCGCGTGATCTCGCTCGCGCCTTCAGCACCTACGAGAGTTTCAGCACACAGCTTCGCCTTGCTTCTAAGGCGCGTCCGGGGCCTGCCTACCGGCGGCTCGTGACCGCGAAGGGCATCGGCCCCAAGACGGCCGAGACGCTCATGCAGGCGATTGCAGGGCGCAGTCGCAAGGACCTGTTCGATGATGCAGCGCCGGCGACCTTCGAGGAGGCCATTGCCGGCATCAAGGGCGTACGCACGGGCGTTGCCGAGGCGCTCGCGCGCGCGTTCGTCGACGCGGCCACGTTTGTCGAGATCGCCCGCGCTGCCGCCCGCGAAATGCCGGGCGACGACTATCGCGCCTTTGCCGGATTGAATGGCATCGGCGAAGTGGTTGCCGACTCGCTCATCGATTTCTTCGACGAGCCGCACAACCAGAAGGTCGTCAAGGATCTGCTCGACGAGATCGATGCCCAGCCCTATGTGCGCCAGGCGACCGTCGCTTCCGCCGTCACGGACAAGACCGTCGTGTTCACTGGCACGCTCGAGAAGCTGTCGCGCAACGAGGCCAAGGCGCGGGCCGAACGTGCCGGCGCGAAGGTTGCGGGCTCGGTCTCGAAAAAGACCGACTATGTGATCGCCGGCGCCGATGCGGGCTCGAAGCTCGACAAGGCGCGCGAGCTCGGTGTCACGGTCCTGAGCGAGGACGAGTGGCTCGCATTGCTCGAAGGTGGCACGTCGTAGCATGACGCAGGAGCACGCCCGACCGGCGGACACGGCCGAGCCGGCGCCGAAGAGCTATGTTCGCACCCAGCTCGAAGCCGCGCTGCTGACGCCGATCCGTGCGTTTCGGCTTCACTACCTGCCGCTGTTGATGATCTATTTTGCCTATGGTGCGCTTGGCATCGTGGCTGTCGCACAGGATTTCTGGATCAAGTCGGCGCTGACGCTCACGCCCGCCGATCTCGCGTCTCTGGCTGTCTGGCTCGGCCTGCCATGGGCCGTGAAGATGGTCTTCGGCGAGCTTGTCGATGCCGTCCCGATCTTCGGCTCGCAGCGCCGCATCTACGTCTTCATCGGCGCCGGGCTCATCACGACGGGCCTTCTGCTGCTCGCAGGTGCCGCTGCCGGCACGTTTCCCTCCATCCACCCCAATACGATCTACGTCGCGTCGCAGCTCATCATCGTCACAGGCGTGGTTCTGCAGGACGTGGTGGCGGACGCCATGAGTACCGAGGTGGTGAGCCGCGTCGAGGATGACGGCACGCCGCGGCCCGAGCAGGACGTGACCCGCGACCTCGGCATGGTGCAGGTTCTCGGTCGTCTCGCGCTGTCGCTCGGCATATTTGCCGTGGCCGGCCTCTCCGGTTTCCTGGCGCAGCATCTCGGTTATGCGACTGTTTTCCTGCTCGGCCTCATCGTTCCGGTGATCTCCATCACCGGTGCGCTGCTCGTCCGGCTGGAGACGAGCGAAACGCGTGATATCGACTGGCGCATTCTCGGTGGCGGCCTCGCTTTCGGCGCGACCGTTACGGCCATCGCCGTGACCGGTATGCCTGCCGCGCAGGAGATCATCTTCCTGGTCTCGATCGCGATCATCGTGGTGATGTTGAAGCGCGTGATCACCCACGTACCGCCCGAAGCGCAACGCCACATCGTCATTGCGGCGATCATTATCTTCGTGTTCCGCGCGACCCCGGGGGTCGGGCAGGGCTACACGTGGTTCTCGATCGACGTGCTCGGCTTCGATCAAGCTTTCTTCGGCGTGCTACAGCAGATCGGAGCCGCTATAGGCCTCGCTGCCGCATGGCTGTTGGCCGATGCCGTCACGCGCCAGCCCGTCACGCGCGTCCTGCTGTGGCTGACCATCATCGGCGGCCTGCTCGCCATTCCGAACCTGATCCTCGTGACGGGCGCCTATGAATGGACCGAGCGCGCCGTCGGCATGGGCGCGCGCTCGATCGCGCTCATCGACGCAGCGGCGCAGTCGCCGCTCGCTCAGGTCAGCATGATTCCGCTATTGACGCTGATCGCCGTCAACGCGCCGCCGGGACGCCGCGCCACCTGGTTCGCGCTCATGGCCTCGCTCATGAATCTCGCCCTCGTGGCGGGCTCGCTGCAGACGAAGTATCTGAACCTGCTTTTCCCGGTCGACCGAGGTCAGTACGACCAGTTGACCATGCTCGTCTCAGTCGCTTTCGGCATCGCGCTCGTGGTGCCGTTGGCCGCGATCCTGCTCCTCGGGCCGCGTCTGAAGGCCCGGTAACGGTCCAGCCTGTTGCCTCCAAGCTACGCCAAAAGAGCGTCTTGATTCGCGGCAAAGTGATGCCTTGATCAAGCCTGATTCGAAGTGCGAATGGAGCGTCGGAAGCGCCATCCTCAGCCAAGTGCGCTTCGTGGGAACGCTCATGAACGACAGTGTGATGCCCGACCGGCCCCGAGCCGTCATTTCGGGCTGGTCTCTCCTTCTGCGTCTGGTGATCTGCATCATTACTGTTGCCGCGCTGAGCATCGGCGGAGCGTTGCTGATGCATGCCGCGATCGATCCCGCTGCCGACGCGGCCGAGGGTGCGGCGTCGATGGTCGCCACGCCTGCCGAGTCCCGCTAGCACTCCCCTATCTGTCATACTGCCCGCAAGAGGTCGTTGACGCTGGCGCTTGAGCCCGCTTTACGCCTCGCACTCGCGTGGTATGTCTCACCTTGAGCATTGGCCGGTTCATCTTCGGCGGCGTCCGGCGCTGTACGAGTATGCCGGTCTGAGATCCTGCCCTCCATCGGAGCGCATTTGATGAAGCTCGTCATGTTGGCGCGCAACCCGGGGCTCTACTCGCACCGACGGATCGTCGAGGCGGCGCGCACGCGCGGGCATTCGATCGAAGTGATCAATACGCTCCACGTGCACATGAACATCACGTCGAACAACGTACTGCTGCGCTATGGCGGCAAGACATTGCCGATCTACGATGCGGTCATTCCGCGCATCGGGGCGTCCATCACCCATTACGGTCTCGCTGTCGTGCGCCAGTTCGAGATGCAGGGCGTGTTCTCGCTCAATGAGAGCGTGGCCATCGGCCGGGCGCGGGACAAGTTGCGCGCGGTCCAGCTGCTCGCGCGAGCTGGCGTTGGCCTCCCGGTCACCGCCTTTGCACACGGTCCCCGGAAGGCGCTCGACGTCCTCGCTGAGGTCGGCGGCGTGCCGGTTGTCATCAAGCTGCTCGAGGGCACGCAGGGCATGGGCGTGATCCTCGCCGAGACCGAGGCCTCTGCCAAATCGACCATCGAGGCTTTCAGCGCCGCCAATGTCGACATCCTCGTTCAGGAGTTCATCAGCGAAGCCATGGGGACGGACGTCAGGGCGTTGGTGGTTGGCAAGAACGTGGTAGCGGCGATGCGGCGCGTCGGGCGCAAGGGCGAGTTCCGTTCGAACCTTCATCGTGGCGGCAAGGCCGAGGCCGTCGAGCTATCGCCTGACGAAATCCAGACAGCGCTGAAATCAACCGAGGCGCTTGGGCTCAATGTGGCAGCCGTCGACATGCTGCGCTCGAAGCGTGGGCCGCTGGTGCTGGAGGTGAACTCCTCGCCCGGCATCGAGGGCATGGAGCAGGCGACTGGTATCGATGTTGCCGGTGCCATGATTGCCTATCTCGAGGAGCACGCCCGCCCGGGCAATACCGAGACGCGCGGCAAGGGCTGAGACGCGCCGCCGGGCTGCTCAGGCCGCTGCCCAATCGAAGTGCACGCTCATGCCGTCATAGGCAGGCTCGACGTGCGGCGGCAGCTCGCGCTTCAGGGTCACATAGTCGAGATCGACATGGAGGTGCGTGAGGATCGCGCGCTTCGGCTTCAGGATCTCGATCCATTCGAGCGCTTGCTTGACGGTGAAATGGCTCGGATGCGGAATATAGCGCAGCGCATCGACGACCCAGAGATCGAGGCCGCGCAACTGCTCCTGCCCTTCGGCGGACAGCCCGCTGATGTCGGGCGAATAGGCCACGTCGGCAATACGAAAACCGAGCGAGAAGGCATCGCCGTGCGCCTGCACGACTGGGATGGCTTCGATGGGACCGGCGGCGCCATCGATACGAACGACATTCGGCGGATCGATCACGTGGCCATTGAGGATCGGCGGGTACATGCTGCCCGGTGGCGACTCGAAACAGTAACGAAAGCGCTCGAGCAGCGAGGCGCGCGTCGCGACGTCGAAATGGACATCGACGCGTCGTTTGGCGTTGTAGGCCAGCATTCTGAGGTCGTCGATGCCATGCGTGTGGTCGGCATGGTCGTGCGTGAAGAGGACGCCATCGAGCGTATCGATCTCGGCGTCCAGAAGCTGCTCGCGCAAATCGGGCGAGGCGTCCACGAGAGCCCGCGTCCGCCCGCGCCCGGAAATGCGTTCGATGAGGGCAGCGCAGCGGCGCCGCCGGTTCTTCGGATTCTTCGGATCGCAAGCGCCCCAGTTGTTACCGAGCCTCGGAACGCCGCCGGAGGAGCCCGTGCCGAGAAGCGTCAGCTTGCCGCTCATGCTGCCGCACCTTCAAGCGTGCGCGGGGCTTTGGCATAAAGGCGATAGAAGTTCTCCGTCGTGGCGGTAGCAATTTCCGCGTCGGACACGCCCTTGACGCGCGCGAGGCTCGCCGCTGTGTGTACGACGTAGGCCGGTTCGTTGCGCTTGCCCCGGAAGGGTTCGGGCGCAAGGAACGGCGCATCCGTCTCGACGAGAACGCGATCCATGGGCACGTCGGCAGCGATGGCGCGCAGCGCGTCATTCTTCTTGAAGGTGATGACGCCGGAGAACGAGACGTAGAGGCCGATGGCCACCGCGCGTCGCGCGAGATCGGGGCCGCCCGTGAAGCAATGCAGGACAGCCGTGAAGGCGCCGCGCTGCATCTCTTCTTCGAGGATGGCGGCCGTGTCCTCGTCTGCGTCGCGCGAGTGAATGACGAGTGGAAGTTCGCTCTCGCGCGCTGCCGCAATGTGCTTGATGAAGCCTTCGCGCTGCGCCGGGCGTGGTGACTTATCGTAGAAATAATCGAGGCCTGCTTCGCCGATGCCGATGCACTTTCGATGCTGGGCAAGGCGCACGATTTCCTCGACGGAGATGTCGAGTTCCTCATGCGCGCGATGCGGGTGCGTGCCGACCGTGAAGAAGATCTCCGGATTGGCTTCAGCGATCTCGCGGTAGGTGTCGTAGTTGCGGATCAGTGTCGATATCGTGACGAGTCGGCCAACCCCCGCTGCTTTCGCGCGCGCAATCACGTCCTCGCGGTTGTTTGCTAGGTCGGGATAGTCGAGATGGCAGTGGTGGTCGACGAGCATAGTCGTGCCTTTGGTCTTCAGCCCTTCTTGCCCTTGGGCTTTGCAGCGGCTGCCTCGGCTTCCGCCGGATCCACGTAGCGCGGGAAGGCGCCCGTCGGTGCCGGCAACGCGAGGCCGGCCGCAAGGCGCGACTGCGCACCGAGCGCCGTGAACAAGCGGCCCTCGGCCGGCTGCGCGAGCAGGTCGAGCAGATGGCTCGCGGCTGTCGGTGTTGCCGGCTGAGCGAGGATCGCCACCTGCCGCACGATTTCCGCCGTGACATAGAGGATCGTCGCCATGCGCGCCGGATCGGTCTTGCGCTTGGCCCAGGGCTCTTCGGCAGCGAAGTAGCGGTTCGCCTCGCCAACGACAGCCCAGACCGCCTCGAGATAGCGATTGATCGCCTGGACGCCCATGGCCTCGCGCGCCTTGGCCGCCATGTCGTCGGCCGCCGCCAGCAGCGCGCTGTCCTCGGGCGTGAAGGCACCATGCTCGGGGACCTTCCCGTCGCAGTTCTTCGCAATCATCGAGAGCGAGCGCTGCGCCAGATTGCCGAGGTCATTGGCGAGATCGGCATTGATGCGGTTGATGATCGATTCCCGCGTGTAGTTGCCGTCCTGGCCAAAGGCGACCTCGCGCATGGCGAAGTAGCGCATCTGGTCCACGCCGAACTCGCGCGCCATCTCAAAGGGATCGATGACGTTGCCCACTGACTTCGACATCTTCTCGCCGCGGCTGAGCAGCAGGCCGTGCGCGAAAATGCGCTTCGGGATCGCGACGCCCGCCGACATCAGGAACGCCGGCCAGTAGATGGCATGAAAGCGCAGAATGTCCTTGCCGACGACGTGCACATCCGCGGGCCAGAACGTCGTGAAGCGCGGTACACCTTCGTCGGGAAATCCCGCGGCCGTGATGTAGTTCGTCAGCGCGTCGATCCACACGTACATGACATGCGTCGGATCGCCCGGGACGGGAACGCCCCAGTCCAGCGTCGCTCGCGATACGGACAGATCCTCGAGCCCGCTCTTGACGAAGCTGACGACTTCGTTGCGCCGCTCCGGCGGCAGGATGAACTCCGGATTGGCCTCGTAGTGCGCGAGCAGCTTGTCGCCGTAGGCCGAGAGGCGGAAGCGGTACGTCTTCTCCTCCGTCCATTCGACCGGCGAGCCGAGCGGCTCGCGGCGCACGCCATCGGCGCCGACGGTCGTCTCGCTCTCCTTGAAGAACGCTTCCTGACGCACGGAGTACCAGCCGGCGTAGCTGTCGAGGTAGATGTCGCCGACGTCGGCCATGCGGCGCCACAGCTCCTGGCAGGCGGCGTAGTGGCGCGGCTCGGTCGTGCGGATGAAGTCGTCGTTCGAGATATTGAGCGCGCCGAACAGCTCCTTGAAGCGCGCCGAATTGCGGTCGGCCAGCGCCTGCGGCGTGATCCCCTCCTTGAGAGCGCTCTGCTTCATCTTGAGGCCGTGCTCGTCCGTGCCGGTCAGGAAAAAGACCTGACGATCGTCGAGGCGGGCAAAGCGGGCCATGACGTCACACGCGATCGAGGTATAGGCATGGCCGAAGTGCGGCTCGCCATTGGGGTAATAGATCGGGGTCGTGACGTAGAAGGACTTGCGCCCGCTCATGAGATCAATGCTCCGTGGGCCTCGCCGCGGGCGCGCGATACCCCGCGGCGGGCGGATTTATTGCAGATCGCGGCGCTGACTTTGAGATTTTCAGGCGGCCTCGGCGGTCCGCTCGACGCGAGCCAGGGTGTCGAGGATCAGCATCCTGCGGTCGAGGTTGAGCGCCAGCGTCTCGGCCTTGTCGCGGACGATGGTTTCCCACAGCTCGGCCCATGAGGCAAGCCTGCCCGCGGGAATAAGCTTACGGGCCATTGCCATATCGTCCGCGCTGCCTTCTCCGCTGGCGGCGGCGCGGACGAGACGCGCGATAAGCCCAAGTAGAAGATCGAAGAATAGCGTAAATCGCGCATCAGCGGCCGTACTGCCGAGCTCTTCGCCGAGCGTGTGCGCCGTTTGCCAGTCGATGCGGGGCAGGGCCTGGAAGAGCGCCTCGATCCGCCGATAGAGGCTGAGCCCGTCCGTTGCCGACAATTCGAGCAGACGGCGGACGCTGCCGCCGGCTAGGGCTTCGAGCGCGCGCCAGTCCGTCTCCGCTGGCGGTGCCGTTTCGGCGGCGGTCAGTGCGCCGGTGGCGGCGCGGCGCAGGTCGCTCGCACCGAGCGGCACCATCTCCAACGTTCGGCAGCGCGAGCGGATGGTCCTGAGCAGCCTCTGCGGCTGGGCCACGACCAGCAGGAAGATCGTGCGGCGCGGCGGCTCTTCGAGGGCCTTCAGCAGGGCGTTGGCCGCGTTGAGGTTCAACTCGTCGGCGCTGTCGACGATGACGATACGCCAGGTGCCCTCGTCGGCTGTGCGGCCGAGGAAAGTCTTGAGCTCGCGCACGCTATCCACGGGGATGGTCGCGGGAAAGCGCTTGGTCTTGGTGTCGTAGGCGCGGCGCACGACAGCGAGCCCGGGATGCGAGAGCGCGCGCACCTGCGCGGTGGCAATGCTCTTCTCGGGTATCGCGAGGCCGTTCGCGGGATTGCGCTCTTGCGGCGTGGCCAGTGCAAAACGGGCAACGCGATAGGCGAGCGTGGCCTTGCCGATGCCCGCCGGGCCGCTCAGCATCCAGGCGTGATGCACGCGCCCGCCGGTGAAGGCTGCGGCGAACTCCTGTTCTGCAGCTCCATGACCGAATAGCGCTGCCGTATCGCGCGGATGCGGAAAGCCCTCGAGCCGGTCGATCTCCGGCAGGGCTTCAATCTCGGACAGGGCTGCTGCTCTGCGTGCCATCAGGCCATCTTACTCGACAGACGCGCCTCGACGAGGGCCCAGATGCGCGCAGCAACCTCCTGAGGCGATCCCGTCGCGTCGATCACGGCACAGCGCGCCGGATCGTCGGCGGCAATGGCCAGAAATCCCCGCCGCAAGGCATCATGATAGGCGAGGGCGCGATTTTCGAAGTGGTCACGCTCCGAGCTGCTTTTGCGAGTGCTGGCGCGTGCGAGGCCAATCTCGGTCGGCAGGTCGAGGATGAGCGTGAGATCGGGGCGGAAATCGCCGAGCACGAGGCGGTGCAGGTTCGCGAGCGTCGCGTGTGGCACGCCACCAGCCGCGCCCTGATAGGCGAAAGTCGAATCCGAGAAGCGATCGCTGATCACCCACTGGCCCGTATCGAGCGCCGGCAGGATGGTCTCGGTGACGTGGTCGGCGCGGGCGGCAAGAAACAGCAGCGCCTCGGCCATGGCGCCCCGCGGCGGCAGATCTGGGCGCAGCAACAGCGCGCGGATCTCCTCGGCAAAGGGCGCGCCACCCGGCTCGCGCGTCAGTACACATGCGATCCCCGCAGCTTTGAGGCGATCGGCGAGCAGACGCGTCTGGGTCGTCTTGCCGGCGCCTTCGCCACCTTCGAAGGTGATGAACGGCGCCCTCGTTGGGGCTGTGATCATGCGCCTCGTGCCGCCGGTAGTGCCCGGCGTGCGCACGCAAGCGCGCGGCGGGTCACCTGAGGACCCAGCCGAACGCCATGTGCACGAGTGTGTCAAGACCACGCCGCATGGTACCGGCCGCCGGCACATCCTCGCCCGCCGCGAGCGGCACCTCGTTGACTGTCTGGGAGGCCGTGGTCACGCGCAACTTGGCGATCACGTCGCCCTTCTTGATTGGTGCCTTGAGGGGGCTCTTGTAGATGATCTGGGCGGAAAGGCGCTGGCCCGCTTGCGCTCGTGGCAACAGCACGGTGATTTCGCGCGCACCGACAAGCGGTACGTACATCCGGTCACCGCCCCATACACGCGCGCGCCCGACGACTTCTTCGGCATCGAACAGCTTGAAATCGGCGAAGCCCTTGAAACCCCACTCGAGGAGGCGGACGGCTTCGTTGCGCCGAGCTTGGGCATCTTCCATGCCGTTGATGACCAGGATTACGCGCCGCTCGCCCTGCTTCGCGGAGGCGACGATGCCGTAGCCTGCTTCCTTGATGTAGCCGGTCTTGAGGCCGTCCACGCCGAGATCGAGGCCAAGCAACGGATTGCGATTGAAGAAGCGGTGCTTGCGGTAGCGATACTCGCGTTCGGCGAAGAGCCCGTAATGCTCCGGATAATCCTGAATGAGATGGCGCGCGACTATTGCCAGCTCGCGCGCGGTCATGAGGTGCCCGGGGTCGTGCAGGCCGGTGGAATTGCGAAACGTCGATTTGGTGAGGCCGAGGCGGCGTGCTTCATCGGCCATCAATTTCGCAAAGCCGGCTTCGCTGCCTCCCATGGCCTCGGCAACGGCAATGGAGACGTCGTTGCCCGATTGGATGACGATGCCCTTCAGTATCTCGGACAGCGGTTCGCGCGTGTTGATCGGCACGAACATCGCCGAGGTGCCGGATGGGGCGCCGCCCGTGCGCCACGCATTCTCGCTGACGAGAATTTCGTCCTCGAGCTTCATCCGGCCTTCCTTGAGCGCGCGGAAGATGACGGCGAGCGTCATCAGCTTGCTCATGCTCGCCGGCGGCGCGAGTTCGTCCGCATTGTGCTGGAAGAGCACAGCGCCCGTAGTGGCATCCAACAGGATTGCCTGCTTGGCGCGGGTGGTCATCTCGGCCGGCGCCGAGGCCTGCGCGAGCGCAGAGCCGGCCATTATGACCGTTCCCAGGATCAGCATCGAAAACGCGGCGACGGAATGCCGAAAGCTGAGCCCGGAGATCCCGAAGATTGCCTTCATATCTCCATCCCGACGAGGGCTGTGCTGTCGAATCGACTATCGCGATTTCAGTGCCGCCAAGTCAACCTTTCAAGGTTCAGTTACTGCATCCGAACACGGCAAGTTCAAGTCAGTTAGACGGGAATGGCTTCGCGGTCTCGGCGAGATATTGCATTGCGGTGGCGACTCCACCGGCTTTGTGCGGCACCTTGGCAAGGCCGAGCGCCATCTCCACGCCCGCGAGCGTGCCGACGAGCGTCAGATCGTTGATGTCGCCGAGATGGCCGATGCGGAAGACCTTCCCTGCGACCTTCGACAGCCCGGTTCCGAGCGAAATGTCGAAGTGGTCGAGCGCCACCTTGCGGAATGTATCGGCATTGTGCCCATCCGGCAGCACGACCGCCGTCAGCACCGGCGAGAAATGCCGATCGTCGAGAATGAGGTTCTCGAGTCCCCAGGCCGCCACCGCGCGCCGGGTCGCCTCGCCGTGGCGGATGTGCCGCGCGAAGACGTTGTCGAGCCCTTCCTCGTTGAGCATGTCGATGGCCTCGGCGAGGCCGTAGAGCAGGTTCGTCGCAGGTGTATAGGGGAAATAGCCGTTCTTGTTGTGCGGCAGCATTTCCTCCCACGACCAGAAGAGCTTGGGTGTCGTAGAGGCCTTGGCGGCAGCGAGCGCTTTGTCCGAAACGGCGTTGAAGGAGATGCCGGGCGGGAGCATGAGGCCCTTCTGCGAGCCCGAGACCGTAACATCGACGCCCCAATCGTCATGCCGGTAGTCGGCCGAGGCGAGGCCCGAAATCGTGTCGACCATGAGCAGCGCGGGATGTCCCGCCGCGTCGATGGCATTTCGCACCTCGTCGATGCGCGAGGTGGCGCCGGTCGAGGTCTCGTTGTGGACGACGCAGACGGCCTTGATCTCGTGAGCCTTGTCCTCCTTGAGGCGCTTCTCGATGCGGTTCGCATCGACGCCCGCCCGCCAGTCGGTCTCGATGAACTCAGGGACGACACCGAGCTTCAGCGCCATGTTCTTCCAGAGTGTCGCGAAGTGGCCGGTCTCGTACATCAGTACCTTGTCGCCGGGCGAGAGCACGTTGACGAGGGCGGCCTCCCACGCGCCGGTTCCCGACGCCGGGAAGATCACGACAGGCCCTTTGGTCTTGAAGATGCCCTTGACGCCGTCGAGGACGCGCCGGCCGAGCTTCTGGAACTCAGGCCCGCGGTGATCCATCACCGGCATGTCCATGGCGCGGAGAATGCGGTCGGGCACCGGCGAAGGACCGGGGATCTGCAGGAAATGGCGACCGGCGCGACGCGGCTCGTTGGACATCCGACGATTTCTCCCGTTTTGCACCTGCGTACAAAGCAGGTCAGCGTTTGCGGCCTTGTGTACCGTATGCCAAGCAGTAGAAGCTACGAATAAAAGTCGTCGGGCGGAAGGGGCAGCGGTTCGGGTAGCATCCTGGCCATGCCATTGCCGCTCACTTCCGCATGGGCAGAGCCGCCATGAACCAGCACGTCCCCGCCAACCGCGCCCTCGCGGATCGGCTCACTCGCGAGATCGAGGGGGAGGTTCTGTTCGACCGCTTTTCCCGCGGGCGCTACGCAACCGATGCCTCAATATATCAGGTCGAGCCCCTCGGCGTGGTCGTCCCGAAGACCATTCAGGATGTACGCATCGCCGCCGAGATTTCCCGCGAAATGGGCGTGCCTCTGCTCCCGCGCGGCGGCGCGACGTCGCAGTCCGGTCAGACTGTCGGCCGCGCGCTTGTCGTGGACTATGCGAAATACCTGACACGGGTGCTGGAGGTCGACCGCGAGGCGGGCACGTGCCTCGTCGAACCCGGGATCGCACTCGATGAGCTGAACCGCCAGCTGAAGGCGACAGGGCTGGTCTTTCCGGTGGACGTCTCCACATCGGCGCGCGCGACGATCGGCGGCATGACGGGTAACAACTCCTGCGGCACGCGCTCGATCCGCTACGGCATTATGCGCGACAATGTGCTGGAGATCGACGCGCTGCTGCCTGACGGGACACCCGCGCGCTTCGGGGAGATCGATGTTGCGACCTTCGACAAGTTGACTGGCAGCTTCGGTGCGCTCGCCCGTGATCTGCTGAAGCTCGGCGCGCGCGAAGCGGATCACATTCGTGGCGCCTTCCCAGGTGTCTCGCGCCGCGTCGGCGGGTATCTCATTGACGCGCTGCTGCCAAGAAACGCGCCGATCAATCTCGCGACGCTGCTCTGCGGGTCGGAGGGCACACTCGCGCTCAGCGAACGCGTGAAGCTCAAGCTCTGGCGGCAACCGAAGAACAAGGCGCTCGGTATCTGCCATTTCCCGACCTTCCGCGCGGCCATGGAGGCGCCGCAGCACATCGTCAAGCTCGGGCCGGTGGCTGTCGAGGTCGTCGATCGCACGTTGATCGAGCTTGCGCGCGATATCGACATGTTCCGCCCCGTGATGGAAGCGCACGTCCGCGGCAAGCCGGATGCGCTGCTGCTCGTCGAGTTCGCCGAGGACGATCAGGCCGAGAACCTGCGCCGCCTCGAGCAGCTGGATGAACTCATGGGCGATCTCGGCTTCCCGGGTGCCGTCGTGAAGATCACGGCTGCCGCCGAGCAGGCCGCAGTGTGGAGTGTCCGCGCAGCGGGCCTCAACATCATGATGAGCATGAAGACGGAAGGAAAGCCCGTCTCCTTCATCGAGGATTGCGCTGTCCCGCTGGAGCATCTCGCGGACTACACGGAGCGGCTGACTGCCGTTTTCGAGAAGCACGGCACGAAGGGCACGTGGTACGCGCACGCCTCGGTCGGCTGTCTGCACGTGCGGCCGGTGCTCAATCTCAAGCTGGAGAAAGACGCGGCCACCATGCGCGCGATCGCTGAAGAAGCGTTCGCCATGGTGAAGGAATACAAAGGCGCGCACTCCGGCGAGCACGGCGACGGCCTCGTGCGCTCCGAATTCCACGAGATGATGTATGGCCGCAAGACCGTCGAGATCTTTGAAGAGGTCAAGGACCGCTTCGATCCGGCGGGCCTCATGAACCCCGGCAAGATCGTGCGCCCGCCGCGCATGAACGATCGTACGCTCTTCCGCTACAAGCCCGACTATGCGGTTGCAGAGTTCAAGCCCGCACTCGACTGGTCTGCATGGCCCGGTGCCGCTGGTGGTTTCCAGGGCGCCGTCGAGATGTGCAACAACAACGGCGAGTGTCGCAAGCTCGCGGGCGCCGTCATGTGCCCGAGCTATCGCGTGACCATGGAGGAGCAGCACGTCACGCGCGGGCGCGCCAACACGTTGCGTTTGGCGATCTCCGGCCAGCTCGGGCCGGGCGCCTTCACCAGCGACGAGATGATGGAGACACTGAAGCTCTGCGTCTCCTGCAAGGGCTGCCGCCGCGAGTGTCCGACCGGCGTCGACATGGCGCGTATGAAGATCGAAGTGCTGGCCGCGCGTCTCAAGCAGCATGGGCTTTCGCTGCATGATCGGCTCGTTGCGTACTTGCCGCGTTATGCTGGAGTGGCGTCGAAACTTGGCTTCCTGCTCAATCTGCGCGAGGTAATTCCAGGTGCCGCGCGCTTCGGTGAGTGGCTCGCCGGCTTCTCGGCGAAGCGGCCGCTCCCGCGCTGGCGGCGCGATGCCTTCCGGCAGGATGCAGCCGTTGGGCCCGCTGATGGCCGCGAGGTCGTGCTGTTCGCCGATACGTTCAACACGTACTTCGAGCCGGACAATCTGCGCGATGCCGCGGCTGTTCTTTCAAGGCTCGGTTATCGCGTGATTGTTCCGCTGCCCGATGAAGGTCCGAAATGGCACTACGCCTCCGTGCTCTTGATGGGCAGCGCGAAGCCGCGCCCGCTCTGTTGTGGCCGCACGTTCCTTGCGGCTGGCCTCGTCGATGAGGCAAAAAGGGAGGCGCAACGCCTGATCAAGGCGCTGCTGCCCTTCGCACAGCGGGGCGTGCCGATCGTGGGGCTCGAGCCCTCCTGCCTCTTCACGCTCAAGGATGAGATGCTGGGCATGGGTCTCGGCGCTGAAGCAACGGTGGTCGGCGAGCAGGCACGATTGTTCGAGACGTTTCTCGCAGAGGAAGCAGCCGCCGGCCGGATCAGCGGACCGATTGCCAAGTCTGATGCCAGCGTGCTTCTGCATGGCCACTGCCACCAGAAATCATTCGGCGCGTTCGGTGATGTCGGCAAAGCGCTGACGCTCGTCGACGGTCTCAAAGTCGAGACAGTCGAGTCGAGCTGCTGCGGTATGGCTGGCGCATTCGGCTATCGCGCCGACACGTACGAGACATCAATGGCCATGGGTGAGCTGTCGCTTCTGCCAGCCGTGCGCAAGGCGGCACCCGAAGCAACCATCGCCGCCGATGGCTTCTCCTGTCGTCACCAGATCCATGACGGCACGGGCCGGTCCGCCCGTCACGTCGCCCGCATTCTCGCCGAGGCTATGCGTACCTCGGAAACACAAACGGAGACCCGCCGATGACCAAGCTCGCAGACCTCACCGCCGCCGAGGCATCCGCCCGCATGAAGGCCGGCGAGCTGACAGCACTCGCCTATGCCGATGCCTTTATCGAGCGCGTGGCCGAGCGTGAGGCGGATGTGCAGGCTTGGGTCCATCTCGATCCCGAGCGCGTGCGCGCCGAAGCGCGCGCCGCCGACGATCGTCGGCGTGAGGGGCGTGCCGCGGGACCGCTCAATGGCATTCCCTTTGGTATCAAGGATGTCATCGCGACGGCGGACATGCCGACGCAGAACGGCTGCGCTTATTTCAAGGGCCATCAGCCCGAGCATGATGCCGGCTGCATTGCGCAGCTTCGCGGGGCTGGCGCCATCATCATGGGCAAGACCGTGACGACGGAACTCGCGACGCACGTGCCGAACAAGACGCGCAATCCGCACAATCTGGAGCACACGCCCGGCGGTTCGTCATCGGGTTCGGCGGCGGCTGTCGCCTGCGGAATGGTGCCGCTGGCGCTCGGCACCCAGACGGGAGGTTCCGTCATCCGTCCCGCGTCCTTCTGCGGCATCTATGGCATCAAGCCGACGATCGGTCTCATTTCGCGCACCGGCGTGACCATGCAGTCGCACACGCTGGATACTGTCGGCGTGTACGGGCGCAGCCTCGATGATCTCGCGCTCGGTGTCGATGCTATGGGCGCCTATGACACCGCCGATGAGGTGAGCTACGCGCGACCGCGCCCCAATCTGGCGAGCGCGCTTGCCGAGGGGCCGTCCGCGACGCCGAGCCTCGCCTTCTTCCGTTCGCCCGCATGGGAGAAAGCCGAGCCGGCTGCAAAGGCCGCAATCGAGCAGTTCGCCAAGGCGCTCGGCGATCGGGTCGTGGATGTCGAGATGCCCGCGTTCGACGGCATCGTTCAGCACCACAGCAACATCATGGAGGCCGAGAAGGCTTCCTACTACGGCCCGCTGCTCAAGGCATCGCCCGATGGTATCTCGCCGAGCCTCGCGGAGCGCATCCGCTATGGCGAGACGGTGCTCGGGCGGGCCTACATCGATGGGCTGCGCGCGCGCGATCGCGCTTATGCGGCCGTCGAGGATCTCCTCTCGCGGCATTCCGCGATCCTCACGCTCTCGTCGCCGGGACCGGCGCCGAAAGGCCTGCATTCGACGGGTAACGCCATCTTCAACGGCATGTGGACGCTGCTCGGCGTGCCCTGCATCACGCTGCCGCTGATGACGGTCGGTGGTCTCCCGTGTGGTGTGCAGCTGATCGGTCTGCGCCGCGACGAGGCCCGCCTGCTGCGCATCGCGCGCTGGGTGGAGCAGCACGCAAAGCGCATCACGGTGTGATCCGCGTCAGGATTGCTCGCGCTTGTGATCGGGCAGCTCGGTCGCGGCTCGCGTAGCGCCTCGCAGCGGAACGAGCTGTGGCAGTCGCCGTGCAATGGCCCCGGTGCCGATCGGCGATGCCAGCTCCTTGCGTGCTTCGACAACGATGACGCCCGCAAAGACCGGCCAGATCCGTGCGCCGACGCGTTCGATGGCGAGCCCCGTGCGCCGGACGAAGGCGCGGTCGACAGGCGCCATGAAGAGGGCGCTGCTCCAGTCGATGGGCGAGAAGAGTGCATCCTTGAGCGCTCGCTCGAGCTGTCGCGGGCTATAGGGCTGGCCGTGTCCGAAGGGTGTCGTATCCGTGCGCGCCCAGACGCCGCGCCGATTGGGCACGATGATCATGATGCGCCCCTCGGGCTTCAGTACGCGCCAGAACTCGCGCAGCAGCTTGCGCACCTCGCCGCTTCCCTCGAGGCAGTGTACGACGAGCAGGTTGTCGACGCTGGCGTCCGGCAGCGGCAGCATGTCGTCCTCGTAGAGGGCGGTGCACACGCCGCCACTCGATGGCCACATGGTCGCGCCCTGCGTCGCCGGCATGAGCGCGCCGATGCGTCCGGCCTCGCTGCGAAACGAGCCGAGAAAAGGTACGGCATAGCCGACGCCGATCAGCGTCGCACCAGGAAGCCGCGACCAGCGCGCGCGGATGCGCTGCGAGAGAACCCTGCGCACCAGGGAGCCGAGCGGACGATCGTAGAAGTCGCGCAGTTCGAGAATATCGGGCTGCATCGCCTCGCGGTTATCCCTTTTGGTCTAAGGGGCATGGCCACGCGCTGAGTGAGCGCCTGGGGCCAGTGTCCCTCGCGCAGCTGGCGGACGGAAATCGCCTGCATCATAGCTGCGCGATCCCGACTGTGCAGGCCCTTATTGATCGGCGTGTGCACTGCACGATACTCAGTTTCCGAAGTGTTTTCGTGTGTGCCGTGGCTCCAAGGCCCTGGGGCCGAATTCGTGAGTGCAATACGCAGTTGATCTGTCGGGGAGGGTTGCGTAGCTTGGCGCACTTTTCCGCGACATCTCGCATCCACAACCTTGCCACCCTCAGGAGTCCCATGCGCCCGTCCAAGCGAAAGCCCGATGAATTGAGGCGTGTCTCGATCGAGCGCGCAGTATCGGTGCATGCTGAAGGGTCGTGCCTGATCAAGTTCGGCAACACGCAGGTGCTCTGCATGGCGAGCCTCGAGGAGCGCGTGCCGCCCTGGCTCAAGGGGCAGGGGCGCGGCTGGGTGACGGCGGAGTACGGGATGCTGCCGCGCGCAACGCGCGAGCGTACGCGGCGCGAGGTGACGACGGGGCATCCTTCCGGTCGCACGCAGGAAATCCAGCGTCTCATCGGCCGCTCGCTGCGCGCCGTGATTGATCTTCCCAAGCTCGGCGAGAAGCAGATCTCCGTCGACTGCGACGTCATCCAGGCCGATGGCGGCACGCGCACGGCAGCGATCACCGGCGCCTGGGTGGCGCTGCACGATTGCATTGCCTGGATGCGCGCGCGTGACATGGTCAAGGACGGCGTGTTGCGCGATCAGGTGGCGGCTGTTTCGGCGGGGCTCTATGCCGGCGCACCGGTGCTCGACCTCGACTATGCCGAGGACTCCGAAGCCGACGCCGACGCGAACTTCGTCATGACGGGGAACGGCGGTATCGTCGAGATCCAGGGGACGGCCGAGACCACGCCGTTCAATCAGGAAGCCTTCGATCAGCTCATGGTTTTGGCGCGCAAGGGCATCGGCGAGCTCATCTCGCTGCAGAAGCTGACCGTCGCCTGAGCCGCGCATTCAAAGCAACAAACAAGACCCGGAGGAAGCACCATGCTCGCCATCATCGTCCATTTCGAAGCCAAGGCGGACAAGATCGACGCGTTCAAAGAGGCGATCGTCGGCCATGCCACGCGATGCCTCGAGCGGGAGCCCGGTTGCTTGCAGTTCGATGTGGTCCAGGATCCGAAGAACCCGGCGAACTTTGCCGTCTACGAGATCTACAAGGATCAGGCGGCCGTCGATGCCCACCGCGCGAGCCCCCACATGGCCGAGACGGGGAAGGTCATTCCGGACCTGATCGCGAAGCGTGAACTGCACCTTCTGAATTTTGTCGCCGGCGGCAAGCCGAAGCGCTGAGCTTCGAGCAGGCTACCAGCGATACTCGAAGGGCGTGAGCAGCACGGGGCCAGCATTGTCGCGTGCGTTCGGCTGGCGCGCGTAGGCGACCTCGGCGAGGACGCCGCGAACGGCCGAGCCGGTGCCCGTGCGGAAGGCGACGCCGCGGTTCTCGAACCGCAGCTTGCCGTCGAGCCACACCCTGAGGATGCCGTCGTTCCGACCCGGCGAATTGACGACGACCTCCTGGTCGACCATCACCCAGCGGCCACGCGGCAGCTCGGAGGTATGACGCTCGTTCTTGAGCCGCGCCGGGCCTTCGGGCGCGTGGCCGATAATGTCGAGCTGGCCTTTGTCGTCCCAGGCAAGGCGCGCGGAGAAGGCCTCAGGTGCCTTGCGGTCGCTGCCGGACGGGCCGCCAAGCAATCCCGGGAGACGGCCGCCCGCGGCGAAGTCGAAATCGCGATCGAGCTTGAAAGCGTAGGAGACGCAGGCAGCCGCAACAGGTCCGGTGGACTGCGGGCCCCACTCGAATCCGGCACCAGGCGATTGTGACGCCGCGCGGCGGCTCGCAAGATCGACGGCGAGCGCGCTACCGGGGCCGTGATCGACCTTCACGACGCTCACGCGCTCCATGAGGCCCCAGTCGGTGGCGCCGAGGCGAGCCTGCAGGTCCGACGCGCTCAGCAACTGGCCATCGTCGCGCTGGAGCGACCACTGGATGGCATTGTCGTAGCGCACGCGGCATGTTTCAGCGTCGGTGCCGATTATCGAGCGGCCCATGGTGACCGCGGAGGCCACCGCGATCACGGCCACCGCACCATTGAGCAGGATCGCCGTTTGGCTCGGCATGCGCATCGCCATATTCTCCAATGCCAGCCTCGGGACGCCTGCCATGCACCGCATGGGGCGCAGCATGACGCATCGGCAGGAGGCAGCCCCCGACTGAAGCCTTGAGACTCCCACAAACCTGTCAAGAAACAGGCCCTGTGCTTCGGTCGCCTTTTATGCAAAAGCAGGCAGGCCTGCTGACGGTCGGCTAACCATCATGATGGTGGCGACATGCGCTCGGCGCATCGCTGCCTCGGCACCCTTGGGTAGGCATTGACCTTATATTTACCGAGAAGGCCGGTTTTCCCCTGGTGGGGCGAACGTGTATTCTTGCCCGAACGGAGACGGGCTGGCCGATTGGGCTTGGCCGGCGCGAGACGACAGGAGCAGGCGCGCGGAATGGATGCGGTTCTGGAGGTGGTCGTAAACGGCGAGCCGGCGAGGACGCGGGCCAGGACACTGGCCGACCTGCTGGTCGAGCTCGGCTATGGCGATGCCAAGGTCGCGACCGCGCGCAATGGCGACTTCGTTCCCCACCGCAAGCGGGATACGGTCGAGCTTACCGGCGGCGACACGATCGAGATCGTATCGCCGAGACAGGGCGGGTAATGACGGACACGATGACCAATTCGAAGCCCAGTACAAAGCAGGATGCCGTGCAGCCATCAGGCGGCCGCGATGTCCTCGAGGTGTATGGGACCCGGCTCGACTCGCGCCTGTTTCTGGGCACGGCGCAGTACCCCTCGCCGCAGGTTCTGGAGCGCGCCGTCAAGGCTGCCGGTGTCGATGTCGTGACCGTTTCGGTGCGGCGTGAAGGTGCGCGCGACAAGGGCGGGCAGCGGTTCTGGGAAATGATTGCGGGTCTCGGTGTGCGGGTGCTCCCGAACACGGCCGGCTGCCGCACCGCGCGCGAGGCCATCACAACGGCCGAGATGGCGCGCGAGCTGTTCAATACGGACTGGGTGAAAGTCGAGGTCATCGCCAACGACGATACGCTGCAGCCGGATCTCTTCGGCCTCGTGGAGGCGACGACGACGCTTGTGCGCGAAGGCTTCAAGGTTTTTCCCTACACGACCGAGGATCTCGGTGCCGCCGAGCGCCTGCTCGCGGCGGGCTGCGAGCTGCTCATGCCCTGGGGTGCGCCGATCGGTACAGGTCGCGGTCTGGCCAATCCGTATGCGTTGCGCACGCTCCGCAATTATTTCCCGGGCGTGCCGCTGGTCGTCGATGCCGGCATCGGTGCGCCGAGCCATGCGGCGCAAGCCATGGAAATGGGCTTCGACGCGGTATTGCTCAACACGGCGGTTGCCAAGGCGGGTGATCCGGTGGCCATGGCGGAAGCCTTTGGCGCTGCGGTGCGCGCGGGCCGCACGGCTTTCGTGGCCGGCATGATGGAAGTGCGGGACATGGCGGCCCCATCGACGCCGGTGGCGGGTACGCCGTTCTTCGATCTCAAGTGAGTGAGCGGCAAATGCCTGCAGATACGGTTCTGGACGTCTTCTACCCAATCGTGCCGGACGTGGCATGGGCGCGCCGGCTGGTGCCGCTCGGCGTCAGAACGCTTCAGCTTCGTTACAAAGGCAGCGATCCTCGCGAGATCCGTCGCGAGATTGCTGAGACCCTCGAGCTGTGTATCGCCCACGGTTGCCAGCTCATCGTGAATGATCATTGGCAGGCGGCCATCGACGTCGGCGCCGATTTTATTCATCTCGGCCAGGAAGACCTCGTCGAGGCTGACGTGGCGACGATCAAGGCGGCGGGCGCCAAGCTCGGCATCTCCACCCACGATCAGGCGGAGCTTGCAATCGCGCTTGCCGTCGAGCCCGAATACATCGCGCTCGGGCCCATCTGGGAGACCAAGCTCAAGGTCATGAAATGGGAGCCGCAGGGCCTCGACAAGGTGCGCACCTGGAAGCAGAAAATCGGCAGCCTCCCCCTCTGCGCCATCGGCGGCATTACGCCCGAGCGCGCGCCGGATGTACTAGCCGCCGGTGCCGACAGTGTCGCGGTCATTACGGATTTCTTTACCCATTCGGATCCGGAAAGCCGTGTTCATCAATGGCTTAGGTGGGCTGAGGGCGTGCGCCGCGATTGAGCGGCCGAACGACTTTCCTTCTACGCCGTTATCCCCTTGAAGGCGCTTTGACGCGCATATGGCTTGTTTGTGACAAGCCGAGCGCCGAAATTGGTTACGCGTCTCAGCAAGGGCCTCCATGGCGTATCGATTGAAGTTGAAGGAGCCGCTGGCCAAGGGCGTGCGCCGTATTGCCGGCGAGCAGCTCGGGAATGCCGCCACGCGTCTCGAGGGTGGTTCGAATCTCGTGACAAGTGTGCACGAGGCCCGCAAGAGCCTGAAGCGCACGCGGGCACTGCTCCGGCTCGTCCGTCCAGGTATCGGCGACACGAATTTCCGCAAGGCGAACGTACGGCTCAGGGATATTGCACGCGGCCTGTCCGCAGCGCGTGATCGCGATGTCGTGCGCGGTCTGCTGCTGGGACTTTCAACCGCAAAGCCCGCACTGGCCAAGGCTGCGCACCACCTTCTCGCGATCGTCGACGCCACGCCGTCCGCCACGAACGGCTCTGGAACGTCACAGCCAAAAGTGGGGGATACTCTCCGCGAGATCGAGGCGGTGCGGCGCGAGATCGGTGCGATCGCCCTCCATCCCGGGAGCTTCGACACGATCGTCGCCGGACTGACCAAGAGCCACCGTGCGGGCCGAAAGGCGCTCGCGCGCGCGCGCGAAACGCCTGAAGACGATGAGGCCCTGCACGATCTGCGGAAGTCGGCGCAGGCCTACTGGCGCCAGATGATCCTCGTCCAGCACGCCTGGCCGGAAGCCTGCCTCGCGCGGGCGGCAGCGGCGAAGCTGGTCGCCGATCTGCTCGGACAGGACCACGATATCGCGCTTCTGGATGGCGTGCTGGCTGGTCCCGAAGGCCAAGCCCTCTCGGCAGCGGATCGCCGGGCACTTTTGCGGCACTGCAAGACGCGTCATGGCGAACTCAGGGCGGAGGCCCTGCCGAAGGTTCAGCTCCTATTTGTCGAGAAGTCCGATCACCTTGGCGCCCGCATTCGGGCCTTGTGGGAGGCGGCACAGCGGGCCGATCGCTCGCGCACGCACGCGGCGGAGAAGAACGAGGCCAATATCATCCGTCGCCCGTCCTGAGCGCGCGCCAGGATGGCCGATTTGTGCTTCTGCCACGCATGACGGGCATGAGCGCACACCAAGAGACAGCCGGGTGGGAATCCACTATACCGGCCTCAGTTGAGAGCCGACGAACCATCTCGTAGTGCCAGCTATCTTTGGCCGTGACTGCCAGGATCCCTTGGGATCAGGGCTCTCGGCTGCGACGCCATCACACTACCTGCGCTCTCGGGGGCATCCCAGGTCGTGACATCCGAAGCCACTCAAACTGCTCCGGTCGGGCGGCGTCGCACTCTGATTGCGATCGCCGGGCTCGGCACGACGCAGATCATCGGCTGGGGAACGACGTTCTCCAGTCTCACCATCTTCGGCACCACGATCGGCGGCGATCTCAGCCTGTCGCGCGAGGCTGTCTTCAGTGGCATCACCATCATGCTGCTGGCGAGTGCGCTGGTCGCGACGCGGGTCGGGCGATATGCCGATCGGCATGGTGCCCGTCCGGTGATGATGACCGGATCGCTGCTTGTCACACTGTCCCTGGTCGCATTGGCCTTCACCCAGGGTGTCGTGACGTATCTGCTCGCCTGGACGCTCGTCGGTATCGCGATGCCGATGATGCTCGCGAATACGGCGCTCGTCGGGCTTGTGCAGATCGTTGGCAGCAACGCGCGTCAGGCCATTACCGGTCTCATGCTGCTCAGCGGCTTGACCGGCACGGTCTTTCTGCCGCTGAACGCGCTTCTCATTGCTGAAATCGGCTGGCGCAACGCCTATCTGTTCTTCGCGCTGCTGCATCTGCTCGTCTGCCTGCCGATACATGCGCTGATCCTGCGGCGCGAAGCGCCCGAGCACACGAGCGCGCAGCGCGCATCGAGCGACCGCACGATGGATGGCATCCTGCCCCCAGACAAGCGGTTCAGGGCCTTCGTGATGCTGACGATCTGGTCATGCACCGAAGGGCTCATCGTCTGGGGCCTCTACATGCAGATCATCGACGTGTTCAAGGGCATGGGCCTCAGTGCCGTGGCGGCCGTCGCCGTATGGGCCGCGGTCGGACCTGCACAGGCGTCGGCGCGCCTCGGGGAGCTCATGTTCGGTGGGCGATACTCGATCCTGACGACGGCGCTGCTTTCCGCAGGCCTCAGCTGCGGCAGCTTCTTCCTCATTCTGCCGTTCAGCAGCTCGATCATGACCGCCGCGGCATTCTCGATCTGCCTCGGTCTCGGACACGGCTTCTACGCCATCGCACGCAACACGCTTCCGCTGACCCTCTTCGGCGTGCGCGAATACGGCACATACCTGGGGCGCATGATGCTGCCGCAGAGCATCGTGAACGCTGTCGCCCCGATCCTTTTTGCGACGATGATCTCGCGTTTCGATCCGGCGGGCGCGCTGTGGCTTGCGGCTGCTGCGGCATTTGCGGGCTTTGTATCCGTCCTCATGCTGGTGCGCATCTGCCGCTCGTAAGTCGCCATGGACCAGCCGGATCGGACGCCTTAGGCAAGCCGAACGACGGCGCTTGATTTGTGCTGCAACCCATTGCCTCAATGACGGCGTTCGCCTTCCACGGATCTGACGAGGAACGTCCATGGCCAATCAGGATAAGAGCGGCAGGCCGGCCGCCATCGTTACAGGTGCAGGCTCCGGCATCGGCCAGGCAACGACCGCGCTGCTGCTCGAGCGCGGATGGAACGTTGCGGCCGTCGATCTTCAAGCGGGGGCACTAGCGGAGCTGGAAGCCGGTCATTCCGCCGAGCGCTTGCTCGTGCGCGCATGTGACGTGACGGATGAAGCACAGGTCGCAGCCGTCGTCGGTGAGGCCGCAGCCAAGTTCGGCCGCCTCGACGGCGCCGTCAACTCGGCCGGCATGGCTGCCGACAAGCATGTGTTCGATACGTCTGCCGAGCTCTTCCGGAAGATCCTCGACGTCAATGTGATCGGCACATTCCTGATCGGACGCGAAGCGGGGCGCCACATGGCAAAGGCGGGCCGCGGCGCCATCGTCAATGTCGCCTCGGTCTCGGGTCTCAGGGGCTCCAAGGGGCGTTCGGCCTACGGCGCGTCGAAGGGCGCCGTCATCAATCTCACGCAGGTCATGGCCAATGATCTCGCGCCGCATGGCATCCGCGTGAATGCTGTTGCACCCGGCCCCGTTGAGACGCCGATGGTCAAGGCTCTGCACACATCGGCTGACCGCGATCTGTACAATCGCTATATCCCGATGCGGCGCTATGCCGAGCCGCGCGAGATCGCGAGCGTCATACATTTTCTCCTCGATGAGAGCCAGTCGAGCTTCGTGACGGGCGAGATCGTCGCGGTCGATGGTGGCTACCGAGGTGCCGGCATCATCGTCGATCCGGCCTGAGTTCTGAGGACGAATGCCCCGCTACCGCATCACCATCGAATACGACGGCACGCCCTTCCTCGGATGGCAGATCCAGGCGGATGGGGCGTCCGTGCAGGGCTGTCTGGCGGATGCCGTCCATAAACTCGGCGGCGAGCGCGTCGAGGTGCGCGGCGCTGGACGGACGGATGCCGGCGTGCACGCGCTCGGACAGGTCGCGCATTTCGATCTCATGAAGGAATGGCCGGCGGATACGGTGCGAGATGCGGTGAACTTCCACCTGAAACCTGCGCCGATCACGATCCTCGATTGTATGGTGATTGGCTCCGGCTTCGATGCCCGCTTCAGCGCCGTTGGGCGTCACTATCTCTACCGAATTCTCGCGCGCCGCGCGCCGCCCGCGCTCGATAAGAACCGGGTCTGGTGGGTGCCGCGACCGCTTGATGTCGCGGCCATGGCGGCTGCCGCGCCGGCCCTGCTCGGCAAGCACGACTTCACGACTTTCCGTGCGGCGGGCTGTCAGGCGAATTCACCGATCAAGACGCTCGACCGGCTGGATGTCTCGGCTGTCGGTGACGAAATCCGCATCGAGGCCTCTGCGCGGTCGTTCCTGCATCATCAAGTGCGCTCGATCGTCGGCAGCCTCAAGTATGTCGGCGAAGGCAAGTGGCCGGTGAGCGAGATGGCCGCGGCCCTCGATGCGAAGGACCGCAGCCGTTGTGGCGCAATGGCGCCGTCGGACGGGCTCTATCTCGTGCGCGTCGACTATCCGCCGGGGCCATTCCCGCCGCGCGAGCGGGGCTGAACAACTACCCCTTCAGCATCCGGTCGACCATTTCGCGCGCCGTGCCGAGGTAGTGCGCCGGATCCACGACACGGGCGAGCGCGGGCCCATTCAGGTGCTTCGTGACGTCCGCGCGCTTCTCCAGCGCTTCGAGCAGCGTCGTCCCGCCGCTTAGCGCCTCGCGGCAGCAATCGTAGACGATGTCGTGCGCGGCGCCTCGCCCCGTATGCGGCGCCAGTGCCATCATAGCTGCCTCGGCAACGATGAGGCCGCCCGTGATGTCGAGATTGCGCCTCATGCGATCGCCATCGACGATCAGGCCTTCGAGCATGAAGCGTGCCTGATGCAGCGCGCCGGCCGTCGAAATGAACGCGCGGGGCAGCGCGATCCATTCCAGGTGCCACGGGCCTGTCGCGCGCTCATGATCGGCGGCCATGGCGTCGAGCAGCAGGCTCGCGTCGGAGCGCACGGATTTGGCAATGGCGAGGATCATCTCGCAGGAAATGGGATTGCGCTTCTGCGGCATGGTCGATGAGCCGCCGCGCCCTTTGACGAACGGCTCGAAGGCCTCGGCCACCTCCGTCTGCATCATGAGCATGACGTCGGTTGCGATCTTCGCGAGTCCACCGGCAAGGATTGCGAGCGCGCTGCCGACTTCGGCGATGGCATCGCGCGCGGCGTGCCATGTGATATCGGGCTGGGCGAGCTCGAGCTCTTCCGCAAGCGCCGCCTGAACCTTCAACCCATCACCTCCGAGGGACGCGAGCGTACCGGCTGCGCCCGAGAACTGCACCACGAGCAAACGCTTGCGCAGCTCGGCTAGGCGCTGCTTGTCACGGCGCACGCTGGAGAGCCAGACGGCAGCCTTGTAGCCGAACGTCACCGGCAGTGCGTGCTGCATATGCGTGCGGCCGGCCATCACCGTATCGCGATGCTTCGCGGCGAGGCCTTCGAGCGCACGCGCCACTGCATGGAGCTCATCGTCGATGATGTCGAGCGCAGCGCGGAGCTGTAGCACGGTCGCACTGTCCATGATGTCCTGGGTGGTCGCGCCCCAGTGCACGTAGCGCCCGGCCTCGCCGCACTGCTTCGCCATCTGATGGACAACGCCGATGATGGGATAGCCGACGATGTCCGTTTCGGCCTTCAGCTTGGCGAGATCGAGTTTGCTCGCATCGGATTTCTCCGCGATCTCCTTCGCAGCATCAGCCGGAATGAGCCCGACGCGCGCCTCAGCCTTGGCGAGCGCCACTTCGACCTCGACATAGCGGGCAACCAGCGCTTCATCGCTCCACACGGCGCGCATGGCGGGCGTGCCGAAGAAGTCGCGATAGATGGCGGAATCGAAAACTGTCGAGGGCATGGGTGTATGGTGTCCTTTACGGGCTCTTGAAGAGGTGCGTTGAAGACTTAGCTTTTAGCTTTGCCGCTGAGCGATCGGTAGACTTGGACAACCTGGCTGTCATCCTGATTGCCGAGGCCCATGCCTGCTGCGGCGAGATACTGCTGATGCGCGGCTGCGGCAATCGGCAGACCCATGCGTAGCGCGCGACCGGAGTCGAGCACAAGTCCGAGATCCTTCACGAAAATCTCGATCGCGCTGGTGACGACATTGTCGTTTTCGACCATGCGCGGCCCGCGCGCCTTGAGCATCCAGCTTCCGGCCGCTGAGCCGGACAGCAGCTCCAGCGCAACTTTCGTATCGACGCCCGCGCGCTCGGCGAAGGCCATGGCCTCCGCGGCCACCGCCAGATTGGCACCGGCCATGAGCTGGTTGACGATCTTCATGGCCGAGCCTTGTCCGGGCTTCTGGCCGATATGGAAGAGGTTCGATCCCATGGCTTCGAGCATCGGACGCGCGGCATCGAATGTCGCCTGCGGCGCGGCGGCCATGATGGTGAGCGTGCCGCCCTTGGCACCTGTCACGCCACCCGAGACCGGCGCATCCACGAATTTGCGTCCACTCGCTTCGACACGTTTGGCAATGTCCTCGACACGCCCGGGCGCGCATGTGGCCATCAGAACGACCGTGCCGCCCGCTGGCAGCGCGTCGAGCGCACCATCCTTGAACAGGATGTTCTCTGCCTGATCGGCATTGACGACCATCAGCACGAGCGCTTCTGCGCCTTTCGCAGCTTCCGCCGCACTTGCAGCAGCATGGCCGCCGTTCTTCACGAGCCGGTCGATCGCCTCGCGTCGGATGTCGTATCCGACGACGCGCCATTGCTTCGAAACGAGGGTGTCTGCCATCTCCGCGCCCATGGCGCCGAGGCCGACGAATGCGATGGTTCCTGGCATGGTTTCTCCCGGATGTAGGCTGGTCTCAAGGTGGCCAGCGTGTTCGATAGCGTTCTACTGCGAGGTGTCCGCGGGTTAAAGCCTCGTGTTGAAGTGTGCTGCATTGCACTGGGAAGCAGGCTGGCAAACAGTGTGCGAACTGCTCTTGCCTTGGACAAAATGCCGGTCCAACATGCCCGAGCGCGATCGCCTCACGTGGGTGCGATAGCATTCATGTGAAGCGTGAAACGCGCTCTGAACTCAAGTTTGGAGCATGATTCATGTTTCAGGTGGCTTTGCCGCGCAATCCCATTTGAAATGATCATGCTCCGGGCCGCGCAGCCTCAACTCAGGCGCGGGGTGCGGCACACGTCCTTGCGCCTGAGCGACAAGGAGGAACCCATGGGGCTTGAACCCAACGGCAGTGCAACGCGCAGCGCCCGCGCCATCGCGATCCTTGGTCCCTACCTCTCCGGCAAAACTACTCTCCTCGAAGCCATCCTCGCCCGTACCAGCGCAGTAACGCGCCAGGGTGCGATCGCCGACAAGAACACGATCGGCGACAACGTGCCCGAAGCGCGCGACCATGGCATGAGCGTCGAGGTCAACGTGGCCGACGTGGATTTCCTGGGAGATCGCTTCACGTTCATCGACTGCCCGGGCTCCATCGAGTTCCAGGCCGAGGCCAATGCAGTACTGGCCGGTTGTGATGCTGCCGTGGTCGTCTGTGAGCCCGACCCCAAGCGCGTGCCTGCGCTGCAGCTCATTCTCAAGCAGCTCGAAGATCGCGGCGTTCCACATTTCCTCTTCCTCAACAAGATCGACAGCTTCGAGACTCCGGTGCGTGAGATCCTGCCGATGTTGCAACCCGCGAGCACCAAACCGCTCGTGCTGCGACAGATCCCTGTCTGGGAGAACGGTATCGCGACGGGGTTCGTCGATCTCGCGCTCGAGCGTGCCTTCCTCTACCGCGAGCACGCGCCTTCCGAGGTCATCCCGATGCCGGAGACGCTGGAGCCGCGCAAGCAGGAGGCGCGCTTCCATATGCTCGAGCAGCTCGCCGACTACGACGACGAGCTCATGGAGCAGCTTCTGGGCGACCTGCCGCCGCCCCGCGACCGGGTGTTCGAGGATCTTGCCAAGGAGATGCGCGAGGGCCTGATCTGCCCGGTTCTGTTGGGCTCGGCTGAGAACGGCAACGGCATCGTGCGTCTCCTGAAGGCGCTGCGCCACGAGGCACCGTTCGTATCGCATACGGCGGAACGCCTCGGCGTCAGTGATGCCAAATCGGCCGTACAGATCCTCAAGACCGTCTACACCGCGCACGGCGGCAAGCTGTCGATCGCGCGCGTTCTTGCGGGCGATCTTCCCGATGGCGCGACGCTCTATGGTCCACGGGGTGACGATCGCGTTGCCGGCATGTTTTCAATGCTGGGGCAGGAGGCGCGCAAGCTCTCCAGCGCCAAGCGCGGCGATACGGTCGCGCTCGGTCGTCTCGAGAGCGCTCGGACGGGCGATACGCTCGCTGCGGAGAAGAACGGTATCGAGCAGCTCGTACGTCCCGAGCAGGCCGCACCCGTGTATGGCGTTGCCATCGAGCTCAAGGACCGCAAAGACGAGGTCAAGCTCAGCGCGGCCCTCGCCAAGCTCATGGAGGAAGATCCTTCGGTGCGCCTCGATCACTCGGCCGAGACGCACCAGATGGTGCTCTGGGGACAGGGCGAGATGCACCTTCGCGTGGCCATGGAGCGCCTCAAGCGCAAGTACGGCATCGAGGCCGGCACGCGCCGGCGCAACATCCCCTACAAGGAGACGATCAAGGCCAGTGTCTCGATCCGCGGGCGGCACAAGAAGCAGTCGGGCGGCCATGGCCAGTTCGGCGACGTCGTCGTCGAGATCAAGCCGCTTCGGCGCGGCGAAGGCTTCCAGTTCGACGACACGATCAGCGGCGGCGTGGTGCCGAAGCAGTTCATTCCCTCGGTGGAGATCGGCGTCCGCGACTATCTATTGCACGGGCCGCTCGGCTTTCCGGTGGTGGACGTCGCCGTGACGCTGACGGACGGCTCCTATCACAGCGTCGACAGCTCCGACATGGCCTTCCGACAGGCTGGCCGACTTGCGATGTCGGAGGGTATGCCGAAGTGCGGACCGGTGTTGCTCGAGCCGGTAATGTCCGTCGACATCGTGGTGCCTTCGGAAGCGACGTCGCGCGTCAATGCGATGATCTCGCAGCGACGCGGCCAGATTCTCGGCTTCGATGCGCGCCCCGATTGGCCGGGCTGGGACGTGGTGCAGGCGCGGGTGCCGGAGACAGAGATCCAGGATCTGATCGTGGAGCTGCGTTCGGCGACCGCGGGTGTCGGTTCCTTTGCGGCGAAGTTCGATCACCTCGCCGAACTTACGGGGCGACTGGCTGATCAGGTACTGGCGGCGCAGAAGGAAGCGGCGGCGTAACTTCCCCTTCTCCCCGTTCTTTACGGGGAGAAGGTCGGGATGAGGGGCGGCGACAAACGCAAACGTTTGAGTATGCCGTCGCCCCTCACCCTAACCCTCTCCCCGCGCGCGGGGAGAGGGGACATTGCACTGGTGGAATTTCCGCTCACCGCATCAAAAACAGCGGACATTCGAGCGCGGCGACCAGATCGCGGAGGTCGCCGTGCGCCGGGACGAGAATGCCGCCGAAGTGCGCGATCAGGAAACCGCCGTGCAGTCGCCGAATTGCCTCTGCGAGTGCGGCCGGCGCGCCCTGATCAATCTGGCAACGCAGTAGCAGCACTTTCGCCTGATCACCGAGTGCGAGGCGTGTCTGCTCCTCGAGATGCTGCGCGTCGTGCGCATTGTCCGACAGCAGCATGGCCATGACGACGCCGCCCGTCACGCTCGCCATGCGCTCGGCGGCGCGCAACATCGGCGGAAGATGATCCAGGCTCTCGATGACTGCGACGACAGGGCCTCGGGTGCGGCGTGCCTTTGGGCCGACCAGCATCAGTCCGGTATAGCCGGCGACATTGGCGAACAGCTCTGAGAGCCGCGTGCCTTGTCCGGGTGCGAGCACATCTGCGAGCGCGACGACGTTCCATGGACCATCCTCGGCGCAAGCCTTGGCGAGAGCCTGCACAGGATCGTCGCGCACGACACGCGTCCTGAGTGGAACCTTGGCTTCGTGCGCCAGTGCCTCGACGCGGCGGCACAGCGCGCGGCCGGCGAGCCGCAGGTCGCGCTCGATGGCATCGCGCGAAAGGGCGCGGCTCCTCGAGCCCGTGAGCGAGATCTCGCGCGCAAAGGGATAGCTCGCCATGTCGTAGAGTTGGAGGTCTTCCACGAAGAGACTCTCGATCTCGGAGTGGAAGGCCTGCGCAATGCGGACGGCGGCCTCGAGCGCAACCGGATTCGGATGTCCCGATGTGATGTGCAGCACGACACGCCCGCGCTGCTCGCCTGCCTCGGCGACGTGCATGATCATGTGAACGGCTTCCCGTTGTCGCTGGCTGGCGCGCTGTCGTTGCCGCCGGCTTCGGAGCGGCGGGAGAAGGCACGACCCCGCTCGGCGAATGCGCGCAGCTTCTCCTCGACTTTGCGATTTATGCTGCCAGCTTCGAATTCTCCATCATCGCCACGCGTGCCGGCCTTGATCCCGGTCAAAATCTCGATGCCCTGATCGATCGTGTCGACGGCGTGGACCGCGAATTTACCGGACTTCACGGCTTCGACAACGTCCTCGCGCAGCATGAGATGCTGAACATTCGCGCGCGGAACGAGCACCCCCTGATCGCCGGTGAGGCCGCGTGCCTTGCAGACATCGAAGAAGCCCTCGATCTTCTCGTTCACACCGCCGATGGCCTGCACCTCACCCCACTGATTGACCGAACCAGTCACGGCATAGGACTGCTTGATCGGCACATTCGAAAGGGCGGACAGAAGCGCGTAGAGTTCGGTCGAGGACGCGCTGTCGCCATCGACGCCGCCATAGGACTGTTCGAAGACCAGCGTTGCCGCGAGCGCGAGCGGAACATCGAGGGCATAGCGGCCTGCGAGATAGCCCCAGAGGATCATCACGCCCTTGGTGTGAAGCGCGCCGCCGAGTTTGGCCTCACGCTCGATGTCGGTCACGCGACCGGAGCCCATGCGTACGCGCGCCGTGATGCGGCTCGGGCGCCCGAAGGCGAAGTCGCCGAGCTGGAGGACAGCGAGGCCGTTGATCTGCCCGACCTTGGCGCCCGTCGTGTCGACGAGCACGATCTGGCGCTCGATGGTTTCCTGCGCGCGATCGCGCAAGCGGTCCGAGCGCTGAATGCTCTCATCGATGGCCTGCGCGACATCGGCGCGGGTGGTTACGTCGCGACCTGCCTGCGCCGCCCAGTAGTCGGCCTCGCGCACGAGGTCCGCAATGCGGCCGATCTCGATCGAGAGCTTCTCGCGGTCGGAGGCAAGGCGCGCGCCCTCCTCGATGATGCGGGAGACGGCCGCTGCGTCGAGCGGCTTGAGCTTGTGCTCCATGACGATGGATGCGATCAGGCGAGCATAAGCCTGATCGTTCTCGGTGGAGCGGGCGATCGAGTCGTCGAAATCCGCCTGTACCTTGAAGAAGCGCGAGAAGTCCGGATCGGCTTGAGCGAGCATGTAGTAGAGCTCGCGGTCGCCAAGCAGAAAAACCTTGGACTCGAAGGGAATGGGCTCGGGATCGAGCGACTGCGTCGACATCATGCCCGACATCTCGGAGGGCTGCTCGATGCGGATTTCGCGCGACTTGATCGTGCGCTTGAGCGCTTCCCACGCAAACGGCGACATCAGCAGCTTGCGCGCGTCGATCATCAGGTAGCCGCCATTCGCCTTGTGCAGCGCGCCCGGTTTGATGAGCAGGAAGTCCGTCACCAACGCGCCCATCTGGGCAATATGCTCGACGCGACCAATGAGATTGCCGTAGTTCGGGTTCAGCTCCTCGACGAGCGGTGCGGCGGGTGGATCATCGCCGTTGTGCGACACCATCGAGTTGACCATATAGCGGCGGAAACGTGGATCGCGTGCGGTATCAGCCGGCTGCTTGACGATCTCGTTCTCCTCACCCGCGGGCGCCAGGAAAATGCCCACATTCCGGATGAGGTCGCGACCGACGGCGTCGAGGTAGCTCAGGACTTCCGGCTGGTCGCTGAAGGACGCCGCGAGGTCGTCCAGAGCCTCGTGCACCGCAAGCGCCGCGATCTCCTCGTTGAGCTCGCTCAGCTTGGCGCGCCGCTGCTTGTCTGTCTTCGGCAGCTTCTCGATGATCTCGGCAAGCTCTTTCTGCAAGGCCTCGATGCGCTGCTCGATCTGCTTGCGCATGGTCTCAGGCAGCGTGTTGAAGACCTCGGGCTTGACGATCTTGCCCTCGTGCATGGGCGCCATGGCAAAGCCATTGGGCGTGCGCAGGATGGTGATGTTCTGGCTGTTCGCCTTCGCATTGAGCCCCTCGAAGGCCTGCTCCTGACCGGAACGGAACTCCTCGTCGATGGCGCGACGGCGCGTCTGATAGTCCTCGCCCTCGAACATGGTGGGGAGGGTGTTTCGCAACTCGTCGATCGCCGCGATCATGCCCTTCACGAGCGCGCGCGCACGCCCAGGCGGCAGCTTCAGCGCGCGCGGACGGTTCGGCGTCTCGAAGTTGTTGACGTAGACCCAATCGGGCGGGATCGGCAGATCCTTGAGTTTGCGCTCGAGATGCTGGCGAACGGCCGTCGTCTTGCCGGACGCTGCGGGGCCGAGCACGAAGATATTGAAATCGTGGCTCGCCATGTCGGCGCCGAACTGGATGGCCTTGAGGGCGCGATCCTGGCCGATGAGGCCGCGGGCGGGCTCGAGCTCGGAGGTCGTCTTGAAGCCGAGGGTGGCCGGATCCACGGCGCGCCTGAGCTCAGCGATGGCCAGCGGTGTGTGCGATGGCGCGGTCGAAAGACCCGCAGCAGTGGCCGCCTGGGTGGCGGTGGCCTTGCCCTCCTCGGGCTTGTCGCTTTTGGAGGGCTGTGATTTCCAGAAGGCCATGCAACGTTACTCCTCGCCAACTTGGCGTTCACTCACCCGCGCCCGAGACGCCACGGAGGAAAACGTACCGGCGCCACGCGGTCAACCCATCGCCGGAAACGCCGTCCACTATGCCTGCTGAGCCGTCGGCGCGGCGCTTGGCGCTTCGGCATCAGGGGCAGCGATCCGATCGGTGCGACTTTCGAGATAGGCCTCGCTGCGCATCTCGATCAGGCGGCTCACCGTGCGCTCGAAGAGCACGGCTGCGTCGCCCGCCGGATAGAGATCCTGCGGCTCGGCTTCTGCCGAGGCGATGAGCCCTATGCGGCTGTCATATAGTGTGTCGATCAGATTGATGAACCGGCGCGCCTCGTTGCGCTTTTCCGGCGGCAGCTTGGGAATGCCTTCGATGATCACCGTATGGAAGGCATGGGCGATGTGGAGATAGTCCAGCGAGCCAAGCGGCTTGGCGCACAGATCGTCGAACGTGAAAAACGCGACGCCGCGTGCTGCCTCGGGAATGGTGAGTGCTCGCCCCTTGACGTCGAGCGTCATGGGCTTGCCCTTCCAGACGCCCGTAAGGCGCGTGAACGCGGCTCTGAGCGCACGACGGGGATCCGAATTGGCCGGCGTGAAATAAAGCGGCTGGCCGGCGAGCTTCTCGAGCCGGAAGTCCTTCGCGGCACCGAGCTCGACCACTTCCATGTGCTGCTCGATGAGATCGATGGAAGGCAGGAAGAGCTGGCGGTTCAACCCATTCAGGTAAAGTCCTCGCGGCGGCTGGTTCGACGTTGCCACCATCACGACCTGGCGCTCGAACAGACCCTTGAACAGCCGGCCGAGGATCATTGCGTCGGCGATGTCGGTCACATGAAGCTCGTCGAAACACAGGAGCTGCGCTTCGTCGGCGATCGCGTTTGCGACATGAGGCAGAGGATCGCCGCTAAATTTCTTGCGCGCCGCGCCGATGCGATCGTGCGTTTCGGCCATGAACTCGTGGAAGTGGATGCGCCGCTTCGGCGTGAATTGAACCGTGTCGAAGAAGATATCCATGAGCATGGTCTTGCCGCGACCGACCTTGCCGTGAATGTAAAGGCCGCGCGGCGTCGGTCGCTTGGCGGCGAAGAGGTTCGCGAGTTTCCAGCCGCCGTTTGTCGGGCGCCAGTCCTTCAGCTCGACGGCAAGCGCATCGAGGCGGGCCGCGACGGCGGCCTGTGCTTCATCAAAGCTCGCTTCGCCAGCTTCGACGCGCGCATTGTATCGGGCAAGAGGGCTCGCGCTCATGATCTCAGGTGCGGCGGGATCTGTTGGCTTTTCGGATGAATGCGTAGTCCAGCCTTCAACGGCACAACGTCCGCGTCGGTAGGATCGATTGTTCAGCTAGCCGCTCCTGGGGGCAGGGTCAAGCGTCGCCGCCGGACGTCAGGCACGCACGCACGGAGGGGTGGCGTCGAGGCCGCGCCTAGGTTTCCGAGATCGGTGTTTTGAGCGACTCTAAACCTCTATCCCCTGCTCATCAGCGAGCAGAATAAGGCACTGGACGTTCTCAATGAAACGCGGCAAGCTTGCCGGCAAGATTGCGGACGCCATGCTGAAGCTCGGCGAACAACGCGATCACATTGGGCGAATGTCCGGCACGCATGTGCTGTCTGACATGGGAGGGAATTGAGTGGTTGCCGTTGTCGAGCCCGCCTCGGCGCGGCGCGAGACTGTTTCGTCCGCGCCCCCGCTGCTGAGCGTAAGAAACGTTTCCGTCCGGTTCGGCGGCATCGTCGCCCTCGACGGCATCACCTTCGATATTCACGGTGGCGAGATCGCCGGCCTCATCGGGCCGAATGGAGCGGGCAAGACCACGCTCTTCAATTGCCTCTCTCGCCTCTACATACCCAACGACGGCGATATCCTCTTCGAGGGGAAATCGATCCTCAAATCGCCGCGCCACGAGATCCCGACTATCGGTCTCGGCAGAACCTTCCAGAACGTCGCATTGTTCGATCGCTTGAGCGTGCTCGACAATGTCAAGGTCGGGTGTCACAGCCAGAGTTCCTCCGGCTTCCTCGCAACTGCGCTCCGCTTGCCGGGCGTCGCGGCCGAGGAGCAGCGCATCACCGAGCGGGCCTGGGAGCTCATCGAGTTCATGGATCTGAGGCCGTTTGCCGCCCTGCCGGCGGGGCCACTGCCATTTCCGATCCGCAAACGCGTCGAGCTTGCGCGCGCACTGGCCGCTAGTCCGAAGCTCCTTCTCCTGGACGAGCCGGCGGCCGGCCTCAATCACGAAGAGATCGGCGTGCTCGAGGCCCAGATCCGCCGCGTGCGCGACCTCCAGAAGGTGACTGTCCTGCTGGTCGAGCATCACATGAGCCTTGTCATGGCCGTGTCCGACAAGGTTGTCGCGATCGACTTCGGCCGCAAGATCGCCGAGGGCACCCCTGCTCAGGTGCAGCGCGATCCCGAAGTGATCAAAGCGTATCTCGGCACGGGAGCCGAGACATGAGCAACATGCTGGAAGTCAAGGATCTCAAGGCCTACTACGGTCCTTCACAGGCGCTGCACGGCATCAGTTTTTCGCTCGCCAAGGGCGGTATCACGACGCTGCTCGGCGCAAATGGCGCGGGCAAGACGACGACGCTCCGGGCCATCTGCGGCATGGTGCGCGCCGAGGGCACTGTGACGATCGATGGCGAGCCGGTCACGGGTAAGGCGACGGAATCTGTCGTCCGCCTCGGCGTCGGGCATGTTCCCGAGGGCCGCGGCACGTTCACGGAACTCAGCGTCGAGGAAAACCTTCGCGTTGCAGCCTACACGCGGCGCGACAAGGCCGCGGCCGCGCGCGACCTCGAAATGGTCTTCACGTACTTCCCGCGCCTCAAGGAGCGCATGGACCAGCAAGCGGGCACGCTCTCCGGCGGCGAGCAGCAGATGCTCGCCATCTCGCGCGCACTGATGCTCGGGCCGCGCCTGATGCTGCTGGACGAGCCGTCCTTCGGGCTCGCACCGCTCATCGTGCAGGAAATCTTCCGCATCATGCGGCGCATCAACGAGGAGGCGAAGGTCTCGATGCTGCTCGTGGAGCAGAATGCGGCCCTCGCGCTCGATCTCGCGGATCATGCCTATGTCCTCGAGACGGGGCGCGTCGTGATGTCGGGGACCTCGGCGGACGTGAAGTCGGACGAGCAGATACGCAAATCCTATCTCGGATACTGATCTCGGCAGCCGGAACAGCGGATCGTCATGGAGCAGCTACTTCAGCAGGTCGCATCGGGACTGGCGAACGGCGCGATCTACGCGCTGCTCGCTCTTGCGCTTGTCATGATCTTCGTCTCGACGAACCATATCAACTTTGCCCAGGGCGAAATGGCGATGTTCAGCGCCTTCGTCTGCTGGCAGCTCCTCAACTGGGGCTATCCGTTCTGGGTCGCGCTGCCTGCGACCATGTTGTTCTCGTTCATCATCGGCGTGCTCATAGAACGCATCATATTGCGGCCCTTGCACACAGCACCGCTGCTCTCGGTCGTCGTCGTCTTCATCGGTCTGCTGGCAATCTTCCACTCGCTTGCGGGTGCCATCTGGACGCACACAGTCAAACCCTTTCCCTCGCCATTCCCGAACTTCACTTTCGCAGGTTCGGGAATCATCGGGCCGCATCAGATCGGCATGATCGTTGTGGCGGTGGGTATGCTGGCCCTGCTGTTCTGCTTCTTCCGCTTCACGCCGCTCGGCTTGGCTATGCGCGCGGCGGCGCTCAATGCGACCTCCGCGCGGCTCGTCGGCATCAATGTCGACTGGATGCTGGCGCTCGGCTGGGGGCTTGCCGCGACGGTCGGCTCCGTTGCTGGAGTTCTCGTCGCGCCTGTCGTCTACCTCGAGCCCAATATGATGGCTGGCATCCTGCTTTACGGCTTCGCAGGTGCTCTGGTCGGCGGCATATCGAGCCCTGGCGGTGCGGTTGCCGGCGGCTTCATCGTCGGCGTGCTCGAGAACATGGTCGCCTATCTCGGCAATATGCTGGAGCGCGCGACTGGCTTCTATCTCATCGGCAATGGTGAGAAGCTGACCGTGGCCCTCATCATCGTCATTACGGTGCTCACCCTGAAACCCTCCGGCCTATTTGGTCGCGTTACCGTGAAGAGGGTCTGAGCATGGCAACCACGATGACGACAGAAACCCCTGCAAACGGTGGCGCCGCAGCGGAGACGGTGCCGCTGTCCGGCCTGCGACGGCCCGTCTCGAAGTGGATCTGGCTCGGCGTCATCTTTGCGGCGCTCCTGCCACTAATCGGAGGGCAGACAGGCCTCATTTCGAATTTCTACTTCCTTCAGCTCTCGCTGATGATCGTCTATTCGATCGCCGTTCTCGGGCTGAACCTGCTGATCGGCTTCAACGGCCAGATATCGCTCGGCCACGGCGCGTTCTTCGCGGTCGGCGCCTACGTCACCGCGATCCTGATCGACCGCTATGAGATGCACTACCTGGCGACGCTCCCGCCCGCCATGTTCGTCTGTTTCGTCATCGGGTATCTCTTTGGACGGCCGGCGCTGCGATTGGAGGGGCATTACCTCGCACTCGCGACGTTTGCGCTGGCCATTGCCGTTCCACAGTTCCTGAAATACCGCCACTTCGAGCCGTTCACGCACGGCGTTCAGGGCATCAACATCTTCAAGCCCGATCCGCCCTTCGGAATGCCGCTCAGCCCCGATCAGTGGCTTTATCTCGTCGTTCTGGCCTGCGCGATCGTGATGTTCATTGTCGCCCGGAACATCGTCCAGAGCCGCATGGGCCGCGCGATGATGGCGATCCGCGATCAGCCGCTCGCCGCCGATACCATGGGTATCAACTCCGCGCGCACGAAGTCGATCACGTTCGGGATCAGTGCGCTCTACGTCGGCCTCGCCGGTGCGCTGCACGCCATCATCTTCGAGTTCGTATCGCCGGACAGCTTCCGCTTCGAGCTTTCGATTGCGATCCTCGTCGGCGCCGTGATCGGCGGTATTGCGACGCTGTCTGGCGCGGTGATCGGCGGCTTCTTCGTCCAGTTCATCGAGAAGTACGCCGATGCCCTGACGAAATGGGTGACGTCGACGGTCCATCTGCCCATTCATCTGGAGCCGTGGACGATCTACGGCATCGTTCTGATCGTGTTGATGTACACTATGCCCATGGGCATCGCCGGAGGCCTTGCCTCATTGTGGCGCAAGATCCGACCACCAGGATAGGCGCCGCAAGGTGACCTGATAGAGCCTTTCAAAACTAGGCCGTTCAAAGGAGGAAGCACATGACGAAAAGAACCCGCAGAGATGTTCTGGTCGGCGGCTCCGCGATTGCGGCCGCCAGCGTGGTTGGATTTCCAGCCATCGCCCAAGGCAAGAAGTATGACGACGGCGCGACCGATACCACGATCAAGATCGGCCACTCCGGTCCCTACTCGGGCAATGCCTCGGCCTACGGCAACATCGGCCGCACGATCGAGGCCACCTTCAAGATGGTCAACGACAATGGCGGCATCAACGGCCGCAAGATCGAGTTCATCACCTACGACGACGGCTACAGCCCGCCGAAGACCGTCGAGATGGTGCGCAAGCTCGTGGAGCAGGACAAGGTACTCTTCCTCTTCAACACGCTTGGTACGCCGCCCAATACGGCGATCCACCGCTACATGAACCAGAAGAAGGTTCCGCAGCTCTTCGTCGCGACGGGCGCATCGAAGTGGGGTCAGCCGAAGGAATTCCCGTGGACCATGGGCTGGCAGCCCGACTACGTGACTGAAGGCGCGATCTACGCCAAGCATATCCTGGCGACGGTCAAGGAGCCCAAGATCGGCATTCTCATGCAGAATGACGATTACGGTAAGGACTACTACAACGGCTTCATCCAGGGCCTCGGCGACAAGAAGAATCTCATCGCTCAGCTCGCGACCTACGAGGTCACGGATCCCACGGTCGATAGCCAGATGATCCAGCTCAAGAACACGGGCGCCAACGTGTTCTTCAATATCACGACGCCGAAGTTCGCTGCGCAGGCCATCAAGAAGGCCGCCGAAATCGATTGGAAGCCAGCGCACTATCTCAACAACGTGTCGTCGTCATTCGGCTCGGTCTTCCGTCCAGCCGGCATCCCGGCGTCGCAGGGCGTTATGCTCGCGCTCTATCGCAAGGACGCTAACGACGCGCAGTTCGCGAGTGCGCCGGATGTCGTCGCCTTCAAGGCCTTCATGGCGAAGTATATGGCAAGCTTCGACATCAAGGACGATACGCACAACTATGGCTACTCGGTCACGCACACCCTGATCGAAGTGCTGAAGAAGTGCGGTGACGAGCTGACGCGTGACAATGTCATGAAGCAGTCGGCGAGCCTCAAGGGCTACGAGGCGCCGTTGCTGCTGCCAGGCATCAAGATCAACACGAGCGCAACCGACTTCTATCCGCTGCAGTCGGTACAGATGGCGCGCGTGAAGGGTGAGAGCTTCGAGATGTTCGGCGAGATACTCTCGAGCGAGAGCGCCTGATCGTACTCACAGCCGGCCGGCGTACATGCGCCGGCCCGTCACCTATCGCGTTGCGAAGAACTTGGGCCCGGCGCCGACGATGTTGGCGTCGGGCTTTCCAATTGCGGTGGCGTCCTTGCCCTCATAGTCGATGGCGCAGAGCACGGACCGGATCGCCTCGAGGCGCGCGCGGCGCTGGTCATTGGCGAGGATGACTGTCCAGGGCGCGGTGGACGTGTGCGTAAAGCGGAACATCTCCTCCTTGGCGGCGCTGTAGTCGTCGAAGCGCGCCATGGCGGCCAAGTCGATATCGCTGATCTTCCACTGCTTCAGCGGATCGTGGCGGCGCTCGTGGAAGCGGACGAGCTGCATTTCGCGGCCGATCTCGAGGTAGAATTTAAAAAGGCGTATGCCGTCGCGCACCAGCATTCCTTCCAATTCCGGTGCCTCGCGCAGGAACACGGCGTGCTGCTCTTCCGTGCAGAAGCCCATGACGCGCTCGACGCCGGCGCGGTTGTACCAGGAGCGATCGAAGAGCGACATGCCGCCGCCCGGCGGTAGGTGTGAAACGTAGCGCTGGAAGTACCACTGTCTGCTTTCGGTCTCGGTCGGCTTGTCGAGCGCTATGACCCGGGCATGACGCGGATTGAGGTGGCGTACGAAGTGACTGATGCAGGTGCCTTTGCCGGCCGAATCACGTCCCTCGAACAGGCAGACGATGCGTTGGCCGCTCGTCCGCATCCAGCTCTGAAGGCACGCGAGCTGGATATGGAGCTTGTTCAGCTCGTCCTCGAATTCGCCGCGCTTCATCTTCTTGTCGTAAGGATATCCGCCGCTCGTAAGCGACGCCTCCTCCATGCCCTTTGGCAGCATGGGATTGTCGAGATCGAAGCGGCCCGGAGGTGCCTTCGCCTTGACACTGCTCCCCGCACCGCGGGCGCTGCTCTTCTGCTGCTTCTTGGCCATGGCGCAGTTCCTGGTCCTATATCGCGCTACCCGGGAAGTGCCGCCCGGCGAAATCGGCAATAGCCGCGAGCACGGCAGCTTCCTGATCGCGATGAGGCGAATGTCCGCATTTGTCCAGCACGACGCGCTCCGTCGGGCCCTGGGCGAGTTCAGCGATGCGATCGATCTGCGCCAGAGTGCCGTATTCGTCGTCCCGGCCCTGAACGAGAAGTGTCGGTATGCTTAATGCGCGTGCCTCGGCCTCAAGCGACCAGTCGAGAAACGCGGGATCCAACCATGTATCGGCCCATCCGCGAAAGGCATCATCGACATGAGCATGATAGCGGGCGAGGCGCGTGCGAAGCGGTCCTTCGGCATAGGTCGTGCTGATGCGCGCGATGCTTTCGACCGAGATGGGCTCGACCATGATGTGGGGCGCCATGAGTACGAGCCCCGCGACCGGTCGGCCGGCTGATGCAGCATGGATGAGGGCGATCGACGCGCCATCGGAATGACCGATCAGCAGCGGCCGCGCGATGCCGGCGCGATCGAGAAGAAGCGGCATGACGTCGAGGGCCTCATCGTGCATGAAGCGGGGTGTTCGCGGACCTTCCAGCCCCGTCGATTGCCCGTAACCGAAGCGCGAATAGACGAGTGCGGGTGCACCGAGTTCGCGGGCGACCTTGTCTGGGAAGTCACGCCACAACGCCGCGCAGCCAAGCCCCTCATGCAGGAAGACCAGAGGTGGCCGGTCCGAGACCGCGCCCGGAATGACCCGGTACTCGATGGCCCTCCCGCCGATGTCCATGAAAAGCATCGGGCTCTAGACTCCGAGATGGCGGTGCATGAGGTCGGGGTCGGCGAGCAGCGTCGCGGGCGGCCCCTCATGCACGACCTCGCCTTTGACGAGTACGACGACGCGGTCAGCGACGTGTGCAAGCTCTCGCACGGATTTGTCGACGATGAGTGCCGCGAGGCCGGATGCGCGCACGAGCCGTATGGTTGCCCAGATTTCCTCGCGGATGAGCGGCGCAAGGCCCTCGGTCGCTTCATCCAGAATGATGAGGCGCGGATTGATCAGGAGCGCGCGGGCGATGGCCAGCATCTGCTGCTCGCCACCCGAGAGTTGATCGCCGCGGTTGGTGCGCCGTTCGGCGAGCCGTGGAAAAAGCTCCAGCACGCGCGGAATGGTCCATTCCGTCGTGCCATCCGGGCCGGGCCTGGCTGCGATGGCGAGATTCTCTGCAACTGATAGCGTGCCGAAGATACCGCGTCCCTCGGGCACGTAAGCAACGCCGCGTTTCGCTCGCGCGAATGTCGGCATACGTGTCGCATCGATGCCGGCGAGCGTTACGCGCCCCGAGGTCGCGGGCACGAGGCCCATGATCGTACGGATGAGCGTACTTTTGCCCATGCCATTGCGGCCCATGAGGGCGATTGTCTCGCCGCGGCGGACGCGCAGCGTGATGCCGCGCAGAATGTGGCTCGTTCCGTAGAAGGCGTGAAGGTCCGTTGCGGCAAGGATCTCCTCACCTGCGGCCGTGTTCGGCAGTTCGGATACGTCGGTCATGATGGCGCCCCGAGATAGGCGCGCTGGACGGCGGCATCGGCGCGGATCTCTTGCGGCGCCCCGCTTGCGAGCAGCGCACCTTCCACCATCACCGTCATGCGGTCGGCGACCGAGAAGACGAAGTCCATGTCGTGCTCGATGAGCAGGACAGCGTAGTCGCGCGCGAGCCCTTTCAGCAGACGCGCCATGGCCTCGGATTCTTCATTACCCATGCCTGCCAGCGGCTCGTCGAGCAGCAGCACGCGAGGGTCGCCCGCGAGTGTCATGGCGATCTCGATCAGGCGCTGTTCGCCGTGCGATAGCGTGCCGGCGATGCGGTCGCGGGCCTCATGGAGGCCGATGTGTTCCAGGACGACCGCGACGCGCGCGTCCAGATCGCGCGCCGACGAGCGCGGGCGCAGCAGCTCGCGTGTCGGCGTGTGGATGGCCTGTGCGGCGAGGCGGACGTTCTCCAGAACCGAGAGCGGGGGAAAGATGTTCGTGCGCTGGAACGAGCGGGCGACTCCCGCCTGCGCCATGCGCGGCGCAGAGGCGCTGTCGACAAGCCGCCCATCGAGGCGAATTTCGCCGGACGTGGGCTTCAGCTCGCCCGATAGCAAATTGACGAGCGTGGATTTTCCCGCGCCGTTGGGGCCGATCACGGCGTGCAGCTCCCCGCGACGGAGCGCGATCGATACGTCGCGCACAGCCGCGAGACCACCAAAAGATTTGCTGAGCGCGGTCGTCTCAAGCACCGGGGCGGAGTCAGCTTTCATGGCCGCACCTGCTCATCGCGTGCAGGTGGCTCTCCGTATGCCGGCCGGATGAATCGCGGGAGGCGCAGGCTCGCGAGACCGCGCGGCAAGGCGAGAACGACAGCGAGGATGACCAATCCTTCGAGCAGCAGTTTGCGCTCGGCGAGAGCCTGAACTCTGACGCCGAAATCATCGAGCCCGATGGTGGCGAAGAACCGGGCGAGTGGCTTTGCATCGCCGACGAGCTGCGGCAGCTCGCCGAGCCCGGTGAAGGCGAGCGCGCCGAGGATGGGCCCGTGAAGCGATTGAAGGCCGCCGAGCAGGATCATGAGCAACGCTTCGGCGGATCGATGCCAGCCGACGATCTCGGGGTTCACGAAGGCGCGGTGCATGGCCCACATATGGCCTGCAGCGCCGGCAAGCGCGCCTGCGATGACAAATGCCGCAAGTTTGTAGCGGTACGTGTCGTAGCCGAGCGCGCGCATGCGGTGCTCGTTGACGCGGATGCCCTCGAGTACGCGGCCGAACAGAGAGCGCAGCAGAAAAGCCAGGAACAGATACATGGCCACGAGCTGCACGAGCGCGACGTAGTAGAGATAAACCGGGCGTTGGCGCCGCGTGTAGGTCAGCTCAAGACCGAGGAAGGACAGCGCGGGCCGCGCGAGGTAGGCGCCATCCGTCCCGCCGCCGAGCTTGGTATCGTGGAAGATGAAGAAGATCATCTGCCCGAAGGCGAGCGTGACCATGAGAAAGAAGAAGCCCCGCGTCCTGAGAGAGAGTGCGCCAACGAGGAGCGCTGCACCGCCGGCAGTCAGCACCGCGAGCGGCAGTGTGATCATGATCGAGAGGCCAGCATCCTCGGGTGTCACGAGGTAGACGGTGTAGGCAGCGAGACCATAGAAAGCGCCATGGCCGAGGCTGACGAGGCCTGTGCAACCCACGAGGAGCTGGAGGCTCAGCGCGAGCATCGCGGCGACCAGCGCCGTCGTCGCAAGCTCCACATAGTAGGGCTGAGCCATGAACGGCAGCATCGCCAACATCGCGGTGCCGGCGGCCAGTGCGAACGCTCCTTTCGGCGTCGGCAGCATGATGAGCCGTTCTCCTCAGCCGCGCTGACCGAAGAGGCCCGTCGGCCGCCAGAGCAGGACCGCGGCCATGAGGACGTAGATCGCGAGCCCGGCAACGGCGGGGACATAGGCCTTGCCGAGCGTGTCGACGAGGCCGATGAGGAGCGCCGACCAGAACGCGCCGGAGATCGAGCCGAGGCCACCGATCACCACGACCACGAACGAGATGATGAGGAAGCCGTCGCCCATGCCGGGATAGACGGAGTACAGCGGCGCCGCGAGCACGCCTGCCGTCAGCGCGAGCGCTGTGCCGACGGCGAAGACGGTCATGTGCACGCGTCGCGCGTCGATGCCGATCACGTCGACCATCTCGGGCTTTTCGGCTGCGGCGCGGATGATAGCTCCCATGCGTGTCCGCTCGATCCAGAGAAAGAGCGCGACGGCCAGCGCGAGGCACACGCCGATGACGGCAAAGCGATAGGCCGAATAGGAGAAGCCGGCGGTGATCGGCACGGAGAAGTCGAAGGCCGTCGGCACCGGAACGGAATAGAAGTCATTGCCGACGAAGATCGATCGTGCCTCCTCGAAGAGCAGGATGAGCGCAAAGGTCAGCAGGACCTGATCGAGGTGATCGCGTTTGTAGAAATGTCGGAAGAGCCCCCGCTCGAGCAGTGCGCCGAATGCTGCACCGGCCAGGAGCGCCACTGGCAAGGCGAGCCATACCGACCCGACACTTCGGGTCACGAGGAAGGCGACGTACGCGCCGACCATGAACAGCGAGCCATGGGCCAGGTTGATGATGCCCATGACGCCGAAGATCAGCGTCAGGCCGCTGGCGATCAGGAAGAGCAGGAGCCCGTACTGCACGCCGTTGAGGAGTTGCGCGAGAAAGCCGGCGAGACTCATAAATATCCTCTGCGACGCGAGCTAAGCGCCGGCGCCTCCCCAGATATGATCTTTGCCATGGTTTGTAGTTCATTCGCGGTGCAACCGGAACCCTGTTGCCGTTGAAACTGCCCTCTATCCGAGCCACGCGGGGCACGCGCCTGCGGCATTCAGCATTCGACCAACGAGGCGGTTGCCCCGACCCCGCCGCATACCGATAATGCCGCTCAACAGCAGCCTCAAGATTGGCCCCCAAGGCGGGGCAGGTGACGGGAGCGAAACATATGTCCGACAAGATCTACGCCGTGCCGGCGGAGTGGGCGAGCCGTGCCTGGGTCGACGAGCAGAAATATCAGTCGATGTATAAGCGCTCGGTCGAGGATCCCGTCGGCTTTTGGGGCGACGTAGGCAAGCGGGTCGACTGGATCAAGCCGTACACCAAGGTAAAGAACGTCTCGTACGGGCCGGGCGACGTATCGATCAAGTGGTACGAGGACGGCACGCTCAATGTGTGCGCTAACTGCGTCGATCGCCATCTCATGACGCGCGGCGATCAGGTGGCGATTATCTGGGAGGGCGATGACCCGACCGTTGATCAGCAGCTCACCTATCGCCAGCTCTACGAGAAGGTCTGCAAATTCGCGAACGTGCTCAAGGCGAACGGCGTCAAGAAGGGTGACCGCGTCACCATTTACCTGCCGATGATCCCGGAGGCGGCCTACGCTATGCTCGCCTGCGCGCGCATCGGCGCCGTGCACTCTGTGGTTTTCGGTGGCTTCTCACCGGACAGCCTCGCCGGACGCATCGAGGATGCTACTTCGAAGTTCATCATCACGGCGGACGAGGGAGTCCGTGGCGGCCGTCCGATCCCGCTGAAGAAGAACACCGACGATGCCCTCGCCAAAGTCGGCAAGGGTGACGAGAAAGTGCTTGTCGTCAGGCATACCGGTGGCGAGATCGCCTGGAAGCCGGAGCGCGATATCTGGCTGCACGAGGCGCAGGAGAATGTCAGCGCCGACTGCCCGCCCGAGGAGATGAGCGCGGAAGATCCGCTGTTCATTCTCTATACGTCCGGCTCGACCGGCAAGCCGAAGGGTGTCCTGCACACGAGCGGCGGCTATCTCGTCTATGCCTCCATGACGCACCAGTACGTCTTCGATTATCACGACGGTGACATCTACTGGTGCACGGCGGATGTCGGCTGGGTCACGGGCCACAGCTACATCCTGTACGGCCCGCTCGCCAACGGTGCGACGACGCTCATGTTCGAGGGCGTGCCGAACTACCCGACGGCCTCACGCTTCTGGCACGTCGTGGACAAGTGGAGCGTGAACACGTTCTACACCGCGCCAACGGCGATCCGCGCGCTCATGGGCGCCGGCGACGACTTCGTGAAGCGCACGAGCCGCGCCTCCCTGCGCCTGCTCGGTTCGGTTGGCGAGCCGATCAATCCGGAAGCCTGGGAATGGTACAACAAGGTGGTGGGCGACAGCCGCTGCCCGGTCGTCGATACGTGGTGGCAGACGGAGACCGGCGGCATTCTCATCACGCCGCTGCCCGGCGCGACGAAGACCAAGCCCGGATCGGCGACACGGCCGTTCTTCGGCATCGAGCCTGCGCTGGTCGATGAGAAGGGCGCGCGCATCGATGGGGCCGGTTCCGGCAATCTCGTGATCGTCGATAGCTGGCCGGGACAGATGCGCACGGTCTACGGTGATCATGAGCGCTTCATACAAACGTACTTCTCAACGTACCCGGGGACGTACTTCACCGGCGATGGCTGCCGGCGCGACGAGGACGGCTACTACTGGATCACGGGCCGCGTCGACGACGTCATCAACGTCTCGGGCCATCGCCTTGGCACGGCCGAGGTCGAGAGTGCGCTGGTCGCTCACCCGAAGGTGGCCGAGGCCGCCGTCGTCGGTGCGCCGCATGATCTCAAGGGGCAAGGCATCTACTGCTACGTCACCTTGATCCAAGGAAACCAGCCGTCCGACGACCTGAAGAAGGAGCTCGTCGCGACCGTCCGCCGGATCATCGGTCCGACGGCTTCGCCGGACTGGATCCAGTTCTCGCCAGGCTTGCCGAAGACGCGCTCGGGCAAGATCATGCGCCGAATTCTGCGCAAGATCGCCGAGGACGACTTCTCCAATCTCGGCGATACATCGACGCTCGCCGAGCCGGCAGTGGTCGAGGACCTCGTCGCCAACCGGCAGAATAAGCGGGCGTAGATATCGCCTCTCGATGCAAGATAAGGCGCGTGCGCTGGCGAACGGTGCACGCGCCCTTGGCAGGTCAGTTCTTGACCAGCTTGCAGCCGCCCTGATCGAGCGGGCGGAACGCTTGCTCAGCCGGGATCGTGCGGATGAGCTTGTAGTAGTCCCAGGGGCCCTTCGACTCCGCGGGGCTCTTGACCTCGAAGAGATACATGTCGTGCATCTTGCGTCCGTCGACGCGTACGTAACCTTTGCCGAAGAGCGGATCGTCGGTCGGCATTTCCTTCATCTTCGCGACGACCTTATCGCCGGGATCATCTGTCCCGAGTGCCTGCACGGCTTTGAGGTAGTGGATGATGCTCGAGTAGAATCCGGCCTGAGCCATCGTCGGGCGGCGGTTCTTGAAGCGATCGCCCCAACGCTTCGACCATGCGCGCGTTTCCTCAGTCCGGTCCCAATAGAAGGCGCTGGTGAGCTGCAGGCCTTGCGCCGTTTCGAGGCCGAGGCTGTGGATGTCCGAGATGAAGACGAGGAGCCCGGCGAGCTTCTGCCCACCTTTGACGACGCCGAATTCCGAGGCCTGCTTGATCGAGTTGATCGTGTCGCCGCCAGCATTAGCAAAACCGACGACCTTTGCCTTCGAGGCTTGTGCCTGAAGAATAAAGGATGAGAGGTCCGAGGTGTTGATGGGATGGCGGACGCTGCCGATAACCTTGCCGCCGGACTTCGTCACCACCGCTCCGACGTCGCGCTCGAGCGCGTGGCCGAAGGCGTAATCCGCAGTAACAAAGAACCAAGTATCGCCGCCGGCCTGGACGACGGCGGAGCCCGTTCCATTTGCCAGCGCGTAGGTGTCATAAACCCAGTGAATGGTATTGGCATTGCAGAGCTTGCCGGTGATGTCCGACGAGGCCGGATCGGACGCGAGAAACACCTTGTTCTTGGCGGCGACCAGCGTCTGGATCGCGAGGCTCACGGCAGAGGACGACGCCCCGGCGATCATGTCGACACCCTCGACATCGAACCACCGGCCGCCAACAGCCACGCCGATGTCAGCCTTGTTCTGGGTGTCGGCGTAAACAAGCTCGATCTTCTTGCCGAGTACGGTCCCGCCGAAATCCTCGACAGCCATTCGTGCCGCTTCGACCGCACCCATGCCGTTGATATCGGCGTAGATGCTGTTCATGTCCGTGAGTACGCCGATCTTCACGACGTCTCCGGAGATCTGTGCATTGGCAGGGGCGGCCGCGAGGGCCAACGATAGCGCGGTCGCGCTACCGACAAGCAATCGTGTCAGCGACATCGAGAATATCCTCCCAGGTTTTAGTTATTGGCGTCATGCAACAACGCATGTTCCGGATTGCCGGACCATTGCGTTGTCAGCAGAGCGTCGGAGTGCTCGTTGGCCTCCGTTGGGGGGTATTCAATATCACCGTCAGGTGCTTGGCAACGGGGTAGCCCTACGGCACTGGGTTACTCGGCTTGTGGCAGCCAGCGCCGCGGCGTCTCGCGCTTATCGTCATAGGCAGCCTCGAACACAGGTGAGGCCAGTATGGCCTGAACGCGCAATACTCCGGAGCCGGTGTTGTGAAATCCGTGCTTGCGGCCGGCGGGAATGACAGCCGACTGGCCGGCCGTAAGCCAGCGCCGCTCGTCGTCGAGCCATACCTCCGCCTCGCCTTCGAGAACGGTCAGTATTTCCTCGACGGCGTGCAAATGAGCCGGTGCGCCGAGACCTGGATCGCACCACTGCTCGAAGACGGCAAGCTGCGATGAGCCGTTGGCCGCCGAAGCAATCATGCGGGTCAGCACACCCGGCCGCCATTCGTCCTGAGGCTGGCTCGCATGGTCGATTGTCGTCATGGGCATGTGCGAGCTCCAAGGATTGATCGTGGACGAAGTCGCTTGGGCTTACTTCGCGGCAACGAGGCCGCCGAACTCGCGCCGGAAGCCGCCGGTCTTCTCCGCGAGGTACTGCGCGAAGTCGTAGTTCGGACGCTCGAGATGGCTGAGGTGTCCCGCGCGGGCTGCGCCTGCCGAGACTCCGCGATAGACGCGCTCAGTGCAGCCGCGATCCTCGACATTGACCTTGTCGAGCAGGGTCTTGAGCTGAGCAAAGCTCGCCTGCGCATCGGGTGAGTTGACGAAATCCGGCGACATGCCGCCGCCGAAAATCATGTGTACCTGACCGACGCCGTGCGGATGCAGTGAGAGGTACCAGAAATAGCCGGGCGTCAGTGTCACGAGCATGCTCGGGTACACGGCGAGCAGGAAAGTGGTGCGGCGGCGATCGCCCTGCATGCGCGTATTGTTCGGATGCGCGAGTGCGATCTTGAGTGAGCCGTCCTTCAGGATGGTGTGGTAGTTGAACGTCGGCAGGCCCGGCGGGCAATCCATCTCATCGAGCTTCGATAGGCCACCGATCGTGCCGGCATGGCACATGGGCAGGTGATAGCTCTCCATGAAATTCTCGGCGAGGATCTTCCAGTTCGTGTCCCAGATGTGGGTCTCCCGGAAGGTCTCGATGTACGTCTCCATGCCGAAGTCGTCGATGAGGCCTTGAACCTCCGACAGATGATCGGCGACGGGCGGCAGCTCCGGATTTAGCGTGACCATGATCCAGCCGAGCCATTCCTCGCACCGCACCGCCGGCAGCCGATAGTGCTCGGCGCAGAAATCGCGGTTGAGCTGCATGGCTGGTGCTGCTCGCAGTGTGCCGTCGAGATTGTACGTCCAGGCGTGATAGGGGCACACGATCGCCCGCTTGTTGCCGGAGCCTTCGAGCAGCGTCGACATGCGGTGGAGGCAGACATTCGACATGGCGCACAGCTTGCCGTCGGTGTCGCGAATGACGAAGATCGGCTGGCCCGCAAGCTCGTACGTGAGGTAGTCGCCGGGCTTCTTGAGTGCATCGGCGCGGCCGACGGTCACCCACTCCTTGGCGAACACGTCCTTGATCTCGCGATCCAGGAATTCCGGGCTCGTATAGACGCTCGGCGGCATGGCCCGCGCCCGCTCGAAGGGTTCGCTGACATTGGCGATCAGCTCTCGCACGGGAGGCGACACGGTCATGCGGCTCAGGTCCCTCGTTTCGACCCGCGAACGGGTCACGGGGCCTGACGGTATCAAGCCGGGCGTGACGCCACAATTCCTATCGGCGCTTCATTCTCGGGCCGGCGTCTTGACGCTTCGCTGCTCATCGCTGAGGCCGGTGAGCGGATCGCTTCCTTCGAAGCGGTCACGGTAAAGCGTCGCCTGAACCAGGAACATGAACGTCACCGGCGTTGTCGTCGTGACGAATATGCCGATGAGAATCTCATGAACGACCGGGCGTGTCTGGCCGACCGAGAAATAGATCATGGATGCGGCCAGAATGCTGAAAAGGCCGAGCGTCGTGCCGAGCGTCGGCGCGTGAATGCGCTCGTAGAAGGTCTTGAAACGCAGCAATCCGATCGAGCCGATCAGAGCGAGGCCCGAGCCGAGGACGAGCAGTATCGACGTCAGAATGGCCGCCCAAAGCGGCAGTTCCTCGAGCGCGTTCATTCGATGACCTCGCCGCGCATGAGGAACTTTGCCATGGCCACTGTCGCAACGAAGCCGAGCAGCCCGATGGCAAGAGCCACCTCGAAATAGAGTGTCGTCCCGGATCCGATGCCGAAGACCAGAAGCAGGAGCATGGCATTGACATAGAGCGTATCCATGCCGAGCACACGGTCCTGCGCCCTTGGTCCCCGCAGGATACGGAAGGCAGCCGCCGCCATCGCCAATGTCAGAAAGCCTTTGGATAGCGTGAGCGCTGCGGTCAGGATCAATCCGCTCATTCGAAGATCTCCTTCAACAGGCCCTCATAGCGGACCCTGATGATCTCGCCCCAGTCGTCATCGTCGGCGAGGTCGAGAACGTGGATGACCAGCACGTTGCCTGCCGGCTCATAGGCGACCCAGCTCGTTCCCGGCGTGGCAGTGATGATGCACGCAAGAACGGCGAGGCTGTAGTGAGAGCGTACGTTGAGCTGGATGCGTACGAAGCCCGGCGTGCGGTCGCGCTTGTCCTTGAGAACAAGGCGCGCGACGCGCATGTTCGAACGGATCATGTCGACGAAGACTTCGAGACCGAGCCGCATGATGATCCACAGCCGCCTGAAGAGCAGCGGTGGCGCATCGAGTCGCACCAGGATCCACGATCCGGCTATGGCAATCGCACTGCCGAGCAGAATCTGCGCGATGGAAAGACTTTCGTTGAGCAGCAGCCATGTGCCCAGCAGCATCGCGGAAATGACGGGGAATGGCAGCCATCGGCTCATGGCTTGACCTCACTTGGCGGGGGCCTTGGCGTGGGCACGGTTGGCGTTTTCGCTTGCACGGCGCCGATGTAGGGCCGCCCCAGCTCCAGCCCGCTGGCCGTCGCCTGCATGAACCGCATGACGGGCCCGGCTTGCACTGTAAGTGCGACGCAGAGGAAGAGGAGCAGAGCGACGGCACCGATCTCGACGCTGCGGACTTGCGGCAGCTCGCGCTCGGTGAACGTCCAGAACGTCCGGATGCCTGCGCGTGTCATGGCCACGATCGTCGCGAGGCCCGAGACCAGAATGACAGCGAGCAATATCCAGCCTTGCAGAGAGATGGTGCCGCCGCCGGTCAGCCAATGCTGATCGAGGAGGCTGCTGAGAATGGCGAACTTCGCGATGAAGCCCGAGAGCGGTGGCAGGCCGGAGAGGAGCAGCGCGCAGGCAAGAAACGCGACGCCGAGCACAGCCAAGAGAGCGGGAATCGCGACGCCGACGACCTCGGCCTCTTCGAACTCACCCTCTTCCTCCGCGCCATAGGCCTCCAACGTCACAGCCAGGACGTCGTCGGCTTGCGATCGCCCGCGTTCCACAAGCTCGATGAGCAGGAAGAATGCGGCGACCGTCAGCGTGGAGCTGACAAGATAGTACAGCGCGGCGGTCGTCATGCCGGTGCCGCCAAGACCGATTGCGGCCAGCATTGTCCCGGACGAGACAAGCACGCTGTAACCCGCGAGGCGGCCCATGTCCTGCGATGCGAGCATGCCAATCGCGGCAAAGCACATGGTGGCAATGCCGATCGTGAACAGCCAGCCCTCGGCATAGAAAATCGACGCGCCGCCTGCGGCCTCGGCTGTGATCGATCCCAGGCGAAGAATGACGTAGAAGCCGACCTTCGTCATGACCGCGAAGAGTGCGGCCACGGGCGCACTCGCTGCCGCATACATCGTCGGCAGCCAGAAGCCGAGCGGCCACGCTGCGGCCTTGATGAGGAAGGCGACGCCGAGGACGGCCGCTCCGATCTCCATCAGCCGCCGCTCGGAAGGATCGAGGAGCGGAATACGTTCGCCGAGCGCGGCCATGTTGAGCGTGCCAGCGGTGCCGTAGATCAAGCTGACGCCGATGAGGAAGAGCGTGGCCGATGCGAGGTTGATCACGATGTAGTGGAGACTCGCGCTGACGCGCGCACGTCCCGAGCCGTGGAGTGCCAGTCCATATGATGCGGCGAGCAGCACTTCGAAGAACACGAAGAGATTGAACAGGTCACCGGTCAGAAAGGCGCCGTTCAATCCCATGAGCAGGAACTGGAAGAGCGGATGGAAGAAGCTGCCCGCGCGGTGCCAGGAGGCCAACGCGAAAAGGAGCGCGGCACAAGCAAGCGTTGCCGTGAGGACCAGCATCAAGGCGGCAAGGCGATCGGCAACCAGCACGATGCCGAAGCTCGCCGGCCAGTTACCCAGGAGATAGACCTTGACGGTCTGCGCCGGCTCCGGCGCCGTGCTCGACATGAGAAGCGTGACGGCAACCGCAAGCAAAGCGAGCGTCGAGAGAATGCTGATCGCGGCAATTGCTTCGCGGCGCCGCCCGTCGAGCAGCAGCATGAGCCCACCGGCAATCAGCGGGATAATGATCGGCGCGATGATCAGGTGGTCGGCGAGTGTCACGATCCCCGCTCCACGCTATCGACGTGATCGCTGCCAGAAAGGCCCCGGGCAACAAGTATGACCACGAGAAACAGGGCCGTCATAGCGAAGCTGATGACAATGGCGGTCAGCACGAGCGCCTGCGGCAGCGGGTCGACGTAGCGTGCGAGATTGGCGGGTTCCGACGGATCGAGAACCGGGGGCGCGCCGACGCGCAGGCGACCCATGCCGAAGATGAAGAGATTGACTGCGTATGACAGTAGCGACAGCCCGATGATCACTTGAAACGTGCGCGGGCGCAGCAGGAGCCAGATGCCCGAGCCGGCCAGAACACCGATGGTGATCGCGATGACGAGTTCCATCAGATGGCTCCTTCTGCAGGCTGCGCGGCTTTGCTGGTTGCGCGGCTGATGCGGATCGACTGATGCGCCAGCACGATGAGCATCAGCACGGTCGCTCCGAGGACGAGTGCGAAGACGCCGAGGTCGAAGAGCAGAGCCGAGGCCATCGGCAAGCGACCGAGAACTGGAAGATCCACGTACTGGAAGGAGGAGGTAAGGAATGGTCGGCCGAAATAAGCCGCACCAATGCCTGTGCCACCGGCCGCCAAGAGGCCGAAGCCGATCCAGCGCACTGGCAGGACCGTCAGGCGGTCTTCGACCCATCGCGCGCCGCCCGCGATGTATTGCAGAATGAAGGCGATGGCGAAGGTCAGCCCGGCAACGAAACCGCCACCCGGAAGATCGTGGCCGCGCATGAAGAGAAACATCGACATCATGGCGACGACCGGGAACAGAAGCCGCATGATGAGACCGGGCACGATCATGTAGTGCGCGGAGATCGGCTCTTTGCTCAATTGATCGTGCGCGGCGTCGAACTCGTTCTGGAAGCGCTTTTGCTCAGGGATTATGACGCTGTCCCGCGCCGGACGGAAGCGGCGGAGCAGTGCATAGACGGTGATCGCGACTATCCCGAGCACGGCGATCTCGCCGAGCGTGTCGAAGCCTCTGAAATCGACGAGAATGACATTGACGACATTCCGCCCGCCGCCTTCCGTGTAGGCCTTCTCGAGGAAGTTCGCGGAGATGGTGTAGGACTGCGGTCGCGTCATGACGGCATAGGACAGTGCGGCCAAGCCTGCGCCGCCGACTGCGGCGATCGCGAAATCGCGGATGCGCCTCGCAAGAATAGGAGCGGTGGTTGCTCGTTCGGCGGCTTGCTCCTGTCGCTTCGGCAGCCATCTGAGGCCGAGCAGCAGCAGCACGGTCGTCACGATCTCGACGAGCAGCTGGGTCATCGCCAGATCCGGTGCGGAGGCCCAGGCAAAGGTTATGCAAGTCGAAAGCCCTGCGCCTCCCATAAGGATCACGGCAGCAAGGCGATGGTACTTCGCCTGTTGTGCGGCGCCCAAGGCGCAAACGCACCCGACGATCCACACGAGCAGGAAGCTCTTGTCGATCTCGCTCAGCCTCGGGAGGCGAATGTCGATCAGTCCCTTGGACAGCGGCCAGAGCGCAGCGAGCACCGTCACACAGAGTAGGAGCACGATCTGAGGCTGAAGACGCGTCGAGCCCAATGACTGCACGAGCCCTTTCGCGCCACGCCATGACGCGAGCGCGACCGCACGCTCGAATATGCGCTGGCCTTTGAGCCGGCGCAGGATCGGCGCGCCATCCACATTGCCCGCGAGGTACGTCTGCAAGCCAGCGTAGATGGCGATGCCACCGACCAGGGCGAGCAGGCTCATCCACAGTGCCGGCGTGAAGCCGTGCCAAACGGCGAGGCTGTATTCCGGTGTCGAGCTCCCGAGCACGGCCCGCACGGCAATGTCGAGGAAGGCACCGACCGTTATCTGCGGGGCAATGCCGACAAGGACGCACGTGAGCACGAGAAAGCCGATCGGGAGCAGCATCCAGAGGACGGGATCGTGCGGCGTGCGCGGCAGATCTTTCGCCGGCGGGCCGAAGAACACCTGATGGATCAGCCGCAGGGAATAGGCGACGCTGAACATGCCGGCGAGCGTGGCGATATAGGGCAACGCATCGTCCAGCGCGGAAGCCACGTGCGTTTCGACCGTCTCGGCGAAAAACATTTCCTTCGACAGGAAGCCGTTGAGCAGGGGTACGCCGGCCATCGCGGCAGCGGCCACCATCGCCAGGATGGCAGTGATCGGCATGGCGTAAAAGAGACCACCCAATCGGCGTACGTCGCGCGTCCCGGCCTCGTGGTCGATGATGCCGGCGGCCATGAACAGCGAGGCCTTGAAGGTCGCATGGTTCATGATGTGGAAGATTGCTGCGACCGCCGCCAGCGGACTGCCGAGCCCGAGCAGCAGCGTGATGAGCCCGAGATGGCTGATCGTGGAATAAGCGAGTAGACCTTTGAGGTCCTGCTGGAACAGCGCGAGGAACGCGCCGACCAGCAGCGTTGTGGCACCAAGGGTCGTGAAGATCCAGAACCAGTAGTCGTGCCCGGCCATCACCGGCCAGAGGCGCGCCAACAAGAAAACGCCGGCCTTCACCATGGTTGCCGAATGCAGATACGCCGAGACGGGCGTCGGCGCCGTCATCGCGCGCGGCAACCAGAAGTGAAACGGGAACTGCGCGCTCTTCGTCAGCACACCGGCGGCGATCAGGAGAAGTGTCGGCAGATAGAGCGGATGGGCGGTGACGGTGCTGGCCGAGCGGAGGACGACGTCGAGGTCGTAGCTGCCCACGATCTGGCCGAGCAGGAGCATCCCTGCGAGCAGGCAGAGGCCGCCGGCCGCCGTCACGGTGAGCGTGATGCGTGCGCCCTCGCGAGCGTTCTGATTGTGGTGCCAATAGGCGATGAGGAGGAACGAGTAGAGGCTCGTGAGCTCCCAGAAGAACACGATCTGGATCAGGTTTCCCGACACGACGATGCCGAGCATCGCGCCCATGAAACCCAGTAGGAAGGAGAAGAACCGCGGAACCGGATCGTCCGGAGACATGTAGTAGCGCGCATAGAGGATGACGAGCAGGCCGATCGTGCAGATGAGAACGACGAAGCTCCAGGCGAAGCCGTCGAGGCGGATGACGAAGTTCAGCCCAAGCTGGGGCAGCCATTCGAACTCGGCGCGAACGACCGAGCCCGCGGCTATCGGCTCGAAGAAACTGACGGCTATCGCGAGGCCCGCGAGCGCGACGCTGGCTGCGAGCCACGCTTCGGTATTTCGGGCATTTGTCGGGAAGAAGGCTGCGACGAGGCTGCCGGCGAACGGCAATACGATCAAGGCGGTGAGTAGAATGACGTCGATCGACATGCTCGTCGGGCGGCCTTTCGAATTTGATGGCTGTGGGCCGATGGATCTGCGCAGCAGTCATGGACGGCCGCGCCTACTGTGCAGGCTCCACTTTAGCGTTGCGGAGGAGGCGTCTGCAAACGCGAACGACTAGCTTTCACCGGGACGTGGTGTCGCTTCGGCAGCTGCGTCGGCGAGAATTTCTCGGATCTCGGCGCGACTTGAGGCCTTTCGGACCTCCTGCAGCAGTGTTTCTGCGCGCAACATTTTGCACAGCCCGCCCAAGGTTGCGAGCAACCCGCTTCGCTTGTCACTGGGCCAGACAAGAACGAATACGAGATCGACCGGATTGTTGTCCGAGGCGCCGAACGCGATGGGGTGAGCGAGCCGGAAGCAGACCGCTGCCGGCGCTGTCAGGCCATCTATGCCTGCGTGGGGAACGGCGATACCGCGACCGATGGCCGTCGGGCCGAGCTTCTCGCGATCGGTCAGCGCCTTCAGCACGACGTCGTGCGCGAGGCCGGTGGCACGACCAAGATGCTCCGCGGCGGCAGCAAGAAGCGCGGCCTTGTTGTCGATGGCGGCATCGAGAAGCACATCTTCGTCGTGCAGGATCTTGGTGAGACTAACAGCTTCTGGCATATGGACCTCCCGGACGAAGCTTAAAGGTCACGCGCCGGACGCGGAGCTGGATGTGCGGCGAACCAGAAGCGCATCGCACGACAAAGTCGTTCCGAGCTTCTTGGCGACGCAGCCGATCAGCACCTCGGAGGGCACTTCGGCCATGGGGGCCGGCCACCACCAGATCGACGTCGTTTGTGGTGCTTCCCTTCTCCGCCACACCTAAGGCACTGCGTTCACAAATTCAACCGCAGTGGGCTGTCGAATGTAGGGGCGGCTCAATGTGCCGAAACTGCAGTCGGCCACACCCAAGATCGAGCGCGACGGCGGGCACTTCAGTCGGGGCCATTTCCCGGCCCCAAAGCGGGGTTCGTGGAAAGACCATCAAAAAAAAACTTCGATAAATCAGGCGTCGTGGAAGTGGTGGGTGGTGGAGCCGAGGAGGATCGAACTCCTGACCTCTGCAGTGCGATTGCAGCGCTCTCCCAGCTGAGCTACGGCCCCATGGTGACCCAAGAAGGGTCGCGGCTGGTTTAGAGACAGCGGCCGAACGTGTCAACAAGGTCCGCGGCTATGCGCGACGTCCTCGGCCCCCGAACCCCGTACCGGAGAAGGGTACGAACGACAGGCGTTCATCGTCACTGGGGCTCGACGTGGCCGTGCTGAAGATCGAAGCCCGGACCGCCGACGCGATGCTTTTGCGTGTGCGATGTGGCGCCGATCCCCATATCAGCGCGGCAAATCGACCAAGAAGTGCCGAAAACCCCCATTTTCGTGCTGTTTTTGCTTTCCCATCATCACTAACATGCGTTATCCGGCAGCCTGCGCGTTGAGTCGCTGAGCGTTGCGCGATGCGGCGACGTGCAGTCAGAGCCGGACGGGAGAGGCACGAAGTGCTCTCACTTCGACGGTTCTCGGCGAAGGGCAGAAGGCTTGACGAAAAGCCAGCAGCCTGAGCTCGTGGACGTTGCCTCGGCCGATCAAGCGGCCACCCTGCAGCGGGGCAGGCGGGCGTTCGCAGTACGGCTGGCTGAAGTAAGCGGTGCTTTTCACACCAAGACTTAAGTTGAACCCAGGAGGCACGACATGGCGAAAGCGGCGAGCAAGGCAGCGGCGAAGGTACCTGCGAAGGGAGCAGCGGCGAAGGTAGTGACGGTGACGATGCGCGATCTCGGCACGGCACTGGCAGAGGCGCATGAGCTGCCGAAGAAGCAAGGGGTCGAGATGCTCGCGCAGACAGTCGAGCTGATCACCAAGCACCTCAAGAAGGGCTCGCGCATTCGTCTTGCCGGCCTCGGCATCCTCCAGGTGCGCAAGCGTCCGGCCCGCCTGGGTCGCAACCCCGCGACTGGCGAGCAGATCAAGATCAAGGCCAGCAAGAAGGTTGCCTTCCGCGCGTCCAAGGAACTCAAGGAAGCGATCTGATCCTTCCTGCCAGAGGGCACGAAAAAAGCCGCGTTATCGCGGCTTTTTTTTTGTTGGCGGCGGTAGCGGCGCGAACTCGGCCTTCTGCTTCGCGACACGTGCAATCTACTGCGAAGCGATCAGCACGGTGGTCGTAAGTGAAGGATCAACTGCGGAAGGCGTCATCATCGCCTTCCGCGCAACAGCGCGCAGCACCGCGGCGGGCTAACGCCCCGCGATCCGGACCGGGCGCCGCAGGAACGCCGGCACGTTTTCGTCGAGGCCAAAAGCTACGGGTTCGCGTTCGCGCTCGCGCGGCTCACCTTTGCGGGGGGGAGCCTCATCCTTCTTGTGCACTTGAGCCTCATGGCGCGGGCGGCCCTGATGCTGCTGCGCTCTCTCCTGTGGGGGGCGACGGGATGCGTCACGCTCATCGCGGCCGCCTTGCCTGCGCCCTTCACGACGCTCCTCCGAGCGCTCTTCGCGCGGCGCGTCACTGCGCCGGGGACGAGTACGCTCCTCGGTTCTATCGGCGGCTCTATCGGCACTGCGATCTGCGGTGCGGTCTGCAGCTCGATCTGCGGGCCGATCCGAGGAATGAGCGTGCTGTGGTACGGGCGCCGTCTCTGCGTTGGTGCGGCTGCCGGAGGCGGCCTCCGCTTCGCGTGCTGGGCGTTGGCCCCGATCGCGACCGCCTCGCTCGCGCCGCTTATCGCCTGAACCGCGCGCATCGCGGCCGCCGCGAGTGGAGCTGGCGCCGCGGCTGGGACTGGCACCGCGGCGTCCACGCCCTCGGCGCTTCATACCGTCGGCCAGCGTCTCCTCGTCGGGCGCATCGCCGATCCATTGCGGCTCTTCCTCCGTGAGCTTGGTGATTGCGGAGGTCGCCTTGATGTCATCCGGCGTCACGATCGTGACCGAATGGCCGAGCTTGCCGGCGCGCCCGGTACGGCCGATGCGGTGTACGTAGTCGTCGGCCTGCCAGGGGACATCGTAGTTGAAGACGTGGCTGACATCGGGGATGTCCAGGCCGCGTGCTGCAACGTCGGACGCGGCGAGGAGCTGGATGCGGCCTTCGCGGAAGGCATCGAGCGTCGCCGTGCGCGTCGACTGCTCGAGATCGCCGTGGATCGCGCCGGCGCTGAAGCCGTGCTTGAGGAGCGACTTCAGCAGGATCGCGACATCGCGCTTGCGGTTGCAGAAGATGATCGCGTTCTTGACGTCGAGATCGCGGAGCAGATCGCGCAGGACGACCCGCTTGTCGTGGTCTTCCGTCGAAGCGCAGAACTTGAACGACTGGGTGATGGTCTTGGCTGTAGTGGCGGGGCGGGCGACCTCGATGCGCACCGGGTCGTTCAGGAACTGAGCGACGAGGCGCGTGATCTCGGGCGGCATGGTCGCCGAGAAGAACAGCGTCTGCCGGCGCGGCGGCAGCAGCTTGCAGATCTTCTCGATGTCCGGGATGAAGCCCATGTCGAGCATGCGATCGGCTTCGTCGATCACCAGGATCTCGACACCCATCAGCATGACCCGTCCACGAGAAAAATGGTCGAGCAGACGGCCGGGCGTAGCGATGAGCACGTCGACGCCGCGGTCGAGCTTGCGCACCTGATCGTCCATCGATACGCCGCCGATCAGCAGCGCGACGGTGAGCTTGTGATTGACGCCGTATTTCTCGAAGCTTTGGGCAACCTGGGCTGCGAGCTCACGCGTCGGTGCGAGAATGAGCGAACGCGGCATGCGTGCCCTCGCTCGCCCCGTCTCGAGACGCGCGATCATCGGCAGCACGAACGAGGCCGTCTTACCGGTGCCGGTCTGTGCGATCCCGAGCACATCGCGGCCTGTCATCGCGACAGGAATGGCCTCAGTTTGAATTGGCGTCGGAGACGCGTAGCCCGCGGCCTCGATGGCGGCGAGCACTTTGCTGCTGAGCCCGAGCTCAGCAAAGGTCGTGGGGTGCAACAAGAACCTCCGTCACTGCGTTCGGTCGCGCCAGAGCCTCCGCAAAGAAGGCGGCGCATTCACTATGAGCGCAGGGAAAGGCGGGCTACTCGTTCAACGAGCTAATCAAACGGTACCGATGTCGAGAAAAGGGATCAATGAATGCGATCCCCTGCGCCCGACAGGGTGTTCCCTGCCACAAACGATTACCCAGAACAAGGAAATTACTGTCGCAGCGGACTTCATTCCGGATGTTTTAGGGCGCTTTTCAGTCGTTCGCCGCCCCTTTGGCTGGCGCTGCGCCCCGTCTCAGGACATAGCACTTGCCTGGAGGGCCGAGCGCGGTAGATGTTTCGGCCTGCCGCCGTTCAGATGGCTGATCGACGGCAAAGGTGCTGGAGAGCCTGAATGGATCGCAATCGCATTTTCGGCGGCAACCCGGTGGCCGTGATCATCCGCCTCGTGGTGATCTCGATCATTGTCGGCGTGGTGCTCTCGGCACTCAATGTCCGGCCGGATGAAATCCTGTATCACATTCGCCGCCTGATCCAGCGCATCTCCGACCTCGGTTTCGGGGCTATCGAGACGGTTTTCGGCTATTTCCTGATTGGCGCCGTGGTGGTCATACCGATCTGGCTCATTGTTCGGTTTCTCGGTCTTTTCTCCAACAAGCCAGACGACAATCGCCGCTGAGGCGACGGCCAGCGTGGCCATCCGGGGAACGCCGATCTGATGTCCGACCGCGCGAAGGCCGAGGCGCCGGGCGAGAGCGTCACGCACGCCAGCATGCTCGGGATCGCCGTCCCCATCATGCTCTCCAACGCCACCGTGCCGCTGATCGGCTTCGTCGATACGGCCGTCGTGGGGCAGCTTGGCCAGGCGCACCTGATCGGCGCGGTCGGGATCGGCGGCGTCATTTTCAGCGTCCTCTACTGGACGTTCAGCTTCCTGCGCATGGGGACGACGGGGCTGACCGCCCAGGCCTACGGCGCCCGCGACGGCCGGGAGGTCGCCGGCCACCTTCTGCGTGCGCTTGGCGTCGCGGTGTTCTTCGGGCTCGTCATGCTGGTCCTGCAGGGGCCGATCGCGAAGGCCGCCTTCTGGCTGATCGGCGCATCGCAGCAGGTGGAAGCGGCAGCGCAGACCTATTTCTCGATCCGCATCTGGGCAGCGCCTGCCGGCCTCATCAACTTCGCCCTGCTCGGCTGGTACATCGGGCTCGGGCGTGCGGGTGTCGCGTTCTTCGTTCAGCTCGTGATCAACGTGCTGAACATGGTGCTGGCGATCCTGCTCGTGCTCTGGTTCGACTATGGGGTCGCGGGCGTCGGCTATGCCGCGCTGATCGCCGAGTGTGCCGGAGCCGTACTGGGCCTCGCCATTGCCACCCGGATCGCCCGCCAGATGGGGGCGGCGGCGCCTCTGGCCGACGCGCTCGACTGGCCGAAGATGAAGCGCTCGCTCGGCATCAACTTCGACCTCACCGTGCGCGCGGTGGGGCACTACACGGCGATCGTGTTCTTCACCGCGCAGGGGGCAGCAGGCGGTGATGTGGTTCTCGCCGCCAATGCGATCCTGATGACGCTGATCAACATCATGGTCTACCTGCTCGACGGCTTCGCCTTTGCAGCCGAGTCGCTCGTCGGGCGCTCCGTCGGTGCGCGCGATCGGCGCTCGTTCTGGCGCGCGGTGATCATGTCAACGCAGTGGGCGGCGGTGTTGGCGGTGCTGATCGGGGCCACGCTTTGGTTCGCCGGGCCAGCCATCATCGAGTTGACCGCGAAGAGTGTCGACGTACAACAGGCGGCCGGCACATACCTCGGTTGGGCAGCCATCGCGCCGATCCTCGGCGTGTGGTGCTTCCAGCTCGACGGCATCTTCACGGGTGCGACGCGCACGCGAGAGATGCGCAACACCATGGTGCTGAGCATCATCCCGTTTTTTGCGATCTGGGCGGTGCTGGCGCCGCACTACGGCAATCACGGGCTGTGGGCGGCCTACATGCTGTTCTATGTCGCGCGGACGGCATCGCTGCTCATCTTCATGCCGCGGCTCGTGCAGGTGTCGTTTCCCGAGCGGCCGTAGAGGTCAGCCGTCGAGAGGTTTCGCGGCCCACTCGGCGGCGCGCGTGCCGACGACCTCGGAAATGTTCTTGAGATTGCGTGCGCGGCACGTGGCATCGAGGTGCTGCTTGATGCGGCCGATCAAGCCCGGGCCCTCGTAGATGAGGCCGGTGTAGAGCTGGAGCAGCGAGGCGCCGGCTTCCATCTTCTGGAGAGCACTCTCGGGGCTGTCGATACCGCCAATGCCGACGAGCGGAACCGCGCCGCCGGTCGCCTGATGAACGCGCGCGAGCATCGCCGTCGAGCGGTGGAAGAGTGGCCGGCCGGAGAGACCGCCAGCTTCCTTCGATGTCGGATTGTGACTGACGCCCGGACGGGCAAGCGTCGTATTGGAAACCGCTATGGCATCGACCTCGTGCGCCACGAGCTGAGCAGCGATGGCCGGCACATCCTCTTCCGCAACATCAGGCGCGATCTTGACCATGATCGGCCGGCGCGGCTTGCCGGCAGCCATCTGCTGCGCGCGGGCTTCCATCACACGCCCCAGCAGTTCATCGAGTGCGGCCGGTGCCTGCAGGTCGCGCAGGCCCGGCGTATTCGGCGAGGAAATATTGACCGTGAAGTAGCTGGCGACATCGTAGAAGGTCGCGATGCCTTTGACGTAATCGCCTGTGCGATCGGCCGTATCCTTGTTGGCGCCGATGTTGACGCCGACGATCCCGCCGCGGCGCGCGCGTGACCTTAGCCGGGCAAGGGCGGCTTCGTGGCCGCCATTGTTGAAGCCGAGCCGGTTGATCACGCCATGCTCGTTCGGCAGTCGGAAGACGCGCGGCTTGGGGTTGCCGGACTGCGGCAGTGGCGTGACGGATCCGATCTCCGCGAAGCCGCAGCCGATCCCAAGCACGGCGTCCGGAACGCGCGCGTCCTTGTCGAAGCCCGCAGCTATGGCGATCGGATTGGGGAGCACGAGATCGCCGAGGCGCGCCGCGAGCGTCGGCGGATTGGCCGTGTGATCTGCGGGATAGAGACCGTTCTCCAGCGCCTTGAGTGTCGCCTCGTGTGCCGTCTCGGGATCGAGGGCCAGGAGCGCCGGCAGCGCAAGCTGTGTGAGGGCATTGAGCATCAGCCGAACTCCGCGGGCAGGATATGGTGGCCGTCTGGACCGAGCAGCAGCGGTGTGGCGGTCACGACAGCGTCGAGGGGCAGCGGCGCGTAGAGGTGCGGATACAGGGTACCGCTCTCCGATGCCTCCCAGCGAAGTGCGCTTCCGAGACGGTCAGGGTTAATGGCGAGTAGCACGAGGTCGGTTCGGCCGGCAAAGAACTTGGACGCCGTACGCGCCACTTGACCACGCGCGCTCAGGTGGACATAACCGTCCCGCAAGTCATCTGCGGAGCCGAAAAATCGTCCAGTTTCCTGGAGTTGGCGCCATTCATTCTCAGTACAGATTTTGTACGCCATTATCGACACGTCAACCATGGGCTCAAACTTCTCCACCTCTTAACACCCGTATGGACTAAGTGGTGCACGTTCAGCGGCATGGGTTTTGCTCTTTTCGATCTCAGTGCGGATTACCGACCCGAACTCGTCGTCGGCCCCCCGCGCGGGAGTAGAACTCGACCAGAGAAAGTCTTCTAGGCGTGTTTGGATGAGCCCGACGCAATCGATCCTGACCCACGCGTGGATCTGGAACGCGATCGACGCGCTGGCGCGCCATAAGGAGCTGTCGCCTTCCGGGCTCGCGCGTCTCGCCGGCCTCGATCCCACGGCCTTCAATCCCTCCAAACGCTTCACGCCCGAGGGCCGGCCGCGCTGGCCGAGCACCGAAAGCATTTCCAAGATCCTCACCGCCACTGGGTTCACGCTCGACCAGTTTACTGCGCTCGCCGCCGAGACGGAACGTGCGCGGCAGGCGCCCATGCCGGCCAGTGTGCCCCTGATCGGGCAGATCACCAACGCGACCGTCGGGAGCTGGCATCCCTATGGTGGCCCCCCGGATGAGGGGCTCGATGCCCATGCCAAGCTCGTGGTCGGCGGTGGTGGGCCCTTCGCCGTCGAGGTGGCGGACCGGAGCCTCGAGCCTGTTTATCGGTGCGGGCTGACGCTCGTCGCCGCATCCAATGCGATCGCCAATGCGGGCGACCGCATCATCATCAAGCCGCAGGGCGCGCTTGCCGTGCCGCGTCTGCTGGTCAGCAAGACCACACGCCGCGTGGAACTCGTCTCCCTCCGCGGCGACGGCGATCCCGTCGAGCTCGATCGCTCTCACGTCGACTGGATCGCCCGCATCATCTGGTCGAGCGGCGGCTGAGATCCGCGCCGCCTTCATCCCCGCTTCGGCAGTTCCATCCGCACCGCTACCGCCGCGCTCGCAAGCACGGTGATGTCGTTGTTCTCGACGTCGGGCACATCGAGGCCGCCTTTCACGACATTCACGGTCACCTGCCCATGCGGCAGCCGTGCTTTGACTTTGGCAGCGTCGACCAGCTCCGGCTTCTGCACGCCGATGGTGACCGTAACCTCCATCTTCTTCGCGTCGAGGCCGAGATTGCGCACGAACGACAGCGAGCTGTGATGGATCGCGTCGTCGACAGCGCGCAAGGCCGCCTTGGTGTAGTCGCCGCCATGGAGCGAGGCTCCGGCACCGAGCTCGAGAATAATGCGCTTCGGTTTCATGCGTGAGCCCTCTCTCAAACGTCGAGCGATACGACGACCAGCGCGTGCGCCAGGATCGTGCTGTCGGTGCCATCGTCATTCGGGATCTCGAGCCCGCCCTCGACGACCTTGACACTGCCCTTGCCGTAAGGGGCGACCGCGAGCACGGCTTCCTTGTTGACCGTCTGCGGGCGCGGCACGCCGATATTGATTTCGAGGTGCATGTCCGAGCGCTCTTTGCCCATGAGCGTCGCAATGCTGAGCGTATTGCGCCAGAGCGCATCGCGCACGGCGCGTTCGGCGGCCTTCGTGCTGTCGGCGCCGCGGATGTCAGTGCCCATGCCGATTTCGAGCACCATGCGTTTCAGAGCCATTCGGTGTTTCCTCTCACGCTAAAGCGTGCGCGTATTTCGCGCTGCAGAAGGCGCGCCCGTCAAGCTGCGCCCTTGCGTAGTGGTCATGCCCGTGGCGCAGCGATCAGGTGCGCATGAGCGCTGGCAGGCGGCCCGAAGGATGAAGCCCCTCACGCATGACGAGGCGGCGGAGCCAGGGCAGGGTGTTCAGGGCGTGGAGGCCGGCCCCACGCACGAGATGCAGGGGCAGGAAGTCGGAAATCAGCGAACGATTGAGCGTATCGACCATGGTGGAGCGCGTCGCGATATCGCTGCGTCGCTCCGTGTCATAGGCCTTGAGCACAGCCTCGCCGCCGATGTCTCCGCCGAGACTCCGCGTCCGTGTAACCAGTTCGACGATTGTCGCGATGTCCCGCAGGCCGAGATTGAGACCTTGCGCGCCGATCGGCGGTATGACGTGCGCGGCCTCGCCGATGAGTGCAATGCGGCGCGCGCCGAGGCGATCGGCGGACATGCGTGTCAGCGGAAAACTCGCGCGCGGTCCGATCGCCGTTACGGTGCCGAGAAGACCCTGGAGGCGATCGTCGAGCGTTCGGATGAAGGCCGCTTCGTCGAGATTCATGAGACGGCTGGCTTCCTCGGGCGTCTCCACCCACACGAGGCTAGATGCGAGACCAAGGAGCGGCACAGTCGTCAGCGGTCCGGCCGGGCGGTGTAACTCGCTCGAAATGCCACCGTGCGCTCGCGTGTGGCGGAAACGCGTGGCGACGGCGCTTTGCGGATAGGGGTTCGATCGCGCTTCGATCCCGGCTTCGCGCCGGCAGAGTGACCCGCGGCCGTCGGCGCCTACAACCAGACGCGCGCGGATCGTGCCGCCGCTGCCGAGTTTGACGGTGACGCCGTTCTCGTCAGATTGAAAATCTGGCGCGACCGTATCGTCGATCAGGCGAAGACCGGTCTGCTCGCGAGCCGCGGCCAGCAGCGCGGTATTCAGCGCCGCATTGTCGATGTTGATGCCGAATTCTTCGAGGCCCAGTTCCTCGGCGCGAAACAGGACCTCGGGTGCCCGCCACAGTCCGCCCGTATCATCGATGAGCCGCAGCCCGGTCATCGGCACGATGGCTGGAGCGAGCCGCGCACCGAGGCCGAGGTTGCGCAAAAGGGTGACGCTGCCTGTGAAGAGCGCTGTCGTGCGCGTGTCGCGCGCTGGGTCCATGGCCGGCCCAACGGCGAGCGTTGCCAAGCCCGCCCTGGCCATCACAAGGGCCGCGACGAGTCCCGCCGGTCCCGTCCCGACAACCAGAGCCTCGCAGTCATGCTTCGCTGAATGTGCCATCAGCCTCATCCTAGCGCGGTTTCAAGGCCCTGCACGCGCGCCCGGAAGCCGCGGCCAGCCTTTGCGCCGCATCAAGACAGCTCGCCGGCCTGCGGTGCGACAGTCCGCGCCGGCCTTTTCGTTTGTTTGGCCCCTGCAGCAGTTTATAACCGCTCCAGGATGGAGTCCTGAGCTGATGGTGCCCGCCGGGCTGTCGGCTGACGAGAAGAAGGGAAGCGGGATCCTCATGGACTACAGCGCACATTTCGCGAAGGCTCTGGCCCAGCTTCGCGACGAAGGCCGTTATCGCGTTTTCGCCGACATCCGGCGCCGCCGTGGGGCATTTCCGGCGGCCGAGCGCTTCGGAGGCGAAGAGACCCGCGAGATCAAGGTCTGGTGCTCGAATGACTACCTCGGCATGGGACAGCATCCTGCTGTGCTCGCCGCCATGCACGAGGCGCTCGATACGGCCGGCGCCGGCTCGGGAGGCACACGCAACATTTCCGGTACCACGCACTATCACGTCGAGCTCGAGGCCGAGATCGCGGACCTGCACGGCAAGTCGGCTGCGCTGCTCTTCACGTCGGCCTTCGTCGCCAACGAGGCAACGCTTTCGACGCTGCAGAAGCTGCTGCCAGGCTGCGTGATCCTTTCGGACGAGAAGAACCACGCTTCCATGATCGCAGGCATCCGCAATGGCGGCGGTCCGAAGCAGATCTGGAAGAACAACGACCTTGCTGATCTCGAAGCCAAGCTCGCCGCCTTGCCGCGCGAGACGCCGAAGATCATTGCTTTCGAATCCGTCTATTCCATGGACGGCGTGATCGCCCCGATCGGCGCGATCTGTGATCTCGCCGAGAAGTACAACGCGCTCACCTACCTCGATGAGGTGCACGCCGTCGGCATGTACGGACCGCGCGGTGGTGGCATCGCCGAGCGCGACGGCGTCATGCATCGCGTGGACATCATCAACGGCACCCTCGCCAAAGGCTTCGGCGTCATGGGTGGCTACATCGCCGCTTCGGCCGATATCTGCGATGCGATCCGCTCCTATGCGCCGGGCTTCATTTTCACGACCTCGGTGGCGCCCGCCATCGCGGCCGGTGCCTGCGCGAGCATCCGCCACCTCAAGACGTCGAACGTCGAGCGCACGCGTCACCAGGAGCGGGCCCGCACGGTGGCGCGCCGCCTCAAGGCCGCTGGGCTCCCGGTGATCGACAATCCGAGCCATATCGTGCCGGTGCTGGTCGGTGATCCCGTGCATTGCAAGGCCGTCAGCGACACGCTGCTCGACCGGTTCGCCATCTACGTGCAGCCGATCAATTATCCGACGGTGCCGCGCGGTACGGAGCGCCTCAGAATCACGCCAACTCCGATCCACAGCGACGCCGATATCGACGCGCTCGTCGCGGCGCTGGGGACACTCTGGACGGAGTGCGAGCTTGCGCGCGGGGCGCACGTCGTCGCTGCCTGATCGATCCTGAGCCCTATGGAAGAGCTGCCGTTCCGCTTGCCCGGCTTGCCCAGGCAGGCGGGCGCGTGCTGTATTGCAGCGCAATGAAACCGGAACGATCGTGAGCCTCCACCATGCAGGACACTTTTCCCAGGCCGCCTGACGGCGTCCACCTCGAGGACGTCGAGGTCGGCAAGCTGATCGAATTCGGCCGCATCAGCGTCAGCAAGGCTGACATCATCACGTTTGCGCGCGCCTACGATCCGCAGGCCATGCATATCGACGAGGAGGCCGCCAAGGCCAGCATCGTCGGCGGCTTGTGCGCGTCGGGCTTCCACTCGTGCGCCATCATGATGCGGATGATCGCCGACGGCCTGCTCAAAGACGGCTGGACGTCCCTCGGCTCGCCTGGCATCGACGAGTGCAAGTGGTTGAAGCCGCTGTTTCCGGATCAGGTGCTGACCGGACGCGTCATCTGCACGGAGAAGCGCGCACTCGCCTCACGGCCGGAGGTCGGGCTTCTCAAGGTCAAGTTCGAGATGCTGAACGAGGCCGGCGACGTCATCATGATCTGGGACAGCAATCAGCTGCTCAAGGTGCGCAATCCCGGCCCCAAGGTCGAAGGCAGCGGCAAGGGCGAGCGGCCGCCGCCGCTCGAAAGTGTGTGGGACGGTCCAGAAGGCCCGGCACCCGACCCGACGCGAAATTTCTTCGAGGACCGCCAGATCGGCGAGGTCTACGAGCTTGGCGCGCACACGTTCACGAAGGACGAGATCATCACCTTCGCCAAGCAGTTCGACCCTCAGCCCTTCCATCTGGATGAGGAAGCAGGCCGGAAATCACTGTTCGGCGGATTGTGCGCTTCCGGCTGGCATACTGCCGCCATCTGGATCCGCCAGTTCGTGGCGTTCAGGCAGCAGATCGAGCGGGAAATCCATGCCGCTGGCGCACCCGTCGCGCGCTACGGGCCTTCACCCGGTTTCCGCAACCTGCGATGGCTGAAGCCTGTTTACCCTGGCGATACTCTGACGTTCCGTGGGCGTACGGCGGCCAAGATCGATCTCAAGTCCCGGCCGGATCGTGGTATTCTGCAAACGGACTCGCAGGCGCGGAACCAGCGGGGTGAAATCGTCTTCAATATCCGCGGTCAGATTCTTGCAGAGCGCCGAGAGCCGTATAGGCCCTGAGTTAAGGCAGAGGGCGTTGCGTATGCCACGCTTCGGCCATGTCCGCGGGCGAGATTCGGGGCCTCAGGTTGGCGAATCAGCCCGGATGCCCCATATGAATGGTCACGCCGTTCCAGTGGGATATGGTCCGATGGGCGATCAGATGAGGGGCGTCACCATGGCAGGCAATAGACTGATTGTCGGGCGCGGCCGGTTAGCTGGTGCTGCGGTTGCGTCAGGCTTTGCGGTCATTCTCGGAGCTTGGCTCTGGAGTTTCGCGAGCCCCGATCGCCTGCTCGAACGCAGCTACGCGCGTGTCGCCCCGCAAGGTACGCTCTTTCTCGATGATGCCGGCGCCGACGGCGCGTCCGCCCTCGCAGTTACGCCGGCCAAGGTCATGACGGCAGCGCCCGCGCAATTGCCCCGGCTCGTTGTCGATGGCGAGCCCGTACCCTCCGGCGTCCTGAACGAGCCGCTGTCCGCTGGTGATCGTGTGCAGTTCGGTACGGCCGAGGCAGAGAGGCGGGCTGTCGAAGTGCAGGAAGTGGCGGATCTCGGGGCGCCTGTCGTCGGCATGCCTGGCGTTCGGCTGCAACTCGTGACCGCACGCACGCTCGATCGCCGCCGGCCCGAGACATTGAGCCTGATTTTCGCCGTTCGCGAGGCAAACCCGGTGAAGGTCATACCGGTTGCGGCCCCCGCGACGGACAAGGTCCTCTGAGCACACGAGCAGCACGGCCGGCTCGGAGGCACGCATAATGCTGCGTCTGAGGCACTTCCCGCTGTGTCCATTCTCGCGCTCGATCCGCCTGGCGTTGCAGGAACTCAATCTCGCGCATGATCTTGCGTCCGAGAGCGCCGATGCTGCTGTTCCGGGCGCTCGCGGACTTGCCTTGCCCGCCGACCTTCCACTTCTGGAACTCGAAGAGGGGGGCGTGGTCGCCGGTGCCTACGCCATCAGCGAGTATCTCGACGAGCTCGCAGGGCGCGGCGCACTGGAGGCTCGTGGCCCGCGACCCTTTCCGGGTACCGGCGAGGATCGTGCCGAGGCCCGCCGCCTCGTCGACTGGTTCCATCGCCGGCTCGACCGGGAGGTGACTCAGCAACTCCTGGCTGCCAAAGCCTGGCCGCGCCTGCTTTCGGGGCTGCCGACCGGCGCGCCGAGTTCGAGCGGGCTCAGGGCCGCGCACGCGAGCCTGCGCCAGCATCTCGATTACGTCGGCTATCTCGGCGATACGCGACGCTGGCTGGCGGGGGACGAACCGAGTTTCGCCGATCTCGCGGCGGCGGCGCATTTCTCCGTGCTGGACTACCTCTCGGAAGTGCCGTGGGATAGTGCCCCCAGTGCCAAGGTCTGGTACGCGCGGGTGAAATCGCGGCCCTCGTTTCGTCCGCTGCTTGCCGACCGGCTGCCCGCGCTGCCACCACCGGCCCACTACGCCGACCTCGATTTTTGAACGCGATCATCGGCAACTTTCGTGGCGCGTCAGCCACCTATCTCCGTCCTGTCGGTGGATTTCCTAGCCGGGCCTTGCCAATGGGGCGTCCCCCATGCGACCACCCTCCCCACGGGCGCGACCCGAGATTCGGCCGGATTACCGCCGCTCATCGCATGTGATGCGTCACATATCCCGACCACAGAATGATCGGAGCCATACGCAATGGCGTCCTCCCGTGACCTGTTTGCCAAGCTCGAGGCCGAGTTGACCGAAAAACCTTTGCGCGCCCGCAAGAACGGCGATGCGTCCGATGACTATGGCGCCGATCTCATCGAGGTTCTGGAAGGCCTGGAACCCGTGCGCCGCCGCCCCGGCATGTACATCGGCGGCACGGACGAGAAGGCGCTGCACCACCTCTTCGCCGAGGTCATCGACAACTCGATGGACGAGGCGGTGGCTGGGCACGCGACTTGGATCGAGGTGCGCCTCGACGCCGATGGCTTCCTGAGCGTTGCCGACAACGGCCGCGGTATCCCGATCGACCCGCATCCGAAGTTTAAGAACAAGTCGGCTCTCGAAGTGGTCATGTGCACGCTGCACGCGGGCGGCAAGTTCGACAGCAAGGCCTACCAGACATCGGGCGGCCTGCACGGCGTCGGCGTGTCCGTCGTCAATGCGCTCTCCGATCATCTGGAGGTCGAGGTCGCGCGTGGCCAGCAACTCTATCGCATGATCTTCAGCCGCGGCATTCCGCAAACGAAGCTCGAGAAGCTCGGCTCGATCATGAACCGGCGCGGCACGAAAGTCCGCTTCCATCCGGACGAGCAGATCTTCGGCAAGGGCGCGCTCTTCAAGCCGGCGCGTCTCCTCAAGATGGCGCGCTCGAAGGCCTATCTTTTCGGCGGCGTCGAGATCCGCTGGTCATGCGATCCCTCGCTCATCAAGGACGACACGCCGGCCGAGGCCACGTTCCACTTCCCCGGCGGTCTCAAGGATTATCTCACGGCCTCCATCGATGGCCAGACGCGTGTCACCAAGGACATCTTCGCCGGCCGCATCGAAAAGAAGGAAGGGCACGGCTCTGTCGAATGGGCCATGTGCTGGATCAGCAGCGATGACGGCTTCCAGCACTCCTACTGCAATACCGTGCCGACGCCAGAAGGCGGTACGCACGAGCAGGGCCTGCGCAATGCACTGACCAAGGGTCTGCGCGCCTATGGCGAGCTGACCGGCAACAAGAAGTCGGCACAGATCACGGCAGAGGACATTCTCGGCACATCCGCCGGCATGCTCTCCGTTTTCATTCGCGAACCGGAGTTCCAGGGCCAGACCAAGGATCGCCTTGCGACGCAGGAAGCGGCCCGGATCGTCGAAAGCGCCGTGCGCGATGCCTTCGATCATTGGCTCGCCGACAGCCCGCAGCAGGGAACGCGTCTCCTCGAGTGGACGCTCGACCAAGCCGAGGATCGCCTCAAGCGCCGTCGCGAGAAGGAGATCGGCCGCCAGAACGCGACGCGCAAGCTGCGCCTTCCCGGCAAGCTCATCGATTGCTCCAGCACGAGCGGCGACACCGAGATTTTCCTCGTCGAAGGCGACTCGGCTGGTGGCTCGGCGAAGCAGGCGCGCAATCCGAAGAATCAGGCAGTGCTGCCGCTGCGTGGCAAGATCCTCAACGTCGCGAACGCGACGTCGGCGAAGCTATCACAGAACCAGCTTCTGACGGACCTCGTGACGGCGCTGGGGGTCGGCACAGGCACGAAGTATCGCGACGAGGACCTGCGCTACGACCGCGTGATCGTGATGACGGACGCCGATGTCGACGGTGCGCACATCGCCTCGCTGCTGATCACGTTCTTCTATCAGGAGATGCCGGAGCTCGTGGCCAACGGCCACCTTCATCTCGCGGTGCCGCCGCTCTATCGCCTCACGCAGGGCGGCAAGGTGGTCTATGCCCGCGACGATCGCCACAAGGACCAGCTCATGGAGAGCGAGTTCAAGGCGCGCGGCAAGGTGGACATCACGCGTTTCAAAGGCCTCGGCGAGATGGATTTCAAGGATCTCAAGGTCACGACGATGGATCCTGCGAAGCGCATTCTGCTGCGGGTCGAGGTCGTCGAGGATGACAAGGCGGCCGTCACGGAAGCGGTGAATGCGCTCATGGGCTCGAAGCCCGAGCTGCGCTTCCGCTTCATTCAGGAGCGCGCGGCTTTCGCCAAGGATCTGGATATCTGAGGATCTCTCCGACGACTGCTTCCGAGACCGATACGCTGTGGACTGACGCGGGTTCAGCTCGGAAACTGAACGAGATTGCAGCCGTACGCTCCGACACCCGCCACAATCCCGTTGCATGGGATGGCATGTCATGACTGCGCAGGCGACACCTACGCGAGGCCCGACGCCGCCGCCCCCGGCAGCGCCCGGGCGGTCGCGTGCCTCGCGCCGCCCGCCACGGCGTGGGTGGGGATCGACCCTACTGACGATCGCGATGTACGCGGTTCTCGCGGTCGTGTTCATCGTCTTGGCGGCCGTGACCTTCCTGCTCGTGGCGCCGCCCGTCGACATCACCCGTGAGCGGGTCGTCGCCGAATTCCGCGCCCGCACGGGCTATGTGCTCGAACTGAACGGGGCGACATCCCTCAACCTGCTGCCGGCACCATCCATAGAATTCCGCGACGTCGTGGTGGCAACCTCGGAGGAAGGTGGCGCCCCTGTACTTCGTGTCGAGTCCGTCGAGGTCGAAGCCGAACTGTGGTCGCTGTTCTGGGGGCGCGTGCGCCCTGATCGCATCTCGCTCAGACGCCCGCAGCTCGATCTGGTCATCGGGCAAGATGGCCGCCGCAAGTGGCTGAAGGCCGAACATGACGTTGCGCCGTCGGTGCGCGTTGCCCAGGTGGTGCGCGACATCAATGCGGGGCGCTTCTCGAGCCCGGCCTTGCAGGCGGCGTCGCAGAAAGATGGGGCACCACTCGACGATGAGGCGGCGCCGCCGGATGACGAGAAGCCGCGCTCCGGTGAGAGACGCCGACGCCCGCGCGACGAACCCTTGAAGAGCGGCGATCTCACCATCAATGTTTCCGATGGCATCGTCCGCTACCGCGATCTGCGCTCAGGCAACCTGACCCAGGCGGACCAGGTCCAGCTCCGACTGACGCGACGCGAAGGCCGTAAAGGGGCGCCGCTCAGGGGACGCGGCAGCCTCGCGTACAATGGCGATATCGTGAAATTCGATGTCGGGGCTGAGCCTGGGCAGCAAGCAGTGCGTGGCGTGGAGAAGCTCTCGCTGCGGCTTACCGGCCGTCACGGCACGGCGCGTTTCGACGGTGTCGTCAGCGCGATGGACAAGCTCTCCCTGAAAGGGCGGCTCGATCTGACGACGCCTTCGGTGAGCGAGGCCGGGCGGTGGCTCGGGATGCGGATCCGCGACAATGCAGGCTTGAGCGGGACTGTTGCTCTGAAGGGGCAGCTCGAAGCTGACGAGAGCCGCGCACGCATCGAGGCAATGCAACTCACGGCCACCGGCATCGACGCGCGTGGGGATGTCGAGGTGGCGCTCGGCAGGCGACCCCGGTTCGCTGCCGATCTGGTGCTGGCCGAACTCGACTTCGACCGACTGCGTGAGGAAAAGGATACGACACGCACGCGCCGGAGCGAGGAGCGCGAGCGTGGCCGCAGTGTTCGTCGCGTCGAACCATCGCGCGCGCCTAAGCCAGCAGCGCCCGACGCTGAGAGCGATGCGAGCGGTGACGAGGACGCGCAGCCGCGCGAGGGCCGGGCGCCACGATCCTGGCGGACCGACCCGATTGCCTTCGCGAACCTGAGTGGTGCCGATGGTGAGGCGCGGCTGCGTGCCAACCGTGTCGTCTGGCGCGGTGCCGTGCTGACCGATGCGGTCGGTGGCCTGTCGCTTTCCGATGGCTCATTCAGGCTCGACATCCGCGAGGGCGCGATGCACGGCGGCAAGGCCAAGGGCGTAATCACCGCCTCGACGGCCGGTCACGTCGCCATCGACCTTGCGCTCGATGGTGTGAGTGCGCTCGAGACGTTCGGCAATGCCGGGCGCTTCGAGGTGCTGGACGGTCCCGCGCGGATCCGCCTCGCTGTCGCCGGACACGGCACCACCGAGCAGGAGATCGTCGGTACGCTCGCCGGCACGGCCTCCGTGGAAATTGCCGAGGGTGCCATCGTCGGCTGGAGCGTTGATCAGATCATCGCCAGCGTGCGGCGCCTGGAGTTGCCGAACCTTGAGCGCAATCCGGCTGCGCGCACGCCCTTCTCGCGGCTGTCTGCAAACCTTGCCATCAAGGATGGCATCGCGACGGGCAAGGACATGCGCATTGCTTCCTCGCCGATTAGCCTCGACAGCGCAGGCACGATCAATCTCCCTGCCCGCACGCTCGATATGACGCTCAATCCGCGGCTGGCGGACAGCGCCGCCACGGGAAGCGCGAAGAGCCTGGCGGGGCTAACCGTGCCGCTGCAGCTCTCGGGGCCATGGCACCGCCCGCGCCTGCGCGGCGACTATCAGAGCATTCTGAAGAGCCCGCAAAAGGTGATCGAAGGCGTGCGCGACACTGCGCGCGGGATCAAGGACGAGGATATCGACAAGGCGGCAAAGCGCCTGCTCGGCGATACGCCCGAGGCGGAGAAGGGCGCCAAGCGCGCCAAGGATCTGCTCAAGCGCTTCCTCGACAACTGACGCTTGAGAAGCTGCTGCGGATCAGCGTGCGTACACCGACATTCGTCGTTGCTGGCAACAGCGGAAACTTTTTTGCCGCAAGGGGGCAAAAGGTCTTGCGTGGGGGGGCGATTGGCCTCATATGACGCTCCTCCGTTCGTCCACCTGCCCCAAAGGTCAAGGATCTCCTGAAACCCCAAGGTAAGGAGCGGACGGGTCACATCTGTCTGCTGGTTGGGGAGGGTCACATGGCCTTTGATGACACCCTCTTCCAATTGGGGATGGACTTGACTCGTTCAAGCCCCGCCCAAAAGGAAGACCTTATCTGCTCTGCACCCGTCGCAAACGATGACCGTAAGGATTTCTTCATCGAGCGAGACGGCGTGAGGTTTGCGGGTTCGCACCTCATAATCGACGTGTTTGGTGGCAGTCGTCTGGACGACTTGCCCTACATAAAGACGACGCTCGAGCGCTGTGCCCGGGCTGCTGGAGCGACGCTGCTCAACGTTCATCTGCATCCGACCTCTCCGAAGGGCGGGGTCGCAGGTGTGGCGGTGCTGGCAGAGTCGCACATCACCATCCATAGCTGGCCCGAGGCCGGCTATGCGGCACTCGACGTGTTCATGTGCGGCGATACCAAGCCGCACCTGGTCGTACCCCTGCTCAAGGCGGCTTTCGATGCCGCTGATGTGAAGGTGCACGAGCATCGTCGTGGCGAGGCTCTCGAGCCGCGCCGCTGGCAGGCAGCCGCCCGCCAGCCGGTTTCGTTCGGCAAGGCCAAGGCAGCCCGCCGGCGGCAACGCCAGGCGGCTTGATCAGCCAGCCCGAACGACCAGCCTGAGACAGATCGCGCGCCTTCCGGAAACGGGAGGCGCGCTTTCTTTTTGCGCGCTTCGGATCTTAGAAAAATAACACCCGGGTGTCGGATTGGCATGCTCTGATCCGTCCTTGGTCAAGGGAGCGGGAGGCTCGCCTAAACGAAAGGATATCCGATGGCCAAGAACACGATCTGCGTCTGGTACGACAAGGATGCCGAGGCTGCGGCCCGCTTTTATGCCGAAGTCTTTCCCGACAGCGCTGTCCACGCGGTTCACCGCGCGCCGAGCGACTATCCGTCCGGCAAGCAAGGTGACGTTTTGACGGTGGACTTCACCGTGGCGGGCGTCCGTTGCATTGGACTGAATGGCGGTCCGGTCTTCAAGCACACCGAAGCCTTCTCGTTTCAAATCGCGACCGATGATCAGGAGGAAACCGACCGCTATTGGAACGCGATCGTTGGCAATGGTGGCCAGGAGAGTGCGTGTGGCTGGTGCAAGGACAAGTGGGGCATTTCTTGGCAGATCACGCCGCGTGTGTTGACCGAGGCAATGGCGGCCGGCGGCGCAGAAGCCAAGCGCGCGTTCGACGCAATGATGGGCATGAGAAAGATCGACGTCGCTGCGATCGAGGCCGCACGGCGCGGCTGAAGTCGAGACCCAAGCTGACTTCGACCGCCTCGGCCCGCTGCGTTCACACGGCCCTGTTCGGTAGTTTCGGCGCCCTGATGAGGAGCGCGACCAGAATGGCCAGTCCTGCGAGCGTAGCGAATGTCGTGTGGGAAGCGTCGTAGCTGCCGGTCCAGTCTCGCAGCACACCCGACAGCAGCGGGCCTATGGCCTGGGCTGTGACCTGGATCGTCAGCGCCACGCCGCGAATGGCACCGAAGTTTCTACGGCCGAAGTAGTCGGCCCAGGCCACCGGCAAGCAGGTTTGCAGGCCGCCGAGTGATGCGCCGAAGATGCCCGCCGCCAGCAGCACATCGCCGTGGCTCGACACGCTTCCGATAAGTGCCGTTCCAACAGCCATGCCACAAGCCGAAAGGGCGAGGCCGGCGCGTACGCCGATCCGGCGCAGTGCCAGGCCGACCAGCAGCGCGCAGATACCTGAAGCTGCTGAGAAGACCGTGACGCCCGTCACGGCCGTGCTCAGGCTCATGCCGCGCTCGGTGAAATGGACGGCCTGATGCAAGCTGACGCCTGCCTGCACCGGCCAAACCAGCATTGTGAAGATCGCGAGCAGCCAGAACGTCGGCGTGGCGAGCGCCTCGGCTCGCGTAAAGGTCGGCTCGGGTTCAGTCACTTTCCCGGGCGTTGCTCCGGTGTCTGGCTTCGCCGCATCGGGCTTGAGACCGAGATCTTCAGGTCGCCCGACCATCAGCAGCCAAGTCGGCAGAAATCCCACAGCGAGCACCGTCACGCCTACCGCGATCCAACCCGCGCGCCAGCCACCATGTTCCATCGCCCAGTACGCAATGAGCGGCATCATCGTAAGACCGGCCATTTGCGCCAGCAGCGACATGGAGAGTGCCAGCGGTCGTCGCGCGACGAACCAGTTCACGACCGCGCCCAGCGCGCCGAGGTCGAATGGGCCGGCGAAGTTCATTCGCGCAATGCAGAAGAGCAGATAGAACGCCGCCAGATTTCCGATCTGCGACAGCAGCAGAATGGTGATGCCTGTTGTCAGCACCGCCATGAGAAGTATGGTGCGCGGTCCCTTGCGGTCGAGGAAGGAGCCGAGCATCGGCGATGTAATTGCGGCCAGAATTCCGCCGAGGGAGACGGCACCGGAAATTTCGGTCCGCGACCAGCCGAACTCCGCCGTCATCGGACCTATGAACACTGACAGCGTTGCGACGGCGGGGCCGACGCGCGCGATCGACACGCAGCACACGACGCCGAGAACGACCCAGCCATAGTAGAATGGCAGCCGCCGCGCGAGGCTGGCGGCGAACGATGCCTGTGTCATTGGACCCTGCGTAAGGTGGGACCATCACCTTGCCGACCACGTCCCCGCAGTCAAGGGTGCGCTGGGAGGGGCTGGGATGCACCGCGGCATTCATTGCAGCGAACCCTTGGCAAACGTGGGCGCGCAGAAGGCGTTCGGCAGTGCCAGTTATTCGACTAAAGCGGACTTCGCTCCTAGCCGCGATAGGCATAAATCATGCGCTTTTCGGAAGGTATGAGGATGATCACTCCTCCTGCGCGCCCATGTGCGTAGAAGTTGCCCGGATTTAAGAGCGCGTCATTGGCCAGATGCTCAACGTCGCTTCGAACTGGGATCGCGAAGCCGTAGCGGTCCAGATAGTCTCGAAGGGGAGACGAGGTCGGTAATGCTTCAGTGGGCCTCCAGACGCCTTTGATCTCAATCGGAGTACGCTGCCAATCAGAATATCGGCCGCGCCAATCTCGAGCGGTCGCTTCCGACGACAGTTCGTTGAGATACACGAGTCCCCTTCGCGAGAGTTCCGCGGAGATCGGGGCCGGCATCTCGTAAACGATCACGCCCGTTTCGTTGCCACCAGGGCCGAAGCCCCACGACTCTTCGGAGACGTAAAGTACCCGTTGGACGCCCATTGCGCTCGGCACGAAGCTGAGATGATGGTCGCTCTTGAACCATTCCCAGCCAGCGTAGGCGAGAGCTACCAATACGGCGAGAGCGACTACGCTTCTGACGATGCGTGGCATCGTCCGCACTCCATCAACCCAATGGCTCGTCCTCGAACTCGACGCCTTCGCCGCGCGTCGGATCGGGGAGCTCGTCGAGGTAGTTGTCCCACAGGGTATCGATGTGCCGGGCGGCGTCCGCCGGGCCGAGCGTCCTGATCCAGCCGTCCTGGCCGATCTGTACGACGCCGTCGTTCACGAGGCGATCCAGCGCGTCGTGCAGATCGAAGTTGAGATTGAGCCCGAAAGTATTGAAGAGCTGCTGCTCGATGGCCGCGTCGACATCGGCGAGTTCATTGACGTGCACGGTGTCCTTGGCGAGCACGCTGTAGAGCAGCATCTCCTCCTTGATGTCCTCCTCGGCCGCGCGGTCCGCAAGCACGGTCATCACGCCACGATTGTCGGCGAGCGCATGGAAATAGAGGTTCTGCGCCATGGTCACCATGTACTCATTGCGCTTGTGAATGAACTTCATGCCCTGGCGGAAGGCGAGGCCACCGAGCGTGGCGACTGCCCCCGCGAGCGCGATCGGGTTTGCGGCAACCATGAGCTTCGTCGCCGTACCGACGACGCCCATGCCAAGGCCGCCACCCGCGGTGACGCCGAGCCTCAGCTTGTCGAACAGACGGAACTTGACCGTCGTGTTCGGGAAGCACATCTCGATGTCGGAGCGTGGGATGTTCTTGAAGAGCTTCATGTAGATCGAGTTCGAGCTGATCTCGGCCCCGAGCGACCCCCGCAGCTTGCGTACGATCTTCTCGGCGGCAGTGCGCTCGCAGCTCTGCTGCTTCATCACCTCGTCGACGCGCTGCTCGAATGGCTTCAGCTTGAAAAGCACGAACAGGCGCTGGAAGATCGGAACGTCGTACTCTTCCTTGAAGAGGTAGAGCTTGCGCGCATCGCGCCGATGGAGCCTGCGCTTCGTCGCCCCGCGGTAGTAGATCATCAGCTCGTCGAATGCGTGCATATCGACTTGGAGATCGAGACCGTAGTGGCTGTCGGCCGTCAGGATCAGCTTGATGTCGGCGGGATCGATCCGTGTGTAGTTCGCCTGTTCGAGCAGCATCTGCGTCTGCTCGATGAGACGCTCTTGTAGCGTGCCCTTCTCCGCGTCGGTGTACCGGCGCGTGACGAGGAGATCGCTGTCGGGATTGAAGGGCTCGTATGTCTGGCCCATTTCGAGTAGGTGGGCGGAGTAGGAAGCCTGCCGCCAATAGTCGAGATAGCGGAAGAAGCGCCGCGCCTCCTTGGCTTCGTTGCCGCGCCACGACTGCTGCCGGGTCAGGCGCTCCATCAGGGCTGCGCGCGTCACCGGAATGAACTTCTCGCGCTCGTCGGCGTGCGCGAGGATCTCCTCGAAGATATCGTCGCGCGGCTCTTGCTGTGCTGCAGCCGGAAGCTCCGCGGGTGCAGTGCCAGCGAGCGGCGTTTCGACTTCGGGCACGGGCGCGGCGGGCTGCGCCGGCGCTTGGTTCCGCGGCATTGGCGTGAGCACTTCGACTGCAGACATGCGCCACCCCCCTCGGATCCAGGCCCGCCCAAAACTGCGGACACCGTCCTCCAGCCGCCGGACTTACGTCAAGCAGCTAGCGGGCAACTGGCGAGTATTTATGGCCGGCGTTGCGCTAAGGGTGCCACGCTTCGGCGACACCTTCGCGCGCAAGCGCCCGCACCCTCTTTCCAGGTGTGGAAAGAGGGGACAACGGGCGTTGCTTCACGAAAGGTTCAGTTGCCGCCGAAGCGGCGCTGCCACCAGCCGCGGCGCGGCGGGCCCTCGGGCACTTCGGGAGCCGTGGGAGCTGGAGCTTCCGGCGCCACCGCGCTCTCGGCATGGGACATGGTGCCGTTCGCAAGTGCCGGCTCGCGTGCGGGCGTCGCCTCGACGGCTGGCGCGCTCGGCGCCGGCGGCTCGGGCTCTTCGGCCTTGACCGGCGCGGGCGGCGCTGGCGGTTCCGCTGCGACGGGCTCGGCCACGGGCTCAGGCTCTGGAGCCTCAGGCTCCTGCGCTGCGCCGACGATCTCCCAGGTAACGCCCTGTGAGGTCACGCCATGGTCTGGCGTATCGAGCGATGACTCGTCGCGCCGACGCGCTGGTACATCGCCCCACCTGCCGTGCGGCTTGAAGCCCGGATCGACATCCGGCTGATCAGCGCCCGGGTCCGCGGGCGAGCCGGCGATGACGCTGCCATCGGGCCCCGTCGCGCCTTCGCGATGACGCGAGCGACCGCCTCGCCGGCCACGGCGACGGCGGCGGCCGCGGCCTTCGCCGTCCTCCGGCGTGCGTCCACTTTCCTGCGCGCTTGCGCCGATCTCATCGCCTTCATCGGTATCTGTTTCGGGAGCCTCGGCCTCGGCGCCGTCAGTCTCGGCATCAGCGTGCGGCGTGACCTCATCGTCGGGCCCGCGCGGTGCGCGCTCGCTACCTGCTTCCTGACGATCGCGGCGACCACGGCCACGGCGACGGCGACGGCGCGAACGCTGCTCGCCTGCCTCTTCCTCGCCAGTCGCGCTTTCCCGCGGCTCGCTGCGGGGCTCAGGCCGCTCCTCAATCTCGCTTTCGTCGCTGCCTTCGCCTTCGCTGCCGTCAAAGCCCCAGTCCATGCTGACGACATTGCGCTGGGCGCGCACCGGCGCTGCCGTCGGCTCGCTCGTGCGCTCGATGGCAAAGTTCGCGCCTTGCATGCGCTCGCTCGCCTGGACGCTGACGAAGATGCCGTAGCGCTGCTCGATCTCCGTAATGAAGCCGCGCTTGTGATTGAGGATGTAGAGCGCGACGCCCGCCGTGGTGAGAACCGCGATCGAGGTCATCGGCCCTTTCATGAGGTGGTCTTCGATGCCGCGCAGCACGGCCAGTGCCACCGATTCCGTCGAGCGGATAATGCCGGTGCCCTGGCAATGCGGGCACTGCGAGGTCGAACCTTCGAGGACGCCGGTCCGCAGGCGCTGGCGCGACATCTCGAGCAGACCGAAGTGCGAGATATGCCCCACCTGGATGCGCGCGCGGTCATGGCGCAGGGCGTCCTTGATGCGGCGCTCCACGGCCCGGTTGTTCCGCTTCTCCTCCATGTCGATGAAGTCGACGACGATGAGGCCGGCAAGGTCGCGCAGCTTGAGCTGGCGGGCGATCTCGTCCGCAGCTTCGAGGTTCGTGCTGAGGGCCGTCTCCTCGATCGAGAATTCACGCGTGGACTTGCCCGAGTTGACGTCGATGGCAACGAGCGCTTCGGTCTGGTTGATCACCAGGTAGCCACCCGAGCGCAGCGTCACGTGCGGGCTGAACATCGCATTGAGCTGGCGCTCGATCTGGAAGCGCGAGAACAGCGGCTCCGGCTCGCGATAATTGATGACGCTGTCGGCGTGCCCCGGCATGAGCATGCTGAGGAAGCCGTGCGCCTCCTCGTGCGCCTCGTCGCCCGCAACCAGAACCTGGTCGATGTCCTTGGAGTAGAGATCGCGCAGCGAGCGCTTGATGAGATTGCCTTCCTCATAGACGAGGCACGGCGCCGTCGAGCGCAATGTGAGATCTCGCACGCTCTCCCAGAGCCGCAGCAGATATTCGAAGTCGCGGCGAATCTCCTGCTTCGTGCGCGCGGCGCCGGCCGTGCGGACGATAAGGCCCATGCCCTCCGGCACCTCGAGCTCCTCGGCAATGGCCTTGAGGCGCTTCCTGTCCTGAGCGTTGGTGATCTTGCGCGAGATGCCGCCACCACGGCCTGTATTCGGCATGAGGACGGTGTAGCGGCCGGCAAGCGAGAGATAGGTGGTCAGGGCCGCGCCTTTGTTACCGCGCTCCTCCTTGACGACCTGCACCAGGATGATCTGGCGGCGCTTGATGACTTCCTGGATCTTGTACTGGCGTGCGCGGCGGCGCTGCGGGCGTTCGGGTAGTTCCTCGAGTGCGTCCTCGGCGCCGACCTGCTCGACGGACTCGGCAGTGGCGCCGTTGCTGTCGACCTCGGTAACGCCGACTTCCTCGACGAGCCCGATCTGCTTCGGTGCATCTTCGTCGGAGCCTGCGCCGTCAGCCGGCAGCGCCTCGGCGGTGAACTCATGGGCCTGGGCGTGGCCGACTTCGATCGTCTCGATCGCGGTTTCGACCGGCTCGCTCAGCCTTTCCTCGCGCGCATGAGCCAGCGGCACGGCGCTGGGCGCCTCCGCATCGTCATCATCTGCGCGGGCGTGCCGCTGCTCACGATCGTCGCCGTAGCTGCCGGCATCATCGTGCTCATCCGCCTCGGCAGCGGTGTCGTCTTCAATGGCTTCCGGGGCCGAAGCTTCCGCGGAATCGGCATCAGCGCCAGCGGCTGGTCGCCCGCGGCGGTTGCGACCGCGGCCCCTGCGCTCCCCCCCTCGGTCGCCGCGCTCACGCCGTTCGGCGCGTGCATCGGCCTCGCGCTCGGCGCGCGCCTCTTCCTCGACTTCCTCGTCGATGAGGGCCTGCCGGTCGGCAAAGGGGATCTGGTAATAGTCGGGATGGATTTCGCTGAAGGCGAGGAAGCCGTGGCGATTGCCGCCGTACTCGACAAACGCGGCCTGCAGCGACGGCTCGACGCGTGTGACTTTCGCCAGGTAAATGTTGCCGCGCAGCGGTTTGCGCGATGCTGACTCGTAATCGAATTCCTCTACCCGGCCGCCTCTGAGTACCACCACCCGGGTCTCCTCCGGGTGGGTGGCATCGATAAGCATCTTGTTCTTTTCCATGGTCTTTGGTCCTGGGCGCGCCGCCCGGGGCTCGTCGTCCTGTCGCGCGTGCGATGGGGGCTCAGCGAGTGCGCGGGGCTGTGGCGCGGGTTGGCTGATAGCGTGATCACGAATGGAGCCCGCCACCCTCTCGCGCCCGACGCGCAGGATGCGGCCGCATCAGCGGTCGCTCCGGCGTGCGCAGCGCCTTGCCGTGCCCGGAAGCCGGGAACGGACAGGGTTGGTTGGGGGGAACTCCGGTGTCTCATTGTTCCTCGAAGGGGCTGCACGCCCCTTTGTTCTTAATACGTTCCGACGTTCCACCCCTCGCGGGAAGGTCGGTTCGGAACGGCTCACAATTGTCCCGAAGCCAAGGGGCTGAGGGACCGGAATTGCAGGCCGGAAGTCGAAACTCCAGCACGCCGTGTATCGTCTGCGCCAGCGCGCTCGCAACGTCGGGCTCACCCCTTGGCGGGTCATGTCGCCGATGCAGGGTTAGCGGCATAACGAGCTGAAACGACATCGAAACTGTGGCCTGGGGGCCCCGCGCTCAGCGGTGAGCTTTGCGATGTGACCCGAAGGGGCCACGATCCTCCTGAAGCCTCCTCCGCAGTGTCTGCGGGGCGCTCCATGCAGCTCGCGCTCAACGGCTTGGCGGGAATCAGACAGGTCCCAGCAGCAACTCGTCGCGGCAAGAACGACACACTGAAGTATCTCTACGATCTTGCCCCTAGCGAGGCAAGGCCCGTGGAGGGCATACCTTGGCACATGCGATCACTTTGCATGTGACCGACGACACAAGAGGCGTGATTCGGCCGAAGATTGGGTTAACTTCGGCTGGCTGGAGGGGCAACAGACTCGGTCTGACGGGGGACGATGCGTGCACTGGCATCACGTCTGATCATTGCGTGCGTGCTCGCAACGGCGAACGGCGTTCTTGGGGCTGTGCTGGGGGCTGTGCCGGTCGCGGCCCAGGGTTCGACGCACGTCAAAACAATGCCGCCTCGGCCACCACCAACTGCCGAAAAGGCTGAGCCGCGTTCAGATGTGAAGGAGCCGACCCCGCCCGCTCAGGTGGGGCCAGTTGTCGCAGATGCAGCCTCGGTCACGGGCAACCAGTCCCTGACCCGGCTTGCACTCGAGCTGACCGGGCCCGTCGAATATCAGGTTTTCCGCCTGCGGACGCCCGATCGGGTCGTCGTCGATGTCAGTCATGTCGAGTTCTCGATCCCGGCGACAGCCGGTCGCGACGGTAAGGGGCTGATCTCCGGCTTTCGCTTTGGCGCCTTCGCACCGGGCAAAGCGCGGGTTGTGATCGAAACGGCGGGACCCGTCCAGGTCGAAGCGACCCGCCTGATCCGCGAGGGTGCGCGCGGGCGCCACAGGCTCGAGTTGGACCTGGTTCCTGCGCCCTCGGTAGACCTCAGCGAGGTTGAGATGGCTGCGGCGCGCGAAAGCGCAGCGCGGCTACATATCGCCGATGCAACTCCAGCACCTGCACCACCCGCACCGAAATCCTCGCCCGCGGCGCCGCGCGTCCCCGTGATCGTCATCGATCCGGGCCATGGCGGCGTCGATACCGGTGCCCAGGGGGCGGTCGGCGTCGAGAAAGATATTGTTCTCGCCGTTGGGCGGGAGCTCGAGAAGGTGCTCAACGCGACCGGCAAATACCGCGTGGTGATGACGCGCTCGAGTGATGCTTTTGTTCCGCTCGCGCAGCGCATTCGCCTATCGCGCGAGCACGAGGCGCAGCTCTTCATCTCTTTGCACGCCGACTCGCTCGAGGCGCGCGAGCTGGCGCACGCCATTCGTGGCGCGACAATCTACACGCTCTCGCAGAGCGCGTCCGACGAGCGCGCCCGGCGCCTCGCCGACAAGGAGAATGCCGCGGACCTTCTGGCCGGCGTCCATTTACCCACTGAGGGCACGCAGGATGATGTGAAGAGCATTCTCTTCGATCTGATGGCACGCGAGACGAACGGCCTCGCACTCAACTTCCGGCAGCTTGCCGCCAAGCGAATGCGCGGCAGCATTCATCTCAGCAGGGATCCGCAGCGCGCCGCGAACTTCCTCGTCTTGAGGCAGGCCGAGACACCGGCTGTGCTCATCGAGCTTGGCTATATCAGCCACGTCGACGAAGAGAAGCAGATGCTGTCGCAGGAATGGCAGAGGAAAATGGCTGCCGCGATCACAGCGGCGATCAACGATTTCTTTGCAACCGGCAGTTCGATCTTCCGCTGATCACACTCTCGAAATTGTGTGGTGTTCAAAAAAATGGGCCGCTCACTAGGGCGGCCCAAGTCCAGGGAGGAAATGCCCGAAGGGCACCACAACGCCCGCAGTCCAACCGCGGGCATCGCTTCCCAAAAGCTGGTGTGCGACGCGTGGGATTACAAGGGGCGCGGCATCGCCATGTGCATCTCATGCTGATGTATCAGCTTGTGTTGCCGGTTCGTCCGCTGCTGGCCGACGGATGGAGCCGCTCCTGCCGGATGCTTGGCACCAGAAGAAAGACAAGCATGCCCGCCATCGAACTCAGCACAGCAAGCCCGAACGACGCGGTATAGCCGCCCGCAATCTCGTGCAGAAGCCCTGACGCCCACGAGCCGAACGCGGCGCCGATGCCGAGACCGAGCGATAGCGCGCCGAAGATGCTGCCGACACCGCCACCGGGATACAGCACCGAGACGAGGGCCACGAGTATGGGGCCTCGTGCGCCCTGCATGAGTCCGAAGCAGACGACGAACGCGTACATCAGGAACAGCGACGGCGCGTGAACAGTCGCGATGAGTGCGAGCACGCCGAGTATCGTGATGAGATACGAGATCGTGACCGTGATGATGCGGCCAAAGCGGTCGGACATCCATCCGATCGCGACAATACCGAGCGTCGAGAGAAGGCCCATCATGCCGAAGGCGCTCGCGGCGAGCAGCGGAGCGAAACCGCTTTCGATAAGAGCTGCCACGGATTGCGGCAGAACGGCGTACGCGGAGATCGACGTGAAGCAGTAGGCCGCAAAGAGCCCCCAAAATGCTCTGGTGCGCAAGACAACTGCCAGTGGCCACGGATTGCGGTTCGCATTGCCCGATTGTCGCGCGCGCAGGTCCTGCCAAGCTGCAGAGCCGGCTGTGATCCTGCCGAGCGGCAGCAGCATGACGAAGGGAAAGATGGCGAGCACACCCGCGCCGATCATATGATGGCTCGCGCGCCAGCCGTACCATTCGACCAGTAGCTGAGCGAACGGCGGCAGCGCGATCATTCCCGCGCCGACAGCGGCATAGGGCAGGGACATGATCGAACCGATGCGGTTGACGAACCAGCGGCTCAGCAGGCTCGACGCCGCCACCATACCGAGCGACGCTGCGCCGATACCGCCGAGAAGTCCTGCGCAAATGTAGTAGTGCACGATGTGGGTCGCATACCCGGCCAGAAAGTATCCGGCCCCGAGTGCAAGAATGCCGAGTCCATAAGTGACGCGCGCGCCGAGCCGGTCGATGAGCTGACCGGCGAACGGTGCCGTAACGCCGTTAGCGAGCATGTAGATCGAGTACGTGAGCGTGATTTCGGAACGCGAGACGGCGAGGCCCTCTTGCACCGGCAGCAGGAACACCGCGAACGATTCCGTTACGCCGCGCCCGATCATGTTCATGACGAACGTCAGGATGACGATGATCGCCAGAAAGGTGCGGCGGGCCTCGCCCTCATCGGGCTGGCCGTGTGGTGCATCGCTCAACGTGCTCTCCCTGGACGCGCGGCGCCCGCCCGCCCGCGTGTGCTGGCGTGGGCCTATCTGAAGAGCCGATGCCGCCGGAAGTAAATCCTCACGCGCGACGATCAGGGTTTCTCCCTGCGCGTGCCTAGTTCAACATCAGGTCCGGCAGGAAGGTGATGATCTCCGGGAAGGCAATGAAGAGGCCGATCGCGACGAAGTCGGCGATCACGAACGGCAATGCGCCCTGGAATATTGTCGTCAAGGGAATGTCGCGCCGGACCGCGCCGACGACAAAGCAGTTGAGGCCGATGGGCGGCGTCACGAGGCAGACACCCGCCATCTTGACGACGATGATGCCGAACCAGATTGGATCGTAGCCGAGCGCGATGACGGCTGGATAGAAGACCGGCAACGTCAGAAGCATCATGCCGATCGCATCCATGAACATGCCGAGGACGAGATAGACCATGAGCATGCCGATGATGATGACGACGGGAGGCACCGGCAGATTGACGACCCATTGGGAGAATGCCTCGGGAAGGCCCGCAAAGCCGAGGAAGCGTACGAAAATGAGGATGCCCCAGATGATCGCGAAGATCATCACGGTGAGCTTGGCTGTCTCGAGGAGCGCCTCGTTGAGTTGCGAGACCTTCATGCGATTGAAGAGGGCGACGACGAAAACAACGAAGGCGCCGAGCGCGCCGGCCTCGGTCGGCGTTGCCCAGCCGAAGAACATCGCGGAGAAAATGATCACGATCACGCCGATGACCGGCAGCGTGCCCGGCAGAGACGTGAAGCGCTGTTTCCATGTGTAGCCGTAGATCGGCGCGCCGACCTTGGGATTGATCCTGCTCCACCCCATCACGATGCCGGCATAGCAGACGGCCGAGATGAACCCCGGGATGAAGCCTGCGATGAGCAGCTTGCCGATCGAAGCTTCGACGATGATCGCGTAGACGACCATGATCGCCGACGGCGGGATCAGAGCGTCGAGCGTGCCGCCAGCGGCCACCACGCCGGACGCGAGACGCTTGTCGTAATTCGCCTTGAGCATTTCGGGAATGGCGACGCGCGCGAACACAGCAGCGGCGGCCGTAGACGCTCCGGAGACAGCTGAGAACGCGGCAACGGCGAAGATCGTCGCTATCGCGAGGCCGCCGGGCATCCAGCCCATCCAGGCTTTTGCCGCTTCGAACAGCGATTGCGTCATGCCAGCGTAGAAGGCGAGGTAGCCGATGAGAATGAACATCGGCAGCACGGACAGTGTGTAGTTCACCGACTTCGAATGCGGGATCGTGCCGACGAGACCTGCGCCCGGCCCCCATCCGATGATGGCAATGCAGCCGATGAGGCCGACAAGTGCCGCGGCGAGATAGACCCTCACACCGACGATGACCAGCGCCAGCAGCGCGATGCAGCCGATGAGCCCCAGCGTAAAATTATCGAGGCCCATCGACCTTGCCTTCCCCGTTGTCGTTGACTTCGATACCGGCGGCTGCCACGTCGCGCAGGGCCTGCTCTTCCACGTCGATGATTTCGGGCACGGCGATCGGCACCGCCGTGGGGTCGATGACGAGGCGGAGATAACCCCACAGGCTGACCAGCAGTCGTACGAAGAGCAACGCAAGTGCGGCCGGCACCACCATCTTGGAGGGCCACCAGAGGAGCTGGATGTCGATCGTCGAGTCGCCCGAGTTATAGGCGCGCATGGCATGGTCCCAGCTATATTTGGCAAGCACCGCGCACACGAAGAGACCGACGATGACGCTGATGAGCTCGAAGAGCCACAGCGTGCGGCCCTTCAGGTAGTTGACGAGAATCTCCATGCGGATGTGGTTGCCGAGCCGCTCGGTGTAGGCGAGGCCGAGGAAGACGAGGAACGTCATCATGATCTCGACGATGTCGATATAGCCGAGGATCGAATAGTTGAGCAGTTTGCGCGAGACGATCTGCACGACACCGAGCATCATCATCGCGAAGATGCCGAAACCCGAGATCAAGGCCGTGCCGCGCTCTACAGCATGAACGGCGCGATCGATCGCGCCGAGCGCGCCGCCCTCTCCCGGGGCGGTCCCCACCACTGTTGCGCCCTTCATGGAGTTCTTCCTGCGATCATTGGAACGTGGGAGTAGGTGATGGACGGCGCCCCCTCGGTGGGGGCGCCGTGGCGTCGCAAAGGCGCATGGCCATGGCCCATCAAGCGGTGGGATCAGAGAGAGCTACTTCTTCTCTTTCTTCGCCTTCTCGATCTCGGCGAAGATCGCATCGAGCACGCCCTGCGCGTCGAATTTATCCTTGTTGTCGGCGACCCACTTGTCCCAGACAGGCTTGCCGGCGATCTCGCGGAAGCGCTTCAGCTCGGCGTCCGTATAGAGAACCTCCTTGAGCTTTGCCTTGAACATCGGGAGGTTCTTCTTGTCGATCTCGACGTAGGCCTCGATCTGGTCCTTGTAGCCCTGCGGCAGCGCCTCCTCGAGCAGCTTCTTGTACTGGGCGGGAAGCGCAGCATAGGCGTCCTTGTTGATCACCGCGGAGCACTCAGCCGTGCCGGGCGACATGTTGTTGGTGAACCAGTTGGATACCGTGTGAAGCTGGTAGGCAGCGTGCGCGTAAGTGTAGGGGAATGAGGCGGCATCCATCGTGCCACGCTCCATGCCCGTGTAGACTTCGGTGGCCGGCACCGTCGTCAGTACGGCGCCGAGGATCTTCATTGCATCACCAAGGCCGCCGCCGGCGCGCACGCGCCGGTTCTTCCAATCCTCGAGCTTCAGCGGTGGTTCGCCCTTGCCGAGGAATTCGTACTGTGGGAGCAGGCCGGACTTGTAGGGCATGGCATTCCACTGATCCATATCCTTGATGAAGGCCGGATGCTTGAGCATGGCCTCGGTCACTTTGCGCCTGACGTCCCAATCGCCGAGGTCAAGGAAGGGCATCGTGAAGACCATCCACGCGGGGTTCTTGCCGGGATGGTAGAAGTTGCAGAAGTGCGCCATCTGGAAGGCGCCGAGCTTGATGCCGTCGAGGTTCTCGCGGTCGCGAGAAAGCGCCTCGCCATAGTGTGTCTTGATCTGGAATTTCCCGCCCGTGCGGTCGGCCAGCTGCTTGGCAACCGACTCCATGCCGGCGGTGAAGGCGCGCTGTTTGCCCCAGGTCGAGAGGTTCCAGTTCACCGCCGGACCATCGACGGTCTGCGCAGCGACGCCCGTGCCCAAAAGCGCAACGAGCGCCCCCGCGGCGAGCGGGACAGCGTATTTACGGCTCATTTTATTCCTCCCAAGTGCGCATCAAAAGTGCGGCATCAATTTTTTGTGTTGAGGCAGCCTAGTTCGAATGGGCGGCAACCTGCAACAGCTTAAATCGTGCTGTGTGGGAGGAGTTTGCTGTGAAGTCTATCTCGCAGTCGCGAGCAATTGCACTTCACTGAGCAGCTTCATGTCGACCTTGATGCCGATCTCCGCAGCTTGCGCGCGGAGCGCGAGCCTGCGCGACCCGGGCAGTCGAGCGCCGTCATCAGCTTCAATCATCTCGGCAAGCGTAGCGAACCGATCAGCGAATGCATCCGCGCCTGAGAATGCTGCGGGATCGATCGCGATGAGGAGCTGACCTGCGCCCGGCGGTGGCCCCTCGGCATCGAGAAAGGAGCTTGCTTCGAAAGCGAAGTTTGCGCCCGTGAGTGCGACGCCGAGCGTCTCGACCATCAGCGCGAGTGCTGCGCCCTTTGCGCCGCCGGCCGGCACAAGCGTGCCGGCAAGCGCCGCTTTCGCGTCCGTCGTCGGCTGGCCGCTGGCATCGACGGCCCATCCGAGCGGTATCGGCTCACCCTTCTGCGCCGCCGTCACGATCTTGCCGCGCGCGACTTCCGAAAGTGCCATGTCGATAACGAGCGGCGGCGCGTCGCGCCGCGGTGCTGCGAACGCAATCGGGTTCGTGCCGAACAGGGCGCGCTTACCGCCCCAGGCTGCCATGGCCTGCGGCGTGTTGGAGACCGTGAGTGCGATCAGCCCTTTCTCCGCAAACCGCTCGACATGTCGCCCCGCAACGCCGAAGTGGTGCGAGCGTACGAAGCCCGCTGCCGCAATGCCTGTCTCCGCGGCGATCGCCGGAAGCTCGGCAATCGCGAGATCCATCGCCGGATAGGCAAAGCCGCTCGCCACGTCGATCATGAGCGTAGCGGTGCGTGTCCGTTTGACCTTGGGCGTTGCTTGCCCATCGACCTTGCCGGCGCGCGCCTGCGCTGCGTAGCTCGGCACGCGCGAGAGGCCATGACCCTTCTGACCGTCGATCTCGGCTTGTGCGAGCGCCCGCGCAACAGAAGCGGCATTGATCGGGCTCGTATTCGAGGCTTCGAGCGCGCGTGCGATCAGCGTCTCGAGCTCCGCTGCAGGAATGGCGACTGTGCTCATCAATCCCTCTAAAGCGTCACCGCGCCGTAGTTCGGCGCCTTGCCCCAGATCATGAGGCGATAGCCTTTCCTGAGGCCGAGCGTGAAGTAAGGGTCGCTCTCGATAAGCGAGACGGCATCCTCACGCTTCTCCACCTCGATCACCCACAATCCGCCACTCCACCATTCATCGGGGCCAGGGCGCAGGCCGCCGCCAATGAGAATGCGGTCGCTGTGTTTGGTGAGATAGTCGAAGTGTGCCTGGTGATGGTTGCTGCGGATCGGATCGCCGATCTCGCGCGGATGATCCTCAAATATGACGACCCAGCGGGCCATGACGTGCATCCTGCATTTCAGGTGAATTCCATGAGGCGGCGCATTTCCGAGAACATCTCGCGTTTGAGTTCCATGCCGATGCCTGGTGTCATGTGTGGCGTCGTGTAGCCGTCAACGACGGGAATATCGTCAGCGAAGCCGCCATAGGGCTTGAAGACACCGGGATAGCTTTCCGTCCCGCCGAGCTGCAGGCCGACGGCCATGTTCAGTCCGAGCTGATGCCCGCCATGGGGAACCATACGCCGCCGCGACCAGCCCGCGCGCTCGGCCATCTCGAAGATGCGCAGTGACTCCGTCAGGCCGTAGCAGAGCGAAGGATCGGGCTGCAGCCAATCGATGTGCGTGCGCATGCCGCCATGCCGTACGAAATTGCGGAAATCCTGCACGGAGAAGAGGTTCTCGCCCGTTGCGATGGACATGCTCGTCGACTCGCAGAGAACGGCGTGCGCCATATAATCGAGCGGCTCGACCGGTTCCTCGAACCAGCAGAGGTTGTACTTCTCCATGGCGCGGGCATAGGCGAGCGCGGTGTCGAGATCGAAGCGGCCATTGGCATCGACCGCGAGGTTCTGGCCATCGCCTGCAATTTCGAGTGACCACTCGATACGCTTCAGGTCATCCTCGAGCGATGCGCCGCCAATCTTCATCTTCATGAGCTTGTAGCCGAGGTCGCGGCACTGGCGCATCTCGTCCTGCAGGCCCTGCTTCTCCTTGCCGGGGTAATAGTAGCCGCCGCCCGAGTACACGAGTACGCGCTCGTCGTGCTTGCCGCCGTTGTAACGCTCCGAAAGCAGCTTCCACAGCGGCTTCCCGAGGATCTTCGCCGTCGCGTCCCACACCGCCATGTCGATGCCGCCGGCCGCGAACGCGCGATCCCCGTGCCCGCCCGGCTTCTCGTTGCTCATCATGGCCGCCCAGATGGCGTGCGGGTCCAGAGTGCCCGCCTTCTCGTCGCGCAGCTTGGCGGGGTCCGCCTCGAGAATGCGCGGCGCGAGCCGCTCGCGGATGATGCCGGATTGCGCATAGCGCCCGTTCGAGCAGAAGCCATAGCCGATGACGGGTTTCCCATCGCGGATCACGTCCGTTTCGACGGCAACGATGCTGATCGTCATCTTATCGAACGAGATGACGGCGTTGCGCATGGGCGAGGGAATCTTCGCGACCGCGTCGCGAATGCGGGTGATCTTCATGGCGTGGTGTTCCGTCTCTAGTGTGATGATCGAGAAATTCGCCAGATCTCGCCGCAAGGTTCGGAGCGAATTTCTCGATCTGAATCACACTAGCAAGATTTCGATACTAGTGTCCCTTTTGATTCCGAAGTTCGCTCGGGACGCGAGCAGCGAGCTGAGGCGAACTTTGGAATCGGGACACTAGGCTGACCTCAGCTCGACAACATAGCGAAGGTGCGGCTCGGGTCCAAAGTGTTCATTGACGAAGCTATCGACGTATTTTCCCCCATTGCGCTCGATGACGCGCTGCGACGCGGTGTTGTCCGGGTCGGTCGTGATCTCGATGCGCCCGAGAGCCGCGGCCTTCGCCTCGACGAGTATCTCCCGCAGGGCCTGGGTGGCGTAGCCGCGCCCGCGCTTCCATGGCACGACGGCATAGCCGATGTGGCCGAGCACATGCGGCGGCAGCGTGTCCGTACCTTTCTGCCAGCGCAACGAGATGCTGCCGCAGAAATCACCATCCCACATCCAGCGCGCGATGAACGGCAGTTTGGGAACGGTTTTCCCGCTCGGTAGTGTGATCGTGCCGCCTTGCATGGAGAGGCCGACGATGAAGGCGGCAGAATTCTCACGAATGGCCGCGAGCTGCTCCGCCGATACGTTGTGCACGTTGTTCGGTGACCAGCCCGTTTCCAGCGCCGCGACGTAGGAGGGCAGATGATCCATGGATGGCACGAAGAGCTGCATGGCGCGAGAAATAGCCTCCAAATAGAAAGCGCTCAACCCGGGGACCGGATTGAGCGCTCGAAGTGCAGAGCGAATTCCGGCGACTTTATGCGCTCCGGTAGAGTTTCGTCATGACGAACTCGCGGTGGCCGAGGGCCTCCGCGGCCGTCAGGCGTCCGTTCGACGTGCGCACGATCATGTCGATCAGCGCGTCGCCGGCTGTGTCGAGCGTCATCTCGCGGCGCAGAATGCCGGTCACGTCGACGTCGATGTGCTCGGGCATGGTGCGCAGCGTCTTCGGATTGGCCGAGATCTTGATCACCGGCACGATCGGATTGCCGATGATGTTGCCCTGGCCCGTCGGGAACGTGTGCACGACATAGCCACCCGCCGCCATGAGCGTCACGCATTCGGCTGCCGCTGACGACGTGTCCATGTAGTAGAGGCCGGGGCCGACTGCTGGGGTCTCGGCGGGCTTCAGCACGTCGATGAACGTGCAGTTGCGGCCGATCTTCTCGAGATTGCCGAGCGCCTTCTCCTCGATCGAGGAAAGACCGCCGGCGATGTTGCCCTTCGTCGGCTGGCTCTCGGAGAGATCGTCGACCTTGTTCGCCTCGATGACGTCGTTCTGATAGGCGGTGAATGTCTTCATCCACTTCTCGCCGATCTCGGGCGTCGCGGCGCGCTTCACGCAGATGTGCTCGGCACCCGTGATCTCGCTCGTCTCACCGAAGACGCCGTAAATGCCCTTCGGAATGAGCTTGTCGTACATGTTGCCGACCGTCGGGCACGAGCCGAGGCCCGTCGTCGTGTCGCTCTCGCCGCACTTGGTCGAGACCCAGAGATCGGAGATGTCGCATTCCTCGCGCTCGAGCTCGGAAGCCCACTGCACGAATTCCTTGGCCTTGTAGGAGGCCTTGGCGATGATCGCGATGTCGCCGTGGCCTTCGATGCCAAACCCGATCACAGGCTTGCCGGTCTTCGCGATACCCTTAACGACGCGGTCCGTCCAGCCGTCCTCGATGCCGATCACGACGACCGCGGCGACATTCGGGTTCGAGCCGGCGCCGATGAGCGTGCGGAAGTGAAGCTCGAGATCTTCGCCGAACTGCAGGCGCCCGTAGTGATGCGGTATCGCCATCGTACCCTTGATGTTGTTCGCAACCGCCTCGCAGGCGGCGTTCGAAAGATCATCGAGCGGCAGGATGATGACGTGATTGCGCACGCCGACGCGACCGTTCTCGCGGCGCCAGCCCCAGAAGGAGAGGTTGGAGCCGTCGGCCGATGACTTAGCCTTTTTCGTTGCCATGTGCCTGTCTCCTACCAGCGCTTGGTCCGATGATTGTGGACGTGGACGTGATCGCCCGTCTTGGCGCCGCCGGTCATGCGGCCGACATCCTCGCCGTACTTGATGACCGTATCGCCCTCTTTCAGATCCTTGAGCGCGATCTTGTGGCCGATCGGTATGTCGTGCTTGGCGGTGACATGGATCGTGGTGTCGTTCTCGGTGATGACACCGAGCATCTTGGTTCCGGCCTTGAGGTCCTCGACGACGACGACGCCGACGTTGTCCTCAGGGCTATGGACCAGGAACTGCGGAATGTTTGACTGGGACACGGGCCCATTCTCCCTCGATGCGTACGGGTGAATTTTCCGTACATGACGCGTCCGGCAAAGTCTTATATAAGACTTGCACGCGAGGATCACGTAGCCGGGATCAGGGCCGTGCGCAAGCATCGTATTGAGCTGCCGGTGGATGGCAGCCCGCTCTACGCGCGGGTCAAGGCGATCGTGCTGGCCCGCATCACGGGTGGGGAATGGCCTCCCGGAACGGCGCTGCCAGCCGAAATGGAATTGGCTCGGGAACTGGGCGTCAGCCAGGGCACGGTGCGCAAGGCGCTCGACACGCTCACGGCCGAACAGGTGGTCGTTCGCCGCCAGGGCAGCGGGACCTATGTTGCGGAGCACACGCCCGCGCATATGTTGTTCCGCTTCTTCAATATTTACGATGATGGCGGCACTCAGGTGCTGCCGGACAGCCGGCCGGCCCGGGTCGCGACCGGCGAGGCGTCGGCGGCCGAGCGGCGGCGCCTCGAACTGGATGATGGCGCAAGGGTGATCCGCATTTCGCGGGTGCGCACGCGCAGCGACCGCCCCTTCATGGACGACCGCATTGTTTTGCCGGAGGCGCTTTTCCCGGGCCTCGCGCAGGAAGCCAAGGTTCCGAACACGCTCTACGACCTTTTTCAGAAGCGCTATCGCCTTCACGTCGCCCACACGGAGGAGCAGGTAACGGCGGTCGCAGCCGCGGGCCGTCTCGCCGAGCGGCTCGATGTGGCGGCGGGGACGCCGCTCCTCGCCATCGACCGGATCACGTTCGATCTGAGTGGGCGGCGCATCGAATGGCGCGTGAGCCACGCCCATCTGGACCGCGCCCACTATTTTGCGCGGCTATAGTACGGCCTGAGCGCATACCCCTATGGCGCCATGCGGCTGGCCAAAGCGGCCCGGGCGCGATATTCCGGGCGCACACCAATTTCCCCCGCGCGCTCAGGCGCGCCAATAGTGGACGCGCGCTCAAGCGCCAACCGCGGACCGGACAGGACGACGCATGGCAACACATCCCGCCTACGAGACCATCAAGCTGGAAATCGGCCCGGACAAGGTCGGCATCATCACGATGAACCGCCCCGAGGCGCTCAACTCGATGAATACCTTGATGATGCGGGAGCTGCGCGACTGCTTCATGCAGTTCTATATCGATCCCAATCAGGTGGCCTGTCTCATCATTACCGGCGCTGGCGAGCGCGGCTTCTGCACCGGCGCGGATCTCAAAGAGCGCCGCGGGATGACCGACGAGACATGGCGCCAGCAGCATGCCTTAGTCGAGCAGCTCGGTCGCGCCATGATGGACTGCCCGGTGCCCGTCATCGCCGCTGTGAACGGTCATGCCTATGCCGGCGGCCTCGAAATCGCGCTCGCCTGTGATTTCGTCTATGCCGCCGAGCACGCCCGGTTCGCGCTCACTGAGGTAACGCTCGGGATCATGCCCGGCCTCATGGGTACGCAGAACCTGCCGCGCGCAGTCGGTGTGCGCCGGGCCAAGGAGATCATTCTGACGGGCACGCCCTTCTCGGCCATCGATGGCCTCGCGTGGGGCATGGTCAATAAAGTGGTTCCGGGGCCCGAGCTGATGAACGAGGTGCTGGCCGTTGCGCGTAAGATCGCCGGCAACGCGCCGGTCAGCGTGCGCCAGGCCAAGAAATCGATGGACAGGTCGAGCGACCTCTCGCGCGCCGACGGTTACGCCTACGAGATCGAGGCGTACAATCGTACGGTCGTTACGGAGGACCGCCAGGAGGGCATCAATGCCTTCAACGAAAAGCGCAAGCCGGTCTACAAAGGTCATTAATTCGCGGAGGCAGATCCCATGAGTGCAAAAGTCATCGTACGCGAGGTCGGACTCCGGGACGGCCTTCAGCTCGTGAAGTCGTTCGTGCCGACCGAGACCAAGATCAAGTGGCTCAAGGCGGTCGCGGCAGCCGGCGTGCCCGAGGTCGAGGTGACGAACTTCGTCCCCGCCAAGGTCATCCCGCAGTTCGCCGATGCCGCGGAGGTGGCGAATGCTTCGCTCGACATTCCTGGCCCGCGCATGTGTGCGCTTGCGCCGAACCGCAAGGGCGCCGAGAACATGCTCGCGGCCGGCATCCGCAAGATCAACTTCGTGCTCTCGGTTTCCGAGGGCCACAATCTCGCGAACGTGCGCAAGACGCCTGACCAGTCCTTTGCTGAGTTCGAGGCCGTCGTCGCGCTTCGCAAGGAAAAGCCCGAGTACAAGGATGTCGTCATCCAGGGCTGCCTCGCGACGTCGTTCGGCTGCACGATCGAGGGGAGCGTCGATCCAAAGCGCGTCGTGAGCTTCGCCGAGCGGTATCTCGCTCTCGGTGCCGACGAGATCACGCTCGCCGATACGGTCGGCTATGCCGGTCCGGGCGAGATCAAGCGCCTTTTCCTCGACGTTGTGAAACTCGCCGGTGGCAAGCCCGTGTACTGCCATTTCCATGACACGCGCGGCCTCGGTCTCGCCAACGCGTACGCGGCACTCGAGGCTGGCGTCACTGGTTTCGATGCCTCCACGGGTGGGCTCGGCGGCTGCCCGTTCGCGCCCGGCGCTTCCGGCAACATCGTGATCGAAGACCTCGTCTTCATGCTCGAGAAACAGGGCATCAGGACCGGCGTCGATCTCGATCTCTATCACGAGGCGCGCCGCATTGCGGAGGAGACACTGCCTGACGAGAGCTTCTACGGCACCATCTTCCGCGCTGGTCTGCCGAAGGGCTTCAATCCGCCCACGCGCCGTATGGCCGCCGAGTAACTGAGGACGCACGGATCGATGACGACTTCCGAAGAGCTGACGATGCCGATCGACCCGCAGTGGTCGGAGATCCGCGAGGGTGTCCGCGCCATCTGCGAGCGCTTCCCGAACGACTACTGGATGAAGCTCGACGCTGCCTCCGAGTATCCAACGGAGTTCGTGCAGGCGCTGACAGCGGACGGCTATCTCGGCTGCCTCATCCCGGAGGAGTACGGCGGCTCGGGCCTGCCGCTGTCGGCCGGTTGCGCCGTGCTGGAGACCATCCACGAGACGGGCTGCAATGCCGCCGCCTGCCACGCGCAGATGTACACCATGGGCACCGTGCTCAAGCACGGCTCGGAGGAGCAGAAGCGCAAGTACCTGCCCGACATCGCCTCGGGCAAGCTGCGTCTCCAGGCCTTCGGCGTGACCGAACCGACGACGGGTTCGGATACGACCCAGCTTAAGACTCGCGCCGAGAAGCGCGGCAACAAGTATGTCGTGAATGGGCAGAAGGTCTGGACGAGCCGCGTGCTCCACTCCGATCTCATGCTGCTGCTCGCGCGCACGACGCCGGTCGATCAGGTGAAGCGGCGCACGGATGGCCTCTCGGTATTTCTCGTCGATCTGCGCGAGGCCAAAGGTCGCGGCGTCGAGATCAATAAGATCGACGCCATGATCAATCACAACACCTGTGAGGTTTTCTTCGACAACCTCGAAGTGCCGCCGGATGCGCTGATCGGCGAGGAGGGGAAGGGCTTCCGCTATATCCTCTCCAGCATGAATGCTGAGCGCCTGCTGATCTCGTCGGAATGCCTTGGTGATGCGAAGTATTTCATTCGCCGCGCGACGGAGTACGCCAACGAGCGTGTCGTGTTCGGTAATCCGATCGGCAAGAACCAGGGTGTGCAGTTCCCGATTGCGCGCGCCTATGCCGAGCTGATGGCAGCCGAGTTGGTCGTGCGTCGCGGTGCAGCGCTCTTCGAAGCTGGACGCGACTGCGGCACCGAAGCCAACGTCGGCAAGATGCTCGCAGCGGACGCAGCCTGGAAGGCCGGCGAAGCATGCCTGCAGACGTTCGGCGGCTTCGGCTATGCCCGCGAGTACGGTATCGAACGCAAGTGGCGCGAGGCGCGCCTCTATCAGACGGCACCGATCTCCACGAACATGGTTCTCGCTTTTGTCGGCCAGAACGTGCTCGGCATGCCGCGCAGCTACTAAGATCCAAGAAGCGGACAGCAACACATGAAAATCGCGATCATCGGTGTCGGTGCCATGGGCTCGGTGTATGCCGCGCTGCTCGCCGACCAGGGCAAGCATGATGTCTGGGCGATCGACACGTGGAAAGAGCACGTGGACGCCATTCGCGAGAACGGCCTGCGCGTCGAGGGCGCGTCGGGCGACCGCACGGTGCGGATGAACGCCACGACCAATCCCGCCGACGTGAAGGACGCTGACCTCGTCATCGTCGCGACGAAGTATGATGGCGTTGGCGCGGCGGCCAAGGCAGCCCTTGGGATCGGCAAGCCCGATGCGCCCATCCTCGCTATCCAGAACGGTCTCGGCAGTGCGGACATTGTCGCCGATGTCGTCGGTTCCAAGCGCATCATGCTCGGTGTGGTCGGCGGATTCGGCGCCTCCATGAAGGGCCCGGGCCACGCTCATCACAATGGCATGGAATTCCTGCGCCTCGGCGAGATGGACGGCGGTATGACGGACCGTCTCGAGGCCGTCGCGAATGCCTGGCGGTCGGGCGGCTTCAAGGTCCTGACCTTCGACGACATTCACAAGATGATCTGGGAAAAGCTCATCTGCAACTGCACGTACTCCGGTCCGAGCGCGCTGACGGGTCTTCGCGTCGGTGAACTCCAGGCGAACCCGAGTGCCTGGAGCATTGCGGCCGCCTGCGCGCACGAGGCCTATCAGGTGGCGCGCGCGAAGGGCATCACGCTCGACTTCGACGATCCCGTGCGTTATGTGCGCGAGTTCGGACAGAAGATCCCGGGGGCGCGGCCGTCCATGCTGCTCGATCATCTGGCCGGGCGGCGGGCCGAGGTCGATAATATCAACGGTGCGATCCCGCGCGAGGGCTCGAAGGTCGGCATCGCGACGCCAATCAACTCGGTTGTGGTTGCGCTGCTGAAGGCCAAGGAATCCGGTTTCAAGTGAGGCGCCGCTGAGCGCTGCATCTGGGGAGCAAGATGGCGGTCAGCAAGCAGGTATCATTCGAGGTCGACGGCGTTCCCGACGACCTGCTTGCGCCCATGGTGCACGCACTCTCCGACATGCGCTGCTACAAGTTCGGCCGCGAGGGCCTGATGGTGACCGCGCGCACGCCGATCAACTGGCGCAGCGTCGGTGAGATCATGAGCGTGCGCCTGAGCGAGGCAGGCAGCGGGCGTACGCTCGTCGAAGCCTCGAGCCACAGCGCGCTCCGCACGGTGATCTTCGACTGGGGTAAGAACGACTACAATCTCAGGCGTTTCGAGGCGGCTTTTCATGCCCGGCTCGCGCAGCAAGCAGCGAAGGCGGAATGACCCATGGCTGAAGTCACGTGTAATGGGCGCAGCTACAGGTTTCCGAAGCGGCCGACCGTCGTCATCTGCCTCGATGGCTCGGAGCCCGGCTACATCGAGGCTGCGATCGATGCCGGAGTCGCCCCGACCTTCGCTCGTTTCATGCACGATGGCCTGCACACGCACGCCGAGAGCGTGATCCCGAGCTTCACCAACCCGAACAATCTCTCCATCATCACGGGGCGCCCGCCGGCTGTGCACGGCATTTGCGGCAACTTCTTCTATGATCCGGCCGCCGGCGCCGAGGTCATGATGAACGATCCCGTCTTTCTGCGCGCGCCGACCATCCTCGCTGCATTCCACGATGCAGGCGCCAAGGTCGCCATGGTGACCGCGAAGGACAAGCTGCGCCTGCTGCTTTCGAATGGCTTGGATTACGCGAGCGGGCGAGCCATCGCGTTCTCGGCTGAGCGGGCCGACAAGGCAACGCGCGCCGCCAATGGAATCGACGGCGTTCTCGAACTTGTCGGCAAGCCCGTGCCGGAGGTCTATTCCGCCGATCTGTCGGAGTTCGTCTTTGCTGCGGGCGTCAAGCTCGCCGAGCGCTTTCGCCCCGACCTCATGTATCTCTCGACGACCGACTACATCCAGCACAAGGTCGGACCGGGCACGCCCGTCGCCAACGCCTTCTACGGCATGATCGACGGATATCTTGCAGCCCTCGACAAGCTCGGCTGCACGATCCTGGCGACCGCCGATCATGGCATGAACGACAAGCACACGGCCGACGGCGCGCCGGACGTCATCTACCTTCAGACCCTGTTCGACGAGTGGCTCGGCGCTGGTGTGGCACGCGTCATCCTGCCGATCACCGATCCTTATGTCGCGCACCATGGCGCGCTCGGTGGCTTTGCAACGGTGCATGTTCCGGATGTTGCCGCGGTACCCGGTCTTCTTGAGCGTCTCTGGGAGCTGGATGGCATCGAGATGGCCTGCGCGAAGGACATCGCATGCAAGCAGTTCGCGCTGCCGCCCGACCGCATCGGCGATATCGTCGTGATCTCGGAGCGCGAGAAAGTGCTCGGCACGTCACCAGACCGGCACGATCTCTCGGGCCTCGACGAGCCACTGCGCTCGCACGGCGGGCTTTCCGAGCAGCGTGTTCCTGTGATCGCGAACCGCCGCGTCGCCACACCTTTGCCCGTGATGCTCCGTAACTTCGATGCCTTCGAAGTGGCGCTGAACAGGCTGGAGTAGGATCCGTTGAGTTCACGGCAAGATGTGCGGCGCGCTCATCTCAACGCGACGACCCTGACGGCCGGCCTTTGGCTCTTCTTGCTCCTCGGCGTCCTTGCTCCGAACGTCGTTCTATGGGCCGCTGCGCCTGCCCCCTACAACGAGACGGCGCTTCACCACACCTGGGATGTGCTTCACGGCCGAAGCGTGGACGATTCCTGGGGCGTGATGATGTCGGCCGTCGACTATCTCAAGGCCGCACCTGATGCCGGCGCTGTCTACTCCGAGCTGTTCTTCAATCGCGGGCAGCGCTTCCAGTATCCGCTCTCGTCGCTGTTTGCGCTCGAGGGGATGCTGCATGTCGCTGGCGTCGACTATGTCAGAACCAACAAGCACGCCATCTACCAGACGCTGACGATCAATGATGCGCTCGGGTGGATGTTCATCGCGCTCGGATTTGCAGCGACGTTCGCATTGCTCGAGCGCCTGCTGCGACAGGCCGGACTTCAGGATGACAGGCGCCTGCTCGTCGCGCTCCGTGCGATCGCGGTGCTTGGGCTCTCGCTGACGTTCTATCCGATCGTCAAAGCCTATACGCTTGGTCAGATCCAGGTCTGGATCAATGCCGTCTTCGCGCTGGCCCTTCTCTTGTGGGCGCGTGGTCAAGGCGCGGCCTCCGGATTTCTGATCGGCGCTGTAACGCTCATCAAACCGCATTTCGGGTTGTTTCTGGCGTGGGCGGCACTTCGGCGCGAACTGTCTTTCGCCGTGGCTTTCGCGCTCACGTTGGCCGTCGGCTTGGCCATATCGTTGGCGGTCTACGGCCTCGCCAATCACCTCGACTATTTCCGCGTGTTGCGCGTGCTCTCCGAGAGCGGCGAACTCTACTATCCGAACCAATCCGTGAATGGTGTGCTCAATCGCCTGCTCAGCCTGAGCGATCCGGCGAACTACAACAGCGTCGATTTCAGCAGTCGCGCGCCCTACAATCTCTGGGTCCGTGGGACGACGCTCGCCGCTGCCGCGTTCTTCCTTTTGCTTGGCTTCCTTGCCCGTACGCCCGAAAGCGAATCCGGTCGGGCACGCGACTTCGCCATCATGGGACTTTGCATTACACTCGCGTCGCCAGTCGCCTGGGAGCACCACTATGGCATTACATTGCCCATGTTTGCGCTGCTGCTCGCAACAGGCAACTGCCGGCACCTTGTTTGGCTCGCCGCGAGCTTCATCTTGATCGCCCTGTACGTGCCGGTGACCAACATCCTCGCCGCGACGCCCATGAACATCGCACAGTCGACGCTCCTTGTCGGGGCCTTGATCCTCCTCGCGCTCTTAAGCCGTAGTTGGCCGGGCGAGGAGCGACTGCACTTGTGAAGTGAGCGCGCGCAATCAGAGGCGACGGTCCAGGCCCATTTGCCAGAAGTCGATTTCGAGGCGTGTTGCATCCTTGAATATCGTTGCCAGCTCGGTGAAGCGCTTAGGCGTCACCGTCGCAAGGTGTTCGTCGAGCCATGCCCTTTCGCCGGCGGCGGCTGCCTGGAATTCGTCGCTCGCGTACATCGCGATCCAATTTGAATAGGGATTGCCCTCGCGAACGACAAACGGCTGAGAATTGAGCCACGTCGCGATCTCGGCATAACCGATCAGGCACGGCGCGAGTGCGACGTGGAGGTCGACGAGATCGCCACGGTTGCCAGCGTCGAGCACGTAGCGCGTATACGCCATGGTCGCGCGCGCTTCGGGGAGCGCCATGAGGTCGCCTTCCGTTATTCCCCAGCCGGCGCAGTATTGAATATGCAGCCCCATCTCGACATCGACGATTGCCTTCAAACTGTCGAGCGCGCGCCTGAGGTCGGCGATGTTGCGGCTCTTGTACACGGCGAGCCCATAGGCGCGCGCGAAGTGGACCAGGAAGAGATAGTCCTGTTCGAGATAGTGCCGGAAGGCATCTCGCGCGAGCGTGCCGGCACCGAGCTCACGAATGAATTGATGCTGGCAGTAGGCTCGCCAGTCGTCTTCGCAACTCCGCTTGAGATCGTCGAATGTCGCCACGTGCACCTCCCTGGACGCGGAGAGGTTAGCACGCGGCACGATACAGGCAATCGCGTGCGGACGGTCCGTACTGCATCAATCCGCCGGCATGTTTGGCGATGCTGTTTCTCCACGCGTATCCGGTCGCTGCGTGGTGTGTCTGCGGAACTATCCACCGCTCATGGGATTGGTCGTGGATATGTAATTTGACGAGCAAAGGAGATCGTCATGATGCAAGAGCTTCTGCGCACGGCCTCAGTGTGCGCCCTCGTTGTTGCCATGGGTGGCGCAGCCGTCGCCCAAACCGGCGGTTCTGGCGGTGGTGGATCATCTCCGGGCGGGAGCACCGCTCCGCAGACACAGCAGAATCCACAGACACAGCAAAAGGAGCCGGAATCCGGCGCCGGTAATGCCGCGCGCGAGGGGCGGCCCGAACAGCCTGGGCGCAGCGGTGAGGCCGGCGAGACCGTGCGCCCCAAAGGTGGCTCGGCCGAGCGGCCCTCGGAGAGACAACCAGGTGCCGCGCAGCGCAGCGATGAGCGCACGAAACAACCCAAGCAGGACCGCAGCGACACGAAGGACGATCAGAAGCGAACGCCGCGCGCATCCGGTGAGGGCAAGGACGATGGTAAGCGAGCCAACGAGCTTCGTCAGGATGAGCGGAAAGAACGCTCACGCACCGGTCAGGATCAGCGCGGTGATCGCCCGGGGCAGGCGGAGCGTGACCGTAGCAAGGATGGCGACCGCCAGCGTCAGGGTGCTCGACCCGATCGGGATAGCCGGGCGCAGCTCTCGGAGCAGCAGCGCACTAATGTACGCGAGCGCTTCTCTCGCTCGGGCGCGGAACGCAATCGCGTAACGAACGTCAATTTCGACATCCGCGTCGGTGCCAGCGTACCGCGCGGTGTGACGCTGCATACGCTGCCAGTCGACATCGTCGAGGTCGTGCCTGCGTATCGTGGTTATAGCTACGTTTACGTGGGCGACGAGATCGTCATCGTCGACCCGGCGAGTTTCGCGGTGGTCGCGGTCATCACCTCGGGTGGCAGCCGCGCAGCGGGACGATCCGATCGCCGTCTCACGCTCGCGGCGCCGGATCGCGTATTCGTGCGCGAGCACATTGATCGCGGTGCGTCCATCAGGCTCGGCATTGGCGGCGTTACCGTCGGCATGACAATCCCGCAGGGGGTTGCGCTTCTACCCATGCCGAACGTCGTCATCGACCGCTATCCCGATCTCCGAGACTACCGTTACTTCGTCTATCAGGACGACATAGCGATCGTGGATCCCGCGACGGATGAGGTCGTTCTCATAGTTGAGGACTAATGCTCGAGTGCATGTGTCACCAAGCATAAGAAGAGCCAGCGGCGCATCTGCGTCGCTGGCTTTTGCTCGACCGGGCTTCGCGCATCACTTGTAGGGCACGTGCTCCGGCTCGCTGCCAAGTCGGAAGCTCACGCGCGCGAGGACGGTGTGAAGACCGTCGGGATCAAAGCTACCTGACACGGGCCGCGGCGGCGGACAGTAGGCTGTCGTCGCGGCCAGGCTCAGGGGACCGCCACTGCCGGCGAAAGTGAAGCTCTTCGCGCCGAGATCGATGTAATTGTATTCGAGGCCGATACTGACGTTGTGGGCAATCTGGCGCTCGACGCCGAAGCCCGCCGTCCAGCCGTCTACACGCGAGCTACCGGAGAAGGAGCCTCCGAACGTCGAGATGCTGAGATCGACATCGGCAGAGGCGTAGCCGCCCTTTACGTAGAACAGCCGATCGCGCCATGCGTAGCCGAGCCGACCGGTGATCATGAGGATGTCGCTCACAGTCGCCTTGACGTCCGCCATGCCAGCGATCGCCTTGCTACCTTCGAGGTCACCGCCAGTGATCGAGGCCTCGATGCCGAGGACCCAGCGGTCGAACTGCCGCTGAAGGCCGACATGTCCGCCGGCGAGCCAGCCATCGACGTTGATGTCGGAGCCGAGGCCGGTGTCCTGCTTCGACCAGCCGTAGCCGCCGTGCAGGCCGACATAAAGGCCGGACCAATCGATCGAAACGCCTGGAGACTGCTCATTTCCGGCGCTGGCCGGTGTCAGGGCGGTGAGGCCGCAAAATATCGCGAACGCAACAAGGACTGAACGCAAAAATCCACGCACTACACACACTCCCCCCACAATTTATTAACAATTTATTAACAGGCTCGGGATGTGCGGGGGCAGGCCCCTCGGTGCGTAGGGGCAACTTTTGGAGGTCTATGGTTGCATATGGGCAACAGGCGGCGGAAGGGCTGGCTGAAGCCGGCAATCCTCAAGGCTAACCGCGCAGTTCGCGCAGTCCCACGGCGCCAGCCGACCTGATCGGCTCGGCTGCTGTCAGCGCGCGATGAGAATATGAAGATGTCGCGGACGGCGCTCGAAGCTATCCCGGGCCAATCGCCTTGATGGACATCGGATCGCTCGCATCGGCAGCGCGCGAGAGATCTCCGTCGGCCACCGGCGTTTCTGCCGCCCGCAGCCGCTCGATATCCTTGAAGAGACGCTGGCTCGTGAGCTGGAGGAAGTAGAAGCCGAACTCGGGGTTCTGGAAATAGAGCTGCTTGACGTGATCGTAGCTGATGACGAGCAGGTCACCGTCCTCGATGCATTCGAATGTGAGCGTGCGCTTGTTGTCCGGCGCGATGAGGCCAAGCTCACCGATCAACTGGCCAGGCTCCACGTCCTGTCCGATCTCGCTCAAGCGGTAGCGGCCCGACACCGTATAGAACATGTCCGACGAGGTATCATTCTTGCGGAAGAGAACATCGCCACGCTGAACTGTGCGCCTGCTCATGTGCGGCTTGAGCCATTCCATGTTGAGATCGCTGTCCGCCGCGGCCTTCACCTTGCGCACGAGGATATGCATCTCGCGTAATCGGTAGGCATTGATGGGCAGCAGAATGCCGTGCAGCACCATCTGGGGATACACGGCCCCCAGAAACCCATAGACCACGAAGACGATATTGGCGCAGATCCCTACGATGCGAAGCGGAATCATCCTCTTCATGGAGTAGACGCAAAGCGTGAGCGATGCGCCGAAGTAACCGAGGATATCCACCCAGGGCATCTAAATTTCCTTCCCGTGCGCGCGTTGCGCTTGTCATTACGCCCGAAGTATTCCGCGCGCGCGGCAATCGGCCGAAATCAGATCCATGGACTTTGGGGCAAGAGCAACCTGCAGCGCTCGCTGCGAGGCATTGCGCCGATCCGTCAGAACGGCGAAATCTTCTTGATGGTTCGCTCGATGGTTTTGCCACCTTCCTTGAGCACGCCGACCTCCTCCGAAATAGCCCCATATGTGAGACGAGGTCTTGGGTCCACGGCCAGCCTCTGGCCGACGAACGGGAAAGCCTGCCTTACCCCTACGCCGCGGACAAGATTCTCTGTCCATTTCATGGGACGAGAAACGACACCCAGAGGTGTCGCATGGATGACGCGCCCGATATGGAGGTGAGTCTGGCAGGAGCGGGTGCTGGAGCACACCTCGACCTTTCCCTGATACAGAAGAACGAACGTGTCTCCGTCGGGTGCGACATAGACATCGAAGATCGTGCCGCGAACGCCGATGGTCGCCGCGGGTGTTTCGATTCTGTAACTCTCGCTCGAGTGGCGCCCGGTGAGAAATCGCAGCGTTCCCTTGAGTAGCCTGACCGCTATCGATCTCGCACCATCGCCCTGTGCCACGACGAACTCGTCGAGACGAAGCTCGGCGTCGGGGCCGAGCGCGAGCTTGGTGTTGTCGTCGAGACTGAGCTCGACTTGCGCGTTGGGGCCGGTGCGGACCAACTCATTGCGATGAACGCGCGATCCTGCCTTGAGCGGCCGCTCATCAGTACCTTGTATGCCGAGAACCGTCGGCTTCGCGAGGACCGTTGTCCCGACTTCGGGTTCACCCGCGTGCGCGTTGGTAGCGCCGGCGCCGATCGCCAAGGCAAGAGCGAGGATCCAGGCCGGTGCCTTCGTCCCGCACGACCACCATGCACCGGGCCTCGTGATGCGAGCACGCGCGTAAATCAAGTTACCTCCCACATGAGAATAGATTTTTCTTCATAGACAACGGTACCATGGGGTTCACTGAGCGTACAAGAGATTGGGCCAGCGGGCCCGGGCGCAGGCCGCCCAACATCTTGAGGGATTCTTGCGCACGCGTGCGATGTACTGGCTGGCGGTTTTGCTGGCGCTCGGGGCAGCGGCCGTCGTGCGTTGGCTGGATCCCGAGCCTCTGGCGAGGGTCCGGCTGATCGCGTTCGACACGCTGCAGCAGCTCCAGCCACGCCAAGCCGACCCGACCTACCCCGTTCGCATCATTGATATCGATGAGCGCTCGATTGCGGCGTTGGGCGCGTGGCCCTGGCGCCGAGATATTCTGGCCGAGCTGGTCGAGAGGCTCAAGGCGAGCGGCGCCAAAGTTATCGCCTTCGATATCGTACTGGCCAGCACCGAGCCGGATGCATTGTCCGTGCTCCCGCCCGCCATCCGAGCGGCGCCGGATATGCAACTGCTCGTGCAGAAGCTGGCCGCTCTCCCGTCCGGCGAACAGCGGCTTGCCCGATCCATGGAAGCGGCCCCCGTCGTGCTCGGCCTTATCGGGCGGGGTGGGGCGCCTGAAGCCCCGAACGTGTCGAAGGCCGGATTTGCGTTGCTCGGCACGGATCCCGGGCGTCACTGCCCCTTTCTACCTGCGGTGACGGGCAACACGCCTGTTTTGCAGGAGGCGGCGGCCGGGCTCGGTGTCCTCAACTGGTTTCCCGAGCATGATCAGGTCGTGCGCAAGGTGCCGATGCTGGTACGGCTCGGCAGCGCGCTGGCGCCGTCGCTCGTGTCGGAGACGATGCGTCTTGCGACTGGCGCGAACACCATCGCGGTGCGCTCATCGACGGCGAGCGGGGAAACGCCATTCGTCGGCGAGACCGGGATCACTTCGGTGCGCATCGGTAAGTACCTCGTGCCGACGGATCATGCCGGACAGATGTGGCTGTCTTTTACGCCGCATGATGCGAACCGCTTCCGTTCTGCCGTCGATGTGATCGAGGACCGTGTTGCGCGCGAGGACATCGCGGATCGCATCGTGCTCGTCGGCACGAGCGCTCCTGGCCTGTTCGATCTCCGCGCGACGCCACTTGGTTCGGTCGTCGCCGGTGTCGAGATTCATGCCCAGGCGATCGAGCAGATCATCGCCGGCAACATGCTGCATCGGCCGGATCTCTCCACGGGGCTGGAGGTGGTGTTCACGACCCTGGCCGGTCTTCTTCTGGCTATTCTCGTATTCCGCTCAGGTCCGGTTCTCGGCGCCGTCATGGGCGCTGCGACAATGATCGCCGTGCTGTCGCTTGCCTGGTGGGCGCGCGCTTCTACGGGCTCGCTCCTCGACCCATCCTTTCCGGCCTTCACTCTGACCGGCCTCTACATCTTCTGCACGGGCTTCTTCTATTTCCACACGACGCGCGAGCGCAATCGCGTGCGCCAGGCGTTCAGCCACTACATGGCGCCCAGCATCGTCGAGGAGTTGGCGCGCCACCCCGAGAGGCTTCGCCTTGGTGGCGAGCGGCGCACCGTAACCCTCTACAGGTCCGACCTTGCCGGCTTCAGCAAGCTCTCCGAGGATCTCGAGCCGCAGGAACTCGTGACCCTGATGAACGAGTACCTGACCGCCATGACCGATATCGTCATGGCTCATGAAGGCTTCATCGACAAATACATCGGCGACGCGATCGACGGCGTGTTCGGCGCTCCCGCGGATGATGCGCAGCACGCGCTCAATGCCGTCAAGGCCGCGATGACGGCGCGCACGCGGTTGCGTGAGATGAATGCGGCAGGCCTCGCGGTGCGAGGTCGCTCGCTCGAGCAGCGGATTGGCCTCAATTCAGGCACGGGTATTGTCGGCAACATCGGCTCAAAGCGACGCTTCAACTACACCGTCGTCGGGGACAGCGCGAACCTCGCATCGCGCATCGAGGGTGCGAACAAATTCTACGGCACGGCAATACTTGCCTCGGAAGCCACCGTGCAACTCGCAGGACCGGCCGTCGCGTGGCGTGAGATCGACACCATCAGGGTCGTGGGGCGATCGAGCCCGGTACGCATCTACGAGCCGATCGGGCTTGCCGGCGAGATCACCGACGAGAGCCGCTCGATCATGCAGATCTATGCGGATGGGCTCCGCTGCTGGAGGTCGAAGGATTTTGCAGGCGCCGGCCGCTTCTTCGAGCAGATTGCGCCGCACGATCCGCCCGCCCGTTTCTTTCTGCAGCGCTGCGGGGCGCTTCTCCACTTACCACCGAGCGGAGAGTGGTCTCATGTACACGAGCTCGAAAGGAAGTGAGGGGCCTGCGTGGATCAGCTCAGACTTTGGGGCCGCCCCCAGTACCAAAGCACAGCCAGCACGAGCAGTGAGCCGATAAGTGCAGCGGCGACATCGCGTAGCGAAACCGCATAGCGATCGAGTTGCTCGAACAGACCGAGCACGCGGAACAGGAAACCTCCTGCCAAGCCTCCCAAAAGGCCTAGCGCCAGGTTCTGCATCAAGCCGAACCCCTTTGTGTCCCGCTTGATCAGATAACCAGCCAGACTGCCGCCGATCAGTCCGATCACAATCCAAACGATAATCTGGCCGATCGATGGCATCGCGATTTCACCACGCAAAGGGCCGACGGCACATCTGCCCGCAGGCAACGGCCGTCGGCCGACCCAGGATCAAATTCTTCGTGTAGGCACAGCCGCTGCGCCTCAATGGTCATCGCACTACGGTTTGACCACTTCGGGGTCGACTGGTGTCTCCGACAGTGGCAGTGCCTGACGGAAGTCGTCGTTGCAGCATGTGCCGGGCGCCTGGGCCACGACGGCATTCCCCGTCATGAGGCTCGACTGTTGAGTATCCGCCGAACGCGGCAGTGCCAGGCGCGGGTCGTTGAATGGATCGAACGACGAGACCGCGAGCAAACCAACAGCAATGAGAGCTGCGCTGATAACTTTCATTTTCTGGCCTCCACTATCTCTTGCCCAACCGCGAGGCTCTGGCGTCAATCGCGATCTGACTTCCGCCAGGCTCCGGCTGGGCATCCGATTTCACTGCTGCGACCGGAAATGCTAGGCGCCATCGCACCGCGGTTGGCGTCGCTCGCATGGACCTTGCACGCATGACCGGCTCAGCATCGATCTTCATTCCTCCGCCATCGCTGAGCCATCGGGGGCAACCCTGAAAGGCACTCCATCATCTGCCGATGCGCACCCCAGCGTCAGCCACGCCGCCGCTGCGGCTCCGTCAAATGCTTCAGAACGGCAGCTTGAAACGCAGCGGCGTATCGCCCCTGATCAGGCGGATCTCGGGAGTCTCCGGGCTATCCGCACTGAGTTCGAACAGGTCCTCGGGCGTGCGGATGGTTCGGGTGTGCACATGCGTGATGATGTCGTTCGGAAGGAAGCCGGCAAATTCCGACGCCGAGCGGGGTTTCGTATCCACCACGAGCACGCCGCTCACTTCGCCGAACTTGGCATTCTGCGGCCCAAGCTCCGTGACGACGAGCCCCCGTAAGCGGCCAGAATTTGCGGGTGCCTCGTATCGCTTTGGTTCCGGCAACGGGCCGAACACGACTTCGGAAAGCTCGGTTTCCGTTCCGCGGCGAAATCTCAACAGCAGCTTGTCGCCGACGCCATGAATGCCGAGTGCTGCTTCGAGATTGCGTCCGGAAATTATGGGCACCATCATGGCTTCGGACTTCGCCGAGAATGTATCGGGCTTGAAGATTCCGACTTCGATCACGGCATCGCCGACCTTCAATCCGGCTTTCTCCGCCGGAGAGCCCGCTGTAACTCTGGTAAGCACGGCTCCCTGCGAGACATCCAGGTTGTACTCTGCAGCAATTCTCGGTGTGACATCCGACGATGAGACGCCAATGTCTCCACGGAGAACGCGGCCGTGCTTGATGATCTGGTCGCCGATCTTCATGGCCAGACCGACGGGCTGGGCGAACGCCAGGCCCACATTGCCGCCGCTCGGGCTCTTTATGGCAGTGTTGATGCCGATCAGCTCGCCATCCTCATTGAGGAGAGCACCGCCGGAATTGCCGGGATTGACCGAGGCGTCGTGCTGAATGTAGCCCTCGAAGTTCCGATAGTGGACGGATGATCGGAACAAATTGCTGATCATCCCGAGCGTCGCTGTGGACTCGAGACCGAGCGGTGAGCCAATCGCAATGACGAGGTCGCCAACTTGCAGTGGCGCGCGCGTTCCAAGACGAATAGGCGAGAGCCGGGGAGCTTCGAGTGCAAGGACGGCGATATCCGTCGGCGCATCACGGCCGATCAGCTTTGCTTCGAATGCTCGGCCGTCGTTCAGCCGGACGCCTATGCGGTCTGCACCCTCGATGACGTGAAAGTTCGTTACGATCAGACCTGTGGTAGCGGTCGCTGCGACGATCACACCAGAGCCGATCGAGCCAACCGTACGCGTCTTGCCCTTGGTCGCCTCTTTGCCCTCGCTGAACGTCACTGGATGGTTGAAGAACGCGTTCGTTTCCTCGACGTGCTCTTCACCTTTGACCTGGATGCCGACGACGCTTGGCAAGGACCTCTTTATGGCCTCGGCGAACGAGTGGCGCAGTCTCTGCTGCTCGTTCGCCGAGCTGCTGGAGAGGGCGGGAAGCGTCATTACCAAGGCAATTGCAGTTGCGGCATAGCGCATGGACCAGCGAGATTGCAGTCCCATAACCTGTACTCCTCGGAGAGAAGAAGCTGGTGCGACCGCCATACGCAAAAGTGCGTGGGCAGGCTGGCAACGTGCGTCGACGGCGCGGATTGACGCCTCGCGCCGCCGCTGCTTCAGTAGGCCATCGTCGTGCAGTAATCCCTACCTACCAGTGCTCACGATGTCCGGTGCCTTTGCGCCCGTTGCAGCCAGATCATCGAAGAAGCCCCTCGCATCGAAGCCGACCGGCGTTGAAGCGCCGCGTGCCTGGAGCTCCTGGAAGAACTTATCTGCTGAGAAGGGCGCCTGGGCACTTGCACCCGTTGCGCGCATCTCCTCGAAGAACTTGTCCGGATCGAGAGTGCCGGTGCTCACGCCGCGACTCGTAAGTTCATTGAAGAACTTCTTGTTGTCGAACTCCTGAGCGACTGCCGCCGAACCAAGAACAGCCGCACCCAGCATACCTGCAGCGATTATTCGCGTTAGTTTGGTGATCATGTCGTACTCCATACAGATCAGATCGACGTCGATCCAAGCGTACGTATTGTGAGGTGGCCTCGTGGTGACTCCCATCAGGGATAACCCCAAATTGGCCTCGGGTATCTCCTGGAGAAGTACTGGCGTATCCACCTATCACGCTGCGCATGGCGCGCGTTCCACGCTTTCGAGTGGCGCTGCGTTCAACTACGCAGAGGAGCGCAGCGTCGACACGGCGCGAATGCGTTCGCGGGTATGTGTCAATCGGCGCCCGAGATCATGACGGCCAGCGCGATGAATGCGACGTGGCCGGCGACAAATATGATGCTGCGTCGCGCAATGTCGGTTGTCATGGTCGGGCTTCTGCAAAAGCAGGTGGCAGCGGGATCTGCGCTGCCACCTGTCAGGTTGCCAGCTACTGCCTGGCTGCTGGGAGGCTCTCGTAAGCCGGTGCGGTCTGCAGCGCGTCTCTCATCAGGTCGATCACCATGTGGGGATTGCCGTTGCGCTGCTCCACGCGGATCGCGGTGAATGGCACTGCGATATCCTTCTCGCCGATGCCAAGATAGCGTCCCACGCGAATGACGGCTGCAGCTGCCCTGCCATCCTGGGCGACGAGAAGATCGCGCACAGTGCCGAGGCTCTCGCCGCGTGCGTTGTATATTTCCCGATCAACGTAGTCGTTGGGGGACTTGCCGATCGATACCCAGTTCGCGGCGGGGCGGGTGATGTACACCGTCTTGACGTCGGCGCCCGGTGCGGGCGTCGAGACTTCGCGCGATGGTGTCGGCGCCACCGAAGCTTGTTCGATTGCGTTGTCTCCGCGTGGCAGGAACGACCACAAGAGGCCGCTCAGTGCCACAAGCGCAAATGCCCAATAGGGCCAAGTTGCACGCTTCGTCGCATCGGCTCCGGAACGTGATGGGGGGATGCCGGGAGGTTCCGCCCGAGTCGCGGCGCGTGTGATCGGTTGCGGTCCTGCACCAGTTGTTGTGTGCGTACTCTCTCCGAGAAGGCTCGATAAGCCCTCGGGCATGGCATTGGCGATGTTGTCCTTTTGATCGGTCAGCAGACGCGCGAGTCCGTCAGTGTCCAGTCCTTGAGCGCGCTGCACACGCCCGAGACAACCCAGTACCAACGGCGTAACGAGCCCCAGAACGGTTTGGACGGCACTCGCGTTGATCCCGAGGAAACGCCCGATACCGGCGGATAGGAGGTTTGGCGTACTGCCGCCGAGCAGAGAGGACAGAAGAACATTGCCGTGAGAGGCGGACTGTGCGGGGCCGATGAGGCTACTCGAGAGGTACTCCAGTGAATCAGCGGGCAGATCCGTTACGACACTCATCAGTCTGCGAGCACCACCAGGCTTGCTTGCGAGTTCTGCCAGGCTGCCGAGCAAAGTCGGAACCGCGGCGCCGGCGACTTTCTGGGCCATCAAGCGATCGAGGCCTGAGGCACTTGCGATCTTGCCCAGTATGTCGGGGGTCAAGAACTCTGAGATTGTGGAAACTATGTTGCTGGCCATTGAGCCGTCCTCTTCTTTGGCGGTGCTCCGCGCGACCAGAGTCGCCTCGAGCGCGATAATCGTCGGAGGTCAGGCGCCTGCTTCGCGGGCGGGGTCAAGCGTCGCCCACGGATGCAGTGGGAGATATCGGGAGGAGTGCCTAAATTTGGTGCCGGCAACCCTGACGGGCGTGCCTGCATGAAGCACGCGCGCGCATCTCAGAGGGAGCTACTGGAAGTGCGGCGCGCAAGCTGTCTTCAGCTTCAGAGACCAGGCGTCCGCGGCCCAAGCGGGTATTACAGCGTCGAGGTCATCAATGCTGATGCTGCTGCTGTTGCGCCTTTGCCCAACGCCGCGTCTTGGTTGCATCCGTACTCGCAGTGCCTGCGCTGCCTCCCGACGCTCGATGCTCGGCGACGCGACGAACACCATTCTGCGGATCTATGGCGACGGTCCTGAGCACGGCGACTTCGTGCGCAAGATCAAGCGGCAAAACCGCGTGCACGAGTGTGCCGGTCGGCTTGCTCCGCACATCGAGCTTTCCACCGAGCTGTCTGGCGCGTGCGGCCATTCCCGGGATGCCGACACCGAGTGGAAGGGCCGAGTTCTCTTCGTCGCCCATGGTTGGTGAGTGCTTCAGTCCGACTCCGTTGTCGGCGATGAGCAGATGTACCCGATTGGCACTGTGCAGGAGCTTGATCGTGACGCGGGATGCCGACGCATGGCGGTGTACGTTGGCCAGAGATTCTTGAACGATGCGCATCAGGGAATGCTGGATGGTTGGCGAGAGGTCCTCCAGATTCTCTGTGATCCGCAACTTGACCTGGAGGCCGGTACGCCGGCTGAAGCCCGTGATGTACCGCCCGAGTGTTTCCAAAAGTCCATCGCGCGAGATCTCCTGCGGATAGAGCAGATATGTGAATGTCCGCAGCTCGTTCATGGCGGCGATCAGCGAGCCCTGAATATCGGCAAACAAGGGAACGGTCTTCTCCGCAGGATTGCTTGCGCCGCGGAGCGCCATCAAATTGAGGTTGATCGCGGCCAGGTGCTGGGCTGTCGAATCGTGAAGCTCCTGCGCGATGCGCTGCCGTTCCTCGTCCTGAATGCTCAGGATGCGCTGTGAGAGATCTTTCGCCTCCCTCTGAGCGGCCCTGTAGGCCGTCAGGTCACGAAAGATGCCACTGACGCGAATGGCGTTGCCATGGCCATCGAATGTGCTGTGTCCACGTCCCTGTATCCAGCGCACCTGCCCGTCGGGGCGCACGATCCGAAACTCGATCATGGTTTCGGCGAGCAGGCCGTACGTGGCGGCGCGGATCGATGCCGAAGCAACATGCCGGTCGGCCGGATGCACGCGACGCAGCAGGACGTCAGTGGTCAACGGGCAGTCCGGCGACAGTCCGAACATCGTGCGGCAGTGCTCGGACGACCAGAGTTCGTTCTTGCCGATATCGTACTGCCACAGGCCTATGCCTCCGGAGGCCGCCGCGAAGTTCAGGCGCTCTTCGCTATCCTTGAGGTAAGTCTCCGCCTTTCGCCGTCTGCCGATCTGGGCCAGCAGAATAGTGAGTGCAAGAATTGCCGCGCCGAAGATGGCGAGCGTCCCGAGCACCGCTTCGCGATGACTGTCCCACAGCGTCGACGCTTCGAAGCTCACCGTCGTGCCTGCGGGCAGTGCGCTCCTCAGTAAGGCCCAGCGTTCGAGCTGGCGCGCGTCCACGCGATACCCGTGATCTGTCGTCGTCAGCGCTGGTACATTACTCTGATCGGTGCTGGCCAGCACTCGAAGCGAGACATCTGCGGCCAGTCTGCCGGCGTCTTCGAACGTGTCCATGTAGCCGCCTACGATGCCCTCACCGAGCATCGTGCCGAAGACGCTATAGCTCGGCGCGGCAGCAGCCCTGGCGACCTCGGCCGCAATCTCCTTCGGAATGTAGCTCTCGCCCGTGTTGTCCATGAAGTAGGCGAGCATGAGAATGATCGTGTCGCGGCTGACTTCCGATACCCTGCGAAGAAGCTCTGGTGGTGGCAAGCCGACAAGATATGCCGTGTCCAAGCGCGCTTCGTGCCGCGTGAGCGCCGCTCGCGCGTGTTGCATCCATTGGCGGTCGAGACCCGAGCTGCCTGAGACCACCACGAGATGTCGTGCGGTCGGCTGGAGCCGCAGTGCCAGATCCATGGTCTTTCCGGCATCGAAGTCGCTTACGACGCCAAAGACCTTGGGCGCTGGTTCCAGAGCGTTCGCGACGCTGGTTGGAACACAGCAGTACACGATGGGTTTATCTGCGCCGAGTGCGTTCCGATATTGCAGGGTGAAATCCAGCGTGGATTCCCCCAGTGCAATGACGAGATCCGGCTGGCTCAGCCTGTATTTAGCCGCAAGGTAATCGGCCGCCTGCTGCTTATGTGATTCATCGGGAAAGCGGGCCAAATCCAGAAAAAAGGAATACACATCTACGTTGTTGCCGAAGTGTTCCGAGAGACGTTGTCGCGCCGCATCTCCGGCCTGGGTGCTGGCTGGAAATGTCTCATTATACGGATATAGGAGAAGGATGCGTGCTTTCGCATCTGCCAACGCGGGCCGCGAGATGGACCAAATGGCTGAAACCACAATCAAAAGAATAACCGCGTACGGCACGGATTGAACTCCTGCAGAACCGGCGGCGTATCTCCCTCAGGAAGTAGATGTGCGCCCTTTTTTATTTGCGAGATCGGCTTAACACCTGATGCGCCCTAGCGAGAAATCGGCAGTCAGGCCTCCATGACGACCCCGAAACACTTTATCCGCAGAAGCGGAATTTCGAACTCAGGATAAACCCTATTATCCGGATCCGGCATGGTTAATCCGGAGAAATCCCGGCAATGGTTAACTCGCCACAATCGGCCCGATGCGCCGTAATTTGCTGATAATTATTCAGGTTCGTTCAGTGAACGGTGGAAACAAATGGATATATGGGATTTGATCCAATCTCTGTGCAAGAGCAATATCAATATCTTGAGTGACGAATGCACTGGTCTTGTGGTTGGAGCCTAAGTATTGCGGGTTTCCACGGATGCCGGTCGGTCGTTCTGAATGGCATTGTGCCCACATACTCGAAGCAATCTATTGGGGCGCATTCGGTGGGCTTTCCTGAAGTCGAGCACGACAAACCGAGCATCGACGTAGCTCTGCTCGAGAATGTATTCTCGTTCGCAGCGCGCATGGGCGAACTGGGTGCTCCCCTGGACGTCCTCGCCAAGCTTGGCATTGCGATCAACGGCAGAACACCTCTCAAGGTGCTCGGCGCCGCGCGGATCCCTGTTCAGTCTCGTGATTGGCTGACCGCGCGGCTCGGTGAGACGGTGTTTCTGTCGGAGGAGGTGCCGCGCGGCTGGTGGGAGGAGTACACCGATCTCTGCCAAACGTACTCCGATCAGGATCTTATGATGGCTCGTAGCAGTCTGGCCCCCTTCACATGGACAGAAAGCCGTCGAATGCTGGAGCCCATCGGGGTCGACCGGTGGCCTTACGACCTTGCGTTCAAATACGGCATGCGCGATGGGCTTACATGTCCCGTGGGACGACGTTGGATCGTGGCCTTCTGGTCCGCTAAGCCACTTAGCAAGTGCTGCGATCAGGAGAGTAGGGCGATTATCTTCCTCGCAGCCAACTTCACTGCGCTCCGCCTCGAACAGCTCAGCACGCCGGACGCAAGCCGTGTTCCGAGGAAAATGCGCCTGACGCCGAGGGAGCTGGCGGTGCTGCGGCTTTCATCGCTTGGACGTCAGGTGGCGGAGATCGGTGAGGCGCTCGCGCTCGGTGAGGAGACAGTGCGTAGCCATCTCAAGAAGGCGCAGCAGAAGCTTGGGACCCGCAATCGTACGCAAACAGTCGCCGAAGCGCTGCGCCAGCACCTCATCCCCTGAAGGCGCGGGGGCTGCTCGACGAACTTTCGAGGGCTCCCGAACCACAATGCTGAACCACTGCTTTCCAACTCTCCCCTGAAATGGGGGTGGGCAGCGACAGGCTGTGCTGGCATCTAACGGTGCGTGACCGCCGCAGACCGTCAGGATCCGGGTCACGGGTTGGGCAGCCCGGCATAGCCGTCAGGGCTGGTCCAATCTTGCTGGGCCGCGCCAAGCTTCGGGGGAGGCTTCGGCGCGGCCCCTCTGCCGCTGGCTTGGCATGAGCGGCGACGGCGCATTTCTCGCATCAGCAAATAAGGCGCAGACGGCGACGAGACAGGGTTATTACCGATAGCAACCTCTCCCGTTCTTCGTGAACGTAGGATTTCAAGTGCGCCGAAGAGCGGGCTGCGATGGAGCTGCGTTCGAGTATGATGCCGATCCATTAAGCTTGTTCGCGGCGATGCATTTGATCGTTGGATCAAGCTAATCTACGCTGCGAAACACAGCCTAGCTTCACCACCGTGTTCCTGCTGGGCACGGGCCCCGACGCAGCAAAGTGGAGCGGTCATGGTGCGTCTTCTGATTGCCGACGATCACGATGTCGTTCGCGCTGGATTGCGGCGACTGCTTGAGGCGCGCGCCGATTGGACCGTTGTTGCCGAAGCGGGTGATGGCAGAAAGGCCATCGCGCAGGCCATCGCGCACAAGCCGGATGTCGCAATCGTCGACTACTCGCTGCCGCTGATCAACGGAGTAGAGGCCACCCGCCAGATCAAGATGCGTGCGCCGACCGTTGAGGTTCTCATTTTCACGATGCATGACAATGAGACGCTGCTGCAGGATCTGCTTCAAGCTGGCGCGCGTGGCTATCTGCTCAAGTCCGATGCCGAGCAGCATCTGTTTTCAGCCGTCGAGGCGCTGTCCGTTGGACGTTCCTTCTTTACGGGAAAGGCCTCCGATCGAATTCTCGATGCTTATCTCATGAAGTCCAAGACCGAAGGCGTCCTGACGAGCCGCGAACGTGGCATCGTGCAGCTTATTGCCGAAGGCCACAGCAACAAGACGATCGCAAGCGTTCTCAATATCAGCATCAAGACCGTGGAGACGCACCGGTCCAACGTGATGCACAAGCTCAAATTTGACTCGACTGCCGCGCTCGTGCGGTACGCGATCCGGAATAGGCTTGTCGAGCCATAGAGGCGTTGAGAAGGCCTGCTCCATCCGGCGCATCTCGGAACACCGCTTCCACAATTGTCGAGCCATCGGCCGAATATATGCTCAGTCGGCCGCCCAGGCGGTGAAGGCGTTCGGTCATCGCAACGACGCCAAGGCCACTGGTGACCGGTGCGGGCGCAATGCTCCTGAGCCGCGACAGCATGCTCCCGCCTTGCCGATTGTTGGCAGCAGGATCCTCGATCTGCAAAATCAACTCACCGGGCTCGGTTCGGCTTCTCGCCAGGGCGATCTGCGCGGTCGTGCTGCCCGAATGGCGCTCAATGTTCGTCAATGCCTCCTGAACAATGCGGAAGACGACGTTCTCGGTGTCGGGCGCCAGCCGTCCTATGCTGTCCGATATGTTGAGCTCCACCGCAATTCCGCTCCGGTCCGAAAAGGTTCTGAGAAACGAACGAAGCGCCGGTTGAAGTCCAGCTTCGACCAGGAGGGGAGGGTACATGCTGTACGCCGCCGTGCGCAGCACGCTGATAGCTGCCTGCAGCTCGGCCTCGATCTCCGCAACTTCGGCACGCGATTCGGGCGGCAGCTTCTTGAATAGGTGCTGTGCTTTGAAATTGACCGCGGCAAGATCCTGGCAGATACCCTCGTGCAAGTCTCTCGCCGTCTTGCGCCAATCTTCCTCGCGCGACCACAGGACCATGCGGGCCAACTCGCGGCTCCGCCTCTCTGTGCGCTTCACGCCATCGACGTACGTCCCAAGCAAGAGTACTGGGACGGCGAGGCCCATCAAGAACAACTGAAGTGCGAGGACGTTGTCTTCTGGCGTCGCTGCCGTGAACACCGTGGGGCCGCTCAGGTTCAACCAGATGGACGTGAGCGTAATGATCAGGATAGCCAGACTTGCTCCGCGTGCCCCGAACCGTACGGTCGCCCAGAGGGCAAACGGGAGCGGAAGGTAAAGCAACGCGGGCAAGAAGCTCATTCCCCCGCCCAGCATCGATGCCTTGCTCGCGATCGCGCATGAGGCCAGCAGGCCGATCGACACCAGTGCGGACTCCATCCAGCGCTCGCGTGAAAGAACGCGCCACGCCTCGCCGCCGCCCGCACCAAAGAAAGTGAGCAGCACAGGCCCAAGCGTGAGGTTGCCCAACGCATTGGCCGCGTACCACTCGAGCCAGAACGTCCAATAGCTCTCCGATAGCGCGCCGCCAAAGGGCCTGACATAGGCCCCAAAGAACGCAACGATCGCGGGCCCAATCCCTGCTGCGATGATTATATAGACCGTGGTTCGGCGAAATGAGCTGAGCCAGGGGGGGGCAACGAGAACCCATTTAATGGCAGCCGCATTTAGTACTGCGACGGCGCAATTCGTCAGGAATGCCACCATCAATTGCGGCCAGTTCATGCCGACCTGGAGCTCAGCGACTACGTGAGCCGGCAGAACGGCCAGAATGAAAATCCACCAGCGTGTGTAGGGCGCGCCGAGAAGGGCGCAGAACAGAATAATGTTCGGCGGCCAGAACGGGGCAAAGATATGGTCGGAGAGCGTACCGACCAGGAAGGCGGCTTCGGCGCCCAGAAGATACGCCAGCGAGGTCAGGAGCGGCGCGCGGGCCGAACCCGGCAGCCATTCCAGGCTGCGGCGCCACACGAGCCTCAGCTGCCGCCTCATTTGGGCTCCCCCTCCCACTTTATCCGCTTCGGTTAGATGTTGCATCCCCGATGCTTTCTTCGAGATTATCTCCAGAGTTTAGTCCCGACAGGTTGGCAAGGGACGCGCACTGACGGTCGGGGCATCGCAAAGCATCGTGCTCGGCGATAGGCGCGTGTTATTATGTCTTATATATGACTCTGCCGGATATTAAAAGAATGAGTTTCTCTCGCATTTCTTATTATTGCTAAGCGTAGGCCTTTATTCCTATTTTCTGGATGTTATTGGGGCGCTGTTTCAAGCGCGCCGAAATCGCATGTTTCCGGACCTGCGCAGAAATTTATTCTGCGTGGCGCGGTGCATGCCAAGGGTTGCTGGTGGAGAGAGAGTTACGGCGCAAAAAGCAGGCTAGCGAACCAGACGGTAATTTTCACCACCCCCAGATTCAAAACAGACAGCAACAGCGCGACAAAGAGTATGTTTGGCGTTTCAGCCATGACCCCCGGAATTCCTCGGCCCCGAACGATGCCCCGAACGATGCAATGAGTTAACGAAGATTTTGCTTCTGCAGAAGTCGGGGAAAGTACTGATCCTCTGCGGAAGGAACCCTGAGATGAGGCGTTCTGCTGAGGGTAGCGGTCTCGCGCGGCTTGCCATTGCTCGGCGCGATTGCATCAATTTTCATCCGCACGGCGCGCCTGAGGCACTCGGTAAGGCACCATACCTCCTATGCGCCGCGCGCCATCCGCGTGCGAGTTCTATCGGCCATTTCTAGGGTGCCTCCCGATGTGAAGCGCGCACCTTACGTGGGTAGCATCACGGGAGTTCGCGTAGTGCGGCAGTGGACTGCCGATAGCGACGGAGATTGGACGCGCATGTCTACCATAAAGGCGCACGTCGAGCGGCCTGAGCGGACCTCCGAGCAGCCTGTTCCAGCAGTACCGGCTGTCGACGCTGCTCATCCTGATCAGGCTTCGACCCAACTTTCTGAGCACCGCACGAAGCTGTCGACCCATCGCACCGCTTTGTCCGAACATCGGACATCGCTCTCGGAGTATCGCACGGATCTCTCGACACAGCGGACAGACATGTCGACGGATCGCACCGAGATGTCGATGCGCCGAACCGGCATGTCGTTCCAGCGGACGCGCATGAGCGCGGATCGCACGCTGATGTCGGTGATCCGCACATCCCTGTCACTGATCTCGTTCGGCTTCACGATCTTCCAGGTCTTCCAGAAGCTCCGCGATCAAAATCTCCTGACCAACGCGGCGCCCGCGCGCAACTTCGGCATGGCACTCGTCGCGCTTGGCATCGGTATGCTGGTCGTCGGGATCGTCTATCACGTGCAGTTCATGCTTGGTTTGCGCGATGAGCGCAAAGCGATGACGGAAGCTGGGCTCATCCATGGCCAAAGCCATTTCCCGCCGTCCATGATTCTGATCACGGCCATCATCCTGCTGCTCATCGGTATCTTTGCCATCGTCAGCATGGCTTTTCAGATCGGCCCGTTCGGATGAGCGGATCGCTGCGATCGGCGTTCACATAGAGGTTGCCATCATGAAGGAGTGGCTCGTCGTCGCGTCGCACTACTCTGTCTCGCTCATCGATGCGATGGCGCTTTTCATTGTTCTGGTCGGTACGATCGAGGCGTTCATTCGCGGCCTTCATCTGCTGCTTTCATCTCCGACAGGCCACGAGAGACGCGATATCTGGCTGCGCTATGCGCGCTGGCTGGTGGCGGGGCTAACCTTTCAACTTGCAGCCGACATCATCGAAACGTCTGTCGCTCCAACGTGGGACGACATTGGCCGCCTCGCCGTGATCGCCATCGTTCGCACCTTCCTCAACTACTTCCTGGAACGAGACCTCGCTGAGGTCCGGGAGCGTCAGGAGCCGCTAGCAGTCTCCGGCAATGCAAATCCGCGGGGAGAGCCGCGCCGACAATTGGAGGTCGATCATGCGTAGTGCACCAGTTGCCCACCACACCAGCCATCCGCTGCGATCCAAGATCCAGGCGCTTGCCGACAACTGGTGGCTCATCCTGCTCAGAGGCATCGCGGCGATAATTTTTGGCATACTCGCGATAGCCTGGCCCGGCGTGACGCTCGTCACTCTGGTCGTGCTCTATGGAGTCTTCGTGCTCGTCGATGGTGCTTTCGCAGTCCTGGCTGCCATACGTGGCAGCGAGTACGCATCCAGCTGGTGGCTCGCGATTGTCGGCCTGCTTGGCATTGCCGCCGGCATCATCACTCTGCTTTGGCCTGGCATCACCGGCATAGTTCTGCTGTTTTGTATCGCGATCTGGGCCATTACGACTGGCATCCTGCAGATCGTCGGCGCCATCGCCATGCGCAGCGAGCTCGACGACACGTGGCTGCTCGTCGCGAGCGGCGCGCTGTCCGTGCTCTTTGGAGGCCTTATGATCGCGCGCCCTGGGACGGGTGCACTAGCGCTCGTATTGGTCATTGCCAGCTACGCCATTCTCTACGACATACTTCTGTGCCTGCTTGCGTTCCGGCTGCGCAAACACGCCAGTACGCATTAGCCAGAGATCAGCGGGCGCCGGAAAACGCGCAGCCGCGCGGCGCATCGGCGCGGGCGGGAGGCTTGCTAGCCTGCGGCATCTGCCGGAGTGCTTGCGATTGCGCACGCATCCCCATCAGGCAATTCCTGACAGAAGGGAAGTCGCTCTCTGAGCGGCCGGTCCTCAACCTGCGTAACGAGCTTGCTCCGACGCCGACGTCGGTGTGAACAATGCTCAGGGGCAAAATTGCGGGTCGTGCGGCACGATACGTGTCCGCGCGGGCGCAAAATCTTGCGGCAAAGTGTCCGCTGCCCTGGGCGACTTGGGTCAGTAGAGGCAGTATTCTGGAGGTGGGGCAGAGATGGGGGAAACTACTATGCCACTTGATGGATCAGCGTTTGATGAAGGTCCCCATGGCCAGCGGTGGTGCCGGGCGTGCAAGGAGCCGATTGCGAAGGAGCAGCGCGTGACGCGCGTCGAGTTCCGAAACGATCCGCATGGCTTCAAGGGATTGACCGGGGACTACCACGCGACGTGCAGTAAGCCGTTCGCGTCGCTCGCTCACGTCATCAATATGAATCCTTGGGCCGGTCGCTAACGCCGCGACCGAGCAACCCAGCGAAGCGACCACATCGCTCAGCGCGACGTGTTCTGCGTCCCCGTACGCAGTGTATTCGGCAACAACTGATCCACTTCAATTGGCGCAGCGATCGAGCCGCGTTCTCGGCTGCCTCGCGCCCGACGCCTCTAAGGGCCGCCCCGATGACGATTGGGGGCTGTCCCCGATAGGAGCGCAAACGAAGTCCTCACTATTGTGAGCACGCAGCGCATATGACCAGCCGAGCGGTTGGATCGCCTGCCTGAACCTGTAAGTCGTCCGACATCGAGGGGATGAGACATGCTGTTCTCGTTCGCGATCCTGCTCATCCTTTGCGGCATCGGGATCATGGGATTTGGTCTTCTCATGTTCTACGCGTGGCTGCCGCTCCTCTACGGCCTGTTCGGTTTGGAGATCGGGTTCCTGCTCGGTAGATGGCTCACGGGAAGCGTTGGAGTCGCCACGTTCGTCCTTGCCATCGTGTTGGCAATTGCCGCCGCGGCGGCAGCGTACGCGCTCGAGCACCATCGGCGCGCTCTCGTTGGCTTCATGGGCGGGGCGGCGCTCGTCCTCACGCTGCTGACCGTCTTTGGCATGGACCGTCTGATGTCCGGCCTGTCCGGTACGGTTCTCGCGGCCATCGGCGGCGTCGCCGGTGCCAGCATTGCGCTGAGGTACTTCGATATCTTCATCGTCGTCGCTTCCGCGTTTGGTGGCGCGGCACTGGTCGTCACGGGTGGACAGCTACTTCTTCCGATACCCGCGGAGCACTCCGGAAGCATCCTTCCCGCGCTGCTCACCGCCATTCTTGGAGTGTTCGGCCTGAAGTGGCAGCTCTCCAATATCGCATCGTGGGTTCCGGCAGAGCCGGGCGCCGCGGATCCGTTCGCTGATCGCGTCGGCAAGCAAGCCGGCCTACGAAATCCCTAGCGAATGCGCCAGAACACGCCTCCGGCTGGATCGCAAAAATCCCTTCATCGGTTGCCGTTGGATGCCTCCGGCCGACAGGAGCTCGCTTCTGCGCGTGCTGCCGCCGTATCTTCTGCTGATGCGCCTGGCGCTGCTCGTGAAGCCGTGCCGCGCACGACCGTGATCATCGATCTGGCGCTTCAAGGCGGCGGCTCGCACGGCGCCTTCACGTGGGGCGTCCTCGATCGCTTGCTCGAGGAGGCGTGGCTCCAGATCGACGCCATATCGGGTACATCTGCCGGCGCTATGAACGCCGCTGTATTGGCTGACGGCTGGACTGAGGGCGGCGCTGCTGGTGCGCGCGCGGCACTCGACGCCTACTGGGAGCAAGTCGGCCGAGCGGCCGCATTCAGCCCGCTTCAGAGAACACCCTTGGACCGAATGCTCGGCCGATGGAGCCTCGACGCTTCTCCGGTGTTCATTGGTCTCGACCTGATGGCGCGGCTGTTATCGCCGTACGATCTCAATCCGCACGGCGTCAATCCGCTGAAGCGCATCCTAGATGATTGCATCGATTTCGATCGGCTGGCGCAATCTCCGATCAAGCTCTTCATCACAGCGACCAACGTACGAACGGGGCGCGGGCGCATATTCCGCAACCCAGAGATCACCCCGGAAGTCCTGCTTGCCTCGGCCTGCCTTCCCACCATGTTCCAGGCAGTCGAGATCGATGGCGAAGCCTACTGGGACGGTGGCTATTCGGGCAATCCCACGATCACGCCGCTCGTTCGCGAGAGCAATGCGCGCGACACGATCCTCGTCCAGATAAATCCGCGAGAACGCCAAGGTACGCCCCGATCGGCGAGCGACATCCTCAATCGGCTCAACGAGGTGTCGTTCAATGCGCCCCTGATGAAGGAGCTACGCATGATCGCACTCCTCCGGCAGGCGGCTGATCCAGGGGGTGGCGAAGGTGCGCGATGGGCGGAGATGCGGACGCATCGCATCATGACCGACATGATGGCTGAGCTTGGCTATTCGTCCAAGCTGAACGCCGAGCGCGAGTTTCTGCATATGCTTCGGACAGAAGGGCGGCGCGCGGCGAGTGCCTTCCTCCACGCGCACGCGGACGATATTGGGCATCGTTCGAGTGCCGACCTCGATATCCTGCTCGCCGAGTGCTGACCCATGGGGATGCTCGGTATCCTCGTCGGTCTCGCAGGCCTCATCTACTTCGCCTATCGCGGCTCGAGCATATTGATCCTTGCGCCGCTGGCCGGCTTGATCGCGGCCGGCTTCTCGGGCCAGCCGCTGCTTGCGAGCTGGACGCAGATATTCATGACGAATGCTGCCGACTTCATCGCGCAGTTCTTTCCGCTCTTTCTCCTGGGGGCACTGTTCGGCAAGCTCATGGAGGATTCCGGGTCGGTTGCGTCGATTGCCAACTACATGACCCGGAAGCTCGGCCCGCAGCGTGCGATCCTGGCAGTGGTGCTCGCTGGCGCCATTGTCACCTACGGCGGCGTCAGTCTGTTTGTCGCGTTCTTCGTGCTTGCGCCTATGGGGATCGCGCTGTTTCGACAGGCGGGTGTGCCGCGGCGGCTCATGCCGGCTGCGATCGCACTCGGCACTTCCACGTTCACGATGTCGGCCGTACCCGGTACACCCGCTATCCAGAACGCCATTCCCATGCCGTTCTTCGGCACGACGCCATTTGCAGCGCCCGGCCTCGGCCTCATTGCCTCGGCGATCATGCTGGCGTTTGGCATGTGGTGGCTGAAGCGCGCGGAAGAGAAAGCGCGTCTGGCCGGCGAGGGCTTCGGTCCAGATGATCCAGGCTCGGCCGATCAAGCGGCGGATGATCCTATTGTTCGCGAGCGCGCAACGACGGCGCGCGAGTTCGATCCCGCCGAGATTCACCGCAGTATCGAAGCAAAGAGTGGGCCTCCCATAGCGCTGGCGGCGCTACCGATAGTCGTCGTCATTCTCACGAATCTTCTCATGTCGTTCGCGATTCTGCCGCGCATGGACGTCGCCTTTCTCTCGGAAGCAATATGGGGTTCGACCGGACTCTATGCTGTGGCTGGATTGTGGTCCGTCATTGTCGCGCTCCTGGCGGCCATTGTTGTCGTGATCGCAATCAACTTCCGCAGCGTGCCGGAGCTGCGCGCGACGATGAGCGCGGGCGCCAATGCTTCCGTCCTGCCCATTGTATCGGTGGCAAGTCTCGTCGGCTTCGGAGCTATCGTGGCTTCGCTTCCGGCGTTCGCGGAGGTTCGCGACTGGGTGCTCTCGATAGGTGGCGGTCCCCTCGTGTCGCTCGCGGTGGCGACGAATATTCTTGCCGCGCTGACCGGTTCAGCTTCGGGCGGCCTGACCATCGCCCTCGATGCGCTCGGGCCAACGTATATGAAGCTCGCTGCCGAGATCGGTATGAACCCCGACGTCATGCATCGCGTTGCGGTCATCGGCGCCGGCACGCTCGATAGTCTCCCGCACAACGGTGCCGTCGTAACGCTTCTCTCGGTGTGCGGCGTGACGCACAAAGAAGGTTACCTCGACATCGTCATGGCGGCCATTGTCGGCGCCCTTCTTGCGCTCATCGTCGTCATTGTTCTCGGCTCGCTGCTGGGAAGCTTCTGACAGCACCAGGGAGTTCGGCACGTCCATAGGGACGACCACTTGCGGGTTTTCCGGGTTTCCTCGGATGTTCACTGCCAATCGTCGCCCACTAGGCTTTCTCATGAAGTGAATGATCACCTCGGGAGATGATGACGTGACATGCATGGATCGCCGGCAGATGCTTGTGCTCAGTCTGGGCGCAGCAGCCGCAACCACGATGTTTGGGCGAGTTCTGTCGCAGGACGCGCACGCCGCACCACCGTCTTCTCGCACCATCGCCCCGCAAGGCCCCGGCGATTTGTTTGACAAGGCGCAGGTCGTTGTCGTGGGCCCCCGTCGGCGTAGGCGGCGCAGGTGGGTGTGCTGGTGGCATCGTGGGCGTCGCGTATGCGGCTGGCGCTGGTGATAGTGAAGCGGAGAGAGAGTTTCGGCGACGTCCGTGCGAGCTATCGCGCGGACGTCTCGTCGATTGTTCAGCTTCGTGGCTGGCCACGAACTCGTTGCTCCAAGTGAGCTTGGCCCCGTGTTGCAGGGTTTACCCTGATAGGCACACTTCGCATCTGAACGCAGTCTCCAACGGCGTATGCCTCACGACCTTGTCCGAGTTCCGGAATCCTGCTTCATCAATGGAGTGAGCTGTTCATGGAGCAGTATCCGACCCCGCCCGCATCCGCCGCCTACAGGCAAGACGTGCTCCGAACAGTGGCCTGCTTCTTGCGGCGGGAATGGCGGCGATCGGCAATTCTCCTGATGCTTCCAACAATGGTGGCTGGATGCCGGCCGGAGGCGGAGACGACGCAGTCTCACGCAAGACCGGTGCGAACCGTAGTGGCCGAGAAGAGGGTCGGCACCACTCCGATCACATTCACCGGCCGCATCGAAGCGGATGACGAGGTCTCTCTCGCCTTCCGGATCTCGGGTCGGATTCTCGAGAGCGATGTCAGTCTTGGAGATTGGGTCAAGGCTGGCCAGCTCGTTGCGCGTCTCGAGCCACAGAATGAGCTGAACGCGTTGCGTGCCGCACAAGCAAACCTGAACGCTGCGCGCGGGCAGCTCACGCAGGCGCGCAATCACTTCGAGCGTCAGGACACGCTTCTCAAGCAGGGTTGGACAACACGCGCCAACCATGATGATGCGGCGCAGGCCCTCCAGACCGCGCAATCGCAAGTGGATGCGTCCGAGGCACAGCTGAAGCTTGCCAAGGACGGCGTCAGCTTCACAGAGCTGAGGGCGGATGCGCCAGGTGTGCTTACGGCGTTGGGGCCAGGCCCTGGAGAAATCGCACAGGCCGGGCAGATGATCGTCAAGCTGGCGCGCAAGGACGGTCGTGACGCCGTGTTCGACGTACCGGCCCAACTGATCCGCTCCACACCGAGCAGCCCGGAGGTACAGGTGGCTCTTGCCGACGATGCGTCCGTCGCCACGCTCGGCCGCGTCCGCGAAGTCGCGCCGCAGGCCGATCCTGTAACGCGGACATTTCAGGTGAAGGTCGGTTTGACGGAACCACCGGCCGCGATGCGTCTCGGCGCGACCGTTACCGGACGCATTGAGCGGGACGCGCTATCGTCGTTCGAGATCCCGGCAACCGCACTGACGCAGTTCAACCGCCAGCCCGCCGTATGGGTCGTTGATCCGGCGAGCCATGCGGTATCGATACGAAATGTCGAGATACAAAGGTTCGACCAGGCGGTGGTGGCGGTATCCGGTGGTCTTTCCGCCGGGGATATCATCGTCACTGCCGGCGTGCAGGCGCTGCATCCGGGGCAGACAGTCCGACTGCTCGGTTCGACGCCATGAGCGAGTTCAATCTCTCCGCCTGGGCACTTAGGAACCGCTCGATCATCGTCTACCTCATGATCGCAATGGTGATCGCCGGGGTCTTGGCCTACTTCCGTCTCGGTCGCAGCGAAGATCCAACGTTCGTCATCAAGACGATGGTCGTTCAGGCTGCGTGGCCTGGAGCGAACGTCGATGATACGCTGAAGCAAGTCACGGAACGCCTCGAGCGCAAACTGCAAGAAACACCCAAGCTCGACTTTCTGCGCAGCTTCACGAGCGCAGGCAAGACGACGATCTTCGTCAATCTGCTCGGCAATACCACTGCCGATGAGGTGCCCGATATCTGGTACCACGTGCGCAAGAGCATCGGCGATATCCGTCACACACTTCCGCAGGGCATTGTCGGGCCCGGCTTCAACGATGACTTCGGCGACACCTTCGGCATCATCTACGGATTTACATCCGACGGCTTCACGCATCGCGAGCTGCGCGACTATGTGGAGGACATTCGATCCAAGCTCCTGAACGTGCCCGACGTGTCCAAGATCGAGATGCTGGGCGCGCAGGACGAGAAGATCTTCGTCGAGTTCTCGATGAAGGAGCTGGCTGGTCTCGGCGTCGATCGCGCGGCACTTATTGGTGCACTGCAGGCACAGAACGTCGTGCGGCCCGCGGGTACTATCGAGACCGGATATGAAACGCTCGCGCTGCGCGTATCCGGTGCGTTCCGCTCCGAGCAGGATGTGGCGGAGACCAATTTCGTGGCCGGGGGGCGCATTCTGCGCTTGAGCGATATCGCTCAGATCAGGCGAGGATTTGCTGATCCGCCGCAACCATTGTTCCGTGTCGATGGCGCGCCGGCGATCGGGCTCGCGGTCGCCATGCGCGATGGCGGCGATATCCTCACGCTCGGGAGGAACATTCGAAAGGCAATTGACGAAGTCACCGCGGAACTGCCGATCGGCATCAAGCCGATACGCGTCGCCGATCAGGCAGTGACGGTGACGAGTGCAATTGCCGAATTCATGTCCTCGCTCTGGCAGGCCATTGCGATCATCCTTGCGGTGAGCTTCATCAGTCTTGGTGTGCGCCCAGGGTTGGTGATCGCGCTTGCGATACCGCTGACACTTGCGATCGTGTTCTCGATCATGCAAGTCACGGGCATCGATATGCAACGCATATCGCTGGGAGCGCTGATCATCGCGCTCGCCCTGCTTGTCGACGACGCCATGACGACCACCGATGCAATGCTCAATCGTCTCGCTCTCGGTGATGACAAGGTAGCGGCCGGAACATATGCATTCCGCACCTATGCCTTTGCCATGCTGGCCGGCACATTGGTCACGATCGCCGGCTTCATTCCCGTGGGCTTCGCTGCGAGCTCCGCAGGTGAGTATACGTTCTCGCTATTTGCTGTCGTCGGCATCGCGCTCATCGTCTCGTGGTTCGTCGCTGTGTTGTTCGCGCCGCTTCTGGGCGTCGTACTTCTCAAGTCGCCGGATAAGGTCGAAGCCGGGCAGCCCAACAGGATAACTCAGTGGTACCAGCAGTTCCTCGAGCTGGCCATACGCGCCAAGTGGGTGACCATCCCCGTCACCTTGGCGCTGTTTGCTGCGTCCTTCCTGGCGCTTCCGCTCGTCCCGCGTCAGTTCTTCCCGTCATCGGATCGACCTGAGCTCATGGTGGATCTCGGGCTTCCTCAAAATGCCTCGATCCACGCCAGCGAAACCATGGCCCGGCAGTTCGACGCCATACTCAAGGATGATCCGGACGTCGCCCGTTGGAGTACGTACGTCGGCAGGGGAGCCATACGCTTCTATCTGCCACTCAATGTGCAACTGCCGAATGATTTCTTCGCGCAGTCCGTCATCGTGGCCAAGGACGTGGCCGCGCGCGAACGTCTCCGCGCCAAGCTGGAGAACGTGCTGGCCAAGGACTTCCCCAATACGACCAGTCGTGTCTATCCACTTGAGCTCGGCCCGCCTGTTGGCTGGCCTGTCCAGTATCGTGTGAGCGGCCCCGATCTTGCGCAGATCCGGGAAATTGCTCTCAAGCTTGCACAGATCATTGCTGCCAATCCGCATGCAACGCACGTCAATTTCGACTGGATCGAGCCTGAACGGCAGATAGGCGTTCGTATTGACCAGGACGAGGCGCGCCTGCTCGGGCTGAGCTCGCAAAGTCTTGCCAGCGTCCTCAATACCGTCATATCGGGCACTCCTGTCACGCAAGTACGTGACGATATCTATCTCGTCGACGTCGTCGCGCGTGCGACTGACGATCAGCGCGTTTCGCTGGCGACACTACGTACGCTGCAGGTGCCGCTGCCGGGCGGCCGGACGGTTCCTCTCAGTCAGTTCGCGACCTTCGAGTACAAGCAGGACTTTCCGCTAGTCTGGCGACGCGATCGCGTTCCAACGCTGACCGTACAGGCCGACGTCACCCCGGGTACATTGCCGGAAACGGTCGTGACGGCCCTCGCGCCAGCAATCGAGGCTTTGGCCAAGGAGCTCCCGCGGCCCTACAGCATCGCGACCGGTGGCACAGTCGAAGAGAGTCGTAAGTCACAGGCGTCGGTCATTGCAATCGTGCCGGCGATGATCCTCATCATGCTTACGGTGCTGATGATTCAACTCGGCAGCTTCCAGCGCCTGTTCATCGTCCTGAGCGTTGCACCGCTTGGGCTCATCGGTGTGGTCGGTGCTCTCTTGTTGTTCGGCCAGCCACTGGGTTTCGTCGCCATTCTCGGCATTCTCGCGCTCATCGGCATGATCACGAAGAATGCGGTCATTCTTGTCGGCCAGATCGAATCGGAAAGGGCCGCCGGTAAGGATATCCATCGAGCCACGGTCGATGCGGGCACCGCACGCTTCCGGCCCATCATGCTGACCGCGATATCGACTGTGCTTGGCATGATCCCGATTGCGCCGACCGTATTCTGGGGCCCCATGGCGCTTGCGATCATGGGAGGCCTGCTCGTCGCGACCCTGCTCACCTTGATCTTCCTGCCGACACTCTACGTGACTTGGTTCGGTTGGAGAGAAGCCCAGTCCTCGAAGCAGCTCGTTGCCGCCTGAATTGAGTATGAGCGCCCCATGTTGAGTGCCGCCGCGGACCAGGACCTCCGGACTACTACCGCGCTGACACGAGCGATCGGCTTTCTCGCGTTCTGGCTGATCCTCTCCGGCTTTAAGCTTGGTGATCTGCCTGCAGGAATACTGGCCGCGGCGTGTGCGAGCTGGGCAAGCCTGCGCTTCCTGCCGCCGGGACAAAGCAAGCGGCATCCGATGCTGATCGCTCAGTTAATGCTTCGCTTTCTGCAGCAGTCCGTTGTGGCCGGGTTCGACGTCGCATTGCGCGCTCTTGATCCTCGATTGCCGCTCGCACCCGGTATTGCGATCTGTCGATGCACATCGCCGATGGGACCGTTGCGAAGCGGTTTCTGCACGATGGCGAGCCTGCAACCGGGGCTGCTCCCGGCCGGCTTCGACGCGGATGGCAATCTCGTCGTTCATTGCCTCGATGTCGGTCAGCCGGTGGCACGGCTTCTTGCTGATGAGGAGAAGCGGTACCTGCGCGCGCTTGGACTGGAGCAACACCATGCCTGAGTTTCTGTTTGGCGCCGCGCTCTTCATCCTCGGCACGATCGCGGTCGGCCTCGTGCGCATTCTCTATAGCCGGCAGGCTGCGGACTGCATGATGGCCGCACAACTTATCGGCACCGGCGGCGTAGCCATCCTACTGCTGCTTGCAGTGGCGACGGACACGCCACCCATTGTCGATGTTGCGCTTATGCTGGCGCTGCTTGCCGCCTTTGCCTCTGTCGCCTTTGTGGGAGGACTGCAGGGTAAGGCCTCCGCGCAAGCAGAGGACCATCGCAAATGAGCAGCACTATGGATGCCTTCACAGTTCTGGCGATTTCCTGCGGTGCCTTCTTCTTCGTGGCCGGTACGATTGGATTGTTGCGATTTCCCGATGTGCCGACGCGGCTTCACGCGCTCACCAAGGCGGACAATTTAGGGCTTGGTCTCGTGGCCCTTGGATTGCTGCCGCAGGTCGCGGGGCCGCTCGCTGCGCTCAAGCTGATCATCGTCTGGCTGTTCGCTCTCATATCGGGAGCGATCGTGACGCAACTCATTGTTCGCGCCGTTCGCTAGCGGAGAAGTACACGATCATGGCTGCTGCCTTCGACATCGGCTTGATCGTCCTGCTGGTTGGCATCGGTGCATGGATGATCGTGGTGCGGGATGTCGTCGTCGCCACCATCATCTTCGTGGTCTTTGGGCTGCTGATGGCAATTGCCTGGGTGCGGCTATCGGCTGTCGATGTAGCGTTGACCGAGGCTGCAATCGGCAGCGGTATTACGGGAACGCTGCTTCTTGGCGCCGCCGCGCGCTTGAAGGGAGCCGATGCAGGCGGCACGCGACTCTCCTTCCCGATCACGGTAGTGGCGGCTGTTCTCTGCGCCATGATATCGGCGAGCCTTGCGGCCGTCGCGCTTTTACTAACTTACCCCGCTCCTACTCTCGCGCCCATGGCCATGCAGAACCTGGACCAGACCGGTCTTGGCAATCCTGTCGCCGCCGTTCTCTTCGCCTATCGTGCGCTCGACACGCTTCTTGAGAAGGTCGTGCTTCTTTTGGCACTGGTCGGCGTCTGGTCGCTGGCACCGGATCGTGCGTGGCGCGGCGTGCCGTCCTTGGACACCACCGTGCCGCCGAGCGACATTCTTGCCTTCTTCGCTCAGATCCTGCCGCCGTTCGGTATCGTCTTCGCGATCTACATGACCTGGACGGGCGCCTCAAATCCCGGCGGCGCATTCCAGGGCGGCACTGTGCTCGCTGTCATGTGGCTGCTCGTCATGATGGCCGGCGTCATGCGTGCGCCATCGATCAGTAACGTTTGGCTGCGTTGGCTGCTCGTTGCCGGACCTGCGCTCTTCCTGATCGTAGGTTTTACCGGAGTTTTCATCGCGGATGGCTTTCTTGCGTACCCCCCGGCCTACGCCAAAGCGCTCATTGTTGCTGTCGAGGCCGCCTTGGCGGTTTCCATCGCCGCGACTCTAGGTCTCCTCGCGGCCGGCCCACCCGAACGGATGCAGCAGAAATGACTACGGCCACACTGTTCGGGCTTTGTAGTTCCGCTTTGGTCGGGCTCGGATTGTTCGGCGTCATCGTCGATCCACATCCCTTACGAAAGATACTTGCATTCAACCTGCTGGGAAGCGGTGTGTTCCTCTTGTTTGGTGTCGTCGCGCGCAGAGGGGCGGCGGCAGGCCTCGGCGGCGATCCTGTTCCGCAGGCGCTGGTGATTACAGGTATCGTCGTCGCCTTTGCTGCGACAGCACTTGCAGTTGCGCTTGTGCTGCGCCTTTTCGAGCCAGAGGCTGGCAACGCCGTAGAATCGGAGGCGACCTCCGCCGGTTTGGAAGTGGATGGAGGCCGCTCCTGATGTCGGTGGCGGCAGTCACGGCGACGACCGAAGGATATCTGCTCGTGCTGGCGATCATGTGGCCGGTCGCGGGTATTCTGGTCGCACTTGTCGTGAACGGTCGCAATATCGAGCGCGTGGCGTACATTGTCCTGCCGATCGGATTTGCTATTGCAACCGCCGTTGTGATGGCCGTCGCTCAAGGCGGGCAGTCGCAGATCTACGTTGTTGGTGGTTGGGCGCCTCCGCTCGGTGTCGCGTTGCGAGCCGACGGCATATCGGCCGCCATGATGATGACGACCGCCATGGTGATATGCGCCACCGGGTTGTTTGCTCGCGGAGAGTTCGTTCAGCCTGCCGAAGGCCCAGAGGCGCGCGCGCCCTACGTATTCTGGATTCTGTTGTTCTCCATTTGGAGTGCACTGAACGCACTGGTGCTGGGATCCGATCTCTTCAATCTCTACGTAGCACTCGAGCTTCTGACCTTCGCTGCGGTGCCTCTGGTCTGTCTCAAGGGACAGAAGGAGACGATCGAGGCTGCGCTCCGGTACATGCTGTTCGCGCTCATTGGGTCCGTCCTCTATCTGCTCGGTGCCGTGATGATCTATGGCCTGTACGGCACGCTCGATATCGGTCTGCTTTCGGGGCGTGTGCGCGCGGAGCCTGCAACTTGGATCGCGGCCGCGCTGATGACTGTTGGTCTTCTGGCGAAGACGGCGCTCTTTCCTTTGCATCTGTGGTTGCCGCCGGCGCATGCAGGCGCGCCTGCGCCCGGGAGCGCGATCCTCTCTGCACTTGTCGTAAAAGGATCGTTCTTCCTGATTGTCCGCATCTGGTTCGATGCGATGCCAGGACATCTCAGCTTTGCGGCGGCACAGTTGCTCGCGGCGCTCGGGGCTGGCGCTATTCTCGTCGGTAGTGTTCTCGCACTACGCCAGCAGCGCCTGAAATTGATGATCGCGTACTCGACCATCGCGCAGCTCGGCTACTTGTTCTTCATATTCCCGCTCGCCACGGGTTTCGCCGCGGGCATTGTTTGGAGCGGTCTCGCATGGACGGGCAGCTGGATGCAGCTCTTCTCCCATGCCTTTGCGAAGGCCGCGATGTTCATGGCGGCAGGCCTGATCGCGGAAGCATTGGGGCATGATCGCATAGCGGATCTTGGTGGTATTGGTCGCAAACTTCCCATCACCATGTTTGCTTTTGCGCTGTCGGGTCTGTCGCTGATTGGTGTTCCACCCAGCGGCGGTTTCGTCGCCAAGTGGCTTCTGCTTATTGCGACGATAAACGAGGGCCAATGGTGGTGGGCCGCCGTCATTGTTGTGGGAGGGCTGCTCGCGGGCGGATACATTTTTATGGTGCTGGGGAGACTGCTCGCCGATCCGCTCTCCCCGCTCGTCATTCGAGGAGCCGTATCGAGATCGCGTGAGCTTGTTGCGCTGAGCCTCGCAGTCTGTGCTGTTCTGCTGGGCCTCGTTCCGTTGCAGCCTTCTGATTTCCTGCGGATCGGCAGATGACTATGCTGGCCGATATGCCTGCGGTCATGTTGCTTGCTGCCGCTCCGGCTGTTCCCCTCCTCATGATTGCGACCGCCATTGTTCCGCGCGCGCGTGAACGCCTCATCGCGTATCTACCGTTCGCACCAGTGCCGGCAATCGTAGCAGCCATCACCGTCCCGCACGGTACGAGTGTGGTGCTGCCTCAAGCGCTGCTCGGCCTCACTCTTGAGATCGACAAGCCGGGCGCCATTCTTCTGGGCTCTGCGGCGCTGCTATGGATGGCAGGCGGCATTCACGCGCGCAGCAGCATAAGAGAGCAGGTCGGACGATTTGCAGCATGGTGGCTGATCACCCTGGCAGGGAGCCTCGGTGTGTTCCTTGCCGCCGATATGATCGGCTTCTACTTCTTCTATACGCTGGTGAGCCTCGCCGCCTACGGTCTGGTCGTGCATGACGACACTCCGGACGCGCGCCGGGCCAGTAGTCTTTATGTCGCCTTGGCCTTGCTCGGCGAAGCCTTACTGTTCATGGCCTTTGTTCTGCTCGCCGCGGCAGCGCCAGGCGGCAGCGTTCTGATAAGTGATGCCGTCGCCGCTCTTTCGGCGTCGCCGTGGCGGGAGCCGGCATTGCTTCTGATCATTTTGGGCTTTGGATTGAAGATCGCTCTTGTGCCGCTTCACGTCTGGATGCCGCTCACTTACGTAGCCGCGCCCACTCCTGCTGCGGCCGTTCTGAGCGGAGCCGCGGTGAACGCTGGCGTCGTCGGCTTGATACGCTTCCTGCCTTTTGACACCGCCATGCCCGCATGGGGCGAAGCTCTTGCCGTCATCGGTCTGCTGTCGGCGCTGTATGGCGTTATCGTCGGCGTGACGCAGGCGAATCCCAAAGCCGTCCTCGCGTACTCAAGCATCAGTCAGATGGGCTTTATCGCGGCAGTGCTCGGTATGGGACTTGCCACCGGCAACACGGCAGTCCCGCTGGTGGTAGCGTTCTACGCGGCGCATCACACGCTGGCCAAAGGTGGCCTCTTTCTCAGCCTGGGCTTACTGGACGCCCGATCGCCGCGATATGTGTGGCTCGTGTTGCTACCGGCCGCAGTGCTTGCGCTTGGACTTGCAGGGCTCCCCCTCACGGGTGGGCAACTCGCAAAGATGGCCGCCAAGGGGCCGCTCGGTGATGGCGCTATCGGAACGCTTGCACATCTGTCCGCAGCAGGGAGCACGCTCTTGATGCTCTTCTTCCTGCTCCGTCTCAATACCACCGTCCCACAGAACATGGCGAAGCCGACGATCAATCCGCCTGCAGCGGCATGGCTCGTGGTTGCGTTCGCCGCCCTCGTCATGCCCTGGATATTGTTCCCGACGATTGTCGGCGCTTCCTGGAGACACGCATTGACGCACAAGGAGCTGTGGAGCGCGTCGTGGCCGGTCATTGCAGGAGGCGTGATGGCGGCCGTGTTGTGGCCTCGCCGCGCGATCCTGCGGAACATCCCGCAAGGTGACCTTCTGATTCTTGCAGAGCGTTGCGGGCCTGCCGCTCGCCGTGTCGCGGTCGCATTCGAGCGCACCGACGACGCTTTGCGTCAATGGTCGGTGGCGAGCATGTGCATTGTTCTCCTCGTGCTGCTGACGGCTCTCGCACTCGCCGCGTCGTAGCTCACAGTTGGTATCTGTCCGTTGCGCCGTCGCAGCCCAGTCACTTCGGTAATCTCCCTAGGTATTTGGTGGTTTTCCCGTATGGCTCGCATCAGCGCCAGCTTGCGATAGTCCATTTCACTGCTGTGCGAGTAACTGACGCTCGCCCGATAGTCGCGCGGGCGTGAGTTCGCGCGAGTGTGAAAAGGTGGGAGAAGACATGTCTGATCTGGTGGTACTGGGTTTCGATGGCGTCGGTACGGCTGACGAGGTGCTGACAAAACTGCGCGGCATGAAGAAGGAAAACCTCATTGATCTCGAGGACGCCTGCGTCGTCGTGCGCGATGACAAAGGGTCCGTCCAGATCAAACAGGCGGTCCATCTCGTCTCGATCGGTGCCGCGAGCGGAGCCAGCACGGGAATGCTGATCGGTGCACTTGCCGGATTGCTGGTGCTCAATCCTCTCGCAGGTATGGCGGTGGGCGGACTTGCCGGTGCCGGATTTGGGGCCTTGTCCGGCTCGCTGGCCGACTACGGCATCAACGACGAGTTCATAAAGGACATCGGCAAGCACATTGCGAATGGCTCTTCCGCGCTGTTCGTACTGATCAAGAGCTCGACGCCGGACAAGGTCCTTCCCGAGCTGCAGCCTTACAATCCGCGCGTGCTCAGGACGTCTCTTTCCAAGAAGCAGGAAGAGAAGCTTCGCGAGGCACTCGAGCACAAGCCAGCTGCCGCCTGAGCGGATTCTGCGACGATCAGCACTTATGGATATTGCGGCGACTGAATAGAGTTCGCAACTTCTTGCGGGCCGGGTCAGCGTCTCCGCGAATGGAGCGTACGTATGGCAAATGTCACCGCAACGGGATCCATAGCGAACACAGGAACATCGCAGAAGTTATCGCTGTTCGCGCTGACAGGTATGGTCGTCGGCTCGATGGTCGGTGCAGGTATCTTCTCGCTGCCTCGCACATTCGGCGGAGCGACCGGTCCTTTCGGTGCAATCCTCGCGTGGTGCGTTGCCGGTGGTGGCATGTATCTACTGGCACGCGTGTTTCAGTCGCTAGCGGAGCGCAAGCCGGATCTCGACGCAGGTGTTTACGCGTACGCCAAGGCAGGGTTCGGCAGCTATCCTGGATTCCTCTCCGCACTCGGATACTGGGTGGGGAGCTGCATCGGGAACGTCTCGTACTGGGTACTCATCAAATCGACGCTCGGTGCGTTCTTCCCGGTCTTCGGCGATGGCAATACGTTGGCTGCGATCGTCATCGCCTCCTTCGGTATCTGGATCTTCCATTTCATGATCCTCAGAGGCGTCCAGCAGGCCGCCTTCATCAATACTGTCGTGACGATCGCCAAGATCGTTCCCATTCTGGTCTTCATCCTCATCCTGTTCCTGGCCTTGAACTTCGATCTCTTCCGCGCCAACTTCTGGGGCGGAACGGGCATGCCCGAAATGAGCCTCTTCGAGCAGGTGCGCGCGACGATGCTCGTGACGGTGTTCGTGTTCCTCGGCATCGAGGGGGCGAGCGTCTACTCGCGCTACGCGCGGACGCGGTCTGATGTGGGTACGGCCACCATCATTGGCTTTGTCGGCGTCATGTGCCTGATGGTTCTGGTAACGCTCCTGCCGTACGCCGTGCTGGAGCGTAGCGAGATTGCCGGGATGCGCCAGCCATCCATGGCCGCGGTGCTCGAAGCCGTGGTCGGCCATTGGGGCGCCGTCTTCGTCAGCGTCGGCCTGCTCATCTCCGTGCTCGGTGCCTACCTTGCGTGGTCGCTGATCTGCGCCGAGGTGCTCTTCACGGCTGCCAAGACCAAGGACATGCCGAGCATGTTCGCTACGGAGAACGCGAACAAGGTGCCGGCGGCGGCACTCTGGCTCACCAACATCATCGTGCAGATCTTCGTCATCAGCACATACTGGTCGCAGGACGCCTTCTCGCTGATGCTGAACTTGACGAGTGCGATGTCGCTCATTCCCTACTTCCTTGTGGCGGCCTATGGCTTCCTTCTTGCTCGAAGCGGTGAGACCTACGGAGCGCGATCATCTGAGCGCAGGCGCGACCTGATCATTGCCGGCGGCGCGGCGCTCTACACGGCCTTCATGATCTATGCAGGAGGCATGAAGTTCCTGCTCCTCTCCGCGATCCTCTACACGCCAGGAACGCTTCTCTATTTCCTGGCTCGACGCGAGCAGAACAAGCAGATCTTCACTCCGGTCGAATGGATCATCTTCCTCATTGCCGTCGTCGGCTGCGCCGTGGGCATCCACGGCCTCGTGACCGGCTACATCACCATCTAGACGCTGGAGGCTCCGACGATGAAGGCGCAGGTCAACTATGGTGTCCACTCGGAGATCGGACAGTTGCGCAAGGTGATGGTCTGCGCGCCGGGGCGCGCGCACCAGCGACTGACGCCGAGCAACTGCGACGATCTCCTGTTCGATGACGTGCTCTGGGTCGACAATGCAAAGCGCGATCACTTCGACTTCATTCAGAAGATGCGAGATCGTGGCATCGAAGTCGTTGAGATGCACAATCTGCTTGCCGAGACAGTCGCGATACCGGAGGCGAAGGCGTGGATCCTCGACAATCAGGTGGTACCGGATCAAGTCGGTCTCGGGTTGGTCGAGGAAATCAGGAGCTATCTCACGGGGCTGTCCAATCGGGAGCTCGCCGAGACGCTGATCGGCGGTCTTTCGACGTATGACTTTCCCGAGACCAATGGCGGAGAGATGCTGAAGCTCGTCCGAGAGGCGGCAGGCGTGACGGAGTATCTGCTGCCACCACTGCCGAACACGCTGTACACGCGTGATACCACATGCTGGATCTACGGCGGCTGCACGCTGAACCCGCTGTACTGGCCTGCCCGCCACGAGGAAACGATCCTCACGGCCGCCATATACAAGTTCCATCCGGATTTCGCGGACAAGGTCAATGTCTGGTGGGGTGATCCGCTGCGCGATCACGGCCTCGCGACCCTCGAGGGTGGCGATGTCATGCCGATCGGCAAGGGCAATGTGCTGATCGGCATGAGCGAGCGAACTTCGCGCCAGGCTATCAGTCAGCTCGCTGCTGCGCTCTTCAAGAAAGGAGCGGCGGAGCGCGTGATCGTTGCTGCAATGCCGAAGCTTCGAGCTGCTATGCATCTGGACACGGTCTTTACGTTCGCGGATCGTGACTGCGTGCTGATCTATCCGGACATCGTGAATACGATTACGGCCTTCTCCTATCGGCCGTCGAAGAACCGGTCTGGTGTCGATCTGCGCAAGGACGACAAGCCGTTTGTCGATGTTGTATCCGAAGCCCTCGGCGTCAAGAAGATGCGCGTGGTCGAAACGGGCGGCAATGCGTACATGCGCGAGCGCACGCAGTGGGATAGCGGCGCAAATCTTGTCTGTGCCTCGCCCGGCGTTGTCTTCGCCTACGACCGCAATACCTATACCAATACGCTTCTCCGCAAGGAGGGCATAGAGGTCATCACGATCTCAGGTGCCGAGCTCGGACGCGGGCGCGGCGGCGGCCACTGTATGACGTGCCCGCTCATTCGGGATGCGGTCGATTGGTAGACATTGCCTCACGCAAATCGCAGGCGACACATGAGCGCTTCAGATCAGAGCCCGCAGCTCTCGCTCATTGAAGCGACCATCCCGATCGCCGGCCTCATCGTTCTCGTGGGGCTGTCCTACTACCTGTTCGGTGATGCCGGGGCGAAAGGGCCGAGTCAGGTCGCGCTTGTCGTCGCGACGATGATCACCGTTCTGGTTGCCCGGTATCGGGGGCATACGCTCGAGTCACTCAATGAGGCCGCGGTGGCGAGCGTCAGCTCGGGTGTCGGCGCCATTTTCATCCTGTTCGCTGTCGGCGCACTTATTGGTACGTGGGCATTGAGCGGGACGCTCGTAGCCATGGTTTACTATGGGATGATGGTGCTTCATCCGAGCTACTTCTACGTGAGCGCGGCCGCGATCTGCGCCATCGTCTCCGCCGGCATCGGCAGTTCCTGGACGGTGGCCGGCACGATCGGCATCGGGCTCATGGGCATTTCGCACAGCATGGAGCTCAATCCCGCAATCACGGCCGCTGCCATCATCTCCGGCGCCTACTTTGGCGATACGGCGTCACCGCTGTCCGACTCGGCCAATCTTGCTGCGGCCGCCGCTGGTGTCGATCTCTATGATCATGTTCGGGAGACGGCTCTGACATCGGCGACAGCGCTCGCCATAGCCCTATTCGTGTTCTGGATGCTCGGCAGGCCCGGGGAATTCGATTCATACGAGAAGATGGCCGCCATCGAGCGGGCGTTCCACATATCGCCGATCCTGTTCTTGCCGTTGGTTATCGTCGGCGCCCTCGCGTTGTTGAAGTTTCCGCCGTTTACCGCGGTATTCGCCGGTGCGCTGGTGGGCGGTCTGCTCGCGCTCTATGCAGCACCGGAGCGGGTGATGGCATTCGCTCAGGCCGGCGAAGGCGTGCCGAAGTGGCTCGCTCTCATCAAGGGCATCTGGCTTGCGCTCGCCGGTGGATATACCTCGAGCACGGGCTATGCGCCGATCGATCAGCTTGCCTCGCGTGGTGGCATGTCGAGCATGCTCAACACGATCTGGCTTGTGATGGCAGCGCTTGCTTTTGGCGGTGTTGCCGAGAGAGCCGGCGTGCTCGAGCGCTTGATAAGGCCGATCATCGCCGCCGCGAAGTCGGCTGTCGCACTGACGACCTCTCTCGTTGGTGCCGTCATCACCACAAGTGCTGTCACGGCGGACCAGTACATGGCCGTCGTTCTGCCCGGTCGCATGTTCAAGAGGGCCTTCCCCGAGAAGGGATTCTCGCCTGCGGCACTGTCTCGCGCCGTTGGTGCGTCGGCGACACCGACGTCGGCGCTCATACCCTGGAACAGTTGCGGTGCATACATGGCGGCGACACTCGGTGTTGCCACGTTCGACTATGCGCCATATGCGGTGTTCAACCTGGCGAGCCCGTTGCTGATCATTGCGTCGTCGTACCTCGGCGTTCGGACACTGCGACTGCCAGAAGCACAAGAGCAGGCGTCATGATTTTGCTTGCAACGTAGCGACGGTGTCATGTCGGAAGTGGTGGAGGTCTCGACATAGCACGCAAGAATGAGCTTCGGGAGGCTGATCTCGGCAAGCAGGCTTCCTGCGATTGCGAGCAGGGAACGCCGCTTCGTGCTAGATGCGTCGTCCTCGACATCGCCATTCCGCGGCTCGATGAGCGACGTTCCGATCGGCTCCCACGCATTGGTGGCGCGCGATGTGCGAGGCCCGATCTCAGAAGCGCTGTCTCGAGGCACGTATGAGCCCACCGCTTCGCTGGTGGGTGACGACTTGGCACTGCCCGGGACCCTGCTGTGGTGCTTGAAACCTCGCCGTCACACGCGCCTACTGTGCCTGCCAGCGCTTGCGCAGATAGGTGTGGCGCATGGGATCGTCGCGGTGGAGACAATTGAGGACTGCATCGCTCGGATGCAGAGAGCGTGTTGTGTCGTGCACGTGAGAGCTGTCGCCTTTCGCAGGTGGCGCGATCGATCGAGCATTGGCTAGCCGGTAATATCCGGCGATGCGGAGAGGTTCACGATGGACGTGATCGTGAGGACTTCCGAGTAGGCGCATGTCAAATATCCCCTATGCCTGAACGACTGAGCCGCCGCCGCTGGCATGGCCTGAGTTAATGGATGCTGTCCTGGCGCGGCATGGTCGCTGGATCTGAGTGCCGATCCATCAGTGTAATCCCCCAAATCGAACGTGCGGCAGTACTGATATGGACGGCCGGACGGTGGTCGATCTCCGAGCGGGCTCTTCCATGGCCTGATCGCAAACTCGGGTTCTCCCTGATGTGCATCTCGACCTCCAGATCACACAGTGGCGAGACGAGGATCGATGCCGATCCAGTCAGCATGGAGGCCGATATGATCACGAAGGTAGCGAGGATTTGTGCTGTTGGTGTGCTGGGCTTGGCCGTTCTTGCTCCGGCCGCGTTTGCTCAGGGGTTCGACAGCAAGAAGTTCTTCAACGACATGGCCAGCCGAGGTGTGAACACCGGGACACTGGATCCTGATAAATTCTTCGAGGAGCTGCGCGCGACGGGGGCGAGCGCCCAGAACCGCCTGGATCCCGAAGCCTTCTTCAAAGAACTTCAGGTTCGTGGTGCGTCCATGCCGGCGAATTTCGATTCGCGGAGGTTCTTCGACGATCTCGCTGCAACGGGCGCAAGCGCACCGGATATCGTGAATACAAGGAAATAGCTCGAGCGATCAGCTGAGTCAGGCAAGAGAGCGGCGACGGCGCAGTGCTGTCGTCGCTCGCTCCCTCGTCACGTATTGTCCAGGCCATCACGCATGAGGCCCCAACGCATGGTCGTACGCTGCTCGATGGGGCGCAGGATGAAGCGATCCATGAGAAGCCATGTGATGCCTATGGCCAGCATGCCGACCACGATGCGGGCCGACTGGAAGTACTGCTGAGCATTGAAGATGGCGTAGCCGATACCATCCGTACTGGCGATCATCTCGCCGCCGACGAGTGACCGGAAGCCGAATGCGATACCGAGGCGAATGCCCGTCATGAGGTTTGGTAGCGTCGCCGGAAAGATTACGTGCGCGATCACGTCCATGCGCCGCGCACCGAGTGTTTGAACGGCTTCGACCAACACGGGCTGAACTGTGCGGATGCCGGTCAGCAGGTTGTGCAGCACGGGGAAGAAGACCGACATGACGATGATGAACGTCACGGCGCCCTGCCCGAGGCCGAACCAGAGAATCGCGAAAGGGATCCAGGCGAGACCTGGAATCGCCTGCAGGAGGTTGACAAGGGGATCGAAGAAATCGCGGCTCGCGCGATTGAGGCCCATGAGATAGCCGAGCGGAACGGCAATGAGCGCGCCCACGAGGAAGCCCAGGCCCAGGCTCTTCAGGCTGACCCCAAGGCTTGTCAGCAGCGCACCTGAGCGAAGATCGGCGACAAAGGCGTGAAACACCTGCAGCGGTGACGGAAACAGCACCGGCGGCCAGATGTTCAGGGATGACAGGAGCTGCCAGACGGCGATGCCGACAGCAAACGGCAGCAGCTCGCGCCCGAGACTTTTCGTCATGCTCCACGGCGACCAGCGCGCATGTGTCAGCGTCGTCACGAGTGAGCCTCCACATGTGCACCTGTCCGCTCGATTTTGGCGGTGAGCAGGTCGCGGTACTGCTGGAAACGTGGATCGCGCGCGAGCTCACTCCACTGGCGAGGGCGCGGCAGATCGATGTCTATGTCCGCCACGATGCGGCCCGGCCTACCTGACAGAGCGACAACGCGATCGGACAGGAACACGGCCTCATCGATTGCGTGCGTCACGAACAGGACCGTCGTGCGCTCCGTCGCGGTGATGACGGTGAGCTCCTCCTGAAGTCTCTGCCGCGTCATGGCATCGACAGCAGCAAAAGGCTCATCCATCAGCAGCACTGTGGGGTTGTTTGCAAGCACGCGAGCGACCGCAGCTCGCTGCCTCATGCCGCCCGAAAGCTGGTGCGGATATTTGTTCTCGAAGCCCGCGAGACCGACGAGTTCGATGAAGCGCCGAGCGATGCGCGCGCGCTCGGCACGCGCGACGCCCTTCAGCCGCAGGCCGAACTCCACATTCGCCTGCGTGGTCTTCCAGGGTAGCAGCGCATATTCCTGGAAGACCATGCCGCGATCCGCTCCCGGCCCCGTGACCTTGTTGCCGGACACCCTGATTTCACCCGCAGTCGGCCGGTCAAGACCCGCGACAATGCGCAGGAATGTTGATTTCCCACACCCAGAGGGGCCGATGACCGACACGAATTCGTGCGCCTTGATGCTCAGCGAGATGTCGTTCAAGGCATGAACGTTCTCGCCGAACGTCGGATCGAAGTAGGTCTTCGATATCGCACTGGCGACCAGGATTTCCGACACGTCTGCCTTCATCATTTCAGGAATGCACCGTGCTTGGCCTGGACTTCGCCGACAACGCGCTTGAACTCCACCAGATGCTCGTCTGGATTGACTTCGACGGGTGTCAGCTTCTCGGTGGCGAGATACTTGGCAGTCGCAACCAGTGACGCTGCGGTGAAGTCATCGATGAGCGGGTCGTAGTTGAGCCACTTGAACGTCACTTCCACGATGCGCGGCTCGACTTTGAGGAACTCGGCTTCGATCTGCGCCGCTTCTTTCACGTTCTGGCGCACCCACTGCTGCGACTCCCACAGCGCTGCCACAGCATCCTTCACTTTGGTCGGGTTCTGAGCGGCCCAGGCATCGCTGATGAGGAAGAAGCCGCCGCCCTGCACGACCTTGCCGAGCCGCATGAACATCTGCGCTTCGCCCGCCATCTTCTCTTCGGTGAGCGTGAGGAACGGCTCCAGGCCGACCATGGCATCGACGGCACCCTGGATCAGCATCTGGCCCATATTGCCGTAGGTCGCGTTGACGCGATTGACCGAGTCACGCGGCAGGCCTGCCTGCTGAATGAGCTGGCTCAGGCCCTGAGCTGGTGCTGTACCTTGCGGCACGGCGATCCGCTTGCCCTTGAGGTCGGCTGCAGATTTGATGTTGGCTTCCTTGCGGACGAGCACGCCGTAGGAGTCGCCGCCCTTGGCGTACATCGAGTATGCCTTGAAGGGCAGCTTGTTCGCCCAGGCGACGACCGTCGACTCGACGCCACCACCTGACCAGTCGACCTGCCCGGCAGCCAGCGCCTGGTTGGCCTGCACGCCAGTCGCCAGCGGCCTCACTTCCACATCGAAGCCGTACTTCTCGAAGATGCCCTTCTTCGCGCCTATATAGAAAGCTGCCTGCGAGGCTGTGGTCAGGATGCCGAAGCGCACCTTGACCTTTTCCTGCGCGTGCACCGCCGACGCACTCGCAAGCGCGGCGGCGGCAACGACTGACAGCGTCGCAAACTTTATCCACTTCATGGCGTTCTCCCACTATGTGCTAGGCCCATTTTAGGGCTCATTGATTTTGCGGTCGGCGCTCAGGGGCGAACGCCGTACCGTGCCTTGGGTCCGAGTGTTGTCCTTATGCGGCCCTGCGCCGCGTCGATGAAGCGACACAGATAAGCGCGTGTCTCGCGCGGATCGATGATGTCCTCGACGCCGAATGCTTCCGCCGTTCTGAATGGCGAGGCCATGCTGCGCAGATCGGCCTCGATTTCACGCTCACGCGCCTTCGGATCGGGCGCTGCGGCGATCTCGCGCCGGAAAGCGGCTGCAACGCCGCCTTCGATGGGCAGCGATCCCCACTCGGCCGACGGCCAGGCAATCTTGAAATCGAGGCCGTTCTTATCCGTCGCGCCCATGCCGGCCATGCCGTAGCACTTGCGTACGACCACTGTGAACATCGGGACGCTCGCCTGAAGGGCAACGTAGACGGCGCGCATACCCTCGCGCAGCGTGGCAGCGGCCTCCGCGTCCTTCCCAACCATGAAACCCGGTACATCGACGAAGAAGACCAGCGGGATGTGAAAGCTGTCGCACAGTTCGATGAAATGCGTCTGCTTGCGTGCCGCGCGCACATCCATCGCGCCGCCGTACACCATTGGATTGTTGGCCAGGATGCCGACGACCTTTCCGTTCATGCGCGCGAATGCCGTGATCAGCGCCTTGCCGTACGTCGGTTGGATCTCGAAGATGCTGCCCTTGTCAGCGACAAGCTCAATGAGCTTGCGCATATTGTACGGCCGCCGCCGATCGCGCGGAACAATGGAAGCCAGTGCGTCTTCGGCACGATCAGCAGGATCGCCGATATCGACCACAGGCGGCATCTCCCAGACGTTCTGCGGCATGTAGGAGAGATAGCGCTTGATCATCGCGAAGCACTCGGCTTCGTCCTTGGCGCGATTGTCGATCGTACCGGCGTGGTCGACAGCGATATCCGCGCCGCCGAGATCTTCCTTGTTGATCTTCTGGCCAAGCGAGCGCTCGACGACGGGCGGGCCGGCGGCAAAGACCTGCGACGTGCCCTTCACCATGACGGACCAATGCGAGAGGATCGCACGGCCTGCCGGGCCGCCCGCGGCCGTGCCGAGAACCGCGCTGACCACAGGCACCTTGCCCATGAGTTCGACGGAGCGTTCGAAGCCGTGCACGCCGGGGAAGACGGCGTGGCCGCGCCGGTTGATCGATGTAACGCTGCCGCCCGAGCCGTCGATCAGGTTGACGAGCGGAATGAGATAGCTCGCGGCGAGGTCTTCGATAAAGCCACCTTGACCGCCCTTCTTGCGATCGCCCGACCAGCTCGTGCCGCCGCGGATCGTGAAGTCTTCGCCGCCGACGGCCACGGGGCGACCGTCGATGCTGGCGAGCCCCATCACGTACGGTGCAGGCGTGACGCCCGTCAGCGTGCCATCGGTGTAGCGCCCCTGTCCGGTCAGCCCACCGACCTCCTGGAACGAACCGCCATCGATGAGGCCGTCGATGCGCTCGCGGATGGTGAGGCGGTTCTGGTCGTGGTGCTTTTGAACAGCCTCGACGCCGCCGAGACGCTGCGCCTCCGCCCTGCGGAACTTCAGTTCCTCGATCTCAGGCGCCCAGCCGGTTACTGGTGCGTCTTTCGCGGCTTCGCTCACGTCGTCGTCTCCTACGGCTCGCGTGTCAGCTCTCGAGCACAGCCACAACCTGTCCTTCGGAGACGGGTGTCTCCTCCTTGACGAGGAATGCCTTGATCGTTCCGCCCTCCTCGGCGATCACCGGAATTTCCATCTTCATGGATTCGATGATCATGATCGTGTCGCCGGCTTCGACGTGCTGGCCGACTGCGGTCACGATCTTCCAGACCGAGCCGGTCACCTCAGATTTTGCCTCGCACTCCGCCATCAGTGTCTTCCTCTGTTCATTTGATGAGTTCGCCGATCAGGCCCGTGTGCACGGCGCCGGCGCGGAATTCGTCCGAGTCGAGGATCGTCACGAGCGCCGGGATGTTGCTTTTCACGCCACGCACTTCGAAGGCGACGAGCGCTTCGATGAGATCGTCGATCGCTTTCGCGCGCGTTGACCGCTTCACGATGACCTTCGCGAGCAGCGGATCGTAGTGCGGCGTTACCTCCAAGCCCTCGCGATAGCCCGTCTCGACGCGCACGCCTGGAGTAGCCGGAGGACGGAAGACTTCCAGTTTGCCGGGTGAGGGGAGGAAGCGCTTGGGGTCCTCGGCGTAGACGCGCGCTTCGATGGCGTGCCCATCGATTTTGGGCGCATTTGGCAGGACATCACCAAGTTTCTCGTCGGCGGCAAGGCGAACTTGCGTCTTGACGAGATCCACTCCCGTCACTTCTTCGGTGACACCATGCTCGACCTGGAGGCGCGTATTCATCTCGAGGAATGAATACTGACCGTTGGCGTCCAACAGCATCTCGACCGTGCCGATATTGTTGTAGCCGGCAGATCCAAGTTTTCTGGCGATATCATCTGAGACAGTGCCGATCGTGGATCTGGAGATGTTGGGGCCGGGCGCTTCCTCGATCACTTTCTGATGGCGCCGCTGCACGGAACAGTCGCGCTCGAAAAGATGTGTGCAGGATCCGAAATTATCGGCAACGATCTGCAGCTCGACGTGGCGCGGCCGCTCGACGAGGCGCTCCAGGTAGACATCGGCATTCGAAAAGCTGCGTTGAGCCAGCGAAGCCGCCTTGTCGACAGCAGCCAAAAGCTCCGTTTCATTGCGCGCGACCAGCATGCCGATGCCGCCGCCACCGCCAGCCGGCTTCACGATCAGCGGAAAGCCAATCTTTCGCGCCGCTGCCACGATGGCTGTGTGCTCCGCAGGGAGCACGTCCGTCCCTGCGCCGACCGGCAGGCCATACTCCTTGGCCAGTTCGCGCGCGCGGGTCTTGTGGCCCATGTCTTCGATCCAGCGCGGCGCCGGGCCTATGAACACGGCGTCGGTGTCGGTGATGCGGCGGGCAAAGGCGGCATTCTCAGCGAGGAAGCCATAGCCAGGATGCACGCCATCCGCGCCGCTCTGCTTGAGCACACCCAGCAGCGTCTCTTGGTTGAGATAGCTGTCGCGTGCGGGCGCCGGGCCGATGTGGTGCGCCTCCGACGACCACTCCAGCCAAGGTGCGTGGCGATCGGCGTCCGAATACACGGCGACCGAGCGAATGCCCATCTCGCTGAGCGCGCGAAGTACACGCGCTGCGACTGCTCCGCGGTTTGCGACGATGATCTTGTGGAAACTACGCGCCACCTCGTCAGTACTCCCTCAGTAGCTCGTTGGCCACGCGCGCAGCAGATGTTGCCCGATGTCGCCCGTCAGTCGCAGACGGTGCACCTCCAGCATCCGGATGAGATAGTCGCGTGTCGCATGAGGCTCGATGACGGACTGTACGGCATAGGCTCCGGCCATGTCCCAGACCTCGCTGTCCTTGCTCATGGTGGCGAAAGCATCGTCAAATCCATCGTCGCCCGGCGCGAGCCCGTGCACGACCTTCACGGCGAAGGTCGGATCCATGAAGCTCACTTCGGCAGTCGGCCAGGCAGCCACCTCATCCGAGTTACGCCCGCCGCCCATATTGAGATAGGCCTGGCCATAACTCTTGCGCAGGATCACCGAGATCTTCGGCATCGAGAACATCTGCAGGGCGTGCATGAAGTTCATGATCTTGCCGGGCGCGCGCTTGCGCTCTGCGTCAGTGCCGATCGCAAAGCCGGGCGTGTCCACGAAGAGCACGACAGGAATGTTGAAGCTGTCGCAGAGCACGAGGAAGTGTGTGATCTTCTCACAGGCTTCGGTATCGAGCGCGCCGCCCTTCACCAGCGGGTTGTTGGCGATGATGCCGACGGTGCGGCCGCCGATGCGCGAGAGGCCGGTTACGCCAACCTTCCCAAAGCGCGGCTTCAGCTCGAAGAAGCTGTCCTTGTCGACGATCGTGCGAATGATCTTGCGCACGTCATAGACCTGCGTGCGCTTCTCGGGCAGCAGATCGATGATGTCGGCCATGCCCGCGCCCGCCCCCTCTGGCACGGATCGCTCGGGCGGAGCCTCATTGCAGTGCGAGGGCAGATACGAGAGAAACTGCCGGATTGCTGCGAGGGCCTCCTCGTCGCTGTCGACGACCATGTCGGCGAAGCCCGTGACTTCGGCATGAAGCTTCCAGCCGCCGAGTTCCTGCGGATCGACCGTCTCGCCAATGGCAAGCGAGGCCAGAAGCGAGCTCGAGACAGCGAGCACGGCGCCTTTGCGGATCACGCAGAAGTCCGAGAGCACCGCGTACCAGCTCGATGAGCCATAAGAGAGGCCGAGCGTCGCCGAAGCCCATGGTGTCTCGCGCAGGCGCACGTACTGCGTCGGATCGTTGCCGAGGAGCGTGCCCATGCCGCGCGAGCCCATGTGATCGGGCATGCGTGCGCCGGAGGACTCACCGAGAAAAATGAGCGGCAGTCCGCGTTGTGTTGCGACGCGCTTGGCGTGCGCAATCTTGCGGCCGTTCGTGGACGACGACGACGCGCCCATGACCGTGAAGTCGTTCGAGACGACAGCGACCTCACGGCCGTCAATTCGGCCGAACCCAGCGATCTTGCCGTCAGCTGCTGAGCGATCGCGATCCTCCGGGCGAGAGGCTGAAACGCCGAACAGGCCTGTCTCGATGAAGCTGTCGGGATCGAGCAGTCCATCCACACGCGACCGCGCGTGGAGGACGCCCGCATCCGCGCGGCGAGCGAGACGATCAGGCCCACCCATTGCCAATGCTTTGGCTTCGCGAGCGGCATACTCACGTTCGAGTCGCTTGCGGCGCGTTTCCGGCTGGCTCTCAGGCTTGCGATCGGCGGACATTCAGACGTTATTCCTCATTTTTAGTCTCTTGCCGCGGTCGTCGAGCGCGCATCACGCGCAACAACGCCATTGCTCACGAGCTCCGCGATGCGCGTGGCGTCATAGCCGAGCACATCCTCGAGTACCTGCTCGGTATCCTGTCCAATGTTGCGGCCGGCGTGTCGTACGCTGCCGGGTGTTGCCGACAGACGCGGAACGACACCCGCCATGGCAACGCTGCCCATCGCCTCGTCGCTTGCCGCGACAATGGATTTGCGCGCGGCGTAGTGCGGATCGGCGAATATGTCGGCCATCGTATAGATGCGGGTCGCGGGAACGGAGGCTGCGGTCAGCTTCTGCTCGAGCGTTGCCAGCGGATGACGCGACGTCCATGCCGCGATGATGTCGTCCAAGTCCTCGGCATGGCGGTTGCGCGCGAGTGCCTTGGCGAAGCGCGGGTCGTCGGCCAGTTCAGGTTGGTCCATGACGCCTGCGAGACGCTTGAACAGGCTGTCGGCCATGGCCGTTATGAGGATGAAGCTGCCATCCCCCGTCGGATAGAGGTTGTTTGGATTGCTGCCCGGCAGTCGCGAGCCAGTCCGGTTGGCCACATGGCCGGTCTTCTCGAAAGCAGGAACCCATGGCTCCATGAAGTTGAACGCGCACTCGTAAAGTGCCGCGTCGATGAACTGTCCGCGTCCTGTTGCACTACGCGCCATCAACGCCATGACGGCACCGTACGCTGCGTGCAGGCCTGTTATGTAGTCCGTCAGTGATACGGCGACACGCGAAGGCGGCCTGTCCGGATCGCCGGTCAGATATCGCATGCCACTCACGGCCTCGCAGATGACACCGTAGCCTGGCCGCGTGGCATAGGGGCCGTCCTGGCCGTAGCCGGAGATGCGTACCATGACCAGGCGCGGGTTGATCTGGGAGAGCTGCTCCCATCCAATGCCCCATGCTTCGAGCGTGCCCGGCTTGAAGTTCTCGACGACGACATCGGACTTCGCGGCAAGTTCGCGCACGAGCGCGTGCCCTTCCGGCCGCCTGAGATCGATCGAGATGAGCTTCTTGTTTCTGAAGATGCTCGCCGCGTAGAGAGAATGCCCGTTGTGCTGCTGCCCCATGGTGCGAACGGGGTCGCCTTCGGATGGCTCGACTTTGATCACCTCGGCGCCGAAGTCCGCGAGCATGCGCCCGCAGAACGGCCCCGCAACGGTGGAGCCAATCTCCAACACCCTGATGCCCGTGAGCGGACCTTGGTCCATCGCCACGCGCGCTTCCTCCTTGTTGTCCGCTCTACGTCTTAGAGAACGTAGTTACGGAATCTGTTCAGCGACTCTTTTGCGCTCCGCATATTGAGGCGCTTCAGTCGTTCGGCTTCGATACCATCGCCGCGTCGCATGGCTGCCAGGACGGCCCTATGCTGCTCGAGACCAGTCTCGGCACGCCCCGGCAGAATGATGATGCGGCGAATGACAAAGTTCGTGCGCTCATAGATGCTGTCGAGCATCTGCGCAGCGATCGGATTGCCGGCGGCAGTTATCGTGCGCTGGCGCAACCGGTCATAGCCTTCGACATAGGAGTCGAAGTCCCCGGTCTTGAGATAGTCGGCCATGGGCCCGCTGTAGTGATCGACGAGGTCCTGCCAGCTTTCTGGCGGGACGTTTTCTGTCGCGAGACGGGCGCAGAGGCCTTCGAGCACCTCGCGAACGTCGTAGAGCTTGAAGACGAGTTCCATGTCGAGGCGTGTGACGACGGCGCCGCGATTGGGAATCCGCTCGATGAGACCGCGGCTTTCGAGTGCGCTGAACACATCCCGAATGCGCGTGCGCGGGACGCCAAATTCCGCAGAGAGGTCCTGCTCGCGCAGTTTTGCGCCTGGCGGAATTTCCTGCCCGGCGATGCGTCGACGGAGCGTTTCAAGGATCTCTTCAGGCGTGGCTGTAAGCTTGCCGCGGCGGCTCGTATCGCCACCGCGCTTCGGACTTTTATCCCTCAATTTCAGTATTTTAACAGACATGCGGCGCTCGAAGAAACGACGAGATAGGAGAGCTTAGTGAGATGGCGTCAAATGTGTCAACAATATTGTTGCCAATTCTGTGCGCGACGGTGCGCGTCGTGTCTGCTTGTTGGGTGTGCGTGGCGTCGGATCGGTGCAGCATCAGCGCGCGGATTGCTCTGCGGCGCATGTAGAAGACAGACGCAATCCCGGAAGCGCTCATCCGCCGTGGTGAGCGTTCACTATGGTTGCAAGCGGTTTGGGAGCGGCCCGGAGGGCCAGCATCTTCAGCGGCTGGCTTCTGAGTGGCGACCCCGGCAGGATTCGAACCTGCGACCCTCTGCTTAGAAGGCAGATGCTCTATCCGACTGAGCTACGGGGCCATGCTTGCGGCTGCAGCCCGGAAAATCCGAGGCCGGCAGGCCCGCAAGCAGAAGCTGAGCCAGCATTAGCCGAGGGGCGGCGCGCGCGCAACGGCACGGACACGCGCGTGGTGCGTGCAACTCCTGGAACAACGCAGCAATCAGCCGAAATTGCGTTGGCCCCGACAGTGGGGCTCGGCAGCTCGGTGTCATCTGACGCTCAGGCGGGGAGCCTATTCAGCAGCCTGCTGCGCCGGTGCAGCCTGTCCGCCAGCGGAAGTGCGATAGTGCAATGGTCCACCGCGGAAGGGCGCGAAACCCGTGCCGAAGATGACGCCCGCATCGACCAGATCGGCGCTCTCGACAATGCCCTCTGCAAGGCATTTCTCGCATTCGCGGATGAGAGGCTCGACGAGTTCGCGTCCGATGCGCTCGAGATCGCGCTTGTCGTACGGCTTCTCGGTCTTCACTGGCTTGCCGTCTTTCCAAACGTAGAATCCCTCGCCCGTCTTCTTGCCGAGCTTGTTCGCAGCGACGAGTCGCTCTAGGCGCGAGCCGTCGGCGGAGAAGCCGAGAATGCGCCCGACGTGCGCGCAGATGTCGAGACCGACCGTATCGGCAAGCTCGATCGGCCCCATAGGCATGCCGAAGGTGCGCGCGGCCTCGTCGAGCAGCTCTGCGGCTTCGCCTTTCTCGAGGCGCAGCATTGCATTCATCATGTATGGGGCCAGCACGCGGTTGACCAGGAAGCCCGGGTTGCTCTTCACGATGAGCGGGAATTTGTCGATCGCCGTGACGAAGGCGCAGCCCTTGCGGACCTCATCCTCGCGCGATTGCTTGCCGCGGATTACCTCGACTAGGGGCATCTGGGCGACCGGATTGAAGAAGTGGATGCCGATCAGGCGGCCGGGGTCACTCAGGCCAGCCGCGATGTCCTCGATCATGATCGACGACGTGTTGGTCGCCATCACGGCGCCGAGCTTCATCTTGCCTTCGAGGCTCTTGAAGAGGTTCTGCTTGACCTCGACTTTCTCGACGATGGCCTCGATCACGACGTCGGCACGCGGAATGCCGTCGCCGTTCGGATCGGCAATGAGGCGCGCCTTGGCGGCGTCCTTGAGCGCCTTCGTGCGGAAGCGACGGCTGAACAGCTTGCCCTGCGCCGCAATGCCCTTGGCGATCGCGTCCGCGGACAGATCCTGCAGTGTCACTTCCATGCCTTGCGCGACGCACCAGCCGGCGATGTCGGCCCCCATGACGCCGGCACCGATCACGTGCACGCGCTGCGGCTTGAAGTTGATGTCCTTCGGCGCCTGCGCCTTGAGCATCTCCATGAGTTTGAACACGCGACGCAGATTGCGGGAGGTCTCGGAGACCATGAGTGGCGCGAAGGCTTGCGTCTCGGCGGCTTTCATGGCGTCGAGATTGCCGCCGTGCAGCTCGAAGAGATCGATGAGCCGGAAAGGCGCGGGATAGTGGTCCTCGCGCACCTTTTTCGCCGTCTCGGCACGCATTTTGGAGACGACGAGATTCCGGGCCGGCCAGAGGCGCGCGAGATTGCGCCAGCCACCCATGGGCTTCGAGCGACGCTTCTGCGTGATGGCCTTGCGGGCGGCCCAGGAAAGGTTCGCCGGGCTCGCGACCAGTTCGTCGATGAGGCCCATGGCGCGGGCGGCACTGGCTCGGACCATGGAGCCCGAAAGCATCATGGGCATGGCGCCGAGCGCGCCGGCCTGGCGGATCGAGCGGGCCGTGCCGTTGAAGCCGGGGAATATGCCGAGGCGAACTTCGGGAAAGCCGACCCGTGTGCTGTCGTCCCGCGTGGCAATGCGATAGTGGCAGGCGAGGGCCAGTTCGAGGCCGCCGCCGAGGCAGAAGCCGTGGATGCCGCACACGACCGGCACGGGCATTTTCTCGATGCGGTCGAGCATGTCGAGCACCGGGCGGAGGGCGGTCCGAACGTCGGCTTCGTTCGTGAACTGCTCGAACTCGCGCACATCCGCGCCGACGATGAAGCCCTTTTCTTTGCCCGAGAGGATCGCCAGACCGACGATGGACCGATCGCGTGCACCGGCTTCGACGCGCTCGATGATGGCGCCAAGCTCTTCGAGGGGCCGGCGGCCGAGCGAATTCTGGCTCTCGCCTTCGCGGTCGAAGATGGCCCAGGCAATCTGCTGCTCGTCGATGGAGAAGCGCCAGTCTCTGAGGCTGTTCATATCGGTCATGGAAGACCTCTCACGCTGGTTACTCTGCTGCGGCGCTGCGCTGGATGGCAGCGGCGTTGTGTCCGGGCTTCATGTAGTTCGGCTTGAGTTCGGCAGGATCGAAGTGATCGACGGCGATGACGCGCGCCGTGAGCATCTCGACCTCGCGGAGGAGTGCGGTCTCCTCCTTTGTGAGAACGCCGGCCTTCTCCGCGTCGCCGAGCCAGTCGATGCCGTGATAGCGGCGCACGGTCCCCGCTCGGATCGCACGCTCGAGTTTGCGCTCGGCTTCCTCTGCCGCGACGACTTTCTCGAGTGTGACCTCGAGGAGGCCGGTCGGATCATTGACGTCGCGTGAGATGTAAATGTCGCGCGTCAGGCGATCGCGCACCTCGCCCGGCTGGATGGCGAGCGCGACGACCTCATGGCCGAGACGGTCGCTCGCAGGCTTGTAGGGCCGGCCGAGCGGGAAAACGAGCACGCCCAGCATGAAGCGCACGACGCCGTTCGGGAAGTTCTCGATGGTGCCGGCGATGGCCTGCTGGAAGCGATAGAGGGAATTGCGCGCCGCGAGTTCGACGATGAGGCGGTCACCGGCCGGCTTGCCGTCGTCCTTGTAGCGCTTGAGCACGCAGGAGAGCAGATAGAGCTCGGAGAGTGCGTCTGCGAGGCGGCCCGTGATTTTCTGCCGTGTCTTGAGGCCACCACCGAGCACCGCGACGGTCACATCGGCGACGAGGGCGAAGTTGCGCGAGGAACGACCGAGCTGGCGATACCATTCCGCCGTGCCGTAGGCTTTGTCGGGCACAGCGGCGAAGAGGCCGCCCGTGATGTTGTGGAAGAAGGCGCCGAACGCATTCGAGAGCGAGAACGTGACGTGATTGCCGAATGCGATGTCGAAGGCGGCTAGGCCACGGCGCGGATCAGGGTTCTGAGCCGCTTTGATCTCATCGTAGAGATAGGGATGCGAGCGCAGCGCGCCCTGCGCGAAGGTTATCAGCGAACGCGTCAGGATGTTGGCGCCTTCGACCGTGATGCCAACGGGGACCATCTGATAGGCCGACTGGAGGTAGTTCGTCGGACCATCGCAGATGCCGCGCCCGCCATGTAGGTCCATGGCGTCGTTGACAGCTTGGCGCAGCTTTTCCGTCGACTGGTACTTCATGATCGCGGAGATGACCGAGGGCTTCTCGCCAGCGGAGACCATGGCTGCGGTCACGGCGCGTCCGGCCTCGTTGACGTAGGCCGTCTCGATCATGCGCGTGAGCGGCTCCTCGAGACCTTCCATCTTCGCGACGGGGAGGCCGAACTGCTTGCGAATGCGGCCGTAGGCGGTGGTCACGCGCAGCATCATCTTGGCGCCGGCAGTGCCGGACGAGGGAAGCGAGATGGCGCGGCCGGCAGCAAGACATTCCATGAGCATGCGCCAGCCGTTGCCGACCATGCGCTCGCCGCCGATGACCCAATCCATGGGAATGAAAACGTCCTGGCCCCAGTTCGGGCCATTCGGGAAAGCAGCGCCCGAGGGAAGGTGACGCCGACCGATGTGCACGCCCGGATGATCGGCTGGAATGAGGGCGACGGTGATGCCGATGTCCTCGCCCTTGCCGAGATGGTTTTCGGGATCGAACAGGCGGAACGCGAGGCCGACCAGCGTCGCGACAGGGCCGAGCGTAATGTAGCGCTTTTCCCAGGACAGGCGAATGCCGAGCACTTCCTTGCCCTCGTGCACGCCGCGCGTCACATAGCCGATATCGCGCATGGTCGCCGCGTCCGAGCCCGAGGTTGGGCCGGTGAGCGAGAAGCAGGGAACTTCGAGGCCCTGCGCGAGACGTGGCAGGAAGTGGTGCTTCTGCTCGGGCGTGCCGTACTTCTCGATGAGTTCGCCTGGGCCGAGCGAATTCGGCACCATGACGATCGTGCACACGTCCGGCGAGCGTGAGGCGATCTTGCCGAGGATCAGCGACTGCGCCTGCGGAGAGAAGCCGAGACCGCCATGCTCCTTGGAGATGAGCATGCCGAGGAAGCCGTGGCGCTTGGTGAAATCCCAGATCTCTTTCGGGATCTCGCGGTCGTTGTGACGCACCTGCCAGTCGTTGATCATGCCGCAGAGCTCGGTGGTCGGCCCATCGAGGAACGCGCGTTCCTCGGCCGTCAGCTCGATAGCGGGGATCGCACTGAGCCGCTCCCAGTTCGGCTGGCCCGAGAAGATCTCGGCATCGAAGCCGACAGTGCCGGCCTCCAGCGCCTGCTGCTCGGTGTCGGAGACGCGAGGCAGGATCTTCTTGATCTGTTCGTAGATGGGACCTGTCAGCCAGGTACGTCGCAGCGACGGAACGGAGAGCCAGCCGAGCACGATCGCCGGCAGCCAGCCGAGCAGGCCAAGCCAGCCAAGCTCGGGCATGTGGAACGTGCCGTGGATAAGTCCGGTCTGCCAGACCGCAGCAGCAGCTGCCGCCGTCAAAGCCCATGCGACGATCGAAGCTCGATGCATCGAAAGGACGAATGCTGCGATCACGCAAGCCAAGACAAATACCAGCGCTACCATCGTGCCCGCCTCCTCGTCATGACAACGCCAGCCCGAGGGGCAGGTTGCCTTCCGATCCGGTATCTCCGCCGCCAAGTACGACGTGCGGTCCTCGTGCAGGGCGCTGCAACCTGCCGATGAGTGCGCAGGAAGCCGATTTCCGATCCCACACGGGAGCACACATTGCCCGTCTTATACGCTCTTGGCCGTCCCGATGCGACGCATTTGGCGACTTATGCTGCCAATACAATGCAAATGGGGGCGCCGGCCGGAGCCGCACCCCCATTCTATTCGCTCAATACTTACCGATACTGAAAGGCTCGCGCGGCGCGATTTATTTCGCGGCTGCCGCCTTCAGCACGGGTGTAATGCGCGCGACTTCCGATTCAACGAGCTTCTGGAGGCCCGCCGGACCGCGATCCGCACCCTTCGGCGCGGTCGAGCCGAGATCCTCGTAGCGCTTGATGATCGTCGGATCATCCATGGCCTTGCTGAGCGCATCGAGCAGCTTGTCCTGGATATCTTTCGGCAGACCCTTCGGGGCGACCATCGCATTCCAGGCGCTGAAGATGAAGTCGACGCCGAGCTCCTTCGTGGTCGGCACGTCAGGGAGTGCCGCGATCCGCTCGGGGTGTGCGACGGCGTAAGCCTTGATCGTGCCGGCCGTGATCTGCGGGATCACGTTCATGGACTGGTCGACCATGTAGTCGATCTGGCCGCCGACGAGATCGTTCAGCGCCGGTCCGGTGCCCTTGTAGGCGACGAGACCCGGCTTGAAGCCGAACTGCGAGTTGAACACGAGGCCCGACACGTAGGAAATCGAACCGACGCCGGCATGCCCATAGTTCATCTTCTCGCTATTGGCCTTGAGGTGGGCGAGAAATGCCTTGAGGTCGGCCGGCTCGAGCGTCTTCTTCGAGACGATTGTCTGCGGCGTGTAGTTGACGACGCTGATCTGGGTGAAGCTCGTCGCCGGGTCGTACTTGAGGTTCGGATAGAGCGCGGGCGCTGCCGACTGCGTACCCATGTTGCCGACGGCGATCGTGTAGCCATCGGGTGCTGCGGCTGCGGCACGCGACATGCCGATCGAGCCACCGGCGCCGCCGATGTTCTCGACCACGATCTGCTGGCCGAGTGTGCGCGACATGTGCTCGGTCACGAGGCGCGTGACGACGTCCGTCGGACCACCGGCTGCGAACGGGACGATCGCGGTGATGGGCTTCGTCGGATATTGCTGCGCGACGGCGGGTGCGGCCGTCACACCGAGTGCCGCGATCGCAGCGATCGCGGTGCGGCGTGTGATTTGCATGACTAGTCTCCTCACGTGGTGTTGTTGATGTCGTTTGTTATTGTAGTTGGGTGGGCGCTTTGAGGCGCTCATTCAGTGAATACCTTATCGCGGCTCTTGCTGATGGCCGGCAGCGCCGACACGATGACTATGATCAGCGCAAACACGAGCAAGGTCAGCGATACTGGACGCTCCAGGAATGTCCACAGGCTGCCGCGCGAGATGACCATGGCCTGACGGAGCTTCTCCTCCATCAGCCTGCCGAGAACGAAGCCGAGAAGAAGCGGTGCCGCCTCGAAGCCGAGCTTGATCAGCAGATATCCGAAGAGCGCGAAGGCGGCCGTCAGGACGACCTCCGTCGGCGAATTGTTGATCGAGTAGATGCCGATGCAGCAGAAGATGATGATCGCCGGGAACATCAGCCTGTAAGGCACGCGGAGCAGCTTCACCCAGATGCCGATCAGCGGCAGGTTGATGATGAGCAGCATGAGATTGCCGATCCACATCGAAGCGATCATGCCCCAGAAGAGTTCGGGCTGCTTCGTGATGATCTGTGGGCCTGGCACGATGCCGTGGATGGTCATGGCGCCGATCATGAGCGCCATCACGGCATTGGGCGGAATGCCGAGCGTGAGGAGCGGGATGAATGCCGTCTGGGCGCCCGCGTTGTTGGCAGACTCGGGGCCGGCCACGCCTTCGATTGCGCCTTGGCCGAAGCGCGAGGGATCCTTGGAGATCTTCTTCTCGATCGAGTAGGACGCGAAGGGGCCGAGCACGGCGCCGTTTCCAGGCAGGAAGCCGAGGAGCGAACCGATGCCCGTGCCTCGCAGGATCGGCGCGATGGACGCCTTGAAGTCCGCCATGTTGGGCAGCAGGCGGCCGATCTTGTCGCTGACGACGGCACGAGCTTCCTTGTGTTCGAGGTTGCGCAGGATTTCCGCGAACCCGAACATGCCCATGGCGATGACCGCGAAGTCGATGCCGTCGGCGATCTCCATCCAGCCAAAGGTCAGTCGGTCCTCGCCGGTCTCGATGTCGGTACCGACAGTCGAGAGCAGGATGCCGAAAAGGATCATCGCAATGGCCTTCGGCACCGATCCGCGCGCCAGCACGACGGCGAACATGAGCCCGAGCACCATGAGCGCGAAGTAGTCGGCCGGCCCGAACAGCAGCGCGAGCGTCGTGAGCGGCTTTGCGGCGGCGGCAATGATCACCGTCGCAATCGTGCCCGCGATGAACGAGCCGATGGCGGCAATGCCGAGCGCGATGCCGGCCCGGCCCTGCTTGGCCATCTGGTGGCCGTCGAGGACGGTCACGACGGCGGTCGCTTCACCCGGAATATTGACGAGGATCGCCGTGGTCGAGCCGCCGTACTGCGCGCCATAGTAGATGCCGGCCAGCATGATCAGCGCGCCGACCGGGTCGAGCCCGAATGTGAGCGGAAGCAGCATCGCGATGGTGGCGATGGGCCCGACGCCGGGCAGCACGCCAATGAGCGTGCCGATCAAGCAGCCGAGAAAGCAAAGCCCCGCGTTCTTGAGCGAGCCAGCAACGCTGAGGCCGAGCTGAAGATTGGAAATGAGATCCCACATGTTGCGCGCCTCAGTATCCGAGCACAGGCGGCAGGACGGGAATAGGCAGGTTCAGGACAACCTTGAAGAGCAGATAGCAGCCCACGGTCATGCACGCCGTGAAAACGATGATCTCCATCGGGCGGGTATCCGGGTCGGCCATGGAGGAAAGAAGCATCGACAAGGGGCCCGCAACCAGGAGCCCAAGCGGGCGAACTGTGGCCGCAAAGGCCATGATGGCGCCGAGAACGAAGATTGTGCCGCGCAGGGAGAAGCCTTCGACACGCTCGTGAGTGCCAATCAGCCCGACGATGACCAGGTAGACACCGAATGCACCGAGCAGGATGGCGACCGCCTTGGGCAGGAGGCCGGAGCCGACGCCGGACATCGAGCCCGCATCCAGTGGGAATGCCGCGTAGTAGCCGACTGCCGCGGAGACAAGGAGGAAGAGGCCGGCCAGAACCTCTCTGTTGAGGAATGTGCTGCGCGCGTCTTCGCCGGCCGACCGCCCGGCCGGGTCTTCAACTGCCATGCGTCCCTGCTCCTCCCCTTATGTCGGCGTTTCGCCACGGCGCCCACCGACGTTATTCGGACGGGGCCATCCTAGACCTCTTGTTCCAACGGCGTCTACCCATTGGCTCTAAACGGGAAAGCGCATTGCATTTCGCATGTTGGAATAAGCGGGGCCGCGCCGGATTAATTCGACGTCGCACTATTTGCCCGGTACACGCTGAGCTTCGAGCGAAGCTCCTGGAGCGCGCCGGCGACCGGCGCGAACTGGAAGCGGATGGTGTGCCCGCCGGAGCCGACAGCTATGGCCCGGAAGAGCACATTCGCTTTGAGGATCGGCGCGGCATGTCCATCGACCGTCGCAAACCACCATGGATGCCAGACATCGTTGAGTACCACGAAGCCCGGCTCGGTGGTCTCGACCTCGATATCTATGACAGTGTTCTCGTAGCGGATGATGCGGACTGTAGGCGCCTCGAGAATCCATGGCGGCTCGAACGTCAGGGGTGCGGGCAGGCTCGGCCGCTTGTCGAGCAGGACGGTCGTGCGTGGGTCTGCGGCGGGCCATTTGCCGTCGCGCATGATCCGTGCGAAGTCGGCAATCTGCCAGTTCCGCACGAAGAGGACCCGCGGCAGCGCCTCGGTATTCTCGTAGATGTAGCCGTCGGGTGTCCGCGCCATGAAGCGCAGGTCCGTCGGCTTGGCCGTGCGGTCGATCCGGTCGATGGGCACAGGTGAGACGATGTAGCGGAGCCCCAGCAGGTTGGCGAGGCGGCAGCGGTACGACGGAAAGAGCGGCGTGAAGCGGCGTTGGTTCGGGCCGATGATCGAGTCCTCGGCGCCGACGGCCCGGGTGAAGTCGGCGAGGCGCAGCGGATTGTAGCCGAGCGTGTGGTCGAAGCCGTGGACCATGGCCGTATTCGGCCATTCGAAGCCGAGGCCGGCAAGCTCCACGCGATCGCGTCGTGCTGAGCCGGGTGGCTGCTGGGCAAGGCTCTTGATGATGCGGATGGTCTCGCCCGGCGTGTCCGGATTGAGCATCGCGAAGTTTTCGGTCGGAAGCGCGGTCGACTCGTTCGGGCCATTGTTGAGGGCGAGGTCAGCCGTGAGGATCGCCGCGAGTGCCGGGACGACCACCCACGACGTGCGATCGCTGATGCGCGTCACCAGCAGGAGGATGCCGACGCTGGCCGCGATCCAGGTGAAGCTGATCGCCATGGGGCGAATGGCGACGTCGAGCCGGTTTTGCGAAAGGGCCACCGCGACCGCCGCAGCCGCAAGCAGGAGGAGCAGCGACACCTTGAGGCGCAGGCGCGGGTGTGCCGGTTCGGCGAGCGCCGTATTCGTCATCCAGCGGTGCACGAGATAGCCGCTGAGGATCGCCAGCAGCCCACCGACGAGGAACGTCGCGTCCGCCGGCCTACGGAAGAGCGCAACTCCCGGGAGCGCCTCGTAGAATAGCCTGAAGACCGGCGTGTTCGAACCAAGCGCGTAAAGGGTCATCAGTACGGCGGCGATCGAGAAAAAGCGGATCTCGCGCGTTAGCAGCAGGCGCCGGGAAAAGCCGAGGCCAGCCAGCAGGGCAATCGGCAGGGCGCCGATATAGAGCTGGCTCATGTTCTGCGAGAGCGTGACCTCATTGGGATCCCACGTCCAGCTGAAGGGCCCCCAATATTCGACGGCCTTGTCGAAGGCGCCGTAGAGATCGGCAAAGACGAGCGTGAGCAGCGAGGCCGGATGGAGTGAGCCGCGCGTGGCTTCGGCAAATGGAATACTCGGCCGGCTCGACGAGAGGACGAACAGGACCGTCAGGAGGAGCGGGAGCGCCGAAAGGACGACGCACGTAATGCCTGCAGCCATCAGCGGGCGCAGGCTCGCTTTGAAGCGTTCCGCGCGCCCGTCTCCATCAAGCCAGTGATTGAGCACGTATCCAACGAGAACGAGCCCGGCGAGGTAGGCGACCTGATCCGGCTCGACGATCATCAAGCCCATGGCCACGCCGGCGCCGATACCCCAGCGGGTCGATCGGCGGTCGATGGTCCGCGCCAGAAGCCAGAGCGCGACCGCAAAGAAGGCGAAGGACTGGACCTGTCCGACATGCTGCACGCGCCATGCGGCCGAGGCTCCGAAGGCGAACGCCAGCGCGGCGACGATCGCGCCCGCGGGGTGCCAGCCGCGATCGCGGAAGAAGAACATGATCGAGAAGCCGCCGAGGGCGAGCAGGCCGAACGTGTAGCCGTCGACAAGCCGGAAGCTCGGCGAGCGATCCAGAAGCGCGATCAGCACGGCCGGCGAGAGCACGAGGCTCTGCGGGTCCGCGATCTGCGGCGAGCCTGCAAAGATGTGCGGGTTCCAGAACGGTGACTGGCCGGTGTGGAGCGCATTAGCCAGGAACTGGACCTGCGCCTGGAAGTGCGCCTTGGCGTCGTAGGGTATGGCGACATTGCCGAAGAGCCAAGGCGCGCAAAGCACGAGCCAGCCCGCAGCCAGTGCGAGCGCAGCAACCCGGTAGCCGGACGTCGCCGAATATTGGGACACGGGATTAGACCGCAGGCAGCGGAGCAAAGGGCGGGAAGTCAGAGCCTGAAAACTAGGCAGAAAGACGATTCTTGGCAATCGAGCTCTTCGCCCTGGTGAACATCTCGGTCCGCCCGGGTCCTCGCGGTGTTGCCGTCAAAGAGGGGTTGCCATGCCGTAAGGCAGTGGCGTGCCCCACCAAGAATGCGGTTAGAGTGCCGCCGGAAAACGAGAAACGCTCAGGAGCCGACATGCCGACCGAGACATCGCCCCCGACGCTGCGCACACGGATCGAGGGCGGCATCTGCACGATCATCGCCGACAACCCCGCGCGTCTCAATGCCTATACACGGGATATGTGGGAGGCGCTGCCGCGGCACATCCGCGAGGCGGAGGCCAATCCCGACGTGCGCGTGATCGTGCTCCGCGGGGCCGGTACCAAGGCCTTCTCCGCCGGTGCCGACATCTCCGAGTTCGAGGGTAACCGCACGGGCGCCGAAGCGCGCCGCTACGACGAGATCAACCACGAGGCCTTCGAGGCGGTCGGGCGTGCGAGCAAGCCCACTATCGCCATGGTGCACGGCTACTGCTTCGGTGGCGGCTGTGAACTCGCCATCTGCTGCGACATGCGCTGGGCGTCCGACGACGCGATCTTCTCCATTCCGGCAGCCAAGCTGTCGATCGGCTACAACCCGCGCTGGATCAGGCCCATGCTGGCCGTGATGTCGGCGGCGAAGGCCAAGGAGATGCTCTTCACCGCCAGGCGATATTCAGCGGCCGATGCGCTTGCCATGGGCATGGTGAACACCGTCGTGCCGTCCGCCGAGCTGGAAGCTGCAACGCGGAAGGTGGCGGAGGAGATGGCGATCAATGCGCCGCTCTCCATCAGGGCTGCCAAGGAGTCCATCGACGAACTCTTCGACAATCCGGAAAATCCCGATCTCGCCCGCCTCGACCAGTTCGTCGAGGCTTGCTTCGAGAGTGAGGATTATGCCGAGGGCCGGCGCGCGTTCATGGAGAAGCGCAAGCCGCAGTTCAGGGGCCGCTAAGCGTCCTGAAGCGCGAGAGGAATGCCGCCTGAGCCGCCGCCACTGGCGATGGCTCAAGGCGCGAGAGCAGTGCTTCGAGGCTGGGTGGAATGGCGGGGATGCCGAAGTACCGATCGGCCTCCTCCGTCGAGAAGCCGGCGAGCAGGGTTGCTTCGTAATACGCGGCGATGCGATCGGCGTGCTTGATGGCGGCTGTGATCTCTGCAGGCAATGACGCGGGAAGACCAAAGCGCAGATGGATCGCTTCCAGCAGGCGATTTTCGATGGTCTTGTAGTCGAAGCCGATGGCGGCCTTGAAGGGACTGATGAGGTCGCCGATCACGTACTCAGGCGCGTCGTGGAGCAGTGCGGCGAGACGCCATCGGTTATCCCATTGCGGATTGAGCGTGCCGGCAATGTCGTCCACGAGCACGGTATGCTCCGCGACGGAGAAGGCATGATCGCCGCGTGTCTGACCATTCCATCGCGCCACGCGCGCGAGGCCGTGCGCGATGTCCTCGATGGCGATGTCGTCGGGCGATGGCGCGAGCAGATCGAGGCGGCGGCCCGACAGCATCCGTTGCCAGGCGCGCGACTTTCCGTCGTGGGTCGTGCCGCTCATGTCTTGGGTGCCTTGAACTTGCGCTGCAGCGCCGCACATGGCGCGTGCCGGTGGCAATCGACAATGTGGTCGTTGACGAAGCCCGTGGATTGCATGAACGCATAGACCGTCGTCGGGCCGACGAAGCGGAAGCCCTCCTTCTTGAGCGCCTTCGAGATCGCTTTGGACTGGGGCGTTTCGGGCGGGATGTCGCGCATGGTGCGCCGCTCGTGGATCACCGGCTTGCCGTCGAGGAACTCCCAGAGGAATTTGCCGAGGCTCGTGCGCTCCTTGAGCCGCAGGTAAGCCTGTGCGTTCTCGATCGTCGCCTCGATCTTCGCTTTGTTGCGAACAATCCCGGCGTCGCTCATGAGCCGCTCGATATCGCGGGCGCTGTAGCGTGCAACGCGTTCGGCATCGAAGCCGTGGAAGGCCGTGCGGAAGTTCTCGCGCTTCCTGAGAATGGTGATCCATGACAAGCCGGCTTGAAAGCCTTCGAGAATGAGCTTCTCGAAGAGCGCCTTGTCGTCGGACCTGGGAACGCCCCACTCTTCGTCGTGGTAGCGGGTGTATTCGGCATCGGTAATGCCGGCCCAGCCGCAACGGATGACCTCTGCCTTCGTCATGGCGCGGATGCCTTTGCTGCGACGCTCGCCCGGTAGCGATCGAGCGCGCCCGTATCGACGATGATCGTGCTGGTGCCGGCGACCAGGGGCTCGCCCTTGTCGGCGGTTTCGACTGCGCGGTCGAGCCGCAGCAAGGCGAGGCCATGAGGACCAGCGACCGTACCGAGCGTGCCGATGACGGCGGCACCGACCCGGATTTCGGCACCGGTTTGCAGCGGCTCCGTACCCGTGACGAGCGTCACGCGTTTGCGTACGACCGACTTGTTCTGCATGCGCGCCACCACCTCCTGGCCGACGAAGCATCCCTTGATGAAGGACACGCCGTGCTGCCGATCGTAGTTGGCTTCATGCGGGAACGTATCACCGAGTACGTAGTCGTATCCGCCCTCGGCGACGCCGAGTTCGACCCGGCGCTCGTGGTAGCGGCTTTCGGGAACGGCTTCGCCGGAGAGGCCTGCGAGATCGCCGCGCGGGGCGAGGATGCGCCAGCCGAGGTCGCCGTGGCGTGGATCCGCATACAACCGCCCGCCATCGACAACGGGCTTCCCCGGTCCCCAGGCAACGGCGACGCCATAGTCGGCGGAAACGTCTGCAATCGTGACCTTCGCGCGCAGCTTGTACAGGGTCAGCCGCTTGATCAGATCGGCCACGCGATCGGCGCGCGTCTCGAGCAGCCAGCCATCCTCGGTCCGGAGCGCGAAGAACTCGAAGAGGATCTTGCCTTGCGGTGTCAGGAGGCCGGCAAAGCGCGCTTCGCCCTTCGGCACGCTCGAAAGATCGTTCGTGGCGATATTGTCGAGGAAGTCGACGGCGTCGGCCCCCGAGAGCGACACGACGCCGCGATCGGCAAGCAGCGCGACAACAGTGGTGCTCATTTCTTCCGTACTCCTGCGCGGCACGGCCCAGCACGGCGTATCGGGCGGCTGGCGCGCCCCTCACATCTGGGGTATTTCGCGCCGGGCGGCAAGCCGCGTGCGGCGGCGCAGCCAGTGTGATGACTGGAGGGCGGCATGGCAGATCACTTCGACCTTATCCTCAAGGGGGGAACGGTCGTCAATCACGACGGCGAAGGTGTCCGCGACATCGGCATCGTCGGCGGACGGATCGCGGGCATCGGCGATCTTTCCGGGGCACGGGCAGCGGAGATCATCGACGCCAAGGATCTGCACGTTCTCCCCGGCGTGATCGACACGCAGGTGCATTTCCGCGAGCCGGGGCTCGAGCACAAGGAGGACCTAGCGTCGGGCAGCCTCGCGGCTGTCGCCGGCGGTGTCACGGCGGTCTTCGAGATGCCGAACACCAAGCCGCTGACGACGACCGAGGAGACGCTCGCCGACAAGGTTTCGCGGGCGCGCGGTCGGATGAACTGCGACTTTGCCTTTTTCGTCGGTGGGACACGGGAGAACGTCGGCGACATTCCACATCTTGAGCACCTCGAGGCTTCCGCCGGCATCAAGGTATTCATGGGCGCGTCGACCGGGGACCTGCTGATCGAGGACGAGGCGACCCTCGAGCGGGTGATCGCGGCGATTTCACGCCGGGCGGCATTCCATGCCGAGGACGAGGCGCGGCTCAGGGAGCGGGCAGGCTTGCGCCGGCCGAACGATCCCTCGTCGCATCCCGTGTGGCGGGACGAGATCGCGGCCATGATGGCCACGGACCGTCTGGTCCGCCTCGCCGAGCGTTACCGCAAGCGAGTCCACGTGCTGCATGTCTCGACGGCGGAGGAGATGGCCTACCTCGGCGAACACAAGGCCTGGGCCAGTGTCGAGGTCACCCCGCATCATCTGACGCTCATGGCGCCGGACTGCTACGAGCGGCTCGGCACCTTCGCCCAGATGAACCCGCCGGTGCGTGATGGGCGTCATCTCCAGGCGCTCTGGGCCGGCATTGCCGACGGCACGGTCGACGTCCTCGGTTCGGACCATGCGCCCCACACGCGGGAGGAGAAGGACCACCCGTATCCCGAAAGCCACTCGGGCATGACCGGGGTGCAGACGCTGGTGCCGGTCATGCTGGACCACGTGAATGCCGGCCGATTGACGCTGCAACGTTTCGTCGATCTGACGAGCCACGGCCCGGCGCGGCTCTTCGGGATCGTGGGCAAGGGCCGCATCGCGGTCGGTTATGACGCCGACCTGACGGTGGTCGATTTGAAGCGCACCATGACCATCACCAACGATTGGATAAAGTCGCGCGCCGGCTGGACGCCCTACGACGGCGGCAGTGTGCGTGGGTGGCCGGTCGGCACCTTCGTGAGGGGTAACCCGGTCATGTGGGACGGGGAGATCCTGACCCCCGCCGTAGGGGAGCCGGTGCGCTTTCACGAGGGCGATTAGTCTCGATACGGTGCTATCGCGGGTTAACCATCAACCTAAACAATAGCTTAACAGGCTCGGTAATTGCACCTACCCCTTGTGCTGTCGGCGGGGGCTGCACACACGCGGACACGGCCGCTCGGGCCGTGCTCCGGCATAAGGGGAGTACGCAGAGTATGCGCTCGTTCATCAATTGCTGCTGCCGGACAGCGGCGGTCACAGGTACGATTGTGCTCGGCGCCGCCGTGGCGGTGCTGACTTCCGGCAGCGCACAGGCGCAGAACGTCGGTGAATGGCTGTCCACGTCATTTGCGTCGGAGCAAACCCGCAAACCGGCACGGCGCATGGGCCTTGGCGCCGGCAGGACAGAGCGTTCGCGCGAGAGTCTCACAGGCGGCAGCCGTCGTATTTCGAGCGGCGGGAAGAAAACGAGGAAGATGGCCGGCACCAAGCGGAAGCGCGGCGTCCAGGTCGCGAGCCTCGGTGGAAGCTATGAGCCGAAACCAGAGGTCGGCACCAGTCTCGCCGGGCGCGGTGTGAAGTGGGTCGCGAGTTCGGGATGCCTGAATGCGCGCCTCCGGTCTGTCGTCTATGAGGTCGCGAGCAGGTTTGGCCCGGTGACGGTCAACTCCACCTGCCGCGCTCGCCGTCATAACGCTCGGGTTGGCGGTGCGCGTCACTCGCATCACCTCTCCGGCAATGCCGTCGACTTCCGAGTCCATGGTAGCGGTGCTCGTGGCGTGCATGCATTCCTGCGCAGCCACGCGTCGGTCGGCGGACTGAAGTTCTATCGGCGCGGCTTCTTCCACATCGATGTCGGGTCACGCCGGACCTGGTAGCATCCGCGGGCGCTACAGCGCCCGATCTGCTTGGCAGTGGCTGATCTTGTGTTTACGGTAGCGGCATGACCGGACGGGCTGGCTGGCCCGCCCGGTGTTGCTGTATGTGCCGCCCAGAAGGGGACCGCCGAATGTCCCCTGATAATGGAGGAACTCCCGAATGACGTTTTCCAAGTCGGTTCTCGCTGCCGTTGTTGCAGCGGGTCTGGCCCTGGCTGCAGCGCCCTCGGCAATCGCCAAGGATCTGAGGATGGCGCTCTCCGCCGAGCCGTCGGCGATGGACCCGCATTTCCACAACCTGACGCCGAACAACGCGCTGACGTCGCACGTCTACGAGCGGCTGGTGCACTTCGATGAGAAGCAGACGCCGATTCCGGGCCTCGCGACGAGCTGGAAGACGATCGACGAAAATACCTGGGAGTTCAAGCTGCGCACGGGCGTGAAGTGGCATGACGGCTCGCCATTCACGGCCGACGACGTCATCTTCTCGATGGAGCGCGCGCCGAACGTCGAGAACAGCCCGGGCAGCTTCGCGCTCTACGTCCGCGGCAAGACCTTCAGCAAGGTCGACGATCATACGGTTCGCGTGACGACGAAAGAGCCCTATCCGCTCATGCCGAACGACATGGCGACGATCGCCATCATCTCCAAGAAGGCAGCGACCGGCGCCAAGACCGACGACTTCAATTCCGGCAAGGCCGCGATCGGTACGGGCCCGTTCAAATTCTCCGAGTTCGTGAAGGGTGACCGCTACGTCGTCGTGCGCAATGACGACTATTGGGGCGGCAAGCCCAAGTGGGCGAAGGTGACCATCCGGCCGATCAAGACCGGTCCGGCTCGCGTTGCCGCGCTGCTCGCGGGCGACGTCGACGTCATCGAGGAGGTGCCGACCACGGACATCGCGCGTCTCCAGGGTGATGCGAAGGTCTCGTTGGGGCAGGGTCTGTCGAACCGCGTCATCTTCTTCCACATGGACCAGTGGCGCGACGAGTCGCCGTTCATCACGGCGAACGATGGCTCGAAGATCAAGAATCCGCTCAAGGATGTTCGCGTCCGCAAGGCGCTCTCCAAGGCGATCAACCGTCCGGCGATCGTCGATCGCCTGATGGAGAAGGCCGCTGTGCCGGCTTCGCAGTTCCTGGCCGACGGGTTCTTTGGCGTCTCCAAGAAGCTGAAGCCCGAGGCTTTCGATCCCGATGGCGCCAAGAAGCTGCTCGCGGAAGCCGGCTTTCCGAACGGCTTCAAGTTGACGCTGCACAGCCCGAATGGCCGCTACATCAATGATGCGCGCATGGCCGAGGCCGTGGCGCAGATGTTCACGCGCATCGGCGTGGAGACCAAGGTCGAAACCATGCCGCCGGCAGTCTTCTTCAATCGTGCGTCGGCGGGTGCTGGCGGCAATCCCGAGTTCAGCTTCATCCTTGTGGGCTGGGGTGCCGGTACGGGCGAAGTATCATCGCCGCTGAAGTCGCTGGTCGCCACCTTCGACAAGGTCAAGGGCATGGGTACGGCCAACCGCGGTCGCTACTCCAATCCCGAGCTCGATAAGGTAATCGATCAGGCGCTCGCCACGGTGGATGACGCCAAGCGCGGCGAACTCCTCGCCAAGGCCAGCGAAGTCGCCATCGAGGACGTTGGCGTGATCGTCAGCCACTATCAGCTCAATACCTGGGCGACGCGCAAAGGGCTGAGCTACACGCCGCGGACCGACGAGTACACGATCGCGACGAGCGTGAGCGAGCAGTAAGGCGCGCAATGCGCAAGCCGCCTCCGCTTGGCCGCGGAGGCGGTGTTATTTGCATTCGGAGCCTCGCTTGACCGCCTACATCATCCGTCGCCTGATGCAGAGCGCCGCCGTCGTGTTGGCGATGTCGGTCATCGTCTTCCTCGGGCTGAACGTCATCGGCGATCCGGTCTACCTCCTGATCGACCCTCAGGCGGATCAGGCCGAGATCGAGCGGACGATCCGGCGTCTCGGCTTGGACCAGCCGATCTACATCCAGTATTTCAACTTCATCACGAACGCGCTGACAGGCAACCTCGGCACGTCGTTCGTCCATGGCACGTCGGCGCTGAAGCTGATCGTCGATCGGATGCCGGCGACGCTCGAGATCGCGATCGCCGCGACGCTCATGTCGATCGTGTTCGGTATTCCGCTCGGCCTCTATGCCGGCCTCAAGCCCGATAATTTCTTTTCCAAGTCCATCATGGCGACGTCGATCCTCGGCTTCTCGCTGCCGACCTTCTGGGTTGGCATCATGATGATCATGGTGTTCGCGGTCATGCTCGGCTGGCTGCCCTCGACAGGGCGCGGCCCCACTGCGACCTTCCTCGGCATCACGTCGAGCCTGTTCACGATTGATGGCTTGCGCCATATCGCCATGCCGGCGCTCAATCTCGCGCTGCTCAAGATCAGCCTCGTGATCCGCCTGACGCGCGCCGGTACGCGTGAGGCGATCCATCAGGACTACATCAAGTTCGCCCGGGCGAAGGGCATATCGAGCAGCCGCATTGTCGGCGTGCACCTCCTGAAGAACATCATGATCCCGGTGGTGACGGTGCTCGGACTGGAGTTCGGCAATCTCGTCGCGTTCTCGGTTGTTACCGAGACGATTTTCGCCTGGCCGGGCATGGGCAAGCTGCTGATCGACTCGATCCAGAGCCTCGACCGGCCGGTCATCGTCGCCTACCTCATCATCATCGTGCTGCTCTTCGTGATCATCAATCTCGTGGTCGACATCCTCTACTCGGTCTTGGATCCGCGTGTGCGCATCGGGGAGAAATCCGCATGAGCGTGACCGATGTCGGCACCGTGCCAACGCCCGCCGCGCGCCCCGCGGCCCAGACACCGTTCCAGCGGTTCGTCGCCGACTTCACCGAGAGCCGGCTTGCTACGATCGCGTTCATCCTGCTCATCGTGACCATGGTGCTGGCGCTGATTGCGCCATGGATCGTGCCGCAGAATCCCTATGATCTCGCACAAGTCGACATTATGGACAGCCGCCTGAAACCCGGCACGCCAGCCGCCAGCGGCAAGTACACACACTGGCTCGGCACGGATGGCGCCGGCCGCGATCTCGTGAGCGCCATGCTCTACGGACTGCGCATTTCTCTCGCGGTAGGCGTCATGTCGGGTGTCATCGCCATGGCGCTCGGCGCGGCGATCGGGCTCATCGCGGCGTATGCCGGCGGTCGCACCGAGAGCATCATCATGCGCATCGTCGACCTGCAGCTCTCGTTCCCAGCGATCCTCGTCGCGCTCATGCTTATCGCGATCCTCGGCAAGGGTGTCGACAAGATCATCATCGCACTCGTCACCGTGCAGTGGGCCTACTACGCGCGCACGGTGCGCGGCTCTGCGCTTGTTGAGAGCCGAAAGGAGTATGTCGAGGCCGCACGCTGCCTCGGGCTGTCGAACGCGCGCATTCTTTTCCGCCACATCCTGCCGAACTGCCTGCCGCCGCTGATCGTGGTCGTCACCGTGCAGACGGCGCACGCGATCTCGCTCGAAGCAACACTCTCATTCCTAGGCGTCGGCCTGCCGCAAACGGAACCGTCGCTTGGCCTGCTCATCTCAAACGGCTTCCAGTACATGCTCTCGGGTGAGTACTGGATCAGCTTCTTCCCCGGCCTCGTGCTGCTGATGACCATCGTCGTGATCAATCTCGTCGGCGATCAGCTCCGCGACGTGCTCAATCCGAGGCTCAGTAAATGACGGGGGCGGATCCGCGCAAGCAGGAGCCGACGCTCGCCGTCGAAGGGCTCAAGACGCATTTCTTCACCAAAGCCGGTGTTGTGAAGGCCGTCGACGGCGTTTCCCTCCACGTCAATCCGGGCGAGATCCTCGGCCTTGTCGGCGAGTCGGGCTCGGGTAAGTCGATCACGGGCTTCTCGATCCTCGGCCTCATTGATGCGCCGGGCCGCATTGTCGAAGGCTCGATCCGCTACAAGGGCCGCGAGCTCACGACCGCGAGCGACGAGGAATTGCGGAAGCTGCGTGGCGATCGCATTGCGATGATCTTCCAGGATCCGATGATGACGCTCAATCCGGTCCTGCGCATCGACACGCAGATGATCGAGACCGTGCGCGTCCATCACCGCGTGAGCAAGTCCGAGGCACTTGAGCGCTCGCGGGCCGCGCTCGCTGAGGTCGGCATTCCATCGCCTGAGAGCCGCCTCAAGAACTACCCGCACGAGCTTTCGGGCGGCATGCGCCAGCGCGTGGCCATCGCGATTGCCTTCATCAACAAGCCCGACCTCATCATTGCCGACGAGCCGACGACGGCGCTCGACGTGACCATCCAGGCGCAGATCCTCGCCGAGGCGCAGGCACTCTGCGCGCGCACGGGCACGGCCATGATCTGGATCACGCACGATCTCGCGGTCGTCTCCTCACTCGCCGACCGCATCGCCGTCATGTATGCCGGCCGCGTTGTCGAGACGGGGCGCACGTCGGAGGTCGTGAGCGCGCCGCGTCATCCTTATACAAGAGGCCTCATCAACTCCGTGCCGAGCCACAATGCGCGGGGCAGCCGTCTTGCCCAGATCCCTGGCATGACACCGTCACTGATGAATCTGCCGAAGGGCTGTGCCTTCCGCACGCGCTGCCCGCAGGCCATCGACGTCTGCCTCGAGACACCACCCATCCGCGAGATCGCGCCTGGACGCGAGATCCGTTGCTTCAATCCCGTCGGCGCCGCTCAACCAGCCGCGGCGGAGGTCGCGCCATGAGCGGGGAGCCTCTGGTCAGCGCACGGGGTCTCTCGAAGCGCTTCGTGAAGAAGCCCGATTTCGCCGGGCGCATTGCCGGCCATCTCGGCGCGGACGTGCGTGAGGAAACCGTTCACGCCGTCGATCATGTTGATCTCGAGATCATGAAGGGCGAGGTCGTCGGCCTCGTCGGCGAGTCCGGCTGCGGAAAGTCTACGCTCGGACGCATGATTGCCGGGCTGTTGACGCCAACTGAAGGCGAGGTCCAATTCAAGGGCAAGTCGCGCGACGCGCTGTCAAGTGCCGAGGCGCACGCTGCACGCCTCGCGATCCAGATGATCTTCCAGGATCCCTATGCCTCGCTCAATCCACGCGCGCGCGTCGAAGCCATAGTCGGCGAGGCGCCGCTCGTGCACGGCATCACGACGCGCGCCGGCATGCCGACGTACGTCGATGACATGATGCGCAGGGTCGGTCTCGATCCCGAACTCAAGCGCCGCTATCCGCACCAGTTCTCCGGCGGTCAGAGGAGCCGCATCGGCATTGCGCGTGCGCTCGCGGTCAATCCCGAGTTCCTCGTCTGTGACGAGGCCATCGCGGCACTCGATGTGTCCATCCAGGCTCAGATCATCAACCTGTTCATGGATCTGAGATCCGAGTTCGACCTGACATATCTCTTCATCAGCCACGATCTCGGCGTCGTCCAGCACATCACCGACCGCGTGGTGATCATGTACCTCGGCCGCGTGGTCGAGGCGGCATCGACCGAGACGCTCTTCGACGGCCCCAATCACCCCTATGCGCAGGCGCTCCTGGCCGAGGTACCGCGCATTTCGACGGAAAAGCGGACATTCCACCCGATCAAGGGCGAGATTCCCTCTCCCCTCAACCCGCCGAGTGGCTGTCATTTCCACCCCCGCTGCCCGCATGCCTTCGACCGCTGTCGCAATGAAGTGCCAGTGCTCAAGGAAATTGCACCGGCGCGTTATTCCGCCTGTCATCTAAACGACGGCTGACGTGTATGTTGCCTAGGCGGCTGCGGGGTGGGGCTCCGCAGTGCAGGCCGGCGCGTGTCCGGCCGCTCGACGCGTTCATGTTCCTGTTTCGTCGGGGGGTGGGATGGTAGAAAAAACACCGATCGAGAAGCTCAACAGTGGCGAGATGCCCGGCCTTGTCGGCTGGTACGAGCCGCGTCTCCTCGCCCGGGTCGGCGTGCGGACGATTATCTCGTCTGTTTTCGGTCAATATGCCGACCAGCGTCTCATCCAGGCAGCGACGGATGTCGCGCCGGTCGAGACGATCATCAATCGCTACAACTATTCCGACATTCGCAGCGACGATCCGGACCGGCGCGTCGCGCTCGGCGAGAACGGCGCCTTCTGGATCGACTACATCGCGGACATCGGCGATGGGTTCGACCAGACATACACGACCGCCTACCTGCTCGCGCAGCCGCAGCTCAAGATCAAGGACGTGGACGAGCCTCTGACGGCCGGCTCCATCCTGATCATGGGCGGCGACCAATGCTATCCCCAGGCGACGCGCGAGGAATACAAGCTCCGCCTGCAGACGCCGTACGACTGGGCCTACAACGTGCCCACGGCGGAGCGGAAGCTGTTCGCCATTCCGGGCAATCACGACTGGTACGACGGCCTTTCGGCGTTCGACAGCCTCTTCTGCTCGGCGCGCGACCGCATGTCCCAGCAGAACGGGAACAAGATCGGCGGCTGGCAGTGCAAGCAGCACCGCAGCTATTGGGCGATCGAGCTGCCGTACCGCTGGTGGATTTGGGGCTGCGATATCCAGTTCTCGCAGTATCTCGACATCTCGCAGGTGAACTACTTCGAGGCGATCGCCGGGCTCATGGGGCCGGGTGATAATCTCATCATCTGCATTGCGCAGCCGACCTGGATGATCGCGGAAGACCAGGGCTTCGACGAGGACAGCAACTTCTTCAAGATCACGTCGATTGCGCGCCGCCGCGGCATCAACATCTGCGCCGTCGTTGCCGGCGACTGGCACCACTACAACCGCTACTACGCACCCGGCATCGACGTGCACCTGTTCACGTCCGGTGGCGGTGGATCGTTCCTCCACCCGACGCACACGCTGAAGAACGAGATCTCCATCACGTGGCCCAATCCGAACGTAGCGGGACCTGAGGGGCTCGAAACCAAGTTCCAGCCCGAGGCAGGTGTGACATCCGAGCGTCATGACCTTCGCCTCAAGAACAACACGCCGAACGCCGCGGAATCCGAGGCAGCGACCGCGCCTGAAAAGCCGTCACGGCGCGAGGCCCGCCGCAAGCGCGCGCGCGAGCGTACGGCCAAGGTCTACCCGAGCAAGACGACGAGTTTCCTGCTGAGCCTCAAGGGACTGTACTTCCCCTTGACGAACTACTTCTTCGGCGTCGGCATCGGGTTCATCTATTGGATGATCACTTGGCAGTTCTATTCGATCGCGAGCCAGCACAACATTTCGAACGGCCAGATCGATGTCGTAACGCCGGAGACGTTCTGGGGTCTCGTCGCGTATATGCCGCTCTATCTCGTCCAGGGGCTCCTGGTCTCGATATCGCTCGTCGCGATGATGGGCGGGCTTTGGATACTCCTGTGCTGGTACGTGGATTCGGTCGAACGACCGCGATGGAAGCACTATCTCGTCAAGTTCCTGGTCGGTAGCGCGCACTTCCTTGCTCATGTGTTCGCGATGTTCACGATCGGCCTCGCGCTCGTCCTCTTCCACAACGAGATCACGCCGACCATCAAGACGCAGGTCGACAAGATCTGGCAGGACCGCGCGCAGCAGCCCGATATCGTCCGCGACGTCATCACGGAAACGCTCGAGCCGATTACGCGCCAAGCCATCGAGCAGCGCCAGATCATCGAGCGCGAGGACCTTGCGCGTCGGAGTGGCCGCTCGATCCAATACCCGAGCAACAGGGAGCTGCCACCGCTGCGTCCAATCACTGAGGCTTTGGAGCCGGTGGGTGAGGAGGGCGGAGGGCTTCCCTACAAGGAAGTGCGCCAGATTGTCGGCTTCGTGATGTACCCGATCGAGATGATCTTCATTGGTGGTTTCATCGGAGCATTCATTTGGGGCCTTTACTGGGTGCTGGCGGGCTGCCTCATGCGCATGCACACGGAGGATGCCTTCGCGGCTCTGCGCATCGGCGACTATCGCAACTTCCTGCGCATGAAGTTCGAGCCGGACAAGGTGACGATCTATCCGATCGCGCTCGACCGCACGCCGCCGCGCAGCTTCTGGATGGCGCCGCCACGTGGCAAGACCCCACCGCCGAACAATCCGCAGCTCGTGGGGACGCACGCGCTCGACATAAAGCTCATCGAGGAGCCGATCGTGATTTACTCGATCTCGGAGTATCATCCGTAGGGTCAAATCGGCATCAGCAGGAGCCTCAAATGACGACATGGCTCGAGCCGCAGGGTGGCGCGGGAGAGCGCATGGGCGAGTGGCTTCGTCAGCGCCTCGCGGGCAGCGGGATCGTGCGGGCGCCAGGGGCGCATGACGCCATGGCAGGCCTCATCGCGCGCGAAGCCGGTTTCGACGTGCTGTATGTGTCGGGTGCTGCGGTAACGGCCAGCCGCGGACTTCCCGATCTCGGCGTGCTCACCATGGAGGAATTGACCGGAACCGTGCGCGCAATCGCGCGTGCGACCGGCCTGCCGCTCATCGTTGACGGCGATACGGGGTATGGCGAGGCACTGAATGCCATGCGGCTCGTGCGCGAGCTCGAGGATGCAGGCGCCGCTGCGGTCCACATCGAGGATCAGATACTGCCCAAGAAGTGCGGCCACCTCAACGACAAGACCATCATTCCAACCGAGCAGATGGCGGCTAAGATCGCGGCCGCGCGCAAGGCACGTCGCCACCTCACGATCATTGCGCGGACGGATGCGGCTGCCTCGGAAGGTCTGCAAGGAGCGATTGCGCGGGCGCGGGCCTATGCGGCGGCGGGCGCTGATGTCGTATTCCCGGATGCGTTGACGAGCCTCGAACAGATCCAGGCTTTCACCTCGGCCGTGCCAGTGCCGACAATGATCAACATGACCGAGTTTGGCCGCACGCCGCTGATCGATGCGGCGACGCTCGAGGCGGCGGGCGTGCGCATTGTCATCTGGCCGGTATCCTCGCTGCGCATTGCCGCGCAGGCCATGGAAACCTTCTTTGCGGCTCTCGCGCGCGACGGCACGACCGCACCGCAGCTCGACAACATGCAGACGCGCAAGCGCCTCTACGAGCTGATCCGCTACCACGACTACGAGGCGCTCGATGCTTCGATCGTGAAGAGCATCGCGCCGGACCAGCCGGGTTAGCAGCTCAACGACCGCGCATCTTGCGCAGGTGAATGTAGAGCGCGCCGCTACCGCCATGGCGGACGTGCGCTGGCGCGATGCCGGCGACGCAATCGCGCAGCTCTGGCGCTTCGAGCCATAGAGGGACACTGCGGCGCAGCACGCCGCGCTCGCTGCGCCCGAGGGCGATGTGCCCATCATCGGTATCGCGATCAGCCCCCTTGCCCGTGATCACGAGGACAGTGCGCAGGCCATCGGCGCGGGCGCGCAGCAGGAAGGTGCGCAGCCGACGCTCGGCATCGGTTTGTCTGAGGCCATGCAAGTCGAGACGCGCGTCGATCTCGACGTGGCCACGGGCGATGCGGCGCGCCTTGCGACGCTCGATGGGGACGAGTGGTGGCGGCGCTTTTGGCAGGGGCGTGCGCTGTGGCTGAAGCGGTGGCGCCGCCCGTGTGGTGTTCTGCTTTGGGGCGGCCTTGATCGGCGGCATCCGAACGGGTGCGGGCTCGGATTTCGGCTTCGTCTCCTCCGGCGGCCCGACGTCGGGGACGCGCGCCTTGGCCTTCTTGAGCGGAGTCACCGAGCTTGCAGTGTGATGCCACAGCGCGATGTCCGCGGGCGATGTGCCGCCTTTCGAGGATTTGCGTTTATTCGGGCCAGTGGTCACATCACGGCCGTGCGGCGGCCGTTTCGTCATTGCTTTGCCTGGCGTGCGCGGCCACTGCCTTTGGTGCTCGCCTCGATCGAAGCGTTGCCACGCGGCAGCAGCACGAAGAAGCGGCCGGGATGCTTGGTGACGCCGGCGAGCTTTCCGGCCTTGTCCCCCGATCCAAAGTAGATGTCGCCGCGCTCGGGCCCGCGGATGGCCGAGCCGACATCGTGCGCGATCATCAGGCGGTGGAATCCGCCATCCTTCTTCGTGCGTGAGGCGTGTGTGAGCGCGGGCGAAGACACGTACACCGGCGTGCCGATAGCGTGCGTCCCCGCGTCAACGGCGAGGCTGCGGCCGGCAACGAGCGGGATCGAGAGCACGCCGAGCGGACCCTGGGCTTCGTCACCCTGAAGCTCGCGGAAGAAAACGAAGGACGCGTTCTGCTGCATGACGTGGCGGCCGCGGTCGGGATCCGCGCGGAGCCAGCGGCCGAGCGCCTGCATGGTGATCTTGTCGGCGGCGAGGATGTTGTTGTCGATCAGGTAGCGCCCGATGGACGTATAGGGATGCCCGTTCTTGCCATCATAGTGCACGCGCACCATCGAGCCGTCCGTGAGCCGAATACGACCCGAGCCCTGGATGTGCATGAAGAAGGTTTCGACGGCATCAGCGAGGTAGAGGAACTCGAGATTTTTGCCCCCGAGTGCACCTGCTTCGATCTCGGCGCGAGTCGAATAGGGCTCGGTTCCCGCCGCGGTCTTTCGGGCGTGAGTGAGCTGGTTGGCCTTGGCGCCGCGCTCGGCCTCATGGACCAGATTTACGAGATCCGCGGGGCGTCGGTAGATTGGCGTTGCGAACTTTTCGTCCTGAGTGCGCGAGCCTTCGAGTACGGGCTCGTAGTAGCCAGTCAGCAACCCTTCCTTTGCCGCGTGGACGACGCGATGGGGCTGGAACTCGCGCTCGAAGAACGCGCGCGCGGCTGCGCGGCTCACAGGTTCGGGGAGGGCTGCCGCAGTATCGCAGGTGGCCAGCAGAGCCGGGGGCAGCGCGATCGCGCCGGCGCGATTGCCGGCACGTGCGGCCGCCCTGAGGCGCGGACAGGAGGCGCGGAAAGCCTTGAAGGCAGCGAGGTGGTCGTCGGTGTCCCAGCCAGGGAGATCGGCGAAGGTGACGGGCTCGAAGGATGCTGAAGGGTTGGTAGTCGTGCTCACTGGTGCTCCGCGCGGCACTTCGGCGCTCCCGTTCGACCAGGGTGGAACTGCAACTAGACTAGCACCGAGCACGGCACAGCAAAGAGACCGGATTGCCGGGCGCCATCGTGCTCCTGAGGCACACGCCACTGCGACGCGCTTGTCCTGCAGATGCACGACGCCCCCCGTGTGGCTCCGTCATTCCCTCGCTTGGCCAGCGCGCCACCCCCGTGACGACTGGCCTGCAACTCCGAAGCTGTTGTCGAACCGCTGGCCTCAGTTCGGGGCCTGGGTGGCGATCAGGCGCCAGTTCGGATCCCGCGAAGCGACCTCGCGCGCAAACGTCCAGATATCGACCACTTCCTTGATCTTCTTCGCGTCGCCGGAAATGACAGCACCGGCCTTGTCGCGCGTCGCCGAGATGAGCTCGCTGACGAACTTGATGGTCACGTGAGCCGTGCCGTTCTTCAGCTCGGCTTCGAGCAGGTCCGCTTTGTTGATGCCGACGAAGCTCTGGTCGATGATCTCACCGCGCGCCTCGCGATCGCTGATGGCGCCGGAGAAGCCATCGAAGACTTCCTTGCTCAGCAGCGCGCGGAGCGCCTTGCGGTTACCCTCCGCGAACGCCGTTACGATCATCTCGTAGGCTTGGCGGGCACCCTTGACGAAGCCGTCCGGTTCAAAACTGCGGTCGGCACGTACGATCGAGAGGAGCCCCTCTTCGAGGTTGTTGTCGCCGCCGGCAAAGGTGCGCACGCGCTCCTCCGCAGCGTCATTGGCCGCTGCCGAGGCTGTTGCCTCGCCTGCTTGCTCCGGGCGCTCCCGCCGAGGCAGGGCCACGACCTTGTCGTTCGTACCGTTTTTGGCCGAAGCCTGCGCCCGCTCGAGCGCTTGCTCGCGCTTGCGATCGATCCGCGCTTCGTCATCGCCCGTGCGCCTGCCGAGGACGCTCCTGAGCTTCAGAATGATCACCACCGCCAGAACCAGGAACATGATGGTGAATATGTCGATCTTGCCGTCCATAAGGTCAGCCGCTTTCCATAGAATAGGCCTCTCGCCAGCGTAGGCCGCAGTCCTATGATGTAGGAGTAACCACGTCTTCGGTCCAGGCCTCTACCTGCAACCCTCGCAGGGCGCTCAAGACCGTAAGGGACCGTCTAAGAGACCGCCGCCGCTGGTATTCTCGCCGAACTTACGGCATTCATGGAGTGAAGCCAACCGGAATGCGATGCCCAAAGTGGCCTCATTCCGGCCATATGCAGCCCCAAATCCCGCTGGGAAACGCCCTATGCGCTTGGCACTGTTCGCGCTGCTTACCGTACTGCCGTTGCTGGAAATCGCCCTGCTCGTGATGTTTGGGCAGTGGGCAGGTGTGTGGGTGACGCTCGCCATTGTCGTCGGGACGGCGATTCTTGGCGTCGGCGTCATGCAGCGGCAGGGACTGACCATGATGCTCCGCACCCAGGAGGCGGTGATGCGGGGCGAGCCGCCCGTCGGCGCCATGATGGAGGGGGCCATGACGGTCATGGCCGGTTTCTTCCTGATCATGCCTGGCCTCATCACGGATACGCTCGGATTTCTGCTCCTCATCCCGCCGGTGCGCAAATTCATGGCCGGGCGGCTTGCCGCAGGCATGTTCGGCGCTGCTGACGTCCATGTGGAAGTCTACGAAAACGAGCGGCGACAGGAGCCTCGTCCTGGCCAAGGCAACACTGGTGTCGGGAACAGCGGGCCGGTCATAGAAGGCGACTTCGAGCGCCTCGATGAGCGTCCGGTCGATCCGCGCAAAGGCCGCCCTGGCGACAAGAGCTGATTGCGTCCCCCGAGCCCGCATGCCGCGGGCATCCTCATGACTTGGAGAAGATGCGATGCCGACAGCGGGGCCCCTTGCGTACGCCATGCCCATCCTACTTCTCATCGCGTCGAACGTCTTCATGACGCTCGCCTGGTATGGACACCTGAACTACAAGTCGAAGCCCCTGATGTTGGTCATTCTCGTCTCCTGGGGCATTGCCTTTGTCGAGTACTGTCTCGCCGTGCCCGCGAACCGCTATGGTCACGCCGTCTACTCGGCAGCCCAGCTCAAAACCATCCAGGAAGTGATCACGCTGATCGTGTTCGCGGGCTTCTCCGTCGTGGTGCTCAAGGAGGGGCTCGGCTGGAACCACCTGGTCGGCTTCACGCTGATTGCCGCAGGCGCCGCCTTCGTCTTCTTCGGTAAGAGCTGAGCAATGGATCCGGGGGCATTGGCGCTGCTGGGGCTCGGCGCGCTTGGCGGCGCGGTCGTGCAGGCGGCGACGGGCTTTGGCTTTGCCATCGTCGCGGCGCCACTGTTTCTGGTCGCGATGAACTCGCACGCCGCGCTGCAAGTGCTCGTCGTGGTCCATCTCGTGCAGACGATCATGATGCTTCGGGGCGTGTGGGCGCTCGTGCCGAGGCACATGCTCAAGGTGTTCGTCATCGGTGCGCTGGTCGGCAGTCCACTCGGACTCCTCGTTTTCATGCGGCTCGACGTCAAGACATTGAAGCTCACCGTCGGCGTGCTCATCTTGATTTTCACGGCGCTGCTCATTGCCCGCGAGGCGGGCTGGTTCGCGCGCAGGCCGCCGGACCGGAAGGCTGGTGAGCCCGGTGGCGACGCGACGCCACCCCCTCTCGCCTATCTGACCGGTGCAACCTCAGGCGCCATGACGGCGCTCCTCGTCATGCCGGGGCCGCCGCTCATGCTGTACCTCTCCCACGCGCCGCTTCCGCACGCGAACGCACGTGCGCTGGCGGTGGCGTTCTTCGGCATCTGCTATCTGTTCGTGACGGCGCTCAATACGTTCTGGGCCGGCATGGGTGAGGGCGTGTGGTGGCTCGCATTGGCCCTCGCGCCCGTCGTCTATCTCGGCACGCTGCTCGGGCTGCGGCTCTCGCGCTATCTCACGCAGGGCGCGTTCCGTATGGCGGTTCTCGTGCTGTTGGTACTCTCGGGGCTCGGCGCGATCCTTTCGGCCTCTACCGGCTGACGGAACCGCACGGCAGGTGCCCGCGTTCGCTGGACAGTGATCCAGCTCCCTACAAGCCCTTCACGATGTTGCCGATCAGCAGCACGAAATACGCGCTGATGGCGAGCCAGTATTCCTGATGCGGCAGGTAGCGCGGGATTGCGACGAACCCGGTCTTCATGAGCATGGCAAGGGTCGCCAGCACTAGTGCGATCAGGAAAACCGGGATGGACGGAGGATTGAGGCGCATCGCGTGCTCTTGCTGTCGATCGGGACTGCGATGCCCGCGGGACACGGTGCAATGCCGAATGGTGCTCCGTGGCCTGCAGTATCGCAAACCTCGCATACCATGACCGAGGATGGCTCGGTTTGGAATGGGTTGTTAATCAAATGATGGGACCGTTAACCACGACACATATTCGACGCAAACGCGGCCTACCTCGTAATCGTGGCTGGTGGGCTCAGTAGCGTCGTTCGGTTCGAGCTTGTTTTGTGGAGTTGCGGGCAGCGTCATGGCCACCTTGTCTGTGTTTAAGTCAGTGCGCAGCTCCGCGATGGCCGCCTTCGGCCTCGCAGCTTTCTCGACCTTGGCGGTTACGCCTGCGGCTCACGGTTCGGAGCCTTGGCCGGCTGAGATCCAGGCCAACTACCGCATCCAATTCAACGGCTTTGAAGTCGGCCAGTTCACGTTCAATTCGAGCGTGCACGGTCGTACCTATGCCGTCTCGGCCAATGCCGACATCTCCGCCCTGCTGGGGCTCGTGCGCTGGAACGGCGCGACACGCGTTGCCGGCGCGCTCGCTGGTGATGCACCGCGGCCTTCCGGCTTCTCCTTCGACTTCCGTGGGAGCTCGAAGACCGGGGCGGTGCGCATGGCCTTCGCCAATGGCGCCGTGAAGACCGTCGATTTCAATCCGGCCATGCCGGACCCACCGGGCACGGTTCCGGTTCAGCCGGTGCACATGCGTGGCGTGCTCGATCCGTTGAGCGCGATGCTCGCGCTGAGCCGCCCGAAGGACGGAAATCCGTGCAATCAGCGTGTTGCCGTGTTCGATGGCAAGGCACGCTTCGATCTGACGTTCTCGCCCAAGGGTGAGGTGCCCCTCGCCGAGAGCAAGGCGGGAGCGACACCCGAGACGTTGAGCGTCTGCCGGGTCCGCGTTCTGCCGATCGCCGGCCATGTGGATGACGAGAAAGCAGAGCAGCTGAAGCGGAATCTCGGCATAGAGATCGCCTTCCGCGCCGTTCCGGGCGCCGGGCTCTTCGTGCCGCACCGCATCACGATGCCGACCTTTGCCGGTTCGGCCGAGCTCGTAGCGCAGAGCCTCACCATTCGCACAAATCGCGAGCAGATCGCGCTCGTCAACTGAAGTGCATTTCGCAGGCTGACCGGACATCTGCATGTCTGCTTGGGTGCTTGGCAGCGCATATCGCTCATGCTTGGTGAGCGTGCATGACAGTGGCGAGGTTGGTGCGAAAACAAGGCGCAGCTCGATTCCGCGGGTGCGGCCGCCGAGTAAATCCGTTCCCGGGCCACCATAGGACGGGAATATTTCGGCCATTCGCCGAATTCACCGCTTGATTGCCGCACACCGCTCTGCGATGCCTGCCCTTGGCACGGGAAATTTCCCAGGAGTGGATATGCCGTTTGAGACCCGCATCCGCAATGTGACGGCCGTCCTTGGCCCGACCAACACGGGCAAGACCCATCTCGCCATCGAGCGCATGCTCGGGCACGAGAGTGGAATGATCGGCCTGCCTCTGCGGCTGCTTGCACGCGAAGTGTACGATCGGATCGTGGCCCGCGTCGGCCCGGGCAGTGTCGCGCTCATCACGGGCGAGGAAAAGATCAAGCCCGAGCGCCCGCGCTATTGGGTCTCGACCGTCGAGGCCATGCCGCGGGACGTCGATGTCGATTTCCTGGCGATCGACGAGATCCAGCTCGCCTCCGACCCCGATCGTGGCCATGTCTTCACAGATCGCCTGCTGCATGCCCGTGGCCGTTCCGAGACGCTGCTGCTCGGCGCCGGCACCATGCGCGACGCGATCAGCGATCTCATCCCCGGCGCGAACTTCATCTCGCGCCCGCGCCTGTCCAAGCTCACCTACGCCGGCCAGAAGAAGCTCACACGCCTGCCCAAGCGCACGGCGATCGTCGCCTTCTCGGCAGCCGAGGTCTACACGATCGCCGAGCTGATCCGACGCCAGATCGGTGGTGCGGCCGTCGTGCTCGGCGCGCTCTCTCCGCGCACCCGCAATGCCCAGGTCGCGCTCTATCAGTCGGGCGATGTCGATTACCTCGTCGCCACCGACGCGATCGGCATGGGCCTCAATCTCGACGTCGATCACGTGGCCTTCTCGGCGACGCGCAAATTCGATGGCCAGAACCATCGCGATCTCACGCCCGGCGAGCTCTCGCAGATCGCGGGGCGCGCCGGTCGCTACATGAATGACGGCACGTTCGGCGTGACCGGAGACGCCGAGCCTTTCACGGCGGATGTCATCGACAGACTCGAGACGCATTCGTTCGACAGCGTGAAGGTTCTCCAGTGGCGCAATCGCGACCTCGATCTCGCGACGCTCGAGCGCCTGCGCGAAAGCCTGCGCGAGGCGCCGAACGAGATCCGGCTGCAGCGTGCCCGCATGGCGGACGATGTGCTGGCGCTCGAGGCCGTCAGCGCGGATGCGGACGTGCGCGCGAAAGCTCAGGGGACGGCAGCCGTCGGACGGCTCTGGGAAGTCTGCCAGGTGCCCGACTACCGGAAGATTTCGTCGCAGAGCCACGCCGAGCTGGTCGGCACGCTCTACAAGTTTCTCCTGTCGCCGGAGGAGCGCATCCCGACTGACTGGTTTGCCAATCAGGTAGGGCTCAACGATCGCACCGATGGCGATATCGATACGCTGGCGACACGCATTGCGCACATCCGCACATGGACGTTCGTCGCCAATCGCGCCGACTGGCTCGAGGATCCGGGCCACTGGCAGGAACGCACGCGGGCCATCGAGGACTCGTTGTCCGATGCGCTGCACGAGCAACTGACGCAACGCTTCATCGACAAGCGCACGAGTGCGCTCATGAAGGGGCTGCGCGACAAAGACGAGATGAATGCCGACATAGCCGCCGATGGCGCGATTATGGTCGAGAACCACTACGTCGGACGCCTCAAGGGCTTCCGCTTCTCGCCCGACGCCAATGCCGAAGCGCAGGGCATTCAGGGCAAGGCCGCGCGCAATGCGGCAGCCCACGTGCTGGTGAAGGAATTTGCGATGCGCGCGCGGCGCGTCGCCTCGGCGCGCACGGACGCCTTCAAGCTCACCCGCAACGGGCGCGTGCTTTGGCGCGACGAAGAGGTCGCGCGTCTCGAGCCGGGCGAGGATCCGCTGAAGCCGCAGGTCGTCCTGCTGGCCGACGACAATCTCACTGGTCCCGATAAAGAGCGCGTGCAGTCGCGCCTCGATGCCTGGATGGGCGAGGTCATCAACGAGCGCCTGAAGCCGCTGATCGAGCTTTCGTCAGCCGAGGATCTCTCCGGCATGGCGCGCGGCATTGCCTTCCGCCTCAAGGAGGGGCTCGGCATACTCGAGCGGCAAGCCGTCGCCGATGATATCCGGGCGCTCGATCAGGCGGCGCGCGGGCAGCTTCGCAAGTACGGTGTGCGCTTCGGTGCCTTCAACATCTATCTGCCGCTGCTGCTCAAGCCTGCAGCCGGCGATCTGCGCCTCGTTCTCTGGGCACTCAAGCACGCGGGTGAGCACGCGCTCACTCTCGATACGCTTCCCGAGCCGCCGAAGGCGGGCCGCACGTCGGTCCCTGCCGATCCGGCGTTGCCCGGTGCCTTCTATCGCGCCACGGGCTATCACCTCTGCGGCCAACGCGCGGTGCGCACGGACATCCTCGAGCGGCTGGCGGATCAGATCCGTCCTCTCGTTGCCTGGAAGCCTGGCTCTGGCGGCGGCATGCGGCCCAAGGGCGCAACCGGCGACGGCGGCTTCGTCGTGGTGCCGGAGATGCTCTCGATCCTCGGCTGTTCGGCTGAGGAACTGGGCGGCGTGCTGCGCGCTCTCGGCTTCCATGTGGATCGCCGCCCGGCACCGAAGAGCATGATTGATCCGGCGCCGATTACGCCTGTCGCGCAAGCTGCGACGACGGCGCCCGCGGCTGACGCGGAGACCGCGACCACGGAGGAAAGTGCCGCCGCTTCGGAGGAGCTTGCCGCCGATGCAAGCGAGGCCGCGCCGACACCTCCCGAGGCTGAAGCGGAGATCGCTCCGGTAGAGCCATCGGAGGCAGCGCCCGCAACTCCTGAGCCTGCCGCCGTTGCAGAGGCCGAAGCCTCGGACAGCGTCGAGGCTGTCAGCGCAGAGGCTGCCCCGGAGCCGACAGCGCCAGAAACAGCCGAAGCCGCTTCAGCTTCCGAGCCTTCTGGCGATGGTGCAGCCGCACCCGCTGAGGAAGTCCTCATCGAGATCTGGCGCCCGCGCCGCCGCCATCGTGGAGAGCACCGCGCTGTCGACGGCCGACAAGAGCGTCAGGGCGAGCGTCATCGCCGCCAGGGTCGTGAAGGCGGACGCGACGGTGGGCGCGATGGCCGTCGCGATGGTGGTAATCGCCAGCCCAATCGGCCGGGAGCGCCTGCAGCGCCCGCTGCGGCGCAGACTGGGGGCGAGGCGGCCCCTGCAGATCCCGCGCAGCAGACAGACCGTCGCGATGAGCCGCGTCGTGATCGCAATCAGCGTGGCGGTCCGCCACGTAACCGCGATGGCGAGCGTCGCGAGGGCCGGCCTGACCAGGCGGCACGAGGGCCTCGCGAGGACCGCGATCGCCGCCCTGGCGGCGGCAAGGGGCATGGAGAAGGCCGACGGGAGGACCGCCGTCCGCAGCGTGAGGATCGCTCGCAGGGTTACACGCGCTCGGCTGCACCGCCGAAGCGCACAACGGTCGATCCCGATTCGCCCTTCGCGGCACTCAGCGCTCTGAAGCAGCAACTCGAGAAGCGAGGCAACGAGACGGGCTCTTCATGACGCCGGAGCGCGGCCCAGGCATGGAGGCTGACAGCGCCACTGCAGAGGGCGGGCAGCTCCGTCTCGACAAGTGGCTGTGGTTCGCGCGTGTGGTGAAGTCGCGCACGCTCGCCGCCGGGCTGGTCGAGGAAGGCAAGGTCCGTCTCAATCGCGAGCGTACGACGAAGCCCAGCCAGACCGTGCGCGTTGGGGATGTGCTGACCATCGCCGTCGGCCCGCGCATCAGGGTGCTCGAGGTGGTGGCAATCGGTAGCCGGCGCGGCCCCGCCACGGAGGCGCAGGCTCTCTATGTCGATCGCTCGCCGCCCGCGAGCGCGGCGCCGGTTCAGCCCGGTCGTGCAGAGAGACCGAGCGGCTCTGGCCGTCCGACCAAGCGGGACCGCCGCCAGATCGACCGCCTCACCGACCCGGACTGACCATCCCTTGATAGCGATCAAGGCGCGATGGGGGCGTGCGCGCCATACAAGCAGCAGCAATTGTGATGCTGCGGACGGCATGGCACCATGCCCGCCGATCTATTGAGCGCACCAACGCGAGGGCCAGAGAGAGGGCCGGTGACATGTACAAAAACCTCCTGATTGCGACCGACGGCTCCGAGCTTGCCGAGAAGGGCGTGACGCACGGGCTCGCACTCGCAAAGGCACTCGGCGCCAAGGTGATCGTGGTTACCGTTTCCGATCCCTGGACGGCATTCGTCACTGGCGAGGTGGGGGCCTCCTTCCCGATCGACGAGTATGAGCGGGCGTGCGAGGTGAATGCCTCGGCAGTCCTTTCGGCCGTGGCAAAGCGCGCGGAGGCGTCAGGCGTCGCTTGCCAGAAGCGCTATGTGAAGGACCAGTTCCCCGCCGAGGGCATCCTGGAGACGGCCAAGGATGATGGCGCGGATCTGATCGTCATGGCCTCGCACGGCCGCAGTGGCGTGCAGCGCCTGTTGCTCGGCAGCCAGGCCAATAAGGTCGTTACGCACAGTACGGTACCGGTTCTGGTCTGCCGCTGAGCGCGACGTCCTCTCGCTCCACCGACCTGAACGCGGGTTTGACTCGCGCTCTCCCGCTGCCTTGCTGCTTGCGGCGCAGCGCAGAAGCAGGTTAGGAGGCTCGAGCCGGACGCAGAGCCGGATCGAGAGAGGTTGACACATGAATCCCTGGCTGCTGCTCGGCGCGTGCATTCTCGCGGAAGTGACTGCGACGCTGTTGCTGAACAAATCTCAGGGCTTCGAGAAGCCCCTCTACGGCTTTGCGTCTCTGGCGATCTTCGGCGGCTGCTTCGTCGGGCTATCGATCGTGCTGACGCGCATTCCTGTCGGCGTCACCTATGCCATCTGGGCAGGATCTGGCATCGCGCTCATTGCGCTCGCGGGCTGGTTCATTCTGCGTCAGACGCTCTCGCCGATACAACTGCTGTTCATCGCGATGATTGCCATCGGTGCGGTCGGCCTGAAGCTCTCGACGCAGACGTCGTAGTGCCAACCGGCAGCGTCAGGGATCGGACGTTCGGGCGCAGCAGTCACATCAGATGAAAACAGGCGCCGGCCTGGGAGAGCCGACGCCTGTACTGTCTTGGTAGGCTGCGCAGCGATCGAGCGGGTCACGCTGCCTTATTCAGCCCCGCCCGCTCTTCCAGCTGGTCGCGAATGACGTCGACCGGTTTGCGGATGTCGATCGCTGGCGCCAGCGCACTCCTGAGCCGGGAAGCGAGTGCGCCGCGACGGCCGTAGAATGCGGCGATCGGGGCACACGGCAACATCGCCACGGACGGGACAGCGCCGTAGAGCTCGGTGTACTCGTCGGCATTGTCGAACTCGCCGCGATAGTCGGCTCTGACCAGCAGGCTCTCGCAAGGTGCTCCCTCGGCGAGTAGGACATCGTGACTATCGAGTTCGATATGGAAGTACTCGAGACGGTCGGTGTCCGGGTCCACCTCAGCAATTGTGCTGCCATTGGCCAGATCGCCGGCGGGGATCAGTACGCCGTCGAGATAGAGCATGTGGGTTCGCGACAGATAGAGATCGCGTTGCGGGCACGCATCGCCCAACGCATCCTTCTGGATGAGAATCGGTCGCGCATTCTCAGGCCATGACTGGCCGAGGCGCTCGAATACCATCTTGCCGATCCAGCGCACGGGCTTTGCGGTGCCGTCGTTGGTGGTGACTAGATCACCAATGCTCAAGTTCTCAATGCCGACGTCACCTTCGGGCGTCGATATCCGAGTCCCGGAGAGAAAACAGTGCGCGCCGCTGCCCTTGCTACTGCCGCCGCCGTAGCCACCGCCATTGCCGTGGCCGCCGCCGTGGCCATGGCCGCCGCGACCACCGCCGTTGCCGTTACTACCACCGTTGCCACCACCGCGACGCCCAGACGCCGCAGCCTTGCCGGCGGCCAATGGGCTCATGGTCATGAGTATGCCGGCTGCAGCTACAAGGCTCCGCCGGGTGAGCATCGAACTCTTCTTGTTCTCCGCTCCTGCGCCAAACTCCAACATACGTCCGCATCTCCAAACTAATGCGCCCACATAACCTAGCCAGCTTTCTCGAATCACGACGCGACGTCAATTACGCCTTCAGTGCAAGCAACAGGAGGTTGTGAGGAGCTCCAGTAACTGTATTCTACGGTCAACGCGCGTCCGCCAGTGCGATACTCCCGTCCCCGATTGCGAGATGCTAGGTTTTCATGTCGCGAGAACTGTCCTTCCACATAGGCAAAGGGAAGAAGAGCAAGGGGCGTGCCAGCCAGTAGTGTCGCCGACACAGGCGCCATGGCGCTACGGTAGGCTTAACGAGAGGTGTCTGCTGCTGACGGCGCCCGCTCTTCGCCCCGCTCTGGAGGTTGGGCTCTCGCCGAAGTTGAATTTGGCTGGGGCGGGAGGGTTCGAACCTCCGCATGGCGGAATCAAAATCCGCTGCCTTACCACTTGGCTACGCCCCATTGTGCTGACACTGACTGGCTGGATTTCGGGAGCGGGCCGCTACAGTGGGGCGGCGGAGGCGAGATCGCCCTAAACCAAGCTCCACCTAGCTCCGCGGCACTTAGCCCACGCCCATGAACGGTCGATAGAATCCGGCCCGTCAGTTCACAGCGCTCCATACGACTCTGTGTCGATCCCGGTCAAGTCCATGTCATGCGGACTTCACCGCCCCGCCCCTCGAACTGCGGGCGTGGTTGAGCCTGGACGCCACAGTTCGACCGCGCAAGTATCGATCATCTCCGCCGGGCGCAGAACCGTTCTGTGGGGGCAGGAGGTCGCGAATTCGAAGCCCCCGCCCCAGCCAACAGCGCTCGAACCCCGCCTAAGAAAAGTGTCTCGCCATCGTCGCCAGGCAATCGGATCTTAGAGCCGCCCGGCGATCACGTTATCCGCAAGGTGCTCGCTTGCTCGTCCTGCCACTGCCATCATTGTGAATGTTGGGTTCTGCCAGGCACTAGTGGGCCAGGCTGCGCCATCCATCACATAGACATTGTCCGCGTCCCAGCACTGAGCGAACCCGTTCAGCACCGAAGCGCGCGGATCGGTGCCCATGCGCGCCGTTCCCGTCTCATGCACAAAGGCACCCGGAGCAAAACGATGTGGCGCACCTTCCAGGCGACCGCCAGCTACGTGCACCATCTCCTCCATGGACGCCAGCATGTGACCCATCATCGCGTACTCATTTGGAGAGAACGCGCAATCGATGCTGAGCGTCGGGATTCCCCAAGCATCTCGCTGCTCCCGATCAATCGTCACGCGATTTTCGGGACGAGGCAGCATTTCGCCGTAGGCGACCAGGCCCAACGGCACTTGGTGCTGGTTGCCTCTTTTGCGCTTTCCGGAAGGCGACGGGGTGCGCCCAATGTTCCCGAAGATCCCATAGCCCCGCAGGAAGGCGCCACCTGCCCGGTTCTCGAGATTGTGAAAGCGCGGAATCATGATGTTCTTCGGCCCGCCCGAGCCATCACTCCAGGCCAGCGAACCGTCGCCTGGCGCGGAGCCAGTTGCGAAGATCGCGCAGTGGTCCATCAGGTATCGCCCGAGTGCGCCGGACGAATTGCCGAGGCCCTCTGGATGCCGGGGAGAAGTCGAGTTCAGTAGGATGCGCGTAGATTCCAACGTGGATGCACATACGGCCACCGCTCGGCAGCTCACCTCGTGGCTACGCTTCGTCAACCGGTCGTAGAACGCTACTCCCTGGGCGCGGCCGTCGCTTGCAACGAGAATTTGGCTGACTACGGCGTTGGCCCGCAGGTTTGCGCCATGCTGCCTCACTGCTATCCGCAGGGGCGATGGCGGTGGAGCTTCGCCATTTGGCCGTGACGAGGCGCGCGCAAGAACTCCGCGAGCGGCGATGACCTGGCGGTCCGTGTAGCGAGCGGACAATGCTTCTTTGAAGCGATGCTCCGCCTCCGTCAGGCGAGGACTGGCTACATACTTGCCATCTGGCAGTTGTGGCAGCCCATCGCGCTCTCCATAGACGGCAAAGAAGTCATCGATCTGATCGAAGTGGGGCTTTAGAACTTGGTAGTCGAAAGGCCACGTCTCACCGAAACCATCCTGCTCCGCTGCTTTGAGCTCGTGGTCTGAAACACGCACGCCGATGCCACCCCAGGTCAGGAGCCGGCCATTCACGGTGCGGGTTCGAATCCAGTCGAAATTCTTGTCCTCGGGCGTGCGATACGGATGCTCGGTGTCCAGCACGAACAGATCCGGATCCAGCTCCCAATATGTCGGTATCCGCGATTGGACGTTGCGATGACCCATGGCCCCGTCACGGAACTGCTTTGCCCGAAGCTGCAGTGCGTTCTGCGGAACTGCGGCGTCGATCCAATCAGGGCCCGCCTCCAACACGAGCACCGAGAGCCCTCGCTGGCTCAACTGCAGTGCAGCCCAGCCACCCGTTGCTCCTGAACCGATGACGACCACGTCCCAGGGCTTCGGCCTCTTCAGGATCTCGAACGACATGGTCGCCCCACTATGCCGAGCTATGGCGATCCGCTCGGAGATCGAGCCAGTTCCGATCTTCGAGCGATAGCGGTATTCCGGTCGCTGCCAGCAGGTCCCGAATTCTGGCCGGCGTGCTAGCCGCCACGACGGGGATCACTTTCATGTCCTGCTGCAAAAGATAGGCAAGCGCGAGCTGCTCCGCCGGCACGCCTCGGCGAGCCGCCAGTTCGTGCAGGCGATCGCGACGTTTGATGTTGGCTTCGCTGGTGTACGGTCCCGATTGCGTATCGGCTGCAGCGTTCCGTTGCGTCAGATATCCGCCGCCCAAGGGTGACCAGGCCAGCACCGGCATCTGCGTCGCAGCGTACCAGGCACGCGCCGCCGCACCTTCATCGCCAGTGATGCTGAGGCAGCCTGACCATGGAACGGAAACCATCTCTGCCAGACTCAACTGAGGACTGCTGGCAACGAAAGGCGTGAGGCCGCGTTCGGCGGCGTAAGTATTCGCTTCCTCAATGCGCGCATGAGACCAATTTGATGCGCCGATAGCTGCGACCTTTCCCGCTTGCACGAAAGTATGCAGCGTTTCCATGATCGGCCCGACATCGATGCTGGGATCGTCACGATGGAGCAAATACAGATCTACGTGTTCGACGGCCAGAGAGCTCAGCGTCCGATCGAGATCTTCCGTCAGCGCTTCGGGGCTCAGACGGCTCGTCCAACTCGCGTCAGGATGTCCACCCTTGCCGACTATGACGACTTTGTCGCGAACGCGCCTTGAACGTATCCACTTTCCAATTAGGCTTTCGCTCAGCCCAGCCCCATAAGCCCGTGCAGTGTCGAAGGTGTTACACCCCGCGTCGAATGCGGCATCGAGTAGTGCCGACACCTGCGCCTCTCGCGGGAAGCGCCACCGCCTATACAACCGGTGAAAGTGAGCGGTCCCGAGCACGATCGGGGAAAGAGCAGGCATCTCGGAACTCGGCATCGTCGCCTTGCGGCGCCTCGCATAGCCCGCGCGCACAGCAGATTGCAGGAGATCTTTCGCCCGCGATCGAAGCATCAATGCATCCTCGGCGTGAGCCCCCCAAACTGGCCCCCTGGCGCACGACGCGTCAGCGCTTCTGCATCGAAAAGCACGTGGGGGCATACGTAGGAATGATGGGAGCTATCGGTTAATATCCGCCACACTAGATCGCCATAGCCATGTTGTTGCTAGGGTCCGTGCTACTGTTCAGGGAATGGTTGATCTACGCGACTGATTGGATTGGGATTTTTCGCAAGGCTTGGCGGAGGCGAGAGGATTCGAACCTCCGGTACCCATTTCTGAGTACAACGATTTAGCAAACCGCCGCCTTAAGCCACTCGGCCACGCCTCCGTGGCGGAGAGCTATAAGCAAGTGCCCTGGCAATATCAAGCACGCGGCCAACGACCTCACAGCTTCGGCGGTAGATCCGGGTGCTCTGGTGAGCATAGCGCCAAGCGACAGCCTTGGCGGCGATCTCGTGCGCCGGTCGGAGGGCTGCCGGCGCGCGCTCATTGTCACAGCCGCCACATACTATCGACGCACAATGGCCAGCCGAGTGTGGTGGGCGGGCATCTGGCACGAATCTCGAAAGACGGACTGTCGAAAGGCTGCCGGTCGCCTCCGATTGGGACGGCGCTCCCGTAAGTCTGCTTACATCTTCCGAATGGGCCTGCGAACGTAGTTTCCGATGCTCAGCGGCTCGTAAGCCGTACGTCCTTTCGGGCGTGCCTTCGAAATGAGCAAGTGTTGCATTAATGATGCACAAATGCTGAGTTTGGATTCAAGGGAAAAAGCGGCTAAATGGTGGCGAATATTGGTATAAAGTGTGTCCCATTGAGGACTGACGAGCGCATGATCTGTAGGCGGCGGTTCAACCGTCGCTATCCAATGTTGATCAGAGAGTAAGAGTGTAAAATGCGGACCTCTTCGCAACGCTCCGTTCCGAGCACGATCGCATCAATTCAGGACAAGCCCGCACGTCAGAACGACATCCAGCGCGCGAACGGTATGCCGTGCGCGGTGGAGACGCGCGCAGATCTTGTGCCGGCGCTTGCGAAGGCGACGATGTCGGTCGTGATTATCGAGCGTCGCGCATTCGTGCGGGACTGCATCCAATCGATCTTATCTGAAGCGACGACGCTCGATGGTGTGGGTGTAGCGAGCGTCGAGGAGTATGTGGCGCGCGCTGCAACGCCGAAGGTGGCGATCGTGGTGCTGTGTGCGATCGGCGCCGGCGTACGTGAGGTGGATGCGCAACTCTCGCGCTTGCAGGCTGCGGGCGGTGGCGTGCCGGTGGTGGTGATGTCCGATGCCGAGGATCCCGAGCTGGTGATGACGGTGATGGACAAGGGTGCGAAAGGCTTCATGCCGGCGGATATTTCGCTCGAGGTTGCGGCGCACGCGCTGCGTCTGGTTGCTGCGGGGGGGCAGTATTTTCCGGCGGAGAGCCTGCTTGTGGCGCGCAAGCTCATGCCGGAGCGGGAGGGGTCGGTGCCGGGACCGCGGGGAATGTTCACCCGCCGTCAGGTTGCGGTGATCGATGCGCTCCGCAAGGGCAAGGCGAACAAGATCATCGCCTATGAGCTGAACATGTGTGAGAGCACAGTGAAGGTTCACGTGCGCAACATCATGAAGAAGCTCAACGCCAAGAACCGCACCGAGGTCGCCTACTTGGCGAACGGTTTTGCAGCAGAGCAGAAGCTCTAGATACTCAGTCCGACATTAGCGAAAGCAATGTCGGGCGACCAAGCGGCGGAGGGGTGCCCTGCGCCGGAGAAAGGATGCCGATTGTATCATCTGGGACATGCTCCATAGTCACTCTATGGGGGCAATTGCGACAGATCGCAGTTGGCAGCTAGAATTGCGTTTGTCGGCGCCTCATTCGGTTGGGAAAGTCATCCCACGTTGAAAAAGATCACTTTTTACCGCAAGTTAACGGTGAGGCCCCTACACAAGCCTATAATGTGGCGGCGTGCGGGTCGCAGATACCCTTCGCCACTTCAAAAACAGCTCGCTGCGCTTCTGAGCCCTGCGAGTGAAAGCTCACCGCTTTACACCTCACAGTCGCCATGACCGAGCATTTCGATCCTCCAGTAACGGATATTGCTATCGTTGGCATGGCTCTTCGTGTGCCCGGTGCCAGTTCCGTCGAGCAATTCTGGCGAAACCTCAGGGATGGTGTTGAATCCATTCGCTCGCTGACGGAGGAGGAGCTGCTCGCGGGCGGCGAAGCGCCCGACAAGCTCCGCGACAAGAACTATGTCGCTCGCACCGCTGACCTCGATGGCATGGAGCTGTTCGATCCGGACTTCTTTGGGTTCAGCCGCCAGGAGGCGGCTATCATGGACCCGCAGCACCGCCATTTTTTGGAATGCGCCTGGGAAGCCATCGAGAGTTCTGCGCGCCCGGCCAAAAGCCTCAATGGTCCAGTGGCTGTATTCGCTGGCTGCGGAATGGGTAGCTATTTCTACTTCAACGTTTGCAGCCACCAAAAACTTCTCGACCAGGTCGGTATGTTCCTTCTTCGGCATACCGGCAACGATAAAGACTTTCTCGCAACCCGGGTTTCTCACCTGTTCGATCTGCACGGTCCGAGCGTCAACGTACAGACTGCTTGTTCGACCTCGCTCGTGGCCATCCACTATGCCTGTCAGAGCCTGATCAACGGCGAATGCGACATGGCGTTGGCAGGCGGAGTGACGATCGAGCTGCCGCACCGCCGTGGTTACATCTACCAGGACGGAGAGATCCTTTCGCCCGACGGCCACTGCCGCGCCTTCGACCATCGTGCGGAGGGTACCGTGTTCGGCAGCGGCGCGGGCGTTGTCGTGCTGCGCCGACTAGCGGATGCCATTGCCGACGGTGATCCGATCCGGGCCGTGATCAAGGCAACTGCCATCAACAACGACGGGGCGAGCAAGGCAGGCTACCTGGCGCCGAGTGTGACGGGGCAGGCCGAAGCGATTGTCGAAGCGCACATCTTGGCCGGTATCAAGGCCGATACGGTGCAGTACGTCGAATGTCACGGCACGGGAACACGCATAGGCGATCCGATCGAAATTGAAGCGCTGACCGACGCGTTCAGGCATTCGACCGACAAGAAGGGATTCTGTCGTGTCGGCTCGGTCAAGTCGAACATCGGTCATCTCGATACGGCTGCTGGCGTCGTGAGCCTGATCAAGGCCACGCTGGCTTTGGAGCACGGCGAGATCCCGCCTACGCTCGGTTACGAGAAACCAAACCCGGCCATTAATTTCGCGGCCGGCCCGTTCCTGGTCTGTGATCGCCTGACGCCGTGGCCGGAGACCCAAGGGCCGCGGCGGGCCGGCGTCAACTCGCTGGGCGTCGGGGGAACTAACGCGCACGCCGTGCTCGAGCAGGCTCCAGCTCGGCCGATTGGTGCGCGCGGCGACGGCGAGGGGCCGCATCTCCTCGTTCTATCAGCCAAGAGCCGAAAGGCGTTGGACGAGAGTGGTCGGCGGCTCGCAGATTTCCTGGCGTCCGATGCCAACACCGCGCTCCCCGACATCGCATCGACGCTCTTTCATGGCCGGTCGCACTTTGCGCACCGGCGCGCCGTCGCTGCCCGCGACCGTACGCAGGCTATCTCAGTTTTGCGCGCAACGGACCGGAGCGCCGCTGCCGCTCATACCCTCGTCGAAAAAGCTTCGGGAACGGTCTTCCTCTTCCCTGGTGGTGGGGCTCAACATCCAGGCATGGGCCGGTCGCTTTATCGAGAGGACCCGGTTTTTCGCAAGACCGTCGATGAAGGGCTTGGCTACCTCCCTGCTGACGTTGCCTCTGAGATCCGCGCGCTATGGCTCGACGAGGCAACGCCTGACGCAGCGCAGCGCTTTCTCAATCCGGCGCTGCAACTCCCGGCCATCCTCATAACGGAGATCGCTGTCGCGCGGTTGTGGATGAGCTGGGGCATTAAGCCCGTTGCGCTTATCGGGCATTCCATGGGTGAGAATGCTGCCGCCTGCATCGCCGGAGTGCTGAGCTACAAGACGGCCGTCGAGCTCGTGCATCTGCGTGGCCGGCTATTCACCGAGATTCCAGCCGGTGGAATGATGAGCGTTCCGCTCGCCGAGGAGAACCTTCTCGCCCGCTTGCCGCCGGACCTCGATCTGGCATCGGTGAACGCCCCTGAGCTATGTGTCGTCTCCGGAAACAACGATGCGCTTGATCGTTTCCGAGCTGCTCTCGCCGCGGACGACATTCAAGCGATCCGCGTTCCAATCGACATCGCAGCTCATTCCCGAATGTTGCAGCCGATTCTCGAACGCTTCGAGAGCTTCCTAAAGACCGCTTCTCTCGCTGCTCCGAAGATACCGATCGCCTCGAACCTCACAGGCACGTGGCTCACGGACGCGCAGGCCCGTGATCCCGCCTACTGGCGCGCACATTTGAGTTCGACGGTCAAATTCGCTGAAGGCATGCGCGTAGTGGCGCAAGACCCCGAGAGAATCTACATCGAGGTTGGGCCAGGCCGCGCCATGTCGTCCCTTGTGAAGGCACAGGGCTCGATCAACGCCAATCAGGTGATCAACAGCCTTCCGCACGCCGATGAAGCAGTCGACGACCGCGTACACTTTCTCGGTGCTGTCGGGCGCGCCTGGGCAACGGGAATTCCGGTGCCGTTGGAGCGGCTGTGGGCCGGCATTGAGACGCGGCGCATCCCGCTGCCGAGCTATCCGTTTCAGCACGCACCTTACTGGATCGCTCCGCATCATGCGCCGCGGTCCGCCAATGCCGCCACGCTGAAGCATGAGTCGATCGAGGATTGGTTCGCCGCGCCGGCTTGGGTGCGGTCTCCGCTTCTGTCGCGAACTGATGAGATCGCCGACGCAAAGGATGGTGCAGAGCGGCGCTGGCTCATTTACTCGGACGGATCGACGCTCGCAAAGCGGATCGCGAAGCGGCTCGAGGGCAGTGTGGTTGTTGTCACCGATGGTTCCGAGTTCAAGAAGATCCATGATCGGCTCTGGAACATAGACCTCAGGTCGTCGAGCCAGCATCAGGAGCTTCAGGACGAACTCAGAGAAACGGGCTTCCAGCCGACCGACGTGGTCTACTGCTGCGGTCTCAATCGGTTGTCCACCACGCTCGGTTCGCGCGTGAGGCAAGAGGACTTTCAGGAGAAGCTCCGCGCCACATTTTTCGTGCCGACGGCCATCATCCGTGCACTTGGTCGTCAGGGGGAGGCTGTCAACTTCAGCGTCGTGACGCGTCAGCTCGCCCAGGTCAACGATGAACCCTGCGATCCGCTGCGAGCGACGCTCGTCGGTCCGGTACTGGTGGCACCACGCGAGACCCCGCACATCAAGACGCGCTGCATCGATGTCGAGGGCGTCTGGATGGCGCGCACGACGCGTCAGGTCGAGGACGCTGTCCTCATCGAGTTGAACGCCCCTCCCGACGAGCGTCTCGTTGCGCTGCGTGGTGGATCTCGCTGGGTCCAGTCGCTGAACAAGTTGCGGGTTCCGGCGGCAAATCCGGGTGCACCCTGGCTGCGCGAGGGCGGCGTCTACGTCGTTACGGGTGGGCTCGGCGGCATCGCCCTCGAGATTGCGGAGCACTTTGCTCGGCTGAAGAAAGTCAAGCTCGCGCTGCTCGCACGCAGCGAACTGCCGCCCGAGTCGGAGTGGGACGATGTCCTGCGCGTCCTTCCGGAAGAGAGCGTCGGGGCGCAGCGCTTGCGCCGGATTCGCGCGATCAGACAGCTCGGCTCGGAGGTCGAAGTTTTCACCTGTGATGTGGCGGACCGCGATCGCGTCGAGGTGGCGCTGCAGCGGATCCGCGCCAAGTTCGGACTGGTAACTGGCGTCATTCACGCTGCCGGCGTGATGGACGACGAGCCCATCGAAACCAAGTCGCTGAGCTCGATGCAGCGCGTACTTCTTCCGAAAGTGGCGGGCACGATCCATTTGGATCGGTTGCTTCAGGAGCCACTCGACTTTTTCATCCTGTTCTCTTCGATTGCCTCGAGCTTGGGCCTTCCTGGGCAAGTTGACTACACCGCGGCCAACGCCTTCCTGGATGCTTTTGCGGTCGATCGTGCTTCGCGCGCGCCAGGGCGCACAGTCGTGATCAACTGGAATGCGTGGCGCGACATCGGCATGGCGGCGCGTGCGAGCAACGAACAGCAACACGGTCGCGCGCCTTCGTCCTTGGTGGCGCATCCTGCACTCGACGGCTACTCCGATGATCCCGATACCGGCCGCACCTTTGTCACGGACTTCTCGATCGACCGGCACTGGCTGCTGTCCGAGCACAAGATCAAGAATGGGATGGCGCTGCTCTCCGGCACCACGTTCGTGGAACTCGCGCGCGCAGCCTTCAGCGTCGGCAAAGCTCCGACCTCGATCGAGATCAACGACCTGACCTTCCTCATGCCGTTTCAGGTTGCGGAAGGCACCACACGTCGTCTCGTCATAGAGGTGGCGGACGGGGGAGGCGCGAGCCAGATCACCATGCGCACCGCCGGCGACGACGTGCGCAGTCTGCCTCATGTTATCGGCGACGTAAGCACCTACCACGGCGCCGCTCCAGCTCCGGTCGACCTTCAGTCGATCATCGACCGTTGCACTAGCCATCTCAGCGTGCTGCGCGGTGGCACTGGCGACACGAGTTTCGTCGATTTTGGGCCGAGGTGGGCAAACGTGAGGTCAGGTCACTTCGGCAGGCGCGAAGCGCTGCAGGAGCTTGCGCTCGATCCGAAGTTTGCGCCGGACCTGGAGCACTACCTGCTGCATCCCGCTATGCTCGACATGGCGACCGGCGGTTCTCAGCGTCTCATCCCCGGCTTTGATCCCGACACCGATTTCTACGTTCCCGTGCTGTACGGACGTCTCCGTCTGTTCGACCGTATGCCGCAGCGCTTCTTCAGCCACGTTCGCGTTCGGCCGGAGACAGGAAATGGCGAGGCGTTCTTCGATATCACGCTGATGGATGCCGATGGGCGCCCCTTCTGCGAGATCAGCCGTTTCGGGATGCGGCGGATCGATGTCAACTCAGCCCTCGCTGGAGCGACAGCCGCAAGCAACACCGTGTCGACAAGTGATACGGCTCTTGAGAAAGTCCTGCGCGATGCCATTACGCCTGCAGAAGGACTAGAGGCGTTCGATCGCATCATGGCACAGCCCAATCTGGTGCAGTGCATTGCCTCGTCGATGGATGTTGGGGCTTGGGATCGCTCGCTCGAGGCTGGCGACGTCGAAGTCTCCCTCAGCGATGCCGACGATGACGGAGCGGGAGGATTCTCCCGGCCCGATCTCGATACGACTTACGAAGCACCGGAAACGGACAGCGAAAAACTTCTTGCGCGCGTCTGGTCGGAGCTGCTCGGCATACGCCAGATTGGCGTTAACGACGACTTCTTCCAGCTGGGAGGACATTCCCTCCACGCGGTTCGACTTTTCGTGGCGGTTAAGAAGCACTACGGCATCTCGCTCCCCCTCTCAACGCTCTTCGAGAGGCCGACAATACGTCCGCTCGCCGCGCTGCTCGATACGCAGTCTCCACAGAAGCGTTCCTCTGGAGGCGGCCAGCACGTGAATGCCGACGCCACTGTCGCGTCCTCTAAGTCGGAGTACTCGTCGCTGGTTCCTGTCCAGCCCCTCGGCAAGGGCCCAGCGTTCTACTGCGTGGCCGGCATGGGCGGCAACCTGCTCAATTTGCGTGCGTTGGCCCTTCAGATGGGTATCGATCAGCCGTTCTATGGCCTGCAACCGCAAGGCTTGGACGGCATGTCGAAACTGCACCGGACTATTCCGGAAATGGCCGCGCACTACATCGCGGAGATCAAGCGCCAGCAGCCTGACGGACCGTATTATCTCGGCGGTTATTCGGGTGGTGGCGTGGTGGCATTCGAAATGTCCAAGCAGCTTGTCGCTCAGGGAGAGCGGATCGGAGCGCTGGTCTTCCTCGACTCGGTGGCGCCCGGCGTCGAGTTGCCGTCTATCGCGGGCAAGATAGGTCGACATGCCGAAGGTTTTCGCGAGGGAGGCCTGCGCTACATCGTGGGTGCCGCCGTCGGTGTTTGGAATCGGCGCGTGGAAGCGGTCGCAGCGGTTGTGCGCAAGCCGCTGCGCAGGCTGTTCCCATATCACTATCGCATCGAGAACATCGCTGATACTTGGAACGAAGCTTTCGCGACCTACCAGCCCACCGCCTACGCGGGCAACGCCATGCTTTTCAAGGCCAACACCGGCTTCGTGCTTGGCGTCGATATCGGGCGCTTGAACGGCTGGGAGAGATTGGTTCTCGACGATATCGAGGTCAACGAGTGCCCGGGTGACCATTCGTCCATGTGCGAACAGCCGCACGTCAGTGTTCTGGCTCGGCGGCTGAAGTCATATCTTCAGCGACAAGTCCGGGAGCACATGGTTCGCGACGCTGAGCCACGGCTCGAAAGTGAGCCGCGCCTGGCGGCACAATCAGAAACACTGCGCACGGTTGCGAGCTGAAGAGGACACGCGCCTTGTAGCGCCGATTACTTTTGCGGAGAGGCGAAAGGATTGTCGGGATCCTGCGGGTCGGTATAAGCGTGCCGGCACATGTATGTGTCGAGCTGGCGCTTGAGCGCGGCCACCACCGGTATCCTTTTGCGCTGCCGGAAAGCCATGTAGGCCGGGCAGATCTCTTCCTGCATTAGGGTTCGGCACGTAGCCATATCCCGCTCTCCGGCGGCATTGGCGCTCTGGCCGTAAGCAGAAGCATACTGCCACGCCATTGTCTGCAGATGCCGGCCTGCTTCCTGTGACAACTGCCTCGGGATGATGGCGCCCTCGGGACTCCGGCCGAACAGAACCGCGTAGTGCACTAGAGCGATGTAGTAGCGACCGATGTCGCTCATGTGCACGTTGTCGGAAAAGAGAAGCCGCACACGCGCACCAGGAGTGCTGGGGGCAATGCCGGGTACCTTGCCGTCCCACAGCGCTGCTACGAGTTCCGCCAGAGCACTTCCGCCGGGAACCACGCGTATACGAGGACTATCGCCTCGCTTCGGCAAGTCGAGGTTTGCCCGGCTGGCCACGCATTCCCACATCGGCAAAACCGCACGCTCATAGTCTATCCAGGGCCATGGCGCATCCGGATCGATATACAGCCAAGTATGGTAGAACAAGATCTCGGCATTTGGATTGCCGGAAAGAAGATGCTTGGCCATGTCGACTAGATAAAACGCCGTGCGTTCCTTGACGGCGACGTCTGGAAGCTCATGACGCTCGGTCACGACGAGCGCATCGTACTTGTCTCCAGGGGGCAGTCGCCGGGGTTGTCGAAGCTCTTCGGCTACGTTCAGACCGCTGCCTCTCCGATTGTTGCCGGCACGATAGCCCGACCAGTCGGAGGCCGAACGGTCTTCCCCTTTTGTCCGCTGACGCAAAAGAGAATAGCCTAGAGATTGCACCTCGAAGTTCAGGCGGTGTCCGAGCGATCGTGCGATCTGTTCGACAACCTCCGGCACTCCGTCGCTGAGGCTATGGCCAGAGTAGAAGGCGCGGACGTGATCCTTAGGCGTCCAGGCCGACGGTCCGGTCGCTTCGCTTGCCCCTTGACCCATGGCTAAGCCTCCCTGGCCGGCGAGAATGAGTAGAGCCGCCAGGATGGCTCCCATGCGAACCAAGTACGGCTGCATCACAACGCAATCCTTCACAACGCTCAGCTCCCACGGCGCCCCGAACGAGCGGCGAGCGCATTGCGCCGCGCTGCCGCACGATCCGCGACGTTGCCGAGCTGAACATTGGCCGCCCCTCGATTGGTGACCCGCGCAGCAAGCCCGGCGACGGTCGGGAAGCGGTAGATATCCGTGATGGTCAGCTCCGACGTGAGACTTGTCTTGAGGTCACGGTGAAGTTGGACCGCCAGCAGAGAATGGCCTCCCAGATTGAAGAAGTTGTCGTTCATGCCCACACGCTCGCACCCGAGGATGCGTTTGAAGGCGTCAGCAATATGCTGTGCAGCGTCACCAGCGGGGGCGACGAACGCCTGCTCCGCGACAGGCTTCGTCTCGGGCTTAGGTGCCCGGACGTCCCCCGGTCGCGGAAGGCGCGCGCGATCGACCTTCGCGTTCGGTGTGAGAGGAAATTTCTGCAAGGGAACGAAGTGCGCGGGCATCATGTAGTCGGGCAACTTCTGGCGCACATGCGCGCGCAATGCCTCGTCTGAAACATCGGAACCACGAGGCCGAACGTAAGCAACGATACGCACGTCATTCGGCTCGTCCTCGCGCACCACAGCGACGGCCTCCGCGACAGACGGGTGAGTTGCGAGATGCGCTTCGATCTCGCCTAGCTCAATGCGGTAGCCGCGCACCTTCACCTGATGATCGACCCGCCCGATGAACTGGATCGCGCCTTGCTCGTCCCGACGCACGAGATCGCCGGTGCGATACATGCGGCCCTCCTGCGTGAACGGATTGGGCAGGAACCGTTCGTCCGTCAGCTCGGGGCGCTTGAGGTATCCGCGCGTCACCCCATCACCACCAATCAGCAGCTCTCCGGGCTGCCCAGTGGGCACGGGCCGCAGCCCCTGATCTAGAATGTAGAGCTGCGTGTTCGCAATGGGCGTGCCCAGGGAGACGACACCGTCCGGCTGCTCGCCGACCGTCATCGTCGAGGACCAGACGGTCGTCTCCGTGGGACCATACATGTTCTCAATCGTGGCGGCCGTTGCGCTCCGCAGCTCGCGCACCAGGGCGGCTTGCAGCGCTTCGCCACCAACGAACAGATGACGCACCTTAGCAAGGGCCTGACGCGCGCCATCGTCCATCAGCAGCATCGCTGCCATCGAAGGCGTGAACTGCAGATGCGTCACGCCATACGTGCGGATGAGGTTGCCGACGCTGAAGTCGCTTTCGGTCGCTGTACCGCCCTTTGCGGGATTGGCAGCAGCAACAACTGTTGCGAGCGGTGCCAGTGACCTCATGACAGACTGAGTGGGCACGCCGAAGTCGATGAGGCAGGCGATCTCGTCGACGCCGATCGCTTTGACCTGTGCAACCCGGGCGAGCGCATCCTCGACCGTTCCAAAGAGGCCGCTATCGTCGAAGTAGCGCAGGAATGCGAACTCGATGATCGCATCCAGCTCGTCCGGGTCGAGCGACTGAAGATCGACGTCCATGGGCTTCGACGCGCCGACGGGCTTCTTGAAGGCCGGGAATGCCCACGCGTATTCCTTGATCAGGGCAACTGCGCTGCGCAGATAAGCCTTCATCGGCTCGCGCACGATGTCGCGCACCTGCTCCTTGTCCTCGCCGATCATCGTGTGGAGCATCAGTGTCACTGTATAGTCGGCGGGATTGCGGCCCGTTTCGGCCAGCGTCTGGCGATAGATCGCAATCTTCTCGCCGACCTCTTCGATCGACTGCCCAAGCAGATGCGTAAGCACATTGGCGCCAAGCCTGGCGGCGTCACGGTAGGTGTCGGGATTGCCGGCCGTGGTAACCCAGATGGGCAGCTCTTTGCTGACGGGGCGCGGTTGTGTAACGACACTTATTTCCTTGTCGCCCGGCGCTCGAAACGCCACAGACTCGCCGCGCCAGAGACGCCGTACAGTCTCTATGTCGCGAAGCATCGCTGATTTGTTGTGGGGAGGTGCATTCTCCGGCCGAAGCAGAAAGTCCTCTGGCATCCAGCCGGAGGCAAAGGCAAGGCCCGCACGGCCATTGCTGAGATTGTCGATGACGGCCCATTCCTCGGCGACACGCGCCGGATGCTGGAGCGGCAGCACGCAGCTGCCTGCGCGTATATCGAGGTTCTTCGTAATCGCGGCCACCGCCGCGCCGGTTACAGATGGATTTGGATAAGGACCGCCGAACGCGTGAAAGTGGCGCTCCGGCGTCCAGACAGCGCGAAAGCCGCGGCTGTCGGCATAGCGCGCGCTTTCCAGGAGGAGTTCGTACTTGCGCGGGCCAACGCCGTCATCGTTGCCCCAGAAGAACAAGCTGAAATCCGTGCCGCCCGTCTGCTTCGCCGATCGTCTCGGTGCGGGCGCATCGTGTCGCTTGTCGGTCTGGATGACGACTTTGAAGCCGTGCGACAGCGTCCAGAACAGCTCAAGCACGGAGATGTCGAACGACAGGCTTGTGACGGCAAGCCAGACGTCCTGGCCTTCGTGTGATCGCGGGACGCGCCCATCCATGCCGGCGAAGAAGTTGACGGCGTTGCGGTGCTCGACCATCACGCCCTTGGGTCGCCCCGTAGATCCCGAGGTGTAGATCACGTAGGCCAAGTGGTCGGCGGTGACATCGCTTTGCGGCGTCGCTGCATCTTCGGATGAGAGTGCATCCTCGACAATGACGATCCCGACATTGCCGGATTTCACGGGAGGTGTCAGATCTCGACCGCTTAAGATCAGGCCTAGCTCGCTATCCTCGATCATGTAGGCGATGCGATCGGTAGGATAGGTCGGATCCAGCGGCACGTAAGCGCTGCCAGCCTTGAGGATCGCGAGCGCGCCGATCACGAGCTCGCACGACCTGTTCAAATAGAGTCCGACCAACCTATCGGGACCGGCGCCGCGCGCCAGAAGCTGCTTTGCAACGCGGTTGGCTTGACGATCCAGTTCGCGATACGTGAGCGAGCGATCCTCGCAAACGAGAGCGATGGCATCAGGGCTACGTTCCACCTGGGCTTCGATCAATCGGTGAATCAGCGCCGAACGATCGAACGCGACATTCGTCTGGTTACACTGGTGAACGGTGGCGTGTTCCTCGGTCTCCGACATCACGCGCAGGTCCGAGATGCGCCTCGTGCCATCAGCGGAGAAGTCGCGAAAGAACGCGTCGAGCCTTTCGATGAGTGCCTCGCACGCCCGGATCGGCAGGCGAGCGGTGTCGATCTCGAGCGAAGCCGCTCCACTCGTCTTGGATACGATGAACGTTAGCAGGACATTCGGAACCGGCTGCAGGTGCGAAGCGTCGGTTGCCGTGGTGATCGCAACCGCGAAAGGTTCAATGGATGCATTCGGATGACGAACAATCAAATCCGACGGATATCCACGCCGTTCGACGAGTTGCGCGATCTCCGAGCTGACCACATCGACAAGCGCGTCACCTGTGACGTCGGCTGCAGTATCGACAACCAAAGGCAGAGCTGGCGCCACGTAACCGGTAAGCGCCCGGGCGTCGGTCGCGCATGCGTCATTGATATAGGCGAAGCGCACCGGGAGGGGCGCGCCCGACCTGTAGAAAAATCCGGCGATCGCCGCGATGGCGCGCTCGTCCGTCCAGCCCGACAGAGCTGGCAACGGAAAGGATCGGATGTTCGGTGTGTTGTCCTTGGTTGCAGGCAACGATCCGTAGATCTCTGGAGATTGTCCTGCCTGCAGGTGTTTCAAGAACCAGGCTTCGTGCTTGGCCGTTGCCGCAGTGAACGCCCGAAGTGCGTCGCCGTCTTCATCATTCAGAGAAGCGATGCTCTCCCCGGCGGAGAGAGCTGTTGTCAGCTCGACCGATGTGCCTGTGGCGTCTATCAGAGCCTTGATACGTACCGCGCCATCTGCCGTTGCGATGACGGCGCCGTCTTGGCCCGAAGCACATACCGTCCCCGGGGTATCATTTGTTGTGCTCTCGGCTTTCTCGAGTTCGCGTACAAAGTACACGCCGCGCTGCGTCCTGATCTTCGGCAGCCCCAGCGGATTGACATAGCCCTGACCAAAGTTGAGGGCGCGTGCCACTCGATCGACTTCGGCTGTCGATGTCGCAAAATTCAGTGTAGCGGCAGCATGGGGGCGATCGTGCCGGGCGTGGTACGTGCGCTCGCCGAGTTCCTGCTTGCGCCGCTCCAGCGCTCCTTTCTCGATCAGATCAAGTAGTTCCGTGAACGATGCAAGGCCCGCCTCGAAACACTTGGTGTTGATCGTCAAGGCCGTTTCGTGCTCGTCAATGTCGAAGACGCTCTGCACGTAGATGTCGCCTTCATCGACCACGTCAGACATTGCGTGCCACGTGACACCGTGACTTGTCTCACCGGCCAGGAGAGCCCACGCTGGCGCGTTGATCCCGGCATAACGTGGCAACGGACCGTCATGGAAGCTTGCGGTGCCGATCGTGGCCGTCTGCAAGACGGCAGCCGGGACCACGGACAGGTTCGCGATGCTGAACACCCAGTCGTAGCTCTTGCCGGCAAGGCGATCGGCAAGACCCCGTCCTGGCGGCACCACCTGTGCTCCGTTCATCCGTGCCCAATCGGCGACAGCATCGCTGGCTGTCACGACACAGGCGACCTGATGCCCGTGAGCCAGCAGCAGCGCGCCACATTGGGTCAACAGCGAGCCGTCCCCGATCAGGAGACAGTTCAGCCTCGGAGCGCTGGGTAGCGTGCTCATTCTCAATATCCTGAAGGATGCTTCAGCCGGCCTCGCAAGCCCCGTGCCAAAACCGGAATGGTCCGACCTGCATAGGATTGAGACAAAGCAGTTATTAAGGCTTCTAAGATATTGGAATTTCTAAGCTTGCCAAGTTGGACAGCGGTCATCTGTAGCAGTCTGCTGAAAGTGTTTCAAGCGGCGGGGCCCCATTGAAACAGGCCCGATCGCACGCAACATCGGCTGCCCAGTTACCCGCCGCGATTGGAGCGCCATCGGGATGCCGCGTGCTGCGCGGGCGAGAAGAGTGAGAGAAAGGGTGCACACCCTACGAGCCCGACGCGAGGCGACATGGCTCTGTAGGATTTTTGAGATGCGTTGATACCAACGGCTCGTGGAGTGTGCTAACGAGAGGTGCAATCATAACATGCTTATCCGGGACGGTTTGGTTAGGTCCAAGCGAAAGCCGATGGGCGCTGCTAGGGCCGATGGGCAACTTGCCCAAATCTTGCATTTCTCGCCGGCCGCGTGCGTTGAGTAACCCAGAGTTTGCTTATGTCCCAATCTGACACTCGCCCTGACGTAGATGAAGTTACCCCTGGTGGGGTCGGAGGATTCTATCAGTTCGACGTAGCCGACATGGTCGGGATCGTCCGACGTGGATGGTTCTACATCGTCCTCGGCACCTTGATCGGCATAGCCGCCTCGTTTGCCGCGCTTTCAGCGATGCCACCGCTTTATAAGGCGGATGCGCGCATCGTATTCGAGAGAACCGTCACGAAGTACCTGCAGACCAACAGGATCATCGACGGGCCGTCAATCGATGACGGCGACACCTGGGGGCAGATCTACATCATCTCCTCGGAGAGCAACGTTCTCCCGGTGGTTCGGACATTGGGGCTGGCCAGAGATCCCGAGTTCAACGGTGCAAAAGATGAGACCGGTCTGAATCTGAAGGAGCGCGTGCGCGGCTTGGTGCGCGAAGCTCGGCATTTCATTTTCCAGACTGACCCGCCTCGCGAGGTGCCGATCGATCCTGAGAAGGCCGCTCTCGACAGCGTTCTGCGCGGCCTGTCCGTCACGCGAGGCGACGTGCCAACCCTCATCAATGTGGCGTTCAGCGCGAAGGATCCGGTCAAGGCGGCAAGGATCGCCAATGCGGTTGCCGACGCGTATCTGAAGGGAAACATTACCGTCAAGATCGATGCGACGAACATCGCCAGCAGGCTTGTGCAGGAACGCGTCGGGGAGCTGAAGCGGCAAGCGGCTGATGCGGAGCGCGCACTGCTCGAATACAGGATGGCGCACAATCTGGTCGGCGCCGGAAGCAACGCGCTTACAGGTGATCAGCTGACCAGCCTGCATTCGCATCTGGCCGCTGCGCGGGTTGCGATGGCTGAAGCAAAATCGCGTGTCGAACGGATCAGAGCGAGCGGCGATTTGGGCGGGCCGTTCGCGCCGGATAATGACTTGATTTCGAGGCTGCGCGCGCAGCACCTCGAACTTTCGTCCCGCGCAAGCGACATCGAGAGCCGCGTGGGGCAAGACCATTTCGCGGCTATGAAGATGCGCAGCCGGATGGACGAGGTTCGCGCGGCGATATCCGAGGAGCAGAAGCGTCTCGCCGGGTCGTTCGACCGGGAATACGAGCTTGCCAGAGCGCGCTACGACGAACTCGCCACGACGGTATCGCAGGTGCTGACCGAGGAAGGCTCCAATAGCGGCGTACAGGCCCGCATCAAAGAACTCGGGAGTGCGGCTGAGACCCTTCGGGCCCTCTACAACCGGATGCTGGAACGCACCAGCGATATGGACAGGTTGTTCGCCACGCAGCCGTCCATCACGCCGGATGCGCGGATCGTCACGCACGCCACTCCCCCGGTTCAAACGGAGGCCTCGAAGATGAGGCTCCTGATCCTTGCCGGCGGATCGTTCATGGGATTTCTTTTGGGGGGGGCGCTGCTTCTTGCCCGGGACTCCCCGTTTGGCGTCTTCAGGACGGCTCAGCAGGTGAGCCGAGCGACCGGGCTGGCGTGCGCAATACTGCCGAAGGTTGGGCGCCGGCGTGATCAGGCTGCCCTTAGGGGCGGTGAGTATGCGCTGAACATCCCCTATTCGAGGTTTGCCGAGACCCTGCGAGGCATCTGGGCATTGATCAACATCGCTCAAAGAGAGACTGGAGCGAAGGTGATGTGTGTTGTCTCGTCCGTCCCGGGCGAGGGCAAGACGACAGTTGCGACAAATCTCGCGTCGCATTTCTCTTGCCATACCTCGCAGCGCGTACTCCTCATCGATGCCGATTTCCATCGCCATTCGCTGACGGACAGGGTTGCTCCGCAAGCGACTGTCGGCCTGAAAGAGGCTTTGGAAGAGCCAACGGAATTCTCCAAGTATGTCATCCGGAAAGACCGTTTGCAGCTCGATGTTCTTCCCTGTCCTCTGCTCAACCGGATACCCAACGCTGCGGAACTGCTTGGTACGCCGGCCATGCAGAAGCTGATCGATGCGACTCGGGATGCCTACGATTTGGTTGTCATTGAGACGCCTCCGATGGCAGCGGTCGTCGACTTCAAGATGATTGCGCGGCACTGCGACGCCTTCATCTTCGTGGTCGAGTGGAGCAAGACCAGCCAGCGTCTTGTCCTGGAGTGCCTCGGCGAAGCCCCGGAGATCCTCGATCGGGTCCTGTGCATCGTGTTGAACAAGTTTGATCCCCGAGCGCTCAAAAGTGTCGAGCGCTACAAGGGTGGGCGTTTCCGCGATTACTACAGCGACCGGGCGGCCGCATGAGCCGTTCGGCCGCGTAGTTGTTCAGCGGACCGCCGCCGATGCATGAGAAGAAGTTCAGCGAGCAGCCGCGATGCCGACGCTGATCGGCTGTGCAATGCGGGCATTTCGAGGGGAGGCGGGCGCCAGGAGGCGCATCCCCTCGGTGCCAGTCACTTCACACTCAATTCGTTCGCGTCCCGCCGTGGGCGCTGCCAGCCGCGTTTGCGCGGCCCCGCGTGACGAAACAGCCACCTACATGCCGTCAGGCAGCGCCGGAGAATTGCTGCAACCATTCCTGCTTTTCCTGCATGGTTTTCGTGTTTGGATTCACGAAAACATCGTCGTTGATCACGAGGAGGTCGAGGTTGGTGTGCAAGAAGCACTGCCAAGCCTCAGCGGCTGTCCGCACGATCGGCTGCCCCGAGACATTGAATGACGTGTTTATGACAATCGGTATTCCAGTAATCGCGTAGAAGCATTTTATCAGCTTGTGGAAGTCGGGATGGACTTCGCTTCGTACGGTTTGCAGCCGCGCCGAGAAATCGACGTGAACCACGCTTTGGATCTCGCTTCTCGTGAAATCCAGCCTCTCCTTGAGGGAGGCGTTGCTCGGCAGAGAACCTTCTCGACGGCGACTCGGCAGAAGGTAGGCAGTGTAGTTCATGTAATCCGACTCTTCGCTGATATCGAACCAATCGGAAACGTGCTCGGCAAGGATTGCCGGCGCGAAAGGCCTGAAACTTTCGCGAAATTTCACGGCAAGGTTCAGCTTGGATTGCATTCCAGGAACGCGCGGATCCGCAAGGATGCTGCGCGCACCGAGGGCGCGAGCGCCAAGCTCCATGCGGCCCCGCACCCAGCCAACCGTTTTTCCATCGGCGATCCGGGAAGCGACATACTCATGTAAGCTGCCTGTATAGCTGATCCGGTGCTGGCTGGCCTCCGCTGGAGCCGTTCCAGGCTCGCTGCCGAGGTAGAAGCCCTGCACATTGGTCTTGGCGATCGCATTAGCATTGCGGCCCGCGACGAAACACGCCGCGCCGAGACCGCTGCCCATGTCTCCTCCAATCGGAGAATTGTAGACATGCTTATATGCTCCGGAACGCCGGATCATGCCTGCGGCAACGCAATTCTGCGCGCAGCCACCGCAGAACAGGAGATTGTCGCTCTCGACGAGTGTGCGCGTAAAACGCACCATCTTCGCGATCTCGTCTTCGAACAGGTGTTGAATGGATGTGGCGATATCGATGTGCTCAGGGCGTAATGATCCCGTGTTCGATCTCGCCGCCACGCCGAGCGCAGCCTCGACGAGCGCTATGCCCCTCGTGGTCGACGCGTCGTCGAACTTTAGGTGGTGTCGCATACGGAGGGCACCGTTGGCGTCCGTATCGCAGAGGGACAGCAATTTATCTACGAAGCGTGGCTCGCCGTACGGAGCCAATCCCATGACTTTGTACTCAGAGCCAAACGAGCGGAATCCGAGATAGCCGGTCACGATCGTGTAGAGCAAACCGAGCCCGTTCTCCCACGGCAGTTCTCTGGCGATCTCGACGCCCCTGGCGTCGACGCGGCCGATGGTGGCGGAGTAGTCCTCGCCCTTTCCGTCGACACAGAGAAACGCCGCCTCGTCAAAAGGAGAGCTGACGAAGCCGCCTGCGACGTGCGACACATGATGCAAGACGAAGTGGAAATTTGCGTTTGGAAACAATCTTTTTGCGGTTGGGAGATAACGTCCCGACAATCGATCAGGTAGGCTCCTCCCCAAAAAATTGCGCAGCGGCATGTAGGGCAATTCGAGGTGCCCTTGTAATGCTGATTGTATCGGCTTTTCGGCAAACGCCACGTCTGTGACGTCCTCGCCCCGAATGGATGCGAAAGACAAGCACTCCTGGATGGCATGACTGGGAAAGTCCAGGTCGTGCTTCTTGCGGGTATAGCGCTCTTCTTGCGCTGCAAACAAAACTTGCTGGTTGGAAACAATGGCTGCGTTTGCGTCGTGACCTAGGTAGCCGCCAATTCCGATAACATACCTATTCACCGGAATGCTCCTGAATGAAATCCTTAAATCAGGTCAAACGGGATACTCCAGGCTACATTTTCTGGAAGCTAGACGCAACCATCGGCGAACCATAAAGCGCGCTATTTGGTTATTCCCAGATACAACCCCAAGTGGGTTTTCAGGCGCATTGGTCGTGGCGCGTTGGTTGGGGTCTCAGTTCTGGATCCGGATCGGGATCGGGTAGTATGCGCCCGACAGTTTGGCGACGCCGAACTGGTCGATTTCGTCTCCATAACTCGGGTGGCTCTTCGATCCCGATGGCGTGGTGGCTTGCACGAAAAGCTCGTAGTCCCCGTTGGGGAAGGAACTAGAATCGAAGTCCAGCAGGTACCGGCCCTGGGGCGCTGGTGCGTCGATGGCGGTATCGATTTGCAGCAACCGCTCACCCGGCTCACTGCCACTGCCCGCGGGGCGCAGGAACACTTCGATTTGCGCAAGGCCCGACGTGCCGCCTGTCGCCCACACCTCGGTGCTGCGCACCGGCACGTTCATGAGATTCTGCGCGCCATTGCCCCAACTGCTGTTGCCTGCCTCGATGTTGATCGGCACACGCCCGCTGACCGGAATGGGACGTCGCTTGGAGTTGCTGATGTGTTGATCGGCGCCAACGTCGACCGAGGCTATTCGCTGCAAACGCGCTGGTGGCCCCAGGCGCGGCAAATCAGTGTGCATCGGTACCCGGTGGATTGCCGAGGGAGGCGTATAGATCGGGGTGCTCCCCGGCGGGTAAAGCACCTCGAGGTGCACATTCAGAATGCCGGCGTTCTCCACGTTGAACTGAAAGGTGTTGCTGCCGACAACAAGCGGCGAGCTCCCCTTATGAACAATCTCGCCAAGCTTGATCCGAGCGGTGTGCGGCGTGCCCCAGCTGTCGGCGGAGGTGTTCAGCGGCGTGCTGTTGTTGGTGGGTTGCGGCAGAGGAAATTTTGCACCACCGTTGACGCGCACGAAGTCACCCGGTGCCACTTTGAGGTTTGAGAATTCGCCCATTTGATAAGTTGCCACGAGCCAAGCTTCGGCGATGACGTCAGCCACTACCGGACGCAGATCGTCGGGAATATTGATAGTGAAGGTGACCGGCGCGCTGCGCCGCGCCAATTGGTAGTCGGTCCCCTCGATCCGGGTGACATAGTTGTGCACTGTGCGTGGATCGACCACTGGGCCGTCGAAGCCGAAGTTGTCCCAGTGGTGAAGGAAGTATGGCACGCTATCCTTCGTAGTATTGTACCCGAAGCCAACCCACAGCAACTCGTAGTCTGCCGGTGGCAGCACGAAGCCGCCGTAGTTTGCATCGATCACGCTAGTGCCGTCGATGAGCACTTCGATGCCAGTAGTTCCTGCGCGCACGTCGAAGCTTCGCCGCACGTTGGTCACGCTCTGCAGGCCCCGCTCCTCCATATTGACGCTCGCCACTTGGCGAGATGCACCCTGCAGGTCCATTACGTGCACACTAAGCGTCTGGCCCTGCGCCCGGAGACGAAGCATTCCCGCCGGCAGGCCCAGAGTTCCGTTCTCGTCGAAAAAGCTCCTACGGCCGGTAAGCTCGGAGGGAACCGGATTGAGGTCGAGATACCAGGCAGTACGCAGGGGGTGCGGCGTATCCATGTCGAATACGATGCGTCGGCGGACGTCGGACTCAAGGCGGATTCTCTTGCGGAAACGCTGCGAGGTCTGTGAGAGATCATCGGCGCCGCGGAGCCGGGTGCCATGCAAAGTGTGTGAGTGAAATTGGTCGTTGATGAAGAACAGATTGAACTTCGGGTCAGCGGATACAGAGCTGGCATTGTTCCATAGCAATTCGTCGGCTGGGCCCGCCGGCAAGTTGAAGTCGTCAAAGTAAGTGAGGCTGCTGCGTAACGCGGCGACGCGAGCACCGTCGCCCCCGCTGAAGGTGAGTTCGGTTGCCCGACTACTGATCTTGCCGCGCGCGCTCAGGCGCTGCACACGCACTCGGTAGTCGCGATCGTTGTCTAACGGCTGCAACTGCGCACGACGATTTCCTGTAACCATCCAGCGCGCGCCGAGAGGCAGGTTGGCGAGCGCCGGTGGCGTGCCGGGAAGACTTACCAAGGTCGCGGCAGTCGAAGTGGGCGAGTTGATACACAGGCCTTCGCTCGCGAACTCCAAGAGGATCGTACTATCGGACTGGGCTGTCGCCTGCGGCCACCAAGTTATCAAGAAGCCGGCGTCATCGTCCGGCCCGCCCGACATGGTCCAGAACTGGCCAAAGGGTTTGCGGGCGTTATAGTCCATCTCGAGTGTAGCCACTCGGTCGTCGCGCAAGATGCGCACGGCAGGCGCACGTCCCAGCACCTGCGATCGAGATTGGGCTGATCCGACGCGAGACGCCGCAGGAGCCTGCCCGCTGGCGGAGACGGTAAATCCGCTTCCCAAGCCGACATGGTTGATTGCGGCGTCGGCCACGACAAAAAAGCATGCGGCGAGCAGAGGTAGAATTGGACGCCGGCGTCCGGCGACGGGATATGCCATCTCTCAATCCCCTTTGATACCGCGATCATCATGTCGAGCCCCGTGAAGCCGGCCTTTCACGCGACCGTGGCAAATGCCATCAAGAGCTTCCAATGTGCCTATGCACTTAGAACATTGCATTCATGCTCATGTATAGCGCAATTGCTGCGCCCCTACGTGCCGAGCGAAAGACTTGGTAACGCGCTGTGAGAGCTGATCGATAGGCGCAGTTATCTGCCTGGACGTTGATCTTATCGACCCAGGCTATTGAGCGGAAGCTGTGAACCGTGGCCTGAGCGCGAACCGTTGGTTGCCCGATGAGTCGATCGGTAGTGATGCGAGCCGAAGAAGCCCGATCCATCGGTCGCGAGAATGGTCATGGTTTGGAAACAGGTTGGCTATGGTGACATCGAAGCTCTTGCAAACGGTGATTGCAGTGAGTTCCGGTCCGACTGGTAGAACTGATGTTGTTCGCGTGGATTTCGCCTGTTCGGTGAACGTCACTCGTTAGTCCTCGCTTGACGTTTATCTCCGTTCTGCACCGGTGCGATCGGGAGTATCATCGCGCTGAGACTGGCGATGCCACGCGGCGCGTCGCGACGAACGCAAAGCGTTGTTGTGGACACGCGCGCATCTTCGGCGCCAGGTACGAGGTTCCTCGACTCCGCTGCGAGAGAGTGCCACGCGGGTGAGGAAACCTGGGAGGGCCCCGATACAGAGTAGATATCGGTGGATCATCCGGCGCGGATTTCGTGCTGCGCGCCAGAGCCATTTGGCCCCCGACCGTTGCGTCAGTCTGGTGGCCGCTCGGAGGTTACGCGGAAGTGTGCGGGTGTGTTGGGTTGGTGGTTGTGTGTGGGTGATTTTGCGCTGCCGCGCGCTGCGCGCCACGAGCATCGATGAGCTGCCGCAGCTCTTCAACGTGCTCAGGGGCGAGATGTCTCTCGTCGGCCCGCGGCCGCACGCCCTCAGCCACAACGAGCACTACGGC
>JALHOW010000004.1 GCA_022842785.1 Hyphomicrobiaceae bacterium | reverse complement strand
ATCGGGCCCTTGCCGTCGATCGGGTTGCCGAGCGCGTCGACGACGCGGCCGAGCAGGCCCTTGCCGACGGGGACCTCGACGATGGCGCCGGTCCGCTTGACGGTGTCGCCTTCCTTGATGCCGCGGTCGTCGCCGAAAATAACGACACCGACGTTGTCGGTCTCGAGGTTCAACGCCATGCCCCGGATACCGCCCGGGAACTCGACCATTTCACCGGCCTGGACGTTGTCGAGGCCATAGACGCGGGCAATACCGTCGCCGACCGACAGCACCTGTCCGATTTCGGAGACTTCTGCCTCCTGGCCGAAATTCTTGATTTGCTCTTTGAGGATCGCGGAGATCTCAGCGGCCTTGATTTCCATCAGCGGACCTCTTTCATGGCGGTCTTGAGTGACGTGAGCTTGGTGCGAAGCGAGCTGTCGATCATGCGGGAACCCATCTTGACGATGAGCCCGCCGAGCAGCGTCGGATCGACCTTGGCGATGATATTGACGTCCTTGCCTGCAGAGGCGCGGAGCGTTTCCTTGAGGGCGGCGAGCTGCTCATCGCTGAGCGGGTGCGCGCTCGCAACCTCGGCGTTGACCTCACCGCGCTGGCGCGCAGCAAGGGCGAGGAACGTGCGGATCATGTCGCGAACAGCAAAAAGGCGCCGGTTGCGGGCCAGCACCTTCAGAAAGTTCACGACGAGCGGCGCGAGGCCGGCCTTCTCGGCGACAGCCGCAATGGCGCGGCCCTGATCATCGCTCGAAAACACAGGGCTGCGAACCATGCGCTTCAGATCGGCGCTCTCATCGAGCATGCCCTGAAGTGTGGTCAGATCTTTCTCGACCTGCCGGACCTGATTGGCTTCCTCGGCGAGGTCGAACAGGGCCGATGCGTAGCGACCCGCCACGCCCCCTGTGATGGTATCGTCCGTGGCCACTGCTCGCGCTCTGCCCCTCTCAAAATGCTCAACATCGGCACCGCGTGACCGGCGCTCAACCCTTGCGCGGTCGGCCCGATCGGGTCGTTGCCGCCCCTATGCGTGGGGATAGTACACCGCGCCCGCTCGGTTGCGACACCGGCGGCGCCATGCTCGGAAAGACGGGCGTTCGTCTAGCACGGCCCCAGGCCTACATCAACTTTCCGTTTCGGTTGTTTCAGCCTTACGAGAGCCATGATCACCGGCGATGCGCGCGACAGATCGCCGCCATATCCCGGCCCCGTGCGGACCTCCACTCAGTATCCCCGCTCGCGGTCCACGACCTCGCGCAGCGGCTGACCATCGAGATGGCGGCGTATATTGTCCGAAAGCAGCTCGGCGACCCAGCTGTCCCGTTCCGGGTGGTAGCCGCCAATGTGGGGGAGCACGTAGATGCCCGGCGTCTTCCAGAAGGGGTCCTCAGCGGGCAGCGGCTCCGTACGGAAAACATCCAGTACAGCGCCAGCAATCGTCTTGGCTTTGACCGCGGCGATAAGGTCCGCGTCGACGATAATGGCGCCGCGCGCGAAGTTGATCAGCCAAGCGCTTGGCTTCATCTTCGCAATTCGAGACGAATTCATGAAATTCTCGGTGAGCGGCGTCACCGGCAGCAGGATGACGACATAATCGCTCTCGCTGAGCACCTTATCGGTTTCGTCGAAGCTGTAAACCTTTTCGACGCCGGCGACGGGCTCGGGCGTGCGCTTGGTTCCGATAACGCGCATTTCGAGTGCCGCCGCCTTGGTGGCGAGCACTTGACCGATGGCGCCGAGGCCCAGAATGCCGAGCGTCTTTCCATACAGCGTATCGGAGACACTGCGATTCCAGCGGCTCTCGGCCTGCTGAAGTGCGATCTGGTGGTACTTTTTCGTAATGTGAAACAGCGCGCCGAGAATGTTCTCGGGCACCTGGATGCGATGCGTGCCGCGCGCGGCAATGAGCGTGTGTGCCTTTGCCAGATCCTTGCGCGCGAGCCAGTGATCGACACCGGCCGTGAGCGACTGGATGACTTTGAGCCGCGGCATCTTGCCGAGCGTGCCCGGCGGCACACCCGGAGCGAACAGAATCTCGGCCTTGGCGAGGTCTTCGTCCGTTGCCTGCTCTCCGGTCGCGACGACCTTGAAATCGACGCGCTCGTTCAGTCCGTCCGCCGCCAGTCGATCCAGATAGGGCTTGGCATTCGACAGGTACAGCAGGGCCTGCAGCTTATTGCTCATGATGTCGTCCTTAGCTCTTGAAGGGCGATACTCAGGCGACTTTGCCGCCGAGCTCGTCCTCGATGTGAATGCGGATGATTTCTTCGAAGCTCGCATCGGGCTTGAAGCCCAGTTCGATCGCGCGGCGCGTGTCGAAATTGCGCGGCCAGCCAGCGACAATGCCCTGAATGAATGCGTCCGGCTCGCGCTTGATGCGCGCGACCACCTTGTCACCTGCGACCTTCTTGAGTGCCGCGATCTGCTCGCCGACCGTTACGGCGAGGCCGGGCATGGAGAGCGCGCGACGCGGGCCGACTTTGTTGCCGTCGATTGTCGCGGCATGAAGCAGGAAACCGACGGCCGCGCGCGGCGAGGCATGCCAGTGCATGACATCCTCGGACACGGGAAGCACGGCCTCCTTGCCGGCCAGCGGCTCGCGCATGATGTTCGAGAAGAAGCCGGATGCCGCCTTGTTCGGCGCACCCGGGCGCACGCATACGGTCGGCAGGCGGATGGAGATGCCGTCGAGGAAGCCTTTCCTCGTGTAATCCGAGACGAGCAGCTCGCCGATGGCCTTCTGCGTGCCGTAGGACGTCAGCGGCGTCGAGAAGAACTCGTCACCGATCTTCTCGGGGAAAGGCGCGCCGAAGACCGCGATCGAGCTCGTGAACACGACGCGTGGCTTGTTGCCAGCGCGGCGCACGCTCTCCAGCAGGTTCATCGTGCCGTGCAAATTGATGCGATAGCCCTTGTCGAACTCCTGCTCGGCCTCGCCGGAGACGATCGCCGCCAGATGGAAGATCACGTCGGGCTTGTTGGCGACGAGCTTGTCGCTTTCACCGGGAGCCGGGAAATCGCCGGTGGTGATTTCGACCGGGAAAGATGCGTCGGCGGGCTTCTGCGGCGGTACCACATCATAAAGCGCCAGCGACGAAATGGCCTTGCCGCCGAGCGTGCCGTCCTTGGCGAGGCGTTCGGCGAGCTTGCGCCCGACCATGCCGGCGCCGCCGATGATGAGAATTTTCATGTTGGATTTCCTCCCGCGCGTATCCCTTCGCCCCATCCATGGTGATCCGGGGGCGTGAACCACGTCATTCGTCATTCTAAGTTGGCGGAGAGCAGTCCCGCCGCGCAAGGCCAATCTAGCCTCCCGCGACGGGGCGGGCGCCCGTCAGCCATGCGCCGTCAGCGTTGCCCATAGATTGTCGGCGCCACCGGCTGCAATGGTGCGGCCGATCTCGGCCTGCCACTGCACTTCCGAGCCGAACTCGTTGCGCCAGCTCCAGAGCCGCCGCGTCGCATAGTGAAGCGTGTGCTCCTGCGTGAAGCCCATGGCGCCGAAGACCTCGTGCGCAATGGCGCAGACGCGGCCGGCCGCCTCGCCCGCACGGGCCTTGGCAATGGCGGCGGAGAGGCGGTCGCCGCGCTCGGCCATCGCCTCGACGGCCATGAGGGCGGACGCGCTGCCTGCGGCCGCCTCCGCGGCGAGTTCGGCCATGAGGTGCTGGATGGCCTGGAAGCGCGCAATGGGCCGGCCGAATTGAATACGGTCATTGGCCCAGGTGAGGCAGTGCTCCAGCACGCGCGACATAGCCCCCGACATTTGCACGGCGCGCACGAGCGCCCCCTCGGCCTCGACGACGCCCGGTGCATCGGCAAGCCTGGCTGAGGCGATGACCTTGGCCCGGCCGTGATCGATGGTCTCGCGCGGCTCGCCGGCCATGTTGAAGCCCGGCACGGATGCCGCGCGTGCATCGAGCAGGCCGATCATGTCGGGGCCGGTTGCGACCACAACTCCAACCACCGAGCCGGCCCACGGCACGCCCGCGGCCCTGCCATCGCGGTTGGCCGAGGGCGGCGCCACCGACAGGGCGCCATCGGGAATTTCGATACTTGCCCTGGCGAGCAGGCGGCGCGCGAGAATGGTCTCGGCGAGTGGAACGGGAAGCGTGTGATAGGCGGTGCGCTCGATGAGTGCTGCGGCATTGCCGAGCCCGAGATCGCCGTCGTTCTCTTCGCCGAGTGCCGTCATGCCTGCTTCTTCGAGCGCGGCCCAAAGCGCCGTTGGAAAGCCCGGCTTGCCGTCGGCGGCCTGCGCGGCGTTCTCGGCCTTTTCCTCGACGATGCGGTCCAGCGACCGCAACATGAGGTCGCGCACGCCTGTGTCTTCTGTTTCGCTGCTCATCTGAGGCCGAGCCCCCGTGCAATCATGCCGCGCAGGATCTCGCGCGTCCCGCCGCGGATCGAGTAGCAGGGTGCCTGCAGCTGCGCGAGTTGCTGAAGATCGTCATAACCGCCATTGCCGCCACCGCGCGGCTCCAGCGGCAGCAAGCGTCGCGTGATCTCGGGGATCGATTGCTCGAAGGTCGTGCCGAGGTCTTTCACCAGAGCAGCCTCCGTCACCGGCGACTTGCCCTCGTTGAGCATCCCCGCAATTGAACTCGACATGCGCCTGAGCGTCGCCAGATGCGCGACGAGGCGGCCGAGTTCGGCGGCTTCGCTGGCATTGGGGCTTTCACCGATCTCGCGGAAGGCCTCGACGAGCAGGGCATAGGTAGACATGAAACGGTCCGGTCCGGAGCGCTCGAAGGCCAGCTCCGACGTCACCATGGCCCAGCCATTGCCGATGCCGCCGACGCTCATGTCTTCGGGCACGAATACGTCGTCGAAGGTCACCTCGTTGAACTCGTGCGAGCCATAGACGTTGATGATCGGACGCACCTCGATGCCCGGCGACTTCATGTCGACGATGAGCTGCGTGAGCCCAACGTGTCGGCCCTCAGGGCGCCCGCCCGTGCGCACGAGGGCAATGACGTAGTGCGCCATGTGCGCGTAGCTCGTCCACACCTTGCGGCCGGTCACGCGAAAGCCGCCCTCGACGGGGACAGCGCGCGTCTTGACGCTCGCGAGGTCCGAGCCCGTGTCCGGTTCGCTCATGCCGATGGCGAAGAAGCAGCGCCCCGCCGCGATCTCGGGCAGGATCATTTTCTTCACGCGATCGGCGCCATGCTTGAGGATCTGCGGCCCGCTCTGGCGATCGGCAATCCAGTGCGCCATGACCGGAGAGCCGGCAGCCAGCAGCTCCTCGACGACGATGTAGCGTTCCAAGGCCGAGCGCTCGTGACCGCCGTACTCTTTGGGCCATGTCATGCCGAGATAGCCTTGCGCGCCGAGGCGGGCGCTGAAAGCCGGATCTGCGGCCACCATGGCGCCGACTGTCGGCACGAAGGTGCCCTTGGCCTTTTCCTCATCGAGGAAGGCGCGGACTTCGGCTCTCAGTTTGGTCGCTGTCGGCGGCATCACCACCGGCTCGAAGCGGAACTCCGGCATGGCGGGCGGCTCCTCCTGTTGTTCTTTCTGCGAGGTGAGTAAGCCTGCACGGGCAGCCGCGACAAGTGCGAATTGAAATCGCAGCGATGCGCCATGCCGCATGGCTCGTCTTTCTCCCTCTCCCCGCGTGCGGGGAGAGGGCGGGGTGAGGGGCGGACGCTTGTTCTGACGTTCGCGTTTGCCGCCGCCCCTCATCCTAACCTTCTCGTCGCGCCAGAGGCGCGCTTCCAGCGCGACGTAGAACGGGGAGAAGGGACAATGTCGAGCTTGTCCCTACGCGATCACGATCTCTCTGTGCGCCCTCTCGCGAATGCGCCAGACGGTCTGCGGCGCGCCATGATCCACGCGTTCGACGAGTTCGATCGACAGGAAGCGATTGTGCACCATGGCGAGGCCCTCGATGAGCCCGTTCCAGGCGTCCATCACACCGGGTGAGGGATTGGCGATGCCGCGCATGAGACGCCAGCCGGTGCGCGACAGGACTACGCTGTCGCCGTCGCGCGTGACCGTGGCGCTATCGCCCTCACCCTCAGCGATCCATGCAAGTAGCCGCGCCATCGCTTCGGCATCACTGCTCACGACGCCGGCAGCTCCTGCGATCTCCTTATAGAACTGCGCGCCGATCATGCGGCCGGTGAGATGTCCGAGATGTGCGCCCTCGGTCTCGCCGAACAGCTCCATGAGGCGCGGAAGACCCGAGCGGACGTACTCCATCGCATAGTTGCGATAGGCGCGCGCAAGGCGTTCCGGCGTCCAGTCGGCGGCCGGCAGGCGTGGCGCGGCATCAGGATCGAAGGGCGGCGGCATCTCGCCTGGGCGGAAGACCAGTCGCTCGTCGGGCGCGAGGTCGTGGTCGTATTCCATGAAATAACCGGCGAGGCCGTGCTGGCCATCGACGGTCTGCGCCGTACAAACAAAACCGAGGCGCGGGTTCTTGAGCGATACGCCGTTCTGCGCGTACCAGCCCGTGAGGAAACCCCGCGAGACCTCGCTCGGCACGCCGCAGATGGCCGCGCCCATATAGATCCAGCGCGGTGGAACAAAACGTACCCACGCTTTGCGGTCGCTCTCCCTCATGAACTCGACGCCGACACCGCCAATGCTGTTCGAAAGGTAGTGATAGGCCGCGCAGGCAACCGCGTGCGGCATTCCCGCGAGGCCCAGCTTCTCGAAGCTCGAGAGGAACTTCTCGTGATGCTGGTGGCGGAATACTGCGTGCATCCAGCGCGCCGCATCGGCGCTGCCACGACGGCTGACAAGCGTCAGTATCAGGCCGGTGAAGGTGGCATGATAGAGATCGGCAACGGCACGGGGCGCGCTTTCGGAAGGCGGCACGCCCTGCACGAGGCCGGCGTCGGCGATTTGCTTGCTCATTGCGTTCTCACTCAGCGGCCGTTCGCCTTGCGCCATGCGGCAAACTCGACCTTGGTCTCGGCGTCGCCAGGGTAGAGGCCAAATATTCCGCGGCCCTCGCGCACCTTCTCCATGACGAAGTCCTCGTAGGCGGTCATCTCGTGACCTTCCTCGGCGATCTCATTGGCGATATGGGCCGGAATGACGACGACGCCCTCGCCGTCGCCGACGATGATGTCGCCTGGAAAGACGGGCGCATCGCCGCAGCCGATGGGCACGTTGATATCGATCGCGCGCTGGCGCGTGAGGTTGGTCGGCGGTGCGGGGCGGTTCTGATAGACGGGGAATTCCATCTCCGCGATCTCAGGGCAATCACGGAAACCGCCGTCTGTGACGATGCCGGCCGCGCCGCGCATCATGAGGCGCGTGATGAGGATGCCGCCGGCGGAAGCGGCCCTCGCATCCTTGCGGCTGTCGATCACAAGCACGTGACCGGGCGGGCAGTCTTCGATCGTGCGGCGCTGCGGGTGAGAGCGATCCTCGAACACACCGATGTGGTCGAGATCCTCGCGCGCCGGGATGTAGCGCAGTGTGTAAGCCTCGCCGACCATCGGTGGCGCCTTCGTGCCGACGGGACGGACGTCCTGGATGAACTGATTGCGGAAATTGCGCTTGAAGAGCGCCGTCGTGATCGTGGCAACGCTGACCTTCTTGAGCTTCTCGCGGTTCTCGGGCGTGAGCGTCGTGCTCATTGCGGCGTTCCTCATTTGTTTATTGATTTACGAAAGCGAACCATACCGCGGGAGCGCTGACAATCGCGCTGTAAACCTCTCCGCATGGCCGCCGCGGGCATAGCACCACGACAGCGTGCGTTAGCACCTCTTTCCAGCAGCCCGCGGCCACCAAGATTAAGCGTATCTGGCAACGCGCGCCCGAAGGCTGTCGAGGATGGGGCCGAAGTCGGATTCTTCGCGCGATTCCGGATAAAGAGCGCCAACCGGCACGGTGAAGCGGCGTGCGCGCGCCACGAGCTTCAGGCGGCCGCGCGAAAGGTGTCCGCGCACGAGCCGATGGGGCAGATAGCCCGATCCTTCGTTGTTGAGAAGGTAGTCGACGGCCATCGGGCCGATGTCGAGTGTGAGTCGTGCTCCCGCACGTTTGGGGAAGGCCATGGCGTGGTCTTCGCGAAAATCCGGCCCCCAATCCACAAGAATGTAGTCGTCAGTTCGTCGTCGCGCGTCACCGCGACCGGCCGACACGAGCACGAGTTCCTCCTCGAAAAGATGCTCGATGAGGAGGCCCGGCGACTGCAGCGGCTGATAGACGACGGCCACGTCGAGCGTTCCATCGAGCAGTCGCTGGGTCAGCATCGGACCGGTGTCGGTGACCGCCGTGAGCGCCAGTTCCGGATAGGCGGCCTTGAGATTTGCGATCCACGTGACGAGCAATCCCTGCCAGAGCGTCGCTTCCGCACCGACGGCGAGATGCTGGTCGTGCTGGCCCGAAAAACCCACGTCCAGCTGGGCTTGTTGCCATACGCGGACCATGGCGAGCGCGTGCTTCTGGAACTGCTCGCCCGCCGTCGTGATCTGCGCGCCGACCTTCGAGCGCTCGAAGAGCTGACGTCCGAGCAGTGACTCTAGATTGCGCACGCGTGATGAAACCGTCGATTGCGTGATGTTCATTCGGCGTGCTGCTTCGATGAAGCTGCCGGTTTCCGCGATCATCAGGAACGTGCGTGCGAGCGCGATGTCCATGGTGTGTGCTCTCGCTCTGTTGATGACGATATGCGCGATGTATCGAAAGAATCGATAGATGACATGGAAATTTTGCGTTTGCGATGGCTACGGATTGCACACATTAGATGATGCATCGGCACCACACCACAAGACGAATAGCAGGAAAGGATCATATCCAATGGCAATGAGAGCGAAGAAGGTCGCGGCCAAAAAGGTCGCAACGAAGAGCGCGAAGAAGAAGACCGCTGCTAAGAAGGTAGCGAAGAAGGCCGCGAAGAAGGCTTCGAAGAAGCCGGCGAAGAAGGCGGCGAAGAAGGTTGCCGTGAAGCGTGCGAAGAAGGCCGCAAAGCGGTAAGACTGTCTCCGTTGTTCTGTGCAACGGAGTATCACTGAATGCCATCGAGGCTCATCTCGATGTCTGGCGCGGCAGCGCTGCTCATGACCAGCATCGCTGCCGATGCCGCCAGCATCACCAATCGCGACACTAAAGACGTCAAGGTCACCATCTCCGAAGGAGAGACCACGACGGAGCACACGATCCGGCCCTCGCAGGTGCTAGATAAAGTGTGCATGAGCGGCTGCGCCGTCCGCCTCGATGACAATAACGAGGACGAGTACGAGGTGGAGGCCGAGGACATCGTGGCCATAGAGGACGGGTTCCTCTACTACGACGGTCCCGATGATCCCAACAAACCGGACAGTAGTGGTCCCATACCGCCGTCGGCACCCGCTCCGGCCGCGCCGGCCCCCAAGCAGTAGCCGAAAATATCTGCGATCTTAGGAAGTTAAGGCGCTATCAGCGTCGCGGGATGCGCGCGCCCGTGCCTGTTCTTTCGCGCGTTCAGGACCCGAGCGGCGCGGGCGCTCTACGTACATATATATGTAGAAGAGAGCCGGCGCTCCGCGGGCGCGCCGATCAGGGCGCGCGCGCCCGAGCGGCTGCATAGAGTGCGACCGCTGCGGCATTCGAGACATTGAGCGAAGCGAAGCTGCCCGCTGCCGGGACGCGGGCGAGCACGTCGCAGTTTTCGCGCGTGAGACGGCGCAGGCCCTTGCCCTCGGCGCCGAGCACCAGCGCAACGGCACCCGAGAAGTCGGCCGAGTCGATGGTGACATCGCCGTCGCCGTCGAGGCCGATGCGGCGGACGCCGAGCTCACCAAGCTCATCCAATGCACGCGCGAGATTCGCGACCAGCGCCACTGGCACCACTTCGAGTCCGCCCGAGGCTGCTTTGGCAAGCGACCCCGAAAGCGGTGGGCTGTGGCGACGCGTCATGACGAGCCCTCCAGCACCGAGCACGGCGGCCGAGCGCAGGATCGCCCCCACATTGTGCGGATCCGTAACCTGATCGAGAACGACCAGCGGTCCCCCCGTGGCAGACCTGGTCGCGAGTTCCTCGAGCGTCGGCTCGGCAAGGTCGGCAGTCTCGAGCAGTGCGCCCTGATGAACGGTATCCGCACCGAGCAGCCTATCGAGGTCGCGCGGCGTCACTTTCTCCGATCGCGCATTGCGTGCGGCAATGGCCGCCTCGAGGCGGTTCTCGGCATTGTCCGTCAGCAGAAGCCGGCCGATTTCGCGCTGAGGGTTGGCGAGCGCCGCCGCGACGGCGTGGATGCCGTAGAGGCGTACGGGGCCCTGGTCGTCTGATGCGCGCGTGGAAGAGCGACTCGAATGATGGGGTTTATTGCGATTCATGCTGCACGAGGTCTGTTGCGGCCCTGGTGATGACGCGAATCAGTCCCGCCGGGACTGCAAGCGTGAATTTCGAGCGGATCGGCCCTTGTCAGGCCGTCATGTTTTCCACAGGGGCACCCCTCGAAACCCCAGTAAAAAGGCCTCCGGTGGCATCCTCCTGTGGAGAACGAAACAGGATGAATGGATGTCAATCCGATTTCTCCGATTCACCAATTTTGCGTCCGGGTGTCGCCACAAAACAACGGTTAAGTGCACTTGTTCGCCGAGCACGGTTCTCAGTCAAGCGTAAGCGAGCCGCAAGGAGCATGGGTGTGAGTGAGTTCAAGTTGGCGTCTCAGTCCCGCGTCGCCCCCGGTTCGGTGATTTTCAATCGTAGCGTTGCGTCAGGGCAGTCCAGTTCGGTCAGCGTATCGGACCGCGTACACAAGTCGCCCGAGAGTAAGAGTTCGCGTTCAGTAGCGTCGCGTCGTGTTGCGTCAGAGTTTGCGTCTCAGTTGCGTAAGCGTCAGCACCTGCCAAAGGCCACCGCCCCTGGTCGGCCGATCACCCCGAAGAGCGTCCTCAGTAACGCGCTCCTCAAGGCAAGGCGAGTCGCACGTATCGAGCTGTTCACCAGTATTGCGTCGCGGCTCGCCGCCTTGAAGGTGCCGTCGGCAGTAAAGTTGCGTCCTGTAGCGTTGCGTCAGCGTTCCCGTCTTCTGTCCTAGTTTTCGCCTTGTAGGCCTTGTTCCGCGTCGGTCCCGCAGGCTGCTGTCCGGGAAGGATGTACAATCGTGTCCACGCGTCTTCGTACCGCCGATCTGAAGCCGAGCTCCATTGTCAGTAACGAGTGGCGTCCGATCGGTGAAGTGTTTCTCAGCGTGATGTCGAGCGTCGAGTCGAAGCGTGGAGAGACGGGTTTACCCCGTCCCGCGCGTTCTACCCCCAACTGAATTCCATTTGGAGCCTGTTCTCCCCCCCAAGGGCTCCAAAGTACCGGCGAGCGTGCTGGAGCGCGGATCCTGCGGTCCATAAGCGCGGTGCGTATCAAGGTTTTGCGTTGCGTCGCACGGCTCTGGTGTGCTCGCCGGCCTCATATCGATTGTCCACAGCCCGCGTACTCAGGGCGGCAACGCGTAATCGCCCACAGCGTTGGGCAAGTCAGTAACGGCCCGCAATCGCGGCCACCTGCTTACGGAGGCAACTGCCATGACGATGAGCATCGCAACCACGGACCTCTCCGCCCACGCCCCGCGCAGTGTGAATCCTGCGCAGTGGCACCAGTCGGTCGGCTTTGCGCGGCAGGCTTGCGCCAGGGTGTTCCGCGATGGCGGCAGCCCGGCCGATGCCGTCGCCGCTTTCGGCGTGAAGGCCGAGGGTGCGCTCGATTGGGGCCGCGCGGTGGAGATCATCGCTGACACTCTGTGCGCCCGCCCGATGAAGCGCGTGGCCTGAGATACTCAGGCTAAGTCCGAGCGGGAGCTATCGCTGATGGCTCCCGTCCGCACATACAGTCGCGCGGATGCCGCAAGCGTTCGGCTGCTTGGCCTGCTTGCGGCATTCGGAAAGGGCGTGATCCGTCGCCTGTCCGAGGGTCGGACGGACGGACGCATAGGCACCCCAGTGCTGCTGTCCGCTGACGACGGCATTGTAGAAGCCGAGCGCGCCGCAAATCTTATTCGCGACACTCAGTACCTGGCACGGCGCGCCCGCGTTCTTGCGGCACGCAGCCAGTGCTTCCCGCTCAGCGATCTCGCGTGTCGGGCGGTTCCACACCGTCGAGGACGCGCCCTTCGAGAAGTATGCAATCGAGCCCCAGGTCGCCGGCAGCTGTGCACTGCGCAGCAATGCGAGCTGTGAGACGGTCATGACTCCGAGCGGTTGCTTGACGTTCGTCTGCCACTGACGAATGGCTTCGCGCGTCTGATCGTTCATGCGGCCGTTGCGGGTTGCGATCATGTAGTTGAGGTTATAGAGGCGGTCCTGCACCTCGCGGATGATCGACTCGCTCGTCAGTGCCGGCGCTGACGTGGGTTGCTGTTGCGGCGGTGTGCTCGCTGCCGTGCTCGGCGCCGGGGCGGGCGTCTTCGCGGCCTCCAGATTCCTCAGCCGAATTTTTGCCAGCGGCGCGAAGAGGCCGTTCGGAAATTTTTCGAGGTAGGCGCGGACCTCGGCCGGGTCGCGAGAGTCTTTTACGCTGTCCCAGAATGCTGTTTCAGCAGCCTCGGTTGCCGTTTGTGCCGAAACCGGGAGCGGCGCGGCCAAAGTCCCGAGCGCAAAGCCGAGCCCGAGTACGATTGCGGCAGGCAGCAGAAAGCGGGGCATCGGCGGGGCTCCGGAAGGTGCAAGTGATCGAAAGAACCGTCCGGGAATATGCAAAGGCCCCTTTCCGCCCGTCCAGCATGATTTATTCTCCTACAGACACTATCCGTCTGCGTGTTGCCGATTTGCGCGATGGTCGCAGGGGCGCTCGCCCACCGTTTGCCGATTTCTGCCTGCAGTGCAACGAATCGAGCCTAGCATCTAGTCCCGTCCGTGAACTCGATCACGCCGGTCACTGATCTTCCGTTGCAATGTCCGAAGCCCGCCATGACGTTTCCGCTGGAGTTCGATGCATGGACTGAGCTGAGGAACAAAAGGCTGTTCACAGAGCCGCCGATAGAATTGTCAGCGATTGTGACTTGATAGTTCCCGTCGCCAGCGAACATCAGACCGTAAGATGCTGCGCTCCCTACGCCGAGGCGATTGCCGACCACGCGAGCATTGTCTGACGAGTCGAATAAAACTACGGCTATGCCGCCGTCCGGTGCGGCAATGTTATTGTCCATGATCGTGATATCGCGCCCGTGGTTGAACCAAACACCGTAAGACATGGAACCGAGGCCAGCCACGATGGTGTTGCCGAAGAGCGCGATACCGATGGGGCTGCCACCCGGATCAGCCGTGTGACCGAGAACCGTGGCCGCGTATGTAAAAAAATGGGGCGTTTCGCCGGTCTTCTCGATCGTCATGCCCCCGATCACACCGTAGTCCCGGACGGCGACCAGCGCATACACAGATCCGGGAGAGCCACCAGTAGTGGTGACTGTGGTATTGTCGCCGATAAAGCTGCCGGCGGCGCCGGTGGCGGTGTAGACGACCTCGACCCCCGAGACCGCGCCCCGCACGAGCAGGTCCGTTCCGCCGCCGAGTAGCGTCTGGCGCTCGTTGATAATCAGCTGGTCGGTGGCGGTGATGCCGCCATTGAGCACCACGACGCTGCCGGCGCCACCGGTATCGAGGGCGGCTTGCAGGTCGGCTTGGTCCGCGGATCCGGCATCGACATAGTTGACGGAGGTCACCGTCTCGCCGTTCCAGGTGTTGATCGCCGCTTCGGTGTGCGTGACTGTGGATGTGGCTGTTGCCGTCTTCACCGCGGTCGTGTTGGAGACGATGTCGACGTCGCGCACGATGGCATCAGCCATGCGGCGCTCCATGTAGGTGAGCGGTCGGCTGGCCCGCGCCGCCGGCGCCTGCAGCGGAATCCGCAGCCGCGCCTGGGCGATCCACTGCTCGCCGCGGACATTGTCGTGCTGATAGATGACGCCACCGGCCAGCTTCACGCCGGACAGGCCGACCACATCATTGGCCGTCAGCTCCAGCCGAAAGCGCGGCCCCGCCACCTTGTCGACGTCGGAGCCATCGAAGTAGTAGCCGCCGGCGAACGTCCGCAGATCCAGCCCTGAGTCGAGATCGAACACTGGCACGCGAAAGCCGATCTCCGCATCGAAGCCGGCGAGCGCCTTTTCGAGCATGTACGTGCTCGTGGTCGTGACCACGGATTGGCTCTGGATGGCGAGCGACGTGCCCGTCAGGACCGCGGCCGTCGTGTCAGTGGTCGACGTCGTTGAGCCGAGGCCGATACGCTCTGCGCGACTGCCGACCGGGAGGTAGACATTGGCGCGTAGATCGACGTCGCGGCTCAGGGCCTCGGCGCCGAAGGTCACCTGATGGAAGACATTGTCGAACGACGAGCGGCGCACGTCGTAATAGCCGTACCCGCCGACGTTCCAGCCCGAGGTATACATGCGCCGGATCGCAAGGCCGAAGTTGCCTTCGGCGGCGTCGTGGTTGTCAAACATGCCGCGTAGATCGGCGAAGACGAGCGAATTGTGCGTCTGGATGAGGGGCGCGAAGAGGTTGGCCTCGCCGAGCGTGCGCTGATCGCTATACCGCCCGCCGATCTCGAGCCACGGCTCCCACTTCTTGGCGAATGGGTCATCGGCGCGGATCGCCGTAGCCCCGCCCGCAAGTAACAATGCCGCGGCCAGGCCACGCGTCCAAATGCTCATCATTCTATCGTTCGACCTATTCGTCGTTGGCCAGCAACCGAGGTGGCCAGCCTCGAAACGAGCACTGATTCGGCCTCAAATACAACGATGTTCAGTATTAGTAGTTTGCGCCCGGATGCAGATGCTGGAAACACCAGATCTCCGCAGGCGAACAGCTCTCGAGGTCAGGCCTGCTTGCGCTTGGCCCGGCAGCCAGATACCGACGAAGCAAGAGTGCCAGCGCATTCCTGCGGACACGCGCCCATCACGAGGCCCATCATGTCGATCCCGAACCAATATCCGACACTCGACTTCGACCTCGGCGAGACGGCCGACCAGCTCCGCGACACCGTCCGCTCCTTCACCGCCGACGAGATCGCGCCTATTGCGGCCGAGATCGACCGCACGGACCGCTTTCCGCGCGAGCTGTGGCCGCGCATGGGGGCGCTCGGTCTGCATGGCATCACGGCCGAGGAGGAGTACGGAGGTTCGGGGCTCGGCTATCTCGAGCACGTTGTCGCCATGGAAGAGGTTTCGCGCGGCTCGGCGTCGGTCGGTCTCTCCTACGGCGCGCACTCCAATCTCTGCGTCAACCAGATCAGCCGCAATGGCTCGGAGGCGCAGAAGCGTAAGTATCTTCCGAAGCTCATTTCCGGCGAGCATGTCGGCTCGCTCGCCATGAGCGAAGCGGGCGCGGGCTCGGACGTCGTTTCGATGCAGCTTCGCGCGGACAAGAAGGGCGACCGCTACGTTCTCAACGGCACCAAGATGTGGATCACCAACTCGCCGGATGCGCAGGTGATCGTCGTCTACGCCAAGACGGATGCCGCCGCCGGACCGCGCGGCATCACCGCCTTTCTCGTCGAGACGACGACGCCGGGCTTCAAGGTTGCCCAGAAGCTCGACAAGCTCGGCATGCGCGGTTCGTCGACGGGTGAACTCGTGTTCGAGGACTGCGAGGTGCCCGCGGAGAATATCCTCGGCGGCATAGGCAAGGGCGTCAACGTGCTCATGAGCGGGCTCGACTACGAGCGCGCCGTGCTCGCCGGCGGGCCAGTCGGCATCATGCAGGCGGCGATCGACGTAGTGCTGCCCTATATTCACGAACGCAAGCAGTTCGGCGCGCCGATCGGTACCTTCCAGCTCGTGCAAGGCAAGGTCGCCGACATGTACACCGAGATGAACGCCGCGCGCGCCTACGTCTACGCTGTCGCCAAGGCCTGCGATCGCGGGCGGACCACGCGCAAGGATGCGGCCGGTGCGATCCTCTTCGCAGCCGAGCGCGCGACCAAGATCGCGCTCGATGCGATCCAGCTTCTCGGCGGTACAGGCTACATCAACGAGTCGCCAACAGGCCGCCTTCTCCGCGATGCCAAGCTCTACGAGATCGGCGCCGGCACGAGCGAGATCCGCCGGATGCTCATCGGCCGCGAACTCTTCAACGAGACGGCTTGAGCGGCGGCCCCGACATGCGGCTGGTGGCCGACAACATATCGCTCTCGCGCGGTGAGCGGCGGCTGATCGCCGGCCTGTCGTTCGCCGTCGAGGCAGGCGAGGCGTTGGTGCTCACCGGCCCCAATGGTGTCGGCAAGACGACATTGCTCCGCGCGCTCGCCGGCTTCATTCCACCCGATGCTGGGGTGATCCGCCTCGAGGGTTCGGGCGATGACGACAGTCTGGTCGGCGAATGCGCGCACTATGTGGGCCATGCCAATGGCGTGAAGCCCGGCCTGACGGTCCGTGAGAACGCGCAGTTCTGGGTGCGCTTCCTCAATGGCGATGTGCGCGCGGTCGACGACACATTCGACATGCTGCATCTCGCGGATCTCGCCGAGGTGCCGGCCGGCTATCTCTCCGCCGGACAGAAGCGGCGTCTCGGATTGACGCGCCTGCTGCTCGCGAAGCGGCCTATATGGCTGCTCGACGAGCCGACGGCCGCGCTAGATGTCGCCTCGCAGGCGCTGCTTGCCGGCCTCATGCAGCAGCATCTGGATGGTGGTGGCATGTTGATTGCGGCGACGCATGGGCCGCTCGGCCTCAGCAATGCGCGCATTCTCGAGCTTGCCGCGCCCGAGCCGGGCGAAGTCCATGCCCACAGCGAGGTCCTATGAGAGCTTTCTTTGCTCTCCTTTCGCGGGACCTTCGCCTCTCGGTGCGCGAGGGAAGCGCGCTCGGAGCCGCCCTCGGCTTTTATCTCATTGTCGTCGCCATGCTGCCGCTCGGCCTCGGCCCCGACATGGCGCTGCTCTCGCGGATCGCGCCCGGCCTGCTCTGGCTCGCGCTCCTGCTCTCGGCCCTGCTCACGCTCGGCCGATTGTTCGAGACGGATCTCGAGGATGGTTCGCTCGAGGTCATGGCGACGGCATCCTTGCCGCTCGAAATGATCGTTCTCGCCAAGGGCCTCGCGCACTGGCTCTCTACGGCGCTGCCGTTGACGCTGCTCGCGCCTGTGCTCGGTCTCATGCTCAATCTCGATTTCGCGGCCTATCCACTGCTCATGCTGACCATGCTCATTGGCACGCCGGCGATCAGCTTCATCGGCACCATCGGCGCGGCGCTCACGCTGCGGAGTCGGCGCGGCAGCCTGCTGATCGCGCTCCTGGTGCTCCCGCTCTATGTGCCGACGCTCATTTTCGGCATCGGTGCCATTGCTTCGCTGCTCGGGCCGGGCGGTTCCGGGCCCTCGCTGATGATCCTCGCGGCGATCTCGCTCGGAGCGCTCGTTCTTGGGCCTATTGCGGCAGCAGCGGCCTTGCGCGCTCAGCTCGCCTGAGGTCCGGGGTGACAGGAGCGGCTCACTTGGGCTATCTGCGCGACCATGCTCCACGTCAATGATCTCACCTACCGTATTGAAGGGCGGCCGATCCTGTCGGGCGCAACGTGCGCGATACCGTCAGGACACAAAGTTGGTCTCGTCGGGCGCAACGGTGCCGGCAAGACGACGCTCTTCAAGCTCATCATCGGCGATCTCGCGCCGGACGATGGCTCGATCACGATCCAGCGCGGGTTGAAAGTCGGCCATGTCGCGCAGGAGGCGCCGGGTGGGACGGAGACACTCGTCGAGTGGGTGCTCTCCCAGGATCTGGAACGTGCGTCGCTTCTCGCCGAGGCCGAGACGGCCAGCGATCCGCACCGCATTGCCGCCATCCACGAGCGGCTCGGGGATATCGATGCCCATTCGGCCCCCTCGCGCGCCGCACAGATCCTCGCTGGCCTCGGCTTCGACGAGGAAGCCCAGGCGCGCGCCTGCCGTGAATTCTCGGGTGGCTGGCGGATGCGCGTGGCGCTCGCCGCGATCCTCTTTCTGGAGCCGGACATTCTCCTGCTCGACGAGCCGACGAACTACCTCGATCTCGAAGGTACGCTCTGGCTCGAGACCTATCTGCGAGCGTACCCGCACACGGTCGTGATCATCAGCCACGACCGCGATCTGCTCAATCGCGCGGTCAACCACATCCTCCACCTCGATCGCGGCAAGCTCACGCTCTACGCCGGCGGCTATGACGATTTCGAGGAGGCGCGCCGCGAGAAGCAGCGCCTCGAAACGAAGCTCGCCAGGCGCCAGGATGAGGAGCGCGCGCGCATCGAGGCGTTCATCATCCGCTTCAAGGCGAAGGCCTCCAAGGCGACGCAGGCGCAGAGCCGCATCAAGGCGCTGGCCCGCATGAAGCCCATTGCGGCGCAGGTCGATGAGAGCGTGGTGCCGATCCGCCTGCCGGCGCCGCAGAAGCTGCTGGCGAGCCCCCTGCTCAAGATCGAGGATGCCGCCGTCGGCTATGAGGCGGACGCGCCGATACTGACGCGCCTCAATCTCAATGTGGATCAGGACGATCGCATTGCGCTGCTCGGCCAGAACGGCAATGGCAAGAGCACATTCGCCAAGCTGCTGGCGGGACGGCTCGAGCCGATGGGCGGACGGGTGCTCGGCGCGCAGCGCGTGAACGTCGGCTACTTCGCCCAGCACCAGCTCGACGACCTCAATCCTAGCTGGTCGCCCTACGATCAGATCGCGGCCCTCATGCCGGATGCGACCGAGGCGCAGAAGCGTACGCGTCTCGGTTCTTGGGGCTTCTCGCACGACAAGGCCGATACCAAGGCTGCCAAGCTCTCCGGTGGCGAGAAGGCGCGCCTGCTGCTGGCGCTCACCGCATTCCACGCGCCGCATCTGCTCATTCTGGACGAACCGACGAACCACCTCGATGTCGACAGCCGCGAGGCGCTCATCCAGGCGCTCAATGATTTCCCTGGTGCCGTCATTCTCATCAGTCACGACCGCCATCTCATCGAGGCCTGCGTCGATCGCCTCTGGCTCGTGAAAGGCGGCACCGTCCGTTCGTTCGACGGTGATCTTGATGGCTATCGCGCCGAGCTGCTTGCCGATCGCGGTCAGCGTGCACGCGTGCAGCGGGACGGCGCGGCGCCCGACACGCCGAAGGTCGCGCGCGTCGATCAGCGCCGCGAGGCTGCCGCACGCCGCGCCGAGACGGCGCCACTGCGGCGGGTCGTGCAGTCAGCCGAGAAAGAGATCGAGCGGCTCACGGCGAAACGCGAGGAGATCGACGCGGCACTCGCGGACCCGCGCGCATATGAAGACGCCGGCAAAGCCCAGAAGCTCTCGATTGCCCGCGCCGACGTGACCCGGCAGATGGCGGCGGCGGAGGAGGCATGGCTCGCCGCCTCGGCGGCCTTGGAGGCGGCCGAAGCAGGTGCGTCCTAGGCGCACACCCTGCTCGAACATGAAAATGTTGTCATTTGACTTGGCGGCCCCGACGCCCGAAGTTCGGGCCGCTGGCCGGGAGATGTGGTGGCTATGCCACTCTAGTCTCTGAACGCTGGTCGCGCATCGGCGCGTAAAAATCCAATGAAATCAATGGTCGTTTAACGCTGCATTGTTTGCGGTGCAACTCGATCACAAAGTCGTGCGAAAAATGTGGTGATCCCGCCACGCCTGCGCTGCAATGCCCTGCTCGAATTCACTCGAAGTGCAGAGCCCAGTGCCGGATCCCGGACACGATCGGAGGTTAACTGCCTTCGCGCGTGCCGGACACTGTAGAGTGGCGGCGCAGCAGGTCGCCCGGTCGAACAAAGCTCGAGGTCGTGGCCTCGGGACCGTCTGGGGTGCGGTGTGTGGAATGTGGTGCGGCTTGCCGCATCCCTGTGCGTAGGAATTAGTGACCATGCTCACGCGAGCCCTTGTCCATGTTCACCATCTGATCATCGGATTGCTCATGCTCTCACTCGCTCCCGTTACATCGCTTGCGCAGACCGGGCCGCGCGCCACCGAGTTCATTCTGCCGAATGGCTTGCAGGTGGTCGTTGTCCCGGACAATCGTGCGCCCGTCGTCACGCATATGATCTGGTACCGGGTCGGCGCTGCCGACGAGCCCCCGGGCACCTCGGGCATCGCCCACTTCCTCGAGCACTTGATGTTCAAGGCTACCGAGAAGATCGGGACGGGCGAGTTCTCCAAGATCGTCTCGCGCCTCGGCGGCCAGGATAACGCCTTCACGGCGCAGGACATCACCGCCTACTTCCAGCGCGTCTCCAAGGATCGCCTGCCCAAGGTGATGGAGATGGAGGCTGACCGCATGGTCAACCTCAGGCTCGACGAGAAGGAGGTGTTGACCGAGCGCGACGTCATCCTCGAGGAGCGCCGCAGCCGGGTCGAGAACAACCCGAGTTCCATCCTCGACGAGCAGATGGGTGCGGCCCTCTATCTCGCGCACCCCTATCGCATTCCGGTGATCGGCTGGGAGCACGAGATCGCCAAGCTCTCGCGTGACGATGCGCTCAATTTCTACAAGCGCTTCTACGCGCCCAACAACGCCATCCTCGTCGTGACAGGCGACGTGACGCCCGAAGAAGTGCGCAAGCTCGCCGAGGCGACCTACGGCACCATACCGCGCAATCCCAATGTGATGATGAAAGAGCGCCCCGGCGAGCCGCCGCACCGCGCCCAGCGGCGCATCGAGCTCAAGGATCCGCGCGCCGGCCGTCGCACCTGGCATCGCCACTACATCGCGCCCGCCTACACCAAGGCCGCTCCCGGTGAGGCCGAGGCCCTCGATCTTCTGGTGAAAGTTCTGGCCTCCGGCCCGACGAGCCGCATCTACAGGAAGCTCGTCGTCGAGGAGAAGGTCGCCTCCAGCGCTGGCGGCTGGTACTCGGGTACGGCGCGCGACAGCGGCAAGATCGCCTTCTTCGCCGTGCCGAATGACGGCGTCCCCTTCGAGAAGATCGAGCAGCTCATTGATGGCGTGATCGCCGATGTGGCCGCTAACGGCATCACCGAAGCGGAGCTTGATCGGGCGAAGAAGTCCTATCTCGCCGAGTACATCTATCAGAGCGACAACCAGGCATCGCTTGCGCGCCGCTATGGCTGGGCCCTGACCGTCGGCGCGACCATCAAGGATGTCGAGGAGTGGCCGGAGCGGCTTTCGAAGATCACCGCGGATCAGGCGAAGGCGGCCATTCGCCACCTCGATATTCTCCGCTCGGTCAGCGGCGTTCTACTGCCCGAGGCGCCCGACCAGCCGCCCGGCTCGCGCTCCTGATGGATTTGAACCGAAAGGATGAGGTGAGGTCCGCAGGTACACGAACTACCCGGCGTTTCCGCGCCGAACGATCAAGTTTCAACGCGTCGACACAGCGAGGCTCCGTATCATGTCCAGTTCAGCACCCCTTCGTGGAAGGCTCTTTGTCCGCCCCGCACGTCTTCCTGTCGTCGCTTCAGCCATGCTGCTCTGCCTCGCGGCGCCCGTCCTCAGTGCCAAGGCCCACGCCATGAAGATTCAGCAGATCAAAACCCCCGGTGGCATCGATGCCTGGCTCGTGCAGGAGCACGCCGTGCCGCTCATCGCGCTGCGCTTCGTCTTCGAGGGCGGCAGCTCGCAGAACCCTCCCGGCAAGGAAGGCGTCGCCAATTTCCTCTCGTCGATGATGGACGAGGGGGCGGGCGATCTCGATTCTCACAAATTCCAGGAGCGCATGGAGGAACTCGCCTTCCGCATGAGCTTCGAGGACGCGCGTGACGGGTTCTACGGCAGCTTCGAGACGCTGACTGCCAATCGCGATCCGTCCATCGAGATGCTGCGCCTTGCCATGAACCAGCCGCGCTTCGACGCCGATGCGGTGGAGCGTGTGCGCAAGCAGCTCCTCTCCGGCCTCGCCTTCGCGGCCAAGAACCCGAACCGCGTTGCGGGCGCGGCCTGGAGTGCGCAGGCATTTCCGGGGCACCCCTATGGCCTTCCGTCCGACGGTACGCCCGAGAGCATCGCCAAGATCACGCGCGATGATCTCGAGGCCTTCCGCAAGCGCAACTTCGCGCGCGACAATCTGAAGGTGGTCGCGGTCGGCGACATCAATGCCGAGCAGCTCGGCGCGCTCATCGATCGCGTCTTCGGTGATCTGCCGGCCAAGGCGGATCTCACGCCGGTTGCTGCGACTGTCCCCGAGGCCAAGGAGCGCGTGCAGGTCGTCCATATGGACGTGCCACAGTCGGTCGTGCAGTTCGGTGCGCCGGGTATTGCGCGCGAGGACGATGACTTCATGGCGGCGTTCGTCCTGAACCAGATACTGGGCGGTGGTGGCTTCGCTTCGCGCCTCACAGAGGAGGTGCGCGAGAAGCGCGGCCTCGCCTACTCGGTCTACAGCTATCTGCAGCCCTATCGCCGCGCGTCGATCTTCGCCGGTGGCGTCGCGACGAAGAACGAGGAGGTTGGTCGTTCGCTCGACGTGATCCGCGGTGAGCTGCGGCGCATGGCGGAGGATGGTCCGACACCCGAGGAGCTGCAGAACGCCAAGGATTATCTCACCGGGTCGTTCGCGCTGCGCTTCGATACCAATGCCAAGATCGCCAATCAGCTTCTCGGCTTCCTCTTCGAGGGCTATGGCATCGACTACATCGACAAGCGCAATGCGCTGGTCAATGCGGTGACACTCCAAGACGTGAAGCGCGTCGCGTCGCGGCTGTTGAAGGCCGACGAGCTGATCGTTACGGTTGTCGGCAAGCCGCAGGGATTGGTGAAGCAGTAAGAGCTGCGTCTTCGGAACCTGATGGGTGTCGAAGGCGCTACGTATTTTGATGCCAACTTCGAGAAGCTGCTGTGCCGCAAGGCACCGGCTTCTCGATTGGCATGTTAGGGGCCGATTGCGAGGGAGTTGAGCTGATGACCGATCCCGTCGAGCTGGATGTATCCGGTGCTGCATCGGGCTCGGCTTCTGCTCAACGGCTCTATCATCAAAACATCGCCGGTTGTCTCGATGGGCGCATCGGTGCGCATGGGCTCGATCGCGCGACGCTCGCAAGCTGGCTCGACAAGACCTCCGCACCGCTCGCGAAGCTCAAAGCTGCATATGCTGACGGCAGTCTGCCGCTGCTGCGCCTGCCACGAGAAGAAGCTGACATCATCGCCGCCGAAGCCGCGCTGAAGAAGCTTTCGGCCGGCGCCAAGATGATCGTGTTCCTCGGCATTGGCGGCTCCAGTCTCGGCGGTCAGGCACTCGCCCAGCTCGCGGGGTGGAACATCCCGGGCGCGGCCGATGCCGAGCAGCGCAATCGCCCGCGCACGCGCTTCTACGACAACCTCGATGCCTCGACGTTGGCGCTCGCCTTCAAGGGCATTGACCTCGCAGCCACCCGCTTCGTGATCACCTCGAAGTCAGGCGGCACGTCGGAGACGCTCGTGCAGGCGCTCGCTGCCTTCCAGGCTGTCGATGCGGCCGGTCTGGGGCATCGCTCATCCGAACTGTTTCTCGGCGTTACCGAGCCGGCCCGTCCCGGCGTGCGCAATGGACTGCGCGATCTGCTATCGAGCCGCGGTATCCCCATCCTCGATCATCCGACAGCGATCGGTGGGCGCTATTCCGCCCTGACGGTCGTCGGTCTCATTCCGGCCATGGCCCGTGGCCTCGATCCGCGTGCCTTGCGCGCTGGCGCCGACGCTGTCCTTCAGCAGGCGCTCACGGCCGCGCATCCGTCCGCCTCTGCTCCTGCCATTGGCGCTGCGCTTGCAGTCGCCCTTGCGCGCGAGAAGGGCATCAAGGTCATGGCCTTCATGTCCTATGCCGATCGCCTGCAGCGGTTCGGGGCTTGGTACGTGCAGCTTTGGGCCGAAAGTCTCGGCAAGGGCGGCCAGGGCACGACGCCGCTCGGCTGCCTCGGCCCGCTCGATCATCACAGCCAGCTCCAACTCTTCATGGACGGCCCGCGCGAGCACGCGCTGACCGTGCTGCGTGTGAAGAATGCCGAATCAGGGCCGGTGATCGACCCCGCGCTCGCGAAATTGGCAGGCCTCGACGTGATGGCGGGGCGCTCGGTGAGCGAGCTTGTGGCGGCCCAGGCCCAGGCCGTGCCGGAGGCGCTCAACCGCGCCGGCAGGCCGGTGCGGACAATCGACATCGAGCGACTTGACGCGGTAAGCCTCGGCGGCTTGATGATGCACATCATGCTCGAAACGATTCTCGCCGGCTGGCTCATGGACCTCGATCCCTTCGACCAGCCAGCCGTCGAACTCGCCAAGGTGCTCACGCGCGAGCGGCTGTCCAGGTAGGGGCATAACGGCCGGCGCCCGCGCGACGCGACGGGGAAAGCGCCACTCATGGCCGTGCGTCAGCTCACACCCGAGACGATCAATCGGATCGCGGCCGGCGAGGTCGTCGAGCGGCCGGCGAGCGTCGTCAAGGAACTCGTCGAGAACGCCATCGACGCCGGCGCGCGCGAAATCGAGATCGTCACGTCAGGGAGCGGCCTCTCTCTCATCCGCGTCACGGATGACGGCTCGGGCATGGACGCGCGCGACCTCTCGCTGGCTGTCGAGCGCCATGCGACCTCGAAGCTCCGCGACGAGGATCTGTTCAACATCACGACTCTGGGCTTTCGCGGCGAGGCACTACCCTCGATCGGCTCGATTGCTCAACTCGAAATCCGCACGCGCCAGTCGGCGGCCGATTATGGCATCGCCATCGTCGTGGATCGCGGACGCAAGGGCGAGGTGCGGCCCGCGGCGCTCAACCCGGGCACGATCATCGAAGTGCGCGATCTTTTCTCGGCCACGCCTGCGCGCCTGAAGTTCATGAAGTCCGAGCGTGCGGAGAACCTCGCTACGTCCGAGGTGGTCAAGCGCCTCGCCATGGCCCATCCCGAGATCGGCTTCTCGATGACGACGGGCGAGCGCACGGGTTTGCGCCTCCCAGCTTGTGGCCCCGGTCCGGAAGGTCTGCTCGCGCGCCTCGGCCGCATCATGGGCCGCGAATTCATGGCCGATGCGCTGGCGCTCGATGGCACGCGCGAAGCTGTGCGGCTTCACGGCTTCGTTGGCTTGCCGACGCTGAATCGGCCGGATGCGAGCCTGCAGTTCCTGTTCGTGAATGGCCGCCCCGTGCGCGATCGACTCCTGCTCGGCGCGCTGCGTGGTGCGTACGGCGATATGGTGCCGAAGGGGCGTCATCCGCTCGTGGCACTCTTTGTCGAGCTCGATGCGCGCCATGTCGATGTGAACGTGCATCCGGCGAAGACAGAGGTGCGTTTCCGCGATTCCGGTGCGGTGCGCTCGCTGCTCGTCGGCGGCATTCGCGAGGTGCTGGAACGTGCCGGCCATCGCGCCAGCGCGGAAGGCGGCGCGCGGATGCTCGACGTGCTGGCACGGCGCAACGAGACGCCGGCGCCGTCGTCGTGGGCGCCGCCGCCATCGCAGCGACCGAGCTATTCGGGTGGTTTCGGCGAGGCCATGCAGGCGCCGCTGGCGGGCCTGGCAATCGAGCCGGGTGTGGAAGTGGCGCACGAGGCCGCGCCGCCCATAGCAGCCTATGAAGCCGAGACCGAAGATCACCCGCTGGGCGCCGCCCGCGCGCAGCTTCACGGCACGTACATCGTCGCTGAGACGACTGCAGGCATCGTCATCGTCGACCAGCATGCGGCGCATGAACGCCTCGTGCTCGAACGCATCAAGGCGTCGCTCGCGAACGGCGGTGTGAAGCGCCAAGGCCTCCTCATTCCCGAAATCGTCGATCTCGATAGCGACGAAGTTGCCGCGCTCGCCGAGGCCGCCGATCAGCTCGCCGAGCTTGGCCTCGCCTTGGAGCCGTTCGGAGCCGCCATTCTCGTGCGAGAAACACCGGCTTTGCTCGGCCAATGCGATGTGGCGGCCCTCGTGAGGGACCTCGCCCGCGAAATGCTGACTGAAGGTACGACCGGCCTTCTGGAAGCGCGCCTCGATGCGATTCTGGGAACGATCGCGTGCCACGGCAGCGTTCGCGCCGGTCGCCGGCTTACAGGTCCCGAGATGAATGCGCTTCTGCGCGAGATGGAAGCGACGCCACGCGCCGGCCAGTGCAATCACGGCCGTCCGACGTATGTTCAGCTCTCGCGTGCGGACATCGAGCGGCTGTTCGGGAGGCGGTAGAGCCTACGCACCCCTGAACCGCACCAGCACCGCCTGCGTATCGCCCCACGTGCGCTGATCGACGACGTCGTACGCATCAGGGATCGCAAGATCGACGCCCTTGCGTTCTTCCAGAACACACAGCGCGTCCGGCACGAGCCACCCGCCTTCAGCGAGCACCGTAAGCGCCTTCTCGCCGAGGCCCTTGCCATATGGCGGATCGAGAAAGGCGGCATCGTACGGCATCATATTGCCTGCCGGTCCGAGATCGGTCGCGTCGCGTCGCCAGAGCTTGGTCACGCCCGTCAAGCCGAAGGCCTCGATATTGCGTCGGATGAGCCCGCGCGCCTCGGCGGCTTCCTCGACGAAAAGGCAGAAGGTGGCGCCACGCGAGAGCGCCTCCACCCCCAGGGCACCCGTCCCAGCAAAGAGATCGATCACGCGCCCGCCGTCGATGCGCGCAACGGGATCGCCATGCATGAGCCAATTGAAGACGGCTTCGCGCACGCGATCCGAGGTCGGGCGGATCGCGTCATCGCTCGGCGTGGCGAGATTGCGCCCGCGCAGCCTGCCGCCGACGATCCTCATGCTTCATCCTTCGGCTTTTTCGCCCGCGTGCGCCGTGCTTCGGCGTCGTTCTCGCGATCCGTGAGCCCAAGCTCGCGCGCAACAGCCGGGCCGAGCTGATCGGCAATGACTTTGCGGCGCACGCTCTCGACCGCGCCCGGTTCGAGTTCGAGAAGCTGGAACGGCCCGTACGACACACGGATCAGGCGGTTCACGTCGAGCCCGAGATGGTTCAGGATCTTGCGCACCTCGCGGTTCTTGCCCTCGCGCAGCGCCATCGTGATCCAGATGTTGTGGCCTTGCTCGCGATCGACCGTCGCCTCGACGGGGCCGTAGCGCACGCCTTCGATTTCAACCCCATTCTTAAGCTTGTCGAGCGACGCCTGCTCGACTTTGCCGTATGCGCGTATGCGGTAGCGGCGCATCCATCCCGTCGCTGGCAGCTCGAGGTGGCGCGCAAGCGCGCCGTCGTTCGTCAACAGCAGCAGGCCCTCGGTGTTGAGGTCCAACCGGCCGATGGAAACAACGCGCGGCAGTTCGGGCGGCAGCTTCTCGAACACGGTCGGCCGGCCTTCGGGATCGCGGTGCGTGGTCACGAGCCCGCGCGGTTTGTGATAGCGCCACAGACGCACAGGCTCGGCATCCGGCATCGGCTTGCCGTCGATCTCGATGCGGTCACTAGGCCCCACATCGAGCGCCGGGCTCTTGATCGTCTTGCCATTGACGCGAACGCGCCCCTCCTCGATCCAGCGCTCGGCTTCGCGGCGCGAACAGAGGCCGGCGCGCGCCAGTGCCTTCGCAATGCGCATCTCCTCCGTCGGGCGGCCCGATGGGGGTGGCATGTTGCGCGGACGTCTCTGCGGCGTCGGAACGTGCGGTGCGCGCTCGGGCTCAGGTTTTGGGCGCGATGGCCGGCCTTGCTTCTTGAAACCCGATTCCGCAGCGCGCTCCTCGTGGCGTGTGCCTCCGGCGGCCTTCCGGCCTGTGGCCGATGCGGGGCGCGCTCCGGAACTGGGCCCAGAACTGGGATCCGCTCCCCATCCGGGTTTGCCGCGCGGCTTTTGTCCGGTTTTCGGTCGGTCATCCCGGCGCCCGGCCCGGGGGCGATCGGATCGTGGCGGGCGCATGGCAGTAACTCCGGGCTTGAGGCGTGATCGCGTTGGCTGTATCGCCGCTCACATAAACTAGGTCGAGAGCTTATGACATCACCGCACGCCTCAAGCCACATGGATCGCGCGCTCGAGTTGGCGCGTGTTGCCGCCGACCTCGGCGAGGTGCCGGTCGGTGCGGTGATCGCGGGACCGGACGGTGCCATCGTCGCAGAGGCTCACAACCTCACGCGGGCCCGCAAGGACCCGACTGCGCACGCCGAAATGCTCGTCATTCAGCAGGCAGCACAGGCGCTGCAATCGGAGCGCCTCATCGACTGCGATCTCTATGTGACGCTGGAGCCGTGCCCCATGTGTGCGGCGGCCATCTCCTTCGCGCGCGTACGCCGGCTCTACTACGGTGCGTCCGATCCGAAGAGCGGCGGCGTCGAGCACGGCCCCCGCGTGTTCAGCCACGCAACTTGCCACCACGCGCCGGAGATCTATCCCGGCCTTGGCGAGAGCGAGAGCCGCGCCCTGCTGGAGAAATTCTTTGCCGGCCTGCGCGAGGGCTAGCCTCGGCCTCCTCTGCTTCGAGTTCGGCCCGCCGGCGGGCAGCTTCCACTGCAATAAGCTCAGGCGCGGGCATCATCGGATAGATGCCGTTAGCCGTGAAAAGTTCGCACAGCGGATCGCGATCCGCGACGACTGTGCGGTAGATCCAGCGATAGCCCCAGGTCGTGTCGGCGACGCGATTGGCGCGCTCCCGGCCAATCAGCTCGGCAGCCGCCTCGACTTCCAGCCAGCACACAACAAGATGAACGTACGTCTGCTCGTAGCTGCGCGCGCCCTCCGGCAGCCAGACAGGGGCCTGCGGGTAGCGGCGCACGAGTTCATCGAAAACCGGCTCCACCGGATCATGATCGGGGCCGCCGAGCAGCGAGAGATACCAGTGCATCTGCTCATGCAGGTACGTCGAGAGCAGAAGGTCTTCCGTCTCGGTGAAGCGCGTGCCGAGTGTGAGGATCGGATGGCTGTAGGTGGGCCCCGCAGGCACGATGCGCACATGCCGCGTGAACTCGAACCGTGCGAGATCATGGCGTCGACGCAGCGCGCCAAGCCACGTGCGAATGCGCTCCGCCTCGCGCTCGGCGTCGCTCAAGTCGATATCTATCCGGACACCGTCGTCCGAGCCCGCCATCGCATCCCCCACAGAATGGGTAGAATGCCGGATAGACCCGCGCACGTGAATGTGGCCTCTGCAACACTGTGGATAAGCCGATCGATTGCGCACACCGTGCAGTGCGGCAATCGTGCTTGAACGGATTGGCGCGTGGATCTAGCTCTTACACGTGGACTTCGCAGAACCGCAGCGCAGCGGTGGTCACCGGTCCCGCTCACAAATTCAGTATTGCGTTTCGGTAGTTGGAACTCGCCGGAGACGACAGGGTTTGCCTATTGCGGCAACCCTTTGAGATGGCGCGTGTGCAGAGAGGTGAGCCATGCGGGATTGGAAAACTGGAATGGTCGCGGGGACGTTGGCAGTGCTGCTGCTTGTCTCCGGCCCGGTTCAGGGACCGGCACTAGGAGCGGCACCTGGAGCGCTTGCAAGTAAAGACACCGTCTCGCTCCCGAACGATGTGGCGGCGCTACTCGACGACTGCAAGGACGACGAGATCAAGGCTGCCGAGCGGCAGTACATATGCACTGAGTTGGTCGGCAACACCCAGCTTCCTCCCGCCGTGCGCGCGGAGGCCTTGGTGTATCGCGGCATCGTGCTGCTCGATGATGGCCATGTGAACCTCGCAATGACCGATTTCGAAGCTGCAATCGTTCTCAATCCGCGTGATCCCGTCGCCCACGCTTACAGAGGCGAAGTATTCAAGGCGCGTGGTCAACTCAAGGAAGCGTTGGCGGCCTACGACACGGCCATTTCCTTTGACGGCAACAGCGCCGATCTCTTCGCCAATCGCGGCGATCTCCATCGCCAGCTTGGCGCGCCGGCTAAGGCCAAGGCCGATTTCCAAGCCGCGCTAAAGATCGAGCGCGAGCACGATATCGCCATCGCCGGACTGCAGGCCCTCTCCAAGAAGTGAGGGCCTGCGCTAACCGTTAATGAGTGTCCTTCATGCCTGCTTCTCTCCGGCGCTGGCGTGCGCGCCGGTCAAGCATGTTCAAGCCCTCGATGAGCGCTGAGAACGCCATGGCCGCGTAGATGTAGCCCTTGGGTACGTGCGCGCCGAAGCCTTCCGCGATCAGCACCGTGCCGATCATGAGCAGGAAGCCGAGTGCCAGCATGACGATCGTCGGGTTTCTGCCAATGAAGTTCGAGAGCGGCGTCGCAGCAACCAGCATGGTGATCACGGCGAACACGACGGCAATCACCATGATCGGCACGTGCGGTGTCATACCGACGGCCGTGATTATGCTGTCGATCGAGAACACGAGATCGAGCAGCAGGATCTGGAAAATGGCGGCCCCGAAAGTGAGGCCGACCACCTGACCGAGCGTTACATCGCCGGGATCGGGATCGACGCGGTGATGGATCTCCTTAGTCGCCTTCCAGACGAGGAAGAGTCCGCCGGCAATCAGGATGAGGTCGCGCCAGGAGAAGCCGTGCCCGAAGATCGAGAAGATCGGCGTCGTCAGCGTCACGATGATGGCGATGGTACCGAGCAGCAGAAGCCGCAGGACAAGCGCGCCCGTTATGCCGATGCGCCGCGCCCTGGCCCGATGCTCCTCGGGGAGCTTGTTGGTCAGGATGGCAATGAAGATGAGGTTGTCGATGCCAAGGACGACCTCCATCACGATGAGGGTCACGAGCGCGGCCCACGCCGCTGGATCTGCGGCGAGTGTCAGCAGGTAGTCCATCGGACGGCGGGCCCCTTCAGGTCCATCTGGTGTAGTTCAGGCGGGTGTAGTGCAGGCGATCTAGGCAATGGGAGGTGATGTGTAGTCGAGGCTTCAATTCTGCAAGAGGGCTTATCGCATAAGCTCCTTCATGGCCTTGTCGAGGCCTTCGAGCGTCAGTGGGAACATGCGCCCTTCCATGAGATCACCCACGAGCTTGATCGAGGGCGTCCAGCTCCAGTGCTGCTCGGGCACAGGGTTCAGCCATACGGAGTGCTCGTAGATGCCGGTCACGCGCTTGATCCACGCCGCGCCGGGTTCCTCATTCATGTGCTCGACGGAGCCGCCGGGAACCGTGATCTCGTAGGGGCTCATGGAGGCATCGCCGACGAAGACGACCTTGTAGTCGGCTGGGTATTTGTGCAGGACGTCCCAGGTCGGTGTTCGTTCCGTCCAGCGGCGCTTGTTGTCCTTCCACAGGAACTCGTAGAGGCAGTTGTGGAAGTAGAAATGCTCCATGTGCTTCATCTCGACCCGCGCCGCCGAGAACAGCTCCTCAGCGAGCTTGACGTGGTAGTCCATCGAGCCGCCGATATCGAAGAACATCAAAACCTTCACGGCATTGCGCCGCTCGGGCCGCATCTGGATGTCGAGATAGCCCTTGCGCGCCGTACCCTTGATGGTGCCGTCGAGATCGAGTTCGTCAGCCGCGCCCTCGCGCGCGAACTTGCGCAGGCGCCGTAGCGCGACCTTGATGTTGCGCGTGCCGAGCTCGACTTTGTCGTCGAGATCCTTGAACTCGCGCTTGTCCCAAACCTTGAGCGCGCGGAAGTTGCGGTTTTCCTTCTGGCCGATGCGGACGCCCGCGGGGTTGTAACCCTCCGCGCCATAGGGCGAGGTGCCGCCGGTGCCGATCCACTTGCTGCCGCCCTGGTGGCGGCCTTTCTGCTCGGCGAGGCGCTTCTTCAGCTCCTCCATGATCTTGTCCCAGCCGCCGAGCGCCTCGATCTTCTTTTTCTCCTCTTCGGAGAGATAGAGGCTCGAGAGCGCGCGCAGCCATTCCTCGGGAATGTTGGCTTCGGCAGCGTCGCTCATCAGCTCGAGGCCCTTGAACACATGGCCGAAGACCTGATCGAACTTGTCGAGGTGGCGCTCATCCTTCACGAGAGTCGCGCGCGAGAGATAATAGAAATTCTCGACGCGCTGGTCGGCGAGGTCGGCCTGCAGGGCTTCCATCAGCGTCAGGTATTCCTTCAAGGTGACGGGCACCTTGGCGGCCTTGAGCTCATGGAAGAAGGTCACGAACATGCGCGGGCTCCGGGAACGGATGATTGGCTGGTTATAGCATTTCCCCCGGTGGGTGAAATGCCGGATCGCGGCGGATCAGGTGCCCGTGGATCGCCGTTCTGCCAGCAGATTGATGATGTTGGCGGCGGCAATCACAGCCCCACCTATGAGCACGTAGGGATCGAGTGCTTCGGCATAGACGAGCCAGCCGACGAAGGCGATCAGCGGCACGCGCAGGTAGTCCATGGGCGTGACGATGGTCGCGTCGGCGAGGGCGAAGGCGCGCGCAATGCAGTAGTGGGCGGCGAGGCCAGCGAGTGACACGACCACCAGCCAGGTCCAGGCCGTAGGTGTCGGCCATGAGAGCGTGCCGAAGGTCAGCACCGTCGTATAGATGCCCTGGAAGAGCGACAGCCAGAAAAGGATCGTCAGCGCGCTTTCCGTGCGCGTGAGCTGCTTGATGGCGATGTACGAGAAGGCATAGGCCACCGCGCACGCCATGGCAGACGCGGTGCCCATGCTGATCGACATACCGACGGGCCGGATGACGATGAGCGCGCCGATGAACCCGAGCATGACCGCGGCGAGGCGCGGCAGCGTCATGTGCTCGCGCAGGATGATGGGTGCCAGCAGCGCCACCCATAGCGGTGTCGTGAACTCGAGCGCGAAGACCTCCGCCAGCGGGATCTGCGTGATCGCCCAGAACCAGGTGAACTGTCCGGCGAGATGCGCGGCATTGCGCCAGGCGTGCATCCCGAGTCGTTGAGTGCGGAAGAACGTGAGTTTATGGCCTGCCACGAGCGCAAGGAGCACGACCACCGGCAGCGACATCCAGCTGCGGTAGAAGATCATGTCCATGGTTGGCAGCGTGCGCATGGCCTCGCGGCCCGCGACGGCGAGCAGCGAGATCATGGCGAGCGTGCCGGCCATCCAGAATGCGGCCTGGATGGCAACCTGCACGGCGCTCTTCGGAGCTGTGACTTCGCTGTTCATTGTCTGCGCTGATGCTCGTCAGGCTGGGTTTGCATGACGCCGGCGCTCGCCGCGGATGTTCAGGAGATTGGCGAGCACGACGATAAGCCCCCCGCCGAGCACCCAGAAGTCGAGAGGCTCCGCATAGAGCATGACGCCGACGACGGCAATCAGCGGCAGGCGCAGGAAGTCCAGCGGCGCGACGATGATCGTATCGCCATAGGTGAATGCGGTGGCGAGCGCGTAGTGCGCGGTAAGCCCCAGTACGCCAACGACCACGATCCAGGCGAACGTGACGGCATCCGGAATGACGAGCCCCTTGTCGTAGCCGAACAGAGGGCCCGCCAACACGATCGCGAGACCGATCAGAACCTGCAGGCCCTGCATCCAGAAGAGGATCGTGAACGCGTTGTCTCCTCGCAGGAGCCGTTTCGTCATGATCATGGAGAACGCGTATCCAAGCGCCGCCGCGAGCGCGAAGGGTGCGCCTTCACTCAGCGAAATGACGCCTGGGCGCACGACAATGAGCACGCCAACGAAGCCGAGCACAACCGCCGCTAGCCGCAGCGTAGTCAGGCGCTCACCCAGCAGGAAAGGCGCGAGCAGCGCCACCCATAGCGGAGCTGTGAACTCCAACGTCGTCAGCTCGGCGAGCGTCATGCGCGTCAGGGCATAGAGCCAGCAGAACTGCGCGGTGAAGTGAATGAGATTGCGAACGATCTGGAGATCGGGGCGTTTCGAGACAAGGCTGCCGAAGGGAATACCTCGCGCCATGACGATCACGATCAGGATCGAGACGCCAACAAACGTGCGCCAGACCGCGATCTGCAGGGCATCGACGCCCTGCGCGGCAGCCCGCCCGGCAACGGCCATCGCGGTGAACGAGACGATGGCCCCGAGCATCCAAACGACGGCCCAGACGATGCGTCCGCGCTCATCCGGCGACGCCGCGGTCTCAGCCGACATTCCGGTATTCCTTCCCCTCGGCAGCGTGCGCTACCCATCCGGCGGCCGCGGCGTCGCGCCGGTAAATATTCACACATGCGAATGTTCGGTTGCCGCTTTGCGGGCGCCACTGTATAAGGATTCCAGGCTGCTCAAACAAGGAAGCGCGCCCCAAGCCGTCCCGCCGACAAGCTGCCATGCAGTTGCGGCTGGGCGATGGGCACGAACTGGCAGCGCGGCACGGGCGCCTGCCCGCGTCCAAGCCACCGGGAGGCACGGCATGGCCAAGAAGCTCGTGATCATCATGGCGAACACGGATCCGCGCAACGGCGAGGAGCTCGGTGCGCCGATCTTCCAGGCCTCTGTGGCCGCTGCCATGGATTACGAGGTCGAGGTCATCTGCACCGCGACCGCCGGCCGCCTCATGAAGAAGGGTGTCGCCGAGGCGCTCGTCGTGAAGCCCGGCAGCCCGAAGAGCGTCTACGACTTCATCAAGGATGCGCACGAGGCGGGCGTGAAATTTTTCTGCTGCTCGCCGAACCTCGATCTCTTCGACATGAAACAGGATGACCTGATTCCGGAATGCTCTGGCATTGTCGGCGGCGCCTACCTCATCGAGGAGGTCATGGAAGGCGAAGACACCAAGGTGCTGAGCTACTGAGGCGCAAGCCATGGCTGAGGCGACGGCGACACGCGTGCAGGACTTCATCGGTGATCCGATTTCGGACAAGCCGCCGGTGCCGCGTGCCAAGCTCGAAGCCATCTTCCGCGATCTGCAGGAGGACATGCGCTACGATCATGAGCTGCATGGCTGCCTCAACTGCGGCATCTGCACCGCGACCTGCCCTGCTGCGCACTACTACGATTTCTCGCCGCGCGAGATCGTGCAGCTCCTTTGGACCGAGAACCTTGAGGGCATCTACGATGCCATGCAGGAAAAGATCTGGTCCTGTGCGCAATGCTACACCTGCGCCGCGCGCTGCCCCTTCCGCAATTCGCCAGGTGGGCTCGTCATGCTCATGCGCGAAGTGGCGATCAAGCATCAGATGCAATCCGCGAAGGACGTGCTGCGTCCCTTCAGCCGCGTCATGCTCAAGCTCATCTCGACGGGCAATCAGCTCGCCCCCGACATGATCAATCCCCAGCACTTCGCCGACTGGGGACCGAACCTCACAAAGGTCAATGCGCCGCTGAAGCTGCTGCGCAAGGCCATTCCCATGGCGACGCTCAACACGACGGAGACCGCCTGGGAGGTCAATCTCAAGACCTCGGTCGAGCTCTACACGATCTGGGAGATGACCGGTGTTCTCGACCAGCTCGAGGGCATTGACGAGAATCTCTTCGATGTCATCACTGACATCATGGAAGAGAAGCGCGAAGACTGGAATGACTTCCTCGAGGACCAGGAGGACGCCGACGACGATGACTGAGGTCGCGGCGTAACGCGTCTCACGTCATCCAGGCGGACAAGCGTATGAGCAAGGTCAAGTACAAGCCAACCAAGGGTTACAGTGATGCCGTGCCCTATCTGCGCGTGCGCGACGCGGCTGCGGCCATTGACTTCTATGCGAAGGCCTTCGATGCGAAGGAGCGGTATCGTCTGACGATGGGCGATCGTATCGGCCATGCGGAGCTCGACTTCGGCGACACCTGCATCATGCTATCGGACGAGTTTCCGGAGATGGCCATCGTCGGCCCGAAGGCGCTCGGTGGCACGACGGTGACGATGTGCCTGGCCGTCTCTGACGCCGATGCGGTGGCTGCGCGTGCGGTTGCCGCCGGCGCCACGCTGAAACGACCGGTGCAAGATGAGTTCTATGGCTTCCGCTCAGGGCAGGTCGAGGATCCGTTCGGCCATGTCTGGATGATCCAGACGCACATCGAGGATGTATCCCCGAAGAAAATGCAGAAGCGCCTGGATGCCATGATGGCGGGCACTACCCCAGACACGTCGAAGTCGAAGCCGAAAGCGAAACCCGCACGCGGGAGGAAGACCTCATGAGCGATCCCACGCATCGCCCACCGCAGAACGGCGAGCGCTTCACGGGCCACGGTCCCGAGTGGAAGCCCGCCAATCTCTCTTCAAGCGAAGCCGCAACGGCCACCGCCTGGGTCGAGCAGCGCATCGACCGCCGCTCCATGCTGACCAACAAGGATCGCGTCGAGGACGTGCGCGATATCATGTGGCAGCTCGAGAAAGAGGGCCAGATCAAGGTCCACCGCATCACGGACCAGCACGAGCCGATCGAGGTCAAGACGCTCTACGGCTGGACGAAGCGCATTCCGACGACGCAGCTCTGGCACCACAAGAGCTGCGGCCAGTGCGGGAACATCCCGGGCTATCCCGTCTCGCTGCTCTGGCTGCAGAACAAGCTCGGCACGAGCTATCTCGACGAGACCGACCAGACCTCATGCACGGCCTGGAACTACCACGGCTCCGGCATCGGCAATATCGAGAGCCTCGCCGCCGTCTTCCTGCGCAACTTCCATCAGGCGTACGTGTCGGCGAAGGCGCAGGGACTGCCCGAGGGCTACTACTATCCGCTCGTGCACTGCGGCACGTCCTTCGGCAACTACAAGGAAGTGCGCGCCTATCTCATGCACTCAGCCAAGCTGCGCGAGAGCGTGACGAAGATCCTGGCGAAGCTCGGCCGTCTCGTCGACGGAAAGCTGCTGATCCCCGAGGAGGTCGTGCACTACTCGGAGTGGCTGCACGTCATGCGCCACCGCATCGCCGACCATCAGACGATCGATGCCTCGGCCGTACGCGCGACGATCCATCCGGCCTGCCACGTCTACAAGATGGTGCCGGAGGACGCGATCTACGACGACGAGATCCTCGAAGGGAACCGCGTGGCGGTCTCGACGGGCCTCATCCAGCGGCTCGGCGCCAACGTCATCGATTACAAGACGTGGTACGACTGTTGCGGCTTCGGCTTCCGCCACATCATTTCCGAGCGGGAGTTCACGCGCTCGTTCGCCATCGACCGCAAGATCAAGGTCGCTGTCGAGGAGGCGAACGCCGATGTCATGATCGGTCATGATACGGGCTGCATCACCACGCTCGACAAGAACCAGTGGATCGGTCGCGCAGCCGGCAAGCCCTACGAGCTGCCCGTGCTCGCCGACTGTCAGTTCGCCGCGCTCGTTTGCGGCGCCGATCCCTACAAGATCGTGCAGACGCACTGGCACGCGAGCCCGATCGAGCGGCTGCTCGAAAAGCTCGGCATCGACTGGCAGGCCAAGAAGGCCGAGTTCGAGCAGTACCTCGAGAAGATCAAAACCGGTGCCGCCGATCAGCTTTACGATCCGCGTCTCAGGATCACATCGGGACCGGGCTTCAAGCCGATCAAGCGCGAGGTCATTCCTCCGCCGCCGGGAGAATAGTCCATGCTCGGCATTACCGATCTCTGGCTGTTCGTGATCGCGGGGCTCCTGCTCAATATCACGCCCGGTCCGGACATGGCTTTCATCATGGGGCGCAGTGCGCAGCTCGGTGCACGCGCGGGTGCGGTCGCGGCGCTCGGCATCAGCGCGGGCTGCTTCGTGCACATTGCGGCGGCGGCGCTCGGCCTATCCGCAATTCTCGCGACGTCGGCCGAAGCTTTCTTCATTCTTAAGCTCGTCGGTGCGGCTTATCTCGTGTGGGTCGGCATCTCGCTGCTCCGCCACGCAGGCACGAGCGGCGGGGGCAGTGGCAATGGCAAGGCTGCGATCTCGCTGCGCGGGATTTTCCTGCAAGGCTTCCTCACGAACGCGCTGAATCCGAAGGTGGCGCTGTTCTTCCTCGCCTTCCTGCCGCAGTTCATCTCGGCGGGAGCACCTTCGAAGGCACTGGCCTTCATCGTCCTTGGCCTGGTCTTCGTGGCGACGGGCACAGCCGTGTGCTTGCTGATCGCGTGGTTCACTGCCCGCGCCGCGAGCGTGCTCGGTGCCGGCAGCGCGGTACGCACGTGGATGGAGCGCGTGCTCGGCGGGCTCTTTGTGCTTCTCGGCATCAGACTGGCCTTCCTGCAGCGGAGCCTTTGAGTATGTCCAAGCCCATTCTCATCGTCGGCGGTGGGCCGGCGGGCCTCGCGGCAGCACACGCCCTGTCGACCGTTGGTCGCCCATCGGTGTTGGTCGAGAAGACGTCGATCCTCGGCGGCGCTCCGATTCATTCAGGTTATGCCAAGCTTGTCCCTTCTGGTCGCTGGGCGAAAGATGCGATCGGCAGCATGGTCGCACGCGTCGAGAGCAATCCGAGCGTCACGCGCAAGCTCGGCACAACCGTCGCGAAGTTCTCCGGCACGCCCGGCAACTTCGTCGCGGAGCTTTCGGACGGCAGTCGCGTCGAAGCGGGTGCCGCTCTGCTCACGACCGGCTTCACGCACTTCGACAGCATCAACAAGCCCGAATGGGGCTTCGGCCTTTTCCCGGATGTGGTGACGACGACGCAGGTGGAGCAGATGATCTCGTCCGGGCAGGGCGTCAAGTGCCCCTCGGATGGCCGCAAGCCGAAACGCGTCGCGATCCTGCTCTGTGTCGGCTCGCGTGATCGCCAGATCGGCCGCGAATGGTGCTCGAAAATCTGCTGCACGGTGTCAGCGAACCTCGCCATGGAAATCCGTGAGGAACTGCCGGATTGCCACGTCTACATCTATTACATGGATATCCGCACCTACGGCCACTACGAGACGGACTACTACTGGCGCAGCCAGGAGGAGTTCAAGGTCAAGTACATCAAGGCGCGCATCGCCGAGGTGACGGGTGACGGAAAGCAACTCATCGTCAAGGGTGAGGACACGCTCGTGAAGCGGCCGATCACCATCCCCTTCGATATGGTCGTGCACGCCATCGGCATGGATCCGAACATCGACAACATGACGATTTCGGCAGTGTTCGACGTCGAACTGCACAAGCACGGCTACATCGCGCGCAAGGACACGTACGGCACCATGGGAGCGACCTCGCGGCCGGGTGTGTTCGTCGCCGGCGCCGCCATTGGGCCCGAGACGATCGACGACTCCATCGCGCAGGCAAACGGCGCCGCACTTTCGGCGCTCGCAGCCGCCGAAGGGCGCATTCTCGAAGCGGCGGAGTAGGGAACGCTCCGATGATCGTGACGCGCAACCAAGCCGAGCCCTTTGCCGTCGAGTTCAGCGACGGTAAGCACGCGGCGCTTGCCGATGCGATCGCGGCTGATGGCGGACGCGAAGCGGGTTTCAAGCCTTTTGCGCTTCTGGAGGCATCGCTCGCGACGTGTGTCGCGATGACCATCCGCATGTACGCCGACCGGCATGGCTGGGCGCTGCCGGACCTCGAAGTGCGCGTGAAGTACGACCAGTCGCGCGCCGATTCGCCCGTGCTCCGCTATGACATCGACTTCGGCGCGAGCGATCTCACGCCGGATATCCGCGAGCGCCTGCTGCGCGTCGCGACGGCCTGTCCCGTGCACAAGGCGCTGGCGAAGCCCATGAGCGTCGAGCGTAGTGAGCTGGTGGTGTGATGGCGGTGAGCTATCGAGACAGCACGGTGGATGGCGCGCCCGTTGTGCGCCCGGTGCTGCATCTCTCCGGGGCGAAACTGCGACTGGCATTGGAGGCGTTGATCCGCGCTGCCGAACCCATCGGCGGCATCGAGCGCTTCGCCGCTGCCGTGAAACTCAAGTCCGATGTGATGCAGGATCGCTTAGCCAATGGCAAGGCGGCCACGATCGAGCGCGAGGCTTTCGAGGACATCGCGATCCTCATGGCGACGGTTCGTCGCCGGATTGCGGGTCTCGTTGACACGGCCGGCTGGACGCATGTCCGCGAGGCGATCGCGATGCTGCTCACCGATGCGCACATGCCCGACACGGGTGACGCGCGCATTGCCAACTTCGTGAAGTCTTTCCCCGAAGATAAGGCCAACCGCTTCGTGCGCGATCTAGCGTCCGAGCTGCTGCACGGCGTCTACCCCGAGCACTATCCGCTCATGCATCGCTGGGTATGGGATGCGCGGGCGAATACCGGCGTGCTACGCGAGATTTGGCATGATCCGGCATCGGGCGACGACGTCGATCACATTGTTCTCGATATTCCGGACGGCCATGACACTTTTCTGGTCCTGCGCGAGGAGCTGTCGCAGTTCCTGTCGGACAACGGCATTTTCCGCGACATGCTCTGGTACGTGGATCTGCTGCAAGCGCAGATCTATGGCGACTACATCAATGCGCAGGGCGGCGCCTACCTGAAGACGGATTTCTCCGCTGAGAGCGATCCGCTGGAGCACACGCGCCGCATTCTCGGCCTCGACCGTATCGCCAAGCGGCGCGGCCGCAGCGCGATCAAGGGCGATGCTCATGCGCTCGACGCGCTCAAGCAGTTGAATTGAGGCCGCACTGATGCCCATTCACGAGAAATCGCTGATCCGGCCGGAGAATCTGAAGACGCATGAGAATCTCGTCATTGAGGGCATCGACGTTTCAGGGCACTGGTCGACCTTCATCGAGTCGCGCGTCGTCACCGACTACAACGAGAACCTCGAGGACGAGATCGCCGCCATGCCGGGCGCCGACAAGATCCACCGCTGCTGGCAGTGCGGCTCCTGCACGAATGCCTGCACCGTGAATGCCATCGAGCCTCGTTTTAATCCGCGCTATTGGATTTACCTGATCCGCACGGGCATGGAGAGCGAGCTTCTCCGCGACAAGGACATCATCTGGCAGTGCGTGTCATGCCACAAGTGCACGCACGTCTGCCCGCGCGATGTCGAGCCCGAAGGCGTCATGAAGGCCACGGCCCATTGGCTGACGATGAAGGGTTACACGCCGCCCTCGCCCTCGCACATTTTCGACGAGGAGTTTACCCGCCAGATCGTCCAGCGCGGGCGCATCGAGGATACGGAAGTCCTGCACAATTTCCTGCGCAAGACGAAGCAGCCGCTTATGCAGGACTGGCTTACGGCCATCGCTTTCGCGATCGGCAAGCGGCTCCCGGTAAAATGGGGGATCAAAATGGCGTGGGCGCAGATCTTCAAACCAAAGACGCGCGGCTGGGATCGCGCGCGCGTCGCGCTCGAGGACTACATCCACGAAGTGGAAGCCGAGAGAAAGGCCGTCATCGACGGCAAGGGCAAGCCCCAGCAGGCACCCATGCGTGAAGCGGCGGAGTGACGACGATGCTGTTCATGATCATCGAGCGCTTCAAGGATTGCGATCCCAAACCGATCTACCGCCACCTGCGCGACAAGGGGCGCGGGCTCCCCGAGGGGCTCAAGTATATCGACAGCTGGATCGAGCCGAACTTCGACCGCTGCTTCCAGCTCATGGAATGCGAGGACGCGCGGCTCATCCAGGAATGGATACTGCACTGGGGTGATCTCGCCTCGTTCGAGATCGTGCCCGTCGTGCCCTCGAAGCAAACGCGCGAGCTTGTCGAGAGCAAGCTGGTGGATACGGAGTGACGACATGGTCGATGTGACCGACAAGGCCAAGAAGTACCGTAGCGTCGGCTACTATCCCGGTTGCGCGCTCGAAGGCACAGGCAACGGCTATGACGTCTCGACGCGCGCCATTGCGAAAAAGCTCGGGCTCGGCCTGCGTGATGTTTCGAACTGGAACTGCTGCGGCGCCATGGAGGTCAAGAACGTCGATCCCAAGATCCAGACGTATCTTTCCGCACGCGTGCTCTCGCAGGCCGTGAACGAGGATCGCATGGACGTCGTCATGGCGCCGTGCAACGGCTGCTATCACAATCTCAAGAAGGCCGAGTACGATCTCGCGCATGATCCGAAATCCGTCGAGGTCGTCGACAAGCTGAGCGCGAAGGCCGGCCACAAAGCCTACAAGGCGGGTGAGGCCGAGACGATTCACGCGCTCGATTGGCTCAAGGAAGCTATCGGCGAGGACGGTCTGCGCGAGCGTACGAATGGCAAGCTCGCGGGGCTGAAGATCGCGAACTACTACGGCTGCATGTACGTGCGACCGCGCCACATCTTCCCAGAGAAGGACAAGGGACCGGGTTCGGAATCGACCAGCCAACCGCATTTCATGGACGATCTGCTGGCTGCGGCCGGCGCCGAGAACGTGAGCTTTCCGCTGAAGACCGCCTGCTGCGGTGGCGCGCATACGCTCTCCGACAGCGATACCTCGACGAAGCTCGTGCTGAACATCCTGCAGGCGGCGGAAGCATCTGGTGCCGAGGTCATCGCCACGGAATGCCCGACCTGCCACACAGGCCTCGAGATGCATCAGGTGCGTGCCGAGAAGCGCTTCGGCAAGAAGACGAACGTGAAAGTGCTCTACTTCACGCAGCTCTTGGGGCTCGCGCTCGGCATTGGTCCACGCGCTCTCGGCATCCACACGAACATCTCGGATTCGATGGATCTCATCATCGAGAAGCGCCTGACATGATGAGTGGCGACACAGCGGCGCGTGATACGGTGACAGCCCCCAAGTGGGACCGCCAGTACGCCGAGTCGTGCTACATTTTCGGCACCAAGCCGAATTTATTCCTAGCTACCGAGGTGCATCGCTTCACACCGAAGGGGCGTATTCTCGTGCCGGGTGATGGTGAGGGCCGCAATGGCGTGTGGCTGGCTGAGCAAGGCTTCGATGTGACGAGCGTCGAAGCCTCGGCCGTTGGCGTCGAGAAGGCGCGCGCCCTGGCCGCCGAGCGCGATGCGCGCATCGACATTCAGAACACTAACCTGGACTGCTGGGACTGGCCGGTAGCGGCCTTTGATGGCGTGGCCGCTATCTTCGTGCATTTCGAGCCGCATGCGCGCTCGATAATGCATCGGCGCATGTTGGCGGCGCTGAAGCCGGGTGGCATTCTACTGCTGGAGGCGTTCACGCCGAAGCATGTCGAGAATCGCAAGGCTGGCAGTCGCGGTGGGCCGCCACCCGAGATGCTGTACACGACCGAGCTCCTGCGGCAGGATCTGGAAGGTGCGGCGTTCGATCTTATTCGCGAGGAGGAAGTTCCCCTCGACGAGGGCTCCCGGCATCAGGGTCGGGCGCATGTCGTGCGCGTTGCGGCACGGAGGGCGGCATGAGTGGCCAGGCGGCATATCCGGCATTTGCCGGCATCGAGGATCGTATCGACGCGATTGCCGTGGACGGCGGTTCGGAGCCGGTGCGGGCCGCCGCGGAGCTGCTTGCTATCGGAGAGCACGTCCTCGAATCCTGGGTGCGTGCGCGTGGGGAGACGCCGACGGACGCGCGCAAGGAGGGCTTTCGCTTGCTTGCGCTGCATCGTCAGGGCGCGCGCGGAGAGCCGTCCTTCAACGCCTGCCGCGAGACCTGCCGCGAGCTCGTGTATCACTACAACCTGCTTGCACTCGAGCCGGATCATCCAGACACGGGGCACCGCCTGACGCTCGCGGCCATGATCGCGCGTCATCTCCTGCTCTTCGTCGGCGGCAAGCTAGAGGTTGCCGGGCTCGGTGAATTCTGCTGTTCCTCGCGTCCGCTCCGCGCTGTCGGGCACTGAGACTTGCGTCGCCCTGAGGTCGCAAATAAGTAGCGAGCACGCTTTGCGCACTATCGGAGACTTGAAATGCCCGTCGTGAATGGCTGCAACCTCCCTGATCACCTGCTCTACGACGTGGATAACCACATCTGGTTTCAGGAGCAGGGCGACGGCACCGTGAAGGTAGGTATGACGACGGTCGCGACCGCGATGGCGGGGCAGCTCGTGGCTTTCACGCCGAAGAAGGTCGGGCGCAAGGTCGATGCGGGTAAGAGCTGCGCGACCGTCGAGAGCGGCAAGTGGGTCGGCCCCGCGAAATCCGCGGCGGCCGGCGAGGTCGTAGCGATCAACGATGCGCTCGTCGCCGACCCAGCTCTTGCCAACAGTGACCCGTATGAAAAGGGCTGGTTCATCATCCTGAAACCGCAGGACTGGGATGCGGTGAAGCCAGGGCTGACCGTCGGCAGTGCCGTCACGCAGCCCTATGAGGCCAAGATGACGGCCGATGGGTTCTCCGGCTGCACGTAACGTCGCGCCGGGTCGCCACACGGACACCTTGGCTGTAGAGTGCCGCGCCATGCGCGATGCATCAGAACATGCGCCCCAAGCGGGTATTGGGATTGCGGCCGTCGAGGCCGAGAGCTTTGCCGTCGTGCCTGGGCGGGCGGACGCCGGCCTCATCCTGCTCTGCGATCACGCCGGCAATGCCTTTCCGCCGGGGTACGGGACGCTCGGCCTGCCGGAATCGCAACTCCGGCGGCACATCGCTTATGACATTGGCGCGGCGGCCGTTACGCGCGGGATCGCGGCGGCGCTTGGCGTGCCGGCAGTGCTGACGCGCTTCTCGCGCCTGCTCATCGATCCCAATCGCGGCGCCGACGATCCGACCATGATCATGCGTCTGTCGGATGGAGCCGTCATTCCCGGCAATCGTCACATGGACGCGACCGAGCGCGAGAAGCGAACGTCGCTCTACTATCGCCCCTATCACGATGCCATCGAGGACGTCATCGGGCGCTGCACCGCTGCCGGTGGGCCGCCTGCCATCATCTCCATCCATAGCTTCACCGAGAGCTGGAAGGGCGTGCCGCGCCCATGGCATGTCGGCATACTCTGGGATCGCGATGCGCGCCTCTCGGCGCCCATGCTCGACTATTTTCATGCCGATGGTGGTCTCATTGTCGGCGATAACGAACCCTACAAGGGCAGCCTCGAAGGGGACTGCCTTTGGCAGCACGCAACATCGCGCGGACTTCCCAATGCACTTATCGAAATCCGCCAGGACCTGATCCGCGAGGCGCAGGGACAGCAGCAGTGGGTCGAGCGGATCATTGCGCTCGTTCGCGCGTTGAAAGGGCGTCCAGATCTCAATCTCGACCGCTTGTGAGCGGCCCTAAGTTTTTGAAGAGGAGCGAGCCATGGCGAAACTCGACAAGGCAACCACGACCGAGCTCGAAGCAGCGGCATTCCGGCGGCTCGTCGAGCACCTGCGCACGCGCAGCGACGTGCAGAACATCGATCTGATGAACCTCGCGGGCTTCTGCCGCAACTGCCTCTCGAATTGGTACCAGGAGGCGGCAAGCGCATCCGGCAAGGAGATCAGCAAGGACGAGGCGCGCGAGATCGTCTACGGAATGCCGTACAAGGAATGGCAGGCGAAGCACCAGAAGGAAGCTTCGGCCGATCAGAAGGCCGCCTTCGAGAAATCCAAGCCGCACAGCCACTGAGACGCATCAGATGCCCAAGCCCGTTACACCACGGCTGGCCACCGATTGCGTTGCAATCGATGCCAAAGGGCGCGTGCTGCTCATCCGGCGGAAGAACCCCCCTTATGTCGGTCACTATGCCCTGCCTGGCGGCTTCGTCGATATCGGCGAGACGGTGGATGATGCCTGTCGCCGCGAGTTCATGGAGGAGACGGGCGTCAAGGCCGGCAAGCTCCATCTTGTCGGCGTGTACTCCGATCCGAAACGTGATCCACGCTTTCATACGGCAGCTGTGGTGTACCTTACGCGTGTGCGCGCGCCGCGCGCCGTCGCCGGGGACGATGCCGCCGCCGCCGAATGGATCGCGGATTGGCGCAAGGTCGACCTGGCGTTCGACCACAACATCATCCTGCGCGATGCCATGCGTGCCCTCGCCAAGCTGTCGGCGGGGACGACCGACGCCTGAGCAGGCAAAGCTTCAACAGAACTGGGATAGGTGATGACCGGGATTCTCCGGCCGGTGACGGCGTTGTTGCTCAGCGCATCGATCCTGATGATGGGCAATGGGCTGTTCGGCGTTCTCGTGCCGATCCGCGCCGATATCGAGCGCTTCTCGTCCTACGATATCGGCTTCATGGGGTCGTTTCACTTCGCCGGCCTGATGATCGGCTGTCTGCTCTGGCCGCGCGTCATTGCAACGGTCGGCCACATACGCGCCTTTGCCGCCTTGACGGCGCTGGCCACGATGACACCGCTCATGCACGCCATGTGGACCACGCCATGGATGTGGTGGGGGCTCAGGGCGATCAACGGGCTCGTCTTCGCCGGCCTGTTCATGATCATCGAGAGCTGGCTGACCGGCGCGTCGCAGCCCGAGAACCGCGGCCGCGTCCTCGGCGCCTATGCGATGACCAACCTGACCGTCGTCACCGTCGGGATGCAGCTCATCTCCGCCGGACAGCCCGCGAGCTTCGAGCTCTTCTCGCTCGTTGCCATTCTCTACTCGCTCGCGGCGGTCCCCATTGCGCTGACGCGGCAGAGTGCGCCGCAGCCACCGCCGAGAGCCAAGATGCGGCTTGGATGGCTGATCACAGTGTCGCCTGCTGCTGTCTTCGGCTGCTTTGCCGCCGGCCTCGTCAACTCCGCCTTCTGGACGTTCTCGCCGCTGTTCGCGCAGGGCGAAGGGCTGTCGGTGCGCAATACGGCGCTGTTCATGTCGCTCGCTGTGCTCGGCGGGGCCGTCAGTCAATGGCCGATCGGCCGGCTGTCGGACAGGCTCGGGCGGCGGGCCGTCGCGATTGTCGTGAGCACCGTCGCAGCCTTGGCCGGCACGGCTCTCTGGGCAACGTCAGGCGCGGGCGCGACAGCCTTGTTTGGTCTTGCCGTTCTCTATGGCAGCATGGCTTTCACGGTCTATACGCTCTGCGTCGCGCACGCGAATGACCTCGTGCACAGAAAGCGTGCCGTCGAAGTATCGAGTGGCCTGCTGCTTGTCTTTTCGGCGGGCGCCATTATCGGGCCGATGATGGCTTCAGCCATGATGCAGACCTTCGGGCACGGCGGTCTGTACCTTCACACCGCCCTCGCCCATGTCAGCATTGCGCTTGTGATGCTGTTGCGCGTGGGCATTCGCCCGAAACTGCCGGCAGAGCGCTCGGAGCCGTTCGTCATCGTCCCCAAGACGACGCCCGCGGTCTTCGAGCTCGATCCGCGCGGCGAACCCACAGAAGAGGTCCCCGAAGGCGGCACCTCGCCGGCTCGCTGAAATCTCGCCTACAGGCTCGACCAGAGCAGTGTGAGGCCCGCGACGAGCAGGATGGCCAGCACGAGCCGGTCGTAGCGGTGGTCGTCGAGGCGGCGATATATGCGCTGGCCGATGAAGGCGCCGACGAGCGTGCCGGGCAGCGCGAAGAGTACGGCGCGGCCTAGTTCCGCCGTTACGAGGCCGGCTGCGGCGTGCACCATCAGCGACACCGTCAGGATCGTCAGATTGAAGCCCTGGAAGATGGCGCGACGCTCATCCTTGCCCCAGCCGCGCAGGCTCGCCCAGATGGTTGGTAGCGCGCCTGAAAGACCGGCGAGCCCACCGAGAATGCCGCCTGCGAGGCCGACGATGCTGTCTGCAATGCGCCCGCCCCAATGGACGGTCGGACGGTAGCTGCCGAGCAGCATCACCGTGCAATAGGCGGTGACCACGATGCCGACGCCGAGCTTCACCGTTTGCACGGACACCATGACGAGCAGCCATGTGCCGAGCGGAATGCCGATGAGGCCGCCGATCAGAAATGGCGCGAGCCGCCGCCAGTCCAGGGCGTGCCAGATGGAGGGGAGCGACTGAAGCTGTGCCACCACCGAGCAGACGAGCACGAGCGTCGCGGCGACCGTGACAGGCAGCGCGTGCAGCCAGAGCACGAGCGCCGTCATGCCCGTGCCGAAGCCCGTGAGACCGTTGACGAGCCCGCCGGCAAAGGCACCGGCGACGATGAGCAGCATTTCCGCAGTCATGAGGTGCCCGCCGGGAAGGGGGAGGAGCTATCGGCGGGAGCACCGCCGCGCGTTCGGGAGAAGTGGTGCGACCGATGCCGCGCCATGAGGAACGCATCCGCATGGCGGTCCCTGCCATAGCACGACATTGCCGTTGCCAGCAGATCCCAGCAGGCAGGGGAGGTAAGCTATTCCTCAGATCTCGACGAGCAGTTTCCCCGTGACCTGCCGTTTATCAAGCGCCGTGATGGCCTCGCCGATGCGCGCGAGCGGGTAAGTCGCATGAACGTGCGGTTTGAGGCGGCCCTTGGCGCACCAGTCCAGGACCTCGATCATGTTGGCGCGATGCTGCTCGGGCTCGCGCATAATCATCTCGCCCCAGAACACGCCGACGGCGGAAGCGTTCTTGAGCAGATAGAGATTGAGCGGGATCTTCGGGATTGCGCCGGCTGCAAAGCCGATCACGAGCAGCCGCCCGCCCCAGGCGATCGAGCGCAGCGCTGCCTCGGAATAGTCGCCACCGACACAGTCGTAGACGACGTCCACGCCTTTGCCGCCGGTCAGCTCACGCAGACCGGTTTTGAGGTCGGATGTCGCATAGTTCAGCAACTCATCGGCGCCATGCGCGCGACAGACAGCGAGCTTCTCGTCATTGGAGGCGACGGCGACAACGCGGGCACCCATGAGCTTGGAGATTTCTACGGCCGCAAGTCCGGCGCCGCCCGAGGCACCGAGCACGGCGACGCTCTCGCCGGCCTTGAGCCCACCGCGGTCCTTGAGGCCGTGCATGGCTGTGCCATAGGTCACGCTGATGCCGGCCGCTGCGGCATCGCTGACGCCGTCGGGGATTGGAATCATGAGCTTGGCTGGCACCGCGACCTTCTCGCGCGCGCCGCCCCAGGCGATATAGCCACACACGCGCTGGCCCGGCTTCAGATCGCCGACGCCCGCCCCCACAGCCTCGACGACACCCGCGATTTCGGCCGCCGGCGAGAACGGGAGGTCGGGCTTGAACTGGTATTTGCCACGTGTGATCAGCGTATCGAGGAAGTTGAGGGCGGCGGCGCGCACACGCACCACGACCTCGTCGGGGCCCGGTACCGGGTCCGCGATCTCCTCGATCACAATGGCCTCGGGTCCGTCCAGCGACTTGCACAGGGCGGCCTTCATGTGACACCTCCTCAGGAAAACTCAATGCCCTCCGACCGGGAGCGCCCGTGACATGAGTACGACGCCTGCCCCGCCAGTCAACCGCGGCTACTTCGCCATTGGTGCCGAGCGCATATCCAAAAGCCTCAACGTCGGCAACCTCATGCGCTCAGCGCACGGTTTCGGCGCGAGCTTCACGTTCACCGTCGGGGCGACCTACCAGGGGCGCGAGGCGCACTCGGATACATCGAAGGGTGTTCAGCACCTTCCGCACTACAACTGGGTGCGCATCGAGGACATGGTGCTTCCACAGGACTGCCGGCTGGTCGGCATCGAGCTGATCGACGAGGCGATCGAGCTCCCGAGCTTCCGCCATCCGCTGCGCGCGGCCTATGTGCTCGGACCGGAGCGGGGTTCGCTATCGGTTGAGATGCTTGCGCGTTGCGACTACACCGTCAAAATACCGACCACGTTCTGTATCAACGTGGCCATGGCGGGGGCCATCGTCATGTATGATCGCGTACGATCGCTCGGCCGATTCGCGGCAAGGCCGGTGAGCGAGGGTGGGCTGATCGTGGATCCCGAACCGCATGTGCAGGGTGGGCGCGTCATACGCCGGGAGGATCCGTAGCAGCGCGGCGAGCGTTCTGCGGAAGGTGTCGCACGAGAATGGAGAATAGAAGGCTCATGTCTCATCGGGGATGGACGCGCGCGATGGCGCTGCGCACAGCTGCTGCGGTGGCGGGGGTGGCACTCGCCGGCAGTATTGCTGCCGCGCAGACAGTCAAAACCATCGGCACATTCTCGAGCTGGACGGCCTTCACGCACGGTGAGGGCGGCAGCCTCCTGTGCTTCGCGACCGCGCAGCCGACGAAGCAGGAGCCTGCGGGTGCCAAGAGGAGCCCGGCTTTTATCTATGTCTCGAGTTGGCCCAAGGACGGCGTGAAGACCGAGCTGAGCGTGCGCGTCGGCTATCCGCTCAAGGGCGGCAGCGACGTCACCGTGTCGGTTGGCAATGCGAGCTTCAAGCTCTTCGTCCATAATGATCGCGCCTACATCGCAGACGCGGGCGACGAGCAGAAGCTTCTCGATGCCATGCGCAAAGGCTCGACGATAACCGTCGTCGGTACGTCCGAACGCGGCACGACGACGACCGACACCTATTCGCTCGCCGGGATTTCGCAGGCCCTTCAGGCCGTCGCGACGAACTGCAAGTAGGGCGTTACTTCGGCTTCGCAGCCTTCAGCCGCGCGATCGTCGGAAGCATGGTCCGCTCGAGCGTATCGCGCGAGATCGGGCCGACATGCTTATAGGCAACGCGGCCCTCTGCATCGACGATGAATGTCTCGGGCATCCCGTAGACGCCCCACTCGATCGCCGTGCGCCCTGTCGTGTCCGCGCCGATGGCGGCGAACGGATTGCCGTAGCGGCCGAGAAAACGGCGCGCGTTAGCGGCCGCGTCCTTGTAGTTGACGCCGGCCACCGGCACTTTTGTCCTCTGGGCGAGTTCGATGAGCAGGGGATGCTCCTCGATGCAGGGAAGGCACCACGAAGCCCAGAAATTGACAACAGTCACCTGACCCTGCTGGAGCGTCTCCGAGGTCAGCACCGGTACGGCGCGCGCGCCATCCTGCAGGCCCTCGATCGCTGAGAGTTCGAGGGGAGGCGCCTGCCTGCCGATGAGCGCCGAGGGGAGCTTCGAGGGATCGCCCTTCGTGAGCGCAAAGGCGAACATCACAGCCATGGCACAGAACAGGAGGAGCGGGGCCAGGATCAGCCACGGACGGCGGCGCGCTACGGCCTGATTGGCAGCTTGGTCCGTCATTGGCCGTTGTCCTCCGCGCTCGAGCGCCGGCGCACGCCGCGCGCTTCCAGCGCCGCGAGAGCACGCTGGTGGCGCCGGCCGTCCGCGAGCAGCCACGCGATCAGCCCCAGCATCACCACTGCGACCACCGCATAGGACGCAATAATGAAGGCTGCGTGCGGTCCCAGGTCCATGGTGCTCAACCTTTCACGCTGGCGGGATTTCCTGCGCCCGCGCGGCTCACCTGAGCGAGCGTCAGCGCCTTGACGCGGCGGCGCAGGATCTCATTGCGCATGGCCATGAGATGCATCGCGATGAATGCGAGCGTGAAGCCCGCCGCCATGACGAGCAGCGGGGTCAGGATCGAGCTGTGAATGCTCGGACCGCCGATGCGCAGCACACTCGCCGGCTGATGAAGCGTGTTCCACCAGTCGACTGAGAACTTGATGATCGGCAGCAGGACGACGCCGACGAGAGCGAGGATCGCAGTCAGCCGGCTCGCCAGCGTTTCGTCGTCGAGTGAGGAGCGCAGCGCCATGAGCCCGAGATAGAGAAAGAAGAGGATCAGCACCGACGTCAGCCGCGCATCCCACACCCAGTAGGCGCCCCACATGGGCCGGCCCCAGAGCGCACCCGTGACGAGTGCGAGAAAGGTGAAGGCGGCACCGAGCGGCACGGCAGCCTTGGCCGAGACGTCGGCGAGCGGATGGCGGAAGACCAGTAATCCGAAGCTCGATATCGCGACCAGAAGATAGACGCCCATGGCCAACCACGCCGAAGGGACGTGGATGAACATGATCTTGACGGTCTGGCCCTGCTGATAGTCGGGCGGGGCGGAGAAGAACGCGAGATAGAGCCCGACGGCGATCAGCACCGCAGCCAGCCCGCTGATCCATGGCAGCAAGCTCGCGCTCAGCGACATGAACCGGGTCGGATTGGCGAGGCGGTGAGTGAGGTTCTGGGCGCTCGTCTGCATGGCGTTGACTTAGGTTCGGTTGCAATGCCGGCAAAGCCGGCGCGACGCTTACCGCGCCAGGTCCCTGGGCGGTCCCCCGCCTCAGCCTGCGACGACGGGCTTCAGCGCCTCGATGAGCAGGCGCACCTGCACTTCTTCGTCAGTCACGGCGAGCTGCGCCGCGAACCAGTCCTGCACCATGCGGCAGACCCGATCGGGGGCTGCACGTGCAAGCGAGCGCGCATCCGAGAAGAGCTGGAGATCCATCGGGCTCCAGCCGCGCTTCGCGAGCTGCATGGCGAGCTGGTCGTAGTCCTCGCGGGTCGGCTGGCGGTGCTGCGCCGGCGTACGGCGACCCTCCGCGATGGCAGAGAAAATGGCGGCAGCCTGCTTCTGCAGGGCGGGCGTGTGCTCGGAGGAGCGCGACAGCTCGACGATCAGCGGATTGGTCTCACCCTGCGAGATGAAGCCGTAGCAGGCGTCGGTGCTGTGACGCGAGAGGCGCTCGAGATTGTCGAGGAATGTCGCGGCCACCGACTTCAGATGCTGCGGGCTTGCGGCGAGTGCGTCCGTGACGTGCTTGCGGCGGAGCGCGACGAGCTGCTCGGCCAGATGTTGGCCAATGGCATCGTCGGTCTTGCCTTCACCTTTGAGGCGGGCCGTATCGCGCACGCGCTCCTGGTACCAGTCGGGGAACTCGGTTTTGAGGAGCTGCCAGAGCGCGGCCCTCTGGAACTGGCGGTCGACCTCAGCGGGATCGGTGGCATAACCGGTAGCGGCCTGCTTGCGCGCCTCGGGCGTGGCTTTGACCGTAGGCGGTGCAGCGGAGTCGGGCGTCGTCGCGGACGAGACACGATTGATCAGCGGATCGAGCTGACCGGTCGCGTGAAGCGCGTAAACGCCACCACCGATGAGCACGAGGAGCACAAGGGCTGCGACGGCGATCTTCGGAAAGCGCCTCGGCGTGCGCTCGTCGGCCCACGCGTCATCGTCATCCCGGGCGCGCGACGGTGGCGCGATTTTACCCGATGCCGGCGCGGGGCCGCGCAGCGGACCTGCAGTCACATCGATGCGAGGGCCGTCGGTCTCATTCCGAGGCTGGCCAGGAGCCGGCTGGCGGGGGGCTGGACCTTCAGGGCGGGCCGTAGTCTCACGTGACCGGCGAGCCGCTTCCTCGCGCCGGGCTGCCTCGGCGGCAATCACTTCGCGCGTGCCCGTCGCCCGCTCGACCTTATCCTGAAGGCTGCCCGGCCGTTCGGAGGGCTCTGACGTCCGGATCGCAGCCTGGCGGCGCGCCTCGGCCTCCCAGCTTGCAGGATCCTTGGCAATGCGGTCGCGTTCGGCTCCTGCCTTGGGAGCCGCGGATGCAGGGGGCGCGCTGGAGATCTCGCTCGGGCGTGCAGGGCTTGCGGGCGCGGACGGTGGGGCTGCCGGAGGTGCCGCGGCGGGAGCGGCTTCCATCTTTTTGGGGAAGGCGTCGGAGGCCCGCTTCCAGTCGTCAAATCCTTGACGCCACACGAGATCGGTCGGCAGCAGATAGCCGAGCTCGATGATCTTTTCCATCTCGGGGCCGCTGATCGGACCGTGCTGCTGCCCGTCGCGCGCCAGATACCATTCACTGGATTGATCGGCTTGCGACATGTGTTCCGTTGTTCTCGAAGTGCTGTTGGCGGTTCATGCTCGGCCGAGGCCTTCGGGGAACGCAGAACAACGACGGCTCGGCGTGCCCCTAATACCACACATGAGGACGCATCGTCGCGCATTGCGGCAAAATTCAGAAGTTTGCCACCAGCGCGCTCTTCCGCCGCTCCGATCCTGCGCCGAATTCGGGCCCGATCCCAGAATGCGTTTCGCCACTTGAGGCCACGCTAGGGGCCAACCGAGGCATTCAGGTGGCAGAGACCTCAGGTTGCATCCTTGAATTGCGCATCGACCGGCACCCGGTACGCGTTTGCGAGGCGGTTGGTCATGTTGGCGAGGCCGACAACTGCATAGAGTTCGTTGATCTGGGCTTCGGTCGCGCCTTTGGCACGTGCCGCGGCCGTATGAGAGGCCATGCAGTACTCGCAGTTATTGGTGATCGAAATGGCGACGTAGACGAGTTCCTTAGTCAGCGGGTCGAGATGTCCCGGGCCCATGATCGCCTTCAGGCTCTCCCAGGTGTGCTTGAGCATACGGGGCTCATGCGCGAGGTAGCGCCAGAAATTGTTGATCGACTTGACCTTCCGCGTCGCTTTGATGTCGTCGAAGACGGCGCGCACCTCGGCGCTTGCAGTGCGGGGATCGACGGGCTTCATTGCAATCTCCTTCCGGTCGCGAGTTGGGGCAGGAATGTCTCGCACAGCATTGACGGGCGTCAACCGGCGGCGCCGCCGAGGTCCGCATGAGCGAGGGTAGCAGGCATGGCAAGTGATCCGGAGCTGGCGGCGATCGACGTGCTCGATTGTCACATAGCCGCGCTGAATGCTCAGGACGCGGCAGCGGTTGCGGCGACGCTCCACTTTCCTCACTACCGGCTTGCCGGCGCAGCAATGCGCGTCTGGGAGAACTCGGAACGCTATTTCGATGACTTCCGCGCACGCGCCGGCGGCGACTGGCACCACAGCGCGTGGGACTTCCGTAACGTGATCGCGGCCTCTCCCGAGAAGGTCCATCTCGACGTCCAGTTCACGCGCTATCGCGCCGATGGTTCCGCGATTGCCAGCTACCGCTCGATCTGGGTGGTCACGCGCATCGACGACAGATGGGCGGCGCAGCTCCGCTCGAGCTTTGCGCCTTAGATTTCTGCGAGCCGTCGAATTCTACCTCACGGCCGGGGCTGGGCCGGCAAAGAGCGCACGCGCATTGCCATGAGCGATCTTTGCGGCGATCTCAGGCGGCAGCTGTGCGAGCCATTGCCGATAGCCTGCGATGATGTCGCCGTAACTGGCCCATCGCTCGTTGATCCAGGTGTCGGACCCAACGAGAAAGCGATCCGGATAGCGCTCGAACAACTGGCGCCACGCCGGCGTCAGTCGGCCGCCTTCGGTAATGCCGCCGCGATAGGACAGCTCTCCCCATAGCGTCGGATGCTTGGCAAGCAACTCGGCAACGCGGGCCGGATCGAGCGAGAAGCCAGTGTGTGCCCAGATGATGCGGCTCTTAGGATTGTGGGCGAACAGAATCTCGACGGCTTCCGCATCAGCGTGCGCGTGAAGGTAGAGATCATGCGCGACGGCAAAATCGACGGTCTTGCGCACCCAGTCCGTGGTGGCGGCGCGTCCGGTGAGATGGAACTCGCCGACACCACGATAGCCACCGCGCTTGAACTCTTCACGCACGAGATCGTAGATCGAGGGATCATTGAACCAGCTCCCGATGTCCGCGCGAATGCGGTAGGGCCGGATGAAAGGGACGACCCAAAGTCCATCGGCCTTTCCCTCGGCTCGAGCATCGACGAGGGCGTGCGTGCCGGTGTTCGGCCGGCTCGTCGCAAGAATGCCGGTCACGCGATGCTTGCGAAAGAGCGCGAGCACCTCATCGAGTGAGAAGTAGGGCTTGGGCTCCCAGTTGTAGTGGAGATGGGCGTCGAAGATCTCGATCGGTTCGGCGGCGCTCGTCCGCGATGCCGTTCCGAATAGGATGATCGTCCCAAGCACGAGACCGAAGAGGCAGCCGAGATGCCTGCCAGATTTCGGGACTTTCATGGCTTTGTTCCGCGGCTTTTGTGGGTTGTGGTTTCGCGTGCAGCATCATCCGCCGCCCTGCACCCGTCAATCGCTCAGCCTGATCGGCATACGCACGATCATGGGCGTCGACACTTCACGCGATCGCCGCAGCGCCCTCCTGCTCAATCCACTGGCACAACATAGAAATCCGAATATCTCAAATTGACGTATGTCCGTACCAATGCAATCGTGCGCCCGTCCGGCCGGAGCATGGAAGTCAATTCCTGCACGTACCGGCTAACGGGTCTGGGGAGGCCTCTGATGCAGGATCGACCTGCGAGCGCGGGCGAGCTGAATGCGTTGCCGTCGCATGTAGCGCGGTTGCGCTGCCGTGCGGGCGATCTCACCGGCCACACGGCAGGTCAGGCGCCCGGCTACGTCCAGGGCAATCTCTGTATTCTGCCGAAGGCCTACGCCACCGACTTCGCGGCCTTCTGCCAGCGCAATCCGAAGCCCTGCCCCGTGATCGGCATGAGCGCGGTCGGCGATCCCGCGCTGCCCGACCTTGGCGACATCGACATTCGCACCGACGTGCCGCGCTACCGGGTCTTCAAGGACGGCGCGTGCATCGACGAGCCGACGGACATCCGCGGATACTGGACCGATGATCTCGTGTCGTTCGTTCTCGGCTGCTCCTTTTCGTTCGAGCAGCCGCTGATCGAGGAGGGCATCCCGCTCCACCATATCCAACACGATACGGTCGTGCCCATGTACCGCACGTCGATCGATTGTGTGCCGGCTGGGCCGTTCAGCGGCAAGATGATCGTATCGATGCGCATGATGACGCCGACGGATGCGATCCGCGCCATCCAGGTCACGTCCCGCTTTCCAGCGGTGCACGGGGCGCCCGTCCACATCGGCATTCCCGAAGCGATCGGCGTCAAGGATCTGATGTCGCCCGACTATGGCGATCCGCCACCCATTGTCGAGAAGGGGATGCTCCCCGTATTCTGGGCCTGCGGGGTCACGCCTCAATCCGTCGTTCTCAATGCCCGGCCGTCGCTCTGCATCACGCACAAGCCGGGTTCGATGCTCATTACCGATCGCCTGAACAACAAGCTGGCGGCGTTGTGATGGATCGCTGAGCCAAATTTCGAGAGTCTCAAAGGGAGGAAGTACTGATGAAGTTTAAATTGCCTGCTGCCTGCTTCGCTGCGACCATCGCAGCCATGGCGTCCATTCCTGTTTGGGCGCAGGATCTGCAGCCGCGCACGTTCAATGCTGTCGGCACGTGGAACTTCCTGACCAACTGGCAGAAGATGGAGCAGCCCTTCTGGGTTGAAGATCTGCCGAAAGCGACTGGCGGCAAGCTCAAGGGCAACATCAAGTCGATCACCGAGGTCAACCTGAAGGGTACCGAGGTCGTGCGTCTGCTCAAGCAGGGCGTGTTCGACTTCGCCGCCGCGCTGCCGATCTATGTCGAGGATGGCGGTGCGATCATCGAGGCGTCTGACATCGCGGGCGTGGCGCGCGACTTCAAGATGAGCCGCGAGATCGTCAATGCTTGGCTCCCCGAGATGCAGAAGGCCATGGATCGGAACGGTGCCACGATCCTCGGCACGTTCACCTTCCCCGAGCAGGTCATCTTTTGCAGAGGCGACATCAACAGCCTCGATGACCTGAAGGGCAAGAAGGTTCGCGTGCAAGGCACGTCGCAGGCTGATTTCGTTGCGGCCCTCGGCGGTGTCGGTGTCACGATCGCTTTCGGTGAGGTCGTGCCGGCGCTGGAGAAGGGCGTGACCGACTGCGGTGTGACGGGCACGATGCCCGGCTACAAGGCCAAGTGGTACGAGGTCGTGAACACGCTGGTCCGCTTGCCCGTGAACTACACGGTCGGCGTTTGGGTCGTGAATACGGCCATGTGGAACAAGCTCCCCGAGGCGACCCGGAAGGTCATTCAGGCGGAGATGAAGAAGCTCGAAGACAAGGCCTGGAAGGTCATCGAGGAAGAGACCGAGGAGGGCGTTGCCTGCAACACCGGTAGTGGTGCGTGCTCGGTGGGTCCGCCAGGCAAGCTGAAGCTGTTCGCGCCGTCGCCTGACTCCATCAAGGAGCGCAAGAAGGCCATCGACGAGCAGGTGCTCGCTGCGTGGGCGAAGCGCTGCGGCGCCGATTGCGCCGCGAAGTGGAACGAGCTTGTCGGCAGCAAGTACGGCCTGACGGCTAAGGCGAACTAATAGTCTGCACAGAAGGGGGAGGCCCGGGAAGTAACCCGGGCCTTTTGCTTGGCATGTCACAAATGTTGAACTCGCTCTTCACCGAGACGCCTCTATGGGTGTTCGCGGTAGGCGTAGTTGCACTGCTCGTTTTGATCTTCCTGCGTGAGCCGATCTGGCATGCCATCGGCTTCCTCGCACAGATCGGGGTATGGGTTGGCGGCATACTTCTGTTCGCTGCCGCAATCATCGTTACCGCTGAAGTATTCGTGCGAAAGGCGGCCGGGCCCCTTATTGGATCGCGCTTCATCTTTTCCGGTTCCGACGAGATCTCCGGTTATCTTTTTGCGGTTGGAACAAGTTTGTCGATGGCGCACGTGCTGGTGACGAGAGGCCATATCCGGATCGACGTCCTCTACGGCCAGTTCAGCCCGAAAGTGCGCTCGATAATGGACATCATCGCGCTCACCGTGATGGCGGTTTTCATCGCTGTCCTGCTCGAGCGCGTGATCAATGTGGCTTCGACTAGCTACGTCGAGCAGCTCCGGTCGAACACACAGCTCCGCATTCCGCTTGCGTGGTCCCAGATCCCCTGGGCCTTCGGCATCGGCCTTTTCTTCCTCTCCATCGTGGTGGCCCTCATTCGCAGCATCGCGGCGCTTGCCAAGGGCGACTACAGCGCGGTCAACGCCATCAGCGGTGTGCCGACCACGCAGGAAGAAATCGAATCGGAGATCAAAGGCATGGTCACGGGCCACGGCGCGCCGAAGGCGGGAGCTTAAGCACCATGCTGGCTACAACGCTTTTCCTGCTGCTCTTCTTGCTCGCGCTGAGCGTGCCCGTTGCCGCTGTCATGGGCGTGCTCGGCCTGGCGCTCAACGATTTCTTCGCCATGATGCCGCTGCATCTGGCGATGGGCGAGATCGTCTGGAATGCCTCGAGCGAGTACATCCTGATCGCGATCCCTCTGTTCGTCATGCTCGGCGAGATTCTCCTCAGGACGGGTATCGCCGAGCGGGTGTACAACGCTGCGGCGCAGTGGCTCTCGTGGCTACCTGGCGGGCTGATGCACGCCAACATCGGCACCTCGGCCATGTTCGCCGCCACCTGCGGCTCGAGCGTCGCGACTGCGGCAACGATCGGCACCGTGGCGATCCCGCAGATCAAGCAGCGCCGTTACGACGAGCGCCTGTTTCTCGGCAGCATCGCCGCGGGCGGAACGCTCGGCATTCTCATCCCGCCATCGATCAACTTCATCCTCTACGGCCTTCTCACCAACACATCGGTGCCGCGGCTCTATCTCGCAGGCATGATTCCTGGCCTGATGCTTGCGGGCCTGTTCATGCTGATCATTCTGATCTGGTGCCTCGTCGATCCGAAGAAGGGCGGCGATCCGATCGAGACCACGTGGGGCAGTCGCTTCAGGACCCTGCCAGCGCTCCTGCCGCCGCTCTTCATTTTCTTCATGGTCGTCGGCTCGATCTATGCCGGTTGGGCGACGCCCACCGAAGCGGCATCACTCGGTGTGATGAGCGCGCTCGTGCTGGCCGTGTGGGAGCGGAAGTTCTCGTTCGCGATGCTGCGTGCCGTTGCGGAAGGGACCATGCGGACGACTGCGATGATCATGTTGATCATCATCGCGGCGCAGTTCCTCAACTTCGTTCTCGCCGCGATCGGCGCCACGGACGGAATTGGCAAGTGGATCGAGGGGCTGGGGCTCGGCAAGTACGGCACGATGGCGCTCATCGTCGTGTTCTATGTTATCCTCGGCATGTTCATGGAGACGATCTCCATGATGATCCTGACCACGCCATTCATTGCGCCGATCGTCTTCTCGCTCGGCTGGGATCCCATCTGGTGGGGTGTCGTTCTGACCGTGATGATGGAGGTGGCGCTCATAACGCCGCCCGTAGGCCTGAACCTCTACGTGGTGCAAGGTATGCGCGAGCGAGGTCCGGTGGCCGACGTGATATGGGGCGCACTGCCGTTCGTGATCTCGATGCTGGTTCTCACCGCTCTCCTGATCGCGATCCCCGACCTCGCACTCTGGTTGCCGCGCGTCGTCATGGGCTGATCCCGCGCAAAAGCTTGCGCGGAATGTTAGAACACAACGCCCGCATCGGATCGATGCGGGCGTTGGCTTGAGAGGTTATGGTTATGTGGCAGTTCTGGATTGATCGCGGTGGCACGTTCACCGACGTCGTCGCGCGCCGGCCCGACGGCGAGATCCTTTGTCACAAGGTTCTCTCGGAGAACCCCGAGCGTTATCGCGATGCCGCCGTGCAGGGTATCCGTGATCTGCTCGGGCTGAAGACTGGCGAGCCGATCCCGCCGGGCGTCATCGATACCGTGCGCATGGGCACGACAGTTGCGACCAACGCGCTGCTCGAGCGCAAGGGCGATCCGACGCTCCTGCTGATCACCAGCGGTTTCGCCGATCTTCTGCGCATCGGCTACCAGAGCCGTCCGCGCCTCTTCGATCTGCATATCCGGCTGCCGGAAGTGCTCTACACACGCGTTGGCGAAGTCGACGAGCGCATGGGGGCGCGCGGCGAGGTCGTCCGTCCCCTGGATGAGACGACTGCGCGCACCGCGCTGGAAGATGCTTACGCCGCTGGCATCCGCGCAGTCGCGATCGCGTTCATGCATTCCTATCGCTATCCCGCGCACGAGCAGCGTGTCGCCGAGATCGCACGGGAGATCGGTTTCACCCAAGTTTCGCCGAGCCATCTCGCGAGCCCACTGATCAAGCTCGTCTCACGCGGCGATACGGCTGTCGCCGATGCGTATCTCTCGCCGGTGCTGCGGCGTTACGTCGATCAGGTGCGCGACGAGCTTGGCGCCGATCGCGGCGGTTGCCGACGTCTTCAGTTCATGCAGTCGAACGGCGGGTTGATCGATGCCGCCCTTTTTCAGGGCAAGGATTCCATCCTCTCGGGACCTGCCGGCGGAGTCGTCGGGATGGTCAGGACCGGCACCATGGCCGGTTTCGACAAGCTCATCGGCTTCGATATGGGCGGCACGTCGACCGACGTCACGCACTTCGACGGACAGTACGAACGCTCCTTCGAGACGGAAGTTGCGGGCGTGCGCATGCGTGCGCCCATGATGCACATTCACACGATCGCGGCGGGTGGCGGCTCCATCCTGAAGTTTGAGGACGGCCGCTTCCAGGTTGGGCCTGAGAGCGCGGGCGCCAATCCGGGCCCCGCCTGCTATCGGCGCGGCGGTCCCCTGGCCGTTACTGACTGCAATGTCCTGCTCGGCAAGATCCAGCCGGATCATTTCCCGAGCGTGTTCGGCCCTGGTGGTGACGAGCCGCTCGATGTGGAGGCGGCACGCTCCGCCTTCGCGCGCATGACGGCCGAGATCAACAAGACGAGCGGCACGTCCTATTCGCCCGAGGAAGTCGCGGAAGGCTTCCTGCGCATTGCCGTCGAGAACATGGCCAATGCGATCAAGAAGATCTCGGTGCAACGCGGCTACGACGTGACGCGTTACACGCTCAACTGCTTCGGTGGTGCCGGTGGCCAGCACGCCTGCGCCATCGCGGATGTGCTCGGGATCACGCGCGTGTTGCTGCATCCCTATGCGGGCGTGCTTTCGGCCTATGGCATGGGACTCGCCGAAGTGCGGGCGCTGCGCGAACGCCAGGTGGAGCGACCTTTGAAAGGATCGGCCGCGGCCATTTCCGACGCGCTCGCCGAACTCGAGGCGACCGCCGTCGATGAAGTGCTCGGACAGGACATCGCGCGCGAGCGGATCAGGATCGAGCGGCGTGTGCACGTCCGCTATGAGGGTGCACATCAGCCATTGGCCGTCGAGTTCGGGACCGAGGACGAACTCCGCCAGAGATTCGCGGAGGTCCATCGCGCGCGCTTCGGCTTTGCTGTCGAGAGCGATGATCTTATCGTCGAAGCCGTGGCGCTGGAGGCCATCGGTGCCAGCGATGCGATCGTCGAGCGGACCCTTGCGGCGAGCGACAAAGCAGACGTGCGCGCGATCGCACAAGTGCGGATGCACACGCGCGCCGGCTGGGCCGAGACGTCGCTTTATGACCGCGCCAAGCTCGATCCCGGTGATACGATCGAAGGCCCCGCGATCATCATCGAGCCGACAGGCACGAACGTCGTCGAAGAGGGCTGGGCCGCGGCGATCACTAACCTCGGCCATCTCGTGCTCACACGCACGGCAGCGCAAGCTCGACGCGAGCAGCTCGGCACCGAGGCCGATCCGATCATGCTCGAGGTGTTCAACAACCTCTTCATGTCGATCGCCGAGCAGATGGGCGCGACGCTCGAAAACACCGCCTACTCGGTGAATATCAAGGAGCGCCTCGATTTCTCCTGCGCGCTCTTCGATCCCGAAGGCAATCTCGTCGCCAATGCGCCGCACGTGCCGGTGCATCTCGGTTCCATGGGCGAAGCCGTGCGCACGGTGCTGCGTCTCAATGCCGGCAACCTGAAGCCGGGTGACAGCATCATGCTGAACAATCCCTACCGCGGCGGCACGCATCTCCCCGATGTGACGGTCGTGACCCCGGTCTTCAGCCGCGATGGCGCGCGCATTCTGTTCATCGTCGCCTCGCGCGGTCACCATGCGGACATTGGCGGCAGGACGCCAGGCTCAGCGCCGCCGGACAGCCGCCATATCGACGAGGAAGGTGTCCTCATCGACAACTTCAAGATGGTCGATCAGGGGCGGCTGCGCGATGCGGAGACGCGCGCGCTGCTCGCCTCGGGGCGCTATCCCTGCCGCAATATCGATCAGAACATGGCGGACCTGCGCGCGCAGATTGCTGCCAACGAGACAGGCGCGCGCGAGATCGTGCGCATGGTCGAGCAGTTCGGCCAAGAAGTCGTCGATGCCTACATGCGCCACGTGCAGGACAATGCCGAAGCGGCCGTGCGCAAGGCCATCGATACACTCAAGGACGGCGAGTTCCACTATCCCATGGACAGCGGTGCGGCGATCCATGTCGCGGTGCGTGTCGATCGTGCGACGCGCACGGCAACCATCGATTTCACCGGGACATCAGCGCAGAGCGAGTTCAACTATAACGCCCCACTCGCCGTATGCCGTGCCGTCGTGCTCTATGTTTTCCGCACGCTTTCGGAGAGCGAGATCCCGCTGAACGAAGGTTGCCTCAAGCCGCTCACGATCATTACGCCCGAAGGTACGATGCTCAATCCGCGCTATCCGGCGGCGGTCATCGCGGGGAATACCGAGGTGTCGCAGTCGGCGACAAATGCGCTCTTCGGCGCGCTCGGCGTGCTGGCCGGCTCGCACGGGACGATGAACAACTTCGTGTGGGGGAACGCGCGCCTGCAGAATTACGAGACCATCTGCGGCGGCACGGGCGCTGGTGATGGCTTCGATGGCGCGAGCGCGGTGCACTCGCACATGACCAATACGCGCATGACCGATCCGGAAATTCTCGAGTGGCGTTTCCCGGTGCGGCTCGAAGCTTTCAGCATCCGGCGCGGTTCGGGCGGGGCTGGGCGCTCGCGCGGTGGTGACGGCGCGCTCCGGCGGATGCGCTTCCTCGAAGCCATGACCGTGACCACGCTGGGCTCATCGCGCAAGGTGCCGCCGTTCGGCCTCGCGGGCGGGGCGCCGGGCGCCCGTGGTGTCGATATCGTCGAGCGCGTCGACGGCACGAAGGAGCATCTTGAAGGGAATGACCGGCGGGAGATGCAACCCGGCGACCTCTATCACATGGAGACGCCAGCCGGCGGCGGGTATGGGCGGCGGAATTAGGTGCGCTTACCTTGCCCCGAGGACGGGCGCCATGAGGTGTGCCAGCCTTAGAATGGGTTGATATACTGGGGCCATGGATATCCGCCAGCTCCAGTACCTGTCCGCCCTCGCGCGTGAGAAGCATTTCACGCGCGCCGCCAAGGCATGCAACGTCACACAGCCGACGCTCTCAGGGCGCATTCGCCAGCTCGAGCAGGAACTGGGCGTGCCGATCGTCGAGCGTGGCCAGCGCTTTCATGGCCTGACGGCTGAAGGCGAGCGCGTGCTCAAGTGGGCGCACGCCATTCTCGACAATTGGGGCTCGTTGCAGCAGGAGATTTCGACGCTGCGCGGCACCAAGGGCGCGCTGGTCGGGCGGCTTTCGCTCGGCGTCGTGCCGTCCGCGCTCCCCATGGCGGCACTCATCACCAAGGCCATCCAGGATCGCCACAGCGGCATCGAACTGACCGTGCTCTCGCAGAGTTCCGTCGAAATCCTGCGCAATCTCGAGGATTTCGCGATCGATGTCGGCCTCACGTACCTCGACAACGAGCCGATCGAGGGCATGCGGGCGGAATCCATCTACATGGAGCGCTATTGCCTGCTCGTGCGCGATGACCATGCGCTTGCGGACAAGTCATCGGTGACCTGGGCGGAGGCGGCCAAGCAGCCGCTCTGCCTGCTGACGCCGAACATGCAGAACCGGCGCATCATCGACCGCGCCTTCCGCACGGCCAACAGCACGCCCATCATCCGGCTCGAGACCAATTCGGTCATCAATCTCTATGCGAACGTTCACCTCATGGGGCTCGCCAGCATCGTGCCGGAGTACTTCCTGAAGATACTCGGGCCCATGTCGGACATTCGCACAGTCCCGCTCAAGTCGCCGGAGATCGAGCACAGCGTCGGCTTGGTGGCGGTGGATCGGGACCCGGTTTCGCCGCTCGTGCTGGCAGTCTTCGAGTCCGCCGCCCAGGCGGCAGCGCCCGCAGGGACCGGCAAGAAGTAGAGCAGTCGGTCATCGGCCGCCCCGATTGAATCATCGGAACAACCGATTGGATTGGTATACCAAGACAGGCCAGAATGCCTTTCTGGAATGATTTTAGGTGCGCGGTGCCAGGGTGCCATCGCGTACGCGTTCATCCGAAATTCTATCTTAGGATGAATAGCTTAGGCGCATCGAGCGCCACTGAGAGAGGTGCCCTTAATGCCAGAGACGACCGCAGAGGAGACGGCCCGGGCCATCGCCGCCGAGCGAGGGAATAGGCCTGATGAGCTGCTCGAGATCCTGCACGATGTTCAGTCAGCCCTTGGCTACGTGCCGGAGGCGGTGGTTCCTGCGCTGGCGCAAGCGCTCAACCTCTCCCGCGCCGAAGTCCACGGCGTCGTCACCTTCTACCATGACTTCCGCGCCAAGCCGGCCGGTCGCCACGTACTGAAGCTGTGCCGCGCCGAGGCTTGCCAGTCGATGGGATGCGAAACCCTCGTCGAGCGTGCCGAGAGCCGCCTCGGCATCGCCTGCGGCGAAACCAGCGCCGACGGTCGCGTGACACTCGAGCCCATTTACTGCCTCGGCCTCTGCGCGACCGCCCCGTCGGCCATGATGGATGGGCGGATCGTTGGTCGCCTGACGCCCGAGCGCCTCGATGCACTTCTCAAGGAGGCCGGGGCATGACGAGCATCCGCTTCTTCATTCCACGGGATGCGGCCGCAATCGCTGTTGGTGCGGACGGCGTCGCTGCCGCGCTCGCCAAAGCCGCTCAGGCTGCAGGCCGCAACATCGAGATCGTCCGCACGGGTTCGCGCGGCATGATGTGGCTCGAGCCGCTGCTGGAGGTCGAGAGCCATGGCGTGCGCCACGGATTTGGACCGCTCGAGCCGGACGACATTCCCGGGCTTGTCGCCGCAGGCCTGCTCGATGGGCATTCGATAGGCCTCGCCACGCATCGCAAATCCGTGGGGCCTGTCGAGCAGATCAGTTTCTTCGCGCGCCAGACGCGCCTCACGTTCACCCGCTGCGGCGTGATCGATCCGCTCTCGCTCGATGATTATCGCGCGCACGGTGGCTATGTCGGCCTGGAGCAGGCACTCGCTCTCGGCGGTGCCGGCATTGTCGATGTCGTGGCGAAGTCGGGCTTGCGTGGCCGCGGTGGCGCGGGATTCCCCACGGGCATCAAGTGGAAAACGGTCCACGAGACTACCGCCGATCAGAAGTACATCGTCTGCAATGCCGACGAGGGCGATAGCGCGACCTTCGCCGACCGCATGATCATGGAGGGTGATCCCTTCCTGCTCATCGAGGGCATGACGATCGCCGGCATCGCCGTCGGCGCGACCAAGGGCTACATCTACGTTCGTTCGGAATATCCGCACGCCATTGCGACGCTGAAAGAAGCTATTCAGCTCGCGCGCAAGGCGGGGCTGCTCGGCGCGAATGTTGCGGCATCCAAGCAAGCCTTCGACCTCGAAGTGCGCACGGGCGCCGGTGCCTATGTCTGCGGCGAAGAGACAGCGCTGCTCGACAGCCTCGAAGGCAAGCGTGGCATCGTCCGCGCGAAGCCGCCGCTTCCCGCGCATAAGGGTCTCTTCGGGCGACCGACAGTCATCAACAACGTGCTGTCGCTGGCGGCGGTGCCTTTCATCCTGTCGGAAGGCGCCAAGGTCTATGCCGATCTCGGTATGGGGCGTTCGCGCGGCACTATGCCCATTCAGCTCGCGGGCAACATTAAGCACGGCGGCCTCTTCGAGACGGCCTTCGGCATGACGCTCGGTGAACTCGTCGATGACGTCGGCGGCGGTACGTTCAGTGGGCGCCCGGTGAAGGCCGTGCAGGTCGGCGGGCCGCTTGGGGCGTATTTTCCGCGCGCACTCTTCGACACGCCTTTCGACTACGAAGCGTTCACTGCAAAAGGCGGCCTTGTCGGCCATGGCGGCATCACCGTATTCGACGACACGGCCGATATGGCGAAGCAGGCGCGTTTTGCATTCGAGTTCTGCGCGATCGAGAGCTGCGGCAAGTGCACGCCCTGCCGCATTGGCTCGACGCGCGGCGTCGAGACCATCGACAAGATTATGGCCGGCGATGGCGCGGAGGATCATCTCGCGCTCGTCACGGACCTCTGCAACACCATGAAGTTCGGATCCTTGTGCGCACTTGGCGGGTTTACTCCATACCCCGTTATGAGCGCGCTCACGCATTTCCCGGATGATTTCCGTCGGGCCAAGCGCCTGCCGCAGGCAGCGGAGTGAACAATATGACGCTCGTCACTGAAATCGACTACGGCACGCCCGCGTCCAAGTCCGAGAAGACCGTCACACTGACCATCGACGGCGTCGAAGTGACCGTGCCCGAGGGCACGTCGATCATGCGCGCGGCCATGGAAGTCGGGACGAAGATCCCGAAGCTCTGCGCGACCGACAGCGTTGAAGCCTTCGGCTCGTGCCGCCTCTGTCTCGTCGAGATCGAAGGCCGCGCCGGTACGCCCGCTTCCTGTACGACGCCGGCCATGAACGGCCTCGTCGTTCACACGCAGAATTCGCGTCTCAAGCAGCTCCGTCGCGGTGTGATGGAGCTCTACATCTCGGATCACCCGCTCGACTGCCTCACCTGCGCGGCGAACGGCGACTGCGAGCTGCAGGATATGGCCGGCGCGGTCGGCCTGCGCGATGTGCGCTATGGCTACGACGGCGCGAACCACGTCTTCGCGAAGTCCAAGGACGGCGCGGCGAACGACGCCTGGATGCCGAAGGACGAGACCAATCCCTATTTCACGTACGACCCATCGAAGTGCATCGTTTGCAATCGTTGCGTGCGCGCGTGCGAAGAAGTACAGGGCACGTTCGCACTGACGATCGCCGGCCGCGGTTTCGAGAGTCGTGTTTCTCCCGGCATGTCCGAAGATTTCCTCGACAGCGAATGCGTGTCGTGTGGCGCCTGCGTGCAGGCCTGCCCGACGGCGACGCTCAGCGAGAAGTCGCTCATCGATATCGGCCAGCCCGAGCACTCGGTCGTCACGACGTGCGCTTATTGCGGCGTCGGCTGCGCCTTCAAGGCGGAGATGCGCGGCGAGGAAGTCGTGCGCATGGTCCCCTACAAGGACGGCAAGGCGAACCGCGGGCACTCTTGCGTGAAGGGCCGCTTTGCCTGGGGCTACGCCACGCACAAGGAGCGCATTCTGAAGCCGATGGTGCGCGACAAGATCACCGATCCTTGGCGCGAGACGACGTGGGAGGAGGCCATCGGTCGCGTGGTCTCGGAATTCAAGCGCATCCAGTACCAGTTCGGCCGCGAAGCCGTTGGCGGCATCACCTCGTCGCGTTGCACGAACGAGGAGACGTTCCTCGTCCAGAAGCTGATCCGCGCTGGCTTCGGCGTGAACAACGTCGATACTTGCGCGCGCGTTTGCCACTCACCGACAGGTTATGGCTTGAGGACAGCCTTCGGGACGTCGGCGGGAACGCAGGACTTCGATTCCGTCGAAGACTCTGATGTCATGCTGGTCATCGGTGCGAACCCGACGGACGCCCATCCCGTGTTCGCAAGCCGGATGAAGAAACGTCTCAGGGCAGGCGCCAAACTGATCGTCGTCGATCCGCGCCGTATCGATCTCGTGCGCTCGGCCCACATCGAGGCGTCACACCATCTGCCATTGCTGCCCGGCACGAACGTCGCGGTGCTCACCGCGATGGCGCACGTCATCGTCACCGAAGGTCTCGTGAACGAGAAATTCGTCCGCGAGCGTTGCGAGCTGGACGACTTCCAGGAATGGGCGGCTTTCGTCTCCGAGGAGCGTAACTCGCCCGAAGCTGTCGCGAAATTCACGGGCGTCGATCCCGCCGAGCTGCGTGCTGCCGCGCGCCTCTATGCGACGGGCGGTAATGCCGCGATCTACTACGGACTCGGCGTCACCGAGCACAGCCAAGGCTCGACGACGGTCATGGCGATCGCGAACCTCGCCATGGTCACTGGAAATCTCGGCCGCCGCGGCGTCGGTGTGAACCCTCTGCGCGGGCAGAACAACGTGCAGGGCGCGTGCGATATGGGATCGTTCCCGCATGAGCTCTCGGGCTACCGCCACATCTCGGACGACACGACGCGCACCATGTTCGAGGAATTCTGGGGCGCCAAGCTCAATCCCGAGCCGGGCCTGCGTATCCCGAACATGCTGGACGCAGCGGTCGAGGGTACGTTCAAGGGGATCTATATCCAGGGCGAGGACATCCTGCAGTCCGATCCGGATACACGGCACGTCTCAGCCGGCCTCGCCGCTATGGAATGCGTGGTCGTCCAGGATCTCTTCCTCAATGAGACCGCGAACTACGCGCACGTGTTCCTGCCGGGCTCGACCTTCCTCGAGAAGGACGGCACGTTCACGAACGCCGAGCGGCGCATTCAGCTCGTGCGCAAGGTGATGACGCCGCTCAACGGCTACGCCGATTGGGAGATCACGCAGCTGCTCGCGCATGGCTTCGGGCTCGATTGGAAGTACGCGCATCCGAGCGAGATCATGGACGAGATCGCAGCGCTGACGCCGACGTTCAAGAACGTCAGCTTCAAGAAGATCGAGGAAATGGGCTCCGTGCAGTGGCCCTGCAACGACGCCAATCCCGAAGGCTCGCCGATCATGCATGCGACGACCTTCGCGCGCGGCAAGGGCAAGTTCATGCTCACCGAGTATGTGCCGACGGACGAGCGGACGGGGCCACGCTTCCCGCTGTTGCTCACCACCGGCCGCATTCTCTCGCAGTACAATGTCGGCGCGCAGACGCGGCGCACCGACAACGTCATGTGGCACGAGGAGGATCGCCTCGAGATCCATCCGCACGATGCCGAGCAGCGCGGCATCAAGGAAGGCGACTGGGTGCGCATTCAGTCGCGCGCCGGAGAGACGGCGCTGCGGGCTCTGATCACGGATCGCGTGGCGCCGGGCGTCGTCTACACGACCTTCCACCACCCCATGACGCAGGCGAACGTCATCACCACGGATTTCTCCGACTGGGCGACGAACTGTCCCGAGTACAAGGTGACGGCGGTTCAGGTCGGCCTCTCCAATGGCCCGACGCAGTACCAGGAAGACTACGAGGCCTTTGCCCAGGCGAGCCGGCGCATTGCAGCGGTCGAGGCGGCGGAATAGCATAGCGCAATGACCGATGCTGCCATCCGCGCCCGCTCGATCAAGGTGACGGCCACTGCCGTCACCGCGATGGAGCGCGAGCTGCCGGTGGAGGTGCCTGTCGCGCTCGTCTACGACGGCACGACGCACGCCGTCATGATGGCCTCACCCACCGACCTCGAAGACTTTGCAGTCGGGTTCAGTTTGAGTGAAGGCGTCATCTTGGCGCCCGAGGAAGTCGAAAGCGTCGAGGTCGTCGAGCACACTGAGGGCATCGAGCTGCGCATGTGGCTCGCCAAGGATCGCGGCCTCGCGCTGGTCCAGCGGCGCCGGACAATCACTGGTCCAACGGGCTGCGGACTCTGCGGCATCGAGAGCCTCGAAGCAGTTGCGGCGACGTTCCCGTCCGTTCTGAGCGAAGCGACGTTCACTGCCGCCGATGTCATGCGGGCCATGGCTTCCTTGCCGGCAGCTCAGGAACTCAACATCCGCACGCGCGCTGTGCATGGCGCCGGTTTCTGGAATCCGGAGCAGGGCCTTGTCGCCATTGCGGAGGATGTCGGCCGGCACAATGCGCTCGACAAGCTCGTTGGCGGGCTCCGGCGCCGCGGTGTCGATATCGGCCGCGGTATTGTTCTCCTGACGAGCCGCGTGTCCGTCGAGATGGTGCAGAAGGCGGGCCGATCCGGGGCGCCGATGATCGTCGCCGTTTCGGCGCCGACGAAGCTCGCGCTCGAGACGGCTGATGCTGCGGGCATCACGCTCGTCGCCATCGCGCGCCAGGACGGCTTCGAGGTTTTCACGCATCCAGAGCGCATTCCCGAGGCGACCGCGCCTGAGGGCAAATTTGGAAAGTCGGCCAAACATGCAGCAGCATGACAAGCTCGTCATGATGGCGAACCAGATCGCCAAGTTCTTCGAAGCGCAGGGCGAGGTGCGCGCCGTGCCGCAGATCGCCAAGCACATCCAGGATTTCTGGGATCCGCGCATGCGCCGTGGTATTCTGGAGCACGTCGCGAGTGGCGGCGCCGGGCTCGATCCGCTCGCGCTTGCCGCCATCCGGAAGTTGCACCCAGCTCCCCAGGTGAGCGCACACCAGGCCTGATAATGTCGAGCGCTGCGAACGGAACGTCAGACGACGTTCTTGGTCTCAAGCGAGATCTGCGAACGCGCCAGAAGGCGCGGCGCGCGGAAGCGCTCGCGGCGCTTGGCGTGAGCGTCAACGAAGGCCTTGTGAAGCACGGCATGGCGCTGCTCGGGGATCGCGAACCGGGCTACGTCTCCGGCTATTATCCCATGGAAGGCGAGATCTGGCCGCTCCCGCTGATGGCCGCGCTCAAGGCCAAGGGGCATTCGCTGGCGCTCCCCGTCATGCAGGGCAAGGCTGAGCCGCTGGTCTTCCGCGCCTGGACGCCCGGCGATCCGCTCATCCCCGGCGTTTGGGGCATTCGTCAGCCGGCCCCAGACAGGCCGGAGGTCCTCCCCGATATTGTGCTCGTACCGCTGCTCGCATTCGATGCGCGGGGTTACCGCCTCGGTTATGGCGGCGGTTTCTACGATCGTACGGTGCGCGCCCTCAGATCCCTGAAATCCATCCTTGCCGTCGGTCTGGCGCTCGATGAGCTGGAGGTCGACGCCGTTCCGCATCTCGACTATGACGAACGCCTTGATTGGGTCCTGACGCCGTCGGGAGCCCGGCAGCGTTCGGACAGATAAAATGCGTCTATTGTTTCTCGGGGATGTTGTCGGCCGCGCCGGTCGCGACGTGGTCATAGAGTACCTGCCTGGACTTGTCAGCCGCTACAGGCTCGACTTCGTCGTCATCAATGGTGAGAACTCGGCGGGTGGCTTCGGCATCACCGAGGCCATTTGCGATGATCTGCTGGCCGCCGGCGCCGATGCCGTGACGCTCGGCAATCACAGCTGGGATCAGCGGGAAGCCCTCGTTTTCATCGAGCGCCAGCCACGCCTTCTGCGCCCGGTCAACTACCCGCCCGGAACGCCAGGCCGAGGTGCCAGCCTCTACAAGGCCCGCAATGGTGCCGAGGTGCTGGTGATCAATGCCATGGGCCGGATTTTCATGCCGGAGCTCGATTGCCCCTTCCGCGCCATCGACGCCGAACTCGAGGCCTGCCCGCTCGGCTTGGGTGCGGATGCCGTCCTGGTCGACTTCCATGCCGAAGCGACGAGCGAGAAGGAGGCCCTGGGTCTCTATCTCGATGGGCGCGTGTCGTGTGTCGTCGGTACGCATACGCATGTGCCGACCAGCGACGACCGCGTGCTGCCCGCTGGCACGGCCTACATGTCCGATGCGGGCATGTGCGGCGATTACAATTCGGTGCTCGGCATGCAGCCGGAGGAGCCGCTCAATCGCTTTCTGACGCGCATTCCCAAGGGACGCATGGAGCCTTCGCTCGGGGCGGGCACGCTGTGTGGGCTGGCGGTCGAGATCGACCCCAAGACCGGCCTCGCGCTGAAGGCCCAGGCCCTGCAGATGGGCGGCGCCTTGCGGCCGCGCTTGATCGATTTCTGGGAAGAAGAGTGAGGCGGGAGCCTCGGGCTGGTCGGGAAGGAACGTCAAGTACGGCAAAAACAGGAGAGGTGAACCACCTCCCCTGTTCGAATTCCAACAAAAGAGTTGGTTCTCAGCCCTGGCGCGCCTTGAAGCGCGGGTTGGACTTGTTGATCACGTAGACCCGGCCCTTGCGGCGCACGAGGCGGTTCCCGCGATGGCGGCCCCGAAGAGATTTCAATGAGTTGCGGACTTTCATGACACCACGGCCTCGGTTGCGGGCAATTGTGTCATGGCGCTCTGCGCTCCCGGTGGAGCGGTGCGGCAACGAACAGCGGTGCCCATTGAAAAGGTCGCGCAACCTATTCGGCACGGCTCCGACTGTCAACCCGCGCTAATCGTCGCCGGCATCGGGGGCGCTTTCCGGGGCCGCGACCTCCAATAGACCCGGCTTCCGCTCGGCCGGCGGCCGCGTGCGGAGCGGTATGCGGGGGCGTTGTGGGTTTTGCGCACCGGGTTCCAGGGTCCAAAGGCGGCGCCCGTGCAGGCCCGCGACGGCCGTGACGGCAATCTCCGCACCGCGCAGACTAATTGCGTGTGCGCCGTCGCGCCGGAGAGCATTTGCATCGATGACGAGCGCGGTCGTACCGCACTCTTTAGGCCGGGCGTGCCGCAGAACGAGAATGTCCGCGCGCGCGCAGTCGTCGCGGAGCGCCGAAGCGTGGCGCGGAACGGCCAGTTGGCGCCCTTTCACGTTCGCGACGCAGCCATTGGTATCGCACCTGAAGAGCGACGCGGATTGCGTCGTGTCGCCGACGCTTGCCGGTGGGCGGCCATCGCCGTCCCGTTCGAGCCAGCGACTGAGATCGAACTGGTCGGAGCGGCCGGCTAGAGCTGACAAGCGGCCATCATCGCCGCGCACCGCGACGAGCGTGCCCGACCGACTGACGAGAATATCCGGCCGCGGCGCGAATGGGGCGAGTGCAAGCCCCGCAGCGATTGTAGCGAGCCCCCAGACACGCAGCCGCGTGCGCCACAGCAGCAGCCACGCGCCACCCATGACGATGAGTGCGAAGCTGGCTGTGGGAATCGCCGCGACACGGATCACGGAACCCGGCAGTGCAGCGACCCAGGTCGCGACCGCGCTCATAAAGGAAATGCCGAGGCCCATGAGATGAATCGGCACCGCCTCGAGGCCAAGCGGCAGCGCCAGCAGCGTGGCGAGCGCTGCAGGCATGATCAAGAGATTGACCGCCGGTACGGCGAGGAGGTTCGCCAGCATCGAATACTGCTGGCTCTGGTGAAAATGGTAGATGCCGAAAGGCGCGACCGCGAAGCTCGCGAGCAGTGTCGAAGCAATGATGCCGCTCAAAAAGACAACCGGTGCACGCCAGAGTCCGTTCGAGCGCGGTGCCTGCGCAGGGTCACCTCGATCGCGCCAAGCCTCGTACCCTGCGACGAGTGCGACGACGGCGGCGAACGACATCTGGAAGCCCACATCGATCAGGCTTTCCGGCATGATGATCAGCATCGCGAGAGCAGCCAGCGCCACATTGCGCAACGCCAGCGCCGGCCGGTCGAGCAGGATGGCGATGAACATGATGAGCACCATCAGGAACGAGCGCACGGCCGGTGGCGATGCGCCCGAGATGGCCAGATAGCCGAGCGCACCGATGGCGCCTGCGACCGCGGCCCACTTGCGGATGTCGTAGCGCAGCGCGATCGCGGGAATGAGTGCCAACAGGAAACGCGCGGTGAAGAACATGGCGCCGGCCATGATCGCCATGTGCAGGCCGGAGATGGAAAGAATGTGGATCAGACCGGAGTCGCGATAAGCAGCGTTGGTCGCGGTGCTGATGCCGCCGCGCTCGCCCGTGATGAGGGCGACGGCAATTGCGCCGCGCTCGTCAGGGAGGATGGCCGTAACGCGCTGAGCGATCGTCTGGCGGAGCCGGTTGAAGGCTGCGCGCGCTCGGAGGTCCCATGGCATCGGCGCGTCGATCGTCGTGCGCTCGGGCGTGGAAAGCGTGTACCCAACCCCGCCGAGGCCGAGAAACCAAGCCTGCCGAGAGAAGTCATAGCCGCCGGGCAGCGATGGTGCCGCTGGTGGCGAGAGCATGGCGCGGACACGCACGGCATCACCGGCTTTGAGCGAGCCATCTGACGTGAGCGTGCGCGCCCGAATGCGTGTCGGCAGCTGCTCCGTCTTGAGGCCGACGATGCCGTGCACCCGGATGGTGAGACGCTCGCCGCGTTCCTCGCGTGGTTCGACCAGCTCGATCCAGCCCGTCACGACGTGCGTGCTGCGGTCGCCAGCGATGACTGGTGCGGCGACAAAAAGCGCGCGGCCCTGCGCGAGAGCAAAGCCGAGGACGATTGCGAAGATCGCACCGCCCGCAACGGCCGCAAGGCTTCCTTCGCGCCAGCGCCAGCGCACGATGGCGGCCAATGCGAGAGCGCCGGCGGCGGCGAGAGGAGCGGGCTCGAAGGTCAGCGCGAAGTAGGCGGCGATGCCACAGCCGAGCAGTACCGGCGCCCAGAGGAACCAGCGGTCCTGTTCGCGCTCGAGCGCGCTCAATGCTGCGGCGAAGAGCTGCCCCATCCCACCCCCGTCTCGATCAACGGTAGAGGGGCGTCGTGGGAAAGCAAGGCCCGGGAGATGGACGCTGCGAGCGTCCTTGCGGGCATAGGCTGAAAAAAGAACCGCCGGAGCGATGCTCCGGCGGCGGGAAGGTTTCTTTTTGTTGTGACGGACAGCTTATTTCTTGGCCGGTGCTGCGGCCTTTTTCGGTGGTGCCGACTTCAGGCGGCAGTAGGCTTTGCGATCGACGCCGGCCTTGGTCTTGGTGGCCTTGATCCACGAGCAGCCGGTGTTTGCGCCACAGCCCTTCTCATCGAGGCCCTGGCAGGCGGAGGCCGCCTTCTTGGGGGTCTTTCTCGCGGCTGGTGCTTTGGTCTCGGCTTTAGGAGCCGCCTTTGGTTCTGCTTTCGGGGCCTGGGCGTGAGCAGTCCCACCGATCAAAGCCAGCGCCAGCCCTACAGCGCTCAGTCCCAGAACCCATTTATTCCTTTTCACGGCGTCGCTCCCTAATTGATGCCGCGCGCAATATATCACCGCGCAGGGCGCTAAAGTACTGATTTATGGTGAACATCCATTCAGCCGGGCCGGTTGTCGATACGGCCGGTCCAGGCCAGCGCCTGCTCGAGGCGATCGTCACCCCAGAAGAGTTCGCCATCCTCCGAGATGAAAGTCGGCGCCCCGAAGATGCCTTTGCCAGCAGCAGCTTCCGAGCGCGAGCGAAGAGCTGATTTCACCGCGTCGGAGCCGGCGCGGGCCAGCACCTGAGCCGGATCATGCCCGAGGCCCGCGACGGCCTGCGCGATCGTTTCCGGTGCCGCAATATTTGCCCGCCCGGCGAATTCCGCGTCGAAGACCGCGCGTGTGAAAGCGCCGATCCAGCCTTCTTCTTCCGCGATCATGCCAATGCGGGCTGCCAGAAGGCTGTGGGCCGGAAAGGGCTCTGGTACGTGAAAAGCGAGGCCGCGGTTGGTGGCAATCCGGGCAATATCCCGGGCCATGTACTCACCCTTTACCGGGTTGAGAACGAAGGGCGAGGTGTCCAGGCCCTGGGCCTTGAAAATGGGGCCGAGAAGAAAGGGGCGGTAGGCAATTTCGACCCCGGCCGCCGCGGCAAGGGCCTCGATGCGCATGGCGGAGAGGTAGGAGTAGGTCGACGCGAAATCGTACCAGAATTCGAGCTTCGGCATGGTCTATCCCTGCGTTCACCATTGCCCCGGATGCGGACCACGCTCTGCGAGCGGGCCTCGAGGTCGCCGGGCAATCGTCAGCCTTCGCACATCTCCCGGTTGCTCTCTCGGCGGGCATCGCGCTATAAGCACGCCTGACCCCCTTCATTACCCTCAACGACCACGGCTGCTCGACGCTATCGGGCACGCCCCAAGAGCCCATTACCTGGAAAGCGCCCCCTATGAGCAACCGCAAACCGCTGATGCCCAAAGCAACAGCCGTCTGGCTGGTGGAAAACACCTCGCTGAGCTTCGACCAGATCGCGGAGTTCTGCGGGCTCCATCATCTCGAGGTCAAGGGCATTGCCGACGGTGACGTCGCGCAGGGCATCAAAGGCATGGACCCGATCGCGTCCGGCCAGCTCAGCCGCGAGGAGATCAAGCGCGGCGAGGCCGATGCCGAGTACCACCTCAGGCTCCAGGAATCGAAGGTCGAGATCCCGCCCGTCAAGACCAAGCGCGGCCCGCGCTACACGCCCGTTTCGCGCCGGCAGGATCGCCCGAACGCCGTCATGTGGCTGCTGCGCAATCATCCCGAGCTCAAGGACAGCCAGATCATCCGCCTCGTCGGCACGACCAAGCCGACGATCGCAGCCATCCGCGAGCGCACGCACTGGAATGCGCAGAACCTCACGCCGCAGGATCCGGTGACGCTTGGCCTCTGCTCGCAGATCGATCTCGACGCCGAAGTGGCCAAGGCTGCAAAGCGTGCGCCTCAGGCCGCGCCTGCGGGTGTCGCTGCCGAGCCCAAAGCCGGCACGTTGCTTCCGACATCTGAGACCGTTCCCGGACTCGGACCGCAGCCCGATGTGAGCTTCCCCGAGCTGCCGCCGGAGGAAGCCGCGGAGACCGAGGCTGCCGAGGCATCGCGCGTTCTCGCGCGTCTTCAGGAACTCGGCGCGGGCGAGAAGAAGGACGAGGAAGAGAGCTGAGCGCTGGAGCGCGTCAGCCGCCTCGAACTCGCAATCGATTGTTGAAGTCTGTTTGCGCGCGATGCCCTCGGGATTACCCGGGGGCATCGCTGTTTCTGCAGCAGCCTCAGTTCGACGCCGCCTTTGCTGCGCTGTCGATCACGTCGGCGACGACCTTCGGCTGCGTCATGAAGACCGCGTGGCTCGCGGCAACTTCAGTGATCTTCGCGTCGATGCGCTTCGCCATGTGGCGCAGCATGCGAAGGTCGAAGGCCTTGTCGTCGGTCGCGATCACTGCCCAGCTCGGCTTGGTCCGCCAGGCGGCGTGTTGGAGCTTGGTCTCGAAAACCGACATGTTGATCGGTATCTGCGAGTCACGCAGGAAGGCCGCGTCGGTATCGCTCGCATCCGCTGCGAAGCCGATCTTGAAGTTCTCCGGCTTCAGGAAACCGAAGCCGTCGCCATGCGTGTCGATCACGAATTCCGGCGGGCCCGAGAAGCCGGCATATTGCTGCGCGGTCGTTTCGCCGGCGTCAGGCGAAAGGGCCGAGACATAGACGAGACCTGCGACCTTAGGATCGACACCCGCTTCGGTGATGACGGTGCCGCCCCAACTGTGGCCGACGAGGATCGCAGGGCCGTCCTGCCGGTCGAGCGCCCGCTTCGTCGCGGCGACGTCGTCGGCGAGCGAGGTGAGCGGGTTCTGGACGATGGTGACGCGGTAGCCGCGCTTTGTCAGCTCATCGTAGACGCCACGCCAGCCCGAGCCATCGGCGAATGCGCCATGCACGAGCACGACGTTCTTGATGGGGGCGGCGTGTGCCGGCACGACAGCCGCGAAGGCGAGTACAAGACTGCTGGCAAGCAAGAGAGAGTATGACGTCAATCCCATGAAACATGCTCCTTTTGCCGAGCCGCTCGGGACAGGCAGCACACAGCGGCCAGATGCGATCATCCACGCTACGGCGCGGGGGATCGCTTCTGATGCGGTGTGCTGACCCTGAACTGGACCAGCTCGATGCTGCTGTTGACGGAGCAAAATGTAGCTGGAAGCGCGCGGAAGGTGCTCTCTAAGTGCGTGGCCGTTCTGGCCAGCTACGCCCAGCGTTGAGTAAACGGGATATCTGAATCTGCGCCAGATACCAAAAAAGTGAGAGGATCTTTCACTCACTTTCTAGGCGCACTGCGCGCTCAGACTTCCTCGATGCGGATCATCTGCGGCTTCTCGGCGACCTTGCCGTCGGCCTCGATATCATCGAGTGCCTTGCGGATGGCCGCTTCCGTCGTCTCGTGCGTGATGATCACGATATTGGCGAGTGTTCCCGGCGCCCCGCGCGGGCCGCGCTGCACGATGCTGTCGAGCGAGACGTCCTGCTCGGCCATGCGCTTCGTGATGGCCGCCATCACGCCGGGCCGATCGAAGGCGGAGAAACGCACGTAGTAGTCGCCCTTGTGCTGGCCGAGCGCCGCGCGCTTGTGCGGCTTCAGTCGCGATGACGGCACGCCGAAGGGCGGCATCACGAAGCCAGCAGCAATATCGACGATGTCGCTCGCGACGGCCGAAGCGGTGGCGCGTGCGCCGGCACCCGGCCCGACGAGCAGGAGGCTGCCGGCGAAGTCCGCATCGAGCGAGACGGCATTGGTCACGCCCGATACGCCGGCAATGGCCGCTTCCACGGGGATCATGACCGGCGTGACGCGGCTTTCGATGCCGCTGTCCGTGAGTGTCGCGACGCCGAGCAGCTTGATGCGATAGCCGAGTTCGTCCGCCGCATCGATATCAGCGTCGGTGATTGTCTGAATGCCCTCGATGTGGATCTGGTCGAACGCGACGCGCGTGCCGAACACGAGGCTCGTCAGCAGCGTAAGCTTGTGGGCTGCGTCGAAGCCGCCAATGTCGAACGTCGGATCGGCCTCGGCGTAACCTTTTGCCTGGGCTTCTCTCAGCACGTCGGCGAACGGAAGGCGCTCTTCCTGCATCTTGCTCAGAATGTAATTGCAGGTGCCGTTGAGGATGCCCGATACGCGGTGCACCTGGTTGCCGACCAGCGCCTCGCGCACGGTCTTGATCGCGGGAATGCCGCCGGCAACAGCGGCTTCGAAATTCAGCGCCACGTTGTGCTTCTCGGCGAGCTGCGCGAGCTCGAAGCCGTGATGGGCGAGGAGCGCCTTGTTGGCGGTCACGACGTGTTTCCCGGCCGCCAGTGCTGCCTCTACGGCGCGCTTGACGATGCCGTCGTCGCCTCCGATCAGCTCCACGAAGCAGTCGATGGCCGGATCGGTGGCAAGGGCCACGGGATCGTCCACCCAGCGGATGCCTTCGAGCGACACGCCGCGGTCCTTCGTGCGGTCGCGCGCCGATACGGCGACGATCTCCACCGGCCGGTGAAGCTGGTCGGCGAGCTTGGCCCCATGCGCCTTGAGGAGCTGGATGAGGCCGGCGCCGACAGTGCCGAGGCCGGCAACGCCGAGCTTGAGGGGTTCACGTGTGGTCATGGGGCGTTCCGGCGAGTGGGTTGTCGTGGGTATTGGCGGCTGCAGGAGCAACTCGGGAGCCTTCAGCCACCCTGCGGCCGCGGCTTCTTAACACGCGAGGCTGGTGGGGTCGATGCGGTCGGAGGCCTGAGGCTGGAGTTGGCGGAGGCCCGCCGGCAGGGCCGAGAAAAAAATCGACGGAGCTTTGAACCACTTTCGAGGTCGCCGCGACAGATCAGGCAAGTGGCGGTTGTTCCGCCGCCGAAAACCGGATCAACGCCCCCCGCCCTCAAGGAGAAGTTCCAATGTCGGTCAAGTCCACCCTGATCAAGTCTGCCAGCCTCGCCGCCCTCTCGCTCGCCGTCATCGGCGGCAGCGGCCTCGCCTCGTCCCAGGCCGAAGCCGGCCACAAGCACAAGCATTTCGGCAAGATCGGTGTCGGCATCGTGCTCGGCGCGCCGGTCGTCTACGGCGGCTATGGCTACGGTTACCACGGCTACCACGTTCGCCGCTGCGGCTGGCTGTACCGCAAGGCGATGAACACGGGCAGCAAGTACTGGTGGAAGCGCTTCAACGAGTGCCGTTACGGCGACGACGACTGATCCCCCGCAGTCCACGTCCCGTACCCCAGACCCCGGCGCAGCCCCCCCTGCGTCGGGGTCCATTTATTCGGACCGCCGTGTCTCCTGCACCGGCAGCATGAAGATGAGACCGCCAATCAGGAACAGCGCTGTCGTGGCGATGCCCCATCGCTGACTGCCGGTTGTCGTCGTCACGATGGCAATCGCCAGGGGCGCGGCAAAGGCCGTTGCCTTCCCTGAGAAGGCGAAGAGCCCGAAGTACTGTGTCATGCGTTCGGGTGGTGCGAGGCGCGCGAGCAGCGATCGGCCGGCGGCCTGCACGGGGGCCGCCACAAGTCCGATGAGGATCGAGAAGAACAGGAAGATCTGCTCGCCCTGCGACGAGAACGCGCCCGAGCCCGGCGCCTTCTCGGCGATCGGTACGACGAAGAGCACGCTGCCCTTGTCCACGGACAGAATGCCGAAGAAGCCGATCAGCAGGATCATGATCGAGCCGACGATGACGGTCTTCGCACCGACGCGGTCGTCGAGCAGACCGCCGATGACGGCGCCGACAGCCCCCGTCCCGGCGAGAATGATGCCGAAGAGGCCGAGATCGAACGTGCGCCAGCCGAACACCGAGGCGCCGTAGATACCGCCGAAAACAAAGATCGCCGCGAGCCCGTCCGCGTAGAGCATCCGCGCGATGAGCATCCAGAGGATGTTGCGGTCGTCTTTCGGCAGGTTGCGGACCGTGGCCCAGAGCGATTTCAGCGCGTCGCGGATCGGGCTCTCGGATGAAGCCTTCAGGGGCTGCCTGTTATCCGGCACGAACAGGAAGAAGGGGATGACGAACAGGATGAACCATGCCGCACACAGCGGTCCGACAAGACGGTCGCCCTCGCGGCTCACCTGATCGAGGTTGAGGATCGGATCCATGCCGAGCATGGTCTTGCCGCTCGATGGATCCGTGACGATGAAGCCTGCGACGAGTGCGAGACTGACGAGCCCGCCCGCATAGCCGAGGCCCCAGGCAATGCCGGAGAGCCGCCCGAGCTGATCCTTGCGCACGAGCGTCGGCATGATCGAATTGTTGAAGACGGCGGCGAACTCGGCGCCGGCGAAGGCGAGCGCGTAGCCAGCAAGAACGAGGAAGAACATTGGTCCTGTGAGCTTCGGCGTTGCGAACCAGAGCAGGCAGAGGCCGGTCACCAGCATGAGGCCGAAGAGCGCGATCCAGGGCTTGCGCCGGCCACCGCTGTCGGCGACGGCGCCGAGAAGGGGGCTGCCGATCGCCACGATCGCGCCGGCGAATGCCGCGGCATAGCCCCATGCGGCCTGCCCTTGGCTCGGATCGGAGACGACAACGTTCGCGAAGTAGGGTGCGAACAGGAAGGTCTGCACGAGCGTGTAGAAGGGCTGGCCCGCCCAGTCGAACATCGCCCAGCCCGCGAGCGCGGAAGGCGGCGCCGTGGTCCCGGTCGCCGCAGCATCGGTAGACATGCTTGTGTTCCCCGCGGAGGCGCCGCCCCCTGCGGGCATCCCGGATCGCAGGATGCCTGCCGGAGGCCGCAAGCTCAAGCCCCCAGCCCGGCGTGCGGCATATTCCCAGGCTCAGGCGGTCGTGCGCGCAAGGTCGCCGAGGCGGGTTGCCGCGACCATGAGACGCGCAGGCGTCAGCGGCCCACTCGTCCCGAGATCGGCGAGCGCCGTGGCCACGCGGCCGATCTCGCCGGCATGTTTCTCGCTCCAGCGCGCGTGAGTATCGTCGCCGGATGAGGCGAGAATGCCGAGCGTGATCTGGCGGCGCGCTTCGAGCAATGCCTGCTCGGCTCCCGCCACCGCCATCATGTCATAGGCATCCGTGGCACGGATGCGACGGCCCGCATCAATGAGATTGCGCAGGTGGAAGCGCCTGTTGAGATTGAGCACCACGCGCGCGGCCGTCGCATAGGACGCGCTGGATCGCGCTGCAGCTTCGGTGATCGCCGGAGCATCTACGAGCAAGGCGAGGCGTGCGAGGTCCGCGGCGAGATCGACGGGCACCTGCTTGTCGACGAAATCCTGCTCGGTATCGCGAAGCTGGGCTTCGACCTCGTCGCCGAGACCGCTTGCGATGAGCGCTGTCAGCTCCGCCGATCCCTTCGTGTGGGGCGCGATCGCAGCTTCGAGGTTGCTGGCGGCCTGACCATCACGGAGGAACCAGCGCGTGGTGTGAGCGAGCGCCTCCTGCGTGCGGGCATAGAGATCGAGTTGGAGCGCGCCACCAATGCGGTTGTCGAGCGCGTCGATGCGCGGCCAGATGTCGTTGAGCCCTAGAACAGCGCGCGCGACCGTGAAGGCATAGGCAATCTCGGCGACAGGACGCGCCGTCTCGTCGGCCATGCGTTGAGGTGCCGCCGCGCCGAGGCGATTGACCACCGCGTTCGTCACGGTCGTTGCGATGATCTCGCGGCGAAGCTGGTGGCGCCTCAGGTCATCGGGATAGCGCTCGGCGAGCTCCGGTGGGAAGTACTCGATGAGGCGCGGTTCGAGCGCCGGCGCATCCGGAACGGTGCTCGCGAGGAGATCACTGCGGAGCGCAATCTTGGCATAGCTGAGGAGGACCGCCAGCTCCGGCCGTGTGAGACCGCGACCCGACGAGGATCGGACAGAGATCTCCGGCAGTGAGGGCAGGTACTCGATCTCGCGCTCGAGGATGCCGCGCTGCTCCAGGGCTTCGATCAGGCGCGCGTGCGCACTGAGATCGGCAACGGCATTGCGCTCGGAGAGGCTGAGCGCCAGCGACTGCTGGTAGTTGTTGCGCAGGACGGCGGCGGCGACCTCGTCGGTCATGCTGGCGAGCAGCGTGTTCCGCGTCTCGTAGGTGAGACGGTTCGATTTTACGACCGGCACGAGCGCAATCTTGATATTCACCTCCTGGTCGGAGGAATTCACACCGGCCGAATTGTCGATGAAGTCGGTGTTCAGTCGCACGCCGCGTGCAGAAAGCTCCATGCGCGCGCGCTGAGTAACGCCGAGGTTGGCGCCTTCGCCGATGACCTTCGCGCGGAGCTGCGGTGCCGTGACGCGAATGGCATCATTCGCGCGATCGCCCGCGTCTACGTCAGTTTCGGTGGAGGCGCGAATGTACGTGCCGATACCGCCGAACCAGAGCAGATCCGTCTCGGCCTTGAGGATGGCGTTGATCAGTTCCGCGGGCGTCAAGTGCTCGGCCTTGAGGCCCAGTATGGCCCGCACCTCGGGCGAGAGCGGCACGGATTTCGAGGCGCGCGGGAAGATACCGCCACCCTTGGAAATGAGGCTCTTGTTGTAGTCCTGCCAGCTCGAACGGGGTAGCGCGAAGAGGCGCGTGCGCTCGGCAAGGCTCGACGCGGCATCGGGATTGGGATCGAGGAAGATATCGCGGTGGTCGAATGCGGCAACGAGGCGGATCGCCGGCGAGAGCAGCATGCCGTTGCCGAATACGTCGCCTGACATATCGCCGACGCCGATGACTGTGAAAGGTTGCGTCTGGATGTCGACGTCCATCTCGCGGAAGTGGCGCTTCACGCATTCCCAGGCGCCGCGCGCCGTGATGCCCATTTTCTTGTGGTCATAGCCAGCCGAGCCGCCCGAGGCGAAGGCATCACCGAGCCAGAAATCGCGGCTCGTCGAGAGTTCGTTGGCGAGATCGGAGAAAGTTGCCGTACCCTTGTCGGCCGCGACGACGAGATAGGGATCATCGCCGTCATAGCGCACGACGCGATCCGGCGGCACGATCTTCCCATCGACGAGATTGTCGGTGAGATCGAGCATGGCGGAGATGAAAATGCGGTAGGCCGCTGTGCCTTCAGCCTGCACGGCTTCGCGCGCGCCGCCGCGTGGCAGCAGCTTCGGCAGGAAGCCGCCCTTCGAGCCTGCCGGCACGATCACCGCATTCTTGACCTGCTGCGCCTTCACGAGGCCGAGCACTTCCGTGCGGAAATCCTGCGCGCGATCGGACCATCGAATGCCGCCGCGCGCGATCGGCGCGAAGCGCAAGTGCACGCCCTCGACACGCGGGCTCGCGACCCAGATCTCGCGATAGGTACGCGGGCGCGGCATGAACTCGATCTCGTGGCCGGCGAGCTTGACCGCGATCGTCTCGGGATGCCGGCCCTTCTTGTCCTTCTGGTGGAAGTTCGTGCGGACCGTCGCGTCGATGAGGCTCAGGAGGTGATTGATGATGCGATCTTCGTCGAGGCTCTGCACATTCGAGAGTGCGCCGGCAATGCGCTCGCGGATCGGGGCTTCGCTGGCGATGCGCTCGTCCGGTGATCCGCCCTGATCAGGATTGAAACGGTGATGGAACAGCTCCATGAGGTCGCGCGCGATGCCGGCATGGGTGATGAGCGTCGCGGCGATATAGGCAGGGCCGAACGGCAGGCTGAGCTGACGCATGTAGGCAGCATAGGAGCGCATGAGTGCGGCTTCGCGCCAGTTCGCACCGGCCGCGATGATCAGACGGTTGAATGTATCGCTGCTCGTCGCGCCGGCGATGACGGAACGGAAGGCATCTTCGAGCCGTACGTCATGCCGCTTGATGTCGATCGTGGCGCCGTCGATCGCCTCCAGGACCATGTCGTGGAGGACGACCTTGCGGATCATGTCGCCGAAGCGCGGCGCAACCTCGTACGTGCGCTCGTCGACAACCGAGAAGCCGAGGTTCTCCAGCACCGGCACGCGCTCGGAAAGGCGTATCGGCTCATCGAAGCGGTAGACGGCGGCGCGCAGACGCTCGGTGCCGGCCGACTTCTCGAGATAGAAATCGATGGCGAGCGGCCGGTCGGCCCCTAGTCGCTCGATGCGGCGGATGTCCTCGAGCGCGCGCGCCGGCGAGAATGTCTCGGCATAGCCCGCAGAGAAGGCTTCGCGATACTTGGTGGCGAGTGCCGCCGTCTTGGGGCCTGCCTGCTCGAGCGTTTCGGCAAGGCGGTCCTGCCAGGTCTTGACGATCGTCGCGACGCCCCGCTCCAGGACCTCGGCCGGTACCTTCGGTGTCGTCCCCTCGCGGCGGCCAATGATGAAATGCACGCGCGTGAGCTGGCTTTCGGTGAAGTACGGCGTGAAAGCCGAGACGTGTCCTCGGAAGGTCTCGGCGAAGTAGTTGCCGATCTCCTCGCGCACGCGCGTCGAGAAGCGGTCCCTCGGCACGAACACGAGCAGGGACACGAAACGGTCGAAGCGGTCGACGCGCGCGAAGACGCGCACGCGCGGCCTGAGCTCCAGGTCGAGAATGCCGGCCGACCACGTCGCCAGCTCGTCCGTGCTGATCTGGAAGAGCTCGTCGCGCGGGAAAGTCTCGACCACGTTCTGCAGCGACTTCCCGGCATGGCTTTCGGGCGGATAGCCGGCGCTCGAAAGGACGCTCTGGACTTTCTCCCTGAGGATCGGGATTTCGCGCGGCGATTTCACATAGGCCTGCGAAGTGAACAGCCCGACGATGCGCAACTCACCATCGAGTGTGCCGTCGGCGCGATAGGTCTTCACGCCGATGTAGTCCATGTACGCGCGCCGATGGACGCGGCTGCGCACATTGGCTTTGGTTATGATCAGTGGATCGGGCTGGAGATAGAAGTCGCGGATCTCGGGCGTGAGTGTCACGAATTCGGCGCCGCGGCGCAGCACCAGCACCTTGGGGTCCTGCAGCAGGCCGAGTCCGACCGCATCGGTTGCAGCCAGCGTGCCGCTCTGCATGTCGCCGTCCAGGCGATAGTCGCGCATGCCGAGCAGCGTGATGTTGCCCGCGTCGAGCCACTTCAGGAAGGCAACGGCCTCCTGGCGCATGGGCGCCGGCACGCTCGCAGGGGCTTTCTCGAGGTCGGCGATGGCCTTCCTGAGGCGTGCGAGCATGGCCTGCCAGTCGCTGACGGCCGTGCGCACTTCCTTCAGAATTTCCGTGAGCGACGCGACGAGCGCATCGCGGTCCGCCGCCGCAAGCCCTCCGACGTGCACGGCGATATAGCTTTCCTGGCGGCCATCGTTCCAGCTCTGGTCGCCGCTGCCGAGGATGCGCACGAGCCGCCCATCCGGCGTGCGCTCACTTTTGATCAGCGGATGCAACACGAGATCGATGGCAAGACCGCGCGCGTGCAGCTCGGCGGCTATGCTGTCCATCAGGAAGGGCATGTCCGGATTGAGGATCTCGATGGCGGCACGATCACCGCCAAGCGACCTCACGGCGATCTTTGGCGCACCGGCCGGTTTTTCCTGGAGAAATGCCAGCGCATGGTCGACGAGTGCGGCAAGCTCACTCGCCGGACGGTCGACAAGTGCGGCTTCTTCGGCAGAGCCGAGCACCGCGCGGGCGAGGGCGAGACGGCCCTGCGTATCCGGTCCACTCGCCTTCAAGGCGTCCATGGCGGCATGTATGGGCCGGGGCTTCGCTTGGAGTGCCTCAGCCTGTGCGTTGCTCGCCATGGGCTGGTCCTTTCCGAATTCCTCGAGCGTTTCCGCTCCCAAGTAGATGTGCGTCGCACCCGGTTGCAACCCGCCTCGATCCCCTACAAAGCATAATGCCCAGGAATCCAGCTTCGAGTATGACAGTGCGCGGCGCGTTCGTAGTGGACGCTATCGTAACGGCAACCGGACAGGGCCTCACATGAGCTGGCGCGAGTACTGGAACCAGGATACGCCGATCTACGTCAATGCGCGCCACAAGGCCGTTCACTACGACTTGATCGCGCGGCAGCTCGTCGAGGCGCTGCCGAACAAGAATCCGGCCGTGCTCGACTTTGGCTGCGGCGAAGCGCTTTCCGCGGATCGCGTCGCCAAGCAGTGTCAGGTATTGCACCTCTGTGATGGTGCGGAGCTTGTGCGTTCGCGGCTCGCGCAGAAGTTCGGCTTGCTCGGCAACGTCGTCGTCATGTCGCCCGAGCAACTCGGCGAGATCCCCGAGGCCAGTCTAGACCTGATCGTCGTGAACTCGGTGTTGCAGTACCTGAGCCGGCCGGATTTGGATGGTCTGCTCGCGACATGGCGCCGTCTGCTGAAGCCCGATGGCCAGCTCCTGATTGCCGACGTGATCCCACCGGATGTCGGGCCGCTCACGGACGTCGTCGCCCTCATGAAGCTCGCGGCGGCTAACGGCTTCTTCGTGGCGAGTTTCGTCGGCCTCGCGCGCACGTTCTTCTCGGATTATCGCAAGACGCGCGCTGCGCTCGGACTCGCACACTACAGCGAGGCGGACATGCTGGCGATCCTGCGCGCCGCGGGCTTCGACGCCCGCCGCCGCGAGAGCAACCTCGGCCACAATCAGGCGCGCATGGCGTTCATCGCGGTGGCGGTGGCATAGCGCAGCGCATAGCTCGATACGAAAGCAAGAATCGGATCGCGACGGCTTCGGCCTGAAGCCACAGTCCGCGCGGCTCAGGCAATCGTCGTCGCCTGCCCGTGGAGAACTGCATGTCACCGAACTCGCCGATCAACCGATCTATGACGGCGCTCGAGTGGATGACGCTCTCTGCGCTGGCGGCCGTCTGGGGAGGTGCGTTCTTCTTCAATGCGATTGCCGTCAAGGAGCTGCCTGTCCTCACGATCGTCGTTACCCGCGTTGCTTTGGCCGCTCTGGCCCTTCTCGCTGTCCTGAAGGTTGCCGGCATCAGAATGCCTTCGGACGGGCGCGTATGGATCGCCTTCTTCGGCATGGGGCTTCTCAACAACGTCATCCCCTTCTCGCTTATTGTCTGGGGGCAGCAGCACATTGCCTCGGGTGTCGCGTCCATCCTGAATGCCTCGACGCCGCTCTTCACGGTCATTCTCGCGCACATGATGACCTCCGACGAGAAGCTGTCGGGCGGCCGGCTCTTCGGCGTGTTCGCAGGTCTTGGGGGCGTGGCAATCATGATAGGCGGCGACGCAGTGCAGGCACTGGGCGCTGGCGTTTTGGCTCAGCTCGCCTGTCTTGCCGCCGCCGTCAGCTATGGTTTCGCGGGAATTTTCGGGCGCCGGTTTCGGGCGATGGGTGTCGCTCCCATGGCCACTGCTGCCGGTCAGCTTGTTGCGTCGAGCATTCTGCTCTTGCCCATGATGCTGGTGCTCGACCGTCCGTGGTCGCTCCCGGCGCCCAGCATCAATGCCATTGCAGCCCTGATCGGCATTGCCACGCTGTCGACAGCCTTCGCCTATGTTCTCTTCTTCCGGCTACTTGCAACGGCAGGTGCGAGCAACACCTCGCTCGTGACGCTGCTGATCCCCGTCAGCGCCATTGTTCTCGGCACGATTTTCCTCGGCGAGACGCTTGAACTCAGGCACATCGCCGGCATGGCAATGATCGGCCTCGGTCTTGCGGCGATCGACGGCCGACCATGGCTCGCACTCCACCGCCTCCTGTCTCCTGATTGAAGACAAGAGAGGGAAATGTAGTCGCTACCTCCGCAGCCGCTCCAGCAGCTCGGCGGTCGGATAGGCATCCGCGACGAGGCTGAGGCGGATCTGCTCCTTCTTCACGGCTGCGCGCGTGCCGGCGCCGATGATGCCATCGATACGGCCGACATCATGGCCGCGCTGCGCAAGCAGGGTCTGCAGCTCCTTGGCCTGATCGAGACTCAATGAGGGGATGTCCTTGCCCACGTCACGCATTTCGCCGGCCCCCGCATAGCGCGTCGCGAGGTAGCCGACCGTCGTCGCGTAGTTCAGCGACTGGTTCCATTCCAGATAGATGCGGAAGTTCGGGTAAGCGAGGAAAAGTGGGCCATCGCGTCCCATGAGCGCCAGCAGGGAGGCCTGCTTGTCGTCTGCGGTCAGCGGCTTGCCATCGGCGCGCGTCACGCCCCACTTGGCCCACTGGCTTCTCGGATGCTGGATGGTGAGGTCAGCCTCGGCCCAGTTCAGATTGCGCGGCGCGCGCACTTCCTCGAGCCACATCTCGTTTGCGCGCCAGCCGAGGTGTTTTAGGTAGGCGGCCGTCGAGCCGATCACGTCAGCAGGACTATTGAAGAGGTCGCGGCGGCCATCGCCGTCGTAGTCGACGGCGTGCGCGAGGTAGTGGCCGGGCAGGAACTGCGTTTGGCCAAGCTCGCCGGCCCAGGAGCCGATCATATCGGAAGGCTTGAGATCGCCCCGGTCGATGATCTTGAGCGCGGCGATGAACTCGCGCGTGAACATTTCGCCGCGGCGGCAGTCATAGGCGAGTGTCGCGAGCGAGCGCAGCACCGAGAGCTTGCCCATGCCGGCGCCGAAGTCGCTCTCGAGCGCCCAGAAGCCGGTGATGACCGGCGCGGGCACGCCATACTCTTTTTCCGCGCGTGCGAAGGTTTCGCGATAGCGCTCCATCTGGCGCATCCCGTTCTGGATGCGATTGCGCGAGACGAGTTTGCCGCGGAAATCGACGAAGCTCTGGCCGAAGAAGGACTGGCGGCGGTCGCGCGCGATGATGCCCTGGTCAAGGGTCATGTCGTCGAGAACGGCGGAGATGGTCCTTGGGGTGACGCCTGCGGCAGCCGCTTCCTGACGGAAACCACGGAGCCAGCCTTCGAAGCTGCCGGTATTCTGGCAGTTCATCTTGCTGGGGCTGGGAGGCGGCGGGGTCGCCAGAGCGCTGGTGCCGAGGGCAATGGTCGCCGTAAAGGCGGTGAGCGCGGAAAGAACGCAGGCTTTGAGCTGGTCTGTGCGGCGCATGCAACTCCTCGAAGATGCGGATGGAATTTGCGGCCATTGATAGCCGGTCCAATGCGGCAAAATCATGCGAGCACGTTCGTTCCGTCGACGGCCGCGAGCGTGCGGACGCTTGTGGCGCTTCTGCCGCGTCCCCAACTGGATCGACCTCGGGGACTGGCGGAGGCTTCGCACGCCCGCTAAAGACAGACAAGGTTAACGACAATCCTCAGCACACAATCCATTGCGCCGCTCAGCGCACTGGCGATCCGCGAAAGGGGCAGCGATGCGCGCACTTTCTCTCTTCTCCGCAGCGGCAGGCTTGGCCGTCATTCTCACCGCATCACCGGCCAGGGCCGAATGCGAGACGCTGGCCTTCGAGGTGAACGACTACGGTAAGGAAGGCCCGACGCGGGATGCCCTTGCGCTGCTCGACAAGCATATTGTCGCCACCATGGGAAAGCGCGGCATCAAGAATTATCGGGTCGGTGCCAAGACGGTGAACTGCAAGTTGTTCCTCGACTTCATTGTTTTCGATGAGCACACGTGCACGGCGCAGGCTCCGGTCTGCTGGGGCCGTGACCTCGGAAAAGCCAAGGCCAAGAAGAAGTAGCGTCCGACAGCTCTGCCTGCGGCTGCACGACTGTGGATGAGTGCCGCTGGCTAGCGCCCTGCCACCCTGCGGTGCTGGACACCGGCCGAGTCGGCGCTTTAAACAAATGGAGAACGCGCCGGCTGGAGCGGTGGGCCCTCCATTGAACTTTGTTTCGAAAAATCCGATCGAGAGCGCGCTCGCCGAAATATTGGCTGACATAGGCGCGTCTGCCTGGATCATCGACGTGGAACGCGGCGCCATTGCCGGCGCCAATGGGCGCGGCAGTGCCGTCTGGGGTATTCCCACCGCCGCGCCTGTTCTCGACAGTGTCGTGCCGGCGCTACGCGCGCTGCGCTCGCGTTTCGCTCAGGGCTCATTCCTCGAAACCACGACCAGCACGATCGAGCCGCTGAAGTTTTGGACGACAAACGGTATCCGCACGCTCTCCTGCGAGGTTCGCACGCTCCACGAGAGCGCCGGGCCTGGCCTGCTGCTCGTTATCGCGGGCGCGATGACGAAGCCTGTGGCCGAGCGAAGGGACGTGCAACGCAGGGAGATGCCGCTTACCGCAGACGCCTTGCGCGCGAAGATGACGCCGGCACCGCGCTTAGAGGCGCCGGAACGTATTCGGCCTGCGCCCAGTCCAGCGCCAAGGCGCGTGCCCGATCCTGCACCGATTCCCGCACCGGGCCCGCCCGTCAACGATATGGAGACGCTGCGCGAGATTGCGCGGCGCATACGCCAGGGTTCTGCGCGCATCACGGCTGGTGTCGATACGCCCGCGAACCAGGATGATGCACCCGCCCCGCCTGCTCCGCCAGCGCGTACGCCCGAGCCGGCCAAAGCATCGGCCCAAGCACCGGGGCCGGCACGCGAGCCGACCGTCGATGAGCAGCGTGCCCATCTCGCGCACGAAATTCGGACGCCACTCGCCGCCATCGTCTCCCTCGCCGAGGTCATCACCGAGGAGCGTCTCGGACCCTGGCCGAACGAACGTTACCGCGGGTATGTCCGCGACATTCTGTCGAGCGCGCGGCATGGTCTGGAGGTTGTGGACGGTATTCTGCGCGATGCGCCAACCCACGCCGGAGAAGCCCGCGATTTCGCCGAGATCGATCTCAATGCGGAGGCCGAGGCCATCGCCACATCACTGCAGCCGCTTGCCGAGAAGTCGGGTGCGCGGCTCGAGACAGCCCTCGTGGGCGGTCTACCGCGTGTCACCGCCGACCGGCGCAATATCCGCCAGATGCTGCTCAATCTCGTTTCCAACAGCATCAAGCACGGCGGCCCGTCAGTGCGCATCAAGGTGACGACCGGCTACGAGCTGAGTGGCGAAGTGTGGATCGAGGTCGAGGACAACGGCGCGGGCCTACCGCCAGCGACGAAGGGCGCGACCGGGGCCGCAGCACCGCGCAAACCCGGGCTCGGCTTGCCGCTTACGCGATCGCTTGCAGCAGCGAACGGTGCGCGCCTCGATCTCAAGAGCCGTCCCGGTCGCGGCGTGCGCGCCCGGTTGGTCTTCGGCGGCGACCGCCAGTCGCGCTGAGGCCGTTCTCGAATCTCAAGCGGCCGTCCCGGTCTTTGCTGCGGGCTTGGCACGCGTTGCCGGCTCGTCATCCTCCACACCCGGATCGTCGGGCGCGCGCGACGGCACGAATGTTTCCGTCGCCGCCCCATTCGAACGCGGCACGCTCGTCGGCTTGGTGACCGGTCTCGCCTCGGTGACCTCCACGGTCTGCGGCGCGTCGTCGTCCGCGAGGGGCTTCGCCTCGATCACCTTCTCGCTCTTCGCTTCGCCGAGGGCCATCAACTCCTCGAGCTTGGCCAGGGCGAGTTCTTCGTCCTGCGTGCCCTTCTGCTCGATGGGCACTTTCCACTGGAAGGCATCGAGCGTACCGGTAACCGGCGAGATCGCGGCCCAGCGTTCGGCAACGACACCGTCCGCCGTCCATGCGGGATCACGCGGCGCATTGGATGCGCGCGCCAGCCATTCGCGCACGCGCCCGGCATTGCCGAACTGTTCGCCCTCGATGCGCGCCATGAGCGTGCATACGCGCTGCGAGAGACGCCCGTCGATGAGCGGCGCGAGCGCCTTGCGCCCCTCCGTCCAGTCGTGCGCCTCGATGGCGGCGTGAGCCACGGCGATCGGTGCTTCGACGGAGTGCGGCGTCGCGCGTGCGAGATTCTTCACACGCTCGAGGCGATCCTTCGGGCTGTCGCCGGGACGCGCATGAGCATAGGCGACCGCGAGATCGGGGTGCGGCGCGCGCTTCCAGGTCTGTTCGATGACGCGGGCAACCTTGCCCGTCTGGCCGCGCGAGGAGAAAATACGTCCGGCAATTGCCCCGGCTTCCACGAGATCGGGCGCGAGGTTGTGTGCCTCCATGGCGAGCGCGAGGGCCTTCTCGGCATTGCTGTCCTCGAGCGCCTGTGCCTGCGCCGTGAGGATCACGGCACGCCGGCGGTCCGCGATCGGCTTCTCGAAGTGACCATTGCGCTTGCCGGCGGTGAGTGTATCCAGCGCACCCGCCCAGTCCGAGGCGCGGCACTGCAGCTCGAAGAGCGCGTCGACCGGCCAACCGAGCTGTGGATTGAGGCGGAGCGCGCGCTCAGCGAACTGACGCGCGGCTTCGTGCTCGCCCTCGCGTTCGGCTTCGAGGAACAGGCCGCGCAGGCCGAGCTGCTCGGTTTCCTTCGATCCCAGCATGGCCTCGAAGACGCGCCGCGCCGTCGTGCGGTCACCGGAGAGCTGCGCCGCCTGTGCGCGCAGGAGATGCGTCAGGGGCTCATTGGGGAGCGCCTTGCGCGCCTGGATGGCATGGCGCATGGCCTGCGAGCGGTCACCGGCACCGATGGCGATCATACCGCTCGAAAGCGCTTCCAGCCCGCGCTCCTGGCGACGGCGATTGACGATGCGGCCGACGGCAGCCGGGCTGTTCCACACTTGACGCAGCAGCGACCAGAGGAACACTGCGATGCCGATCACAACCGCGAAGATCACGACGGCGCGGAAGACCGTCGTTTCGATCTCATAGCCCTGCCAGACGAGAACCATCTGACCAGGACGATCCGCGAGCCAGGCAAGACCGGTCGCGAGCAGGCCGACGCCAACGAGATACAGGATGAGGCGGATCATTGCTTGGCATCCTTCGCCGCGGGCGCTGTAGCCCCGAGTGACGACTTGAGCTGGCGATCGATGTTGACGATGGCTTCTTCGACGGACTGTCGTGCCGCGACTTTGTCGAGCCATGCCCGCGTCGGGCCGGTCACGCTCTTAGCCGGCAGCGTCTTGGCGTGGCGCATGACATCGGCGAGGCGGCCGTCATTGAGCGCGCTTTCCATGCGCGCAACGGTGGCCTCGACGGAGGTGTCGTCGGCCTCGGGTGTGAGCTTGCGGACGCGCACGATGGTGCGGGCGCCTGACACGAGGCGATCCACAACGGAAGCATCCTGGCGCTCGGCATCGGCGTCGATGATCGCGCCGGTGAGCGGGCGGAACTGGCGCGCCAGATCCGCAATCGTCGGCAGGCCATCGTCCTGGTAGCGCTGCAGCACCGAGAGATCGAGGCGGTTGCCCGCAACTTTACGGACCTCCGCAAGCTCGGCCGTAAAGGCGCCGCCGCGGTCGATGGCGCGCTTGAGATTGCCGAGCTCCAGCGAGAGCACGATGCGCTCGGCATTGCTTTGCCGGTCGGCTTCGGCCTTCAATACTTCCGTGACGCTGCCTTCGAGCTTGGCGAGGCGCGCGGCGGCCGGAGCGACGGCGGCGCTGACATCGGCAGGCTTTGCTGTCTCGCGCCGGAGCGTGTCGAGCGCGGTCTTGAGCGTGGCGATCTCGTCCTGAGCCGAGCGTGCGACCTCCGTGAGACGATCGCTGTCACCCTTCAGCTGATCCACGCGCTGGGTCGTGCGGGTAACATCGGATTTGAGTGTCGTCACTTCGCGGTCGATGCGCTGTGTGCCCGAGCGCGCGGCTTCGGCTGCTTCGGCCGTCGAGGCGAGCTTGCTCTCGATCTCCGTTCCCATGTCGCGACGCGCAGCGGCGAGGCGATTGGTGAGCGCCGTCTCGAGATCGGCGATGCGCCCGGTGATTTGTGCGAGCTGCGGGATCGGTCCGGCACCCTTGGGATCAGCGAGCGCTGCAGCCGCGAGTGCTGAGAGCCGCTCCTCCATGCGCGCGAGCCGCTCGGCGTCACTGCCGGGGCCGGTACGGCTGGCGAGTTGATCCTTGATTGCCTTGGCCTCGCCGTCGAGCCGCACCTGTCCTTCGCCGAGGCTCGGGATGGCGGCGGTGATGCCCTTGAGCTGATCGACGCCCTGCTCCAATCCGGCGAGCCGCTTGGCGATCTCGGGCGACACAACGGGCTGAGCAGCCTTGCGCGCGGCATCTTCCAGGGTGGCGAGGCGCCGTCCGACTTCGGGCGCGACCTTGGATGTGTCCGGCCCGCCAAGGCCGAGCAGCGGCCCCGCCAGGAGCACGAGCGCACCACCGACGACGCCGGCAACCGTGTGCGAAACGATCGAGCCGAAACCTCCGGACTTGGCCGGCGGCGGGGGCGCAGCGCTTGCCTTGCTTGCAGATGAGGTTGATGCACTCGACGCGGAGGCAGCGGCAGCCTTCGGCGCCTCTGTCTTCTTGCTATCGGCGGCGACACTCGCCGCGGCACCGGCGACCTTTTCTGCCGCCGCGCGCTGATCCGTCGATGGGCTCGCCGCACTGGTCGTTGCTGGCTTCGCCGGCTCCGGTTTGATCTCGGTCGCCTTGCCTTCGATCGTCGCGTGCGGCCGCTTCGGACCTGAACCCTGCGTGCCGTTCGTCATCGCCGCCTCATCCTTCCGCTACGCGATACTAGACCCGGTCGGTCATCGCGAGACATGCGCTTAGTCAATCGCGTCTGAAAATGGTCTCAAGTGTGTTAAGTAAATTTCTGATTGTCCAATCTATCTGCAACCTGTTCGATCAACTGGAGAATAGCATTCAACGTCGGCTTCTCCGCAATCTCGACCGGCACGTCTCCGATCGGCGCGAGGCTGCGGGCGATGGCATCCGAGAGGCATACGTGGACGATCTCCGCGGCAGCGTCCGCCAGACCATGGCGCTTGATCAGGCCGGCGTAGATGCGCGCTGTGCGCGGCGACATCAACACCACACCGTCGATCGCGCCCTCGCCGATCGCCTCCCGCGTGCCCTCGCCTAGGGCCTCCGCCGCTTTCATACGATAGACGACAGGCTGCAGCACGCGAAATCCAAGCTCCTCGAGCTCCCCGGCCAGGTCGCCGGCCAGGGCATCACCGGCCAGATGCAGGATCAACCCGTCGGCCGGATCGAGCGTGCCGGCTATGGCCGCGGCGAACCCGCTCACCGATCCGGGGCCGATGGCAATGCGCTCGAATCCGAGGTCGCGCGCAATCTCCGCCGTGCCCTGACCAACGGCGAAGAGCGGGATGGCCAGCGCATCATGCAGATAAGAAGATTGCGCGAGGGCCCGGAGCGCATTCCGGCTCGTCGCGATGAGCGCCGTGACGCCATTGAGATCGTCGATGGCTTCCGGCAGCAGCTCGGCTTCCATCAGCGACTCGACGACCGCCTCGTGCCCGAGATCCTCGAGCATGCCCTTGAGCTTCGTGCCCTCGGGTTCTGGTCGCGTCACCAGGAAGAACATCAGCCGTGCGCTCCGAAGAAGCCGGGGCCAGCCTGCGCGAGCAGCTCCTCCGCGGCCTCGGTCGCGAGCTGGACAGCGGCGGCGGGCGAACCGTTGCGGCGCGTCGCGTGGCTTTCCTTGCCGTCCGGCGTGAGGATCTCACCTCGGAATGTGAATGAATTGCCGCTGAGCGTGCCGAGCCCTGCGATCGGCGTGCGGCACGAGCCTTCGAGGCGCGCCAGGAATGCGCGCTCGGCCGTTACGCAAAGCGAGGTCGCCGGATCATTGAGGGAGCTGAGCAGTGCGTGCGTGTCCTCGTCGTCGAAGCGGCACTCGATGCCGATGGCGCCCTGCGCGACGGCGGGCAGCATGACATCATCGGGAATGGCGGCCGTGATGCGGTCCGCAAGTCCGAGGCGGTTGAGGCCCGCGACGGCAAGCAGCGTCGCATCGACGACACCCTCGCCGAGCTTGCGAAGGCGTGTCTCGACATTGCCGCGATAGGTCACGACCTGAAGATCCGGCCGCGCGCGACGAAGCTGTGCCTGGCGTCTCAATGACGACGACCCCACCACCGCGCTCTGCGGCAGCGCGTCCAGGCTCGCCCACTTCACACTGATGAAGGCGTCGCGCACGTCCTCGCGCGGCAGCATGGCTGAGATGGTCAGGCCGTCGGGCAGTGCCGTCGGCATGTCCTTCATGGAGTGTACGGCGAGGTCGAGCGATCCGTCCAGCAGACCCTCCTCGATCTCCTTGGTGAAGAGGCCCTTGCCGCCCGCCTCGCTCAACGGCCGGTCCTGGATGCGGTCGCCCGTCGTGCGGATCACGACGATCTCGATTTCGCTCTCGTCGAAGCCATGAGCCGCGATCAGCAGACGCTGGACCTGCCGCGCCTGGGCAAGCGCCAGACCGGAGCCACGAGTGCCGATGCGGAGCCGCGGTTGTTGCAAGTTGTCCTCGGTCGATGCTACCGGAGCGCGCATGAGAGGCGCCGCGCCGGCAGTCTATGCCTGCCCGCGGCGCGCGATGCAAATGCTTCCATCGGCAGGCTCGAGTGAACGACTATCCGGCGACCCATGAGGGGCGGACCCAACTCGTTCTCGGTATCGAAACGAGCTGCGACGAAACCGCCGCAGCCGTCGTTGCGCGTACGGCTGATGGGCAGGGCCGGATCCTCTCCAGCGTGGTTCGCTCGCAGTGGGAGCAGCATAGACCCTATGGCGGCGTCGTCCCAGAGATCGCGGCACGGGCGCATGTCGAATGCCTCGACGAGATCATCGCTGATGCCCTGCGCGAGGCGGGTATCGATTTTAGCGACCTGTCGGCCGTCGCGGCGACGGGAGGGCCTGGCCTGATCGGTGGCGTGCTGGTCGGGTTGACCGAGGCCAAGGCCATCGCGCTCGTCCATGACCTGCCCTTTATTGCCGCGAACCATCTCGAAGCGCATGCGCTCACGCCTGGGCTGACGGAGGATCTGAAGCCGCCTTATTTGCTTTTGCTCGTTTCCGGCGGGCATACGCAGCTCCTTCTCATCGAGGATGTGGGCCGGTACGTGCGCCTCGGCACAACGATCGACGACGCGCTCGGCGAGGCCTTCGATAAGACCGCGAAGCTGCTCGGCCTTCCCCAACCGGGTGGCCCCTCGGTGGAGAAGGCCGCGCATGGCGGTCGCGCGGATCGGTTCAACTTGCCGCGCCCCATGCTCGGCCGGCCTGAACCACACTTCTCGTTCGCCGGTCTCAAGACGGCTGTGCGTCTGGCGGCGCAGGCTGCCGCGCCGCTCGACGATCAGGGCGTCGCCGACCTCTGCGCCTCCTTCGAGCAAGCCGTCGTCGATGCTGTCGTCGATCGCACGCGGACGGCGCTGCGTATTGCGCGTACGCGCGCGGCGGCCGATGTGTTGGTCGTGGCCGGCGGCGTTGCGGCGAACCAGCGTCTGCGCGGCGGGCTCGCAGAACTCGCAGCGCGCGAGAGCGTGCGTCTCTCGATCCCGCCGATCGCGCTTTGCACGGACAACGCCGCAATGGTCGCATGGGCCGGCGCCGAGCACCTCGCGCGCAACAATACGAACGCACTCGATTTCGCCGCGCGTGCCCGCTGGCCGCTCGATGCGGACGCAACGCCGGTCATTGGTTCGGGGCGGCTTGGGACGAAGGCTTAGTCGCTTCGCGAGCGAGCGCGCATCCTGGGACGCGCCCCCTGCATGGCAGCCGCGGGCATAGCATCACGGTTGAAGGCGAAGCGCCTCTTCCCGGCAGCCCGCGGCAGGAAAAAAAGAACTCAAGCCCGCTCGATAACCATGGCGATGCCCTGGCCGACGCCGATGCACATGGAGACAAGCGCATACTTGCCGCCCGTGCGCTGAAGCTGGCGCGCGGCCGTGAGCGCGATGCGTCCACCCGAGGCGCCGAGCGGATGGCCGAGAGCGATCGCGCCGCCATTTGGGTTCACTCGGCTGTCCGTGAAGTCGACGTCGAGGCCCTTGAGGCAGGAGAGTACCTGTGCCGCGAAAGCCTCGTTGATCTCGATGACGTCCATGTCCTTGATGTCGAGGCCTGCGCGCTCGAGCGCCTTCTTCGCGGCGGGCACAGGGCCGAAGCCCATGGTGCGCGGCGGCACGCCCGCGACAGCCGACGAAACGATGCGCGCGATCGGCTTGGCGCCGGCCTTGTCGCCGGCCTTGCGGCTCGCCAGGAGAAGCGCCACGGCGCCATCGTTGATGCCCGAGGCATTGCCGGCTGTGGTGACGCCGCCCTCGAAGAGCGGACGCAGCTTCTTGAGCCCATCGAGTGTCGTCTCGGGGCGCGGATGCTCGTCCTCGGCGATGATCACATCGGGCTTGCCGCGCGTGCCGGGGATGGTGATTGCGCTCAGCTCGCCCGTGAAGAAGCCATCGGCCTTGGCCTTGGCATAGGACTGCTGCGACTTGATCGCGTAGGCATCGCAGTCCTCGCGCGAGATCTGGAAGTCGCGGGCGAGATTGTCGGCGGTTTCGGGCATGGAGTCGGCGCCGAACTGCTTCTCGATTTTCGGATTGGGGAAGCGGGCGCCGATGGCGCTATCGAACACCTTGAAGTCCTTGCCGAAGGCCTGTTCGCTCTTGCCGACGACGAAGGGCGCGCGCGTCATGCTCTCGACGCCGCCAGCGATGAACACATCGCCTTCGCCGCAGGTGATCGCGTGCGCCGAGGAGATGATGGCATTGAGGCCCGAGCCGCAATTGCGCTGAAAGACGGCGCCGGGCACGTCGATGGGCAGGCCCGCGAGCAGGATGGAGTGGCGCGCAATGCAGCGGCTGTCCTCGCCGGCCTGGCTCGCGCAGCCGACATTGACGTCGTCGATGGATCCGGGGGCAAAGGATGAGCGGCCGACGACTTCCTTGATGACGCTCGCGAGCATGTCGTCCGGCCGGACCTTCGAGAGGCTTCCGGCATGGCGACCGAAGGGCGTGCGTGCGCCGTCATAGATGTAAGCGTCGAGCATGGGCATCTCCTTCCCTGGAATGTCGGATTGTTGGCGCCAACATGCCACGCCGCGGCGGCCCGCGCGAGGCCTAGTGTCCCGATTCCGAAGTTCGCCAGACTTCGATGCTGGTGTCCCGAGCGAACTTCGGAATCAAAAGGGACACTAGAATCATAGATTTGCTAGTGTGATTCAGATCGAGAAATTCGCTCGATACCGTGCCGATTGCTCTGGCGAATTTCTCGATCATCACACTAGGGCATGACCCCGAGCAACTTCAGCCATGCGATCTGCAGTGGCGCGATGATCAGGAGGCCGGTTATGGCGAGCGGGATGAGAATGCGGGAAGCCGCGCCCGCGCTGACCTTGCCCATCATGAGACCGACCATGATCGGGACGGCCTCGAATGCGAAGAAGGGCGATTGAAGCCCGACCAGCATGGCCGTCAAGCCGGCGGTGAGCGGCAGGCCCGTCGCGGCTTCGATACCGGGGAGCGTCGGGGTGACGATGGCAATGGAGCCCGGGATAGTCGCGCCGACAGCGATCAGCGAGGCTGAAAACGATATCAGCATGAAGCCATAGGACGGCGAGGCACCGGAGGCGGGCATCAGCTGCGCCAGCGCCGTCGCGATCATGGTACCGGCACCGGAAAAGGTGAGCACAGTCGCGACGCCAAGCACCGCGGCCAGCGAGATGATCGACGTGATCCTGTTGAACTCGAAGACATCATCGAAGCGCGCGAGCCCGAGCGCCGGCAGCAGGCACACGAGCCCGGCTGCGAGTGCGATCCAGCCCGGCTTCAGGTGATGCAGGTAGTCGGTCATCCACAGAAGCACAGTCACGATGAGCAGGACGGCCAGCCGGCGGGCCGCGGGCGTGAGCGAGGCGGACATGGTGTCGGGCGCGACGGCTTTCGGCGGCGGCGCCGGCAGGAGCAGACATATAGCCGCCCAGAACATGACGGTCTTCAGCAGGCCGAGCAGCGGCATGCACATCAGCAGGTAGGCGCCATAGCGAATGGTCGGCCCGCCAAGTGTCTCCAGAGCGCCGAGCGAGATGACGTTTGTGAGGTTCGCCGGCATGACGCCATAGCTGGTGAGGTAGTTGCCGGCGACCACTGTCAGAATGATGCCGATGTAGCCGCGCGAGCCGGGCTCGTAACCTGCTTCCTTCGCCGTCGCGAGCAGGATCGGGATCATGATGGCGAGCCGTCCCATGGTCGTCGGGACGAGAAAATTCAGGACGGTGGAGCCGATCAGAATGCTGGCAATGAGGCGTGGATACGTGGTGATGCCGCTCATGAGCGAGCGCGCCACATAGCGGCCGAGGCCTGTGCGTTCTGCGGCACCGCCGATCGCAAGGCCGCCGATCACGAGCATCGCCGCATTCGACCAGAAGCCCGAAAGGAGCGGTATGGTCGGCGCGACACCGCTTGCGAACGCGAGGGCGAAGAAGATCGCGCCTGAGTGCAGGGCGGGCAGCACCGCCGTCGCCCACAGCGCTACCGTGAAGGCGACGATGGCGAGGCCGATCATGGCGTTCGGGGCACCCGCCGGCGGCGGAAGCACGGATAGTGCAATGGCGACCAGCGCGAAAAGCGCGACGAGCGCGAGCTTCCTCGGTGCGATGTCGATGCCGAGCGCGCGACCGCTCATATCGCGCTCTGGGCGCCCTGAGCGCGCGGCGCCCTCTCGATGATCACGATGTTTCCCCCGTCTCGCGCGCTGTTCGTCAGCCCTTAGCCTTCTTCGTGCCGCGCACGGCAAGGATGACCTCGGCCATGATGGAGACGGCGATCTCGGCCGGCGTCTGGGCGCCGATATCGAGACCGATCGGCGTCTTGATGCGGGCGAGCTCCTCCTCGGTGATGCCCGCCGCGAGCAGGCGCTCGCGGCGTTTGGCATGATTGCGCGATGAGCCGAGGGCGGAGACGTAGAGGCAGTTCGCCTTCACGGCGAGCTTCAGGGCCTCGTCGTCGATGTGTGCGACGTGAGCGAGCGTAAGCACGGCCGTGTAAGGATCGAGACCGAGCTTCGGCAGCGCATCCTGCGGCCACTCCGCGATGAGCTTTGCGTCGGCTGCACCGAAGCGCGCGGGATCGGCGAAGGCCGTGCGTGGGTCGATGACGATGATCTCGTAACCTGAGAGTGCAGCGAGCTGCGCCAGCACCTGCGCGATGTGCGTTGCGCCGATTGCGATGATGCGCGCGGGCGGCACGAGCGCGTGCACAAACACGGCGCCGTCGGGGCTCTCGACGAGCTGGCTCTTCGCCGTGCGGAAACGGTTGGCGACGTCCTCGGGCAGATTGGTGTCGCTGCGCTCGTAGATGGTACGCGAGGCATCATCGAGCTTTGTCTTGATGACGAGGCCATGCCGGCTCGCGCGTGCGGCGATGGCGCGATCGAGTAGTGTGTCGCCGCCGTTGTCCTTGCCGAGCCGTTCGATGAGTACGCGGACTTGCCCGCCACAAGGGAGGCCGGCGCGCCACGCGGTTTCATCGGCGACGCCAAAGGTGAGCGTGCGCGGCTTGCCATCTTCGAGCGCTTCGCCACCCTCGATGATCACGTCGCCTTCGATGCAGCCGCCTGATACCGAGCCCTGGAAATTGCCGTCGGCTGCAATGGCCATCTGGCCGCCGACCGGCACGGGGGCCGAGCCCCAGGTGTCGATCACGGTCGCGATGGCGACTTTGCCGTCGCGCGAGAGCCAATCACGGGCCGCGCCGAGCACGTCGATGGCGGCGGCGTTGGGCGTTCGCGGCTGAAGTTCGGTCATGGCGATCCTCTCTTCTCCTCTTCCCGCTCTTGCGGAGAGAGGGGATGATCTTACTGGGCGCGCACCTGCGCGCGTCCCGGAGATCGGCGCGGCGTTGTTGTGCTGCGACCACCCGACCGCGTCGACTGAGGCCCACGCCGCTCCTCGGGATCGAGGCGGAAGGTGGCGCCCATGCGCGTCGTCGCATCGCGGAGCGTCGGCGCGAATTTCAGGAGCTGCTCGAGCCCGAGGCGCGCGTTCGGCGCCGAGATCGCGATGGCGCCCACAAGCTCGCCGCTCTCCGTCAGGACCGGCATCGCGATGCAGACGACACCGTCCATGTACTCCTGCTCGTCGGTGCCGATACCGCTCTCGCGGATCTTGTCGAGCGCGCGGCTCAGGCGCGCCGCATCCGTGATGGTGCGGCTGGTGTGCCGGATGAGCGGCAGCGCGGCGATGATCTCGGCACGCTGCTCGATGGGCTGCAGCGCCAGAAGCAGCTTGCCGATTGCGGATGCGTGCGCAGGGACACGGCTCCCAGCCTCGAAGCGCAAGCCGAGTGGCCACTTCGCTTCGACACGGTCGAGGTAGATGACCTCGGAACCCGAGAGCACACCGAAATTGCAGGTCTCGCCCACCTCCTGCGAGAGCCCGCGCAGGATCGAGTGCCTGAGTGTGCGCGGTGCGGCGGCGGCGAGCGTATCGAATGCGAGCTTGATGAGACGCGGGCCTTCGATATAGCCACGCTTCCAGTGATCACGCTCGATGAGGCCCATGTCGGCGAGCGCGGCGGTGATGCGGTGGGCCGTCGGCTTGGTCAAGCCGGAGCGACGCACGAGCTCTGCCATGGACAGGGGCTCGCGTGCTTCGGACACAAGCTCGAGGATCATCAGGGCCTTGCCGCTGGCACCGAGCGGGGTCCCGTCGCTGGCATCGCGGGTGCGTGCGGCCGATCGGGCACGCGGCGCGCCGTTCGCGGGGCGCTTTTGCGGTCGGTTGGTCATGGGCCTCTTCTGGATAAGAGTTTCGGCAAGTATCGCTTGTCTCGGCCTGCGAAATCAATCGTCGTGCGGAATGAGAGCCTTCGCAATGTGTTGCATCGGGAACGGACCAGATATGCCGTTCACCATCAGGGCGTGCTGCCGGGTTTGGGCTTGCCGGCATAAACCGCGGCCGGGTCGAAAAGTGCGGCGCCGCCGACGGACCTCATGGTGAGACCGGCCGGATTGCCCGGGCCGAGCGGCACAGCGCGGTAGAAGCAACTCTTGCGCCCGGTGTGGCAGGCAGCCCCCGCGCCCGCGACGCGGACCTTGAGCCAGATGGCATCCTGGTCGCAATCCGTACGCAGCTCGACGACCTCGAGGATGTTGCCGCTTTCCTCGCCCTTCTTCCACTGGCGGCCGCGCGAGCGGCTGAAGAAGTGGGCGTGCCCCGTCTCGATCGTACGTGCGAGCGCTTCGGCATCCATCCAGGCGAACATCAGCACATCGCCGGTGTCGGCATCCGTCGCGACCGCGGCGAGAAGACCGGCCTCGTCGAACTTCGGGGCGAACGTGGCGCCTTCCTCGATGTCGAGGGGCGAACCGCGTTCGGCAAAGGGCCCTGAAGCCGTGGTGCTCATGGCGCGTTCCAGTTCAGCGCTGTTGAAGCCGAATGAAGGTTCAGGTCCGCTGGCCGGCGTGGACCATCTGGAGAAAGCGGTCGCGGTAGCTGGCGTCGCTCTCGAAAACGCCGCTGAAACGCGTGGTCACCGTCGAGACGCCATGCTGGCGCACACCGCGCATGGACATGCACTGATGCTCCGCCTCGATCAGGATCGCGACACCGCGTGGGGCGAGCACATTCTCGATTGCGCCGGAGATTTCGGCGGTCAGCTTCTCCTGCGTCTGCAGGCGGCTCGCGAAGATCTCGACGACGCGCGCGAGCTTCGAGAGGCCGACGACGCGGCTACCTGGGAGATAAGCGATATGGGCGACGCCGACGAACGGCGCGATATGGTGCTCGCAGTGGCTCTGCACGCGGATGTCGCGCAGCATGACCATGTCGTCGTACCCGCCGACGTCCTCGAACGTGCGCGAGAGCGCCTCGACCGGGTCGGCGCCGTAGCCGGCGAAATATTCCTCGAAAGCGGCCGCCACACGCTTTGGCGTGTCGCGCAGACCCTCCCGATTGGGGTCGTCGCCCGCCCAGGCAAGCAACGTCCGCACGGCTTCCTCCGCCTCGGCGCGGGTCGGCCGCCCAGACGCGCTATCAGGCGCGCTATCGCCCGTCAGCTGGAGGCGCGCGGCGCCATTCTTCTTGATCATCGGCTCCATGCGTTCGACCTTCCGGGGAGCGTTTCGGACCTGCGCTTAACATGTTTGGCCGGGCTTGTATCGCCCGGCTTCTCCGCGTCGCGCTTGAATTCGACCTGTGCGCGCGCGATATATCCGGCAGGGCGCATGGGTACGGCAATCGACGCCCGTCCAGTCAGGATCATGCCAGCACGATGTGGGATGGCTGGTTCATCGCGACAAGGTGGGCGACAAGCCGTCCGTTAAGGTATCTGTGGGCTGGCGACTCGGTCAACCATTGGGGACGGAACAGCCTTAAGGCCTGAGGCTCGGAGGATCATGACAGAGCTGAGCGACCTCTATAGCCAGCGCATCATCGAGCTGGCCGCGGGCATCCCGCCGGCCGGCCGCCTGGCTGCGCCCGATGCGACGGCCTCGGCCCATTCGAAGCTTTGTGGCTCGACCATTGCCATCGAACTCGCCATGAACGGCGATCGGGTCAAGGAATACGCCCAGAGCGTCAAGGCTTGCCTTCTCGGCCAGGCTTCGGCCGCGATCATGGCGCGCAATATCGTCGGCTCCAGCGAAGCTGAGCTGCGCGAGGTCGCCGCTGAGATGCGCCGCATGCTCAAGGAGAACGGGCCGCCGCCTTCCGGGCGCTGGGCCGATCTTGCAGCGCTCGAGCCGGTGCGCGAGGTCAAGGGGCGCCACGCCTCGACGCTGCTCGCCTTTGAGGCGGTCGTGCGTGCGCTCGATCAGATTGCCGAGAAGCGCGGTGAGCATGAGGTAGCTGCCGCGCGCGATTGATGCATGGCGTTGCGACGATGGCCAACCCAATCGAGCACATCACCAAGAAGATCGCAAAAGCGCCTGTGCGGCTCTACCGCTGGACGCTGAAGCCGCTGCTCGGCCATGAGTGCCGGCATCTGCCGACATGCTCGGAATATGCGCTCGATGCGATTGAGCTCAACGGCGCGTGGCGCGGCTGGTGGCTCGCTGGTGCACGCGTCTGCCGATGCCATCCGTGGGGTACGTCCGGCTATGATCCCGCGCCTGATGTTCGGTCTGAGCATCACTGGTTCGCGCCGTGGCGCTATGGCCGCTGGTCGCAGCGTCAAGTCGAGGCCGATCGAATGCCGCCTGCGTAGTTGGATAAGCTGCCCGCAGCGGCAAAGACTATCGCGCGCTCAGTCGACGCAGCCGCTCCTCCGCTTCGCGTGCACCGAGTTCGCGCGCTTTCTCGTACCAGCGCCGGGCTAGGGCGATGTCGGGCTGCACGCCCGCAACGCCCATGAGGGCGAGCTCCGCCGGATCGTAGGTACCCGCGAGCGCGAACGCGCCATCCGCAAGGTCGGCCTCAGCGGCGCGCTGGTAGAAAAGTCGCGCGGCAGCAATGTTGCCCTGCGCCGCCTGCGCACGTCCGCGCACGATGAACGCGAGCGCGCGCTTCTGGTCTTCCGTCAGCTGTGCCGGCTCCTTTGGTGGCGGCGCGGTGGTCACCGGGACCGGCGGGCGCGGGGCCGGCGGCGGCGATGCTTCCAAGGGGGCCGGCGGCGCGCCGACTGAGGCAACACTACGCTCGCGCGGCGCCTCAGGTTGTTGAGGTGCGATCAGCTCGGCTGCGGCGACCACGAGTGATGCGCGCGCATCCGCAAGCACCGTCCCATCGATCTGCACGAGCGCGATGGTGATGTCGGATTTGCCTGAGACACCGACGGGAATCGAGATGCGCAGGTTCGGCAGCACAGAGAGCGGCACGGCCCAGGATCCTGGCGCAATCGAGTGGCCCTCCGAGAGTACGACGGCGGGTGGCATGCCGCGGATGCGCACGAAGCTGTTGCGCGGGATGGAGTCGATAGGCCCGATCTGTATCGGCAGGGGCGTCTCGCTGGCTGGCTCGACGAGAACGACCTTGCCGATATTGATATGTGGCTTCTGTCCGACCTGAGCCTGAGTTTGAATCCGGACGGAGTCGCCATCGTCCATATCGGAGACCGCAACCGGACTGCCGAGGGCGGGAACGGCCGTGGCTGGCGTGACCGCACCCACTGCAAACGTGATGATGCAGAGGCTTGTCGCGCCTCTCAAGATGCCGCCCATGGGCACCCGCATCCTCGTGTAAGTCATATCGCCCCCTTGCGCCGCAGATGCGGGCCCGCCTCGGCAACGGCCGCCCGCCGCCATGGCATCATTGCTTCTGCTTCGTCCATTCGAGGAACTGCTGGAAGAGCCGCTCCTGTTCCTGCGGATTGTCCGGTGCCGCGCGTGCTGCCTGGGCGCGAGCGAGGGCGTGGTCGATCTTCGGTCGTGCGGCAGCAGCAGGCGGTGCTGCCTTCACGATCTTGTCGAGCTTGTCCTGCATGGGCTGGAAGCGCTTCCAGCCTGGGACGTTGCCGGCAAGGTTCACGTCCTTCCACTTCGGGTGATAGCCGGGCTCGCTCTGGAGGCGCGGGAACCGATCGTGGATGTAGTCGACGAGGCGCGAGACGCGCTGGAAACGGTCCGTGTCGCGCGGCCAGTCATACACGGCGAGCAAGGCGGGGACGGCGATCGTCTCGATGCGCTGACCTTCCGGGATCAGAGCCGGATAGTCCTTCGATTCGAGATATGCCGGCAGATAGTACTCGAGCTTATCGTTGTACTCGACAGGGAGGAACTTGAAGCCTTCCGGGAAATCTCCCTTGAGGAACTGCGGCAGCGGCTTCGAGGAGACCCAGACGGTCGCTGCGAACTTGCCTTCGCCCTTGCGCATGGATGCCATGGCCACGTTGTGCGGGATGAACTGGGCGTCGATGTTGATCCCGAGCTGCTTGAAAATGATGGGGCCGCTGTAGGCCGCGGCCGTGCCGACGGTATTGAAGTTGACGGCCTTGCCCTCGAGGTCTTTCAGGGAGTTGATTCCAGGTCCCGCGAAGATATGCAATTCGGACGGGAAGAGGTTCATCAGGAAGTTGATGCGCCGTCCGATGCCGGCGATTTCCGGGTTGTTCTTGAAGTGCTCGAGAACGTCGCTGTAGACGATCGCCGCATCGACGCCGCGCAGGTACAGCAGGTCGAATACGTTATCGAAGGGACCGCGCGTCACGATCGGCAGCACGCGCATGTTGTCGCCATCGTCGACGACGCGAGCGAGTTCGGCAGCGAACTGGAGCGGTGCGCCTTCAGTGCGGCCGGCTGCGAGACCTACGGTCCAGGAATTGATGGCTTCGCGGCGCTTGGCTTCCGGCGACAGCGACTGCGGCTGAGCTTGCTTTGTGCGCTTCGTCGCCTGGGCAAGCGTCTGCTGGGCTTCGGCATTCGCAATGAAGGGCGCCGCCGCGACTGCAAAGGCGAGCAGCATCCACGAGAGGGCCCGGCTGCAACGCGTAACAAACATGAAAACCTCCGTTTTATCTGGTCGTAGCGACCATCACTTCGGCGCCGCCACGCGGCCGCCCGGGCACACTCGCCTCCCAGCGGGAGGCGCTTCCTCGATAGTCCTCCCGGGGTATGGCGGAGCGCGCGCTCAGCGCGCGATCCTGCCTCGTGGGCCTTTTGCGGCCTCTTGCCGGCCGCTCGCGGCCGGGGGGCGGCACGCACAAGCTATGCGGCCGCGGCAGATCGACGACGTGCGCTCAGGGCCGGATGTAGGCGTATCCCTGGCCCTGCAGCTCGGCGAGGCGCACGACGCCCGATGGCGTGATCTTGGCCTCGCTCATGAGCGGGACGTCCTTGGTCTCTTGCTTCGCCATGTTCGACTGGGTGTTGGCGCAAGCGGCAAAAGTCAGCTCAGGATTCTCGAGCGACATCGTCTGGACGCGCGCTTTGACCGGGCTCGTGTCATCGCGCAGCATATGGAGACCCGGACCGAAGGTCACGATCTCGACCACGACCTTCTCGCCGCTCTTCTTGTAGTGGGCGATAATGTTGCTTGCATTGTTGAGGGCAAGATTCATGAGCTGAGGATTGTTTTCAGCAACCTGGATCGCGATCTTGTGGACCTTCTCGGCGGTCGCCTTCTTCTCTTTGTCTTTGGTTTTTGCCTGCGCGGTCTTGGTGGTCTGGGCCTTTACGCGCTCCTTCGGCGCGTCCTGCGCGCACGCGGCCAGCGGGCTCAATCCAACCAAGAATCCGACGGCAGTCATCATTGCGATCCGACGACGCACGCAAGCAGTCATGAATATCACTCCGATCCCCTGTGGGCCCGGCATAAGCCTTTGGGCCACTTCCCCGATCGGGATGCCGCTGCTGTCGCTCACGTCGAACGGCGGACACAACTATTCCGCCCCGCCCGATGGACGGTGCCCGACTTGAGCAACGGATAAATGAAAGACCCTCAAACCCCGGCAATCCCGATCGTACCGTCGTCGCAGTTTCCGGGCTTTTTTGGGGCATTGGTGGGCCGAGAACGAAAAATAATCATAGGCTTAGGCTGAATGTCCGCCTTCGTTCTATCCGCCACCTGAGCGTGATTGATAGTAGCTCAGAAGCCATATGCGCACGGCGCTCGAAAGCCCCGTAGCGCCGCGATTTTGGTCGATTGTTGCGACGAGCCGCGAGAGCGGGAGGCGCTCCTTGGCCGCCACCTCCCTGAGGGCACTCCAGAATGGTGGTTCAAGCGAGATCGACGTCCGGTGCCCGTCGATCGAGAACGAGCGCTTGATGGGCCGCGTCACGGCACTTTTTTGGGTGCGGAAGTCTCGGGCGTAGCGTTGGCTGGCTCTTCCGGGCGGGCATCCGAACCATTCTCGAGGTGATGGCCATCGAGATGCTGGCGGATCTTCGCCTCATCGATGTCGTCGCGCTCGCGCTCGGCGCGCGTACGGCCAAATCGCGCGCGGTTGCCCGCTGCCTCGGCGTCCTTGGCCTCACGTTCGCGCCGCTTGCGCGCTTGTCGTAGGTTGATGATCTCGGCAGTCATGGGGGATCAATCCATTGGCTCAGTCGACGAGGCGCACGCGCTTGTCGATGACGGCGAGGACCCGGTCAAGTTCATTGCCGCGCTTGAGGATCAGGCCGGTGGCGCTGACGACACTGTAGGCGCCCTGCTTGCGCGCGAGCTTCGGCGTCTTCTCGATGCGATAGAGAGGAACTTCACTCGCGCGGCGGAAGATCGAGAAATAGGCGGTCTCGCGACCATGGTCGATCGCATAGTCGCGCCATTCGCCCGCCGCAACCTGGCGCCCGTAGACATCCAGAATGGCCGATAGTTCGCGTCGACTGAAGCATACCACGGACGGCGCCGGCGATGATGCGCGCTGGGGCTGGGACATCGGCCCGCTCGTACCAAAGCCGGGATAGAGGCTTATTGGTTCGGCATCGCTCAAGGGCGCCTCCTGTCTGTGTTTGACAAAAGGATGACGCCAAAATCAGGGGAGCGCAAGAGCGCCCCTCAGGGCGCGTTGGGCCTTGCAAAACAGCCGCGCGAGCGCGGCTGACGGCACGTCAGGTCTTGGTCTTGGCGAGCTTTTCGATTCGCGCCTGCATGGCCGCGAGTTCGTTGCGCATGACGGTCAATTCGTCGCTCTCGGCGGCATCGGTATCGCTTGCCGAAGGCTTGGTGGCGGCCGTCTTCTCGCGCGTCGCGGCTGCCTCCGCGCTCTCGCCTTTGGGCGCGCCACCCTCAGCCTTGGCGCCGGGCTTGGCGGCGGCAAAGGGGCTGAACATGGTCATTGCTTGCTCGAAGAGCTGGAGGTTCTTGCGCGCCTGCTCCTGGTACGCCTCGAGTGCGCCCTGGGGCGTGAAGGCGTTGGCGAACTGCTTGCGGAACTTGTCCTGCTCGCGCGTCAGCGTTTCGAGGCTGACCTGCAGATAGCTCGGCACCATGCGCTCCATGGCACCGCCGTAGAAGCGGATGAGCTGGCGCAGGAACGGCACGGGCAGCAGGGTCTGGGTACCCGCCCGGCTCTCCTGCTCAACGATGATCTGTGTAAGCACGGAGTGAGTCAGGTCGTCGCCGGTGCGTGCGTCGAAAACGACGAAATCGCGCTCCGAGCGAACCATCTGGGCAAGGTCTTCCAGCGTCACGTAGGTGCTGGTCTCGGTATTGTAGAGACGCCGGTTCGCGTACTTCTTAATGACGACCGGTTCTTTCTTCCCCGTGGCAGCGTCAGACTTGCTCAGCATAACTTGGGCCGCCTCCCAGTGCTTGACATATGGCAATGCTACCACGCTCACCCCATGTCAGGGAACCTGGGATTCCAGTCCCAACGCCCCTAAATGCGGAGGTTGGTTGCCACGCGATCCGATTGCCGGAACCCTCAATCGGCTGTAATCGTACGAATACATCATGACCAACGGCCGGTTACGCCGGCACCCTCATGGGTCGCACGGGACGGGACGCGATCCCTTCACTCAGGAGACGACGATGAGCGCAGATTCATCAACAATCGTTATCGCAAGTGCAGCCCGCACGCCGGTCGGCTCCTTCAATGGGGCGCTCGCGAGCTTGCCCGCCCACGAACTCGGAAAGACGGCGATCAAGGGCGCCCTCGACCGTGCCGGCGTCGCGCCCGGCGATGTCTCGGAAGTCATCATGGGGCAAATCCTTGCAGCCGGCGCAGGGCAGAATCCCGCTCGCCAAGCCTCGATCGGCGCCGGCATTCCCGTCGATGCGCCGGCTTGGGGCATGAACATGCTCTGCGGCTCCGGCTTGCGCGCGGTTGCACTTGCGGCTCAGCAGATCCAGGACGGTTCATCCACGATCGTCGTCGCCGGCGGACAGGAGAGCATGAGCCAGGCGCCGCACGTGATGCATCTCCGCGACGGCACGAAGATGGGCGACGCGAAGATGATCGACACGATGATCAAGGACGGCCTGTGGGACGCCTTCAACGGCTATCACATGGGCACGACCGCCGAGAACGTCGCGCGCCAGTGGCAGATCAGCCGTGACGAGCAGGACAAGTTCGCCGTCGCCTCTCAGAACAAGGCCGAGGCCGCGAAGAAGGCGGGCCGCTTCAAGGACGAGATCGTTCCGGTGACGATCAAGTCGCGCAAGGGCGATGTCGTCGTTGCCGATGACGAGTACATCAAGGATGGCGTCACGCTCGAGTCCGTCGCGAAGTTGAAGCCTGCCTTCGACAAAGAGGGCACGGTCACGGCGGGGACCGCTTCGGGTATCAATGACGGCGCCGCAGCCGTCGTTCTCATGACACTCGAGGAAGCGAAGAAGCGCGGCATCAAGCCGCTTGCGCGCATCGTCTCCTGGGCAAGCGCCGGCGTCGATCCGTCGATCATGGGAACGGGCCCCATCCCCGCGTCGCGGAAGGCGCTCGAGAAGGCCGGCTGGTCGGTGCAGGACCTCGATCTCATCGAGGCGAACGAAGCGTTCGCGGCGCAGGCCTGCGCGGTCAACAAGGGCCTCGGCTGGGATACGTCCAAGGTCAACGTGAACGGCGGCGCGATCGCCATCGGCCATCCGATCGGCGCTTCGGGCGCACGCGTGCTCACGACGCTGCTCTACGAAATGCAGCGCCGCGACGCCAAGAAGGGCCTCGCGACGCTGTGCATCGGTGGCGGCATGGGTGTCGCCATGTGCGTCCAGCGCGATTGAGCGCGGCAAAATTAACCACAGGCGGCGCTTTGTGCGCGCTGCCTGCGGTTTGAGCGAGAACAACAGCAGCGCAACGATAAAACTATAAGGGTCGAATGATGCGACCCGCAGGGAGAGGAAACGAGTAATGGCGCGTGTGGCAGTAGTGACTGGCGGTACCCGTGGTATCGGCGAGGCGATCTCGCTTGGGATGAAGAAGGCAGGCTACCGCGTCGCTGCGACGTACGCCGGCAATGACGCCGCCGCGCAGAAGTTCCAGGCCGAGAGCGGCATCCCCGTCTACAAGTTCGATGTCGGCGATTACGATGCCTGCGAGAAGGCCGTCGCGCAGATCACGCGTGATCTCGGTCCCATCGACGTGCTGGTGAACAATGCCGGCATTACGCGCGACGCCGCACTTCACCGCATGACGCGCGCGTACTGGACCGACGTCATTCGCACGAACCTCGACTCCGCATTCAACATGAGCCGGCTGGTGATCGACAGCATGCGCGCGCGCAACTTCGGCCGCATCATTTCGATCTCGTCGATCAACGGGCGCAAAGGCCAGTTCGGCCAGGCCAACTACGCGGCGGCCAAGGCGGGTCTCGTCGGCTTCTCGAAGGCGATTGCCCTCGAAGGCGCAGCCAAGGGCATCACGGCCAATGTGATCGCGCCGGGCTATATCAACACCGAGATGGTTGCGGCGGTGCCCAAGGAGATCCTGGACACCAAGATCATCCCGCAAATTCCCGTCGGGCGGCTCGGCGGGGCGGAGGAGATCGCACGCTGCGTTGTTTTCCTCGCCTCGGACGATGCCGGTTTCATCACGGGCGCCTGCCTTGACGCCAATGGCGGCCAGTACATGGCGACGTGATCGGGGCGACGTGATCGGGCGGCCAACGCCCATTTACCTTATGTCCTGGGAATATCAGAACGCCCCGCTGCGCCGGGGCGTTCAGCTTTTGGGGGCCGGCAGACACCATCATGATCACTGACGTTTTGCCTCAATCCAGTTGCAAGGTTAGAGATGACTGTGGGGGCGCGCTGCGCCCCGGCATGTCGGGGGAGATCTTGGGACGATGGCTGAGGACCTGAAGGGGCGTGGCGGCACCTTCCTTGCGCGCAAGAGCGATGCGGCGAAGTCCCAGCAGGATGGCCGGCAACTCACGGACGTGCTCATCGTCGAGGATGAGAACTTCGATGCGGACCGCCTGCGCGCCACGCTCCACATCATGTTCGGCTATGCCATCGAGGTGCGCCGCGCGCGCACGCTCGGCTCGGCGCTCGACTGCGTCATCGAGCGCAAGCCCGAGCTGATCTTTCTCGACGACTACCTGAAGCCGTCCGACAACGCGACACACACGATCCCGTTCCTCCGGCGCTGCGGCTACACGGGCCCCATCATCGTCGTCAGCGGGCAAGTCGATCGGCTGCGCCGCGCGATGCTGGTCAAGGCGGGCGCCGTCGACGTGATCCACAAGGACGACCTCGACAGTGTGCGCATTGCCGAAGCGCTCGCGCGCGTGTCGGAAGCGCCACCCGCGGAACCACCTCAGTCATCTTGAGCGTCCACGGATCGTCCCCCCATTTCGGCATCGCTCCTAGGCGCATTGCAAGGTTGTGCGATCGGCTGGATTGCGCCAGTCCAATCGCACAAATCAAGCTTGAGCCTAGGGAGTAAATGAACATGCGATCAGTGATAGCCAGCCTCGTTTCGGCTGCGGTCTGTTTGGGGGCGAGTAGCGCAAGCGCGCAGATCTCGGGCGATGCCGTGAAGATCGGCGTGCTCAACGATCAGTCGGGCCTCTATGCGGACTTCGGCGGGACGGGATCGGTGCTCGCCGCGCGCATGGCGGTTGAGGATTTTGGCGGGACAGTTCTCGGCAAGCCAATCGAGATCCTTTCCGCTGATCACCAAAACAAGGTCGATCTCGCGGCGTCGACAGCGCGTCAGTGGATCGATGTCGATGGCGTCGACGTTTTCGCCGACCTCACGAACTCAGCCGTTGCGCTCGCGATCCAGAACCTCGCCAGGGAGCGCAACCGCATCGCGCTCTTCTCCGGGCCGGCAACGACCCGTCTCACGAACGAGGACTGCTCGCCGAACGGCTTCCATTGGACCTTCGATACGTACTCGCAGGCCATCGGCAGCGCGCGCGCCATCCTTCAGGAAGGTGGCAAGGAATGGTTCCTGCTGGTGGCGGACTACGCGTTCGGCCACTCGATGGCGTCGGATCTTACCGCTGAGGTCACTTCGAAGGGCGGCAAGGTGCTCGGCCAGGTCCGTCATCCGACGGGCACCAGTGACTTTTCGTCGTTCCTGCTGCAGGCACAAGGTTCGAAGGCACCGATCATCGGCCTCGCGAATGGCGGTCTCGATACGGTCAACGCGGTGAAGCAGGCGAGCGAGTTCGGCATCACTGAAGGTGGCCAGAAGCTCGTCGGTCTCGTCATCGTGATCACGGACGTCCATGCCATGGGCTTGAAGGGCGCGCGCGGCCTCATCGCCACGACGGCCTACTACTGGGATCGCGACGAGGGTAGCCGGGAGTTCGCCAAGCGCTTCGAGGCGCAGACCAAGCGCAAGCCGGACATGATCCAGGCGGGCGTCTATTCGTCGGTCATGCACTATCTGAAGGCCGTCAAGGCCGCAGGCACGGATGAAGCCAAGGCAGTCGCTGCGAAGATGCGCGAGATGCCGGTCGATGACTTCTTCGCCAAGGGCGCGAAGATCCGCGAGGACGGCCGCCTGATCCACGACATGTATCTCGTCGAGGTCAAGAGCGAGAAGGAGTCCAAGGGGCCGTGGGATTACTACAAGATCCTGCGCACCATCCCGGGCGATCAGGCCGCGATGCCGCTCGAGCAGAGCAAGTGCCCGCTCGTGAAGAAGTGAGATGTGGTGGCGCGCATTGAGGGAGCGATGTGCTTCCTCAATGCGCCTCACCCATAACTGCGATCGTCGGCGATGACCTTGCCGTCGTTCGGCAGCGTGCCCGGCGCGACGATCTCGACAGCCGACTTGAGCTTCGTCGCGTGCTGCACGGCCTCGCCGATGCGCGCTGCAAGGGCGGCATCTTCGCCAAGCGCCTCGGCCTTCAATGTCATGACATCCTGCTCGCCTTCGCGCGTGACGACGAGGCGGACGCGGCCGAGTTCGGGAAATCGCTTGGCGACTTCGGCGACCTGCTCGGGATGAACGAACATGCCCTTGACCTTGGTCGTCTGGTCCGCGCGGCCGAGCCAGCCGCGAATGCGCATGTTCGTGCGCCCGCAGGGTGAGCGGCCGGGCAGCACCGCGGAGAGATCGCCGGTCGCAAGGCGGATCATGGGATAGTCGCGATTGAAGGCGGTGACGACGACCTCGCCGACCTCGCCTTCGGGAACAGGATCGCCCGTGCCGGGGCGCACGATCTCGATGATCACGCCTTCATCGACGATCATGCCTTCCACGGCGCCGTCGGGGCCGGGGCTCTCATAAGCGATGTTGCCGACGTCCGCGATCGCGTAGGCCTGGAACACGGCAACACCACGTTGGGCATACTCAGCGCGGAGCGACGGAAAGAGCGCGCCGCCCGAGACGAGCGCGCGTTTGATCGATGAGGCGTCCTTGCCGGCCTCGACTGCCTTGTCGAGCAGGATCTTCAGATAGTCGGGCACACCGACATAGACGGTCGGCTTCAGATGCTGGATCGCCTCGAGCTGTTGCTCGGTATTCCCGGGACCGGCGGCGATGACGGTGCAGCCGAGCGCGCGCGCGCCGGCATCGAGGAGCCAGCCGCCAGGTGTGAGGTGATAGGCGAAGGTATTGTGGATGATGTCGCCTTGTCGGACGCCGGCAGCAAAGAGTGCGCGTGCCGAGCGCCACCAGTCCGCTCCAAGACCCTCGGGTTCGAAGATCGGGCCGGGCGACATGAAAATGCGGCCGACTGCGGGGCCGCTCGAAATGTTGAAGCCCCCGAATGGCGGGCGCCCCACCTGGAGACTGTGCAGCGCGCCCTTGCGCAGAAGTGGAAGCTTGGCGAGCGCCTCGCGGCTCGTCAGGGCCGCAGGGTCGACGCCGGCGAGATGGTTCGCCCAGCCGGGGGCGCCGGAGATCGCGTTCCGCACGAGGTCGGGCAGCAGGCCGAATTGCGAGCGCGCGCGTGCGTCAGGATCGCGCGTTTCCAGATGATCCAGGAACTCGTTGGCCACTGTGCCCTCCCCTTTGGCTGCGGCAGTTCGGCTGCCGATCTTCGCATTTCCGCCCGGCTCTGGCGACGGCGGCGCAGCAACAACCCGGCGCGCGAAGATGCCTGCAGTCGGTACGCGCAGCAACCATTTGGCAACCCTGTCCGCAGAATGCGCTCGGATCCTCTTAAAGAAAGGATTATTTTCTCGGTCGAAAAGCGAGCGATGCTTTTCACATATTCGCACCAGTGAAATTGGCAGGTTTGCGCCATGGATGGAACGATACAGATTGCGTTCGCAGCCGTGACGGCGGGCAGCATGATGGGCCCGGGCGGCGCGAGCATCGCAGCTCACCCGAATGCTATGGCCATGACGATGGTGCTGTTGCTTGCGGCACTGACGATGGCAGGTCTCGCTGCTTGGCGTGCAGCGGGCAGCCACGCTCGCCATGTGCCGGCTGGTCCGGCCGTGCCGAAGCTGCGTCGTCGCATGAGCGGGCCGCGCGATCGCCGCGCCTGATCCCGCGAGCAAGCAAAGTCCCTAAAAAAATTAAGCGGCCCGGAGATTCCGGGCCGCTGAGTTTACGAGGTGTCCTTCGATCGGGACGATTAAGGCGTCGCGACCGTGATGTCCGGGAACACGTCCTCGATGTGCGGAACCGCGTCACGGAACTGGTCGCCGCTGATCACGTCGGAGCGGGGCAGCGCCTGACGGAACTCGTCACCGCTGATCACTTCGGAGCGCGGCAGGGCCAAACGCGGATCTCTGAATGGGTCATAGGTCTGGGCGTGGGCGGCACCGGCCAACACGCCAACTGCGACAAGTGTGCTCAGGATCGTCTTCATAGCTATTCTCCGTTGGATCCCCGGCTTTGTGCGGGGGCTTTCTGCCTCTAGTGGTTTCTCATTGCCCCCGTGGCTTTGAGCCCAGAGGCCAGTTCGACCGTCATCGCGGTTTCACTGTAGCGCTATATGGGGGCCTGCCATTTTGCGCCTAGGGGGTCTCACGCGCGCGTGAATCGAGTTGAGACGCCGCGATCGATCGCGTGAGAGTTGGTGATCGGGCAATTGACGTCGCGGCCCGGCGGGCGCTGAATATGGACTAAGAACAATCCAAATCTTGAGGGGAGAGCCCGTGATGCAGGATCAACCTAGCGCCGCACCCAAGGCCGAGCCGAGAAGCCTGCGTCTTCACGCGAGCGACAACGTGATCGTGGCCGTCGACCAGATCCCGCAAGGCGTGCGGGCGCAGGGGATAGTTGCCACCGGCCGCGTGCCGCGCGGTCACAAGATGGCGACCGTACTCATCGAGAAAGGCGCGCCCGTCCTGAAGTTCGGCCAGATCATCGGCTTTGCCACCGAGGTCATTGTGCCTGGGAGCCATATCCACACGCACAACTGTGCTTTTGGTGAGTTCGACCGCGACTACGCATTTGCCAAGGACGCCAAGGTCGAACCATTGCTGCCGCTCGAGGCGCGCGCGACCTTCGAGGGTTATCGACGCGCCAACGGCCGAGCCGGGACGCGCAACTACATCGGCGTCCTGACGAGCGTTAACTGTTCTGCGAGCGTCGCCCGCTTCATGGCGCGCGAAATTGAACAGTCAGGCATTCTCGCGCAGTACCCCAATATCGACGGCATCATTCCGCTCGTGCACGGCACGGGCTGTGCGCTCGACCTCAAAGGCGAGGGCTACGAGGTGCTGAAGCGCACGCAGTGGGGCTATGCCGCGAATCCGAACATGGGCGGCGTCGTGATGGTCGGCCTCGGCTGTGAGGGTTTCCAGATCAAGGCGTTCATGGATCAGACGGGCATCAGGGAGAGCGACACCTTCCGCACGTTTACCATCCAGGAGGTCGGCGGCACGAAGAAGACCGTTGCGGCTGGCGTCGAGGCCATCAAGGAGATGCTGCCCAAGGTGAATACTGCACGCCGCGAGACCATTCCCGCATCTGAGCTGACGCTGGCACTTCAGTGCGGCGGCTCGGACGGCTATTCGGGTATTACGGCGAACGTCGCGCTCGGTGCGGCCGTCGATAAGCTCGTCGAGCACGGCGGCACGGCGGTGCTCTCGGAGACGCCGGAAATCTACGGCGCCGAGCATCTGCTGACGCGGCGTGCTGCGACGCGCGAGGTGGGCGAGAAGCTCGTCGACATCATCAGGTGGTGGCAGGACTACTGCGCGAAGAACGACGGCTCGATGGACAACAATCCCTCGCCCGGCAACAAGGCTGGCGGCTTGACCACGATCCTCGAGAAATCACTCGGTGCCGCGGCTAAGGGCGGCACGCGCACGATGACGGCCGTCTATCGCTATGCCGAACCCGTCACGGCGAAGGGCTTCGTCTACATGGATACGCCCGGCTATGATCCGGTCGCGGCGACAGGCCAGGTCGCGGGCGGCTGCAATGTGCTCTGCTTCACGACGGGGCGCGGATCGGCCTATGGCTGCAAGCCGACACCGTCGATCAAGCTCGCGACGAACACGGCGATCTATCAGCAGATGCTCGACGACATGGACATCAACTGCGGCGATATCCTTGACGGCGTGTCGATCGATGCGAAGGGCGAAGAAATATTCCAGCACGTGCTGCGGATTGCTTCGGGCGAGAAGTCGAAGTCGGAGCAGCTCGGCTATGGCGATGCCGAGTTCGTGCCCTGGGTTCTCGGCGCGACCATGTAAGGATGTGAAGCGAATGAGCCGCAGCGCGAGCACACGATGAAATTTGAGCAGGTTCCGCTGCGCTCGGCTGCCGGCGCTATTCTCGCCCACTCGATCCCGACCCCATCGGGCGCGATCAAGAAGGGGCGTGTGCTCAATGCCGGTGACATCGAGCGCCTTGCTGCTGCGGGTGCTGAGGTGGTGACGGCGGCGCTGCTCGAAGCTGGCGATGTCGGCGAGGACGCCGCTGCGGCACGTGTGGCCGCTGCACTCTGCGGCAGTGCGATGCATGTCGCGGAGCCTTTCACGGGGCGCGCGAACCTCTATGCCGATGCGGGCGGTCTCATCGAGATCGATGCTGCGCGCCTCGGCCGTCTCAACAGTCTCGACGAGGGACTGACCATCGCGACGGTTCCGGCCTTCGAGCGCGTGGCACGCGGACAGATGCTCGCGACCGTAAAGGTGATCACGTTCGCACTTCCCGAAGCCGTGGTGCGTGCGGCGGAGGCCCTTGCGCGCGAGGCTGGCGGCCTCATGCATGTGCGCGCCTTCCGCGCGGCCGCTGTGGGGCTCGTGCTCACGCAGCTGCTGGGTACACGCAAGAATCTCATCGAGAAGCGCCGTCGCGCCATTGCGCAGCGTCTCGATGCCCTTGGTAGTGCGATTGGCGCGAGCGAAGTGGTGGCACACGAAACCAAAGCCGTCGCTGATGCCATCGCGCGCATGGCCGCAGCGGGGCACGATCCGATCATCGTGTTTGCTGCGTCCGCAATTGTCGATCGCCAGGATGTCATTCCGGCGGGGCTCATTGCAGCGGGCGGCGAGATCGAGCGGCTGGGTATGCCGGTCGATCCGGGCAATCTCATGCTGCTCGGCCGCTTCGGCAAGACCGATGTGATCGGTGCGCCGAGCTGTGCTGCTTCCCCGAAGATCAACGGTTTCGACTGGGTGCTCGAGCGCCGGCTCGCGGGAATCGCAGTCACGTCGGCGGATGTGGCCTCCATGGGCCTCGGCGGCCTTCTCAAGGAGATCGTCACGCGGCCACAGCCGCGCGAGATACCACCTGATGACGATGCCTCGGAGGAAAGCATGGATGCCGTCCGGCGTGCGCCGCGTATCGCGAGCATCGTACTCGCGGGCGGACGTTCGACGCGCTACGGTCACCGCAATAAGCTGCTCGAGGTGCTGGATGGCGCACCGCTCGTCGTGCGCGCGGTACAGGCGGCGCTCGCAAGCCGCGCTGCGCCTGCAATCGTGGTGACGGGGCATGAGGCCGACGCCGTCGCGAAGGCACTCGCGGGGCTCGATGTTCGCATCGTGCACAACGCGGATTTCGCGGAAGGCTTGAGCACGTCGCTCAAGACGGGCATCGCGGCGCTGCCGGAAGATGTCGACGGCGCGATCGTCAGCCTCGGCGACATGCCACGCATCGAGGCGCGCCACCTGGACCGCCTGATCTCTGCGTTCTCTCCGAAGGAAGGGCGCGGCATCGTCGTGCCGGTCCATCTCGGCAAGCGCGGCAATCCCGTATTGTTCGCGCGCGCCTACTTCCCCGAACTTCTCGCCATCGAGGGCGATACCGGCGCCCGCCACATCATTGCGGCCAGTGCGAGCGAAGTCGCCGAGGTCGATCTCGCCACGGATGCGATCTTCCTCGATATCGACACGCCGGAAGCGCTGGATCGGGCGAAGGAAAAATAAAAAAGCAAAAAGACGGGTGGGTCCGGGAGGGCGTCCCTCCCGGTAGAGCGCGAGACCAGTCTCGCTTGCGCCAAAGGCGCGACTGGGCTTTGTTTTGTTGCGCGCCTCTGGCGCGACCGCCCCTGGCCCCAACCGGGGAGACCCGGGCGCCCCTTCTTTTTTTTCATTTTTGCCGCAAATCGCGCGCCTGATCCCATTGGGCCGCCTGTGGAAAGCGTGTGTGGCTGGGGGACGTCGGCCCCACTCGCCGCGGCACTCCAGGCGAATCACCTATCGTGCGCACGAACCAACGACAGGGCCTCATGCGCTTTCCGCCGCACATTCTGGACGATATCCGAGCCCGGTTGCCGGTCAGCTCGGTGGTCGGCCGGCGCGTGGCGCTCAAGAAGGCGGGGCGCGAATGGAAGGGGCTTTCGCCCTTCAAAACCGAGCGCACGCCCTCGTTCACCGTCAACGATCAGAAGGGCTTCTACAAGTGTTTCGCCTCGGGCGAATACGGCGACATCTTCACGTTCGTGATGAAGACCGAGGGTCTGTCATTCACCGAGGCGGTCGAGCGATTGGCCGCTGACGCGGGCGTCATCCTGCCAAAGCCCGAGCCGCGCAGTCGGCAGGCGATCGAGGAAGTCGATACGCGGGCGCGGTTGATGGCGCTCGTCGAGGCTTCGGCCCGGTTCTTCGAGGCGCAGCTTACTTCGTCGCCGGGCGTTGAGGCGCGCCGGTATCTGGAGCGGCGCGGTGTCTCGCGGGAGACCATCGAGCGTTTTCGCATGGGCTTTGCGCCGGCGGGCCGTGAGATCCTGAAGGCGCATCTCGCCAAGGAGGGCTTCACGGTCAAGGAGATGGCCGAGGCGGGCATGGTCATCTCGGGTGACGATATTGCCGTGCCCTATGACCGTTTCCGAAATCGCGTGATGTTTCCGATCGAGGATCTCAAGGGTCGCGTCATCGCATTCGGTGGTCGGGCGCTCGATCCGGATGCGCCAGCCAAATACCTCAACTCGCCGGAGACGCCGCTCTTTCACAAGGGCAACCAGCTCTACAATATCCACCGTGCGCGGCCGGCGGCCTTCGAGACCTCGCGGGTCGTGGTGGTCGAGGGGTACATGGATGTGGTGGCGCTGGATCAGTCCGGCTTCCAGGCCGCGGTGGCCCCGCTCGGCACGGCGCTGACCGAAGCGCAGGTGCAACTCCTGTGGCGAGTGGTGCCTGAGCCGACGCTGTGCTTCGACGGCGATAGTGCCGGCCAAAGGGCCGCCTACCGCGCCGTCGATACGATCCTGCCGCAGCTGAAGCCCGGCTTTAGTGCCCGGTTCGCCTTCTTGACGGATGGGCAGGATCCCGATGACCTCGTCCGCCAGCAGGGCGCGGCAGCCTTCGAGGCGATCCTTTCGCGCACCAAAGCGCTATTCGACGTGATGTGGGAGCGTGAGCTCGCCACGCAGTCTGTCAGCACGCCCGAGCAACGCGCGGCCTTCGAGCAGAAGATGAAGGCCCTGGTTGGTCGGATCGGCGATCAAAGCGTGCGCGGGCATTACGAGCAGGAAGTGCGCCAAACGCTCTTCAGTCTCAACCGGGCCGTGCTACGGGAGATCGGCGGAGGCGGACGAAGTGGTGGCTCGCAGCGCACCGGGGGCCGCCAGAACAATGTTCAGACGGATTGGCGGGTGCGCGAGCGCGCGCGCATGCAGCAGAAGGGGCGTCCGGTCGCGCTAGCCGCGGCCGTCGCCGGTAGCGGGCTTGGCACGCGTCTCGCCGCCCTTCCGGCACGCGAAGCGCTTATTCTCAAGGCCCTCGTTAACCATCCGTGGCTTATTGAAGAGCACGCGGAACAGATTGCGACGCTGGAGTTCACGGCTCCGGCGCTGGTGGAACTAAAAGCCGCAATATTGGCCGCTCTGGCGGAGGAAATTCCTCTTGACAGCGTAGGCCTGCACAACCATTTGTCCGGAACTGGCTTGTCCCACGTCGTTGCCCTCGTCGAGCGTGCGATCACGCATAAAGGCGACAGGTTCGCCGAACCAGAGGCCGACAAGGAAGCCGTCGAAACCGGTTGGTGTCACGCCGTAGCCCTGCACGAAAGGCAGGTAGGGTTACGGCGGGATTTGGTTGTGGCCGAGCAAAGGTGGCTTGAGGAGCAGAGCGAGGACGCATTTCAGCGCCTCTGCGAAATCAAGGCCCGGCAGAACCAGGTCGAGGACGGCGAGACGGAAAGGACAGAGCGCACATCATTGCCATCGGGTCGGGTGCAGCCGTGACGGATGTGGCTTGGATCATGCCGCTGTCACGGGGCCGCAAAGTGGCATCGAATGTGCGCGGGGGAACAGCATTGGGCCGCAAAGCCATGCCGATGCGTATCGAGGTTGCGGGTGCCGCTCGCCCGCTTCGCTTTACGCATGGTGCTGCTGCGGTCGGTTCGAACAACACAGGTCGGATGCCAGAGCAGGCAGACATTTCATCAAGGTGAGAGCACCATATGGCGACGAAATCCGAGGAGAAGGCCGCCCCCGCAGCCGAGACCGCCGAGAAGGACAGCCCGCTGCTGGACCTTTCGGATCAGTCGGTCAAGAAGCTGCTCAAGGTCGGCAAGCAGCGCGGCTACGTCACCTATGACGAGCTGAATTCCGTGCTGCCCTCCGAGGAAGTCTCCTCCGAGCAGATCGAAGACACGATGGCGATGCTCTCCGAGATGGGCATCAACGTCGTCGACTCCGAGGAGAACGAGGAGGCCGCCGCCGACGACACGCCCGACACGCCGGACGAGGACGATGGCCGCTCGGTGACCGTCCAGGCGCTGCCGGCGAAGGCCGAGGGCCGCGCCGAGCCTGCCGACCGTACTGACGATCCCGTGCGCATGTATCTCCGCGAGATGGGCACGGTCGAGCTTCTCTCGCGCGAGGGCGAAATCGCGATCGCCAAGCGGATCGAGGCCGGCCGCGAAGCCATGATCGCGGGCCTCTGCGAGAGCCCGCTCACGTTCCAGGCCATCATCATCTGGCGGGACGAGCTCAACGAGGGCAAGGTCCTCCTGCGCGACATCATCGATCTCGAGGCGACGTACGAGGGGCCGGAAGCCAAAGCCGCGCCGCCGCCCGTCACGCATGGCAATGGCGCGAATGGCAATGGCGGTCATGCCGAGGTCGAGGTCCAGCGCGGCGAGCGCCCCGACGGCGAAGGTGAGCCGCGCGACGGCGACATGGACGAGGACGACGATTACGAGAACGCCGTCTCGCTCGCCGCGATGGAGCACGAGCTGAAGCCGAAGGTGCTCGAAACCTTCGATGCCATCGCGAGCAACTACAAGAAGCTCCGCAAGCAGCAGGACAAGAAGCTGGAGCAGCAGGTTGCCGGCGAGCAGGGCTCGCGCCAGCAGCTCAAGGCCTACGAGAAGTTGCGCGAGGAGATCGTTCGGGACGTGAAGAGCCTCTCGCTCAACAACGCCCGTATCGAAAGCCTCGTCGAGCAGCTCTACACGATCAACAAGCGCCTCATCGGCCTCGAAGGCCGCATCATGCGCCTCGCCGACAGCCACGGCGTGCAGCGTACCGCCTTCATCTCGGAGTACTACGGCAACGAGCTCGACCAGACCTGGCTCGACCGGATGGCGGGCTCGAAGTCCAAGCCGTGGGAGCGGCTCATCAAGGCCGAGCGCCCTCAGATCGAGAAGCACCGCGCCGAGATCCATCTACTCGCGAGCGACACCGGCCTCGAGATCGCGGAGTTCCGCCGCATCGTCAAGAGCGTGCAGAAGGGCGAGCGCGAGGCACGTCAGGCGAAGAAGGAAATGGTCGAGGCGAACCTGCGTCTCGTGATCTCGATCGCCAAGAAGTACACGAACCGCGGCCTGCAGTTCCTGGATCTCATCCAGGAGGGCAACATCGGTCTCATGAAGGCCGTCGACAAGTTCGAGTACCGGCGCGGCTACAAGTTCTCGACCTACGCGACGTGGTGGATCCGTCAGGCGATCACGCGCTCGATCGCCGATCAGGCCCGCACGATCCGTATTCCCGTGCACATGATCGAGACGATCAACAAGATCGTGCGCACGAGCCGGCAGATGCTTCACGAGATCGGCCGCGAGCCGACGCCTGAGGAGCTGGCCGAAAAGCTCGCCATGCCGATCGAGAAGGTCCGCAAGGTGCTGAAGATCGCGAAGGAGCCGATCAGCCTCGAAACGCCGATCGGCGACGAGGAGGATTCACATCTCGGCGACTTCATCGAGGACAAGAATGCGCTCCTGCCGATCGATGCGGCCATCCAGTCGAACCTGCGCGAGACGACGACGCGCGTGCTCGCCTCGCTCACGCCTCGCGAGGAGCGCGTGCTGCGTATGCGCTTTGGTATCGGCATGAACACCGACCACACGCTCGAAGAAGTCGGCCAGCAGTTCTCGGTGACGCGCGAGCGTATTCGCCAGATCGAAGCGAAGGCACTCCGCAAGCTCAAGCACCCGAGCCGCAGCCGGAAGCTCCGGAGCTTCCTGGATAATTGAGTGGCGAAAAAATGGCCGGGTTCAGCCCGGCCATTTTGCTTTGTGCGATTGCGCCGCTTAACGCCGGAACCTCCTGCCAATTGACACGTTTGTGCCCGGGCGCCACAACAGCTCCCGGGCAGTCTGCTTTCTTTTTTGCGGAGCGCGCGCGTGCGCCTCATGATCGTGGCCGTTGTCGCGTTCTGCGCTTCCTCGCTGGCGGAGCATGTCTCTGCACAGCCCGCGCCAAGCTTTCAGGCGCGCTGTAGCGAACTCAGGGAATCCATGAAGGCCCTCGCCGGGCGCGAGGAGCGGGAACTCGTGACCATCGAAGTGGTCGGCGAGCTTCAGATCGTGCGCGAGCAGAACGGCCTCGTGTTCCTCGGCCTCTGCGGACCGCCCGACCCGCACGTGCTGTGCATCACCTACGAGGCGAACGGGCGCGAGGTGGGCGAGCGCGTGCTCGTCATTGGCGGCATACATCCCGCTGGCGAGGATTTCATCCAGCTCGATCCCTGCCTCCACCACACACCGACTGCCGAGGATAAGAACTGAGCTGCTCCCGTATGCCGGAGCGGAGGTACCCATGCCCGAGAGTTATGAATACATCAGCGATCCGCTCGCCAGTCGCGCGCGCTTCTTCCGTCGCCTGGGCGCAAATATCGCCCTCGCCGTGTTGCTCATTGCGGTGTCGCTCTTTGCGGGCATGGCGGGCTACCACTGGCTCGGCGGGCTCGGTTGGGTCGACGCCTTCCTCAATGCGGCGATGATCCTGTCCGGCATGGGCCCCGTCGATAATCTCAACAACGACAGCGCGAAAATCTTCGCTGGGATTTATGCCATCTATTCGGGCCTGCTCGTCGTCGCGACCACGGCCCTGATCCTCGCGCCGGCACTCCATCGCTTTCTGCATCGCTTGCACGTGAAGGACGAACAGGATCCGGACGATGATGATGACGACGCCCCCGCACCACGCGGGTAGCGTCCGGCTCGTCGCGCGGTTAGGCTGGCGCGAAATCAGCTCGTGAGGAAATGCTCATGTCATTCTGGAAGAAGCTCTTCGGTGGCGGCAGTGGTGGCGGATCGGATGCCCCGTCTGGCCCGGCGAGCACGGCCGAGCATAAGGGCTTTACGATCGAGGCGCGCCCCTACGCGGAAGCCGGGCAGTTTCAGGTCGCAGGTACGATCAGCAAGCAGGTCGGCGACGCGCTGAAGGAGCATCGCTTCGTTCGTGCGGATCGCTTTCCGACGCAGGATGAGGCCGCCGACTTCGCGCTGATGAAAGGCCGCCAGATCATCGATCAGCAGGGCGATCGCATCTTCGATTGACCCGCCTGCACGGGGATTCCAAGGTGTCGACCATGCGCATCCCGGGAGCCATCTCGAAGCTCTGTTTCGCCATGATGCTGGTGGTGTTCGCGCTCGTCTTGGGGCATCAACCCGCGGACGCTCATACGGGGCATGGCCGATCGGCAGAGCCCGCTGCTCAGGCGTGGATCCCCGCTGCGAAGGATGGTTCACACAAAGATTGCGATGAGGCGCGAGCACGCACACAGCGGGGGAATCCTGCTGCGCCATGCACGGCGAACTGCTGCGCGGCTGGCATGGGATGCTGTGCGGCTCTGATGGTCTTCCCGATGGAGTTCAGGGCTCCCCATGAACTCCTCTCTCTGCGGGATCTGACGCACGACAATCGGACCGGGATCGAGCCGGACGTGCCACTCAAGCCACCTCGACTTGCGCGAGATCAGTGCAGCTTGCCTGCGTAATCCCTACGCTCAACGATGGTCCATCTGCGGTCGGCAGGCTGATGCCGCGGCCGTTGCCGCCATCGTTGTCTCCAGATACTCGAATTCAGGACACGAGAATGAAGAAAACCATCGCACTTGCAGGGCTGATGCTGCTTGGCATCGCCGGCATCGCGGGAGCTCAGCAGGGCCACCATGGTCAACATGGAAATGCGCCACCCGCGACGGCCGCCACGGAAACGCCGTCGACGAAAGCCTTCCGCGCCGTGAACGACAAAATGCACGCCAATATGGACCTGAAGTTCTCAGGAGATGCCGATGCCGATTTCCTGCGCGGCATGATCCCGCATCACCAGGGTGCCATCGACATGGCGAAGGTGGTGCTCGAGCACGGCAAGGATGCACGCGTGCGTAAGCTCGCGCAGGAGATCATCCGGGCCCAGGAGGCGGAGATCGCTGAAATGCAGAAGTGGCTCAAGGAAATGGGTCGCTGAAGGAAAGCAGCGCTCTGAGTAGTTCCAGAAAGTCGAACGGCGCCAGCTTCCGCTGGCGCCGTTCTCATTTCGTGCGGTCCTGAAACGCCGCTGAGGTCAGGGCGTCCCACTCATGATAGTTCGGAGCGTCGTGATCATGCCCTGCTTGCAAACTTCCGGAGAGACGTACAGGCACGACACGTCATGAATGCCCGTCCACGACATCTGCGCGGCCACATAGACGATGATTGCGAGGCCGACCCAGCTGATCCACGGATACTTCGCGAGCAAAGTGGCGATGTAGTTGGCCGCGACGGCCATCAGCACGATCGCGATTGCGAGGCCGATGACGAGGATCGTCGTGTTGCCCTTGGCAGCGCCGGCGACGGCGAGCACGTTGTCGAGAGACATCGACACGTCGGCGATGGTGATCTGGATGACCGCCCCCCAGAAGGTCATCTCCTTGAACTTCGATCCGTCGCCCTTCGGGTCTTCCACCGCGGCAGCACCGAGCGAGTGCGGTTCGGGGGCGTGACCGCGCCGCAGTTCCTTGTACATGTTCCAGCACACGTAGAAGAGCAGCAGGCCGCCGAAGAGCATGATGCCCTTGATGGCGAGGAGCTGCATCGTGATGCCGGCGAACAGGATGCGCAGGATGACCGCTGCCGCGATGCCCCAGAAGATGACCTTGCCGCGAATAGCGGGATTGACGCGCGATGCCGCGAGACCGACGACAACGGCGTTATCACCGGCCAGCACCACATCGATCATGATGATTTGGAAGAGAGGCCATAGGTGAGGCTGCAACGATTCCCACATATCGAGATGAATCCTTCCCCTGTGCGGTCTCGATGACCGTTGCGCCCTTGTGATGAGGGCGTGCGAACGTTTCAGAAACAACGATACTGGCGACGCGCCGGACGGCGCTGCCATAGTGCTCCGCGTCCATGCCGCCAAAGCGGCCGAACATGAACTGTGTTCCCCTCACGCGAGCAGGAAGCGCGTGCGTGCCCTGAGCGACGCGCTAATAGCGCCCACAAAGAAGTAGCGCACTATCCTGTGAACGCGCCAGGATTGCAACACAATGTCGTGACGCAACGGCTCATGTTCAATGCCCGCAAAGCACAGGAATGCGTGACAACATGCCCCAGATAACCCTCGTCCAGACGACCGGCGGTCCCGGCCTCTATGAGCTGACCAGCGAGATCGAGGCATTTGTCCAGGCAGCCGGCATCGACACGGGCTTGCTCACCTTATTCGTGCGGCACACCTCCTGTTCGCTCCTCGTCCAGGAGAATGCCGATCCTGATGTGCGGCGCGATCTCGATGCCTTTTTTCGGCGCTTGGTGCCGCCGGCCGACGATCCATCCATGCGCTGGATCGTCCACACGACAGAGGGGCCCGATGATATGCCCGCGCACATCAAGGCGGCGCTGACCCAAACCTCGATTGGCGTTCCGGTCGCTAGGGGCCGCATGGTGCTCGGCACGTGGCAGGGCGTTTATCTTTTCGAGCATCGCCAGCGCCCCCACCGCCGGGAGATCCTGCTGCATCTCGGCTCCTAGGGCGGGACAAGGTAACGGAGAAGTCCTTGTGTCGTCTGGACTTGATAATCCTCGGGTGCGATAAGCGCCTTCGACACGGCCGGCTCCATGCGGCCGGCGCATGAGGTAGCCATGGGCATTTTCAGCGAGATCTTCAGCTGGTGGGGCGGCAATACCTGGTCGAACCGCATCTACACGGCGCTCAGGGGCCGCCATGTCGGCACCGATGAAGAGGGCAATCGCTACTTTGTGCAGAACAAAGGCGTCGGCCCGCTCGGCGTGCCGCGCCGCTGGGTCATCTACAAGGACGGCGCCGAAGCCTCAAAGATTTCGCCCGATTGGCACGGCTGGATGCACTACACCGTCGATACGCCGCCGACCGAAGAGAAGTACACGCCGCGCCCCTGGCAGAAGCCGCATCAGTCGAACCTGACGGGAACGCCTGCGGCCCACAGGCCGGCAGGCTCGATCCTCTCGTCCGGTACGCGCCCGCGGGCGACGGGCGACTACAAGCCGTGGCGCCCGCAATAAGCGGGAACGACCTGCCCTGGCAGGCGGAAATCGTCACGGCGTAGCCCATATTGCGTGATTGCGTACTCGTTCGGGAACGACGTCGGGTCAGGGCCTGAAACAGAGGTTGGATGCAACTCGAGGCGCGACATCTATCTGCAGCATGGCGCGGTGCCGGCGCGGCGCTGGCTGTGACGCTCGGCCTGATGGCGACCGCGACGAGCGCCGAAGCACAACGCATCGAGAACCAAACGGCGGTGTTCGCGGCTCTCGACAAGGTGACGGCGCGCATCAGCCCGCTCAATGCCACGCTCAACAGCACTGAAGGTTTCGGCGCGCTCAAGGTGACGGCGCGCGCCTGCTATTCGCGGGCGTCGACGGAGGCGCCGAAGACCTCGGCCTTCGTGGAGGTCGACGAGGTGCTCCTCGACGGCTCGACGCGGCGCATCTTCTCGGGCTGGATGTTCGCCGAGAGCCCGGGCCTCAATGCGCTCGAGCATCCCGTCTTCGACCTGTGGCTGACCGAGTGCGCCAACCCGGCGCGCACAGCAGCGTCGCCGCGTGGTGGGCCTGCTGCCGGCCAGGGCGCGCCTCAGGGCGAGACCGAGCCGTTCCGCCGTCGCGTCCGGCGTTAGGCGCGGTCGCTTCGGACCGCGCCCGACATTTCCTCAGCCCCCGAACGCCTTCGACTTGATTTCGGCGAGCTTGCCGTCACGCTCGGCCGTCTCACGTAGCAGCGCGGACGGCTTCCAGTGGCGGCCGTACTGCTGATGCCACGCCGCGATCTGATTGTAGATCTCGCGTGCGCCGATGGAGTCGCCCCAGAACATGAGGCCACCGCGCCAGCGCGGGAAGCCGAAGCCGTGCAGCCACATCACGTCGAGGTCGCTGGCACGGATGGCCTTGCCCTCTTCGAGGATCTTGCAGAACTCGTTGATGGAGCTGAACAGCAGGCGATGCAGGATCTCCTGATCGCTGAACGTCCGGGGCGTGTTGCCGATCTTCTCGGCTTCCTCACGGATGATCTCGCCGACCACGGCTGACGGACGCGGCGTGCGGTCGCCCGGCTCATAGTCGTACCAGCCGCCGGATGTCTTGAGACCCTTGCGGCCCATTTCCACGAGCCGATCGGGGATCGGAAGCGTGCGATAGTTGGGATCGGCTGCCTTGCGCCGCTTGCGCGTGTCGTAGCCGATATCGAGCCCCGACATATCCGCGACGGCGAATGGCCCGACCGGATAGCCGAACTCGACCATGACTTTGTCGACCTGCTCGGGTAGTGCGCCTTCCTCGATCATGAGGTTCTGCTCTACGCCGAAGGGCGCTCGGCTGCGGTTCGCGGCAAAGCCGTCGCAGTTGCCCGCATAGCCACTCACCTTGCCGATGTCGCGGCCGAGTTTCATGGCGGCGGCCAGCGTCGTCGGTGCGGTCTTGCTCGCGTTCACGACCTCGAACAGCTTCATGACGTTGGCAGGCACGAAGTAGTGCGTGCCGGCGACCATCTCCGGTCTCTTGGTCACGGCTGCAATCTGGTCGATGTCGAGCGCCGAGGTGTTCGTGAAGAGCAGCGCCTCGGGCTTCATGACCGCATCGAGCTGGCGAAAGACCTCCTGCTTGACGGGCATCTGCTCGAAGACGGCTTCGATGACGGCATCGCTGTCGCCGATCTCCTCGTAGGTCTCGACGGGCGTGATGAGGGCGAGCCGCTTGTCCATCTCTTCCTGTGCGAGACTGCCGCGCTTCACGCTCACCGCGTAGTTGTCGGCGATGCGCTTCATGCCGCGCTCAAGCACTTCCTTGGAGGCATCGAGCAGCTTCACGGGGAGGCCGGCATCGGCAAAGCTCATGGCAATGCCGCCGCCCATGGTGCCGGCGCCGACGACGGCCATGCTCTTGATCTCGGGAAGCTTCAAATCTTTCGGCAGGCCGGGAATGCGATTGATCTCGCGCTCGGCGAAGAAGGCATAGCGCAGCGCCTTGGCCTCGTCGGAGCTGACGAGTTCGAGGAAAAGGCGGCGCTCTTCGGCAATGCCGTCGGCAAAGGGCAGCATGGTCGCAGCTTCCACCGCGGCAATGCAGTGATAGGGCGCCTTCTGGCCGCGAGCCTTGCGCGCGATCGATTTGCGCATGGCTTCGAACATGCCGGGATCGGATTTGGCCTCGGCAATCTTGTCCGTGCGCGCACTCACGCGTGGGAGTGGGTCTACATCTGCAACGCGCTTGGCATAGGCGATCGCGGCGCCGCGCAGATCCTTCCCATCGACAATATCGTCGATGATGCCGAGTTCCTTAGCCTCGGGCGCGGGCACATGACGGCCGGTCGTGATCAGTTCAAGCGCGGCCTTCGGCCCGATGAGACGGGGCAGGCGCTGTGTGCCGCCGCCACCGGGAATGATGCCGATCAGAACCTCGGGAAGACCCACCTTCGCGTCCGGCACGGCAATGCGGTAGTGACAGCCGAGCGCGTGCTCGAGCCCACCGCCGAGCGCGAAGCCGTGAATTGCGGCGACAACCGGCTTCGAAACTTCGTCGAGCAGCTCGTAGCTGCGGCGTTTGGGGGGCGGACGGGATTTATCGAAGCCGCGAATATCGGCGCCCGCGATAAAGCTGCGCCCGGCGCCGATCATGACGAAGGCTTTCACGTTCGGATCGGCATCGCCTTTCTCGAGCGCTTCGACAATGCCCTCGGTCACCCCTGGGCCGAGCGCGTTGACGGGCGGATTGTCGATGGTGATGACACCGATGCCATCCTCGACATCATAGCGGACGACGGGCTTGTCATTCATGGCGTTTGCTCCTTTGTGCGCTTCTTGTTTCAAGCCACTTCGGCGGCGAGCTGCTTCAGATACCACTCGCCGTCGCCAAGCAGCGTCTCGCACAGCGCGAGACGCTTGTAATAGTGGCCGACGACCAGCTCATCGGTCATGCCCATGCCGCCGTGAAGCTGAATGGCTTGACCACCAACGAAGCGCGCGCACTGCGCGGTCTTCACCTTCGCCTTCCAGACGGCTTTGCGTGCCTGGGGATCATTGTCGTCGATCGCCTGCAACGCCGCGTGGACGAGCGCGCGAGCCTCCTCAGTCGTTACACTCATATCGACGAGCCGGTGCTGCAGCACCTGGAACTGCGAGAGGAGCTGGCCGAACTGCTTGCGCGTCTTGAGGTAGTCGACTGTGATCTGCGTGACAGCGGCCATGGCGCCGACAGCCTCCGCGCATACGGCAATGGCGCCGCGATCGAGGATTTCGCCGATAGCGTCCATCTGATCGGTATCGTTTGTACCGAGCTTCGCGCTCGCCGGCACATGCACACTCGTGAGCGTCACCGCAGCTCCACGCCGCCCATCGAGCGCAGGGGCTGGCGAAAGCTTTATCCCGGCGCTCGTGCGCGGGACCAGGAAGAGCGCGACGGGGCCTTTATCCGATCCGATGCGCGCGCTGATGATGAGCGCGTCCACTGTGTGAGCCGAGATCGTGTGCGCCTTGGCGCCATCGATGACATAACCGTCGCCATCGCGCCGCGCGATCGTGCGCACGAAGTTGCGGGCATAGCCGCCATCCGGCTCGTAGTGGCAGAACGCGAGGGTGAGCTTGCCTTCCGCGATATCGCCGAGCAGCTTCTGCTGATCCGGTGTGCCGATCCTTTCGATGGCTGACGCGCCGAGCACGATCGTGCCGAGCAGTGGTTCGAGCAGAAGAAAGCGGCCCGCACCCGCCATGACAATGCCGAGTTCAGTCGCGCCGCCGCCAGCGCCGCCCGCGCTCTCAGGCAGAGAGACACCAAGCCAGCCCATCTCGGCATACGTCGCCCAGTCGGCGCGGCCGAAGCCGTCGCCATCCTCGGCGCGTGCGAGTTTCTTGAAGTGCTCGAAGGTGTACTTGTCGGCGAGCAGGTCGCGGAGGCTGTCGTTCAGGAGCTGGCGCTCCTCGCTGGAAAATGCCGGCATTGCGTAAACCTCAGAGACCGAGAGCGCCTTTGGCGATGATGTTCTTCTGCACCTCGCTGGAGCCGCCGTAGATCGTGGCGGCACGCCGATAGAGGTGCTCATAGACGAGGCCGGTCGTCTCTGCAGGACCGACGAGTTCTCCGTTCCAGCCGCTGTGCAGCGCGTCCGTCTGGTAGATCTGGCCGTAGCGGCCGAGCACATCCATCACGGACTGATGCAAAGCCTGCTGAAGCTCGGTGCCGCGCAGCTTGAGGGCAGCTGCACCCATGAGCGTCGGTGCGCCCCCTTCTTCGGCCGTGGCCGCAAGTTGATCGGCCATCAGCGCTTTGACGGCCGCGAGATTGACCTCGTGCTCGGCCACCTTGCGCCGCCAGAGCGGATCATCGGCGAGTGGCGTCCCGCCTTCGCGCGTCTCGGCGAGTAAGCGGTTCAGCGCATCGAACGCGTGCTCCAGACGCGAAATCTCGACATTGCCGACGCGCTCATTGGCGAGCAGGAACTTGGCGTACGTCCAGCCTTTGCCTTCCTGCCCGATGAGGTTCTCGACGGGCACGCGCACGTCGTCGAAGAACACCTCGTTGAGGTGATGACTCATGGTGATCGCGATGATCGGGCGCACCGTGATGTCCGGCGTCTTCATGTCGATCAGCAGGAACGAAATGCCCTCCTGCTTCTTGCCACCGTCGTCCGTCCGAACGAGGCAGAACATCCAGTCGGCCCAGTGCGCGAGAGAAGTCCAGATCTTCTGGCCGTTGACGAGGTAGTGATCGCCGTCGCGCACGGCCTTGGTCTTGAGTGCGGCGAGATCGGAGCCCGCGCCCGGCTCCGAGTAGCCCTGGCACCACCACGTGTCGTTCCTGATGATGCCAGGGAGATACGTGCGCTTCTGCTCTTCCGTCCCGAATGTGTAGATCACCGGCCCGGCCATGTTCACGCCGAACGGGACAAGCGGCGGGGCACCGGCGCGGCCGAGTTCCTCATTGAAGGCGAGCGTCTGCGCCGGGCTCCAGCCGAGGCCGCCATGCTCCTTGGGCCACTTGCCGGTGATCCAACCCTTCGCGCCGAGCCGCTTCAACCAGGTATCGTACTCGTGACGCTCGAGATGCTGACCGAGCGCCTGCTTGCGACGGACCTCCGGCGGCAGCTCACGCTCGCAAAAATCCCTCACCTCGGCGCGGAAGGCATCGAGCGACGTATCGCGTTCGACCGACCTGATGAACATGCGGGCGCTCCCTCGGCTACTTATGACAAGCTAGCGCGGACCGTAGGAAGCCCGCGCCAGCTTGGCAACACGTCGATCAGTATATCGATCAGTTGGCGGTCATGCCGCCGTCGATGACCAACTCGCTGCCCGTGACCCACGACGCTTCGTCGGACGCGAGATAGAGGCAACCGGCGGCGATATCCGCGGGCGTGCCGAAGCGGCCGAGCGGCGTTGCGGCGAGACGGTTCTGAGCGACTTCCGGATTGGAGTGCCCCGGCTTGGTCATCGGCGTGTCGACGAAGCCCGGATGCACCGAGTTCACGCGGATTTTGTCCGCGGCGTACTGCAGCGCAGTCGACTTCGAAAAGATGCGCACAGCACCCTTCGAGGCATGGTAGGCGCCATTGGCGTGCGAGCCGACGATGCCGCAGATCGACGAGATATTGATGATCGAGCCACCGCCCGCGCGCTGCATGGCCGGGATCACCGCCTTCGTGCCGAGGAAGATGGACGTGACGTTGACCTCCATCACCTTGTTCCAGGTCTCGAGCGACTGATCGAGGATCTTGCCGCCGCCGACGAGGCCCGTCTGGATGTTCTGGCGCGGGTCGCGGCCCGAGATGCCGGCGATGTTGCAGAGAATGTGGACGCTGCCGAAGCGCTTCTCGGCGTCGGCGACGATCTCGGCCCAGCGAGCTTCGCTCGCCACATCCTGCTCGGCGAAAGCGGCGTCACCACCCTTCGCGGTAATTTCTTCCGCGATGTTCCGGCCGAGAGCGGCGTTGGTATCCGTCAGCAGCACCTTGGCGCCGTGAAGTGCGAAGGCGCGCGCCGTCTCGGCGCCGATGCCCGATGCGGCACCCGTCACGATCGCGACCTTGCCGGCGAGCCTTGGTCCAGGTTGCATTTGATGTTTCCTCCTATCTGTTTCGCCAAGCAAGGTGGCGCCAAACACCGGACGCGTCCAGCATCAGAAACGAATACGGGCCACCCAGAAGGCGGCCCGCATCGTCAGTCAGGAGGAGTGGGAATTCTCGGGGATCGCTCAGGCTGGCGGCTGGCCGAAGATCAGCACGGCATTGAGGCCACCGAACGCGAAGGAGTTCGACATGACGTTGCTCACCTTCGCCGCGCGCCCGACATTCGGGATGTAGTCGAGGTCGCACTTCGGATCGGGCTCGTCGAGGCCGACGGTCGGAGGCAGCCAGCCATCCTGCAGCGCCTTGATGCAGGCAATGGCCTCGACCGCGCCGCCTGCACCGAGCAGGTGGCCCGTCATGGACTTCGTTGAAGAGATCGGCAGCTTATAAGCGTAGTCGCCGAAGACCATCTTGATGGCGTTCGACTCGTTGACGTCGTTGAGCGTCGTCGCCGTGCCGTGGGCGTTCAGGTAGCCGATGTCCTCAGGCTTCAGGCCCGCATCGGCCAGCGCGAATTCCATGGCAGTCCGCGGGCCGTCGACGTCCGGGTTGACCATGTCCTTGCTGTCGGAGGACATGCCGACGCCCTTGAGCTCGGCCAGGATGGTCGCGCCACGCGCCTGGGCGTGCTCCAGGCTCTCGAGCACCAGCGCGCCCGCGCCCTCACCGAGCACGGTACCGTTGCGCTTCTTGGAGAAGGGGAAGCAGCCCTCGGGCGAGAGCACGCGCATGGCCTGCCACGTGCGCAGTGAGCCATGCGTCAGGACGGCCTCGGAGGCGCCCGTGACGGCGACGTCGACGAGCCCGTGACGGATGTAGTCCGCGCCGGTGGCAATGGCGTGCGTCGCCGTCGAGCAGGCCGAGCAGGTGGCGAACGTCGGGCCCTTGATGCCTTGCTCGATACCGATGTGCGCTGCAGCGGACGATCCAATGATGCGAAGCAGCGTCAGCGGGTTGGTCGCCTTCTTCTGCTTGATGAAGAGATCGTCGTATGCGGTCTCGATGGTGTTGAAGCCGCCGGCGCCCGATCCGAAGATGCACGCTGATCGATAGGGGTCTGCCAGCGGGGTCGGCAAGCCAGCCTGCTTCCAGGCCTCTTCGGCCGAGCGGGCGGCGAACCAGGAGTACCGGTCCCCGTACTGGACCTTCTTGCTCGAGACATGCTTGGCCGGATCGAAATTTTTGATCTCGGCCGCAATGTGGATGTAGAGGTCCTTCTTATCGAAGGTCTCGATCGGACCGACGCCGCAGCGCCCTTCGCGCATCGACGACCACATCTCGCGCGCGTCGAGGCCGATCGGGGTAACGGCGCCTACGCCCGTTACGACAACGCGGCGACGCTCGCCCTTAGACTGTGTCATGGGACGCAATACTTCCTATTGGCGGCCGGAAATTTTCCGGCGCGCGTGGAGATCGTCTTCGCTGGGGTTACGCCTTGGCCGGCGCGCCCGAACCCTCCAGCAGGGCCTTCACGCGATCCACCACGGAGCCGACGGTCTTGAAGTCTTCAACTTCTTCGTTGGCGTTGTAGGGGATCTGGATGCCGAAAGAATCCTCGATGTCGAAAACGATCATTGCAAGATCGAGAGACTCGATTTTCAGGTCAGTCAGCGCAGTCGTGAGCCCGATGTCGTCCCGCGGCTCCTTCATGTGCTTCTTGAGGATATCGATGATCTTGGTGGCAACGTCGTCCATATCTCTCTCCCACCCCCAAGTACACTGCGGGTACAGGTGCTGATGTCTCGGTTTAGCTACGGCAAAGGCCATCTGACCGCAAGTTGCGCCTGACATAACCGTTAACACTATTCAAGTCCATACGGTCACGGACAGTTGTGCCGGGCGTCCGGCGCTCAGATCTTCAGATGCGTGTGCAGTACAACCATCAAGACTGGCGCTCCGAGACAAAAGTGTCCAAAGTCGTTTACCGTGATCGCATAGGCTGATCGCGGCGGATGCGCGTTAGCTTTCCGACGGCTTTACCGCCCGCCGCCGCCGCAACCGTGGCGCCCGTGCGCCCCAAGCCTACCGTCCTAAATGGACGTGATTCAGGGAGGCATCAAGACCATGTCTGCAGGCACGACAGCATCTGCGGGGGAGGCCGCGCCAGCTCACCTGAGCTATCCCTGGCTTGCGCACTACCCGGCTGGCGTGAACTGGCACCAGCAAATTGCCCCGGCACCCCTCTACCAGCTACTCGAGCGTGCTGCTGAGCGGCATCCGTCGCGTATTTGCACGAACTTCCTCGGCCGGACAATCACCTACGGCGAGATGTCGCGCCTCGTGGACCGGGCCGCTGCTGGGCTCGCGGCCCTCGGTGTGACCAAGGGAACCAAGGTCGGCCTTTTCCTGCCGAACTCGCCGACGTTCATCGTCTTCTATTATGCGACGCTCAAGGCCGGCGGCACGGTCGTCAACTACAACCCGCTCTATACCGTCGAGGAACTGACCTTCCAGGTGAAGGACAGCGACACCGACCTCATGGTCACGCTCGACCTCAAGGTGCTCTTCGACAAGGTCGAGGCCTTGATGGCGGCGGGTACGCTGAAGCGGGCCATCGTCGCGCCCTTTCCCGCCCTGCTGCCGACGGCGAAGTCGGTTCTCTACCGGCTCTTCAAGGGCAAGGAGCTCGCGAATGTGCGCGGCTCCAAGGTCGCGGGCTCGATCATCTGGGAGGAGACGGTTCTCGCCAACGATGGCCGCTTCCAGGCGCCGGCTATCGCTCCGACCGAGGATGTGGCCGTCCTCCAATATACGGGCGGCACGACGGGTACGCCCAAGGGCGCCATGCTCACGCATTCGGCGGTCTATACGAACGTCCTCCAGACAGCGGCCTGGGCGCCCGAGCTCATCGAGGGGACCGAGCGCGTCATGGGTGCGCTGCCGTTCTTCCATGTGTTCGCGATGACGGTCGTCATGAATTTCGCCGTCGCCAAGGCGGCCGAGATCCTCATCATGCCGCGCTTCGTGCTCGACGACGCGATGAAGCTCATCGACAAGGGCAAGCCGACGGTTATGCCGGGCGTGCCGACCATGTTCAATGCGATCATGAACCACCCGAAGCTCAAGAGCTTCGACCTCTCCTCGCTGAAGTTCTGCCTATCGGGCGGCGCGGCGCTGCCGCTGGAGATCAAGCAGCGCTTCGAGCAGCTCACGGGCTGTGGTCTCGTCGAAGGCTATGGGCTCAGCGAGGCCTCGCCGGTCGTCACTGCGAACCCACTCGGCGGCCCGGTCAAGGAGGGCTCGATCGGCCAGCCCATTCCGCAGACGATCGTGTCGCTGCGCGCGCTGGACGACCCGACCAAGGAAGTGCCGCGTGGTGAGAAGGGCGAGCTGTGCGTCAAGGGCCCGCAGGTCATGAAGGGCTACTGGAAGAAGCCGCAGGAGACGGCCGACCAGTTCATCGGCGACTATCTGAGGACCGGTGACGTCGCGATCATGGACGAGCAGGGCTTCCTGTTCATCGTCGACCGTATCAAGGACCTCATCATCTGCTCGGGCTATAATGTCTATCCGCGGCGGATAGAGGAAGCGCTCTACGATCACCCCGCCGTCGAGGAAGTGACCGTCATCGGCATTCCCGACGAGTATCGCGGCGAGGCGCCCAAGGCGTTCGTCAAGCTCAAGGCCGGTGCCACCGCGACGGTTGATGACCTGAAGAAGCACCTGGAGCCGAAGCTCTCGCGCATCGAGCTGCCCTCTCAGATCGAGATCCGCGCCGCCCTGCCGAAGACCATGATCGGCAAGCTCTCCAAGAAGGAGCTGGTCGCCGAGGAAGCCGCCAAGCGGACCAAGGCGAAGGCGTGATGCGAGCCCTTGTGGCGACCGCACGCCATCGCTTAGGTTAACGGCAGTGGCACTCTCAGGTGGGAAGAGCGGATTGATGCGGACTTGGCGCACGTGGGTGCTGCCCATGGCCATAGCGGCGGCGCTCGTCGTGACGGTTTTCGATGCCACTCCGGCAGAGGCGCGTACGCTGTGCGTCGGCAAGGACGCCGTCTTGCTCCGCTCCGGCCCCTCCTGGCGCGATAATCCGGTCGGCAGCCTGCCCGCCGGCTCGTGCGGCATCCAGGTCGTCGGCCAATGCATGTCCGGCTGGTGCCATGTCGAGCTGGGTCAGCGCCGTGGCTGGGTCGATGCTCGCCAGGTGATCGTGCAGGAGGGAGGCGGCGCGGCCACGGCTGCACCGAAACGCGACGAGCCGCCCCCACCGAGACAAGCCGCGCCGGCGCCTCCGCCGCCGCGGCCTCAGCCACCCGCCACCACGGGCGCCGCCGGGGCTGAGCGCGAGGGCCATTGCGTCATGGGCGTGAGGCCCGGCGATACGCTGCGTATCCGCAGTGGCCCCGGCGTCGAGCACCGCGAGGTCGGGGGTATCCCGCCAAGCGCCTGTGGCGTTTCGGTTGGTGGTCCCTGCCGGGGCTCATGGTGTCCCGTGACCTATCGCGGCATCCGTGGCTGGTCCAATGCGAGCTTCCTCCGTCCGCCCTGGATGCGGTGAGAGGCACCCGGCGCGAGTGGAAATGGCGCTCCTGAGCACGCAAGCGCGTGCCGGCGCGAGCGCCGCCCCCGCGGAGCCGATGAGCGAAGCGAATTTCGGCGTGAGCGAAATAGCTCGCCGTTGAACCCCTTGACGCGGGGTGTATGCTGCGCGGCAACAACCAATCCCCAATCACAAGGAGCCCCTGATGGCCAATCCAACGAACGATCCTGTCGTCATCGTCGCGGGCACGCGCACGCCGATGGGCAGCTTCCAGGGCAGCCTGCAGGCCATGACGGCGCCCGAACTCGGCGCCGCCGCGATCAAGGCCGCACTCGGCCGCACGGACATCGCGGCCGACGAGATCGCCGAAGTGCTCATGGGGTGCGTGCTGCCAGCGGGGCAGGGCCAGGCTCCGGCGCGACAGGCGGCGCGCTATGGCGGTCTCCCGGATAGCGTGCCCTGCACGACCGTGAACAAGATGTGCGGCTCGGGCATGAAGACCGTGATGATGGCCTACGAGGCGCTGCACGCGCGCCCCAAGGACGTGATCATCGCCGGCGGCCTCGAGAGCATGACCAACACGCCGTACATCCTGCCGAAGATGCGCTCGGGCGCGCGGCTCGGCCACACGCAGGCCTACGATCATATGTTCATCGATGGCCTCGAGGACGCCTACGACAAGGGCCGCCTCATGGGCACCTATGCCGAGGATACCGCGCAGCACTACCAGTTCACGCGCGAACAGCAGGACGCCTATGCCATCGAGAGCCTGCGCCGCGCCAAGCTCGCCAACGAGGACGGTTCTTTCGCGAACGAGCTCGTCCCCGTTGCCGTGAAGTCGCGCAAGGGCACAGTTGAAGTCACCCGCGACGAGCAGCCCTTCTCGGCTGATCCCTCCAAGATCCCGAGCCTCAAGCCGGCCTTCCGCGACGGCGGCACGGTTACGCCCGCCAATTCCAGCTCGATCTCGGATGGCGGCGCCGCTCTCATCCTCATGCGCGAGAGCGAGGCCAAGCGCCGGAAGCTTCAGCCGCTCGCCCGCATCGTCGCTCAGGCGAGCCATGCCCAGGCCCCGGCTTGGTTCACCACGGCCCCGATCGGCGCCATGAAGAAGGTGCTCGAAGCGGCCGGCTGGGCCGCCAAGGATGTTGGCCTCTACGAGATCAACGAGGCGTTCGCCGTCGTCACCATGGCGGCCATGCGCGATCTCGACCTGCCGCACGACAAGGTCAACATCCACGGCGGCGCCTGCGCGCTCGGCCATCCGGTTGGCGCATCCGGCGCGCGCATCATCGTGACGCTGATCAACGCCATGGCGAAGCGCGGTGAGACTAGGGGCATCGCCTCGCTCTGCATCGGTGGCGGCGAAGCGACGGCGGTCGCGATCGAGCGTGTGAATTGAGTGCAGAAGCTCCCGGCGGCGCTTCTGCGACGCGGCCCATGGTCGTGATCACGGGCGCCTCCGAGGGCATCGGCCGCGCCTTCGCCCAATATTACGCGGCGCGCGGCCGTGATCTCCTGCTGATCGCGCGCCGGCCTGAGCCGCTCGTGCGCTTGGCGGAAGAACTTCGTTCGGCGCACGCGGTCCGCGCCGAGCCGCTCGCGCAGGATCTGGCGGCCGTCGATGCGCCGGGCGCGATCGACGATGCGTTGGCCGCGGCGGGGGCCCACTGTGACCTGCTGGTCAACAACGCCGGCATAGGCCTCTCCGGCGCCTTTCACGATCTCCCTTCGGGCGACATCGAGCGCCTGCTCGCGACCAACACGGCGGCGCCCACCCGTCTCATGCGCCATTTGCTCCCTGGGATGCGGGCACGGGGACGCGGCGGAATCATCAATCTCGCCTCCCTCGGCGGCTTCGCGCCCGGCCCTTACCAGGCCACGTACTACGCGAGCCGCGCCTACATGCTATCGCTCTCGGAGGCCGTGGCGGCAGAGGTGGCGCGCGATGGCGTGCGCATCACCGCCGTCGCCCCGGGGCCCGTCCGCACGCGATTTCACGACAAGATGGGGGCCGATCGCGACCTCTACCGCTGGTTTATCCCGTCGCTGGCGCCTGAGACGGTCGTCAGTTGGGCAGTGACAGCCCACAATTTGGGCTTCCGCGTCGTCGTGCCTGGTTTTCTGAACAACATTCTCGCACTATGTTTACGACTCATGCCGCACAGAATTTCAGTGCTCATCCAGGGGTTTCTCTTCTACCCCCGTAACCGATGATGCGATGATGCTCGACGCCGAACCCACCCGCGAAGCGCCGCTCGACGGCCATGGCATCGATGCCGCTCTTTCCCGGCAGGCCGAGAAGAAGCCGGTTGTCATCGTGCTGCACATGGAAGGCGCGAAGGCGGGACATGTTGGCCGCTGGTTCATCGAGAACGGGTACCCGCTAGATATCCGTAGGCCATTCGAAGGCGATCCGCTGCCGAAAACGCTCGCGCATCACACAGGCGCGGTGATCTTCGGCGGCTCACAGAGTGCGAACGACAATCTCGATTTCATCAAGCGTGAGATCGACTGGCTCGGCGTCGCGCTCAAGGAGCAGAAGCCGTATCTCGGCATCTGCCTCGGTGCGCAGATGCTTGCGCACCACCTCGGCGCGCGCGTCGATTGCTGCAATCATGGCCGCGTCGAAATCGGCTATCACCCGGTACAGCAGATCGATCTGGGTCGCGTGCTCGGTACGCTTCCGGAGCGCGTCTATCAGTGGCACCGCGAGGGTTTCGAGCTTCCGAGCGGCGCTGACCTGCTGGCAACGTCAGACGGCGCGTTCGCAAATCAAGCATTCGTCTATGGGCCTGCGGCGCTCGGCGTTCAGTTCCATCCCGAGATCATGCACACGCAGATCAACAGCTGGTCGGGATCGAACCCCGTGCGCCTGCTCATGCGCGGTGCACACCATCGCCAAGATCAGCTGGCCGCGCATCTCGTTCATGCGCCGCGTGTGCATTCGTGGCTCGACCAGATGCTGCGCCGCTGGGTCGAAGGCCGTTTGGCGGCCGTCTGAGGGCCAGCGCGTTTACCAAGTTTGCGACGTTCGCACATTCGTAACATCTGGCATGCCAATATGGCTTCAGCGCCGGGTTCCAGTGTTGCGTACCGGCGCCATAATTTCAGCGGAGCATCGGCAGGACCGGTGCTCCGCGATTTTGTTTCTGGGCTTTTGCAGTTTGATCCACGTCTTCTGCGAGCCCCGCGTTTGACGCACTCCCCGCCTAGACATACAGAAGCCCGAGAGGGGCGCGGTGCAGCGAGCGAGGCGGGGTCATGCTGCTTTCGGAAATCGTGCCGGACGATGTGATGGTGCCGGCGAACGCCCGAGCGATCCATATCGCCGGGCTCACGGCGGACAGCCGGCTGGTGCAGCCCGGCTTTCTATTTGCCGCGCTGGCGGGCAGCCGCACGGACGGCGCGCGCTTCATAGCCGATGCGCTGGCCAGAGGCGCGGTTGCGATCCTCGCCGCTGAAGGTGCGGTGATCGATGCGCCCGCGCACGTTCCCGTCCTGCGCGCACGCGAATCGCGCCGTGCACTGGCACTCGCGGCGGCACGCCATCATTCGCGCCAGCCCGCGCACATGCTTGCGGTCACGGGGACCAGCGGCAAGACGTCCGTCGCCGATTTCACGCGGCAAATTCTGACGCTGCTTGGGCGTCCGGCAGCGTCGGTCGGTACGATCGGTCTCGTGCGCCCCGATGGCGCGGTCTATGGCTCGCTGACGACGCCCGATCCAATCTCACTGCACGCGACGCTCGACGAACTCGCCGGCGACGGCATCACGCATGTCGCCTTCGAGGCCTCATCGCACGGTCTCGATCAGCATCGTCTCGATGGCGTGCGCATTTCGGCGGCGGCGTACACGAATCTCGGGCGCGACCACCTCGATTATCATCCGACACTCGATGCCTATCTCGCGGCCAAGCTGCGGCTCTTCACCGAGCTTTTGCCCGCCGATGGCATGGCGATCGTGAATGCGGATGGCGCCGAGGCCGTGCGCGTCATCGATGCCGTCCAGCGGCGTGGTATTCGCCTCATCACAACGGGCTTCGGCGGCGAGACGCTGAAGATCGTCGACCTCGCGCGCGATGGCTTCGCACAGCGCGTCACACTCCACGCCGAGGGGCGCGATATCGCCCTGCGTTTTCCCTTGCTCGGCAGCTATCAGGTCGAGAATGCACTCGTCGCAGCGGGGCTCGCGATCTCCGCGGGCGAGAGAACCGACGCTGCGCTCGGTACGCTCGATCAGCTCCGTGGTGTCCCCGGCCGCCTCGAGATCGTGGCGGAGCACAATGGTGGCCTCGCTGTCGTCGACTATGCGCACAAGCCCGAAGCACTCATTGCGGCACTCGACGCGCTGCGCCCGTTCGCGACTGGTAAGCTCGTCTGCATCGTCGGCTGTGGTGGTGATCGCGATCGCGGCAAGCGTCCGATCATGGGCCGCATCGCCGTTGATCGCGCCGACGTCGTGATCATTACCGATGATAATCCGCGCGGCGAGGATCCAGCGGCCATCCGCGCGGAAATGCTGCGCGGCGCCGTCGGCGCGCGCGAGATCGGCGACCGCGGCGAAGCCATTGCTGCAGGCATGAGTATGCTCGGCGCGGGCGACGTGCTGCTCGTTGCTGGCAAGGGGCACGAGGCAGGTCAGATCGTCGGAGGTATCACGCATCCCTTCAGCGACCACGACGAGATCAGGAAACACCTCAATGGCTGACAGCGCGCCGCTCTGGACCTGGGATGCGCTCGTCGCCGCAGCGGAAGGTACCGCGGAGGGCGCGCCGGCAGACGCGATCACCGGCTTTTCGATCGATACGCGCTCGCTTGCGTCAGGCGAGGTCTTCGTTGCGCTTACCGATGCGCGTGACGGACACGCGTTTGTCGGTGCAGCCTTTGCAGGTGGAGCAGCCGCGGCGCTCGTGCGTCGCGACTTCGATGCGCCGGCGAATGCGGGACCGCTCATCCGCGTCGACGATCCTCTGGCTGCGCTCGGTCGAATTGCAGTCGCCGCGCGCGCGCGCCTCAAGCCCGATGCGCGCGTCGTGGCCGTGACGGGCAGCGCCGGCAAGACCGGCACCAAGGAAATGTTGCGTGCGTGCCTCGCGACAGCGGGCAAGGTGCACGCGCCTGAGAAGTCATTCAACAATCACTGGGGCGTGCCGCTGACACTCGCGCGTATGCCCGCCGACGTGGATTTCGCCGTGATCGAGATCGGCATGAACCACGCCGGCGAGATCAGTCCGCTCACGCGGATGGCGCGCCCACACATTGCCGTCATCACGAACGTACTGCCCGTGCACGTCGGTAACTTTCCTGATGGCGAGGACGGTGTCGCGAAGGCCAAGGCGGAGATCTTCGAGGGACTGGAACCGGGTGGCACTGCCGTCCTGCCGCGAGACAGCAAGCACTACAGTCTTCTGGATAGGGCCGTCGTCGCGCGCGGTGGGCGTATTGTCACGTTCGGCACGACGGCCGACTCGTATGTCGGTGCGCGCGAGATCAAACTTGGCGATACGGGCAGCGAGATCGTCGCCGAGATTGCCGGACGCGCATTGCGTTACAGGCTCGGCACAGTGGGCGCGCATATTGCTGTCAATTCTCTGGCCGTCATCGCGACACTCGATGCACTTCATCTGCCGCTCAACAAGTCGATCGCGCCGCTTACCGGCATCACGCCGCCCGTCGGACGCGGTGCGCGCTCGTTGCTGAAGGCTGGCGATGGTTTGATCCTGCTGATCGACGAGAGCTATAACGCCAATCCCGCATCCATGCGTGCAGCGATTGCCGTGCTCGGCGCAGTCGCACGCGCAAACTATCCACGCCGCGTCGCTATCATCGGTGACATGCGTGAGCTTGGAGAAGGTTCCGAAGCGTACCATCTCGGTCTTGCCGATCCGCTTGCGGCTTCGGAAGCAGATGTCGTCTTCGCGTGCGGGCCGTACATGCAGAAGCTCTACGAAATGCTTCCTGCGGCGCGGCGAGGTGCGTGGGCGCCGGAGTCCGAAGCGCTCGTGCCGCACGTTGTCGATGCTCTCAAGTCGGGCGATGTCGTGATGGTAAAAGGCTCGCTCGGCACACGCATGGCGCCGATCGTCGCCGCGATCAGAGCGCGCTTCAAAGCAGTATAATTCTTTAGTCGCATCTCGGCGCGCGATGCTGCGCCGTTGCTTCATCGCGCTCGACACGATGCGCGCGTGAGCGCGTGTGCCGATCCCATCCGCATTATTCCAAAGTGCAATTACCCGCAGCGTCGCGGGCCTCTAAGAGTCGACGGAAGAGAGTCGTACTCCAAGGTCGCGTGAAGGCATTTGCTCGACCAACAAGTTCGCAATGGGAAGGAACGTAGAGATGTCGACGATTGATCAGGCAGCACCCGCTGGCCGAAGGGCGATGACGGGTGAGGAGATAAAAGTCATCACCGCTTCGTCGGCGGGCACCATCTTCGAGTGGTACGACTTCTATCTCTACGGATCGCTGGCGACCATGATCGGCGCCAAGTTTTTCTCGGCGTTTGATCCGAACACCCGCGCGATCTTCGCGCTGCTCGCATTCGCGGCCGGCTTTTTGGTGCGCCCGTTTGGCGCCCTGTTCTTCGGTCGTCTCGGCGACTTGATCGGCCGTAAGGCGACCTTCCTCATCACCATTCTCATCATGGGCGTGTCGACGTTCCTCGTCGGTCTTCTGCCCGACTACGCCACGATTGGCTGGCTCGCGCCTGTCCTCCTGATCATCCTGCGATTGGCTCAGGGCCTTGCGCTCGGTGGTGAGTACGGTGGCGCTGCCGTGTACGTCGCCGAGCACGCCCCGGCCGGGCGACGCGGCTTTTACACCAGTTGGATTCAGACGACAGCCACACTTGGATTGCTGCTGTCGCTGTTCGTGATCGTCGGCCTGCGCATCTGGATGGGCGAAGAGGCCTTCGCCGACATTGGTGGCAAGGGCTACGACATTGGCATCTTCGGGCTGAAGGGCGGCTGGCGCATTCCGTTCCTGCTCTCGATCTTCCTGCTCATCATCTCGGTGATCATCCGACTGACGCTGAACGAGAGCCCTGCATTCCAGAAGATGAAGGCGGAAGGCGCGGCTTCGAAGGCACCGCTCTCGGAAGCATTCGGCAGTTGGAGCCCTGGCTTCTCGTGGCTTATCGTGGGGCTCGTCGTTGCCGGTGTTCTCGGCGGTTATCTCGGTGCCGGCTTCTGGTCGTTGCTCGCTATCCCCGCGATCATTCTGCTGATCGTCGCGAACATGGCCAAAATCGCCAACGGCCGCATCGTGATCCTGGCTCTCATGGGACTGGTCGTCGGTCAGGCCGTCGTCTGGTACACGGGCCAGTTCTACGCGCTGTTCTTCCTCAGCAGCATTCTGAAGGCGGATCTGCTGACGGCGAACTCGCTCGTTGCCTGGTCGCTGATCATCGGCACGCCGTTCTTCCTCGTGTTCGGCGCGCTGTCTGATCGGATCGGTCGCCGAAACGTCATTCTCTTTGGCTGCCTCATCGCTGCCCTCACGTACTTCCCGCTCTTCAAAATGCTGACCAGCGTCGTCAATCCGCAGCTGGAGAAGGCACTCGAGACAGTGAAGGTCGAGGTCACGGCTGATCCCGCGGGATGCGGCTCGGTCTTCGATCCGGTTGGTATCCGCGTGTTCACTGCGCCGTGCGATACGGCGCGCCGGGCACTGGCATCGGCTGCCATTCCCTATACGTTGAAGAATGGTGCTCCAGGCTCCGGCGTAAAGGTTGCGGTCAACGGTACGGACGTTCCGGTTGACGCAAAGTTCGCTGCCAACGTGGCGGCGACAGCGGCGGCGGCGGGCTTCCCAACAGCCAAGGACCCGAACATCCTGAAGCTCAGCAGCCCGCTCGATGTGTGGTCGAACAGTCGTGCGATCGCCGCGGTCGCCATCCTGACGATCATGGTGATCTATGTGACCATCGTCTACGGCCCGATCGCTGCGGCGCTCGTCGAGTTTTTCCCGACACGCATTCGCTACACGGCCATGTCGCTGCCCTACCACATCGGCAATGGTTGGTTTGGCGGTCTGCTGCCGGCAACGTCATTCGCTATGGTGGCTTCGACCGGCGACATCTACTACGGGCTCTGGTACCCGGTTGGCTTCGCGTTGCTGACTTGTGTCATCGGGTTCTTCTTCGTCAAGGATGCAGGCGAAACGCACATGGACGAGCGCCGTTGAGCGCAAGTTCATCGTAGAGGCCCGCAAATAGACATGCGATTGTGTGGAGGCCCTGCCGCGAGGCTGGGCCTTCATGCGTTGCAAGAGGAGCCGACGTTGGGTGCACTTCCGAGGATGGCCGCGCACGCGCTCGCGGCGAGCGTCTTCTTCTTCTGCTTTCAGTACTTCCTGATGGGGCAGTCGATCGACGACAGTGCAATTTGGGGAGGTGCGGGCGGCGCGGCGGCTGCTCTGCTCGCTTGGATGCAGCAGCGGCGCGGCGGCTGACGTCTCACTACCGTTGGCGCGATCACGTTGCCTTATGCGAGCGCTGTCCGCATGGTCACCGCGGGCATGCCGCCACGAGGTGGTTGCGAAGCATCTTCTTCCCAGCGGCTCGGCGGCAATCACTCCGGCCTCGCTCTTGCCGCCGCGGGGATACCGCCACGCAGTGGTTGCGAAGCACCTTCTTCTCAGCAGCCCGGCCGCAATCACACTCCGGCCTCGCCCTGGCCGCCGCGGGCATACCGCCACGCGGTGGTTGCGAAGCACCTTCTTCCCAGCAGCCCGCGGCACAAAAAAAATGGACCGCGGACTGATGCCCGCGGCCTGAACTTCTTCGCAATGAAGCGACTGCTTACGCCTCGGCCGCAGCGGCCTTGGCGAGCGCGACGCGGCGCTGACCGGCGAGCTTCTTCGCCTTGGTGCGCGCGCCGATGGTGTTGCCGGCGAGCGGGCTCGACTTCTTGCGGGGAATGGCGTGGCCGGCCTTCTTGCGGCGCTTCTCCGCGTTGCGCGGCGAACGTGCTGCACGGTTCGTCATGATGCTATCTCCTCAATTCAGCGCGCATGGGCGCGGCTCTGTTCGCTTGATCAATCGAAGTTGCGGGGCGGGCGGCGATCACGGCCACCGCCGCCACCACGGCGCTCGCCGCCACGATCACCGCGATCGCGGCGTTCGCGGTGCTCACCGCCTTCGCCGCCTTCGCCGCCACCTTCACCGCCCTCGCGGGGCGGCTCCGGCGGCAGTTCCTGGCCGGTCTCCTGATCGACGATGCGCATGGAGAGGCGCACCTTGCCGCGATCGTCGAAGCCGAGGAGCTTCACGTAGACTTCCTGGCCTTCCTTCACGACCTCGCCGACCGTCTGCGGACGCCCGCGCGTGAGCTGCGAGATGTGCACGAGACCGTCCTTCGGGCCGAAGAAGTTCACGAACGCGCCGAACTCCATGATCTTCACGATCTTGCCCTTGTAGATCTGGCCGACCTCGGGCTCGGACGTGATGCCGCGGATGCGCTTCAGCGCCTTCTCGATCGACTCACGATTGGCGGAGGCGATCTGGATGGTGCCGTCGTCCTCGACGTTGATCTTGGCGCCGCTCTCCGCAACGATGTCGCGGATCACCGAGCCGCCGGAGCCGATCACGTCGCGGATCTTGTCGACCGGGATCTTGATCGTCTCGATGCGCGGTGCGTGCTCGCCGAGTTCGTCGCGGGCGCCGGTGAGCGCCTTCGACATCTCGCCGAGAATGTGGATGCGGCCCGCGTGCGCCTGCTCGAGAGCAATGCGCATGATCTCCTCGGTGATGCCGGTGATCTTGATGTCCATCTGCAGCGATGTGACACCGACCTCGGTACCAGCGACCTTGAAGTCCATGTCGCCGAGATGATCCTCGTCACCGAGGATGTCGGAGAGCACGGCGAAGTCGTTGGCTTCCTTGATGAGGCCCATGGCGATGCCGGCAACCGGCCGCTTCAGCGGCACGCCGGCGTCCATGAGAGCCAGCGAGGCGCCGCACACTGTCGCCATGGAGGACGAGCCATTCGACTCGGTGATCTCCGAGACGATGCGCATCGTGTAGGGGAACTCCTCGGGCGTCGGGAGCAGCGGGTGCACGGCGCGCCATGCGAGCTTGCCGTGACCGATCTCGCGGCGGCCGGGCGAGCCCATGCGGCCCGTCTCACCGACGGAGAAGGGCGGGAAGTTATAGTGGAGCATGAAGCGCTCTTTGCGCGTGCCCTCGAGCGCGTCGATCATCTGCTCGTCGTCGCCGGTGCCGAGCGTCGCAACGACGACGGCCTGGGTCTCGCCGCGCGTGAAGAGCGCCGAGCCGTGCGTACGCGGCAGCACGTGCACTTCCGATGTGATCGAACGCACCGTCTTGAGATCGCGGCCGTCGATGCGCTTGCCGGTGCGGATGATGTCACCGCGCACGACGTCAGCCTCGAGTGACTTGAAGACGCCGCCGAGCTTGACCTTGAGCGTGGAGTCGGCATCGGCCGGCACCATCGCTGCCATGGCCTTGTCCTTGGCAGCGTCGATGAGCGCGTAGCGCTTCTGCTTCTCGGGTGTGGCGAAGGCCGTGCGGAGGTCTTCCTCAATGAGGCCCTTCATCTGTGCCTTTTCGGCGCTCGTGTCCGTCGGCAGGAAGTCCCACGGCTCCTTGGCAGCCTTCTCGGCAAGCTTGATGATCGCGTCGATCACCGGCTGGAAACCGCGCTGGCCGAACACGACGGCATCGAGCATCTGCTTCTCGGAGAGCTCCTTCGCCTCCGACTCGACCATCATCACGGCATCCTGCGTGCCGGCGATGACGAGATCGAGATCGCTGTTCGCCATCTCGTCGATCATCGGGTTCAGCACGAACTGACCGCCGACGAGGCCGACGCGCGACGCGGCGATCGGGCCGAGGAACGGCAGGCCCGAGAGCGTCAGGGCAGCGGACGCTGCGACCATTCCGAGGATATCGGGATCATTCTCGAGGTCATGGCTCAGAACGGTGATGACGACCTGCGTCTCGTTCTTGAAACCGTCAACGAACAGCGGGCGGATGGGGCGGTCGATGAGGCGCGATGTCAGCGTCTCTTTCTCTGTCGGGCGCCCTTCGCGCTTGAAGAAGCCGCCGGGGATCTTGCCGGCTGCGTAGAACTTCTCCTGGTAGTTCACGGTCAGCGGAAAGAAATCGATGCCGGGCTTCGGGCTCTTCGCGGCAACGACGGTCGCGAGCAAGCTCGTCTCGCCGTACTGGGCATAGACCGCGGCGTCAGCCTGGCGCGCCATGCGGCCGGTCTCGAGCGTCAGCTTGCGCCCGCCCCAGTCAATCTCGACCTTGTGGGTGTTGAACATATCGTACGTATCCTTCATCAACAGCTCGGGCGCCGCAGCCCCCCATGGGCGCGGCGCCTGTTCACATCATTTGGAAAGCGGGTTCGAGCTCATATCCCGCCTCGCCTCGTTTGAGATCAGCGACGCAGCTCGAGCCGCTCGATGATCTTCTGGTAGCGGGCTTCGTCCTTGGCGCGCACATAGTCGAGCAGGCGGCGCCGCTGGCTCACCATCTTGAGCAGGCCACGGCGCGAGTGATTGTCCTTCTTGTGCGTCTTGAAATGATCGGCCAGACCGTTGATGCGCTCGGTCAGGATGGCAATCTGGACCTCCGGCGAACCGGTGTCCTTGTCCTTAGTCGCGAAACTCTTGATCACTTCTTGCTTGCGCTCGGTCGTCAGCGACATCGAGTTGTCCTTTGCTCTGGCGTCCGGACTGGCCGGTCGCACTCGGTTTTTCGGATGATGGCAGGCAGGGCATCTGGTGAGATGTCGCGCCGCATCTGCGGCCTCGGCCGGGATGTCGTCCAGCCGGGTCGCGTTACGGGCTGCGCCCCCTCGGAAGGGGTGCGCAAGACCGCAGCCTTATACACGAAAGTGCACGCGACGCGAGCGAAATCCTGCCGCTACACGGTGCATTCCGCGGTCGCGATGGAGAAGCACGCCCGATATGGTTTCGGTCGTTCAGTTTGCTCGCACAGGACGCCATCCAGCAGCGACGGCCTCGCTCTCGGAGCAGAACCAGCGCTCACCCTTGTCGGTCTCGATGCGCACCTTGTCGTACCATGGGCTCCACGGCATGTGGTAGATGCGGCCGCTGGACGTGATGTTACCCTTGATGGGGCAGTCGCCGGGCGTCGCCTCGTCGGCCGAGGCCCAGCGACCGGCACGATAGTCCCAGGCCGCCATGGTCGGCGCCTGCCAGATGCCGACGCCACGCGTCCGCGCGTCCTCTTCTTGCGTCACGTAAGTGCGCGAGTACTTTACGAAAGCCCAGGCATATCCGCGCTGAACCATCTCGGCATTGAGATCCGTCGAGCCGACGAAGCAGATCCCGAGCATACGCCGGTAGCTGTCCGTTCCCCGGCTCTCGCAGCGGACTTTGTCGCGGCCTATGAGCTTTTGCAGCTCGGTCGAGGCCGCTTGTCCGCAGCGCCACGTTCCTCCGCCGGCGCGGGCACAGGTCTGTGCGCCTTCCGGCGCGTCGATCCCTTCGAGGCGAATGCGCGTCCCCGCAATCTCGATCGTGTCGCCGTCGAGTATGCGCGCGAGCCCCTCAACCGAGGGTGTGCCTGGCAGCATGGTGCCCTGGCGGAATGCGGGCTGATCGGGTGTGCGCGCGAGCGTGCCATCTCGCATCGCCGCGGGTACAGCCAGGGCGAGCGCGACGAGCGCAACGGCAATCCAGGGCGTGCGATAGAAGTGTCGGCTGAGACGTGCTCTTGGACCACGCATTGGCTTTCTCCTTTCGAGGGGAAAGCTCGATGATTCGCGTGGTCTGGTAGGGACTTAATCGTGGCGGCTCGCCATCGCTTCGTCACAATGTGGTTGATAAAAAATTGAGGCGCCGTAATGCGGTTACGTTGGCGCCTCAATTCGAGTTCGGGTCTGGACCACACGTGCAGCGGACACAAGTGGACGACCCATCATGTGCACGACTCGGCTCGTCTCATCAACCTTAGGTTGCCGTATGGGTGTGATCTACCTCCGGCTGTGCCCAGCCGGCCACAGCCCCGATAAGTAGAATGGCAGCGGATGCGCCGAGGCCTGCCGCGAGACTGCCCGTGATGTCGGCGAGGGCGCCTGTCGCCGCCGGCCCGAAGCCCTGCAGAACCGAGAAAACCAACGTGAAGGATGCAAAGACCTCGCCCCAAAGGGCAGGGGGGAGAGAAGTCTTGATGAAGGCCGTAATCGCTGCAGGCACCATGAAGAAGCAGCCGAAGAGCAGGGCCGATACGATCATGACCGGGAGGCCGCCGCCGAAGATCGGCAATGCCGCCCCGATGCCCACCGTCGCCATGACCGCGGCGAAGGGCCGACCCGCGGACCATGTCGCGAACGGTCGCGCCCAGATGCGCAATGACAGGATGGTCGAAAGCCCGAGCGCCGCCCACACAATCGCGACGTCGGTGCCGCTCATGCCTTGCTCGCGCATCCACGCAACGATGAAGGTCATGTAGGCGAAGTAGCCGAGCGCGAAGCAGCCATAGCCGATGTAGAGGGGGAGCAGCGGCCCTTTCGACCACGGCATCGCCTGACGCGTTGCCGCCGCCACGGGAACGGGGCGCGCAGCGAGTGTCGCAAGCAGGCTCATGACGATCGACATGACGCCGAGTAGCACCCAGGCTTCAGGCCACGCCGCATCGCCGCGCACTTCCATCAGCCAGGGGATGGTCAGTGCGGTCACGAGCAGGCCGAGACCGCCACCGGCAAAGTAGATCGCGATGGCCGAAGCTGCGCGACGCGCGTCATTGGGGAATACGCTGGCCGCCAGTACGCCACCCGTGACGAACACATAGGCGGCGGCGATCCCGGTGAGCGTCCGGATCGCAGCGATGGCCGCAAAATCATGCACGAAGGCCGTTGCCAGCACCGTGATCGCCGTCGCCCAAAGCCCGACGATGAACGGCAGCTTGGGCCCAAGGCGGCGGATGCTTGCGACCGCGACGATGGCACCTGCCAGATAGCCTACGGCATTGATCGTATTGAGCGTGCCGGCCTCGGTGTAGCTCCAGCCGAGATCATTTCGCATCGCCGGCAGGACGAGCGCGTAGGCAAAGCGCGCGAGGCTGTTCCCGACCGCCATGGCAAGCGAGAGCCCGAAAGCGGCGAGATAGCCGAGTGCGGGGCTCGAGGGCCAGCTTTCGAGAGATTTTTCGGAGACGGTATCCACGCGCGTCGTCCTCCAGATCCCGCTTGTTTTCGCGGGTTTGTCACAAAGACCAGATTTGAAGCGGTGGAGCGAGTGCGATAATCGCGGCGCGGGTCTGCATCGCCTTCCGTTCGGGTCCTGTCGCTGATAAACCCGGGCGGACCGCGCCGCGCCACAATGTCGGCATTCTCTCTCCGGCGAGTGCGTGCCCTGGAGATCTTTGCATGTTCACACTTCCCGAGCTCGAAGCCGCTGCAGAAGTCGTGGGCCGGCACATGCCGCCGACGCCGCAGCTCAATTGGCCGCTGCTTTCGCGCCGAGCCGGCTGCGAGGTTTTCGTCAAACACGAAAATCACACGCCGATCGCTGCCTTCAAGGTGCGCGGCGGCATTACTTATATGAACGAGCTTCGCCAATCCGGCGCGAAGATCGGCGGCGTCATCACGGCGACGCGTGGCAATCACGGCCAGTCGGTCGCGCGCGCAGCGACAGCCGTCGGGCTGAAGAGCGTGATCCTCGTCCCGCACGGAAACTCGCGCGAGAAGAATGCGGCCATGCGCGCGTTCGGTGCCGAGCTGATCGAGCACGGCGCGGACTTCGACGAGGCCAAGGACGAGGCGTTCCGCCTTGCCGAGGTGCGCAACCTGCACATCGTGCCACCGTTCGATCCCATGCTTGTGAAAGGCGTCGCGACGGCTGGTCGCGAGATGCTGACGGCGCTCCAGGATCTCGACACGGTCTACGTGCCGATCGGCATGGGCTCGGGCGCGTGCGGCATGATCATGGCCCGCGACCTTCTTGGTTCGAAGACCAACGTGGTGGGCGTCATCGCGGCCAATGCGCCGTGCATCGCGCTCTCGATGGCTGCTGGTCAGCCGGTCGTGACCAACTCTGCCGCCACGTTCGCCGATGGCATGGCCTGCCGCGTGCCTGATCCAATGGCACTCGACGTGCTCAAGCGCGGTGCGGCGCGCATCGTGCAGGTGAGCGAGGACGAGATCGCGGATGCCATGCGCGCCTACTACGAGGATACGCACAACCTCGCTGAGGGCGCAGGTGCTGCCGCGTTCGCCGCCCTCATGCAGGAGCGCGGCACGATGGCCGGCAAGCGGGTCGGTGTCGTCCTTTCCGGCGGCAATGTCGACCGGGAAGTCTTCGCGAAGGTGCTGGCAGGGGAGACGCCGAAGGTGTGAGGCCCGCTGTCAGGGCGGTCGCGCCAATTTTCCGGGTGCAGCCACAAGTTTCAGGCCAATTTGACCCGATATCGCGGGTTCGAACCCGTGCTATGTGCTTTGTGCCGAACTATGGCTATGCCATCGTCGGCGGGCTTCTCAATGCTGCAGTCGATAACCACCTGACGGATCGTTCGTGAAATACATCAGCACACGCGGCGCCGCGCCGGCGCTCGGCTTCGAGGACGTCCTGCTGACAGGGCTCGCTCGCGATGGCGGCCTCTATCTGCCCGAGCACTGGCCGACGCTGACGCGCGAGGAAATCGCTGCGCTCGCGGGGCAGTCCTATGAGGACACAGCCGTCCGCATCATGAAGCCATACGTCGGCGGCGAGGTCCCGGATGCGGACCTCGCGGCGATAGTCGCTGATGCCTATGCCACCTTTAACAATCGCGTCGTGACACCGCTCGTGCAGGTGGGGCCGTCGGACTGGATACTCGAGCTCTTCCACGGCCCGACGCTCGCCTTCAAGGACGTCGCCATGCAGGTGCTCTCGCGCCTCATGGATCGTGCGCTTACGCGACGCAAGCGCACGGCAACGATCGTCGGCGCCACGTCCGGCGATACGGGCGGCGCGGCCATCGAGGCCTTCCGCGGACGCGAGTCCATCGACATCTTCATGCTCTTTCCCGAGGGCCGCGTCAGCGACGTGCAGCGTCGCCAGATGACGACGCCGACGGAAGCGAACGTCCACGCCATCGCGATCAAGGGAACATTCGACGACTGTCAGAACATCGTGAAGGCGCTGTTCAACGATCTGCCCTTCCGCGATCGTCTTGGCCTCGCCGGCGTCAACTCGATCAACTGGGCGCGCCTTATGGCCCAGATCGTCTATTACTTCACGTCGGCTGTCGCGCTCGGTGCGCCGGGCCGCACGGTGAGCTTCTCGGTGCCGACGGGTAACTTCGGCGATGTGCTTGCGGGCTATGCCGCCAAGCGCATGGGGCTGCCGATCGATCGGCTGGTCATCGCAACGAACATCAACGACATCCTCACGCGGATGCTGGAGATGGGCCGCTACGAAAGCCGCGAGGTTGCTGCAACCTTCAGCCCGAGCATGGACATCCAGATCTCCTCGAACTTCGAGCGCTTGCTGTTCGAGCTGACAGGGCGCCACGCCGAGCGCGTCAACGAGCTCATGCGCGATCTTACCGAGCGCGGCGGCTTTGCGCTGACGCAGGGCGAGCACGGCCAGCTCACCGAGGGCTTCGACGCCGAGCGCACCGACGAGGCGGCGACGCTCGCCATGATCCGCACGCTCGAAGCAGAGACCGGCTATCTCGCGGACCCACATACGGCCGTTGCCGTGTCAGCCGCGCGTCGCGTCTCGCGCCGAACCGATGTGCCGATGATCACGCTTTCGACCGCGCATCCGGCAAAATTCCCCGAGGCCATCCGCAAGGCTGTTGGCCGGGCCCCGATCGAGCCCGAGGTCGTGACACGCCAGCGTTCTCTCGCCGAGCGCTTCACGGTGCTGCCGAATGATGCCGCAGCCGTTGCCCGCTACGTTGGCGAACGCGCGCGAGCAGGACGCGTGTGACATGCATCTCAACCAGACGCGCCTCTCGAACGGCCTGACCATCATCTCCGACCACATGCCGCATGTGGAGACGGTGGCACTCGGCGTGTGGGTCGCGACAGGCGCCCGGCATGAAGGCACGCGAGAGCACGGCATCTCGCACTTCATCGAGCACATGGCCTTCAAAGGCACGGCGCGGCGCACGGCCCGCGCCATCGCGGAGGGCATCGAGGAAGTCGGTGGCGAGCTGAATGCCGCGACGAGCCTGGACTCGACCGCCTTCTACGCGCGCCTGCTCAAGGACGATCTGGCGATCGCGCTCGAGATCCTCGCCGATATCATGCTCAACCCGACCTACCCGGGCGAGGAGCTGGAGCGGGAACGGAACGTGATCCTCCAGGAGATTGCGGCCACCCGCGACAGCCCGGAGGAGATCGTGATGGATCTCATCCAGGACGCCGCCTTCCCGCGCCAGCCGCTCGGCCGGCCGATTCTCGGTACGGTCAGGACTGTTGGCCGCTTCAGTTCGGCCGACATGCACACCTTTCGGGAAGCCCGCTATCATGCTGGTGGAATGGTGCTTTCCGCCGCAGGCAACGTCGATCACGCGGCGCTTGTGCGCCATGCTGAAGCCCTATTCGGAGCGCTTCGTGAAGGTAAGCGAGTCGTGCCCAAGCCTGCGAAGTACGCGGGCGGGGTGCGCTTGTCATCGCGCCGCTTCGAGCAGGCGCACGTCGTAATGGGGTACCAGAGTCCTTCCTACCACGAGCCCGACTTCTACGCCGCGCAGGTGTTCTCCGGGCTCTTCGGTGGGGGCATGTCGTCCCGCCTCTTCCAGGAAGTGCGGGAAAAGAGGGGGCTCTGCTACGCGATCTATTCGAGCGCCTGGGGGCTCGGCGATACGGGGATGTTCAGTGTCCATGCCGCAACCGGGCCGGAGACGATGAGCACGCTGATCGATGTCGTCTCGGCCGAGCTCGACAAGGCGGCCGCAGCGCGCCCGGAGGAGGGCGAAGTGCGCCGCGCCAAGGCACAGCTCAAGGCCGGCCTGCTCATGAGCCTCGAGAGCCCGATCGCGCGTGCCGAGCAGATGGCGCGTCAGATGATGGCACTCGGTCGCCTCGTGCCCTTAGCCGAGCTGGTCGAGAAGGTTGACGCGGTCGACGCGGAGCAGGTTCGTGTGCTGGCCGAGCGGCTGGTCGGCGGGTCAAAGCTCTCATTCGCGCTCGCTGGAGCCGGCAAGGCCGGACGGGGTATCGTGGACAACGTCGAACAGCGGGCAGTGCGCCATTGATCGGGCTCAAGGGACTGGGGCACCATCGGATCTATGGGCAGCGCCGCACCAGCGCGCCGCCCGTGATTTCGGCGGTGACTGCTGTCCCTGACGCGGGAGGAAGGCGGACATGGCATTCCTGAGGCCGTCCTTCATCGATGAGGCGAGTGCCTTCATTCGTGGCGATGGCCTTTGGCTGCGCCCGCCGTCCATGGCTGACTATGAGCAGTGGGCTTACGTCCGCCGCGTCAGCCGCGACCATCTCGTGCCGTTCGAGCCGCAGTGGTCGACCGACGAACTGAGCCGCGCGGCCTATCGCGAGCGCGTGCGCCTCTACCAGCGCAACCGCCGCGATGGTCTCGGCTATGCCTTCTTCATCTTCCGCGACGAGGACCGCCAGCTCATTGGCGCCGTCACGTTTTCCAATGTCCGGCGCGGCATCACGCAAGCAGCCTCGCTCGGCTACTGGATCGGCCTGCCCTATGTCCGGCAGGGTCACATGCGTCGCGGGCTAGCGGCTGTGCTGCCCTTTGCCTTCGAGGATCTGCGCCTGCATCGCCTCGAAGCTGCTTGCCTGCCGCACAACATCGCCTCGCAGCGCGTCCTCGAATCGAACGGCTTCATCCACGAGGGGCTCGCGCGACGCTATCTGCGCATCAATGGCCAGTGGCAGGACCATGTACTCTTCGGATTGATCGAGGAGGACTGGAACGCATGATGCCGGGGGGCATGCGCAAGGGGGGACGTTCTGCCGGGCAGAAGCCTGGCGGGCGCGCCGTCGTGCGCAGTTTGCTCACCCTGCTCTCGATGATGATCGTGGTTCTCCTCGGCTTCACGGCCGTCGCGCCGCGGGCACTTGCGCTCGAGGCACTCGAGATCTCCGAGGAAGCCGAACGCATCGACATCACCGGTCACGGCGAGCTGTACGAGGGGCGCGGCGACAGCCTGCAGGCGGAAACGGCGCCTGATGCGACCGGCGGCACGTTCCGCATGAACGTGCGCGCGACGACGCCCGGTACGAACCCGAGCTGGCTCGTCTTCGCGCTGCGCAACCCGACGAACAAGACTATCGAACGCTGGCTCACCGCGAACCGCTACTCGACGACGCGCTCTGGCGTGATCTGGCCCGATCTCGACGCCCGCCGCATCGAGGCCATCACGCAGTCCGAGGGCTTTGTCCCCGAGCGGATCAGGAATGACAGTGCGGACGTCTTCCGCATCAGCATCGAGCCGGGCCGCACGGTGACCTTCGTCGTCGAGCTGGCTTCGGAGCGTGTCGCGCCAACGCAACTCTGGAAGCCGGTCGCCTACGAGCAGCGCCACCGTGACCGCCAGCTCTTCAACGGCATTCTGCTCGGTTTCACCGGCCTGCTCGCGATCTTCCTGACCGCAGTCTTCGCGGCCAATCACAAGATGATCTTTCCGAGTGCCGCGCTCGTTGCGTGGTGCGTGATGGCGCTGCTCTGCGTCGACTTCGGATTCTGGCCGCGGCTCTTTCCCATGCGGCCCGAGGACAACGCCCAGTACCGGGCGGTGGCGGAGGCCGCCGTTGCGGCGAGCCTTGTCATATTCCTGTTCACGTTCCTGCGCGGCAACCTATGGAACAGCTTCCTCCGGATGCTTTTCCTGATCTGGATCGCCGGCCAGCTCATCATCGTGGCGACGGCCGTGCTCGATCCGCGACTTGCCGCGACCGTCGCGCGCCTCTCGCTCGGCGCGATCGGCACGGTTGGTGGCCTCGTCATCCTCTACTTCTGCCTGCGCGGGCTCGATCGCGCGCTCGCATTGGCGCCGACCTGGATACTGCTGGCCGTCTGGCTCTTCGGCGCGACGATGACCTTGACCGGTCGCCTCTCCGGCGAGATCGCCATCTCGGGCCTGCTTGCGGGACTGGTGCTGATCACGCTGCTCATCGGCTTCACCGTGACCCAGTTCGCCTTCCGCGTCACCGAACCCGCATTCGCGAACAGTCCCTCCGATCGCCAGCTCCGTGCGACCGCCATCGAAATGGCCAGCGTCGGCGTGTGGGAATGGAATGCGCGGCGTGACGAGATCAAGATGGACCCGCTCATCGAGGCGACGCTGGGGCTCCGACCCGGCGATCTCTCCGGCAAGGTCGACGACCTCCTGAGCTATCTGCATCAGGCCGATCGCGAGCGCCTCCTTCTGCTCTTCCAGGGCGTGAAGGACAAATCCGGCGGCGCTGTGAACCTCGACTTCCGCATCCGCCATGCCGACAGCACGTACCGCTGGTTCGAGATCGATGGCGCTGCAGTGCCGACGTCCGATCGCCGCTCGCTGCGTTGCGTCGGCCTCATTCGCGATATCACGGATGCGCGACGCGCCCGCGAGCGTCTGATGCACGATGCCGTGCACGACAGTCTCACCGGACAGCCGAACCGCGAGCTTTTTATCGACCGCCTCGCCATGGCCATTGTGCGGGGGCGCGGCGATCCCGCGCAGAGGCCCACGATCCTCCTGCTCGATCTCGACAAATTCAAGAGCGTGAACAGCGCCTTCGGTCTCGTCGTCGGCGACAGCCTGCTGCTCACGGTCGCGCGCCGCCTGCAGCGCACGCTCAATACGAGCGACACGCTCGCGCGTATCGGTGGCGACCAGTTCGCGATTCTCATTCCGGCCCAGCATGATCCACGCGAGCTGGCCATGCTCGCCGAGCGCCTGCGCCGCTCGCTGCGCTCGCCGATCAAGATCGCCAACCAGGAGATCATCCTCACTGGCTCGATCGGCATTGCCACCGCCGACGAGAACCAGACCGATGCGCGCGAACTCCTTCGCGAAGCCGAGACGGCCATGTATCGCGCCAAGCGCGCCGGCACCGACCGCATCGAGATCTTCACGCCGCAAATGCGCGGCGAGAAGGACGAGCGCATCGCCATCGAGAGCGATTTGCGTCGGGCCATCGACCAGGGCCGCCTCACGGTGCTGTACCAGCCGATCGTTGCGCTCTCGAACGAGAGCCTCGTTGGTTTCGAGGCACTCGTGCGCTGGGAGCATCCGCGCTACGGGCAGCTCAGCCCGGCGGAGTTCATTCCCGTCGCGGAAGAGACCGATCTCGTCGTCAAGCTCGGCTCCTACGTGCTCTCGCGTGCGATCGCCGAGGTTGCGAAATGGCAGGCGATATTGCCGCGCGCCGAGCAGCCTCTGTTCGTCAGCGTCAACGTCTCGAGCCGCCAGCTTCTCAAGGCCGACATCGTGCCGGAGATCCGGCACCTGCTCGGCCGCAATGTCGTGCCGCGCGGCTCGCTGCGCCTCGAGGTGACCGAATCCCTCGTGATGGAGAATCCGGAGCGCGCAACGCACGTTCTCGAGCTTATCAAGGGTGCAGGCGCCGATCTTGCGATCGACGATTTCGGGACAGGCTATTCGTCGCTCGCCTATCTCCAGCGCTTTCCCTTCGACACGCTCAAGATCGACAAGGCGCTGGTTCAGGGGGGCACCGAGAGCGACAACGGTGCAGCCGTCGTGCGCGCCATCGTGCTGCTCGCTCATGAGCTTGGCCACAAAGTCGTCGCCGAGGGTGTCGAGGCGCCGGAGGATGCCGCCTTCCTGCGTGCGCTCGGCTGCGAGTATGCCCAGGGCTTCTATTATGGGCATCCGATGTCGGAGCGCGATGCGCAGCAGCTCATCCGCCTCGTCGCCAAGTCCGAGAAGAAGATGGGCCGGCGCGCGATGAAGATGGGTGCGCAGCGCGCGGCCAACGGCGCGGCCGGCGGCAAGGAAAAGGAGTTGCCGGCACCGGTCACTCAGCCTGCAACAGCACGCACCAATGGCGCGGGCCCGCTGCCCGAGCCCGTCAGGCCTCCGCCACGGCCCGGAGCTCCAGCGTTTGCCACGAATGGTGTCGGTCTGCCGACTATGCCTCCGCAAGCAATGCCGCCACCGCCAATGCCCGGGCCGCGCGGCGCGCCGGGGCTGGCCGCCACGCCGGGGCCGCGTGCGATGCCGCCGCCTGCACCACCCCCTGGGCCGATCCCGGCAAGGCCGCCCGCGCCGCCGCCACCAAATACCATTGCGGCTGTCCTGAAGGCAGCTGATGGTCCGCCGAACGCACGCCCATTGCAGAATGGTGCTGGGCAGAATGGCGCTGGTCCGCACGGCACCATGCCGAACGGTGCTGGGCCGAAGTTGACGGAAGCTCCGCCGCCCAAGGGTGGGCCGACGCTCCCGGGTGTGCCGGCATCCGCGCAGCCGACCCTGCAGTCGCCGATCCCAGCCGCACCCGGTCCTATGCCTGGTGCGCCCCCGATGCCACCGCAAAGCCGTCCGGTCATGCCGCCGCCGATGGCCGCGCCGAATGGTGCGCTGCCTGAGCCGCCGCCGATGCCGCATGAGCAACGGCCGCCAGGCCCGCCGCCGCACGATGGTCAGCGGATGCCGCCTCCGATTCCGGGACCAGTTCCCTCGCCGCGCACGCAGGGTACTCGCCCTCTGCCGCACACCATCCGTGAGACGACGCTGCCGGCTTCGCTCACCGCGAGCCTCGCGCGGCTCGCCGGCCGCGATCCGCATCGCGCCCCCGAGCCGCCGCGCGAGCCCGTACCGCCGCCGCCCGAGCGCAATCGCTAGGGCACCGTGCCCGCCCGCCGACATCGATCCGTGCGCGCACGTGGCCGGCTGGCAATGGCGCCGCCAACAGGATTTGGCTAAGCTCGGTTGTCGCGTTGCCAAGTCGTGTCAGGGTTGTCATGCAAGGATTTGAGAATGCCCGCCGAAATCGACCTCGGTTGCGGCATTGTGCGGGCCTGCGCCGGCGTTGGCGGCGAGGCGCACTGATCGGTAGTCTCGGCATGGCGCTGCTCGCGTTCGCGGCCCTCATGTCCGAGCGCGCCGGTGCCCAAACGGCGCCGGCAAATGACCGTCCCGCCGTGAGCAAGAGCGTCATCGAGCGACTGGCGGAATGGTTCCTCGACACGAACCGCGCGCATCAGGATTTGCTCACACGTCTCAGTCGACAGGTTCAGAGTGCGCCCCCGGGATCGCAAGTCGCCGCTCCCGCCCCCACGCTGCCGGTGCCCGCGTCACCCGAAGTCGAGCCACGCGCCGAACCCGCACCTCAAATCGCGCGTCAGCCCGATGAGGCGACACGGGTCGAGGCGCTTAAGAAGGCGGAAGAAAAGCTCGCGACCGAGGAAGCCCGCCGCGTTGACGACGAGCAGCGTGGCGAGGAGGCGCGCCGGGCTGCGATTGCCGAGCGCGAAGCTTCGGAGAAGCGGCGGCAGGAGGAAGAAACTCGGCTGCTCGAACAGGCGCGGATTGAGCGCGAGGCGCGCGACGCGGAAGAGGCCGCCCGCCTCAAGCTCGAGGCCGAGCAGAAAGAGCGGGACGCGGAAGTGCGTCGGCAGGCGGAGGCACTGGCCAAGGATATGGCTGAACGCGGCGTGCCCGAAGTTGAAATGCGTGCCGCGGAGGAGCGCGCGCGTCGAGTGGCCGAGGAGGCTCGTGTCGCGGAGCGCCGCGAGATCGAGGAGGCACGCAAGCTTGCGGAAGCTGCAGATCGCGCGGGCGAAGAACGTGCGCGTCTTGCCGAGCAGCAGCGTGCGCGCGAGGTGGCAGCCCGCGCCGTCGAGGAACGCAAGCGCGCCGCGGAGCAGCAGGCGCGCGAGGCCGAAGCCCGTAAGCTCGCCGAGAGGGCGGCACGAGCAGCGGACGAACGTCGCCGTATCGAGGCGCAGCAGGCGCGCGAAGCCGAGGAGAAGAAGCTCGCGGAGGCACGCGCCGAGGCCGAGCGCGTGCAGCGTGCCGCCGAGAAAACATCTCCTCCACCGCCGGTCGAAGCCCGCCCGCCCGAGGCGAGTGGCGCAAGTCGAGCGGTTGCGGCAGTTCCCTCGCCCCCGCCGGCGTCCTCGTCGCGCCGTGCTGCGCCTTCGCGCAAGGCAACGCAGCGCACGGCTGCACTCCGCAAGCGGGCACGTACGCGCTCGGCGGCGTCGCGCTGCCGCCCCTGCCCGCCATCGAGGCAGGTGCGCAAGAAGGCGCGCCCCGCTGTGGCGAGCTATCGCCGCAAAGCCCGCCAATCGACACGCATGCACCACGATTTCTTCCTGTGTCGGCCGCCGAGCAAGCACCGTCTTTCGCGGCAGTGAGGCATCCCAGGCACTGATGCGTGCATAGCTAGGCCTCGCGGGCGCAATTTTCCGCGCGAGGTGCTATGAGCAGGCGCGCCACCTACCCAGCGGAAAGAGTCCGCGAGGCCGGCAGCCATCAGGAGCCAGTTCATGCAGCGCGAAGCGAGCGGGGCATCTGCGCAGCAGCCGAGCCGGCGCACGGGACAGGAGACGCCCCGACGCGGTTCTCTGAGGGCGCTGCGCGGCATTTTTCCGTATGTCTGGCCGAGCGATCGGCCGGATCTCAAGCGCACGGTCATCATCTCCCTCGTCCTGATGCTGTTCGCCAAGCTGGTGACGGTCACCATGCCGTTCACCTACAAGTGGGCGACAGACGCGCTCGTCGCTGCGACCGGCACGCAGCAGCACGCGGGTGCATCCTGGAGCTGGCTCATCGGCGCGCCGATCGCCGCCACGCTCCTCTACGGCGCCGCGCGCATTGCCATCGTGATCTTCTCGCAGGCGCGCGAGGGGCTTTTCGCCAAGGTGGCGATGAATGCCGTACGCCAACTCGCGCTCACGACATTCGAGCACATGCACGCGCTCTCGCTGCGCTTTCATCTCGAGCGCAAGACCGGCGGTCTGACGCGCGTGCTCGAGCGCGGGCGCAGCGGTATCGAGAACATCACGCGCATGACGCTGATGACGTTCGTGCCGACGATCGTCGAGTTCGCGCTTGTGCTCGGCGTGCTCGCCTATGAGTTCGACTGGCGCTACGTCCTGGTCGTGACGGCCATGATCGGCCTCTATCTCTGGTTCACGATATTCGCGACCGAGTGGCGCATCCGCATCCGCCGCACGATGAACGAGAGCGACAGCGACGCCAACACCAAGGCGATCGACAGCCTGCTCAACTACGAGACGGTCAAGTACTTTGGTGCCGAGGCTCGCGAGGCTGCACGCTATGACGCTTCGCTCGTGACCTACGAGCGCGCGAGTGTGAGGACCTACACATCGCTCGCCTGGCTCAACACAGGGCAGGCCGTCATCTTCACCCTCGCGCTGACACTCTGCATGGTGATGTCGGCGCGCGACGTGATCGCCGGGACCAACACGCTCGGCCAGTTCATCATGGTCAATGCGCTTATGATTCAGCTCTTCATCCCGCTGAACTTCATGGGCATGGTGTACCGGGAGATCAAGCAGGGCATCACCGACATCGAGATCATGATGGATGTTCTCGAGCAGCCTGCCGAGGTCGCCGACAAGCCGGATGCGCGAGAGCTTTCCGTCAGCGGTGGCGCCGTGCGTTTCGAGAACGTGCGCTTTCACTACGAGCCCGCGCGGCAGATCCTCGATGGTCTGTCCTTCGAGGTACCGGCGGGGAAGATGGTCGCGATCGTTGGGCCCTCGGGCGCCGGCAAATCCACGATCAGCCGCATTCTACTGCGCTTCTACGATGTTTCAGGTGGACGGGTGACGATCGACGGGCAGGACATCCGCGATGTGACGCAGGCCAGCTTGCGCGCGGCGATCGGCGTCGTGCCGCAGGATACGGTGCTCTTCAACGACACCATTCTCTACAACTTGAAGTACGGCCGTCCCGATGCCACTGAGGCCGAGGTCGCGGCAGCCGCTCGCCTCGCGCAGATCGATGCCTTCATCAAGACGCTGCCCGAAGGCTACGACACCATGGTCGGCGAGCGGGGACTCAAACTTTCAGGCGGCGAGAAGCAGCGCGTCGCCATCGCGCGTACGATCCTCAAGGCGCCGCCAATCCTCATGCTCGACGAGGCTACGAGCGCTCTCGACAGCCATACCGAGAAGGAAATTCAGGACGCGCTCGACAAGGTCGCGAAGGATCGTACGACGCTCGTCATCGCGCACCGCCTCTCGACGATCGTGCACGCCGACAACATCATCGTGCTCGACAAGGGGCAACTCATCGAGCAGGGCACGCACGGCGAGCTGATGGTGCGCGGCGGACTCTATGCGTCGCTGTGGAATCGCCAGCGCCAGGCCGAGAAGGCGCGCGAGGAGCTGGCCGCAGCACTCGCACAGGAAGGCGAGCGCATCGACGGGGGGCATCTGAAGCCGGAGAACGTCGTGCCATCCGCGAAGGAGCCCGGTGATCCGGCGGTATGAAACGGCCGGATCACGGGCTTAGCTGGTGCGCGCTCAGCGCGGCGCGAGGCGGATCGCGCCATCTAGGCGAATGCACTCGCCATTGAGCATCACGTTCTCGCAAATGTGCGTCGCAAGCGCCGCGTACTCCGTGGCGCTGCCGAGCCGCGACGGGAAGGGAACGGAGGCCGCGAGTGCGTTGCGTGCATCCTCCGGCAGACCGTCGAACATGGGCGTGTGGAAGAGGCCCGGCAGGATCGCGCAAACGCGAATGCCGCTCTGTGCGAGGTCACGCGCAACGGGGAGCACCATGGACTTCACGCCACCCTTCGATGCCGCATAAGCCACCTGCCCGATCTGGCCGTCTTCGGCTGCAACCGAGGACGTGTTGATCATGACGCCGCGCTCGCCGTCGGGCCCCATAGGATCGAGCGTCAGCATCCCGGCCGAGCTCCTCGACATCATGAGAAAGGTGCCGATCAGGTTGATCGAGATCACACGCGCGAAGCTCGCGAGGTCATGCGGCACGGGCGGCGCGCCCTCCTTGCCCTTGCGCGCGGTTCGCTGGCCAATGGCAATGCCGGCACAGTTGACGAGAATGCGCTCCTGGCCGTGCGCTTTGCGGACGGCGGCAAGTGCGGCATCCACATCCGCCTCGCTGGTCACGTCGCATTTCGCGAACGTGCCGCCGAGTTCCTTGGCGAGCGCCGTGCCGGCGCTCTCATTCACGTCGAGGAGGCCGACCTTGACGCCTTTGCCCGCAAGTGCGCGCGCGGTTGCGGCGCCGAGGCCCGATGCGCCACCTGTGATAACGGCGGCAATGTCTTTTCCAAGCTGCATGGTGGATGCTCCTTCCAGATTCGCAGGTTCGGGCCCTGATGGGCTCGCCAGTGTGAGGTTTAGTTCTTCGTGTCGCGGGCGCGCGGCGACTAGTGTCCCGATTCCGAAGTTCGCTTAACCTCGATGCTGGCGTCCCGAGCGAACTTCGGAATCAAAAGGGACACTAGAATCATAGAGCTGCTAGTGTGATTCAGATCGAGGAATTCGCTCGTACCGTGCGGCGAGATGTGGCGAATTTCTCGATCATCACACTAGATCTCCTTCGCCATGTCGCGCAGTCGGAATTTCTGGATCTTGCCCGTGGAGGTCTTCGGCACTTCCGCGAAAACCACATGACGCGGGCACTTGTAGTGCGCGAGGTGCTCGCGGCACCACGCGATAACGTCGGAGGCGAGTAGCTGCGTGCCCGGCTTCAGTTCGATGAACGCGCACGGCGTCTCGCCCCACCGCTCATCGGGCTTGGCGACGACGGCGCAGGTCGCGATCGAAGGATGCTTGTAGAGCACGTCCTCGACCTCGATCGACGAAATGTTCTCGCCACCCGAGATAATGATGTCCTTCGAGCGGTCCTTGAGTTGGATGTAACCGTCGGGATGGAGGACGCCAAGGTCACCCGAATGAAACCAGCCGCCGGCAAAGGCCTCGTCGGTCGCCTGCGGGTTCTTGAGATAGCCCTTCATCACGATGTTGCCGCGGAACATGACTTCGCCGAGTGTCTCGCCGTCGCTCGGGACGATCTCCATGGTTTCGGGGTTCATCACGGTGAGTCCGTCGAGCGCGGCGTAGCGCACGCCCTGGCGCGCCTTCTTCTGGGCACGCGCCGAGGTATCCAGCACGTCCCATTCGCTCTTCCACTCGTTGACGGAGGCGGGACCGTACGTCTCGGTGAGGCCGTAGACGTGCGTGACGTCGAAGCCCGCCTGCTCCATGCGCGAGAGCACGGCTTCGGGCGGCGGCGCGGCGGCCGTGATGAACTGCACGCGATGCGGCAGCGGGCGCGTCTCGTTCGCCGTGGCATTGAGCAGTGAAGACATCACGATCGGGGCGCCGCAGAGATGCGTGACCTTGTGCTCGGCCATGGCCTCGAAAATGGCGCCGGCTCGCACCCAGCGGAGGCAGACGTGCGTGCCGGTCGCAGCGGTGACCGTCCAGGGGAAGCACCAGCCATTGCAGTGGAACATCGGCAGCGTCCAGAGATAAACCGAGTGCCGGCTCATCTGCGCAGAGACGATGTTGGCGTAGCACATGAGGTGTGCGCCGCGGTGATGGTAGACGACGCCCTTGGGATTGCCGGTCGTGCCGGACGTGTAATTGAGCGAGATTGCGTCCCACTCATCGGTCGGCACGCGCCACTTGAAGCCCGCGAAACCGCGCTTGATGAAATCCTCGTATTCGACGGGGCTCAGCCGCTCGCCGACCTGCGGGAATTCGGGATCGTCATACTCGACGAGGCGCGGCTTCACGCGGCACTTCTCGATCGCCTCCTTGATGGTCGCGGAGAACTCGCGGTCATAGATCAGGACTTTCGACTCGGCGTGGTCGAGCTGGAAGGCGACGATCGCGGCGTCGAGGCGGGTGTTGATCGAATGTAGGACGGCGCCGGTCATGGGCACGCCGAAGTGGGCTTCCAGCATCGGCGGCGTATTTGGCAGCATGACCGACACGGTGTCGCCCGGGCCGATCCCGAGCCAGGCGAGCGCGGAGGCAAGGCGGCGGGCGCGCTCGTAGAGCTGGGCATACGTGAAGCGCTGGCGCCCATGGATGACGGCCACGTGCTCGGGATGGATGGACGCGGAGCGCTCGAGGAAGGTGAGCGGCGTCAGGGGCTGATAGTTCGCCGGGGTCTTGCCGAGATGGGTGTCGAATGGGTTCTGGGACATGAGGTTCGATCGTGCTGCGGAAAATTGGGCCGCGATGGCCTTGCCGGAAGCTATCCGAGCCCCAGGATCGGAGCAACGCTCCGCTCGGGCCAGCAGTGATCGTTCATATGCAACGGCAGGATCCTGCAATGCGTTGCTCCCTACAACGCGTCAGGCGCGGCCGACCAGCAGGTGTGGGAAGGCGCGCTCGCCGGCTCACATCTAGGTGAAAGCTGCAAAAGCGAATCATCCAACGGAGGCAAATCTGCCAAAGATATGGCGCAATCGATTGGAACATAAGGGTTTGGCTTGCGATGCCGTGCCGAAGCAGTCATGCTGACGTAAGCATTATGGTGTGGGCTGATGGGCGTTGAGCCGTCGGCCAGACCGGCCCAATTCCCCGAACCGAGAAAGAGGCCATCTGCCATGCGGCGTGCTGCTCTATGTTTGCTCTCTATCCTTGCACTCGCCGCGGTGCCCCCAGCCCTTGCTCAGGATACGACGCCCGCAGCCGGGCCGTCTGCGGAGCGGACGCCACCGGTCGTCAATCCCGCGGAATTGATTTCGTCGCCGCGCGCGGAAGGCGAGGCGAACGTCGCGCCGGGAGCGACGCCTGCACCCGCGTCTGCCGAAGCTGCTAAGCACGCATCCGATGCGCCGGCTGTCGCGAGCCCGGCGGTGCCCGCGAGCAATCCCATCGAGACGTCGTCCATCCCTGGCGGGAAGCCGGCAGGGGATGCACCTCCGGCAGCCAATGAGCCCCCGGCCGCGCCCGCCTCTCAGGACACTGCGACGCCTGCCGCACCGGCTCCGGCTGGCCCCGCGCCGTTCGTGCCCCAGACAGCCACGCCCGATCCCGCACCCGTTGCCCCGCCGGCCGTTGCTGTGCCGGTCGAGCCGCCGCCGCCCCCGCTGAACGCCGCCGTACTTGCTACGCTGGAGAGCAGCCAGCCTTCCGCGCGCCAAGCCCAAGAGCGTGAATGGCATGAGGCGATCACCGCGTTCTATTCAGCCCGCAAGGGTCTTCCGGTATGGACCACGGACGCCGGCGTGACCGCAGCGGCCCAGGCGCTTGTTGCCGAGATCGGCCGCGCCGATGAGTGGGGCCTCGATCCCAAGGACTTCGACGTGAGCGGCCTGCCTGCCGGCAGCGCGGCACCCGAGGCATTGGCAGCAGCCGAGCTGAAGCTGACCAACGCTCTCGTGACGTACGCCTGGCACGCTCGTGGCGGCCGCGTGGATCCCGTGCAGCTCAGCAAATGGCTCGACCAGTCGCCGCGCCCCCTCGACGTGAAGGCACTTCTCGAGCAGTTCTCTGCGACGAGCGATCCGTCGGTTGCCCTGCAGAAGCTCCATCCCCAGCACCGCCAGTTCGAGCTGCTGCGGCAGGCTTATCTGAAAGTGCGCGCGGAGAAGGTGCAGGCCCAGCAGGAGGATCCGCGCGAGGTCACCATTCCCAATGGCCCCGTGGTGCGCCTGGGTGATCGCCATGAGCACGTCGAACTCGTGCGCCGGCGGCTCGAAGTGCCGGCTCGCCATGCTGATGACGCCGACCTCTACGACGAGGACGTGGCGGCTGCCGTGCGCGAGTTCCTCGGCCCCACCTATCGCGATCGCCGGAGCGGCAAGATGGTGCAGCGCGCGACGCATCCCGCGCTCACGAACGCCACCCGCCAGGGCCTGAGCCGCAAGACGCAGCAGGCGCAGAGCCGTCAGCCGACGATCAAGCAGTATCTCGTCAATCTCGAGCGCTGGCGCTGGATGCCCGAGCAACTCGGCAGCACGCATATCTGGAACAACCTTCCAGAGTATCAGACGCGTGTGTATCGCAACGGCAGCGTCGTATTCCAAGAGCGCATCATCATTGGCAAGCCGACGAACCAGACGCCGGTTTTCTCGGACGCGATGCAGTTCGTCGTCTTCCACCCCGACTGGGGCGTGCCGGGCACGATCAAGGTCCAGGATCTGCTGCCGTCGCTGCAATCAGGTGACGACTCGATCCTCGCGCGGCGGAACATGCGTATCGTCAACGGCAACCGCACGGTGCGCGCCTATGAGATCGACTGGGAGCGCACGGATATCCGCCGCGTGTCCATCATCCAGGACCCTGGCCCCGCCAATCCACTCGGCCAGCTCAAGTTCATGTTCCCGAACAAGCATGACGTCTACATGCACGATACGCCGACCAAGAACCTCTTCGAGACGCCGGTGCGTGCCTACAGCTTCGGGTGCATCCGCGTGCGCAATCCGGTGCGATTTGCCGAGGTGATCTTTTCGCAAGATCGCAGCTGGACCATGACCGACATCTCAGAACGGTTGAGGCCGAATGCACCGCAGGTCAATCGCGTCGATCTCAACCGCCGCGTTCCGGTGCACAACACCTACTTCACGCTTGTCGCCGACGAGAACGGCAAGGTGACGAGCTTTGCGGATGTCTACGCTCACGACCAGCGCATCCAGGCGGTGCTGCTCGACGGCCAGAGCGTGGCCGCTGTCGCGCGCACCGATCCGGCAGCGGCACTCGATCGTAAGGTCAAGGAGCTTGCCAGCGCCCCGCCACGGCCGCGCCGTGACGAGTACAGCGGCGGCTGGGGTGGTTGGGGCTGGGGCCCGCCGCCCCGCGGTCGCCGCGGCGGTGGTGGTGGCGGTAACGACTTCTTCTCAGGGATCTTCGGAAACTGAGGACGATCAGCCGTCAGGCCGCGGCCTGACGGCGGGGCCGCTTGAGCCGCCGCGCTGCGCCACGACGCTGCGCGAGGTCCATCTGCACGATGTAGATTTCGGTCACCTCGAAGCCGAGGAAGACACCCGGGCCGGCGTTGATCGTCGAGCCCTGCACGCGACGATCGGACATCACGATGCCGGCGTCGAAGCGCCCCTCGATCGTGTCGAACAGGGTTCGTGCCTCGTCGATCTGCGCCACCACGACGATGTGGTCGTAAGCTTCGTCCAGCGCATCGAGCACAAGGTTGATCCAGTCGGCATCCAGCGGTCGTTCCGGATCGGCGGGCGGCGCGCCGGCGGCGATGACGTGTGCCTCACTCTCGGGTAGCCGTACGATTACATCGTCGAAGCTTGCGCGGCCGTCGAGCAGATCGCATATGCCGGGCCGCGCCGGTATGCCGAGGCTTGCTGCGAGACCCTTGCCGTCGCGCGACCAGTCGACGAGCACCGCGCGCCTGCCCGCTATGGCGAGCGAGGAGACCATGTCGCGCGCTTCTGCGGCGCCATCGATGCGATCGGTGACCAGCAGCGTGCGGTAGCCCTTCCGGCCCATGGCTCGCCCGGCCAGGTGGCGGGCCGTATCGTTCGTCGTCGAGAGAATGACGAACTGCGCTGGCTCTGCGACGCGGATCTCCGTGGCGGCGCCGGTGCGGATGGCGTCATCCGGTGCGCCCGCTTCGGTGGCCAACGGCGATGTGGCCTGCCGAGCATCGAACGGCTGCGCCGTCAGAGAACCGGTTCCGAGATTGACGTCGGCGCGATCGCGGGCTGTCGTGGCCATGTCGGCAAAGCCCGCTTCCACGACCGAGCGGCGATTGCCCGCGAGCAGCGTGCGCATGATGACCGCTACGAAGCCGATCATGAGAATTGAAACCGCGGTCAGCAGCGAGAGCTGGGCCTTGTGTGGGAACGCTGGGATGGCAATAGCCTGGCTCGGCGCCAGTCGTACGACGCTGCCGGCGCGTGGCCGCGCGGTCGGCGTTGCGCTCGCGGTGGTCAACTGGCTGGCCGTCAGGCTCGCGAGTGCGGCCCGCTTTTCGGTTGCATCGCTCTCGAGCGCGGTGAGGCGGTCGGTATCGGTCGTGGCGTCGGGCGTTTCTGCACGGGCATCGGCGCCCGCAAGGCGTGCGCGCGCCTCCGCTTCCCGGTCCGTCGCCGTTTTCAGTTCCGCCGCGAGCCCTTCGGTTATTGCTGTGGCCTCGCGGAACATCTGCCAGCGCAGCTCGCTCAAGCGTGCCCGCAGATCGCGAATGCGCGGATGGTCGGCCGGCAGAGAACGCTCGGCACTGTTCTTCTGGACCTCGACGCGCACGCGCTCCGCTATCAACTGGTGGAGGGATGGCGAGGTCTGCAGCTCGGCGATGGCTTCGACCGCGCCCTTGTCCAGGAGGCCCCGGGCGGTCTTCGCACGCAACGTGGCGTCGGCGCGCTCGCGCTCGGCCTGTATCAGGGTTTCCATCAGGTCATGACGCCGCTGAGCATCGGCCGTACCGTCGGCAAGGCTCTTGAGGCGCGCGATTTCCGCGTCGAGTGCCGCAATGTCGGTCGACAATCGCTGCGCGTCGGGCCTGCTCTGCTGTTCGTCGGCTCGTGCCGTCTCGTGCGATGCATTGTGGAGGTCGACGAGGCGATCGGCGATGCGCACCGCAAGATCGGGCGTGCGCGCTATCACGCGAATGGTGATGCTACGGTCCTCGGTCCCTGGCGCGACCTGCAGGTTGCGCATCAAGGCAGCTGCTATCTGCTCATCGGGCGAGCCGGCTTGGCGCAGTGGGTTGCGGCCCGAGAGGCGGTCCAGCCAGCCACGAATATCATGCACTGCATGGGCGCCGTTGAAGGTAGGCGAACGTGCGAGATCGAGGTCCGCCACGACCTTGCGGGCGAGATCCTGTGATTGGAGTGCGGCAATACGTGTGGCCACGGCATCCGACGCGGTCGGCGCCGGCACTCGGATCACGGCCGTGGCGACATAGCGTGCGGGTGTCAGCGCCAGTGCGGTGAAAACCGCGGCGCCTGCAAAGCCGGCGACGATCAGAACGCGCAACCAGGAGCGCATGAGCACTGTCCACGGCGAAATGGCGGCGATGTCTTCGGTTGGCAATCGAGCCGAGTTACGCATGAGCTAAGGACCGATCGTGTTGCCCGCGCTGCCGAACTCGACAGGCGGTGTACAAGTGTCCCGGATTAGAACGCTCCGCTCTTGCGATTTCCTTAAGCGCGCGCCGAGTTTCGCGTGCTTAGATCTTGTTAACGCTCACTAACAACAAGTTGCTGTGCGCGACGGTTCCCTCGCGCGCCTCTTCGCTCGCTCAGCGCACAGCCTCGGCTGCAGCTCGAATGGCGGCAATATTCTTTGCGTACGCCTCCTTGCTGCCACCCTTGAAGACCGCCGATCCCGCGACGAGCACGTTGGCGCCGGCCGCGACGACGAGCGGCGCCGTCTCGGGCGTGATGCCACCATCGATCTCGATATCGATCGGGCGATTGCCGACCAGCGCCTTCACCCGGCGGACTTTCTCGACAACGGACGGGATGAACGCTTGGCCGCCGAACCCCGGATTGATGGTCATGATCAGGATCAGGTCGAGGCGGTCGAGCACATACTCAATGGCGCTTTCCGGAGTCGCTGGATTGAGCGACACGCCCGCCTTCTTGCCGAGCGCGCGGATTGTCTGAAGCGAGCGGTCGAGATGTGGCCCCGCTTCGGCATGAACGGTGATGAGATCGGCCCCGGCTTCGGAGAAGGCCGCGATATAGGGATCAGCCGGCGCGATCATGAGATGGCAGTCGAAGAGCTTCTTCGACGACCCGCGGATGGCTTTGATCACCGGGGGACCGAACGTGATGTTCGGGACGAAATGCCCGTCCATCGGGTCGAGGTGGATCCAGTCCGCGCCGGCCGCATCGACGGTCGCGACCTCCTCGCCGAGGCGGGCGAAGTCGGCCGAGAGGATCGACGGCGCGATGATGAGATCCCGAGGCATTGAGGCCCTCCGTTTGGCGGCTTCCAACGAAATGCGAGCCACGTCCTCGCGATAGCACGCCGGGAGGCCCCTGAAACAGGTGGCCAGGCTGCTCGCAAAGCCTATCCCCGGCTCCCTCTGAACGCTGACATTCGAAGCGAATCGTGCCGAGGGCGCACCGGAAATCCAGCTTCACGATCAATTTCCTGTTTAAACCATCATATCTCCTTAAATTCCCGTTGACGCCCATCAGAACCCATGACATCCCATAAATGCCCGTCCGCACCGGGCAGGAGATGTGGGGCGTGGCGCCGGTTCTACAGAGGGCTTGAACCGTGCGACCGCCCGCTCTCCGGCCAATCCAAGAGGCGGCGGAGAGGGAGCTGCAACCGTCGGCGCGCGTAAGGTCGCGGGCGGTCATGTGCGGGAGTTGAGGGTGTGAAGCGGGTTTTCAGTCGCAGTTGTCGCGTTGAGCAAAAACGACGGGACTTCGACTGAAGGGATGGACCGCTTTGTCTCGACATACATCAACAAAATCGACGGTAAGGGTCGGGTATCCGTCCCTGCGCCTTTCCGCGCCATACTCGAGCGCGACGGCTACCAGCAAGGCGGGGCAGGACACGTCTACTGCTACCCCGCGCTCGATAGTCCTGCGGTCGATGCAGGCGGCGAGCGACTTGCGCGCACGATCGACGGGCTTCTCGCGGGCCTGCCGGACTATTCGATCGAGCGGGACGAGCTTTCTGTCGCGCTTTACGGTATCTCCCAGGTCCTTTCGATCGACCAGGACGGACGTATCGTGCTTCCTGAAAGCCTTCGCGCCCACGCGGGCATCACTTCCCAAGTCGCTTTTGTCGGCCTGGGTGAAAAATTCCAGCTTTGGGAGCCGGGCCAGTTCGAGCGCCGTCGCGCCGAGGCCCAGCAAAAAGTGCGCGAGCATCTCAAACTTTTCGGCGCGGGTCGTCGCGGCGGGGGTGACCCCGGCGACGGCCAGCAGGGGGCGCGGGAATGATGGCGGGCCGCGAGGCGCGACCAGGGGAACGCGCCACTGAGGGTGCGGCCCGCCACATTCCCGTGTTGTTGGATGAAGTCCTCGCCGCTCTGAAACCCAGGGCTGGCGAGGTTTTCGTCGATGGCACTTTCGGTGCCGGTGGCTATACGTCGGCCATCCTCGAGGCGGCCGATGCGCGCGCCATCGCCATCGACCAGGATCCCAATGCGCTGGCAGCAGGCCAGATGCTCGTCGCGAAGTTCGCGCCGCGTCTCGTCTTGAGCGAAGGCCGTTTCGGCGATCTCGACGGGATTGCCGCTGATGCCGGCTTTCCTACGGTCGACGGCGTCGTGCTCGACGTCGGCGTCTCGTCCATGCAACTGGACCGAGCCGAACGCGGCTTCTCCTTCATGTCAGACGGCCCGCTCGACATGCGCATGTCGCAGCAGGGGCCGAGTGCGGCCGACGTCATCCGCGAGGCGTCGGAAGAGCTGCTCGCCGACATCTTCTACCATCTCGGTGAGGAGCGCCGGTCGCGGGCTGTCGCACGTGCCATTGGCAGGGCGCGCGCGAATGGGGAGATCACCACCACGCGGCAGCTCGCCGATCTCGTGCAGCGGGCGCTTGGTCGTGCCAAAGGCGACGACAAGCATCCGGCGACCCGCGTCTTCCAGGCGCTGCGCATCTATGTGAATGACGAGCTTGGCCAGCTCATGGATGCGCTTGCCGCGGCCGAGCGTTGCCTCAAGCCGGGTGGCCGCCTCGTCGTCGTGACGTTCCACTCGCTCGAGGATCGCATCGTCAAGCGTTACCTGACGGACGCAAGTGGCCGAAATCCTTCCGGCTCGCGTCATTTGCCGCCCGTAGCAGGCGCCCCCGCAGAGCCGCGTTACCAAATTATTAACCAACGCCCGTTAACCCCAAGTGAAGGGGAAATTGCCGCCAATCCGCGCGCGCGCTCGGCGCGTCTCAGAAGTGCCGAGCGGACCTCGGCTGCGGCGGCCCGTCCCGCGGACGAAGCTCATCTCGGCGTGATCCGGCCCGAGAGCCTCGCTCGCCGCTAGCGTGAGGAGTGGTATCGGCCATGTCCCGTCTCGCCGCAGTCGGCACAGTCCTGCTCGCGGTCGCTTCCGCGTTCGTGCTGTACGCCGTCACGTACGATACGCGGCGGTTGGAGCAGCACGTCGCGTCGCAGGCCCGGATCATCGACAAGGCGCACCTCGACATTGCGGTGCTGCGGGCCGAGCGCGCGTACCTCGCGCGTCCCGAGCGCATCGAGGAAGTAGCGCGCAAGATCGGCCTCGCCCCCATCGATCCACGCCAGATCGAAGCCCTGCCTTCCGCAGGTGAGCGCAAGCACTCGCCGAGAGGCGAGCGAATCCAATGAAGCGTAGAGCCGAGCCGCTGCGTGTCGGACCCGCACTGGCGGCGCGGCCCGGTGCGCCGCGCGAGCGAGCTCAAGCCGTGCGCGTCGAGCTGCCGCGTGCGCGGACATGGCTCATGCACGCGGCAATCGCGACCGTCTTCATGGCCATTGCCGGACAAACTGTGCGCCTTGCTGCCAGCGGTCAGGACGAAACACGCCTCGCTCGCGCCGAGCCGCTCCATCAAACCTTCATCCGCCCTGACATCGTCGACCGACGCGGCAACCTGCTCGCAACGGACGTCGACGCCGCGTCGCTGTTCGCCGATCCGGCCGTGGTGCGCGATGCCGACCTGACCGCCGAGAGGATCGTCGCAGCATTTCCCGAACTGGATGCGGCTGAGCTTCGTCGCCATCTCGGCGACAACACGCGCCGCTTCATGTGGATCAAGCGCGGCCTTACGCCGATCGAGGCGCAGCGCGCGCACGATCTCGGCTTGCCCGGCCTTGGCTTCCGTCGCGAGCCGCGCCGCGTGTATCCGACGCGTTATCTCACGTCGCACCTCATCGGCCACGTCAACGTCGACAACCAGGGCATCTCGGGCATCGAGAAGCACATCGACGAGATCGGTGAGATCGATGCGGCCGCCGCGCCGCGCCGCTCGCAGCGGGCACCTGTTCGCCTGTCGATCGACCTTGGCGTGCAGAATGCGGTCGCCGATACACTTGCCGGCGCCATGAAGGAGTACAAGGCGCAGGGAGCTTCGGGCATCGTTCTCGATGCCGTGAGTGGCGAGGTCATCGCTGCCGTATCGCTCCCTGATCAGGATCCCGAAAAATTTCCCGGCGCCGATGAGGACGACCGCAAAGATAAGGTCATGGGCGGAACTTTCGAGCTCGGCTCGATCGCGAAGACCGTCACGCTCGGCCTCGCGCTCGATGATCTCGGTGCTTCGCTCACGCGCATCTATGACACGCGCGAGCCGCTGCGCTTCGGCCGCTACACGATTGCAGAGCAGTATCCGCCCGGCCGTCCGCTGACTCTGGCCGAGATCCTCATCCGCTCGTCGAATGTCGGTGCGGGTCTGATCGCGATGGAAGCGGGCGTTCCGCGTCAGCGCGCCTTCCTCGATCGACTGGGCCTGCTCGATCAGCTCCGCACCGAAGCGGGCCCGGTGGCGAAGCCCCAGATTCCCGCGCACTGGGCATCGCTGGAGGGAGTGACCATCGCGTATGGGCATGGGTTGGCCGTCTCGCCGCTGCAGTTCGCGGCCGCGGCTGCCGGCCTCGTCAATGGTGGCGTCAAGGTGCGTCCGACCATGATCCAACAGGAAACGGTTCCGCCGGGCGAAGCGCGCGTCGTCTCGCCGGCGACCAGCGCTGCTGTCCGTGAAGCCCTGCGCCGCACCGTCATCGATACGCAAGGTACCGGCCGGCGTGCCGAACTCGAAGGCTACGAGATTGGCGGCAAGACAGGTACAGCCGAGCAGCCCGGAAAGGGCGGCTACAAGGACAAGACGGTGATCTCGTCGTTCTTCGCGACGCTGCCAGCGTCTGCGCCGCGCTATGTGCTGCTGATCTCGCTATTTGAGCCCGAAGGCACGAAAGAGACCAAGGGCAAGATCACTGCCGGCCTCAATGCCGCGCCGACGACAGCTCGTCTCATCCAACGCATTGGTCCGATGCTGGATCTGCTTCCGGCGCGTGTTGCCGGGGCGGACTGAAGCGTGTAGGTGCGTACGGTCCCTGTTCCAGAGATGCCGAGGCGAACTCATGCCCATCATGCGCGCCGTGATGTTCAGCGCGAGATCGATTGTGTGGTGCTCGACAAGGACGGCACGCTGATCGACCACCATAGCGCTTGGTTCGGTCGCTACGATAATAGCGTTATCGCGGTGGCAGAGGCGGTGGGCGGCGGCGATCCCTTGCGCCGCGCCCTTTATCACGCCCTTGCGATTGATACCGCTAGTCAGCGCTTTGTAGCGGATGCACCCAACAAATCGCTCAAGATCGCCGACCACGCGCTGATGGTGACGACCATCCTCCATCAGAATGGATGCGACTGGGAAGCGGCGGAAGACATCGTCGCGGAGCATATGCTGCCAAGACTTTTGACCCCCTTGGGCAGGGAGGCTATTCGCGGAATCGGAGACATCCACGAGCGACTACAGGTGTGGAAGTCGGGAGGCGTACAGCTTGCCGTGCTCACGAACGACAACAGGGTGTCGACACTTGCCGATATGCGCACGCTCGGCATCGATCACATGCTTTCGGTTGTTGTTGCTGCCGACGATGGTTTGGCCGCCAAGCCGGCGCCGGATGGCGTGGCGCACATCGCGCAGTCTCTCGGTATCCCGCTGGAGCGGATCGCTTTGATCGGCGACACGACGACGGACCTGCTGGCGGCAAGGGCAGCCGGCGTGGGGCTGGTGATCGGCGTGCTCAGTGGCCTCGACAGCGCACGAAAGCTGGCGGAGATCGCCGATGCTGTCCTGCCGGATCTTCACGCCGTGGAGTTGTCGAGCTCGTAAGGTGTCGTCCTTACTTTCGCCACCGCTCCAACGCGGCATCATCGCTCTCGCGCGCGTCGACCCAGTGGCCTTCGCCGTTGGCGTCGGTTTCCTTCTTCCAGAAGGGCGCACGGGTCTTGAGATAATCCATCAGAAACGCTGCAGCTTCGAAGGCGGCGTGCCTGTGGGCCGATGCCGTCACGACCAGCACGATATTGTCGCCGGGTGCGAGACTGCCGACGCGATGCACGATGCGAGAACCCTGCAGCGGCCAGCGCTTGTGTGCCTCTTCCTCGACGCGGGCGAGCTCAGCCTCGGTCATGCCCGGGTAGTGCTCGAGCGTCATGGACGAAAGCGCTGTGCCCTCGCTCGTGCCGCGTACCGTGCCGGTGAATGTCACGATGGCGCCGATATCCGTGCGGCCGGCTGTCAGCGCAGCGACCTCGCGCGAGATGTCGAAATCCTCGGCCTGGACGGCGACGCTCACGGTCTCATCCTCCCGTCACAGGTGGAAAGAAGCCGATCTCGCGGGCGCCCGAAATCGGCGCCTCCTGGCGGACGTGGGCATGATCGATCGCGGCGCGGATGAACTCGGCGCGTTCGAAGGCGTGCGCGTACTCCGGGCCGCGATCCTTGAGCCAGTGAATGAGGTCGGCGACGGTCGCGATGCCGGGCGGCACGTCGATCCTCTCCTCGGATCGGCCGACGCGTTCGCGCAGCCAGGCGAAATAGCGCAAAGTCACTGTCATGGAGCCACCTTACACCGAGGCGCGCCTCAGTTGTCCATGGCGTGGCGGACCGCGGCCTTCAGGTAGTCGTAGCCGGTCCACAGCGTCAACAGGGCAGCGGCCCAGAGCAGCATCGTGCCGGTCATCGTAACGCCGGGGACCATCCTGTCCGCCGCTGGACCAGCCAGCAGGACGGCAAGGGCCAGCATCTGCAGCGTGGTCTTCCACTTGGCGAGGCGTGTCACATGTACCTTGACGTTCAGTTCGGCCAGGAACTCGCGCAGGCCGGAGACCAGGATCTCGCGACAGAGAATGATGATGGCCGCCCAGATCGTTATGTAGTCGACGGTCCCGTCGTTCACGAGCAGCAACAGTGCCGTGCCGACCAGCAGCTTGTCGGCGATCGGGTCGAGCATCCGGCCGAGCGTCGACTGCTGTTCGAGCACGCGGGCGAGATAGCCATCCAGCCAGTCGGTGAGGCAGGCGAGCGTGAAGATGGCGAAGGCGGCCCAATGCCCGTTATCTCCCTCGATCAAGAGGAAGCAGGCAGCCATCAGCGGCACCGCCGCAATCCGTCCGTACGTGAGGACGTTCGGCAGGGTCGTCAGTGACGTGCGCTGGGCGGTTTCGTCCATAGCTCTCGTTGCTACACGATTGGCGGATCGCCTCCAAGCGTGCCAGCTGCGATCCTGCTCTGCAACGCAGGCGGCACACGGGGAGTGCACGAATTTGTGACCTGCACGGCCTGCCGTTTAGGCGCCGCTCAGAACTTCTGATTGTATTCGCCGACCTCGGGGAACTTGCGCAGTCGCCCGTCGATGTCCGCGAAGATGGCGCGTTGGGCCGCCTCGGACGTCGGGCTTTCCACGACCACGACCAGCTCCGGCTTGTTGGAGGAGGCGCGCACGAGGCCCCACGTCCCGTCCTCGAGCACGACCCGCACGCCGTTCACGGTGATGAGATCGCGAATGGATTGGCCGGCGACCTTTTCGCCCTTGGCGGCGGCATCCTGGTAGGCCTTCACGATTTGATCGACGATGCCGTACTTCGTCTCGTCGGCGCAGTGCGGCGACATGGTCGGCGACTGCCATGTCTTTGGCAGGTCGCGCTGAAGATCCGCCATGGTCTTGTCCGGGCTCCGCTCGAGCATGTCACACACCGCGAGCGCCGCGACGAGACCATCGTCGTAGCCGCGCCCGAGCGGTGGCTGGAAGAAGAAGTGGCCCGACTTCTCGAAGCCGACGAGCGCCTTCTGCTCGTGCGTGTAGCGCTTCATGTAGGAATGGCCGGTCTTCCAGTAGAGGGACTTTGCACCGTTCTTCTGGAGGACGGGATCAGTGAGGAAAAGGCCCGTCGACTTGACGTCGGCGACGAAGACCGCATTCGGATGAATGGCCGAGAGATCACGCGCAAGCATGACGCCGACCTTGTCGGCGAAAATCTCGTGTCCCTCGTTGTCGACAACACCGCAGCGATCGCCGTCGCCATCGAAGCCGAGGCCGACGTCCGCTTTGTGCTCGAGCACTGCGGCGCTCATGGCGTGCAGCATCTTGAGATCTTCGGGGTTTGGATTGTAGCGCGGGAATGTGTAGTCCAGATTACAGTCGAGCGGCACGACCTCGCAGCCGACAGCTTCCAGCACCTTTGGCGCAAAGGCGCCCGCCGTGCCATTGCCGCACGCGCACACGACCTTGAGCCGGCGCTTGAGTTTCGGTCGGTTCGCGAGCGCCTTCATGTAGCGCTCGGCCATGTCGGGCACGAAGATATAGCGACCGCCGCCCGGCGCATCGTACTCGCCATTGAGCACGATTTTCTTCAGCTCGGTCATGTCGTCCGGGCCGAATGTCAGCGGCCGTGCGAGGCCCATCTTGATGCCGGTCCAGCCATTGTCGTTGTGGCTCGCTGTGACCATGGCAACGCCCGGTACGTCGAGATCGAACTGCGCGAAGTAGGCCATCGGCGAGAGTGCGAGGCCGATATCGTGAACCTCAGCGCCGCCCGCGAGAAGGCCGTTGATCAGCGCCTGTTTCACGGATGCGGAATAGGACCGGTAATCGTGTCCGGTAACAATGCGAAGCGGCACGCCGCGGCGACGGAACAATGCCGCGAGCCCGAGCCCCATGGCATTGAGACCCATGAGATTGATCTCATTGGGAAACAGCCAGCGCGCATCGTACTCGCGAAAGCCGGTCGGCTTGACCAGGGGCAGGCTTTCGAAGTCGAGGGTGTTGGGCTTGAGGTCGGGTCGGGGCTTCGGCAGCATCATTTTGATTTGTTCCTCGTGGGAAACGCGCGCGCCGAACCGTGGTTGCACCACGTGCCGGTCGGACGTCCTCCGAAAAGTATACATGTAAAGTATAGGACGCGTTTCGGACGGATCGATGGCGCCTTTCGCCCCAGGAAGTCAAGGCTTTAGCGGCACACCAGCCGTCCGAACTTCTGTCAGCGCCCGTAGAGCACTTCCGGGAGCCACAGCGCGACGGCCGGGAAAATGATCACGATGATCAGGCCCAGGACCTGCAGGCCCATGAACTGCATCATGCCTTTGTAGATGTCGGCGAGCGACCACTGCGGGACGACGCCCTTCAGGAAGTAGGCCGAGAGTGCGACGGGCGGCGATAACCATGCCGTCTGCAGGTTCACGGCGACCAGGATGCCGAACCAGACCTTGTCGAAACCGAGCTTCTCGATGAGCGGCAACAAGAACGGCACCACGATGAGCACGATCGGCACCCACTCCAGCGGCCAGCCGAGCAGGAAGATGAGCGCCATGATGATGGCGAGCACGACGTAGCGATTGAGCTCGAGACCGAGTAGCGCCTCCGTCATCATGTTCGGCGTGCCGAGGCGGGCAAAGACGGCGCCGAAGAAGTTCGAGGCGGCGACGAGGAACAGGATCAGCACCGAGATCTCGAGCGTCTTGACCAGCGCCGACTGAAAGTTTGCCAGCGTCAAGCGCCGGTAGGCCAGCGCGAGGACGAGCGATCCGAATGCGCCGCAGGCAGCACCTTCGGTCGGCGTTGCAAGACCGAACACGATGCTCCCGAGCGCGAACAAGACGAGTGCAGCCGGCGGTACGAGACCGGCGAAGAAATCTCTCCAGGCTTCGCGCCGGTCGGCTGCGCGCAATTCCATGGCGAGCGGCGGGCCGAGCGCTGGATTGATCCAGCAACGGATCATGGCATAGCCGGTAAAAAGAACAGCCAGCAGCAATCCGGGCACTATCGCTGCGACGAACAGCGTCGTCACTGGTACTTCGAGCACGGGCCCCATGACGACGAGCATGATGCTCGGGGGCAGCAGAATGCCGAGCGTACCGCCGGCAGCAATGAGCCCGGCCGACATCTGCGTGTCATAGCCCGAGCGGATCATCTGCTGCCCGGCCATGATGCCGAGGATCGTCACCGAGGCCCCGACGATGCCGGTTGCCGCGGCGAAGATCGTCGCAACGAACATGACCGCGAGATAGAGCGAGCCGCGCAGGTTCGCGAGCAGCCGCTGGACGCTGGTGAACAGGCGCTCCATGAGGTTCGCCTGCTCCATCATCACGCCCATGAAGACGAACAGCGGCACGGCCGCCAGCGTCTGCTCCATCATGGTCGCGTTGAACTGGAGCGTCAGCAGGTAGAAGACGAGCTGACCGAAGCCCCAATAGCCGAACACGATGCCGAGGAAGAGCAGCGTGAACGAGATCGGAAAGCCGATCATGATGGCGAACAGCATCGCCGCGATCATGAGCAGGCCGATGATTTCTGGGCTCATGCCTAGTGTCCTGCCTCGGTGCCGCCGGATCCTGTGGATTTATCGAATTTCACGCTAGGGCCATCTTCCGTGCGTCGCCGCGTAGGCGGCCCTGAGCGTCTCGGCAACGCCCTGCAAGGTGAGAAGTGCGATGCCGACCGGCAGAGACATGCGCACAGGCCCGAGCAGTGGCGCCCAGGACGTATCCATGCCGCGCTCGCCGCGCATGAGCGACGTCAGAGCCCAGTCGCCGCAAACCCAGAACAGGATGAGCATCGTCGGGAAGAAGAACACGATGTAGAGCACCACATCGACGGTGCCCTGCGTCCGCCCGGACCAGTTGCGGTAGAGGAAATCGGAGCGGATGTGGACGCCCTTCGAGAGCGCATAGCCGGCGCCGAGAACGAACATGGCACCGCAGAGAAAACGGCTCATGTCGTAGGCCCACGCAGTCGGCGCGGTGAAGACGTAGCGCGCGGTGACCTCGTACATCACTGCGGCGATCAAGGGCACCGTGAGCCACGCGAAGATGCGTCCAGCCCAAAGATTGATCGTATCGATCGCCGTGATCGTGCCGGCCATCCAGCGCGGCATGTCATCGGGCAATCCGCTGCCCTCACGACGGCTCGCGATGAGCTCGTCCACGAGCTCCGGCGTCTGCTCTGGTCCATTGGACATTCGTCGGCCCCCTGCCCCGGGCAAACGCGCGAGGCGCGCCAGAAAAATCAGCGCTTGGTGCGGCTGCGGACCTGAGCCCGCAGCCGTTGCGTATGTGCGTTACTTCTTCTCGAGAGAGGCGGCGTAAGCGCCGGTGATGCCAGCGTTGGCCTTCTGCGCGCGGGCCCAGAACGGGATCGCCGTGTCAGCGAACGCCTTCTGGCTGTCCCACACCTTCTTGAAGAACGCGTTCTCGGAGGCGTGCTTCTCGAAGGCCTTCTTGGCCGCGTCGCCGTATTCCTTGAAGTAGGCGTCAGGCGTCGCATGGAGCTGGACGCCGTGCTTCTCGACGAGTTCTTTGAGCGCCTTGCCGTTCTCGACGATACGATAGGAATGCGCCTTCAGCAGCGCGGCGTTGGCGGCAACTTCCATGGCCTTCTGCTGATGCGGCGACATTTTCTTCCAGACATCGCCATTGAGGTACATGTCGGCGTTGACGACGTTCTGGTGCAGGCCTTCGAGGTAGTAGTGCTTCAGCACCTTCTGGAAGCCGAACACCATATCTGGCTTCGGGCAGCACCACTCGGCCGCGTCGAGCACGCCCTTCTCGAGCGCCGGCAGGATGTCGCCACCACCCATCGCAACTGAAGCCACGCCGATGTCACGATAGATCTGGCCGGGAATGCCGGGCGGCGTGCGGAAGCGGAGCTTGCGGAAGTCCGCCATATCCTTGATCGGGGCCTTGAACCAGCCGAGTGCCTCAGGGCCGACGGGCTGGAGCATGAAGCCCTTGACGTTGACCTTCATCTCCTTCCACAGCTCGTCATAGAGCTGCTGTCCGCCGCCGTACTGGTACCAGGCGAGCCAGGCGAGATTGTCGAGGCCGAGACCAGATCCGGCTGCCGGCGAGCCGAAGAGCGTCGCCGCGGGATGCTTGCCGGACCAGTAGTGCGTCCATGCGAAGCCACCTTCGATGAGGCCTTTGTCGACGGCATCAAGCGTGTCGTTTACGGCGACCACCGCGCCCGCAGGCAGAACTTCCATGGTCACGGTATTGCCGGTCAGCGCCGCAACGTCGGCCGCGAAGTCCTTGAGCATGGTGACTTCGTCCGCCGAGGTCGGGATGACCGACTGGATGCGGATCTTGATCGGCTTGTCCTGAGCGAGCACAGCCGGCGCAAAGGCCGTTACCCCGAGAGCGAGCGCGCACGCAGCTCCCACCGCCAAATTGCGGATCGACATCGGTGTTTACCTCCCAGCTTGCGCACGGCCAGCATTCTGAAGGCGCCGGCTCGCTCATGCGCGATCACTTGTTTCGCCTCGGACCACTCTCGCAAGAGTGGTCTGCGATGCGAGAAGAAAGGTCTCATTATTTTGATGCGCGATCAAGGCCGCTGCGAGCGTCCGTCAACGCCGCACGGGTTGTGCAATGCAGCAATCATCGCGCGGCCGAACCGGCCGGGCAGACGACAAACCGCCGTGTCGAATGGTTTGGAAATGCCGTTATTTCAGGGAGTTTCGTGCGACCGTCCGCGCCCTGTGCAAAACAAAACGTGCGACCATCCGGGGGATGATCGCACGTCCATTAGAAGCTCAGCGAAAACCGATCGCAGAAGATAATCGCTAGATCAGCTTCGCCATCGCGACGGCCGTGTCGCTCATGCGGTTCGAGAAGCCCCACTCGTTGTCGTACCAGGTGAGGATGCGCACGAGATTGCCGTCCATGACTTTCGTCTGGTCGAGCGCGAAGGTCGAGGAGTGCGGATCGTGGTTGAAGTCGATCGAGACATTCGGCTGGCTCGTCACACCGAGAATGCCCTTGAGCGGGCCCTTGGCGGCAGCCGCCTGGATGGCCTCGTTGATCTCCTTCACCGTCGTCGCGCGCTTGGACACGAACTTGAGATCGACGACCGACACGTTCGGTGTCGGCACGCGGATCGACACGCCGTCGAGCTTGCCATTCAGCTCCGGCAGCACGAGGCCGACGGCCTTGGCAGCACCCGTCGACGTCGGGATCATCGAGAGCGCTGCGGCGCGGCCGCGGTACAGATCCTTGTGCATGGTGTCGAGCGTCGGCTGGTCGCCCGTGTAGGCGTGGATCGTCGTCATGAAGCCCTTCTCGATGCCGACGGCGTCGTTCAGCACCTTCACGACGGGCGCGAGGCAGTTCGTCGTGCACGAGGCATTCGAGATGACGAGGTGATCCTTCGTCAGCTTGTCGTGGTTCACGCCATAGACGACCGTGAGATCGGCGTTGTCGGCAGGCGCAGAAACGATGACGCGCTTGGCGCCGGCCGTGAGATGCGCCGAGGCCTTTTCCTTCGACGTGAAAATGCCCGTGCACTCGAGTGCGATTTCGACGCCGAGTTCCTTGTGCGGCAGCTCGGCCGGATTGCGCACAGCGGTGACCTTGATCGGGCCGGTGCCGACATCGATCGTGTCGCCGTTGACCTTCACCTCGCCGTTGAAGCGGCCATGCACGCTGTCGAAGCGGAAGAGGTGGGCGTTCGTCTCGACCGGGCCGAGGTCGTTGATGGCGACGACCTGGATGTCCTTGCGGCCACTCTCGACGATGGCGCGCAGAACGTTGCGCCCAATGCGTCCGAACCCGTTGATTGCGACTTTTACGGCCATGGATCTGCTCCCGCGTGGATGCTGGTGGAAGGATCGGCGCCGTGCCGGCACCGGGCGATCGGCTTGCGAGCGGCGGAAGCTCAAAAATGCTGCTGCCGCGCGGCGTTTGTTGGGCTGAGCCATACCCTGAACGCCCGCGCGCGCGCAAGGCCGCGCCAGGAAGGCTGCTATTCCTTGGTTGATGAACGCGCTGCAGCCGTGCCGGTTGCTGTGTGGGCGGGCACTACAACCGGCGTGGGGGTTAGTTCATCTGCCGCAGGATGAACCGCTGGATCTTGCCGCTCGGCGTTTTCGGCAGTTCCGTGAGATAGGCGATTTCACGCGGAAAGGCGTGGGACGCGAGGCGACGGCGCACGTGCTCCTGCAGCTCCGCCGTCAGCTCCGGCGTGCCGCTGTGCCCGGTCTTGAGCACGATAAAGGCTTTGACGATCTCGGTGCGCTCCGGGTCGGGCTTGCCGATGACGCCGACCTCGGCGACGGCCGGATGCTCGATGAGCGCGCTTTCGACGTCGAAGGGGCCAATGCGATAGCCGGACGACGTGATGATGTCGTCGCTGCGACCGACGAAGAAGAAGTGGCCGTCGGCGTCGCGCATCATGGTATCGCCGGTGAGATACCAGTTGCCCTGGATGGCGGGCGTTTCCGTGCGCCAATAGCCCTTGAATGTATTGAGTGGGGAGCGGCTCATGTCCACGGCCAGAATGCCGGGCTTGCCCGTTGCCGCCGGCTGGAGATCATCGCCCAGCACCTCCATATGGAAGCCTGGCATGGCATAGCCGGCCGAGCCCTCTTTCTCGGCGTGTTCGACGGCGTGGTGGTTGTTGACCAGCATGGCCGTCTCGGTCTGCCCGTAGTGGTCCTTGAGCGGCACGTTGAGGGCCGCCTTGGCCCATCGTGCGACTTCCGGGTTCAGTGGCTCGCCCGCGCTCGAGGCAACGCGCAACGTGCCAGCCGCGACCTTTGCCGCCTCCGGACCGGCTGCCATGAGCATCCTGTAGGCCGTCGGCGCGCCTGCGAAGTTCGTGATCCGGAGGTCGCGCACGATGCGCATGGTGGCTTCGACCGTGAAGCCGCCTTCGTAGAAAGTCGTCGTATGGCCGAGCAGCAGCGGCCCGATCAGCGCGTAGAGCATCCCGTATGCCCAGCCCGGATCGGCGATGTTCCAGTAGTTGTCCTCGGGCCTCAGGTCGATCGCGTCGCGCATGTAGATGCCGACCGGCAGCAGCATGGTCAGCGGATAGAGCACGGCTTTGGGTTTGCCGGTCGTGCCGGATGTGTAGAGCAGCACGAACGGGTCATCGCCCTTGAGGACGACGGGCGCGATGCCGGTCGGCTCGTCGGCCAGGATTAGCGGGATCGTGCCGGGTGTGACCCCGGTCCTATCCACCTCGATGACCGGCGGGCAGTCCTGCACCTCATCGAGTTTCGAACGGTTCGCGCGGTCGGTGATGACCAGCTTCGCGCCGCTGCCACTGTCGCCCGCGATGCGCGTTTCGATGGCTTTGGGGCCGAATGCCGTGAAGAGCGGCTGGTAAACGGCGCCCGCGCGCCACGTGCCCAGCACCACGGTCAGCAGCTCGGGAATGCGCGGGAGGAGGCCGGCGACGATGTCGCCTTTGCCGATGCCACGCTTTTTGAGCAGGCTGGCGAAGCGCTCGGACTCCACTTTGAGCGCCGCGAAGGTGACGGTTTCGCGCTCCATGTCGCGACCGATCCATTCGAGCACCACACGGCCGTCCGAGGCCCACCTGTCGCAGCATTCGACCGCCGCATTCAGTCCCTCGCGTAGGCGTCCCTGGAGAAGGTCCTTTTCGGCTGACGGCACGGACATTTCGCAGTGGGCGGTCTGGTAGTCGCGCATGAATTATCCTCCCGAGGTCCCGGCGGCGCTTCTGGCGCCCGTTTGAGCCGAGTTTAGGCCGTCGACATCCTGAGAGAAACACCAATGGACATTTCGTCTGCATTCCATGCGGATCGTTGACGTCACGTCCACACGTCCATAGGGTTCGCCACCTGTCCGAGGCCTGAGAGAGGGCGGCGCCTGCAGTGCCGCCGTACGTTGTCATGACCATTCCGAATACGCATCACGGGATCGACCCCGACGAGATCGCGGTCGCGCACGCCTGCCGCGCATGGCCCTTCGAGGAGGCCCGCCGCCTGATCGCCCGGCTCGATCGGCTGAAGCGCGACCCCGAAGTCCCGGTGCTGTTCGAGACTGGCTATGGCCCCTCGGGCCTGCCCCACATCGGCACCTTTGGCGAAGTCGCCCGCACGAGCATGGTGCGCCATGCCTTCGAGGTTCTGACCGAGGGGCGCCGCAAGACCCATCTTATCTGTTTCTCCGACGACATGGACGGCCTGCGCAAGGTGCCGGGCAACGTGCCGAACGGCGATATGCTCGCCGAGTATCTGGAAAAGCCGCTGACCAGCGTGCCCGATCCTTTCGGTACGCACGAGAGCTTCGCGCACCACAACAACGCGCGGCTTCGTGTCTTCCTCGACCAGTTCGGCTTCGAGTACGAATTCATGTCGGCGACGACGGCCTACAAGTCGGGCGCCATGGACGCGACCCTCCTGCGCATGCTGGAGGTCTATGACCAAGTCATGGACATCATCCTGCCGACGCTCGGGCCGGAGCGGCGCGCGACCTACTCGCCCTTCCTGCCGATCTCGCCGCGCACGGGGCGCGTGCTGCAAGTGCCGATGGTCGAGCGCAATCCCAAGGCGGGCACGATCGTCTATGTTGATCCCGACACGGGCGAGAAGGTCGAGACCAAGGTTACGGGTGGCGCGGTCAAGTGCCAATGGAAGGCCGACTGGGCGTTGCGCTGGACCGCGCTCGGCGTCGACTACGAAATGGCCGGTAAGGACCTGATCGACTCGGTGACCCTCTCATCGAAGATCTGCCGCGCGCTTGGCGCTACGCCGCCCGAGGGCTTCAACTACGAGCTCTTCCTCGACGACAAGGGCCAGAAGATCTCCAAGACCAAGGGCAATGGCCTCTCCATCGAGGAATGGCTGACCTATGCGAGCCCGGAGAGCCTCTCTCTTTTCATGTACCAGAAGCCGAAGACGGCGAAGCGGCTCTATTTCGACGTGATCCCGCGCGCGGTCGACGAGTATCTCACGTTTCTCGGGAAGTACCCGTCGGAAGAGCCGAAGCAGCGCCTCGACAACCCTGTCTGGCATATTCATACGGGGCATCCGCCGGCGGCGGGGCTGCCGATTTCGTTCGCGCTGCTCCTTAACCTCGTCTCGGCATCGAATGCCCACGACGCAGCGGTGCTGTGGGGCTTCATCAAGCGCCACGTACCGGGTGCGAGCCCCGAGCGCTATCCGCTCCTCGACAAGCTCGTCGGCTATGCCGTGCGCTACTACGAGGACTTCGTGAAGCCGGAGAAGAAGTTTCGCGCGCCGACCGATGTCGAGACGGCAGCCCTTGCCGCGCTCGATCAGGCGCTCGCGGATGCGCCGGCCGACGCCGATGCAGAGACTTTGCAGAATATTGTCTACGAAGCCGGTAAGGCTAATGGCTACGACAAGGAAACGCTGCGCGACTGGTTTCGCGCCATCTACGAGGTGCTGCTCGGACAGTCGCAGGGGCCGCGCTTCGGCTCGTTTATTGCTCTCTACGGCGTACCCGAGACGCGCCGCCTGATAGCCGACGGTCTCGCCGGTCGCCTGCGCGCTGCCTGAGCCCCCATTGGCAGCCGCCCGTGCCTGCGGCTGCCTCGGCGCATGAAGGCGCGCAATCCCCTGCCCATGTTTGCGATTATCGTGTTAGTCTCGGATCATAAGCCCGATGAACGGGCCTTGATTCGTCCGTCGCGCTTATGGGGAGCACTCCCGGAGGGCAGAAGGCATGGCCTTGAGGCGGCAGGAGCTTGCCTTGGGTCCTGGCTAGAAAAGGAGGGGCTATGAAAACCATCCTCGTGCCGTGTGATCAAAGCGACAGCATGCCGTCCGTGCTGGCGACGGCCGATCAGCTTGCAGGCAAATTCGAGAGTCTGGTCGAGGGCATCGCTCTGCGCCCCGTCCACGTCGAGATCGTCGCGCCGGATCCGATCGTGGCCGTGACCTTCCCGCCAGCCGACTGGAACGACGGCAGCTACGTAGCCAAGGCGCGGGAAGCATTCGACACCTACTTTGCCGGCCGACAGATGCCGCGACGTCGCTGGAAGGCGGGCGCATCGGTCGACGACGCGGGCCTCGGCTCGCTCTCGCGCGTCTATGACATTACCGTTCTCGGCAGGCCCACCGCCGAGGCGACGGGCCCGCGCATGACAACGCTCGAAGGCGTTCTGTTCGAGAGCGGCCGCCCGGTCCTGATTGCGCCGCCGACGCCGCCCAAGTCATTCGGCGAAACGATCGTCATTTCCTGGAACCGCTCGACTGAGCAGGCTCGCACCAACGCAGATGCGCTGCCGCTTCTGAAACTTGCCAAGACGGTCGTCGTCCTCACCATGGAAGGCATCACCGTTCCCGGCCCCTCGGGCGAGCAGTGCTGCGATTGGCTGGCCGGTCACGGTATACATGCCCGCGAACTGACGCTCGGCCTTGCTGGACGAAAGCCCGGCGATGCGCTGATGGAAGAGGCGCTGAAGCTTGGCGCCGACCTCATCATCAAGGGGGCCTATACGCAGAGCCGGTTGCGCCACATGATCTGGGGCGGCGCGACGAGCCACCTGCTCGCCCACGCACCTATACCCGTCCTGATGGCACACTAACTCGCGGATTTTCGCACTACAGTTCGAGCTGATTTCTGTGACGATGGAGGCTGTGATGGTCTGGTGTCGTGCGGTTGCTCTGTGCTTGCTTGCGCTCACAAGTATGCCGGCGCTGGCCCAGGATCCACTTCAGACGGACGGCGACAAGTACAGATTGAAGTTCGAGAACGACCGCGTTCGCGTACTCGAATACCGCGACCTTCCCGGTCAGGTGACCAACCAGCATCGCCACAATGCTTTTGTCCTGTATGCGCTCGGGCCGTTCAAGCGGACGATTACGCTGCCGGACGGCAAGGTGCTCACGCGTGAGTTCAAGGCGGGAGACGTCCTGTATTCCGACGCGCAGACACACATCGGCGCCAACACCGGCTATACGCCGACCCACGTCATCATCGTCGAGCTCAAATGAATTGTGGCCGGACGCCTTTCGGTATCCGGCCACATGAGTGATGTTCGCTTGGTGGGAAGCGTTATTTCGCCTTCCACTCCTTGGCGGCCTTGATCACGGCTGCCTGATCGAACTTGTTGATGTCGCCGAGCAGCGAATTGTCGAGGACATCCGCGGCCGAAGCCTTCTCTTTGATCGTGCCGTTCGCGAGCAGCCAGTCGAAATAGGCCTGGTAGTTCTCGACGAGGTTCTCACCCCACTGCTTGGCACCGACCGACTCGAGGCGCCACGAGACCGCGCGCGCATTGAGCGTCGAGATGTCGTGCGTGAGCGCTGTCGCCTCGTCCTTGCTCGTCGACTTCGTCTGCGGCCACATTTCCCAGAGGATGCGGATGGCGGCCTCGGGGTTGTTGATCGCGAACAGCGTGCCCATGGCATAGCCCTGGGCGATTGCGACCGCTTCCTTCCGGTTCTTCACCAGCGTGTCTTCCATCGCGATGAAGCCGTTCGACGGGAATTTGTCGATCGAGGGATGCTTGAGGCGACGCAGCTTCACGCCGGCGTTCTCGACGAGTGCGTACTGCGTGTCGAACTGCGAGAGCGCGTCGACCGAGCCATTGCGCACGAGCGCCGCGGTCTGGCCAGCTTCACCCGCGACCACGACGGAGATGTCCTTGTCGGGGTCCATGCCCTCTTCCTTGGCAAGGGCGCGGACGATAATGGCGCTGGCCGAGGCCATGCCGATCACGCCGATCTTCTTGCCCTTGAGGTCGGCCATTGTCTGGATCTTGCTGTCCACGGGGACGGCGAGGCCATAGATGTTGCCGAGGTAGGCCGTGTAGTACGTCTTGATTTTGGCGCCCTGGGCGCGCATGACGGTCACCGGTTCGACCGACGGCAACGCGAGCATGGTCTCGCCCGTCGCGACGAATTTGGCGCAGTCACCCGAGCCCGGCAGCGGCACGAGCTCGACCTTCACGCCCATCTTCTCGTACCAGCCCATCTTGGTCGCGATGGCGAACGGGGCTGCCGCCGAGCTGATCGTGCGGGCGCACCAGCCGACGCGAACCGTCGTCTGTGCTTCGGCCGCGGTGACGGCGAGCATGCTGCCGATGGCAGCGAGCCCGACGCTCATTCCGAGCAGTTTCCTCATATAGAACCTCCTTTTTGTGATGAGTTTGCGGTTTCCTCGCCCGTGTTCCTGACTTCCCAGAAGACCAGCCGCTTCCGTGCGTATGCGACCATGCCATTCAGAATAAGCCCGAGCATCGACAGGATGAGCAGGATCGAGAACTGACCTGCGACGTCCATGTTGAAGTTCATGCTCTGGATGAGCATGCCGAGACCTCTCTCGGCGCCGACGAACTCGGCGACGATGGCACCGATGAGCGCGAAGATCATAGCGATCTCGAGCCCGGCGAAGATGTAGGGAAGCGCGTTCGGCAGCTGCAGCATGAAGAAGATCTGCGTGCGCGACGCAGCCAGCGAACGCATGAGATTGATGCGATCTTCCTCGGCCGAGCGCAGGCCTGCGATCGTGTTGACCATCAGCGGGAAGAACGCGACCAGTGCCGCGTTGATGACCTTCGACGTGAGGCCGAGTCCGAACCAGACGACGATCAGCGGCGCCAGCGCGACCTTCGGCATGGACTGGAACATCACGATGAAGGGATAGAGGAAATACTCGACACGCCGGCTCAAGGCGACGAGCGTGCCCAACATGAAGGCGAGCGCGGTGCCGACCATGAACCCGAGCAGCGTTTCAGTCAGCGTCACCATGAAGTGCTGCGGATAAACGTTGCTCATGATGCCGACATACATCGCCCTGAAGATGCTCGACGGCGGCGGTAGGATGTACTCGGGTACGCCGCTGATCCTTACCAACGTCTCCCAGACGCCGAGGACCGCGGCGATCAGCAGCAGCCTCAGTGTAAAATGTTTCGCGCCGCCCATCAGTCCAGCCCTCCATCGGCGTTGAGCGCAACCCGAATGCGCTTCACGTAGGCGCCGAAGGCCTCCGTATTCATGACTTCCAGTGGTCTCGGCCGGGGGAGGTCGACATCGAAAACGTCACCAATCTTGCCGGGGCGCGCCGTCATCACGATCACGCGGTCCGCGAGGTAAACGGCTTCGGAGGTCGAATGCGTGATGAAGAGAATGGTCTTGCCGCTCTCCATCCAGATGCGCTGCAGTTCGACGTTCATAGTCTCGCGCGTCATCGCGTCGAGTGCGCCGAAAGGCTCGTCCATCAGCAGGATCGCGGGATCGTGGATAAGCGCGCGGATGATGCCGACGCGCTGCTGCATGCCGCCTGAAAGCTCGCGCGGATAGCGGTTTTCGAAGCCCTCGAGGCCGACGAGCCGGACGAGATCCATGGCCCGCTTGTGCATCTTCTCTTTGTCGAGCTTCTGCACGTCTGCAGGCAGCAGCACGTTCTGCAACACCGTTCGCCACGGAAAGAGGACGGGCGTCTGGAATACGACGCCGATATCGCGGCGCGCGCCCGTGATCGGCGTCCCGTTGAGTGTCGCCACGCCTTCACTCGGCGGCAGAAGCCCGGCGAGGATCTTGAGAAGCGTCGACTTCCCGCAGCCGGAGGGCCCGACGATCGAAATGAATTCGCCGTTGGCGATCGAGAAGCTGATGTCGGAGAGAGCGAGGACGCCGGTGTCTTTCTTCCCGTACGTGAGGGAAAGATGATCGACGGCGATAACATCCGTGGAAGCTGCGCGCGACGGCGACGCAGCCCTATCAAGTGCGTTCAAGTGCGTTCCTCCCAGAACGTAAGTCGAGCCCGACGGTCTGCTTGTTTTTGTTCTTAAGTGCGGACGCCGCAGTGAGGCGCCCACAACCGGGCTCGGATTTAACGCTTTGCTCGTTGTACGCAAAAGATCGGAGCTGGCAAGCGACAATACGTCCCAATTATGCTTGTCTCTCAAAAGGGTTGATGGCCCCCTCCATTGAGGCGATCATCCCGGGAATGCTGCGCGCGCCGGCAATGTAAGGAAAGCCCACACGAGATGTCCCATGATGTCGCCTGGCTCGGCGCTGCCGAGATCGCCGCTCTGATCAGGGATCGCAAGATCTCTGCGCTCGAGGTTATGCAATCCACGCTCGCGCGCGCTGAAAAGGCGCAGGCCGCGCTCAACTGCTTCATCACGATCTGTGCCGAGGAGGCGCTGCGCGACGCCAAGTCCGCTGACGAGGCTGTCGCGCGCGGCGAAGAACTCGGGCCCCTGCACGGCGTACCGCTGCATGTGAAGGATCTCGTCAACACCAAGGGCGTGCGCACCACCTTCGCCTCGCACATCTACGCGGACAATTTTCCAGCGGCCGATGCGGTCTCGGTTGCGCGGCTCAAGTCGGCCGGCGCCATCCTCATGGGCAAGACCACGACACCCGAGTTCGGGCACATGCCCTTCACCGAGGCGCCGCTCTTCGGCCGCACAAGCAATCCCTATGATGCGAGCCGTACGTGCGGCGGTTCGTCGGGCGGCGCGGCAGCGGCGATCGCGTCGGGCGTCGGCCCGCTTGCGATAGCAACCGATGCAGGTGGTTCGACGCGCATTCCCGCCGCCTGCTGCGGCGTCGTCGGTTTCAAGCAGTCGCTCGGTCTCGTGCCGCAAGACATGTCGCCCGATACCTTCGGCAATATGTCCTACATTACGCCGACGACGCGCACGGTCATGGATACCGCACTCATGCTCGAAGCCATGGGTGGCGCCGATCCGAGCGACATCCATTCATTTGGTGCTTCGACCGCTGGGCTTGTCGAGGCCGCACGCGGAGAGGGCGATCTCAAGGGACTGCGCATCGCTTGGCGGCCGTATGTCGGGAACACCGTCGTCGACAGTGAGGTTCTGGAGCGCTGCGAGCAAGTCGCGGATGCGCTCGGTGATCTCGGTGCCATCGTCGAGCCCATGGGCGACGACATGGAGCCGACGGAGCCCATGTGGCTCGTGGTCTCGACCGCACTCTGGAACGCGCGCTTCGCCGACCGGCTTCCGGAATGGCGCGACAAGATGAGCCCCACGCTCGTGCGCCAGATGTCCGGCGGCGGCCAGCACACGGCTGAGATGCTCGCGCGCGCCAATCTCCAGCGCACGGCCATCTATCGCAAAGTTCAGAGCTGGTTCGACCGCTACGACATCATCCTCATGCCGACGCTCGCGCGCACTGCTCTGCCGATCCAAGAGCGGCTGTTCGATCCCATCGAGATCGAGGACAAGGTCGTCGATAGCATCCGCAAGGCCTGGTACCCCTACACGCATCCTTTCAATCTCACGGGCAATCCTGCGGTGACGCTGCCGGCGGGGCTGCACTCGGACGGACTGCCGATGGCTATCCAGTTCGTTGGACGTCGTGGTGCCGATGCTTTGCTGCTGCGCGCCGCCGCGATCTTCGAGCGCGCGCATCCATGGGATGAGTACAGGCCGAAGGTGCCGGGCTTGGATTGATTTCCTGCGCCCCGGAATTGCTTCGCAACGGGGGCTAAGCCCCCGAACCCCCACCGGGAGGGACACCCTCCCGGACCCACCTGCTTCTATTTTTTTTGGGTGCCACAGGCGAGACCTGTCTGCATGGCGGCCGCGGGCATAGCACCACGGAACGAAGCGACAGCACCTCGTCCCAGCAGCCCGCGGCGAAAAGCAAATGCGTAACTTACCGATGCCCGCGGCTGGTCAACCCTGCCTGCATCCGCTCCAGCGCGGCGCGGAGTCCCTCGTCCGCGATGCCGGCGACGAGGGGCGCAGTCTCCGTGCGATCGAACGCGCGGTGATTGGCGGGCGCAGCTGCAGCCGGCGGAAGCGCTCCCTCGACTGGCGCCTGGATGATGCGCAGCTCCGCGACGGCGCGATAGCCGAAGTGGGCGTTGATCCGCTCGATGATCTGCCGGGCGCGGTACTGGACGTCGATGCCACGTCCGAGGTCCACGCGGAGCACGAGCGTAGCGCCCTGCCGCTCTGGGCCGCTCTCGTCGTCGGTCTCACGCCCACCGCGCGGCCATTTCAGCCGGTCTGGGGAGGAATACCGGGCAAGGTCCTTGCCGACGATGCCGGCCCAGTCGGTGAGCAGGGCCGCAGTCGAAAAACCAAAGCGTTCGAATGCCTTACGGGTTAGGCCCGGCACCATGGCGCCGACGGCCTTGGCGGCATATGCGCCCTTCCTGGGCACGAAATAGCGTGACATTTGCGACATCTACGGAACTCTGCTCGCTGAGAGCGCCCCCGCTCAGTTCCCATTCGGTCGAGTCGTGCTTAACATCTGGTTAATGATTCGGGGCGCGGGGGCAGAGCCATCGCATGACCGCTGCGGCAAGACTGCAACACATCTGGCCGGCGCCCGGACCCGCGACGGTGGCGGCGCTCCTCGACTGGTACGAGCGCGAGCGCCGTGACCTGCCCTGGCGGATGGCGCCGGGCGCGCCGGCCGATCCCTACCGCGTCTGGCTGAGCGAGATCATGCTTCAGCAGACGACGGTCAAGACTGTTATCCCCTATTACGTGAAGTTCCTCACGCGCTGGCCGGACGTGGCGGCGCTGGCCGCGGCGGAGCAGGATGATGTGCTCGCGGGCTGGGCTGGCCTTGGCTACTACAGCCGCGCGCGCAATCTGCACGCCTGTGCACGCGCCGTCGTCGAGCAGTACGGCGGCGAGTTCCCGAATACGGAAGCTGCGCTCGGCGAGCTGCCCGGCATTGGCCCCTATACAGCAGCGGCGATCGCCGCGATCGCCTTCGGCCGCCGCGCGACGCCTGTTGACGGCAACATCGAGCGGGTTATTGCGCGCCTCTTTGCGGTTGCCGAGCCGGTGCCAGGCGCCAAGGCCGAGCTTCGTCGCCTCGCGGCTTCGCTCACGCCGAAGAAGCGCGCGGGCGACTATGCCCAGGCCATGATGGATCTCGGTGCGACCATCTGCACGCCGCGCCGTCCCTCGTGCCTCGTCTGCCCCATTGAGGGTGACTGTGCCGCGCACGCCATGGCCATAGAGGCGAGCCTTCCCGCACGCGTTGCGAAGAAGCCGCGTCCCGAACGGTTCGGCACGGCCTTCCTGGCCATCAGCGAAGGTGGGCGCATCCTGCTCCGCCAGCGCCCGCCGACAGGCCTGCTCGCCAGCATGCTCGAAGTGCCCTCGACGGAGTGGACGGAGATGCTGCCCGTTGCGAAGGACGCGCTTCGCCGCGTTCCCGTGCGCGGGGATTGGTGGCCGGTGGTTGGCAGCGTCGTGCATGTGTTCACGCATTTCCGCCTCGAGATGACGGTCTATCGCGCGCTCGTGCGTGACGAGGCGGTTGTCGATCTGTGGGCCGAGCCGGAGCGCTGTCGCTGGGTCCACCGCCGCGACCTCGATGACGTCGCGCTGCCGAGCGTCATGCGCAAGATCATCGCGCATGGAATGCCGGGAGCTTGATCGAGCGCTTGCCTCCAGTCGGCTTGGTGCAGCTATTTAAATGATTGCATAAGCAAATGGAGGGCTACAATAAACATGATTGCGCCAATCAACTGTGCGCTGCGAAATAACCAAATTGGCCACCAATTTGCGTCGTCATTGGTGCGTGCCGCGACCCAAGCATCGGATGTCGAGTGGGCGCGGCGGCCTTCTAAATACCTCTCGGGTACTATTGCGTCATTCGGCCAATATCCGTTCTGAGGGGGCTCATAAGGTATCGCCGTGGTCCAGCCAAGGATCTGCTCTAATTTTCCGCGCGTCGATATTGTTTCTAAAAAGAAGCGATAGGTATACCTGACGCTGGATTGCGCAACGCCGGCGACCGCTATAATCGCCATAGCGCCGAGTGCTAACAATAGGTAGTGGGTCGCCGTTTCCGATTTGAAGATGCCCACGACCCATGCAGTGACGATTGCGGTGATTATGCCAACAAACCATTCTATTCGCTTATTGTGAGATTCGTGGAAATTGAGCATTTCACCGCTGGTGAGCTGATACAGTTTAAACAGCTCTTCCCTCTCTTCCTTCTCTAGGCTCATCTAGATACCCCGGCTGGCAATATAATATCCGCATGCCGAATTTATGTTCGAGGAGAGTTCAAATATCTCTTATATTGCCATTCGAATTCGTCGATTCTTGAAGTTAAGGTACATATCTCGTTTATCCCGCGTTCGTGTGCGCGTGAAGCGCCTGTGGGCTTGGCGCCGGCAGTATTAGCAAAGTCTTCAATTGAATCTTAGCTCACCACGATGGTGGATTGCTCTCCGGCCGCTTCGCGATGAGCGCTGTCGCTGGGTCCACCGCCGCGACCTCGACGACGTGGCGCTGCCAAGCGTCATGCGCAAGATCATCGCGCATGGAATGCCGGGACCTTGAGGGAGTAATCGTCGCCCATCACCCGACCGGGTGACGTCGAGGGCGGCAAATCCTGCTTTGTTGACCGCTGACGGTCTGGCGTTGCGCGAGCGACGCCGTCCGCAGGGTGCGGTCAGCGACAGTAGGTCGGAGAAATGCCAGGCATCGCACAGTGGCGCTGCTGCCTGTTCGCAGTCATCTCGCTTATCCTCGCAGGCGTGGTGACGGCCGGCGCGAGCCGTGCCGGTGCGCTCGACGATTGCGCTAATGCATTCGATGTGGATGAGGCGCTCGCGGGGTGCACCGCAATCATCGACGCGACCTGGGCAAGCGAGGAGCAGCTCGTGCAGGCCTACAACAACCGGGCCAATGCGCGCACGCAACGAAGGCAGATGGACGGTGCGATCGACGACTATAGCCGCGCGCTCGCCCTCGCCCCTTCGTACGTCAATGCTCGCTACAACCGAGGCTCGCTGTACCTGGAACTCGGCAAGCTCGATCTCGCTATCTCTGACTTCGATGAGGTGCTGCAGCTCGATCCTCATCGCGCCGATGCGGTGAACAATCGAGCCCTGGTACTTCTCAAAGCCGAGCGTTACGACGAGGCAATCTCCGGCTTCTCCGCCGCCGTGAGGCTCGATCCCACGAATGCCTATGCCTACAACAATCGCGGCGTCGCGTGGCGGCGGAAGAAGCAGCTTGCGCGCGCGATCGCTGATTTCAGCGCCGCGATTGACCTTTTGCCCGAGTACATCGGCGCGCTGAACAATCGCGGAGAGATTTACCTGCTGGAGAACCGTTTGGATCGGGCGGCCGCGGACTTCCGACGCGTACTGGCGAACGATCCGAGCCACGTGGCCGCGCGCAGGAATTTGGATTTCCTTTCGGAGCGCTCGGCGACGCGTCAATGACTAGTGTTCAAGCCGCGCGAGATCAGGTGCGCGCTTGCGGTGGTTGGGACTCTGGCGACCTGTCCGATCCTCGATTGTTCGCCACATCTTGCCATGCAGCTCTGATGGGCTGATGATCGCGTAGATTTCCTGCCGGCGATTGATTGCGAACACGAGGGCTATGAATTGGCACGCGTGATTGAGCATCCTGACAGTCTTCTCGACGCCATTTACGATACCGCGACCGAGCCGGAGACGTGGCGAACCGTGTTGACACACATCGCCGATCTGACAGGCAGCCAAGGCGGTATTCTCTTCGGCCAGTCGTTCGGCGCATCGGCTGTCTACTTCGACTTCAACGGGCGGCTGAGCGAGGAATGCAATACCGCCTACAAGGCGCGCCATGTTCGGAACCCATGGAACCACGGCATGGAGCGGATGGCCGTGGGGCAGATCGTGATCTCGGACGAGATTTTTCCCGTGGAGCAATTGCGCAAGACGCTCTTCTATGAGGAGGTACTGCGTCCGCAGGGCGACGTCATACACAACGCGATGGTTTCGCTGGCAGCGCGTGACGATTTCCGCGTTGCCTTCAACATCTGCCGAACTGCGCGGCAGGGACCTCCGGATGCAGCGATGGTTGCCTGGACGCGCACTCTCGTTCCTCATCTGAGACGATCGGTCGGCCTTGCATATCGCCTAGATCAGTACCGCGCTCTGCAACAAGGCCAGTATCGCGTTCTCGATCGGCTTTCGAGCGGCGTTATCCTGCTCGATCGTCGAGCGCGCGTGCTCTACGCGAACGCTGCCGCGCGTGCACTCGATGCGACGTCCGGGGCGCTTCGTCTCGGCAAAGCAAACGTGACGGCGGTATCGCCATCGCACGCGCGAGAACTGGAGACACTGATCCGCGCGGTGCTGGGAGGCGTGCCTATGGTGTCGATGAGTGTGCCGCGAGTTAGCGATGGTCTGGCTGTGACAATTCTTGCCGTTTCCGTGCGCGGCAAGGATGCCGCGCGGTTTGCCGATCTTCATTTGCCCGATGCGGCGGTGATGCTGTTTATCGTCGATCCAGCCAATCGGCTCGATATCCCGCCGGCGGTGGTCATGGATGCCTACGGCCTGACACGAGCGGAGGCACGTGTCGCGCTTGCTGTATCGTCAGGCCTCAGCGTTCCGGAGGTGGCCATCCAGCTCGGCCTGTCACCGAATACCGTCAAGACCCACCTGCGCCGTGTATTTGCGAAGACAGGCACTGGCCGCCAGGCAGAGCTCGTCCGGCTCATGACGTCGATCGGCCTGTTTTCGCCTGGGGGTACCGAAAGCGACAACTGAAAGGCGACTGCGCGAGGGCAGGCCCGCAGGGCTATCTCTCCGCCACCGTCACGGCTGCGCAAGTCGAGGCCCACCGCACTCTTGTAGGGCGGCGCCCGCAGCGGATAGTGTGGGCGCTCGTGGATATGGACGGCCCAGATCCGCAGTCCGATTGTGTGCGCCATGATCCGTCAGGACGCCGATACTGAACTGCGGGGCACGGCGCGGCTCTACCGCATCGAACGCTATGTTCTCGACGTCGAGGCTGGCCGCCTCCTCCACGACGGCAACGAGATCGCGCTCAGGCCGAAGACTTTTGCCGTCTTGCGCCATCTCGCCGAGAACCCTGGCCGGCTCATTTCCAAGGACGAGATTTTCGAAGCGGTCTGGCCGGATGTAACCGTAACAGACGATGTTCTCGTGCAGAGCATCGGCGAATTGCGCCGAGCGCTCGGCGATGACGGCGCGCGCATGGTCAGGACAGTACCGCGCCGCGGCTATCGGCTCGATGCTGATTGCGAGCGGTTGCTGACCAACAATTCCGAGACGATCAGCGCAACACCGGAGACTGAGCGCTCACCCGCTCCTGCGTTGTCGCAACCCGGCGTGCCGGCTGCGTCTCCATCGGGCACGCGTCTTGGACAGGTTCTTTCCAAGGTACGCGCCGCGCCTGCTCTCATATTGGCGATGTCGGTGCTCCTCGCTATTGCGGTGACGTTGTGGATCTACGAGCGCGATAAGCCTGCGTCGTTCAGCCAACAGTCCTCCGCTGAGCGGCTGGGCGCAGTGGCGGAGATCACTGGCAAGCCTTCGATCGCAATCCTACCCTTCCTCGATCAGGACAGTGCTCCCGCGCGACAGTACTTCGCCGATGGACTGACGCAGGACGTGATCAATGCCCTCGGCCGCTTCTCGGCGCTGACCGTCATGTCGTGGAATGCCGTGCTGCCCTACAAGGAGAAACCTGCTCCCCCGGCTGAGGTCGCCCGCACGCTCGGTGTTCGCTATCACGTCGAAGGGCGCTTGCAGCAAATCGACGGGCGCGTGCGCCTCAGCGCCCAGCTCGTCGGCGCGGATGGGCGCGTGCTCTGGTCCGAGCGCTTCGATGAGGCGCTCGCGAATGTCTTCGACCTTCAGAGCAAGTTGGTCACGCGGATCGCCGGTGCACTGGCCATGCGCATTACCGGAATCGAGCAGCATCGTGCGCTCACCAAGCCGACCGCGAGCCTCGAAGCATACGATAGCGTATTGCGCGCGCGGCCGGCACTACAGCGGCCGACGCGCGCCGGCAATGTCGAGGCGCGGTCATTGCTCAGGCGCGCCATCGAGATTGATCCGAACTACGCAGCGGCCCACGCCGCACTCGCCGAGACCTATTACATCGACGTTTCCATGGGCTGGGCGCAATCGCCGACAGTGTCTCTGGCGCGCGCCGAGGAGATGGCCAACAAGGCCCTGGCGCTTGATAGCACCGACGTTCGTGCGCGCGTCATTCTCGGCAGGATGCACATCTTCCACCATCGCTACGAGCAGGCCAGGGCGGAGGTGGATCGCGCGCTCGCTGTTAATCCGAGTGATGCGCAGGCGATCGCGGCGCGCGGCAACATCCAGATGTGGCTCGGTCAGGTGGATCCGGCGATTGCGGCGCTGGAACTCGCGCAGCGCATTGATCCCGAGTTGAATGCGATCGACACCTTTGCGCTGAGCCTGGCCTATTACCTCAAGCGGCGCTACGACGCCTGCATCGAACAGGCCCTGCACAACCTTCGGCAGGCCCATGGCGCACACTTCGCCCGCGCCGTGCTGGCGGCCGCCTACGCCCAGCTGGGGCGTCCGGAAGAGGCTCTGCAAACCGCGAGGGAGCTGATGAGCAAGGATCCGACGTTCGATCCGCGCGCCTTCGGCAGCAAGCTTCTCGTGCCGGCCGATCTCGAGCACCTCAGGGAGGGCTTCCGCAAGGCGGGGCTTTAGCGTCACCGCCTGCTAGCGCTTGTCGATAAGGCCCCGATGCAGGTTGGCCTTGTCGATAGTCCCCGTGATGTCGCGCTGGAAAACGCCAGCCCCGGCCGGGGCGCCGAAGATATACAATCTGCTATTGCTGATCACCCAGTGCTCAGGGTTTGCTTCGACCACTTCGCCGCGGCTGAGGGCGATGGCGCAGTAGTTGGCAAACTGGGGTGCGTAGCGCACGGGATCGGCCTTGAAGAGCTCGCGATGCTCGGTGCGCGCGAAGCGATAGCGGTGCTCGTCCCACTCATGCTCGATGTCCGGTGAGCCGCGCGTCGCCTTCCCCTCCGTGAAGTAGGCGACCGGATCGTAGCCCCCGATGGCAAGCTCGGCGCCACCTCCGGCACCACTGCGCGTCGCAGCCGCGAGCAGCAGTCCAAGGCTCAGAACAAACACTGATAAGGCACGTCCAAAGAAGCCTGCCACCTGCGCCCGCTCCTCCTCGACAATTGGCAGAATATAGCCCGGCGCGGCCAATTTTGGAACTTCTTCGGCCGTTCATCGGGCTTTTTTCGTTACTTGGGGAGCCACGCAGGGCCTCCATGGGGTGACCTCGACGAACCGATCGTCGCGGGATGCTCCTGGAGGATCAATGCTCGGGCGATGGTTGTTCTTGAGCATCCTGGCGCTCGGTACCGCAGCGATCGCCTTCCGCGCAGAGGCGCACTCCTGGTACCCCAAGCGATGTTGTCACGACCAGGATTGCTTCCCTGCTGAGCGCACGTGGCGCCTCGCGGACGGCACTCTCGTCCTGTCGCACGGAGCCATCTTCGTTCGCGTCGCGCCGGGTTTCCCGATCGAGCCCAGCCCCGACGGCAAATCCCACTTCTGTGTCTACGACAGCGGCGCAGGGCCTGAGCCCCGCTGCGTGTTCCTGCCCACGCAATCTTGAGGGCGGGCGCGTGTGTGCCGCCGGATTGAACCCTGACCAATCTGAATAGGAGGAAGCAGCATGACCAAGCCAATCACCGCTACGCGCAAATGGCTGGCGGGCGCCATTTCGATGCTCGTCGTGTGGAGCGTGATGTTCGTGAGCGTGCCTACCGGTGCGCAGACAGTACCGCCGCTCTCGATCAAGCCTGTCGCCGAGAAGAAGCTCAAGACCTTGCCGCCCGGACCTCTTTACTGGCGCGTGGAGACCTTGCCTTCGCTCGCGGATGCCCAGGCGAAAGCTGCTGCTGGCGATACCGTGCTGGCCGCTGAAGTCTCCGGCAAGGTCTGGCTGTTCACGCTCGGGGCCAAAGGCGGCGCGACTTCCGGCGCGAGCAAAGTCGCGGAAATCGGTCCTGTGCCGGTCATCGCGGCGCCTGAGTATCTCCTGCGCATCAATCATGCCAGCGGACCGCCAGGATCCAAGACACCCGTGCATTCGCACCCCGGTTCGGAAGCCTTCTATGTGCTGACGGGGCGGCTCGGGATGAAGACGCCGCACGGCGTCATGCACGCCGACGCCGGCAAGACCATGAACGGGCACAATGGCGACATGGCCATGGAGGTCTTCAGTGCGGGCACGACGGATCTCGATCAGCTCGTCATGTTCGTCGTCGATGCGACGCGGCCGTTCTCCTCGCCAGCCAAGTTCGAGTGACGCGGTCGAGCGGAGTGTCGCTAATCCCGCTTCTTCTGTCTTGCCCGCTCATCTTTCAAAAAGGAAACCACGATGACGCTGCGCTCTTTTGGTGGACGACTGGCCCTCATGTCCGCATTGACTTGCCTTGGCGTGGGGTTACTGGCGGGGGTATGGCCAATCCAACGGGCCGCGGCTCAGGTTCCTGGCGCTCAGGCCCCGAGCGACATGATCATCATCACCGCGGCAGCCAAGGAGCCCGATGACGTCGTGGCGGCCATCAAGGCTTATGCTCAAGAAAGGAAGTGGCAGTACCTCGGCGACAGCAAGATCAGGCAGGGCCAGATCACGCTCGTGAAGATCTGCATTCCCGAAGTCGGGCAGGCACTATGGCCTGTCGGGGCGCACATCAGTGCGATGATGCCGTGCGGAAACATCGGCGTTTACAAGAAAGATGCGGCGACAGAGATCGCGACGCTGCATCCCCGTTACATGCACGTACTCTATCCCAATCCGGCGACCGAGCGCGCCACCGCGATCGCACATCCGCTGCTGACGGCGATGCTGGAGGCGGTGGCGAAGTAAGCGCCGCCGCCAACGCCTATCTCTGAGCCAGCAACTTCGCCTCGGGCGGCGAGTTGGCCCATCCATCGCCGCTCTGGCCGATGCGGTAGCCGATCTCGAACAGGGCCTTCATGTAGACCGGATCGAAGGACTTGGTGCTCTTGACCGTGAAGCTCTGCGGGATGGACGCGAGCCGGAAGGCGGCGCTGTCGCGCCGTGTAATGGCGTAAATCTCGTTGAGGTCGCCGAGGCCCTGGTTCTTGGTCAACGTGAAGAGCGAGCGCGCGCTGATCGCCAGAACGTTCGATTGCACGGCCTCATATTCCGGCCCGATCTTGCCGTTGCGGATGACGTAGACCGTGCGAATTGGTGGCTTCGGATAGAGGCGGTCGAACGTCTTTAGCGAAAACTGCGCAGGCGCGAGGAACACCTGCCGCGTGGGGCCGCCATCGACGTGCATCTCTTCATAGACCTTGCCGCCGACACGCACCTTGACGTGCACGGGCGGGAAGATGCCGGGTAGCGAGGCCGAGGCGAGGAGGACATCCCGGAAGAGTTCGGCAGCCTCTTTGTCGCGTTCAGCCGCGACGGCAATCTCGCCCATGTTCCAGATCATCTGGCGCTGGGCGTCGAGATTGGTCGTGCCGACCAGCAGCAGGCGACCGTTGCGGTATTCCTGCGCGATTGCCGAGAGCATCCGGCGATCGACGTGGCTTGCGATCAGATTGCGCAGTGGCGTCGAGTCTGCGAGCGCATCCGCGCCGAGAAGTCCCGCCAGCACCTGCGGCGTCGCAACCGCGCTCGAGTCGAAATTGTTCCACAGCTCCGCGAGCTGCCGGTCGTAAGCAGGGCCGAGATAGGCGTAGGGCGCGATGAGCGCGCCGGCACTGACACCCGTCACCACCTCGAAGCGCGGGCGGTCACCGCGCTTCGACCAGCCCGTGAGTAGACCGGCTCCAAACGCACCGTCCTCGGCGCCGCCCGAGAGTGCGAGATACTCGACGTGCGGGCGGCCATTCCCCGAACTGGCGCCGGCCGCCATGCGCTGCACGCTCGGCATGTGGGTCTGCACGAAGGTGATGATGTCCTTCGGGACTTCGTCGCCCCAGAAGCGGATGGCGCCAGTGACGGGGACTTGCGCCTGCGACACGAGGGCGGCAGGAACGGCATGGCGCTCGGCGCGCGCGCACGCGCCCGCTGCGACAGCAATCAGAGCGACGACAATGAAGCGAACTAGAACCGCACTACGCAACCCTACGCCCCCTGCGTAATCCTCGTGCCCCCGGTAGGGCGCCGCCAGCATAGTCGATCGGCCGCCTCGCGGCATAGCCTGTCCACCGATTGAAGCGCAAAGTGCCACAGCGTGGTTGCACGGCCACAGGGGTGTGGGGCGTGCTCAGGCCGAGATCGACCCGCACGAGCCTTGTCGTATCAGGATCATCGGGTAGTATTGCCCCATACTTGATGGACGGGCGGGATGCTTCATGTCTCGTGGTCTGGTTTTTTTTAAGTTGTTCTTGGCAGTCATTGTCCTGACGCTCGGGGTGTCATCCGGCGCCTTTGCACAAAAGCGCGTCGCTCTTGTCATCGGCAATTCCGCCTACCGCCACACGTCCCCGCTCGCCAATCCGAAGAATGATGCAGCCGACGTCAGCGCCGCCCTCAAGGAGCTCGGCTTCGAGGTCTTCCATGGCACTGACCTGTCGAAGGCCGCCATGGAGCGGACGATCCATAGTTTTGCGGTGGCGCTGGCCGGGGCGCAGCTCGCCACATTTTTCTATGCAGGCCACGGCTTGCAAGTCGGCGGATCGAACTACCTCGTCCCCGTTGATGCGAAACTCGAGAGCGCGGTGTCGCTCGATTTCGAGATGATCCGGCTGGATATCATTCAACGTGCTATGGAGCGCGGCGCGACGACCAATATCGTGTTTCTCGATGCCTGCCGCGACAATCCGCTCGCGCGAAATCTTGCGCGCGCCTTGGGTACACGATCGGCAACCATTGGACGCGGGCTCGCACCCGTCGAGTCGGGAGAAGGCACGCTCATCAGCTTTTCGACGCAGCCGGGCAATGTCGCTCTCGATGGCACTGGCCGAAACTCTCCTTATGCCGCTGCACTGCTCAAGCACATTGCATCGCCGGGTCAGGATCTGCCGACCATACTGATCAACGTCAGAAATGATGTGATGGAAGCGACCTCGCGCAGGCAGGTTCCGTGGGAGCATTCGGCGTTGACCGCGCGCGTCTACTTCACGCCGCCGAAGCCGACACAGCCGACCATGGAGCAGCAGATCGAGCTCACATTCTGGTTGTCGGTCAAGGACAGCACCAATCCGGCCGTTCTTGGGACCTATCTCGAACGATATCCTAAGGGTGAGTTTGCGTTGATCGCCCACGCACTCGTGAAGCATTACGATCAGCAAGGCCAGGTCGAGCAGGCGAGGCGCGTAGAAGCGGAAAAGCGCCGCGAGGAAGAGCGCAAAGCAGCAGAGGTGCGACGCCTCGAAGAAGAGCGCCGCAAGCGCGAGATCGCCCTTGCCCAGGAAAGGAAGCGAGCACAAGATGCAAAGAAGGCCGATGAGATCAAGCGCGTGGAGGCGGCGCGCGCGTCTGAGGCACAGGCGCGCGACGAGGCCTTGAAGCAGGCGCAGCGCGAGGCAGAGGAAGCAAAGAACGCCGCCAAGAAAGCCGAAGCTCAGCGCGTCGCCTCCGCCAAGGCCTCCGAGGAAGCGGCCAAAGCCGCCGAAGCCGCGCTGACATCAAAGAGAGATGCCGTGCGCGCGAGCGAGCCCGCGAAGATGGCTGCGCTTCCGAAGATCGAGAAAATTCCCGATGCTGTCACCAGTTTCGATGGCACATGGCAGATAAACTGGCACTTAACGATTACGCCAAAATGCAGGGGAAGAAAGAGCGGAGGCGTCGGTCGATATCAGGTCAAGATCGCGCGAGGCGCTATTACTTCGGACCAGAAGCATACAGGTTCTATTGTGAGTTCAGGAAGGGGACGATGGACGCGCCTTCAGGAGACGCGTGGCGAGACCGTAACTTACACCGGCACGTTCACCACGAAAGCTGGTAGCGGACGGTTTCACAATACCGACGGATGTTCGGGTACCTTTGAGGCGCAGCTGGTTAAATAGCAACCCTGCTGCACCTATGGCCGGCATCGCGATCGACCTCGCACTGGCGATCGCGGCCGGGCTGCTCCTCAAGCGCTGATCATCATCCCATCAGCGCCCGGCACACAGCGGCAAAGGCAGGAAGCGTGACGGGATCGTTGTTCACGTTGCCGGCTGCATGGTGTGAGGCATAGCGCGCGATCACGACTTCGGCCTTGGGATCGATGTAGATCGACTGGCCGTGAATGCCGCGCGCCATGTACACGCCGTGAGGATCGTGGCTGACCCACCACTGATTGCCGTAAGACCAGCCCGGTAGTGTCGCGTATCCTGCGGGCGCGAACTTCTTCGGATCGGCGCCCTTCGCGATTTCATCGACGACGCTCGCCGGAACGATCTGGCGTCCATTGAACTGGCCACGATTGCGCATGACCTCGCCGAAGCGCGCCAGATCGCGCGTGGTCGTATTGAGGCCGCCGCCGCCGCTCTCGATGCCGAGGCGATCGACGGTGTAGTGCGCGTCCTCTTCCGCACCCATGGGCTGCCAGATCCGCTCCGACAGTAGCCCCGAGAGCGACTGGCCCGAGGTGCGGCGGATGATCCAGGCGAGAACGTCCGTGTTGATGGTCTTGTAGGCGAACACCTGACCGTGCTCGCCCTGCTTCTGCTGCGTGGTGAGGTATTCGAGCAGTGAGATCGGCGGCTTGCCGGGCTCGGGCGGTGCCATACCGTTCGCGCGGCGCATGGGCCAGATGTCGGAGTTCGGATCGGTGTAGACCTCGGTGTACTTGAGGCCCGTGGTCATATCCATGACCTGCCGGACTGTTGCATCACCGAACGCGCTCTTTGCGAGCTCGGGTACGTATTCAGTGACGGGCGCCTTGGGATCGATCTTTCCTTCGGAGACGAGCATTCCCGCTAGCGTGCCGGTGAAGGACTTCGTGACCGACATGGCAATATGCTGCTTGTGCGGCTCGAGTGCGCCGAAGTAGCGCTCGAAGACAATGCGGCCCCGATGAAGCACGACGATGCCGTCCGCGTAGGTCAGGCCAAGCGCCTCGTCGAACGTGATGGCGCGCCCGTCCATGGTCGTCGCCTTGACCTTGCCGAGATCCTGTTCGTCGCGCGGTAGCGCGGATGCCGGCCCGGTGCCACGCCAGACATTGATGGTCGGCACGAGCTGACGGAGGTTGCTCCATGCCCAGCGAAGTTCAGGGAAGCTCCGGAAGCGACTGTCGGCGAACGTGACTGCCTTCTCGGGCGACGGCGGAAAGCCCGTCATCCAGCCGTGCTTTGCGGGATCACTCTCGGCGGCGTTCAGCGGTGTGGTTGTCATTGTCGGCTGTCCCTTTGTTCGGTGCGGCATGATCCGGAGCGGCGGCTTCAAGCGCTCCGGTTCGTCTTGGTGATCTCTATGGGCTCGGGCGTATCGCTCGCCCATTTCAATCCTTTGTAGTTGAAGCCTTCGGCAATGTTGGGCTTCACGATCTCGAAGTACGGCGAGAGGTCGAAGTCGGCCGGCGCGTAGAGGCTGTAGTGGCGGATGTGCAGGATCTCGCGACGGCGATGACGTGTCACGCCGCCTGCCTCGTCCCTCAGCAGCTCAATGCGCGGCAGGATCGGATAGGCAATGCGCCCGAAGGCTTCGGCGATGAGCGTCGAGCAGATGGTCTTCGTTGGCTCGCCGGAGCCGAACGCGATCATGCGGCGTCGGAAGCGGGATGGGATCGGCGGCGTCGGCAACAGGTAGCGCGCGAGATCGAAAATATTGCGCATGTCGTACTTCGCGCCGATCCGGGAGATCATGAAGCTGACGAGCGCCTCGCGATCCGCTTCCGTCAGTCCCACGGGACGGCAGATGCGCGTGTGAAAGCGCTCGTACTTCGAGAGCGGAAGCGAAATGCAGCCGTCGGTCGCCGTGACCTCGATCAGCACATGGGGCTCGCCATTGTCGGTTCGCTGATCGAGGACGTCGCCGACATAGAGTGCGGCATGGGACCATGTCGAGTGGGTCAGGTATTTGATGGCAGTCGACAGGGTGCTGCTGCCGGCGATCAGGAGCACATCGCCTGTCCTGAGCGTGCGCCGGAGTGCGTTCCGATCCGTCGGGATGTACGGCGCTTCGGCCGGCGTCTCGGTTTCGAGCTGCCGCGCGAGCCAGCGTCCGAAGCGGTCGAGGAACGAATTGAACGGGGTCATGCTGTATCTGCGGCCAGGCTCATGCAGGATCCTCCAGACGTGATCATAAACGCGGTTGCGGCTCCCGCGTCCACCCACCTGATGACGTCACCTGCTCTGCGCACGCTTGACCAGCAAGGCGAGCGGGATCGCAGCCAGTGATATCAACGTGTAGATGTAGAAAACGTTCGTGTAGGCGATGAGCGCGGCCTGTCGGTTGATTTCCTTGGAGAGCGAAGCAAGGCCCGAGACCGTCTCGACATTCCATCCGCCCATGACGGGACCGAGCACGAGTTGCTTGCTGTACGCTGTGACGTTCTCGACGAGGCGGCTGTAGTTGGCGCCGGTCGCCCGCAGGACCTCCGCAACGCAGATCGAGATGAAGAAGCTCGAGGCGATGTTGCGCGTCAGATGGAAGATCGATGTGGCCTCTGCACGCGACTCTGCCGGCAGTGTCCAGAAGGCGGTCGTTGCGATCGGCGCCCAGATGAGACCGACGGCCGTGCCCTGAAGAAAGGCATTGAGGGCGAAGGTCGTGAAGTCAGCGTCGAGCGTGATCGCCATGAGCCAGATACCGGACAGGATCTGGACGCCGAAGCCGACGACCATGGTGATGCGCGGATCGAGCCGCCCCATGAGCATTACGAGGAAGAACCCGGCAGCGACACCGACGCCGCGCCAGCCGACCATGATCCCGATCAGGCGATCCGTATAGCCGAGATGGGCCTGCAGGAGTGGTGGCAGCAAGACCATGGGGGTGAAGTTCACCATGCCGAACATGCCGACCAGCAGAAGCCCGAGCGCGAAGTTGCGATCGAGCAGGATGCGCAGGTTGAGGAAGGGGTTCCGTGCCGTGAGGCTGTGCGCGAGGAAGATGTAGAAGGCGACGACGCCGGCGAAGGTCGCGACGATGATCTCGGTCGACTCGAACCAATCGAGGCGCTGACCGCGCGCGAGAATGATCTGCATGGCCGCGATGGCGACGGAGAGCGAGAGAAAGCCGGTCCAGTCGAGCGAGACGGGGCGGCGGGAATCGTCCTGAGGAAGGATGAGGCGCGTGCCGATGGTTGCGAGCAGCGCGACGGGCACGATCATGTAGAAGCCCCATCGCCAGCCATAATAGTCCGACAGCACGCCCGCGAGCATCGGACCGATGATCGGGCCTGCTGTGTTCGCCATGCCGAATACGGCGATCGCCCACGCGTGCTGGCGCCGCGGAAACACATCGAGGATCAGCGTCTGGCCGAGGGGTAAGAGTGGGGCGCCTGCCGCGCCCTGAAGTACGCGCCAGAGCACGAGATCGTCGAGGCCGCGCGCGAGCCCGCACAGCAGCGAGGCCACGGTGAAGCCCGCGAGGCTCCACACCATGACGTTCCGCCGCCCGAACGACGCGACGAGCCAGCCTGTCATCGGCGTGACGACGGCTGTTGCGAGAATATTGAAGGTAACGGTCCAGGAGATCTCGTCCTGGGTCGCGGCCATCGCGCCCTGCATCTGCGGCAGGATGGCGGTCGCTGTGAACGTCGCGGCGTTGTAGGCGGCAGAACTGATCACGACCACGAACAGCACGAGCTGACGGCGGGCGACCGTCATCTCGATCACCGGAACATCATACGCGGTCGTGGTCGTCATGGAGCGAGCACCGCGTTGGCCTACTCAGCCTCTGGGGCGCCTCAGCGCAATGGGAAGCCGAGCGCCTTGAATGCGTCCTTCATACGGTCGCGGCCGGTGAGCGCATTGAGCTTGGCCATGCGGTTGATGACGCGCTGCGTCCACGTGTAGGCGCCCATTTCGTGGCGGCGAGAGAAGGCTTCGAGCCGCTTGTCATAGGCAGCACGCCCCTCGGCCTCCGCGGCCGTCGAATAGCGATCGTGGTGCAGAATGACCTCCTGCGGCAGGCGTGGTTTCACCTCGCCGGCAGCTTCAGGCTTCGCGTAGCCAATGCAGAGACCGAAAACGGGACCGGCGCCGGACGGTAGCTCCAGCAACTCCGCGACCCGCGTGACGTTGTTCCGCAGCGCCCCGATGTAGACCGTCGAGAGGCCGAGCGACTCGGCGGCAATTACCGCATTCTGCGCTGCCATGGCCGCATCGATCGAGGCGACGAGGAAGGCATCGAGATAGGGCAGTACTTCGAGCGTCGTTCCCTCGGCCTTGCCGAGGCGCTCATTGCGCGAAAGATCGGCGATGAACACGAGGAAGATGGGGCACTCGATGATGTGCTTCTGTCCGCTGGCGACCTCCGCAAGCACCTTGCGCTTCTCGGGATCGGTCACTTCCATAACCGACCACGTCTGCAGGTTCGAGCTCGTTGCGGCGGATTGTGCGGCTGCGATCAGAGTCTCGAGCGTCCCTGGCGGCACAGGATCCGGTTTGTAGCCGCGCACGGATCGGTGGCTCAGGAGGTGAGCAATGACGCCGTTCCAGGGGAGCTGGCTCGCCTTGGCCTCGGTGCCGTAGCGGGCGGCAAGCGCCGACGCTTGCGCCGTAGCCGGCGAATCGATCGCATTCATGAGCTTTTCCCGGAGTTCGATGGCGGGTTATGTCCGGTCATATACGAACAGACCGGGGCGTCGATGTCCACTTTTCAGCCTCCACGCATGGCTGCCAGACCGCGATTGAGGTCCGCAATAAGATCAGCCGGTGCCTCGAGGCCCACGGACAGGCGGATCATGCCGTCGCTGATGCCGAGCTCGGCGCGGGCTTCCGGCTTCAGGCGCTGGTGCGTCGTGGTTGCGGGATGCGTGACGATGCTCTTGGTGTCGCCGAGATTGTTCGAGATCTTCATAATCTTCAGCGCATTCAGGAAGCGGAATGCCGCTGCCTTTCCGCCTTCGACCTCGAACGTCACGATCTGGCCACCGCCCGACATCTGTCGGCGTGCAAGCTCGGCCTGAGGGTGGCTCTTGCTGCCGCAATAGAGAATGCGGGTAATGCCGGGCTTGCCTTCGAGGGCCGCGGTGATCTCGGCTGCGGCGGCGCACTGCGCGCGCACGCGAACAGGCAGCGTCTCCAGGCTCTTGAGCAGTACCCATGCATTGAACGGGCTCATGGATGGGCCGGTCTGCCGCAGGAAGACTTGGAGGTAATCCTTCAGGAACTGCGCGGAGCAGAGAATGAGGCCGCCGAGGCAGCGGCCCTGGCCGTCGATGTGCTTCGTTGCGGAGTAGACGACGACATCGGCGCCGAGCGTGAGGGGCTTCTGCATCAGCGGCGTCGCGAAAACGTTATCGACGAAGACGAGGGCGCCGGCCGCATGCGCGATATCGGAGACAGCGCGGATGTCGACGAGATCGAGCGTCGGATTGGCCGGTGTCTCGAAGAACACGGCTTTGGTCTTCGGCCCGATGGCTTTCTTCCACTGCGCGAGGTCCGTTCCGTCGACGAGCGTGCAGGAAATGCCGAAGCGCGGGCACAGCTCCTCGACCACATAACGACACGAGCCGAACAGTGCCTTGGCCGCGACGACATGATCGCCGGCACTGAGGTAGCTGAGAAGAGCCGACGTGACGGCCGCCATGCCCGTCGCCGTCGCGCGCGCCGCCTCGGCGCCTTCGAGCAGGCGAATGCGCTCCTCGAGCATGGCGACGGTCGGATTGGAAAAGCGCGAGTAGATGAACCCCGGTTCTTCGTCTTTGAAGCGAGCTTCCGCCTGCTCGGCGGTCGCGTAGATGTAGCTCTGCGTGAGGAAGAGCGCCTCGGACGTCTCGCCGAAGGGGGAGCGCATCGTGCCGCCATGCACGAGAACGGTCTCGGGCTGCCAGTCGGCGGGAATGGGCGGGGGCGTGGGGTCTGCCATCTGCGGGTCTCCTGTCGGCGGGACACTTTCGCGTCCCCAAGAAAACTAAAACCGGCCCTTGGTCTCCCGCATATTGCCGGGCGCGACCAGGTAACCGGTTCCGCACGGCCCTTTTAGCGAGTTGTTTTACGTGGCTGCAAGCCGGCCGGCCAAATCACCACGACGTCTAAGATGCCGAATATCGCATCCGTGGGCTTGGCGTCAATGGGTGGATGGGCTATGCGCGGGTGTCAGGGATGAGGGATCTCATATGCCGAAAGCGCGCGCGAAGCCCAGCCAGAAGGCCGGCATTTTGCCGATTCAGGATATCCGCGCGCTCGTCGTCTCCGGGGCGATCCATGCGGAACGCGCCTTTTCCCCGACACAGATCCAGCCTGCGAGCCTCGATCTCCGGCTTGGCGATGTCGCCTACCGCGTGCGGGCGAGTTTCCTGCCCGGCGGCCCGGAGAGCCGCGTCGGCGTCATGGATCGCCTCAAGGAGCTGGCGCTCCACAAGATCGACCTCAGCTCCGGTGCGGTGCTCGAGACAGGGTGCGTCTATGTCGTGCCCCTGCAGGAGCGCCTCGCGCTGCCGGCCGATGTGGCCGCCTCCGCCAACCCGAAGAGCTCGACCGGCCGCCTCGATGTGTTCACGCGCGTGATCGCCGATGGCGTCTCGTCGTTCGACACGATCCCCGCGGGCTACACCGGCCAGCTCTATGCCGAGATCTGCCCGCAAACGTTCCCGATCGTCGTGCGGCGCGGCTCGATGCTGAGCCAGATCCGCTTCCGCACAGGCGATCCCGTCGAGACGGACGATGCGCTCGAAGCGCTCCACCAGAAGGTCACGCTCGTGCGCGGCGGTGCGGCGGCGGACGTCCGCGGCGGCATTGCGCTCTCCGTTGACCTCATCGGCGATGGCGCGGGGCTCGTCGGCTATCGCGCTCGCCGTCACACCGGTCTCGTCGATGTCGATGCGCCCGGCTCGTGCGCACTCGCGGACTACTGGGAGCCGATCGTCGCCGGTGATCGGCGCCGCCTGATCCTCGATCCCGATCAGTTCTACATTTTGGCGTCGAAGGAGGCCGTGCACGTACCGCCGACGCACGCTGCTGAAATGATGCCCTTCAACCCGCTCGTCGGCGAGTTCCGCGTGCACTACGCGGGCTTCATGGATCCGGGCTTCGGGCATGCACCGGCCGGCGGAGCCGGCGCGCGCGTCGTGCTCGAGGTACGCAGCCACAAGGTGCCGTTCGTGCTCGAGGATGGCCAGATCATCGGGCGCCTCATCTACGAGCGCATGGTCTCCGTGCCGAGTGTCCTCTATGGGACGGATCTCGGCTCGCACTATCAGGCGCAGGGCCTGAAGCTCTCGAAGCATTTTCGGATTTGAGACGGCTCAACACACGCTGACCGGCTCGCAGAGGCGGATGGTGAATTTCTCGTTGGCGTTATCGCGCTTGAAGTCGAACTCGCGCGTATCGGTGCAGCGAATGCGCCCCTCGAGCCTGACGATGTTGCCGACCGGGACCTCACGCACGAACAGAACTCGGTCAAGAGCGCACCGCTGCTGTTCCAGGAGCTGATGACGCAGCAGCAACTGCCACGACTCCGTGCCGTGCGCGATCTTTCCGCCGAGCAGGCTCCCGGCTGCAACAATCATGAGACCCACGACAATTCGGAAATGGAGATCACCGGTCCGCGTGACGATGGCCGTTCGCTGGGTCACTAGGGGTTGCTCCCGACTTGGTGTGGAACTTCAATTGACGCTACGTTGTTCAGTATTGAATGCCGACGTCGGATTTCCTTGATGCGGGTCAAGGCGAACGACCGTCGGCTAACCGATGTTGCGGGGACGAACAATTGGACGCCCCCATTTCTAGGGAGAAAGGCCGGCTCAATGGCTTGGAAGACGATTACGACGCAGCTTTCCAATCCGCGTCGCGCGGATGTCGTCATGAGTGTCGCGGGACGGCTCGCCGAGCGCTTCGAGGCTCATCTGATCGGTCTTGATGCTACGCCCACGTTCACGCTTGCAGCGCCCATGATGTCGGCGGCTGAAGCCGACGCGATCGCTGCCGCGGAACGCCAGCGTGTCAGGGAAATTCAAGCGAAGTTCGAGGCCATGTCGGCCAATCGTGCGTTCGTCGGCGAATGGCGCGAAGTGAGGGTTCACGACGCGGATCTGCCGAGTGCCGTGCTCGATCATGCGCGCGCGTCCGATCTGATCATTGCCTCGCAATCCGATCCGGATTGGGATGTGTCCGGGCTGTTCGACTTTCCCGAGCGCCTCGTGCTCGAGAGTGGTCGCCCAGTGCTCCTCGTGCCGTATGCCGGCACGTTCGGTGATATCGGCAAGCGCGTGACCGTCGCGTGGTCCGGCAAGCGGGAAGGCGCACGCGCGGTCTTCGATGCACTGCCGCTGCTGAAGACGGCGGATGCCGTGACACTTCTCTGCGTCGTTGGAAGCTCAGCCGATGCAGCGCCGGGCGAGCTGCCGGGCACCGAGCTCGCGGCCGCGCTGGCGCGCCATGGGGTTAAGGTGACCGTGCAGAAGTCCGCCCCAGATGAGATCGGCGTCGCCGACGATATTCTCTCGCGGATCGCCGAAGACGGTACGGATCTGCTCGTCATGGGGGCCTATGGCTATTCGAGGCTCCGGCAGATGGTTTTTGGCGGTGTCACGCGCCATATCCTAGGGCACATGACCGTGCCGACGCTGATGTCGCACTGACGGGAGCCGTCGGCCGGCCCCGAACGCTCAACGAAGGAGAGGCCCGATGTACGACCGCATCCTCATTCCGACCGACGGCAGCGAACTCGCCGAAAAGGCGGTCGATCAAGGGCTCGCACTGGCCAAAACCGTCGGCGCCAAGGTCACTATCGTTCGTGTGACCAATGTGCCGGCGCCTATGGTTTATGAAGGCGTGGTCGTCGCCCTGCCGACCGAGGAGATCCGCGAGGAGATTGCCGCGCGGGTCGCCGAGCATTTCAAGGCCCTCGCGAGCAAGGCCGCCGCCGTTGGTGTCCCGCTCGAGACCGTGCACGTCGAGAACGACAGTCCGTATGTCGCGATCATCGACACCGCTAAGGACAAAGGCGCAAACCTGATCGTCATGGCCTCGCATGGTCGTCGCGGCCTCACGGCGGTTCTTCTCGGCAGCGAAACGCAGAAAGTGCTCACGCACTCGACGATCCCCGTGCTCGTCTGCCGCTGACGCCCGCGCAATCCGCATTGAAACGCGAGCGCCCCCGTCCGTAAGGTCGAGGGGCGCGTCGAGCGTCGCTTGGGGGGCGCGAGTGGGGGTGGGGAGCTACCCTTACCAGGCGACGCAGCGCCACTTGGCCTTTCCGCTGCGGCTGTAAACCCAGCCGAAGCGCCGGCAATACGGCTCGTGGCCACGATAGTAATAGGGCGAGTAGCCGTAGCCGTAGCGGTAACCGCCGTAGACAACCGGCGCACCAATCACCACCGACACGCCGCCCCAGCGATGCTTGTGCCGGTGCTTGTGCGCTTCGGCGCTGGGCGCTGTCGCCAGCGACATCGCGGCGACCGTTGCCGCGGTCGCGGCTGCGAGGAGGATGGGTCTCGGCATGGGCTCTCTCCTGAGCGTGGCGGCCGGGGTCGGCCAGCCTCAGCGTCTCTCAGGGCCACATGTACAGAACAAAGTTCACCAAGCGATTGAGCCGATGGCGCGAATTTGCTGAGTATTGTGAGGAGCTGGCCGCGCGTGTGACCTGAGTTCGCGCGGCCGGGTAGGACGGCGACGAAAGCCATCAAGCTAAGGCAGACACAACTCAGTCGGCTGCTACCAGTTCAGGCAGCGCCAGCGCGCGTACTTTCCGCACTTGCTGTAGACCCAGCCCCATCCACGGCAATAAACCGGGCTCGGTTCGGCGTGGAACGGCCTGTAGACGATGCCGGCGGGACGGAAGATGCCCCTTGGGCGACCATAGTAGGGATCGTAGTAGCCGCGATAGTAGGGGCCGTAGTGCGGACGGTAGCCGCTGTAGTAGTCATAGGGGGACGGGTAATAGACGATCACGCCCCCGTCCCGGTGCCGGTATCCTCCGGCCTCCGCATTGGATGCGGTTCCGAGCGACAGCGCACCCAACGACAGGGCGCCGACAATGGCCGCCGTCGCGGCCGCGATAACGCGTGATCTCGACATGAGCTCTCTCCTGATCCCTGCCGCTGCGCGGCCCGTGCGCTGAAACGCCGGTCAGGTAAGAACTTATTCGCACTATCGGATGACGAACAAAGTTCACCCTAGAACTGGGTAAACGGATCGTCTGTGTCTCTACGGGTTGTGCGCCGGTTGAAGGAAGTGGCTCCCCGGGCGGCGCGGATGCGTCCCTGTAGGAGGCCTTTTCGGGCCGGTCGAAGAGCCTCGAATGGGCGCGATGGAGGGCGTCAGCTCACCACTCGGCGCAGCGCCATTCTCCGGAAGCCGTATCGACTATGCCCCAGAGCCACGTGTCCTTGCGGATATGCACCCAGGCCCACCGACGGCATTCGTTGTCGCCGCCGTATCCGTCCCCGGGGCCGACGTAGGCGGCGGCACTGCCCCGCGAGCCCACGGGGCCATACATGTAGGGGCCGTAGTACGGGCGATAGCCGTTGTAGGAATAGGGTGTCCCGATGAAAACCTGCACCCCTTCGCGGCGTGGCGGGAGCGGATACGCACCTTCCGGTCCACCCTCCTGATACGCGCCGGGCGCGGGGCCTTTGAAGGGCGGTTGCAATGATTTGTCATCGTAAGCGTGCGCGCCGCCGGCGATGCCTGTCAGCACGGCCGCGAGCGCTGCCGCGCGAATGGATTTTCTCGACATTCGGTTTCCCCTCGGGACACCGCCGGCCTGCGGCACAGGCCATGCCGACGCGGTGTTCGGGTCTGTTCGTTCGGCAATACTGGATTGCGTGGCTTATGCCAGCCTCGACAGTGCCACCCGGCGCGGGGCATAAGAGGCGCGAAACATTGAAGCAAAATCCCGCTTTGCGGCCTGCGCACGTGTGAGCCCGGCCCCTGGCGGCGAGCATCCGATCGGATCAGGACATGTCAGCTCCATCACCCGCCGCCGTACGGCCGGCGCGCCCGCTGTGGCTCGTGATACTCGCCGCAGGCACGATTGTTGGCCTGGCCATGGGGCTGCGTCAGGTCATGGGGCTTTACCTGAAGCCGCTGTCCGACGAACTGGGCGTCGGCCGCGAACCGTTCTCCAACGCCATGGCGATCGCGAACTTGACCTGGGGCGCTCTGACGATCGTTGCCGGGGCCGTCGCAGACAAGTATGGCGCCGGTCGCGTTCTCATCGTGTGCGGGCTGGCGACTGTCGTCTCGTTCTATCTCATGGCGACGGCGCAAAGCCCATTCGACCTATACATTGCAGGCCTTCTCGCGGGCGCGGGTGTCGCAGGCACGGGCGTGCCGGCGCTTGTGGGTGCCGTCGGACGTGCCGCGCCGGCCGAGAGGCGCACCGCCGCGATCGCATCGCTTGGCATGGCTGCCGGTATCGGCAGCCTCATCGCCTTTCCCTATGCGCACGTCCTGATCGAGACGATCGGCTGGAAGGCAAGCCTGATGGTCATATCGGCGACGTGTCTGCTGATCCTTCCTCTTGCATGGCCGTTGGCTGGATCTCCGGTCGCCCCACAAACTGCTGCCAAGTCCCAAACGTTGGCCGAGGCTTTTCGTGAGGCGTTCGCGCATCCGAGCTTCTGGCTGCTGACATCCGGCTTCTTTGTTTGTGGCTTCCACCTCGCCTTCTACGGCGTTCATCTGCCGGCGTTCGTCTCCGATCTCGGCATGCCATCATGGGTCGGCGTATGGGCGCTCATGGCGGTCGGCATTGCCAACATCGTCGGCACCTATGCTGCCGGCCAGTCGGCGCGCTTCTTCGAGCGCCGCGTGAGCTTGAGTTTCATCTATTTCATGCGCTCGTTCGCGTTCATGGCGCTGCTGTTCCTGCCGCTGACGCCTTGGCTGATCATTGCCGTTTCGGCCCTGCTCGGTCTGTTCTGGCTGTCCACGGTGCCGTTGACGTCGACCCTTGTCGGGATCTTCTTCGGTACACAGTGGATGTCGATGCTGTTCGGCTTCGTCTTCCTGTCGCACCAACTCGGCTCGTTCCTGGGGCTCTGGCTGGCCGGAACCCTCTATGATGCGACCAAATCCTACGATACCATGTGGTGGATCTGTATCGCGCTCGCGCTGTTTGCGGCGCTGGTTCACTGGCCGATCCGCGAGCGTCCTGTCGCGCGGCTAAGTGAGCAGCCTGCGACCTGAGGAGACCGCGCATGACCTCGACCAGCGACACGCACGCGGCGCACGACGCCGAGGTTCGGGTGCCAATCGATGCATCTGAGCGGATGCCACGCCCTGTTCGCCTTGGCCTGACCGTGGCGCTCGGCGTGCTCATGACTGGTGCGATCTATCTCCTGGCCGTGCGCGGGGAAGCGCTGCTCGTGGATCTGGCGGCGCTCGGCGAGCGCCTGTGGTGCTTCTGAATGGCGCATGGCGACGGCAGCAGCGAGCCAGCCGGAGGACCTTCCACGGAGCTCGGCCGGCAGAGCTTTGATGCACTTGCGATCAATGCGCTCGCGGACCGCATTCGCGCGCACGACCGGGCTGCCCTCGCCCGTGCCATCACGCTCGTCGAGAGCACCAAGCCTCAACATCGCGCCCGCGCGCAGGAACTCCTCCAGGTCTTGCTGCCGGATACGGGCAAGGCGCATCGGGTCGGCATCACTGGCGTGCCGGGTGTCGGCAAGTCGACGGCCGTCGATCAACTTGGCATGAACCTGATCGACGCGGGGCATCGCGTCGCCGTGCTAGCGGTCGATCCGACCTCGCGCCGCACAGGCGGCTCCATTCTTGGCGACAAGACGCGCATGAACCGCCTCGCGGGAAGCGATCAGGCTTTCATCCGCCCGTCCCCGACTTCCGGAACGCTCGGCGGTGTCGCGCGGCGCACGCGCGAGACTATGCTGCTGGTCGAGGCCGCGGGCTACGACGTCGTGATCGTCGAGACGGTTGGTGTCGGTCAGTCCGAGACGGCGGTTGCCGAAATGGTGGACTTCTTTCTGGTGCTGCTGCTCGCCGGCGGCGGCGACGACCTTCAGGGCATCAAGAAAGGCATCATCGAGATCGCCGACATGATCGTCATCAACAAGGCCGATGGCGACAACATCGCGCGCGCGACGCGCTCGGCGGCGGAGTACCAGGGCGCGCTCAATCTGCTGACGCCGGTGGTGCCGAGCTGGAGCCCGCCCGTGCTCACCATGTCGGCGCGGGAGAACAGCGGCCTCGATGCACTCTGGAAAAAGGTCGAGGAGCACAAGCGCATCATGACGGCGACCGGCGCATTCCTCGCACGCCGCCAGACGCAGGCCGTGACGTGGATGCACGACATGCTCGCGGATCGGCTCATGGACGAGGTGCGTAATCGCCCCGCGATCATGGGGCGCATGGGACAGCTCGAAGCTGAGGTGCGGCTCGGTCGCCTGACGCCGGCTATGGCCGTCGAGACGGTCATGGGCCTGCTGCGCGACGGGCGCTCGAGCGAGAGCTAAAGTGTGATGGGAAGCGCGAATGGGCGCACGACCGTTTTGTTGACCGGCTTCGGGCCCTTTCCGAGCGTGCCGGCCAACGCGACGTCCATTCTCGTGCCGCGCCTTGCCGAGGCCGCCCGCACTGCCTTTCCCGGCATCAATTTCGAGACCCGGACGCTGCCGACGGAGTGGGCTGCGGGCATTGAGCATCTCGATGGATGCTATCGCGAGGTCGTCCCGGCCATTGCGCTGCATTTCGGCGTTTCTTCACGGGCGCGCGGCTTTGAAGTCGAGGCGCGTGGGCGCAATCGCCTTGCGTTCATTCCGGACGCCGCGGGCATTTTTCCGAGTGCACCTGTGCTGCGCGCCAATGGTCACGAGTTTCTATCGAGTACCGTGCCGGTTAGCGCGATCGTGAGCCGGCTGCGCCAGCGCGGATTGCCGGCTTTCGTCTCGCGCGATGCGGGTACTTACCTCTGCAACGCCGCGCTCTATACGGCTCTCGATATGGCACGGCGGACGGCGCGCGATCACCGCATTGGGTTCATTCACGTGCCGTCGTCGCTGCTGGTCGAGGAGCGGAGGCCGGCGTTCGGCGTGCATCCGCGCTGTCCCTTGACGTGGCGCGAAGCCGTCGATGGTGGATTGGAGATCATCGGCGCAGCTCTGGGCCGGCCGGTCGCACGGCGCTAGACCCAATCTAATCCAGCGGTGTCCGGAAGTTCCGCCCGAGATAGCCCATGGCAAAGGCGATCAGGCGACCCACCGTATAGCCGATCACGCTCGCGGCGAAGTTGGCCAGTAGCAGCTGCGATACCAGAGCGACGAAGATCGGATTGTTGAGCGGTTCCCAAATCCCGAAGTTCCCACCGGCGCCGACGCCGAGTTGGAAGACGACGGCCGCAATCACGAGCGGCGGCACGACCCACACGCGCGAGCGCAGTAGCCCGAGGAACAACGCGGCGGCCAGCGTGTAAAGGATCATCGGCGCTCTTCTACTTCATATCCGTGCGCTTGGGTGGCGCCGTCACGATCGACTTGAGTGCCGGCGTCGGCTTCATCAGCTTTTCCAGGTCCGGCAGTGGACGCTTTAGCTCGGCGCTCGCATTGAACGCCTGCTCCATGGCGTGGGCGGCCGAGAGCACGAAAGCATCCGCACGCGCGCCGCCGACGACCTGAAGGCCGAATGGGAAGCCCGCGTGATCGACGCCGCAGGGAATGGAGATCGCAGGGTTGGTCGCCAGCGTGACGACGTAGGTGAGCGAGAGCCAGTGATAGTAGTTGCGCAGCGGCTTGCCGTTCATCTCGTTCAGATAGAGCTGCGTCCATGGGAACGGTGAAACCGGCACGGTCGGCGCGAGGACGAGGTCGTACTCGTTGAACAGTTCCTGGAACTTCCGGTAGATGCGCGTTTGCTCGAGATTGGCCGAGGCCACATCGGCGATGCCCATTTTCGCACCGATCTCGTAGTTGGCACGAATGTTCGGGCCGAGGCTCGACGGATCCTTCTCGTAAGCATCGCGGTAGCGCCCGACGAAAGCGATCGCGCGGACCACGTCGAAGCACTCGTCGATCTTGCCGAGATCAGGCTCGATGCGATCGCAGCGTAGAAAGAGATGGCGCATGGCCTTCATGCGGTCGCGGAAAACCTTGCGGATCGGCTTGTCGACGGGGCTCGTGCCGAAGTCCTCGGTCCATGCAACCTTGAGCCCCCCGAGATCGATCGGCTTCGGCGTTGCGAGGCCAGCGGTATCGATGTCGTAGCTCAGGGGATCGATGGCGTGCTGACCAGCCTGCGCGGCCATGAGCTGGCAGGTGTCGGCGACCGTGCGGCCCATGGGCCCGAGCACCGAGATCGCCGACCACCCCATGGGACGCATGGTGTGCGGCACGACGCCGGGCGAGGGCCTGAAACCGACGACGCCGTTGACCGCGCCCGGAATGCGCAGAGACCCACCCGTGTCCGAGCCCGTGCACACGGGCAGCATGTCCGTTGCCAGCGCGACTGCCGAGCCGCCCGACGAACCGCCCGCGTTTTTCGTCGGATCGAATGGATTGCCCGTCGCGCCCCACACGGGATTGCGGCTGTTGGCACCGGCGCCGAACTCAGGCACGTTCGTCTTCGCGACGACGATGCCGCCCGCCGCACGAATGCGCGCGACCATGACGGTATCATTCTCGGGAACATTGTCCTTGTAGAGCGGCGAGCCGTACGTCGTGAGCAGGCCGCCCGTGTTCTCGAGATCCTTCACGCCGACCGGCAGGCCGTGCAGCGCACCGAGCGTCTCGCCATCGCGCACGGCCTTCTCGGCGGCCTTCGCCTCGCGGCGCGCGCGCGCGTAGCACGTCGCCGTCACCGCATTCACCGCCGGATTGATCTCCGCGATGCGCTCGATGCACGCTTCGAGCAATTCAACGGGTGAGATTTCCTTGGAGCCGATGCGGCGGCGCATTTCGACGGAGGAGAGCGAGAGCAGGTCTGAGTGCTTGGGCATGGCGGGGAGCTGGCCTTATGCGGGGGCAAAAACAAACTCGGCCAGCGAACGTATCGCCGGCCGAGCTGTTTGTCCTGGTCCTTCTGGGAAGACCGCTATTCCAGCTTGACCTTGGCAGCCTTGATCAGCTCGGCGTTCCGCTGAGAGTCGGCCGCGAAGAACTCGGCCATCTGCTTGGTCGACTGGGCGGGCAGCGACGCGCTGACGGCGCGCAGCTTGCCCTTCATGTCGTCCGTCTGTGCGAGCTTCACCATCGCGGCGTTGAGCTTCTCGGCGATTTCCTGCGGCATCCCTGGCGGGCCCTGGATCGAGTACCAGATCGGCACGTCCGAATCCGGATGGCCGAGCTCCGTGAGCGTCGGAATGTCCGGGAAGTCCCAATGGCGCTGCGTGTCGTTGATATTGAGCAGATGCAGCTTGCCGGCCTTCACGTGCGGAATGTTGTTGATCTCGTTCATCATCTGCACGTTGTTCGGCAGCAGGTCATTCAGCGCGTCGGCGCTGCCGCGGTAGGGCACGTGCAGGATGTCGATGCCGGCCTTGTACTTGAGCATCTCGAGCCGAAGGTGCGTCGCGGTCGCGAGGCCCGCCGAACCGTACGACAGCTTGCCCGGGTTCTTCTTCGCGTAGTCGACCATTTCCGCGAACGTCTTCGGGCCGACCTGCGCGTTGATCGAGAAGCCGGTCACGAAGTCTCCGGTGCGCCCGCACGGGACGAACTTGGTCGCGTCGTAGGGCGCCTTGCGTAGGTGCGGCAGAACGGTGAGCGTCGCCCCCGGCGTTGCCAGCAGCGTGTAGCCATCGGGGGCCGCCTTCGCCACCGCTTCAGTGCCGATCATGCCGCCGGCACCGCCGCGGTTCTCGACGACGAACTGCTGGCCGAACACCTGGCTCAGTGCCTCCGCCCAGGGCCGGCCGATGAGGTCGCTGCCGCCGCCGGGCGCATAGGGGATGATACATTTCACCGGGCGCTCGGGCCAGTTCGCGACTTGCGCGGTCGCGCGCGGAATGGAGAAGCTGGTCACGGCGGCAGCGCCGGCCATGGCAAGAAATTCACGACGTCTCATAGTGTTTCCTCCGAGTTGATCTTTGTGTTTACCGTCACCGCATGTCGTAGCGTGAGCATCACTCCTGGAAAGCTGTTTCGCGGCCTTTGCGGATGAAAGGCAGGATGACGAGCAGCAGAAGAATTCCAGCGAGCACCAGGAACGTGAGCGACAGCGGCCGCTGCACGAACACCCACGGATCGCCGCGCGAGAGCAGCATCGCACGGCGCATGTAGACCTCCATCATCGGGCCGAGAATGAAGCCGAGCAGAAGTGGTGCCGGTTCGCAGTCGAGCTTGATCAGAAGATAGCCGAGCAATCCGAACGCGGCGATGAACAGCACTTCGTTCGCCGAGTTATTGAGGCTGTACACGCCGATGCAGCAGAAGAAGAGGACCGCGATCGCGAGCAGTCGATAGGGCACGAGCAGCAAGCGCACCCAAAGGCCGATCATGGGAAGATTGAGCACGATCAGCATGAGATTGCCGAACCACATGCTGACGATCATGCCCCAGAAGAGGCCCGGCCGCTGCTCCATGACCTGCGGCCCAGGGATGATGCCGTGGATCATCATGCCGCCGATCATCATGGCCATGACCGCATTCGACGGAATGCCGAGCGTGAGCATGGGAATGAACGAGGTCTGAGCGGCGGCATTGTTCGCGGCCTCGGGACCGGCCACACCCTCGATCATGCCGGTGCCGAACTTCTCCGGCGTCTTCGAGACCTTCTTTTCCAACGTGTAGGCTGAGAATGAACCCAGCACCGCGCCGCCACCCGGCAGGAGCCCAAGAATGCTGCCGAGTGCCGTCCCACGCAGGATCGGACCGCGGCTGCGCCGGAAGTCCTCACGTGACGGCCAGAGATTGCTGACCTTGGAGCTGACGAGGTCGCGCCGCTCCGGGTTCGTCAGGTTCGCGATGATCTCGGCGATGCCGAAGATGCCCATCGCGAGGGGCACGAAGCCAAGGCCGTCGAAGAGATCGCTGATGTCGAAGGTGAAGCGCAGGTTGCCCGTGTTGACATCCGTGCCGACGAGCCCGAGCAGCATGCCGAGGAAGACCATGCCGAAGGCTTTTACGATCGACCCGCGTGCGAGCACGATCGAAAACACGAGCCCCAGCACCATGAGCGAGAAGTAGTCGGCGGGTGCGAACTTCTGTGCGAGCTGCGTGAGCGGTGGCGCTGCCGCCGCAATGAGGATCGTGGCGACGCAGCCCGCGAAGAAAGAGCCGATGGCCGCGATCGCGAGCGCCGGACCTGCACGGCCCTGGCGCGCCATCTGGTAGCCGTCGAGCGTCGTGACCACCGAACTCGACTCGCCGGGCAGATTGACCAGGATCGCCGTCGTCGACCCGCCGTACTGCGCACCGTAGTAGATGCCGGCGAGCATGATCAGCGCGCCTTCCGCCGGCAGCACGTACGTCACTGGAAGCAATAGCGCCATCGTGGCGACGGGCCCGACGCCCGGCAGCACACCGACAGCCGTGCCGATGACAGCGCCCATGAGGCACCACATCAGATTCTGCATCGTGGCGGCGACGGAAAGCCCGAGCGCCAAGTTCGCCAGTAGGCCGTCTAGCGCCATGACAGCCCCTTCGGCCACGTGGGGATCGGCATGCCAAGACCGTAGATGAACACGACGACGCCGAGCACGACCATGAAGACGGCAAAGAGCGCATACTCGCGCCACCGCGTCTCGGGCGTCCCGATGGCTGCGAGTGTCATCGATACGAGCATCGTCAGCACGAGGCCGAGGCGATCAACGAGGAGAGCGAAGGCGACGGTGGCAATCGTGATCATGATGGCCGGCCGCCAGGCCCAGCCGGTCAGGCGGGGACCGTCAGCGAGGAGCGACTTCACGGCGAGGATGAGGCCGGTGCCGACGAGCAGCCAAGCCAGTGCCTTCGGCAGCACACCCGTATCCGGGCGCATGGCCGTTCCCATGGGATAATCGAATGCGATCCAGTAGGCTCCGAGGCCGATGGCGATGAAAAACAGGCCGGTCGCGAAGTCCTGGCCGTTTCTAATTTGCATGCGCCAACACCATGTGCGTCTCCCATGGAAAATGGCGCTCTCGACGGCACCTCGAATGCCCGGAGTGTTAACTCTCAGGTCCTCGCGCAGGCTTAAATTGCCGCGCTTTTGTCGGGACATGACATTCCGTAGTCCGCCCCGTCAAGGTGAACTTGAGGGCGGCCCGGCGGCCGAGTTTCAGGGCTCTTGAGATATCAGGCCGAGAGCGGGGCGCGCGTTTCTGGCCGCTCTCAGAACACCACGACGCTGCGGATGCTCTCGCCGGCGTGCATGAGATCGAAGCCCTTATTGATGTCGGCGAGCGGCAGGGTGTGGGTGATCATCGGGTCGATGGAGATCTTCCCCTCCATGTACCAGTCGACGATGCGTGGCACGTCCGTGCGCCCACGCGCGCCGCCGAAAGCCGTGCCCTTCCACGTGCGCCCCGTGACGAGCTGGAAGGGGCGTGTCTTGATCTCCTGGCCCGCGCCCGCCACGCCGATTATGATCGACTGACCCCAGCCGCGATGCGAGCATTCGAGTGCGGCCCGCATGACTTCGACATTGCCCGTGCAGTCGAAGGTGTAATCGGCGCCGCCGATCTGGTCCGCCCCGCGCTTCGTCATGTTGACGATGTGCGCGACGAGATCGCCGCCCACTTCCTTGGGGTTGACGAAGTGGGTCATGCCGAAGCGCTCGCCCCACGCCTTCTTGTCGTTGTTCAGATCGACGCCGATGATCATGTCGGCACCGGCGAGCTTCAGGCCCTGGATGACATTGAGGCCGATGCCGCCGAGACCGAACACGGCCGCGGTCGAGCCGATCTCGACCTTGGCTGTGTTGATGACGGCGCCGACGCCGGTTGTGACACCGCAGCCGATGTAGCAGATCTTGTCGAAGGGCGCGTCCTTGCGCACTTTCGCGACGGCGATCTCGGGAAGCACAGTGAAGTTCGAGAAGGTCGAGCAGCCCATGTAGTGATGGATGGGCTTGCCATCGAGCGAGAAGCGGCTCGTGCCGTCGGGCATGAGGCCCTGGCCCTGCGTCGCGCGGATGGCCGTGCAAAGGTTCGTCTTGCGCGAGAGGCACGAGGGGCACGTGCGACATTCGGGCGTGTAGAGCGGAATGACGTGGTCGCCCTTCGCGACGCTCGTGACGCCTGGGCCGACATCGACCACCACGCCCGCGCCTTCATGGCCGAGAATGGCGGGGAACAGGCCCTCTGGATCGGCGCCGGAGAGCGTGAACTCGTCGGTGTGGCAGATGCCCGTCGCCTTCACCTCGACCAGCACTTCGCCGGCCCTGGGTCCTTCGAGGTCGACCTCGACGATCTCGAGGGGCTTTCCCTTCTCGAAGGCGACGGCGGCGCGGGTCTTCATAGCAGAACGTCCTTCCACAAAATGTCGCGGCGCGGCTGTACGAGGCAGAGGCGCGCCCATATGTTCGCGGCCACATGGCGCGACCGGTTCGCTCCAAGTATTACAGTCTTCGCGGGCAATCGAAAGTCCCCGGCGCTTCCGGGGGTGCGGCCCCTTGTCGGCCCGAGGTTGGTGCGGGGCGGTCGCACTTCGGCCGGATTCACCGCTCAGAGCAGCGACACATGAACGAGGGACCTACGCGTGACGGAATGGGTTGATTGGGGCCGCAGGCTCGCCGCTGCAGCGCTCGTGCTGCTGGCGGGAACGGTTGTCGCGGGGGCACAGCTCGGGCCGGGACAGGAGGGAACTGTCAAGGCGCAGCATGGCGATTGGCAGATCGTCTGCCGTCCGCCGCCGCCGGGTGCCAAGAACGAGACGTGCGCGCTCGTCCAGAGCGTCGCCGCCGAGGACCGCAACAACGTCGGCCTGACGGTCTACTTCCAGCGCTTCTCGAATGGCCAGCAGGTGCTGCGAGTGTTTTCCCCGCTCGGGGTGCTGCTGCCGCCGGGGCTCGGCCTCAGGGTCGACGACAAGGATGTCGGCAGTGCCCCCTTCCTGCGCTGTCACAACTTCGCGTGCTACGCGCAGGTCGTCGCCGACGCGACGCTGATCGAGCGGCTATCCAAGGGCCAGTCGGCGGTGTTCATCATCTACCAGACCGAGGAGGCCGGCATTGGCATCCCGGTGTCCCTCAAGGGCTTCGCCGAGGGGCTGAAGGGGCTGGGGAATTGACGCGCCCGTGCAACATCCTGCCCCCGCCAGTATGGCCGCCGCCGGCATAGCACTACGGTTGAAGGCGAAGCACCCCTTCCCAGCAATCGGCGGCAAATAAAAGAGGCAGGCAGCCAGCCCCGGTACTTCCATCTCTGCATGGCGGCCCTCGCCATAGCACGACATAAGTCGGAACGACTTCTTGCCAGCAGGCGAGGGCAGAAAAAAATCAAGCAGCCAGCCAGGGCTTCTCGCTGTTCAGGCGGCTCTCGTAGTCGCTGATCTGCCTCTCGTGCTGCAGTGTCAGGCCGATGTCATCGAGGCCGTTCAGCAGGCAATGCTTGCGGAATGGGTCGATGTCGAACGTGATCACGCCACCATCCGGGCGGCGGATTTCCTGCTTCTCGAGGTCGACGGTGAGCGTCGCATTCGCCCCGTTCTCCGCGTCCAACATCAGCTTATCGACGTCTTCCTGCGGCAGCTTGATCGGCAGGATGCCGTTCTTGAAGCAGTTGTTGAAGAAGATATCGGCAAACGACGAGGCGATGACGCAGCGCACGCCGAAGTCGAGGAGGGCCCAGGGCGCGTGCTCGCGGCTCGAGCCGCAGCCGAAGTTCTCGCCCGTGACGAGGATTTGCGCCTTCCGGTAGGCCGGCTTGTTCAGAATGAAGTCGGGATTTTCCTTGCCGCTCTCGTCATAGCGCACCTCGGCGAAAGCCGCCGTGCCAAGACCGGTCCGCTTGATTGTCTTCAGGTAGTTCTTCGGGATGATGCGGTCGGTGTCGATGTTGATCTCCGGCATCGGAGCAGCAACGCCCGTCAACTGCGTGAACTTGTCCATGGAAGGCCTACTGTTCCCGAAAGTGCGGCTTGTTTTGGCGGGATTGTCGATAGCGTGCTTTGTGGGGGCCCGTCAACGCGGGGCCCCACCGGTTTTGCGGGCCGAACTCGCGCGTTAGTATATGCCCATAGTGCTCCAAATGACTGAAATTCCGTCTTGTTCCGCCCTCGCCGACGGCAGAGACTGGGAACAGGTCGGCTTGGAAAGCGCGCGTGCCTTGTCTATAGTGCCGGGCAAAACGGGGTTCCTACGGGGGCCGTTCTCGCTCGCGGGGCCAAGGCCGCGCGGCAGTTCGGAGCGCGGCGTCGAGCTGCGCGAAGGGATGCAGCGCGCTCGGTGGGGTCTGCGTAGGGTGTAGCCGGCAAAGGGGAGCCGTTGATGTCGAAGGGTGGGAAGCCTGCCCGATGATGTCGAGGCTCGGAGTGGGGACGGCATGAAGTGCAATCCGTTGCGTTGGTTGCTCGGGCTCATCCCGATTCTGCTGCTCGCAGGCGTCGCTGTCTTCAGCGAGCGTGAGCGTATCGAGCAGGATCTCGCGGGACGTGCCGAGAAAGTACTCAACGATGCCGGGCTCGGGTGGGCCAGCGCCAGTTTCGACGGCCGGGACGCGGTGCTGTCAGGCCGCGCGGCGGACGAGGCTGAGCCGGCACGAGCGGCCACGACGGTGGCGCACACCCACGGCGTGCGCATCGTGCGCAACGATGCCGGCCTGATCGACCGGGCTGAGCGGTATGACTGGGCCGCAACGAAACGCGAGGGCCGAGTTCGCCTCAACGGGCTTGCGCCCAACGAGAAGACGCGCCGCGAGATCATCGGTCTCGCGCGCGGGACCTTTCCCAGCAGCGAGATCGCCGACCGGTTGACCTTGGCGCGGGGCGCGCCGGCGCTCGACATCTGGCTCGGTGGCGTCGGCTTTGCGCTCAAGCAGCTCACGCTCCTCAAGTCCGGAACCATCCGGCTCGAAGGGACAGAACTCACCATTACCGGTGAGGCCAATGACGCGGCGAGCTATCGGGCGTTGAAGACGTCTCTCGCCAGCGGTCTGCCGCCCGGTATCAGCCTCAAGGCAGACCGGCTGGAGCCGCCGATCATCGCCCCCTATGTGTGGACGGCGCGCCTCGGCGATGGACAGATCGACCTGCGTGGCGCTGTTCCGAGCGATCAGGCGCGCGGCACCCTGCTGGCCGCCGTCAAGTCTGATGCCCCCCAGCTTCGAGCCATGGACGGTATGGCGCCGGCGCGCGGCGAGCCTGATGGCTGGCTCGGTGTGGTGCAGGTCCTGCTCAGGGAACTCCTGCGCCTCGAAGAGGGCACCGTCGAGCTGCGCGATCAAACGATCGCACTCAGTGGTGTCGCTCTGCGCGAAGCAACGGCCGAGGATGTCCGCGCCAAGCTCAAGGACGGCATACCGGGTGCTTATCGCGTGATGGATCGCATCACCTTCCGCGAGCCGACGATAAAGCCGATTGCCGCGTACCGGACCGCGCTGTTACTCGATGGCGGCGTTGCGACGCTGGTCGGCTTCGTCCCGAACGAGAGTGCGCGTGCTGCCCTCACGAGCCTGACCGAAGCGCGTCTTTCCGGCGTGAAGATCGTGGATCAGCTGGAGCTTGGCGCAGGCGCCCCCGCGAGCTGGCAGAGGTGTTTGGATATTGGACTTGGTGCCCTGGCGAAACTCGGTGGCGGTCGTCTCGATCTGACGATACGGCGTCTCCTCGTCGAAGGCGTCACCGATAGCGAGACCGTTGCGCGGTCACTCCCCGCCGACCTGCAGAGTGCCGCCGGTCGCGACTGCGATACGGAAGCGCGCCTTACGCTCAGGGCATCGCCGGAGCCAAATCTGCGCTGGTCGGCGCAGGCGGATGCCCAGGGCGACATCATTCTGGAAGGGCAGGTGCCGGGGGCTGCCGTGCGCGATCAGCTCATGTCGCTCGCAGCGCGCCTCTTTGATGGGCGCAATGTCGTCGATCGCATGGAGGTGGTCGATAGCACCTCCCAGAAATGGGGGCGCGTCGCCGCGACGGGCATCGCGCAGCTCGCGCGGCTGCGGCTCGGCCGTGCTGAGATCGTCAATCAGTCCCTGCGCATCGAAGGCGACGCGCGGGATGTGGCGGCCCAGGCGGCGATCCGCGATGCCCTCGGGCGGGAGGTGCCGGAAGGATATTTGGCGCGCGAGGCCATTGCCGTTCGGTCCGACGCGGTGATTGCCTCGGAGGATCTGGCGCGCCGGACAGCTGTCGAGGACGCAAGGAAGCGGGCGGCTGCGGAGGCCGATGACCGCCGCCGCACCGAGGACGAAGCGCGACGGCAGGCCGAGGAGGACGCGCGGCGTGCCGCAGAAGCTGCTGAAGCGCGCGCGCGCGCCGCGCTCGAGGCAAAGCAGCGTGCCGAAGAAGATCGCGGCAAGCGTGCAGCCGAGGACGCGCGCCGTGCGGCCGAAGCTGCGGCCCGCGAGCGTGCCGAGGCCGACGCGAAGCAGCGTAGTGAGGCTGAGGCCCGCAAGCGCGCCGAGGAAGCTGCGCGTCAGGCTCGCCAGGCCGAGGCCGCCAAGGAGACCGCGGAGCAGGCGCGCAAGGACGGCGAGGCCGAAGTTTGCCAGAAGTCGTTGCGCACGGTGTCCAGCGAAGGCGTGATCCTGTTTTCACGCGCGAGCGCCGAGCTGGATCGGCGCAGTCTGCCGACCTTGCGGCGGCTGGCCCAGACCGCCGAGGCGTGCCCTGATGTCATGATCGAGATCGAGGGCCACACCGATGCCGAGGGTATCGACGAGCGCAACCAGCCCCTTTCCGAGCGGCGCGCGCAAGCCGTTGCCGACTATCTCGCCGAGCGCGGTGTGCCCGTCGAGCGCATGAAGGCCGTCGGTTACGGGGCGTCGCGACCCGTCGTGGCGAACGACACGCGTGAGAACATGGCGCGCAATCGCCGCATCGAGTTCACCGTCAAGGCGAAATGATTTCGCGCGAGGATCCGTGGATGGATTACCTGCTGCAACACATGGTCTTCTACGTGGCTTGTGCCTTTCTGCTCGGCGTTTTCGTCGGCTGGGCCACCTGCCGCCACCGCGAGGATCGTTGATGTCATGAGGCGATCGGAGAGACTGGTTCGGAGTGCATTTGCATGATCGCACTGGCATGGCAGACGCTGCTCATTTTGACGGTCGCGTACTTCGTCGGCTGCATCGTCGGCTGTCTCGCGCGCAAGTTGGTCGGAGCCGGCCCGGTCGTAAGCGCCGAGCCGGTGCTCGAGGCCGCTGTGCCGGCACCCGTTGCGCCGCCCCCACTGCGCGAAGTCGCCCGCGTGGTTGCCGCACCCGCCCCTGTGCTCGAGGCTGCTGCGCCCGCAGCGCGTCCGGTGCCCGGAGCCGCGACAACGAAAGCCTTCCGTCGCGCCGAGCGCGATACGCCGGACGATCCGGCGCCCGCTGAGCTGCCGTCCGAGCCAGAGCCGCCACGGCGTGTCCCGCCAAAAGTGAGCGATGTGCCGCCACCGGTCACGTTGGCAGAACCGATCTCCGCGGCTGATGCTGTGGCGGCGGCTGTAGCCGAGCGCTTGGCCGTGCCGACGCCCCCGGTTGCGCTGGAAGTGCCAGAGCCAGAGCCGGTAGACGTCGAGCCCGCTGCGCTTGAGCCGGCGGCTTCTCCTGCGGCTGTCGACGATCTCACGCGCATCCGCGCCATCGATTCAGAACTGGCTGCGAAGCTCAACGAACTCGGCGTGACCAGGTACGCCGAGATTGCGGGCTGGACCAGCGAGGACGTTCACACAGCCAGCGATCTGCTCGGCTTCAGTGGTCGCATCGAACGCGAGAACTGGATCGAGCAAGCACAGATTCTCGCCCGCGGCGGCGCCACTTCCTATGCGACCGGGCTCGCGAGCGCGGCGCTCAGAGCAGCCACAGCGCCCGCCGCTGCGCCACCACCGCCGCTGCCCGAGCGGGGCCCGGAAGTCGCGACACGCGCCGCATTTGCCGAGCCGCGGCCGGCTCCGCCGCCGGCTGCCGCGCCACCTGTCAAAGTGAGCGACAGGGACAATCTGCAGCGCATTGGCGGCATCAGCGGCGAGATCGAAAGTGCGCTCAACGCGCACGAGATCGCGCGCTACTCGCAGATCGCGGGCTGGACGGCTGCCGACGTCGAGCGTGTCGAGGCACTGCTCGGCTCCAGCGGCCGGATCAGCCGCGAGAACTGGATCGAGCAGGCGCAGATTCTCGCCCGTGGTGGCGCGACGGCCTATTCCCGGACGTTCGACGCGCGCGGCGGTCCGCCACCGCCCATGACCATTATGCCTGTCGCCGCTCCGCCCGCAGCGCTCGAGGCACCGCCGAGGGTCGTGACCGCCGCTCCTGCGCCGCCGCCGCCGCCCGAGCCCGAACCGGTCGCCCTCGCGTCTGCGCCTGAGGAGACTGCCGCTGAGATTGCGGTGCCCGAGCGCGCGCCGGGCCTCTCGGGGATGCGCTCCGTGCGTTCGGAGGCTTTCCGCGCGCCGGACAGCATGGCCGGCGCTCCCACCGCCACGCCTGATGACCTGAAGCGCGTGCGCGGAATCGGTCTGCTCATCGAGCGCAAGCTCAATGCCATGGGCGTCTCGACCTACGAGCAGATTGCCAACTGGACGGCCGACGACGTCAGCACGGTCAATGCGAAGCTGGAGTTCAAAGGCCGCATCGAGCGCGAGAACTGGATCGAACAGGCGCGTATTCTCGCGTCGGGCGGGCACACGGATTTCTCACGCCGTTTCGAACGCGGCGAAGTCTGATTTCAGCGTCGGGTTGCACCTCGGCGGCAGCCCGCTCATGATGCGCAGGCCTGTGCGTTGGCGCGGGCACACTTGATTTCATCGGGACGGAGCATTCTGGAATGCGCTCATTGCTGCAGGCGTCGCTCGCCTTTGTCGTCGCCATGGTCTGCTGGACGGGTGCCGCGAACGCGCAGAAGCGCGTGGCCCTGGTGATCGGCAACGCGGCCTACGCACACACGGCAACGCTTGCAAATCCGAAGAACGATGCCGGGGATGTCGCGGCGACGCTCGCGAGCTTCGGCTTCGAGATTGTCGAGGGCTATGATCTCGACAAACCCGCGTTCGACCGCACGGTGAGGAACTTCGCAGCCGCTCTCCAGGATGCCGAGGTGGCGGTGTTCTTCTATGCTGGCCATGCCCTTCAGGTTCAGGGGCAGAACTATCTCGTTCCCATCGATGCCGAGCTCACGGGAGCGGCGGCGCTCGACTTCGAGATGGTGCGCCTCGACCTCATCCAGCGCACCATGGAGACGCAAGCGCGCACGAACATCCTCTTCCTCGATGCGTGCCGCGACAACCCGCTGGCGAAGAACCTCGCGCGCTCCATGGGGACGCGTTCCGCCGCCATCGGCCGTGGCCTTGCAAGCATCGAGGCGGGCGTCGGCACGCTGATCAGCTTCTCGACGCAGCCGGGCAATGTCGCACTCGACGGTGGTGGGCGGAATTCGCCGTTCGCGGGCGCGCTCGTGCGCAATCTGCGCTCGTCCGGCCATGATGATCTGAGCACGCTCCTCATTTCCGTGCGCAATGACGTGATGAAGACGACGAGCAACAAGCAGGTCCCCTGGGAGCATTCCTCGCTCACCGGCCGCTTCTTCTTCAATCCGGCGGCGCCTGCGTCGGCCGCCAGTGCACAAGGAGCCGCGCCCGTTGCCGCTTCGCGCGACGAAGCTGCCGAGGCTTGGGCCGCTGCGAAGGAGAGCACGAGCGCGGTTGTCCTCGAAGCCTTCGTCAAACGCTATGCTGGCTCCTTCTATGCCGAGCTCGCGCGTGAACGGCTGCAGTCGCTGCAGAGCAGACAGGCCGCGGCAACGCCGCCGTCGGCACCCACGTCCCCCCCTTCCGACGCGCTGGCGAACTCGCCTCAGCCGGGCTCTCAGCCCAGCGACCCGTGGACGCTGACCGGCAATAACTCGCTCGATCTGCTCGATGGTCGCGTCCTGTTCTCGATGATCGGCACACCGCACGCAGGGCGCCGCGACTTGGTCGGCGTCCGCGTAAACGGGATGACGGCAAGTCTCGGCGTCGGCCAATTCGTGCATCTGAGCCGACCGGGCGAGGTGTGCGGCATCTTTCTGCGAGAAATCCATGTGAGATCGCGTGGCGCGGACTTCCAGGTTCTCTGCGGCGCGGCTTACGGTGATCCGCCGCAAGACCGCGCGCGGGAAGCCGTCGTTCTTCCCGAGAAGGCGCCGCAGGCGGAGGTTCTCTCTCTCGAGAGGGGAACGAGCCGTGAGTTCCAGGTCGGCAAGGCCAGCGCGCTTGTCACCTTCGTCGCGGCGCCTCACCGTGGTCGCCGAGACCTCGTGGGCGTGCGAATCCAGGGCGAAGAAAAGTCGCTCGCGATCGGAGAGAGGGCTGAAGCGTACGTCGGCGATCGCGAGTGCCTGCTCGTACTGCGGCAGATTCATACGGGCTACAAGACCGCGGAATTTCAGTGGCAGTGCTGATCCTGCTCGAAGCCCGCGCTACAGCAGCAGTTGGCCGTACGGTCTGATCAGGTCAGGACCCTCGTTGCGGGCGTTGTTGAGGCGTGGGTCGACGGTGATGTGCTCAAGCAGATCGTCGGGCGCGGGGCGCAGCATTTCCGCGGCCATCTCAGACTTGAAGCCGCGCGTATCGAGCCAGGCATCGAAGTGCTCTGGCAGCAGGATCGCTGGCATGCGGTCATGCAAAGGTGAGAGCTTCTCGTTGGCGGCGACGGTCAGGATGGCCATGGTGTCGATCTCGCTCCCGTCCGCGCCGAGCCAGCTTTCCCAGAGCCCAGCGAAAGCGAGGAGCTGACCGTCCGGCTGCCGGATGAGATGGGGTTGCCGCGCGCTGGCCTTCCCGGTCCACTCGTAGAATCCGTTCGCCGGTATAAGGCAGCGGCGATGACGCATGGCGCCACGGAACGAGGCCTTCTCGGTGGCGCCCTCGGCTCGCGCGTTGATCATGAGTGAGAGGCGGGTCGGGTCCTTCACCCAGGAAGGGATGAGCCCCCAGCGGACGAGCGCCAGCTCGCGCTGATGGTTGTGGTCCAGGCGGACGATCAGGGTGGGCTGCGTCGGCGCGATGTTGTAGCGCGGCGGGAAAGGCTCGCCATTCCATGCGCCGAAATAGTCCCGGACGGCCTCCAGCGGCGTCGTTAGGTTATAGCGCGAGCACATGGGCCTGCTCCTCGGGTCCAGATGGCTTTGGGGACGCCCAGCCATGCACGCCACGCCCCTTGGGATTGGTCCCTTCTTGCTCTAACGTCCCGCCCAAATCAAACACCGCGACCGGCGGGACCCCAGGGAAGCGCAATGACAAGAGAAACTGCCGTATCGAGCGCCCTTGCCTACTACGACGATCAAAAAAAGGGCTATTTCGCTGATCTGGCGCGCTGGGTGGCCGTCCCGACCGAGAGCCAGAACCCGGAGCGCCTGGGCGTGCTCGGCACCTATCTCGAGACGGTGATCAGCCCGGAGCTCGAGGCGCTCGGCTATACGATCAAGATCTACGCCAACCCGCTCCCCGGCTGCGGACCGGTGCTGCTCGCGACCCGCATCGAGGATCCCGCGCTTCCGACCTTCATCGCCTATGGCCATGGCGATGTCGTGCTCGGCATGGAAGGGCGCTGGGCCAACGACCGCGATCCCTGGAAACTCTCATTCGAGGGCGAGCGCGTGTATGGCCGCGGTGTGGCCGACAACAAGGGCCAGACGCTCGTCCATGTCGCGGCATTGCGTGAGGTGCTGAAGGCACGCGGCAAGCTCGGCTTCAATCACAAGTTCCTCATCGAGACGGGTGAGGAGAACGGCTCGAAAGGTCTCAAGGAGATCATCGAGGCCAATAAGGCGGACTTCGCGGCGGACGCTTTTCTTGCTTCCGACGGCCCGCGCACGGAGATCGGGAAGCCGAACGTCACGCTCGGCAATCGCGGCTGCTGCAACTTCACGCTGAGCGTCGATCTGCGCGAGGGCGGGCACCATTCGGGGAACTGGGGTGGGCTGCTCGCCAATCCCGGCATCATCCTAGCGCACGCCATTGCGAGCATCACGGACGCGAACGGGCGCATCCAGGTCGAGGGCTGGCGTCCGGAGATCCTGAGCGATGTGCGTAAGGTGCTGACCGGCATCGAGCGCGACGGCGGCCCGCGCTCGCCGAAGATCGATGACGACTGGGGCGAGCCGGGTCTTACGCGCATCGAGAAGGTCTCGGCTTTCAACTCTTTCGAGGTGCTCGCATTCGAGACCGGCAATCCGGCGAAGCCCGTGAATGCCGTGCCGCCCAAGGCGCGTGCGGTGTGTGCGCTCCGCTATGTCGTCGGCACCGATGAAGACGCGATCGAGAGCAATCTGCGCCGCCACCTGGAGAAGCATGGCTTCACGAACGTCAAGGTCGAGCCGCCACCTGCGAGCAACAATGGCCGCTTCTATGCGAGCCGCACGAATCACCGCCATGCGTGGCCGCAGTGGGTCAGAGCGGCGGTGGAGCGCGGCTCCAACCAACGGTGTGGGATCCTGCCGAACGGCGGTGGATCGAACATGACCTACATCCTGCAGTACCTCGTCGGCATGCCGTGCGCGTGGTTCCCGCTGAGCTACGCCGGCTGCTCGCAGCACGCACCCGACGAACACATTCTGATGCCGCTCATGCGCGACGGAATGCGTCACGTGACGGGCATCTACTGGGACCTCGGCGATCAACAGACAGGTTATCGACCATGACGGATCTTTGTGATCTCTCGGCTGTGGAACTGCGCCGCCTCATTGGCCGCAAGAAGGTCTCGCCGCTCGAGTTGCTGGACAGCTGCCTCATGCGCATCCGTGCGACAGACGGCGCGATCAATGCCATGGTCGCACTCGACGAGAAGGCCGCGCGCAAGGTGGCACGAGACGCCGAGAAAGCCGTCATGCGCGGCGATGATCTCGGGCTTCTGCACGGCTTGCCGCTCGGCGTGAAAGACCTCTCGGACACGGCAGGGCTCAAGACTACGTACGGCAGCCTGATCTACAAGGATCACGTGCCGAAGAAGGACAGTGGCATGGTGGCGCGCGTGCGCGCCGAGGGCGCGATCATCGTCGGGAAGACGAACACGCCCGAGTTCGGTGCCGGTGCCAACACCAAGAACCGCGTCTATGGCGCGACGGGCAATCCCTTCGATCCCGAGAAGACCTCGGCGGGCTCATCGGGTGGCTCGGCGGCGGCGCTCGCCGTGGGGCAGGTGCCGATTGCGACGGGCTCCGACTACGGCGGCAGCCTCAGGACGCCCGCAGCCTTCTGCGGTATCGCGGGCTTCCGTCCTTCGCCCGGGCTCGTGCCGTCCGAGCGTCCGGTATCGCTCAGTCCGTTCCCGGTAACGGGTCCGATGGGGCGCACGATCGAGGATCTGCATCTGCTGCTCAAGGCGCAGATCGACAGTGATAAGATCGATCCGTTCGCCGGTGCTGACGTCCAGGACATTCCGGAAACGCTCGGCAATATCGATCTCGGCTCGATCCGTGCGGCGTTCTCGACCGATCTTGGCTGCTGCCCGGTGGATGCCGACATTGCTGCGCTCTTCGAGCAGCGCACACGCACGTTCCGCTCGGTCTTTGCCGAGACAAGCAACCGCCATCCTGATTTCACCAACGTGCACGAGACCTTCGAGATCCTACGCGGTCTCGTGTTCGTCGGTTCGCACCGAGAGCGCTACGAGAAGCATCGCGATCTGCTCGGCCCCAATGTGATTGACAATACCGAGCGGGGGCTCCAGTACTCGCTCGGCGATGTTGCCTGGGCCAATGTCGAGCAGACGAAGATCTACAATCGCTATTTGCAGTTCTTCGACGAGGTGGACGTTCTGATCTGTCCGGCGGCGGCCGTCTCGCCCTTCCCGCACGAGCAGCTGTATGTGGACACCATCAACGGCGAGAAGATGCCGACCTACATGCGCTGGCTTGCGCTCGCCTATGCGCTCACGACCGCGCTTCCGGCCGTTGCCGTCATTCCTTGCGGCGTCGATCACCTGGGTATGCCATTCGGCATTCAGGTTGCGGGACCGAACGGTTCGGATGCCATGGTGCTGGAGGTGGCGCACGCGCTCGAGCAGGTTCTGGCGGGCAACCCGGAGACGGCGCGGCCGCTTCCGGATCTGGCCAAGCTCGCTCCGAAATGAGCGCGGACGACGCACAGTCCGGATCGAAGGGCGCGTCCACGGCAGCACAGCTTCTCGCGGCGGCGATCTTCTCGGCTGATCGCCATCGCGATCAGCGGCGAAAGGGCGTGCGGGAAACGCCCTACATCAATCATCCGCTGGAGGTCTCCGAGCGTATCGTGCGCGTCGGTGGCGTCGATGAGGTCGAGGTCCTCATTGCCGCTATTCTGCACGATACCATCGAAGATACCGAGACGACGGCCGCGGAAATCGAACGGCATTTCGGCCCGACGGTCACCGCGCTCGTACTGGAAGTGACGGACGACCGCTCACTCACATGGATGGAACGGAAGCGACTCGAGATCGAGCATGCGTCCGGATTGAGCCCGCGCGCCAAGCTCATCAAGCTCGCCGACAAGATCTGCAACGTCGAGGATACCGAAAGCAATCCGCCGTCGAGTTGGTCGCGTCAGCGCCGCCGCGACTATCTCGACTTCGCCGAGCAGATTGCGCTCGGGTGTCGCGGCAACAATGCGCCGCTCGATGCCGAGTTCGTGCGCGTGCTTACGAGCGCGCGGGCGAAGATCGGCTGAGGCGCCCGAGGTTCAGCTCTCCCAGCGGCCGCTCGGAATTGGCGGCGCGTTCATCGCGTCCGCAACGTATAGGTAGACCCAGGCGACCAGCTCCTCGCCGCTCGCGAGCCGGACCGATCGGCGTACGCGCTCGTACTCGCCCTCCCGCTTGTGACCGGGTGTGATCCCCTCGTAGGGATCGAGCCAGACGAAGACGCTCTCGGGATCGGCAAGGCGCAGCACCTCGCCGTGAACCGTGTCCGAGGGCGCGGCAGGCGCCAGCATCACCGGGAACGTCCCGAGGCTGAAGAGGCGACCGGGGATGGTCGCCTCGCCGAGGCTCGTGCTCTCCTTCTTGAGGCGGGCACGCATGTCCGTCCCGAGTTCGCCGTGGGCGCGTGTCAGCAGGGTGCCGTAGACGAAGAGGAGATTGGTTTCGGAGCTCATTCCTTGACCTGATGGACCTCGATGATGTTGCCGGCCGGGTCATAGAAGAAGATCTGCTCCCAGCCCTTCATAGCCCAGGCGCCGAAGTCCGAATAGGGAATGCCCTTCTCCTCCAGGCGCTTCTTGAAGGCCGCAATGTCATCCGTGCGGAAGGCAAGATGGCCGCGCTCGAGCGGGTTGACCGCCTGCCCGGTCTTGAAGCCGATCTTCATGTCCTGTTCGGCGAGGTGGAACTGGGTGGCGTCTGCACGTCCGTCGGTCAGGAAGGAGACGTTGCCCGAATAGCCCTGGTCCTTGTCCCGGTTTCCGGCGAGCCCTGGCTCGGTCTTCATATCCAGGACGTCCCGGTAGAAGGTGTCGAGGCCAGGGACATCGCGCGTGCACAGGTTAACGTGGTGGAATTTGATCTGCATTTTCGTCTCCTGGTTGTTTCCTCGTTGTTCCGTTCGCCGCGGAAGCCGTGAGCTGGCGCTGTCCTTCGCTCCTGATATTGCACGCCTCATGCGGGCGTGGGCAGCCCTGTACCGTCAAGGCAGAAGCGCCCCAGAAGGCCTCCGGAAGCTCCCTCGACTGGCCGATCGGCGGTGCGCCAGGGGCACGCTCCGAAACTCCTGGCCCAACTCTCCCCGCCTCTTTGCCGCGCCCTATAGCCAAGCGTGAGCAGCTGCAATAGAAAGCGGCCCCATGCCCAAGCGTACAGACATCAAGTCGATTCTCATCATCGGCGCCGGCCCGATCGTCATCGGACAGGCCTGCGAATTCGATTATTCCGGGACCCAGGCGTGCAAGGCGCTCCGGGCCGAGGGATACCGCATCATCCTCGTCAACTCCAATCCGGCGACGATCATGACGGACCCGGAGTTGGCGGACGCGACGTATATCGAGCCGATCACGCCCGAGATCGTGGCGAAGATCATCGAGAAGGAGCGCCCCGACGCCCTGCTGCCGACCATGGGCGGGCAGACGGCGCTCAACACGGCGCTGTCGCTTGAGCGGATGGGCGTGCTGGCCAAGTTCGGCGTCGAGATGATCGGCGCCCGCGCCGAGGCCATCGACAAGGCCGAGGATCGCAAGCTCTTCCGCGAGGCCATGGATCGAATCGGGCTGGAGAGCCCGCGGGCGGCCATCGCATCGTCCCCGCCGATCCGCGACGCTGAAGGCCACATCGTCCGCTATGACACGGCGACGGGTTACGCAGAGGCCATGCGGCATCTCGAAACGATTGGCTTGCCAGCCATCATCCGCCCCGCGTTCACGCTTGGCGGTACCGGCGGCGGTGTTGCCTACAACCGCGAAGAGTTCGAGCAGATCGCCCGCTCGGGCATCGATGCGTCGCCGGTCGGCCAGATCCTCATCGACGAGAGCCTGCTCGGCTGGAAAGAGTACGAGATGGAGGTCGTCCGCGACAAAGCGGACAACTGCATCATCATCTGCTCCATCGAGAACGTCGATCCCATGGGCGTGCACACGGGCGACTCGATCACGGTCGCGCCGGCGCTGACGCTCACGGACAAAGAATACCAGATCATGCGCAATGCCTCGATCGCGGTGCTGCGCGAGATCGGGGTCGAGACCGGCGGATCGAACGTGCAGTTCGCCGTCAATCCGGCGGACGGGCGCCTCGTCGTCATCGAGATGAACCCGCGCGTGTCGCGTTCGTCGGCGCTGGCGTCGAAGGCGACGGGCTTTCCGATCGCGAAGATCGCGGCAAAGCTGGCCGTTGGCTACACGCTCGATGAGCTCGAGAACGACATCACGGGTGGCGCCACGCCTGCTTCCTTCGAGCCGACGATCGATTACGTTGTCACGAAGATCCCACGCTTTGCCTTTGAGAAATTCCCCGGTGCCGATCCGACCCTGACGACGGCGATGAAGTCCGTCGGTGAGGTCATGGCCATCGGACGCACGTTCGCCGAGAGCCTTCAGAAGGCGCTGCGCGGCCTCGAGACCGGTCTCACCGGCCTCGATGACATGACCTTCGAGGGGCTTGGTACGGGCGATGACAAGAACGTCGTGCGCGCCGCACTCGCCCATCCGACGCCAGACCGCCTGCTGAAGGTCGCGCAGGCCATGCGCATGGGCGTCGATCACGAGCAGATCCACGCCTCCTGCCGCATCGATCCATGGTTCCTCGCGGCGATGCAGGAGATCATCGACCAGGAGAAGCGCGTCATCGCGCACGGTCTTCCCGAGAACGTCGAGGCATTGCGCGACCTCAAGGCCATGGGCTTTTCGGATGCGCGCCTGGCGAAGCTCGCCGGCAAGAAGGAAGCGGACGTCAGCGCGCTCCGGAAGAAGCTCGGCCTCGCGCCGGTCTTCAAGCGCATCGACACATGCGCTGCCGAGTTCGCCTCGCCGACGCCGTACATGTATTCGACCTATGAGCGCGGTCTTGTCGATCAGCCCGTGTGCGAGGCACAACCGACCACGGCAAAGAAGGTCATCATTCTCGGTGGCGGGCCGAACCGCATCGGCCAGGGTATCGAGTTCGACTACTGCTGCTGCCACGCCTGCTTCGCGCTCACGGCTGCCGGGTTCGAGACCATCATGGTCAACTGCAATCCGGAGACCGTCTCGACCGACTACGACACGTCGGATCGCCTCTACTTCGAGCCGCTGACGGCCGAGGATGTGCTCGAGATCATCCGCGTCGAGCAGTCGAATGGGACACTCAAGGGCGTGATCGTCCAGTTCGGCGGCCAGACGCCGCTGAAGCTTGCGCAGGCGCTCGAAGATGCCGGCGTGCCGATCCTCGGCACGTCACCCGATGCGATCGACCTCGCCGAGGACCGCGACCGCTTCAAGGCGCTCATCGACAAGCTCGGCCTCAAGCAGCCCGAGAGCGGCATCGCGCGCTCGCCGGCTGAAGCCCGCGCTGTTGCCGATGGCATCGGCTATCCGATCGTGATCCGCCCGTCCTATGTGCTCGGCGGGCGCGCCATGGAGATCGTCGCCGATGGCGGCGAGGTGGATCGCTATATCCAGCGCTTGTCCGCGACGCTCGACCGGCCCTCCGAACTGATCGTTTCCGAGAGCCGCCCACTGCTGATCGACCGGTATCTCACGGGCGCCATCGAGGTCGATGTGGACTGCCTCGCCGATGGCAAGGACTCCTTCGTCGCCGGCATCATGGAGCACATCGAGGAGGCGGGCGTGCATTCGGGCGACTCTGCCTGCTCGCTCCCCGTGCATTCGCTCGACAGCTCGATCGTCGTTCGCCTCGAGAAGCAGACCCGCGATCTGGCGCTGGCGCTCAATGTCGTCGGGCTCATGAACGTCCAGTATGCCATCAAGGGCAAAGAGATCTACGTCATCGAGGTGAACCCGCGGGCGAGCCGTACGGTGCCGTTCGTCGCCAAGGCCATCGGGCTGTCCGTCGCGAGCATTGCGGCGCGGATCATGGGCGGTGAGCCGCTCAAGAGCTTTGGCCTCAAGTCGCGCAAGCTCGATCATATCGCCGTCAAGGAAGCCGTCTTCCCGTTCGCCCGCTTCCCCGGCGTCGATCCGATCCTCGGACCCGAGATGCGCTCTACGGGCGAGGTTATGGGCATCGACACGGATTTCGGCCTCGCCTTCGCCAAAAGCCAGCTCGGTGCGGGTCAGTCGCTCCCCGACAAGGGTACGGTCTTCGTCTCGCTCAACGAGGCGGACAAGGACGGCGTTCTGGGCGCCATGCGGGATCTCGTCGAATTGGGCTTCCGTATTCTCGCGACGCGGGGCACCAAGCGTCATCTCGAACAGCACGGTATTCCCTGCGAACTCGTGAACAAGGTTCTGGAGGGTCGTCCGCATATTGTCGACGCCATGAAGAACGGCGACGTGCATCTGGTCTTCAATACAACCGAAGGTGCCAAGGCGCTGGCGGACTCCAAGGACATCCGGCGCACGGCCTTGCTCAACCGAATTCCCTATTGTACGACTCTCGCCGGAGCGATCGCTGTAACCGGGGCCATAAAGGCTCTGCGACGCGGTCACCTTAAAGTGGCGCCACTTCAGGCCTATATTAGCCGCACCGCCTGAGGCCCTTGCCAAGGGGCCTTGGACGGGGGAAGCTGGCGTTTTCCCGTGGACTGTTGGGACTGATTCGGCGGTATCGGCATGTCGGCCGAGCCGGTTGGGAGACTTGGATATGGCGATGGAAAAGGTTCCGATGACGATCGAGGGCTTTCAGAAGCTCGAGACGGAACTGCATCGCCTGAAAGCCGTGGAACGTCCACGGATCATCCAGGCTATCGCCGAAGCTCGCGCGCATGGGGACCTCAGTGAGAACGCGGAGTATCACGCGGCCAAGGAAGCCCAGGGCCTGAACGAGTCCAAGGTCGCGGACCTGGAGGACAAGCTTTCGCGTGCCGAGGTCATCGACACGACCAAGATGTCCGGCGACAAGATCAAGTTCGGCGCCACCGTGACCCTCATCGACGAAGATACCGACGAGAAGGTCAAGTACAAGATCGTCGGCGAGACGGAGGCGGATGTCCGCGAAGGCAAGGTGTCGATCAGTTCACCGATCGCGCGCGCGCTCATCGGCAAGAGCAAGGGCGACAACGCCGAGGTGACGACGCCGAAGGGCGCGAAGGCTTACGAGATCGTCAAGATCGAGTGGAAGTAGCCTGCGCCGCGGCGCACGTTCTGCCCGATGGATTTGTGGATACGACGGCCGCTGCCTCGCAGCGGCCGTTGGTTTTGGTGCCAGCGATGGACTTGTTGTTCCGACGTCTGATCGCGTGCCCGGTTTTTCGGCGATCGCGCCTTCGGCGAGACGTACCCGAAAATAAGCAAGACTAGCGATTTTCCCTTGGCCGCAGGCCCGCTTGTCCGTTAGACACCCCTAGCCTTTTGTTCAATGTGGCGCGAACGCATATCGCCGCGCCGCTCCGGACTGATCGCGCCTTAGAAATCGATTCCTTGGGAGGAATGAAGAGATGAAGCGTCTACTCGCGCTCACGGCAGGTGCCGCCGTTGCGTTCACCATGGCGGCCGCGGTCGCGCAGACCAAGCAGCTTTCGATCACCACGGGCGGCACGGGTGGCGTGTACTATCCGCTCGGCGGCGGCTTCGCGAGCATCATCGGCAAGAACATCCCGAACACCACGGCTGCAGCAGAAGTGACGGGCGGCTCGGTCGCCAATTTGCAGCTCATCGGCTCGGGGCGCGCGGATATCGCCTTCGCCCAGGTCGACGCGTCCTTCGATGCCATTAACGGCGTGGATAAGTTCGCGAGCGGCAAGCTGCCAATCCAGGCGCTCACCGTCATGTATCCGAACCACATGCACGTCGTGACTATCGACGGCACGGGCATCACGAAAATCGAAGACCTCAAGGGCAAGCGCGTTTCGACCGGCTCGCCGGGCAGCGCCACCGAGGTGTTTGCATTCCGCGTGATCGAGGCTGCTGGTCTCGACAAGGACAAGGACATGAGGCGCGAGCGCCTCGGCGTTGCCGAGAGTGTCAACGCGATCAAGGACAAGAAGATCGACGCCTTCTTCTGGGTCGGCGGCCTGCCGACGGCGGCAGTGACCGACCTCGGCGCCACGCCCGGCACGAAGATCCGCTTGATCGATATCGCGCAGAACGTTGACAAGATGGTGGCCAAGTACGGCGCCATCTATTCGGCGACCGTCATTCCGAAGGGCACCTACGGCGCCACTCACGAGACGGACAATAAGAACGTCGCCGTCTGGAACATCATGGCGGTCAACGCGAGCATGCCTGAAGATCTCGCCTACCAGCTCACCAAGCTGATGCTGGAGAAGCGCGAAGAGCTCGCACTCACGCACAAGGAAGCCTTGAACATCAAGGCAGAGAACCAGACCAAGGCGAATGCGGGCGTCCCGTTCCATCCCGGCGCCCTCAAGTACTTCGCCGAGAAGGGCATCAAGGTCGACTGACACGCGTCCGACCATCTGATGAAAAGCCGCCGGAGCGTTCAGTTCCGGCGGCTTTGAACTTTTAGCCGGGCGCCAGGTCGCGCCGCACACGACCCGGGAAGGGGAACGCTATGAGCAACGAACAAGGGAGCGCCTCCCCGGCCGCGACCGTCCAGGCCGGCGACCTCAGCGACGACACACGCAAGGCAGTCGAGAAGCTGATCGAGGAGGAGGAAGGCGCGCAAAACCGTGTGGGCGGCTGGTTCGCTTACATGATTACGGCCATCGCGCTCGGGTCGACCCTGTTCCATCTCTACGCCGCCTACGAAATCGTACCTACTCACATACTGCGCCCCATGCACGTCGGCATCGTGCTGGTGCTCGTCTTCCTGCTCTTCCCGATTGCGGCGCGCTATCGCGACCAGATCAACTGGTGGGACTGGCTGTTTGCCGGGGCCGGCGCCGGCACGGTCGGCTACATCATCTATCAGGGCGCTGATTTCGGCGACTACGCGACCATGCCGACCAACATCCAGGTCTGGGTTGGTGTCGTGTTCATTGCGCTCGTCCTCGAGGCCGCGCGGCGAACGACCGGCATCATCATGCCGCTCGTCTCAATCATGTTCGTGCTCTATGCGCTGTATGGACAGTATCTGCCGGCGCCATGGACGCATCGCGGCTATGAGGTCGATCGCCTCGTTGCACATCTCTACATGACGCTCGAAGGCATTTTCGGCTCGGCCGTCGATGTCTCCTCAACCCTCATCATCCTGTTCACGATCTTCGGCGCCATCCTGCAGGCTTCCGGCGCTGGCAAGTTCTTCATCGACTTCTCGTTCGCGGCAATGGGCGGTCGGCGCAACTCGGCGGGCCGCGCCGTGGTCCTGTCGTCGTTCCTGATGGGCGGTCCTTCGGGCTCAGGCGTTGCCACCACGGTGACGATCGGCACCGTCGCGCATCCAATGCTCGCCAAGGCCGGCTATGAAAAGAACGCGGCAGGCGGCCTCCTTGCCGCCGGCGGTCTGGGCGCGATCATCTCGCCGCCAGTGCTCGGCGCAGCCGCCTTCCTGATCGCCGAATACCTCAAGATCTCGTACATCGAGGTCATCTGGATGGCGCTCATTCCGACGCTGCTCTACTACTTCGGCATCTACGTGATGGTGGAGCTCGACGCGAAGAAGTACGGCGCGGGCGGCAGCGATCTCATGATCGAGAAGGGCGCGCTGTGGACGCTCACCAAGGGCTACTGGTTCCACTTCTTCTCGCTGATCTCGATCGTCGTGTTCATGCTGTGGGGCTTCTCGCCCGTGCTCGCGGTGTTCTGGGCAACGATGACGGCCATCGCGACGAGCTTTTTCCGCTGGGATTCGGCGCTGTGGCCGAAGAAGCTCGTAAAGGCGCTAGCCGACGGTACGACAGGGGTCCTCAACGTCGCGCCGACATGCGCCGCGGCGGGTATCATCGTCGGTAGCGTTACGCTCACGGGCCTCGCGCAGAAGTTCGCCGACATCATCATCATGTACGCGGGCGGCAGCCTAATCCTCACGGCCGTTTATGCTTCGATGATCGTTTGGATCGTCGGCCTCGCCGTGCCGGTAACGGCGTCGTACATCCTTTGCGCCGTGATCGTGGCGCCGGCCCTGATCAAGCTCGGCGTGCCGGACTTCGCCGCTCACATGTTCATCTTCTACTACGCCGTGCTCTCGGAAGTGTCGCCGCCGACAGCACTGTCGCCGTTCGCGGCAGCCGCCATCACCGGGGGCGATCCCTACAAGACGACGCTGCAGTCGTGGAAGTACACGATGCCGGCATTCCTGGTGCCGTTCGTGTTCGTGCTCGATCCGCTCGGTATCGGCTTGCTGTTGAAGTTCCCCGAGGGGGCGACCTGGCTCGACATCATCGAGATCACGCTCCAGGTCGGCGCCGGCATCGCGCTGCTCGCATTCGCTTTCCAGCGCCACTACCGCTCGCGCACGAACGCACTCGAGACGACGCTGTTCGGCCTCGCCGGGATGCTGCTGGTGCTACCGACGATTGTCGCCGCGATCGTGAAGCCGATCATCGGTTTCGATATCTCGGGCTACATGCCGTTGTTCCCCGCCCTCGGATTGCACATGGGGTACAGTGTCGTGCTGGCTCTGCTGCTCTTCGTGGCGGCACACAGCCTGCAACGAATGCGAGGCGCTGAGCCGGTTACGGGCTGACCCGCGACGCAACGGCAACTGGCGGGGCTTGTGCTCAGGGGCTCAGCCCCGCCAGAACTCCGGCCGGAAGAGCACGAGCACGGTGAACAGCTCGAGGCGGCCGAGCAGCATCGCGAACGAGAGCACCCACTTCGCGCCGGTCGGCAGGCCTGCGAACGTGCCAGCTGGCCCGACGATGTCGCCGAGGCCAGGGCCGACGTTCGAGACAGCGGCAGCTGCACTAGAGAGCGCCGTCAGCAGGTCCAGACCCATAGCTGCCAGCACGACCGTGAACATGCCGATCGTCGCCATGTAGAGCGCAAGGAAGGCGACGACGGAGAAGGGGACATCTTCGGGCAGCCGGCGGCCATTGTAGAGCAGCGTGACGATGCGGTTGGGACTGATCAGGTGCTGCAGATGCGCCCGCGTGAGCAGCCAGGCAACTTGAAGACGGTAGATCTTGATGCCGCCCGATGTCGATCCGGAGCATCCGCCGACGAACATCAGCAGGAAGAAGACGCCGATCGCGAACGGCCCCCAGGTCGTGTAGTCCGTGTTGACGAAGCCCGTCGTCGTGACGATCGACACGACGTTGAAAGTCGCCAGTCGAAACGCGTCGTGGAATGCCAGGTCGCGGAGCACGGCGAGATACACAGCCATGATCAGGGACGTGATGAGCAGGAGCCACGCGAGGCCGCGCACCTGGGCGTCGCGCCAGATATGGAGCCCGCCGCCGCGCATCGCCTTGATGTAGACGACGAACGGCAAGGCGCCGGAAATCATGAATACGACGGCCGCCCAATCGAGTGCCGGTGAATTGAAGTAGCCGAAGCTCGCATCGTGCGTGGAGAAGCCGCCCGTCGAGACGGTCGCGAGCGCATGGCAGATGGCATCGAAAGGCGTCATGCCGAGCAGCATGAACGTGAATGTGCAGGCGACCAGCAGGATCGCGAATATCGCCGTGATCGCCGACATGAGCCCGAAGGCGCGCGGCATCACCTTCTCCGAGCGGTCGGAATTCTCGGCCTGGAAGAGCTGCATGCCGCCGATCCTCAGCGACGGCAGCACGAGGATGGCGAGAACGATGATGCCGACGGCGCCAATGCCCTGCAGCAATGCGCGCCAAAGCAGGATGCCTCTCGGCTGGCTGTCGAGCTTGACGATGACCGTTCCGCCCGTCGCGGTCAGGGCCGATACGGATTCGAAATAGGCGTCCGCCAGCGGAAGGCCGAGCCCGATGAAAGGCATGGCGGCGAAGGCGGAGACGATCGTCCACGTCAGTGTGGTGAGAAGAAAGCCCTCTCTCAGCCCCGCCCTGACCGGCTTGCGGTCGTAGGCAAAGAGCACCATCAGCCCGCCAATGAAGAAGGTGACGAGCGCTGATACGGCGAAGACGTGCCAGCTCGAATGGCTGTCAGCATAGTCGACGGCCATGGGCACCAGCATCGCCGCTGCCACGAGACAAACCATCAGGCCGAGGGCCAGAAGGATAGGGCGGAACTGGATCAACGGGGTCCCCGTCGCCGGACGACGTCAGGGCCGCGCATTCGAGTTACTTCTTGCGGCCCTTCACAGGTCTGCTGCTTTTGCACGGTCGACTGTTCACGTGGCAAGAGAAGTCGGAGCCCGTCGCCCTATCGCAGTTAACAGTCTTACTGACTGACTCACTGTAACGGCCCCATGGCGGACCATACTCCCAGATCGTAAACGACTCCCAGCTCCGGATGGCTGCCTTCTCGGCATCCTTCTTGGTTTTGCCGGTGCCAGACCCATCGTGCGTATGCGATTCCATGCATGTCTTGTTGCGGCCGACCTGCACCCAGGAATGGATCGAAGCCAGTCCCGTCTCCTGAGCCTGCACAAGCGCCGGCGTCGCCACGACGCCGACCAGCACGGCCGCCCCGGCGGCCACCAAGCACATACGCTTCATAGTTTTTCCCAGCCTGTGTTGTCGGTTGACGGCAATGCGTACAAACCGACTCAATCTGCCCGCTGAGAACATGCCTGATTTGTCCGGCGCCACGCTATGGCCCGGCTGCTACAGTGTGCTGTATTCCGTTGGGATTCTTCCGGGAACAGGTCGAGTATCTGGCTATGCCCCGAGGCCGGGATCAAGCCACCACGAGGCGCTCCAGCGCGGCGCGGATTCCGGGGGGGATCGGCACCGGCTTATTCGTCGTGCGCTCAACAAAAACGTGCACGAGATGGCCTTCTACGCGCGCCGCGTCCTCGCCTTCGCCGAAGAGCCCGACCTCATAGCGGACCGATGACGCGCCGAGCCGGCCGACCCTGAGGCCTGCGTCGATCGCCTCCGGATAGGCGAATGAGCGATGAAAGCGACACATCGTCTCGGCCATGATGCCGACGATCGGCGCGTTGTGGAAATCGAGGCCGCCAGGGTCGATCAGGTAACGGTTCACGACGGTGTCGAAATACGAATAGTAGACCACGTTATTCACGTGGCCGTAGACGTCGTTGTCCATCCAGCGCGTCTGCACCGGCATGAACTGGGCATACTGGCTGCGCAGGCCGGGTTCAGGACGTGCCGAGCTCATGTGCGTGCCTTGCTGCTGCCGCCGGCGCCAGTCTTCACGGCAATGGCCATGATCTCGACGAGGCAGCCGGGTGTCGCCATGCGCGACTCGACGCAGGCACGTGCCGGAAGGTTTGCGGGATCGACCCACTCCAGCCAGACTTTGTTCATGGCATCGCGGAAGCGGATATCCGATAGCCAGATCACGACCTGAAGAATGTGCGACTTGTCGCTGCCGCACATGGCGAGCCAGCGATCGAGATCGCCGAGCGCCTGCCTGGTCTGCCCGCCGACGTCGAGGTTCTCGTCGTCGGCGATGCAGCCGGCCGTGAAGATCGTGTCCCCCGCCTCGACCACGTTGGCGAGGAGGGGTTCCAGTTCGCGGCGGACGATCATCGCTTATTTCGTCGCGATGACGCCGATTTCGACGAGGAGCTTCGGATCGGCGAGGCGCGCCTCGATGCAGGCGCGGCCGGGCAGGTTCTTGCCGCCGGTCCACTCGTTCCACTGCACGTTCATGGCATCGCGATTGCGGATGTCGGTGACCCAGATCGTGGCCGAGACGATCTTCGACTTGTCCGAGCCGGCGAGCGCGAGAATGCGGTCGATCTCGTCGAGGATCTCCTTGGTCTGGCCGCCGATGTCCTTGTTGCGGTCGTTCGCCGTGATGCCGGCCGTGAAGACAAACCCGTTAGCCTCGACGGCCTTGGAAAGAATGCCGGCGGACTCGTGTCTGATAAGGGCCATGGTGACGCGCTTCCTCACGCTGAATGTTGATGATGGGTGACCTTCTTAGCACGGGCGCCGGTTAGTGCCAGCCTTAGAACACGCTGGTGCCCTGCAGCGAGCCGACCATGAGCGTGAGGCCGAGCCCCAGGACGAGGCACGCGCCGCCGATACCGGCTGCCGTGCGCACGCGCGCCCCCCACACGCTCTCCTTGCCGCCGCCGAGCCGCATGGCGAGTTCGCGCGAGCCGACGGCGAGGGCCGCAAGGAACGAAACGGTGATGGCCGTGCCGATCGCCATGGCGAAGGTCGCAAAGACGCCCGCCCACATAAGACCCTGGCTGATGGCGAACACGAGCACCAGGATGGCGCCCGTGCAGGGGCGGATTCCTACGGCGAGCGCGATCGCGATGGCCTGCCGCCAGGACCATGGGCCCTGCAGCTGGCTCGGATCCGGCATGTGGGCGTGACTGCAGCAGCTTCCGTCTGCGGCGTGCTCGTGATCGTGGTGGGCATGGCCGTGCGCGTGCGTGTGTGAAGGCGCGTGGCCATGATCATGGGCATGGTGGTGATGCCCATGATGGCCGTGATCGTGGGCGTGATGGTGCCCATCGTGGTGGTGGTGATGGTCGTGGCTATGGTTGTGCGCGGGGGCGTGACCGCTAGCCGTGGCAGGCTTCGGCCATGCGGCCTTGATCTGGGTGTAGAGCAGCCACGCGCCGACCAGCGCGACGAAGCCCCAGCTCAGAGTTTCGAGCCAGGCCTCGGTGGATTTCATCGTCATGCCGGTCGCGCTCAGCACCAGTACGAGAATGCCAACGAGGATGAGCGCCGAGAGCCCCTGAAAGGCCGCAGCGAGGAACGAAAGCGCAATGCCACGCCGAACGGTCTGCTCGTTCGCTAACACATAGGAGGAGATGACCGCCTTGCCGTGTCCCGGACCGGCGGCATGGAGCACGCCATAGGCAAAGCTCAGGCCCGCGAGCGCGAGTGTCGCGAACCACGGATCTCCGGTCCTGATCTCGCGCACGGCCGCTGCGAGCCGGCGGTTGATCTCGGACTGTTTGGTCATGATCCACGAATAGGCGCGGGCGAAGACGCCGCTCGGCTCTTCGACGGCTTTCGGGGGCGGTAGGAAGCTCTTAGGGGCCGACGACGCGGGCGGCGATTGCGCGATCGCCACTGTGCTCGGCGCAACGAACGAGGCCACGAGGAAGACGCACGCGAGAATGCGCCAGGCCAAAGCGAAGCGCCGGAAGGCAGATGCGATCATGAGGGAGGTCCGCAGGTAATTGTTGCCGGCCTGACAAAGCCGAAGCCGACGGATTGGCCGCCGAACTGCTGGGCGAAGGCATCGCCAAGTTTGCTCGCATCGGCCGCGGGATTGGGTTGAGCCTCGGATTTGGCAACGTCCTCGGCGGTGGGCGGCGGTGTGGCTTTGCCCTCGCCCATGGTGACGCGGCAGCCTTGGGGGGCGCCTGCGCCAAGCACGACGGGGTTCTTCTCGGCGGCCTGGAAGGCAATGAAGAAGCTCGGATCCGCGATCGTGAAGTTGAAGCCCTGGGCCTCCGCCAGCACGGGCTGGGTCAGCGGTAGCGTGAAGTGCAGGCTCAGCACTTTCGGGGGCCCAGCGGGGGCGGTCTCCGCCGTTCTGGGCTGATCGGTCGAGCTACCGAAAAACCGGTCCCACAGCCGCGCAAAGAAGCCCTTCTCTTCGGGAGGTGCCTTGGGGACGGCCACGCCCGTGCCTTCGAAAGCCGCATCACCGGTCTTGATCGTGACGTCTACCGTGCCTTCCGGCGCATCTGCGTGCTCGAGGTAGAAATCCTTCGGCCCCTCGAACTTCAACTGTTCCGTCGCGAGGCGCGCGGCGGTGAAATAGTTGAACTCCTTGAGGCCTTCCATGTTGACCTTGGCAAGCTCGGCGAGCTCGTTGCGGTCGTAAACGCCGTCGTTATTCGTATCGAGGCCCTGGACGGCCATGGAGGTATAGAAGTCGTCGAACGACCACTTCTGGCGAAGGCCGATGATCGTGCCGTTCTCGTAGAGCACGGTCGTCTCGGTCGTGACCCAGACGTGCGGATGAGCGTGCGCAGTGCTGGCGCCGAGGACGAGCATCGCGCCGGCCAGTACGCCACATGCAGTCTGCGTATGGATCATAAAATGCCCAGCCTCCTGGAGGCGGTGCCAAGCGGCAGCCGCCCATGCGCGCCTATAGGATACCCGCTTCGCGGTCGCGCGTAAAATCCGTGCCGCACCCTATTGTTAGGCTGCCTGCGTCCGCCTCGGGCGCCACTGGTATCCAGGATTTGGCCCACAATGTGGTCACCTGACAGCACGGACCTCTGGCCAAGAGGCCTGCAGCGCCCAATCAGGTCTCGCGGGGTGGATAGCCGGCCCAGGACCGCACCGTGCGGATAGCGAGGTGGCTCTGCAGGCGCGCGACGTGCGGAAGCCGCGCCAAGCGCTCGCGGTGAATGCGCTCGAAGTCGGCCGTATCCACGGCGACAACCCGCAGCAGATAGTCCGTGCCGCCAGCCATGAGATGGCATTCGAGGATCTCGGGCGCCGCCTCCACCGCGCGCTCGAAGGCCTCTAGCGCCTTGTCGCTCTGTGAGCGCAGCGCCACCTCGACGAAGAACTCCATGGCGTAGCCGAGTGCGCGCCGGTCGAGCCGCGCCGTATAACCGGCGATGACGCCGGACTGCTCCAGGTTCCGTATGCGCCGATGGCAGGCCGAGGGCGAGAGCCCGGCAAGGGCGCCGATCTCGGCAACGGTCTGGCGGCTGTCCGTCTGCAGGGCGCGCAGAATGCGCCGGTCGATGGCATCGACGATCATTCGAATGTTGTCCCGGAACTGCAGCGCATTCCGGGAATTTATTGCATGAAATGGCCGAAACGCACCCCAGTTTCGTGCCGTTTTGCTCATCGCAGCGACTAATCTTCGAGCGTGGTGAGCGGCAGCGGGAGGTAACCATGCGGATCGGCGTTCCGAAGGAAATCAAGGTCCAGGAGTATCGCGTCGGCATGACGCCGGTTTCAGTGCGCGAGGCGGTCGCGCGCGAGCATGAGGTCGTGGTCGAGACCAATGCGGCGCTCCGTCAGGGCATCACCGACGATGACTACCGCAAGGCCGGCGCGACGATCCTGCCCTCGGCAGCGGAGGTCTTTGCCAAGGCTGACATGATCGTGAAGGTGAAGGAGCCGCAGCCCGCCGAGTGCAGGATGCTGCGCGAGGGCCAGACGCTCTTCACCTATCTCCATCTGGCGCCCGACCCCGAGCAGGCCAAGGCACTCATGGCTTCCGGCGCCACCGCCATCGCTTACGAGACGGTGACAAACGCACGCGGCGGCCTGCCGCTGCTGGCGCCGATGAGCGAGGTCGCCGGCCGCATGTCCATCCAGGCCGGCGCGCATTGCCTCGAGATGGAGCAGGGCGGGCGCGGAATGCTGCTCGGCGGTACGGCGGGCGTGCCGCCGGCGAAGGTCGTGGTGCTCGGCGGTGGTGTGTCGGGCGCGAATGCGGCGCGCATGGCGCTCGGCGTCGAGGCCGAGGTGACCATCCTTGATATCAACATCGACCGGCTCGCCGAGCTGAAGGCGCAGATGGGTGCTGGTCTCAGGACGGTTTTCTCGACGCGTCAGGCCGTCGAGGACTACGTGCTCGATGCGGATCTCGTCATCGGCGCGGTGCTCGTTCCGGGTGCCGAGGCTCCGAAGCTCATCACGCGCGACATGATCAAGGCCATGAAGCGCGGCTCGGTTCTGGTCGACATCTCCATCGATCAGGGCGGCTGTGCCGAGACCTCGCGGCCGACGACCCACGCCGCGCCGACCTTCATCGTCGACGATGTCGTTCACTACTGCGTCGCCAACATGCCGGGCGCCGTCGCACGTACTTCGACCTTCGCCCTCAACAACGCGACCCTGCCCTTCATCCTGGCGCTCGCCGACAAGGGGCCGACGCGCGCCATGGCGGAGAATCCTCACCTGCTGGCTGGCCTCAACGTCCATGCGGGGCGGATTACCTATCCGGCGGTGGCAGCGGCCCTGGGCGTGGAGGCGGTGCCGGCAAGCGCGGCAATAAAGTGAGAGATAAATCCCTTCTCCCCGTTCTGACGGGGAGAAGGCTAGGATGAGGGGCGGCGGCAAACGCCGACGTCGGCCGCATGGCTGCCCCCACCCCCTAGAAGGAATGGGGAGAAGGAGAAGTAAGCAGCTGCAACTTAACCCCGTGCCCGGTTCAGCTTTCGTTGCGGTGCGCAAACGGATATAAGGCGGCCAATCGTTGCCATCCGTGAGGCTCAGCGGCCCGCCGCCATGCAAAAAGCTAAGAAAGATCAGCGCCCTGACGCGCGCCTGCCGAAGGGGTTTCAGGACACCGGCCCTGAGGATGCCCGCGCACTCGCCCGGATGCTTGCGACTATCCGCGAGGTCTACGAGTCGTATGGCTTCGAGCCGCTGGAGACGAGCGCCATCGAGTACACCGACGCCCTCGGCAAATTCCTGCCCGACCAGGACCGGCCCAATGCCGGTGTCTTCTCCTTCCAGGACGAGGACGAGCAGTGGCTTTCGCTGCGCTATGACCTGACGGCGCCGCTCGCCCGTTTCGTCGCCGAAAACTACGATCAGCTTCCCAAGCCCTACCGCCGCTATGCGACCGGGCCTGTCTGGCGCAATGAGAAGCCGGGACCCGGCCGCTTCCGCCAGTTCACGCAGTTCGACGCTGATACGGTCGGCTCCGAGAGCGTCGCGGCTGATGCCGAGATCTGCATGCTCGCCGCCGACACCATGGAGCGCCTCGGCATCAAGCGCGGCGACTACGTCATCAAGGTCAACAACCGCAAGGTGCTGGATGGCGTCATGGAGGCGATCGGCCTCGCAGGCACCGAGCACGCAACAGGCCGACTGACCGTGCTGCGCGCCATCGACAAGCTCGATCGTCTCGGCATCGAGGGTGTGCGCGCACTGCTCGGCAAGGGTCGTAAGGACGAGAGCGGCGACTTCACACCGGGTGCCGGCCTCGGAGAGGCGCAGATCGCCAAGGTGATCGGTTATGTCTCCGTCGAAGCCGCCAGCAGCGGACGCGAGACCGTCGCGCGGCTGCGCGAAGTCCTGGATGATACGGCCATCGGTCGCGAAGGCCTCGACGAGCTGGATGAGATCGCGTCGCTCGCCGACGCCTCGGGCTATGCGGCGGACCGCATCCGCATCGATCCCTCCGTCGTGCGCGGTCTGGAGTACTACACCGGACCCGTTTTCGAGGCTGAGCTGACCTTCAAAGTCACCGGCGATGACGGCCAGCCTGTGCGTTTCGGCTCGGTCGGCGGCGGTGGACGCTACGACGATCTCGTCGCGCGTTTCACAGGCCAGCGCGTACCGGCGACCGGCTTCTCGATCGGTGTGTCGCGCCTGCTTTCGGCGCTGAAGTACTTGAACAAGGGCGCCTCCACGGCGGGGACCGGCCCAGTCGTCGTCCTCGTCATGGACCGCAAAGATCTGCCGCGCTACCAGCGCCTTGCGCAGCGCCTGCGTCAGGGTGGCATTACCGCTGAGATGTACCTTGGTACGTCCGGCATGAAGGCGCAGATGAAATATGCGGATCGCCGCGGTGCGCCGTGCGTTGTCATTCAAGGCGGTGACGAGATCGCCAAGGGTGAGGTTCAGATCAAGGACCTCATCGAGGGCACCAAGGCCGCCGAGACGATCAAGGATGCCAAGGAATGGCGTGAGGGCCGGCCGGCCCAGTTCTCTGTTGCTGAAGACCAATTGGTTTCTGCCGTGAAGGGCGTACTCGAGCGGCACTCGGTGACCTGAAATGAAACCTCGACAAGGATTTCCCGCCGACCGCACGGAACGGTCGGGCGGGATAACCTCTTTCCAGCAGCTGGTGGAAAGCAAAAATGGCCGTTGAGACATCCGACAGCTTCGAAGCGCTCGAAGCGCAGGCCGCAGTCATCATGGCGGTGTTCAACGAGGCCGCCTACGAGCGCGTCGCGCCATCCATCATCCAGCCAGCGGATATCTTCCTCGATGCCGTAGGCGAGCGCCTGCGCGCACGCACGTACGTTTTCACGGACCAGGACGACGAGATGCTGTGCCTGCGTCCCGACATCACCGTGCCGACCGCGCGCATCTATCTCCAGCGCCACCCCGAGGCGGATGTTGCCGCGCGCTACTGCTACAACGGTTCGGTGTTTCGCTACCAGCCGGGCGGCGGCTCGCCGGCTCATCCGCGTGAGTTTCGTCAGGCCGGCATCGAGCTTTACGCGCAGATCGACGAGGCCAAGGCCGATGCGGAAGTGTTGCTGCGCACGCTCGAAGCCGTGCAGACAGCAGGCCTCAAGGCACCGAAGCTCAGGATCGGCGATCTCGGGCTCTTCGATGCGCTTCTCGATGCCGTGGATATTCCCGAGCGCTGGCGCCAGCGCCTACTTGCGCAGTTCTGGCGTCCTGATGCTTTCCGCGCCGAGTTGAAACGTCTCAGCACGGTGCCGGGCTCGGCGGTCGAAGGTCTGCCGGCGGACCTCATCGCCAAGCTCGATCCGAAACAACCTGCCAAGGCCGAGGCCATCGTGCAGGACTATCTCGACAGTCACGGCATCGAAGCCATCGGCACGCGCGCGGTCGGCGAGATCGCCGCGCGCCTCCTCGCCATTTCTCTCGATGCACACTCGGCGCCGCTCCCGAAAGCCATCGCGGATCTGATCGAGAGTTATCTCGCCATCGAGGCGCCCGTGCGTGCTGCGGGTGCACGCATCAAGGACCTCTTCCAGCGCAACGACATCGATATTGGCGAGGCGCTCGACGCTTTCGAGCGGCGCCTCTCACTGTTGACGAAGGGCGGTGCCAACATCGCGCAGGCGACCTTCGATGCCGAGTTCGGCCGCCAGTTCGAGTATTACACGGGCTTCGTTTTCGAGATCTGCTCCGACGAGCTCGGGCCCGCGAGCCCCATTGCCGGCGGCGGACGCTATGACGAGCTGTTGCGCGTGATCGGCGCGCCGCGTCCGATCCCGGCGGTCGGCGCCGCGATCTACACTGACCGCCTGCTGCTCGCTGCTTCGGGAGCCACGTCATGAGCGAGCCCTTGATCGTGGCCGTGCCCTCGAAGGGCCGTCTCATGGAGCAGACGGCCGAGGTCTTCGCGCGCGCCGGCATGGTGCTGAAGAAGGTCGGCTCCGATCGCGGCTATCGCGGCATCATCGAGGGGATCGACGGCGCCGAAGTGATCTTCGTTTCCGCGTCCGAGATCGTGGAGCAGCTCAAGGCGGGCCGCGCCCATATCGGCGTCACGGGCGAGGATCTGGCGCGCGAACACGTTGCGGATATGGAGAAGCGCTTCCAGGTCATGCGCAAGCTCGGCTTTGGCCATGCCGATGTCGTCGTCGCCGCGCCGGCTGCCTGGCTCGACGTGCGCGTCATGAGCGATCTCGAAGCTGTTGGCCGCGATTTCCGACGCCTGCACGGCCGACACGTGCGCGTTGCGACGAAGTACATGAACATCACGCGGCGCCATTTCCAGGCGAACGGCGTCACGAGCTATCGCATCGTCGAGAGCCTTGGCGCGACCGAGGGCACGCCCGCTGCCGGCACCGCCGAGCTGATCGTCGACATCACAACGACCGGTACGACGCTGAAGGCGAACGGCCTCAAGGTGCTCGATGACGGCGTGCTGTTGCGCTCGGAGGCCACGCTGTTCTCTTCGCGCGCCGCCCCTTGGACGCCGGACACGCGCGCCGCACTCGCCGAAATCGCGCGGCATATCGCAAGTCTCTGACACTTCCGCTGCGTCGTTGGCGGACTTGCGGCGGCTCGTAGTTGGTGCTTAGTCGCGCTTATGGAACCCGAGCCCCCGCCCGTTTCGGCCTCGACGGCTGCGCTCACGGCGCGTTGCCCGCGCTGTGGTGAAGGCCCGCTGTTCCGCGGTGCGTTGGCGCTGCGCGAGCGCTGCGAGAAGTGCGGCCTCGACTACAAGTTCATCGATACCGGAGACGGCCCCGCTATCTTCGGCATCATGATCCTCGGGTTCGTCGTGCTCGGTGGCGCGCTCATCCTCGAATTCAAGGTCGGTCCGCCGCTCTGGGCGCACTTGGTGCTTTGGGGCATCGGCACGCCGCTGCTTGCGCTCGGTCTGCTGCGGTTCCTGAAAGCACTGCTCATCGCGCTGCAGTTCAAGCACAAGGCCGAGGAAGGCCGTCTCGCAAAGGACTAAGGGTGCAGCGACTTCGCTCCGCAGGTCTCATGTGGCCCCTCGTGCTGGCACTCCCGGCATTGTTGATCCTGCTCGCGCTCGGCACTTGGCAGATGCAGCGCAAGGAATGGAAGGAAGAACTGATTTCGCAGATCGCGGCGCGCGTGCATCAGCCGCCGGTTCCGCTGAGCGCTGTCGAGAAGCAAGCGCCGAGCGACATCGAGTATGCGCGCGTCAAAGTGCGCGGCACGTTTCGGCACGATGGTGAGCAGCTTCTGTGGGAACCCGATCCGCGCCAGGGCCCCGGCTATCATGTCTTCACACCGCTGCAGCTCGATGATGGGCGCTTCATTCTCGTCAATCGCGGTTATGTCACTGAAGCCGTGAGGTCTCCTTCGGCGCGCGCCCAGGGCCAGCTTGCAGGCGCGGTCGAGATCACCGGGCTCCTGCGCACGCCACCGCAGCGCGGCACTTTCGATCCGGACCGCGATCCCAAGACGGGCGTCTGGTATTGGCGCGATCTCGCCGGCATGACGCAGGCAGCACTTGGCGTGGATGCCGGCAAGGCCGTGCGTCTGTTCCTCGATGCGGAGGCGACGCCCGCCAATCCTGGTGGCTGGCCGCAGGCTGGCGTGACGCGCCTCACGCTCCCCAATCGGCATCTCGAATATGCACTCACGTGGTACGGCCTCGCCGGCACGCTGATTGCCGTGCTGATCGCCTTCCTCATCGGCCGCGTACGCGCGCGTCCTTCCTGACGGGGTGATATGTCCGGACAGTGCTACCGGTGGCCCTAGCCTCGTGTACACTTCCCCTCAACGCAACGAGCGGCAGCGCCGTCACCCGAGGAGGACCGTCCATGTCAGCAGGTACACCTGATCTCGCTCCGACCCGTGATCTTGCGCGCTGGTCGAGTGCGCTCGCGGCGAGCCACGTTTCGGACAGCGCCATGCTTTGGGCTAAGCACGCGCTGCTCGATTGGTTCGGCGTCACGATCGCTGGTTCGCGCGAGGATCTGGCGCCGCTCCTGCTCGAAGAGTTCGGCGGCAAGGACGGACCCGTGACCCTCGTCGGGCTCAATGCGCGCGCCAAGGCGCATGATGCCGCGCTCATCAATGGCACGCTCTCGCACGCGCTCGACTACGACGATGTGAATGCCGATATGGGCGGCCATCCGACCGCGCCCGTCGGTGCTGCGGCGCTGGCGCTCGGCGAGGCTCTCGGCAAAAGCGGCCGCGACGTCCTCTTGGCTTTTATCGCGGGCTACGAGGTCGAGTGCCAGATCGGTGCGATGTCCGGCACGAGCCACTACGAGAAGGGCTTTCACTCGACAGGCACATTCGGCACGTTCGGTGCGACCGCCGCTGCCGCGCGCCTCATGGGCCTCGACGCCAATCAAACGGCCATTGCCTTCGGCATCGCAGCGTCTGAAGCCGCCGGCCTCAAGTACAACTTCGGCACCATGACCAAGCCGCTGCACGTTGGCAAAGCGGCTATGAATGGCGTCATCGCGGCTCGTCTCGCTGCGCGCGGGTTCACGGCACGCGATGATGCTATCGAGGGACCGCAGGGATTTGCCTATACGCAGGTGCCGGAGTTCACGCCACGCGCCATCCGTCCGGATGCCTCCGCGCCTTTCGAGGTCGAGCAGAACCTCTTCAAGTATCACGCCGCGTGCTATCTCACGCACTCGTCCATCGAGGCCATTCGCGATCTGAAGCGGCGCCACAACATCGGCATCGACGATGTCGAGAAGATCACGCTCAAAGTCGACACCATGCATCTCAAGGTGTGCGATATCCCGGAGCCCAAGACCGGCCTCGAGATCAAGTTCTCGATGCGTCATCTCGCAGCCATGGCGCTCGGCGGCGAGGATACGGCGGCGCTCGGCACATACTCGGACGAGATGGCCAACCGGCCTGTCTATCGCGAAGGCTCGCGACGCGTGACGGTCGATGCGAAGCTGCTCACGCATGAGACGCGCCACGGCGCCGCCGTCGCGATCGTGCTCAAGGATGGTCGCGAGCTACTCGCCGAGACGAACGTCGGCATTCCGGCGAGCGACGTCGCTGCGCAAGGCGAGAAGTTGCGCGCGAAGTTCCATTCGCTTGCCGAGCCGGTGATCGGACGCGCCCGCGCGGGCGAAGCACTTCGGCTGATCGAGCGCTTCGAAACCCTCGACAGCCTGAAGCCGCTCATGACCGCGGTGGCCTGAGCGGCCACCGCATCGACGCGGGTTTGTTAACCCGCGAGTGCTTTCTCGATTGCCGTGATGGCGTCGGCGGCCTTCGAACCATCGGGGCCGCCGGCCTGCGCCATGTCGGGGCGGCCGCCGCCACCCTTGCCGCCGAGTGCTTCCGCGCCGATCTTCACGAGCTCGACGGCGCTGTGCGACTTCGTGAGGTCATCCGTGACGCCAACCGCGAGACCGGCCTTGCCATCCTCGGTCACGCCGACAATGGCGACGATCCCCGAACCGACCTGCTTCTTGCCGTCGTCCACGAGCCCGCGCAGATCCTTCGGGTTGAGTCCCTGCACCGTGCGCGCGAGCATTTTCACTTGCCCGATCGTGCGGATCGCCTGACCGCCATCCGACGCAGCGGCACCGTTGCCGCCGCCGCCAAGCGCGATCTGGCGCTTCGCATCGGCAAGCTGACGCTCGAGCTGGCGGCGCTCCTCGACGACCTGCTTCACGCGCTCGACGACGTCCTCGGGCTTGGTACGCAGGAGACCGGCAAGCTCACGCACGCGTGCTTCGTTTGCGACGAGATGCGCACGCGCGCCATCGCCGGTTAGCGCCTCGATGCGGCGCACGCCGGCTGCACTCGCGCTCTCGGCGATCACGTGCACGAGGCCTATATCGCCCGTCCGCCGCACATGCGTGCCGCCGCAAAGCTCGACGGACCACGCCTTGTTGGCGCCCTCGAGTGGTAGGCCCATGGAGACGACGCGGACTTCATCGCCGTACTTCTCGCCGAACAGCGCCATGGCGCCGGTCTGCATGGCATCCTCGAGGCCCATGAGCCGCGTTTCGACGGGCGTATTCTGGGCAATAATGCTGTTCGCGATGTCCTCGATCTTGGCGACTTCTTCCGCCGACATCGGCTTCGTATGCGAGAAGTCGAAGCGCAGGCGATCAGGCGAGACCAGCGAACCCTTCTGCGCGACATGCGTACCAAGAACCTCGCGCAGCGCCTCGTGCAGCAGATGCGTCGCGGAGTGATTGGATCGCGTCGCCGAACGCCGCGTGTGGTCCACGGCAAGCTCCACAGCATCGCCGGTCGCGAACGTACCGCTCTCGACGACACCCATGTGGACGAAGAGATCGCCGAGCTTCTTCTGCGTGTCGCTCACGCGGAAGATCGCGCCCTTCGGTCCCTTGATCACACCCTCGTCGCCGACCTGTCCGCCAGACTCGCCATAGAAGGGCGTCTGGTTGAGGATGAGCGCGCCTTCCTCACCCTTCTTGAGTTCCTTCGCGACCTTGCCGCCGGTGATCAGCGTCTTGACGACGCCTTCTGCCGTCTCCGTTTCGTAGCCGAGGAACTCCGTCGGCCCGACCTGCTCGCGCACTTCGAACCAGATGGTCTCGGTCGCCGCTTCGCCGGAGCCCTTCCAGGCGCGCCGCGCTTCTTCCTTCTGGCGCTCCATAGCGCTGGCGAAACTGCTCGTATCAACTTCGATGCCGCGCGCGCGCAGCGCATCCTGCGTCAGGTCGAGCGGGAAACCATAGGTGTCGTAGAGCTTGAAGGCCGTTTCGCCGGAGAAGGTCGCGCCCTTCTTCAAGCCCGAAGTTTCATCGTCCAGCAGAACCAGGCCACGCTCCAGTGTCTTGCGGAAGCGCGTCTCCTCGTGCTTCAGCGTCTCGGTTATGAGCGGCTGCGCGCGCACGAGTTCGGTGTAGGTGTCGCCCATCTGGCGCACGAGCGCCGGGACGAGGCGATGCATGAGCGGCTCGCGTGCGCCGAGCAGGTGCGCGTGGCGCATGGCGCGGCGCATGATGCGGCGAAGCACATAGCCGCGGCCCTCGTTCGACGGCAGCACGCCATCCGCAATGAGGAAGCTCGTCGCGCGCAGGTGGTCGGCGATCACGCGGTGCGAGGCCTTGTGCTCGCCCGCGGCCTTGACGCCCGTTGCCTCCTCGGAGGCCGCAATCAGGGCCTTGAAGAGATCGATCTCATAGTTGTCGTGCGTGCCCTGGAGTACGGCTGAAATGCGCTCGAGGCCCATCCCCGTGTCGATCGAGGGCTTGGGCAGTTCGATGCGCTGACCGCCCTCCATCGTCTCGTACTGCATGAACACGAGATTCCAGATCTCGATGAAGCGATCGCCGTCCGCATCCGGTGAGCCGGGAGGGCCGCCGGGAATCTTCGGACCATGATCGAAGAAGATCTCCGAGCAGGGGCCGCACGGGCCGGTATCACCCATGGCCCAGAAGTTGTCCGAGGTCGGGATGCGGATGATCTTTTCGTCGGCGAAGCCCGTGAGCTTCTTCCAGATGCCGAAGGCTTCATCATCCGTGTGATAGACGGTGATGTAGAGCTTCTTCGGATCGAGCCCGTACTCTTTCGTGATGAGCTTCCACGCGAGCTCGATCGCCAGTTCCTTGAAATAATCGCCGAACGAGAAGTTACCGAGCATCTCGAAGAACGTGTGATGGCGCGCGGTGTAGCCGACGTTGTCGAGGTCGTTGTGCTTGCCGCCGGCGCGCACGCATTTCTGCGAAGTGACAGCGCGCTTGTAGGGTCGCGTCTCCGCGCCCGTGAAGATGTTCTTGAATTGCACCATGCCGGCGGTCGTGAACATCAGCGTCGGGTCGTTGCGCGGGACGAGCGATGACGACGGCACATGCTGGTGCGTGTTCTTGGCGAAGAAGTCGACGAACGTGGAGCGGATCTGGTTGACGCCGGTCATATCGCGGGCTCGCATCAGCGGGGTGCGGAAACGCACACCCCAATTGGCTCTACTCGTGGGCAAGAGCCTGCACAACGCGCGCGCTCGAAGGCACTGCGGTCAAGCTCAAGGCACATTCTCGGGGCTGGCCGCCGAACCGCAGCGCATACAAGTCGAGCTGCCCCGCCAATGGCGGGTGACCCGACGTTTTGCGCCGTGCTGAAAGGCCTCCCCGCACTTCTTAGCGACGCACCGAAATACTGTCCACCTGCTGTCTACCGTGCGTTCGGTAACGGAGCCGTTGCCGCCGTGGGCCGACATCCCGATGGCGGCTTCAAACCGCCCGAAACCACATCCGGCAGTTCCGGATGCGAGTTATCCCCGTTCAATTCTTCCGTCCCTACACTGCCGGGGCGTAGGCTTATGTTCCTATTAACAAAAACTGAACCGAGGGTACGCACTCGACGGAGGCAGCCGGCTAATGACCTCAGTAACCATAGAGGCGCCCCGCCCGATCCTGTATTCGGGCCCGCCCGCAAGAAGAACACGAACACGTCCAGACCCATCACGCTCGGACATGGCTCTGCAGGCCAAGGTTCGTTCGGTGAACGACGCGGTGGCCATGGTCTACCGCATCGAGAAGCACCTTCTCGGCCACCCGACCCGCGGACGCTCCCGCATCGCCTTTGCCCGGCAGGTGGCCATGTACCTCGCCCATGTGACGTTCGGGCTGACGCTTACGACCGTGGGGCGGGCCTTCGGACGGGATCGCACGACGGTGTCGCACGCCTGCGCGCTCGTCGAGGATGCGCGGGACAATCCCGAGTTCGACCGTACGCTCGAACTGCTCGAAGCCATCGCCAAGCGTCTGGCAACGACTGACGGCCCCCGCTTGAGCGCCCCTGCAGAGTGAGATCCATGCCCAAAGCATTCAAGGCGTCCATGGCGGCTGCATCGTGTGACGAGAGGGCTCGCCAACTATGCCTGCCAATGCTGGGCGCGCTGGCCAAGCCGGGCGCCGTGCTGGAGTTTGGGCATGAGGGCGCTTCGGTCGCAATCATCGCCCTCGGCGGTGTCGGCGAGGCCGCGAGCCGTCGCGCCTTCGGGAGCGAAGTTTTCGAAGCTGCCGCCGCCCGCGGCTGGATCGAGGCGACCGGTGACGGTCGCGGATGGAAGATTACGCGCGCTGGTGCCGCTGTTGTCAGGGCCGCGCGTGCTTCGGGTGTAACTGCGCGCGCTGCATCATCGGCGTCGGACGGCAAGCGCGCGACCGATCGCCCAAGGGACGGCCGCGCCGCGGCAACGCGGGAGGCTGGGGGCTCACTGGCCTGGCTGCATAGCCGCCGCGACAAGGATGGCCAGCCGATGATCAGCGCCGAGCAGCTTGCGGCTGGCGAGCGCCTCGCCAGCGATCTCTGGCGCGCACGCATGACGCCGCGCGTGACCTCGGTGTGGACGGGCGTTCCCGGAGATGCCGGTGGGCGTCGTGGCGCTCCCGGTGCCGGCATCGACATCGCGGACGCTGTCATTGCAGCGAAAGCGCGCGTCGAGCGCGCGCTCAAGGCAGTCGGCCCCGAGTTCGCGGGCCCGCTCATCGACGTGTGCGGGCACATGCTCGGCCTCGATGACATCGAGCGCATTAACGGCCTGCCCATGCGCTCCGGCAAGATGCTCCTGAGAACCGCGCTCACGCGTCTCGCGCGTCACTATGGGTTACTGCCGCCCGAGCACGGTGAGGCCGAGATCGCGCGCCGCATCGCCGGCTGGATGTCGGAGGAGGGAGCGGTATCGCTCGAGGCGTGGGGGGACCGATAGCCGGCAGTTCGCGCCCGCTATCTCCGTGCAGAGGCTAGCAAGGCAACGCCAATTCCTATGTAGGCGATCACGAAATTGATCCGTATGTCGGCACGAATCATCCTCGTCGCATCTGAAGGCGCGTAAAGCATTCCAAGCTGTATTGCGATTGCCAACTCGTAGACGGCGAAAAGAATGAAAAGGACACCCAAGACTTGCAGAAATCGGTGGCTCACGGTCGCACCTCCGTTGGTTGCCAACGGTTCGGGTCTTTCAAGCTACTTCGCCTTCAAATCCCAGAAATCACCGCGGAAGTAGAGCAGCGGCTCGACGTCCTCGCGAAAGCGGCACTCGCGCACGCGGCCGATGAAGACCGTGTGCGTGTCGAAGGAATGCTCCTGCGCGACTTCACAGTCGAGATTGGCAATGGCGCCCTTCAGCAGCGGCGCACCGGTGACGAGCGTGTCCCAGGTATCGGGATCGAAGCGCGCCTCGCCTTCGAGCTTCTTCGAGGAAAAGCGCCGCGCCAGCTCGTTCTGGTCGCTGGCGAGGAGGTTGATCGAGAAGGATTGCCCGGAATGGATGGGCGCGTGCGCGCTCGCATTGCGATTGACGCAGGCGATCACCATAGGCGGGCTGTCGGTGAGCGAGCACACGGCCGTCGCCGTGAGACCTGTCCGGTTGCCCGGTGCGCCCACCGCGATGATCGTCACGGCGCCGGCCTGATGGCGCATCACATTGCGGTATTTATCCGAATCCATGCTCATCCTCGCGGCCCGACCGTCTCACGGGCACTTGTACAGCGTAGCGAACCGGTTCGCCGATGCAAGTCGCGACGCTGCATCGGTGGTCCGCTCGCGCCGCTCAGTTCTTGAGCTTCCAGTCGCCGATCTCGGCCCGCGCGAGGCCGAGATTGTCGCGCAGCGTCGGCCCCTTGTAGTCCTTCTGGTGCAGGCCGCGGCGCTGCAACTCCGGCACGACCATGCGGACGAAATCCTCGTACCCGCCGGGGAGGTGCGTCGCTGCAACCACGAAGCCGTCGCAGGCGCGATCCGTAAACCACTCCTCGAGCCCGTCCGCGACGTCCTTCGCCGTGCCGACAAAGCGCGGAAACTCCCGCACCGTTCCGCGGTTCGAGAACTCGACGAAATCGCGAATGGTCGGGTTCTTTTTGCCGGAAAGGTTGACGACGCGATCGAGAATGGCGCGCAGGCCAGATATGCGTTTCAGCTCGTCATCGTTGAAGGCCTCGTCCATGCCCTTCGAATAGAAATCGAAGTTCAAGGCCTCCGAGAGCAGCGCGAGCCCGTCCACCGGCTTTGCCAGCTTGTCGATGACCGCCATCTTGTCCTCGGCCATGCTCTTCGTCTCGCCGGTGACCGCGTAGATGGCCGGCGCCACACCGACTTCATCGGGATTGCGGCCGCACTTCGCGACGAGATCCTTGAAAGTCGCGTAGTTCTTCTTGCCGATATCGATGTTCGGGTAGACGCAGAAGACGAGCTCACCCCATCGCGCCGAGAAGATTTGCCCGCGACCCGACTGCCCGGCCTGGATGACGACCGGCCTGCCCTGCTGGCTGCGCGGCACGGGCAGAGGCCCCTTCGAGCGGAACCAGCGGCCCTGGTGATCGAGGCGATGGACCTTGTCGGGGTGCGCGAAGAGACCCGTCTCCTTGTCGATGACGATCGCGTCATCCTCCCAGGAGTCCCAGTGACCGAGCACGACCTCCATGAACTCGTCGGCCTTGTCGTAGCGCAGATCGTGAGCGGGGTGCTCCGTCTGTGAGAAATTCTCGGCCTCCGAGTCGTTGAGCGACGTCACGACGTTCCAGGCGCTGCGGCCACTCGACATGAGATCGAGCGTGGCGAACACGCGCGCGACGTGGAAAGGCTCGTAGTAGGTCGTCGAGTAGGTTGAGCCGAGGCCGAGCCGGCTCGTCGCCGTACTCATGATGGAGAGGATCGTCGTCGGGTCCATCTTCACGACGCGCACGCCGTTCGCGATCGCTTCGCGGTGGTCGCTGCCGAGGATATCCGGCATGGCGAGGCGGTCATCGAAGAAGCCGAGGTGGAACTTCCCGTACTCGAGCGTGCGCGCAATCCGCATGAAGTACTCGGGGCCGAGGAAGTCGGTCGCCGAATGAGGATGGCGCCACGAGCCGACGTAGTTCGAGCAGTTCTGCGCCTGCAGGAACCCGATCAGCAACATCTGGCGTTTCGTGCTCATGTCTGCTCCCCAGGGCGATGCGTATTGTTGTCCGGACACGTACCTAACCCACATCGGCGCGGGTTGTCACGAGAGCTGCGCCGCGCACGGGCGCACAGCCGCGGAACGTTTTTGCATGGGCTGGGCGCAGGCCTGATATGCTACATCCTAGGGCGGGAAACGCGCAAAAAAAGCGAGGAGCGCCAACATGCTCATGTCGGCTGCGGACTACCGGGAATCCTTGCGCCGCTATAGGCCGCGTGTCTTCGTCAACGGCGCGCGCGTCGAGAGCGTCGCCGACGAACCGCTGCTGGCGCCCGGTATCGCCGCCGTGGGCGTGACCTACGATTTCGCGCTCAAGGACCAGCACGCGCCCCTGATGACGGCCCGGCAGATGACCTCGGGCAAGATCGTCAACCGGATGCTGCACATCTGCGAGACGTCGACAGACCTCCTCTACAAGCTGGAAGCCGTGCGTCTGGTGTGTTGCGAGAGTGGATGCGCGCAGCGCTACCTCAGCCACGACGGCCTCAATGCCATATTCCAGGCCACGCGGCGCATGGATGCCAGCCACGGCACGGACATTCACCAGCGCTTCCTGAACTATCTCCATCGCGTCCAGGACGAGGACCTGACGCTGGGCGTCGCCATGACCGATGCCAAGGGTGACCGTGCGCGCCGTCCCGGCGGGCAGATCAATCCCGATGTCTACGTGCACATCTCCGAGCGACGTCGTGATGGCATCGTTATTCGCGGCACCAAGGCCATCGTCACCGGCGCGCCGTACATGCACGAGCTGCTCGTCATGCCGTGCCGCACGATGACGGCCGAGGACGCGGACTTCGCCGTGTGTTGTGCTGTGCCTGTCGATGCGGAGGGCGTGACGATCATCTCGCGCCCAGCAGGCCGGCCCGGCGAGAGTGCGGCGAAGTTTTCGGCGCTCTATGGCCAGTGTACGGCCGTCGTTCAGTTCGATGATGTATTCGTGCCGTGGGAGCGCGTGTTCGCCGATGGCCAGGTCGAGGAAGCGGGCTTCCTCACGACGAGCTACGCCACGCATCACCGTCATTCCTGCATCGGCGCGCGCGCAGGTTTCGGTGATCTGCTGATCGGCGCCGGCGCTCTCATGATCGAAGCCAACGGCCTCGATCCTGCGAAGCATGGTCATATCCGCGATGCCATGGTCGATCTCATCAAGATCGTCGAGGGCTTCTTCGCGTGCGGCGTAGCGGCCTCCGTCTATGCAGCGAAGGATCCGGCTGGCTCGGTCATGCCCGATGCGGTCTTCTCCAATGTCGGCAAGCTGCTCCTTGCGACGCAGATTTATGACATGCATCGCCTCGCGCACTACGTCTCAGGCGGGTTGATCGTCGCGCTGCCCGGCCCTGACGAAGATCACAATCCGGAAACGCAGGCTTCTCTCGCGGCGGTTCTTGCCGGGCGCCCGGACGTACCCGCTGCTCAGCGCCTCGAAGTTGCGCGGCTGATGGAGGATCTCACAGCCTCCTACAGCGGAAGCTGGATGAGCCTCATTTCGTTGCACGGTGGTGGCAGCCCGGAGGCCATGAAGCGCGAGATCTGGCGCAACTATCCCGTGGGCGAGAAACGCGAGATCGTCGAGCGGCTGCTCGATCGCGGTGTTCTCGACACGGGCGATCGTGTGTCGAAGCAGCCCGGCCGCTGCTGTGTTACCGGCTGCGAGGTTCCGGCGCTTCCGAAAGCTGCGGAGTAGTTATCGCGTCAGCACTGCCACCGCTTCCAGGTGCGGCGAGTAGAGGAACTGATCGATCGGCGTCACGGCATCGAGCCGATATCCACCATCGATCAGAATGCGCAGGTCGCGCGCGAGCGTTGCGGGATTGCACGAGACCATCACCACGCGCTTCACCTTGGATTGCGCGAGACGCTCGCATTGTGCCTTGGCGCCTGCCCGCGGTGGATCGAGCACCACCGCATCGAGATCCTTCATCTCCATGGGCGAGAGCGCGTCATGATAGAGATCGCGCGCCCGCGTCGTCGTCGGCTTCAAGCCCTGGTTCTTGCGCAGGGCCTCGTCGAGCGCCGTGATGGCATTGCGGTCCGCATCGAAGGCCATCACGCGCGCCTTCTGTGCAATGGGCAGCGTCAGCGTGCCAAGCCCGCAGAAGAGGTCCCCGACCAGCTTGGCCTTGCCGAGGGCCGCGGTCACGAGATCGATCATGGCGCGCTCGGCTTCCGGCACAGCCTGAAGGAACGTGCCCGGCGGCGGGGTGACGGCCTTGCCGGCAAAGTGCAGCACCGGTTTCTGCCGCTCGATCACCGGCACGCCGCCGACAGAAACGCGCGCCAGCTTCGTGCTCGCGGTGATCTCGCCGATCCTCGCACGAGCTGCCGCGTTCAACGCGCGTTCGTTGCCTTCGACGTCGATATCGGCGCCCGTGTCCGTGAGTGTGATGGCGACACGCGCCACCTCTTCCTGCCCAGCTGCAATCGCTGCAAGATGCGCGAGCGTCGGCAGCAGTTCGACAATGCGCCGGTCGAGTACAGGGCAATCATCGGCTGCCACCAGATCGTGCGAACGCCTCCCGTGGTAGCCGATATGCATCGCGCCTTTCATACGGCGCGCGTTGAACGTCGCCCGGCGGCGTGAGTGCTCGGGCACCGTGATCAGCGGCTGCACATCGAGTTCAATTCGGCTCTGCCTCAAGGCACGCACGAGAAATTCGCGCTTCCATGTCTCGTACATCGCTTGCGGCATATGTCGCGCAACGCAACCACCACACGGCTCGTCATCCGCATTCGGCGCGCGCCGTCGATCAGGAAGCAATGTCACGGGTTCAGGCGCATAGCCCTCCTCCACGCGCCACGTCTCTCCCGGCAATGCCTGGGGCACGAATATCTGCTCACCTGCCGCGGTCGTCGCGGCGCCGTCACCTTCAGCACCGAGCCCCGTGATTTGTACGATCTCACTCATGTGCGGATACCGGCCAGGAGAAATTCGACATTTCCCGATCCGCCCTCGATGGGCGACGGCATGTCCCCGATCATCGACCAATGCGGCTGCGCGGCCATCCAGTCGCGCACATTCGCCAGTGCGCGCTCGCGCTGTTCCGGATCACGCACAATTCCGCCCTTGCCCACGCCTTCGCGCCCCACTTCGAACTGCGGCTTCACGAGTGCCACGATCCAGCAGCCCGGCGCGGCGAGCGCCAGGGCTGCAGGCAGCACCTTGATCAACGAGATGAAACTCACATCCGCAACGATCGCGCCAATCGCCTCCGGCACGATCGTACAGTCGAGTGTGCGGGCATCGCGTTCTTCGAGCGCCACCACGCGCGGATTATCCTTCAGCGATCCATGAAGCTGACCCTTCCCCACATCCACCGCGTAGACACGTGCGGCGGCGCGCTCCAGCAGCACCTGCGTGAAGCCGCCCGTCGAAGCGCCGACATCGAGCGCGATGCGGCCCGCGGCTTCGAGGCCGAATTGGTCCAGCGCTGCCGTGAGCTTCACGGCTCCGCGCGACACCTGCGCTGCCGCCTGTGCATCGACGGCGATCGTCTGCTCATCGCGCACATTCGCTGCCGGCTTGCGCACGATCTCACCATCAATGCGCACTTCGCCGCGCGCAATGAGATCGCGTGCCTTGGCCCGTGTGGCGACGAGGCCGCGCGCGACAAGCGCGAGATCCAAGCGTTGTGGTTGTTGATCAGATGGCGTCATGCGGGAAGCGCTAAAGCCTCGCACGCAAATAGTCAAAAAGGCGGGTGGGTCCGTGAGGGTGTCCCTCCCGGTGGGGTGTGGGGGTCATGCCGGAGGCATGCCAGAGGCATGGCCCCACTCGCGCCAAAGGCGCGAACAGGGCTGCCGCCCTGTAACCCGCCCGGGGGACACCCCCGGAGCCCCCGCCTTTTATGAGTTTTTCTCCCGCCCTGCCGGCGGAAAGTGCGTATCGAACCAAGCGGCGAGATCGGCGAGGGCGGGGTGGCGCAGATCGCGTTCGAGATAGCGCCAGATCCGTGGAATGTGCGCGAGATAGACCGTCTTGCCGTCACGATGCGCGAGGCGCCGGAAGATGCCGAGCAGCTTCGTGTTCCGCTGTGCACCGAGCACGGCATAGGCTGTATCGAAAACGGCGGCATCGAAATCAGGCTCGCGAAGTGCAACTTCATGCCGGTAGTGGGCGAGCAGTTTGCGTTCGATGTCCTCCGGCACGTCGAGGCGCGCGTCCTGGACGAGCGAGACGACATCATAGGCCCAGGGGCCGCGCATGGCGTCCTGGAAGTCGAGAACGCCGACTTGGGCATCGCCGAGCCACATGAGATTGGGCGAATGATAGTCGCGCAGCACCCAGCCGAGCGGCAGCGTTTCCAGCCAATCGATCTGCGCATTCCAGAGTCGGAGGAAGTCGGCTTTTACATTCGGCGGGATCGGCGCGCCCTTGATGGCGGGCCAGTACCAGTCGGTGAGCAGCTCCACTTCGATCAGGAGCGCCGTGCGGTCGAAGCGGTGCACGATATGATCCGGCGCGGCGCCGGGCACGAGTAACTTCTCCAGCGGCGGATGCGCACGAAGTGCGACGAGACCATGGACGGCAGCGGTCCACAATTCCAACTGATCCATGCCGCGATCGAGCGCGCGCCCGAACGTGAGATCACCAAGATCGTCGATCAGCAGGAGACCGCGCGCATGGTCGAAGGCGCGGATCGTCGGTACGACCATGCCGTATGATGCGAGTGCATCGGCCATGGCATGAAATGCCGTCACATCCTCGGCGAGATGAGCAATCCGGCTATAAGGTAGGCCGTCGCGGATCGGCGGGCCGTCCGGTTGACGCGGGCTGTCCATGAGGACGTGCGAGGCGCTCTCGCCGGCGAGCCGCGCATAGGCGCGCGTCGAGGCATCACCCTGCAGATAGCGCAGTGTGCCGGCGCGGGTGGACAGAAAATCGTCGATCTCGCGCAGGCGCTGCAGGCGCGTCGCCCATTGCGCGTCGGGTGTGAAAGTGATCGTGCGCGTATCGTCGGAAGGGCCTGCCGCGAGCGCGATATCGAGATGAGTGCCGTGCAGGCGGCCCGCGGCCTTCTCCGGCCATTCGACGAGCGCGACACCACTGCCGACGGCTTCATCGAAGCCGATCTCGTCGGTCTCGCTGGGGTCGGCCAGGCGATAAAGATCGAAATGCGCGATATCGAGGCGCGGTGTCGCGTAGGGCTGGACCAGCGTGAATGTCGGACTTGGGACTTCCGCTTCGGGATCGTCGAGCATGGCGCGGATGAAGGCGCGCGCGAACGTCGTCTTGCCGGCGCCGAGATCGCCCGAGAGCGTGATGAGATCTCCGGCGCGCACCTTGAGGGCCACAAGCTCGGCGAGGCGCGCGAGGCGAACCTCGTCGGCAGCATCGACAATCCAAGGCGTGCTCATGCGACGGTGATGGACTTCGCCGTCTCCGTCCCCGGCCTCGGGCCGTGCTCGGGGAAGCGCACGGTGACGGAGGTTCCTTCACCCGGCTCGCTGACGAGGCTCATGGTGCCGCCATGCAGCTCCACGAGACTCTTGACGATGGGCAGGCCAAGGCCGGCGCCGCGATGCTTGGAGCCGCGGCTCCGCGATACGAAGCGGCCGACTACATCGCGCTGCTGGTCGTGCGGGATGCCGGCGCCGCGGTCCGTGACAGTGAAGGCGATCATCGGGCCCTCGCGCGTGCAGGCCAATCGGACGAGGCCGCCGGGCTCGGAGAAGCCGATCGCATTCGAGAGGAGATTGTAGAGGATCTGGCGCACGCGAGCCTCGTCGACGATCATTTCGTCGACATCCTCTGCGACCTCGACTTCGAGCGCAAGATGAATGCGGCTCATGCGGTCTTTCACGCCGAGTGTCGCCGCCTGAATGATCGGCATGATCTTGGCTGGCGCCAACCGCAGCTCGAGAGCGCCTGCGTCGATATTGGCGAGATCCAGAATATCATTGATCGTCGAAAGCAGCGTTTCCGACGAGCGCGAGACGGCCGAAAGATACTCCTGCTGCTTGTCGTTCAATTCGCCGATGCGCGGACTTGAAAGCAGCTCGGTGAAGCCGATGATGCTCGTGAGTGGCGTGCGCAGCTCATAGGACACGTGGCTGATGAACTGGCTCTTGAGCCGATCGGCGGCGACAAGCGCCTCGTTGCGTTCCTCGAGCGCGCGGGCATAGCGCTTGGTGACCGTCACGTCGGCAAAGCTGACGAGCGTGCCGCCATCGGGCAGCGTCAACGCGGCATAGTCGATGACGCTCTGGTCCGCCCGCGTCATCTGACCTTTCGCGTGCTGGCGCTGGTCCGAGAATGCGGTTGCCGCCTGGGCGATGTGGTCCCATTCGGCGGGATCGTCATGGAGGATGCGGCACTGGCGAATGATCTCGTCGATGTGCGGCTCGTCCTGCAGCATGCGCCGACCAAGCTTCCAAATGCGCTCGAAGGCGTGATTGAAGAGCTTCAGGCGGCCGTCCGTGCCGAACACGGCGACACCTTCATCGAGGTGGTCGAGCGTCTCGCCTTGGACGCGGACCATCTCATCGTAGCGGCTTTCGAGCGACAGGCGCTCGGTCTCGTTCTCATAAAGATATGTGATGCCGCCGTCGGGGCGTTCCTCGGCCATGACGTGCAGCGCGCGGCCATCGGGAAGATGCCACCACTCCTCGGGCTCCGAGCCGGTCTTGTAGCCGGCGAGCACCTTGGTCTTCCATTCGCGGTAGTTGACGACTTCGGGCAGGCGACTTCTCTCGCGCAGGCGGTCGAGAAGCTCGCCGTGCGTGGGGCCTTGGCTCAGCCAGTCGGCATCGAGCTGCCAGAGCTTGGCGAACGCCTCGTTGAAGAAGCTGAGCCGCTGGTCGCGCGAGAAGATGGCGACGGCCGTGGAGACGCGGTCGAGCGTGCGATAGAAGGTGGCGACGAGGCGGTCGAGTTCGCTTTCCGCACTCTGGATGGCTGTGACGTCGATGGCGCAGGCGACGCTTGCCTCGCCGAACGGCAGCACGACGATGTCATGGTGGCGGCGCTCGCCACCGATGATCAGCGGCATACGCTTGCGGAAACTCTCCTGGCGCACGAGCACATTCGAGAGCTCCTCGCGCTGGCGGGTCTCGAGCAGCTCCAACTGGCGATCCGTGACCTCAGGCTCGCTCTTGGCGCCGACCGCACGCACGTACGCCTTGTTGACCCATTCGATCTGGCCGCTGCCGCCGCGGATCCACACCGGATGCGGGAGCGCATTGTAGAGTGCGCGACCGAGGCCGATGTCGCGCGCGAGCTGACGGTGCTGCGAGATGATCTCGGCGACCTGCTTGCGATAGCCGGCAATATCCCGGAAGCGCAGGATGGCGCGGCCGCCGGAAACGCGCCCATCAGCTTCCACGTCGCCGCCCGCGCCGGTGCGCAGGAGCAGATTGAAGGGCTGGCCCTGCGTGAAGAGCGTGTCGAGCTTGGTCTTGAGATCGCGGGCCGCTTCGGGTTCGAGCCAGGCGCCGAGGCGCATGAGAAGCTGGGGATCTTCCGGCAGCCCCGGCACGGTCGTGAGCGTATGCGCGGCGACGCGCATGTTCTCGCCCTGCTGCCAGAAGATGAGCACCTGCGGCTCGGCTTTGATGATCGCTTCGGCGGCAGCGAGGCTGCGGCGCAGCTCGACGACCTCGTCGCGGCGCTGCCAGAGCCGCCAGCGCTGCTGAAGCCACGAGCGCCAGATGAGCGTGACCATGGCGGCCGCGGCGCCCATGAGCACCGTGCCGGCGAGCAACCAGCCGAGCTTGAGACTGCCGACGACCTGCGTGCTGGTGTCGAAGGCCGCAATGGCGAGCACGGCGACGGAGGCGATCGCCGCCATCAGCAGGAGGATCAGATCCTCCCGCGCCAGCCGCCGTTTTCCTGTGCGTTCCGTCGTGTCCATGCCATCCCGGAAGCAGCCGATGGCCCGGTGGCGCGCTGGTCTAAGCAGAACTGGTGAAAACCAAGGCGCCAGGGCTTGTGCCGCCTGTCGCTGAATACCGAATCGGAATTATGCCGGCTTTGCCTTGTTCTGGCCAGAATATCCGAGGGCACGGAGAAAGAAACTTATTGAGTTAAATCAATGAGAAATGCCTTGGGGCGCCGAGGACGGCGTGGCCCGGCGGACACGCCTTCAGGCCGTGCGCCGACGCGTGAAGGGATAGGCGAGAATCGCCCCGACCGAGACAAGCGCGCGCCACACGCCGCGCACAAAGGCAATCGGTGCGCTGACCGGCCCGACGAGCGGCATGAACACGAGCAGAAAGATCGCGCCGCGGACGCTGCGGGCAGCCCAATAGCCGGCGCGTCGCGCATAGTCCGTGCGTGCCTCGAGCGGCCAGAGTCGCTGCCACCATTCACGCGCGACGCTCAGGCCAGCAAAGCCGATGAATAGGAAAATCAGGTAGCCGACCTGGATGAGCGACGGAATGCCTGGCACGAAGCGCGCATCGAGTTCGCGCTGGCGGGCCCGGCTGGTGAGGTCGAGACGCAAGCCGCTGGCGACGATCGTTCCCGTCACCTCGGGAGCAAGATCGCGCCACGTCTCACTGACGGGCGCGGTCCATCCTCCGCTGGCGCCGCGCCCGATGCCGACAAGCTGAAAGCCGGTGCGCAACTCGCCGATGGCGATGGCATCAGTCTCGACGGGCACGCCGCCAGTCAGCTGTCCGATGAGATCGGGGAGTGCGGGCCTCGCCCGCGGGCCGTCGAGACGTGTGAGGTCCACACGCTGCCAGAACCAGTTGCGTGTGCCGGGCTGGCGCGCACTAGCGCTCTCGATGACCACCACATTGACGTCATGTGCCGCTGCGGCCTTCCGCAGTTCGTCGAGCATGAGCGTTCGCTCCGGACCGCTCGACGCCCGGTAGTGCAGCGCTCCACCCTTCATGCGGCCGCTGATCACGATCGTGCCGCGGGCGACGGCGCTCAGCATATGCGGCAACCGCTCGGGATCGACTGTTTCGACGGCGACACGTCCCGGGGCCGGATCGGCCGGCCGTGTGCGCTTGAGGAGACCCATCGCGCCCGGTTCGAGCGCCAGTACGCGGAGCCCCGAGAGATCGACCGGCCGCGCGATTTGCCAAAGCATCTCGTGCACTTGTGCGCGGTCGCGGATCGGCACATGTACGCCATTGCCGACATCGAGGCTGTAGCGCTCGACGCCGTCGACGACGCGCCGCACGAGCTTATGGACGCGGCTTTCGATGAGTGCGTCGAACTCGGCGTCGGCGGGCAGTGCCTTGAGCTTGGTCCTGTCCTTGAAGAGTGTATCGCCGGTCAGGAGGATGACGTGCTTCGACGCCTCCTCGGTCAGAGGTGCGAGCACACGCAGCCCGCGGCTGAGTTCTTCAGGCGTCGCTGCCGTAAACGTCTCGCCTTCGGCATTGCGCAGGCGCCAGTGATCCTCGTCCGTCAGCTCGGCGGCCACGGCCCGAGAGCGCCGTGCGGCCGGCAGCGTCTTCAGATGCGCGCCCGCTTCATCAAGTGCCGGGAGACGCTTGCCAGTACGGCTCGGGACGCCGTCATCGGCGTGCTTGAGAATACGCGTCAGCCAGTTCGCGCCAGCCTGTGGCGCCGACGCGAGCAGAGCCAGTGCGAGGATGCAAAGTCCCAGCAGTCCGATATGGCGCTTCGAAAACTCCATGCCGCCACTCTATCAGCTCGATTGCGGCAGATGCGGTGCGGAGCCTGTCAGCCCTTGGCCTTTGCGCGTGCCTTGGCGAAATCGGGCGGGCGCTTCTCGAAGAAGGCGGCGAAGGCCTCCTGCGCCTCGGCACTGCCCATGCAGGTCTTGAAGACCTCGGATTCGGCCTCGATCTGGGCGCTGAGCGCAGACGGATCGCCTCGCATGAGGCGGCGTGCCGCGAGCAGGGCGCCGCGCGGCTTGCTCGCGAGGCGGCGGGCCGCCTTCATGGCGGTTGCTTCAAGCTCGGCAGCCGGAACCACGGCATTGACGATCCCGGCTTCCTTCGCGCGCTCGGCATTGAAGGGTTCGCCAAGACATAGCAACTCGAATGCGCGGGCATTGCCCATGCGCATGACAGCCGTGAGGCTCGATGCCGCTTCCGGGACCAGGCCGAGGTCGAGGAATGGCGTTCGGAGGCTCGCCGTCGGGCTCGCATAGACGAGATCGCAGTGGAAGAGCATGGTCGTGCCGATACCAATTGCGAGGCCGTCCACGGCCGCGATCATGGGCTTCGTCACCTTGGGCAGGCGCCGGATGAAGCTCAGCGAGGGCGTCGGGATGCCGTCGCCGCTGCCGGCTTTGGAGCGGCGGATGAAGTCGTTGATGTCGTTGCCGGCATTGAAGATGCCGCCCGAGCCGATGAAGACATACGCGATGATGCCGTCGTCTTTCTCGCCGCGGTCCAGCGCCTCGGACATGGCGTCGTACATGCCGCCCGTGAAAGCGTTCTTCTTGTCCGGCCGGGTGAAACGAATGACCTGGATTTCGTCGGCGACGCTGACGTCGATATCGCGCGGCTCGCTCATGATTGCTTCCTCGATTCCCTAGATTTCTATGCCTTCGCTTACCGCGAACGCTGCAAGCCCGTCACGGATGCTGCGCCCGCCCTTGGCGATCAGATCGGAGACGGCCTGCTCGGTGCGTGCGGCATGAAGGCCGAGCACCATGCTTTTGACCGGACCGATACTGGCCGGCGCCATGGATAGCGTGCGGAAGCCGGCGCCGATGAGCGCCATGGCCTCGAGCGGCCGCCCGCCGATCTCGCCACAGAGCGCAACGGGCACGCCGAGGCGTCTGCCCGCCTCCGTTACGCCCTTCAACGCCCGCAGAAACGAGGGTGCGAGCACGTCGAAGCGCGCGGAGACCTTCGGGTTACCGCGGTCGGACGCGAAGAAGTACTGCATGAGGTCGTTGCTGCCGACGGATGCGAAGTCGACCAGCGGCAGCACCTGATCCAGGTCGAACAGCAGCGACGGCACCTCGATCATGATGCCGAACTGCACGCGAGGCGGCTCCACACCACTGCGGCGGCGCAGGAGATCGATCTCGCGATCGAGGACGGCGCGCGCGGCGATGATCTCGCCGGGCTCGGAGACCATCGGGATCATCACGCGCAACTCGGCACCTTCGGCGGCACGGAGCATTGCGCGGAGCTGCGTGCGCAGGAGCGCGGTGCGGTCGAGGCCCATGCGAATGCCGCGCCAGCCGAGCGCCGGGTTGTCCTCGGCGTGCTGGCGCATGTAGGGCAAGACCTTGTCACCACCGATATCGAGCGTGCGGAAGGTGATGGGGCGGCCGCCGGCCCCTTCGATCACGGCGCGATAGACCTGCGTCTGGCGGTCGCCGCGCGGGAACGTCGCCGTGATCATGAACTGCAGCTCGGTGCGGAAGAGGCCGATGCCCTCGGCGCCCGACTGCTCGAGATGCACGAGATCGTCGGGAAGGCCTGCGTTCATCTGCAGCGAGATCTGCGCGCCATCCTTGGTGACAGCGGGGCGGCCGACGAGCGAGCGGTACTGGCGTTGCTGACGTGCGCGGAAGCGCACCTTGTCGGAATAGGCCTGGATCACGTCACTCGTCGGACGCACGAACATCTCGCCCGTGTTGCCGTCGACGATGACGGGATCGCCGGCGTCGATACGCTCGATCACCCGGCGCACATCCGTTATGGCCACGATACCGAGAGCACGTGCAACGATCGCGACATGGCTCTGCCCGCCGCCTTCCTCGATGACGAGGCCGCGCAGTCGCGTGCGATCGTAGTCGAGGAGATCGGCCGCGCCCATGTTGCGCGCGATGACGATCGCGTCGTGCGGTAGTTGTTTGTCGACGGCGCTGCCGCCCGCATTCGGTGTTGCCAGAATGCGCAGCAGGCGGTCCGAGAGATCTTCGAGGTCGCGTACGCGATCGCGCCAGTAGGGATCGCGCTGACGCAGCATCCGCGCCCGCGTTTCGTTCTGTACGCGCTCGACGGCGGCTTCCGCCGTCAGCCCCGACGTGATCGCTTCCTTGAGGCGCCGCTGCCAGCCGCGATCATTCGCGAACATGCGGTACGCTTCGAGAATGTCCTTGTGCTCGCCTTCGCGCGCGAGGTCGCCGGCACCGAGCATTTCGTCGACGGTTGCCTTGAGCTCGGCAATGGCCAGCTCGAGGCGAACAGCTTCGGCGGCAGGGTCATCGGACGTGAGGCGGGTCACCACAACGCGCGGCTGATGCAACACGGCGTGGCCGAGCGCGATGCCGTCGGAGATCGACTGGCCCTTGGCTACGTGGCCGACGCGGCGGCTGAACTCGATGGCCATGTTGGCGCCGGGAATGCCGGCCGAGACGAGTTGCTCGGCGAGCACCATGGCGGTCGTCTGGAGGATCTCGACGTCCTCGTCGGAGTACTCGCGCGGCGTCTTGTTCTGGACCGTGAGCACGCCGAGCACGTCGCCGCTTCTCAGGATCGGCACCGACAGGAACGAGTGGTAGATTTCCTCGCCGGTTTCCGGGCGATAGGAGAAGGCCGGATGGCCCTGCGCGTCCGGCTCGTTGATGGGCACGGCCATCTCGGCGCAGCGCCCAACGAGGCCCTCGCCCCGCTTCATGAACGTGCGGTGGACGGCAGACGGATTGAGGCCCTCGGTCGCGAACAGCTCGAGGCTGCCATCCTGGCGCTTCAGGTAGATCGAGCAGACCTCGGCCACCATGAGACCGGCGATCTGGCGGACGATCTTGTCGAGGCGGCTCTGGCCGTCACCCGGCTCCTCGATGATCTCGCGCAGACGACGCAGAATGATCCGCAGCCCCGGCTCGGAGGGCGGCCCATGATCATCCTGGAAGGGTGCCTTCGCCATTTCGGCCCTGCATTCCCACGCCACGCCGTGCACGGTCCTGGCGGACCGCCTCAAGCGACATTCCTACCCGATCAGGCTCTGTCGAGCCTATTGCTTATTGTGACGACGTCTCGCGCACCGAGAATATGCGACGTTCGTCCTGAACTCGCGATCCTGAAGATCAGGCAGGATGACCCAAGGCATGGGCTTGTGCTGCCTTCTCGATTCTTTGGGCCGGCGGCGATCGTGCCGCGGCCGCCGCTCCGTGGCCTTGTCCGTCCGCCGCCTATTCGGCGTCGAGGCCGTAGAGCGAATGGAGCGTGCGTACGGCAAGCTCGGAATAAGCGCGGTCGATCAAGACGCTGATCTTGATTTCCGAGGTCGAGATCGCCTGGATGTTGATCCCCTTCTCGGCGAGCGCTTTGAACATGCGTGCGGCAACGCCAGCATGGCTGCGCATGCCGATGCCGATCACCGAGACCTTGACCACCTCGCCCGAGCTTTCGATGTCGAAATGGCCGATATCCCGCGCGGCACTCTTCACGACTTCGAGCGAGCGTGGGAGATCGGTCTGCAGCACGGTGAAGGTCATATCCGTGCTTTTCCCGTCCGTGGACAGGTTCTGCACGATCATGTCGACGTTGATGTTGGCATCGGCGAGAGGCCCGAAGATCGCGGCTGCCACGCCGGGCCGGTCGGCGATCTGGCGGAGCGTGATCTTGGCTTCGTCGCGTGAGAAGGCGATTCCGCTGACGACTTGCTGTTCCACGATTTCATCCTCGTCGCAAACGATCGTGCCGATCTCGTGCCAGGTGTCCGGATGAGCGGCCGGGATCTCGTCGGGTGAAGTAAAGCTCGAAAGGACGCGCGTGCGCATCCGATGGACCATCGCGAGCTCGACGGAGCGCGTTTGGAGCACCTTGGAGCCGAGCGAGGCCATTTCCAGCATCTCCTCGTAGGAGATGCGCGACAGACGGCGCGCTTTGGGCACGACGCGCGGGTCGGTCGTGTAGACCCCGTCCACGTCCGTGTAGATGTCGCAAAGATCCGCCTTCAGGGCGACAGCAATGGCAACCGCGCTCGTATCCGAGCCGCCCCGGCCCAGTGTGGCAATGCGATTGCGGCTGGGCTCGATGCCCTGGAAGCCAGTGACGACAGCAACCTCACCTGAGGCGAGGCGCTCGCGCAGTTTCTCGCCGGGAATATCCGTGATGCGCGCCGAGCCGTGCGCGGCGTCCGTCAGTATGGGTACCTGCCAGCCCTGCCATGAGCGGGCCTGGATACCGATGGACTGGAGGGCAATCGCGAGGAGGCCTGCCGTGATGTTCTCGCCCGAGGCGACAATGGCGTCGTACTCGCGCGCATCGTGCAGCAGCGCCGTTTCGCGGACCCAGCCGACGAGCTGGTTCGTCGTCCCCGACATGGCCGAGACGACCACGGCGACTTGGTTGCCGGCGTCGACCTCACGCTTGACGTGCTGGGCTACGTTCCGGATGCGCTCGACATTGGCGACCGAGGTGCCCCCGAACTTCATAACGATCGTCGTCATGGTTTTCCCGGTGCGGTCCGCTCGCTCGACAGCCACAGGTTGTCCTGAGGTGTCCCACTGCCTAAATTGAGTATCGGACGGTCGGACCGTCCGGGTTTCGACGCGCATCCGGCCATCGGCGACGAAAGCCGGTGGCGGCGAAGCGCGGCGTACTCATACTCGGCCAGACCGGCTGTCGCAACCATGGCTCGATGCCTGACGCGGTCTGAGCGTGCCTCGGCAATATGACCACCTCGTAATTTGCGAAATGCGGAAGGAATGGCCTATAAGCGGTTGCGACCTATATAGACAGCAGGATGCCGGATGAGGCCGAGCAGGGCCGTTTCGTCCGGCGTCTGCATATCTCCCAACAACAATCGAAGAAGGGCGTGGTAATGCCGTGGAGCAATCAAGGTGGCGGGGGCGGCGGTTGGAAAGGGGGCGGCGGCGGTGGCGGCCCCTGGGGCCAGGGCCCGTCTGGCGGCAGCGGCGGCGGTGGCGGCCAGCAGCCTGACCTTGAAGAGCTTCTGCGGCGCAGTCAGGACCGCCTCAAGCAAGTCATGCCGGGTTCGGGCATTCCAGGGCCGTTGCTCGTCCTGCTCGCAGCAATCGGCATTGCGGTGGCTGGGTTCTACGCATTCACGTTCCGCGTCCAGCCCGATGAGCTCGGCGTCGTCCTTCGCTTCGGCGAGTTCGTTCGCCAGGAGCCGCCGGGCCTGCATTTCCGGATGCCCTACCCCATCGAGGAGGTGCGTCTCCCCAAGGTGACGCGCAAGAACACCATCGAGGTGGGTTTCCGCTCGAGCGTCGTTCGTCGTGGCAGCACGGGCACGACCAATGTGCCTGAGGAAAGCGGTATGCTGACGGGCGACGAGAACGTCGTCGAGGTGCCTTTCGTCGTCATCTGGCGCATTCAGGATGCCGAGAAGTATCTGTTCCGCATTCAGAATCCCGAGCAGACTGTCAAAGACGTGGCCGAGAGCGCCATGCGCGAGGTCGTCGGCAAGACCGACTTCGAGCGCATCCTGACCACAGAGCTCGGCAGTGTGCGCACCGCCGTTCAGAAGCTGATGCAGGATACTCTGAACAGCTACGAGTCCGGTATCATCGTCGACGAAGTCTCGCTGCAGCGCGTCTTCCCGCCGCAATCCGTGGGTGACTCGTTCCGTGACGTCCAGGCGGCCAAGATCGATCTCGAGACGCTCAAGAATCAGGCGCAGGCTTACGCCAGCAAGATCGTTCCCGAGGCGCGCGGCGCGGCTGACCGGATCATTGCCGAGGCTGAAGGCTACAAGAAGCAGACGGTCGAAGAGGCCATCGGTCAGGCGTCGCGCTTCGGAGCGGTGCTCGCCGAGTACCAGAAGGCGCCTCAGGTAACGCGTGAGCGGCTCTATCTCGAGACGATGGAGCGTGTGCTCGGCGGTGCCGACAAGATCATCCTCGACAGCAAGGCCGGTTCGGGCGTGGTGCCGTACCTGCCCCTTGATCAACTGCAGCGCAAGCCGCAACCTCAGGGAGCGAAGTGACCATGCGCGCCATTTTCTCTTTCCTGATCGCGCTTATCGTCGGTGCGGGCCTGCTCGCGTACTTCGCGCTCTTCATCGTGCACCAGAACGAGCAGGCTCTCGTCCTCGAGTTCGGCAAGCCGAAGCGGATCATCAACCAGGCCGGCCTGCACTGGAAGATTCCGGTCGTCGAGACGGTCGAGTACTTCGATAAGCGAATTCTCGACCTCGACATGACACCGCAGGAGGTGCCAGCCGCGGACCAGAAGCTGCTTCTGGTCGATGCCTTCGCACGCTATCGCATCAAGGATCCGCTGAAGTTCTATCAGGCGGTCACGAGCGAGTATTATGTGCCGCAGCGCTTCGGCCCGATCGTGCAGTCGACCCTTCGCCGCGTGCTCGGTTCGGCGAGCTTCATCGACATCGTGCGTAACAAGCGCGAAGAGCTGATGAAGCAGATCGCGATCGAGGTGAACAAGCAGGGTCAGGAGTTCGGCCTTGAAGTTGTCGACGTTCGGATCAAGCGCGCTGATCTCCCCGAGAAGAACCTTCAGAGCGTCTATGATCGCATGAAGGCCGACCGCTTCAAGGAGGCGGAGGAACTTCGCGCCGAAGGCCGCGCCGCAGCCAACAAGATCCAGGCTGATGCGGATCGCGACTCGATCACCATCCGCGCCGAGGCCCGCCGCAAGGCTGACCAGATGCGGGGCGAAGGCGATGCCGAGCGCAACCGCATCTTCGCCGAGGTGTTCAACCGGGATCCCGCTTTCTTCTCGTTCTATCGGTCCATGCAGGCCTACGAGCAGGGCATCAAGTCGGGTGATACGCGGATGGTTCTGTCGCCGGACAGCGAGTTCTTCCGCTACTTCAATAGTGCGACGGGCAGCGGAGCGCTTGCGCCGCCGCAAACGACTGGGCAGCGATGAGCGATCTCGTTGCGGCCCTCGGTTTGGTTCTCGTCATCGAGGGCCTGCTGTGGGCCGCATTCCCCGGCATGGGCGCGCGGCTGCTGCAAGCGATGGCCGAATCGCCCGAACCGGTGGTGCGCATTTCCGGCGTGGTCGCGATCGCCATGGGCGTAGCGATCGTGTGGCTGGTGCGGGGATGAGGACGTAATGAAAGGGCCGCCCGTGGGCGGCCCTTTGCGTTTTATGCCAGCCTTGCAGGGCTGATCAGAAGCGGATGCGCGTGCCTGCAGTAATGAGGTGGAGATCCTCGGCACCGCGAACTGCACTGAACTGCGCAGAGTCGAGCGAGTAGTTCTTGTAGCTAAGCCAGAACTCCATCGCGGCCGCATCGACGTGCTGGACGATGCCGACGCCCCAGTGCTGCAGCTTGTCGGCAGACGAGCCGATGAACGTGCCACCGCCCACACCATTGGTCGCGATCGCAAGATCCTGGGCAGCGCCCCTCCACTCGCTGTACTCACCGTACAGGACCGTATCGCCAATCCCGAGGAAGTTGCGCGCGATACCACCCGACAGGTAGTAGAACCGCGAGCTGAAATCGTAGGTGAATGTCGTATCGCCTACAGTCGTCTCATCGTTCTCCATGTCGCGCTCACCGGCTGCGCCCGTGAAGAACAGGCCAGTCGGCATGTGCCGGATAGAGAGCGAGCCGGCGAGCTGCTTCAGCCTCTTGTCGCAGTTCGTGGTGCAAACAAGATCACCCGCCGGACCATCGTACTCACTGCGAACACTGTATCCGATACCACCGGCAATGCGGATGCCATTGAACTCGCCAGCGTAGCGCAGCGCCGCATCCCAGTAGTTGTCCTCGCCGAACGACGCGCCCAGCGTGAAGCCCGCGATCGTCGGCGTGCGGTACGCAATGTGCTCGTTGCGCTCGTTCAGCCAGTCGCCCGAACCGCCCTGGAAGAAGTTCCCCCACGTGGCGCCCGAGTAGGAGCCATTGCCCTGAGCAATCACGAAGCCTGCCGAGTGCAGACGGACGTCATTCGACGCCGCCATGCCCTTGCCGGACAGATCGATCAGGATGATGTTGTTCGCAGCGCTCGAGCCATGGCCAATGGTCACACGGCCGAGGCGGGTGTGCTCGATCCAGGCCAGAGCCTCGCGAAGGTTGGTGTGGCTCGCGCCACCATCGTCACCGAAGGTCTGGCCACTGTTTGCCGTTGCAGAAGGCAGGCCGGCGATACCGGAGCCCATCCGCTGGTTCACAGAGGACGAGCTGCTACCGAAGGCCTCGAACTCGTAGAGGAAGCCCGCCGTGATCTCGGGCGAGATCTTGGCAGAACCTGTCATGCGCCAGCGCGAGGCTGACGATGTCGGGCTGGTCACGTACATATCGCTCTGGAAGCCGTCATCCCAGAACATGAGCTGCTGCGAAATCTGGCCCGAGATGGTGAGCGAGACCTTCCGGTTGCCCTTGCGGGCGGTTGTCGCCTCGAGCTCGGCAACCCGCTCCTCGAGATCCGCGCAACAGTTACCACCAAGGTCCGCAGCCGCCGCTGGGCTCAAACCCATGAGCAGCGCAGCGGCGGCGGCCATCGAAACGCGACTGAGTGTCGTCATCGATCCCCCATTCATTTGTCTGATCTCCATTTTTCCCGATGCTTCCAGCGCGGAAGCAGAGTGCGCAGCCCGGCGGCTGGTTGTGGATCGCGCTCCTTCGAGGCCGCACGCGCGCGCCTCAAGCACGCGCCGTCACGAGGGAACACGTTGGAAATAAACGCGGAACTCGACTTCACACGCGGCCCGCGGCAGGACCAGATGAGCACTGGGCTTGCTTCCTGCGCTTGCGACCTGCCTCGACGCGGGTTGCAACCGCGCCTCGGCGGATCACTAATGAGACCTCGACTGGAGGACTCACCGTCGCCGCAACTTGTAGTTGTGTGATAGGGGAAGTGCACGGTCCGCGCAAATGCATTGCGTGTGTATTCAGACTTTCAGCAACCTTAGGTGGATTTTCTGCAACAGTGTGTGCGTCGTGCGCGAGTGCGGCACACGGGGCGACGACGGCTGAAAAGGGCGAGCGCGATCAGCAACGATGCTACGGGCGCGCAACAAAAAACCGGCCGCCTTGGGCGACCGGCTTGATGGAAGAGCTAGACTTGGGTGGCAGCGCTGATGGCGTGGCGGTTGTTACCGCCAAACCCGACTCAGGCCGGCATGGAAGTCTCGACGAGGCGGGCCCAGTACGAGACGCCGACAGGGATCGCCTCGTCGTTGAAATCATAGGCGGGATGATGGACACCCGCCGTATTCCCATTGCCGATGAAGACAAAGGCGCCCGGCCGGGCTTCGAGCATGTAGGCGAAGTCCTCGCCGCCGAGCACGGGCGGCGCTTCGTCGTTTACGGCGGCGTCGCCGGAAATCTCGCGTGCGACCCCGGCCGCGAAACGCGTCTGCGCCTCGTGATTGACGCACACCGGATAGCCGTCCCAGTAGTCGAGCTCGATCTTGGCGTTGTAGGTCTTGGCGATGCCCTCGCAGATTTCCGCGATGCGCCGCTTGACCATCTGGCGCACCTCCTCCTTGAGCGTCCGCACGGTGCCGGCGAGCTTCGCCGTCTGCGGAATGACGTTCATCGCATCGCCGGCATGGAACATGGTCACGGATACGACGGCGGAATGCACCGGATCGACGTTCCGCGAGACGATCGTCTGCAGCGCGGCGTGAAGCTGGCAGCCGATAGCGACGGGATCGATACCGAGATGCGGCTTGGCAGCGTGCGTGCCGACGCCTTCGATGGAAATGTCGATACGGTCGGAAGCAGCCAGCAACGGGCCGGGACGCGTGGCGAAGTGGCCGACCGGGAGGCCGGGGGCGGTATGCATCCCGTAAACCTCGGTCACGCCGAAGCGGTCCATCATGCCGTCGTCGACCATGGCCTTGCCGCCGGCGCCGCCTTCTTCGGCAGGCTGAAAGATGACGACCGCTGTGCCGTCGAAGTTGCGCGTCTCCGCAAGGTACTTGGCGGCACCGAGCAGCATGGCGGTGTGCCCGTCATGTCCGCAGGCATGCATGGCGCCAGGGATCTTCGAGGCATAAGGCAGTCCGGTCAGCTCCTGCATGGGGAGTGCGTCCATGTCCGCGCGCATTCCGATCGCACGGCCGGATTTGTTCGTCTTCCCGCGAATGACCCCGACGACGCCGGTACGGCCGATGCCCGGCACCACCTCGTCGCAGCCGAACTCGATGAGCTTGTCTTTCACCAGGGCTGCGGTGCGATGGACCTCGTAGAGGATCTCCGGATGCGCGTGGATGTCACGGCGCCATTCGGTGATCTCTTCCTTGAGTGCCGAGACGCGATTGATGACGGGCATGGAGGTCCTCGAGTGTTGGCGTGAACGAGAGAGAAGGATTGTGGGCGGACATGAAACGCTTTCATGTCGCGGCGGTCAACGTCATGGCGTGCATTGCGGGCTACCGGCCTATCCTACGTCGCCCAGCCGCCTCAGACTGATGCCCGCTCGGCGACGTTGTGGAACTCGGCCCTGAGCTTGAGTGCGAGCAGCCCTGGCGCGCCATTGCCGACGGGCCGGCCGTCGATCGACACGACCGGCATGACGATACTCGTCGCCGAGGTGATGAAGGCTTCGCGGGCCCCTTGGGCCTCCTCGATGGTGAACGGGCGCTCGACTACGGAAATGCCTTCGCGCGCAAGGACATCGAGCAGCGTCGTGCGCGTGATCCCAGGCAGAATGGACTTGTCCAGTGCGCGCGTGACGAGCTTGCCGTCGCGGTCGACGATCCACGCGTTGGCGGAGGCGCCCTCGGTGACGTAGCCCTCGGCGTCGACGAACCAGGCGTCGTTGGCGCCGCCTTCCTTGGCGCGCTGCTTGGCCATAGTGGCCGGGAGGAGCATGACTGTCTTGATGTCGCAGTTCGCCCAGCGAACGTCCGGCGTGCTTTGAATGGCGATGCCTTTCGCCGCCTGCGCCTCGCCCTTCAATGGGGAGATGCGTCGCGCGAGGCAGATCACGGTCGGCAGGGTATCCGGCGCGGGGAAGAAGAAATCGCGCCGGGCGACGCCGCGAGAGACCTGGAGATAGACGAGGCCGTTGTGCACGCGGTTGCGGCGGATGGTTTCCCGCAGCACGCGCGACCAGGCCGCACCGCTCATCGGCTCCGGAATGGTGAGTGCGCCGAGCGAGCGCGCGAGGCGAGCGATATGACGCGTCTCGTCGACCAGCCGGCCTTCGCGCACCTCGATGACCTCGTATACGGCGTCGGCGAACTGGTTGCCGCGGTCCTCCGGATGGATCGCCGCTTCGGCATAGGGCAGGTAGCGGCCGTTCACATAGACGGTGCGGGTCATCAGACCTCCGGATGCTTTGTTGGGGAAGCGCCTTGGCGCTCAGAAGAACTCGATGGAAACACGGAAGAGCTGCTCGACATCGCGCACGCTGTCTGCGGTCGCAAAGAGGACCACATGGTCCTTGACCTGGATCTGCGTGTCTCCGTCGGGAATGATGACCTTGCCGCCCCTGACGATGGCGCCGACGCGCACACCTTCGAGCTGAGGCAGGTCCTTGAGGGCCTTGCCGATGATGGGGGCTGTTTCCAGCGCTTCCGCCTCCATGAGCTCGCCGTCGCCGTTGGCAACGCTGTGCACGGAGAGGATGCGTCCGCGGCGTACGTGCTGGAGGATGCGGCTGACGGTGACGACACGTGGATTGATCTCGGAGTCGATGTCGAACGAGCGAATCACGCTCGCATAACCGGAGCTGTTGACAAGACAAAGGCTGCGCGCCGCACCAAGCTGCTTCGCGAGTGCGCACGCGAGGATATTTACCTGATCATCGTTCGTGAGCGCCACGATCGTATCGGCGCTTGTGATCTCCGCCTCACGCAGGATCGCCTCGGACAGTGCATTGCCGTGCAGGACCACCGTGCGCTCTAGGTGATCGGCGATCTCGATGGCGCGTGCGCGGCTGGCTTCGATCATCTTGACCCGGACGCCCGAGTGGCGGCGCTCGAGCTCGCGCGCGACATAGAGACCGACATTGCCGCCCCCCGCGATCACCACGCGGCGCGTCGGCGCCTCGGCCTGTCCGAAGATGCTGAGTGTGCGTGCGACCTGATTTGAAGGCGTCACGACGTAGATATCGTCGCCCTCGAGGATCTGGTCGTCGCTATGCGGGATGATGATCTCGCCCTTCCGCTGTATCGCGACCACGATGGCAGGGAGATCGGGGAAGAGCTCTGAGAGCTGGCGCAAGGGTGTGTCGAGAACCGGGCAGTCGCTGTCGCAGGTAAGTCCGATGGACGTCACGGCGCCATCGACGAAGCTCACCGTATCGAAGGCGCCCGGCAGTGAGAGCCGCCGCAGCACCATCTCGCCGACCTCGCGCTCGGGCGAGATGATGACGTCGATGCCCATGCCACCGCGCGTGAAGAGCTTCGACCATTCCTTGCTGAGGTAGGTCTGCGAGCGCACGCGCGCGATCTTCGTCGGCACATCGAAAAGAGTACCCGCGACCTGGGCCGCGACCATGTTGATCTCGTCGTGGAGCGTGACCGCGATGATCATGTCGCAATCGCGGGCGCCCGCCCGTTCGAGCACGTCGGGATGCGCGCCATTGCCGACGTAGGCGCGGGCATCGAGCGTGTCGTTGACCTTCTGGACGAGGTCGGGGCGGACGTCGATCATGGTGACGTCGTTGCCCTCGGCAGAGAGCTGCTCGGCAATGCCGTAGCCGACTTGGCCGGCGCCGCAGACGAGTACCTTCATGGACTGCGCCTCCAGGCGCTTGAGCGTGGCACCCGTCTACAGCCTGCGCGGCCTTCGGACAACGGCGCCCGTGGGCCTTTGCACGCCTCACATGCAACTCACATGCGTAAAGTTACACCGGCGCGCCGGACTTCTGCGCCTTGACGGCGGCGTAGTAGGCCCACAGCAGACGCGCCGCCACCCCCCGCCAGGGCCGCCAGCGTTCAGCCATTTCCTCGAGCTCGGCAAGTGTCAGCCGCTCGCCCTGCTTTGCCGCGATCGCCGCCGCGATCTGCAGCGCCAGATCGCCTGGTGCGAAGGCATCGGCTCGCCCGAGACAGAACATGAGGTAGATGTCGGCCGTCCAGGGCCCGATGCCGTTCACCTGGCGGAGGCTTTCGTGCACGATCGCTTCCGGCGCCGTCTCCAACGCGTCGAGGTCGAGCGCCCCTGATTTGACCGCCGCCGAGATCGCGCGAAGCGTCCTCACCTTGCCACCCGAGAGGCCGGCCGCCCGGAGCACCTCGTCCGGCGCCTTGAGAACCTTGTGTGCACTCAGGGGGCGCAGCGCCTCCTCGAACCGTCCCCAGATGGCTGCGGCGCTGGCGATCGAGAGCTGTTGCCCGACGATGATGCGGGCGAGGCCTTCGAAGCCGGCCTCTCTGCGGCGCAGCGGCGGGTCACCGGCAAAATCGTGGGCATGGCGCAGGATGGGGCACTTGCGTCGCAGCGCGCGAACGCCTGCGCGGACATGGTCGTCCGTCTCGATGATGAGGAGTGGTGGCTTTCTCGCGGGTGGCATCGTCGAGGACTCGAAGGGTTGCGTCCGGGATGGGCGGCGGGAGCCTGCCAGAGCGCCGCGCCGGATGGAACGGGAATCGTCGGCCTCAGCGAACACTCCTGACATCCCCGCCACTGGCTCGACGCCAGCCCTGGCTCGCGCGGTCGACGAGCATGAATTCGGCGAGATTTTCGAGAGTGATGATGCCGATGACTTTTTCGCTGTCGTCGATGACGCCGACCAGTGGCTTGCCGCTCGAATGCAGGAGTTCGGCCGCTTCCGAGAGCGGCGCGCGGTAGTTGATAGTCGGAACATCACGCTCCATGACCTCGATCACCGGCGTATCGGGGCCACTGGTCGAGAGCGCCTGGATCATGCCGTCGCGGGTCAGCACGCCGCGCAGGCGGCCGGCCCCGTCGGTGATCGGGAATTCGCGCTGTGGCGTGCCCAGCAGCGCGCTAACGGCGTCACTGACGCTGGCATTCGTCTCGAGATGGGTGAAGGAGGTAATCGTCGCGTCGCGCATGCTCGCGCGCTTGGTCGCATCGCCGAGTTCCACGGCATAGGTCTCGTGGCTTGCGGCGAGAAACACGAAGAGCGCGATGAAGATCAGCAGCGGATTGCCGAACAGTCCGAGAAATCCGAGGCCGAACGCGGCCGCCTGTCCGATGCGGGCTGCGATCCGCGTCGCCGTGACCTTGTCGAGTTTATAGGAGAGCAGGGCTTTGAGCGCCCGCCCGCCGTCCATGGGGAAGGCCGGGAGCAAGTTGAACACGACCAGCATGATGTTGATGAGCGCCAGCCGCGAGATGAAGTCGATGTTCTGGAGGGCGGCGGGGTCGGCTTGACTGCCCGGGAGGTGGGCGCCGAAGAAGGCGAATAGGACGAAGGCGATGGCAACATTCACCGCCGGGCCGGCCAGCGCGATCAGCAGCTCCTGAGTGGGGTTGTCCGGCATCTTCTCGATGCTGGCGACGCCGCCGATCGGCAGCAGGATGATGTCCTTGGTGCCAATGCCGAACCGCCGCGCCATCAGGACGTGGCCGTACTCGTGCGCGAGCACACAGGCGAAGATGGCGACGATGAAGCCGACGGCGGCAAAGCCGGCCGCCGCTCCGCCCTGGGCGCCGGCAACCAGCCCGAACCAGGCCAGCAGCAGGAAGAAGGTCAGGTGGATGCGGACCTCGGTGCCAGCAATGCGGCCGAGCGATATGGACCAACCCATCATGAGCAGCGTGATCCTTCCGCGTTCATCTCGATACGGTTCAACCTAGCAGAAGACCGAGGGCTTCGCGACCTGTGGTGGCTTTGGCAGCACCCGCACAAATGGGGCTTATTGCGGCGCACAGACTGTCTGTGTCCATGCCTCCAGTGAGTCGTCGTCTTTTGCTCAGATGTGCACTTAAGGGCAGCGGAAAAATTATTACGGTTCCAATGTTTACGTGCCGCGACGCATGCCGCTTGCCCGCCCAGGGCGCGCGCCCTTATCCACAGAGTTTGAATGAGTCAAGAAGACAGGTGCATAAATTGGGATGATGCTGTATATATCTTAGGCAACAGAACGTCTTGTCAGGGCGGGGCAAGAGGTTGTGTTGCGGTGAGTCGGCATCGTGCGGATGCCGGTGTGCGGGGTGTGTCATGTTAGTCAAGCCCATGATCATGGTGATCGTATCGGCGCTGCTTGGCCCTGCTATGGGGGTCGGCCTGTTTCTATTGATGCAGGTCCACTGAAGCCCGTTGGTCGATCAGGTTTCGTCGCATACCGTCCCCATGGGGATGGCCGGATAATCATTTCTATCGGCAGTTCTGACGCCGTGGACCGTTCGTCGGTCCTCGAGCGCTATTTCGCGCGCGGTCGATCCGCGCTTCCGTCGATGGCCTCACGGATCGCCTGAGCGAGTTTCACCTGGCGATAGGGCTTCATCAGCACCTTGATGCGCAGCACGTCGATTTCGCCAGCATCGATCAGGCCGCCTGCATAGCCGGTCGTCAACAGCACCGCGATTTCCGGGTGAGTGGCGCGCAGGCGCTGCGCGAGCTCCAGGCCTGATATGCCACCGGGCATCATGTAGTCGGTGAAGACGACCGCCGGCCTGAGGCCATCCGCGATCGCCTTGAGCGCCTTGTTCGCATCGCCGACCGCTTCCACCTCGTAGCCGAGCGCGGTGAGCCGTTGGATGGTGAGACGACGCACATTCGCATCGTCCTCGACGGCCAGCACCATCTCGCCGCGCCCGAGCGGCAACGGCTCCTCCCGGCGGGGAGACGGCACGGCGTCGTCGTCCGCATCGGCGCGCGGCAGGTAGATGCGCACCGTCGTTCCTTTGCCGACCTCGCTGTAAAGCGTCGCGTGGCCGCCGGACTGGCGGGCAAACCCATAGACCGAGGCGAGACCTAGCCCGCTGCCTTTGCCCGGCCCCTTGGTCGTGAAGAATGGCTCGAAGGCCCGCTCCGCAACCTCGGGGGACATGCCGTGGCCGTTGTCGGTCACCAACAGCACGACGTACTGGCCGACGGGCAAGCCGGGGATCAGCTCGGTACCGGCGGCGTCGAGTGTCACATTGCGCGTTTCGACGACGATGCGGCCGCCGACCGGCATGGCGTCGCGCGCGTTGATCACGAGGTTGACGATCGCGGTCTCGATCAGTCCCGGGTCAGCGCGCGTCATCCAGAGATTGGCCGCCGGTATGACGTCGAGGACGATATTCGCGCCGATCGTGCGGCGCAGCAGGTCCGCCACCGCCGTGACCATGCTGTTGAGCGAGATCTTCTGGCTTTCCAGGCGCTGGCGGCGTGCAAACGTGAGCAGGTGGTCGGTGAGCTGCGCGCCCTTTTCGGCGGCTTCCTTGACCTCACGAAGAAGCTCGAGCTGGCCATTGTCGGAAAGGCGCGGCTCCAACAGCTCGAGATTGCCGACGATTACCGTCAGGAGATTGTTGAAGTCGTGGGCGATGCCGCCGGTGAGCTGGCCGATGGCTTCGAGGCGCTGGGCCGTCCGGGTCGCGGTCTCGCGCTTGAGTTCGCGGGTGACGTCACGCACGAGAGCAACATAGCCGACGCCGAGATTGGCGCCGTCGCGCACCTCCGACCAGACGGCCTCGCCCGGAAAGCGCTCGCCGTTGCTGCGGCGGAAATTTGCGATGATGGGGGCCTGCGGCTGCTGTAGCTGGCGCTCCAGCGATGGCGCGGTGGATGTGTGCTGCGCCGCCTCATCGGCGTCGTCGAAGAGCACGCCGATCGGTTTGCCGACGATCAAGGCTGCTTCATAGCCGAAGATGCGGGCGAAGGCCGGGTTCGCCACTTGGATCCTGCGATCCATGTCGGTGACGACGAAAGCATCCGGAATGCTGTCGAAAATCGAGTGGAAGAGCGCCTCTTCGCGCGCGAGCTGGCGTTCCGTCAGCCGCTGCTGGCGAAGGTCGACCATGATGCCGGTGAAATAGTCGACGCCCCCGTCCGCGAACTTCCCGACGGAGAGGTGGACCGGTACGCTGGACCCGTCCTTGTGCTGGCCGACGACCTCGCGGCCGATGCCGATGATGCGCCGCTCACCCGTGGACAGGTGGCGCGCGATGAAGCCGTCGTGCGCGTCAGCCAGATCCTTCGGCATGAGCATCGACACATTGCGGCCGATCAGCTCTGCCTCGGTGTATCCGAACATGCGCTCGACGGCGGGATTGGCGCCTTGGACGATGCCGCGCGCGTCGATGGTGACGATCGCGGAGACCGCCGAATCGAGGATGGCCCTGAGACGCGCCGCGTCATTGAGAGTGGAGTTCATGTCGCGTTTTCTGCAGCCCGGTTTGTGACCGTCGGCACCACCGCCGCCCCAAAGGACGGTTCTCCCTGGCTACCAAGCCCGGTCGATGACTGCAAGGATAGGCCCCGCGCTTTCCTCGCTCCCTTACAACGTCCTCGGGAGCGAGTAGCGCTAAGCGGCCGTGCCTGTGGCGGGCGTATCGACGACAGCATCAAGCGCGCCGTCGGGCTCAAGGTGTGGCGCCCCGCCGCACCAGTTGGTGAGAACGAGATCGAGATCGTCGCGCTCGAAGGGCTTTGCGAGATAGTCGTCCATGCCGCCGTCGAGGCAGCGCTTGCGATCCTCGCTGAAGGCATTGGCCGTGAGCGCGACGATCGGCGGGCGGCGATGTCCCGTGTCGTCGAACATGTCCTTGATGAGCCGCGTCGCCTCGAGACCGTCGATCTCCGGCATGAGCACGTCCATGAATACGAGGTCGAAGTCCGGCGCGCTGCCGTCGATTGTCGCCCGCAGCGCCTCGACGGCCTCGCGGCCATTGGTAACGCGCTCGACGCGGCAACCCGAGCGCTCGATCATGCGTGTGGCGAGCAGCGCGTTGATGTCATTGTCCTCGGCGAGCAGCACGCGGATGCCGCTGTGCTCGCCATCAGTGTTGTCGGCGCTGGGTCGATCGCGCTGCGGCAGTGTCGTTGTCGTGCGCGGCGCGCTCGTGCGCGTGATGACCTGTGTGACGATCGACGAGGGTCGGACGGGACGGACGAGATAGGCATCGAAGCCGCTGGCCTTGAAGGCTGGCAGCGAGGGACGGCTCGACGGCTCGATCAGCACTACGCCACGCACCGCGCTCTTGTCGCCATCGCGCAGCGTCTCGAGCAGATGGCGTGCCGTCTCGACACCACTTTCCCCGCCGATCAGCAGCGTGCTGAAGCGCCGGGCAGGCCCGCGCGGCCCGCGCATCAGGCGATGGGCATCGGCAATGCTGCTCTCGACGGCATCGAAGCCGAGCGACCGCAGCACCTCGGCCACGATGCGCCGCTCGACGGGCCCATCCAGAGCCACGAGGATGACTTGCGGCTCGCCCGCGCGCGCCGGCACGTCGAGTACAGGTCGGCTCAGCGGCATGACACCAGCCGAAAGGCTCAGCGTGAACGTCGAGCCGATGCCGAGCGCGCTCGTCACCGTGATATCGCCGGCCATGCCTCGTGCGAGGCGCCGTGAGATTGCAAGGCCGAGACCGGTGCCACCGCGCTGGCGGCGCACGGCTTCATCGGTCTGCTCGAACTCGCTGAAGAGCGCTGGCAGCGTGCTCTCGGCAATGCCGATGCCCGTATCCGTGATGCGGATCGACAGCCGAACAGCGGCGCCTGACGGCTCCATCTCGCCGTTGACCCGCACAGCGATGCCGCCCCGATCGGTGAACTTGATGGCGTTGCCGATGAGGTTCAGCAGGATCTGGCGCAGCCGCATGGCATCGCCGATCACGAGCTTGGGCAATGAAGGCTCGATCCACCACGCGAGGTCGAGCTTCTTCTCGCTCGCCTTGGGCTGGAGGAGTTCGACGGCCGATTCAATGCACTGATCGAGCTCGAAGGGTTCGGCTGCGATCTCGAGCTTGCCGGCTTCGATGCGCGAGAAGTCGAGGATCTCATCGATGAGCGAGAGCAGCGTGCGCGCCGATTCCTCGATGGCGCGTGCATATGTGCGCTGGTCGGCGCTGAGCGGTGTCTCCGCAAGCAAGGCCGACATCCCGAGGATGCCGTTCATGGGGGTGCGGATTTCGTGGCTCATGGTCGCGAGGAAGCGGGACTTCGCGCGGTTCGCCGTTTCGGCGGCATCGCGTGCCGTCTCCAACTCCTGCTCGATGCGGCGCTGATCGGTGATGTCGCGTCCGACGCGCTGGATCTCGATGCCGAGGCCGTCGATGGTCGGCGCCGTCTGCTGTTCGAATGCGAACCAGCGCGGCCCGATCGGTGTGAGGATTCTGAGCTCGAAGGGCGGCGTCACGGTCGCGTGCGCGCTCGCAGCCGTCGGCCAGCCGTTGCCGCCGACGACAGCCGGCGCGAAGGTCGTGCCGAGGACGTCCTCGGCGTCGACGCCGAAGGTCCGGCAGAACGACCGGTTCACGAACGTCAACCGGCCGTCCATGTCGGCGCGGCTGATGACGTGGCTCTGGCGGTCGAGAAGATCGCGGTAGCGCCCTTCGTTGTCGCGCAGCTCCCACTCGAGATCTTTGAGGCGTTCGAGGCCGGGGTGCGCCTCGCTGATATGGCCCGCTTCGGCGAGCCGCCGGCGTTTCCGGTCGCGCAGTGCGCGCGATGCGATGCGCTCAGCGACGCCCGGGCGTTGCAGCAAGCGCGCGAGCTTGCGCAGCACGATCGAGCCGTCGTGAATATTCAGCGTCGGCTCGCCATAGGAATGACGGTGCCGTGTCCGGCTCTCAGACACAACTTCAGACCCGGGCGATGGTGTTGCCTCGCCGTTATTGTCGTTGCGGTTGGGCACCGGACGCAAACTCCCCACGGCTCACCCTTACTGAACGCCGATCCAACCAGAGGAGTCTTGCTGAAGGATTACGGGCTTGGGCTAAAGTGACCGAACGGTTAAGACGACCACGACAATCGTTTACGAAGGCCGTCCGCCGGCATTGCGCCGGCGAAGCAAAGGCAAGGGAGGAGACGACGCATGGGGCCGCTGAAAGGTGTCCGTATCATCGAAATGGCCGGCATCGGGCCCGCCCCATTCTGCGGCATGATGCTTTCGGACATGGGCGCGGAAGTCATCCGCGTCGACCGCTCCGACGGCGCCGACCTCGGCCTTCCAGGCCGTGAACCGCGCTTCGAGGTGCTTCACCGCGGCCGCCAGACTGTCGCCGTGGACGTGAAGAGCGAAGCCGGGCGCGATATCGTTAAGCGGCTAGTCAAGGATGCGGACGGCCTGATCGAGGGTTTCCGGCCGGGTGTCATGGAGCGGCTTGGCCTCGGCCCGCAGGTCCTCTGGGAGGTTAACCCGCGCCTCGTGTTCGGTCGCATGACGGGTTTCGGCCAGGACGGGCCTATGGCGCCGCGCGCCGGCCACGACATCAACTACATCGCGCTATCCGGCGCCCTCCATGCCATCGGCCAGAAGGATGGCCCGCCCATTCCACCGCTCAATCTTGTCGGCGACTTCGGCGGCGGCGGGATGCTGCTGGCCTTCGGCGTGCTCTGCGGCATTCTTGAAGCGCGCACCTCCGGTAAAGGGCAGGTCGTGGATGCGGCCATGGTCGACGGCGCCTCCCTGCTCATGGCTGGGATCTACGGCTTCCTCGGCAGCGACATGTGGAAGGACGAGCGCGGCGAGAACATCCTCGACACGGGCGCGCCCTGGTACGGCGTCTATGAGACCAAGGACGGCAAGTGGGTTTCGATTGGTTCGATCGAGAAGCGCTTCTATGCCGACCTGCTGGAGCGCCTTGGTATCGCAGGCGAGGATCTTCCGAAGCAGTATGATCGCGCCCGCTGGCCGGAGCTTGCCAAGCGCTATGCGGATGTCTTCAAAACGAAGACGCGCGACGAGTGGAGCGCCATCTTCGCGGACAGTGATGCCTGCTTCGCCCCTGTCCTCGCCATGAAGGAAGTTGGCGCCCACCCGCACAATGCCGCCCGCGCGACCTTTGTCGAGCGTGATGGCGTCGTGCAGCCGGCACCCGGGCCGCGTTTCAGCCGAACGCCGCCTGAGATCGCCGGATCTCCCAAGGCTGCAGGTACGGATAGTGAGGCTGTATTGAAGGCGGCGGGCTACTCACCGAGCGAGATTGCTGCTTTCATCGAGACGGGCGTCGTCAGCACGCCTCGCTGATACAAGAACAACAAGCAGGAAACACTCGAATGGACTTCTCCCTCACCGAGGAGCAGCAGGGCATCCGCGACGCGATCCTCAGGATCTGCGCGCGGCTCGGCGACAGCTACTGGCTCGAGAAGGACCGCCACGGCGGCTTCCCCATTGAGCTGCATCAGGCGCTGGCGGCCGATGGGTGGCTCGGCATTGCCATGCCGGAGCAATATGGCGGCGCTGGTCTCGGCATCACCGAGGCCGCAATCATGATGCAGGCCATCGCGGAATCCGGCGCCGGCATGCAGGGCGCGTCTGCGATTCACATGAACATCTTCGGGCTCAACCCGGTCATCGTCTTCGGCAACGAGGAGCAGAAGCAGCGGATGCTGCCGCCGCTCATCGCCGGCAAGGAGAAGAGCTGCTTCGCCGTTACCGAGCCGAATGTCGGTCTCGATACGACGCGCCTCAAGACGCGGGCCGTGCGCGACGGAAACTCAGGCTACAAGGTTCACGGCGCCAAGATCTGGATTTCGACGGCCCAGGTCGCCGAGAAAATGCTGCTGCTCGCGCGCACCACACCGCTCGAGGAGGTCAAGAAGCCGACCGAAGGTCTCTCGCTTTTCTACACGACAATCGACCGCAAGACCGTCGAGGTGCGCGAGATCGAGAAGATGGGTCGCAAGGCTGTCGACTCCAACCAGGTCTTCTTCGACGGCTTCCACATCCCGGTCGAGGATCGCATCGGCGAGGAAGGCAAAGGCTTCCAATACATCCTGCACGGCATGAATCCCGAGCGCATCCTGATCGCCTCGGAGGCCGTAGGTCTCGGTCGTGTAGCCATCGAGCGTGCCACGCAATACGCGAAGGACCGCGTCGTGTTCGGCCGCCCTATCGGCAAGAACCAAGGCATCCAGCATCCGCTCGCGCGCTGCTGGATGAACCTCGAGGCGGCGAACCTCATGGTCTTCAAGGCGGCCTCGCTCTACGACCGCGGCCTGCCTTGTGGCATCGAGGCGAACTCGGCGAAGTATTTGGCGGGCGAAGCTGGCTTCGAGGCTTGCGAGACCGCGATCATGACCCATGGCGGCATGGGCTACGCGAAGGAGTTCCACGTCGAGCGGTATCTGCGCGAGATCATGATCGCGCGTATTGCGCCCGTCTCTCGCGAGCTCATTCTCTCGCACGTCGCCGAGCGGCAGCTGGGGCTTCCGAAGTCGTATTGATTTCTTTCGCGGACGCCGACGGCTTCGCCTACCGGCGCCGCGGCCGCTGCCTCGCGGGCGCAATCTTACCTCGCGCTCTTCGAGCGCCCACCAGGAATATGCGCTACCCTTATGTGGCGGCCGAAGGCCGCGAAGTGAGAATGCCAACCGGAGAGGTGGCCCCGCGGCCGCGGTAGCCGAAGGCGTCGCGGACCGCGAAACAAAGAACAAGGAAACTAGTTTTCCTTGTGGTCCGTCGTCGCGACGCGATCGGGATCTTCCTGGATGCGACGCTCGAAGCTCAGGAAATCGTAGTAGCCGCAGCGCCCCGGGCCCGGATAGGCGCGGCACGTCGAGGGGCGCGCATGATAGATCGTGCAGCGCCGCGCCTCGGTATCGAAGAAGCGGCAGATCTTGCCGAAGTGCGGGTCGGCCTTGCGCCTCATGAGATACTTGTGACCGTGCGCGCTCTTGGTGAAGCGTTTGACCGCCGTGTCAAAGCTGAGCTCGTGATGGCGCGCCAGTCGCTCGACGTCGCGCTTCGTGATGGCGATCACCGGATAGGAGCAGCAGAATCCGGGGCACTTCGTGCAGTTGTACACGTGGTGAGCATCCTCGTGATCGTGTAGCGGGCTGCATAACAGCTCGTGTGCACGGCCTGCAAGCACAACGCGCTTTTCGATTGTGCGCGGGTCCAGTCCGTTGACTGGATTGCAGGACGATATCTCGGTTTCTAGTCCTGTTCCCGATGCCGGTCTGATCTCTATAGCGTCCCAGCCACGAAAGGGTGCCTCAATTGACCACCGGAATCGAAATTCGCGCCTTCACCGCGCCTGATGCCGCCCAAGTCCGGGACCTGTTTGTCAAGGTCAACCGCCTTCTGGCACCTCCGGACATGAAGGAGGTATTCGAGGGCTACATCGCCCGGTCGCTCGGGGAGGAGATCGACCGCATCGAGGCATACTATCGCGAAAGAGACGGCGGTTTCTGGGTCGCTGTCGAGGGCGGCCGGCTTATTGGGATGTTTGGGCTGGAACCGTCGTCCGGGTCCGCCATGGAGTTGCGGCGCATGTACGTCGACCCCGATGCCCGGCGTCGTGGCATTGCGCGCATGATGCTGCGCCATGCAGAGGACGAGTGCCGGCGGCGGAACCGTCCCGCCATGGATTTGAGCACATCCGAGCTGCAGGATGATGCGCTGTCGCTCTATCGCAGTGCCGGATATCAATTGGTGCGCGAGGAAGTCGCGCTGTCCGCCAGCAACAAAACGCTGGGTGGCGGCATTCGGCGGTACTATTTCACCAAGCCGCTATGACATACGGCGCCCGTTCGTGGCCCGGAGCCGGACTTAAATCAAGATGCCCCATGCGCCTTTGCGGATTGACGCCACGGGGCGCTGGGGCTAGGTGCATTCCCCTCGCGCCTCTGCCGGCTGCCGGTCGGGGCGCGCTTTATTATCTGCGGGATCTCGCGTCACCACGCATTGGGGTTCGTAATCTGATGACCAGTGATGCGTTTGCCGTCGAGACACGGCCGGCCCTGCCAGCGGACCTCCCGGCTATCGCGGCGCTTCAGGCGCGCGCCTTCAGCCCGGGTCGCTTCGCGCGAACCGCCTACCGCGTGCGTGAGGCCGCGCCTGATCTCTCGCCCTATTGCCTCGTCGCGCTCATGGGTGACCGGCTCATCGCGGCGGTGCGCATGACGCCGATCAGCATCGGCGGCCAGCCGGGCGCGCTCCTGCTCGGGCCGCTCGCCGTGGAGCCCGAGCTTGCTGGCCGGGGATACGCGCGCCGTCTGGTGGCTGAAACGCTTGATGCGGGTCGGGCCGGTGGTGAACTGGTTGTCCTGCTCGTTGGCGACATGGCCTACTACGGCCGCTTCGGCTTCGCGCCGGTGCCGCCGGGGCAAATAAGGTTGCCCGGTCCGGTCGATCCCGCCCGCCTGCTGGCTGTCGAGCTCGAGGCAGGTGCACTCGCAAAGTTCCACGGCATGGTTGCCGCTGGCTCATAGCGGCCATTCCGGCTGCGCCCATGCCAACGCGCCTTTCCGGTTGCGATGGGCGGCGTAACAGTGGTGAAAAGATAGATCATGCTGAAGAAATTCACTGGGAGGGCTTCACAGTGAGCCGCTACGCAAAAGTTTATGCCGACTGGAAACGCTGCCCGGCGAAATTCTGGGGTGATGCGGCGGAAGAGATCGACTGGGTAAAGCCCGCAGACAAGGTCTTCGATCCACATCTCGGCGAATATGGCCGCTGGTTCGTCGGCGCGGAATGCAACACGGCCTACAACTGCCTCGACCGCCATGTCGCCGCCGGCCGCGGCAAGCAGAAGGCGCTGATCTACGACAGCCCCGTAACCCAGACCGTCAAGGCGTACACCTACGCGGAGTTGACCGAAGAGGTCGCGACGCTCGGCGCTGTCCTCCAGGATCTCGGCGTCCAGAAGGGCGACCGGGTCATCGTCTACATGCCGATGATTCCGGAAGCAGCGATCGCCATGCTCGCCTGTGCCCGCATCGGCGCCATTCATTCCGTCGTCTTCGGCGGCTTTGCTGCAAACGAGCTTGCGACGCGTTTCGACGATTGCCAGCCCGTGGCCGTGCTGACGGCGAGTTGCGGTATCGAGACCGCCCGCGTCATTCCCTACAAGCCGCTCCTCGACAAGGCCATCGAGCTCGCGGCCCACAAGCCGAAGAATTGCATCATTCTTCAGCGGCCCATGGAGAAGGCGTCGCTCATCGAGGGCCGTGATCACGACTGGGCGGCGCTCATCGACGACGCGAAGAAGAACGGGCGCAAGGCCGACTGCGTGACCGTCGCCGCGACGGATCCCCTCTACATCCTCTACACCTCGGGCACGACCGGCGCGCCGAAGGGCGTCGTGCGCGACAACGGCGGTCACATGGTCGCGCTCAAGTGGACCATGAAAAATCACTACGGCATCGATCCGGGTGAGGTTTTCTGGTCGGCTTCCGATGTCGGCTGGGTAGTGGGCCACAGCTACATCGTTTACGCGCCGCTGCTGCATGGCGCGACTAGCATCCTGTACGAGGGCAAGCCGGTCGGCACACCCGACGCCGGCGCTTTCTGGCGCGTCATCTCCGAGCACAAGGTCGCGGCGATGTTCACCGCGCCGACCGCCTTCCGCGCCATCAAGCGCGACGATCCGAGCGGCGAGTTCATCAAGAAGTATGACCTAAGCAAGTTCCGCACGCTCTTCCTCGCGGGCGAGCGCGCCGATCCCGAGACCATCAAATGGGCCGAGCAGCACCTGAAGGTGCCGGTGCTCGATCACTGGTGGCAGACGGAAACGGGCTGGGCGATCGCCGGCAATCCCGTCGGGCTCGGCACATTGCCGGTGAAGTACGGATCACCGACAGTGCCCATGCCGGGCTATGACCTGCAGGTCCTCGATCCGGAAGGGAACGAGGTCCGGCGTGGTGAGACCGGTACGCTCGCTGTCCGCCTGCCGCTGCCGCCAAGCTGCCTGCCGACGCTCTGGAACAACGATACTCGTTTCCGATCGAGCTATCTCTCCGAGTTCAAGGGCTACTACACGACGTCAGACGCCGGCTATATCGACCAGGACGGCTATGTGTTCGTCATGGCGCGAACGGACGACGTGATCAACGTCGCCGGCCACCGCCTATCGACGGGCCAGATGGAAGAGGTCGTCGCCAAGCACAAGGATGTCGGCGAGTGCGCGGTGATCGGTGTCGCCGATCCGCTCAAGGGGCAGATTCCCATGGGCTTCATCGTGCTCAATGCCGGTGTGAACCGCGACGCGAAGGAGATCGAATCCGAGGTCGTCAAGCTCGTGCGCAACGAGATCGGGCCGGTGGCTGCCTTCAAGCAGGTCATGACCGTGCCGCGCCTGCCGAAGACCCGCTCGGGCAAGATCCTGCGCGGCACCATGCGGTCGATTGCCGATGGCGAGCCGTGGAAAATGCCGGCAACCATCGACGACCCTGTCATTCTCGACGAAATCACCGGGGTCATGAGCACGCGGGGCATGATCAGCAAGAATAGATCGGCCTAGCGGGACGCTGCGCTGGTCGATGCGGGGTGTTTCCAATTATCGCAAATCGGATCAGGTGCTTCTTCGCTGAGAAGAAATCCCGATATCTGTTTGCGCAACTCTGTTTCCGTTTCGGCAATATTCCATGCGCCGCACGTCGATGTGACACTGCGTATGGCGGGGTCGGCGCACCGTCCGAGGAAGGGATTGCTCATGAACAGACCAGGGGCAGTCGTAGCGTGCTGGGAGCAGCTTCATGAAGCTGTGCTCGAGCTGGCTACACGGTGCGCAACGCCGCGCCAGCGCTTGCTCGCCGTGGCCGAGCGGCAGCTTCTAAGGGTCGCCGAGTTGGGTCGCCAGATTGACGACGCCGAACTCAGGGATTGGATCGCGCGTCTCGCGCGCCGGCTGCAGGGCACGCACAATGTGCCGACGCGCTCGGCCGTCTTCACCACCATCAACGCCATGTCCGACGAGGATGTGGACGCCACACTGCTCGATATCATCTCGATCTACGACGAGATCACACGCGTCGAGGTCATCGAGCGCATGCGGGCGGCCGCGGCAGCCTGAGGATCGGCGTTAGGAGGCGGCCGGCTGCGCTGCCTTGGTGAACGTCGCGACGTAGTCCATGAGGGTGTCGGAGGCTGCGGCTGCGGCCTCCGGTTTGGCGGCTGCAACCGCCCGCGCCTGCGCCGCATGGAGGCGCGCGCAGAGCGGCAGGTCGGCGGCATCGCGATGATGCTGGTACCAGAAGCGCCGCGACAGGCCCGCCAGGAGCTGCATGGTGCGCACGGCGAACGTGTTGTGTGCCGCGTCCAGCATGAGAAGATTGAGTTCGCGGTCGAGGCGCAGAAACTCCAGCGCATCGCTTGCGCGACCGGCACGATCGAGCCCGTCGGCGATCGCTGCGAAGGCCGTGCGCTGCTCGGTCGTCGCCCGCGCAGCCGCATTGCGGCTGATCAGCCGCTCGATCTCGCGGCGCACCTCGATCACGAGGAGCTGCTCCTCGGAGTCGATCGGCGTGACCTGGACGCCTCGGCGAGGCAGGATCGTGACGAGGCCCTCGCGTGCAAGGCGCTGAAGTGCCTCGCGAATCGGCGTGCGGCCGAGGCCGACGGTCTCTGCCAGCACCTGCTCGGAGAGGAACTCGCCGGGCGCCAGGAGCAGCGTCGCGATCATCTCCTCGAGGCGTGAATAGGCGATATCCGTCAGGGTCGTGGTCCTGACAGTCGGGTCGACGATGTGGTTTCGGGCGGTCTGGTTCACGGAGCGGCTCGGACGGGGTTTGCGCTTCTCTATTCAAAGACCGGTTCGGAGTCACGTGAGAATAATGCCCGCATTTTCATCAGGCTTGACGCCGCCGGAGCTATCTGAGCGGGGGGTTGCCAAATCCCGCTGCCCGGGCTAAACAGCCGCCATCTCACACGCACACCTATTGCGCCGCACCCGATCGAAAGCCCGGGTCGACGCTCCGGTGGGCCTTTTGCTTGTCCATTGCGGCACAAGCAGGGCCTTCTCAGGTGGGCGGAGGATCAACCGGAAAACAGGAAGTTAAGTCGCATGGCCCTGCCTGCATTCAATATGCGTCAGCTCCTCGAAGCTGGCGTGCACTTCGGTCACCAGAGCCACCGCTGGAACCCGAAAATGGCGCCCTTCATCTTTGGCGCCCGCAACAACATCCACATCGTCGATCTCGCGCAGACCGTGCCGCTCCTTCATCAGGCGCTGGTTGCGGTGAGCGACGTCGTGGCCAAGGGCGGCCGCGTGCTCTTCGTCGGCACCAAGCGGCAGGCCGGCGAGGCCATTGCCGATAGCGCCAAGCGCTCGGCGCAGTACTACATCAATCACCGCTGGCTCGGCGGCACGCTGACCAACTGGAAGACGATTTCGCAGTCGATCCGGCGTCTGCGCCAGCTCGACGACATGCTGGGCGGCGAGACGCAGGGCCGCACCAAGAAGGAGCTGCTCAACCTCACGCGCGAGCGCGACAAGCTCAACCAGGGCCTCGGCGGCATCCGTGACATGGGCGGTCTTCCTGACCTCCTGTTCGTGATCGACACGAACAAGGAAGACATCGCGATCAAGGAAGCGCGGAAGCTCAAGATCCCGATCGTCGCGGTCGTCGATACGAACTGCGATCCGGACGGCATCGACTTCCCGATCCCCGGCAACGACGACGCCGGTCGTGCAATCACGCTCTATTGCGATCTCATCGCGCGCGCTGCGCTCGATGGTCTCGGTCGGGGCCAGGGCTCAGCAGGCATCGACATTGGCGCCTCCGAGACTCCCCCCGAGGAGGATATTCCCGACGCGCCTGCGTTCGTCGGCATCGATGCACCGCGCGGTGAGGCGGACGATCTCAAGCGCATCAGCGGCATCAGCCCGAAGCTCGAGCAGAGCCTCAACGATCTCGGCGTCTACCATTTCTGGCAGATCGCGGACCTCGACGCGAACGGCACCGCCGCGCTCGATGGCGCGCTCAAGCTGAATGGCCGGGTCGCCCGCGACAACTGGGTGGCGCAGGCCAAGAAGTTCGTCGACGCCGCGGCGGCCTGATGTTCCGCCCGTCGCAACCGTGCGACGGGCCAACTATATAGGCGACAGGATGCACGCCGCCAGTTGCGCGGCGTGCGCATTTTGTTAGGCGGTGCCGGGCCTGCGCTCGCATCGCCCGAACCAAGACAGGACAGCCAATGGCAAACGTGACCGCCAGCATGGTCAAGGAGCTGCGCGACAAGACCGGCGCAGGCATGATGGACTGCAAGACGGCGCTGACCGAGACGGGCGGCGACATCGAGCAGGCGATCGATTGGCTGCGCAAGAAGGGCCTCTCCAAGGCTGCCAAGAAAGCCGATCGCGTGGCTGCGGACGGTCTCGTCGGCGTGGCTCTCGAGGGCAGCAAGGGTGCGCTCGTCGAGGTCAACTCGGAGACGGATTTCGTCGCCCGCAACGAGACCTTCCAGTCGATCGTGCGCCAGATTGCGGTGCTGGCCATGAATACCGATGGCGATCTCGCGAAGCTGCTTGCGACGCCCTATCCCGGCAAGAGCCATTCCGTTGACGAGCAGGTGAAGGAAGCGATTGCAACGATCGGCGAGAACATGAGCGTGCGCCGCACGGCTTCGCTCTCAGCGTCGAATGGCGTTGTCGCGAGCTACGTCCACAACCGTGTTGCCGACAACGTCGGCCGCATCGGCGTGCTCGTGGCGCTGAGCGCGAGCGGTGACAAGGCCAAGCTTGCCGAAATCGGCCGCCAGATTGCGCTGCACGTAGCCGCCGCCAACCCGCAGGCCGCGAGCGTCGAGTCGCTGGACAAGGCCATCGTCGAGCGCGAGCGCGCGGTCTACGCCGAGCAGGCCCTCGCGACGGGTAAGCCCAAGGAGATCGTCGACAAGATGGTCGAGGGCCGCCTGCGCAAGGAGTTCTTCGGCCAGGTCGTGCTCACCGAGCAGGTCTTCATGGGCCCCGGTGGCGACGGCAAGATCACCGTTGCCCAGTACCTCAAGGGCGAGGAGAAGGCGGTCGGCGGCCCCATCAAGGTCGAAGGCTTCATCCGCTATGCCCTTGGTGAAGGCATCGAGAAGAAGACGACCGACTTCGCGGCCGAAGTCGCCGCTCTCTCGAAGTCGAACTGAGCGCCACTCCAATTTTCAGCTGACGGCCCGGATGAAAGTCCGGGCCGTTTTGATTTGGGGAGCGCTCTTCAGCGTGCCGGGGCCTGTTCCCGGAGCTTTTTTCCTCTACGATGGCGCCAACAAAAGTCGCGCGAGGAACGCTCCATGGATCCGGTTCGCATTGCCGAGGCTGCCTCCCTGCTGGCTGCTGCGCGGGGGGCGAGCACGCGCATCGACGGGCTACCCGAGGCCTGCCGGCCGAAGAGTGCGGCGGACGCTCATGCCATCCAGGATGCGGTGACAGCGCTCCTGCGCGATGAGGTTCGCGCCTACAAGGCCAATGCGCCCGTTGCCGGCGATCCGAATTCCCATGGCCTGCGCGCGCCGATCTATGCCGCCAACACGCGCACGTCGCCAGCCAGGTTTCCGGTGTCCGAGGCACCGCAGTGTGGCGTGGAAGGGGAAGTCGCCTTCCGTTTCCGTCATGATCTGCCGCCGCGTGCCACATCGTACACGCGTGATGAAGTCGCCGCTGCGGTCGATGCTTGCGCCGCGATCGAAGTGGTGAGCAGCCGCTATGCCAATCCGGATGCCATGTCGCCGCAAGACAAGCTCGCCGACTGTATCAGCAATGGTGGCTTCGTCTTCGGCGCATCGCTCGCGGACTGGCGCGCGCTCGATCTCAGCAAGCTGAAAGTCAACCTCACCGTGAACAGCGAGACCGTCCTGGAGCAGATCGGCGGACATCCGATCGGTGATCCGCTCGGCGTCGCGGTCGCGTTCGTCGAGATGATGCGCACGGCTGGTGGCGTCAGCGCGGGGCAGTTCATCACGTGCGGTTCCTGCACAGGCTTGCGCTATCTGAAACCCGATGACACATGCGGCGTGCACTTCGACGGGCTTGGCGCTGTTGAGCTTCAATTCGTGCCATGATGAGCCCCGCTCGCAGACAGGCGCGCTGACAACGAACAACAAACTAAGGAATGGAGACGTCACTATGGGCACTGCCCCCTTCGGCCCCGGCAACTATCGTTATATCCCGGCCGTATTCCAGTATTCGGGCGGCGTCGCCGCCGAGCCGGGTTATCGCCTCGAGCGGGTCATGTTCAAGAACCCGGTACCGCTGAAGCAGGGCTTCGCGCGCATCGCCGAGTTGATCAAGCGTGCCGGCCGCCCGCTGACATCTTTTGCCGCTTGCGAGCTGCGCTCGCCGGAGCCCTTCACCGAAGAGACTTTCCGCGCCTTCAACGAGACGTATGTCGGCACGCTCGCCGAGTGGGGCATCTTCGATCCGGCATCGCGCACGAACCCTGTCGCGCGATCCAACGTCTGTCCCGAAATCGAGAAGCCGGCAGGCCCCTCTTTCCACGCTTTCGTCTTCACGGTTCCGGATGCAAGCGCTGCACCGTCGTTCCACGTTGCTGGCAGCGGAGAGTCCGCTGAGGGCAAGGGTAACTACCGCGACCACACCGTGCGCCTCGGCGACACTTCACCCAGTGCGATGAAGGAGAAGGCGCAGTACGTGCTCGGCGAGATGGAGCGACGCATGGCACTGCTCGGCTTCAAGTGGGCGGATACGACGGCGTCGCAGCTCTACACCGTCCACGACCCCCACCCGTTCCTCGCGAGCGAGATCGTGCGGCGCGGTGCGGCCACGCGCGGCCTCACGTGGCACTTCGCACGTCCTCCCGTCGTCGATCTCGAATTCGAGATGGACTGCCGCGGTATCGCCGTCGAGCGAGTGGTTTAAGTCAATAGAAGACGGGGGTTCGGGGGTGTCCCCCGATTGGGGCGTGGGGCGAAATCCCCACTCGCGAAACGAGCCGGCTGCGTCAAATTCCAACGTGCCCGCATGGCCGCCGCGGGACTTCGCGCCTTTGGCGTGACGCACCACGGCAGAAGGCGGCAGCACCCCTTTCCGGCAGCCTGCGATCCCACACTCTGAGCTGTCGGTGCGGCCGCCGCGGGCATAGCACTATGATGGAAGGCGATAGCGCCCTTTCCAGCAGCCACGATCCCGCACTCTAACCTGTCCGCATGGCCGCCGCGGGCATAGCACCGCGGTTGAGGGCGATAGCGCCCCTTTCAAGCAGCCCGCGGCACTGAACGCATGCCATCATTTGGCTGCATCGATGGCACATGCTAGACACGCACAGGGACGATTCCTGTGGGGGAAGACGCATGACCCGGATCTGGACGCTCGGCGCGGCAGCGTTGCTGGTGAGTACGCTTTCGGCGTGCTCTGGCGGTGGCGGGTTGACGACAGCCTCGCTTCTCGGCACCCCGGCGGCGAAGCCCCAGGTCGATGAGCCGACAGAGCGCGCGCTGCACGCGGCGTCCATCTCTGCCCGCGCAAGCAAGTGCGGTTACAACTTCAATCCGACCAGACTGCGTGAATCGTACCTCGCGTCAGAGGCTGCCTCCGGAGCCACGCCTGAGCAGATGACCAAGCTCGGCCAATCCTATGATTTCACGCATGCCACGGTCTCGAAGCAGATCTCGAGCCCCGAGGAATACTGCTCCGAGCAGCGCACGCGTGAGGTCAGCACAGCGCTGACGAAGCAGCTCGCAGGTGACTTCCGATCGCCGAAAAAACCCGCACTGCCGCAGTCGGCTGGCTGGTGGGATTCGACGGGGACTAAGCCGCTGGACCGGGAAGATATCTTCAACCCGCGTCACTCGCGCTAGCGAGACCAATCGCACATCCGAGACGCATTTTGCGGGCGTTGCAGCTCAGTCATCTGCCTCAGGCGCCGACGCGTCCGCTCTTCGGTGACTGCTGCGGGCCTGCGCCGTCCTCGCTTGGCTTGTGAACCGCGGGCTGAACACCGAGCAATCGTTCGGCCGCCATGTCGAACACCAGCTTGGTGCCGAACTCGAGCTTGGTGCGGAAGACCACCCAGTGCTTCGCGCTCTGCTTGCAAAGCGCAGCATTGCGATCGCAGAAAGTCGCGGCGCGGTGCACGGCCTCGGTAGCCGTCTTGTAGAGCTGGGCCTGGCGCTCCTTGTCGGAGGGCAGCAGCAGCACGATAAGCCCCACCCAGAACGCCATCCGGATCAAAAACATGGCACTCAACCTCTCGGGCTCGCCCGCCGGGCTGAGCCTTGGTTCTCAAGTCTCCATGTTTACCTTGAAGAGGCGAAATCACCGCAAAGGCGAGGCGGTGCATTTGTTTCAAATTGTGCGGAGCGACTTAACGCTTCATTCAGCATTACAGGCGTCCCGCAGTCTCACATCAAATGCGTCGCTGGGCCTGTGAATGGCCCGCCGGTAGTGTCTCAGTTTGAAATCCGAGGAATAGGTGTCGGGGTTGACTAGGGTGTCCTGAGGGGCCATTTCCGTGCTATGCTTAGCGATAAGCAACGGAGGCGCCGGGTGAAATCACTCTATGACTTGAAGCTCGACTTCCTCGGGTTCATAGCGCGCGAACGAGAAGAGCAGCAGAAGCAGCTCGAACTCTTTTCGTCAGGCACGCTGACCGTGCGCCGGAATGGCGTGGATATCACCCCAAAGACCGTCGAGCAGATAAAGGACGCGATCGCCCGGCTGGATGCCCTCACTGCCAAACTGGAGAAGGAACTCCATGGCTAAGGACCCCAAAGGCCGTAAGCGCCCCTCTGACGTTATCGGCAACGCTGTGAAAGTGATGCGGATAGCGACCGGAGAAGACGAGGAAATCGAGGCAATCGACGACGGCAAGGATAAAGCCGCTCAGTCACTAGGACGACGCGGGGGTAAGGCGCGGGCGGCCAAGATGACCGCAGAGCAGCGCATTGAAATTGCAAGGAAAGCAGCGAAGAAGAGGTGGGGAAAATCATAGCATTTGCATAATTTTCATTGCATTTGGGAAAATGATCGGGCATCCTCGCAGGAGATTTGAGGGAGCTGCCAAATGCCCGCGCCGACAGAAGATGAGGTCCGTTCAGTACTTCAAGACTTCCATACCCGTCTTCGGCGCGTGGTGGATGACGCTTGGAAGGAATGGCTGGACACTCCTGGCAAGGCCAAATGGGTGTTCCTACCACGCGTCCGCGCGGTCATCGTTTTTGATTTCATAGCGCGACGCGCTCTCGAGGAATTCGCCGACGACCCTAACATTCACGTCATCGCAAAAAAGCAGACGGTTCAGTTTCTATTCAAGGATGAGGTGCTATTGCGCTTCAAAAAAGGTAACGCCAAAGGCGTCGGCTCCAATATCCTTACCCAAGCCGTTCTTGATTTCATTGATCCGCATCGCGAGATCCCCGGCCTAGTCCCCGAGATCATGAAGGTTGAGGTCTGTTACAGCTTGAATGACCTGGGTATCGATCTTTCAGAAGTCGCCGTCGTGGCACGCAACCAAAGATCCCGGCTCTGGGCTTATCCGCTCGACAGGGCTGCGCCAGCTGCGGATGTTATTCCGTTCCCGACGGCGCCCGTTTCACCAGACACCAATCCGCCCGTCGTTGTTCCTCGCCAGCCCAAAGCCGACGAAGCATCTGACGATAAGCAGTAGGTGTGATGCTACTTAATAGCGACATGCTGCGCCTTGCGCGGCAGCTACGTGGATTCAACCAAACCGACGCCGCCAAGCGTCTCGGCATGGATCAATCGTTGCTGTCTCGCACCGAGAATGGCGTTGTCGAATTTCGCGATGATCTCGCCGCGAAAGCTTCCGCAGCGTATCGACTCCCCGTCGAGTTCTTTGGTCAACGAGACCCTGTTTATGGCGCTCCGGTAAGCGTTCATCCTATGTGGCGCCGCAAGTCCGATGTTCTGGCACGCGAGATGGATGCCGTCGTTGCAGAACTCAATCTAAGAGTGATGCACATGCGCCGATTGCTCGAAGGCGCAGAAATTGCCAACACTAACCAACTGCCCCGCTTGGACATTGAGGAGTATCAAAGTCCTGCGGCCATTGCCGGCCTTGTGCGGGCGCACTGGCGAGTGCCATCGGGGCCCCTGCAAAATCTGACTTCACTGGCGGAGAAGGCTGGCATCATCGTATGTCATTCCTCACTTCACGGTGCGTCCATCAGCGGCGTCACCTTTGCGGTGCCGGGGATGCCGCCTCTCATTGTCTTGAATAGCGAACAACCGGGCGATCGCCTCAGGTTCACGCTAGCTCATGAGATCGGGCATCTGATCATGCACAGGTTCCCGACGCCTGACATGGAGCAAGAAGCGAACGCTTTTGCTGTGGCTCTTCTGATGCCACCGAATGATATACGCCCCTATTTTGTAGGGAAGAAAATTGATCTTTCTGTTCTGGCAGCTCTGAAGCCCGAATGGCGGGTTTCAATGGCAGCGCTCTTGATGGAGTCGCGTCGGCAAAAGGCGGTCTCCGAACATCAATATACATATTTATGGAAGCAGATCAGCGCTCGCGGTTACAGGCTTCGAGAGCCACCCGAGCTCGATATCCCAATTGAAATGCCAGAAATTTTGCGGCGAGTTTTCGAAGTTCACCTCACCGCTCTTGGTTACACCGTAATGGAGATTGCGAAGCTATTCTGCGTGCATCCATCTGAACTTAAAGAATTTTATGGCCTCGCTGACGAGGAACTGCCCAGGCCGCGAAAATTCACAGTACTAAAATGAACTCTCATGCTTGACGCTAAGCATAAGGTGTCATATATTGTGGGCATGAACAAGCTGCCCACCCATAAGCGTGTCCAAATCCTCTCCATGCTCTGCGAGGGGTCTTCGATGCGTTCAATCTCTCGGGTCTGCGACGTGTCGATCAATACGGTCGCCAAGATCCTTGAGGACGCGGGCAAGGTCTGCATGACCTTCCACGATGAGAAGGTCCGCGACCTCCGCTCGCGCCGGGTGCAGGTCGATGAAATCTGGTCCTTCTGCGCCGCCAAGCAGAAGAACGTCGCGACGATGAAGGCGCCCGTTGATTTCGCTGGCGATGTATGGACGTGGACGGCGCTGGATGCTGACAGCAAGCTGATTGTGAGCTGGCTTGTTGGCGATCGGGATGCGCACAGCGCACACGTTTTCATGCGCGACGTGTCGGCCCGCATCGGGCGCCGCACGCAAGTTACGTCCGATGGTCTTCGGGTCTATGTCGACGCGGTCGACGCAGCATTCGGCGGCTTTGTCGACTATGCCCAGCTCGTCAAGAAGTACGGCCCCGCACCGGACGGCGACCGCCGCTACAGCCCGCCGGAGTGCGTCGGCGCCACGAAGGTTCGCATCAGTGGCCGCCCGCGCCCCGAGGACATTAGCACCAGCTACGTGGAGCGCTCGAACCTCACGCTGCGGATGCACAACCGCCGCTTCACGCGCCTGACGAATGCCTTCTCGAAGAAGTTCGACAGCCACGTCAACATGGTCGCGCTCTACACGGTTTGGTACAACTGGATCCGCATCCATAAGACGCTGCGCACGACGCCCGCCATGGCCGCTGGCATCACCACGGCACTCATGAGCTTTGAGGATGTTGTTGCGCTGATAGATGCCGCAGCGCCGAAGCCGGGCCGCCCGAAGACGTACAAGAAGAAAGCCCCAGCTAATCCAGCTTGAGCATATCGCGTAAGCGGTGAACCGCGTCTTCTGATAAAATCCGCGCGATTATTTCGACGCGCGCCGATTCGCCGGAACCAGTGAGTTCGTACAAGAAGTACCCGCTCGGGTCGTCAATTTGCTGAGAAGACATTGCCCTGCGGCGCTCAGTTATCGGCGCCAGACAAAGCGTCCTTTCGTTGTCGATGGGCGCGCTGAAGTACAGATCATCCATATTACTGCTCCGGAGCGGCATCCATGTCAGAGAAGAAGACACACCGACTCGTTAAGAACCCAACAATCTCAGCCCGCGATTTGGCCGAGTACATGATCGCTTCGCAGGTCAGACAGAGAACGATCGTCCGAGACTCGAAGTTCCGCCCCATTGCCCGCGTCATGCAGCACACTGAGGCCAAGCTGGCCGTGTCCAAATTCATTCGTGCTGGCCGCGATGACACCTCGCCGCTTCGCGATGCCGCCGACGAATTGCGCGGGCGAATGGCCGACGATGACTTTGACCGAGACCTCTTTGATCACAACGCCGACTACATCGAGCGGTTCGCCGACATCCAAGACACGATCGAGTTTCCAGACGCGGAGCGATTGGCTCCAGGGCCCGCCGTTCCACTCAATGCTAACGGCGTCAAGATCAACCCAGACATTCAATTCCGCCTCCGTCGCGTCACGCGAACCAACAAGATCCGTGTTGGTGCCGGTGTTCTGCGATACGCCAAGGGCAAAGCTGCCAACGCCGAGGCCGCGCTTTGGCAGGCGGCGTTCGTGTTTGGGTACTTGGGCGCCACCCGCGAGGACATGGCCGATCCTGAACAGAGGCTTTGCATAACAATCGACGCTTACGCCGGGTTGTCCTACGCGGCACCGGGAGACGCTGTGCGACGCTACACCAACATGCTAGCCGCCTGCGCGACTATTGCTGAACGATGGCCCAACATTGCCCCGCCGCCCAAAGCTGTCTTCTGAAATTTCAAACTGAGACACCACCTGGCCCGCGCAACGAAAACATTGCTGGAACACTCGTCCGTTCTCGATGTTCTTTCAAAGTAGTGAGCGCAGCTTGCGGAATGAGAACAAAAATGGTACATGAAGGGTTAATTGCTCGAATCTGCAACTCGTGGAATAAGGGAAACGGCATCATGGCGGCTGGACATTTACGCGTCGTCGAGGGGGACGATATGGACAAGCACAAGGCGCTGGACGCAGCGCTGGCGCACATCGAGAAGCAGTTCGGCAAAGGGTCGATCATGCGTCTCGGTGCGACCGACAAGTCCATCGATGTGGAGGCGGTCTCGACCGGCTCACTGGGGCTCGATATCGCCCTCGGGATCGGTGGCCTGCCGCGCGGTCGCGTCGTCGAGATCTTCGGCCCCGAAAGCTCCGGCAAGACGACGCTGGCGTTGCATGTCGTAGCGGAGTCGCAGCGGCGCGGCGGCATCTGCGCCTTCGTCGATGCCGAGCACGCTGTCGACCCGGTCTACGCGCGCAAACTTGGTGTGAAGGTCGAGGACCTCCTCATTTCGCAGCCGGATTCGGGCGAGCAGGCGCTCGAGATCGTCGACACGCTCGTCCGCTCGGGTGCCGTCGATGTGCTGGTTGTCGATTCGGTCGCCGCACTGACTCCCAAGGCCGAGCTCGAAGGCGAGATGGGGGACAGTCTCCCCGGCTTGCAGGCGCGCCTTATGAGCCAGGCGCTGCGCAAGCTTACCGGCACCATCTCCAAGTCGCGCTGCATGGTGATCTTCATCAATCAGATCCGAATGAAGATCGGCGTCATGTTCGGCAATCCGGAGACGACAACCGGCGGCAACGCGCTCAAGTTCTATTCCTCTGTCCGCCTCGACATCCGCCGCATTGGCCAGATCAAGGAGCGTGACGAGCCGGTCGGCAACCAGACCCGGGTCAAGATCGTCAAGAACAAGGTCGCGCCGCCCTTCAAGCAGGTCGAGTTCGACATCATGTACGGTCAGGGCATCTCCAAGACCGGCGAGCTTGTCGATCTCGGTGTCAAGGCGGGCATCATCGAGAAGGCGGGCGCCTGGATATCCTTCAAGGGGACCCGCATCGGCCAGGGCCGCGAGAACGCCAAGACGTTTCTCAAGGACAATCCCAAGGTCGCTGCCGAGATCGAGGCCGCGATACGCCAGAACGCGGGACTGCTCGTCGACCAGATGCTGCAGGCCGAGCCCACTGACGATCCCGATCCCGATGGTCTCACCGAGGTACCGGACGCCGATGGCGTGCTGCCTGATCCGGAGGACGCGACGGCGGCGCGCAAGGGTGCTCGCGGCGCGCGGCGCTAGGTATAGCTCTCGTGGAAAGTCGACCGCCGCAGCCCTTCACCGCGCTTCGCTCGGATGATGCCGTGTCGGCGGTCGAGACTGCCCTGAAGCCCATTGCGGCCAAGGCTGCGCGCTGCACGGCCTGCGTATTGGCCGAGACGCGCACCAAGGTCGTGTTCGGCTCGGGTAGTGCACGCGCCGGCATCGTCATCATCGGTGAGGCGCCGGGCGCGAATGAGGATGCGCAAGGATTGCCTTTTGTCGGCAGGTCCGGGCAGCTTTTGGATCGCCTGCTCACCGAGACGGGCATCGTACGCGATGACGTCTACATCTGCAATGTCGTGAAATGCCGGCCGCCGCAGAACCGTGATCCGCGTCCCGAGGAAGTGGCGACATGCGCACCTTTCTTGCGCGCACAGCTTGAGACATTGAGGCCGCGCGTGCTCTGTGCGCTCGGGCTGCACGCGACACGCTGGCTGCTGCCGGGCAAGGAGCCCATGGCCAAGCTGCGCGGGCAGATCCTCGAATACAGAAGCATTCCGACGATCGCCACCTACCATCCGGCCGCCATCCTCCGTAACCCGCGGCTGAAGGACAATGCGCTCGCGGATCTCAAGCGAGTGCGAGAGATTGCCGAAGACGCTGCCAAGCGTGAAGCCTGAGTGGACGGAAGCAGGGCCCCGAAGCAGAGGAATGACGTGCCGTTCAGGTCGGGCCGACGCTAAAGGTGCATAAGCCCCCAAGTGCGGTGGTCAATGTCATGAGCGCGGCCTAGAGTCTTCAAAGCGAGTCTGCCTGTTGCTGGTCTCCGTAGTGTTCGGGGACGCGGACAGGCCGCACACAACACTCGAGAGCGAGCGCATCGTGGCACTGAACGCACAGCCCTTTTGGGATTGGATCACCGAACGCCATCGCATTTATCTCAAGAAGGCCGCAGGCGAGAAAGCCCCGTGGACGCAGGACGAGATCTTGCAGACATACAGCTTCTGCAATGTTTTTCGCGAGCTCGACAAGGTCACCGTGTGGGTGCGCGAGAAATGGCGTGAGCCCTATGCAGACAACCCGCAGCTTTGGATTTCGATGTGCCTCGCGCGCCAGGTGAACTGGCCGGAGACGCTCGAGGAGGTCGGGTTTCCCGAGCGTACGTACGATGCCAAGGCCATCCGCGCGGCGCTCGAAGCGCGCAAGGCGCGTGGTGAGAAGGTCTATACGGGCGCCTACATGATCAGTGCGCCGTCGGGCGAGTTCGCCGGCATGGCAAAGCCTGAGTACACGGCGCATATCGTCGTGGGCGCGCTTTGGGACGCGCGTCATGAGTTCGACGCCATGTTTGCCAACGGCCGGCAACCCACCATGCAGGAGGTGCACACGTGGTTGCGCCAGTTCCGCGGCTGGGGGGACTTCATGGCCTACGAGGTGGTGACTGATCTTCGCCACACGCGCTATTTGCGCAATGCACCGGACATCAACACATGGGCGGTGGCCGGGCCGGGGGCGATCCGCGGATTGCACCGCCTGCACGGTCGCCCATATAAGAAGTCTCTGACGCAGACGCAGGCGCTCGAGGAAATGCGCGAGCTGCTCGAGATGTCGAGAACGTGCCTGCCGGACTTCGTCCCGCCGCTCGAGCTTCGCGAGGTCGAGCATTCGCTCTGCGAGACGGACAAGTATCTCCGAGTCGCCAACGGAGAGGGCCGCCCCAGGGCCAAGTATGAGGGTGTTGCCGCATGAAGGTCGTCCAAGCCCGGAATGTGAATGACGCGGTCGTCAAGGGTGCCGAGCTCATGAAGCAAGGCGGGCTCGTTCAGGCGAGTCGCGCGGGTAGCACCATCGAGTACCCCGAGCCCGTCTGCACGGTTTACGAGCGACCGCTCGAGCGCGTGCTCTTCGATGGCGTGCGCGACGCGAACCCGTACTTCCATCTGCTGGAAGCGCTTTGGATGCTGGCTGGGCGCAATGACGTCGCGTGGCTCGCGCGTTTCAATCAGCGCATGGCCACCTACTCCGACGACGGCGTCGTGTTCAACGCCGCCTACGGCTATCGCTGGCGCCAGCAGTTCGATCTATCGAAGGCCTATGGGCGGCCTTATCGCGATCAACTCACGACCATCGTCGAGCTTCTGCGCAAGGATCCCGACAGCCGCCGCGCAGTCCTGCAGATCTGGGATGCGGAAGCCGATCTCGGCGTCGCGAGCAAGGATCTCGCCTGCAACACGCAGGCGATGTTCAAGGTGCGCGCCGGTAAGTTGAACATGACCGTCTCGAACCGCTCGAACGACATCATCTGGGGCTGCTACGGCGCCAATGCCGTGCACTTCTCGATCCTGCTCGAATACATGGCGGCGCGGATCGGCGTCGAGGCGGGCGTCTATCGCCAGATGAGCGACAGCTATCACGCGTACGAGGACACGTGGTCGAAGATCAGCGGCATCGGCGACCGCTTCGAGGACGATGGTGATCCTTATGCGCTGGGCGCGGTCGCCGTCTATCCGCTCGTCGGCGATCCTGAAAACTTCGACGCGGATCTCTTCCACTGGCTCGACAATCCGCCAGATGCACTGACCCTCGAGCAGTGGGATGCCGCGATGGCGCGCGGCGATGAGCGCAATCCCTATTTCATGCGCGTTGCGACACCGATCCATAACAGCTGGTTCGCCTACAAGCGCAAGGATCGCGCGGCGGCACTTGCCTGGGTCGATCGCTGCGCGGCCACGGACTGGCAGCGCGCCGCACGCGAGTGGCTCGAGCGGCGCTGGCAGGCGCGCGTGAGCGTCGCCGCGGAATAAGAGGTCGGTCGTGACGAGTGACGATGTGCAGCGCAAGGCTCTGCTCGATCGGATCGCAGCCAGTGATCTCGCGACGCTGAAGCGACTGGCGGCTCTGCTCGATGACGCCGGAGAGAGCAGCGCTGATAGCGGTCCGTCCTATCTCGATCACTTGCGCGCCGTTGCCGAGAGCGACGTGCGTGGTCTCAAGAATGCCGAGAAGTCCTACGGCAACAGCTGGAAGCGTCGCGGTGGCGTCGATACCTTCAACATGCTCGCGCGCAAGTGGGATCGCGTCGAGAAGCGCCTCGCAACCAGTCGCGACGACGTTGCGGGCTCGTTGAGCGCCACGCCCTACGACATCTTCGAGCACATCGCGGCTGACACGAAGAGTGACGGCTTCATCGACGATGTGCGCGATCTGCGCCGCTATCTCATGCTGGCCGAGGCCGAGATCGCCGCGCGCGAGGCGGCGAATGCCGAGGACAGCGGACGCGGCTATCTCGATCAGCTTCAGGTGCTCGCGGATGGTGACGTCGCGAACATCGAAGAAAAGGAGCGGGCATACGGCAGCAGCTGGAAGCGCCGCGGCGGTATCGGCGCGTTCATGATGCTCGCGCGGAAGTTCGATCGCATCGAGCAGCGGGTATCGAGCGAGATCACAGCCACCGCGGATGCGCCCGGTGCCCAGCGGCACAATCTCTTTCAGCACATCGTGGCGGATAGGCGAGCAGAACCCCTGCTCGACGACATCCGTGACCTGCGCCGCTATCTGATCCTCGTCGAAGCGGAGATGGCTGCGCGTGGCGCGATCGAGATCGGTACCGCGCGCGACAACCGCGAGAAGAGCTGAAGTCTTCAGGCACTCTCGGGCGGAAGGGGATGCTGCTCGCCGGCAGCAGCCAGCGCCGCACGGCCGAAGTCATTCCCAGGTTCGCGCCAGAGTGTGTGCACGTGGCTCGCGAGCTGGCGCGTCGCATACTCGATCGAGAGCGTAGGGCCGTGCAGGCGATAATAGTGCAGGTCGTTCGTTCCGAAGCCGCCCGCCCACTCGAAGCGAAAGGTATCGCGCGCCGCGCCTTCAAGCCGCGCCATGTGCGCGTGCGCGAGATCATGCGGTAAATTCGAGATGTAGGTTTCGGCAATGCCGAGCATGAGGTGGCGCTGCGTTTCGTCGCTCAGCTCGGGAAAGGCAATGCCGCCAGGTTCCGCTGCGACCTCGGCACGCTGCGGTCCTGCGCGCACGTTGTTCGGCACGTCGCCGGCGCGGCGCGTGCGCGCGAGCTGCTCTTCATCGAGGTTTCGCACGAGATCGCGGCCGATGTAGTCCTCGCGCTCGATAGGTGCGAGGCCTGAGTGCAGGCCCTCGGTCACCACCATGGGATCGGCGCACACGCAGTGCGGCGTCGCCGAGATCACCCGATCGCCCAACGCTGTAAAATTCAGCGAGAGATGATGGCCCTCGACGCGCCAGCCCCAGGGGCCATCTTTCTCCGGATCCCCGAACACGGCGAATGCGTACGCGCCAGCGCCTCGGCCGAAGCTGCGCAAGTCCTTGAGCACGGCAGCGAGCTTCATCACGCCCGTCGCCTTCTCGAGGCCCGAGCGGCTGAGCGACGCGGCGAGCAGCGCCATGGCAGGCTCGCGCTCGGCGCTCGTCATGTCGTCAAGTGTGAGACCGTCGCGGCGGCCGGGTACGTACGTCCAGCGATGACGCTCGGGCGCGCCGAAGGAGAATGTGAGCCGATCGCGCAATTCAGTGCGCACGCCGAATACCAGGGCAACCGCCGCTTTGCGCATGGCGATCCCCGACCCACTTGCTGTCGAGGTCGCGCCGGCGAATGCAGGAACACCCACAGGCAGGGCAACTCCGGCCACTAGCGCAGCAAACTCGCGGCGGCTCAGGTGCGGTGCACGCGTCATTCTCGAAGCCCTCTACCCTTCAGGGCCTAAAGTGCCGGGGGCGGGCATTTGTTCCCGCCCCCTATATTGTCGCCTCAGGACGTCGTGTACTTCACCGTGCAGCCGTACGGACGCGTGACGGCGTTCTTCACGGGCTCACCCTTGACGGCGGCCGTGATCGCATCGCGGAAGTAAGGCGTCGCCTTCTCGATGTCGTCGGCACGCGTCGAGGGGATCGAGTCGATGCCGCCCATGTAGACGAGCGTCCCTTCTGCATTGATGAGGAACATGTGCGGGGTCACGCGTGCGTCATAGGCGCGGCCGACCTCGCCCTTCGGATCGATGAGCACGGCAGCCGGCGAGGCCTTCCGCGTTTGCGTCAGTTCATTCGCCTTCTCGGGCGTGACATTGCCCTGCTCGCCGGGTGGCGACGAGATCACGGTCAGCCACACGATGCCGGCATCGGCGGCCTGCTTCTGGATCGCCTGCATGTTGCCGGCATTGTAGTGCTTGCGCACGTACGGGCAGTCATGGTTCGTCCACTCGAGCGCGACGAGCTTTCCGCGCAGCTCCGACAGCTTGTGCGTCTTGCCATTGCTGTCGACAGCAGTGAAGTCTGGTGCGGGTTTGCCGACTTGCGGGGCGGCGTGTGCGGGGCGGCTCGAAAGCATGGTCAGGCCGCCGGCTGCTACCATGGTGAGGCCAGCAGATGTGCCGAGCATCAGCGTGCGACGGTCGAAGGGCAGGTCCACGAGCTTCTCCTTTGATCTGTCAAACGTCATTCCAAACCTCCTACTCATCGGATGGATTGTGGGACTACGGAAGCTGATTTGCTGGCGCGCTCGAGCTCGCCGACCACGATCGCTTCGGTCAGTACGGGCGGGAGCACCACCGGGTCGCGCCCCCCGGCGGGATAAAACGCATAGAAGGGCAGGCCGTCGCGGTTGAACGCGCGCAGATAGGCGCCGATCTCCGCGTTGCGATTGGTCCAGTCGCCTTTGAGGTACGTGATGCCACGATCGCGGAAGGCGCGCTGAATGGCCTCCGTCGAAAGCGTCGTGCGCTCATTGACGAGGCACGTGATGCACCATGCCGCTGTCATGTTGACGAAAACGGGTTTGCCTTCCTTGCGCAGTTCTTCGAGGCGCGCGCTGGTGAAGGGCTCATAGTTGGCAGCTTCGCTCGTCGGTGTCCGCGCTACGACGCCCGGTGTCGTCGCGCCGTCGAGCTGCAAGAGAAGACCGAACGTCGCGATGACCGCGGCGGCGGCAAAGCCCCGCGATATCCAACCGCGCCCCATGCTGTGCTGCGCGATGCCATACGTCCATGCGGCGAGTGCAACGAGCAGTGCACCGGACAGCGCGATCAGGACGCCGAAGTCGCCCGCCTGCTGCGAGAGCACCCAGACGAGCCAAGCGGCCGAGGCGTACATCGGGAAGGCCATGGCCTGACGCAGGCGCACCATCCACGGGCCGGGTCGCGGCAGCGCGCGGGCTAGGCTTGGGAAGATGCCGAGGAGCGCATAGGGGGCTGCGAGGCCGAGGCCCATGGCGAGGAAAATCAGGAGGCAGATGTAGACGGGAGCGCTCAGCGCGGTGCCGATGGCGGCGCCCATGAAGGGAGCCGTGCAGGGTGTTGCCACCACGACGGCAAGGAGGCCGGTGAAGAAGCTGCCGGTATGGCCTGACTTCTGAGCGAGGCTCTGGCCCGTACCACCGACGCCGAGGCCGATCTCGAAAACGCCCGACAGATTGAGGCCAATCGCGAGCAGCAGCCAGCTCATGCCGGCGACGAATAGCGGTGACTGGAACTGAAAGCCCCAACCGACAGATGTCCCACCGGCGCGCACTGCTAAGAGCGCGGCTGCAAGGGCCGCAAACGCCACGAGCACACCGAGTGTGTAGAACGCGCTCGCGAGGCGCACTTCGCGAAGTTCCCCGCCCGAGAGCTTTGCGATGGCCGTGGCCTTGATCGCGAGCACGGGGAAGACGCAGGGCATGAGGTTGAGGATCATGCCGCCGAGGAAGGCGAACAGCGCGGTCTGCCACAGCGGCAGGTTCTCGATGAGCGATCCCGGTGACATCGCGCCACTCGTCGCCGCGGAACTGACTTCCGGGTTGATCTCGAACCAGCGCGTCACGCCGCCGCCGTCGGTCACCGCGAGGAGGCCGTCAGCCTTGGCTTCGGGATTGAACGTCTGACCCTTCGTCAGTGCGAGTGTGAGCGTGCCGTCGGAGAGCGAGAGCTGCTGTGGGGCGGCGTGATCCGCGACGCCCCAGGACGCTGGATAGAAGTAGGCGCTCTTGACGGCGGCCTGCGCAAGGTCCGCCCCCTGGACAGTCAGTGCCAGGGCTTCGCCTTCAGTCACAAGGCGCGTTGACCACGGACCGGGAATGGGTCGGCGCTCATCGGCAATCGCGAATGCCGCGCGCACGTCGTCACTCGCTGGCGTCGTGGAGCCGGTGATCGGGATATCGAGGCTGAACTTCCCTGCTTCGGGGATGCACTCTTTCTCGCACACGAGCCATTCGGCGTCGGCGCCGAGGGACAGCGTATCGCCGGGCTTCGCATCGCGCGGCACCGTCACCTGGATGGGATAGACGATCTCTCGCTTGTAGCCGTAGCTCATGACCGGACCGGCGGAGATGCGATCCGGGCCGGGCCAGTTGATGTCGCCGGCCGTCGCGCCTTCCGGCAGGTCGAGCCGGATCTCAGGCGGCGAGCCGGCGTCACCCGAATTCTTCCAGTACGTGTACCAGTTCGGAGAAAGCCTATGGCGGAGGCCGATGCGGAATGTCTCGCCGGGGGCCACGGAGGCAACGTCGCTGACCAAGGTGACTGCAGTGCGCGGGCTTTTGACGACTGCGCTTTCGAGCGCCATCGCGCCGGCGGCACTCCACACGAGAGCAAGGAATGTCGACACCCAGAGGGCGGGCCGCAGCCAGCTCTTGCGATCGAACAATCCGCTCATGCGTCTGATGGTCCTCGGTCCTCGCTAAGGCGACATGGCCGATGGAATGGCCCAGCCTCGAAGATCAATTCTGTAACAACACCATATGACGCGAAGTATGACCAGCGCGCCTCACATCCAAACACAATGACGTGAGAAACACCGAGCTGAATCACGCCCTTGTCGTCAATTCAGCGAGCTCTGCGTCGATCGCCGCGATGAGATGCTCGATCCATGGTCTGGCAAGTCCACGCCCGATGAGAACGAGGCGCGTGTTCCTGTCCGCGGAAGGCCATTTGTCGAGCCAGATCGGTGCATGAAAAACATGCTGCACGCCATGAATGACCGCGGGGCGATCCGGACGTTCGGCGATGTTGACGATGCCCTTGAGGCGCAAGAGCTCGGGGCCGACGTGATCAGCAAGGGCTTCGAGCAACAGTGTGAGTGTCAGCGCGCGCATGGGACGATCGCGGCGGACGACAATGCACTGGACGTCCTCGCCGTGCACGTGTCCGGCATCCAAATGAAGATTGTCGAGAGCATGAGGCGCGGCATCGAGAAGGTCATCGGCATCGATGTTGCCGAACAGAACTTCCGAGACGGGAGCCCTCCCATTGAGGGCGGCAATTCTGGCAGCCAGGCCGGCATCTGGGGTGGCAAGATCCGTCTTCGTCAGGATCAGATGATCGGCGACGGCGACCTGCCGGACGGATTGTGGCTCGCGCGCAAGTGTGGTGAGCCCGTTGACAGCGTCGACCGTCGTCACGATGCGACCGAGGGTGATGCCAGAACCGCGCACGCCCTCGCTCATGATCGCATTCAGGATGGGGGCCGGATCGGCGAGGCCACTCGTCTCGATGACAATGCGCTCGAACGGAGGAACAGTCCCGCCCGCTCGGCGAGCGATGAGGTCGGCTATCGTAGCTTCGAGATCGCCGCGGATCGAGCAGCATAGACAACCCGTCTCGAGCTGTACGAAGCTCTCCTCGCCAGCCTCGACGAGATCGTGGTCGATGCCGACGGCGCCGAACTCATTGATGATGACGGCCGTGCGCGCGAGTTTCGGCGACTTGAGGAGGTGGGCCAGGAGCGTCGTCTTACCGCTGCCGAGAAAGCCGGTCAGGACGGTGACGGGGATCATGGCGGTGTGATCTCGATCGGCGCAATGCGCACGCGGCTCGGTCGGAAGTCGGGATCGAGACTCGAGCGAAGCATACGAAGGAGGCCGCTGACGGACCCTGCAACCCGCTCACGACCGTCGATGGTGATGGACCAGCGAAACGGAATGCCGGGTGCGGCGCGGACAATGTGTGCCACGTGCCCGTCCGCCTCGACAACGATGGCGTCTCTTGTATCGCGCCGCACGGAGCCGTGACGCTTCCAGAGCGTGAGGCTCGACGCAAGAAGCCGCGCCAGAGCCACCATCATCTGATCTGGTTCATTGCTGTTCAAAGCATCGGCCCCGCGATGATCTCGCTCGGGATCTTGCGCTTCAAGTATTGCCCGTCACCCGGCTTGCCGAGGTAGCGCCCATCCTCGACCTTTACCGTGCCGCGCAGCATGGTGAGCACGGGCCAGGCATTGATCTCGTGGCCCTCCCACGGCGTGAAGTCAGTCTGATGGAGTTCGGCTGCCGTGATGTTTCCTCGCCGTGTGGGGTCGAGGATAGTAATGTCGGCATCGCTGCCGACGGCTATCGCACCTTTGCGCGGATAGAGGCCCATGATCTTCGCGGCGTTCGTCGAGACGAGATCGACGTAGCGCGAGAGCGAGTAGCCACGACGGGTGACCATCTCGGTGTACATGACGGCGAGACGCGGCTCGACGCCTGAGTTGCCACCGGTCGTGTCGTCGATGCGCCGCCCAAGCGTCTTTTCGCGAAGCGTGCAGCAGAGATCATCGGTGGCGACGCAGTTGATCGCACCATCGAGCGTGCCGGCCCACAGTGCCTGCCGGTCCGCCTCGGTCTTGAGCGAGGGGTATGTATGGTAGATCTGGCCGTTGGGCCGTTTGTAGTCCTCTTCGGTATAGAGCATGTACTGGTGCAGGCTTTCGCCGTAGATGGGCAGGCCCTTCGCGCGCGCCTCACGGATGGCCGTGACGCCCGTGCCCGCCGAAACGTGCATCATGTAGAGCGCGCAGCCGGGTACGCTTTCGGCGAGCCGGATCACGCGGCGGAAGCTGATGTCCTCCGAGAGCTGGCTGTGCACCTCTGCCATGTTCTCGAAGCCCGTGCGGCCCTCGCGGATGAGCTTGGCGTACATATGCATGACGAGGTCGTTGTCCTCGGCGTGAATGACGCCCAGGCCACCCTCGTTGGCAATGACCTTGAAGACCTCCCACATGTCGCCGAGATCGACCATGCGATCCTTGCGGTGGGGCACGATATTGGTCGTGAAAATCTTGATCGTCGGGTATCCGGCCTGGATGGCCTCACCCAACCCCCGCACAACCGCCTCCGGCGGCTCGCTCTGCAGCATGAGATGGTAGGCCCAGTCGCACGATGCCGTGCCCTTGAACTGGGCGTCGCGGGCCTCTATGCCCGCCTCCACAGTGCCGGCCGAGTCGACATAGGCGAAGTCGAGCAGCGTCGTGGTGCCGCCATAAAGGGCGGCCATGCCGACGTGATCCGGCCCGCGCGTATAGTATGTCGGCCCCTCCGGCGTCGCGAATGGATGCTGCATGTGTACGTGTGGGTCCACCCCGCCCGGCATGACGATCCGGCCCGTGGCGTCGATGATCCGGCCAGCGTTGGCGCCGAGTACATCGGGGGCCGCGATTGCCGCGATGGTCTCGCCCTTGATGCCGACATCGGCCTTGGACACACCCTCGGGCGTGACGACGTCCCCGCCGCGGATGATGATATCGAGCATGTTTGGCTCCCCGGTGGTCATTGTTGAGGGGCATCATGTCATGGGGTGCCGCCAACTCAAGCGCTTATGCATTTCCGGCGCTGGACAGACGCGCGACTGCAGCATAGCCCTATGGTCGGATGTCCGGCGCCGGAGATGCCGGCCAACAGGATGCGCAGCACATGAACAAGATCACGCATGGATCGCACTGGGGCGCCTTCACGGCTGTCGTCGAGGACGGGCGGCTGGTCGATGTCGAGCCTGCCGCGCGCGACGTCAATCCATCGCCGATCCTGCGCGGAATGCCGGACGCGCTCTATCACGGCGTGCGCGTCGCCCGGCCCGCGATCCGCAAGAGCTGGCTCGAGAAGGGCTACAAGGCGGGCGGCGAGGGGCGTGGTGCCGAGCCTTTCGTTGAAGCGCCCTGGGACGAGGCGCTCGACATCATCGCGGGCGAGCTCAAGCGCATCAAGGCGGCTCACGGCAACGAGGCCATCTTCGCCGGTTCCTATGGCTGGTCCAGCGCCGGGCGCTTCCACCATGCCAAGACCCAGCTGCAGCGTTTCATGAACTGCTTCGGCGGGTTCACCGCGCAGAAGCACAGCTACTCGCTCGCGGCCGGATTGGCGATCCTGCCGCACATTCTTGGCGATCATCGCACGCTCCGCAATCTGTCCTCTTGGGATGGCATCGCGGAGCACTCGAAGCTGTTCCTCGCGTTTGGCGGCTGCGGCACGAAGAATGCGCAGGTCGAGCCCGGCGGTTCGGGCGAGCACACGGCCGGTCCCTGGCTCGAGCGGCTCGCCAACAATGGGGTCGAGATTATCTCGATCACGCCAGTGCGCGAAGATACGCCCGAGATCGCGCGTGCGACGTGGCTGCCGATCCGGCCCAATACCGACGTCGCCATGATGATCGGCCTTGCGCATACGCTCGTCAGCGAGGGACTGCACGACAAGGACTTCCTTGCGCGCTATTCGGTCGGCTTCGAGCAGTTCGAGCGCTATCTGCTCGGCACTGAGGACGGCACGCCGAAATCCGCCGAGTGGGCCTCGGAGATCACGGGCATCCCTGCCGACACGCTCCGCAATCTCGCGCGCCGCATGGCGGCCGTCCGCACCATGATCGCGACGAGCTATTCGCTTCAGCGTGGTGATCACGGCGAGCAGACATTCTGGATGACCGCGGTGCTTGGCGCGATCCTTGGGCAGGTCGGCCTGCCCGGCGGCGGCTTCGGTTTTGGTTATGGCTCCATGCATGGCCAAGGCAATCCGGTGACGGTTTACTCCGCGCCGGCGCTCTCCGCAGGCAGCAATCCGACGGGAAGTTTCATTCCTGTCGCGCGCATCTCGGACCTGTTGCTCAATCCGGGCAAGAGCTATGCCTTCGACGGTGAGAACCGCGTCTATCCCGACACACGCATGATCTATTGGTGCGGCGGCAACCCGTTCCACCATCACCAGGACCTGAACCGCCTCATCGAAGCCTGGCGGCGGCCGGAGACGATCATCGTCAACGAGCCCTGGTGGACGTCGACCGCGCGCTTTGCCGACATCGTGCTGCCCGCAACGACGACACTCGAGCGCAATGACATCGGCGCGAGTTCGCGCGATCGCTTCATCATTGCCATGAAGAAGGCTGTCGATCCCGTCGGCGAGGCGCGCAACGATTACGACATCTTCCGCGGCCTCGCGCGCAAGGTTGGCGTGGAGAAGTCCTTCACGGAAGGTCGCGAGGAAATGGACTGGCTGCGCCATATCTATGAAGTGGCGCGGCAGGATGCGGCCCGGGTCAGCGTCGAACTCCCGAACTTCGATGTCTTCTGGGAGCAGGGCCACGCTGAGAGCCCTGTGCCGGCGACCGCGCACACGGTGCTCGCGGATTACCGCGCCGAGCCGGCCGCGAAGAAACTGAAGACGCCTTCCGGTAAGATCGAGATCTACAGCGAGCGCATTGCCGGCTTCGGTTATGACGATTGCCCCGGTCATCCCGTTTGGATGGAGCCGCTCGAGTGGCTCGGCTCCGTCAAGGCGCAGGCCTATCCGCTGCACATGATCTCGAACCAGCCGGCAGGTAAGCTGCATTCGCAGATGGATTTCGCGGGCGAGAGCCTTTCGCTCAAGATCAACGGCCGTGAGCCGGTGCTCATCCATCCCGAGGATGCGAAGCCGCGCGGGATCACCCAGCACGACATCGTCCGCGTCTTCAACGAGCGCGGCGCAACGCTCGCGACGGCCGTACTCTCGGATGGCGTCATGCCGGGTGTCATCCGACTTTCGACGGGCGCCTGGTACGATCCCACGGAGCCGGGCCGTATCGGCGCGCTCGACAAGCACGGCAATCCAAACATGCTGACGCCCGACAAGGGCACATCGAAGCTGGGGCAGGGGCCGATCGCGCACACCGCCCTCGTGGAGATCGAGCGTTTCGACGGCGATCCAGGTGAGGTCACCGTCTTTGCGCCGCCGCGACTCGAGAAGGCAGGGAAAGTTCAATGACGGCAAGCAGCGCGACCATTCCATCCTTCGACCTAGCCGGTAAACGGGCACTCATCACCGGCGGCAGTCGCGGCATCGGGCTTGCGGCCGCAGAGGCATTGGCTGCGTTCGGCGCCCACGTCACGCTGGCTGCGCGGCCCTCGGCGGACTTGAATTCCGCAGTGGAGAAGCTGAAAGGCGATGGCCGCAGCGCCGACGCACTCGAACTCGACGTAAACGACACGGCGGGCGTGCGCGCGGCAGTCGCAGAGCGCGATCCGTACGCCATTCTGATCAACAATGCCGGCACCAATCAGCCGGTGACGTTTCTCGATGTTACCGAGGCGCAGTACGACACGATCATGACGCTCAATGTGCGCGCGGCCTATTTCGTCGCGCAGGCGGTGGCGCAGCGGCTGGTCGCCACTGGCCAGTCTGGCTCGATCATCAACGTGTCCTCGCAGATGGGGCACGTCGGCGCCGCGACGCGCACGGTTTACTGCGCCTCGAAGTGGGCCATGGAGGGTATGACGCGCGCCATGGCCGTCGATCTTGCGCCGCATGGCGTTCGCGTGAACACGCTCTGCCCGACCTTCATCGAAACGCCGCTGGCGAGACGTATGCTTGCCAGCGAACAGTTCCGCGCCGAGGTGCTGAAGAAGATCAAGCTCGGCCGCCTCGGCCAGGTCGGCGATCTCACCGGCGCGATCGTCTACCTTGCGTCCGATGCGTCGTCGCTGATGACGGGCACGTCGATGATCATCGACGGCGGCTGGACCGCCGATTGATGCGTGCTCTCAGTAGTTGGTGACGCGCTGGCAGCTGCCGCGGCCGGCCTTGCCGTGGCGGCGCTTGCGCTCGAGTTCACGATTGCAGCGTCGCTCGGCGCGATTGCAGGCCCAGCTCTTCTTTGCAGCCCAGGCGTGGCCGTCCGCCATCATGTTTCCACCGGGGTCACGCGCGATGTAGTAGCAGGCAGGCCGCGCCTCCGCGGGCTGGCTCATCATCAAGTTGCTGGTCACGAGTGACGCGATGCTAGCTGCGCCGAGCATCAGTGTTCGCCAAGGCATTTTCCGCTCCTTTGGGTTCAGGGACCGCGATGTGTGCTGCCCGTTCGTCGCGGAGCGGAGCCGAAAGGTTCAATCGTCTGATCGATCGCTCAAAATTCCTCCGGCCTGAACGCTGTTGCCATATTACATCGGGGGGCGAGAGGTGTGTCCTCCCCAGGGCCATGCAAACTTGACACAGCTAGTACAGTATACCCTACTTAACTGGACAGTGAGCACAGGCAGCCAGGTCCGATTCCAAGCCCCCCAACGCTGACGTCACGAGCGCGCGCCGATTCCGCAGTCATGCGGTCGATTGGCGGCATCAGGGGAATTTTGCGCCGTTGCGCACACCGGGGGCTGGAATGTCGAATAATGACAGAAGCAATTGCGTAACCACCACCGGCGGCGAGTTCTACGCCGCCGATAAGAGGCGTGTCGCCCAGGTCTCGCTCGGTGTCGCTGCATCGATGCTGATGGCCTCGGCCGCCTCTGCCCAGACGACGCTGCCGCCACTCGCCGTCGAGACGAAGAAGGCGCCGGCCAAGGCAAAGGCCAAGGCCGCACCCAAGGCGAAGCAGGCACCGCCGCCGGTCGCCGAAGCGCCGCCCGCAGGGCCGATTGATCCGTCGCTCATTCCGGGCAGCTATACGACGTCCACGGCGAGCTCGGGGAAGCAGACAGCGCCGCTGCTTGATACGCCGCAAACGGTGACGGTCATCCCCGGCACGATCATCCAGGAGCGTCAGGCGACCAACCTCACCGAGATCCTGCGTAACACGCCGGGCATCAGCTTCGAGGCAGGCGAGAATGGCTTCGGTACCTCGGCCTCAAACTTCCAGATCCGCGGATTCAACGCCAGCGGTAGCATCTATGTCGACGGCACTCGGAGTCTCGGAACATTCCCGCGCGATGCATTCAATGTTGAGCGCGTCGAAGTCTTCAAAGGCCCAGCTGCGGACAACGGCCGCGGGAACGGCGGCGGTTACGTCAATATCGTAACAAAAACGCCTGCCCTGGAGAATTTTGCTCGCGCGGAAGTTGGCATCGGCTTCGACGAATACGATTCTGAGATGCGCCGTCGTGCGACGTTCGACGTAAATCAGCGCTTTGGCACCACCGCAGTTCGTCTGAATGGCCTGATTGAAGACAGCGGCATCGCTGGTCGTGAGTTTGCAGACACGAAGGCATGGGGATTTGCCCCGTCGATTGCATTCGGACTGGGCACCGATACGCGACTCACGATCGCCTACGAGCACATTGATCGGAAGGGCCGGCCTGATTGGGGTGTTCTAGGGGCTTCCATTAAGGGCACGTATGAACACGGCCTCGCCCCTATCCGCGTGCCAAGGGACACGTTCTATGGTCACATTTCCGATCGTGAACGTATCACGGGCGATTCGGTGCTTGCGAAGTTGGAGTACGACATTTCTGACCGCTTCACGTGGACCAATCAGGTTCGCTGGACGAGGCTCGACCACTATTCTGCATACACGATCTTCGGAAGTCCGGCGATCTCGACCACGGCCCCCACTGTCGGGCTGCTCAACTCGAGCCAGTATTACTACGACCGTGAGACATCGGGCCTCTCGGCCCAGAGCAATCTTGCCGGCACCGTTCTTTTTGGCGGCTTCGAGCACTCGATCTCGACTGGTGTCGAGCTGACGCGCGAGAAGTCGGACGCCAATCGCTACGGGGCACAGCGACTAGAGGATGTCGATCCGCGAGATCCCAATCCTTACCGGCGAGCGCGCTTCGGCCCGAATGCCGGCCCATTCACCTATGGCGCAATTCCGCCTCCCACCCTGACCGAGACCAATGCCGTCAACGTGGATACGGTCGCGGCATACTTCTATGACACGATCCGTCTGTCTCGGCATTGGGAGCTGACTGGTGGCCTTCGGGTTGAGCGCTACGAGGTTGATATCAACAGCAGGAATCCAGGTGGCGCCCCAGTTGGTGCCTTCGATGGATACAACGATGATGCAACCACGCTCAGCGGCAAGCTTGGGCTGGTCTACAAGCCGGTTCGCGAAGGCAGCTTCTACATATCGTATGGCACCGCGGCTCTGCCGCCGGGCTCGTTCCTTTCCAATCCGGATATCTCTCGAACGGGTGACAACGCTTTCCCCGGTCTTGTGCGCGACGCCGATCCAGTACGGTTCCACAACTACGAGATCGGTGTGAAGTGGGACTTCTTCGGAGGCCGTTTGACGACCGCGGCAGCGCTGTTCCGCACTGAAAAGCACAAGATGGCCTATCCGGGTTCGGCTGCCAACGTGCTCGCAGGTGATGTCGATGCTCTCGGCCAACCCGTGTACGGTAAGCAGGTCGTGCAGGGCCTCGAGCTGGCCATCGCTGGCAATCTTACGGAGCGCTGGAAGGTCTTTGGTGGTCTCGCACTGGTCGACAGCGAGCGGCAGCACGGTGCGGCTGTGGATCGTAGTCAGACGGCAAGTGATTACACGGTCAATGGGGTAGTGCGCACTTCGACCGATGGCGATGAGCTTGCCTTTACGCCAACGTTTACCGCGAACCTCTGGTCGACCTACAAATTCACGGATCGCTTCACGGCTGGCGCAGGCTTCCAGTACGTGGGTGAGTCCATCGTCGGTCGGCCTGACGACGCGACTCGCATCATCGCGAACGGGAAGGCCGGCAAGCTCCCTGACTACTTCCTGGTCAACCTGATGGCGCAGTATGAGCTGACCGACAACATCACGCTGCGGCTCAACGTCGACAACGTGTTCGACGAGCTCTATGCGCGGTCGCTCAACTGGAGCGCGCAGCGCGCTGACCTCGGCCCGCCGCGCACGTATTGGCTGAGTGCAAGCTTCAAGTACTGAGCGGCGCAGAATTGACGAGTTTGGAGATTGCCGGGCTTGCCCGGCAATCTTCGCGTTTCTGGAGGCACGATGCTTGTAACCATTCCAGATGTTCTGACCCGCGAGGAGGTCACGCATATCCGTCGCGTTCTCGAGAACACGGCGTGGCAGGACGGTCGCGCCACGGCGGGCGACCAGGTTTCGAGTGTGAAGAACAATCTTCAGGTGCCGCTCGATGCGCCGGAGGCGCAGGATCTCGGCCAGATCATCATGCGCGCGCTCGGTCGCAATCCGACATTCACGACCGCGGCCTTGCCGTTGCGTGTGCTCCCGCCGATGTTCAATCGCTACGATGTCGGCATGACTTTCGGCGCTCACGTCGACAATTCCATCCGCGCCTTGCCGAACGGCCAGCGTCTCAGGACGGATGTGTCGTCAACGCTGTTTCTGACACCGCCTGAGGACTATGACGGCGGCGAGCTCGTCGTCCACGACACCTACGGCACGCACAAAGTGAAGCTGCCGCCGGGTCACATGGTCGTCTATCCGGCAACGAGCCTGCACAGTGTCACACCCGTCACGCGCGGCAGCCGCTGGAGCGCGGTGTTCTGGACCCAGTCGATGGTCAAGGACACCTGGCGGCGCCACATGCTCTACGATCTCGACAACGCGATCATGCGGACCAGAACGCTGCTGCCCGACGACGACCCGGCGGTCAACACGCTGATGGCGCACTACCACAACCTGCTTCGGCACTGGTCCGAGATGTGATGCGCGAGGACGCCAAGCCCCGCGAGGTCATCTTCCTGTGGGAGGCAGCGTCTCAACATGAAGCGCGTCTCGCCGGCGATCCTACGCTTCTTGCCGCGCGTATGCGTCAGGCGGCCGCCAATGGCGAGGTCTCAGCGCAGCTTGGTTGGGGCCACATGCTGCTCGAAGGGCATGGGACGGCGCGTGATGCTGAGGCGGCGCTCCGCTGGTTCCAGCTCGCGGCGCGCACCGGCAATGCGGACGCGATCAACATGGTTGGGCGCTGTCATGAGCTCGGCTGGGGCACCGCACGCAACACGCGTATCGCCGCGCAGGCCTATCGCGCAGTCGCCGAGATGGGGCACGCCTGGGCAAACTTCAACCTCGCCATGCTCATGCTCGCGCGCGATGGTGCGGAGGGCGACAGCGGCGACATCCTGGCGCTTCTGGTGCGCTCGGCGCGGCGCGGTAACGCGAAGGCCTTCAACTTTATCGGCCAGGGCTGCGAGGAGGGTTGGCGCGGGACGCCGAAGCCGCGTGCCGCGCGGCGTTGGTATGCCCGTGGGGCGAGGCGTAGCTGCTTTCATGCTGCGTTCAATCTCGCGCGTCATTTGATGGCTGATGGCGATGCGGATGGCGCGGTCCGCTGGCTGCGTCGTTCGGTGGAAACTGCACCGGGTAATTTCTGCGCTGAGCTTGGTGCCTATCTCCAAGGCCACGCGGATCCCCGCCTGCGCGATATCTCCGCCATGGCGCTGGAGCGGGCGGAGGCGAGGCCCATGCCGACTGAAGCTGCTGTCCCAACAGCTGAAATCCCGCTGTCGCCTCGCCCGAAAGCCACGCCGACCGTGCTGGCACGGGGGCGCCGCTCCATGAGCCGGGCTTTGCGGGCTCTGACGGGTGCCAGAAGGCCGCGGCAGGGCTGAAGGGCTGGCTTTTCTTTCCGATAAGAGTCAAGATGCGTCGAAATGACGGCGTGCGCGCACGCACCTTGGCGCTCATATGAAGCGCACTGCGTTCCCGATGGACTACACAACCTGATGATGTTCGATGGCAATGCATTGGAGCCGCGATGGCGGTGGTGGGCGCGCGTTCTCGCGTCGGCCCTGATCGTCATGAGCCTGCATGCGGGGCTCGTCGCCTATGCCTACCTGATGCCGCCGACTGAGGAGGTCGTCGAGGAGGCCGAGGGCGCCTTCATGCTGGAGCTGGCGCCTCTGCCAGTTGCGGCAACGGCCGATGCTGCCGAATTGCCGGGGCCGACCGCCGAGGTCACACAGCCGCAGATCGACGAGAAAAAGCCGACGGAGGAAGTGCAGGAGGTCACGCCGCCCAAGGAGGTCCCGCTCCCAGTCGCGCCGGATCCGGAGCTGGCGATGCCGATCCAGAAGCCGATCGAAGAGGTCAAGGAAGAAAAAGAAGAAGTAGAAAAGCCTATCGAGAAGGTGGAGGTCAAAGAAGAGAAGAAGGACGAGAAGCCCGAAGTCGAAGAGGCCAAGCCTCAGGAGGCCATGGTCCAGCAGGGAGCGCCGCCTGCCCCCACGGCAACGCCGGCGCCGCAGACCGCGGCTCGCCGCCAGGGCACAACCGACCGGCCTTCAGATGAAGCCATGTCGTGGTCGAAGGCGCTTATGAACCATCTGGGTCGCCATCGCCGCTATCCGGCAGAGGCTCGCCAGGCCGGCCAGCAGGGCGCCGTTCAAGTCCGCTTTGCAATTGACCGCAAGGGCCAGGTTCTTTCGGCGAAGGTGATCAAGGCCTCGCAGAGCACACACCTCGATGCCGAGGCTCTGGCTGTTCTCAAGCGGGCCTCGCCGCTACCCCAGCCGCCAGATGAGATCCCCGGTGAAGTCCTCGAGCTGGTGATCCCGATCCAGTTCACGATCCGCTAGGAAGAGCCGCGCGCCAGCGCAAAAGATGCGGGCCGATGTCGGCGAGCGTCTTGCAGCCCGTGAGCGCCATCGCAGCCTCGAACTCATCACGCAGAAGCCGTAGCACGTGCGCGACGCCCATGGCGCCGTCCACGGCAAGACCATGGACAATTGGACGCCCGACCATCACGGCCGACGCGCCCGCGGCGATTGCTTTGATGACGTCGGTGCCGCGCCGAATACCGCCGTCAACGAGGAGCGGTACGCGCCCGGCGACACGCTCGGCAATCTCGGGAAGCACGTCGATTGTGGCCGGTGCCGTGTCGAGTGTGCGCCCGCCGTGGTTCGAGACCACGATCCCCGCAGCGCCGGCATCGATCGCTCGCACAGCGTCATCCGCGGCTAAAATGCCCTTCAGAATAATTGGAAGTGTCGTGATCCCGCGCAGCCATTCGACATCCTGCCAGCCCGGTGCGAGGCACATGAGATGGTCGAAGACGATGCTGTCGATGCCTGGCTTCGCAGGCGGGTTCGGATTTTTCAGGTGGCGCAGGTTGTCAGGTGTCAGCTCCGGCGGAAGGCGAAAGCCCGCGCGGTGCTCGCGATTGCGCACGCCGCTGATCGGCGCATCCACAGTGAGGACCAGCACCTCATAGCCGGCATTTTCGGCGCGCCGCACGAGTCGGAGAGTGTCCTCGCGCTCCGGCTGCATGTAGAGCTGAAACCAGCGGCACGTTTCGCCTGCCGCAGCGGCTGCTTCCATGCTGATGCTGGCGAGCGTGCTGAGCACCATGCCTGCGCCTTGTGCGGCGGCGGCCATCGCAGTCGCACGTTCGCCATCCGGATGCGCGAGGGCCTGATGCGCGACGGGTGCGACAAAAATCGGATGTGCGTATGTGCGTCCGAACAGGTTTACGCGTGCGCTGCCGCCCGCCCCGCCATTGAGCACGCGGGGTATCAGCGCGAGGTTGTCGAACGCTTCGCGGTTCCAGCGGAGCGTCAGCTCGTCGGCCGCACCGCCGCAGAAATAAGCCGCAGCGCCCGGCGCCAGCCGCTTCTCGGCGAGTAACTCATAGTCGGCGAGGTGGACAGGTGTCGGGATGCGGGGCGCGGTCATAGGCAAAGCCTCGCACGCGCAATCCCGCTCCGCAAAGGTCGGATAGCCGCAGTCTTAACGCGGACTTTCCCGTCCCGCCCTACGACAGCTTGAGGCCTCGATAGCCGTCCGTGGCAACCTCGTCGCAGAGCTTGCGATAGACGCCGACACCGGCGACGTACGGCATGAACACGCGGGGCTTTCCGGGAATGTTAGCGCCGACATACCAGGAATTCGCACGCGGATAGAGCGTGCCGTCGGCAACCTCATTGACGTGCGATACCCAGTTCGTCTCCGCGTCGGTATCAGCTTCAATGCGGCGAATCTGACGCTCGGACGCTGTCTTGAGCAAATCGGACACCCAATCGACATGCTGCTCGATCGAATGAATCATCTGGCTCTTGACGCCCGGGCTGCCGGGGCCCGTGACAATGAACATGTTCGGGAACCCGGCGACCGTGATGCCGAGATAGGTCATCGGGCCGCCAATCCACTTGTCCGAGAGGCGCGTGCCATCGACACCACGAATGTCGATCTCGCGCAGCGCACCTGTCATGGCGTCGAAGCCGGTCGCGAAGGCGATGGCGTCGAGCTCGTATTCCTGATCGGCGGTCCGCACGCCTTTCGGCGTGATCTCCTGGATCGGTGCCGAGCGCACATCGACCAGCGAAACGTTCGGCCGATTGTAGGTCTCGTAGTAGCCGGTATCGAGGCAGAGCCGCTTGGTGCCGATGGGATGATCCGTTGGTGTCAGCAGGGCTGCCGTCTTGGAATCTTTCACGACGCTGCGGATCTTCTCGCGCACGAACGCGGCAGCCGTCTCGTTGGCCTCCTCACTCACGAGGAAGTCCGAATAGCAGGAGAGAAAGCCGATGCTGCCGCCACGATCCCATAGCATCTCGTATTTCTTGCGCCGCTCATCGTCGGAGACCTCGAGCGCCGACTGAGTGGGCACCGGATAGCCCGAAACGCCGAACCCGGTCTGGCGGGCTTCGTCCCGCCGGCTGCGGTAGTTGGCCTTGAAAGCCTGCTCACGCTCGCGATCCATCGGCCCGTTCTGCGCCGGCAGACTGAAATTCGCCGTCCGCTGGAAGACATGGAGGTGTTTGGCCTGCTGGGCGATCAGCGGGATCATCTGGATGCCCGAAGAGCCGGTGCCGATCACGCCGACGCGCTTGCCCGTGAAGTCGACGCCTTCTGCGGGCCACATGCCGCTGTGGTACCACTTGCCCTCGAACGCACCGATGCCCTTGAAGTCCGGTACGCGCGGGGTCGAAAGATTGCCGGTCGCCATGATGCAGAAGCGAGCGGAGATCGTCTCGCCATTGGACGTCTTAAGTGTCCAGCGATTGAGATCGCCGTTGAACGTCGCTTCGGTGATGCGGGTATTGAGCTGCACGTCGCGCATCAGATCGAAGCGCTTTGCGACATGCTGGATGTAGGCCAGGATCTGCGGCTGCGTGGAATAGCGCTCAGGCCAGCTCCACTCCTGCTGCAGATCGTCGTCGAACGAGTAGGAGTACTCGAGGCTCTCGATATCGCAGCGCGCGCCGGGATATTTGTTCCAGAACCATGTGCCGCCAACGCCGCTCCCTGCTTCGAAGGCGCGCGTCTTGAAGCCGAGGCCCCGCAGGCGATGGATGGCGTAGAGGCCGCCGAGGCCTGCGCCAACGACGGCAACATCTAGTTGGATTGCTTCTTTGGCAGAAGTGGCCTGGCTCATATTGGTTGCCTTTTCGCGTCGCGATCTTTGTCGATGACCTGAGTTGCCCCGCTGGGGCGCTACATAAGGAATACGCCTTTGCCGGTGGTCTGCCGATCGAACAATCGGTAGGCTTCATCGGCCTGATCGAGTTTCCAGCGGTGCGTGAAGAGTTCGTCCACGTTGATCTTGCGATCGGCGATAAACGTTGCGCACTCGGCCTGGCCCACTGTCGAGAACGTCCAAGAGCCGATGACAGTAACCTGCCGGCGCAGCATGTCAGGGCTCACATCCAGCGTAACCTGCCCGCCCTCGCCGACAAAGCACGCCTTGCCCCATGTGCGCACGCATGGAACGGCTTGTCGGCGCGCTTCCGACGACGACGAGGAGTCGAGAGACGCGTGCGCACCGAGGCCATGCGTCACCTGACGTATCGCATCGACCGCATTGGTCTTCGTTGGATTGACGAGCACATCCGCGCCGAATTCCTTTGCGCGAGCCAGTCGCTCGTTGCTGATATCGAGTGCGATGACGCGGGCGCCCATGGCTGCTGCGAGCTGCGTCGCCGACAGCCCGACCGGGCCTTGACCGAAGATCGCGATCGTCTGGTCACCGGTGAGCTCCAGGCGCTTGAGCGCGCCCCACGCCGTTCCAGTGCCGCATGAGATTGCGGCGCCAGTTTCGAATGACAGCGCATCGGGGAGGTTCACGAGTGTGCGGGCCGGCACCTTCATGTAGGGCGCATGAGCGCCGTGCCCGGTCGCGCCGTAGACTTCGGCGACACCCTCGTCGCAGAGCTGCATCCAGCCTGTCGAGCAGTGCGGGCAGACACCACAGCCGCGATAGTGATGCACCATCACCCGCTGGCCCACGCGGGCTTCGCGCTCGCTGACACCGCTGCCGACGGCCGCCACGACACCGCACGGCTCATGGCCTGCGATGACGGCGCGCGCGCTCGAAAAGCCGAGCAACTTCGCAGCCTCGCCAGGAGCCGCCCGGTAGAACTTCAGGTCGCTCCCGCACATGCCGGAGGCCTTGATTTCGAGGACGACTTCACCCGGTCCGGGAGTGGGGTCTGCGAAATCCTCAAACGCCACGCGCCGATCGCCGGCGAAGACGACGCCCTTCATGCATTCCTCCTTCACGACGTGCAGCGCCCTCGGCGTCGCACGCTCTTATTGCCATTTCGGTTCACACTAACCTCGGATTGTCGGCTGTCAACAATTTACCGATTCCGGTGATCTGTTGACAATTTTGCGCATTGCAGCCATTCCTCCCCGGTCGCTCGCGGGGGCATTGGATGCTGGAACTGCCGGAAATCGTTCGTTCGCCGACGCTCGCCGTGATGGCGAAGCGCCTGATTCAGGAGGCGATTTGGTCCGGTCGACTGGCACCCGGCGCACATCTGGTCGAGACGGGACTTGCCGAGCAGTTCCAGATCAGCCGTGGTCCGCTGCGCGAGGCACTGAGGAGCCTCGCATCAGAGGGCCTCGTCGAATTCCATCCCGGACGAGGCGCGTTCGTCGTCGATCCCACGCCCGAGCAAATGCAGGACATGATCATCCTGCGAGCTGTCCTCGGCGGTATGGCGGCGCGTTACGTTACGGCCAAGGGTAATGCATCCGTTTTTGAGCTGCTCGTGGCGCCTCTGGAGAAGATGCGCGCGGCAGCCGATCGCAATGACGAGAAGACTTTCTTCGACGGGCACTGGGAATTCTACGAAATTCTCCACCAGGCGTCGAACGAGTTCATCTTCCGCTCGTGGCAGTCGCTCTATGGCCTGATCAACATCTATGTCCGGCGCTTGGGCCGTCCTTATCTCCCGCTCCACGACATCCTGCGCGACTACGACACATTCGTAGAGCTGCTGCAGTCGGGAGATCCGGACGAGGCCGAAGCTGTGATGCGCAGCCAGATGCTGCGTGTGGGTTTTGTCGTTCTCGATCGCCCCATACCGCCGATGCTGTACGCGTACATCACGCGCTGCATTCTCGAGGAGGGTTCGGTTGCACACTTCGATCCGGCTGCCGAAGAGCAGCGAGCGCCGTTGAAAGCGGCAGGGAAAAAGACACAGAGCAGGCGAGGAAACGTTGAGCACGCCCGTACATCCGCAAATAAAGGTCGCTCTCGCCGCGCTGGCTGAGGCGAAGCTGCCGACCGTCGAGAGTTTGACGCCTGAGCAAGCCAGGGCGACATTCAATGCGATGTCGCGCGCGCGGGGTGGTACGCCGGCGCCGATTGCGCGGGCTGTGGATGGTGTTGTGGCGGGTCCAGGCGGGGACGTGCCCGTCCGCATCTACTGGCCCAATGCCAAGGGACCGCGAGCGGCATTCATCTATTTTCATGGCGGCGGCCACGTGTTCGGCGATCTCGATACGCATGACGCAATCGCACGCAATATCTGTGGCGGCGCCGAAGTTGTTGTCGTTGCAGTCGACTACCGCTTGGCGCCGGAGCACAAGTTTCCTGCCGCCGCCGAGGATGCCTGGGCTGCATATGCCTGGGTACGAGAGAATGGCGCCTCGCTCGGCATCGATCCTTCGCGTCTCGCAGTCGGCGGCGACAGCGCCGGTGGCAATTTGGCGGCCGTCGTCGCGATCATGGCCCGCGATGCAGGCCACGCGAACATCAAGCTGCAGGTGTTGATCTATCCCGTGACGGACTACGGACTTGGTTCCGACAGCTACAATCGATTCGGTGACGGCTACGGTGTTCTGACAAGCGGCGCCATGAAGTGGTTCTATCAGCACTACCTTCGTAGTGCCGAGGACGCCGACGATTGGCGCGCGTCACCCATCAAAGCGAAAAGTCTCGCCAACTTGCCGCCAGCATTGATCGTCGCCGCGCAATGCGACGTCCTTTGCGATGAGGGTGCCGACTACGCCGAGGCGCTCCGCGCTGCTGGCACGAAAGTCGAGCGCAAAGAATACGCCGGCATGATCCACGGCTTCTTCGGCATGACGCCTGCGATCGACGATGCCGTGCGTGCGCAATCCGATGTGTCAAATGCCCTGAGGAGTGCGCTCATCTGATCTCGCCTCCGCGTAGCTCTCCAATCACTTCCCCAGCAACCTGTCGAATACCGTAGTTGTCCCGACACAACGAGCAAATGCGCTGGTACCCAACCATGAACTGGCGCCAAACCGCGCAATAGCGGCCAAAGGAGCAATGAGAATGAAGTTGCGTCGGAACAAGCACCGAACCTGGACGGCGGCTGCAGCTCTTAGCGCGCTGATGATCGCCAGCGGTGCTTCGGCGGCAGAGAAGTTTGTCTACGCGACTTATCTTTCCGAGGCCTTTTCAGCCAGTCGAACCGATCTGTGGTTCACGAACGAGCTCGAGAAGCGCTCAAATGGAGAGATCAAATTTGAGCGATATTGGTCGCAGTCGCTGATCAAAGCGCCAGAACTCTTTCCATCATTGCGTAGCGGTGCGGCGGACATCGTCGGCAGCGCTCCGGCCGCGTACAATGTGCGAGAGTATCCGCTCGCCAACGTGCTCATGCCCATGATCTCCAAGCGCGGTGACGCGGTGACATTCGGCTTGAACCGCCTTTATGCCGAGAACAAGCACTTTCGGAACGAGTTCGAAAGCAAGGGGGCGAAAGTTCTCTACTCTCAGGCATGGGCAGAGAACACGGCTTGGTCGCGCCGGCCGATTACCAAGGCGGATGATTTCAAAGGTCTGAAAGTCCGAGCCGTTCCTGTGGTGTCCGATGTCCTCGTCAGGATAGGTGCTACACCGGTGGCACTGGTTTGGTCCGAGGGCATCGAAGGGCTTCAGCGCGGTGTTGTGGATGTGATGTCCTCCGCTCCGTTCGACTCGTCCGTTCATGGCAATGTTCAGGATGTCGCGACGTACGGAACGGATGCTGGCGGCGTCGGCATTTTCGCTATAGCGACAACTGCCGTCAGCATGGACCGCTACAATCGACTCAACGAGAAACATCGCAAGCTCATCGACGAGCTCATGGCAGAAGCTCCGAAGAAGGCCGTCGAATTCCTGAACCAGAGCATTGACGGCGCGGTCGAGAAACTCTGTGCGAGGAAGGACAAGGTCACGATCAACATCTTCAGTGCGGAAGAGGCTGAGAAGATTCGGAATATGGCCTCGGGCCCGCTGCAGGAGGCCTGGATCAAACGCGCAAACACCGAGGCGAAAGTAGACGGCAAGGCCATGCTCGATGAGTTCGTCTCTTACGTACGCGAGTACGAGAAGACATCGACCTACGTTTCCGGCTTCGAGCGCTATCTCCAGAAGTGCGGCAAGAACTGAATTTTCATTGCTGGAGGAGGAGCCGCTTTCAGAGGCTCTACCAAGCTGTCTACGATCAACAACTGACGGGTGACGTCACGCAGCACGTGATTCCGAACCGCCCGCTCACAGTAAAAAATGCCTTGAAGGAGATCGCTACGATGAGACTACGTCAGTTGAGTGGCTGCATGTCGGTAGCTGCTGCTGCGTTGAGTGTGTTGGTTGGTGCCGCCCCCGCAATTGCAAAAGAGAAGCTCGTCTACGCGACGTACTTCTCGGATGTCTATTCGGCGAGCAAGACCGACCTGTGGTTCATGAGCGAGGTCGAGAAGCGTTCGGGCGGCGAGATCACGTTCGAGAAATTCTGGAATCAGTCGCTGGTCAAAGCGCCGGAACTTTTTCCTGCGCTTCGTAGCGGCGCCGCCGACATCGTCGATGGGGCGCCCTCATCCTACAACGTGCGTGAATACCCGCTCGCCAATATCGTTCTCCCGTTGACGTCCTCGAAGGCTGACGCGGTGACGCTTGCGTGGAACAAGCTCTACGCGCAGAACGCCGATTTCCGGAAAGAGTTCGAGAGCAAGGGCGCGAAGATCCTTTATGTGGGCGCTTGGGCCGAGAACTCCCTGTGGGCACGCCGTCCCATCGCCAAAGCGGATGACTTCAAAGGGCTGAAAGTCCGCGCCGTTCCGGCCGTTTCGGACGCCTATGCCGCTCTCGGTGCGACGCCTGTTGCGCTCAGCTGGCCAGATGGTCTCGAGGGCCTGCAGCGCGGTGTTGTGGACGCGATGTCGTCGGCGCCGTTCGACTCCGGCGTGCTTGGCGGCGCGCATGAAGTTGGCAAGTACGGCACTGACGCTGGCGGCATGGGTATCTTCGCCATGGCGACGGTCGGCATCAGCATGGATCGCTACAAGCGGCTCAGCGAGAAGCATCGCAAGATTATCGACGAAGTCGCTGCCGAAGCGCCCAAGATGTCGATCAAGTTCAACGACGAGAGCGTTGGCGGTGCCGTAGACAAGCTCTGTGCGAAGAAAGACGCGATCAGCGTCAGCGTTTTCAGCGCAGAAGAGGCGGAGAAAGTCCGCAAGGGCGCTGTTGCGCCTCTTCAGGATGCCTGGATCAAGCGCGCCAATAGCGAGGCAAAGGTCGACGGTCGCAAGATGCTCGACGAGTTCCTCGGCTACGTGCGCGAGTTCGAGAAGACCTCGACCTACGTTCCGGGCTTCGAGCGCTTTCTCCAGAAGTGCGGCAAGAGCTGATCTTCGTCGTCCATACGTCACTCGGGGGAGCCCACTTTTGCGGGCTCCTCCAATCCCATCATCACGGCACTAAAGAAAGTACAGACGGGCCGAACCACGCAACACGTGGCCTAACTGCCCGCGCAACGTTGGAAACGCCATGAAGGAGATATAATGATGAATTTACGGCTGCTCGGCAGAACCACGCGCACGGCAATCGCCGCCTGTGCCCTAGTGCTGGGCGCAAACAGCGCCTCGGCCGCCGAGAAGTTCGTCTACGCGACGTACTTCTCGGATGTCTATTCAGCAAGCAAGACCGATCTCTGGTTCATGGGTGAGATCGAGAAGCGCTCAGGTGGCGAGATCAAGTTCGAGAAGTTCTGGAACCAGTCCCTCGTGAAGGGTGCGGAGCTCTTTCCCGCACTGCGCAGCGGCGCCGCTGATGTCGTGAACGGTGCACCCTCCGGCTACAATGTCCGCGAATACCCACTCGCAAATGTTCTTCTGCCGCTGACGTCGCAGAAAGCCGACGCCGTGGCTCTCGCCTGGAACAAGCTATACGCCGAGAACGCGTCCTTCCGGAACGAGTTCGAAAGCAAGGGCGCGAAGATTCTCTACGCAGGTCCTTGGGCGGAGAACTCAGTTTGGTCGCGCAAGTCGCTCGTCAAGGCCGATGACTACAAGGGCATCAGAATTCGGGCCGTGCCGCCGATCTCGGATGCGTATTCCGCTCTTGGCTCGACGCCCGTAGCGCTCACCTGGCCTGATGGCCTCGAAGGGCTTCAGCGTGGCGTCGTCGATGCGATGACCGGTCCTTTTGATTCGACCGTTCTTGGTGGCGCTCACGAGGTTGGCAAATTCGGCGCTGACGGTGGTGCGTTTGGGATCTATGCGATGGCGGTCGTTGCCATCAGTCTCGATCGCTACAAAAAACTGAGCGAGAAGCACCGCAAGCTCATCGATGAAGTCTCAGCCGAGGCACTGAAGATGTCGCTGAAGTTCAATGACGAGAGCGTCGGCGCCGTGGTCGATCGGCTCTGCGGAATGAAGGACAAGCTCAGCATCAGCGTAACCAGCCCGGAAGAGTTCGAGAAAGTCCGCAAGGTGGCGGTTGCTCCTCTTCAGGAAGCCTGGCTGAAGCGCGTCAAGGCCGAGACCAAGGCAGATGGCCCCGCGATGCTCGATCAATTCCTCGGCTATGTGCGCGAGTTCGAGAAGGCCTCGACGTACGTCCCGGGTTTCGAACGTTATCTACAGAAGTGCGGCAAGAGCTGACGTCCGTCAGTCGTCTCCTGTCGCCTGGAGGAGCGCTTGATACAAGCGCTCCTCCAAATCCCCCAAGCCCCGCGCTCCTCAAACCGGTAGACCTATGATCGCGCTTATCGAACGGGTGGAACGAGGGTTGCTCTCGCTGAGCATCCTGAGTGGCTTCGCGACGCTCCTCATCATCATCGTCGTTTGCGTGGACGTCGCGGGGCGCTTTCTGTTCAACGCGCCGCTGCACGGCGGCGTCGAATTCAGCGAGCTCCTGATGGTGGTGCTGGTGTTCTTTGGCTTGGCTGCCGCTCAGCAGCAGCGCCAGAACTATTCGATCGAGTTGGTGACACGGCACCTTCCAGATTGGGCACAAAAGCTCCTCGAGCTGATCGGTTACATCACCTGTTTCGCGATCGTCATTCTGCTGGCCTGGCCGAGTAGCAAGCAGGCCATGATGTCATTCGAGCGCGGCGAGGCTGGTTTCGGCATCGTGCCATTTCCGCTTTGGCCCGCGCGCATTCTTCTGGCGATCGGCCTTTGGCTCCTCGCCGTGCAATTCGCCTGTGACATCTATCGCTTCCTCGTAGGCCAGCCCCGCATCATCGCGCCGTCCGCTGCAGAAAAGGCCGTAGAATAATGCTTGCAGATCTCGCGCCTGGACTGGCCATCATCGGTCTTCTGCTCGTCCTCCTGTTGACGCGCCTGCCCATCGCTTTCGCACTGGCAGCTGCGGGCATGATCGGTCTCGCCGGCGCGCGTCCGTGGCGGGCGGTGGAGTTCCTGCTCTCGACCTTCGCCTACAGTGCGACGGCGAATTTCGCCTACATCGTGCTGCCGCTGTTCCTTTTCATGGGGCAGATGGCGTTCTCCGCGGGCCTCTCTCGCCAGGCATTCGACGCTGGACAGAAATGGCTTGGACGCGTGCCGGGGGGGCTCGCCGCCGCGACGGTCTTCGGCTGCGCAGCCTTCTCCACGATCTGCGGATCAAGTGTCGCGACAGCGTCGACTATGGCGCGCGTCGCGCTGCCGGAGATGCTCAAGAAGGGCTACTCGGGTAAGCTCGCCGCGGGCTGTATCGCTGCTGGCGGCACGCTCGGCGTCTTGATTCCTCCGAGCGGCATTCTGGTGGTCTATTCGATCGCGACGAACGTTTCACTCGTGAAGCTGTTCGTTGCCGCTCTCGTGCCTGGCATCCTGACGGCGATCATCTACGTCATCGGAATCATCGTCTGGGTCAAGCTGCAGCCCGAGATCGCGCCGGACCCGAAGAGTGAGCCCAAGCCCTCGTGGGGAGAGCGCTTGACTGCCCTCGGACGGACTTGGGAACTTGCGATACTCTTTGCTGCCGTGATGGGAACGATCTATCTCGGTGTGGCAACGGCGACCGAGGCCGCAGCTCTCGGTGCGCTCTTCGCGTTGATCGCGGTCCTACGGCGTCCGGGGAGGAAGCGGGCCGTTCTCGAAGGTCTCCGCGATACGGGGACGGCAACCTGCTCGATCTTCGCCCTCGTGATCGGTGCAGGTCTGTTCAGTCTTGGGCTCTCAACGACTGGGTTTCCCGCGCATTTGGCTACGCTCGTCGCCGGATTGAATCTCTCTCAAACGGGTACGATCGTTCTTGTTCTGCTTCCATTCCTGTTTCTGGGTTGCTTCGTCGACGGGCTGTCGATGATTCTTATCTTGATGCCGATTGTGTATCCGATCGTGCAGTCGGTCGGCTTCGATGGCGTGTTGTTCGGCCTGCTCGTCGTGAAGATGGTCGAGATCGGTGCCATCACGCCGCCCGTCGGCCTCAATGTGTTCGTCGTCAAGAGTATGGCGCCGAATGTCGAGCTTCGGGACATGTTCTATGGCTGTATCCCGTTCGTCATCCTCGAACTGATGATCGTGGCTCTGCTCATCACCTTCCCGCAGATTGCGCTGTTTGCGGTAACGGACTGATCCCACCGAAGTGGCATCCGCTCTGTTATCTGTCGCAGAGCACGTGCATTTGCATTCGAGTACCGGCACCGCGACGTCGCCACCCGCAGGGGAGCGAGGTCGTGGTCCGGGCTGCTATCCAGCAACGTTTTGGACGGGACGTGGCCTATTTCGTCGAAGGGCCCCCCGATAGGATTGCCGCCGTCCGGCCACAACATTGTGGCTTCTGAGCGTCAACCAGCATCGATTCCCACCACGAAACGCGCCTAAATTCACGATCACGCGTCTTGACCAGATTTGGGCGCTCGGGATACCACGCGCCGTCACGCTGCCACGCGGGGATGAAATCCTCTCGCCTGCTTATCCCGTTCGGACCCACCGGAACTGTTCATCGTCACATGGTGCTCGAGATGTGCCACTCCGATGGCCCTGCTTGAGCGGTAGGAATGTGGAGCTCCCCTGGTCATGGCTCGTCGTGCGTGCATAGCACTCGTGGTCGCACTTCTATGTGCGCTTTCAATTGGCGCCTCGGCGCAGCAGTCGCAGCCCGCGGCAACTCCCGGCCCTGCCCCCTCAGCGCCTGCGACGAGTGCGCCGTCAGCTGCGCCGTCTCCCCAGGCTCCATTGTTGTCGCCCGAAGTGACAACGCCGGTCGAACGCTTGATCAAGGGCATCGAGGCGGCTGAGAAATCGATACAGCAGCTCAAGGAGCTGGAAAGCGAGCTGCAGCGACTGCGCTCCGATGTCGAAGAGATCATCTACGACTCGACGGCTACCGCCGAGGTGCTCAGGCCACAGCTCAGCGAAGTCAAAAGCCAGATCGAGCGGCTTGGCCCACCACCGAAGGATCAGCCGGAAGCGCCCGCCATCGCGACCGAGCGCGCGCGCCTTAATACGATCGCGGCGGCGCTCGATGGCGCGATCAAGAGCGTGGAACTCGCGTGGGTGCGCGGCAAGCAGATGATCGACCGCATTACGGTCATGCGGTATCAGATTTTCTCGCGTAACCTGTTCGAGCGGCGCGCGAGCCCGCTCCTGCCATCACTTTGGCACGACGTCTACGATCGTCTGCCGAGCATCGCTGGTCGTGCCCAGTACTACGGCGCACATTGGTTTGAGCGCAGCAGCCGGCAATCGCTTGCGCTATTGGCCGTGATCGCGGGCGCGCTCGCCGCGGTATTTCTGATCAGCAAAGTAGTCAATCAGTGGGTCGAGGCGAGGCGCGCTGCCTTCGAGGGCATCCCGACCTTCTTCGATAGGATCAATCAAGCGGCCATAGTGGCCCCTGCGCGCATGCTGGGGCCGATGGTGGCGACGGCCATCCTCTACGTTGGATTCGACAGCCTCGACATGTTCTTCTCACCGTGGGAGCGCCTGTCCGAAACGGTGCTCTGGGGTGCGTTGATCTACATTGCGGGGTCTGGCTTGGCGCGCGTCGCCCTCACGCCGCACCATCCGGAATGGCGGCTCATTCCCGTCGACGACGCCACGGCCTCGTTCATCCTCATGATCGTGAGGGCTATCGTCGCCGTCTATATCCTGGACACGGTTCTCGTCGAGTATGGCCGAGCGATCTATGTGCCGCTGGCCGTCACGGTGACCCAAGGTTTCCTGACGAACCTCATGACCGCGGGATTGTTGGCGTTGCTGGCACTCACGCCTTTCGTTGCGCAGACAGGTCCTTTGCGTGCCGTCAATCATCTGGACAGGGTCGACGCCAATGCAGGAAAGCGGCTTGCGCCTCTCGGGATCAAGCTGCCGCTCCTGGTTCTCGCGATATTCATCGCTGTCAGCTCTGCCGTGGGCTACGTCGCACTCGGACGCTACGTTGCCCAGCAGATCGTACTGACTGGAACGGTTCTCGCTCTGGCGGGCCTCATCTATCTCGGTGTTCGCGCCGTCACGCGACGCAAAGACGGCGCGAACAGCGCCATCGGCACATTCCTCGAGAACCGCTTCGGCATCGAACGCGCGCGTCAGACACAGATCGTCAAGCTGTGCGAGATGGCCGTGCTGCTATCGCTGCTCTTTGCCGCGCTGCCACTGCTCATGTTGCAATGGGGTTTCTCGGGCGCCGATATACGCGACTGGGCGAAGTCGCTGTTCTTCGGCTTCGAGATCGGCCAGTTCCGTATTTCGCTGATACGGATACTCGTCGGCATCATACTCTTCATCGCCCTGCTCTTCCTGACGCGCGTCACCCAGCGTTGGTTGCGCGAGCATGTTCTCGCGCAGGACCGCATGGATGCGGGTGTCGCGAACTCGGTTGATCTGGCGGTTGGCTACGTCGGCGTCAGCGTGGCGGTGCTCATGGCCGTCTCGTACGCTGGCCTCGACGTGACGAACCTCGCGATCGTCGCGGGTGCGCTTTCAGTCGGTATCGGTTTCGGCCTGCAATCGGTCGTGAACAATTTCGTTTCGGGACTGATCCTTCTCGCCGAGCGACCGATCAAGGTTGGAGATTGGATCGTCGTCGGTGATCAGCAGGGCAATGTCCGCCGGATCTCCGTCCGCTCCACGGAGATCGAGACGTTCGATCGAGCGAGCCTGATCGTTCCCAATTCCGAGCTGATCTCGGGTCGGGTTCTGAACTGGACCCACCGGAATATGCTGGGCCGGGTGGTCGTCAAAGTCAGCACGGACATGAAGGCCAAGCCCAAAGAGGTGATCGCGCTCCTCGAGAAGGCAGCCCGCGAGCAATCGAGCGTCCAGACGACGCCGCCGCCACTGGCAGTCCTGGAGACCTTCACGCCCGACAGCCTGGTGTTCTCGCTGAGCTTGACGCTTACCAACGTCAATGCAGGCGGGCGCGTGAAGTCAGAGCTTCATATCGCCATCCTCGATGCATTCCGCGAGGCGGGCACCTACGCGACTTTGCACTAGCTTTTGCGTTAGCTAACGGGCGCGTTGGCGACCAAGCGAGACAGTGCAGCGCAGCAGAGCATCGACCTGCCAGTCGCGATGCCGTGCTACTCCGCGTCCTTGGTCTGCTGCTCGGTCTCGTCGAAGCGCTTGAGCGCCGCCTCCGCCGCATTGAGGACGTAAGTCGTAAGGCTGCGCGCAGCGAGGTCGCCATCCCGACGCTCGATGGCCTCCATCACGATCGCGAGCTCGCGCCCGCTCTCCTCGAGCCGGCCCGGTACGGCGATGGCGAGTACGCGCACCACGCTGATGCGTGCCGTGAGTTTGCGAAGCATGTCGCCGATGAGCTCGTGATCGACGACATCCATCATGTGCTCGATGAAGCGCTTCGTGAGCGTGACGATGCGCGGCACGTCTCCTGACGAGCGGGCCTGACGCAGGTTCTCGTAGATGCGGCGGAGCGCCGTGATGTCTGCGTTCGTCGCCGTTTCGGCGAAGCGTCGCACAAGTGCAGCCTCGAGCAGCGCACGGACCTCGTAGATCTCGGCAACCTGTTTCCGCGTCACCCGTGTCACTACGGGGCCACGGCGCGGCTCGACCTGAATGAGATGCTGCGCTTCGAGGTGACGCAGTGCTTCGCGGATCGAAGTTCGACTGACGCCCATGCGCTCGCACAGCTCGCGTTCGATCAGTCGATCGCCGGGTTTGAAATGGCCGGCAATGATTGCATCGCGAAGCCGTTCGAGGACCTGGTCGCGGCGCAGCTGCGGGATTTCGGCAAGGCGTAGGATATCAGCGGTCATTCAATCCTCCAGAGCGGGAGCGGCGCCGATCGCTGGCGCGATGGCTCCGGCGGCTCTGCTGTGAGTGCGTGCTGCGGCGCACAAAATGGCGCCGCACTTTGCCAAATCATTCATCGCATCTCAAGTTGACATGCCAACGCCTAGCATGTTGTCATCTTGACTGCTGTCATACAAGATGTGACGGCTAATACAGAAGCATCAAGGTTCCGGGAGAGTGGCCATGTCGAGCGCGAAGGTTCTGGATGAGGTCTCTGCGGACCGTATCCGTGCACACGTCGAGAAGATCGTCACGGAGATCCCTCACCGGGCGGCGGGAAGCGCCAACGGCAAGCGCATGGCCGAGTACAGCCGTGATGCGATGAAGGCCAATGGCCTGACCGACGTCGTGATGCACGAGCTGCCGGCCATCGTGTCGTTCCCCGAGCACGCGGAATTCCGCGTCGAGAGTCCGACCGAGATCGCTATTCAGGCCAACACGCTCGGCCATAGCTTGAATACGAGCGAGGACGGCCTGCGCGCTGAGATCGTCGATGTTGGCGGCGGCGCCTTCTCGGACTACGAGGGCCAGGACGCGCGCGGCAAGATCATCCTCACTGAGCTCTCCTATTCGCCGGCGCGCCACGAGAAGCAGCGCATCGCCGGCATGAAAGGCGCAATCGGCGCCGTCATGATGAACTGGGGGCATCCGGAGAACGAGGCGGTACCCTTCGGTTCGGTGAAGCCCGTGTGGGGCAACCCGACGCCGGAAAACGTCAAGACCGAGATGCCGACCATTCCGTGCATCGGCATTGCGCGAACTGCTGGCCTCAAGCTGCGCGAAATGGCCAAGAAAGGGCCCGTGCGCGTGTGGTTCCGCACGCACATCGAGAACGGCTGGCGGCCGATCCAGGTGACCGTCGCCCGCATGCCGGCACCCGATACTTCACCGGAGAAGGATGATTTCGTCCTCGTCGGTGGGCATCAGGATAGCTGGCCGGGTGAGGCTGCGACCGACAACGCTGCAGGAAATGCCTGCAAAATGGAGCTCGCGCGCGTTTTCATGCAGCATCGCGACAAGCTTCGTCGCGGCATCACCTTCGGTTTCTGGACGGCGCATGAAACCGGCACCATGGCCGGGTCCGCTTGGTTCGCCGATCGCAACTGGGATGATCTGCGCAAGAACTGCGTTGCCTACCTGCAGATCGACCAGCCAGCCTTCATCGGCACGACACTCTGGAACACGGCGTCGAATGCGGAGCTGAAGTCCTTCCATCAGGGCATCGAGAAAGATCTGCTGACCAAGAAGTACAAGTGGAAGCGCGCCGTGAAGACGGGCGATTCGAGCTTCTTCGGCATTGGCATTCCGATGTTCCACGGTGAAGGGGGCTTCACCGACGAAGAGCTCGCGGCGACCGCCAATGCGACGCTCGGCTGGTGGCACCACTCCGTCGAGAACCGCCTCGACAAGATGGACTGGAAGCATATGCAGGAGCACATCCGGCTCTATGCGGCTTACCTCTGGGAGTTGACGACGGCGCCCGTTCTGCCGTTCCGCTTCGTGCCCGTCGCCGAGCAGGTCATTGCACGCCTCGAGGAGTTCAAGGAGCCGGGCAAGCAAGTCGGCCTCGACGGTGCAGCTGCGCGCGCAAAGGAGTTCTACGACGCGGCGGTCCGCATGGATGCCGCCGCCAGCGCCGAGGCCGAGAAATTCAAGGCCGGCAAGGGCTCGGAGGCTGCCGCACAGCTTCTCAATCGTGCGATGAAGCGCCTGTCGCGCATCCTCGTGCCGCTGCAATCGACGGCAATCGGTACGTATGGCCATGATCCGTATGGCTACACGCCACAGACGACGATGATCCCCTGCCTGTACGATCTCACCGCGTTCGGCAAACTGCCCGACGGCGAGCAGCGGTGGATGCTGGAGACCAAGATGGTGCGGGCGCGCAATCGTGTCGCCGACGCCTTGCAGGACTCCAAGGCCCTGATCGATGATACGCTGGCGCAGTTGAAGTAGGGAGCCATCCCATGGCCCGCCGTATCGTCTATCAGCTTGTCGCGCCCATGGAGAAGACTCTCGGCGTCGCCGAGATCGAGCGTCGTCGCGACTATCTCCAGCGCCACGCCGCGGCCGACATTGAAGTCACCGTGCAGAGCGTGCCGGCCGGATATCCTTCCATCGAGAGTGAGCGCGACGTCGTGATGGTCGCACCGCATCTCATGGCGGGGCTGCAGCGCGCAGAAGCCGAGGGTGCCAGCGCTGGCATTGTCGGCTGCTTCTCCGATCCGGCCATCGACGCCATACGCGAGACCGTTACCATGCCCATCGTCGGGCCTGGCCAATCGTCGGTGACGCTCGCTCTGCAGCTCGGCGAGCGCTACTCCATCCTCTCGCCACTGGACAGTGGTGCCAAGCGAGCGGCGCCGCGTCTTCGCGCACAGGGCTTGAGCGAGCGTCTCGCGTCGGTGCGGGGCGTCGGCGTCTCGGTCGTGGATCTCGCGCGCGGCGGGAACGACGCCTGGGACCGTATTATCGCGACGGGGCGCCGTTGCATCGATGAGGACGGCGCCGATGTCCTCGTCATGGGCTGCATGAGCATGGCATTCATGGGCGTCGAGCGTGAGCTGTCCCGGCGCCTTTCTGCTCCTGTTGTCAGCCCGGTGCTTGCGGCGCTGAAGACCGCGGAGACACTGCTCGATCTCGGACTGGCGCATTCCCGTACAGCGTGGCCTGCGCCGCCCGACAAAGCCTACCTCTCGTGATCGCCTAGCAGCTGAACAGCAACTGTTTGTTGGAGGGAAGTTATGAAGCGCAGGACATTCCTCGTTGGGACCGGGGCCGCCGCTGCGACCGCGGTCATCGGCTCACCCATCGCGCTCGCACAGCGCAATCCCAATGAACTCATCTGGGCTGATCAGCTTCCCGGTGGCCTCGATCCGCATGCACTGTTCGACGTGCCCATGCAGGGCTACATGGTCAACGTCTATGACACGCTGTACGCCTACGAGGGCAACCCGCCGAAGCTCGTGCCCTGGCTTGCCACCGGTCACACGGTGAGCGAGGACGGGCTGACCTGGACGTTCAAGCTGAACGACAACGTCAAGTTCCACGACGGCAGCGCGCTCACGGCAGAAGACGTTGTGTGGAGCTTCCAACGACTGCTCGGCATCAAGCGCGGTGCGGCTTCGGCGTTCCTGCCTGTGCTCGATCCGGCCAACGTCACGGCGCCCGACAAGACGACGGTGGTCTTCAAGCTCAAGCACGCCTATGTGCCGTTCCTGTCGGCGGTTCCGCTAGTCGCGATCCTCAATCGGCGCGTGATCGAGCCGAACGTGAAGGACAACGACTGGGGTACGGCGTGGCTCGCCTCCAACTCGGCGGGATCCGGCGTCTATGTCCTCGATCCGGAGACATACCGCCCGGTTCAGCAGGCCGATCTCAAGCGCAATCCCAATCACTTCAAGGGCTGGGGACACAACGCGTCGCCTGTCGAACTCGTGCGCCGGCGCAACATCAGCGAGACGACGACGCGCATCAACGCGCTCATCAAAGGCGAGATCGACGCGACGGACAGCTACCTGCCGACCGACCAGGTCGAGCGCGTTATGAAGTCCAAGACCGCGACCGTGTCGCAGGATGAGTCCATGCGCGTCATGGTCCTGCGCATGAACAATCGCAAAGCGCCCTTCGACAACGTCAACTATCGCCAGGCTCTGAGCCACGCCTTCAACTATAAGGGCTTCATCAGCGGCGTGCTCAAGGACTACGCGGTGCGCAATGCCGGACCGATCCCCGCCAACCTGTGGGGTGCGCCGAAGGATCTGCCTCCCTACGACTACAACCTGGACAAAGCCAAGGAGCTGCTCGCCAAGGCGAAGGCAGAGGGCGCGCCGATCGACCGTCCGATCGAGATCCACATTCAGCAGCATCTGGCCCAGACGACGCAGGCAGCCCAGATCCTCCAGCAGGATCTCCGCAGGATCGGCGTCACGCTCAATATCATTCCGAACCTTTGGCCGCAGCTCGTGTCGTCGACGGCGAAGCCCGAGACGACGCCCGATATGTGGGTGCACTGGGTCTCGACTTACTTCGTCGATCCGGAGAATTGGATCGGCCAGATGTACGACAGCTCGTTCCACGGCACATGGAAGGCCTCCTGCTGGTACAAGAACGAAAAGGTCGACAAGCTGCTCCAGGAGGCCCGCCGGCTCTCGGATCAGGCGAAGCGCACCGCGCTTTACGAGGAAGCTTCACGCATCATCGTTGCCGAAGCTGCCGACATCTGGATCTACAATACGATCGAGCTGAGAGGCCTATCCAATCGCGTGAAGGGCTTCCAATTCACGCCGGTCGGCTCGGGCGCTAACTTCCGCATCATTTCGACGACGGGGTGACGGTGCAGAACCACGGAGTGCGAGAAGCCCGATGACGCTGTTCATCTTGCGCCGGTTATTGCTGGCGCTCCCGGCTCTCTTCGGGCTGCTCGTGCTCACGTTCGTCATGCTGCGCGTGCTGCCACATGATCCCTCGGCGGCGCTCGCGGGTGAGAATGCGACGCCGGAGCAGATTGCGGCCGTGCGCAAGGCCTATGGCTTTGACGAACCTGTGTGGAAGCAGTTCGTCATCTATGTGGGGCAGGTCGCGCGCGCGGATCTCGGCAATTCCATCATCTCGAACCGGCCGGTCACCAGCGATATCGCCTGGCGACTGCCGGCGACCATCGAGCTGACTTTTGTCGCCCTGCTCTTTGCGGCGCTCGTCGGCATACCTCTCGGAACCATGGCGGCGGTCTGGCACAACTCGCCCTTTGACCATCTCATGCGAATAGTCACGGTCGGCGGGCTTGCCATTGCATCCTTCTGGTTCGCGATCATCCTGCAGATCGTCTTCTCGATGGATCTCGGATGGCTCCCGCTCAGAAGCCGCTATCCGGAAGGACTGCCACCACCGACCGACATAACGGGGCTCTATCTGGTGGATAGCCTGCTGACGTTACGCTTCGACAAATTCTGGGCGGCCTTCCAGCACATCATCATGCCCGCCTTCACGCTTTCGCTCGGTGGTCTCGCTTCCATTGCGCGCTTCACGCGGGCCGGCGTGCTGGAGACCATGCAAAAGGACTTCGTGCACTACGCCGAAGCCGCGGGCTATGCCAGAAAGCGCATTATCTGGGTGTACGTTCTGCGCAATTCGGTCGTCGCGGCGACGACCCAGATCGGTCTTCTGTTCGGCGCGCTCGTCTCGAGCGCCGTCGCGGTGGAAGCCATCTTCGACTGGCCCGGCGTCGGCTCGTACGCGGTCAGCGCCATTCTCACATCGGACTACAAGGCCGTCCTGGCTGTGACGCTCGTTATCGGCGTCATCTATGCGATCGTGAATATCGTCGTGGATGTCGTGCACGCCATGCTCGACCCACGTGTCGCCGAAAATCCTTGAGGCACGGCGACCTATGCTCATCGTCAAAAAATTCCTACGCGACATCCCGGCAGTTCTGGGCCTGCTGATCATCAGCGCAGTCTGCTTCATCGCGGTATTCGCGCCGATCCTCATACCGGATCCTGATGCTGTCTACTTCGGCAACATCATCGACCGTCTCAAGCCACCCTCGGCGGAGTACTGGTTCGGCACCGACAATCTCGGCCGTGATGTCTTTGCACGTGTCATCATGGGAGCGCGCGGCGCACTGCTCGTCGCGCTGACCGTGGTCGCGCTCGCCATCGCGATCGGCGTGCCGGCTGGTCTCTATGCCGGATACACCAATGGCTGGGGCAGCGAGATCATCATGCGGGTCACGGATGTCTTTCTCGCCGTGCCGCAGCTCATTCTTGCGCTCGCCATTGCCCAGCTCATGGGGCGCGGCCTCGAAAGCGCCATGGCAGCGCTGGCGCTCACGTACTGGCCGTTCTTCTGCCGCACGGTCTACAGCGAGGTGCGTCGCGTGCGCAATGCGCTGTTCGTCGAGGCGCTGCAAGGCCTCGGAGCTTCGACCTCGCGCATTCTCTTCGTGCACGTGCTGCCCAATGTTGCTTCACCGATCATCGTGCGCGCGACGATCGGCATGGGCTTCACGATCCTGACGACGGCCGTCCTCGGCTTCCTCGGCATTGGCGCGGCACCGCCGAGCCCTGACTGGGGTCTCGCCATTGCCGAGAGCCGCGAATATCTGCCCGAGTCCTGGTGGGCGGTGACATTCCCCGGCCTTGCCATCCTCATCACGGTGCTGGGCTTCAACCTGTTCGGCGATGGTCTGCGCGATCTCGTCGACCCCCGGCTGAGGCGCTCGCGATGATGCTCGAAAAGCCAAATCCGGTTCTGGAGATTCGCGGTCTCTCCGTCTCGGTCGGTACCGATGAAGGCGAGGCGCGCATCCTTGACAATGCCGGCCTCGCGCTCATGCCGGGCTCGATCCATGGCGTCGTCGGCGAGTCCGGCTGCGGCAAGTCCACGCTCATTCGCGCAATCCTCGGGATCCTTCCGAAGCGTGGTCGCGCGACTGCGGGTTCGATCATGCTCGGCGAGCGCAATCTGCTCGAACTGCCGGCGGACACGCTGCAGAAGGAGGTGCGCGGTCGCGCGATCGGCTTCATTCCGCAAGATCCTTTCCAGGCGCTCAATCCCGTATTCCGCGTTGGGACGCAGCTCCTCGAGACCATCCGGACACCCGGCGATAGCCGCGCCACCCGCGAGACGAAGAAGGCGCACGTCATCTCCCTGCTCAAGGCTGTGCAGCTACCTGATGCCGAGCACGCATTGGATCGCTATCCGCATCAGTTTTCGGGCGGGCAGCGCCAGCGCCTCCTGATTGCCGCCGCGCTCGCATCTTCGCCGGGCATCATCCTCGCCGACGAGCCGACGACGGCGCTCGATGTGACGACCCAGCTTCAGATCCTGAAGCTGCTGCGTGGCCTCGCCATCGAGCGCGGCCTTTCCATGCTCTTCGTGACGCACGATTTTGGGGTCGTCGCGCAGCTCTGCGATACCGTGACGGTGATGTACGCGGGCCAGACCGTCGAGTCCGGTCCGGTCGGGCAGGTGTTGAAGGCGCCCTACCATCCCTACACGCAGATGCTGCTCGCCTGTCATCCTGAGCGCGCCGACGAACTCGCCGGTATTCCCGGAGCGGTCCCATCACCTCTGCGGCCGCCGACCGGCTGCCGGTTCAGTCCGCGCTGCCCGAGCGCGCGACCGGAATGCAATGCCGGCCAGCCGCCGCGCGTTGCGCCAAGTCCGGGCCACGCGGTCCGCTGTGTCCTCCATCTCGATGAGGCGGCGGCATGAGCGGAAGCGACACGGCACTTCTGGAGATCGAGGATCTCGTCACGGAATTCGGCGGCGCCAAGCCTTTCCTCGGTAAGGCGCAGCGGATCGTGCGCGCGGTCGATGGCGTGAGCCTGCAACTCAAGCCAGGTCAGGCTCTGGGGCTCGTCGGTGAATCCGGCTGCGGCAAGACGACAATCGCCAAGACGGCCTTGGGGCTCGTGCGCGAGAAATCCGGGACGATGCGCCTCGAAGGCCGCGTCGTATCCGGCCTTTCGCCCAAGGCGGCACGCGCGGCGCGCACGACCATCCAGTACGTGCATCAGGATCCGGGCGCTGCGCTGGATCCGTGGTGGAGCATCGGGCACGCACTCGATGAAGCACTGCGCATTCACGGTGTGACCGACAAGGCCGAGCGCACGACGCGTGTCGATGAGATGCTGCTTGCGGTTGGCCTCGATCCGAGCTTTCGGACGCGCTATCCGCACGAGCTTTCCGGCGGCCAGCAGCGGCGCGTTGGGCTCGCGCGCATTCTCGTCCTGCGCCCGCGCATCGTCATTCTCGATGAACCGACGTCGGGCCTAGATCTTTCCGTGCAGGCGACCGTGCTCGGTGTGATCGACGAGCTGCGCCGTCGCTTCGGCCTGACGTATCTCTTCGTGAGCCACGACCTCTCCGTCGTCGAGCGCATGTGCGAGGAGGTTGCCATCATGTATCTCGGGCGCATCGTCGAGATCGGGCCGACCAAAGAGATCTTCGCGCGCCCGCAGCATCCCTACACGCGCGCTCTGCTCGCAGCCGCACCGCGGCTCGAGCCAGGATCGCTCAACGACACGCCGGCACTTCCGGGGGATCCGCCGTCGCCGAGCAATCTGGTCGCCGGCTGCGCCTTCCGGCCGCGATGTGCCTTTGCCGCGCCGAAGTGCGCTGAGGCACGCCCGCCGCTCCGGCAGATCGGTGTGCGCCATTTAGCCGCTTGTGTGCGGCTCGACGAGATCGGGGCGGACAACCCGGCATAAAAACAGCGCGAGGACACGGCCATGGCACGCATCGCAGTCGGCGGCTTCCACCACGAAACGAATACCTTCGTCACGCCGTCGACCGACTACGCCTATTTCTGCAGCCACCGTGACCGACCACCGCTCGTGCGCCGCGGCGACGTGCTGAAGTGGCTGAGCGGAATCTCGTTCGCGTTGTCGGGCTTCCTCGATGTCATGGACAAGGAGCACGAGATCGTGCCGCTGCTCTGGACCAGCGGCGGTGCCGGGGGCATGGTCACGCGGGATGCTTACGAGCGCATCGCCGCCGAGCTCGTTGGCGAGCTATCGCAGCAGTTGCCGGTCGATGCGATCTATCTCGACCTGCACGGCGCCATGGTGAGCGAGGATTTCGAGGATGGCGAGGGCGAGCTGCTCCGCCGCATTCGAGCCTGCGTCGGCCCGGACATGCCGATCGCCATCAGCCTCGACTACCACGCCAATGTCACGCACGAGATTACCCAGTACACCGATGCCGTGTCGGGATATCTGACCTATCCGCATGTCGATCGGCCCGAGACGGGCGTGCGCGCCGCGCGCACCATGCAGCACGTGCTGAAGCACGGACGTACGCCCGGGCGGGCCTTGCGCAAGATGCCCTTCCTCATCCCGCTGCACAGCCAGTGCACGATGGTCGAGCCTTCGAGCGGGATCATTGCGCTGACGCAGCAGCTCGAGAAGCAGGATGGCGTCGTCAGCGTGTCCTATCTCGCGGGCTTCCCACCGTCCGATCTCTTTCAATGCGGCCCATCGATCATCGTCCACGCAACGACACAGGAGACGGCGGATCGCGTGGCGGACGAGGCCGCGCGCCACACCGCGCTCAAGGAAGCGGAGTTTGCGGTGCCTGTGCTTTCGCCGGCGGAAGCGGTCGCGCGCGCGAAGGCCATCGCCGCCACGGCGCGCCGCCCCGTGCTCATTGCCGACACGCAGGATAATCCGGGCGCGGGCGGCAGCGCCGATACGACCGGCCTGCTTTTCGCGCTCGTCGAAGGCAAGGCCGAAGGTGCGGTGCTCGGTTATCTCTGTGATGCCGAGGCTGCCAAGGCCGCGCATGCGGCGGGCAAGGGGGCCGAGGTTCGCCTGAAGCTCGGAGGGCGCAGCGGCCCCGAAGGCGTCGTCCCATTCGAGGGCACGTTCCGGGTCGAGGCGCTCGGCGATGGCAAGTTTCGTACATCCGGGCCGGTTTCCGGAAACCGCGACATCGATCTCGGGCCCATGGCACTGCTCACCATTGGCGGCGTGAAGGTCGCGGTCACCACGAAGCGCATGCAGGCTCTCGACCAAGCGCCATTCCGGCATCTCGGGATCGAGCCCAAGGATCAGAAGATCCTCGGCCTCAAGAGCACGGTCCACTTCCGCGGCGACTTCCAACCGATTGCAGAGGAAGTACTGGTCTGCATCGCACCGGGCGGCCACCTCGCCGATTCCGCGAAGTATCCCTACGAGCGCCTCCGCGCTGGCGTGCGGTTGATGCCGCTTGGCCCTGATTCGCGCGGCTGATCGCGGAGCGGCTGGCACGTCACGGACGCTGTGCCGATCTCTCGGCCGCGCTTGCGCTCTCACGAGCCGAAAAAGATCAATAAATCAAAGGAACCTGGGGAGGGATGGTGGAGCCGAGCGGGATCGAACCGCTGACCTCTTGAATGCCATTCAAGCGCTCTCCCAACTGAGCTACGGCCCCGCCGTGTGATCGCGCCAGCCCCGAAAGGGCCCAGCTTGGGTAGGTGGCGATCAGCTCGGCTTAACTAGTGTGGTCCGCCCCGGTGCGCAAGCAAAACTTCCGCCCCGCGACGTCGCTGCTGCGCCGCTCAGCGCACACCGAGCTTCTTCTGGAGGCTCGAAGAAGAGGTCGTGTACTGAAAGAGCAGCTTCTTGTCCGGGTGTACGATCCTGTGTACCGCCTGAGACATGAGGGCGGCCTCGTGAAAGCCCGAAAGGATCAGCTTGAGCTTGCCCGGGTACGTGTTGATATCGCCGATGGCGAAGATCCCCGGCTCGCTCGTCTCGAATTTCTCCGTATCGACCGGGATCAGGTTCTCATCGAGGTTCAGGCCCCAGCCGGCGATCGGGCCGAGCTTCATGGTCAGGCCGAAGAAGGGCAGCATCCGCGTGAAGGGGCGCTGCTCCTCGCCATCCTTGGTCTTGATCGTGATGCGCTCCAGCTGGCCGTCGGCGCCATGGAGAGCGGTCGCCTGGCCGATCTGCAGACGCATGGCGCCGCTCGCAACCAGCGAGCGCATTTTGTCGACGGAATGCGGCGCGCCGCGGAAATCATCGCGGCGATGGAGAAGCGTGAGGCTGCGCACGACGGGCTGCAGGTTGAGTGTCCAGTCGAGAGCGCTGTCGCCGCCGCCGACGATCAGCACATCCTGATCGGCGAAGTCCTTCATGCGGCGCACGGCATAGAACACGGACTTGCCCTCGTAGGCCTCGATGCCCTCGAGCGGCGGGCGCTTGGGTGTGAACGAGCCGCCGCCGGCTGCGATTACGACCACCTTCGTGATGAAGATCTGACCGCGGTCGGTGGTGAGCTTGAAGCGGCCGTCCGCCTCCCGCGACAGGGAATCGATCTGCTGGCCGAGATGGAACGTCGGCCCGAAGGGCTTGATCTGCTCCATGAGCCGATCGGTCAGCTCCTGCCCCGTGACGATGGGGAGGGCCGGAATGTCGTAGATGGGCTTCTCGGGATAGAGTTCGGCGCACTGTCCGCCGACCTTGTCGAGGATGTCGACGACATGCGCCTTGATGTCGAGGAGGCCGAGCTCGAAAACGGCGAAAAGACCGCAAGGGCCGGCGCCGATGATCAGCGCGTCGGTCTCGATGGGAGCGCCCGTCTCGTCGTCGGTCGCCTGCATAGGATTGGTGTCGCTCATGACATCCTCATAGTGTCGCTGGGGCGCATCGGCAGCGTATCACCGCCGATTGCGGGACGCGCGCCTCGCCCCTTCAGAACTGCTTGCTCGGCACCTTGACGACGAGCCCGTCGAGCTTCTCCGAGATGCGAATCTGGCAGCTCAGGCGGCTCTCCTCGCGGACGTCGAAGGCGAAATCGAGCATGTCCTCTTCCATTTCCGAGGGGCCTCCAACAGCCTCGCGCCACTCCGGCTCGACGTACACGTGGCACGTCGCACAGGCGCAAGCTCCGCCACATTCGGCCTCGACCCCGGGCACGTCTTCCGTCTTCGCGGCTTCCATGACTGTCAGGCCGGGCTCGGCAGTGACTTCCTGGCGCGTGCCGTCCTCTTGAACGAACGTGATCTTGACCATCGTTTGTGCTGGCTCCTGACGCCAGCCCTTCTGGCGCGCGCTCTAGTCGGTCGATCGGATCTCCACCACCGACACAAATCACCGCCGAGGACAAGGGATCGCCTTGACGCTCAAGCGGACCACGCCGGGGGAGACTTGGCGGACATAGCCGCTTGGGACCTTCATTTCAAGCAAACCCGGGACCCCATGGTTGCCTGCGGCAACAAGGCTGGGGTGCGAGGCGGCAGGAGCCAGAATACGCTGGCGGCCAATCTTCGGGTTAACGATTCTCACAAGTCGCCCATCCGTGGGACTGCGTCCTGCCGACGGGGCGGCGAATGGTTCGGACGTTCGGCGGCCTCAGCCACAAGTCCTTATATAAACGGTGTATTTTTCTTGGCTAAGCGGGCGCGCGCCGCGTGCGCAGCTCCTGCGCGAGCGTGATCATCATCGTGATCAGCATGAACACCACTGCGGCCAGGAAAATACCGCGATGGAAACCGCGGTCGAGGAGCCATGCGTAGAACATCGGCCCGACGAGACCCGCAATATTGAAACCCGTCGAGACGATGCCGAACACGCGCCCCTCGGCTCCCGGGGGCGAGGCCGCCCGCACGAGCATGTCACGCGACGGCGCAATCATGCCAAAGAGGAAGCCCGCAGCGGTCATGACCGCCGCCAGCACCAAATGCGGCAGGTCGATCAGCGCGACCAGCGAGACGAGTATCGCGGACATCAGCAGGGCCAGCGAAGCGACGATGCCGTGACGCCGCGTGCGGTCGGCGAGCATGCCGCCTGCCAAAACGCCGATGGCGCTCGCCAGCAGGAAGCCGGTCAGCGCAGCATTCGCCAAGGGCAGGCTGACGCCGAACCCGGTCGTGAATGCCGAGACCGAGAAGTTCTGGATGCCGCTCGTGCAGAGGCTCAACAAAACATAGAGCAGCATCAGCGACAGCACCGTCGGTGTCACCAGTCCCCGAAGGCCACTGACAGGCGCAACACCTGCCATTTTTGTCGCGCGTGCCGTTGACGTCGCCGTCGGTTCTGCAGGAACAGCCGCGAGCATGAGCGCCACGGCAAAGGCAAGGACGCCGGAGAATGCGAAAGCCAGCGGAACGCCGCCGAATGCGATTGCGGTGAGCAGCACCGCCGGTGCAGCGGCGCCGCCGATGAAGCCCGCGAATGTGTGGACGGAGAAGGCGCGGCCCATCTTCTCGCCGCGTATGCCACGCGAGAGCATCGCGTAGTCGGCCGGGTGATACACGCCGTTGGCGAGCCCTGCGCTCATCATCGCGATGATCAGAAATACATATGACTGCGTGAACGCGAGCGACAGGAAGCTCGCGCCGCCGAGAGCGAGGCCGGCGATTAGCATCCGCCGTGCGCCGACGCGGTCCGTCAGGAAGCCGAGCGGCGTCTGCACGATCAAGGACACGAGATTGAAGGCCGTCAGCGCGAGCCCGAGCTCGATGAAGCTGACGCCGAGATAGGTCGGCAGTAGCGGCATCAGCGCCGGCAACGTCATGATGTGGAAATGGCTGACGAAGTGGGCCGCCGCCACCTGTCCGAGCAGCGCCGCCTCTTGCCGCTCCCATTTGCGCGCCGATACGGCTGACGTCACGGTTGGCTCCGATCCGATTCTTGGTCCGTCGCGAGGCGGGACATCTGCACGAAACAATTCCCAAGGAGGTGCTGCAGCCAGCCTCCGCGAATGTCAGTTCGCCTAGTGCATCGTATACAATCGGGGATCGGTCAAGCAGACGGCAACCCCGGCCGTGTCGGGCGGGGCTGCCATCCGGATTGAGCATGGGCGGCGGGGATCAGTCACCCATGCAGCAGTTATCGTCGAGTTGGCGTGCGCGTGCCGGTCGCTATGACGAGGCCCGCCACGCACCGGGCGTCAAGCCAGTCACGCGCTTGAAGGCTCGATTGAACGCTGCCTCCGACTCGTACCCGACATCGGCGGCAATGACAGCGATGGGCTCGCTGCTATTGCCGAGCCGCTCGGCGGCGAGCTGCATTCGCCAGTTGGTCACGTACTCGATCGGTGCCTGCCCGAGCAGGTCGCCGAACCGCTTCGTCAGGACCGTGCGCGACGTGCCAACCTCGCGGGCCAAATCATCGACCGTCCACCGGCGCGATGGATCATGGTGGACGACCTGCAGAGCACGGCCGACGATCGGCTGGTTGAGCGCGGCGAACCAACCGCTTGCCGAAGTTGGGAGCTGCGACGCGTACCTGCGCACGACCTCAACGAACAGCAATTCCATCAAGCGTCCGAGCATTAATTCGCTGCCGGGGATGGATGCGGCCGTCAGTGACAGGATCTCCCGAACGGTCGCGGTGATCGCGGCACTGACCCGGTCGTCACCTGTTTGATACACCAGGAGCGGCGGTAGCGACCGGAAGACCGGCGCGTAGAGAAATTCCCTCGATTCGAGGAATCCGCAGACCATGCGCGTGACCTCGCCGCCGCCGCCGTGGTCGATGGTGAGCAAGCCTTTGATCGGCCCTCGCTGTATGACGTCCGGTGCGAGGACGAGCTTCTCGAAGTTTCCCGACCAGAACGTGTGGGCTGCGGCGAAGGGCATGAGCAGAATATCGCCGGCAGAAACGCGGCGGCGCTCACCCGTTTCGATCTCGATCGTGCATTCGCCACTCGCGATCAGGTGGAAGACGCTGACGTGCCGCAGATGCGACAGAGGCGTGCCGCTATCGAAGTGATCGGGCGTGATGATGCCGAAGGGGGCGGTGAACCGCGCATTCATGAAGACCGAGCCCGTGAGGCGGACGGCTCGAAGGGTTTCGGTCAGGACATCGAATGTGCTCGCGGGCTCCGTGGCGAAGCGATCCGTTCGAGGCGTGTCGGCTCCAGTGCAACGCACGGTCGGCGGATGTGGGATTCGGCGGACTGTGCCGCTCGCGATCGATTGATAGGACATGACGCTTCGCTCCATGATCTTGGTTAGAAATTTCGTTTGTTGTCGATGCCCGGGCGCGTGCGACCGTGGAAGCATCGCAGTCGTCTCACGAGCACGTCGTTGCGGCTCGCTGATTGCTCACCCGAGAGCGGGCAATGATCACGCTGCACCGAGCCGGCATCAAGAAACGAACGCGCGATCACATTGAATGCCGCTCATTTGCGGATCGCCGGATGCGAATAACGGGCTGCCGAGGTCCGGGTCGGCGAGCGCACAGTTGTCGGAACCTCTGAATAATGCAAATTTATTGTTATGATGGTTTTGATAATGGATGATTTGAGATGCGCAGTCTTAGTCTCGATCAGTTGCGCACGCTTCTCGCGGTTGCCGAAAGCAAGAGCTTCTCTGCAGCTGCGCGCCGCCTTCATCTTTCACAGCCGGCCGTCAGCGTGCAGATCCGTGAGCTCGAGCGTCGCTTCGGCGTCAAGCTCTTCGAGCGTCTCGGCAAGCAGGCGCACACGACGCGGCCCGGCCGCGATCTCGTCGAGGCCGCCGTGCGCATCCTCAGGGAGAGCGACGCCGCAGATGCGCTGATGCGGCGCTACCGTGACGGTTGGATCGGGCGGGCCCGCATCGGCACGACCAACACGGTACTCATGTATCTCCTGCCGCCTGTGCTGCGCAGGCTGAGCCTGGATCACCCGGGCATCGAGCTTCATGTCACCAATCTGCCGACCCGAGAGAGCGTGGAGGCGATCCTCGATAACCGCCTCGATCTGGCCATCGTCACGCTTCCGGTCGACAAGGCGCAGCTCGTGGTCACCCCACTCATTGTGGATGAGCTGGTGGCGATCTACCCGGCCAAGGCGCGCGATATTCCGAGCAAGCTCACGCCGGAGCTGGCGCTGCAGCAACCCCTCCTCATGGAACACACGCGCGCAGCCGTGCACGAAATCGTGATGCAGTGGATTTCGCGTCATGGCGAGCAACCGCGCGTCCGAATGCACCTCGGCACGATCGAGGCGGTCAAAAGTGCGGTCGCGTCCCATCTGGGAATCTCAATCGTACCGCAAATGGCCGTGCGTAAGCGCGACAAGGATATCGTCGTGCGCCCATTGGTTCCGCCTTTGCGGCGGACACTGGCACTCATCGAGCATCGCAGGAAGCCCGTTGAGCCCGCGTATGAGATCGTGCGCGCGGCTCTCATGGAATTGCGCCAGGCAGAGCGCCTGTAGCAGCGCCCGCGCGTCACATCCGGCCGATCAGCAAACTAAAGCGGCGCTCCGGGCATGGAGCTGCGGCGGCCGTGCGCATATCACTCCGCGCCGTGCGATGGCCTGGAGCCGGCGCATGGGCGATGAGCGGCGGCACCGCATATGACCCGTGCCACGCCTTGCCGCTGACGAACGAAAACCAAACAAAGGAAATGATCATGGCAACGTGGAGATATGAAATGGGCGGTGTCGCCTGCGACACCGATTGGCCCGGCAAGGAGACCTTCTTTGTTCGGGTCACCATTCGCTTTGTGAGGGTGCGTGTGCGCCGGACGCTCGGGAGGTATATCCGGCATCGGGCCATCCGGCGCGCCGAGAAGGAGCTCATGGCCCTGGACGATCGGATGCTGCGGGATATCGGGATCAGTCGGAGCGAGATCGGCTCGGCTGTCCGCAATCCCGAGCAGGAGCGCCTCCATGGTGCGATGCCTCCGCTGTCCTGGCTTCCGTGAGGCGGTCTTGCGGATCATCAGCCCATCATGAGCGGCCTCGTGCGCATGAGACAATGTGCGCGCGAGGCCACCAAATTCATGCATTTGAAAATGTCCTCTGGCTCTGCCATCCTCGATGGAACCAGCCAGGGGGAATCCAATTAAATGCGCATCTTCACGGCCACGCTCGGCACTGAAACCAACACGTTCGCACCCATGCCGACCGGTTTGGCCGAATTCCAAGGCAACGGCTACGACATGCCCGCCACCCCGTCCGAGAAGCTGCCAGCCTTCGGTCAGCTTTGCCGGGCGCTGCGCGAACGGAGTGCGGAAGCCGGCTGGACGCTGGTCGAAGGCAAGCTCGCCTTTGCACAGCCCTCGGGCATAACGGTGAAGAGCGCATACGAATTCCTTCGCGACCAGCTTCTCGCAGACCTCAAGGCGGCGATGCCCGTCGACGCCGTTTTGCTCCAGATCCATGGAGCCATGATCGCAGAGGGTTACGAGGACGCGGAGGGCGATCTCCTTGCTCGCGTGCGCGAGCTCATCGGCCCGGACGTGCTCTTCGGCGCCGAGCTGGACCTGCACTGCCATCTCACAGAGAAGAAGGTCGGTGCCGTTGATGTCATGGTGATCTTTAAGGAGTACCCACATACCGACATCTACGATCGAGGGCGCGATCTCGTGCGCCTCGTCGAAGACGCCCTCGCTGGACGCACGAAGCCCGTCATGCACCTGCGCGATCTCGGCTTTATCACGCTCATCCCGACGACGCGCGAGCCCGCCAGCAGTCTCGTCAAGCGCTTCTACGAGATGGAGGGCAAGGACGGTGTGCTCTCGATCTCGTTCGGTCACGGATTTCCGTGGGGCGACAGCGCAGATCTTGGCGCGCGTCTTCTCGTCGTCACGGATGGGGACGCGGCGAAGGCCGAGCGTATCTGCAAAGAGCTCGGCGACGAGATCATCGCGTTGCGCGACAAGTTCGCGCCGCCCTATCCCGATGCCGATGGCGCGATCACGCGCGGACTTGCGAGCAATCGCATGTCGGTCGTGCTCGCTGACAGCGCCGACAATCCAGGTGCTGGGGCCGGCGGCGACTCGACCTTCATTCTTGCGCGCCTCATCGAGCGGAAGGTCGAGAATGCCGTGCTCGGGCCGTTTTGGGATCCGGGAGCGGTGAACTTCTGCCTGCAGGCAGGCGTCGGCGCGAATCTGAAGCTCCGGATCGGCGGTAAGGTCAGCCAGTACTCGGGGCCACCGCTCGATGTGACGGTCGAGGTTCTCGCAGTGAAGAAGGACGCTTGGCAGGATGCCTTGAGCGGGACCATCGCACCGCTCGGTGATGTCGCGGTCGTCCGCATCGACGGTATCAAGGTCGTACTGAATACGCACCGTACGCAGGGCTTCGGCACGAACCTCTTCACGCAGTTCGGCATCGATCTCGCCGAGACGAAGCTGGTCGTCGTCAAGTCCTCGCAGCACTTCCACGCCCATTTCGGCCCGATCGCGAGCGAAGTTGTCTATGTGGATACGCCCGGCGTCGCGCCGGCGAATGTCCGCTTGCTCACGTATGAGCACGCACCGAAGAGCCTGTGGCCGCTCAGCGGCTAGATCGAGTTGGCACGGCCGTCTTCGCTGAGCGTAGCGTGAGGCGACTGCCGTCGGGCGTCAGTTCAGTGCCTCGGTCATGGCGCGGTAGTTGCGCCGCTGTGCGTGCTCCAGCGGTGTCACGCCGGACCGATCGCCCAGATCCTTTCGTGCTCCTGCTCGCACGAGAGCTTTCGCTGTCGCGACGTGACGCCGGCCGCCGTCGCCGAGGACCACGGCTTCCATCAGTGCAGTCCAGCCAAGATTGTTGACGTGGTCGAGGGGAGCGCCCGCTTTGATCAGCGCCTCGACAACGCCGTCGTGACCGAGATGCGCGGCTGCGATCAGGGCTGTGCCGTCATAGCGGCTGGTGATCGCCTTTGGGTTCCCGCCGAGCTCGATTGCAAGCTCGACCATGCGGACATCATCCTTCACGGCGGCGATGGTGATGACGTCGTAGCGGCTGTCTTCGAGAGCATTTATGTCCGCGCCGCCTGCAACCAAAGCGCGCAGCATGTCGTAGTGTGAGCCGAACGCCGCGACATGAGCCGGTGTGCGGCCGGCACCATCACGCGTGTTGGCACTAGCGCCGCTCGCGAGCAGTGCCTGCACTTCCTGCAACTGTCCTGCTGCCGCGGCCTTGTGCAGCCCGGTATACCGCGAGATCTCGGCAGCGCTTGGGGGTGTTTGGGTGCGAGCAGCACCTGTCGGTGCCGCCAGGAGGGCGATGCACACCAAGATGAAACGTCTCGTGTATTCGCGGAGCATCGATGATCCCCCGGTCCGGTCCGGAAGGCGATCCTGGGCACAGCTTACTGATTGAGCTTCTGGTTGGATAGATCTCGGACGACTGCACGCTTGTCGAGGGACCGCGCTGCGGCTTCTCGTCCATCCGAGAAGGCAGCGGATATGGCGACCTCTCTTGCTGGACTTGATTCCGTTGCTCCTAGAGCACACCAAGGTCAGGGCAATTGAGCTGCCAGCTCAAGCACAAATACTGTGCTGTAGTGCTCGGCCCGGTCTTCGGGGATGGTGGGCTCGATTGAATTTTAGCGCTGAAGGTTGCTTGTGGCGGCTGTATGCGTACGATTGGGTCTGTATGGACGACTCAGTGCCGCCGGGGGCGGCGGCAGGGCAGGGGGCCCGGAATGAACTTCGCTCGTTGGACATTGCTTGGTGTGCTGGCGGGTGCCAGCTGCTTTTGGAGCGCATCCGATACACCGGTGCAGGCCCAGTGGGGTGGCGGCGGACCTGTATTCCAGAGCGATATCGAGCGCCGCGAGCGCGAGGTCGAAGCTCAGCGCGCCGAACGCCGGAAGAACTACGGCCCGACGGTCTATCCAAAGTTTATGGATGGCGGTGGCAAGCCCGATATCGCGCCGCAGGCACCCCCCACCGTCTACCTCGATAGAAACGAGGAGCCCGGCACGATCATCGTCGATACCGGCGGGCGGCAGCTCTATTACGTGCTTCCCGGCAAGCGCGCCTACGCTTACCCGATCTCCGTGGGGCGCGAGGGCTTCGAGTGGACGGGGACCGAGCGGGTCAGCCGTATTGCAGCCTGGCCCTCGTGGACGCCGCCTCCCGAGATGCACAAGCGCCAGCCCGGACTGCCGATTACCGTATCGGGCGGTGTCATCAATCCCTTGGGCGCAAAGGCGCTGTATCTCGGCAATACGATCTATCGCATTCATGGCACAAATAACGACCGCACCATTGGGCGTGCCTCGTCGTCAGGCTGCTTTCGGATGATGAACGAGCACGTCGTCCATCTGGCCACTCTTGCGAAGGTTGGGACAACGGTCCGGGTGGTTGCGAACTACTCGGGCGCAAATACCTCGGCCCCGATTTCGTCGATCTTCTCGGGCTTCGGCTTCGGCGCGAACGATGATCCGGCGCCGAAGCGGCAGGTGAAGAAGAAGTCGGCGAAGTCCGCCGCCAAATCCACCAAGTCCGCGAGCAGCAAGCAGTAGGGTTCACACCGCCCAGCACGCGCAGCCGAGTGCACCCCAGAAGCTCTTGAGATCACCGGTCGGCGCCGCGCTGGACCATGCGGTGGCGTGATCATGGCCGTGGACACCACAGGCATGGGCGCAGCCGCAGCTTGTCGCGGCGTTACGCTGGACGGCCTGAGCATCGCCCGAAGTGCCGTTGCCCCATGCGCCATATCCGCCGAAGGCGCGCACGGGTGACCAGTCCGGCATGGCTGGCGGTGGTCCGCCCTCGTCGAGCTTGGCGAAGGTGCCTGCGCCATAGACAACTCTGCCGCCGACAATCGTGAGATCGGCCGCGATGTCCGCGATCTCCAGTTCCGGGCACTTGAAGAAATCACGATCCGGCACCGTGAGGTCAGCAAGCTGGCCTGCTTGAATTTGGCCCTTTCTGCCTTCCTCATTCGAGAACCACGTGACCTTTTCGGTCCACATGCGGAGCGCCGTCTCGCGGTCGAGGCAGTTGTGCTGCGGATAGATGCGCAGGCCCCCGACCGTGCGCCCTATCACCATCCAGGCGAGTGAGACCCAGGGATTGTAGGAGGCGACGCGCGTGGCGTCGGTGCCGGCTGAGACCTTCACGCCCTTATCGAGCATACGTGCGATCGGCGGCGTTGCTTCGGCGGCGCGTGTACCGTAGCGCTCGACGAAGTACTCGCCCTGATAAGCCATGCGGTGCTGTACGGCGATGCCGCCGCCAAGTGCCGCGACACGATCGATCGAGCGCTCGGAGATGGTTTCCGCATGATCGAAGAACCAGTTGAGGCCCGCGAGTGGGATGTTGCGATTGACTTTCTCGAAGACATCGAGCGCGCGGGAGATCGTCTCGTCGTATGTGGCGTGCAGACGCCAGGGCCAGCGGTTCTCGGCCAGAATGCGCACGACCCCTTCGAGATCGCCCTCCATCTCCGGCGGCATGTCGGGGCGCGGCTGGCGGAAGTCCTCGAAGTCGGCCGCCGAGAAGACGAGCATCTCGCCTGCGCCGTTGTGGCGGAAGTAGTCGTCGCCCTGCTTGTACTTCGATGTGTGCGTCCAGTTGAGAAAGTCGTCCTTCTCCTGCTTGGCCTTCTGCGTGAAGAGATTGTAGGCGAGCCGTACGGTCATCTGGCCGTCGTCGGCGAGCTTCTGGATGACGGCGTAGTCATCGGGATAGTTCTGGAAGCCACCACCCGCATCGATGACGCTCGTGACGCCGAGGCGATTCAATTCGCGCATGAAGTGACGGGTCGAGTTCACCTGGTAGTCGAACGGCAGCTTCGGTCCCTTGGCGAGGGTGGCGTAGAGGATGGCGGCATTGGGCTTGGCAAGCAGCAGGCCGGTCGGATTGCCGTTTGCATCGCGTACGATCTCGCCGCCGGGCGGGTTCGGCGTATCCTTGGTGTAGCCAACGGCGCGTAGGGCCGCGCCGTTGAGAAGCGCGCGGTCGTAGAGATGGAGCAGGAAGACGGGCGTGTCGGGCGCGATCGCATTGATTTCGTCGAGCGTCGGTAGCCGCTTTTCGGCGAACTGGTGCTCGGTGAAGCCGCCGACCACGCGCACCCACTGCGGCGGCGGCGTCACGGCGACCTGCCGCTTGAGCATGCTCATGGCATCGGCGAGCGAGCGCACGCCGTCCCAGCGGAGTTCCATGTTGAAGTTGAGACCACCGCGAACGACGTGCGTGTGGTTGTCGCAAAGGCCCGGCAGTACGCGCCGTCCCATGAGATCGACAACCTTCGTGCCGGGGCCGGCGAGCGGCAGCACATCCTTGTCACTGCTGACGGCCGTGAACACGCCATCCCTGATGGCGAGCGCGCTAGCGGCCGGATTGGTGCGATCGAGCGTGGTGATCTGGCCGTTGTGGAGGATGAGGTCGGGCGCGTTTGGAGAGGCCATGGTGCGCGGATCCTTTGCCTCTAGTGATTACGCGGGCGCGCCGCGATGAAGTGCTGAACGATCGGCGGCTTGGTACCCTTGTGGAGCTGGTGTAGGCGCGATTGCACATCCTGGTCGGACACCGTGACGCGACGGTGCTGGCGTTGATGCTCGAGCCACGACGAGACGAGAAAGGTCTCGACCATGCGTCCGGGCTCGGCGGCATCCTCGAACACATCCCAGTCGTAGGCGCCGTCACGCAGACGCTCCGATCTGAGCTCGCCGATAGTGGCGAGGAAGGCCTCGCGATCCTGCGCGGCGATCTTGTATTCGATGATGATCTGCACGGGGCCACGGTCCAGCTCGACTTCGCCCGATACCATTGGATCAGCCCAGTGCATGGAGGGCGTTAGGTCGACATCGGCGCCCGTCTGTAGCTTCCAGCGCGCAAGTAGCGGAACGAAGATCAACGCGCCGACGGCTGCGAAAAAGTGCGCTGCCTGAAGGCCGGCATGATTGGCAACCTGACCCCACAGCGCGCTGCCGATCGTCATGGCGCCGAATTGCACGATGGCGAAGATGGCGAGGCCGCGCCCCTTGACCCATCCGGGCAGGGCGACCTGCGCCGAAACATTCAGCGGTGCGAGCACGGCAATCCAGGACACGCCTGCGATGAATGCAGCGGCAAGGCCAACGTGCGGCGAGCGCGCAATTCCGAACAGCACGAGCGCGACAACCGTGCCGCCGGTGGCGGCAGCGACGAGCATGTCGGGGCCGAGCCATGCCTTCAGGCGCGGCAGCAGAAATGCGCCGCCGACAGCACCAACACCGATCGTGCCGAGCAGAAGACCGTAAAGCTCTGGGCTGGTTGCGATCTGGTCGCGCGCGACGAGCGGGAGCAGTGCCCAGTAGGCGCTCGCGAAGACGAAAAAGCCGGCGGCGCGGATGAGCGTTGCAGTGAGGTGGCGATTGTTTCGGACGTGACGCCATCCGATGCCAAGGGCCGAGCGGAAGCGTTCAGGTGGGAGGCCACCGGCAGCAGCCATCGTCGGGCGCCACCAGAAGAGGACAGCGATCACGCCTAGCGTGCTGATGGCATTGAGCCAGAAGGGTGCGGCGAGACCGGAAAGACCAATCACGATACCGGCGAGCGCAGGCCCGATGGCGCGGCTGATGTTGATGCCGACGCTGTTGAGCGAGATCGCGGCCTGAAGATCATCGCGCGGGACGAGCGATGGCACGATGGCTTGCCACGCAGGTGCAATGAGTGCCGATCCAGCGCCGACGAGGAATGTGAAGAGCAGCAGGATCCAAGGCGTAACGGCATCAAACCAGACGAGGACGCCCAGTGCTGCGACGACGAGCGTGACGCCGGCATTGACGGTGATGAGCAGCCAGCGCCGATCGATGATGTCGGCAAGAGCACCGGCGGGAAGTCCGAGCAGGACGACTGGCAGCATCGTCGCGACCTGCACGAGCGAGACGATGAAAGCATCCTGCGTCAGGCCGGCCATGAGCCAGCCGGCCGCCGCATTCTGCATCCATGTGCCGACGTTCGAAACGACGGTCGCGATCCACAGCGCAGCAAAGACGGGATGCTTGAGGGGGGCGAGCGCCGAGCCTTCGGTTTGAGCCTTCGTGCTATCGGGCGTCGCCATTACCGTTTCCTCTTAAAGGCCGGCGGCCGCGAGGGCCGCCGGCACAAATGATCAATCAAATATTCTTGGCCGGGTTCGGCCCAATGCGTTCGCCGTGTTTCACGCGTTCCGGCCCCTTGTGCACGTGCGTGACGGCGTAGTCGACTCCCATTCCGTAAGCACCGGAATGCTCCTGGACCACGCCGATGACGGCGTCATAGGTGTCCTTGCGTGCCCAGTCGCGCTGCCACTCGAGCAGAACCTGCTGCCATGTCACGGGCACAACGCCTGCCTGCACCATGCGATCCATGGCGTACTTGTGGGCATCGACGGACGTGCCGCCCGAAGCATCGGCCACCATGTAGATCTCATAGTCCGTATCGCGCAGGCAGGAGAGTGCAAACGTCAGATTGCAGACCTCCGTCCACAGCCCCGAGACGACGATCTTCTTGTGCCCCTTCTTGGCATTGGCCGCGAGCGCGTCGCGGACATTCTGGTCGTCCCATGAGTTCATGGATGTGCGCTCGAGGAGCTTGTTCGTCGGGAAGACGGCGAGCAGCTCGGGATAGGTATTGCCGGAGAAGCCATCCGTCTCGACTTGAGTGATCGTCGTCGGGATATTGAAGACCTTCGCAGCCTTTGCCAGACCGACGACGTTGTTCTTGAGCGTCTGTCGGTCGATCGACTGGACGCCGAAGGCCATCTGCGGCTGCTGGTCGATGAAGAGAACCTGGCTGTTCTGCGGCGTGAGGACTTCAAGGTAAGTGGGCTTGGTCATAGGGTGTTCCTCTCTGGCTGCGTTTGGACTGATCAAGGATCTGCTAGTGGCTGTCTTGTAGGCTCATGCTCGAACTAGGATTGAGAACGCGGACCAATGCCGCGCGCACCTGCGCAATCTCGTCGTCGTTGATGGTGTGTCCCATGCCCGGATAAATGCGCTCGACGACATCGCCGCCGAGTGCGCTCAGCACGCGCGTCGACTCCTTCACGCGAGCCAGTGGAATGTGCGCGTCGATATCACTGCAGCCGAGGACGACGCGCGTTCCGGCAAGCGAGCCGCGATAGTCTCGCGGCGTGCCCTCCGGGCCGATGAGACCCGCACTCAATCCAATGACGGCGCCATAGCGCTGCGCATTGCGAGCCGCGTATTCGAGCGCGAGGCAGCCACCCTGGGAGAAGCCGAGTAGAACGACCTTCTCTGGCGCGAAGTCGTTGTGACCGAGCTCGCCGACCAGCGCGTCGACTTGAGCGAGCGAGCGCGAAAGATGCGGCTCGTTCTGTTCGATGGGCGCGAGGAACGAATGCGGGTACCAAGTCCTGCCGGGAGCCTGCGGTGCGAGATAAGCCATGTCCGGCTGCGCGAATACCTCAGCCAGATCCAGCATTCCTTCCGCTGTTGCGCCGCGGCCATGAAGAAGGATCATGGCCGCCTTGGCGCGTATCAGCGGTGCACCGCTGGTCGCGATGCGAGCTGACGTCGTAGTCATGCTGCAACCTCCAATGTCGGCAGGACGGCTTCGATCTGCTGCCGCTTCGGCTCGAGGAAACGTGGCAGCTTCAGATCGGCGCCGAGCGTGGCGAGCGGCTCGTCGATGGTGAAGCCCGGCACATCCGTGGCGACCTCGAAGAGAATGCCGCCCGGCTCGCGGAAGTAGATCGAGCGGAAGTAGTGCCGATCTCTCTGCTCCGTCGCGACCAGCCCGTGAGCTTCGCGGAGCTTCTTCGCGATCTCGGCCTGCTCGGCATCATCCTTGGCGCGGAACGCTACGTGATGAACCGAGCCGCGCCCCATCCGTCCGGGAAGGAAGCCCTTCGCCTCACGGATGTCGACAATGCCGCCGACCGCGTCCTCGCTCTTGAAGCGCACATACGGACCTTCCTGACCGACCTTCGTGAAGCCGAGCACGTCCGTAAGGATTGCGCCCGTTGGCTCCGCGCTGTCGAGCATGAGCGTCACGCCGTGGAAGCCACGGATCGCGTGCTCCGCCGGGATGTCGCCCGTCGTCCAGGCCGTCTCGTTCTCAGCACCCGGGACGCCGACGAGCGCGAGGCTCATGCCGTCCGGGTCGGTGAACTCGAGGATGGGTTCGCCGAAGCGCTTGATCGGCGCTTCGTGCTTGGCACCAGCCGCGACGAGACGATGTGTCCAGAAGCCGATCGACCCGGTCGGAACGCGGAACGACGTCGTCTGCGTGAGGCCGACACCGCCACGGCCGGGGGCCGCGTGTTCCCACGGGAAAAACGTCAGGATGGTGCCGGGGCCGCCGGCTTCGTCACCGTAATAGAAGTGGTAAGTGCCGGGATCGTCGAAGTTGACGGTCTTCTTCACGAAGCGCAGGCCGAGCGTGCGCGTGTAGAAGTCGAAATTGACGTTCGGGCGACCGGCGATTGCCGTAACATGATGAATTCCAGCCATTTTGCCCGCCTTTCCCCGCCGAACGGCGGCGCTTGGATCTGTCTGGACTGAATATGTGGTTGCCCTTGATCATTGACAATACGGTTTGCTGTGCGCTTTCTGTCTCCACATTATCGACAATGGACCCAGGGCAGTTCTGCCAGGGCCCATACCGGAGATGTGTGCATGGACAAGCTCACGCGCATGCGCGCGTTCACGAAGGTCGTGGAGCTTGGTAGCTTCTCGGAGGCCGCACGCAGCCTGCGTCTCTCCCGCTCGGCGATCAGCAAATATGTCATGGAGCTGGAAACCGAACTCGGCGTGCAGCTTCTGCATCGCACGACGCGCAGTGCGAGCGCGACAGACAACGGCCGCACGTACTACGAGCGCAGCATCGCCATCCTGTCCGATATTGAAGAGGCGGATATCACCGTCTCGCAGCACCAGGCCGCGCCGCGAGGTACGCTCCGCGTCAACGCGCCGATGTCCTTCGGTACATTGCATCTCGGCAAGGCCGTCAGCGCCTTCATGAAGCAGTATCCGGAACTGCGCATTCATCTGATCCTCAGTGATCAGCAGCTCGATACGGTGCAGGAAGGCTTCGACGTGACCGTGCGGATCGCCGACATGGCCAGCTCGAGCCTGATCGCGCGACGGATCGCGCCGGCGCATCGCGCGCTATGTGCTTCTCCTGCGTATCTGAAGGCGCATGGGACGCCGAAGCATCCGAGTGATCTGCGCGCGCACGAACTGCTGTCATACGATTACCTCGGCACGGGCGTGCAGTGGAAGCTCACCGGTAAGGACGGCGATCATTGGCTCAATGTCTCGTCGAGGCTGTGCACGAACAACGCGGAGATCCTGCGTGACGCGGCGCTTCAAGGAACCGGCATCGCGCTCCTGCCGACCTTCATCGCGGGGCCGGAGCTGCGAAGTGGGAAGCTGCAAGCCGTTCTCGCCGGATATCGCGCGCCCGAGCTATCGTTGTGCGCGCTGTATCCGCCGACGCGTCATGTCTCCATGAAAGTGCGTGTGTTCATCGATTTTCTCGTCAAGCATTTCGGCGACAAGCCCTACTGGGATGCTGTGGCTTGATCCGATGCGCCCGGATCACGCGCCCTCGATGAAGGCCAGGAGATCGGCGTTGAAGGCATCCTGGTGCGTCTGCGCATAGCCGTGATCGCCACCCGGATAGACCTTGAGCGTCGCGTGCTTCAGGAGCTTTGCGGACAACAGAGCCGAGGCGCCGATCGGCACGATCTGGTCATCGTCGCCATGCGCGACGAGCACCGGCACGTCGATCTTCTTCAGATCTTCCGTGAAGTCCGTCTCGGAGAACTGCTTGATGCAGTCGAGCTGGCCTTTGATGCCGCCCATCATGCCTTGCAGCCAGAAGCCGTCCCGCACGCCCTCGGAGATGACGGCACCCGACCGATTGTAGCCATAGAACGGGATGGTGAGATCCTTGAAGAACTGAGAGCGGTCCGCGTATGTGCCCTTGCGAATGCCATCGAACACGTCGAGCGGCAGGCCGCCGGGATTGCTGGCCGTCTTGAGCATCAATGGTGGGACGGCACCGAGCAGGACGGCCTTGCTGATGCGCGCCGTGCCGTGCCGGTCCATGTAGCGTGTGACCTCTCCGCCGCCGGTCGAATGGCCGACGATGATCAGGTCCTTGAGATCGAGTGTCTCGATCAGCTCGGCGAGGTCGTCGGCGTACTGGTCCATGTGATTGCCGTCCCAGGTCTGGCTGGAGCGACCATGGCTGCGGCGGTCGTGGGCAATGACGCGGTAGCTGCGCTCGCCGAGGAACACCATTTGCGCGTCCCAGGCGTCCGCCGTCAGCGGCCAGCCGTGGGAGAAGAGCACGGGCTGACCCTTACCCCAGTCCTTGTAGAAGATCGTCGTGCCGTCTTTCGTTGTGATCGTGCTCATGATCATCTCCTGTTTCCTGGTCGCGAACGCTATTCCGTGATGGGCGTCATGCAGCCCGAATAGCGTGGACATTGCTCGGCCGGGCGTTGCTCACCGCCCATTCGAGCGCGAAGTCGGCAACTTGCTCCCAGCCGGGCTCGATGAGTGTCCAGTGCGAGCGATCAGAATAGATCTTCAGCTCGGTCTTGGAGGGCGCGGCCTTCTGCTTGCCGTACATCGCCTCGGTCATCTTCGACTGCGCGATGCGATCGATACCGCCGCCGATCAGCAGCAACGGTGCGCGTGCGGGATTGTTCCAACGGATCTTACCGGCAGCAGCGACGAGGCCGTCCCAGTACACCTTGCCCGGTGTCGGGACGATGTAGCGGTCGTACAGCCGGTTCACGTCGGCCGGAGGAATCGTCTGAGCAAAGCGTGTGGCGAAGAATTCACGCGACATGGTCATGACGCGGCGCCAGCTACCCCATGACAGGAACACAGGGAACGTGGACTTGATCGTGTCCCATCCAACCAGAACGCCGGAAGTCGGGGCCGGATCGACAGCGACGCCGGCTGCGCCGAGGCCGCGATCGAGCAGATGCTGAGTGATGGTGCCGCCGAACGAGTGGCCGATCAGGATCGGTGCCTCGGGGAGCGCGCGGATGAGGCCGTCGTAGTGGTCGAGAATGCGATTGATGCCGACATTCTTGAGCTCGGGGTGAGGGTTTGCGCGCAGGTCGGCGGGTGAGCGGTCATCAAGGGGCCACGACGGCGCAATGACGGTATAGCCCTTGGCCTCGTAGCGCGCTTTTACGCCTTCCCAGCTCGTTGCATTGAGCCAGGCACCGTGGATGAGCATGATGGTCTTGGTCATGGGAGCAGATCCTTCCGCGAAGACAGAGGGCTTGATGTCTACGAGAAGGATCATGCCGGAGGGGGCGGCGGGCAGCCATTGTACGGGCGGCTGCGCGGATCACACGTTGGTATGATCAAACATTGGGCAGTTGTTTAGTGCGCGGCGGGTAGCGTGAAGCTGAACCGCGCGCCACCGATCGTGCTGGCGTTGTCGCCGGTAATTCGGCCGCCATGGGCTTCGATGATCGAGCGGCAGATGGGCAGGCCCATGCCCATGCCGCCTTCCTTCGTCGTGAAGAAGCTGTCGAAGAGGCGTACGAGACTGGCCGCTTCGATGCCTGGGCCGCTGTCCTCGATACTGCATATGACCCCCGGTCCATCCGCGACGGTCGTGCGGACGATCATCTGCCTTTCACCGTCGGTGGATTGCACCATGGCCTGCATGCCATTGACCGCCAGATTGACGATGACTTGCTGGAGCTGTGTACGGTCCGCGCGCACGCTCGGTGCGTTGCGCGCCATATGGTGCGTGATGGTGACGCCACGCGCCTGTACTTCATGGCGGAGGAAGAGCAGGGCCTCTCGAATGACGTCGTCGAGGGATAGTGGGACATGCTCCGGTGCTCGGCGTGCGGCCATCGCTCGAACGCGCGAGATGACATCCGCCGCGCGTCGTGCATCCGCGACGATCCGCTTCGTGATCTCGCGTACTTCTGCAACATCAGGCTCTGCGCGTGAGAGCCATCTCAGACCGGCTTCACCATTGGCGGCGATAGCAGCGAGCGGTTGATTGACTTCGTGTGCGATCGAGGCTGTGAGCTCTCCCAGCATCGAGACGCGAGCTGCGTGAGCGAAATCGGCCTGCACGCGCTGAAGCATCTCCTCGGCGCGCTTTTTCTCCGTCGCGTCGACGAAGCTGTTCAAGCTGATGCCGAGTTCGGTCAGGGCGGGAGCAAACGTCGACGTGAAAAGCCCCTCGACCGTGCGGCCGTCAAATGTCGTGAGCTTGGTGTCTTCCTGATAGGAGTGCTCGCCACGAAAGCGCGCCTCCAGGATTTTGCGCAATGTGTTATCTCCCGCCCGCCAGTAGGGCGCTATCGGACCTCGCAAATTGCTCGGATCGCGGGCGCCGAATAGTCGGACTGCGCTCTGGTTGACTTCGCCGATCGAAAGCACATCGATGGAGCGTGCGAATACCTCGGGATGTGCGTCGAGGTGCTCGACAATATCGGTCACGCCCTGCTCACGCAGCTCCTTGATGATCTCCATGACGCCGCGGGAATCGACCTGCCAGAGCGGAATGGGGAGATGGTGGAAGAGATGATGGTAGCGCTGGTTGCTGCGCTCCAGCTCCACATGAGCCCGCTTCCGTTCCGTGATGTCGATCACGCCGGCGAGGCCTGCGCTCTTGTTATCGGGCGAGTGCCAGGCCGTGAATTGCGCATCGAAGATGGTGCCGTCGAGGCGACGCAGACGCGTTTCGATCGAGAAGCTCGCCTTTCTGTCCAGGGAGGAGAGGACTGCTTCGATATAGTCGGGCCAGCTCTCCTCGGGCCAAATGGGCTCCGTGGTCTTGAGAAGCTCGTCCTTGTTGCCGCGTCCGAACAGGGCGACAGTCCGATCATTGACGTCGACGACGCGCGTCGCCCGCATGACCCTGAGCACGAAGTTGGGGTTGTCCTTGAAGTACTGCCGGAAGTCGGTGACGCCTGCTGCGCGAAGGCGGCGAACGATATCGCGCACGCCTGAGAAATCCACTTCCCAGAACGAAACGGCCATGGCCTGGAAGAGGTGCTGATACCGCCGCTCGCTGGCGCGAAGGGCCTCCTCCGACTGCTTGCGCGCGGTGATGTCGATAACGCCCACCATGGTCGAACCTCTGCCCATTTCCTTGGGCGGGTACGCGACCGTGAAGAGGCCATCGAACAGGGTACCGTCAGCGCGGCGGAAGCGACATTCGGCAGCATAGTTGGGTCGGCCATCCGCAGCGGACGCGTAGGCCTCCGAATAGATATGCGTGCTTTCTTCCGGCCAGAAGCGTTCGACGTTGTCGAGCAGCGCCTGCTTGTCGCCGCCGCCAAACAGGATGACGGTCTGATCGTTGACGTCGACGACGCGCGTCGCGCGCATCATCTTGCGAACGAACGCCGGATTGGCCGCGAAATATGCGCGCAGATCAGTGACGCCGGATTTGAGCACACTGCGCACGAGATCATTCGCGCCGGAGAAATCGAGTTCCCAGAACGCGGCCGCCATCGCCTGGAACATGTTGCGGTAGCGGTACTCGCTGTGGCGCAGGGCCTCCTCGGAGCGTTTGCGCGCGGATATGTCGATGAAGCCGACGAGGCTCTTGTCGGCGATGGCGCCAGGACGTGCAGTCGAGAACAGGACATCCACGACGCTGCCATCCATGCGGGTTGCCTTCATCTCCTCCTGAAAGAATTCTCCGCCTGCATAGCGTGTCTCCAGAGAGCGGCGGATGGTCGGCAGTGCGGACTGGAAGTAGCGTGTTATGGGGCCATACATTTCGGCGGCGGTGCCGGCGCCGAAGATCTGCCTGTTGTGATCGTTGATCTCCTCGACGTGGAGCGCCTCCAAAGCCATGTCGAGGAACTCGGGATGTTCATCGATATAGGCCTTGAGGTCGGTAACGCCCTGTGCGCGAAGCTCTTTGTAGATCGGGATCAATCGGCTGGCATCGATCTGCGACAGGCCGATCGGCATGTAATGGAAAAGATCACGGTAGCGCCGTTCGCTGGCCTCGAGCTTTGCGAACGCCTGTTTGCGCTCGGTAATGTCGATGATGCCGATGACGAGCGTGCCCTTGCCCATGCTGTCGGGCGGAAACGCCGCTGTGAAGAGCGCGTCGAACGTCGTGCCGTCGATACGGCGGAGCTTGCATTCGACCGTGTAGTGGGGCTTGCGTGCGGCGCCACTCAGGATGCCCTCGGCAAAGAACTGAGTGCTCTCTTCGGGCCAGAAGGGCTCGACATTGCCGAGCAGCTCTGACTTCTCTCCCCGGCCGAACAGGGCAATGGATTGATCGTTGACATCCATGACGCGTGTCGCACGCATCATGTCGCGCACGATGGCGGGGTTCTCCATGAGGTGCCGGCGAAAATCTACGACGCCCGACTTGTGCAGGGTGCGAAGAATCGTGTCGACGCCCGAGAAGTCGAGTTCCCAAAAGGAGGCGGCCATCGCCTTGAAGAGGTTGTGATAGCGATACTCGCTGTAACGTAGCGCCTCTTCGGATTTCTTCGATGCGGTGATGTCGCGACCCGTTTCGACAATCGCTGCGGCGCTGCCATCGGGATTTCGGCGCACGGACCAATGAGCCCTCAGCGAGATCCCGGCGCCCGTTGCCGATAGCCGCGTGATCTCACCTTGCCAGCTTCCGATTGCGAGTGCTTCGGCCTGTATGTCGGAGAGGGGTGCTGGATACTGGGTCTTCAGGATATCTTCGGCGAGCTTGCCGATGGCCGCGTTTCGGGGGAGCCCATAGAGAGCTTCCGAGGCCGTGTTCCATGCTTGAATGCGGCCTTCGAGATCGCGAACGACAATGCTCTCGCCGACAAGATCAAGGATATCGAGATCCGACGCCATCGCAGCACACCCTGTTGCCTCCCTGCGCGCTCGCAGTGCCGGACAAGAATCGGCTCTATGAGGAGGCGGTCCCCAAAGCACTATCGAGATAGCTGATCAGAGCGTTCGCTTCGAATGGTTTCCGCAGGAACCCCGCCGCGCCAGATGCCCGAGCCTTCTCTTCGAGCGTCGGATCGGGCCGGCCCGTGATCATGATCACCGGGAGAGCGATTTGTCGGGCCGCCAGATACTCCTTCAGCTCGATCCCGCTCATGCCGGGCATCTGAATATCCGTGACGATGCACGTATAGGACGCGAGCTCGCCGGTCTGGACGAACGCGTCGGCGGACGGGAAGCCGCGCGCTTCGTAGCCGAGGGACCGAACGAGTCCGACCAACGCAAGTCGCAGGGACTCGTCGTCGTCGATGATGGCAACCAGGGGTGCAGCCGACACGGGCCGTCCTTCTTCGTCTGGGGCTCGATCGGGGCACAATGGGCAAACCCGGAGCCTATTTGTCGAATGAAGGCTCTCTCACATCGGGCAGTACCTGAAAATCATACGGTGGTGTTAGAGGGTGGCCTCAACCCTCCTTGGCCTTCAGCGTATCCGCCATCCGGACGAGGTCCGCGAGTGTGCGCGCGCCCATTTTACGCATGGCCGAACCCCGGTGGATCTTGACCGTGATCTCGCTCAGCCCCAGGTCGCCGGCCACCTGCTTGTTCATCTTTCCGGCCGTCACCAGCATCATGACCTCCCGCTCACGGGGGGAGAGCGTCGCAAAGCGGTCCCGCACCTGACCGGAATGCCCATCGCTGGCCCGGCGCTCGCTGTCCCGCTTTATGGCTGCGGCGACGGCATCGAGCATGTCCTGGTCACGGAAGGGCTTGGGCAGGAAGTCGACCGCGCCTGCCTTCATGGCGCGGACGGACATCGGTATGTCGCCGTGCCCCGTGATCAGGATGGCGGGCAGGTGGATGCCGAGGCCTGCGAGCTGCTCCTGGAAGTCGAGGCCGCTCACCCCCGGCAACCGTACGTCGAGGACGAGGCAGCCCGGGCGGTCCTCGAGCTTGGCGTCGAGAAACTCCCGCGTGGTGCCATATGTCTTGGTCTTGAGGCCCACGGACCGAAACAGGCTGTCCATCGCCATGCGCAGCGAAGCATCATCATCGATGATGTGGACGATGGCGTCGGTGCTTGAATCTTGCGGCATGGCTGCGCCGTCCGATGGTGTGAGAATGCCGATATAACACGTGGTTCAGGCCGGCACGGATCACACCTAAGTATAGCCCGGGCACCCATTGGTTTCCCGCGCTGGGCCCTCGACTTCGGGACGTTCGTTCGGCATTGAGCAGGCAACTGGTCAGACGGACGTGGCGAGATGGCCCAGGGGGCGACATGTCGAAGAGAACGCGCGCGACGGACATGCTCGAGAGTGCGGGGGCCGCTTTCTCGGTTCATACCTACGATTATGATGCCGATGCTCAGCACATCGGCCTGCAGGCCGCCGAGGCATTGGGTGAGGTGCCCGCGCGTGTCCTGAAGACGCTCATGGCGCTCGTCGATGGCAAGCCCGTTTGCGTCATCGTGCCATCGGACCGGGAGGTCTCGATGAAGAAGCTTGCCGCAGCGGTCGGTGGGAAGTCGGCGCAAATGATGAAGCCGGCGGATGCCGAGCGGGTCACGGGCTACAAGGTCGGCGGGATCAGCCCATTCGGCCAGCGGAAGAAGTCACCAACCGTCATCGAGATCCAATCCTTGGCCCATGACCGGGTCTATATGAATGGCGGGCAGCGCGGACTACAGGTGTGCCTTTCGCCCGCCGATGCGCAGCGCATACTCGGCGCAATTGCGGCCCCGCTCGTCGCCGAGAATGGATCTTGATCGGGACTGCCCGGAAACCGAACGTGTTGCCTGAATTGTCCGGCTATCGGACGTCGGGCCGCCTATGCCATAATTTCGGGCAGCGGGCCTCATCAGCGCACCGAGCTGTGAGCCGGCCGTGGGCTTTGGGTAGCATGACAGGAGACGTGCGATGAGACGACTGATCGCGGCATTGGCTCTCGGCGTTGTCGCCGCGTTGGCGGGCAACACGACGGCGAAGGCCGATCCACTCGCGGAGATCAAGAAAAAGGGGACGCTCGTCGTCGGCGTGAAGACCGACTATCCGCCGTGGGGTACGCGCGATTCGAGCGGTGCCATCGTCGGCATGGAAGCCGATATGGCCGCCGATGTGGCCAAGCGCCTCGGTGTGAAGCTGGAGCTGGTGTCGGTCGTCTCGTCCAACCGGATGCAGTTTCTGCAGCAGGGCAAGATCGATCTCATGATCGCGACCATGAGCGATACGCCCGAGCGCCGCAAGGTCGTCGGCATCGTCGATCCCGTGTACTACGCCTCGGGCGTCGCGATCCTCGCCAACAAGAAGGCGAACATCAAGAGCGCGGCCGACCTCAAGGGCAAGCCCGTCTGCGCGCTGCAGGGCGCCTTCTACAACAACGAGCTGCAGTCGAAGTACACGGGCCAGGACCTGATCGCCTTCAAGGGCGTGCCGGAGGCCGAGCAGGCCCTCCTTGACGGGCGCTGCGTGGGCTTCGTCTATGACGACGTCGTGCTCGTCTTCAAGAAGGCTCAGGATAAGAAGTGGGAAGGCTTCGACGTCGTGGCGCTCACCGAGTGGAAGCCGGTGCCGTGGGGCCTCGCGGTCAAGAGCGAAGATCTGGACGGGCCTTGGGGCAAGTTCATGGCCGAGACGCTCAAGGATTGGCTGAAGTCGGGATCGCTGCTCGCAATGGAGAAGAAGTGGGTGGGCAGCAATACGCAGTGGCTGGTCGATGCCACAGCGGCAGCCAAGAAGTGAATTGCGACAATGCCGGGTGGCGCACTGTATGCGCCGCCCGGGAGTTCTCTCCGAATTCGCATAGCATTCCGAGCGACGGGACTTGAATGGAAGGTCTTTGGGACTTCCTGCGCAGTCTGCATGACGCGTACGGCATCAATCTCGTCCACTTCTACGATACGTTCGAGCGCGGCCGCCTGCTGCGCGGCATGTGGACGACGGTCCAGCTCGCTGCCACGTGCGTGCTGCTGAGCGTTCTGATCGGCATCATTGGCGCGTGGCTGCAAGGGAGCCGCTTCAAGATCCTCAAGGCCTTCGTCCAGGGCTACATCCAGTTTTTCCGGAACACGCCGCCGCTCGTGCAGATGTATTTCTTCTACTTCGCGCTTGGCCCCCAGATGCCGCGCGTCGAGAACGAGTTCGGTATCGCCCAGCCCATACTCGGCAGCTTCGCGTGGGCCGTGATCTCGCTGTCGTTCTTCGCCGGCGCATTCAACATCGAGATTTTCCGTTCCGGCGTCGAGGCCGTGCAGAAATCGACGGTCGAGGCGGCGGAATCGCTCGGTTTCAATCGCTGGCAGATCTACCGCTATGTCGTGCTGCCGCTCGCTGTGCGCGTGTGCCTGCCGGCGCTCAACAACAATCTCGTCAATCTGATCAAGACGACGACCCAGGCGTACGCCATTGCCGTCCCCGAGACACTCTACATTGCCAGTCAGATCTGGTCGGATCGCATCAATGTCTTCGAGATGATGGTGACGCTGCTGACCTTCTATCTCATTCTGGTCGGCATCTTCGTTTGGCTCATGACGCGGCTCGAGCGCTCGCTGCGCGTTCCGGGGTTCGGCCAATGAGCACGCCCGCCAGCAATCCAATATTGATCCAACCCGTGCCCGCACCTGCGCAGGGCGAGAGCGGTTTTCTTGCCTCGGCCTTCACGCCGCGCGCGCTCGGCATTGCACTTGGCATGGTCGCGTGCCTTGCCCTCGCGGGCGAGGCATGGGCTCAGCTCACGGTGGGCGGGGAGCGTCCGGGCATTCTGGCGACGCTCTGGAAGTGGACGCCGCTCATTCTGTTGGGGCCGCCGCGCGAGTTCGGTGGGTTTGCGCTCAATATTCTCGTCAGTTTTCTGGCCATGGCCATCGGGACGGTCAGCGGGCTCGCGCTGGGCCTGGGGCTGATCTCGAAGTTCGCTCCCGTGCGCTCCGTTTCATGGGCGATCACGCAGTTCTTCCGCAACTCGCCCTGGCTTGTGCTGCTGTTCTTCGTGATGCTGCTGACGCCCTTCCAGATGCGGATCGGCGGCGTGACAATTCCCTTCCCGGCATGGTTCAAGGCGACGATCGGTCTTGCCCTGCCGATCATGGCGAACATCGCGGAAATCGTGCGCGGCGCGGTCAATTCGATACCGACCGGGCAATGGGAGTCGGCCGAGAGCCTCGCATTCTCACGCCTTCAAACACTCTGGCGCATCATCCTGCCGCAGTGCGTGAAGCGCATGATCCCACCGTGGATGAACTGGTACGCGATCCTGACCATGGCAACGCCGCTCATCTCCATCGTCGGCGTCAACGACGCGATGACGCTTACGCAGGATGCGCTCGCTTCCGAGCAGCGTACGGAACTGCTCATGCCCATGTATGGCATGCTGCTCCTCTTCTTCTTCGTCTACTGCTATCCGATCGCGCGCTGGACCATCCGGCTCGAGCGCAAATACGCGGTTCGTAACTGAGGTGAGCGCATGACAACCGCGTGGACGCCGGATCAGCCCATCGTCAGCATCAAGGACGTGCACAAGTCCTTCGGCCCCATAGAGGTGCTGAAGGGCGTGAGTCTCGATGTGCGCAAGGGCGAGGTCATCTGCATCATCGGGCCGTCGGGATCGGGAAAGTCGACGCTGCTCCGCTGCATCAATGCGCTGGTGCCGATCAACCAGGGCTCGATCAAGGTCGAGGGCCAAGAGGTGCACGATCCCGCGCTCGACAAGCTCGAGCTGCGCAAGAAGGTCGGCATGGTCTTCCAGTCGTACAATCTATTTCCGCACAAGACGGCGCTCGAGAACGTCATGATGGCGCCGGTTCACGTGCTGAAGCGCCCCAAGGAAGAGGTGGAGGCGCAGGCACGGCGGCTGATCAAAAAGGTGCGCCTCGAAGGTAAGGAGGACGCCTATCCGGGCGAGCTGTCGGGTGGTCAGCAGCAGCGTGTCGCCATAGCGCGCTCACTCGCCATGAACCCGGATATCATGCTGTTCGACGAGGTGACGGCGGCACTCGATCCGGAAACGGTCAAGGAAGTGCTGGTGACGATCCGCGAGCTTGCCGAAGAGGGTATGACCTGTGTGCTGGTCACTCATGAAATGGGTTTTGCGCGCGAGATCGGGGACCACATCTACTTCACGGATCGCGGCATCATCGTCGAGCATGGGCCACCGGCGACGTTCTTCACGAGCGCCAGCGATCCGCGCACGCGTGCCTTCCTGAGCCAGATTCTCTGATCATCGCGCAAATGCAAAGCGCCGCACGGGTGTGCGGCGCTTTGGTTTTTCGATCGTCAGGCAGCGTGCAAGCGACGCCGCGTTCACTCTTAGAACCGGTGGGTCGCGGACAAGATGAAAGTTCTGCCCGGCGCGGAGTAGAATTCCACCGGCTGGGCCGCTGAAGCCGTGAGGTTGACGGAACGCACTGCGAGCGCGTCGTAGTAGGTTTCGTCGAACAGGTTCTTCACGGCCGCCTGGATACGCAGCCCATTCATGAATGAGGGCTCCCACCAGCCGCTCAAGTTGGCAATGGCATAGGCCGGCGCATCGAAGGTGGTGTCCGCTCTGTTATCGCCGAAATCATCGTTATACTTGCCAACGAAGATACCGGTCAGATCGACGCCCCAGTTCACGCTCTCATAACTGATGCCTACGATGCCCTTGATCGGGGCGATGGTCGGAACATGATTGCCGTTCCCATCCTCACCGTGGGCGTAGACGAACGCACCGTGCAGTCCGATGCCGTTGCTGAAGCGCCTGTGCGCCTTGAGCTCGATACCGCTGATCTGCACTTCGTCGATGTTGATGAACTTGCTTACGCCGAAAGGAAGCGATGGATAGGCAGGGTCCGGCGTGAGCGGCGTTGTCCCAATGTAGTTGCGATACCAGTTGTGGAAGGCCGCGGCCCGGCCACCAAATATCCTGTCGCCGAAGTTTGCGCCAATCTCGATACCATGGCCTGTCTCGGGCTTCAGATCCGGATTGCCGATTTGTGCATATCCGGTCACCGGGTTCGTGAAGTTCTCGTACAGCTCGCTCACGGTCGGCGCGCGGTATGAAGCGGCCCACTGGGCGAACAGCTCCGTTTTCGGGCCCAGCTGATAGGTCGCCAGCAACTTAGGCGTGAAGCGCGATCCGCTGTGCTTGCCAGGCAACGGGAATAGACCCGAGCCCGAGTTGTCGTCCCAATCGTCAGTCTCTTTGGGCCTGTACTCGTGCCAGTCGAAGCGAATGCCCGGCGTCAGCGCGAAGCGTGAGCCCTCTACGGAGATGCGATTGTCGACGTAGATACCGAACTTCGCGCCATCGACTTTCGGAACATCCGGCTGCGAACTGCCGAAGGCCGTCGCGGGAAGCACGGTGGTGAACTGCGTGGCCGTGAAGCTGGCGACGTCGATGCCGGTCTGCCAGCGGTGATTGAACCCGCCCGCCTGGAACCTGGCAGTCGCCGTGCCGACAAAGCCGAACGCTTCGTGATCGATATTGACGTCGCGGAGATAGTTGGTCCCGTTACGCTGCGTACCAAATGCGCCCGTATCCCTGGTCACATCCTGCCAATAGGCGGTTGCGAAGACGGTGTCGATGAGACCACCAGGAACTGGTGCCTTGTAGTCGTAGTCGAGAGAGAGGCGCCGACGCTCAGTGGATTCGTAGCCGAAAAAATTATAGGGATTGTAACCGGAAGCCGCAGCAGTGCGATTCCAGTTTGTCATCAGATCGCTGTCGGCCGCATACCTATAACGCTCGGCGGTCACGCCGATACGATGCCCGCTGCCGTCGTCATGGCGGATTTTGAAGAGCATATTGCTCTGATCAAAATCCAGGGGATTGGGTTCGGTGCGGGGAAGCCCGTAGGAGCCGTTTGAGCCCTTGTTATCGGTGTCATTGCCGATCGTATAGCTGCCCTGCATCAAGGCCAGCCACGGGCCAGCGCGGCCGGCGAGCGCGAGGCTGCCGCTATAGCTTTTGTCCCTGCTGTCGTAGGTGCCCTTCGTCAGACCACCCCAGTTGCTGCCCGTCGTGATGATATCTTCGGGCTCCAGCGTGCGGAGAACGACCGCGCCGCCGAGACCGCCCGAGCCTACGCGCGAAGAATCCGCACCACGAAGCACGTCCAATACTGAAATCGAGCGGAAGTCGAATGCGGCACCGCCGCCGTCGGCATTCGTCGGCGCGTTGATGGAAGCTGTGGATCCGCGAGCGTAGTTCGAGAGGAATGGCTGCGGGATGCCGTCGATGACGGTCGTGATGCGCGGGCCTTCCATGCCACGGATGACAAAGCCGTCCGTACGAGGCGAATAGTCGACGCCTGGCTCGGTCGTGTTGCCGAGATCGCTGATGTTGCTGATCTCGTTCCTTTGAATGTCTGTAGCCGTGGTCTGGGTGGCCAGTGGCGTGTCGGTAATCGGGTTGGCTGGCGCCCTCTCCGGTTGTCGCGCGACTTCGGCCGGCGCGGGGGCATCAACCGGAGCTACAGGCGCAGGAGCCCGCTTGGGGGCAGCCTTCGCCGACTTCTTGCCTTTGGCTTTCTTTGTCTCCACCGCTAGTGGTGGCAGTGTCGTTTGCGCGAAAGCGACATTGCACCACGCGAGCGCCACGATGAGTGCGCTCGTTCCCATGAGCGCTTTTCGCACAGCCGATACTCGGCTTGCCGAATGGACAATATTTCTTGTTGCGCTCCCGCTAGCAGGTCGCATTCCAACCTCCGTGCCCCTGAGTTCACTGATGGCTGGCTGGCTGCTGTGCGCTTGCTAGCTTGCTGAGCTGGCGAGTTCCCCGTCCGGCGAGTGTCGTCTCAGCGACATTCCGGTTCGGGCGCCGAACTGCGTGACTGTCTACTTTGTATACTTCAGTGGTCAATAAATAGCTTGATGCGTCGGCTGCTTTGACCGCCGCTGCAGCAGAAATGCAACATTTGAATGGGGTTATTTGGTTTCGTTCTATTGTTGCCCAGGTCACGGGAGCGGTAGTTATGATGACGAACGATGACGTGCTGTCTGGTCGTGCGTCGCGCGATCCTCTGACGAAAGCACCACAACAACGATCGCGAGCCTCGCTCGCCAGCGCAGGAGAAGAAAATGGCTGACGGCAAATCTGCGGATGGTGCGCTGTGGGCGCGGGCCGACCGCCACCTTGTGCGCTACGGCCACTATTTCCAGCCAGTGATCATCGACAAGGCGCAGGGCGCCTTCATGACTACGACCGATGGCCGGCGCATTCTCGATTTCGCCTCCGGCCAGATGAGCACGATCCTCGGCCACAGCCATCCCGAGATCACAGCCGTCATTCGCGAGCAGGCCGGTGAGCTAGTGCATCTCTACAGCCAGCTTCTGTCGCGGCCGGTCATCGATCTCGCGGAGAAGCTCGCCGAGCTGGCGCCGGGTAATCTGGAGCGCGTGCTGCTGCTCTCGACGGGCGGCGAATCCAACGAAGCGGCGCTCCGCATGGCCAAGGTTGCAACGGGGCGCTACGAGGTACTGGCCCTCTCGCGCTCATGGCATGGCGTTACGGGCGGGGCTTCGTCGGCAACGTTCTCGAGCAGCCGGCAGGGGTATGGTCCCGCATTGCCGGGCTCGTTCGCGCTGCCGGCGCCGGTGCCTTATCGTCCAGTGTTCAAGAACGGCGATACCTACGACTGGGAAGCCGAACTCGACTACGGTTTCGAGCTGTTCGACCGCCAGTCCACAGGCAGCCCTGCTGCGCTGATCCTCGAATCCATCCTGTCGAGCGGCGGTGTGATCGTGCCGCCGAAGGGGTATCTCAAAGCGGCCGCCGAGCGTGCGCGTAAGCGTGGGATGCTCGTCATCGTCGACGAGGCGCAGACGGGACTTGGACGTACGGGACGGCTGTTCGACTGCGAGTACGACGACCTCGTGCCGGATTTCGTGACGCTCTCGAAGACACTCGGCGCGGGGCTCGCGCTTTCAGCGGTGATCACGACGGCTGAGATTGAGCAGCAGTGCTTCGACAAGAAGTTCCACTTCTATACAACTCACGCCTCCGATCCGCTGCCCGCAGCGGTGGGCCTCAAGGTCATCGAGATCATTCTGCGGGATCGGCTCGCGGATCGTGCGCGCGTGGCGGGTGAGCGCCTGAAGGCGGGCTTCGAAAGCCTCATGCAGCGCTACGAGGTGATCGGCGACGTGCGTGGCCGCGGCCTCATGATGGGCATTGAACTCGTCAAGGATCGACGCACGAAAGAGCCTAACCCGGAGCTTGCCGCGCGCATCATGAGTCGCTGTCTGGAGCTGGGGCTCTCGACGAGCGTCGTGCGCGGAGGCTGGGGCATTTTCCGCATTGCCCCGCCGATCACGATCACCGACGAGGAGATCGACATGGGTCTGTCGATCTTCGCCGAAGCCTTCAAGGATTGCGCCTGAGGAAGGCGCGCGCGGTTTAGCTCTCCAGGCCGTAGACTGCGCGCGCAGCATCGGCGCTGATGAAGCCGTCGAGCACGTCGGCGCGCACGGCGTCACGTCCACGCTGGCGCGGGTCACCGTATCCGCCGCCGCCAGCTTCCGTGACGGTGATGCGGGCGCCCGGTGCGACATCCATACGGCCCTTGGCGTGGACGGGTTTCCCATCGACGGCATGAACGCGCAGCGTGCCGGCACCACCGCCGAACTGACCGCGCGCCGGAAACTCCATGCGATTGCCCATGCCGAGCATGGTCAGCGTGTGGCCCGTATCATTGCGGAGCACGACTTCCTGGCCGAGCCCACCACGCCAGCGCCCGGGGCCGCCGGAGTCCGTCAGCAGGCGCTTGCTCTCGATGGTCATGTTCGTGAGCGTTTCCCAGATCTCGACGGGGACGACGGCCATGTTCGAGGGGTGCGGTAGCGTCGCCCAGCCATCGAGGTTTTCGAGTGCGCCATAGCCACCCGCCGCGAAGTACAGGCAGGAGAAGGCGCGGTCATCACGGCGGCGGCCCTGGAAGGTAATGAGGTTCATCATGCCGGAGTCCGCCTGCACGCGATCGGGCGCAGCTTCGGCGAGGGCGCCATAGATGGTCGGCGTTACGAAGTGGCCCATGGCGTGGCGGCCGCCGGTCGGATAGGGCGTCAGCGCATTCAGAATGCAGCCCGGCGGGGCTTTCACCTTGATCGGCGCGACCGAGCCTTCGTTGTTCGGGATGGAGGGCAGCGTGAGCGACTTGATCGCGTGCAGCCCCATGGCGTTCGTGTAGCAGATGGGCACGTTCACGCCTGCGCGCACGCAGCCGGATGTGCCGTCGAAGTCGATCTCGACGCTGTCGCCTTTCACGTCCACGCGCACGACGAACTCGACGGGCTCGCCGAAGCCTTCGACCTTGATGCGATTGCGGTACGTGCCGTCGCGGAACTCGCTGATCTTGGCGCGCATGGCGCGTTCGGACTGGCCGCGGATCGCCGCCGAGAGTTCGCGCAGATCTTCGAGGCCGTACTCGTCCATGAAGGCGAGCAGCTCGCGTCCGCCAACCTCGTTGCAACTCACGTTGGCCATGATGTCGCCCATGACCTGCTCGGGCACGCGTACGTTCGTGCGGATGATCTCGACGATCAGGTCATTGATCTTGCCGGCATCGTAGAGCTTGCAGATCGGCAGTCGCAGGCCTTCCTGGTAGACCTCGGTCGAGGCAGAGCCGAAGCCATTGCCGCCGATGTCAGGCAGATGCGTGATGCTGACCGTGTAAGCGACGATGCGGCCCTTGCGGAAGACCGGGCGCATCATGGTGATGTCGAACAGGTGGCCCGTGCCGAGCCAGGGGTCGTTCGTGACGACGATATCGCCGGGTTTCAGCGTTTCAGCGGGGAACCTCTTCAGCATGTGGCGCAGCGTGACCGGTGCACTGCCGATGAAGGCCGGGATGCCGAACGTGCCTTGCGCGATCGAGTTCGTGTCGGCGTCGAGGACGACGCAGGAAAGGTCATAGCTCTCGTAGACGATCGTCGAGAACGAGCTACGGACCAGCGTCGAGACGATCTCGTCGGTGAGTGAGACCAGACGGTCCCACATGATGCCGAGGCTGACGGCGTCGAAGGATTTGGTGCTCATGGGGGCTCTCTTCAGGCGCTCAGTTCGGCGATCAGGTTGAAGTGCGCATCGACGGTGACGGAGTCACCGGCGCCGATGACGCACGTGCTCTCGTGCTCCTCGATGAGGGCGGGGCCTTTGACGATGGCGCCAGGCGCAAGTGCGTAGCGATCGTAGACGGGCCAGGCGGCGAGGCCGCCCTTGGTCTGGTCATAGGCTTGGCGCGTTCCCTTGAGAGCTTTCTCGGCACCGCCCGCGGCCGAACCACCGTGACCTTCCGCGAGGGATGGCGTCGGGCCCACGGCCTCGACCTTCCAGTTGACGATTTCCGTCGGTTCGTCGAGGCGGAGGCCATACGTCTTCTCGTAGGCGCGGCCGTACAACTCGCCGAGGTCGGCAAAGATACCGGCGACATCATTGCCCTCGGGCAGCGTTATCTCGATCTCGTGCCCCTGGCCCTGGTAGCGCATGTCGAGATGGCGAACGATCTTGATGTCCTTGTCCGCGACGCCTGCCCGCGTCAGGTAGCCGGAGGCCTCTTCCTGCAGTGTCGCGAACGTCTGCGCGAAGTCCTTCGCGTCGATGTCGGCGACGTGGATGCGGCGCGAACGGGCGACCTCGAAAGCGAGCGGGCTCACGAGCAGACCGAGCGCCGACATGACGCCTGCGCCGACCGGAAGCACGACACGCGGGATCTTGAGCTTGCGAGCCACTGACAGCGCATGGAGCGGTCCGGAACCGCCGAATGCGACCATGCTGCTGTTGCGATAGTCGAAGCCACGTTCCGTTGCGTGAATGCGGAAGGCGCGCGCGACGTCCTCGCAGATGATGTCGTGGATGCCCCAGGCGGCGCGGAGCGTCTCGAGCTTCAGCGGTTTGCCGATGTTTTCCGCGATGGCCTTCTCGGCGGCCGGCTTGTCGAGCTTCATCTTGCCGCCAAGGAAGAAGTTCGCGTCGAGATAGCCGAGCACGAGATTGGCATCGGTCAGCGTCGGCCGTGTACCGCCCTGGGCATAGCAGGCCGGACCGGGCATAGCGCCGGCACTGCGCGGGCCGACACGCAGGAGGCCGCGCTCGTCGACCTCGGCGATGGAGCCGCCACCCGCGCCGATCTCGATCATGTCGATGACGGGAATGCGTACCGGCAGGCCGCTGCCCTGGCGGAACTCGTGCACGCGCGCGACTTCCATGAAGTATTTCTTGACGGCTTGGCCGTCCTTCACGAGAGCGCCTTTAGCGGTCGTCCCGCCCATGTCGAACGACAGGAGGTTCGGCAGCTTGAGCGAGCGGCCGTGATGGGCACTCATGAGCGCCCCCGCAGCGGGACCGGACTCAAGCGCGCGCACGGGATAGCGGCGCGCGGCGTCCGTGGTGAGCGTGCCGCCGCTCGATCCCATGATGTAAAGGCGGCCACCGAAACCAGATTTCGCAAGACCATCTTCGAGCCGCTTCACGTAGCGGTCGAACATGGGCTGCGTGAAGGCATTCACGGTGGTTGTCGTCCAGCGCTCGAATTCGCGCATGTTGGGGAAGACGTCGGCCGATGCGGAGACCGTGAGGTCGGGCGCGGCCTCGCGCAGGATCGCGGCGGCGCGCTCCTCGTGTGCAGGATTGGCATAGGCATGGAGGAAGCAGACGGCGATGGCTTCGACACCCATGTCGCGGAACCGCTGCGCGGCTGCGCGAACACCGGCCTCGTCGAGCGGCTGCTCCACGCTGCCGTCGTAGCGCACGCGCTCCGCGACCTCGACCCTGAGGCGGCGTGGAACGAGGGGCGGGGGATACTTGATGCGCAGGTCGAACAGGTCGTAGCGGCGTTCGGGGCCCATATCCATGATGTCGCCGAAGCCGGCCGTCACCAGCATACCCGTCACGGCGCCTCGGCGCTCGATCACGGCATTGGTCACGAGCGTCGTGCCGTGCACGACGTCCTCAATGGCGCCGATGTCGATGCCATTCTCGGCAACGAGGGTGGCGACGCCTGCCAGCACGGCCTCGGAAGGGTCGTGCGGTGTCGTGAGCCGCTTGTGGATCGCCATTCGGCCGCCGGTGGCGTTGCTCAAGGCGAAGTCAGTGAAGGTGCCGCCGATGTCGACGCCGATCCGGTACATTCCAGCCCTTTCAATGTTCTGTTGCGCCCGGAGACTTGCATGCCTTGATCCCCATGGGAACTGGCGCAAAGCGCGCAGGGGTACGGCGGCGGCGGGGGTGGCCGGCCGTATTTGGCGGGGTCGCCGAGAGCGCCCTAATGCTCGGTCAGATCAGCCGCCGTGCTTCTCGAGAAAGGACCCGACAGGCAAGCGAAAGTCGGCGAGCGTTGTCTGCAGCCGCTCATGGCTCCAATTCCACCATCCGAGTGCCTGAAGACGGGCCGCGATCGAAACCTCGAACCTGGGGCGTATGACGCGGGCCGGGGTGCCGGCGACGATGCTATAGGCCGGCACGTCTTTGGTTACCACGGCTCCGGCAGCCACGACGGCTCCATCACCGACAACGCGGCCCGGGAGGATGATCGCTCCGTGCCCGATCCATACATCATGGCCAATGACCACCGGATGCGCGCGGCGCCAGTCGAAGAATGTGGCCTCGTCATCGGCGCCGTCGAAATAGGCGCTGGCGCGATAGGTGAAATGGCTCTGCGAGGCCCGCCACATAGGGTGATTGCCGGGATTGATCCGGACCATGGCGGCAATGGAGCAAAACTTGCCGATCGTCGCGTAGATGATCTCGCCATCGTTCACGACGTAGCTGTAGTCGCCGAGCGTCGTCTCGGTGATCGTCGTACGCGCGCCGATCTCGGTGTAATGGCCGAGCCGGCACTCGCGAACGATGGCCGTTTCATGGATCAGCGGCGCGAGGCCAAGTTTCTTCATGGCCATCTCCAACTCGGCCAGCACACTTTGCCAAGCGCCTATCAGAGGGGAATGACACTTCCGTGACCCGGTCCCCGCGCGTGCTTGTCAGCCCCGGCGCCCGGTCGTAGCCTCCATTCAACAATGGACCGATGCGGAGGATGTCATGCAGAAGCGTAAGCTCGGGCGGAGCGGACTCGAGATCGCCCCACTCGTTTTCGGCGGCAATGTCTTCGGCTGGACGGTCGACGAGAAGGGATCGTTCGCGCTTCTAGATGCCTTTGTCGATGCGGGCTTCAACTGCGTCGATACGGCGGACGTCTATTCGAAGTGGGCAGCCGGCAACAAGGGTGGCGAGAGCGAGGCGATCATCGGTAAGTGGTTCAAGGCGAGTGGCAAGCGGGACAAGATCATCCTCGCGACGAAGTGCGGGATGGAGATGGCGCCCGATAAGAAGGGGCTTTCGAAGGCCTACATCGTGCAGGCCGTCGAGGCTTCGTTGAAGCGCCTGCAGACGGACACCATCGATCTCTATCAGTCACATCGTGATGATGCCGAAACACCGCTGGACGAGACGATGGCGGCTCACGCCGCGCTCATCAAGGCTGGCAAGGTGCGCGCCGTCGGTGCCTCCAACTACAGCGCGGATCGTCTGAAGGCAGCACTGGCGGCGAGCGCCAAGGCGGGCATCCCGCGATATGAAACGCTGCAGCCGAACTTCAATCTCGCGGATCGGACGGAGTTCGAAGGTGCACTGCAGGATCTGTGCGTTGCCGAGGGGATCAGCGTCATTCCCTATTACTCACTTGCGAGCGGGTTCCTCACCGGCAAATACCGCTCGGAGGCCGATCTCGGGCAGCGCGCGCGTGCCGGCGGAGTCAAGAAACATCTGACACCGCGCGGCTTCGGTATCCTCAAGGCGCTCGACGCCGTTGCGGCGGCTCACAACGCCACACCTGCGCAGGTGGCGCTGGCATGGATCCTTGCCCAACCGGCGATCGCTGCACCGATCGCGAGTGCGACGACGACGGCGCAGCTTGCCGACATCCTCAAATGTGCGGAGTTGAAGCTCACTGCGAACGAGCTTGCCGCACTTGCGAAGGCGAGTGAATGAGCCGGGCACGGTCCGATGGCGCGGCGCACTTTCGCGAGGAATGCTCAGCGGGAGGCGATTGTCGTCAGCAAATCGCGCGCCAGTTTGCAAACCACCTGAGTAGCTCCGCGCACGAGGAATAGCTCTGAGCAACAGGGCTGTGATCGCGTCGGATGGGATTGCAGTGAGCAAGAGGAAGCGCGATACTGAATTTCTAATACAAAACAAAATCCGGGAGTAAACGCCAATGCTACGAACACGGTTCGCGTCCGCGGCTGCCGCGGCTGCCGCGGCGACGCTTGCCGCCTGCGTGGTTCTGCAATCCACGGTGGCTAGTGCTCAGACGACCCAGAAGCTGCGCTTTCAAGCGAGCTTTCCGCCGTCGAGCATGATCTTCGACAACCTCAAGTACTTTGCCGATCGCGTGAAGGTCATGTCGGGTGGGCGCCTCGAGATCGAGGTTCTTCCCGCAGGCACGGTCGTGCCGGCCTTCGAAGTGCTGGATGCCGTCCACAAGAAGGTCATCGACGGCGGTCACACAGCGGCAGCCTATTGGCTCGGCAAGCATAGAGCCGCCACGCTGTTCGGTCCGGCCCCGGGTGGTCCATTCGGCATGGACATGACCGACTACATGGGCTGGATCCATGATGGTGGCGGTCTCGAGCTCTATCGCGAACTCTACCAGGAGCAATTGAAGCGCGATGTGGTACCGATACCACTGACGTCGGTCGCCAATCAGGTGCTCGGCTGGTTCAGAAAACCCGTCAAGAGCTGGGAAGATCTCAGAGGCCGCAAGTGCCGCCAGACTGGCGTGACGGCTGAGGTTTTCAGCAAGTCGGGCATGGCAACCGTGAACCTCCCCGGTGGCGAGATCGTGCCGGCAGGTGAGCGCGGCGTGATCGATTGCGGTGAATGGGTCGGGCCAGCCGAGGATATGAAGATCGGCTTCCAGTCCGTCTTCAAGCACTTCTACATGCCCTCGACGCACGAGCCGGCCACCGTGCTCGAACTGCTGATCAATGCCGATGTCTGGAAGGGCCTCGGGCCGGATCTGCAGGCGATCATCGTCTCTGCGACGTGGGAGTCCACGTTCCGCTCGCAGACGATCATGAACAAGGCGAACGCGGTTGCGCTCAAGGAGCTGCGTGAGAAGCACGGCGTGACGATCGAACGTACGCCGGACGATATCCTGCGCAAGTCGCTCGAAGCCTGGGACGAGATTGCCAAGGACAACGCGGCGAAGAACCCCTTCTTCAAGAAGGTGCTCGACTCGCAGCGTGAATACGCCTCTCAAGTCGTACCGGGGCGGCGCGACGTGATCCCGCCCTACTCGGCTGGTGCCGACTGGTACTGGCCGGCGAAGAAGTAAGCTGCGACGAGTTGAGGAAGGGGCTGCCTGAGTGCAGCCCCTTCTGGCGCACACAGCAGCGAAAGCAAGATCTCATGACCGTAGAGCCAGTGATGGCCCAGTCGCGCAAACCTTCGCCCGGCTATCTCGCCGTCATTCGTTTAATCGATGGCATCACGTCCTATACCGGCTATTTCTTCACCATCCTGATCGCGCCGCTCGTCATCGCCAACGTCATCGAAGTCTTCATGCGCTACGTCATGAAGGCGCCGACAACCTGGGCGCTCGACGTGACGACCATGTCGTTCGGGGCGCTGTTCATGCTCGGTGCGGCCTACGCGCTCATGAAGGGCGCACACGTGCGCACCGACATGCTGTGGGAGAAGTTCTCCGACCGCAAGAAAGGCATCATCGACAGCGTCGCGTACATCGTCTTCTTCCTGCCGTCGATGGCTGTGCTCTTCTACATATCGATCGATGACTTCTTCTATTCGATGTCCATCGACGAGAGATCGACATCCAGCCTATGGCAGCCGATCATCTGGCCGCTCAGGGCCGTTATCCCACTGACGGCGGCGCTGCTGTTTCTCCAGGGCATATCCGAGCTCATGAAAAGCCTGTGGGCTGCGCGCACGGGCGAGATGCTGGTGCAGCACGAGAAGATCGAGGTCTGAGGGGGCCATGAGCTACAACGAAATTCTCGGTCTGATCATGCTCGCGAGCATGATCGGCGTGATCTTCATCGGGTTTCCGATCTCGTTCACGCTTCTCTTCCTGGCGTTTGTGTTTGGTTCGATCGGGATCGGGCCGGATCAGACCTTCAATCTGGCCTACTTGCAGATCTGGGGCACCATGAAGGAGGACATCCTCCCGGCGGTGCCTCTGTTCATTTTCATGGGCTACATGACCGAGCAGGCTGGTCTCATGGAGCGATTATTCGTCGCTCTGCGGCACCTCTTGGCCCCTGTGCGCGGTTCGCTCTATCTCGCAGTGATCCTGACGGCGACGATCTTCGCCATGGCGACGGGCATCGTAGGCGCCGCCGTGACCGTGCTCGGCATCATGGCGGGGCCGATCATGATCAAGGCCGGGTACGACGCAAGGCTCTCGGCAGGTGCCATTGCCGCCGGCGGTACGCTCGGCATTCTCATCCCGCCGAGCGTCATGCTCGTCGTGATGGGGCCGACCATGGGTATCCCCGTCAACATCCTCTATTCGGCGGCGATCGGGCCCGGCATGCTGCTTGCCGGGTCGTATATCGCCTACTGCATGATCCGCAGCTTCTGGAACCCCAAACTCGGACCGCCGGTGCCGGAGGAGGAGCGGGTCCACGACTATTGGCTCATCATCAAGGAATTTCTGCTCGGTGTCGTGCCACTCGCAGCGCTCATCGGGTTCACGCTTGGAACGATCCTTGCGGGTCTGGCGACGCCGACGGAAGCGGCCTCATGCGGCGCATTTGGTGCAACCCTGCTGGCGCTGCTCTATGGGCGATTGACGCGGAATGCCATCCAGAACGCAGCCCTGAATACGATGGTAACGTCGAGCATGGTGTTGCTGCTCGCCGTCTCATCGAACGTCTTTGGCGCAGTGTTCACGCAGCTCGGGACAGCAAGTGTGATCACGACGACGCTTGTCGGATTGCCCATCGCGGACATCTGGAAGCTATCGCTGATCATGTTGCTGATCTTCGTCCTTGGTTGGCCGTTCGAGTGGCCGGCCGTCGTGCTCGTCTTCCTCCCGATCTTCCTGCCGGTGGTGGAGAAGCTCGATCTCGGCATGACCAAGTTTGAAATGCTGGTCTGGTTCGGCGCACTCGTCGCCGTCAATCTTCAGACCGCATTCTTGAGCCCGCCGGTGGCGATGTCCGCCTACTATCTGAGGAATGTCGTTCCGCAATGGAGTCTGATGACCATCTATAGAGGCATGGCGGACTACATGGTGATCCAGATCATCGTCCTGATCGCGATCATTATGTTCCCGGGTATTGCACTCTGGCTGCCGCTGGCGCTCCGCTGAGGGCAGGAACTAGCGCACTGCATGAGAAAAGGGGGCTTCCGTAGGAAGCCCCCTCGTCATTTGAGCGCTGCGATGCGGCTCACTTGTCGAGCCAGGCGTGTTCCATGCGCCAGCTGTTGTAGAGCGAGTTGATGTGGCTGGTGACGCCTTTCACGTGGGGCGCCCAGCACGTTGCAGCTTTGTTGTGCAGGATGATCGGACGTGCGACGTCGTCGACGATCTTGCGCTCGGCCTGCCAGAGGATCTGCTTGCGCTTGGCAGGATCCGTCTCGCGGGACTGGGCGAAGATCAGAGCGTCCACTTCCTTGTTGCAGTAGCCCGTGTAGTTGCGCTCGGAAGTGCACGTGTAGTTCTCGACGAGGTTGACGTCGGGATCATCGACGCCGACGCCGGTGGTGTTAAGGCCCACTGAATAGTCCTTGCGCTGGACCTTCGCGTGCCAGAGTGGCGTATCGACGTTTTCCAGCTCACCCTCGATGTATATGGCCTTCATCTGGTCGATGAAGATCACCGAGGGGTCGCGGTAGAGCGGGATGTTGCGCGTCGCTACCTTTACCTTCAGCGGCTTGCTCGCGCTGTAGCCGAGCTCTTCCATGATCTTGCGGGCTTCGGCGAGATCCTTGCTGCGGTCGGGGCTGTAGCCCGGCAGTTTGGCGAGTTCCTCGGGCGGCATCGACCACACGCCCTCGGGGCCTGGCAGCATGACGGCGCCGATCGACGACTTACCCTCGGCAAGAATCGTGTTGAAGGCGCCGCGGTCGATCGCCAGTGCCATGGCAAGGCGCACCTTCGGATTGTCGAAGGGAGCCGCCGACGAATTGACGATCATGTTGACCGTGTTGTTCGAGGGTACGAACTGGCAGATGGACTTGGGAGCCTTGGCCTCGACGTCCTTCAGGCCCGCAACAGTAATGTCCGAGACGAACGTGAGTTCGACTTCGCCCGTTATGAAGGCTAGAACTCGCGTCGAGCGGTTGCTGATGATCCGGTACTCGATGCCATCGAGACGCGGGAAGCCCTTCTTCCAGTAGTCGGCGTTCTTCGTGAGTTTGATCGAGTCGCCGCGCTTCATCTCGGTGAACTTGAACGGCCCGGTGCCGACGGGGTTTACCCGCATCTGCTTCTGTTCGATGTGGCAGGGATAGACGGGCGTGTAGCCCGACGCGAGAAGCGCGAGGAAGCTCGGCTGCGGCGCGTTGAGCTCGAAGGTGACCTCATGGTCGCCCTTGGTCGTGACCTGCTTGAGGTTGTGATACCAGATCTTGCGCGGGTTCTTGCGGAAGTCGTCGGATTTCACGAGGCCGGAGATGAGGTCGAAAGTGCATTTGACGTCGTTCGCGGAGAACGGCTTGCCGTCATGCCACTTGACGCCCTGCTCGAGCTGGAAGGTCAGCTTGGTTTTGCTGTCGTCCCAGGCCCAGCTCTTGCCGAGGTCGGGGACGATCGTGCCGAGGTTCGCCTCGAGCTTCGTCTGGTCGAAGAGCACGAGATTGTTGAACACCGGCATGAACGGGAAGACCGTCGAGATCGTGGCCTCCTCATGGATGGAGGCGCTTGGGGGCTGATCCCAGACGTAGGATTTGAGGATGCCGCCCGACTTCTGAGCGTGGGCAGCGGGGGCGAAGAGGAGCGCGGCGACAGCGAGCGCGCACGCCCCCCGAGCTCTGAAAAGTGTCATAGTGGCGTTCTCCCAAATTCCGATCTGATGTCGGCCGTCATGATCCCGGATGCGGGAATGCCATGCGGTAACTGAAACATATCACGCTCAGTGCGCGCGCCAACACCTAGAGCAGCGCGTTGACGGAGACCTGGGCTGCAGTATGCTTGCAGCTAGCCGGATGTGCCGGCCCCCAAGGCCTTCAGTCCCAGGACAGATTTCCTCATGAGCCACGCCGTTGATCCGATCACGGTCTCCGTGATCCAGCACCGCCTTCGCGCCATCGTCGAAGAGATGGGCGAGGCGATGCTGCGCACGTCCTACTCGCAGATCCTGAACTCCAGCCGCGATTTCTCGACGGCGTTGTGCGATCCCGAGGGGCGGCTTGTCGCTCAGGCCGAGCACGTGCCGATCCACGTTGGCGCGCTGCCCTTTGCGGCAAGATCGGTCCACGAGTTCTTCAAGGGCACGATCCGGCCGGGCGATGTCTACTTGCTGAACGATCCCTACCGGGGCGGCAATCATTTGCCCGACCTCACCGCCTTCGTGCCGGTGTTCGACGGCGACAAGCTCGTCTACTGGGCGATCAATCGCTCGCATCAAAGCGACATCGGTGGCGCAACGCACGGCGCCTACAATGCGAGCGCCAAGGAGATCTTCCAGGAAGGTCTGCGCGTCCCGCCGCTGAAGCTCTACGATCAGGGTGTGCGGCGCGAGGACGTGTATGAGATGATCGTTCTCAATGTGCGCCATCCGCGCGATTTCCGCGGCGATCTCGCGGCCATGATCGGCTCGGCACGGCTCGGCGAGCGGCGCATGAGTGAACTCATCCGCGAGTTCGGTTCGGAGCAATCGCGTGCTGCCGTCGAGGCTGTGCTGGACGGTGCCGAGCGGCAGGTGCGCGCGATCATCTCCGAGTGGAAGGATGGCGTGTACGAAGGCGAGGCCTTCCTCGATGACGACGGACACCAGTTCAAGGATGTGTACATTCGCGCGCGCGTGACGAAGCGTGGGAGCGATCTGGAGGTCGACCTCACGGAGAGCCATTCACAAGTCACGGGCTTCATCAATTCCTCGTACGCGAACACGCACTCCGCTGTCGTCGTCGCGCTCGCTTACCTCATCGATCCCGATACGCCGAAGAACGATGGTGCCTTCCGGCCGCTCAGCGTGAAGCTGAAGGAAGGCACGGTCGTCTGGCCGCGAGAGGGCGCACCGGTGACGCTGTGCACGAACCACTGTGGGCAGGAGATCATGGAGGCGATCATTCGTGCGCTCGCGCCGGCGTGCCCCGAGCGCGCGATGGCGGGTTGGGGGCGGCGCTTCCGCGTTGCCATCCAGGGCGTCGATCCGCGCACGAAAAAGCCGTTTATCTGGCACCTGTTCCAGGCGCGGCCGGGCGGTGGCGGCTCGTCGGCGGGTGATGGCTGGGCTGCGGCTGGCGAATGGCAGGCGGCGGGCGGCATCAAGTTCGGCAGCATCGAAGTGCACGAGGTGCGCTTTCCGTTCTTCTTCCGCCGCCATGAATTCCGACCCGATAGCGGTGGCGATGGTCGCTATCGGGGTGGACCGGGCGCGGAACTCGAGATGGTCATCGAGACGGCCGAACCGGCTGTCGGCAATACGGCGGGCGATGGCGTGAAGTACGGCGCGTGTGGGCTCGTCGGTGGCGAAGACGGCGCGCCCCATAACTATTGGCTCGAATCCAAGGGCAGTCCCGACCGGCCGCTCAAGACCAAGGAGACCGGCGTGGTGTTCAAGCCTGGTGATGTGCTGCAGGTGCGCTCGGGCGGCGGCGGTGGATGGGGCACGCCGGATGAGCGAACGGCTGAAGCGCGCGAGCGCGATATCACGCTTGGTTTTGTGACGCGCTAAGGGACTTTACAGATGTATCGCATTGGAATTGACGTTGGCGGCACGTTCACGGATCTCGTGGCCGTCGATGCAGAAGGTCAGGTCACGATCGCCAAGGCGCCGTCGACGCCCGGAGATCAGTCGGTCGGCGTGATGAATGGTCTGGAGCGGTTGGCCGAGGCGATCGGCATCAGTCGAGCCGACGTGCTCGCGCAAACTGAGATCATCGTCCACGGCACGACAGTCGCGACGAACGCGCTCATCGAGCACAAGGGCGCCAAGGTCGGCCTGCTGACGACGGAGGGACATCGCGACATCGTGGAGATGCGTGAAGGCCTGAAGGACGATCGCTACAACTTGCGCATGGCGCCGCCGGATCAGCTCGTGCCGCGCGAGCGGCGTCTCGGTGTGCGCGAACGCATCCGTCCCGATGGTCGCACTGAAGTGCCGCTCGATGCCAAATCGCTCGAAGCGGCGATTGCTGCACTGAAGCGCGATGGCGTCGAGGCTGTTGCCGTCTGTTACCTGCACGCATGGCGCGATGGCGCGCACGAGCAGGCGACCATGGAGGCCGTGAAGGCGGCACTGGGCGATACGTATGTGTGCCGCTCGTCGGAAGTGCTGCCGCAGATCAAGGAATACGATCGCGTCTGTACGACGATCGTGAATGCGTATGTCGGTCCGGTCCTCCAGCGCTATCTGACGCGGCTTGCGACGCGTCTCGGCGAGGCGGGGCTCGCGGGGCCCGTGCTCATCATTCAGTCGCATGGCGGCGTGGCGACGATCCCGGATGCGGTACGGCTTGCGGCTGGTGCGGTGCTGTCCGGGCCGGCAGGTGGTGTCGCGGGAAGCCGCTACGCCGCGCGCCTCATGGAGCACGGCGATCTCATTCCGTTCGACATGGGCGGCACATCGACCGACATCTCGCTCGTCATTGGCGGCGAGGCGGCCATCGCGTCGGATCGCCGTCTCGGTGGCCAGCGCGTCGCACTGCAGAGCCTCGACATCGCGAGTATCGGCGCGGGTGGTGGTTCCATTGCGGAAGTGGATGCCGGCGGCATCCTGCATGTCGGGCCTGAGAGCGCGGGCGCCATGCCGGGGCCGGCCTGCTATGGCCGCGGCGGTACGCGCGCGACGGTGACGGACTCGAACTGCGTGCTCGGTTTCCTCGATCCCGATAACTTCCTCGGCGGGCGCGAGCATCTTGATGCGCCTGCGGCCGAAGCGGCGGTCGATCGTGTGGCGGCGAAGCTCGGTGTCGATCGCATGGTCGCTGCCGAAGGCATTCATCGCATCATCAACACGCGCATGGCCGAGGGTATCCGCCTCGTCTCGGTGCGGCGTGGCGTCGATCCGCGGCGCTTTGCGATCCTCTCGTTCGGTGGTGCGGCGGGTCTGCATGTGACGGATGTGGCGCGCCAACTCGATGTGACTCGTGTGATCGTACCGCGTCTTGCAGCCGTGCTTTCCGCATGGGGCATGCTCGCCTCAGATCTACGTTATGAGATCGCGCGTACGCACATCGGCGATGCCACGCACCTCGATGCCGATCAGCTCAGAGACGCATTCGGCGAGTTGGAAGCCGAAGGACGCGCGCGGATCAAGGCGGCAGCGCATATGGGTGACGTGCGTGTGCAGCGGTCCGCCGACATGCGCTATGGCGAGCAGATTTTCGAGGTGAATGTGCCGCTCGACGGCATCGCGCTCGATGATCCCAACTTGGTGGCGCGGATGTCGGACGCTTTCCATGCGCGGCACGAAGAACTCTACACTTACAGCCTGCGTGATCAGGAGGCCGTTCTGATCAATGCGCGTGCGGCTGTCATCGGGGCCTTGCCGAAGCTGCCGCAGGAGCCGGCGCTTCCAAAGAGAGTGGCAGCCGAGCCGCATCACAAGCGGCGGATCTATCTGGCTGGCTGGCATGAGGCGCCGGTCTATTCATTCGATGCGCTGGCGCCAGGGCAGCTTGTCGATGGTCCGGCAATCGTCGAGTCCGCGACGACGACCGTGCTGCTGCGCGCGGGCGATCGCGCGACGACGACGGCGTTCGGTTGGCTGGATATTCAAGTCGGCTGATCACGAACCGGCCAGAAGTGTCGGGCTGAGAACATGGGAGTACGCAATGCCCAGGACCGCGCGCGGCCTCAACTACGTTACCACTGACTTGAGATCGCCGTGGCGCACCTCGGGTCTGCCGGTGGTGTTCAATCATGGCATTGGCACCAATCTCGGCATCTGGTCCGAGTGGGTGCCGATCGTCGCCGCGCGTCATCCCGTCGCCCGCTTTGACCTGCGCGGGTTTGGTAATTCGCCGGTCCCTCCGGCTGATCATCAATGGACCATGGATGAGATGGTCGACGACTTGCTCGACGTCGCGGCGACGACCGGCGAAGGCAAAGTCCACGTGGTCGGCGAGTCGGTTGGCGGTACGATTGCGCTGGCGGCCGCACTCAGGGCACCGGAGCGATTTGCTTCCGTCGCGATTTCGAATGCGTCGCACCGCGGCTCAGGCGTGACGAATATTCAAGGCTGGCGCAATACTTTTGAAAGCCAGGGCAATGCCGCCTGGAATGCTGGGATGATGACGAGCCGCTTTTATCCGGGCGCGGCTGATCCAGCGGCTTTGGCGTGGTTCTCCGAGATGCAGGAGAAGTCCGACCGCCATGCCGTGCTCGCGCTCGCCGCGCTGCTCGCCGGCGCTGATTTGAGTGAGGCGCTGCGCAGCTTCAAGGTGCCGCTCTCGATCACGTTGCCGGACTCGAGCCCCTTCATCGCACCATCGCACGGTGCCGAGATGCGCGCGCTCGTTCCGAACTCGCGCCTGAGGATCGTGCCGCACTCGAAGCACGGCCTGCCGTTCAGTCACGCACGCTCCGAAGCGGAGGCGCTTGTTGCATTCCTGGCTGAGATCGAGACTGGTTCAGCAGCGTGAGCTGAAACTCTCTAGCGACTCTGCCTGTGTTTGCGGAGGGCGTCGCCGAAGGCCTCGAAGAGGGTTTTGTTGACGCTATTGCTCTGCGCTTCGTACTCGGCATGCCACTGGACACCGAGCGCGAAGCCGGGCGCATCCGCAATTCGGATCGCCTCGATCGTGCCGTCCTCGGCGATGCCCTCGATGACGATGCGCTCGCCGGGATCGAGAATGCCCTGGCCATGAAGCGAGTTCACGCGGATGGTCTCGCGGCCGAGAAGCGTCGCGAAGGTGCCACCGGGCATGAGGGTGACTTCGTGGCGCTCGGCGAAGACGACGGTCGGATCGGGATGGATCTCGCCGTTCTCGAGCCTCGGCATGCGATGATTGAGGCGGCCGGGTATCTCGCGGATCTCCGGATGCAGCGAGCCGCCGAATGCGACATTCATTTCCTGGAAGCCGCGACAGATCCCGAAAATGGGTTTGCCGCGCTCGACGCACGCCTCAAGCAGCGCCAGCGCGATCGTATCGCGGCGCTCGTCATAGGGCTCGTAGCCGGCATGAGGATCGGTGCGGTAGCGGGTCGGATGGACGTTGGCGCGCGCACCGGTCAGCAGAATGCCATCGACGACATCAAGCAGTGAGCCGAGATCGGTGATCTCCGGTGCGCCTGCGAACATCATAGGCAACGCGCCAGCGACCTCGGCCACAGCGCGAAGATTGCGCTCGCCGACGAGTTGAGCCGCAAAGCGGTTCTCGACGAAATGCGCATTGCCGATCACGCCAACCACGGGTTTCATCGGAGAGCCCCCGCTGCCATTGGCCTCAGCGCCCCGTTCGCAGATCGCGAAATGCCTCATCGAGACGGCCGAGTGCCTCCTCGAGGATCGGTCGCGGCGTCGCGAAGTTGAAGCGCAAGCGTGTCGTACCGCCGGGTCCGAACTGCTCGCCGGGGCTCACGAAGATCCGCGCCTTTTCTTTCACGCGGCTGCTGACGTCCTCGGGCGAGAGGCCGGTGCCGGCGAAATCGATCCAGGCGAGATAGGTTGCATCGAGCTTCATGGCACGGGCGCCCGGGGCGGCGGCCTCGATGCCTGCGTGCAGGCGATCGCGGTTCCGCGCGAGGTAGGGAATGAGCGCGTCGAGCCATGCCTCACCCGTCCGCCATGCGGCCTCGGTCGCGATCATGCCGAATGAATTGTAGGAGCCGACACCCGAGGCCATGATGCGCGCATCGAGGCGCTTCTTGAAATCGGCATTCGACGTGAAGCACGCACCGACGTGCGCGCCGGCGAGATTGAAAGTCTTGGTCGCTGCGACGCAGGTGATGAGGCGGTCGGCGATTTCGGGCGCGGCGGTCAGCGTCGGCGTATGGCGAGCGCCTGGGAAGACGAGATCGCAGTGGATCTCGTCGGAGACCAGTATGAGATTGTGTTTGGCGCAGAAGCTGGCGAGCGCCTGCAGCTCGGCGGGCGACCAGACCGTACCGCCGGGGTTGTGCGGGCTGCACAGGAAGACGATCTTCGTGCGCGGCGTGAGCTTGGCGGTGAGGGCGTCGAGGTCCATGGCATAGCGGCCATTGGCCTCGACCAGATCGGCGTCGAAGATGCGCCGCTGATTGGCGACGATGATGCGCCGGAAGGCGTGATACACGGGCGGAAAGACGACGACCTCGTCGCCGGGCTCGGTCAGCGCCTGCAGGATGAGGCCGAGGCCCGAGACGATCCCCGGTGTCGGGCTCACCCACGCCGGGTCGACCTTGAGGCCGTGGCGACGGGCCATCCAATCGGCGAGCGCTTCGGCCCAGCTCCCCGTGTCGGCGTAGTAGCCGTACGTTCCGCGCTCGACCTCGGCGGTCAAAGCTTCGGTTACGCCTTGCGGAGCGGCGAAATCCATGTCGGCGACCCACATGGGGATCGCATCGGGTGCCGAGATGCCGGAAAGCTTGGCGATATTGTCCCACTTGGACGAATGAGTGCCGCGGCGCTGGATGACGCGGTCGAAATCGAACATGGTGAAGCGGGCTCCCCGGGGATGACGCAACCGCTACTGATGCGTGCCGCCCTGCTTATGGTCAAGTCGTGCAATCGCGCCGCCGCCATGCAGACGTCGCATTAAAGCCCGATCTGCGCGCGGGAAGCCGATTTAATGCTCCGATGGCGCCATGAATCGGTGTTCGGATCACATCATTGCCACATTGAAACATTGAAATAGTTGTGTCCAGGCAACGCCAAATCAAAAGAGCGCACTGGGCTGTCGGAGGGAACTGTTCAGGGGGTGCGGTGTGCGTGCATTTTTCGTAGGCGCAGCGGCTTTGCTCATCAATGGGTTGCTCGGCTGGGCTCCCGCGAGCGCTCAGCAGCAGTTGAGCCCAATCGTCATTGCTCAGGCGCAAGGCAAGGGCGCACCGAAGCGGGCGCAGCCGGTGCCGCCGAAGCCGACGTCGCTCGATGAGAACGAGCGCGCGGCGGTCATCAACAACTGGACCATAGGTCTTGCCGGCGGCCTCCTCGAGGGGACGTTCGTCAATTACGCCGCTGATCTCGGCCGCGCGCTCGATGACGGCGACAACCTGCGCGTCGTCCCCATGATCACCTACGGTGCTGTCGGCAATGTCAGCGATCTGATCTATCTCAAGGGCGTCGACTTCGCGATCACCTACGCGGACGTGCTCGATCACTACAAGAACGTGCTGAAGATCCCGAACATCGAGAAGCGCGTGAACTACGTCATGCCGATGTTCCAGGGCGAGCTGCACATCTACGTGCGTCCGGAGATCAACTCGCTCGAAGATCTCCGGGGCAAGAAGGTCAATTTCAACACGGTCGGCAGTGCGGCCAACTACACGGGTGGCATTGTGTTCGATCGCCTCGGTCTCGAGGTCGAGCGTACCTACCTGAACAACGCGATTGCGCTCGAGGGTATGAAAAAGGGCGAGATCGCCGCGATCATTCACGTGGTCGGCAAGCCGAACTCGCTCTTCGCCAGCATCAAGCCCGAGCCTGGTTTCAAGTTCCTGTCGATGGAGTTCAGCGAGAAGTTCGAGGACTATTATGTTCCGGCCGAGCTGACAAATGCCGACTATCCGAACCTCATTCCGAAGGGGCAGTCGGTATCGACCATCTCGGTGATGGCGCTGCTCGCGGTCTTCAACTGGAATCCGAACGTCAACGGTGATCGCTATCGCCGCTGCGTTCGCTTCATCGAGTATCTCTTCGAGCGCTTCGACAGGCTGCGGCAGCCGCCCTACCAGCCGAAGTGGAAGGAAATGAATATCGCCGGGACTATCCCTGGATGGACGCGCTTCCCGGCTGCCCAGGAGATGCTCGACAAGGCGCACGCGACGACGACGTCCAGCATCGATACGTCGATGGCGCGGACGCAGGCGGCGAGGGCTGCGCCACTCGATCCCGCGGAGCAGGATCGGCTGTTCCGCCAGTTTCTCGAGTGGAGCAAGCAGAGGCGGTAGCGCGAAGATCGAGCAGTACGCTCGGGACTCGAGCTTCGCGGTTCAGCGAATTTTGGAATAGGGACACTAGTCGCCAGCGGGACGCCAGAAGCCCGGACGACGATCAGTATCATCGAGGGGAGGGAGGCGAGCGTTGCCCATACAGCAACAACGCCGGATAAGGCATCTGCCGAAGCCGCCCACGGTGCGCCTAGCGCGTGCCCGCCGGACAGCACCGCGTCGATTGGCATTCGCGGCGCTCGCCGCCGCGGCACTGCTGGTAAGTGATCCGATCCGATGGGAGCTGCCGGCACTTGCACAGGCACAGCCGCAGGAATTCTTCCTCAATGTGGCACCCGTCATGCTGGCCGAGCCGGCATCGAAAAGCCCGTTGCCGATCCAGGTGGGTCCGCAGGACGCGCTCATGCGCAATAGCTTCGTGCGCATTCGCGGCTTGCCGACTGCGGCGACGCTGAGCGAGGGACATGCGATCAGCCCGGGTGCGTGGGCTATTCCACTTGCAGGCCTTGCGAGTCTCGGCATCGTCCTGCCGGTGGGGCTCCAGCAGGGACGGTGGGATGTCGTCGTTTCGCTGGTGACGATCGAGGGCAAGGTGCTGACCGAGGCCAAGACGGCGCTCGTTGTCGGCCCGGTGCAGCTTATTGCGCCCTCGACCCAGCAGCAGGCGCAGCCCAAGCAGGCGCCGAGCGTCGTCGCGGCGCTGGCACGCCCGCTCGAGCCCTTGCCGCAACCGGAGCCGCTGGCAAGGCCGCAAGCGGAGCCGCGAGCGAGCGCGCAACCGGAGCCGCGAGCAAGCCCGGAGCGCGATCGCGCACTCGGTCTGCACGCCAAAGGCAGGGAGCTTCTTGGCCAGGGCAACATCCAGCCGGCGCGGGCGCTGTTCCGCCGCGCTGCGGAAGCGGGCCTCGCCGAGAGCGCGCTCGCACTGGCGGGTACCTACGATCCGCATGAGCTGTCGCGGCTCAAAGTCGTCGGCCTGCAGCCTGATGTTGCGTTGGCCCGACAGTGGTACGCGAAGGCGAGCGAACTCGGTGCGCCCGAAGCCGCCGCACGCCTGGCGAGGTTGGGTGGCCGCTGAGGCTCAGGCGTGCTCGGATTGCCAGCGCGCGAAGCCATTGGCGCGCAGCTCACAGGCCGGGCAGCTTCCGCAGCCGTAGCCCCAGGCGTGGCGCGTCGCGCGGTCGCCGAGATAGCAGGAGTGCGTGTGCTCGACGATGATGTCGAGGAGCGCTGCGCCGCCGAGCGTTTCAGCGAGTTCCCAGGTGCCGGCCTTATCGATGTACATGAGCGGCGTATCGATCACGACCGGCCGATCGAGGCCGAGAGACAACGCGCGGGCGAGCGTCTGCAGCGTGTCGTTGCGGCAATCGGGGTAACCTGAGTAATCGGTCTCGCACATACCGCCGACGAGTGTGCTCATGCCGCGTCGGTAGGCGAGGGCCGCAGCGTACGTGAAGAAGAGCAGATTGCGTCCCGGCACGAACGTGCTCGGAAGGCCTGATGCCGTCATCTCGATGGCGGTCTCGCGCGTAAGGCTCGTCTCGCTGATCTGGGCGAGTGTCGGCAGCGAAAGGACGTGATCCTCGCCGAGGCGCAGGGCCCAATCGGGAAATCGATCGCGGAGCGCGGCGATGACCGCGTGCCTCTGATCGAGTTCGACGCGATGACGCTGGCCATAGTCGAAGCCGATGGTCTCGACGCGATCGTAGCGGCTGAGCGCAGAGGCGAGACAGACGGTCGAATCCTGCCCGCCGGAGAAAAGCACCAGCGCAGCGCGCTCAGAAGGGGTCGTCATCGAGCCTCCACAGGGGAACACTGCAGAGGACTACGCCCACGCGCCTCGCGGATCAACCATGCTGTCCGACGGCCCGCAAATGCAAGCAAGCCCCGGCGAAGGCCGAGGCTTGCAAGCGTCGAATGAACGCCATCCGAGAGTTTAGTTAGGCGCCGGCGCCGGCGACGGTGTCGTCGGTGACGGTGCCGGAGCAGGCGTCGGGGTCGGAGCCGTGCGCTCGATTGCCGGCTCGGTCGGCGGCGCGGTGCTCGTCGGCGTATTCCCGATGCCGATGAACAGCATGCCCAGGATTGCCAAAAGCGCGGCAATACCGAGAATTACACCCCATCCGCTCGCATCGGAACTGGGCGCGCGGTCGATGTAGTCCTGATACTCGTGCGGCGTACGCCGCTCATGGTCAACTGCCATAGGTCATCTCCTGATCTACGCTTGTTGTGCTTTGAAAACGCCCCTCGTCCAGCTGGGTTCCCCAATTGACCCGTGAGGTCATTGCGCGGGGATACTGGCCGTGGTGTCGGAGCTTGGGTTAGGCTTAGGAAAGCAAAGCCTACTGAGAAATTGGAACTAGGGAGCAGCAACCATGTCGACACCAGAGCTCGACCGGCTGAAGAGCCTTCGCCTGCCCTTCGCCGAGCTTCTCGGCATCGAGCTTGTTGCCGCGACGCGCGATTGCGTCAGAGCTCAACTCGTCGTCAGGCCAGAGGTCTGCACGCGACCGGCAACCATTCATGGTGGTGCGATCATGGCCTTCGCCGACACGCTCGGTGCGGCTGGCACGGTGCTCAATCTGCCGGAGGGACACTCGACGACGACCATCGAGTCGAAGACGAATTTCATATCCGGCGCGCCAGTCGGTACGACGCTGATTGGTGAGGCAACGCCGATCCATCGCGGCCGGCGCACGCAAGTCTGGCAGACGCGGATCACGCGTGAAAACGACGGCGGTGTTGTTGCTCTCATCACGCAGACGCAGATGGTCCTGGAACCGCGTCCGACAAAGACGTGACAGCGTTGGCAGTCAGGCACTACAACGTGTCGAAATCATTTGAGCGTGCAGTCGGCCAGCCGCCGCCGGCATCGCACCACAGGAGAGGCGAAGAACCTCTTCGCAGCAGCCGGCGGCAATACAAAGCAGAGGAAGCGTTCGCATGTTCGATTTGAAGGGTAAGGTCGCGCTCATCACGGGTGGCAACGGCGGCATCGGTCTCGGCATGGCGGAAGGTCTCGCCGCTGCAGGAGCCGACATCGTCATTGCCGCGCGCAAAGCGGAGAAGTCGAAGGCCGCTGCGGCGGCGCTGGCGAAGCGCGGCGTGCGCACAGCCGTCGTTGAAGTGAATGTGGCCGACGAGGCCTCATGCCGGGCCATGGTCGCGGATGCCGCCAAGCAGATGGGCCGCATCGACATTCTCGTGAACAACGCAGGCATCAACATCCGGAAGCCGCCCGAGACATATACGGTCGGGGAATGGCGCGAGATCCTGTCGATCAATCTCGATGGCGCATTCTACTGCTCGCAGGCCGTCTATCCGGAGATGAAGAAGGCGGGCGGGGGTAAGATCATCAATATCGGATCGATGATGTCGCTGTTCGGCGCGCCGCTCACGACGGCGTATGCGGCATCCAAGGGCGGCATCGTGCAGATGACGCGTGCCTTGGCGACGGCCTGGGCCAAGGACAACATCCAGATCAATTCCATCCTGCCGGGCTGGATCGATACCGAGCTCACGCAGCGGGCGCGGGTCGATATCGAGGGCTTGAACGAAAACGTTCTCTCGCGCACGCCGGCGGGGCGCTGGGGCAAGCCTGAGGATTTCTCCGGCATTGCGGTTTTCCTGGCATCTCCGGCCTCGGACTTCGTGACCGGTACTGCCATCCCGGTCTGCGGTGGCTTCTCGATCCGCGGGTAGGGTACTTCAGCAGTCAGCCGGCGTGCTGCTTGGGCACGCCGGTTAATACCTCCGAAGGTTAATACCTCCGAAATCTTTTGCGCGCAGGATGGGTCGATCGCAACCATTGGTTGCCGTGTGTTACCCAAGTCCGGAGCGTCGCCAGCATGTTGATCGACAGCATTCGTCTGCTGCCGCAAGGCCTCGTTGCCTCATTGGCCGTCTCGGTGGCTGGAGGCGCGCTTTATCTCATCACGGCGGGCCATGCGCCGAATGAAGCGCGTGCGGTGCCGGTGGAGGCTGCAGTGCTCGTGTCCATGGGCTTGCTCGACATGAGCCGTCTGGCTCCCGCTCAGTTCGGGGACTGGGAGCCCGCTGCATCTCAGCAGCCGAAGTGACAATCGACGGCTGACCGTGAGCGATCAGCCGCCGCGTGCGGGCGGTGCGTCGGGTGGCGGCTCGTGTCCGTCGGAGCTTTCGTCGACATCTTCGGCGGTGGTTCGGTTCGGCGTGCTTTGCGGTGCGCCTTGCGTCTTTCCTGCGCGTTCTTCGACCACGCGATTGATGAGCGTGCGTACGCCATCGAGATCGCGCAGGTGGATGTCGTGCTGGGCATACGGGATCTCGATGCCGGCCTCCTTGAAGGCCTTCATGATGGCAATGCGCAAATCCGACTGCACGCCGCCCGCACGGGAGACGTCGGCAACGAAGAACCACATGAAGAAGTCGAGCGAGCTTGCACTGATGTTGTCGAAGACGGCGCCGGGCGGCGGTTCCGTCAGTATTTGCGGATGAGCCTTCGCGCACACGACGAGAACCTCGAGCACGCGCTCGGGATCGGCATTCCGGCTGGCTGAAATGCGCACGCTGCCGCGGCCCATGAGGCTGCGATGCGTCTTGTTGAGCACCCGGCCGGTGATCAGCTCGGAGTTCGGAATGATGAGGCGCGCCCGATTGGCCGTCTCGATTTCGGTCGAGCGCACGCTGATGCGCCGCACGTTCCCTTCCTGATCGCCGACCACGATGGCGTCACCCACTTTGACAGGGCGCTCGACGAGCAGAATGAGGCCCGAGACGAAGTTGTTGACGATCGATTGGAGGCCAAAGCCGATGCCGACGGACAGCGCACCGGCGACGATCGCGATGTTGGTGATATCGAGCCCCGCATAGGAGATCGCGAGGATCGCCGAGAGCGCGATGCCGGTATAGCCGGCGGCCGTCTCGATCGAATTGGCGATACCGGCCTCGATGCGACGTGGTTGGAGGACACGATCGTGCAGCCAGCGCTGGAAGACGCGCGTTGCGAAGACCAGTCCAACAAAGAGCAGGATGCCGAACAGTATGCGGGCCGGCGAGATGCGGAGCTGGCCGATCTCGAAGCCGAAGAACGCGCGCGCAAACCAATCGCGGATGTCGGCCGCGGTGAAACCCCACTGCACGAGCACGAGGGGAATGGCGACCACCAGCAGCAGGATCGTGAGGAGTGTCTCGACCAGCCACCCGAGTTCGCCGAGGCGTGCAGGCGTCACGCCGAGGCGCGTGGTGAGCGTGTGGCCGATGGGGTTGGAGGGTTGGTCGATCGTGCGCGTGATCGAGCTGATAGTCAGGTAGATCAAGCCGGCAGCGACGACGACGGTGCCGGTCAGAACGAGCTGCTGGGCGATGAAACGGCCGAGGGCCAGGTAGCCGAAGAGCGTCGTCGCCAGAATGAGAAGCGTCAGCACCCAGAGCGGCAGCTTGAGCCACCAGGGTGTCAAGCGCGTCGTCGCGGGAAGCATCACCGCATCCGATGTGGCGGTGGGGACGGGGCGCGGCGTGAAGGGTGTGAGCAGCAATGCGGTGAGCAGGCCCGCGTACGCGAGGCTCGCGACGAAGGTCCTCACAACCGTGATCGAGAGCGGGACGACGAGGGCGCGACCGACGTCGGTGAGCGCGAGGTCGACGGCATAGACGGCGACGAGGCCGATCAGGCACCAGCTTATGCTGCTCGCCGCCTTGTCGGTCAGGTTCACGAGCCGAAGTGCGGGATCGCGCGGTGAAAGTACGACACGGATCAACGTGCCGACGACGACCGTCAGCAATATGGCGGAGAGAAACGCGGCGACCACGTTGCCGCCGGGCAGGCGCATCAGCCCGAGATAGTTCAAGCCGATAGACACGATGACGATTGCGGCCAGAACGGGCACCATGCGCGCCGGCGCGATCCAGGCGATGCGCTGCGCGCGCTGAACGAAATTGCGTCCGTCAGGCGGCGGCGAGTGCGTTGCGCGCTCGAGATAGCGCACACCGAGCAGGCCGCCGACGAACGCCACAAGCGCGCCGCCAAGCACCAGCATGAGCCCCGACATGACATCGGATGCGGCCTTGAACCAGTCGGCTACAAGGTAGTTTCCGAACTCGACGGTGGAAGGCAGGTCCCTGCTCGCATTGAGCCAGTGGTGCGGCAGGAGTGGGCTTTGAGCGCGCTCGAAGAGGTTGCGAGAGAAGAGGGACTGGCGCAGGTCTGTGATACGGCCACTTAGATCACGCGCACGAACGGTCGTGAGATCGAGTGTCTTCAAGGCGCCGTCGAGGGCGGAGACGGTCGCACCGAGCCGCTCGCGCTCGGCGACAACGGCGGGTGCCTCGGGCGGCGCATCCTTGGCAGGCGCAGGGCCGAGACTTTCGACCTGACGCCGGGCGGCGGAGAGCAGCGGGCGGATTTCCTCGGCCGTCTTGCCGCTCTCGGCGAGTATCTGATCGATCTCGCCGCGCAGGCGCGCGAGATCGGCGTCGGAATCACGAATGCGCTCGATCGATTTCTCGGCTGTCTCGATGGACGCCGAGAGCCGGCCGATCTGTTGCGCGATCTGTGCGGGCACTTCGATTGTGGGAGCCGGCTTGGTGCCATTCGCAGGCGGCGTAGCGGGCGTGGTCTCCGTCGACGGCGCGGCGGCCGGTGGAGGTGGCTGCGGCGCGGGCTGCGGCGCCTGCTGCGCCGTGGCCGGTGCGACCAGGAGCACGACCGCCGCGATGAGCGCTGCGATCCACGTGCGCATGGGCGTCGATATCATCACTGTTCCTTCTCCGGTACTGTGCATGGCCCCGCCATGCTGCGCCGGCAACGCGACGCCTCCTTGTGCAAAGCTTCAACGCATTCGACCGACCGCGCGCCGTATCAGGTGGCGCGGGCAATCATCATGCCGCACCTTCGGTCGTGCCCGCGGAGGCCGTGCCGAGCGTGCGCGGCGCGCGCGTGAACACGGGTTGCGACGACAATGTCGGCTGGGCCTGCGGTGCGGGCTCGACGGAATCGCTCGGTGTCAGGACCGGCCGCGCGGGTATGCCGGTCTCGATCACGACATCGACCGGCCCGCCCGTCATGATCAGGTGCTCGATATTGTCGCGGCGCACGAGCACGAGACGGCGCCGCCCGTCGACATTGGCATGGTCGACGACGGCCAGTCGCGGCTCCGGCCGCGGGCCGAAGAACGAAATTCGCGGCGGCGACCCGTTGAGATAGCCGCGTATGAACCAGACGGCAGCCACCACGATGAGTGCCAAGGCAACGCTCGAGAGCGCGTACCAGATGAAATTCGCCATACCCCTGCCGTGGCCTCGGCCACGCTCCCTTGACGAACCAGCTCAGACGACGCACGCCATCTGTATCAGCGCACCGCTGCCAGTCCACAGCCTCTTTCCCAGGCATGAACAGTGATTGTGGACAGCGTTAGGCGCCATGCGACGCGTGCAAACGATCGATATGCGGTAGCGCTCTCTGCGCGGGTTGTCGCATGTGCGAAACGTCGCGCCACCTCGAGAACTGTATGGTGTGGCGCGGATAGCGCTTCAGGACATCTTAACGGGGTTCGGTACTTTCTGACTGTGGGAAACGCGCATCGCCGCGGTATGTTTTAATTCAGGGGGATACCGGCATTGCTGCAAGTTCTCAGGCAACTGTCCCGCGCTCTTGTTTCGCCGAATCAGCTACGGTGGCGCGCGATGACCGGGCTCCATGAGAAACGCAGCGAGTTCACAGTGATGGGCACGCCTTCCCGTGGCGGCGTCATACTGGCAGCGACGTTGACGCTGGCCGCAGCGCTGACGCTCGGCGTCGTGGCCATGTGGTCGACGCGGGCGACGGGCCCGATCGTGCTCGGATTCCTGTCACTGCTTGCGGTGATCGGCGTTTTCTTCCTGTTCGGCACGGCGGCGGGGCTCGTGCGCCTCAATGTCGAGGATGAGCGTGGGGATCTCGCTGAACGCGCAGCCGAGGGGCTAGATCTCGGCTTTCTGGTCACGGATGCGGCAGGACGGACGCTGAAGGCGAATCGCGCCTTTCGGCGGATCGTGGGTGAGCACTCATCGGGTGAGCCGCGGGCGCTCGAGGAAGCCTTTGCCGTGGAGCCCGAGGCGGGGCAATGCCTGTTCCGGCTGCTGCGTGCGGCCGAGCGTGGGGAAGCACGCCAGGAGGAATTCCGCATTCGGGGCCAGGACGCGCGCGCGCGCGCGTCGCGCTGGCTGCGGGTCACGGTGCGGCCCATTCCGGCAGCGCTCGGCGGCGGCGAGGGCCAGCCGCGGACGCTGTGGCAAGTGGCTGACATTACGCAGGAGCACGCGCGCGTCGCCGAGACAATGCACGGCCTCGAGACACGCCTCGCCTACTACGACGGCCTGCCGCTCGGCGTGCTGGAGCTGGCACCCGATGGCCGCATCACGGAGATCAACCGAACGCTGGCGAGTTGGATCGGCCGCGATCCCGCGGCGGATCCGGGCCACGACATTCGCCTCGGTGAAATTTTCGCGCCCGGTGCCGAGGCTGCGATCCGCAATGCGCTCGCAGTCATGGACGGCCAGTGGGGCCGCGTCGAGACTGAGCTGGCGCGCGGTGGTGGCGGGTTCATGCCCGTCGAGATCATAGCGCTGCCGCCCGCCAATCCGGCGCAAACGGGCGCCGTCCAGCTTCTCGTGCTCCATCGGCGCACGCGAGCCTCGGCGGAAGGTGGGCCACTCAGGAAGAACGGCGATCTCGCGCGCTTCCTCAATGCGGCGCCGTTCGGCATGGCGACGATCGCCAATGACGGCCGCGTCATCAATGCCAACGCGACCTTCGGGCAGCTCTTCGACGATCGGAATGCGGGGGCGATCGCGACTGCTGCGGATATCACCGAGCGGATCACGGATGTCGATGCGCGTGCGGCGCTGAAGCGCGCGTTCGAGAATGTGCAGAAGGGCCGGGTTGCCGGCGAGCCTGTCGAGGTGACGCTGGGCTCGGACGGCGAGTTCACGCGTCGACTGTTTTTCAGCCCCGTGCCTTCGGGCGATGGCGAGGCCGCGGCCGTCGTTTATGTCATCGATGCGACCGAGCAGAAGGCTCTGGAACTCAAGTACGCGCAGAGCACGAAGATGGAGGCGGTCGGCAAGCTCGCGGGCGGCATCGCGCACGACTTCAACAACGTGCTGACGGCGATCATCGGCTTCTCGGACCTGCTGCTGCAGACGCATCGTCCGACCGATGCCGCGTACAAGGACATCATGAACATCAAGCAGAATGCCAACCGTGCCGCGGGCATGGTGCGGCAGCTGCTTGCCTTCTCGCGCCGCCAGACCCTCATGCCGGAGGTGTTGGAACTCGGCGATGTCATCAGCGACACGAGCACGGCGCTGCTGCGCAAGCTCATCGGTGAGACGGTGCTGCTCGAGATGCGTCACGGCCGCGATCTGTGGTTCATCAAGGCGGATCGCACGCAGCTCGATCAGGTACTGCTCAACCTCGCGGTGAATGCCAAGGATGCGATGCCGGATGGCGGGAAGCTGATCATCGCGACGCGCAACGTGAGCGAAGCAGAGACGCGTGCCATGCGTGCAGAGGGCCTCATTCCGGGGGAGTACGTCGAACTGGCCGTTACCGATACGGGCCACGGCATGACGCCTGAGATCATGGCCAAGATCTTCGAGCCGTTTTTCTCGACGAAAGAAGTGGGCAAAGGCACGGGCCTCGGTCTCTCGACCGTCTACGGTATCGTCAAGCAGACGGGCGGCTACATCTATCCGGAGAGCGTGCCGGGACAGGGCACGACCTTCCACATTCTCCTGCCGCGCTATGTGCGGACGGAGGCGGACGTCAAGGCTGCGCAGCGCCCCGTGAAGAAGGAGAAGGCGCGCGATCTCACGGGCAGTGGCCGCGTGCTGCTCGTCGAGGACGAGGATTCCGTGCGCAGCTTCGCGGTCCGCGCGCTGAAGCGTCAGGGCTACGACGTCATCGAGGCGACATCGGGCGCCGAGGGCCTGGAGAAATTCGAGGAGGTCGGCGGACAGATCGATCTCATCGTGAGTGACGTCGTCATGCCGGAGATGGACGGGCCGAGCATGTTGAACGAGCTGCGCAAGCAGCGGCCGGACATCAAGATCATTTTCATGTCCGGTTATCCGGACGATGCTTTCAAGCGCAATCTCAATCCGGGCGAGACCTTCGCCTTCCTCGCCAAGCCCTTCACGCTCCCGCAGCTCGCCGCGAAGGTGAAAGAGGAGTTGGAGAGGTAGGAATATCCCCTCTCCCCGTTCTTACGGGGAGAGGGTTAGGGTGAGGGGCGGCGGCAATCTCAAGGCATGGTCAAAACTCCATGCGACACTCCCAGCCCTGGCGAACCAATCGATCACGCGTACTGCGTGCGAATGACACGTCTGCTGAGGCCAAGCTCTGGGCCGAGTTGCGCAATCGGCAGCTTGGTGACCTGAAGTTCGTGAGACAGGCGGCAGTCGGCGGTTACTTCGTGGATTTCCTTTGCCGGGAACGAAAGGTCGTAGTGGAGATCGACGGTGGGACGCATTCGACGGACGCGGAACTCGCAAATGACGCCGCGAGATCCGATGAGTTGAGTAGTCGAGGTTACCGCGTCTTCCGCGTCTCGAACGCCGATGTGTTCGAGAACCTGGATGACGTACTCTCAGCGTTGCTGGCATTCGCAGGGCCGGATGAGGCGCCGTAGGAATTTGCCGCCGCCCCTCATCCCGACCTTCTCCCCGTAAGAACGGGGAGAAGGGGAAGTGGCGTTGAGTTCGCCGCGAAGGTAAAGGAGGAGTTGGAGAGGTAGGGGGTGGCTCTATTGTCTTAGGGGAGTGCGCATCATGGAAGTGATTGCTAGCCGCGTGCTAGCTGACCCAGTTACAGGATCAGAATTTCATGTTTCGGTGGCCAAGCCCGTTCAGAAATCCGCCGACGAATGGATTGGCGAGTTCACTGTTTCAAGCCCAAGAGGGGCGAGTTCCGGGTACGCCTATGGGAGTGACGCTATTCAGGCGCTGATGCTGTGCATGGATGCCATCAGACAGGAGCTGTCCAGATATCCGGAAGCCCTACATTGGAACGGGCTGTCGCTAGATCTAGCCTTTCCAAAGACGCTGCCAATCGTGCTTGGCGAAGACTTCTATTACAAAGTCGAAAGTCATGTTGAGGACGAAATCGAAAAGTATGTCGAGGCTGCCTCAAGACGCCGTGGCAAATGATTAGGCCATTGCGCCGCACCTAACCCGCCCCCCGCTCCACCAAGCCGACGATGTCGCTCATGATGGCGTTGAGTTCGAAATTGCGGGGCGTGTAGACGCCGGCGACGCCGAGACCCTTCAACAGCTCAGCATCCTCCGGCGGAATGATGCCGCCGATGACGACGGGAATGTCGCCCGCGCCTTCGCTCTTCATGCGCTCCAGAACATCGCGCACCAGCGGCACATGGCTGCCTGAGAGGATCGACAGGCCGACGACGTGCGCGCTTTCCTCGACGGCCGCACGGACAATCTGCGCGGGCGTCAGGCGAATGCCCTCGTAGACGACCTCCATGCCGCAGTCGCGCGCGCGCACGGCAATCTGCTCGGCGCCGTTGGAGTGACCGTCGAGGCCCGGCTTGCCGATCAGCAGCTTGATGCGCCGGCCGAGACGGTCCGAGACATCGTCCACGCGGCGGCGGACAGCTTCGACATCCGTGCTGTTCGCGGAGGACACTTTGCCGACGCCGGTCGGTGCGCGGTACTCGCCGAACACGCGCCGCAACGTCGCGCCCCATTCGCCTGTCGTCACGCCCGCCTTGGCGCACACGATGGAGGCTTCCATGATGTTCGTGCCCGCGCGGGCGTCCTGCTCCAAGACCGCGAGGGCCTTCTCGCAGGCAGCGTTATCGCGCTCAGCCCGCCATGCCGCGAGCCGCTCGATCTGTTCGGCTTCGACGCCTTCGTCGACGGTGAGAATGGCACCCGAGCCTGTCGAAAGCGGCGAGGGCTCGGTCTCGCCCCAGCGGTTCACGCCGACGACGACCTGCTCGCCGGACTCGATGCGCGACACGCGCTCGGAATTGGACTCGACCAAGCGGCGCTTCATGTAGTCGATGGCCGCGACCGCGCCACCCATGTCCTCGATGCGCTGAAGCTCGGCCTTGGCCTCGGCCTTCAGCTCGGCCACCTTGCGCGCGATCTCCGTCGAGCCGTCGAAGATGTCACCGTATTCGAGCAGGTCCGTCTCATAGGCAAGTATCTGCTGCATGCGCAGCGACCACTGCTGATCCCACGGGCGCGGCAGGCCCATGGCCTCGTTCCATGCGGGGAGCTGCACGGCGCGGGCGCGGGCGTTCTTCGAGAGCGTCACGGCAAGCATTTCGAGCAGGATGCGCGCGACGTTGTTCTCGGGCTGCTGCTCGGTGAGGCCGAGCGAGTTCACCTGCACGCCATAGCGGAAGCGGCGGTTCTTCGCGTCCTTTACGCCATAGCGCTCGGCCGTGATCTCGTCCCACAGCTCGGTGAAGGCGCGCATCTTGCAGATCTCGGTGATGAACTTGAGACCCGCATTCACGAAGAAGGAAATGCGCCCGACGACCGTGCCGAATTCCTCCTCCGGCACTGCGCCGGATTTCTTGACGGTGTCGAGCACGGCAATGGCCGTCGCGAGCGCGAAGGCCAGCTCCTGCACGGGCGTCGCGCCCGCTTCCTGCAGATGGTACGAACAAACGTTCGTCGGATTCCAGCGCGGCACTTCCTTGTACGTGTACGTGATCGTGTCGCGAATGAGCTGCAGCGATGGCTCGGGCGGGAAGACATACGTGCCGCGCGAGAGATATTCCTTGATGATGTCGTTCTGGATGGTGCCGGTGAGGCTCGTGCGCGGCGCGCCCTGCTCGTCGGCGACGGCGATGTACAACGCGAGCAGCCAGGCGGCGGTCGCGTTGATCGTCATGGAGGTGTTCATGCGGTCGAGCGGAATGCCGTCGAGGAGCGTGCGCATGTCGCCGATATGGCTGATCGGCACGCCGACCTTGCCGACCTCGCCGCGCGCGAGCACGTAGTCGCTGTCGTAGCCTGTCTGGGTCGGCAGGTCGAAGGCAATGGAGAGGCCGGTCTGGCCCTTGGCGAGGTTGGTTTTGTAGAGCGCGTTCGACTTGGCGGCGGTCGAGTGCCCGGAATAGGTGCGGAAAATCCAGGGCTGCTCGATGGTTTTCGAGGGTTTGCTCATCGTCCGTCCCATATCCGCAGCGCCCATCTGTCCGATTGCAGAGTAGCTGAGGGTCATATTGCAGCGCAACAGAGACCTTTGGCCGATTTCGCGGCTGCGAACCGAATGCATTGGCGGACAGCGGCCCTGCATTCTGGTGAACGGCCTTGCATTGGGCCAACGCCGACCTCAATATGTCACCTATGCCGAGGGGCGCCGGTGGATACCGGCTGAGATCGCGTAATTCGACGCGAGCACCCTTTGAACCTGATCCGGATCATGCCGGCGAAGGGACGGGAAACATGAACACATCCATCTTCCTAGCGCGGCTGATCGGCCCGATTTCGCTCGTGACGGGCGTCGCGCTTTTCATGCAGGCTGACGCCTCCAAGGCCATGGCGCTGGAGTTCATCCGCAGCCCGGCACTCCTCTATCTTTCCGGCTTGCTGGCGATGGCCTTGGGCCTCGCAATCGTCCTGACCCACAACGTATGGGCCGCGGACTGGCGCGTCCTGATCACGATCTTCGGCTGGCTGGCGACCATCGGCGGCGCCATCCGCATCCTGCTCCCCGATACCGTCAGGTCCATCGGTCAATCCATGCTCGACAGCAAAGTTGCGATGACGGTCGGCGGCGGCATCTGGCTCGCCCTCGGCATCATCTTCTGTCTCGTCGGCTACCTCCGCTAACGCTCGACCTTCAAGGGAACGCTCGAATGAACAAGATCACGCGCAAGAAAGACCTCATGGTCCCGGAAGTGACGACCGGTGCGATCGCCGGCTCGTCCAAGGTGTACGACGCGCCCGATGGGCTGGCCGATGTCCGCGTGCCCTTCCGCGAGATCAAGCTGACGGAAGCCTCCGGCGAGCCGCCCTTCCGCGTGTACGACAGCTCTGGGCCTTACACGGACTCGAATTTCAAGATCGATGTCGAGAAGGGTCTGCCGCGTCACCGCGAGGCCTGGATCCGCGAGCGCGGCGGCGTCGAGCAGTACGAGGGGCGCGAGATCAAGCCGGAAGACAACGGCAACGTGAAGGGCAAGCACCTCGCGCGCGACTTCCCCGACAAGGCAAAGCCGTTCCGCGGCGTCGGCGATGCGCCGGTGACGCAGTACGAGTTCGCGAAGGTCGGCATCATCACCAAGGAGATGATCTACGTCGCGCACCGCGAGAATCTCGGCCGCAAGCAGGTGCTCGCGCGCGCCAAGGCCGCGCTGAAGGATGGCGAGAGCTTCGGCGCGTCACTGCCCGATCACATCACGCCGGAGTTCGTGCGCGACGAGATCGCGCGCGGCCGTGCCATCATCCCGTGCAACATCAACCACACCGAGTTGGAGCCGATGATCATCGGCCGCAACTTCCTCGTGAAGATCAACGCCAACATCGGCAACTCCGCCGTGACGTCGTCGGTCGAGGAGGAGGTCGACAAGATGGTGTGGTCGATCCGCTGGGGTGCGGACACGGTCATGGATCTGTCGACGGGCCGCAACATCCACAACACGCGCGAGTGGATCCTGCGCAACTCGCCGGTGCCGATCGGGACGGTGCCGATCTATCAGGCGCTGGAGAAGTGCAACGGCGATCCCGTCGCGCTGACGTGGGAGCTGTATCGCGACACGCTCATCGAGCAGTGCGAGCAGGGCGTGGACTACTTCACGATCCATGCCGGCGTGCGGCTCGCGTATGTGCCGCTGACCGCGCATCGCGTGACGGGCATTGTCTCGCGCGGCGGCTCGATCATGGCGAAGTGGTGCCTCGCGCATCACAAGGAGAGCTTCCTCTACGAGCACTTCGAGGAAATCTGCGACATCATGCGGAAGTATGATGTGTCGTTCTCGCTCGGCGATGGCCTGCGTCCGGGCTCGATCGCGGATGCCAACGACCGCGCGCAATTCGCGGAGCTGGAGACGCTCGGCGAGCTGACGCAGATCGCCTGGAAGAAGGGCTGCCAGGTCATGATCGAGGGCCCGGGCCACGTGCCCATGCACAAGATCAAGATCAACATGGACAAGCAGCTCAATGAGTGCGGCGAGGCGCCGTTCTACACGCTCGGGCCGCTGACGACGGACATCGCGCCGGGCTATGACCACATCACGTCGGGCATCGGCGCAGCCATGATCGGCTGGTTCGGCTGCGCGATGCTTTGCTACGTCACGCCGAAGGAGCATCTCGGGCTGCCGGATCGCGACGACGTGAAGTACGGCGTCATCACGTACAAGATCGCGGCGCACGCGGCCGACCTCGCGAAGGGGCATCCGGCGGCGCAGCTTCGCGATGATGCGCTCTCACGCGCGCGCTTCGACTTCCGCTGGGAGGATCAGTTCAATCTCGGCCTCGATCCCGACACCGCGCGCAAGATGCACGACGAGACGCTGCCGAAGGATGCGCACAAGGTCGCGCACTTCTGCTCCATGTGCGGCCCGAAGTTCTGCTCGATGAAGATCACGCAGGACGTGCGCGACTACGCGGCGAAGACCAATGCCGGCGCGTCGGCGATCGTCGAGGCGGAGAAGGGCATGGCCGAGATGAGCGCCAAGTTCCGCGAGATGGGCAATCAGGTCTATGTCGCGGCGGACGCTGTGAAGACGCCGGGGCACCTGCCGGGTGAGGCCGGGAGCTCCGTCGAGGCCGTGCGGAAGAGTAATGAGGCGTTGGGGTAGTCGATTGACCTGCTAAGTTCGGCCCATGCAAGAGATCATCATCATTGCTGGGCCGAACGGAGCGGGAAAGACGAGTTTTGCGAACGAGTTCCTGCGCGAGCACTACAAGAACCTCGAGTTCGTAAATGCGGACGAGATCGCGCGCGCGATTATAGGCGGAGGGCAGCCCGGCCCGGCGGCGGACGTTCGCGCCGCGCGCGAAATGCTGCGGCGGCTGGATGATCTTGTGGCAGCCAAGCAGGGATTTGCGTTCGAAACGACGCTCGCTTCATTGAGCTACGCACAAAGAATCCCCAAATGGCAGGACGCGGGTTACGCCGTGGCGCTCATTTACTTGAGATTGCCCGACGTTGACGCCGCCATTGGCCGCGTGGCACGGCGCGTTTCCGAGGGAGGGCACGGCATTCCCGAGCAGGTTATCCGTCAGAGATTTGCCAAGAGCGCGGAGTATCTCGAAAGGCTCTACAAGCCGATCGTGGATGAGTGGTATACATGGGAGAGCCTGGAAGATCGCTTCCAGCCTCTGGAGCAGTGGAACGACTGATGGGCAAGATCATCGACGTCGACAAGGCGCAGCAGGCGCTCGACCGTGCGGCGCGGAATGCCCGGAGCGGCCCGGCAGATGTCAGGGCGGGGCGATTTGTGTTGAGGGATGCCCGAAGCGGCCAATTCAAGATCGCAGACGCAAAAAAGAGTAAGCCCGGTGCGGTACGCGGGAAGAAGCAGGGTCGAGACGGGAAGTTCGCCCGCGGCCGTGCGGAAGAGTAATGAGGCGTTGGGGTAGGTGTGACCGCAAAGCGGAGGATGCTCGACGCAAGTTAGGTCCAACATGCATTCGACCGAGCAGCTCAGCACGCTCTGAGCGGCTCGGTCGACGTCCAAGCCGGGCGATTTGTGTTGGGAGACGGCCGGAGCGGCGAAGGTCGGCCATGCGGCGGAAGGGCCTGCTATGAAGAGATATTTGATTGAAGGACGTATTATACCTGAGCGCATAAACTTCGATATGCCGGCCTTTGACTTTACGACGACACGTGCTGATGTCTCTCTCAGTGGGCGGCTAAGTATCCTCAAGTCAAAGATATTTATTCATGTGTCAGCGCCAGATGAAGCCAAAGTGCCTGATATACGGAACATGTTGCTGACCGTGATAGCTGACGTGGTGAATTATGTGGGCTTCTATCTTGTTTGCGGGATTTCGTGGGAGCTTGAATCGATTACGGACGTAGACGACCGATCAACATTCGTATTTGGAGTAGAAGGGCACGCATTTCACGACCGATCTGAGTTTGGGAACAAGCTAACGTTTGCCCCAGCAGGCCACGATGCTCCGCTCCAGATTTCAGGGGATCTGATATTCAACTCGGCTATCTCACGAGCAACACACGAGTTGCGCAACTCGATACGCTACCCAGACTTCACTGCACTCCATTGCCGGCTGGCAATAGAGGCCATTCGGAATCACTTTGATGCAGATGACGAGGCCGAGGGCTGGCGAAAAATGCGAGAAGCACTGAAGCTTAGCAGATCCACGATTGAGACCTTTCAAGACATCGCTGCCATCCAGCGTCACGGCCGGAACACACTGCAAACATGGGAGCAGCGCCGACGATGTATGCAGATTGCTTGGGAAACCACACATCGCCTCGCTCGTCACCTGCAAGGCGATCAACAGCTTTCAAGCTCTCAGATTTTGTGATCCTACTCCCTCACCCCCAATCTTATCCCCTCCCACCACACACCACGGCACACTCCCTCCCGCTCGACCCACAAGGGCGTTGTCGACGCGCTCGGTTGACGTGGGACGAGGTCGCAAGGCGGGGTGTCGCCCATGGCGCGCCCAGGAAAGAACGTAGAAGGCCGGATCGGCTCTGCCGGCTGCCGTGCCTGGAGACCCGTTCTTGCGATGTCAAGGCGTGGATGCCGTCTCTGCCGGCGTCGAGAGCCTGGTGTCCGCGCCTTGCTCCCTTAATCAAAACCTCGGCGTGGTGCGCGCGGGACACTTTGTTGTGCGCGGACGCGCGTTCGCGCATGGGCGCCCGCTGACATCCGAGCGACTATGGTGCAGATAGGCGCGCACGCACAGAGGCACCACACACATGCGCCTACGCATTCATCAGGTCGGCGAGATCGTCGGCATCGCTCTGCTGCTCGCGTCGACGGCTGTGCAGCTCTTCTATCTCGAACCGCTGAAGCGCGAGATCGAGATGCGGCTCATTGCTTTCAATATCCAGCAGTCGGCGCAGATCCAGTTGCGCGCGGCTTATGAGAACCAGATCGGGCTGCTGAAGGTGATGAATGCGCCCGCCGATCAGATCAGCGCAGCGGAGGCGCAGCGCGCGAAGGTGTTCGCGCAGTACAAGACCTCCGACGCCGACATCGCGGATATCGTGATGGCGAAGGAAGACGTCGAGGGCTACATGGAGATCATCGTGATCGTGCTGTTTGCGCTCGGCAGCTTCCTCGCCGGACTCGGCCGCCTCGTCGAATTCCAGACGGCGGCGCGATTGCAGCGAGAGTGACGGCGCCTAACCGAACCGCGTTATCTTGTAGGCCTCGCCTTTCGCGTCGTACGTCGTCCATTCGCCGACCTGCGCGCCCATGTCGAAGTGGCCTGAGCGCATGATCGTCCCATCCTTGCGGAACCACTCCCAGTAGCCATCGAGCTGGCCATCGCGCAGCCAGCCCTTCGCGCGTACGCTGCCGTCCTTGTGATTGTGCGTCTCGCGCTTGCGTGGGGGCTTGGCCATGCGATGTCAGTCAGTCGAGCGAATGCAAGTATTCGAGCACGGCTGCGGCCTTCTCGCCGCCCATCTTGGCGTGCGTGACCAGCGGAATGCCGTGCGGGCCGGGTGCATTCGCGGTGCGCGGATCGGCCGTGATCGCGGCCTTCACGACATCGAGGTGGCCGAGCATGGCAGCCGCAAAAATGTCGATGCGCGCGCCATTGTCGAGCAGGAACTCGGCGATCTCACGACGGCCGGTGTGAGCCGCCGCGCCTAGCGCGCTCTCGAAGTCGCCGCCGCCCCAGTCCCAGCAGGCATTGACGAGCTTCGGCTCCTGCGCCAGCAACTCCTTCACCCGGTCGAGGTCCTTGTGCGCATTGAGGACGAACTGATTGACCAGCTCAGGGGCGATGGGCGGGGGACGTTCCATGTCGAGGTCTCTTGTTTGCTATGAAGGTCAAGAAATTACCTTAGCGGCTTTGCCGGGCGCCGTCAGCCGCTTACAAGAGCGCATGCTATAAGCTGACATAGGCACGGCAATTTGGCCGAGATGAGAAGGAAAGCGATGACCATCACGCTCTACGGCATTCCCAATTGCGACACGGTCAAGAAGGCGCGGACCTGGCTCGATGCGCAGGGCATCGCCTACGAATTCCACGACTACAAGAAGGCCGGCGTCACGGCGGCGAAGCTGAAGGCCTGGTGCAAGGTGCTCGGCTGGGAGAGCGTGCTCAATCGCGCCGGCACGACCTTCAAGAAGCTGCCGGACGATGCGAAGTCGGATCTCAATCAGGCCAAGGCGATGGCGCTGATGGCCGAGCAGCCCTCAATGATCAAGCGTCCGATCGTCGAGCATGACGGCGGGCTGCTGATCGGCTTCAAGCAGCCTGAGTGGGAAGCGGCGTTCGGGAAGTGAGTGCGGTAGGCGAGGGTTAGAGAATCCGGCTGAACCGCGCCTTGGATCGCTCACGCGCTTTCATGGCCTCGACCTCGCGGTCCTTGGGTGGCGCGCTGGTCTCCAGCGAGGCGAGTCGCCGCCGCAGTGACCTCGTCGATCGCCTGCTCGAAGGCCGCGGCATTGGCCTGCGACGGCGCGTTGAAGCCGCTGAGCTTGCGGACGAACTGCAGCGACGCGGCGCGGATTTCGTCGTCCGTCGCGGGCGGGTCGAAGTTGAAGAGCGTTCGGATATTGCGGCACATGGGCGGCCTCCTTGTAACTTAAGATAAGTGCGGTGCGTGGCAGCGTCGAGGCCGCACGCCCAAGTCGAACGCTGTGCCCGGTTCGCGCGTTGATGAGAAAAGCTTTGGGGGAAGCTGTTCGGAAGGACGCCCATGGCCACCCAAAGCATCACACCCAAGCCGACGATCGCCAGGATCTGGCGCGGCCGCACGGTCCGCGCTCAAGCCGACGAGTATGCGGCATATCTCTATGAGCACGGTATCCGCCCACTGGAGGAGAAGGCGCTCGCGGTTCTGCAACTGCGCGAAGACCACATGTGGGATACCGAGTTCGTCACGATCTCGTTTTGGGAGAGCGTCGAGGCGATGTCCCGCTTCGCCGGGCCCGATCCCAAACAGATTCATCATCTGGAACGCGACAAGGAATATCTTCTGGAGCTTCCCCAGAGCGTCCAGATATTGAGGATCAGCTCTTCGAAGGGGCTGTTCGGGGACTGATGCTGCATCTCAGTGCTGCTCCTGCCATCGACGTGTCAGGTTGCTAGCGGTTTGCTGAGCGGAGAACGTAGGGTATTCCTGCTCCCTCGATATCAGCAAAGAGGATGCCCGCATTGGCCAAATCCGCAGCCAAATCCCCGGAAGGAAAAATCCGCATCGGTGTCGGTGGCTGGACCTTCGAGCCGTGGCGGGGGACGTTCTATCCCGACAAGCTGCCGCAGAAGCGCGAGCTGGAGTACGCCGCGGGCAAGCTCACGTCGATCGAGATCAACGGTACGTACTACGGCTCGCAGAAGCCGGAGAGCTTCGCGCGCTGGCACGACGAGACGCCGGATGATTTCGTCTTCGCCCTGAAGGGCTCGCGCTTCACGACGAACCGCCGGGTGCTGGCGGAAGCCGGTGAGTCCGTCGAGCGGTTCATGACGAGTGGCCTGCTGGAGCTCAAGAAGAAGCTCGGCCCCATCAGCTGGCAGTTCATGCCGACGAAGAAGTTCGATGCCGCCGACTTCGAGGGCTTCCTGAAGCTGCTGCCGAAGAGTGTGGAGGGTCATAAGATCCGCCACGCTGTCGAGGTGCGCCACGAGAGCTTTCGCGTGCCTGAGTTTGTCGCCATGGCGCGCGAATATGGCGTCGCGATCGTGATGGCGGGCGACAGCGAGTTTCCGCAGATTGCCGATGTGACGGCGCCCTTCGTCTATGCGCGCATCATGGGCACTGAAGAAAATGAGAAGCTAGGCTATGGGAGGAAGGCGCTCGATGCTTGGGCCGCGCGCGCCAAAGACTGGGCAGCGGGCAAGAGCCCTGCCGGGCTGGAAGCCGTGGGCCCGGAAAAAGGCGACGGCAAAGCGCGCGACGTCTATCTCTACGTCATCAGCGGATACAAAGCGCACAATCCTGCTGCCGCCATGGCTCTCATCGAGCGCGTGGCTTAAGGCATCTATCGCAGGCGATCGTAAACACGGCCGATGAGCGAACGTCCTGCCACCGGCCGTTCCGGCGATGCTAATTGCGAACCGCGGCTCGGCGGGGTTGGGATGACGGGCTTGTCCGGCACGGGCGCGGCGGCCTGAGCTGCCACATAGTCCCTGATCGCGCGATGCACGAAGGCGAGCTTCTCGTAGGCAGCGGCGGGAATCACGAACGGATAGAAATCATCGTGGCCCATGCCGCGGCTCATGTTGTTGAGCGCGATGGTCAGCGGGATCCAGCGCTCCATGAGTGCGTCGAATGTCTCTTCGCGATGCACGTCGAAGGCCTTGAATGGCCAGATCGCGCCGAAGAGGAGGCCAGAGGCGCGCGGTTCCATGCCTTCGGCCTGCGCGGTGTCGATCGATGAGACCATGTGCAGGTAGTGCGCCCAGGTCTCCGCCCAGTCCTCCCAGGGATGTGCGCTCGCATACGCCGAGACATGGCGGGTGGCCCAGTTCGTTGGTGGTCCATCGTTGTGGTGGCGCGCGAGTGCGGCGCCGTAGTCCTCGCGCTCATCACCGAAGACAGCTCGGTAGGCGTCGTATTGTCCGGCGGCTGCGATCAGCACATTCCAATAGAAGTGACCGCTCTCGTGACGGAGATGGCCGAGCAGGGAGCGGTAAGGCTCGCCGAATTGCTGGCGCTGGCGTTCGCGCTCGACGGCATCGGCCTCGAGCAAATTGATGGTGATCACGCCATTGAGGTGGCCGGTGGTCGCGTCGACGAGGAAGTCGAAGGCGAGTCGCTCGCCGCCTGTGGCCGTGGTGTCGAGCGGCAGGCCAAAGCGCAGGAGGTCGTACACGAGGCGCTTCTTGGCGCGCTCCAGTTCCTGCCAGGCTTCGAGATTGCCGGCAATGGCGAGGTCGGGGATGGTCCGGTTGAGATCACAGGCGCGGCAGAAGCCGTCGCCCGCGTCGGCCGGCGTCAGCCAGTTGCACGCGGCGTGGACAGTATTGGCGCAGTAGCGTACGTCGGCGCCCTCACGCCCGATGGGGTGATAGATGCCGGTCAATTCGACCGCTGGTTCGATCGCGACTACGGCCAGCAGCTCGGGATCGAAGCCGAGCGCAGCACCGCATTTCACGCACTGGACGTTCTCGAAGTAGATCTTGTTGCCGCACTTCGGGCAGGCATAGTTCTTCATGATGGAACGCCGCTTCGCTTCCAGCCGGTCCCCGGGGCGTGATGCCGGCTGTATGCTTATGTCGCAAACTGTTTAGCCGGACGCCCGTCCCGCGTGCCAATTTTTTCGGCAATTGGGTGGCCATTTTTCGGCAGGCTGCCCGAGCGCTGGACGAGTGAGTAATGCAAGGCGCGTTAACCACCCGATTGCGCTTGTCGCCCCGTGGCGGACTCTGTATCGGAATCTGGTCCTGTCCACCAACGCCCGGTTGCCCGGTTCGTTCCCGTTCCGGCTGTCGCGGCCTCGAAGTCAGTTCGCGGAAAGGCCCCATCCTCCCATGGCACTCCATGTCGCGCTGAAGCACGAGACGATCTACCGCTATGATCGGCGCATTGGCATGGGGGGCCAAGTCATCCGTCTGCGCCCTGCGCCGCACGCGAGGACGCCGGTCCTCAGCTACTCGATCAAGATCGAACCGGCGCTGCATTTCCTCAACTGGCAGCAGGACCCTTTCGGCAACTACCTCGCGCGCGTCGTGATCCCGGAGGAGACGGAAGTCTTCTCGGTCACGGTCGACCTCATTGCCGACATGGCGGTGATCAATCCGTTCGATTTCTTCGTCGAGGAGAGCGCCACCGAGTGGCCCTTCGAGTACGATCCTGCGCTCAGGAAGGAGTTGGCGCCCTATCTGGATATCGAGCCAGCCGGGCAGCGCTTCGCGAAGTATGTCGCGGGGATCGACAAGCGCAAACGAACGACGATCGACTTTCTGATCGATCTCAATCGCGGCCTCCAGAACGATGTGCGTTATCTGATCCGCATGGAGCCCGGTGTGCAGACGCCGGACGAGACGCTGGAGCTTGCCTCGGGCTCCTGTCGCGACAGCGCGTGGTTGCTCGTTCAGATCCTGCGCAATCTCGGGCTCGCAGCGCGGTTCGTGTCCGGCTATCTCATCCAGCTCACGCCCGATGTGAAGGCGCTCGACGGTCCGACAGGCACGGATGTCGATTTCACAGACCTGCACGCATGGTGCGAGGTCTATGTGCCGGGCGCCGGTTGGATCGGGCTGGATGCGACTTCGGGATTGCTGACTGGAGAAGGCCACATCCCGCTAGCGGCGACGCCGCACCCCATGAGCGCTGCGCCGATCACGGGCAGCCACGGAGTCGCGAAGGTCGAATTCGAGCACCACATGGCGGTGACGCGCGTGCGCGAAACGCCGCGTGTGACCAAGCCTTACAGTGACGAGCAATGGCAGGCCATTCTGGATGCGGGTCATGCGGTGGACGAGCGCCTGAAGCGCGGTGACGTGCGTCTCAGCATGGGTGGTGAGCCGACCTTCGTTGCGGCGGATGATATGGAAGGCGCGGAGTGGAATACCGCTGCCGTCGGGCCCAACAAGCGCCGCTATGCCGACGACCTCGTGCGTCGGCTGCGCGATCGGTTCGCGCGGGGCGGTATGCTCCATTATGGCCAGGGCAAGTGGTATCCGGGTGAGCAGCTGCCGCGCTGGGCGTTCGCGCTCTACTGGCGCGCGGACGGTGAGCCCTTGTGGGAAGATCAGAGGCTGATCGCTGAAGAGACGACGGCGCGTGCGCCGACGTCCGACGATCTTCAGGTCTTCATGCGCGGTTTGTGCACCCAGCTCGGCTTGCCGGCGGAAAGCGGAATTGCCGCTTACGAAGATCCCATCCACTTCATGACCGTCGAGCAGAAGCTACCGCTCAACGTTGATGTCGAAAACAACAAGCTCGAGGATCCGGCAGAGCGCCAGCGTGTCATGCGGGCCTTCGAGCGCGGGCTCGGCACGCCCGTTGGCTATGTACTCCCCGTTCAGGTCTGGCACACACAAGATCGGGGGCGGCGATGGGTGACCGAGCGCTGGTCGCTGCGTCGCGGCAAGCTGTTTCTCCTGCCGGGGGATTCGCCTGTCGGTTTCCGCCTGCCGCTGGGTTCCGCGCCCGCGCTGGCGCCCATGGACTATCCACGTATCCAGCCGCGCGATCCCTTTGCGCCGGCACCACCGCTGCCGGAGCGACGCGTCCTCATGCAGCGCCGCCGTACTGTTGCGCTTGAAGCGCCGCAGGCACCGCCAGAATTGCCGGATGAGATGGTGGGCTCGGTGCGTACGGCACTCGCGATCGAGGCGCGCGACGGACGGCTTTGCGTATTCATGCCGCCGCTCGAGGATGCGGAAGACTATGCGGCCATGGTCGCGGCGATTGAGGAGACTGCGCGCGCGACCGACCTCGCCATCCATATCGAGGGTTACTCACCGCCGCACGATCCGCGTCTCAGCGTGATCAAGGTGACGCCTGATCCCGGAGTTATCGAGGTCAACGTGCATCCGGCCATGTCGTGGGATGAGGTCGTGGATATTACGAGCGGTCTCTACGAGGATGCGCACTTCTGCCGCCTCAGCGCGGAGAAGTTCATGATCGATGGCCGCCATTCAGGCACAGGCGGCGGCAATCACATCGTGCTCGGCGGCGCGACGCCGGCCGATAGCCCGTTCCTGCGCCGGCCCGATCTGCTCGCCTCGGTGGTCACCTACTGGCAGAACCATCCCTCGCTCTCCTATCTCTTCTCCGGTCTCTTCATCGGGCCGACCAGTCAGGCACCGCGCGCCGATGAGGGCCGTCACGAAGCACTCTACGAACTGGAGATCGCGCTCGCGGAAGTGCCCGATCCGGGCGCGGGCAGTGTTCCGCCCTGGCTTGTCGACCGCCTGTTCCGCAATCTGCTGATCGACGTCTCCGGCAACACGCACCGCGCCGAGATCTGCATCGATAAGCTCTATTCGCCGGATGGCCCGACGGGACGGCTGGGCCTGCTCGAGTTCCGCTCGTTCGAGATGCCGCCACACGCACGCATGAGCCTCGCCCAGCAGCTGTTGCTCCGTGCGCTCGTCGTGATGTTCTGGGAGAAGCCGTACCGCCAGAAGCTCGTGCGCTGGGGGACGGCCTTGCATGACCGCTTCATGCTCCCGCATTACCTATGGTCGGATTTCTCCGATGTGGTCGGCGATCTGAAAGCGGCCGGTCTGCCCATCGAGCTCGACTGGTTCCTGCCGCACGTAGAGTTCCGCTGCCCGGTGCTCGGCAAGATTGCGGCGCACGACATCGAGATCGAGGTGCGTCAGGCGTTGGAGCCCTGGCACGTGCTCGGCGAGGAGGGGGCAGTCGGTGGTACAGCCCGCTATGTGGATTCCTCTCTTGAGCGGGTGCAACTCGCCGTGCGTGGCCTCACGGGCGATCGTTACGTCATCACGTGCAATGGCCGTGCGCTCCCGCTGGCCCCGACCGGAACCTTCGGCGAAGCGGTTGCCGGCGTGCGCTATAGGGCATGGCATCCGCCGTCCGCGTTGCATCCGACCATCCCGCCGCACGTCCCGCTGACATTCGACGTCTTCGACAGCTGGACGGGCCGGTCCGTAGCCGGCTGCCGCTATCATGTCTCGCATCCGGGCGGACGGAACTTCGAGGTCTTCCCGGTGAATGCCTATGAAGCCGAGGGGCGGCGTCTCGCACGTTTCGAGGCGCACGGGCATACGGCCGGGCGGATGGCCCCGCAGCCTGTCCGCATCAATCCGGACTACCCGGTAACGCTCGATCTTCGACGGAATGCATGAGTGAGGCGAACTGTGTGTGGCCGGCGTCACAGGCTTGGCGGCAAATCCTGCAGGTGGGCGGCGCCCGTTGCAGGAGAAACGATTCGGCATGCTAAACACGACGTGCTCGGCGCATTGTTTCAGCGGCGCCGCAGCGCGGGGAATTCAGGCAGGGTCCGTCACCGATGAACACGATCGCCTCCGCTGTCCGGGAAGGCGGACCAAATCTTGTCGATCGGTATCTCGCGTCGACTGATAGCGGCTACGACGAGCTGCGCGATGGCGCCGGCGAGATGCGCCGGCATTGGCGGGCGCTCCTCGACAGTATGGCCAGCCTGTCACCTGCCGATCTCGCGGCGCGGGCTGCGAGCATCGATCGGCGTGTGCGCGAGACGGGCATCGCCTACGACATGTTCGCCGATCCGAATGCGGCGACGCAGAAGTGGCAGCTCGACCTCATGCCGATCGTGATCTCCAGTGCCGAGTGGCGCTGGCTCGCGACGGCGCTCACGCAGCGGGCGCGGCTCTTCGATGCGCTGCTCACGGATCTCTACGGCGAGCAGAAGCTCATGCGGTCGGGGCTTGTCCCGCCCGAGCTCGTCTTCTCCGACGATGCCTTCCTCAGTCCGTGCCGGGGTATCCTCGATAAGGGTGGCCCACTGGGCTTTTACGCGGCCGACCTCGCGCGCGGCGCGGACGGGCAATGGCGCGTCATCGACAATCATCTGGAGACACTCGCCGGCCTCGGGTTCGTGCTCGCGAACCGGGTGGCGCACACGCACGTGACGGGTGACCTCTTCAAGCAGGTGAATGCGGTGCGCCTTGCTGCGCACTGCCAGCGCCTGCAGAACGCGCTGGCGGCTCATGCCGGCCGTGCCAATGCGTCCATTGCGCTGTTGACGCCGGGACCGCACCACGAAGATTACTTCTCCCACGCCTATCTCGCCCGCTATCTCGGCCTCTTGCTGGTCGAGGGCTCGGATCTGCGTACGCGCGGCAGCAGTGTCTATCTGAAGACACTGGAAGGTCTCAAGGAGATCGACGCCATCGTCCGTTGCGTGGACGGGCGCCAGATCGATCCGCTGGAACTCGATCCCGGTGGCTTCATGGGGCCAGCGGGATTCCTTCGCGTGAACCGCGAGACTCCGCGCCTTGTCGTGAATGCGGTCGGCAGCGCCGTTGCGCAGAACCGTGGGCTCGGCCCTTACTTGCCTGCGCTCGCGAATAGCCTGCTCGGCGAAGAGCTGTTGCTCTCCGATGCGCCGCGCTGGTGGCTTGGCGATCCGACTGCGCGGCGCCACGTACTCGACAACCTCGATGGCCTCGTGATCCGCACCGCGCAGGAAGGTACAGGTCGTCCGGGACAGGCGGCCCTCGGCCAGGCGCCGGGTGAGATATCGGCTACCGAACGCGAGCGGCTCAAGGCCGAGATCGCGCTGCATGGTTCGCGCCTCGTCGCGGAAGAGAAGATTGGCTTCAGCACCTCGCCAGCCTTCGAGGGCGATAACCTTGCGGCGCGGCCGTTTGCCGTTCGCCTCTTCGTCGCGCATACGGGCAGCGCGTTCGAGGCCATGCCGGGCGGCCTCGCCATGACCGTCGACCCGAAGCGGGCTGTGGCGCTCAGCGCGCCCGATGGCCACACGCGCGATGTATGGGTGCTCTCGGAGGCGCAGCAGGCGCCGCACGTCAGTCTGTGGCGGCCGAAGCTCGAAACGGCGCGCGTCGAGCGCTCGCAGCGCGTGGTGCAAAGCCGCGTCGCGGACGACCTCTACTGGCTCGGACGCTACGCCGAGCGCGCCGACTGGACCATGCGGATGCTGCGCGGCGCACTCCGCCGCATTGGCGAGGACGGTGGGACGTTCGGTGGCCTCGGTGCCGTGCGGCGCTGTCTCGATATGCGACTGACCGATCCGGAGACGGCGGACGGTGTCGTGCGAGGTCGGTCCGATACGGGCGACATCGAAGGGCGATGCCTCGATCTCGTGTCGCGCGCGCGCAGCCCGCGGACGCTCGCGCGCACCCTCGAAGGCCTCTATCAGGTCTCGTATCTCGTTCGTGACCGCCTCTCGCACGAGGCGTGGCAGACGCTGAGCCGCTTCCGCCCCGGCGAAGCGTGGATGCGCGCGCTGAATACGGCGGGGCCTGCCGCCTTGCTGGATCTGCTCGACGAAGGACTGGCGGCGTTGTCGTCATTCAATGGTCTCACGCACGAGAACATGACGCGGAACTTCGGCTGGTCGTTCCTCGATATGGGACGGCGCCTCGAACGCGCCTACAACCTGAGCGAGGCCATACTCACGCTCTTCATTCCGCCGCCGGGTCCGGAGGAGGAGACGAGCAGCCTTCTCCTGCTGCTGGAACTCGCCGACAGCTTCATCACGTATCGCTCGCGCTATCGCCTCGATCCGATGCTGGCGCTGGTGCTCGATCTGCTGCTGCTCGACGAGGCCAATCCGCGTGCACTCGCCTACCAGCTCGCGGCGATCTCGAAGCATCTCGAGACCCTCCCCGATGCGCGCCAGGGCGTCAGTCTCGCCGAGGATCGGCGCCTCATCCTCTCGCTCCTGACCGCCGTCCGGCTGGCCGATGTCATGGCCATTGCCGAGGAGGAGGATCGGGCTACACTCGAAACCCTCATGCGCGAGCAGCTCCAGACCCTGCCGGAGCTTTCCAACGCTGTCGCGCGACATTACTTCAATCTGACCGAAGAGACCCCGCACCGTGCCCTGACGCGTATCGAGCCGCGGCCATGATTTTCGAGGTCAGTCACCGGACGCACTACCGCTACGCGACGCCGGTCGCGCAGTCGCAGCACCTCGTGCACATGACGCCGCGTACGGTGGCGCACCAAACGACGTTCCGGCACAACCTCATGGTCGAGCCTGCGCCGGCCATGCGCCACGAAGGTGTCGACAGCTTCGGCAATCCGTTCTCGGTGCTCGAGGTGGAGGTCCCTCACAAGGAACTGGTGCTGCTCGCGCGCAGCGCCATCGAGACGCGTGCGCCGTCGGCCGTTGACCTCGCGAAGACCACGCCGTGGGATCGCCTCGACGATAGGTTCGGCAGACAGCCGGGTGACCTCGATCTCGACGTGATCCAGTATCGCTGCAGCACGCGCATCACGGGCGCATCGCAGGGCATCGCGGACTATGCGCGCGCCTCCTTTGGGCAGGGGCGGCCCGTGCTCGACGGCGCCATGGACCTGACGCGGCGCATCTATGCGGATTTCCGCTTTGATCCAGGCGCAACGGATGTCTCGACGCCCGTCGAGCAGGTCTTCGCGAAACGCCGCGGCGTCTGCCAGGACTTCGCACACTTGGCGCTTGCGGGCCTCCGGGCGCTGCGCGTGCCGGCACGCTACGTCAGTGGCTATATTCTGACGCATCCTCCGCCCGGGCAGCCGAAGCTCTCCGGTGCTGACGCCTCGCATGCCTGGATCTCGGTTTGGTCGCCCGAGACGGGTTGGCGCGATTTCGATCCCACCAATGGAATTGCAGTCGGCGAGGAGCACATCACCATCGCCCTTGGCCGCGACTACAATGACGTGAGCCCGATCAGCGGTGTGCTGATCGGCGGCGGTGAGCATGTCGTCACTGTCGGCGTCGATGTCGTGCCGCTCACGGCAGCGCCCGTGCAGTAACGGGCGCGCACCAGCTCACTTCAGCACGGCAATCTGCTGCCTCTTGATGAGATCGAAATCGATCTCGGCGCCGATGCCCGGTGTCTCGGGGCAATGCGCCATGCCGTCCTTGTCGATCGTCACATCGTTCAGCAGACCGTACTTGTGCGCGCCGTGCGGCAGCAGAACTTCGAAGTACGTCGTGTTCCGTAATGAGCAGGCGAAGTGGAGCTGCGCCATGTTGTTCAGCGAATTGCCGCCGTGGTGCACTTCGTAGTTCATGTGGAAGGCTTCGGCGAGATGTGCGGTCTTGATCATGGTCGAGAGGCCGCCTTTGACCGGGATGTCGCCGCGCAGATAGTCGGTCGCCTTCTCCGTGAGCCAGATGGCGTACGTGCCAATGTCGCCGTGGGGGTATTCGGTCGCGAGGATCGAGATCGTGAGCTTCTCGCGCAGCTTCACATAGGAATAAATGTCTTCCTCGTTGAGCGGATCCTCGAACCAATGGAAGCCCATCTCCTCGATCGCGCGGCCCACCTTGAGCGCTTCGGGATAGCGGTAGCTCCAGGTTGAATCGAGCATCAGCGTGTAGTCGTCGCCGACGGACTTACGCACGGCCTCGCACACCTTGATATCTTCGTCGGGATCCTGCGGGGGATGGATCTTGTAGGCCTTCCAGCCCGCAGCCTTGAACTCGGCAGCTTCACCTGCATAGGCCTGACGGCCGTCGAGGATCTGACTGGAAGCATAGGCGCCGATGGATGAGCGGCCCGCGCCGAGAAATTTGTAGAGCGGCAGGTTCGCCGCCTTGGCGGCAATGTCCCAGAGGGCTGTATCGCAGGCGCCGACCGTGCGCAGCCCAGCCGTGCGCTGCTTGGCCCGGAGCGCGGCATGGAGATCGGTGCGCGCGAGCGGATCCTTGCCCATGAGAACGGGTTTGAGAAAGCGGATGAGGGCGCCCGCATCCGTCTCGGCAGGGTTCGTCGCGCCGCCGAGGAAGGCATGACCGTCGATGCCCTGATCGGTGCGGATGGTGAGCAGACCGAGATTGCTGCGTCCGCCCGAGTTCACCGAACCCGCGTGATAGCGCGTCGGCGGGATATCATCCCAGTTGAACAGCGTCAGCTCGACATCGACGATCTTCATGGGCGCAATCCTCCGTATTTTGCTCGTTGTGATCACGATCGATGGTCACCGTGACAAGGTCAAGCAAACGCTGCACGCATTGACGTGCGCGGCGTTCTCGTCTTCACTCTATGCAAAGCTCGGATGATGGAGCTCGATCACGATGCGCACGCGACGCGAGATGCTCTCTTGGACCGGTGCGGGACTGCTTCTGCCGTTTGCGTCTCCCGCTGCCCTTCGGGCTTCAGACAAGCCCGAGCCGCAGCGGAACGATGATGGCCTCTATACGCAGCCCTGGTTTCACGAATCCTTCCTCGACCTGAAGGAGGACCTCGCCGAGGCCGAGAAGGCAGGCAAGAGCCTCGCCATCCTCTTCGAGCAGCGCGGCTGCCCCTATTGCAAGGAAACGCACGTCACGAATCTTTCCGATCCGGAGACGGCGGCTTACATCCAGAAGCACTTCGTGATGATCCAGCTCAATCTGCATGGAGCGAAGACGGTCACCGATTTCGACGGCAAGGAGCTTGAAGAGCGGGCACTCGCTCGGCGTTGGAACGTGAGCTTCACGCCGACCGTCTTCTTCTTCGTGCCGCCGGTCGATGCGATTGCGGGCAAGGATGGCGGCTCTGCCGCTGCATGGAAGCTGCTCGGCTACTGGAAACCGTTTCACTTCCACCAGACATTCGCCTATGTGCACGAGCGCGCCTACAAGGAGCCAGGCGGGTTCCAGAAGTGGCTCGCTGAGCGAGCGGAGAAGCTGCGCGCGGAAGGTAAGGACGTGCGGCTCTGGTAGTTTGATGAGATCATGCGCAGCAGAAGGAAGAAATGCAGATGGCACGACAGGTGACGATAGCCTTGCTCGACGAGATCCAGGACGGCTTCAACAAGCAGGACGTCGACGCGATCCTGTCGCATTTCGCGGATGACTGCGAATGGGTCATGGCGCGTGGTCCGAATGCGCCCGAAGGCCGCCGTCTCATCGGGAAGGCCGCGATCGGCGAAGTGCTGAGCTCACGCTATCGAGATATCCCGGACATGCGCTGGGAAGAAATACGCCACTGGATTGTCGATCAGTCGAAGGCCATATCGGAATGGATCGTGCGCGGCACGCCGAAGAATGGTGGTGCACCCATCGATCTCGTGGGCTGCGATCTCTGGGAGTTCCGCGATGGCTACGTGACCAAGAAGGACACGTACTGGAAGACCATCGGCTGATCTTCAGCGATTGTTTAAAAGTTTCTGATCGACTAGAGGAATCCCTCGCCGCATGTGCGGTGAGTGGACCACGGCGGGGAGCGACGATGGTGCCGATACACGCGTCGCTCCCCGTCCTGCTTCCCGAGCCGATGATCTGAGCAAAAGCCATCATCGGCCTCCAGGTGATCCCACGATATGCGCATCGAATATCATCGCTCGCTGATAGCGGACACCGGGCGTCTGGCGGCGTTCGAGCGTGCACTCGCGAAAGTCATCCGCAAGGGCGAGACGGTTGTCGCGGACATCGGCACAGGCAGTGGCGTTCTCGCCATGATCGCGGCCAAACTCGGCGCGCGTCGCGTATTCGCCTATGAATTCGCCGAGATCGGTGCGCTGGCCGAGCGCCTCGTGAAACTCAACAAGCTGCGCAATATCGAGCTCATCCCCATGCGCTCGACAGAGATTATCGAGCCCGAGCGCGTGGACGTGGTCGTCACGGAGACACTCGGGAACTATGCCCTCGAGGAATTCATGGTCGAGACCATGAACGACGCTGCGGCACGCCATCTGAAGCCCGGCGGCGTGCTCATACCGGGCAATCTCGAGCAGATGGTCGCGCCGGTCATCGCGCCGCGTTGTCGCGATGAGATCGTTGCCTGGGAGCGGATCGGACGCGGGCTGAATTTCGGCCCGGCTGCCGTGATGGGTCTGAACAATGCCTACGTTCGCGTGTTTCCACGTGCCGAGCTTCTCGATGGTGGTCGCACGGCCGTGACGTGGGATCGGCTCGATTTCCGCGTGCGCAATCGCTTCGCGCGCAAGGGGACGGCAGAGTGGCAAATCAAGGAACCGGTCACGGTCCACGGGCTTGCCGTGTGGTGGTCGGCTGAGCTTGTGCCGGGCGTCGTCCTGTCCACGTCGCCGCTCGCTGCGCCCACGCACTGGGAGCAGCTCTTCCTCCCGGCGCTCGAGCCCATTGCCCTCAAAGCTGGCGAGACATTGGCCGTGCAGGTGCGCTCGCACTCGTCGGAAGAGGGCGGGACGGACCTCGCCTGGAGTTTCCGCGCGAAGACGGCGAAGGGCAAGCAGCGCCTTTCCCAGGACCTGAGCCTCGAGAAGGGCTTCCTGCCCTGAGCCTCCTCGCAGTAGGCGCCAGCACGGGGATCTTGTGACTCGCGCTCGCTCGCCGTACGCTCATGAGCACGAAGCCGCCCGCGTATTGCTGAGGGAGGAAGTTCGATGCGTGCATTGTCTGGATGGGCCTTCTCCCGTCTTGCTGCAGTTCTTGCCGGCGCCGTTTTGATGACTGCTACCGCGCTGGCTCAGACAACATCGCCGCCGCGGGACCAGACTTCCGCCAGCCCCGCTGTCGCAACATTCGCTGGCGGCTGCTTCTGGTGCATGGAGCCGCCGTATGACGCCTTGGATGGCGTCCTCTCGACGATCTCCGGTTTCATGGGTGGCAGGACACCGAACCCCACGTATCGCGAGGTGACGGCCGGCGGGACAGGGCACATCGAGGTCGTGCAGGTGCTCTATGATCCGGCGAAGGTTACGTACGAGCGGCTCCTCGAGGTCTACTGGCGAAATGTCGACCCCTATGATGCGGGTGGCCAGTTCTGCGATCGCGGCGAGTCCTATACGACCGCGATCTTCGTGCACACGCCCGAGCAGAAGAACGTCGCCGAAGCTTCGAAGGCCGTGATCGTGAAATCCGGCCCGCTGAAGCAGGCGATTGTGACGGCCGTGCGCGACGCTGGTCCGTTCACAGCGGCCGAGGACTACCATCAGGATTACTACATCCGGAATCCGGTGCGCTATAAGTACTACCGCTATCGCTGCGGGCGCGACGATCGCCTCCAAGCGATCTGGGGCAAGGCGATCAATTGAGTGCGGCGCACGAACAGCGCCTTCATTTGCCGCGCGAACGCACCTTGCGGTCTGCGGGCACTTCCGCCCCGACATCGCGCTTGATGCGCATATTGTACGAGAAGCGGTTGGCCGGATGGAGGTTTATGGAGAGCTCGACGAGCCGGCGCCCGGTGACGTAGTAGCGGCGGATGACGCGGAGCGCCGGTGTGCCTTCGGCGACGTCGAGGAGTTGCGCGTGTTCGCCGTTGAGCGTCACCGCATCGATCTGCTGCTCGACCTCGACGAGGGTCTCGCCGGACTGGCGTTCGATCATCTCCCAGATGGCGGTGCCGACCGTCGGGATCTCCGACTTGATGGCACTGAAGGCCTCGTCGACGAAGATCTCGGCGTGACTGACGGGCTTGTTGTCGCGATCGCGCCGGCGAACGCCTGTGACGCGTAGGAAGCGCCGCCCCGGGCGGGCACCGATCAAGGCCGCCTTGCTGCCGCGCAGTACGGTCTCATCGACCTCCAGAATCTCGAGCCGCATACCGGACGCATACTGGCGGATGTCTCCGACCGAATGCATGGTGAGCAGGAAGCGTGCGCCGGCCTGACGTGCCTCGACGCGGGTGCCGACGCCCTTGCGGGCGGTCACGAGCCCCATGGATCTCAGATGCTGGATGGCTTGGCGCACGACGTAGCGCGAGACATGGAACTGCTGCTGTAGCTCGGCCTCGGTCGGCAACAGAGAACCAACAGGGTGTGTACCCTCGGCGATCTGGGCCGCCAGTGTCGCCGCGATCTGCACATAGAGCGGCTGGCGCCGGGCCACGCCCGACGAAGCCACCTCCGTGGTGTGCGGCTCGGCGTCCTCTGCCTCGAATTCATCCATGTGTCATCGCCAGAAAATGCGCAATCCCGAGTACCCTAACCGCAATTGCCCATGAGCACATCACTCAAAAGTCCAGATTGACGCAGTACTTGCGCCCCGAAAGGTAAATGCGGCCGTCATCTCATCCGCCTTTGAGCGGAAACCGCTCAGGTGAGCGTCGGGAAAAGCTCGCGATAGCCCATGGCGGCGGGATCGAAGAGAATATCACTCGGGCGCAGCGGGCGGGCGAGCGCCAGCCCCTGGAGCGTACGGCAGCGGGAGAGCGCCACATAGGCTTGCCCATGCGCAAAGGTGCCTCGCCCGAGATCGATATATACGCGATCGAGCGTCAAACCCTGTGACTTATGGATGGTCAGGGCCCAGGCCAGGCGCAGCGGGAACTGCTTGAACGTGCCGGCGACAGTCTCGACGATCTTCTGCGCCGCGGTGTCGTAGGCATAGCGGCGCGCCTCCCAGGTGACGGCTTCGACCTCGTATTCCTTGCCGTCGACGTCGATCCACACGCGCTTCTCGTCAAGGCGGGAGATGCGTGCGATCGTGCCGTTCACCCAGCGACGCTCGGAATCATTGCGCAGCAGCATGACCTTGGCGCCGACCTTCAGCACGAGTGTCACGTCGGTCGGCTGGGCCGTTTGCGAGAATTCGCCGGTCGTGGTGGCGGAGAACGTGGTGGGAGCTGCCGCAAGAGCATCGAGATAGGCCATGTTGATGCGGTTCGCCGCGGCATTGGTCGGCGTCAGGATGACGTAGGGCTCGCCTTCCGCCAGCGTGCGAATGGGGGCGACACGTTCGTTGAGCAACTCGAGTTGCTCAGCCTCGACGTCACCGCCGCGGACGCGTGTCAGGACGTCGATCAACGCTTCGTCGCTCTGGCGGAAAACCTGCGACAGCTCCAGCAAGTAGGTGCCGACACCCTCGCGCAGCGCGCCGATGCTGAAGAAGAATGGTCCACCGTGCGTCTCTTCGAGGTGCGCGGCCACCTCCGCCTCCTGCACGACGGGAGGGAGCTGATGCAGATCACCGAAGAGCACGAGACGCACGCCGCCGAAGGGCTCGCGCGGACGGCCGCGGTTGATGCGGAGTGACTGATCGATGGCCCACATGAGATCCGAGCGGACCATCGAGACTTCATCGATCACCAGCAGCTTCATCTTGCGCATGACGGCGCCATTGCGGCTGCGGCGGATGTCCTCGGGCTGGATGAGACGCGGTGGCAGACCGAAGAACGAGTGGATCGTTTGCCCGCCAACGTTCACTGCGGCAAGTCCCGTCGGCGCGACGATGACGTGCTCTGCATCGATCATCTCGCAGAGTGCGCGCAGCAGTGTCGATTTGCCGGTGCCGGCGCGCCCCGTGACGAAGAGGTGGCCGCCATCCTCGCTCAGGTAGTCGAGTGCGGCCTCGTACTCGGGCGTGGGCCCGAGATAGGAGGGCCAGTTTCGCGCGATTGGCCCGGCCGACAGTTTCTGCGCCAAGAGTGTGTTCCTCTATTCCCCTCTCCCCGCTTGCGGAGAGAGGGCCATGCCGGAGGCGTGCATTCAGCACGACGTGAGGGGCGGCGGCAATTGCCGACGTTTGCGTGTACCGCCGCCCCTCATCCCGACCTTCTCCCCGTAAAAACGGGGAGAAGGGGAAGAAGTGCGGCGCGCTTAGCTAGTCGCCATGGAGCTGGCGGGTGGCGACGGGATAGACGCCTTCCTGGCCGAGCATCCACACGCCGAAGCCATCATTGCCAAACAGCGGCAGGAAGGCCGCGTCAAGCACGTTGAGGCCACCCGTGAAAGCACCGAACGCGGGCAGGACGAGCCGCAAGCGGTTGCCGACGAAGCAGGGCCGCCTCAGGGTATGTCCGTAAAGCGAAAGACGGGCCGCTGGATGGAGATGGCCGGCGATCTCATGTGTCGCATGGCCGTCGGTCGGGACGTGGACGAGGCGCAGGCCGCCGACCGTGAGCCCATCAACCACCTCGCCGCCGAGCTGCTGGCCGATGTCGGGGTCGTGATTGCCCGTCACCCAGATCCAGCGGCGGTCCTCCTGCAGGATGCGCAATGCTGCGAGATCGCCGGGCGCAATACGCTCAGCTGCGCCGCCGTCATGGAGGCTGTCGCCGAGCGCGATGACGATTTCCGGATTGTAGCGCTCGATGGCGGTCGCCAGACGCTCGAGTGTCTCGCGCGTGTCGTAAGGTGGCAGGAGCGTGCCGCGCTCGGCATGAGCCGAGGCCTTTTCAAGGTGCAGATCGGCGACGATGAGCGCCCGCTCGCCCGGCCAGTAGAGCGCCCCGGACATGTCGGCAAGGAACTGCTTCCCGCAGATCGAGACCATCTGCGCGGCGGCATCGCCGATCCGTGCCCGCTCGGGGCTCAATGCGAGAACGCTCATCGGCCCTCCAGACTTCCGGCTCAGATATCAGCTTCCGTCGCTTCGGTAATCAGCTCTTCGGCCGCCTCCCGGAGCAGGGCTTCGGCGGAAGCCCCGTGAACCGACTCGCGACCAAGCTCGACAATGAGCGGCACAGCGAGCGGGGAAACGCGATCCAGCGGACTATGCCTGATTCTCCCCTTGATTCGCGCCAGGAAGCCCGCGAGGCGCTGGATATCCAGGAGGCCCGTCGCCGCATCCTGGTAGGCAGCCTCGAGAAGAATGTGGTGCGGGTCGTGGCGGCGCAATACGTCATAAATGAGGTTCGTGGAGACCGAGAGCTGACGGCTGTTCTTCTTGTGGCGGGGCGCGCGTCGCTCGACGAGGCCGGCAATGACGGCACAGGCACGGAATGTGCGCTGCATGAGGCTCGTCTCGGCGAGCCAGGCTTCGAGGTCGTCGCCGAGCATGTCCTCGTCGAACAGGGCGCCGAGATCGAGTTCACCGTCGGCGAGCATTCGCCCGATGTCGCGCGCCGCCCAGACGGAGAGGGCATAGTCGTTGGCGACGAAGCCGAGCGGCAGGGCGCCGGCGCGGTGCAGACGGCGCGTCAGCAGCATGCCGAGCGTCTGGTGCGCGATGCGACCCTCGAAGGGATAGATCGCGAGGTAGTGACGTCCACTCCGCGGGAATGTCTCGACCAGTACCTCGTCCGCGGCGGGAATCGTCGAGACGCGCTGCTGGATCTCGAGCCAATGGGCGACCGAAGGCGGCAGGCTCGTCCAGTGCGCCGGGTCGGCCAGCATCTGCCGCACGCGTTTGGCGAGGTGCGTCGAGAGCGGAAACCTGCCGCCCGGATAGCTCGGCACCTTGGGATCCTTGGCGTTGGAGCGTGAGACGAGCAGCTCCTCGTCCGTGAGTCCCTCCATGCGCAGAATGTAGCCCGCGAAGGCGAACGTATCCCCGGGGCTCAGCTCGGAGGCAAAATCCTCGTCGAGCTCGCCGAGCATTCGTCCCCCCATGAGACTTTGCGCGGAACCGGGACGCCGACGGCGCGCGCCAACGAGGCGCACTTTCAGTAGCGGCTTTTCTACGATGGTGCCGACGTTCATGCGGTATTGCTGCGCGAAGCTCGGATGTGTCAGGCGCACGCGGCCCTCGGTATCCGGCTTCAGGCGCGCGAAGCGTTCGTACTGGCGCAGTGCATAACCGCCGGTGGCGACGAAATCGACGATCCGATCGAAGTCGGTGCGCGAGAGGCCCGCATACGGAAGCGCGGTGCGCACTTCTGCGTGGAGCGCATCGGGATGAAAAGGGCCGGCGCAAGCCATGCCGAGAACGTGCTGCGCGAGGACGTCCATGGTGCCGCGGCGGTGGATCAGCGCGTCCTGCTCACCGGCGAGCGCGGCTTCTAGCGCGGCGCGGCATTCGAGCACTTCGAAGCGGTTTGCGGGCACGAGAATGGCGTTCGAGGGTTCGTCGAGGCGGTGGTTGGCGCGGCCAATGCGCTGGATGAGGCGCGAAGCACCCTTCGGTGCGCCGAGGTGAATGACGAGATCGACATCGCCCCAGTCGATGCCGAGGTCGAGCGTCGACGTGGCAACGACCGCGCGCAGCGTACCGCGTGCCATGGCCGCCTCGACCTTGCGCCGCTGGCCGACGTCGAGAGAGCCGTGATGAAGCGCGATGGGAAGGCTCTCGGTATTCGCCTTCCAGAGCTCCTGGAACATGAGCTCGGCCTGCATGCGCGTATTGACGAAGATGAGCGCGAGGCGATGGCGCGCGATTGCCGCGAGCACGTCCGGTACGGCATAGCGGGCTGTGTGGCTCGCAATGGGCATGCCGCCCTCGGTTTCGAGGATGATGATCTCGGGCTTTGCGCCGCCGTCCACCGTCACGATATCGGCGAGCTGGATGGCGCTGTCCGGTGCCACTTGTGGTGTGAGCCAGGCGCGCAGTTCGCTCGGCTGGGCGACGGTCGCCGAGAGGCCGATCGAAACGAGATCGGGCGTCAGCGTCCGAAGTCGTGCGACGTCGAGAGAAAGCAGATCGCCGCGCTTGGAGGGGGCGAGCGCGTGCAACTCGTCGAGGATCAGCGTGTCGAGATCGCCGAAGATGTAGCCGGCATCGGGGCTCGCGAGCAGGAGGGCGAGTTGCTCCGGCGTCGTGAGCAGGATTTCCGGCGGCTTGAGGCGCTGGCGTTGGCGTTTGCTTGCGGGCGTGTCGCCCGTGCGCGTCTCGACGCGAATGTCGAGGCCCATCTCTGTGACAGGGTTCAGCAGATTGCGGGCGATGTCGACTGCGAGCGCCTTCAGCGGCGAGATGTAGAGCGTGCGCAAACCGGACGCGCGTGCCGGTTGCTCACGGTTTGCATGGAGAGCGACGAGGCTCGGCAGGAAACCGGCGAGCGTCTTGCCGGCACCCGTCGGCGCGATAAGCAGTGTCGAGCGTCGCGCCTGGGACTGGGCGAGGAGCGCGAGCTGATGTGGACGCGGCTGCCAGCCCTTGGCCTTGAACCACCCGGCGAACGGCTCGGGCAACACCGGCACTGGCGCGGCCTTCGTTCGTGGCCGTGCTGTGCTCAAGGAACGGGATTTGGTTCGCACGCGCATTGCCCCGAGCATAGCACGGCAGTGCGCGCGTCACCTGCGGCGCTCTAGCTAGCCCTTCAGCTTCGGGTCGAGCCAGTCGCGGAGGCTGTCACCGAACAGGTTGAAGGCGAAGACAGCCAGCGTGATCGCAAGGCCCGGGAACATGATCATCCAGGGTGCAGCCCTATAGAAATCAGCCGAGGCACCCGAAAGCATCAGGCCCCAAGCCGGTGTCGGTTCGGTGACCCCGAGGCCCAGGAACGAAAGGCTCGCTTCGAGCAGGATGGCCTGCGCAATGAACGCCGTTGCCATGACGAGGTAGGGCGCCACGATGTTCGGCGCGATGTGCCGCAGGATGATGCGCGCGTGGCTGTATCCGGCCGCGCGGGCGGCGTCGATATAGGGCATCTGGGCGATCGACAGCGTCGAAGCACGGGCGATGCGGGCCATTTTCGGCACCATCGGCAGCGCGATCGCGATGATGAGATTCATATCGACGCCGAACAGCAAATTCTTGCCGAGCACGGCGACGACGACCATGGCCAGCACGATGATCGGGAAGGCCAGCATGATGTCGACAATGCGCTGGATGAGGTTGTCTATGCGGCCACCGAAGTAGCCGGACGTGGCGCCTATCAGGGCGCCGGCCGTGCAGCCGAGGAATGCGGAGAGAATGCCGACCGCCATGGCGGTGCGTGCGCCATAGACGAGGCGCGAGAAGACATCACGCCCGTACTGGTCCGTGCCCATGGGGTGCTCGGCGCTCGGCGCGGCGAGCATGGCCGCGAAGTCGATCTCCTCCGGATGGAAGGGCGAGATCCAGTAGGCGCCGATCGCCAACCCGAAATAGAGCAGGATGATGAGAAAGCCGACGAAGCCGAGCGGCTGCTTGCGGATGAAGTGCAGCACGCGATTGGGCCGGCGCGGGCGCGCGAGGGCGACTGTCGATGGCGTGAGCGTGGCGTCTGTCATGTTCTGCCTCCCGGCCTCAGCTCAGGCGGATGCGCGGATCGAGCCATGCGTAGAGCAGGTCGACCACGAGATTTACGAGGATGAAGGTCACCGCGATCAGCAGAACGAGCCCCTGGATCAGCGTGAAGTCGCCGCGCGTGGTTGCGTCGACGAAGAGTTTACCGATGCCGTTGATGTTGAAGACCTGCTCGGTCACAACGAGGCCGCCGATCAGGAAGGCGAATTCGAGCCCGATCACCGTGACGACCGGCAGCATGGCATTCCGCATGGCGTGGCGGCGCGTAATGATCCGGCGGAAGACGCCTTTCGCGCGCGCCGTGCGTATGTAGTCCTCGCGCATGACTTCGAGCAGGGCCGAGCGCATCATGCGCGTCGCGACGGCGGCGTAGCGATAGCCGACCGAGAGCGCCGGCCAGAAGAGGGCCGCGAGATTGGCCCACGGGTTCTCGAAGATCGAGACATATCCGATCTGTGGCAGCCAGCCGAATACCGTAATCAGACCGAGCACGATGATCATGCCGAGCCAGAAGCTCGGGATGGCGAGCCCCGATACGGCGATCACGCGAACCGTGTAGTCGATCCAGGTATCTCGATAGAGCGCTGATATTGTTCCTAAGGGTATGGCGATAAATACGGCGATGAGCGTCGCCATGATGGCGATCTGCAGGGAGACGGGGAAGCGCAGCAAGATCTCGTCGATTACCTTCTCGCCCGTCCACAGCGACTTGCCGAGATCTAAGCGCGTCAGCCCCCACATGTAATCGACGAACTGGTGGCCGATCGACCTGTCGAGCCCGAGGCGCTTTCGCTCGGCGATGATCGCATCCTCGCTGACGGCGACACCGTCGGCGCGCAACTTCACGACGACCACGTCCCCCGGCATGACGCGGATGAGGAAGAATACGGCGACCGCCACTCCGATCAGAGATGGGATGACAAGAAGCAGGCGCCTGATGACATAGCCGGTCATGGTGTTCCGATATCGCAGTAAGGAGCGGACTTCTCCTTCTCCCCGTCCTTACGGGGAGAAGGTCGGGATGAGGGGCGGCGGAATACTCAAACCTCGGATTGTGGCGCTGCCCCTCACCCTAACCCTCTCCCCGTAAGGACGAGGAGAGGGGAAATTTGGGGCTGCTCAACCAGACTATTCGTCGAGCCAGACGTGCGTGAGCTGCTGGCCCGTGAAGTGGCTCGGTGTCAAATCCCAGCCCTTCACCTTGGCGTTGTTCACGACGATCCGCTGATACCACAGCAGCGGAATATTGTAGGCCTGCTCGAGGACGTACTTCTCCAGATCGTTCACGATCTTCATGCGGGCCGTCGGATCGACCGTGCCGGATTGCAGGGTATACATGTCGTCGATCTTGCCGTCGGTGTGCCGCGAGTAGGCGATCGCCGACACCTTCTTGCTCAGTAGCGTGTTGAACTGTGCATTGGGGTCGTCGGTGAAGTCGGAGATGTTCTGCACGCAGACATCGAAGTTGCCGCTCTCCATGCCGTCGTACCAGAGCTTGGTCTCGACCTGCACGTGCTCCGTCTCGACGCCGATACGCCGCCACTGGTCGATGGCGAAAATGCCGGCCGGCGTGAACGGCTGCGCGATCGTGCGGTTGAGCAGCTTCACCTTCAGATTGCTGACGCCGGCCTCCTTGAGCAGGCGCTTTGCCTCCTCACGGGACTTGTTGATGTCCGGCCAGAAGCCCGGAATCTTCTTCAGCTCGTCCTGAGAGATCGAGTAGGGCGAGCCCGGACGGAAAACGCCGCTCACGCCTTTGATCAATGACACCTTCCCAAGGCTCTCCGATCCGCCCCAGCGGTCGATGGCCATCGTCAGCGCCTGGCGCACGCGGACATCGTCGAACGGCTTCTTCTCGGTATTGAAGGACAGAAGGATGTTGGTTGTCCACGGCCCTTCCTGCACCGTTACCTTGTCCTTCATGGCGGCGACGAGCTGATCGCGCTCCTGCGGTGTGCGCCCGCGGAACTCGGCGTCGAACTGGCCGCCCTGCATACCTGCGACGACCGCGGTGCCGCGCACGAAGAACAGGCGGTAGCCGTCGATGTAGGGCCTCGGCTTATCCCAATAGTCCTCGAAGCGGGTCGCGACCCAATGCGAGCCCTTCACATACTCGACGAACTTGAAGGCACCCGTACCCATGACTTCCTTGGAAGGATACGTCGGGTCCTTGGCGAGCTTGGCGGCGCTGTAGACGCAATTGAAGGGCGACGCGAAGTGCAGGATCATCGACGCGTTCGGCTGCTTCAGCTTGAAGACGACGGTGTATTCATCCGGTGTCGTGATCTCGCCGATGTCCTGATGGACAGCCTTGCGCGAGGAGACGACGCCCTCAGGTGGGTTCACGATGCGATCGTAGGTCGCCTTGATATCCGCGGAGGAGAACGGCGAGCCGTCATGCCACTTTACGCCGCGGCGCAGCTTGAACGTGTAGGTCAGGCCGTCCGGAGAGAGCTCATAGGATTCGGCGAGATCACCCTCGAGCCGCGTGTTGTCGTGCGGGCCGACGAGCTTCATCAGCGTCGAGTACTGCGGCACGACCGGATGGATCATCGCGAAGGTCGTCGTGCCATGGCAGTCGGTGGTCGGCGGCTCGGCGACCGAGGCAAACTTGAGAGTGCCGCCGCGTTTCGGCGTCTCTGCAGATGCGGGAGCCGCGATCAGCGCCGCTGCAGCCAGCGCGATCGCCAGACTTGTCGTGCGTTTCATCTTCGGTTTCCTCCACTTTAGCTTCTTGTCTCGTCGCGACGCTTATTTTGATGCGTCGTTCTCAGTAGCGGGCTCGGTAACGGGTCAAGCGTGAATGCAAGCGACTGTATGCCCCTCTGTAAGCTTGCGCGTCTCCGGCACGGCCTGCTTGCATTCGGCCGTTGCCTTCGGGCAGCGCGGGTGAAAGACGCAGCCCGAGGGTGGATTCAGCGGGCTCGGCAACTCGCCCGTGATGATGGTGCGCGGGCGCGTGCGCTCGATGACCGGATCGGGAACCGGAGCGGCGGCGAGCAGCGCCTGCGTATAGGGGTGGCGCGGATTGGCGAAGAGTTCATCCGATGAGGCGAGCTCGACGATGCGACCGAGATACATGACAGCGACGCGGCTCGAGATGTGCCGGACGACGGCGAGATCGTGCGCGATGAAGAGATAGGTGAGGCCGAGCTTGCGCTGCAGATGCTCGAGCAGATTGATCACCTGACCCTGGATCGAGACGTCGAGCGCGGAGACGGCCTCGTCGCAGACGATTACCTCGGGTTCCACCGCGAGCGCGCGCGCGATGCCGACGCGCTGGCGCTGCCCACCTGACAATTCATGCGGATAACGGAGCGCCATGTAGGGGAAGAGCCCGACGAGTTCCAGTAGCTCCGCAACGCGACCGGGTATCTTGGCCTTGGGCATGATCTCATGAACATGCATCGGCTCGCCGATGATCTGGCCGACGGTCATGCGCGGGTTGAGCGAGGAGTAGGGATCCTGGAAGATGACCTGCATTTTCTTGCGCACGCCCGTCATCTGCGAGCGCGAGAGCGTGGCGAGGTCCGTGCCGTCAAACAGGATTTCGCCACCCGTCGGGTCGTCGAGGCGAAGAACGAGGCGCCCGAGCGTGGATTTCCCGCATCCTGACTCGCCGACGAGGCCGAGCGTTTCACCCGGCATGATGTGCAGTGAGACGTCGTTGACCGCCTTCACATGCCGGACGGGGCCGCGCATGAAACCGCCGCCGACAGGGAAGAATTTCGACGTATGTGCAATGCGCAGGATCGGGTCGCCGGTGTCGGCTGCGATCGTCGACGCTGGGGCTGTGTGTTCCTTGTGCGCGGCCTTTTCGAGTGCATCGATTTCGCTCGCGCGGTGGCAGGCTGCGAGATGGCCGGCATCCATTTCCTTCATGGGAGGCACGTTCGCGCAGAGGTCGATGGCATAGCGGCAGCGCGGCCGGAAGCGGCAACCTTCGGGCGGATCCAGCAGGTTGGGCGGAGCCCCTTCGATGGTCGTGAGCTGAGACGAGCGATCGCGATCGAGGCGCGGCACGGCAGCGAGCAGCCCGCGGGCATAAGGATGGATGGGGTGGCCGAACACGGCTTCGGCTGGGCCGGTTTCGATCAGCCGAGCGGCATACATGACGTTCACGCGATCAGCGTAACGCGCGACAATGCCGAGGTTGTGCGTGATGATGATGACGGCCACGCCAAGTCGCCGCGAGAGATCCTTCATCAGTTCGAGGATCTGCGCCTGGATGGTCACGTCGAGCGCGGTCGTCGGCTCGTCGGCGATGAGAAGCTTGGGATTGCAGGCAAGTCCGATCGCGATCATCACGCGCTGGCGCATGCCGCCTGAGAGCTGGTGCGGATACTGGTCGAGACGGCTCTCCGGATCGGTGATGCCGACCAGCGTCAGCAGCTCGACGGCGCGGGCGCGCGCTGCGCTCTCGCTCATTTCGAGGTGCATGAAGAGTGGCTCCATGATCTGCAACCCGATGGTGAGCACCGGATTGAGCGAGGTCATGGGCTCCTGGAAGATCATCGAGATCTCGCGACCACGAATGCGGCGCATCTCCTCGTCATCGAGGTCGAGGAGTTCGCGCCCCTCGAAGCGGATCGAGCCATCGATGATGCGCGCGGTGTTCTGCGGCAGGAGCTGCATCACGGCCAGCGCAGAGACTGACTTTCCCGAACCGGATTCGCCGACGATGGCGACCATCTCACCGGGCTCGACAGCGTAGCTCAGTCCCTCGACGGCCCGGACGGTGCCGTTCTCCGTGACGAAGTGGACGTGCAGATTTTCAATGGTGAGGATCGGAGCTTGCGACGTACCTCGTCGAGCCGCGCCCGGCGCCGCGCTTAACTGCTCGCTCGTGATCTTTGCGACTTCGTCCTGCAACGTGGCCCCCACGCGAGTCCCGGGCTGGCGCGTGCGGGCACAGCCGTCCATAAGTCCGGACTATTGTGGGTGATCGCTCGGAGGTGGGCAAGGGTTCTGTGCGGTGAATTTCTCCCGCACTGCACCAAGCTCCGACGTCAGCCAATGCGCGCGAGTGCAGTCAGTCTTCGCGACGAGCCGACGGGATGTCCTCGAACAACGTGAAGTTGGGGCAGAGGTCGCGTGCCGTTTCGGGTGGTGCGTTGCTTTGCAGCCAAAGCAAGCACGCATCGGCGTGATCACAGAACAGACAGCGGGCGCGTGCCTCGGCATAGGCCTCGCCCTGGCGCAATCGGGTAAAGGCCAGCGGATCGACGCCGAGGCGGTCCATCATCTCGTGCATACGCACGGCCTGATGCTCCACGCGGCGATACATCGGCCAGTCCATAGCCAGCCTCCCGCGGTTCATACGCTCACTACGCATAAGAGAACGCGGCGGCCGCACCTGTCATTGATCGAGGTCAATCCGAACACCGGTGCCATTGCCGCTGCAGTGTTCCTGACGTCTAATCGGCTCCGAGCGCGACAGGCGCTTCACCTTGCCGAGGGATCCGTTCGTGAAAATCAGCGCCGTTCGCACCCATGTGCTCGAAGCACCGCTCTCCGAGCCCTTTGGCTGGTCATTCTCGGCAACGGCCGTGCGCGCGAGTTGCCTTGTCGAGATCACGGCGGACGATGGAACGACCGGCTGGGGCGAGTGCTACGGCCCGGCGCGCATCAACGCGACGATCGTCGAGGCGCTGAAGGGGCGCCTGATCGGGCGTGATCCGCGGGCGACCGACGTGATCTGGATGGATCTCTACAACCACTTCCGTGACTACGGTCAGAAGGGCGTGGTGATCTCGGCGATCAGCGGTATCGACATCGCCCTCTTCGATCTGAAGGGGCGGCACTTCGGCGTTCCAGCATCCATGCTGCTCGGTGGCGCCAACCGAGCGTCTGTCGATGCCTATGCGACTGGCACCTACCGTCTAAACAAGGGTGATCCGCTGGATTATGTCGTCGAGGAGGTGAAGGGCTATGTCCACGAGGGCTTCAAGGCGGTGAAGCTCAAGATCGGCTTTGGTGTCGAGGAAGACATTGCGCTCATTCGCGCCGTGCGCAAAGCCATAGGGCCGAGCGTCGGCCTCATGCTCGATGCCAACCACGGCTTTGATGCGCTCGAAGCCATCGCGCTCGGCCGTGCTGTTGCCGATCTCGATATCGGCTGGTTCGAGGAGCCGGTCGTGCCCGATGATCTCGACAGCTACGTCGAGGTGCGACGCGGCCAGCCTATCCCGGTCGCGGGCGGCGAGTGCGAGTTCACGCGCTGGGGCTTCCGCGAGGTGTTCATGCGCCGTGCGATCGATATCGTGCAGCCGGACACATGCGCTGCGGGCGGGCTGTCAGAATGCAAGAAGATCGCCGACATGGCGGCGGCTTTCGGTGTGCGCTACGTGCCGCACGTGTGGGGTACGGGGATCGGGCTCGCAGCGTCGTTGCAGCTTCTCGCCGCCCTTCCGGATGTGCCGCCACGCCACACACCGCGCGCGCCGATGCTCGAGTTCGACCGCTCGGAACATCCATTCCGCCAAGCCGTGCTCAAGACGCCCATCGAGCACGAGAACGGCCGCGTTGCCATACCGTCGGGACCAGGGCTCGGCATCGAGATCGACCGCGAGACCATCGCGCGCTATCGCGTGGCATGAAGATGCCGGCGCGAGCGAAGAGTTCGCGCCGGCACTGCTTCTCTCAGATCGTCTAGAGCGGCTTGATCGCGACTTTACGGAACTTGATCACGCCGGAGCCGTGCTGAAGCGTCAGATGGCCATCGGCGAAGAGACCGTTGTTGAGGTCGGCGGTCTTCTGTCCGTTGAGCACTACAGTTATTTGGCGTCCCTTGGCTGTGATCTCGAAGGTGTTCCATTTGCCGCCGGCCTTGGGCATCGGATTGACCTCGCTGAAATTCACGATGCCGCCGGTGCCATAGGTCGGATCCTTGCGCTGGTCGAAGATATTGGCTTCGTAGCAGCTTCGGTCAGTGATCGTCGCCGGATCCTGGCAGCGCAGGAAGATGCCGCTGTTCGCGTCATCACTGGCCCAGAACTCCACGTAGATCATGAAGTCCTTGTATTTCTCCTTGCTGACGAGATGCGCAGCGCCCTTGCTTGTCAGTTTGTCGGCAACGATGGCGCCGTCCTCGATGCGCCAGTTGGTTTCGCCGACTTGGTTCCAGTCGCCGAGTGCCTTGCCGTCGAACAGTTGGGTCCAGCCATCGCCGCTCTGACTCCAGGCCTGCTGCGACGTGGTGATGATGGACAATGCAAAGACAGTGAGCCCCGTGAGGAGGGCGCGTATCGCATAACGAGTCACGGTGTTTCCTCCCAGAATGCGAATCGAACGAAAGTTCGTGGACATTGACGTCTCTTGCTTCGCGAACCGTGCTGGGCCTTGTGCGGGCTTCCTCCTCTCAGCATGACGGATAAGTGCATCGCTTACGGCCGTGTCTGGTCCGCGCGCGAATGGTAGGGGCTTTCCAGAACGTGCGGAAGACGGGGCGGTGTGCCCGGCTGATCACCAGCGTGTGATGGCGCGCTGCAGCGTCACGCGGGTATTCAGCGCATCACGCGGCCGAGCGTCGCGGCTGCAACGCGAGCGGGCTCGATGCGCCCGACCTCAGCCGAGAAGCGGCCGGAGTAGATGAAGCGGATAAGCTTCGCTTTGGTCTCGGCCGTCTCGTCGAAATGCACGACGAAGTCGTCGGCGCCGACTCGCAGGATGGACCCCCTTATGCTCATGCCATCGAGAACGATGGTCACGTTCGCGCCCTGGAGAGCAGGGGGAGCACCAGCAAGACGGGCGCCACCGAGCGATACGTCGAGGATGCGCGCTTCGGCGAGATCGCCATCGACGTCTATGAGCGCCATGCCGCGCGCATTGAGCCGCTCGGAAGCGCGCAAACGCGGCTGCTCGATGCACACGATGCAGGCGATGGTCAGCACGACGATGTTGTACCAGCTCCAGAACAAGCAGAGCGCAGCGGAGTCGCGCAGCTTACTGCCGTCCTCGAAGACGAAGGCCCAGACGAGCCCGCCAATGGTGAGCGCGAGATAAATCAGAAACACGCGCATGAGCGGCCACTGGACGAACCGCTTGCTGCGGTCGCCGCCCTTTGCCGTGACTTGGAACTTGTGCCCCTTGGGTTTGATGATTCCGTGCAGCACCGCGCGGGCGATCTGCGAAGCGGCGAGAAGCTGTGTCACGTCGGACATGATGGGCATGACGCGGCCGCGCGCCATCCAGCCCATGATCGTGATCTGCGAGATGAAATAGGGGAGATAGTAGCCGAGCGTATCCATGACGTCGGCCTGCACGGCGTGCACATTGAAGAGCAGGTACAGGATCGGAATGATGATGCCGAAAAGGCGGAAGGAGTGGCCTGCAGACCAGTAGAGGAAAGTCTCGCTGAGACTGATCCGATCGATGGGCGTGAGGCCATTGTTCCGGCGCAGAGGTCCGAGTTCGCCACGGCAGATCTGCACGAAGCCGAGTGCCCAGCGGCTCCGCTGCGTCACGTACTCCTTGAGGCCCTCCGGCGCGAGGCCGAGCGAGAGGCGTTCGTTGAGATAGATCGTGCGATAGCCGGCAACTTTCATCTTCAGCGTGACGAGATAGTCCTCGGTCACGGATTCTGTCGGAAAGCCGCCGATGCTCCGGAGGATCGGGAAGCGGATCACCGACGACGTGCCGCAACAGAATGAGGCACCCCAGGCATCCTTCGCCGCCATGACGACATCGAAGAAGTAGCGCTGCTCGTCCGGCCACACGCGGGCGATGGAAAGATTGCTCTGCAGCGGGTCCGGATTGATGAAGTGCTGCGGCGTCTGGACGATGCCGACATCCTCCTCACGGAAGAGGCTCAGTGCGCGGCGCAGGAAGTGCGGCGCTGGCACGAAGTCGGCATCGAGAATGCTGATGAAGTCCGGCGCCTCGGGCAGCGTTGCCACGTGGCGCAGGCCGTTGTTGATATTGCCGGCCTTGGCGTGCGCATTGTCAGCGCGCGTCAGATAGTTCGCACCAAGCTCAGCCGTGAGCTCTTCGAGCCAGGGACGTCGGCCGTCGTCGAGCACCCAGACGCGATAGCGGGGATAGTCGATGGCGAGCGCGCCGACGATCGTGCGCTCGAGGATCGCCTTTTCCTCGTTATAGGTGCAGATGAAGACATCGACGAGCGGCGGGTGCGCCTGCTCCATGAGCCAGGGCTCATTGCGATCGGCATCGCCCGAGCGGTTCGTGAGCCGGATCAGGAACGTGAGGCTGATCGTGGCGCCAATGACGACCAATGTCTCGACAGTGACGAAAACGAGCCCGACCACGAAATCGATACTCAGGCCGATGGGCGGCAGCGTGACGAGCCAGCGCCACGCCATGTAGCGCCACATGAGCACCAGCATGACCACGACCATGGCGGCACGCGCGCGCTCGTCTTCAGCCTTCAGCCACGGCAGCACGACCCAGGCAAAGCCCAAGGCCAGAAAGCCAGGCACGAGAGCCTCGAGCAGAATGGGCATGGCGCGAGCTCCCGTACTTCAGGATGCCTCAGCTGCCGAACGTGACGCGGCCGGTGCGCCCGACACTGCACTGACCGGAGGCGGCCATCTTCGGCAGCGATACGGTCACGCGATAGGGCTCCTTGGCGAGTGCCGCGGGCTGAATGGCGAGATTGGCCGGCGCTGTCGCGACACCCGTGAGGCTCACGATGCGGCCCTCATAATCTGTGCTGTCGCCACGGAAGCGGAACTTCGCCGACTGACCGACGCGGAGTTGGTTGTAGGCGGCTTCGCCGACAGTGGCTGTCACGACGAGGCCCGAGCAGTCGAGAAGGCGCACAAGATCCTGGCCGCGCACGACCGACTCGCCGGGCGCCGTCATAACCTCCCAGATGCTACCGCTGACCGGCGCCACGAGGCCGGCCGCGGAGCGCTGGGCATAGCGCATGTTCTCGGCGGAAAGCTCAGTGCGCAGGCTCGCCAGACGTGCTTCGCGCTGTGTGACGTCGGCCGTGATCTCGTTCAGTCGTAGTGTGATCTCGTCGGCGCGCTGCAGGGACTGCGGACGGTCGTTGTAGCTGTCGCCGACATAGACGCCGCGGCGCAGCGCGGAAAGCTCGACGTCGAGGGTATTGCGGCGATGGCCGAGAGCTTCGAGCGTCTGGGTGGCGACGGTCGCATCGCGACGCGCGCGCTCGAGGGCGACAACCGTACCCGTGCCTGCATCGGCGAGCGCTTGTGCGCGCTCGAGGGCCTGCTGTGCTTCCTCGTGGCGAGCGGTCCCGGCGGCGATGTCGCTGCGGGTCTCTGCCATGCGCGACTCGAGCTGCGCTATACGCCCGGTCCGAAAGGCCTCGGCGTTGACCGTGTGCTCCCCATGAAGCGACTGCAGGCTTTCGCGGCGGGCTGCCAAGGATTTGATATCGCCTTCGAGCTCACCGACGAGCTGGGCAACGGCGTCGAGCCGGCCGCGATCGGCGCGCGGATTGACGATGCCGAGCACCGCGGCACCCGGCTTCAGTTCGGACCCGACAGGGATCTGGCCGAGCCATGAGACCTGGCCTTCGATCGGCGCGCGCAGTGTGATCAGGCGCGCGTTGATGATCGCCTCGGTGCTGGTCGTCTGCATGAGCGCCTGCAGCGGCATCCAGCCGGCTACGACGACGACGATCACGCCCGCGAGCGTCTTCAGGATGCGCCTGTCGATCGTGCGAAGCTGCGGCGGTCCCTTTTTGACGGGGGCAGCAGCAGGCGCAGGCTGCGGCTCAGGGGCGACTTCCGGCGCGGGCGCCGCCGCGGGAGCAAAGGCCTTGTCCAGCGCGGCTAGGCGGCCGAGGGCGTCGAGTTCGGCCAGCGGCTGGTTCGCAGTCTGGGTGTCGCCACTCGTCGGCTCCCCGCGGGCCAGAGCTGTCATGTTGGCGTCCTCGCGCCTGTTTTGCGACGGCATACTCGAACTGCGGCTCATGACGGCTCCAGGGCCAGGGAAAAAACTGACGCGACGTCGGCTGGCGCGCGCACGGTACGCGGCCTGCTCAGCGGTCTGACCAATAACCAATGGTAGGTGTGGAGATTTGCTTTAGCGTTAATCTGCAAGTCGATGAGGTCGAGAAATGTCTCCGAAATTACGCGATGAGCGCAACCAAAAATGGTATTATCTCAGGACGCAATTTATGCGTGTATATATTGCTTCGCGTTTGGCCGCGAGTGCACGTAAAATCAAATAGTTATAGCGCTCGAGCTGAGGTTTGCATCATGTTGCAGAAAAGCCTCGTTTCGTGAACTTCGCCCAGTTCCAAAAAATTGACGACGGTGTTTGTCGCCGGAATCAACCTATCGTAGTGGACAGTGAGTTTCGGAATTGGGGCCGCATTCGAGTGAGCGGCGCTCACTAGTGTCCAATCATGTCAGCCGTGTGCGATGCCCGCAGCTTCTGCGTGGGTGTTTGGCAGTGTGCGCCTTCGCGTCCACGTGGGCGCGAGGTGACGTCAGGTCGTCTTCGGGGCTGAGGGATTTCGATGTCCAACCAGGGGCGCTTCGGCGCGGCGGCTCAACGCGTGGCTGCGGGGCAGATCGAGTTTCATAGCTTCTCAGGACCTCTTCACGAACAGATACGCGGTCTGGTCCTCTCCCGGATCGAGAGCGGAGAGTGGCCGGCCGGCGCGCCGATACCGCCTGAGGTCCAGCTCTCGCGCGAGTTCGGCGTCAGCATCGGCACAGTCCGCAAGGCTCTGGATCAGCTGTCCCGCGATCGCATTCTTGTGCGCGAGCGCGGCCGCGGAACCTTTGTCAAGGATGGCGGCTCGTGGCGCACGGGACCTGGTTTGCGTCTTTGCCGGGCGGACGGCGCGCCGATTGTGCTCAATATCAGGGTCGTTGAGACGGACTATGCCGTCGCGACCGCGGCGGAGGTCTCCGCCCTCAGGATGCTGAGGCCGGCCTCGATCGTGCCGCGCGCACTGAAGCTGCGTCGCGAGTGGCGCCATGATGGCCGTCTCGTTGCAATCGAGACGATCACGGTCGATGCGGCCCGCTTCCCCAATCTTCAGTTCGAGATGGATCCTGCGGCCGACGTGCTCTTCCCCGTCTATGCGGAGAAGTATCATGCGTCCGTGGACCGGACGGTCTGGACGATGAAGCCACTCACCGCCGGCGATGAATTGGCACGCCAGCTTAGAGGCGGCCGCGACATCGCTGCCATCCGGTGTGTGCGAACGGCCTATGACGCCAAGGACACGCCACTCGAGATCTCTGAGCAGATTGTGCTCTTCGACGGCGACCTCGTGATGAAGGCAAGCCACTAAAGCAACGGACTTGAAATTCACCTCAGTTCGAGACTGGGCGGGGAGTGAATTTCTAGTCCAAAGACGCTTTAGCCGCAGCTCAGGACGGCTTCCGCGTCGCTACCTGCGTGCCACCACTCTCGGCTGCCGGGCGTGAGCCGTTGCGGGCCTCAGTCAATACCGACGCCAGCTCACTGAAAACACCGGGGCAGGATGGATCGTCCGGAAGCTGTGTGAGGAAACGGTACAGCAGAGGTGTCAGCATCACGGCCTGATCGAGCTCGAAGTCGGCCTCGGGTTTGTAGGCGCCGACGGCACGCAGATCACGCGTCTCCTCGTAGCGGGCGATGATGGTTCGCAAGCGACGGACGAGTTCGGCTTCCTCCTTGCTCCAGGCAAGGGGTGCCAGGCGCGAGATCGAGGTCAGAGGATTGATCGCGGGATAGCGTCCCTGATCGGCGATGCCGCGATCGAGAACGATGTGACCATCGAGAATACCGCGAACCGTATCGGCGACCGGCTCGTTGGAATCCTCGCCGTCGAGCAGCACCGAGAACACACCCGTAATCGAGCCTGAACCGGGCCTGCCTGGCCCCGCGCGCTCGAGAAGCCGCGGCAGTTCCGCGAATACCGAGGGCGCATAACCGCGCGCGACGGGCGGTTCGCCGGCAGCCAGTGCAACTTCGCGGAGCGCATGGGCAAAGCGCGTGATCGAGTCGACGACGAGAAGGACGTTGTCGCCGCGGTCACGAAAGTATTCCGCGACGGACATCGCGGTCTTGGCGGCATTCTTGCGCATCATCGCGCCTTCGGAACTCGAGGCGACGACTGTGACCGCGCGTGGTGCGTGCGGTTTCACGACGTCTTCCAGGAACTCGCGAACTTCGCGGCCGCGCTCGGCGACGAGCGCGATGACGATGGTGTTGAAGCCGCTGGTCCGCGCCAGCATCGAGACGAGTGTGGATTTGCCGACGCCGGATCCGGCGAAGATGCCGATGCGCTGCCCGGCACAGATCGGCGTGAAGAGATCGATGGCCTTGACACCCGTGACGATCGGCCGACTGATGCGATCGAGCGCCATCGGCGGGATCGGCTCGTGGTCGATTGAGTAGGGTATGGATCCGGTTGCGAGCGGACCTTGCTGGTCTATCGGCTGGCCGAGTGCGTTGATGACGCGTCCGAGCCAGCTCACGTCAGGGCAGATCTCGAGGCTGTCGCGGACCCAGACCGGCGCTCCGAGGCCGAGGCGCGGCGAGGTCGAGAACAGCTTGATGTTGGCGCAGTCGGCTTCGATGCCGATGACTTCGCCGAGCCATCGCGTGCCGCCGCCTTCGACCTCGACCGAAGTGCCAAGTTCCACGCGCCGCTCGATGCCCCGTACGAGGACGTTGCTCGGCGAAACCTCCGTGACACGCCCGCCGAAGCGCACGAGCGGGAGTTTGGTGGCATGTCCTGAGAAGAGGCGTGCCAGACGCTCGAGCGGGTCGCCGGCGGGCGGCGTGGCGGGTTTCGCGATCTGGTCTTCGGTCATCTGCGGTCGAGCATCCAGTGTTTACTAGCGTCCGCTGCCGAGCGCCTTGATGGCGTCGCTCAGCTTGCGGTCGGACTGTTCGCCCGCCGCGGACATCGCTTCGAAGGCACGCGTCACCGAGATGAGCCTGGTCATCTCCATGACGGGATTGGCATTGGCCTGCTCGATATAGCCTTGCGAAAATCCCTTGCTCACGAAGTCGACCACGGGTTCGGCCGGCTGGTCGGGTACGACGGATGCACCCTCGTGTCGGACTAGTTTGGCGTTGGCCGGGATCTGGAACAGGCCGAGGCGGGCGACACGTTCGCCGTTCTGACTGATGGTGCCGTCGCGCGAGATCTGGATTGGACCACGGGCGGGATTGATCTGGATGGGGCCGCCGGACTGATCGAAGACCTGCTGCCCGTTCATGTTCTCGAGATCGCCCTGCGTCGAGACCCGCATTCTGCCGTCGCGCGTGTAGACCGGGCCATTGGCACCGTTGACGCTCAGGAAAGCATCGCCCTGGATGGCCACGTCGAGCGCATTGCCGGTCTGCACGATCGGGCCGCTTGCGCGAGAGAACGTGCTCTCGCCGGTGCCCGAGTAAGCGACGGAAGAGCGCTGCGTCTGCGAGAGCACAGTTTCGAATGTTACATTTTCGGCCCGAAAGCCGGGCGTCGTGCTGTTGGCGACGTTGTTGGCGATGGTATCGAGGCGCCGCTGCAGCGCGAGCTGACCGGAGAGCGCAACATAGATGCCGGCTTCCATGGCTCAGACCCTTCTGACTTTCTGCATCTGCCCGAGCAGATCTTGGCTGAAGAGGCTCTCATTGTCGGCAAAGAGCTGGAGGACGCCCGACATCGGTGGCCTGGCGGGGTTCTCGATCTCCCAGAGAGTGGTAAAACGACCGATGAACTTGTCGAGCTTGGCCGGATCTTTGAGATCTTCCATGTCGAGCTTCTTGGTGATCATTTCGGCCTGGCGATCGATGTCCATCGTGGACACCGATGCGGGAATGCCGAGCGCGATCTGGGTGACCTTGAGGAGCGCCTTGTCTGCCATCAGGTGGTAGGGGGTTTCGGCGCTCGCAGCCTTGCGCTGAAAATAGAGTGCCAGCCGGACGCCTTCGTTGCTCGCCCCCGCCGTCATCTCAAGGTCTTGGCGGACGTAGCGATCGACGGTGCCCTGGCGTGTCCGCTCGAAAACCGTGGTGCCGGTCGTGTAGCGGGCGAAATTGAAGGTCTCCGCAAACTCGGCGTAGCGCCGGTCGGTGAGCTTGTTGGCGAAGCTCTGAGGATTGTCGATGCCCTCGGTCAGGACCTTGCGCATGAAGGCCTTGGCGTAGTCCATCTCCTGGAGGCCGAAGGATTTCATGGCGTACTTGAAGACGCGGTCGTTGTTCAGGAACTCGTCGACCGACTTGATGGTCTTGATCGTCTCCAGGTAGTACGCGCTTTCGCGCTGGACCACCGGCTGCTCGGACGTGCGCTTGAGCGCGGCGGTCATATCCGAGGCAATGAGCTGGTAGCCTATGGGCGTGCTGAACATTCCTGCCTTCCTCGCAAAGCGGACCGGCATAAAGAAGCGCACGCGGGACTTGCACGAACCTGACGTACTTGCCTCCAGCCGACTCGCGACGCCGGGGCAGGCGCTGCTACAGCCTCACGCAAGGCATTCACCGCATCGTCGGACATCAATGAACTGATCCGGTGAGCGCAGAACGCGAATGACTATCCCGCTTGGCCTAATCGTGACGCTTGTTTGCATGTTCGGCGGCTTTGCGGCCATGGGCGGCAAGATCTCCGTCATCTGGCAGCCGTGGGAATACGTGATCATCCTCGGAGCCTCGATCGGCACGTTCATCGTCGCCAACCCCATGAAGACGATCAAGGACAGCGGCACTGGCCTCATGGAGGCCTTGAAGAACGTTGTCCCGCACAAAGAAGACTACCTCGTCATCCTGACGTGCCTCTTCAGCCTGATCCGGGAGCTGAAGTCGAAGTCGCGGGCGGAAGTCGAGAAGCACATCGACAATCCGACCGAGTCGCCGATCTTCACCGCCTATCCGAAGGTGCTGAACGACGAGAAGATGCTGACCTTCGTCTGCGATTATTTCCGCCTGATCCTCATGGGCAATGCGCGCACTCATGAGATCGAGGCCCTCATGGACGAAGAGATCTCGACCATGCGCGGCGATAAGCTGAAGTGCTATCACTCGCTTGTCGCCATGTCGGAGGGGCTGCCTGCGCTCGGGATCGTGGCGGCCGTGCTCGGTGTTATCAAGGCCATGAGCGCGCTCGACCAGCCACCTGAGGTGCTCGGCGCGTACATCGGCGCCGCCCTCGTCGGAACCTTCGCCGGCATCTTCTTCTCTTACGCCGTCGTCACGCCGATCGCGACCCAGGTCAAGATCGTTCGCGAAAAGCAGATGCGCCAATACATCGTGATCAAGCAGACGCTGCTTGCGCTGATGAACGGCGCCATGCCCCAGATCGCTGTCGAGCACGGGCGCAAGGCCATTTCTGCCGCCGACCGCCCCTCTGTCGACGAGCTCGAGAACGCAACGTTGAATACCGGTGGGGCCGGCGCTGCTGGCGGTGCCGAGAAGAAGGCCGCTTAGCTGAGCTGGCGGCGGGAGCATGACGCGCATGAATAATGTCGAGAATGACGGGGCGGCCGGCAACGCGAGCGGTCGTCAGCAAGGGGATTGGAGATCCGACTTGACACATGTAGCGGCTGCTGGTGGGCAGGACGGCAAATCCGCCGAGGCTTGGAGTGCGCGCGGCCACGACGCGGTGATGCGCATTCCGGTATCGGTTCGCTTCGTGCTCGGCGGCGCGCGCATGCCCGTTGCCAAGCTCATGAGCCTGACGCGCGGCGCGATCATTCCGCTCGATCGCAAGGTCGGGGACCTGATCGATATTGTGGTCAATGATCAGGTTGTCGCTCGCGGCGAGATCGTTGCGCTCGATGAGGAAGCAACAAGATTCGGAATTTCGGTGCGCGAGGTCGCGCAGCAGGGAAGCGAATAGCCACCTCTGCGTGGCATTGCCCCTCGATTTCTCCGCGCCGGACTGCTGAGCCGCCGCGCTCGCCCCCCTTCTTCGATCTCAGGTCCCGAGCGCCATGGCTGAACAGCCGGACAAGGAGTCAAAAACAGAAGAGGCAACGCCTCACCGCGTCGATGAGGCGATCAAGAAGGGCAATACGCCTGTCTCGCGTGAGATTGCGCACTTCGCCTCGATCCTCGCCATTGCGGCGTGTGTTCCGGTCGTGGTGCACGCGTTCGGGGCAAATCTGCTCGGAAGCCTCATCGCGTTCATCGAGCGGCCGTACGATTTCCGATTGAATGTCGGCGCCGACGCGATCTTGCTGCTCGCCGCTGTCGGTAAGGCAGCGACGGCCGTGCTGGCCATTCCGCTCTTCGTGCTCATGGCTTTCGGCATTTTCGTTTCCGTACTGCAGAACCCGCTGCGACTTGTCGGGCAGCGCATCAAGCCCGAGATGTCTCGGCTTTCACCCATGAAAGGCTTTACGCGCATGTTCGGCGCGCAGGGCCTTGTCGAATTCTTGAAGTCGATCTTCAAGCTCACGATCCTGACGGTGTGCGCGATCACGTTCCTGCTCAACTACAAGGCCGATCTCGTCAATGCCATTCTGCTGGAGCCGACGGCGCTTCCGCAGGCGCTGGCGCGGCAGATGCTCAACGTCCTGCTCTCCGTGGGGCTCAGTCTGGCCGCCATTGCAGCGGTGGATCTCCTCTGGAGTCGATTCAAGTGGCGCCGGGACCTGCGCATGAGCAAGCAGGAGATCAAGGACGAGCACAAGCAGAGCGACGGCGATCCATTGCTCAAGGCGCGGCGCTTGTCTCTTGCACGTGATCGTGCGCGCCGGCGGATGCTCTCGTCCGTGCCGAAGGCGACGGTGGTGATCGCCAATCCGACCCACTACGCCGTGGCGTTGCGCTATGTGAGTGGTGATGCGGGCGCGCCCATGGTCGTGGCCAAGGGCATGGACAACATCGCGCTCAAAATCCGCGAGATCGCCGAGGCGAACGATATTCCGGTCATCGAGGACAAGGCGCTGGCGCGCAGCCTCTATGCGGCGGTGTCGCTCGATCGTCCGATTCCGCCCGAGTTCTACAAGGCGGTGGCAGAGGTCATTCTCTACCTCATGTCGCGTTCTGCCGCGCAAGCGGCTCCCCTCCCGCGAGGTACATGATGCAGCCCGATGTTAGTGACCTCACGGCGCGTTTCGAGGCGCTCCTCGCGGAGAGCATTGCCGAACTCACGACCGAGTTCCGCAACCATGACGCGGCCGATCTGCTGGCGCTCATCCGGCTCGACCGCATGGCGACGCTGCAGAGCTTGCTGGACGGCGAGTGCGAGCTGTTCTTCAGGCCGGGGACTATGCAGTTCAGCGGGCATGCGGAAGCCATGGTCGGGTGGCGGGCGCCGCCCTCCGTGCGCCTTGCGATGTCGTTCCGCAGCCCGGGTATCGAGCTCTATTACCGCCTGACGCTCGAAGCCTCAGATGCTCATGTGCAACTCGATCTCATTCGATTCGAACCGCCGGATGCTAGTCCGGAGAGCCGGTGCCGGCGCCTGTCCCTGGCGCTCAAAGCAGCACGCGCCAATCGCCTCGACCATGCCGGCGGCCAGCTTCAGGCAAGAGACATCGGCTATCAGGGAGGCTGAAGCCGAAGGACTATCTGATGGACGACCTTGCTCTCTTCTCGATTGCCAGCGACCGCAACCGTTGGCTCGCGACGCGCAGCGCAGCGCTCGCCGACAACATCGCGAACGCCGATACGCCGGGGTTCAGAGCGAAGGATGTGCCGTCTTTCGAGGCTGCGCTCAGCTCGGCCAATGTCGCGATGCTGAAGACGAACGCGAATCACCTGGCGCCAACCCAGTTCGGCGCCCGCTCGTTCGACGTCGTCACGCGGCCTGGTGAGGTTCCGAAGCACTCCGGCAACACGGTCAGCCTGGAGACGGAGCTTGCGAATCTCGGTGAGACCCGCTCGCAACACTCGGTGGTCTCGGGTGTTATCGGTGCCTTCCATCGCATGCTGCTGACGAGCGTGAGATAGCGCATGGCCGACGAGCTCAAGGCAGCGATCCTCTCTTCCGCATCGGGGTTGCGCGCGCAGTCGACGCGTATCCGCGTCGTCTCGGAGAACCTTGCCAACGCGAGTGCCACCGCGACCGTGCCCGGCGGCGATCCCTATGCGCGCAAGACGATCAGCTTCGCCCAGGAACTCGATCGCGCGACAGGCCTCAATATGGTTCGGATTGGTGCCATCGGCCACGACAAAACGCCTTATCCGGCTCAGCACATGCCGGGGCATCCCGCGGCCGACTCCAACGGCTACGTGAAGCTCTCCAACGTCAACCCGCTGGTCGAGCTCTCGGATATGCGCGAAGCGCACCGGTCTTACGAAGCGAATCTCCAGATGGTGCGGCAGGCGCGCGAAATGATCGGTGACTTGATCGACCTTTTGAAAGGTAAGTGATGATCGATTCGATTGCAGGTGTGGGCGGGCGCGCCTTGCCGACCGGACCGGTCGGCGGGATGGCGCAATCGTCGCCGGTTTCAGCGCCGAAGATGGCGCCGATCACGCCAGGCGCTGCGCCCATCAATCAAACAGACCACGACTTCGCGTCGCTTCTCGGAAATGCCATCAGCGAGTTCGGGCAGAAGATGCGTCAGGCCGAGGCTGTCTCGATCGGTGGCGTCAAGGGAACGGCATCGCTCCAGGACGTCGTCGAGCATGTGATGTCGGCCGAACAGAGCTTGCAGTCGGTGATCGCCGTTCGCGACAAAGTCATCTCGGCCTACCAAGAAATCAGCAGAATGGCGATCTGACGGGAGCGTGACAGGCTATGCGGGCACTTTCCATTGCCGCGACCGGCATGACGGCTCAGGCGCTCAACGTCGAGGTCATCGCCCACAACGTCGCGAACATCAATACGACGAGCTTCAAGCGCTCCCGCGCCGAGTTCGTCGATCTGCTTTATCAGACGCAGCTCGCGGCAGGTACGCCGGCAGCGGGCGGCGTCGAGGTCATCCCCGAGGGCGCGCGTGTCGGTCTTGGTGTGCGCGCGGCGGCCATCCGCAATCTCCATCAGCAGGGCGCGCTCGCCCAGACCGGCAACTCGCTCGATCTGGCGATGATGGGGCGCGGCTTCTTCCGCGTGACCGGTCCCGAAGGCGAGACGCTCTACACGCGCGCCGCTGCCTTCAATAAGGACGCCACTGGCCGCGTCGTGACGGCAGAGGGTTATCTCGTGCAGCCGCAGATGTCGGTGCCGCCCGAGGCGACGGCCATAACCGTAAATGAGCGCGGCGAGGTTTATGCGACCATTCCGAATGAAGTCGCGCCGCGTCTTCTCGGCCAGCTCTCCGTTGCGAGCTTCGTGAACGAGGTCGGCCTCGAGCCGCTCGGCGGTAACCTATGGCGCGAGACGTCGGCATCGGGTGCGGCAGTGGTGGGCATTCCCGGCGAGAACGGCCTTGGCCGGATCAAGCAGGGATATCTCGAGTCCTCCAACGTCGATCCGGTCAAGGAGATCACCGAGTTGATCTCCGCGCAGCGTGCCTACGAGATGAATTCGAAGATCATCCAGGCATCCGACGACATGATGGGGATCGTCACGAAGGGCATCCGGTGATGGGGCGCGCCCCGCCGCGCGAGGTGGGGGGCGCGACACGGCGGAGGGGGACCATGCGACGCATTCTGCAAGTGGCTGCGATCGTTCTCGCGGTCGCCGTCGCGCCCACCGCGCAGGCGCAGGGCAGCGGCATGGCTCTGCCTGTTCCTACCGTCACTATTCTTCAGGGGGACGTTCTGGGAGACGAACTGATCGGAGAGCAGCGCTTCATTGTGAACGCGCGCCAGGCCCAGGGCTTTCACACGGCGCGCGAGGCAGTCGTCGGCAAGGTCGCGCGACGCGTATTGCAGGCAGGCCACGCCATACCGATCAACGCGCTGCGCGATCCCTGGGTGTTCAAGGAGGGAGATCGCGTGCCGATCGTGTTCGCGTCCGGCGGGCTGAGCATTGAGGCGACGGGCATTGCCCTCGAGCCCGGTATCGCAGGCCGGCTCATCAGCGTGCGCAATGCCGACACCGGGCTCATCATCCGCGGCGTGGTGAGCGCTAGCGGCCGCGTTCAAGTGGGGGGAGAGTGAAGGAATGGCGTCCGTAGTGCGCGCACTGTTTCTTGCGGCTTTCTCGCTGACGCTGTTCGTGAGCGGCGTTCTGGCCGAGGTGCGCGTGAAGGACATCACGAACGTGCGCGGCGTGAGGCCGAATCAGCTTGTCGGCTACGGTCTGGTCACCGGCCTCAAAGGGACGGGTGACAGCCTGCGCAACGCGCCTTTCACCGAGCAGTCGATGAACTCCATGCTGGAGCGGCTCGGCGTCAACGTGCGCGGTCTCGATATGCGCACACGCAACGTCGCAGCTGTTCTTGTCACGGCCGAGCTTCCGGCCTTCTCCGTCGGTGGAAATCGTATCGATATAAACGTAGCCTCGCTCGCTGATGCGACATCGCTTGCGGGTGGCACGCTCGTGATGACGCCGCTGCAGGGCGCCGACGGTCAAATCTATGCGGTCGGGCAGGGATCGGTCGTGGTCGCCGGCTTCCAGGCTCAGGGCCAGAGCGAGAGCCTGACGCATGGCGTGCCGACATCGGGGCGGATCACGGGCGGTGCGCTCGTCGAGCGCGATGCGCCGGATCTCCTTGCTTCGACGCGCACGCTCCATCTCGAACTGAAGAACCCTGATTTCGGCACCGCCGTGGCAATCGTCGATGCCATCAACAAGTACACGCTGGAGACGACCAAGCGCCGTCTGGCAAAGGAGGCCGGTCCGAGCTCGCTCGCCGTTGATATTCCGAGTGGGACGAGCGCCGCGCGCTTTCTCGCGAACATCGGCCAGCTCACGATCGAGCCGGATGTGCCGGCACGTATCATCGTCGACGAGCGTACGGGCACGATCGTCATCAGTCGCAATGTCAAGGTCAGCCGCGTCGCCGTTACGCACGGCAATCTCACGGTGCGGGTGATCGAGACCCCGTCCGTATCGCAACCGGCGCCCTTCTCGAAGGGGCAGACGGTCGTCACCTCGACGACGGAGATCTCGGCCCATCAGGAGAACGGCAACTTCGCAATCGTCGATGGTGTTGATCTGCAGAGCCTCGTGACGGGGCTCAACCGCATGGGCCTGAAGCCGCTCGGCATCATTGCGATCCTGCAGGCGATTAAGTCTGCGGGCGCGCTGCAAGCCGACCTCGTGGTGCAGTGAGGTGGGCGTGGAAATGAATATGCAGAGAAAGCAGAGAAGAGAGCCAGGGCGCGCAACGTTGGCGCTTGCGGTTCTGCTGGCCTCTTGTGCTCTGCCAGATGTCGTGCAGGCGCAGGCGCCGAGCGCAAAGGAAGTCGCCAAGGAGGCCCCGCGGCCAGCGCCAAAGTCAGGTCCGCGGGCGCAAGCTTCAGCGCCGCGCATGGTGCCGATAGTTCCGGAGCCGAAGCAGACACCGGCCAAGCGTGAGCCCGACAAGTCGCTCACCGTCGCGGAGCAGTATTGTCGCGCCGTACTCGAGCCGGCGCGCGAGGCCCGGTACGCGTTCCAGACGGCGGAGATCGAGGCGCTGAGCCGCGCCCTCGACGAGCGCATGGTCAAGATCGAGGCGCGGATCGCCGAGCTCAAGGAGTGGGTGGCGCGGCGCGAGGACTTTGCCAACCGCACCAGCGAGCAACTCGTGTCGATCTATTCGGGCATGCGCCCCGACGCAGCTTCCGAGCAGCTTGCGAAGATCGAGGAGAGCACGGCGGCGGCCATCCTGAGCAAGCTGACGCCGCGCGTTGCCAGTCAGATCCTCAATGATATGCCGCCCGACAGGGCCGCGCGTCTCGCCATGATCCTCATGGGCGCATCGCGCAAGAACGATCCCGGAGGCGGCTAGTGAGCGAATTTCCCGGTGAACTGAGGAACTCTACGCGGATGCGCAAGGTCACCGTTGCGCTCTGGCGGTCGCGCGTGGGGCTGCTCGCATTGGTTGCGACTGTCGGCGTCGGATGCTCGGCAAAGCTCGATGCGATCAACAAGGAGCCGCTGCTGAGTCCTGTTGGCGCAGGCATCGAGCAGAAGCCGGTGACGCCGGCGACGTATGATCACATGCACCGCGCAGCCTTCCAAAAGCCGGCCGGGAACAACAGCTCTTCGCTCTGGACGCCGCGCGGCGCCGATCTCTTTCGCGATCGCCGCGCGCGCCGCATGGGCGATATCCTGACGGTCAACATCTCCATGAAAGACCGTGCGATCATGGACAACCGCTCCAAGCGTACGCGCGATTCGGCGCATGGCTTCGGGCTCGATTGGTCACATGGTGTCGACACGTTCGGCTTGAAGACAGAAGGCAAGGCAGCGGTCAATTCCGCGCTCAAGTCCAACACAGCTTCCGATGGCAAGGGCGAGATCGAACGCTCGGAAAGCATCGACCTGCGGCTCGCCGCCGTGGTGACGGACGTTCTGCCGAACGGCAATCTGCTGATCCAGGGATCGCAGGAGGTGCGCGTCAACTTCGAGCTGCGCGTGTTGACGTTCACAGGTGTCGTGAACATCGGCGACATCCGGGCTGACAACACGATCCCCTATGAGCGAATCGCAGAAGCGCGCATATCGTATGGCGGTCGCGGTCGCTCGATGGAGGTTCAGCAGCCGGCCTGGGGACACCAGCTCATCGACCAGTTCAGCCCCTTCTGACCATGGGAATAGAGCGCGCGCATGGCTGAGGAACCGGAAAGCAAGGCTGCAGGTGGTGGTGGCAAGGGCGGCTTCATCGTTGCGATGGTGCTGCTTGCCGTCATTGGCGCCGGCTCCGGTGCCGGCTTCAGCCTGATGCTTATGAATGGCGGGGCATCACACGACGCTGCAGCAGGTAATCGGGATCTGCAGATCGTGCAGGGCGCCGGCAAGAAGGGAGAAGGCTCGGGTGCGGCGAAGGGGGCCGCTGGCGACGGCAACAAAGTCCTGATTGCGAGCCTTGATCCGATCCTCGTCACGCTTTCCGGACCGCAGCGGAGCTGGGCGCGCCTCGAACTCGGCGTCATCCTCGAAGGTCCGAGTGCGCCGGATGATGCCGTGCTCCTCAAGTCCATGACTGAGGACATCATGAGCTTCATGCGGACGGTGCCGCTCGTCCATGTCGAGAGTGCTTCCGGCGTCGAGTATCTGCGCGAGGATATCGAGGAGATTGCTCGCCTGCGCAGCAAGGGGCGGGCCCGCAGCGTCATTCTGCGCTCGCTGGTCGTCGAATGAAGCGTCTTGCGGTCATCTTAGCGCTGGTGCTGCTGCTGCCGGGGGCGGCATTGGCGCAGACCATCAACCTTCAGGACTTGATTCCCGAAGGGCAGGGCTCGACCAGCGCGCGCATTCTCCAGCTCATCGCGCTCCTCTCGGTGCTGTCGATAGCGCCGGGTCTCCTCGTTACGGTTACCTGCTTCACGCGCTTCATCATCGCGCTGTCGTTCCTGCGCTCAGGCATCGGCCTGCCGTCCACGCCATCGAACATTGTTCTGATAAGCCTCGCGCTGTTCATGACGTTCTTCGTGATGTCGCCGGTCTTCGACCGCATGTGGACCGAAGGCGTGCAGCCGTTGATGGAGAACCGGATCAACGAGCGCGAAGCCTATCAGCGCATGACGCGGCCGTTGCGCGAGTTCATGCAGGCGAACGTGCGCGAGAAAGACATTCAGCTCTTCGAGGGCATCTCGAACAGCCGCACACCGCCGGCGACTCCCGACGCATCCGGTGCGCCCGTCGAGGTCGACATGCGCGTGCTGGTGCCGGCCTTCATGATCTCGGAACTGCGGCGTGGATTCGAGATCGGCTTCCTGATCATCCTGCCGTTTCTCGTCATCGACCTGATCGTCGCGACGCTCGTGATGTCCATGGGCATGATGATGTTGCCGCCGACGGCGATTTCGCTGCCGTTCAAAATCCTGTTCTTCGTGCTGATCGACGGTTGGAACCTGCTTGTCGGGGGGCTCGTGCGTTCATTTGGCTAGCAGGGCGAAAAAATTCCTAATCGGACGCAGATAGGGATTGGCTAATTGCGCGAACAAAGTTAACTGGGGTTTAGTACATACACGATACAAGTGGCGTCCATAGCAGGCCGGGGGGGGCATCCCAGAGGGGTGTACACCGGGGGCATGATGCCGACCTGCTATACCGGACAATCCGGTATGTCCCAAACAGTACATCTCCTTACGGGGCATACGAATGGCCAACAGCATCAACACGAATTTCGCCGCGCAGACCGCGCTGCAGAGCCTCAACAGCATCAACAAGAACCTTACGACGACGCAGAACCGGATCTCGACCGGTCTTCGCGTTGCGACGGCTGAAGACAGCGCCGCGTACTGGTCCATGGCGACCTCCATGCGCGCCGACAACAAGTCGCTCTCGGCGGTCAACGACGCGCTCGGAATCGGCGCGGCGATGATGGACACCGCGTACACCGGCATGAACGCCGCGATCGACGTCGTGAAGGAGATGGGCAAGCTGCTCGTCGCCGCACGTCAGCCGGGCGTCAACAAGGCCGACGTCCAGACAGAAATCGACGAGCTGCAGAACCAGCTCCGCACCATCGCCAAGTCCGCCTCGATCGCCGGTGAGAACTGGCTGGGCGTGGACGTCGAGGGCTCTTCGTACAACGCCCAAGAGTCGATCGTCTCCTCGTTTGCCCGCAGCTCGGGCGCGAACGGGGCGGAAGTCTCCGTCGGCACGATGTCTGTCAGCGTTTCGAGCTTCTTCCTGCTCAATGCCAACACGGATGGCACGGCTGGCGCCGCCAACGACTCCGGCAGTGCTGCTGACGATGGCCTGGGCATCCTCGGCTCGAACCGCCTCACACGCGCCGACGCCGATACGGCTGGCTCTGCCCGCGGTTCGATCGACGCTGCTGGCACGATCGTGATCGTGAACTATGATCCCGACACGGCTACGACCGCCGAGATCGACATCACGACCGCCACCGACGACGACATGGACGACTACATCCAGGCCGTCGACGCCGCGCTGACCGAGATGACGGCTGCCGCGACGATCATGGGCTCCACGAAGAAGCGCATCGACATCCAGAAGAGCTTCGTCGGCAACCTCATGGACGCTCTCGACCGCTCGATCTCGACGCTCGTCGATGCCGACATGAACGCCGAGTCGACCCGCCTCCAGGCGCTGCAGGTTCAGCAGCAGCTCGGCATCCAGGCGCTGTCGATCGCCAACAGCAACGGCCAGAGCATCCTCTCGCTCTTCCGCTAAGCGACTTAAAGACGCGCGGGCTCCGATCACCGGGGCCCGCGCGTTTTTATTTTTGAAGGGCGCTGCAATCGCGTCCGAACTGCTTCAATTGGCTTCCGGCGCCCGTGCCGTAAGGCAACGCCGTTCACGCTCCGTGCATCCGGGCATTCATCCCGACAACTTCGCGCAAGGTTCCTGGCCGATGGTTAGTCCTCGAGCCATTCCTTTTGCGCATGTGTGGTGATGCCAAGCAGTGATCAACTCTCCCGGCTCATGACGAGCCTCACGGCGCTCGGCGCGCGCCGACTTCTACTCCTCGGGCTGGTCGGCCTCTCCGTGATGGCCGCAGTCGCGACCGCGGCTATGCATCTGGGCCGCCCCGCGATGCAGCCCATCTATACGGGGCTGTCCGCTCAGGACGTCTCACGCATCACGGCCGCGCTGGCCGAGGCCGGCATCTCCTTCGACGTCAACGAGCAGCGCAGTGCCGTCATGGTGGCCTTCGGGCAGACAGCGCGTGCCCGCTCGCTGCTCGCCCAGAAAGGTCTGCCGAACAGCTCGCGTGCGGGCTACGAACTGTTCGACCAACTCGGTTCGATCGGCCTCACCTCCTTTATGCAGGAGGTCACGCGTGTGCGAGCGCTCGAGGGTGAGATCGCGCGGACGATACAGGCGCTTGATGGTGTCGCCGCTGCGCGTGTGCACCTTGTGCTCGCCGATCCCGGTTCATTTCGTCGCGAGCGCCGCGATCCCTCCGCCTCGGTGCTGCTGCGCATCAGCGAGCGCTGGCAGAACTCGGCTGCGCAGGCTGTCCGCCACATAGTCGCGGCGGCCGTGCCGGGGATGAAGATCGAGCAGGTGAATGTCGCGGCGACGGACGGCCGTTTGCTCGCCTCGGGTGGTGACGAACTCACGCTCGGTACTGCCAAGCACGCCGAGATGGAACGCTCGATGGCTGTCGAGCTCGAGCAGCGCGCGAGCCGCACGCTCGCGGCCATGCTTGGGCCCGGCAACTATCAGGTGAGCGCTACGGTTCGCCTCGATGTCGATCGCCAGCAGACCAATGAGACGGTGTTCGATCCGAAGTCGCGCATCGAGCGCTCGGTTCGCACCGTGAAGCAGTCGGGGCAATCCGAGGACAGCGGTACGAAACCGTCCGTCGGTGTTGTTGCCAACCTGCCGAAAGAAGAGAGTTCCCAGGCGGAAGGCGATAAGCGTCGTCAGAAAGAGGACAGGCGCGAGGAGCTGGTCAACTACGAGCTCAATACCAAGACCGTGCAGACCGTACGGGAGGGCTATCGCGTCAAGCGGCAGGCCATTGCGGTCGTGATCAGCCGCAAGCACCTTACCGAATCGCTTGGTGGCGCTGCGACGCCCGAGGCGCAGGAGGCGCGCCTTACCGAGTTGAAACGCCTCGTGGCGGCAGCGACCGGTGCCAGCGCCGAGCGCGAGGATCTGGTCGAGATCGCGGCGGTGGACTTCTCCGCCGGTGATGGTGCGCTGACGCCCGTGCCAGGGCCCGGCATCCGCGACTACATGCTCATGAATGCTGGTACGGCGATGAATGCGCTCGCCATGCTGGGCGTGGTCTTCCTCGTCGTCTGGTTCGGCTTGCGTCCGGTAACGCGGATGCTTGGCGAGCAGCCGGCCATCGCGCTCGATGCGACGACGTCGCCGGCGCTCACGGACCAGGCGGGTGGTTCGGGTGCAACCGGCGCGCCAGCGCTTGCGCCACCGCGAGGTGAGATTGCCAGCCTCATGCCGGATGGCTCGTACGATGGCAGAGTGCAGCAAGTGCCGCGGCGCAAGAGCAATGCGGCGATGCGCGAAAAGCTCGAAGCGCTGGTCGAATCTGACTCGGCGGAGGTAACGAAAGTCCTCAAGGGCTGGATGCAGAGCGCGAAAGCGACATGATGGCCCGCCCAATCCATCACTTCCTCAAGGAATTCGCGAGCGGCGAGGCTCCGCCTGCATTCCAGCCGCCGCTGAAGGCACCTCCCGCGCCGCCGAAGCCAAAGCCGAAGCCGGCGCCGGAAGAAGCAGCAGCGCCGGCGGTCGACACGATCGCAATCCGGCTGCAGGAGTCCTACCAGCAGGGCGTGACCGCCGGGCGCACTCTGGAAAGCGAGGCTACCGAGGCGCAGGCTGCTGAACTCGCGGTTGATTTCGATCGGCGGCTCGAAGATGTGCGAAGCAACTTTTCGACGTCGCTTGCCGACAGTCTTGCCGTGGAGCTGCGGGCGGGCATCGAGGCAGCCAGCGCGCGCATCTCGTCGCATGTTGCAACGGCGCTCATCCCTTTTCTGCGCGAAGGGCTCGCGCGCGCCGCCATCGCCGACTTCGTCAAGGAGCTGAGCGACATGATCGACACGGCCGAGGGCCTGTCGATCGACGTGACGTGTCCGGAGGAGATCGTCGAGCCACTGCGTGAGCGACTTGCCGAGGCCATGGCTGCGCGGGGCGCGCCTCCCGGGTGTGTGCGCTGCATTCCCGGCAAATCGACGGATATCAGTGTGACACTCAATGAGACGGTGCTTCAGACCCGTCTCGCCGATTGGCTCACGCGTCTCGAAGGAGTGCTCCGCTGATGTCACAGCCAACGGACGCACCCGCGGAAACCATTACGGTCATCGTTCGCCGTCGGCACGATGAGGATGAAGGGCACCACGGCGGTGTGTGGAAGATTGCCTATGCCGACTTCATGACGGCGATGATGGCGTTCTTCCTCGTCATGTGGCTCGTCAATGCCGCGAACACGGAGATGAAGTCGTCAGTCGCGAGCTACTTCAACCCGATCAAGCTCTCCGACACGGTGATCCGAAAGAAGGGTCTCCTCGATGTCGACGGCAAGGCCAATTCCGACGAGAAGTCCCAGGCACGCGATAACAAAACGCCGGGTATGTCCGAGAGCACCGTCAAGGACGGCACGCGCGTCCAGCCGGGTGATGCCGGCAATCTCGGCGTCGAGGATCAGCACGGCAAGGCGGCGGCTCCCGAGCCGACGGATGAGCCGCTCGGTCGCGACGGAAATTCCGTGAATGCCGGACGTGCAAGCGAGGCAGGTCGCGCGTTCCGCGATCCGTTCAATCCGTTTGCACCAGGTCAGCTCATGTCCAAAGAGGGCGGTGACAGGGAGCAGGCGCCAGGGCGGATCGCCGGATTGCCGAAGGCCGGCGGAGAGGCCGCGCCATCGGCCAGACGCGACTCGAGCGCAGCCGAAGTGCCGCCGCCGATGGCCCGATCCGAGCGCGCGTCCGATGCCGCAACATCTCTACCGTCTATGCCGCGCTCGGATCGTGGTGCGACGCAGCCATCGGGAATGGACGCCGGCAAGCAAACGCACTCCGGACAGATGGCCAATGCGGGTGATCGCCGTCCGGGGCCGGACGATGATGCGCAGCAGCCAGCGCGCCGGTCTGGCCCTGCCGGAGAAGCCCAGGGCGGTCGTCTAACCAATCCTGATGGTGACACTGCCGGCGGTCGCTTGCCCGGCCCGCAGGGAGATTCGCAAGAACAGAGGTTGCCTGGCATCGCCGATGCTGCTCGCCAACTTGCGCAAGGCCCGGATGGCCCCGCGGACAAGGCTGCCAGTGCGGGCAGGACGGAGACCGAGACGCGCCCCGCATCCCAATCAGCGCAGAAGGATGCAGCGGGCCGTCGGCCGGAGGCTCCTGCAGCAGCGGGCGAGAAGACACTCGAGGTGGCTGCCGCAGATGTGCTGCGCGATATCAAGCAGGCCGCGAAGCCGATTGCAGGATCCGGTGGGCCCGGCATCGAGGTTACGATCGAAGGCAACGGCATCGTGCTCAGTCTGACGGATACGAGCACGTTCGGCATGTTTCCGATCGGCTCCGCGGATCCGAGTCAGCAGACGATCGATCTGATCGCACGAATCGCGCCGGTTCTGACGGCCAACAGCAAGCGCATTGTCGTGCGTGGTCATACCGACAGCCGCGCCTACCGCACGGACAGCAGTAACAACAACTGGCGCCTCTCCATGACGCGCGCGGAGGCGGCCTACGCGATGCTGGTGCGGGCAGGTGTGGACGAAAAGCGCTTCACGCGCATCGAGGGCTATGCGGACCGCAAGCTGAAGGTCCCGAACAACTCCGAGGCGGCAGGGAATCGCCGGATCGAGATCCTCCTGCAACAGGTTGATGAATGAGAGCTGCCGCGCGACGCACCGGCTGGAGTGCAAGAGGAAGGGCGCCATCGGCGTTCTTCCTCGTTGCGCTGGCCCTTGGCTGCGCGGAGACTGCAGTCGCAGCACCGCCGGCTGCTGCGAACGCTGGCGGAGACAGAGCATTTGCATCTGAGTCCGTGCGGCAGCCCTATCACGCCGTGCGCACGCTCAGTGTACTCCAGGAGCGGATCGCGCATGGTGATGAGACCGCTTTCGCCATGCAGCGGGACGTCGTTCAAGAGATCGCCGATGAACTGAAGACGTTTCCGGCCGCCGTGTGGCGCGTGCAGCGCAATCGCGAGGCGCTCATCAAGTATGGCCTGAGCGGTGGTGACCCCGAGCAACTCCGGGTCGTGCTAACCCAGAAGCTCTTTGCGCCAGCCGAGCTCCCGCTTGCTGAAGGCGCGCTCGCCTATGCCGAAGGGCAGCGCAGCAACGCGCTTCGACACCTCGAGAAGGTGGATGTTTTCGCGCTGCCGCCGAGCCTTGCGGGGCATGTCGCGCTCGTCAAGGCGCTCGTGCTCGCGAATACGGATCTCCCACGCGTCATCCGCCTGGCCGACGAGGCACGCCTTCTCTCTCCGGGCACGCTCGTCGAGGAGACGGCGCTCCGCCTGGCGATGGAGGGTGCGATCTCGCGCGCCGACCGGACGAAGTTCGAGGCGCTCGCATCACGCTATTTCCGCCGCTTTCCGCGTTCGCCCTACATGAGCGCCGTCATGCGGCCGGTGGCGGCAACCATGGTGGAGCACGGCTACGGCGAGAAGGACGAGGGCGTTCGCTGGGTGCGCGGCGTGGTGCACTATCTCGATCCCCACAAGCTCGTGCAGTTCTATGCGGCCCTTGCCGAGATCGGCCTCAACTCCGGCAAGCTGGCGACCACCGTCAATGCCTCACGCATGGCGCGCAAATATGCTCGCAGCGGTTCGCCTGAGCACGCCTGGACACAGGCCTATGAGGGGGCAGCACTAGCCATCGGACTTGCCCCCGAGGAGGGGCTAGCGCTTCTGAACACCGCCGAGGCTTCCAGCATCGCAGGGCCAGTCGGCGAGCTGATCACAAGTGCGCGCGCAATCTCACATCTTATCCGCTCACCGCCGCAGAGCACTCCGGTGTTGAAGACCGATACCTCGAAACCTGTTCCAGCCACGAAACTCATCGCCGACAAATCTCAGGCGCCCGCTCTCGCCGGCCAGAATCCCACGGCGGCCAGGGTGCAGGCGCGCATTGCTCAGATGGACAAGATGCTCAAGGATGTTGACGAATGAACGTGCTTCTTCCCTCCGCTCCGTCCGGAGCCAAAGGTGTGCCGGGTGCTGGCGAGGGCGCGCAAGGGCAGCGCGATATGCCCGATGGCGATTTTGCCGCGGCATTGGCTGAAACGGCCGGCGAGACTGTCGAGGATGCGGGCGCTGACGATGCTCGGTCCAAGAAATCCGATGATGCCGCGGGGCCGCTTCGCTTCGTCCGTCATCTCGATGCCAAAGCTGGGAAGATGGGACGTGGGCGCGAGGACGGCGACGCCGAGCTGCCGCGCTCCGGTTCGAAGGGCGAGGTTGCCGACAGGCTCCAATCCAAGGATGCAGGTCGCACAGTCGACAAGACGACGCAGGCCAAGGGTGCGCTGCCAGGCGAGAAAGCTGAAGTCAGTGAGATGCCCGCTGCACCGCCTGGGCCCGAAACGGCTGCATCGGTAGCTGCGGCGCGCGAGGTTCTTGCGGCGCTCGGCGTCGATGTCATGGCGCGGCCGCAGGGGACGATTGCGCCTGAAGTCGCCGCGTTCGTGCGCAAAGCGGCGGGCGCGCGGGGGATGGATGTCGATGTGCTGCGCGCTGAGGGGCCGGGCGGGCCTGAACTCGGTGGTGAGCTTGCCGAGGATATGGAGCTCGTGCCCGTGCGTGTCGTGCGTCAGGAGAAGCACTTCCAGGCAGCAGGTGTCGAGACGCGACGCTGGCAGATTGCGCAGGATGCCTTCGAGAACGGCCGCAGCATGCCATCTCTGGATGGAAGCAAGCCCGCGCCGCCAGCCGAAATGTCGCCGCGCGAGCGTCCGGCCGCCATTGCAGCGCTGGCCCGCGTGACGGAGGCCGTGACGCCGACAGCGACGCCGATCGCTCCAACCGTCGGTATCGAGGTGATGCCGGGGGCGGTCGGACTTCAAATCGCGGACCGTGTGCAGCAGTTGCTCGGCGCACCCGCCGAGGCCGCCGCTTCGGCGCCGCCATCTGCACCCAGCTTCGAGCCCGATACGCGGCAAACATTCGCGCCCGCCCTGCGCATCATCAAGCTTCAGCTCAATCCGGGTGACCTCGGCGCCGTGACGATCGTCGTCTCGGGGACCGATGACAATCTGCGCATCGAGCTTGCGGCCGAACTGGCCGATACCGTGAGCAAGGTCGATAGTGACCGCGGTGTGCTGGCCGCGCGGCTGAATGGCGCGGGCTACACCGTCGGTGAAATCAGCGTCGCGCGATTCGCCGGACAGGGCATGGATGGGGATACGCGCGAGCAGAGCGCGCGCCAAGGCAGCTCACAGGAGCAGCAATTCGGCCAAGGGGCGCGCGAGGGTGGTGCGCAGTTCGGCGGCCAGGGGACCGGCCGCCAGTCCGGCCCATCGTCTGCGCATGGTGAGGCGGGATTGGCACGAGGTGCGGCCGCGGCGCCAGTTGTCGCGGGAGTTTCATACGCATCTCGCTTCCGACCCATCTGAGAAACCGCGAATCTGTTTATGGTGGACGCTGGCCAAGGTCGGCGGAGGTATACGCCTGTCAGTCAGCCGCAAGGTCGATGTGGCAGACAGGCAGCATGAATTACTCCCTCTGCCGTCAGTGGGATACGCCATATGTACCGCACGGCTGCGGTCAAGGACGGGAAGATCGGCGAGAGCATGAGCAGTTCGCTGCCGGTGAAGCGCGACGACGATGAACGGTCGCTCAGCGCTGTGGACAAGGTGACGGCATTGCTCCTCACCATGAGCAAGCCGTCGGCCGACGTCATCATCAAGAAGTTCGACAATCAGGAGATTCGTCTCGTCGGCCATTCGGTGTCGGCGCTGCCGCCGGTCTCCGAAGAGCTTATCGAGCAGATCATCGACGAGCTTTATGAGGCGCTCGATACGCCAGATACGCTCGTCGGCTCGGCGAACGGTGTGCAGCAGCTTTTTTCCGGGGTGGTCAGCGAGGATCAGATCTCGGACATCATCGCTGAGGTCTCAGGCACGACATCGGAGCGCGTCTGGGTACGGCTCAACGATGTGAAAGATGAGCGTATTGCAGCGTTTCTTGCCGGCGAGCAGCCTCAGGTCGCAGCTGTAGTGCTTTCGCGCCTCGATGCGAGCAAAGCCGCGAGCGTCCTGGAAAATCTCACGCGCGAGCAGCGCATGGACTTGAGCCGCCGTCTCCTGCTGCTGAGACCCACGACCGACGCCGCCATGCAACTCGTCGCGGAACGGTTGCGCGAGGTGCTGTTCGCGGAGATCGGCACCGAAACCGATGACAATAAGCCCGCCAAACTCGCCGCGATCCTCAACAAGCTCGAGCGCGACCAGATCGAAGAGATCCTGGACAGCATCAGCGAGAGCGATCCAGTGGAGGCGGACCGGGTCAGGAGCTTCGTCTTCACGTTCGAGGACATTGGCGGCATGGCCGCCGAGGATCGCGCGCGTCTCATGGACGAGGTGCCTGCAGAGCGTGTGGTGATGGCGCTGCGCGAGGCTGATCCGGGCCTCGTCGACATGATACTGCAGACGTTGTCGCCACGCTCACGGCGTATCGTGGAGGCCGAACTCGCTGCGGATGCCCGCGTCGCGCCACAGGCGATTCGCGAGGCGCGGCGCTGGATTGCGGTGCTTGCATTGAGTTTGGCCGAGCGCGGCCTGATCAAACTGCGGTCCGACGGCGCATCGCCGGAGGCATAGGGCCGAGCACAGGGAAACGATGGACACGGCACTCGAAGAAGATCGGCTCAAGCGGCTGGAGATCACAGAGATCTTCCAGAGCACGGCTGCGCCGATCATCGAGCTGCCGGCGCTCAGGGCGCTCATAGAGGCAAGCGCTCTAGATTGCCCACCAGCGCTGCGCGAGAGCTTTGGTCTCCAAGCAGGTGTGGTGCTCGAGCGAACAGTGCAGCAGAGCGCCTACGAGGCACTCGGCCCATGCTCGGGCATGATCGGCGCGGTCTATTTCATCGCCGAATGGAACGCACGCGCCGTCGTTGCTTTCGACGCCATGCTGTTGTTCCGCGCGCTCGATGCCATGTACGGGGGGGACGGGCGTCAGCTCGGCGACGCGCCGGTGCGAGAGCTGAGCGGGCTCGAGGAGTCGGTCGCCGATCAGCTCGCACGCGCCGTCATGGGGCAATTCCAGGCGCGTCTTGCGCCGTACGTTGCGTTCACCTGCCGCCTCGAGCGCATCGAAAGATCCTTGGACGCCGAGCCGTTCGGTGCGGACAAGTCCGAGCTGGTCATGGCTCAGCTTCTGCTCGAAGCCTTCGATGAGCGAATCGTCGTCGCGCTGCCGGTGCGAGGACTCGAACTCGTGCGCGATCAGATTTCGGTGCCTCAAGAGGAAGCGCCGGTTGCGATCGATCCGAATTGGGGACGCAGCCTTACCGAGAGCGTCGGCAGGACGGAGGTCGAACTGATCGCTGTTGCTGTGGGGCCGCCGATGCTGCTTGGCGATGTCGCCGCACTGCAGCCGGGATCTCTCGTCGAGTTCGACGCTGAGCAGCTCGAGCACGTGCGAATCGAGAGCGACGGTGAGGCGATCTTCGAGGGCCAACTCGGTCAGCAGAAGGGCTTCTTCAGCATCTGCATCGAGACTCCTGTGGCCGCAAAGCCCGATGAGTCCAAGGGGCAGCCGGTCCGCCGGCGCGCCTGATCCGGCGATCAAGGCTGGCGCAAGCTCCTTCCCGTTCTCTTGGGCCTTCGATGCGCGGTCATTGTCACGGAGGGGCTCGTGAACACTACCCTGATCGTCTTCACTGTTGGAACAGCTGCAAGCTTCTTGCCGCTCTACTGGCTCGCCATCCGCTTTTCGCGGCGTTGGGGCCGTCCAGCCGTGACGGCGACCCCAGCTCGGGCCGAGCCGCCGGGCCGGCGCGAGTTTCTCGATCTTCTCCGGCGCGAGGCCGCAAGCCGCGCCGTCGCCGTGCTGCACGAGGCGCTCGTCGAAGTGCGCCTCATGGCCGATCACGGGCATGGCGCGCTGAGCGTGGAGATGCGCCGCAGTCTCGCGGATACAGGCAGGCTCGTCGATTCGCTCTTTTCGCGGGATCTCAGGGAGAAGTTCCGCCAGGGTGCCGAGGCCCTCGCATTCGCAACGTCGAACACGCTCGGGGCGGCCAGCGTCGCCAGCGCATCGGCGATCGCAGCATTCGAGCGTTCTCTCGACGTGGAGCCTGAGCGTGTGCCTGCGCGGCGTCGGCCTGGTCTCAGCGGCCTGATGCAAAAGGGCCGCGGTTGGATTGGTGCCGGTGGCATGCGCGCGGCCGCGTGAGCGACGCGCGCTGACGGGCCTTGAGGTGCGCAGGCCGCTCGCCGTGGGCATAACGGCTCGCACAGGGGGTGTGAATAGAGCGTGCTCTCGCGGATTACTCTATAGTTTATTCTAATTGCTCTTGAGTATCGTTGCGCGCACGACGCGGTGATGCGGGAACGGACGACCCCCCGTTTGTAAAACTGTTAATTCACGTTAATCAATTGTTGGGCAATGCACTGATTCGCCGGGGGGCACCGATAAATGATCGTCATCGTTGATGACCGTAACCTCGTGACCGACGCATTTCGGTCTTCGTTCGATCGTGAGGGTATTCCGGCTGCTGGTTTCTCCGGCGGTGATTTCGAAGGCTGGGTAGAAGCGGCGGCAAATGATGACGTTATGGCCATCAATGCGTTTCTCATTGGCCAGTGCAGCCGGCCGGATATTCTCGCACGGATAATCAAGCGGCGGACGGCTGCTGCCGTCATCGCCATGAAAGACCACAAGACGCTCGCGAGCACGCTCGAGCTGTTCGCGGTGGGCGTCGATGATGTCATCTCGAAGCCCTGCCACGTGCGCGAGATCCTGGCGCGGATCGAGGCGATCTCGCGTCGCGCAGGCGTCGAGAAGGAGCCGCGTGGCGGCGCATCAGCGATCCGGATCTATCGGGACGGCCGTGACCCTCTGGTCTGCGATGAACCCCTGCCGCTCCCCCGCAGAGAGCTGAGAATCCTTGAATTTCTCGTGGCGAACCAGTCGCGGCGCGTGACCAAATCCCAGATCTTCAACACGGTCTACGGGCTCTTCGATCAGGAGATCGATGAGAACGTCATCGAGAGCCATATCTCCAAGCTTCGGCGCCGGCTGCGCGGCAGGCTCGGCTATGACCCGATCGACTCCAAGCGGCACCTTGGATACCGCCTCGTAGGGTCCTCCAGGTCGGAAGCCGAGGGAGCGGCGAGCGAGATTGCCGCGGCGATCTGATTCGGCAACAGCCTGACGCAAGGTGGTTGCCGCTATTCTGGTAACCATATCCGATCCGTCTGGGGGAATGACATGAGCGTCTATGGACTGATGCGCACGGGCGCGTCGGGAATGAATGCGCAGTCCAATCGGCTGGGCACGATCGCCGACAATATCGCCAATGCATCGACCGTCGGTTATAAGCGGGCGAGCACTCAATTCTCCTCGCTTCTGCTGAATGACACCACCACATCCTACAATTCCGGTGGCGTGGAAACGAATGTCCGTTACGGCATTTCCCAGCAGGGCGTTTTAAGCGGAACGACTTCGCCTTTCGATTTGGCCATCAAGGGCGCCGGCTTCATGGTCGTTTCTGCGCCGGATGGCAGTTTGGCGCTCACGCGAGCCGGCTCTTTCGTGCCCAATGGCGAGGGGTTCCTGATAAATTCCGCGGGCTTCCAGCTCATGGGCTACCCGCTTCCGGAAAATGCTTCCGGACCTCCCGTCATCAATGGGACGGCGGGATTGGTGCCGGTGAACATCACGGCTGGCGGCATGCGCGCGACGCCGACGACCCTTGGATCCCTGATCGCGAACCTGCCGGCGCTTTCGGATGATGTCCTGCCTGCCGATCTGCCTTCAGCAAACGCGGCAGGCGCGACCTCGACTGCGCGCTCGTCGGTTCTCGCCATCGGAAACCTCGGCGAAGAAGTCATGCTCGACGTCCACTTCGCTAAAATGTCGACGGGCGAGTGGGAGATGACCGTCTACAACGCGGCGGATCGCGCTGCGGGTGGCGGCTTCCCTTATACCAGCGCCGCTCTTGCGACGACGACGTTGGACTTTGATGGCGTCGGCCGCCTCGATCCTTCTAGCGCTCAGTCTCTTTCGGTGCCGATTCCGGGGGGCGCTACCATGACGATGGATCTGTCGTCGATGACGCAAACAGCGGGCGACTACGAGGTTGATCTCATCAACACCAATGGTAACGCCCCCAGCCGGATACAGGGCATCGAGATCGATTCCGACGGCAGGCTCTACGAGGTCTATCAGGACGGATCGCGCTTCGCTTCCTACCTCATTCCGCTCGCGACCGTGCCCAGTCCGGACCGGCTCTCGCCAAAGGCGGGCAATGTCTACCTGCCGTCCAACACTTCGGGTGATCTCCGGGTTGGCATCGCGGGTAGTGCCGGGTTTGGAAGCCTTGAGTCCGGCAAGCTCGAAAGCTCGACGGTCGATCTCGCGACAGAGCTCGCCGACATGATCGAGGCGCAGCGCAACTACACGGCAAACTCGCGCGTGTTCCAGACGGGCTCGGAGCTCATGGAACTGGTCGTCAACTTGAAGCGGTAGGCTTGGCTGAAAGGCCGGGTCGGGGGAGGTAGATGTCACTTACGCTCGCTCATGAGATCGCCCGGAGCGGGATGCTTGCGAATGCAACGCAATCCTCTCTGGTGTCACGAAACATCTCGAACGTCGACAACCCCAATGCCGCCCGCAAGTATGCGCATACGATCTCGTCCCAGATCGGCGTTCATCTGAGTGTAGTCAGTAGCGCCGTCTCGACGCGTCTGCTGGAGAGCGTTCTCGGCAATACGGCCAAGAGCGGCGAGCTCTCGGCCATGACGAGCGCGCTCGAGCGACTAGCCGGCTCGATCAACGATCCGGAGCTCGAGATAAGCCCCGGTGCGATGCTAACGCAGATGCAGCAGGCGCTCCATGCTGCGGCCGCCGATCCGAGCAATGCCTCTCTTTTGCGCAATGTCATCTCCGTGGCGACGAATGTTGCGAGCACGCTGCAGGACGCTGCAAGCTTAGTCGCGCAGGTGCGCAAGGAGTCCAACTCCGACCTTGCCGATGCGACCCGCCAGCTCGGTACGCTGCTCAAGGATTTCGAGAACGCGAATAACGCGATCGTATCCGGAACGATCATCGGTCGCGACGTCACCGATCAGATCGATCGTCGCAACGCGCTGATGCGTGAGATTTCCGGGCTGGTCGACATCAACGCGCACGCGCGTGCCAACAACGACATGGTCCTCTTTACGGCGAACGGGACCACGCTGTTCGAAACGGTGCCGCGCACGATCAGCTTCGATGCTTCGCCACTCGCCCCGGGGCAACCCGGCGGCTTGCTGACGATCGATGGGGTGGTGCACTCGGGTGCGGCGGCGACGCGCCTCGGGGGCAAGATCGGTGGTCTCCTGCAGATCCGTGACGATGTCTCGATCAGCTACGGCCGGCAGATCGATGAGCTTGCTCGCGGTCTCATCAATGCCTTTGCCGAGAGTGATCAATCGGGGACGCCGACGCTTCCAGATATCGCAGGTCTCTTCACGTGGTCGGGTGGTCCGGGGCTGCCGCCTAGCGGGGCAGTCCTCGATGGGCTCGCGCTCACGATCCGCGTCAATCCGAATGCGGATCCGAGCCAGGGCGGAAGCCTCGATCTGCTGCGCGATGGTGGTATCGGCGATCCAGGCGAGCCGGATTATGTCTACAACGCCGGCGGTGGTGCAGGCTTTAGCCAGCGACTTCGCGATCTTGCGTCCAATCTTTCCGCGGCGCAGGCCTTCGATCCAGGAGCTGGCCTTAGCGCATCGACAGGTCTTATCTCGTTTGCATCGGACAGTGCCAGTTGGCTCGAAAGTCGCCGCAGTTTCGCTAGTGAACGCCTTGCTACGACCAATGTGCTCGGCGAGCGCGCGGTAAATGCGTGGCACGGCCAGGTAGGCGTCAACCTCGATGAGGAGATGACGAGCCTGATGGCCATCGAGCGCTCGTATCAGGCGACGGCCCGTCTGATGTCGACGGTCGATCAAATGTTCCAGGCCATTCTGCGCGCGACGGGAGCGATTTAACCAATGAAAGCCGACACCATCTCGTCCTTCGTGGGACGCGAGATTCAGCGTTCATCCATGGCGCGTAATCAGACATCGCTTGTCGATGCGCTCAAGGAATTCAGTACGGGACGTCACGCCGACGTCGGCAAGGCGCTTGGCGGACGCGTCGGCGGCGTGCTCGACATGCGCAATATCGTCAGCACCTTGACCAGCCTGAAGAACACAAATGCCGTCGTGAAGCAGCGCATGGACCATATTCAGTCGTCGTTTTCCGCGATGCGCGATCTCGGCGCCGACTTCAGCGAGGCGACACTCGGTGTTCACAAGTTAGGCGCCGACCCCGGTTTGCTCGTCGCTGACGCGAAGGCGCGGATCACGACAATGGCCGACGTGCTCAGAACCAGTACGAACGGCGTTTATGCCTTTTCTGGTCTCAACATCTCCGCGCCGCCGGTCGATGATTACCTGAGCGATCCTCCGAGTGCAGCCCGCACCGCAGTAATCGCGGCTTTCACCACCGCGTTCGGCTTCCCGCCCGATGATCCTCAGGTCGCGGACATCACGGCTGCGCAGATGGAGGCCTACATCGATGGCCCATTTGCAGCGCTTTTCGAGGAGCCGCAGTGGAGCACTAATTTCTCTCATGCGACCGACGAAGTGATGCGTGATCGCATCTCCCAGCGTGAAGAGATCGATACTTCGGCGACAGCCAACGATCGTGGAATCCGCCAGATCTACTTCGCGCTGACGTTGGCGATCGACGGCGGCGTCGAGCGTCTCAATCCGCAAGCCTATGAGGTCGTGGCGAGTAGGATCGCACAAACGGCGAGCGAAGGCGGGCACAATATTGCCGCGTCTCAGGCGCGTGTCGGCGTCGTTGAGGAACGCCTTGCGCAAGCGAACGAGCGTATTGCTATTGAACAGAAGACGCTCGAGCTGCGCATCGGTGAGTTGGAAGGCGTCGATTCGTTCGAGGCAGCAGACCGGCTGAGCCTGTTAGAGACCAGGATCGAGGCGTCGTACGCCGTGACCGCGCGGTTGCAGCGGCTCACGCTGTTGAATTACCTCTGAGACGTTAGCTGAGACTCGGGGGCGGCATGGAGAATGTAATGCAGCGCATACAGTATGGCGACCTCCTCGAAGATGACCAGCAGGTGGCCCGTGAACGGGAGCGTGTTGCGCTTGACCAGTCGATCCTGCTCCTGGAGCAAGCCGCTGCGCCAGGTGCCGCGCTGGCGGCGGCCGCCGAGGCAATCGCCTTTACGGGCAAGCTTTGGACAGTGCTCGTCGAGGATCTCGCGAGTCCGGAGAACGGCTTGCCGAAGCAGCTGAAGGCGCAGCTCGTGTCGATCGGCATCTGGATTCTGCGTGAGCTCGAAGCCGCTCGCACCGACGCATCCAAGGGGCTGTCGGACGTAATCGTCGTGTCGAAGGCAATACGGGATGGGCTCACGTGAGCGGGCATCTGAAAGTTCATCTGAAGCCTAACGAGCGCGTCTATATCAACGGCGGCGTGATCAAGGTCGATCGCAAGGTGACGATCGAGCTGATGAACGAAGTGGTGTTCCTGCTCGAGGGACATATCCTGCAGGAAGAGCAGGCGACCACGCCGCTGCGGCAGCTCTATTTCATCGTGCAGTCCATGCTGATGGAGCCGAAGTGCGAGCCGATCGCACGACAGATGTACGAGCGGTCGCACGAGGCCCTGCTGCGGACGTTCAAAAGCCGTGACGTGCTCGATGGGCTCATCGAGATCAAGGCGCTCATGGAGCGCGGGCGCACGTTCGAAGCATTGCGGAAGATCCGGGTGCTGTTTGCACTTGAAGACGAGATTCTCGAGGCCCGCGGTCTCGCCGCGGCCGAGCTGCAACAAGATCAGATCGAGAAGTCGGTCGCCTAGCGCACTAAGGAGGCTCGAGCCGCCATGGACGTCGCAAGTATTCTGAACACCACAAAGACGACGGAGACGCCCGCCTCCAAGGAGGCAACGGCGGCGCCGACGCTCGACTACAATGCATTCCTTCATCTCTTGATCGCGCAGATGCGCAATCAGGATCCCATGGAGCCGATGAAGTCGAGCGACTACGTCGCCCAGCTCGCGACGTTCTCGCAGGTGGAAAAAACCATTCAGACCAACGAGCGCATTGCCTCGCTGCTGAACACGAACAACCTGCAGCTCGCGGAAAGCCTGATCGGCAAGACGGTGCTCTCGGACGAACACGGCACCGGGGGGGTGGTCGTTGCGGCCAAAGTGGTCGATAATGGCGTGATGGTGCTCCTCGATAACGGCGCCGAGTTCACTGTCGGCCCGGGCCTCATTATTGGCGAGAGAGCCATCGAAGCTCCGACCGAAGGCGGTGGTGGAGACGAGACGACCACGTGAACGAAGCAGATGCAATGGAGCTAGTCCAGGCGGCGATCTGGACCGTGATATTGGTCGCGGCACCTTGCGTCCTTGCCGCCATGGTGGTCGGCATTACCATTGCGCTTCTTCAAGCTCTGACCCAGGTACAGGAAATCACACTGACCTTCGTGCCGAAGATCATGGCGATCTTCCTGGTGGCGATGTTTTCTGCCCACTTCATGGGGGCAAACGTGTTCGCCTTCGCCCAGATGACTTTCCTCCACGTCGAACGAGGATTCTGAAGTCGCGCCGGTTTCGCGCGCCTTTGGTCAGCTCCCGATCAGCAACACTTGCGAGGATGAGCTTACGGAGCTGCGGCTCCGGGTGATTCCACGCGTGGATTTGCTTTTCTGTCAGGGGGCTTCAGAGTGTCGCAAACATCGTCGAGCGAGCTGCCAATCAGTCGGCTGGCCGGATTGACGGACATGGGCTTCGCGGCTGGGATCGTGTTGATCCTGGCTGTGCTCTTCCTGCCGCTTCCGCCGCTCCTGATCGACGCTGGCCTCGCGTTCTCGATCGCGGCCGCTGTGTTGATTCTCATGGTCGCGCTGTGGGTGCAGCGGCCGCTCGAGTTCTCGTCCTTCCCGACCATCCTCCTGATCGTGACCATGATGCGGCTCGCCTTCAACGTGGCGACGACGCGCATCATCTTGACCGAAGGCGCCAATGGCGAGCATTCGGCGGGCTATGTCATCGCGGGCTTTTCGAAGCTGGTCATGGGCGGTGACTTCGTCATCGGCGTGGTCGTGTTCGTCATCCTTCTGACGGTCAACTTCATCGTCATCACGAAGGGTGCCTCGCGCATCGCCGAAGTCGGCGCGCGTTTTGCCCTGGACGGCATTCCCGGCAAGCAGATGGCGATCGACGCCGACCTCTCGTCGGGCCTGATTGACGAGCGCGAGGCGCAGCGCCGCCGCCGCGAGCTCGAGGAAGAAAGCTCGTTCTTCGGTGCCATGGACGGTGCTTCGAAGTTCGTGCGCGGCGATGCCATCGCGGGCATCATCATCACCGGAGTGAACATCTTCGGCGGCATTCTTATCGCGACGTTCCGGCATGGGATGCCGCTTTCCGAAGCGGCGGATGTCTTCACCAAGCTCTCGGTGGGTGACGGCCTCGTAACCCAGATCCCGGCGCTCATCATCTCGCTCGCGGCTGGTCTCGTGGTCGCCAAGGGCGGCACGCATGGCTCCGTCGAGAAGACTGTTGTCGGTCAGGTCGCGAATCATCCCAAGGCGCTGGTAATGACAGCCGGTGCCATGGGCCTCCTGGCTCTGGGCCCGGGTCTACCGCTCCTGCCGTTCGCCATCCTCGGCGTCATCGCAGCCGTCGCAGGATATGCAATTCCTCGACGATGGGCGAAGGAGCAACGCGTAGCCGATGCCAAGGTGCGAGAGGCCACGCAAGTGGCCGAGGATGAGGCGCGCCAGTCGATCAAGGGTGCGCTCAAGATCAGCGAGATCGAGATCGTCTTCGGACAGCGCCTCTCGGCCGAGTTCATCCGCAAGCACGACGAACTTGCGCAGCGCGTTGCCAAGCTTCGTCGGAAGTTCGCCAAGCAGTACGGCTTCGTCGTGCCCGAGATCAATCTCACGGACGATTTCTCACTGCCGGCGCGCGGCTATCAGATCCGCATTCACGGTGCGACCGTCGGTGGCCACGAGCTGCCGATCGGTGACGTCCTCGTCATTGTGGGCGATGGTCCGAAGCCGAGCATTACGGGCGTGGCCACGGTCGAACCTGCGTTCGGGCTCAAGGCAATCTGGATTCCCGAGGCTTATGGCAAGGAGGTCAAGCGCGAGGGTTTCTCGACCGTCGACATCATGACGGTGCTGCTCACGCACCTGAGTGAGGCGGTCCGCAACAACCTCGCACAGCTCTTCTCCTATCGCGATATGCAGGTGCTGATCGACGGCCTGCCGCCCGAGTACAAGCGGCTTCTCGACGAGATTCGTCCGGCGCACATTTCGTTCTCCGGCATTCAGGCCGTGCTCAAGATGCTGCTCGCCGAGCGCGTTTCTATTCGAAATGTTCAGCTCATTCTGGAGGCGATCGCGGAGATTGCGCCGCACACACGCCGTGCCGAGCAGGTTGCCGAGCACGTACGTCAGCGCATGGCACAGCAGATCTGCGGTGATCTAGCCAAGGACGGTACGCTGTCGGTGCTACGACTTGGCAGCCGCTGGGATCTCGCGTTCCACGAGAGCCTCAAGCGCGATCAGCGCGGCGACGTCGTCGAGTTCGACATCGATCCACGGTTGATCGAGGACTTCAGCAAAGACGCGTCGCGTGTGATTGCGAGCCATACCGAGAAGGGCGAGCAGTTCGTGCTCGTGACCTCGGTCGAGGCCCGCCCCTTCGTACGCATGGTCATCGAACGGCTCTTCCCGACGCTCCCGGTGCTCTCACACGCTGAGATCGCGCGCGGAATTCACGTGAAGGCGCTCGGCAGCATTTCAGGCTAGCGTGAAGATCGAGAAATTCGCTCTGTACCGTGCTGCGAGGTGTGGCGAACTTCGGAATCGGGACACTAGATGCTCGAACTGGACGAGTATGCCACCGGTGTCATCCTGATCCTCTGCCGGGTCGGGACAACACTCATGTTGGCGCCGGGCTTTGGTACCGCCCGCGTGCCGGCGCGCGTCCGTCTCTATCTTGCGCTGGCACTGGCGCTGGCTGCAGCACCGGGCGTGCTCGACGGCGGTACGCTGAAACTCGCGCGCGGCGGCTTGCTGCTCGGTTTCGTGGTGGCGGAATGCATTGTCGGGGCACTAATTGGTCTCGTGTGCAGGATCTACATCGCGGCACTCGAATTCATGATGACTGCGGTGTCGAACTACATCGGTCTCGCCGGCCTCGCTGCGGGCATCGACAACGACGAGGCGGCGCCGACGCTCGCAACCTTGATCGCCCTTTCGGCGACGCTCCTCATCCTGCTCCTCGATTTCCACCATATCCTGATCAAGACGGTGCTCGAGTCCTACGGCCGCATACCGCTCGGTGCCATGGCAGAGCCCGAGTTCGGACTGCGCCTGCTCGCCTCCACACTCAACGTGTCTTTCATGATCAGCCTGCAGGTGTCGGGGCCGTTCATTGTCTATGCCATTCTGGTCAACGTGCTCTTCGGCATCCTCGGCAAGCTCATCCCGCAAGTGCCCTCGTACTTCGTTTCGATCCCGTTCCTGCTCATGGGTGGCTTGTTCTTTCTCTACCTCATGGTGCCGGAGATCCTGCAGATCTACTTCGATGCCTTCAACACGACCCTGACGAATCTCTGAGAGGTTCATCATGAAGCGACGCACCATCGCGCGCCTCAAGAGGCTGGTCCGCCTGACGGAGCACCTCTACGAGAAGGAGGCGCAGACCGCCCAGGATCTCATGCGCGCGCGTGACGATGCGTCGAAGGCGGCTGCGGTGACGCGGGCCTACCTCGATCATGACAACCTCGTCGGCAGCGTGTTTCCGGAGCTGGTCAGTGCCCGCGCGGTGAAGCTCGAACGCCGCGCTGGTGAGCTTGGCGTCGAGGTCGACCAGCAGATCGAGCAGGTTGCCGCCGCGCGTGGCCGCATGAAGGGACTCGCGAACAAACTCGACCGTGAGATTTTCGACGACGCGCAGGAGCAGGATGCGCGCCAGCTCGAGGATGCCATCGATCAGTTCGTGCGCCGCAATCTCGCAAGCCTGAAATAAGGTCGACGGGCCACTATCGGAGGAAGGAGGGGGAGGCGGCCTCAGGGCGAGCGTCTCTCGATTGGCCGGTCAGTGGGCACAATGGGCATCGATCTGCAGGGCATTGCGCGACTCGTAGGTGCAGGGGACACCGGAACGCCCGGCGTTCGCGCACCGGAAGAAGGTGCGGGCTTCGTCACGACTGTAAAGCGGGCGAGTGAAATCGGGCCATTCGACACGGTCATCCAAAAGGCGGCAGCAGAGAAAGCTCAGGCCGCCCCGAGCCAGGGCACGGTAGCGGGTGCGGAGGATTTCAAGGTCAAGAATGCGGCCAAGGCACGCAAGCAATTCGAGGCTTTTGCACTGCAGGCCTTCATCGGCGCGATGTTGCCGAAGGAAAATGCGCATCTTTTCGGCACGGGCTCGGCCGGGAAGCTCTGGCAATCGATGATGGCCGAGAAGCTGGCCGATCAGATTGCTTCGAGCGGCCGGTTGAAGCTCTTGCCTGACGAACCATCCGTCGCTGCTGCGGCCGACCCGGCGCAGGTCACCGGCAGCCGGACCAAGCCAAATGGAGACGCACGCTGATGCTTTCGCACAATCAGGGGCAAAGAACAGCGCGGTTGCCCGCCGCCGAACCGGCCTCGCTCGAGAGCGCGCACCTCATGGAGGCGATCCTTCATCTTGCTGATCTCATCAGCGACGTGGTGCAGGAAGAGAAGGCGCTGATCGCTCGTCCCGAAGGCGCGGACTTCAGTGCGCTCGTTGCCAGAAAGAGCCATCTGGCGCTCGAACTCGGCAAACTCATGCAGGTGGTCGAAGGCAAGACCCCGACGGAGGCAGTAAAGCGGCGGCTCGCGGGGCTTTCGCAGGAGCTTGCGGCCAATGAGCGCCTGCTCCGCCGGCACATGGATGCCGTCTACGAGATCTCCACGCTTATCGGCGATGCCATCGAGCAGTCGACGGCCGACGGCACATACTCGAGTGAGATTGCCCGCAAGGGGCCGCGGCCATGGTGAGAATGCTTCTCCTCGGCCTCGTCGTCGTGATTGCGACGCTCGGTGGCAGCTATGCCGCCATGCAGCTCCCCCAGGGGACGGCGGCCGCCACGGAGGACGCGAATGAAAAGGCGGAGGTCGTGAAGATCGATCCTATCTCCGTGCCCGTCGTGCGTGAGGGCAAGATCCAGGGTTACGTGATCGGGCGTTTTGCGTTCGCCGCGCCGGCCAGCGCCATCCGGAAGGACAAGGACGCCCTGACGCTCTACGCGAGCGAGGCGATCTTCAGGTCGGTCTACGAGGAGGAAGAACTCGACTTCTCCGCACTCAAGATCGTCGAGGTCGACAAGCTGATTGGCCGGATCGTCGCCAAGGCGAACGTGCGCATTGGAAGCCCGACGATCTCGCAGGTGTTTGTCGAGAGCATGAATTTCCTGGCCCACGACGCCGTACGCTGCCAGCCGGCCAAGTAATACGAGGCGGAGCTTACAGGACAACTGAATGATGACGACGACGATGAAAGGCCCTCATGGGCTCTCCTACGATGCGCTGGAGCGCCTGCTGCCAAAGGCGCGGACAGGCATTTATGCTCTCGGTTACCTCGATCGAGAGGGCCGGTTTCGCGTGCAGAGTGTCGGGAGGGACGACTATGATGTGCGCGCACGGCTCAGCGAGCTGATCGGCTCGAGCACGATGTTCAAGTTTGCCGTGATGTCGGATGCGCGCGACGCATTCTTGCACGAATGCGCGCTATTTCACGAGTTCCGGCCGCCGTCGACGATCATTCACCCGGTTCGGCCGCGTGGGACGGACTGGCAGTGTCCTCACTGTCTTCAGCGTGCTCTTTGAGAAAAGAGAGCATGTCGCCGAGGCCCCGATGATAGCCAAGGTGCCAATAAGCCTGCTCGGGTGAGTGCGGCTCGAGATGGCGCTGATCGGCCAGCGCATACGGCGCTTCCTCCTCGAGCCAGGTGCCGAGTTGGGAAATGCGCTGCATAATGCGCTCGTATTTTTTCTCGTCGATCATGCTGGCCATACTGCCGGCCTGCCGCTTAGAAACCCCTAAGCGCGCGGCAATTGTGGCTGCATGGTTAGCAGGCGGTTAACGCAGCTCAGGCTGCGCGCTCCTGGCGCTCGGAACGCGTCTCCCCAGACTTCAAGGGGTCGGCAAGCGTTGAGCGCATCTGAAGATCGAACATCAGCGAGACGAGCATGGAGAGCGCCTGCGCGTTCCGCGCTTCGGTGCCTTCGCTCACTGGCTTGGGCGCGCGGTCGTCTAGGAGAGCCGTTAGAGCCTGCTGGGCCGGATCGGTCCGCGGGAAGTCGGCTGGCGGGCCGGCCATCGTGGATTGGGCCGGCGTGGCAGGCGCCGTCGCGAGGTCGGAGGGGCTTGAGCGAGCGAGGAGCGCAGCTGGGTTTGCCGAGGTAGCGGCGCCGGCCGCTGCCGGACCACTGCCGATCCAGTCGAGTTCCGCCAGGCGGCGGCGCATGAGGCCAGGCAGGACTTCGCCGCCGGCCTTGTTGTATTGGGCGAACCGTTCTTTGACGCCGTCGATGTCATGATTGCGCACGGCCTCGCCGAGCCCGCTCGAAATCCAGCGGGTACCGGCATTGAAGGTCAGTGAGGTAAGTGCGGCCTTGGTGCCTTCGTCCCAGCCGGCAGCGTGCTTCTCGACGATATTGCGCGCGATCTCGATTTCGGCGGTGAAGCGCCGTTCGGCCTCTTCAGGCGAGATCGCCTCGCCCGCGTACAGGGCCTTGGTCCCATACCCGTTGCTGAACTGCGCATAGTCCCACTGGGCCTTGGGTGTGAACCCCTCGAAGGACTTGATGGCATCTAGGTAGCTGTGATGCATGTCGCCGTATCGGAATCCCTGCCGAGACGCTAACGCGCCCAAAATATGCGTCGCACCCGCCAAGAGTGCGCTGCTTTGCTTGCGCGGACCTCGTGGCGCGCGTGAGGCATTGATGCTGCAACCATGTGGTGCGGGCTACACACAACGCTGCCGTTATGTGCAGGTGAGTATCGGGCGCCGTTTTGGCATCGTTCATACTCCGATCGGCAATGTGCCTCCGCATACGGATGCTGTTGGGTAGGGGCATCTCGGTCGCATTGCCCATCGGGGCCGCATGCCGCATTCCTCAGAATTGGTCGGGCCTTGGGCCGGCCCGGCAGGAAGAAAGAATGAACGATCACGCGCCTCATGACTTCTCGCCGCGGGCGACAGTGCCGAATGCTGAGGTCGCTGGTGAGATAGCGGGCCGTGGCCTGCTTGCCGTGGGGATGGCTTTAGTAACAGCCATTGCCTTCGGGGTTTATTGGTTCACGGGGGTGGTGCTTGCCGAGCGACGCGCTGCGGCGCACTTCGGCGCGGATACGAGCTTTTTTGCCGTGCTGGCGGATATGGCCGTCCATCATCGGGCGGCCCGCTTTCATCCGCTGACGACCACGCTCGGACTAGCGTGGATGAAGATCTTCTCGCCGATCACGCCCTGGCTCGCTCCCGCGACCATCCTCAAAGCCTTGTTTGCAGCCGTTGGGGCCTTGGGTGTTTGGGCTGCCATGTCGATTTTCGCGAGGCTGTTGCCGAGAGGTTACGTGCTTCTCGCGGGCATTCTCTACGGCGCGTCGCTCGGCGTTTGGTATTTCTCCGGGATACCGGAATCGAAGATCGTCACGGCGACGTTGTCGGTGCTGTACATCGCCGTCTACGTGCATTTGCGCGAGCGCTGGAGCCTGACTGGTGCCATCGTGCTGGGTGTCGTCCTCGCGCTTGGCTGCTTGAACGAAATCGTCTCGGCGTTCCTGCTTGCCATTCCGGTTGTCGATGCGCTGCTGAGGCACAGGCTCGACTGGCGGCGCTCCCGGTGGCTCGGCGCGCATGTGCCGGTCGTGTTCGTCGCCTGGTTCGTGCTCGAAGTCTTCGTAAATGGCTGGCTCGTTCCGGAGAGCACGTATCCGGAAGGGCAGTCGCACTTCAATATGCTGCTCTATTACATCGCGAAGAACGACTACGGCCTCGCGAGTATTCACGGCTTCATCACGAACTGGTTCTTCTTCAATATCGTGGCCCCGACGCCCCATGCGCTGAAGTGGGCTGAGGCGGGCGGATACTTCGAGCCGACGATGGCCGCTTATCTCGCCTCACCACTCGCGCTGGCCGCCCTGTTCATCATCGGGCTCATCGCTGCGGCGAGCCTGTTGCCACGCACCGCGAGCCTCGGGCCGGGTGGTCAGCTTCTGCTGCCGCTCGCCGCTTATGCACTCGTTCGAGCGGTGTTCTTCTTCATCTTCAATCCCACCGAGCCGCTTCTGTTCAGCCCGGCCGTCACGATCGCGCACTGGCTCATTCTGCTCGTGCCGTTTGCCGCATCGAGCTTTCCCGCCAAGCGGGGGCTGCTCGCCGTCCTGAGCGTGCTGCTGCTTGTGACCAACGCAGGCTTCATGCTCGGGCTCGAGGGCTGGTCAGGGCTCGCGAGCCGCGCCGCTCGCCCCTGAGACGTGCGTCTCGGGCGGGCCTTCAGTCGATCTCGAGCACAACCCGGCCACGGACCTTTCCCGCGAGGATCTCGGGTGCCAGCGCCACGGCATCGGAGATCGGACGCGTGACGGTGAGTGCATCGAGCTTGGCAATGTCGAGATCGCGGGCGAGGCGCGTCCAGGCTTCCATGCGTCGTGCCGTCGGCGCCATCACGCTGTCGACGCCTGCGAGCGTCACGCTGCGCAGGATGAACGGCGCCACGGATGCGGGCAGGTCCAGCCCCTGCGCAAGGCCACAGGCGGCAACGCAGCCATCGTACTTCGTCATCGAGATCACGTTGGCGAGCGTGTGAGAGCCGACGGCATCGACAGCACCGGCCCAACGCTCCTTCCCGAGCGGGCGCGCCGGCCCTGAGAGCTCCGCGCGATCGATGATCTCGCTGGCGCCGAGGTCCTTGAGATAGTCCGCTTCGGACGCGCGACCCGTGGACGCGATAACGGTGAAGCCGAGCTTTGCAAGGAGCGCGATGGCGACCGAACCAACACCACCTGCCGCGCCCGTTACGAGAATGGGGCCACGGTCCGGCGTGATGCCATTGCGCTCGAGCGCCAGCACGCACAGCATGGCCGTGTAGCCGGCGGTGCCGATCGCCATGGCCTGGGCCGGCGTGAACGCTGCCGGGCGCCGCACAAGCCAATCGGCCTTGACGCGTGCGCGCTGAGCATAACCGCCAAGGTGGCTCTCGCCGACGCCCCAGCCGTTCAGAATGACGCCGTCGCCGACCTTGAATGCGGGATTGGTGGACGAGATGACGTCGCCTGCGAAGTCGATGCCTGGAATCATCGGCCAGCGGCGCACGACGGGAACCTTGCCGGTGATGGCCAGGCCGTCCTTGTAGTTGATCGTGGAATGCGAGACGCGAACGGTCACGTCGCCGTCCATGAGATCGGCGTCGGTGAGATCCGTCCATGCGGCGGTCGGGCCGGCCTCGCCCTTGGTCAACAGCAGGCCTTTGAACGACGACATGGTATGCCTCCCTAGCGCAACTAAACCGTTAGCCCGGCTTTACGCCACGAAGGCGCGTCTGTCGAGTTTGCGGGACCCTGAGGCGATAGTGCCCGCTTCGACCAGAAAAATGCGTTTTCTACAGCGGCATTGACGCACTTGTCAGGCTTGGCTGGCTCTGGGATCGTCGCGCAGGCTTCGGGTAGAGCTATTGATGCGAGGAAAAGTGCCGTGAGCCGCGGCTGGCAAGGAGCAGGAAAGCTGAAGGGCGCGCTGGCGTGCCTGGCTGTGCTCGTGCTCGCGGGCTGCGAGGGAACGAGCGCTCTCAAGACGGAGAGCCTGACTGCCGCCGTAACGCCCACGAACTACGCAAGCAACTTCAGCAGCGTTCACAGCGAAGGCACGCACGAGATCTACTCGCGCGTTGCCCGCGGCGCCAAAGCCTGCTGGTTCGGCGTCGGCAAGCCGCTCGAGCAGACACACGTATTCGAGGGCAAGCTCGATCCTGAAAGTGAAGGAGGTGGTGGCGAGGTTGCCGCGCACATCCGCACGCCCGACCAGCCGAGCCCGCGTGGCGGCAAGGTCTTCATCGTCACCATGACGAAGGAGGGCGGTGGTACGAGCCTCGTCACGGAAGCACGCCGTCTGCCCGATGGACTGGCAAATGCCATGCGCGCCGACGTCGCCCGCTGGGCAAAGACGGGCTCCGTCGAATGCACCGAGCTGGAAGTGGCAAACCCGATCTCGACGGCCTCCATCGCTCCGGCCCTTCCTGAGCGAAAGCCTGCGGTAAAGAAGGCCAAGGGCAAAAAGAAGTAGCTTTTCTTTGTGAGCCGCGGGCTGCTGGGAAGGGGTGCTTCGCAACCTCGCCGTGGTGCTATGCCCGCGGCGGCCATGCGGATGGGGCGCATCTAGAAACTAAAGTCATAAAGGCGGGTGGGTTCGGGAGGGTGTCCCTCCCGGTTGGGGTGCGGGGACTAGTCCCCGCTCGCGAAGCGAGTTCAGGCCAGCTCACGCGGGCGCGTTGTGGCGCCGAGACGCATTGTCCGCTGGCGGATGCGTTGTCCCGTTGCCTCTCGCTCGGCAGGCGGGAGAATGTCGAGGCTTGGCCAGAGTCCGGTAATCAACGTGCGCGCGTAGCCATTGGCGTGACCCGAGCGGCGCATGGCGGCGGCGGCGCCGTGGTGGTCATACGCAAGGCGATGCGTCGAGAGCAGAAGCTCACCGCCGATCGCGCGGATCAGGCCGTACCAGACATCCGCCGTACCATCATTGGCCGGCATGCCGATGACGCCGGGGTTGAACCAGATGCTCCCGTCGACGCGGGCAGCAAACGGAATGCCCGCATGGCCGGCGATGACGACATCGGCACCTGCGCGCGCAATCTCCTCGGCGAGAACATCCCGCTCCGACTGGAAGACCCAGCGATTGACGATCTCCGTGCCGCCGTGGACGACGCGGAATGATCGGCCGCCGTAGTCGAAGTGCAGCGTCTCGGGTAGCGCCCCCATCCACGTGCGCATCTCGCTGCTCATGCGCGCATTGGCATAGGGGTACCAGCCCTTGGCCAGCGCCGCGCATTCGGTGCCTTCCTCGAAATTGCAGGCGCAGTCCTCGGCGGCGACAGCGAGCTGCTGCTCGCAATTGCCCTGGATCACGTGGCAGCCCCAATTAGCGACGAGGCGGGCGGTTTCCTCGGGCGCGGCACAGTAGGCCACGACATCGCCCGTGCAGATGACGTTGCTCGGCGGAATGGCGAGCGCGTCGGCGCGACGTCGCAGGGCCTCGGTGGCCTCGAGGTTCGAGTATGGACCGCCGAAGACCAGGAGCGGCTTGGTCGTATCGAAGGGGATCACCCGGGCCTCCACGGTTGCGCGCGGCAGGCTCACCCGTGCTAGGACCCTGCGTCAAGGGCCCGCAGAAAGACATAAAGATTTCTTTATATCCGTCTTGCGGCGCCGTGGCCCTACCGCTATACAGCGCCGGTCCAATCCTGCCCGCGGGCCGGCACCGGAATGGTGCTGCAGATCCGTGGGGCAATCGGCTGTCAACCGTTCCAGAAAGGCGCCCCATGAGCTCCAAGGATTACATCGTCAAGGACATCGGCCTCGCAGACTTCGGCCGCAAGGAGCTCTCGATCGCCGAGAGTGAGATGCCGGGCCTGATGGCGACGCGCGAGGAATACGGCCCGAAGCAGCCGCTCAAGGGCGCGCGCATCGCCGGCTCGCTGCACATGACCATCCAGACGGGCGTCCTCATCGAAACGCTGAAGGCGCTTGGCGCCGACGTGCGCTGGGTGTCCTGCAACATCTACTCGACCCAGGACCATGCGGCTGCCGCGATCGCCGCGGCCGGAACGCCTGTCTTCGCCGTGAAGGGCGAGACGCTGACCGAGTACTGGGACTACACCGCCATGCTGTTCGACTGGCACGGTGGCGGCTACCCGAACATGATCCTCGATGACGGCGGCGACGCGACGCTGTTCATCCATCTCGGCGTGCGGGCCGAGAAGGGCGACACGGCATTCCTGGACAAGGCGGGTTCCGAGGAAGAAGAGATCCTGTTCGCGCTCATCAAGCGCTGCCTCAAGGAAAAGCCGAAGGGCTGGTTCGGCGAGATCGCGAAATCCATCAAGGGCGTCTCCGAGGAGACGACCACGGGCGTCCATCGCCTGTACGAGATGCAGAAGGCCGGCACGCTGCTGTGGCCCGCGATCAACGTCAATGACAGCGTGACCAAGTCGAAGTTCGACAACCTCTATGGCTGCCGAGAGTCGCTGGTCGACGGCATTCGCCGCGGCACCGACGTGATGATGTCGGGCAAAGTCGCGTTCGTCGCCGGCTATGGCGACGTCGGCAAGGGCTCGGCGGCATCGCTGCGCCAGGCAGGCTGCCGCGTCCTCGTTTCCGAGGTCGATCCGATCTGTGCCCTGCAGGCGGCGATGGAAGGCTACGAAGTCGTGACGATCGAGGATGCGCTCCCGCGCGCCGACATCTACGTCACCGCGACCGGCAACAAGGACATCATCACCGTCGAACACATGAAGGGGATGAAGGACCGCGCGATCGTCTGCAACATCGGTCACTTCGACAACGAGATCCAGGTTGCGGGTCTCAAGAACATGAAGTGGACGAACATCAAGGACCAGGTCGACGAGGTCCAGTTCCCGAAGGGCAACCGCATCATTTTGCTGAGCCAGGGCCGCCTCGTGAACCTCGGCAATGCGATGGGGCACCCTTCGTTCGTCATGTCGGCGTCGTTCACGAACCAGACGCTGGCGCAGATCGAGCTCTGGGCGAACAACAAGGACGGCAAGTACAAGAAGGAAGTGTACGTGCTGCCGAAGCACCTCGACGAGAAGGTCGCCTCGCTCCATCTCGCCAAGGTGGGCGCGAAGCTGACCAAACTCTCCAAGGACCAGGCCGACTATATTGGCGTGTCGCAGACCGGCCCGTTCAAGGGCGACCAGTACCGCTACTGAGGCCCTTTGGTCACGAACCGCTGAATTGCATAATGGGCGCCTCCGGGCGCCCATTAACATTTGTGGGCGGTGCTCGACCCAAGGCGCCTGCAACCCTGAGCCCGGGCTTCTGGCGCCCGCGGGCCGCGCGCCGGGCGCGTCCGTGACATGCTCTTGCGGCGCTGCTCGCATGGCCGGTCGTAGCGCATATTGCCCGGCCCTTCCGGGTCTTCGGAGCGTGGGGAGCTAAATCCAACCGTTGCCGGCGCCGACTGGCGCTCGTCCAAATGGCCCCTTGTTTAGAAGCCGTCTGGTCGGTCATAAGACGGGCAACACGCCGCGCGCCCTCCACGGGCCAGGCTCACGAGGATACGTCGAATGTCCACCCGCCAGGACGGTGCGCCCTCCCCTGTCGTGCGCTCGCGCGCCGATCTCGTCGATTGGATTGCCGTCGGCTGTAAGCCCGCGGAGCAATGGCGCATCGGCACCGAGCACGAGAAGATCGTCTTTCATACTGATGACCTGAGCCCCGTGCCCTACGAGGGGCCGCGCGGCATCCGCGCCATTCTCGAAGCGCTCATCGCGCGCTACGGCTGGCTGCCGATCACCGAGGGCGAGAACATCATCGCGCTCAAGCGCCCGGATGGCGAACCGGCCGCGACAGTGTCACTTGAGCCTGGTGGTCAGTTCGAGCTTTCCGGCGCGCCGCTCGCGGACCTGCATCAGGTCGCTGCCGAGACGCAGCAGCACCTCGATCAGGTGAGCGCGATCGGCAAGGATCTCGGCGTCGGCTTTCTCGGCCTCGGCTTCTCGCCGACATGGACGCGCGAAGAGACCCCGCGCATGCCGAAGCGCCGCTATGCGGTCATGACGCGCTACATGCCGATGGTAGGCAAGGGCGGCCTCGACATGATGTACCGCACGGCGACTATCCAGGTGAACCTGGACTTCGGCAGCGAAGCCGACATGGTCAAGAAGCTGCGCGTCTCGCTGGCGCTGCAGCCGATCGCGACTGCGATCTTCGCGGCCTCGCCCTTCACCGAGGGCAAGCCGAACGGCTTTCTCTCCATGCGCAGCGAAGTGTGGCGCGACACGGACAAGCGGCGCACGGGTATGCTGCCCTTCGTGTTCGAGCAGGGCATGAGCTTCGAGCGCTATGCCGAGTACGCGCTCGATGTGCCCATGTACTTCGTCTATCGCGATGGCAATTACATCGACGTCGCCGGCGCGTCGTTCCGCGATTTCATGGATGGAAAGCTCGCGGCGCTGCCCGGCGAGCGGCCGACCATCGACGACTGGTCCGATCACATAACGACGCTCTTTCCCGAAGTGCGCATGAAGCGCTTCCTCGAAATGCGTGGTGCGGATGGCGGGCGCTGGCGCCGCATCTGCGCGCTGCCGGCCTTCTGGGTCGGCCTGCTCTATGACCAGACGGCACTCGACGCGGCGTGGGACCTGGTGAAGGATTGGACGGCGGAGGAGCGGCAAGCCCTGCGCGATGGCGTGCCGCGGCTCGCGCTCAAGACGCCCTTCCGAAATGGCAAGGCGCTGGAGATCGCGCGCGAGGCGATGGCAATCTCGCGCAGTGGTCTCGCAGCACGGGCGCGCAAGAACGCTGCTGGTCAGGATGAGCGCGAGTACCTGGCGCCCGTTGAGGAGATCGTTGCGTCGGGCCGAACGATCGCCGAGCAGTTGCTCGAGTCCTATCACGGACCCTGGAAGGGCGATGTCCGGCGCGTGTTCGGCGAATACGCGTTCTGAGGCGGCACTTTTTGTCCCCTCTCCCCGCTTGCGGGGAGAGGGTTAGGGTGAGGGGCGGCGGCAGACGCAAAGGGCTGCATTTCTCGCCGCCCCTCATCCCGACCTTCTCCCCGTAGAGGACGGGGAGAAGGGGAAGTGGGGCGCGCCTCAGTCGCCGCTCAGCGCTTTGCGCACGGCGTTGACGGCCGCACGCGTCACGCCGATGAGTTCCACGTCGAGCGGCGGGCCCTGCGACGAGAACTTCGCGATTACGATCTCATTGGCCGGATCGATAAAGAGATTCTGCCCGTGGATGCCGAGCCCCGAGAGCAAAGGCGTGCGCCCGCGCTCGACGTACCATTTCGCGCGATAGTGCATGTCGAGGCCGCGGAAATACTCGACAAACGTGCTCGCGTTCCAGGCCTCTGGATCGCCAGCCCCTAGAATGTCGGCAATCCAGCTCTCGGGGATGATCTGCTTGGTGCCGCGTGCGCCGCGCTCCAGAATGAGCTGGCCGACGCGGGCGAGATCTCGCGTCGTCATGCACATGCCGCCGGCGCAGCGCGGTGCACCGAGGCGATCGACGGTGATGTAAGCGCTCTCGGCGGCGCCCATGGGCTGCCAGATGAGTTCGCTCATGAGATCGGCAAATCGCCGACCCGCCGCGCGCTCCACAACCCATCCGAGCAGATCCGTGTTCACCGAAATGTAGTGGAAGCGCCCGCCGTGCGGGCGGTCTGTTTCACCGAGGTGGCGGTAGAACGAGCGCAGATCGGAAGGGGCTTCACCGGGCGCGAGCGGATTCCAGCCAGTGGATTTGCGATACTCGATGATCGGGCCGGACGTCGCGAGGTAGTTCTCGTCGAACACGACGCCCGTCCGCATATCGAGCAGGTGGCGCACCGTGGCGCCCGCATACGCTGTCTCGGCAACCTCGGGGACGTAGTCGGTCACGGGCCGCTCGACGTCCAGCACACCTTGACCAGCGAGTACGCCGGCGACCAGCCCAAGCATGGATTTGCTGACGGACATGAGAATGTGCGGCGAGCGCACAGTCATGCCGTTGCCATACTGCTCGAAGACCACAGCGCCCTTGTGCAGAATGACAATGCCGTCGGTGCTCGAGCTCGCGAGGAACTGGCCGAACGAGATGGGTTTGCCATCGGCCATTGGTATGGCCAAGCGAGCGAGATCCTGCGGCGCGGCTTTCAGCGCCCGCACGCCATCCGGATCATGAGGAATATCGGCGCTCGGGATGATCTCGCGCACATGATGAAAAGCCCAGCTGTTGAAAGGCGCCAGTCGCCAGTTCGCAAGTGTCGCCTGTGATTGTGGAGCGGGCGGACACCCCTCCATCATGCCTGCAGTCATGTATGCGCTTCCCCCAACTCGTTCGTGGCTGTTCTCCTGAGCAGCTTAAGTCATCTGCGGCGTGCTTGCGAACCGGATCATTCAGCGGGGAACCGGGGGCAGGCGGTGCGCGTTATAATTCGTCGGACGACTGAAAACACGCGAGGGGAATTATGGACTCGAAGAACATGGTGATTGTCGTGCTGGCCGTAGCGGCAGCCGTTCTTGGCTACCTGTACTGGGACAGCCAGCGTACGGGCGTCGACATCAACGTGCCAGGCGTACGCATCAAGGCGAACTAGCGGTAGCTCATGGTTGAGAGGACGCGGGCATCCGCGACCTCTCTCCTGCAACAGCGACTGTGTGATGAGATGGGCGGGACCGATCAGTTGCCGGCAAGATCGTGTGACGAGGGGAAGAACAGATCCTTCCACGATTCTGGTCGCGTCTTGATGCGGCCGATCTTGTGCATGAAATCGGCGTACGTTTTGATGCCGCTCGGTGCGAGCTTGTAGACGGACGACGGCATCTCCAGGATTTCGATGAGTTCCTCGACACTAATCTTGTCACTGTTGAGTGCCAGATAGATTTCCGCGGCACGCTTCTTGTCCGACGAGATGAGATCCATGGCCTCGCTCAGGGCTTGGACAACCGCCGCATATACCTTCGGATTCTGATCGTGGAACTTCTGGGTGGCGTAAAGCACGAGGCACGTTGCCGGACCGCCGATTATGTCCGAGCTGTCGAGCACCGTGTGCATTGTCCGACTCTTCAGCTGGATGGCATCCCAGGGCGGCGCAGCGAAGTGCGCGGCGACAATCCCCGATCCCGAGATCAGCGCTGCTGTGGCGTCGGCGTGCCCGAGCGATATAGTGAAGCGATCGAGGTGCTCGTAGTTCTTGTCGCCCCACTTCTTAGCCGCCGCCATCTGTAGCAGGACGGCCTGCATCGAGGTCTTCACGGCCGGCAGCGCGATCTTGTTCTTCTCGTTGAAGTCTTCGAGGCTCTTGATTTCGGGATTGTTGGTGTTGAGGGTCATCGGGAGATCACTCAGCGCGCCCGCGGCTTTTATGTCGCCTTTGCCGCCTCTGGAACGATCCCAGAGTACAATGAGTGGCCCGACGCCTCCGGCCGCAAAATCCACCGCACCGGAGAGCATGGCATCGTTGACGGCGGCGCCGCCCGCGAGGCGCGACCACGAGACTTTGAGATCCGGCAGGCCCTTGGCCCTGGCCGCCTTCTCGACGAGTTTCTCATGGTCCATGACGAACAGTGCGAGCGAGAGAATGCTCGGTTGCCGCACGATTCGGACCTCGGCTACCTCGGCATTTGCCTTGGTTGGCGCGAGGACCAAGGCTGCCAAGAGCGCGGCAGCAGCGATGCCGCATCCCCTGCTGCCGGCGCTCTCCATGGCCGAGCCGTGAATTGTCTTCTTCGCGTGCATCGTGTCCTCCGTTTTTATTCGTAGTTGTTCTTGTTATGGTGTTTGTCAGTTCTACTATGCAGAATCTTTGTTAGGCTCCGAATTGTAGAATAGATTCTGAGGAATTGTGTTGTTATTTCGCGCTCTGCATAGATTCCGCACAGTAGAACTGTGCTTGATTAGAGCGCGAGTGAAGCGGCTGCGCACGGGAGCCGCACCACGCCGCCGCGAGGGCAAGCAGCAGCTGCGTCTTGCACCGACGTGGGCACCGACGTGGGTCGAATTCGGGGACTTAGGCTGGAAGGACGCTCAGAGGCCCTTCGTCAGATCCCGCAGGGCGCGCTTGATCTCGTAGTCGGCAACGATCTTGCTGCAAACCACGAGCGGAATGCCGTTCTGGCGCGCGTACTGCTCGACGGCGACGCGGCCATCCATCTCGTAGATGATCTGAAGCTTCTCGGCGAGCTTCGAGGTGGGCATGTGCATGTCGGCACAAGACGCGATTCGCGAGGCGAACCCGCGGCAGCATTTAGCCGCTCTGGCGGCAGAGCTTCTGCGCCGGCACGTATTGTGCCGTGCCGAGCTCTGTCGCAAGCGCCACCTCAGGTCATTGGCGGCGGGTCGAGCCCAAGGCTGGCCGCTGCCGCTGTTGTCGCTGCGTAGACGACATAACGGCTCCAGGGGCGCCACTTCGGACCGCCCTCTTTCACCATCTGCAGAAAACGCGAACCTTTCAGCACGTCCTCGAACTGGGGGTAAACGTAGACGACATAGACGTCACGCGGCTTCGCACTGAGCGACGCTTCCAGATTGGCGATCACGTTTTGCAGGATCTCGCGCCCGAAGGGGTCGAAGAGGAACAGCACGAGCGGCTCATCGCTGTAAGCGAAGTCGAGCGCATCCATGCACTTCAGCTCGATGGTCTCGCACTGCTGAGAGTCGGGCTTGTAGCGCTCGACATTCTGCTCCGCGCTGCGATGCAGTTGCTCTGAGAGTTCTATGCCGACGATCTTCTTGAAGGGAAACTCCGACGCGACGAGCAACGCGCGACCTTTGCCCGATCCCATGTCCACGAATGCGAACTTGTTCGGCTGCAGCGGAATCGAGCCGAGGATCTCGTAGATCGTCGAAGCGGTCGTCGGCACATAGAAGTGCACGGATGTCTTCTGATTGCGCTCGAAGGTGGGCGCGGACGTATCGGTGCCGAAGCGCGCATCGAAGGCTTCGAGCCGCTCCTCGACGTACGATCTCGCATACTCGAAGAGATAGAAGATCCGGCCAAACACAGGGCCGTTGAGGTCGAGCGGACCCCGGAACACCTTGGTCAGAATTGGATTGAGGGCGGCCATGCTCTTCTCCTGGTTGGGACGAGCTTCGTCGGCGGCACGGCGTTCGAGCGTGCTCGCTAACTCAGTCGAAGGCGTCCATTGGCTAACCGCGATATCCCCTATCGCGCCCCCGCCCGGAGTTTGGATCACGTCCCGAATCAGCGCGGTATGCGACATACAAGCCTGAGGCGTCGCGCCGCTGCGCCGATTGCAGGTCTGGGTAGTGGGAATGTCGCGACGGAAGCGCGCGCTGCGCGTTTCCTGCCTCGGGAGCGCCCTAATTTGCGCGATTGCGGGGGCGCAGAACGGGTTTGGCGCACGTGGCGCCAGAGGCGCCGACTTTTCACTTTCTCGTCAACTCGAGGCGCATTCATGCGGTGCGCGTCAAGCGTCGTCCTACGTGAATTGTCTGATGGGAATTGGAGCGGGTGAAGGGAATCGAACCCTCGTCATCAGCTTGGAAGGCTGTTGCTCGATCATGTCACCGCAGCTCATCGCAACTCAATGCCGCCATAAAGGTCTATATTTATTTAATTATATTGTTGAGAGACGTTCTTAGTATGTCAGTGGATCTCACTGCATCTTGCGAACGGAGGTGCAAAAACAGTGCAAAAAATGAAGCTGACAGACGCAACCATCCGAGCTCTCAAGCCCAGCACGAACGCGTATGTGTGGGACACCTCTACACCCGCCTTCGGCGTGTACGTTGGCAAGAACCGTAAGACCTTCGTCGCAGTTCGGAGCGGCCGCCGGCACAAGCTTGGTGTGTATGGTGTGATCGGGCTCGCTGAGGCGCGCGATCGGGCCAAGAAGCACCTCTTGAATGGCGATGTTGCTAATCGCCGCATCAGCATCAAGTTCACGGACGCAGTTGACAGTTACCTCTCGCTGCGTGAGCCGGAAGTGTCGCCAGGAGCCCTGCGGGAGTACACGCGCCATCTTCGGAGGGTTTTCACCTTCAACGATAACGTTGGGGATATTACCCAGAAGAGGATCCTGGACAGTCTGGATCGCATTTCAGGGCAGAGCGAACGAGCGCACGCAGCACGGGCTCTGAAGACTTTTTTTAATTGGTGCGTACAACGGGAGTATCTTGAGCAAAATCCTATGCTCACGATGAAGATGCCAAAGGAACCCGACGCACGTGAGCGCGTCCTCACCGATGATGAGCTGAAGGCGATTTGGGACGCGCTTCATCGGTGGCCAGATCCGCGTTTCGCCGCCATCGTCCGCATTCTTATGCTCAACGGCCAGCGCGCCAATCAGATTGCGTCTCTAAAGCTGAGCTGGATCAACACCAAGAAAATGCAATTCGCTTTTCCGAAGGAAATCATGAAAGCGGGCAAGGCGCATACGCTTCCCTTTGGTGAAGAAACGGTTCGACAGCTTGGCTTGGTCCGAGCGTCCGTGGATCTCTATTTTTCGCCACCTGGTCTCAACCGTCCATTCTCTGCGTGGAGCAAGAACAAGGTTGCGCTCGACAAGAAGATCGAGCTGCCACACTGGACCATCCATGACCTTCGGCGGACGTGGTCCACGAATGCACCGCGTCTTGGCATTGCGCCGGATATTACCGAGCGCGTCCTCGCTCACTCGACGCCCGGCGGCAGTCGCATCGCTGCTGTTTATAACCACTATCACTACGAGCCTCAGATGCGCGATGCCATTCTTAAGATGGAATCCTTCGTGACCGGGCTTCGATGAGCTAGGCGCCATACAGTGTACGCGCCAACTGGAAGGCCAGCCGCTTCCTGAAGAGTAAAGCGCGGCAACGGTGTCACCGTCCAAGCTCCGGGCGGTTCTCTCCCCACGCCTTGACCTCTGATGCGAGCCAGCCCACGCGATTGGGGCCAAGTTTGCGGCGGGCTGGGAACAGATTGACGGCCATGTAGCGGTAGATGGTTGCGGACGAGAGACCGGTCTTCTGTCGGACCGTCTTGAGGCTCCAGAAGATGTCGTCGGTCTCGGGACGGGGTTCACTGCCGGTGTCCGATTGTATCGTGGTCGTCATGGCGGTTCCTTTCGATCCATTGGTGCTAGATCGGTGATGCGTGCGGGCAAGGCCCGAACCCGATCATTTTTGGCTGGCGTTCGATGTGACTTGTGAGCAGTGCAGCGCCGCTGTTGTGGCGGTCTGGGTCAGAAGTGAAATCCCGATAGCGACCATGATCATGACCGAAAGCAGCGCAGCCGAGCGCCACACCGAGGCTTGGTCTTGTGCGTTTCTCTGTCGGTAGCGCCAATCTCGGCGCGCATGAAGATAGGGCGTGGCGTTTGCGCACGGCACGCCAAGTGTCGCGGCGAGCGGATGAATGGGATGGGCATGAAGACCATTTGCAGAGACCGCACGTAGCCTCGGTCGCATAAACCACAGCAGCGCGGCGCTCTGCAGCGCAAGGTTTATGGCGAGCGCAGTTTGGTAGGCGGTGGCAGGATATTGCCCAGCACTTGCTGTCCAGAGTTGCACGATGACACCGAAACCGGTCTGCACCACTAAGGCCGCGCCGATATGGAGGAGATTGAGGGCTCCACTGGCGCGGCCCGATGCCGATTTCGGGAAAAACTCTGACACGATGGCATAGCTCAAGACGGTGCCGGCACCGATGCCGGCGATCGAGATCCAAGGCAGCCAGGCCGGAACCGGCCAACGCAGGATCAGCGCGAGCTGGGCCAGCATGGCAAGTCCGGTCGCAAACGCGAAGGTCGCAGAAAGAGAGATGCCACCTCGGCGAAGCCGATCGCCGGCTATACCGAGAATGAGCGCGGACGCGCTGAGAGCGATTGCCATCCACAGCAGGTGCATGACGACATCGTGGCGTGGCAGCCCCTCGACATCGGCAAGCCACGGTCCTGCCCATAGGCCCTGCAATGCCCACGCCGAGCCGATGGTGGTCGCTGAGAGCGGTGCGAGACGCCAGAACCTCGCATCCCGATAGATGGTGCGAATGGTCGTGCCCACACCGGAGGCCTCGTCCGGGCCTTGCGCGGGACGCTCCGGCACGAAACGCTGGATCAGCACGGCAGCGATGGCAGCTACAGCTGCCAGGAGCAGGAACAGTCCGCGCCACCCGATTGACGCGATCAGCATCTCGGCCGGCGCCGTCGCCGTGACAGCGCCGAGTGCGCCCAGTGTGATGAGCCAGCCGTTGGCCATCGCGATGCGTTCGGCCGGCCACCACAGAACAATCGCTTTAAGGCCTCCCATCAGTGCGCCGGCAACACCGAAGCCGATTAAGGCTCTCCCGAGGATCAGCCATAGGAGATTTGGCGCGCAGGCGAAGATCGTGGCGCCGATCGCCGCGACGGAGAGGAGCGCAGCTTGTACCCTCCGCGGCCCGTAGCGATCGAGCCATGCGCCGAGTGGAAGCTGAAGTGCACCGAACGTCAGGAAGAGAACGGCCGTGAGCAAGCCGAGATCGGCGGCGGAGAGGCCAAACTCAGTGGCGAGTGGGCCGGAGATCAGCGCATTAATGGTGCGAAAGACATAGCTGAGATAGTAGCCGGCTGCGAAGGGCAGCAGGACGGTGGCGATGAGACGCCAGGTGGGATCGCCATTGGCTGCCTTTGCTCGAACGGCTGCCGGCTTGTTCAGGATTCGCGGTAACGCACCGTCCAGAGCAGCGGCGCGCCCGTAGTACGGGCGAAGGTACGAGGCGTGCGCCGGTAAAATCGCAATGGCCATGCCGCGCTACTCCTCTTGTCCCGGCCAGTGCGACTGCAGCGCCCCATTGCTCTTCGGAGGCGCGCAGAACTCACGTAGCGCAAGGGCCGTCTCCGGTGGCAGAGGCGCCGCGCGCCGTGTTGCGCGATCCATGAGGACGACCGTCGATCTGGCATTGGCGGCACAACGCCCATCGACGAAGAGCGCCTGGGTCATCAGTAGCGAGGAGCGGCCGACATGGTCACATCGCGAGCCGATCACGACTTGGCCCGGCCATCGCATCTCGCCGAGGAAATCGATCTCAAGCCGTGCGATCACGAACTGCGCGTTGATCGGCATTGGTACACGGTGGGGATCGTGCAGCAGCTCCATGCGCGCGTTCTGGCAGCAGACGGCAAACACGGCATTGGAGATGTGACCATTGCAGTCGGTGTCGGCGAAGCGCAGCTTCTCCGACGTTTGCAAAGGATAGTCCTCGAGGCGAGGACGCTGGTGGATGTGCGATCCGTCCGGCAATGACCGGTTAAGGTCGCGTTTGATTGCATCGGGAGGCGACATCGGCTCAGGTTCCCTCCGGTTTATCGCGGCGCCAGATCAGCCGGACGGTGCCGTCCTCCCCAGCTTCCGTCAGGTTGGCCCATATCGGCTGCGGCCAGCCTGGATCGTCGAGACGCACGCGCAGATAGCTCTGGTCCGTGCCCTGCTTGATCCGACGCCACGCCGCGCCGATCTCGGTCGCGCTCAGCATGACGCGGAAGTCTGGTGCGCCTTCCGTCTCCTTGCGGTCATTGGCGACGATCTTCACGCGCGCGTTCATGGTGATCGTGCGGATGGTGCCGGCGTAGCCGTCGTTGACGGCCGAGAAAATTCCGATGACGGCCATGCTTTTCCTTCTCCTTCATCAGTTGGCGGTGAGGGTGGTCGCGCCGCGGTACGGGCGCAAGATGATGTCCTTGTGGACGATGACGCGCAGCGGCCAGCCGGGACGCACGGTGATGGTGGGCTGGACAATGATATGACGCTCGATGAGGCGCTGGCCGGCACGGTTGGTGGTCGACTGCGTTGAAAGCTGCAGCGCGCGGATGAGATCGCTGTCGCCAGAACCGCCTAGGCCGCCGAAGACCAACTCACTGCCGACGCCGAGCACAGTCGCCAGCGCGATGCCCTTCAGCAGTTGCCATGTGTGAAGGTCGACCTGATCGGCGAGGCCGGCATATCCGCCGGTGTCCGTGGCCGGCAGGCTGTCGATGACGACGGAGGAGCCATCCGGCATAATGATGCGCTGCCAGATGACGAGCGCCCGCTCCTGGCCGAACGCGACGACGTTGTCGTACTTGCCGATCAGGCGCGAGCCCTGCGGCAGCAAAAGGAAGCGACCGGAGACGGAATCAAAAATGTTCTCCGTGACCTGGGCGATGACGAAGCCCGGCAGATCGGAGTTGAGGCCGGTCACGAGGCTTGCCGCTATGACGGTCCCGGCCATCAATTGATAGGGCGAAGCCGGCGTCTGCAGGCCATGTGGATTGTAGATCTCCTTCTCGGGTCCGGAACGCAGGAACGTCAGCTTGCGCAGGCTTTCCGTAGCATCCGTGCCAGCGGGCTCGAGGTTGCCTGCGGCGAGCGCGCGGGCCTGGTCCGCAGCGCGCAAGGCGGTCAGCGCACCAGAGTCACCGCCGCCCGGAGCCGCACCCGATTGAGGCCCTTGTTCGCGACGAGCAGCGTTCTCCTGCGGCGGTGCCTTCAATTGGAGGCGGAAGAAGACCTGGGATTCCCGCGCCTGCCCCGCCATGCGAGCGAGGCGAGCGCGTTCCATCTGTTCGGCCTGGTCTATGGGATCGCCGCTGGCCTCGGTCAATTGTGGGATGCCCGATGGCGAACGTACAGGATCGGGTGGACGCTCGGTGCGCACGCCGTCGTATGACGCCGGCAGTCGAGCGAGACTCTCGGGTGTTGGCTTGTTCTCGACGTTGATGAGTTCACGCGGAGCCCCGATCTGGAGCTTCGGCGGCTGGAGGGCAACCAGAACCAGGAAGGCGACGAGCAGCAGCACGATGGCTGCACCGCCGATCAGCACTTTGCGGTTGATACGCGTCACCGGCCGAGGCCGCGCGCGCAGCTCGAGCGCCTCCGGCGCGACCTTCTCGGTCTCGGCCTTCTTGGCGGGTTCGGCCTCGCTCATGAGCGCGTCTCCCGCCAGACCGCGTCCGTGCGGACAATGCGCACGACCCGCTGTGGGGCCGAGCCGAGGCGCAGCTCGGCGGCGGCGAACAGCCGATCGACGATGTAGGTCGTCCCCCGCACGCGGTAATTGACGAGCGCGGACTTGCCATCGGGGCCGATGACGAACAGGGGCGGCGCTTCGCTTTGCGCAAGGCCCGACGGAAACTGGATGTAGACCTTGGCGCCATCATCGAAGACCTGGCGCGGCTTCCAGGGCGCGTCGCCCTCGATGCGGTAGCGGAAGCGCAGCTGGTCTATGTTGACGCCGCCGTCGGCGATCGACGCGAGTGAGGCTGCGACTTCGTCACGCTGCTTGCGCAGGGATACGAGTTCGGCTGCAGGATACGTCCACGACACCGACGCCATGTAGGTCTTGTCGCTGGAGCGCATCTCGAGGTGGTAGGTGCGCCGGTCCGTGGTGATGACGAGATTGGTCTCGAGGTCGGCGCCGACCGGCTTCACTAGGATGTGGACTTGCGCTTCCTTCCCGTCGCCACTCGTCGTGTCGCCGACCACCCATCGCACGGTATCGCCGGCCGACACGGAGACGAGCCTTTCACCCGCCTCGAGCGCGACGTCGGTCACTTGATTGACGGCGGCATAGAGTTGATACAGCGCACCCTTGGTGTAGGGATAGACCTGGATGGCATTGATATAGCCATCCTTGACCGGCTCGACGCGCGCCGCAGCGTTAGCTCCTGTTACCCGCTCCGACGGCGGGCGAGCATCCTTCTTCTTGTCGACTTCCTTGCTGACGGGCTTGAGCTGGCCGGGAAGCGGAAGCGGCGTCGGCACCTCGACATAGTGGACGGGCGGCTTCGGTTCCGGGTCGCGCCGGGCGGCCAGGGCCGGACTGTCGAGGATGGGGATCTCCGGCACCTTGATGCTGGGGGTGCAAGCACTGAGGCCACTCGCCGCTACGAGAGCAACCACAACACAACGCAACGTGCTCATTTGGACTCTCCGGTGGTGACGTCCTGGGACCAGTTGAAGGCGTGCACGTAGATGCCGAGCGGATTCTTGCGCACCGCGTCGACGGTACGGGGTGGCGTGATGACGATCGAGAAGAGGCCGGTGAGGCGTTTGGTGTCTCTCAGCGCCCCGCCCTCAAACGTTCGTTCCAGCCAGCGCACCTGGAAGGACGTGTCCGAGGCACGCACGACGCTCGTCACGTCAACGGCGATGGTCTGGCGGCCGACGCGCGCGAATGGATCGTTGTCGCGCGCGTACTCGTTCAGCGTGACCGCAGCCTTGTCGGTCACGAAGTCGTAGGCCTTGAGCCAGTTCTGCCGCACGACGACGGGATCGATCGACAGCGCGCGCACGTTGTCGACGAAGCGCGCGAGGTGGTAGCCGATCTGTGCGTCGTTCGGCGCATAAATCTCGGCCGCCGGGCCGATGGCACGCGCGCCACCGCGCGAGTCGACCTCGACGATGTAGGGCACGACCGCGCTCGTTCGCCCGATCCAGAGCAGGATGGCGGCGAGCAGGAGAGAGAGCCCAAGGCTGCCGACCGCCACGAGGCGCCAGTTGTGCGCCTGCACGCGCGCACTGCCCATGCGCTCGTCCCAGGCCTGTGCGGCTTTCTGGTAGGGCGTGACGGGTTCCGGCGTCTCGCCGTAGCGTAAGGTCGATCGCTTGAAGGCCATGATCTCCGTCCCCCTACGTCTTGTTCTTGAGATCGGGGCCGCTGCTGCTACCCGCGCGGTCGCCGTCGCGGAGCGCGTGCGCAGCCATCAAACCCGCCTGGGTCATGCGTTGGCGGCGGGCGAGGCTCTGCGCCCATGGCGGCGGACCCGACGATGACGCGCTGCCGCCGGAAGGATCGGCGTCAGGATTTTTGCCGCCGCCGTCTCCCGACGAGGCCGCATCCCGGTATCCCTGTGCGGCGCCGTGGCGATAGGCATTGCGCACCGGCGCCGCCGACGTTGCCGCCATGCGCGATGCTGGTCCAGAGACCGTGGCCCGCGCGACGCCGGCCGTGCCACCCGCCTCATAAGCGGCACCAACGCGACCTGAGAGCGATGCAGCCGACTTGATGGCTCCGCCGGCCGTGCGCCCGGCCATGCGCGCCGCGCCGGCCGTTGCGATGCCACCGGCAACTGCCGTGCCACCCAGTGCTGCCGTGGTCGCAACCGCGGCGCCGGCCCCCAGCTGCGGCGCGCCGGTGATCAGACCGGCAGCAATGCCGGGAACGAAGATGGCGAGGCCGAAGACGGCGATTGCGCCAAGAATACAGGAGGCAGCCTGCGTCAGCGTCACCTCGCCGGTCGGGCGCATAACCGTGCCGAAGATCGACGAGCCAATACCGACCACGATCGCCAGCACCATGAGCTTGATGCCGGACGAGATCACATTGCCCAGCACGCGCTCGGCCAGAAACGCCGTCTGCCCGAACAGCGCGAACGGCACCAGCACGAAGCCCGCCAGCACCGTCAGCTTGAATTCGATGATGGTGATGAAGAGCTGCACCGACAGCACAAAGAAGGCGAGCAGAACGATCACCCAGGCCAGCATCAGCACAGCGATGGTCACGAAGTTCGAAAAGAACGTAGTGATGCCGATCAGCTCGCCGGCCTTCTCCAGCAGCGGCTTCGATGCCGTGAACCCGGTCGAGGCCACAAACCCCGGCCGCATCAGATCGGCCGAAGTAAGCGACGTGCCCGTAGCCTTCAGACCGAGTCCCGCGAACGACTGGAAGATGATGTCGGCTAGGCTCTGAAAATTCGACAGCAGCAGCGCGAAGAACCCGACATACAACACCTTGCGGATGAGCTGAGCGACGACATTGTCCTCGCCCATCAGCGCCCAGAACAATCCAGCGAGCGTGATGTCGATGGCCACCAGGATGCTCGTCAGGAATGCGACGTCGCCAGCGAGCAGTCCGAAACCACTGTCAATGTATCGACTGAACGTCGCTGTGAACTGGTCGATGATGGCGAGATCGTCCATATGCTTCTCAGGCTCCGGGCAAGGCTCCGCAGTCGGCGGATATCGCGGTCGCCGTTGGTCGTGTCAGGGGTGAATGGTCAGGCTGCGGCTATTGTCGTCGTCGGTAGCCGCGGTGGCGTCGCTGCGCGAGCGGGGCCAGCCCCGCACCCCAGCCGGCGGGACACCCGCCGGACCACCCGTCTCTTGAAGTTTCAAAAAGGAGGGGGCTCGGGGTCTCCCCGAACGGGTGCGGGCGGTAGCCCGCTCGCGAAGCGACTATTTGCACGAACATCGAGGTTTCTTCCATTCTCATCGACCTGCTGAGTACCCAGATCCCGTGCCGACGAAGGATTTGAAGCGCTGGCGGGCTTCATCTTCGGTAGCGAGGCTGCGGGCTCGTGTGATGGTTTCGGCACGATGCTGCGCAGCAAGTAGACCTTGCAGTGCGAGGGACTGTTTGACGGCGAGGCCGGTGAGTTCGTTGCCGGCTTGTGTGGCATCGAGGGCGCCGACGGCGTTGCGTGATCGCGTCATGGCGTCGCCGAGGAGGCGTGTGTCGGTTTCGATGCCGTCGGCGATCTGGCCTTGCAGGAAGGCGGCGCGTTTGAGGCCGGCGTATTCCTCGTCCCATCGTGTTTTGGCATTGCGCAACACGTCATTCGACGAGAGCGCGGCCGAGACCTGGGCTGGGAAGAGGCGTTCGTAGGTGGACTGCGTCTGTTGGAGTTTTAGCGCGATGCCCTGGCCGGCGCGGAGCTGGGTTTGGATGCCGGTCAAGGTGCGCTGAAGGTCGGGTGACAGGGTGCGCCCGAGCCGTGTCAGGTTCTGATCCATGCGCAGGATCATTTGCGCCTGGTTCTGCAGGGCACGTACCTGAGTGTTGATCTGTTCGAGGGCACGGGCGGCCGACAGCAGGTTCTGCTGGTAGTTCGCGGGATCGAAGACAGTCAGCGCGTGCGCTCGAGGCGGGATGGCAGTGCTCGTCAGGAGTGCCAGTGCGAGCACGGTAGCAACCCCGCGTGCCGCGCGTCGTCGTGCGGCGCGGTTGGGCTTGGCCGATAAGGGGAATTGCGCGAGGTGCTCAAGAAGATCGTCGCGGTCTGTTGGTGCCGCCGCTGGCTCCGGCGCTGGCACTCCTTCCGGCAAGTCGGACTGCGACGTGTCAGATGCCGGAGGGAGCGCCGTCGGAACGATGCGTGGCAGCGGTGGCGGTGTGGTCCGCGGGCGCTTGGCGCCGGGAAATGACGCCAGGAGATCTGCTGCCCAGGTGAGGCCTTTGGCACGCAGGAACGCATCGGCGAAGCCGGCGTCGGCCGCCTCGGCGATCGTGCGATCGATGAGCTTCTGGTCGTCGGGCGATGAGGCGGCCGTGAATGCAAGTGCCACCGGGCCGAGACCGAGCTCGAACAGCCGGTTGCCTTGCGCCGACTGCACGTAGTAGTCCCGCTTCGGCGTGGCGAGACCGAGGATCTCGATCTGACGGCCGTTGAGGCCGAACCGCTCGTAGACCGCGCGCATCTGCGGCTCGAGGGCCCGGTCATTGGGCAGAAAGATGCGCGTCGGGCAGCTCTCGATGATGACAGGCGAGATGGCCGAGCGCTCGATGTCGGCGAGCGACTGGGTGGCGAACAGCACGGCGACGTTCTTCTTGCGCAACGTCTTAAGCCATTCGCGGATGCGGGCAGCGAACATCGGCTCGTCGAGGAAAGTCCAGGCTTCGTCGAGCACGAGCAGCGTCGGTCGGCCGCTGAAACGGGCCTCGAGGCGGTGGAAGAGATAGGTGAGCACCGGCGGGATTAGCCGCTTGTGCTGCATGAGCGGTTCCATCTCGACGTGCAGTACGTCGCTCAGTGCCAAATTCTCCGTCGCGCCATCGAGTAGACGGCCGTACGGGCCCTCGAGCGTGTACGGCGCCAGCGCCTGGCTGAGCGCACTGGACTGCACGAGCACGGCGAGGCCAGTCAGCGTGCGCTCAGCCTTCGGTGCCGATGCGAGGCTCTTCAATGCAGTCCAAAGCGCGTCCTTGATCTCGGGTGTGATCGTCACGCCCTCATTGATGATGAGACCGCCCACCCATTCGAGTGCAAAGGCCACTTCGCCGGGTTCATCGATGCGAGCGAGCGGCTGCAGCGACAGCGATCCCTCGAGGCCGAGCTCGATACTCTCCCCGCCCATGGCGAGGGATGCCGCGCGTGCCGATCGGCCACGATCGAAGATCGCCACCTGGGCGCCGATGAAGCGGCGAAACTGCATTGCCAGCAGGGAGAGCAGTACGGACTTGCCGGAGCCGGTCGGACCGACGACGAAGGCATGACCGACATCGCCGCTGTGTAGATCGAGCCGGAACGGCGTGGCACCGCGCGTCTCCGTCATCATCAGCGGCGGCGCGTCGAGATGCCGGTTCTTCTCCGGACCCGCCCACACCGCCGAGACCGGCATCATGTGAGCGAGGTTGAGCGTATGGACGATCGGCTGGCGCACGTTGGCATAGGGGTTGCCGGGGAGCGAGCCGAGCCACGCCTCGACAGCATTCAGCGTCTCGCGAATAGTCGTGAAGCCGCGGCCATTGATAATCCGCTCCAGCGCCAGCAGCTTTTCATCGGCGCGCTTGGGATCGGCATCGCCGACGACAAGTGTCGTCGTCAGATAACCGAACGCGACATCGTCGGCGCCAAGCTCCTGCAGCGCCTCGTCTGCATCGGCGGCCTTGTTGTCGGCATCGGAGTCGACCAGCGTCGTCTCGCGGTTGAACATGACCTCACGCAGGATCGCGGCGACCGACTTCCGCTTGGCGAACCACTGCCGTCGGAGCTTCGTCAGCTGCCGATTGGCTTGGATCTTGTCGAGCGCGATCCAGCGCGTGGTCCAGCGATAGGCAAAGCCGAGATCATTGAGCGCGTCGAGCAGACCGGGCGTTGTCGTGTTCGGGAATCCCGTCACGGTTAGCAGGCGCAGGTGCTGGCGCCCGAGCTTCGGCTCGACGCCGCCAAGAAATGACGTATCACACAGTATGGCATCGAGGTGCGTCGGAACGCTCGGCACCGTCACTGGATGGCGTTTGTCGGAGATCGTCCCGTGCAGATAGGTGAGCGTCTCGACATCATCGAGCGCCTCCGCTTCCGGCAGGATCGACGACAAGAGTTCGAGCGCCCGCGTCGTCTCGGTCTCGAACCAGGTGAGCTGGCCCCAGACGTCGGCCTCGTCGCTGTATCCCTCCTGGCGCTCATACAGCAGCCGCTCGGCGCGGCCCTGATGCTCCGGTGGTGGCAGATAAAGAAGGGTTAGATAGTACCGGCTCTCATGATGCGCACCGTCGGCCGAGAAGGACGCATATCGCTCCTGATCGACGAGCCAAGAAGCGGCGTCATCGAAGCGATGTCCCGGATACTGGTTGGCCGGCACGCGCTCGGCCTCGAAGAACAAGGCCCAGCCCTCGCCAAAGCGGCGCAGCACGTTATTCAGGCGCGCCGAGACCGCGACGAGCCCGGCGTCCGTCGCGCTGTCGAGGTCAGGACCGCGATAGCGGATCGTCCGCTGGAAGGAACCATCCTTGTTGAGGACGATGCCGGGCGCGACGAGGCTGGCCCAGGGCAGATAGTCAGCGAGTCCGGTCGCGGTCTTGCGGTATTCGGCGAGGTTCAGCATGAGAGCGCTCCTTTGTGGCGGGCGTGGCGGGAGAGAACGGTCAGAAATTCACGATCTTTGCGCGTGACCCAGACAGCGAAGGCGTGGCCGACGAGCCAGATGATGAGACCAGCGATCCACAATCGCAGACCAAGTCCGATCGCGGCGGCGAGCGTCCCGTTGAGGATCGCGAAGCTGCGTGGCGCGCCGGCGAGCAGGATCGGTTCCGTCAACGATCGGTGCAGGGCGACTTCGAAGCCGGGAAGCGAGGTCGGTTGTCCGAGCATGGTGATGGCAACTCCGTAACGTCAGTCGATGAGCGCGCCACCGGCGAACGAAAAAAACGTCAGGAAGAACGACGTGGCGGCGAAGGCGATCGAGAGCCCGAACACGATCTGCAGCAGCCGCCGCAGTCCGCCGCCCATATCGCCGAAGGCGAGGCTCAAGCCGGTGACGATGATGATGACGACGGCAATGACTTTCGCGACCGGCCCCTCGATCGACTCGAGAATGCGCTGCAGCGGCGCCTCCCACGGCATGCCGGACCCGGCAGCCATGGCGGGCGTGCAGATCAGCGTGGTGATGATGAAAACAATCAGTCGCTGCGCGAGCGGGCTATCGCCCACACCCATTCGGGGAGGCCCCGAACCCCCTCCTTTTCTTGATTCATAAAAGGCGGGTGGTCCGGCGGGTGTCCCGCCGGGCGGGTCGCAGGGCGGCAGCCCTGCTGCGGAGCAATCATCATCTGCACGCGCGCGCATCGTCATGTTCCACCAACGGGTCGAAGGATGGGAGTGCCGAGCGGCCTGAGCTGGTAGTCGCCGCTGTCATCGAGGTCGGTGAGCTCGACGAGCGCGTCGAGCCGGCGGTTGGCGCCGCGGCCGGCCAGGAAGGCAATGACGTCGATGGCCTCGAGGATGAGATCGCGGGGGACTGTGACGACGGCCTCCTGCACGAGTTGCTCGAGGCGATAGAGGCCGGCTTCGGCGGAGTTGGCGTGCACGGTGGTGATGCCGCCGGGATGGCCGGTGTTCCAGGCTTTGAGCATGTCGAGCGCTTCGGGTCCGCGCACCTCGCCGACGATGATGCGGTCGGGTCTGAGGCGCAGTGTCGAGCGCACGAGGTCGGCCAGCGAGGCCACGCCGGGTTTGGTGCGCAGCGCCACGCAATCCTTGGCGGCGCATTTGAGCTCGCGCGTATCCTCCAGAATGAGAACACGCTCGTGGCAGTCTGCGACTTCGGCGAGGAGTGCGTTGACGAGCGTGGTCTTGCCGGAGGATGTCCCGCCGACGACGAGGATGTTGCGGCGCTCGCGCACGGCCATCGCCAGCGCATCGGCCTGTAAGGGCGACATGATGCGGGCGGCCACATAGTCAGCGAGCCGGTAGAGGACATCGGCCGGCTTGCGCACGGAGAAGCACGGCGCGACCGCGACGGGCGGCATGAGGCCTTCGAAGCGCTCGCCCGTCTCGGGCAGCTCGGCCGAAACGATCGGGGCGCCGGCGTGTACTTCGCGGTGCACGTGGGCCGCAACGAGGCGGATGATACGTTCGACCTCGGCGCTGCCCATGCGTTCGCCGCTGTCTTGACGACCGACACTGGCACGATCGATCCACAGACGACCGTCCGGGTTGACCATCACCTCGATCACCGTCGGATCAACGAGCGCCGCAGCGATGGCCGGACCGAAGGCCGTGCGTAGCATCTGCCGCCTGCGGCCTTGCGCCTCCTGGCTGGCGTGAAGGGACAGCAGATCAGCCATGGCCGGTGTCCTCCTTGGGCTCCTCGGCCCTGGCAGCAGTCTCCCGAGACGCGCCATTCCCGTTCCCAGCCGACCGCGTGCGCAGCGGTGCATCGTCGGACGCGGTGGCAAAGAGGTCCGGATTGTTGCTGGCAATGGTCTCGAGCACCTCGGAAACGAGGCGATGATCGGTGGCGAGGCGGCGGCCGACCTGGGCGACGAACACTTGGAAGCGTTCCCGTCCGAGCAGGCGGGCCGGTTCCTGCTCGCTTTGCGGTAGCGGCGGTGTGATGGTCAGGAAATACCGGACGAACAGCGCCAGGGTCTCGGTGACGATGGCGACGT
>JALHOW010000003.1 GCA_022842785.1 Hyphomicrobiaceae bacterium | reverse complement strand
CGGCAGATCTTGCCCACCGTCTCGCCCTGCCCGATCCGCACCTCCGCTTCACGCAAAGCCGCGATGATCTCCTCGGTCGACCGTCCCTTTCGTGCCATGTCCACGTCTCCATTCGAGAGATTGGAAATAGCCCGATTCGAAACTCATCCTCGGTCTCACTTCAGGGGAGCAGTCCACGTCTCGCGCTGCGTTACTGCGTAACGCTTTGCGAGTCTTACGAGAGCACGTTTGGTGGCGACTGGAACCACCGTATTCAGGCGAGCGCTGTCGAGGGTATCGACCTCGTTTAGGTGCCGCCGGCGGTAGGCGGCCTGTCGCTCAGCACCGCTTGCCGCTCGCAGGCGCCGCCTCACTTTAGGGACCGCTTTTGCCATTGACATGCTCGCCATTGCGTTACTGCGTAACGATAAGGCGATCAATCGTACTCCTCAATAGTCACAATCAGCCTTTTCAGCTTCTATCGCGCCGTTACTGCGTCACGTTGATCAAGCAAGCTTGGTTCTGACCGGCGCACTCATACTTCAAGCGCGTGCTGTCGGTATCGACCTCGTTCACGTGTCGTCGAGGACATGCGCCTGCGGTTGCCCCGCATGTGGCTCGCTCTGATATCCTCGTCCTGGAGTTCAAATGCAGCCTTATTGTGCTCGTCGCTTCGTTACTGCGTAACAAGTTGACTACCGGCCACTGGGGCGGCGCAGGATGGGTCTATCAAGCCGGCGAGCGTTCTCCTCCTTCACATTGCCGAGCGATGAAAGGCGAACCTGCACGCTTAGGGAAGCGTGCGAATTGCCGAGCACACGTAGCTAAACGGGATACGCTCTTGCTCCAGCCGGATGCCGGACCCGAGGTGATCAAAACGAATGTCGTCGTAGAGCTCTTGCTCCACGGCATTGAGATGGTGGAGGTCGGCTATTTGCGGCGCGGCTTCGCAGCTCCAAAGCGCGCGATGCGCGAGCAGTGTCTCACGATTCATGAGGAGAGAGTTTGTTTGAGGCAACAGGGTGCGCAGACGGTTGAGGATGGCATAGCCGTGGGTATCGATATCGCCCCAGTACACGACGGCCCGTGAGTGGAGCCATCGGGAGGTCGCAAGCCGGTCGATGGCGTAGCCGCCGCCGAAGATCAACAAACTGTCCGTAAACTCGGGAAAAGCCAGTCCGGTGATCTCGTTCTCGACGATGAAGACCCGGCTCGCGGCCGTATCGAGTTTAGCGAACTCGGAGACGGGCACCGTGAGATCTGTGAGGCCGGCGACCGCCAATGCTGGATCGAGCACCCGAAAGCGAACTCGTACAGGCTTTGCCGCGAGTCCGTAGCGGGGCTCGAACTGATGCGCGCCAATGGCCGAATGTTCAATAGCATGCGTTGGAAGCACGACATCGAGAAGCTCGCCGAGCAGAACTTTACGTGCCTCGATGAACTTGGTGTCGACGCCACGGACGTCGATCTGCCGAGCATAGAGTCCGGACCTCGGGTGTGCCAAGAACCATGTCAGCACGTCGAGGATGCGCGGCCAATCGGCTTGCTGCTCGAGCAGCACCAGTGGCTTGCGCGCAATCCAGCCGGCGAGTTTCGGATGCTGAGACAGCGTCGCCGCTGCCGACTCCGCAAAGCGATCAGCATCGGCGCTGCGGCCAATTGTGGCGAGCCCGTCCTCCAAGCTCGGCAAGATGAGTGCCGCGGGAAGGCGGTTGCGACCGAGTTGACGTGTGTTGATCTCTTCCCACTCGATGTCGAATCCCAGGCCAGTTTGGCGCCTTGACTCGGCTTCGAGCAACCGGACCCAAGCGCGCACGGCTGCGAACGACGAACCGAGCTCGCTGGGCGCCGGACGGCGTAATCTCAATCTGTGTGGAAACGCCATCGGCGGCTGGATCTGCGCGCCGTGCTGGGGCGTGCCGCCGGGAGCCAATGTTTGGCCGCTTGCCGCGCGGATGACGTTCTGTAATACGCACGCCAGCAGCAGGCCACGTGTCCACAGCCGGTCGGTCTCGGCGCGAACATCAGCTGGCGTGGTCCACGTTGCCACGGCGCGATCACCCTGGAGTAATGGATGCGTGAGTGCCCGATCTTTTGCTTCGTTCCTGGCGGTATTCCTCAATGGTCATGTTACGCAGGAGCGAGCGTTTACCTTCCTCGTTGTGAACGAAGCCGACGGCCGAAACATGTGGCTCGATGACATGAATCTTTTGCAGGGGCGTGGCGATGAGCAGCTGCAGCCCCATTTTCTGGAACAGGGTGAGCCCAAAGTCGGCGGCCTCGTCCGATGCTCGACCGAAGGCCTCGTCGATCATGACGAAGTGAAATGCCCGCGAGCGCTCGGCACCTTTGTCGAGACCGAACTGGTACGCGAGGCTGGCAGCAAGGATCGTATAGGCCAGCTTTTCCTTCTGACCGCCCGACTTGCCTCCAGAGTCGGAGTAGTGCTCGCGTTCGCTATCATCGGTGCGCCAGCGCTCGGATGCGGAGAACTCGAACCAATTGCGCACATCCGAAACTTTACGGGTCCACTTCTGATCAAGCTCGGTGAGCTTGTCTCGCCCGCGGAAGCGCTCAATCACCCGCTTGACTTCGAGAAATTTGACTTCAGCATAGGCGTTGTCTTCGCTACCCGTCAGGGTGTTCTCAGTGCACTTGCGTAGATCCTGCTGAAATTCCTTGATCTCGTTGTCGAGGTTCGCCGCAGCCTCGACGGTGATATAGGTGCCGTCGTGGTAGTCGATGTCGCGCAGCGAGGAATTGATCGTGTCGATGCGGTCGCGGATCGTTCGTTCTTCTTCGCGCAGCTTCGATTGGAAGCCGGCCACTTCACGGATGGCATTCTCGTTTAGCAAGGATTTAAAGCGCGCCTCGAAGCGGGGCAGTCCCTCTTCGCGCAACTCCGTCAACATCCTCAGATACTCGTCCGCAGCCTCCACGGAAGCGTCGACGTCGCGGGTATCCTCGGGATAGAGGGTGCCATAGTCACGCATCGCCGCAGCCAGGCGTGCGCCGAGCGCCCGCAAACTTGCTTGCCGCGAATCGATGCGATCCTGCAAAACCTTCCGTAACTCGCTCTCGCGGTTGTTGCAGCCCTCAATGGTGAGCTTGTGCTCGCCGAACGCTTGCGTGCGCAGCTCGTCAAGCATCGGTGTGACTTCCGCGCGCTTAACCCCCGGTATGGTCGCAATCTCCGCTTCGGCAGTGGTGCGGCGGCGGCCAAGCTCATCGCGCCGCTCGACCAACGTCGCCCGGTTATCCGTCGCTGATTCAATCTTACCGCGCAATTCGAGGCGCTCCGCCTCGGCTTCGTGTTGGCGAGCACGTAGCGACTTGAGAATATCGGAGTCTTCGGTGAGCGTCCGGCGTTCCTGCTCAAGCCCATCGATTTCGAGCGCCACGGGGGTCCAATCGATATCGGTGAAACTCTGGTGGATGCTGAGCCTTTCGAGTTGGCCACGCCGATCTGACAGCGCCCTGATCTTCGTCAACAGGCCGGCGATGCTGGCGGACAGGACCTGGATAGCGCGCTCCATTGTCCTCGCCTCGGCTTCCAACGCTGCAATCTTGGCGGCATTGGACCACCCGAGGACATAGCGCGTGCGGTCATCGATGCGGTGACGATCGTCTTTCTCGTGGCGATCACTGCCGGTCTTGATCTGGCCGCGCCTCGTGATGGCGGTCGGCTCGCGCCGGAACTGGTCTATGGTGGTGCAACAGGCGTGGTCGAAGCGGCGATCGACCTCTCGTTGCAGCCATTGATACAGCGGTGTGTCGCTCTTCAACCGCAGCTTTTCGGATAGTGCCTGCGGATTGCGCCGCTGTCGCAGCGCCGCTACGTTCTCGGAAACACGAAAGTAAACGAGGCGCGCGGCGATGTGGGTATCGTCAACCCAGCGCGCAACGTCGTCGTAGTGGCGCTCGGGCACCAATAACGTCAAAGCAAAAGTGTGCAGCAATCGCTCTGCAGCGCCCTCCCAATCCACCGCATCCTGACGCACTTCGATCAGCTCACCCGCAAAAGGCATTGTGTCTGGTGCGACGCCAATGGCCTCGCACAAGCGTTCACGAAGCGCGATCATCGGTGCCGGCAGGTTCGAGCGCCTCTGCTTGAGTGATACAATCTCTGCGGCGTGTGCATTGTGCCGGTCGCGTTTGCTCTTCAGCTCAATTTCTTGCTCGACGCGTTGGTTCTGGAGAGCGGTCTCCTGGTCAGCAACGGTGGCGAGCTGGCGCCGGACATCGGCAAGGTTATCGGCGAACTGCTCCGGCGACTTGGGCACGGTAGCGCCAACCGCCGCGGCGAGCGGTCCGTACGCATCGGCGCGACGTTTGCGATCATCACGCACGATTGCCTTCTGTCGCAACTCAAGCTCGATTTGGCTGAGGCGCATACCGCCGTTGGCGTTGATGTCGCGTTCGAGAGCAAGGCGCGCCTGTTCGTTCTCTCCCTCCTTGACGCGCAGGCTGGCAATACGTTGGAACAGTCGCGAGAGCTCGCTGTCGAGCCCTGCAACGCGTTCATCGATCAGGGCGCACAAATGCGTGGCCATGTAGGCTCTCAGTGCGTCTCGCGCCGCGGTGAGACGTGCAGCCTCTTGCGCGATTACTCCATGACGGTCGCAATCGGTGACGATGGGGGTGAGGCGGTCAATCTGGTCACGTGCCTTGACCACCTCGCCGTGTGCCCGGGTGAGATCGTCGAAATGGCGGATCATGTCCTGGATGCGCACCTCGACTGGAAACGGCTCCAGCATGTGACTGCGCACGAAGCCCGTCAGGTCTCCGACCGTTTTCATGGAGACCGTCTGCAGGAAAAGATCAACCGCTTGATCGGTAGCGATGCCGAAGCGACGGCGGAAGTCGGCGCCGTAGGCGGGATAGCTGTCGTAAATTCCGGTGCGTGACAGCTTTCGCAAGCGCTTCCGCAAGGCGTTGATGTCGCGATTGAACCCCGTGAAGTGCTCTTTGATGGACAGTGGGCCGTCGGCGACCAAATAGAAGCGTGCCGGCTGCCCGTGCGGCTCCTTGAACCAGAATACTTGGGCAAGTGTCGTCGTCTCGTTAAAGCCGGCATTATGAAAGCGGCCAAGGATAACGGTATAGGCTGAGCTTTGTGTGCGCAGGGAGACCGGTTTGGCGCCACCGCCGGCGCCGGCGCGCTCACTTTTGTAGGTGCCGAGCACATAGGAACGCAGGTCGCGTTCATCGCGCTCGGCCTGCCCGGCCTTGTTGTAGTTAATGCGGTGTGCGGGCACCAACAGCGTCGTGATGGCATCGACTAGCGTCGATTTGCCGGAACCGTTCTGGCCGGTGAGCAACCCATTGCCACCCATGAGATCGAGCCGCCAAATGTGCCGGTCAAAGGTGCCCCAATTGAGAACCTCGACCGACATCAGCCGGACCCCAGGCAGTGCAGGACTGCGTTCTTTGGTTCCGATGTCCGGCGCGGCGGCGACAGGCGCGTCGCGCACCAACAGGTCCTGAAGGTCGTTCACGCGTCCTCCGCCGTATCTTGTTTCGATCGTGCATGAGCCGCGTAGGCCGCCAGCCGTTGATCGAACTCGCTCAGCCATTGTGCATTGACGAAGGCCGCCAAGATGCGGCGGACCTCGAAGGTGTCGGCATCGCGCCGGATCTGTCGCAGAAATCCGAGTTCGACTATTCTGTCGATATCGCGATCGAGCCGATCGGCCTGTCGCGCTTCATTGCTGGCGTCGCGAGACAAATGGCGGACTAGGTCGTGGATCTCGCCTCGCGTCAGGACGAGCTGGGTATCGCCACTGTTGGCATCGGCTTCTGCAAGACGGCGACGCAGCAATGCCAGCAGCAGGCTGACCGAATAGCCAAGCTGGCGGCGCGGCACAAGGCGCGGAAAGGATGTCTCGCCCTCAACCTCGGGCCGTTGCCGGAGATAGGCATAACCCTCTGCCTCATCGAACGTCAGCTCCAGGCCGATGACGCCAACGTGGTCGCGAACCTGCGCGGTGCATTGCATCAATCCCTGCCACACAACTGGTGAGGTCTCCCGATCGATCACGCCTTTCATCAAATGGATCAGCGTGAACGGCAGCACGTCGTGAGCGCCATTGGATCTCGCTTCGCTCATGGTGTCACCCTTTGGTTGCCGTCAGCAAGGATAGACGGCTCGCTGTGCCGCACGAACACGACGTGCGGCATGGTTGCACGTCTGAATTTGCCATCGTCATCGATCCACTCGATGGCCGTTTTCGACTGGTCGTCGATGACGCTGTTTGGATCCTCCGAGGCGATCGACAGGTAGGCCACGAGCTCGGCTAGTCCGAGCTCGAGTGGATGCTGTTCCACGATGTCGGTGAGTGCGATCTGGTCCTGTTGCTGCAAGGCGCGCCAGATCTGTGCCTGTAGCCGGCGTTTGTCGACGTGCACCAGCTCGAACAGGGCGTCGGTGGACACATCGCCGGCATCGATTGCAGGAAGTGTATCGTCCAGATCTGGCTTGTGTGGCGGCGTGAACAAAGGACGGTCCATGGGCAAGGTAATCTGGGGAGCCATAGCGTCGAGCGTCATGAAATCGCCCGTCGGCGGTTTCTCGCCGACTTCGACCGCGTGCACCTCGATGTTGCGCAGCAGATCCATGATGCGCCGGTTCTCGAGCCAGGCCTTGTCATCGAGGTAGCGCCGCAGTTCGCCGGAAAGCTTGGCAACCGTTCGCTGTGTGGCCTCTGCCGCCGTCAGCCAATCGAAGTGCACGCGCTTGATGCGTCGATCCGGTTTCAAGCGCTTGATTGGATCGAGCGCCAGCATGCGCTCCAGCAGCCGGGTCAGTTCGTCCTGCCGATCAGTTGACATCAACAGATCGTAAAAGGCCCGAAAGCTGCGGCCTTGGTCGCTATCGGCGATGGCGTCGCGATCGCCGAGGATGCGATCGAGTAGATCGCCTTTGCTGCCTTCCCACGATCCGATCTTGATGCGCGCGTCGCGATCGAGCATACGGAAATTCTGCTCGACGGCTCGGAAGTCGGACAACAGGCTCTGTGCGGTTTCCACGATAAGATGGAAGCGGTCGCGGATGACGGCATCATCGAGCACCGGGATTTCGCCGGCCGCGAGCCGCGCGATCTCCGCGTCGATCTCGACCCGGCGCCGGGTCAGCTCGGCGGTACGCGCGGCGATTTCGGGCTCGGTGTCATTGATTAGATCGCGCAAGAGATCGAAAACGGTTCTGAGCCTGGACTCGGTGCTGATGAAAGGGCGTCGGCCGAGGTTCGACAACCAAGTGAGCGCGACTTCTGTGGCGGGGGTGATATCGTACTGTGCCTCATCGCTGCCGGCCACATAACGCTTGCGCAACCAGCCATTCTTGTCCGAGGCCCACTCGTCGAGATAGGCACGCGACTCACGCGGGAAGCGATTCTCGCCAAGCTCGCGGCGCAGCTTGAAGAGCTCGTCATCGAGGTGATGCGCCAAGTCGGTTTGCGACATCTGCCGCACGTTGGGCTTTAGGAACACGCGATCGAGAAAGCTGGCGATCAGGGGCGCCGAATCTGCGCCAAGCAGACGCCACGCCGGGTGGTTCGCGCGCAGGGTTTCAAGCGTCTCGAAGTCCATGGGTGTCACCCGGCAGTCTATCGACATAGGCCCCATGGGAACGTATCGGGAACTAACACGATGAACAATGATGGTTGGACGTGGGGTTGTGGATTGCCGTACGTGCGTCAATTACGAGCCTCGTGATCCCGAACGGGAGCAGTTTACTCTTTTTGCACCACTCGCCTCAATACGATCCCGTACGGGAGCAATACATAAATACCATTGATACCGTACGGGCGCAAAAGAGCTTGAATCTCCCTCGATAAACGCCTATGGTCCCGTACGGGAGCAGATCATGGCCAAAAAATCATCGCCGGTGCCAGCGCATCCGAACCCTGTCGCTGCGATGGACCTCGCCCGTCGGGTCGCTCAGTCCATCAAACCAGTGGCGGACAAGGCGATAACGCCTCTGGACGTTGGCGCTGAGATGCGACCGGGGTTGAAGCTGACCGAGACCTTCTCGCCAGATCGAGGCATCCGCGCTGTACGGCCGCCAATAGAGGGGGGGCCGGACGAGACAAGCACCGTGACCGCTTCGCAGGCCAGAATTGCAACCGCGCAGGATTTGGGGGATTTGGTGCGGGAAGAGCGGGAACTGCGAAAGCTGTCGCAGCAAGCGTTCGCCGACCTGGTCGGCGTCGGGCGTCGCTTCGTCTCCGAGCTTGAGAACGGAAAAGCGACACTGGAATTCGACAAGGTGGTTGGCGTCGCGTCGGCGATCGGCATCGATCTCGTGGCCCGGAAGCGTTGACCATGAGCGAACTCATTCTCGATGTCCGCCTTGATGGCTTTGCCGAACCGGCGGGCGTGCTCGTTCGGGATGATCGCGGAGCGCTGGCGTTCGCTTACACCGCGGCGCACCTCGCCGATGCGACCGCGTTGCCGGTGTCGCTATCCTTGCCGTTGACGGACGAGCCCTACGAGGACGTTGTCTCACGCGCATTCTTCGACAATCTGCTGCAGGAACGTGACGGCGCGTTGGCTGACGTCATGGCGCGGGAAGGCCTGGCCAGAGACGACATCGCTGGCCTATTGCAGCATCTGGGCAAGGATTGCGCCGGCGCGCTGTCGGTGCTGCCTGCCGGCGCACCGGCGGTGAAAGTCCCGGGCGACTACGCCACGGACTACGTGGTCTTTAGCGAAGAGAGATTGACCTCTATCATCGCGGCGCTGCAAGAACGGCGCGCCTTGCCCGAGGGAACGTCTGATCCATCGCCGCTTGCTGGGGTGCAAAGCAAGATCGCGCTGACCTTGCTCCCTGATGGGCGGTTGGCAGAGCCGAACGCAGGCACGGGTGCTCCAACCACGCACATTCTCAAGGTCCCCGACAGGGCGCATCTTCGCGATGCGGCGCATGAGGCTGCGACGCTCGGCCTTTCTCGTCAGCTGGGATTTGAAACGGTTGAAGCCGAGGTCTTCGAAAAAGGTGGCATTGCGGCTCTGTTGGTCAAGCGGTTCGACCGTGCGCATGATGGGAATGGGCGCGTTATCCGCCTGCATCAGGAGGACTTTGCCCAGGCGCTCGGGCTTCCGGCGCGGCTCAAGTATGAGCGGCACGGTGCGGACGGCCGTCGCTTTGATGCTGCAGCGATCAAGAGAGTTCTTGATGCGACAGCTGATCCAGCCGGCGAACGTGATCGCTTAATCGGCGCGACGCTGTTCGACCTGATGACGGGGAACGTTGACGGACACGCAAAGAACTTTGCTCTATTGCATGAGCCGGGTAGCAGATTACGCGTGGCGCCGCGCTACGATCTGCTGCCAACACGTCTCGATGCGGCTCTTACCGACGAGCTGGCTTTCAACATCGGTGCAGCAACGACGCTATCCGACATAACGCGTGCGGACGTAGATGCGTTCTTGCAAATTCTTGGAGTTGCGGGCGCTGCCGCGCGACGACGGGTTGCCGAAAGGCACGGGCGCTTGATTGCCGATGGGCTTGGCAATGCACTGACAAATTTGGATAATACAGGCATGAAGACGTTCGCTGATCTGATCGCCTCCAATCTCCGACAATTGTTGCCTGTGCTAGGATTGCCGATCCCTGAGGCCGCGCGAGAGCGCGATGCGTTCATTGGGCGCGGCGGCGGGTGGTTGGTAAGTTAGTATGCTCCAGGGCGCAGACATCTGGTCGGGACGTCCTGCAAACATAGCTCTATCCACGTGTAAGTCAGACGACCAGATCTCTCCGATACAGAACAGCCTATCACGGCTTCAACGATCACTCGATCTTGGGTGTGTCGATGGATGTTCTTGCCCCGTCAGCTTGTGGGCCTCATCGAGAATCAACATCTGAAATCGATCGCGGCGCAGGCGCTCGATGTATCGGCGTGCAGAGTGATAAGTGGTGATCACTGCGCCCCCACCCGCCGGCTGGCTTAGCGTCAACAAATCACGGCCGATCGCCACCCCTGCGGGAATGTCGAATTTGGTCTCCAGCTCCTCCTTCCATTGGGGCCCAGAAGCTTTGGCGCGACAATCAGGATGTTGCTCAACCGACGTGCTGAACGGGATCTGCGTGATTGTCGGTCACTGCGCGACTGCACCCGCGGCTCGTTGCCCAGAGTTGCCAACGCTGGTGCGAAAACGGTGCAAAATCTCAGGGTCGAATGTGCTAAGTGTTGGAGCGGGTGAAGGGAATCGAACCCTCGTCATCAGCTTGGAAGGCTGTTGCTCTACCATTGAGCTACACCCGCGAATTCAACGCCCTATCAGACGCGCGCCGGCTCAGCGCTGTTACCAAACACTACTAACGGTAACTCGATGTCCCAGCGGTCCACAAAAAACCGCCGAATGCTTGCCGGCGCCCTTGCCTACAAGCCAATCACAACTTATGCAAGCAATTGGTCGACCGACCTTTGAGGCAGTATGCTCTGTCCCACCAAAGCCAAGCGAGGCAGCGGTGGGCCCGACCGAGCCAACAGAAGGTCCTTCCGCCCGAAGCCGAAACCGCTGCTGACGTTGCTGCCGAAGCCCACGGGCGAAAACGCAGCCGTGCACCGCTGACGCTGGGTCCTCCGAAAATCCTCAGAACTCGAGACTGGAGTGCACCAGCATGGTCACTAAGGCTACCCCTGCGCGTAGCGCAACAAATTCGAATAGCGATCTAAGCGGCCGGCAACTGCTCGAGGCTCGCGTCGTCCTGACATTGAGCGAATTCTGCCGCGTAATGCACTGGGACATGTCGACGGTGCTTCGAAAGGAAAAGAAGGGGCTTTTGCCGCCACGCCGCTTGGTGGGCGGATCCAACGTATTCCTTACCGCCGAAGTGGTGGCTTGGTTGAGCGGCGCCGCGCAGAGTGACGGGGTGGATGCCAGGCACTCGGAGCGCTCAAAGAGAGCCGCACGGGCGCGTCACGTTGCTTTGCAAGATTGATGAGGCCAACGATGAAAAGCAGCTCATTTCGAGATTACTTCGTGCTAACCGTGTGCACGCATGGAGCACGCGAAAGTTCAAAGGCCAAACCGAGATCAAAGTCTCGCTCGAAGCGCTACCGGCAGCGCGATCCACTCCGGGCCTGCATTGGGTTGGGTGGGCCGCTCGCCGTACCGAATTGTCTAAACCACGGGGGGCGCTCATGACGGGCGCGTTCGGAAAACTCGCCTATGCGGCGTGTGATTTGGGCCTTGCCCCGGTACCGGTCGGCGGCCCCGATGGAAAACGGCCGCTAATAAAGGGCTACCACAGGGCTATCGTAACGCTCGGGAACGTGGAGAAACTTCAGGCCAAATTTGGCGATGAAAATATCGCACTGCTTTGTGATGCGAGCGACCTCGCGGTGGTTGACATAGACGACGCCGGCCTATTGGACGCGATGCGTAGACGCTTCGGAGATACACCTCTCATATGCCAAACAGCCAGTCGTGGGTGGCATCTGTACTACCGTTCTCACCCCCTCGCTAAGCCCACAGATCTCCGGAGCTCAGACGGCATTGATGTCGAGGTAAAGGCGTCACGCAATATCGTATTGATCCCGCCCAGCGTGAGCCCGGTCACTGGGAGACAGTATGAGTTTGTAGAAGGAGCGCTCGACCAGACCACCCTGGCGCAGCTTCCGGAGTTTCGGGCGGAGGCTCTCCATGCAGGAAGGTCGAAGGCTGAGAGAGTGGTCATTGAGAAGGGGCGGCGGAACGAATGGTTGTTCCGTCAGTGCTTGAGATCAGCACCGGCCTGCGATGACTTTGACGCCTTGCTGGACGTGGCCATTACTCGAAATGACGAGTGCGCTCCCCCCATGACAGAGGCTGAAGTCAGGGAAGTCGCACGTAGCGCATGGAATTATGAGGTCCAGGGGAAAAATTGGGTCGGTTCATCGGGGCGAGTTGTGCTGAGTAAAGAGCTAGTCCACGAGCGCGCACGCCTGTATCCGGGCAACCCGTTTGTCCTGGAAATGAAACTTCGCATCGAGCACTCCGCGCGAGTGCAACGGGGAGAGGCCTTCCGACTTTGCCGAAGGAGCATGGCCGCTTGCCAGACACTGCCAGGCTGGACGGAGTCGAACTATCGAAGTGCGATTGATAGTCTTCGTGCTAATGGCCTCCTCCGGGTAGTTCGATCCAAGCCCCGACAGCCCATTGAATTTAGCTTTGGCTCCCCGCAATCACAGGCCGCTATCCATCCATCCACCACAGGGGGCCCTGTCTAGTTACATACGGGCGAGTGGGCCGCCCAGCGAGGAGCATAGCAGTTCGCGGACCGCGCGTACCCTCATTCAACCGTCGTCCAGACGCGGCTGGTCATGCCGTCGCAGGGCCAGCCGCCACAATCCCGTTCTAGGCAGGGCTCTGCCCCGGCCGTCTATCCATTTGAGCACCGCTTTCCAGGTGCGCCGCGCCGCTGCCCAGTGATCGCAACTTGGTGCTCGCTTGCCTTGACGCCGGAAACGAAAAGGCTCGGCCCATGTTTGGTGATGCTTTGGATGCAAGGTGAACTACCGACCCTTCTTAGTTCTCGTGGCCTGCCGGCTTTGCGCGATGCGCGTGTACCACATCCACGACATCGCACTCCGCAAGCCGTCCAGGAAGACGACATGGGCTTGGAAGGGGGCACCCTCATGAGCCCCCACTGAGGCGCGATCCATCCATCATCCACGAAACACACCATCAGCACCGCCGCGCTCAAGAAACGAGCCAGTGCCTATCCTAATGCTGATGCTCGCCTGCCTGTTGTGATTCGCCCTGTATCCATTGGCTTAGATGTGGGCCACCCCAGCATGTTAGTCGCTTCGGCCTCATGCTGGGCATGGAGCACCGCTTGTAGCGTGCGTCACACGCCAGCGCCCTCCGTCAATGGCCCTGGTCAGCACCGAGCATTTGCACGAGGTCGCTTGGCTATCAGCACGTCAACGCAGAGTGTTCGAGCAGTAGCAGCGCCTCATCCGTCTGGGTGGTAAGCCGATGCTACCGGGCGGATGGCCCATGCCCCCGACAAGGTACCTTACTGGAGGCACACGTAGAGGCGGGCGCGTGGCGGCCCGGTACTTTGCTAGGTAGTGGAATTCGCGCCACTGCAACCGAGGCGGGGCGAAGTTGCACCGAGCAAACCAAATTGCACATTTGCAGGGAGTTGCACCGAGCGATGCAACTTCGGCTGCAACCGGAGTCCTATCAAGGCGTTAGAGCGCGGCCGTCGTGGTTGCGCATAATGGGTGCGGGGCACATGGCATGTGCGAAGAAAAACGCAGCTGCGGCGTGTGTGCGGTAGAGATTTGGCCGATCGACGGGCCAATTCCATACAAGGTGAACCCGCGGGCCATCATCAAAACGGCGGTCAATGCGTGGCGTTGCCGATCCAGCGCGTGGACGCAACATCTCAATAGCTGTCATCACAGCCACACGACCTTCGTCGCAGCAGTTCCGAGTTTGACGTGCCTGCTCGGAAGAGATGAGCGGCACTACGACCCTTGCCGTGGACGATCGCTCATGACCCTGAGCGACGTCGGTCTTGTTCACCGGCGGCTTGCGGACGAGCAAATGATGATGTGGAATGTGCGCAGATAATACGCCACCCGTGTCCCGAATCACCCACCATGCCGATCATGGCTAAGATCGGTCGCAATGCGCGCTGCCCTTGTGGTAGCGGAAAGAAATATAAGCGCTGCCACGGCGGTTACGCGGCTGCGCTGCCGCCAGATTTTGACGAGCAGCTTTCCCGTGCCATGCGCCGTTCGGAGGCGGAGCGCGTCCAGCGCGAGAAGCAGCAGGGCGTGGGGAAGCCGATCATCTCCACGGAGGTGGCTGGAACCCGCGTCGTAGCAGTCGGCAATATGATCTATTCATCGAAGCGCTGGAAGACCTTTCACGACTTCCTCCGCCCGTACCTCATCGATCTCCTTGGCGCCGATTGGTTCAAGGCGGAACAAGCCAAGCCCTTAAACCAGCGGCATCCGATCGTCCGCTGGTACGATCAAGCTATCGCCGACGCACGGCAGAACAGCATCAAGGTCGGTGAGGTCTACTCAAGCCCAATGACCGGCGCCCAGCGCGCGTTCCTGAACCTTGCATACAATGTCTACCTGATCGCCCATCACGCGGATCCGAAGCAGGTCAAACAGCTGCTTCCTACCTTCATCGACCGCCTGAAGAGCGAACGCGCCGACGACTTCATCGGCAAGCTGTTCGAGACGTACGCCGCCGCTGCGTTCCTCAAGGCTGGGTTCCAGCTGAGCTATGAGGACGAAAGCGACAAGAGCTCGTCGCACGTCGAGTTCGTCGCGATCTACGCCAAGACCGGCAAGAAGTTCTCCGTGGAGGTTAAGTCACGCAACCGCGCTGCGACCGAGGACGGGCCCGTCGACGACATCAAACGACTGCGGGTGGCAAGCAAGTTGAACCGGGCCTTGGCCAAGAAGGCCGTCCACACTCGCATCGTCATGATCGAGGTCAATGTTCCGGACGTCTTCAAGTCAGAGGAAGAGGCTTACAACGGCTGGCCGAAGGCCGCCCTGGCCCAGATCCGGCAAGCTGAGACCATGCCGGCCCCTGACGGCAGCGAAAAGCCCAGCGCCTACGTCATCGTCACCAATCACGCGTTCCACAACAACCTTGATGCAGTCGATGCCGGCTCGCAGCTCATCTCCGCGGGCTGCAAGATTCCGGACTTCGGACCGGATGTCGCTTTCAATAGGCTGAAGGCCGTCCTCGAGAGCGAGCAGCGCCATCAGGAGATCTTCGCGCTGATCGACTCGATGCGCGCCCATTACGAGATCCCGTCGACGTTCAATGGTGAAAACCCAGAACTGGCCTTCCGAGACAAAGCCGAGCTACCGCCACCGTTACAGCTCGGCAAATGGTATGCGATCCCGGATGCGACAGGCCAGGAAGTGGCCGGAAGGCTTGTCGACGCGCTTGTCGACGAACACAAGAAATCCGTCACGGGCATCTATCAGACCACGACCGACAGCCTGATGATTTCGACGCCGCTAACCGACGCCGAGATCGCGGCCTGGAAGCGCCATCCCGACACGTTCTTCGGCGAGGTTCGTGAGAAGTCAACGAATGCAAAAAACTGGCTCGAGCTTGCCAAGTTCTTCTACCAGACCTACCGGCACACGCCGCGGGAGAAGCTTCTGGACTGGATGAAGGAAGCCGCTGACATCGATCAGCTCACCAAACTCAGCCACGACGACCTTGCCATCACTTTCTGCGAGCGTTCGGCCTTGGCAGCAACAACCGACAAGAAGGCCGCGTGATGGTTGATTTCTTGACAGGCCGCGAAGCCGACTACTGCGAGGTTTTGCTGGCCGAGTTCAAGGAGGGCGAACATCTTCCTGCCCTTGTCGCGGCGGTCGAGCAGGGCGGCCTCACGACCGCCAACATGCCACTCCTATTCGAACTCAGGTACGCAAAGTCGCTCAAGGATCGGGGTATCGTTGCAGAGTACGAGCGCAATACCCTCAATGCGACCAGCGTCGATTTTGCATTTACGACCGACGCTGGCACGCCCGTGCTCGCCGAACTCGTTTCCATCAGTGTCTCGAACGCCGTCGAGCTCGCCACTCAGCATCAGATAGACGACGATGGCATCGAGTGGAGCCAGTTGGTCCTTTGTACAAACAATGACGACCCACGCTTCTCAGAGGAAGGCGAGGTTCTGCTCGTCCAGCAGAAGATCTGCGAAAAGGTGTTCCGTAACGGACAGCCTGTGAAGTTTGCGCTGCCCGACAATGCCGGCACGCTCAACGTTCTTGTCGTCGACATGCGTGGCTTTCTGGGCGGCAACGGCGGCGACAACGCGGATTGCATCCAGCTCACGTTCGGTAATGCCCATGTGAACGAGTGGGCAAGACGGTTTTGGGATGATCCGGCTACCGGGCAGCGCGTTCCCATCAGAGGCCTTTTCGAAGACACTAACCGCCCCCGCGGAGCGCCGACATTGCGAGACCGTATTCATGGAATTCTCTTCACGCGGGACACCGGATACGCAGGCGGCACGCTGATCGGCAGCTCGTTCTTGGTTCACAATCCTCGCTTGATCACGAGTCAGGCGGATCTAGACCGCTTGCGCGCGGCTATGGGCATTTGAGACACGACGCCCGGAAATAAATGCGACCGTGTGAACAGATGGTCGTTCATGACAAGACGCTCCATAGCAGTCATCGGCACAATTTTAACCGGCGACGCGCTTCGCACGGCCAACAATGCCTAGTCTCTGGGGTATTCTTCGGGTCGCTTCTGGGCGATCATGCAGAGCATCCTGGAACTGGGCAAGGCAGCTTGTGGCGGCGTAAGTGGGAATTGGTGCAGGTTATGCAAGGTACGTTGTTCGAACTCCGCTTCCTTGACGATTACGCGGGCCAGATCATCCGCGATCCGGCTGTCGCACTCTTGGAGCTCGTTGCGAACGCCTGGGATGCCTACGCTACATCGGTGGCGATCACTTGGCCCGACGGCGAGACGTTGTTCGCCATCGAGGACAACGGCATCGGGATGACCGCTTCGGAGGTCGACAAGCGTTGGCGCACCTTTTCGTATGATCGTTTGAGAAGCCAGGGAGGTGAATATGTTGATCCTCCTTCTGATTCAAAGTCTGGAAAGCGGCGACGTGTGTTTGGACGGAATGGCAAGGGGCGGTTCGCGGGATTCTATTTCTGTGACCCCTATCGTGTGACGACGTGGCGAGACGGGCAGCAAGCCACGTTCGAAGTCGCGCGCGGGATATCGGCGGGATTGCCGTTCGATCTAAAAATGATTGGAAAGCCGTCAAAAAAGGCCGGTCATGGCTGCAAGATCGCGGCCGTGCATTTGAAGTCCGTGCCATTGACGGCGGACGATGCTCGCGCGCTGTTGAGTACTCGGTTTCTCACCGACCCAGAGTTCCGCGTGACGATCAATGGCCAGCTGGTGACATTCGACGACGTACCGGACGAGGCATTGCAGATCTTCGAGATCAAGGTCGAGCCACACGGGGTGGCGAAAGTTCGCGTCATTGACGGCAAGAAATCTGACAAGACGACTCGCCAGCATGGCGTCGCGTTGTGGGTTAACCGGAGGCTGGTCGGAGAGTGCAGCTGGCGGTGGATCGATCAGGAGAGACTGCTCGACGGACGGACCGAGGAGGCTAAGCGGTACACGTTTATCGTCGAGGCGGACTTCCTACTGCCCGACGTAACGGATGATTGGACCGGGGTGCGCTCAGACGGTGTTATTTGGAAGGCAACGAAGGATCCGTTGCAGACAGCCATCATCGAGGCAATACGCGAGCTGACGAAGGAGCGTCGGGCCGCTGCCAAGGACGTAGCGCGTGAGGCGCATGCAGAAAGCCTGAAGAAGCTGACGCCCATGAGCCGGGAACGGTGGGTGGCCCTGCTGGATGAGGTGGTCGAGAAATGCCCGGGTTTGGGCGAGGCGCAAGTCATTCAGGTGATGGGTCTCGCCGCCAACATGGAGCGGTCGCAGTCCAAATACGCCCTCCTAGAAAAGTTGTCCGGTCTCAAGCCGGGCGAGATCGACGAGTTGAATGAGCTGCTCGCGAAGTGGACCGTGCGTACCGCGAAATACGCCCTCGACGAGATCGAAGGACGCTTGAGGGTTATCGAGGAACTTCGCGCAAAGACGTCTGATCGAAATGCGGATGAGGTGCGAGAACTTCAGCCTTTGTTCGAGAATGCGTTGTGGATCTTCGGTCCCGAGTTCGAGAGCATAGAGTTCACGTCGAACGAGACCATGGCGACCGTCATCCGGCGGTATCTGAAGGGTGCGCTGGACGGATCTCGCAACCGTCCAGATTTTGTCATGACGCCTGACAGCAGTCTCGGCTTTTACTCGCTCCCTGACTTCGACCGAGAGACGCACAACGTCACGGGAGTTCGACGGCTTGTTATCGTGGAGCTGAAAAGGCCGGGAGTGACGATTGGGTCCGATGAGAAGGGGCAGGTTTGGAAGTACGTGAAGGAGCTGGTAGCCAGGGGGCTCGTCACTGACGCGACGACGGTCACCGGGTTTGTGCTCGGCGAGCAGGTCGACCCGACGGAAGTGGTGTTCAGCACGCATGGAAAAAACGTCAGCATCCGGCCGCTTTTGTATTCCTCGTTCATCCTCCAAGCCGAGAAGCGAATGTTTAACCTGCGCAAACGTCTTCAAGAGGCCCCCTTCCTCAAGGACAAGGGGCTCGTGGAGTTCGTGAAAGTCGACACCGTTGGGAGAGACCTATTCACTCGGCGAGTTGATGCCTGACGACAATTGTCGTCAGGCTCGTGCAAGCATGGGGGGCGGGCATGCGACATGGCATCGAGCGATCTTTAAAGAGCTGGGACGATGTCAGGCGGTTTCTGCAAAACCTCGGGTCAGGATGGCTTTTCCGAGGGCATGGAAACGCAGCGTGGAGCTTACAGCCTACTCTGGAGCGCCTGAAGGGCGTGCTGTCGGCGAGCGCTGCCGAGGAGATGATCTTCCGGCGTTTTACACGCAACGCCTACGGCTACCTTCAAGCCCACCTCGTGCCAAACGACACGCTTGAGTGGCTTGCCTTGATGCAGCATCATGGGGCTCCGACGCGTCTCCTAGACTGGACCACATCGCCGTACGTGGCGGCCTTCTTCGCGTTCGAGGAGGTGACGGACCCGAGCGGAACCTGCGCAGTTTGGGCGCTAGATGGTGCGTGGTGCCGGAGGCAAGGGGCCCAGATCATTCGCGAGATGCGCTCTGCGGAGATCGCGTCGGTGCACGCTGACGGGCCCGCAACTTGGCGTTCCGAGCATTTCGACGAGGTCTTCCGTGGAAAGCCCCTGCCGGTCGTGATGCCAGTGGAGCCGTTCCGGCGAAACGAGCGGCTGACAATTCAGAGCGGCACGTTCTTATGCTCCGGGGATGTCGATCGTGGTTTTGAGGCAAATTTCGAAGGCTACGACATTTCCGTCATCGACAAGCATTTCTTGAAGATCGAGATTGGCGCGAGCTTGAGAGATAGCGTGCTACGTGACTTGAAAGTGATGAACATTACGCGAGCGACGCTGTTTCCGGGCATCGACGGCTTCGCTCAATCGCTTCGTCACGCGCCACTACTTCTCGAAACTCCAGCAATGGTGGCCTCTCGGATCAAGACGCCTGGGGCCGCGCCGGATTGAGCCCGTCGAGCCCATGATGGGCGATAAGGTCTTCGATCACCTCGGGATCGACGCCTTCGGCAAGAAGCTCCTTTCGGAAAGCGTCCACACCCTTCTTAATTTTTGCGGCATCGGCGGTCAGCCCTCGCTGGATCGTCTCGATCTCGGCTAGGTCAGGCATATTGAACTCGATATACGGAAAGAGCTTCCGGGCTTTCGCGATCTCATCCAGAACAGTTTTGGCGTGAGGTCCGAAGGCGGTAGCACCCGAAACGCGGAGCCAAGCCTTGGTGCGCGTGAAGGCGGCAAAGAACGTATTGCGTCCCGAGCGTGATCTTGTGGATATGCCGTGCACTCCGGTAACGAAGACGGCGGCAGTTTCGTTGCCCTTGGCCTTGTAAGCGGCTGAGAGGGTGACCTTGCCTTGAACTGTAAATGGCTCGCCGCGCCTGTTGGGCGTGACGTCGTTTGTCTCGACTCCGTCGGCGTGAAGCCGGCGGGCGATCTCGGGGAGATACTTCCAGGGGCTGTCAAGCGCGATGACCAGTATATCCTCGGGCTTGAGGCCTCCCGTCAAGAACGCCTGGATGCCGTCGATGACCCAGGCGATCTCCTCCTCGAAGGACGAGGCAAGGTGCGTGTCTATAACCGGCGTATCTTGAAGTGTATCGAGATTTACGGGGCTGTTCTCCTCAGGGCGAGTGAGGCGGACCGGCGTGCCCACCTTGAGGGCGGCTCCCGACAAGACCTGATAGCCGACATCATCCCAATGCTCGGCGCTTTCGAGCATCTGCACTATCTTGCCATAGATACCGAGCCCCAGGCAGTGCGCCGTGACTAGTACCTCTCGCTGATTGCGGTAGCATTTGCGCAAGATGACGTCGTTGATGGCGGAGCCTGAAAAGCGCTGGCTGGAGCGCTGGAGAGAGACGTTGGGCTCACCGTCAGGACCTGTGCCGAAAAGCTGTTCGGGGTCGGGCATCTTGACGTCGAAGACGTTCTGGAGCTCGTCGTAGGCGAACACGATCGGCTTCTGATCGCGCTCTCCCACGGTAAGGTGGAAGCAGAGTTCATAAAAACTGGCCGGGAGGTCCTGCCCTTCGTCGATGAGTACGTGGTCGTAATAGGGAGCGACGCCCTTGTCGAGCAGCTCACGACATGCGTGCTCAAGAGCGCGCTTGTTTCCGACCTTGTATGCGGCTTGACCGAAGTTGAGCGCCGGCATACCCGCCCGGCGGCACGCCTCTGAGTAGGTGCCTCCAAGAGCCGCGCCTCCCCAGCTGTGACGGACGTGTACGAGGTCCCAGTCGGGATCCTCGTCTTTGAAGTGACGATAGAACTTGGCTGTGAGTGTCTTCATGGTCGCAGCGAGCGTGGTGGTATGGAAGGTCACCAGAATTCGGGCGTCGGGTTTGATCATGTGCAAGTTGGCGGCCTTCATGGCCAGGATGACGGTCTTGCCCGATCCGGCGAGGCCTCGAATGCGCTGTGGTCCGGTGACGTTGAGAAGAGCGGCGCGTCGCTGGTGCTGGTCGAAATTGGCGATCTCGGCCTCGAGCTTCTGAAGGGCTGCGGCCATCTTCTGCCGGTTGGGATCGGTAATGATGCGCTTCTGAGGCCGGGTAAGGGCCTTGGCTCCCTCAATCACCGAGCGCACCTCGTCCATGATCGGCTTGCCGAGTGCGGAAGGGCGGCGAAGTTCGGCTAGCAGGGTCTCGACGCCAGAAAGCGACGTAACGATACGGCTGCCGATCTCGAGCGGTGTCGCTTTGCGGGCAGCATCGAACTGGAACAAGACCGGACTAATCGTGAAGCGGAGCTGAGAGAATGTGTGGAGGATGGGGCTCTTTAAAAACCTGCTGAACAACAGGGAAGAGAACTGTCCGATGGTGGCGTCTGCCAATGAGAGGCTGCTGTCCGATGTGCCCGAAGGCAATGAGCGAATAGGTATGACCCCATGGCTAGGGGAGACGAGCAGGAGATCGGGACCGTACGCGGTGCCTTCGTTGTCGGTGTAGACGGGGAAGTCGGAGTAGATCGCAGACTGCTCAAGCTGAAGCGAGGCAGCATTCTTTTCGAGATGCTCGACTAGGCGACGAGCGACGGGATCACGAGACAAGCGGTCGGTCGTGGAGATGATGTCGATCGTCATGGCGCCCCCTTGAATTTACAGCATCATAGCGGATCACGATCCCAAAAAGCAGTCCCCGGAGGTGCGCTGCAGAGCCGAAGGCCACAAGTGTGAACAGCGAGGCCACCACGGCCTCACCCCCTAAAGTACCTGACGGGCCGGTCGAGGGTAGAGGCAGGCGCGCGGCGGCCCGGTACATTGTTAGGTGTGGATGGCAACGACTGTAAAATTGATTGCGTCGGGGACCTCGCGAGTTGTGCACGTTTGCAAATTTGCGAAAGGGAATGCTTGAGCGCTGTGGCGCCCGCGGCAACAGGAGTTTTGCTTTGATAGTGTCTGGGGCCATCGCACATTGGCACGCTTGGGACGCCACGCGCTGGCGCGGGGCTAGGCCGATGCTCTAATGCCATCAGCGGGCGCGCTTGCAAATTTGCGGGCAGCTTGTTTTCTTAGTGTAGCGCGCTCGGAGCCGACGTAGCGCGTGCTGGGCTGCGTGCGAACGAAAGTGGAAATTATTCGCGGAGTGCAAAATTGCACAAGCGAAGCGCGTGCGTGCGCTACGGCACTGCCGATGCGAATAAAGGAATGTCGTGGAGTTAGGACGCTGGCTGTAGAGCCAAATGAACATTGCCGCTTCGGAGTTCCTGGAAAGAAGCTGTCATGCTGTAATTGTTTCGACCACAGCCCGCATCACGGGGGGGCACACACCATTCCCGAGCATTTTGATCCGGTCGCGCCGGCTGCCGTGGCGCAGGCTATAGGACCTCGGGAAGCCCATTGCCGCTTTGAGTTCCTCGACTTGAAGCATGCGCAGCATCGGGTCTGATCCTTCCCAGGTAACAAGACCGAACCGGTCTAGCGTGGTCAGCGTCCGGAGCGGGCGCTCTAAGCTCTGCCATCCCCCTGATCCATCAGAGCCGTAGTAGACGATCAGGAATGGTACCCGCTTTCCCAGAGCGGACATGGCGCGTTCGGCGCGCTCGAGCGTCGCTTTCGCGCGGCGCTCTGAGTAGAGCGGACGGGATTCATATTTCCCGTCGAGCCTAAGAATGCTTGAGGCGGAAGGTGCTCGCTTGCGCGAACGCGGTATAGGAGGCACCTCGCGGTCTCTATCGCAGATAACGAACAGGCGCCGGCGCGTTTGTGGCACGCCGAACTCCGATGCATCCAGCCGCTCCAGCCGGATCCTGTACTTCTGGTCCCGCAGTCCGTCGATCAAGGTCTCAAAGCCGTTCCAAGTCCTCATTTGCACGACGTTCTCAAGTACTATCCAGCGGGGCTTCAAGCGCTTTGCAAAGCCGAGAACGTAGTGTGATGTGAGGCGGCTGTTCTCGCATCGCGGCGCCGACCCTTTGGCAGGGCTGTGGTTCGTGCACTCGGGCGAGGCAATGATCATCTCATACTCGCCTTCGCGGAATTCTCGACCGGGGACGTAAGAAGGTGTCAGCATCCGGTGATGTATGGCTGCTCCCTCGAAATTGTCCCCAAAGGTGCGGACCGCAAGTTCCCATCCGTCGATACCGGCCCGGACGCGAGCACCGGCCGCTCGTGCGCCTGCACTCGAGCCGCCTGCGCCGCAGAACATATCTAGCACGTTCGGTTTCATGCAGGGGTCATACCGATTTCCGCCCGCAAAACCAGGCCTCGCCTCGTGAATGCACGATAAAACCTTTCAGCTGTGCACATCTGCCACAGAAACTATTTCGGAAATTTTTTGCCTCACGCCCTCTGGCTGCCTCTCGATCTGGTGCTCCCAAATCCTGACGACCCGCCAGCCGGCTCGTCGAAGCCGCGCATGATTGCGTCCGTCGCGCTGCCTGTTCGATTGAATTTTGGCCTTCCAAAAAGGTGCAAGTTTGTGGCTCCAGCGGGGGAACCGCCAGCCGTGCCAGAAGTCGCCGTCCACAAAAATTGCGATGCGCCTATCTCGCATCACGAAATCCGGTCGGCCCGGCAGGTCTCGGCAGTGTGCTTCCACTACCACGCCGGCTTCGCTGAGAAGATCGAGCACAAAGCGTTCAGGTTGAGTATCCTTGCCCCGGATTCTCGACATACAGGCAGAGCGCTGCTCGGGGGTCATAACGTCTGACCGAGCTGCAGCCACTCCGTTGTCGCGATCTCGAAGCCCTTCAAGTTTCTTACGAGGTGCCACCTTGCCCTCTCGACAGATACCGCCTTCCGCCTCCGCACTCATCGAATCGTTGCGCGGCACAGGATACTCCCTTGAGACCGCAATTGCCGACCTCATCGACAACAGCATTTCCGCCGGGGCCAATTGCGTTGATCTGACACTGGAATGGAACGAGGGCGATCCATTCGTCGTCATCGCTGACGATGGAGCGGGCATGACGGAGGATCGTCTGGTCGAGGCCATGCGATTCGGTGGCGCCGGCCCGTCGGTCGTGCGCGACCGTCACGATCTAGGACGATTTGGCCTCGGTCTTAAGACGGCCTCGCTTTCGCAGTGCCGTCGAATGACGGTCGCGTCAAAGAGCGGCGATGTCACCGCCGTATTCTGTTGGGATCTGGACCATATACGGACAGCAGGTGATGGTTGGGAATTGCTCGAGGGGCTGTCCGAAGATGTAGCCCACCTCGCACAACCGCTTTCAGATCGGCCATCAGGAACCATTGTCATTTGGGATCGCATCGATTTCGGGCGTGTCCGGGAAAGGCCTACACTTAAAGCCTTTCTTGCGGGCATCGAGCGCGTGGAGCGCCACCTCGCGATGGTATTTCACCGCTTTCTGGCCGGCGATGCGCGGCGGCTGCGTATTGCCATAAACGGCATACGCATCAAGGGCTGGGATCCGTATCTAGAAGACCAAGGGGCCACCATTCCGCGTCCCGAACAGACGCTGGACAGCGGCGGTGAGCGCATCACGGTTCGCGGTTTCATCCTTCCCCATCCGGACCGTTTCGCCAACTCGACCGCCCTTGAGGCGGCAGGCGGCCCCAACGGCTGGGCGGCCCAGCAGGGCTTCTACGTCTACCGACAAAAGCGGTTGCTGTCGGCAGGGGGATGGCTCGGCATCGGAGGAACGCGGGCCTGGACACGGGAAGAGTTCAGCCGCCTTGCCCGCATCCGCATTGACCTCCCAAATACCATCGACGAGGACTGGCACATAGATATACGGAAGGCTCAGGCGAGACCTCCGGAGGGTCTGCGCGCACAACTGGAGCGCATCGCCGGCGACATCCGCAAAATTGCCAAGCAGGTCTTTTTTCACCGCGGCCGCCGAGCCGAGCCGTCAAATTCTGACGGTATCGCCAGAATTTGGCAGGTGAACCCCCCGCCAGCGGAACGGCGCTATAGCGTCCGCCGCGATCACCCCTTGCTTGTCATGCTACGCGACCGTCTCGGCCGGGACGGCGAGGTACTCGATGCCACGCTGGAGCTGATTGAGCGAACCGTTCCCGTCGACCGGATCTGGCTTGATACCGTCGAAACCGGGCCGCCTCAGGCGCTTGGCAAAGATCCAGTGGGATACGGTTTGCTCATTGACTCCGCGCGAGGCATCGCCCGAACTATGACAGCGGCTGGACTCGATCGCGCTGCCGCAATTGCTGCGGTTGCCCGGATGGAGCCTTTCGACTCCGTGCCGGATATTGCCGAGCGGCTCGGGGAAGGCTAGCGAGCTCAAGTCTGGGGGATTTTTAATGGATATTGAAGCGACGATTGTGTCCATCGCCGACCGCAAGCTTCGCGCGCAATTTCCCGGCGCCACCATTGACCGCGAAGTCATCAGGAAGGCAGCAATCGAGACAGCCGGATTCCTAGGTCATGCTGTCGGCTCTTTTGATCTTGATCGGGTCGTCGCGATGTTGGAGGAGCGTCTACCCATCGCAGTCGGCGCGCCAACCGTCATGTCCGATCCGACTGCAGACCACATCGATTGGTATCGTGGTGACAGGAAACTCAACCGCCGCTTCTTTGAGCGCTACGCGGATCAGCTGCGTTCGCTTGAATGGCCTGAAGCTTCCATTCAGGCCATCGATGATGCGACCGACCGCATCATGGAATGGATGGAGGACCCGCAGCGTGACGCTCCGTGGGACACGCGCGGACTTGTTGTCGGCCATGTTCAGTCCGGCAAGACGGCAAATTATGCCGGTCTTATCGCCAAAGCGGCTGACGCCGGCTACCGGCTCATTGTCGTTATGGCAGGGATGCACAACGCATTGCGCCAGCAGACTCAGAAGCGGATCGACCGCGATTTTCTCGGCTACGACACCCGCACGGAGATGCAGCGCCGGCCCATTGGGGCGGGTCTAATCAACGGCAGCGTCCATGCCGATAACATCACGACACAGGCTGCCAACGGAGATTTTCGCCGCGCCGTGCACGAGAATCTCGGTATGGGCGTGCAGCAGCGCCCGGTGCTCCTTGTCGTCAAGAAGAACGCCAGCATTCTTAAGAACCTGAATGGCTGGGTTAGCGAGGTCGTAGAACGGAGAGGCGATACGCATACGGCGCCGCTACTTCTGATCGACGATGAGGCCGACCAAGCGTCGGTCGATACCGGCGATCAAAATCAAATCTCGGACGACGAGTTTGATCCAGACTACGACCCCAAGACCATCAATGGCGAAATCCGAAGGCTGCTTGCAGCATTTCCGCGGTCTGCTTATGTCGCTTATACCGCCACTCCGTTTGCCAACATCCTGATCCACGACACGAGGTTGGCCGAAGGCTACGGCGAGGATCTGTTCCCGCGTAGCTTCATCGTTAGCCTGCAGGCTCCTTCCAACTATGTAGGCCCCGCAGCCCTTTTTGGGATTGATGCGGAGGATCCCGCCACCGCGCCGGTTCCGTTGCCCTTGTGCCGCGATGTCGACCAAGTAAAGGAGGCGTGGCTTGCTTCGACCCACAAGAAGGATGCCGTTCCGCGTTACGAGGGGCAGGAAGTAATCCCGCCCTCGCTCGAGAGTGCTGTACTGTCCTTTATTCTGGTGTGTGCCGCACGGCGCGTGCGCGGCCAAGTAGCCGTTCACAACTCGATGCTGGTGCACGTCTCGCGCTTTCGTGAGGTGCATCAGCGAGTTCATGCCCAGATCGATGTGTGGCTCACTGAAACCAAGCGACGATTGCGCTACCGCACCGGCAGCGGCGACTTGGTCGCGCGTCTGGAGGCTTTGTGGAACACGGACTTCCTCCCGTGTACGGAGCGGGTTCGGTCGACGGAGTATGGTCGCAATCTCAGAGCGATCAATTGGGACGCTATCGAGCCCGAACTCCACGAAGCCGCCGACCGTATCCGAGTTCAAGTCGTCAACAGCGATCTCAAGGAGCCCATCGACTACGAAGGTCACGAGGAAAGCGGGTACAGCGTTATCGCCGTCGGAGGCGATAAACTGTCCCGCGGCCTCACGCTGGAAGGTCTATCCGTAAGTTACTTCCTGCGCGCGTCACGGATGTATGACAGCTTAATGCAGATGGGTCGGTGGTTCGGGTACCGCGGCGGCTACGTAGATTTGTGCCGCCTCTGCATGCCGGCCGACTTACAGATATGGTTCCGGCATGTCGCGACGGCTGCCGAGGACTTGCGAAGCCGGTTGGATCGCATGGCCCGGCTTGGTGCGCGTCCGAAGGACTATGGGCTTAGGGTCCAGTCCCACAGCGTCCTGCTGGTGACTGCTCAGAACAAGATGCGACACGCGTCCGAGCATCAGGTGTCATTTGCGGGTGATGGAAGGATCCAAACAGTCTTCTTCCGGGACAAGGGCATCAACCGAGCGAACGGCGATCATCTTGCGACCTTCCTTCAGGGACTTGGGCCCATTCCACTCGAGCGCTTTACAGTCGAGCGGCCTGACGGCGCGAGTGCCGCCAGCCAGGGCCGCAGATGGACTGGCGTGCCGGGCGCAGCGGTTGCGGATCTTGTCGGTGCGCTTCGCTTTCCCGAGGATACCTTTGATCCTCACCGCCTGCGCGACTACATCCGTGCGCAGCTCGCCATCAATGAGCTTACGGACTGGACCGTGATCATGCCGTCCGGCCGGGGCAGCGAGCAGTGTTTCGCTGAGCTGAATATACGGACGGTATCGCGTGAGGTAATCGAGCGCGCTGCGCCGGGCAGCACGATATCCTATCGCACCATCCTCTCGCCTGGCGATGAGACGCTGGATCTCAGCGCTGGTGAATTCCGGTATGCGCTTGAGCTCACCAATGCAGCCCGCAAGGAGAAAGGGAAGGATCCGACCGAACGTCCGTCCGGGCCTGACATTCGCGTTGCCCGCGGACAGCGGCCTCAGCGCGCACTGCTACTGATCTATCCGCTCGATCCGGTTCTTGCAGGAATTGACGGTCTGGGGATGCCGCTTTTTGGATTAGTCATAAGCTTTCCGGAATCACCAAACGCGCGTTCTGTCACTTATAAATACAACGCGGTCGAGCGAAGGCTCGAGCTGCAATGAGCGATTTGTTGATCGCGGCAGCGCGTTTGGGGTGGGCGAAAGCGTCGGCAACTGCCAACAGTACTCGAGCTTGGCGAGCCATCCGTCTGGACTGTCCCGGCCCCCTTGTGGTGCTCGCAGGCATCCGCGAAACAGACGAGGCCCGCTCACTGCTTTTCGAGACTGCGATTGAGAACGCTCCTCAGAAACACGAACGTTTCGAGGCCGACGGCATCTCGATGCTTGAGGAGCGCAACTACCCGGAGCGCAATTACCGCATTGCCGTCGTGGTGGAGAGGCCGGATCTGGCTTCGATTTTCGAGATTTTGGCCGGCGATCTAATGGAGTCAGCTGCGGCCTTTCAGTCAGCGACTGCGGCGATCGCTGCGTTGTTTGCTCGCCTTAACGCTTGGCAAGCCTTTTTGCTCGCTCGCCGATCCGGCCTAGGTCGGCAATCAATCGTTGGTCTCGCTGGCGAGCTGCTTATGCTTCGACGGCTGGCCGAAGTCGCCGGATGGCCCGCTGCGGTTGACGCCTGGACCGGTCCAACCGGTGGACTTCATGACTTCGCCCGGCGCGGCATCGGACTGGAAGTGAAGACTTCCTGCGGTGTCGCGTCTCTTATCGATATCAGCTCGCTAGATCAGTTGGACGAGGCGGGCCTGTCAGTTTTGCTACTTGTGCACGTGCATCTCATGGAGGCGCTGGAGGGGGTTCATCTGCCAGGCCTCGTCGGCGAGATCAAGGAGCAGATGATCGCCTCTGCACCGTTCCTGGTGCGAACATTTGACGATGCGCTCCTCGTGGTGGGCTATGCCGATGTTGACGCAGACCTCTATCTGACTCCTGTGTTTCAGACACTTTCTACGCGATTTTTCAGAGTAGGGCCCTCGTTTCCTCGGCTGACCCGCGCCGGGACTTCGATAGGCATAGCCGAGGCGCGTTACCGGCTCGACCTGCGCACTTTGCAGAGCCATCTTATTGATGAGAGGGACGCTCTGGCGACTATGAAGCATATGGGGGAGGGGGCATGAGCGAGGCAGCGCTCGAAAACTTTGCGCGCGAGCTGGCCGCCGACGTGGACGAGGCCGTCCAGAACGATGCGGCGGAACCGTATTCGGAGATCCAGTTTACCAAGCTAATCCTTGATGAGCTGGCCGAGCGAAACGTATTCGAGAATCCCATCCCCCTCACACAAGGTGGGGAGGGGCGCTTCGGGCGTGCCCAATATAAGATCACTGGTTTCGAACTTTCGGATGATGATGAACGACTTCTACTTGTCACCACCGTCCACACCGGAGAATGCCCGCCTAAGGCTGTGCCTCCAGCCGCCGTCGTAACGGCGATCGAGCGCGCTATGCGCTTCTTTGATGCGGCGTGCCAGGGTCTGCACAACAAGATCGAACCGGCCAATACAGATGCGAGCGATCTCGCGCGGCGCATTTATGAGGGCCATAAAGCGATCCGCGTTCTCAGGATTGTGGTGTTATCCGATGGGATGCTGACCAAATTCTCGCGTGAGCTTGACGATCGCTATGGCGACACACGCATCGTAGCGGAGCTCTACGGGATCGAGCAGCTGCATCGGATCCTCGGCGAAGGTGAGACGAGAGCCGACATCATCGTCGATGTCGTGCAGAGTGCCGGTGCTCCCATCCCCTGCCTAGCTGTCGGCACTTCGGCTTCCGAATTCGACACCTACCTGACTGCAATACCTGCCGCGTTGTTGGCTGATGCCTACGAGCGCTTTGGCACCCGTCTTCTCGAGTTGAACGTGCGGGCATTCCTCGGCGTGCGAGGGCGCAAGAGCGTCAATGCCGGCCTTCGGCGAACAATCCTCAGCGAGCCGCATCACTTCCTAGCTTACAACAACGGCATCGTAGCTACTGTCGACGATATGGAGACTGTTCTATTGGAGGATGGTCAACACGCAATCACGCGGCTCGCCGGCCTTCAGATCGTCAACGGGGGCCAGACGACTGCTTCCCTTCACAGGGCGCGCAGGCAGGACAATGCGAAACTCGACGACATCCTGGTGCCTGCTAAGATTATCCGCGTAGCAGGCGTCAAGCTAGGCGAAATGGTCGGGGCGATCTCTCAGTCTGCCAACAGCCAAAACACGGTCCAACCTGCCGACTTCTCAGCGAACGACCCGTTTCACGTCGCCGTGGAGGAACTGTCCAACAACACATGGATACCGGACGCATCCGGCCGCTGGTTCTACGAACGAGCGCGGGGCAGCTACGGCGCAGCCGAGACCAAAGCGTCATATTCAAAGGCGCAGCAGCGAAAATTCCGCTCGGAGACACCCAAACAACGACGCTTTTCTAAAACGGACCTCGCCAAGACCCTAAATGTCTGGGCGGGGCGGCCCGACTTAGTAAGCTACGGCAATCAGAAGAATTTTCAGCACTTCATGCAGCAGCTGAAGCAGGACCATCCAGACGGCTTCGTACCCGACGCGGACTGGTACCGACAGTTCATCGCTAAAATGATCGTATTTCAGGCCGTGCAGCTTGCTGTGAAGTCGCTTAAGTTTCCGGCCTATCAGGCAAACATCACGGCGTACACGGCGTCACTGGTTGCGCACCGTTGCGAAGGCAGCATCCAGTACAACGAGATCTGGGCTCGCCAAGCGGTGTCAGCGGAGTTCAGGGCACTGATTGGCGAGTGGGCGCTCACCGTGGATGCCGAATTGCGCCGGACCGCCGGCATGAAAATGCCGACGGAATGGGCGAAGCGATCCGATTGCTGGCTCGCGATCAAGGTTGCCCCTATCGCGATACCAAGCGCGGGCATTCCTGAGCTTGGATCGCGTGGCCGAGCCTGATGCTGCAGTCCTCGTTGTCGTAGCGCCTTTAGGCAGTTCGATGCAGCATAACTACTTTTGCGGCGAGCGACGGTAGGGGCTTTGCCCCGAGTATCCGCGCCTCGAGGGCGAGTGCATCCTCGGAGTGGAAGCTGAATGGGTCAGCGCCTTCCTCGACGATCTGCGAGATAGTCAACTGCCAGCGTGTGAGGGCGGCATGCACCTCTCGGCAACGATCCGATTTGGCGTACACTTGTTCTGTGACTCCGAGCGGTGCGTGGGCGAGTATTAGTTTCACGGTATCGTTCGGTACGCCTATGTGCTGCAGGCCCGTCGCTAGTGTTCGCCGCAGATCATGCATCTTGATTGGATCCGGGCGCCCATCCTTAGTGCGGAAGTTCAACTGAGCTTGGAGACGGGCCATCGCGTGAGCTATCGCCGTCGTTCGAAAGGGCTGGCCGCTGCGGGACGGGAAAAGGACGGGCCCATTCGTTCTACGCATGGCGTCGACAACGATTTTGCGAGCTAGTGGCGGCAACCTGAGTACCTGAGCACGCCCGGCTTTCATTCGTGACGCGGGGATGATCCAAACAATACTTGACCCGTTACCCTCAATTTCGAGTTCATCGCGACGCATACCTGCGACCTCATTGGCCCGCTGACCGAGCAGCAGGGCTGAGCGCATTATCGCGCGCATCTGCCAGGAGCGTCCCAAGGTGATGTGATCCAGCTGTTGCCAGAGAACTCGGATCTCTTCTGCGCTGAGCGTACGATGCCGCCTTCCGTCTTTGCTGCCCTGCTTCAGCGAGATTCCGGAAGCCACATTCTGAGCCAGCCACTTTCTCTTTTTGTGACAGTAGGACAGGCAGCTCCGGATGGTACTGAATGTATTGTCTGCCGCTCGCAACTTGCCGGCAGCTGCAATGCCATCGTGTATATTGGTGACGTGATCGGCAGTAAGGTCTTCCAAGAGCATGTCGCCATGCCTAGCAACCAGCGAGTTCATGAGCATTGCGCGCATGTTGCTGATTGACCGCTTGTCCGCCTTTGCTGCTAGGAAGGCCTCGACCGCCTGCCGCACGGTTACGGCCTCTGCGCGGCGCCTCTGCTCGAGCGCCAGCGTTTGATTGGCTGCTTTGGGGTCAAATCCGTTATCGATCTGTCCTAGGAGCCTGCGTGCCCTCTCGCTGGCTTCAGCCGTACCGATCTCAGCAAGACGTCCGATCTTCCATCGGCAAAGCTTGCTGCTCGATTTGGTCCTATAGACTAGCGACCATGAGGCGATCCCGGACGCCGAGATGCGCAACCACAAGCCGCGGGTACTCTCGAGCCGATAGTCGGCAGCTTTGCCTAGCGCTTTTGCCACGCGGATTTTGTGATCTATCTCACTCGCCTTGATTGCGGTCATTCGCCTTCCCCCTTCGTTGGCAACAACACGGTAACAAACCGGCGCAATCGAATGCGCGCCCATGCAAGTGGCTGCATGTAGTGCGACACCAGAAAACCCTCATAAATATAGGGTTTTTCGGCCGTGGCGCCAGTTTTTGGAAGGGCAGGAGATCAAGCGGATTAGCTTGGAAGGCTGTTGCTCTACCATTGAGCTACACCCGCGAACCGGAGCGCCCGTTTTAGCGGTTTGCCGCCCATTGGCAAGCGGTGAGGTGACTTGGTCCGCTCGTCGGTCATATGCCTCGTGGACGAAATCGCGAGGCCTGTGTCATGCTCTCCTGGGGGAAGACGGGGGACGCATGTCCAGCACATTCGACTACGACGCGCCGGTGGCCTACATCCGGGACGCAACGGTCGCCCATGCGCCGGGGGAATTCACCGAACGTCGCCTCGGGCTCGCCAAGGCCGTTCGCCTCGCCATCGAGCGGCACAAGCCCGGCGAGACACCGGCAATCATCGGCACTGGCGTTCAGCTCAACGGCATCGACGCCATCCGGTCCGTACGAATGCTCCCGGATTTTCCGGAAGGCTGAGGATTTCAGTCCTTACAACGGAATGTTGTCGTGCTTCTTCCAAGGGTTCTGCGCCTGCTTGTGGCGGAGCATGTTGAGCGCGCGGCAGATGCGGCGGCGCGTGCCGTGCGGCATGATCACCTCGTCGATGTAGCCGCGCTCGGCCGCCACGAACGGGTTCGCGAAGCGCGCCTGGTACTCGTCGATGCGCGCCTTGATCTTCTCGGGATCGCCGAGTTCGGCGCGGTATAGGATCTCGGCCGCGCCCTTGGCGCCCATCACCGCGATCTCGGCCGAGGGCCAGGCGTAGTTCACGTCGCCGCGAATGTGCTTGGAGCTCATGACGTCGTAGGCGCCGCCGTAAGCCTTGCGCGTGATGACGGTGATCTTCGGCACGGTTGCCTCGGAGTAGGCGAAAAGCAGCTTGGCGCCATGCTTGATGAGGCCGCCGTACTCCTGCGCCGTGCCCGGCAGGAAGCCCGGCACATCGACGAGCGTGATGATCGGGATATCGAAGCAGTCACAGAAGCGCACGAAGCGGGCGGCTTTGCGTGAAGCGTCGCTGTCCAGCACGCCGGCGAGAACCATGGGCTGGTTGGCGACGATGCCGACCGTGCGGCCTTCCATGCGCGCAAAGCCGGTCACGATGTTTTTGGCGAACTGGTCCTGGATCTCGAAGAAGTCCGCTTCGTCGATGACCTTGAGGATCAGCTCCTTGATGTCATAGGGCTGGTTGGGGTTCGCAGGTATGAGCGTGTCGAGGCTCATCTCGTTGCGGTCGGCTGAATCCTTGGTCGGCAGCAATGGGACGCCAGATTTGTTGTTGGCCGGCAGGAAGTCCATGAGGCGGCGCATCTGCAGCAACGTCTCGACGTCGTTCTCGTAGGCGCGATCCGCGATCGAGGACTTGGTCGTGTGGACCTTGGCGCCGCCGAGCTCTTCTGCAGTGACCGTCTCGTTGGTGACGGTCTTCACGACATCTGGACCGGTCACGAACATGTAGCTCGTGTCCTTCACCATGAAGATGAAATCGGTCATGGCCGGCGAGTAGACGTCGCCGCCCGCGCACGGTCCCATGATGACCGAGATCTGGGGGATGACGCCCGAGGCCAGCACATTGCGCAGGAAGACCTCGCCGTAGCCGCCGAGCGCAGCCACGCCTTCCTGGATGCGTGCGCCGCCGGCATCGAACAGGCCGATGATGGGCGCGCGGTTCTGCAGCGCCATATCCTGGATCTTGATGATCTTCTTGGCGTGCGCCTCGCTCAGCGAGCCGCCGAACACGGTGAAGTCCTTGGCGAAGACGTAGACGACGCGCCCGTTGATCGTGCCCCAGCCGGTGACGACGCCGTCGCCAGGGATCTTGGTCTTCTCCATGCCGAAATCCGTCGAGCGGTGCTCGACGTACATGTCGAATTCCTCGAAGGAACCCTCGTCCATAAGGAGATCGATGCGTTCGCGGGCTGTGAGCTTGCCGCGCTTGTGCTGGGCGGCGATGCGGGCTTCGCCACCGCCAAGCCGTGCCACGGCGCGCCGCCGCTCGAGCTCGTCGAGAACATTCCTCATGGATTTCCTGCCCCTAGTGCACTGCAACGTGAGTTCCAGGCGTGTCTAGCACGGGGGGCGGAAAGGGGCAAAACGGAAGGTTGGTGGGGGGCCTTCGCGCCGTCGGCGCGAGCGAGACGCACGCCCCTGGATGCCTTCGGCATGACCTCGCGCTCTGCCGGGAGGGACACCCTCCCGGACCACCCGCTTTTTATTACCAGTGGGCAGAGACGCCACTTAGAGACGCCACTTCATGAGCGCGCGACCGCGCGCCGGCCGGTAGGCCGTCCTTAACTAAGCATGCGTCGCGAGGCGCTGAAGCTTCTTCAGGCGCTCGGCGATGTCGGCCGGGGCGAGTTCGATATTGGCAATGCGGGGCGTGTAGCTGGGGGCCACCGAGCGATTGATTTCCTGGAGCCAGACGAGCGTCTTCTCGATAAACGTCGCCACCGGAATATGCGAGACGTCCATGTCCTGCCAGAAGCCGCGCTGGACGACTTCGGCCTCCTCGCGCTGGGTCCAGACGGGAAGGATGAGCGTGTTCGGCACCTCGGTCGAGGCGGCGAAAGTCGGCCCTTGATCGTCCTCGAGAATGTAGAGGCCGCCCTGCCCAACAGCCTGGCGGACGAAGCTCGCCAGAATTTCCTGCCGCACGCGATCGGCCAGATCCACCGGCTCGATTTCTGGCTCGCAGGGCGCGGCAAACCAGTTCGTACCGACGACGCGATCGAGATCGCGGAGCTTGGGGAGGACCTCGTGGAGGAAATCGGCGAGGGGTATCGGTTTGACGCGCGGCTCCTGAGCGGCCTTCTCGGCGGCAAGCTCGGCATCGCTCTGCTCGGCCCAGAAAATCGTCGTCTCGCGGGCTCGGCGGCTCGGCGACGGCAGGCGCGCTAGGCCCTCGGCGCCGGCAACAGCCCATACCGTCCGCGAGGCAACAACCTTGCGCACGAAATCGGCGATCACGGCTGCATGACGCGGATCGGCTTGCCGCAGAACCATTGTTGCCCCTCCCACAGTCGTTGCACCGGTCGCGCAAGGCGCGCCGGCTGGGAGAGGCCAATAGACCTCACAGGGGTAAAATAGGGGTTACGCGGACCGTGCGCGACCTAGCCTCTATCGAGGCCCTTGGCTTCCAGTTCCTTAAGATACTGGGCCCAACGTTTATCCTTCTCGCGTCCGAGCAGCGCGAGATAGGACCAGGTGTAGAGGCCGGTGTCGTGGCCGTCGTCGAAGACGATCTTCACCGCGTAGTTTCCGACCGGAACGAGGTCCTTGATCTTCACATGCCGCTTCTTGCCAACCGTGACGCGTTGTTCGGGCGAATGGCCCTGGACTTCGGCCGATGGGCTCATCACGCGCAGCATTTCGGTTGAGACCTCGTAGTGCGCGCCATCCTGGAAGGTGATGTCCAGGGCATCTGCGCCGGGCTTCACTTTGAGCGCCGGAGGAGGCACGCGCTGGCCGGCGGCGCCTGACAGCTCGTCCCATGTCTTGGCGGCAAGATCGCGGAAGATCTGTGCGTGCTGGCTCTCGGGTTCGGCGGCGACGATCGGATTGCCCTCGTCGGAGCGCGCGCGGATCGCCATGTGCAGGGGCACTTCGCCGAGGAAGGGAATGCCGAGCTTGCGCGCTTCTTCGGCAGCGCCGCCATGGCCGAAGATGTCCGAGCGTTCGCCGCAGCTCGGGCAGAGGAAGTAGCTCATGTTCTCGATGATGCCGAGCACCGGAATGTCGGTCTTGCGGAACATGGCAAGGCCCTTGCGGGCGTCGATGAGTGCGAGATCCTGCGGCGTCGAGACGATGACAGCGCCTGAGAGCGGCACTTGCTGCGCCATGGTGAGCTGCACGTCGCCCGTGCCCGGCGGCATGTCGATGACGAGGACGTCGAGTTCGCCCCATTCGACCTCGCGCAGCATCTGCGTCAGCGCAGAGACGACCATTGGGCCGCGCCAGATGATGGGCGTGCCTTCATCGACCATGAAGCCCATGGACATGGCCTTGAGGCCGAAACCTTCCATGGGGCGCAGCCTGTTCGAGCCTTCGATGACCTGTGGCCGGCCCGAGAGACCGAGCAGGCGCGGCTGCGAAGGGCCGTAGATGTCGGCATCGAGAATGCCGGCCTTGAGGCCGATGGACTGGAGGCCGAGCGCAAGGTTGACGGCCGTCGTCGATTTGCCGACGCCACCTTTGCCCGAGGCAACGGCGATCATGTGCTTGATGCCGGGCACTCCCGCAGAGGGGCGTCCACCGGGCGCCGGCTGAGGTCTGGCCGCGGCTTCACGCTGTGCGCTCTGCTGGGCGCGGACCTGCTGGACGCGGGGGCTCTCCGCGCGAGGTGCCGCGCCGCCATTGGCGCTGCCGCGGGCGGCCTCTGCGGTCAGAACCGCGGTAACACCCTGCACGCCTGGAATATCCTTCACGACCTTCTCGGCCGCCTGGCGCAAGGGTTCCAGCGAAGCCGCTCGATCGGGCGCGACCGTAATCGAGAAATAGACCTTGTCGTCGCGCAGCAGGATCTCCGAGACGAGGCCGAGATCGACAATGTTGCCCTCGAGGTCGGGGCCCTTGATGCGCTTCAACTGCTCGAGAACCTGGGACTTGGTGACCGCCATCTGCTGTCCTCTCGGGGGATTGGGCTAGGCCGCTGCGGTATCGCGCGGACGCTTGCCAGCGCCCGGTAGGGGGCGCGCATCGTTGACGGCTATATGCCAGAACCGAGCAGAAGTGTCACCCGATCGACGGAAGTGGTGCGTTCGCGCCTGCGGCGCGAGAGGGGCTGCCGCCCCTTCAACCCCGCGCGGGGGACACCCCCGCACCCCCGTCTTTTTTGATTTGGAGTTCGACACGAGCATCGGAACCCCTCCCCATTGTCTTCAACGGGGAGGGGATATGCGGAGATTTACAGCTTGCAGCCCGTGCCCGGATCGGCGAGCGCGTCGACGGCGACGCCGACGACCTTGTTCAGGCCGCCCTCGGCACGCCTGAGGTAGATGTTGTGGACGACCTCCTGCGAGGCGGAGAACGAGATCGGCCCGCGGGGGCTCTCGAGCTTAGCGCCGCGCATGGCCTTGTAGAGATTGGCCTCGTCCTCGATGTTGCCTTTCACGGCTTCGAGGCCGACCGCGAGCAGCTGTGCGGCGTCATAGCCCTGTACGGCATAGACGTCGGCCTCGCGCTGCGTCTTGTCCTGGAAGGCCTTGCGGAAGGCTTTGTCCTTCGCATTGTCGAGATTGTCGCCGTAGTGCAGCGCGGTCTCGATACCCTCGGCAGCGGCACCTTGTGCGCCGAGTACGCCCTCGGTGAGGAACCCCGAACCGCAGAGCGGCACCTGGATACCCGCCGACTTGTACTCCTTGACGAACTGCACTGCGCCGCCGCCGGCAAAGAATACGCCGACCGCCTCGACGCCGAGGCCCGGAATCTGCGCGAGCAGCGGCTGGAAGTTCGTATCCGGGAACTTGAGCGACAGTGAGCGAACGACCTCGCCCCCGTGCTTGGCGAGACCTTCCTTGAAGCCCTCGCCGGCCTCGTTGCCGGCCGCGTAGTCCCAGGTAATCCAGGCCGCCTTCTTCACACCCTTGGCGCCGAGCGCGAGGCCCATGCCGTAGGCGGGCTGCCAGTTCGTGAAGGACGTGCGGAACACGTTCTTGGCGCACAACGCACGCGTGACGGCATTGGCGCCCGCATTCGGCACGATCGTGAGCGTGCCCGTTTCGCGCACGACTTTATGGATGCCCATCTGCACGCCCGAGTGCACGGTGCCGATCAGCACGTCGACCTGATCGCGCTTCACGAGGCGATCGGTGTTTTGCGGCGCGTTCTCGGGCTTGGATTCATCGTCGAGCTTGATGATCTGCACGTCGCGGCCACCGAGCTTGCCACCCTTCTCCGCGATCAGCATCTCGACGGCGAAGGTGATGTTCTCGCCGAGCTTGGCGAACGTGCCCGAGTAGGGGAGCATGAGGCCGATCTTGATCGGCTTGGCCTGAGCAATGGCCCAGCCCGTTGGCACCGACGATGCTGCAGCGGTCGCGAGTGCCCCCTTCATGAGGCCGCGGCGGGTCGGGCGAATTCTCTCGATCGACATATGCGACGTTCCCTCCAGTTGGACCGCGCCGTCAGGGCACGGGTAGATTATTGGCCGACCGTTGGGCGCAGCCCGGCGTCGGCTCGGACACATTTATAGCGTCCCGCGGTCCACTTGGAATGGATCAATCGTCGGAGGCCTGCCGTTCAGGCGCCGGAAGCCGGTGCCGAGCGGGGAGGGCTCGGGGTGTCGGGAGCTTCGTCACTTTCGGGCACATCGGCTTCCCGCGTCCGGGCGATCGGGCTCGAAACCTTGCCAAGGTGCTGGGCGAGGTCGACCGTACCGCGCCGGCCGATATCCGCACCATGTCGCTCGAGCCACTTGCCGGTCTCCGTGTATCCCGCGAGAAAAAGCCGCGAGATGGTGGTGCGGTCGGGCTGGATCTTGCTGTCGGCCGGCAGGATGGCCGTGTGGTGGCCGGCTTCAACGAGATGGAAGCGATGTTGCGCGAGGCGCCGTGCCGGCGTGCGGGCGCGCCGCCACCAGCCGAGATCGGCCGCGGCGCGTGCGGCCTCGATGAGTTCGACATCACGGCGGAGCGGCTGATTGAAGGTGATGCGGCTCACCGTGCCGGCGATCTCGCGCGCCGAGCGCGGCACGCCCGGTTCGTCGAATGCATTGAGGAGCACCAGCAGCGTATCCTCGGCCGGGCTTTCGCTGGCGAGCGTGACGAGGTCCGGATTGGCCGAGAAGCCGCCATCCCAGTAGGCGCGGCCTTCGATCTCGACCGCATGATGGATAGTCGGCAGGCAGGCTGAGGCCAGCACGGCCTCGACGGTCAGCTCGGCGCGGCGGAACAGGCGCTTGGCACCGGTCGCGACATCGGTCGCCGCAATGAGCAGCTCGATGTTCGGGAACGCGCGGATCCGTTCGAAGTCGATGTGCTCGGTGAGAATACGGCGCAGCGGATCGAAGCCGAGCGGATTGAAGTCATAGGGCGAGAGCATTGCTGCGACAGGCGCAAACGAGGAGGGCCGACCAAATCCGCGCAGGAAGGGATTGAGACGCATGAGATCGGGTACGGCTGCTTCCTGCACGGCCTCCCAGACCGCGCGCAGCGTGAGGCGTGCTTGCGCCGGCCCACCATGCGCGAGGCCGCTCGCGAGGGCTGCGGCGTTCACCGCGCCGGCACTCGTGGCGCTGATCCAGGGAAAACGCAGCGGCTCGCCGTCCTCCAACAGGCGATCGAGCACGCCCCAGGTGAAGGCGCCGTGCACGCCTCCACCCTGGAGCGCGAGGTTGATCGCGCGTTGCCGCTTGCCGCCAATGCCGAGCACGTACCCTCCGCGCCTCCTTGTTGCACTGCATCATGGCAGAGTGGAGATGGGTACCACAATCGGCAGGCCCGCGACGTTTGTGCATAGCATTGTGACGCCGAATGCCGGCTCGAGGTGGCGGGGCGTCAGAACGTCCGCCGGCGGACCGGTCGCTGCCGCGCGTCCATTCGCCAATAGAACAATGTGATGCGCGAACCGGGCGGCAAGGCTCAGATCGTGAAGTGCGACAATCACGGTGCGGCCTTCGGTCGCGAGGCGCTCGAAGAGTGCGAACAGCGCGAGAGCGTGCGCGGGATCTAGGCCGGCAGTCGGCTCATCGGCGATGAGCAGCGGTGCCTCTTGGGCGAGGGCGCGGGCAACGAGCACGCGAGCCCGCTCGCCACCGGAGAGTTGCGAGACCGGACGATCGGCGAGGGGCGCGATGTCCATCGCGCCAAGGGCTCGGTCGATGGCTGCAGGATCCGCATCGTCATGAGGAAGCCGGCCGAGTGCCACCACGGCACGCGCGGCAAGCGGCCAGTGCACCGCGCGCTCCTGCGGCAGATAGGCGATGGCGCGAGCGAGCTCCGCGCGTGAAAGCGCGTCGAGCGGGCGGCCGGTAAGGGTGATCGTGCCGCGCTGAGCGGGCAGCAATCCGGCGCAGGCGCGCAGCAGCGTTGACTTGCCAGCGCCATTGGGACCGACAACCGCGGTGATGCGCCCTGGAGGAACCTCGATGTCCACGCCGTCCAGCACGATGCGCGCGCCCAGTGCGAGGCGGGCATCCTTGATGAGAATGCTCATGGTGCCAGCTCCCGCCGTGTCGTGACGACGAGCCAGACGAAGAAGGGTGTGCCGATGAGCGCGGTAAGCACGCCAAGACGAATGCCGCCACCGGGCGAGGCAATGCGCAGCGCCAGATCGGCGGCGAGTACGAGTGCGGCACCGCCAAGAGCACTTGCTGGCAGCAGGCGCGATGGCATGTGTCCGACAAGGGGGCGCAGGATGTGCGGCACGATCAGCCCGACGAAGCCGATGGTGCCCGAGACGGCGGTCGCAGCGCCGACCGCAAGCGCCGTGCCCGCAACGACGAGAAGGCGCAATCGTGAGAGCGATGTGCCGAGGTTGGTGGCAACTTCCTCACCAAGAGTGAGTGCATCGAGATCGCGGCCGAGACGGGCGAGCACGGCAAGACCGGCGAGGATCGGCGGCGCGGCGAGCCAGACGTGCGTCATGCTGCGATCGCTGAGCGAGCCCATGAGCCAGTAGACGATCTCGACGGCAGCGAATGGGTTTTGCGAGAGCGTGAGCACGAGTGCGATCAGCGCCGTCGTGAGGCTTGCGACGGCGACGCCGGCAAGAATGAGCGTGATCGGTCCGCCACGTTCGCCTGCGAGCCAGAGCACGGTAGCCATGGCACCTGCCGCGCCGATGAGACCGCCAAGCGGCAAGCCAATTACGAGGCTCGCGGCGAGCCCCGTGTGAATCGCGAGCACGGCGCCGAGCGCGGCACCGCCCGATATGCCTATGATGCCGGGCTCGGCCAGCGGATTGCGCAGGTAACCTTGCAGTGCCGCCCCGGATAGGCCGAGTGCCGCGCCGACCAACAATCCGAGCAGTGTGCGCGGCAGGCGTATCTCGGTGAGAATGAGCCAAGCCTGTTCACCGCCACCAAGACCGATGCCGGTGGGACCGATGACGAGCGAGGCCAAGGCGAGCACGAGCGTGAGCGCTGCCAGGCCGGGAATGACGTATGCCTCGGTATCGGTCTTCATGCCGGTGGCCTCCGCTGGCCGAGGCTGCGGCGTGCTTCTGCAAGCGCCTCGATGGCATCGGCGACGGCAGGCGTACCGCAAAGCCAATGCCGCCAAGGCACGACGAGGGTGGCGCGATCGCGCATGACACTCTTGAGCGCAGGATGTGCAAGTGAGTCCGCGACGACCGTGCGATATTCATCGCTCGGACCGGAAAGCACGAGCAGGTCGGGCGGGTTTGCGACGATGGCTTCGAGCGCGACGCGGCCACCGGGTTCTAGGTGCAGGTCGGTTGCGAGATTGCGGAAACCCGCGATGCGCAGGGCTTCCTCCTCCAGCGTACCACTGGCCGAGGCAATGCTGTTCACCTGGTAGATGACGGCTGTCGGGGCGGGACCACCCGATGGCGGCGTGCTCAATGCCGCGAGGCGCGCGTCGAGCTTGGCGATGACCGCCTCGCCGGTTCCTGTCTCGCCGACGGCTTCTGCCATGCGCCGCACGACATCGCGCACGCCGGCAATGTCGCTCGCGAAGGGTATCTTGACCACGCGGCGGCCGAGGCGCTCGAGCATGGACACCGTCGTCGGCGTCGAGAATTCCGTCGTGATGACGAGATCGGGGTCGAGCGCGAGCACTTCCTCCGCTTCACCGCGCACGCGCCTGATGTTGCGGGCACGATCGACGATCGAAGAGACGGAAGCATCGGCGGCAACGTGGCTGAGTGCACGGATGCGCGAAGCCGGCACGAGATCGATCAGGATCTGATCCGTGCAGAGGTTCAGCGAGACAATGCGCTGAGGCTTGGTCGTTTGCGCGGCAAGGCTCGTCGGCATGAGGGCGAGCGCCAACACGGCAAGGGCGCATCTTCGTATCATGTGATGCGCCTACCGGTCCCGCTCGTGGAAATGATCGTAGATGCGCTGGGCCGTCTCCTGCGAGATGCCACTGACCGCGGTGAGATCGGAGACACTCGCACGGCTCACGGCCTTGGCCGAGCCGAAATGATGGAGCAGAGCGCGCTTGCGCGTCGGGCCGATACCCTCGATCTCGTCGAGCGGATTGACGCCGATGGCCTTGGTGCGCCGCGCACGGTGGGCGCCGATGGCAAAACGGTGCGCTTCGTCGCGCAAGCGCTGGACGAAGTAGAGAACGGGATCGCGCGTCTCCAGCATGATCGGATGATTGCGTCCCGGAATGTGGAAATGCTCGCGGCCGGCATCGCGGTCCGGTCCCTTGGCGATGCCCATGAGGGCGATGTCCGTAATGCCGAGGCCGTCGAAGACCTCGCGCGCGACATTGAGCTGGCCGAGTCCGCCATCGATGAGAACGAGATCGGGCTTGTCGGGAAATGCTGCATCCTCGACGTCATCGGGCTCCTCTTGCGGGAGCACGTCCGCGGGCGTCTCGGGGATCGTGTCGAGATCGACGGGACTCTCGTCGACTGTTGGCGCTGCAGCGGCGGCGACGCGCTTGAAGCGCCGCGACAGCACCTCGCGCATCATGGCGTAGTCATCGCCAGGCGTGAGGTTCTCCGATTTGATATTGAACTTGCGGTACTGCCCTTTGACGAAGCCATCCGCGCCGACGACGATCATACCACCGACGGCATTCGTGCCCGATACGTGGCTGTTGTCGAACACCTCGATGCGGCGTGGCACTTGCGCGAGAGCGAAGCGATCGGCGAGCGCTTCGAGCAGCCGGCGTTGCGAGGCACCCTCGGCGAGACGGCGACCGAGCGCTTCCTTGGCGTTGGCGAGCGCGTGCTCGACAACACCAGTCTTTGCCCCGCGCTGGGGAACGCGGATTTCGACCTTGCGCTCGGCCTTCAGCGAGAGAGCTTCGGCCAGCAGTTCGCGGCTCGGCACGTCGTGCGAGAGCAGGATGAGGCGCGGCACAGGCTTGTCGTCGTAGAACTGCGCGATGAAGGAATCGAGCACTTCGTCCAGATCGATGGAACGGTCGGCCCGCGGGAAGTACGCGCGATTGCCCCAGTTCTGGCCCGTGCGGAAGAAGAACACCTGCACGCAGGTCTGCCCGCCGTCCTGATAGGCACCGAAGACGTCGGCTTCCTCGATACCCTCGGGGTTTATGGTTTGATCGGCCGTGACGTGGCTCAGCGCCGAGAGGCGATTGCGGATCGCGGCGGCCTGCTCGAATTCGAGTGCATCGGAAGCGGCCATCATGCGTCCGCGCAACTGCTCGCGCACATCCTGGCTGCCGCCGCGCAGGAAGCGGCAGGCTTCGTCGACCAGCCGGCCGTAGTCCTCGAGACTGATCTCGCCCGTGCACGGCGCGGAGCAGCGCTTGATCTGATGGAGCAGGCACGGGCGCGTGCGTGTTTCGTAGACGGAATCCGAACACGAACGCAGGAGGAAGGCGCGCTGCAACGTGTTGATCGCGCGATTGACGGCGCCTGCCGAGGCGAATGGGCCGAAGTAGTCGCCTTTGCGTTTGCGCGCACCGCGATGCTTCATGATCTGCGGTGCGCCGTGGTCGCGCGAGATCAGGATATAGGGAAAGGACTTGTCGTCGCGCAGGAGAACATTGAAGCGCGGGCGAAAGCGCTTGATGAGGTTCGCCTCGAGCAGCAGCGCCTCGCTCTCCGTGCGCGTGGTGACGAATTCCATGCTCGCCGTCGCCGAGATCATGCGGGCAATGCGGTTCGTGTGGCCGCCGAGACGGGTGTAGTTCGAGACGCGCGCCTTGAGGCTGCGGGCCTTGCCGACGTAGATGACATCGCCTTGCGGATCGATCATGCGGTAGACGCCGGGCGCGGCCGGCAGCGTCTTGAGATAGGCATTGATCACGTCGGGGCCGCGGGGGACCGGGGCCTGCTCCGCTGGCGGGCCCTCGTGCTGCCCATTGTGCTGGATGTCGGTCGGCGCGCTCATGGCGGGACAATTGGGCCGGTCTCGCGCCCTGGTCAAGTCGCGCTTCTGACCCGATATAGGGTATAAGTGAACGCGGCGCCCGAATGAATGCCGCCCCTACAACCCGGACCGGAAAGAACCATGACCGCGCAACCGGATGCTGCCACCTTCCTGCCCTTCGAGAACAGCTATGCCCGGCTGCCGGAACGCTTTTATGCGCGGCTCGCGCCAACGCAGGTGAGGGCGCCACGCCTGGTGAAGCTCAACGAAGCTCTGGCGCAGGAACTCGGGTTCGATCCGGCCTATCTGGCCTCGCCCGAGGGCGTGGAGATCCTGGCCGGCAATCGCGTGCCGGGCGGCGCCGAGCCCATCGCCATGGCTTATGCGGGCCACCAGTTCGGCGGGTTCAGTCCCCAGCTCGGCGACGGGCGCGCCATTCTGCTGGGTGAGGTGATCGATCGCACCGGCAATCGCCGCGACGTCCAGCTCAAGGGCTCAGGGCCGACGCCATACTCGCGGCGTGGCGATGGGCGTGCCGCGCTGGGGCCGGTTTTGCGCGAGTACATTATCGGCGAGGCCATGTACGCGTTCGGTATTCCGACGACGCGGGCGCTCGCTGCCGTGACGACGGGCGAGCCTGTCATGCGCGAGAAGGCCCTGCCGGGCGCTGTGCTGACGCGCGTCGCGGCGAGCCACATTCGGGTCGGGACCTTCCAGTACTTCGCCGCGCGCAGTGATGTGGAGGGGCTGAAGGCGCTCACAGAGTATGTCATTCAACGTCACTATCCCGATCTCGCGGGCAGCGAGAATCCCGCGGCCGCCCTGCTGACGCGCGTGCTCGACAATCAGGCCGAGCTGATTGCGCGCTGGATGCTGGTTGGTTTCATCCACGGTGTCATGAACACGGACAACATGGCGATCTCGGGCGAGACAATCGACTACGGCCCGTGCGCGTTCATGGATACGTTCGATCCGGCCACCGTCTACAGCTCCATCGACGAGCACGGCCGGTACGCCTATGGCAATCAGCCTCTCGTCGGTCGTTGGAATATCACGCGGCTCGCCGAAGCCCTGCTGACGCTCATTGCGGATGACAGCGAGACGGCTATCGCCATCGCGCAGAAGATCATCGACACCTATCCCGAAAAGTTCGAGGCGGCCTATGTCGCGGGCTTCCGCCGCAAGCTCGGGCTCCTCGAGGCGCGCGATGAGGATCCGCTGCTCGTGAAGCAGTTCATGGATGTCATGGCTGCCGGCAAGGCCGACTTCACGCTCACTTTCCGCGGCCTGTCGGAAGCGGCGGGCGATCCCGCAGCGGATGCGAAAGTGCGCGCGCTGTTCGACGATGCGGCGGCGTTCGATGCGTGGGCCGTCACGTGGCGCGCGCGGCTTGCGCTCGAGGGTGGTGATCCGACGGCGCGTCTCGCTGCGATGAAGGCCGTCAATCCCGCTTTCATCCCGCGTAATCACCTTGTCGAGGAGGCATTGACTGCGGCTGTCGAGGGCGGCGATCTCGCGCCGTTCGAGAAGCTGCTTTCTGTGCTTGCGCGGCCCTTCGACGATCAGCCGGATGTGCCCGAGTACGCACTGCCGCCACGGCCAGAGCAGGTCGTGCGCGCGACGTTCTGCGGGACGTGATCAGCGCCGGCCGCCGGCGAGGTTCACCGAAGCAGGATCAGCCCGCAGGCGTGCCATGGCCCAGATGCCGATGGCGGGGCCGATGGCGAGGATCGTGAAGGCATAGGTCCAGCCAAGCCCCGCCACCACGTAGGGCATGACGTGGATCGTGATGAGCGTCAGCAGAAAGCCGATGCACGTCTGCACGGTGAGCATGGTGCCGACGAGCGTGCGGTCGCTGAGTTCGGTCACCGAGGCGGAGAACTGCGCCGAATCCGATACGATCGTGATGCCCCAGATGATGCCGATCAGCAGGATGAGCCACGCCGGCCCGCCAAAGGCAAAACCCATCACCAGTGCGCAGGTGCCGCTGACGGCGAGCGAGACGATGGTGACGACTGTCCGCCCCACGCGATCGGCGGCCCAGCCACCCGCGAGGCAGCCGATGGCGCCGCTCGCGATGATCAGGAAGGTCGCAATGCTGGCGCTGATCGGCGGCGTGGCATCGTAGCGCAGGGTGAAGCTCGCCGCCAGAAATGTGCCGATCCAGGCCCACATGGCATACAGCTCCCACATGTGGCCGAAGTATCCGAGATTGGCGAGGCGGAGCGGGCGGCGGCGAAAGGCTTCGGTCGCGTTCGCGAGACGGAAAGGCGGGGCCGGCGCCCGATTTGGTCCAAGGTCGACGCGGCGAATGAGAAGCGCGCCCATGAGCGCGCAGATGCCCGCAATGACACACGGCACGCGCCAGTCGAGGCCGAGTGGTACGAAAAGATGCGGCATCGCCGAGCCGAGCGTCACCGCACCGACGAGCAGACCAATGAGAAGACCGAGATCGCCCTTGGCCCATGTCGCGGCCATCTTCATGCCGACGGGATACACGCCAGCGAGACAGAAGCCGGTCGCGAAGCGCAGCACGGGCACGGCAATGTCCGTCGGCGCAAAGAGAACGACGAGCAGGCAGGCCGTACCCGCGATGATCGCAGACATCGTGAAGAGATTGCGCGGATCGTAGCGGTCGGCGGCGCTGAGAAGCGCACTCGTCACCGTGCCGCCGACGAAACCAGCCTGAACGCTGCTGGTCATGAGCCCTTCCTGGAAGGGCGTCAGCGTCCAACCTTGTCGCATGGCGGCGAGCGACGCCGTGGTTGCGAACCATGTAGTCATGGCCGCGACCTGCGCCAGCAGCAGGAAGATCAGAGAGCGCGTGCGGGGCGACGTATCGGCGCTCGTCGCCATGATCTCAGGCCTTCCGGCGTGGGTGGGATTCGTTGGCAAAAACGCCGAACGCTGCGCCGATGAGCACGAGACCCAATGCGCCGGACAGGAGAGCTGTAACCGGCCCATAAAGATCAGCAATGAAGCCGAGAGCGATCGGCCCGATGACGTAGCCGAGGTCACCCGTCATGCGGAAGGTACTCATGGCCGTGGCATTCATGCCGGGAGGCGCTGAGTCGGCGGCATAGGCTGCGGGAGCGGCGCCGCCGGCCGCAATCGCGATGCCCCACACGACGCACGCCGCGACAAACCACGGATAGGATGGCGCGAAGCAGAATAGGATCATGGAAAGGCCGCTGATGACCGTCACCGGCACAATGACGGCCTTGCGACCATAGCGGTCCGCGAGCCAGCCCGACGGGTAGGCGGCGAACAGCCCGGCGACACTGCCGAGCATCAGCCCGAAGCCAATGGCACTGACCGAAATGCCGAGACGCGCCGTTGCCAGGATCGGGATGATCGCGAAGAGGCCGCCCGTGCGAACGACCGCATTCATGAGCGAGATGAGGCTCACGAGCACGTAGCCGACATTGCGCGTCAAGTTGTGGATTTGCGTGAAGAACGATACGGGCACGCCGCCGACTCCGGCTGACGCTTGTGCCAAGTCGCGCGTCTCACTCACCGCGAACCACGCGACGGTCGTTGCGAGAAAGGCGCCGGTTCCGGCAAAAATGAACGGCGCGGCGAGGCCATAGTGCTCGGCCAGCAGGCCGCCAGGAAAAGGGCCGATGCCGACGGAGAAAATGAACGTGCCCTGGTAGATGGCGATCATGCGCCCGCGCACTTGCGGCGTGCTGATGTCGGCGAGAACGATGTTACCGGTGGTGAGGACGAGGCCAGCGCCGAAGCCGGCAACGAAACGCGCGACGATGAATTCGGGATAGCTGGTCGCCCAGGCGCACCAGAAGTTTCCGAGAGCCGAGATCAGGCCACCGATCGCGAGACTCTGTCTTCGTCCGAGAATATCCGACAGCCGACCAGCCGGGAGGGCCGAGAAGAAGCGCGCAAGCCCGTAGACGGCAATGGCCATGCCGATCGCGGATGCGGGTACGCCGAAGGACTGAGCGTAGAGCGGCAACGACGGTACCATGGCGCCGAAACCGAACTGGTTCACGGCGACGAGCACGCACATCCATAGAAGTATGCGGCGTTCGAGCGACATGCGGCGTCGGATGCCTCTCAGCCGTTGTCGCGGACGATCGTCTCGCCTTTGATGTTGTCCACCGTGACGTAGCTCTCGTAGTAGGTGATCACCGGCTCGGCGCCGAACCGCGCCTTGGCCTCGGCGCGCCATGCGGGGCTGAACCAGGCTTCGGCGGCTTCCCGCGACGTCCAGTAGTAGACGCCACCGCCACCCGCCTCCCCATTCAGGAAATCCTTGCGCAGAAGGCCCTTGTCCCCGAGTGCCCGGAAGGTCGCCGCCGACTTCGACTGAGCCGCGATCGCGGCATCGCGCGGGCGCTGCGGCATGGGAATCTGGACCACGGCGATAATCATTCTGTGCACTCCTGGGTGCGGGTTGTCGCGATTGCTGAAACGGTGGCGGGGCGACATCATAGGATCCGCCGCGACCGCGCCAAGGCGCGGCAGAGGGCCGGAGGGGACGTGATCCACTGCATTGACGATCGGCGCCGCCGGCGCAAGGAAGTTCGGCTCCGTGCTGGTCCAGGGTACGCAATCGAGACCGGCGCCGCGCGCATGGCCTTGGTCTGGATGCTGCCGTGACGCGCGCCTTTTTGCCAATCCTTGCCGTGCTCTACGTGCTCGGCTTCGCCAATCTTTTTCTGCGCCAGAGCTTTGGCGTGGTGGCGCCCGAGCTCGAACGCGAGATGGCGCTTTCGCCTGCTGTGCTCTCGACGATCGCGAGTTCACTCTTCTTTGCTTATGCACTGATGCAGATCCCGACCGGGATGCTGCTCGATCGCTTCGGCGGGCGCGTGGTCATGAGCACCATGCTCGTCTTCACCGCGCTCGGGACGGCGCTGTTCGCTGCTGGCGGTTCACCCGAGACGCTCACGCTGGCGCGCATCCTCATGGGCATCGGTACGGCTGGCGCCTTCACAGGTGCCTTCTACGTGATGGCGAACTGGCTACCGACCGATCGCTTCGTGACGCAAACGGCTGCGCTCAATAGTTTCGCTGCCGTCGGTAATCTGTGCGCGACGGCGCCGCTGGCAGCGCTGATCGTGCTCATCGGATGGCGGGAGAGCTACTGGCTTTTTGCCGCCGCCGTCGCTGTGCTGACACTCGCTCTTGCGCTCGTCGTGCGCGATGCACCACCCGGCCATGCGCCGCGTGCAACAAGGAAGGAGACGTTCGGCGAGGTGCTCGCGGGCGTGCGCGAAGCTGTGCGCCAGCCCGGCATGGGCCGCCTGCTCGTCGCCGGCCTGCCCATGTCTTTCTCGAGCGTGATGTCAGGCGTGTGGGGCGCGCCCTATCTCAAGCACATGCACGCGCTCGACGACATACAGCGGGGCTCCGTGTTGCTGCTCATGGCGCTCGGCGGGATCGGCGGGCACTACTTCTATGGCCGCGTTGCACGCGCCGTGAATTCGCTGAAGCTGCCCATGCTCGTCGGTGGCACGTTGATCCTGATGGCGGCCGCCCTCATGGCCCTCGTGAGCCGTCCGCCGCTGTGGTTCGTCACGACCCTGTTCGTCATCGTCAGCATCTGCAGCGCCTACCCGACTATAGCCATGGCCATGGGGCGCGGGTTGGTGCCGGGCCGGCTCATGGGACGCGGCGTTGCAATCGCGAACATGGGCATCATGACCGCGATCGCGGCGGCTCAGTTCGTGTTCGGCCTCGTGGTGGGCAGTTTCGAGCCTGTTGGCGGTGCACCACCGGAGATCGCCTACCGGACGGCGTTCGGCGTGCAGGCAGCCGTGGCGCTGACGGGCCTCATCATCCTTGCGCCGGCGCTGGACGTGAAACCGCGCGGCTAGGCGGCTGTAGTGTCAGGCGACGCGTTCCTGAAGGAGCGGGACCACCCACTCGATGAAGACCTGGAGCCGGCGCGAAAGATGCCGCCGGTGCGGGTAGAGCAGTGTCATCTGCAAGGGCGCGGCGCGATGGCCGGACATGACCTCGACCAGCGTGCCAGCGGCAAGATGATCGCGGACGTCGTAGGCGGGTATCTGGATCAATCCGAGACCAGCGATTGCACAGGCGATGTAGGCCTCGGCCCCATTCACAATCACGTTGCCAGGCATGGGGCGCGTGCGCACCGTTTTGCCCTCGAGCCATTCCCACTCTTCGATGCGCCCGGTGGATGGAGATGCGTAGAGGACGGCCTTATGCCGATCGAGATCGTCTGGTCCGTGCGGCGTCCCATGGGCTTCGATGTAGGCGGGGCTTACGCAGTTGATGAGGTCGAGGTCGGCGATGCGGCGCGCGACCAATGTCGAGTCGCCGAGCTGACCGACACGGATGGCACAGTCGACATTGTCCTCGATGAGGTTGACCGTCCGGTCCGTGACGCCGAGCTCAATTTGCAGCTCGGGATAGCGGGTGAGGAAGGCCGGCAGCTCCGGTGCGATGACGAGGCGCCCGATCCGCCCTGGAACATCAACGCGCAGCTTGCCGCCGACGCGCGCTGAAGATTTGCGGAAGAATGTCTCCGTTTCCTCGATGTCGGCGAGCAGACGAAGGCATCGCTCGAGGAATGCGGTGCCGTCATGCGTGAGGGTGACACGGCGTGTCGTCCGGTTGAGCAGGCGCGTGCCGATCCGTACTTCGAGCTCTTGGATGGCCGTGGATACGGACGACCGCGGCAGGCCAAGCGTATTCGCGGCTTGGGTGAAGCTGGCGCATTCGGCGACGCGAGCGAAGATGCGGAAGAGGTCAATCCGGTCCATGTGAGGTCAATTGTTCTCTATCACCGAACAGTAATGTCGAAAGTGCGGGATTTATCCAGCAGTGTTAAACGATAACTTCTCCCGGAGAAAGGCCGCATGGCGCGGCTATGTGTCGAAGGGAGATGCGGACTTGGCCGATCACAGCATCAAGGGAAAGACGGCTCTTATCGCCGGCGGTGCCAAGAATCTGGGCGGGCTCATCGCTCGCGATCTCGCGGCGCACGGCGCCAAGGCCGTCGCCGTTCACTACAACAGCGCGGCGACCAAAGCCGCTGCCGATGCCACGGTCGCGGATGTGAAGGCGGCCGGTGCTTCGGCCTTCGCGTTTCAGGGTGACCTGACCGGCGCCGCTGCCGTGGAGAAGCTTTTTACCGATGCCAAAGCGGCCATGGGCGGCATCGACATCGCGATCAACACGGTTGGGAAAGTCCTCAAGAAGCCCATCGCAGAGATCAGCGAAGCCGAGTTCGACGATATGAGCGCGGTCAACTCCAAGTCGGCCTTCTTCTTCATCAAGGAAGCCGGCAGGACGCTCAATGACAACGGCAAGCTGGTGACGCTCGTCACATCGCTTCTCGGCGCCTTCACGCCATTCTATGCAGCCTACGCCGGTGGCAAGGCGCCGGTTGAGCACTACACGCGCGCTGCGGCCAAGGAGTTCGGCGCCCGGGGTATCTCCGTCACCGCGATCGGCCCCGGCCCAATGGACACGCCATTTTTCTACCCGGCCGAGGGCGCCGATGCGGTCGCCTACCACAAGACGGCGGCAGCGCTGTCGCCCTTCTCCAAGACCGGTCTCACCGACATCGAGGATATCATTCCGTACATTCGCCTTCTGGTTTCAGACGGGTGGTGGATGACCGGCCAGACCGTCCTTGTGAATGGCGGCTACACCACGAAGTGAGAGCTTGACCCCCAATCCAGACAATCGTATTGCCCGCGGCGATTGATCCGTGGGCTTACGAGGGCCTTGCATGCATTTGATAATGGTTACTGCGGGAGGCTTCGTGCTTCTCGGCCTGTTCCTCCTGCTGGGGCGCTTCTGGGACCCGGATCGCGGCATTCTCGGAGTTGCGGCAAAGGCCTTCATTCCGGTATGGCTGGCGCTTACTCTCGTGAACGTGTGGATCGGCGTCCAGCATGCAGGGTACACTGTGTTGCAGGAGCTTCCGGTTTTCGCCATAAGCTTCGGTGTTCCGGCGGCGGTGGCGGCCTTGATCATGAAGCGCACACAGCCGGGACGACGGCGCTGAGAAAGCAAGAATGGCAGCAGAGGCGTCCGGCCCCGACCTCGTAAAGATCGTTTCGTTGCTTGGGGCAGCGGTGGTCGCCGTGCCCATTTTCAAGCGTCTCGGGCTCGGCTCGGTGCTTGGCTATCTGGCAGCTGGGCTGGTCATCGGCCCGTTCGGCCTCGGGCTCTTCTCCGATCCACAGGCCATCATCCACGTCGCTGAACTCGGCGTGGTCATGTTCCTCTTCATCGTCGGCCTCGAGATGGAGCCCTCGCGCCTGTGGGGGCTCAAGGCAGAGATCTTTGGGCTCGGGGTGCTGCAGGTCGGCGTGTGCAGCGTCCTGCTCTCGTTCGCCGGCGTCGCCATGGGCTTTCCGCTGGGCGTTTCCTTCGTTGCCGCCGCCGGCTTCGTGCTGACCTCGACCGCGATCGTCATGCAGGTCCTGGAGGAGCGCGGCGATCTTTCGACGCCGAAGGGGCAGCGCATGGTGTCGGTGCTGCTGCTCGAGGATCTCGCCATCGTGCCGCTCCTGGCACTCGTCGCGTTTCTCGCGCCGGGCGGCGCCGACGCGACGCTGGCGGATCGCCTGACGGCGGTCGGCGTCGGCATTGCCTCGATCCTGGGGCTCATCGTGGTCGGGCGGTATCTGCTCAATCCGATGTTCAGCGTCCTCGCGAATGCCAAGGCGCGCGAGGTGCTCACCGCGGCGGCTCTGCTCGTCGTGCTTGGCTCGGCACTGGCGCTACAGCTTGGCGGCCTGTCGATGGCCATGGGGGCATTTCTGGCAGGCGTGCTGCTGTCGGAATCGTCGTTCCGTCATCAGCTCGAAGCCGACATCGAACCATTTCGCGGACTGCTGCTCGGCCTCTTCTTCCTCGGCGTGGGCATGGCGCTCGATCTTGCGGTGATCGCCAGCAACTGGCTTCTCGTGCTGACCAGTGTCGTCTCGTACATGGTCCTGAAGTTCGCCGGCATCTACGGCGTCGCGCGCCTTCTGAGAAGTGGCCACCGCGAGGGGCTCGAGCGTGCGGTGATCATGTGCCAGGGCGGCGAGTTCGCTTTTGTCCTTTATGCGGCGGCGACCAGCGTCGGACTGCTCTCGGGTGAGAAGAATGCCATCCTTACGGCCGTCATCATCATCTCGATGGTGCTGACACCGCTCATGATCATTCTGCACGATCGGCTCATGACACCGACGGCACAGTCGATGGATGGCGTGGAAGCGCCCGATGGACTCAAGAGCAACATTCTGATCATCGGCTTCGGCCGTTTCGGACAGATCGTCAGCCAGCCATTGCTGGCGCGCGGCCATACGATCTCGTTCATCGAGACGGACACCGAAAGCATCCGGGACGGTGCAGATTTCGGGTTCAAGGTTCATTACGGTGACGGTACGCGTCTCGACATCCTCCACGCGGCAGGCGCGGAAACGGCGCGAGCGATTATCATCGCGATCGACAAGCCCGCCGAGACCAAGAAGATCGCCGAGATCGCGAAGGCGGAGTTCCCGCTCGTGCCGGTATTTGCGCGCTCGTTCGACCGCACGACCTCGATCGAGCTCATGCACGCGGGCGTGGACTACCAGATCCGCGAGACATTCGAATCGGCACTCGCCATGGCCGAGGAGGCGCTGGTCAAACTCGGGGACGAACAGGAGGAGGCCGGGGATGTTATCGCCGAGTTCCGGCGGCGCGATGCCGAGCGCTTCGATCTCGAGCTGAGTGGCGGCCTATATGCCGGGCGCGCACTTCTCATGGGGAATATTCCCATTGCGCAGCGCCGTGGCGAAGACGCGACTTAGCTCGGATGCCACATAATGGGCCAATCCTTCCGGTAGGGGCCGTCGAAAGCCCGTGTGGCGCGGGACATCGAGGGAGCGGAGGGAGATTGGCTGCATGAATGGCTGGCGGCTCAGGGCATTTCGAGCCAGCGCGGGAGCATGTCTGTTTATGCTCGCGCTCGGTGGCGCATCTCTCGCGGCGGCAGCCCAACGCGTTCCTGACGACCTCGCTGCAAAGCTCAATCAGCGACAGCTCACCGCCTATCAAGCCTATCTCGCGGCCCGCGCGCCGTTCGATCGCAGGCTCGACGTGTACTGGGCCGAAGTCGATTCCCTGCGCGAAGGTCGCCGGCGCAAACGCGCATCGGGCACTGCCTTCTCGGCGGCAGACTACGTGCCGGACCAGCCGCCACAGTACGAGGGGCCGCCGCTGCCCACTGATGTGGCGAAGATCATTGCCGATCTGAGGCCGCCGCGTCCCGACACGGAGATTGCGGGGCTGCATGATTTTCTGGCGGCAGCTAAGTCGCAGTACGGTTATGTGCCCGCAGCCGTTCCCGAACGCGAGTTCAAGCGGCGCTATGCGCAGGAAGCCTTGCGCGTCGGCCTGACCAAGGCGCAGGTGATCGACGTCTATTCGCTCGAGACCGGCGGTCGTGGCGTCTACGACATGCAGGCTGGCATCGATCCCGATACGCGCAAAGGCCGCCCGATCTCGACCGCGCTCGGCTATGCGCAGCTTCTCGCCGGCAATTCGGTGAACGAGGTCGCCAAGCATGGCCCGTCGTTCGTCAACAGGCTCGAGGAAACGGCACGCAAAGTCTCGCCGGGACGCGCGGCGTACCTCAAGCGCAAGGCGGCGATCGTCCGCAAGATGGTGCGGGCGGCTAAATCTGTGCCCTATCAGTGGGGACGGCACGTGGCGCTCGGCAATACGCCGCGCGGGCAGGGCATTCACGCCCTCAACCTCGATCCTGATGTCGGGCCATGGCTGCAGGTCATCAAGCTGCGCGGCGTGCTGGACCACGGTCTGCAGGCCGGCCGCACGTCGCTCTCCGGCCCGGAACTCGAGCTGATGAACCTCGCGGGGCCGGGAACAGGTCTCGAGATGATGACGCCGATCGGGCGTCGGATGCCGACGACGAACTTCTTCTCGCGCGCCGCCTATGGCCGCAACACGATCGTCCGCGAGAAGAATGGCGCCGAGCTGCTGGCCGCGCTCGAGCAGCGGATGCGTGTCAACGAGAAGCGGCCGGGCGCCGTCGAGTTCGCGCGCATCTTCGATGAGCTGGCGCGCGATCGCCGTTAGGCGGATCGCGACGAATTTTCCATCAGTTGGCGGGATTGCGCGAGCGCGCAAACCCACTATTGTGCAGCGCAGTATTCCCATTTCACGTCCTGACAGAGATCCTCGTATGGCCACCCAACGCGCCGCCGCGCCTTCGTCGTCCGCAGCAAAGTTCGATGCTTGTGCCAGTGCTCTCGCAGCCGCGGAGCGGCTGATGCAACTCGCCAAGTCCTCGGTTGGCGCGAAGTCGGCTGCAGCCGGGCGTGGGGATAGCGCGCAGCACGCACTTCACGGGCTCGCGTGGCTTGCGACGTATGTCGAGGCCCTGAGGCAGATACTTGGCTGGGCTCAACGCCTCGAAGCCGAGGGGCGAGCCGGCGAGATGGAGCGGCTTCTGCTCGGGGCGGCGTTCGGCGAGTACCTCGCGCAGATCGGCGGCGGCATTCCCATGAGCCAGGGCGAGATCGTACGCCCGGGCCAGCTCGGCATTCCGGCTGCAGAGGTCGCGCGTTTCATGGCGGAACCCGCCGTGGTGGAACTCGTGGAGAGCGGCTTTACGGATGACGTGAAGGCGCGCATTGCGGCTCTGATTGCGGACCAGCCGGGTGCGACGACGTTCGGCGATACGGGTCTCGACGAGACGCTCGCCGCCATGCGCGAGGAAATGCGCAAGTTCGCCGTCGAGAAGGTCATTCCCGACGCACACGAGTGGCACCTCAAGAACGAGTACATCCCGCTCGAGGTGATCGCCGAGATGAGCGCGATGGGCGTGTTCGGCCTGACCATCCCGGAGGAGCACGGCGGGCTCGGCCTCGGCAAGGAGAGCATGTGCCTCGTCTCGGAGGAGCTGTCGCGCGGCTACATCGGCGTCGGCTCTCTCGGCACGCGCTCGGAGATCGCGGGCGAATTGATCCTCCAGAACGGCACGGATGAGCAGAAGGCCAAATATCTCGGGCCGATCGCGGCGGGCGAGATCCTGCCGACGGCCGTTTTCACCGAGCCGAACACGGGCTCGGACCTCGCCTCGCTCAAGACGCGCGCGGAGAAGCATGGCGATGTCTACAAGGTCTTCGGGCAGAAGACCTGGATCACGCATCCCGCGCGTGCTGATGTCATGACGCTGCTCGTGCGCACGAACCCCAATGAGCCCGGCTACAAGGGGCTCTCCATGCTGCTCGCCGAGAAGCCGCGCGGAACGGACGACAATCCATTTCCAGCCGAGGGCATGACGGGCGGCGAGATCGAGGTGCTCGGCTATCGTGGCATGAAGGAGTTCGACATTTCCTTCGACGGCTTCGAGGTGCCGGAGAGCCAGCTTCTCGGTGGTGCCGAGGGGCAGGGCTTCAAGCAGCTCATGGCGACATTCGAGTCGGCGCGCATCCAGACGGCGGCCCGCGCGGTCGGCGTGGCGCAGTCGGCCATGGATCTCGCACTCAAGTACGCGCTCGAGCGCGTGCAGTTCGGCAAGCCGATCTATGCTTTCCCACGCGTCGCCAACAAGATCGCGATGATGGCCGTCGAGACCATGATCGCGCGCCAGATCACCTACTACGCGGCGCGCGAGAAGGACGAGGGCCGGCGCTGCGACCTCGAAGCGGGCATGGCTAAGCTGCTCGCTGCGCGCATTGCCTGGGCCAACGCGGACAATGCCCTACAGATCCATGGCGGCAACGGCTTCGCCTTGGAATATCCGGTGTCGCGCGTGCTTTGTGACGCCCGCATTCTGAACATCTTCGAGGGCGCGGCCGAGATCCAGGCGCAGGTTATCGCCCGGCGCCTGCTTGAAGGCGCCAATTAACAAAAGCCGCCTGCTTGAAGGCGCCAACTGAAAAGAGCCTGTTGCTGGAGGGGGCGAACTGACGCTCGGCCGTATGGCGCGCATCTGATATTCTGACCCAGATCGTCAGAAGGTGCCCGTCATGCTGCACGCAGGTGTCGTTGCTCCCGCATCCTCGGCACTCTATCCCCCGACCGTCGTGCCGCCCGATCAGCCGATCAGGCTCGAGCGGGCGCTTTTCGAGTACGTGCGCAATCCTCTGCGCGTGCTCTCGCGACCGGTCTACGAAGAGCCGATGGTTGTCTTCGAGCCGGCGAAAGGACGCCTCGTCGTTTGGGTCACGCGCCCCGATCTGGTCGAGCAGGTGCTCGTCGCGAGCAGCGACACCTTCACCAAGACGGAACTCGAGCGGCGCGTGCTCGGCGGCAGCCTCGGCGATGGTGTCTTGACCTCCGTCGGCGCGCACTGGCGCTGGCAGCGCCGCACCACGGCGCCGCTCTTCCGTCATCAGGAGATCCTGACGTATGTGCCGGAGATGTCCGCAGCTGCAGCGGGCTTGACGGCTGCTTGGCTGCGCAGCGGACCCGGCGTCCGCGCCGTCGACGCAGATATGATCGACGTCACGTTCGACGTGATCGCGCGCACGATGCTCGCGGGCGGCGTGCCGGCTGAAGCCGAAGAGATCAAGCGCGAGGGCACAGCCTATTTGGCGAACAGCTCTTGGGAACTCGCGTGGGCGCTGATGAAGATGCCGACGTGGCTGCCGCATCCCGCAACATTTGCGCGGAAGCGCTCGGCCGCGCGGCTGAGGCGCGCCGTCGGCGATATCGTTGCGCGGCGCCGTGCGGAAGGCGAGGGAGGCAATGATCTGCTCGGGCGGCTGCTCGCCGCGCGCAATCCGGAGAATGGTGCGCCTATGGAGGATGAGGATGTGATCAGCAACTTGCTGACGCTCCTCGAAGCCGGGCACGAGACAACGGCGCGGGCGCTCACATGGGCGCTCTACCTCATGGCCCGCGCACCGGAATGGCAGGAGCGGGTGCGGGCGGAGGTTTTGGACGTCGCAGGCGACGGGCGGATCGAGGCGGGGCACGTTCCGCGCCTCGCCATCACCGACCGCGTGATGAAGGAGGCCATGCGACTCTATCCACCGGCGCCGCTCATTTCGCGCATGCCGACGGTCGAGGTACGTCTCGACGAGGTTACCATCCGGCCTCGCGCGCAGATCGTCATCCCGATCTATGCAATCCACCGTCACCGCAGGCTCTGGGAGGATCCGGACCGCTTCGATCCAGATCGATTTCTTCCCGAGCGCGAAAAGGCGATGCCGCGCACGCAGTACATGCCGTTCGGCGCAGGTCCGCGCATATGCCTCGGCATGTCCTTCGCGCAGGTCGAGGCGGTCGTGCTTTTCGCGACGTTTGTCCGCGCCGCGCGCTTCGGCTGGGATGGCCGCCATCTGCCCGAGCCGATCAGCCGCGTCACACTGCGGCCGAAGGGCGGGATGCCGCTCAGCGTCCAGCCCATTCTCTAAGACTTGAGATCGGCGGGCGAGATCAGCACCGAGAATGCCTCGCACCAGATGATGAGGCTGGCGTACTTGCTGATATCGATGCCGGCGGGGATTGCATATCGCTGGCTGCCTTTGAACGAGCGCAGTCGGCCGAGATCGACGAACATCTGGTCCTTGAGATCGCCCGATCGGCGGAACTCGGCCTTCGGCACGAGATAGACGTGGTACTTGGGTCCCGGCCCGACCTCGAAGTTCTCCTCGAGAAACACGCTGTCGCGGCGAACGCTAACGCTGCCCTTCCCCCAGTGCACGGGATCGGACGGATCGGCATGGATGAATGTGCCACGCGCGATGACCGCCGAGGCCATATCCGATTGCGTGAGCACCTCCGCTGCAGTCGGTGGTGGAAAGAGATAGGGAAAGAAGAAGATGCCGGCTGCAAAGCCGAGCCCTGCGCCGAGTACGCCGCCGAGCAGAAATCCAACAAGCCACCGTTTCACGGCGATTTCTCCCTTCGATGCTGTTGGGCTTGAAGCTAGGTCATCGAGTAGACGCGCGCCATGCGTGCGGATCGGTTACCATGCGCAACAGATATCAACTCTGCGCGAGATAGTGATGCCCCCGAGCGAGCCCACTCTGACCATTGGCATCGAGGAAGAGTATCACCTCGTCGACGTCCGCACGCGCGCGCTCTCAACTGAGGCGCCCGCGGCTTTCATCGCCGAGTGCGAACGTGCGCTCGGGCCGCAGGTCTCACCGGAGTTTCTGCGCTCGCAAATCGAAGTGGGCACGCGCCCGTGTCGGACGCTCGCGGAGGCGCGTGCGGACTTGAGGCGTCTGCGATCCGGCATCATATCGAGTGCTGCGAACTACGGGCTTGCTCCGATCGCCGCGTCGACACATCCCTTCGCGCGCGCAGGCGAGGCGCCCCATACGGATCGCGAGCGCTATCACGCGCTGGCCCGCGATCTTGCAGGCGTCGGCCGGCGGCTGCTCATCTCGGGGATGCACGTCCATATTGGCATCGAGGACGATGAGCAGCGCATCGACCTCATGAACCAGCTTCGCTACTTCCTGCCCCACCTGCTGGTGCTGACGACCTCGTCACCCTTCTGGGAGGGTGAGGATACGGGCCTCAAAAGCTGGCGCCTCGCGATCTTCCGCGAACTGCCGCGCACTGGCCTTCCCGGCCGCTTCAGCAGCTGGGACGAGTATCGCCAGACGGTCGACGTGCTGGTACGCGGCAAGGTGATCGAGGATGCCTCGAAGATCTGGTGGGACATGCGCCCGTCGGCACGATTCCAGACGCTCGAAATGCGCATCACCGACATCTGCACCTCGAGCGAGGATGCGGTGACGGTCGCCGCGCTCTTCGCGTGCATTGCGCGAATGCTGCATCGTCTGCGTCGGAACAATCAGAGCTGGCGAACGTATCCGGTCTTCCTGCTGGAGGAGAACCGCTGGCGGGCACAGCGCTATGGTCTGTCGGGCTCGCTCTTCGATTTCGGGCGAGGCGAGCTGGTCCCCTATGCCGACCTTCTCGAGGAGATTCTGGCCCTGGTGCATGAGGATGCGGTGGCGCTCGGCTGCCTCGGTGAGGTCGAAGGCGCGCGCCGCATTCTAGCCGAGGGAACGAGTGCGGATCGTCAGCTCGCCTGCTTCGCGCGCGCATTGGCAGGGGGTGCAAGCCGGCAGGAGGCTTTGGAAGCCGTCGTCGACCACCTCGTGGCGGAGACGCGCCAGGGTCTGTGACAATTTTCGCGCGGTGCTCGCGGGCGCCGTTTTCTCAGGCGGCACGGGCCGCAGCAATAGTGTTGGCGAGCGTGTCAGCTTGTTGACACTATTGTGACATCAAGATTAAGCATTCCACAGACGAGCGGCCCTGTCTGGCGACGGGCCGCACCGAGAGGCGGATTGCTGGACCGCCGACAGCTCAGCGGTCGCTTGGCCACCGATATGCGGTTGGCGACCCGCAGACGAAACACGCAGGGCCTCAGCTTGATGAATCACCCGAGCAAATTCGGAGCGACTCCACATGCTGCTGCTTGGAGACGATGAACTCATCGCCGAAGGCGTGCGGCGTGACGTATTTCGCTATCCCGGCAATTCCGATCTGCTGGTGAAGGTGCTCAAGCGCACGTTCATCGAGAAGCGGAACGGTCAGGGAGCCCCGTGGTACAATTTCAAGCGCCTTCGCCATCGCTATTTCCGGAATCTCAGAAGACCCCACTTCGACATGTATGTGAGTGAGATTCGCGAGCAGCTTGCGTTCGCGGAGGCAGGCTTGCGGCATCCGCACTATCTGCAACGGATTGTGGGCTTCGAGGAAACCAACAAGGGGCTGGGCCTGACCGTCCAAGCCATCAAGGGGCGGGATGGCGATCTCGCGCCGACCGTCGGCGCGCTTGCCCGTGCGGGAACGTTTGATCTCCCCCTGCGCAAGATGTTGGATGAGTTTCTGGACGAGCTTCTCCGGTCGCCGATCACGATCTCGGACTTGAACATCGACAATATCGTACTCGGATACTCCGAGGAGCTAGGTGACTACTACGTCGTCATAGATGGATATGGCACGCGAACGCTGCTGCCGGTCGAGCGCATAAGCGAGCGGGCTAGGCGCTCGGCAAAGCAGCGTCAGTTCACCAATTTCCGCAGGCAACTTGCAAATCCGCCGCCTCCGGCAGCGCTCCGTGCCAAAGAATCGGGCGCTTTTACCGAGGGTAAAGCCGCCACTGCTCATTTTGAGTAAGGTCGGGCCTATTCCCATCGGGCGATCGACCAGCTACAACTTTATGCGCTGTTTAATGGAATCTCTTGGGCCCGCGGCACCCGTCACGTGGCATGATAGGGCGTGACGGCCCGCTTTCGCAGGAACGAGTATGCGGAAACTGATTTGGCGCCGAGAGCGCACTATGGTGCCGCTCGGTGCGCTGCTGCTCGCCACGATGTTTGCGGCATGTGACCAGCCGCAGGCCCAGAACAAGGGCCAGCAGGCCGCGCCGCCGCCCGCCGTTACGACGAGCCAGCCGGTCGTCAGCGAGATCGTCGAGTGGGACGAGTATACGGGCCGCTTCGAGGCAGTCGCGAGCGTCGAAGTGCGCGCGCGCGTATCCGGCTACGTCGACAATATCGCATTCGTCGACGGCCAGGCGGTGAAGAAGGGCGACCTTCTCTTTGTCATCGATCCGCGGCCGTTCGAGCGTGCGGTCTCGCAGGCGCAGGCCGAACTGGAGCAGGCGCGTACGAAGGCGCAGAACACGGCGCTCGACGTGGAACGCGGCCGTCCGCTCCTCGAGCGCAAGGTCATGTCCGAGAAGATGTTCGACGATCGCGCGAACCTGCAGCGCGAGGCAGAGTCTGCGGTCAAAGTCAGCGAAGCGAAAGTTGCGACCGCCGAGCTCGAACTCGCGTTCACGCGGATCACGGCGCCGATCGATGGTCGCATCAGCCGCGCCAGCGTCAGTCTCGGCAGCTGGATTTCGGCAGGCGGCGCAGCCAACGCTACACTGCTGACGCTGATCGTGACGCAGGATCCGATCCACATCTACTTCGACATCAGCGAGAACAACTACATCAAGTACAAGCGGCTCGCGGAGCGAGGTGCGCTCGCGAGTAACGACAAGGGCGGCGCGGATGTGCATGTCTCGCTTCCTGATGAGGCAGCATTTGCCCACCGCGGAAAGCTGGACTTCGTCGATAATCGCCTGGATCCCGGCACGGCAACGATGCGCGCGCGCGCCATCCTCGCCAATGCGGACCAGATGTTCTCGCCGGGCATGTTCGCGCGCGTCCGACTTGCAGGCTCGCCGCTGAAGTCCACCGTCCTGCTGCCGGACGCGGCCATCGGTACGGACCAGGCCAACAAGTTCGTCCTCATCGTTGCGGAGGACGGCACGGTTTCGCGCCGCAATATTCAGCTCGGGCCGCTCTATCAAGGTCTTCGCGTGGTCCGCAGCGGTGTCGAGGCACAGGACTGGGTGGTCACCAGCGGCCTGCAGCGGGCCCGACCCGGACAGAAGGTGACGGCCAATCGCGAGGTGCTTCGCCTTTCGGAAGCCCGTCCAAGTTCGGCGAGCGGCGTATCGATCAGCCGGTAATGGCGCCCGCGTGAGCGGCCGTGCATCTGCAGTTGGGCGCTATCAGCCGAGCAGCATTCGGTCTTGACAGGGGCGGCCCGCGGGCTCGCTTATTGACCGCGCCTGTTGCTGCCAACCTGTACGGACCGAAGGCCCTCATGACCAAACCCCGTCTGTTCACGCCACTCGCGATCCGCGACGTGACATTCAAGAACCGCGTCGTCATCGCGCCCATGGCGACTTATTCCGCCGTCGATGGCATCGCACAGGATTGGCATCTCGCCCACCTCGGCCGCTTCGCTCTCGGCGGCGCGGGCTGCGTCATGGTGGAGGCCACGGCCGTCACCGCCCAGGGGCGCATCACGAATGGCGATGTCGGCATCTGGTCGGACGCGCACGCCAAGGCCCTTGCGCGCGTCGCTGCTTTCATGAAGCAGCAGGGGACGGTCCCAGCCATCCAGCTCGCGCACGCCGGGCGCAAGGGGGCGATGCAGAGGCCGTGGTTCGGCAACGGCCCGCTGAATGCGGAAGACTTTGCACGCGGGGAAAAGCAGTGGCCGATCGTGTCGGCCGTCGCCGAGCCCATGGCGCCGGGCTATGCCTTGCCGCAAGCGTTGAGCGCCGCTGATATCGGCCAGCTCGTGAAGGATTGGGCAGCTGCCGCCGAACGCGCGGTTGCGGCCGGTTTCGAGATGATCGAGATCCACAACGCGCACGGCTATCTCGCGCACCAATTCCTCTCGCCCCTCTCGAACAAGCGCAACGATGCCTACGGCGGCGACTTCGAGGGCCGCACGCGCTTTCCGCTCGAGATCGCAGAGGCCATCCGGAAGGCCATCCCCAAGGGCATGCCGCTGTTCCTCCGCGTTTCCGCGGTCGATGGCATCGAGGGCGGCTGGACCATGGATGACACGGTCGCTTACGCCAAGGCACTCAAGGCACGCGGCGTCGACCTGATCGACTGCTCGTCGGGCGGACTTGTCGGCTCGGCAACGGCGGCCCGCGTGAAGCGCTCTTGGGGTTTCCAGGTACCCTATGCCGAGCGTGTCCGCCGCGAGGCCGGAATCATGTCCATGGCCGTCGGATTGATTGTCGAACCGGCCCACGCGGAGGAAATCCTCCAGAATGAGCAGGCTGATCTGATCGCGATCGCGCGCGAGGCATTGGTCAATCCCTGCTGGCCGCAGATGGCGGAGATCGCGCTCGGCCGGCCCATGAAGGACGCCCTCGACGATTGGACGGTGCAGTACGGGTGGTGGCTCAAGCTGCGCGAGCGGACGATCGCCGATATCCGCGCCGACGAGACCGCACGATAAGGCTGAAAACTGAAGACAAATCACGAGGGAGTGAAGCGATGAAACTGATGATGTTCAAAAAGGGCACCGGTGCCGCGCTCGGCGTCGTCGATGGAAGCGGCGTGATCGACGTATCGTCGGTCGGGACGCTGCAGGATGTGATCGCGGGCGGGGCTTCGGCTCTCGCGGCGGTCAAGACGGCCGCAGCCAAAGGTGCGAAGCAGCCGCTCGCCTCGGTCAAGCCGGCGCTGCCGATCGCGCGGCCGGGCAAGTTCCTTTGCATCGGACTGAATTATGCGCTCCACGCCGCGGAAGGTGGACATGCGACGCCGACCTATCCCGCGCTGTTTCCGCGCTTCCCCTCCTCGCTGGTCGCCGCCGGAGAGCCGGTGCTGCGGCCGAAGGAGTCGATCCAGCTCGACTACGAGTGCGAGCTGACGATCGTGGTTGGCAAGGGCGGTCGCCACATTCCGGAGAGCAAGGCACTTGAGCACGTGTTTGGCTATACGATGTTCAATGACGTCTCCGTCCGCGACTTCCAGCGGAAGGGCGCTCAATGGACGCCCGGCAAGAATTTCGACGGGACGGGGCCGCTAGGGCCCGTGGTCGTCACGGCCGACGAGCTGCCGCCCGGTGCAACCGGTCTGCGTATCTCGACGCGCGTCAACGGTGAGACCATGCAGGACAGCAATACATCCGACATGATCTTCTCGACGGCGAAGATCATTGCGATCCTCTCGGAGTTCATGACCCTCGAGCCGGGCGACCTCATCGCCACGGGCACGCCCTCGGGTGTGGCCCATGCGCGCAAGCCGCCGGCGTGGATGAAGGCTGGGGACAAGGTCGAGGTCGAGGTCGAGGGAATCGGTATCCTGGCCAATCCGATCGTCGACGCGGCGTAGGCGGCATATGTCGAGCCGTTGCCACGTGTTCCCGGCTATTCGCCGGGAACATGCGAGCTGCGGCAGATCGGGCCTAGCATCGTGCGGCGCAGCACGCTAAAGAGTGCGGCGAACGTGTGGCCTGCCGCACGCCCCCGCCTGATTCCTTGCGCAGAAACGGGACGCGAATGCCCAAGAAGCTGATCATCGACGGCACCGAGATCGAGGTCGAGGACGGGATCACTCTTCTCCAGGCATGCGAGCAGGCAGGGATCGAGATTCCCCGCTTCTGCTATCACGAGCGTCTGTCGATCGCCGGCAACTGCCGCATGTGCCTCGTCGAGGTCGCAGGCATGCCGAAGCCGCAGGCCTCATGTGCGCTCGGCGTCAATGATCTGCCACCGAATCGCGACGGCACGCCCAAGGTCATCAATACCCGCTCGCCGATGGTGAAGAAGGCGCGCGAAGGCGTGATGGAATTCCTGCTGATCAACCACCCGCTGGATTGCCCGATTTGCGATCAGGGCGGCGAGTGCGATCTGCAAGACCAGGCCATGGCCTTCGGCAAGGGCGGCACGCGCTACATTGAGAACAAGCGCGCCGTCGATGAGAAGTACCTGGGCCCGCTCATCAAAACGATGATGACGCGATGTATTCAGTGTACGCGCTGCGTCCGCTTCATGACGGAGATCGCGGGTGTCGAGGAACTCGGCGCCATTGGTCGCGGCGAGGATATGGAGATCACGACATACCTCGAGCAGGGGATGATGTCGGAGCTCTCCGCAAACGTCGTCGACCTCTGTCCGGTCGGCGCGCTGACGCACCGCCCCTGGGCCTTCAATGCGCGGCCCTGGGAAATGCGCAAGACCGAATCGATCGACGTCATGGATGCCCTCGGGGCTGCCGTCCGCGTCGATACCCGTGGCCGCGAGGTGATGCGCATCCTGCCGCGCAATAACGACGCGGTGAACGAGGAGTGGATTTCCGACAAGACGCGCCACGTCGCTGATGGCCTGAGGACGCAGCGCCTCGATCAGCCGTACGTGCGCCGCAATGGCCGCCTCGAACCCGCGACCTGGCCCGAAGCCCTCGAACTCGTCGCGAAGAAGCTCACGGGGACAGCGCCGGAGCGGATCGGTGCCATCGTCGGCGATCTCTGTGGCGCGGAGGAGATGTTCGCGCTCAAGTCGCTTCTCGATACGCGCGGCGTCACTAGCATCGACTGTCGCCAGGACGGCGCCAAGCTCGACCCGGCTCTCGGCCGCGCGAGCTATCTCTTCAATTCAACGATCGAAGGCATAGAGCAGGCGGACGCGATCCTGCTGATCGGCACCAACCCGCGCCTCGAGTCGGCTGTGCTCAACGGGCGCATCCGTAAGCGCTGGCGCCAGGGTGGCGTCAGTATCGGCCTCGTGGGTGAAGCCGCTGATCTGACCTACGGCGCGGACCATCTCGGCACGGGACCGGACACGCTCCTGGAGATCGCCGAAGGCAAGAATGCCTTCTCGGGCGTGCTTCGACAGGCGCAGCATCCCCTGGTGATCGTCGGCATGGGCGCGGCGTCGCGCCCGGATGGCGCCGCGATCCTTGCGCTCGCTGCGCGGATCGCGCGCGAGGCCACCGCCGGCAAGGCCGCGGGCTGGAATGCTTTCAACGTGCTGCATATGGCGGCGGCGCGCGTCGGTGCCCTCGATCTCGGTTTCGTACCCGGTAAGGGCGGGCTCGACGTGGCCGGCATGATGGCTGCGGCCAACGAAGGCCGCCTCGATGTGCTCTATCTCCTCGGCGCCGACGAACTCGACATGAACCGTCTCGGCAAGGCCTTCGTGATCTATCAGGGCAGCCACGGCGATGCTGGCGCGCACCGCGCCGATGTCATTCTCCCGGGGGCGGCCTACACCGAGAAGGATGCCATCTACGTCAATCTCGAGGGGCGCCCGCAGATGACGGCCAAGGCCGCGTTCGCGCCGGGTGATGCCCGCGAGGACTGGACGATCCTGCGCCAACTGTCCGCGCTCATGAGCGCGAAGCTTCCCTTCGACGATGTGCGGCAGCTCCGCGCGCTTATGTTCAAGGCAGCGCCGACGCTGGCGGCCCTGGATGTGGTCAAGCCGGCTGGACCGGCGGGCGTGGACCGACTCGCCGAGCGCACGGGTAAGGCCGATCCGGCGCCATTCGTAGCGCCGGTACGCGATTTCTACATGACCAACCCGATCGCGCGCGCCTCGACGGTCATGGCGGAGCTCTCGATCATCAAGGCGGGCAGCGGCCGCATACGCGCGGCAGCGGAGTGAGGCAGGCCAGGACGCATGTTTCCGACAACCTTTGAAACCTGGTGGGATTACGCGCTCTGGCTCGCGCTGACTGTCGGCGCGAGCTTGCTGCTGATGGTATCGCTGCTGGTCATCATCGCCTTTCTGCTGCTCATGGACCGCAAGGTCTGGGCGGCGGTGCAGCTTCGTCGCGGCCCCAATGTCGTCGGCCCGTTCGGTCTGCTGCAATCCTTCGCTGATCTCCTGAAGTTCGTGCTGAAGGAGCCGGTCATCCCGGCCGGCGCGGACAAGGGCGTGTTTCTGCTCGCGCCGCTGGTCACGACGGTGCTGGCGCTGGCAGCCTGGGCCGTCATCCCGGTCGGCGATGGCATCGTGATTTCCGATCTCAACGTCGGAATTCTGTATCTGCTCGCGATCTCCTCGCTTGGCGTTTACGGCATTCTCATGGGCGGTTGGGCATCGAACTCCAAGTACCCGTTCCTTGGCGCCCTGCGTTCGGCGGCGCAGATGGTCTCCTACGAGGTCTCGATCGGCTTCGTGATCATCACGGTCCTGCTGCTCGTCGGCTCGCTCAACATGAGCGCGATCGTGATGTCGCAGAAGAGCGGCATCGGCACGAGCCTCGGACTGCCTAGCTCGTTCCTCGACTGGAACTGGCTGGTGCTCTTCCCGATGTTCGTGGTGTTCTTCATCTCGGCGCTCGCGGAGACGAACCGTCCGCCGTTTGATCTCCCCGAAGCCGAGTCGGAACTCGTCGCGGGCTTCATGGTTGAGTATTCATCGACGCCGTACCTGCTGTTCATGCTCGGCGAGTACGTGGCGATCGTGACCATGTGCGCGCTGACGACGATCATGTTCCTCGGTGGTTGGCTGCCGCCGGTGGACTTCTGGCTTCTGAACTGGATCCCCGGTCCGATCTGGTTCCTGCTCAAGGTTACGTTCGTCTTCTTCATGTTCGCGATGGTGAAGGCCATGGTGCCGCGCTATCGCTACGATCAGCTCATGCGGCTCGGTTGGAAGGTCTTCCTCCCGCTCTCGCTCGCCATGGTCGTCGCGGTCGCTGCCATCCTCCACTTCGGAGGGCTCGCACCATGAGCCTGACACTCGCGCACACACCCCCTCAGCGAGGCCGCCCATGAGCGTTGCCCAAGGCGTCAAATCGCTCTTCCTGAAAGAGTTCGTCTCGGCGTTCTTCCTCGCCATGCGCTACTTCTTCAAGCCGAAGACGACGCTGAACTATCCCTTCGAGAAGGGGCCGCTGAGCCCGCGCTTCCGGGGCGAGCACGCGCTACGCCGCTATCCCAATGGCGAGGAGCGCTGCATTGCCTGCAAGCTCTGCGAGGCCATCTGTCCGGCGCAGGCTATCACCATCGAGGCCGGCCCGCGCCGCAATGACGGCACGCGGCGCACGACCCGCTACGATATCGACATGGTGAAGTGCATCTACTGCGGTCTCTGCCAGGAGGCTTGCCCCGTGGATGCCATCGTCGAGGGCCCGAACTTCGAGTTCGCGACCGAGACGCGCGAGGAGCTCTACTACGACAAGGCGCGCCTGCTCGCGAACGGCGATCGCTGGGAGCGCGAGATCGCGAAGAACATTGCGCTCGACGCGCGCTATCGCTGACCGATTGGTCCGGTACAGCCGAGAGGATGATCGAGGGATGAGGACCGGCGGATGGGCTTGACGGCAGTCTTCTTCTACCTGTTCGCCGCCGTGACGGTGATGTCGGGGCTGCTGGTGATCGTCGCCCGCAATCCGGTGCACGCCGTGCTGTGGCTCATCCTCGCGTTCTTCAATGCGGCGGGCCTCTTCGTGCTGCTCGGCGCCGAGTTCCTGGCGATGATCCTCGTCGTCGTCTACGTCGGCGCCGTAGCGGTGCTTTTCCTGTTCGTTGTCATGATGCTCGACGTGGACTTCGCGTCGCTGCGGGCGGGCTTCATCCGGCACGCTTCGGTGGGCGCGCTCGTCGGTCTCGTGCTGCTGGTGGAACTCATCATGGTGCTGACCTCGCGGCTCATCGGTGGCGCGAGCATCGTCGCCACGAAGGCCGCGCAGGTACCTCAGACCGTGCCGAACCTTACCAATACCGAAGCCATCGGGCGGCTGCTCTATACGCAGTACGTGTACTTCTTCCAGGCTGCGGGGCTAATTCTGCTGGTCGCCATGATTGGCGCGATCGTGCTGACGCTGCGCCACAAGGAAGGCGTGCGCCGCCAGTCGGTCTCGGTGCAGAACGCGCGCACGCCGGCCATGGCCGTCGAGGTCGTGAAGCTCGCGCCCGGCCAGGTGATCGTGCCGAGCGGGGAGCGGCGTGCATGAAGAACGGCCACGACCATCAGGACGACGGCTCGAACGTCATTTCCATTGCAGGTGCCCGCAAGCAGGCTAAGGCGGCGTCACAAGCGAGCAAAGTGCGCGTCGACCGTCACGACCTCCGCCCCGCAGCGGGGCATTGGTTGACCGGTGTGTTGCTCGTGATGCTCGGGATTGGCGGTGTGTATGCGCTCGCGGTGCCGCTGCTGCGTGCGGCCGGCATTGTGGGGGGCTGAGGGAGCGCCATGGAAATCGGGCTCGGACACTATCTGGCGGTTGCTGCGTGCCTCTTCACGCTCGGCATTTTCGGCATCTTCCTGAACCGCAAGAACGTCATCATCATCCTGATGTCCGTCGAGCTCATGCTGCTCGCCGTGAACATCAATCTTGTCGCCTTCTCGAGCTACCTCGGCAATCTCACCGGCCAGGTGTTCGCGCTGTTCGTGCTGACGGTCGCGGCTGCCGAGGCCGCGATCGGCCTCGCGATCGTCGTCGTGTATTTCCGCAACCGCGGCACCATCGCGGTCGAAGACATCAACCTGATGAAGGGGTAGGGCGCGTGGCGCCTTGCGGCGCCGCGCCTTCGGGACAAACGCATGATCTACCAGGCCATTGTCTTCCTGCCGCTTCTCGGCGCCCTGATCGCCGGCTTCTTCGGCCGCTATATCGGGCCGCGTCCGTCGGAGCTGATCACCTCGAGTTTCCTGGTGATCGCTGCGGTGCTTTCGTGGATCGCCTTCTGGCAGGTGGGCATCGGGCATGCGACCGACAAGATCACGCTCATGCGCTGGGTCTCCTCGGGCGAGCTGGACGTTTCCTGGGGCATTCGCGTCGATACGCTGACGGCGGTCATGCTGGTCGTCGTGAATACCGTGTCGGCCCTCGTGCACATCTACTCGATCGGCTACATGCACGAGGATCCGCACCGGCCGCGGTTCTTCGCCTATCTCTCGCTCTTCACGTTCGCCATGCTCATGCTGGTGACGGCGGACAACTTCCTGCAGATGTTCTTTGGCTGGGAAGGCGTGGGCCTCGCCTCTTATCTGCTGATCGGCTTCTGGTATCAGAAGCCCGAGGCGAACGCGGCGGCCATCAAGGCCTTCGTCGTCAATCGCGTCGGTGACTTCGGATTCGCGCTGGGCTTGTTCGGCGTGTTCTTCGTCTTCCAAACCATCAGCTTCGATGCGGTGTTCGCAGCCGCGCCGCAGCAGGCCGGCAAGACGATGAGCTTCCTCGGCTACGAGGTCGACATCCTGACGACGCTTTGCCTGCTGCTCTTCGTTGGCGCCATGGGTAAGTCGGCGCAGTTCCTGCTGCACACCTGGCTACCGGACGCCATGGAAGGCCCGACGCCGGTCTCCGCGCTCATTCATGCCGCGACCATGGTGACGGCCGGCGTGTTCATGGTGGCGCGCCTCTCGCCGCTTTTCGAATACGCCCCCGTTGCGCTGCAGGTGGTGACGCTGGTCGGTGCGGTGACGGCGTTCTTCGCCGCGACCGTCGGCCTCGTGCAGAACGACATCAAGCGCGTGATCGCGTACTCGACGTGCTCGCAGCTCGGCTACATGTTCGCGGCCATCGGTGTCGGCGCCTACTCGGCCGGCATCTTCCACCTCTTCACGCACGCCTTCTTCAAGGCACTGCTGTTCCTCGGTGCGGGCTCGGTCATCCACGCCATGCATCATGAGCAGGACATGCGCCACATGGGCGGCCTGCGCTCCAAGATCCCGATCACCTGGGCGATGATGCTGATCGGCACGCTGGCACTGACCGGCGTCGGCATTCCGTTCGTAGCAGGCTTCGCTGGCTTCCACTCCAAGGACGTGATCGTCGAAGCGGCGTATGCGGGCCACACCGCGTACAACTATGCCTTCTGGATGCTGGTCTTCGCCGCCTTCATGACGTCGTTCTACTCCTGGCGGCTCATGTTCATGACCTTCTACGGCCGCACGCGCGCCGACCACCACACCTACGAGCACGCGCACGAGAGCCCCTACGTCATGCTCGTGCCGCTCTTCGTGCTGGCCGCCGGCGCGATCTTCGCGGGGTTCATGTTCAAGGGCATGTTCGTCGGCGACGGCTATAAGGAGTTCTGGGGCAAGGCGATCTTCGAAGCGCCGAGCAATCACATCATGCACGCGCTGCACGAGGTGCCGGCGTGGGTCGTGATGTCGCCGTTCTTCGCCATGCTCGCAGGATTCGCGCTCTCGTACGTCTACTACATCCATGCGCCGTGGCTGCCCGAGGCGACGGCGAATGCCTTCCGTCCGCTGTACTTGTTCCTGCTCAACAAGTGGTACTTCGACGAACTCTATGACCGCATCTTTGTCAGGCCGGCATTCGCGCTCGCGAGGTTCTTCTGGAAGAAGGGTGATGGCGCGGTGATCGACGGCGCAATCGATGGCACCGCGAACCGCGTGCTCGTCACGGCCAACAACGTCGCCAAGCTGCAGACCGGCTACATCTACCACTATGCCTTTGCCATGCTGATCGGCCTTGCGGCGATGATCACTTGGTTCATGTTCCGCACGGGAGGCGTGCAATGAACCTCGTCGGCAACAGCCTCCTCTCCGTCGTCACGTTCCTGCCGGCGGTCGTCGCGATCTTCATGTGCTTCCTAAATTCGGAGGCCAAGCAGAACGCGCGCTGGATCGCGCTTTGGACGACGCTCTTCACGTTCGCGCTCTCGCTCCTCATCTGGATCAACTTCGATCCGAACAATCCGGACTTCCAGTTCGTCGAGGAGCGCGCGTGGCTCGGGCCCATCAAGTACAAGATGGGCGTCGACGGCATTTCCATGCTGTTCGTGGTGCTGACGGCCTTCCTGATGCCGCTCTGCATTCTGGCGAGTTGGGAATCCATCGAGGATCGCGTCAAGGAGTACATGATCGCGTTCCTCGTGCTCGAGACGCTCATGATCGGCGTGTTCTGCGCGCTCGACCTCGTGCTCTTCTATGTCTTCTTCGAAGCCGGCCTCATTCCGATGTTCATCATCATCGGTGTGTGGGGCGGCGGGCGGCGCGTGTACGCGAGCTTCAAGTTCTTCCTCTACACGCTGCTCGGCTCGGTGCTCATGCTGCTCGCCATGCTGGCCATGTACTGGCAGGCCGGCACGACCGACATCCCGACGCTGCTGCGGACGGATTTCCCGGTCGGCATGCAGTGGTGGCTGTGGCTCGCCTTCTTCGCCTCCTTCGCGGTGAAGATGCCCATGTGGCCAGTGCACACGTGGCTTCCTGATGCTCACGTCGAGGCGCCGACCGCAGGCTCGGTCATTCTCGCGGGCATCCTGCTGAAGATGGGCGGCTACGGCTTCCTGCGCTTCTCGCTGCCGATGTTCCCGGTGGCCTCGGTGGATTTTGCGCCACTCGTGTTCGTGCTCTCGGTGGTGGCGATCGTCTACACGTCGCTCGTCGCGCTCGCGCAGGAGGATGTGAAGAAGCTCATCGCCTATTCGTCCGTCGCCCACATGGGCTTCGTGACCATGGGCATCTTCACGTTCTCGCAGCAGGGTCTTGACGGCGCGATCTTCCAGATGATCTCGCACGGGTTCGTGTCAGCTGCGCTCTTCCTGTGTGTCGGCGTTGTCTACGACCGCATTCATACGCGCGAGATTTCGGCATACGGCGGCCTCGTCAACCGAATGCCGATCTACGCCTTCTGCTTCATGATCTTCACCATGGCGAATGTCGGCTTGCCCGGTACTTCGGGCTTCGTCGGCGAGTTTCTGACCCTGCTCGCGGCCTTCAAGGCCAACACGTGGGTCGCGTTCTTCGCCACGACCGGCGTCATTCTTTCGGCCGCGTATGCGCTCTATCTCTACCGCCGCATGATCTATGGTGCGCTGGAGAAGCCGAAGCTCAAGGCCATCGCGGACATGACGCCGCGTGAAATCGTCGTGATGGCACCGCTCGTCATCCTCACCATCCTGTTCGGCTTCTATCCGGCGCCGATCCTCGACGTCACGGCGAAGTCCGTGAACAAGCTCGTCGAGCGGCACGATGCGGCTGTCAAGAAAGCGCGTGCGGACGGCGCGACGCGCGTTGTCATCAGTCCCACAACGGCGCCGACGCGCTGAGCACACCTGAGATAGGATCGCTTTTCAGATGTCCGCCCTCGCCGTCTACGCCCCGATGCTCCCGGAGCTGATCCTCGCGATCGGCGCCATGGCACTCCTCATGTTCGGGGTGTTCCGTCCTGAAACGCAGGATGAAGCCAGCCGCATCATGTGGCTCGCCATTGCCGTGCTGCTTGCCGCGGGTTTTGCCGTGCTGCAGGGGGCGAGCACGGTGCGGCTCTTCGACGGGGCCTTCATCGTCGATCCTTTCGGGCGCTTCATGAAGATCGTCGTGCTTATTGGCGCGGCGGGCGCGCTGGTGCTCTCCTTCGACGAGATGGCCGAGCGCAAGGCCCTCAAGTTCGAGTATCCCGTTCTCGTTCTGCTGGCTGCGACCGGCATGATGATGATGGTCTCGGCGAACGACCTCATCTCGCTTTATCTCGGCCTCGAGCTGCAGAGCCTCGCGCTCTATGTCGTCGCGGCCTTCCGGCGCGACTCGACGCGCTCGAGCGAGGCCGGCCTCAAGTACTTCGTGCTTGGTGCACTCTCCTCGGGGATGCTGCTCTACGGCGCATCCCTGCTCTACGGCTTTGCCGGAAGCACGAGCTTCGAGGCCATTGCGGCTGCTGCGCGCGCCCAGGGCGCGGGGCGCGATCTTCTGCTGATCTTCGGCCTTGTCTTCCTGCTCGTCGGCGTTGCTTTCAAGATCTCGGCCGTGCCCTTCCATATGTGGACGCCGGACGTCTACGAAGGCGCGCCGACACCGGTGACGGCGTTCTTCGCTTCCGCGCCGAAGGTCGCGGCGATGGCGCTCTTCATCCGCGTCGTCGTGTCGGTGTTCTCGGGCATCCAGCCGCAGTGGCAGCAGATCGTCGTGTTCCTCGCCATTGCGTCCATGCTGCTCGGTGCCTTTGCCGCCATCCGACAAACGAATATCAAGCGGCTGATGGCGTACTCCTCGATTGCGAACATGGGCTATGCGCTCGTCGGTCTCGCGGCCGGCACCGTCGAGGGCGTGCAGGGCGTGCTCATCTACATGGCGATCTACGTCGTGATGACGCTCGGCGCGTTCGCGGTCATCCTCGCCATGCGTCGCGACGGGGCAGCCATCGAGGACATCAGCGAGCTGGCCGGCCTCTCCAAGACGAACCTGCCGATGGCCTTTGCCATGGCCATGTTCATGTTCTCGATGGCCGGCATTCCGCCGCTCGCCGGTTTCTTCGCCAAGCTCTATGTGTTCATGGCGGCGATCAAGGCGGAGCTCTACACGCTCGCAGTGATTGGCGTGCTCGCGAGCGTGGTTGGCTCCTACTACTATCTGCGCATCGTGAAGCTGATGTTCTTCGATGACGCTCGCGCGCCGTTCGAGCCCACGCTTCCCAAGGAGCGGGCCGTGCAGTGGGTGGCCATGGTGCTTGTCATCGCCTTCGTCCTGCCCATCATTTCATCGCCTCTCGTCGAGGCGGCCGCAGCAGCAGCACGCACGCTGTTCTAGGAGCGCGGATGCCGGATCGGCCTTCATCGAGTGTCGTGCCGCCGGTTGAGCTCCTCGACGAGGTCGGCTCCACGAACGACGAGGCGCAGCGGCGCGCTGCCGGTGGCGAGCGCGGGCCTATCTGGATTGCAACGCGGCGCCAGACGGCAGGCAAGGGTCGTTCGGGGCGCGCCTGGGTCGAGGCGAGCGAGGGCAATGTCGCGGCAACGCTGTTGTTTGCGCCGGGCAGCACACTCGCGCAGTTGCCGGAACTGTCGCTTGTGGCAGGTGTTGCCACCTACGATGCCGTTGCAGAGTGCCTCGGCGCACAGTTTGCGGGCCGCGTGGAACTGAAATGGCCGAACGACGTATTGATCGACGGTGCCAAGGTGTCCGGCATCCTCATCGAATCCGGCAACTATGGATCGGAGACCCTCTCGCTGATTGGTATTGGCATCAATGTGGTGAGCGCGCCGCCTGTCACGGACCGCGCCGTCACGTATCTCGCGTCGCACGCATATGCGGGCGACGCGCGCATGGTTCTCGATGCGCTTGTCGGGCGCATGGCGCACTGGCTGTCCATCTGGTCTGCGGGCACTGGTTTCGGCGCAATTCGCGCCGCTTGGGCCGAGCGCGCCATGCCGATTGGGCGCACGCTCGAGGTCAAGACGCAGGAAGGACCGGTCACCGGCGCCTTTGCAGGGCTCGACCATGATGGTGCGCTGTTGATCGACCTGCCGGTCGCGGGGCGCCGTCGTTTCACATTCGGCGATGTCGCCGTGCTGCCGTCGCGGCAGGCCTGAGGACACACAATGGCACGCACGCGGGCATCGGAATCCAAAGGCGAGAGCGAACTCATCTTCCTTGCGCTCGGTGGGCTCGGCGAGATCGGCATGAATTGCTATCTCTACGGCCTCGGGGCGGAGAAGTCGCGCAAGTGGCTCATGGTCGATCTCGGCATTACCTTCCCGGAGGGTGAGTTCGATCCCGGCGTCGACGTCATCATGCCGGACCTCAAGTTCATCGAGAGCCGTGCGAAGGATCTGTGCGGCCTCGTGCTGACGCACGCACACGAGGACCACTTCGGTGCGATCATCGAACTTTGGCCGCGGATCAAAGTACCCGTCTACGCGACGCCATTTACGGCGACGCTGCTCAAGACCAAGATTGCCGAGCAGACGGGCGGCAAGCTCAAGATCCCGATTCACGAGATCGCGCTTGGCTCGACATTCGATGTCGGCCCGTTCTCGATCGAGTTTGTCAATCAGGCACACTCGATTCCGGAGCCGAACGGCCTCGCCATCCGCACGCCGCATGGTCTCGTCTATCACACGGGTGACTGGAAGCTCGATCACGCGCCGGGCGTCGGTCTGCCGCCCGACGAGAAGCGCTACAAGGAGATCGGCGAGGAGGGCGTGCTCGCGCTCATCTGCGACTCGACGAATGCCATGCGTGATGGCCGCTCGCCCTCGGAGGAGGAAGTCGCGGCCTCTATCGCGAGCATCATCAAGAAGGCCGAGCAGTGCGTGATCGTGACGACGTTCGCGTCGAACGTCGCGCGCGTGCTGGCTGTGGCGAATGCGACGCGCGCTGCGGGGCGGCGCCTCGTGGTGGCGGGTCGGGCACTGCACCGCATTATTCAGGTTGGCATCGAGACAGGCTATCTGCCCGCAGATTTCGCATACGCCGACCAGCAGCGCATCGGCGACTTTCGCCGCAACGAGGTCGTGGCGCTCGTCACAGGCAGCCAGGGCGAGCCGCGCGCGGCGCTTGCACGTATCGCCGAGAATGCGCACCCCGATATTTCGATTGCAAAGGGCGATCTCGTCATCTTCTCCTCGCGCACGATCCCGGGGAATGAGAAGAGCGTGGGCCGCATTCAGAATGCGCTCGTGCGCATGGGCGCTGATCTCGTGACGGATAACGAGGCGCTCGTCCATGTCACCGGCCATCCGCGGCGCGATGAGCTGAAGCAGCTCTACGGCCTGTTGAAGCCGAGGATGGTCGTGCCCATGCACGGTGAGATGCGCCACCTTGCGGAGCACGCGAAACTTGCGCGGGCCGCCGGCATCAAGGAGGTGTTGGTCGCGATCAATGGCGAAGTGGTCGCGCTCGCGCCGGGGCGTCCGGCAATCATCGACGACGTGCCCGTCGGGCGCATTTATCGCGATGGCAATCTACTGATCAGCGCCGAGGACATGTGCATTCGCGAACGGCGCAAGCTCGCCTTCGTCGGCGTCATCGTCGTCTCGCTCGTGCTGTCGCGGAACGGCAAGATGCTCGACGGTCCCGAGGTGGTCATGGAGGGCATTCCCTCCGAGCGCCCGGGCGGCGGTGCCATGGAGGACATGGTGCTCGATGTCGTCGAAGGGACGATCGAGAGCATTCCACCCAAGCGCCGAAGCGATGTGGAGATGGTGCGCGAGGCGGTGCGCCGCGCGGTCAGATCGTCGGTCGATCAGGTGTGGGGCAAGAAGTCCGTCGTGCGCGTGATGGTCTCACAGCTGGATGTGAAGGTGTGAGGCTTTGAATTGCTGCGCGGTGCTTCGCACGGTCGGCTGAACATGGTAATATGTCAGCATGAACAGCGATTCCGCATCAGGCCCGCCGCCTTCAGAACTCATACTTCGCGGAGTGCAAGTTGCCGTAGACGAGCACGGCAATATTTGCCTGAATGACCTCTGGAGACTTGCCGGAGAGCCCGTGAATCGGCGATCACGAGACTGGTATCCTAGTAAGCGAGCGAAGGCGCTGGACGACGCCTTGCGAAATCGAATTGGGGAAAATTTCCCCAATTCAAGCAAAAGCGAAGCGTTTCCAACATACTACAGTGTCGGTAGGGGCGTAAGAGCGCGAACCTTCGCCCATCCCGTTCTGGCGCTCGATTACGCGGAGTATCTGGCCCCAGACCTCGGCGTCGAGGTGCGCGAGACGTTCCTTCGTTTCCGCGCGCATGACGTAACACTGGCCCTTGAGATCATCGAGGGGCTGACCGAGCAAGCTGAGTACGATGAACTCCGCGTCAAGCTTCGCCAGTTGGTTCGTAGTCACAACAAGATGTCCGCGGGCGCAGCCAAGGACGCAGGTGTCAGGAACTTCGAGGCCTACAACGGAGCAGGATTGAGCGGCCTATATGGTGGTCGGACCAAGGCGCAGCTGCTGAAACACAAAAGCCTGCCCGACGACGCCCATCATCTTGACCATGCTGGGCACGAAGAACTTGCGGCCAACTACTTCAAGGCCACGCAGGCCGCTGCGAAGTTGAAGCGTGAAGGTATCAAAGGCCAGTCTGCTGCCAATGATGCGCACCGCGAGGTCGGATCCGCTGTTCGACAGACAATCAAGGATCTCGGGGGGACGATGCCCGAGGACGAGCCGGCTCTTGAACATATCAAGGAAGCAGAAAAGCGCGTAAAAATTGCTCGCCGTGACGAGCCCAAGGCCCTGCCAAAGAGGCCGCCTAAGAAGTAGAGCGCCTACCTCACAAACCCCATGCTTCCGCGCGCGTCGGGCTTCGAGCGGCTGATGTCAGCCATGATCTCGGCAAGGCGCGCGGGGTTCTCGAGCACGCCGAGCACTTCCGCCTGCTTGCGCGCCTTGGCGAAGTCGCCCGGCGTGAGATTGGCGATGCCGGCCGCTTCCGGCGGAATGCGATCCGAGCCGAAGAACATTTGCCAGGCGCGGCGCAGACCCGGCTTGTCGAGGTAGCTCAGAACGACCTGGAAGGTGAAGCGCCGCAGTGATGCCGTGTCGACGCGCTCCATGAAGTTCGTGGTGAAGCAGACGGGCAGCGGATGATCTTCCATCCAGGTCAGCATTTCATTGACCTGCGTGATCTCCCAGGACCGCGTAGCGTCACGACGGTCGAGCAGCAGGCTATCCGCTTCGTCGAAGACCAACATGGCGTTCGCCTCGCGCGCTTCCTCGAAGGCATTCGCGATATGGCGCTCAGTCTCGCCGAGATAGGGGCCGAGGATGTCCGACGCACGCTTTTGGGTGAATTCGAGACCGAGGCGGCGGGCGAGATAGCGCGCGAACGCCGACTTTCCCGTGCCGGGTGGCCCTGAAAGGCAAATCGAGAACGCGCGCGCCTGTGCGCTGACCAGTCGCTCCGCCAGGGCGGAAAGATCCTGGTCCGAGCACACGAGCAGCGGATCGAAATCCGGAATTGCGCCGGCCTTGCGCGCGACGACGCCGGAGACTGCGCGGACGATGCCGAGCGCGGCGCGCTCGATGGCCTCCGCGCCGCCGCCCGAGAGCTTCGCGGCCTTGAGCGCGTTTTCGTAGATCGCGGGTGTCGCATCGAGACGACGCGCGAGCGCTTCGGCCTCGCTGGTCGAGAGCTTCAGATCCATGCGTTCGGCAAGACGCTCGAGAATGCGCTGGCGCTGAACTGCTGGCGGACGCTTCAGTTCGATGGCGAGCGTCATGCGTCTCAGCAGTGCGGGGTCGATGTTCTGCAGCTCGTTCGACGTCCAGATGATCGGAACCGGGTTCGTCTCGAGAAGGCGATTGAGATAAACCTTCGACCCGCCGCGGTTGATGAGGTGGACGGCTACATCCTCCATCTCGTCGAAGAGCAGGGCCGTGCGCTTGTGGCTGCCGAGAAGCCGCTGTGAGAAGCTGATATCGGCGAGCCGCTCTGCGCGGTTGGACTCGCCGTCGCCCGACGCGCCTTCTCCCGCCGCAAAAAGCGCCGCACCGGCAGCCTGTGCGGCGACTTTGGCGAGCTCCGTCTTGCCAGAGCCAGGTGGGCCATAGAGCAAGATGTTGACGCCGGCCGCATTGCTGTCGACGGCACCGCGCAGAACGCCGGCAATGAGATCGCGGTCGGCTGTGACGTGCTCGTAGTCCTCCATGGTGACGGACGAGATCAGCGGTTCGCCGAGCAGGGCGTTGCGCATTTCCTCGAACGAGCTGAACGTGCGCTCGAGGCAGGCATTGACGCGCGAGGGAATGGCGAAGCGCGCATCGTAGCCCGCGAGCGCCGTGCTCTGGTCGCGGACCTGCAGCAAACCCGCTGCGACCAACTCGCCGCCGGGCGCAAGCAGCTCCTCCGTGGCGCGCGGGTGCACGTCACAAAGGAGCGAGACGGCGCGCGTCATGGGCCCGCAGTAGTCGGCGGCCGAATTTGCGAGGTACTGCACCTGCTCGAAACGCGTCGAGCAGGCGAACAAGCCGAGCAGGCGCCAAGCGGCGTGGGGCAGGCCCAGAGCCTCGACGAGGCGCTCGACGTTCGTCGCCATGGGCTCGGGGCGCGGCGTTTCCTTGGCGGCGCGGTCGAGGCTGACGACCACGGCATCCTTGTGCTTCGTCCAGGCCTTCTCGAACTCGGCGGGCTTGTAGGCCATATAGCCGCCGAGCGCTTCGACGAGGGGCGGTGGCAGCGGCAGGCTCAGGACATCCGAGCGCTCGTTGAGCCAGACGAGGAGATTGCGCGCAGAACGCAGCGTCAGATCCTGCCGGACGAGCAGACGGGTAAGGTAGCGCGCAATGAGACCGCGCTCGATGTCGGTAATGATGCTCATGAAGTGTTGGCCCGTGCCGCTCGCTGGAAATGCGTGAATGTGCCCAGGTTAGGCTAGGGCGTGGGCCGCAGAACGGCAATGTGGCTGTTGGGCAAGCTGGTTAGGCCCCAAACAGGCAAGTTCTGCTTGCGCTTGTGCGCTGCACCAGCCATTTCTTGCCGAGAATGGGCTCCGAGCCCGCCGATACAACCTTGACGGCAACCCTCACCATGGGAGTCGCATGAGCTATTTTCCCGATCATCTCGCTGACCGCTATCGGCGGTTCAAGCTGCGCCACTTCATCCCGCACCAGGACGACTACGAGCAGCTCGCCAGTCACGGGCAGAACCCCGAGGTCATGGTCGTGAGCTGTTGTGACAGTCGGGTCGAGCCCGAAGCGGTGTTCAGCGCCATGCCGGGCGAGCTGTTCGTGGTGCGCAATGTTGCGAACCTCGTCCCGCCCTATGAGACGGACGGCAAGTATCATGGTGTGAGTGCAGCGCTGGAGTTCGCGGTGCTGAATCTGCGCGTGAAGCACATCGTGGTCATCGGCCATTCGAGCTGTGGCGGCGTGCGGGCGTGCATCGAGCATGATGCAGCCCAGCAGACGGAGGCGGAGTTCATCGCCAACTGGATGTCCATGCTGGACGGCGCGCGCGATCGGCTATTGGCTCAGAGCTCGGGCCGTTCTCTGCCGGAGCTGCGCGCCAATCTGGAGCGCGAAGGCGTGAAGGTGTCGCTGGCCAATCTACGGACATTCCCGTGCGTCCAGACACTCGAAGGGAAGGGCCGGCTCGATCTGCACGGCGCTTACTTCGACATCTCGACCGGCCAGCTCTCGGTCCTGAATGAGGCAACCAACCAGTTCGTCCCGCTCTGATCCTGCCTTCAAACCGTCCCGAGAGCGTCGAAGGCACCCCTCAAAGCAACCCGTCCCCAGTCTGTCCCAAGTAACGTGCGAGCGTGAGCGCATGGCCACCCTGCCTGATCTGCCGAAGACCGAAATTGCCATCATCCAGATGACGAATGCGTTCCGCCGCGAGCAGAAGCTCGGCACGCTTTCCTCGAACAAGCAGCTTGCCGCCGCGGCGCGCGCCTACGCGGCCTATCTCGCGAAGACGGGTGCGCTTTCACATTCGGCGGACGGCCGCAGCATGGATGCGCGCGTAAGGGCCCAGGGCTATCGCTTCTGCTGGCTCTCGGAGAACCTGTCCTGGCGCCGGGAGCCGAAGGGCTATACGACGAGCGCCCTGGCGGGAACGGTCGTGACGGGATGGAAGAATTCGCCGGGTCACCGCGCAAATATGGCCTCGTCAAAGGTGACGCAGATCGGCGTCGGCGTGGCGCGCGCGCCCGGTGAGACTCCGCAATATTATTCCGTCCAGATCATGGGGCGTCCGCCGGGCAAGGGCTGTCCCGAGGTGCCACGCCGCTAGGCCACAATCGCGCCTTTCGCGGGCCATGGCGCACAGCGTATAGTCCTGCCCGCTCGTGACCGCACGGAGGCTACCCTATGCCTGAAGTCGCGCCCAAGACCCTTGTCCAGCAGCAGTTCGGCGCCAATGCCGCGGCCTATGCAACGTCGGTCGTGCACGCCAAGGGGGCGAGCCTCGCGCGGCTCGTCGATCTCGTGAAGCCCGGAGCGGACTGGGCCGTGCTGGATGTGGCAACGGGTGCGGGACATACGGCACTCGCCTTTGCGCCGCACGTCCGCGAGGTCATCGCAAGCGACCTCACACCCGAGATGCTGGAGGAGACGGCCAAGCTCGCCGCATCCAAGGGCTACGCCAACATGACGACGGCGGCGGCCGATGCCGAGCGCCTGCCCTTTCCCGATGCGCGCTTCGATCTCGTGACGTGCCGCATTGCGCCCCATCACTTCCCCGACATTCCGGCATTCCTGCGCGAAAGCCGTCGCGTGCTCAAGCCGGGCGGTACGTTCGCGCTCGTCGACAACGTCTCGCCGGATGCCGAGACGACGCCGGGCTTTGCGGCGGCCGAGTTGGCCACAGCGGCCGATGCGTACAATGCCTTCGAGAAAAAGCGCGATCCTTCACACGGCCGCGCCCTGCCGACAGCTGAGTGGACGCGCGAGATCGCCGTGGCAGGCCTTCAGCTCGTGCACACCGAGCACGCGCCCAAGTCCATGGACTTCGCGACATGGTGCAAGACCATGAAGGTGCCTGAAGCAACAGTCGCCGAGCTGCGCACCATGCTGACGAGTGCGAAGGGTGCCTTCTCAGCGTTCCTCAAGCCGACGTTCGATGGCGACAAGATCGGCTTCACGCTCGACGAACTGATCGCGATTGCCCGTAAACCTGCCTGAACCTTGGAGTGCTTAGATGCTGAACTTCTGGGATGCGAGCTGGGGGCTCGATGAACGCCTGTGCCCCTGTGACGTGTATTTCGCCGAGTACCTTGAAGAGAAGGGCGTAAAAGGCGCCTCGATCTTCCATTTCGGCACGGGCAGCCACCACATACTGGGCCTGCGGACGGCAGAGAACGGTTCCAACAACGCCGTGCTCGGCATTACCGCGTCGCCGGGTGAGTATGAGGCTTACATCAAGCTGCTCATCGAGAAGCCAAGGCTCGGCGCGACCTACAAGGCTTACTTCGGCGATATCTATCAGCTCGATCCGCGCCTGCTGCCCAAGCTCGACTACGTGACGAACTTTCACGCCTGCGAGTTCCGGACCGAGGCGAACGACGCCTATGGCGCGCTGACCGATCTCGAAATGACGCTCGTCCTCGCGGATGCGCTCAAGCCGGGTGGCGAGATGCATTTCTATACGGGGTCGGATGGCTACAAGGCGACGATCGCAGTCATCGAGGGCTTGAAGAAAGCGCGCGGCTTCACTGAGACAGAGGCCTTCAAGACCCTGCGCATCTTCACCAAGCCGCGCTGACGGCAAAGGAACCATACGTTGGACAAGCCGAAGTGGCAGCCGAGCACGATCGCCGCGCAAGCGGGCGGTGCTATCGATCCCGTGACGGGCGCGATCGTGCCGCCGATCCAAATGGCTTCCACGTTCGAGCGCGATCCCGACAACGCTTATCGCCGCGGCTACATCTACGCGCGTCCCGATAATCCGAACGTACGCCAAGCGGAGAGTGTGCTGCAGGCGTTGGAAGGTGCTGCCGCTTGCCTGCTCATGGGCTCCGGGATGGCGGCGGCGACGACGGCCTTCCTCGCACTCGAACGACCGGCGCATATCGTTGCGCCCGAAGTCATGTATTGGGCGCTGAAAGGCTGGCTCGCGAACACCGCACCGACGCTCGGCATTGAAGCCACCTTCGTCGATGCGACAAGCCCGGATGCGATCCGCGCGGCCATTCGTCCGGGCAAGACGCGCATGGTCTGGATCGAGACGCCGGCCAATCCGCTGTGGGGCATCAGTGATATCGCGGCGGCTGCCGAAGCGGCGCATCAGGCGGGCGCATTGCTCGGCGTCGACTCGACGGTCGCGACGCCCGTGCTGAGCCAGCCGATCGCGCTTGGCGCCGATATCGTCATGCATTCGGCGACGAAGTATCTCAACGGCCATTCCGACATCATCGCGGGCGCGCTGTGCTTTGCGCGCGAGGATGCATTGCTGGATCGCGCGAAGAGCCTGCGCTCGGGCCTCGGCGCGGTGCTCTCGCCGTTCGAAGCATCGCTCCTTCTGCGTGGAATGCGCACGCTGCATGTGCGCGTCGCACACCAGTCCGCAGCAGCGATGACCATCGCGCGGCATTTCGCTTCCGATCGCCGCGTCGCCGAAGTGCTCTATCCGGGACTGCCGGGGCCAGGCCACAACGTCGCGGCCAAGCAGATGCGCGGCGGCTACAGCGGCATGCTTTCGATCCGCGTTGCTAGCGGCGAGGCTGCATCGATTGCCGTCGCTGCGCGTGTAAAGCTCTGGAAGCGTGCGACGTCGCTCGGGGGGGTGGAAAGCCTCGTCGAGCATCGCGCCAGCGTCGAAGGCGCCGGCACGCCCTGCCCGTCGGACCTGCTGCGGCTCTCCGTGGGTCTTGAAGATCCAGCCGATTTGATTTCGGATCTCGACGAGGCTCTCGGCTGAGCTATTCGCGCTTTCAGCGCGAACAGGGCTGCCGCCCTGTGACCCGCTCGGGGGACACCCCCGAACCCCCGTCTTTTATGGTTTGGTGCCCCAAAGGGAACTTCTCCGCATGGCCGCCGCGGGCATAGCACAATAGTGGAGTGCGTTAGAGCCTCGTCCCAGCAGCTCGTGGCGCTATCTAACAAGCGCCGCTTGAGCATCTGCACGAACCCGCTCGACCATCGAATTGAGGCCGTTCGAGCGCTGCGCCGTGAGGTGGTCGGAGAGACCAAGCTCGCCGAATAGGGCACGCGCGTCCGTGTCGAGAACCTGCTCCGCGGACCGGCCCGCATAGAGCGTCAGCAGGATCGCGACCAGACCTCGGACGATGTGGGCGTCGCTGTCGCCCTGCATGTCGAGCACGGGGGCGCCGCCGGAGCCGGCAGGCCAGCGCGTCGACAGCCAGACCTGGCTGACACAGCCGCGCACCTTGTTCTCCGGGGTCCGTTGCGCTTCGTCGAAGGCGGGAAGCGTGCGGCCGAGCTCGATGACATAGCGGTACCTGTCTTCCCAATCATCGAGGAGGGCGAAGTCTGCGCGAATGTCGTCCAGCGTCATGGGGGCCTGGCTAGCTGTCGGATGCTGCTGTCCTACACGTGGTGCGTCGGCAGCTCAAGGCAAGGCAGAGCCCGGCGATGGTTCGGGAACCTTTTGTGCGGGATACGGCTTATCTGCAAAGAGACTGACTGTGCTGGCCCATATCCCGAACTGGCAGCGCGTGCGTAAAACTGAACAATTATGTGAAAAAGCAACGCCCTAAGATTCGGGGCCGCAGTCCGCGGGCAAGCGAGCGCCATGCAACCGCCGTGTTTCCGTGTGCTGATGGGCTAAGCGTGGTGTCCCCCTGTTCGATGAGGGCGCTTTGACATGCGAGAAGAGACTTCCCACGAGCTGGATACGTCCGCGATCCATATGCTCCATCGGGCCAGCCAAGCCGCGGACGAGTTGTTTGCCAGCGAGACGTCAGGGGCTGATCTGACGCCGCGGCAGTTTGCCGTGCTCGCCGCGCTCGAAATGCTCGAGAGCGCGAGCCAGACGCAGATCGTCGAGGCCACCGGTATCGACCGCTCGACGCTGGCGGACATCGTCAAGCGGCTTGTGAAGCGCGGCCTGCTCAACAGGCGCCGCTCACGTTCCGACGCACGCGCCTATGTCGTGCGCCTGACGCCCGATGGCCGAGCTGCTCTGTTGGCCATCAAGCCCGCCGCGCGGCGGGTTGAGGAGCGCCTGCTGCAGCAGGTGGACGGCGCGCGCCGCGATGATCTGATCGCCGCGCTCGAGGCCATTATCGGTGGTCTCGGTGCGGCATCCACGTCGAAGGCGGCGTAGCGGTACCCTGACGCGGCGGATCAAGACGGCAGTACGCGGTCGAGTATGCCGCGGACGTCGGCTGCCTCGAGCCCCTGCCCATAAAGCTGGCGCGGCGCGCCGGCAATGCGCGTCGCGATGAAGACATCGGCCGTGGCGGCAGAGCTGTTTGCGCGGAGCAGCGTCGCCGCGGCCAGCACGGCGAGTGCTTCCGAGATCTGACGTGCGCGCGCTTCGATGGCGTGCGGGTCGCCGAGCCAATTCCGAATGCGCGTGCACGCACCGGCGAGCGTCGTGTTCCCCGCCGACGCGGCCATGATTTCATCGAGTACGTGCCCCACCACGTCAGGCTCGCGCTGCACGACGCGCAGCATGTCGAGCGCCATGACGTTCCCCGAGCCTTCCCAGATCGCGTTGACCGGAACCTCGCGATAAATGCGGGCGAGGAGACCGTCCTCGACATAGCCATTGCCGCCCAGGCACTCCATGGCCTCGTAGACGAGCGCCGGGGCGAGCTTGCACACCCAGAGCTTGGTCACGGGTGTCATCAGCCGCACCCAGGCGCGCTGGCGCTCGTCGTGCGGCGCTTCGTCGACGGCGTGTGCAAGCCGGAACGATAGGGCCGTTGCCGCCTCGACATCGAGTGCCATGTCGGCGAGCACTTGCGCCATCAACGGCTGATCCACGAGGCGGCGCTGGAAGACCGTGCGATGGCGCGTGTGATGGAGCGCATTGGCGAGCGCGAGCCGCATGAGCCCCGCCGAGGAGACGGCGCAATCGAGCCGCGTCGCCGTGACCATCTCGATGATCGCAGGAATGCCCCGGCCCTCATCACCGATGAGCCAGCCCTCCGCGCCCTTGAATTCCACTTCGGACGAGGCATTCGAGCGGTTGCCGAGCTTGTCCTTGAGGCGTTGGAAGTGAAGTGCGTTGACGGAGCCATCGGGGAGGAAGCGCGGCACGAGAAAGCAAGAAAGCCCGCCGGGCGCCTGCGCAAGCACGAGGAAGGCGTCGCTCATGGGTGCCGACATGAACCACTTGTGGCCGATCAGGCGATGCGTGCCGCCGCCGGCACCGCGCGCGATGGGCTCGGCTGTCGTGGTGTTGGTGCGCACGTCCGTGCCGCCCTGCTTCTCGGTCATGCCCATGCCGAAGGTGACCGAGGCCTTCTCCGAAGCAGGCCGGAAGCTCGGATCGTATGTGCGAGAAAGTATGCGCGGGAGCCATTCGGCTGCGAGATCCGGCGCGAGCCGCAAGGTCGAGATGGCCGCGTGCGTCATGGTCACGGGGCAACAGTGGCCGGCCTCCATCTGCGCGGCCATGTAGAAGCCGGCGGCGCGGGCGACTTGGGCACCGGGGCTCGGCGCTGCTCCGGGCACGGCGAGATGCTCCCAGGTGCTGCAGTGAAGGCCGGCGGCGAAGCTTGCCGCGAGGCATTCGTGGTAGGCGAGATGAAACTCGACGATGTCGAGCCGTCGGCCCTGGCGGTCGTGGGTTATGAGGCGCGGCGCGTGCTCATTGGCCAGACGGCCGCGCTCGAAGGCTTCCCTACTGCCGAACGTGGATCCGAGGGCGCTAAGCGCTTCAGCGGCATCTGGCGCGTAGCGAGCGACCACGCCGCGGAGAGGCGCGTCATCCGCGAAGAGATTGCGGCCCTCGAACGGGGGCGACTGGTTGGTGATCTCGTGCGTCGAGAACAGTGCGGGCATGATGGCCTCCCCGCAATCCATGGCGCCATGCAGGCGGCTCGCCCCCGCGCGTGCGGGCACAGGCGCAAAGGGTCGCACTGGACCGTATCGGCGACAAGGGCTCTAGCGCCGCTTGGTCGCCAGGCACCCCTTAAGGCAGCGCTGCAGCTCGGCGTCGCAGCGCGGCGAACCGCGAGTCGAAATGCGGCACTGGTTGTGGCGTTGACGACAGAGGCTGGCGCAGGAGGCTTCAGCGATAACGATGGGCGCCGCTTCAGCCGCCGTCTCCGCGGGCGGCCGCGGCTGCTCCGCCGCTGCGAGGGCCGGCAGCAGGAGGAACAAGGTAGCAATCAAAGCTGCGCGTCGTCTCATCATGAACCTGTGCGTGGGCGCCGCTCCACGACGCGCGGCGTCCCTATAACTATGCCAGCAGAAGACGATATCGGGAGCAAAAGGTCTTGAGCGGCTCCTAGAAAACGGCGGCCGCGATGTACGGCTGCAACCCGGAGGGCCCGAACGCGGCCCTGAGGTCGCTTTCGGGTGTGGGAAATGACATGCGCGCGGGGTCAACCCCCGCGCAGTTGCAGACTCTGGAAATCGGTGACGCAGATCCCTCAGCCAGCTCCGCGACCATAGGCTGGAAGCCATGAATGCAGCCTGAACTCGCCTGTGCCCGGGCATTAACCCTTGCCGAACAGGTACATAAGCCTAGGCATGAAGGATGGGGCCAAAAGGGGGTTGCGGAACAACTACAGAACATCTATGGTGTTCCCGGTTTGTACGGTCAAGTCGAGTGCGGCGGGGTATTGGCCGCAGCAGTGCGCGCCCCCGACCAGGGAGCAGCACCGGCATCGAAATGGAGAACTCATGCTGACCGCGAAGCAGAAGGAACTGCTCCTGCTCATTCACCATCGCGTGCAGGAGACGGGCGTCCCTCCTTCGTTCGAGGAGATGAAGGAAGCGCTCGACCTCAAGTCGAAGTCGGGCATCCATCGGTTGATCACGGCACTCGAGGAGCGTGGCTTCATCAGGCGCCTGCCGCATCGCGCGCGCGCGCTGGAGATCGTCAAGCTGCCCGAGGCCCTTCAGGAGGAAGCGCCGCCGCCCGTGCAAAGGGCGCCCTTCCGGCCGCAGGTCATCGAGGGCGGACTTGGCAACGGGCCGGCACCCACGTCCCAGCCCGACGCCGGCTTGGCTGTGCCAATGATGGGCCGGATTGCAGCGGGCGTGCCGATCAGTGCCATCCAGGACCACAGCCAGGATGTGCTCTGCCCGCCCGACATGATCGGTGCCGGGGAGCATTTCGCCCTGGAGGTGGTTGGCGATTCGATGATCGAGGCCGGCATTCACGACGGCGATACGGTCATCATCCGCCGCGCTCATACAGCTCGCGATGGCGAGATCGTCGTGGCGCTGGTGGAGAAAGAGGAGGCGACGCTCAAGCGCATCTACCAGCAGGGCGGAACGGTCTCGCTGGAAGCTGCCAATCCCAACTACGAGACCCGCCATTTCGGCCCAGATCAGGTTGAGGTGCAGGGGCGCCTCGTAGGCTTGATCCGGCGCTACTGAGCGCGCAAGGTGCGGGGCGGCCGCGTGGCCGCGCCGTCATGCTCCGGGAAGTTTGCATCATGAGTGATCTGCCGAAGTCCGTCCGTATCAACGAGGAGGGGCCACGCGAGGGCTTTCAGATCGAGAAGGGGCCGATTCCGACAGCGCGCAAGATCGCACTGATCGACAGCCTCTCGGAGACAGGCCTCGAGCAGATCCAGTGCGTCTCCTTCGTCAATCCGAAGAACGTCCCCGGCTGGGCCGATGCCGAGGCGGTCACGGCGGGCTTCAAGAAGCGCGAGGGTGTGAGCTACACGTGCCTCTGGCTCAACGACAAGGGCTTCGAGCGCGCCATGGCTTCGGGCCGCTACGATATGGCGGGACGAATCTCGCTCACGGCCTCCGAGACCTTCGTCAAGCGTAACCAGAATCGCACGCTCCGGGAGAACTACGACGCGCAGTCGACGTCGATCGCGCTCTACAAGGCGCATGGTCTGCCGATTGAGAAGGCCTCGATCATGGCGTCGTTCGGCTGCAATTTCGAAGGCGATATGCCGACCGAGCGTCTGCTCGGCTTCGTCGGCCAGATCCTCGAGATCGCGTCGGCGCATGACCTCAAAATCAAGACGCTGTCGCTTGCCGACACCATGGCATGGGCGACGCCGGCGACCATCAAGCGGCTCGTCGGCGCCGTGCGAACGCGCTGGCCGGATCTCGAGCTCTCGCTTCATCTCCACGATACGCGCGGCATGGGGATCGCCAATGCCTATGCCGGCCTGGAGATGGGCGTCGCGATCTACGATGCGGCCGTGGCTGGGCTCGGTGGCTGTCCCTTTGCGGCTCATAAGAGCGCAGCCGGCAACGTCTGCACCGAGGACCTCGTTTTCATGTGCGAGGAGATGGGTATCGCAACCGGCGTCGATTTGGAGCGTCTTGTCGAGACGGCGCTCCTCGCGGAAGAGATCGTCGGTCACCCGCTCCCGGGTTCCGTCAAGGGTGGCGGCACGCTGCAGCGCCTGCGCACCCAGATCCGCGCCGCGAAGGCGGCCTGATCGCCGCAATTGGCGGATTGCCATAGGGTGCGCTGAGCTGCCTCTGCCCAGGAGCGGGGTCGCCGAGCGGCCGGGCACGGTGTCAATGCGTGCCGTGGGGCCATGCAGCCTAAGGTCTTGCTGGGTGAGGACGATCGGCCCAGTATGCGGACCGAACAGGCGCCTGAGGCGGTGCGCGAGCGTGCCGCTCCACGCTCCGGCGCCGCTTTGACAGACATGCAACGACATGAGCCGGTAATGACCCCGATCTCAACACTCCAGACGACCGCCGAGGCCCTCATGGCCAAGGCCGCGATCGAGATTCCGGATGACTATCTCGGAGGTCTGCGCCAGTGCGCGAACACCGAGAAAGGTGATCTCTCCGCCTTCGTCATCCAGGCCATGCTCGAGAACTACGAGGCGGCCAAGGAAGATCGACGCGCCATGTGCGGCGATACCGGCGTGCCGCGCTGGTACGTGAAGATGGGCAACGAGGCACGTATCGAGGGCGGGCCAGTGGCGCTGGAGACGGCGCTGCGCCGCGCAACCGCCAATGCCACGCGCTCGATCCCGCTGAGGCCAAACCGCGTGCATCCGCTCTGGCGCACCGACCACGACAACAACTGCGGCATCGGTGCCCCCGAGATCGAGTACTCCTTCCATCCCGAGGGCGACTGGATCGATCTCACGACCGTCCACAAGGGCGGCCTCTTCGGCACCGACTACCGGATGCTCTTCCCGGGCGATGGCATCGACGGCATCAAACGCTTCTACCTCGACACGCTCATTGCGTTCGGCAAGCGCGGGCTCGCCTGCCAGCCAGCGATCGTCGGCGTCGGTCTCGGCGGCTCGAAGGACATCTCCGTGGTGCTCGGCAAGCAGGCGGCGTGCCTGCGCACGGTCGGCGACCGCAACCCCGATCCGAAGATCGCCGCGCTCGAGGAGGAGTTGAAGGAGATCGGCAACTCGATCGGCATGGGGGCCATGGGCTTCATGGGCTCGAGCATGGTCGTCGATTGCCATATCGAAGTCGGTTACTGCCACACGGGCGGGATGCCCATGAGCGTGCACATGTTCTGCCTCTCCTCGCGACGGGCGACGGCGCGCATTCATCCCGACGGACGCGTCGAGTTCCGCACGGACCCGCTCTGGTTCACGGACTACATGCGCCGCAGTGGCGTCGAGTGGGACGGCGCAGGCGCCGAGCATATCGAAGCGGCGGAATAGCTTCAGGCCGATCCGGCCTTCGGCGCGCTCGTCTGGCTCATGATCCAGTCCAGAAAGGGCGGCGCGCCACCGGCAATGTCGAGGACGACGAGAGCGGGGTTCTCGTACGGGTGAAGGCTGCGCACGGTCCGGATGATCGGAGCGGCCAGCGTTGCGCGTGATTTGATGATCATGGCGCACTCCTCGTCCTGCTGGCGCTTTCCCTCCCAGATGTAGATCGCGACCATTGCCGGCAGGATGTTCACGCAGGCGGCGAGGCCATCTTCGACCAGCTTCCCGCCAATTTGCTCCGCCAGCTCGCGCGAGGGGAATGTCGCATATACCAGGATCGGCTTATCTTGTTCCATTGCTTGCGCCCGCCTTCCTGCGCCCTCTAAAGTGCGCCGCGCGCCCCGCGTGCCGCTTTCGGCATGGTAAAAGGCTCGGCGCATGGATGGAAGCTAATGGCCCAAAGCGCCCCGAAATTCGACCGGATCGCCTTCGTGGCGAGCGATGTCGCCGAGGCGAGGAGCGCGCTCGACCGGCTCGTTGCGCTTTACGGCAATGCTGCGCCGGGCGAGGCCGATGCGATTGTTGCCCTCGGTGGTGACGGCCTCATGCTGCAGACGCTCCACCGCTTCATGCGCGGCCGCATCCCGATCTACGGCATGAACCGCGGCTCGGTCGGATTCCTGATGAACGAGTTCAGCGAGCACGATCTCATCGGACGGCTACAGCGGGCTGTGGTGACGCGCATCCATCCGCTGTCCATGACGGCTGTCGATGCGGAAGGCCGGCGCCATCAGGGCCTCGCGATCAACGAGGTGGCGCTCTTCCGCCAGACGCATCAGGCGGCAAAGCTCGCCGTGTCAGTGAACGGGCAGGTGCGGCTCCCTGAACTGATCTGCGACGGCGTGCTGGTGGCGACGCCCGCTGGATCGACGGCCTACAACCTCTCGGCTTATGGGCCGATCATTCCGATCAATGCGCAGCTTCTGGCGCTTACGCCGATCAGCCCGTTCCGGCCGCGGCGCTGGCGCGGTGCGCTCGTCGCCAATACGGCGCGCATCGGGATCACCATCCAGGAGCCGGAAAAGCGGCCAGTGAGCGCTGTGGCGGACAACCTCGAGTTCCGGTCGGTCGTGCAGGTCGAAATCTCGCAGGCATCGGACATCGATCTCCACATGATGTTCGATCCCGGCCACGATCTCGACGAGCGCATTCTGTCGGAACAGTTTCGCTATTGATCCTGCTGGCGGCAGCACGTGTGCGGGTCTAATCCGTAGCGCGGGCTGATTCGAGCATTAAGCAAGAGATTAGGACGGAATTCCTGCGCCTTGCCGCAGGGGCTCCCGCACGCCATGCAATCCGGCGGCGTACGGAGAATCGGGACGGAGACATCCATGGCGGGACTGCACTTCGAGGAATTCGAGGTCGGGCAGGTATTCGAGCACGCGATCACGCGAACCGTGACGGAGATGGACAACATGATGTTCTCCTGTCTCACGCTCAATACGCAGCCCCTCCACATCGATCATCACTTCGCCGCCAAGACCGAGTGGGGCAAGCCTCTCGTCAACAGCCTCTTCACGCTCGGGCTGATGATCGGGATTTCCGTCGCCGACACCACGCTCGGCACGACGATCGGAAATCTTGGGATGACCGACGTGCGCTTTCCTCATCCCGTGTTCCACGGCGACACGCTGCGCGTGACGACGGAGATCGTCTCCGTGCGCGAGAGCCAGTCGCGGCCGGATGCCGGCATCGTCGAGTTCCTCCATCGCGCCTACAATCATGATGGTGCGCTCGTCGCGGAGTGCCGGCGCGCTGGTTTCATGCGTAAGCGGCCTGCTGCCGCTTAGGGTGGATCGCGGCCTCTCCGGGCGCTATACGACCCCTGCATCGATCACTCGTGGGTGAGCGATCAACGATGCATCAGTTCGAGAGGAAGGCCCATGCGTTCGCTGCTTTTCGTGCCCGGTGACAGCGAAAGAAAACTGGCGAAAGCGCTGGCAAGTGGCGCGGACGCGCTCATCCTCGACCTCGAGGACTCCGTTGCGCCGGCGAACCGTCCGGCGGCCCGCACGCTCAGCGCAGCATTCGTGCGCGAGACCCGCGGCCGCGCCGAGAGCCCGCTCCTCTACGTGCGTATCAATCCGATCGACAGCAGTGACTGGGAAGCGGACCTCGATGCGGTCATGCCCGCGCGGCCGGACGGCATCATCATGCCGAAGCCAAACTCGGGCGAGGACGTGCATCGCCTTTCGATTGCGCTCGGCCATGCTGAGAGTGAGGCCGGCATCACGGCGGGCGCGACGCGGATCCTGCCGATCGTGACGGAGACGCCGATCTCCGTGCTCAATCTGCACAGTTATGTTGGAGCGAGTGCGCGCATGATCGGCATGAGCTGGGGCGCGGAAGATCTCGGCGCCGTGGTCGGCTCGCTCGCGAACCGAGACGAGCGCGGTCAGTTTACATCACCCTATCGTCTCGTGCGCGATCTCTGCCTGATCACTGCGGCCGCGGCGAGCGTGGAGCCCATCGATACCGTTTATGTGGACTTCCGCAATCGCGAGGGACTCGAGGCCGAGACGCGCGATGCACGTCGCGACGGCTTCACGGGAAAGATGGCTATTCATCCGGATCAGGTGGGGCCGATCAATGCTGTGTTCACGCCGAGTGATGCGGATGTCGCGCACGCGCGGGCGGTAATCGCGGCCTTCGACGGCGCGGCCGGTGTGGCGAGCCTCGCTGGCAAGATGCTCGACAAGCCGCATCTCGTGCTCGCCGAGAAGGTGCTCGCGCGCGCAAAGGCGGCGGGAGTTATTGCCTAGGCCAGCGTCGCGGCTTCACGCTCAAAGGCTGCCTTACAAGAATTGAAGCTTGTGCCGTTGATGTCGGGGTGCGCTCACGAGCCCGCGCCTGGCTACCGTTGAGTGAACGGCGAGAGCACATCCGGGGGGGTGTGCTCTCGCCTCGCCGGCTGGAGCTGCTTTCCATTTGGATAGCTGCGACCGACGAGCCTAGCGCAGGGCTCCATCAGCGCCGGCACGCACATTGCCGATCACCTGTCTGGAATCCTGCAGCCGGGGATATCAAACACGTAATGCAATCACATTTAGTTCCCGTGTATCTAGGCTCAAGAGATTTGCCAGTCTCGTGAGTTTCAAGTCAGTGCAAAAAGCGAAATGATATCCAGTTTGCGCAATATTACTTGAGATCTATTTTAGGTGCGATTTCGAAATTCAAATCGAGTACAGTATAGCTGCAAACGCTAGATTTTGATCGGCTATGACAGACGCATCAGGATCTCCTCCATCCCGTCGCCGGTTGAGCCGGCGTCCAAGTGTGAGACAGCTGCTCGACGGCTACGAGCTGGAGCTGGCAACGTCGAGCGCAGAAGCTCATGAGCTGGTGAGGATCAGCTTTCCAGGGCTGTTGGGTTTTTCCTTCAATCCTCCCGAGCGCGCCCTACTTTCCAGTGCAAGAGTTCGACTGGACGAAATCTACATCGCGACCGTTCGATCGTCGGGGCACGATATCTGGCTCGCGGATGACGATCGTATCACCATATTGGCGCCGCTCGTGGGCACCATTCAGGTGTCGCGACGTAGTGAGACGAGGGTCGCTCGGCCTCCCGAGTTACTCGTCGTCGGCACGGGTGAGCGCCGGACGAGCCTAAGCCCCAACTATCTGGGAATTCTGGCCAAGATTCCCACGGATCTGTTCCGCCAAGCTATGCGGACGTTGACTCAATCGGAGCAGATTGGGTCGGTTGATGGCCTCGGCGTCGTCAGACACTCAGCATTGTCGCACACTCTGCGGCGGTATCTCTTGCTCCTGCTCGAGGAGCTGGATCAATCCAATAGTCTTCTGACGCACGCGCACGCGCGGCATTCGGCAAAGTCGTTTCTTATCGACCTGGCGGCAGGGCACTGGGCCCATGGCCTCAAGAGCAGTGACAGTAAGGTGCGCGATCCAGGCCCAAATAGCCTTCGTTCTGCAGAGCGCTTCATCGAGACCAATCTTTCAAACCCAATTTCAATCGCAGACATTGCCGATGCGACCGGCATTAGCCTTCGCGCACTCCAGCTAATGTTTCAAAGATATCGGCGTATCACGCCGCACGGGTATCTTGTGGAGGCACGGCTGCAGAAGGTGCGTGAGCTCCTCTTGAATAGCCTTCCTGGCGAGACGGTAACGTCGCTCACCCAAGCCGCCGGCATCGCGCACTCGGGTCGCTTTGCTCAGAGCTATGTTCGCCGCTTTGGAGAGACGCCATTCGCCACGCTATCTCGCGCGCAACGAAGGCGCTGAGGCAGCCCCGCTCGCGCCGCAGGCGCGGACCGTGTCAGACCGTCGGCCGTACAGAGAAACCCGCTACCACCTCATCCTCCGGCAGCACCTCGACGCGATCGACGCGCGCGGCAGGCGGGCCGACTTTGCAGCGTGCGATGATCTCGTCGATCGCATCGCTGACACCGGAAACGACGGCCTCGACGCCACCATCGCGTCGATTGCGCACCCAGCCGTCGAGGCCGAGCGCGGTCGCAGTGCGCTCGACGAACATGCGATAGCCGACGCCTTGAACGCGCCCTTCGATCCTGAGCCGTACGGTGCGCTTTGCGCTCACGGCAACTCCATCAGTAGCCGGCGGCCATGCCGTCCTTGCGCGCGTCCGAGGCACCGATCCGCACGCCCGTTTCCGGATCGATCTGCACGATCTGGCCGCCGCCCCAGGGATCGTCGCGCCAGCTCACCGGATGACCGGCGGCAGCGAGACCCTCATAGACGGCCTTCGGCATGGACTTTTCGATTCCAAGCGTGCCGTCCTCGAAGAAGGCGCGCGGATGATCGAGAGCTTCCTGTGCGTCCATGCCGTAGTCGAGGATGTTCGTCATCACGTAGGCGTGGCCCATGGGCTGGAAGTTCGCGCCCATGACGCCGAACGACATCCACGGCTTGCCATTCTTGAAGGCGATGGCCGGCACCAGCGTGTGCATGGGCCGCTTGCCCGGTGCGATGCAATTGCGGTGCTTCGGATCGAGCACGAAGCCCTGGCCACGGTTCTGCAGCGTGATGCCGGTCTTGCGCGTGACGATGCCGCTGCCGAACGGCGAGAACAGTGAGTTGATGAACGAGACGGCCATCCCGCTGCTGTCGACGACGGTCATGTAGATGGTATCGGTGCCGCTCGGCTGGGGAACGGGGCCGAAGTCACTGCGCTTCTTGCGATTGATGCGGGAGGCGAGATCATTGATCGTCGCGTCGCTCAGCATGTGCTCGACGGGCACGTTCGCCATGACCGGATCGGCAACGAATTCGTCGCGCATGGCATAGGCGAGGCGGCTTGCTTCCGTCATGACGTGATAGCGCTCGACCGACAGCGCGTCGGTGCCGAGTGTGCCGAGCTTGTCGAGGATGCGCAGCATGATCAGGGCGACGATGCCTTGGTTGTTCGGCGGCATTTCGTAAAGGTCAGCGCCGCGGTACTTGACCGAGATCGGGTCGACATAAGTGGACTTCTGTGCGGCGAAGTCCTCGATGGTGTGCAGGCCGCCGAGTTCGCGCAGCTCCGCCACCATGTCGGCAGCGATCTCGCCGGTGTAAAAGGCGTCGCGGCCCTTTTCGGCAACAGCGCGGAGTGTCTTGCCGAGCTCGGGGAAGCGCACGATCTCGCCGACTTTGGGCGGGCGACCGCCGGGGAGCAGATGCTGACGCGCGCCGGGATGGGCGCTGAGCTTCTCGGTGAGCTTGGCCCAGTCGTACCCGACGCGCGGTGTGACGGCGAAGCCGCCCTCGGCATATTCGATGGCGCGGACGAGCACATCGGCAAGGGTGCGCGTGCCGTAGTCCTTGAGCAGCGTTGCCCATCCGTCGATCGCGCCCGGTACGGTGACCGCGTGCGGCGACTGGGTGACAATCTTCTTGATGCCTTGCTTGGCGTACCACTCCGGTGTTGCGGCGGTCGGCGCGCGGCCGGAGGCGTTGAGCGCGACCGGATTGGTGCCCGGCTTGGCGATGATGGCGAAGCAGTCGCCGCCGATGCCGGTCATGGCGTGCTCGACGACGCACATCACCGCCGTCGCTGCGATTGCCGCATCGACAGCATTGCCGCCCGACTGGAGCTGCTCGAGGGCCGCGGCGGTCGCCAGCGGGTGCGACGTCGCGCACATGGCGCGCGTGGCATAGACCGGCGAGCGGCCGGGAAGGGCGAAGTTGCGCATCGAGAACTCCTGTCGGGGCATGTAGGCGCGCAAGGCGCTGTGGAGACGTGAACCGGCGCGGACGCGCTTGGTATTATGTCTACCAAGCGATGCGCCGGCCGCCAACCACATGGGTGGCCTCCGTGTCATGCAGAATCGGCCGGACCTCAGAGCGAGGTCCGGCCGATGCAACTTGGCGATCAAAGCTGGAGGCAGGTGGGGCGTGGTTTCGAGATCAGACCCCGGTGCACTTCGGCGGCAGTTCCTTGGCGCGCCGCCATACGAACGTCTCGCTCAGGAACTTGACGCCCATGTAGCCCTTGACCTGGAGCGTCTCGGGATTGCGCAACTGGATCTCGAGATCGAAGGACGAGCCCTGCTCGGGGTCGTAGATCCAACCCTTGTCCCACGAGCCATTGGGCTGCGGCTTGACGTCGCCGATGATCTGGAGGCCGCAGATGGGCTGGCTGCGGCGCGCTGCGTTCTTGTTGAGCGTGTCGCGGATCGGCTGGCCCTTGGGATCGTTCGGTTCTTTCATCCAGACGATGCGGCCGCAGAGGTTTGCAGCCTCCGGCGTGCCGGGCGCGGCATCAGGAACGCAGGGTGTGATCTCGACGGCGCCGCGGCCGGTGTGATCGATCCAGACGCCATGGGGCGTGGTGGGCGGCACGGCTGGTACAGCGGCCTGGGCGCCTTTCCGCGCGGGCTGCTGCTGCGCATGCGCGGCGGAGACGATGAGTGCCGCGAGGAGCAGCGCCAGCGTCATCGCGCTGATCATCATCAAGGATATGGTGGCCGCCGGACTGCGACGCACGTGGACTTTTGCGTGGGATTTCGTGGCCATGGGATCATCCTGATCTGAGCTGCCGGAGCAGGGTCAAGGCGACGTGTTGTGGGTGGTAAATTCTCCAAGTGTGGCAGCGGCAAGGCGACACAGGCTCACTAGGGCGCCTTGATTTTGCCGCACGGGAGGGGGTAATCGGCGACGTCAGCGGGCCAAATGCGATTGAGTGGCCGGCGGGCGCCAGGATGACAGCGGCGGTTTACTACGATTGCCGCAGGTGGCACCGGTTGGCCACCTTCCCTATATAACGGGCTCATCAAGGGCCTCGGGCACAATTCTTTCCGGGCCCCTTCCAGAATGGATGATCGGGGAGCCGAGCCCCCTTCTCGGGGCGGCTCGCGCGGGCCGGTACCGGGGCTCGCGGGTTGAGTGGGCATTCTGGTTTTGTAGCGTCAGGCAAGGACGGTTTGGCATTCCCATGGTTTTGACGCTTGCGTTTCGCAATCTCGTACATGACCGCGTGCGCTTGGCGGTCACGCTGATCGGCATTCTGTTCGCGATCGTTCTGGTTGCGGTTCAGCTCGGGCTCTACCAGGGCGCCCGCAAGATGATCATTTCGATGATCGACAACGCCCAGGGCGAGATCTGGATCACCTCGTTCGGGGCCAAGAGCTTCGAGGAAGCGGGGCAGCTCTCGGGGCGCGAGCGCCATGCCGTGCTCGCGGTGCCGGGCGTGAAGAGCGTGACGCCGCTCGTTGCGGCCTTCACGGAATGGCGCAAGCCCGCCGGTGGCTCGGCTCTGATCGTGCTCGTCGGCACGGATCCCGCTTCCGGCGGCCTCGAGCCCTGGAACCTCGTGCAAGGCACGCCGGGATCATTGACCGAGCCGCACGCCGTCGCCGTCGATAAGACGTACATGGATAATCTCGGCGTCACGCGCATCTCGGATATCGCCCAGGTCGAGCAGACCCGCGTCAAGGTTGCGGCACTGACCGACGGCATCCGCTCCTTCACCATGGCGCCCTATGTGTTCACGTCCCTCAACCGGGCGCGCACCATGCTCGGCCTCGAGCCGGGCCAGGCGACGTTCTTCCTCGTCAAGCTGGACGATCCCGCAACGACCGAAGCCGTGCGCAGTGAGATCAAATCGCGCCTCGCCAATGTCGACGTGCTGACGCAGGCCGAATTCCGCGACCGCAGTCTCGACCACTGGCTGTTTGGCACGGGCGCCGGCGTGGCCCTGATCGGCGGCGCCATTCTCGGAATTCTCGTCGGCACGGTGATCGTCGCGCAGACGCTCTATTCGAGCACGAAGGATCACTTGAGGGAGTTCGCAACGCTGCGCGCGCTTGGCTCATCCGCCGGATACATCCATCGCGTGATCCTCATGCAGGCGGCGCTCTCCGCCATCCTCGGCTACATCCTCGGCATGACGATCGCGATGATCGTCGTGCATTTCAGCGAGCAGACGGCGCTGCCGATCCTGATGACACCGGAGCTGGCCATCGGCCTCTTCGTGCTGACGCTCGCGATGTGCGCGATCTCGGCGGTTTCGGCGATCGTGAAGGTGACCAAGCTCGATCCGGCCATGGTGTTCGCACGATGAGCAGCGCCCCCGTTCTCGAAGCCACTGACGTCATCAAGGAGCTCGGCCAGGGCGCCGGTCTCGTACGCGCGCTGAAGGGTGTAAGCGTTTCGCTCAATCCCGGCGAGCTGACGCTGCTCATGGGCCCTTCCGGCTCGGGCAAGACGACGCTTCTGTCGATACTCGGCTGCATTCTCGGCCCGACCTCCGGCAGCATCCGCGTTGCCGGCACGCCCACGGGCAACCTCGGTCCAGAAGCTCTGGCTGAAGTCCGCCGCCGGCACATCGGCTTCGTCTTCCAGTCCTACAATCTTTTCCCGACACTCAGTGCCGAGGAGAATGTCCGCTTGGCGCTCGATGTGCGAGGGCGCCGTGGCCGTCTCGCCGCCGATCAGGCGCGCGAAGCGCTCACCAAGGTCGGGCTCTCGCACAAGTTCAAGTCCTACCCGGGGAACATGTCGGGCGGTGAGCAGCAGCGCGTCGCCGTGGCGCGCGCGCTGGCGAGTGCGCCGTCGCTGCTTCTTGCGGACGAGCCGACCGCGGCTCTCGACAGCGAAAATGGCCAGTCGGTCATGCAGCTCCTCTCCGAGATCGCGAAGGACAAGAGCCACGCTGTGCTCGCGGTGACGCACGACCACCGCACGCTTCCCTATGCCGATCGCATTATTCACATCGAGGATGGCCTGATCGTCGGTGACGAGCGCCCCGAGCGGGTGCGCGATGCCATCGTAACGCCGCCCCCCACTATTCCCCTCGACGAGGTTCGCAGCGAGCACGCGTCGCCCGACTCCGAGTCTGCAAGTAATGCCCGCCTCGCGAAGAAACGGAAGATGAAGACCCATGGATAACAACCGCTCGACGATCTCCAGCTTGTTTTTCGCGTTCGTGATCGCGGCAGCTGTCGTGGCGGCAGCATCGTACTACCTGCCCTCGGCCAACATCTCCGGCCGGCTCAACGCACAGACGACGGCGAAGCCGCTGCCGAAGGTGCAGTGGGATGCCGCCGCGCCCGGGCGCGTCGAGCCGAGCGGTGGTGAGATCCGCATTGGCGCCGTGACGCCGGGGCGCATTATCGAAGTGACGGTACAGCCGAACGACCGCGTTACCGCTGGTGATCTGCTCGTCCGATTGAGTGATGATGAAGCGCTTGCGCGCCTGCATGGCGCGCGCGCGGAGGCTGCCGTGCGGAAGCGCGAGCGCGATGCGGCGGAGGGCAATCCAAATGAACTCGTGCGCGCCCGCCGTCAAGCCGAGGATGCCTTGGTCGAAGCCGAGTACGCGCTCTCGCAGGCCCGCGCGGAAATGGATGCAGCTTTCCAGGTCCATCGCCGTGATGCCTCGGCCTCCAATATGGAGCAGCTGAATAACCGCCGCCAGGGCGTGCGGAATGCAGAGTCGCGCCTCGAGAACGAGCGCGCTGCGCTGCGCAAGGCGGAGACGGCTCAGGGTATTGCGCTGCCGACGCGCGCCGAAGCGGGCTTCACCGTTGCCCGTTCCGAGCTTTCACTGGCGGTTACAGCACTCGAGCGCACACGTGTGCGCGCGCCGCGTGACGGCACCGTGCTCAATGTCGCCGCACGCGTCGGCGAGACGGCGACGCCCTCGCCGGAGCAGGTCCTGCTGCTGATGGGTGATGTCTCGGCGCTCAAGGTGCGCGCCGAGGTCGAGGAGCGCGATGCAGCGAAGGTGCGCGTCGGCCAGAATGTGATCGTGAAGTCGGACGCCTATCCGGGTCGCGAGTTTGCCGGCAAAGTGGCAAGCCTCGCGCCGTCGCTCGGACCGGGCAAGCTCGGCCAGCGCGGTCCGCGCCGTCCCAATGACGTCGATGTGCTCGAGGTTGTGGCTGATATGGAAGGTCAGCCGCCGCTGCTGCCGGGCATGCGTGTCGACGTGTTCTTCAAGCCGATCGAAACCGTCGACGGCGCGGCACGCCGGACGAATTGATCTTCTTAGGACGGCCTAACGGCCGGCGCGCGGTCGCGCGCTCATGACGAGGTGCGGCCGCATTCAGCTGTGATGTCATGCCCGGGACAGGCCATGGCGACCGGTTTCGCCTCGGGCACCAGACCATAAAAACGGGTGGGTCCGGGAGGGTGTCCCTCCCGGTGGGGTGCGGGGCTTAGCCCCGCTCGCGCCGCAGGCGCGAAACTGTCATCAATCCTTGAAGTCGTCAGCGGTCAGGATCGGCTCGAACTCGATGCCGGCGGCCTTGAAGTTATCGGCCGCACCTTCGAGACGATCGACGACGGTGATGACGCGCTCGACGATGGCACCATCGGCGCGAACGGCTTCGATGGCCTTCATGGCCGATCCACCCGTGGTGGTGACGTCTTCCAGGATCACCACACGACGGCCCTTGAGCGTCTCGCCCTTGGGCAGGCCCTCGACGAGGCTCTGCGTGCCGTGCTCCTTGGCCTGCTTGCGCACGAAGAAGGCCGGCAGCGGCCATCCCGCGAGCTGGCTTGCGACCGCGACGGACGTGGCGAGCGGCACGGCGCCCATCTCCAGGCCTCCGACCATGTCGACCTTCTTGCCGTTCAGAGCCGCCGAGATGAGGCTGCCGATCAGCTGCGCTCCCTCGGGGTCGAGCATGGTCGGCTTCATATTGAAGTAGAAATTCGAACTGCGCCCCGAAGCCAGCTTGATCTCACCGCCCTTGGTGAACGAGCGGGCCTTGATGATCTCGATCAGGCGTGCGCGGTCGGTCTCACGCGACATGGATTTGTCCTCCGTCTTGCCCCCGGGAGACTGGTCCGCGCTCAGGCGTCGCGTGTCAAGCGGGCCGCGCCGTGCTATGGAGCCGCGTCCACAGTCGGAGACCGGAAATGTTCAATCCAGAGACACCGCCCGAACTCGCCGTAACGCGTTGGCTCAACTCGGAGAAGCCGGTCACCCTGGCTGGACTCAAGGGCAAGGTGGTCGTGCTGATCGCTTTCCAGATGCTGTGTCCCGGGTGCGTCACGGAGGGCTTGCCGCAGGCCCGGAAGATCCGCCAGCGCTTCAGCCCTGATCAGGTTGCTGTGATCGGCCTCCATTCCGTCTTCGAGCATCATGAGGTCATGACCGAGAAGGCGCTCGAGGTCTTCCAGCACGAATACAAGTGGCCGTTCCCGATCGGCATCGACAAGCCGGAGGGCAAGGGACCGCCAAAGACCTTCGCCACCTACCAGATGCAAGGCACGCCCTCGCTGCTGATTTTCGACCGGGCCGGCCGCCTGCGCCGCCACTATTTCGGACATCCGGATGACTTCCGCCTCGCCGCCGAGATCATGGCGCTGACCATCGAGGACGCGGGCGGCAGCCGTGAGCAGGCGGCGGCCATCGAGCACAAGCTCGCCGCAGCGCTGGTGAGCGCAGATCATCATCACCACGATCATGATCATGACCACCATCACCACGGTCATGATCATGGCCACGAGCATGGTGATGCGTGCGGCTGCGGGCATGATCACAGCCACGATCACGGCCATCACCACGGGCACGACCACGATCACGGGCATCACCACCAGGGTCATGGGCACGGTCACGGGCACGCGCCGCGGAAGGGTTAGGCTGCGATGGCGAACGCGCTCCGGCAGCGGTTTCCTGATGCGGCGTGGATCGACGCGACGGCGTCGGTCTATGGCGATGTGGCGATCGGCGAAGGCGCAAGTCTGTGGCCGGGCGTGGTCATTCGCTCGGAGCTGCAGTCGGTGAGCGTGGGGCGGTTCGTGAACCTGCAGGATCATGTGATGGTCCATATCGGGTACACGACGCCGACGGTGATCGGAGACTACGCCTCGATCACGCACCGCGTGGTCCTGCACGGTTGCACGATCGGCGAGAACTGCTTGATCGGGATCGGCGCGACGATCATGGACGGGGCGGTGATCGGGGCCAACTCGATCGTCGCCGGGCATGCCTTCGTTCGCGAAGGGCAAGTCATCCCGCCGAACTCCATCGTCATGGGCACACCTGCCAAGGTCGTGCGCACCGCCGATAATTTCGTCGCGAACCGGCTCAATGCCTGGCTTTACCACCGCAATGCGATGGCCTATGCCGCCGGCAACCATCGAGCCTGGACCGGCGCCGAATTCGAAGCTGCGCGCGTGGCAGAACTCGCCCGGCTCGAGGCACTGCACGCGGCCCGCCGCGCCGACTGAACGCTGCTACGGCATTCCTCCCCGGCGTAATCGTGGGAGCAGGTCCACAATGCCGCCGAATCGTGCGGTGATAGGATGGCCATGGGTCGACGATTGAACATCCTGCGGCTGGCCATGTGGAACCTGTTCCAGAACTGCGGGTTCTCGATGTCCGGCGCCGTAGCCTTCACCTTCCTGCTGTCGCTCTTTCCGTTCTGCATCTTTCTCGGCGCGCTGGCCGGGACGATCGGCGGACGCGAGCTTGCGGCCTCGGCTGTTGCCCAGCTCTTCGAGCTGGTTCCTGAGCCCGTTGCCAAGGCGCTCGCACCCGAGATCGATCGCGTCATGGGGCGCAGCCAGTTCGGACTGCTGACGGTCGGCGCGGCGATTGCACTCTTCTTCGCGACGAGCGCCGTCGAGACGCTGAGGGCTGCGCTCAACATGGCCTATCGCGTCAAGGAAGGCCGCTCGTACCTGTTCTGTCTCATGCAGAGCCTGTTCCTGGTGCTTCTGACGGCGGCCGGCATGCTGGCGCTCGCGTGGGGCGTCGTGGTCGGCCCCGTGCTTGCGCAGAGTTTCGATTCGGAAGCCGTGGACTGGCTGTACTGGTTGATGGCGCAGGACCGGTTTTCCGTTGTGCTGCGATATGCCGTGGTGCTGTTTGTGATCTCGGCGCAGTTGCTGACCTACCACCTCTTTCTGACGGCGGGTAAGCGCTCGTTCTGGGACGTGTGGCCGGGCGTCCTGCTGAGCGTCGTCTTGTGGATCTTGATCGCGCAGCTCTACTCGCGCTGGCTCGGCATCAGCGACTACTCGCGCTTCTATGCGGGCCTGACACAGCTCTTCACGGCGCTCATCTTCTTCCAGGTCACGGCCATGGTCGTGATCCTCGGCGCCGAGTTCAACCGCGCGCTCAGCGAGGTCAAGGCCAGCAACTGAGCGCGTATCTCACGGAGACGAACGACATGGCGGCGGGCAAGAGCCCTGAGGCGGGACCGATCACGTTCGACGACTTCCTAAAGGTCGATATTCGCGTCGGCACGATCGTCGCGGTCGAGCCTTTCCCCGAGGCGCGCAAGCCCGCATTCAAGCTGCGCATCGATTTCGGCGGCACGATCGGTGTGAAGAAGAGCTCGGCGCAGATCACCAAGCACTATGCGCCGGAGGCGCTGATCGGGCGGCAGGTGGCCGCGGTCGTGAATTTTCCGCCGCGCCAGATCGGACCGTTCATGTCGGAGGTGCTGACGCTCGGCTTTCCCGATGCCGACGGCGAGGTCGTGCTGGTCGGGCCGGAGCAGAAGGTGCCCGACGGCGGACGGCTATTCTGAGCGAGAAGTACCGGGCGACCGTCTTCCGGATACTTGATCGAGAAAAGTGAAAGCCGGGCGCGTGGCCCGGCTTTCGTATCCGACTACCAGCGATGGTGGCGGCGGACGGGCCGATAGCAGCGCTCCGCGGTGCGGACGCAGCGGCCACGATAGTTCCGCCGCGTGCACACGCGATAGCAGCGATAGCCTCGGCGATAGCTGCGGTGATAGCGGACCTGATCGACGACGGGGCTGGTCGTCGCCAGCCTATCCAGGATCGTCATGTTGCCGGGTGCCGCGGCGGACGCGGTTCCGGTCGTGGCCACGCCCATCACAGGCAGCAGGCCGAACAGGCACGCCATCATCAGTTTTCGCATTCCAAGATCCTCCAGTTTCGTAGGGTTATTGCTCATCTTCCCCAACGAGCGGAGGATATCATCCTTGGGCGCACGAATCGATGGTTAATGGCCAGAATCTCGAATATTTACAGGCATTAACCTGAGAGACACTTTGTTGCCGCAGGGGAGCTAGAGCGGCACACGGATGATTGCGCGCAAGCCGCCCATGGTGCTCGTGTCGAGCGCCACATCGCCGCCGTGGCTCCGCGCGATGTCGCGCGCGATGGCGAGACCGAGGCCGGAGTTGCCCGCGCCTTCGTTGCGCGCGTGGTCGAGACGGTAGAACGGCTTGAACACATTTTCGCGCTCGACGGCCGGAATGCCGGGCCCGTCGTCGTCCACCTCGATGCGCAGCCACTGCCGGTCGGTCGCAGCGCGGACGACAATCCGGTTGCCGAAGCGCGCGGCGTTGGAAACGAGGTTGGTCACGGCGCGCTTGAAGGCATTGCGTTTGAGCTCGAGCACGAGGTCCGTCGGGCGTCGGCGCAGCCTGAGATCGATCGGTACGCCGAAGTGCTGCGCGTCGACGTAGACCTCCTCGAGGAGCTGGCGCACGTTGGTCGGCGTTGCCTGCTCGCCGCCGTCGCCTTTGGCAAAGGCGAGGTAGTCCTCGAGCATGTGCTGCATTTCGTTGACGTCGGCACGCAATGCCGTGATCTCGGGACCGTCGCCGAGGAAGGCGAGTTGCAGCTTGAAGCGGGTGAGCACGGTTCGCAGATCGTGACTGACGCCTGCGAGCATGGTCGTGCGTTGGTCGACATGCTGGACGATGCGCTCGCGCATCTCGACGAAAGCCTGCGCAGCCTGCCGCACCTCGCGCGCACCCCGCACGCGGAAGTCGTCGCCAACGGTGCGCCGCCCTTTGCCGAACGCATCGGCCGCTTCGGCGAGGCGCAGAATGGGGCGGATCTGGTTGCGCATGAAGAGAATGGCGACGGTCAGCAGAACGACTGACGTGCCGACCATCCATAACAGGAAGATATGCGAGTTGGAGGCGTAGGTCTGGTTGCGCGTCGCGATGAAGCGGAGCACGGCCTTGGGATGTTTGACGCGTATTTCGACATGGCGCGACTCGCCCACGGTATCGATCCAGAAGGGCAGGCTGACGTGCCTTCGGATCTCGTCCGAGAGCGTGCGATCGAGGAGTGCGAAGAAGGGTTTGGGCTGCGCCTTGGGCAGATCGTCGGGCGGCAGGATCTGCATGGAGATCCCGACCTTCTCGCGTGCCATGTTGATGAGCTTCTCGGGATCATCCGCAATCGAGAAGCTGGAGTAGACTTCGATCATCGCCGCGATGTCGCGCGCCGTTGCCTCGGAGAGGCGCCGGGTCACCGCCTGCCAGTGCCGCTCCATGAAGGTGAAAGCGACGACGCTTTCGAGGAGCACGATCGGCGTGATGATGATGATGAGCGTGCGCGCATAGAGGCCCTTTGGCGCAAGCTCGGCAAAGAAACCGGCGATACGGCTCCAAGCCGTGCGCCAGCGAAGTACCTTGAGCCGACGCCACCAGCCTCGCCGGACAGGGGGCAACTCCAGTTCGCCAGCCGAGTCCCGCGCCGCAACCATTGCTTCCGTCTCTCCGCGCCGGCGTGCGTGCCGGCTTTTCCCTCAATCTATGTAGAGGATATAGCCCTTCCCCCGAACCGTCTGGAGATAGACCGGGTTCGAGGGGTCCAGCTCGATCTTGCGCCTGAGCCGGTTGATCTGGACGTCGATCGCCCGCTCGCTGCCCGTCGATTCATCGCTCGCGAGCTCATGGCGGGCAATAGGCGAACCTGGCCGCGAGGCGAAAAGGCGCAGGAGGTCGCGCTCGCGCTCGGTGAGCTTGATCGTCTCGTCGCCGCGGCGCAGCTCGCCGCGCTCGACGCTGAAGGCGTAGTCGCCCATGCGGATTTCGTCGCGGGGCTCGTGCCCGATACGACCGCGCCTCATGATGTTGTTGAGGCGCAGGACGAGTTCGCGGGGCTCGAAGGGCTTCGTTACGTAGTCGTCGACACCGGCTTCGAGGCCCTCCACGCGGTTCTCCGGTTCGGCCCGCGCGGTCAGCATGCAGATAGGGATGGGTGAGATGCTCTTGAGGTCGCGCGCGAGATCGAGGCCGCTCTCGCCCGGCATCATGACGTCGAGGATGACGAGGTCGAAGGCGAGGCCGCGCATGGCAGCGCGTGCGGTCAGCGTGTCCTGTGCGGTCGTGACGCGAAAGCCGCTGTCCTGCAGATAGCGGCCAAGCAGTTCGCGGATGCGCTGGTCGTCATCGACGAGCAGCACATGGGGGGCATTGTCGGGCAGGGGTTCCCGGCGGGCGAGGCTGCTCGCGAGCGTCATGGCTGAAGCTCTCCGTTGAGGTCCTTGGGCAGCTTTGGAAGGTCCAGCAAGGTTGCGACCATGTCGCGCGTTTCCGGCTCGATCATGGCCATGAGGAAGCGACGAACGGCCGCCTCCGCGCCATGGCCACTGAGGCCGACTGCGCGACGAATGCGGCGCACCTGCGCCCCCACGAGGCGATGCATGAGCGCGCGGCCGGACGGCGTCACATGCAGGCGGCGCTCGCGGCGGTCCGTGTCGCCGGCCGACTGGATAACAAGGCCGCTCTCGACGAGCTGGCGGAGTACACGTGCGAGGCTCTGCTTGGTGATGTTGAGGATCAGGAGCAGGTCGGCGACGCGCAAGCCCGGGTAGCGTGTGATGAAGTGGAGCACGCGATGATGGGCGCGGCCGTAGCCGTATTCGGCGAGGATGGCATCGGCGTCGCCGGTGAAATCGCGATAGGCAAAGAAAAGCAGTTCGACGAGCTGCACCACCTCCGGCGACAGCTCGTCCGCCGCGTCGTGGACCGGCGTGCCGGACGCTGCCGCGACCGTCATGCGCGGCGTGGAGGGGCGGCTTGAATTTACGTCAGTCATATTGACATATTTGAAGTCGATTGATACCCGTGGCAAGCGCTTTGTTGGGCCGGTTGGCCTTGGCGCGCCACCGTATCAGATCCCATCCAACAGTGGTGACTTCGATACGCGGGTGATGCCTGGGGCGGCTGGTGCCGGCGGCTTTTCTCTTTCTATGCGAGCGGCTTATCTGCTCGCGGGGAAGGGGGCGCCGCGAGAGGCGCCAAAGGATTGATCTGCGCACAACTCGGGTCTCGCAGCCTCGCCTGACCGCGAGCCGGCGGCAGGCGCCGGAGCGCCGATTTTCCAAGTTCGTCCCGCGGGAGGATACGCGCATGGCTTCCGAGTTCATCTACTTCGGCGACCCTCAGATCTGGTACGATGGCAAGTTCATGCCGTCCGCCGATGCCCGGGTGCACGTGCTGACCCACGGGCTGCATTACGGCTCCAGCGTATTCGAGGGCGAGCGCGCTTACGACGGCGTGGTCTTCAAGTCGCGCCAGCACTCCGAGCGTCTCCATCGCTCCGCGAACATCATGGATTTCGAGATCCCGTACTCGGTCGACCAGCTCGAGGCTGCGAAGGCCGAGATCTTGCGGATCAATGGTGGCGGCAACAAGTACGTGCGCGCGGTCGCTTTCCGCGGCGGCGAGAAGATGATGGCCGTCGCTGCGCAGCAAAATCCGATCCACGTTGCGATCGCGACCTGGACTTGGCCGTCGATGTTCGATCCGGCCGAGCGTATGCGCGGTATTCGTCTCGACATCGCCGAGTACCGCCGGCCTGATCCGGCCTGCGCGCCGGCCATGGCCAAGGCGGCCGGCCTCTACATGATCTGCACCATCTCCAAGCACAAGGCCGAGAAGAAGGGCTACTCCGACGCACTCATGTTCGACTGGCAGGGTCGCGTCGCGGAGTGCACGGGCGCCAACGTCTTCTTCGTGCAGGATGGCAAACTCCACACGCCGCTCGCGGACTGCTTCCTCTCGGGGATCACGCGCGAGACGGTCATCGAGCTTGCGAAGAAGCGCGGTCTCGAGGTGATCGAACGCCGCATCATGCCGGAAGAGCTCTCGAGCTTTACGGAGTGCTTCATCACCGGATCGGCTGCGGAAGTGACCCCCGTGCGTGAGATCGGCCCCTACAATTATCAGCCGGGCCGGATCTCCGAGCAGCTGCTGGCAGACTACATGGCAGGCGTCGGCAAAGCCTGACACGCAGTCTCATCCACTAGCAGCTAAGCTCCTCATTCATAACCAAAAACTGGCGTTTGCGCATGATCAATGCGCAATTGCCGGCTCTGGTATATCATGATTAACGCTGGTTCCATGCGGGGGCCGGCGCCGGCGCTGCATGGCGTCGGGGCCAATGAGGAGTGCGGCGTCATGACCAATCCGAAGCAGCAACAGCCAGGACGGTCCGAGAACGAGCCGTTCCAGAGGCTGGTTGCCTCTACCGAGCAAGCGGCCAAGGCCGTTGCGCCGATCATGAAGTGTGCTGCGTGCGCCAATATGCAGTTTGCCTCGCTCGCGGGGCGGCGGGCGAAGGCCTATCTCGACATTCCGAGCGAGATGGCCCAGTGCCGGGGGCCACAGGATCTGTTCGCCGTGCAGGCGCGGTTCTGGCAGACCATGGTTCGCGACTATGCGGACTACGCACAGCGCATGGCGACGGCGTTGCAGGCATTCGACGGTGATGTGATTGCGTCGCCGGAGGGCAAGGTCCCGGCGCGGGAGCGGGATATGCTCACCTTCCCGAACGTCTTCGGCTTCCCGGCCTGGCAGTTGCCTGCAGAGTTCACGCGCCCGCGTGACGAGAAAGATCGGGCTGCTTGATTTGAAGGACGGCCTACCGGCCGGCGCGCAGTCGCGCGCTCAGGAAGAGGTGCTATCGCCCTCCAGCGTGGCGGTATGCCTGCGGCCGCCATGCGCGCTCATGTCCCCTCTCCCCGCGTGCGGGGAGAAGGGAAAGAAAAAGCGCGGCCCGCTCGACTTCAGCCCGCCACCGCCCGGCGTGCCATGATGCCGACGAGGTGCGCGCGATAGTCGGCATTGCCGTGCACGTCCGACAGCACATTCGAGGCATCGAGCTTGAGACCGTCGAGCGCCGCGGCCGAGAAGTTTGCCGAGAGCGCCTTCTCCGCATCCGTCCAACGGAACACGCCGCCCTGTCCGGCGCCCGTCACGGCAACGCGCACGCCACCTGATGTGCGCGCCACCGCAACGCCGACGAGCGCGAAGCGCGACGCCGGCTGGTCGAATTTCGCATAGGCGAAGCTCTGCGGGACCGGGAACGCGATCTCGGTAAGGATCTCGTTCTCCTCCAGGGCTGTCGCGAACAGGCCTTGGAAGAAGTCATCCGCCGTGATCGTGCGCTTCGACGTGTTGAGTGTCGCGCCGAGGGCGAGCACCGCGGCAGGGTAGTCAGCTGCGGGATCGTTGTTGGCGACGGAGCCACCGATCGTGCCGCGATGGCGGACCTGCGGATCGCCGATGCCGCCCGCGAGCTTGGCGAGGCCGGGAATTGCCCCCTTCACGTCGGCCGATTCCGCGACCGCCGCGTGCGTGGTCATGGCGCCGATGGCGAGGCCGCCATCCTTGCGGGCAATGCCCTTGAGCGACGCGATGGCGGAAAGGTCGATGACCGTATCCGGCGTCGCGAGGCGCAGCTTCATGGTCGGCAGCAGGGTCTGGCCACCGGCCAGGAGCCTGGCGCCGGGTGCAGCCTTGAGTGCGAGATCCGCCTCGTTGATCGTGCCCGGGCGGCGATAGTCGAACGCTTGCATGGTATCCTCCCTTATTCCGCCGCCTGCTTGCGCACCGACTTCTGGGCCGCACGCCAAACAGCCTGCGGTGTTGCCGGCATCGCGATTTCTTCATGCCCGAGCGCATCGGTGATGGCGTTGATGAGTGCCGGAGGCGCGGCGATCGCGCCTGCCTCGCCGCAGCCTTTCACGCCGAGTGGGTTCGACGGGCACGGTGTCGTCGTCATCGAGACGTTGTAGGACGGCACGTCATCGGCGCGCGGCATGGCGTAGTCCATGAAGCTGCCGGTGATGAGCTGGCCGTTCTCGTCGTACACCGTGTGCTCGAGCATGGCCTGCCCGACACCCTGGGCGATGCCGCCATGCACCTGGCCTTCGACGATCATCGGGTTGATGAGAATTCCGAAGTCGTCGACGGCGGTCCAGCGGTCGATCCTGGTGTGGCCGGTTTCGGGATCGATCTCTACTTCCGCAATGTGCACACCCGAGGGGAACGTGAAGTTCTTCGGATCGTAGAACGAGCCTTCCTTGAGCCCCGGCTCGATCAATTCCGGATCGAACTTGTGGGCCACGTAGGCCTGCAGTGCGACTTCGCCGAAGGTCATCTTCTTGTTGGTGCCGCGGCCGAGGAATTCGCCGTTCTCGAAGTCGACGCTGTCCTCCGGTACTTCCATGCAGGCGGCAGCGACGCGCTTGCCCTTGGCGACAATCTTCTCGGCCGCCTTGACGATGGCCGATGCGCCGACGGCACCAGAGCGCGAGCCATACGTGCCCATGCCCATCTGCACCTTGTCGGTATCGCCGTGGACGATCGAGACCTGTTCGATGGGCACGCCGAGTTTCGACGAAATGACCTGGGCGAACGTGGTCTCGTGGCCCTGGCCGTGACTGTGCGAGCCGGTGAGCACCTCGATGGTGCCGACCGGGTTCACGCGGATCTCCGCGCTTTCCCACAAGCCGACGCCGGCGCCGAGCGAGCCGACCGCGCGCGAGGGCGCGATGCCGCAAGCCTCGATGTAGGCCGAGAAGCCAAGCCCGCGCAGCTTGCCCTTTCTGGCGCTTTCGGCCTTGCGGGCCGCAAGCCCTTTGTAGTCCGCCATCTCCAGTGCCTTGTCGAGGGAGGCGGCATAGTCGCCGGCGTCATAGGCCATGATCACCGGCGTCTGATGCGGGAAGGATTTTATGAAGTTCTGCCGGCGGAACTCGGCCGGATCGCGGCCTGTCTGACGTGCAGCGACTTCCAGAAGCCTCTCGACGACAAACGTCGCCTCGGGACGGCCGGCACCGCGATAGGCATCGACGGGTGTCGTGGTCGTGTAGACGCCGTCGACCTCGCAGTAGATGGCCGGGATGTCGTACTGGCCCGAAAGCAGCGGTGCGTAGAGGTAGGTCGGCACGGACGAGGCGAACGTCGAGAGATAGGCCCCGAGATTGGCCTTCGTATTCGCCCGCAGCGCCAGGATCTTGCCGCTCGCATCCAATGCTAGTTCCGCCGTCGTGACGTGGTCACGACCGTGCGCGTCGGCGAGGAAGGCTTCCGTACGCTCGGCGACCCACTTCACGGGGCGGCCGACTTTCTTGGAGGCCCAGATGCAGACGGTCTCCTCGGCATAGATGAAGATCTTCGAGCCGAAGCCGCCACCGACGTCCGGCGCGATCACGCGGAGCTTGTGCTCGGGCGCGATGCCGATGAAGGCGGACAGGACGAGGCGTGCAACGTGCGGATTCTGGCTCGTCGTGTAGAGCGTGAACTGGTCCTGGCCAGGATCGAAGTCGCCGATCGCGGCACGCGGCTCCATGGCGTTCGGCACGAGGCGATTGTTGACGATGTCGAGCTTCGTCACATGCGCGGCCTTGGCGAAGGCGGCGTCGGTCGCGTCCTTATCGCCGAGGTGCCACTGATAGACCGTGTTGTTCGGCGCCTCGTCGTGGATCTGCGCCTTGCCGGCAGCCTGCGCGCTTCCGACATCGACGACGGCCGGAAGCTCGCCATAGTCGACCTGAATGAGGCCGGCGGCATCCTTGGCTTGGTCGAGCGTTTCGGCGATGACGACGGCGACGTGGTCACCGACGTATCTGACCTTGCCCTGCGCCAGAGCGGGGTGTGCGCCCGCCTTCATGGGCGAGCCGTCCTTGGAGTGGATCATCCAGCCGCAGATGAGGCCACCGATCTTGTCGGCCGCGAGATCCGCGCCCGTGTAAACACCGAGGACGCCAGGTGATGCCAGCGCCTCGCTGACGTCGATGTTTTTGATCGTCGCGTGCGCCACTGGCGAGCGGGCGAAGACCGCATAGGTCTGTCCGTGCCGATTGATGTCGTCGACGTACTGGCCCTTGCCAGTGATGAAACGCAAGTCTTCCACGCGCTTGACTGACGCGCCAATGCCCTGATCTGTCATGGGAATATCTCCTGTCCGGCTGTCACGCTATTCGGCGGCGATCTTCGTACCTGCCATGGCGGCGGCACCGCTTTCGATCGCGCGGACGATGTTGTGATAGCCGGTACAGCGACAGATGTTGCCCTCGAGCTCTTTGCGGATCGTCGCCTCGTCGACCTGCGAACCATTGCGGTTCACGATGTCGACGCCGGCCATGATCATGCCGGGCGTACAGAAGCCGCACTGCAGTGCATGATGCTCGCGGAAGGCCGCCTGCATGGGATGCAGCGTCGTGCCGTCGGCGAGACCTTCGATCGTCATCACGTCGGCGCCTTCACATGAGGCAGCAAGCACGGCGCAGGATTTGACCGAGCGACCATCGAGATGAACCGTGCAAGCGCCGCACTGGCTGGTGTCGCAGCCCACGTGCGTGCCCGTCAGACGCTGGTTGTTGCGCAGGAAATCGACGAGCAGGGTGCGCGAATCTATGTCCGCGCTAACCCGGCGACCGTTGATGGTCAGCGAGAGTTTTGTCATTCGGCGTCCTCCGGTTCGGTGTTCTTGATTGTACGCTTGGCGCATTCGTGCGCTGAGCGTGTCGAGTGGGCGTGCGGGACTTAATTTCCCCCTGGCGATGCGGCGTGTGCGGCCCTCCTCGTCGGGGCGCCGGAGCAAGCCTATGAAACTACGCGCTAGTATATAGATTGATCCTGCGCCGTCGCATTGAGGCCGTCAAGCCGCTGCAAAGGCTAGCGGCGCTGTCGCCGAGAGCCGGCGGGGTTTGCTGCAGTGCGGCCAACCTCACGGCCAACCTCACGGCCAATCTCACGGCCAATCTCACGGATTGTTCAAGCCGCAAGTCCATTGCGGAAGAACGCGAGTCATCGAATTGTCCCGACAAGATGGCTAAGCTCAGTTTGCAGCAATGGCTGTCGTGCCGCCACGGGGCGCCTTGAATCGGCTCGCAGAGCGACGCACGCAAATATAGTGGGAGGAACAGGAAACATGACGAACGATCGTTCGGTCACGCGCCGCGACGCGCTGATGCTCGCCGGTGGCGCAGCAGCGCTTGGCGCCCTCGGCAGTGGAGTTCCGCAGATGGCACAGGCCGCAGCCCCGATGCTCGGCGTATCTCGCCCCTCGATCTATCGCTTCAAGCTCGGCGCATTCGAGGTGACGAACATTCTCGATGGCTTCGTGCAGGGGAATGGTCCCCATCCGACATTCGGGAACAACCAGCCGGCCGAGGTTGTCCAGGAGTATGCCAAGTCGCAAGGTCTGCCGCCGACGCGGATCGAGAACCCCTACGTGAACACGCTCGTCAACACGGGCAAGGAGCTCGTGCTGTTCGACGCGGGCAACGGCAAGATCCGCATGAAGACGGCCGGGCATCTCCCCGATCTGATGCAGACGGCCGGCTACAAGCCCGATCAGGTCGATATCGTCGTCATCACGCACGCCCATCCCGATCACATGGGCGGGCTCATCGCAGACGGGAAGCCGGTATACCCCAATGCCCGCTACGTGATCTGCGACCGCGAGTTCGACTTCTGGCACAAGGGCGAGAACATCCCCGATGCGCGCAAGCCGAACCGCGATCTGTTCATGCAGCAGGTGGCTCCGCTGGCCGAGAAGTTCACGATGATCAAGGACGGGACCGACGTGGTCGCCGGAATTCGCGCGCAGGCTGCATTCGGCCACTCGCCGGGCATGCTCGCCTTCCGGATCGAGAGCGAAGGCCAGCAGCTGCTCAATTGGGCCGATACCGCCAATCACTATGTCATGTCCATTCAGCAGCCCGATTGGCACGTCAGCTTCGATCAGGACAAGGAAGCGGCTGTTGCCAACCGCCGCCGGACCTTCGACATGGTCTCGGCGGACAAAATTCCCGTGGTCGGCTTCCATATGCCGTTCCCCTCGGTCGGCTGGGTCGAGAAGACGGGGACGAGCTACCGCTGGGTGCCGGCGAGCTACCAGTTCAACCTGTAGGGCGACCGGATCGGCAGGGGAGAGCCCTGCGGCGACACGTCAGGACAAGCGCAAAGTGATTGACTTAATGCGGTCAATCATTTTGCGTTTTCGTGCGTTCTAGTGCCTAAGCTCTGCCGACTCAGAGCGCTCGATACAACCTGTGCAGCCCCTGAAACATCCCTAGAAGCACACCATGGTCCGATCCGATCCCTACTGGTGGGAGGCCGCCCCTCCGGCGACGCTTCCCCGCGAGCCCGTGCGCTCGAAGTGCGATGTCGTCATCGTGGGCGCCGGCTACACGGGGCTGTCCGCCGCCATAACGCTCGCCCGCGCCGGGCGCAGCGTCCAGGTCTTCGACAAGATGCGACCGGGGGAGGGTGCCTCCACCAGGAACGGCGGTATCGCGAGCGGCAATCTCAGGCCGTCGTTCGACGAGCTTTCGAAGAAGTTCGGCGAGGTTGCGGCGCGCGCGATGCTGCTCGAAGCCAAGGCGGCGCGCGAGGATCTCGCGACATTCATCTCGCAGGAGGGCATCGACTGCGATTTCTCCGTCACGGGGCGCTTCGCAGGAGCTTCGACCTCCGGCGACTACGAGCGCCTTGCGCGCGACGCCGACATGCTTGTGGCGACGACCGGCATCACCGCCTATGCCGTGCCGCGTGCCAAACAACGCGACTACCTCGGTACTGACTACTATTACGGCGGCTCCGTGCGCATGGACATCGGCGGCCTGCATCCTGCGAAGTTCCATGCGGGCATGTTGCGTCTCGCGCTCGCATCGGGCGCGATCGTTCACGGCGAGACGGCCGTCCTCGGCATCCGCAGTGACGGTCTCGACTATGAAGTCGAGACGTCGCGCGGTCGCGTCCGCGCCCGTCACGTGATCACAGGTACGAACGGTTACACGGATCGCTCGGACCGCTGGCTGCGCCGTCGCCTCGTGCCGGTCAGGAGCCGCATCATCGCGACGGCGCAGCTCTCGGATAATCTCATGCGTCAGCTCATGCCAAAGCGCATGATGCTCTCCGAGACGCGCAAGCTGCACTACTACTACCGCCCTTCGCCGGATGGCCGTCGCATTCTCTTCGGCGGGCGCGATGGCACCATAGCGGGCGATCCGACATGGCCCACGGACCACCTGCGTCGTGCGCTCATCGACATCTTCCCAGAAATCGAGGATGTCGATCTGACCCATAGCTGGTTCGGGCACGTCGCCATGAACCGCGATATGATTCCGCGCATCTTCTCGCGGCAGGGAATGCGCTATGCCGCGGGCTATTGCGGCTCGGGTGTAGTTTGGGCGCGCTGGGCGGGGCAGAAAGCAGCCTGGCAGGTGTTGGGCGATGACGCCGGCTCGTCCGCCCTCGACATGCGTCCGCCTGCCGCCGTGCCCTTCTACAACGGCACGCCATGGTTCATGCCGGGTGTGTTCACCTGGCTGACGTGGCAGGACAAGCGGGCGCATCGACACCGCAAAGGCAAAACGACAACCGCGAAGCGGAATCCGGCATGAGCGAAGCGACCGAGACATCCGTAAGGGCGCCGTCCGCGCCCGGTGGCGAACAAGCACCGGCGGTCCCGCCGCGCGTGAGCATGGTGACGACCTACCGGCGGGCGCTCGGCCTGCTCGCACCGGAGCGGGGGCTCGCAGGGAGCCTTGTCGCGGCCAACGTCGCGATCGGTGTCATTTTGCTTGCCGAGCCCATTCTGTTGGGGCGCGTCGTCGATGCCCTATCGCAGGGCACGGGCGCCTTCTCGTTGATCGGGCTCTGGGCTGCGCTCGGCCTCTTCGGCATTCTGGCCAGCGTCGTCGTCGCACTTGCGGCCGACCGGCTGGCGCATCGCCGCCGCCTGATCGCCATGGCCTCTGCGTTCGATCAGGCCATCACGCTGCCGATCAGCTATCACGCGCGAAAAGGCTCCGGCGCCGTCATCCGCGCCATCCAGCAAGGCACGGACTGCCTGTTCGGGCTCTGGCTCGCCTTCATGCGCGACCATCTCGCGGCGCTCGTCTCGATTGCCCTGCTCATTCCGACGGCTGTGACGATCGACGCGCGCATGGCGGCGCTGCTGTTTGGTCTTGGAGCGATCTATCTCGTCGCCAACATGTTCGTGTTCAAGCGCACGATCGATCAGCAGGGCGAGGTCGAGCGCTATCATCGCGAGCTTGCAGGCCGTGTCGGCGATGTGCTCGGCAATGTGACGGTCGTGCAGAGCTATGTGCGCTTCGAGGCGGAGTCCAAGGCGCTCCGCAATCTCATGAGCGACCTACTTACGGCGCAGTATCCGGTGCTCTCGTGGTGGGCGGCCGTGATGGTGCTCACGCGCGCGGCTTCGACCATCACCATGGTGGCGATCTTCGCGCTCGGTGCCCTCCTCGTGCAGCGGGGCGAGCTGAGCGTCGGACAGGTCGTGAGCTTCGTCGCCTTCGCGAACCTGCTTATCACCAAGCTCGACGCGCTCTCGCAGTTCTTTCTCGGTCTCTTCCAGCAGAAGCCGGCGATCGACGCCTACTTCGAGCTGGTCGATACGACGAGCCCAGTGCTCGACCGCCCCGGCGCGCGTGCGCTAGAGGGCACGCGTGGCCATGTACGCTACGAGGATCTCACGTTCCGCTTTCCGGACGGCACGATCGGCTGCGACGACATGAATTTCGAGGCGCTTCCCGGTGAGACGGTGGCGCTCGTCGGACATACGGGCGCCGGCAAGACCACGGCTCTCGCACTGCTCCAGCGCCTGCGTGATCCGCAGGTGGGTCGCATCACCGTCGATGGTCTCGATATCCGCGATGTGACGCTGGCATCGCTCAGATCGTCGATGGCGGTGGTCTTCCAGGATGCAGGGCTCTTCAATCGAACAATCGCGGAGAACATCCGCATCGGTAAACCCGGTGCGAGCGACGAGGAAGTGCAGCGCGCCGCGGAGCTTGCCGGCGCGCACGACTTCATCATGCGCAAGCAGGGCGGCTACGATTTCCTGATCGGCGAGCGCGGTACGGCGCTGTCCGGTGGCGAGCGCCAGCGTTTGGCTATCGCGCGCGCTATTCTCAAGGATGCGCCGATCCTCATTCTCGACGAGGCGACGAGCGCGCTCGATGCGGAAACCGAGGCGCGCATCAAGCGGGCGCTCGACGCGCTTCGCCAGGGACGTACGACCTTCATCATCGCGCACCGCCTCTCGACGGTCGCCAATGCCGACAAGATCCTCGTGCTTGAGCACGGCCGCATCATCGAGCGCGGCAAGTTCCGTGAACTCGTCGAGCAGGGCGGGCGGTTCGCGCGCCTCGTCGCGGAAGGCGGTTTCACCGAGCCGACCGAGGTGAAGGAGAAGGAGAAGGCGTAGTTTTCTTGTTTGGTGCCGCGGGCTGTTGGGAAGGGGTGCTTCGCAACCAATCCGCGATGCTATGCCCGCGGCGGTTATGCGGACAGGTCGTGGTCGGGGCGCCCGTCCATAAAAGCAGGTGGGTCCGGGAGGGTGTCCCTCCCGGTGGGAGCGCGAGGGCTAGCCCTCGTCGCGCCGAAGGCGCGAGCCAAGCCGCCCGCGACTGAATTTACAAACTCAGTCCCTTCGCGATTTCTTCCGCGACGTTGCGGCGAGCCGTGATCTCGGCATCGAGAAGCTGCTCGCTGCGTGCGATCACGGCGAGACGCTCTTCCTGCTGCTTCAACGACTCGAGATAGCGTCGCCCGAGATCGGAACCGGCGCCGACGGAGCCTAGATTGCGGCGAATGCGCTCCTGATCCTCGCCGATCTTCTTGCGCTCGGCGTCGAGCTGACTGCGCTGGGCGCGCGCGCGGTTGATCTCGCCGATGGTCTCGCCAAGACGCGCAATAGCGGACTTCAACGCAGGTGTCTCGTTCTCCAGGCCCTGGATTGTCGTCAGGATCTGCTCCGGCGCGAGCGTCGTGAGATGCACGACGCGGCGATCCGTGCGCTCGACCACCAGCTTTGATTTGGTCGTCTGGCCCTTCGGCGCATCGATCTTGAAGCGGAAGCGCGTCGGCGTTTCCTCGATCTCCTGCTGATCGGCGGAGGGTGCCCAGCCGGCGGCGCGCGGCTCCTCGACGATGATCTCGCGATCCTCCTCGGTCGGCGACGTGATCTCGTAGGCGAGCGTGCGCCGCGAGCGCGTGGTGATCGTCAGTTCGCCGTTGACGGACTTGCCGAGCGTCGTGCGCTGTACGCCCTGATCCTCGCGGCGAATGTCCGTCTTGGTATCGAGGGCGAGGGTGACGAACTTGAATGTGCCCTTGGGCAATAGCGGAAGCTGCGCGTCGCCGACGAAGTTCGTGGCGCCTTCGCCTGCCGTCTCGAAGGTCGTGACGATGCCGGCGGGCAGTGTCGCGTCGCCGTCATTGCGCAGGCGGACGGCCGCCAGCGGCCGGCGTGCGTGCGTGTCGGGCTGGTAGAGCCATGTGCGGCTTGCTGCGACCTCGCGATCGAGGAACGGCACCATCATCGTGTGCCCTGTCGCGAGCGAGACGCGCGAGGGAAAACGGTAGAGGAGCTGCGTCGGTGCTTCCTCGGCCTCGGCGGCGATTGCGGCAGTTCCAAGCGTGTCTGGAAGTGGTGGTGGAGGCGGTGCGCCAGCGGCTGCGGGTGCTTCGAATGCGCGGCCGGAACGATAGCGCTGCGCTTCTGCCTGCTGCGCTCCACCCATGGCGGCCATGGCCCGAGGGGGGGCGACGGGGCGCGCGTCAGCGCTGCGTGCCATGGGCGCGGCATCACTGTCGTCCTGCTTCGGTAGTATCCTTTGACCGGCCGTCACGGGCACTTCGATGCGGTCCGAAAAGAAGGCCGTGTAGAGAGACTGACGCAAAGCGACCGGATTGCCGGAGACGAGCGTCAGCTCGACATCCTTCCAGTCGCCGCCTGTCAGGTTCTCGACAACCGCCCAGCCTTGCAGCTTTGCGCGCCCGCCATCCTTCGGCAGCACGAGGCGGTAGGAGGTCTTCCAGACTGGTGCGGCAACGACATAGCTTAGCGCGATGTCGCGCGTGCCCTCACCGAGAATGTCGAGCGAGAGTTTGCGGCGCTCCTTGGCCCGGTTTTCGGAAAGGCCGTGCAATGCGCGCTCGATCTGCGCGCGCGCCTGCGGATCGGTGAATTGCAGGGTCGTCACTTCCTCGAGGACAGCCTGCACCAGACCGTTCTCGCTCATGAGGCTGAGACGATGACGCGTGAGCGTGCCGCCGTCGTTTGGCAGGCGCACCTCGAAAGGCTCGACGCGGAAGACGCGGCCCTTGGCGCTGACGGGACCGGCGATCTCGATCTCGCTGCCAACGAGGGCGTTGAGAAGCGCGCTCGGCGAGCTCAGGGCCTCTGGCCCGAAGGGGAGGTCGCGGAAGAGTTCCTGTAGCGGAGCCTTGCCGGGAAGGCTCACGGCGCCGATGCCGCCTTCGCGATCGAAGACGGTCAGGCTTTTCAGCAGATCGTCCACCTGATCGAGGCGCACGGGAAGGTCGATGCTCGTGCCGGCCGAGGCTGGGCCTGCGTGCGTGAACTGCGCGAGGCCGATGCTGGCGAGGACGACGCGGCGCAGCGGCAACTCATTGGCGCCAACAGGCAGCGCGACGAGGCTCGCAAGGACGGCCGCCGCGGCAATGCGGCGGGCTCTGCGCACTGAATGGGGTGGCCGGGAAGGACGACGACGCGACATGGAATATCCTGAAATTGCTGCCGGCCCATGGCATTGCCGCAGGCCGTTGGATGATCGGGTTATTGGCTGGGCATTGAAGCCGCGCACTTCGTCGGAATTGCAGCAAACGGCATAAGTGGGCGTCTCGATGCGCCCAGCCGGCAAGTTCCGGCGCCTACCGGCTAAAGCGTCGGACCTTTAATGCGACCCACGCCTGTGCCGATCTCAAAGTCGCATTCAAGGTCCAAAGACGCTTTAGAGGCATAGCGTTCTAAAGCAACTTCGGACTTGAAATTCACTCCCCGCTTCGCCTCGAACTGAGGTGAATTTCAAGTCCGTTGCTTTAGTTACCCCAGAGCGATGAGAAGGGGTTGAAGGGCTGCTGCTTCGGCGGTGCCCGGCGCTTGGGTGGTGGTGCGGGCGGAGCTGCCTCGCCCTGCGCCGGCGGACCGGCGGCTGCCGGGCTGGCCGCAGTCGCATCTGCCGGCGCTTGAGCACCGCCGGGCGGCGAGGCTGGCGATGTGAAGGGCTTCCACGGGCCTTCCTGGCTTGCCGGGGGCGGGTTCAGGCTCTCACGAGTCGTGCGCTCGGCTTCGCGCTGGCGCTCGATCTCCTTGAGGCGTTCGGCCTCGATGCCCCGCTGCCGCTCTGCTTCGTGACGCGCGCGGTCCTCGTCGAGACGACGCAGGCGCTCGAGTTCGTCGACCTCGCCTTCCATGCGCCGGACGCTCAACTCGCGTTCGAGGGAGTCGACCTGGACTTGAGGGGCAATGGCGGCGAGCTTCGCCAGAGGTCCTGCCCAGATGACCGAGATGCCCGGCAAGGGACCGCGCGGCTTGGTGCCCGGGCGCGGCGCGACGTTGGCATTGTCCAGCTTCCATTCGCTGTCGATGCGCTGGCTGTCGAGATCGATGATGGCATTGCCGGTCACGCGACCCGCCTTGGTCTCGGCGATGATCGGTGCGGTGCGCACGTGGCCGTCGCTGACGGTGAGCGCGATGCGTCGACGACCGAGGGAAATGCGCTCGGCGCCGAGGCGCTCGCGGATCATCTTTTCGAGATGCCCCGGTGCCAGCGAGCCCTCGGGCCCGAGCACGCTTTCGCTGGCATCGACGATCGCTGTCGGCGAAAGCTGGCCGAGCACGCCGTCCGTCAGGCGCGCTTCGCCCGCGCCACTGAGCGAGGCAATGAGACCCCGCGCTGTGAGCGCGGATCCCGTGACATCGAGCGAAAGCTGGAGGCGGCCCGCGATGGGCGGCGCGCGCCCATCGGACAGTGTGCTCGCGATCTCGGCGCCGTCGATGCGAAGATTGCCCTTGAGCGCGGCACCGGCTGGCGCCTTGGCGAGCGAGAAGCGCCCGTTCGCCTTGCCGCCATGGGCTGTGGCTTCGACGAGGCGAATGTCGAGCGTGCCCTGCTTGATCGTGCTCTCGAGGCGCGCCGCGCCGAGCGCGATACCGTTGGCCACGACGAACTCGGGCGTGTCGATGGCGATGGTACCCTCGAGCCCGTCGAGGCGGTCGAGATCGAACGGCGCTTCCGGCCACCATGAGGCAACGGACGCGCGCGTCTCCGGTGGCACAGCGGCCAGCGGCCGTTCGTCGAGTACGGGGACGAGAGCCCGGGCAAGCTCGACGCGGCTTGCGCTGATGCGCGCATCGAGGCGCTTCAGCGGTTTCGAGAAATCGAGATCGACACTGCCGCGCAGCTTCGCGCCAGCGAGTGTCAGGTCATCGCTCTCGAGCTTCAGCCGCTTGTCGGAGAGCGCGACACCCATCCGGCCCGAAAGCGGCACGCCCGCAAGGCCATTACTGCGCCCGAGCGCAGTCGCTGCAACGATGCTCGCGAGATCCTCGGCGGTGAGCAGCAGGATACCCGTGAGCTCTGGCGTGGCTCCCGCGGGCGTCGCGATGCGGCCGCGCAGCTGCGCGCGCGCAGCGGCAGTGTCGATGGCGGCCAGCGTCTCGAAGCCATCGCCAAGCGTGCCGACTGCGGAGACTGTAAGACGCGCAGGCATGGCCATGCGGCCCGCCGACGGTGCGCTCCATCCATCCGGTGCGATCTGGCCGATGAGCGTGGTGATGGCGGGGGCATCGCCCGTGAAGTCGATCTCGAGGGGCTGCGCCGCCATCGTGGCTGCACGCTTCGGTGCCGTGAGCGTGGCCGATACGCGGCTCTCGCCGACCGATCCGTCGAGGCTCAGGCGTGTCGCGCCCGGCTGCCCCTTCGGTGAGAGCTGCAGGCGGCCGGCGAGGCGCAAGGGGGCCAATCGCGCGAGGCGCGGCTGATCCAGAAGCCCCGTCGTTGGCACATCGAGCCAAGTCAAAAGGTCGGCGAGGGCAGCCCGATCCGGACTGATGACGACACCGGCAAGGCTGCCGGCAGGATCGGCATCGTCGGTGCTGGTAAGATGGCCTTCGAGATCGACCTGCCAGCCGGCCGCGCCGCGTGCCTTCAGACGCGGGACCTGCCAGCTCCGCCCGTCCCAACTGAGTTCTGCGTCCACATCGTGGTAGACGGCGGCTTGAGTTGCCAACCGGCCGAAGCGCAGCTTGACCTCCATCGACTGCAGGCCGCCGGGCACCTTGAAGACGTTCTCGCGTGGCGCGCTCGCCGGGAAGGCGAGCGATGTGACGATCGACTTGAGCACGGCACCCGGACGCGGTTCGTTCGGCAGTAGGGCACCCATGTCGAATGCGGGCCCGTCGAGGGCGAGCGCGAGCACGGGCCCCTGCGCGGCGGCCTTGGTGTCGGCTGTTGGCGCACCATGCGTCCAGCTTGCGTCACCGCCGAGACGCCCGCCCGGCATTTCGAGGCGAATGGCTTGGCCCCCAATGCGGCGCGGGCCGACCGAAAGCTGCACGTCGAGCGCGAAAGGACCATCGCGTGCGATCTCGGGCGGCTGGCGGCCGCGCCCGGCCCAGGCGATGAAGCGATTGAAGGACGCGCCGCGGAGCGTGACGGGGCCGTCGAACTCGGTGTCCGACGCACCGGGCGTGAGCTTGCCGCTCAGAATGAGGCGCGCACTGCCTGGCAGGTTGCCGGAAAACTCGCGGATTTCGTAGCTGTCCGCGATGCCCTTCTGCACATCGAGCTTGAGGCTGCTGATCACATCGCCGTTGAGCGTGGCCTGATCGAGCAGCAGAAGCGCGCGCAGGCGATCGGTGCCGGGCAAGGCATCGCCGAGGCCCGATACGATACGCGCGAGCGTCGCCGTCGAGGCGGTGCTGGCATCCGTGCCGATGATGCGGTCGATATCGATCCAGCGGGCGTTGATGAGGATCTCGGCCGTGGTCTCCTGGCGCCACGTGAACTTGGCGGCGCCTTGTGCGAGCTGCGGCTGGTTGTCGGTGTCGAGCGTGAGTGTGAGATCGGCGAGTTCGGCTCCTGCCGTATCGGCTTTGAGCGACGATTTGATCTCGACCATGGCAGGTGTCGCGGCACGGCCGCGCGCGGTAACGGCATCGCTGCGAACGAAGGGTGTGCGTGCCGTAAGGCTGCCTTCGACACGGGCGCGCCCGAGCAGATCGAAAGCCGTCGCGTCGATTGCCCAGCTCTGATTGCGCGCGGGCACGCGCACCGTCCCCTTGAACCGTATGCCGCCGTCAGGATCCTGGCGCGCCGTCGAGAGGCGCAGTTCGCGAAGTTCCTTATCGGTCTGAGGCGTAGCGTCGGTGCGTCCTTGCTGAGCCGGAGGCACAGCCGGCGCATAGTTCAGGCTGACGCGGTAGGGGCCTTCCAGCGCCGAAGCCGAGATGGTGCCGGCAACCTGCTGGAACTGCGATTTGACGTTGCCCTTGGCCTCGCGAATGACGAGGGAGCCGTCACTGATCTTGATGTCCTCGAATGTGATGCGGCCCTGCACCGCGGCATTGGCGCCGCGCCCGGTAAGGCTTGCCCAGTTGCCGCTGCCATTCTCGTCGAGCACGAGATTGAGAACCGGCCCCTCCAGATCCACCCGCCGCGCTTCGACGGACCCGCCGAGGAGCGGGGAAAGCGCCAGCAACACGGTGACTGCCTCGGCCTTGAAGAGTGGTTCGCCAATGGCGGCGGTCGTGTCGGCAACCCTCAGTCGCTCGATGTAGATGTACGGCACCGGCAGCAGTCGGACATTGATCCGGCCGCCGATGCGCACCTCCCGGCCGGCAAGCCGCGATGCTTCTTCCTCGATGGCGCCGCGATAGCGGTCCCAGTCGATCGTGGCGGGCACGACGAACAGCGCCGCGAGCGCCGCGACAAGCAGGACGCCGAGGATGACCAGAGTCCGCCTCATGATCGGCTTATCATCTCCTCAACGTGTCGCGGTTCCGCGACGTTATGAGCGCAACACCCGGCGACGCAGGACGTTGCCCTTTTGACCCACCTCATGACCAAACACTGCAACAGTATACGACGTTTGGCCGCCGCCGTGCAGGCTTCGTGTATGTGCTCGCGTCAGACTATGCTCACAATTCGGCGAGTCGGCGACAGTTAGACACTGCCCGTGCCGCCGTTCGACGCAGTCTGTCCGCAGGGGCTATGAAGCAATGCCGACTTGGCAAGTGATCCTGCTCGGGCTCATCGAGGGCCTCACCGAGTTCATTCCCGTCTCCTCGACCGGTCATATCCTGCTTGTCGGGCACTTCCTCGGCTTCGACTCGCCCTCGAAGACATTCGAGGTGCTCATCCAGCTCGGTGCCATCCTGGCGATCCTGACCGTCTATGCCGCAAAGCTCTGGCAGATGGCGCGGGACCTGCCGAGCGACCGGCGCACGCAGAAGTTCGTCGCCGCCGTCGTCCTTGCCTTTCTGCCTGCAGCGGTGGTCGGCGTCGCGCTGCATTCGGTGATCAAGCAGGTGCTCTTTGCCTCGCCCATGCTCATCTGCATCATGCTGATCCTCGGTGGCTTCGTCCTGCTCGCAGTCGATCGCATGCGGCTCGAGCCGCGCATTCATGATGCCATGGACATCACGCCATTGCTGGCCCTGAAGATCGGGCTTTTCCAGTGCCTGGCCATGATACCCGGCGTTTCGCGTTCCGGTGCGACAATCGTCAGCGCGATGCTCATGGGCACGTCGAAGCGTGCGGCGGCGGAGTTCTCGTTCTTCCTCGCCATGCCGACCATGGCCGGCGCCTTTGCCTACGACCTCTACAAGACCTATGCGGATCTCGATGCGGCGACGATCCGCGGCATCGCCCTCGGCTTCGTCGTTTCGTTCATTGCCGGCGTGATTGTCGTGCGCTACCTGCTCGATTTCGTCAGCCGCCACGGCTTCGCGCTCTTCGCGTGGTGGCGGATCATCATCGGCGGCCTCGGGCTCGGGGCCTTGCTCGTATTGGGATAGCCCCGTTAGGCCGCGTGCGAAGTTGCAGGCTCGGTGAGCACGGCGTGCAGGGTCGCGCGGTCACGCGAGGCCTTGAGCTTCTCGAGAGCCAGCGGATCCCGCAGCAGACGCGAAATGCGGGCGAGCGCCTTGAGGTGGTCGGCGCCGGCCTGCTCGGGCGCGAGCAGCAGGAAGACCAGTTCGACAGGCTCGCCGTCGGTCGCGTCGAAGTCGATCGGCGTTTCGAGGCGCGCGAACAGGCACACGATCCGGTTGAGGCCCGGCGGCTTGCCGTGCGGTATGGCAATGCCGCGACCCAGTCCGGTCGAGCCGAGCCGTTCGCGCTGGAGCAGGGTCTCGAAAATGGTTCGTTCGTCGAGGCCGGTCAGCTCCGCTGCCTTCTGAGCAAGATCATGGAGCACCTGCTTCTTGCTCTTGGCCTTCATGAGGGCGATGACGCCCTCCGGCTTTATCAGGTCACCGAGGTCCATTTTTCTTCTCATTCCCCTCAGATGGGTGCCGATCCCGGGGAAAGGGAGAGGGCACCGTCAATAGTCTTTATTCTCAAACGCCACGACCGATGCTGACCCGTCTTAACTGTCGAGATTTTCATGCATAAGAAGTGCCAGAGCGGGCTTCTGGCACGTAGCCGGCACGAAATCATGGCAATGACTGCGACCTTCGAAGCACGTGCTTCGCTGGCGGCCAGGGCCATCACGGTTAACGGCCAACAGAGATCTCCTTTTCGCGCGACAGGGTTTCGCCGTCGTCAGAGCCTGTACAAAACGCATATGACAGCCCGTCGAAAGCCGGACCCAGCCTTGCCTTTTGTTTGCCTGTCCTAACGCGGTGCCGCCCCCGGCAACGGCTCTTTCCCGACCCGCTTCGGGACCTTGCCTAGGTCTCCCGCTGAGGGTCTGCCGCCTGGCAACCTGTGCCGCGACTCCGATGCGGCGAGGAGTCTCCTTGCGCTCCTTTACGCCGAGTCGGGATGGGGCGGATACATAGATCAGTGTGGATCGTACTGTCAATTCATTGGCTGGCCTTCGAACAAGGCAGTCGTTCAGCACAAAATCAGGCGATTTCGGGCTCTGTCCGCCGCTCGGGTGGGCAGGAATCGTCGGATTGCCGGAATTGGCGCCAGCCCAGCCGACCGCCACTACTCCAGGACGGCGTTGCTCGGAGCCTGGATCGGGAAATGGCCGCCATGGTCCGTAATCCGGCCAGCTGCCCCGGCCTCGAAGCGGGCGCGCTCGTCGGCCGTCAGCGGGCGCTTTTTCCAGATCGACGGGTCGACCACGACGTAGACCACCTCCGCCGTAACGATAGTGTCCCGTGAGCCCGCGACCCTGAGCTCGAAGCCGAGAGTGACGGACGTGTTCCCGAGCCGGACAGGGCGCACGGAGATCTCCAACACGTCATTGAAGCGCGCTGGCGCCGTCCACTCGATGAGCTGACGCACGACCTGGATTTCGAGCGAGCCGTCGAAGGGATCGCGTCCCGGAAATGTCGCGCGCAGAAACTCCGTCACGGCGAGGTCGACGTAGTCGCCATAGCGGGCGTTGAACACGACGTGCTGGGCGTCGCAGTCCTGATAGCGCACGCGCGTGTAGTAGCGGAACGGGTTCATTCGCTTTCCCTGCGGAAGACGTGGAGCGTATCGGGGCCGGACATGCTGCGGGCGACACAGACAAGGTCTTGGGCAGCGAAATGTTGCTCGAGGTCGGGGCCTGCGACCTGAATAACGGGGCCGGTGCTTTTCGACGGACTGACAGCGATGATGACCTCGTCGGCAAGGCCCGCAGTGAGAAAAGCCGCCCACATTTGCGGTCCGCCTTCGACCAGCAGGCGCGTGACGCCGTTTTTGGCGAGGCGCGCAAGCAGTGTCGAAAGCACGATCTGGCCGCTGCCTTCGGGATGAATGTCGAAGGTTACGTGCCCGCGGTTGGCAGCGTGCGCCGACGCCATCAGTCGAGCTTCATCGGCGCGTGTCGCCAGCCAGACCATGGGATAGCGGGCGCCTGGCTTGCTGTCGGCCGCCGAATACACCTTGGCCGTTGCTGGTGTGCGGAGCGCGCCGTCAACGATGATGCGCCGTGGCGAGCGGCCGGAAAGGCCGGGTAGCCGGCAGTTCAGGGCTGGGTCATCGGCAAGCACTGTACCGGCGCCGACGAGAATGGCGTCCGCCTCGGCGCGCAGCAGATGGGCATATGCGCGCGCCTCGGGGCTCGTCACCCAGACGGGCGCGCCATTGCCGGCCGCGACGGCATGGTTGGCATCGAGGGCCATTTTGAGCTGCACGAACGGACGCTGCGCCGTTTGCGACAGAATGTGGCCGAGCGTCACGAGGCGCGCCTCGTCGGCCTGAACGCCGATTTCGACCTTGATGCCGGCTTCACTGAGCTGGGCGAAGCCGCGTCCGGAGACGATCGGGTTGGGATCGGGGATCGCGCAGACGACACGCTTCAGGCCCGAACTGACCATGGCATCGGCGCAGGTCGGCAGGCGGCCGGTGTGCGCGCAAGGCTCGAGCGTGAGGTACATGGTGCGGCCGCGCGCGCGCTCGCCGGCGCGCTGCAGCGCTTCCTTCTCGGCGTGCGGTCGTCCGCCCGGCTGCGTCCAGCCGCGCGCGATGACCTCGCCCGTGTCCTCGTTGACGACGACCGCGCCGACGGACGGATTGGGCGCAGTCGTGCCAAGCCCACGCCGCGCGACGCGCAACGCAATGTCCATCATGTGTCGGTCGAATTCAGCGCTTGGGGTCGGCATCAGCTCACTGCTTCAAGTCCACGCCGGGGATGACCGGCGGCGCCACGTCGGGCGCGTCATCGTTGAGCCCGAGCGGCCGGCCCGCGATCTCGCCGAGCACCTCGTGGAAGTCGGCCGCCTCGCGGAAGTCCCGGTACACCGAGGCAAAGCGCACATAGGCGACGGGATCGAGGGCGCGCAAGCCCTCCATGACCAATTCACCTATGACGGAGGATGTTACCTCGGTCTCACCCATGCTTTCGAGCTGGCGCACGATGCCGGTTAACATCCGCTCGATACGCTCGCCTTCCACAGGGCGTTTGCGCGCGGCAAGCTCCACAGAGCGGGCGAGCTTCTCGCGATCGAAAGGGACGCGGCGGCCCGAGCGCTTGGCGACGATGAGCTCGCGCAGCTGCACGCGCTCGAAGGTCGTGAACCGGCCGCCGCAATCAGGGCAGATGCGACGCCGACGGATCGCCGCGCCTTCTTCGGTCGGGCGGCTGTCCTTGACCTGGCTGTTCTCGCTCGCGCAGTAGGGGCAGCGCATCGGTTGGCCTCCAGGTGGGGCAGGCGGGCCCGGTTCTGGCGGGCCTGGCTTCAGTCGTAGATCGGGAAGCGTTCACAGAGCGCGATGGCTTCCTCGCGGATGCGATGCTCGACCTGAGCGTCGCCCGCATCACCATTGCGCGCGAGACCGTCGAGAACCTCGATGATCATGCGGCCGATCTGCTTGAATTCGCCCGTGCCGAAACCGCGCGTGGTGCCGGCTGGCGTGCCGAGGCGAATGCCCGACGTCACGAATGGCTTCTGCGGATCGAAGGGCACGCCGTTCTTGTTGCACGTGATGTGCGCCCGCCCGAGCGCGATCTCGGACGCCTTGCCGGTGAGCTTCTTCGGCTGCAGGTCGACGAGCAGGAGATGGTTGTCCGTGCCGCCCGCGACGATGTTGTAGCCGCCTGCCTTGATGGTCTCGGCGAGCACCTTGGCATTGTCCACGACGGCCTGGGCGTAGACCTTGAACGAGGGCTGCAACGCCTCCTGGAACGCCACGGCCTTGGCCGCGATGATGTGCATGAGCGGGCCACCCTGGAGGCCCGGGAACACCGCCGAATTGATCTTCTTGGCGATATCCTCGTCATTGCTGAGGATGATGCCGCCACGAGGCCCGCGGAGTGATTTGTGCGTCGTTGTCGTCACGACATGCGCGTGCGGGACGGGTGAAGGATGTACACCACCGGCCACGAGGCCCGCGATGTGGGCCATATCCACCATGAGATAGGCACCCACGCTGTCCGCGATCGCGCGGAAGCGTGCCCAGTCCCAGAAGCGCGAATAGGCCGTGCCGCCGGCCAGGATCAGCTTGGGCTTGTTGGCCTTGGCGATCTGCTCGACCTCGTCGAGGTCAATGAGCTGATCTTCCTTGCGCACGCCATAGGGTACGACCTTGAACCACTTGCCGCTCATATTGACCGGCGAGCCGTGTGTGAGATGCCCGCCCGCATTGAGGTCGAGGCCCATGAAGGTATCGCCGGGCTGTAGCAGCGCCAGGAACACGGCCTGGTTCATCTGGCTGCCCGAGTTCGGCTGGACGTTCGCGAACTTGGCGCCGAAGAGCTTCTTGGCCCGCTCGATGGCGAGCGTCTCGATCTCATCGACGTACTGGCAGCCGCCGTAGTAGCGCTTGCCGGGATAACCTTCGGCGTACTTGTTGGTGAGAACAGTGCCGGCGGCCTCCAGCACGGCGCGCGAGACGATGTTCTCCGACGCGATCAGCTCGATCTCGGTCTGCTGGCGCACGAGCTCTCGACCGACTGAGCCGAACACCTCGGGATCAGCCTCGGCGAGGGACTGGGCGAAGAAGGGGTTCTGCGCTTCACGTGCGCGCGCGGCGGTCGGCATGGGCGGATCCCGGAGTTGAAGGATAATTCGTGCCTGTCGGCGGCCCTCTTAGCAGCGTTTACCGGCTCAGCCAATGGCTTGGGGGTGATGGCGTACGGTACACCCAAGATCTTGGGGTCCACCCTCCCCAGGCACATGGCCGCATCCCAGGGGGGAGGGAGGGTTCCGGTTGCCCAGGCTCAGCCGAGCCCCTAATCTGCCGCGGTTTTTTGCGCCCATCTGCGAGGCTTCATGAAGTTCACGGGAAGCAAGTCCTACGTCGCGACCGACGATCTGAAGGTCGCGGTGAACGCGTCGATCACGCTCGAGCGTCCGCTCCTCATCAAGGGGGAGCCAGGGACCGGCAAGACCGTGCTTGCACAGGAGGTCGCCAAGGCGCTCGGCGCGCCGCTCATCGAGTGGCACATCAAGTCGACCATCAAGGCCCAGCAGGGTCTCTATGAGTATGACGCCGTGTCGCGCCTGCGTGACAGCCAACTCGGCGACGAGAAGGTCAAGGACATCTCGAACTATATCAAGCGTGGCAAGCTCTGGGAGGCGTTCACAGCCGACGTGCGCCCCGTGCTTCTGATCGACGAAATCGACAAGGCGGACATCGAATTCCCGAACGACCTCCTCCAGGAGCTCGATCGCATGGAGTTCTTCGTCTACGAGACGGGCCAGACGATCAAGGCTGCGAAGCGCCCGATCGTGATGATCACCTCGAACAACGAGAAGGAGCTGCCGGACGCCTTCCTGCGCCGCTGCTTCTTCCACTACATCAAGTTCCCCGATTCCGAGACCATGAAGGCCATCGTCGAGGTCCATTTCCCGGATCTCAAGGGGCGGCTCGTCTCGGAGGCGCTCAAGATCTTCTACGACATGCGCGATGTGCCGGGCCTCAAGAAGAAGCCCTCGACCTCGGAGCTGCTCGACTGGATCAAGCTCCTCATGAACGAGGACATCGGCCCCGAGACGCTGCGCGAAACAGATCCGAGGAAGCTCATCCCGCCGCTCCATGGCGCGCTGCTCAAGAACGAGCAGGACGTGCACCTTTTCGAGCGCCTCGCCTTCATGTCCCGGCGCAAGGAAAGCCAGAATTAGGTAGCCACCCTCCGCGCACGGTGCGCTAGTCGATCCGCATCCGGGCAGAGGCAGAGATGGCTGGCTTTAGTGCACAAGACAGCAACATGGCCGGGCGCCCGCTGAGTGGCTGGGCGCGCATGGTTGTCGAGCTTCATGTGAACGATCTGGCCGCCAGCCTCTCGTTCTGGCAGGGGGTTCTTGCCTTCGGGGTCGCCTTCGACAGACCTGATGAGCGGTTCGTCTATCTGGAGCACTCGGAAGGGCATCAGATCATGCTGTGCCAACGGCATGGCCGCTTCGAAACGGGGGCTTTGGAACCACCTCTCGGCCAAGGGGCCATGTTTCAAATATACTTGGCGGACATCGGGCCAGTGTTAGCCGCGCTGGCCGAGCGGGATTGGCCAATCTATCTCGGGCCGCGCGAGGTGTGGCGCGCGACTGGCGACCATGAAAGCGGTCAGCGAGAGGTCTTCGTGCAAGACCCTGATGGCTATCTGCTGATGGTGGCGGAAAACATTGGTCGAAGGCCACTTCAGGAACCTGCCGTTGGGTAATTTCCGAGCTAAGCCGCGCTCCGAAAATTGGCCGAGCTGCGATCCGCAGGCTATAAGCGGGCAAATCTGATTCCGGGGTAGGTCTAGACCCTGTCAACGCGGACGTAGCAATGAGTAACGCAAATCAAGCAAAACCGCTGACCGCAAAGCAGACGAGCGCGCTCAGCGGCACCGTGCGCGTACCGGGCGACAAGTCGATCTCGCACCGGGCGCTCATGCTCGGCGCGGTGGCGACCGGCGTGACGCGCATTCGCGGCCTGCTCGAGGCCGAGGATGTGGTCAACACGGCGCACGCAGTGACAGCCCTCGGCGCGCCGGCGACGAAGAAGGGCAATGTCTGGGAGGTCACCGGACGCGGCGTCGGCGGGCTCAAGCAGCCAGCGGAAGCGCTCGATTTTGGGAACTCAGGCACGGGCACGCGCCTGATGCTCGGGATTATCGCCGGCCACCCGATCGAAGTGAAGCTGATCGGTGATGCCTCGCTCTCGCGCCGGCCCATGGGCCGCGTGCTGAACCCGCTGCGCCAGATGGGGCTCGAGACCGTCGACAACAAGGACACGCTGCCACTGACCGTGCGCGGGACGGATCAGCTCGTGCCCATGGAGTATGTGCTTCCCGTACCGAGTGCGCAGGTGAAGAGCGCGATCCTGTTCGCGGGTCTTCATGCCATGGGTGAGACGACCGTCATCGAGAAGGAAGCGACGCGCGACCACACCGAGCGGATGCTGCGCTACTTCGGCGCCGATGTGCAGACGCGGAAGACTGCCGACGGCACACGGATCACGGTCAAAGGCAATGCCGAGCTTGAAGGGAAGCCAGTCACGGTGCCGGGCGATCCGTCCTCCGCGGCGTTTCTTATTGCCGCTGCGGTGCTGGTGCCGGATTCCGATGTGACCGTCGAGGGCATTCTCTACAACCCGACACGCACGGGCTTCTACAAGACGCTCCAGCAAATGGGCGCGGATATCACGCTTCTGAACATGCGCGAGGAGGGTGGCGAGCCGATCGCCGATGTTCGCGCGCGTGGTGGCAAACGGCTCAAAGGCGTGCGGGTGCCGCCGGAGCGGGCGCCGTCCATGATCGACGAGTATCCCGTGCTGGCGGCCGTCGCGGCCTTTGCCGAAGGAGCGACGCGCATGGAAGGGCTCGCCGAGCTGAAGGTGAAGGAGAGCGACCGCCTTGCGGCAACGGCGGCCGGTCTCGCGGCCAATGGCGTCGCGGCGGAGGTCGAAGGCGATACGCTGATCGTGACGGGCAGCAAGACGGTGAAGGGCGGCGGCACGGTCGCGACGCATCTCGATCACCGTATTGCCATGGCGTTTCTGACGCTCGGGTTGGTCAGCGAGAAGCCGGTGACGGTCGACGACAGCCGCGTGATCGCGACGAGCTTCCCCGAGTTCCGTGGGCTCATGGAGCAGCTCGGCGCACGCTATGACGCGGGAGCCTGAGGTCCTCATGGGGGCGATCCGGGGGGCAAACTGGGTGCTGGGGTCATGATCATTGCCATCGATGGCCCGGCAGCTTCCGGCAAAGGGACGCTCGCGCAGCGCATTGCCGGCCACTTCGGGTATGTCTGGCTGGATACGGGCCTGCTCTACCGGGCGGTCGCGCGGGACGTCCTGGCGGCCGGCGCCGACCTGGAGAACGAGGCGGAGGGCGCTCGCGCGGCGGCTGCCCTCGATGCGGCCTCGCTCGGCGATCCGGCGCTCAGGTCGACGGCCATTGGCGAAGCGGCATCGGTCGTGGCGAAGCACCCCTCCGTCCGGGCAGCCCTCCTCGACTTTCAGCGCAATTTCGCCAGGACGCCGCCCGGTGCCGTGCTGGACGGGCGCGATATCGGCACGGTCATCTGCCCGGACGCGGATGTGAAGATCTTCGTCATGGCGGACGTCGAGGTGCGGGCCCGCCGCCGCTTCGAGGAATATGTGCGCCGGGGGGAGAATGTGACGTTCGAGGAGGTGCTCGACGTCATCCGCCAGCGCGATGCCCGCGATGCGAGCCGCTCGGCCGCCCCCCTCCAGCAGGCACCGGATGCCGTCCTCCTCGATACGACGGAAATGGACATCGAGGCGGCCTTCGAGGCGGCACTGGCCATCGTTTCCTACGTCACGACCCGGCGCTCGGCACCACGTTGACCCTTGCTTTCGGGCACCCGAAGCGCTATCTGACCCTTGCTTCACCTACCCAGGACTGATCAAGAGGAAGATCAGCCAGCTCGGCCCGCTGAAACGGCGGACCTAATCAGAGCTGCGGGCCTCGCCCTCCGCCGGTGGCACTCGAGCACACAAGCCAGAACAACCGACGCAGTTTCGGGGGTGTGGCGCGCATGGCCAAGAGCCGGCGCGGGACATCCCGTAAGCGGCGTTCCGACTTCGAACACACGGGCGGCGGACCACGGTCGGCTAGCCCGTATCCCGCATTGAACAGATTGGAGCCTATATGAGCACGACTGCTGCACCCCATGAAATGAACCCCTCGCGGGCCGACTTCGAGGCCCTGCTGAACGAGAGCCTTTCCGGCGGCAACGGCGCCTTCGAGGGCCAGGTCGTCAAGGGCAAGATCACGGCGATCGAGAAGGATCTCGCCGTCATCGATGTCGGCCTCAAGATGGAAGGCCGCGTCGCACTGAAGGAGTTCGGCGGCACCGGCCGCAACAGCGAGCTCAAGGTCGGCGACGAGGTCGAGGTCTACCTGGAGCGCGTCGAGAATGCGCTCGGTGAGGCCGTCCTCTCGCGCGACAAGGCCCGCCGCGAGGAGAGCTGGACGCGCCTCGAGAAGAGGTTCGAGGCCAACGAAAAGGTCGAGGGCGTCATCTTCAACAAGGTCAAGGGCGGCTTCACGGTCGACCTCGACGGCGCCGTGGCGTTCCTGCCGGGCTCGCAGGTGGACATCCGTCCGGTGCGCGACATCGGCCCGCTTATGAACCAGCCGACCCAGTTTCAGATCCTCAAGATGGACCGCCGCCGCGGCAACATCGTCGTCTCGCGCCGCTCGGTGCTCGAGGAGACGCGGGCCGAGCAGCGGACCGAGATCGTCGCCCGCCTCGCCGAAGGCCAGGTCATCGACGGCGTGGTCAAGAACATCACGGATTATGGCGCGTTCATCGACCTCGGTGGCATCGACGGCCTTCTGCACGTCACCGATATGGCGTGGCGCCGCGTCAATCATCCGAGCGATGTCGTCAATGTCGGCGACACCGTGAAGGTGCAGATCATCCGCATCAATCCGGATACGCAGCGCATCAGCCTCGGCATGAAGCAGCTGCAGTCCGATCCCTGGCAGGGCATCGAGGCGAAGTATCCGGTCGGCACGCGCTTCTCCGGCACGATCACGAACATTGCCGACTACGGCGCGTTCGTCGAGCTGGAGCCGGGCGTCGAGGGCCTGATCCACGTCTCGGAAATGAGCTGGACGAAGAAGAACACGCACCCCGGCAAGATCGTCTCGACGAGCCAGCAGGTGGACGTGCAGGTGCTCGAGGTCGACCCCAACAAGCGCCGCATCAGCCTCGGTCTCAAGCAGACCCAGGAGAATCCGTGGGATGGCTTCCTCACGACGCATCCCAAAGGTTCGTTCGTCGAGGGACCGGTGCGCAACATCACCGAGTTCGGCCTGTTCATCGGCCTCGACGGCGGTGTGGACGGCATGGTCCATCTCTCCGACCTCGACTGGAACAAGTCGGGCGACGAGGCGATCAAGGACTACAAGAAGGGCGACAACGTCAAAGCCGTCGTGCTCGACGTCGACAGCGCCAAGGAGCGCATCTCGCTCGGCATCAAGCAGGTCGCCGGTGACCCGCTCGACACGATCGCCAAGTTCAAGAAGGGCGATCCCGTCACGTGCGAAGTCATCGCGGTCGAAGCGAACGGCATCCAGGTCCGGATCGCAGACACCGACATCACGACCTACGTCAAGCGTTCGGATCTCTCGCGTGACCGCTCCGAGCAGCGGCCCGAGCGGTTCAACGTCGGCGACAAGGTCGATGCGGCGGTGATCAGCGTCGACAAGACGACGCGCCGCATCCAGGTGTCGGTCAAGGCGCTCGAAATCGCGGAAGAGAAGCAGGCGGTCGCTACGTACGGTTCGAGCGACAGCGGTGCCTCGCTCGGCGATATCTTCAAGGCTGCCTTGAAGCGTCGTGAGGGTGGCGAAGAAGAAGAGAAGCAGTAAAATCTGTAGGTCGACAAGGGCGCCGCGAACGTGCCACGTTCGCGGCGCCTTTTTTGTTGGGCGCTGTTCCGTGATGTTGTGCAGGGAGAGGTACCGCTGAGTACTGAGCCGCACGTCCGCGTGCATCCCGCGATCGAGAGTATCGATGCCGCCGTCTGGGACGCGCTCGCGAACCCGGATCCGGCGACGCTCAATCCTTTCACCACGCACGCCTTTCTTCTGGCACTGGAGCGCTCAGGAACAGTCGGCCGCCGCACGGGCTGGTCGCCGTGCCATCTGGCCTTGGAGCAGGATGGCGCGATCACCGGTGTCGCGCCCTGCTATCTCAAGAGCCACAGCAAGGGCGAGTACATCTTCGACTACGGCTGGGCCGAGGCCTATGAGCGGGCGGGCGGACGCTACTATCCCAAACTCCAGATCGCCGTGCCGTTCACGCCTGTGCCGGGGCGGCGTTTCATGGTCGGTGCGGCGGAGGGGGCGGAGATGCGCGAGCGGCTGCTGCTCGCCGGCGCCGTTGCGCTCGCCAAGGAAGCCGATGCGTCGTCCGTGCATGCAACCTTTTTGAGCGAGGACGAGTGGTCGCGCATTGGTGCGGATGCCGGCTGGCTCCAGCGCACTGACCAGCAGTTCCACTGGCAGAATGCGGGTTACGCGACCTTCGACGATTTTCTCGCGAGCCTTGCTTCACGCAAGCGCAAGGCCGTGCGCAAGGAGCGCGCCGAGGCGCAGAGCATTCCCGGCCTCAGCATCGAGCACCTCCGCGGGCGCAACATTACCGAAGCGCACTGGGATGCGTTCTTCGAGTTCTACATGGATACGGGCAGCCGGAAGTGGGGGCGGCCCTATCTCAATCGCAAGTTCTATTCGCTCCTCGGCGAGATCATGGGCGATCGCTGCCTGCTCGTCATGGCGCGGCGTGAAGGCAAATACATCGCCGGCGCGCTCAATCTCATCGGCGGCGATTGCCTCTACGGCCGCTACTGGGGCGCGATCGAGCACCACCCCTTCCTGCATTTCGAGCTTTGCTACTACCAGGCCATCGAGATCGCTATCGCGATGAAGCTCGCGCGTGTCGAGGCGGGCGCGCAGGGCGAGCACAAGCTCGCGCGCGGCTACATGCCGACGCCGACCTATTCCGTCCATTGGATTGCCGATCCGGGTTTTCGCAAAGCGGTCGCCCGCTATCTCGTGGAAGAGCGGGACTACATGGCGCAGCAGCGGCTCGCGCTTGCCGAGTACGGCCCTTATAGAAAAAGTGAGTGCGACTGAAGACGGTGGCGCGCCAAGCAGGGAATACCGGAGGAAGAGAATGAGCATTTCGACGATCGGCTTCATCGGTCTCGGCGTCATGGGCGAGGCCATGTGCCGGAACCTTGCCCGCAAGGGCCCGTGGAAGGTCGTCGCGTTCGACCAGCGCCAGGAACCGCTCGAGCGCCTCAAGGCCGATAACGTCGGGCTTGCAACTTCGCTGCGGGGCCTCGCCCAGGCGGCCGATGTGGTCATCATGTGCCTGCCGGGCGGCCGCGAGGTCGAGATCGTCACGGAAGGGGCATCAGGTCTCGTTGCGCTCATGCGCTCGGGCCAGACGCTGGTCGATATGTCGACGGCACCTCCTGCGCTCATGCGCAAGCTTTCAGCCGATCTTGCGGCCAAGGGTGCGGATTTCGCCGATGCCCCGATCGCGCGCACACGCCGCGCGGCCGTCGACGGCACGCTCTCGATCATGGTCGGGGGATCTCCTGAAGTCTTCGCACGCCTGAAGCCTATCCTCGAGACCATGGGCAACGAGATCACGCACTGTGGTGAGGTCGGTGCCGGGCAGGTGGTGAAGATCATGAACAACATGGTTGTGTTCGAGACCACGATGGCCGTCGCGGAAGCACTCTCGATTGCCGAAGCCTCGGGCGTCGACGGAAAGCTGTTGCTGGAGACCATGTCGAAGGGGTCCGCCGACAGCTTCGTGCTGCGCAATCACGGCATGAAGCACCTGCTGCCGCAGGACTATCCCGAGGGGGCCTTCTCGGTGCGCTATGCGCAGAAGGACCTCTCTTATGCGCGCGATCTTGCGAAGATGGCCGGCATCAAGGCGCGCGGTGCCGATCTCGTAGCGACGCTCTTCGACGAAGCGATCATGGCCGGCGACGGCGATCGCTATACGCCGGTCATCCGCAAGGTCATGAAGGACGAGGGCAATGTGTAAGGCCGCTACGCGACGCGGGGACTAGTCTCCGCACCCCAATCGGGAGGCACACCCTCCCCTTGCCTAACGCAAAGCGCGGTGCCCGCGCTCCACCGAGTCAGGTTCCATTGCCTCGTCTTTCTTCTTTGCCGGTATTGGAATACTCATGCACCCGACTGCAATTAAGCACGCACGACGCCGCTTGGAGCGCATCAAAGCAGCTGTAGCTAAAATGCAGGACAGAACCATTCAGCCTGTCGAGTTCGAAGACGCATGGACCGACTTTGTGATGGCGGCCGGATCAATCTATTCCAAGCTAGAACAGGGCGCGAAATCCAATGGAGTTTCTAGCGCATGGTTCGGCCGCAAGAAACACGAGCGTAAGAGCGACGAACTCCTTTCGTACATTCATCATGCGCGCAATTCCGAAGAGCACGGCCTAGAGAGTGGACTCCAAACTTTCAGAAATCGACAGTTTCGGATGGCAGAGGGCGAGGGGTACGAGATCATTGATGATCCCAACAGACCTCTATCATTTCGCACCAAAGGCAAACCTCCGGAGAAAATGAAAATCAGGATCGAGGCTGTCATGGGTAACAGCGCTCGGCTTGTGCGCGTCAAGGACATACGCTTCGGGGATGAATTCGACCCACCGACAGCCCATCTCGGTCGGACTCTCGAGATCAGACATCCGGTTGCAGTAGCGGAACTGACCCTCGCGTATCTTACCTCTTTGATAGAAGAAGCAGAAAAGCTCAAACCTTAGAGGAGTCACTTCGCTCGCATTGCATAGCGATAAAGACAGTGGCGCCCTGCGAAATCCGCGGTTGACGCAATTGGCGACGCGGCGCAGCGTCCCTCGTCAATTTCACGGGGCTCCACATGACTGACCCTCGTTCTGCCGATCCGCTGGCCATTCATTCGGCCGTGCGATTCCTGATGGCGCTGCATTTCATCAACTGGCTCGGCTTTGCCGGTTGGAATGCCATGCTGCACAACTACACCATCGAGGCGGTGGGCTTTGGCTGGTTCGAGGCGGGCCTGACGCAGACGGTGCGCGAGATCCCGGGCTTTCTCGCCTTCACCGTGGCCATCTGGCTCATGATCATGCGCGAGCAGGTGCTCGGCTATATCGCGCTGGTGCTGCTCGGCCTCGGTGTTGCGCTGACGGGCAGCAACCCGACGCTCATGGGCGTGCTGATGTCGACCTTCATCATGTCGGTCGGCTTCCACTACTTCGAGACGGTCAATACATCACTGCAGCTCCAGCTTCTGCCGAAAGCACAGGCGCCCTCACTGATCGGTCGCATCATCAGTGCTGGCGCGGCGGCGCAGTTCGTCGCCTATGGCTGCCTCGCAATCGTGTGGTGGCTCGGCTGGCGTAACTATGCGGCGCTTTACGCCATTCTCGGGCTGTCGTGCGCCTTCCTCACCGTCGTTGCGATGTTCTACTTCAAGCGCTTCGAGGGGCCGGTGCGCCAGCGCTCAGGGCTCGTCTTTCGTAAGCGCTATGGCCTCTACTATGCGCTGACGTTCATGAGCGGCGCGCGGCGCCAGCTCTTCATGGCGTTCGGCGGGTTTCTGCTGGTCAAGAAGTTCGGCTACACGGTTGCCGACATGGCCATGCTCATGCTGGTCACGTCATCGCTCAACACATTCTTCGCGCCGCGGCTCGGCCGTCTCGTGCAGAAGTGGGGCGAGCGCAACACCATCATGCTCGAGAACAGCGTGCTTATCTGCGTGTTCATCGGCTACGCGATGACGGACAGCCCCCATGTCGCGGCCGGCCTCTTCATCATCGACGGCATCTTCTTCACGCTCATCCTGGCGCAGAAGACGTACTTCCAGAAGATCGGCGACCCCGCAGACATGGCAGCGACGGCGTCGGTCGCCTTCACGATCAACCACATTGCTGCAGTGGCGATCCCCGTGAGCTTCGGCCTGCTCGGGACGATCAACTACTCGATCATCTTCTGGCTGGGCGCCTGCATCGCGTTTACATCGCTGATGCTGTCGCTGCTCGTACCGCTCGATCCAGGGCCCGGCCGCGAGACTGTGCTTGCGCGATCGCAAACACAGCCGGCGGAGTAGTTCAGCGCGCCTTGCCGAGCGTTTCCTTGAGAAGCGTGAGCGCGCGCTCGGCGAAGGCCCGCATGTTGGCCTCGCGGTCGGGTGAACCCGTCTCCAGCGTGATGACGGCGTTGGCGGGGCCGGAGACCGCCATGCAGGAATGGCCCGCCGCATCGCCATAGCGGTTGCCGGTCGGGCCGGTGGCGCCTGTTTCCGAGAGCGCCCAGGTCGCGCCCATTTGCTCGCGCGCCTGCTTAGCGAGCAGCGCCGCATAGGGCTCACTGGCCGAGCGCACCTTCCGCATGTCGTCATCGGTGATGGTTGTCAGCGCTGCGCGTGCCTGTCGCGTGTAGACGACGGCGCCGCCGAGGTAATAGGCGGACGCGCCCGGCACCGAGAGCAGCGCCGCGCTGATGAGCCCACCCGTCGAGGACTCCGCGATCGCGATCGTTTCCTTGCGTGCCTTCAGGATCTCCGCGATCTCGGCGGCGATGGGCAGCAGCGTTTGCATTTGAGCGTTCCCCTTGTGAATGTCGCAGCTTCGCTGCGAGCGAGACCCATGCCTTCGGCATGACCTCGCGCTCTTGGTTTCTTGTGGCGCGCCTTCGGCGCGACGAGGCACACCCTCCCGAACCCACCCGCCTTTGTGATTTTGGTGCGGGCTGCGAGCGACGACCATGCGGAGAGGTTACCGCGGTGGCAGCAGACTCCCATTATAAAAAGGACGGGGGTTCGGGGGTGTCCCCCGATTGGGGCCAGGGGCGAAAGCCCCGTCGCGCTGAAAGCGCGATCATGTGGCAGCCCGTAACCACCCACCAATATCCGCGAGCGCGCGCTCGGCCATCAAACGCTTGCGAGCGAAGCCCTTTTCCTTGCCCTTGATGCGCTTGCCGTCTGCGTCGGTGCGCGGTTCTTCGATGGCCGGGAAGAGGCCGAAGTTGATGTTCATCGGCTGGAAGGAGCGTGGCCCCTCACCACTCGCTTCGACGTGACCGCCCGTGATGTGCGCGATGAGCGCTCCGAGAGCCGTGGTCGGCGGTGGTGGTGCGAGCGTGCTGCCGAGACGCTCGGCGGCGGCGAAGCGTCCGGCGAGCAATCCTATGGCGGCGCTTTCGACATAACCCTCGACACCGGTGATCTGACCGGCGAAGCGCAGACGCGGCATGGACTTGAGGCGGAGGTTGCTGTCGAGCAGGCGCGGGCTGTTGAGGAAGGTGTTGCGGTGGAGGCCGCCGAGACGTGCGAATTCGGCGTTCTGCAGGCCGGGGATCATGCGGAAGATGCGCGTCTGCTCGGCGTGGCGGAGCTTGGTCTGGAAGCCGACCATATTCCAGAGCGTGCCGAGCGCATTGTCCTGGCGGAGCTGGACGACGGCATGAGGCCAGCGGCCCGTGCGCGGATCGTCGAGGCCAACGGGCTTCATGGGGCCGAAGCGGAGAGTTTCGCGGCCGCGTTCGGCCATGACCTCGATCGGCAGGCAGCCGTCGAAGTAGGGCGTGTTCGCTTCCCACTCTTTGAAGGACGTCTTTTCACCGGCGAGGAGCGCGTCGATGAAGGCTTCGTACTCGTCCTTGCTGAGTGGGCAATTGATGTAGTCGGCGCCGGTGCCGGCCGGGCCGGTCTTGCCGTAGCGTGACTGACGCCAGGCGATGGTCTCGTCGACGCTGTGCAGGTGCACGATCGGCGCGATGGCATCGAAGAAGGCGAGCTCGCCTTCGCCGGTGAGGCCGGCGACGGCGGCGCTGAGAGCAGGCGAGGTCAGCGGCCCCGTTGCAATGATGACGCTCTCCCAGTCCGCGGGCGGCAGGCCGGCCACTTCCTCTCGCGCGATCGTCACCAGCGGATGAGCCTCGAGCCGCGCCGTGACCTCGGCGGCAAAGCCGTCCCGATCGACGGCGAGGGCGCCACCGGCCGGGAGCTTGTGGGTGTCGCCTGCCGCCATGATGAGCGAGTCCGCGCGGCGCATTTCCTCATGGAGGAGGCCGACGGCGTTGTTGGCCCAGTCGTCGGAGCGAAAGGAGTTCGAACAGACCAGCTCGGCGAGGCTCTGGGTCTGATGGGCCTCGGTCATCCGTACGGGGCGCATTTCGTGAACGACCACCGGAACGCCGGCCGAGGCTATCTGCCAGGCGGCCTCGGAGCCGGCGAGTCCCCCACCGATCACATGTAAAGGTCTTTCTTTGGTCATGGTGTTGTTTTGTGTGGACAATCTCGTCCGCGCAAGGACATTGGCATTTGGCGGCGAATCATCGCTTGCTGGTACCGGGGTTGGGGTTGAGGGGCTCGGCTAGGGGCATGCGCGCTACGGCTTTGATTGGATTGGTACTTGGCGCGCTGCTGTCGGGCTGCACCTACGAGCGCGAGGGTCCGGTATCCCTGCACTACGCAGAGTTCAAGTCCCAGGCACCCGATGGGAACGTCGTGCATGTTTGCCATGCCTATGGCTGCAAGATGCAGACGCGCTTCCGCTTCACCGATCAGGACATCGCCGAGCTGCGCAAGCTGATGGCGAAGATGCGCAATACGGACGACGCCAAGGGCGAGCGCCGTAGTGTTGCCTACGCTATTGGTTGGATGGAGACAAGGGTCGGCAAGCAGATCGGCACCGACAAGGACCGCCCCGGCATGGATTTCGCGGCCTCGGGCGATCCCACGCAGCAGGATTGCGTGGACGAGGCGACGAACACGACGAGCTATCTCAAGGTGCTCGACCACAACGGGCTTCTGAAGAACCACACGATTACTCGCCCAATGTCCAAGGAGAACCTCCTCAGGGGCATCTCGGGCTGGACGCACTGGACGGCGGTGCTCGTCGAGAAGGGCAACGGCCAGCGTTGGGCGGTCGACAGCTGGATCTACGCGAACGGCGAGAACCCGGCGATCGTCGAAGCCGAGAAATGGTACATCGACTCGCTGAACAATCTGCCGATCGCGATGCGGTGAGTGGGGCTTCAGTCCTCACCGCTTCAGGAAGCAGCAGCCCTCGAATAGGTTTTCATCGTCCGACAGCAGGACCTGGAAGGCATAGTCGTAGTCCGACATGCCGTCGCTGCACCATTGCTGATGCGTGACCGTCGCGCGGAGTGACTGCCCCTTCTCGTCGCGGAGGCGATAAAGCAGCGGAAAGAGGCGGGCCACGGACGGATGCACGCGCTCGACGGTCAGTTTCGATTTCGAGTCCGGATCGGAGAACTCGCCTGCCTTGGGCGAGAGCGTGACGCCCCAGAAGGGTTCCGTACCGGCGCAGTGAAATATCTCGCCTTTGAGATCCACAGGATCGTCGGCTGTAAGAAAGCGCGCATTCACCCAACCTGTGACCGAGCCGACGACGACCTCTGACCAGCGCTGCTTGTTGATCTCTTTGGAACGACCGGTGCCGAGAACATTGGTGGCATCCGCCGGGATACTCGCGAGTTCTTTCCAGTCCGTGGGCTTGCCGCCCTCTTCGGGCTCCTCGCGGACCGCGAGCTTGTCGCCAGCCGCAACGCCGACGACCTTGTAGGTCTCGAAAGCACTGGCCGGCGCGGCGAGCGCGAGGAGGCTGCCGAGCAGTGTGATAGTCAATAAGGCGTGCGATTTTGCGGGCATCAGAAACCTTCGGCGATCATGCGCGGCGGGCGGTCAATTTAGCGACCCCGTTGCATGATGCCAAAGCAATTGGCGAAGGATGGACGCGCTCCTGATGCCAGAAGGCTACAGCGTGTTCTTGTAGATGCGTCCGTTCTTCATGATGATCAGGAAGCTTTTGTCAGGGGCAGCAACCAGCTCGATGTTCTCCAGCGGATTGCCGTCGACGAGCAGCAGGTCGGCGAACGCGCCCTCTTCCACGACGCCGAGCTTGCCGGGATAGGGATTACGGGCACCCGAGAGCGCAAGCAGCTCGGTATTGCCAGACGTCGCCATGATGAGGGTTTCTCCGGGCGTGTACCAGCGGGTGAGATCGGCAAGCATGCGGCCTTGCCGTGCGGCCATGGCTGCCGAGAAGAGGATGTCGGTCCCGAATGCCGTCTTGAGCTTGTACTTCTTTGCGAGCGCGTAGACTCTCTCGGTCCCAGTGACGACCTGCTGCTTGCGGGCCTGGTTGGCCGGGCCCAAACCTTCGGTTCCCGCGACGTCGAGGAAGGGTTGGGTGCTCAGCCAGATGCCTTTCTCCGCCATGAGCTGCGCTGTGGCGTCGTCCATGAGATGCGCGTGCTCGATGCATTTGACGCCAGCAGCGATCGACCGCTGGATCGAGGCCGGCGTGTAGGCGTGCGTGCAGACGTAAGTGCCCCAGTTCTCGGCAGCTTCGACGGCGGCGCGAAGCTCGGCTTCGTTGAACGTGGTCACATCGAGGGGGCTGAACGGAGAGGCCACGCCACCACCTGCGGTGAGCTTGATCTGCGACGCGCCCTGCATGAGTTGTTCGCGCACGCGCACCCGGACTTCGTCTGGGCTGTCGGCAATCATGCTACCGCCGAGTTGTTCGACGCGGGTGGTCGCGCTTCCCATTTTGCGCGGGAGGTCGGAGAACTGGCGGAAATCGCCGTGTCCGCTGGTAACTGTGATGATGGCGCCCGATGGATAGATGCGTGGCCCGGGCACGAGGCCCTCGTCGATGGCACGCTTCAATCCGAAAGAGGGGCCACCCAGATCACGGACGGTCGTAAAGCCGCGCATGAGCGTGGCCGTGGCCTCGGCTCCGGCCTGAAGGTTCATGTAGCCGGCGTCACTGGCGAGCATCATCGGTGGCGTCATGCGGACCAGCATGGTGTGCCAGTGCATGTCGATGAGGCCGGGCATGAGCACGCGTCCGCCGCCGGCGATGACGGTCGCGCCCGTCTCTGCGGAAATCGGGCTCGATGAAATACGTGCGATCGTGTTGCCGCGCACCAGCACGTGGGAGGATGCCGAAAGCGTGGCCGTTCTGCCGTCGAAGATGCGGACGTTCTCGAAGAGCGTGACGAGGGCGGGTGCCGACGCCTGCTGAGCGAAAGCGCAAGCCGGGAACAGACCGAGTGCCGTTGCGATCACGCGGATGCTGGCGGGCGTCATGGGAAGCCTCCGATGCGGGGGCCTTTGCCCTGCGCTGCAGGCCAGTAGGTCCCGCAGCGTACAGCGCGCCTATCCGGGTAATGCCGTATGTTCCCCTAGGGATAAGCTCCAAAAGCCCGCTGCAGCGGTAAATATTCAAATTATTGAATATCCGCTCCGGCTCACTCTATGATCGCGTTCGAACACGATCCGGCGCCCAGCACACCTATGTCCGCACACCTATGAATGGCGCCGCACGAAGGGAGAGAACAATGCCCACATTCCGCGTGATCGACACAGGCCTGCGCGATGGCCGCGCCCAGATTGCCTTCGATGAAGCGCTCATCGAGCTGCACAAGGCTGGCGAGATACCCGATACGGTGCGTTTTCTACGCTTTCCGCCGACGGCATTGATCGGACGCCATCAGGCCATGAGCCACGAGGTGAAGGTCGACCACTGCCGCGCGAACGGCATCGGGCTCGTGCGGCGGATCACGGGCGGCGGCGCCATATACTTCGACGAGGGCCAGATCGGCTGGGAGCTGGTGCTGTCGCGTAAGCGCCTCCCCATGCCCTCGCTCGGCGATTACACGCGCGCGATCTGCGAGGCGGTTGCGCACGGGCTCTCCAAGACATTCTCCATCGAGGCGCGCTTCCGGCCGCGTAACGACATCGAGGTCGGCGGCCAGAAGCTGTGCGGCACGGGCGGCTTCTTCGATGGGGACACGCTATTCTATCAGGGCACGGTACTCATCGACGTCGATCCGGCGCGCATGATGGCCTGCCTCAATGTGCCGGCGGCGAAGCTGCAGAAGCGTGATCTCGACAAGGCCGAGCAGCGCGTGACGACGCTGAAGGCATTGCTCGGCGGTACGGCGCCGGAGATCGCCAAGGTTCAGGAGGCGGTGCTGCTCGGCTTCCGTGAGAAGTTGGGGCTGGACCTCGAGGCCGGTGCGCCGAGCGAAGCCGAGGAAGTGCTGGCGAAGAAGATCCACAACGAGACGATCGGCACCGATGATTTCGTTTTCGAGATCGACAATCCGCGAAGCGCCGAAGTCAGCGAGGCATCGCTGACGGGAGCAGGGGGGACGGTCTCCGCGTATGTTCGCCTCGAAGGCGCGGGTGGTGCGCGGCGGGTGCGCGAGCTGCTGCTGACCGGCGATTTCTTCGTGACGCCGCCGCGCATGGTGCTCGATCTCGAAGCTGCACTGCGTGGTGTGCCGATCGCGGAAGTGGGCGCCGCCGTGGACGGCTTCTTTGCAGCCTCGAGGCCGGACCTGCTGACGATCGCGCCGACGGATTTCAGGTCGGTCATCGAGAAGGCCGTGACGGCCGGCGGGGCAGGATAGGACTAACGGCGCGTGGTCGTGGCACTCTCGGCCGTGCGGCGACGGCGCTCGCTCACGCGCGGCGGGCGTGTGCGTTGGAAGGCCTCGACCTGCTCGCGCGACAGTCGGTAGTGCCCCGTCATGCGGTCGACGAAGAGCGCATCCTCGACCTGCGGCCCCCAGCCGCGATTGTGGGCGATGAGCGGACGCCCGGATGGCGCGATCCGGTCGGTCACGATCGCGATGTGGTACTGGGAGATGCGTCCCTCGGGCCGGTGATAAGTGACGATGTCGCCGGGGCGATAGTCCTCGGCAAATTCGGAGATGGGGAGGCTCGTGCCGTAGCGCGTGAGAAATCGGCGCACGACCTCGACGCGGCGATGATCGATGCTCGCATCTCCGCGGCCGAGGCGTGAGGCGTGGATGACTTCCTGCAGGTCGATGCCGAGTGCGCGGTAGGCGCGGATGACGACGTCGGTGCAGACGCCGTAGAGGGGCTTCGTGTCGCCGCCCGGAAAGGCGAGGCTCACATAGCGCGCATTGTAGATGACGAAGTCATCCGTTTGCGCGAGCGCCGCAGCCGCGAGGGCGCGGCCGAAGTTGGCAGGCGGAACAGCGCTCGCTGATTGTGGCGCCTCATCGGGCACGCACATGGGCGGCGGAAGTGCGGCAACGGATGGCGGAGCTGGCGGGCGCTCGCGGGTGCTGTTGGTCGGTTCAGGGAAGAGCGGCATGGCCTCGCGTGAGAGGTCGCCGTGCCAAGGTTGGGGGAGCGGTTCGAGCACGGATACTTGAGGTTCGGCGAGCATCGCGACATCGGTCCGAGCCTGGCCGTCGCCTGCAATAGGCGCAACTTCGGCCGTTGAGGTGCTTTGCGCCGGCTCAGTAGCCGTGACGACGGTCTCCGGCGCGTCAGGTGGCGGCACCTCCACTTGTGCCTGCGCCGCGGGCGCGTCCGGCGCAAGGGAGGCGTGGTTCGTCGGCTCGGGAAAGAGAGGCATAGCTTCGAGCGCGAGCTTGCCATGCCATTCCGGAAGTGGCGGCTCGGCGGGTGCGCGTGTCAGATGATGTGCCGGCTCCGGAAACACGGGCATGGCCTCACGTTTGAGATCGCCGTGCCACGCGGTGGGCCTTGTGACGACATGCGATGGGTCGATGCGATAGGCGTGCAGCAGCGTCATCAAGGTCAGCGGCAGCACAAGGATGGCGAGTGCCGGCCAATCGATGTGGCGCTGAGCCGGCGCCGAGATGGTCGTGCGCGGAGCAGGGCCGCGCTCGCGCGCAGGCGCTGTCGCGGCGACCGGGAGCGCGCGTGCGGGCATATTGGGCGGCGCCGACTGCCGCCCATTCTTCCGCCGGGCATTGGCCTTGCGGCGCCCGTTGTTCTTCTTCACTTCAGCTATCCCCCCGGCCTGTTCATGGCCGGCAATTTTTGTCCCGATCAGAGTTATCCATAACGACGGGGGTGATACAAGCCGAGCAGCCGGAAAATCCGCTGTAACCGCTCGGCGCCATTCTGCTTGACGCACGGCCTGATCGTGGCAAACGTCCGCCACCTGCTGACACACGCTTCCAACGGACAACCCTGCCCCATGGCTGGCCCAATTCTCAACCTCCTGCGCCTCGCGCGCGCCGGGCTGGTCCTCGCCCAGCATGGCGTACGCTTTGTGCCGAAGGGCGTGCCTGTGCCCTGGCCACTGCGCCTGGCGCGTGCCGCGACGTGGCCTGTGCGCGTGCTCGCCTGGCCGTTCCGGCGCGGCGAAAGTGCCGACGTGCGTGTGAGCAGCGCGCTGACGCGGCTCGGGCCGAGCTACGTGAAGCTTGGGCAGTTTCTCGCGACGCGGGCCGACGTGATCGGGCCGGAACTTGCGCGCGACCTCTCGAACCTGCAGGACCGCATGGCGCCGTTCTCGCAGGCCGAGGCGCGCGCCGCGATCGAAGCTGCGCTCGGCGGACGCGTCGAGGACCACTTCGCCGAATTCGGACCGCCTGTGGCTGCGGCCTCTATCGCCCAGGTGCACAAGGCCGTCGTGATCGAGGACGGTCAGCGCCGCGAAGTCGCGGTCAAGGTGCTGCGCCCCGATGTCGAGCGCCGCTTCAAGCGCGATCTCGACAGTTACTTCTTCGCCGCCCGTATGATCGAGCGTTTCCACGCACCGACACGGCGCCTGAAGCCCGTTGCCGTGGTCGAGACGCTCGCACGCACGACCGAGATCGAGATGGATCTGCGGCTGGAGGCGGCGGCGATCTCGGAGATGGCGGAGAACATCAAGGGCGACGCCGGCTTTCGCGTGCCGAGCGTCGACTGGAAGCGGACCTCGAAGCGCGTGCTCACGCTCGAGTGGATCGACGGCATTCCGATTGCCGACAACGCGCGCCTCGAAGCCGCCGGTAACGACCGTCGCGCGCTCGGGCTCACCGTGCTGCAGTCCTTCCTGCGCCATGCCATGCGCGATGGCTTCTTTCACGCCGACATGCACCAGGGCAACCTGATGGTGGACCGCGAAGGCAATGTCGTCGCGGTGGACTTCGGCATCATGGGGCGGCTCGGGCACAAGGAGCGCCGCTTTCTCGCGGAAATCCTGCACGGCATTATCACGCGCGATTACCGCCGCGCCGCGGAAGTGCATTTCTGGGCGGGATACGTGCCGCCGCATCATCCGGTCGAAGTCTTCGCGCAGGCCTTGCGTGCGATCGGCGAGCCCATTCAGGGACGGCCGGCGGGCGAGATTTCCATGGCGGATTTGTTGGGGCAGCTCTTTGCCTACACCGAAGTCTTCGACATGCAGACCCGGCCGGAGTTGATAAACCTGCAGAAGACGATGGTCGTCGTCGAAGGCGTCGCGCGCGGGCTCGATGCCAACCTCGACATCTGGACGGCGGCCGAGCCCATCGCGCGCGAATGGGTCGAGAGTAATCTCGGCCCGGCAGGTGCACTCAAGGATGCGCGCGAGGGTGCAGGCGAGATCGGGCGCTTGCTGGGCGATGTCCCGGCGCTGCTGGGGCAAGCCGAGCGGACGCTGCTCGCGCTCGCCGAGGCCGCGCGCAGTGGCGTGCGCCTCGATGATGAGACCGTCGAGCGGCTTGCGGCGGCAGATGCGCGACAGGAGCGGTGGGGCCGCGTGGCGCTGTGGGTCGGAGCGCTGGCACTCGTTGGAATTGCGATCAGCCTTTGGCGCTGAGATGGTCGCGCCTTTGGCGCGAACAGGCTGCTTGCTCTTCACCCGCTTCTGGCGCGATCCTGTGATCCGCTTGCAGGACAGGTCCGTTCCTCGCTTTTGAGACTTGATGGCCAGCGCCTACGAGTTCAAAGAAGCGCTTGGCTTGCGGGAATTGGGGCAGGGAAATGCAGGGGGCTGAGGAACAAGCGGCGGCGCGGCGCCTCGTGGCGATCGTTTGCGCAGCTCAGGTGCTGGTGCAGATCGGCGCCTTTTTCTGGCCGGCGCTGCTGCCGCGCATGATCCCACTTTGGGATCTCACCAACACGCAGGCGGGATGGATCACGGCGAGCTTCTACGCGGCCTACATGCTCGCCGTGCCGATCCTCGTGACGCTGACCGATCGCGTGGATGCGAAGTACGTCTACCTCTTCGGGGTCGGCGCGACGGTCGCGGGGCATGGCGGGTTCGCGCTTTTCGCCGAGGGCTACTGGTCGGCCATGGGCTTCCGCGCCTTGACCGGACTTGGCTGGGCCGGGACGTACATGACCGGCCTCAAGCTGCTTGCCGATCAAGTCGACGCGAAGATGATGTCGCGGGCGGTGACAGGGCACGCGGCCAGCATCGGCATTTCCGGCGCTCTTTCCTTCGCGACGGGAGATCTGCTCGCGAACCTCGGTGGCTGGCAGCTTGCGTTCTTTGCGGCTGCTCTGACAGCCGCCATCGCGTGGTGCATGATTGCGCTCTTCGTCCCGCGCCGGACGGCGCCGGCTGCCAAGCCGAGTGATGGCGGCGGCTTGTTCAACTTCCTACCCGTCCTGCGCAACCGTTCGGCCATGGCCTACGCGATCGGCTACTGCGTTCACACGCTGGAGATGAGCGCGCTGCGCGGATGGGGCGTGGCCTTTCTTGGATACGTTGCGGCAAGCACGGGTGCGGGCGCGTCTGTGCTTTCTCCAGCGGCAGTCATGACGCTGCTCGGCTTGGTGGGCGTGGCGGCAAGTGTCAGCGGCAATGAGATGGCCATTCGGCTCGGCAGGCGTCGCCTCATTCAGCTTGCAATGGCCGGATCGATTGTGACGGCTTTGGCCATCGGCTTCGTCGGTGTCTGGTCTTACTGGCTCGCGGTGGCGTTGCTGCTCGTCTATGGGCTCGTTGTATGGCTCGATTCCTCGTCGCTCACCGCGGGCGCAGCAGGCACGGCAGAGCCTGCGCGGCGTGGCGCGACACTCGCCGTGCACTCATCGCTCGGTTATGCAGGCGGGTTTGTGGGGCCGATTGTGGTCGGCTGGAGCCTCGACCGCGCTGGCGGCATGTCGCCGGCCGGATGGGTGGCGGGGTTTGGTAGTGTGGCCGCGCTGATGCTCGTGGCGCTTGTTGCGTTCCGGCTCATGCGGCCACGAGAGCTTGCCGGCGACAAGGGCGGGTAGGTCAGATGCGCCGACCCGCATCCTTCCAATAGGGCTCGCGCAGGCGGCGTTTGAAGATCTTGCCGGAGTCCTCACGCGGCAGGTCGTGTGCGATCTCGATGCGGCGCGGCACCTTGTAGCTCGCGAGATGCGATTGCAGGTGCGCGCGCACAGCTTCGGTGTCGAGCGCATGTTCCGGCATGGGCTCGACGAGCGCGATGAGCGCCTCGCCGAACTCCTCGTCCGGAATGCCGAAGACCGCGCAGTCCTTGACGCCCGGGAGTGCCACCGCGACCGCTTCGATCTCGGCGGGGTAGATGTTCACGCCGCCGGAGATGACCATGTCGCGCTTGCGATCGCAGAGAAAGAGATAGCCGTCCGGATCGATGTAGCCCATGTCGCCGACGGTGATGAGGCCGCGACGCTCGATCTCGGCCCGCTTTTCGGGGAGATTGTGGTAGGTGAACTCGGGATAGTAGTTGATCGACGAGAAGACCTCGCCGATCTCGCCCTGCGGCACCTCGCGGCCCTGCTCGTCCTGGATGGAGAGCGTCGCGCCCTTCGAGGGACGGCCGACTGTGCCGGGCTTCCGCAGCCAGTCCTCACTCGAGACGATGGTGACGGCGCCGCTCTCGGTCGCACCGTAGAATTCCCAGATGACAGGCCCCCACCATTCGATCATGTCGCGCTTGACGTGCACGGGGCAGGGCGCGGCTGCGTGCATGACGAAACGCAGCGAGGAGACGTCATAGCGGCGACGGACCTCGTCGGGCAGCTTCATGAGGCGCACGAACATGGTCGGCACCATGAAGAGCGTGTCGATGCGCTGGCGCTCGATGGTTGCGAGGAGTTCCTCGGGCTCGAAGCGCGGCATGAGGATGAGCGCTTCGGCGAGGCGCGCGGCGCGCAGCACGAAGGCATTGGGTGCGGAGTGATAGAGCGGCCCCGCCATGATCGTGCGAATGCCGGGTGAAACGCCATAGACGACGCGCCGCGCCTCGTTGAGCGCCTCCTGTTGCTCGGGCGTTGGCGGTGCGCGACGCACGCCCTTCGGGTGGCCGGTCGTGCCGGACGTGTAGATCATGCTGAGCGTTTGCGGGCGCGCGGCGCCGGACCAGGGGGCGTGCGCTTCGATAAAGTCGTCCCAGCTTTGAGTATCGGACGGGAGGGCGCAGCGTTCCGGTGGAATGGCAAAGGCGCGCGCGATCGCATCGGGCGTGGGGGTAGCCAGGATGGTGAGGCCGGGCGAGGCGGCTCGTCGTGCGGCATCGAGCAGATCGGCGTGGGTGACTAGCGCCTTGGCTTTGCAGTCGCGCAGGATGTAGCCGATCTCTTCGGGATGAAAGTGCCAGTTGATGGGCACGGCGTAGGCGCCGAGGCGAATGGCGGCGTAGGAGGCTTCCAGAAAGGCGATGTCGTTGCGCATGAGGATTGCGACGCAGTCGCCCTGGCCGACGCTGAGCGTGGCGAGGCCGGCCGCGGCTCGCTCGATGCGGGCGTCGAATGTGGCCTGATCGATGACATGCGCGCCGCTCACGATGCCGCGCACGAGCCCGTCCTCTGCCCCCATGGGGAACCTCCCGCTTTTGATCTTTTCGTTCAGTTGAGCATGGGCCTGTGTGGCAAAGCAAGCTGGCGAACGGCCTAGGCGGCGGTTAGAATTCGCGCACAGAACAATTCAACCAGGAGGCACGCCGCATGTCGGAGGAATCGGTCATCGTGACCCGCAAGGATGGCGTCGCCATTGTCCGGCTCAATGAGCCGAAGTCGATGAATGCCATGTCCGCCGGCATCAAGGCCGGCCTCGATGCCAATGTATCCGGGCTGCTCGAAGACGACAGCGTGCGCTGCATTCTCATCACAGGCACGGGCGATGCCTTCTGCGCGGGCGGCGACATCCGGAACATGGCGCGCGCCAAGCCCTCGGACACTCGCGAGCGTATGCGCCGCTCCTACCGCTGGTCGGGTCGGCTGCTGAAGGCCGAAAAGCCGATCGTGACGGCGGTGAATGGCGCGGCCGCCGGTGCTGGCGTGTCGCTCGCGCTCATGGGCGATGTCGTGATCGCGTCGACGTCGGCCTACTTCACGACGGGGTTCGTCAAGATCGGCGTGGTGCCCGACCTCGGATTGCTGGCGACGCTGCCGCGCGCCGTCGGGACACTCCGGGCCAAGGATATGCTCCTGACGAGCCGCAAGGTGAGCGCGGAGGAGGCCCTGCAGATTGGACTTTGCTCGCGGGTGGTGGCGCCGGGCGAGCTGATGGACAAGGCCATGGAGGTCGCGGAGCAGTTCGCGAACGGGCCGACGATCGCCTATGGCCTCCTCAAGAAGATGGTCTCGAAGGCTTACGACGCCTCGTTCGACGAGTTCCTCGATGCGGAAGCGTTCGCACAGGGCACGGTCATGGCGACGGATGATTTCATCGAAGGCATCACGGCCTTCCGCGAAAAGCGCCGCCCGAAGTTCAAGGGGAGCTGAGGCGCCGCGCCGGCCGCTTTTTTCGTGATGTGGGAATGATCAGGGGCTGGGCCATGGCAGGCCCAGCCCCCTTTCTCGTCGGCTACATGAACGCCGCGTTCCACCACAGGTGCGTGAGGATACTTGCGATGTAGCCCAGCCCAATCGCCCACGCCCATTTGAGGTGGTTGAGGAACGTGTAGTGGTTGCGTACGAGGCCCATCAGAGCCACGCCTGCCGCCGTTCCGATGGAAACGAGGCTTCCGCCGACGCCCGTACTCAGGGTGATGAGCATCCACTGGCCGGTCGACATCTCCGGGTTCATGGTGAGCACCGCGAACATCAGCGGGATGTTGTCGAACGCCGCACCCAGAATGCCAATGGCGACATTGGCGTAGGTGGGGCCGAGGTCGACATAGAGGAAGTTCGAAAGAATCGCGAGATAGCCGGCGACGCCGAGGCCACCTACGGCAAAAATGACGCCGAAGAAGAACAGGAGCGTGTCCCACTCCACCCGGCCGATCTCTCTGAAGGAGTCGAAGCCAAAGGCATGGTCGTTGCGGCGCCGGCCTTTCTGCTGGAGCAGATAGCTGTACATCTGCAGGTAGCCGAGACCCAGCATCATGCCGAGGGCGGGGGGCAGCTGGAAGATGCTCTTGAACGAAATGGCGGTGGTGATGGTGGCCAGAAACAGAAGGAGGACGACCAATCCGCCAGGCTTCATTTTTCTCACTTCGCTCACGGCAGCCGGCGTCCCCAAGGGGACGCTGAAATGCATGATCACCGCTGGCACGAGAAAGTTCACCAGCGCCGGAACGAAAAGATGGAAGAACTCCAAGAACGAGAGTTTGCCCTTCTGCCAGACCATGAGTGACGTGATGTCACCGAACGGCGAGTACACGCCGCCGGCATTGGCCGCCACCACGATGATGATGCAGCCCATGACGATGAACTTGTAGTTGCCGACGCCGACAGCCACGACCACGGCGCCCATGACGAGAGCTGTGGTCAGATTGTCGATGATGGGACAACCGAAGAAGGCAAGACAGCCGATCAGCCAGAAAAGCTGCCGATAGGAGAGCCCGAGACTGACCAGCTTCGTCCTCAGCACATCGAAGACGCGCCGTTCCTGCATCGTATTGACGTAGGTGATGGCCACGATGAGGAAGAGCATCAGCTCGCCGTAGTCGAGGATCACGTGCTTGGCGGCGGCCTCGAGGACGGCGCTCTGGCCGTTCAGGGTGTAGACGACGCCGAGTATTGCCCAGATGAGACCCGCCGCCAGCATGACGGGCTTCGACTTGCGCAACTGGATGACTTCCTCGACGGCCACGAAGCCGTAGGCCACGAAGAAGATGAAGAGCATCAGAAAACCGACGGGATGCGCGGTTAGATCGATGCTACCGGAGGCGGCATGCGCTTGGAGCGGTGAAAGGACGATAGTCAAAAAGGCAATAAACAATGCAACAAACGGCCGCCCAACCAAACCCCTCATCCCGCCTCCCAGGAAACCCCTACGTGATTTTTGACCCTTCATCATGGTTGATAACGGGCCCTCTCTGCAAGGGCGTAGTGTACGTAAATGTACGGACTATCTGTCGATAAAATTTCGCATCGGAGACCTGCGCGGATCTCGACGGAATTAGTGCAGCGCAGCACGCCGCTGCGGCGCGACGGCGTGACCAAGATTACCCGACTGCCTTTGCCGCGTCTTCTTCCTTGCGCGCATCTCGCGCGCGAGGGCTGTACCAAACAACAGCAGCGTCACGACGCCCGTCGCTGTGACCCAGCTTTCGGCGGTGGCGTCGTGGCCTGCGGCGATGACGATGGCGCCGCCCATCACCGAGAGCATGACGCCGAGGCAGAAGACCTCGAGCGAGTTTCGCCCCGCATCGGCGACTGTACGTGCAAGGCCAGTCTTGAGCCACGAGGCCCGTGGCGGCAACAGCACGAGAAGCAGGTATCCGAAAGCGATGAAATGCAGCAGGCGTGCGGGACCCAGGGTCATTTTCACCATCAGATCGCCGTACGGCTCGAGGGCGACGGGCGCGGTCCCCGTGTGCAACGGCCACCGTGTCCAAGGGGCTCGCAAAACGAAGGAAACCACGAGCACCGATATCGCGAGCGCAATGAATACGGGCGAGGGCTGCAGCTCATTGCGCTTCACTTTGAGCGCTGCGGCCATGCCCAATCCCATGAGGAACTGCCAGGCGAACGGGTTGAAATGCCATGGCTCGCCAGAAAGTGTCGGCAGGTTGAGCGGAATGAACTGGGTTAGCGCCCAGGGCACTGCCGACAGCGCAAGGCCCAAGGGAATGCTTCGTCGCAGCACGAGATACAAGGCTGGAAAGATCGCCAGCAGGACCACGTAGAGCGGCAGAATGTCGAAGAACGTCGGCTGATTGAGAAGCAGTGCAGCGCCTGCGGCAGCAGCTGGATCGCCGGAAAGCAACGTTCCGAACTTCAGCAGTTCGACGAGCTGCATATCTCCTGAGATGCGCGTCAACAGCAGCAGCATGGCTGCGACGAACAGCAATGTCCCCATGTGGTAGGCGTAGATGATGCCGATGCGGTTGGCGATTTTGCGCACGCCTTCAGCCGGCGACGGCTTGTCGAGGTAACGTCCATAGGCCAGCACGGCGGAATAGCCAGCCAAGGCCACGAACGTTTCGGCCGCGTCGGAGAAGCCGAAGTTCTGCTGCGTTACGGCAGCCCACCTGTTGTAGGGAACGTGATCGATGAAGATCGTCAGAAGGGCGATGCCGCGAAGAAAGTCGATGCGCAAGTCGCGGGCAAACCGCCTTTTCTCGTCAAACATGCTTTGGGCTCGAGTAGCTCAAGATTCATGACCTCAGGCGAGCTACTTGATAGGGACATTGGCCGCCTCAGTGATAACCCTGACGCGGTGCTGGAGGTTCCCGGGTGCCTGGAGCCGAATGTTGTTGCAGCTCGAGTGCGCCTAAGACGCCCCGATCAGGATACTGGCGGCCAGCACTAAGCCGCCGCCTAGCAAAACCCGGATGGTGGCGCAGGCTGGCTGCCCGCGATCATTGACGTGCCATGGCAATTCGAATGCGATCCTCGGGCGTGATGAGGTGGTTGTGATCATCGTCGCCGATATCGATCTGGACCCAGTCGATGCCGCCGCCACGGAAGGCATTGCCGGTAGGTCCGTAGTCAGGTGAGGCGGGCGAGCCGGTGTCCGACCCAACGTCGGCGGCTTCGTCGGCTGAGTAGCCCATCGGCTGTGTCTTATCGACCCGGCCTTTGCCCACGGACTTGCCATCGTAGTAGAGCGTCACGTCGCCGCCTTTGGCGAGACCGCCGCCGTCGTACTTGAACTCCATCCGGACCTGATGCTTGCCCGTCGGTATGATGTTCTCGGCTTCGGCAAAGTAGTGCTCGATGCCGAAGAAATTGTAGCAATACTTCAGCTTGCCGTCCTTGACGTAGAGCGTCCAACCGCCGGCCTCGCCCCCTTGCGTGACGATCACGCCTTCCGCGGGACCATTGGCGATGTTCACCGCGGCGGTGACCGAGTGCGATTTATTCTTGAGCGTCAGCACACAGGCTTCACTGACCCGCATATGCGGGAACAGGATCTGCTTCGTGCCGCGGATAAGTTGTGGCCTTCCGGCGATGTCTGGATTGACGCGCTCGAAGCCACGGTCATCGAGCGGAATGACATTGTATTTCACGGCCTCGATCAGCCAGAGCCGTTGTAGCTCGGCAAGCTTCTGCGGGTTTTTCGCTACGATGTCGTTCGCCTGTGTCCAGTCGTCGGGGCCATACAGCTCCCAGACGTCTTGATCGAATGGCGGCGGAGGATCCGCCTTCCAGGGCGTCCGGTGACGTGTGCACGCGGTCCATCCCTGGTGATAGATGCCGCGGTTGCCCATCATCTCGAAGTACTGCACGTCATGCGTCTCGGCTGCTTTCGCATCGGCAAATGACGACAACATGCTGACGCCTTCGAATGGCGCTTGGGCGATGCTGTTGACGATGGTTGGTTCCGGCAGGTGTGCCGCATCGAGGACGGTCCGCGCGACGTCGATGACGTGATGGAACTGGCTACGGATCTCGCCTTTGCCCTCGATCCCGTTCGGCCAGTGCACGACGAGGCCGTTGCGGGTGCCGCCCCAGTGAGAGGCGATCTGCTTGGTCCACTGATAGGGCGTGCAGAGCGCATGAGCCCAGCCGACGGCGTAGTGATTGTACGCCTTGGAGGTGCCGAAATCGTCGATCTTGGAAAGCAGGAAGTCGACCGTTTCGATGCCCGGCATGCCGTTCAGGGTCGTCATCTCATTGAAGCAGCCGTTGATCGTTCCTTCTGCCGAAGCGCCATTGTCGCCAAGGATGTAGTAAATCAGCGTGTCGTCGATGATCTCCAGCTCCTCGAGCGTATCGATCATGCGTCCGACATGGTGGTCGACTTGCTCGAAGAACCCCGCGTAGATCTCCATCTGTCGCGCCAGCACGGGCTTCAGTTTCGCGTCCATCTCGTCCCAGGCAGGGATTTCTTTGTGCCGAGCCGTCAGCTTGGCGTCCTGCGGAATGACGCCGAGCTTCTTCTGCCGGGCGAATGTCTCTTCGCGCAGCTTGTCCCAGCCGGCGTCGAACTTGCCTTTATATTTGTCCGACCACTCTTTGGGCACGTGGTGCGGCGCGTGCGTCGCGCCGGGTGCGAAGTACATGAAGAACGGCTTGTCCGGCACGAGCGCCTTCTGCTGGCGTATCCAGGTTATCGCGCGATCGGCGAGATCTTCGGTCAGCGTGTAGCCCTCTTCGGGCGATTTCGGCGGCTCGACTGCCGTCGTTCCCTCGTAAAGCCCCGGATAATATTGGTTCGCCTCGCCGCCGACGAAGCCATAGAAGTACTCGAAGCCCGAGCCGGTCGGCCATTGGGTGAAGGGCCCGATGGGCGACACTTCCCAGTACGGGACCTCGTGGCACTTTCCGAGCTGTGCGGTCGAGTAGCCGTTGAGCTTCAAAATTTCTGCGAGCGGGGCCTTGTCCTTCGGACGGATGCTGTCGTTACCCGGCGCCGACGTCGCCATCTCGGTGATAGCACCCATGCCGACCGAATGATGATTGCGTCCGGTGAGCAACGCTTGGCGCGACGGCGAGCACAATGCAGTCGTGTGGAAGCGGTTGAATTTCAGACCACCTTTTGCGAGGCGCTCGGCCGTGGGCGTGTGACAGGGCCCCCCAAATGCAGACGAGGCACCGAAGCCGACGTCGTCGATGAGAACGATCAGTACATTTGGCGCGCCTTTGGGCGGTCGCAGCATTCGGATCGGCGGATATTTCGTTGCCGGATCCTTAGCGTCATAGGTCGTCAGTCCAACATGCTTGGGATCTGGGATTGGGAGGATGTGGCGTGAGAAGGTTTCGCGCGCTTCAGGTTGCTCGAGCACAGGCTTTGCTTTCTTCGCCATGATGACCCTCCGATTTCGAGATTGTCTCCGACACGGTGCAGCCGATCGAACGCGATGGCTGACACGCACGCGCTATGCGTCATGGACTATCTAGGCGTGGGTTGATGCCGGGCATCGGCAAAGACCCTGAAATTGGATGTGCTGGATTGGTAGTGTCGCGCAGGTCCGACCGCGCACTGCAAACTCGCGATCGCTACGAGGCCCCGATCAGTATGCCGGCGGCGAGCACGAGGCCGCCGCCGAGCACGACCTGAAACGTCGCCCGGCCGAAGGGGGTCTCCATGTAGCGGTTCTGGATCCACACGATGACCCAGAGCTCGATGAAGACGACGATGAGCGCGATGATCGTCGCGATGAAAAAATCGGGAATGAGATAGGGCAGCGCGTGACCGAGCCCGCCGATGGTGGTCATGACGCCCGAGGCGAGACCGCGCTTCCACGGCGCGCCGCGGCCTGAGAGCTTGCCGTCGTCGTGCGCGGCTTCGGTGAAGCCCATGGAGATTCCGGCACCGACCGAGGCGGAAAGACCGACGAGAAAGGTGGTCCACGGGTTCTGAGTAGCGAAGGCCGTGGCGAAGATCGGCGCGAGCGTCGAGACGGAGCCGTCCATGAGGCCGGCGAGGCCGGGCTGCACCCACGTCAGCACGAACTGGCGGCGAGCGGCGAGATCCTCCTCCTCGCGGGCGCCCTCGCCGAGATGTTTTTCCTCGAGACGGTCCGCCTTGGCCTGATGGCCGGCTTCGGCGGCAGCAAGATCGCCGAGCAGCTTGCGCGTGTCGGCGTCCGTCGAGCGGCCCGCGGCGGCGACGTAGAAGTCGTGCGCCTGACGCTCCATATCGACGGCTTCGTTGCGGATGGTGTCGAGGTCGAGATTCGTGACGAGCCAGACGGGGCGGCGCGTGTAGTAGCCGGCCACGTGCTCGCGGCGGATGGGCACGATGAAATCGCCGAACCGGCGCTGGTAGGCTTCGATCAGGCGGCGGCGGTGTTGGTTTTCCTCGGCGGCCATGTCCTCGAAGATGGCGGCAGTGGCGGGATATTGGGTCCTGAGGCGTTCCGCATAGGCCGTGTAGATCTGACCGTCCTCCTCCTCGGAGGAGATGGCGAGAGCGAGGATCTCCTGCTCGGTAAGCTCGTCGAAGCGGCGCTTGCCGGTCGAGGAGATGAGAGAGAGGCGGGTCAGCACGTGCGCGGGATCCAGATTAGAATTGATCTAATGTAGATCGTGCGTACCGTGCGCGAGCGGGGCCGTCAAGGGCGGCCGTCATGCATGTGCGGGCAGTGTCGGCGGAACATTCCTAGGATCGTGCCGGCCGAGCCCGCGGGCGTAGCGAGTTGGCGAGGCGGAAGAGCAGGAGCGCGGCGACGAGGCCGGCGTAGATGAGCGGCTCCCCCGGCCAGACTTTCACCAGCATAATGAAGTGGAGAGCGGCCGCTGCCGCCGCCACGTACGCGAGGCGATGCAACTTGCGCCAGTTTGCGCCGAGGCGGCGGATCATCGGCCCATTCGACGTCACTGCGAGCGGGACCAGTATCGCGAAGGCCAGCATCCCAACCGTGATGTAGGGCCGCTTGATGATGTCGGCGATGATCGAGGGGAGGTCTAGCCCCTTGTCGAGCACCATGTAGACCGTGAGATGCAGCGCCGCGTAGTAGAAGGCGAGCAGCCCTATGGCGCGGCGAAAGCGATAGAGACTTGGGCCGCCGAGCTGCCTCAAGGGTGTGATGGCGAGGCTTGCGATCAGAAAGCGCAGCGCCCAAAGGCCGAGCGCGCGTTCGAGAACATTCTGCGGATCGGCGCCGAGCTGATTGGTCAATCCCCAGTAGAAATACAGAACGGCCGGGGTCATGCCGGCGATGTAGAGCGTGCGCCGCTGCGGGTCGGCGCCGAGAATCAGGCGCGAGAGCGTGCTCCTTTGCCTGGATCGTGTGGCCATTTCTCAGTAGTTCGCCTTGAGGTCCAACCCGGAATAGAGGCTCGCGACCTGCTCGGCGTAGCCATTGAAGAGGAGTGTGGGATGGCGCTTGGCGAACAGGCCGCCAAAGCTGCCGCCCTGATCGCCGATGCGCCGCTCGGTGGCTTGGCTCCAGCGCGGATGGTCAACGGCCGGATTGACGTTCGAGTAGAAGCCGTACTCGCGTGGGTTCTCGCGGCTCCAGGACGTGATCGGCTGCTTGTCCGTGAGCGTCATCCGAACGACCGACTTGATGCTCTTGAAGCCGTATTTCCACGGGACGACGAGGCGTATGGGCGCGCCATTCTGGTTGGGCAGCTTCTCGCCATAAAGCCCGACGGCGAGGATCGTCAGCGGATGCATGGCCTCGTCGAGTCGCAGGCCTTCCACGTACGGCCACTTCATGGCCTGGAAGAAGCCCTTCTGGCCCGGCATTTCCTCCGGACGCACGAGCGTCTCGAAGGCCAAATACTTGGCGCTGCCTTGCGGCGAAACGCGCGCGAGGACGCTCGCCAGCGGTACGCCGACCCATGGAATGACCATGGACCAGCCCTCGACGCAGCGCATGCGATAGATACGCTCCTCGAGCGCGATATCCTTGATCAGGTCGTCGAGGTCGTAGTCGGCCGGTTTGTCGACGAGGCCATCGACCTTCACCTTCCACGGCTTCGTCGTCAGCGTGTGGGCGTTCTTGGCAGGATCGCCCTTGTCGGTGCCGAACTCGTAGAAGTTATTGTAGCTGGTCACGTCCTTCAGCGGAGTCGGGGTCTCGTTCGTGGAGAGCGGGCTCTTCGTCGCCGAGAGAGGCGCGGCAATCGCGCCGAATGGAAGCGCGGCAGCGGCGCTGAAGGCAGCTGCCCCGAGCATGAACTCGCGTCGCCCGAAGTAGGTAGACCGATCTGTTATCTCCGAGGGACGGGCGTCACTGGCATTAGGGATGCGTATCAGCATGGCCGGATTCCTCCTCCGAGGTCGCTGTAGATGAATAAGGCGGTGTGGCGGCTTCGTGAAGGGCCGGAAGTGTTCATAACGCTCAATTGAAACGGCGTGGTGTCCTGCGACCGAGGGAGCGGAACATTCGAGCGGCGATATCGCGAACAATCCGCCGTCCCCGGCCGCCTGGAGCGGGCGTGCGCTATTTCATCTTCTCGCCCGGCTTCATGTCTCCGGACTTCATCCCACCCTCCTTCATGACACCATCCTTCATGCCGCCCGATTTCATGGTGTCCGACTTCTTCATCTTCATGCCATCCGACTTCATCGAATCGGACTTCATCATGTCCTTCTTCATGGAATCCTGAGCCTGAACGGAGGACAGCGCCCCTATCGTCAGTGCGGTTGCGACCAGTGTGGCCTGGATGATGTTTTGGCTCATGGTGGGCTCGTCCTCCCGGGTGTGATCCGCTCGGCCGCGCTGTGCGGTGGCGATGCAGAAGAATTCGCGCCGGCCCGCTGCGTGGTTACAGGCATCACGGCGTTGTGATAGGTGGAGAGTGCGGTCTTCGCCGATAAGCGGCGTGGTCGCGCGAGTGCGCGTGAGAACGCCGAGCCCATTTTGGAGCGCGCCAGCCCTGCAGCAGGTCGAGGAACGCCTGAGATCCCTGATGATCGGTGCGCTGGCTGGCGACGAGCCATCCTATCGCCGGCTGCTCGCGGATGTCGCGGATCGCTTGCGTGTTTACTTCGCCCGGCGCCTCGGTCGCGAGAGCGCGGATGTCGAGGATCTCGTTCAGGAGACCTTGCTGGCCGTGCATCAGCGGCGCTTCACGTACGAGATCAGCCGTCCCTTCACCGCGTGGCTGCACGCCATTGCGCGCTACAAGCTCATTGACCATTTCCGGCGAAAAAAGATCAGAACGAGTATCCCGATCGAGGATGCCGACGAATTAGCATTCGAGAGTGATGTGCCTGAGCCGAGCGCGGCGCGCCTCGACGTGGAGCAGGTGCTCGGGGAATTGCCCGAGCGAACGAGCCAGTACATTCGCGCGGTAAAGATCGACGGACGCTCCATCGCCGAGGTCTCCTCGAAGCATGGGGTCTCGGAATCCGCGGTGAAGATCGCCATTCACCGCGGCATGAAGTTGCTGGCGCAGCGATTCAAAGGGACCGACACGCCGTGACCACGACGCCCGAGCTCATCGACCAGCTCTCCGGCGACCTCAGTGCGACGCCGCAGGGCCTCGTCGCGCGGCGCGTGGGCCTTGGCGTTGTTGTCGGTGGTGCGTTCGCCGCGACTGTCGTGCTGGCGCTGTGGGGCATACGGTCGGACATGGCGGGCGCCATCGCGTCGTTGGCCTTCTGGGCGAAGCTTGCTTATCCGGCGCTGCTTGCGGTGCTTGGCCTCGCAGCCACGCTGCGTCTCGCGCGTCCGGAGGCGCAAGTCGCGCGGCGTACGTGGGTCGGCATGGTGCTCGCGCTTATGGCAATGGCTAGCCTTGCGGTAGCCGAGCTGTGGCGTGTATCGCCGAATGAATATGGCCGCATGATCATGGGATCGACCTCGGCTGTGTGTCCCTGGCTCATTGCATTGCTGGCCATGCCGGTGATGGCGATCACGCTCGCCGTCCTGCGCCGGATGGCACCGACCCGGCTCACCCTTGCTGGTGCGGTCGCCGGCCTAACGGCCGGTGCCACGGCTGCCTTGGTTTATGCCTTTTCTTGCGGGGAGACTGCGCTGCCCTTCGTTCTCATCTGGTATGGGATCGGCATGGCAATTCCGACTGCGGCAGGAGCGCTTCTCGGGCGCCTTGTGCTGCGGTGGTAGGCTCACCAAGTCCGCACTTCAGTCCGCGACGATAGAGCGCCAAGCGTGGAGCAGCGATCGCGACGTGAGCGCATAGCTCCAATAATGGCCCTGTGCAGGCTGGTCGTGCTGGCGGCTGATCGCCAGCCCGGCAAGATGGCAGTAGAGCAGTGTGCCGACGCCGCCGTGCGCCACGATGGCGATATCGCCCGCGGCGGGCGCAGCGATGATCGCCTCGAAAGCTGCGACGACGCGTTGCTGGGCGTCGACTGCACGCTCCCAGCCTCGCACACTCTCATCTGGATGAGCGAAGAACTGGTCGGCCACGCGCTGGAATTCATCAGGCGGCAGGAAGCCGGTCGCGCTGCGGTCGTTCTCGTCGAGGCCGGGATGTACGGCGACGGGCAGGCCGTGCGCTGCGGCGAGAATGCCGGCACCTTCGATGGCCTTGGTCTCTGTGCTCGCCCAAATGGTCCTGATGTCACGCATCGACGGCGCAGCAGCGAAGGCGCGCATCTTCGCGATGCCCACGTCGCTCAGGTGCCAGCGCGGCACCGGCGTGGCGGGATCGATCACCACTTCCGGATGGGTGATGAAGAAGATCGTGCTCAAGGCCCAGCTCCCGGCGAGCGCGATCAGTCGCCCTTCTTCCCATCACCGCTGGGTTTTTCGCTTGTCGGCTCTGACGACCGGAGCGGTAACTGCAGAAGAGCCTTCGGCGTCGGGAGCTTCGGTTTGGTCTTGCCGACCGGTCGGGCGAGCTGGCGCACAGCGCGCGAGGCCGCGACCTCGCCTTCGTTGGCATAAGCCTCGTGATTGCGCTCGATTTCCTTGAGGTCGTAGCGGTAATTCACCATGAGCCCGTGCGCCTCGCGCAGACCCTTCTCCGAGACGTCCCCGAGCCAGTTGATGCGCTCGAGGCGGGCACCATTGCCGAGATGAAAGCGCGCGACAGGATCGACGGGGCGCCCGTCGGCCGCCTTGGCAACGAGGAAGTAATGGGCGGCGAGTGCCAGCAGGGAAGCGCGCAGAGCCTCGCCTTCCTCCTCGTCCTCGATCCAGCCCGGATTGCGCAGCGTCTGCAACACTTCGCGATCCGCCTCCGTCACGACGCCCTCCTGGTCGTCGGCCATAACACGGTCGAGCCAGCGGGCGAAGGTCGGCACCGGCGAGAGCGTGACGAAGGTCTTGAGCTGTGGCTGCTCGCGCGCCAAATCCTCGACGACCTGCTTGATGAGGAAGTTGCCGAAGGAAATGCCCTTGAGCCCTTCCTGGCAGTTCGAGATCGAGTAGAAGACGGCCGTCGTCGGCGGTGGGGTGTCGTTACCGTTCTTGCGCGCTTCGCCGAGCACGGAATGGATGCTGGCGGGAATGTCTCCCATCAGCGCGACCTCAACGAAGATGAGCGGTTCATCGACGAGCGAGGGATGGAAGAAGCCGTAGCAGCGCCGGTCAGCCGGATCGAGGCGGCGGCGCAGATCCTCGAAGCCCTTGATCTCGTGAACGGCCTCGTACTGGATGAGCTTCTCGAGGATGGCGGCGGGCGTCTGCCAGTCGATGCGCTTCAGCACAAGGAAGCCGCGGTTGAACCACGAGTGCAGGAGGTGCATGAGGTCGGTGTCGAGCGCGCCGAGTTCGGATTTCGGCAGGCGCAGGAGATCGCGGCGCATGGCGACGATCTCGGCCGTGGCGCCGGGTGCGAGGTTCAGCCGGCGGAAAAACTCCTGGCGTGGGCTCTCGACGGCGTGCTGGAGGGACTTCAGCGTCGCTTCGCCGGGTGTGGCGACGTAGGCCGAGGCGGCCTGTTCGACCTGGCGCTCATCGGGCCGGATGTGCTCGACGAGATAGCGGAAGAACGTGCGGCGATGGTCCGGGTCCAGCTTGCGATAATCGTCGAGAATGCGCCGTGCAATGGCAACGCCCGAGGCTTCGCCGCGCACTGACATGAGAGCTGCCGAGAGGGCGGTGATATCCTCGTCGGGACCATTGCCGAGGAGCGCGCGCGGCAGATACTGGCGGCCCTGCTCGGCGACCGTGCTGAGCAGCTCCTGCAGGAACGAGACATTGACGGGCACGCGGGCGACCTCACTGGTTTGATCCGGCAGCGGATCGAGCTTCACTCAATTATGCCCTAAGGCGCATTGCGGTTCCATGACTCTGCATGGCGGTTTTTCTCGACGGCTGCCCATCGGCACGCCATTCTGCCGTTCAAGCAGAAACCACCCCCGATGGAGGAGCCGCGATGTCCGAGACCTACGAGATTCTGGCCGTGAAGTACGGCGCCATGACGAACCGCACGCGCGCCGACAACTTCCTCCATCCGGACGACCATGCGGCGCCCATGCCGATCGACTATTTCGTGTTCGTGCTGCGCAACAAGAACCGCACGATCCTGATCGATACTGGATTCGACCACAAGGAAGCCGCGCCCCGCGGGCGCAAGATCGATCTCGAGCCGCGTGAGGCACTTCAGCGCATCGGCATCGACGCGGAAAACCTCGACACCTGCATCGTCACGCACCTCCACTACGACCACGCCGGTACGCTCGACCATTTTCCGAAGGCGCGCTTCCATCTGCAGGAATCCGAGATGGCCTACGCCACGGGCCGCTGCATGTGCGATAACGCCATGCGCGGGCCCTTCACGGTCGACCACGTCTGCCAGATGGTGAAGAGCGTCTACTCGGGCCGCGTTCAGTTCCACGACGGTGATGGCGAGGTCGCGCCGGGGGTGACCGTCCATCACATGCCGGGTCATAGCAAGGGCATCCAGGCCATCCGCGTGATGACCGACCACGGGCCGGTCATGCTCGCGTCCGACGTGGTGCACTTCTACGAGAACATCGAGAAGCGGAAGCCGTTCTTCATCAGCGTCGATGTCGAAGCGACGCTCAGAAGCTACGATCGCCTGGAGAAGATGGCGGGCGGGCTGAAGAACGTCATTCCCGGCCACGATCCGCTTATCCTGAAGCGCTACCCTGCCTGGAAGCCCGAGACTGCCGGCACCGTGCACAAGCTCGACGCCCCACGGATCGGGTAGCGAAAAAATCATAAAAAGCGGGGGTGCGGGGGCGTCCCCCCCGCGGGTGCAGGGCGGCGAGCCCTGCTCGCGCCTCCAGCGCGACGGGGGCTAGCCCCCGAACCCCCACCGGGAGGGAACACCCTCCCGGACCCGCCCGTCTTTATGATCTATTTCGCGTGCGTGCTGAGGAACCGGAGCAGGCGCTCGTTGGCGCGCTTTGGTTGCTCGAAGTGGCCGAAATGGCCCGCATCCTCCGCCTTCTCGAGCGTGAAGTTCGTAAAGTAGTCGCCGAGCTTGTCGGAGAAGTCGAACCGCAGCACCGGATCGTGCGCGCCCCAGTAGAAATATGATGGCGCAGCGATCGGTGGGGGCGGCGGCAGTGCACCCGATGCAGTGAGCGCGCGAATTCTGGCGATGCCGACGTACCAGTCGAAGCCACCCTGCAGATTGCCGGGGCGCATGAAGTTGTCGACCCACTCTTCGAGATAGGGATCGAACGCCTGCTTCTGATGGCTCCAGTGCGTGAGGAAGTGACGGAAGTAGATGCGGCACGCCTCGCGCGATGAGCCGACGAGTGCGGCTGCGAAATCCTTCTGGTGGAACTGCTGGTACCAGGTCTCGCGGAAGTGACTGTACTCGCCCCAGCGTTTGCCGATGCCCGGATACGTACAGTTGAAGAAGAACAGGGCCGACACGCGATCCGGCGCGGCGATCGCCGTTTGCTGCGCGACGAATGAACCAACGTCATGGCTGACGACGGCAAAACGCTCGATGCCGAGTGCGTCAGCGAGCGCCAGCACATCGCCGGCGAGTTTGTTGACGGGCGTGCCGTCTGCCGTGCGTGGCACCTTCGAGATCGTACGCCCGAAGCCGCGAAGGTCAGGCGCGATACAGTCGAATTTCTCGGCGAGCGGTGGCATCGCGTGCAGCCAGGTCCGGTTGAACTCGGGCCAGCCGTGCAGAAAGATGACGGCGGGTCCTCTGCCGCCGCGCGCGTAATTGATGCTGAGTTCGTCCGTCTCGGCGATCTTTCCGGACCAGTCGATTGTCATGCTTGTCCCTACGGGTGGGCGGGCACACTCGGTTCGACTCCACCTTTGGTATGGGTGAGCAAACGGTTGCCTGCGCGGCGGCACCAGAATAGCTTAGCGCAAAACTTGGAATTCCAAACAATTGGGAGGAGTGGAATGAGATCGCGATTGGGCATCCATCTCGGTTTGGCGGCGCTGACGCTTACTGCGGCGGTTTCGGTCTGGCCTATGGCCGGCGTGGCGCAGGACGTGACGCTGCGCATCCATCATTTTCTGCCAGCCCCGGCTCCTGTGCCGAAGAATTTCATCACGCCGTGGGCCGAGAAGGTCACCAAGGAAGCGGCCGGCAAGCTCAAGGTCGAGATCTATCCGTCGATGCAACTCGGCGGACGTCCACCGGCTCTGATCGATCAGGCACGCGACGGCGTGGTCGATATCGTGTGGACGCTGTCGGGTTACACGCCCGGCCGTTTCCCTGGCTCGGAGGTGTTCGAGCTTCCCTTCCTGCCTGCGAGCGGAGAAGCGACGAGCCAGGCCGCGTGGGAGTTCTACGAGAAGTATCTCAAGAAGGAGCTGGAGAGCGTCCATATCATTGCCGTGCACGTGCATGGGCCTGGGCTGCTGCACGTGAAAGGTAACGGGGTTGCCAAGCTCGAGGATATGAAGGGCCTGAAGCTGCGCGGCCCGACGCGGCAGGCGACCGCGCTCATCGCAGCCCTCGGCGCAACGCCGGTGGGGATGCCTGTCCCGGCCATGCCTGAGGCGCTCTCCAAGGGCGTGATCGACGGCACGGTCATTCCTTGGGAGGTCACGACGCCGCTCAAGGTTGCCCAGCTCGTGCAGTCGCACACGAATTTCACGGGAAGCCGCGGTCTCTATACGAGCTTCTTCCTCTTCGCGATGAACAAGGCCAAGTACGACGGGCTCCCTGCCGACATCAAGAAGATCATCGACGCCAACAGCGGCATGGCGACATCGAAGTGGGTTGGGCGTGTCATGGATGAGGGTGATGCGCCCGGCATCGAGGCCGCCAAGGCCGCCGGCAACAAGATGATCACGCTCGATGCCGCCGAGACGGCGCGCTGGAAGGCAGCTTCGGCACCGATCGCGGAAGCTTGGGTCAAGGAAATGACCGACAAGGGTTTGCCTGCCGCGGCCATGTTGAAGGATGCGCGAGACTTGATCGCCAAGTACGCCGGACCGGAGTGAGCAGCGCCTGCGGGGCACTGCGAATACGAGGAGGGAATGTTGCGTTCCCTCCTCTCTGCGACGTGAGCGAGGTGGCCTGAGGGGGCTTCACATGTCCGATCAAATGCGCGCGGAGAAGCAGGCGGGCATTGCGCCGGCGGCCGAGGCGGCGGTGGGGCGCGTCGTCGGCGCCATCGCGCGCATCCTGGCGATCGCGGGCGGCATCGTGCTCGTGTCACTGGCCGTGATGTCCGTGGTGTCGATCGTCGGGCGTGCGTTCACGCGCATGGGGCTCGGTCCCGTGCCGGGTGACTTCGAGCTGGTCGAAGCCGGGTGCGCGGTCGCTATCTTCGCCTTTCTGCCCTGGTGCCAGTTCCGCCAGGGCAATGTCACTGTGGACATGCTGGCCCCCTATCTGCCGGCGCGCTTTTGGGCATCGCTCGCGGTCATCGGCAATATCGCGATGAGCATCATCTCATTGATCGTGACGTGGCAGCTCTGGCTCGGCTTTCGCGACAAGCTCGCCTATGGCGAGACGAGCATGATCCTTCAGATGCCGGTCTGGTGGGGCTATGCGGCAGGTGTGGTCGGCGCCGCCGTCTTCGTGCTCACGTGCTTCTACACAGTCTGGCGCAGTCTCAACGAGGCCATTGCCGGCGGGCAGGGCACGGAAGGTGGAGCGCACATATGAGCGGCGCGGCACTCGCGGCAACTGCCTTCGCGCTGGCGCTTGGCGCCATGTTCCTGCGCATGCCGATCGGTGCGGCCATGCTGCTGACCGGTCTCACTGGCACGTGGATCATCACCGGCTCGATGGTCCCGGCGATTTCGGCACTGAAGACGCTCACGTACGACACGTTCTCGAGCCACTCGCTCTCGATCATCCCGCTCTTCCTGCTCATGGGGCAGTTCGCGACGCGATCGGGGCTTTCGGAGTCGCTGTTTCGTGCCGCTGCCGACTGGGTCGGCCATCGCCGCGGCGGTCTCGCCATGGCGGCTGTCGGTGCCTGCGCTGGCTTCGGTTCAGTGTGCGGCTCGTCGCTTGCAACAGCGGCGACCATGGGGCAGGTGGCCCTGCCGGCGCTCCGCAAGAACGGATATTCCGGCGCGCTGGCGACAGGTGTGCTGGCGGCCGGCGGCACACTCGGCATTCTCATCCCGCCGTCGATCGTGCTCGTGATCTATGCCGTGCTGACCGAGCAGAACATCGTCAAGATGTTCATGGCGGCGCTGATCCCGGGCATATTGGCGGCCATCGGCTACGTGATCACGGTCTCGATCTTCGTCCGGGTGTCACCGAGCTCGGCAGGCGAAGTGGCGCCGCGCAAATCCATGGCCGAGCGCTGGCAGTCGATGCAGGGCGTCTGGCCGGTCGCATTGATCTTCGCGCTGGTGATCGGCGGCATCTATGTCGGTTGGTTCACGCCGACGGAGGGTGCGGCGGTCGGTGCGGTCGCGACGGGCGTCTATGCGCTCATCACGGGGCGCCTCGACAGGCCAACGTTCGTTGCATGCATTCTCGAGACCGCCGCAGCCTCCGCGATGATCTATTTCATCATTCTCGGCGCGGCGGCCTTCAATACATTCCTCGCGCTGACGCAGCTACCGCAAATTGCCGCGGACTGGGCGCAGGTTTCGGGGCTTTCGCCACTCACGATCCTCACGCTGATCCTGATCGTCTACATCATTCTCGGTTGCGTCATGGATTCGCTTTCGATGATGCTTCTGACCATTCCGGTGTTCTTCCCCGTGGTCATGGCGCTCGATTTTGGACTGAACCCCGAGGAGACCGCGATCTGGTTCGGCATTCTGGTGCTGATCGTCGTCGAGGTCGGCCTCATCACGCCGCCCGTGGGACTCAACCTCTTCATCATCAACTCGATGGCGCAAGGTGTGCCACTGAGCGAGACCTATCGCGGCGCCTTGCCCTTTGTTCTGAGCGACATGGTCCGCACCGTGATCCTTGTCATGTTCCCGGTGATCACGCTGTGGCTCGTGCGTGTCGGGTTCTGAACGTGCGCCCGATCAGTATGTGGCGAAGATCTCGCGCAGGCGTTCCGGATCGCTGGTTTTCGTGAGAGCGAGCGCGAGCAGAATGCGGGCCTTCTGCGGCGTGAGGTTATCGGCCGAGATGAGACCCGCTTCGCGCATGGGCCGCGAGGCGAAGGCGCGGCCCGAGCCCGCCCGCGTCGCCAGGACGACTACGACGCCTGCAGCAATCGCCTCCTTGAAAGCGGCAAGCTCGGCGGGAACGAGCATCGCAGGCGCAAAGGCGGCGGCAATGATGCCCTTGGCGCCTGCGGCCACGAATGCGCGCGTCGCCGTGCCATCGTCACCCGTGTACGAGTAAGCGATATCGACGCGAGGAAGTGCATCGAGCGTGCGGATGTCGAATTCGGTGTCCGGCGCGGCGCGGCGAACGGGGCGGCGATAGAAGGAAATGCGGTCGCCGTCGGCATGGCCGAGCGCGCCGAAGTCGGGGCTGCGGAAGGTCTGAAGGCGGCCGGTGGAGGTCTTCGTCACCTCGCGCGCCGCCTGGATCTCGTCATTGAGAAGAACGAGCACGCCGAGGCCGCGCGCTTCGGGGCTGGCTGCCGTGCGGATGGCATTCACGAGATTGAGGCCGGCATCGGAGGAGAGCGCGCTCGACGGGCGCTGGGCGCCGACAACGACGATGGGCACGTCCACCTTGGCCGTGAGCGAGAGTGCGTAGGCGGTCTCTTCGAGCGTAGCCGTGCCGTGCAGAATGACGATGCCGGCGAGGCCCGGATGCTCGGCTACGGCTTTCTCGGCGGCGAGGACGAGGGCCTTCCATTCCGGGAAATAGATGGCCGGTGAGGGGACCGCCTTGAAGCGGATGGAGATGACTTCGGCGACTTCGTGGACTTGCGGGTAGAGCGCGACGAGTTGGTCGGCCTCGAGCATCGTGCCGGCATTGCCGTACTCGATGAGGTCGAGCGAGCCGAGGCTGCTCATGGCGGTGATCGTGCCGCCCGTGCCGATGACGGCGACCTTCGGCTTCGCGCTCATGGGGTTTCCTCGACTTGAACGGGCTGCTGAAACATTCGGGGCGGACATTGCTGTCCGCCCCGATCTTTGACGTTCCGTTGGCGGCTGTGAAGAGGCAGCCGGCCCGAATTCTACCCAAGGGCCTCAGTGCGCAGCCGGTACGCCCGCTGCCCAGACGTAGATGCAGGCGAACAGGAAGAGCCAGACCACGTCGACGAAGTGCCAGTACCAGGCCGCGGCCTCGAAGCCGAAGTGCTGCTTGGGGGTGAAGTGCCCCTTGAGCGCTCGGGCGAGACAGACGGCGAGGAAGATCGTGCCGATGAGCACGTGCGCGCCGTGGAAGCCGGTCGCCATGAAGAATGTGGCGCCGTAGATGTGGCCGTGGAAGTTGAAGGCTGCGTGGCCATACTCGTAGGCCTGCAGGATCGTGAAGAAGACGCCGAGAATGACGGTCAGCGTCAGGCCCCAGATGAGGCCCTTGCGGTTGTTCTCGAGCAGCGCATGGTGTGCCCAGGTGACGGTCGTACCCGAGAGCAGCAGCACGAGCGTGTTGACGAGCGGCAGACCCCAGGGATCGAACGTGGCGTGGAAGTTCTCGGAGGGCTTCGGTGGCCAGACGCCGCCGGTGAGCGCATTGCGATCGACCATGCCGATCACCTGGTCGCTGTTCTGCAGCGGATGGATCGCAGCCGGGAAGAGCGCGGCATCGAAGAACGCCCAGAACCACGCAACGAAGAACATCACCTCCGAGGCGATGAACATGATCATGCCGTAGCGCAGGTGGATCTGCACGACGGGCGTGTGGTCGCCGGCGTGCGCCTCCTTGATGACGTCCCGCCACCACATGAACATGGTGTAGAGGACGCCCATGACGCCGATGCCGAAGAGCCAGGAGCCCTTCAGGCCGAACACGCCTGCGCCGCCGTTCATGGACTTCATCCAGACGATGGCGCCGACGGCGAGCACGAACGCGGACACCGAGCCGATGAGCGGCCAGGGGCTCGGATTGAGCAGGTGATAGTCATGATGCTTGGCGTGGGCGTCGGCCATTCCGTTGAGCTCCCTTGTCCCCGTCTCGTCCTGCTTGGCGCGCGTCAGCGGCGCCTGATCCTTAAGTTCCCTGCCCCGGCTTGGTGGGCGCGGCCTTCGTCTTGTCTGCAGCCGCGGCGGCGGCCGGCTTCCTTACTTCGTAGAACGTGTACGACAGCGTAATCGTCGAGAGGCGTGAGGCGTCCGGATCCTTCACGATCTCCGGATCGACGAAATAGCTGACCGGCATTTCCATGGACTCGCCGGGTTCGAGGCGCTGCTCGGTGAAGCAGAAGCACGCGAGCTTGTTGAAGAAGACGCCGGCCTGCTCGGGCGCGACGTTATAGGTCGCGGTGCCGACGATCGGGCGATCCGATGTGTTCGTGACGCGATAGAAGGCGAGGCCATTCTCGCCGATGGGCAGCGTCTGCGGGCCTGACACGGGCGCGAACTCCCACTGCAAGCCGCCGCCGACATTCGCATCGAACCGCACGGTCATGGAACGCGAGAGCGTGGTGTCCGCCGGGCGCTCGGCGCGCTGCGTGGTCCCGCCATAGCCCGTTACGCGGCAGAAGAGATCGTAGAGCGGCACGGCAGCGTAGGCCATTCCGAGCATGCTGAAGCCCACGCCGGCGCAGATCACGGCAACACGGCGGTTGCGCGCGCTCATAGCGGTCTGGGCCGCTGCTGCGTCCTCGGGCTTGTCGTGCGCCGTGCTCATCGCGCTTCCATTCAACTCCCAGACAGCGGCGGGTGCCGCTTGCCGATCCTCACGTTACCGGCGCTCAGAGCGGCCGGTTCAGCACATTGCCGCCGAGACGCACGAGCGTGGCGACATAGAAGAGCAACACGAGCCCCGCAAGCGCGAGCCCGATAGCGATCGAGCGCATCCGCTGACGGCGTTTTGCCTCTTGATCGTCATGCTCCGCCACATCCGCGTCCTAACTCAGCTCATGAAACCCGCCGCGAGGCGCTCGACGAGCAGCACCGCGAACAGGCCGAAAAGATAGAGAATCGAGAAGGCGAAGAGCCGCTTGGCGATCTCAATGCGCTTCGCCTCTTCCTCAGCGCGCCAGAGGCTGAGTGCAAGGCCCAGGAAGATGGCGCCAAGCACCGTGGCGATGATGCCGTAGGCAGCACCACCGAGGCCGATGACCGCCGGCACGACGCCGAGCGGCACGAGAAGCGCGGAGTAGATCACGATCTGGCGCCGCGTCTCCTTCTCGCCCGCGACGACCGGGAGCATGGGCACGCCTGCGCGCTCATAGTCACCGGTGCGGAAGAGAGCGAGGGCCCAGAAGTGCGGCGGCGTCCACATGAAGATGATCGCGAACATCAGAATGCTCTCGATGCTGACGCCACCCGTGACGGCGGCCCAGCCGATCATCGGCGGGAAGGCGCCGGCGGCGCCGCCAATGACGATGTTCTGTGGTGTCGAGCGCTTGAGCCACATCGTGTAGATCACGATGTAGAAAGCGATCGTGAGCGCGAGCAGTGCGCCCGCAACCCAGTTCACGAGCACGCCGAGCGTCACGACCGAGCCAATCGACAGAACCATGCCGAAGGAGAACGCCTCCTCGGGTGTCACGCTGCCGCGCGGGATGGGGCGGCCGGCCGTACGCGCCATGCGCACATCGATATCGGCGTCGTACCACATGTTGAGCGCGCCCGAGGCGCCGGCACCGACCGCGATACAGATCAGCGCGATGACCGCGAGCGCAGGATGGAGATCGCCCGGCGCGACAACGAGGCCGACGAGGGCGGTGAAGACGACGAGCGACATCACGCGCGGCTTCATCAAGGCGATGAAGTCGCCGACGGTCCCGCCGGGAGCCTCGGTGAGGCTCTTGCGTGTGTAAGGGACAGTCACATCGCTCATGGCGTCGTTTCGTCTCTCAAGTTCGGATGCCGCCGTGGGGCGGCATCCGGGAGATTGTTCTCAGTGGTGGTCCGTGGCCTTGATCCGCGGCAGCGTCTCGAAGCTGTGGAACGCGGGCGGCGAGGGGAGGGTCCACTCGAGCGTGGTCGCGCCTTCACCCCAGGGATTGTCGCCCGCCTTCTTCTTCATGATGAAGTAGGCATGGAGCATGCCGGCGATGAAGATCAGCGTCGCGACGGCAGTCATGTAGGAGCCGTAGGACGAGATGCGGTTCCAGTCGGCGAAGGCATCCGGATAGTCGACGTAGCGGCGCGGCATACCCGCGAGACCCAGGAAGTGCTGCGGGAAGAAGAGCACGTTGGCGCCGATGAAGGTGAGCCAGAAGTGCACCTTGGCGATGGTCTCGTTGTACATGTAGCCGCTCATCTTCGGGAACCAGTAGTACCAGCCCGCGAAGATCGCGAAGACCGCGCCGAGCGACAGCACGTAGTGGAAGTGCGCGACGACGTAATAGGTGTCGTGCAGTGCGCGGTCGACGCCCGCGTTGGCGAGCATGACGCCCGTGACGCCGCCGACCGTGAAGAGGAAGATGAAGCCGAGTGCCCACAGCATGGGCACCGTGAAGCGGATCGAGCCGCCCCACATGGTGGCAATCCAGGAGAAGATCTTCACGCCTGTCGGCACCGCGATGACCATCGTCGCGAAGACGAAGTAGGCCTGTGCGTTCACGCCCATGCCGGAGGTGTACATGTGGTGCGCCCACACGACGAAGCCGACGAGGCCGATGGCGACCATGGCGTAGGCCATGCCGAGGTAGCCGAATACAGGCTTGCGCGAGAAGGTCGACACGATCTGGCTGATCATGCCAAAGCCCGGCAGAATGAGGATGTACACCTCGGGATGACCGAAGAACCAGAAGAGATGCTGGTAGAGGATCGGGTCACCGCCACCGGCTGCCGAGAAGAACGTCGTGCCAAAGTTGCGGTCCGTCAGCAGCATGGTGATCGCACCGGCGAGGACGGGAAGCGACAGCAGCAGCAGGAACGCCGTGATGAGCACCGACCAGACGAACAGCGGCATCTTGTGGAGCGTCATGCCCGGCGCGCGCATGTTGAAGATGGTGGTGATGAAGTTGATCGCGCCGAGGATCGACGAGGCACCTGCAACGTGGAGCGACAGGATCGCGAAGTCCACGGCCGGGCCTGGATGGCCCGAGGTCGAGAGCGGAGCATAAACCGTCCAGCCCGTGCCGGCACCGTGCGCACCTGCCGGGCCCTCGACGAAGAGCGACATGAGCAGCAGGGTGAATGCGACGGGCAGCAGCCAGAAGGAGATGTTGTTCATGCGCGGGAAGGCCATGTCCGGCGCACCGATCATGAGCGGCACGAACCAGTTGCCGAAACCGCCGATCATGGCCGGCATGACCATGAAGAACACCATGATGAGGCCGTGGCTCGTCACGAACACGTTGAACATGTGTGGATCGGCGAACCACTGCATGCCCGGCTCTTGCAGCTCGAGCCGCATCACCACCGAGAGGAAGCCGCCGATGATGCCCGCCATGATGGCGAACAGCAGGTAGAGCGTCCCGATGTCCTTGTGGTTGGTCGAGAAGAGCCAGCGGTTGAAGAACGTCGGCGTATCGTGGTGATCGTCGTGGCCGTGCGCCTCGTGTGCCTTGGTCGCCATCTCTGCTTCACCCCAGCTTGATCGTTCTCATCTTGCGTTCCGCCGGCTGCGGGAAGGGCATGAGCCTTGCTTCCTGTGCTTTGCCGGTGGCGGCTGCGATGCAGCCGGTCAACTTCTCGTCTCGTGCGCGCCCGGTCCGGCGTTAGCGCGTCGGCGCCGCGGCGATCTTCGGCCCGGCATGGGCGAGCGCCGTGCGCTCCTGGATTTCGCGGACCTTGTTGCGGTCGCGGGCCTTGACGGCGGCGGTCCACTCATTGAACACGGCATCACTGACCACGCGAACAGCGATCGGCATGAAAGCGTGGTCCTTACCGCACAGCTCTGAGCACTGGCCGTAGTACACGCCTTCCGTGCGGGCCCTGAACCACGTCGCCGTGATACGGCCGGGGACGGCGTCGACCTTCGAGCCGAAGGCCGGGATCGTCCAGTTGTGGATCACGTCACTCGCCGTCACCAGCACGTGCACGACCTTGTTGACCGGCACGAAAACCTCGTTGTTCACGGCGAGAAGGCGCGGCGCCGGAATGCCCTTCTTGATCAGCTCCTCACGCTCCTGGTCGTTGAGCATGACCGAGGTAAAGCTGAAATTGCCCTGGTCGGGGTAGGCGTGCGTCCAGTTCCACTGGTTGCCCGTCGCCTTGATCGTCAGGTCGGGCTTCGGATAGTCGTACTGGGCGTAGAGAAGCTTGAACGAGGGAACGGCGATCACCAGCAGGATCAGGACCGGAATCACGGTCCAAGCCACTTCGAGGAGCTGATTGTGCGTGGTGGTCGAGGGCGTCGGGTTACGCTTCTCGCTGAATTTGTACATGACGTAGCCCATCAGTATCATCACGAAGATCGTGATGCCGATGATGATGGGGTTCACGAGGACGTTGTGGAACCAGTGAATGCCGTCGCTGATTTCGGTGACGGAGTCCTGGAGCCCCATCTGCCAGTAATGCGGCTGACCCGTGGTCTGCTGCGCGAGAGCGCTCGTAGCCAGCCCCGCGAGTGCCACTCCCGACGCCAAGCTGCCGACCCGTGCTGAAAGCCTGGCCGCCCACCCGAAGCCGCCTTGACCGTTTCTCATTCCCATCCGCTCCCAGCATCGCCCAGGCGCCTTGCGCTCGCCCAGGTCGCCCTCAATCCGACAAATTCGTCGCCCGTCGCGACCACGTTATAGCCGCACATTTGAAGGGCTCAAGGGTGCAAACTAGCGCAGCAGCCATCGCGGCGCACAAATTTGCACGGAATTCGATCAGGCCGCCCGCCCATGCGGCCACCACGAAATGTCGAGCGTGCGCATTCCGTGCATGGTGCTTACCGAGGTCGCGCCTGCGATGCGACACTGGCCTTGCCAGCGGTGCTGCGGCATTTCGCGGCACGCGAACCGATTCTCATGCGCAGTCCGTCGGACCAAGCGTGCGCCTCAGCTTCTTATGCCGAGCACGATCGTGGCCACAGCCGCGCGCAGTTCAGAGAACCCCTGCTTTTTCTCCGAGGAGGTTGCGATTACCTCCGGCATGGCGGCAGGGTGTGCGCCGAGTTCCTGCCGCGTTGCAGCAATGATGTGCTCGAGTGCCTTGGGTGTGAGTTTGTCCGCTTTGGTCAGAACGACCTGAAAGGAGACCGCGGCGGTATCGAGGAGCTTCATGAGCTCGCGGTCGACCGGCTTCAGGCCATGTCGGGCATCGATGAGCAGGAAGGTGCGGGCGAGATTCGGGCGGCCGCGCAGATAGTCGCGCACGAGCGCCGTCCAGGCTTCCACCATCTCCTTGGGTGCCTTGGCGAAGCCATAGCCCGGCATATCGACGAGATAGAAGGGCGGCTCCGGGCGCTCTGGGCCGAAATAGTTCAGCGCCTGCGTGCGCCCGGGGGTGTTCGAGGCGCGCGCCAGCCCGTGCTGGTCGACGAGGGCGTTGATGAGGGTCGACTTGCCGACGTTCGAGCGTCCGGCAAAGGCGACCTCGGGCCGGTCGGCCTCCGGCAGGACTTCGAGCGACGGCACACTCTTGAGGAAGATCCAGTGACTGCGGAAGAGGCGGTCACCGGCGTCGTCCTGAGGCGAAGCGCCGCCGGTCACTTTTTATCGGCGGCGCGCCGCGCCGCCAGCCACTTCTCGATGCCGAGGTTTTTCCAGAGATGCACCTCGGTGTTGTTCTTGCGCATGATCGCGTACTGCTGGAGCAGCGAAAGCACGTTGTTCCAGGCCCAGTAGATCACGAGGCCCGCCGGGAAGGACGCCAGCAGGAACGTGAACAGGACCGGCATCCAGTTGAAGATCTTCTGCTGGATGGGGTCGGGCTGCTGCGGGTTGAGCTGCATCTGGACCCACATCGTGATGCCCATGATGATCGGCCAGACGCCGATGTGCAGGAAGTCGGGCACCGAGTAGGGCAGCAGGCCGAACAGATTGAAGAGCGAGGTCGGATCGGGCGCAGAGAGATCCTTGATCCAGCCGTAGAAGGGCGCGTGACGCATGTCGATGGTCACGAACAGCACCTTGTAGAGCGCGAAGAAGACCGGGATCTGCAGAAGGATGGGCAGGCAGCCCGCAAGCGGGTTGATCTTCTGCTTCTTGTAGAGCGCCATCAGCTCCTGCTGCTGCTTCGCCTTGTCATCCTTATAGCGCTCGCGCAGCTTTTCCATCTCGGGCTGCAGGTTCTTCATCTTCGCCATGGATTCGTAGGACTTGTTGGCGAGGGGGAAGAAGACGAGCTTGACGAGGACGGTCGTCCCAAGGATCGCGAGGCCGAAGTTCGCGGTGGCGCCAAGGCTCGCGAACCAGCTCGCCAGCCAGTGGATCAGGTGAAAGAGCGGCTTTGTGATGAAGTAGAACCAGCCCCAATCGACGAGCAGGTCGAACTTCTTGATCGTCAGCTTCTCGGCATAGCCGTCGATGACATTGACTTCCTTGGCGCCGGCGAAGAGGTGGCCTTCGGTCGAGCCCGTCGCGCCCGGGGCGACGGTGACCATGGTGGCGAGATAATCGGTCTGGAAGGCCTCGCGCTGGCCAGGGACGCCCGGAATGCCGATGAAGCTCGCCCGATACTCCATCGTCTGGCTCGGGACGACGGCCGCGGCCCAATACTTGTCGGTGATGCCGAGCCAGCCACCGAGCGCCTTGTCGATCGTCTTGTTGCCGCCCTCCTTGAGGACGTCGGCGTACTTGATCTCCTGCAGGCCCTGCTCGCCGATCACGCCAATCAGGCCCTCATGCAGGATGAAGAAGCCTTCGAGCTTGGGGATGCCGACGCGGTAGATGCGGGCATAGGGGAAGAGCGACTGCGCGGTTTGCGACTTGTTCTCGACCTCGTCGCGGACCGTGAACATGTACTCGTTGTCGACCGAGATGATGCGGCGGAAGACGAGCCCTTCGCCATTGTCCCAGGTGAGGCGCGCAGGATTGGCGGGTGTGAGCTGGCCGGTCGACTCGGCTGTCCAGACGGTATCGCGGCCGGGCAGCTTGGCAGTGCTGCCGCCGGCGGCAACCCAGCCGTGCTCGGCGAAATAGGCGTTCGGCGCATCGGCGGGCGAGAACAGAACGACGTTCGGGCTCGTCGGCGACACCTGCTCGCGGTACTTCACGAGCACGAGGTCGTCGATGCGGCCGCCGCGCAGCGAGACGGAGCCCGTCAGGCTCGGCGTTGCAATGGAAATGCGAGGCGAGGACTTGAGCGCGGTTTCGCGCGTGTGCACGGCGCCGCCAGGGGTGGCAGCGCCCGGTACGGTGCCCGGTGCGGCGACTGGAGCGCTGCCGGGGGCGGCGACCGGAGAGCCATCGGGGGCCACTACGGGCTGGCCCGCGCCCGGAGTGCCCGGGGCCGGCGACTGCTGCGTCTGCTCCTGGCGGGCGACGCGGTCGCGCTCATGCTGCATCTTCGGGCCGGCATAATAAAACTGCCAGAAGAGCAGCACGCCGATCGACAGTACGATCGCGAGCAGGAGGTTCTTCTGGTTGTCGTCTTGCTGCATCATCGGGTTGTCAGCCTTCGCTAGCAGGGCGCGGGCTTCCGGCCCGGCCGCGCGTCGATGAGGGACGGCTGCCGCCGCGTGTTTCCTGGCGCGATGTGCGCTGTCCGCCGGTGGCCGGTGCGTGGAGTGCGTCGAAGGCCGTGGCGAGATCGCGCTCGAGAGTCGCAAAAGAGCGGGTGGCCGCCGCCTCCCGTGCGATCAGTACATAGTCGCAACCTGCCCGGGCGCGCCCTGGGGCGACGAGCCGCACAGCCTCCTTGAGGCGGCGGCGGATCAGGTTGCGCGCGACGGCATTGCCGAGCTTCTTGGTGGCGGTGAAGCCGAAGCGTGCTGGGCCATCGGGAGAGGGCGTATGCAGGGTGAGCCGATCCTCGGTTTCCCGGACCTGCTCGCCTGTCTCGGCCCCAATGTCGGCCCTCATGGGTCGATCGCTCCCGGAACGTGCCCGCATCTCGATAACGAACGCGGGGGTTGACCAGCGTCGACCGCCACGAACTCGGAGGAACTCTGCACGCCGCTTCAGTGTCGCGATGGCCATCAGGTGCATCCGATCACCGAAAACACCAGGACGCCGCGCCGAAGCTATGTCGCCACATCCGGCGGCTGCGCGATCCGCTGCCCAATGGCGCGACCGACCTCCGCGCCGACGTGACGCACGTCAGGCTCAGGCCGACAGGCGCTTGCGGCCCTTGGCGCGCCGGCGCGCGAGGACGTTGCGGCCGCCGACGGTCGCCATGCGGGCGCGGAAGCCATGCCGGCGCTTACGCACAAGCTTGCTCGGCTGATAGGTCCGCTTCACGGTACGTTCTCCATTGCTTGCCTCGGCAGCAGGTCCGCCGGGCGCATCCCATAGGCGCAGCGTGGTCGCTGCAACACCAATCGGCGCGCCGCTTCCCAGCGTGGTCGCCGGAAACGGTACGCCCGCATCTCCGAAAGAGTGCTGGGCTTATATGGGCGGCCCGCGGGCAAGTCAACTTCGCGGCGCATCAGGCGGCACTCTCGCGGGCGAGATCCGGCTGAGCTATGTTCAGGGCGCCAGCATCGGCGACCGAGGGAGAATTTCCATGCCGCGTATTTCACAGCTCTTCATCAAAACGGCGACAATATTCCTTTTGATCGGCGTCGGGCTCGGGCTGCAGATGGGAATTGCCCAGGATCATTCGGCAATGCCGGCGCACGCCCACACACTCCTGCTCGGCTGGGTGACGTCTGGCCTTTTCGGCGGGTACTACGCCTTGCAGCCGGCTAAGGCGGAGCGGCGCATCGCGATGGCGCACTACGTTGTTTATGTGCTGGGATTGGTGATCATGCTGCCCGCACTTTACCTCAAGTATACCGGCTACCCGCAGTTCGAGCCTCTGCTGGCGGGCGGCTCGATGATCGTCGGCCTCGGCGTCCTGATATTCGCCTACGTGATCTTTTCGCGGGGCGATCAGCGCGCCAGCGCTTAAACGCGGCCTCTACCCAAGTGGCGCCGCGCTTGCCATAGTGCGCTGGTGTCGTGCTGCGGGCCATTCGGCCCGGCCGGCAGAAGAGCGGTAAGCCTAGGCGGAGCTTGGGCAAAGCTGCCATCGCCTGCGCGGCATACTCCCAGGGAGGGAGCGCGCGATGAGGTGGCTGTTGTTCCTGCTGGCTTTTGCCGGCGCGCTTGCCGTTGGCTTCTTCGGTGTGCTCGGCCTCGTTTGAAGGTCGGGCCACACAAGGCAGGATGAGGGTAAATGACCGGCCATGAAGCCGCCGCGGTGGGCTCGGCCGGGCGAAATACCGTCGTCGTAGCCGTTCTTCTGATGCTGTGCGCGGGGTTCAACTCGTCGCTGCTGCATCTCGGCGTGCGCTATGTCAGCCCCGAGCTGCCGTCCATCGAGATCGTCTTTCTGCGCGGGCTGTTTACCCTGCTGATGACGGCACCGTTCGTGTTCAGGCCGGGCAAGATCTCCTGGCGCACGAACAACCTGCCGCTCCAGATCGCTCGTGGTGTCATCGGCGTCGCGTCCATGTGGTCCTGGTATTACGCGCTCGCCAACATGCCGCTCGCCGATGCCGGCGTGCTTAGCTTCACGACTCCGATCTTCATCACGATCGGGGCGGCGCTGTATTTCCGCGAGAAGGTCGGTCCCGTGCGCGCAAGTGCAGTGGTGATCGGGCTTGCGGGCGCCGCTGTCGTGCTCAGGCCGGGCATCGAAACGGTGTCGATCGCGGCCATTGCAGCTGTCGGGTCCAGCATTCTTTGGGCAATTTCACTGCTCATCGCCAAGGATCTGGCGCGATACGACAGCTCGATAACCATCTCGTTCTATCAGCCGCTGATGACGACGCCGATCGCGGGGCTCGCGACCATACCCGTCTGGATCATGCCGAGCGGGGATGCCTGGCTCGCGCTGGTCGGCATGGGAGTCGTCGCGGCTCTCGGTAACTTTTGCTACATCCAGGCACTCCGTATGACCGACGCCAGCACGCTCATGCCCGCCGACTATGTGCGGCTCCTCTGGATGGTCATTTGGGGGTTCATCTTCTTCAGCGAGATCCCCGGCTGGTCGACGTGGTTCGGGGCCGCTCTCATCGTCGGCTCGACGCTGTTCGTTACGTGGCGTGAATCTCGAACAGCGCTGAAAAGCCGCGCGTAAACGTGAATGGCCACCTGCGCTCGACCGGGTAAGAAGGACGGCAACGGGGCAGTTCTTCGAGGGAGAACGGGGACATGGACATCACGGCTGAGGAAATTCTCGCGGGCCTCAAAGCCTGGGTCGATATCGAGAGCCAGACGGCCGACGTCGAGGGCGTCAACCGCATGATGTCGAAATGCGCGGCCGACTATGAGGCGGCGGGAGCCACGGTCGAGCGCATTCCCGGCACCAAGGGCCGCGGCGACCATCTGCGCATTACATCGGCGTGGGGCGGCGATGGGCCCGGCATCCTCGTGCTCTGCCATCTCGACACGGTGCATCCCAAGGGCACGCTGGCGAAGGACCTCCCCTTCCGCATCGAGGGCGACAAGGCCTATGGCCCCGGCATCTACGATATGAAGGGCGGCGCCTACATCGCGCTCTGCGCTTATCGCGCCATCGCCGCTGGACCGACGCCGAACGGCCTTCCTATCCGATTTCTCTACGTGGCGGACGAAGAGACGGGTAGCACCACGTCGCGGAGCCTCATCGAGGCCGAGGCTGAGCGGGCAAAGTACGTTCTCGTGACCGAGCCGGCGCGCGATGGCGGCCGTGTCGTGACGGGCCGCAAGGGCGTCGGGCGCTATGTCATGAGCGCGCGCGGGCGTCCGGCGCATGCCGGCAGCAAGCACCAGGAAGGACTCAACGCGATCACCGAGGTCGCGCGCCAGGCCGTCACCATCGATGGCTGGACGGACTACAAGCGCGGCGTGACCTTCAATATCGGCCAGATCAAGGGCGGCACCGCAGACAACGTCGTCCCCGAGCACTGCACGGCGACGATCGACATGCGTGTGCTGAGCTTTGCCGATGGCCAGGAGTTCGACGCGCGCCTCAAGGCGCTCAAGCCGCACAATCCGGCCGTTCAGCTGACCATCGAAGGTGGTCTCAACCGGCCGCCCTTCGAGAAGAACGCAGGGATCGCGTCGCTCTTTGCGCACGCCAAGGGGCTTGCCGCCGAGCTTGGCTTCGAGCTGCACGATCTTTCGACGGGCGGCGGCAGCGACGGCAATTTCACCGCGCACAAGGTGCCGACCCTCGACGGTCTCGGCGTCGACGGTAATGGCGCGCATACGCTGCAGGAGCACCTTTTCATCTCGTCGCTCGTCCCGCGCATGATGCTGCAGAAGCGGCTGTTCGAGACGCTTGCTTGAGTGCCGCGGGCTGCTGGGAAGGGGTGCTTCGCAACCATCCGCAGTGCTATGCCCGCGCCGCGTAGCGGCCTTCATCGGTAATTCCCAAAGCCTCGCCAACAGGGCTGAACCGCACCGGACAATCTTGCCCCACCGCGCGTTTCCCGCTAAGCCGACGCCGACGATGCCGCCGCACCGGCCCGACCGACGCTCTGTGCATTGCCACCCTTTCCAGCTCGATTTCTCGCGAAGGAGACTCTCACCATGGCGCGCACCAAGATCGCCCTCGTCGGCGCCGGCATGATTGGCGGTACACTTGCCCATCTCGTTGGCCTCAAGGAACTCGGCGACGTCGTTTTGTTCGACATCGCGGAAGGGGTGCCGGCGGGCAAAGGGCTCGATCTCATGCAGTCGGGTGCGGTCGAGGGTTTCGACTCGGCCATGAAGGGCACGAGCTCGTATGCCGATATCGCGGGATCAGACGTGGTGATCGTCACCGCGGGCGTGCCGCGCAAGCCCGGCATGAGCCGCGATGATCTGCTCGGCATCAACCTCAAGGTGATGGAATCGGTCGGCGCGGGCATCAAGGAGCACTGCCCGAATGCCTTCGTGATCTGCATCACGAACCCGCTCGACGCGATGGTATGGGCGCTGCAGAAGGCGTGCGGCCTGCCGAAGAACAAGGTGATCGGCATGGCGGGCGTGCTCGACACGGGCCGCTTCCGCTACTTCCTCGCCGAGGAGATGAAGGTTTCGGTCGAGGACGTGACGGCCTTCGTGCTCGGCGGGCATGGTGACGACATGGTGCCGCTGGTGCGCTACTCGGCGGTTGGCGGCGTGCCGCTCCCCGATCTCGTGAAGATGGGTTGGATCAGCCAGGAGAAGCTCGACTCGATCGTCGATCGCACGCGCAAGGGCGGTGGTGAGATCGTGGGGCTGCTCAAGACGGGCTCGGCCTTTTATGCGCCGGCGTCGTCTGCGATCCAGATGGCCGAGAGCTATCTCAAGGACAAGCGCCGCATCCTGCCGTGCGCCGCGTACCTCACCGGCCAGTATGGCGTGAAGGACATGTACGTCGGCGTGCCGGTGGTGATCGGTGCGAACGGCGTGGAGAAGATCGTCGAGATCTCGCTCAACGATGCCGAGAAGGCGATGTTCGAGAAGTCGGTCGCCTCGGTGCAGGGCCTCGTCGATGCGTGCGTGAAGATCGCGCCGCAGCTGGGTTGATTGTCATTTTTGGTTGCCGCGGGCTGCTGGGAAGAGGTGCTCACGCATTCCTTCGTGGCGGTATGCCCGCGGCGATTGCCACAGGACGCTAACGACATGACACGCAAAGCCATCACGACGCCGAAGAGCAAGCCGATCGGGCCGTATTCAGCGGCCGTTGCTTCGGGCGACTACGTGCACATCTCGGGGCAGATCCCGCTCGATGCCGCGACGGGCAAGCTCGTCGAGGGTGATATCGCCGCGCAGGCGAAGCAGTGCCTCGAGAATCTGAAAGCCATCCTCGAAGCCGCGGGCCTCGGCTTCGGCAATGTCGTGAAGACGACGATCTTCCTGATGGACCTCGGTGACTTCCAGGCGGTCAACGGCGTTTACGCGACGTACATGAGCGAGCCTTATCCGGCGCGCTCGACGATCCAGGTCGCGGGGCTGCCTATGGGCGCGCGCGTCGAGATCGAGATGATCGCGTACGCCGGCAAATAGTGCCGGCGTTTTTCTTTCCGCGGACGCGTACGCCGTCGTGCTGAAAGCACGCCTTTGGCGTGACGGCTGCACGCGCCGCGGAACTGCCTCGCCTGTCGGAATTCCTGCTTCACGGCCTTCGGCCGTTACTTGGAAAGTTTCAAGCGGAACGTTGTCATACCTTCGCGTGGCGCGCCATGGCGGGCGTCGCCTTGAGGTTTGACGCATACTTCGTCGCGATCTTCTTCAGGCGCTCTGGTGCGAAGTCGAGCTGTGCGAGCGGGATCGAGCGGTCGAAGACTTCGGCATAATGCTTGATCTTGCCGTCCTCGAGCTTGAAGCGGCTCATCCCCTCGAAGACGACGCGCGTGCCTTTGACCTCAGGCAGCTTCGACGAATAGCTGAAGCGATAGCTCGCGTACCCGAGGTCACCTGCCTCGACGATATCGAAGAAGTCCCAGCGGAAATTTTCGCCGCCCTCGTAGAAGTGCGTGAGCATCTCGACGATGCCCTCGCGGCCGGGCTTGCTCGGACCGAAGAAGTAATCGTCATAGATGCCGTCGGCCGTGAAACAGTCGGCGAGCGCGTTGCCATCGCCCTTTTCGACCGCAGCGGTAAATCCTGAGAGCAGCGTCGTGAGTGCCATGGCGATCCTCCGGAAGCGTCGTTGAACGGCTTGCTTCCGTTGAAGTATGCCCAGCGGCGAACGTCAACCGCCGTGCGGCTCAGCGAGCCAACTGACCGTGCCTCACTTGAAGATATTCTTCACGGTCGCACCATCTTTCGTCTGGACCTCTTCCTTGGATCCGAAGGGGTTCAGTGACTTCAGAAGCTTTACCATCGTCGACGGCTCGACTTCCTTCACTTGGGTGCTCGTACCCAAGCCCTGGCGGCGCGTGTCCCACTTAGCTCGATCGGAAGACCGGCTGGCCGTCTTGGTTGGCGCCTGCTTCTTGCTGGCGCTCTTTGCACGCGGCTTTTCCCGAATGGTCCGCTGGTAGGCTGTGGAGACCTGAGGCGTGCGTGCTTTGGCTGGCTTTTCGCGGACGGGCAGCGCACTTGCGGTCTTTTTGGCAGGCCCCACCCGCGCCGGGGATTCTGGTGGCGGCGTAGCGGCAGCAGGCGGTTCTGTGAGAGCGCTCGGCTTATTGGCGATGAGCGCCGTCATCCCGTCGCGGTCGAGCGAGGACGGGGCAGGGGTGGGCGACTGAGGCTGGGCGAGCGGCGCCGTCGGCTGTTCGATGGCCGGGGCCGGTTCAGATATCTGCTTTGCCGCCTGAGGTCGTGTGCCCAATTGGACCGGAACGGTGCGCACGGTTTCGATCACAGGACCCACAGTCGCCACGGCTTCAAGCGTGGGCGACATACCCTCGCGGATCAGTACCGGCGAGTTCAGCATGATGGGCTTGAACGGTTCGGCCTCCGTGGTCGGCGTGGCAAGCGAGCCCGTCATGAACGGCGCAGGCGTTGCTGCACTGGCGGTCATCTCGGGAATGTTTGCGGGACGCGACAGAGCCGTGGAAAGGAGGCCGGCAGTCGCCGTCAGTCCGATCAGGCCGAGGCCGACGCGATAGCGCGGCGTTCTTCGCACGATCGGGGCCGGTGCGCTCGTCCGCGCCGCACGGTTCGCGGCGTAGGCAATTGGCGCCCGACGTTCGATCTCCGCGGGCGGAATGGGGGGCGGCTCAGTTGGTTGCGCCCGGCTGTCGGGAGACTCGCGATCAACGTCGTGGAGCGCGCTGATGAGCTGGCGGCGCCAGGAATCCGGCGGCTCCTGATCCTCGTCGGATACGACGAGAATATGCGGGCCGGGCTCCTCGTCGTGGCGCGCTGCTTCCCAAGCAGGCGCGCTGGGCGCATCGACCTCCGCTGACGCGGCCATGTTCTCCCAGATGAACTGCTCCATCGGGGCGGACACGGTTGCGATCGTCGCTGTCGTCGGCTCGGCAGATACTACCGATGCCGGTTGGTCTTGCAGACCGGCCGATTTGATCGGACCAGACGGCGGGTTCATACGCAAACACCCCTCGTTCGGCAGCCCGGCCATGCCCCGGCCCGGCTGCAGCGCTGAGCGCCTGCCCCGTCTTACCCCGCATGTAGAGACGGAAACTCGCCGGCACCTCGCGCCGACGCACGTTCAGCCCTATCAGGTTTGGAAATCCCGATGGCTGAAATGCGGCAACGAGAGGGCTAATCTTTGTGGAATTATTACTGGTTATTGCAGTGAGGAGAGACGGCGTGCGAATTACGCGCGCCGCTTCTCGACGAGTACGCCGGCTGCGATGAGGCGCTCGACGCTGGCCTCGTCGAAGCCATTCTCGGCCAGCACCTCGCGCGTGTGCTGGGAGAACTTCGGCGGCGGCGCCTTCACGCTCGCCGGCGTGCGCGAGAGCTTCACCGGCGTGCCAATGCCCTTGTACCAGTCGGCCTCGACGATGGTGCCGCGGGCCTTCGCGTGCGGATGGCTCAGCGCCTCGGCCGTGTTCAACACCGGGCCGCAGGGCAGGCCCGCCTTCAGCAGCTTAAGCGCGAACTCCTGGCCATCGACCTGGGAGAGCCGCTCGGTGATGATGCGGTTGAGCTCGTCGCGGTTCTTGATCCGATCGCCGTTGGTGGCAAAGCGCGGATCCTCCGCCATCTCGGGCACGCCAAGCTCCTCGCATACGCGCTTGAAGGAGCGATTGTTGCCGGCGCCGATCATGACATGGCACGTTCGGGTCTTGAACATGCCGTAGGGCGCGAGATTGCCGTGCGTGTTTCCGGAAAGGCCCGGCACTTTGCCCGAGAGGAAGTAGTTGGCACTGTGCGGATGCATGAGGCTCATCGCGCTGTCGTAGAGAGCTGCATCGATGAACTGGCCCTTGCCGGAGCTGTGGCGCTCGTGCATGGCGAGCATGATGCCGATGACGCTGTAGAGGCCCGTCGTGATGTCGACGACGGGGAGGCCAATGCGCATCGGACCCGACTCCGGGCTGCCGTTGACGCTGTAGTGGCCGGCCATGGCGCCGACGATGGCGTCATAGCCAGGAAAGCCGCCGAGCGGGCCTTCGGCGCCGAAGCCCGAGACCTTGCAGTAGATGAGGCGCGGGAACTTCTTGGCCAGTTCGTCGTAGCCGATGCCCCACTTTTCCATGGAGCCCGGCTTGAAATTCTCGATGAGCACGTCGGCGCCCTCGAGCAGGCGCAGCAGGACCGCGCGCCCCTCGGGCTGCGCGAGATCGAGCCCTACCGAGCGCTTGTTTCGGTTGATGCCGATGAAGTAGGAGGCGTCCTCACCGTGGAAGGGCGGGCCCCAGTCGCGCACCTCGTCACCCTGCGGCGGCTCGAGCTTGATCACATTCGCGCCGTGATCGGAAAGCAGCTGCGTCGCGAACGGGCCTCCCAGCACGCGAGTGAGGTCGATCACCTTGATGCCGGCGAGGGCGCCGGCGCTGCTGGGGGCGGTCATGAGGCGTTCCTGGGTCGTTTATGGCTTGTGACAATAGCGAAGAGAGCGGCCGCGCCGGTCTGCCAGCACGGCCGCCCACGAACTGTCTACAGTCTCACGCGCATCGCGCAAGGGTCTGCCTCAGGAGGCAGGGCTGCGTCAGCTCTCCTTGCTGATCAGCCGGTCGAGGCTCAGGGGGCCGCCGCCGGCCGCCGCGAGATACAGAAACACGAAGGCGTACAGCGCGGCCAACTCGCCACCGTTGACGATCGGATAGAAGTTGCTGCCGGCGTGGGCATAGAAGTAGGCGACCGCGCACATGCCCGAGGCGATGAACGCAGCCGGGCGCGTGAAGAGGCCGACGACGAGCAGGGCGCCTGCGACGAGTTCAATGACGCCGGCCGCACCACCCATGCTAAAGAGCGGGACGCCGCTCATTTTGGTGGCGGGAATGCTCAGGTATTTCGTCGTGCCATGCTGGAGAAGCAGCAGGCCGGACATGATGCGCAGCACGCTGAGCAGCTGGGGCGAGTAGGGTCGCAGGAAGTCCATGATCATCCTTTCAATGTACTTCTGTTAGCTTGTGGCGTGCCGGCAGTTTGGCGATTCGTTGTTCCGTCGGCACGAGATCCTTCCGTTGTCATTGTGACATCTGCAATGCCCGCGCGTCGGAGGACACGCTCAATTGAAGTCTCGTGAGCCTGGCATGGGCATTGTTCTGTCGGCCTCCGGTAGCGTCGGGACGGCCGACAGCCGCCAATTCGTCGGTTGCAGGGTAGGGTGAATAAGGCTAGATCAGGGGCCGTCAGCGCCAAGCCGCGCAAGCTGCCGTAGCTCAGTGGTAGAGCACTCCCTTGGTAAGGGAGAGGTCGTGAGTTCAATCCTCACTGGCAGCACCACAAAAATTATTAATCTACAAATGCTTAGCTGCCTTCTCTGTCACTCATTCCATGCGCTTTGGCGCCGTCTGCGCGCACGATGCGCATGAAACTGACAGAGTGCGTGCCTTCCTGCCTCGGTATGGCGCCAGAGCCTGCGTTCTGCGCTGCGCTCGACCGACGCGCTGGCGGTTGGCCCGCTGGGGAGCAAAGCGACCTGGTGAAGACGCCGCCCGCATGTCTCGCCTTCACCTAGCTCAACACGCATGTAGCTCCGGCCATGCCCGTGCAGCGCGCCGGGCAAAAATGCGCTCCGATCACCTCCAAGGAGCGAAGCTACGGCGATCATACACCTCTCGCGTGCATGGCAGGACGCTCTCACAAACTCAAAGCGGCGGTACCTTGCTTTCGAATCGTTTTCGTTTCATTTTCATGTTGCAATTCCGGGCTCTGTTATGTTGGTCACACGACAACAAGCTATCGTCGACCTCGCCCGCCAAGCTGGCCGCGTCACCGTGGAAGGCCTATCGGCTCGCTTCGACGTCACGCCGCAGACCATCCGCAAGGATCTGAACGAGCTGTGCGACAAGCGCCTGCTCATGCGTGTACATGGCGGTGCGATCCTCGCCTCCGGCGTACAAAACGTCGGGTACGATGCGCGCCGTTCTATCGCGATGGAGGCGAAGGAGGAGATCGGGCGGGCAACGGCGGCGCTGATCCCGAACAACGCCTCGCTCTTCATCAATATCGGCACCACCACCGAAGCCGTCGCGCGCGCCATGCTGCAGCATTCCGGCCTTATGGTGATCACTAATAATATCAATGTCGCGAGCTTAATGCGCGGCTATTCGCAGATCGAGGTGGTGATCGCGGGTGGCGTTGTGCGTCACGCCGACGGCGGCATCGTCGGCGACGCTGCGGTCGATTTCATCCGCCAGTTTCGCGTGGACTTTGCAGTCATCGGTGTTTCGGCGATCGACCAGGACGGCGCGCTGCTCGATTTCGATTACCGCGAGGTGCGGGTCACCCAGGAGATCATAGCCAATGCGCGACATGTGATCCTGGTGTGCGACGCGACCAAGTTCGAGCGCTCCGCGCCGGTGAAGATCGGGCATCTCTCGCAAGTCAACACCTTCGTCACGGACTACTGCCGCCCGCCGACGATCCGCCGCATCTGCCAGGAAGCTGAAGTGCGGCTGACGGAGGTCAAGTCCCCATCTGGCGGCCAGATCGACAAAATCTAGTTGAAGTTTCAGCGCGTTGTTTTCGCTTGGCCCGTAATATATTTCGAATTAAGCTAAAAAGAAAAGATTGCGAAAGCGCAAGGCACCGCTGCGTTCGGGCGGGAGGGCGTGTTGTCCGAGGCCGTATACGACGTCGCCATCATCGGTGAAGGGATCAATGGTTGCGGTGTCGCGCGCGACGCGGCCGGGCGCGGCGCTGCTTCATCCACTTTGACCAAGCTGATCCACGGCGGTCTGCACGATCCCGAATATTGTCAGCTCAAGCTTGTCCGTGCGGCACTGATCGAGCGGGAGGTCGACAAGCTCAAGGCTACCAGCATCGCTCGCGACGACCGATGCGCACGTCGACTGGTGCGCGCCTATGCCTCGCGCGCGGAGGTCACGGCGGAAGACGTGCTGTGGCTCGGCGAATGGATGCGCGTGCAGCCGCGCGCCGACGCGGCACCGGCCGCCTGACGGAGCCCACGATGACGCTCGAACTGCGCAACGTAACAAAGCGGGTCGGAGGTGAGACCCACGTTGCCGGCGTAACGCTGACGCTCGAGCGCGGTAGCCTGAACGTGCTGCTTGGACCGACGCTTTCGGGCAAGACCACAATCCTGCGGCTGATGGCGGGGCTCGACGTGCCTGTAGAGGGGCAGGTTCTGATCGATGGCCGCGACGTCACCGGCACGCCAGTGCGGCAGCGCTCAGTCGCGATGGTCTATCAGCAGTTCATCAATTACCCGAACCTGACGGTTTACGAGAACATCGCGTCGCCGCTGCGCGTCGCGCGCGTGCCGCGCACGGAGCTGGACCGCCGCGTCCGCGATGCCGCGGCCCTCATGCGGCTCGACAGTCAGCTCGATCGGTATCCGCTCGGGCTTTCCGGCGGCCAGCAGCAGCGCACCGCGCTCGCACGTGCCATCGTCAAACGCGCCGACCTTCTTCTGCTCGACGAGCCGCTCGCCAATCTCGACTACAAATTGCGTGAGGAACTGCGCGAACAGCTGCCGAAGCTGTTTGCGGAGATCGGCGCGATCACGGTCTATGCGACGGCGGAGCCGTCCGACGCCTTGCTTCTCGGCGGCAGCACGGCGACCCTCAGTGAGGGGCGGGTAACGCAGTTCGGCCGCACAGTCGATGTCTATCGCCGCCCGACCGACCGCGAGACGGCGGAAGCCTTCTCTGATCCGCCGATGAATTTCATCGCGGCCCGCATTGCCGGCGGCAAGGCGCATTTGCCGGGCGGTGCCATCCTTCCGGCGCACGGTCCGCTCGCCGGATTGCCCGACGGGGAGATCACGCTCGGCTTTCGCGCCAATCATCTCTATCTGCGCCAACCGAGCCAGGACGCGGTGGCGGTGACGGCGAAAGTCGCGATCGTCGAGATCACCGGCTCGGAAAGTTTCGTTCACGCCATTCACCGGGACATGCGCTGGGTCGCACTCGTGCACGGTATTCACGAACTTAATCCGGGTGCGCCGGTGGAACTCTATCTCGACCCGAAGCGCATGTTCGCTTTCGACCGGGACGGTCGCCTGGTGGCGGCGCCGGATTTCGCGGCGGCAGCCTGAGGACAGTCATGGCGCGCATTGAACTCGCCAGTCTCGCCCACGCCTACGGCCCTCGGCCGAGAGGCGACGCCGACTATGCGCTGAAGACGATCAATCTCGAGTTCAAGCCGGGCGGCGCCTATGCGCTGCTTGGGCCGTCGGGCTGCGGCAAGACCACGCTGCTCAATCTGATTTCGGGGCTGCTCGTGCCGACCGAGGGAAGCGTGCTGTTCGACGGCACGGACGTTACCGAGCAAACGAGCGAGCAGCGCAACATCGCGCAGGTATTCCAGTTTCCCGTCGTCTACGACACGATGACCGTTTACGAGAACCTGGCATTTCCGCTGCGCAACCGCGGCGTAGCCCGGCAAGCGCTCGACTTACGGGTGCGCGAAATTGCCGAGATGCTCGGGCTCACACCATCGCTGATGCAGAAGGCAAGACGGCTGACCGCCGACGCCAAGCAGAAAATCTCACTCGGACGCGGGCTCGTGCGTGCGGATGTGAGCGCCATGCTGTTCGACGAGCCGCTCACCGTCATCGATCCGCAACTGAAGTGGGAACTACGCTCGCAATTGAAGCAACTGCACCGGCAGGTCGGCACGACGATGATCTACGTCACGCACGACCAGACCGAGGCGCTGACCTTCGCCGATACCGTGATCGTTATGTATGATGGCCGCATATTGCAGGTCGGTTCGCCGCAGGAACTGTTCGAGCGGCCGCACCATACGTTCGTCGGATATTTCATCGGTTCGCCCGGCATGAACATCCTGCACGCAAGCGTCGAGGGGCGCACCGCGACGGTCGCTGGCCGCGCGATCCCGTTGCCGCGCGCATATGATCGTCTGGCGGACCGCGCTCGCGTCGAACTCGGTATCCGGCCGGAATTCGTGCGCATTGCGCCACAAGGCGAAGGCGTACCGGTGCGCATCAACCGCATCGACGATGTCGGGCGCTTCAAGATCGCGCGCGTCAGTCTGGACGGACAAGCGCTCAGCGTCATGGTCGGTGAGGACACGCAACTTTCCGGCGACTCGGCCGCGATCGAGTTCGATCGAGCGCATCTTCATGTCTATGCCGATGGCCAGCTTGTGGACGGGAAGGCGTGACATTGGACAAGACCGTCAACAACCGCGCCTGGTTCATGGTTCTCCCAGTGCTTGTGCTGGTGGCTTTCAATGCCGTCATTCCGTTGATGACGGTGGTCAACTACTCGGTGCAGGAAAGCTTCGCCGGCAACGTGTTCTTCTTCGAGGGCTCGAAATGGTTCGAGCAGGTGCTGCACTCGGAGCGCTTTCACGCAGCGCTTCTCCGCCAGCTCGCCTTCACCGCGACCATTCTCGCGATAGAGATCCCGCTCGGCGTCGGCATTGCCCTCACCATGCCGCGCAAGGGACCGTGGGTGTCGGTCTGCCTCGTTCTGATGGCTCTACCGCTTTTGATTCCATGGAACGTGGTCGGGGCGATCTGGAACATCTTTGCCCTGCCGAGCTTCGGTCTGCTCGGACGCGCCATCAACGGTCTCGGCATCAGCTACAACTTCACGCGCGACGCGGGCGATGCTTGGTTCACGCTCGTTCTCATGGACGTCTGGCATTGGACGTCTCTGGTTGTGCTGCTTGCCTATGCCGGGCTGATGGCCATTCCCAACGCTTATTATCAGGCGGCGAAGATCGACGGCGCGTCGCGCTGGGCGGTGTTCCGCTATATCCAGCTCCCGAAAATGCGGCGCGTGCTCACCATCGCCGTTCTGCTGCGGCTCATGGACTCCTTCATGATCTATACGGAGCCGTTCGTCCTGACAGGCGGCGGACCCGGCAATTCGACGACGCTGCTCTCGATCGATCTCGTAAAAATCGCACTCGGCCAGTTCGACCTCGGGCCGGCGGCTGCGATGTCGCTGATCTATTTCCTCATGGTGCTGGCCATGAGCTGGGTCTTTTACACGGTGATGACGCGCGAGGAGGCACGTACATGACCGACACAGCTACAGTCGCTAGCAGGCCGATGCATTCGACGGGCGCGGCACGGCGCGCAGGCGCGCGCAGGCGCATCGGCTTCTCCTGGCTCGTTCCGGCGCTCTATATCTTGTTTCTGATGGTGCCGATCTACTGGCTCCTCAATATGTCGTTCAAGACGACGAACGAAATTCTCGGCACGTTCTCGCTCTGGCCGAACGAATTCACCTTTGCCAATTACCACAAGATCGTCACCGATCCGGTCTGGTACAACGGCTATCTGAATTCGATCGCCTATGCGACGCTCAACACCATTCTCTCGGTGTCGGTGGCGCTGCCCGCTGCCTATGCGTTCTCGCGTTATCGCTTTCTCGGCGACAAGCATCTGTTCTTCTGGCTGCTGACCAACCGCATGGCGCCGCCGGCGATCTTCGCGCTTCCGTTCTTTCAGCTCTATTCATCGGTCGGCCTGTTCGACACACATATCGCCGTCGCGCTCGCACACTGTCTCTTCAATATCCCGCTCGCTGTATGGATCCTCGAAGGATTCATGTCCGGCGTGCCGAAGGAAATCGACGAAACGGCCTATATCGACGGCTATTCGTTCCGGCGTTTCTTCTTCAAGATTTTCATCCCGCTGATTGCGGGTGGCATCGGCGTTGCCGCCTTCTTCTGCTTCATGTTCTCCTGGGTCGAGTTGCTGCTCGCAAAGACGCTGACGTCGGTTGCGGCCAGGCCCATAGCTTCCGTCATGACACGTACGATCAGCATTTCCGGCTACGAGCTTGGCGTGCTGGCCGCAGCCGGTGCGCTCACCATCGTGCCGGGCGCGATCGTCATTTATTTCGTGCGCAACTACATAGCCAAGGGCTTCGCACTCGGGCGGGTATGAGGCGCCTCATGATCGCTTACTCGACCTGCATCGATCATCTCGCCCGGTGGCCAACCTATAGAGGGCGCGCATGAATCTTTCATGGATGGCATGGACGCCGGCGACGGCTGCTTTCTTCATTGTGATCGGGCTGACTCTTGTCGGCATGACGATCTGGCAGATTCTCGCGCCTTCCGAAGAGCGCGTCGGCATTCTTTCAATTCCAACCACCCCTGGCGACCGGCTGTTCCTCACGCTGCTCGGCGCCGCCTACATCCATCTTGCTTGGCTCGGGCTTGTCGGTCCGGATCTTTGGTGGGCCTTCGGCATCTCGGTCCTCTACGGACTCGCGGTGTTCCGGTGGGTCTGAAGCAGGATCAATAACTACCGCTCGGTGAAGCGTTCGCGCCGTGCCGGATCCGTAAACAGGAACGCGATGGAGGACGTTCATGCGAAGGAGACTTATGGCCACGTTGACCGTGACGTCCCTGGCAATCGGGACGTTGTCGGTCTTTGCCGACGAACAGGCGGCAAGGAAGTGGATCGACAGCGAGTTTCAACCGTCGACGCTGACGAAAGCGCAGCAGATGGAAGAGATGAGCTGGTTCATCAAGACTGCCGCACCATTCAAAGGAATGGAGATCAATATCGTCGCCGAGGGTATTCCAACGCACGAGTATGAGGCGAGGACCCTCACCAAGGCGTTCGAGGAGATCACCGGCATCAAGGTCAACATGCAGATCATGGGCGAAGGTGACGTCGTCCAGGCTTTGCAAACGCAATTGCAGACCGGCCGCAATCTGTATGACGGCTATGTCAACGACTCCGACCTGATCGGCATGCATGCGAGGCTCGGACTGACGGTGAACCTCACCGACTGGATGGCTGGCGAAGGCAAGGATGTCACCAATCCGGGCCTCGACATCAAGGACTTCATCGGCATCTCCTTCACGACTGGCCCCGATGGAAAGGTCTGGCAGTTGCCCGACCAGCAGTTCGCCAACCTCTACTGGTTCCGCAAGGACTGGTTCGACCGTGCGGACCTGCAGAAGCGCTTCAAGGACAAGTACGGTTACGACCTTGGTGTGCCCGTGAACTGGTCCGCCTATGAAGACATCGCCGAATTCTTCACCAACGACGTGAAGGAAATCGACGGCGTCCGCGTCTACGGCCACATGGACTACGGCAAGCGCGGACCGGACCTCGGCTGGCGCATGACCGACGCTTGGCTTTCCATGGCCGGCACCGCCGATCTCGGCATTCCGAACGGACGCCCGGTCGACGAGTGGGGCATCCGCATGGAGAAGGGTTCATGCAATCCCGCCGGCGCCTCTGTCGCCCGCGGCGGTGCTGTGAACAGTCCGGCGGCGGTTTACGCCGTGACCAAGTGGAACGAATGGCTGCGTAAGTACGCACCTCCAGGTGCAGCCGACCTCGACTTCTATCAGTCGCTGCCGGCACTCAGCCAGGGTAACGTGGCCCAGCAAGTGTTCTGGTACACGGCCTTCACCGCAAGCATGGTCGCGCCGAAGAGCGCGGGCAACAATACCGTCGACGACAAGGGCAATCCGCAGTGGCGGATGGCGCCCTCTCCAACGGGCTCGTACTGGAAGGAAGGCATGCAGCGCGGCTATCAGGATACGGGCTCCTGGACGCTGCTCAAGTCCACACCGCTCGAGCGCCGCAAGGCCGCTTGGTTGTTTGCTCAGTTCGCCGTGTCAAAGACGGTGGACCTGAAGAAGAGCCATGTCGGTCTCACATTCGTACGCGACAGCACGATCCGACATCCGAGTTTCACGGAACGTGCATCGAAACTCGGAGGCATGGTCGAGTTCTACCGTTCGCCGGACCGCGTGGCGTGGACGCCGACGGGCGTCAATGTGCCGGACTATCCGCGGCTCGCGCAGCTGTTCTGGCAGCATATCGGCGACATCAGTGCCGGCACCTTCACCGCCCAGCAGGCCATGGACCGGCTTGCCAAGGAAATGGATGAGGTGATGGCGCGCATGCAGGTCGCCGATGAAAAGGCCAAGACCTATAGCGGTTGCGGTCCGCGGCTGAACAAGGCCGAGGATCCTTCCGTCTGGCTGAAGAGGGACGGCGCTCCCTGGGACAAGCTTGCGGACGAAAAGCCGAAGGGCGTCACCGTCGCTTACGACGAACTGATCAAGCGCTGGACGCAGCGTTGAGCGGTTCGAAGAGGCCTGGTCGCCAAAGCGGTGACCGGGCCCGTCGTCCTCACGGCGAGACCGAAGCCGGGGCGTGCCCGGCTTCGAGACCGGTCAATCGGCATCCGTCCTCGCCGCGTCTTTTGGTCGGCAAATGGGACCGCGCTTTGCACACGTGACACGCGAGCCGTTGCGTCCCATTCCGAGCACATGGTCGGCGCACGGAGCGCGCGCAGTCATCCCCGTGTGCGAATCTTTACTACCACCTGCCCTTTCTCTTCGCTCGTGCATCGGACTATTGCCAGAGGGGATGATTAAATGCGTTGGACGAACTTCGCTTCCTCATTGTTGTGGGGAACGCTCGCGAGTTGGCCCAGCGTGATCGGTTTCACGGGCGAACGCAGGCGGTAATAGTTGATGTCGGACATGGGGATGCCCCGCGCGGCGGCGATGAGCTCCGAAACCGTGGCGCCGCAGTAGCGGCCCTGACACGGTCCCATGCCTGTCCGCAGAAATGCTTTGATCTGGTTTGGTCCGGCCACATCGAGGGCGCGGACGGTCTCGGTGATCTGGCCGCACGTGATTTCCTCGCAACGGCACGCGATCGCCGAGGGAGCGCCGACGCGGAACGCCTGCGTCGGTCGATAGAGCGCATCCAAAAACGGGCGCCCGCGCTCATATGCTTTAACCTTGGGCGTGAGCTGCGCGCCGTTGCTGTCGACTCTGCGCTCGCCGCCAAGTTGCTGCGCGAGATGTTGCCCCATGATCTCGCCGCGCATCGCAGCCAATTCCGCGCCTCCGATCCTGGCACCATCGCCGACGATCGAGATCCCCGGTACGCTCGAAAGGCCATGCGCGTCTGTTTGAGGCTGCCACGCCGCTTGCGTCTCGTCCCAAATGAGATCGCACCCGGCGGCACTGACGAGGTTCACGTTCGGCACGACGCCCTGATGCAGAAGCACGTGATCGGCCGCGATGCTCTCCGACCTCGAGCCCCGTCGGAACTCGATGCTGAGCCCGGGGCTGTGCGCCTTGATCGCCAATTCCGTGACGCCGGAAACGACGCGGACTTTGGAGCGAACGGCTCTCAACAGCGCAAGCCCCTTCCCGAGATAGGGGCTGCTCAGAAAAGCCGGCAGATGCGGCATGGCGGATAGCCAGTTTCCACGTGGGGTCGTGTCGAGAATGGCGCTCGGCGGCGCACCCGCTTGAATGCATTGCCAGGCATAAAGCCAAAGAAGCGGGCCAGTTCCGGCAAGCACCGCGCGGCCTCTCGGCACGGCGGCCGACGACTTGAGCAGGATCTGAGCGGCGCCAACCGTCATGACGCCGGGCAATGTCCAGCCTTCGACGGGAAAGGGACGTTCGATAGCGCCTGTGGCTATGATGACATGGCGTGCCGAAACAATGCGCGACGCCTCGCCGAGCGCAACGCCGATCGTGCGTTCCTTGTCGAGATGCCAGACCACCGCTCCCGGAGCGTAGTGGCACGCGCTGGCTTCGAAGCGAGCCGCAATCTTTTCGCCCTGCCAGTAATCGGGGCCGACGATGCTGCGGTCTCGTAGGGGGCTCGCGGTCACATTGCGATAGATCTGCCCACCGACCGTGGCGTTTTCATCGAGTACAAGGACCGACAAACCGCTCGCCGATGCGGTGCTCGCCGCATTCATGCCTGCGGGACCAGCGCCAACGACGATGATGTCGTACGTGCTTTCGATGTCCTGGCAACCGTTGATGCGCTTCATCGGCCCAGGTCTCTCTTGCCATGCTGCGTCAGGACGCTCATGCCGTCGCGCAAGCGTATGCGGCACGCTTGCTGGTTCGCCGTGCCATCGATCTCGACATAGCAATCGTGACACGCGCCCATGAGGCAGTACGGTCCGCGCTCCGCGCCGCTTACGGCGGTTGTGCGAAAAGCGTTGTGTCCCGCTACGAGCAGCGCCGCTGCCACGCTATCGCCCTCAATGCCGGTCGTCGGCTTGCCGTCGATGGAGAAATGAACCGTCGTGCCGGAGATGTCAGGCAGCCGCTGGAACATGAAACCTCTGGGTGCTGAAGGCGCCGCACGCGTCGTCAAGCCGACGAAGTTTGATCATTGGTGCGACGACGTTGGCGTGCATCGCCGCAAGCGTCACGCCGCTGTGGCACGTGCATACGAACGCGCCCGGGTGATCTCGGGACTCGTCGTAGATCGGATAGCCGTCTTGCGTCATGACGCGCAGCGCGGACCAGCTGCGCACCACGTTGACGTTCTTGAGGTGCGGGAAGATGCCGACGGCGCGACGCGCTAGAACGGAAAGCACGCCGAGCCGCAGACCAAGGTCGTGACCGACTTCCTCGACGGAGTCGCCGATCTGCAAGCCGCCTTCATTGGTCTGGCGCAGCGTCTGAATGGGATGGCGTAGAAAGGGTTTCATCTTTTCCGTCACGAGTATCTGCCCGCGCTGGGGTCGCACCGGAACATTGAGGCCGACCATCTTGCCGAGGCGACCGTTGTCGATGCCGGCTGCCAGAACCAGGCTGCTCGCGCTCACCGATCCTTTCTCGGTCGCTATGTCGAATGACGCGTTGCCGGGCGTAATGGTTGCGGTCTTGTGGTTCGGTAAGTAGCGGCCGCCTAGTTTCTTGAAGGCGATATGCAGCGCGCGAAACAACAGCAGCGAGTTCACGTGCCGATCGAGAGGGTTGAACGTGGCGCCTACCACTTCGGGGCCGATCTCGGGAAAGTATTTACGGAGCTCGTTGGCGTCGATGACAGAAAAGCTGCCTTCAGCGGGAAATCCCGGCAAGCCCCGACAGGCATCATCAATGCGCTGCAGCATGGCGGCCCGGCGTCCGAGCGCTCCCTCATCGAGCGAAATATTGAAGCCGCCCGGTTGCGACAAATGGAGTTCGACGCCGGAGACATCCTCCAACTCGCGGGCAAACTCCGGCCAGATCGTCGCCGACTGTCGCGTCCACATGGTGTAGGGAGGAAGGCCGGCGCCCTTTCCCTGGACCCAGATCAGCGCGAAGTTCCCGCGCGATGCCCGATACGCGAGATCGCCTTCGTCGAGCACGGCAACATCGACGCCATCGCGCACCAGGCCATAAGCCGTGGCCATGCCGACAAGCCCACCGCCAATGACAACGGTATTCGCTTTATCGCTGCGCACGCGATCTCCTTCCTGTCGGTGTAGTTGAATGAGATGCCGGCGCCAGGATGCGCGAAGCACCCTGACGCCGCTCAATCATTTGAGCCCTGCGGCCTCGCGGAGCTTCGCGAGTAGCTCGCCTTCCTTGATGGCTTCTGCCCGGCTTTCCGCGCCGCTCATGTAGATCGGACTGTAGGCGAATTTCGCGAGATCCTCGGCAAACGCCGGCTTTTCCGTAATCCTTTTCACGGTCGCTTCGATCTTGTTCATGATTTCGTGCGGCAGACCGGGCGGACCCGCAATGCCATTCCAGCCGACGAGAGGCACATGGTAGCCGGCCTCCTTGGAGGACGGCACATCCGGCAGAAGCGGCAACCGCTGGTCGCCGGCGAGGGCGACAACGCGAACGCTGCCGGCAGCATGGAGCGAGATGATCGCCGGTACGGCGCCCGTCGCGAGATCGATATGGCCACCCGCAAGAGCCGTGGCGCTCGGACCGGATCCCGTAAACGGCACGCGCTTCACATCGCTCGGCTTCAGGCCGATCACGTTGAGGAAGCTCGTGAGGACGGTATCGGTCAGACTGGTCCCGCCGAGCCATGCGATCTTGAATTCGGTCGGCTTGGCTTTGATCGTCTTGACCACATCGTCGAGCGTCTTGTGTGGTGAATCTTTGGGCACGGCGAAATAGTAGTGCCCAACGTTGTGGCGTGGCCCGTAGACCCGATCGAGTACCTTATAGGGAAGGTCCTTGATATCCATCTGGAGAGAGTTGGTCGCGACGCCATCGAAGAGCAGCGTGTAGCCGTCGGCAGGCGCCTTCATGACAGAAAGCACGGCGGGAATAGTGTTGCCGCCAGGCCGGTTGATGACGTTGACCGGCTGCTTGAGCTCGTCGCTGAGATGCTTGGCGTAGACCCGAGCGGCACCGTCACCACCGCCGCCGGCCGGAAACCCGACAACCAATGAAATAGGTTTCGTCGGATAGGTCGATTGGGCAGCGGCACCCGTCAGGCTTGCGGCTGCCGCGGCACAGGCGACGAGTAGTTTTCCTGCAATGCGCGAAATGCTGACTTGGCCAAACATTCCCCTCTCCCTTCTGGTCCTGACGCATCCGCGGTCACAGATGGCGTTCAGCGGCAAAGCGGCGCTTGCCGCGTCGGATGAGCATTGCCGCACCTTTCGCGATGAGCAACAACACTCGCAGCAATGCAGCTTTGTCGGCACACCCATTCTGACAGCCGTCCTCGAGGTGCTTTGCTCCCAAAGCACGTCTTCCTTGCATCCTGCGTCGTTGCTGGTCTGTGGCGGGGCTGATTAGCTCGCGAGATACGACATCGAGACGGCGGAAGGGGAGTGACAACGATGAACGCATCAAGCGCCAGCGGGCAAATATCGGACCGGGCGAAGGCTATCCTGCGTGACACCATCGTTTTCGATGGTCTTGGTGGTTCCGTCGTTCATCCGACCCCGTACGTTCCGGACGGCACCTATGAGGAGCGAGTGGTCAGTTATGGATGGAGTGCCATCAATGCCTGCCTCGTCTCCGAGCCGACCTATACGCCGACATTCGAGGAGCTGCTCGGCGCCATCTACGAGAATTTGCTGTTCATCGAGATCAGCCCAAAAGTCCGCCTGATCGAAAAGCTCGATGATCTGAAAGCGGCGAAGAAGGAAGGCCAGCTCGGCCTCGTCTTCGGGATGCAGAGCGGCGATGCGATTGGTCGCGATCGCAAGCGCGTGCGGCTGCTGCACAAGCTCGGCCTGCGTATCCTGCAGCTCACCTATATGGAGCGCAACGACATCGGCGACGGTTGTCTGGAGCCCGAGAACCGCGGGCTCACACACTTCGGCATCCAGGTCGTCCGCGACTGCAATCGCCTGGGCATGGTGGTGGACTGCTCCCATGTGGGTGTCCAGACTACGATCGATGCCGCTAAATATTCGAGCAAGCCCATCGTCATTTCGCACGCCGCGTGCCGCGCGCTGGCCGACAACCCCCGGGCTGTCACGGACGATCAGATGAAAGCCGTCGCCGATACCGGCGGTCTCCTCGGCATCACGCCCTATGCGCCTTACATCCGGACCGATGCGCCGCCGACGATGGACGACTTCATGCGGCACTTCGACCACGCGGTGAAGCTGATGGGCGAAGACAAGGTGGCAATCGCGACCGACATGTTCGACGGCAAGACCAAACTGAACTGGGTAACGCCGTGGTACTACCCGGAGGTCATGCGGAACACCACCTTCTCCAGCCGCCGGGTGGAAGGGTTCCGCAGCAAGGCCGATCTCGGTCACGTGGTGGATCACTTCATCAAGCACGGTTACAGTGATGCGCTCATCAAGAAGATTCTGGGCGACAACTGGATGCGCGTGCTCGGACAGGTGTGGGGCTGAGGGCGCAACACGACTAGGCCGATCGGGGTGGGGGCGCCATTGGAAATGCCGGCTACAGTGCATGACGTCTGCCGTTGAGCAGACGAGCCGACGAGGGGTTCATGGCGCGCCACATTCCCACAGTTTCCGATAGTGACGAGATGCCCGACGACTATCGAATCTTCCTCGAGGTCGTCGAATGCGGGTCCATGTCCAAGGCATCGTGGAGCCTCGGCCTGGATGTCTCGATCATCAGCCGCAACATCGCCTCACTCGAGCGGCGCTTCGGGTCCGTTCTCTTCGAGAGGCATGCGCGGGGCGTGCGGTTGACGAAGGCAGGAACGATCGTCGAGTCCTTCATCAAGAATGTTGTCGATAAGGAGATCGAGGTCCACAAGGAGCTGAAGGGCCTTCAGCAGATGAAGGGTGCCACGCTCAATGTGGCTTGCACGAGTGCGTCGATCTCCGGCCCCCTTTCCGAAGTGCTCAATCAATTTTCGGTCAAGCACCGCGATGTGTTGGTCGAAATCCGGCGTATGCCGAGCCGGCTGATTGTCCCTTCGGTTGCCGATGGAGAAGCGGACGTCGGCATCGGGTTCAATCTCGGTCCGGCGCCCGGGATCGATATCATCAAGATCTATGAGGACGTCATTGCCGCCGTGGTGCCGGTCGAGCACCCATTGTCAAAACTGTCATCGGTCTCGCGCCAGCAGCTGGTCGACTATCCGATCGGCGCCTTCGAGTATTCCTCGGTCAAGGGGCAGATGGTCCGCCGCTTTCTCGAGGAGGGCAAAGACGGTCTGAGGCCGCACCTGCTCACGAACTCGCTCGATGCTCTCAAGCATTTCACTCAAGGCCGCTCGGGCGTATCGCTCTTCTGCCGCAGCGCTATGTGGCGCGAGATCGCGGACGGGAGCATGAAGGCTGTGCCGCTGAGCGGTGTTTCTCCGGTCAATCAGGAGATCTGCGTGCGTCGCGCCGCGCTCAACAATGGCGTTATCAAAGCCTTCCTCGACGAGGTGAACGATACCCCGCCATTCAAGTTCGCCGTGTGAGTAGCCGCCTGGGAAACAAGCCGCATTGCTCGAAATGATTGGCACCGTTGCTTCTCTTCCGATTGCCACTCCATGAGCAGTCGCCGAAATTCGATTGTCCGCCAGGAGACGCTGCGAAAGGGGTTGCATGTTCGGCGCAGATGACAACAAGGCTCGCCTCAAGGGTTTATTCAACATCACGCTTACGCCGTTCGGAAAGAATGGCGAGATGGACTCGCGCGCTCTCTCCGAGAACATCGAAAGAGTCATTTTGCTCGGATACGACGGTGTATTGATCGGCGGCACTTATGGCGAGTTCGGCGTCCTCGATACCGCTGAGAGAGCAGCGCTGTTCAAGCGCTCGATGAGCACCGTGGCAGGGCGCGTGCCCGTCATGCTGTGCGTGGCCTCGGCGGACCAGCGCGTTATCGACGAATTGACGGAGCTCGCCTACAGTCTTGGCGGCTTGCCGATGATCCTCCCGCCGCTGGTCTCCGAGGTCAACGATGGGCACGTCGTCGCTTATTTCGAGCGCTTGGCGAAACGTGCTCCCGGCGGCATCGTGATCTACAATGCTCCACGCATCAGCGTGCATCTCAGGCCCGATCTCATCGAACGCCTCGCCGATATTCCAGGTGTCATCGGCATCAAGCAAGGTGACCTGGCTCCTGTCGCGGTCGACGATGTCGCCAATCGACTCGGCGGACGGATACGCTTGTTCTCCGCTTCCGATCTGACGTTTCTCGGCCCCATGCTCGCGGGCTTCGACGGGCTCTGCTCCACCAATAGCTGCGCCCTTCCCGAGCTGATCCAGCAGAGCTATCGCGCGCTCGAGTTCGGTGACGCGCACCTTGCTCGGGAGCTGCACGGTGCATGGTATCCCTATCGCCTGCTCGCTCGCCGCTACGGTCAACCGCAAACAACCAAGGCCGCCATGAATGCGCGCGGCTTCGCTGGCGGCAGCGTGCGCCCGCCGCTTATCGACCTCACCGAGCAGCAAACAGCAGAACTCGTCGACGTCATGAAGTCGATCACCGCGGCATTGGGGCAAATGCCGAGCCGCATCAGCGTGGGATGAACCGACAGGGTTGCCCGAGACGGTGATGTCTGCATGGGCGCAATCAAGGACGGCCGATGAGCAAGATCATTAATTCCGAAACGCTGTCGGGGGCGTTTCTTTCCCTGCTTGGCTTGGCGACCGCGCTGTACGCCAATGCGCACTACGATCTCGGCACCATCCGCGAGATGGGGCCGGGTATGTATCCATTCGTTCTCGGACTTCTCTTGGCGATCTGCGGCGCCATCATTGTCGGCGGCTCGCTCGTCGGGATGGTCAAAAGCCAGACGATCAGTGTCGATTTCAGGGCGCTGTTCATGATCAGCACCGGTGTTCTTGCCTTTGCCTATTTGATCGACGTCGTTGGGCTAGTGGGCGCTACCTTCGCGCTCATCATTCTCTCCAATCTCGCTGCCGGCGGCATCAACCTGGTCAGAGCCATCATTCTCGCCATCGCGATGTCGATTGTCTCTGTTCTCATTTTCGGTGTCGGACTTGGCATTCCAATCCAGATGTTACGGTGGCCGCTATGATGGAGCTGCTCGCCAACGTCGGGCTCGGCCTCGGCGTCGCGCTTACCCCGCAGAACCTGGCTTATTGCTTTATCGGCGTCTTCATGGGGATGGTCGTCGGCGTGCTGCCCGGGATCGGCGCGCTCGCCGCGATCTCCATGCTGTTCCCCATCACCTTCCACCTCGATGCGACCCCCGCATTGATCATGCTTGCCGGCCTCTTCTACGGCACGGCCTATGGCGGTTCGACGACGTCGATCCTCATCAACGTGCCCGGGCAATCGTCGTCGGCGGTGACGGCATTGGACGGCTATCCGATGGCTCGCCAGGGGCGCGCGGGCGTGGCTCTGTTCCTGACGACCGTCGCGTCCTTCATCGGCGGCAGCATCGGCATCATTCTGATGATGCTCTTTTCGCCGGTCATCCAGCGCTACGCTCTCGATTTTTCGGCGCAGGAGTATTTCGCGCTGATGGTGCTCGGGCTGGTCGGCGCCTCGACGATGTCGAGCGGGTCGGCGATAAAATCCTTGGCCATGGTGATCCTCGGATTGATGATCGGCACGGTCGGTTTCGATGTGTTTTCCGGCGCCGCACGCTTCAACTTCGGCATTTATGAGCTTTATGAAGGCGTCAGCATCGTCGCGATCACGATGGGCGTGTTCGGGCTCGGCGAGATCATCAAGGCGGTCGGCGAGCCGATGGACGAGACCGTGGAGCGGCGGCGCGTGACGCTGCGCTCGATGATTCCGACCAGGGACGACATGCGCCAGTTCTGGCGGCCGACCGTGCGAGGCTCGCTGCTCGGCTCCTTCCTCGGCACTTTGCCCGGAACCGGCGCGACGATCGCATCGTACATGGCCTATTCGGTCGAGGTGAAGCTCGCTAAAGACCCGTCGCGATTTGGTCAGGGTGCGATCGAAGGCATCAGTTCGCCGGAAGCAGCCAACAATGCCGCAGACCAGACGGCATTCATTCCAACACTGACATTGGGCATTCCCGGCAGCGCCACGATGGCGCTGATGCTGGGCGTCCTCATGATTAACGGCATCACGCCCGGGCCGCAATTGATCACCGCGCGACCCGATCTGTTCTGGGGGCTCGTCATGAGCTTCTGGATCGGCAATCTTATGCTGGTGATCCTCAATATCCCATTCATCGGGCTCTGGGTGCGCCTGCTGACCGTGCCAGGGCACATCCTCTACCCGGTCATTCTCGTTTTCGTTTGCATCGGATCCTTCAGCGTCAACAACGCGAGCTTCGACATTTGGATCGTCGCCCTGTTCGGCATCTTTGGCTACTTGATGCGGGTTTTCGACTACCCGCCGGCACCCTTGATCCTCGGTTTCGTGCTCGGTCCACTGCTCGAGCAGAATTTCCGGCGTAGCATGGTGCTTGCCGATGGGAATTTCTTGACGTTCTTCGAGCGACCGATCAGTTGCGCGGTCATGGTAGCGACCCTGGCGCTGCTCGCATGGAGCGCCGCGAAAACGCTATATTCAAGTCGTCCAGCGGGAGGGTGATAGGGTGGCAAGGCGCCTCTGCCGCCCCTTGCCGCGCAAGCTTGTGGGCCGAATGGAACGATTGTTGTGCGCCCTTGTCTTCAGCCATCGAGCCTGCACCCGACGGTCTCCATGGAAGCGACGTCAGGGGGCGATCCAGGGATTGAGTATGGTCACGCCCATCAGTTCGAAATCCCAACTCCTGTTATGACTACGACCTTCCAGGACCCACATTTTGGCCTGTAGTGCAAAGAGCCGACTTGAAGATTTCGTCAATAATATCAGAGGTATGCGGGCCAAGCTGCCCGCGGAGTACTGAATTCCAATCCTCCAGGACGCCGAGGGTGGAGTTCAAACTAACATGCTGATGGGGCATCACAGAATATTTATTTTAATTTCAAATAGTTAGACCATCAGATCTGGATGGCTTGGAGCCCGTCGCGAGCATGCGCGGAATGGTCCGCGATCATCCCGAGCTGCCGGCAACCAGGCCGGTAAGGCGACCTCGTTGTGTTGCCGCCCGCAGCATCGGCGATCGCTGTTAGTCGCGCCAGTAGGCGAAGCGCTTCTCGGCTGTCCGAATGGCCAAATCAATGAGTGAGCCGAGGATGCCGATGAGGACCATCGCGCCTATTGTGAGATCCGCGTGGAGCTGCTGTTGGCCTTGAAGGATCAGGTAGCCAAGCCCATCACGGCTGCCGGTACCCGCGACGATCTCCGCGGCGATGAGTGCCATCCAACCCGTCGCCAATCCGATGCGCAGCCCCGTGACGACATGGGGCAAGGCCGCGGGTAGGGCAACTTCGAAAAGGATGGTCCATGACTTTGCACCAAGCGTGCGGGCTGCATCTATTAGTCGACTGTCGACGAGTTGCACGCCACGAAAGGTATTTATCAGGATCGGCGCGAACGACGACGTGAAGATCACGTAGGCCTGCGCGCTGCTGCCCGCGCCAAACCAGAACATTGCGAATGGCGCCCACGCAATGGGCGGGATGTATCTGAAGAGCTCGAAGAGCGGTGCGACGATCCATTGCAGCGGGCGAAAGTAAGCCATCGCGAGACCAAGCGGCACGCCGATCGCGATCGCCGCTGCAAACCCCCACAGCAGCCGGACGATGCTTGCCCATGCGTGCGTGAGCAACGCTCCAGCCCCGATCGGCTCCCATGCCAATCGTATAATCCGGCTTATGACATCGATCGGATTGGGGAGAAAATCCTTCGACACGCCGAACAGTTCGACGACGCCGTACCAAACAACGAGCCAGAAGAAGAGCATGACGCCGACGCGCAACGCATTCGGCAACGCTTCGATCCGGTCGCCGAGCGAGCGCGTGATCACGGCGGGCGCGGCTTCTGCCGGCAGGTGGCTTGCTCTGGCCTCTGCCGATCCGTCAGCCATTGTCTTGGTCCTCTCTCCAAGGGAGAAGGGCACGTTCAATGCGCAGGAACACCAGGTTCATGAGCAGGCCCAAGAGTGCGACCGCGGCCATTCCGACGAACACGATGTTGCTCTCGAGATTGCGGTAGCCGTTCATGATGAGAAAGCCGAACCCTGCAAGCGACACGACGAGCTCCGCCGCGACGATCGAAGCCCAGGCGATGCCCAGGGCGATCCTGAGGCCGGTCATGATCGTCGGAAGGCCCGACGGGATCGCGACCTCGAACAGCAGCGTATGCGGCTTGGCGCCCAGGCTTCGCGCAGAACTCAGCAACTCAGGCGGTGTCTGCTTGATGGCCAGGTAGCTGTTGAGAATGCACGGCACTGCGGCCGCGATGAATACGATGAAGATCTTGCCCGCGTAGCCAATGCCGAACCACAGAATCGCGAGCGGTATCCACGCTGGCGGTGGAATTGGACGGAGGATCTGGAGGAGCGGTCCGACAACCCAATCCACGGCACGATTCCACGCCATGAAGATCCCAAGCGGGACGCCGATTGCGATCGCCATGGCATAGCCGCCGAGCATGACCGAGATGCTGGCGAGGAAATGGTTCCAGAACGGAACATTGAGATAGCCGTGCCAGATGTCCAGAAATCCCACCCAGACATCGGCGGGAGGTGGCAGGATCAGCGGCTTGACCAGTTCCAGTGATGTTGCAAGCCACCACGCGATAAGTACCGATCCAACGGAGATCGTACCGAGCATCGCGCGGGCGAGGCTATTATTACGTCCGGCGCCATTCATACTTTCAATTCCTGACGCTGATCTCGCTTTTGACAAGGCCCCAGATGCGCGAACGCACGTCCTGGAATTCCGCGCGTCGGATCACCTCATCGAAGGGATCGGATCGCCAGTGATTTTCTCCGGTGATCTGCGTGATATCGATCACCTCCTTCACGCGACCCGGCCGGCGCGTCATGACAATGACGCGGTCGGCAAGAAACACCGCCTCCTCGACGCTATGCGTGATGAAGAGCACTGTGGGACGCTGGGTCTGCCAGATGCGGACCAGCTCCTCCTGCATGATCTGGCGGTTCTGTGCATCGAGCGCGGCGAACGGTTCATCCATCAATAGCGTGCGCGGCTTGAGGACGAAGCTCCGAGCGATTGCAACACGCTGCTGCATGCCGCCTGAGAGCTGGCGCGGATAGTGGTTCTCGAAACCGTCGAGACCGATGAGCCGGATCACACGCTTAATCTGCTCCTCGCGCTCGGCTGCTGGAATGCCATTGATGCGCAGGCCGAACTCGATGTTGTCGTGAACGGTCTTCCAAGGGAACAACGAGAAATTCTGGAAGACGATTGCCTTGTCTGGGCCAGGCTCACGGATTTCGGAGCCGCCGAGCAGAATGCGGCCGGTCGGCGGTTTGTAAAGACCCGCGGTCAGATGAAGCAGAGTGCTCTTGCCACATCCGGACGGCCCGACAATGACGAGGAATTCGCTGGAGCTGACCTGGAAGTCGAAGCGTTCGAGAGCCTGGACGGCACCCGATCGCCCCTCGAACCGCATGGTGACATTTTCATAGGAGAGGTCGTTTTGCATTTTTCCGCTGCGCGCTTTGTCGGGACGATTGTGGGGTGGACAAGCGTCCACCCCAACCAGATTTTCGCTCACCGAGCCGGCAGCGCGGCAGCCTTATCGATCCAGCTCGTATCGATCATCTTGAAGATCGCGGGAGACACTTCCTTCATCCGGCCGATACGGACATAGAACTGCGCGATCCCATCGATAGCCTCGTTGACATACGCTGGCTTGCCGCCCTCGGGCTTCATGGCCTTGAGCTGCTGCTCGATCGGCCAGAGGTCGGTTGCAAGATCGACCTCTTCCTTGAGGAAACTGTCAGGTGTCTGCGTGCCGCGGAACTGATCCCATTTCTTGTAGAGCGCGGCGGCTTCACCCTTGTTCTTGCGTGCCCACTCGACAGCTTCCAGTGTCGCCCTCAGCCAGCGTACGGCGGCATCTGGATTTTTCTTGGCGAAGTCCGGGTGGATCACCCAGACGGACGGGATCTTCAAGCCCGCCTCGACGCCATCGCAAAGCTTTACATTGCCACGCTCTCGGGCGGCCGTCGTCTGTGGCGGCCACAACTGCGCCAGATCGCCATTGCCCGCAACAAAGGCGGAAAGCGAAGCCTGTTGCTCGGACGGCAGTATTTGCACGTCCGACATCGCGATGCCGCGCTTCTTGAGGCATCCTTCGATCATGAAGTGTCCCGTCGACGCGGTGGTGATGAAGATCTTCGCGCCTTTGAGCTTCGATGGGTCCTTCTGCGCGGCCGCAACATAGTCGGGGCGACCGATCATCTCTTGGATGATGGCTTCCTCGCTGATGACGCCGGCGATGATCAGGCCAAGCTTCACGCCTTGAACTGTCGGTGGCAGGCCGATGTGGGCCACGTCCCACTCGCTCGTCGCGGCTGCCTGTACGATCGGGGCGCCCGAAGGATAGACCTTGATCGAAGGATCGAGGCCCCACTTCGCATAGATACCACGCTCGATGGCAGTGTACTGCGGGAAGCTTGGGAACCAGACTTGAGCCGCAATACGGATCTTGTCATTCGTCTGCGCAGCGACTGGCGCCTCGCGAGCATCAAAGAACAGCAGGGAGCTCACGGCTCCAGCAGCCGCAAGTGCGAACCGTACGGATCTCAGCAAGCTCATATTCCGTTTCCTCTCCTATCCCGCGGCGGAGTTTGCCTCCGTCTCACATACCTTGCGTGTTCCGAATTATGACCGTCCACTTGGTCGACAGGTCCACGCGTCCTTGTTGATCTTGACACGCTGCGGCATTGATACATTAGTTTTAGCGTCTCGAAAATAGAGCATAGTTGTTCCGATGAATGAAATGAATTTTTCAGACCCGCTTGCCGATCGATCGCCGGTCATGAAGGCTTTGCGACTCCTGGCGCACATCGCAGCATGTGAGCAGGCTCCAGCTCTTACCGAGTTGAGCCGAGCCATGAAATTGCCTAAGCCGACGACATTCAGGCTGGCGCGAGCGCTCGAGGCGGCGGGCTACATCAGCAAAGATCCCCTCACGCTCCGATATCAGATCGGCTCCTCGTTCGAGCACATTGCGCTCAACGGTTTGAGGAACAGCGCCGCGCACGGCTCGCGCCGCCGCCTCATGAGCGATCTCGCGGAGCGTCTCGAGGCCCGCGTCAATCTCGTTGTCTTGAGATCTGGAAATCTGTCGTTCGTGCAGTGGGTGGAATCTACAGCACCATTGCGCATCAACATCAGTGGCGACATGCCGATGCCGGTGCATTGCAGCGCCAGCGGAAAGCTGCTGTTGGCTTTCGGACCGCCGGAACTGACCGAGGCGTTTCTGCGCAGAGCGCCATTCGAACGCTACACGAAGAATACCCTCACGACGGCGACTAGATTCGTGCGGCATCTCGAGGAGATCCGGCACCGCGGCTACTCGATTGACGATCAGGAGCTGATTCTCGGGGTCAATTGCCTCGCGGTTCCGGTCATGAACAATGCAGGTCAGGTAGTGGCGGGATTGGCCGTTATGGCCCCCGTCACAAGCTTGCCGCTGGTGCGACTGAAGCGACACTTGCCTGAGATCCAGGCAGCAGCAGCGCTCATCTCTGCCGAGCTTAAGCAGAGCGAAAAGTTGCAACCGCGGAAGCGGCGGGGACGAGGCCCGGCTTTGGGCAAGCCGAAAAGCGCAAGTCCGCTGGAGAAAAAGGGGCGCCCGAAAGGAGCGGGTGGCTGAAGCACGATGACTTGGAAAGCGCCCCGCTGAGGGATCAGATCCGATCGAAGGCGATGTATCCCAACGGGCCATCTGCGATCCTTGCAGAGTATTGTTGCTCCGCGTAGCGCGCAGGTGGTCAAGGCCGATTTAGTCCGTAGTGGTCCCGCAGCGTCCGCCCTTTGTACTCGGCGCGGAAGCGTCCTCTCCGCTTCAGTATCGGAACGACCTCCTGCGTGAAGGCGTCCAACATCCACGGCAGAACCGGAGGCATGACATTGAATCCGTCGGCGGCACCGCTGTCGATCCAGTCCTCCATGACATCTGCAACCTGCTCCGGCGTCCCGGCGATGACAAAATGGCCGCGTGCACCAGCGAGCTTAGCCAGCAATTGCCGCATCGTGAGCTGTTCCCCGCGCACCGCACCGACGATCAGTTCGGTGCGCCCTCGAGAGCTCTGGTTCTCGGCGGGATCCGGGAAATCCTCCGGGCGCAACACCTGATCGAGCTTGATGCTGGAGAAGTCATACCCGTCGAAGCGATCGGAGAGTCGCGTGAGGCCTACATTCGTATCTGCCAGCTCGTTGAGCTCCTGCTGCAGACGATTGGCTTCCGCTTCGGTGCCGGCGATCATGGCGCTGATCCCGGGCAGCACCAGGAGCTGATCCTGCGCCCGCCCTGCATCGACGACGCGAGACTTGATGTCGCGATAGAAGTCCTGAGCCGTGCCCTTCTGAATGTGCGCCGTGAACACAGCCTCGGCATGGCGCGCAGCGAATGCCTTGCCGGTATCGGAGGATCCAGCCTGGACCAGCACCGGCCAGCCTTGCGGGCTGCGGGGCAGATTGAGGGGACCGGCCACTTCAAAATTCTGGCCCTTGTGATCGATCTCCTTGACGCGATTCTTATCGATGAAGACACCGCCCTCGCGATCATCGACGACGGCATCGTCGCGCCAACTGTTCCAAAGCGCCTTCGTGACGTTTACGAATTCCTCGCCGACGTCGTAGCGCTCCGCGTGCGAAAGCCGACCGCCACCGCCATAGTTGCGACTGCCGGCATTGCTGAACGACGTCACGATATTCCAACCGGCACGGCCTTGGCTGATGTGGTCGAGCGAGCAGAACTGGCGCGCAAGATTGAACGGCTCGGTGTGCGTGGTTGATGCCGTCGCGATCAGACCGATGCGGCTGGTCGCATGAGCGACGGCTCCGAGCGTCGTCAAGGGCTCGAGCCAGATGCGCGCCGAGGTATCGACATCGGGCGGCAGGTTCAGAACGTCCGCCAGGAAGATGGAATCGAAATGGGCCGCCTCCGCCTTCTTCGCGCATTCGACGTAGTGCTCGACATCCATCAGCGAACGCTTCGACGCGCGTGGGTGGCGCCAGGCGGCCTCGTGATGACCGCGGCCGTAGATGAAGAGATTGAGATGAAGCTGCTTCTTCATCGAACGCTCCCAGTTAGCTCAACGACAACTGCGCACACATTTTTGGATCGAGGGTCGGCATATCGGGACGCTTGCATCAATGCTGCATCCCCCATCGGACGACCGTCCGCTGCTCTAGCCGGCGGAAGATCACGTACTCGACGAAAAGGCCGATCAGAATGACGGCCAGCAGGCCGGCAAAGACGCCAGGAATATCGAGGTCGTTCTTGCGCTCGAAGACGAACCAGCCAAGCCCGCCGGAGCCTGAGCTTGCGCCGAAAACAAGCTCTGCAGCGATGAGCGTTCGCCACGCGAAAGCCCAACCGATCTTGAGGCCGGCGAGAATGCTGGGCAGCGCAGCAGGTATCAGGATCTTCACGACGAGGCGCAGGCTCGAAAGACCATAGTTGCGGCCGACCATTCGCAATGTGTTCGACACTGCAAGGAAGCCCGCGAGCGTATTCAGCGCTACCGGCCACAGCACTGAGTGAACCAGGACGAAGATCAGGCTCTGATTGCCGAGACCGAACCAAAGCAGCGCAAGCGGCAGCAGCGCGATTGCCGGCAGCGGATTGAACATCGATGTGAGGATCTCGAGGAGATCTCTGCCGATGCGGGTGTTCATGGCCAACACCGTCAGCGTTGCAGCAAGGAAAAGCCCGATGAGATAGCCGCGCGCGAGAACGCTGATCGACATCCAAACCTTTCCCAGAAGGCCAAGCGTCGTGACGTTCGTCCACAGGGCCTCGATCGTCTCGGTAAAGGTCGGAAACAGAAGGGAGTTGTTGAGGCTGAGTGCGTAGGCTTGCCATGCAGCCGCCAGGATGACGAGCAGGACGGCCTTTCGCAGCGCTTCAATTCGATAGGCGCGCTCCCAGATCGTCAGCGGCTTCTCGACCGTACCGTAGTTGCCGTCGTCGGTGACTTCACGAATGTACGCCGGGCGCTTGGCAGCCGTATCAGTCATGGTCATCGCCTTCACCCTCGGTCTCCGGTTGATCGGCGAAGAGGAGGTCGTGGATCGCCACGGACAGTTTCTGCCCCGTCAGCGGCTCGATTTCGTCCTTGCCGTTGCTGTTGAACTCCGCGCGCACCCGCCCCGGATGCGGCGACAGCAGGAGAATGCGCGAACTCAGCATCACGGCCTCCTCTATGGAGTGCGTGACAAACATCATGGTGAAGCGCGTATCGTCCCACAGCTGCAGGAGTTCTTCCTGCATCCTTCGCCGGGTTAGCGCATCGAGCGCCGCGAAGGGTTCATCCATCAGCAGGATCTCAGGTTCCATGGCCATGGCGCGGGCGATCGCGACGCGCTGTTTCATGCCCCCTGAAAGGGTATGCGGATAAGAGTTGGCAAACTTCGTGAGCTTCACCTTCTCGATGTAGTGCATTGCGCGGTCGTCGGCTGCCTTGCCTGAGGCACGCCCGCTTTCCGTCAACGCGAAGGTGACGTTCTGGCGAACCGACTTCCAGGGGAGAAGCTGATCGAACTCCTGAAACACCATGATCCGATCCGGCCCGGGCCTTCGGACCAGCTCTCCCTTGAGACGGATTTCCCCCTCCGTGGGCGCAATGTATCCACCGACGGCCTTCAGAAGCGTCGACTTCCCACACCCGGACGGCCCGAGTACCACAAAGCGATCCGACGCGTGGACATCGAAGTCCACGCGGTAGGTCGCAACCACCAGATGGTCCGGCGTCTTGTATTGCAGCGTAACGCCGCGTCCGGAGAGGACGGACACGGCGCCCATGCTCTCATCATCCTCGTTTGCTCGAGGCCGACCGACGCCGTTCCGCACGCCTGTAGCCGCCGCTATCTTCACCTTAGCGTCCAGCATCATCAGCTACCGTTCAGGCCGTGCGAGAGTGGAAAGAAGTAGTCCTTCCACGACGCCGGCTTGTTCTTGATACGACCGATGGAATGCAGGAACTCTGCAGTAGGTGCCGTTGCACTCGGCTCGAGCCGGAACTGGATCTTGGGGTTCTCCAGCATCGCGACGAGATCCTCGACTGTCGTCTTTTCCTTGGTCACACTCAGGTAGATCTCGGCCGCACGCTTCTTGTCGGATCGCACCACGTCCATTGCTTGCCCCATCGCCTTGACGACGGTCTGACACGTCTTCGGATTGTCGTCGCAGAAGCTCTGCGCCGCGTAGAGGAGGATGAGTGTGGCCGGACCGCCGTAGACCTCATAACTGTCGAGGACGGCATGGATGCCGGGCGTCTTCAACTGAAGAAAATCGAACGGCGCGGCGGTGAAATGTGAGTTGATCTGACCTGCGCCCGACAGCATGGCCGTGGTGGCATCGGGATGCGGCAGCGACATCGTGAAACGATCGAGGCGCTCGAACTCTTTCGGTCCCCACTTCTTCGCTGCAGCCATCTGCAGTGTCACCGCCTGCATTGACGTTTTGACGGCCGGGAGCGCGATCTTGTCCTGTTCGGTGAAATCTTCGATCGATTTGATCTTAGGATTGCGGGTCGTGAGCGTCATGGGCACATCACTTACCGCGGCAAGCGCCTTCACGTCGCCCTTGCCACCTTTGCTCCGGTCCCAGAGCACGAGCAGCGGGCCAACGCCACCAGCGGATAGGTCCACGGCTTTCGCAAGCAGCGCATCGTTGACCGAAGCGCCGCCGGACAGCCGCGCCCAACTCACCTTCAGATCCTTTCGGCCGTCCGCCGCGGCGGCCTTCTCGATCAGGTTCTCATGCTCCATGATCACGAGAGGCAGGTAGTGAATGCCGAACTGACGGACGATGCGCACTTCCGAGACTTCGGCACGCGCGGGCGCGACTGCGGCTAGTGCGCCAACAAGGCACGCGAACCCGATCGCAAATACCCGCGATCGGGAGGCAACAAAATTTGCATTACTACTTACAGGCATTGTTTCCTCCTGATTGTTTCCTGGAAGGCCCGTTTATCGGGCTCTTCGATGTGCGGCAGCGCCGCGGCGATCAAGCTGGATGGCTCGGCGCATTCGTCAGCGCCGATTTGACGACTTTGCCTCCTGCATTGCGCGGAATCTCGGTAACGATCTCGATTTGTCTCGGCTTCTTGAAATCAGCCAGTTGCTGTTTGCAGTGCGCCTGCACCTCGCCGAGTGTTGGACGGCCCTCGCCGCGAGGCGCGATGTAGGCCTTTACCAACTGGCCCCATGTCTCGTCTGCCATTCCGACCACCGCGCAGTCGAGCACATCGGGGTGCTCCATCAGGACGTTCTCAATTTCCGACGGATAGATATTCATGCCGCCGCTGATGATCATCTCTTGCGCACGGCCGACGAGATGGAGGTAGCCGTCGTCGTCGAGATATCCGAGATCGCCAGTGCGATACCATCGACCCGAGAAGGCAGCGGCCGTCGCATCTGGCGCATCGAGATAGCGGCTCATCGTGGATGGATTGAAGCTCCAGATTTCGCCGACTTGCCGCGATGGCAGCTCCTCGCCGGTGGACCCCGATATTCTGATCTCCACGCCGGCAAACGGCTTGCCGACGGAATGCGCCTTGCGTACCTGATCGCTTGGGCGCAGCACCGTCATGCTATTGGATTCAGTCGATCCGTAGAAATCGTAGAGCTGCGGCGAGAGACGCCTCAAGACCGCGCTTTTCGTTGCCTGCGACAAGGGCGCGCCGCACGTAATGAGCCGGCGAAGGCTCGATAGGTCGTACTTTGTGGGCGAGCCGTCGACCTCGGTCAGGAGCATCGCAAGCATCGTCGGGACCGCTAGCGCGGACGTGATCTTCTTCTCCGAAACGAGACGAAGGAATGCGTTCGCATCGAAGCGCGGCATGACGTGCACGCGCGCGCCGGCTTCGAGGTGGATTAGCGCCAGGGTCAATCCAGCTGAGTGCACGAGCGGCATGGCACTGAGATAGAGATCGTCGCGCGTCACGCCGTACTCGATGATGCCACTCGAGATCCACGTCACGCGCGCCGAGTGCGTTGCCAGCGCACCTTTCGGTTCTCCGGTGGTACCGGACGTGAACATCAAGCTGAAGAAGTCCGCGGGATCGACCGAGGGAAACGCGGCGGTTGGCGACACGCCCTCCTCAGCTGCGTCGACCTCGACGAGAAGCTCTTCGGGGCAGAGCACGAGCAGCAGAGGGTCTGCGAGCGCATGATGCCGATTACCGTCGACGAGCACCGCCCGGGGCTTGGCCACGCGAAAAATGCGAGCGAGCTCGCGCGCAGTAAAACGCGGATTGAGCGGACAGAACGTGGCACCGGCGCGCGCAACGGCGAGAACAGCCACGATGCAATCGCAGCCATTCGGCAACAGTGCCGAGACGACATCTCCTTGGCGAATTCCTTTGCGGACCAGGCGCGCGGCGAGGCGATCCACGCGCTCATGCAGTTGCCGATAGGTGAGCGCCGCCGATCCATCTTCCAATGCGATCGCATTCGGCGACACGCGCGACCAGTGTAGGCCGATCTCACCGACAACGGTGCTGGCGGCCGCCGCTTGCATCTCAGGATGTTCCGTATCGCTTGGCTGAACGAGCGTCTTGCTGGTAGCCAAGTTTTTCAGAGATAGCGGCCGCAGCACTAATGACGAATGGCGTGCACCGCTCGATGAGCTTTCGATCCATCCGAAATACAGGAATGGCGACGCCACACGACGCGACAACTTCTCCGCTGTGGTCCCGTATAGGGGCGGCGATCCCACCCATCTCGACGTGGTTCTCGCCCTTTGTCACCGCAACGCCCTTACGCACCACGTCGTCCAAGGCGACGCGAATGCGCTTCGGATCGACGATGCTGAGCGAGGTTATCGGTTTGAGTGGCCGTGCAAGGACCTTGTCGGCCATATCCTTCCGAAAGGCGAGGATTGCCCGGCCGGTCGCAGTCAAATGCGATGGGTTGAGTTTCCCCAGCTGTGTCTGCACGCGAATCGACCGCGCGCTCTCGACCTTCGAGACGTAGATCACGTCGCCCGAAGGATCGAGCATCGAGAGATGCACGGTCTCATCGGCGGCCGTCATGAGCCTTTCGAGGTGCGGGCGCGCTAATTTCACCAGATCGAAGTCCGCCAACGCGGCCATCCCGATTCGCCACGTCTTCAACGTCAATCGGTAGTGCGAGGTGCTCGGATCCTGCTCCACAAAGCCGATGCCGATCAACGTCGCCAGCCCGCGGTGCACGCTGCTCTTGGGTCTGCCGACCTTAGCTGCGAGTGCCGAGAGGGACATCTGCCCGGGGTGTTCCCCGAAAACCTCCAGGAGTTCGAACGTTCCTGCGGCTGACGCAATGAACCGGTTTCTGTCGACTGCCATCGCCTTCAATTCTGCTGAGTGGAACGATCTAAAGGCATAATGCGGACCCTTAGCGCAATGGTCAAGACCAGAGGCTAATCATTGAAGAATAGCGTTCTGCAATGTAGAATTGGAGCTGCCGTCAGGATCCGATATGAATTGCGGCTCTTTCATATTTCCCGCGCGAGCCATGAGAACGAGCATCTTCGCCGCCACGATCGCGGGGCAACGGACATCCGTGCTCGCTCGCGATACTCGCGTGGCGCGCCAGAAATAGCGATCTTCAGCGGGATCAACGCGGGGCATTTAGGCGTCGACATCTCAAGGCGCGGCGATCTCTAAAACATGGGCGGCCGGCTTGCCGGGCAGGCAGGCTACGTCGATCGCTGCCACAGCATTCTTGAACATGTCGATGTCGACGCAGAGCCCGACGAACCTCGCGCAGACAGATTGGATGGCACAGCGGTCTTGCTTCAGTGATGAGGCTGGCCCGCCACGCGATGGGTTGCGAGTTACTCAATCCAAAGGTCGCTGAGATGTGTTTCCACGAGCGGCTCTTCTTCCCCGGCGCAATCGCGCCTCGGGCGAGGAGAAGAGCCGCTGCCTGCGCGTCTCAGTCGGCTTCAATCGGAAGCGATGGATCCTTCGCCCATTCGCTCATCGAGGCGTCGTAGACGGCTAGGTTTTCGTAGCCGAGCTGGTGCAACAGGAAGGCATCCATCGTCGCAGCAATGCCGCCCCCACAGTAGATGAGGATGCGTTTTGATTTGTCGGCCCCAACATTCTTGAAAATGGGCGCCACTTGCTCCGGTGGGCGTAGCGCAAAGGTCGTTGCGTCATGGAGGCTCGCTGCTGGCACGTTGACGCTGCCGGGAATGCGGCCTGGGCGGCCATAGCGGGGACTAGCGCCGCTGTGCAACTCCGGCGCCAGGGCGTTGATCGAACAAACGCCCGCGTGGCCTATTGCTGCCTTCATCTCCTCCTTGCCGACGAACAACTCCGGCCGCGGCCGGGCAGCCAGTTTGGCAGCGGTATAGTCATGCGTGGATGTCGAGAGGGGGCGGCCTTCCGCCACCCACTTTTCGAAGCCGCCATCCAGGATCGCAGCATTGTCGAAGCCGACCGCCCGCAACATCCACCAGATGCGTGTCGCCCACTGCGTGGCCTTGCGCGAGTAGAGTACGACGCGCGTGTCATCCCCGACGCCCTTCGCCGCGAAGCGACGTGCAAGTTCCTCGATCGGCGGCATCATGAAGTTGGTTTTCGCGCTCGTATCCGAAAGTTCCCCCTGAAGGTCGAGGAAGGCGGAGCCGGGAATATGACCGGTGTCGAAGTCGGCGCGTCCGCTCTCGACGCGGTATGGCCGCCCAGTTCCCGTTTCGTAAATCAGATAGGTTGTGCAATCGAAGATGCGCAGGCCCGGGGCATCGAGGTGTGCGGCGAGCCACTCCGTCGAGACAATCTGCTCAGGATGGAGATAGCGTGGCTGGTCATCGGTCATCGGGCACTCCTGTCGATCTGCCGTCATTTGAAGGGCTCGGAGAGACGATCGACCTCGTCTCCGAGCAACGGAGGCTTGGCACAGAGCGGCGCCAGCCTCTGCACGACTTTATTCTCTTCGAGACGATCAGCTTGCCTCGTAGACTACCCTACCACCGGTGATGGTGGTGACCGAGCGAATGTCGGCGATGTGTTCCTCAGGGCATGTCAGCAGGTCCTGGTTCAAGATGGCGAGGTCCGCATACTTGCCGGGCTCGATCGTACCCTTCACATCTTCCTCGAAACTGAGGTAGGCGCCTTCGCGGCTGGCGGTAGCCAATGCTTCCATTCTGGAGATTGCTTGCGAGGGCGCGAGCGGTCGCCCGGCTGCAGTCTTGCGCGTGATGACGTGCGCAATCGGCACCATCAGGGTTGGGGGCACATTGTCCGTCGCCAATGAGACGTGGACGCCCGCGTCGATCAGATTGCGCATAGGCAGGACATTCACTGCACCCTCCTCACCTAGTTGCGCACGTGACATCTCGCCGGTCTGCTCGATCCACCGAGTCGAATAGGCCTGGACGACCAATCCGAGATCGCGGATGCGTTTGATCTGGTCGGGAGTGAAAACGCCGATGTGCTCGATCAGCCAGCGTTGCTCGCCGATGGAAGCCTTTTTGTCCACCTTCTCGAAGAGGTCGAGAATGCGCGGGCTGAAGGAGCCCACGCGAATGCCGAGCCGCGCGGCCTCCACCATCATTTCCACCATGATGTCCTCGGGCAGGCCTGCGTCGAAGTTGAACCCGGCCCAGCCCGTGTAGGGCCCGCATAGTGCGCGCAACCGATTCTCTTCCGAGTAATCCGACTCCGTGAAGAGACCGCACATGCGGAGATACGCGTCGCCCATACCGCGCCCGGTAAGCCAGCGACCCCAGTCGGCGAGCATATCGCGGATCGTTTCCACATCCGTCGATGGCCACGAGGGGCTGAACATCAGAACGGAGCGTACGGCGAGCGGACCCTGAGCCCGGAGGCTCTGATATGCGGCCAGGACTTCGCTGGCGATCCCATGCCCCTCGAATACGCTCGTCGTGCCATAGGAATTGTAGACTTCCATCGAGCGCGCCAGGCCGGCGATACGATCATCGAGCGTGAACTGGGGGACCACCTTCATCAGCGTCTTTTCGACGAGCGGTTTGAAGGTGAACTCGGTGAAGACGCCAGTTGGATCTCCTGTCGACGGGTCTTTGTCGATTTGAATGGAGGGAGCCGGCGGCAGCGTGTTGCGTGAGATACCGGCGAGTTCGAGCGCGCGGGTATTGGCGACGGATAGGAGCGGCAGCGTGTTACGCCAATGCCCCCAAATGGCACGGATGTATACGGGGTGATCCGGCGCAACGCTGTCGAGTTCCTTGCGATTGGGAAGGCGACCTTCCTTGAGATTCTGCGGCACGCCGAGAAAGAACGGCGGGTCGCCCACTGGCATGGTGACGATCCATTCGCCTTTGGGCGTCGCTTCCGCCAGAGCAGCTATGATCTTGAGAATGTCGGCAACGGAGCGGCAGCCGGCAAGCGAGGGAATGCGCTCCTTGAGCCCCTCGCGATCCATGTGTGCGTGTCCATCGATCAGGCCGGGAACGACAAGTCGGCCCTTGGCATCGATTTCGCGAGTGTTTGGTCCGGCCAGCGCGGCAATCTCAGCCTCGGACCCCACGGCAACGAACCGGTCACCAGAAATGGCCACTGCCTGTACGATCCGGCTTGTCGGATCGAGCGTGGCAATCTTGGCGTTCCTTACGATGAGGTCCGCTGCGAGAGAGGATCCGTTCGGCATGGTCAAACCTCGACTAAGACGGGATGCTGCTGGTGGCTTCCAGCAATACAGGAAGAGCGGAAAGGACTGAATGGCGCTCTGAAATCTGCAGTCGCCCTAGCCGCGGGAGTTGGCTAGGGCGAACGATCTGGCCAGGCTCGTGTCGAACGCGCTCTGCATAGGCTTGGAAAGCGAGCAGCTGGCCTATTTTCAGCACGTCGCGGACGGCGACGGCTGCCGTCATCACTTCGGCGCGATGTCCATCTTCTCAACGAGCGGCTTGAAGGAGTTGATGAGCTTCTTGATTCTCGCATCATACTCTCCGCGCGGCGCCGGATCGCGAAGGAACGATGCCTTTTGCGTGTACTCGACAACCTCCGGACTCTCCAATGCCTTCAGCAGTGCGCTCTCGAGCTTGTCGAGCACGACAGCCGGCGTACCGGCCGGTGCGTGAAGGCCATTGAAGCTCTCTACTGCGAAGCCAGGCACACCAGCTTCCGAAGCGGTAGGCACGTCCGGCAGATAGGGCGACCGGTTTCGCGACGTGACCACGATGCCTTTCACCTCGCCTGAGCGGATCTTTGGCGCAATACCACCCACTGTGGTGATCGCAAGATCGACCTCTTTGCCCATCACGCCTACGATTGCAGTTGCCTCTCCCTTGTACGGGACATGCCGCAACGTGATGCCAGCTTCTGCCGCGAGGGCAGCCATTGCGATATGGAGGGCACTGCCGATCCCCGACGATCCATAGGTCACTGTGCCCGGTTTTGCCTTGGCTTTAGCGATCACGCCCTTGAGATCGGAAACATCCAGGTCAGGCCGCCCGATGATGGCCCACTCGATCGACGCTTGCTGAGCTACAGGCGTCAGCTCGCGGAACATATCGAACTTGATCTGTTTGTTGACCAGCGGAGAAACGAAACTGCTCGTCACGGTTGTGACCAGAGTGTAGCCGTCGGCCGGCGCTTTGATAGCGGCACCGATACCGATCGCGCCGGTAGCTCCGGGACGTGGATCCACGATGACCGGCTGGCCGAGAACTTTCTCCAGCTCCTTGGCGACAACGCGCTGAAACAGCGTTACGGAGCTGCCCGGTTCCCATGGAGAAATGATTGTGATCGGCTTGCTCGGATACTCCTGCGCGCCGGCCGCGCCCGTGAAAAACATCGTCAGTGCTGCTGCTGCGCTCGCAGCGACTCTTCTCAGGCTCATATCGGTTGTTCTCCATGTAGTTCAACGGACGCCTAGTCGCGGCTCCGCCGATCGCAGTCATTGAGCCTTCCGAGGCGATGCGATGAAGTCAGCGTCGGGAAGCGTCCCACATTTCCGTTCCACGTCATGGTCCCGCAAATCGAACTACGTGGACAATACAATTTCATTCTACGCTTTAGATGTGCGCGCTATGGCCTGGTGCTCGCCTTCCCGCGCACGACTTTGTCCTGGGGCATCCAAGAACCAGCCAGGGTCGACAACGGGTACTTCGAATGACGTGAGGACCGTCAGCGCGAGACCGCTGACGCGACGGCTATTGAGTGCTGCATCTATGCTGCAGACTCTCCGATGATCGTTGTCCGCACCAAGCTTCCTTTGCGCGCAAGGTCGTGCATGACCTCCAGCACGAGGAATTTCATCGCGGCAACGGCATTCGTGATGGGGCGATTGATGGAGTGAACAAGATAGACGGGCCGCTTGAGCGGAGGCCTCCCTATTCTCCAGTACCTCACTTGCCCCGATTTCACCTCGTCGGCAATGGAGTTCATCGAGAGAATAGAGTAGCCCACGCCGGCGCGGACCAGATCCTTGATGTTTGAGTGCGAGTCGACCTCGATAATGGTGTTGAGAGTTACGCCGGAGTTCGCTGCATAGCGCTCGATCAGGTCTCGAAAGCCATTGCGCCCGCCGGGAAGGATCAGAGGCAAATTGGCGATATGATCGTAGGAGATTGGTCGATCCGCCTTTGGCAAATCGAAGTCTCCTAGCGCATCGACAGGGCCAAAGCAGACGAGCTCTTCGTCCAGCACGTGTGTTACTTCGACCGACCTTTCATTCAGGTCGTGATACACGACCGCAAGATCGATGCGTGCGTCGCATATCCACTCGACTGCAAACCCACTCATCGTTTCCGCGACGCGAAGCTTTATCTTCGGGTAGCGGCTTCGAGCAGCCATGATGAGCGGTACAGCCAGAATCTGGCCGAACGTGCTGGGGAGCCCCAGGCGAACCTCTCCAGCGGGCTCGCTGTCATGTCCCCGGAGTTCGTCTTCCGCGATGGTGAGCTGATCAAGGATGATCCGCGCGTTGCGCAGCAGGATTTGGCCCGCCTCTGTCGGCACGACTCCCTTGGGACTGCGAAACAACAGAGAGGTTCCCAGATCGGCCTCCATGTTGCGAACATGCAGCGACAGAGCTGGTTGCGCTACCCGAAGAGTGGCGGCAGCTCGGGAGAACGAACCCTGCTCAACGATGGAAGCGAAGTAGCGCAGCTGACGGATGTCCATTCACATTCTCTTATGGCAAGCCACCCTGACATATCGCAAAGCTATATTCAGATGATCCGCCGCACAATAGACAGCCGTGCCGCTCCTTCGATCAATGCGTGCCAAGCAATCCAGCGACTGAACTATGCGCAGGGCTCGTCGCGAGCACATTTAGGGGTGTTTGCGATGGACTGCGTCGGCGCGCCGACGCAACGGTAAGCTCGGGCGAGGGGCGGCGCGCTCAGCTAGCGGGCAGCACTGTCGGGTTCCAGAAGTCGTTCAAAATCGACGCTGTGACGCCAGACCGTTGTCGAGGCAGCCATCCATCGAGTGGCGAGATCGAGTTGGGAGACGACAGAGTCGCCTCAGTCGCTCTCATTGAAGAGGACTTTGCGCTTCTTGGCCACCGCCGGCAGGCTGACAACAATGAGCGTCACCACAGCGACGACCAGAAGGCCCGCGCTGACGGGGCGTGTGACGAAGATCGACAAATCGCCACCGGAAATGAGCAAAGCCCGCCGTAGATTCTCTTCCAGCATCGGGCCGAGAATGAAGCCGAGCACGAATGGCGGCAGCTCGAAGTCGAGCTTCACTAGGATGTAGCCGATCAACCCTGCGATGAGGGCAACGTACACATCGAACCCGGAATTGCCGACGCTGTACACACCAATGCAGCAGAAAGCGATGATCGCCGGGAAGAGCACGCTGTAAGGTATCGTGAGAAGCCGAACCCAGATTCCGATCAGCGGAAAATTGAGCACAACCAGCATTGCGTTGCCCACCCACATGGAGGCGACCAAGCCCCAAAACAGTTCGGGCTGCTTTGTCAGCACCTCGGGGCCGGGGACAATACCTTGAACCATCATGGCGCCGATCATGAGTGCCATGACGACGTTCGATGGGATGCCAAGCGACAGCATTGGGATGAACGATGTCTGCGCGCCTGCATTGTTCGCGGCCTCCGGAGCTGCGACGCCTTCGATCGCGCCGTTCCCGAACTCGGCTGCGTTGGACGACACCTTCTTTTCCACGTTGTACGCGACGAAGGACGAAAGCAGCGCGCCGCCACCTGGAAGGATGCCGAGGAATGCCCCGATGGCTGTGCCTCGCATGGATGGAGCCACAATACGTCGGAGTTCGTCGCGACTGGGCATGATGCTCGTCACTTTGGCGACGCCGGCTTCGCGGCCTCCCGATCGCTCGAGATTGCGCAAAATCTCTCCGATGCCGAATATGCCGACCGCAATCGCCACGAAATCGATACCGTCCACCAATTCCTGTTGGCCGAACGTGAAGCGAGGAACGGCCGTGTAGATGTCGGTGCCGGTAAGCCCGATCAGCAGGCCCAGGCAGATCATTCCTATGGCCTTGATGATGGAGCCGGAGGCAAGCGCGATGGACGAGAACAGGCCGACCAGAAGCAGAGAGAAATATTCGGCGGCGCCAAAGCTGACTGCCAGTCGGGTCAATGGCGTCGCGACGACCGCAATGATGAGTGTAGCCACGCATCCAGCGAAGAATGATGCCAGCGCGGCTGCGGCAAGCGCGGGTCCTCCTCGCCCCTTCTGTGCCATGCGATAGCCGTCAATGGCAGTCACCACGGAGGACGACTCGCCGGGCAGATTGATCAATATCGCCGTTGTCGAGCCGCCGTATTGCGACCCGTAGTATATGCCGGCCAGCATGATGAGGGATTGAGTAGCCGACATGCCGAACGTCAGCGGCAGAAGCATGGCAATCGTTGCCAGAGGCCCAAGGCCCGGAAGTATGCCGACGACCGTTCCAAGCAGAACGCCAATCAAGCAGTAGAGGAGGTTCTGCCATTGAAGCGCGACGGAGAAGCCGAGCCCAAGATTGTCAATGAATTCCATCGCGGCGTCCCCTGACCTTGCCTACGCGCTCAAGCTGGAAAGAAGCTTCCGAACAGCGGAACCGGAAGGCCAATCCCCTTTAGGAAAATCAGTGAGCACAGGACGGCAAGGCCGAGGGCAATAACGGCGGCGGGGAGCGGGCGAAATCCTGGCTCGGCTGCAGCCGCAATGAAGACGCTCGCGAACACCGATGGAAACATTCCGAGCTGTCGCAGGAAGGTCCCAAACAGGAGGATGGAGATCGACAGCATAAAAACTGCCCGCCACGGGACACGTCCAAATTCGGACTCTCGTGCTCCGAACAGGCTACTTGCGCAGATGATGGTGCCGATGGCGACAAGAAGGCTGCAAAGTACGATCGGGAAGCTTCCGGGCCCCATTTCGAGGACGCTGCCGAGCGGCAGAGTTTCCAGTGTTACATATCCATACAGAAGTCCCACAAGTATGAGGACCAATCCCGATGCGAGGTCTTTCCAGTTCAACGTCATATCCATCCACGCGACAGTGACTGGCTGCAGGTTCTCACGACGACATCCTCGGCACCGACGATAATCCTCATCTCACGAGCGCTTCGCCGGACCTTGCCGCAAGGGGCCGCTTCCTCGCACCATCGGATGGCCACAGTGTCAGACGGAAAGCAGGCACAAGACAAATACGCTTTCTTCATAGTCGATATACAGTCGCGCCATAGCCTGCAGGCTCTGCATGAGGAACGACGTTTCTACATTCCCAGAGCCATGCCATCCTTGCGATGATCGGATGCGCCGATCAGGACGCCCTTCTCGTGATCGATCCAGATGGCCTGCGCGCCGCCCATGGGTGCATCCGACCATTCGATCACGTGCCCGCGACCCGCAAGATCATCTTTGATCTCCGGCGAGATGGTCTGCTCAAGCGTCAATTTTCCGTCGAAGGCGAAGGTCCGCGGCGCATCACTGGCCGCCTGCACATTGTGGCCGCGATCGAGAATCTGGGAAACGAAGTGGGCGTGCCCGGTGGCCTGATAGTGCCCCCCCATGACACCGAAGGGCATCACTGCACGTCCGTTGCGGCTGAGAAGGCCCGGGATGATCGTATGCATTGGCCTCTTGTGAGGCGCGATCGCATTGGGATGTCCTGGAGAGGTGCGGAATGAGCTGCCGCGGTTGTGGAGCATTACGCCTGTGTCGGGATCGAAGATACCGCTTCCGAAGGCGTGGAACAGCGAGTTGATGAACGATACGGAATTCAGATCGCGATCGACCGCGCAGACGTACACGGTGTCCTTGTGCTCGATGTCGTTCCAGGCCTCAGCAGTTGTGGCCGTCTCGCGGCTGATGCGTGCGCGGACGGCGGCGGCGTAGCCGTCGGACAGGAAGCGCTCGACCGCGACGTCACCGTGTGCCGGATCGCAAAAGTAGGCATCCCGCGCGCGATAGGCGGCCTTTGTTGTTTCGGCCAGATAGTGGATGCGATCCGCTTCGGAGTGGCGGCTGTCGGCTAGATCGAGCCCTTCGAGCGCCCGCAGAATCATCAATGCTACGAGTCCCTGCCCGGCTGGCGGGCACTCGTAGATGTCGTGTCCGCGATAGCTTGCGCTGATCGGGGTCGTATAGTCGCTGTGGGCCTCTGCGAAGTCCTGCTCGCTGTGCAGACCGCCAACGCTGCGAAGCTTGCGCGTGAGGCTCTGTGCCACCTCACCTTCATAGAAGGCCTTCGGACCCCGCTCTGCGATCTTTCGAAGCGTGCCGGCCAGCGCCGGATTGCGAAAGAGGTCGCCAACCTCAGGAGCACGTCCGTTCGGAAGGAAAACCTTGCGCGCATCCGGATCATGAGACAGGCGTGCAATCTGCCGCGCCCAGTCCCAGGCGACGCGTGGCGTGACCCTCATACCCTCCTCGGCAAGTCGAATGGCGGGAGAGAGGATCTCCGCCATCGACTTCTTGCCGTAGTCCGCATTCAACGTGGTCCACGCGGCAACGGCGCCGGGTACAGTCACTGAATGAGCGGACTCGACGGGAATGTCCTTGAAGCCGCGATCAGTGTACCAAGAGGCTTCCGCTGCTGCTGGTGCTCTGCCTGAGCCATCTATTGCAATCGGTGCGCCACCTCCCTGGGAGAAGAGCACAAAGCAGTCACCGCCGATGCCGGTCATATGCGGCTCGGCCACGCACTGTACGGCGATCGCAGCCATAGCTGCATCCATGGCATTGCCGCCAGCTTTGAGAACGGCAAGCCCCGCCGACGATGCCGCAGGATGCGACGTGCAGATCATCCCGCCGTCACTGATGGTCAGGGAGCGTCCCTGCTTTGTGAAATCACGCACGATAATGAGGCTCCGCTGGGTAGGTGGTGCGTCGAACGAAGAGTTCGGAAGAGTGTTTCGCCGCCGCGCAGTGCCCTGCAGCGCGGCGGCGAGACGCGCTGCTAGGCTTCGCGGTGCCACTTGTAAGCGTCGTCCAGGGCCCGGCTGAAACGATCAAACATGTCGTTGATCTGGCTCTTGGTGATGATCAGCGGAGGTGCGAAGGCGACTCCATCGCCGACCTGGCGTGCCATTAGGCCGTTGGCCAGCGCGCGCTGCATGAGGTAACTCCCCAGCATGCCCGGCTGAGCAAATGCAGTTTTGGTCTCCTTGTCGGCAACGAACTCAAGCGCGCCAATCAGGCCGCAGCAGCGAACTTCCCCGACGATCGGGTGATTGGCAAACGAACGCAGGCGTTCCTCGAATACGCCCGCGACGTCACGCACATGCCCCACGATGTCCCGCTCCTCGTAGACGTTCAGGCTTTCAAGTGCCACTGCCATCGCCACGGGATGCGCGCCTGTCGTAAAGCCGTGTCCGAAAGAACCAATGCGGTTCGAGTTGTCGGCAACCGCATCATAAATGCGGCTCGTCATCAGAACGGCAGACAGCGGCTGATATCCGGAAGTGATCTGCTTGGAGAGCACCAGCAGATCGGGCTCAATGTTGAATGTCTCGCAAGCGAACATGTGCCCGGTGCGGCCGAAGCCGCATATCACCTCGTCCACTGCCACGAGTACGTCGTAGCGGCGGCAAACCGCTTGAACCTTTTCCCAGTAGGTTCTCGGGGGCACGATCACGCCTCCGGCTCCCATGATCGGTTCGCCGATAAAGGCCGCAACCGTATCCGGGCCCTCCTCCAGAATCATTGCCTCGAGCTGCTCGGCGAGGCGGGTGGCGTACGCTTCTTCGCTCTCGCCCTTCTCGGCATATCGGTAGTGATGCGGGCACGCGGTATGCAAGATCCCCGGAATCGGGAGATCAAAGTCATCATGATTGAGCGGCAGTCCTGTCAGGCTTCCGGCGCCGATGGTGATGCCGTGATACCCGCGCAAACGCGCGATGATCTTCTTCTTGGATCGCCGACCCAGTGCGTTGTTGAAGTAGCGCACGAGCTTGATCACGGTGTCGTTCGCTTCCGAACCGGAGTTGGCGAAGAACACCTTTGTCAGCCCCTCAGGCGCAACCTTGACCAGCCTTTCGGCAAATTCGATCGCCGCGGGATGAGCGCGGTGATTGAAGTTATGATAGTAGGGCTGCTCTCTGAGCTGCTTGACGCCGGCCTCAATCAGCCGCTCTTCGTTGAAGCCGAGCGCTGCGTTCCACAAGCCGGCCATGCCTTCGATGTAGCGGTTCCCACTATCGTCAAACACGTGGATCCCATCACCGCCCTTGATGATGAGGGGACCGATCTGCTCGTGACGCCGGGCGTTCGTGTAGGGATGAAGTGAGTAGGCGATGTCCCGTGCGTGGAGGGAGTTCGGGCTCGTCAGAGAGTGAGAAGAGGCGGGGCCGGTCATTGCGACGTTCCTATCAGTGGGGTTCGCTGCGCGTGCGGCGTCGGGAGACGATCATGATTGCAGAACACGGTTCTCGAGAGCCGTTGGAAGAACTCGGGGAACTTCGTCCTTTCAGGAAAGATCCACACAGCCGTCACGCACCATCAGCGCTTGCCTGTAATCAGAGATCACCAGGAAAAACTGTCCCGTAGTTTGCTCCGCGGGGACAATACAATTTCAATCTACTCACTAGATGCGCGCACTATGGCGTCGTCATCCTTCCCCCTGAAGTTGGCCGCCCGACGTATGGATGTCATCCTCCTCAAGATGCCGAATTATGTCGCACGCTGGACGTGACGCTCGTTAGGTGATGGCCACTGTGACGCCAGCGCATCCTCGAAAGAAGATCGATCCGGAGGATGGCTTCGCACTCATCGACTTTGGCGTTACTGCCCTCGCGTTCCCGCCGACGCGCCAGGCACTAAGACTGATGATCCCTCAAGAGCTGACATAACGCTCCGGTCGGGATGGGCCATGAGGGTGCATCTGCGCGAGTGCCAGCAGTTCGTTGAACGTGGTCCGCTTTGTGATACAATTCCACCATGGCAAAGCTCGTATTCGGAATGAACATGTCGTTGGACGGCTACGTCGACCACGAACACGATGCGTTCGCGCCTGATCCGGTGCTATTCAAGTATTTTATTGAGCAGACGCGCAAAGCCACCGGCAGCATCTACGGGCGCGGCCTCTACGAGGTGATGCGCTATTGGGATGGGAACAATTGGGACGAGGACGATCCGGCGATGGGCGACGATCTGCGCGCGTTCGCGCAAGCGTGGCGGGCCATGCCGAAATGGGTGGTGTCGCGTTCGCTGAAATCAGTGGGGCCGAATGCGACGTTGATCGGCGATGATGTCGAGGCGGCGGTACGAAAGCTGAAGGCCGATCTCGTCGGCGAGATCGAAGTCGGCGGACCAAAGCTCGCCGCAAGCCTAGCCAAGATTGGGCTGATCGATGAGTACCAGCTCTTCCTTCATCCCGTCGCGCTTGGTCGCGGCAGGCCATTCTTCGTAGGTCCCCAACCGCGGCTACGACACGTGGCCAGCGATCGCATTGGCGAGAGCGTGATCAGGCTAAAGTACGTTCCTGCCTAATCAGGAAGGTTGTGCGTCTGGGCGTTTCAAGCGGCCGACGCGATGGGGCAGAAAACGGACCAACTTTTCGGCCAGCGACACGAACCGTTCGATGTCAGCAAAGGGTCAAAAGCTGCCTTCGTATCGAAGTCTACAATGGACAGCTTCCACAACGAGAGCGGACATCCGACGAGCGAAATGTCGCGGAAAGCGTCGATGACCGCTCATGGGATGTAGTGTGCCGCCTAGTCTATCGGGACGTGCCAAACACTGAGAAACCACGCCGGTTCCCTTAGGCGCATATATGAAATTCCTATGAGATCGCTCGCCGCTCCATCTCGCATCCATATGCCGAGCTGATCAAGTATCCGGTCGGCGGCGCCAGCCTGAACCTCCCATCGTGATCTTGGGCGTCTGGGGCTGGGTCGCCCTCCGGTAACTGCGCTCGATGGGCAAGGAGCATCCATGCTGGACGTGATCTTCCTGGCGGGAGGACTCGCATTCTTCGTCATCGCCATCGCCTACGCGCACGGGTGTGAGCGGCTCTGAGGAGAATCCCATGTTCGTCGACTTCGCCGTCGCCGGCGCCGTCATCGCGGCGCTGCTGGTCTATCTCGTCTACGCGCTGCTGCGTCCCGAGCGGTTCTGAAAGAGGCCCTCATGACCGTCGTCGGCTGGATCCAGATCCTCGTGTACTGCGCCCTCGTTGCCGCGCTGGTGAAGCCGCTCGGCGCGTACATGACGCGGGTGTTCAATGGAGAGGTGAGTTTCCTCTCGCACATTCTCCGCCCTCTCGAAGCCGGTCTCTACCGGCTGGGTGGAATTGATGCCAATCGGGAGCAGCATTGGCTGACCTATACCGTTGCCATGCTGCTCTTCAATGCAATCGGCTTCGTAAGCCTCTACGCATTGATGCGCCTTCAGGCGGTCCTGCCTCTCAATCCAGCCGGTCAAGGTGCCGTCGCCCCTGATCTGGCATTCAACACTGCCGTGAGCTTCGTCACCAACACCAACTGGCAGAACTACGGCGGTGAGAGCACGATGTCCTACCTCACGCAAATGGTGGGGCTGACCGTGCAGAATTTTGTGTCGGCAGCAACTGGCATCGCATTGGCCGTGGTGCTCATCCGTGGCTTCGCGCGGGCCTCGGCGGCAACCGTCGGCAACTTCTGGGTCGATATCACGCGGGCCACGCTCTATATCCTGCTGCCGATCTGCATTCCCTTCGCATTGTTTCTGGTTTGGCAAGGTGTCCCACAGACGTTGGGCCCGTACGTCGAAGCGACCACGCTTGAAGGCGCGAAACAATCCCTGGCAGTCGGGCCAGCTGCTTCGCAGATTGCCATCAAGATGCTCGGCACCAACGGCGGCGGCTTCTTCAATGCCAACGCAGCGCATCCGTTCGAGAACCCGACAGCCCTGTCGAACCTTGTGCAGATGCTTTCGATCTTCGCCATCGGCGCCGCACTGACCAACGTGTTCGGCCGCATGGTGGGCAATGAACGCCAGGGCTGGGCCATACTCGCTGTCATGGGCGTTCTGTTCCTCGCTGGCGTCGCCGCTGCTTACTGGGCTGAGGCAAGCGGCAATGACGCCTTCACGGCGCTCGGCCTCTCCGGCGGCAATATGGAAGGCAAAGAAGTGCGCTTCGGTATCGTGGCGTCGGCGCTGTTTGCCGTCGTCACGACCGCCGCCTCCTGTGGCGCGGTCAATGCCATGCACGACAGCTTCACCGCGCTTGGTGGGATGATACCGCTCATCAACATGCAGCTCGGCGAGATCATTGTCGGCGGTGTCGGCGCCGGCCTCTACGGCATGCTGCTGTTTATCATCATCGCCATGTTCGTGGCCGGCCTGATGGTTGGGCGCACGCCGGAGTATGTGGGCAAGAAGATCGAGGCCAAGGAAGTGAAGATGGCCATGCTGGCCATTCTGGTCCTTCCGCTCATGTATCTCGGCTGGACGGCAGCGGCCGTCGTGATGCCATCTGCCGTGGCGTCGATGGCCAACGCCGGCCCGCATGGCTTCTCCGAGGTGCTCTACGCGTACACATCGCAAACAGCCAACAACGGCTCAGCCTTCGGCGGCCTGACGGGCAACACACTTTGGTACAACACGACCGGCGCCATTGCCATGCTGGTCGGCCGCTTCCTGATGATCATGCCGGCCATGGCGATCGCAGGCTCGCTTGCTGCCAAGAAGACCGTGCCCGCTTCATCAGGCACGTTCCCAACAACCGGCGGCCTCTTCGTCGGCCTCGTGATCGGCGTCATTCTGATCGTCGGCGGCCTCACCTTCTTCCCCGCATTGGCACTCGGGCCCATCGCAGAGCATCTCGCGATGCTGCGCGCGCAAAACTTCTGAGGATCATCATGAACGACCCGCACTACACCGTTCGCGGCGTACGCGTTGATGTCTGGCGCCACCCCGACCGAGGGGAGCGGATTTGGCGGATTGGCGTCGCCCTCGTTCTCTTCACCGGCGCCTTCCTGGCATTTCTCAAGATGCTCGCCGCGCTCTTTCTGCCAAGCTGACCGGCTCGCGCGTGAGACGAAGGGAGCTTTCTTCATGAACCAGCCCTCAGATGGAAGCATTGTGAATCCAACAATTCTCCTTCCTGCCATGGGAGATGCATTCCGCAAGCTCGACCCGAGGATGCTCGTCAAGAACCCGGTCATGTTCGTGGTCGAGGTGGTTGCGATCCTCACCACGATCGTGCTGCTTCGGGATCTGGTGGTGGGCGGCGAGAGTATCGGCTTCACCATACAAATCACGTTGTGGCTGTGGTTCACACTTCTGTTCGCGAACTTTGCGGAAGCGGTAGCCGAGGGGCGCGGCAAGGCTCAGGCTGATGCGCTGAGGCGTCAGCGTACTGAATCACAGGCCAAGCTGCTGAAGGCGGAGCGCACACGAGACTACGCGTTGGTCCCCGGCACAACCCTCAAGGTCGGCGACATCGTGCTCGTCGAGGCCGGCGATCTCATTCCGTCCGACGGTGAGGTGATCGAGGGAATGGCCTCGGTCAACGAAGCGGCCATTACCGGCGAGTCTGCTCCGGTCATTCGCGAGTCGGGCGGCGACCGCTCCGCGGTCACAGGCGGCACGCAAGTGATCTCTGATTGGATCTGCGTTCGTATTACTGCAGCGCCCGGCTCCACATTCCTGGATCGCATGATCAGGCTTGTCGAAGGGGCAGAACGCCAGAAGACACCCAACGAGATCGCGCTGAACATCCTGCTCGCGGGATTGACAATCATCTTCGTCATTGCGGTGGCGACAATCCCCAGCTACGTGAGCTACGCTGGCGGCACTGTCTCGCTCGTCGTGCTGGCCGCGCTGTTCGTGACTTTGATCCCGACCACCATCGGCGCACTGCTTTCGGCGATCGGCATCGCCGGCATGGACCGCCTCGTCCGATTCAACGTTCTGGCGATGTCGGGACGCGCCGTCGAGGCTGCAGGTGATGTCGACACGCTGTTACTCGACAAGACCGGTACGATTACTCTCGGCAACCGCCAGGCGACGGAATTCAAGCCCCTGCGTGGGGTGAGCGAACAGGATCTCGCCGATGCGGCGCAGCTTGCCTCACTCGCCGACGAAACGCCGGAAGGCCGCTCCATTGTCGTGCTGGCAAAGGAGAAGTACGGCATTCGTGGCCGGGACGTAAGCGAACTCAATGCGAGGTTCATCCCCTTCTCCGCGCAGACGCGCATGAGCGGCGTCGAACTCGGCTCCACGTCCATCCGCAAGGGTGCCGTCGACGCCATCCTCGACTACCTTGGTCGCGGCCGCGCCCATGACAATGGGGGTGTAGCGCTCGCGAGTAAGCCGCTCATCAGTAGCGACCTCGTGCGCGAGGCACGAGGCTTAGCGGATGCCATAGCCAAGTCCGGCGGAACGCCGCTTGCCGTTGTGCGCGATGGCAAGCTGCTTGGGCTGATCCATCTCAAGGACATCGTGAAGGGCGGTATCCGCGAGCGCTTCGCCGAGCTGAGGCGGATGGGTATCCGCACGATCATGATTACAGGCGACAATCCGACGACAGCCGCCGCGATCGCAGCGGAGGCCGGTGTCGATGATTTTCTTGCCCAGGCTACGCCCGAGGACAAGCTGAAGCTGATCCGCGCGGAGCAGGAAAAGGGCAAGCTGGTGGCCATGTGCGGCGACGGCACCAACGATGCACCGGCGCTCGCCCAGGCTGATGTGGGCGTTGCCATGAATACGGGCACGCAAGCCGCGCGCGAGGCCGGCAACATGATCGACCTCGATTCCAATCCGACAAAGCTCATAGAGGTCGTCGAGATCGGCAAGCAACTTCTGATGACGCGGGGTGCGCTCACCACCTTCTCGATCGCGAACGACGTCGCGAAGTATTTCGCCATCATCCCAGCGATGTTCGTCGCGTTCTATCCGCAGCTCCAGACTCTCAACATCATGAATCTGGCAACGCCACAGAGCGCCATTCTCTCGGCCATCATCTTCAATGCGTTGATCATCATCGCGTTGATCCCGCTGGCGCTGAGGGGCGTCGCTTTCCGGCCGATCGGTGCCGGACCGCTGCTGCGGCGCAATCTGCTGATCTACGGCCTCGGCGGCATTCTGATCCCATTCGCCGGCATCAAGGCGATCGACGTGGTCATCACAGCCCTTCATCTCGCCTGAGGAAAGCACCATGTTGAGAGAACTGCGCCCCGCGATCGTGGTGTTCATCGGGCTCACGTTGATCACGGGTTTGGCCTACCCCTTGGCCATGACCGGCGTTGCCCAGGCACTGTTCCCATGGCGGGCCAATGGCAGCCTGATCGAGGAGGACGGCAAGGTCATCGGCTCGACTCTGATCGGTCAGTACTTCACGAGCGACCGCTATTTTCACGGGCGTCCGTCGGCCACGCTTGGCCCCGCCCCCGCCGACCCGAGCAAGACGGTGGCGGAGCCCTACAATGCAGTGAATTCGATGGGCTCGAACCTTGGTCCGACGAACAAAGCGTTGATCGAGCGCGTCAAAGGGGATGTCGACGCGCTGAAGGCCGAGAACCCGGGAACGGCCGTGCCGATCGATCTCGTTACGACGACGGGCAGCGGCCTCGACCCCCATATTTCACCCGAGGCAGCGATCTTCCAGGTGCCGCGCGTTGCAAAGGCACGCGGGATGCCCGAAAATCGCGTTCGAGAGCTTGTCAGCCAGCACATCGAGGGCCGTCTGCTGGACTTTCTGGGTGAGCCCCGCGTCAACGTTCTGGCGCTCAACTTGGCGCTCGACCGCGGAGCTACCAAATAGGCGACGAAGTGGCAGGCGTCATGAACCATGGCCGATCTAGACAGCGACTCTGAGCAGCGACCTTCGCCGGACGCCTTGCTGGCCGAGGCCCGACGCGAGGAAGGAGGCCGCGTCGGTCGCCTTAAGATCTTTGTCGGTGCGGCGCCCGGGGTTGGCAAGACCTACGAGATGCTGACCGCAGCGCGCGCCAAGCAAAAGAATGGTGTCGATGTCGTCGTCGGTGTGGTCGAGCCGCACGGGCGCAAGGAGACGGAGATACTCCTAGATGGGCTGGAGGTGCTGTCGCGCAAGCCCGTGGACTATGCCGGGCGAATGCTCGATGAGTTCGATATTGATGCCGCGCTCGCGCGCCGTCCGAGCCTGATACTCGTCGACGAACTCGCCCATACCAACGTCGTCGGTAGCCGTCATCCGAAGCGCTATCAGGACGTGGAAGAGCTGCTGGGTGCTGGCATCGACGTTTACACGACGGTCAACATCCAGCACATCGAAAGCTTGAACGACGTCGTGGCGCAAATCACGCGTGTGCGCGTCCGTGAAGTCGTCCCCGATGCCATCTTTGATCGTGCCGATGCCATCGAGCTTGTCGATCTGACGCCGGAGGATCTCATCCAACGGCTGAAGGAAGGCAAGGTCTACGTCCCGAAGCAGGCCGAGCGCGCGCTCAGACACTACTTTTCGCCGGCCAATCTTACAGCTCTGCGCGAGCTCGCCCTGCGGCGCACAGCCGAGCGCGTGGACGAGCAGTTGCTCGAGCAGATGCGCGCGCGCGCCATTTCTGGGCCCTGGGCGGCGGGCGAACGCCTTCTCGTGTGCATCAATGAGGATCCGCGCTCCGCGGGCCTCGTGCGTTATGCCAAGCGGCTCGCGGATCGCCTGCGTGCGCCGTGGACGGTGCTCTACATCGAGACGAGGCGCAGCCTTGGTTTTACGGAGGAGGACCGCGATCGAATTGCGGAGACGATTCGTCTTGCCGAGCGTCTGGATGCCGAAGCCGTCACTATGCCCTCAGCGGCGCGGCAGGTTGCGCAAGACGTGCTGAGCTACGCGCGCAAGGGCAATGTAACGCATATCATTGTCGGCAAGTCCGAACGATCGCGGTGGTTCGAGATGCTGCACGGATCGGTCGTGCACGATCTGGTGCGTCACGCCGGCACCATCTCGGTGCATGTCATTGCAGGCGAGAAGCTGACGGAGGCCGCCGCGACGCGAGCAACAGTGGCAACGGACGATGCCCGGCCATTTGATGCTCTCCCTTGGCTTGCCGCCCTCGCGGCAGTAGGGGTGGCATTCGCTGCAAGCCTTCTCGCCGATTCCGTGCTCGGCGCGAACGTCGATCTGATTTTCCTGACGGCGGTCGTTGGCATCGCCGTTCGCTATGGTCTGTGGCCGTCCCTGCTGGCTGCGATTACCGCATCACTGTCCTACAACTTCTTCTTTCTAGCGCCGGTGTATGCGCTCAGCATCACGGACCCAACGAACGTTGCGGCGTTCTTGCTGTTCTCCGCGCTCGCCGTCCTTATCTCGAGGCTTGCCGCACGCGGCTGGCGCCATACGGTCGCTGCTCAGGAGCGGGTTCGCGTCGTCGAGTCTCTGTACGGCTTCAGCCGCAAGCTGGCTAGCGCTGGCGCACTTGATGATGTTCTCTGGGCAACCGCCTATCAGATCGCCATGATGTTGAAGGTCCGTGTGGTGCTCTTGCTGCCGGAAAACGGCTCTATCGTAGTCAAGACAGGCTATCCGCCTGAAGATTCTCTCGATGAAGCCGATCTGGCTGCCGCGAACTGGGCATGGGAAAAAGGTCGACCAGCCGGCCGCGATTCCGACGCGCTCCCCGGTGCAAAGTGGCTGTTCATGCCCATGCGCACCGGGCGAGGAGCGATAGGCATCGTTGGGATTAGCCGCGACGGGCCGGCTTCGTTGCTGCGGGCCGATCAGCGCCGGCTTCTCGATGCGCTCGCCGATCAAGGCGCGCTGGCCATCGAGCGCGTGCGCCTCGTCGAGGACATCGACCGTGTCAAGCGAACGGCCGAGACTGACCGGTTGCGCTCGGCGTTGCTGACCTCCATCTCGCACGATCTCAAGACACCTCTTGCAGGAATTCTCGGTTCTGCCGAGGCGCTTCGTGATCTGTCGAAGTCCTTTGATGAAACCGCGAAGGGCGAACTGCTCTCCACCATCATCGAGGAGTCGGAGCGTCTCAACCGGTTCATCGCCAATCTTCTCGACATGACCAGACTCGAGGCGGGCGCGGTCATGCCGAACGCTGCGGCCCACGACGTCGGCGAGATCGTGGGTAGCGCCCTTGAGCGGGCGAGCAAGATCCTTGCAGGCCATAGCGTGGAAGTCGAGATCGGCCGAGACTTGTCTATGGTCATGGTAGACGCCGTACTGTTCGAACAGGCGCTATTCAATCTCCTCGACAATGCAGCCAAGTACGCACCCCCGGCCACCACGATCCGGATCGCAAGCTGGCAGGATGGCGAGAGTGTGAAAGTGCAGGTGTTGGACGAGGGCGATGGTATTCCCGACGCAGACCTGGAGCGCATTTTCGACAAGTTCTATCGCGCTCGAAAGGGTGATCATGTACGCGCCGGCACTGGCCTCGGACTTGCTATCTCGCGTGGTTTCATCGAGGCGTTGAATGGAACGATTTTTGCGTCCAATCGGGCCAGCAGAACCGGCGCCGTATTCACCATCACGCTGCCGGTGCCGAAGTCGGATGAGCGAAAGAAGCACGCGGCATGAACACGCCATCCTTGAAGATTCTCGTTGTTGACGACGAGCCGCCGATACGCAAGCTCCTGCGTATGGGCCTGGCGTCTCAAGGCTACGAGGTGATCGAGGCTCACAACGGCAAGGTCGCCATCGAGGAGCTCTCCAGGAAGCCCGATCTCGTGATTCTCGACCTGGGCCTGCCCGACATCGACGGACTAGAGCTTTTGGAACGCATCCGGCAGCGAGAGCAGAGTCTCCCAATTGTCGTGCTGTCGAGCCGTGGCGACGAGGCCGGCAAGGTGGCGGCGCTCGATCTGGGCGCCGATGATTATGTGACCAAGCCCTTCGGCATGGAGGAGCTTTTTGCGCGTATGCGCGCGGCGCTGAGGCATCAGCTCCAAGTGCAAGGCGAGCGCCCCCTGTTTCAGCTCGGTGACCTGAGCGTCGATCTCGTGCGGCGGATCGTCAAGCTCGGCGACAAGGAAGTGAAGCTCTCACCCAAGGAGTATGACTTGCTGCGGCTGCTGGTTCAGCACGCAGGCAAAGTCCTGACCCACAAATTTCTCATGCAGGAACTGTGGGACGAGCCAACCGACCCGCAATATCTGCGCGTCTATGTGCGGCAGCTACGCCAAAAAATCGAGCGCGCCCCGGAGCGCCCGCAGTACCTGCTGACCGAAACAGGAATAGGCTACCGCCTGCAGGCGCCGGGCTAGCTTCGGCAAGATTGGATTGCGCGGCGCTGAAGCGCCGAGGGCGATGGAGCACGAATGAACATCAAGGATTTCCTTTCGGCTTCCCATGTGGCGATCGATGTCGTCGCCCGTGACAAGGCTGGGCTCTTGAATGAGTTGGCGACGCGCGCTGCCGCGCCGCTCGATCTACCGGCCGAGCTGCTGGCAGAAGAGCTTGCCAAGCGAGACGAACTGGGATCGACGGGGATAGGCAATGGCGTGGCCATTCCGCACGCCCGCTTCCGCGAGGTGAAGACGCCATTGGGCTTTTTGGTTCGCCTCGCGAAGCCGATTGCATTCGATGCGATAGATGCACAGCCGATAGACTTGGCGTTCCTGCTCGTGCTGCCGGCGGCATCTCAGCTCGAGCAACTCAATGCCCTCGCCACTGTTGCGCGCAGGCTGCGCGAACCAGCCGTTCTACATAGACTTCGCAGCGCAACGACAGATCGCGATCTATATCGCGCTGTAGTCGAGTAGCGCGTCTCCTTGTCATCCATGAGCGGACGCGGGGATGGCTCTAAGCTCGGCGAAGCCACCTCTGTCGATGCCCGCTTATGGGATTTCTCGTCAAGGCCGTGTTGACCGGGGGACAGATCCAGGCGCCGCGAAACCAGCTGATCCTGCGCTACGGCGAAACGGATATTCGCCGTTTGAGACACCTCAGGGCGAAGCACGAGCGTGTGTGTCGGATACCGGGGATGCGGTAGAGGCGCTCGCGCAGAAAGCGCTCGTAGCCTTCGGTACCGTCGACGGCGACTTTGACGAAATAGTCGTACTCGCCGGTCGTGAGATACGCTTCAAGTACTTCCGGCAAATCTGTCAGAGCCCGCCCGAAGCGCGCCAGAACCTCGTCATCGTGTTTTTCAAGCGTGACTTCGATGATCACTGTGTCGGGCAGCCCCAGGCGCTTCTGATCCAGAACCGCCACATAGCCTTCGATGTAACCGCTGTCCTCGAGACGCTTTACGCGCTGCCAGCAGGGGCTCGCCGAAAGCCCCACCCGCTCGGCTAGGTCGGCATTCGAGATCCGGGCATTGCCCTGGAGCTCGCGCAGAATGCAACGATCCAGGTCGTCCAGGGGTTTCACGTGACGTCGAGCTCCACGAAAGACGTCGGCGCCGTGCCGACGGATGGCCAGCAGATTATACTATGATGATGATTGTTATCGATATGATCTTCTGCAGAGGAGCCGGATGGGCTCACGTTCAAAAGAACATTCTCCGCCGTCTGCGTTACCATGCATCGGTCATACAACCGGGGGCGGCCATGCACACCATCCAGTTCACTTCGCCCGATCCACTCGATCATGTCTGCCGGACGCTCGATACCATCCGCAAGATGGGTTTCGACCTCGTGTCGCTGCATACGGACGGGCAAGCCGGTGGCGATTTCCGTGTCTCCATATCCCTCGATGCGCACGATCTGTTGACCGTGGGGACGCTGGTGGATCGTGTGTCCTCCTACGTCGGCGTTTATGACCTGACGTGCGAGGCCGATGACGCTTCATGGCGACACGGCCGCACCCCGGAGGATGTCCGGCATCTCTCCGCGAACGTCCAGGAGGTGTGAGCGATGAGCAATCCGCCCCGTCTCAGTTTGCGCGTTCCTGAGCCTGAGTTTCGGCCCGGCACCAAGCCGGACTTCAGTGGCGTGAACATTCCGAGGGCTGGCACCGTCCGCCGTCCGCCGGTCGACGCCGCGCCCGAGGAGATCCGCGATCTCGCCTATTCGATCATCCGCGTGCTCAACCGCGACGGCGAAGCGGTCGGCCCGTGGGCCGGTGAACTTTCCGACGAGGCGCTGCAGGCCGGCCTCAAGACGATGATGAAGGTGCGCGCCTACGACGCCCGCATGCAGATGGCGCAGCGGCAGGGCAAGACGTCGTTCTACATGCAGTGCACCGGCGAGGAGGCGATCGCGTGTGCCTTCCAGATGGCGCTCGAGCCGGGTGACATGAACTTCCCGACCTACCGCCAGCAGGGCCTGCTCGTCGCGTCCGGCTATCCGCTCGTGGACATGATGTGCCAGATCTATTCCAACAGCCGCGATCCGCTGAAGGGGCGCCAGCTGCCCGTCATGTACAGCTCCAAGGCGCACGGCTTCTTCTCGATCTCCGGCAATCTCGGTACGCAGTATCCGCAAGCCGTTGGCTGGGCGATGGCTTCCGCGATCAAGGGCGACACGCGCATTGCTGCCGGCTGGATCGGCGATGGCTCGACGGCCGAGTCCGACTTCCACTCCGCGCTCGTTTTCGCCTCGACCTACAAAGCACCGGTCGTCCTCAACATCGTCAACAACCAGTGGGCGATCTCGACCTTCCAGGGCATCGCGCGGGGCGGCTCCGGCACGTTCGCCGCGCGTGGTCACGGGTTCGGTATTCCGTCGCTGCGGGTGGACGGCAACGACTATCCGGCGGTCTACGCCGTCGCGAAATGGGCGATCGAGCGTGCGCGCCGCAACCTCGGTCCGACGCTCGTCGAGTACGTCACGTATCGTGCCGCCGCGCATTCCACATCCGACGATCCTTCCGCCTATCGTCCGAAGGAGGAATCGGAAGCCTGGCCGCTCGGCGATCCGATCGAGCGTCTGAAAATCCATCTCATCGGAAAGAAGCTTTGGTCGGAGGAACGCCACACACAGGCTGTCGCCGAGGTCGAAGCGGAGGTCATTGCCGCGCAGAAGGAGGCGGAGAGCTACGGCACGCTCCACACGGGGCCGAAAGCGTCTGGCCGCGACATGTTCGTCGACGTTTTCAAGGAGATGCCGCAGCACCTGCGTCGGCAGCGGCAGGAGGCGGGATACTAGTGTGATGATCGAGAAATTCGCCACACCCCGCTGCACAGTATCGAGCGAATTTCTCGATCTGAATCACACTAGCAACTCTGTGAGCCTAGTGTCCCTTTTGATTCCGAAGTTCGCTCGGGACGCTAGCAGCAAGGGATTGCGAACTTCGGAATCGGGACACTAGCGCCATGCCGACCATGACCATGATCGAGGCCATCCGCGACGCGCACGATGTGATGATGGCGCGTGACGACAACGTCGTCGTGTTCGGCGAGGATGTCGGCTACTTCGGTGGGGTGTTCCGCTGCACGCGCGGTCTCCAACAGAAGTACGGACGCAACCGCTGCTTCGACGCGCCGATCAACGAGAGCGGCATCGTCGGCGCCGCGATCGGCATGGCTGCCTACGGGCTGCGCCCCTGCGTCGAGATACAGTTCGCCGACTATATGTATCCCGCTTACGACCAGCTCGTCTCGGAAGCGGCGCGGCTGCGCCACCGCTCGGCCAACGACTTCGCCGCTCCGATCACTGTGCGGATGCCGACCGGCGGCGGCATATTCGGCGCGCAGACGCACTCGCAGAGCCCTGAAGCGCTATTCACTCACGTATCTGGGCTGAAGACGGTCGTCCCTTCCAACCCTTACGACGCCAAGGGCCTGCTGATCGCCGCGATCGAGACCGATGATCCCGTCATCTTCCTCGAGCCCAAGCGCCTCTATAACGGCCCGTTCGACGGTCATCACGAGCGGCCCGTCGTGCCGTGGTCCAAGCATCCGTTGAGCGAGGTGCCGGAGGGCTACTACTCCTTGCCGCTCGGCGTCGCATCAGTGCGCCGGCCGGGCACTGCGCTGACGGTGCTCGCCTACGGCACAATGGTCTACGTTGCGGAAGCCGCCGCCGCGGAGACCGGCATCGATGCCGAGATCATCGACCTGCGCACGCTGCTGCCGCTTGACGTCGACACGATCGTCGCCTCCGTCGAGAAGACACGGCGTTGCGTGATCGTGCACGAGGCAACGCGTACGAGTGGCTTCGGCGCCGAGCTTTCGGCGACCGTGCAGGAGCTGTGCTTCTATCACCTGGAAGCGCCGATCGTACGTGTCACCGGCTGGGACACGCCGTACCCGCACGCGCAGGAATGGGCCTACTTTCCGGGTCCGCAGCGCCTCGGCGAGGCGTTCCGCCGTGTGATGGAGGCGTGACATGGGCGAGCGTGTCATCACACTGCCGGACGTCGGCGAAGGTGTCGCTGAGGCCGAGATCGTCGAGCTGCCGTTGAAGGTTGGTGATCTCGTGCGCGAGGGCGACACGCTCCTCGCCGTCATGACCGATAAGGCGACTGTGGAAATTCCCTCGCCGGTCGATGGCCGCATCGCATGGATCGGGCTCGAGGTCGGCCAGAAGGTCGCGGTCGGATCGGAGCTCCTCAAACTCGAGGTCGCAGGAGATAGCGCAGCACCCAAGCGCGAGGCGCCGGCGCGCGAGAAGCCAGGTCCCTCTGTCACGTTGGGTGCTCCATCGCGGTCTGTCGACGCGCCAAGCCACACGGAAGCAACCTCGCAACAATCCGCGCCGCAACCTGTACCCGCTCCGACACCTCCGCCGCGTCCTGCCGCGTCCAGCTCGGCAAAGCCCGCCGATCGTCCGCTCGCGGCACCGGCCGTGCGCGCCGCCGCCCGTGACGCCGGCGTCGACCTTCGCTTCGTCACCGGCAGCGGTCCCGCTGGCCGCATTCTGCGCGAGGATGTCGAGGCCTATCTCGCCGCTGGCGCGCGTGGCCCGATGCCGACAAATGGCCTCATCCGCAACTCGGCTGTCGAGGAAATCAAGATCATCGGTCTGCGTCGACGCATCGCCGAGCGGCTGCAGGATACCGTGCGGCGCATCCCGCACTTCTCCTACGTCGAGGAAGTGGACGTCACCGATCTCGAAGCGCTGCGCACCGACGTCAATGAGACGCGCAAGAGCGGCCGGCCAAGATTGACGGTGCTGCCGTTCCTCATGCGCGCGCTGGTGGCAGCCTTGCGCGACCATCCTCAGATCAACGCCCGCTACGACGATGCCAACGACATGCTTCACCGCTACGGTGGCGTGCACATCGGTATCGCCACGCAGACGCCGAACGGCCTCATGGTGCCGGTCGTTCAGCACGCCGAGGCGTTGACGATCTGGGACTGCGCCAGCGAGATCTCGCGGCTCAGTGAGGCCGCCCGCTCCGGCACGGCGAAGCGCGAAGAGCTGACCGGCTCGACCATCACCATCACGAGCCTCGGCGCCCTCGGTGGCATCGTTTCGACACCCATAATCAACTCGCCCGAGGTCGCGATCGTCGGCGTGAATAAGATCGCCGTGCGCCCCGTTTGGCGCGGCGCCGCTTTCGAGCCGCGCAAGATCATGAACCTGTCGTCCTCATTCGATCACCGTATCGTCGACGGCTGGGACGCCGCGCAGTTCATCCAGAAGCTGCGGTCTCTGCTCGAAGCACCGGCCAAGATCTTCATGGAGGCGTAGATGGATCCGATTGCCTGCGCTGTCCTGGTGGTCGGCGGCGGACCCGGCGGCTACGTGTGCGCGATCCGTGCAGCGCAGTGCGGTCTCGACACCGTGCTGGTCGAGTCCGGTCCTCTCGGCGGCACCTGCCTCAACGTCGGCTGCATCCCCTCGAAAGCACTGATCCACGCCGCCGACGAATTCCATCTGGCCCGCCGCTTCTCTGCGGGATCGCCGCTCGGCATCAGCGCCGCCGATCCGCGCATCGACCTGAAGCTGACGATGGCGTGGAAGGACGGGATCGTCTCGCGGCTGCGCGGTGGTGTCTATGGTCTTCTGCGGCGCGCGAACGTCAAGGTGGTTAGCGGCATCGGCATCCTGCGGGACGGCAAGACGTGCGTCGTCGACACCGACATCGGGCGCCAGGAGATCACAGCAGACCATATCGTCATCGCGACCGGCTCGGAGAGCGTGCCGCTGCCCGGCTTGCCGTTCGGCGGGTCCGTCGTATCGTCGACTGAGGCGCTCGCATTCGAGGACATCCCGGCGCGGATCGTGATCGTGGGGGGCGGCTACATCGGGCTCGAGCTCGGCACCGCCTACCGAAAGCTCGGCTCTGAAGTCACGGTGATCGAGGTGGCAGAGCGCATACTCCCGCAGTACGACGCGGAGCTCACCCGCCGCGTCATGGCGCGTCTCGGGAAGCTCGGTGTCGAGGTGTTGCTCAACACCAAGGCGACCGGCCTCGACCGCTCGGGGCCGGCGCTCAGGATCGAGCGTAGTGATGGCCGCGAGCAGCGCCTGCCAGCGGACAGAATTCTCGTTACCGTCGGACGCCGGCCTCGCGTCGCCGGATTTGGCCTCGAGGAGCTGGACCTGCGCATGAATGGCGGCGCGATCGAGATCGACGATCAGTGTCGCACCTCCATGCGCAACGTCTGGGCCATCGGTGACGTCACTGGCGAACCGATGCTGGAGCACCGCGCAGTCGCGCAAGGCGAGATCGTCGCCGAGATCATCGCCGGCGAGAAGAGAGCATTCGACAAAGTCGCCATGCCCGCCGTCTGCTTCACTGATCCCGAGATTGTGTCCGCGGGGTTGTCTCCGGATGAAGCACGCGCGGCCGGTTTCCAGATCAAGGCGGCGAGTTTTCCGTTCACCGCTAACGGCCGCGCCATGACGCTCGGAGCTGAGGACGGTTTTGTGCGCATTGTCGCTCGCGCGGACAATCACGTCGTGCTCGGCCTGCAAGCCGTCGGCCAAGGCGTCTCGGAGCTGTCGGCAGGCTTCGCGCTGGCGCTGGAGATGGGCGCCTGCCTGGAGGACATCGCCGAGACCATTCATGTCCATCCGACACTCGGCGAATGCCTTCGTGAAGCCGCGCTCGTCGCGCTTGGGCATGGGCTGCACGCGTAGCTCGATGTCGCGGACTTCCGGTGCTGGCGAGAAACCTAAGCTCACGCCTCCTGCATCATCAGAACTCGCGTGGTTCGACGACCCGCCGATAGAGATGCCAACTCGCATGCCCCAGAATCGGCATGACGACGGCCAGCCCCACCAGCAGTGGCAACGAGCCGATCAGCAATCCGCCAGCAATCGTTGCCGCCCAACACATCATCACGAGCGGGTTGGCGGCAACGGCCTTGAGCGATGTCGTCACAGCAACTGCCACCCCAACGTCCCGCTCCAGCAACAGTGGGAACGAAACGACGCTGATCACGAACACGAACACCGCGAACGCAGCACCGACGAGATTGCCGACCACGAACAGGTTGTGGCCGGCTTTCGTGGTCAGCACTTCGGAGATGAAGGCGCCCAGCGATTCAGGCTCGTGCACTCCGAAGCTCGCCACGTAAATCCCATGCGCAACCGCGATCCATACCAGGAACACAACAACGAGTAGCAGGCCGAGCAGAAGTATCGGTCCAAACGACGGCGAGCGCACGACATCAAAAGCATGCCGCCACGACGTATCGAGATGCATCTCGCGGCGCCGGCTTAGTTCATAGAGGCCGATCGCGGCAAATGGACCTAGCAGGGCAAAGCCGGTCGCGAGCGGATAGATCAACGCCACCAGATTGAGGCCGGCGGTGGCTGCCCAGAGGACGACCCCGACAATCGGATAGATCAGGCTGAGAAAGACGACATGGGTCGGCATTGCTTTGAAATCTGCAAAGCCTCGCGCCAGCACTTGTCGCAAGTCGTCGAAACTTATCGTGCGAACCACCGGCAGCTCATCCGTGCGTGCCAATGGCGTGATTATGTCATGGGTAGACATCTGAACCTCCTGCTGGTTGGACGGGGTCGCACTTGATGAGCGCGCGCAGAGGCAAAGCCGGATGGTGCTCGGTCGGGCGGGCGGGCGAACAGGAAGTCGTGCTGTGATTGGACGCTCTCGCCGGGCGCTCGTGTGCGGCGCGGAGACGAGCGGTCAGAGCTCAGTGAAGCGCCGGTTATGCGGCGGCGCACAGCGCCGGGGTGCGCGAGAATAACAGGCATGGCGGCCTCATTGGCCCCCGCAGGGCATTCCCCTTCTGTGGTCAGCATCATGCGCTGGATAGACGCAGGTGCTGGATCAAGGAGTACGCCTCTACTCCCGCTATTGCAACGTCCGGATATGTGGCCAAGCTCCTGGCGGTCATGCTTACCCGGACACTGAACGCAGATCGGCTATCGTGATCTGCTGTAGGCTTCTGCAGGACAAGAGAACGTCATAGGAAGCATCATGCCGTCAGAACGAAAAGTCGTGCTGCGCCCACTGGAGCGCGAGGATCTGCGTTTCGTGCACCAGATGGACAACAACGCCAACGTGATGCGCTACTGGTTTGAGGAGCCTTACGAGACCTTCGTCGAACTGACAGCACTCTATGACGAACATATCCACGACCAAACCGAACGCCGTTTCGTGGTGGTCTGCGAAGGCAAAAATGCAGGCCTCGTTGAGCTGGTCGAAATCGATCATGTCCATCGCCGGGCGGAGTTCCAGATCGTCATCGCCCCCGATCACCAGGGCAAGGGGCTGGCAAGACGCGCAGCGATACTTGCGATGGACTACGGCTTCGGCGTGCTGAACCTCCATAAGATCTATCTCGTCGTCGACAAGGACAATGAGAAGGCCATCCATATCTACGAGAGGCTCGGCTTTGGAGTCGAAGGCGTGCTGCGACAGGAGTTTTTCATTAACGGCCAGTACCGAGACGTCACGCGGATGTGCCTATTTCAGCAGGACTATCTTGGCACGCGACCAAAGCCCGAGAGCATGGTCACATCCACGGCCCAGTGAGGGGCATGTGGCCCCCGTGTCGATAGGCCGATGAGAAGAAACTAGCGAAGAGGACGCGAAAGTCATGTTCCCTATTCCGAAGAGCTTCTTCCTCACTAACGGCATTGGCACACACAAAGAGCGGTTGACCGCCTTCGAGCTCGCGCTACGCGACGCCGACATCGAGCAGCAGAACCTCGTGACAGTGTCCTCGATCCTGCCTCCCGGCTGTATCGAGTTGGGACGGGACGCCGGTGTCGCCACACTTCAGCCTGGTGAGATCACCTTCGCCGTCATGGCGCGATCAGAGACGAATGAGCCCGGTCGCCGCATCAACTCGAGCATCGGTTTGGCGCGACCCTCCGATCCCTCCATGTACGGCTACATATCGGAGCATCATGGGTATGGCATGGATGAGCTGCAGAGCGGCGACTACGCCGAAGACCTCGCGGCGACCATGCTGGCGTCAACGCTAGGGATCGAGTTCGAACCGGATGCTGCCTGGAACGAACGCAAGCGGGTCTATGAGACGAGCAGCCTGATCATCGGCAGCAAGTCCATCACGGCCTTCGCGGAGGGCGAGCGTGCCGGACTGTGGACATGTGCTGTCGCGGCTGCCGTGTTCCGCTTCACCTAGGTCGAGCAAAGTTCCGCCCTGAGCTTGATGTCGTGCAGACCCGCAAGGCTTAACCGCTCGCCAACGCTTGCGTGAGATCGGCGATGAGGTCGTCGGGGTGTTCGATACCGATCGACAGGCGGATGGTCGCGTCACCAACGCCGATCTTCTCGCGGACCTCGGCTGGCACGCCGGAATGCGTCGTTGTGCCAGGATGGCAGGCGAGCGACTCGGTGCCGCCCAGGCTGACGGCCAGCTTGAAAATTTCCAGCCGGTTCAGAAAGCGGAAGGCCGGTGGTTGGCCGCCCTTGATATCGAATGAGAATGTCGACCCAGCCGCCTTGCACTGTGCCTTGAAGACACGACGCTGTGGTGTGCGCGCTTCGAGAAACGGCAGATAATGCACTTTGGCGACCGCCGGATGCTCGAGCAGAAACTTGGCGATAACGGCTGCGTTGCGATTGGCACGCACCATCCTGAGCTCCAGCGTTTCGAGAGAGCGGCCCAGCATCCAGCACGAATGCGGATCGAGCTGCGTCCCTATTGCGCCGCGCAGAAGCTTCACCGGCTTTGTCACAGCAGCGCTACCGAGTACCGCACCCGCGATCAGATCGGAGTGCCCTCCGACATACTTTGTCAGAGAGTACGCCGAAATATCCGCTCCAAGCGCCAGCGGCTTCTGGAACAGAGGCCCCAACAGCGTATTGTCGCAGAACACGACGGCTCTGTGCGCTTGCCGATCCGAGACCTCGTCCGCGATGCGCCTGATCAGGCGAATATCGACCAGCGTATTCAGCGGGTTTGAAGGTGTCTCTATGAGAAACAGGGCGATGCGGCCTTTCGCTTCCGCCTGCGATACGGCCTCGCGCACGCTCGCTTCGTCGACACCATTTGCGAAGCCCACGGCTTGGATGCCGAGCGGCTCCAAAGTGCGCGAAAGAAGCGTCTCGGTGCCGCCATAGAGAGGCTGCGAATGCACGACGACATCTCCGGGGCGCGCGAAGGCGAGTGTCGTCGTCGCGATAGCGGACATGCCGGATGAGAACAGAATGCAGGCTTCGGCCTCCTCGTAGACAGCGAGGCGCTCTTCGACAATCTCGCTGTTGGGATGGTTGAAGCGCGAATAGACGAGCCCGGCTGCCGAGCCCTTCGGCGGCAGTCGCCGGCCGGCCGTGTAGTCGAAGAAATCGCGCCCTTCTTCGGCCGACTTGAAAACGAAGGTGGACGTGAGGAATACCGGCGGCTTCACTGCGCCTTCAGACAGGAGCGGGTCAAACCCGTATCCCAGCATCAGCGTCTCCGGGTGAAGCTTGTGATTTCCGATGTGTGTCTTGGATGGGCGTGGAGCGGTCATGGGATCTCCAGCAGAATGAGGGCTTCCTGGGCGCCTCTAGATGCCTCCGGACTACTAAGCCGGAGCGAGCAAGGTGGCAGTTCGCTGCAGAACTACCGGAACGGCGGCTCGTCGAAGCTACGCAACTTGCGCGAATGCAGCGAGCGGAGCTGGCCGCGCAAGAGGTCGATTGCGGCAAGCCCAATCTTGAGATGCTCGCCAACCGCGCGCTGATAGAAACTGGTGGCGGCACCCGGCAGTTTGATCTCGCCATGGAGTGGCTTGTCTGAAACGCACAGGAGGGTTCCGTAAGGCACGCGCAGGCGATAGCCCTGAGTCGCAAGTGCTGAACTCTCCATGTCGACCGCGATGGCCCGGCCGAGATTGATGCGTCGTCGCTCCTGCGACCAACGAAGCTCCCAGTTGCGATCGTCATAGCTCACCACGGTGCCGGTGCGCAGTCGCCGCTTCAGTGCCTCGCCGTGCTCGCCGGTGACCTGCTCGGCAGCTTCCTGCAAGGCCACCTGTACCTCGGCAAGCGCCGGCACCGGTACCTCGGGCGGCACGAGATCATCCAGAATGCGGTCGCGCCGCAGATAACCGTGTGCGAGCACGTAGTCGCCGATTGTCTGAGACTGCCGCAGGCCGCCGCAGTGGCCGATCATCAGCCAGCAGTGCGGCCGCAATACCGCGAGATGGTCCGTGGCGGTCTTGGCGTTCGACGGACCGACGCCGATGTTGATCAGCGTGATGCCGCCCTGACCATCGGCACGCGTGAGATTGTAGGCGGGCATCTGGTATCGATGCCAGGGCGCAGCCGCGGCCAGCGCGACGGATGCGTCTCGGTCGGCACCGCGCCGAACAATGCTTCCGCCGGGCAAGCCGAGCTCCGAGTAGGGGCTGTCCGGCCGGCGAAGCTCTCCGAGGCTCCAGTCCACGAACTGGTCGACGTAGCGCTGGTAGTTGGTGAAGAGAATCCAAGGCTGGATCGTGCGCCAGTCCGTGCCGGTATAGTGCGTGAGGCGGCGCAGGGAGAAATCGACGCGCACGGCGTCGAAGAGCGCGAGCGGGCGCGGACGCCCCGGCTCGAACTGCCACAGCCCATCGGCAATCTCGTCGCCGACGTTCGAGAGCAGCGGCGTCGGGAAATACCGTGCAAGCTCGGCGACCGACAAGCTGCCATGGACAAACTCATCGCCGGCTTCGGTGACGAAGGGATAGGGAATTTCCTGATCGCTCACACCGACGTCAATTTGGGCGCCGAACTCGTCGACAAGCGGCCGTAGCTGCTCGAGGAGATATTCGCGGAAGAAAGCGGGCTGCGTTATGCTGGTGGCATAGAGGCCCGGGGTCTGGAACTTTGCCCAGGCCCGGCGCGTGAAGGGCACAGGCTTGCCGGACTGCCAGTTCACGCGCAGCTCCGGGTAGCGGAAGCCAGCTCGCTCATCGGCGGTCGGAATGGTGCCGTCCGTCGCGTAGCGTGCGAGCGCATCGCGCAGGGCTCTGCACGCTGCGGCGTGATCCCGCTCCAGCCGCTCGACGGCTTCCTCTGGCGTCAATCCGCGCTGATCAGCCATGAAAAGCCATTCTGCGATGACCTCGACCTGCAAGGCGCCAGTCAATCACGGTGAGATGGCCTTCCGCAAGAAGCAGGGCACGAAACTTCGCCAGGGCATCTGAACGGAGTGTCTGCGCGGCCAGAAGCAGCACAGCTCAATTGCCATTGGCGCTACCGAGATGCCTGCACTAAGTTGACGAACCGAGATCGCAAGTTAGGACGCTGAGGAGCGATCTATGAAAGCATTCTCGCACGCCCTTCTGATCTGTCTGCTGACGCTTGCCTCGCCCAACGCTAGAGCTGAGTTGAGCGTCGGATCGCCCGCGCCAGCCTTCTCTGTTGCCGCCGCACTTGGAGGCAAGGACATCGTGTTCGACCTAGCGGACGCCCTGACCAAGGGGCCAGCTGTCGTCTATTTCTATCCGAAGAGCTTCACATCGGTCTGCACGGAAGAAGCTCGCCTGTTCGCGGAGGCAATGACGGAATTCGAGACGTTGGGCGCCTCAGTGATCGGCATTTCGACGGACACTTTGGACACCCAACGCGAATTCTCGAGATTGGGCTGTCGTGACAAATTCCCGGTTGGTGCCGATCCCGACGGCAGCGTAGTGCGCGCCTACGACGCAATGCCGGGGGCACCAGCATCCTCTCGTAGTCTAGCTAGCCGCACGTCATACGTGATTGCGCCAGACGGTAAGATCCACTCCGCCCTTACTGCCTCGGATGCCGAGAACCACATCCGGTTCGCCCTCGAGTCTGTCCGCGCGTGGAAAGCCAAAAACTGACGATGAGTTTCTGATCCGAGCCGCTCCAGCTGCTGGGCGGCCGTGGGGCGGTGCGCTGAGCGGGCTAGCCAGCGCTCCGTAGGGAATGCGCGACTGTGCGCTGGTGCGAGCGCCGCCCCGCGGAGCCCATGAGCGAAGCGAATGCAGGCGTGAGCGAAATAGGCTCTTCCAGCCTGCCACGAACCTGCCCATTTTGTGGATAACTAATTCTAAACCATAGTTGCTGTAGTCTGGTGCATTCGGGGACTTGCACAACCTACGGTAATGCTCGATGGTTTATCGAGCACCGTGCTGTGCGATGGGGGTCGCCACAAGCGACGGAGGCCGCTGACCGGGAGGGACGCGGCAGGTAGACTGACATGATCTGGATAGCTCTAATCTCGTTGATGTTCTCCATGGGCTTCTTCTGCGGTGCCGTTTGGGCGGCGCGCGATAGGTTCTGAGACGTCTTTTTGGGTCTGGCCGCGCATCGGCCGGGCTGGGTGCGCCTGAGGACACTCAGGCGGCACTGTCCTTGGCGGAGCCGAGGGTGGGCATCCTGGATGCGGGGAATTCGTGCACCGTCGGGCTACGACGCCGGGCGATGAGCGCACGAGAAATCCCCGCAACGGCATCGATCTTCGCGGGATCACGCGATTCGTCCGAGCCCGGCAGTGGGGTGCGTCCGTCCACGTACTGGCCGCGCAGTGCTTCCGCATCCGCTTGCGTCGCAAGCCACAGCAAGTCGCCGGCCGAGCGCGCGATTGAACGTGCGCCGGGGAGAATGGGCGCAAGCGCGGGCAGCAGATACTTCCAGGACAGGATCTGAAGCAGGTTGCGTTCCCGGGCGATGTCGGTGCCGGGTACGACGCTCGGATTGAACGCGAACGTCGAGAAGCGCGGCTCGGCGGCGGCGAAGTAGCGCGCCGACATGAGATTGAGCAGCTTTGACGCGCTGTAGCGTGCCTCGCCGCGTTCGACACCCTCCGCCAGGTGCATCTGGGCGCGCGCGCCGTCGGCGAGCACGTCTGGAGCCTGCCATTCGGCCCGCGCGATGCCCATGAGGCAGAAAGCCTGCGGATCGTGGACCTCGCTCGACGTGAATATCAGCCGGCCGCCTGTGCGGATATGGGGCGCGAGGCTCGCGGCGATGAAGAAATGTGCGAGATGATTGACGGCGAAGGTCAGCTCCAGGCCGTCAGCAGACAGGCGATCACCTTCGACGACCTGAACGCCGGCATTGAGCGCGACCGCGTCGATTGTCTCATGGCCGAGACGAGTGACGACAGCATCGATGGCGCGGGCAACGGAATCGAGGCTCGCCAAATCCGTATCGACGATGCTGAGGCGATCGGGATCGGCGACCGATTTCACGAGATCGGCGAGTTGAGCGGATTGGCGCGCCAGAAGGATCACCTTCCAGTCATTCTGCTCTATGAGAAGGCGTTCGACCATACGTCGGCCAAAACCTCTCGTACCCCCAGTCATCACTAGGACGCGGCTACTCGTCATTTTGCAGGTCTCGGATACGTAAGGGCAGCGCCCTTCGTGGTTGCGAGAAAGGTGCAGGCGGCTTCGCGCCGCGCTTAGTTCGTATCAAATGAATTCATGCGTACCGTGGATGTGGCGCGCACCTATGCAATATGACAAGGCGACCCGCCGCAGGGTAGCTATGCGAATGGTCGCAGCAAAACTATTCCATCGCTAGGATCATATTCCTCACGACGGGGTAGATCTCCTTCTCCCATCGCTTGCCATTGAACACGCCGTAGTGGCCGACATTGGCCTGAAGATGATGGCGTTTGAGATGAGGGCGGAGCGAGCTGCACAGATCATGCGCGGCCGCCGTCTGGCCGAGTGCGCAGATGTCGTCGCGCCCGCCTTCGACCGTGAGCAGCGCGGTCTTGCGGATGGCACCGGGATCGACCTTGTGGCCCCGGTACGTGAACTGACCCTGCGCCAGCTCCGCCTTCTGGAAGACCCGGTCGATGGTCTCCATGTAGAACTCTTCGGTGAGATCGAGGACGGCGAAGTATTCGTCGTAGAAGTCCTTGATTTTCGTGGCTTCCTTTTCCTCGCCGTTCGCGAGGTGATTGTAGAGCTTGCGATGCGCGGCCGTGTGGCGCGCCGTGTTCATCGACATGAACGCGACGAGTTGAATGAACCCCGGATAGACGCGCCGTCCACCGCCCGCATAGCGCTTGGGCACAGCGTGAATGACCGAGTTCTCGAACCAGGCGAGTGATTTCGCGACGGCGAGTTCATTCACTTCAGTCGGGCTCTCACGCGGATCGATCGGCCCGGCCATCAGCGTCATCGAAACGGGAGTGGCCGGATGATTGGCCTGCGACATGACGGCGACGGCGCCGAGCGTCTGCACGCACGGCTGACAAACAGCGAGGACGTGGCCGCCGGGCCCCATGCGGTCGAGGAATTTGATGAGATAATCGAGATATTCGTCCATGCCGAAGGCACCGGCCTCCAGAGGCACATCACGAGCATTGGCCCAATCTGTGAGATAGACGTCGTGATCGGGAAGCATGGTGCGCACGGTGCCAGCGAGCAGCGTCGAGAAGTGCCCCGAGAGCGGCGCCACGATCAGGATTCGCGGCTGCGGCGTGTCGACGTCCTTCGCGAAGTGGAGAAGCTTGCCAAAAGGGAGATCGAGCGCCACCTCCTCGGTGACGGGCACGTCGCGATTGCCGACGCGGACGCTGCTGATATTGAACGCGGGCCGCGTGTGGGTCAGCTCGAAGCGCGAGATCATCGCGAGGGCGGCCATGAAATGACCGCCGAGTGGGGACGGGAAGCTCAGTCCAGTCCCGAAGGCCCCCCCGAAGGCCCCTATGGCCCAGCGGGCGCTCGAGCGCATGACGGCGGCCAGGTCGTCCTGCAGCTGGTAGGCCTGATAAAGCATAGGTGCCCGGCTCCTAACCGCGTCGGCTTGCTTGACCGTTCAAGGCTAGTGCAGTCTATTGTGCAGCGCGAGAACTAAATTTGTGCAGCGCGGCGGTACCCGCAGGACAGGTTTGCAGTGATGGCGCAGGCAAGGCTGACGATATCCTCCAAAAACTACTCGTCGTGGTCTTTGCGTGGCTGGTTGCTGTGCCGGATGGGGGGGCTGGACGTCGTCGAGGAGCGGGTCGATATCGACGCTCCGGAGGCCCGGCAGGAGCTGCTGCTGCTGTCCCCTTCCGTGCTGGTGCCGCGGCTGGTCCACGATGGTGTGACCGTCTGGGACACCCTTGCGATCGCGGAGTATGTGAACGAGATCGCCCCCGACGCGGGGCTGTTCCCGGCGGATCGTGTCGCGCGGTCGCACTGCCGGGCCATCTCAGGTGAGATGCACTCGGGGTTCCACAATCTCCGCTCGGCCCTGCCGATGAACCTCAAGACGCAGCACAAGAAATTCAAGATCTTCTCGGGCGCGCGACCGGACGTCGAGCGCGTCCGCACCATCTGGGCCGAGTGCCTGGAGAAGTACGGCGGGCCCTATCTGTTCGGCGACAAGCTCACGGTCGCCGACGCGATGTACGCGCCGGTGTGCACGCGTTTCAGGACCTATGCGGTCGAGCTGGATCCCGTGTCGACGGCGTACTGCGAGGCGATTTTCGCGTGGCCGCTCATGCAGGAGTGGACCGAGGGCGCGCGCGCCGAGCCCGACGAGATCATCGAGCTCGAGGTGGAGTTTTAGGCTCGTTTCGCGAGCGGGGTTTTCGCCCCACAACCCACCGTGCCGGAGGCGCGTCTTCGACACGACGAGGGACACCCACCCGGACCCTCTCGTTTTTGTTGATGCATCATGCTCCTGACGGTCTGCTGTCAGGAGCCGGCCATTGTGTCGCCAAGCGCGCGAGGCCATATTCCCGCCGATGGCCAAATCCCCTAAAACGTCGAAAGACGCCGACACCACGCCGCGCCCGCGCCCCTCGCGTGGCCGCTCGGGTAAGCCTGTCGGCCCGCCGGTCGAGACGACCGCGCGAACGCCGGGATTTGGTGAGGCCCCGCAGGCGCCGTTTCTCCCTAACACCGAGGTCGCGGGTGGGGCGGGCACTGGCATTCTGCCCGCACTGCGCCAAGTCAAGCCGCGGCCGGAGGACTTCTCACCCTCCGCGACGCTGAACGCGATCCTCGCACGGCCGGACGAGCGGTCCGATCGCGCGAAGGAGCTGATCGCCCGGCAGCCGATGATCGCGGCACATCCGCTGGTGAACGGCAACCTGCCGATGTTCATGCCGCATCGTCCGGATCGGCCGGAGAAGTCCGAGGGCGGCGTCGCCTTCAAGCTCGAGTCCGACTACACGCCGCGGGGTGACCAGCCGCAGGCGATCGCCGAACTCGTCGATGGCGTGAACCAGCAAGAGCGCAATCAGGTGCTGCTCGGCGTCACCGGTTCCGGCAAGACCTTCACGATGGCGCACGTCATCGCGGCGACCCAGCGTCCCGCGCTCATTCTCGCGCCGAACAAGACGCTCGCCGCGCAGCTCTATGGTGAGTTCAAGAGCTTCTTCCCGTCGAACGCCGTCGAGTACTTCGTCTCGTACTACGACTACTACCAGCCTGAGGCGTACGTGCCGCGCACCGACACGTACATCGAGAAGGAAGCCTCGGTGAACGAGCAGATCGACCGGATGCGGCACGCCGCGACGCGGTCTCTGCTCGAACGCGACGACGTGATCATCGTGGCGTCGGTGTCGTGCATCTACGGTATCGGCTCTGTCGAAACGTACACGGCGATGACGCTGCAGGTGCAGGTCGGCGATCAGATCTCGCGCGACCAGCTACTCGCGGATCTCGTGGCGCTGCACTACCGCCGCAACGACGCATCCTTCCAGCGTGGCGCTTTCCGCGTGCGCGGCGATACGGTGGAAGTGTTTCCGGCGCATTTGGAAGATCGCGCGTGGCGCATCTCGCTCTTCGGCGACGAGATCGAGACGATCACCGAGTTCGATCCACTCACCGGGCAGAAGACTGACGATCTCAAGCTCGTGAAGGTCTACGCGAATTCGCACTACGTGACGCCGAAGCCGACGCTGCAGCAGGCGGTCGGGTCCATCAAGATCGAGCTGAAACAGCGGCTAGAAGAGCTGTACGCCGCGGGCAAGCTGCTCGAAGCGCAACGGCTGGAGCAGCGTACGCTATTCGACATCGAGATGATGGAAGCGACGGGCTCGTGCGCGGGCATCGAGAACTACTCGCGCTATCTCACGGGCCGCAATCCCGGCGAGCCGCCGCCGACGCTGTTCGAATACCTGCCGGACAATGCGCTCGTCTTCACGGACGAGAGCCACGTGACCGTGCCGCAGATCGGCGGCATGTTCCGCGGCGACTACCGGCGCAAGGCGACGCTCGCTGAGTTCGGCTTCCGTCTGCCCTCGTGCATGGACAATCGTCCGCTGCGCTTCGAGGAATGGGACGCCATGCGACCGCAGACGACATACGTCTCGGCGACGCCCGGCGGTTGGGAGATGGAGCAGTCGGGCGGCGCGTTCGTCGAGCAGGTTATCCGGCCGACGGGGCTCGTCGATCCGGTCGTCGAGGTGCGGCCGGCGAAGTCGCAAGTCGATGATCTGCTCGATGAAGTGCGACAGGTGACGCGCGCCGGATATCGCACGCTGGTGACGGTGCTGACCAAGCGTATGGCCGAGGACCTCACCGAGTACATGCACGAGAATGGCATTCGCGTGCGCTACATGCATTCGGACATCGAAACGCTGGAGCGCATCGAGATCATTCGCGATCTGCGGCTCGGTGCGTTCGACGTACTGATCGGCATCAACCTGCTCCGCGAGGGCCTCGACATTCCCGAGTGCGGGCTCGTCGCGATCCTTGATGCGGACAAGGAAGGCTTTCTGCGCTCGGAGACCTCGCTCGTCCAGACAATCGGCCGCGCGGCGCGCAACGTCGACGGTAAGGTCATTCTCTACGCCGATAAGATTACCGGTTCGATGGATCGTGCGATGGGCGAGACCGATCGGCGCCGCGAGAAGCAGATGGCGTGGAACTTGGCCAACGGCATCACGCCGGAGAGCGTGCGCAAATCCATCGGCGATGCCATGGCGTCGGTGTACGAGCAGGACCACGTGACGGTCGATCTCGGTCTCGCCGATCAGCCGCTCGTCGGTCACAACCTCGCGAAGGTCATCGAGGACATGGAGCGGCGCATGCGCGATGCGGCCGCCGATCTCGAGTTCGAGACGGCGGCGCGCCTGCGCGACGAGGTTAAGCGCCTGCGTGAGACGGAGTTGGCAATCTCGGACGATCCGCTCGCCCGTCAGTCTGATGTCGAGGATCGCGCGGGCAGCTTCAAAGGCGCGCGCAAGTATGGTGCGGCGGCGAATATGCTCACTTCCCCCTCTCCCCGTTCTTCACGGGGAGAGGGTCGGGGTGAGGGGCGGCCGCAAGCCGCAGCATCTGACGCCGCCCCTCACCCTAGCCCTCTCCCCGCAAGCGGGGAGAGGGGACAGTCGCGCATCAACGATGCGTATGAGCCGGTGCAACCTACCTACGCGCAGTCGACGTCACGCGTGCGCAAGCCGACGCTCGACGAGATGACCGTCGGTCGTACGGAAGTGCCGGTGGGTGGCACGCCGCCACCGAAGCCGACGCGCACGGTCGATGTGCCGACGCAGGCTGAGAAGAAGGGGCGGCGTGGACGTCCGCGGAAAACGGGCCGTCCGGGGATGTGATTTGCCTTCGGCAAGTGAGAGCCTGCGCGGCCCTCACACTCCCGCGGCAGGGGCTCGCCCCTGCACCCGCCTTATTGCCCAGAGTCTTTCGAATAGAGGTCGTCGATGTGCAATGTCCAGCGGTCGAGAGCCGCCGAGACGATGGCGCACTTGCGTTCGGGAGAAAGATCACTCGGCGAGATGCGTATCACCCAGCCGTGGTAGTCAATCCATCGGTGGCGGGAGATGCAAGTCGAGGAGGCCTCTGGTGACCGGAAGTATGTTGGGTTGTCATTCCTCGGCCCAGGGCTGCTGTAAGGGATCCGGTTCGTGAATGTGAGAATGAACTCGGGGCCGTCCAATCCGGGGGTGTAAGCAACGATCTCTTGTTGCGGGTTCAGCTGCGTGAGCGTCGAAACGTATCTGCTCGTCTCCAGGTCTTCACGGTGGTTGCTGTAAACGGGTATGCGAAAGGCAAACACGCTCCAAGCATCGCGGTTCTGTCTGAGAATTATGCGATTCGGAACAGCAATTTTCCACGTTTTGACTTTGTCGTCGGCGACGCCTTTGCCGTTATCCCAATACATCCTGGTTTTTAGAGTGACGAGCTTATAGCCGCGCGCACTATTTATTGCGGCCTCCAGCAGACCCACGCCAAGTGCCAAGGCGACAAGACCAACAAACACCACCGGTATATAGAGGATGGCGAGCCATAGCTTTCTGAGCAAATTCATGTCCGACCATCAATTCACTGATCGATGGACGCAATACTCGCTCAAAACACCTTAGCGAGTGTTGAGATTTGGAACCGATTGGGGTCTGGGTTAACGCTGCCCCACATTCCTCCGCCCAAACACCGCCTCCATCTCACGCCGCACCTTCACGGCGTTGTCGGTGGCGTCGTAGGCGACGTCTTCCCACTTCAGGCGCTCGCCCAACTTGATGTCGCGCTTCAGGGCGACGTTGTGCGCGAGGCCGAGCGGGAGATAGCCTTCCTTCAGCGACATATCGGCAGGTGTCTGCTTGCCCCAGACGCAGAAGCCGCCTTCGCCATCGAGCATCTCGCCTTTCTTGAGATCGCGCTTGGCTGTCGCGACGACGTCGGAGTTGAAGCAGATGGGCGTGCCGGTGGGCTCCTTGCGCAGCGCTGCCGACGCGATTGAGAGGCCAAGCTCCAGACCGATCATGTGCGTGGGGCGATAGAGCGAGGCGTACTTGCCGCTGCTGTCGGGCAGCATGTTGTACTCCTTGAAGCACTCGCGCGTGTAGGCGCTCTCGGACGTGATCACGACGTACGTGCCCATGGCGAGATGATGCGGAACGTCGGCTTCCTCGCGCGTGACGGACGAGACGACTTCGGTGACGCCCTTCTTTTCGAGTGTGCCGCCGTCGCTCTTCGGCTTGCAGACCTCGGCAAGCTCGAAGCGTGAAGCAGGTGGGAAAGCGAGGCCATCCGTCTGCGGCACGAGGCCGGTGGCATTGCAGATCGCGGTCATCTCGATGCCGGACTTGGTGCCATCGACGAACGAGTTGAACATCTTCGGATTGATGTGACTGCGATCCTCGATCTTGAGATACTTCGAGAGGATGTCCCAGACGGTATCCGGGTTCGACTGGTGATAGGTCGGGTGGTAGCGCGTGCCCTTGCCGGCGGCGACGACCTCGAAGCCGCACGCGCGCGCCCAGTCCACATGCTCGCAGACGAGCGCCGGCTGATCGCCCCACGCGAGTGAGTACACGACGCCGGCTGCACGCGCCTTCTGCGCGAGAAGTGGACCGGCAACGCTGTCGGCTTCGACGTTGACCATCACCACGTGCTTGCCGTGCTCGATCGCGGCGAGGCAGAGTTTTATGCCTGTCGCAGGATCGCCAGTCGCTTCGACGATCACGTCGATGTCGGGGCATGCGATGAGCGACATGGCGTCTTCTGTGATGTGCGAGGCGCCGGTCTTGAGCGCATCGCCGAGAGACTTGGCCTGCGTCTGCTCAGCGGGCCAGCCCACTTCGATCATCCGCTTGCGGGCGCGGTCGGGGTAGAGATCGGCGAGGCCGACGAGATGCATCCCCGTCGTCAGGCGTGCCTGCGCGAGATGCATGGTACCGAACTTGCCGGCGCCGATCTGGCCGATGCGCACAGGCTTCCCCTGCGCGGCGCGCTCCTTGAGCATGTACGAGAGATTCATCGGCGTCCTCCGGGTGGTGTTATGGTTGGGCGGACAGCAGCATAGGTACGAGGCGCAGACAAGTGCGCAGACAGGCGAGGGCCTCCGCGGCCCCAAGTGCGATCGGCCGAGGTGCGAGGCACCGACGCCGTGAATCGCACGTCCGAAAGCATGCGCTCCCATGGCAGGGGCTCGCCCCTGCACCAAATATGAATAGGCTCCAAGGGCCGCGCGTTACCGCTTGCGCAGGCGTCCGGCGGCGGCACGAACCTCGTCGCGCATGCGCTGCCAGCGCACGTCCGCGTCCGCATTGGCACCGCTGACGTCGCCGGTGCCAAACAGCCAGCGTCGAAAGTCGGCAAAGCTCACCGATGGCGCGGCTGCGCTCGATGCCGAGGTCGACCTCGCGGGTGGCGTGTAAGTCTCGGCAGCAGGAGGCACGGCGCGGGGAGGCCCACCCGTGAAGTGGCGGCTCAAGCTCTCGAGCCGATCCTCGACCGCCTTCAGGCGATCGAGGCCACCGGAAATGCGGCGTAGTTCCGTGGTGCTGTCGTCGCGCCAATCGCCGATGGCCGAGGCGAGCGTGTGTTGGTTCTCGCTGAGACGCACGAAGCCTTCGTGCAACTCGTCGGTGTTGCGGTCGTAGACGCCCGCGGCGGCATTGATCGCGGCATTGTTAGCCTGTACGACGTGCTCGAGCGCGGCGACGCGCCCGCCGATCTCGGCCATGGCTTGAGCCTGGGCGCGGGCGTGCTTGTCGTCACGCGCGATGGCAGCATCTGACACCGAGGTGAGATAGCCGACGACGGGCTTCGTGAGTTCATCCGCCGTGGGCAGCGTGGCGAGGGCGTTGTCGGTTGGCTGCGCGATGCCGCTTATGCGTACTTCGATGGTCTTTAGACGATCCACGAGTTCCACCCAGCGTCCGCCGGTCTCGCGAGCGCGCCCGTCGAGCGCGCTTTCGAGCGAACGCAGGCGCTCGTCGAGGAGCATGACGGACTGCGTGTCATTGCGGGTGCCGATGACGCGTTCGACGACGCCGACGCGGTCGGCGAGCAATGCGTTCGAGCGGACGGTGTCACCGAGCCCGCTGCGGACGGTTCGCTCGATCACTTCGAGGCGCTCGGTGAGTGCGCCGCCGTCGAGCGGTGTAGATTGCTGTTGCGTGAGCGACTTCAGGATCTCGGCATTGCCATCGGAGAGCGCGCTCCACTGGCGAATGGCCTCGGTGGAGCCGGCTTGATAAAGCTTCTCGAGCGACTGCACACGATCCGCGAGTGCGACCCAGCTCCTGACGGAGTCGCTCGCGCGGTCCTGCATGACTTGCTCGATGGCGGCGATGCGCTTCGCGAGTGGTTCCACCGGATCGGCGGCGCGCATGGCCGCCTCGAGGCTCTCGAGGCGCTGATGGATGGCGTTCCACGTGCGAGCGCCCTCGCCCATGCCGCCACGCACGGCCTGCTCGATGGCGGTCAGCTTGTCGGTGATCTCGGGTGTGGTGCTCAGATGGCTCGCGAGGTCACTCAGGCGATCGCGGAGCGCAGTCGAAAGATTGGCGTTGTCGCCGCGTTGGCTCGCAACTTCGCGCTGCAGATCGCGCACGAGGTCGGAAAGCAGTCTCCGGTCGCCGGCAAGCTCCGCGTGAATGCCGCGCAAGGCGTCCTCTATGTGGTCGAGGCGGGCTGTCGGGTCCACGGGCAGTGCGCTCTCCGTCAGAAGCTCGGGGGCAATGCGGCGCAGAAGGTCGACGGCTGGATTCGTCCGGCTCCCTGCGAGAAATCCGAAGAGCACTTCCTCGATGCCCGCGGGAGCACCTCGGCGGCGGGCCGCTTCGACAGCGCGGCGTAGCGTGTCCTCCAGCTCGATGGAGCGGCGCGGCGGATTGCGCTCGCCGGTGAGCGGGACGGGGCTTTCGTTCACGATGAGGGCGGCGCTCTCCTGGCGCAGGCGGGCAGCGGCAATGCCGCGCTGCTCGAGGATGCGCACGGCCGCTTCGACGCGGGTGAGGGCGTGGAGGAGATGGGCGAGACGGACTTCACTGGCGCCATAGGCGAGAGCGAGGTCGAAGGCGTTGTTGCAGCAGGCAAGGACGGTCTCGTCCACCCAGAGGGTCGCATCGGTCGACGAACCGCGGGTAGGCGCATCGGATGCGCTGGCGACGGCCCCGCGCACGCGGCCGGCCGGCACCTTGAGATCGAGATCGTCTCCCCGATAGGACATCGCCCCAAACTCCTGCCTGAAATCGATCTGCCCCTGTCCAGGTGCCCAGTGTGTGCACGGAGGGAAAGGGGACGTAAAGGTAGGTGGCTGCCACGGACGCGGCGGAAATCAATCGCGTGTTGCACAATAGCGTCATTCGCCGCCGCCTTCGAGGCGCGGCTCGAAACAGTGTAGGAAAACTGAGTTAACGAAGCGGCGAACTACCTCGGCTTGCGCGTGCGCATGAAGAGGACGAGCGGGAGCGTCAAAGCGCAAGCGGTCGTGAAGAGGCCGAAAGCGTTAAGATAGGCGATCAGCGTGGCCTGGCGCGTCATCTCCTTGGAGAGCGAGGCGAGGCCCTTGAGGCTTTCGGGATCCCACCGGCCAAGGACCGAGGGCATGTCCAGGACCCGGTTGTAGGGTGTGAGCAGCTCGGCGAGGTGGGCGTAGTTCATGCCGGTCGAGCGAATGATCTCCGCAACACAGACGGAGATGAAGAACGACGAGCCGAGATTGCGTAGCAGGTGGTAGACGGCCGATGCCTCGCCCATCTGCTCCGGCTTGAGGGTTGCGAATGTCGCCGTCGTGAGCGGGACCCAGATGAGGCCGATCGCGACACCCTGCAGGCCGGCATTCATGGCGAGGTCGAGGTAGGTGACGTTGAGGTCGATGTGCATGAGCCAGAGACCGGCGACGAGCAGCATCACGAACCCGGCCATCATGAGAATGCGACCATCGAGCCGGCCGGCAAATCCCGCGACGAGAAAGCCGATGCAGCCGCCCACGCCGCGCGCGCCGACCACGTAGCCAACGAGGCTGTCGGTGTAGCCGGCCGGCCCCGTGAGGAGGGGCGGGAGCAGCACCATGGGCGTAAAGTTGAGCATCCCGTAAATGGTGACCAGGATGATGCCCAGGGTGTAGTTGCGGTCGAGCAGGAGACGCGGGTCGAGGAACGGGCGCGGGCTTGTGAGGCAGTGCGTGACAAATACCCAGAAGCCGATGATGGCGACGAAGGTCGCGATGATGATCTCGTAGGAGTCGAACCAGTCGAGGCGCTGGCCGCGCGCGAGGACGAGCTGCGTCGCGGCGAGGGCGATGGAGAGCGCTAGGAAGCCGATCCAGTCGAGCGGTCGGTCAGTGTATTCCTTGTCGCCCGGCAGCACGGCCTGCAGCCCGACGGTCGCTGCAATGCCGACGGGAACGAGGGCATAGAAGGCCCAACGCCAGTTGTAGCTTTCCGCCATGATGCCGCCGAGTGCCGGCCCGAAGATCGGTCCGAGAACCACCCCGAAGCCGAAGATACCCATGACGCGCGTCTGCTGCTCGCGCGGAAAGACCGTGAGTAGGATGGACTGCGTCAGCGGCGTCGACGGTGCACCGAAACCACCCTGCATAATACGCCAGAAGACCAGGCCCTCGAGAGACTCGGCCGATCCGCACATGAAGGTTGCGAGCGTGAAGCCGCCGAGCGACCACACCATCACACGCCGCGTACCGAAGCGTCCCGCGAGCCAGCCCGACATGGGTGTGACGATGGCCGTGGCGAGAATGTTGAACGTCATCGCCCAGGCGATTTCGTCGGTGGTGGCCGCGAACGAGCCCTGCATCTGTGGCAGGATGGTGGAGACGACGAGCAGCGTCGTCCCATAGAGCGTGGTCGCCAGGACGACCATCAAGAGAATGAGATTGCGCCGTACCGGGGTCAGTTCTGCGTGCGCGGTGGCGGCAGTGTCCATGGTGGCTCGGGTGCGCGCTCGCTGATCGCGGGATGCATTCGTCGCGGCACCCTACACCACGGTTATGCCGTGTGTGTAGGGCGCATTGCGCCGATCGCCATGCGCGGCAAATACGGCCGGGATATCAGCCCCCGGACTTGAGCCGCGTCGCCATGACCGAGATGGTCCGCTGATAAACCTCGGCGCGATTCCAGTCGCGGATGACGCCGTAGTTGGGCGAGCCCGGCTCCCAGGAGCCGCCGGTTCTCCAGCCATGGCCTTTGAGGAAGCTCGCCGTCGATGCCAGAATATCCGGCACCGAGTTGACGAGGTCGCGGCGCCCGTCACCGTCGAAGTCGACGGCGTACTTGATGTAGGGGCTCGGTAGGAACTGCGTCTGGCCGATCTCGCCGGCCCAGCCGCCGCGCATCTGCTCGGGTGTCATGTCGCCGCGCTGGACGATGCGGATCGAGTCCAGAAACTGCGGCGTGAAGAATGCTGTGCGGCGGCAGTCGTAGGCGAGGGTCGCGAGCGAGCGGATGATGGAGAACCGGCCCGACGTATCGGCGCCGAAGTTCGTCTCGAGGCCCCAGATGGCGACGATGATCTCGCGCGGCACGCCGAAGCGCTGCTCGACGCGGTCGAAGACGGCCTTGTGGCGCGCGAGACGCTGGCGGGCACGGTTCATCAAGGCGCTGCCGACGCGGCGCGCATAGAACTGCTCGAAACTCAGCTTGAAGGAGCGCTGGTTACGGTCGAGGCGGATGACGGTCGGATCATAGGACACGCCGACAAGCGCGCGGTCCATGGCGCTCTGGGAAATGCCCTGCTTCGCGGCCTGTACCTTGATGGCCGAGAGCCATCGCCCGAAGCCTTCGGCGCTGTTGCCGCAGGACTGAGCAGACGCCGCGCTTGGCACGGCGAGCAGGAGAGCCGCGAGCAAGATGCCGGCTGCGCTTCTTGCTGTGGGGGGGCTCCATGATGTCATTCGGCGTCGCTCCCTGAAGTTTCGGCGGAAATCGTATCCGCTACAGGGGGGCGTGCTTAGCACGGGATGACAGCATGGCAAATTTTGCGCTGAGAGGTGCCGGTTGGCGCTGGGTGCCAATCAGGCGGCGTGCTGTGGGATGCGCGCGTCGCTGCCGTCCCATGCGAGCGGCCACGTTGCGACGTAGTCGTTGCCCGCGACCGAACCAGTTGCCGCGAACGTTCCGCCCTGGCGCAGCTCCAGCCAGCGAGCGCTGTTCATGGTGCCGAAGCCGACACCGCCGAACTCCTGGCCATCCTTGTAGAGCGTGAGCTGGAACGAGCGGTAGCCAAGCTCCGGCTGCTCGTGCGCGTGCTGGACTTTGAGCGTGCCATTGGCGCGGGCCTCGGCAAATCCCGGGAACTTCGCCATGCCGCTGCGGATCATGCTGTCGAGCGCGCGCTGAGCGAATGCGGCCTCATCGATGCGGGCCGGTTGCCGCAGCTCCCACGAGTCGGCGCCGAGCGAGGCAATCCATGCAGCCTTTTCGGCGGGAATTCCGGCGCGCGTGTACGTCTCTGCAGCAGGACTGGTGTACGGGTTGTTGACCCTGGTCGGCGCCGCGACAGAGGCGCTCGGCGTCATTGCCGAGAGGCCGAGCATGGCGCCGGCGGCGACCGGCGAGAGCGCGCTGCGCATGACACCCTGCGGTGCTGGCGCCGACGCGTTCGGAACCGATGCGGCGCTGTGCGTCGCCGAGGTCTGCATCGACGCCTTGAGGGCGGCGAGCTGGGATGAGATCGAGGGGCCGTTGACAGTCATAGTTGATTTTCCCTCTCTCAGCGCAAGCGCGTGACGAAACAGTCGACACGCTGGCGGCGGAGGGCCGAACAGGTTTCGGCGGCTGGTTTGGCATCGAGGCCGGCAAAGCGCGCGCGGTAAAGCGTGCGTGCTCCTTGCGCGACGGGTTCAGTTACATCAATCGCGGCGGCGAGCAGGCCGCCGGCATTCTGGCGAATTTCGCGTAGGCGTGCCTCGGCCTCGGCGGCGGTGCCGAACGCACCGACTTGGACGCCGAAGTCGCCGCGGCTGATGGCGCCGGCATAGGAAGGCTGGGCGTGCGGGCGCTGCTGCAGCGCTGCAGTGGTGGTTGGTCCGCCTTGCTCGGAGGCATAGATAGCCGGATGTCCGCCATCGAGCCGGCGCGCCTGTGCGCCGAGCGTCGAGGGCTGAGCGCCGCGGCCTTGATCCGGCGTCATGAAGCGGGCCTGGTCTTCCGCGGCGGACGGTTGCGCGGCGGGCGCGGGCTGTTGCCACTGACGGCTGCCCTGATGTTGGCCGACCGGCACCGTGCGCACGCGCGCCATCTGGATTGTCGGCTCGTTCGATGCGCGGGCAGGAGGCACAGCTGCGCGGACCGGCTCGACGAGGCGCGGCGTGGGCGGAGCGGCGGCGCGGGCTGGCTGTGGTGCCGGACGTTCGGCGCGTTCGGCCGGCGCCGGTTCCGCACGTGCGATCTGCACAGGCCGCCGCGATTTGGTTGCGGTGGCGCGTGTGAGGCTGCGCGTGAGAAGCGTGCGCATCTCCGCATTGCGCGCCTGAGCCGTGCGCCCGCCCATGACGACGGCAACCACGTGCTGGCCATTGCGGCGCACGGAAGCCGAGAGATTGAAGCCGGAGGCGCGCGTATAGCCGGTCTTGATGCCCTCCATGCCCTCGAACGAGCCGAGCATGGTGTTGTGATTGCGATAGGCGGAGCCCGCGTAGTTGAACTGGCGGGTGGCAAACACGCGCGCGTGCTGCGGGAAATGATCGTAGAGGGCGAGCGAGAGTGTGGCCATGTCGCGCGCCGTCGTCACCTGCTCGGGATCCGGCAGGCCGTGCGCGTTGCGGAAGACGGTTGAGCGCATCCCGAGCTGGCGGGCTTTCGCCGTCATGGCGCGGGCGAAGGAGGCTTCGCTTCCGGACATGTGCTCGGCAATGGCGACCGCGACGTCGTTCGCCGACTTCGTGACGAGCGCGCGAATGGCAGCGCCGAGCGGAATGGTCTCACCTGGATCGAGGTCCAGCTTCGAGGGTGGGACGGATGCGGCCTGGGCCGAGATCCGGATCGGCGTCGACGCGTTGAGACGGCCGGCCTCGATCTGTTCGAAGACGAGGTAGAGCGTCATCAGCTTGGTCAGAGAGGCGGGAAAGCGGCGGGCATCAGCGTTGGCCGCATGAAGAACCCGGCCTGAATTTGCATCGACAACAAATGCAGCATGGCGGCTGTCGGCGCGCGCATCTGTCGCACCGACTGCCGCGAGGCAAAAGATCAAAACTGCCATGCCGGCAAGTGTTCCTCGCCAGCTTGTTGCTGCACACATCGTTGCTAACCCGTTTACCGCGCCACATGGCGCGACTTGGCCTCCCCGGTCGTCCGTCGACCGCCGCCTGGGATGGCCGCCCCTCTCGCGGAAGTTCCTATGAGAACACCGTGTTGGGGCGCCAATGGGGCGTGCGATCTCGAACCGTCGAGGAGGAACCTACAGCAGGCGTCCTTTCTTCCCGTGAAGTGATCGACGCAAATTTTATCTAAAGTTTATCGTTCGACGGCTGATGGATGAGCGCTCGTTCATGGTGCGATGCAATATTTGGGTTGACATATTTGTGCAGCGCACCTAAATCTCGGGGCATCGCAAGAGACATTTCCCCTGCCTCTGCGTCAGAACACACCCAACTCTGATGCCCGCTGGTTCGAAGGACCACACCCCATGATGAAATCATTCGAAGACTTCCAGAAGCTCGGCCAGGCCAACACCGACACGGCGATGCGGCTCGTCGGTGAGTGGAACAAGGGCTGGCAGACGATTGCCAATGAGATGACCGACTACTCGAAGCGTTCGTTCGAGGAAGGCACTGCCACGTTCGAGAAGCTGCTCGCCTCCAAGTCTATCGAGCAGGCTTTCGAGATCCAGTCGGGCTACGCGAAGCGTGCGTACGAGGACTACGTGCAGCAGATGTCGAAGCTTGGCTCCTTCTATACGGATATCGCGAAGGAAGCCTACAAGCCGGTCGAGAAGGCCTTTGCCGCGCGCCGCTAAGTCGCGCCCTCCGGCCCGGACGCAATCACCCAGACTGTCGGCCCATGACGATGCCCTCATCGTCGTGGGCTTTTTCTTTTTGTAATTCAGGGCGGTATTGCTGATCTCCAGCGGCCCGTTTCACTTGCGACTCAATGACTTCAGCCTCGTGGGCCGCCCGCCGAAGGCTTGTTCGCCGGGCCCGGGTGGGGCATTCATGTGCCAATTACCATTCTCGCACTTGCGGCGCCTCAAGGTCGTCGCGGACTGATGGCTTAAAGCGTCGGACCCTAAATGCGACCCACACCTGGGCCGATCTCGAAGTCGCATTTAAGGTCCAAAGACGCTTTAGAGGCATAGTCTTCTAAAGCAACTTTGGACTTGAAATTCACTCCCCGCCTAGCCGCGAACTGAGGTGAATTTCAAGTCCGTTGCTTTAGTGCTTGTGGTGTCCCGCGCTCAGGTTGCGGGGCGCTCGTGAGCATCGAGGGGATCCGGCGTGGCACGTAGGAAGTCGAAGAGCATGGCGCGGGCGGAAGATATGCCGGGCGAGGGGCCGACCAGCGAGGGCGGGCGCCGGTCATTGCGTCCTCTTCTGGCGCTGAAGCCCTACATCATGCGCCACCCGGTCATGCTGGCGCTCGCCGGCCTCGCCATGGTGGCCTCGGCGCTCGCCATGCTGTCCGTGCCGCTTGCCGTGCGGCGGATGATCGACTTCGGGTTCTCCGGTGGCGACGGCGGATTTATCGATCGGTACTTCGCTGTTCTGGTGATGATCGGTGCTCTGCTCGCCATCGCCAGTGCCGCTCGCTTTTACTGCGTCAATTGGCTTGGCGAGCGCGTCGTTGCGGATGTGCGCGCGGATGTGTTCCGCCACCTCATGACCCTCGGGCCGGCCTTTCACGAGAAGGCGCATTCGGGCGAGCTCATGAGCCGCCTTACCGCCGATACAACCCAGATCAAGGCGGCTGCCGGAACCGCACTCTCGCAGGCGGCGCGCAATGCCATCATGCTGCTCGGCGCACTCACGATGATGCTCGTGACGAGTGCGAAGCTCTCCGCGCTCGTTCTCGTCGCCATTCCCCTTATCGTACTGCCGCTCGTCGCCTATGGGCGGATCGTGCGGCGGCGCTCGCGCAAGGCGCAGGACGCGCTCGCCGAAGCCTCGTCACTTGCGTCCGAGACGCTGACCGGTATCCGTGCGGTGCAAGCGTTCGCGGCCGAGAAGGTGCTGGGCGCGCGGTTCGCGGATGCGGTGGAGACGTCTTTCGGCGCCGCCGATGCGCGGCTCAAGGCGCGGGCGGGCCTGACCGCGGTCGTCATCCTTCTGGTCGTCGGCAGTGTCGTCGGCATTCTCTGGTATGGCGCGGCCCTGGTCATTGCGGGCGAGATGTCGGGCGGCCGGCTCGGTCAGTTCGTGCTCTATGCGCTATTCGCCGCCGGTGCGCTCGCGGAGCTTTCCGAAGTCTGGGGCGAGGTCACGCAGGCAGCCGGCGCAGCAGAGCGCTTGACCGAGTTGCTGGATACCCAGCCGGAGATCGTAACGCCGGCTGTGCCCGTGCCGCTGCCGGTCCCCGCTGAAGGGCGCATCGCGCTGGAGCGCGTCGGCTTGGTCTATCCGGGTCGGAGCGAGAGCCCCGCGCTTATCGACGTATCGCTCGCCATCGCACCCGGCGAGCGGGTCGCGCTCGTCGGTCCTTCGGGTTCGGGCAAGAGCACCTTGCTCGCACTCGTGCAGCGCCTGCGCGATCCGACGGCTGGCCGGGTGATCATCGACGGTGTTCCCGCACGCGACGCCGACCTCGGCGAGCTGCGGCGACGCATGGCGCTCGTGCCGCAGGAGATCACGCTCCTTGCGGGATCGGTCGCCGAGAACATTCGCTTTGGTGATGAGCGCGCGAGCAAGGAGGACGTCGAGCGGGCGGCCGTCGCCGCCCAGGCCGATACCTTCATCCGCGCACTTCCCGAGGGCTATGAAACGCGCATCGGCGAACGCGGCATCACGCTTTCAGGTGGCCAGCGTCAGCGCCTCGCCATCGCCCGCGCCCTGCTGCGCTCGGCACCGATCCTCCTCCTCGACGAAGCGACGAGCGCGCTCGATGCCGAGAGCGAGGTTGCAGTTCAGCGCGCGCTCGATGTGGCCATGCAGGGCCGCACGACGATCGTCGTCGCGCATCGTCTCGCCACTATCCAGAAAGCCGATCGCATTGTCGTGCTCGACGAGGGCCGCATTGTCGAAGAAGGCACGCACCGCGATCTCATTGCACGCGGCGGTCTCTATGCGCGTCTGGCCAACTTGCAGTTCGTGGTGCCGCACGCCGTCGAAGCGGCGAAGTAGGAGTTTTCTGTTTTTTGCCGCGGGCTGCTGGGAAGAAGGTGCTGCCGCCTTCCGATGCGCTGCTATGCCCGCGGCGGCCATAGCGACGGCGTGGAGGTCGTTGCATCGGGCAGGGGCGAGCTACCAACTACTTCGCCGGCGCGACATCCGCGGTGAAGCTGTAGCCGATGCCGCGCACGGTCTTGATGAGGAGCGGGTTCTCGGGATCGCACTCGATCTTCTTGCGCAGGCGCGCGACGTGGTTGTCGATCGTGCGGTCGAGCGGGTTCCACTCGTGGCCCTTGGTAAGGTCCATGATGCGGTCGCGCGAGAGTACGCGGTTGACGTTGCGCACGAACACTTCGAGCAGAGCAAACTCTGCGGTCGTCAGGGGAATGTGCGCGCCTTCGGGGCTGACCAGCTCGCGCTTGGAGAGATCGACGACAAAGCCGCCGAAACTGAAGGCCTCGCGTGCGGCGATGGCGAAGCTCTGGACCGCGACAGCCTCCTCGCTACGCCTCAGCACGGCGCGAACGCGCGCTAGCACCTCGCGGACGTGGAAGGGCTTGGTGATGTAGTCGTCGGCGCCGATCTCGAGCCCGACCACGCGGTCGATCGTGTCGCCCTTGCCCGAGACCATGATGAGAGGGAGGTTCGACTCCTGGCGCAGCTCGCGCGCGATCGTGAGGCCGTCCTCGCCGCCGAGCACGAGATCGAGGGTGACGAGGTCCACGCGGCCCGACGCGAGCTGGTTGCGCACCTCCTCGCGGGAGGCGGCCTCCGCGACGTCCCAGCCCTCGCCTTCGAACAGGCGGCGAAGTAGGGTGCGGATCTTCGGGTCGTCATCGACGACGAGAATGCGGGTCTTGCTGGTCCGTTGCATGTCGCGAGAGGCTGGTATCCGGTCTGCCGGGGCGCAACACCCCGAAAGAAGGGGAACTCACTGGGCTCTGCAAGGGCACAGGTGCTTTACTCTCTCCAATTGATAGCACGTGCACATTACAAATTGTGACATTTCATTACGTCGCGCCGGTACGGGCATGACGTCGCAATCGTTTGATCCTCCGCAAGGTCGAAGGCCAGAGGAAGGCCAGAGCAGGAGGTTCAAGAAATGACAGCGGTTGCGGTAAACCAAGCGATTTCAGCCCGCTCCACCCTCGCCGGCATCGAGCCGGGCATCCTCCGGGGCACGCGCGAGCGGATCTCGGGCGCCACCGACCATGCAGGCCTCGTACAACTCGCGAGCCGGGAGGACATCTTCCTCGAAGGCGACGAGGCAAGCCACGCCTACGAGGTGACGGAGGGCGTCGTCTGCCTCTACCGGATCATGCCGGATGGCAGCCGCCACATCCTCGCGTTTCGCTTCCCAGGCGACATTGTCGGGCTCTGCAGCCCTTCGACCTATGGCTACAATGCCCAGGCGGTGGGTGATACCCGCGTCCGCAGGATCTCGCGCGCGGGCCTCGAGCGCATGATCGACGAGCGCGCGGACTTCGCTCGCAAGCTGCTCCGCATGGCTGCCGCCGAGCTGAATGCCATGCGCGACCACCTGACGTGCCTGGCCTCCAAGTCGGCGGAGGCCAAGGTGGCGGACTTCCTCCTCATGCTGGCGGGACGGAGCACCGCCCGGGCCGGCACCGCCGTGGTGATCAATCTGCCGATGACGCGGACGGATATCGGCGACTACCTCGGACTGACCATCGAGACCGTGAGCCGGACCATCAGCAAGATGCGCCGCACCGGCGTCATCGACCTGCCGCGCACGACCCAGGTCGTCGTCCGCAGCACGGACCGCCTCGCCGAGCTGGCCGGGGCCGCCTGACCGGTAGGCCCGACCGGTTCGTGCGTACAAGCCACAGTGATTCTAAAAAGCGTTACAAATCGGGAGGCTGCGCGCGTTGCGGCTTGCGGCGTCCACATGATCTGGTACCCGATATTCTCAGATAGAGCTGCAGATTCGGCAGCCAAGGATCATGGACGGGGCTTGGGCGCGATGCACAGCGGCAGAGCGTGGGGACAGCGGTCCGGCGGTTTCCGGAAAGCGATGACGGCACTTGGCCTTGCGGCCGCAGCGGTCCTCTCGGCCGCGCCGGCGGCGCAAGCCGAGGTCCAAATCCAGGTTTATGGCGGCGTCAACGGCAACTTCGACAGTGACGTTCAGGTTCGCCGGCCGAGCCTGCCGGCTGCCAACGGCACCTACGACGTCAGCTGGGACGGCAAGTCCTTCGAGATGCCACCCTACTGGGGCGCGCGTGCCATCTATTGGCTGGACAGCAATCCGAACTGGGGCGTGGCCCTCGAATTCACGCACGCCAAGGCCTACGCCAAGTTGAACGGCGCGGTTGGCAGCACCTTCACCAAGCTCGAGTTTACGGACGGCAACAACATCGTCACGGGGAACGTGCTCTATCGCTTCGCGCCCTGGCAGATGCACAACATCCGGCCATACGCCGGCCTGGGTCTCGGCATTGCGATCCCGCATGTCGAGGTGGAGCTGACAGGTGACGCCGGTCCGCGCACGTTCGAGTATCAGGTAACGGGTGTCGCGGCGCAGGCCCTGGTCGGTCTCGAAATGCCGTTCGGCCCGAACTGGTCCGGCTTCGTCGAGGCCAAGATGAGCTATACGCACATCAATGCCGATCTCGATGGCGGCGGTTATCTGAAGACCGATATCTGGTCGCCACACTTTGCGGCCGGTCTCTCGTACCGCTTCTGAGAGCCGCCCCTCTGTCCTGCTCCTGATGGACCGGCGCTTGGCGGCTGACCGTTTCCCGCTAGAATGCGACTTCTGAGCCGCGGCCGCAGTCTGGCGTCGGCACGCACGACTTGCGGGAGAAGGCCATGCAGCAGCGCGTCGACGTCAAGATCGGCCACTCGGCGTGTCCGCACGACTGTCCTTCGACCTGCGCGCTCGACGTCGAGTTGCTCGGCAACGGCCGCATCGGCCGTGTCCGCGGTACCAAGGAGAACGACTACACGGCCGGCGTGATCTGCGCGAAGGTCGCGCGCTATGCCGAGCGCATTCATCACGAGGAGCGGCTGCTCCATCCCCTGAAGCGCGTCGGGCCGAAGGGGTCGGGTCAGTTCGCTCAGGTCTCCTGGGATGAGGCGCTGGACATCACGGCTGAGAAACTGCTCGACGCCGAGCGCCGCCATGGCAGCGAGGCGGTGTGGCCCTTTTTCTTCGCGGGCACCATGGGGCTCGTCATGCGCGACGGTATCGAACGTCTGCGCCACGCCAAGAAATACTCGCGCCAGTTTTCGACCATCTGCACGACGTCCGCCTGGACGGGCTTCGTCGCAGGCACGGGACGGCTCGCCGGCCCCGATCCGCGCGAGATGGCGAAGGCCGATCTGGTCGTGATCTGGGGCACGAACCCCGTGCACACGCAGGTCAACGTGATGACGCACGCCATCCGCGCGCGGCGCGAGCGGGGCGCGAAGATCGCGGTCATCGATATCTATCGCAATGCGACCATGCAGCAGGCGGACATTGGCATTTGCCTCAGGCCCGGCACGGACGGCGCGCTCGCCTGCGCGATCATGCACGTGCTCTTCCGCGATGGCCTCGCGAACCGCGAGTACATGGCGAAGTACGCCGACTGCCCGGAAGAGCTCGAGGCGCATCTCGCCGACAAGACACCGGAGTGGGCGAGCGCGATCACAGGGCTCTCGGTCGAGGAGATCGAAAGCTTCGCGCATCTCATCGGCAAGACGCCGCGGACGTATCTGCGCCTCGGCTATGGCTTCTCGCGCTCGCGCAATGGCGCGGTGAATATGCATGCAGCCTCGTGCATCGCGACGGTCACCGGATCGTGGCTGCATGAAGGTGGCGGCGCCTTCCACAACAGCGGCGCGATCTTCAAGTGGAACAAGTCGCTCATCGAAGGCAGCGACGTGCTCGATCCGTCGATCCGGATGCTCGACATGAGCCGCATCGGCGCCGTGCTGACGGGCGACCGGAGCGATCTCGGCGATGGGCCCGAGGTGCACGCGCTTTTCATCCAGAACCAGAACCCCGTGCAGGTCTGTCCGGACCAGACCATCGTGAAGCGGGGCTTCGCGCGCGACGATCTCTTCGTGTGCGTGCACGAGCAGTTCATGACCGCGACGGCGAAAGTCGCGGATATCGTGCTGCCGGCGACGATGTTCCTCGAGCACGACGATCTCTATCAGGCGGGTGGCCAGCAGAACATTCTCTTCGGGCCGAAGCTCATCGAGCCGCCGGGCGAATGCTGGTCCAATCACGATGTCGTCTGCGCGCTCGCGAAGCGTGTCGGCGCGGAACATCGCGGCTTCGACATGACGGCGCGCGAGATCGTCGATTGGACGTTGCAGAACTCGGGCTGGGGTACGCTCGAAAATCTCGAGGTCAAGCGCTGGATCGATGCGCAGCCCGATTTCGAGAGTTCACATTATATCGGCGGCTTTGCTTATCCGGACGGCAAGTTCAAGTTCAAGCCGGACTGGCCGGAAGTACCGGCATCGCGCCGCTGGGACTGGGGCATTGCGCATCTCGTGCCGCGTCTTCCTGATCACTGGGACGTCATCGAGAAGGCCGATGCGCAGCATCCTTTTCGCCTCGCGACGAGCCCGGCGCGCAACTATCTAAATTCTTCGTTCAACGAGATGCCGACGAGCCGCAAGCAGGAAGGCCCGCCACGCGCGAAGATTCACCCGCAGGATCTCGCGGCACTCGGCATCGAGGATGGCGACCGCATTGCCATGGGCAATGAGCGCGGCGAAATCCGGCTGGCGGCCGAAGCCTACGACGGCGTGCAGCGCGGTGTGGTGATCGTCGAGTCCATTCCGCCGAACGATCAGTTCGAGGGCGAGGTGGGCCTCAATACGCTGACCGGTGCGGATCGCATTGCGCCGTATGGCGGCGCGGCGTTCCATGACAATCACGTGTGGATACGGCGTGCGCTTCGTGACTGATCCGAGATCGAGGAGCGCGCGCTGATGCAAAGCGCGGACGTCGTCATCATCGGCGGCGCTGCAGTCGGCAGCGCGACGGCCGTCTTCCTTCGCCGCGAGGGCTTCAAAGGCCGCGTCATCGTCGTCGAGAAGGACCCGAGCTATCAGTGGTGCGCGACGGGCCGATCTGTGGCGTCCGTCCGTCGGCAGTTCTCGACGCGCGAGAATATCGAGCTCTCGACCTTCGGCTGGCAGTACTTCAGCGGCATCCAGGAGATGTACGGGCCGGATGCTCATGTGAGCCTCGTCGAACGCGGCTACGCGATCATGGCCAGCGCGCAGGGTGAAAGTGTCCTCAGCGCGAACATCGCACTTCAGCAGAGCCTCGGCGCCGATGTGGAGCTGCTGAAGTCCGACGCGCTCAAGACCCGCTTCGACTGGCTCAACGTGGATGATCTCTCCGGTGCCGGCTGGGGGCGCTCGGGTGAAGGATGGGTCGATCCGCACGCGCATATGGCACTCATGCGCAAGCGCGCCATTGCCGAGGGTGTGACCTATCTCGCCGACGAAGTCGTGGGCATCGATATCGAGCGAGGCGCGGTTGCCGGCGTGCGCCTCGCGTCGGGCGACACGATCGCGACGCGGGTTGTGGTCTGCGCGGCGGGATGGCATTCGCGCAAGGTCGCGGCCATGACGGGGATCGACCTGCCCGTGCGGCCGAGGAAGCGCTACGTATTCGTGATCGACTGCCCGACGCCGCTGCCGGGCGCCGGACTGATGATCGATCCGAGCGGCGTCTACTTCCGACCTGAAGGGCGCTATCACATAACAGGCGTCGCGCCACCTGAAGACGAAGATCCCGATGCCGAGGACTTCGACATCGAGGACGGTTATTTCGAGCGCCTGATCTGGCCGACGCTCGCCCATCGCGTGCCTGCCTTCGAGACCTTGAAGGTCGTGAACGCCTGGTGCTGCCACTATGATCTCAGCACGCTCGACCACAACGCCATCCTCGGACCCCATCCGGACGTGGCGGGCTTTCTGCTCGCGTGCGGCTTTTCGGGGCACGGTCTGCAGCATTCGCCGGGGATCGGGCGCGCCATGGCCGAGCTGATCGCGCACGGCGCCTACCGCACGATCGATCTCACACGCTTCGGCTGGGCGCGCATTGCCGCGAACACACCGCTCGCGGAATCCAACGTCTTCTAAGTTTGCTCACGCCTGAGAGGGCAACACATGGGCACGATCCTCGCCATTTCATCGCAGGTCGCGCGCGGGCATGTGGGCTTGAGCGTCGTCGTGCCGGCGCTTCACGCACTCGGCCATGAGGTCATTTCGCTGCCGACGGTCATTCTCTCGAACCACCCGGGACATGGCGCCCTCGCGGGGCAGCGCGTCGATGCGGCGCTGTTGAGTGGGATGCTCGCGACGCTCGATGCGCACGGCTGGCTCGCGGAGGTCGATGCGGTGTTGAGCGGTTATCTGCCGAGTGCGGCGCATGTCGATGTCGTCGCGGAGGCCGTAACGCGCGTGCGTGCTCACCGTGCGGACGCGGCTTACTTTTGCGATCCCGTGATCGGTGATGATCCGAAGGGGCTTTATATCGCGGAGGATGCGGCGCGAGCGCTGGCCGCGAAGCTCGTGCCGCTGGCCGACGTGATATTTCCAAACCGTTTCGAACTCGCGTGGCTTTCGAGCCAACCGGTCACCGATGTCACGAGCGCGGAAAACGCAGCGCGTGCGCTCGGCTCATCGGTGACCGTGGCCACTTCCATACCAACGGCGCATGACGCTCTCGCGACGGTCGCCGTGTCGCGTGCCGACACCTGGACGCGCGTCGACACAAAATTGGACGATGTTCCCAATGGGACAGGTGATTTGCTGGCGGGTGTGTTTGCCGGCCACAGGGTTAATGGCTGCACCGTCGCGGATGCGCTCGAACGGTCGGTTACAAGTGTTCAAATAGGAATTTGTGCCAGCTTGGGGCGTGATGAGCTGAATTTGATTGCCATTCTGAGTGGATTTCAGCGTGAGGTGTCGCCTCGGATGGGGCCTTTGGAGTAACGATAGTTGCACGCGGTCGGGAACTAAACTGCGTCCTGAGGTGTCTTGTAAGCTGGCGTCCGGCATTTGTGCCGTTCACGCCCTCATGACGTAGATAGTGTTCTTCTGCGTAGAGAGAGAAGTTCCGAGGGCCGGGCTTGTACCGGGTTCGGGAATCCGCTCCCTACCGCTACTCTGAACGAGGATGACACGCTTCGTTCCGGGCCGCCGAAATAGAAACTTTGTCTTCCAGCGCGCTGACAATCCGTCAGAGGTCTCCATGGGCCGCCGTTCAATTCACACACCCGAACAATTGAGGCAGCTCATTCTTGACGCTGCTGCGGCGATTATCGAGGCGCATGGGCTTGCGGGCCTTTCGGCTCGAGAGATCGCGCGCCGGATCGGCTATTCCCCTGGCACGATCTACAACATGTTCGAGAACCTGGACGACGTTGTGCTCAACGTCGAAGGGCGGGTGCTTGACCAGCTCGACGAGCGGCTTGTGGCCGAACTCGCGAAGGGCGGCGATCAGAAGGCGCTGGTGCAGCAGCTCGCGCAGACGTATCTCGCGTTCACGCACGAGCGGCCGAAGCTCTGGAACCTGCTGTTCGAGCATTACATGCCGGGCGGGACGGATACGCCGCCGTGGTACCAGGAGAAGCTCGAGCGCCTCATGGGCCGGGTGGAGACGGCAGTCGCGCCGCTTTATCCGCCGGATGCCGTCCTGGAGCGTCAGCGGGCCGCGCGCGTACTCTGGGCAGGCGTGCACGGCATCACGTCGCTGTCGACGGCGAACAAGCTCTCCAATGTCACGAGTGAGGCTGCCGCATCGCTCGTCACGGATCTCGTGGGCAACTATCTCGCAGGCGCCGCGATCAAGGCCGCTCCAGTGCGCGCTGCTGCTTCCTGATGATTTGAGGCTACCCGCGGACGGCACCGCGCACGCGCAGCGCAATTCGCTGCGCGTAATGCGCTGTGGCGTGGTGCCTCTACTGCTTGGCCGGCGTGTCTGCAGCCGGCGCCGCATCGGTCTTCGGAATGGAGCCGGTGGCGATTGGCGCCGTGCTCTCCGGTGTCGCGGACGGCGCGCGCCGTCCCGCGAAGCTCACGACATCTCCCGTAACACCGAACCAGTTGTTGTCTTGCGGCAGCATGCGCTGACGCAGGCCCGTCCACATGCTCTGTGAGGTCATGCCGTCGACGAACGTCTTGGTCGGCGGCGTGAGAAAGAGCACCGCGACGGTGGCGACCGCCATGGCGATCGAATGATCGATGCGCCGTCCGTCGTAGAACTTCACGGCGGTGCCGAACGAGCGCTTGATGCGCGTGCCGAGCACGTCGACGCTGTAGATCTCGTCGAGGACGAGATGGACCATATAGCCGATGAACATGAAGCCGCCGGCGAGCCAGGAAACGCCCTCGTGTCGGCCGAGGATGTAGTAGTAGACGATGGCCGTGAGGAACGCGAAGAAGAGGCCTGCGAGTATCGAGTGATAGATACCGCGGTGATAGGACATGCGATGGAACATCGCGTGCACGACATAGCGAAAGAACAGGAAGGTGCCGATCGAGAGCATCCAAAGCTCGGCGATCGAGAACTTCTCCGCGAATGTGAAGAGCACCGCGAAGGAGAAGAATGCGGCGAGGCCGGCGAACATGGCGCGACCGGCGCGCGAGTCCTTGAGATCGATATCGGGGAGCACACTGCCGAGCACGCCGGCGAGCGTCACGGCGACGAGGTTCTCCGGCGCCACGACATCGGCTGCGAGTGTGAGCGTCGCGAGCATTCCGCTGGCAACCGTGCCGACACCAATATGCGTTGCAAAATTGGCCATGCTCCCGCCCCCTGTGCGCAGCCCTGTTCCTGAGCGACGTTCCGCCCCGCGAGACCGACCAGATTCGCCGGGCCGAGGAAACCCGCGGCAGGGCAGAAATCTGTGGGGAGCCTGCAACTTGTCATCCATCAGCCGCACGGACCAAGGCCGCAAGAATGCCTAGATGGGCTGCTCTATGGCCCGCGCCGTGCCTGCACAACTATTCATGGCACGGCCTGTGCTCTGACGAGGGGAAGACCGCGCCTGATGCGGTCAGATCAGAGTTTAATGTGCCGAAACGGCGCTGTGCCGCGTGAGGGATGCCATGGTGAAGGATGCAACGGCGGTTGCCGGCGAGCCCATCGAGCTCAAGCCGCGGACTGTTGCCGACGGGCGCATCGATGTTGCGACCCTGCGCTGGACGATCGAGCACATGCACGGCGAGCTTGAGGGCTCGGCGGAATTGGGCCGCGTGCGCAATGCGCTCGCCATCGCGCTCCTCGAACTCGATCGGGCCGATCGGCAGCGCAAGGCAATCATCACCGACGATCTCGGCTGGTCGAGTTATTTCCCCTGGACGCCTAAGCGCTAGGTTCCTGCTCCCTTAACTTCCGCCTGCCCCCCAGCCGTCCGGCGTTCACGCCCAATTCGCTAGCCGTTCGCTAGTGAGACAATGCGTGCCAGAACGGCACTCTCGGCGCGCGCCAGCTCGTCCAGAATCGTGAAGTGGTTGGCATTCGGCACCACGACACACTCGGCCTTGACGCCGACCGCGCTCCAGGCGGCCGTGAGTGCCAGGCTCTGGCGAATGAACTCCTGACTTTCGTCACCACCGACCGCCGCGACCATGGTCGCCGAGGGCGGCGGCTTGCGGCCCGTGATGGCATTCGAGGCGCGCGCGCTCGCGCTGTCGAGCTTCAAGGCGTCGTTGAGCGAGGTCGCGATCAGCGGCTCGGGATCGAAGGCGCCGCTGAGTGCATAGGCCGCGCGCACGAGATCATGCGGTACATCACCGACGGTGCTCCAGTCGGTTGCCAGCATGGTCGCAGCGAGATGACCGCCGGCGGAGTGGCCGACGACCACGGGGCGCTTCTTCGTGCGCTGAAAGAGCGTCTTCAGGCACTGGCGGATATCGGCCGTGATCGCCGCGACGGTGACGGCGGGCGCGAGCGAGTAGGAGGGGAGCGCGACATCGATCCCGCGCTGATTGAACTCCTTCGCGATGAAGCTCTGCGCCTTGCGATCGCCCCGCTGCCAGTATCCGCCGTGGATGTAGACGACAAGCGGCGCATTGGCGGCGCCGCGTGCGCGGAAGAGGTCGTAGCGGTTGCGTTCCCCCGGTCCGTAGGTCTGATCGGCAAGAAGGTCGGCTTCCTTGCGCCAGGCTTCCGAAGCAGCAGTCCAGCGGGCGGCGATGGTCTCGTTCTCGGGTACGCGGCGGCGGTTGTTGTACTCGGCCTCGTAGTCGATCTTTGTCATGGCGCGTTCATTCCAAATAGGGGCCAAATAGGGGCCAAATACGCGTGCCCAGGTGAGCGGGCACGTCACACTTCCCTCAAGCTATCATCTGTGCAAGTCTCCGCCACGGGACACCGCTCCGCAATTCAGGTACGCGCACTGCCGCCTCTGCCGCTTTCCCAGAGTGATGGCGATGAGCACATCTCCCGTTCAACGCGTGACATTCGGCCGTGCGGCACCGGGTATCTCGGTGCGGGATATACAGGCCGCATATGCTTTCTATTCCAGTGTGCTGGGCTTTCAGAAGGTTTTCGAGAACGGTGATCCCGTGGGGTTCATGGTTCTGAAGAAGGACGGCGCTGAGATCCATCTCAACCAGTATCGCGATCACAAGCCGACCACCGTCAACGTCTTTCATATGTTCGTCGATGATGTGGATGCACTGCACGAGATCTGCGAGCGCGCTGGGGTGCGGATCATCAAATCGCTGAAGGACAAGGACTATGGTCAGCGTGCCTTCGTGTTCGCGGATCCGGACGGCAATCGCATCGATATAGGGCAACGCACTTGACCGAAATGTCCGCCCAGCATCCTGCATCGGCAGAAATCATCGATCTCTACGAGCGCCACGCCGCATCTTACAACGTCGATCGCGGGCGCTCGCTGTTCGAGCGCGGCTGGCTCGATCGTTTTCGCGCAGAGGTCACGCTAAGCGCGTCGGTACTCGATCTCGGTTGCGGATCGGGCGAGCCGATCGCGCGCTATCTCATCGAGCAGGGCCATGATGTGACGGGCGTCGACAGCGCGCCCTCACTCATCCGTATCTGCGCGGAGCGATTTCCGGAACGCACTTGGATCGTCGCCGATATGCGCCGCCTCGACCTCGGCGCGCGGTTCGGTGGCATTCTCGCGTGGGACAGCTTCTTTCATCTGACCGCCGAGGATCAGCGCGCGATGTTCGCGGTTTTTCGCGCTCACGCAGCGCCCGGCGCGGCGCTCATGTTCACGAGCGGGCCGGCACACGGCGAAGCGATCGGCTCGTACCACGGCGAGCCGCTCTATCACGCGAGCCTCGATCCGCAGGAGTATGCGGCGCTACTGGACGCGCACGGCTTCGAGATCGTCGCGCACGTGGTCGAGGATGCAGCGTGCGGTGGCCATACGGTCTGGTTGGCGCGACAGGGGCATCAGGGCAACACGCAAACCTGAGTGATCCTTCGTCCACACTTGGTGCTGATCGTGCATAACCATGAGAGATGTGCGGCGCGCGGCAGAGCCAGCCGCTATGAAGGTCACACGGGAGCTGGCTGGCGCTGGTGTGGCGGGGTGCCAGGCCGACGGCAGAAGTCTCGGGACGCTGGCCAGCTCTCCAAATCCCACATACTGACGCGCTTGAATTGACTTGCGGCCGTGCCGGGCGCGCGGCACGATTGCGGCCTGCCGGACCATGCGTCCCAAAATTATCGAGGAACCGCTCCCATGAAGTTGATGTCGTCGCCCATGTCACCGTACGGGCGCAAGGTGAAGATCGCCGCGGCCATGAAGGGCCTGACCGGCAAGATCGAGCTGCTGCCGACGGACACGAACAAGGGCGATGATGCGCTCAATAAGCTGAACCCGCTCGGTAAGATCCCCTGCCTCATCCCGGATGACGGCGAGGCGATCTTCGACAGCCACGTCATCTGCGAATACTTCGACTCGCTCGGCGCATCTCCCGTACTCTTTCCCAAGAGCGGAGCGGAGCGCTTTCGCACGCTGACGCTTGGCTCACTTGCGGACGGCATTCTCGATGCGGCACTGCTGCTCGTCTATGAAGGACGCTTCCGGCCCGAGAACATGAAGGTGCAGGTCTGGGTCGACCGGCAGCAGGCGAAGATCGATCGCGCACTTGCGCTTCTCGATGCGTCCCCGCCCGCCTGGAAAGGCAGCCCGGACTATGGCCATCTGACGCTCGCCTGCGCGCTCGGCTATCTCGATTTCCGCCATGGTGGAAAGTGGCGCGCTGGCCATCCGAAGCTCGTGAAGTGGCTGGATGAGTTCGCGGCGGCGGTGCCGGCCTTCGAGGCGACGCGGCCCGCGTGAGTGCGTGCTTCGCGTTTTGTGGCGTAGCGTAAGGAGGATGCGATGATCACTGCGATCGTGCGTTTCAAGCTTCCGCCGACCGTGAAGTTTCAGGATGCAGCCGAGCTCTTCAAGGGCTCGGCGCCGAAGTATCGCGCACTGCCGGGGCTTGTGAGGAAGTACTACCTCTACAATGAGAGCGGCATCGGCGGCGGCGTGTACCTCTGGGAGAGCCGCGCGGCGGCCGATCGCGTCTACACGGCCGAATGGAAGAAGATGATCGCCGACCGCTACGGCGCGGAACCGGAGATCACCTATTACGACACGCCGGTCGTCGTCGATAACGCCATCGACCAGATCCAGGTCGACGCGGCGGAGTAGGCGCCCCAAGGGACACGGCACGCCAATTAACGGCTTGTTAAGTGATTCCCCGGTAGTCTGATCTTCATGCCGGGTCGCGTGCCCGTGCGCCGCCGGAAATGGCTGGCTGCATGTGCATGGCGGACGCAGGATGCCATCGGGGGATGGGTTTTCTGCGCCGGCAATGAGATCGGTGGGTCGGTGCTCTGCATTGGCCTGCCCGTGAGACGAGCGGAGGCGGTGCGCCCGAGCTCAATGAGAAGGCGCCGAGTGGTGGGGGAGCCCTCGTGCGCCGTCAGATCGCAGTCAGTACCGGGCATTCCTGACGACAGATAGAGGCCGCAAGGCCCGGACGGGTGCGTGCACCTGGCCGTTGCGAGGCGGGCGCCCGGGCCCGCCTCGCTGCTTTTGCAGCGCAGGCGGCGCCAATCGAGCCAAGCGTCCACCCTGCTTTCGGCGCCACGTCGCTTTGCCGGCCGAACCTGTCAACGATATTCATTCCCGCACCATGGTAACGCCCTATTCGGCACACTATGTTCGTGTGCGGAGGTACGGCCATGCGCGGGTTGTTCATCGGGTGCGTTGTGGCGGCAACGGCGGGCTTTATGCCGCTTGCTGCGATGGCAGAGCCGTCGCGCGATGGCATCGCGGAAGTCCTTCGCAAGCAGGGCAACCAGCAGGGCTCCGGCGTCACGCGCGTCCAGGGCACGCCCAACCGCAACCAGACACCGCCACCGGCAGCGCAGCCGTCAGAACCGCCTCCCGCCGAAGCTCAGCCGCGTGATCCGCGCGAGGGCGATCCGCTGTTCGAGCAGGCGCAGCGCCTCATGAAGGCGATCGACGCCGTCCTCAATGATACCGCGCGCAATCGCGGCGAGGCACGCAAGCTGCCGTCGAGCAAGGACTTCATCGTCCCGCCGCTATGGACGGAGACGCGCGAGGACCGCGAGCGCAAGATCCGCGATCTACTCGATGCTGCGCTCGGCATCGTGACCGACGTGCCCGTGGTCGAAAGCCAGAAGAAGATCGAGGGCCTGCGCAAGAACATCCACGACATCGAGGATCGCATCGTGAAGCTGCGCGAGAAGCAGCTCACGGCGCCGAAGAGCGCGCTCATTCCGGGCGTGACGGCGGACACGGTCGACAGCCTCGAGCGCGACATCGCGGACTCGAAGACGCGCATCGATCTCAATCGCGATCAGATCGCCGCGACCAAGGAGGAGATCCGCTCAGCGCTCGCGAAGAGCGGTATCGAGCTCGGTAATGAGCAACTCGACATGCTGCTCGACGGTGTGCTCTCGGGCGACATCGTCCGCCTCGTCGCCGTCTTCAACTCGGCGAAGCTCATCGACGGCCAGCTCGGCAAGCTGATGGCGGCCTCGGGCGAGAACATCGGCGCGGCGAGGAAGTACTTCGCCATGCACGCGGCGCTCTTCGCGATCCTCGTGCACGCGCAGGACGCCATGGTCAACAAGATCGACAAGCAGTATCTGCCGAAGCTCGAAGCAATCGTGAAGGACGTCGAAGCGGCGCGCGCCAAGACCAACCAGCTGCTGCGCGCCGAGAACCGTCCCGATCAGCGCCGCGCACTCGAAGCGAACCGCGAGAGCCAGCGCCTCGCCGAGGATGCGGCCAAGGGATATCGGCGCTATCTACTGCAGCAGCGCGAGCAGATTGCACGCGCCCGCGCCCGCGCGGTGCATGACCTCCGGATCGCCGACAACACCTACGAGACGGTGGAGGCGAGCTTCCAGTTGCGTGTTCTCATGCGTGAGAGCGCGACGACCTTCGAGGCCATCCAGAAGCTCGAAGCGCCCACATTCGAGCAGATCTTCCGGAATGAGGAACTGCGGCGCGAGTTCGAGAGTCTAACCCGAAAGCTCGATCAGCCAACGAGTTGAGGCGCCTGCGGACATTCCGCATTCAGGGTGCGAACGCTTGGCATTCAGGGTTACGCACTCGGACGCATCCTGATACATTGAGCCCGGAAATTCGGCCTACGCGAAGTGCGCCGCGGCCACCGTACATGTAGAGGAGGCATCCATGGCTCAGACACCCTTCGAGTTCCCCCAGCAGATGCGTGAACTCGCAGAGAAGAATGTCGAGCAGGCCCGCGCGACGTATGGCCAGTTCCTGGATGCCATGACTCAGGCCGTCGGCATGTGGACGAAAGGGTTGCCGTCCAACGAGCTGACGAGTGGTTTCCAGGCTGTGCAGGAGCGAGCCGTAGGCTTCGCCAAGGAGAATGCCGAGGCGAGCTTCTCACTCGCGAGCGATCTCGCATCGGCCAAGGACGTTCAGCAGGTGTTTGCGCTGCAGACCCAGTTTGCGCAGGGCCAGATCCAGGCCTACGCCAAGCAGGCGCAGGAGCTCGGCATGATGATGACCGAGGCTATGCAGAACATGACGCCGAGGCGCTAGCTGCATTCCCCCATAGTTGAGTAGTTCACGTTCGAGACGTCGCTGCGACGCCGTCTCGAACGTCCGTGTCGTTTCGGACGAGCCTCCGACGATCCCATCGAACCTTTTGTCGCCATGGCGCGACCAAGGGTTCGGGACGTGGATCTGGGAGGCGCACATGCACAGGTTGCCGGAGCCGGAAGGCCACCGCTACGAGGCGCTGCTGGAACACTTCTTTCATCGCCTGCCGACGGCCGCGCGCGAGGCAAACTGCGCGGCGCACTTCGATTGCCCCGAATTCATCGCGCGCACAGACGAGATCGGGCCGCTCTTCGCGCATGTCATGAACCGGTCCGGGATGGACCTCATCCGCTTCAGCAACGATCAGGTGGGTATCGGCCTCATGGGGCTCTTCTCCATGCGGTGGTCGTCCTTCGGCTATCGGCTGGCGAACTCGCCCGTGCACCGGCAGAACAGGGAGACCGTGCCGCTGGCGGATCAGTGCGCGGCCATTGCCTCGGTCGAGGTGCTCTATGCCGAGTGCCTGACGCCGCGCGCCCTGCCGGCTCCCGGTCTGCAGCACGATGCGGCGGGGCCGCTCGGCGTCTTCACGTACATGCTCTGGGATGCGTCGCCGCTCGGCTATTGGCGCGGCGCCGGGCCCAAAGATCCGCGAGTTGCGTCGCTGCTCGACGTGCTCGCCGCAGCACTGCGCTCACCGAACCCGGTCTGCATTCGCAGCGCGCTGCACGGCCTCGGCCATCTCGAAGGTGCCGCGGCGGAGCCCCGCCGCCGCATTGTCGAGGATTTCCTCGCGGAGCGACGGTTGGGTCTCGAGCCCAGTCTTGATCCAAGTCTCGCGCGCTATGCCGTGGCTGCCGCGCGAGGGGCGATCTAAGCGTCGTACCCTAAATGCTGCCTCAAGCGGCCCACTCGCCCTTGCGGAAAACGGGCACGCGCCGGCCATCGGTGTGGACGCCATCGATGTCCACCTTGTCGGAGCCGATCATCCAGTCGATGTGGATGAAGCTCTTGTTGCCGCCCTGCGCGGCGATCTGCTCGGGTGTGAGCTTGGCGCCATCGAGGAAGCACTTCGAGTAGCACTGGCCGAGCGCGATGTGGCAGGCGGCATTCTCGTCGAAGAGCGTGTTGTAGAAGAGGAGACCACTCTTCGAGATCGGCGAGGAGTGCGGCACGAGCGCGACTTCGCCGAGGCGGCGCGCGCCTTCGTCCGTGTCGAGCACCTTGTTGAGCACTTCCTCGCCCCTAGATGCTTTTGCCTCGACGATGCGGCCTTCCTCGAAGCGCACGGCGATGTTGTCGATCAGTGTGCCCTGATAGGAGAGCGGCTTGGTGCTCGAGACATGCCCGCTGACGCGGCGCGCGTGCGGCGTCGTGAACACCTCCTCCGTCGGGATGTTCGGATTGCACGTGATGCCGTTCTTCGCCGTCGATGAGCCGCCCTGCCATTCATGGCCATCGGCGAGGCCGATCGTGAGATCCGTGCCCGGGCCCGTGAAGTGAAGTGCCGAGAAGCGCTGGCCGTTCAGCCATGCCGTGCGGCTCTGCAGCGCCGCGTTGTGCTTCGCCCAGGCGCCGACGGCATCGGCGCCGTCGACACGCGAAGCAGCGAAGATCGCGTCGGCGAGCTTGTTCACCGCGACGTCCTCCGCGTCATCGGGGAAAACGAGCTTGGCCCAGGACGAACCGGGATAGGCGACAATGTTCCAGTTGATGTCGAAGCCGGCGATCTTCTCGAGCGCCGGCTGATAGGCCATGGAGTTCGCCTTGCTGGCCCGCGCGACTTTGGCGGGATCCTCACCGGCGAGCAGCATCGGATTGTCGCCGACGATCGCGAGGCGCGCCGTGTTGTTGTCGAAGGCCTTGCCGATGCCCTCGTAGAGCCAGCTTGCGGCGCGGTCGAAGCTCGCGTCGGACGCATTGCGGTAGCGCGCAAGCGTGATCTCCTCGTCGGAGAGCATCGGTGTGACCAAGCCCGCGCCGGCCTTGTAGGCGTGCTCGGCAATGCGGCGCACGAGCGGCAGCGCGGAGACTGGGGCGGTGAGGAAGAGATCCTGCCCGGGCTGGAGCTGGAGACCGACCTTGATGGCGACTTCGGCGAGCCGGTCGAGCTTGACGGGATCGATGGGGGTGGCGTCGTTTCGCGGATGTGTGGGCATGACAGGCGCCTGTCGTGTTGGATGCTGTGCTGCAGCGGGGTCAATTCGGCTGAGTACAACATACACAACAGTGCTGCGGGCATCCGCCATCTGCGGCAATCGGCCCACAGCCGAGCGCGACCAATTTCGGCGCGCTTGGAGCGCTCAGTCCCCTTCTTCGTCCTCCGGCGGATCGCTGAACTCCACGCCCATGGTCGCGCCGCGTCTCCAGGCAACTTTTGCCAGGCGTGTCCTGCCGGAATGCACATCGAGCAGTTGGAATTCCTGCGGAAGGCCAACCGTTGTCGGGACTTCGAGGCGGGCGCCCGCGACCGTCAAATTGCGAATGACACAATCGACGACAGATGCCCCGTCGCCGAAGATGATCTTACCGCTCTTGAGAACGCGCTGCCGCCGTATGATGCGCTTTTCTTCATCCATTGTAGGGATATACGTGCGGGACGGCCTTCGGTTCCGAACTCGACGGTTGTCTGGTAAAGCTGGCATTGCGGTGCTCGCGACACTTGTTTGACACTTGTACGGAGCGCTACTAGCGTGCGCCCAATGAGGCGATCGAGCGCCACGGGAGAGGCCCCGATGACCGACACGTCAAGCGCTGACGGCGCGAACCGCGAAGGGCTGCATTTCATCTACTTCGCCGATCCCATGTGCTCGTGGTGCTATGGGTTCGCGCCGGTGATCCGCGCTATCGCAGATCGCTTCGAGGGCCGCCTGCCCGTTCGCATGGTCATGGGCGGTCTCAGGGCTGGCAACACCACCCCTATGACCGAGAAGGACCGCGAATACATTCGTGGCGCCTGGACGCGCGTCGGCGAGGCGTCGGGCCAGCCATTCGACTTCGCATTTTTCGAGCGCGAGCACTTTGTCTACGACACGGAGCCTGCCTGCCGTGCCGTCGTCACCATGCGGCGTCTTGCGCCTGAGAAGGCGCTGGCCTTCAAGGCTCGGGTCTCGCGCGCTTTCTACGGTGAGAACCGCGACACGACCGACGTGAAGGTGCTCGCGGCGCTCGCGCCCGAGTTCGGCATCGATGCCGAGCGCTTCGAGCTCGAGATGCTCTCGGCCGATGCGCGCAACGAAACCTTCCGCGATTTTCTGACGAGCCAGCAGGCGGGCGTGCAGGGCTTTCCACTGCTTGCAGCCGGCACCGAGGCCGGCGGCTACGCGCTCGTCACGAGCGGCTTCAGGCCGCTCGATGGTCTCCCCGAGGCCATCGAATCCTGGCTCGAGGCCGGCGCGCCCATCAAGGCGGCAACGCCCGAGTCGTAATCCGCAATGAAAGACACGCCGATCATGAATAAGCAGACCCCTGCCAGCAAGATGCTGCCCGTCAGCCGTTTTCCAGTGCCGAAGCTCAAGGACCTGCCGGCGGACATCCGTGAGCGCATAGAGACCGTGCAGGAGAAGTCGGGTTTCATCCCGAACGTGTTTCTCGTGCTCGCACATAGGCCGGAGGAGTTCCGCGCCTTCATGGCCTATCACGATACGCTTATGGATAAGTCCGAGGGGCTCACCAAGGCCGAGCGCGAGATGATCGTCGTCGCAACGAGCGCCGCGAACCAGTGCCAGTATTGCGTGATCGCGCACGGCGCGATCCTGCGCATCCGCGCGAAGAACCCGCTGGTCGCCGATCAGATCGCGATCAACTACCGCAAGGCGGACATCACGCCGCGCCAGCGCGCCATGCTGGACTTTGCGATGAAGGTGTCGCTCGAGGCGCAGACGGTGGGCGATGATGATTTCAAGGCGCTGAAGAAGCAGGGCTTCAGCGATGACGAGGTTTGGGATATCGGCGCGATCGCGGCGTTCTTCGCGCTCTCGAACCGCATGGCCAACCTCACGGCCATGCGCCCGAACGACGAGTTCTACAAGATCGGACGATGATTTGTTTCCCTCTCCCCGTAAGCACGGGGAGAAGGGGAAGGGCGTGCCGCGCCGATGGCGGAAGTCAGCTCACCAGCGACCGAAGACGGTATCGCGCCAGTCGCGGTATTCGCGAGGACGCTGCTGCTGAGAGGGCGGCGGCGCCGCGACGCGCTGCGGTGTCGGCTCGCGCACGGCCGGTGTCGGGCTCGGCCGCACGGCAGCAACCCGCGGACGTGAGCCGCGATCACGCTCCAAGCGCTCGTCATACGCAGCGACAGTCGACTGGCTCTGCTTCGGCTGGAGATGGACGACGCGGTAGCCGCGCGCCTTGAGCTCGGCGAGCATCTGGCGAATACCGGTCCCCGTCGAGGGCTGGATGTCGTGCCAGAGAATGATGCCCTTCTTCTTTTCCTGCAGCCCGCGCATCACATTGCTGATCATGCGCGACGGGCTCTTCGTGCGGAAGTCGTGCGAGTCGACATCGATCGAGATGTTCACAATGTCGCGACTCTTGAGATAGGCCTGCGCGCTGGCAGGATCGCTCAGATAGGGAAAGCGGAAGAACGGTGCCGTCGGCCCGTCGAGCGCGAGCTGGACCGCGCTGATGCCGAGCTCGATCTGCGATTCGACCTGGGCCGCGCTGCTGCGGCCGAGATTGGCGTGCGACCACGTATGCGTGCCGATCGTGTGCCCGCGCCGGCCGACCTCGCGGAGTTGTGCGGGGAAACTCAGCGCGCGCTGGCCGAGAACGAAGAACGTCGCCTTCGTGCAGTGCTCGTCGAGCGCGTCCAGGATCTCCGGCGTGAATTTCGGATGCGGGCCGTCGTCGAACGTCAGCACGACCTCGCCGTCCTGGAGGAAGTCATGGTCGCGGTACTGCATGCGGCCAAAGCGCGGGCCGCCCGTGGCGTCGATCTCGACCGTGCGCGACACACCGAGCGTATTTGGGCCGGGGCGGCACTTCGATTGAAGATTTGTTCCCTGCTGGGCCGCGAGTGGTGACGCCCCGAGGACGCTGCCGACGACGGCTCCGACGGCGATGACCGCAAGGGTCCACCGTGTGACCTGCCTCGCCCCCCTCATTGTCCCCTCCAAGTGTAGTCGTCCGAACGACCCGGACTGGGTTGCGTTCAGTCGTTTTGGGGCGGTCTTGTGCCCCATGCGGCGGCGAGAATCGAGGCTCGCGAGCGCCGCGCGGATGAGGACTATGACCACAAGGCACATGAATATCCAATGACCTCAATGCCGCGCGAGGCACCCGATCAGACAGAAAAGAGGCAGAATTTGCCAGACGTTGCGCGTGTGCCACGGTCGCCGAAGCCAGCTTCGGGGTTTGCCGTCGGGGCCTTTGACCTGCGTGCGGGTGCCGCGGCATATGTGGCGAACTGGGGCGGCCGGTCACCTCTTATCCACATTTTCAGGACTACACTCCGGCCGTCTGATTAAACCGACCAGTTGTGAGGCCGAGGGATGCGCACGGGGTTCTATGGTTCCTGCCTGACCGTGAAGGCATGGGTAGGGGTGGCACTGGCCGCTCTGGTTGCGGTGTCGTTTGTCATGGCGCCGGCCGATGCGCAGTCGTCGTCGACGAAGAAGGCTGAGGATCCGGCCGTCGCGTTCATGGGACAGGTGGCCCGTGATCTGATGGCGGGTGCCCGCACCCAGTCGCCGATCCTGATTTCGAATGCCGTCAAGCGGTACGGCGACGTTCACAACATCGGCCAGTACTCGCTCGGCACGTACCGGGCCAAACTGTCGCAGGCCGACCGCCCGATCTATCTCAACGGCATGGTGCGCTTCATCGGTCGTTACGCCGCACAGCAGGCGCCCAAGTTTCCGGTCGCGAAGTACGAGATCATCAGCCCGAGCGTTCAGGGCGCGAACGGCATCATGGTCGACAGTCGCGTGACGCTGCGTGACGGCTCGACGTACGACGTGCGCTGGCTGCTCCAGAAGTACGGCAACACCTATCGCGTGCGCGATGCCATGGTCTATGGCTTCTGGATGACCCCGTTCCTCAAACAGCTCTTCGAGACGTACATCGGCGAGCAGGGCGGGGACGTGAAGGCGCTGGTCGTGGTGCTGAACCGCTGAGCGACGCGTCTCGGAATTCAAACAAGTGAAGCGCGCCGGTCTCCATGAGGGGCCGGCGCTTTTGTTTTCAGGGACTGAAGGCGACGAGGCGCTCGGCGCCGCGCTCGGTGCTGTCGAGACCGAGCATCGCCGCTTCCATGCGCGCGACCACATCGCCATTGAAGGCCGTCGCTGCATTGGCGCGGAACTTGGCGACGATCTCCTCGTTGGCGAGCGGGCGATCGGCCGCGCCGCGATTGATCGGTTCGCGATGGCTCAGCACGCGACCGTCGTCGAGCGTGACGGTGACGCCGCCCGAATAGGCTTTGGGGAAGGGGCTGTCCGGGAAGTCGGCGAACCGCACTTTCTGCGTGAGCGCCATCACGGCTGGATCGCCAATGCGGTCGTCCTTGAGCTCGGCCAGGCCGAAGCGGCCGTTGACGAAGGCGCAAGCCGTGAGCCACTGCACCGAGAACTGCGCGTCGTAGCTGTTCGCAGGATTGAGCTTTTTGGCTTCCGGCACGCACACGGTCTTGAAGACGCCTTCAGGTACTTGCACCTCGATTGAGCGAATGCGCTCGGGGACCGCCCCTTGCGCGCGCAGCATGAGCGCCGTGTCGATGCAGGCGTGCGTGAAGTGGCAGGCCGGGTAGGGCTTGATCGCCACTTGCAGCAGTTCCCATGTGGTCCCGAGGCCGGCCGTGGCGAGCGTATAGTCGGCCTGCGCCTTGTGCGTGCCGAGATAGGAATTGAAGAGCCCGAAGCGTCCGTCGTAGGGGCGCGTCGCACCGACGAAACCTTCCCGCGCAAGTGCAGCAGCGGTCATGCCGGCCTGTGCGGCCCAGCCCGGGTGCAGGCGCTTGTTCCATGCGCCGTCTTCGACGAACTCGAGGCTGCCTGCGGCCATCGACAGGGAAATGCCCTGCGCCATGGCGAGCTGCTCCTCGTTGAGACCCATGAGGCGGCCTGCGGCGAGCGCACAGCCGAACACGCCGATCATGCCCGTCGGGTGGAAGCCGACCTGATGAAAGCCGCCCTTCGCCACCATGCCGAGACGGGCCGCCGCCTCGATGCCGATTACGAATGCGGTGACCATGGCCTCGCCCGATGCGCCGACATGCGCGGCGGTGGAGAGTACGGCTGGCAATACGCTCGACGTTGGGTGCACGATGCCCGCGACATGCGTGTCGTCGAAATCGAGGCCGTGGCAGAGATAGCCGTTCACGATGGCCGCGTCGCGCGGCGCGAGGCGTCCGGGAAATCCGAAGAGCGGCACGGTTCCGTCGCCGTCGCCGAGACCGCGCATGGCGGTCAATACGCGATGCGCATGATCGTAGCGCGTCGTCGCGACGGCAATGCCGGCTGCATCCAGCATGTGGTGGAGCGCGCGCGTGCGCACGGCGGCCGGGATCGCATCATGTGCCGTGTTGGCTGCAAAGCGCGCAAGCTCGTGCGTGATCGGAAGCGTGGGCTCGACGAGGGACGCGACGCGTTCGGTGGGCGCTTTGTCGGCCGATGTCTTGAGAGCCAAGTTGGGTTTGGCGTTCATGAATGCGCCTCCTCCTGCTTTTTTTGCTTTGGGGATGTGGTCCGATCAGAGCCAGTCCGTCTCGGCCGCGGCGCGGCGTTCGTGCGCGGCGATGGCGTCGGCGTACTTCAGAGTAAGCGAGATGTCGTCGGTGCCATCGATGAGGCACTGCTTGCGGAAGCTGTCGATCTCGAAGCTCTGCGTCCAGTTGTCGGGCCCGGTGACGGTCTGCGCTTCGAGATCGACCGTGATGCGTGCATCGGGCCGCTTCGCCAGATGATCGAGCATCTCTCGGATGCGCTCGGACGGCAGCCGGATCGGCAGGGCGCCGTTCTGAAAGCTGTTGTTGTGGAAGATGTCGCCGAAGCTCGGCGCGATGAACACGCGGAAGCCGTTGTCGACGAGCACCGAGACGGCGTGCTCGCGGCTCGACCCGCAACCGAAATTGCGCTCGGCAATCAGTATCTGGGCGCCTGCGGCGGTCGGCGCGTTGAGCGGGAAGCCTTCGCGTGGGCTGCCGTCCTCGCGGTAGCGAACGTCATTGAAGAGATGCGGCACCTGCTCCGCGCGCGGCAGCGCGAGGAAGCGCGCGGGGATGATCTGGTCCGTATCGACATTGGGCTGGTCGATGGCAACGGCCGTCCCCGTGAGGCGATCGAACGGCCGCAGCTCCTGCTTGTGCTCATTGCTCATGATCGCCTCCTAAGCCGGGATCAGCCGGCGGACGTCGGTGAAGCGTCCGGTGACGGCGGCCGCGGCGGCCATGGCCGGGCTCACGAGATGCGTGCGCACACCTTTGCCCTGGCGGCCGACGAAGTTGCGGTTCGAGGTCGAGGCAATGCGCTCGCCGGGTCGGCCGATTTCGCCGTTCATGCCGACGCACATGGAGCAGCCTGCTTCGCGCCACTCGAAGCCGGCTTCGGTGAAGATCTTGTCGAGACCTTCGGCCTCGGCTTGCTCCTTGATGATGCCGGAGCCCGGCACGATCCAGCTCGGGATCTGCGCCTTGCGTCCTTTGGCGACGGCCGCCGCCATGCGCAGATCCTCGATGCGGCTGTTCGTGCACGAGCCGATGAACACGCGATCGACGGGGATGTCGGCGATCGGTGTGCCGGGCTCGAGGCCCATATAGGCGAGCGCGCGGGCCTGGCCGTCGCGCCGAGAGGCGTCTGCCGCGGATGCCGGATCGGGAATGGCCTCGGTGACGGGCGCGGCATCCTCGGGGCTTGTGCCCCACGTGACCATGGGCGCGATGTCGGGGCCGGAGAGCGTGACCTCGCGGTCAAACGTGGCGCCATCGTCGGAAGGCAACGATCGCCAGAAGGCGAGCGCGCGATCCCACGCCGCGTCCTTGGGCGCATACGGTCTTCCCGCGATGTATTCGTAGGTCTTGTCGTCCGGTGCGATCATGCCGGCGCGGCCGCCGCCCTCGATGGACATATTGCAGAGCGTGAGACGGCCTTCGATCGAGAGCTGCCGAATGCCGCTGCCCGCGTATTCGAGCACATGGCCGGTGCCGCCCGCTGCGCCGATCCGCGCGATGATCGCGAGGATGACGTCCTTCCCCGTAATGCCGAAGCCGAGCGCGCCGTCGATGTTGACGCGCATGGCCTTCGGCTTGCGTTGCCAGAGGCTCTGCGTGGCGAGAACGTGCGTGACCTCGGATGAGCCGATGCCGAAGGCGAGACAGCCGAGTGCGCCGTGGGTTGACGTATGGCTGTCGCCGCACACGAGCGTGATGCCGGGGAGCGTGATGCCCTGCTCGGGGCCGACGACGTGAACGATGCCCTGGCGGCGGTCGCCGATGTCGAAGATGGTGACGCCGGTCGCGGCGGCGTGCTCGGCGAGGCCGGTGACCATGCGCTTGTGATTGGGGTCCGCGATCGTGGATTTGTCGCGCGTGTTGGTCGGCATGTAGTGGTCGGGCGTCGCGAAGGACCGCTCGGGATGGCGGATCTTCATGCCGTTGGCGGCGAGGCGCCGAAAGGCATTGTACGAGCCGTCGTGAAGCAGATGGCGGTCGACGTAGAGCAGCGTATAGCCATCCGGCCGGTCGACGACGACGTGGCGCCGCCAGATCTTCTCGAACATGGTCGCCGGCTTGGCGCCCTGTGCTTCAGCCATGATGCGCTCCTCCAGAGGGACGCACGTTCATACGGCAGAGCCGACAGCGTGCGCGCTTTATTATTCTTGTTCTATTTGATCGCACGGGTGATCCCAGGCGTCCAGCCGCATGGATTGCGGGGAGGCCATGCACCCAGGGGGCGGCGCTCAATCGACGACGAGGATCTTGAGATCCGAGAAATGGAGCGCCGTCTCTGCCGGTGAGGTGAGCGTGACGTACCGGGCCGGCGACGGTGGAATGGTCAGCTCGCACGTCCTCGAGGCTCCCGAAAGAAAGGCCGGAGGCGTATGAAAATGAAACACGCTCTCGGTGCTCGCGGCGTCGCCTGTCGAGAGGATCGCGAACAGGTTCGTCGCGCGATCGAAGCAGGTATCCGTCCTGTTCGCGATGCGGATAGTTCGTATGTTGCGTACCTCACCGAGGTCGATCTGAATGAACTGATTTTTGCCGATGGCTGTATGGAAGAAGAACGGCTCGGACGCATGGACGTGTCCGATATTGCTCGTCTCGCCATAGCTGCTGCTCAGCATGTACCGTCGTCCCGAGGCGACATCGCGCGCGCGGTTCTCGCTCGCGTCCTGACCGGCCAGAGCCGCAGCCTTCTCCGTGAGCGTGCGCAGGCTGCGCAGCATGAGATCGCCCTGCTCCGCGGATACACCCGCAGGCTGCGTGGCCGTGGTCATGACCAGCGCGTCCAGGCGATCTTCCAGCATCTTGATCTTGGATTCGGGCGGCCGGCCGTTCGCGAGCCACGCCTCGCCGAGGAAGAGTGGCGGCTTGCTCGGAACATTCCGGCTGACGTCCAGCGGATGCGGCAGCAGCGGTGAATAGGCTGCGTCGCTCACCCGATCCTTCCGCACATAGGTCAGCTCGAGAACACTCGGAATGCGAATGCTCGTGCCGGGGATGGCGAAGTCACCGCAGCAGTTGTTCGGATGCGCGTGCGCGACGGAGAAAAACGTGCCCATGCGCTTGTAGAAGGGCGCGAGGACGTTGCGCAGGACGAGCGCGCTTTGCATGTACTCGAGGCCGTGGACCTCCAGCACGATGATCCTGAAGCGGGAGAGCGTTGCATCCGAGACGGCGAGCAGATTTCTGTATTCCGCGCCCTCGATATCGATCTGAAGAATGAGGTCGCCGCTCGGCGCGTATTCGCCGACCCAATCATCGAGACTGATATTGTCGCCTTCAGTGCGGACATCGAGCCATTTCTTTTGGAACGTCTGGCGACCTTCTTTCAGGGGCGTGCGGAAATTCTGCACGTCGCTGGAGTAGTCGCACATGTGGCAGTCGATGCCGTAGGTGTCGACCAGCGTATCCTCGAAATGCTTGAAATTGTTCACACCCGGCGAGAAGCAGGCGGCAATGCCGTCGAGATCGTCCGGCACCAGATAAGAGCCGTCGGTATTGTCGCCGATGCGCATGAGCGGATGCGACGAAGGCCTCGGCTTCAGCAGCTCGAACACCTCCAGCATTTCCGGCAGCGAGGATGGCGCCGAGGGATCGCCCTGCAGCTTCATGCCGAGGAAATTGAATGCGCCGCTCATTCGCTGCCCTTCGATATCGCCACTCTGATTCGCGCGCGACTCTACCGGGCTTAGCAGGCGCGAAGCCTTTGGCGGGATGGAAGGCTTGTTATGCCGGGATCTCAGCGGCGGAACAGACGGCCGAGCTTGCTGACGAAGGTCTGCGGGGTGGGCTCGGCCGGGCCGGTGTGAGCGGCCGCTTCCTTGGCATGATCCAATAGCGGCGGGATGCCGTTGAAAAGACTGAGGACGGAGTCGCCGGATCCTTCCGTCAGATGCTTGAGCACCTTGTTGAAGGGGAACACGGCAAGATCGCCGTCCAGCACGACGGCCCAGCCGTGCTCAGTGTCCTGCCACGCGCCGCCGTACGTCTCGATGATGCAGGTGCCGAGGAAGGAGCCGAGGTTGTCGCAGAGAGTTTCGTTGGCGTCGACCTCGCCCTGCTCGACGAGGCCTTGGATGTAGCCATCGAGCCAGCGCACGCCCGCGGCATCGAAGCCGATATGGGGATCGTAGTCCTTCCGCGCGACCGACAGCACCAGATCGGCATTGGCGCGGATCATCTCCTGTGGCGTGAGATTGTCGCTCATGGCCCTCGTCTGCATCCCCCAGTCGCGCCCCGGCCCGGTCGGTGCGCACCGGGATCAGTATAGAGAGGCCTCCCCGCGATGGTACCCATTGGCCGGACCCGGGCTAACCAAGGCCCGCCGGTTCCAAAGCCCCCATCGCAAGGCCGGATCGCACCAGCGGACGGTGACATGTCCGGACGTTTGCTCTAGCTTCTCGGCGGCTCCGAAAAACGGGACAGCAGGGGAAGGAAACGCGCCGTGCAACGATTGAAGGGAAAGATCGCCTGGGTCACGGGCGCAGGAACGGGCATCGGCGAAGCTGGTGCGATCGGTCTCGCGGCCGAGGGCGCGCACGTCGTGCTTAGCGGTCGGCGCGCTGCGCCCCTCGAGACCGTGGCGAAGCAGATCAAGGCTGCCGGTGGATCGGCAGAGGTCATCGCCGTCGATCTCACCAAATCTGCGGAGGTCGAGAAAGCGGTCGCGGGCATCAAAGCCAAGCACGGCCGCCTGGACATCCTCGTCAACAATGCCGGCGTGAACATCCCCGATCGGAGCTGGCAGCGCATCACGCCCGAGGGCATCGACACGCTGATCCATGGCAACTTGTCGAGCGCGGCCTATGTCGCGCGCGCGGTGCTGCCGATCATGCGCGAGCAGAAAGACGGGCTCATGATCCACACCGCATCCTGGGCCGGACGCTATGTCGGACCGGTGCCGGGACCGCTCTACATCGCGTCGAAGCACGGCGTGGTCGCCATGAGCCATTCCATCAATCTCGAGGAGTGCCAGCACGGCATCCGTTCGACCGTCGTCTGCCCTGGTGAGGTGGCGACGCCGATCATGGAACAGCGCGATCCGCCCGAGCCGCCCGAGGCGCTGGCGCGGATGCTGCAGTCCGAGGATCTCGGCAATCTCATTGTCTACCTCTCGGCGCAGCCGGCCCACGTGTGCATCAATGAGGTCGTGATCAGCCCGACGCACAATCGCGGCTACATCGGCCAGATGCGCGCGCGCCAGCAGCAGCAGGAAGCCGCGCGGAAGAAGTAGGACGCGACGATTTGTAGAAGCCGAGGCCGCCGCTGGGTCGTGTCCCGGCGGCGCCATCACGACGGGCGCCCTGTGTGCGCCCAACAGGGAGCAAGACCAGAATGTCGAACGACAAGCTCGATGCGGATGTGATCGTTGTCGGGGCCGGTAATGCGGCAGCATCGGCGGCGTTGGCGGCACGCGATGCGGGTGCGCGCGTGATCATGCTCGAAGCCGCGACCATCGAGGAGCGCGGCGGCAATTCGACCTACACCGCCGGCGCGACACGTCTCGTCTACAACGGCGCCGAGGATGTGAAGTCGCTGGTCGATCTTTCCGAGGCCGAACTTGCGAGCATGGATTTCGGCACCTACACCGAGGAGCAATATTTCGAGGACATGTACCGCATGACGCGGTACCGCACGGATCCCGAGCTCTGCGACATCCTCGTGCACAACAGCCTCTCGACGTGGCAGTGGCTCCGCAAGCAGGGCGTGAAGTTTCAGACTTCGCAGGGGCGCCAGGCCTTCAAGGTCGATGGCAAGTTCAAGTTCTGGGGCGGATTGTGCGTCGAGATCTGGGGCGGTGGTCCGGGCCTCGTCGATATGGAGCACGACATCTGCCAGAAGAAGGGCATCGACATCCGCTATGAGACGGCGGGCGTGTCGCTGCTGACGGATGACACGGGGCGCGTGACGGGCGTGAAGGTGCGCCACAAGGGGCGGACGAGCGATTTGCGCGCGGGCGCTGTCGTGCTGGCGTGTGGTGGCTTCGAGTCCAATGCCGAGATGCGCGCGCGCTACATGGGCCCGGGCTGGGAACTCGCGAAGGTGCGCGGCACGCGCTACAACACGGGCGGTGGCATCAAGATGGCGCTCGACATCGGCGCCATGCCGTGGGGGCACTGGTCGAGCGGCCACGCCGTCGGCTGGGACTACAACGCGCCACCCTTCGGCGATCTCTCGGTCGGCGACAATTTCCAGAAGCACAGCTATCCGCTCGGCATCATGGTCAATGCGCGCGGTGAGCGCTTCGTCGACGAGGGCTTCGATTTCCGCAACTACACGTACGCGCGCTACGGCCACGTCATCAAAGACCAGCCGGACATGATGGCTTGGCAGATCTTCGACAAGAAGGTGCTGCACCTATTGCGCGACGAGTACCGTATCCGCCGCGTGACGAAAGTCTCGGCCGATACGCTCGAGGATCTCGTCAAGAAGCTCGAGGGTGTGGATGCGGAGAAGTGCCTCGCTGAGCTGAAGGCCTACAACGCGGCGGTCATGACGGACGTACCGTTCAATCCGGCGGTGAAGGACGGGCGCGGCACGCGCGGGCTGAAGGTCGCAAAGTCCAACTGGGCGAACGTGCTCGATGAGGGGCCTTTCGAGGCCTACCAGGTGACGTGCGGGCTAACCTTCACGTTCGGCGGTCTCAAGATCTCGACGGGCTGCGAGGTCGAGGACACCGTGGGCCAGGCGATCCCGGGGCTGTATGCAGCGGGCGAGCTGGTTGGCGGTCTCTTCTATCACAACTACCCGGGCGGTACGGGCCTCACGTCAGGCGCCGTGTTCGGCAAGATCGCCGGCGAGGGCGCAGCCGCCTGCGCACTCGGCGCGGGGCAGCGGGGGAGTTGAGGCGTTCGCCTCAAACTCCCAAATAGAAAAAGAAGGGGGTTCGGGGTCCCCCCGAGCGGGTGTGGGCGGCAGCCCACTCGCGCCTGCGGCGCGATGGGGCTTTCGCCCCTGGCCCCAATCGGGAGGGACACCCTCCCGAACCCACCCGCCTTTATGAATTTGATCCCTACATCGAACCCGGGAAGATGCCGCCGTCGAGCAGCAGGTTCTGGCCGGTGATGAAGCCCGCGTGCTTCGAGCACAGGAACGCTGCGGAAGCGCCGAACTCCTCGGTGTTGCCAAAGCGGCCGGCGGGGATCGTCTTCTTGCGCTCTTCCTGGACCTGATCCACGGACACGCCCCGCGTTTCAGCCATCTTCTTGCTCGTGCCACGCAGGCGGTCGGTGTCGAAGGGGCCGGGCAGGATGTTGTTGATCGTCACGTTGTTGCGCGCGGCCTTGCGCGCGATGATGGCGATGGCGCCGGTGAGGCCGGTGCGCGCGCCGTTCGAAAGCTCGAGCGAGGCGATCGGCGCCTTCACCGACTGCGACGTGATGTTGACGATGCGACCGAAGCCGCGATCCATCATGCCGTAGACGGTGGCTTTGATCAGCGCGATCGGCGTGATCATGTTCCACTCGACGGCCTTGCGCCAATCGTCGAGCGTGAAGTCCTTGAAGTCACCGGGGGGCGGACCGCCAGCGTTGTTGATCAGAATATCGGGATTGGGGCAGGCGGCGAGCACGGCCTTGCGGCCTTCCTCGGTGGTGATGTCGCCGGCAATCGCGGTCACCTTGACGCCGGTTGCCTTGCGGATCTCTTCGGCGGTCGCCTCGATGTCGGCCTTGGTCCGCGCCGTGATGAAGAGGTTCACGCCCTCCTGCGCGAGCGCCAGCGCCGTGCCTTTCCCGAGGCCCTTCGAGGCCGCGCAGACAATGGCCGTCTTGCCCTTGATGCCGAGATCCATGGCGTTTCTCCTGTGTGCTCTTGTTTATGCCGATGACCGCTCAAGCGGTGATAGCGCATGTCTGGCGGGCCGCAAAGCGCGGCCTGTGGCGGCCGCTCCGTCCGCCGTTTTGACAAATGTGACAGCCATTATACGCTCGGGGAGTATTGATCCGTATTTGGAGTATTTTGCATGGGTGCTCGTGAAATTGTTGCGGAGACCCTCAGGCGATGGGCCGCTCAGGACGTCGAGTCCGCATTTGAATTCGTGGCCGACGACGTCGTCTATGTCCTGTACATCGATGAGGATCTGGCGCCGTTTGCAGGTGTCAGGCACGGTCGGGAGGCGATGATGGAGGCCTTCTACCAGATGATCGAGCACTATGATTACCTGAAGTGGGAGCAGGTGATCGTGGGCGCCGAGGGCGATGTCGTTCGAGTCCAGACGCAGTTCCGCTTTCACCATCGCCGCACAGGCACCGACCTCGAGGGCTCGATGCGCACCGTCATCACCATGTGCGATGGCTTGATGGTTCGGTGCGAGGAGTTTCTAGATCGTGGGCTGGTCGAATCCTTCATGCGACTGGCTCAGCATCGCGAAGCCACCAACCAGATCGTGCCGCCGCCGGCGCTGCCGAAGCGTCCTCCGCCAGGGGACACAGGAAGAGAACTGCGCATGACCTCGAAGGTGCCCGACAAGGAAGACTGCAAGTAGTTGCTACCGCCCATGCCACGACCCTTCAGTGGGCCGTCCGGCGCTGTACCCGACGGCTCAACAAGAGAGAGACATGCAAGATACGGAAGTAGTTGACCTGTTCTTCGAGTACTGGAAGGCGCAGGACGTCGAGATGGCCATGTCTCTCGCTACTGAGGACGTCGTCTACAACCTTTATCTATCGGATGCGGCTGTGCCTCATGGCGGCGAAACGCGCGGACGCGAGAAGTGCCGCGACGTGCTCTATATGGTTCTCGCCGATTTCGACTATCTCGAGTATCAGCCGACGATCGTTGGCCAGGAGGCGGATGCTGTGCGCGCGCAGGTCCGCTTTCGCTATCATCATCGTCGGACAGGCGGCGAATTGTCGGGCACCAAGCGCATGGTATTCACAATCCGGGACGGCCTGATCGCCCAAGTCGACGAGTATCATGATGCGGGATTGGTCGAGGCCTTCATGCGATTGACCCAGCAGCGCGAGGCATCCAACGAGGTCAGGGAGCCACCGAGCTTGCCGAGCAGTCGGACGCCTGCTACTTGCGCGCCGCAAAAAAGTGAGAAGGGACACTAGTCTTGCACGTCAGCGCCGGGGAGCCCGACATGGGGCAGCAGGATGGAGACGTTCGACCGCCGCAGCACCAGATGCTCCCTGCCGGATGGGTCGCGGAGGTCGTGACCTATCTCGAGATGCTCGCGCCGCCTCAGATCCGACCTGACACGGCAGTCGGCCTCGCGTTGAAACGGATGCCCACCGACGTCGCCGAGTTCCGCCGCTTGTTTCGCCGTGTCGGGGAGCCCTGGCTCTGGGGATCACGCCTGTACCTCGACGATGCTGCGCTCGCGGCAATCATCACTTCCGATGCCGTGGAGACCTATGTGCTGTGTGCCGACGCCGACGAGATCGGGCTGCTCGAGCTCGACTTCCGCCAGCCGCGCGCCTGCGAGCTCTCCTTTTTCGGCGTCGTGCCGGAGGCGATCGGGATCGGGGCTGGGCGCTTTCTGATGAACCGGGCCATCGAGCGGGCCTGGAGCGGCGCGCCTGCCATCGACCGCTTCTGGGTCCACACCTGCACGAACGACCATCCGGATGCGGTGGCGTTCTACATCCGCTCAGGCTTTGCTCCGTATGCGCGCGGGATCGAATGCTACCCCGACCCCCGCCTCCACGGCGTGCTGCCAAAACAGGCAGCGCCGCAGATCCCAATTATTTGATTTTGAAGACTAACGGTCGATGTGCGATGCGGCTGGGCTCGACGCGATCCAGGCGCCTCACCCGTGTGCTCGCGACGTGTCTGCACGCTCCGTGTCTGCGACGTTGAAGGCGTTGATATTTGGGCTGAGTAATGTACGTTCAATTTCGGGGATGGGCGCGGGGTTGAGAATGAGCAGCCGTGAGGTTGTCGAGGCTTTTTTGGCGTTTCGGGTCGCCCAGGACGTCGAGTCTGCGTGTGCGCTCCTTCACAACGACATCGTCTATAAGCTCCACGTGGCGAACAGCAATCTTCCGTTCGCCGGCGACTTGCGGGGCGTTGATGCCGCCAGGAACGCCATGTTCTCTATCCTCGAGGACTTCGACTATCTGCGCTATGAGCCGACTATTATCAGCGTGAGGGGCAATTTCGTCCGCGCGCAGATATCGTTCAAGTATCGTCACAGGAGTACGGGCGGGGTTCTCGAAGGCACGCGACGCCTCGAATTCAAGGTCCGAGGCGATAAGATTGCGGTCATCGAAGGCTACCACGATGCTAAGCTCGTCGAGACGTTCATGAAGCTGACGGCGCAGCGGCTGGCGAACAATCAACTCGTGAGATTGCCGGTGCTGCCGAAGCGCGAGAGGCAGCGCTCCGAGTAGAATGTACTGTAGTGCGCTGCCTCGCGGCAGTGGAGTGACAGCTTGGAAGGGGAGGGAATGGACAGCAGGGCGGTCGTTACCTCGTTCTTCACGTACTGGCGTGTGCAGGACCTCGAGATGGCGCTGGCCCATCTGCACGAAGAGATCGTGTACACATTTCACAACGGCCCCGATGCGTCCCCATTCTCGGGCAGTTACCGCGGGATCGATAGCTGCCGCGCACTCGGCTACAAGGTGCTCGCCGAATTCGACTATCTCGGTTACGAGCCGACCATCGTCAGTGCGGGGAATAGCGTCGTGAGCGCCCATGTCAGGTTCCTGCTTCGCCATCGCGCGACCGGCCACGTTATTGAAGGTTCGCAGCGCTCGATCTTCCAAGTCCGCGAAGGTCTCATAGCGGCTATCGGCATCTACGAGGATGCCGCGCGTATCGAGACCTATATGAAGCTGGTGGCGCAACGGATGGCGAGCGGCCAGCCTCAGAGTGGCCCGCCTCTGCTGAACCGGCAGAAATCTGCCTAGATGTGACAATGGTGTGCTGCGTCACGGCGGCGGATGGATAGGATTGGGAGCGCAGAGAATGGACAACAAGTCGGTCGTTGCCTCGTTCTTCGCGTTCTGGAGCGTGCAGGATCTCGAGATGGCCGTGGCGCATGGCCATCCTGATCTCGTCTATACAATCCATAACGGGCGCGATGCCTCGCCGCTCGCAGGCGTCTACCGCGGCCCCGAAGCCTGCCGCGATCTCGGCTATGCCATGCTCGCCGTGTTCGACTACCTCACCTATGAGCCGACGATTGTCGGCGTCGAAGGCGATATCGTTCGCGCACACGTGAACTTCCGCTATCGCCATCGCACGACCGGGAACATCATCGAAGGGACGCGCCGTCTCGTGTTCGAGATCAAGGATGGTCTCATCTATCGGCTCGACAGCTTCGAGGACACCCTGCGTCTCGAAGCCTTCATGCGCATGAGCCGCGAGGCTTCGCCGGAAGACCTTCTCGAGCCATTCAACCTCCAGATCGGCCGCCAGAAATCAGGCGCCGGCGCCTAAGCGCGCAGCCGACCGCGCCCGGCACGCTTTCGCGTCGGGCTCCTGTTCGCCATCAAGGGACGGGGCGGCTGGCACCAGTCCGAAGGAAATTTTGAGCGGCGCCTGCCGCCCCGTTTTTGCCGCTCGCTTTCTCCACCTGCCAGACCGGTCGGTTCCGGCTCACGCACGTGCGTCATATGCGGAGGCAGCAGGCCGGAGGCTCGGCTCCGGGAGCGGCGCGCTCGACGCGATTTCGGACGCCTCCGGAAGGGCCCCTCATTGTCGAGCGCTGCTGACCATAGCTCCGCGACATCAGTGCGGGGATAAGGCGCTTCGATCGAGCGCCGCTACAGCGTCGCGACGCGAACAGGGCTGCCGCCCTGTAACCCGCCCGGGGAGACCCCGGCCCCCCCTCTTTTATTGACTTGGAGCTCGCCCCGACCGCTACAGGTCCCTTCTCCCCGTATTGCACGGGGAGAAGGTTAGGATGAGGGGCGGCCGCACGCGCCGACTTGAACGTATGCCGCTTCGCTTACCCCTCCCCATACCGCTTCAGCCGCTCGGCGAGTGTGCCCGTGTGCAGCTCGAACATGTGGTTGTCGTCATCATAGAAATAGATGGATTGCCCCTCGCCGGGCACGCGCGAACGGCCTTCGCGAACCTCGAGGCCGAGTCCGCGAACGCGCTGCAGATACGTCTCGTAGTCCGCATCCGCGATTTTGAAGGCGATATGGTTATACGTGCGTGCCGGCAGCGGCTCGCCTTCCATGGTCGCGATCCAAATCGGATCTGTGCCGTCGCCGACGAGAAAGAAGCGTTCCTTCGAGAGCGAGAATGTCTTGGCACCGCTGTCATAGACCTTCCGCGCGTCGAGCACGGTTGTGAGGATCGCTTCCATGCGATCGAGGTCGCGGACGATGAACGTCATATGGCTGAGACCCTGGATCACGCGATCCTCCGAATAGGTTCTGGCGGCTGCTCATCGCTCACTAGCACGGCCTGTCGCTCGGAGTGCGACAGGTCGTGGCTATCCGGTGCAGCGAACGCCAAATCATAAAGGCGGGTGGGTTCGGGAGGGTGTCCATCCCGATGGGGTGTGGGGGTCATGCCGAAGGCATGCCAGAGGCATGCGCCCCACTCGCGCCGCAGGCGCGAGCGAGGCTGCCGCCTCGCGCTCCGCCGGGGGGACACCCCCGGAGCCCCCGTCTTTTATGAACTTGGTGCGCAGTCCTGGGCCAGCACGCGCCGCACGGTGTCCAGGACGTCTGCATTCATGAATGGCAGGTCGATCACGGCCTGTGGCTGCACATGAAGCTGCGCGAGTTCCTTCTCCAGCATGTAACCATTTCCTGAGGCGAACACGACGGGCATGTTGTTGTGCGCCCTGATGCGCACGAACAGCTCTGGCCCCTTGAGCGGGTAGTTGGTCCTGTCGAGGATGGCGAGATCGGCGGGACGCTCGCAGAGTTCGAGCGCGGACTCGGTGTCGACGTACTCCCGCACGCGATAGCCGGCCTCCCGCAGGAGACGACGGATGATCGCGCGCGTGCTGTCCTCATTGTTCACGATGGCAATGGTGGGCATGGCGTACTCCTCGAAAGCGATGATCGTTGTTCTCGAGTGAGGCGTGGCAATGATCGAGCAATCGAGGACGTGAGGATCGCGGCTCGCGCGTGCCGTCACCGCCACAGGTGACAGATGCCAAGTCATAAAGGCGGGTGGGTTCGGGAGGGTGTCCTCCCGATGGGGTGTGGGGGTCATGCCGAAGGCATGCCAGAGGCATGCGCCCCACTCGCGCCAGAGGCGCGAACAGGGCTACCGCCCTGTAACCCGCCCGGGGGACACCCCCGGAACCCCCGTCTTTTATGATTTGGAGTGCGGGGCGAGCACTGTCGGATCAACGCTTTCCGTGACGCTGGTCACCTCACACTCCCCCACGCTCTCGTGCGGTCGGCGCGCGAGCGCGCGCCGCGCGTCAGCGCCAAGCCTCCGGCTTGGACCGCACGCGAGCATGGGGAGTGATGAGATCAATCGATCCTAAAGAATGGCTTGAGGAAGCCATGCCAGATGGAAACGCCAGCGCCGTGAGCAATGCCGCCTGAGATTGCGAGAAGCGCGGCAGTCAGGGCCGCAGCTAGGCCCCACTTTGATCTCTTGGGCTGGGGCAGAGGATCAGCTGGCAGGCGCTCCAAGTCATGGAGGCGGCCCTCGATCCAGGCAATAGCCTCTTTTGCGTTATCTCTCTTCCGATCAAGGAGAATTGCGCGAACCTGAATGAGCAACTCTTTGTCAGAAGGGTTCGCCTTCGCGAATTTCCAAAGCCGCAGGTTTCCCCATGAGGCTAATTCGGTTGTGCTCTTGCAATCCGAAGATTGTGGCGCTCGCTGCTGCATATCCATACCCCCGACATAATGGGACGCAGTTCGAGATAAGAGAGATCAACTAATATCAGTCGCACCATATCATGCGTGTCAAGAGCGGGCACGGGCCACCCCCACCCCCTCACCTATTCTCATCGAACCATTTCACGATCATGGGCATCATGGGTTCGAAGCCGCCGGGCATGAAGAAGTTGAGCAACCCGATCCGCTGGTCCGTGCGGTTCTCGAAGTCGTGCATGACGCCCGCCGGAATGAGCAGGAATGAGCCCTTGGGCGCATCGACCCACCGCTCGCCGAGCAAGATCGATGGCCGGCCTTCGAGCACGTAGAAGACTTCGTCGTTCTCATCGTGCTTGTGCGCGCCGGGCCCGGGCTTCATCGCATCGAGCCACCACTCAGAAACGCTGTAGCGGTTGGCCGTTTCCTCGCCATCGGCCTTGAAGACCGCGCTCATGGTCTTCATGTCATAGCGGCGACCGCCGTCCGGCGGCAGGAAGATCGCACCTCTGGGCAGTGCATCGTCCGCCATGCTCACTCCGCTGCCTGCCTCTTGGCTCCCCCGGCCTTCCCCTTCGCGCGGCGACCGAGCAGCTCCTTCAGGAACTGCCCCGTGTAGCTCTCCTTGACGCGCGCGACGTCCTCGGGCGTGCCCTCGGCGACGATCTCGCCGCCACCGTCGCCGCCTTCGGGGCCGAGGTCGATCACCCAGTCGGCTGTCTTGATGACTTCGAGATTGTGCTCGATGACCGCGAGCGTATTGCCGGCATCCGCGAGCTGATGCAGCACTTCGAGCAGCTTCGCCACATCGTGGAAGTGCAGGCCCGTCGTCGGCTCGTCGAGAATGTAGAGCGTGCGGCCCGTCGCGCGGCGTGACAGCTCCTTCGCGAGCTTGATGCGCTGCGCCTCGCCGCCCGAGAGCGTCGTCGCCTGTTGGCCGATTTTGATGTAGCCGAGCCCGACGCGGAAAAGCGTCTCCAGCTTGTCGCGGATCGCGGGCACAGCCTTGAAGAATCCGACGCCTTCTTCGACGGTCATGTCGAGCACGTCCGCGATGGACTTCTCGCGGAACAGGATCTCCAGCGTCTCGCGATTGTAGCGCTTGCCCTTGCACTGATCGCACGTGACGTAGACGTCCGGTAGGAAGTGCATCTCGATCTTGATCACGCCATCGCCCTGGCAGGCTTCGCAGCGCCCGCCCTTGACGTTGAACGAGAAACGACCCGGGCCGTAACCGCGCGCTTTCGAATCTGGCAGGTTCGCGAACCACTCGCGGATGGGTGTGAAGGCGCCCGTATACGTCGCCGGATTCGAGCGCGGCGTGCGCCCGATCGGCGACTGGTCGATGTCGATGACCTTGTCGAGCAGTTCCAGGCCTTCCATGCGATCGTGCGCGCCCGGCGCCTCACGCGCGCCATTGAGCTTGCGCGCCGCGGCCTTGTAGACCGTGTCGATGAGGAACGTGGACTTCCCGCCGCCCGACACGCCCGTCACGCATGTCAGGACGCCGAGCGGGATCGCGGCTGTCACGTCCTTGAGGTTATTCGCGCGCGCGCCGATGACTTTGAGCTGGCGCTTGGGATCGATCTTGCGCCGCTGATTGGGCATCGCGATCTCGCGCGCGCCGGTTAGGTACTCGGCCGTGAGACTGCCCGGCGTCGCCATCACTTCGGCGGGCGTGCCGTGCGCGATGATCTGCCCGCCATGGACGCCCGCGCCGGGACCGATGTCCACGACGTAGTCCGCCTGCAGGATGGCATCCTCGTCATGCTCGACGACGAGCACTGTATTGCCGAGATCGCGCAGGTGGCGCAGCGTCACGAGCAGCCGCGCGTTGTCGCGCTGATGCAGGCCGATCGACGGCTCGTCGAGCACATACAGCACGCCCGTCAATCCAGACCCGATCTGCGACGCGAGCCGAATACGCTGGCTCTCACCACCCGAGAGCGAACCCGAACCGCGCGCGAGCGTGAGATAATCGAGCCCCACGTCATTGAGGAATTTCAGGCGGTCGCGGATCTCCTTGAGGATGCGCGTCGCGATGGCCGTCTGTTGCGGCGTGAACGTGTTCGGGATTTCGGCGAACCACGCGTTCGCGACACGGATCGAGAGATCCGTAACTTCGCCGATATGCTTGCCGCCGATCTTCACCGCCAGCGCCTGCGGTTTCAGGCGATAGCCGCCGCACGTTGCGCACGGGTGCGAGCCCTGGTAGCGCGACAGCTCCTCGCGCACCCACTCGCTGTCCGTCTCGCGCCAGCGCCGTTCGATGTTCGGGATCACGCCCTCGAACGCCTTCACGGTTTTGTACGTGCGCAGGCCGTCCTCGTACGTGAAGGTGATCTCCTCGCCATCCGAGCCGAAGAGAATGGCGTCCTGGATCTTGCGCGGCAGTTTTTCCCACGGGGCTGCAAGATCGAACTTGTAGTGCTTTGCGAGCGCACGCTGCGTCTGCTCGTAATAGGGTGACGTGCTACCGCTGCGCGCCCACGGCCAGATGGCGCCATCGCCGACGGATATGGAGCGGTCGGGCACGACGAGATCGGCCTCGAACTTCAGCTCCGTACCGAGGCCGTCGCACGTCGGGCAGGCACCGGCCGGCGCGTTGAACGAGAAGAGCCGCGGTTCGATTTCCTCGATGGTGAAGCCGGATACGGGACACGCGAAACGCTGTGAGAACACCGTGCGCTCGTGCGTGTCGTTCTTCGACTTGTTCGCGCCTTCCGTCTCCGACTTTGGCAGCGGCTTGTCCGCGAACTCGATGAGCGCCACGCCATCCGCGAGCCCGAGCGCCGTCTCGAAGCTGTCGGCGAGCCGCGTCTTGATGTCCTTCTTCACGATCAGACGATCGATGACGACATCGATGTCGTGCTTGTACTTCTTGTCGAGCTTCGGCGCGTCGGGGATCTCATAGAACGTGCCGTTGATCTTCACGCGCTGGAAGCCGCGCTTCTGCCACTCGGCCAGCTCCTTGCGGAACTCGCCTTTCCTCCCGCGCACGACCGGCGCCAGCAGATAGAGCCGCGTGTTCTCAGGAAGCGCCAGCACGCGATCCACCATCTGCGTGATTGTCTGGCTCTCGATGGGCAGGCCCGTCGCCGGCGAGTACGGCACGCCGACGCGCGCGAACAGCAAGCGCAGGTAGTCGTAGATCTCTGTCACGGTGCCGACCGTCGAGCGTGGATTGCGCGACGTCGTCTTCTGCTCGATGGAGATGGCCGGCGAGAGCCCGTCGATGTGATCCACATCCGGCTTCTGCATCATCTCGAGGAACTGCCGCGCGTACGCGGACAAGCTCTCGACATAGCGCCGCTGTCCCTCGGCATAGATCGTGTCGAACGCGAGCGACGACTTCCCCGATCCCGAAAGCCCGGTGAACACGACGAGCGCGTCGCGCGGGATCTCCAGATCGACGTTCTTCAGATTGTGCTCGCGCGCACCGCGCACGTGGATAGTCTTCATCAGGCTTGCCGGTGTTGCGACAGGCTGCACTGAGGACAGAGTGGACTTGGCCGCCGCGGGGGCGGCTTTACGTGGTGACTTGCTCATGATGGCTCGGCTGGGCGGTTAGGGGCGCCACTTTCCGCGCCGACCTTACTACGGACGGGGCGCCGCCGAGAACCCGTTCAGGACGATATCCGGTGATGACGTATTATGTCGCGAGATGGTGGTGCGCCCCATCCACACTGCACTGGCAGTAGATGTCTGGAAGTTCAGGATCGGGCTCTCGCGCCAGCCCTTGGCACCAGGCTCGCGCACCCCGATCCGCGCCACGTCGTTGTTGAACTCTGTTACGTACATGGAGCGCAGGCCCGCGAAGGGCTTACCGGATATGGGTTTGTCCATGGAGACTTCAAGCGTCTGACGGTTCTGGTCGATATGCGCGAGCTTGATCGTCGCCGACCCGCCGACCTCGAAGTCCAGCTTGAATGTCCGCGTTTTGGGATCGAACGCGATCTCCTTGATCCTGACAATCGGCCGTCCGTCCATTTCGATCGGCCCGATCAGCATCGACGAGCCGAACGCCGTCGGCGCGAGCCCGGCCGGCGCCTTGGGCCGCATACGCCAGTACCCGTCCTGCGGATAGAAGACGAGCACCTCCTCGCCCCCCATGGGCCGGATCATCCACACCTGCACCAGATGCAGGCCCTTCTCCACGCGGTCGCCGATCCGCACCGTCGCCGTCGACGGCCGCCAGAACGTCGGCATCGTCCAGCCGACCAGCCAGATGTCCGGCTCCTCGTAGATCGTCTTGCGCGTCGGCACCTTCACATCGCTGTGGTGCACCGGATCGCCGCTCATGTCGCAGTCCGTCCAGTCGGCCTCGAAACTATCGCGCTGAATGGAGGTGATGTACGCCGGATGCGCCGCCTCGATGCGATAGCTGCGCACCGTGTCCGACGTGAAGTCGATCGAGATGTTGTCCTTCTCCGCGCACAGCACCGGCTCCGAGCCGTTGGTCACCGTCACGGCGAGATCGTCGTGGCTGCCGGCGCGGGCAAGTGTGGCGGTCATCAGCATCACCATGGTGAGGAGGAACAGGCGACCGGCGCGGACGGGCAGAGCAGGCATGGATCGCGCCGGTTCGAGGATCATTCAGCGGGGGCCATGTGCGTATGACGCGCCTCGCGGCGCGAGTGGGGCCTCGGCCCCACGCCCCGACCGGGGGACACCCCCGGACCCCCGTCTTTTATAGGGTTGGGGGGAGGGGGGCAAAGCGGGTTTGCCAGATGTCGCCATCGGCCAATCTGGCGGTTTATTGCGCTTGTATGCGCAATCTAAAATTCCTAGGCCCGCCTCTTGATTTGCCGCTAACCATACCCATTTACGAGCGCATCCGACGATCGGTCGTCGGAGTGAGATGTTATGACTGTCAAGCCACCAGGCGAGACTACGACAGAATAGCTGCATCGACAACGATGCTCCTGTTCCAGAGTTCCTCGGCGGGTCGCCCAATGTGACGCGAAGCGCCACGACGACAGCGTAACCGACTTTGTTCGGAAGAATGCGCGGCAAGAGTGGCGTGACGCTACTCGCGAAAGTCAGTGCGGGACAGGAGCACAACCGGACGCGCCCGGTGCTCCTGTCCCCTCTCGCGGGGGTGGGCATGGGGAAATGGGCACTCACGCGCGACAAGCTGAAGACGTATCCGCATTTCGATGCGCCGCTGTCGATTGACGAGGCCACGGCGCTCGCGACCGATCCCGCCTGCGTGCGCTCGCACGCCTTCTACCCGCTGCTCTTGTTTCGCGAGGAATGGTGGCCGTTCGGCCGCAAGGAGAAGACGGACGAAAAGAAGTCGCGCAAGATTCGCTATGCCGCCAGAGGCGACGCCTACATCTACTCCTACTACCGGCATTTGCTCTCGGAGCGCTACGAGTGCCAACTCGTCGAACTCGGGATTGCTGACAACGTCATCGCCTACCGGAAGATTCCCGCCGCACCGCATGGCGGGGGAAAATGCAACATTCACTTCGCCGACGAGGCGTTCTCTGCAGTGGCGCGGCTCGGCAACTGCTGCGCCGTCGCCCTCGACATCAGCAAATTCTTCGAAAGCATCGACCATGACCGATTGAAACGGGTCTGGTGCGGCCTGCTCGGCGTCGAGCGCTTGCCCGACGATCATTGGGCCGTGTTCAAGGCTATCACCCGTTACGCCGAGGTCGACCGCGATCTCGCCTACGAGCGCCTCGGCTTTGCCCATCGCCTACCCAACGGCGGCTGGGAGTACCACAAGTCCAAGCGAGAGATGCCTCTCCAGCTTTGCTCGCCGGCGGATTTTCGTAGCAAGATCGCCGGCACCGACGACCTGATCGTGCCGAACAAGAATTCCTACGGCATTCCGCAGGGCACCCCGCTCTCCGATTTGCTGGCCAATGCCTATCTGATGGACTTCGACGCCGATATGGCCCGCTATGTGCGTGACCGCGGTGGCATCTATTTCCGCTACTCGGACGATATTCTCATCGTTCTTCCCGGTGATGGCCGCGCCGGACGCGGCGCGCGGAACTATGCCTCGAAATTAATCAGGCAGGCGGGTGATCAGTTAGTCATCAAGCCCGAGAAGTCGTCAACCATCGCGTTCCGAGTTGACAATGGCCGTGTGGCGTACAGGTGCGTTCACGGACGTCGCCGCAACGGCCTCGAATACCTCGGCTTCCGCTTCGACGGTGAGCACGTGTATCTGCGCGACAGTACGCTTGCCAACCTCAATCGCAAGATGGCGAAGGTGTTGGGTGCCGAAGCCATCGCCCTTGTTCGCCGCTACCGCGGCAAGGATGAAACCTTTCTGCTGTCGCGCTTCAACATTGATCGGCTGATGCAAAAGTTCGGTCGCGTTGAGGATTTTGATCCGTCGAAAGGGCCCGACGGGTGGACGTTCTGGTCCTATGCACGCCGCGCGACGTCCATCCTGGGAGAACGCGGTGCACCCATCTTCTGGCAGCTCAAGCGTCAGCGGGCGCACATGGCTCTCATGGCGAAACGTTCCGTCCATGATGCATTGCCTCACAATAGAAAATCGAGCCGCGATCGCTCGGCTCAGCTGATGCGCACGCACGGCGTCACCATCCTCGATGGCTACGACATCGAGCGAGTCTAAATGCGGGGCTTGCATCTCGGCAGTGCGGTAGCGCACCTAGTCTCCGCAGGATATCAGTCCGTCGTTGCTGCACTTGTTCAGGTCTGCATCGGCTCAACGGGGAAAGCGTGGCTGTCGGGAAATTTCCAGCGACAAGCAGTCTCATGCCGTCTCCGCCTCGAACATTTCCCGATGCTACTGCCAATCCACCCCGGCCCGCCGCACCCCTCCCTGCAACAATTGATATTGCGCGTTATTAAACAAGGTTCTATGAGCCTTTGGAGAGAGTTGCGCCGAAGCGGTAGACCTCACAGGGTCCGACGCCCTCGATATCGTCGTGGAGGCATCGTTGGACAATCTGCCGGCATTTCTATCTGGTGGCGGCAGGGCGGCTGAGGAGATTGCCGCTTCCGACTGGTCGGATTCGCCGCTCGGTCCCATGCACCAGTGGCCGCACTCGCTCCGCACAGCGCTCGGCATGATGCTCTCCTCGCATTTCCCCAAGGCGATCGTCTGGGGGCCCGAGCTGATCACCTTCCACAACGACGCCTTCAAGCCCATTCTCGGCGAGAAGCCTTCGGCCATCGGTCGACCGTTCAACGATGTCTGGGCGGAGGCTTGGGACGACCTGAAGCCCATGGTCGAAAAGGCGTTCGCAGGCGAGGCCACATACATCGCGAACTTCCCCCTTGTGGTCGACCGGCACGGCTACCCGGAGCAGGCGTATTTCACGTTCTGTTACAGCCCCATTCGGAGGGAGGACGGCGAAGTCGGCGGCATGATGGATACGGTCTTCGAGACGACCGAGACCGTGCTTGCCGAGGAGCGCCTCAGCGTCATGAACGCCGAGCTGGCGCATCGCATGCGAAATCTGCTGACGATGGTGTCCGCCGTCACGTCCATGTCGCTCAGGCACGCGCGCGATCTCGACGAGGCGCGTGAGAGTATCGCGCAGCGTCTGGGCGCGCTCAATCGGAACCAGACTTTCCTGCTGGCCGACGCCGCAGTTGAATCGACTGTGCGCGAGCTTGTCGATCAGGCCTTGGCCGCGCATCCGAATTTCCAGGACAGAGTGCGCATATCCGGCCCGGAACTACGCTTGAAGCCGAACCTGGCGATCGCACTGTCTCTGGCCCTCAATGAGCTCATCACGAACGCCATCAAGTACGGCGCGCTCTCGACGGGCGATGGCATCGTCGAGGTAAAATGGAACCCTGCCGGCTTCAGCTTTACGTGGCGCGAGCTCTGCGCCCAGAATGCCGGCAAGCCGGCGCGCGAGGGCTTCGGCACCAAAGTTCTCATGCGCTTCGTGTCGACGGCATTCAGCGGTCAGGCTCGAATGATATTTGATGGTGACGGCTTCCGTTACGAGCTGACGGCACCACCGCAGGTCGTCCGGGACGACGCGTAAAGCGTGCCCGGCTGCTCACTTCGGGCGCGTTAAGCCCGCGCTGGTTCGAACAGCACCCGATACTGCGGCCAATACGCCCGGATCAGCAGCGCGCTGAGCACGGCGAGAATGGCCGCAACCGGCAGGCCCTGTTGGTTGAGGAAAATGTGGAAGCCGATGATCACCGTGATGATCGGCAGCAGCAGCGCGAGACCAAACGCCGGCGCCCGGTTCGCGAGCAGGCTGAGCCCACCGACGAGGTTCACCGCCTTCAGCAGCGGCCACAGAAAGCCGCTGGCGATGAGGCCTGCCTCGAACTGCACGGCCTGCGGCGTCTTCGGCGGATGGATGAAGTTCTGCCCTGTGGCGAGAAAGTAGAAGCCGTCCACCGCGCTGAATAGAAAGACGGCCCCCAGCAGCAGGCGCGGCAACGTAATGCCGAAGAACTTGGCCATGTGATTTCCCCCTCGATGACTTTGATGGTGCACGGGCGCGCTAGAAGCCAGAGAAGCACCCGCGCAGGCAATCATCCGCGTTGTCGCACGCCCCGCTGCTATCGGTACAGGAGCTGACACGCATCGCGGGCCCTCATGGTCCGCCCCGGCCACACTCGCGGCTTTCCCTGATTTACTCGATGATCAGAGCGACGGATCGTCGGGCCAATGTGGAGGATCGAGCCAGAACAGGGGCTTTCCATGACGAGCAAGGATCGTTCGACCGGAGTGTTCGTTGGAATTCTCTCGCTTGCCTTGTGTACGGGAGCGGCTGGTATCTCCTTGGCCCAGGACACGCCCGTTGGCATCATTGCGGCCCAAGTGCGCCTGCAGGGCCATACCTGCGACGAGCCTCGCAGTGCCGAGCGGGATGTGCGGGCGTCGAAGCCTCATCTCTCGGTCTGGGTTCTGACCTGCAAAAACGCCACCTACCTCGTGACGCTCGTTCCGGACATGGCGGCGCGCGTCGAGGTCAGGAAATAGCGCGGCCTCAAGCGTCGAAGCGGCGCCGGAATGCTTCCATCCCGGCGCCACCGTCAGTCTATCGAGCAGCGCCGACAGCGCGGTTCGAAGCAGGTATGCGCCCGCCTCCCGCGAGCCACTGATCGTACGTCTGGAACTTCAGCCCCAGCCTGTCGTAGTCGACGCGCATGGTGCCATCGCGCTCACGCATGACGGCGCCGGGCGCTATTTGACTTACCTCCTGCGCCATCACGCCGACGTACTGGCGCGTGCCGCCGCGGTAGGCGAAGCGATACCATCCAAGGCCATTCTCGAGCCGGCCTAGCAGCGCGATGTCGTGCTTGACCCGGATGTCGGAGCGGCGTCCACCGCCACGCCCGCCACCACGGCCACCGCCGCCGAAGCTGCGCCCACCGCCACCGAAGCTGCGGCTTCCTCCGTAGCTTCTCCGTGGCGCGTAGCTCTGACGCTGCACGCGCGCGACGTTCCGCGTGCGCTGCGATGCGCCGCGAGCCTGTTGTTGACGCGCGCGATTGGCCTGATTGGAGCGGTTCGCCTGCGTGGACCGCTGCTTGGCTTGAGCTGACTTCCTAGCCTGCCCGCTTCCTTTGCTCTGCGCGGACTTCTTGCCTTGTGCTTTGCCTTGAGCGGTTTTTTTACCCTGTGCCTTGCCTTGGGCTGTCTTCTTGCCCTGGGCCGTGCCCTTGCCTTTCGCCTGCTTGTTGCCCTGCGCGGGCCTCTTCGCCTGGCCGGCGCCGGCCTGCTTGCCGCCCTGCTTGGCGCGATCACCTGCACCAGCCTTCGCGCGGTCACCGGGGCGGCCCGTCGCGCCGGCGAACTGCTGCCTGACCTTGGGGTTGTTGTACGCAACGCCGTGGCGGTGTTGCGGATTGTGCTGCCAGTTCTGGACCACGTTGTTGCGACGGATATCGATATCGCGCTTGTTCCAGTCGATGTGGCCGCGCCAATGGTTGTTGTCCCACCAGCGCCAGAGCGCATAGCCCGTACCGAACGCAATCCCGGCCGCGATCACGCCGCCGGGCAACCAGTAATCGTCGGGGTAGTAGTATTCGGCCGGGTACTCAGGATAAGGCCACGTGCCGTAGACGACGGCTGGATCGTAATACGGCACATATACCGTCTCAGGGTTCGTGGGCTGGATGGCGACGACCTGCTTTCCGCCCTCCTGCCGAACCGTGACGTTCTGTTCCTTCGTCGATTTCAGTTTGTCCGTACCTTGCGCCCGCACGCGTAGGCGCTGGACGGCGTCCATGAGGTCCGGCTCCTGGGCCAGCACGGCATCGCCCAGCTTCTGCGTCCAGTCGAGTTTCTTGCTCATCATGGCGAGCACCGAGGGCGTCGCGATCAGCGACTTCACGCTGTCGTCCCAGGTCAGCTTCTCGATGGCCTGCTTGAGCGCGTCGCCTTTGAGGTCCTTGTTCGCGTCGGCCCAGCGTGCAGCCTGCACGACCTCCAAGGGGTAGGTGGAGGCCATGAGCACCTGCGCGAGCAGGTTGTCCGGGTAGAGCGCGATCGGTGCGACGATCGAATCGAGCTGCTCGGGCTTCAGCGTCTCCTCGGCCGGTGGCGCAGCAGCAGGAGGCGTGGGGGAAGGTGTTGTGGTCTGCGCTGCCGCACTGAATGGCAGGAGAACCAGAAGCAGGAGCATCAAGCTCCGCAGTTCAAGTTTCGAGCGCATTTCGCACCTCGAATTGGCGCCCTCGGGCGCAGTGTGGACGACCGGCGGCAACGCGAAGAAGCCGTCACCGCTATTCGCTCACAGGAGAACGGCCGAGCAATCGGGGCAAACCCGCATGCCGGCAGGGTGCATCCCGCAGCTGCATCAGAGCGGGCGCGCAGGCGCAACACTGCGCGAAATTTCGATGTGAGCTAGGGCAGGTTGATCTGCCAGGACACGCCGAAGCGGTCGCTGCACCAGCCGAAACGCTGCGAGAAACCGTAGCTGCCGGGCGGCATCATCTCCACGCCCCCCTCGGACAGCGCGGGATACAGCCGCTCGAACTCCGCCGCGTCGTCACATTGGACGAAGAACGACATCGATGGCGTGAAGGTGAAAGGGTGATGAATGTAGCTGTCGAACGCCATGACCTGCTGGCCGTTGAGCGTGAAGATGGCGTGCATGACGCTGCCCTCGGGGCCTGGGCCTTCCGGCCCGTACGTGTTCATCTGCACGATTTCGGATTTGGGAAAGAGCGACATGTAGAAGCGTATGGCCTCCTGCGCCTGGCCCTCGAACATGAGGAATGTTGTGATCGACTCGGCCATTTGGATCCTCCTTCTCGCTGCGGGTTGGCGCGCGAGGCGCGGCTCAACGCGTCCTAGCCGGAGAACATAGAGTGAGTGTGGCGACCAAGCGGCACCCTCACTTCGCGCGGCGACTGAGCCACCATGGGATGAGCACGATCAGCACGGCCATGGCCCAGAACATATTCGAGATCGTGCTCTGGAACAGAATGGAGATTTCACCGCCGGAAAGCGCGAGCGCATTGCGCAGGTTCGTCTCCAGCACCTTGCCCAGCACGAAGCCGAGAATGATCGGCGCCATGTCGAAGCCGAGCTTGCGCAACGCCCAGCCGAATACGCCGATGCCGATCATGAGCAGCACGCTCATGACACTCGAATAGGCCGTGTACACGCCGAGGATGGAGAGGAGCAGGATCGTCGGAATGAGCCAGGTGCTCGGCACCTGCAGCATCTTCACAAAGATCCGCACCATGGGGATGTTCATGATAAGCAGCATGATATTGCCGATGTACATCGACGCGATGAGACCGCCCGCGATCTCCGGCTTCTCCGTGAAGAGCTGCGGTCCTGGCGTGATGTTGTAGAGGAGGAGCGCGCCGAGCATGACGGCCGTCGTGCCCGAGCCCGGAACGCCAAGCGTGAGCATGGGCACGAAGGCACCGCCTGCAGCGGCGTTGTTGGCGGCTTCAGGCGCCGCGAGGCCGCGCATGTCCCCCTTGCCGAACGTTCCTTTGTCGAGAAGGCGCTTCTCGGTCGTGTAGGCGACAGCGCTCGCCACCGATGCGCCAGTTCCCGGCAGCACGCCGATAATGAAGCCCGAAACCGAGCTGCGGATAGTCGGCCACCAGCAGGCTTTGATATCGGACCAGCTCGGGAAGCCCTTGCCGATCGGGATCGGCTTCAGCGTACCCGTGATCTTGTGCTCCAGCATGAGCAGGATTTCGCTGATTGAGAAAAGGCCGATGACGATGATGATGAACTCCAGGCCGTCATGCATCTCCGGCTGATCGAACGTGAAGCGATAGGCGCCCGACGTGGGATCGAGGCCTATGGTCGTCAGCAGAAGGCCTATCAAACAGCCGATGATCGTCTTGACCGGTTCGGCGCCGACCATCGAGGCGAGTGTCGCAAAAGCGAACACCATGAGCGCGACGTACTCGGCCGGTCCGAACTTGACGGCGAACAGCCCGAGCAAGGGTGCGAAGAATGTCAGGCCGATGACAGCGAGTATGCCACCCACGAACGATGAAAGTGCGCTCATCGTAAGCGCTTCGGCACCGCGGCCCTGTCGCGCCAATGGATAGCCGTCGACCGCGGTCATCACCGCACCGGCATCGCCGGGTACGTTGATCAGGATCGAGGAAATGCGCCCGCCGTACTCTGCGCCGTAGTAGATGGCCGCGAGCAGGATCATGCAGCTCTCGGGGGGGAGCTTCATGGTGTAGGCAATGGGCAGCATCAGCGCGATGCCATTGATCGGGCCGATCGCAGGCAATGCGCCTATGAGTGTCCCGAGAAAGCAGCCTGCGAGGGCAAAAAGCAGGTTGCCCGGCGTGAGTGCGACCGCAAATCCGGTCCACAGATAGTCGAGAGACATCGCTGACCTCAGCCAGGAAAGAGCCAGGAGCCTGAAGGGAGATACGTTCCGAGGGCGTACTTGAAGAGCACGAACCAGAAGACTGCCTGTGCCGCACCGATCGCGATGGCCATCAGTGGTGCTGCGCCGAACAGGTAGGCTGCGCACGCACTCATGAAGAAGGCAGCGGTCAGAAAGCCGATCTTGTCCATGAGGCCTACGGAGATGGCTGTCACGGCAATCAGGACGAGAGCACTACGCAGCACGGCCATCTGCGGCCATGGTGAGGCAGCTCCAGGATTCAGGAAATACCACAGGCCGCAGAACGCGAGCAGGACGGCAAGCAGATAAGGAAATGCCCGAGGTCCGAGCGGGTCGGACGAGAAGGCGTACTCGATCTGGCTCGTGCCAATGGCCAAGATCACGGCAAAAGCAATAAGAATTGCCGCAGCTACGCGACTGCTCCGCGCGTTGTGCTCAGCGCCATCATCGTGTTGCGATGCGGACAAGGAATCCTCCTGGGCAGACACGTGAACCGGGTCGCCGCGCCCACACGGAGCGGGCGACCCCGGCGGGCTACTTGATCAATCCAGCCTCTTGGGCGAGGACCTTGAAGCGCGCCACGTCAGCCTTGACGTGATCGGCGAAGGTCTTGCCGAACGAGGGGAATGGATAGAGGCCGCGCGATTCCTGCTCCTTGCGGAACTCGGGTGTCTTGCTGAGCTTCTCCACGATCTCCACCCACCAGTTGTAATCGGCGTCGGAGACTTTGGGGCCGATATAGAGGCCGCGCCAGACCGTCCAGAGAATGTCGTAGCCCTGCTCCTTGGCCGTCGGAATATCCTTGGCATCGCCGGTCAGGCGCTCCGATGACATGACGGCCAGCACGCGAACCTTGCCGGATTTGTGATGCGGCAGGAACTCCGCAATGTCGCTCGAGCCGATCTTCACATGCCCGCCGAGGATATTGGTCACGACAGGGCCGCCACCTTCGAGCGCGATGTAGCGCATCTTTTTCGGGTCCTGACCTGCAGCCCTGAAGATCAGTGCGGCCTTCATCCAGTCTTGGCTGCCGACAGCACCGCCGCCCGCTACGGAGAACTCCGACGGATTTGCCTTGATGCCCTCGACCAGGTCTTTGAGCGTCTTGTGGGGGCTGTCAGGGGCGACAATGACAGAGCCGAACTCTGCGCCGAGTGCTCCTACCCAGCGAACCGCATTCTCGTCATGCGCGCCGAATTTTTTCTGCGCGAGCAAGAGGGCTGAGCCGGTCGATACCGCGACGATCGCACCGGGGTCACCCGGGCGCGTGCCGATAATGTGGTTGTACGCGGTCGCGCCGACGCCACCTTCCATGTAGGTGTAGCTCATCGGCCTATCGATCAGGTTGGCAGCTTGCAGTGTGCCGCCAAGCAGACGGCACGTCAGATCGAATCCACCGCCGGGTTTGGCACCGACGATGCACTCGGTCTTGTCGGGCTTGGCGAGTGTGGGTGAGGCGCCGAGCAGAATTGAACACGCGGCAACAACCGCGCCTGCGAGCCTTCCAAGCATCGTTTCCTCCTGGGGATATTTTGTGGTCGTGCCCCGAGCCTAATTCTGTCCGACGGCGCATGACCGCTGTCAAGATGGTCCATCGGAGGCCCCCGAGCGTTCAGCTTCTGCTCGCAGCGCGCCGCCATTCGGCGGGGGGCGTGCCGAAGTGGCGGGCAAAGGCACGACTGAAGGCCGCTTCCGAGGCGTAGCCGGCTTCGAGCGCCACATCGATGAGGGGCTTGTGCACGAGCTTCAGCTCGACGCTGGCGAGGTAGAGGCGCCAGTCACGCAGATAGCGCATCGGAGAAACATCGAGCACAGTCGCGAAGTGCTTGGCGAGCGCGCTGCGCGAGAGGCCGGCGGCCTTGGCGAGGATTTCGATCGTCCAATCACGTTTCGGATCGTCGTGCAGAAGTGCGAGGCAGCGCGCAAGTGCAGGTTCGCGGATCGCTGCGAGCCAGCCTGTTGCTGCCGTCTCGTCGCGGAGGAACGCGCGGCGCAGGATCTCGATGAACGTGACTTCGGTGAGCCGCTCGAGAACGGAGGTACCGCCACGCTTCGGCACGTCGACCTCGGCAACGATCTGCTCGATCATTGCGGCGAGCCAGTCGGCACCATCGCCCTCCAGCGTTCGCAAATGGATGAACTTCGGCAGCAGATTGCGGAACGGGCCGAAGCGCATGGCCTCGCACTGGATGTAGCCGCAGAGAATGCGCACCTGGTTCTCGCGATTGCCGTACTGGAGGATCGGAATCTCCGGCCAGGGCGCGGGCGGCAGATCGCCACCGGGATCGATCAGGCGGCCGTCCGTGCCGGCGCCGATCCAATGCGGCGTACCGAAAGGGAAGGCGGCGACATCGCCCTTCTTGAGGACGGTCCTCTCGCCGTCGATCTCCAGCCAGCACGAGCCGCCGGCCATGATGTGGAAGCCGATGGCGTCGCGCGGCTTGTAGGGACCGGGCGTGGCGTCGGTGATCCAATCGCCGCTCGGCATGTAGCAATACTGCATGGAGCCGGTGATCCGGATGCGCCGCAGGGCATCCGACAACAAATCGCCGACACCGTCGACGGCGCGATGTGCATTTCCGATCAATGATTGCGGTGTTCCGGCCAAAGACGCCCACCACTCGCCGCTGTAGATCGCTCGACACTTTCAGCGAACATAAGGAGACGGTCATGGCTAATGCAACCGACAAGCTGGTCATCCTGGTTACGAAAGGTATCGAATCGGAACTCTCGTCCGTGGCATTCACCATCGCCAACGGCGGGATCACGGCAGGGCTCAAGGTCTTCATCTTTCTCACGAGCACTGGCATCGACCTCGTCCGCAAGGGCGGGCAGACAATGACGCACGTGCCACCGCTCGATTCGCTCGCCGCCCTCATCAAGGACTTCCAGGCGCGTGGAGGTGTGATCTGGGCCTGCCCGCCATGTGTGAAGTCGCGCGGCTATGAGCAGGCGGACTTCATCGAAGGCGTGGTCATTGCCGGTGCAAGCGTCATGCACGCGGAGATCAAGGCTGGCGCCGCGACACTGTCGTTCTGAGGAGGGACGTGCGTTCCGAGGGGATGCAGGCAGCGCTGGCGGAGCGCGCTGCCGTCTCTGCAACTCAGCCCCCAGTTCCATCCTTGAACTGCCCATCAAGGCCGCATAGGGTCGTCCGCGGAAACGCCTTCAGCATTCAACAATAAGCGGTCAACTCCCGCCGATGCCCTCTGACGAGCGGCGCCTCTTTCCCCACCGCCGGGGCCTGATCATCATCGTGACGCTGGCGACAGCCTATGTCGCCAGTCATTTTTTTCGCGCGTCGAATGTCACCATCGGCCTCGACGTCATGCGCGATCTCAACATCGGGCCGGAAGCGCTCGGCGGCCTGACGGGCGCCTTTTTCTTTGGCTTCGCGGCCATGCAGATCCCCTGCGGATTTTTGTTCGACCGCTTCGGCCCGCGCCGCACGGTCACCGGCATGCTCGTACTCGCGACCATCGGTGGCACCGTCTTCACGCTGGCACTGACATGGCCGATGCTGCTCACGGGCCGCGTGCTCATGGGGGCCGGATTCGGTGTCATGCTCATCGGCAGCATGGTCGTGATCTCGCGATGGTTCCCGCCGGATCGATTCTCGACGCTCACGGCTCTCGTTCTCTCGATCGGCCTCGTCGGCAACCTCATTGCAACGACGCCGCTCGCCTGGGCCACGCAGGCGGTCGGCTGGCGCACCGTGTTCGCCATGGCCGTTGGCTTCACCGCGCTCGCCACCATCGCCGTGTGGTTGATCGTGCGCGATGCGCCACCGGGTCACCCCTTCCTGGACCGCACACCCGAGACATCGCGACAGATGATGCAGGGGCTGTTCGAGGTTCTCGGCAATCCCGGGCTTCGGCCCATTCTGGCGCTGAATTTCTGCCACTACGCCTGCACTTTCACCGTACAGGGCCTTTGGGGTGGGCCGTATCTGCGCGAGGTGTACGGCCTCACGCCTATCGAGGCGGGCAATGTGCTGTTCGCGGCCGTGATCGCTTATCAGGCGGGCATGCTCACCTTCGGCCCGATGGACCGCCTGCTCGATACCCGCAAGTGGATTGCCATCGCCGGCACGCTCGTGATGATCGCTCTTCTCGCGCTTCTGGCGCTCGTCGTGCAGCCACCGGTCTGGGTGGCGATTGCCGCCATTGTTGCCATCGGTTTTTTCAGCGCCTGCAGCACCATGGTCATGACGCACGGCCGCGGCACGATCCCGGATCGGCTGATCGGCCGTGGCATGGCCGTGATCAACACGTCCGTGATGTTCGGCGTTGCGGTTATGCAGAGCTTGTCCGGCATCGTCGTCGGTGCCTTCGAGCCGCTCGCCAATGGCGCGCGCTCGGAGACGGCCTATCGCGCGCTCTACGGCGTGCTTGCCGTGATCCTGATCGTTGCTCTCACCGCCTACAGCCGCTCGAAGGACGTGAAGCCCAGCGACCAGATGCGCGAGAGTGCTCTCAAGAGTCCCTGACTACTTCAGGAACTCCGGCGAAATAAGGTTCGGCAGGAACAGCGACATCTTCGGCCAGATGATCACCAGTGCCAGCACCAGCAGCATCGGGATCAGCATGATGCCGGTGTCCCTGATCGCGTCGCGAATGCGTATCCCGGCAATGGAGCAGGCGATCATCAGGCACAGCCCATACGGTGGCGTGACTAGGCCGAACGCCAGCGACACGATGCCGATCATGGCGAAGTGTACCGGGTCCATCGCCACGGCCCGCGCCAGCGGCTCGAGGATCGGCGCGCAGATGATGATCGCTGGAATAGCGTCCAGGAAACAGCCCACCACCAGGAACACAAATGAGATGAAGAATCCCGTCGAGGCGAAGCCCATGCCCCAAGCCTGCACGCCCGTCAGAATCGCTTCCGGAATCTTGTAATACGCAAGCAGCCATCCGAACGCGCTGGCGGTGCCGACGCAGAACAGTGCGATGCCGGCGAGCTTGCCGGTGTCGAGCAGCGCCCCGTAAAGCCCCTTCATGTCCATCTCGCGATAGACAAGCAGAGACAGCACGCCAGCGTACAACACCGCGATGCACGCCGACTCGGTCGCCGTGAACCAACCGAATATCTTGCCGCCGATGATGATGCCGGGCGTCATCAGCGCCGGGATCGCAACCCACGAGGCGCAGAACAACTCGCGCCAGCTCGAGCGCGGATAGGTGGGATATCCGCGCGCCTTGGCGTAGGCGTGCACGGTCGCCATCTGCGCCAGGCCGATCATCAGGCCCGGCAGGATGCCGGCCAGGAAGAGCGCGCCGATCGACACTGTGAGAATGCCGCCCCACACGATCATCAGAATTGACGGCGGAATGATCACCGCCAGCACCGCTGATACGGCCGTAATGGCGACCGAGAACGAGACGTCGTAGCCTTCCCTGGTCTGTGCTTCGATGAAGATCTTGGACTGGCTCGCCGCGTCCGCCGTCGACGAGCCGGATATGCCGGCAAAGAAGATCGACAGCACCACGTTGATCTGCGCCAGGCTGCCGGGGAAATGCCCGACCATGGTGCGCGACAGCTTCATAAGCCGGTCCGTGGTGCCGCCGACGTTCATCAGGTTGGCGGTCAGCAGAAAGAACGGCACCGCCAACAGGATGAACGAGTTGTAGGCGTTGAAGGTCTCCTGCATCAGGGTCATCGTGTCGAGACGCGGCTCGATGATCAGGATCGGCAGGCAGGCGAGACCGAGTGCGAACGCCACGGGCACACGCACGAACATCAACAGGAAGAACACGCCGAACAGAATGAGCGCCGCCTGGCCCGACGAGAGTACAGACCCGGTCATGCCGTTCTCCCGAGCACGATTCTCAGGTCATCTACGAGGTGTTCGCCGAGGAACACCAGCCACGTCACGCCCGTAAGCGGCCATGCCACGTGTATGAGCCACAGCGGCAGCTCCGCGAGCTCCGAGATGCGGTTCCACGCGAACTTGGTGAACTCAATCCCCGCCGACACGAAAACCAGAGCGGCCACCAGCATGCCGAGCCGGCCCAGCATGCGCACCAATGCTGCGCCGCGCGGCGGCAGGTCCGGCCATACGTCCACCTCGAAATGCGTCGACTCGCGCACCCCGATCATGGCACCGATCATGATGGTCCAGATGAACAGGAAGCGCGCCATCTCCTCCGTCCAGATGTAGGAGGGGATCAGCGCAGTGTAGCGCGAGAAAATCTGCAGGCTCACCGGGATCACCAGTATGGCGATCGAGGAAGCGAGCATCCACGACAGCAGCGTGGCATAGGCCTGCGTAAAGCGGCGCCAAAGGCTCAGCCGTGCGGAGGGAGGCACGTCACTCATGTCGTCTCGCTGATGTTGTGATGTCAGGAGGTAGGACGGTGGCGACGCCGAGGCGATCGCCACCGCGCGTGCGCACTACTGCATCGAGACGATCTTCTGGAAGATGCCGTCGGCGCCGATTTCCTTGGCGTAAGCCGCCATCACCGGATCGACCAGCTTCTTCATCTCGTCGCGCCCTTTGAACGGGATACGCTTCAGCCTGCCCGCTTTCTCCAGCGCGACGAGCTTCTGCTCATCCTCGGAGGCCTCGATCTGCCGCCCGTAGGCACCTGCTTCCTTGCCGGCCTTGAGCACCGCCTCCTGAAGATCCTTCGGGAGGGCCGCGAAGGTCTTGCCCGAGAAGCAGATCGGCCGGATCGTGATGGCGTGTTGCGTCATCGCGAGGTTCGGCGCGACTTCGTAGAACTTCATCTGTTCGACACCGGCCGCTTCGTTCTCGCCGGCCGAGATGACGTTGTTCTGGATGGCGTTGTAGACCTCATTGTAGGCGATCACGGTCGGTGCCATGCCGGCTGCCTGGAAAGTTCGCGACCAGATGGGCGCGCCCTGCACGCGCACCTTGAGGCCTTTGATCTCCTCGAGCGAGGCCATGGGCTTGTTGATGAAGATGTTGCGCGTGCCGCCGCCGGCATAACCGATCAGCATCACATTGGCCTTCTGCGCGATCTCGTCGGCGATCGGCTTCAGAAGGTCGGCATCGAGAACCTTGTTCCAGTGCGCGAGATCGCGGAACAGGAAGGGCGCATCGATGAAGGGCGCCGCGCGCGAGAAGGTCGACATGTGCGCGGGCGAGACGATGCCGTAGTCTACCGCTTTGCCCTGCGCCATGTACTCGAAGTACTGCTTCTCGAGGCCCAGCGACGAATTCTTGTGCAGCACGAAATTGATAGGCTTGCCGTAGTATTGCTTCACCAGCTCCTCGAACTTGACGAGCGATTTTGTGAAAGCGTGATCGTCGTTGAACTGGACGGCGCCGTTTAGCGTAACTGCGGCTTGCGCGCGAACAATAGCGGGCATTGCGAGTGCTCCGGCGGTCGTCGCGCCGAGCCCCGCAAGAATGTTCCTGCGTGAATACATCTTGTTTCCTCCATGAGCGCCGCCTTGTTGAGCTCTCTTTGAGTGAAAGGCTCTGTTTTTCGTTGGTCGGCGGCGGCCGACAATATATCAGCTTGTCGCCCGACACCAGCGGTGCGCGTACGGAGGGTGGTGGGACTTCAAGAATTCCGGCTCGAGCGGCCTGCGGATCGCTACCGCTGCAAGGCGTAGACGTCTCCCGAATTCGCTTCATGCGGCAGTGCAGCGATGTGGCCGCGCATCTCATCAGCCGTGATCCAGCGGCCGAGCGAAAGCTCCTGGCTTTCGCCGAGCGCAAGATCGAAGCCGTAGTCGCCGAGCGCTGCAATGCGATCGAGACAGTCGTAGGCGACATCACGCTGGATGGTCGTGAACTCGAAGGAGAGTGCCGGCACGGCCTGGCTCAAACCTGAGAGGACATCAGCCTCGAAGCCCTCGACATCGATCTTCACGAAGGCCGGCAACCCGTGCGCCGCGATGAGCGCGTCGAGCGTGGTGACGGGCACTTCGATCGTGCGATCCCAGACCTGTCCCTCCCAGCCGCCCGCGCCGTCGGCGGCCTTGACGAAATCCTTCGACGCCGTCGTGACTGTCGGATTGGCCGTGTTCACATGCAGACTGATGCGCCCTGGCACCGGCCCGCACGCGCTCTCGACGAGCGTCACATCGTTGTCGCCGGCATAGATCGCGCGGACCGCTTGAGCACAGAGCGGCTGCGGCTCGAGTGCCACGACGCGCGCGCCGATCCGCCGGAAGGCACCGATGCGGTCGCCGACGTGCGAACCGACGTCGAAGGCGAGATCACCGGGCCTGACGAAACGGGCATAGAGAGCATCCATGGCGGCCTCGCGCGGGGCATCGCCGTAGTAAACGGCAAGCGAGTGCAAAAGGCTCGCGAAGGCCGGGTCGCGTTTCAGCTCGTCGAGGCGTTCGGTTAGCGTCATGACATCTCTGTTCTGCTCGTCTGTTCTAGTCGGGCGGCACCGGCGCGGCCATGTCTCAACGAGCGTTCGGGCCTTGGCAACAGGACATCGCCGAGCATTGCGGCGTGCTGGGGGCGAACCCTGCGCCATGAAAAAAAGCCTCTGCAACATAGATTTGTCAAACCCGTTCGGCGCAGGCGTTCGCGCCCATTGGCAAGATGGGGCATTGCGCGCCCAATATCCTGTGCTAGCCTCACCTCATAAAAATAAAGACTGCGTCAAGGGAGGACGCGAACTTGAGGCGCGGATGGTTCGTTACGGCGGGGGTCTTTCTGGCCCTGTTCGCCGGGACGGCGTTCTTGTCGTTCAAGCTGCCGCTGTTGGATGCGCTGGGGCCCGGACCCGGCTTTTTTCCGTTGATCCTGGCTCTGCTCGGCGGCGTGCTCGCCCTTGCGCTGGTCGTCGAGCTCAAGCGTGATCCTCAAGCACCCGCAGGGGCGCCGCAGCCGGACGCCGAGCCCTTCATGCCGGACCAGGGTGCGCTCTTCCGCATTGTCGGCATCATTGTGCTGCTGCTCGCCGCCTTCACCGCGCTCGATCCGCTCGGCTATCGGGTCACATCGTTCCTCTTCATCGTGCTCATGCTCCTGGTGCTCGGCGTCAGGAACTACCTCGCCATCGTGCTCGTCGCGCTCGCGCTCAGCTTCGGCGTGTTTCACAGCTTCTACTACTGGCTGAAGGTGCCGTTACCCATTGGGGAGTTCGGGCTGTGATGCTGCAACTCTTTGCTTCCAGGCAGGGCGACGGCGCCGATGGTTGATACCTTTCACCATCTCATGGCTGGGTTCGCGGCGGCGGCGACACCGACGAACTTGATGTTCGCGTTCATCGGCTGTTTTCTCGGTACGCTCATCGGTGTGCTGCCCGGCATCGGGCCGGCAGCGGGCACGGCGATCCTCATTCCTCTCACCTTCCAGCTCGATGCGACCGGCGCCATCATCATGCTCGCGGCCATCTACTACGGCGCGATGTATGGCGGCACGATCACCTCCGTGCTGATCAACGTGCCGGGCGAGGCTGCATCCGTCATCACGTGCATCGATGGGCACGCGATGGCGAAGAAGGGACGTGCGGGCGCGGCGCTCGGCATTGCCGCCATTGGCTCCTTCATCGGCGGTGTAGTCGCGACCGTGCTCCTCGTGCTCGTTGCGACGCCGCTGTCGCGGCTCGCGCTGAGTTTCGGGCCGCCGGAATTTTTCGCGCTCATGATCGTCGGGCTCGTGCTCGTGACGAGCCTCGCCGGAAGCTCGCTTCTCGCCGGCGTTCTCATGACGATCACCGGACTGCTCATCTCGCTGATCGGTCTCGACCCGGTGCGCGGCGCGCCGCGCTTCACGTTCGGCATACCTGAGCTGTTCGACGGCCTGGGTTTCATTCCTGTCGTCATGGGGCTGTTCGGTGTCGGTGAGATCCTGGCGACGGCGGAGAAGCCCTATCGCGAAGTCATCAAGACTAATCTCAGGGGGCTCATTCCTTCGCGGGAGGAATGGAACCGATCCATGGGCGCCATCTGGCGCGGCACGGGAATTGGATTTTTCCTTGGTCTCATACCGGGTGTCGGCGCGATCATCCCGACATTCATGTCGTATATCGTCGAGAAGCGGCTTTCGAAGCATCCCGAGCAATTCGGCACCGGCGTGATCGAGGGCGTCGCGGGGCCGGAGACCGCGAACAACAGCTATGCGAACGGCGCCATGGTGCCGCTGCTGACGCTTGGCATTCCGAGTTCGCCGACCATCGCGGTGCTCATGGGGGCCTTCATCATCAATGGCCTGGCGCCGGGGCCGCTGCTCTTTCAGGAGCGGCCCGATCTCGTGTGGGCGGTCATCGCGAGCTTCTTCATCGGCAATGTTCTGCTGCTGATCCTCAATCTGCCGCTGGTCGGGCTCTGGGCGAAGATCCTGGAGATTCCCTACCAGTATATCTGCGCCGGCACGCTGCTCTTCTGCATCATCGGCGCCTACAGCATCAATCAGAGCATCTTCGATCTCTGGGTCATGCTCGGATGTGGTGTGATCGGCTATCTGATGCGCAAGCTCAGCTTCCCGCTCGCGCCCTTGGTGCTCGGGCTCATTCTCGGTCCACAAATCGAGAAGTCCATGCGGACGTCACTCGAGATGTCGGCAGGAGACTTCTCCATTTTTGTCACGCGCCCGCTGTCGGCCTCGCTGCTGGCGCTCGCCATCGCCATACTTGTCTTTGCGGCCATGCAATTCGCCCCTAAAGAGATCAGGGATCCCAATGCCGATTAACACAGCCAACTCTGTTGGCGTCTTAGTCCATCCAACTCCGTTGGTGTCTTAGTGAAGACAACTTCGTTAGCGTTTTAGCCGAAAGCCAATTCGATTGGCGTTTGTACCGGAGGACCACTCATGAGACTGCGCAGACTGGCAATGGCCGTGACGGCGGTGGCGCTCGTCGCGGCGCTTGGTTCGGCGGGGGCATCAGCCCAGGAGTACCCAACGCGGCCGATCAACATGATCGTCTCGTTTCCGGCTGGCGGTTCCACCGACATCGGCGCGCGCGTTGTTGCCGGCATCGCCGAGAAGATACTCGGACAGCCGATCGTGGTCGTGAACCGTGGTGGTGCTGGCGGTCAGGTCGGCTGGACGGAACTCTCGCGCGCCAAGCCGGATGGCTACACCATCGGCTTCCTCAATCTGCCCGCAACCAACACCACGATCCTCGATCCCGAGCGCCAGGCCATCTTCAACGAGGGCAGCTTCACGCCCATCGCGAACCAGGTGCTCGATCCGGGTGTGGTCTGGGTTGCCGCCAATAGCCCATTCAAGACGTTCAAGGATGTCCTGGACGCGGCCAAGGCCAAGCCCGGCACCATCCGCGCTGCCACGACCGGCATTCTCTCGGATGATCACCTGGCGATCCTGATGGTCGAAGAGGCGAGCCCCGGCGCGAACTTCCGCGTCGTGCATCTGCTCGGCGGCGCGGCGCAGATGAAGGAGACGCTCGGCGGCAACATCGACGTATCTTTCGACAACGTCGGTGGCATCGTTCCGCAAGTGAAGAGCGGACAGGTCCGCGCGCTCGCCGTCATGGATACGGAACGCTCCAAGTTCCTACCCGACGTGCCGACCACCAAGGAGCTTGGCCTGCCGACAGTGATCTCGAGCTCGACGCGCGGCATCGGCGGACCGAAGGGCATGGATCCGGCCGTCGTCAAGAAGCTGCAGGATGTGTTCGCGCAGGCGATGAAGGATCCCGACCACGTGAAGCGTCTCGAGGACGCGGGTCTCGCCATCAAGATCATGGTGGGCGCGGAGTACGAGAAGTATTACGCCGAGACCCACGAGAAGGCGAAGAAGTACACCGAGTGGGCCAAGAACCGCCCGCAGAAGTAGGCGCGTCGAAGCTCACTTAGACATTTAAAGGCGGTGGGTCCGGGAAGGTGTCCCCCGGACCCACCATTTTTTACTGACTTGTCGCCGGCACAAGCCGTCGCCGTTCCAGCTCGACGACGGGGCCATCCGGTTCGGCGAGGCCACGTGCGATCATCTCGATAGACGGGCGGCTGCCGTCGAGCGCGAGCCGATAGAGGTGATAGCGCGCCGGCGGTTCTTTCTTGTGCGGACGCGCGAGCGCCGCCGACGGCACGCCGACAATCGGAATGTGGCCCGAGGGTGCCGGATGCCAGTGCTCGGTGGCCGTATGCTCGTGGCCATGCAACACGAGCTCGGCCCCGTGGCGCGCGAGGACTTCGGCAAGCGCGTCGGCATCGCGGAGATCGTGGCGCGCCTTGGACAAGCCCGGCACGGGGGGGTGATGGATGAGAACAACGCGCGTCAGTCCCTCGGCGCCGAGCCGGTCGAGAATGCGTGCGAGGCGATCCAGCTGGGGCTTGCCGATGCGGCCGATGGCATAGAGGGGGCGCGTCGGCACAGCGGAGTTCAGCGCGATGATCGCGAGCTTGCCGAAACGGCGCACGAACGGGAAAGCCGCAGCCCCGCTCAGAGCCTCGGCGATCGCATAGTCGGCCGCAGCGGTGTTGGGTGACATATGCGCGTGCCAACGCGCGGTGCCGCGGTCACTGCCGATGCTGCTGTAGATATCGTGGTTGCCGGGGATGACCGTGACGCGCTCGCCATCGCCGAGCGTACGGAGCCAGGCGAGTGCCGCCTCGTGCTCGGCCGGGAGGCCGAGGTTGGCGATGTCGCCGGTGACGGCAATGTGGTCGGGCGCCTGCGCGGCAATGTCGGCGACGATACGGTCGAGGACGTCGCGGCTGTAGAGATGGCGCCGACTACGCTGCCAGTTCAGCCAGCCGAGGAGGCGCTTCACATTCCAGTGGCGGGCGCCGATGGGCGGCAAGGGGCCGAGGTGCACGTCCGAGAGGTGCGCCAGGGTAAAATGCGTGCCGGGCAATTCTGCCGCCGTCATACTGTCGGGCCTGCTGTGGTAGGATGCGTGAGGTGGCTTATACGCGAGCCGCCGATGTGCCGCAAAGGCGCCAAACCTTAAGCAAACTCAGCGTTGTGTTCGGGTCGGCTGCCGTTCGCGCTGGCAAGGCAGGGCCGGACAGGAGTATACGGGCAGACATGAGCGACATTCTTACGAAAATCACGGAATACAAGCTCGCCGAGATCGCCGAGGCGAAGCAGGCGCGGCCGCAGGCGGCCATCGAGGAGGCGGCGCGGCGCGCGACGCCTGTGCGGTCGTTTGCGGGCGCGATCGAGCGGCGCATCCGCGAAGGGCAGTTCGCGCTGATCGCCGAGATCAAGAAGGCCTCGCCCTCGAAGGGGCTGATCCGCGCCGACTTCGATCCGCCGTCGCTGGCGAAGGCGTACGAGGCGGGTGGTGCTGCGTGTCTTTCCGTGCTGACAGACACGCCGTCCTTCCAGGGCGCGCCCGAGTACCTGACGGCGGCGCGCAAGGCGACGCGGCTGCCGGCACTGCGCAAGGATTTCATGCTCGACACCTATCAGGTGGCGGAAGCGCGCGCCTGGGGTGCGGACTGCATTCTCATCATCATGGCGCAGATCGAGGATGCCGTTGCACGGGATCTCGCGTCGGCGGCGCAGGCCTGGGGCATGGATGCGATCGTCGAGGTGCACGATGATGCCGAACTCGATCGCGCGTTGGAGCTGCCGTGCCGCCTGATCGGCGTCAACAATCGCAATCTCAAGACCTTCGAGACGACGCTCGCGACGACCGAGCGTCTCGCGCCGCGCGTGCCCAAGGATCGCATCGTGATCGGCGAAAGCGGCATCGCGACCACCAGCGATCTCGAGCGGCTCGCGAAGGTTGGTGTGAATGCCTTCCTCGTCGGCGAGAGCCTCATGCGTAAGGATGACGTCACCGCCGCGACACGCGAGCTGCTGACAGGGCGCGCGTCATGAGCCGCCTCTCGCACATCAACGAGGCCGGCGATGCGGTCATGGTCGATGTGTCGGACAAGGCCGTGACGGCGCGCACGGCCATCGCCGAGGGCTTCGTCTCTATGGCGCCGGAGACATTGGCGCTGGTCACGACGGGCGAAGCAAAGAAGGGCGACGTGCTGGCCGCGGCACGGCTCGCCGGCATCATGGCCGCCAAGCGCACGCACGAACTGATCCCGCTCTGTCATCCGCTCGCGATTACCAAGGCGAGTGTCGACTTCGAAACGCGCGCAGAACCATGCGGTATCGCCGTGAAGGCCGAGGTCAAGGTCAGCGGCCAGACGGGCGTCGAGATGGAGGCGCTGACGGCGGTATCGGTCGCGTGCCTGACGATCTACGACATGCTGAAGGCAGCCGACCGCGGCATGGTCATCGGGCCAGTGCAGCTCGTCGAGAAGACGGGCGGCCGCTCGGGTACGTGGCGCACCGCTGCCGGCGACGCAAAGGACTGAGCTCATGGCATTGCTTTCGGTCGAAGAGGCGCTCGCCCGCATTCTCGCGGACGCCGCACCGCTCGGAGCCGAGCGCGTCGCCATCGAGGCCGCGCACGACCGCATTCTCGCCGAGCCGGTGGCTGCACGCCTCACACAGCCGCCGTTCGACGCTTCCGCGATGGACGGCTATGCCGTGCGCGCAGCCGATGTCGCGAAGCTGCCGGCCAAGCTGACAGTCATCGGCGAGTCCGCGGCGGGCCATCCGTTCAACGGCCGTGTGGGTGCGGGTCAAGCCGCGCGCATTTTCACGGGCGCGCCCGTGCCCGACGGCGCTGACGGCATCGTCATCCAGGAGCACACGACGCGCGAAGGTGCGCACGTCATCGTGCAGGGCGAGGACGTCCAGACCGATCACATTCGCCCGCGCGGCGGTGATTTCAAAGAAGGCATGCGCCTTCTCGAGGCGGGTCGCCGGCTTGGCCCCCGCGAACTCTCACTTGCCGCATCCATGGGGCATGGCGAACTCGCCGTCTGGCGACGCCCGAAGGTCGCCATTCTCTCGACGGGTGATGAGCTGGTGCGCCCGGGTGAGACACCCGGCGTTGGGCAGATCGTGGCGTCAAACCATCTCGGCGTTGGCGCCATGCTGCGCAACTTCGGCGCGGAGATCATCCAGCTCGGTATTGCGCGCGATACGGCGGAAAGCCTCAACGAGCACGTCGCGCGCGCGAAAGACGGCGATATACTCGTGACCATCGGCGGCGCCTCGGTCGGCGATCACGATCTAGTCGCACCCGTTCTCTCGAAGCAGGGCATGGAGCTGGCCTTCTGGAAGATCGCCATGCGACCGGGCAAGCCGCTGATGAGTGGTCGTCTCGGTGCTCTGCGCGTCGTTGGCCTACCGGGAAATCCAGTTTCCTCACTCGTGTGTGCGCGTGTGTTCGTCGTGCCGCTGGTCGAGCAACTGGCAGGACGGCCCATGGCGACTGAAGCCACGCGACCGGCGGTTGCGGCAGTCGCCATCGAGGCCAACGGACCACGCCAGCACTACATGCGCGCGACCCTGACGCGTGATGGCGACGGGCTGCCGCATGTATCGCCCGTGCGCTCGCAGGACAGCTCGTTGCTGTCGCCGTTGGCCATTGCCGACTGCCTGATCGTGCGTACGCCCAATTCGCCGGCCGTCGCGCCCGGCGAAACGGTGCGCGTGCTGCCGCTGGATTTTTAGTCGCCGCAGATCGCGCCTGCGGCGCGAGTGGGCTGCCGCCCACGCCCGCGTCGTGCCAAAGGCGCGTGTCTTCCACACGACGAGACCCCGAACCCCCTTCTTTTTGAGACTTGGAGTTTGCGGGCACCGGTATTGTTGAAGCATCGACGTCTCAGCGTACTCCAAACAATTAAAGGCGGGTGGGTCCGGGAGGGTGCCCCTCCCGGTAGGGTTCGGGGACTTAGCCCCCGTCGCGCCAAAGGCGCGAGCGACGACGACGCCTCTTGCATGAGGCGCATACGTTGAACCATCCTCGCATCGCGCCGGAATGGGTGGGGCAAGACGGGGGACGGCATGAACGCGACGGTGGCGGGCATCATCGGCTATGTGGGCCTGCAGATCCTGATTGGCGCGTGGGTTGCGCGGCGGGTCGCGACCGAAACCGACTACATGCTGGCTGGCCGATCGTTCGGCGTCGGCCTCGCGGCCGTCTCGATCTTCGCTACATGGTTCGGCGCCGAGGTCGTGATCGGCGCGGCAAGCCGCGTCTACACGCAGGGGCTTTCGGGTGCGCAGGCCGAGCCGTTTGCCTATGCCCTCGGCATCGTGGTCATGGGGCTCTTCTTCGCAGCCCGCCTCTGGCGGCGCGGCATCCAGACATTTGCGGACTTCTTTCGCTTTCGGTTTTCAGGACGCGTCGAGCGGCTTGCGGCGGTGCTGCTCATTCCGGGATCCGTGCTGTGGGCGGCGGCGCAGATCCGCGGCTTCGGGCAGATCGTCGGCTCGGCGGCCGGCATCGAACTCGAGACAGCGCTGACGCTCGCGGTTGTTGCCGTCGTCACGTACACCGTGGTCGGCGGCCTGCTCGCGGATGCCTACAACGATGCGATCCAGAGCACGGTGATCGTCGCGGGGCTTTTCGGGCTCTGCTGGGTGGCTGTCGCCGAGGTCGGTGGCATCACGGCGGGTCTTGCGAAGATCGAACCCTCTCGCTGGGTGCTCTTTCCGGCCGATCAGTCGTGGCTTGCGCTCGCGGAGAAGTGGGCCATTCCGATCTGCGGCTCCGTGGTCGCCGTGGAGCTGATATCGCGCGTGCTCGCCTGTCGTTCGCCGGAGGTGGCGCGGACTGGAGCCACAATCGGTGGCCTCTGCTATCTGCTGATCGCGCTCATTCCGGTGACGCTCGGCCTCATCGGTCCCATGCTCGTGCCCGACATTGCCAATTCCGAGCAGATCGTTCCGGAGATCGCGCAGCGCCACTTGCCGCCGATCCTCTACGTGCTGTTCGTCGGCGCGCTCATCTCAGCGACCCTGACGACAGTGGATTCAGCGCTGCTCGCCGCCGGCTCGATGCTTTCGCACAACCTGCTGCTGCGAATGAGGCCGGGCGCCTCCGAGCGCACCAAGGTCACGGTTGCGCGCGCGTCGGTGGCGACGCTCGGCGTGATCGCCTATCTGCTGGCGCTGCGTGCGACGCACATCTCGGATTTGGTGGAACTGGCTTCGGCCTTTGCGAGCGCCGGCATCTTCGTGACGCTCGTGTTCGGTCTCTTCACGCGGCTCGGTGGCGAGCTCAGCGCGCTTGCGGCCATGGCGAGCGGCGCGTCGGTCTGGCTCGTCGGTGAACACGTCCTCGGCGTTGACGCCCCGTATGTGGCGGGGCTGGCGGCGGCAACCATTGCGTATGTCGTGATTGCGCAGTTCGAGCCACGCTCGCCGGCGCCCGCGTGAACGCTACTTGCGGCCCCGAAAGCCGGTCGCGAGCACGTACAGTTCGGCGGAATCGGAACGGCTCGCCTTGGGCTTGACGTGGCGCACGACGGCGAAGTCGCGCTTCAGCATATCGAGCAGCGCCCGCTCCGTACCGCCCTGGAAGACCTTGGCGAGGAACGCGCCGCCGGGCGCCAGCACTTCGGCGGCGAACGCGGCTGCGACCTCGGCAAGGCCCATGATGCGCAGGTGATCCGTGCTGGCGTGCCCCGTCGTCGGTGCCGCCATGTCCGAGAGCACGATATCCGCGCCGCCGTCGCGCAGCAGAGCCTTGAGCTTGTCCGGCGCGCCCTCATCGAGGAAGTCGAGTTCCAGGATGGTGGCGCCGGCAATGGAATCTACGGGCAGGTAGTCGATGCCGATGACCTGTCCGCGCCCTTCGGCGGACTTCACGCGGAGCGCCGCGACCTGTGTCCAGCCACCGGGGGCCGCGCCGAGATCCACGACACGATGACCGGGCTTCAGAAAGCGATGCTTGTCATCGATCTCAATGAGCTTGAAGGCCGCGCGTGACCGCCAGCCTTCGCGCTTGGCAGCCGCGACGTATGGGTCATTGAGCTGGCGCTCGAGCCAGCGCTGCGAGGAGGCAGACCGTTTGCGCGCCGTCTTGAGGCGCACGGTCAGATCGCGCGAATCGCCGAAACTCTTTGATGAGGAGCCGCCGCTGCCGGGGCTCTTACCTTTACCCTTGCCACTGGTGGTCATCTACTGCCCGCCGTCCCGTCGCGAAGAGCGGAAGACACCATCTTCGGCCATGAGCGTCGCGAGAATGCCCTCGCGCAAACCGCGATCGGCAACGCGTAGCATATCGCAGGGCCACATGCGCATGAGCGCTTCGAGAATGGCGCAGCCGGCAAGCACGAGATCGGCGCGGTCGCGGCCGATGCAGGGCTCGCTGACGCGGGCGTCATAGCCGCGCGCGAGGAGGTCCGCCGTGACCGTGCGAACCTGGCTGGATCGCAGCCAGCAGCCGTCGACGCGATTGCGGTCATAGCGCGGAAGGCCCAGGTGAATACCCGCCACGGTTGTCACGGTGCCGGACGTGCCGAGCATGTGCACGCGGCGATTGTGCATGCGCGAGCGGAAGCCGTGCTCGCGCTCGAAGGGCGCCAGTAGATCGCCGACGTAGTCGACCATGGCCTCGAAAGTGTCCTCGTCCACATGACGGCCGCCGAAGCGCTCCGCGATCGTGACGACGCCGAGGGGCAGCGAGGTCCAGGCGGCAATGCAATGCTGTGCCTCGACGCGGTCGGCCATGGATTGACGCCAGCCGTCGCGGCGCCGGTTGAGATCGAGCCAGATGAGTTCCGACGAGCCGCCGCCGATGTCGAAGACCAGCACGAGGTCGCTGTGCTTGTCGATGAGCGCGGCGCAGCCCGATACGGCGAGGCGTGCCTCAGTCTCGCGACAGACAACTTCGATCTCGAGGCCGACGTCGCGGCGCACGCGGTCGAGGAATTCATCACCGTTGGCGGCGATGCGGCAGGCCTGCGTGGCAATGAGGCGCGAGCGCGCCACATTTGCTTTGCGAAGCTTTGCCTCGCAGATCTTCAGCGCTTCGATGGTGCGGTGCATCGCGGCGTCGGAGAGCCGCCCGCTCGCCGATACGCCTTCGCCGAGGCGGATGATGCGCGAGAAGGCGTCGACGACGAGGAAGCCGCGCCGCGACGGCCGTGCGACAAGCAGACGACAATTGTTCGTGCCGAGATCGAGCGCGCCGTACGTGGGTGAATTTGGATGACGGTCACCCCCCGCTCGCTCGAAGGTGCGCTCGCCGGTACGATCCAACGTGCGCGCGGGCGCATCGGCATGGAAGGGTGGCGGGGCAATTGGGGGCTCGTTGCGGAAGGCGATGGGCTGGATGGCGGCGGCGCACTCCGGCATCCCCGGGGCAATCGCGGGTGCCAACTGCGCGGCGGGAGCCTCGGCTCCCAGTTCGTCATCCGCCTCCATCAGTGCGATACTCCAGGGCCTGGGACGCATGATGCCGCTCGGCAACACCCCGGGTACGGGTCGACAGGCTTCGGTCTGGATCGTACTTGCGGCAAAGTTTAGCAGCTTAATCGGTTACGTAAAGCGATCGTGATCGCCTGGCGGTGTGCGAGCGGTCTTACGACGAAGGTCGAAGCGGAGCGAGCAGGCGCGATGATATGCAGGAAAAGCATAGCTTTATTGGTGCTGACCATCGGCTCTCAGCTCCTGCCGGCTAGCCCGATCCGCGCCGAGGCGCCCGAAATTGCGGCAGTTGCGAACCGTCTGATCACGGCCTACCCAGAATTCCTGACGCGGCGCGACGGCAACGCTCTGGTGTGGCGAGACGGCAAGCGCATGCCGATCGACGATGGCCTCGGTCCCAAGACGCCGGCTGCTCGCCTGGATGCACCGGATCTCAAGGACATGCTGGCTCAGCCCTACCCCGTCGGCGTCGCGCCGCCACCCTCCCGCGATGCCGATCCCGGGCGGTCGCGCAACAATGCTTTCTTCACCGCCATGTACGGCGACTGCCTCCGTGATGAAGTGCGCAAGAACCTCGTCCCAGTGGTGTGGCTGCCAAAAAAATGGGGAAAAGCCCTCCAGGTTACGCGCGTGAACGGCGTTGCGGAGCGACTCGCGGCCGTTTCGGCGGAGCTCGATCGCCTGCCGGCGCGCTTCGATGTCCATCTCTTTCCGCCGGCCGGCGCCTACAACTGCCGGCCCATTGCAGGAACGGAGCGCGTGAGCCCGCACGGCCTCGGCATAGCCATCGACATCTCGACCAAGCAGGCGGACTACTGGCGATGGGGCAAGCCCGGGGCCGATGGTCAGCCCGTGTACCGCAATCGCATCCCGCAGGAGATCGTCGACGTGTTCGAGAAGCACGGCTTCATCTGGGGCGGCAAGTGGTACCACTACGACTCCATGCACTTCGAGTACCGGCCGGAACTCCTGCCGAAGAAGTAGTCTAGTGCCGCGGGCTGCCGGGAAGGGGTGCTTCGCAATCTCGCCGTAGTGCTATGCCCGCGGCGGCCATGCAGACAGGTGGCGATTGGGGCACCAAGTCAATAAATGCGGGTGGGTCCGGGAGGGTGTCCCTCCCGGTGGGGTGTGGGGCGAGCCCCACTCGCGCCGAAGCCGCGATTTGTCACGCACTCGGAAGCCCCTGCACCAGCGCCAGCAGCACTTTGAGATGCGCGGACGCTTCGAATGGCGCCACGCGCATGAGGGGGACTTCCGCGCCAAGCAGGGTCAAGCTCGGCTGCGGATCAGGTAGCCGGTCAATGGCGGCGGGTTCGGCAAGCTCGACGGCGAGCACGAGCCGCGCGCTGCCCACGGACGCAACCTCCATGATGCCGACGCCCCGCACCTCCATGCGGCCTGCGATGGAATCCGGCGGACGAGTGATCAGGCCGCGTACGGTTTCCTCGATGATCACCTGGTCGTCGGCGACGAGTGTCGCGTGGCGATGGTGTCCATCGATCCACGCCCCCTGCAGGATGCAGCGGAGCGCGAGATCCGATTTTCCAGCACCGGACGGGCCGAGGATCAGCGCGGCCCGATCATCGAGCGCGATGGCGGTCGCGTGGATCTGTGCCGATGCCCCGCTCATGTCCTCCAGCTGTCCCATAGGCTGATATGCGCTGCACGATCCGAGTATGTCCGAGCCCGGCGCCATCCGCTATGGTCTAGGCTGGAAACGTTCTCGGAAGCAGGGGCACCAACCATGAAAAACGGCAAGAAGGCATCGAACGGCGGGCGCAAGATCAAGCCGTCGGAGCTGCGCTCCAAGGCGTGGTTCGATAATCCGGACAACGCCGACATGACGGCGCTGTACCTCGAGCGCACGATGAACTTCGGCCTGACGCTCGATGAGCTGCAGTCCGGCAAGCCCATGATCGGCATCGCGCAGTCTGGTTCGGACATCTCGCCGTGCAACCGGCATCATCTCGTTCTCGCCGAGCGCGTGCGTGAGGGCATTCGCGAGGCGGGCGGCATCGCCTTCGAATTCCCGCTGCATCCTATCCAGGAGACATGCAAGCGGCCGACCGCGAGCCTCGATCGCAATCTCGCCTACCTCTCGCTGGTGGAAATCCTCTACGGCTATCCGCTCGACGGCGTCGTGCTGACGACCGGTTGCGACAAGACCACGCCCTCGCAGATCATGGCGGCGGCGACGGTCGATCTGCCGGCGATCGTGCTCTCGGGCGGCCCCATGCTCAACGGCTGGTTCAAGGGTGAGCGCACGGGTTCAGGCACGATCGTGTGGAAGGCGCGCGAGATGATGGCGCGCGGCGAGATCGAGTACAAAGAATTCCTCGAGCTGGTCGCGTCGTCGGCACCGTCCGCCGGACACTGCAACACCATGGGCACGGCGTCGACCATGAACAGCCTCGCCGAGGCGTTGGGCATGAGCCTGCCCGGTTGCGCGGCGATACCTGGGCCGTACCGCGAACGCCAGCAGATGGCGTATCTCACCGGCAAGCGCATTGTCGAAATGGTGTGGGAGGACCTGAAGCCCTCCGATGTTCTCACGCGCCACGCCTTTGAGAACGCGATCGTCGTCAACTCCGCGATCGGCGGCTCGACGAATGCGCCGATCCATCTGAATGCGATCGCGGCGCACATCGGCGTCGAACTTAACAACGATGACTGGGAGAGGATCGGCTACGAGGTTCCGCTGATCGTGAACCTGCAGCCGGCGGGTGAGTACCTTGGCGAGGAGTATCATCGCGCGGGCGGCGTGCCGGCCGTGGTCGCCGAGCTGATCGCAAAGGGCAAGATCAACAAGAAGGCCACGACGGTGAACGGCCGGACGCTCTACGAGAACTGCGAAGGCAAGTTCGCGTCGGACCGCGATGTCATCAAGTCCTATGACGCGCCGATGAAGCGCAGCGCCGGCTTCCTGAATTTCAAGGGCAACCTGTTCGACAGCGCGATCATGAAGGCGTCAGTGATCTCCGAAGAGTTCCGCCAGCGCTATCTGTCGAATCCGAAGGATCCGGAGGCATTCGAGGGCCGCGCGATCGTGTTCGACGGGCCGGAGGACTATCACAAGCGCATCGACGATCCGAAGCTCGAGATCGATGCGTCGTGCCTGCTGTTCATGCGTGGCACGGGGCCGGTCGGTTATCCCGGCGCGGCCGAGGTCGTGAACATGCGCGCGCCGAACTACCTGCTGAAGAAGGGCATCACGTCGCTGCCGTGCATTGGCGACGGCCGCCAGTCAGGCACGTCGGGTAGCCCCTCAATCCTCAATGCCTCGCCGGAAGCGGCGACAGGTGGCGGGCTCGCACTGCTCAAGACTGGCGACATCGTGCGCATCGATATGAGAAAGCGTACGGCTGACATCAAGATCAGCGCGGCGGAGCTGCAGAAGCGTCGCGACGCACTGGCCAAGTCTGGCGGCTACAAGTTCCCCGACCATCAGACGCCGTGGCAGGAAATCCAACGCGGCATCGTCGATGAGCTGTCGAACGGTATGGTGCTGAAGCCTGCCGTGAAGTACCAGCGGATCGCCAAGACGAAGGGCCTGCCGCGCGACAATCATTGAGGACTTCGGATTGAATAACGGCCCGCCCGGCAGCCATGCCGCGCGGGCCGTTGCGCGACGGCTCGGCGGTTTGCGAGAGTGCCGCCCAAGGAACAACGAAAGGACAGATCATGCGCATTCTGGTCATGGGCTCGGGTGGTGTCGGCGGCTACTTCGGCGGTCGGCTTGCGGCAGCGGGCAACGACGTCACGTTCGTCGCGCGTGGAAACCACCTCGCGGCTATGCGCGAGAATGGCCTCCTGCTCGACAGCCTCCTCGGCGAAGCGTTGGTCAAGCCGGCCAAAGCCGTACTCGATCCGACCGATGCCGGTACGCCCGATATCGTGATCTTCGCAACCAAGATGGTGGATGCCGAAGCCGCGGCCGCGCAGCTCAAGCCCGCCGTCGGACCGGAGACCATCGTGATCGCCTTCCAGAATGGCGTCGAAGGTGCGGACGTTGTGAAGCAGGTGGTTCCGGCGGCGCACGTCATTCCAGGCGTCGCGCGCATTGCCTCACACATTCCCCGGCCGGGCGTCATCGAGCATCGCAGCAAGTTCGCGCGCATCGAGTTCTCCGAGCCGGACGGCTCGAAGAACGAGAAGCTCGAAGCCTTCCATGCGCTGTGCAAGGCGGCAGGAATCGACGCCATCATGCCCGCCGACATCCGCCGCGCGCAGTGGATCAAGTTCGCAATGCTGGCGCCGTTCTCGGGCGTGACAGCGCTCACCGGGCACGCGGCAAAGGAGCTGCGCAACGCGGCCGGGACGTATGGGCTTCTGCAAACCGCTGTTCAGGAAGTGATCGACGTCGCCAAGGCCGAGGGCATCGCGATCAAGCCCGGTGACTACGAGAGTGTGATGAAGACCATCAACGACCTGCCGGACGGCATGGTCTCGTCCATGGCACACGATAAGCGCGCAGGGAAACCCCTCGAAGTGAATTGGCTTTCTGGCGGAGTGGTGCGCGTGGGCGCGCGCCACGGCGTGCCGACGCCGACCCACGCCTTCATCGCGCAGGCCCTCTCGGTGGATGCGGCCGGCAAGCCGCGGGATGGCAAGTAGTAGAGACGCGCGCAGGAGCTGTAGGAAATATCCCTACAGCTCTAAGTGGAAAACATGGTCCGGAGGGTTGCCCGGTCGCAACGAGTCCATTAAATTAACCCTCGTCCGCCTCGGGGGAGACGGGAATCGGCCATCGCCGTGGCGAAGCTGCCACAATCTGGCGATGGTCAGGATGACGGGGGATTATCCCATGATTGTGCGTGCCGGCATCGCCTTTGCCCTCGTGCTCGCGCTTGCGGGCTGCCGTAACGACCTTGCCGCGATGAAACTCGGCGGCCCGGGTTATGGCTCGGTCGCGGAGGCGCAGGCCCAGGAGCGCTTCGGTATCGATCGCCTGCCGGAGAAGACCATGGGCGACCGTATGCTCGCCGCCATGGCGCTGGAGCGCGTGACCGGCCTCAAGCCGGACCCCGCCCGCTTCCTCGACAGCCGCTGATCCAACCGAACCCTCAATGAATCCCTGCTGCCGCTGGGTATGACGCGGCCTCATGCCGCCGCGTTCCGCCATAGCCAAGCCGCGCCGCGCGCGCCCGAGGCATCGCCCCAGCGTGGCGGCCGGATGTCCACGCGCGTATCCTCGGCAAAGATGTGCGGCGCCATGAGTGCGGGTAGCTGCTCGTAGAGATGCTCGAGCCGCGAAAGACCGCCGCCGAGCACGATCACGTCCGGATCAAGGATGTTCACCACGTGGGCCAGGCCGCGCGCGAGGCGGCTCGCGTGACGTTCGAGCGCGACGCGGGCCTGTGTCTCGCCTAACGCGGCGCGCACAACGATGTCCTCGGCCCGGGTCGTCGCGCCACCATCCTGGAGGTACGCAGCCGCGAGCGCCGGGCCGGACACCCAGGTTTCCATGCAGCCGCGCCGCCCGCACCAGCACAATGGGCCGGGCAACTCATCCGCGTTCGCCCAGGGCAAAGGGTTGTGCCCCCATTCGCCGCCAATGCCCCGCGGCCCATCGAGCAGGCGGCCGTCGATCACCACGCCCGCGCCGCAACCCGTCCCGAGAATGACACCGAGCACATTGCGGGCACCCGCCGCGGCACCATCGAGTGCCTCCGATAGAGCGAAGCAGTTGGCATCATTGGCAAGGCGCACAGGAAGATTGAGGCGTCCTTCGAGATCCGGACCGAGCGTCCTTCCATTGAGCCAGGTGGAGTTGGCGTTCTGCATCCGCCCGCTCTGCAGCGAGAGCGAGCCCGGTGTCGCGATGCCGATCGTGCACGAGGCGGCACCTGGCTCGGCCTCCGCTTCGAGGCGCAACTCGTCGACGAGTGTAGCAATGGCCTCGATGGTCCCCGCGTAGTCGTCGCGTGGCGTCGGCACGCGGCGGCGCGGGCGCTCGACACCGGCCTCATCCATGACGACACCTTCGATCTTGGTGCCGCCGAGATCTATGCCGATCCGAAGTGGCGGCGGCTTGCGCGAGATGGATACAGCGACGGGGGCCCTCATCCGCGTTCTCCTCAGAAGTCGCCGTCGCGCTGCAGCCGCTCGAACGCGGGCGTGACATCGTCAGGGCGATGGCCGCCGTTCGCCGCGAACACGAGCAGCAGAGATTCGTCGGCGAGGAGATACTCCAGCACGGCCACCAAAGTCGCGTCCTCGCGGGCTCTCGTCCTGAGCTCGGCGGCGTCCATGCCGGTCACATTGAGGAACTTCGTAATTCTTAACGAGTCGCTCGCAATGAAGAGCAGAGCGTCCAAACCTAATTGTCGTGCCGTATCAATGGGCGGCATCGTGTCGCGAGCGTTGTTTTTCCGCATCCTTGGCCTGCCTCCCGCAGTCTTGAGCCGGCATTCTTAAACATATCCTTAGGCTTTTGGCGCAGTGTGGTCTCCAACCAAGCAGACGATTCGGCGGAAGCGTCCGATGACCACAATCGAGCGGACCAAATCAATGGGCTACCAGGAGCGCCAGTCGGCGATCGATGGGCGGCGTCCGCGTGCGAGCGCCGGGCAGGCGACGGTCCTCATCGTGGAGGACAACGAGCTCAACATGAAGCTCTTCCGCGATCTGCTCGAGGCTCATGGTTATGCAACCATCGAAGCCCGCAATGGCCACGACGCGCTCGACTTGGCGCGCGCCCATCGGCCCGATCTCGTTCTGATGGACATCCAGCTGCCCGAGGTCTCCGGCCTCGAGGTGACGAAGTGGCTCAAGGACGACGACGATCTTTGCGACATTCCGGTGATCGCTGTAACGGCGTTCGCGATGAAGGGAGACGAGGAGCGGATCCGCCAGGGCGGGTGCGAGGCCTATCTCTCGAAACCCATCTCAATCGGCCTATTCATCGACACCGTACGTCGGTTCGTCGAAACGGATTAATTTTCTCCAGGCTCCAGCCGCAAGACCCGAACCCATGACCGCGCGCGTACTCGTTGTCGACGACATCATGTCCAACGTGAAGCTGCTCGAGGCGCGGCTCACGGCGGAATACTTCGAGATCCTCACCGCTTCGAGCGGTCGCGAGGCGCTCGACATCCTTGAGCGCGAGCGCATCGATGTGGTGCTGCTCGACGTGATGATGCCGGGCATGGACGGCTTCGAGGCTTGCCGGCACATCAAGCAGGATCCGAGAACCGCGCATATTCCGGTCATCATGGTCACCGCGCTCGATCAGCCCGCCGACAAGGTGCACGGGCTCGAGGCGGGCGCCGACGACTTCCTGACCAAGCCTGTCGACGATATCGCGCTCGTGACGCGGGTGAAAAACCTCGCGCGTCTCAAGGTCCTTTCGGACGAGATGCTGATGCGCGCCTCCACTACCCATCAGATGGGCATGGGCGAGGCGCCGGCGCTCGACTGGCAGAATGCCAACGAGAGGGGGCACGTTCTCATCGTCGAGGATCAAGGCCGCGCGGCCCAGCGTCTGGTCGACACCCTGCGCACGGTTCACACGGTCAGTCTCGAAAGCGATCCCCAGGCCGCGCTCCTGAAGCTCAGCGAGCAGCCGGTGGATGTGCTCATCGTCAGCCTGAGCCTGACGAACGCCGATGGCCTCAGACTCTGCTCGCAGGTCCGCTCGCTCGAGCGCACGCGCCATCTGCCGATCCTGATCATCGTCGAGCCCAGTGATGAGGCGCGGCTTCTGCGCGGTCTCGACATGGGCGTCAACGACTACGTCGTGCGTCCGATCGATCGCCACGAGATGATGGCGCGCGTCAAGACGCAGGTGAAGCGCAAGCGCCACGCCGATCTGCTCAAGGCACGCCTCGAAGAGAGCGTGGAGATGGCCATCACCGACGGGCTGACCGGCCTCCACAACCGGCGCTACATGGAAGGCCACCTCAAGACGCTCGTGTCGCAGTCGATCCAGTCTGGTCGGTCTCTCTCTCTGCTGGTTGCCGATATCGACTACTTCAAGTCGGTCAACGACACATACGGCCACGATGTCGGCGATCACGTGTTGCGCGAGTTCGCGCGCCGTTTCCGCCGCAATACGCGTGGCATTGATCTCGCCTGCCGGCTCGGCGGCGAGGAGTTCGTGATCATCATGCCGGATACGGACCTGGCTCGCGCCATTCAGGTCGGCGAGCGCCTGAGGGCAACGATCGCCGCCGATCCGTTCTCGATCGCGAGCAACAAAGAGCTTCGCGTGACGGCTAGCGTCGGCATCTCGACGCTCGAAAATCGCGACGATACGCCCGAGACGCTCTTCAAGCGCGCTGATCGCGCGCTTTATTCGGCCAAGCGCGAAGGCCGCAACCGCGTCGTCGCCGACGCGGCTTGATTGTTGGCACGGCCTACCGGCCGGCGCGCGATTGCGCGCTCATGACCGTGGCTTCTGTGGGATGCCCGCGGCGGCCATCCGCGCTGACTAGCGACATCGCACAAGACGCCGGGCGCCATACCCGTCGCGCAGCGTGAGCGTGCGGCCGTCGACGGATATGTCGAACGTGTGCGCCTGCCGGTCGCCCTCGACGCTGCAACGCGCCCGCATCCGCCATGACGCCGAACCTGTCTTCTGCACGCTTGCGAATGTGCAGTGGGCCTCGTGCTGGTCATAGCGATTGCGCGAGAGAATGAGCGGCGCATTCTGCCGGCTCTGGTCGATGCGGCACTGCGCAGCATTCGTGCCCCACGTTCCGACGTAGGCCTGCGCTGAAGCAGCAGTCGATCCGAGCATCAACGCGCCTGCTGCAAGCGCGCTACCCAAAGCCAACTTCATCTGCATGTGATCTGCTCTTTCCCTCTCGCCCGCATCAATCCGGCGCCCACTTTGGCTGGCCTCAAATTCATAAAAGCCGATGGGGCCGGGAAGGTGTCCCTCGTCGTGTCGAAGACGCGCCTCCGGCACGGTGGAGCGCGAGGCTAGCCTCGCTCGCGCCGCAGGCGCGAACGAAGCGCCCTACATCCCGGGATAGTTCGGCCCGCCGCCACCTTCGGGCACGACCCAATTGATATTCTGGGCCGGATCCTTGATGTCGCACGTTTTGCAGTGGACGCAATTCTGCGCATTGATCTGGAAGCGCGGTTTGCCATCGTCGCCGTCGACCACCTCGTAGACGCCAGCCGGGCAGTAGCGCTGCGCCGGCTCCGCGTACTCAGGAAGATTATGCGCGATCGGGATCGTCGGATCCTTGAGCGTCAAATGGATCGGCTGGTCTTCCTCGTGATTGGTGGCCGAGAAGGAGACGCTCGTCAGGCGGTCGAATGTCAGCACGCCATCGGGGCGCGGGTATTCGATCTTCTTGGCCTGCGAAGCGCGCTTGAGGGTGGCGCTGTCGGGTTTGCCGTGGCGCAGCGTATAGCCGAGGCCGATACCTGGAATGATGGTGTTGAGCCACATGTCGGCGCCGGAGAGGAATGTGCCGATGCGCGTGCCGAAGCGCGCGAGCAGGGGCTTGGCATTGCGGACGGGCTTCAGGTCCTTGGCAATGGGGCCGGTGCGTACGGCGGTCTCGTAGGTGTCGAGCTTGTCGTGCTGGCGCCCGGCGACGATGGCCTCGAAGGCCGCCTCCGCCGCGTGAATGCCTGAGAGGATCGCGTTGTGCGATCCCTTGATGCGCGGCACGTTCACGAAGCCCGCCGAGCAGCCGACGAGTACGCCGCCGGGGAATGTGAGCTTGGGGATGGACTGCCAGCCGCCCTCGGTGATGGCGCGCGCGCCATAGGCAATGCGCTTGCCGCCCGCGAACACGTCGCGAATGGCGGGATGTGTCTTGAAGCGCTGGAATTCCTCGAAGGGCGCGAGGTAGGGGTTCTGATAGTTCAGATGGACGACGAAGCCCACGGAGACGAGGTTCTCGCCGTAGTGATAGAGGAACGAGCCACCACCCGTGGCATCGTCGAGCGGCCAGCCGAGCGTGTGCTGGACGAGGCCGGGGCGATGCTTCTCGGGCGCGACCTCCCACAGCTCTTTCAGGCCGATGCCGTATTTCTGCGGATCGCTGTCGCCATCGAGGGCAAAGCGGGTGATGAGCTGCTTCGCCAATGAGCCGCGTGCGCCCTCGGCAATGACCGTGTATTTGCCGCGCAGCTCCATCCCGCGCGTAAAGTTGTCCGTCGGCTGGCCGTCGCGGCCGATGCCCATGTCGCCCGTTGCGACGCCGACGACGCGGTTCTCCTCGTCGTACAGCACTTCCGAGGCAGCAAAACCCGGATAGACCTCGACGCCGAGCTCGGCCGCCTGCTCGCCGAGCCAGCGGCAGAGATTACCGAGGCTGCCGATGTAGTTGCCATGATTGTTCATCAGCGGCGGCATGCCGATGTTCGGGAGGCGCATCTCACCGGCAGGTCCGAGATAGATGAAGCGGTCCTCCGTGACCTGCGTCTCCAGAGGTGCCCCCTTCGCCTTCCAGTCCGGGATCAGCGCATTGAGGCCGACGGGGTCGATGACCGCCCCGGAGAGAATGTGCGCGCCGACCTCCGAGCCCTTCTCGAGCACCACGACCGAGACTTCCTGCCCGCGCTCGGCGGCGAGCTGGCGCAGGCGGATGGCCGTCGCAAGGCCTGCCGGGCCCGCGCCCACCACCACTACGTCGAACTCCATGCCTTCGCGCGGCGGCAGCTCGGTCTGCTCGTCGGTCATCGTGCGCTGTCCTTCGATCCATTCCAGTGTGCTTCCCGCTGTTCGATAGGTCGGGCGCGCAAGCATGGTCAAGCGCCAAGCTGCCGATGCAAGGCCCTGTGCACCGTGCGGGATGCCAAGGCAGGGCCCAGGCGCTATGGTGCCGCTCATGATCGATGAGGAGGATCGGCCCGGAATGGCAACCCTGCTCGCGTGGTGGCGCGAGATGGGGGTGGACGGTGCGCTCGACGAGAGCGGGACCGACTGGCTCGCGCGCGACGGGGCCGTGCCAGGACAGGCCTTCTCGCTGCAAAAGACCGAGCCGCCCGCTGCGGCCGCTGCCGCGTCGCCGGCGCCGGGGGCTCGCGGATCTGAGCTGCCGGTCGGGCATCAGAGCCAGCCGCCGGCTCGCGAGGCGCCGCGGCGCTTTCCGACAGCCCCACCCGATGCAGCAGCCCTTTCCGCGCGTCAGGCGGCCCGGAAGGCGGCGACGCTCGACGAGCTCAGGTCGGTGCTCGAGAGCTTCGACGGTTGCGCGCTCAAGGCCACGGCGAAGTCGCTGTGCTTCTTTCGCGGCCGCGCCGATGCGCGGGTGATGATCGTCGGCGAGGCGCCGGGCCGCGAGGAGGATTTTGCGGGGAAACCCTTTGTCGGCCGTGCCGGCCAGCTTCTCGACAAGATGCTCGCCGCGATCGGCCTCAGCGAGGACGACGTCCACATCACCAACGTCGTGTACTGGCGCCCGCCCGGAAACCGCACGCCGACGCCGCAGGAAGTGCAGATCTGCCGGCCCTTTCTGGAGCGCCAGATCGAGCTTGTCGCGCCCGATGTGCTCATGACGCTCGGCGGCCCGGCTGCAACGGCGCTCCTCGGCATCGAGGGCGGCATCATGCGGGCACGTGGGCGCTGGCGGGAGTTGGAAACTGGCGGTCGCAAGGTGCCGGCCATGCCGACGCTGCATCCGGCCTATCTGCTGCGCACGCCGATCGGCAAGCGGCTTGCCTGGCGCGACCTGCTGGCCATACAGGAACGCCTGCTCGCCTCCCGAGGGAAATAACAAATGAGAAGCATCAAGGAAGCGCTCGACCACCGTTACGGCGATTTCGCCCTTCCGGTGGCCCCGGAGATCGAGAACTCAGCCTTCTTGCGGGGCCTCGCCTCGCGCGGTGTCTGCCGGCGCTTTCGCGACGAGCCGGTGCCGGCGGCTCTCATCGATACGCTCGCCGCCCTAGCGCTTGCCTCTCCCACGAAGAGCGACCTCCAGCAGCGCGATATCCTGATCGTCGAGGACAAGGCGATACGCGACCGCATCAATACCCTGCTCGCCGATCAGGACTGGATCCCCAAGGCGCCGCACCTCCTCGTCTTTCTCGGCAACAATCGCCGCCAGCGGCAGGTGCACGACTGGACGGGCCTCCCCTTTGCGAATGACCACCTCGATGCCTTCTTCAATGCCTCGGTGGATGCCGGGATCGCTCTCTCGGCGTTCGTGCTTGCGGCCGAGGCGGCGGGGCTCGGTTGCTGCCCGATAAGTGTGATCCGCAACCATGCCGAAGAGGTCAGCGGCCTGCTCGGCCTGCCGGACCACGTATTCCCTGTTGCGGGCCTCGGTTTTGGCTGGCCCCAGGGCCCTTCCCACATCAGCTTGCGCCTGCCACTCGGGGCGACGCTCCACCGAGACCGTTACCACGACAGTACGCGTGAAATTGTTTCGGGCTACGACCGGCGCCGCAACGGCGTGTTTCCTTACCGTCAGCAGCGCAATGTCGCCCGGTTCGGCACAAGCGATTCTTATGGCTGGTCAGAGGATAAGGCTCGCCAATACGCCGAACCCGAGCGCGCCGACTTCGGCCGCTTCGTTAACGCGCGAGGCTTCAAGTTGAAATGAAGTCTCCGGAGTAACTTAAACGGCATTAAATCAATTCGTACTATTCCTATCCGAGCGCGAGTTGGGATCGGGGTCGAGCCTACCCGCGTATCGGTGGAGGGGAAGGTGCATATTCGTTTTGTGTATTTGCGGCCGAAGCCCGTACTGCATTTCCGCGCGACCGGGCCATACGACCGGTCCGTGAAGGATGCGTGGGGCACGATGCTCGGCTGGCTCGACGCGGGCGATCTGCGCAAATTTGGCCCGCGCGCCTACGGCATCATCCATGACTGCTCGCGATCCACAGATGCGGCGGCGCTGCGCTACGACGCCTGCGTCGAACTCGTGCCGGGGCTCAGGGCCGATCCCGAGCTTGGCATCAGGCGCAAGGTCACGCCGGGCGGCGCATACGCCCAGGGATTTCTCAAAGGCTGTTACGGACAGATCAGCGACGGCTTTCGCTATATGTGCTCCCAGTGGGCGGAGGCGGAGCAGCTCCGTGTCGATAGCTCCCGTCCGCTCATGGAAATCTATCTCAACGATCCGGCGAAGACGCCCAAGAGTGAGTGGCTGACGCAACTCTGCGTGCCGATCCGCACTGAGCCCGATCCCCGCAAGCTCCTTCATGTCCGCGACGCGGAACTCGAGCTGGAAGGCTGAACTGGCGCCGCGTTGCCGTGATGAAAGGCATTCGTTCGGCGAAACCCGCGAGCGATGCCGCGCGTGAAATGGCGCATGTGCGTAAAACGAATCGTGATTTGCCACTCCAAGTGGCCCATGCATCGATTGGTGCATGTGGGCATTTCGGACATGCATAGTGGCTTTGCTCGCGGCGGTGGTGACCATTGGCGCCATCGCGCCATTGCGCGCCGATGAGCAAGTAGATCTCGAGCTCGTGTTGGCCGTGGACGTCTCCTGGTCCATGGATCTCGACGAGCAGCAGCTCCAGCGCGAAGGCTACGTCAGCGCTCTGCGTGATCCCGAAGTGTGGAAGGCCATCAGCAGTGGTGGCACAGGCCGCATCGCGCTCATGTACGTCGAATGGGCAGGCCAGCTCATCCAGCAGATCGTCATGCCGTGGACGCTGATCGACAGTCCCGAGGCGATCGAGGCCTTCGCCGCCAAGCTCGAAAAGATGCCGATCTCGCGCGAGCGCATGACGTCGCTCTCCGGCGCGATCGATTTCTCGGCTCGCCAGTTTGGCACACAGGGCTTCAAGGGCACGCGCAAGGTTATCGACGTGTCGGGGGATGGGCCCAACAATTCGGGCGGCCCGGTTGAGGTGGCGCGCGACCGTGCCGTCAAGGACGGCATCGTCATCAACGGCCTGCCGATCATCCTGAAGCCGAACCAAAGGTCCGGCTTTTTCGATATCAACGATCTCGACAAGTACTACACGGACTGCGTCATAGGCGGGTTCGGTAGCTTCGTTATCCCGGTCCGCGCGCGCGCCGAGTTCGGGCCCGCGATCCGGCGCAAGCTCATTCTGGAAATCGCGAATCTGACGCCCGCGCAGGACGGCGAGCCTCGCTTCATTCGCACGCAGATGTCTTTCCCCTCGCCGGAGCGTAGCGACTGCATGATCGGCGAGAAGCTCTGGCGCATGTACATCGACGGTCGCTTCCGCGAATAGACCGCGCTCCCGTCGGACATTGCCTCAATAGCCAAAGAGCCCCGCGCATGAGATGCGCAGGGCTCTTGTCATTTCGGGAGAGTTTTGGCCGGAAGAGGTACCGCAACGCCGATCAGATCGAGGCGTTGATCCAGTCTTCGAGCTTGCGCTTCTGCACGAGCGCGCCGACCTGCTGGGCCGCAACCTTGCCATCCTTGAATATGAGCAGCGTCGGCATGGCCTGGATGCGAAAGCGCTGCGTGATCGCCGGGTTCTGGTCTACGTCGATCTTCACGACCTTCACCTTGCCGGCCATTTCCTGCGCAACCTGATCGAGCGCGGGCGCCATAGCTTTGCAGGGGCCGCACCACTCGGCGAAGAAGTCGACCACGACCGGTTCGGACGATTTGATGACCTCGTCTTCGAAGTTTGCGTCGGTAACGAACGCAGTCATTTAGGTGTCTCCTCGAGAGTGAGCCGCGTGCAGGCCTGCACGGGAGGGGATGCGACTGAAGCGCCGCGTTAGCAGTTAGGTAGGCATTGCATCCTCATGCGTCAAGTTGACCTCAATTCGGCGTGAACAAGCCCTCTTTTGCCCGCTCGAGTGATGCTGTGGGAAACTCCATCAGCCTCGGCCCTTCGGTCCACAGCAGCGCGGCGCGGACGTTCGCAACACCAAATACGCGCTGCACAGCCAAGCGGTAAGCAGCGAGCTGATGAACGTAGGCGAGGGGGACCTCGGAGAGATCGAGCGGGGGCGGACGGTTCGTCTTGTAATCCACAATGAGGATCTCGCCGTCCAGTTCGACGAGCCTGTCGATCTGGCCGGCAATGCGCAGCGGTGGACCTGCGCCGGCGGGCGACGGGATCTCCGCGATGATCGCTACCTCCGCGCGTGAGCGCGGCCCGAAGACCGGAGCAAAGCCGGGATCCGTCAGCACAGCGATCGTCTCGCGCACGATGCTCGTGCGAACGCGGCTAGGGAGGGCGCTCCCACGCGTTTCCAGGAAAGCCGTGGCAGCGCGCTTCCAGTCGGCCTGCGGGCAGGTCGGGAGATACTGGAGCAGCGTATGCGTGAGCGTACCGCGCAGGAAGCGGTTCTCGCCGCCGATGCCGGTCCCGCGTACGGCAGGGCGCGCTGGCCGGTCGGCGGCTGCGACGGTGGGCTCGGTTGGTTCGCCTTCGGCGTCGATATCGAGCGGTGCGAGTCGCGAGGGCGCAATCGGGACTGCCAGCGCGGGTTCGCGCGGCGCCCTGCGCTGTGTCCATTCGGGGAGCGTCTCCGGTGCCGCATCGAGGTCGGGCGCCGCCTTGCGCACCTTGGGCGGGACGCGCTGGGGCTCGGCAAGGCGGTGGAGCGGGCGCCCCTCGGCATCCTTGTGCGCGACGAGCTCATTCGCGAGACCCGTCCGGATCAGCTCATACCAGCAGTCGGCGGGCCGGGTCTTCTTGCCGTCATAGCCACAGACATAGAGGCGATCGCGCGCGCGTGTCAGCGCCACGTAGAGCAGTCGATTGCGTTCCTCTGTTTCCGCGGCAGTCGCTTCACGACGCGCGTCCGCGATAGCCGCAACGCGCCCGGCACCTTTCGAGGGCGGCCAGACAATGGGATGGACGCCGCTTGCATTGCCGATCGCATCCGTGAGCTCGACGAGACCGCCGCGCACACCGCCCGCTTGCGTGCTGCACGTATCGGGCAGGAATACGATCGGCGCCTCCAAGCCCTTGGCGCCATGCACGGTCATGACGCGCACGAGATTGCCGCCATGCTCGAGGTCGCGCTTGATCTCGCGCTGGCTCTGCCGGAGCACATCGAGAAAGCCCTGTAGGGAGGGAGGCTCGGCCTCGTCATAGCGGAGCGCGAGGTTCATGAATTCGTCGATCGCGTCCGCCGCTTCCGGGCCAAGCCGCGCGATGAGTCGGGCGCGGCCGCCCGCTGGTCCGTCCAGTAACTCGGCGTAGAATTCGAAGGGGGGGCGGAAGTCAGCGCTGCGCCGCCACTGCTTGACGATGCCCGCGGCAGTGGCAAGGCGTGCGTCGCCCGCATCCGCGGCTGCAAGGAGCGCTGTCCAGAGAGATCCTTTGCGGCCCGGTGCAAAGCGCAGGAGATCGTCGTCGTCGAGGCCGACGAGCGGGCTCTTCAGAACCGAGGCCAATGCCAGATCATCCTCGGGCAGCAGAACCACCTCGCCGACGGCCATGAGATCCTGAATGGCGATCTGCTGTTCGAGCGCCATGCGGTCGGCGCCGGAAACCGCGATGCCCTGCTGCTTCAGTGCTGCAATGAGGGCCGGCGCGAGCGCACCGCGGCGCCGCACGAGAATGAGAATGTCGCCCGCTTCGATCGGCCTATCTTCGCTCTCGAGGCGTTCGCCTGTGTCGAGCCACTGCCGGATCTGCCCGGCAATGCGCGCAGCGAGCCGCGAGGCAGCCGATGGCGTCGATCGCTCGTCGAGCGGCGTGAAGGCATCGGTCTCTTCTGCCTCGGCGGGCGCTTCCGGCTCCCAGATCTCGACGAGGCCCGCATGGCCCTGGCGGTGCGGCTCATGGCGGATGGCGCCGCCCGCGAATGTCACGCCCGGCGTGCGCTGTGAATCGGCAAAGACGGCATCGACGGCAGCCAGCACGGGCGGCGCCGAGCGGAAGGAGAGCGTGAGGGGCACGGCGTGCCAGCGGTGATCGACCTCGCGTGCGTGTGCGGCAAAGTGAGCGCCGACTTCGGCCAGCTTGTGCGGCGCCGCGCCCTGAAAGCCGTAGATCGACTGCTTTTCGTCACCGACCGCGAAGATCGTTCGCGGTCCATCGCCATGACCGGCGCTGTCGCTGAAGAATTCTCCGGCGAGGCCCGCAACGACGCGCCATTGCATGGGGCTCGTGTCCTGCGCTTCGTCCACGAGGATATGGCTGAGACCACCGTCGAGCTTGTAGTGCACCCATTGCGGTACGCCACCGATATCGCCCGCCAGAAGCACCGCTGCCTTCATGATGAGATCGTCGTAGTCGAGCGCGGCGCGCCGCGCCTTCAGGCCTGAGAACGCGTTGCGCACCTCGTGAGCAAGATGCAGGAGCGCAAGCGAGGCATCGAGCGCGTCGAGCGCGCGGCGCTCGTCGTCGAGGGCGATGAAGCGGTTCTGCGCGGCGTCCAGTTGCTCCTTGAACCCTGGATTTGCAGTGGCCGTGGCCTTCGTAACGAGGTTTTTTCGCGGCTCTCCATCACCATTGAGAAAGAAGTCGGCGAGCGCTGCAGCCATCGCCGCCGGATTGCTTGCGCCCGCCGCGAGCCTCAGGCGCTCCGCTGCTTTCGTATCGTTCGCGGAGCCGCCGCTCAGTGCCGTGATCGCGCGGCTGCGAATATCTGGCGGCAGCACCGCACCAATCGCTGCGAGCACGTCAGCAAGCGTGATGCCCCGGCGAATGCCGAGCGCCGCACGATAGCGAGCCTCGACCGCATCGAATGATGAGACGCCCTTGACGACTTCGGGGCGCGCGGCATCGAGCCAGTCGCGCTTTGCGATCATGGCGCCGAGGAGCTGATCGAAGCGTTCGTCAGCGGCATAGGCGACAACCGCACGCAGCGCATTGTGCAATGGCGAGCCGCGCTTCTCGGCAGCAACGCCGAGCGTCGCATCCGTGGCCTCGCGCATGAGGGCACGCGCGTGCGCGTCGTCGAGCACGGTGAACCCGGGCGGCACACCGGCCTCGAGTGGAAAGCGCTGCAGGAGCCGCTCGCAGAAGGCATGAATGGTTTGCACCTTGAGCCCGCCGGGCGTCTCGATGGCGAGCGCAAAGAGCTGGCGCGCACGCGCACGCTCGTCGTCGTTTGGCGCATGGCCGAGCAGCTCGTCGAGCTTCGCGACGAGATCAGGCTCCGGCGCGCTCGCCCACTCGGCAAGGCGTTTGAAGACGCGCGTCGACATCTCCGTTGCCGCGGCCTTGGTGAACGTCAGGCAGAGAATGCGCTCGGGCTTCGTGCCGGCAAGCAGGAGACGGAGCACGCGCGAGGTCAGGACATGCGTCTTGCCCGTGCCGGCATTGGCGCTGACCCAGGCGGAGGCATGAGGATCGGCGGCGCTGTTCTGCGCGGCCGTGGTCTCGCGAAGAAGTCGTTCGAGGTTGGCGATGCTCATTCGCTTGCCTCCTCGTCTTCGCCCGCGTTACTGCCACTCCATTCCGCAACCCGCGCGAGATGCGTGAAGGCGTCATAGCGGTAATCGAAGCGTGAGCGGCGCACCGCGCGGTACGGATGCGTGTCATTGTCGAATGCCGCAACAAGCTTGCCGAGGCGCGCAATGCAGTCGTCTGCAAGCGCGTGAAGGTCGGCCGTCTTGATCGTGCGCTCCTCGCCCGCGGGTGTGCCGCCCGTCGCGCGGATGTACCGAAGTGCGCCGATCGTGTCCGCTGAAATACCGGCGAAGCCCTTGTCGCGTGCGATGGCGGCTTCGAGCGGGAGCTGCGGAGCCGTGCCGCTTGCGACGTCGCCGTTCGGCGGTGGTGTTCCTGTCTTGTAGTCGGTGATGACGAGACCCGAGGGCGATAGATCGATGCGGTCGGCGCGGGCCGTGAGCGTGAATGCGCCCCCCGGTGCAGCGAGCACGCGCGCGCCGCTCACCTCGGTCGCAATGCTCGTGATGCCGTCGCGCCGATCGGGCTCGGTTGCAGCGAACCATTCGGCAAAACGCGCAATGCGCGGCAGCCAGAAGGCCGCGACACGCGGGTGGGCCGCATAGTCCTTGAGCACGCTCTCGGCATCGCGCAACAGCGCGCCGGCGATGTCGTCAGGCAAGGTGTGCGGAAAGCGCCGCGTGAACTGCGAGAGCGCCTCGTGGATGATGATGCCCTTCTCGCGGTGGCCTGGAATGGCGCCGAGCGGGTTCAAGGGTTCGAGCGCGAGAATATGGCGCGCGTAGAGCCCATAGGGATTGCGGATCCAGAGCTCGATATCCGAAGCGCTGAGCTTGCGTGGCCGGAGTGCGAGCGCGGGTTTTGGTTCCGGAGCGCGTACGCGCTCGACCGTGCCGACGCGCGCATCGCGTGCGCGTGCCCAGCTAAGCCAGGGTTTTGCCGGCCGCAGTATGCCGGCAAGATCCATGCCGCCGAGCAGTGCATCGAGGCGCATGAGCCAGCGCGAAGGCACTGTCGGCGCGCCATCGACGCGGCTCGCGCGCGTCAATACAACCTCGCGCGCGCCGAGCAGACCCGTGACGTCGAGTGCGGCACGCCCGATCGCCACTTCCGGTGAGGGAAGACCGAGCTTGGCGCGCATAGGGCGATTGAGCCAGGCGCCGGGATCGGCCGCCTTCGGCCACGTGCCTTCGTTGAGCGCGCCGAGGATCACGAGATCGGGCTGCTGAAGACGCGCCTCGTAGGGCCCCCAGATGGAAAGGCGCGGATGCACGGCAACATGCGGGCGGACTGTCACGTTGGCCGCGAGCGCACGATAGAACTCGGCATAGTCGGCGGGTGGAATGGCCGGCGCCGTCAGGCTCTCGTCATCGAGCGCGGAGAGCAGGCGATCTGCTTCGTCCCCATCCTCGTCCTGCCAGAGGCGCGACGGCGTGGCCTCGTCCCCCGAAGCGGCGAGCGCATCGGCAACGGCACGGTGCGCGCGGGAGAGTGCAGGCAGCTCTTGCCGCGAACTACCGGCCAGTGACGTCAGCGGCGCCATGGCGTCGCGCAAGCGCGAGATGAGATTTTCCGCGGCAACCCAGTCGGGTTCCCAGAGACGGCGCACGGCACGATCACGCCGCGTGCGATCGGCCGTTTCGCGCCTGGCGCGCTCGAGGCTGGCTGCGATGCCGTCGAGCCCTTCGCCGAAGTAGATCGTGCGCAGGGCAGCAAGCTCGAGGAAGCGCGCAGCACGGCGTACGTCGCGCACAGGTAGGCCCAACCGCGTCAGGGGATGCTTCAGCAGTGCCATGACGGTCGCGGGCCCAAATCGCGTGGCGATGCTCTGGGCGATGAGATCGAGGAAGGCGCCGTGCGGTGTCTTCGCGAGCGGGCGGCCAGCCGAGTCGTCCACCGTGATGCCCCAGCTCTGGAGGCGGATGGCGACGCGTCGCGCGAGCAGGCGGTCGGGCGAGACGAGCGCTGCCGTGCGGCCGGGAGTTTCGAGCGCCTCGCGCATCATGAGCGCGATGACTTCGGCTTCGTCGGCGGAGTTCGGCGCATCAATGCGGCTGATACCGGCGAGCGCGGCCGCGAGCGCGTCGCGGTCGACGCTGGCGATGTAGTCCTTCCAGAGGCCGGTCGCTCCTGCGGGACGCATGACCTCGCTTAGAAAAGCGGCGCGCGTGTGCGTGAGTGGTGGTGGCGCGAGGCCGGACACTTCGCGGACGGCCGCGCGTGAGACATCGAGCGCGGCGAGGAGTGCGTGGAGATCGTACTGCGGATGCTCGGGATGATGGCCGAGTTGTTGCCAGCTTGCCTCATCGATGGTGCGGTCGAAGCCGGGAATGACGATGGCGCCGGCCGGCAGCCGGGTGACGGCGCGCATGAGATCGACGGTTGCCGGCACGGAGCCGGTCACGCCCGCCACGATCACCGGCTCGTTGGGCGGATAGCGCGTCAGGCGCTCGGCTTCGGCGCGAATGAGACGGTTGCGGCGGTCCGCGGCAGACAGCAGGCCGCGTTCGGTGAGATGGGCCGGCCAGAACCGCGTGACGATCTGGAGGAACTCGATGGTTTGCTGCCAGTGCGCCGAGTACTCATCCGGCACGAGATCGGCGATGCCATCGAGTGAACGGCCTTCTGTCTCGACCATGTCCATGAGGCGCGCGAGATCGGCACCGAGATGCGCCGCCTGAGCGGGCGTCGCGGCTCCGGCCGCAGCGATGGGCGCGGTGGCCGCGTCCAGTGCTTCTTCCTTCTCGCGGAGTTTTTCCGACCAGAGGAGCACGAGGCGCGTCAGAGTAAGCTGTCGTTCGAGCGGCGACACCGCAGGCCCGAGAACGAACTCGGCCGCGAGGGACGTCCCCGCGCCGGCGAGGCTCGTGATGAGCCCTTGATCCTCGTCGGTATCGGAAATGGGGACGAGGCGCGGCAGCAGAAGAGCACGCCCCTCGGCCGCGCGCAGAAAGGCTTCCTGCAGCGCACGCACGGCGCGATGCGTCGGCAATAGAATGGTCATGCCGGCGAGCGAGAGCCGGTCGGGAGGTGTGCCGCCGGGGCGGGGCAGGTCACCCGCCAGGATCGCGCGCGCGAGCGTATCGAGAAAGGGGCGGCCCGCGGTGATGCTCCACACGCGTGATGCCGTGTCGAGGCCCGCCTCTTTGTGCTCAGCACTCATGCCGGTTGTTGATCCAGCCTTCGGCCGCGGTGACGGCCGCCGGATCGCCGACATGCATCCAAGACCCATCGAGCACGATGCCAAAGGCGCGCCCGCGCGCGATCGCCGCGTCCCATGGCCGATTGAGCGAGAAGGGGCCCTGCGGCGCGCCATCGAAGAGCCGCGGGTGCGCAACCGATACGCCGGCAAAGGCAAAGGGCACGCTTTCCTCGGCCGTGCGGCGGCGCAGCCGGCCGGAAGCTTCCAAGGCGAAGTCGCCGCGCCCGTGATAGCCGAGGCTCGAGGCCGCGGGCGCGAGCAGCAGCAGGCAGTCCATGGTGGTCTCGTCCCAGCATTCTGCCAGTCTAGCCAGATTCGAGACCGCACCCTCCGTCCAGATCGAATCGCAATTGTGGATCAGGAATGGTTTGGTGCCGAGAAGCGGCAGGGCTTTGAGCACACCGCCGCCCGAATCGAGGAGATGCGTGCGCTCGTCCGATATGGTGATGCGCGGGCTGGCGCGGGCCGCGACGTGCGTCTCGAGCAGATCCGCCAGGTGATGCACGTTGAGGATCGCGTGGCTGAAATTTGCTGCGGCAAGCCGGTCAAGAATGTGGTCGATCAAGGGCTTGCCCGCCACGGGCACGAGGGGCTTCGGCAGCTTGTCGGTGAGTGGCCGCAGGCGCGTGCCGAGCCCGGCGGCGAGGACCATGACCGATTCGAGCGTCGCACCCATCGTGGCAGCTGTACTCCCGTTCGTGCGGCGCGAGATTTCGCCCCGGCGCAGGGCTACTCGGCTGCCTCGGCCTTTCTGCGGCGACGCGCTGCGGCAATATCCGAAGCCGCCCCGGCGGCGCGCGATTCGCCTGACGTGCCGTTCAGTTGCCACATGGCGTCGAGAGTTGCCAGCATCCGTTCCTCCCGCGCACGGATCTGAGCGGGATCCCAGGCCGTTACGCCGCGAAGCTCTTCCGTCAGGCGGGGCAGCGGCGGCGCGGTCGGAGCGAAGAAGATGGCGTGCTTGCGCTCGAAGTCCTGATTGCGGGCTTTCTCGTTGAGCGTGCGGGGCACGAGCACCAGATTGCCGAGCGAGCCCGTGCAGGCCTGACGCTCATCGGCATCCGAGAACCAGTTGCGCCAGATGCTTGTGCGGGCCGGCTTCTGCGGCAGGATGTGCTCGACGGTAAGCACCTCCGTATCGAGCCGCGCGGCGTCGCCGGACATTTCGCTCTCGATGCGCATGAGAACGAGCTTGCAGGTGAGCTGGCTGCGCGGGTGCAGGTCCCGGAGATTGTGCCGGATGTTGCGCATTTCCTCCGGTGAAAGATCGAGCGGCCCGCCGTTCGGCAGGACAGCGCCGCTCTTCTCGATCGCGGCCCGGAGCTGCTGCGCGCGCGCCTGTCGCTTGTCCGCGCCGAGGCCGAGTACACGCACGCCGAAGGCCAGCCGGTCGAGGCGCGCAAGGAATGCGGCGAGTGCGCGTGCATCATGGCCGTGACGCGTCCACCAGAGCAGGAGTGGCGGGATCCACTCGCTGCTCGGCAGCCATGCGAAGTGGCGCAGGTGACGATTGATCTCGTCGCTCTCGGGGCTGTCGCGATGGTCTGCTGCAAGAATGTCGGCGAGTGCACGGCCGTACGGCATGAGGATCGTGTCGACGAATTTGGCGCCGCCGCCGGCGAGGGCTGCGAGCCGCCCGATCTCCGAGATGACCGGCGCACGCGCATCACCGATCGCCGCGCGGACGTAGCTGAAGAGCATATCGAGATTAGGCCCAAGGCGCGCGCCGAGCGCTTCCCACTCGCTTTGCAGCCGTGCAAGCTCGCTGCCGCTCACACCGTCCATGAGCTGCGCATTGATGATGTCACAGCGGGCGAGCGGGCGCCCGCGGTTATTGAGCGTGGCGAACGTGTGGTGCGCCCGATCGACATCACGGGACGTGATCACGACGACAGTGCAGGCATCGCAAATGAATGCGGCAAGGCGCGCGAGTGTGCCGATCTCGCGGTCGGACAGCGCCGCGACGAATTGATCGCGCACGGCAAGCAGCAGAACTTCGGCCTCGCTGAGGTTCTCGCTTGGGGCCGCAGCCAACGTGGCGCCGGGCGACTGGATGCACGCTGCCATGGTGCGCTGTGCGGCGCCGCGCATCCGCAGGCGAAAGCCCGCATGAGCGCCGGTGCCACGGCCATCACCAATCATGCGGTCGAGTTCTGGAAGTGCGCGACGATCGCTCCGCCGCGCGAGATCACGCAGCACAGCAGCGAGGACGGTCAGGGTGGCGAGACGCTGCTGGCCGTCGATGATCTGGAGTGTGCGGGGTCCTATCTCGTGCGTCCCCGGCCGTGCAGCGTCGAGCAGCAGAATGGGGCCGAGAAAATACCCGCCGGGCGTTCCCTGCGTGTCGGCATCGCCGAGGGCGAGCAGCAGATCCTCGATGAGCTGGCCTGCTTCTTCGGTCGTCCAGGAATAGGCGCGCTGAAATGCGGGAACTTCGAAGACGTGCGGAGGCCCGAGCAGTTTGCCGAGGGTCGTCGCGTAGGCATCAAGTCCGTATGTCATGGGATCGTATGAGCGCTCGAAACAGAAAATGCGATTGGGAGAAATGGCAGGCGAACGGCGTCGGAACGCCTGCGCCGATGTACGCTAGCTGAGCCACCGATAAGCCGAGGCGTGTCGCTCCACGCGACCGAGCCCAGGGAAGGGAATGTGATAGGCGGCGAGTTGGAGGCCGTCCGCTGCCGCCATATCGAGCAGCCGGCGCCGGCTTGCAACGGCGGCGGCGCCATCCATATCGGCGACAGGTTGCCAATCAGGATGGGCAAACGACACGTGCGGGTGAAACAGCGTGTCAGCGGTTACGATGAGGCCACTCGAGCCGCTCGAAATGCGCACGGAGCAGTGACCCGGCGTATGGCCCGGCGTCGGCACGTAGGCAATGCCGCTGGCGATCTCTGCATCGGGCGCGGCGGCGGCGAGGCGCTCGTCGATCGTGCCGATCACGCGCTTGGCTCCTGCCGCGACACCTTGCATGCGCTGAGGCAGCGTTTCGACGCTGACCTTGCGCCAGTAGTCGAGTTCCGGCGCGGGCATGATGTGCTGCGCCTTACCAAAGCGCGGGCTGTCGTCGAATTCGTCGACCAAGCCCCAGAGATGGTCGGGATGACCGTGCGTGATCACGACCTTGGTGATGCTGTCCGGATCCACGCCCGCGGCCGTCAGCCGATCAGCGAGCTTGCCCGCGGTCGGCTCCCACGTCCCGCCCGCGCCCGCGTCGATGAGCACGAGATCGGCGCCAGAGCGCACCAGCACAATGTTGACGCCGTACTGCACCTGACCCGGCGCGGAGAGCTCCCCGTCGAGTGCCGCTTCGATCGCGGCCGGCTCCTTGTTGCGGTTGAGCAGACGCGTCGCGACGTTGAGAACGCCGTCGGAAAGAATGGTGATCTGGAGATCGCCGAGTGCGAATTTGTGGATTCCCTTCCCGGAGGCCGCACGCGCAGCGAAGGGCACGCCGCCAGCCAGCGTCGCGGCGACCGCAGCGCTTCCTGCAAGTATTGCGCGCCGCGTCGGATGGGAACCAAATCGCATTACAACCTCCCTCTTGCGCGGCCGCCTTCTCCCCGCGACGCCGCGCCATTCCGGACCGTGCAGCACCATCATCCTTCTGCATCCGGCCCGGTGGCGTTCAGCCACCGCTCCGGCCGCGCGCGGGTGCTTGCCAGGCCACTTGTGACAATAGCGTATCAAATCCGTGACGTCGCGCGCTCGCGTGCATGAGCTTCAGCGCGCTGGCGAATTTGTGATCGATCTGGCCCGGGTTCAGCGCTTCGGCTTGCGCTGCGGGAGCGGCACGTCGGTCGGTGCGCGGCCCGCCCCTGGGGGTGGCATCGTCGGGCTCGGTGGATCGCTGTCGGTCTGCGTGGCAGGGGCCTGCTGCTGACGTGCCCGAGCTTCGCGCTCGACCTGACGCCACACTTGCACGGCGGCGTTATGGTCCTTCAGCGTTTCGGAGAAGCTGTGTCCGCCGCTGCCGTCGGCGACGAAATACAGATCCTTGGTCTTCGCCGGATTGAGCGTCGCTTCGATGGCCGCGCGCCCGGGGTTCGCGATCGGCGTCGGTGGCAGCCCGTTGATCGTGTAGGTGTTGTACGGCGTTGGCGTGTCGATGTCCGAGCGCGTGATCGGGCGGCCGAGCGTGCCCTGCCCGCCGGCGATACCGTAGATGATGGTCGGATCGGATTGGAGACGCATCCCGCGGCGCAACCGGTTCACGAAGACGCCGGCCACGCGCTCGCGCTCGTCCGCGCGCCCGGTTTCCTTCTCGACGATCGATGCCATGACGAGCGCCTGCTCGATGGACTTGTACGGCAGGTCCGGCTGCCGCTTGTCCCAGATGGCGGCGATGAAGCGGCGCTGGTCGGAGCGCATGCGCTCGATGATGTCGGCGCGGGCCGTGCCGCGCGAGAAGCGGTAGGTATCGGGCAGCAACGAGCCCTCGGGCGGTACCTCGGTGATCTCGCCGGCGAGATTTTCTTCCGCCGTCAGGCGGGCAACGATCTGCTGGCTCGTGAGACCCTCGGGAACGCTCAGCCGGTAGAGCACGGCCTTGCCCTGCGAGAGGATCTCGAGGACATCCTCGATGCTCGCCTGCTTCTTGAATTCGAACTCGCCGGCCTGGAGCTGTATGGGCTTTCCGCCTGAAATGCCGGTCTTAACCGAGTGCGTCAGATACTGCGCGACGAACATGCGGCGATCGGACACGACGCCCTCGCGCTCGAGACGGCCGGCGATCTCGTAGACCCCCTCTCCGCGCGGGATGACGGTGACAGTGGAATGCGCCAGCGGACCCGGCGCGGCAAACGTGGAGCGCAGCAGCAGCGCGCCGATCGCGACGACCGACATGCCGAGAAAGCAGAAGGTCAGGATCGCGCTGATGAAGCGCAGGAAACCGTTCATCCGGCGGGCCTCGCGGCGCTCACGAATGCGGCGCGGCGGACGCGGCGCGCGACCGGGCTCGAGCGCTTCCGCGGGACTGCGCGGCAGGGCATTGAGGCGTTTGCGGGTGATGTCGAGGGTTGGCAGGACCTGCCTCATGCTGTGGTTGCTTCTCGTCTCCAGGATCGGGCGTTTGCACGCCTCTGCCATTTCATAGGATGGGGCCCCTGGGCCAGTGCCGGGCCCATCAAGCTATCCTGAAATATGGCCAAAGCGGGCCACGATCGTGAAAGCGAGAACATCATCTGTCCGGTCGATGCCGGCGGTACGCAATAAAGCAACAGGTATAGCAAGCGCTACAAGGTGCCGGCTGACCGTCGGCAGCCGTCTCGAGGAAATAAAGCCTACTCTACGCGTCCAGGCGCCGCATGACGAGCGACGCGTTGGTGCCGCCGAAACCGAACGAGTTCGAAAGGACCGTATTGATCTGCTTCTTCTTCGGTGTGTGCGGGACGAGGTCGATTGCCGTCTGCACCGAGGGATTGTCGAGATTGAGCGTCGGCGGGGCGATGTTGTCGCGCATCGCGAGTATGGAGAAAATCGCCTCGACGGAGCCCGCGGCGCCAAGAAGGTGGCCGATCGCGGATTTCGTCGACGACATGGAGAGGTTGCCGGCGCTGTTGCCGAACAGGCGCTCGACGGCGCCGAGTTCGATCTCGTCGCCCATCGGCGTCGAAGTGCCGTGCGCGTTGACGTAGTCCACCTCGTCAGCCGTGATGCCGGCGCGCTTGAGAGCCGCGCGCATGCAGCGGAAGGCGCCGTCGCCATCCTCGGCCGGCGCCGTGATGTGATAGGCGTCGCCGGAAAGGCCGTAGCCGATGATCTCGGCATAGATGCGCGCACCGCGTGCCTTGGCGTGCTCGAGGCTCTCCAGCACGACAATGCCGGCGCCTTCGCCCATCACGAACCCATCGCGATCTTTGTCGTAGGGGCGCGACGCCTTGGTCGGCTGATCGTTGAAGCCCGTCGAGAGGGCGCGGCAGGCGGCAAAGCCGGCCATTGCGATACGGCAGATGGGGCTCTCCGCGCCACCGGCCACCATAACGTCGGCGTCGCCGAGCGCGATCAGTCGCGATGCGTCGCCGATCGCGTGCGCACCCGTCGAGCAGGCCGTGACGACCGCATGGTTCGGCCCCTTGAGGCCATGGCGGATCGAGACATAACCGGAAGCGAGGTTGATCAGGCGGCCCGGAATGAAGAACGGACTGACGCGCCGCGGGCCCTTTTCCTTGAGCAGCAGCGAGGTCTCGGCAATACCGTTGAGGCCGCCGATGCCGGAGCCGATCAGGACGCCCGTGCGCTCCTGCTGATCCTGCGTCTTGGCTGCATAGCCTGAGTCCGTGAGCGCCTGCTCGGCCGCCGCCATCGCGTACACGATGAAGTCGTCGACCTTGCGCTGCTCCTTGGGCTCCATCCATTGGTCGGGATTGAAGGTGCCGGCAGAGCCGTCGCCGCGCGGAATGAATGCCGCGATCTGGGCAGCGATGTCCGCCACCTCGAACTCAGTGATGCGGCGCGCACCACTGCGGCCCTCGATGAGGCGTGCCCACGTGGGCTCGACGCCACATCCGAGAGGAGTAACGAGGCCAAGCCCAGTGACGACAACTCGCTGCATCCCACACCTGTCCAGGTTATCCGGCAGGAAGGTCGCCTCGCGTTACCACTCCCACCAAGTCATGCTGTCTGCATTTTGCTCAAACAGCATCCCCAATTGCGACACGCCACGATCGGGGCCCTGGATCGCTGCGGCACCAACTCGGTTCCCCCCGACGGTGCCCGCAGTGATCCTGTGGCCGCGCCGATCAGGCGGTGCTCGCGGCGCTCTTCTCGAGGAACTTCACGGCATCGCCGACCGTCTGGATCTGCTCGGCGGCATCGTCCGGAATCTCGCAGCCGAACTCTTCCTCGAAAGCCATGACCAGCTCGACGATGTCGAGGCTGTCTGCGCCGAGGTCATCGATGAAGCTTGCCGTCTCGACGACCTTCTCGGCTTCCACGCCGAGATTCTCGACGACAATCTTCTTAACGCGCTCTGCGACGTCGCTCATATCTACTTCCCTCGCGCTCTGTCACCTCGAGGACCGCGACGCGGCCCTGACGACTCTACTGATGCCATTGCCTGTATGGCTGTGGCGGTTACTTGTTACGACCGATTCGGCCCTCTAGTGGGGTATCCACTACAGGGTGGTTGAAATCGATGCAAACTCCAGCGTTAACGGCTCGAATTTTCGGCTCGTTAACACACAAAAAATCCCTTGGCTAGCGGCCCGGACGGGCCTCGGCGCGGCATTGTGCACGGCTCGGCAGGCCCCCGATAGGGCTCAGATCATCACCATGCCGCCGTTGATGTGAAGGGTTTGTCCGGTCATGTACCGCGCTTCTTCGCTGGCAAGGTAAACGGCCGCCGCGGCGATGTCCTCCGGCTTGCCAAAACTCTGCGCCGGAATGGCTTCTTTAATCGTGGTTGTCTGTTTCTCGTTCAGAACAGCGGTCATGGCCGTTTCGATGAATCCGGGGGCGATGCAGTTCGCGGTGACCCCCCGTGAGGCGACCTCGCGTGCGAGCGATTTCGTCATGCCGATCATGCCGGCCTTCGATGCGGCATAGTTGCCCTGCCCGGGATTGCCCAGAATACCCGAGACCGACGAGATATTGATGATCCGGCCGTAGCCCGTTTTCGAGCGCATCATGTGACGCGCAGCCGCACGCATGAGCATGAACGTCGAGGTCAGATTTACCGCGATCACCTCGTCCCACTGCTCGTCCTTCATGACCATGAGGAGGTTGTCGCGCGTGAGGCCGGCGTTGTTGACGAGGATGTCCAGGCGTCCACCCACGAGCTTGGTGGCCTCGTCGATGAGCTTGGCGACCTGCTCCTTGTTGGCGAGGTCGCACGGCTGTACAAGCGCGCGCTCGCCGAGCTTGGTTTTGAGCGCCTCGAGTTTGTCGGCCTGGCGGCCCGAGAGCACGACGGTCGCGCCCTGAGCGTGGAGCGCCTCGGCGATAGCGCCGCCGATGCCGCCCGTCGCGCCGGTCACCAGCGCCGTCTTGCCCGTCAGATTGAACATAGCTTGTGTCCTCAGCTCATAAGTTGCGCGGCGACGGCCTCGATATCGGCGGCTGTGCCGACCGGCGTTGCCTTCAGCGATTTGTCGATGCGGCCGGCGAGGCCGCTCAGCACCTTGCCCGTGCCGATCTCGTAAAGCTCGGTGACGCCGGCACCCGCCATGGCGAGCACGCACTCGCGCCAGCGCACGGTGCCCGTGACCTGCTCGACGAGGCGCGCGCGGATCTCGGCCGGATCGCTGATCGGGGCTGCAAGCACGTTCGCGATAACGGGAACGACCGGCGCCTTGATCTCGATCTTCGAGAGCGCTTCCGCCATGGCATCGGCGGCGGGCTTCAAGAGGCTGCAATGGAAGGGCGCGGAAACAGGAAGCGGGATCGCGCGGCGCAGGCCGTGCGCCTTGCCGACTTCGGGCACGCGGTCGATCGCGGTCTTGTGGCCCGAAAGCACGACCTGCGTCGGCTCGTTGTCGTTGGCGATATCGCAGACATCGCCCTGCGCGGCATCGGCTGCAATTTTGCGCGCGATGTCGAGCCCAACGCCGAGCAGGGCCGACATGGCGCCCACGCCAACCGGCACGGCTTTCTGCATGGATTGGCCACGGAGCTTGAGAAGCCGCGCCGTGTCCGCCACCGAGATGGCGCCTGCCGCAGCGAGTGCCGAATACTCACCGAGCGAATGGCCCGCGACGTACGCCACGCGATCCTTCAGCGAAAAGCCCTTCTCCTTCTCGAGTACGCGCATCACGGCAAGCGATGCGGCCATGAGCGCCGGCTGCGCATTCTCCGTCAGCGTCAGCGTCTCGATGGGCCCCTCGAACATGAGCGCGGAGAGCTTCTGGCCGAGCGCGTCGTCCACCTCGTCGAGAAGCGCGCGGGCGGCCGGGAAGCTCTCGGCGAGTTCCTTGGCCATGCCGACGGCCTGACTGCCCTGGCCGGGAAAGACGAAGGCTTTCGACATGCGCGCGTCCATTGCTTGGGGTTGCACTGGGGGTTGATACCGGTCCACACGCCTGGGGCGGCGGCCAACCCGGAACATATAGTGAAAACGCGCCGAGGCCGCGGGTGGGCATCAGGGCGCGGGATGTATTCGGCGCCTTATGGACATGGCGGATGAGCCGGTGTCAAGAGAGCGTCGCGCCGGTAGGATGCGGCGTTCAGGGGATAGGGGGCCACAAGTTGAGAGCCATCAAAGGCATCATCTACGACTTCGACGGTGTGATCGCAGACAGCGAGGCGCTAGCGAACACGGTTCTGGCGGAGACGGTTACGGAACTCGGCCTGCCGACGACGCTGCCCGATGCGCTCGAGCGCTACATGGGGAAGCGCTGGCCGGAGGTCATCGCTGCCATCGAGGGCGGAGTCGGGCGCTCGCTCGGGCCGACCTTCTCCGATGATGTGAAGGCTGCGACCCTGGCGCGCTTTCGGACGCACCTGCGCGAGGTGACGGGCGCGAGCGATTTCATCCGCCGTTATGGCTGTCTGCCGCGCTGCATTGCGTCGTCGAGTTCGGCCGATCGTCTGGCGCTCAGCCTGGAAGTACTGCGGCTTACCGAAGAGTTCGACGGCATCGTTTTCAGCGCCGATCTCGTGCCGCGCGGCAAGCCGCATCCGGATATCTTCCTTTATGCGGCCGACAAGATCGGTGTCGTGCCCGCGCACTGCCTGGTCATCGAGGACAGCAGATCCGGCGTGCTCGCAGGCGTTGCAGCGGGCATGACTGTGCTCGGGCTCTGCGCGGGAGCACATATTCAGGACGGCCATGCCGATAAGCTGAGAGAAGCCGGCGCGACACTCGTCGTCGAGAGCTGGGCGGAGGCATCGGCCTTCGTTGCCGCACGCCTGTGAGCGTGCGCTTGGATGCGTCGATGCTTGAAGGACAAAATAAGGGGAAGCGCGCATGAAATGGCGGATCGGCGATGTGACGATCACGAAGATCGTCGAGATCGAGATGACCGGCGGCAGCCGCTTCATCCTGCCGGATGCGACGCCGGAGGCCGTCCGCCCGATCTCCTGGCTCGTTCCGCATTTTGCCGATGAGAATGGCCGCCTCAAGATGAGCATCCACGCGCTGCTCGTCGAGGCGCCGGGCCGGCGCATCATCGTCGATACGTGTCTCGGCAATGACAAGAAGGACCGACGCATTCCGACTTGGAACGATCGCAGCGGACCCTTTCTCGGAGATCTGACTGCGGCCGGCTTCGCGCTCGAGACGATCGACACGGTGCTCTGCACGCATCTCCACGTCGATCACGTGGGTTGGAATACGCGGCTCGTGGATGGCCAATGGGTGCCGACCTTTCCGAAGGCGCGCTACCTCTTCGGCCGCATCGAGTATGAGCACTGGACCACGCAGACGGCGCGCCCTGACCAGCATCCCGTGATCGCCGACAGCGTGAAGCCGATCTTCGACCTCGGTCTTGCCGATCTCGTCGAGCTGGATCACCAGATCTGCCCGGAAATCCGCCTCATGCCGAGCACAGGGCATTCGCCGGGACACGCGAGCGTGCTGATCACGTCGAAGGGCCAGCGCGCGATGATCACCGGCGACTTCGCCCACCACCCCTGCCAGTTCGCGCGCCCTGATTGGTGCTCGGCAGCCGACTACGACCAGAAGGCCGGCGAGGTTACGCGGCGGCGCATTCTCGCGGAACTCGCGGGCGAGCCGGTGCTCGTGATCGGCACGCATTTCGCAGGCCCCACCGCCGGGCACGTCGTGCGCGACGGTGAGGCCTTCAAGCTCGTCGTGTAGTGCTCACATTTTCTTGCCGGTCTCGAGCAGCGACTTGAGATCGCTGAGAACCCACGGCCAGCCACCGCCGCCGCTCTCCACGGGATTGTTGTTGCCAGGGACCATGCCGGCGACCAGCGGCGCATTCGTCACGTCATGCGTCATCACAACCGTGCACACCCCGCTCGGGCTCTCGAAAATCTCGTAGGTGAGGCGTGACGGCGGCTCCGCGATCATTTCAGCCGTGAACTGCGGATGCCACGTTTGCACCAGCTTGCGCGGCGGATCGCTCTCGATGACCTCGCCGAGGATGATTTTGTCAGGGAGACCGAAGGACTTCATTTCTGCGCTGGCAGCATGATGATAATTGCCGCCTTTCTTGAGCTCATACGACGCGCGACCGCCGTACGCATAACGATCCGTCCATTCGGGTTTGGTGATTGCGTCCCAGATGGCCTGGGCACTGGCCTTGATGACGATCTTGTAGACGAGAGTGGTCGAAGCTTTATCCGTCATGATCGATCCTTTTCCTCAAGTTCGGCCTTCAGCGCGAGCAGCGCCGAGACCTCTCGTTCGCGGTATTTGTCGATCCACCGGTCATGAATCATCCGAATTGGGACCGGATTGAGAAAATGGAGTTTCTCGCGGCCCGACCGGCGCGTGACGACGAGACCCGCGTCTTCGAGAATCTTCAGATGCTTCATGACGCCGAAGCGGGTCATCTCCAGCCCGGATTCGAGATCTTTCAGCGTGCGGCCGTCGCGCTGAAAGAGCAGGTCCAGGAGGATGCGACGCGTCGGATCAGCAAGCGCTTTGAATACGAGGTCGTCGTCTGTCACGTCGGCACTATAGGTGACCATTTAGTCACCTGTCAATGACGCGCGAGGTAAAGGCAACGAATTTGCCGACCGTGCACATTTAAGCGGCTTTCATTGCTGGAATTTCTTCTGCGCCTTCTTGTGCGCCGCCAGCGCGGCCAGCCGCTCGTTCCGCCAGAGCGACTTCTCGGCGATCTTGTCGGGCGCGGGCGGCGGACCCCACGCGTCCGCCACGCGCCGCCAGTTGGCCTCGTCCCACACGGCTGGTTTCGGCAGGTCCTTCATGTAGCGGCGGAACCAGTCACCGTAGCGCTCGCAGTAGTCGGCCGTGCCTTTCGGCGCATTGAGTTCGATGGTCTCGAAAGGCCCCATGAATGCCCAACGCAGGCCGAGCCCGTCAGCGATCGTGTGGTCGAGATCCTGCGGTGAGACATAGTCCTCGTCCACGAGGCGGAAGGCCTCCGTCAGCAGCGCGATCTGCAACCTGTTGAGGATGAAGCCGTCGACCTCCTTCTTCACCTCGATCGGCACCTGCCCGACGTTCTGATAAAAGCCGCGCGCCTTTGCCACGGTCTCCTTCGTCGTCCACGGTGCGCCACACAACTCGACGATCGGCACGAGATGCGGCGGGTTCACCGGGTGCGCGACGAGGCAGCGCCCGCGCCCTGCGAGCTTCTCGGTGAAGAGTGAGGCAACTATAGCGGATGTGGAGGATGCGAGCACCGTCTCCGGTGCCGCTGCCGCATCGAGGCGCGCCCAGATGGCGAGCTTGTCCTCGAGACGCTCAGGCCCGGACTCCTGCACGAGGTCCACGTCCTTTACGGCATCTTCGAGCGTCGGCACCGTGCGCAGGCGTGCGGCGGCCTTGTCGGGATCCGTGACGAGGCCATGACGCGCGAGATCGTTGAGCGATTCCGCGACGAGGCGCGGTGCGGCGGCTGTGGCCTCGGCGTTCGCATCCCACATCACCACGTCCCAGCCGGCGCGTGAAAACACGTTGGCCCACGCCCGCCCGATCAGCCCCACTCCCACCAGTCCGATTGTCGGCATCGGTTCCTCCCCTGTGTCCGTCGTTGCTACGAGGGAAGCAAAAGTGCGCGTGCTCAGCAAGGGCTTGCGCCTCCGGCGCAACGGGGCTTTCGCCCCTGGCCCCAACCGGGGAGACCCCGGCCCCCCTCCCTTTTATGAATTGGAGCTCGCCGCGAGCGCTACAGGTCCCTTCTCCCCGTTCTTCGTCGCGCTGGAAGCGCGCCTCTGGCGCGACGAGAAGGTTAGGATGAGGGGCGGCACAATCGCTGACGTTTGTGTGTGTCGCCGCCCCTCACCCTAACCCTCTCCCCGCACGCGGGGAGAGGGGATTGCGGTGCGCTCGCGGCTGGCTCCAAGTCCATAAAAGACGGGGGTTCGGGGGGTGTCCCCCGATTGGGGTGTGGGGCCAAGGCCCTGCTCGCGCCGAAGGCGCGACGTCAACGCAAAACGCGGCGCCCTTTCGAGCGCCGCGTTTTTTAACCTCTGAGTATGGCCGCCGCGGGCATAGCACTGCGGAACGGTTGCGAAGCACCCCTTCCCAGCAGCCCGCGGCAATCAGATCAATGCGCGAGCACCGCGAGCAGCAAGAGCGCCACGATGTTCGTGATCTTGATCATCGGGTTTACGGCGGGGCCGGCAGTGTCCTTGTAGGGATCGCCGACGGTGTCACCGGTGACCGAAGCCTTGTGCGCCTCCGAGCCCTTGAGGTGCTTCACGCCGTCCTTGTCGACGAAGCCGTCCTCGAAGGCCTTCTTGGCGTTGTCCCAGGCGCCGCCGCCGGCCGTCATGGAGACAGCGACGAACAGGCCGTTAACAATCACGCCGAGCAGCATGGCGCCGAGCGCTGCAAACGCATGGCCCGTGCCCGCAATCCACTTCACGACGAAGAAGCAAGCGATCGGCGAAAGCACCGGCAGCAGCGATGGCACGACCATTTCCTTGATCGCGGCCTTGGTCAGGAGGTCCACGGCGCGGGCGTAGTCGGGCTTCTCGGTGCCCTTCATGATGCCCGGCTTCTCCTTGAACTGCCGGCGAACTTCCTCGACGATCGCGGAGGCTGCACGACCGACCGCCGTCATCGCGATGCCACCGAACAGGTAAGGCAGCAGGCCGCCGAAGAGCAGGCCGACGACGACGTACGGATTGGACAGCGAGAAGTCGACAGTCAGGTTGTGGAACATCGATCCTGGCTGCGCGATACTTATGAAGTATTTGAGGTCTTCATTGTAGGCCGCAAACAGCACCAGTGCGCCGAGACCGGCCGAGCCGATCGCGTAGCCCTTGGTGACCGCCTTGGTCGTGTTGCCGACGGCGTCGAGTGCGTCGGTCGTGCGACGGATTTCCTTCGGCAGGCCCGCCATCTCGGCAATGCCGCCGGCGTTGTCCGTTACGGGGCCGAAAGCATCGAGCGCGACGACCATGCCGGCGAGTGCGAGCATGGTCGTGACCGCGATCGCGATGCCGAAGAGACCGGCGAGCTTAAACGTGACGATGATGCCGGCGATGATGATGAGTGCCGGCAGCGCCGTTGCCTCGAGGCTGACCGCGAGGCCCTGGATCACGTTCGTGCCGTGACCGGTCACCGACGCCTGGCTGATCGAGCGCACGGGACGGTAGCCGATGCCCGTGTAGTACTCGGTCACGACGATGATGGCCGCCGTCACGATGAGGCCGACAGCGCCGCACCAGAAGAGGTCCATGCCGGTGAAGGTGAAGCCGCCTGACGTCTTGAACACCGTGCCCATGCCGAGGATGTAGTCGGTGAGCGGGTAGAGGGCGATCAGCGAGAGCACGCCGGTGGCGATGATGCCCTTGTAGAGGGCGCCCATGATCGACTGGTTGGCGCCGAGACGGACGAAGTACGTGCCGATGATCGACGTGACGACGCAGATGCCGCAAATCGCCAGCGGGTAGATCATGAGGCTGCTGACGACGGGCTGCCCGACGAAGTAGATCGCCGCGAGCACCATGGTGGCGACGACCGTCACCGCATAGGTCTCGAAGAGGTCGGCGGCCATGCCGGCGCAGTCACCGACGTTGTCACCGACGTTGTCGGCGATCGTCGCGGGGTTGCGCGGATCGTCCTCGGGGATGCCGGCTTCGACTTTGCCGACGAGGTCACCGCCGACGTCGGCGCCCTTGGTGAAGATGCCGCCGCCGAGACGGGCGAAGATCGAGATGAGCGAGGCGCCGAAGCCGAGCGCAACGAGCGAGTCGATCACCGTGCGGCTTGTCGGGGCGTAGCCCATGCCTGCAGTGAGCAGCGAGTAGTAGACGACGACGCCGAGAAGCGCGAGGCCAGCAACGAGGAGGCCCGTCACTGCGCCGGCGCGGAAGGCCATGGAAAGGCCATCGGCGAGCGAGACCGTCGAAGCCTGTGCGGTGCGCACGTTGGCGCGCACCGAGACGTGCATACCGACGAAGCCCGCAAGGCCTGAAAGAACAGCGCCGATGAGGAAGCCGACCGCGACGAGCCAGCCGAGAAGGAAGCCGACGAGAAGAAAGATGGGAACGCCGGCGATAGCAATCGTCTGGTACTGGCGGGTGAGGTAAGCCTGGGCTCCCTCCTGAATGGCGCCGGCGATTTCCTGCATGCGCGCGTTGCCGGCATCCGACGCCATGACCGCGCGGATGGTGACCGCGCCGTAGGCTATCGAAAGCAGGCCACAGATGATGATGGCCCACAAAATGGACTGCATGGGTAGAGTGCTCCCCGTTGGTCAGATGCCCCCTTCAGGGCTTGGAGTGCGCGCCGCCTAGGTGAACGCCACCAGGATCGCAGCCCGCACGGCAAAGCAATGACCTCACAGCGCTCCGGCTGCCGCTGGGTTGCCGGATCGATGCAAGGAAAGATGTTGCGGCGCCGGCCGGCGCGCAGCGCCGACTCCCGCCGTCAGTACGCGCCCGGTCGGGATTTGGCGGGCGGACCATGCCAAAACCGGTGCGGCGATGCAACAATCAATGGTGCGTCTTTGGGCGTGCTTTGCACGGAATTGCAGCGGAGCCGCTCGCGGAGGGGCCGCCGGGCCACAGATACGGGGCCCGGTGCGGCTCTCCGCCAGCATCTCATCAGTTGCGGGGCGAGCCCACGGTCGTTGCCGCGCCGCCAGTGGCCGTGCGGCCGCCGTCGACGACGTATTGGGCGCCGGTGATCCCGCTGGCGAAGTCCGAGCACAGGAAAAGGACCGTGCTGGCGATCTCGTCGACGGTGGCGTAGCGGCCCATGGGAATGGAAGCCTGATAGCGTGCGCTGACGGCCTCCGCATCGGCGGGATTGATCATCTCCTCGATGGAATGGATCATTCGCGTGTCGACGGGCCCCGGCAGGACGGCGTTCACACGGATCCCTTGGCGCGCCACCTCACCCGAAACGGATTTGGTCAGGCCGATGACAGCGTGCTTCGTGGCGACGTACGGGCCGAGACCCGGTGTGCCCGTAATGCCGGCGACCGATGCCGTATTCACCACAGCGCCGCTGCCCTGCACGATCATGACCGGCAGGACGTGCCGGAGGCCCAGGAAGACGCCCTTGAGGTTTACGCCGATGACGGCGTCGAATATCGCCTCGTCATACTCGGCGATTGGTGCCACCTTTCCTTCGATGCCGGCATTATTGAAGAAACAATCGATCCGGCCAAAAGTATCGACAGCGGCTTTCACATAGCGGGCGACATCGGCCGACTTGGTGACGTCGGCAGCGACCGCCAGGGCCTCACCACCTTTCCCGCGGATCTCCTGGGCGAGTTTCTCGACACCGGCGGCGTCACGATCGACGGCAACGATCTTCGCGCCGCGGGCCGCAAAGGCGAGGGAGGTGGCGCGGCCGATGCCGTTGGCGGCTCCGGTGACGACCGCAACTTGCCCGCTGAAATCCATGGTGTTTCCTCTTCGATGTGGGTGGTGTTGCCCGTTGGCGGGCATTTGCAGGCCGAGCGGCCTGTACTGAGCGAAGTCTCAAATTCGCAGCGGCCCGGCAAGGCGTCAACGCAGGTCTGCGGAGGGCAGAGCTGCAGCCCGCACCCAGGCGGCGGCGGTCAGCGCCTTCATACGCCCTTCAGCTTATGCTCATTGAAAAGACACATTTCGACCATGGCCGCGTGTTTGTTTTTCAAAGCGGCAAACAATTGTCGCTTTGGCAAAAAATACGGGGGCCAGAAATGTTCACGCGTAATGGTTCGACCTCACCCAAGGCTTCAGCAGAACCGCAGCGGATAGATTCGCTGCGCCTGCAGACAATGTCGCCTGCCACCGGGCGCGTTCCAAGCGAGCCGACGCCGCCACCCATTCATCAGGCTCACAACGACACAGTCATCCCCAGCGGGCCCATGAGCGACGCGTCAGGGAGCGGCATCTCCATCATCGGCCAGGACCTCACGATCATCGGCCAGGGCCTGCGCATCATCTCAAAGGGCAAGATCCGCGTCGAAGGCGAGATCCAGGGTGACGTGCTCGGCACTGAGGTCATCATCGGGGATGTCGGCAAGGTCACGGGCGTCGTTTCTGCCGAGACGATCACCGTTTTCGGGTCGATCATGGGGACGATCCGCGGCATCCGCGTGCTGCTCGAGTCGGGCGCCAGGGTCGAAGGTGACGTTCACCACCAGACGCTCAGCGTCGATGAGGGTGCGCAACTCGAGGGGCGCGTGCGTCGTGCCAATAACGTCGACGAACTGAGGCCCGATCTCACGGAAAACACGTCGTCGTCCTGAACTGCAGCGATTACCTCGCACCGAAAAGATCAAGGCCCCGCCATGAGACGGGGCCTTTCTTGTTCGGTCGCTTGGACGTCAGCCGTGCTCAGCCGAGCATCTCTTCCACGTATTCCCAGTTCACGAGGTTGTCGAACCAGGCTTCGAGATACTTCGGGCGGGCATTGCGATAGTCGATGTAGTAGCTGTGCTCCCACACGTCGACGCCGAGAATCGGCTTGCCGCCGTGCATGAGCGGGTTCTCGCCATTCGGCGTCTTCTGAACCTCGAGCTTGCCGCCCTTCACGGCGAGCCACGCCCAGCCCGAGCCGAACTGGCCGACGCCGGCTGCGATGAAGTCAGCGCGCACCTTGTCGAATCCGCCCGCCTCGTCGACGAGCTTCTGCACTTTCGCGGGCAGCTTCTTGCCACCGCCGCCCTTCTTCATCCACTTCCAGAAGTGGATGTGATTGTAGTGCTGGCCGATGTTGTTGATAACCGGCGCGTCCTTCGCGGCGAACGCTTCCTTGCAGATGTCCTCGATGCTCTTGCCTTCGTACTTGGTGCCGGCGCCGGCAAACTTGTTGCCGTTGTCGACATAGGCAAGGTGATGCTTGTCGTGATGGAACTCGAGCGTCTCCTTCGACATGTAAGGCGTGAGCGCGTCGTACGCATATGGGAGTTCGGGCAGCTTGAAGGTCATCGTGAGATCTCCTGTCGGTTCTGTCTTCGGCTCTGCCTAGAATTCTATCGAGGCACGCGCGCGCGATCGTCGAGTTAGCCACAGCCGCTAGAGAGCGGCCCATCTCATTGAGACACTCGCGGAGCCATATGTCGGATCGCGGAGGCAGTGTGCAAGCGCTCTGGAGGATGCAACAGCGCGGATGTTTTGGCCAGTGCTCCGCATTCACGAACTCCGCGCGAATCTAGAGCGATCGAGTGAGGGCGCTACTGCCTGCTTAGCGCCGGTGTGGAACGAAAGTTCCGCATCGCCGGACGAGTCCGGTCCCAATCGTGCACAGCACGGCGTATACAAGGGGCCGGTTTTAACTTGTTGGTGAGAATTCAAGTGTGTGCCGGCGCAAAATGCGTGTCGTTCAGGCCACAATGTGACTCATTACGAACGCTGCCCACGCCTGCTGCGGTTCTTTCAACTCCAGGTTGTTAGACCGAAAAGACGCCGAAACATATTCCTCAATCCATCAGTCGAGTCGTGCGGCGAGTCCTCCAGTCGAGGGCTCACAAGGCGGTCCGGGGCATGAGGTAATCATGCTGATCGGATCGAAGCGCAGGAAGCAAGCCCGGCGCTCAATGGTCCTGCCGCAGGCCGCGTATCCAGTCCAGTTCTGCGTGATTGAAGTCGCGTTTCCTCGTGACGGCGTGCGCTTGAGGCGCGTGCGTGCAGTCCCGAAGAGACGTGAAATGCCCGCCGCCGGGCTGCGCACTCTGCTTCCGCGCTGGAAGCAATTGGAAATGGAGCACTAGACAGATGAATGGGGGATCGATGACGACATTCAGTCGCATTTCGATGGCCGCCGTCGCTGCACTGATCGTGGGTATGGGCCCCGCGTCGGCTGCCGACCTCGGTGGTAATTGCTGCGCCGACCTCGAAGAGCGTGTTGCTGAGCTCGAGGCGACGACGGCCCGCAAGGGCAACCGGAAGGTCTCGCTGACCATCTCGGGTCAGATCTCGCAGCAGCTGATGTTCTGGGACGACGGCATTCAGAGCGATATGTACGTCTCGGGGCCGACTTCCTCTAACTCGCGTTGGCGGATGAGCGGTTCGGCCAAGATCTCGCCTGAGATCAGCGCCGGCTTCCTCTACGAGTTCGAGGCCTTCGCCAGCAACTCGTCGGCTCAGAATCAGGCCAATGGCAACGGCATGACCGTGAACGGTACGGCCGGTGACGACAACGGCGGTACGGGCCACAACCTTCGCGAAGCCATGGCTTGGGTCGAGCACAGCCGTCTTGGCCGCGTGTCGATCGGACATGGTTCGTCGGCTGCAAACAACATCATCCTGATCGACCTGTCCGGCAAGGGCATGGCCGCATCGAACGATGTGCGTCTGCATTCGAACGGCATGTTCCTCGGCCTGTCGAACGGCACGTACTCCGCTCGCACCTGGGGCAACTTCTTCCAGGGTGCTTCGGGTGACTGGCTGAACGAGCGCAACGAGCACATCCAGTATCGTACCCCGACGATCGCGGGCTTCACGCTCGGCGCCTCGGCCGGTGAAGACAACTACTGGGATGTCGCGCTGCGCTATGCTGGTGAGTTCAACGGCGTTCGTATCGCCGGTGGCATCGGCTACAGCGTTCGCAGCGAGTACAACGGCCCGGTGGGTTCGCTGGTCTGCACGGTCGACTGCCGCAAGGAAGTCGAGCAGCTTGCCGGCTCGCTGTCGATCCGTCACATGCCGACGGGCCTGTTCTTCACGGGCGCCGCTGGCGATCGTGACACGACCGACTCCGACATCGGTGGCGACTACGGTTCGCGCTTCTTCTACCTCTCGGGTGGTGTTGCGCGGAACTTCTTCGGCATCGGTGACACGGTGATCTACGGCGAGTACAGCGAGTGGAAGGGCGCCGGTCAGGACGTCAACATCACTGCTGGCGCGCCTGGTGGCTCGGTCAACCCGACGCGGAACATCCTCTCTGGCGACACGCTCGAGCATTGGGGCGTTGGTGTTGTCCAGCACGTCGATGCGGCTGCGATGGAGTTCTGGCTCGCATACAAGAACTACTCGCTTGATGCGCCGGGCCTGCACGCTGGTCTGACCGTGGAAGACATCCACTTCATCACAGTTGGCACCCGCATCCGCTTCTAATCGGATCGGTTAGCGACAAGAACTAACGGAAAGGGCCGCCCATCAGGCGGCCCTTTTTGCTTCTCGAGGGGGAGGCGGAAGCAACGTCAGAGTTGGGTCTCTTCTTCATGCCGCCGAGGGGGCGGCGACACGCTGCTAATGTGCATGAGGCAAAAGAAAAAAGCTCCTGTCCGATCGGACAGGAGCTTCTTAACTATCTGAGTGGGTGCGAGCTCAGCTCGCACCCGAAGTCATCACGCCGCTGCGGCGAGGTTCCTGAGCACATAGTGCAGGATGCCGCCGTGGCGATAGTAGCTCATCTCATCCTCGGTATCGATCCGGCAGAGCGTCGGCACCTCGCGCGTCACACCATCCTCGAACGTCACCTGGAGTGTGACTTTCTGGCGGGGCTTGAGGTCGGTGAGGCCTGGGATGGTGACGAATTCCCGGCCTGTGAGGCCGATGTCCTGCCACGACAAGCCGTCCTCGAAGACGAGCGGCAGCACGCCCATGCCGACGAGGTTCGAGCGATGAATGCGCTCGAAGGACTGCACGATCACCGCGCGGATGCCGAGGAGTGCAGTGCCCTTCGCCGCCCAGTCGCGTGACGAGCCCGTGCCGTACTCCTTGCCGCCGAACACGACGAGCGGCACGCCCTCATCCTTGTACTGCATGGCGACGTCGTAGATCGACGCCTCCTTGCCATCGGGATAGTGGATCGCGTTGCCACCTTCCTTGCCGCCGAGCATGAGGTTCTTGATGCGGATGTTGGCGAACGTGCCGCGCATCATGATCTCGTGGTTGCCGCGCCGCGCGCCGTACGAGTTGAAGTCGTGCGGACGCACTTGGCGCTCGATCAGATAATTCCCGGCGGGACCGTCGCGCTTGATCGAACCGGCCGGCGAGATGTGGTCGGTCGTGATCGAGTCGCCGAAGAGGCCGAGGATGCGCGCGTTGGCGACATCGCTGATGGGCTTGGGCTCCATCGTGATGCCCTCGAAGTACGGCGGGTTCTGGACATAGGTCGAGACCGTGTTCCATCCGTACGTGAGGCTCGCGCGCGCCTTGCCGAGTGACTGCCACTTCTCGTCGCCCTTAAAGACATCCGCGTAGCGCGTGGCGAACGTATCGGGCGTCACCGTCGAGCGTACGATCGACGCGATCTCAGCCGTTGTCGGCCAGATGTCGCGCAGGAAGACATCCTTGCCATCCTGGTCGGTGCCAATCGGCTCGGTGGTCAGGTCCTTGTTCAGCGTGCCCGCGATTGCATAGGCGACGACCAGTGGCGGCGAGGCGAGGTAGTTGGCCTTCACCTCGGCGTGCACGCGGCCCTCGAAGTTGCGGTTGCCCGAGAGCACGGCTCCGGCGACGAGATTGCCGTCCGCGATCGCCTTCGAGACCGCCTCGGGCAGTGGGCCGCTATTGCCGATGCAGACCGTGCAGCCGTAGCCCGTGAGATTGAAGCCGAGCGCGTCGAGTTCCGCCTGCAGGCCGGCCTTGCTGAGGTAGTCGGTCACGACCTGCGAGCCCGGAGCGAAGGATGTCTTCACCCAGGGCTTGATGGTGAGGCCCTTTGCGCGGGCATTGCGGGCGACGAGACCTGCGGCGACGAGCACCGAGGGATTTGACGTGTTCGTGCACGACGTGATGGCCGCGATCACGACATCGCCGCTGCCGATGCTGTAGCTGCCGTCGCCGACCGGCGTCTTCGCGTCGATCGTCGCGCCCTTCACGATCTCGGGGAGCGACTTCGCAAAACCGACCTTGGCGTCCTTCAGCAGGACGCGATCCTGCGGCCGCTTTGGGCCGGCCATGGAGGGCTCGACGGTCGAGATGTCGAGCTCGAGCACGTCCGTGAAGACCGGCTCATGGCCCGGCTGGCGCCACAGGCCCTGTACCTTGCAGTAGGCCTCGACGAGCGCGACCCGATCCTTCGAACGTCCCGTGGAGGTCAGGTACTTGATCGTGTCGGCATCCGTCGGGAAGAAGCCGCAGGTCGCGCCGTATTCCGGCGCCATGTTGGCGATGGTCGCGCGATCTTCGAGCGAGAGATGATCGAGGCCATCGCCGAAGAACTCGACGAACTTCTCGACGACGCCGCGCTTCCGCAGGATCTGGGTGCAGGTGAGCACGAGATCGGTCGCTGTGATGCCTTCCTTGAGCTTGCCCTTGAGGCGGAAGCCGATCACCTCGGGAATGACCATGGCGACGGGCTGGCCGAGCATGGCCGCCTCGGCCTCGATGCCGCCGACGCCCCAGCCAAGCACCGAGAGGCCGTTGATCATCGTGGTGTGGCTGTCGGTGCCGATGCACGTATCGGGGAACGCCTGCGTGATGCCGCCGACTTCCTTCGTCCACACGGTCTGGCCGAGGTACTCGAGGTTCACCTGATGGCAGATGCCCGTGCCCGGCGGTACGACGCGGAAGTTGTTGAAGGCCGACCCGCCCCAGCGGAGGAACTCGTAGCGCTCCTTGTTGCGCTCGTACTCCACGTCGACGTTCTTCTGGAAGGCGTCGGCTGTACCGAAGTAGTCGACCATGACCGAGTGGTCGATGACGAGGTCGACGGGCACCAGCGGATTGATCTTCGAAGGATCGCCGCCCATGGTCTGCATGGCGTCGCGCATGGCCGCGAGATCGACGACACAGGGTACGCCCGTGAAGTCCTGAAGCAGGACGCGCGCGGGGCGATAGGCGATCTCCGCCTTCGATGTCTTGGAGGTGAGCCAGGCGGCCATGGCCTTGATGTCGGCAGCCTTGACCGAGCGCCCATCCTCGAAGCGCAGCAGATTCTCGAGCAGCACCTTCAGCGAGAAGGGCAGCCGGGAGATACCTGGAAGGCCGTTCTTCTCGGCGTCCGGCAGCGAGAAGATCTCGTAGGATTTGTTGCCGACCTTGAGGGTCTTGCGGCACTTGAAACTGTCAAGCGAGGTGGGGGTGAGGGTCATGACGGGCACGTCTCCTGCAGCGATCCAGCAGTCGATCGAGGTTGTCGGGACCCGGGCACGTGAGTGCACGGCAAGCACCGTTCGTCAGGCGGGACGGGGGGCGGACGGTGACCGGGCGATTGGAAGCCTTATAAAGCGCCGCAGCGGTGTCCGCTAGCCGGTCGCGCGCGAGATCAGAGGCGCATTTTTGGGCAGGCGCTCAGGTCTCGATGCGGCCGGTGGGGACGGGCTATTTCTTCGCGGTCGGAATGGCGATGACCTCGCCATTGCGGACGGTGAGCGCCAGCTCGCCGGCTTTGAGCCGCAGCGCATCCTCTCCGAAGAGTTCCCGCCGCCAGCCCTTGAGAGCCGGTACATCCGGGTTGCGCTGGCTCGCGATGGCCTCGATGTCGTCGGCGTCGGCAATGAGCCGTGGCGCCACCTTGTGACGCTGGGCGGCGGCTTTGAGCAGCACCCGCAGCATATCGCAAAGCGCATTGACGTCGCCCGAGGACGGCGAGTGCGAGCTGACCGAGGGCAGGGTCGCGGGATCGCGCTCCAGGCCGCGCTTGACGGCGTCGATGATCTCCTTGGCGCGCTGGGAGCGCGAAAAGCCGTCGCTCAGCGTGCGCAGTTCCGCGAGTTGCTTCGTCTCCGTCGGCATCTGATTCGCGATGTCGTAGAGCGCCTCGTCACGGATGATGCGGCTGCGCGGCACGTCCTGAGACTGGGCGCCACGCTCGCGCCAGGCGGCAAGCTCGATCAGCACGGCCAGGGACTTGCGCCCGCGCACCTTGAGCTTGAGGCGGCGCCAGGCGTCCTCGGGAAGCGTCTCGTACGTGCCGGGGTCGAGCAGCGTTGCCATTTCCTCGTCGAGCCAGTGCGCACGGCCTGACGTTTCGAGCATTTTCTGCAGGCTTGTGTAGACGTTGCGCAGGTGCGTCACGTCACCGAGCGCATACTGGAGCTGCTTCTGGCTGAGCGGACGGCGGCTCCAGTCCGTGAAGCGGGATGTCTTGTCGAGATCCTCGCCGCTGATGCGCTTGACCAGATTGACGTAACTGATGCTGTCGCCGAAGCCGCAGACCATGGCCGCGACTTGAGTATCGAACACCGGAGCCGGCAGCGCGCCCGTCTTCACGTGTACGATTTCGAGGTCCTGGCGCGCGGCGTGGAAGACCTTCACCACGTCGCGGTCGGTCATCAGGTCCCAGAACGGCGCGAGGTCGAGGCCCTCGGCGAGCGGGTCGACAACGGCCTCGGCATCCGGACCGGCGAGCTGCACGAGGCACAGCTTCGGCCAGAAGGTCTGCTCGCGCATGAACTCTGTGTCGACAGCGACATAGCGGCTTTGTGCGAGCTCGCGGCAAAGGGCGGCAAGCCCGTCGGTCGAAGTGACGACATTCATCGCGGCAGTACTGAACCCGGACAGAATTGGGGGGTGGCCTGGGCATAGCACGTTCGCGGCCAAGCGCAACAGGCAGATGCGCGCGCCCTCGACCGGAGCTTTGGAGAGTGCTGGGGCCGTTCGACCGGACCTTGTGAAAGGATCCAAATGGGACTATATTCGTTCCAAATGAGAATAACGCGAGGTGCTGCCATGCAAGCGACCGAAAGCGGGGCAGTTTCCGAGGCCCGGCGGATTGCCAAGTTCATCGGCCTGACCGACTGGGCCAAGGTGGACGACCTTGGGCTCGTGGAGCGGATTGCCAAGGGCTTTCCGGTCAAGACCGCGACCGTCGTCATGGAGCGGATCGATCCGCTGGGGAAGTTCGTCCGCGCGACGGACATCATTCCGAAATCGACGCTCCACCGCAGGAAGAATGCCCTCACCAAGGACGAGAGCGAAAAGGTCTGGGCCCTCTCGAAGGTCTTCTACGAGGTGCTGCGCGTCTATCATGATGATGCGGGGCGGGCTGCGCGCTTCATGATCCAGGAGCATCCCATGCTCGGCGGCCGGACACCGATCGATCTCGCCAAGGAATCGATCGCGGGCGCCGATCTCGTCCTCAAGCTGCTGGCCAAAGCCGATGCCGGCGTCGCGGCCTAGAGTTCTTGCGGAGCCGATGCGCGTCTATCGCATCGGCGATCCGCAGGGCACCTATCCGATCTACAGCGGCGAAGGGGCGTCGCGCATCGAGGGCCGCTGGCACGAGAAGGGCCAGGAGGTCATCTATACCTCGCGGCACTACTCCACCGCGCTCCTCGAAAAACTCGCGCACTTCAACGGCGTGCTGCCATCGAACCAGCATTACATCGAGATCGAGATTCCGGCGGGCGTTTCCTACGAGATCTTCACGAAGGACACCGTGCCCGGATGGCTGGACCTCGCCAGGGCGCGGGCCGCCGGCTCGAAATGGTTCCGGGAGAAGCGATCGGCGATCCTGATCGTGCCGTCGTTCGTGGCGCGCATCGAGGAGAACGTGATCATCAATTGCGGCCATCCCGAAGCAGCGCGCATAAAGCCCGGATTCGAACATCCCGTGGCCTGGGACATGCGCCTCTTTCAGCCGTAGATCCGTAGATCAGCGTCCGCCGCTCAGGATGAGCCCATCAGGCCCGCTGCGCAAGCTCAATCCCTGCTGGGAAAGTGCGCGAGCAAGATCATCCGGGCTTCCTGGGAAACTCAGCGCAATGCGGGCGCTGCGCGCGGAAAGGCCTTCCACTTCGAGATTGCCGACACCCGGAACCGCAGAGAGGCGCTGACTGATCTGCTGCCATTCGGCCATCCCCTGGAAAGAGACGGAAACCCGGATCGGCGCGCCGCCGCTCGGTGCACTGCCGCGTGCGCCATAGCTCGACGGGCCCTCGCCATAGCCCGAGCCAGGGCTGGCGCCGAAGCCCGTGCCAAAGCCGCCACCGCCGGGCGCCGGGGCAAAATTATCCTGCGCCGGCGCGCTCGCCGTACTCAGATGCGAATTCGCAGCCTTCCAACGCCCTTCGAGCACGCCGAGACCGACGACGGCAGCAAGCTCCGACGTGTAGGCGAGATCGCCGTCGAGGCGATAATTGCGCGCCAGCGTGAACGGGCCAACCGCATCCTGGCCACTGAGCGTGACGGTGGCTTTCTTGCCGTCGGCGCTCGGCTCGAGCACGGCGAGCACGACCAGCGACGTCTGATACTCGCCGGCGACCGCACGCTGCGCGCCGCCTTCACCTTCGAGTGCGGCTTTGACTGTGTTGAGGCTCAGCGTCTTCTTGGGTTGCGAGATCGTGGCCGGCGTCAGCGTGTTGGCGAGGTCGAGGCTGCGCCAGGCGTACATCCACGTGTCGCTTGCTTCAGCCACGACATTCTGCGGCTGCCGCTCGGCGCGGTAGATCGGCACGATTACGATCCGCGGCGCCTGCTTGTCGACGTAGGGAATGCCATTGCGCTCGAGCAGCTGCTGGACGGCCGCGGGCTGGAAGGAGAAGTCGTAGCTCGCGATGTATTCAGTCGCCGAATTGCGCTCGGAGCGCACCGAGAACCCCTCGATAAGCGGCGCGGCGGGTGTCGCGCGGATCTGCTTCAGGCGTCCGTAGGAGGTGACGGGGACGATGCGCTTCAGAAGCGAGCGGAAGGCCGCCTGCTGGCCATCGGCAATCGCCTGGTCCTTGGCAGTCACGGCATCGGCCGCGCGGGCTTCTACGGGATAGTTCCCGATGATGAAGACCTTCGCATCCTCTGCCGTCGCGGATCCGGATGCGAGGCCCAGAAATAGAGCCGCAATGGCGCCAGCGAACACGTGCCGGGGCCTCTTTCCGCCGCGCGCGCCGATGTCGGTGTTGCCCAAAAGCCTTCTCATGGTGCCCAACGGTCCCAGGCTTAGCCAATTCATCCGGAATTGGGGACAACATAGCCTTTCCGTGAGTTGCCGAACGTCCCACGGATTGCTATTGCCCCGCACAATACCCATCAGTTGGGCACCACCACTTGGGCCACGACCATTGGGGCAAAAGTAGGGTTCGGCCGCGAGCATTGCGCCTCCTGGCTGGACTGGCCCCGAGTTCCTGACCTGCCGTGGCATGAACGCCGCGCCCGAAGGCTGCGGTCCACCTCTGCGAGGGTGAAATGACGTCCATTGGCCACAACGGCGCAGGTACGGACCCGAATGCGTCCGTCACCTACCGTGATTCCGGCGTCGATATCGATGCCGGCAATGCCCTCGTGGCCGCTATCAAGCCGCTCGTGCGCGCGACGCGGCGCGCCGGTGCGGATGCGGATCTCGGTGGTTTCGGCGGTCTCTTCGATCTGAAGGCGGCCGGCTACAAGGATCCGATCCTCGTCGCCGCGAACGACGGCGTCGGCACCAAGCTCAGGATCGCCATCGAGACCGGCCAGCACGCGACGATCGGCATCGATCTCGTCGCCATGTGCGTGAACGACCTGCTCGCGCAGGGAGCCGAGCCGCTGTTTTTCCTCGATTATTTTGCGACCGGCAAGCTTGATGTGGCGGTGGCGCGCGAGGTCATCGCCGGGATTGCGGCCGGCTGCCATGAGGCGGGCTGCGCGCTGATCGGCGGCGAGACGGCCGAGATGCCGGGCATGTACGGCGGTGGCGACTACGATCTCGCCGGGTTCTGCGTCGGCGCCGTCGAGCGCGGCGGCGTACTCCCGCGCGCCGATATCGAGGTCGGTGACCTACTTATCGGCCTGCCCTCGTCGGGCGTGCATTCGAATGGCTACTCGCTCGTGCGCAAGCTCGTTGCCGGCGCCAGTCTCGAGTGGGAGACACCGGCCCCCTACGCCTCCGACACGACGCTCGCAGCGAGCCTGCTCACGCCGACACGCATCTATGTGAAGCCCGTGCTCGCGGCTCTGCGGGCAACTGGCGGCAGCGGGCCCGAAGGCGCGATCAAAGCTCTGTCTCACATTACGGGCGGCGGGCTTTCGGAGAACGTGCCGCGCGTTCTGCCAGACGGCGTGGGCGCCAACATCGACCTTGGCGCCTGGATACCGCCGGCTGTGTTCGGATGGCTGAAGACCGCCGGTAATCTCGATGACACCGAGATGCTGCGCACGTTCAACTGCGGCATCGGCCTCGTCATCGTGGCGTCGCGCGAGCGTGCGGGCCTCGTGCTGAAGGAGCTCCGCGATGCCGGTGAGTCTCCGATGATCATCGGTCGCATCGCCCCGCCGCGTGGTGTGCTGAGTGACGCCAAGGGCAAGGGCCAAACCGAGGCCGTGCACTACACCGGCCAGTTGAGGTACCCGACGTGAAGCCGCGCCGACGCGTCGGCATTCTGATTTCGGGCCGCGGCTCGAACATGATGTCGCTCGTGGCGGCCGCGCGCGCGGCGGACTATCCGGCCGAGATCGTCTGCGTGGTGTCGAACCGTCCGCAGGCTGCGGGCCTCGCCTGGGCGCGCGAGCAGGGCATTGCTGCCCACGCGGTTGATCACAAGGCTTATGCAACCCGCGAGGCCTTCGAGGATGCGCTCCATGCCGTCCTGGAGGCAGAGGGCGTGGAACTCGTTGTCCTGGCCGGCTTCATGCGACTGATGAGGTCGACATTCGTCGCGCGCTGGGCCGGGCGCATGATCAACATCCATCCCTCGCTGCTGCCGCTTTATCCTGGCCTGCATACCCACGCGCGCGCGCTCGCCGACGGGGTGCGGATCGCGGGGTGCACGGTGCATTACGTGGTTGCCGAGGTGGACGCGGGGCCAATCATCGCCCAGGGCGCAGTCCCGGTCGTGGACGGCGATACACCCGGAAGCCTCGCCGAGCGCATTCTCCGCGTGGAGCATGATATCTATCCGCAGGCACTCGCCCTGGTCGCGTCAGGCACAGCACGCCTCGAAGACGGGCGCGTTCGCATTCTGACCGCCGTTAACCAAGCGTCCCGCCTGATCTCGCCTGAAGAGGCAGGACCGGGCTAGGAATAAGAAAAGTCCAGCGTTTTGGTCACACGCCGCGCTAAAACGCAGCAGCACTGTGGCCATTCGTGGACATCCCGGGCGACCCGGTGCTACGAGACCCTTAGGCAGCCAACGGCACGTCAGATGCCTCCGAGCGCCTTGGGTGGGGAAACGCCGGTCGGGTGAGACAACCTCGATTGTCCGCGTTCATTGCGCGTGGACAGTAGGAACGCACGCTATGACTGCGATCCATACGCCGACCAATGATGGTCTGCAGCAGGGAAATACTGCGACACCTGGCCAGCACACGCAGGGCCTCGGTGAGCAGGAGAGCATCTGGTTCAAGCTGACCGCCCTGCAGAAGGGCACTGCAGCGAACCCGATGACGATTCTTCAGCAGCTCACGCAGCGCTATGGCGGCGTGATTGCTGTCACCATGGCCAACGAGCGCGTGGTCTTCCTCTCGGAGCCCGATCATTTCAAGCGCGTGCTCGTCACGAAGGTCGACGACTACATCAAGTACTTCGACGGTCTGCGTCCGGTCTTCGGTAAGTCGATGATCACGCACGACGGCGCGCTCTGGCAGAAGATTCGGATGCCGCAGCAGCCGGCCTTCCATCCGGATATGTTCGCGGAATACATCCCGTACTTCCTGACGGCGATCCGCCAGAAGATGGACGTCTGGGCCGAACTCGCGCGCACGGGCGAGAGCGTCGAGATGGTCGAACAGACTTGGACGCTCGCCGCGGACATGATCTGCAAGGCGCTGTTCGATCGCGACATGCCTTTCAATCCGCACTTCATCTTCAAGTGCGTGAAGACCTACACCGACGTTCCGAGCCACAAAGATCTTCGCATGAAGAAGATGTCGGACGCGGACTTCGAGATCTCCGAGGACGGTATTGCCAAGGCCATGGAAGCCTGGGCTGGCGTGCCGCCCTCCATCTTCGCGGCCAATCCGCGCGAGGAGCGCGAGCGCACGCTGCTCAAGATGATCCAGGCCGTGACCGCGGATCCCAACGTCCCGGAATTCGACGAGCAGCAGGCCGTCGACGAGTTGAAGCAGTATCTCTGGGCCGGCACCGAGACGACGGCGCTGACGCTTGCCTGGGCCCTCTACGAGGCCTCGCGCAATCCCGAGATCGTCGAGCGCATTCGTCGCGAGGGTGAGGAAGTCTACGGCTCGCGTGAGCCGACGGCGGCCGACTATTCCGGCCTCGCGTACACGCGCGCCGTCATCCAGGAGACCATGCGCTTCTATCCGCCGATCTGGGGCCTCATCCGCGTCGCCGCGAAGGACGACGAGATCGGCGGCAAGCAGATCAAGGCCGGCGATCGCGTCGTGCTCTTTGCCTATGGCGCACATCACGATCCGCGCTTCTGGGAAGAGCCGGAGAGCTTCCGTCCCGAGCGCTTCATGGGCGAAGCCGCGAAGAAGCGGCGGCCCTACACGTACATTCCCTTCGGTGGCGGTAAGCGCTCCTGCATCGGCGGCGCCATGAGCCAGGTCGAGAACACGCTCGCGCTCTCGATGCTGCTGCGCCGCTTCCGGCCCGAGTACGTCGGCAACGGAATTGCGCCGGCAACTGAGCACCCCGGCATCAATGCCACCGTGACGCTCACGCCGCGCGGCGGGCTCAACTTCCGCATTCACGAGCTGAGCTGAAGATCGCGGCTTCGCCGCGAGTGGGGCCGCATGCTGGAGGCATGTCTCCGACATGACCCCCACGCCCGGCGCAGGGGACACTCCCGCTTTTCATGACTTGGAGTTCGCCGCGAGCGCCTGCCTTCTCTTCTTCCCTACGCGAGGGGAGGGGACTGCGGCGCGCTTGCCGCAAACTGCAAGTCCATAAAAGCGGGTGGGTTCGGGAGGGTGTCCCTCCCGATTGGGGTACGGGGATTTAGTCCCCGTCGCGCCGAAGGCGCGAGCGCGAACTACAGATGCGCTCGCACAGTCTCGCGGAGCCACGGCAGCAGCTCCGCGTCGAACCATGGATGCTTCTTGATCCACGCGTTGTTGCGCCACGATGGATGCGGCAGCGGCACCATGACCGGACCGGCTGGCCGCGCGACGATCTCGCGCCAGCGCTGTACGGTGCTCGTCAGGTCGCGCCCGCAATCCTCAGCAAGATGCCAGCGTTGAGCGTACTGCCCGACGAGTAGCATCAGTTCGAGATTCGGCAGCGCCGCCATCAGTCGCGCACGCCAGAGTGGGGCGCATTCGCGTCGTGGCGGCAGGTCGCCACCCTTGGCATCCAGGCCCGGAAAGCAGAAGCCCATGGGAATGATGGCGACGCGCGCAACGTCGTAGAATTCGTCATCCGTCACGCCCATCCATTGGCGCAGGCGCACGCCGGAGGGATCCGTGAAAGGCGTGCCGGATGCATGAACGCGCGTGCCTGGTGCCTGCCCGAACACGCCAATGCGGGCGGTCGTGCTCACGCGCAGAACCGGGCGCGGCTCGTGCGGCAGGGGCGCACCGTGTGGCGCATCACGGCAAAGGCGGCAGGCACGAATGTCCGCGACGAGCGCTTCGAGTGCGCGATGCTCTGAGGGGGCTCGGCGCGCGCGCATTAGTCGTGCCGACGGCGCGCGCATTACACGTCGACGACGAGGCCGTCCTCGGCGAGCAGGATGTTCGGCCGGTCGATCTCGCGGCGGCGCGCCAGCATGGATGGGTTCATGTGCGTGAGAAGAATGCGCTTCGCCGCGATCCGCGGCAGGTTCTCCTCGAGGATCTTCCAGCTCGTGTGATAGCGCACGGGACCATCGAACGCGTAGCACTCGGTGATGAAGAGGTCGGCGCCTGCGCTCGCAGGCACCAGTGCCTCGACCCACTCCGTATCGCCGGAGAAAGCGAGCACCTTGCCGCCGGTCTCGAAGCGCAGCGCGTGCGAGGGTGCGCCCGAGGGGTGCGAGACTTCCCACGCCGTCACCATGACCGGACCCTCGACGAGCGGCACTCCGGCATGGCACTCCTTGAAGATCAGCGGATAGCGCCGCTCGATCTTCGTCGATCCCGGGAACATCAGCTCCGCCGTCTGCAGCACGCGATCCTCGACGCCCGGTGGCCCGATCACGGTGAGGGGATCGGTCCGCTTGGCAACGTGCTGGGCGTGTAGCATCCACCACACGAGCCCCGAGTAGTGGTCGCCGTGCAGGTGCGAGAGGAAGATCGTCGAAATACCGTTCGGGTCGATGCCGAACTTGTTGAGGCCGATGAGGCTCGTTGCCCCGCAGTCGATGAGAAAGCGGTGATGGCCGAGATCGACGTGATAGCCGGTCTGCAGGCGTCCGCCGGCCCCAAACGCGTCGCCGCATCCAACGATAGTCAGCTTCATCGGGCTCTGGCCCCCTGCGATTGTGCGCCGGTCGTCACGCCTTGGCGCTCGGCCGGGCGGAGACCTCTGCATACCAGCGCTCGACGTTCTTCAGGCCTTCGGGCCGCTGGACGCGGGCTGGCTTCATGAAGTCGATGGCGACGAGCGTCGTGATGTCGGCCACCGAATAAACGGCGCCGGCGACATAGCGGTTGCCCGCGAGCTGCTCATCGAGGATCTGCAGCATCTCGTGCGCCTTGGGCTTATTCGCCTCACCCCAGGCCGGAACCTGCGGTATCTCCAACGTGGCCATCGCAGGGTGAAGGTGCCGGAAGGCGGCCGCGACGGGCGCCAGTAGCCCGAGCTCGATCCGCCGCTGCCACATCTCGACCAGGGCCTTGCCGACCGCGCCGGTTCCGAACAGAGCGGGTTCCGGATGCAACTCGTCGAAGTATCGGCAAATGGCGATCGACTCGCAGATGGCGGTTCCGTCATCGAGCTCTAGAACCGGAACGCGCTGGAGCTTGTTCAGCTTCGTGAAATTCTCGCTCTTCAGGTCGCCCTTCATGAGGTCGAGTTCCTCAGTGGGGACTTGAACACCCTTCTCCGCAAGGAAGATGCGCACGCGCCGTGGATTGGGCGCCATCCGGGTCTCGAGGAGCTTCATGGTGGGGATCTCCGGCCAAGGGGAGCGATGAGCCTAGTCCTAATCGAGCGGCCCGGCGGGTGCAACGGCGGCCGGAGCGCAGCAGGCCTGGCCAGTGGATGGGGCAGGAATGCCGCAATGGTGAACGACAAATTCATGTTGCACCAAATGTGATTACAACCTTCGGGTCAGAGTAAACGCGAAGTTAGGATTTACAGATCACTCTCACGCTGAGGAAAATTGGGAGGCGCGCACGGGGCGCGGCCAGTCGCAAGGCAGGGTGCGACAGGGTCGGGTTCGAGAAGCTGCCGGCCTCCGACAGGCATTCCGGGGTCTAGTCGTGTCATCGATCAGCGTCAGTGCAGAGGATGCAGGTGCGAGCCCTCGCCGGCCGCGGATCGTGCGCGCGCATCCGGGTTTCCAGGTTCGCGACACCCGGCGCCGCCTGGCGCTCGACGGCGAGACCAAGCCCGGTTTCGAATACGAGATGCTGCTGATGTTCGTGCGTAACGAACTCAGCGCCGTCGCGACCATTCAGCTTCTCGCCGTGATCTTCTCGCTCGCCTCGATGTTCTGGGCGACAAAGACCGAGGCGATCCTCTGGCTGGTGCTGGTAATCGGCTCGAAGGTGGCGCTACTCGAGCTCTGCCGACGCTTCGTCGCCCTGCCGCGCGACGAGATCAACATCGCGCTCTGGCGCCGCCGTCTCATCCTCGCCGAGACCCTCAACGGCGTCGTCTGGGCGGGCTTCGCGCTCGTCGGCATGGGCGCGACGGATTCCGCCTCTCACGTCTTCCTGTTCGCCTCGCTGATCGTCGTGCTCGCGATCCGCATGACGTTTGCCTCGACCGCGCTGCCGATCCTTTATGTCGGCACGATCCCGATGACGATCGCGGTCGTCGTCCGCCTGCTCATGCTCGGCCATCCCTTCTATTGGGCCATGGCCTCGATGGCGCTCGGCGTGCACGTCTACTTCATCTTCCTGGCCAAGGGTCTCAACTCGACGGCGCTCGCAATGCTCGAGTACCGGGCCGAGAAGGACGCGCTCATCGCCGAGCTCGAGCAGGAGAAAGCGACATCCGACGAAGCCCGCCGGCGGGCGGAATCGGCGAACGTCGCCAAGTCGCGCTTTCTGGCCACCATGAGCCATGAACTCAGGACGCCGCTCAATGCCATCCTCGGTTTCTCGGAGGTGATGAAGGCGGAGCTGCTCGGGCCGCTGAAAAATCCAACCTACAAGGAGTACGCCGCCAACGTGCACTACAGCGGCAGTCACCTCCTTCATCTCATCAACGAGATCCTCGACATCTCCCGCATCGAGGCCGGCCGCTACGACCTCAACGAGGAGGCGATCCGTCTCATCGACGTTGCCGACGATTGCTACCGCCTCCTGAAGCTGCGCGCCGAAAACAAGAATCTCACGATCGAAATGGATTTCGACCAGACATTGCCGATGATATGGGCGGACGAGCGCGCACTGCGCCAGATCTGCCTCAATCTGCTGTCCAACGCTCTCAAGTTCACACCGAAGGGCGGGCGGATCACCGTGCGCGTCTATCGCGACTCGCTCGGCGGCCAGACGCTCAGCATTCGCGACACCGGCCCAGGCATTCCGCGGGAGGAAATACCGCGCATCATGCAGGCGTTCGGTCAGGGCTCGCTCGCGCATGAGAACGCCGAAGGCGGTACCGGCCTCGGACTGCCGATCGTGAAGAGCCTCGTGGAGTTGCATGAGGGCGTCTTCGAGCTGCGCTCGGAACTGCGCAAGGGGACGGAGGTCCTGGTATCGCTCCCACGCCAGCGCGTCATGGAGGCGCTGCCGCCTCTCCAGCCGCTCGGTCAGGAACGCCATCGCTCCCTGCCGAGCCAAGGCGCCAGTCAGGGTGCCAGTCAGGGGGAATGGGAGCGGCCGTCCCGCACAGGCGGCCGGGCGCCCCACGCGGCCATGATGGGCTGAACGGGAGCTGAACGGTCATCCGTTCCGTTTGGACGGCCAAACCACGCAGACATTGCCACTCGCCCCTCCTGATCCTATCTAACCGCTTGAGGCGACATCGATCCCGGCCCAAGGGGGCCTTCGCGATCGCCGCCGCGCCGCGCGGGTATCCGGGAGCGATATGGAAAGTCCGTGCATTCAGGTCTGCGTGATTGAGCCGCGGTCCGGTCTTTGCGCGGGCTGTGCGCGGACAATTGCGGAGATTGCCGCCTGGAGCACGTATACGCCCGCAGAGCGCCGCAGAATCATGGCTCTCTTGCCGGGACGTCGTACGGCCGAGGCTGCAGTACCGTCCGGCACCGGAGATTGAGGCAATGGGCTGGCTCATTCTACTGATGGTCCTCATCGGCGCGCTCGGCCTGCTCATCGCGGGCGATGCGACGCTGTTCGGCCTCGACTGGCCGGACCTCGCGGCGGCTGGATTTCTTACCGCGTTCCTGATCGTGATCACGCTTTCCCTTGCCGGCTCCTATCGCGGGCGCACCATGCAGGCGGCGCGCGATTTCCTGACCTGGGCGGCGATCGCTTTCGTTCTGGTTGCCGGCTACAGCTACCGCGACGAACTCACCGAGATCGCCTATCGCGTGCGCGGCGAGCTGACTCCGCCCGGGACGGCCGTATCCGTCGAGCCAAGCACGCAGGGGGCTCAGGCCGTCCGCATTCGCAAGCGCCGCGATGGTCACTTCACCGTCAACGCCCGCGTCAACGGGCAGACCATGCCCATGCTCGTCGATACCGGCGCATCGACTGTCGTGATCCGCGAGGCGGACGCCTCACGGCTCGGCGTCGACACAAGCCGGCTGCGCTATACGGTGCCCGTCCAGACGGCCAACGGCATCACCTATGCCGCGCATGTGCGCCTCACCAGTATTGCGATCGGGTCCATACAAGTCGATGGCGTCGATGCGCTGGTCTCCAAGCCGGGGGCGCTGCGCGAGAACCTTCTCGGTATGAGTTTTTTAAGCCGCCTGCGCTCTTATGAGTTCTCCGGGGACTTTCTGACGCTGAGGAGCTGATACATCTTAAGCTCCGTGGCAGGTCCCGGCTGTGTAGTCAGGCGGGAAACTGTCGGTCATGGCGTTGTCGCTTTCCGCATCGAATGCCTTGAAACTGGCGACGGTCTGGGCCGCGATCGCTGGTTTTGGCATTATTGGTGCCATGAATGCCGATCTCGTGCGCGATCTGCTCGGACTGAAATTCGAGGTCCAGGAGGGTGCGCCGGCGGATGAAGCCGTCGGTAACCCGCAGCGGATCGAGAGTGACGGCGAGGCGGCCGCCGAAGCGAGCGACGAGGAGCCGGCCGCCCGTACATCCGGCGGCCGTATGGTCCAGCTCAAAGCCGGCGCGTACGGCCACTTCTACTCCCGCGTTCACGTCAATGGACGGGCCGTGCAGGCCATGGTCGATACCGGCGCCTCCATCGTGGCGCTGACCCATGACGATGCCCGCAACGCCGGCATCCACATTCGCGACAGCGACTACACTCATCGTGTCAGCACAGCCAACGGCATTGCCCGAGTTGCGATGGTCACCCTCGACAGCGTGGCGATCGAGGACATCGTCGTTCGCGATGTGCGCGCCGCCGTTGCCGAGCCCGGCAAGCTCACGAAGACGCTGCTCGGCATGAGTTTCCTCGGCCAGCTTCGCCGCGCCGAAATGAGCCGCGGCGTGCTCGTGCTGGAGGAGTAGCAGCACCGCCCCGCGCGTCTATTGCCCGGCTGGCTTCCTCGGATATTCGAGTTGCATCGCAACGATGGCGCCCGTGCGCCGGCCGTAGCGCGACTCTATGCTGCGCAGCGTCTGATCAAGCGCCTGGGCTGGCGGCCGTTCGCTGATCGAGGGGAGCCGGCTCTCTGCGGGCCAGCTGTCGGCGACCTCGTCGGGCAGAATGCGCATACCGTTCCGGCTTTCCAGCGCCCCCGCCGCGCTCGCAAACGTAACGGCGCTGGAACGATAGGTCCGCGACCACGCATCAACGCTCAGCGCCAGTGAGACCTCATCCATGCCCGGCGTGAGCTCGATGCCGAGCTTCTCCCATTGCCAGAACGAGAAAAGATTGCGCAGCACGGTCGTCGCGAAGGGCCGCGTGAGCTTGAAGGCGTCACTGTCGTGGCGCGCATCCCAGCTCACAACGCCGAGGTCCTTGGCGAGAGCCTCCGCCCGGCCGCGCCCCGCGATTGCCTCGACGAGCGTGAGCATCATCGGCATGGAGGCCGTGATGCCCGTTGTCGTTGCGCGCGCACCGTCGACGACGAAGCGCCGGTCGGCGACATAGCGGATCGAAGGATGCTTCTCGCGCAGCTCCTTCGCAAAGTACCAGTGCGTGGTTGCGAGATTGCCGTCGAGCAGCCCGGCAGCGGCGGCCACTTTGGCGCCGGCGCACACGGCGATGATGATCGCCCCCTTCTCCGCTTGGGCCTTGAGCCATGCCATGGCCTTCGGATCGTCGTCGCGGCTCATGGCGGGGACGATGACGTAATCCGCGCCTGTAGGATGCTGCGCATCGAAATCGGTGACAGTGGCATTTGGCTCCACTTTGAGCGCCGGGTAAAGTGCGACCGGGCCCGGCTCAGTCGCCAGGGTCATAACGTCGACGACGTCTGCGCGCCGCAGAATGCCGTACGGCATCAGATAGTCGGTGGTCTCGGTCGCGTCGTTGATGCCGATGATCGCGACCAGGGGCCGCTGGCGCTTCGGCGGCTTCAGAGCGGTGAGGGCGGCCTCGACCTCTTGCTCAGGGATCGTCGCCGTGACTTTCGCAGGCGGGTTGGGCGGGAGCGCGAAGACCCAGGCCGCGCTTCCGGCCGCGAGCACCGCTACAACACCGACAATCCCCCACAGGACAACTCGATAGCTCATGTTTTCCTGGCTCCGTGATCGACAGCCCCGCGGGGGTAATGTCTCGGAACCGGTGGTTGTTGCATCGCCGGATCGCGGAGCAGGTCCGCAGGCGTGCGGCCGCTCTTGCCTCTGACGGCCTTTCGCCGTCATAAAGCCTCCCAATTGCCTCGCCCGGCGGCCTCCGCCCGGGACGAGGCGCGCCGTGCCGAGGGAAGGAGCCTTCCGTGACCAATTCCAAGATCGTCCTCATCGACCGCCATCCGGGCCGCTCGACACAGACTCTGGGCATTGCCCGCGCGCTGGGGACCGACCCGGACCTCATTCACGAGCCCTCGGTCGGCGTGGTGGGCACGAAGGGCGACAGCCAGTGCTATCTCGGCGTTCTCGACAAGGTCGAAGCCGTGCACGAGCGCCTCAAGGCGAAGATCGGCATGGGGCCGGGCAAGCTGAAGCTGCGGCTCGTCCAGCCCGAGTACACGATCGCGACCTCGGACGGCATTCGCAACGGCACGCGGGAGATGCGCTACTCGCTCATCGGCCGCGACGTGACCAATGATGCCCTCTGTGAGCATCTCGAGGCCAGCGGCCTTGCCGGCACGATCGCCATCGTCGCGTGCGACAAGCCGCCGGTCGGCACGCTGGCGGCGCTGCTCGAACACAACCAGCCGTCCATCATCATGTCGGACGGCTCGATCCATCCCGGCCATGATCCGAAGACCGGCGAGACGATCGATCTCGTGACGGCCTACCAGGTCGCCGGCCACCCGGACGCCGAGTACCGCAATCACATTTCGTGCCATGCCTGCCCCGGCATCGGCAGCTGCGGCGGCATCTTCACGTACAACACGATGCAGACCTTCATCGGCGTCGTCGGCATGCAGCCGCTGCAGATGGTGGCGCCACCGTCGGATGATCCGCGCCGCGTGAACGAGTTCGCTGACGAACTCGTCGAGCACCTCGCCATGATGATGGAAAAGGACATCAAGCCGCGCGACATCGTCGTGCGCGACTCGCTCCGCAATGCCGTGATCGTCGCCATGGCTATCGGCGGCTCGACGAACGTGACGCTGCACGCGCCGGAAATCGCGCGCGCTGCGGGCTATGCCGATTTCTGGAAGGAGATCATGACGCCGGAGGAGTTCAATCACCTCTCGCAGAACATCGTCCCCGTGCTCACGGACGCGCGGCCCTACGGCAAATATTCGATGGTCGACATCGACGCCATGGGTGGCGTGCAGGTGATCGTGCGCGAGCTGCTCGACGCGGGCTTGCTCAACGGCAATGTGCTGACCTGTACGGGCGAGACGCTCGCCCAGCAGGTCGAGCGCCTCGGTGCCAAGAAGGCCGATGGCAAGGTCATCTATCCGGTCGAGAAGCCCTACAAGCCGACGGGCGGCCTGCGCGTGCTAGGCGGCAACCTTTCGCCGGAGTTTTCGGCGATCCTCAAGCTTGCCGGTGTCGAGGGCGGTCTCGAGGACAACATCTTCCGCGGCAAGGCGCGCGTCTTCGAGGGTGAGGCCGGCCTGCTCAAGGCACTCGATTCAGCACCGGACCAGTTCCAGAACCACGACACCGTCATCGTGCGTTACGAGGGGCCGAGCGGCGCGCCAGGCATGCCCGAGATGCTCGATCCGACCTCGCGTATCACGGCGCTCTGCCGCGAGCGCGGTATCGTCGTCGCGCTCATGACGGACGCGCGCTTCTCCGGCGGCTCGGTCGGTCTCGTCATCGGTCACGTCGGCCCTGAGGCGGCACTCGGCGGTCCGATCGCGTTCATCGAGGACGGCGACGAGATCGTTATCGACCTCAACAAGAACGAGCTGAACTGTACGGCGCTGAGCGATCCTGCGACGGCCGCGAAGCGCAAGGCGGCCTGGGAGAAGATCGTCGCGGCCAATGGCGGCGTTCATCCGAACTGCGGTGCGGCCGACACGCGGCTTCTCCATCGTGCGCGCCACACTGCCGTTCCGGCGACGCGCGGCGGCGGCCTGCATCCGAACCGCGAAGTGTGGGTGCGAGATCAGCGTGAGGCCATGCGCTCGGGCCATGTGCCGAAGAACAAGTACCGCCCGGATGCGGCCAAGGCATTCTGAGGACCGGGCGGTGAAAGCCACCCGGAATTGAGTCATGAAGCCGATTGGTGTTTCGGTTCTGACGATCTGCGGGATCGACGAGCTTCCGCAGCACGGAACACGCGCGGTAACGCACGTGCTCTCGCTGATTGATCCCACTTGGCCCGAGCTCACCAGCTTCGGCACCTATGGCGAGCACCGCCGTACGACCCTGCGCTTTCATGACGTGATCAATCCGGGTCCGGGCCTAACCATGCCGACGCAGGAGCACGTCGGTCAGATCCTCGAGTTCGGCGCCGGTCTCGCTGCCGAGGCAGAGCAAAAGTCCGATCGTCACCTGCTCGTGCATTGCCATATGGGCATCTCGCGATCGACGGCGGCGATGCTCTCGCTCATGGCACAGGTCAATCCCGAGGAAACCGAGGACCAGCTTTTCGAACGCTTGCGCGCGATCCGTCCGCAGGCTTGGCCGAACTCGCTCATGATAGGCTTTGCGGACGACATTCTCGGTCGCGACGGGCGTCTCGTCGCCGCCCTGCGCAGGCACTACGGCTTCCAGGTCCGCGCCAAGCCTCAGTACGTGGATTGGATGACGCAGCTCGGTCGCGTGCGCGAGCTGGACATGGCGGAGTGAGCTATCCCTCGGTGAGCTTCGCGCCGTGCTCGCGGAGCAGCTCGCGCAATACCGAGCGGTGGCAGCGCGCCTCGTTCTCGCAATAGCAGCCGACGGAGAAGCTGCTCTCCTTCGAGAGCGCCGCGAGCAGGTCGAGCGTCCGGCTGGCGCCCGGCACCTTCATCTCACTTCGGTAGGCGCGCATGAACGCCGCCCACTCCTTCTCCGTCTCGGCACCTCGCGCCTTCGCCACCAATTCCTCGCTCGGTGCGAGCTCAGGCAGCCAGACGTCGTACCAGTTCTCGGCGGCGTAGCGTTCCTTGCGCACGCCGCGCGGAGGCCGCCGCACGGTGCCGATGCGCGTTCCCTCGCCTGCGTGACGCGGACTGCCGAGCTGGACAATGCGGATGGGCATAGGTGAGCACCGGTCTGACCTGTTCTGACCAGTTTAGCATGTTCCCGGAGCGCTTTGAGCCCGCCTCCAAGATAGGTCCCGGGATCGATACCTCTGCCCTTGACTATCCACCGTGCCTCGCGTATCTCCCACCCACTCTGACGCGCCCCCTGTGGTGCGCGTTCTTTCTCTGCGGGCGTAGCTCAGTTGGTTAGAGCGCCGGCCTGTCACGCCGGAGGCCGCGGGTTCAAGTCCCGTCGCTCGCGCCATTGTTTTCAATGGCTTCGCAGAGAACTGATCCTGGTTCGGGAACTTTCCCGTCGGGATCCGGGAACTTTTGTCCGGCTTTCGTTCGCCGGACAGCTGAACCGCCCGCAACTTCGCGCGTCCCTTCTGCCGCGCCTCATCCGCATCACGCACTGACGCCAACTGCACAGGCCCGTACGTCTTGTGCAGGCGGTTCGACGTCGACAGGCTGTTGGCCATCTTGCTCGACAATTTTTCGGGCTCGATGCTTCCTGCGAGCGCCTCCACGCTGCCCGAGCGGCGGAAGTCCGCGAGCTGCCGCTTCTCCTCGTTCCCAAAGAGCGTTTTGCGCACAGCGCGGAAGTCGTCACCGAGCTTGTCTTTCGAGTACGCACTCCCCGAACGGTTGCGGAAGATGGGCGTGAAGCCGATCGGTTCGACCGGCATTTGGCCCAAATAGGCCGCCAGTAGCCGTTGTGTTCGACGCGATAGCGTCGCGACTGCCGGTCGGCCCGTCTTCGCACGATCCAACTCGAACCAGGTTCCGACCGGATCGCGGCGCCACTGATTTCCGGTGAGACTTCGGGCGTCGACGGGGGAAAGCTGACTATCCCAGGCGACCGCGAGCAACGCGGCAAGGCCGTGGTAGCCCTGTCGCCAGGCGCACTTCACTAGGCGGACGGCCTCTCCGTTACGCCACACGTACTGCCGCGGGCTTGGCGACGAGTTAGCAAAGAGAAGCGACGGATCCTGCTCAAGCGCGCACATCCCAAAGCGCGCCATCTTCTTCCAGAGCGCGCGCCAGACCTTGATCACGCGATGCGCTTCGGCCTCGGATATCTTCTCCACGATCATCGGCCGGAGCCCGATCTTCCGCGGATTGGCCGGGTCGCCGATCAAGTGCTCCGGAGTCACTGTCTTGGGGTCGCAATCGCCGAACAGCGGTTCGATCCATCTCCATGCTCGCGGCCAGTCGTCCCGACTGCGCTGCTCACTGGACCAAACGATCCCCTTGCTCCGCCGCTCGGTCTCTCTTAGCGCCAGTGCCCGAAGATAGGCGGCGCCAATGCTGCCCTCAGGATAGCGCGGCACGATGACAGGCGTTTCAGGAGGCAGGCCGCGGCGATGGCGGTCCCAAGCACTATTCAAGGACAGTGCTTGAGCCTTATCTGCGTTGGTTAGCTCGCGTCCGAAGTTGATCTGCGTAAATCCCGCAGTGCGCATCGTCATGGTCGGCTTCCATTTCCACCGACCATGCTGGCAAACGAGATATCTAATCTTATCCTTGCCCATCGAGGAGACGACGTGCCCGATCACTGAAAACCTCCTGAGCGTTGCGCGTTGCGGGTGTCTTAGTCAACCCATCGCGGAGTCCGGAGCGGGCATCCATCCACCGATCGACCGCGACGAGATCGTACATGCCGGTCGTAGGATCAGGCTTCGGGAAGCCTCTCTCCTGCAGCTCATCCCGAACGAGCTCAAATTGCGCCATGGTCAAATGCAGCCGTCGGGCCGCCTTCTCGGGCGGCACATCGCGAGGCGTGACCGGATGGCGGATGGAACTCATTGGCGCTCCGATCTATTTTCCGGCCAATGCGGCGAGTGTTTTGCAAAAGGCATTTGCCCCGTTCACTCGGGCGCGTCGCGTATGGCGAACTGCGATTCTGGAAGTGTCTGCGAGCCCGGTAGGCTGCCGCCGCTTAGCATCATCGCAAGCGATGAGCTGATCATCATGAGCACCGCGAACGCGGACAGCGCGATTGAGCGCCAAGCCTGCGCATGACGGCGTGCTTGTTCTCGGCGCACGCTCCAAGACTGTCGCGCACAGAGGTAAGGGACGACGGACGACGGCAGCAGGCCCAACGATCCTGCCATTCCGTGAATCGGATGCGCGCCCAATAGCGTTTTGACCGCCCGACGCTCAGGTCGGAGAAACCACAGCAACGCGGCGCTCTGCAGCGCAAGGTTGATGGCGAGTGCTGTTTGGTAGGCGATCGTCGGATATTGCCCAGCATTTGCTGGCCAAAGTTGCACGATGACTCCGAAGCCAGTCTGCACCACGAAGGCGCTGCCGATGTGGAGGAGATTGAGCGCGCCATTGGCGCGTCCCGAAGCGGAGTTCGGGAACAGTTGACTGACGATCGCATAGCTCAGCACAGTGCCGGCGCCGATGCCGGCGATCGGGATCCACGGCAGCCAGGCCGGGACCGGCCAGCGCAGGACCAGGGCGAGCTGCGCCAGCATGGCGATTCCGGTCGCGAACGCGAAAGTTGCCGAAACCGAGATGCCGCGTTTGCGAAGCCGATCACCGGCGGTACCGAGAATGAGCGCGGACGCGCTGAGGGCGATCGCCATGATCAGCAGGTGCATCACGACATCGTAGCGCTGCAGCCCCTCGACATCCGCGAGCCACGGCCCGGCCCATAGGCCCTGCAATGCCCAGGCCGATCCGATGGTTGTCGCCGAGAGTGGCGCGAGACGCCAGAAACGCGCGTCCTGATAGATCGTGCGGATGCTCATGCCGGAAGCGGTCGCTTCGCCTCGTCCGAGTGCGGGACGTTCCGGCACGAAACGTAGAATCAGCAGTGCCGCGATGGCCGTTAAAACCCCAAGAAGCACGAACAATCCGCGCCATCCGATCAACGCGATCAGAATCTCGGCAGGCGCGGTTGCCGTGACGGCACCGAGTGTGCCGAAGGCAATGAGCCAGCCATTGGCCAGCGCGATCCGCTCGGCAGGGAACCAAAGCACCAATGCTTTCAGGCCAGCCATCAGGGCGCCAGCCACGCCGAGACCGATCAGGGCTCTCCCGAGGATCAGGCCGAGGGGACCGTGCGCGCAGGCAAAAACGGCGGCGCCGATCGCTGCGATGGAGAGAAGGGCGGTTTGCATGCGGCGCGGCCCGAAGCGATCGAGCCAGGCGCCGAGCGGAAGCTGAACAGCGCCGAAGGTCAGGAAGAGAACGGCCGTGAGGATGCCAAGGTCGGCGGCGGATAGGCCGAACTCGGTGGCAAGTGGGCCGGAGATCAGGGCATTGATGGTGCGGAAGACATAGCTGAGATAGTAGCCGGCTGCGAACGGTAGCAGGACGGTCGCGACGAGACGCCAGGCGGGATCGCCATCGGTTGTCTTTGATTGAACGACTGCCGGCTTGTTCAGGATTCGCGGTAACGCGCCGTCCAGAGCAGCGGCGTGCCCGTAGCAGGGGCGAAGGTACGAGGCGTGTGCCGGTGAGATCGAGATGGCCATGCCGAACTACTCCTCTTGACCGGGCCAGTGCGACTCCGGCGCCACATTGTCGTTCGGAGGCGCGCGGAACCCGCGGAGCGCAAGGGCGGTCTCGGGTGGCAGAGGCGCCGCGCGCCGCGTTGAGCGATCCATGAGAACGACAGTCGATCTGGCATTGGCGGCACAACGACCATCGACGAAGAGCGCCTGGGTCATCACCAGCGAGGTGCGGCCAACATGCTCACATCGCGATCCGATCACGACGCTGCCCGGCCATCGCATTTCGCCGAGGAAATCGATCTCGAGCCGTGCGATGACGAATTGGCCATCGATCGGCAGTGGCACACGGCGCGGGTCGTGCAGGAGCTCCATGCGCGCGTTCTGGCAGCAGACGGCGAACACGGCTTTGGATATGTGACCGTTGCAGTCGGTGTCGGCGAAGCGCAGCTTTTCCGTCGTGTGGAGCGGATAGTCATCGAGCCGAGGGTGCACGCGGACGACCTGCCCTTGCGGCATGGACCGATGAATGTCGCTTTTGAATGCGTCGGGAGACGACATTTGCTCAGGCCCCCTCAGTCTTTTCGCGGCGCCAGATCAACCGGGCCGTGCCGTCCTCCGCCGCTTCCGTCAGGATGGCCCATATCGGCTGCGGCCAGCCTGGATCGTCGAGGCGCACACGCAGATAGCTCTGGTCCGTGCCCTGCTTGATCCGACGCCACACCGCGCCGATCTCGGTGGCACCGAGCATCACGCGGAAGTCTGGTGCGCCCTCCGTCTCCTTGCGGTCGTTGGCGACAATCTTCACCCGCGCGTTCACGGTGATCGTGCGGATTGTGCCGGCGTAGCCGTCGTTGACGGCGGAGAAGTTTCCGATGACAGCCATGCTTCGCGTTCTCCTTCATCAGTTGGCGGTGAGGGTGCTGGCGCCGCGGTACGGGCGCAGGATGATGTCCTTGTGGACGATGACGCGCAGTGGCCAGCCGGGGTGTACGGTGATGGTCGGCTGGACGTTGAGATGACGCTCGATGAGGCGCTGGCCGGCGCGGTTCGTCGTCGATTGCGTCGAGAGCTGCAGCGCGCGAATGAGATCGCTGTCGCCAGAGCCGCCGAACACAAGCTCGCTACCGACGCCGAGCACGGTTGCGAGCGCGACGCCTTTCAGTAATTGCCAGGTGTGAAGGTCGACCTGATCGGCGAGCCCGGCATATCCGCCGGTATCTGTCGCCGGCAGGTTGTCGATGACGACGGAGGAGCCATCGGGCAGGATGATGCGCTGCCACACGACGAGCGCGCGCTCCTGGCCGAACGCGACGACATTGTCGTACTTGCCTATGAGCCTTGAGCCCTGCGGCAGTAAGAGGAACCGACCGGAGACGGAATCGTAGATGTTCTCCGTGACCTGGGCGATGACGAAGCCTGGCAGATCGGAGTTGAGACCGGTCACGAGGCTGGCGGCGATGACGGTGCCGGCCATGAGCTGATACGGTGAGGCCGGCGTTTGCAGGCCATGTGGATTATAGATCGCTTTGTCGGGACCCGATCGAAGGAAGGTCAGCTTGCGCAGACTCTCCGTCGCATCCATGCCGGTGGGATCGAGGTTGCTTGCGGCGAGCGCGCGGGTCTGCTCCGCCGTTCGCAACGCGGTCAGCGTGCCGGCGTCACCGGCGCTCGTTTCCGAACCCGATTGAGAGGTCGGTTCGGCCCGGGCTGCGCTCTCCTGCGGCAGCGCCTTCGACTGGAGGCGGAAGAAGATCTGGGATTCCCGAGCTTGCCCCGCCATGCGCGCGAGCCGCGCCCGTTCCACCTGCTCGGCCTGGTCTATGGGATCGCCGCCGACCTCGGTGAGTTGCGGGATGCCGGGTGGCGGCTGTACCGCCCCGGGTGTACGTTCCGGTCGAACACCATCGTAAGTCGCCGGCAGCCGCGCCAGGCTTTCGGTGATCGGCTTGTTCTCGACGTTGATGAGCTCACGCGGTGCGCCGACGTGGAGCTTCGGCGGCTGCAGAGCGACCAGAACCAGAAAAGACACCAGCAGGAGCACGACGGCCGCGCCGCCGAACATGACCTTGCGGTTGATGCGCGTGACCGGCTGTGGCCGCGCGCGCAACTCGAGCGTCTCCGGCGCGACTTTCTCGGTTTTCTCCTTCTTGGCGGGATCGGTCTCTGTCATGAGCGCGTCTCCCGCCAAACCGCGTCCGTGCGGACAATGCGCACGACCCGCTGTGGGGCCGTGCCGAGGCGGAGCTCGGCGGCGGCGAACAGACGATCGACGATGTAAGTCGTGCCGCGCACGCGATAGTTGACGAGCGCCGACTTGCCGTCCGGGCCGACAACAAACAGCGGCGGGGCTTCGCTCTGGGCGAGGCCAGACGGGAACTGAATGTAGACCTTGGCGCCATCATCGAAGACCTGGCGCGGCTTCCAAGGCGCGTCCCCCTCGATGCGATAGCGGAAGCGGAGCTGATCGATGTTGACACCGGCATCCGCGATCGATGCCAACGAGGCTGCCGCTTCATCGCGCTGCCTGCGCAATGAAACAAGCTCGGCGGCGGGATACGTCCACGACACCGAGGCCATATAGGTCTTGTCGCTCGAGTGCATCTCGAGGTGATACGTCCGCCGATCCGTCGTGATGACGAGGTTGGTCTCGAGGTCGGCGCCGACCGGTTTCACCAGGATGTGGACTTGTGCTTCCTTGCCGTCGCCGCTTGTCGTGTCGCCGACCACCCATCGTACGGTGTCGCCGGCCGAGACCGAGACGAGCCTCTCGCCCGCCTCGAGCGCGACGTCGGTCACCTGATTGACGGCGGCATAGAGCTGGTAGAGCGCGCCCTTGGTGTAGGGATAGACCTGGATGGCATTGATATAGCCGTCTTTCACCGGCTCCATGCGTGCGGCAGTGTTCGCGGCCGTGACACGCTCTGACGGCGAGCGCGAATCCTTCTTCTTATCGGCCCCCTTGCCGACCGGCTTGAGCTGGCCGGGAAGGGGGAGCGGTGTCGGCACCTCGACATAGCGGACTGGCGGTTTTGGTTCCGGCTCGCGTTGTGCGGCCAGGGCCGGACTATCGAGGATCGGGATCTCGGGAACTTTCACGCTGCTGGCGCAGGCGCCGAGTGCGCTCGACGTCACCAGAACAATCGTAACGCTGCGCAACGTGCTCATTTAGACTCTCCGGTGGTGACGTCCTGCGACCAATTGAAGGCGTGCACATAGATGCCGAGCGGGTTCTTGCGCACGGCGTCGACTGTCCGGGGTGGCGTGATGACGATGGAGAAGAGACCCGTGAGGCGCTTGGTGTCCCTCAGCGCACCGCCCTCGAACGTGCGTTCCAGCCAGCGCACCTGGAACGAGGTGTCCGAGGCGCGCACCACGCTCGTCACTTCGACGGCGATGGTCTGGCGGCCAACGCGCGCGAAGGGATCATTCTCCCGCGCGTGCTCATTGAGCGTGACAGCGGCCTTGTCGGTCACGAAGTCGTAGACCTTGAGCCAGTTCTGGCGGACGACGACAGCATCGATCGACAGCGCGCGGACGTTGTCGACGAAACGCGACAGGTGATAGGCGATCTGCGCGTCGCTCGGCGTGTAGGTCTCTGCGGCCGGGCCGACCGCACGGGCGCCGCCGCGGGAATCGACTTCGACGACGTAGGGCACGACTGCGCCGGTTCGTCCGATCCAGAGGAGGATGGCCGCGAGCAGAAGTGACAGGCTAAGACTGCCGACTGCGACGAGCCGCCAGTTGTGCGCCTGCACACGCGCGCTGCCCATGCGCTCGTCCCAGGCCTGCGCGGCCTTCTGGTAGGGCGTCACTGGTTCCGGTGTCTCGCCGTAGCGCAAGGTCGATCGCTTGAACGACATACCCGCGTTCCTCCCTTAACTCTTGTTCTTGAGATCGGGGCCGCTGCTGCTACCGGTGCGGTCGCCATCGCGCAGTGCGTGCGCCGCCATCAGCCCGGCCTGAGTCATGCGCTGTCGGCGGGCGAGGCTCTGCGCCCATGCCGGCGGACCGGAAGCTGGCGCACTGGCGGATGAGCCATCGGCGCTGCCGCCGCCGCCCTCTCCGGACGGAGCAGCATCGCGGTAGCCTTGCGCAGTGCCGTGACGATACGCATCGCGCACCGGCGCTGTTGCCGAAGCCGCCATGCGCGATGCCGGTCCGGAGACGGTCGCGCGCGCGACGCCGCCTGCGCCACCCGCTTCATAGGCCGCACCGACGCGGCCGGAGAGCGACGCGGCCGACTTGATCGCGCTACCGACCATGCGCGCCGCACCGGCCGTTGCGATCCCACCGGCAACCGCCGTGCCGCCGAGTGCTGCCGTGGTCGCAACCGCGGCGCCGGCACCGAGCTGCGGCGCGCCGCTGATCAGACCGGCGGCGATGCCGGGCACGAAGATCGCAAGGCCGAACACGGCGATGGCGCCGAGAATGCACGACGCCGCCTGCGTCAATGTCACCTCGCCGGTCGGCCGCATGACCGTGCCGAAGATCGACGATCCGATGCCGACGACGATCGCCAGCACCATGAGCTTGATGCCGCTGGAGATCACATTGCCGAGCACGCGCTCGGCCAGGAACGCCGTCTGGCCGAACAGCGCGAACGGCACCAGCACGAAGCCCGCGAGCACGGTCAGCTTGAACTCGATGATGGTGATGAAAAGCTGTACGGAGAGCACGAAGAAGGCGAGCAGCACGATCACCCACGCGAGCATCAGCACGGCGATCGTCACGAAGTTCGAAAAGAACGACGTGATGCCGATCAACTCGCCGGCTTTCTCGAGCAACGGCTTCGAGGCGCCGAATCCGGTCGATGCCACAAACCCCGGCCGCATCAGATCGGCAGAGGTCAGCGACGTCCCTGTGGCCTTCAGGCCCAGTCCCGCGAAGGATTGGAAGATGATGTCAGCCAAGCTCTGAAAGTTCGAGAGCAGCAGCGCGAAGAAGCCGACGTACAGCACCTTGCGGATGAGCTGTGCGATGACATTGTCCTCGCCCATCAGCGCCCAGAACAATCCGGCGAGCGTGATGTCGATTGCAATCAGAATGCTCGTCAGGAACGCGACGTCGCCGGCAAGCAATCCAAATCCGCTGTCGATGTAACGGCTGAACGTCGCCGTGAACTGGTCGATGATCGCGAGATCTTCCATATGCTTCTCAAACTCCGGGCAAGGCTCCGCCGTCGACGGGAAACGCTTTCGCCGTTGGTCGTTTCACAGTTGAAGTGTCAGGCTTCGGTTATTGTCGTCGTCGGTGGCCGCGGTGGCGTCGCTGCGCGAGGGGGCTACTGCCCGCACCCGTTCGGGGAGACCCCGAGCCCCCTCCTTTCTGAAACTTCAAAAGGCGGGTGGTCCGGCGGGTGTCCCGCCGGCTGGGGTGCGGGGCTGGCCCCGCTCGCGAAGCGACTATCTGCGCTAACATCGAGGTTCCTCCCGTCCTCATCGTCCCGCCGCGTAGCCAGACCCCGTGCCGACGAAGGACTTGAAGCGCTGACGGGCTTCGTCCTCGGTGGCGAGATCGCGGGCACGGCTGACGGTTTCGGCACGATGTTGCGCGGCGAGCAGGCCTTGGAGTGTGAGCGATTGCTTGACGGCGAGACCGGTCAGCTCGTTGCCGGCCTGGGTGACTTCGAGCGCGCCGACAGAGTTGCGGGAGCGTGTCATGGCGTCGTCGAGCAGGCGTGTATCAGTCTCGATGCCGTCGACGATCTGGCCTTGCAGGAGCGCGGCGCGCTTGAGGCCGGCATATTCCTCGTCCCATCGTTTCTTGGCGTTGCGCAGCACGTCGTCTGACGAGAGTGCGGCCGAGACCTGGGCCGGGAAGAGGCGTTCATACGTGGATTGTGTTTGCTGGAGTTTCAGCGCGATGCCCTGACCAGAGCGGAGCTGCGTCTGGATGTTGGTCAGCGTGCGCTGGAGGTCCGGAGACAGAGTGCTTCCGAGCCGCATGAGGTTCTGATCCATGCGGAGGATCATCTGCGCCTGGTTCTGCAAGGTACGCACCTGATTGTTGATCTGCTCCAGCGCACGGGCGGCCGACAGCAGGTTCTGCTGGTAGTTCGCGGGATCGAAGACGGTCAGCGCATGCGACCCGGGCGGAAGGGCGGCGCTCGTCAGTAGTGCCAGGGCAAGCGCGGTGAGAGCGCCGCGTGCCGCGCGCCGTCGGGCGGCACGATTGGGCGTGGCCGCTAAGGGGATGTGCACCAACCGATCGAGCAGATCGTCACTGTTCGATACCGAGGATGCCGGTTCGGGAGCTGCCACCACTTGCGACCTGTCGGATTGCGGTGCGGGCACCGTCTCCAGAATGCGGGGTAGCGGTGGCGGCGTGGTCTGCGATCGTCGAGCGCCGGGGAATGATCTGAGCAGATCTCCCGCCCAGTCCAGACCCTTGGCGCGCAGGAACGCATCGGCGAAGCCGGCCTCGGAGGCTTCCGCGATGACGCTATCAATGAGCTTCTGGTCGTCGGGCGACGAGGCCGCAGTGAATGCCAGTGCCACAGGACCGAGACCGAGCTCGAACAGCCGGTTGCCTTGTGCCGACTGCACGTAGTAGTCGCGCTTGGGCGTGGCGAGACCGAGGATCTCGATCTGGCGGCCATTGAGACCGAAGCGTTCGTAGACGGCGCGGGCCTGCGGCTCGAGGGCGCGATCATTCGGCAGGAAGATGCGCGTCGGACAGCTCTCGATGAGGGCAGGCGCGATCACCGACTGCTCGATGTCGGCAAGCGACTGCGTGGCGAACAGCACGGCGACATTCTTCTTGCGCAGGGTCTTGAGCCATTCGCGGATGCGGGCTGCGAACATCGGCTCGTCGAGAAAGGTCCAGGCCTCGTCGAGTACGAGTAAGGTCGGCCGGCCGTCGAAACGCGCTTCGAGGCGGTGGAAGAGATAGGTGAGGACGGGCGGGATCAGCCGTTTGTGCTGCATGAGCGGCTCCATTTCCACATGCAACACATCGCTGAGCGCGAGAGTCTCGGTCGCACCATCGAGCAGGCGGCCATAGGGACCTTCGAGCGTGTAGGGAGCCAACGCCTGGCTCAAGGCACTTGACTGCACGAGCACGGCGAGGCCGGTCAGCGTGCGTTCCGCTTTCGGCGCCGAGGCGAGGCTCTTCAGGGCCGCCCATAGCGCATCCTTGATCTCCGGCGTGATCGACACGCCCTCGCTGGTGATGAGGCCACTCACCCATTCCAGCGCGAATGCGAGCTCGCCGGGCTCGTCGATGCGTGCGAGCGGCTGCAATGATAGCGTGCCCTCAAGGCCGAGTTCGATGCTTTCCCCGCCCATGGCAAGCGATGCCGCGCGGGCCGATCGGCCCCGATCGAAAATCGCCACCTGGGCGCCGATGAAGCGGCGGAACTGCATTGCCAGCAGAGAGAGCAGTACGGATTTGCCGGAGCCGGTCGGACCGACGACGAAGGCATGACCGACATCGCCGCTGTGCAGGTCGAGCCGGAAAGGCGTGGCGCCGCGCGTCTCCGTCATCATCAGCGGCGGCGCTTCGAGATGGCGGTTCTTCTCCGGACCGGCCCATACCGCCGATACCGGCATCATGTGCGCGAGGTTCAGCGTGTGCACAATCGGCTGGCGCACGTTGGCATAAGGGTTGCCGGGCAGCGAGCCGAGCCAGGCCTCCACGGCGTTCAAGGTCTCACGGATGGTGGTGAAGCCGCGGCCATTGATGATGCGTTCCAGTGCCAGCAGCTTCTCATCGGCACGCTTTGGGTCGGCATCGCCGACGACGAGCGTTGTCGTCAGATATCCGAAGGCGACATCGTCGGCGCCGAGCTCCTGCAGCGCCTCGTCCGCGTCGGCGGCCTTGTTGTCGGCATCGGAGTCGACCAGCGCGGTCTCGCGATTGAACATGACCTCGCGCAGGATGGCGGCGACGGACTTCCGCTTGGCGAACCATTGCCGTCTCAGCTTCGTGAGCTGCCGGTTGGCCTGGATCTTGTCGAGCGCGATCCAGCGCGTCGTCCAGCGATAGGCGAATCCGAGATCATTGAGCGCGTCGAGCAGGCCCGGCGTCGTCGTGTTCGGGAAGCCGGTTACGGTCAGTAGGCGAAGATGCTGGCGACCGAGCTTCGGCTCGACGCCGCCGAGGAAAGGCGTATCGCATAGAATCGCATCGAGGTGCGTTGGGACGGTCGGCACCGCCACCGGATGGCGCTTCTCCGAGATCGTGCCGTGCAGATAGGCGAGCGTCTCGGCATCATCGAGCACTTCGGCTTCGGGAAGGATTGACGACAGCATCTCCAATGCCCGCGTGGTCTCGGTCTCGAACCAGGCGAGCTGGCCCCACACATCGGCCTCGTCGCTGTAGCCCTCCTGGCGCTCGTAGAGCAGTCGCTCGGCGCGGCCTTGATGCTCCGGCGGCGACAGGTAAAGAAGCGTCAGATAGTACCGGCTCTCATGATGCGCACCATCAGCCGAGAAGGAGGCGTAGCGCTCCTGATCCACGAGCCACGACGCGGCATCGGCAAAGCGGTGGCCGGGATACTGATTGGCCGGCACACGCTCCGCCTCGAAGAACAAGGCCCAGCCCTCGCCGAAGCGACGCAGCACGTTGTTGAGCCGCGCCGAGACCGCTACGAGTTCGGCGTCGGTCGCGCTGTCGAGATCGGGGCCGCGGTAGCGGATCGTGCGCTGGAAGGAACCGTCCTTGTTCAGCACGATGCCGGGGGCGACGAGACAGGCCCAGGGCAGGTAGTCAGCGAGGCCGGTCGTCGTCTTGCGGTATTCGGAGAGGTTCAGCATGTGAGCACTCCTTTGTGGCGGGCGTGGCGGGAAAGAACGATGAGAAATTCCGGATCCTTGCGCGTGACCCAGACGGCGAAGGCATGACCGACCAGCCAGATGATGAGGCCGGCGATCCACAGACGCAGGCCGAGCCCGATCGCGGCGGCGAGCGTCCCGTTGAGAATCGCAAAGTTGCGTGGCGCCCCGGCGAGCAGGATCGGTTCCGTCAGGGAGCGATGCAGCGCGACTTCGAAGCCGGGAAGCGAGGTCGGTTGTCCGAGCATGGTGGTTGGAGCTCCTTGATCGTCAGTCGATGAGCGCGCCGCCGGCGAACGAGAAGAACGTCAGGAAGAACGACGTGGCGGCGAAGGCGATGGAGAGGCCGAACACGATCTGCAGCAGCCGGCGCAGGCCCCCGCCCATGTCGCCGAACGCGAGGCTCAAGCCGGTGACGATGATGATGACGACAGCGATCACCTTGGCGACCGGCCCCTCGATCGATTCGAGAATGCGCTGAAGGGGTGCCTCCCAAGGCATGCCGGAACCGGCGGCCATGGCGGGCGTGCACATCAACGTCGTGATGACTGAGCAGATCAGTCGCTTCGCGAACGGGCCGCAGGCCCGTACCCGCTTGGGGGACGTGTCCCCCAAACCCCCTCCTTTTATTGATGTATAAAAGGCGGGTGGTCCGGCGGGTGCCCCGCCGGGCGGGTTGCAGGGCGGCAGCCCTGCTGCGCAGCACTCATTGGCATCTACACGCACGCGCATTGTCATGCTCCGATTGGTCCGACAGGTCGAAGGACGGGTGTGCCGAGCGGCCTGAGCTGGTAGTTGCCACTGTCATCGAGGCCGGTGAGCTCGACGAGCCCGTCGAGCCGGCGGTTGCCGCCGCGGCCGGCAAGGAAGGCAATGACGTCGATGGCCTCGAGGATGAGATCGCGCGGGACGGTGACGACGGCCTCCTGCACGAGCTGCTCGAGGCGATAGAGGCCGGCTTCGGCTGAGTTGGCATGCACGGTGGTGATGCCGCCGGGATGCCCGGTGTTCCAGGCTTTGAGCATGTCGAGGGCTTCCGGCCCGCGCACCTCGCCGACGATGATGCGGTCGGGCCGCAGGCGCAGTGTCGAGCGGACGAGATCGGCGAGTGTGGCGACGCCGGGCTTGGTGCGCAGCGCCACGCAATCGGTCGCCGCGCATTTGAGCTCGCGGGTGTCTTCCAGAATGAGGACGCGCTCATCGCTATCGGCAACCTCGGCGAGAAGTGCGTTGACCAACGTGGTTTTGCCGGAGGATGTGCCGCCGACGACGAGAATGTTGCGGCGCTCGCGTACGGCCATCGCCAGGGCGTCGGCCTGCAAGGGCGACATGATGCGGGCTGCGACGTAGTCGGCGAGCCGGTAGAGGACGTCGGCTGGCCTGCGCACGGAAAAGCACGGCGCCATCGCAACCGGCGGCATGATGCCTTCGAAGCGTTCGCCGGTCTCGGGCAGCTCGGCCGAGACGATCGGGGCGCCGGCATGAACCTCGCGATGCACGTGGGCGGCGACGAGGCGGATGATGCGCTCGACCTCGGCACTCCCGATGCGTTCGCCGCTATCCTGACGGCCGACGCTGGCGCGATCGATCCACAGACGGCCGTCCGGATTGACCATCACCTCGATCACCGTCGGGTCGGCGAGCGCCGCAGCAATGGCCGGACCGAAGGCAGTACGCAGCATCTGGCGCCGGCGGCCTTGCGCCTCCTGGCTCATGTGCATCGCCAGGAGATCAGCCATGGTCGGTCTCCTCCTTGGAGTCGGCGGGCTCGGCCGCGGCGGGCATCTCGCGATGCACCGCATTCCCGTTTCCGGCCGCCCGCCCTCGCGATGGCGGGTCATCCGCGGCGGTGGCGAAGAGATCCGGATTGTTGCTGGCGATGGTCTCCAGCACCTCGGAGACGAGGCGATGATCGGTGGCGAGACGGCGCCCGACTTGAGCGACGAACACCTGGAAGCGTTCCCTCCCGAGAAGGCGGGCGGGTTCCTGCTCGCTTTGCGGCAATGGCGGCGTGATGGTCAGGAAGTAGCGGACGAACAGCGCCAGGGTCTCGGTGACGATGGCGACGTCGCGATTGACCGTGCCGACGACCTTGTGCAGCTCGTCGAGGCGCCGGACCAGGACTTCCTCGGCGCCCGGCACGCGCTGCGGCTCGAGGCTTAGACGCAGAGCTTCCTCCAGCATGGCCGACTTGGAGCCGTGCCGCTGCTGCGCAACGAGATCGAACTTGTTGGCGAGCGGGCGCGATATGTAGAGCGCGTAGCGTTTTTTGGCCATCAGACGCGCACGCCTCCCGGAAACTGCACGATGGTGTCGTCATCGCCGCCGAGCGACGGGCCGACATTGGCTTGCGGCGCGGCTTTCGCCTCGATCGGGAGATCGGCGAACAAGGGTAGGTCGTGCAACTTGCTGGGCTTGGTCTTGGTGCGCGCGATCTGCCGGGTGCGCGGCGGATCATCCTCGCCTGTCACCGTGTCCGACCAGGACTTGTCCAGCTTGGGATGTGTGGTGCGTGCTTCGCTCTGCCAGTCGTGGGCACGGATTGGGGGCGTGTCCGCATAGCCGCCTGAGGCGAGCGTCGGCGGTGGCAGGCGGCGCGCGAGGAAGTTGCGGTCGGCATAGTATTGAAGCTTCTGGGCACGGATCGGTGCCACGCCGGAAACGAGGACAAGGGTATCGGTGGTGGGAAATTGCAGGATCTCGCCCGGCGTCAGCAGCGGCCGCGCCGTCTCTTGTTCCGACACGGTGACGTGCGACAGCCAGGCGGCCAGACGTCGGCCGGAAAGGTTCTTTTGAGCGCGCAGCTCCGTCGCGGTGCCGAGTGCATCCGAGAGACGCCGTGCCGTGCGCTCGTCGTTCGGCGCAAAGGCAACACGGACGTGGCAGTTGTCGAGGATGGCGTGATTGGGACCGTAGGCCTTATCGATCTGGTGCAGGGACTGCGCGACGAGGAAGGCGCGCACGCCATAGCCGGCAAGGAAGGCGAGCGAGGACTCGAAGAAGTCGAGCCGGCCGAGGGCGGGAAACTCGTCGAGCATGAGCAATAGCCGGCGCTCGTTCGCGGCATCCTCTGGTAGCGTCTCGGACAGCTGGCGACCGATCTGGTTGAGGATCAGCCGCACCAGTGGCCGCGTCCGTGAGATGTCTGATGGCGGCACGACAAGGTAGAGCGACACGGGGCGCTCGGCCTGCATGAGGTCAGCGATCGACCAGTCCGAGGCCGATGTCGTCGCGGCGATGATCGGATCGCGGTAGAGCCCGAGCAGGCTCATGGCCGTCGAGACGACGCCTGAGCGCTCGTTGTCGGTCTTGTTGAGGAGCTCGCGTGCCACTGACGCGACGACGGGATGCACGATGGGAGTCGCATCCGTGCCCAGGTGGTTGGTGGTCAGCATGATCGAGAGCGTGCGCCCGATCGAACGCGCGGGATCGGCGAGGAAGGTGGCGACGCGGGCGAGCGTCTTTTCCGGTTCGGCATAGAGAACGTGCAGGATGGTGCCGACCAGCAGCGCGTGTGCGGTTTTTTCCCAGTGGTCGCGCTGCTCGCGCGCGCCTTCCGGATCGACGAGGATGTCGGCGATGTTCTGCACATCGCGGACTTCCATTGATCCCTTGCGTACCTCGAGCAGCGGATTGAAGCGCGCCGACAACGGGTTGGTCGGGTCGAACAGCAGGCAATGGGAGAAGCGCGAGCGCCAGCCGGAAGTCAGCGTCCAATTCTCACCCTTGATGTCGTGGATGACGGCGGAATGGCCCCAGGTCAGCAGCGTCGGCACGACGAGGCCGACGCCCTTGCCGGAACGGGTCGGCGCCACGGCAATCACGTGCTCGGGGCCGTCATGCCGGAGGTACTGGCCATGCCAGAGGCCGAGCACGATGCCCTTCTCATTGAGCAGCCCCGCGCCGCGCACATCCGCGGCGTCCGCCCAGCGGGCCGAGCCGTAGGTTGTTATCCTGTTCTTACGCCTGGCCCGCCGGGCGGCGCCCCCGACAGCGACGGCGCCGCCGGCAATCCCCCCGAAGGCGGCGACGGCACCGGCGCGTGCAAAGACCTCCGGTGCCTGGCTGTCGAAGGCCAGCCACCAGACGAAGAGCTTCCACGGCGCGTAGAGTTTGAAACCGAAGAACTCGCACCATGCCGTGCCGAGTGCCGACTGATATCCAAGCATAGACGCGGTCCACTGCGTCGCGACGATGAGAGATGCCGTCACCAGCGCGAGGGCGATGAGGCCTTGGGTGATCGCAGCACGAAGTGGAAGCATGAGGCGCGAACCTTTCGAGCGAGAACTTAGTCGCTACGAAAGGGTCGCAAGAGAGCGGGCGCTCATTCAATCCAGTAAATTGCGCACGATTGCGCACAAACGTGAAAGGTCGTGAAGGGTTTGCGGCGGAATGTCGGCAGAGCGCTTCGTGCGCGCGAACTGAAATGAAAATGTCGTCGTCGATCGTGCAAGAATTTTGGATGTGCACGCGCGAGCGCAGCGAACTGAAGCGAGTGATACTCAGGTGCGCCGATGACCCTAGCCACGCGCAGCTGCGCGCGTGCAGCGGAGCTGCCATAGCTCCGATGACAATCATCAATGATGGAGAGAGAAGCGGCGCTTATGCGCCGCCGCGCTTGCGGCAGTCGCACAGCGGGATGCCGCGCACCTTCGCCTTATCGGCGAGATTGTCCGTCACGCCGGAACCTGGGAACAGGACGACTCCAATCGGCATGACATCCAGAAGCTGGTCATTGCGCTTGAACGGCGCAGCCTTCGCATGGTGTGCCCAATCGGGTTTGAAGACGATCTGTGTGATCTTGCGCGCCTCCGCCCAGCAGGCGGCGATCTTTTCAGCGCCACGCGGCGCACCGCCGTGCAGCAGCACCATGTCGGGGTGCTTGGCCAGTACCTTGTCGAGGATTGCCCAGATGCCGTGATGATCATTGCAGTCGACGCCGCCGGCGAAGGCAATTCTGGTGCCCTTCGGGAGCAACGTCTCGGCGTCCGCACGGCGACGTGCATTGATGAACTCGCGGCTGTCGATCATCGCGGCGGTCATCGTCGTCCGGTTGACCATCGATCCGGCGCGGGGACGCCATGCCGATCCCGTATGGATGCTGAACAACTCGGCAGCGCCATCGCGGATGAATTCCATGCTGTTGCGACGCTCGATCAGGGTCAGTCCTTCGCCAATCAGGCGTTCGAGCTCGACGGAGCGGACTTCCGATCCGTCCTGATCGCGCTGGCTTGTCCGCTGCGCGGCCTCGTTGCTGTCGAGCTCCCGCTCGATGCGGTCGATCCGGCGATGAAAGATGTTGACGAGGGACCACAGCATGGCCTCGAGGTCAGGTTCCAGGCGGGTATCCGACAAGGACGCGACCAGCGCATCGAAGATGTCGGCGAGAGCGCCCTGGAGCTTTCCCGCCTCGGGGAGCGGACGCGGATCGGCTTCATCGTCGAAGGGACGATGAGCGTAGAGCGCGAGTTCTTCGAGCAGATGGGCCGTCGGTGATGTCGTGGCGTCTGTGTGGGAAGCGAAGGTCATGGATGCGTCTCCTCAAGGGAGGCCGCGCCCATCGCGGCCTTCTGGCGACGGATCAGCCGGGACTGGATGGGGCCTGCACCCAAAGGCGCAGCCTGCAGGGCCGGAGCGCAGCGGAGGACGGCGAGCACGGCTGCAAGCCGCGCGCAGCCGTTGCGGGGCACGGCCGGTTCTGGCCCGATCGCCCTCTAGAAGGCCGGGCGCGGCTCGTCTGCATGGAGTGCGGTCCGTGCCGCCCGACCACAGAGGGCATGGATCACGACCGGGCCGGCGGCGCTGCGAGAAGAAAACGGTCAACGTCCGCAGGCGTGACCTGTGGACGTATGATCGCACGCAGATCGCCCAGGCCGAAGGCGACGAGATCCTCGTTGAAGTCGCCGAGGCGTGGCGACAGCGGGATCGTCTCGATCCCTACAGCCTCAGCGCGTGCGGTCAGAGTCGCGACGGCCCCATCGCCGGCAGGGTCGATGTCGCGGGCTATATAGAGCCGCCGGAGCGTGTCGGGAAAGAGGATGGCGGACAGATGCGCGGCCGACAGCGCGGCCATCAGCGACATGCCTGGCAACACCATGCGCAAAGACAGCATCGTCTCGATTCCCTCGCCGGCCGCCATCACCTCAGTCGAGGGACCGAAGCGCACGGCATGGCCGAGGAGGGAGCCCATGGCTTTGCGCGGCGTCTCGATCGGCGCCTTGCCGGTGCCGGAAGGATCGAGCCATGTGCGGTGCGCGCCGGTGATGAGGCCGCCGAGATCCGTGACGCTCGCAATCATGGCGGGCCAGATCTGCGTCGGCCCGCCATCCTCCGGGCGATGGTAGCAACGCGGATGATAGCGGAGCGCTCCGACTTCGTGCAGTTCATCAATGCAGCGATGACGCAGATAGGTCTCCACCAATGTGCCGTGGATGGGCTTCGACGCGGCGACCAGACGCCGGGCCGCCTCGGGTGAGCCGGTCGGCGCTGGTGCCCCGTAGATCTTGCGCTGAAGATCGGGCTCCGGACGCGGCAGACTGAGAAAGCGGCGTGCCTCGTCGGCCACATCGCAGAAGTCGATGAGTCCTAAACTCTCGCGGATCACGTCGAGCAGATCGCCGTGCTCGCCGGTCGCGGCGTCGGTCCATTTGCCGGCTGCGCCTGGACCACTCTCCGGGCCGAACAGGCGGATGTACATGGAGCGGCCGCGTGTGTTGTGGACGTCACCGATGATCCAATAACGGCCGACACGGCGGCCATTGGAGAGATACTGACAACACACCGCCTCGGCCTCACGCGCGAGACGGTGTGCAAGCTCGCTGGCAGATGAGCGCATGATCACCTCGATATGGGTGTCACAAGCGCCAATACGAAACGATCTTCTGCGCCTCGTGATGATATTCGAGCATCTGCCGATAGAAGCGATGCCGGGCCTCGCGCTGCGCCCGATCGCGGCGGGCACGCGGCGCCACCTTCTTTGCAGCTGCCCGGACGACAGCGCGCCAACCGTCGTGGACTGTGATGTCCAGGCGCAGGTAGGTGCCGTAGGTCATGGCGGTCCTCCGAAAAGAAAAATGCCCGGCACGAGGCCGGGCAAAAGTGGACTGGGATGTGAGCGCTTTTATTCAGCTGCCATCACATGTGCCGCCTGATCGGCGTCCTTGGCCGTGGCACTGCCCATGCCGACCGTGCGCAAGGGTTCGGGCAACCAGCCGGTACCGTCGAGCAGGCGCTCGGCCTCCTTGGCCATCTCGGTCTTCTTCAAATGCGCGAGGCGCTCGGCCGGCTTGTCGCCCTTGGCCTCCCGGACAGCCTCGAGAATGCGTGCCTTGGTGACGCGGCCGAGGAACGCATCGACGGTCGGCGTCCAGCCGGCGGCGGCCATGTCGAGCGTAACCGCGGACGCGAGACGGCCAGCGTGACGCAGCGCCTTTGGCCGCCGGTCATAGGGCTGATGCACGGCATTGATCGTGAGCCCGACACAATGCGCGAACAGGGCCTGCCGGCTGTCGCTGTCGAGCTCGGCGAGCATGTCCCACAGATCGCCAGTGTCCTCGGGCATCTGCTCGTCCCAGGTCTTGTGCCGCGCCTCGATCGCCTTGGCCGCCGGGGTGTCGGCGAGCCCGGACGTGTGACCGAAAAGGACGCTCTTCGCCTCGATCTCAAGGCACGAGTCGAAGCCGTAGTGATAGAACAGCTTCAGGCATAGCGCGTGCAACGCAGCGCGAAGCGCAATGTCGGGATCATTCGCGACGGCGTCGCGCAGCGCCAGCGTGCGGTGCGCCGTCAGCTCGGTCATCAGCCGATCCGACAAGGGGCGACTGCCGTCGTCCTCTTCGGGCTCATCGACGGCGTCACGCTCATCCGCGTCGGACTCCTCCCCGGATGACGTCATCCGCCGGCGATCGGACGCATCGCCCTCGGCTTCTTCGTCGTCCCCGATCGGCGGCTCATCCTCGGGCCGCACATAGCCGCGCTCGACGCGCAACACGCCCGCACTGTCGATGCTGACGAAGGCGCCGGCCCGCGCGATGTCGTCCGGGTCATAGACGACGGGGCGTTCCTCGAACGCCTCCAATACGGTCTCGATCTCGCCGATACGCCGGTCGACTTCCTCCGGCATGTTGGGAGCTTCGGCGTATTCTGCCTCGAGCTGGTCGAGCTCGGCCTGGAGCGTGTCGCGGGTGGCCGTCTCCTCGTCGGTCATGGGCACCTCGCGACCGCTGAGGCGCCGCAGGCCTTGGCCATAGCCGTAAGGAAGCGCGGTCACCACCTCGATCCACTTCCAGCCCTCCACACGGACAGGGACGGCTTCGCGCTCGAGCTTCTCGGCGACGAGCTTCTCGAGCAGAGGCGGCTCCTGCAACCAGCCGCCATCATCGGGCTCGAAGAGATCGCGCAGGATCGTGCCGCCGGCTTTCTCATAGGCTTCCGTGCCGACGAACTGCGCGCGCTTGTCGGAGGCGCGCACGGCGCCCTCGGTCAGCAGGCGGCGGATATGGAAGGGCTCCTTGTTGTAGGAGTGCTGCAGGGCTTCCCACACCTGCTCCTGCCGCTCATGATCGGGATTGACGGTGAAGCCCATCAGCTGGTCGAGCGTCATGCCGTCCTCGGCATATACGTCGAGCAATTTCGTCGAGACAGCGGCGAGCCGCAGCCGCTGGCGCACCACATTCACCGAGACGAAGAACGCGGCCGCGATCTCCTCTTCGGGCTGCCCCTTCTCGCGCAGGGCCAAGAACGCGCGGAACTGGTCGAGCGGATGCAGGGGCGCCCGCTGCACGTTCTCGGCGAGCGAGTCCTCCTCGGCGGAGATTTTTGTATTGGCCGCGCGGACGATGCAGGGAATGGGTGCCGTCTTGGGGAGGCGCTTCTGCCTGACGAGCAGTTGCAGAGCGCGATAGCGGCGGCCGCCGGCCGGGATCTCATGCATCCCGGTCTCATTGCCCTCGTCATCGAGCACGGGGCGCACGGTCAGGCTCTGCAGGAGCGTGCGCCGCGCGATGTCCTCGGCCAGTTCCTCTATGGCGATGCCCGCCTTAATGCGGCGGACATTGGATTGGCTCAGCACCAGCTTGTTGAAGGGGATGTCACGCGATGCGCTGAGCGCGATCTTCTGAGTGGTCTTGGTCATGATGGTTCTCCACGGCGGGCGGCCGAGAGACTCTCTCTCGACCCCTAGCCCGCCGCGAAATTCACAACCCCTCTCTCCCTCTGGCCGTGTCTCACCCACACTCGCGCAAGGCGGCCGCGGCCTCCCGCAGACGCCGTTCGTCGAGCACGATGCGACCGGCCTTGCGGGCGGCTCCTGCGTAGACAGAAAGCGCGAACGTTACCTCGAAGTAGAGATCGCGTTCGATGCCGAGCCCGAACGGCAGACGCACGGACGCCATCTCGATGAGGCTGAAGCTGCCCAGTTCCGGACACCCAAAGCCGAGATCGGCGAGGCCGAACAACGTGTCATTATCCTCGTCGAGTTCGGTCGCGAGCCATGTGGCAGCACCGACCGGATTGAAGAATTTGACGACGGGCACATGATCGACATCGCGCAGACGTCCATTGGCCAACAGGCGCTCGTGCAATTCCGGTGTGAGGAGGATCACGCCGCGGCCCTCCCTGCCGTCGAGGATGCATCGTCGGCTTTGGGCAGGAAGCCGAGCAGGTAGTCAGCGGCCTTGCTGGCCAACGACGCGGCGCGCACGATCGCGCGATTGTCCTCGCGAAGCACCTCGAGCCACGATGCCAGGTAGTCGGCGTGCCGGACGGTCGGCGTGATGCCGAGTGAGGCGCAGCAGAAGGCGGCATTCATCTCGGCGATCAGTTCCTCGAAGGCGTACTTGCGCGAGCCGAACGAGCCGGAAAGGTCGCGGTTGAGCCTCGAGCTATGGCCCGAGGCGTGACCGAGCTCGTGCAGAGCAGTGCGATGCCAGTTTATGGGCTCGAAGAACACCGGCGGTGGCGGCACCTGCACGTAGTCTTGGGAGGGCATATAGAAGGCGCGATTGCCGCCGATGCGGAAGTCGATGCCGGTGGCCTTGATCAAGGCCTCGACGCGCGGCTCGATCGTGCCGAGCAGTGGGGGCGGCGCGGCCGTCGCGATCTCATCTGGAAGATCATCGATCTGATCCGTATTGAAGACGGTGAAGCGCTTCATGAAGGGGATCGCGCGCGATTCGCCGCCGCTCTGGGCGGCGCGTCGCTTCGCATCATCCGGAATGAAGCGGTCGGCATAAACGACGATCGTACCACGTTCGCCTTTGCGCACATGACCGCCAAGCGCCCGCGCCTGCCGAAACGTCAACCAGCTCTGGCCGCCGTATCCTTTTTCGATCACCTCACCCCAGAGAATGAGGACGTTGATGCCGGAATAAGCCCGGTTCGTAGACGCATTCTTCGGCAAGGCGAGCTGCGCTTTCGCCGACGGCGTGCCCCAGGGCTGCACCCAGGGGAAGCGGCCCTTCTCAAGCTCGGCGATGATCTTGTTGGTGATCTCGTCGTAGAAGTTGGGCCGGTTACCGCCGGAACGGGAACGCGTGGTCGATCTGGACATCGCGGATCTCCGCGACGGGCCGGCAAGAGACTTTCTCTCACCTCTTCAGCCCGCCGCGCCGATCACCGCCTTCCTCTGACTCTCTCCGCGGCAGCCGGCCGCTGGCCGACCACCGGACGTGTTGCGTTCGCGGCCTGCCGCGTTGCTCAGTAAAATGGATTGCTGTTTCTCGTGGCGTCGCGGTCCCGCGCCATGGGACCGTTACCCGCATGGGCCGAGACCCGCCGCGTGGGGCTCGGGCGCGCGGCCGCAGGCCGCGCGGTAGGGCCCGGTCGCGGCCGTTTCAGGCCGCGAGGCGCGCCAAGACTAATCCCAAAGAAGAAGCAGCAAAGAGCAACTCTTGCGTGATGCTGGATTCAGCGAGTTCACCTATCGGACACAGGGCCTCTATGTTGCCAAGGGCAATTCGAAGGGCATTCGCACGTGGAGTGACTTTTCGCGCTATGACGTTCGGATGATCAATCGCGAGAAGGGGGCCGGATCACGTGTGCTGCTCGACGAGAATTTGAAGCTGCTGGGCCTCCATGGAACCCAGGTCGCCGGATACGACGACAGGAACCAATCGCATTTCGCCGTGGCCAGCGCGGTGGGGCGTGGCGAAGCGGATGTCACCATGGGATCGGAGAGATTGTCCGCCAGGTCGAGAACATCGATTTCGTGCCGATGAAGAAGGAGCGCTCCGATCTTGTCGTGACGACCGAGCGTTTCAATCGGCCAGCAGATGGAGGTGAAGCGGAACTGCCGCCGCACGCGTTCGAAGCGCGCAGAGAATCGACTATGATTTCGGCGACTCATGCGAGAATGCGGCGCCACGGTGCGCAAGACCATCGACGTGATCATAGGCACGTTCTGTATCGCGCGTGGTCATGCGCTGCTACACGCAGATCGCGATTTTGAGCCGATGGCCAAGCACTTGGGTCTACGGATCGCATAAGCGCGCAATGCGCCCTATGGGAAATCCGCCATCCCGTCCAAAGTAAAGCATCCTGACAGTGTTGCTTAGTATCGCAGAGAGCGACAGCCGGATTCTAACTTAGAACCTGGCACCACTTCGTGGGGCAGGCCATTGTGTCTCACCGACGATTTGGTCGAAGCCGATTCGCTGACGCCGCCATCCGTCGACCGCGCCGGGTGTGTTCAGCGCTGCAAGCGGCCCGCGCGCGGGATCTACGAACGGGTATTGCCGAAACAAGGCTTCCTGCACTTTGCGGTCGAGCTGGGATCGCTGCGTCTCGTCGCGCTCGACACGGCTGTGCCCAATCAGGGCGGTGGAGCGCTCTGTGCCGAGCGGCTCGCGTGGCTCGACGCCACGCTGGCCGAAACGCCTGATACGCCGACGCTCGTGATGATGCACCACCCGCCGTTCCTCACTGGCATTGCGCACATGGATCGCATTGGCCTTGAAGGCCGCGAAGATTTCGCAGCGGTCATGCGGCGGCACGCCCACGTGGAAGCCATCCTGTGCGGCCACGTTCATCGGCCGACGTCTACGCAAGTTGGCGGCCGGCCCGCGATGATCTGCCCGAGCCCAGCTCACCAAGTGGCGCTCGACCTCCGCCCCGAAGGACCGAGCGCCTTTCGCCTCGAGCCGCCCGGCTACATGCAGCACCGCTGGCACGATGGCCAACTCGTCTCGCATGTGGCAGTGCTCGGCGAATGGGCCGGCCAATTCCCGTTCTTCGATCCGGATGGCAATCTAATCGACTAGGCTTGTGCACCGCTCGCTGCCCAAACTCTCGGCGCGGCTCGAGAATGCGTTGACGTTCAGGTTCCGAGTTCTGCGACCGACGCCGCCGCTTGAGCCGCGGGATCGCTGAGCCAATAGATTGGGCCGTCGTAAAGAAACGAGCGCGTATGAATCATGATATCGCGTCCCGTGACGCTTACCAAAGCATAGTCCGGCAGTTCGTGCGTACCGGGAATGCGTTCTCTAGTGTGCAGATCGAAGGCAACCTGATGGGCAAGCGCGCGCTGGATATGAAATGGTACGCCTTGCCAGACGCCGCTGATTGGGCGGTGGACATGCCCCATGAACATATAGTCCGGGCGGCGGATCCGATCGAACATCTCGGCCTCTTCAGCTCCGTTGCGCAGCATGATCCGATCCATGTGCGGCAGGCCAGTTGCGAACGGCGGATGATGCTGGAAGAGCAGAAGCGGACGATCCAGCGGCGCCTCTCTCAGTGCCGTCTCCAGAAACGATAGGCGCTTCGGACAAAGAACACCCGCATGGTTCGGCCCGTCTTCGTCCAGTGTATCAAGCGTGATCAGGCTCGCGCTCGCGTAGACTCGTAGAGACTGTACGAACCCGCCCGGATCCTTGTCGGCGTCGGAGAACACCTCGCGGAACGGCATCCGCCGGTCGTGATTGCCCATCATGAGCAACACCGGCGCACGAAGTGACGCGAGCGTCGATTTCAGATTGCCGTACGCTTCGAGCTGGCCCCAATGCGCGAGATCACCACTTATGATCACGAAGGAAATGTCATTGTGCTCGCGATTGATGATCTCGATCGCGGCGGCAAGGCGCTCTGCGGGATCGATCGCATAGTTGGTGCCGCCCTGCTCGAGAAAGTGTGTGTCTGTCAGGATGACGAATCTCATCGCGCCATGGTTTCCCTGTTCCACGCCGCGTAGTCCGGCGAGCCTTCGATTTCAATCGGCCCATCGTAGCCGAACTCGACCATGTGCACGGTGAGATAGTCCCGGCCGACGAATGCGACGCCGTAAGCCTCCGGCAAATTTGAACGGGAGAGCAGCTTTGTCTCCGCGAAAACCGCAAAGGCCGCATGATTTGTGCCGCGGAGGGACGTCGTCGGTACCCCGGCAGTCGATCCTGAAAGGGGCAGATGGCAATGCCCGAAGAAGATGTGACGGACTTTGCCGGCATGCCGCGCGATGATGTCGCGGAAGGCTTCATCGTCAAGGAGACGGATCTGATCCATAGGTCTGAGATGAGTCGGGATGGGATTGTGATGCATGAAGACGAGAAATGGGCCCTCGTGGGCGGCGAGCTGATCTTCGAGCCAAGCTTGTCGCGCGCCGCAGTAGTGCCCGGCGTGCGTCTGCGGCCCCCATGTGTCGAGGAACAGGCAGCGGGCCACGCTGGTATCGACATATCCCTGCGCAAAGCCGACAGCATCGCGGCATTCCGGGAACACCTCGAGAAATGCCGCGCGGTCATCGTGATTTCCAATGCAGAGCCGCGTCGGCATGGGTAGATTCGCAAGTCGCTCCTTCAGCCTGATGTAATCGTGACGATCGCCCCAGTCGGAGAGGTCTCCCGTGATGGCCAGCAGCTCCGCATCGCTGTGATCGCGCAGGATGTGTGTGAGCGCCCGCTCGAAATTGGCATTCGGATCGCGGCCGCCGATCGTGCTGCCGGGCGTGGTCAGATGGATATCACTCATGTGGATGAGCTTCATGGCGCGCTCCGCTGGCGACGTCGGGCTGATTGACAGCAGAAAGCCGGCATGGCGGGCCCAGTGCACCGCCATGCCGGTCTTTTGTGACGTGTCGCGATCTATTTCCGCGGCAGCAGCTTCTGGACGTCGGCCGACATATCGACCAGCACCTTCTGCGGCTCGCTTGCGCGCTTGCCGGTAACGATCGAGTTCATGTGGTCCTTGATCACGTCGGTGATCTTGAGACCGTTGTCGCCTGGGAAGGCATACCACTTGGTCAACAGATCGAGCTGGCTCACCGCTGTGAAGTGGTTCGGATTCTGGACGTAGAAGTCCTTGAGGTGGATCTCGTTGGCCTTCTTGTTGGGAGGCATGTAGCCCGTGGTCTTGGCCATGATCGCCGCACCTTCGGGGCCGTGCCAGAACTTCATCACCTTCCAGGCGGCTTCACGCTTCTTCGGATCTGAGGCGAGAATGACACCAAGATTGCCACCGGCCGGAAGACGACCATTGCCCGCGACGACGCTCGGCCACTTGTGCGTCTTGAGAACGAACTTGCCGCCGATCATATCGGTCGTCTTGGTCAGGTCGGAGGTCGATGTGAAGTGCATGCCCGTCTTGCCTGCTGCGAACGCGGCGCGTGCGTCAGGCTGGCTGATGTTTGGCATGCCGCCCTCGTTGACCATCCGCGCAAGCGCGTTGATCACGAACTGCCCCTCGGTGCCATCGAATGCGACCTTCTTCTCGTCCTCGGTCAGCATAGAGCCGCCCTGCGAGAACACAGGTGCCTGCCAGAGCCAGTTGCCCGTGATGTCCCAGACGTAGGTCATGCCATTGATGTCCGGACCGAGTGCCTTGATCTTCTTGGCGAGAGCAATGACCTCGTCCCACGTATTCGGCAGATTGTCGGGATCGCCGCCGGCCTTCCTCACGAGATCTATATTGTAGTAGCTGATCGGCAGCGAGATCGCGAAGGGAAGGCCGTAGACCTTGCCGCCGAGCGTGCCGATGTCGAACATCGCCGCATGGAAGCCTTCCGTCTCGAGCGACTTGTCGGCTTTGATGAATTCGTCGAGCGGCTGGGCAAGCCCGCGATCCACAAGCAGGCGCAGACGGTTGAGGCCCTGGAAAGTAATGTCGGGCATCTGCTTGGTGATGGCCTCGCGGAGCACCCTCTGGGTGGCGTCCTCGTACGAATCGTAAGCGGCCCGGAACGAGACTTTGATCTCCGGATGCACCTTGGCGAAGGCTTCTGCGATCTGCTTGTGCGTGTCGTTAAACAGCTCGCCATAGGGGTACTGAATGACCACCTCGGTCTGCTGCGCCATGGCCGGAACGGTGGCGAGCACCATCGCGGCCGAAAGCAGTGTCTGCTTTAGCATAGTCGATCTCCTGATCTGTGAAGTGATTTGCGGACGCGCAACCGTCCGTTCTTGCGGTTATTTCATGCCCGAGAACGTGATGCCTTCAATGAAGCGCCGCTGTGCGAGCAGGAATGCGATGATGAGCGGAGCGATGATGACAGTCGCCGCTGCCATGAGCGGACCGTAGTCCGTCCCAGCCTCCTCGTTGCGGAATGTCGCGACGCCAACTGGCGGCGTGAACAGCTCCTGGCTGTTCACCGCGATGAGCGGCCAGAAGTAGTCGTTCCAGTGCGCGACAATCGAGAAGACGCCGAATGCCGTAAGCGCGGGAATGGCCGTCGGCAGCATGACGCGCCACACGATACCGAACTCCGAGATGCCGTCCATGCGCGCGGCATCGACCAGGTCATCCGGTACGGTTAGGAAGAACTGGCGCATGAGGAAGATGCCGAACGCGGAGATCGTGAAGGGTACGATGAGCGCCGCGTAGGTATCGAGAATGCCCGCATGATGAAAGAGCAGGAAGACCGGAACGGCGATGGCTTGCGCTGGAATGAGGATGCAGAAGAGCACCATTGCGAAGACCGCATCGCGTCCCCAAAAACGCAACTTGGCGAGTGCATAGGCCGCCGGCAAGGCGATCAGCGCCTGCAAAGCGAAGATCAGCACCGTAACGATCACGCCATTGAGCAGGTAGCGAACGAGCGGAGCGCGCTCGAAGGCCTTCGTGTAGTTCTCGACAACGTGCAATTGCTCCGGCCACCAGCGAATCTCGGAAAGGAAGATCTCTGACTGCGGCTTGAGAGAGGTCACGATCATCCAGATGAAGGGAAGAAGGACAATCGCTGCTACCGTTAGCAAGACGGCGTGCCGTAGGATCTCCCATGGCGAGCAGATGCGGGCGTTCATGAGTAGTGCACCTTCTTCTCGATCAGACGCGCCTTGATGATCGTCAGCAGAAGAACGAAACACAGGAAGACGACGGCGATGGCCGCGGCTAGGCCCGATCTGAAGAACTCGAAGCCTTCGGAATACATGCTGTAGAGGAGCACCTCGGTAGCTTTGCTCGGGCCGCCCTTGGTCAGCACGTGCACGGTATCGAAGACCTGGAAGGAACGGATGGCGGATATGACAGCAACGAACACCGTCACCGGCCCAAGCATCGGCCATGTCACGAGCCAGAAGCGCGACCATGCCGAGCGCGCACCATCCATGACGGCGGCTTCATAGAGGTGTGAAGGGATCGAGACGATCCCCGCGAGGAATAAAACCATGTTGAAGCCGAAGAGCTGCCAAATGCCGATCGCTGCGATCGTCGGCAGTGCGAGGACGGGATCCGAGAGCCACGCTTGAGCAGGCAGACCGATCTCCTTCAGCATCAGGTTGATGAGCCCGAACTGCGGGTGGAGCATGTACTCCCATGAGATGGCCATGGCGATCAGCGTGGCCATGACGGGAATGAAGAAGATCGAGCGGTAGAATGCGCGCAAGGTCGAGCCGGACTCGATCAGTAGCGCCAAGCCGAGCCCAAGCGCGATTGACGACGGCACCACGATCGCGACATAGAGAAGCGTATTCGTCAGCGAGGTCCAGAATACGCGATCGCCATAAAGCTCGATGTAGTTTTCCAGTCCGACCAGAGACCAGGTGGGCGCGCCGAGCTGATAGTCGGTGAACGACATCAGCAGAACAGCCAGGACTGGACCGATCAACAACAGCGCCATGAGCACAAGCGCCGGCGCCAAGAGCACTGCTGCTGTCATCGACATCATGCGGCGCCGACGAAGGCGTACGTGTGGGCGGGCGCCTTGCGCGATGTTTGCGTCGATCTCCCGGGCTAGCGCGACGTCAGCCATGAGCTACCTTTCTGGCTTCGACCTCGGCCTTAATCCGCTCGCCGGAAGCACCGAATATCCTCAGATCCTCGGGGCTGCATGTGAGCCCCACGGCATCTCCGATGGAGATTTCGCGAGCGCCACCATGATCGAACCGGACGATGACCGCGGCCCTCTGGTCAGGAATTTCCACGTGGAGAAGAACCTCCGCGCCGAGGTTCTCCTTGTGGGCGAGACGACCGGAGAACGGCGCATTTTCGGCATTAGCGAGCCTCAGTGCCTCGGGGCGCACGCCAATGCGAACGCTCGTGCCCGGCCTTTCCAGAAAGGTAGCTGCGAACCGTGATGAGCCAAACACCAGTCCCCGGGCCTCATCGATCACGCCTCCATCGAGAATGTTGATCTTGGGGCTACCGATGAACTCCGCGACGCGAAGATCCTGAGGATCGTCATAGACGTCGTCGGGCGATCCGATCTGGATGATATTGCCGTCCATCATCACGGCGATACGATCCGACATTGTCATGGCCTCGGCCTGATCGTGCGTCACGTAAATAAACGTAGCGCCGAGCCGCCGATGAAGCTGCGCGATTTCGGTTCGCATGTGAACGCGCAGCTTGGCGTCGAGATTGGACAGCGGCTCATCGAGCAGGAAAGCGCGCGGTTCGCGGACAATGGCGCGACCGACGGCGACACGCTGGCGCTGGCCACCGGAGAGTTGGGCGGGCTTGCGTTGAAGGAGATCCTTCAACCCTAGCAGTTTGGCAACATCCTCGACATCGGAGCGGATACGATCCTCGGTCTCGCGAGTGCCCGGTATGAGCCAGCGCAGTACCGCCGCGCGCTGCAGCGTCGAGAGACGGCGCATACGCAACGGCACAGCAATGTTGTTGTAAACCGTCAGATGCGGATAGAGCGCGTAGGATTGGAACACCATTGCGAGATTGCGATCCGCAGGCCGCACGCCGTCGACGACGTCGCCGCCGATGCGGACACTGCCCTCGCTTTGATCCTCAAGACCCGCGATGATCCGGAGAAGCGTGGACTTTCCGCACCCGGAGGGGCCAACCAGCGAAATGAACTCCCCTTCAGCGATGTGGAGATCGATACCTTTCAGCACATGCGTCCGGTCGAAACTTTTCCGGACACCGCTCAACTGAAATTGGGCCATGAGATCCTTGCTCGTGTTCGCCGCCGAGTGAGGCCGTCCTAAAGCCCAACCTTGACAGTCACATAACAGTTAAAGGTTGAGCTTATGGGGCTGGTAGCCAGAGCCTTGTCGTATCCGTGGCTCTCAGGTCGGCGAGCCTCTGCACATGTCGCTTACATCTGCGCGCATCCGCACGATCAATGCCGTATACGAAGCCGGCACCTTCTCGGCTGCGGCCCGTCGCCTTGGCATTTCGCAGCCAGCCGTCACGCAGCAGGTTCGTGAAGTCGAGGCAGAGTTCGGCATCAAGCTGTTCGACAGACGTGGCAACGGTCTGGTGCCAACGGCGATTTGTCAGCAGCTCGCCGCCGTCACGATGCGCATTCAGGTTGCCGAGAGCGAAGCCGTATCAATCCTCCGTCAACACGAGCTGCTGTCTGGCGGAGAGTTGCGGATTGGGCTCGGTAATTCGATGCCCGGCATGAAGTTTGTTGCGGCATTCATTCGCGCCTACCCCAATATTTCAATCCAGGTTGAGATGGGAAATTGGGCGTCGATCATCGACGCGATTGTCGATCAGCGAGTAGACGTTGCGGTGTTGCCAAAGGTGCCTGACGACGGTCGCTTCCGGCGAGAAGTCTGCTTCCGGCAAAAAGTTGTGGCCATCGTTCACGCACAGCATCGCATGGCGCGGGCGCGCACGGTCACATGCGCGGAGCTCAGCCGCGAGCAGCTTATTTACCGCACGAAGCAGTCGTCTACTCAGCGTGTGGTCGATCACGCCTTCCGCTCAGCCGAGGTCGCGGTGACACCGGTTATCACGCTCGATACGCGGGAAGGAGTACTGGAAGCGGTTGCCAACCGGATTGGCATAGGTTTCATTTGGGAGCACGGCTCGAGCCGGAAAGACGGCATCGCCAAACTCCATGTTGCGGGGCTTTCCGGTGAGGCGCCGGAGCACATATTCTGTCTTGCCGACAATCGCAGTAAGCTTGTGGAGCTATTCTTCGGATCCCATCCATCGCTCGGCTTGCGCTGATATCGCTTGGCGGGCGACGGTTAAGCCCCTATCAGGCTGAGCAGCCCCCCGGCCGGGGTGAACTGGACGCGCCCGGGGTTCGGATCAGGTCATCCAACCGCTTCTCGATGATCTCCTGCTAAAGCAGGCTCACGCCTTCGCGCTTCTTAAGGCTGTCTGGATGGTCCAGCAGGATCATCATGACGTCTCCATGAAGGTCGACGGTGGTGCCACCTACTGGCGCGGGCTGAACCTCGACGAGCAGGGCTACCGACGCATTGCCGTCAATCTGAGGCTCGCCGATCCAGACACGGTCGCCGAGATCGTCATCGACCATTTCGATGGGCTGGAGAGCTTTGATGACATCGGCCGCGATGGCCGGTGCGTCAAGGACATGTGGTTCTAGGCGACGTCAGTCCCCCAATGCCGGCGCCGTCAGATAGCCTTGGGCAGCGACCATCAGCGCCGCCCCGGCAAGTCCTGTCTATTCGCAGGCGAAGCCCAGCCGCCGCAACGCGCGGCGCGCCAATTCGCGATTGTGCTCGTCCAGCAAAAGCTGATTGAGCGCCTGCGTGGTCGATGACAGGCGTTGGGATTTTCTCAAGGCGTGCACCATGTCCGCGACCTGATCCTGGGGCGTGTCGATGATGGATTGTGCGAGTTGTTTTGCGGAGTTCACGTCAACGTGGGGCATGATACGCATCCGACAGAGCAAGTGGCGGCTTGCGGTGGAACGGTGCGATGGGAATAGCACGTTCGAATGCGACAATGCCATGTCGTCGTCATCGACAGTCCGATACAGCACATTCTCTCCATGGTTAACCGCTGACAAGATCCTATCAAATGATCATCCCCTCCCTGGCAGGCCCTTTCCACGGGCGTGCGTCCAGGTCATGCGGGAGGGACCGACGATCCCCGCGACGGCTTGGCCGCGGAACGGCTCGAGCGCCGGCTGCCACGGCGCCAAAGTGAAGGTGTCCTCGCGGCGGATGACCGCGATCTTGCCGGTCGGCGTTGTGATGGCGTGATCGTAGGTGCCGGCGATCCGGGCTCCAGACGGGGCCGGCAAGAAGGCCGCGTTGAGGCGCTGTGAGACATCGGCAGCGATGTGCCGCGTCTCGGCCTGACGCAGCGCCCTCATCATGTCGGCGCGTGCCACGCGCTTGCCGTCCTGTGATGGCTCGATGAGCTGCCGGCTGGCGAGCCAGTCAGTCCGGGCCTTGAGGGCCTTGTCCGCTTCGGCCGTGAAGCCCGTCGTCCGGATCTCCGGCTGCCACCTGGAGACGATCGCCTGATCGAGCCACGTCGGCCCCTCGTAGGTCGTTTGCCGGTCGAGGTCGGCGGCGGAGAGAAGATGCAGGCGAGGCACCGACGACGGCTTCTCGTTGAGGCCGCCAACGGCAAGGGCGACGATGTTGCCGCGAGCCGGCACGGCGTCTGCCTTGAGCCGGCCGAGATCGGCGTAGTGGACGCGCCCGTCGACGGCATCAATGATCACCCAGGTGCGGTCGGTGATCTCATCGACCAAGCCGACGCCGACTACCTTGCCGACAAGCGGCACCTTGCGCGGTCCGCGCTCGAACAGCGCCATCGCAGCTGCACCGCGCTCTTAGCGCCTCTCGGCCGCTGGTAGCGCAGCGGCACGGCCGCAGCGTCTTACATAGCGGCCAATGTGGTCCTTCGATGTTATGGGCCGATTGCGGAAGTTTTAGTGGCGAAGCACAGCGCTCAGATGCCAGGGCTAATCGGGTTTGGGGATGTGCCTACCGCTCAGGCATTGCACGACGGCGTGCGCCACGGCTTCCTCCAGCGCGTCTTCCGTGAGGTCTTCAAGCTGCAGCTCAGTCGAACCAGCGGTGCCTTCGACGGAGTCTATCGAGCAGGTGAATTGACCGCCCAAGGTCGCGCACAGGAGGATCTTCGTAGCACTATACGCACTGTGCTTGAATTCGATGACCGCGCGATCGATATCGCTGTGCTTCAATTCAAACTTCTTCAAACTGAGCCCCACATATCCGTGCCTCTTCAACAGAGTATCGATCTTGGAGATCATGCTCGGAAGCTGCTCGCGCCGTATGGCCCAGATGGCTCGTGCTCGGTCTTGCTGCCGGGCCTTTGCGGCCAGCTCGTCCCGGCTCTTCTGCTCCTTCTTGTCGCGTTCAGCGGCAGAGGCTGCGATCGCCGCCTCCAATCGTGACAATGCATCGCCTGACATTGCTGTTCTCCGAGTCTTCACGCCGCTCGCGCTATCAACGACGAGACAGGGCATTGCGGACGGAAATGATGTGCTCAATCATATGTGCCGCCTCGTAGTGTAGCGCAGCGTCGGGCGCGGTATTCTCGGCGCCGCGATGTGTGGCCGCCGCATCCTCCAGGATGCCACGCGCGTCGCTGTCGTCGAGGACCTTCAGCTCCGTCGGCGCGAGCAGCAGCGACTCGCAGATCGCGAGTGCTGCACATCCGGCGGCAACGTCCTTGATGTCGTTTGTCGACGTCATGGCTTTTGTCTCACTCTTCGGCGGCCTGGAGCATCATCGGACACTCGCGCCAGACTTACACCGATAGCAGGGAAACCCTGCTAACCTGGGATAGCCAGGCTCAGCCGCACCAAGCCGGCGCCAACGCACGAGGTTCATCGAGTGCCGCACAAGGCCAGCCATCTCGCGACAAAGCTCCGCACGTTCATGGAGTTGTCGGAACGCGAGGCCGGCTGTCTCGCTGAACTCCAGTCGTCATCGCTTCGTTTGAAGGCCGGCAAGGAACTCGTGCACGAGGGCCAGACGGGCCACCTGGCCTACATCCTTCAGGCGGGATGGGCGTGCAGTTTCAAGCTGCTGCCCGACGGCGGGCGCCAGATCATTGCGTTTTCCTCTGCCGGGCGACTGTGTTGGCTTGAGAAGTGTCCTGTTGCGGACCTCCGATCACTCCTTCTCTGCGTTGACCGACGTCGTCGTCAGCAGCGTCGAGGCATCACGGATGATGGAGATCTTCAACGAGTTTCCACGTCTAGGTGCGGCCATCCTGTGGGCGGCATCACGCGACGAAGCGATGGTTGTCGAGCATCTCGTCAGCATCGGACGGCGTAGCGCCCTCGACCGGACGGCCCATTTTTTCCTCGAGTTGAGCGAGCGACTGCGGCTGGTCGGTCTCGCTACCGAGCAGGAGTTTGACTGTCCGCTCAATCAGTATGTTCTTGCCGACGCCCTGGGACTGAGCGCCATCCACGTGAACCGCGTGCTGCGGCAGCTTCGCGAGCGCAAGCTGATGACGCTGAAGGATCGCAAAGTTACGATCCACAATATGAGCCAGCTCAAGCTCCTGGCAGGATTTCAAGAGCAGTCGGACGAGCGGCAATAGTCACCGGACGCGGAATTCATCGCGAGGCTGCTTTAGATCAGCATGACGCTTCCATAAGTCAGCTAGACAGAAAGTAGCAGGCGAGAAAAGGCTGGTGCCGCTCGCCATTTGATCCGGTGGGCTGTCGCGGCCCGTGAGATCGAATCATTCAGCACGCGCGATCGACCGGTCACCGCCACTGCAAGTGGCGGTGGATCGCTTAGGCTCCGTCAGTCAGCGTTCGGTTTGTTCGGGCGCCACCATTCAACTCAGAACAAGGAACATCGCGTCATGAAAATGCCAGTCGAGCTGAAGCCGGCACTCTTGGGCGCGATGGGCGGCGCGATTGCGCTCGCCATCCTCGGCTTCACTTGGGGTGGATGGACGACCGCAGGGAACGCGGCGACCCAGGCCAACCAGCGTGCTTCCGAGGCCGTCGTCAAGGCGCTCGCACCCATCTGTGCAGACAATTTCCGGCGAGATCAGGAGTCGGTGGCACGCCTCGACGAACTGAAGAAGGTCAGCTCCTGGCAACAGGCGAGCTTCATTGAAAAGGGCGGCTGGGCAAAGATGCCAGGCGCTCAGGCTGTCGACTCGACGATGTCGCGCGCCTGCGCGACGCTCATTCTGGACGACAAAGTGGCCGGCAAGAACTGATCGCCAAGCGATTTGGAGCGGCCAGCGGGAAGCCCGGCTCACGCGCCGACCGCACCGAAGGGCTTGCGCCGCTTCAAGTGAAATTCATCCAAGCCGTCTCGTGCGGCACAGCAGAAATGGAGATGCCACATGGCAAAAGGTCAGCAAAAAGGTAATCGTGAGGTCCGAAAGCCGAAATCCGCGAAGCCGAAAACGCCGGCGGCGCAGGAGACGCCCTTCCTGACGAAGTCCGGTATGGGCGCGGCCACTAAGCCGGCCGGAAAAAAGTCACGATGAGGGATCCCCGAGGCGGCGTCTCCGTGTCGATCGCGGGGTGTCCATCATGCCGATTGAGCATGTAACCGCCAACTCCGTGACCAAGCCCTGGGGCGTCGCCGATCCACGTCCTTGGGCACAGCCGAGTTGTGATGGCACATGGATCGGCGAACTTTGGTACGAGCGAACCGGCGCAGATCGAACGCCTACCTCCCTCCTGCTCAAGCTGCTGTTCACCAGCCAGCCGTTGTCCATCCAAGTACATCCGGACGACGCCTTCGCCCGATCGATTGGCCTGCCGAATGGAAAGACCGAGGCATGGTACGTCGTCGAGGCTGCGGCAGGCGCAAAGGTTGCGCTAGGGCTGAGCCGCGCCTGCTCTCGACAGCAGTTGCGCCGAGCGATCGAGGACGGCTCGATTGCCGAACTCGTCGCCTGGCGCTCGGTGGTGGCGGGTGATGTCGTTTCGGTTCCCGCCGGCACGATACATGCGATCGGAGCAGGGCTCGTGATCGCTGAGATTCAGCAGCGCAGCGATACCACGTTTCGCCTGTTCGACTACGGTCGGCAGCGTGATCTTCATCTCGATTGCGCGGTTGCGGCTGCGAGCACAGGCTCCGGAGAGCCTGAGGCACGGCCAACCCACATGTCACGTCAACGGACACTGCTGGTGTCCAATCAGCATTTCGTGCTCGAACGGATCGTTCTTCCACCGGAGTCCCATTGGCTCCTCGAAGCGGATCGGGAGACGTGGCTGCTTGTGCTCGGCGGTTCGGCAACCATCGGATCTGTCGAGATAGCTGCAGGTGGTGCCATTTATGCGGAATCTCAAACAACCGGCATCCACGTTGGTGCTGCTTCCGTGACTTGCCTTGTGGCCTACACCGGCGACGTCGCGCGCAACCTGCTGCAGCGACTTACACGGCCCCAATCCGACGACGTGGGCACGTCAGAGCGAGTCCTGGCGCCGTCGCCGCTCCCTCTGGACGATGGCGCCGCGACACGCGGGCACAAAGGAACAACGAATGAAAAGACTCCAGCGTATCGCGTTCATCGGCAATCATTTGCCCCGTCGCTGCGGGATCGCGACCTTCACCCACGATCTGCATAAAGCTGTCGCGGACGCTCGACCGGATTTGGATACGAGCGTCGTCGCAATGAACAACTCCGGCGGGACCTACGTCTACCCCGACCCCGTACGAATTCAGCTTCGCGACGACGTAGTCGATGACTACATGCAAGCTGCGACATTCCTCAACAGATCGGGGTTCGATCTCGTCTCGCTCCAGCATGAGTACGGAATCTTCGGCGGGGTGGCCGGTGGTCACATTGTCGAGTTACTGTCGCGTCTCGATATGCCGGTCGTTACGACGCTTCATACTGTCCTCCCGAACCCGAGTCCTGACCAGCACGATGTGATGTCTCGAATCATCGAGCGCTCTTCGAAACTGGTCGTGATGTCGGAAAAGGGGCGGGATTTCCTCCGCAAGAGTCATGGCGTACCCGCGCACGACATTGACGTCATTGCGCACGGAATTCCCGACTTCCCCTTTCTCGAGTCCGCCGGCGCCAAGCAAAAGCTCGGTTTCGAAGGACGAACGGTCATCCTCACGTTCGGCCTACTGTCGCCGAGCAAGGGCATCGAGACCGTTATCGACGCCATGCCTGAGATCATCCGATCGTGCCCGACAGCTCTTTATGTCGTGCTCGGCGCCACGCATCCCAATCTGCTTCGGGATCAAGGCGAAACCTATCGCGACAGTCTGACCGCGCGCGTACGGGCTATCGGCGTCGACGATCACGTCGTGTTCCTCAATCAGTTCGTCGACCTGCCCACGCTGCTGGACTTCATCTCGATGTGCGACGTCTACGTAACGCCGTATCTCAATGAAGCGCAGATGACGTCCGGCACGCTCGCGTATAGCTACGGATTGGGCAAGGCTGTCGTCTCGACACCTTATTGGCACGCCAAGGAGCTGCTGGCCGATGAGCGCGGCATCCTCGTGCCGTTCGGGAACTCCGATGCCATCGGCAAGGAAATATCGGCATTGCTGGTCAACGATGTGCGTCGCCATGCCATGCGCAAGCGAGCCTATGCGGCGAGCCGCTCCATGACCTGGCCCCAAGCAGCCAGAGCATACTTGACGACGTTTGAGGGTGTCCTTCGGCCGACGATCATCGGCCCTATGGACCCGAGAGATCGACACGGATCGAGACCGCGACAACCTTCACTACCCGAGATTCGAACGGATCATCTCCTCTCGATGTGCGACAGCACAGGGCTTATTCAGCACGCCGTGCATGGCATCCCTGACCGCTCGCATGGCTACTGTGTCGATGACAATGCCCGTGCGTTGCTCCTCGCTTCCAGTCTCGCCGAAGGTGATGATCTACGATTACCCGAAACTCTCACGACGCGTTTCGCAGCATTCGTCCAGCACGCCTGGAACCCCGATACACGGCGCTTTCGGAACTTCATGAGTTACGACCGCCGCTGGCTTGAAGACCAGGGCTCCGAGGATAGCCACGGGCGGACGCTGTGGGCCTTGGCGGTTTGCGCGACCAAGGATGTCGATCGGGCGCGGCGAACCTGGGCGAAGACGCTGTTCAAAGCTGCGCTGCCCGCTGTTGAAGCTTTCACATCACCACGCGCCTGGGCCTTCACGCTGCTCGCGCTGGATGCCTATTGTCCGTCAGCGGTCGACGATGTTTCGGCCAACCGTATGCGCGCCGTTCTAGCCGACCGTTTGATGACGGCATTGGCTGTCAAGAGGGCCGGTGGCTGGGTGTGGTTCGAGGATGTGCTCGCTTACGACAACGCGCGCCTGCCGCAGGCGCTGATCCAGACTGCCGCGACGACCGGAACCACAAGATACGCTGTGGCCGGCCTCCGTTCCTTACGCTGGCTGATGTCGCAGCAGACCGCACCATCCGGACACTTCCGGCCTGTCGGGTCAGACAGCTTCGGTCGCCGCAACAGACCGCCGCAGGCCTTCGATCAGCAGCCGGTCGAGGCCGCCGCAACGATCTCGGCCTGCCTTGCTGCGGCACGAGTGGATAAACAGTCGGACTGGTCGCGAACGGCGATGTCAGCGTTCGATTGGTTTCTTGGCAAGAATGACCTGAAGATCTCGCTCGTGGATCTGGAGACAGGCGCCTGCATGGATGGTCTCCATCCTGATCGGCCCAACGAGAACCGAGGCGCCGAGTCTGTCGTGTCCTACCTTCTCGGTCTTGTCGAGATGCGCCGACACGCTGAGACCAGCGCGAATGTCGACCAAGTTCGACTGCCGTCGTCGCTGGCTCTCAGCGCCTAGGTTTCCGATCACATCCGAACGACTCGAGGGGAGCCGTCTTGTCTCATCCTATGTTTTTCAATCGTCAGGCATTGCATTTGCGGCCGGACCCTGCGCGCGTTATCGTCCGGCCGTTCAAGCCGGCGACCGAGCCCCGTCATTTCAATTCGGTGGACAAGACCAGAGCCAATCATATCGTCGAGCGCGTCCTCGGACTGGAGCCGGCGGAGGTCGCCAAGCAGCTGGCGGACGTCCTCGAGAACTTTGCAGGGCGACACCGAAATCTGCTCGAGCTGTTCGGCGCGCGCGCGACAGAGATGGAAGCTGCATTCGACCCGCACGCCGTTTTCACCGCCTCACAACGGCAGTTGGTGGGCGCCTACTTCCTTCATGAGTATGCGTTCGAGGCGTCGGCCTTGTTCAACCCGAGCATTGTCCGCCACCCGGACCAAACGGAAATGCGTGACGGCGGGTGCCGTTTCATCCTGAGCCTTCGCGCCGTCGGCGAAGGCCATATCTCATCCCTGACCTTCCGCACCGGCTTTCTCGATGTCGACGGTAAAGTCACTGTCGATCCTACGGCACGTCTCGCCTCCGTTCCGAAAGTGACGAACCGGACAGCTCGGCCCGATGGAGACGACGTCGAGGTCGTGTTCGGTCCGGAGGACGATCTGAGCGAGCGCGTTATCTTCCCGATCACCGACAGCCAAATGAATGGCATCGAGGACGCGAGGTTCGTCGAGTTCAACGACAATGGACGCAAGAGATACTACGCCACCTACACCGCCTACAGCGGAAGGGCGATCCGCTCCGAGCTCATTGAGACGTCGGATTTCCGCACATTCCGGATGACGCCGCTTCGAGGCGCGGCCGCGGGAAACAAGGGCATGGGCCTTTTCCCGCGCAAGATCGACGACCGCTTCGCGATGATCGGGCGGCAGGACAACGAGAACCTGTACCTGATGTTCTCCGACGACCTCTACACATGGGAGGGCGGACACGCCTTCCTGAAGCCGGCCTTTCCGTGGGAGTTCGTCCAGATCGGCAATTGCGGATCACCCATCGAACTGGATGAAGGTTGGCTGCTTCTGACACACGGCGTCGGGCCGGTGCGCAAATATTCGATCGGCGCGGTTCTTCTCGACAAGAATGACCCGTCGAAGGTGCTGGCGCGATCGCGCGAGCCGCTGGTCCGACCCGACCCCACCGAACGTGCGGGTTACGTGCCGAACGTCGTCTATACGTGTGGCGGGATGCGCCATGGTGACCGCATCATATTGCCGTATGCGATCTCCGACACGTTCTCGAACTTCGCGACGATCAAGATCGCGGCGCTCTTGGGAGCAATGGAGGGCTGACCTGCACCACGCACGGCGCCTCGAGCTCCGCGGCTCATTCTTCCGATGCTCTCTCACAGCTCTTACGCTGACCGGATGCGCGTGGCGCGTAGTGTCAGGAGAACGTCATGACCGAACGAACAACAGAGAGTTTGGTGACCTTCCGGCATCCTTTCGCGCTCAAGGACGTTGATGGGATACAGCCGCCAGGCACCTACCACGTCGAGACCGTCGAGTTGGCAATCGATGGCCTATCGTTTGTTGCCTTTCGGCGCATTTCCACGACGATCACGCTACCTGCAGTCGAGACCTCAGGGACGCGGAGGCAGTTTGTCGAGATCGATCCGGCGGATCTCGCCGCCGCCGAGCAGAGAGATGCTTCCAATTGCAATGACGATCCCGAGGCGTCGACACCAATTCCGTCGCAGCCGGCGAAACACGGGTGAAATGACGGATGCGCTTCCGGTTAGAGGTGCGCTCGTTCGCGCGTAACCGCAACGCACACAACTGGATGGAGACGTCATGCGCATTCGCGTCGGATGTGAGCTGGGTTTCGAGTTTACTCAATCCACACCGCTGATCGCGATGCTCAATGTGCATTTCTCGCGTGCTTCCGACCTGGAGCTGCCCGATCATCTGATGACCAATCCGCCGGTTCCCATCGGCAGCTATCGCGACAGCTTCGGGAACTGGTGCAACCGCCTCGTCGCGCCGCCGGGCCGTTTCACGCTCGGCACGAACGCTATAGTCCGCGATGCAGGCCCGATCCTGTGGACCTGTCCGCGGTTCAGCACACGGTGGAACAGTTACCCGGCGAGACGCTGCAATTCCTCCTCGGCAGCCGCTACTGCGAAACCGACCGGCTGTCCGATGAAGCGTGGCGTCTTTTCGGGCCAACACCTCTCGGATGGCGCTGCGTCCAGGCGATCTGCGATTTCGTCCACGCGCACATCGCGTTCGGCTATGAGCACTCCCGCGCAACACGAACAGCCTTCGAGGCCTACACGGTCCCACAGGGCGTCTGCAGAGACTTCGCCCATTTGGCCATCACATTTTGCCGATGCCTGAACATTCCCGCGCGATACTGCACGGGGTACATCAGTGATATCGGCTTGCCGCCGCCTTACGCGCCGATGGATTTCGCGGCCTGGATGGAGGTGTACCTTGGCGGGCGATGGCATACGTTCGATCCCCGCAACAACGCGCCTCGTATCGGGCGCGTCCTCATCGCCTACGGGCGCGATGCCGCCGACGTGCCGCTCACGCACATCTTCGGGCCTAGCGAGTTGCGTGGGTTCAAGGTTTGGACGGATGAGGCACTCAGCCCATCAAGCTGAAATGATGGAGCTCTCCAATCCGTCCACCGACACGGGATGTCCATCAGTCCCCAGCCGCATCAGTCTGCAGTAGTGTTCTGCGTGCTGGTATAGGTTCTCGGCTTCGACCTGATCGCCGGCCGATGCGGCAGCGCGTGCCAAACCGAGCGCATACCCGCGGCCACTGTAATGGTGCGAACCACATGGAGCTGTACGATCGTCAGAAATACGTCGACGACGCTGCGTCGGCACCGGCGTCGTTCTTCTGAGAGCATCTGGCGAGCGCATAGACGACTAAGCATGTTAGGGTTTCAGGTGAGCAATCACGCACGTCCTGGCAGGCCCCTTGCACGGGCGTGCGTCCAGGTCATGCGGGTCTGCCCGACGATCCCCGCGACCGCATGGCCGCGGAAGGGCTCGAGCGCCGGCCGCCACGGCGCAAGCGTGAATGTGTCCTCGCGGCGGATAACCGCGATCTTGCCAGTCGGCGTTGTGATGGCGTGATCGTAGGTGCCGGTGATCCGGGCGCCGGACTGGGCCGGCACGAAAGCGGCGTTGAAGCGCCGCGAGACATCGGCAGCGATGTGCCTGGTCTCAGCCTGACGCAACGCCTTCATCATGTCGGCGCGCGGCACGCGCTTGCCGTCCTGCGACTGCTCGATGAGCTGCCGGGTGACCAACCAATCGGCCCGTGCCTTGAGGGCTTTGTCCGCCTCGGCCGTGAAGCCTGTTGTCCGGATCTCCGGCTGCCACCTGGTCACGATGGCCTGGTCCAGCCAGGTCGGCCCTTCGTAGGTGGTCTGCCGGTCGAGGTCGGTCGCAGACAGCACGTGCAGGAGTGGCATTGATGACGGCTTCTCGTTGAGGCCGCCACCAGCAAGGGCGACGATGTTGCCGCGCGCCGGCACAGCCTCTGCTTTGAGGCGGCCGAGATCGGCGTAGTGGACGCGCCCGTCGACGGCATCGATGATCACCCAGGTGCGGTCGGTGATCTCATCGACCATGCCGACGCCGACCACTTTGCCGACAAGCGGCACCTTGCGCGGCCCGTGCTCGAACAGAGCCATGGCGGCCGCACTGCGCTCGATGCCAGCCTCCTTCAAGGCGCGCTGCATCATTTTGAATTTGTCGGCGCGCTCGCCGAGCTGCCGCAGCTTGCTCTCTGCGTTTCCATCGAGCGCCCATACGCCCCGCTGCCGTTCCTCGGCTAACCCCAAGCGCTGCAGTGTTCTGAGACGGCCAATCTTGAGTGTCTGCTGCGTCGGGTCATTCTCCTCATGAGCGGTGATTGTGAGAATGTTGTCCTTGGCGCGCGCCATGAGCTGCCGGTCGAGACGCGTCAGGCGCTCTTGGCCGACTTCGTCGAAGAGCTTCTGCAGGCGCTCGAGCTGTGTCTCAGGTCCGAGCTCCAATGTCACCAAGGCTTGGGCACGGGCACGCACGCCATGGCCGATGTAGTCCCTGGCCATGACGAGATCGCGGCCTTGGTCGTCGCGGCCTCGGATGACGACGTGGGTGTGCGGATGACCGGTATTGAAATGATCGACCGCCACCCAGTCGAGCTTGGTGTCGAGGTCACGCTCCATCTGGCTGAGGAGGTCGCGGATGAACGGCTTCAAATCCGATAGCCGCGCACCGTCCTCGGTGGAGACGATGAAGCGGAACTGATGCGGATCGTTCTCCGAGCGCTCGAGGAAGGACGCACCATCAACATCGTCGCGCTGTGCATCGTAGAGCCTTCCAACCTCTCCCTCACGAGTGACGCCATCCCGCTGAATGTATTTGAGGTGCGCACGTGCCGCGCCCATATCGCCGGCAGAGATGCGTGTGTATCTCGCCTTGACGATGACGCGGCGGCTGCCTGGAGCAATTAGCCCGGCGGCCGCGCGCACGCCCGCGCCCATGCCGCGCTTCGGCATCGCCGATGTCACGTGGCCGCGCTGCCGCACGGCGCGTGCGCCGGCGCGGCCGGTCTCTCTGAGCACCTGCGTGTTGGTGCGCAGTTGCGCATGGCTTGCGCTGTCGCGGATCCGTCCGAGCTTCGGTTTAATGTCGTTGTGAGCCATGGTGATCCCCCAACGATGCATTGTGTTGGGGGAGATATTGCGAGGCCGGGACTCGTCAAGACGGAGTCGTCGAAAGTTCCCGGTTTACAAGGCGTATTTCGTGCGGTGACTCTACGCGCGTGAAAGCGGAGTCGCGTGAAGTCCAGCAGCGACGGGACATCTACGTATCAACGACTCCATCTTTTTATCTAGATGTCCTCCTCAGCCGTTTCACATTGTACTTCCGCCCTGGATTTCACGCCGAAAGAACGTCCCCGAATTCACGACGTGCAACCTCCTTGCAGTGTGTCGGGGAAGCGCCGGAAAAGGAAAAAAGGAGGGCCGAATGCGTATCGAGAGCGGCGGCGATGAGCGCGATGCGATCAGGCGTAATCCTGTTGCTCGCGCTCATCATCGACTGTGGCAGAGGCGCAGAGACGACGGAACGCGCACAATCGAATTCGCCTCGATGTTTGCGGCCTCCACGCTTATGCCTGGGAGGGCGGGCGGGCCTCTTCGCGGAACGCGAAGAAGCCCTCGCGCCGGTGTCGGCGCGAGGGCCTGAGCCGCAGGCTCAGTCTTGCGGCGTCCAGATCAGGGCGTAGGCGTTGCCGTCGGATTGACCGGCAGCTCGGCCGAGGTTGGCGTAGAGCGTCTTGCCGAACTCGGGTGCCGAGATCGACAGCGAGATGTACTCCTTGCCCGAGGTCTGGCCGATGCGCTGCCAGCCGGCGCCGATCTCGACGCCTTGCGACATCACGCGGAAGTCCGGCTGGTTGTCGGAGAGTTTGTCGCCGACGGGCAGGATGGCGATCGATGCCCTGACGGAGAGAGTGCGGAGCTCGCCTTCGTAGCGGCCGTCCTCGCGCTTGGTGACGTATCCGATGGTAGCCATGGTGTCGTTCCTCACGTTGTCCCGGCGGAGACCTATTCCCCGCCGGCGCCGTGCAGATCGTGGCAGGCTGGAGCTGGTGGCACCCATCGGAGCGGAGCTCCGCTCCGCGGAGACGGGCCGGAACGCAGTGGAGGACCCGCGCGGCACGCGCGGGTTGCCGCCGAGGCGACGCCTGTCACATCGTCGCACAAAGCTATGCGGGGATAGGGCTCTCCACCGCGGCTAGAGGAGCGGCGGCCTGGCGTCCGGTACGCCACCAAGCAGGACACGAGCGAAGCCGGGCGACGTAGGTCTCGCGCTCCCGCCGGGCCGATCACACGGCCGCGGAAGATGAGACGCAATCTCCGACGCTCCGGGCCGGGCCGATCGAGGGTGCTGAGACGTCGCTGGCGCGGTGAGGGTAGATCCGCACCTGCAACGCTCGTCTCAGAGGGCGAGCGCGCGCCACGGCGACCGCGGGAGGGATCGCCACGCGAATGCGCCGAGACGCCGTCTTCATCGGCGGCTCGGTCGAGTGGCCTTCAAAGCCGCGAGATAGAGCCCGGCCGACCGAGATTCTAAGATCGAGGGTGGTTCCGCCCAGACTTCCTTGCCACTGAGTGAAGACGATTTGGGTATGGCAACGCTGCATCACGATAGCTCCTGGCGGCGTCAACCTCGTCATGTGCCGATGTCCTGGCGTGTGCGCATGGGGCCGTCTCCAATCGCTGATCGCGAACAGCTGCCGCAAATGTCGAATGTTGCAGTCCGCGCTTCCCGGCGCGCCACAGAGCCGGCCATTTATCTTGGCGAATAGAAGAAGAAATCTCGACCGAATGCAGCACCAATACGACACTACTCATGGCGTCGAATATGGTAAGACAGAGATCCACGCATTCGGGCGAAAGAATGTGCTTACCGCTCAGTCCTATTCAGCGCAGGTGTCCTCGATGGGTTCGATCGAAGGGGACACGGGCGGCCGCTCAAGAGGCGCCGCCATCAAGAGCCTTCAGGAGTTGCCGCATGGCGGCGACGGGGTCGAGGTCGAGCGCCTCGGCGACGTCAATGAACTCGATCGCGCTCAGGCGCCGTTCTCCACCTTCGTATTTGGCTACAAAGGACTGAGACTTGTTGAGGCGCGCGGCAACATCCGCCTGCGTCAAGCCGCTCTTCTCGCGAAGATCACGCAGCAGCTTGCGGAGCTTAATTTGGCGGGGCGAGCGCAGCGTGTCGCGCATAGCAGGAAGCCGAGGTCGAAGATGACGGCTTCACCGCATAATCCTGATTTCGGATTATCCCATTTTGGGATAAATTTATAGAGGTCCGAGGCAGAGGCGGGGAGCAAAGCATCATGACCGGTACTCACGCCGTACCCTTCTTCGAGCGTGAAGACGACGATACGAGGTCCCTGCCTGCGGTATCCTATGTCGCTGGCCTCCGGTCGTCGGAAGTTGATGCTTCGACGGTCGGAGTGACGTTGCCGGCCGAACTCGTTGAGCGGGCGGTGCTGGCAGGGGCGCGGCTGTCCGTTTGGCTGTCGGCCCGCAGCGGCCGGTTGATACTCGATGGGGAAGGCATTGATCACAGCACGCTGGACGTAGCTCTTGCGGCCAGCCCTATTCGGGAGCAGACGCTGCTGACGCTGATCCAGGCCTGCCTCGATCCGGATCATCTGTCGATGGAAGAGGATCCGATTGGCGATCTCGCCTGCTTGCGAGAGCAACTCGTCGAAGCGCTCGCCAACGTCGATCGCGCGCTGACAGAGCTTCGACTGATTTAGTCACCTGTGGTCCAAAGCGGGGCGCCTGTTCCCAATACTCTTTCGGTATTAATAGGCCCAATGTATCGACTGTCAAAACTGTCGCCGGCAGTGGACAGCACGAAGACCTCAGACGCGGCGAGAACATTGCAACCCTGCCATTGCGGCAACGATCGTTGCAGTGTATCGCGCGCCTTTGCGTTCGCAACCCAATCGCCGTTGATCAGAATGGACGAGCCGCGCCGGCAGACGGTATCTCCGTCGGCGGCGACTACCGGTTTGATCAGAACGGCTGATCTTGGCAGATAGCCACGCCGGTCTGCCAGGCTTCTTACCGGATCAGCAAGACGGATGACCGCCAGCTTTCCCTTCGCCGGCCTCGCCAGTATGGTCATGTAGAGTCCGGTGGGTACACTTGGACTGGCATTCCAAAGCAGCGTAGGAATAGGAATCACTGCTTTGGTCGAGACCAGCGTCAACAAAGCTATCGCGGTTGCGCCGAGGGCGCCCAGACGATGACGCCGGACTTTTGCTTGATGCCGTTGTTCGGACTGCCCGTTGCTCGGACCATTGAAGCAGATCGCTGAAGCGGTAGACAACTCGGCCGCCATGGCGTCGAAACCTTGGTCCTGTCTTCTGTGAGCGGTGATTGTCCAGCGTACGCTTCGCGATGCGTAGGAATTTGGCGGCTTCGTCAATAGTCAGGAAGGGATCGTCGGTATCATCAAACATGGGGTACTCCTTCTTAAGGAGCGTATAGTGTCATGTATTCGATAGGTGTAGGGAGCCACTGAATCGGCCTACCTTCAAACAGTCGCAATTCACTTCACGAGTGCGCGCCAACCGCCGAAGACAAAGTGCTTGGCGCGCAGCCAGTCACGGCGCATTCGCGCGGGCATTGCACCCTTGCGCCAATCCTGTTGGGTCGCTTGCGCGCCATAAATGAGGATCGCCGCGTCCCTATAACGATGGCCGGCTTCCTTGAAGTCGTACATGATAAATCCGTTGCGCATATTGCGGTTGCGGACTGTCCAGCGCGCATCGGTTTCTGGCGCCGCAGTCCAAGATAAGAGGCGGCGCAGCTCTCTTAACTGTCCTTCCGTTCGATCGAGGTTTTCGACACCGTGAACCGAAAAGGACAGTTTGACCGGTCCGCTCACGATGTCGGCGCCGTTGATAGCGAGCTGGAGGACCGAGCCTTTGCCGCGAAACAGAACATGTTGATGCTGTTCAGCATCGATCAGAATGCGTTTGACGACTGAAAGCTTCGGAATAAAGACCGATCCAATATCTGCTTCGCTCGCACGCTCAGCGGTGACTGAGAGGCGTCCTCGATGGGCTAGCATTGTCCAAATTGGGCCCGCCTCGAGCGCTGTCAGGGTTGGATCCACGAAAGGAGCAGAGCGCCCAAGCTTCTGCACGGGGTGATCGTTCCTGCATCCGCGTGAGGATCGCTCCACCATCCAATTTTGTGCTCACGTGTGAATTCGTCAAATGCGCCCGTGCTTCGTCTTGATAGGCGGGGTTGCGGCGCAAACCCTCCCACGCCCAATCACTCAGGCCCAGTGACCGCATGTAGCTATAAGCTTCCAGAGTTGGCGGCCACGGGGGGCCGACGTAGTGCCTAACGCGGAACATTGGCAACTCCATCTCATTAAAGCAATTTCCACCCGCCAAATCATTGCCGCAGCCGGTCCAGTCCCTGGACTGGCATTCAGTAGGCTTATCGTTTCAAGTCAGCCGCTGAGATTCATCGCGAACACCCACTTTGTATGAGGTATTCGTGCGACAGTTTTTTGAACAGTACGCGTTCGCAAGCGTGGACATCGGATCGCGTCACAAGCAGCGCTCGCTAGCAGAGCAGTGCTATCTTCGGTGACGCTAGTCATTGAAGTGCGGGCGAGCGCTTCACGAGAGCGGATGTTGTGTTGGCATTGAATGCCGTGGGCGGCCACCTCGGCTATCTCAAACCGCGTTGGCCAGCGCCGGTCGTATCCAAGGGTTCGTTCGTGAGGCCTATCCCCGGGGCGTGAAACAGGACTTGTCGAGATCGGCGAGCGACGGGCAACGACTTCATCGAGAGCCTGAGCGGCAAGCGCCGCGCCGAGTACCCGTTGACGCCCTGGCTTCTGAGCCTTGCTGACGCGGGCGAAAATCCGAGCGAGAGGTTACGTGGTAGCTTGCGCGGCAGCGACGATTGCAAAACGACGTGAGATGCTCAGCGGACCCATGGCGGATTCCTGAGTGGGTGGGCCCTCGGGCCTACCTAACAAAGGGCCTACGCACGCGATGGGGTGACGTGATGGCACCCCATCGCTTCTGCATGGAAGCAGCAAATCACGGGTTGCTACTTCTTCTTTTTCTCCAGCTTCATCACAGTGAACTGGCCATTGACTTTGTCAGGTTCAAACCGGATTTTGTCGCCGGGCTTCACCTGCTTGAGCATGGCCGGGTCATTCGCCCTAAAGACCATGGTCATTGCGTCCATATCGAACTTCTTAAGCGGGCCATGCTTGATCGTCATCTTGCCGGCCGCCTCATCAATCTTGGTCACTTCGCCTTCGACCATCTGTGCCAAGGCGACAGATGCGAGGCTCGTGATGCTCACGACGGACGCCACAGTAATCAGCGATCTTCTCATTAGTGTTCTCCTTTGCTTACACACACAGCCGGAGGCGCTGCGCTTACTTGACCACCACGACGCCCTTCATCCCGGCCTCATAGTGACCAGGAATAAGGCAGGCGAATTCGAAAGTGCCCGCTTTGGTGAAGCGCCAGATGATTTCAGATGAAGCTTTCGGCTCGAGTTTCTTGCCGTTTGGCTCGTCATGCTCCATGTCGGGGTGCTTCTCCATTTCGATCTTGTGCTTTGCATTGTTTTCGACAGAGTCGAGAAGGAATTCATGCGCCAGGTAGCCGGTGTTCTTGAGGACAAACTTGATCTGCTCGCCCTTGCGCACCTCAATGCGGTCCGTGCTGTAGGACATCACGCCGGGGCCTTCGTTCATGATAATCTCTACCGTACGGAAAGGTTTCTTCGCATCCCCCGGCTCACCTGCCGCAAAGACATGACCGGTGTGGGCGCCGGCAGGACTCGAAACGAACCCGCCAATAGATTGAGTGAACAATGCTGTAGTGGCTGAGATGGTGATCGCGGCAATTGTTAATCGCACCGACATTCAGAGTACTCCTTTGCCTAGTTTTCGACGTTGTGCCGGGTGGCAGCCAACCTTAGTGGTGACCGTGGCCGGGCTTCGCTTTGGGTTTCACTGCTTTAAATTTTGCATTCCCGGGCGCAGTGTCGCGAGAGGCGGCGGGTGCGCGAGGCGCTTCTGGTCCTCGGGCCGCCGGATTCTCTACTTCATACGCGACCGTGCCGGGCGGGTGCTTGAACCAGCCGGGATCCTTGTAGTCGTTTGCGGCCAATCCCTCGCGGACCTTTACCACTGAGAACATTCCACCCATTTCTATCGCGCCGAACTGACCAAACCCGGTCATCATCGGCAATGTGTTGTCGGGGGCTGACATTTCCATTTCGCCCATCTCGGCCATGCCTCGAGCACCCATGGGCATGTATCCCCCGCCGATGAGACGAGAGATCGTCTGCTTAATGTCGCTCTGGTCGACGCCGATATACGTCTTCACGTCGTGTCCCATGGCGTTCATGGTGTGGTGTGACTTGTGACAGTGGATCGCCCAGTCGCCTTCGTAGATCGCATCGAACTCGAAGGCGCGCATCTGGCCGACTGCGACATCGACTGACACCTCCGGCCAACGCGCCTCTGGTCGGACCCAACCACCGTCCGTGCATGTCACTTCGAAATCGTAGCCATGCATGTGAATGGGGTGGTTGGTCATCGTGAGGTTACCGAATCTGATCCGCACGCGATCATTCTTTGCGACCACGATGTGGTCGATGCCCGGGAATGCTCGGCTGTTCCAGCACCACATGTTGAAGTCCAACATCGTGTTGATCTTCGGCACGTAGCTGCCCGGCTCGATGTCGAAAGCGTTCAACAGGAAGACGAAGTCGCGATCGACGCGATGAAGCTTCGGGTCTCTCGGATGGACGACGAAAAAGCCCATCATGCCCATAGCCATCTGCACCATCTCGTCCCCATGTGGGTGGTACATGAAGGTGCCGCTTTTCTTGAGCTGGAACTCGTACACGAAGGTCTTGCCGGGGTTGATGGGCGGCTGCGTCAAACCCGTAACGCCGTCCATGCCGCACGGCAGAAGCTGGCCGTGCCAATGTATAGTTGTGTGTTCCGGCAGCTTGTTGGTTACGAAAATCCGGACCTTGTCGCCTTCGACAGCCTCAATGGTCGGCCCAGGTGATTGACCGTTGTAGCCCCACAGGTGCGCCCTCATCCCGGGCGATACTTCGCGGACTACTGGTTCGGCGACCAGATGAAATTCCTTCCAGTCACCGTTCATGCGCCAGGGGAGCGTCCAGCCATTGAGCGTGACGACCGGCTGATACTCGGGCCCCGATTTTGGAAAGAGGGGGGGCTGCATGAGCGGAGAGGTTTGAGTGGGAGCCTCTGGAATTCCTGCTTTGACCGCGGTTGCGCCGATCAGCGCTAGGCCAGAGCTCGCAAGAAATGCTCTGCGGGATACTGTCATGGGGTCACTCCTTTCAAATCAATGACCAGCAGCTTCGCCGCCGCCGGCGGCCATGGGCCGTGGTGCCTGTGATGCTTCGCCGCCGCCCCGCCCCCCAACGATCGCGGTTTGGAGTTCGACACTCGCGAGCCAGAAGTCGCGCTTTGCTTCGATGGCCTGTACGTTGGCGAGGATGCGCGCCCGTGCATCAGCGAGGAGTTCGAACAGATCGCGGATCATGGCGTTGTAGTTCAGCAGTATTTCTTCCGAGATGATTTTTCGGAGCGGAAGCACTTCCCGGTCGTAGTGACGGGCGATGTCGTAGGCGCCGCGGTAACTCTGATATGCTTCACGTGCCTCGGAGCGAACGTTGACTGCCTGCTCGACCAGTCGGTTCACTGCGCGCATATACGTCTGCTCTGCGAGACGGACGCGTGCTTCTCCAAAATCGTAGATTGGTATTTGGAAGTCGATGTCGAAGCCACGTTTCCTGGTCTTCTCGATCTCGGTAACACCGTCCTCGGTCCTAGTCTCCTTCTCGTAGGAGCTGATGCCTGCGACCTCCAGTGCATTTATGAACCTAGTCTTACGTGTGAGACCCAGCTCTTTGGCGAGAACGTCAATCTCCATGCGAGCAATAGCTAGGTCGACACGACGCGCCACTGCTTCTCTCTCGACCCACGCCAGGGTTCGCGGGGCGGAAGGGGGAGAGGCGATTTTGTCTGGCAGCCGCAGGGCTGTCTCCATTCCCCAAAGACCGAGGGCCCGAATGAGCCGCTCCCTGTTCACGCGTTGCTGCAGGCGAGCCCCGGCCAGCTGCCCCGAAATATCGGCGTAGAACACATGCTCACGAGCCTGGTTGAGCTTTGTCATCGCACCTGTCTCGCCAAGTCGCTTCGCGAGTTCTGAGACCGTCTTTGCTGAAGCCTGAGCCTCCCCGAGAAACTTCACTGAGTCGTTGGATGCGACAGCTCGATAGAAGGTCCTGCTCGCCTGCGCCGCAGTGCGCAGCGTGGCTTCAACGGCGCGAGCCTGTGCCTGCTGGTATCGGGCTTCTGCAATTTCTCGCCGACGAGGAAGAGTGATGAGGCCGAGAACATTCTGAATGATTTGGCGTTCGATTTCGAATGCGCCGGACCAAACCATACGACCGACCGCAAGTGTCGGTGCTGGTGGCAGGCTAGCCTCGACCATCTGAGCTTCGGAGATTCCGAGCTCATTGTAGGCGACTTGAAGTCCTCGATTGTTGAGGAGGGCGATCTGCACAGCGGTAGGCGCCGTCAGCCGTTGTTTGAGAAGCTGCTTCACGCGCTCAGCGGCGTGCGCCTCTTTGGCGGGATCGTCAAGCTTGACGACTTCCTTCCCCAGTTCGGCGGCGGCTGCTGCTTCGACGATGCCCATTCCCCCGTCAGGAGAGAAACGCGCGCATCCGCTATTTAAAAGCGCCAGCGCTAGCATCGCGAGCGGCGCAAAAGCTCCAAGCCTAGTCCGATCTGAGCTCGGACGTTGAGAGTTCAAAACGCGGTGCGTCAGCAAGCGCGCGATTGGGTTAAAGTCAGTGCTTGCCATGTGGTCCCCGCTTGTCCCCGTTTTGTTTTCCGGCAGGTGCTTTAGGCGCTTGTGGTGGGAATTGCGCATCGGGCGGCGTTACACGCCGGTTCACATCAGCCCAAGGCAAGGGCTCCACAGGCCGGTAACTCTGCGTGCCGGACAGCACCGGGCTGTAACGAGCAGGCGGAGTGGGTGCGTTTGGATTTGCTGGGTCGTGGGCTGCTGCGCCAGGGATAGAGAGCCATCCCAGTAAAAGCCCCGACAAGGTTTTGGTGAGCATTCTAAGCGTGCCTTTCCTGTTTGGCACTCTTACGCGATGGCGGTTATGGTCGTCAGTCGGAACGCGTGCTCGAAGCACTTCCGACTTAGCCGCTGATCGACTCGGCAGCCAAAGCGACGTCGAGAGCGACAGCGCTGACTGCAGACGTCCTTACGGCGCCGACCTCTGGTCGGCGAAATGCAACATCAAGTTCTGGGGGGGCGCTCAAGGCCGGACGCACAAAGTTGCGTGTGTCCGTAGGACGACATTGCCGTCACTTTGGCGCCTGTTCTTACAGGGCCGCCAATCGCATCGCCTGTGGAGGCAACACCTGCATGGCACATGACGCTGCCGCAGCAGCAGTCCGGTACTGTTCCTTCGTCGCGAGGCAACGAATCTTTTGGGCTACCGAAGCTATATGTTTGACCGGACGACGCCGCAAACACCGATTTATCGTTCGGCTCTTCAGCCCGAGGTGCGCCGCTGATACCGGCGGGCGATACGGATATGGAGTGATCATGCCCACCATGGGCGCTAGCCGTACCACCGCTCATGCTGAAGGCTAGCATTGCCAGCAGCACTGCGCCGATTACAGCAAACGCTTTCGATAGACGGGGCAGGGCGTGATCCTCTGTTGGAAACATAGCGATTATCTAACGCGAATTAGGGAGAGTCATGGCCATCGTCAACCTTAGATCCCAGTGAGCGACTTTTTTTGATCTGTATGTGTCCGATCCTCCTCTGAAGATAACTTTGCGAATCGCTCGAGTTTGAGTACAGCTGCAGCGTCACGATAGCCTGCAGTCCGCCCTGATCGGCGTTTGATAAAGCAATTTGGCCGCCCATCCCCATCACGACGCTGCGAGCAATGCTTAAGCCCAGTCCGTTGCCCTCTGTGTCGCCCTCGTCTTGGTTAATCCGTCGGAATGGTTTGAACGCTTCCTCCAGCATGTGAGGTGGCAGTCCGGGGCCATCATCGGCCACTTTAATTCTTGCCTCGCGTCCGCGGCTCTCCACTGTCACGCGGGCTCGTTTGCCATACTTTACGGCGTTTTCTATTAGGTTCGCGATAGCCCTGCGCAATGAGGCGGGTCTCGCCATGACCGTTACAGGCTCATGCGCTGCTGCGCTCACGTCTTCGCCGATGTCTGCGTAATCGTCGCAGACACTTTCCACCAACGAGCCCAGATCGAGCTTTTCGCTGATCTCGGCTGCGAACTCCAGTCGGGCAAATTCGAGAGTCGCCGTGATCATTCTGCGCATTTGCTCAAGATCGCGAACTATTCGCGATCCCAGAGCATCGTCTTCGATCTCATGCGCGCGCAGATGCAAGCGGGTTATAGGCGTACCTAAATCATGCGCGATCGCAGCTGCGAATGCCGTTCGGTCCTCAACTACTCGCTGCAGCCGCTGCTGCATCAGGTTGAGGGTATGCGCGACCGCGCGAATTTCAGAGGGGCCCGCCTCCAGCAACGGCGGTGAATGGATGTCCCTGCCTAACCTCTCGGCAGCGGATACGAACTGAGCTAACGGCTGCGTCCATCTGTTGAGGATCCACGCCGCTAGGACCATTGCCGATAGGATCATCATGAAGAGTGGAACGCCGAGCTTGACTGGAGAGAATGCGTTCACCTTTAAGACTGGCACGGCAAACCGAACCCATGACCCGTCTGCTAGGCCGACTTCCCCACTGACGCTGCCTCCAGATTGGATCTCTGCCATCGGTCGTACAGGGAGATGGTTCCACTCATCGTGAAGCGAAAGTCTCACCTTGGACAACAGTGAGCCCAGACCATCGACATCCTTGGTCTCTGAGAAATTGAGACCGATGCCTTCCCGCATTCTGCGATCAAGGAAGGCGCTCAGAAGATGTTCGAAATTGTGGCCGCGCGATCCCTCAGGTAACGGCCACCGTGTCGTATCTCGTTGCGTTGTGCTTAGTCTGACAGCTGGGCTACTCATGGCTGCCAGCGCCGTTTGTCGCTCGTTGATCGGGAGCTGTTCAGCGAAGCGTACTACGAGCGCAATCTGTTCCGCCAGAAGAGCGTCATGTAGGATCGTTGCTGCCTCGTCGCTCCTATTTGCGTAGAACCAAAGTCCGAGAATGTGCGAAGCGGAGAGAACAATCACGAGCACGACGGCGACGCGCCCTTTGATGGTGTCCACCAGCCAACTCATGTGGGCACCTCGATAACTGACGCCGCGAAGACGTAGCCCTTATTTCTCACAGTTTTGATAAACTCTGGTTGCTCAGGGTTGGCCTCGATCCTGCGCCTCAACCGAGTCACTTGCATGTCGATGCTGCGGTCGAAAGCTATGGCTCTGCGCGCGCGAGATAGATCAAGCAGCTGTTCTCGGCTCAAGATCACCTGGGGGTGCTCAACAAATGCAAGCAATAGATCAAACTCACCGTCGGTCAGGCTCACGAGCGCACCGGACGGTGAAGTCAGCCGCCTGCGGCCGCGGTTGAGGGACCATCCCGAGAATCGCGCTTCCGTGGGCTTGTCGACGCTATTGCGGAATGGGAGATCCGCCGCTCGACGAAGAACGGCTTTGATGCGGGCCAAGAGTTCATGTGGGTTGAACGGTTTGACCAAATAGTCATCTGCTCCAATTTCTAGGCCGACGATACGATCGGTATCTGAGCCCAGCAAGGTCAGGAGGATGACCGGCACGCGGCTGGTTGTTCGCAGCTCTCGGCAGAGGGTCAGGCCGTCTTTGCCCGGCATGACGCGGTCGAGAACGATCAGGTCAATCCGCGCCGTCTCAAGAGCTCGCATCATCTCGTCACCATCGGCCGCCAATTCCACGCGATATCCATTCTTCCGCAGGAATCGTGAGAGGAGGTCTCGAATTTCGCGATCATCGTCGACGACGAGGATTTGCGCTTCACTGGTCATGGTGTCTCTAAGTCTAGTTTCTTGAGGTCAGCTTAAACGCTGTACGGCAATGGGCCGATGGCGATTTTGTAACGGCATGTAACGACAAGCGTCGTCGTTATATTCGGTTGCCAAGGTCCGCTAGGTGCGCTCGCCAACGTCGGGTAGCTCTCAAAGCAGCGGCAACGGCGCTCGTCGAGTATCGAGGCTGTCGTGAGAACGCTGAGCATGAAAGGGCTACCTCATGAAGAAGCTTATTTTGGCAGCACTTCTCGCTTCCGGGATCGCAGGTATCGGATTCGCAGCACAGGCCCATCGACCTGAGGTGCGCACCGCGACCCAGCCCGGATGTGAAAAAACGGATGACTGGAAGGCCTGCTTCTGGAAGCAGATGCAGCAGAACGGCGGTGGCGAGTAAGCACACTGCAGCGTTGGTCCCGGGCTCGAGCGGGCCCGGGACCATGTCGTCGTTCTGGGACCGCAATGGATGGCCGGTTCGATCTGCGAAGTCGGTAAAGTTCTCGCGCCACTTTGCTCCAGCCAGCTCGTCGAGCTTCATTTGAGCTCGAACTGCTGCTCTTCTGAGCCGATTTCACTGGATTATTTGTCATCGAACTATCTGCCAAACATTGCACATCTAAAGCGGCGACATTCTCGCGTATCTTGCTTGCCTTTCTGTGCCGCAGTGTGTCGCTGATGTTTCAGAGTGTTTCTGAGACTTCGCTTATGCAAGGTGCTACTAAGCGCGCATGGGGGGAGTCACTCCCTCGGGGTGTCCTGCCACAGTGGCGATCCCTGGGCGCTTCAGACGCGCATGGCCTCTGATGGAGACTGTGAAAGATTGGTCTGCGCGGCTCGATGACCGTCTGCAGTGACGCCGGGCAGTCTCCAGCCTTTGACCATGGCGTAGATCGCAGGGATGACGACCAGCGTCAGCACGGTGGATGAGACCATGCCGCCGATCATCGGCACGGCGATGCGCTGCATCACCTCTGAGCCGGCGCCGTGACTCCACAGAATCGGGACCAAGCCCGCCATGATTGCGATGACCGTCATCATCTTTGGCCGCACGCGCTCGACCGCGCCCTCCATGATCGCCTCCGTGAGGTCGGTGCGGGTGACAGCGCGGCCACCAGCGAGGGCTTTGCGCTTCTGATCCTCCCAGGCGTGGTCGAGATAGATCAGCATGATGACGCCGGTCTCGGCGGCCACTCCGGCGAGCGCGATGAAGCCGACGGCAACAGCGACCGACAGGTTGAAACCCATCCACCACATCAGCCAGAGTCCCCCGACCAGCGCAAACGGTAGCGACAGCATGACGATCAATGTCTCGGTCATGCGGCGGAAGTTGAGATAGAGCAGCAGCAGGATGATCAACAGCGTCAACGGCACTACGACCGCGAGCCGCTTCTTGGCCCGCTCGTAGTATTCGAACTGTCCGCTCCAAATGGCGTAGTAGCCAGGCGGGAATTGCACCGACGCGGCAACGGCCTTCTTGGCGTCGGCGACAAAGCTGCCGAGATCGCGCTCGCGCGCGTCGACGAAGATGTAGGCTGCGAGTTGTGCATTCTCAGTGCGGATCGAGGCGGGGCCCCGGACGAGCGAGACTTTCGCCACCTGCCCGAGTGGTATCGAGGCGCCGTTGGGGAGCGACACCATTACCTCGCGAGCGATTGCATGCGGATCAGACCGCACGTCGCGGGGGTAGCGCACAGAAATACCGTACCGTTCGCGGCCTTCCACGGTCGTCGTCACCGTCTCGGCGCCGAGCGCCGACGACACTACCTCCTGCACGTCGGCGATCATCAGGCCGTAGCGGGCCAGTTCGCGCCGATCAGGTTCGACGTCGAGGTAGTAGCCGCTGACAATACGCTCGGCGAAAGCGCTTGAAGTGCCGGGTACGGTCTTGATCGCGGCCTCGATATCGCGCGCGAGCTTCTCGATGATTTTCAAGTCTTGCCCGATGACCTTGACGCCGACGGGGGTGCGGATGCCGGTCGCCAGCATGTCGATGCGCGCCTTGATCGGCATCGTCCAGGCATTGGAGACGCCGGGAAACTGCAGCGCCTTGTCCATTTCCTTGATCAGTTTGTCGACAGTCATGCCCGGTCGCCACTCTCTCTCGGGCTTAAGGTTGATGATGGTCTCGAACATTTCGGTGGGGGCGGGATCGGTCGCCGTAGCAGCCCGGCCGGCCTTTCCGAACACGCTCTCGACTTCCGGAAAGGTCTTTATGATGCGGTTCTGGATCTGTAGCAGCTCGGCCGCCTTGGTGATCGAAAGCCCGGGCAGCGTCGTCGGCATGTACATGATCGTGCCCTCGTTGATGTTGGGCATGAACTCGGAGCCGACGTTAGCCGCGGGCCAGATACTGCCCGCGAGCACCAGCACTGCAATGGCGATCGTGAGCGCCTGGGTCTTCAGCACACCGCGGATGATCGGACGGTAGAGCCAGATCAGGAAGCGGTTGATCGGGTTCTTGTGCTCAGCGATGATGCGCCCGCGCACAAAAAGGACCATCAGTGCCGGTACGACAGTTATGGAGAGCAGCGCGGCGGCAGCCATGGCGAACGTCTTGGTCCAGGCGAGCGGCTTGAACAGCAGCCCCTCCTGCGCCTCGAGCGCGAAGATCGGCAGGAACGACACCGTGATTATGAGCAGCGAGAAAAATAGCGATGGGCCAACCTCGATCGCCGCCTCGATTAGCACCTCGGTGCGCGGTTTATCGGGTGGCGCGCGCTCCAGATGCTTGTGCGCATTCTCGATCATGACGATGGCCGCATCGATCATGGCACCGATGGCGATGGCGATCCCGCCGAGGCTCATGATGTTCGATGAGATGCCGAGCGCCCACATGCACGCGTAAGCGATGAGGATGCCAAGTGGCAGCGTGATGATGGCGACCAGCGCGCTGCGCGCGTGCAGAAGGAAGACGAAGCACACGAGGGCGACGATAGCGCTTTCCTCAATAAGCGTTACCTTGAGCGTGGCAATCGCGCGATGGATGAGGTCCGAACGGTCGTAGACGGGGACGATTTCGGTGTCTTCGGGCAGGCTGCCCTTGATGTCCGCGAGACGCTCCTTAACGCTACCGATCACCGATAGCGCATTCTGGCCGTAGCGTTGCACGGCAATGCCGGAGACAACCTCGCCTTCGCCGTTGAGCTCGGTCACGCCGCGCCGCTCGTCGGGCGCCAGCTCGACGCGCGCGACGTCCTTGACGAGTACCGGCGTGCCGCCTTGCGCCTTGAGCACGATGCTCTCGATGTCGGCGATGCCTCTGAGATAGCCGCGGCCGCGCACCATGAACTCGGTCTCGGCCAGCTCGACCACCCGGCCGCCGACATCCATGTTGGATGCGCGGATCGCCTCGCGCAACTTGGCGAGCGTTACATCGAAGGCGCGCAGCCGGTGCGGATCGACGACGACTGAATACTGCCTTACGAAGCCGCCGACGCTCGCGACCTCGGCCACGCCCTCGGCCTTGGCGACGGCAAAGCGTACCTGCCAGTCCTGCGTCGTGCGCAGCTCGGCGAGGTTTCGTTTCTGCGCCATGACGGCGTACTGGTAGACCCAGCCGACACCTGTGGCGTCGGGCCCGAGCGTGGGTACAACTCCTTGCGGCAGTGTACGGGAGGCAGCAGAGAGGTACTCGAGCACGCGCGAGCGCGCCCAATAGATGTCGGTGCCTTCCTCGAAGATGACATAGACGAACGAGACGCCGAAGAACGAGAACCCGCGCACCACCTTCGATCGCGGCACCGACAGCATCGCCGTCGAGAGCGGATAGGTGACCTGATCCTCGATCACCTGCGGCGCCTGGCCGGTATACTCCGTGTAGATGATGACCTGCGTGTCCGAGAGGTCCGGTATGGCGTCGAGCGGCACTCTGGTCAGAGCATAGAGGCCGGCCCCGGTTGCGAGCACCGTCGCGATCAGGATCAGTATCAGGTTGTTGGCTGACCAGCGGATGATGCTAGCGATCATGGCTGCTTCTCCATGGCCGCAGGTGCGGGCGGCTGGGCTTTCGGTTCGCCCTTTGGAGGTTCTGCCGTGAAGCCGGACAGTGCGGCCCTGAGGTTGCTCTCCGCATCGATCAGGAAGTTCCCTGCGACGACGACATTCTCGCCGACTTTGATGCCCTCAGCGATCTCGACGTAACCATCGCCGCGCAGTCCGACCTTGACAGGGCGCGGCTCGAAGCGGCCTTCGCCGCGATCGACGATCACTACCTGGCGGTTGCCGCTGTCGATGAGAGCCGAAAGCGGCACCACGAGACGCTCGGCCTCACCTTCGCCGGCGTTGATCTCTACGTCGGCGAACATCTCGTGCTTGATGCGGTGATCAGGGTTGGCGATCTCGACGCGCACCTTGGCCGTTCGCGTCGCCATCTCGAGCTCATGAAGAACGAAGGTGACACGACCTTCGAACATCTCTCCAGGGAAGGCACGGAAGGTGACCTTCGCCTTCAAGCCGATCCGAACCTGGCCCAAGTCCTGCTCGGCAATGTCCGCGATGACCCAGATGGACGACAGGTCGGCGAGGCGCATCATTTCTTCGCCAGCCTTTATCATCATGCCTTCGATAGCGTTCTTTTGCATGACGACGCCGGAGACAGGTGAAGGCCAGTTGAACGAGATGACCGGTTCGCGTGTGCGCTTGATCTCATCCAAGACGGCTTGCGGAAGCTGGAGGTTCAGCAGCCGCTGCAGGGCGCCCTTCTCGTCGCGATTGCCGGTCGTAGTAGTCGAAATGCGGTAGTCCACCTGCACCCTAACCATCTCCGGGCTATAGATGCGGAACAGCGGCTCACCCTTCTTGACGTCACGCCCGGTCTCATTGACGTAAAGCTCCTCGACGAAGCTGTCGGCACGTAGCGCGATGGTGAGCAACGTGCGCTCGTCCGGCTTGGCGACGCCCGGAGCCCGGATCGGCCGCACGAGACGACGCAGGCGGGCTGGCTCGCTGCGCACGCCGGAGCGCTGGATCTTGGCGATGCTGACCTTAACCGTGCCTGCATCCTCCTCCTCGCCCTCGTAGACTGGGATGTAGTCCATCCCCATCCAATCCTTCTTCGGCACAGGAGAGGTGTCCGGGAGCCCCATCGGATTGCGGTAGTAGAGGATCTTCTTCGCCGCGCCACTTTCCTTTTTTGTGGGCCTGCTCGAGTCAGCTTCGGCGAAGTCCGCTTCCTGGTCGTCGTACACCGCGATGAAGTCGCGCCCGTCAACGGTCTTGCGTGGCTCGGCTGCATACTCGGTATCCTTGTCCGGATGCCGCCAGTAGAGAATTTTGCGCTCGCTAGGCGCAATCGGCATGGAACCCGTCTCGCCTTCGCGATGCTGCCACCAGGTTCTGGGATCTGGCCACGTGCCGACCCCAACACGATAACCGGCGACAAGAGAGGAGGAGATCACCGCAGCGGCCATCCCTCCAATGAGGAGCTTTTTCATGGGACCGCTCCTCTAATCAATGGCTTTGAAGACGACGGTGCCTTGTACAGTGTCGGCTTCACCCGGCACCTTCGCCATGATGCGGAAGGCCCAGCCGCCGGCCATCGTGAGATCAGCCTTGAATCTATAGACGCCAGGTTCGGTCGAAGGCATCGCCTCGTGCTTGGCCGTCATGCTGGCCATATTATCGGGGGCCATATCGAGGCGCGTGCGGAAGAGCACGGCGCCAGTGATAGGCTTGCCAGATGGCTTATGCAGGAGCCGAACGGCGAACTCGCTGCCGCGACCGTTCTTTACGTCAACTTTGAGGGGTTGGAACTTGTAGTCAGCCGCATCAGCCAGAGCTGCCGCTGCGATTAGGGAGAGTGCAAGGCTGGCGAGCCCCGCGCGAAGAGTTGTCGAGAGTTTCATTACAGGCACCTGTCCATAGAGGGTAGGCGCGCAACAGCTCGGAGGCGCGCGCGCGTGTCATCGCCCGCATGACGCGGGCATGTCATCGATGGATCAGGTTCGAGGAGGAGGCGGCTGCGGCCGCTGCGACCAGTCGGGTGGACGTGTTGGCGCGGTAGGGTGCAAATCCGTCGAGTTAAGCGCCAGCAGTCGACTCGCCGACTGTAAGGTTCCTAGAAGTTGGAAGCACTTCATCACGCAGATCTCTGATGGACAGGACTTATCCTTATCCGCACAGCAGGGGCAGTCGTTTGCCGCGTCCGCTTCCGACATACCCGCGCAATCGTCGATCGTGCCGGCCGCCGAAGCCCCGGGCGCGGATCCGTGGTTTGTCCCGTTCACAAAATGATTTGTGTTAGCCGTGCTGAAATGCGCCCACGCAACAGAAATCGGCGCAATCGTGATCGCGACGGCAATCGTGATCCGGATGATTGAATTAATCCAGCCCAAATCTGGAGCCTCCGCCAGGAGCGGTCGGATTGATGAAGGCTGCAGTCAAATCAAATTTTGTTGTTGCATTAGAACAATGCAGCCAGCATCGCCGGTATCTTTGGGCTCTAAAGGACATTTAGGAGCGCCAATAGATCGACAACGACACCTATGTGCTTTGTGAGTTCAACGTGAGTTCGGTTTATCCTTTTTCGCCCTGGACCATGGAGGCCTCTGGTCGCCGCAACCCTCGCGCTCATTAGAACCGGGACACAGGAAGTGGGCGCCGAGAGAACGCCATAGCAGCAATCGCGGTGTTGACGCTGACTACGCCCGCCCCCCCACATAGTCACACAATCGCCTCCTCCTCAGGACGAAGTTTGTGTGTGCGATCAGCTGCAGACGCGACATAGACAACGTACTGGCTCCACGGCTGCCACTTTGGTCCGCCAACTTTCATCTTGCGGAGAAGCGGAGAGCTCTGCAGTACGTCCTCGTACTGCGGATACACATAGACGACGAAGGCCTCCCGGGGGGTCGATCTCAGCGACGTTTCAAGATTCGCGATCACTTCCTGCAGGACCTCGTGCCCAAAGGGATCGAAGAGAAAAAGGACGAGCGGTTCGCTCCCGTACGAATATTCAAGTGCATCCATGCACCTCAGGTCGAATGCGGTGCACCTCTGAGACGCCGGCCTGAAGCGCTCAACATTCTGCTCAGCTGTGCGGTGGAGCTGCTCTGAAAGCTCGATGCCGACGACCTTCTTGAAGGGAAATTCCGACGCGATAAGTACTGCTCGGCCCTTGCCCGATCCCATGTCGACGAACGTGAACTGGTCCGGCTGCAGCGCGAGGGAATTGAGAATCTCGTAAATCACGGATGCTGTCGTCGGGACGTAGAAGTGTACCGAAGTCTTTTGATTGCGCTCAAAGGTCGGTGCCGACGTATCTGTGCCGAAGCGGGAATCGAAGGCCTCCCAGCGCTCTTCAACATAGGATCGTGCATACTCGAATAAATAGAACAGTCGACCGAGCACGGGGCCGTTGAGATCGAGTGGACCTCGGAACACCTTAGTCAGGAGTGGATGAAGAGTTGGCATTGTTTTTGGCCTTTCAGTTACGCGTACGAGTTTGAGGGCGGACGTACGTCGGCACGCGAGGAAGGGTGTGCCGCGCTGTCGCTGGGTGTGTTGACTAGGGAGGATTGAGGCGTTGGAGCGCTTGCCGCGATGGCGCCAGGTCCGGATCTATCTTGAGCGCGCGCTCAAAGTCGGCTGTTGCTTCGGCGCGACTGCCCTGCTGCTCGAGCTCGACGCCGCGATTGTGATAGGCAAAGGCAAAGTCCGGCTTTAGGCGAATGGCTTCTGTATAGTCGTCAATGGCGTGCTGCCGGGCACCAAGCTGGCCGTGTGCGATCCCACGGTTGAAGTAGAAGCCTGGTTCCGGCGATATCGCGATAGCAGCGTCGAAGTCGAGCAGCGCCCGCGCCGGCTCGTTCGCAGCAAGCCAGACCGAGCCGCGGTTCGAAAGTGCCGTGGCGTCTTTCGGGTCAAACGCAATTGCATAATCACAGTCGGAAAGCGCGGCCACGAGTTCATCGCGCGCGAGATGGATCCCGCACCAGTGGCGCGCCCTATCGGCGTGCGCTGGATCGTGAGGTAACGGAATATCCGATGATATCTGTGCGCCGAGCGGGCTGGTTGCTGCCCCCTCGATCAGAAGCGCCGCGAACAGCACGCGCAAATTCCGCCACGGCGTCCGGCAGCGGGGCTTTTGCCCCGCTGCCGAGTTTTGGGATCGCGGCATCATTTCACAGTGAACCGCGCCGAGACCCCGTGCCCATCCTCGGTCTTGCCGGAGAGCAAGATGATGGCGCCTTTTTGCAGCGGCTGGGCGAGAGGGCCGACAAGGCGGTCTTGCTCCACAGTGAGCTTGATCTCGCTTTTCTTTCCTCCCTCCTGCACGGTGGCCCGCACCGCATTGTCTTTTGCGGATAGTGGCTTGCCATGATTTGTGAGGTAGAGCACCAGGCGCGTTGGCTCGATCACCAGCTCAGCGTCATGATGTCCGGCGACGACGGCCGTCTGGCCTCCGTGCTTGCCCACTTTCTGCGCCAGGGCTGGGCCGGACGCGATGATGGCGAGGACAACGAGTGCCATCTTCAGATTTCTGCGAAGCATTTCGATTCTCCTTTGGGGATTGCTTCAGTAGGCCTCGACCGTTCCGGCGGGGCTGGATACGGCCGTGGTGTCGGCGGAGGTCTGCTGCGCGACAAGCGCTTCGAGCGGCTTCCGTCCGAACCTCAGGAACAACAGCGGGGTGAGCACGGTGTCTATGATCGTTGCCGTAATCAGCCCGCCGAAGATGGTGACGGCCACGGGATGCAAGATCTCGCGCCCCGGCTGGTCGGCACCAATGAGGAGTGGGATAAGCGCCAATCCGGCAGCGAGGGCGGTCATCAGAACGGGCGTGAGCCTCTCAAGGCTGCCTCGGACAACCAGGTCACGGCCGAAGGTTTCACCCTCGTGCAATGCGAGGTTGATGTAATGACTGATCTTCAGGATGCCGTTCCGGGCCGTGATGCCGGCGAGCGTAATGAAGCCAATCATGCTCGCTACTGAGAGCGGTTGCCCGGCAATCCAAAGCGCCGCCACACTGCCGATCAAAGCCAGCGGAATGTTCATCAGGATGATGCTGCTGATCACCGCCGATTGGTAGCGCGAGTAAAGCACCAGGAAGATGAGGGCCAGCGATACGAGCGAGAGAAGGCCAATCGTGCGTGTCGCTTGCTCTTGCGCTTGGAAAGTGCCGTCCAGCCGGATGACATAGCCGCTTGGCAGGGACATTGAAGCGATGACGCCTCGAACGTCTTCTACGATCGTCGCCATATCGCGCACGCCGTCGCCATTTGCGAAGATCAGGATGCGGCGTTGGCCATTCTCTCGGAGGATCTGGTTGGGCCCGACCGTTTCGTCGACATTTGCCACATAGTGCAGTGGCACGTATCCCGTCGGGGTAGGGATCAAGACATCGCGCAAGGCACGTGTCGAGCGATCCGCATCGGCCAATCGGAGGACGACTTCGAAACGACGCTCGCCATCGCTTATTTGCGAGACAACCCGGCCATTCGACAGCCCTTCGACGGCCGTCATCACTTGTGCGGGCGACATGCCGTAGAGCGCCGCGTTCTCTACCGACGCCCGAACGCGAATTTGCGGTATGAGTGTCTGCTTCTCGACATTGATGTCGACGAGCCCGTTCACGTCTTTCAGACGCGTATCGAGCTGATCTGCAAGCGTTCGCAGGACATCGAGATCAGGGCCGAAGATCTTGATGGCAAGAGCCGCGCGAACACCCGATAGCATGTGATCGATGCGGTGCGAAATCGGCTGTCCGAGTGCCACGGATACCGGCAAGACCGAGAGCTTCTCGCGGATTTCCTCGAACACCACTTCTTTGGGGCGATGTGAGTGTTCGAGATCGATGTCGATCTCGCTCGCGTGCACGCCCTCCGCGTGGCTGTCCAGCTCGGCACGGCCGGTTCTGCGCCCGACCGACTTCACCTCCGGAACGGACATGATCAGTCGTTCGGCGGCAAACCCCAACCTATGGGATTCTGCGAGGCTGATGCCGGGGTTATACTGCGTGCCGACAAGCAGGGTGCCTTCATTGAACGGCGGAAGGAACGCGCGCGGCAGAAAGATTGCCGAGAGCGCAGCCAAACCAATGCAGGCAACCACGGGGAGTACCACGAGGCGAGGATGGTTGAACGCCCAATGGAGCAGCCTGCGATTGCCTGCCTTGAGGAAACGCACGACTGCACTGTCCTTATGAGCCGTCGCGCGCGTCTTTCGCAGGAGATAGTAGGAGAGGACCGGCGTGACGGTGATAGCGGTCAGCAGCGATGCGAGGATCGAGACGATGTACGCAATACCGAGAGGTGTGAAGAGACGACCCTCGATGCCCGTCAGCGCAAAGAGCGGGACGAAAACGAGGACGATGATGAACGTGGCGTAGACGATGCCCGAGCGAACTTCACGGCTAGCTGCGGCAATAACCTCAATCGCCGGCTGAGGGTCAGGGCGTTCGCTGTTGTTCTTGAGCCGTCGAAGGATGTTCTCGACGTCGACAACGGCATCGTCGACAAGTTCGCCGATAGCGATGGCGAGGCCGCCAAGCGTCATCGTGTTGATTGTAAGCCCGAAGAAACTGAAGACGAGAACGGTGATGAGGATCGAGATCGGGATCGCCGAGAGCGAGATCAGCGTTGCGCGCCAATTCAGCAGGAATACGACGAGCACGATAGCGACGACGGCAGCGGCCTCGAGTAGAACAGTTCTTACGTTCGCAACCGATCGTTCGATGAATGTTGCCTGCCGGAACTGCACGTTTGTCGCCGTCACGCCCTCTGGCAATGTCTTCTGAATTGCCGCCAGCTCCACCTCGACCGCTTGCGTCAGCGGAAGCGTATCGGCCGTCGGCATTTTCTGGACGCTCAGGATGATCGCGGGCGCGCCGTTGTAGCCTGCCTCGCCGCGCTTAAGCCGAGGCGCGAAGGATACATCTGCCAACTCATGCAAGAGCACGGTGCGCCCGTTATGCGTGGCGACGGCAATGTTGCGGAGTTGCTCAAGACTCGCCGCGTCGCCGATGTTGCGGATCAGGAATTCGCTACCGTGCTGATCCACGAACCCACCGCCGGAGTTCATGCCAAAGCGGCGCACCGCTGCCTCTAACGTATCGGGCGTGACGTTGAACAGCTTCAGCGCGACGGGGTTCGGCGCGACCTGAAACTGCCGCACCTCGCCACCGATCGGAATGACCTGAGCTACGCCGGGGATGCTGAGAATCTGCGGCCTGAGAGTGAAATCAGCTATCTCCCGCAACTCCATGGGGTTGAGCTTCGGCCCTGTGAGCGCGACGAGCATGATCTCGCCCATGATCGAGTTTATGCCGCCCAATGTGGGCGACGCGTTAGCGGGCAACCGGTCGCGAATACCGCCGAGCTTCTCGGTGACGAGCTGGCGATTGCGATAGATCTCGGTCCCCCAATCGAATTCGACGTAGACGATCGAGAGCCCAATCCCGGAGACCGAGCGCACGCGCCCGACACCCGGCAGGCCGTTCATGGCCGCTTCGATGTGCCGAGTGACGAGAAGTTCGACTTCTTGCGGCGCCATGCCCTCCGCTTCAGTCTGCACTGTCACTATGGGCTTGGTGAGGTCGGGGAATACATCCACCGGCACGCGCGGAAGCATCATCAGCCCGTAGCCGATAAGCAGCGCCGCAACGAATAGAACGATCAGCCTATTGCGAAGGCTGGCTGAAACCAGAAGATTGAACACGGCCCACCTCAGCGGATTTGATTGATGAGGGTGGCCGACTGCACCGCGATCTTTTCGCCCGCTTCAACGCCGGCGGTTAGGATCACGCGGGCGCCGTCGACCTCGACAAAGCGAACCGGCTTCGGCTCGAAGCGCTCGGGTTCGACATGACGAAAGACGACGTACTGCCCGTTCGGTGCCTGCACGACAGCCGATCGCGGCACGACGATACCGCTCAACTCTTTTCCAACCTCCGCCATGACCGTGACTTGCCGGCCAATGCTGAACTTTGCAGGGTTTGTCGTGAGCTCGAACTTGATCGAGGTGGCGTGCTGGGCCAGAGCGGGGCTGCTCGCGACGAACTTGAGGCTCGCAGGGTCTGCATCCTGCGCGACGGCTTGCGCGCTACCGAGAGAGGCAACGTCTATGCTTTCGTGAGCGAGCGCTTCCACCCAAAGTATGCGCGGTTCCACGAGCTGGAACACGACATCTCTCGGTGTCACGATTTGGCCGATCGCCGCTTGGGCCGCAATGATGACGCCGTCGATCGGTGCGGTCAGCACCTCATTGACGGATTTCCGCTCGTTGAGCGTAGCGCGTCGGCGGACCAGATTGTCGAGTTCAATCTCTGCCGTGCGTATGCGTTCCGCGGGAAACGTAGTGAAGCGCTTGAATTGCTCCACGCGGTTCGCGGCAAGAGCTATCTCCTGGTCGAGCTGACCGGCTGTTTGCTCGAAATCGGATCGATCGATTTCGGGCATTACCGGCTTCACATAGCCGAGAACGTCGCCAGCATTCACGTGCTGGCCTATATGCGCGAAGCGGCCATTGAAGGGTGCCAAGCGCCCGTCAACCACGCTCTGTACGACGGCGATTCGATGAGGGTTCGCCACAACTCGACCTGGCAGGCGGATCGCGCGGCGCACCGTCTGCGGCGCAACGTACTCTGTGCGAACTTCGATGAGCCGCTGCGTCGGCTTCGGCAGGAAGATCGATCCGTCCGGAAGGCGGCGCGGGCTATCGGTGGCCCCTTCGATGGCTTCGGGACCATGAGAGTGACCTTCATCGCCACTATGCCCCGGCCCTGCCGCAGCGGGGTCTATGCTCGCTGCGCCTATTCCGAAAACAGCAGCCAGCGCCATCGGAGCCACGGCGCGCCGCGAGAAGAGGCCGCCAATCAGAACGCCGACCAGAAGTGTCACAAGGCCCGCGACCAGCGCCCAACCGACAGGGACTGAGCGCCCGAGCCACGATGCAATTGCTGCGACGCCATGGGGGGCGAGATTGGCCTGTGTCGTCGCTACCGCCAGCGTGCCGCCGAGCAAATCAGTAAGCTCGCCATCCTTGAGCGAAAATTCGAGGACGTTTTCGCCAGCCTGGATCAGACCGTCAGCTGAGACGACATACACGCCGTCGCTCTGCGCTTCGGCAGCCAAGGTCTTCTCATTGGCTGTCACATCGATCGCAGCACCAATGACCGGCGCGTTGCTTCTCTCGCGATCGAGATAGATCGTGAGCTGGCCGGCCTTGAGGATGCCGACAAGCTGAAAGGTTTCGGACATCGCCACGATGCGGGGGCTCTGCATCGACTTAGCTGCCGGCGCATCGTGAGAATGCCCCTTATCCCCGCCGTGCCCCGGTCCGGCAAAGGCTGCCGCTGCGGGCATCAGAGTTAGCAATAGCGACAGGAAGGGTGCGCGCAGGGCGCGCCCCAGTGGCCCGAAAACGGGCCTTACGACAGGAGACATGGCTGTAGACCTGCTCAGAGTGGCGGAAAAAACGCGAAATGGCGCTTACGCGCTATTCACGCCGCTCTGGGAGGCCGCTCGGACGCTATAGTTCGATCTAGAACAAGGGTATCCGGACTTGGCGGTGCCCAAGTGGCCCGCGTGACCGCAACAAAAAACGCGAGCGTAGAAGACAGGCCGAGCGCGACGATTGGGCCATGCCCGTGAAGCTGCTCCGGATTAGGAATCCCCCCAGCATCGAAGACTGCAACGCCGCGGAGGTCGGCGACCGGAAGTGCTCCAGCAGCGTCGCCATGATTATGGCTATGATCGCGGCCGTCATGATGGTGGTTACCGGCATCCTCCAGCGCATGGCTATGCAAGAAGCCGGAGAATGAGCCTGCGATAGCATTGCCAGCCATGAGCGCGACCAAAAGGATAGCGATCACCGGCCGCAGCGCGGACAGAAATCGCCAACCCTTATAGCGTCGCGCTGCGAGCAAAGTCGTCGCCTCCATCTGCCTGTAAATGGCAGAGACCGTGGCCATCGTCAAACCATGCGGATGGGTTGGTTAGCCGCGGAATGCGTCCAAGACAAGACGACATGCGGCTGAAGTTTCAAGCTAAAGCATTGAACAGCATATAGATCCCGATGGAAACGATGGTCGCTCCGGCGGTGCCCTGAAGCAGGCGGCCCCACCGTTCGAAACCGTGAACGTGCGTGGTAAGAGCTGCGCCCGCGAGCCGCCTCGACGTGATCGCAATTAAGGCAACGAGGCCGATTGTGGTTGCGATACCGAGCGTAAGAGCAATGAGAACAAGCAGCACCATCATCGGAGTACCCTGCATCCACGCAAACCCCAGAACGGAAATGGTTAGCGGGCACGGTAGGAGGCCGATGCCAAGGGTGATGGCCCCGGTATGGTGATGTTCATGGTCACCACGTGGTCGAACGCTCTGCCACAGCATAAGCAAGCCGGCAAATACGATCAGACCATAGCCGAAGATTGTGAACCACGGCGAGCCGCGCCCGGACAGCGACACGGTTTGCCCGACAATGAAAGTCAGTGCCAGAAAGGCAAGGAAGCCAGACACGACGTGCAGCAAGGAGGCTGACAAGGCGACGCGCAGGCCTGTCGCAAGGCTGCCGTCGCGACCGAGGAAATAGGCAACCAACGCCGCTTTTCCATGCCCCGGCGTGAGTGCGTGGATTGCTCCGAGAGCAAATGCCAAGATCAGCCCGCCAAATCCGCCCGCCCGCACCTCGGTGGCAAGGCTACGCATGATGCCGCCTTGCGCTTGGGCCAGTAGAACAATGAGCCAATCCGGCATATGTGCGTTTCGGTTGCCTCGTCCTATGCGGCTAGTCGATGCCGCAAAGAGCGATTAGCCTTACCCCATGAACTATCATGCTGTCGTCCTTGCTCTGATCTCGGCTGCCCTCTTCGGCGTGTCGACACCTGCTGCGAAGCTGCTTCTCGGAGCGATTGACCCCGCCATTCTCGCCGGGTTGCTTTATTGCGGCGCCGGTATCGGCGTCGGTCTGTTGCGGCACGTCGCCCGTTATGCGTTCCCTAATGCTGGTCCTGCGGAAGCGCCATTGCAGAGACACCATTTGCCGTGGTTTGCCGGAGCGATCGCGGCTGGCGGCGTGGCCGGGCCAGTGCTCCTGATGGCAGGGCTTTCACGAACGGACGCGTCGACCGCCTCTCTTCTCTTGACCCTCGAAGGGGTGGCGACGGCGCTGCTGGCTTGGTTCGTCTTTCGCGAGAACTTCGATCGGCGCATCGCCGTTGGCATGGCCTTCCTTGTGGGCGGAGCAGTCGTGCTGGCGTGGTCCGGTGAGCCCTCGGTTTCCAGCCTGCTCGGGCCGCTTCTCATTGCGGGAGCATGTCTGGCGTGGGGTATCGACAATAACCTCACGCGAAAAGTGTCGCTCGCCGATCCGCTGCAGATTGTCCAGATCAAGGGGCTCGTGGCAGGCCCGGTCAACCTGCTACTCGGACTGGCGATCGGCAGCAGCCTTCCCACACTCAGTGCCTCGGTCATCGCCGGTATCGTCGGATTCATCGGGTACGGCATCAGCTTGGCGCTGTTCGTCCGAGCTCTAAGGTATCTGGGAACGGCGCGCACAGGCGCATACTTCTCGACCGCTCCGTTTCTCGGTGCGGCCGTGTCGGTCATCGTTCTAAGTGAGCCGCTGACAATTCAACTCGCGGCTGCGGGTGCGCTCATGGCAATCGGCGTCTGGCTGCATGTCACGGAGGTGCATGAGCATGAGCACGTGCATGAGCCGATGCAGCACGAGCATCTGCATGTTCACGACGAGCACCATCAGCACGAGCATTCTGCCGACGATCCGCCGGGCGAAGCGCACTCCCACCCGCATCGGCACAAGCGGCTCAGCCATACACATCGGCACGTGCCCGACATGCATCACACTCATGGGCATTGATGGATTGGCAACGGCGAACAATCAAGCGTGTCGGATTCGAGAGGCATTGCCGACGCCCCCATCGGAAATGCTAGACTATCAAAGCAGATGCTTCGAATGTCTGCTTTCTCTCTGCCAAGCGGTCATGGCTTAAAGCGCAAAAAAGGCTCAATACGTTAGCCGTAGTTAGCATCGTAGCACCAGTATCCGCGAGGATTGCCATCCAGAGCGGTGAAGCCCCTACCGCTGACGTTACGAGAATACGCCTCTAAGGCCGAGGGCCAGCGCGACGTTCTGCCAGATGTTGGTGAGCGTCGCACGGGACAGTGCCACAAGCTCTGCAACGCCGGTCACTCAGTTCTTGAGCAAGGCTGCATCGGCTGTTTCTAATGCCACGTCTGTACCCCCACCCATGGCAATGCCAACAGACGCGGCCGCCAGAGCGGGAGCGTCGTTGATGCCATCTCCGACCATGGCAATAGGTGCCGTGTGATCACCGCTTTGCCTGCCTTGGCAAGGCTCTCGCCGTAGGAACGGGGGATCTCAAGTTTGCGCTCTTTGGCAGCTGCTACGATCGCTACGCCCAGAGGGTGCCTGGAGTTTTGCTCGGCAGGCCTATGGACGGCTGCATCTGGGCAGACCGAGTTTCATCCGCCGGTCGCGGGATCTGGGCTTCTCGCTCGATCCGCGCGCTACTCGATCTTTCAGACGACCGCGCCAGCCCATGTGAGGCCATTGATACGATAGCAAGGCTCATCTCGCCGAGGTAGATCGCAAGATCGCCGATCTTCGCGCCCTGCGGCGTGAGCTGAACAACATGATTACACAATGCGACCGTGAGATCGTGGGCAAGTGTCGCATCATTGAAGCGCTTTCAACGATCTCAGCGGATAGGAAATACGTCTGAGGCAAGGCCTGCGCTGGCCATTTTATCTCACGACGCGCAGAAACCTCGCGGTGGTGCTACTTGGAAAAGCGTTTCAGGTAAGCGATCAGATCGGCGCGATCTCGCTCATCTGGGAGGCCCACAAAGGCCATGCGGTTTCCCGGCATGTATTTGCGCGGGCTCGTCAAGTAGCTCGAGAGTTCGACCTCGGTCCAGATCAGTCCCTTCTCGCCCGCAGCACGGTTTGCCGGAGAGTAAGAAAAGCCGTCGTACGTTCCCGCCTTGCGCCCGACTATTGCATTGAGGGCCGGGCCCTGGCGGTGCTTGGCGTCTGGCCCGACTTCATGACACGAGCGACATTGCTTGAAGATCTCTTGTCCAGATTCCGCAGAAGCGAGGGCTGCATCCCCGTTCGCCGGCGCAGGCTGGGCCTGAACTGCAGCTCCGCTCGGCGGCTTGATGGTAATCGCCGTGGCTTTGTCCGGGTCTACCGTATCGTTCGGTTTTATGACGCCATGCTGGACCATTATGTAGGCGATGATGTCCCAACGCTGTGCGTCAGTAACGGACTCCGGTTTGTCGAACGGCATGAGGAACTGGAGGTACTCGAACAGCTGCTGGACTGTCGCAAACTTGTCCTTCGGCGCCCCCTCACCCCATATAGGCGTCCGCGTTCCCTCTCCGCGTTGTCCATCGGCGCCATGGCAGCGCTGACAGAACTGACCGTAGAGCGTCTTGCCATTTGCCACTTGCGCGCTTTCGGTGGCGCTCAGGGGCGCACTGGCGGTAACGAGGAGGGCCAGTGCGCTCAGCAACTTTCTCATCGAGTTCCTCGTGACGTACTAAGTCGAAAAGAACTGCGGGCTTCGGCACTGCCGAACCCCGCAGATGCTCAATGTCAGATGCGTGCTTTTTGCCGATCGCTCAGGCGACGGCGATCCGGAACTTCGGGATCGACCAGTTCGCCATTCCAAGATGATTGACCGGGATGGCTTCGGGTTGCGCGGTGCCGGCGTTGTCCGTGGTGCGTGTCTCGATCACGTGCTCGCCTGCAGCGGCGTTCCACGGAAACTCAAATCGGACCCACGTGTACTTGCCAAGGTTCGGCGGCCGGATCGTCGCCATCTGCCATGCACCGCCGTCGATGCGATACTCGACCTGCTTGACGCCATGCTGAGGAGCCCAGGCATAGCCACGCATGGTCTGCGCTCCCGCGGCCAGCTTTGGTAGCTCGCCCTTCTTGAGAGGATAGTTGGCCGGTAGAGACGGCGACTTGTCGATCACCAGCGGCACGGTGATGAACGACTTCGGCGGCATCCACGTAACCATCGGTCCTTTGATATCGGCAGCCGTCACACCAATGAACTCATCGTCTGCCGCGTGCTCAGGTGCCCCGTAGCTCGGGCCGAGATAGACCTCTCCCTTCGTATTGAGGCGGCACCAGACGCGCTTGTCGGTGATGCGTATCTCCGTCAGCCATTTGATCGACGCGGTACCACCCCAGCCCGGCACGACCGCGCGGACCGGCATCCCGTGGTCCTCGGTGAGCGGGTTGCCATTCATGGCGTAGCAGATGCCCATATCGTTCTGCTGGGCGACGACATCCGAATAGGGCATTGGTCTCCCCATGTCGTTGCCATCAATGCCCGACCAGAACAGCACTGTCTTTGCGTTGGGTTTGATCCCAACGCGGGCAAAAATCTCGCTCATCGGGACATAGCGCCATTCGGCCTGTCCGACGGCGCCCATTACCCAGTTCCCACCGGCAACATCCTGTCCGGTGAAGCCTCCCTGCTCCCAGAACAGCGTGCGACCATTGCCGTGGCATTCCATAGTGGCGATGATCGTCCGCGATGGAAGCTTCAGCAGATCTTCGTACGTGAGTTCTAGCGGTCTCTCGACGCTCGAGCCATGGATTTTGAGCTTCCACTGATCGCGCGCCAGCTCTGGCTTCTGCACGACAGTCGGCGTGGGATAGTGGTTGCGAACATAGAACTCTTCGACCGGTGTCATGAAGGTCGAGAAGTTCCAGTAGTTGCCCGAGCGCACGGTCGCACCGATGTTAAGCACGCGGCTGTCGTCTTTGACGATGGCTCTGCGAGCCGGCGCAGCCGGTGCTGCGCTCGGCGCAGGAGGCGATGCAGGCTGCTGCGCAAACGCGGGAGCAACGGTCGCGGCGGCGCCAAACGCGGCGGCAGATACGAACAAACTGCGGCGATCAAGGTTGGTTCCGTTCTTCAGCACATCGCTAACCAGTGCGTCGTCGCGCGCGCGATGCTTTTCTTCTGACATGCGTCCCTCCACCGTGTGTGCTGCCGATCAGCCCGAACGATGGTTAAGGGAGCAAGGTCTATGCCAGAGTACGCCCGATTTTCTCGGCACTTGACGGGTGCTGAGTCCGAAGAGTTGGATTCGTGGTAGGCTCTGTCCGAATATCTGGACTCGCATTACGATGCGCGCACACCAAGCTTCCTGATTTTGGCGAACATGGTCGACCTCGAAACCTGGAGGATGGCTGCAGCCTGCTCAACGTCGCCATTGCTCTGAACCAGCGCGATCTCGATCATGCGTCGCTCTGCTGCATCCCGTGCATCGGCGAGCGACGACACGTCGGGCTTGCGCAGGCTCCGGCCCGAAGCGTGCTCGGGAAAGAAATCCGCTGATGTCAGCCAGTTGCCGTCCGCGAGCGCGACGGCCCGTTCGACGCGATTGCGCAGCTCTCGGATGTTGCCAGGCCATTCATGGTCCCGAAGTGCAACTTCCGCCTGTGGTGAAATTCCTCGGAGCTCGCGACCGAACGCCGTGGCGTGCTCACTGACAAAGCGGCGGGCAAGTGGGACAATGTCCTCTTGTCGATCCCGCAATGCCGGCAAATCAACAGGAATGACGGCCAAGCGGAAGTAGAGATCTTCGCGAAAGGTGCGGGCGACGATGCGCGCTTCGATATCGGCATTTGTCGCCGCGACGACGCGCGCGCGAAAGTGAAGCTGCCGATCGCCGCCGACGCGCAGAAAAGTGCGGCCTTCGAGTAGCCGTAGAAGCTTAGCTTGCAAGTCGAGCGGTAGTTCACCGACTTCATCGAGGAACAGCGTTCCAGCTCCAACCCGTTCCACAAAACCTTCGTGGCGGATGTGCGCACCGGTGAAGGCGCCCTTCTCGTGGCCAAAGACCTCGCTTTCGAGCAGCTCTTTTGGGATTGCGGCGCAATTCACCGCGAGGAACGGCAATTTCGCCCGCGGACTTTGCGTGTGCAGGAAGCGGGCCGCCACTTCTTTGCCGGATCCGCTTGGTCCTCTCAGAAACACGGTCGACTCGAGCGGAGCTATACGCTGCAGCGTCCTCTCCACCTCGACTATGGCCGGCGCCTGCCCAAGCTTTGCACCGACTGCCGCCTGACGCGCACCGACCAGGGCAGTCAGACGCTTGATCAGCTCCTCGGCATCAAAAGGCTTCGTGATGTAGTCGATAGCACCGCCCTGAACTAGGCGAACGGCTTGCGAGATGTCGCCAAAGCCGGTGATGAATACAATCGGCACTCTGCCGAGGCGCGCTCCCATCTCGCGCAGAACATCCTCGCCCGTCATATCGGGAAGACGAATATCGCAGATGAGCACATCCGGCTGAAGTGTGGGGAGTGCGATGATCGCCTCGCCCCCGTTGCGCCACCACACTGGCGTCCAGCCTTCAACACGAAACCAGTCGACAAGAGACTCGCCCATAATGGGATCGTCCTCGACTATACCCACGATCGGTCCGCGTTCAGGCAACGGCTCTTATCCTCAGGTCATCATTGCGGGTGGGAAACTCGACAATCACCGTGGCACCAGGTGGTCCGGCGATCTCAATCCGACCACCCAGAGATTGTGACAATCTGGAAACCGACCAGAGCCCCAAACCTATTGCCGCCCCTGCCGACTCCTCCTGTCCGAGCAGAGTAGCACGAGCATCAGCCGGCATACCCGGCCCGTTGTCACGCACGGTCAACTTGAGGCCTCCTCCGCTGGCAGCGATACCACAATGAACGTGCCCGCCTGGTGGTGTCGCGGCGCAAGCGTTGAGCAGGAGATTGAGCGCGATCTGCCGGAAAGCTTGTGCTGGAACGCTATATTCCTCGGGGCCCGCCACATGCCAATCGAGATCGATTTCACGCCGTGCAGCCTCGCTCGCAATGAGCTGACGAACGTCTTCGACGTCGGCCGAGGTCAGCGTCCGGACGTCAGCCTCGCCGCGCCATGTCATCAACGTCGCCCGGACGATGTTGTGAATTCCCATGAGTCCGCGCTCGATGAGGCGAGCGGCCTTGAGCCGCTGTTCTCGATCGTCTCCGTGACGTTGAATCATCTGCACGGCGTTGAACAGGCCACCCAGTGGGTTGTTGACCTCGTGCGCCATCGCCGACGCATACCGACCGATCAGGGCACGTCGCTCCTCCTCGGCCAGCCTGTGTAAGAGCGCCTCGCGCTCAGCAATTGCTTGTGCGGCCGCATTGTAGCGACGGTAGGCGCGACCGACGTCGGTATCAGCAGGCGGCAGATCGGGTCGACCGATCGGCTCGAGTCTTCCATCCCCCGATTGGGCGAGAAGTTCAGATAGATGCAGCAGAGGATACATGGTGCGACGGACAACAAGCCATCCTACTGCCGCGAAGATCAAGGTGAGAGTCGTGTTGAAGAGGATGAGGTTTCGCAAGGTCTCTTGACGGACTTGCTGCAACTGGCGAACGTCGATTTCAGCGGCAAGACGCCCCACTCGTGCGCCCCCCTCCCTGATCTCGCGATGCACCCATACGGTTGGCTCTAACGTGTCTAGTGACTCGCTGCCAGGTTCATAGCGCGAGAATGCCGGTGCTCGCGACGCGTAGGGAAAGCGGATCGGATCTGAAGCTGCCAATACTGTCTCATCGGAGAGAACTGCGAGTACCAAACGGCTCTCAATTCCTGAGTAACGCGCACGGGCGCGATCGATGCCGTCATAGACCTCCCATGGCTCTCGCCTCAGAAGATAGGGGTGCAATGCTGTGGAAAGACCGTCGAGAAAGGCCCCGGTCAGTTGGCGGAAATGCGTCTGTTGAGTTTCTGCCAGCCTATCAAGGACCAGTTTCGAGACGATCACCGACGTCAATATCATCATCCCCGCTACCATCAGCGGGATCGACAGGCCCGGTTCATGAAGCGCCTTGCGCAAATAACGTCGCATTGAACGCTGCTGCTCCTCACCGACGCCCGGACACCTAACGCTTTTCTTGGGGCAACCTGGATACCTCCAGCATGCGTCGTGCGATGCCGTCATAGAGGCCCGCTTCAGCCTCGCCGAATTTGTCGAGCTTCAGCATGGACAGCACTTCCCTGCCGGTCGGGTCACCATGCATACCAAGAAGCGCACGACGAAGCTCAGCAACCTTTTCTGTTTTTTCCGATCGCGCAGCACAAGCGATCGGCGGAAAGCCCAGCCATTCTGATCGCGCGACTACGTGTGCGGCCTCGACGAGCGATGGCTCGACTTCGCGCAAGACCTCATAGACATAGCCATCGACGCTGCCGCTTGTTGCAAGGCCTGTGGCAACAGCGCGGATAACATTGCGATGGCCGTAGGTGAAGAACGTGCGCTTGAAAAAGTCGCCCGGCACCTCGCCTTGTGCTGCCAGTGCCGCCCGCGTCACGAGGAAGCCGGAATTGCTATCCGGATCGGAGAACGCATGGATTGTGTCTCTGAGGTCGCCAAGTCCTCTCGCCGGATGAGACCGGTGAGCGATGAGATAACTTTGATAGAGAGCTTGCCCTTTCCATAGAGGCACTGCGACCAGCGAGAGATCATTGCGGTAGGCGACGAACGGATAGCCACAGATCCAAGCGGCATCGAGCTGGCGCGAAACCAGGAGCGCTGTGATCTCCTGATAGGTCCGCCGCATAACGAGTTGCACGCCGCGCCCCGTTGCGGCTTCAAGATAGCGCTGTAGCCCCGCGAGTAATGCGAGGTCGGAGACGAGAAATACGGGGGTCAACCCGAATCGTAACGGTTCAGCCGCTTTGGCATTTCGGACAAGCGGCAGCACTGCTGCTGTCACGGAGCCAAGTAGCGCACGACGGGATAGCGTTCCCTGGATAGCCACGCGAGGAGTCTCCTCCACTCCGGCCTTAGGCCAGCCAATCTACTATCGCACGGCAGACAGGCAAACTGCTCGAGAGGATTGCGTTGACGGTTCAGCCACCTCGATCGCCGGCTAGTTCTCGCGGCCTGATCCACCAGAAGGCTATCAAGGCCAAAAGCATCAGCACGGCCACGCTGGCGAAAGACACGCCCCAACCGAAGGTCGACATGCCGCCGCTGAGATCGAGCGTCCAGCCCATCATAAGAGGGCCAACGAAACCGCCAGCGTAGCCTAGTGTCGAATGGACGGCGAGCGTAGCACCACGTCGCGAGGGCTCAGCTGTACCGGCCGCGCCAGCCGTCAACGACGACGAGTCGAGCCAGATCACGAGCCCATAGAAGAGCATGAGCGCGGCGGCAATGGTGTAGGACGCCGTGCCTAGAAACCCGATCGTCCCGCCGAGAACGATCGAAGCGAACATGGCGGATTGCACAAGTCTTCGCCGCCCTAACCGGATGGCCATCTCATTGCCGAACAGGCTGGCAAAGGTCCCGATCAAACCGAGTGCTGTCACAACAAGAGCCGGAGAGATTGCGGCTTCAGCGTTTCCGGTGCTCACTGCCACATAGGCGAGAAAGGCCACGCCCCAGCCGCGCAATGCGCTCATTTCGAGCGTGTGCACGCAATAGGCGAGCGCATAAGCCATGGCCGAGCGATTTTTGAGCACAGGGCGGAAGTCATACAGCCCCCCACCGTCGGAGGCTTCGGAGGGCTTGCGCGTCTGCGCGGGCACCACGAGTGCAATAATTAACCACGCGGCGACAGCGCTGAGCGATGCCGCGAGGAATGCGTATTGCCAGCCGCCGAGATAGGTCAACCATTCAGCCGTCGCAAAGGACATGGCGCCGGAGATGCCGATGCTCGCCGCATGTCCTGCTGTTGCGCGCGACATCATCTTGGCATCGACGCGATCGGCAAGGAGCTTGAGGCCGGTCATGTACGTCCCAGCCCAGCCAATGCCCGTGAGCGCTCGGCACAATAGCGCCGACCAGAACCCGTCCGCGACGAGCCCGAACAGCGCGTGCCCGACAATGGTGAGGCCGACGCCGAGCAGATAAATGCGCTTGGGATCGTACCGATCCGTCAGTGGCACGAGCACCGGCACGGCGAGCATATACGCGCCGTAAAACGCTGCCGTGATCCATCCTGCGCCGCTGTTGGATAGTCCCCACAGTGGTGCGAGCTTTGGCAGCAGAGCTGGCCAGAAGAAAGCACCTATCTGGACCAGAACCTGCGCCGTACAGACGAGCGCCACCAAGCGTCGCGCAGTAGAGCGATCAACTTCGCTGGCACCGTCCATCGCCCCCCCCCTATAGTCTCGTGAACGCTATCCGCAGCAGGAAGCGGACGCCTTTGTCGGCGTACTTGCGCAGCAAGCCGAGCTTTCGACAGGTGCTGGCGCAGCGCAACACGCGGACGCCTCGGAAAGCGGTGAGCGAGAGCAGACGCCCGTTTCCGGCAGAACGAGTTCGACTCTCGCCGCGGCTTCTGCGTCACCAGCAATGGCCGCCACGATGGACCGAACCTGCTCATAGCCGGTCAGCATGAGAAAGGTAGGCGCGCGGCCATAGGATTTCATGCCGGCGATGTAGAAGCCCGACTCTGGATGCGCGAGCTCCTTGGCGCCGTGCGGACGGACGGTGCCGCAGCTGTGCTCGTTGGGATCAATGAGTGGCGCCAAAGCAGTTGGACTGTCGAGAGCCGCATCGAGGCCAAGCCGTAACTCGCTCAGATAGGACAAATCCGGCCGGAAACCGGTCGCGACGACCAACTCATCCGCAAGGGCATGACGCCCGCAGCAAGCGGAACCAGCGCCGATCCGGAGCCGACCTTCAGTCATGCCAAGGTGCGTTGCACGGAAGCCTGCTTCCACGCGGACTGCGCCGGTATCGACGAGCCGCGCAAACGTGGCGCCGAGTTCACCGCGCGCCGAGAGCTTGTCGTTGGCGCCACCGCCAAATGACTTCGCCGGATCGGTGCCGCGAAGCAGCCAGATCACCGTGGTGCCTGGGACAGTCTCCTTAAGCTTCACAAGATCGATGAGCGTGCCGATTGCCGAATGCCCCGCGCCAAGTACGGCAACGACCTTCCCGGCATATCTTGCGCGCTCGCGCCCCAGCACGTCCGGCATGGCGTAAGCCACGTGTGCGGCCACCTCGCCCTCTCCGATGGCTGGGAGCCCATTGTCGCCCGCCGGGTTGGGGGAGAACCATGTACCCGAAGCGTCAATCACCGCGTCGGCCACGAGCCGCTCAGGGCCTTTGCCGTTACGATAGCGGAGCTCGAAGGGTGCGGACTCACGGCCCTTCGATTTGACCTTGTCGAAACCCATACGGCTTATCGCTGTCACCTTCGATCGCGTTCGGATGCAATCGCGGAGAGCGGTGCGTGTCGCAAGCGGCTCGATGTACCGAGAAATCAGCTCTCCACCCGTCGGATAAGCGTGAGGGTCAGGCGAGTTCCAGCCGCTCTGCGCGAGCAAGCGCACAGCGGCTTTGTCGATATTGTATTCCCAGGGCGAAAACATGCGAACGTGCCCCCACTGGCGCACGGCGTGGCCGCAGGTATCGCCAGCTTCAAGAACGACCGGTTCCAAACCACGCTCGAGGGCATGTGCCGCGGCGGCGAGCCCCACCGGACCTGCTCCCACGATTGCTACGGTTTTGCTCATCTCGATGTTCCTTTACCCTTGAGAACCACGATCGCCGACTGACTCGGCATCTTCGAGGGCGCCGGCGCGCAGATCGTCTCGACGCAGCACTCATCGACCAGAAATTCGATCAGTCCCTGCATGAGCCCGTAGTTGGCTCGGCAGATCAGCGTCGTAGCCTGACGCTCCTGTGTTATCAGGCCCACAACCAGTAGCGTTTTGAGATGATGCGACAGCGTAGATGCCGCCACATCCAGTCGTGTTTGCAGCCGGCCGACACTCAACCCATTGTCGCCCGCGCGCACCAAGGCGCGATAAATCTTGAGGCGCGTTGGATTGCCGAGGGCCTCGAGGCGGGCAGCTGCGTCGTCGATCTTCATCGCAAATCCATCGTTGACGTCAAATGCTGTTATTTCTAGAATAATAGAAATAGAAGGAATGCGTCAAGCAGATCGTCGACGCCGAAACACCCGGGCGGGGCCAATGTCCACTTTCGAACGCTATCTCACCCTCTGGGTGGCCTTGTGCATCATCGTCGGCATTGCCCTTGGCTGGCTCGCACCGGGCGTCTTTCAGGTCATCGCCTCGGCGGAAGCTGCGAGCGTCAACCTGCCGGTCGCGGTCCTCGTCTGGCTGATGATCATACCGATGCTCGTGAAGATCGATTTTGGTGCTCTCAACAAGGTGACCGAGCACTGGCGCGGCATTGGTGTGACGCTCTTCATCAATTGGGCCGTAAAGCCCTTCTCGATGGCACTGCTGGGCTGGATATTTATCGGTTGGCTGTTCCGGCCCCTACTGCCGGCCGATCAGGTCGCGAGCTACATCGCCGGTCTTATTCTGCTCGCCGCCGCACCATGCACGGCAATGGTGTTCGTGTGGAGCAATCTCTCAGACGGCGAGCCGCACTTCACGCTGAGCCAGGTCGCGCTCAACGACGTCATTATGGTCTTCGCGTTCGCGCCGATCGTGGCGTTGCTACTCGGACTGTCGGCCATCGTGGTGCCGTGGCAGACGCTCCTGCTGTCGGTCGTGCTCTACATTGTTGTGCCGGTTATTTTGGCGCAGGTCATACGGCGCGCGGTGTTGGCAGGCAGCGGTGACGCGGGCCTCCAACGTCTTCTGGCAGCCGTGCAGCCGCTGTCGCTCCTTGCCCTCCTCGCAACACTGGTTCTGCTCTTCGCCTTCCAGGGTCCGCAGATCCTAGCGCAGCCGCTTGTCATCGCCTTGTTGGCCGTGCCGATCCTTATCCAGGTCTATTTCAATGCCGGGCTCGCCTATATTCTCAATCGCTGGAGCGGCGAAGCTCATTGCGTCGCGGCGCCCTCCGCGCTGATCGGCGCGAGCAATTTCTTCGAGCTGGCGGTGGCAGCTGCCATTGGCTTGTTCGGCTTGAACTCCGGGGCCGCGCTGGCCACGGTTGTCGGCGTCCTGATCGAAGTACCGGTAATGCTGAGCGTCGTTAGGATCGCAAACTCTTCAAAGGGCTGGTATGAGGCCGGGGCAGCAGTTCGGCGCAATGCCGCACCTCACCTGCGCTCCTAGCGCGCTTGTGCGTGTTGGCCAGCGCCAAGCGGCGCGTCGTTACGCGTCGGGAGCAGGAGCGTGATCAGCCAACACAGCGCCAGCATGACCGCCGATCCGATAAGGCAGGCCGTCATGCCGCCGACTTGATAGAGTGCCCCTGAAAGCACGATGCCAAAGAGGCGGCCCATGGCATTGGCGGCGTAGTAGAAGCCGACGTCCTCAGCTGCTTTCTCCGATCCCGCATAGGCGAGGATCAGGTAGGAGTGCAGCGACGAGTTGACCGCGAATGGCAAGCCAAAGAGAGCTAGGCCGGCGGCGACGATCACATCGGGCTGCCAAAGGCTTTCGACCTGGAGTAGCAATGCCAGCGCGAGCGGTACGGCGACCAAGAGCGCAGACCAGAGGCGCGCTGCAGGAACTTCGCGACTGAGGCCATCGACACTTCGGGTGACAAGGGACGGCGCGATCGCCTGCACGCCGCCGTAGCAGATCGTCCATGCGGCCAGAAAGCCACCCACCTCGATAAAGCGCCAGCCGTTGGCGTAGAGGAATACCGGCAGGCCGACGACAAACCAGACATCGCGAGCACCGAAGAGGAACACGCGCGCTGCGGCCAATAGATTGATGCCGCGTGATTTGGCAAAGAGCTCACGCATGGACTTCGATGACTTCGCCTTGCCGAGCTGACGCGGCAGAAGTGCGAGGCCCGCAATAAAGATCACCGCCAGAAGACCAGCCATCAGCCACAGCGCAGCTTTGAAGCCAGCAGCCTCGAGCAGTAAGCCGCCGACGAAGAAGCCGACGCCCTTCATTGCGTTCTTGGAGCCGGTGAACCAGGCAACCCATTTGAACAGCTGGCCTGAGCCCTCGGCGGACGTCGCTTTGATCGCCGACTTGGAGGCAGTCTTGGTGAAGTCCTTGGCGAGTCCGGCAATGCCTTGTGCAGCCACGACCCACGCAACGGACATCGCGGCCGTCCAGCTAGGATCGAGTGCCGAGAGCATCAGCAGGCCACCAATCTGCAGCGCCTGACCGACTGCCAACATGCGCGGTATGCCGAAGCGTGTGGCGAGCCAGCCGCCGGCGAGGTTGGCGACAATGCCTGCGAACTCATAAAGCAGGAACAGGAACGCGAGCGTGAATGGCGAATAGCCGAGCTGGAAGAAGTGGAGCAGCACCAGCATCCGCAGTGCGCCATCGACGAGGGTAAAGCCCCAATAGGATGCCGTGACGATGAGATAGCTGCGGACGGCCTCGGTCATCTCAGCCTCCTGCCGCAATCACGATGTTGGCTAGGTCGACCATGCGGCACACATAGCCGATCTCATTGTCGTACCAGGCATAGACCTTGAGCAGCGTGCCGTCCGTTACCATGGTGCTTGGGGCGTCCACGATCGAGCTGCGCGTATCATTGGCGTAGTCGGCGGACACCAGTGGCCGCGTCTCGTACCCGAGAATGCCTGAAAGTGAGCCTCGAGCTGCCGCCCTAAACAGCTCGTTGACCTCCTGCGCGCTCGTTTCCCGATTCAGCTCGAAGACGCAATCGGTGAGGCTGGCATTGAGGATCGGGGCCCGGACAGCATGACCGTTAAGCTTGCCCTTGAGTTCCGGGTAGATGAGCGCGATCGCAGTCGCGCTACCCGTCGTCGTGGGCTGGAGCGACAGCATCGCCGAGCGGGCGCGACGGAGATCTTTGTGCGGGGCGTCGACGACGACATTGGTGTTGGTCGGTGCGTGCACCGTCGTGATCTGACCGTGGCGTATGCCGATCGCCTCGTGGACGACCTTGACCACGGGAGCCAGACAGTTTGTCGTGCACGATGCCGCCGTCAGCAGCCGGTGACGCGACGGATCGTAGAGCCCATCATTGACACCGACGACCACGTTCAATGCTCGATCGTCTTTGACCGGCGCGGCTACGATCACGCGCTTCACGCCGCGATCGAAATACGCCTGAAGCTGCTCTGGCTTCAGGAATTTGCCCGTGCATTCCAGGACGATGTCGCATCCAAGGTCGCCCCAGGCTACATCTGTCGGCGCCGCTGCAGCGGAAAATCCGATCCGCCTGCCGGCGACGGATATGGCGCTCTCACCGTCGCTGCCGATGGCCGCGTTCCAGCGTCCGTGCAGGCTGTCGAACTCGAGAAGGTGCGCGGTCGCTTCAGCGCCACCTTTGAGCTCGTTGACGTGGACGATCTCAAGACGATTGCCCGCGCGTGGATCATCGCTCGGCCGAGCCAAACCGCCCATGGCAGCCCGCAAGGCTAGGCGCCCCATCCGACCCATGCCATTAATGCCAACCCGCATGACCTTCTCCTTACCGCGCGTACATTGTCGGCTTGCCGAGTTCGTCGAGGCGCGCCTTCAACGCCATGCGGTCTAACGTGCCGAATGGGAGGTTGGTGAAGCCTTCGAGCCGCCGTCGGATCATGCCGTACAGCTCGTTCAGGAGCGTCGTGCGCTCAATGTCGGAACCGCGAAAGCGCGCCGGATCTGGGAAAGGCCAGACAGCCGTTATGGGCCGCTCACCTAGATCAGGACAAACCTCGCCGTCGCCCGTGTCGCAGAGCGTCAGGACAAAATCCATTCGCGGTGCATCGCTCTTCATGAACTCATTCCATGACTTCGATCGTAGGGTCGAGACGTCGTGCCCCATCATCGTAAGGCGTTCGATCACCTCCGGCATGGGCGCGTCGGCGGGCGACGAACCGGCCGAGTAGGCGTGGAACTTCCCTCGCCCAATGCGGTCAAGAATGGCCTCAGCCATGATCGAGCGTGCTGAATTACGCGTGCAGATGAACAGAACATTGAACGCTGCCGCCATCGGACTCACCTCATCGAACTCTTCTGGAAAAAGTCGCGCGAGATCGCCGCACAGCTCAGGGCGGCCGTTGCAGCACGTCTCGGTCAGAAAGCCGAAAAGGGCTCGCAAGCCAGCGAACCGCACTGCGTAGATGACGTAGCGGCCCTGACGCGAGGATTGGACAAGCCGTGCCTGTTCGAGTGCCGCAAGGTGGTAGGAGAGCGACGACGGCGACACGCCAAGCTCACCCGCCAGTTCACCGGCAGGCATCCCAGATGGGCCGCGAGACGCCAGAACACGCATGAGCTCCAGACGCGTCTCCTGAGCGAGTGCGGAGAAACCGGCAGCGATTTCCTTCATTTCCATCATTCTTGAATAGTAGAAGTGATTGACAATCTTATGACGGATGCCGAGCCGTAGGTCAACGGCCCTTCAGCCGATGGTCGGACCATCCTGGGGCGTCGCCGATGCTAGATTTCGGGCACCAAGCCCAAGGAGGGGATCGCGTGTCACGCCGTCCAGACGACAACTACAAGATCGACTCACCCGGACCATCTCTGAGACCTGAGCTGGTCGCGCGGATCTGCTGGTACCACTTCCACGATGGTCAGACCCAGCAACAGGTCGCCGAACGTGTCGGTCTCAGCCGGGCCACGATCAACAAGGTCATCAACGACGCGCGTCGACAGGGGATCGTCCGCATCTCAATCGAGTCGCCTGCAGCCCCCTGCGCTGAACTCGAGACGAGGCTGCGCGAGAAATTCGACCTGAGGGACGCCCTCGTGGTTCCTTCTCCGGCCGATGAGGACAATGTCCGCCATATCGTCGGCATCGCGACAGGCGAGTACATTGGAAAAGTGTTGCGACAAGACGACATCCTCGCTCTTGGCTGGGGCGGGACGGTTTATTCTGCCGCGCAGTCGCTTACACCGCGCAGAAACAGCGGTAATAGCGTGGTTTCTTTGTCCGGCGGGCTACCGCGGAGCGCGATCATCAACCCCTACGACAACGCGGCATCGTTCGCGAAAATACTGGATGCCCAGTGCTACTACATGACCGCGCCGATGTACGCAGACGACGAGGCGACCAAAAAGGCTTTGATGCGCAGCTCAGCCATTCGGACCGTCATGGATAAGGCCGCGAATGCCGATATCGCCCTGCTCACGACCATCGATCTCACCCCCAGGACATGGATCATCAAGCACGGCGCCATCACACGGGAGATGCTCAAGTCTCTCGTCGCCGCTGGCGCCGTGGGTGGAGTGTGCGACCAATACGTGGATTCAGAGGGTTGCGTCATCGACCATGAGCTCAATCGCCGGACAGTGGCCGTGCCGCTGAGCATCATCCGCAAAATCCCCCATCTCGTGCTTTGCGCCGGAGGGTCGTTCAAGGTCCCCATCATCCGCGCAGCCCTGGCCGCGCGTCTCGCACACACCCTCATCACGGATGAGCGCGCCGCCACGGGCCTATTGGCTTCCTAGAATGGCCAGATGCGCTGCGTTGACATTCGACTAATGAGATATACAAATGTATAGGGAGACAACGCTGCGTATGAGGTGAGGCATGTCAGGCGGATCGCTCGCTGGAATCCGGATACTCGACCTTAGCCGTGTGCTTGCAGGACCATCCTGCACACAACTCCTCGGAGATCTCGGCGCCGAAATCATCAAGGTTGAGCGGCCGGGTGTCGGGGACGAAACGCGCACGTGGGGGCCGCCCTACGTCAGAGACAGCGACGGCCAAGACACCACGGAAAGCGGCTACTACCTCTGCTGCAACCGTAACAAGCGCTCGATTGCCGTCGACTTCTCCAAACCTGAAGGCGCCGCCACCATCAAGCAGCTCGTGCAGCGCTGCGATGTGCTGATCGAGAACTTCAAGCTCGGCGGCCTGCAGAAGCTGGGACTTGGATATGACGACCTACGACGGAACCAGCCGCGTCTCGTCTACTGTTCGATTACCGGCTACGGGCAAACCGGACCATACGCAGCGCGACCGGGATACGACATGGTAGCGCAAGGTATCGGCGGGTTGATCAGCATGACCGGCGAGCCGGACCGCCCGCCCGTCAAGGTGCCAATTGCTGTCAACGACGTCATGACCGGCCTCTACGCTGCCATAGGCATTCTTTCAGCACTTCGCCATCGCGACGCAACGGGAGTTGGTCAGCATATCGATCTAGGGCTGCTCGATGTGCAGGTTGGCTGGCTTTACAATCAGGGTCTGAACTACCTGACGGGCGGTGGCATCGCGCAACGTCTCGGTACCGCGCACCCCAATACGGTGCCCTATCAGGTGTTCGAGACGAAAGACGGATGGGCAATCGTTGCGGCCAACAACGACGGCCAGTTCAAGCGCCTGTGCGAAGCGGCTGGCCGGCCGGAGCTCAGCTCAGATCCGCGCTTCGCAACAAATTCCGATCGCGTGCGAAATCGCGATAAGCTGGTTGAACTCGTCACCGAATTCCTGCGCACGAACACCACGGCACATTGGATGGATGTGCTCGAACAGGCCAACGTGCCCTGCTCGCCTGTCAACAATGTCGCTGACGTCTTTGCCGATCCTCAAGTACTCGCACGCGGCATGAAGATCGCTATGCCGCACGGGCTAAGCGGTACTGGCACCGTCGATCTCATCGGATGCCCGCTCAAGATGTCGGAAACCCCTGTCGAATATCGCCGCGCCCCGCCGACACTCGGCGAGCACACCGAGGATGTCCTGCGAGAGGTTCTCGAACTGCCGAGCTCGAAGATCGAGGCCTTGAAGGCCAACGGCATCATCTGACGGAGAGATGGAATGAAAGCGACTGTGACATTCGTCGGATCGGGCGATGCATTCGGATCTGGCGGGCGATTTCAGACCTGCATCCTCGTCGACATACCTGGCCTGAGGTTTGCCATCGACTTCGGCGCTTCGAGCCTCATCGCTCTCAACAAGCTCGGCATTCGGCACACCAGCATCGACCTCATCCTGCTCACCCACATCCATGCCGATCACAGCGCGGGCATTCCGCAGCTACTCGCGGACTCAATGCTGGGCGCGCGCCGCGAGAAACCGCTTACGATCGCGGGGCCGCGCGACACCGAGGCGCGGCTAGCCCAGACGCGCGACGCGTTGATGCCTGGCATGCACGTGATGAAGCCGAAGTTCCCGCTAACCTATGTCGAGATGGAAACGCATCGCACACATCAGGTGTGCGGACTCTCAGTAACGCCCTATCCGGCCGATCATACGAGAGAGACCAATCCGACGGGCTTGCGCATCGACTGCGGTGGCAAGATCATCTCCTACACCGGCGACGGCGATTGGACGGAGGACACGCCGAAGCTGGCAGATGGCGCGGATCTGATGATCTGCGAGTGCTACTTCTACGAAAAGCCAATCCGCTTTCACCTCAACTATCCGACGATCCGCGAGCGCCGGCGCGAGCTGAAGGCAAAGCAGATCGTCCTCACCCATCTCGGGCCGGAAATGCTCGCAAACCGCCATCGTGTGCCGGAGGAGTGCGCCGATGACGGCATGGTCATTGAGATCTAGCTGCCCTCAATTGCCGGCAGCTGCTCGGCCGAGCGCGAGGCCGACATAAGCCGAATGTCGATGATCGATGGTCCGCCGCTTCAATCGTCTAATCCTGTGCGCGTGCGCCTTGCTCGGCCGCCGCCAGAGTGCGACGTCGACCGTTCAATGCATCGCCAAACAGGAATCGTTTTGCCGCTTTTGGGCTTAGGTTTGGCGGCCCAGCTGTGCAGTCATGAAGGCGCTCCATGCCCTCTCGAATATCGGTAATCATCATACTCGGTTCGACGCAGACGCTAGCATGGGGATCGAGCTATTATCTGCCAGCCATTCTTGCCGACCCCATATCGCGAAGTCTCGGCATCTCGAGTACGTGGTTCTTTGCTGCCTTCTCAGCGTCCCTTCTCATCGCCGCGCTGATCGGCCCCCGCGTCGGCCGCACCATCGATACCTACGGCGGTCGAGAAGTCCTTGCTCTCTCCAGCATCGTCATCGCGGCCGGCCTGGTTGTTCTCGGGCTTTCATACACGCCACTCACCTTAGCCGTGGCGTGGTTGCTGCTGGGCATTGGTATGGGCCTCGGCCTCTATGATGCTGCTTTCGCGATGCTCGGCCGCATCTACGGCATGGAAGCGCGCTCCGCGATTACTGGGATCTCGCTGCTCGCGGGATTCGCGAGCACCATTGGATGGCCCCTGACGGCACTTGGCGTCGCTGAGCTGGGCTGGCGAAATACGTGTTTCGCGTGGGCCGCCGCACACCTTCTCATTGGCTTGCCGCTCAACCTCTTCCTGCTACCGAAGCCACACGACATCGCAAAGCAGACCGAGGCCGCCCAGCCTGTCCATATTCCTTTTGACCGCAACATGGCCCTTCTCGCCTTTGCCTTTGCCGCCGGCTGGATGGTCGTCGCCGCAATGGCTGCGCACCTGCCGAGACTACTCGAGGCCGCCGGTGCAACGACGTTGCAAGCTGTAGCGGCAGGAGCGCTAATTGGCCCTGCACAGGTAGCGGCACGCATCGCCGAGGCGAGTGTTTTGCGTCAGCATCACCCCCTCATCTCGGCTCGGCTCGCCATGATCGCTCACCCCATTGGGGCCGGCATCCTTGCCTTCTTCGGTGCCGGTGGCGCATCGGGCGCCTTCGCCGCTCTGCATGGTGCTGGATCGGGAATTATGACCATTGCGCGCGGCACCGTTCCGCTCGCGATGTTCGGACCGGAAAACTACGGCTATCGACTCGGCATCTTGGGTGCTCCAGCACGTATGGCACAGGCGGCCGCACCCTTACTGTTCGGCGTGCTCATTGATCAGTTCGGTAGCGCGACGCTGATCCTATCGTCGGCGTTGTCCATGGCTGGTCTTGTCGCGCTATGCCTCGTTGCCAATGCGAGCCCAAAGCAAAGTGCGTAGATTTTAGCACGGATGATACTTGCGTTTCGTGGGCTGCGACCGCCGGTAGAGAAATGTCGCGACCACAGAGATACTTGCAGCGAGCCGGCTTTGATCGCGAAAGCGACCACACCGCTTCCAGAGGCTTTGGCGCAGGACTGCGTGCGGCTTTCCGCTGAGGTAGGGCAGCACTTTCTCTCCATCGTGACCAGTTGCTGGGCCGCGGCATGGGCCGACGCTGCAAGAAGTCTTCGCGACGAGAATCTGAGGCAACGCACCCAGATTGATAGACTCGAAAAGGATCTCTTCGTCTCGGTCGAGCTGACTGCTCAAATGGAGCAGCAGCGCAGCGAAATCGAGTGCTCCCTTGATACGCAAATCAGGGGAAAGTCCAGCCTCGCCGAGAGGTGCACAAGCCTACAATCGGCATTGCGCAATGCTGAGAGTGATCTTCGCTCCGCACAACGCGTCACCGAAAACCTCGAGCGCAATCAGCGTCAGGACCGTGAAGACATTCGAGATTTCCAGACGCGGATAGAAGCTCTGGTCGGGGAGATTGCCGTATTGAAAGCGCGGCCGTCCGAGCCCACGACGCAGAAGCCCAGGCGTCGTAAGGCCAGCTGATGCTACCCTGTGTAAGCAGATGTCAGGGGGCGATCCAGGGATTGAGTATAGTCACGCCCATCAGTTCGAAATCGGCGATATTGCGGGTGACGACTATCAGCCCGTGGACTGCAGCCGTGGCAGCAATCAGTGCATCACGCTCAGGGCGCGGATCTGGGACATGAAGGCCAGCGCACCGCAGGGCTACAGCCGTATCAATCGCGAGGATGCGCCCATCGAAGTGCGGCAGGATCTGATCGTCGATCCAGGCGCGGAGAATGGCACCCTGCGCGCCATCCCTGCGCTCGACTAACCGCGCCCCGAGCTCGATTTCGAGGATCGAGATCGAAGACAGGAACTGGCTAGCTGCCACCTGCGTGCTCGCCCATGCCACGACAGCGGGATCTGCTCTTTCCGGACGCCGAAGCTCAGAGATGACATTGGTGTCGAGCAGAAACATCAGTCGAGTTCGGCCGGCTTGAAGATGCCGCTTCCGATGCGCGGTGGAGCAAAGTCGAAGTCGGCGGCCTCCCCGGGCTGTTCGAGCGCCTCCAATAGGCTCATATGGCCACCGGCGAGGCGCTGGTACTCCTCGATCGTAAGCAAGACGTGCGCCGGACGGCCCCGGTCAGTGATGAACACCGGCCCCTTGCTTGTCGCCTTCTTGGCGCCGCTCGCGTCCTGATTGAACTCGCGGCTTGTCATGGTCGTGATGGTCATTGCCACTTCCGCCCTGCTTGGAAACTTCAAGAGGTAATGTATGTAGTTACGTATCTACATTCAAGCGGCTGGGGAACATTCTGGCTCCCGTCATGACTACGTCCCTCCGGGACTCACACTTTGGCCTGGAGGGGCAGGGGTCCGCCTTGAAGATATTTCATCAATAATATCAGAGACATGCGGGCCAAGCTGCGCGCGGAGTACTGAATTCCAATCTTCAAGGACGACCAGGGTGGAGTTCAAACTAATATGCTGAAGGCGCAACACTGTTCCTTAATTTGGAATGCCTGGGGAGGCTCTGAATGCACCTCCCTTGAATTCGAACCGCGGTTCATTCCAGCAGAGCGCGATATCCTCCAAAGATGAAGTTTTCCGCGCGCAGCCGGTCACGCCGTATGCGTTGACGGATACTGCCGTGGCGCCAATCCCGCGCAACTGCGGCGGCGCCGTACAAGATTTCGCCTGCTTCACGCTCAGTGCCGCCGGCAGCCAAGCAGTCGAACACAACCAGGCTGTCGCGCCGATTGAGCGTGCGCGCTGTCCAGCTGGGAATTTGAACTTGCACATGATTGGTCAACAGGATGCGGCGCAGATCCATGAGGTGAGATACCGTCCGCTCCAGCAAATCTGGACCGCCGGTGACGATTGAGAGCCGTACCGGTTCTCGGACAATGTCAGCGCCCGCAATCGCGAGCTGAAGAACGAGGCCGTTGCCGCGGAGCAGAACATGCTGATGGCCCGCTGGATCGATTAGAATGTGCTCGACAGCAGGTGTGGCCGGAAAAAACAGCGCTTCCCGATCTGAAACGTCTGCTCGTTCCGCTGAGGCGGATAGAACGCTCCGGCTTGCCGATGTGTGCCAGATGTGACGGGACGTCAGTGCCGTCTGTGACGGATCAACGAAAGGACCGGAGCGTCCACGCTTCAGCACGAGGCGACACCTCGTGCATCCGCGTGAGAAGCGCTCCGTTCTCCAATCGAGTGCCGTCCTGATTAAATTTTACGTCCGCGCGGGCCTCCTCCAGATACGCGGGATTGCGTCGAAGGCCTTCCCATGCCCAGTCACGGTGGCGAAGCGTGCGCATATACTCATAATTGTCCAAACTCGGCGGCCTCGGCGGGCCGACGTAGTATCTTCCGTCTGGCATCAGCTCCTCCTTGAAAGGTCCGAGCCGTTTGTCTGGATAAACAACCCGGTCGAGGTCGCGTGCCGGGTAAGATCAAACGGCGCGTGCACTACTGGAAGTTTGCGAGCTGGCCTTCCCTCACCAAAACAAAATAATCTCTATTGAGATCGTCAATGTACAAATTGACGCAGCGAGTGGCTCGTATGAGCGCAGTGCGTTGAGACGACGCGCTACCCGCCGCGCTGCGTTGGATATTTGCTCGCTGCCGCTGGAGGAGCGCCGCATGACTCTGACGGAGGCGGCGCACGGGAACCTTGCGATAGTATTTGGGGCCACAGCTTAACGTACAGCGTCAGGACAACGAGCGGGTCGATCCCCGATCTCCGCGGGACGGCTTCTCGCCTCTGCGCGGGCGTCACCATCTTTTTTGCCAGCAGGCCTTTCAGGCCAGCGTTGTCGAACACCGCCTCGGCCAGCAGCCGCTTGAGTTCCGCTTCATCTTCCTGGCGCCGTCTGGACCGGATCTCTGGGGGCACATCACTGACCGATGCTACCGGCGAATCTCTCCGCTAGGCGCTCGCGCTTGAACGCGTCTGTTACGAAGTCAATGAACGCGCGTGTCTTGGCGGGCAGAAGCGTGCGGCTTGCATAGTAGAGAGAAATCGATCCTGCATCGGCATACCAGCGTGGGACGAGCCGCACGAGGTCGCCGCGCTCCAGCTCGCGCAGGACATCCGGCACGGCGAGCAGCGCGACGCCGAGCCCGAGCAACGCCGCCTGGCGCATGGCGGCGGGATCATTGACGATGATCGTCTCAGGCAGCGCCGCCGGCATCTTGTCACCTGCCGCGTCGCGCATGATCCACTGACGCACGCGGCCACTCCGCGTCGATCGCATGACGATGCCGTCGAAGTCGGCGAGGCCCGATGGATCGGGCGGTGGCGTCCTCGCGGTCATGTAGTCGCGTGACGCGACAGCGACGATGTGGGCTGGCGCCAGCGCACGCGAGACGACGCCGGGCACGAGATCGAAACCGCCGCCAATAGCGAGGTCATAGCCTTCTGCCACGAGATCCACCTGACGGTTTTCGAAGTGCCACTCAGGACGCACGCGCGGATAGCGGGCGCGGAAGCTCGGCAGCAGCGGCATAATATGCGTGAGCCCGAAGGTTGGCGCCATGCTCACCTTCAGCAAGCCAGCCGGCTCGCCATCGTCCGACGCCATGCCGGCAATGGCGGCCTGCAGGGCATCGAGGTTGCCACCGATCTCCTGCAAGAAGCGCTCGCCGGCCTCCGTCAATGTCAGCTTGCGGGTCGAGCGATGGAACAGGCGTACCCCGAGATTGCGCTCAAGCATGGCGACGTTCCGGCTCACGGCCGCCGGCGTCAGCGACAGCCGGCGGGCCGCTCCCGAGAAGCTTCGTGCTTCGGCGCTGCGAACGAAGGACTCGAGATTGGCCAGGGTCTCCATGGAACCATTTTAAAGCATTGATTGAAATCTACGCAAGTCATTGCCATCTAATCTGATGCCAATAATTGAGCCATCTTCATTCCAGGACAACACGACCTGGAGCGAACCACATGGCCCCCACAGCACACGGTCTCCGCCTTGGCACAGCAGCCATCAGCCGCCGCGCCTTGGACAAGGCGCTGGCTGCGGTCCTCCTGCCCTTGCCGACAGCAGCGACTGCCTTTGGTGGCCCCGCCGACAACAAGACGGTCATTAACCGCCTGCTGGAAGGCGTGCAGCGGGATGGCGACTTCGGCCTCTTCGAGCGCCTGTTCGCCCTCGACTACGTCGATCACACGCCGTTCGGTGGCTTCCCCGCCAATCGCGACGGCACGCGTGATCTACAAGACCTTCCGTGCCGCATTCCCGGACTGGCGCGCCGAGGTTCACCACCAGATTGCCGAAGGCGATCTCGTCCACACGCACAAGACCTACTACGGCACGCATCTCGGCCCCTTCCTCGGCATCGCGCCGACCGGACGCGTCACTCGCTTTGCGGTGATGGACATCATGCGGGTCCGCAACGGGCAGATCACCGACCACTGGACCGTGGCCGACGGCGCCGGGCTCCTCGCGCAACTTCGCGGTGAGCGCTGAACCGCAGCGCAGACCTTCTCCTATCCACCAACCTCAACATTGAAAGGAAATATCATGCCCAACACCTCCCAATCCCTTGTTGGCAAAGTCGCCCTCGTGACCGGCGGCTCGCGCTCGATCGGCGCTGCCATTGCCAAGCGTCTCGCAACAGATGGCGCTGCTGTAGCACTCACCTACAGCGCCTCGCCGGAGAAGGCGGAACAGGTCGTTGCAGCCATCACGGCAGCAGGCGGCCGTGCCATCGCGATCGAGGCCGATGCCGGCAATCCGGAAGCCGTGCGCGCGGCGGTCCGGAAGATAGTTGAAGCGTTTGGCGGCCTCGACATCCTCGTGAACAATGCCGGGCTTGGCCTCGGCGGGCCCATCGATGAGATCCCCTTCGCGGCCTACGAACGCATGATCGCCGTGAACGTGACGGGCGTATTCGTCGCGACGCAAGAAGCCGTCCGTCACATGAAGGCCGGCGGGCGCATCGTCCACATCGGCTCGTCCATGACGCGCTATGCCGCCTTCCCGACGGCCTCGCTCTACACGCTCACCAAGGGCGCTATCACCGGCTTCAACCGCAGCCTCGTACGTGACCTCGGCCCGCGTGGCATCACGGTCAATACGGTGCATCCCGGTCCAACCGACACCGACATGAATCCCGACGGCGGCCCCGTCTCGAAGATCGTCGGACCCGGTATGGCGATCGGCCGCTACGGCCGGCCGCATGAGATCGCAAGCGTCGTCGCCTTCCTGGCAAGCCCCGAAGCCGCGTTCGTCACCGGTGCCGACATCGTCGCCGACGGCGGCTTCACGGCCTGACGCAATGGAACCGCAACGCACAAGCAAAAGGATACGCAAATGAAAAGCATCGGCATTCTCGGCGCAGGCAATATCGGTCAGGCCTTCGCCCGCGCGCTCGCCAACAAAAGCATCAGCGCCACCATCGCCAACAGCCGTGGCCCGGAAACACTCGCGTCACTCGTTCGCGAGTTAGGCCCGACAATCACAGCCGGCACGCGCGAGGAAGCGGCGTCGAAAGACATCGTGCTCGTCGCCATCAATTGGTCGAAGCTGCCGGGTGCGCTTGCGGGCCTGCCCGATTTCGCCGGCCGCATCGTCATAGACGCGAACAATTCGATCGAGGGGCCGCTGTTCAAGCCGGCGGAGCTCGACGGGCGCACATCGAGTGAAGTGTTCACCGGGCTTGTACCCGGGGCGCGCGTCGTGAAGGCCTTCAACCACCTTCAGCCGCACCTGCTGTCCGGCGATCCGGGCGCGGAAGGCGGTCGCCGTGTGCTGTTCTACTCGGGTGACGATGCGTCGTCTAAGGCCGAGGTGCGCGCCATCATCGATCGACTGGGCTTCTCTGGCATCGATTTCGGATCGCTCTCAGTCGGTGCACGCCTCGTCCAGTTCCCCGGCGGTCCTCTTCCAGCACTCAATCTCGTCCACTTCGCCTGACGCGCGGCATCACGCAACACGCACCTCAAAGGAATCGTATCATGAGCAAGACCGTCCTCTTCATCCATGGCGCCTGGCTGACAGCGAAGATCTGGGAACCCTGGCGCGAACACTATGAAGCCCTCGGTTACAGGACACTCGCGCCGTCTTGGCCGCTGATGGATCGCCCCATCGAGGCTCTCCGCGCCGCTCCTCTTCCTGAGCTCGGGCAGATGACGCTCGGCAAGATTGTCGACCACTACGCGAAGATCATCGACGGCCTAGACAAGAAGCCGATCCTGATTGGGCACTCCTATGGTGGCCTGATCGTGCAGATGCTGCTCGACCGCGGCTACGGTGTCGCCGGTGTTTCCATCGATCCCGGTCCTGCAGCTGGCATCATGGCGGGCCCCAAAGCATTCCTCGCCGCACTGCCCGTGTTCCTCGCTTGGCGTGGCTGGTCGCGCGCGCTCACCATGAGCTTCAAGGGTTTTGCCAAGAACTTCGCCAACACGCTTTCGCTCGACGCGCAGAAGGAGGCGTACGATGCGCAGATCGTCCCCGCGCCTGGGCGGATCTATTATCAATCGGTGCTCGGCTTCGGCGCCGGCGTAAACTGGAAGAAAGCGGACAGAGCACCCCTGCTTCTCGTCTCGGCAACGGAAGATCGAACTGTCGAGCACGGAATGGTGCGGCAGAACGTGAAGAAGTACGCAAAGTCGTCCGCGCGCACCGATCTCAAGATCGTCGAGGGCAAGTCGCACTACCTGATCGCCGAAAGCGGCTGGGAGGCGCTGGCGGATGATGTGCTGCAATGGGCGAGCGACCGTGCAGCGCAATAAGCGTGAGTGCAGATCAGAAATCGGCGCAGGCCGTTGGCCGAGCTCGCCGCTTGGTTCCAGCGGGTTTGCTACCTTAGGCGCAACCTAGGTGCTGGCCCGCGAAATCGGCTACATCTCCGACCTCGTCGCTATTCATCGCAGCGCTTCATCTAGCATATCCGGCCCTGCGCGACGAGACTTCGCAGACACGCAGTTGTGAGGCGCGGAAAGCAGAACACCCGATAGTCTCGCAACACAACAACGGCACAAGCGGAGGACACCATGCGTACGATCCTGTTCGCCAGCGCGCTCGCTTTCGCCCTTGCCGGCCCGGCCTCCGCGCAGATGTGCGGGGGGAGCGCGACGCAGCACCAGAGCGCGCCGCAGCCGGGCGGCATGAGCGGCTGCATGGGCATGCAACGAACGCAGGTGGACGATGATCCCATGGCCGACAAGCCCGCGGCCGCACCCAGCAAGCCCATGATGGGGGGCATGATGTGTCCGTGCTGTCGCAACATGGCCAGCATGATGGGCGGGCTGAAACAAAGCGACGAGCAGCCCTCGAGCGGCGAGACACACAAGCACTAGGCGCGCGGCGCGCGCTGGGCTGTGGCATGATCATCAGCTGTCACGCTGAGGCAGCAGTCAGCCGCGTGGCCCGCCGTTAATTCATTGCGTCCGCGCACGTCTGGACCGGCGCGGGCATGCGCGCCCTTGCCTCGATATGCTCGACAATGTTTTCGAGGCACTCCTTGAAGACAGCCTCGCCGTTCTCTTTGAGAATTAATGAGCAAAGCTGTCCTGTGACATCGGCAAGTACTTCGACAGAGGCCGCTGCAGCACTTTTCCGAGTCAGTATTTCGGAATCGAACTGAAGTAGTGTCCTAATAAGGCGGGTCCTTAAGTCCGTAGAGTGCATGGCCATATTCCTTTCCATATGTGCTCGATATTGTCTCCTCAGCGCCCCCCTCTCGATCTATTTTCTGAAACTCTGTCACGGCATTGAATGATTCGACAGACCGATCGTAAGTCGGCGATATGCATTTTTCGAATGTGGCAGAGCTGACAGTCTGATGTGCGCCTGATTGATCGAGGCGCGCCCCGTCGCAAACGAACACCTGTATTAAGCGGATGAATATGAATATTAATATCGCCTGCGCAGTAGCGGAGCGTGCGTCGCGACACGCAGTCCAGCGCCTGAAATACTGGCGTGATGTGCGCTATTTTCGGGCGGGAACTGTCATTGAATTTCTAGCATTGGTGCAGTTTTGCATCTCTGCGCGCATCGCGATGCACATTGTTGCATACCTCGGGGGCTGCCCGACGGGTATCGCATCTAGGGAGAAAATTGCGAAAGCCGCTGCCGCGCAATACGCCAGCCCGCGAAGTTGAAGCTGCGTCGGCAAGCCTCGATTGCGCCACATTAATGACGTCCCTGCGCTACATCTGCCAGCAGAGTGTGCAGCCGTGCACCGTGCCTTGGCGCTCGATCTCGGCGTGCTCTGCGTGACGCCCGACAACGCTGCGCGCGCCGCAGATTTGAAGTCGGCACCCGGTACCGTGAACTGACTGGGGGGTGCTTGGTGGCAGGAAGGCAGGAAATGATCGAGCCGACTGAGAGCCCGACGCAACGCCACGCCACGGCCGTCGTTGAGGCGCCGCCCGATGGCTCGGCGCCGGTGCGATCTGATACCCAGCTAGCCTATCGCTTGCACCAGCAAGACCTGCTGGCGGAGCTGGGTGTCGTCGCCCTCAAGCAGAATGATCTCACCAAGCTGCTGGACCGGGCTGCAGAACTCGCGGCTGACGGTCTTGGTGCGGAGCTCTGCAAGATATTGCAGTATCTGCCCGACGAAAATTCCTTGCTCGTCTGCGCCGGCGTTGGGTGGAACCCGGGCGTCGTTGGATCAGCACGGATCGTCGCCGATCTTGCATCCCCGTCGGGATTTGCTTTCAAGACCGGAACCCCTGTCATCTCCAACCATTTGGATCAGGAGGAGCGGTTTCGCACGCCGGAGCTTCTCGCGAGCCATGGCGTGCGGCGCGCGATCAACGTCATTCTTCAAGGTGATGGCGCGCCGTTCGGCGTACTCGAAGTCGACAGCCGTTCAGCGGGCGAATTCACGTCCCACGATCTGACGTTCTTGCAGGGTGCTGCGAACATCCTCGGCATGGCGATCGAGCGGCGGCGCTATGTGGACCACCAATTGGTGCTGCTGAAAGAAATCAACCATCGCGTGAAGAACAGCCTTCAGATGGTTGCAAGTATGCTCAGTCTGCAGGCGTCGACAATGCGCGACAGTCCCGCCGGACAAAGTTTGCAGGATGCGATCAGCCGCATATCGGCGGTAGCACGGGTCCATGAACGGCTGTACCGATCGGCAAGCGTCGGCAGCGTGGACCTGAGCGCTTATCTCGGCGACCTCTGTCGCGACATGAAGGCTCTCGCGAGCACATGCGACATTCGCTATGTGTCGGATGCCGAAGTCAGCATGGTGACCGATCGGGCCGTCCACGTTGGCTTGCTCGCAACCGAACTCATCAGCAACGCGATCAAGCACGCCTACCCGGGCGATAAGGGCGGTGTCGTTGACGTCCGTCTGGTTCGGACCGCAGATGCCAGCGTCACGCTCACCATCCGCGATCATGGAACGGGGCTGCCCAACGGCTTCACGACGAAGGCCAGCGGTGGACTTGGAATGAAGATTGTTCGGGCGCTGCTGGGCCAGTGTCGTGCAACCCTCGAAATCGTGGCGCACAGCCCGGGAACGGCATTTGTCGTCGAACTCCCGCTTACCGAAGCGTCGCCGGCATGAGAAAGACCGCCCTTTTGCTGTGTGCGATCACCGTGCCGGAAGGGGGATTGTGGCGACCCACTGATATCCGTGCGAGAGATCGACGTCCATCCGGCCCTTCCATTTCTTTTCAACCAGAAGCCGCTGCAGGGTCGAGCCGAATCTTGCGCCCTGCTCCGGCGTCCACGACGACGGCGTCGGGTCACGCCATTCGATTTTCAAGACGCGACCGGATGACTCTTTGCGACGCAACTGCCATGACACTGCGACCGTCCCGATGGACCGCGACAGGGCCCCGTACTTGATCGAGTTCGTCGCGAGCTCGTGCAGGACCAGGCTCAGATCAAATGCGAGTTCTGCCGGCAACACGATGTCCCGGCCCGCGAGATCAAAGCGTTCGATCATGGGGCCGAGCGCTTCGCTTACGATTGTGCGGAAGCGGACGGTGCTCCATCCGCCGCGAGCCACCGCATAGTTGGCTCGCGAGAGCATTTCCAGTCGTGCCGAGAACGCGCTCAGGGACGCCAATCGATCACTTTCCGGGAGGAACGTTTGCCGGGCGATGGATGTCACTACTTGCATGAGATTGCCAGAGCGATGGGCCATTTCGCGCATGAGCAGCCTCTGCCGTTCCGCGGCCCGGTGGTGGCGCGCGGCATTGGCGACGATATTGGCGATCGATACGAGCAACCCGACATCGAAATCGTCGAACGTGCGGACATCTGGGGTGTGAACACCGAACACGCCGAAAGGACGCTGTTCGACCCCGGCAATGACAGCGCTCATTCCGCTGCGGACCCGATGATCATGGAGCAATTGCGGACCAGAGAAGCGTGTTTCCGCGTGCAGATCCTCAACGACAACGGGTTCGGCCTTGAGCAGAGTGTAGCCCGCTTGTGACTCTTGCTCCGTCCCGACCATAGCGCGCCCAACAAGTCCCTGGCTCCAGCCGACGCCTGCGACCAGCAGGAGTTGATCGGCTGTATCGTCGAGCTGCAGGACCTTGGCGAAAGGCACATCGAACGCTTCGACCGCGGTCTCAACGACGCGCGTGAGGACCTTGCTGAAATCTGCCTCGGCAAGGGCATACGTGCCGAGCTCCGTCACCACTTGCTGCTGCCTCAGACGACGCGCGAGTTCCTGTTCTTTGCGCACGCGCGACGTGACATCGAAGCACACGCCGGTGAGTAACCGCGTTCCATCGGATGTCTCGGTGATGCCTCCCGCGGCCTCAATGCAGCGCTCCGGTGCCAGGGCAGAGCGATATACGGCCCGATAGGGCGCACCGGTTTCAAGTGTCCGGCGGATGTTCGACCACACCGCTTCGATATCCTCGGAATGAAGGTCGCGCTGAAAACTGGAGAGGGTGCCGTCGAAACTGCCGGCGGGTAGCCCGTGTACGGCTTCCAAATTATCCGACCAGCAAACTTCGTCGGAACCGATTCTCCAGCGCCACACCCCGACACCGCCATGCCGCAAGCCATCACCGACATCGGCGTCCATTTTCAGGAACCGCTGATCCCGCGGACCGCGTCTTGGCATTCTTCGTTCCCTCCCAGCGTATAGTGGAACGCTGATCTTCATTGAAAAGTTTCCCGGTAGCCAGTGTCAGGGATGCAATGAGCGCAAGCTCCGGCTTGCTGCCTGCCGCCGGCCCAATAGACGATCGGAGCTGACCCCATCCAGCAGGAGTAGGGACTGGTGATCCAATCCACGGCGCGCAACGTTGACAGATGGCATGACCTTGTCTGCAGGTCGCGCAGGAGGAGCTGCGACGGTCAAAGAGACGTTGCGCAGATGTCCCGGATCAAGCGCCGTACGCCGGACGCGACACGTAAGGTCAAACGAAGCAGCGAAGGGGATTTCTCACGCTTGCTGTCCGCCATTCCACTCGATGAGCTTGTGCACCTCGACATCAGCTACGAGATCGACACGGGCGATGGAGTGATTGTCACACCTTCGCCACTGAGCCGACCGCTTCCATTACGACAAGCGATTGAGGAGGCCGTGAGCTACATTGGCACGGGAGCTCGGGTCAGCATTACCGCGCGCGGCATGACGTATAGCGATTCGTCCGAGTTCCTCAGCATCTGGTCTCGCGGGCACGGTGGGAGCGTGCCGGAATAGCACTCGGACAAAAGCCTTGTGAATTCGACGGTGTTAGCCATCACCTTGGCTGCAGGAACGCATCGTCAAACGTCACGCAGCTCCCTAACGGGAGCGGGCTGGGAGCACTCCCCGGTCCTTCTTTTTGCCCGGACAGAGCGCGAAGAGACGCGACATGTCTTGACGTGTCGGGCTTTGTTGCGCAAGGGCGCCTAGCGTGATTGATGACCGCCAATTTCCCGAATGACACTCTAAGCCGATCACGCAACGTCCTGGAGCGGTTCCTTCAAGCCTTGGTCCACTTGCGCCAAGGCCCTCCGCAATGCATCGAAGCAATCCTCATCGATGGCGGTATCGACCATGGAGGTCATGATCTCCAACGCTTTGCTGACGGGCATGGCGGCTCGATACGGCCTCTCTGCCGTCAGGGCGTCGAAGATGTCAGCGACGGTGATGATGCGACTTTCGAGGGCGATCTGATCACCCGCAAGGCCGTGGGGATAGCCCTTGCCGTCGAGCCGTTCGTGGTGTGCACCGGCCACCGCGGCCAGATCGCCGAAGGCAGCGATCCGCGACAGAATGGTTTCGGTGTGAGCTGCATGCATCTTCATCGCGACCCACTCGTCGGCATCGAGTTTGTCGGGCTTGTCGAGAATGGAATTGCTGACCCCGAGCTTGCCGATGTCATGCAGGAGCGCAGCCCGCTTGAGCCATCGGCGACGCTCGGCGCTGAGGCCAAGTTGCTCTGCAATCAGGTCCGTAAATAGCGTGACGCGCTCGCTATGCCCGGCAGTGTAGGGGCTTTTGGAATCGATGATCTTCGCGAATGCTCCCGCAATGTCGTCGAGATAGTCTTCGTCAACGGACACGATCAACCGCGCCGGCTCCAAGGTAAACAGCGCCTCCTGCAAGCCGTCAGAAAGCAGCGTGTCCCAGAAATCAGGTCGCGCCGCCACACGCTCGAATGCAGCCGCAAGGCCCGGATCAAACCATTTTCCGGCCCGACGCTTCACCTCGTGACGGGCGGCGTCGATACCGTTGGTCGTCAGGAACACATCGATCACCTGCGCCATGAGTGCGATGCGCGAATAGATCGGTATGGTCGCACCACGTAGACCGATCGGCTGGCCGCCGCCGTCCCAATGCTCATCCAGGTTCTGTATGCCCTGCGCGACGGGCTCGGAAAAGCGCATCTGCCGCGCTATATCGGCGCCGCGGTGACAGCGAGTTTCGATGAGCTCGCGAGAGATCTCGCCGCTGTTGAGGAACACGTGCACGATAGTCCGGAAGCGCTCAGCGAGACCGGACTGCAAACCCGTATGAGAAAGCACAAAGCGTAAGGCTTCCGGAAGGCTGTCGTTGATCGTCTTGATGTCACGCTTGAAGATGACGTCATCGGCCAGGAACAGCTTGCAAATGCGCGCGGCATTGCTGCTGCAGCCGAGGTCTTTCAGCAGTACCGTGTAGTACAACTCTGAGATCTGCGCGTCTGTGAGGCCGATTTCATGGCCGATGTGCAAGGCAATCCAACAGCAGCGCACACAGTGACCAGCGGGCTGGCCCTCAACCATGTCCAGGGCGTGACTGAGAGCTCCTAGAATTTCAGCAAGGCGAAGTTTGGCAAAGTCCGGATTTCCACTCGACATTGCCTCGCTCCCAGGTCACGTCGCGCGCGCCCATGGGGGTTGCTTTGACATCCGCCCCAACTAACCACGTCGAGCTTAAAATATGGTTCCACCCTGGGCGCGCCGGTCTAGGGGGTAGGTCAGGACGGGCCACGCTCAAACGATTGATTGATCCGCAGTCCTATCCACTCTGTAAGCTGGGAGATGCCATAGTTTCAGCCGGACGAGCTGCCTTAGCCCGGGGCGCGAAACACCCCGTCCTTAAAGAAGAAACGAAACGGCGTCGTGCCGTTCGCGCTTCCGTCAAAGGATCGCCACCTGCCGTTTGTGCACAGCACGCCACCTTCCGTTGCAACGGCATCGAACTCCGCGACGTTCGAATAGACCTGAGGATTCTCGCCTGGTTCGACGGCCATAAAAGTCGAGATGCACTTGCCGCCGGTAATGACAGGATCATAGCCCTTGATAGTAATGCCTCCGCCTCCAGTTGACGGAAAGCTGCTTTTTAAGGTGGGCCATTTCTGAAAGTCCTCGGCCGCACCAGCCGACGAACTCAGCAGAAGCATGATCAAGGGCAGGGCTGAACTTTGGTGACGCATCACACACCTCGTCTCTGGTTGCATGCTACCAGTGCGGCCCTTGAGACCCATCCCAAAGGCCATGCGCAGCTTGGCGAGCGAGTGCCCGCAACAAGCTGCGCTTACTCAACGCCTCGTGAGCGGGCTCGGATTACAAACGACTGCCGATCGAGATGGCGTATGCCGGTGTTCGTGCTGGAAACAGCAGGTCGTCCTTCGGCCCCTCGATGCTTTTCGCGAGATTCATAGGATCGAAAATAGCATCATCGCAGGTGGCGCTCTTCTCAACAGCTGTGATGCTGAGCGTGCCAAGCTTGACGGTCGGGCGCGCGTCCTCATCGGCCCAACGCGCCGTTGGATCATTGGTCGGATCGCCGGCCCGACCCAGAATAGCAATCATGTCGAAACTTGTCGGGGCCTTGCTGGCGAGGCGACCTGCCAGCTCATCGACCAAAAATTCCGAAGGCTTGCCCTTTGCTTCCTCGTCAGTCAGCCCAACGGCGCCACCGGTTGGCGACATCTTGAACTTGACCACCTGCTGTGCGCCAACGGCGTTGGTCAATGTGTAAGCATGAATACCCCAGTAGGCCACGCCAACCCATGAACCAACTATGGGTTGGTTTGCGAGCCACCTCCCTTGCCCGGTTGTCTCGGGGTTCGCTTCGGCGAACGCCTTGATCTTCTCGGGATCGGGTTTCCCGTCCGGTCCTGGGAGTCGAGCTTGCAGGAAGCCCAACATTTGCTGCGGCGACTTCACGAAGTTGATCGGTGCGTTGACCATTACGAACTCAGTCTGGCCGCGGCCACCGTTGTCGATCTTGAATGAAAAGCCACGGTTGGCGACCTTGCTCCCATCGGCGACTTTGGGATTGCCCCCACCCACAGAAAATCGGGCAAGAACGGGTGAAGTCGCTTGGAAAATGCTGGCGCTGCTGAGTTTAGTAGCGTTTTCGCTCGGCACGAACGTGCCAGTATAACATTGGCCCTTCGCTCCGCTGGGGCGATGTTTGGCGCCTTTGCCAGAGAGCGTCTGCATAGCCTCGACGATTGAAGGGACAGGGTCTGCTGATTGGGCAGCTGCTGAAACAGACATCCAAGCTAGAGTTGTTACTGCGACGGAAATACGAAGCATTGTTGTTGTCCTCCCTTTGCGAACTTGCTTTTGCGAGATCGCGCCGCCGAGACAACACGCCTTCCCCCCGCAGTAAAATCATATCGCATCACGAATTCTTTGGAATACGAGAAGTTCAGCCGATCGAGTTCCCAATTGAAGTTCCAGTCACCACCGCGCGTACCTTGTCGCGCTGCTCCGTTGGAGGGGCTCGCACGGTCGCTTTGGCAATCGTGTGTCTGCGTCGACGGAGGAAAGTGGCTGAGGGATCATCCTGGCAATTCGAGGCTGGCGATCAGCCAGCCTTCCAAGGCTGGTATTCTCGCACGACGGCACCTGAAGCCCGTCTAGCGCTTGTGGTCAGCCATCCACCCTTGCGCTTGGCAAGGTCGCATAAGATAGAGCCACGGCAATCCGAGGTTCGTGAATGTCACCGCGCGATAGGCGTCGAGATACGGACGCCCCCAAAGAAAATAATGGCTGAACTTCGAACAAAACGCTGTCGCGAACCGTCATGACGGGGGGAGCCATCCTAACTGCGCTGGTTACTCTCTAAGTCGTTGCAGGCCCAGTGATACACGGCTTCGCTCTTACCATGTTGTTCGGTCCCATCGTCAGCTCCTACACATCCATGTTCGTTGCCGCCGCCATTCTGTATGTGATCGGCCTGCGGCTAGAGCGTAGGGAGAACTGCTGACGACGTAAATCGGCGTGCGGCGGACTAATTCGCCGCTCCAATCCGTATATGCGGTACCACTCAACAAGAGGGTGTTGCCAGCACAAGGAACGTGTCGTCTCATGAACACCAGAAACATCGTGCTTCTGATCGCAGGGGTCGTGCTAGCAGTCCTTGCAGCGACTTACTACACCGACGATCAATCGGCCTCAACGACGTCACCCGCCACTCAAACGCCGACGAGCCAGCCGAAGTAGTGCTGCGCAGCGCGATGGCGCTTTAATTGGGCAGCGCAAAACATCTGCCACGATGCGTTTTCATGTCCCCAACGAGCTTGACGTCGGATTTCAGGACTATGTCCTCCGATTGGAGCGCGTTGAGCAGTCCAGTCTATGGCTGGATGCACGTTTCCGTGTTCCGCTGACACGCATCCACTTCGGATGGGATGCTGTGTGGGGCCTGATACCGATCGCCGGCGATTTGGCGTCTGCAGCCTTCTCGATCCGCAATATGCACCTTGCGTACCAGCTTGGAGCAAGCTCGCGGTTATTGTGCTCGATGGCGGGGAATGTGCTCGTCGACCTATCCTTTGGGGCCGTGCCGATCATCGGCACGTGCTTCGATGTCTGGTACCGCGCAAACCTGCGGAATCTGAGCCTCCTGACAACGGCTATTGAGGCTCATCGCCGGCTCGCTCGGGCGGACAATAGTCGCAGCACGCTCGATTGAGGCTCAGGAAGCCATTGGCCTGACGAGCACCTTTTCGACGCGGCGGCTGTCAAGCTCCGCCACCTCAAAGCGCCAATTGTTCCACTCAAAGGTATCACCTTGAGCGGGGATACGACCGAGCCTATCCAGAACGAAGCCGGCAAGCGTTACGTAGTCCCCCCGCACAGGCATTTCGCCCGACTTCAGTACGAGTTCGACGTCCCTCAGGTGCATGCCGCCTTCAAGTGTCCAGCGGCCATCTGCGTGGCGCACACCAGCCGGCAGGCTGTCTTCCGCAATCTCGGGAAGATCGCCTGCGATCGCCATGAGAATATCGGTCGGCGTAACTATCCCGCGGAACGTGCCATGCTCGTCCACGACGATCGCCATGTGCACATTAATTGTGCTGAGCTGCTCGAGCAGCTTGAGAACGGGAAGTGTCTCCAGCACGTAGAGAGGTGTGCGAAGAACTTCTCGCAGGCTGATACGGTTGTCGGCCACCTTCACCTCCAGCAGGTCTTTGGCATGAACGACACCAAGAATTTTGTCCGTATCGCCTTCACATACTGGAAATCGTGATCTTCCGCTTTCGAGGATACGACCGAGGGTGACAGCGGCGGTCTTGCCCGCGTCGAGCCAAACTACATCGACGCGCGGGACCATGATCGAGCGGACCGGCCGCTGTCCGAGCGTCAACACCTGCTCGATCATCGAGCTTTCCTTGTCGCTGAACGCTTGTGAGCTATCTGCATTCGATACAATTGCGGCGACCTCCTGAGAGGCCTCCGGAGAAGACTGACCACCGCGCAAGATCTTGAGAACGGCTTGCGCCGTTCGGTCGCGAATGTCTGAAGCGCTCACACGCTTCTGGATGTTGCGTCGGCCGATTTGATTGGCAGCTTCGATGAGAATCGAGAAGCCGATAGCGGCATAGAGATAGCCCTTGGGCATGTGAAAGCCGAAGCCCTCCACGATCAGGCTGAACCCGATCATGAGCAGGAAACCAAGGCAAAGGATGACGACGGTCGGGTGTCGGCTCACGAATGCCATCAGCGGTTGGCTCGCCAATATCATCACCAGAATGGCGACGATGACCGCGATCACCATGATCGAAATTTCTTCGACCATGCCTACGGCGGTGATCACGCTATCGAGCGAGAACACGGCATCCAGCACAACGATCTGCGCGATCACATGCCAGAAAACGGCGTGAGCGCCGTTGGTCGCGCGAACCGAATTATGTCCTTCCAGACGTTCGTGAAGCTCCATCGTGCCCTTAAAGAGCAGGAACGTGCCGCCAGCTATGAGGATTATGTCCCGCCAAGAGAACTCGTTCCCCGCGATCGTCAGAACCGGATACGTCAGCGTGACGATCCAGGAGATCGAGGCAAGCAACCCCAGACGCATGATCAGCGCAAGTGAAAGGCCGATAATCCGAGCCTTGTTGCGCTGCTCCGGCGGGAGCTTGTCGGCAAGGATGGCAATGAATACAAGATTGTCGATGCCGAGAACGATCTCGAGCACGATGAGCGTGGCGAGTCCCGCCCAGGCTGCTGGGTCTGCCATCCATTCAAAGAGCATGTTTCATTTTCTCGCGGCCGCATCAGGGACGGCCCTGCGGCAAGAACGTAGTCGAGCAAGCATCCACAACGAAGCTTGGACTCAGAAGGGGCCGGCGAGCAGCCAGCCCCTGTCGAAGTTAGAAAACTAACGCGCTACGCCGCTTCGTCGTCATCGCCGCCGAGGAAATTGTCGAAGAACCCGCCACCACCTTCGTTAGAAGTGTTTTCCGGGGCGGGTGTCTCTGCTGGGGCGGCCTCTGCCGGCGCGGCAGCCTTGGCTTCGTCACCGCCCAGCATGCTGCCGATCGCGTTGCCGAGGAGAACACCACCGGCAACGCCCATGGCGGTTTGTGCAGCACCTGCCATGAACCCACCCCTGCCTGCCTGCGGCGGCTGGGCAAAAGAGCTCGGCGGCGCGGCACGCGGCACTGGGGGCACGGATGCGGTGGGCCGCGCGCCCCCGAACATGCCGGAGAGGAAACCACCACTTCCCGCAGGCGGCCGAGCTTGCGCGCGCTCCAACTCGTCGATCCGGGCTTGAGCATCCTGCAGCGCCATTTCCTGGATCACGATCGTTTGCGCCATGAAATACGGCGACATGGGCTGACGCGCGATCCGCTCTTTGATCAGATTGTTGGCAGCTGTATCTGGCGGCGGCGCCTGCCGCTCTGCTTCGCCGAGGCGATCGAACAAGCCTTCAATCGCTTGGCGGTCTTGACTGTCCATTATCTCGAAGCTCCATTTCTAGGGCACGTTTACTCTTCGCGCTGGCCGGTGAAGTTCAGCAGCAGCTGGAAGATGTTGATGAAGTTCAGGTAGAGCGAGAAGGCGCCGAACACCGCGAGCTTCTGCGTCGACTCTGCGTCGGCGCTCTCGGCATACTGATCCTTGATCGACTGAGTGTCCCAGGCCGTCAGGCCAAGGAAGACGATGATGCCGATGACGGAGACCGTAAACTGAAGAACGCTGGATTGCAGCCAGATGTTCACGAGGCTCGCGACAATGACGCCGATCAAGCCCATGATCAGAAAGGATCCGAACTGAGTAAGGTCGCGCTTGGTCGTGTAGCCGTAAAGGCTCATCGAGCCGAACATCGCGGCTGCGATGAAGAACGTGCGCGCTATGCTTGTTCCGGTGAAGACGAGGAAGATGGAGGCCATGGAAAGCCCCATGACCGCGCAGAACATCCAGAACAACATCTGCGCAGTGCTGGCCGAGATGGCGTGTATCCGGAACGAGAAAAACAGAACGAAAGCCAGTGGCGCAAGCATGACAACCCACTTCAGGGGTGTCGAGAAGATCGGCACGTAAAGCGCAGGCGTCGATGCGACGACGAAAGCGACAGCGCCGGTTACGACAAGACCGAGCGCCATGTAGTTATAGATGCGCAGCAAGTGCTGCCGCAGGCCTTCGTCGAACGACGACCAGCGAGCATCGACCGCATCGGGACGACGAGCAAACCCAGAGTTATTCGCCACTATGGCCTCCATCGATTTCAATAGAGAGATTGCGAGAGATCCGCCGCGGCGGCCTCCAGATCCTGCATTCGGCTCTTGCCAACGAGTACATAGGCCACCTCGCCGGTCTGCCAGTAGCTCACGGCGAACTCGTCATGATGTGTCGCCGTCGCAGGCACGACATCGAAGGAGCCGGGACGTACCGCGAATAGCGACACGTTGCCAAATCGCGGCGTGCGGGCCGCCACTTCGACGCTGGGCCCGAACGTCGACGGGAAGACCTGGACATCGAGCACAGTCCAATCGGTCGGGATAGCCGGCATCACGATAGCAGTTGCGGCGCGAATCTCCGCGGCGTCATAGTCCGGAGTTTCAAATTGGGACTTCATGCCGGCCCGGAGCGCGGTTGTCCTGTGCGAGCGCACAGCGTCGGCGATGTACGCTGGCGGACGCACAGAGGCCTCGACATCGCCGACGCCGAGCTGTGCGTGTGCGAACCACCCAAAGCCGATGAGGATGACGACAGCCGCCGCCTGGCGAACATATCGAGTAATGCGGCTCTGCCTGAGCCCGCGCTCCAAGCGCCGCGCCGAGGCGAGCGCATTGTGCGGCAGATCGTGCGGAACGTCCGCGAGAGCTAGACGGAGCTCATTGCGGATTTTCAGGTCCGCCATGATGCGGGCCGCGACCTCCGGCTGAACGCACAGGTGAGCCTCTACCTCGATGCGCCGTGCCACGGGCAGCTGCTCATCGACATAAGCTTGGAGATCGGTGTCCATGATTGGATCAACTGGAGGGGCCATCTGATCCTCCGACTATTTTCAGGCGAGCGCGGCGAATTGGCTTGCCTTGCTCCGTTAGACCTTCGTCGAAAGCGCGCAATGCCGCTCGACCGCGTGCCAACCGCGACATCAATGTTCCAATGGGTATTTTTAGAGCATCGGCAGCCTCGGCGAAGCTCAGGCCCTCAACTGCGACGAGATGCAGAACGGCGCGCTGCTCTTCGGGCAGCGACATGAATGCCCCACGCACTTCCGCCAACCGGACATGATGCTCTTGCGCCGGTGGCGTGATGCCCGGATTGGCTAAGGCTATCTGCTCCAGTCTGCGCGCCTCGGCTTGGCTTCGCCGGCTATCATCGATGTGCAGGTTATGCATCACCGAGAGAAGCCAAGAGCGTATATTCGCCCCCTCCCGGAACTGCGACCGCTTCTCGTAGGCGCGCACGAGCGCGGACTGGACCAAGTCGTCGGCCGCCACCTCGCTTCGGGTAAGCGAGCGCGCATATCGCCGAAGAGCAGCGAGCTGGCCTACGACGTCAAAGCGAGAGTTTTGCCGTGTCATGAGTGGTCTACGAACGAGGGGGCATCGTTAGTCCCACGAGGTCCATAAATTTCGACGGCCTCGTGGGAAGGGCTCCTTCTCCGAACGCCAACGACAATGGAAAAGTCCGTGATTAGGCTGGCCGGAGAACAGTTGAAGCGCGAGTTCCCAGTTTACGACCACTTGCCATTCCCCATTCGCAAGGCCCTGGAAGCCCTCGTCGAAGCCGAGCTTCGCAAAGACAGGCCCGAGGACACCGGTAGCAGGCAGGAAACCGAGTTGAAGGCTAGCGGCTAGTCATTTCTATTGGACCGATGTTCAAAATCGCGACGCGACCAAATTGCACGGAATTCCGGTTCGTCGCCATATGTAGTCCCTCGCGCAACGATGGTCACCCTGGCCCCCGTTCCGATGAGGATCATGGCCTCGCGAACGGCCTGTCGCAGCGGCAATTCTCTGCTCAGGGGCGATCTCGTAAACGTGGTGCGCACGCCATTGTTGATCTCATAGGTGACGTTTAGCACGACCTTCTCATCAAGCGGGATTGCTGAAAACATGAACACCTCATGGTTTATTTCCCATGCGGGTATACGTTGTGCGAACACGAATAGTTCACCGCAGCAGCGCTTAAATGCTCTGAGCAAACACGTCATTAGTAAGCATGGTGCGGACAACGTCCGATACTTGTTGGCGCTCTTGCGCGCAGTGCACTTTGATGCGGTGGTGGAGTCGCCTTTAATGTTGACGGTAAGCAGCTTGAGCGCAGGATTGTCAAAATTGTCGAGGGACTGGAGCGGTTCGGCTGAGGTGCGGAGTGGGTGGTCACCGGCGCATGGCACATTCTTCTTGTTTTCGGCGCAGCGTCTCTGACGCTACGGTACGCTCCTGCACACCGGCGACTGTGTGCTGAGACACTTTACCGGTCAACTGAAGTGCGGCTTGCGTGGGCAGCAACATCGCTTCGCCTCCAACTGCGACGGCCCCCGAAGAGAAGTCAGCCTGGTTGGCTAAGCCCTGGTAATAGGATCGCTTGCTGGGGTTGAGAAGATTTACGGTCCAATATCAGAGCATTCGTGCGACGTTGCGTTAAAACAAGTTCGGTAGAAATGGATGCCCTTGGATCGCCTCGACAAAGGTGTAAGCGATGAGTGACGCGAAGCCGATACTGACCACTATCACCGCAAGCCGGCGTACACTTGGCGGCAGCATCAAGCCAGTGAAGAAGCCGAAGGCTGGGATGAAATGCATCGCGTGGATGGCAAAGAAATGAGGCACCCGAAGATCGCCGCTGGAGCGGGACCAACCCATCAAGGCAAGACCGCCAGCATCTGATCCGTTACCGCCGATGACGTGACTGCTTCCCGACGCCATGTATCCAGCGACCATCGCCGTTGCCACGAAGGTCATGACGAGACCTATCCCGACTGACATCCGCAACGCCTCATCGAGGGTGCTGCTTGCGTCACCCCAGATCAGCACCCCGTAGATGACTGACGCGGTCGTTAGAATCACCGCCAGCACACCCATCAGGCGGTAGATGTCGGCCAGGAATGGCACCGTTGTGTTGAAATGCGATGCAGTACCGTAGGCTGCGGCGCCCACGATCCAAACCATCTCGGCAACCACGCAAGCAACCACGAGTCTTGAGAACAAGCGATACCATCGGCGCCCTGTTGTGCCCGCCGGCAGCCAGCCCGCAAACCAAGCGAGCGTGCCCATATACATGATGAGGGCGGCCGCAAACTTGATGGGCTTCGTCCACACGTTAGCACCTTGCAGGACGCGTTGATCTAGACCCTGCGCAACGAGCAGCGGCAGCATCAGAACACACAGGACGAGCGCCGTGCTTGCAAATCGCGGCTCGCGGCGGAACAGCTCCCTAAGTGCGTATCCAATCATCGATCAATGCGTTGGAATTGTTGCAGCATGTGCTGGCCATTGGGTCCCCAGCCACCGCCGCGCCCCAGATAATCGCGATGTTCAGCTGTGATGCCAGCGTCCCCTGTAGCGACAGATCTGTATACGTCCATGTGCCGGTTTCGGATCTCAGCGTTGATGTGCCGCGCCCGACCTCGCTATTGGTGATGTGGGGAGCCTTACTTTGACTGATTGTGAGCCCTGGTGCTTGCGCGTGCGCGCTCACAGGCGTGCGGCTTGGCTAGAGCGCGGTTGCCGCGGCTTGGACCGCCCGTCGCGTCCGCTTGTGTATTCAATAAGCTCGGAAGCCTGTCGCGCGAGCTGGCAAAATACCAGTGAACGGCGGCAAAGATCAGCGCGAACGCCGCATGCGCATCAAGATCGGCAAGATCAGAACGATTAGATGAGTGGTGCTCATTGCATCGGACTCCGAGCATAGATTCTACAGCGCTCGTACGTGCGGTGCGTTCGGATCGGATCACGGTCGGATTGTCGCAGCCGCCGGGCGGTTCGCCATAGTCGCCTGATCGAGGCTGACACGAAAAGGATAAGCAAACTAATGTCGACTGCGATGTAAGCTTTTGGTCCTCCATCACTGGAACATTGCAAGAAGAGTCGACTTGGCCTTTGAAATCATTGGATGAACCACGGCTTTTTTAATGTGAGAAGGCGGGTTCCAGTGTAGCAACTCCGCTGCAAAGGCTCGCGAGATGCCAGCTGGCTTAACTGCTCCTCGGACAATGCGTGGCAGTGTTCACTCCGCTCGCAAGTATTAGAAGCTGATGCGGGTTTTTATGAAGCAGTTGATTTGATGATGACACGCGCTGGTGTGTTGGTGACAGTCGCTGGAAGCGGTACCTTCGTCATAGGTTGTCCAGCGTGGACCTTGGCCCAATATCCCGGCTTAGGAACCGGCACGCCTGCCCGCTCGCAGATCTTGGCCAAACCTCTACTCGAAACACCAAGGCGAACAGCCAGCTTCATCATGGGGATCGTCCAAACAAGGTCGTACAACTCCTCGCGCGTGAAGATATGACGTCGAGGTGGAGTCGGGGGCTTGGGAACTTTTGGCGCGTTAGATTCCATGCCGTCTGGAAAATCGTTCCTAATAGCATTGATATTGCTTGCATAATTCTGGCCTGTCACGCCGGAGGCCGCGGGTTCAAGTCCCGTCGCTCGCGCCATTGCTTTCAATGGCTTAGCCTCAAGTGACCGTCGCTGTGGGACCTACCCAGCGGCAATCCCCAATCGTCTCGGACATTCCGCGCAAGTCGTCGCAGGGCTCGCACGCGCGGCGTTCATTGTCGCGCCGGCGGATCTTCCAACTCGACTGCACCGGCACCACAGAAGTCCCTCAGGTGACGAGGGCCGCCTATTTCAATAGGCTTGGCCCATGGCGGCCTCGCGCCGCCCAAAAAAGCAGAACGGTGCAATGGGAGGAAAATACATGACGGTGACGAAAAGAATTGGATTCGCGGCGCTGGCTGTTGCCGCGCCGATGATGGCGACGGTTGCGACTGCGCAGGACGCGAAGCTGCCGCAGACCCTGACAATGACGGCGTACGACACTGGCTCATCGGGCTTCAATATTGCTGTGGCCGTGGGCAAGGCACTCAAGGACAATAATGGCGTCGAGGTGCGCGTCCTTCCGGCCGGCAACGACGTGGCGCGTCTTGCACCATTGAGGGCGAACCGCGCCCAGGCATCGGCCATGGGCGTCGGCGTCTATTTCGCGCAGGAAGCCGTGTTCGAGTTCGGCGTGAAGGATTGGGGACCGCAGCCATTGCGTCTCGTGCTCTCGGTCACGGACTGCAATGCTATCACGCTCGGCGTCGCCAAGGATACCGGCGTTAAAGAGGTCAAGGACCTCAAAGGCAAACGCATTGGCATGGTGGTCGGCTCGCCCGCGCTCAACCAGAATGCGCTCGCGATCCTCGCCTTCGGTAACCTGACACGCGGCGATGTCCAGCCCGTCGAGTTCTCGGGCTACGGCGCCATGTGGAAGGGCATGGTCAACAACGAGGTCGATGCCGCCATCGCCTCGACAATCTCCGGACAGGTGAAGGAACTCGAGACATCGCCGCGCGGCATCATCTATCCGCAGGCACCCGCGGCCGACAAGGAAGGCTGGGCACGCCTCAACAAGGTCGGTCCGTACTTCTATCCGCACAAGACGACATGCGCGGCCGGCCTTGCAGCAGGCGCGTCGCTGGAGCTGCCGGCCTATCCCTATCCGATCTTCATGGCTTATGCCTCGCAGCCTGCCGATCTCGTCTACAATCTCACGAAGGCGATGATCGTCGGCTACAAGGACTACAAGGACGGTGCGCCAGGTGCTGCCGGCCTCGCTGTCGAACGCCAGAATCTGAAGTGGGTGCTGCCGTATCACGAAGGTGCGGTAAAGGCACTCAAGGAGGCCGGCGTCTGGAAGGATGAGCACGAGACGCACAACAACGCGCTCGTGAAGCGCCAGGACACGCTGGCGACAGCCTGGGCAGATTTCCTCAAGACGAACCCCTCGGGTGAGAAGGCGGACTTCACCAAGGCCTGGATGGAGGCGCGCAAGACTGCCCTCACCAAGGCCAGCATGGACGTCATCTTCGAATAAGCCCTCCCAACCCGCTGCACCATGCGCAGCTGGACGGTTGGGCCGCGCTGATTCCAATCCTTCGGCCCGCTTGGCCGGAGGATCTGGTGCCACCGACCACCGACGGCTGCGCTCGTGAGCGCCAGCATCCGAGGAACGTCCGTGTCGTCAGCATCCGGCCAGACCGGCGCCGCCGCGCCCGCATCTTCATCATCGCATGCGTTCTCGATCAACGATCCCCACATCCACTCCGGTCCCGCCGAGGCGGAGACGACACGCGTACGCAAGTTGACCGGCTTCTGGCGCTGGGCGCTGATCGGCGCTACGGCGGCCACCATCATCCTGTGCATCAACCAGCAGTTCACGCTGCGCTTCTTCGTCGGCTACACGCAGCTCAACACCGAATACTTCTACTTGCTGATCGCGTGCATGCTGCCTTTCACGTTCCTCATCTTCCCGGGCAGCGAGAAGGCGCCGCTCGATCGCGTGCCCTGGTACGACGTAGTCCTGTTCCTGGCGACGCTCGCGGCTTCTCTCTTCCTCATGTCCAAAGTGCGACAGGCCGCGGAACTCGGCTGGGAGTTCTCGGGCGCACCGATGTCGGTGGTCGTGGCGGGGCTTGCCATGTGGGCCTTGCTGATGGAGGGCCTGCGCCGCACGGGCGGCTGGAGCCTGCTGCTCAGCGTGTTGCCGTTCACGCTCTACCCGCTGATTGCCGATGCGCGCTGGCTCGGGCCTCTGCGTGGGCATCAGTCGAACCTGGAGCAGGCGACCGCCTACCACATGCTGTCGAACGAGAGCGTGCTCGGCATTCCCGTGCAGGCCTTCGCGGATACGGTGATCGGCTTCCTCGTGTTCGGCGTCGCGCTGATGCTGACGGGCGCCGGAAAGTTCTTCATCAATCTCGCCTTCGCGCTGTGCGGTACGTTCCGCGGTGGCGCCGCCAAGGTCGCGATTTTCGCGAGTGCGCTGCTCGGCATGATGTCCGGCAGCATCGTCTCCAATGTGCTCACGACGGGCACCATGACCATACCGGCCATGAAAAAGGCCGGCTTCCGTCCATCCTATGCGGGCGCCATCGAAGCCTGCGCGGCGACCGGCGCCGTGCTCGCGCCGCCCGTCATGGGAGCGACGGCCTTCGTCATCGCGCAGTTTCTCAATGTGAGCTACGCGGAGGTGGTCGTCGCGGCGATCATCCCGACAATTCTCTACTACATCGGCCTGTTCATGCAGGTTGATGCCTACGCCGCGCGTCACGGTCTTCTCGGTATTCCGCGTGCCGAGCTGCCAAGCGTGATGACCACCATTCGCGAAGGATGGTACTACGTCTTCGTGATCATTCTGCTCGTGGTCATGCTGCTCCACTTCAAGCGCGAGAGCCATGCGCCGTTCTACGCCACCGCGCTGTTGCTGGTGCTGAACCAGCTCTTCTCCAAGGAAACGCGCTGGACGTGGCGCAGCATTCCACAGTTCCTGGAGATGAACGGGCGCACGTTCGTCGAACTTGTCGCCATTCTCGCGGGCTGCGGTTTGCTGATCGGTGCGTTCTCGATGACGGGCGTCGTCTCATCGCTCGCAAATGATCTGCTCAGCATCGCCGGCAACAACGCCTTCCTGCTGCTTGCCATGTGTGCCATTACGAGTCTCGTGCTCGGCCTCGGGCTCACGACCACCGCCTGCTACATCTTCCTCGCCATCCTTGTCGCGCCTGCGCTCGAGAAGCTCGGCCTCAATCAGATGGCCGTGCACATGTTCATCTTCTACTGGGGCATGCTTTCCTCGATCACGCCGCCGGTGGCCATCGCATCGTTCGCGGCGGCGGGCATTGCCGGTTCGCCGGCGATGAAGACCGGCTGGGAGAGCATGCGCGTCGGCAGCATCATCTACTTCCTCCCGTTCTTCTTCGTGCTGAACCCGGCCCTCGTACTACAGGGCAATAATCCCTACCTGGAAGCGGTCGGCCTTTCTCTGCTCGTCGTTGCGGGTACGCTCTTTATCTGCGGGGGCATTCAGGGCTATCAGGCGTTCGTGGGTGACCTTCGCCGCACGGGTGGACTGGAGTGGCCGATCCGCTTCGCGCTGATCATCGGCGGCGTCATTCTGGCGACGCCGGGCGGCGGCATCATGCCGTTTTCGAAGCTGCAGATTACGGCGATGGCACTTGTAGTCTTAGTGCCCACAATTGCGCTCGCACTCAACCTCATCAGGCGCACGCCGCCGTTGGAGGTCGCCCGCAGGTAGTCCCATGAACACTGGGATGGTTTATTCGCGAAGGGCTGACGTCCGCGAGCGCCTTGCCGCGACCAGACTCCCGCCACATAGATCAGGCTCCCTTGTCTCACCGCTAGCCCCGAACGGTCCTCCTCGCCCATGGAGCTATCATGAGACAACTGTTCAAGGCACTGACGTCATCGGGTTGGCTGCTCTTGTGCCTGGTGCTGGTCGCGCAATCGGCCAGCGCTCAAAAGCGCTACCCGTCTATCGAAGAAGCATGGGACGGAACCGACTACAGGGCTGTCATTCAGCGGGTTGAGACGGATGGCTTGGAATTACCGACACTCGCCGATGCAGCGACCAAGCCGGTTTTCGAGCGGATGGTGCGCGAGGACAATATCCCGCTGCGTGTGGGGCTCAACGCGAAGCTCTCGGTGACTATCCGCTTTCAGAAGCTCAGCAGTGCGCTGCACCCGTTGAACAAGCTCGTCGCGCTTTATTCGAGCGAGATGCAGAAGGGCAAACCCTACGCCGCGGAAGTCGCTCGGCTCATGATCTATGAGGCGAAGATCGCTGGAATGATGCTGGAGCTGAGCGAGCCGTATCTCTCGTCCGTCGCAAAGGACAAGCGGTATCAGACGCACGTCGATGATCTCAATCAGATGAAAGGTGCCGCACTTCAGCTCTATTCCGGACTGGTGCAGCGCATGACTGAAACGAGCGTCTATACCAAGCCCGACCTCCTCGCGATGAGCAGGGGGGCGCTCGAAGGCCTACGCAGCTATGATCCAATCATCACGGACCAGCATCGGCAGGAATTGGTTCAGAGGCTTACGCAGCAGGTCTCGACGACGACAGACCAGGAGCTGAAGGCAGCCCTCAGCGCGCTGCGTGATGCGATCAAAAAGCGCCAGATCCCGACATAGGGAGAAGTAGGTTGTCGAGCGCGCGCGGGGGGCGTGCTCACTTCTTGCTGCCGGCCGTGAGCGACGTGCCGCCGACGGGACCGGCAGCAATGTCCATGGCAAGTCCGACCGCCATCAGTGTCGCGAGGCTCGCCACGATGCCGATGACGATCTGGCGGTGACGCGTGGAAATGCGCGCCATGTCCTCAGGCGCAAGCGGTGTTTCGGTGCTGACCGAGGCCATGAGGCCCATACCCGTCATCGGCTGCGGCAGCTTGCGGTTGACGGCACCGCGGTCCTGAACCTCGATGCCGGCACGTCGCGCGATCTCACAACCGATCGACAGACAGGGCAATGCGGGATCCTCGCAGTGCGCATTCACGTGGCCGATCTGCACCTTCTCACCGTCGCGCGTGATGAGGCTCACACCCTGCATGAGCACGGGCGCGAGCGCGCCGCCATAGACCTCGCCGCGCGTTTCGACAGCCTGGATGTCGTCATAGCGCACGGTCCGGCTCTGGTAAGTCAGAGCGGGCGTCAGCCATCGTCCGGCCGGCAGCGTCGTTTCGATGGACTCGGGGCCGAGGATCACGCGGGCGCGCAGCGCGTGAATGAACTGAATGGCCAGAAGCGCGAGGATGATCGCGAAAGCGATGCCCATCAGTGCGAGCCCGCCCGTGCCGAGCCAGATACCCGCACTCAGACGCTGGACGAGCATGATCGGGACGCTTGCTGCGAACGGCAGCAGGAGCAGGATGGTCATCGCGAGCAGGAAGCGGCGCGTGCCGCCGGGGCGGTACACAATGCGCTCGAACTGTTCCGCAGTGGCCATGCCCCGCCATCCCCGTCCGTCGCCGCCGCTCGCGTCACGAAAGCGTGCCCCGGCAGTGCGGGGCGTGGTGCGCAGGGGCGATCGTGCTTATATTAGGGGCAACATAGTGCATCGCAGCTTTCAACGAGACAAGGCACACGCCATGCAGTTCTTCCGCAAGAAAGCAGAGATGATTTCGCGCGATCAGGCACTCAAGGGTCGCCCAGAGGCTATTCCCACCGCGCGTACGCACGCCCTCAATGGACACGAATTGCAGGGGCCCTATCCCGAGGGGATGCAGATGGCCATGTTCGGCATGGGCTGCTTCTGGGGCGCCGAGCGCAAGTTCTGGGAGCTCGAGGAGGGCATCTGGATCACGGCCGTCGGCTATGCCGCGGGTTACACGCCGAACGCGACCTATGAGGAAGTCTGTTCGGGTCTCACGGGCCACAACGAAGTCGTGTTCGTCGTATTCGACCCGAAGAAGGTGAGCTACGAGACGCTCCTCAAGACCTTCTGGGAGAGCCACGATCCGACGCAGGGCAATCGCCAGGGCAATGATGTCGGCACGCAGTACCGCTCCGGCATCTATGTCTTCGACGAGGCGCAGCGCGCTGCGGCCGAGGGATCGAAAGTGACGTTCGGCAAGGCACTAGCAGCGCGCAGGTTCGGACCAATCACGACTGAGATCATCGATGCGCCGACCTTCTACTTCGCCGAGGATTATCACCAGCAGTACCTGCACAAGGTTCCGCACGGCTATTGCGGCCTCGGTGGTACGGGCGTCGCCTGCCAGATCGGCACCGGCGTGAAGGCGGCGGAGTAGTTTTTGCATTAGTGCCGCGGGCTGCTGGGAAGGGGTTCTATAGCCTCAATCCGTTGTGCTATGCCCGCGGCGGATGCGCGACGCACTCGCTCGTGCAAGATGCTCTCGCACGAGCCGCGCTATTTCGAGCGGGTGTGTGAATGGCGACATGTGCCCCGCTTGTGGGATGATCTCGTAGTGTGCGTGCGAGATCGCGTCGCGAACGAGCTCACTGATGCGGATATCCGTTGGCGTCGTCAGTGCACCGCAGGCGACGGTAACGGGCACGCCGATGCGTCCGCATTCAGCGCGATTTATGTGGTGGTTGAGATTTGAGATGAAAGCCTCGCGCACGCGTTCGGATTGCGCGAGAAAGCGCCCGCGCGATGCGTCGGACATGTGCGCCCAGGTTCCAGCGCCATTGCGGCCGTCGATGAAGTTTTTCCATCCGACTTCGGGCCGCCCGGCTTGCACGCTCGCGATGAACGTGTTCGCGATGCTGGTACCGTCCTCGTAGAGCGGATCATTTGCATCCTTGAGCAGCCAGCTCACGTTGGGCTCGATCAACATCAGCGAGCGCACGAGTTCCGGCCGTCGCAGCGCCAGCCGCATGGCGGTGGAGCCGCCATACGAGTGGCCGACGATGTCGAGCGGGACGCCGCTCTCGGTTTCGATGATGTCGGCGACGAGGTCGGCTTGCAGCTCATGCGTCAGCCCTCCGACTTCTGGCCAAGGCTCGCTGGCACCGAAGCTGATTAGGTCAGGTGCGATGAGCCTGTGCGTGTCGGCGAGTGCGTCGCCGGTCTTGGTCCATTGGGCGCCGGAGCTGCCGCCAGCGTGCAGCAGTATGAGCGGTGGGCCTTGCCCCCACGTGCTGTAGAACGCGCGTACGCCTCTGAATGAGATCTCGGCCACTGCTGCAATCCGACTCCGTGCGGATCAAGTGATGCCAAGAATAGTGGGGCAATCCCCCAAGAGATGCACCCAATCAATAAAAGACGGGGGTTCGGGGGTGTCCCCCGATCGGGGTGTGGGGCCGAGGCCCCGCTCGTGCCGAAGGCACGATTTACGCTCACGCTGCCGACGCCGCATCCAGCTTGCGGGCTTCGCTGCAATCGAGCGCGGGCGTGCGTGGACCGATCCAGCGGGCGCGGTCGGCCTGCCCTTCGAGGTCGTCGCGCAGGAAATCCAGATCGAAGCCAGCTTTCTCCAGCGCCTGCAGCACGCAATCGACATTGCCGCCGCGGGCGCTTGCGGCCGCCCAAGCGATGGCCGAGCGAATGCCGCTCGCGCAATGGGCGAGGACGGGCCCCTTGAGGGTGGCGACGGCATCGGACATGCCCTCCACAACCTCGTCCGTGAAGAGATCGAGCTTGCCTGCCGGCACATGGCGGAACTGCAATCCTGCCTGCCAGGCCAGGACGGCCTCCGCGCGGCCGGTGAGCTGGCCTTCAGCCTCGCCGTCCGGGCGATTGGAAAGTACGGACCGGAAGCCCATGGCAGCCGCAGCGGCGAAATCCTCGGGCGTGAGGGCCGAGGTCACGGCGAACTGAGGCGTGATGTAGATGGGCTTGTCCATTCGGGATCCCCGCGCGCGGCAAACGCATTCTCCGCAGGCTTGAATTTGGCCGCATTGGCCGCGCCAGGCAAGGGGAGGAATTGCAATTTGTAGAATAAAATACTAGAACATCGTCTGAATGGGCCGGTGGAGTGCTGCATTTCTGCCCGCGCCCTCGCATCGAGCAAAAATTTCCTCCTGGAGAGACGATCGTGGAATTTGATGCAATGGATCTGAAGATCCTTAGCCTGCTGCAGGCTGATGCAACCATGCCGATCGCCGAGATCGGCAAGATCGTCGGCCTGTCCACGACACCCTGCTGGAGGCGCATCCAGAAGCTCGACGAGGCCGGCGTCATCCGCGCCAGGGTGGCGGTCCTCGACCCGGTGAAGGTCAATACCGGCGTCACGGTGTTCGTCTCGATCAAGACCGATCAGCACAATCTCGAGTGGCTCGAACGATTTCACGCATCGGTCGTCGATCTACCGGAAGTCGTTGAGTTTTATCGCATGTCTGGCGAGGTGGACTATCTCATGCGGGTCGTGGTGCCCGATATTGCCGCGTATGACGCCTTCTACAAGAAGCTCATATCGCGGATTGACATCACCAAGGTCTCCTCGGCTTTTGCCATGGAGCAGATCAAGTACACGACGGCGCTGCCGCTGTCGTTTGCCATCACCGAGAAGGCGTAGCGCGCGGGCTGGCTCGGCTCCCGCAAAGAAAGCGTTGATCCCGGGCAACAGGGCCGGATATATGTCGGCGCCATCGCGCCCCGGCAGGGCCAAGCGCGGGCTGCGGGCGTGGCGGAATTGGTAGACGCGCTGGATTTAGGTTCCAGTGACGCAAGTCGTGGGGGTTCGAGTCCCTCCGTCCGCACCAAGCCGGCCGCACCAAGCCGGGATGAAGAATTCACGTTGTGTCCCAAGGGGATGCAGCACACTGAGATCGAGTGGCGAAGCGTCGCCGCCGGCGGGAAACTGAATGATGGCGGCGCTTGCCGCCTTACGAGTGGATGACGGACGACATGCAGGTCACGGAAACGAGTACGGACGGACTGAAGCGGACGCTCAAAGTGATCGTCGGCGCCAACGAGCTCAGCGAGCGCTTCGAGACGCGCCTCGACGAGGTCAAGGGTAACATTCAGCTCAAGGGGTTCCGTCGCGGCAAGGTTCCGCTTGGCCACATCAAGAAGGTCTACGGCCGCTCGCTCATGGCCGAGGTTCTGCAGGACCTCGTCGACAAATCTTCCAAGCAGGCGCTGACCGATCGCCAGGAGCGGCCGGCCATGCAGCCGGAGATCGCTTTCAGCGAGGACAAGGACGAGATCGAGAAGGTGATGGATGGCAAGGCCGACCTTGCCTACACGATGTCCTTCGAAGTGCTCCCGAAGATCGATCTCGTCGATTTCTCGACGCTGAAGCTCGAGCGCGAGGTGGTCGAGGTCGACGAGGAGACGATCGAGAAGGCCGTCGGCGATCTCGCCGAGCGCAATGTCGCCTTCGAGGTCGAAGAGGGCCGCGCTGCCGCCGAGGGCGACCAGCTCAAGATCGATTTTGTCGGTTCGATCGATGGCACGCCTTTCGATGGCGGCACCGGCGAGGACATGGAGATCGTGATCGGCCGCGGTGGCTTCATTCCGGGCTTCGAGGATGGCCTGAAGGGCGCCAAGGCCGGTGACGAGCCGACCATCAAGGCGACGTTCCCGGCCGAGTATCAGGTTGCTGAGCTTGCGGGCAAAGAAGCCTCGTTCGCGACCAAGGTGAAGTCGGTCGCCAAGCCGGTGAAGCCCGAGGTCAACGAGGATTTCGCGAAGGGCTTCGGGCTCGACTCGCTCGACGCGCTCCGCAAGGTCATGCGCGAGCGCATCGAAGGTGAGTTCGCAGACTTCTCGCGCACGAAGATCAAGCGCTCGCTGCTCGATGCGCTCGACAAGTCGCACAGCTTCGCGCTGCCCGAGGCGCTGGTGAACCAGGAGTTCGACCAGATCTGGGGGCAGGTGACGAACACGCTCCAGCAGTCCGGCAAGACCTTCGAGGACGAGGGCAAGACGGAGGAGAGCGCGCGCGCCGAGTATCGCGGCCTTGCCGAGCGCCGCGTGCGCCTCGGTCTCGTGCTCGCCGAGATCGGCGACAAGGCGAAGGTCGAGGTTACGCAGGAGGAGCTGCGCAATGCGCTCTTCCGCGAGGCGCGTCGCTTCCCCGGCCAGGAGCGCATGGTCTACGAGTACTTCGAGAAGACGCCGGGCGCCGTGCAGCAGCTTCGCGCGCCGATCTACGAGGACAAGGTCGTCGACCACATCCTCGGTGAGGCTAAGCCGACCGATAAGAAGGTCTCACGCGAAGAGCTGCTCAAGATGCCGGACGATGGTGAGCCTGCCGTTCTCGGCGTGGGTGCTTGATTTGCGACAGCGACGTCGGAGTGGATGAAGTCCTGCCGCCGCGTCCTATATAAGCCCCGGACGCGCGGCGTATCGGAAGGTACGCCATAGTGGGACGATTACGTCGGAGTGGATGAAGTCCTGCCGTCGCGTCCTATATAAGCAATGTCGGTGACGTGATTCTCGACCAGCGGGCCCGGCTCAAGCCATGGGTCCGCTTTGCCCGCCTACCTCAAGCCCGCAGGACGCTCTCATGATTATTCCTCCCTTTGGCGCCGATCGGCTCCACAATTCCCCGGTTGCGACCTACTGGCCGACGGTGATCGAGCAGACGGCGCGCGGCGAGCGGCCCTACGACCTGCCGTCGCGGATGCTGCAGGAGCGGATCATCTTCGTGATCGGCCCCATCGAGGACCACATGGCGTCGTCGGTGTGCATGCAGCTTCTCTTCCTGGAGGCCCAGAACCCCAAGAAGGAAATCGCCATGTACATCAATTCGCCAGGGGGCGTGGTGACCTCGGGCATGGCCATTTATGACACCATGCAGTTCATCAAGCCGCCGATTGCGACATTGTGCATCGGCCAGGCGGCCTCCATGGGCTCGCTGCTGCTTTGTGCGGGTGAGAAGGGTATGCGCTATGCGCTCCCGAATGCCCGGATCATGGTGCACCAGCCTTCGGGTGGTTTCTCCGGTCAGGCGAGCGATATCGAGCGCCACGCCGAAGATATCGTCAAGATGAAGCGGCGTCTGAACGAGGTTTACGTCAAGCACACGGGTCAGACTTACGACCAGGTTGAAAAGACGCTTGACCGCGATTACTTCATGACGGCCGAGCAATCTCAGGAATTCGGGCTGATCGACCGCGTGCTCTCGCGCCGCGACGATATCGAGCCGAAGCCGGATGCGGAAAAGGGCGCCTGAGGCGCCGAATCGTTAGGGTTTAGGCGCCCTTGGATGGCGGTGCTACAACCGTCGAAGTCCTCAAAAGCGACGCATTCCGCGAGCCCCATTGCCGTTGGCGCGTGGCTTGCAAGGGATTGGTGCAACACCAGTGCGGCTGGTTTGTCACATCGGTGTTGCAATTCCCGCAGGGCCCTCAACCTTAGCTGCGGGTCTTACGGAATGGATAGTTGATCTGACCGGCCGCCCATGATCAGCTCGACAAGCTGGTGGACGCGTCGGTAGGGTACCTTGAGGCTGCGGTAAGCGCCCTGAGGCTGACGAAATGCTCCGCGCGAAGATGAGCCGCGCGCAAGACCGGGAACGGGTGCAGGAGAGCCAATGCCAAGCGAAAAGAACACCCTCTACTGCTCCTTCTGCGGCAAGAGCCAGCATGAGGTCCGCAAGCTGATTGCGGGACCGACAGTATTCATCTGCGATGAGTGCGTCGAACTCTGCATGGACATCATCCGCGAGGAGAACAAGAACACCCTCGTGAAGTCGCGCGACGGCGTGCCGAGCCCGCAGGAGATCTGCGCCGTGCTCGACAGTTACGTGATCGGCCAGTCGCACGCCAAGCGCGTGCTCTCGGTCGCTGTCCACAACCACTACAAGCGGCTCAATCACGCGGCCAAGGGCAACGACGTCGAGCTCGCCAAGTCGAACATCCTGCTGCTCGGTCCGACCGGTTCGGGCAAGACCCTGCTCGCGCAGACGCTCGCCCGCATTCTCGACGTGCCCTTCACCATGGCCGACGCGACGACGCTCACGGAAGCGGGCTACGTCGGCGAGGACGTCGAGAACATCATTCTGAAGCTGCTGCAGGCGGCCGACTACAACGTCGAGCGCGCGCAGCGCGGCATCGTCTACATTGACGAGGTCGACAAGATCAGCCGCAAGTCGGACAATCCCTCGATCACGCGCGACGTGTCGGGCGAGGGCGTCCAGCAGGCGCTGCTCAAGATCATGGAAGGCACGGTTGCATCGGTGCCGCCGCAGGGTGGCCGCAAGCATCCCCAGCAGGAGTTCCTGCAGGTCGATACCACGAACATTCTCTTCATCTGCGGCGGCGCATTCGCCGGTCTCGAGAAGATCATCGCGCGCCGCGGACGTGGCACGTCGATCGGCTTCGGCGCGACGGTTATCGGGCCGGATGAGCGGCGCACGGGCGAAGTCCTGCGCGCGGTCGAGCCCGAGGATCTGCTGAGATTCGGCCTCATCCCTGAGTTCATCGGCCGCCTGCCGGTGCTCGCGACGCTCGAGGATCTCGACGAGAAGGCTCTGGTTCAAATTCTGTCGGAGCCGAAGAACGCTCTCGTGAAGCAGTACCAGCGGCTATTCGAGATGGAGGATGTGCGCCTGACGATCACGCAGGACGCGCTCAGGTCCATCTCCAAGAAGGCCATCGAGCGCAAGACTGGCGCGCGTGGCCTCCGCTCGATCATGGAGGGCATTCTGCTCGACACCATGTTCGAGCTGCCGAATCTGAAGGGGGTAGAAGAAATCGTTATCGGCCCCGAGGTGATCGACGGCGGTGCCCGGCCGCTCCGCATCTATGCAGAGCGCGCCGAGGAAAAAGGCACGATTGCCTGAGATCGACCGGGGGGCCGCCTGCAGGGGGTAGGTGGCATCGGCGCATAGCTGAGTGCGGCTGAGCTGCACAGCTCTTTAACCCTATCGTGGGGCTCACCATATGTGCCCTTGCGATCGTACTATGCTGTGGGCGTCGCCCGAGGGGGCCGAAGACCTGTAAGCGTGATCGGCGAGAGTACTCGAGGTTACGCGTCGCGAGGTAGGCCAACGGAAGAGGCCCAACAGCAGCGTTAACGCATTGCCGGGATGCCGGTATCGGGTCCCGTGGCGAAGAGAAAAGGCGGTGACACCATGAGCGAAGAAAAAGTGACCCGGGAAAAAGGGGCTGGCAGGGAAGTGTTCCCTGTTTTGCCGCTGCGCGACATCGTGGTGTTTCCCTACATGATCGTGCCGCTGTTCGTCGGCCGCGAGCGCTCCATCAATGCGCTCGAAGAGGTCATGCGCACCGACAAACAGATCCTGCTCGTCGCGCAGAAGAATGCAGCCGACGATGATCCAACGCCCGGCGCGATCTACAAGATCGGCACGCTGGCGTCCGTGCTCCAACTCCTGAAGCTTCCCGACGGCACGGTGAAGGTGCTTGTCGAGGGCAGCGCGCGCGCGAAGATCGTCAAGTACACAGAGAACGCGAACCACTTCGAGGCCGAGATCGAGCGCCTGTCGGAGACCTCCGGCAACAAGGACGAGCTGGAAGCGCTTTCGCGCTCGGCGATGTCCCAGTTCGAGAGCTATGTGAAGCTCAACAAGAAGATCAGCCCCGAGGTGCTCGGCACCATCAGCCTGATCGAGGACTACTCGAAGCTCGCGGACACGATCGCCTCTCACCTGGCGGTCAAGATCTCCGACAAGCAGGAAGTGCTCGAGATCATCAAAATCTCCGAGCGGCTCGAGCGCGTCTACACGCTCATGGAGAGCGAGATCTCCGTGCTGCAGGTCGAGAAGAAGATCCGCAGCCGCGTCAAGCGTCAGATGGAGAAGACGCAGCGCGAGTATTATCTCAACGAGCAGATGAAGGCGATCCAGAAGGAGCTCGGCGATACCGACGAGCGTGACGACATCGCCGAGTTCGAGGAGAAGATCGAGAACACGAAGCTGTCGAAGGAGGCCAAGGACAAGGCGCTTGCTGAGCTGAAGAAGCTCAAGCAGATGAGTCCGATGTCGGCCGAGGCGACGGTGGTTCGCAACTACCTCGACTGGCTGCTGTCGATCCCCTGGGGCGTGCGCGGCAAGGTCAAGAAGGATCTGGCCGAGGCGCAGACGGTGCTCGACAAGGAGCACTTCGGTCTCGAAAAGGTCAAGGAGCGCATCCTCGAGTACTTGGCCGTGCAGGCACGCACGAACAAGCTCAAGGGGCCGATCCTCTGCCTCGTCGGACCTCCGGGCGTCGGCAAGACCTCGCTCGGCAAGTCGATCGCGAACGCGACCGGCCGCGAGTTCGTGCGCATGAGTCTCGGCGGCGTGCGTGACGAAGCGGAGATCCGCGGTCACCGGCGCACGTACATCGGCTCCATGCCCGGCAAGATCATCCAGTCGATGAAGAAGGCTAAGCGGACGAACCCGCTCTTCCTGCTCGACGAGATCGACAAGATGGGTTCGGATTTCCGCGGTGATCCGGCGTCGGCTTTGCTCGAGGTGCTCGACCCCGAACAGAACCACACGTTCAACGATCATTACCTCGAGGTCGACTACGATCTTTCGAGCGTCATGTTCGTGACGACGGCGAACACGCTGAACATCCCGCCGGCCCTTCTGGACCGCATGGAGATCATTCGTCTCGCCGGTTACACGGAGGACGAGAAGCTGGAGATCGCGAAGCGCCATCTCATTCCGGAAGCACAGACCGCGCATGGTCTGGAGGCCGGTGAGTGGAGCGTGAGCGATGACGCGCTGCAGACTCTGATCCGTCGCTACACGCGCGAAGCGGGCGTCCGCTCGCTCGAGCGTGAGGTGTCCAAGCTCGCCCGCAAGGCGGTCAAGGAGATCCTCGCGAGCGACAAGAAGGCGGTCGAGGTCACGGGCGAGAACGTCGAGGATTATCTCGGCGTGCCGAAGTATCGCTACGGTGAGGCAGAGCTGACCGATCAGGTCGGCGTCGTCACTGGTCTTGCCTGGACGGAAGTCGGCGGTGAGATCCTGACCATCGAAGGCGTCATGATGCCCGGCAAGGGCAAGATGAGCGTCACGGGCAACCTGCGCGATGTGATGAAGGAGTCCATCCAGGCGGCGAATGCTTATGTGCGCTCGCGCTCGGTCGACTTCGGCATCCCCGCGTCTCGCTTCGAGACCAAGGACATTCACGTCCATGTTCCCGAAGGCGCGACGCCGAAGGATGGCCCGTCTGCAGGTGTCGCGATGGTCACGGCGATCATCTCCGTGCTCACCACGATCCCGGTGCGCAAGGATGTCGCCATGACCGGCGAGATCACGCTGCGTGGGCGCGTGCTGCCGATCGGTGGATTGAAGGAGAAGCTCCTCGCGGCGCTTCGGGCCGGCATCAAGAAGGTGCTGATCCCGGAAGAGAACGTGAAGGATCTCGCCGAGATCCCCGACAACGTGAAGAACGCGCTCGAGATCGCGCCGGTTGCGCGGATGGACGACGTGCTGAAGCACGCGCTCGTCACTCAGCCCGAGCCGATCGCCTGGGAAACCGAAGGCGGCGGTCCGGTGCAGGAGGGCGGTGGCGACAAGCGGCCGACGGCGACGGCCCACTAGTCGCGCATCTGCAACTCTGAGCGAAAATTGAGACGCCCGCCGATTGTGGCGGGCGTCTTTTTTTTGCGGCAGAGGCAATTGTAAGTAACGAATACGTGATCAAACAATCCGTTTACTTACTGTGCAAGTTCGGCGCGATTTATCGCGATTCCACGCAACTAAACGCGTGCTGCTACCGTACATTTTAGGCTTGACGCGGCCCTTTCACGGGGCTTGTTAGCGCGGGTGTCGCGGCGATGCTCGCGACTTTTCGGTATTCAGGGGCTTGTTTGCCCGGACTGCGCACTAGGCGCGTCGCATGGAGGACTGCAATGAGCAAGAAGGATCTGATCGACGCGGTGGCGGCCGAGACCGAGCTGACGAAGGAGAAAGCCGGTGACGTCGTCGACGCGGTGTTGAAGCACATTCAGGCCACCCTGCAAAAGGGTGAGGAAGTCCGTCTGCCGGGCTTTGGCGCCTTCAAGGTCGGCAAGCGCGCGGCGCGCAAGGCTCGGAACCCGCAGACGGGAGCTGAGATCGATATCAAAGCCTCGATCGTTCCGAAGTTCCAGGCCGCCAAGGGCCTCAAGGACGCGCTCAACTAAATCTTGCCGGCGCGGCCGCCGATCTGCAGGATCACGGCCGGCGTCAACGTGGCAGGGAGGAAAGCGTGGTCAGGATCAGCGACGAGCAAATCGACGCGTTCAACCGGGACGGCGCCGTGCTGCTGCCCGGCCTTCTGGCCGATCGCGTCACCGAGCTTGCCGGTGCCGTCGCCGAGAACATGGCGGCACCGAGCCGCTTCGAGCGCACCTACCGCCCCGCTGATGGCACCGCGCCCTTCTTCCAGGACTTCTGTAACTGGCAGCGCATCCCGGGTTACCGGGACGCGGTGCTCAGTTCGGACATGGCCGAAGCTGCGGCCCAGCTCATGCGCTCGAAGACCGCGCGCTTTTTCCACGATCACGTGTTGGTCAAGGAGCCCGGCAACTCCATGCCGACGCCCTGGCATCAGGACCAGCCCTACTATCTCGTCGACGGCCAGAAGTCGGTGAGCTTCTGGGTGCCGCTCGATCCCGTGCCCCCCGAGATCGCGCTGGAGTACGTCGCGGGCTCGCACAAATGGGGCAAGGATTTCCGCCCGGAGCGCTTCGACGGAACTAGCTTGTACGCTGGCGACGAAAGCGAGCGCGTTCCCGACATGGCGACGCGAAAGAGCGAATTCGAGATCCGCTCTTGGCCCATGCAGCCCGGCGATGTCGTCGCTTTCGATTTCCGCACATTGCACGGCGCGCCGGCCAACACGACCGCGAACCGCCGCCGCGCGATCTCTTTCCGCTGGGTCGGCGATGGCGCGACGTTCGTGAAGCGCAATGGCCGCACGTCGCCGCCGTTCCCTGATCTCGAGTTCGAGCACGGCGCGCCATTCGACGGCCCTGAATTCCCGCAGGTCTGGCCGCGCAACTAGAGTGCGCCGAAGCTGCCCGCGCCCGTCTGGCGCAGCGCCTCGCCAAGCACGATTCCCGCCGCGACCGCGATGTTGAGCGAGCGCAGGCCAGGCCGCATAGGAATGCGCAGACGCGCATCCGCGATCGCGTGGACGCTCTCCGGCACGCCTGCGCTTTCGCGGCCGAGCAGCAGCGTGTCGTCGCGTGCGAATCCGAAGTCGGTGTACGCGGTGTCGCCGACCGATGTGAGCAGCACGAGACGACCGCTTCGCGCAGCCTGATAAGCCTCGAACGAGCGGTGTCGTGCGATCTCCACATGATTGAGATAGTCGAGCCCGGCGCGGCGCAGATTGCGGTCGCTCATGTCGAAGCCGGCCGGCCCGATCACGTCGACGGCGACACCGAGACAGGCGGCCAGCCGCAGGATCGTGCCTGCATTCTGAGGAATGTCAGGCTGATAGAGCGCAAGGCGCATCGGGTGGGTGATCCCGCTCCTTCTCGGCGTGCAGCGCGCACTGACGCGCGGGGTGCCTTGATCGAGCGCAGCCATGCGCCAAATTGCCCCTCGGCCATGTCGGCCTACGCGCTTGTGCCTGCTTAGAAAGGATGCAAAAAGTACGCGCGTCAAATCGCCCGTTCCGGGGAGGATCGGGCTCACGTCATGTTACGGGGACACCGCAGCAGGGGTATGGCTGTTTGATGGCGCTGTTTGCGCCATGAGGGGCGAGTGCAAGCCGGTTACCGGCGGTATCGAGCCCATGCCGATCCCTTGCAGTGACGCCGATGGCGGGCGTGGCGGTCGGAGGGCGCTCCGGTCGAGGAAGACAGGGCAAGCCATGCACAGGCTCATGCCCTGGGGGCAGGAAAGAGGAGGCTGATTTGGCGGCCCATACGGAAGATGCGACACGGCGCGATTTTCTGGTGGTTGCGGCGAGTGCGTTCGCAGCTGTCGGTGGCGCGGCGACACTCTGGCCGCTCATCCAGCAGATGAACCCCGATGCATCGACCCAGGCTATGTCGACGACCGAGGTCGATGTCGCGCCGGTCAAGGAAGGTCAGGCGATCACCGTGATGTGGCGGGGCAAGCCCGTCTTCATCCGCCATCGCACCAAGACCGAGATCGAGACCGCGAAGGGCGTCGACCTGAATGCGCTCCCGGATCGCAGTGCCCGCAACGAGGCGCTCCCTGAGAGCGCGCCTGCATCCGATGCCAACCGCACGAAGTCCGGCAAGGAGCAGTGGCTCGTGATGGTGGGCATCTGCACCCACCTCGGCTGCATTCCGAAGGGACAGGGCATCTCAGACGTGAAGGGCGACTACAACGGCTGGTTCTGCCCCTGCCATGGCTCGCACTACGACACGTCTGGCCGCATCCGGCTCGGGCCCGCGCCGCGCAACCTGGATGTGCCCGTGTACGAGTTCACGTCCGACACCCTGATCAGAATCGGCTGAAGGCTCCGTATTTCCAATGGCTCAGCACGAATCCTCATACAAGCCCGGCTCCCGCATCGAGCACTGGATGGACGAACGTCTTCCGGTTATGCGCATGATGCATGGCCAGTTCGTCGACTTCCCGACGCCGCGCAACCTCAACTATCTCTGGACCTTCGGCGGCATCCTGACCTTCTGCCTCGCTGTGCAGATCGTCACGGGCATCGTGCTCGCGATGCACTATATCCCGCACGAATCCATGGCCTTCGACTCCGTCGAGCGCATTCGGCGTGACGTCAACTACGGCTGGCTGATCCGCAATGTGCACGCGGTCGGCGCGTCGATGTTCTTCTTCGCCGTCTACATCCACATGGCCCGCGGCCTCTACTACGGCTCCTACAAAGCGCCGCGCGAGGTGCTCTGGATCCTCGGCGTGCTGCTCTTCCTGCTCATGATGGCGACGGGCTTCCTCGGCTACACGCTCCCCTGGGGGCAGATGAGCTTCTGGGGTGTGACCGTCATCACGAACCTCTTCTCGTCGCTGGACGCCGTCATTCCTGGCCTCGGCACCAAGATCGTGACGTGGCTGTGGGGTGGCTTCTCGGTCTCGACCGTGACGCTGAACCGCTTCTTCAGCCTGCACTACCTGCTGCCCTTCGTGATCGCCGGCGTCGTCGTGCTTCACATCTGGGCGCTGCATGTCGTCGGCCAGAACAATCCGACGGGTCTCGATATCAAGACCAAGTCGGACTCGGTTCCCATGGCACCCCACGCGGTCATGAAGGACCTGTTCGGTCTCGGTGTGTTCGTGCTGCTGTTCTCGTGGTTCGTCTTCTTCGCGCCGGACTATCTCGGCCACGCAGACAACTACGTGCCGGCCAATCCGCTCGTGACGCCGCCGCACATCGTGCCTGAGTGGTACTTCCTGCCGTTCTACGCGATCCTGCGCGCGATCCCCTCGAAGCTCGGCGGTGTCATCGCCATGTTTGCGGCGATCGTGATCCTGGTCTTCGTGCCCTGGCTCGATACCAGCCGCGTGCGTTCGGCGCGCTATCGCCCGATCTTCAAGTGGTTCCTCTGGTTCTTCTTCTTCTCGGTGCTGGCGCTCGGCTATCTGGGCGGCAAGCCGGCAGAGGGTGTGTACGTCGCCTGGGCGCGCTTCTTCACCGCCTACTACTTCGGGTTCTTCCTTCTGATCATGCCGATCGTCGGGGTGATGGAGACGCCAACCGCCATGCCGCGCTCGATCGCCGAGTCGGTGCTGGGTGGCAGCGGAAAACCGGCTGGGGCCACGTCGGCTCCCGAAAAGCGCTAAGGACGGGAGCACCAGCCGATGACGACAAATACCTCCCGGATGAAGTGGGTCATTCTGGTCGCCCTTTCCATCGCGACCGTGCCGCTCCTCGCCCATGCAGCGGGCGAGGCCGTTCCGATCGATCGCCAGAAGTGGAGCTTTGCCGGCTTCTTCGGTCGCTTCGACCAGAACCAGCTCCAGCGCGGTTTCCAGGTCTACAAGGACGCTTGCGCGCAGTGCCACGGCGTCTCGCGCCTCGCCTTCCGCAATCTCGCGCAGAAGGGCGGGCCGGTCTTCAACGAGGATGCCGTGAAGGGCCTTGCTGCGACCTATCAGGTCAACGACGGTCCGAACGACGATGGCAAGATGTTCAAGCGGCCGGGCCGTCTGTCCGACCGCATTCCCGCGCCCTACGCGAACGAGCAGGAAGCGCGCGCGACCCACAACGGCGCTTATCCGCCCGACCTCACCCTAATCACGAAGGCGCGTGGCATCGAGTACCACGGCTCGCTCTTCGCGCATCCCTTCCACATCGTGAAGGACATGGCGTCGGGCTATCAGGAAGCGGGCGCGGATTACCTCTACGCGCTGCTGACGGGCTATGTCGCTGCTCCGAAGGACTTCAAGCTGGCCGACGGCATGCAGTACAACAAGGCTTTCCCGGGCCACCAGATCGCGATGCCGCCGCCGCTCATCGAGGGCAACATCAAGTTTCAGGACGGCACGCCCGCGACCGTCGACCAGATGGCGCGTGACGTGACGGCCTTCCTGCACTGGGCCGGCGATCCCAAGCACGACGAGCGCAAGGGCATGGGTCTGCTCGTGCTGCTCTATCTGCTGATCACGGCCGTGCTGCTCTACTTCGCCAAGAAGCGTATCTGGGCAAGCGCTCACTGATTTGCTTGCCGCGGGCTGCTGGGAAGAGGTGCTTCGCAACCTTCCCGTGGTGCTATGCCCGCGGCGGCCATGCGGAGACGGGATCACCCGTTGCTACGGGCTGCTTCCCGCAGTGGCACTGACGAGGTTCCCAGCGGCATCAAGACCGCGGGCGACAAACTCAAAAGGGCGGAGAGCTTCGACTCCCCGCCCTTTGCTTTTGCGCTGGCGCAGTCTCGAACGCTCAGGCCACGCGATTGCGATAGCGCACCGGCCGTCCGATCATGCCCTCGGCGGCAGCCAGGATCGCTTCCGCATCGAGGCCATAGTGGGCATAGAGCTCATCGATCGAGCCCGACTGGCCGAAACGCTCGACGCCGAGCGCGCGCACGCGATGTCCGTTCACTGATCCGATCCACGACAGCGTCTCGGGGTGCGCATCGCATACCGTTATGATGCCGGCATCGCGCGGGAGCGCCGAGAGCAGCGTCTCGATGTGCGCGCGCGCGCCATAGTGACCGCGCTCACGTGCGCGCTGCGCATCGTGCCAGCCGGCCGTCAACCGATCGGCCGACGTGACGGCAAGCACGCCGACGCCACGGCGGTCCTCGCTCAACAGGCCGGCTGCTTCGATTACCTCGGGTGCGACGGCGCCCATGTACACGATGGCCAGTGAGGTCGAGGCATCGGGCCGGCGCAACCAGTACCCGCCCTCGATGATGTCCTTGTTCAGGTCCGGCGACATGATGCGCTGGATCTGCTCGACGGGGCGCGTCGAGAGTCGCAAGTACACCGAGCCGCCCTTCTCATCATGCCGCCAGCCCTGGTGTCCGCTCTCGCTCCCATCGCGCTGAACGTACTCGAAGGCCCAACCCATGATCGCGGCAAGCTCGTCGACGTAGGCCGGCTCGAAGGAGGCGAGGCCATCCTGGGACATGCCGATGAGGGGCGTGCCGATGGACTGGTGCGCGCCGCCTTCCGGCGCGAGCGTGAGACCGGACGGCGTCGCGACGACGATGAAGCGCGCGTCCTGGTAGCAGGCATAGTTCAGCGCATCGAGCCCGCGGCAGATGAAAGGATCGTAGAGCGTGCCGATCGGAATGATGCGCTCGCCGAAGTGCGCGTGGCTGAGCCCCGCTACCGCGAGCGTCAGGAACAGGTTCATCTCCGCAATGCCGAGCTCGAAGTGCTGGCCCTGTGGCGACATCTCCCACTTCTGCGGGCTCATGAGGCCGCGCTCCTTGAACACGTCCTCGCGGCTCTCCATCGAGAATAGCCCGCGTCGGTTCACCCAGGGGCCGAGGTTCGTCGAGACCGTGACGTCCGGCGACATGGTGAGTATGCGATCGGCGAGCGGGCCGCCGCGCTTCGCGATCTCATCGAGAATGCGGCCGAAGCCGTTCTGCGTGCTTGCAGCTCCCGTCACGCCGAGCGGCGCAATCTCGGGAAGCGGAATGCGATCCGCGTGCAAGCCTCGCGTTCCCTTGGCATTGAAGGGCACACGCGCAAGATAGTGCGCGATGTCCTGATGCGAGAGATTGAGCCCGGCAAATGGCTCCCACTCCTCGCCCTTCTGGATGCCTTGCGCCTCCTGAAACACAGTCATCTGTGTCTTGTTCATGAGGCCGGCGTGGTTGTCCTTGTGGCCCTGCAGCGGCAGCCCGAAACCCTTGATCGTGTAGGCAATGAAACAGCTGGGCTTGTCCGCTGGCGCCTTCTCGAAGGCTTCGAGAATGCTCTCCATGTCGTGCCCGCCGAGATTCGTCATCAGCCGCGCGAGCGTTTCGTCATCGCGATTCTGAATGATCGCGAGCGTGTCGGGTTGCGCAGCAAGGTCCGCCTCGAGCTGACGGCGCCAGCCTTTCGCGCCCTCGAACACGAGTGCGGAATAGAGCTGGTTCGGGCAATCCGCGATCCAGTCGCGCAGGCGTTCGCCGCCGGGCTCCGCAAACGCGGCTTCCTGCAGCTTGCCGTACTTGATGAGGATGACCTCCCAGCCGAGGTTCTCGAACATCCCCGCGACCTTCATGAAGAGCTTGTCGGAGACGACCGAGTCGAGGCTCTGGCGGTTGTAGTCGACGACCCACCAGCAGTTCTTGAGACCGTGCTTCCAGTATTCGAGCAGCGCCTCGTGGACATTGCCCTCGTCGAACTCGGCATCGCCCATGAGCGCGACCATGCGCCCCTTCGGCCAGTCCGCGCTCCAGCCCTTCGCGTGCACGTAATCCTGGATGAGGCTCGCAAAACCCGTCGCCGCGACACCGAGGCCGACCGAGCCCGTCGAGAAATCGACGTCGTCGTTGTCCTTCGTGCGCGAGGGATAGGATTGCGCGCCGCCGAAGCCGCGGAAGTTCTTCAGCTTGTCGAGCTTCTGGTTGCCGAGCAGGTACTGGATGGCGTGGAAGATCGGGCTCGCGTGCGGCTTGACCGCAATGCGGTCCTCGGGCCGCAGCACATGGAAATAGAGCGCCGTCATCAGCGTCGCGAGCGAGGCGGACGATGCCTGATGCCCACCCACCTTGAGTCCGTCGTGCCGCTCCACTTCGTGGTTGGCGTGGTGGATCGTGTAGGTCGAGAGCCAGAGCACCTTGCGCTCCAACTCACGCAGCATAGCGAGGGTGGCGGCGCGGTCGTCGGCGATGTCTTGCATGGTGGCCTCGGGAATTCGAGCGTGAGCGATTAACCGAGAATAGCCCCAAGCCCGTAGTGGGTGTTTGCAAAGTGTGCCACTTGGCGGCAAGATATTGGCACCATCAGCCAGACTAGGCGTCTCGAATGCAGGAATCAGCCAATATCAGCCTCGATCGCATCGATCGGCGACTCCTCGCCGAACTCCAGGCCAATGGCCGCCTGACGGTCGCCGAGCTGGCGGAAAAGGTCGGTCTGACGGCCAGCCCCTGCTCGCGGCGCCTCCGCATTCTGGAGGACGCTGGTATCATCAATCGCTACGCGGCCCTGCTCGATCAGAAAAAGGTCGGCCTGCCGGTCAGCGTCTTCGTATCGATCAAGCTCGATCGCCAGCAGGAGGACAAGCTGCAGCGTTTCGAGGACGCCATTCGCCGCTGCCCCGAGGTGCTCGAATGCTACCTCATGACGGGCCCGCGCGATTATCTGCTCCGCGTCGTTGCGCGCGACCTCGCTGACTACGAGCGCTTCGTGAAGGACACGCTCACGCGCATCGACGGCATCGCCAACATCGAGTCGAGTTTCGCACTCGGCCAGGTGAAGCATTCGAGCGCGCTGCCGCTGGATGTGCGTTAGGTCGCGTCTTCGACGCGAACGAAGCGCATGCCTCTGGCATGCCTTCGGCATGACCTCGCGCTCCGCGTTCGATGGGGCGCGCCTCCAGCGCGACGAGGGACACCCTCCCAAAGCCACCCGCTTTTATGAACTGGAGCGGGCTGCGAGCGTGGCAGGCCCTGCCGCCGTCCCGCGTACACCGCGGCTATCGATTATGCGGCCTGCTTCTTGAGAATGAGCGTAAGGCCTATGAGCGCGCCTTCGATGAACTGGATCTCCACGACCTGGAGCGCGTCCTTGACGATAACGTCCATGTTGGCGGTTATGTTGTCGCCCCTGATGCTGACTTTCAATCCGGCCGGAGTGGTGGCGCCCGAAAGTTGGCCGGTCCATCCTCGCGTCGTCTCTTCCCAGTCTCCGGATATAGTCATGCCCTTCAGGTGGGCAGCCACTTTGACCTCGATGCTCCCTCCTGCAGAGGCACATCGGATCGATTGTTTGAGCGCCGTGCCCTGCTGTTCTGAACGATAGGTCGCACGACATTTGACCGTTTCGGTCTGGCCCCCGCGCGTTCCAAGTCGACCCTCGCCTACCCAGAGACCCGCGATCCTGTCGAAAGACGTCGGCGTCTGTGCCGATGCTTCCATAGATGTGCCGGTTACGAGAGCTGCCAGTATGCAGGCTGCGTATCGGAAACCGCGAATCATGGCACTCCCCCTATCGAGGCGCATCGGACGATGCACCACTTCATGGTGCTGATTCGCCGACCTGACAACGGGATGGCGTGCCTTAGGGGGGCAGGGCGCGCTCACCGCGTACGCGACCGGTCCCTTCTCCCCGTCCTTACGGGGAGAAGGCTAGGATGAGGGGCGGCCACTTACGCCGACGTTTGCAATTGCCGCCGCCCCTCACCCTAACCCTCTCCCCGCACGCGGGGAGAGGGGATCGCGCTGCGCTCGTGTCAGGCGATCGCAACCTTCACTTTATGCGATTGTAAGGTGACTGGTTCGTCGGTTTCAAAGAGATGCCTTCTTCGGAGGCTTTGTTCCGGACAGCATCTTCAGTGCGCCCAGTCTTGAGGCCGATCACGCGCGTTGGCGTGTTTTGCTTCGCGAGCTTATCGAGCTGCTTAACGTCGTCCTTCGTCCACGGCTTGCCGTGGTTACTCGGGTCTTTGGCCATTTGCCAGTTGTCCTCTGCAAGAATGAACAGAGATGCGCCCGAAACACACTTGAACGAGGACGCAAACAGAGGCAAAAAATATGAGTCTGCAGTTTCGTCGGGCGCATCCCGCGAAACCCCAATAGGGGGCGACGGTCTAGCCACCGTCGCCTCTTCTTATTGGTGATTTGCGTGGCCTAGTCTAGTCCGCCACCGCCCCTAAGCCTCCGCCTTGCCCGCGATCTTGATTGCGAACGCGTAGTCGAGCGCGACTTCCTTCAGCGCCTCGAAGCGACCCGACGCGCCGCCGTGTCCGGCTTCCATGTTCGTCTTGAGCAGTACGAGATTGCTCGACGTGTTGCGCTCGCGGAGGCGCGCGATCCACTTCGCCGGCTCCCAGTACGTCACGCGCGGATCGGTGAGGCCGCCATAAGCGAAGATGTGCGGATAGGCTTTGCGCTCGATGTTGTCATAGGGGCTGTAGCTACGGATGAGCGCGAAGGCTTCGGCCGAGCGAATGGGATCGCCCCACTCGGGCCACTCGGGGGGCGTGAGCGGCAGTGTCTCGTCGAGCATGGTGTTGAGGACATCGACGAACGGAACATCCGCGATGATGCCGAGGAAAAGCTCCGGCGCGAGGTTCGCGACCACGCCCATGAGCATGCCGCCCGCCGAGCCGCCGTTAGCAACAATGCGCCCGCGCTTTGTCCAGCCGATTTTCACGAGATGCTCGCCAGCGGCGACGAAGTCCGTGAAGGTGTTCATCTTCGTCTGGGCTTTTCCGCCGGTGTACCAGCGATAGCCCTTGTCCTTTCCGCCGCGCACATGCGCGATGGCGAAGATGAAGCCGCGATCGACGAGCGAAAGACGCGTCGTTGAGAAGCTCGCCGGAATGGCGATGCCGTAGGAGCCGTAGCCGTAGAGGAAGAGCGGCGCCGAGCCGTCGAGCGGCGTGCTCTTGTGATAGAGGATGGAGATCGGAACCATCTCGCCATCGGCTGTCGGCGCCTCGATGCGGCGCGTGACGTAGTCGGCAGCATTGTGCCCGCTTGGCACTTCCTGCGTTTTGCGCAGAACGCGCGCGCGTGTCTCCATGTCGTAATCGAAGACCTGCGCCGGTGTCGTCATCGACGAGTAGGAAAATCGCAGCGCCGTCGTGTCGTACTCGTAGCCCGAGGACATGCCGAGGCTGTAGGCCTCCTCGTCGAAGTCAATGGCGTGCTCTGCACCGTCGGAGAAGCGCCGGATGATGATGCGCGGCAGGCCGCCCTCGCGCTCCAGGCGCACGAGATGATCCTTGAAGGTCGTGTGGTCGAGGATGAGACGGCCCGGCTTGTGCGGGAGGATCTCGCGCCAGTACGCTTCCTGCGGTGTCGCGACAGGTGTCGAGACGATGCGGAAATCCTCTGCATCGGCTGAGTTCGTGACGATGATCAGGTCTTCGCCATGATGGTCGATGGAGTATTCGTGCCCGAAGCGGCGCGGGCTCACGAGCTGCATGGCGCCAGTCGGATTGCGTGAGTCGATGAGGCGGACTTCGCTCGTCTGGTGGTCGTGCGCATCAATGAGGATGTAGCGCCCTGACTGAGTCTCGCCGACGCCGACATAGAAGCCCTTATCGGCCTCCTCATACACGAGCACGTCGTCCTCGACAGGTGTGCCGAGTGTGTGGCGGTAGACGTAGAGTGGCCGGTGGTTCTCATCGAGGCGGACGTAGAAGAGCGTCCGGCTGTCTTCTGCCCAGACGCAGCCGCCGCCCGTGTCAGGGATGACGTCCGCGAGTTCCTTGCCCGTCGCGAGGTCGCGGAACCGGATGACGTAATATTCCGAGCCCTTGTCGTCGACTGCATAGGCGAGGAGGCCGTGGTCGGGACTGTGCGTGCAGCCGCCGAGCTGCCAGTAGGGCTTGCCCTCGGCTTCGACGTTGCCGTCGAGCAGCACCGTTTCGCTGTCGTCGCCGCCGTCGCGTGGGCGCCGGGTGAAGCGCGGGTACTGCGCGCCCGTGAGATAGCGTGTGCCGTACTCCCAGGGACCGTCCCGCGCCGGGACCGAGCTGTCGTCCTCCTTGATGCGCCCCTTCATCTCCGCGAAGAGCTTTTCGCGCAGCGCCTTCGTATCGGCGAGCGTGTGCTCCGTGTAGGCATTCTCGGCCTCGAGGTAGGCGCGGATCTCGGCGTCGAGCACGCTCGGATCGCGCATCACCTCCTGCCAGTTGTCCGCGCGCAGCCAGGCAAAGTCGTCGACGATCTCGACGCCATGATGGACCGCCTTCACGGGCTTGTGGCGCGCGGAGGGCGGAGCCATTGCAACGGCCGGAGCAATGGCGGGATCGGCTGGCATTATGGGGTACTCCTGGCGCAGGGCGCCTTACGAAAGGGGAAAGCCGCAGCGCCGGTTGGTGAGACCGGCGCGGCGGCAGGTTCGTGCATTCAAGGCGCGAGAGGTCGCGCGTCTCTTACTTCGGCTCGTGCTTCAGGGCCGCGCCGTTGATGCAGTAGCGCAGGCCCGTCGGCTGAGGCCCATCCTCGAAGACGTGGCCCAGATGGGCATCGCAGCGCGAACAACGCACCTCGACGCGACGCATGAACAGCGAGCGATCCTCATGCTCGGCGACGGCGTCGGTACCGATGGGCTTGTAGAAGCTCGGCCAGCCGGAGCCGGAATCATATTTCGTTTCCGAGGCGAACAGCGGCTCGCCGCAGGCCACGCACTTGTAGATCCCGGCCGCCTTGAGGGCATTGTAGGGATGGGTGAAAGCGCGCTCCGTCCCGTGCTGGCGCGTGATGTGGTACTGCTCCGGCGAGAGCTCGGCCCGCCATTCTGCGTCCGTCTTCTCCACCTTGTCCGCGCGCGCCTTCGTATCGGTCATGACCCGCTCCTTTGCTGACAGTGGTTCACTGATGATGGCTGCGGAGAGTGGCTCGCCGCAACGGCGTGCCCGCCCGCAATCGTGCTCATGATTGAGATGTTAATAGTCTGGACCAATTCAAGGGGCGGCGCCAGCCCTGGGCCTCAAAGTCGCGTGTGGAGTTCGGAGGCCGACGGGGGGCTGGTGCGACGCGCACTGAGTAGGTCAAGCAAGAGTGCGACCTAAAAGCTTGGAAGCTGGTGAAAAACGCAGCATAGGCAGGTCGGGATATTGGCGAAAAGGCCGCTTTTACTATATTGTGCGCTGCAATTGCCATCTTGGGCGAAGTGGAGTATTGGCGATCTCTGATCAGGGACTTTGATCAGCACAGCTATTTTAAACGCGACGTCATGAGATGCCGGTCTAGCCCGACCACCTCCAAGATTTCGCGGCTCAAATGGGAGACGACACTCCGATGGACAACAATGGCGGAAATCAACTGGTGGACCTTACCGCCCAGATCGTCTCTGCTTACGTGGCCAACAACACTGTCGTTGCTTCGGATCTTCCGTCGCTCATCCGCGACGTGCACGACGCGCTAAACCGCGCCTCGAACCACGAGCCGGTGATCGACAGCGAGGAGCTTAAGCCCGCTATTCCGGTAAAGCGCTCGGTGACGCCCGACTACATCATCTGTCTCGAGGACGGAAAGCGGTTCAAGTCGCTGAAGCGCCATCTGCGGACGCATTACAAGCTTTCACCCGAGGAATACCGCGCGAAGTGGAAGCTGCCGAACGACTATCCTATGGTCGCGCCGAACTATGCTGCGGCGCGCTCGCAGCTCGCCAAGAAAATGGGGCTCGGCACCCGTAGGGACTGATCGATCCAAGCATAGAGGTCATATGCGCCAGGGGGATTGCGCATCGATGACGTTGCGGCGCCGGAGGCGCAGCCTGTACGTGCAGGCCGTGCACCGATGACCCGCCTCGCCCGCTCGCTCGACCACGCCCGCCCACGCTACGACGTGATCATCGTCGGCTCCGGCTATGGTGGTGGCGTCTCCGCCATGCGGCTTGCCTGTGCCGGCAAGCGCGTCGCCGTCATCGAACGCGGCCGCGAGGTTCAGACCGGCGAATTTCCGAACCGCTTTCCCGACATGCGCCATGAGATGCGCGTCACCGGTGTGCGTATGGCCATGGGCTCCGAGACCGGCCTCTATGATGTTCGCATAGGCGAGGACATGCATGTGCTCGTCGGGCGCGGGCTCGGCGGCGGCTCGCTCGTCAATGCAGGCGTGGCACTGAGGCCTGATGCGCGCGTCTTTGCCGATCCCGTCTGGCCGGGCCAGCTGCGCCAGGACGGCCTTCTCGATGCCGGATACGCGCGCGCGCGCCGCTGGTTGAGGCCGGCACGCGATCCCGAGGCCGCGACGCTCACAAAATACAAGGCGCTGGAGGCCGCTGGTGTGGCTCTTGGCACCGCACCCATCGCGCCCGAGGTGGTTGTCGGTTTCGCCGACACCGTCAATCCTGCCGGCATTGCGCAGCCGGCTTGCACGCGCTGTGGCGACTGCTGTGCCGGCTGCAATGTCGGCGCCAAGAATACTGTCGCGCTCACCTACCTTCCCGAGGCCGTGCGGCACGGCGCGGAACTCTTCACACACGGTCGCGTGAGCCACGTCCTCCCGCTGGCGGCCGGCGGCTGGCAGGTTCACATCGATCGTGTCGATACGCCCGGTGCAGGCCACGGCCAGCGGCTCGAACTCGCCGCAGACATGGTGATCCTTGCCGCGGGCACGCTCGGCTCGACGGAGATCCTGCTGCGATCGCGTGCGAAGGGCCTCGCGCTTTCCGATCAACTGGGTACGCGTTTTTCTGCGAACGGCGACATCATCGCCTTCGGTTATGGCGCCAAGGTTCCCGTCAATGCCGTGGGCGTCGGGCATCCCGCGAAGATCGAGGGTATGAATGTCGGCGCTGCGGTTTCCGGCCAGCTCGAGATCGTCGATCCTGACGATCTCTCAAAATCCGTCACCATTCAGGAGGGCGTGCTCCCTTCCGCGTTCGCGCCGATCCTGCCGGTGATGTTCGTGCCCAACGGACGCCTGCTCGGCGCACTGCAGAGCCTCGTCAGCGGTGTCTACAAAGGCCCCTTCGCGAGCCTCCAGACCTTCTTCGCCGTCTCGCACGACAATGCTGGTGGCAGCTTCAGCCTCGATGGCGAACGTCTTGCACTCTCGTGGCCCAATGCGAAGGATGAGGATGTCTATCGACGGCTCGACGCGGCGCTCGCCCTGCTCGTCGGCAAGGTCGGCGGCAGCTATGTGAAAAACCCGCTCGCCGGCAGCGTCATGGGCAATCAGCCCGCAACAGCGCATCCGCTCGGTGGCTGCGCCATGGCGGCTGATCGCACGTCCGGCGTCGTCGATCATGCCGGACGCGTGTTCGATGGCAGTGCCGGCAAGGATTCAAGCGCCGTCCATCCAGGCCTTCATGTCATCGATGGCGCCATCATCCCGCGATCACTCGGCGTGAACCCGCTGCTGACGATCACGGCGCTGGCCGAGCGCGCCATGCTGCACATCACGCGCGAGCATGGGCTCGCGTGCAAGGACTAGGTCGCGCCTTCGGCGCGAGCGAGACTAGTCTCGCACTCTATCGGGAGGGACACCCTCCCGAACCCACCCGTCTTTATTAACTCGATTATTCCAACTGAGAGCTGTCCGCATAGCAGCCGCGGGCATAGCACCATCAATCGAAAGCGAAGCACCGCTTTCCAGCAGCCCGCGGCAAGTAAGCAAAACGGGGGTTCGGGGGTGTCCCCCGAGCGGGTTGCAAGGGCGGCAGCCCTGCTCGCGCCGTAGGCGCGAAGTCTCACTCACCGCCGACTAAATTCTCCTCGCGTACGGCGAAACGCTTGCGGGCTCGCGTCTCGCTCTCGGTATTGCGGCTGCGCGTGTAGAAGTTCCCGAGCACGAGTACGTCCATCTCCGTGCGGAGGTAGCACGACACGGCCTCGCGCGCGGTTGCTACGATCGGCTCTTGGCGGTTGAAGCTCGTGTTGATGAGCACGGGGACGCCTGTTTCGCGCATGAAGGCTTCGATGACGGCGTAGTAGCGCGGGTTGGCACTGCGCTCGACGGTTTGCAGGCGCGCCGTGCCATCGACGTGGACGACTGCGGGAATGACGTCGCGCTTTTCAGGTCGCACGCGCGGCGCCATGGTCATGAACGGATCGTGCTGGTCGATCTCGAAGTAGTCGCGCGTGTACTCCGCGAGTACGACCGGCGCGAAGGGGCGGAAGCTCTCCCGATACTTGATGCGCGCGTTGATGCGGTCCTTGGTTGCGAGCCTCCGCGGATCGGCGAGGATGGATCGGTTGCCGAGTGCGCGCGGACCCATTTCGAAACGGCCCTGGAACCAGCCGACGATGCGCCCTTCGGCGAGATCGCGCGCGACGCGAGCAAAGAGAGCCTCATCGTCCAGCCGCTCGGCGGGAAGTCCCGCACTATCGAGCGCCTTTCGGATGGCCTCCTCGCTTTCCTCGAGCCCGTAGAAGGGATGCGTCAGTGTCATCGTGCGCGGGTGGCCGCACTTCTGGTGATGGTACCAGAGCGCAGCGCCGAGCGGCCCGCCGGTATCGGACGCGCAAGGTGGGACCCATACACGCTCGTAATCCGTTTGCTCGAGCACGCGCGCGTTTGCGACACAGTTGAGCGCAACGCCACCCGAGATCACGAGGTGGCGTGAAGGATGCTGCTCATAGAGGCCGCGCGCGACGTGCAGGACGACTTCCTCGATGCGCACCTGGAGTGCACGCGCGAGGGCCTTGTGATGATCGGTGACCGGCTCATCGTGATGGCGCGGAGGGCCGAACGTCTCGAAGAATTTCTGGCTGAATGGCCTGAGGAAGGCATACCGGTCGTACATGAAGTAACTCATGTCGACGGCATAGCGCCCATTCTCGGTGAGGTGGATCGTATCGCGAAATTTGCCGACGTAGCGGTCGTCGCCATGGGCCGCGAGCGCCATGACCGTGCCTTCCTCGAAATCGCGAAAGCCGAGATGGCCGGTGACGAACGTGTAGATCATGCCGAGCGAGTCGAAGACGTCGCTCTGCCAAAGCCGGCTGAGCCGGTTGCCTGCGCCGACGTACGTCGATGTCGCGGCATCGTCGCCGTAGCCGTCCATCACAAGGATATTGGCTTTCTCGAAGGGTGATACGAAGAAGATCGCGGCGTGTGCATGGTGATGCCGGATGCCGAAGAGCGGGGGAAGCTTCTGCACTCCGAGTTCGCGCGTGAGCTTGTACTTCAGCCACTGGTTCAGCACGACGATGCTCGATCGCTGGGCCGTATTGGCACCGGGCCGAAGCAGATTGAGCGCGGAGGGGAGGTTGCGCAGTATTGCCTTGCGGAATGTACGGCGCAGCACGCCCGCGTTCCACGGCGTGACGATGACATCGATCTCGTCAGGCTTGAGCCAGCCGCCTTCCATGGCTGCCGCGAGCGAAGCCGCAGGAAACATCTGCGTGTGCTTGAGCCTGCTGAGCCGCTCTTCCTCGAGCACGAGGACAGGCTTCCCGTCCTCGACGAGTGCGATGCCGCTGTCGTGTGTCTCGCTGGCGATACCTAGGATGCGCATGGCCGGTGGTGGTCGTCGCTTGCTTCGGTGCGATACCTGGGTGGCGCTCGATCGCTGATCATCCTGCTCATGTGCTCACCCCCTGCTGGCCTGGCTCCCTGGTCGCCGCTGCGCACTTTCCGCATAGGCCAAGGCCGGATGCTGAAATACCAGACAGGCCAGCCCCCAGGCCATAGTATTTCGGACGGCGCAGGCCATATGCTATGCGCGGCAAGTCAGGTGGGATGGATGGTCGTGATCAAGTGCCTCATCCCATTCGTGAATTGGGGAGTGTGACGAGATGAGACTGGGCAGACTGACGATGGCCCTCGCGACGATGGCGGCACTGGCCGGCCCCGCGATGGCCCAGAGCCCGATCAAGGTCGGCGAGATCAACAGCTACAAGGTGATTCCCGCGTTCCTGGAGCCCTATCGTAAGGGCTGGGAGCTGGCGGCCGAGGAAATCAACAAGAGCGGCGGTATCAATGGCCGGCCGCTGGAGGTCATCTCGCGCGACGACAACGGCGCGCCGGGTGATGCAGTACGCGCCGCCGAGGAGCTGGTGAGCCGCGAGGGCGTCGCCCTGCTCACGGGCGGCTTCCTCTCGCATGTGGGCCTCGCCATCGCCGACTTCGCGAAGCAGCGCAAGATGCCGTTCATCGCGTCGGAGCCGCTCACGGACAAGCTCGTCTGGGAGAACGGCAACGCGTACACATTCCGCCTGCGCGCCTCGACCTACATGCAGGTTTCGATGCTCGTCGAAGAGGCCGTAAAGCTGAATAAGAAGCGCTGGGCGCTCGTCTACCCGAACTACGAGTACGGCCAGTCGGCTATCGCCTCGTTCAAGCTCCTCATGGCGGATCGCCAGCCGGGCGTGGAGTTCGTCGTCGAGCAGGCGCCGCCGCTCAATCGCATCGACGCCGGCAGCGTTGCTCAGGCTGTCGCCGACGCCAAGCCCGATGCGATCTTCAATGTCACGTTCGGCGCGGATCTGCAGAAGTTCGTGCGCGAGGGCACCACACGCGGTCTCTTCAAGGACATGACCGTGCTGAGCGTGCTTGGCGGCGAGCCGGAGTATCTCGACCCACTGCGCGACGAAGCGCCCGTTGGTTGGATCGTGACCGGCTATCCCTGGTATGCGATCGACACGCCCGAGCACAAAGCCTTCCTCGCGGCCTATCAGGCGAAGTTCAACGACTACCCGCGTCTCGGCTCGGTGGTCGGCTATGCGGCCATGATCTCGGTCGGCGAGGCGCTCCGCAAGGCGAAGTCGACGGATCCCGAGGCCATTGTCGCCGCCACGAAGGGCCTCAAGCATTCGACGCCCTTCGGCCCGATCACCTATCGCGAGATCGACCACCAGTCGACCATGGGCGCGTACGTCGGCAGGATCGGCCTCAAGGACGGCAAGGGCGTCATGGTGGACTGGCGCTATGAGCCGGGTGAGCGTCACCTACCGTCGGACGACGTCGTGAAAAAGCTGCGGCCGCAATAGCCGCCTCGTGTAGGCTTGTCGTGAGCGACGCGTCGTGACCGTCCGCGGTCACGGCCGTTGCTGCACATTAGCCGGGCCGTCATGATCGCTTCCTTTCTCATTCAGACGCTCAACGGGCTCGCGAGCGCCTCGCTGCTCTTTCTCGTGGCGCTCGGGTTGACGCTGATCTTCGGCGTCACGCGCGTGGTGAACTTCGCGCACGGCTCGTTCTTCATGCTCGGCGCTTACCTCGCCGTGAGCTTCCACGGCTTCGTCGGCGGCGGCGTGCTCGGCTTCTGGGGTGGCGCGCTTTTCGCAGCTTTGGCCGTCGGCGTTGTCGGCGCCGTGGCCGAACTCACCATCCTGCGCCGCATCTATCGCGCGCCGGAGCTGCTGCAACTCATCACGACCTTCGGCATCGTGCTCCTGCTCAAGGATGTGGTGCTCTACACCTGGGGACCCGAGGACATTCTGGGCCCTCGCGCGCCCGGTCTCACGGGCGCCGTCTGGATCTTCGGCAAACCCTTTCCGCAATACGATCTGCTGCTGCTCGTACTGGGTCCGCTGATCGGGCTCTCCGTCTGGCTGCTGCTCACGCGCACGGATTGGGGGACGCGCGTTCGCGCCGCGACCGAGGATCGCGACATGGCGGCCGCGCTCGGCATCAACCAGGCGCTCATGTTCACGGGCGTCTTTGCGCTCGGCGCGCTGCTCGCAGGCCTCGCCGGTGCCCTTGCGCTGCCGCGCGAGCCGGCCAACCACAACATGGACCTGACGATCATCGCTGATGTGTTCGTCGTCACTGTCGTCGGTGGTCTCGGCAGCCTGCCGGGTGCCTACGTCGCCGCCGTCATCATCAGCGTCGTCAAGGCATGGTGCATCGGTATTGGTGATGTGCGCCTGTTCGGTATGGCCTTCTCGTTCTCGAAGCTGACGCTCGTCGCCGAGTTCATTGTTATGGCGATCGTGCTGATCATTCGACCCTGGGGATTGTTCGGGACGCCCCAGTCACCGCAGCGCGTTTCGGCGGCTTCTATTCTCCCTATGCCGGTGCCGGACGTTAAGCGCCTGTGGCCCCTTGCACTTGTCGCGCTCGCGCTCCTCATGCTTCCGCTCCTCGCTGACCGCTTCACGGTCGTTCTCGCGACGGACATCATCATCTTCGCGCTCTTTGCGGCGAGCCTCGGCCTCATCATGGGCTTAGGCGGCATGGCGTCTTTCGGACACGCCGCGTACTTCGGCGCAGGGGCCTATGCGGCGGCCGTCGCCTTCAAGGCCGGCGCGCCGTTCTTCGTCGCCGTCCCGGCGGGCGTCGCATTTGCCGGTGCGCTCGCCATGCTCTTCGGCTGGTTCTGCGTACGACTGTCCGGCGTATCACTCGCCATGCTGACGCTCGCCTTCGCCCAGATCACTTGGGCCATCGCCTTCCAGTGGGACAGCGTCACGGGTGGCAGCAACGGCCTTGTCGGAATCTGGCCACCTGATCTGCTCTCCGGCAAGACGGCCTACTATTTCGCGACGCTGCTTCTCGCCGGTGCCGCGATCCTGATCATCTGGCGATCGGCTCATGCGCCTCTGGGTTACCTGATGCGCGCGGCGCGCGACTCGCGCATTCGTGCGGAGGCCGTCGGTGTCGATGTGCGCATCATCCAGTGGCGCGCGATCATTCTCGCCGGCGCTGCGGCAGGACTAGCAGGCGCTCTCTACGTCTTCTCGAAGGGCTCGCTCTCGCCGGATTCGCTATCGATCCCGCGCTCCGTCGATGCCCTCGCCATGGTGTTGATTGGTGGCGTGCAGACGCTGGTTGGGCCCGTTGTCGGGGCCGCCGTGTTCATGCTGCTCCAGGACTGGATTGTGCGTGCGACACCCTACTGGCACGCAGTGCTGGGCATCACGCTCATCCTCATCACCATCATCTTCCCGCAGGGCATCGTCGGCACGCTCAGACAATGGCGCCAGCGCCGGGAGGGTGGGCCATGACCGCACCCGTGCTGGCTGTCGAGGAGATCGGCAAATCCTTCAAGGGCTTTCGCGCCGTCGAGCGCGTGAGCTTCTCTGTAGATGCTGGCGAGCTTCTGGCTCTTATCGGCCCCAATGGTGCCGGCAAGACCACGACCTTCAACATGATCAACGGTCAGCTCGCACCGGATCATGGCCGCGTGCGCCTCGGCGGCGAGGACGTTACCCGCTCCCCGCCGCGCGCACTCTGGCGGGCCGGCGTCGCGCGCACCTTCCAGATCACGCAGACCTTCGCCTCCATGAGTGTAGCGGAGAACCTTCTCGTCGCCATTCTCTCGCGTGAGAGCGCTACAGGCCTCCTCGCCGACGCCGGACGCGCGAACGCCGATGAAATCCAGGCGCGGCTCGACGAGGTCGGCATGGGCCATGCCGCCGATACGCTCTGCTCTGTCCTCGCATATGGCGATCTGAAACGCGTCGAGTTGGCCATCGCGCTCGTCAATGATCCGCGGCTCCTGCTTATGGACGAGCCGACGGCCGGCATGGCGGCGCGCGAGCGTGGTGCCCTTATGCGCCTGGTTGCGGAGCGCGCCCGCCAGCGCAACACGGCCGTGCTTTTCACCGAGCACGACATGGATGTCGTGTTCGGTCATGCCGATCGCGTCGTCGTCATGAACCGGGGGCGCCTCATCGCGGAGGGCACACCCGCCGAGGTGCGCGCGAACCCGCTCGTGCGCGAGGTTTATCTCGGCAGCACCATCGGAGAGGCAAACCCATGAGCCTCCTCGAAATCCGCGAACTCGATGCCTGGTATGGCCGCGCGCAGATCCTTTTCGGCGTCTCGCTCGCAGTCGAGGCTGGCGAAGCGGCCGTCCTCATCGGACGCAATGGGGCCGGCAAGTCGACACTCATGAAGTGCATCGTCGGCCTCGAAGCCGAGCGACGCGGCACCATTCACTTCGATGGGGCGGACCTCATTGCCGAGTCGACGCACCGCATTGCGCGACGCGGCATGGGCTATGTCCCGGAGGACCGCCGCATTTTCATGGATCTTACTGTCGCCGAGAATCTGGCCGTCGGCCGACTGCCGTCGAATGGGGGCGCCGCTTGGACGCCGGAAGCAGCCTTCGAGCTGTTTCCGCCGCTGGCGGCGATGCGCGACAGGAAAGGCGGCCAGATGTCCGGCGGCGAGCAGCAGATGCTGACCATCGCGCGCGCGCTCATGGGCAACCCGCGCTTCTTGCTTCTCGACGAACCCTCCGAAGGGCTGGCCCCCGTTATCGTCGAGGTGATAGCCGGCGCCATTGCCAAGCTCAAGGCACGCGGTGTCGGCCTGCTGCTTTCCGAGCAAAATCTGCACTTTGCGCGGGCCGTCGCCGACCGTGCTTTCGTGCTCGATCGCGGCCACATCCGCTTTGCCGGCACGCTCGCCGAGCTGGACGCGGATGCAGCCCTCAAGGAGCAATATCTGGCGATTTAAGCGCCGCCCGCGCGGCGGCGCCGCGCTCTACATTCGTCACGCGGCGGCGCCGAGCTCAGCTTTCGCTGCGCAACGGGAAGCCGAGACCCGCCGGGCCCGAGGTATCGGGCGCGCTGATGCCGGACAAGGGATCGGCCACGCGGCGCGATTTGCCCTCGAAATAGGCGCCCTGCTCGATGCCGAGCTGCTGATGGAATACATCACCCTCGACGCGGCTCGAGGACTGCAGCACCACGCGCCGTCCGCGGATCGATCCCGAGACGCCGCCGCGCACAATGACCTCGTCGGCGACGACGCCGCCTGTGACCCGCGCCGTCTCGCCGATGAGCACGTTGGCGGCGTGGAGATCACCCTGGATCTGCCCGTCGATATGCACCTCGCCCTTCGAGATGAGATTGCCGACGATGGTGAGATCCTCGCCGATGTGCGATACGCCACTCTGGCCTGACGGGCGGGGTGACGGGTTGGCCGGCCGCGATGCCGAAAGCGGCTCGGGCTGCTGAGAGTGTGAAGGTGGTGCCGGTGGCGGCGTTCCCCTCGGAACGTCGAAGGCAGTGGGCTCGGACTTCTTCGTAAACATAGACGCAACTCCCTCTCCAGATGCGTACCGCGTCCCGCCGCCTGCAACGACGGAGACAAAACACATCGACCTGACCTGCGCCCCCACAAGGACTATAGGCTCCGTTTACCTGGATAGCAAAGCCCGTGGCGTTGGTCAGCCCATTTGCTCTGAATGCGCACTGTCGCTTGATCCGCCTCGCTGGTGTCACAAAGGCTGGACCTTGATGCCGAAAGATGGCGGTATCGAGTGGCGGTTTTGAGGTGCGCGCGGGGCACGGCTGAATGCGGATATTTCGGAATATCACGATCCTGACCGGGGCCGGGATCTCGGCGGAGTCTGGCATCGCGACCTTTCGCGACAAGGACGGCATCTGGGCCAAGTACGACTATCGCGACGTGGCAACGCCGGAGGGCTTCGCGCGCAATCCGAAGCTCGTGCTCGACTTCTACAACATGCGCCGCCGCATGAGCGCGGCCGCCAAGCCCAATCCGGCGCATTTCGCCCTGGCCCGCCTCGAACGCGAACATTCCGGGCGGGTCACGGTCGTCACGCAAAACGTCGATGCGCTGCACGAGGCGGCTGGCACGCAGAACCTCATTCACATGCACGGCGAGCATCAGAAGGCCCTTTGCGCCAAGTGCGGCGAGCGCCGTCCCTGGGGACCGGAGTACCCTGATCTGACGACCGAGCTGGCCTGCCCGTCGTGTGGTGCGCCTGGCGGCCTGCGCCCCGATGTCGTCTGGTTCGGCGAGATGCCCTACCACATGGGCCGCATTGCCGAGGAGCTGGCCCGCACCGATCTCTTCATTTCCATCGGCACCAGCGGGAACGTCTATCCGGCCGCGGGTTTCGTCGCCGAGGCTCGCGATCAGGGTGCGCATACGGTCGAGCTCAATCTGGAGCCCTCTCAGGGGACCAGCCTCTTCGACGAGGCCATCCATGGGACCGCTTCCGAGGTGGTGCCGGCTTTCGTCGAGCGGCTGCTCCGCGGCACCCACTGACGCTGCCGGCCGCCCCCGATTGCAGGTCTTATGCAACGAACGCACGCTGCTTAGGTATTGATCAATACTGACTTCAGTCGTCTGGCCATTTTGGCGGATACCTGCGATAAGCCAGCCGACGGAGCGGGCCACGGATAAGCACGAATGAGTTTGGACGAGTACAAGCGTATGGCGGCGCGGGGCGCCATCGAGCAGGTCGCATCGGGTATGCGCCTCGGGCTCGGCACGGGGTCGACGGCTGCCCATTTCGTCGAGCTGCTCGGCGAGCGGGTGCGCGACGGTCTCGACGTCATCTGTGTGCCGACCTCCGAGGCGACGCGGGCGCAGGCATCGTCGCTCGGCATTCCCCTGACCACGCTCGACGACATGCCCCTCCTCGACATGACGGTCGATGGCGCCGACGAATTCGACGGCGTCCTGAGGCTCATCAAGGGCGGTGGCGGGGCTCTGTTGCGTGAGAAGATCGTGGCGGCCGCTTCGGAACGATTGATCGTCATTGCCGACCACACGAAGCGCGTCGAACGCCTCGGCGCGTTCCCCCTGCCCGTCGAGGTCGTGCGCTTCGGTTACATGGCGACGCAGAACATGATCGCGCTGCTCGCCGCCGACCTCGGCTGTCACGGCGAAATCCGCCTGCGCACAGGGCGTGATCGCCAGCCCTTCGTAACCGACGGCGGCAACTACATCTTCGACTGCGCCTTCAAGCGCATCGACGAGCCAGAGCGATTGGACGAGGCGCTGAAGCATATTCCGGGCGTCGTCGAGAACGGTCTGTTTCTCGGCCTCGCCGACATGGCCTTTGTCGCCGGTCCGGAGGGCATCGTGGTCATCGAGACCGAGCCCGTCGAGGACGACGGGCGCTGAGCCTTCCGCTTGCGCTTGTCTAGAAGGATGAAGTCGATGAGCCTTGCACGCCGCTTGTTCATCGCGATGCTCTTCTGTGCAGCCGTAGGCCAGCCTGTGCTGGCGCAGCAGCGCGCATCGCCGGAAGCTCTAAGCGCTGCTCGCGCACTCATCGAGGCAACGGGGGCCTCGGCGCAATTCGATCAGGCTCTGCCATTGCTGACCGGCCCGTTGACGCAAGCCTTCACCACGCTGGCGCCGGGCCGCGCCAGCGAGATCCGCGAGCTGATGGCCGAGATGGTCAAACGTTTCTCGGCGCGCAAGAGCGAATTGATCGAACAGATCGCCGGCATCTATGCGGAGAGTATGTCCGTCGAGGACATGCGCGGCGTCACCGCATTCTACCAGTCCGAAGTCGGCCGGCGCATGGTGGCGGCGCAACCTGATATCATGCGCCAATCCATGCTGGCGGGTCAGACCTGGGGCCAACGCATCGGGGCCGAGATCGACGCGGAGATGCGGCGCGAGCTCAGGAAACGCGGCATCGACCTCTGAGGAAATTCGTGATGGCGAGCTACGACTATGATCTGTTCGTGATCGGTGCCGGTTCCGGCGGTGTGCGCGCGGCGCGCATCGCGGCCGGCCACGGCGCAAAGGTCGCGATCGCTGAAGAATACCGCTTCGGCGGCACATGCGTCATTCGCGGCTGCGTGCCGAAGAAGCTGCTCGTCTATGCAAGCCGCTTCTCGGACGAGTTCTACGATGCGGCCGGCTTTGGCTGGACCGTGGGCGAGCCGACATTCGACTGGGCAACGCTCATCGCCAACAAGGACAAGGAAATCGCACGCCTCGAAGGCGCCTATCGTGGTGGTCTTGAGCGGGCCGGTGTCGCTGGTATCCACAAGACACGCGCGGTCGTGACCGGGCCCAACTCCGTCCGCCTCGCCGACAGCGGCAAGGAAGTCACCGCCAAGGTCATTCTCGTTGCGACTGGCGGCGGCGCGAACGTCGATACGAAGCTGCCGGGCGTCGAACACGCCATTACGTCCAATGAGGCCTTTCATCTGAAGGAGCTTCCGAAGCGCATCGTCATTGCCGGCGGCGGCTATATCGCGGTCGAGTTTGCCGGCATCTTCGCCGGGCTCGGCGTGGAGACGACGCTCATCTATCGCCGCGACAAGATCCTGCGCGGTTTCGACGAGGACCTGCGCGACGCACTTACTGAGGAATACGGCAAGCGCGGCATCCGCATCCTGACTGGCGAAGTCTTTTCGCGCATCGAGAAGACCGCGGGTGGCCTCACCGCTCATTGCACGGGCGGCGGCAAGATCGAGGTCGATCAAGTCATGTTCGCAATCGGCCGCAGCCCGAATACCAAAGGCCTCGGGCTCGAGGCCGCGGGCGTCGCGCTCGGCAAGGGCGGCGAGATCATCGTCGACAAGCAGCAGCGCACGAACGTGCCGAGCATCTATGCCGTCGGCGATGTTTGTGACCGCGTGAACCTGACGCCGGTCGCGATCCGCGAGGGGCACGCCTTCGCCGACAGCCTCTTCGGCAACAAGCCACGCGTCGTCGATCATGATTGGATCCCGACAGGCGTCTTCTCGACGCCGGAGATCGGCACTGTCGGACTGCCCGAGCACGAAGCGGCCAAGCGTCCCGGCGGTATCGACATCTACAAGGCGCGCTTCCGCCCGATGAAGGTCACACTCACCGGCCGCGACGAGAAAATGCTGATGAAACTCATCGTCGAGCGGGCGACGGACCGCGTGCTGGGCTGCCATGTTCTCGGTCCCGATGCCGCGGAGATCGTGCAGATGGCAGCGATCGCCATGCGCATGGGCGCCACCAAGGCCGATTTCGACGCGACCATGGCGCTCCATCCGAGTGCGGCCGAGGAGCTGGTAACCATGCGCGAGAAATGGGTCCCGCCGGCTGCTGCTGCGGAGTAGCGTTCGGGCAAGTTCAGCACGACGAAGGCAACTTTCATGAGGCTTCAGGGGCGCATCGCGCTGGTGACGGGCGCAGGCAACGGCATCGGCCGTTCCATGGCGCAGGTATTCGCGAGCGAAGGCGCGCACGTCTACGTCAGTGATGTCGACGGCACAGCGGCGGAGAGTGTCGTTGGCGAGATCCGTGCTGCCGGCGGCGCGGGGACGGCACAGACCTGCGATGTCTCGCGCGGCCAGGATGTGACGGCGCTCTTTCGCACCATCCAGAGCGCACACGGCAAGCTCGATGTCATCATCAACAACGCCGGCCTCAACGTGCGTGAGGACTTCCGTCATCTCTCGGACGCGGACTGGGTACGCATTCGCGAGGTGAACCTTGACGGTGTGGTGCGTGTCGCGCGTGATGGCTTTGATCTGCTCAAGGCTTCAGGGCGCGGCTCGCTCGTCAATCTGGCATCGATCATGGCCCATCGCGGCTTGCGCCAGCTCGCGGCATACTCCGCGACCAAGGGTGCGGTCTCCGCGCTCACGCGCGCGCTCGCCGTCGAGTACGCGCCCTTCAATATCCGCGTGAATGCCGTGGCACCGGGCTTCGTCGAGACCAACCTCACGAGCCGCGTTCTCCGCAATCCCATGATCGCCAAGGCGCTGATCGATCAAACGCCGCTGCGCCGCTTCGGTACGACCGAGGAGATCGCGCGCGCTGCGCTCTTCTTTGCGAGCGATGACAGTTCGTTCGTCACCGGTGCGGAGCTCGCCGTCGACGGCGGCATGTCGGCAGGCCTCTAACGCGCCTTCCGCCGCACCATCATCTTCGAGAGGAACGCTGTCGACTGCTGGACGGCTTCGAGCCCAACATCGCGGAACACGCCGTCGAGATCGTCGATCGCGTAATGTCGATAGTACGGCTCGTGAAAGCGCGCGGGAAAGGCTTCGAGTAGGCCATCCCAGCCCGGCCGGTCACCCATCTGCAGGCTGTCGATGAAGACGAGAAGCCCGCCGGGCTTCAGCACGCGCGCCATCTCGGCCACGACGCGTCGGCGCACTTCCGGTGGCAGCTCGTGGAACAGGAAGACCGTGGTGACAATGTCCTGGCTCGCGTCATCCAGCGGGATCGTCTCGGCATTCGCAGCGAGCCATTCCACCGGACGCAGGTCCTTGAGATGACGCCGCGCTTCATCGAGATAGGGCCGCGAAAGATCGAGGCCTGAGAGCTTCATCGCCGGATAGGCGAGCCGCACCGCACGCAGAAACCGCCCCGTGCCGCATGCCACATCGAGCAGCCGCATCTGCCGCTGATCGCGTCCGTGCATGAAGGCCGCAATCGGTCTCAAGGCCTGCCGGCGCATGGCACCCGCTGCGCCATAGAAGAGCGTCTCGACCTGCAGGTCGTACAACTTGGCGGAATCTTCTGTGAGATAGCCGCCTGTCTGGAAGTGGAAGTCCTGCACGAAGTAGTCGGGGAGATCGTCGTTTTCCGCAGCTTCGGCCGTCGAGGCATCACGCGCGTTACGCCGCGCCAGTGCCGAGGGCAGATCGGCGAGCATGTCGCGAATGCGCTTCAACTGCACGGGCAGTGGCGGCTCGTCGCTCATGGGCGGATAGAGGCCATCGCGCACGGCCGCCGCATCCTGCATGAGCACGCCCATGAGATCGCGCAGCAGCTCCGCTTGCGAGGGAATTGGCCCGCGCGGCTTCTCGGCGGGCGCACGGCCGAGCGCATTCGTGCGCCAGTCGACGATGCGGTTGAGACCAAGATAGAGGCCGAACCGCACAGCCTGTCCCGCTGCTTGCGCCGCCATGCCGATCGTGTCTGTCATTGGCCGCTCCGTTCAGCGCTGCTCCTGCAGAAACGCCAGAATGTGCCGTGCCGTTTCCTGAGGCCGCTCCTGCTGCACCCAGTGGCCGGCGCCTTCAATGAGATGCACCGCGTTCATGCGCGTGCAGGCCTCTTTCTGCATCCGCTCGATCGCACCGGGTACCTGGTAGATGCCCCAGTCGCTCGAGCCCGCAATGAAGCACGAGGGTATGTCGATCGTGCGGCCGGAAAGCAGCTCCATTTCCGGCTGGAAACGCGGCTCGACGCGCGCGCGATACCAGTTGAGCCCACCCTGGAATGTCGTGCGGCCGTACTCCTGGCTGAACACGCCCATCTCCGCTTCGGGCATCCAGCCACATGCCGCGATCTCCGCTTCGCTCGGCATTTCCTTGGCGACCGTCTCGGCCATGCCGTCCACGAGATCCATAACGTAATACGTCGGCATCTTGGCGAGCTCTTCGGCCGTCCAGCCGGCAAGCCGGTAAGGCTTGTTCGCTTTCCAGTCGGTGCTCTTGTGATGAAAGTAGGCGCGCAGGAAAGCGTGCACGCCTTGACTCGCGCCATGCATGTTCGGATCGGCCTCGCGCGTGCAGTAGTAAGCCTGATAGTGCTTGCGCGGGCGCGAGAGCGCGGCGAGCGTCTCGTGGATGCTCGGCCCTTTGGGACCGGGTTCGGATCGGATTGCCGGCGGGCCGGAGAATGGCGCGCTCATGAGGATCATCGTGCGGAAGAGGTCGGGCCGCAGGAGCGCGCCGAATGCCGCGACCATCGCGCCGAAATCGTGCCCGATGATGGAGGCGACCTCCCGAATGCCGAGTGCGTGCACGAGCCCGACGGCGTCGCGCACGAGATTGAAGGGACGGAACTCCGCAAGGTCCGCGTCGTAGCGATTGTCTCGTGCCACCGTCCGGCCATAGCCGCGTTGATCGGGCGCAATGACGTAGTACCCAGCCTGCGCGAGAAGCGGCATGACCTTGCGCCAGCTATAGGCGAGTTCCGGAAAGCCGTGCAGGAGGAGAAGGCACGGCCGCCCGCGCTCGCCGCATTCGAGCACGTGCATCCGGAGGCCGTTCACGCCCTCCACAAAACGTGCCGTGATGCCGGCGGGAAGCGTGGCATCATCGAGCGGGGCGAGGGTGGTCATCATGCATCTCCCTACGTGGACACTTGTTCTTTTCTAAGGGCGATCGTGTGCTATACGGTCCGGCCGTTTGTGGGTTGCGAGGTTCATCCGCCATGCCGGAAATGTCGAGTGTCATAGCTTTCGGTCTCATCGCGCTCGGCATGGTTCTGACGCCGGGCCCGAACATGATCTATCTCATCTCGCGATCCATTTGTCAGGGGCGCATGGCAGGGCTGATCTCCCTTGGTGGTGTGGCGCTCGGCTTCGTCTTCTACATGCTCTGTGCGGCGTTCGGCATCACGGCGCTGGTGATGGCCGTCCCCTATGCCTACGATGCGCTTCGTTTTGCGGGTGTCCTGTATCTGCTCTATCTCGCGTGGCAGGCAGTCCGACCTGGTGGCCGCTCGCCCTTCGAGGTGCGGGATCTGCCGAAGGATGGCCCGCGCAAGCTCTTCATGATGGGCTTTCTGACGAATTTGCTCAATCCGAAGATAGCCGTCATGTACCTCTCGCTCCTTCCGCAGTTCATCGACCCTGCTCAGGGAAGCGTGCTGCTGCAGTCGCTGGTGCTGGGCTTCACCCAGATCCTCATTAGTGTAACGGTCAACTCTGTGATTGCGGTTGCAGCCGGCTCGATCGCGGCTTTCCTGATCGCCCGCCCGACGTGGCTCGTTGTGCAGCGCTGGCTCATGGGGACGATATTGGCCGCTCTGGCCGTGCGCATGGCAACAGAAGCCCGGCGCTGAGTAGTGACGAACTGAAGAGAGAGAACTGACATGAGCGACGACCCCGTTCTTTGGAATCTCGATGCGCGCGGCGTCGCGACCGTGACCCTGAACCGGCCACAGGTAAACAACGCCTACAATGGCGCCATGATCCAGGGCCTGCACACGGCCATGGATACGCTCGGCGGTGAGAAAGGGCTCCGCGTCGTCGTGCTCAAGGGCAATGGCAAGCATTTCCAGGCCGGCGCCGACCTGACCTGGATCAACGGCGCCCGCGCTGGTACGCCCGCCGACAATCTCGTCGTTTCGCGTGCGACGGCTACGGCGGTCGACCGCCTCAACCGGCTGCCGGTGCCCGTCGTTGCGCTCGTGCAGGGCGGATGCTTCGGCGGCGGTACGGGCGTCATCTCGGCGTGCGACGTGGTGATCGCTGCGGACAACGCGCTCTTCTCCATCACCGAGGTGCGGTGGGGGCTCCACGCCAGCATCATCTTCCCGCAGTTGAATGACGCGATCGGCGTGCGTCAGGTGCGCCGTTACGCCCTCACGGGCGAGCGCTTCGGTGCCGAGGAGGCGCGCCGCATCGGTCTCGTGCACGAGGTCGTGCCGCTCGCCGATCTCGCCGCGCGCGGGGAGAAGACCGTCGCCGCGCTCCTGGAGAATGCACCGGGCGCCCTCGCCAAGACCAAGCAGCACATTCTGGAGCACGCCTGGGGTGGGTTCGATGCGCCGACCCTCGATGGTCTCATCCAGAGCCATTCGGACCAGCGCCAGACCGCGGAGGCTGCGGAGGGGCTCGCCTCGTTCGCCGAGAAGCGCAGCGCCCGCTGGGCGCCGAAGTAAGCTCAAGCTGATCGGGGCCGGCTTGTCCGTACAAGCGATACCGTTCATTGCGCGTTCACGCCGGCGCCCCTAGTCTGGCCGAATGATGATCATCGGTCTGCGATCCACCATGGTGTTGGGGGCATTCGTCCTCGCTGCCTTGTTAGGACTGCCTCCGGCCCCGGCTGCCATTGGGCAGTCCGTGCGCTGTTTCGACGACTGGTCGGATGCCGCACCCATTGTCCTGCGCGAAAAGCTGCTGCCGGCCCGGGATATCCACAACTGGGCCCGCAAGCGGCTGAAGGGCAACGTGGTCCGCGTGACCCTCTGCCAGGATGGCGAGCGCTACATCTACCGGGTGCTGGTCCGCGAGCCCAAAGGGCGGATACGCAACCGTACGGTCGAGGCGCGCGGCCCCCTCGAGCCGGCTGACCCGCCCAAAGCCGCAAAGCCGCCCAAAAAGCGTTGATCTCCTCCTGCGACGGATTTGCCGCTCCTTCGGCGTTTCAGCGCACGACTGGAATGGCATTCAGCGCCCCGGCCGGTTAAACTGCTGCCCGTCCGACGTTTTCGGCAGGCGGGTGAGTGGCCATGCACGGGGCATCTCAAGCAAAGGGGCGAGACGCCATGCGCGTGCTGGTGGTCGAGGATGATCCTGATCTCAATCGTCAGCTTGCAACGGCGCTGGTCGATGCCGGGTACGCCGTAGACAGTGCCCATGACGGCGAGGAAGGTTACTTCCTCGGCGAGACCGAGCCCTACGACATCGTGATCCTCGACATCGGCCTTCCGAAGAAGGATGGCATCAGCGTGCTCGAGCAGTGGCGGCGCGCGGAGCGCAATATGCCGGTCATTCTGCTCACGGCGCGCGATCGATGGAGCGACAAGGTGCAGGGCATGGATGCCGGTGCCGACGACTATCTCGCCAAGCCCTTCCACATGGAGGAGCTTCTCGCCCGCATTCGTGCGCAAGTGCGCCGGCTTTCGGGACATGCGCGCAGCGAGATCGAGGTTGGCCCGCTGCGTCTCGATACCAAGACGGCGCGCGTCTCCATGGGCGGCCAGCCGGTGAAGCTCACCTCGCACGAGTACCGTCTGCTCGCCTACCTCATGCATCACAACGAGCGCGTCGTCTCGCGCACCGAACTCGTCGAGCATCTCTACGATCAGGACTTCGACCGCGACTCGAACACGATCGAGGTGTTCATCGGGCGCCTGAGGCGGAAGATCCCCTCGGACATGATCAAGACGGTGCGCGGGCTCGGCTATCGCCTGACGCGTGAGGGCGATGAAAGTTAACTCTCTCGCGTTTCGTCTTTTTGCGACGGCAGCCGTATGGATGCTGCTCGTGCTGCCCTTGGCCGGGCTCGTTATCGACTACGTCCGCCAGCGCGAACTCTCTTCCGCCCACGATGCGCGCCTTAGTCAGCTTCTGACCCTCGTCATCGCCTTCAGCACGGACGAGGGCGGCTTCGAGCCGCGCTTTCCCCGCAACGTCGGTGAGCCACTCTTCGAGGTGACGCACTCGGGTTGGTATTGGCAGATCACACCGCTCGCCGGCAGCACGGGGCGCCGGATGGTTTCGGCCTCACTGGCGAGCGAAGCCCTCGCTTTGCCCTCGGCGAGCAATGTCACTCCCGATACGAGCAACATTCGCTGGACCGAGGCGACAGGCCCCCTCGGCGAGCCGCTGCGCGTTGGCGAGACCGTCTTCAATCTCGGCGACGACGAAGCCCAGAGCAATTACTCCTACGTTGTCGCCGGCAACATGGACTTCATCGAGGGCCGGCTCGACGAGTTCCGCCTGCCGCTCGTGATCGCACTTGCGATCGCCGGCCTTGGACTTGTCGGCGCGACGGTCGTGCAGGTGCGCTATGGCCTGAAGCCCTTGCGCGCCATCGAGCAAGGTCTCGCCGATATCCGCTCGGGCCGCGCCCAACGCCTCGAGGGTGATCTTCCGGCGGAGATCGAGCCGTTGCGTGCCGAGCTCAACGCGCTCATCCAGTCCAACCATGACACGATCGAGCGTGCCCGCACGCAGGTTGGAAATCTCGCTCATGCCCTGAAGACCCCGCTCGCGGTCATGATCAACGAAGCGCGCGAGGAGCGCTCACACTTCGGCGACAAGGTCGTCGAGCAGGGCGACATCATGCGCGACCAGATCAACCACTATCTCGATCGTGCGCGCGTCGCGGCTCAGCTCGGCGTGATCGGCACCGTGACCGAGATCGAACCCGTGCTGCGTGGCCTCGTACGTGCGATCTCTCGCATCTATCGCGATCGCCACATCGATATTGTCGTGGACTGCGCGCCTCGCGCTCGCTTCCGCGGTGAGCGCCAGGACCTCGAAGAGATGCTCGGCAATCTCATCGACAATTCCTGCAAATGGGCCGGCAGCCAGGTGAAGGTTAACGTCGCGGTACTGGAGGAGGCCGATGCCGCGCGCCCTTATCGTGCCGTCGAGATAACTGTTGCCGACGATGGCCCAGGTCTCGACGCCCAGCAGCGGGCTCAGGCGGTCAAGCGCGGTCGTCGCCTCGACGAGAGCAAACCGGGATCAGGCCTCGGCCTTTCTATCGTCGCTGATCTCGTTCAGACTTATGGTGGAACTTTCAATCTCGAGGCGGCGCCGGCAGGCGGTCTCAGTGCCCGCTTGGTTCTGCCGGCGGCGTGATGCCGCAGGGTGATGAACCCGCATAATTGATGGCCGCCAAGGGCTTCGTGCCACAGCCGTGACAGTCGCTCGCCTTGCAAGGGCCCCAGGTCATCCTTATTGACGGGTTCTAAATTGGCGCCGCTCCTGGGTTTGGGAGCGCTATCGAGGTAAGCAATGCTGCTTTGGGTCGGGTTCGCGCTATTGACGGCGGTGGTGGTGGGCGTGCTGCTGCGGCCGCTGCTCGCCGGCGCGTCGTCCGCGGACCCAGGTGCGCAATCCCTCGCATCTAACGACCCGACGGCGGTCGCGAGTGCGGCCGTGTACCGCGACCAGCTTGCCGAGATCGAGGCCGAGCGCGCGCGGGGGCTGATCGCCGAAGCCGAGGCCGAAGCTGCGCGCGTCGAGATCGCGCGCCGACTGCTCGCGGCCAGCGAGGGAGCGAAGGTGCGCACGTCAGCGCCGGCCCGCACGGATGTGCGCATGGTCGGCCTGGTGCTCGCGAGCGCGCTGCCTCTGCTCGCCGTCGTCGTCTATCTCGCCATCGGTACGCCCGGCCAGCAGGGCCAACCTTTTGCGGCGCGCGCGCCCGATGGCACCGGCCCCGGCGTCGAACAACTCGTTGCACAAGTCGAGGCGCGTCTGCGCGCGCAGCCCGAGGATGGGCGCGGCTGGGATGTGATCGCGCCCGTCTATCTGCGCATGGGCCGCTATAACGAGGCCGCCGATGCCTTCGGCCGCGCGCTGCGTCTCGTCGGCGAGAGCCCGGAGCGCCTTGCCGGCCTCGCAGAGGCGCATGTGCTCGCCAATGACGGCATGGTCACCGAGATCGCGCGCACGTCCTACGAGCGCCTGCGCGCACTTGCGCCGGAGCGCATGGAGCCGCGCTTCTGGCTTGCCGTGGCCGCCGAGCAGGATGGCCGCTCGGAGGAAGCCGCGAAGGCCTATGCGCAGTTGCTGACCGAAGGCAGTGCTGCCGCGCCGTGGCGCCCGACAGTCGCCGAGCGCTGGCGCGCCGTACGCCGCAAGCTCGGGCTGCCGACCGAGCCCGTTCCCGATGGCATGGCCGAAGCGAAGCCGACGAGCATTGCGCCGGCGCTGGCGCGTGAGGATGTGCGCGCAATCCAGCAGCTTCCTGAAGACGAACGCAAGCGTGTGATCGAGGAGATGGTGAACGGTCTCGACAGGCGCCTTGCCGAGAACGGCCAGGATCTCGACGGCTGGCAGCGTCTCATCCGTGCCTACACCGTGCTCGGTCGCCGCGATGATGCGCTCGCCGCGCTCGAGCGGGCGCGCTCGGCGCTTGCGGCGGAGACGACGGCTCTCGAAGCGCTCACCACACTCGCGCGCACGCTGGGGCTTTCCTCATGACCCGTCGCCGCCGCCGAGGCGTTCTTATTTCAGGCGCCCTCGTGGTGCTCGCCGCCGCCGTCGGCCTCGTGCTCATGGCGCTCAGCGATTCCATCGTCTTCTTCCACACGCCGAGCGATCTTTCGGCGAAGGCGGTGCCCGAAGGTCAGCGCATTCGTCTTGGCGGCCTCGTTGCCGTGGGCAGCGTGAAGCGCGGCCAGGGCACGGACGTGGAGTTCGCCATCACGGACACCGCCGAGCAGATCACCGTGCGCTATCGCGGTGTGCTCCCTGATCTCTTTCGCGAGGGCCAGGGCGTGGTGACCGAGGGCGCGCTCGAAGGCGGTCGCATTTTTCGCGCCGATACCGTGCTCGCCAAGCACGACGAGAACTACATGCCACGTGAGGTTGCGGACGCGCTCAAGGAGAAGGGTCTCTGGCAGCACGGAGCACCACCTCCCGCGGTGTCCGCGCCGCAGCCCGCCGCGGAGAAGAAGTGATGCGAGGAGGCGACCGCCCATGATCGTCGAGCTTGGACACTTCGCCCTTGTGCTCGCCTTTCTCGTCTGCGTCGTGCAGATGATCGTGCCGGCGTGGGGCGCGCGCATCGGCGATCACCGCCTCATGGGGATCGGCGAGCCCGCCGCGCTCCTGCAGTTCGGCCTCCTGATCCTCGCCTTTGCGGCACTCACGCACGCCTATGTCGTCAGCGACTTCTCTGTCACGAACGTCTACCAGAACTCGCATTCGACGAAGCCGCTCATCTATCGCATCTCGGGCGTGTGGGGAAACCACGAAGGCTCGATGCTGCTCTGGGTGCTCATCCTCGCGCTCTTCGGTGCAGCGGTCGCGGCCTTCGGCTCCAACCTGCCGACGACGCTCCGCGCGAACGTGCTGAGCGTGCAGGCCTCGATCGCGCTCGCCTTCCTGCTGTTCATCCTGCTTACCTCGAACCCATTCGATCGCCTTGATCCCGTGCCGGCCGAGGGCCGTGGACTCAATCCCATCCTGCAGGATCCTGCGCTCGCCTTTCACCCGCCTTTCCTCTACGCGGGCTATGTCGGCTTCTCCATGGCCTACTCGTTCGCCATCGCCGGCCTCATCGAAGGCCGCACGGACGCCGCCTGGGCGCGGTGGGTCAGGCCGTGGACACTCGCCGCGTGGATGTTCCTGACGGTCGGCATCTCCATGGGTTCGTGGTGGGCCTACTACGAACTCGGCTGGGGCGGCTGGTGGTTCTGGGATCCCGTCGAGAACGCGTCCTTCATGCCATGGCTTGCCGGTACTGCGCTCCTGCATTCCGCCGTCGTCATGGAAAAGCGCGAGGCGCTGAAGGTCTGGACGATCCTGCTCGCGATCCTGACGTTCTCACTCTCGCTCATGGGCGCATTTCTCGTGCGCTCGGGCGTGCTTTCCTCGGTGCACGCCTTTGCCGTCGACCCCAAGCGCGGCGTGTTCATTCTCGCGATCATGATGTTCTTCATCGGCGGCGGGCTCATGCTCTACGCTTGGCGCGCGCCGAGCCTCAGGCAGGGCGGCATCTTCGCGCCCTTGAGCCGCGAAGGCGGCCTCGTGCTCAACAACGTCTTGATCACGACCGCGACCGGCACCGTCCTCGTCGGCACGCTCTATCCGCTCGCGCTCGAATCCATCAACGGCGCCAAGATCTCGGTCGGTGCGCCCTATTTCAACGCGACCTTCGTGCCGCTCATGGTGCCGCTGCTGCTCGCATTGCCCTTCGGGCCGCTGCTCGGCTGGAAACGCGGCGATGTGGTCGCCGCCATGCAGCGCCTCATGATCGCGGGCCTCGTTTCGATCGCATCCATCGCCGTTGTGTTCGCCATCATGTGGCGGGGACCGTGGCTCGCACCCTTCGCGATTGCGCTCGGCGTGTGGGTCATCGGCGGCGCCATCAGCGAGCTTCTGTTCCGCGCCAAGGCAGGGCAAGCCGATCGCGCGGAGGTCTTGCGCCGTCTCAGGAACCTGCCGCGCTCGGTGTACGGCACGGCGATCGCGCACGCAGGCGTCGGCGTCATGGTCATCGGCATCACCGCGACGAGCGCGTGGCAGAGCGAAACCATCCTCACCATGCGGCCCGGTCAGACCGCGCACATGGCCGGCTATGACATTACATTCACGGGCGTGGCCCCGCGCGAGGGGCCGAACTACCGCGAGGTGATTGGCCTCATGCAGGTATCGCGCGGCGAAACGCGCGTTACCGAACTCGCGCCGTCCAAGCGCCAGTACAATGCGCCGGCCCAGGCGACGAGCGAGGCGGGTATCCACGTCGCACTCGCGGGCGATCTCTATGTCGTGCTCGGGGATGAAGCCGGTGACGGCGCCTGGTCCGTGCGGCTCTACTTCAATCCGCTCGTGCGCCTCATCTGGCTCGGGACCATCATCATGTTCATCGGCGGCGCCTTCTCGCTCAGCGACCGGCGCCTGCGCGTCGGTGCGCCGCGCCGGTCGCGCCGGCGGATACCGACACCGGTTCCGGCGGAGTAGGCGCCATGCCAAGGCTCATCAAAGCTGCGCTGCTTGTGATCGCGCTCCTGCTCCCGAGCACCGCGTTCGCCGTGCAGCCCAATGAGGTGCTCGCTGATCCGGCGCTCGAGGCGCGGGCTCGTGCGCTATCGGTGAACCTGCGCTGTCTCGTCTGCCAGAACCAGTCGATCGACGATTCCGATGCGCCGCTTGCCAAGGACCTGCGTCTGCTGGTGCGCGAGCGTCTCGTCGCCGGTGATAGCGACCAGGAGGTCACGCGCTTCCTCGTCGCGCGCTATGGCGAGTTCGTGCTCCTGCGCCCGCCCCTCGGTACGCACACGCTGCTCCTCTGGCTGACGCCGCTGCTGCTGCTCGCGGGCGCGGCCGCCGGCATCGGCTGGCGCCTCATGGCGGCCCGCACGCGCGCCGCGTCCCCCGTCCCCCTCAGCCCCGACGAGCAACACCGCCTCAAGGACATGCTCGAGGCGTCGCGGCACGAGAAATGAACGATAATTCGGCTCTTTGGCAGGGCCTGGATTGCAAATATTGCGACCTGCGAATATTAATTGTGCATGGCCGGGCGACCCGGCGGCTGCGAGAAGGCATCAGGGATCATGTCCATGGACGCGCTCGCCAAGGCGACGCGGGAGGGCGACGACGAACTGCCCGCCGGCGAGGTGCTGAGCTCCATGCGCTGGGCCGCCGAGGAGGCAGCTGGCGTGCTGCGCTCGATTGGCAGCCCCTATCGCTTGATGATCCTCTGCCTGCTCGTCGAGCGCGAGAAGACGGTAACCGAGATCTGCGACGCCATCGGCGCGCGCCAGAGCCTCACCTCGCAGCATCTGACCCGGCTCCGTCTCGACGGCCTCGTCAAGGCCGAACGGCGCGGCCACTTCGCCTACTATTCGCTGACCGATACCGTGGCGAAGGAGATCGTCGCCACGCTCTACCGTCACTACTGCGCCAAGGGCATGCTACCGGAGAAGGAATGAGCAGCACGGTGCTGAAACCTGGTGGCCTCCGCCTCGCGGCTGGTGCACTCGGGCTGGTGCTTACGGGTTCTGCGGTTGCCAGCGATGCGAAAAAGGTCGCCTACGGCCGTCATCTTTCCGGCGAATGCAGCGCCTGTCACCGAGTTGACGGTACGGACAACGGCATTCCATCCATTACAGGGTGGGAGCCCGAGGATTTTGTCCACACGCTTGCTTTCTATCGCAATGGCGAACGGAACAATCCCGCGATGGTCTCCGTTGCACAATCGCTCGACGATGATCAGATGAAGGCGCTCGCCGCGTACTATGGCTCACTTCCCAAAGCCGCGCGCAGCAAGAAGAAGTGAGCGGGAGCGCCGAGCGACACTCCCGCGTCTGTTAGCTCAGCCTTTCACCCCTGCGTCCGCGAGCTTGCCGCCAGCCGCCGAGAGCTTCTCGATGAGCGGCGCGATTGCCCAGCGTTTGCCGTGGCGCGCCTCGTAGGCCTTGATCTTCTCGGCGACCTTCGCGAGCCCCTGCTCCTCGATCTGCCACATGGGCCCGCCGCGCCAGCCTGGGAAGCCATAGCCATTGAGGTAGATCGTATCGATGTCGGAGGCGCGCATCGCGATGCCCTCGTCGAGGATCTTCGCGCCTTCGTTCGCAAGCCGCAGCAGGCAGCGCTCGACGATCTCGTCGGCGCCCGGCTTGCGATTGGAGAGGCCCTGCGCCGCGGCCTCCTTCGCGAACATTTCCTCGATCTTGGGATCGCTCTGGCGCTTGCGATCGGCGCCGTACGTATAGTAGCCCGCACCCGTTTTCTGACCGTGCCGACCCATTTCCACGATCGCATCCGTCACGCGATAGAGCTTCGCCCGCTCCGGTGTCAGCTCGTGCTCCTGGCGGATGCGGTAGCCGACATCGAGGCCGGCCATGTCCATCATGGCGAGCGGCCCCATGGCGAGACCCCACGCTTCGAGCGCGCCGTCGATATCGGCCGGCGTCGCGCCTTCGAGCAGCATGGCTTGCGCCTCTTCGAGATAGGCCTCGACCATGCGATTGCCGATGAAGCCGAAGCACACGCCGGAGACGACGCCGACTTTGCCAATGCGCCGCGCGACAGCCATGGCCGTTGCAAGCGTATCTTTCGCCGTTGCCTTGCCGCGCACGATCTCCAGAAGCCGCATGATATTGGCCGGCGAGAAGAAGTGCATACCCACCACATCTTGCGGCCGCTTGGTCGCGGAGGCGATCTCGTCCACGTCGAGCGTCGACGTATTGCTCGCGAGCACGGTACCGGGCCTGGCGACGGCGTCGAGCTTCGCGAAAATCTCCTTCTTCAGAGCCATATTCTCGAACACGGCCTCGATGATCAGGTCCGCATTGACCAGGGCCTTCATGTCGAGCGCCGTCGTGAGGTTGGCGATCCGCTTCTGGCCCTCATCCGCGGAGAGGCGTCCGCGCTGGACGTTGCTCTCGATGGTTTCGCGCACGCGCTTGGCGCCGCGATCGAGCGCTTCCTGATTGGCCTCGACGATCGTCACCGGAAAGCCTGCATTGAGAAAGGCGAGGCCGATGCCCGTACCCATCGTGCCGGCGCCGAGGATGCCGACGGTCTTGACGTCGCGCGGCGTGACGTCCTTGCCGATGTCGGGAATGTTCGCCGCCTGGCGTTCCGCGAAGAACGCGTACTGAAGGGCCCGCGCATAGGGCTTGCCGGCAAGCTCCAGGAACAGCTCGCGCTCGCGTGCGACGCCGGCCTTGTAGCCCGAGCCGATCGCCGCCTCGACAGCCGCAATGCAGTTCTTCGCGGCCATGGGCCCGGAAGGATGACGCGCAATGGACGCGCGCTTCCTGGCGAACAGATCTGCTGGTACGCTCGCGGGATCGATGCGGGTTGCGCTGCCCGGACGCGGGCCCTTGCCGGCCGCGACAAGCTCGCACGCGAAGGCGATCGCGCCCTCGACTACGTCACCGTCTACCAGCCGATCGACGAGGCCGACCTTAGCGGCCTTCTCGGCATTGATGGGATTGCCCGAGGTGATCATATCGAGTGCGGCCTCGACGCCGATGATGCGGGGGAGGCGCTGCGTCCCGCCCGCGCCCGGCAGAATGCCGATCTTGACCTCGGGAAGTCCGAGCTGGTTCGCCGCCTTGTTCGCCACGCGATAGTGGCAGCCGAGTGCAACCTCCAGCCCGCCGCCGAGTGCGAGACCGTTGAGCGCGGCGACGACCGGCTTTGGTGAGGCCTCCATGGTGTCGATGACCTCGCCGAGACCGGGCGGTTTCGGGCCTGAGCGAAACTCGGTGATGTCGGCGCCGGCTGAGAACGCGCGTCCATCGCCGGTAACCACAATGGCCTTGATGGCCGGATCGGCATTGGCGGCGGCGATGCCGTCCTGGATGCCCTGCCGCACGCCCTGCGCGAGCGCGTTGACCGGCGGATGCGCGAGGCGGATGACGGCGATGTCGCCCGACTTGGTCAGAGTAGCCGTGGCCATGGGATTTCCTCCTGCTGGATGCGGGTCGCGGCCGGTCGCGCACGCGACTTTCGGGGCGCTTGGTTTTGCGCCCGGCGGCGTCTAACCTTGGCGCATAACAAATCCGGGAGACGCGCGCCATGCTCAAGGGGCAGATGATGGACCAGCCACTGCTGGTCTCGAGGCTGATCGACTTCGCCGCCGAGGTGCACGGGCCGGCGACGATCGTCACATCGACGGTCGAAGGCGGCCTTCATCGCTACACTTTTGCCCAGGCGCGTCCGCGCATTGCCAAGCTCGCCAACGCCCTCATCAAACTCGGCGTGAAGCCCGGTGACCGGGTGGCAACGCTCGCGTGGAACACGTACCGGCATTTCGAGCTCTACTACGCGATCTCCGGCATCGGCGCGGTCTGTCACACGATCAATCCGCGCCTTTCACCCGATCAGATGAGCTACATCGTCAATCATGCGCAGGACAAGCACCTTTTCTTCGACCTGACCTTCGCGCCGCTGATCGGCAAGCTGGCACCGGCCTTCCGCCCCATCGAGGGCTATTTCGCCATGACCGACCGGGCGCATATGCCGGCCGAGGCACCGGTCGCGAACCTGCAATGCTACGAGGAACTGCTGGAGAGCGGTGAGTCCGAGATCGAATGGCCGGAGATGGACGAGCACGCGGCCTGCGCGCTCTGCTACACCTCGGGCACGACGGGCGACCCCAAGGGTTCGCTCTACTCGAACCGTTCGACGGTGCTGCACACACTCTTCACGCTTGCCTGCGTGAGCTCGCCCTTCGGCGTCGACAAGCCGGTGCTTCCGGTGGTGCCGCTTTTTCATGCCAATGCGTGGGGGCTGCCCTATGCCGCGGCCATCTCGGGCACGCCGATCGTGTTCCCAGGGCCGAGGCTCGACGGCGCGAGCCTCTTCGATCTCATGGAGAGCGAGAACGTCTTTTCCTCATGGGGCGTGCCGACTGTATGGCTCGGCCTCATCTCCGAGATGAAGCAGCGCGGACGCAAGCCGCGCAATCTGCGCCAGGTGATCGTCGGCGGATCGGCACCACCGCCGGCCATGATCGAGACCTTCGAACGCGACTTCGACATCCGCGTTCTGCACGGCTGGGGCATGACGGAGATGAGCCCGATCGGCACATTCACGCCGCAGCGCGCCAACGATCCGTCTCTTTCGATCGAGGAGCGGGTCCGCGTGAAGTCCGTGCAAGGCCAGCGCATGTTCGGCGTGGATCTCAAGATCGTCGACGAGGACGGCAAGCGCTTAGCCCATGACGGCAAGTCCAGCGGCGAGCTTTTCGTGCGCGGCAATGCGATCGTGAATGGCTACTTCAACAACGAAGCCGCGACGGCAGCAGCGCTCAACAAGGATGGCTGGTTTGGAACGGGCGATGTCGCGCGCATCAGTCCCAACGGCTTTCTCTCGGTCGTCGATCGTACGAAGGACATGGTGAAGTCGGGCGGCGAGTGGATCAGCTCCATCGACGTCGAGAACACGGTCATGAGCTGCCCCGGCGTCGCGAACGCGGCGGTGATTGGCGTGCCGCATCCGAAGTGGACCGAGCGGCCGCTGCTGGTGGTCGTCAAGCAGCCGGGAGCCGACGTCACCAAGGAGCGGGTACTTGCGCATGTCGCAGGCAAGCTCGCGACGTGGCAGGTGCCAGACGATGTCATCTTTGCCGAGGCCCTGCCCATGACGGCGACGGGCAAGGTTTCCAAGCGCGAGCTTAGGGCGACGTACGGCGCGCACGTTCTGCCGGAATAGTGTTTGCGCCTGCGGCGCGACGGGGCTGTTTGAAGTCGCGCGCCTCCGGCGCGACCGCCCCTGGCCCCACCGGGAGAGACACCCTCCCGGACCCACCCGTCTTCATGACCATGCATTTGTCGCGAGCAGCCCGCGGCATTCAAACCAAGCCTGAACGTGGAAAAGCGGCACCAGCGCGCATATTTCCCTTCGTTCGTGCCCCCACAAAAGCCATGTTCCTGCCGACATGCGCGCGCAGGGTAATGTCGTGATTCGACCTAAGGCATGATGGCAGGCACGAGGGTGGCTAAGGGACTACGAGCATGGCACGGATGGCAGGTCGCAACCTGCATCGCGATGCTTTCGTTTCCTGCCTTCGCCGACACGCCTAAGAACGCGCAGCCCGTGCCCACGATGCAGCTCAGCATGGAGCCGGTGCACCAGCGGATCGTGGACGCAGCCCAACAGGCACGGGTGCTTGTGGCAGAGGCCTACCAGCGCTCGCCTGTCATCGTGATGAGTCTCGGTCTTGCCGGCGCGCTGCCGATCCTCGCGGCGCTATTCGCGATCGGCAGAGTTGTGCGCCGCCGCGCAGCGCTGCGAGAGAGGCAGGTGCTGTCGGACGATACGCCGGCACGTCCAGGCGACAAGGCTTGGATCGACATTGGCGCCGATAGTGCGCCGCTCGCCTTCACCGGTGAGATCCTACGCATTGGTCGCCACAGCGACAACGACATCGCGCTCGTGCATGAGGCCGTCCATCGCCATCATGCCCTCATCCAGCGCACGCCCGACGACGAGTTCATCCTGATGGACCTGACGGCGGGGACAGGCAACGAGACATTGCTCAATGGCCGACCCGCTGGACGGGCGGCACTCAAGGACAGCGACCGCATTACGCTCGGTGATACGGTCCTGGTTTTCCATCTCGGCGTCGAGGCGCCCGCCGCAAGTGTGCGGTCGGAGGCCCGCAAGCCGATCGCCCCAATTCCGAAGGAGATGAGTGATGACGAACGAGACGCCGGTGACGAGCCCGCCGGACGGGCCGCCGACGGGATCGAAACGCGGCGCATCAGCCCGCCCGGCCGGTTCGCTGCGCGACGCACTCATCGCGGCGGGGCGTGACGATGCGCGCGTAACCCAGATCACCGAGCGCAGCGCGCCGCCGGAGCCGCGTGCCGCCGAGACGACCGTGCGCGTGCCGCCGCCGCTGCCCGCGGCACCGGCTGTCGAACCTGCGCTTGTCGCCAAGCTGGCACCTCGGCCCGCCAGCAAGCACGTCGAGATCGACCCGCCTGCCGCGCCGAACGATCCGATCTCCGGACCGCCGCGGACACAACTCGTGCGTGGGCGATCGGCGGTGAAGCGGGGCGAGTTTCATCAGGATCCAGTGGTCGGCTGGCTGGTCGTCGTGGGGGGCCCCGGACTTGGTGCCTTCCGCCCCATCTACGAGGGCAACAACACCATCGGGCGCGCGCCCACGCAGCGCATCCCGATCAATTTCGGTGATGAGGCGATCTCCAGCGAGGAGCAGGCCTATCTGCGCTACGACTCCGTCGACCGCAAATTCCTCCTGGTCCCCAATCTCGCAAAAACGAACATTGTTGCCGTGAACGATAAGAAGCCTACGGGCGCCGTCGAGCTTTCGGCCATGGATCTGATCACCATGGGGCGTACACAGCTCGCATTCGTGCCCTTCTGCGGCGCGGATTTCGATTGGACCGAGCTCAATGACCTGAAAGGCTGAGCGCAGAGCTTTGCCAAGGGTTTAACGGGCTGCATGCAAGTCCGCCACGAAGGCCCCTTGACGCTCCGGACCCGTGGACCCATGAAATTGGGGAGCGCCGGGCATCTTGGCTCGGCGCGGGCCCAAGGAGCAGAGACCAGTTCGTGAAGCTTCAGGTCGCCATACGGGCCAGCCAGGGTGCGCGCAGCTACCAGGAGGATGCTGCAGCCGTCTGGACGCCGGCTGTAGACGATGTCGGTGCGGCAGAGCCGACGCGCCTGCTCGCCATTCTGGCCGACGGCATGGGCGGCCACGCAGGTGGTGCCATCGCAAGCGATGCCGTGTGCACGAACTTCGAGGCCCAATACATCGAGCAGCAGGGAAGCGCCCGCCAGCGTCTCAAGTCGGGGCTCGCGGCGGCGAATGGGGCGATCGGGGCGCTTGTCAGTGTGCAGCCGCAGCTCCGCGGCATGGGATCGACACTGCTCGGCGTTGCCTTTCACGATGATCATGCGAGCTGGGTCAGCGTTGGTGACAGCCCCCTTTATCTGTACCGGCGGGGCGAGATGGCCCGTCTCAACGAAGACCACTCCATGGCGCCCGTACTCGAAAAGCTCGTAGCGTCCGGCCGCCTGACGCCCGAAGAGGCAGAGGACGATCCGCGCCGGCACATGCTGCGCTCGGCTGTTGTCGGCGAGGATCTGGACCTCGTGGATCTGTCGCAGAGTCCGTGGCCGCTCCTCGCCGAAGACGTCGTCGTGCTCGCCAGCGACGGAATTCACTCGATTGCTGATATCGAGATCGCCCGTGTCATTGCGGCCTACCGCAAGGATGGCCCGGCTGCGACCGCGGATGCACTCCTGGCCGCCGTCAAGGACGTGGGCGTGCCGCACCAGGATAACACCACCGTCGTCGTGGTTACCGTGGGGGTCTGACGGTCGTCAGCTCACGCGATGATATATGTGAAGTCACTTTTTTCATTTGACCGCGCCAAGGGAAGCATCAGAGTCCGGACAATGGGCTCCGAGCCTTGTAAGCCCTTGAGGTGCCCGCGCTTGCGCGTCCAGCCGGGTTGAACTAAGGAAGCGGTTCCTGTCAGCAAGAAGTCGCGATAAAGCGGCCACGCTACACAAGGGAGGAGGTAACGGTGAACGCAAGTATTGCGCCGGCCGACGCGTCCGCGTCCGCGCTCGACACCGTGCCGAAGCTGCTTCTCCATAATGCGCGGCAATACGGATCGCGTCCCGCCTTCAGAGAGAAGGCGTTCGGTATCTGGCAGACGTGGACGTGGGCTCAGACCAAAGACGAGATCGAAGCCTTCGCGGTCGGCCTCGAGCTACTCGGTCTCAAAGCTGGCGAGACCGTCGCCATCATCGGTGACAACCGTCCTCATCTGTATTGGGCTTTCTGCGCGGCGCAGAGCCTCGGTGCTATCCCGGTGCCCGTCTATCAGGACTCCGTCGCCGACGAGATGTCCTACGTCCTGACGCACGCGGAGGTGAAATTCGCCATCGTCGAGAACCAGGAACAGGTCGACAAGGTTTTGTCCGTTGCCGGTGACGTCGGCACGATCCGCAAGATCATCTACAACGACGAGCGCGGCCTCCAGAAGTACGACGCAAACGACCTCGTCTCCATCGAGAGTTTGCAGGAGGCGGGTCGCAAGGCGCTCAAGTCCGATCCCGCAGTCCGCAAGGCGTGGCTCGACGGTATTGCCGCCGGCAAGGGCAGCGACGTCAGCGTCGTGCTCTATACGTCGGGCACGACCGGACGGCCGAAAGGCGTGATGCTCACGCAGGAGAACGTCGTCGTCTCGGGCCGCAATGCCAATCTCTTCGATCATTTCACGCCCGACGACACGATGATCGCGTATCTGCCCATGGCCTGGGTCGGCGATCACATCTTCTCCTATGGTCAGGCTTTTGCCGGCGCGCTCTGCGTTTCATGTCCCGAGAGCCCCGAGACGATCATCGAGGATCGCCGCGAGATCGGCCCGACGTACTTCTTCGCGCCGCCGCGCGTGTTCGAGAACATGCTCACGCAGATCATGGTGCGCATGGAGGACGCTGGCGGCCTGAAGAAAGGCGTGTTCGACTACTTCCTCAAAGTCGCGCGCCGCGTCGGCGAGCCCATGCTGGATGGCCGTCCTGTGTCGTTCGGCGATCGCCTGCGTTATCGTCTCGGGGACCTTCTCGTGTACGGCCCGCTGCGCAACCGCATGGGCTTCTCGAACCTGCGCGTCGCCTACACGGCGGGCGAGGCCATCGGCCCCGAGCTTTTCAGTTTCTTCCGCTCGCTCGGCATGAACTTGAAGCAGCTCTATGGACAAACCGAAGCCAGCGTCTTCATCACGCTGCAGCCCAATGGCGAGGTCTACCCCGAGACCGTCGGCAAGCCGGGCCCCGATGTGCAGATCAAGATCGCCGAGAACGGCGAGGTGCTCTTCAAGAGCCCGGGCGTCTTCCTGCGCTACTACAAGAACGATGACGCTACGGCCGAGACGAAGACTGCCGATGGCTGGGTGCACACGGGCGACGCCGGCTTCATCGACCAGCGCGGCCACCTGCGTATCATCGACCGCGCCAAGGATGTGGGCCGACTGACGGACGGTACGCTCTTCGCGCCGAAGTACATCGAGAACCGGCTCAAGTTCTATCCCGAGATCAAGGAAGCGGTCGCGATCGGTCACGGCCGCGAGTTCGTGACGGTGCTGATCAACATCGATCTCACATCGGTCGGCAACTGGGCCGAGCGCAACAACGTCATCTACGCGAGCTATCAGGAGCTCGCCGCGCATCCCGATGTTTACACGATGATCGAGAAGCGCATCGACGAGCTGAACAAGTCGCTCGCGAGCGAGGAGATGGTCGCGGGGTCGCAGATCCGCCGTTTCCTGATCCTGCACAAGGAGCTCGATGCCGATGACGGCGAGCTCACGCGCACGCAGAAAGTGCGCCGCAGCTTCATCGCCGACCGCTACGCCCCGCTGATTACCGCGCTCTACGACGGCACGAAGCGCTGCCTGATCAAGACCGAGGTCACGTTCGAGGATGGGCGCAAGGGCGTCATCGAGGGTGACGTCAAAATCGTGGACATGAAGAAGTATCCGCCCGTGAAGGCGGCGGTCAGGGAGGCCGCAGAATGAAGGCGGACGTTCAGGAGCGCCCAGAGGTCGCCGGCGCTGCGCACGCGGGTTCCGACCGCGAGATCGGAGACGTGGTGCTCTCCGTCGAGAACGTCTCGCTCGCCTTTGGTGGTGTGAAGGCGATCAGCGATGTGAGCTTCGATATTCGCAAGGGCGAGATCCGCGCGATCATCGGGCCGAACGGCGCCGGCAAGACGTCCATGCTGAACGTGATCAACGGTTTCTATCATCCCAATCAGGGGACCATCACCTTCAAGGGTCGCAAGCGCAGCGTCATGCGCCCCTATATCGCCGCCTCGCAGGGCATTTCGCGCACCTTCCAAAACCTCGCGCTTTTCAAGGGCATGTCGACGCTCGACAACATCATGGCCGGGCGCGCGCTGAAGATGCGCCGTGGTCTTCTCTGGCAGGCCCTGCATTGGGGGCCTGCTCTCTCCGAGGAGATCAAGCATCGCGAGGCCGTCGAGAAGATCATCGACTTCCTCGAGATCCAGCACATTCGCAAGGCGCCCGTGGGTAAGCTCCCCTACGGTCTCCAGAAGCGCGTCGAGCTTGGCCGCGCTCTTGCCATGGAGCCCGAACTCCTGCTCCTCGACGAGCCCATGGCCGGCATGAATCTCGAAGAGAAGAAGGACATGTCGCGCTACATCCTCACGGTCAACGATCAGCTCGGCACCACGGTCGCGCTCATCGAGCACGACATGGGCGTCGTCATGGATATCTCGGACCGCGTCGTCGTCCTCGAATATGGCCGCAAGATCGCCGACGGGACGCCCGACGAAGTTCAGCGCGACCAGCGCGTCATAGACGCTTATCTCGGGATTAGCCATTAAGGAGCGCGCGTGGTCGTCTTCGGTCAATTCCTGGAAGTCCTCATCGGCGGTCTCCTGGCTGGCGTGCTCTATTCTCTGGTCGCGCTTGGCTTCGTCCTGATCTTCAAGGCTTCCGGCGTGTTCAACTTCGCGCAGGGCGCGATGGTGCTGCTCGCCGGCCTCGCCCTCGTGCGCTCACTCGATTTCATGGTCGCACGCGGCATTCCGACGTGGGCGGCGATCGTGCTCGCGCTGATGTTCGCCGCTGTCGTCATGGCGATCACGGCGGCGCTCATCCAGAAATTCGTGCTCGGACCTCTCGTCAATCAGGATGGCCTGTCGCTCTTCATGGCGACGATCGGCATAACGTTCGTGATTGAGGGTGCCGGACAGATGATCTTCGGCTCGGACGTATATCCGCTGCGCCTGTTCCCGACAGACGCTTGGTTCGTCCTGGGCGGCATTTTCGACGGCGGGTTGCTCGTCAGCAAAATCGATGTGTGGGGCGGGTTGATCGCAGGCGCGCTCGTTGCGGTTCTCGCCATCTTCTTCCAGCGCACGAAGACCGGCCGCGCGCTGCGCGCCGTCGCCGATGATCACGCTGCCGCCGAGTCCGTCGGCATCCCGATTACCTGGATCTGGTTCGTCGTTTGGCTCGTCGCCGGTCTCGTCGCGCTTACCGCGGCGACAGTCTGGGGCACCAAGCTCGGCGTTCAGTTCTCCATCGTCTTTCTGGCACTGAAGGCCTTGCCGGTTCTCATCATCGGCGGCTTCACGTCGGTTCCCGGTGCCATTGTCGGCGGGCTCATCGTCGGCGCAGGTGAAAAGATCGCCGAGGTCTATCTCGGCCAGCTCATTGGCGGCGGTATCGAGTACTGGTTCGCCTATGTGCTCGCGCTGGCCGTGCTGCTCGTCAGGCCGCAAGGCCTGTTCGGCGAGCGCATCATCGAACGCATCTGAGGAGGCAACGCGTGCTTTATCGTGAGGCCGGCCAGTTCAAGACCTCCTACGCCGCGGACATGGCGATCTTCCCGATCCGCCAGGACCGCATCGCGCTGATCCTCCTGCTGCTGTTTGCCTTCGTCGGCATTCCGCTGCTCGCGAACTTCCAGCTCTGGCCGCTCGGCAGCGACTATATGCTGCGTGCGATCCTGATCCCGTTCCTGATCCTCTCGCTCGCCGCGATCGGCGTGAATATTCTCGTCGGCTACTGCGGCCAGATCTCGCTCGGCAGCGGTGCCTTCATGGCTATCGGTGCCTATAGTGCCTACAAGTTCGGCTCGGGTGTTCACATCCCGCTCGAGTTCCTCGGCACCGAGATCAGCATTCCGCCGCTGCCCCTGTTCGCGTCGGTCATGCTCGGCGGCCTCATGTCGGCGATCGTCGGTATCCTGTTCGGCATTCCGAGCCTCAGGATCAAGGGCCTCTATCTTGCGGTCGCGACGCTCGCCGCCCAGTTTTTCTTCGACTGGGTGTTCCTCCGCGTTAAGTGGTTCACGAACTACGCGCCATCCGGCTCCGTTGCCGCGCCTGATCTGCATTTCTTCGGGTATCTCGTCCACTCGCCCATTGAGCGCTACCTGCTCTGCCTCGCATTTGTGACGGTCTTCGCACTCATCGCGAAGAATCTCGTGCGCGGCAACATCGGCCGCCAATGGATGGCGATCCGCGACATGGATATCGCCGCCGAGCTGATGGGAATTCGCCCGCTCTACGCAAAGCTCACCGCCTTCGCCGTTTCTTCGTTCATCGTCGGCGTGGCCGGTGCGCTGTGGGCGTTCGTCTATCTCGGTGCGTGGGAGCCGCTCGCCTTCAATATCGACCGCTCGCTGCAGCTCCTGTTCATGGTCATCATCGGCGGTCTCGGTTCGATCCTCGGCTCGTTCCTCGGTGCAGCCTTCATCCTGATCCTGCCCATCATGCTCGATCAGGTTCCGCATGCGCTTGGCATACCCGTCTCCGTCGAAACCGTCTCACACCTCGTCTTCATCGTGACGGGCGCGCTCATTTGTTACCTGCTGATCGTCGAGCCGCACGGTTTCGCGCGGCTCTGGTCGATCGCGAAGGAGAAACTCAGACTGTGGCCGTTCCCTTACTGAGGCCGCACGTTCGAGCCAGTGCCTTGCTCGCGAAGTGGTGCGGCGAGCCGGGCGAACAACAAAAAGCACCCGCGAGAAACCCGGCATCCGCCGGCGTGTGGAGGAGGAAGTAATGTTGCGAAAGACCTTGGCAGTCGCCACAGCGGCCGCTGCTGTGCTCTCCGGGACCGCTATCGTGTTCTCGACCGGCCCGGCAATGGCGCAGAACGAGCAGTTCATTCCGCGCCTCGTCTATCGTACGGGCGCCTACGCTCCGAACGGCATTCCGTTTGCCAATGGTGCAGCCGATTACATCACCATGATCAACGAGCGTGATGGCGGCATCGGCGGCGTCAAGCTCATCATGGAAGAGTGCGAGACGGGCTACGCCACCGACAAGGGCGTCGAATGCTACGAGCGCCTGAAGGGCAAGGGTCCCACGGGTGCCGCGTACTTCTCGCCGCTTTCGACGGGCATCACCTTTGCCCTCACCGAGAAGGTGCCGGGTGACAAGATCCCGCTGCTCACGACCGGCTATGGTCGCTCGGAGAGCCGCAACGGTGCGGTGTTCCCCTGGAACTTCATCGCCGTCGGCAGCTACTGGACGGCGGCCGACATCGCGATCCAGCATGTCGCCAAGGAACTCGGCGGTATCGACAATCTCAAGGGCAAGAAGATCAGCCTCGTCTATCACGACAGCCCATATGGCAAGGAGCCGATCCCGGCACTCGAGGCGCGCGCCAAGCTCAATGGCTTCACGTTCAAGGCTATCCCGGTTACGCATCCGGGCGTCGAGCAGAAGTCGCAGTGGCTCGCGATCCGCCAGGATCGTCCCGACTACGTCCTGCTCTGGGGCTGGGGCGTGATGAACTCGACCTCGATCAAGGAAGCCGCGGCCGTCGCCTACCCGCGTGACAAGATCATCGGCGTGTGGTGGTCGGGTGCCGAGCCCGACGTCACGCCCGCCGGCGATCAGGCTACGGGCTATAAGGCGCTCATGCTGCAGCACCCGGCCGGCAAGTTCGCCGTCCATGGCGATATCGAGAAGCACGTCTATGCCAAGGGCCAGGGTGTCGGCAAGGACACCAATGGTCAGGTTCTCTTCAATCGCGGTCTGATCGACTCCCTCATCGGCGTCGAGGCCATTCGCACCGCGCAGGAGAAGTTTGGCAAGAAGCCGTTGACGGGCGAACAGGTCCGCTGGGGCTTCGAGAACCTCAACCTGACGGCTGCCCGCATCAAGGAACTCGGCTTCGAGGGGATGCTGGCTCCCATGAAGTTCTCGTGCGCCGACCACCAGGGCGCCGACCAGGCTCGCGTCCATCAGTGGGACGGCAAGGAGTGGAAGATCATCTCGGACTTCTACACCGCTGATCGCAAGATCCTCGATCCGATGGTGGCCGAGTACTCGGCGAAGTACGCGGCAGAGAAGAAGATCACGCCGCGCGACTGCGCCAAGGAAAGCTGATGGGCGCATTCGTCGAAGCTGAGAGGAGAGCATGAGGCGGCGATGTCGCCTCATGCACAACGACCAGAGGAGCTAAGCCGCGTGACCGTCCAAGCCGCCCCCACCCTGAACGCTGCGACTGCGCCTGCCATCCTGAGCATCAAGAATATCGAGGTCATCTACGACCACGTCATTCTCGTGCTCAAGGGCGTGTCGCTCGAAGTGCCGAAAGGAGGCATCGTCGCGCTGCTCGGCGCCAACGGGGCCGGCAAGTCGACGACACTCAAGGCCATCTCGAACTTGCTGCAATCCGAGCGCGGCGAAGTCACGAAGGGCGCCATCGAATTCCAGGGCGAGCGCGTCGATGGCCTCACGCCGAATGCCATGGTCCGCCGTGGTCTCATCCACGTCATGGAAGGGCGCCACTGCTTCGGGCATCTGACCGTCGAGGAAAATCTCCTGACCGGCGCCTATACGCGCCGGGACGGTGGCGCTGCCGTGCGCCAGGATCTCGAGATGATCTACGGCTATTTTCCACGCCTCAAGGAACGTCGCCAGAGCCTCGCCGGCTACATCTCAGGCGGTGAACAGCAGATGACGGCGATCGGCCGCGCGCTCATGAGCCGACCGCGCATGATGTTGCTCGACGAGCCATCCATGGGTCTCGCGCCGCAACTCGTCGAGCAGATCTTCGAGATCACCAAGCGCATCAACGAGGAGCAGGGCGTGTCGGTGCTGCTCGCCGAGCAGAACACCAACATGGCGCTCAAATACGCCAACTACGGCTACATCCTGGAGACCGGCCGCGTCGTTCTGGACGGCGAGGCCAAGGCGCTCCGCGAGAACGCTGACGTGGCCGAGTTCTATCTCGGCGTTGCCGGCGGGGCTCGCTCATCGTTCCGCGATGTGAAGCACTACAAGCGCCGCAAGCGCTGGCTCGCCTGAGCTGCCAGCTTTCGCGTCGCGCTATTTCTTCTTGAAGCGAGCGCGCATGGCCTCGCAAGGGTCAGGACGATCCGCACGCGGTGTCAGCACGACGAAATCGGCTGCAGGCTTGCCTTGAGGATCCCGGTCTACATACGTGGCGGCATCAGTACGACCGTCGCGGACTTCCATCAGCATCACGCTCAGGACTTTCCGCTCCGGCGCCAGGCGCGCAAGGTCGAACGGTACGCCGCGATCCGACCGCACATGGCCATTGCCCGCAAGCAGGACGGCCGAGTCGTGCGTCTTCGCTGCATCCGCCAGGGCGGCAGCCATGTGCGCATCGCGATAGCGCTGCGCGAGCGCCATGTTCGTGAAGGCCGTGCGCGGCATGAGCCCGCAGTGCGAGGCTTCGAGCTCGTCGAGCAATGCGCTCTGAAGGGCGTCGGGTAGTGGAACATCGAGCCCGAGGCGAGAGACCGTATCGGCGGGGAGTGCTTCGAGCCCGCGCCGCGCGACGTCGCGCACTTCGGCCCGCGCAGGATGTCCCGGCAGCATCGGCAGGGCGTGCGTAACAGCAACCTCGAAGATGGGCAGGAACAGCTCGGCCGCAGGCCAGCCGCTGTTCTTCCAATCGAGGCGCTCGAGCAGATCGCGGGCTCCCGCGGAAGTCGGCTCGGGGCGCGTCGCGAGAGCTGCCGCTTGATCGGTGCGGAGATGCTCGAAGACGAGTGCCGGTGGCGTCTGCTTCTTGGCTGCCGCGAGATCGGTGACGATCGATTTCAGCAGGGCGGCGCGGAGCGCGTGCTGCGCGCCATTGTCGTGCATCTCGCCGAGCAGGACGATGCCGCCATCTTCGATGTGCGCCTTCAGAGCCTGGCGCAACTGCTCCAGGGGCGCAGCGGCACACGCATCGCCAGCGCCGGCCGTAAGCGTCTCCGCCCCCTTCAGGATGGTTCCTACAAGCGGATGCCCGCCGCGCTTGGCATCCCATTGCTCGGCGGGGGAAAGCGCGATGGCAGGGCTCGGGCACGTCGTCTGTGCCCGGGCTTGGTCTCGTGTCATGGCGACGAGATGCGCTGCCATGACGACGGCGAGTGCGGCGCGGATCATAAGGGTTGGCTCAATTCGTCCTGGGCACGCCCTTGCCCTCGCCGATATCCCAGTAGAGGCCCGCCATGAGCTGGATGGCGCTTCGTGAGAGCGGCATCAGGATGTGCTCGTCCGGCCAGTGCTGCGAGCACGAGGCATACGAATGCGGGATCCAGATCGTCGGCATTCCGAGATCGTCGGTGAAGATGTCATTGCAGATCGAGCCGCCTGTCGACGGAATGATCGCGGGCTTCACGTTCGTCGATCGCTGCGCCGAGCTGGTCGCGAACGTGGCCCAGGGGTGATCCGGCTCGGTACGCGTCGCGGCGAAACCGCCGTCGTTTGCGGCAGGCGGCGGCACGACCTTCACCAGCGTATGTCCCTTTGCGGCGAGATGCGCCTGCACTGCCGGGATGATCTGGTCGATATTCGTGCCGGCCACAAAGCGGAGCTGGCAGTTGGCAACCGCCTTGGGCGGAATGGCATTCACGGGCCGCTCGGGCGTTCCTGTTGTGAAGGCCAGGATGTTGAATGTATTGGCCGCGTAGACGCGTTCGGCGGGCCTAAGCTCCGGCTCACCCCACCATTCATCGACCGCCGGCCCCTTGTCGCCGCCGTCGATCTCGACATCCGCCAGCACATCCTTCACCGCGCGCGACATCGGCGGTGCCTTGAGCGCCTCGATGAGTAGTTCGCCCTTCGGCCCGACGATCGAGGCGAGCGCGTGTGCGAGGATGAAGCCGGGATTGGCGATCAGACCGCCCCAGTTGCCCGAGTGATGGCCGCCTTCACGCAGATCGACGACCAGATCGAAGTTCAGCGCGCCGCGGCAGCCGAGCGAGATCGTCGGCCGGTCCTGCTTCACGCGCGGGCCGTCCGAAGCAATGAGCACGTCGGCCGCAAAATCCGCCTTGTTGGCACGCACGAGTTCCTTGAGACCTTTGGAGCCCGCTTCCTCACCCGTTTCGATCATGAACTTGGCATTGAAGCCAAGTGAACCGCCACGCTCGGCCATGACAGCAGAAAGTGCTGCCATGTTGAGCGTGTGCTGGCCCTTGTTGTCGGCCGTTCCGCGCCCGTACAGGCGATCGCCGTCGCGCGCCGTGATCCAGGGGCCCTTGCCCTTCGTCCAGCGCTCGTCCATGCCGTGCACGACATCACCATGGCCATAGCCGAGCACGGTCGGCAGGCTGGGGCTTTCGATGCGCGTCGCGAGCAGCACCGGACCTTGACCGCCAAAGGGGTTCTCGTAAGACTTTATGGAGAAGCCCATGGCCTCGAAGGCCGGCTTCATATGCTCATTCAGATAGCGGTGGCATTCGGCAACCGCCTTCGGATCGGGAAAGCGCTGGCTCTCCGTGCGCACGGCGACGCGGTCGGCGAGCTCGCGCTCGAAATTTCCGCCGTCGACATATTGCTCGGCGCGGGCGATGGCGCCGGTGCGGCTCCCACTCATGCAGCAGCTTCCTTTTTCACATCGTCATCATAAAGGTGGCACTCCACCATGCCCGCCGCACTGGTCAGCGGTCGAGGGACGATCGTGTCGCAGGGACCGAAACGGCGCGCGCAGCGCGGATGAAAACGGCATCCCGAGGGCATGTTCAGCGGATTCGGATAGGCCGCGCCGAGCTGCGTATCGGGTACGCCGAGCCCGGGCTCGGGCGTCAGCACAGATTTCAGCAGCGCCTCCGTGTAGGGATGGCGCGGATTGCGGAAGAGCGTGTCGGTATCCGTCTGCTCGACGAGGCGGCCGAGGTACATGACCGCCACGCGATCGGCCATGTGCTCGACGACGGCGAGATTGTGGCTGATCAGAAGGTACGTCAGCCCGAGTTCGCGCCGCAGGTCCTGCAGGAGGTTCAGGATCTGCGACTGCACGGAAACGTCGAGCGCCGACGTCGGCTCGTCGCAGATGACCATGCGCGGGCGATTGATGAGCGCGCGGGCGATGGCAACGCGCTGGCGCTGGCCGCCTGATAGCTGGCTCGGATAGTTGTCGAAGAGCCGCCGCGCGAGGCCGACGAGCTCCATCATTTCGTGGACGCGCTTCTTCTCGTCCTCACTGGTGACGCCGCCCTGTACGCGCAGGGGCAGTCCGATGATCGAGCCGACGGACTTGCGCGGATTGAGCGAGGAATAGGGATCCTGGAAGACGGGCTGCACGAGGCGCGCGACAGCGCGGCGCTTCATGCCGGCGAGCGGCTGACCATCGATCTTGAGCGTGCCGGACGAAGGCGGCATCAAGCCGAGCAGCATACGCGCGAGCGTGGTCTTGCCGCAGCCGGACTCACCGACGAGGCCGACGACTTCCCCTTGCCGAATGGAGAGCGTGACGCCGTTCACGGCATGCAGCGGCTTCTTGGCCTTCATGAAGCCCTGCGAGACCATGAACATGCGCGTGACGTCGACAGCTTCGAGCATCGGCGGTGCGCTCGACGCGGTGGCTGCTGGCTCTGGGCGCATGGCTGTAGTGGTGCTCATGCCACGCTCTCCACGATCTGAAAGCCGCTGCGCATCAGCTCGTCGGCGCGAATGCAGCGGACTTCGTGTGCGCTTCCCGCTGCGGCTGTGAGGGGGACATCCGCTTCCGTGCACGCATCGATCGTGAATGGGCAACGGCCAGCGAAGTGGCAACCCTGTATGTGTCCGACGAGGGAGGGCACCATGCCGGGTATGGTGCCGAGACGCTCGCCGCGTTTGGTCTTGCCGGGAATGGGAATGCAGTCGAGCAGGCCGCGCGTGTAGGGATGGCGCGGGGCGCCGAATACCTCCGTTGCAGTACCTGTCTCCACGACTTGGCCCGCGTACATGACGACGACACGCGTCGCGATACGCGCGACGACACCGAGGTCGTGCGTGATGAGTACGAGGCCCATGTGGAACTCGCGTTGCAGCTCGGCCAGCAGGTGGAGGATCTGCGCCTGTATGGTGACGTCGAGCGCCGTCGTCGGCTCGTCGGCGATGATGAGATCAGGCCCTGTCATGAGCGCCATGGCGATCATGACGCGCTGGCGCAGACCGCCGGAGAGCTGATGCGGGTACTGGCGCAACCGTTGATCGGCTGCCGTGATACCGACGCGCTCCAGCAGGTGCACGGCGCGCTCGCGGGCCTTCGCGCGCGGCACCTTGCGGTGGCGCAGCAGGGCCTCCTCGAGCTGGTTGCCGATGGTGTAGGCCGGATTGAGCGACGTCATCGGCTCCTGGAAGATCATCGCCATGCGGTTCCCGCGCAGATCCGACATGGTTGCTTCGGGCACGCCGACGATCGGATCGCCGAGGAGCGAGAGTTCGCGCGCGACGCGTCGCCCACGCTTGGGCAGAAGGTCCATGATGGCGAGCGCGGTGAGCGACTTGCCGCAACCGGACTCGCCGACGATGCAGACGGTTTCGCCGCGATCGACGTGAAAGCTCACGCCTTGCACGGCATTCAATGTTCCAGTGGGTACCGGCAGAGAGACTTCGAGCCCCTCGACGGTCAGGATGCGATCGCTCATAGGTCTTTTGTTCTTCTCAGCGCTGCTTCTAGCTGCGGTTCTCCGGTGCGGTCACATCGCGCAATCCGTCGCCGACGAGATTGATCGACAATACGAGCATGAAGAGCGCCACGCCCGGTATCGCGATCAGCCAGGGATCGAAGTACATGAGGCCCTTGGCTTCGGAGATCATGAGGCCCCAGGACGGTGTCGGTGGTTGAACGCCGAGGCCCAGGAACGAAAGCGCCGCCTCGAGCAGGATGGCGTGCGCCATTTCGAGCGTCGCGACCACGATCAGGTGGTTCATGATATTGGGGGCGATCTCGGTCAGCAGGATGCGTAGATGCGAGCAGCCGAGCGCTTCGGCCGCGGTGACGAACTCGAGCGATCGCACCTGCTGCGTCGCCGATCGCATGACGACGGCGAAGCGATCCCAGATGAGTAGTCCAAGCACCCATATGACGACCGTCAGTGACGAGCCGACGATGCTGACGACGGCGAGCGCCACCAGAATGACGGGCATCGACAGACGCGTCGTGATGAGGAAGTTCACCACCATGTCGACACGGCCGCCGAAGTATCCGGCCATGACGCCGAGAACGGTGCCGATGAGCCCCGAGATGATCATCGCGGAGAAGCCGATCAGCAGCGAGACTTGTGCGCCATGATAGAGCCGCGAGAGGTAGTCGCGGCCTAGGTGGTCGGTACCGAGTGGATGGCTCCAGGTGGTCTTGGGGCTGTCGTGCCAGATGGGTGGGATCAGCTTGCGGCCGAGCTGCTGGTCATAGGCGTCGTGCGGCGAGATGACGTTCGCAAACAGCGCCATGAAGATGATGACGAGCAGCACGAAGGCGCCGAACATCAGGCCGAAGTGGCCGAAGACGCGTCGCCGCATCATAACCCCGGGCGTTGGAGCCAGGATCTCCTCGGTGGTCTGTATGCCGGCGCGGGCAAGCGTCGTGCGGGTTATGGTCGTCTCGGCCATGTCAGGTCACCCTGATGCGCGGATCGAGGAAGGCATTGAGCATGTCGGCGAGGAAGGTGATCACGACGTAGATGATCGAGAGGATCAGCACGATCGCCTGCATCATCGGCAGATCCTTGCGCTGGATGGACTCCCACGCGAGATAACCGAGGCCGTTGATCTGGAAGATCGTCTCGATCACGATCGAGCCGCCGAGCATGAAGCCGAACTGCACGGCAGCGAGTGCGACGACCGGGATCACGGCGTTGCGCAGCGCGTGCTTGAAGAGCACCGTCATCGGGCGCAGGCCCTTGGCGCGCGCGGTACGGATGTAGTCGGAGCCCAGTACCTCGAGCATTCCAGCGCGCGTGAGCCGCATCACCGCCGGTGCCACGTTGTAGCCGAGGGCCACCGCCGGCATGACGAAGTTCCACCAGCTGTCCTGGCCTGTGATTGGCAGCCAGCGCAGCATGACGCCGAAGACGAGGATCAGCGTGAGGCCGAACCAGAAGGTCGGCATCGCTTGCCCGACAACGGCGAGCGTCAGCGCTGCGCGGTCGAAGATGCTGTTCGGCTTCACCGCGGCGAGCACGCCGAGGGGAATCGCGAGCGTGAGGCCGAAGGTTATGGCGCAGGCGCCGAGCAACATGGTCGTCGGCAGGCGCTCGAAGATGACGTCAGCGACCGGCTGGCGGAGGCCGTACGATCTGCCGAGATCGCCTTGGACGGCGTGCCATAGCCAGTCGAAATACTGGACGATGATGGGACGATCGAAGCCGTAGTAGCGGCGAATATTTTCGATGTCCTCGATGCGCGCGCCCTCGCCCGCGATGGTGATTGCGGGGTCACCCGAGATGTAGACCATCGAGAAGGTGATCATCGACACGGTCAGCGCGACGAGGATCGCCACACCAAACCGCTTCAGCGCATAGATCGCCATGGGCGCCTTCGCTTCCGAGTGATCGGGCATCCACCGGGCGCTGCCGATAGTCGGCCAGTCGCGCCCGGGGCCTCACCCATTGTCGTCCGGCAGAGGATGGCGCGCAGCTTTGGCAGCGGCGCCATCCTCGAAGGACATCACTTCCACTTCGTATTGTAGAACTGCGGGATCTCATCCGACGTCGCCTTGAAATTGAGATCCTTGGAGTACGCGTAGTATTTTGCGTACGTGAACATGGGCAGCCAGTAGGCCTCGCTGGCGATTTTCTTCAGCGCCTTGTCCCAAACCGCTGCGCGCTTTTCAGGGTCGATCGTGCCGTTGGCTTCCTGGATGGCGGCGATCACTTCCTTGTCCTGGGAGAGATCGTCCGGTGAGCCCGTGAAGAAGTGACCGGTGCTCGCCGAGACATCAGGAATGGAGCTCGAGCCCCACGTGAGATTGATGACTGAGGCCTGTCCCTTGTGGATCGCCTGCACGAGCGGGCCGTACTGGAGATAGACGAGGCGGGGCTTCAGCCCGACGCGGACGAGATCGCCGATCACGGCCTCGGTGATGTGGCGTTCGCGATAGGCGTGGAGATCGAATTCAAAGCCGTTCGGATGGCCGGCCTCGGCGAGAAGCTTTTTGGCCAGGTCAGGATTGTATTCGTATTTCGTCACGTCCTCCGAGCAGCCGAACTGGTCCGGATGGCAGGGTGAGTGGATCACCTGCGAGGGCGCGCCGACGAGATTGTCGACGAGCGACTTGCGGTTGATCGCGTGATTGAAGGCCTGGCGCACACGCTTGTCCATGAAGCGCTTGTCGGGCGAACGGCCCGTCGCGTCGAAGGTCAGGTACGAGATGCGCAGCGTCTTGGCGTTCTCGATCGTTAAGTTCGGCGACCGCTGTAGCCGTTCGGCCTCGTCCTTCGGCACGTCCCAAACCCAGTCGATCGCGCCGGTCATGAGTTCGGCGAGACGGGTGTTGGAGTCCTTGATCGTCCGGAAGAGGATCTTGCCGATCTGCGGCTTGCCCTTGGCGCTGCCGTCCCAGTAGTTGGGATTCTTCTCCATGAGGAGCGACTGGCCCGGCTTGAGCTCGACGATCCTGTACGGGCCAGTGCCATCGGAGGGCACTGCGCCGAAGTCCTTCTTGCCGTCGGGACGCGCGGGGGCCTTTTCGTAGTGGCCCTTGGGCAGGATGTTGCCGGAGCCGGCGAGGAACGTGAGCGCCGTCGGGAACGGCTTGTCCATGACCAGGCGGACTTTGTTCTTGTCGAGGACTTCCGCCTTCTTGATCCAGCTCAGATAGGAGCGGTTGAGCGATCCGTTGTTCGGATCGACGATGAAGTTGAGCGTGTAGGCCACGTCCTCGGCATCGAGTTCCTTACCGGAGTGGAACTTCACGCCCTTGCGGATGTTGAGGTCGAGGGTTGTATCATTCTCCCACTTCCACGACTCGGCAAGAAGCGGCACCGGCTTGTAGTTGTCGTCGAGATGGACGAGGCGATCGAAGATCAGCGTTCCGATGATCACGAGCTCGCGGGTGTTGAGGTAGCTCGAATCCGTGATCGGGTTCTCGCGATCCGTCGCCCACACGAGCGTATCGTTGGCCTTCCCGGCCTGGGCGGGCGTCCCCCAAAGCGTGGAGACGGCAATGGCTGTGGCTGCGAGACCGAAAACATAGCGCCGCATCGGGCGATCCCTCCTTTTGGTTCAGTTGTGACGGTGGTCGCTTAAGTCCGGACCTTAGGAAGCAGGTTCCCACCAAATCGGGCGTCAATGCAAGGGGGTTGGGGCAAATAGCGACTGCGGCCGCCGCGCCCTGCCGCGATCCGCGACCCGGCGCATCGGAGGGCTGCAGCCAATGCGCCTTGCCTCGGTCATTCTGGGTGTGCACTGAGGAAGCGCGCGGGCGCTGCGATTCGAGATGGATCTCGAAGGAACGCGCAGGCCGAGCAAATCGGGCGCAGGTTTGGTGTCACGATCGAGAGCGACCGGCACCGTTCAGTCTCGCACCGGAAGATCTGCAGAGGACGCGCGTGTCGGACAACGAGAAGCTTTCGAGCGGCGCCACCGCTGCCGCTAAATCGCGCGATCCGCGCCCGCTCGTGCGTGATGATCCGATCCGCGCGGTCATCTGGATCACGCTCGCCATGGCGCTGTTCGCTATTCTCGCGGCGGCCTCGCGCAAGGCGGCCCTCATGGGTATGCACCCGCTCCAGGTCGTCTTCCTGCGCAATCTCTCTGCGACGCTGTTCCTGATGCCGATGCTCATGTGGCGCGGTCGCGAGCTGCTGCGCTCGAACGCGCTGCATCTTTACGGCGTGCGCGTCGGGATCTCGATCTTTTCGATGACCGCCTGGTTCTACGCGCTGGCGCTCATCCCCGTTGCCGAGGTGACGGCGATCAGCTTCCTCGCGCCGCTGTTCGGAACGATTGGGGCCATCCTGTTTCTCGGCGAGAAGGTACGCATCCGCCGAATCACGGCTCTCGTCGTCGGCTTCGTGGGGGCGATGATCATGCTGCGTCCGGGAAGCGAACCGATTGGCCTGGGTCAGGCGTGTGCGATCTTCAATGCAATCAGCACAGGCATTATTACAGTGCTGCTGAAGCAGCTTTCGAGCGAGGATGATTCCGGGAAGATCGTCTTCCTGACCACGATTCTCATGCTGCCCCCCACGCTGATCCCCGCCCTGTTCGTTTGGGAGACGCCCGGCATCGAGTATCTGCCGGTCATCCTGACAATCGGCTTTACGGCCGTCCTCGGGCACTACTGCCTGATGCGCGGCTTTGCCTCGACAGAAGCCTCGCTCGTCATGACGTTCGACTTCTCGCGCCTGCCTTTTGCCGTTGCGATCGGCTGGCTGGCCTTCGGTGAGATTATAGATATCTGGACGTGGGTCGGTGCCGCGGTGATCTTCGCATCGGCGATCTACATCACGCGCCGTGAGGCCCGGCTGCGCAGCCAGGCGCGTCTCGAGAAGATCGCCAAAAAGACGGAGTGAGGTCGCCCGCTCAGGTCCAGGCGAAGCGCGGCTGTTCGAGATGGGCGACGCGGGTCGCGAGCCCCCGCAGCGCGACCTCGCGGAATTGGTAGAGCACTGCCGCGGTCGGTGCGTGCAGGCTGTGGCCGAGTGTGGCGAGCGGCACGCCGAAGATCGGCTCCGTGCCGTCGAACGGTGGCTGGAAGTCCGGCACCTCGGGCGCATCGAGTTCGCGCAGCGGAATTCGGAAGACGCGGGCCACCTCATTCGGATCGGGCGCCAGCGGAAACGCCGGACCACCCCAGATGACGACTGGTGTGATGCAGAAGCCGGAGCGCGTCGCATAGTCATCGAGCGAGCCGAGAATGGCAGACGGCGCGAGCTGAAGACCCAACTCCTCCGATGTCTCGCGCAGCGCCGCGGCTTCAGGCGTCTCGCCCGCGTCCATGCGCCCGCCGGGGAGCGCGTATTGTCCCGCATGCCGGTTCAGATGCTGCGGACGACGCGTGAGCAGCACCGCGGCCTCTGTCGCGTCCTCGCCGGCCGCCACGATAATGGCAACCGCCGCGTGGCGGAGCGCGGGATCGGTGATCGCATGACGATCGAAACCTGAAATCCGCGTCGTGATCGTCTCGCGCAGCACAGGCTGGAAGGCATAGGGCACGGCGGCCGTCTCCATTGGCGACCTCAAACGACGCCCTTGTCCTTGAGGCGGCCGATCTCGCCGTCGCTCAAACCAAGCATGCCCTTGAAGATCTCGTCATTGTGCTCGCCGAGCGTGGGCCCGAGCCATTCGACCTTGCCGGGCGTATCGGAGAGACGCGGCACGACGTTCGGCATGGCGATTTCGCCGACGCGCGGATCGCTCATGCGCAGGATGTTCTCGCGCGCGGCGTAGTGCGGGTCATTGAAGATATCGGCGACGGAGTACACTGGACCGCACGGCACTTCGAACTTGTCGCACTCCGCAATGCACTCCGTCAGCGTGAACTGCTCCGTCCAGTTCCCAACCCAGGCGTCGATTTCCTTGCGGTCGCGATCACGGTCGATGATCTTGCCCCACTTGCCGTCGCCCGCCACTTCCAGTGCGCCCATGGCTTCGGCAAGGCGCGCGAAAATCTTGTCGGACGTGCAGGCGATCGCAATCCACTTGCCGTCCTTGGTGGGGTAGTGGCTGTGCGGGCAGACATTCACGGTGCCCGGTCCCATGCGCTCGCGCACATAGCCCTTGTAGTCGTATGCTGCGACCAACTCGTCGAGAATGCGGAAGACGGACTCGTAAAGACCAATGTCGATGTACTGCCCGCGCCCCGTCATGTCGCGCGCGCGCAGCGCATACATCACGCCGAGCGAACCATAGAGGCCCGAGAGATAGTCGGGAATCGTCGCGGAACCGGGTGTCGTCGGCGGGCGATCGGGAAAGCCCGCGAGATAGGAGAGCCCACCGAACGCATTGCCAATGCGGCCGAAGCCGGGGCGCGGGCTGTAGGGCCCTGTCTGGCCGAAGCCCGAGATGCGCACCATGATGAGCTTGTGGTTCTCGGCTTTCAGTGTCTCCCAGCCGAGGCCCCACTTCTCGAGCGTGCCGGGCTGGAAATTCTCGACGAGCACATCGGCCTGACGGACGAGCCGCTTCAGCAATTCCGCGCCCTCGGGCTTGCGCAGGTCGATCGTGATGCACTTCTTGTTGCGCGTTTCCTGCAGCCAGGGGAGCGAGTCGCCTGAAGGCGTCATCGTGCCGAACTTGCGAAGCGCGTCGCCGACTTTCGGCAGCTCGATCTTGATGACCTCGGCGCCGAATTCGGCCAGCTGTGTCGTGCAGTACGGCCCGGCGAGGAAGCTCGACACGTCGATCACGCGCACGCCCTGGAGCGCCTTCACGGTCGGATGCGGGGAAGCGGCGCTCTCTCCGGACATTGCTGCGTTTCCTTCTCGTGTTCGGGCTCTGGTGTGGGGCTTGATTGTCAGTGCTTGCGCGCGGCTATGCGCTCCGCGAGCGCGACAATACGCTCTGCGCGATAGACGATCGGATAGTCGATGAACTTGCCTTCGAGCTGGATGGAGGCCGAGCCCGACTTCTCCGCTTCGGCAAAGGCGGCGACCGCCTTGCGTGACCACTCGACCTCGGCGGCCGTCGGCGCGAACACCTCGTTCACGACGCCAACCTGATCCGGGTGGATGCACATCTTGCCTTGGAAGCCGAGGTTCTTGGCGTGCACGGCGGACGCGCGGAAGCCCTCCGCATCCTTGAGTTCGGCCCAGACAGTATCGAGTGGCGCTTGGAGATTGCCGGCGCGCGAGGCGAGCACACATTCGCTGCGGTAGGGGAGAAGCTCCGCTTCGCTGCGTGTCCAGGCCATGGCCACATCGAGTGTGAAGTCGCCCGCGCCGAATGCGATGCGCTTGATGCGCGTTCCGGCCGTCGCGATGGCGCGCAGGTTGGTGAGGCCCTTGGCGGTCTCTGTGATAGGAATGAGGTCGATCGAACCCGCCGGGAGCCCGCGCTCCTTCTCGATGTTGCCGATCACCCAATCGGCTGCGCGCAGTTCATCGACCGTGTCGACCTTGGGCAGGATAATGCCGTCGACGCCCTTGCGCACGACGGCGACGAGATCGCCGTAGCCCCATTCGGTCGTCGTTGCATTGACGCGGATATAGGCGAGGCCCGAACGTGGCTGCTGGCAGGCGGCGACCACCACCTCGCGCGTCGCGATCTTCTCGGCAATGGGGCAGGCATCCTCGAGATCGAGGATAACGGCATCGGCATCGAGGCTGAGCGCCTTCTCGACGCGGCGCGGATGATTGCCCGGTGCGAACAGGAACGAGCGGAACACGGACATTGGGCTTCTCCCGGCAACGGCGCCTTGCTCTGGCTTTAAGAGCAGTCTTGCCCTTGCCGGGATGGGCAAGTCAACGGTAGGGCGCTACGCGTTCCGTGCAAGGATCGCGACGAAGAAGCCGTCAGTGCCGTGCTGGGCTGGCGTCAGCACCAGCGTATCCGTGCGCCCATCGGACGAAGCAGGCGGCGTGCCGGGCAGGACCTCGCGCCAGACTTCGCCATAAGGAATGAGCGAGAAGTCGGTGTTCGCTGCCAGGAATGCCGTGATCTGGTCCGTATTCTCGGCCGGTAGCAGCGAGCACGTGATGTAGACGAGGCGTCCGCCAGACTTAACTAATGGCGCCGCCTGGGCGAGAACCTCGCGCTGCTCCTTCTGGCGTTGCTCCAGATTGCGCGGCTTCAAGCGCCATTTTGCATCAGGCCGCCGCCGCCATGTGCCGCTTCCCGTGCACGGCGCATCTATCACCACGCGATCGAAACGTCCGGTCATTCCGCTCAGCGTATCCGTGTCACTGGCAGCCAGGACGTCGACATTCTTCGCGCCCGAACGCTGAAGCCGCTCGAAGATCGGGCGCAGGCGTGTCTTGTCGCTGTCGTGCGCGATGATGCGGCCTTCGCCCTTCATGGCCGCGGCGAGCGCCAGTGTTTTGCCGCCGGCACCGGCGCACAGATCCAACACTTCCTGCCCGGGCCGCGCATCGACGAGCAATGCCGCGATTTGCGAGCCCTGGTCCTGCACCTCGAACCAGCCCTTGCCGTGCGCGGGTTCGGCCTCGACGTTGGGCGTGCGTCCGGCACCTTCAGGCGCGGAGAAGCGAACGCCGAGCGGTGAGTAGCGGGTCTCGTCCGGGCCGAGCTTCTCAAGATCGGCGAGCACCTGCTTACGCGTGGCCTTCAGTGTGTTTGCGCGAACATCGACGGGTGCGCGTTCGGACAATGCCGCAACTTCGTCGGGCAGCCGATCTCCGAGCACAGGCTGCAGGAGCGGCACGATCCAGCTCGGCACGTCGGCCATCAGCTCCTGGGCGCTCGGCGGCTCGCTGTTTTGGAGTGCGATGCGCTCAGCCTCCGTTAGCGGTGTGAGAGCGTGCTTGGAGCCGTCGGCGGCCGCGGCGATCGCCTCGGCATCGAGACCGAGTGCGCGCCCCGCTGCACCAAGCACCAACGCCCGCGGTGTCGCCGCACCCATGCGCGCGGCAATGGAGCCGCGCCGCCTCAGCACGTCATAGACAAGATTGCCGACCGCCGCGCGATCGCCCGAGCCGGCGAAACGGCTCGCCTTTCCCCAATCCGCGAGCGCGAGCGCTGCGGGCCGGTGCCGCGCGCTGATCTCGGTGAGAACGGTGACGGCTGCGGCAAGCCGCGCACCTGATTTCATTAGCTGGAACTTCCTGAGTAGTTCGGCGCCTCGCGCGTCATGCCGACGCCATGCGAATGGCTCTCGCGCATGCCTGCCGGTGAGATGCGAATGAACTTCGCCTTTTCGCGCAGTTCGTTGAGGTCCTTCGCACCGATGTAGCCCATGCCCGCGCGCAGGCCCCCGACGAGCTGATGCAACACATGCCCGGCCGGTCCCTTGTACGGCACCTGTCCTTCAATGCCTTCAGGCACGAGCTTCAGCTCGTCCTTCACTTCCTGCTGGAAGTAGCGATCTGCACTGCCGCGTGCCATGGCACCGACCGAGCCCATGCCGCGATAAGCTTTGTACGTGCGGCCCTGATAAAGGAACGTTTCGCCCGGAGCCTCGTCGGTGCCGGCGAGGAGAGAGCCGACCATGGCCACGCTCGCGCCGGCGGCCAGTGCCTTCACGAGATCGCCCGAGAAGCGAATGCCGCCGTCCGCGACGATCGGGATGTCGTGCTTCATCGCAACGTCCACCGCATCCATGATCGCGGTGAGCTGCGGTACGCCGACACCGGCCACGATGCGCGTCGTGCAGATGGAGCCGGGACCGATGCCGACCTTCACTGCATCAGCACCGGCATCGATGAGTGCCCGGGCGCCGTCACCCGTCGCGACGTTGCCGGCGAGGACCTGCGTGCTGTTGGAGAGACGCTTGATGCGCGCGACGGCGGCGAGCACGCGCTCCGAGTGACCGTGTGCCGTATCCACCACTATGAGATCGCAGCCCGCAGCAATCAGGCGCTCCGTGCGCTCGTGGCCGTCCTCGCCGACGGTCGTGGCTGCGGCGGCGCGCAGCCTGCCCTGGCTATCCTTGCAGGCATGGGGATGGCGCTGGGCCTTCTCGATATCCTTCACGGTGATGAGGCCGATGCACTGATAGGCATCGTCGACGACGATCAGCTTCTCGATGCGGTTCGAATGCAGCAGGCGCTTGGCCTCTTCGCGATCGACGTTCTCGCGCACCGTGATGAGCTTGTCCTTGGTCATGAGCTCATGAACGGGCGCCTGCAGGTTGGTCGCGAAGCGCACGTCGCGATGGGTGAGGATGCCGACGAGCTTGCCCTCGCGGCGGCCGTTGCGCGGTGCCTCGACGACGGGGATGCCCGAAATCTTGTGCTTCGCCATCAGCTCCAGCGCGGTGGCGAGCGTGGCGTTTGGCTCGACGGTGACCGGGTTCACGACCATGCCCGATTCGAATTTTTTGACGGCGGCGACCTGGTTCGCCTGCTCCTCGGGCGTGAGATTGCGGTGGATCACGCCGATGCCTCCTGCCTGCGCGACCGCGATGGCGAGACGCCATTCGGTAACAGTGTCCATGGCGGATGAGAGGATCGGGATCCGGACCGAAATTTCCTTGGTGACTCGCGAGGCAACGTCCGTCTCGCCGGGGAGGACTTCGGAGCGCCCTGGCAAGAGGAGAACGTCGTCGAAGGTCAGTCCAACATTGGCATCGATGATCGAGCTGCGTCCGGCCATGCTCATCTCCTGCGTCTGGTATGGGCTTTACTGCCGCGCCCCGCTGAGGGCGGGGCACGGAAAACCTCTCTACGCACTGGTTTGGCTTGTTGGACGGACAGCATGTATCAGATGCGACAGGCTTAGGAAAGTCTTGGGGAAAGTCTTGAGGAGAGTACCGGGTAAGCGGGGATCGCCGGCCGGTTTAGCCTGTGGGCGGGCGGCCGCCGAGGGGTGACTTGCGCCATTGATGCCACTATTCCCGCATAGGAAGTCGAATCGAGGTGGGGACTCGCAAGTTTTGTACGGCGTCGGCGGCCATACCTGCGGGCAGTGGAGGGTTTGCAGATGTCCAGTCCTGAGAAGCGTGACGACCGGAGCATGAGCGATATCCTCGCTTCTATCCGCAAGATCATGGCTCAGGAACCGGCTCTGGCCGTTCCGCCGGGCCCGACGCGCACTTCACTGAACGGCGTATCCGGCGCCGCACTCGATCTCCCGCGCACCCCAGAGCTCAAGCTGCCAGCTCAAAAGTTCGAGGCTGAATCGGCGGAGCCCGTCAGTCTGGACGAGCTGCTCGCCGAGACACCGCGCGCGGTGCCGCCGCCGCCTGCATTTTCCAATGCCAAACCGGCCGGTCCGGAGCTTGCGCTCCCGGCTGTCGAGGCAAAGCCGGCAGCCCCGGTGCAGAACGTCGCTGCGCCAATGAAGGAGCCCGGGGCCACGCCGCCAGCCAATCCGACTGCGGAGATGCCGCTGCTAACTCCCGTGGCAAAGGCTCAGCCTTCGGGACCGGCGGCTCCGACCAAGGAACCGATCTCGACTGCGGCCGTCGGACCACCCGCGCCTAAGCTCAATGATCTCGGCAGCGTGGTGCCTGGGAAGTTCGATCCGGTCGGGCCGGCCCCCAGTCGCGAGGGAGCACCCTCGCCGGGGATGAACGGCGAACGCCCGGTGCTTGCCCCGCCGCTGGCAGGTCCCCTGCTCGGCGAGCCGACGAGGGCGCCCCTGGCTGCTGATGCGATACCGGAAGTGCCGGGTGCGGACGCCCTGCGGCGACTGATCGCCGGGGTCATCCCACCGAGCGCGCATCCGAGCCTCGCGCCGGCGCCGAAGAGCCCCGAACCCGCGCACACGCCCGCGACCGCCCGTACGGAGGAAGGCGTCAAAGCCGACCTCAAGACCGAGATCAAGTCCGACGCCGCTGCGAGGCCGGCACCTGATACGAAGGCCGAGGCGAAGCCCGCCCCGGTTATGCCGCCTGTCGCCGAGAAGAAGCCCGAGCCCGTCGCTGTGTCGCTGCCTGCGCCGACGCCCGCCGCCGTTGTCGTGCCCAAGCCTGCCGCCGTGGCGCCAGCGCCGTTACCTGCTCCGGCCCCGAAGCCGGCCGCACCCACGACCGCAGCACCGTCCGCGCCTCAGGTTGTGACGTCAGTCGCCAAATCGGACGCCGCGGCTGGCACCAAATCGATGGACGAGACGGTGGTCGAGCTGCTGCGCCCGCTCCTTCGCGAGTGGCTGAACACCAACATGCCACGCCTCATCGAGCCCGCTCTCAAGGCCGAGCTCGAAGCGCTGCGGAATGCGATGGCGAAAGAAAAGAAGGACTGATCGGGATCACCAGCTCTCGATCCACGGCCTGACATCCATCTCGAAGGTCCAGGCATCCCGCGGCTGCGTGTGCAGCATCCAGTAGATATCGGCAATGTGCTCCGGGTCGAGAATGCCGTCGCGCTCCTTCAGTGCGTAGCGCTGCGGAAAATTCTCGCGAATGAAGGCCGTGTCGATGGCGCCATCGACGACGACGTGGCCGACGTGAATACCTTTTGGGCCGAGTTCGCGGGCCATGCTCTGCGCGACCATCCTGAGACCGGACTTGCCGGCCGAGAAGCCTGCAAAGCCTGCGCCGCCACGTAGCGAGGCCGTCGCCCCTGTGAAGAGGATCGTCCCGCGGCCGCGCGGCACCATCCGGCGTGCGGCCTCGCGCCCCGTGAGGAAGCCGGCCATGCACGCCATTTCCCAGGTCTTGAAGAACTTCTGTGCGGTCATATCGAGGATGGACTCGCGCACGTTGCCGCCGATGTTGTGCGCCAGCACGTCTATGGCGCCATGCTCTTTCTCGACCTGCTCGAAGAGCGCGATGACCTGATCCTCGCGCCGTGCGTCGCAGCCATAGGCCGTGGCGGTGCCGCCGGCCTTCTCGATGGAGGCGACGAGATCGGCGAGCTTGTCGGCCGTGCGCCGTGCGACGCAGACGTGAAATCCTTCGCGGGCGAAGCGCCGGGCAATGGCGCCGCCGAGCGCATCTCCGGCACCAACGACGAGGCACACAGGCTTGCTGGCCATAGGTGAGGCTCCCTTGCGCACGTGAATGGGCTACCATAGGCCCATCGCTGTCCGGTCGGGAAGAATGTGCATGAATGTCGACGGTAAGTCCTATCGGACCATCTGGCTCGGCGAGGACGGTTGGTCGGTCGAGATCATCGACCAGACGCGGCTCCCGCACAGGTTCGCTGTGGAGCGTCTGGCTTCACTCGATGATGCTGCACGTGCGATCCGTGACATGCACGTGCGCGGCGCGCCCCTGATCGGCGTGACAGCGGCATACGGTCTCGCGCTCGCCATGCGTGCGGATCCATCGGATGCGCATCTCGAGCACGCTGGCGCGGTGCTCGCTGCAACCCGGCCGACGGCGGTCAACCTGCGCTGGGCGCTCGATCGGATGCGCGCTGTCCTCATGCAGCGGGCTGCACCCGCGCGCGCCGTCGCAGCTTATGTCGAGGCTTCGCGAATGGCTGACGAGGATGTCGAGACCAACAAGGCCATCGGCAAATTCGGATTCGATCTGATCCGCCAGATCGCGCGACTCAAGGCGGGGATGCCGGTTCACATTCTCACGCACTGCAATGCAGGCTGGCTCGCGACCGTCGACTGGGGCACGGCCACCGCACCCATTTACATGGCGCACGATGCGGGCATCCCCGTGCATGTGTGGGTGGATGAGACACGTCCACGCAATCAGGGCGCCGCATTGACAGCCTGGGAACTCGGCCATCATGGCGTGCCGCACACGGTCATCGTGGACAATGCCGGCGGCCATCTCATGCAGCATGCGCAAGTCGACATGGTCATCGTTGGGAGCGACCGAACGACCGCGACGGGTGACGTCTGCAACAAGATCGGCACGTATCTGAAAGCACTCGCGGCGCGCGACAACGGCGTGCCGTTCTATGCGGCGCTTCCTTCATCGACCATCGACTTCACGATGACCGATGGAGTGACGCAGATCCCCATCGAAGAGCGCGCCGGCGACGAAGTTGCGTGGATCAGCGGCGCGACCGAGCAGGGCGAAGTCGCGCGCGTTCGCCTCGTGCCTGAGAATACGCACGTCGCGAACTACGCGTTTGACATTACGCCCGCGCGCCTTGTGAGTGGGCTCATCACCGAGCGCGGCGTCATTGCGGCAACGCGCGACGCCATAGCTCGCGCGTTTCCCGAACGCGTTGTCGCAAGCTGAGAGCCTACTCGCCGTAGCACTCGAACATGAGGCCCGTCATGTCGCGGCCTTCTTCGCTCGACAGATGCAGCGCGAGGCTCGCCATGTCCGGTTCGCCCGTGAGCGCGCCGAACGGCTTCATCGTGCTCATCTCCGCCGGTGCAATGGCATTGATGGCGATCCCGTGAGGTGCCCATTCACGCGCCTCGTTGCGTGTAAGGTTCGTCAGCGCCGAGCGCGCAAGTGCGCCAACGATGCGGTGCGCCGAGGTGGGCTTTTTCGGCAGGCGCAGGATCGTGAGCACGAGGCCCTCGGTCATCGTGAGGCGCATCCGGTTCGTCGCGATCTTGGTGATGAGGCAGGCGGCGCCGAGCGCCTCGCTCACCGCTTCCTCGACGGCACTCTCGCTGGCTGCTGCGCCACCTTTCGGCGTCGGCACGGTCGCGAGATTGATGACGATGTCCACGCCGCCGAAAGCCTGTACGGCCTGACGTGCGAGCTTCACCGCGGCGTCCGTCGCGCCGATCGGTCCGTCGAACAGGCGCACGTCGAGGGCACCCTGCGAAACGATCTCGCCGAGCACTTCCATCTCGGGGGTCATTTCAGTCACATGAAGCACAAGGCGCGTGCGCTGCTCGGCGAACGCGCGGGCGATATCTACGCCCTGAGCATTGTCTATGCCGGTGATCAGAACGCGCTTTCCGAGGAGATCGGGATACGTGCTCGCAAACTCGATACCATCGAGCGTCGTCATCAACATCTGTCATTCTCCCCGTGAACTGGACGCCTTGTGGGCGTCGACGCAACTGAGCCGATTCGGTCCTAACGGTTTCCTAAAGGGACCTCGATTCGGGGTGGCCGCACGGCGCGATTGCGGCGATGTACAGACTAAGGTGTGGCACCGTTGATACTCAAGGAATCTCTTTTTTGGGCGGTGTCGGCACCCCTTCCGGCACGCCGAGGGCATCGGCGAGGCGGGTTCGAGCCGAACCGGGGCGGAGCGGCTTGGGCTGCGAAGGGTCTGGCGCCCAGGCGGTGAGGGTCACGATCTCGAAAGTGGCGGGCACGCGCCCGTCGCTCGTGCCGTGCCGCTCGAGGTAGACCTCCGCGGCGCGTGCGAGCAGGCGTCGTGTCATGGGCCGCCGGGAGCGCTCCGCGAGGACGTTGCCCGCGCCCATGGCCTTGAGCTCGGCCATGAGGGCCAGCGGATGCGGGTATGTCACGGCGAGGGTACCGACATCGGCGACCGGCAGCGCGAAGCCTGCGCGCTGCAGGAGGCCCCCGAGCGTTCGGACATCCGCAAAGGGGGCGACGCGCGGGGTGGTGCCGCCATAAATCTCCGCCTCGGCAATGAGGAACGCCTCGCGCAGCTCGGAGAGCGACCCCGCGCCGAGCAGGGCGGCAATCATCAACCCGTCGCCCTTGAGCGCCTGACGAACCTGGACGAGAACACCCGGCAGATCGTTGACAAGTTGCAGGGCAAGGCCGCTCACCACGATATCGAGCGTGCCCGGACCAAAGGGGAGGAACTCCTCGTCCGCCGCGAGCCGGGGGCCCTCACAGTGGGCCAGCATGGTGCTGCTCGCATCGGCGTCGATCAGCAGCCCGACCTTGCCGAGCTGGCGAAGCTGCCGGCTCAACGCGCCCGTGTGTGCGCCAAGATTCAGGCCGATCGGAAATGTTCGGGGGATGAGCGAGAGGCGATCCGCGATATCCTCGCTCACGTGGCGCAGCAGAAAATCGTGGGCCGGTGCTGTGGCCGCGGCCCGGGTACGGCGGCGGGTCAGCAGGCGCCGGTCGAAGATATTTGGCTGCGAGGTCATTCCGTGTCGGGGTCCCTGCTCGATTGTCGGCCGCAGTATAGCCATTTGGCTGCGGCAAGGCGGGGCGACCACGGTCTCGGCAACATTTGGTTTAACATAACGCCTGAGACTTCGCCGCTAAGTGACTTGATTCGCCTCGCTCTTCTCTTCCCTCTGCAACTCGTATCCGATCGCGCCGCTGGAGCCGTAAGGCCATGGACTTCGAAATCATCCTGATCGCTGCGCTCATCTGGATCTACGTGCAGTTCAGGAAGCGCTTCAAGGGCTTGGAAGATCGGCTGGCCATGAGCGAGGCCCAGATTGCGGCACTGCGGAGTGGTCTGCCACCGCAGGTCGGCGAGGCTTCGGCCCCTGAAATGCCGACACCCATTGCCCTGCCGCCGCCTGTCGAGACGTCGGTGCCGCCGACGGGGGAGGGAGCACCGGGCGAGCCTCAGGAGGCGGATGCAACTCCCGCGGCGACAGAGCCCACGGCTTCGCCCTCCAAGCCACAGAGATCGCTCGAGGAGCGGCTCGGCACCCGCTGGGCTGTTTGGGTCGGTGGATTGGCCCTCGCGCTCGGTGGCATCCTCATGGTGCGTTACTCCATCGAGCAGGGCATTTTCGGCCCGGGTGCGCGCATCTTCTTCGGTGCCTTGCTGGCGCTGGCCCTCGTAGGTGCGGGCGAATGGCTGCGGCGTGGCTCCCGCGGGATCGTCGTGCCGGGGCTCGAAGCGGCACACATCCCGAGCATCCTGACGGCGGCCGGCACTGTCACGGCCTTCGGCACTGTCTATGCTGCGCACGCCCTCTACGGTTTCATCGGTCCGGCCTTTGCCTTCCTCCTGCTCGGCGCGATCGGCGTCGCGACCATGTTCGCGGCGGCGCTGCACGGTCCCATGCTTGCGGGTCTCGGTCTTGCGGGCGCCTACGCAGGGCCGCTGCTCATTTTCTCCGACAAGCCGAGCCCATGGCCGGTCGTGCTCTATCTGGCTGTGGTCGCGGCCTCGGCGCACGGCCTCGCGCGGCTCAGGCGCTGGCTGTGGCTCGCCGCCTTCGCGGTTGGCGGTGCCTTCCTCTGGGGCCTGCCGTATCTCGATCAGGCGGCAGCCGGCAGCTACGAGTGGGCGCGGGCGGGCTTCGCGCACGTGCTACTGCAACTCGCGCTCGCGGCCATATTCATGGCGCTGGAGCCGCATCTCGGCGTGAAAGACGACGAGGCGCAGGTCGATCAGGTCGCGACCGGCGCGCTGCTCGCCATGGCGTTGCTCGCGGCGGCCATGCTCGCCGACAGCCGCTTCGAGGCTGTGGGCTGGGTGCCGTTGGCAACAGCGGCGGCCGGCCTGCTCGCCGTAACGGCATGGCTGAGCCCTCCCGCCGCTGCAGGTGCCGCGCTCGCCGGTCTGCCGGTCATTGCTGTGGCTGCCTTCTGGCCGGGCCTCAAGGATGTTCCCGACGCGAGCCTGCTCGCGCCCTTCGCGGCACAGGTTCTGCGTCTCCCGGAGAATGTCTCCGCCTATCTCATGACACTGGCGCTTCTGGGTATCGGCACGGCGGCCGTTGCCGGATATCGCGTGTGGCGCGGGCCGACGCTCAGCGCGCCGGTTACAGGCTTCTACCTGCTCGGAGCGATCGTCCCACCGCTGCTGGTGCTCGTGCTCGCCTATCTCCGCATCACGCAATTCGACACGTCCATTCCGTTCGCGCTTTTCGGAGTCATCCTGGCTGGTGGCTTCGTGTGGATTGCCGAGCGCTTTCTCGCGCGCGAGCTGATCGTACCGCTCCCTGGCATCCGCCTTGCGACAGGTGCCTTTGCTGCCGCCGCTATCGCAGCGCTGAGCTTTGCCCTCGTCGCCTTCCTCGCGCGCGGCTACATGACGGTCGCTTTTGCCCTCATGGCGCTCGGCACGGCCTATGTCTCGACGCTCCGGGATATCCCGCTGCTCCGACCAGCCGTGGCAGCCATCGGTCTCGTCGTGCTCGGGCGCATTGCCTGGGACCCGGTCATCATGGGCGCTGATGTGGGGCGTATTCCAATCCTCAACTGGCTGCTCATCGGCTACGGCGTGCCGGCGATGGCCTTCGCCGCTGCGGGGCGGCTGCTGGAACTTCGTGGCGTCGACCTCGCCCAGCGGCTCGCCGATGCACTCGCGGTCGTCTTCACCGCGCTGCTCCTCTTCTTCCAGATCCGCCATGCCCTAAATAGCGGCGACCCACTCGCCACGACATCGAGCCACGTCGAGCAGGGCCTGCACGTGCTCATGGCGGTCATGATGGCCTATGTGCTCATGCGCCTGGATCTCGCCCGGGCGAACCCAGTCTTTCGCTGGGGCTCGATCGCTCTTGGCGTGATTGCGATCCTGTTCGGCGCCTTTGGCCTGCTGCTTATCGAGAACCCGCTTTTCGGCGGCAGCGGAAGCGATGTGCGTGGCCCGGTCATCTTCAGCTCGCTGCTGCTTGCGTACCTCGTGCCGGGGATTGCAGCAGCGTTCCTTGCTCGTACAGCGAGGGGCGTGCGGCCGAACTGGTACGTCACGGCGCTCTTCGTTCTGGCCGGCATCCTCGTCTTTTTCTATGTGACGCTCGAGATCCGCCACGCCTTCCAGGGCCCGCGCATCGGCATCTTCCGCTCAACTGGCGGCGCCGAGCATTGGGCGTATTCGGCCGGCTGGCTGCTGCTCGGGATCGTCTATCTCGGCTATGGCATCTGGCGCGGGGCCGGCGTCGCGCGGTTTGCGTCTGCGCTCCTGGTGCTGCTCGCCGTGGTCAAGGTCTTCCTGTTCGATCTCGCGGAGCTAACAGGCCTCTGGCGCGCGCTCTCGTTCATCACCCTCGGTGCGGTGCTGATCGGAATCGGGCTCGCCTATCAGAAGCTGGTCTTCGCCCGTCCGCCGGCGCCGTCCTCCGATGAGGCAGTCGCCTCCGAGGGGTAGGGGCATCTGAAACAAGCGAACGAGACGTGCGGACGCTGCGGCCGGATTTGAGATCCGCCCGGCGTCTATGTGATCGAAGGCGTTGCGATCAGGTCTCGGGGAAGCCGTCGTTGACCGCAGCGAAGATTTCCTGCAGCCGGGTTCCGATCGACGTGGCTGACGCAACGATTACGACGCTGATAAGCCCAGCGATCAAAGCGTACTCGATTGCGGTGGCGCCCGAGATATCGTCCTGGAACCGCTTCAAGAGACCTGACACGACCCCATCTCCCCTTGCTCGAGCAGCCTTCTGTGCGGCCTGCCATGCCCTCGCTGCGTGAGAGACTGTAGCGGCAACAGTCTTAACGACCTGTTGGAACAATCGTGCAAACGCGGGGCGGACGCGCTTCTTCGTCGTTGCGGTAAAAAAGTTATGTCGAAAATTGTACGCAGCGGGGTGTGGCGGGCTGCGTGAACGCGGCAGCGCTCGTCACTTAACCTAGCTTTCACCCCCTCGGCATACTCTGACCCTGGCACCATGCGGCTCCAAGTAGCGCGGTGCCTATGCGTGGGAGTATCAAGCCGTGATCGAGTACGCCGTCATCCTGGTCTTCCCGGCGGCCATGGCCTTTGCCGGCTCCATGGACCTTCTCACGATGACGATCCCCAACCGCATCTCCATCGTCCTGGTCGCAGCCTTCGTCGTTGCTGCAGCCATGATGGGTATTGGCTGGTGGGCGCTCGCGAGCCACGTCGGTGCGGGGCTTTTGATGCTCACGATCGGCATCGGCATGTTCACACTCGGATGGCTCGGGGGCGGGGACGCAAAGCTCCTGGCTGCAACCGCGCTCTGGCTCGGTTTCGACCACCTCCTGCCCTACCTGCTGCTGACGGCGATGGCCGGCGGAGCGCTGTCGATCGCCATTCTTTCTTATCGCAGCATGATGCCCCCCCTTTGGCTTGCCGGTCAGAAGTGGGCCATGAACCTCCACCGCGCCAGGACAGGCATCCCCTATGGCATCGCGCTCGCCGCGGCTGGGCTTCACGTGTTTCCCTCGACGATCTGGTTCGTGTCGGCGGGAATCTGATAATCTTCCCGCGACGAAAGAGTTGATTCGGGCGATCCTGCATCCTGCGCCGGGCAGGGGACGGCCCCGATCGATAGAAATACTCTCGTCGCGGCGGAGCGGGCGAAGCGGAGCCTGCTCCTTCCGAAGGCGCCAAAAATCACAGCGGACATATGTGTCTAGTTTGCCTCTGCACGTCGCCATCGTGGCGGCGGCATCCGTCCGCGTGCCCGTTCAATCCCACCATTAACGCGCCATTGAGGATTGTCGGCGAGATTCACGAACGAGAGAAATCGGGATTGCTGGGATGAGAGGACCTGTCACGCGATGAAGAAGGGACAGCTGATCGGTATCGCTATCGCAGGCGTGTGCGGCGTCGGTGCTTTCATCGGCATGCAGAAGCTGACGACGAAGCCACAGGTCGTCCAGCGCGAGGTGCGCACCAATGTCGCCGAGGTTCTCGTTGCCCGGATCGACCTGGGCCTTGGCGCAATAGCGTCGGAATCGAGCTTCCGCTGCCAGGGCTGGCCGCAGGACGCCGTACCGCAAGGTGCCGTGCTCTGCCGCGGCGCAAGCTCCATGAAGGATTTCGTCGGTCACATCGCCCGGGCGCCGATCCTGGCTAACGAGCCGATCACGCGCGCCAAGCTGATCAAGCCAGGTGACGGCGGCGTCCTCGCATCGATCCTGCCCGAAGGGCGGCGTGCGATTTCGGCGAAGATCACCGAGGACACGGGCGTCGGCCGCCTGATCCTTCCGAACGATCATGTGGACGTCTATCTGATCCGCCGCGTGCGAGGCAGAGGCGGCGAGGACCACACGAGCGAGCTCCTCTTCAGCAACGTTCGCGTGCTTGCGATCGGCCAGCGCCTCGAGACGAAGGAAGGTCAGAAGGGCTTAGAGGGCAACACGGCGACGCTCGAGCTTTCGCCGCTGCAGTCCGAGAAGCTCGCGCTCTCCAAATCGATGGGTGACATCACGCTCGCACTTCGCTCGATCGCGGACTTCCAGCGCAGTGGCGATGGCGCGGAAGACGGCGTGCGCAAGCAGAGCGAGACGGTGCGCATTCTTCGGTATGGCCAGAAGTCGAGTGTGTCTGTCGGCATGCATTGATTGTGTTTGGATTGGGCGCGCCGCTTTGGCGCCGCCAAACTGAATATGAGCGTTTGAGTTTTACGAGTGTGTGTCTGCGTGTGTGTCTCAGAAGTTGCGTCTGCGTGTACCCCTGCTCTTGGTCGGTCGCCAGAAGGCTTTGAACCCCATGCGGATGATGATGAAACTGGCCGTTTGCGGCCTTGGTCTGGCGATGGCAGCGCTGGGAAGCGCGCCCGCTGACGCGCAGAAGAGCCAACAGCCGAGCGCCGGCCGCATCGGCGTGCATAACTCCGTGCTGCGCATTCCATCCACGGGACCGTTCCCGGTGGTTGAGACCGTACGCATCGGCGCCGGCAAGTCGCTGATGGTGCAGTTCCCGACACGGCTCCGCGACGTGCTCGTCTCCGATCCCGAGCGCGTCGATGCCATTGTCCAGTCGGCCGACCGCGTGTTTCTGCTGGCCAAGCAGATGGGCAGCGTCAATGCATTCTTCTTCAGCGAGAACGGCGACCAGATCGCGACTCTCGAGATCTCCATCGGTGTGGATCTGACCTCGCTCGAAGAGATGCTGACCCGGATGCTGCCGGGCTCCAACATCAAGACCGATATCGCCGGCAACGCCGTCGTGCTGAAGGGCTCGGTCGTCAACCCCATTCAGGCGCAGCGCGCCAAAATCATCGCTGAGCAGTATGCAAAGGCCAACCTGGCTCACATGCAGGCTTCGGGCACGAACTGGAGCAGCACGACCTCCACGCCGCCCGGTGCCCCATCAGGCATGACGCAGACGACGGGGCAAATGAAGGGCGCTGCGGATCCGAACGGCCAGAACTCGAGCCAGAACGCGCTCGTCATCAATCTACTGACGATCGAGAGCGAGGAGCAGGTCATGCTCCAGGTGGTCGTGGCCGAAGTTCAGCGCTCGATCATGAAGCAGTTTGGCATTAATCTCGGCGCTTACGTCAACTCGGGCAACTTCAGCACGAACCTTCTCACCGAGAACGCGCTGCCTCTGACGGCGGCAGCCGGTCTTGGGCGCCTCCCGCTTCCCGGAATTGGCACGAGCGGCGCTGCCAGCGCCACGGGATGTGCGGTCGCGGGGGCCCTCTGCATGCACAATACCGGTCCCGGCGGCGCGTTCGGAAACTCCGGATTGGCCGGCGGCTATGGGTCGAGCAACGGCGGCGTCGCTTACGCCGTGCGGATGCTGGAGCGCGACGGTCTCATCCGCACGCTCGCTGAGCCTAACCTGACGGCAGTGTCGGGCGAGACGGCCAAGTTCCTGGCCGGTGGCGAGTTCCCCATCCCGTCGGTCGACTCGTCGGGCCAGATGTCGGTGACGTTCAAGGAGTTCGGTGTCGGTGTCGCCTTCACGCCCGTCGTCATGTCCGAGGGGCGCATCAGCCTGAAGATCGAGACCGAGGTCTCCGAGCTGACCGACGTCGGTGCCGTGACGCTGAACTCGATCTCGATCCCCGCGCTCAAGAAGCGGCAGGCGCGCTCGACCGTCGAGCTTCCGTCGGGTGGTACGCTGGCACTCGCTGGTCTCCTTTCGGACGACACGCGGAAGAACATCGATGGCTTCCCGGGGCTCAAGGATGTGCCGGTCCTCGGCACCCTGTTCCGCTCGAACGACTTCATCAAGCGCGAGACCGAACTCGTTGTGCTCGTCACGCCCTACATGGTGAAGCCGACGGCGCGGCAGAAATTCGCTCGCCCGGATGACGGCCTGGCGCCCGCCACCGATCACAAGTTCAACTTCTACGGCCACCTCAATCGCATCTACGGCAAAGACATTGCGCCGACGCACGCCGGGCTCAAGGACGGCGCTGGCTTCATCGTTGACTGAGTTGAGCAGGATCGACGGAGACGTATCATGAATGTCAGGAAGTCAAATCGTACGGGCCTGCTCGCCCCTGCTGGCACGGTCGTTACCGGCCTGCTGCTCGCGTCCATCGCTGTCGGGCTCGGCGGCTGCCGTCCCGGTGAGGAAGAGCCGGGTGTGCATGTCGCGAGCTGGGCCATGATCGACGCGCGCCAGCGCCATCCGATCGTGGTCACGGATCAACCCGCCAACCTTACGCTCAGGGTGTCCGCTGGAGCCATGGGGTTGACGCCGGCTCAGCGTGCCCAGGCGATCCATTTCTTCCGCACCTACGGCTCTGGCAGCGGTTCCACCCGGCTCGCGATCGGCGTTCCGAGCGGCAGTCCCAACGAGGGTTCGTCAGTCCGCGCGCTCCGCGATCTGCGTTTGATCGTGCATGAAGCCGGCATCGACGAGGCAAACGTCACCGTCGGGCCCTATCGCGCCGGGCGCGACGCTAGTGCGCCCATCAAGATCACCTATGCACGCTTTGCCGCCGAAGCGCCGGAGTGCGGGCATTGGCCGGACAACCTCGCGAGCGATCGCAAGAACCTGCCCTACGCGAACTTCGGCTGCGCGTCGCAGCGCAACCTGGCGGTTCAGATTGCGAACCCCGCCGACTTGCTCGGTCCGAGGAGCATGACGCCGGCCCCGGCAGAGCGCCGCGATACGGTCTACGACAAGTTCGTCAAGGGCCAGCCGACGGGTGCGCAGAAGTCCGGTGACGAGCGCCTGCAGGCGATCGCGAAATAGGTGGCATGAGGCTCAGCCTGATTGCCGACCAGAAGCCAAACGAACGAACGTAAGCGAGGACAAGACCCATGAGCCGCGAGCTTGCCAGAGTTGAGGAAGTTGGAGGGGCCGTCGACGAGCGGACCTCGGATCGCGCGCGTCCGATCCCGCGGATCTCGATCCAGGCTTTCTGCGAGCGGGCAGAGACGGCCGATGCGATCCAGGTCGCTGCCGAGGACCGCAGGCTCATCAAGACGCACGTCAGCGTCCATATGGGTGGCGTGCAGGCCGCGGTGGCGCACTACATGGAAAGCCCGACGCCGAACCTGATCATTATCGAGTCGACGCTTGCGCAGCGCGAGTTCGTCGCCGAACTCGATCGCCTCGCCGAGTCGTGCGACTCCGGCACCAAGGTCATCGTGATCGGTCATACCAACGATGTGGCGCTCTATCGCGACATACTCCGCCGCGGCGTCAGTGAGTACCTGATCGCCCCGATCGGGCCGCTCGAGCTCATGGAGAGCTTGTCGAACCTCTACAACGATCCTCAGTCGGATCCGGTCGGCAACGTCTATGCCTTCGTCGGTGCCAAGGGCGGCGTGGGCTCGAGCACGATCTGCCACAACGTCGCGTGGACGATCTCGGAGATGATGAAGCAGTCGGTCGTGATCGCCGACCTCGACCTGCCGTTCGGCACCGCCGGCCTCGACTTCAATCAGGATCCCGTCCAGGGCATCGCCGAAGCCATCTCGACGCCCGAGCGTCTCGACGAAGTGCTCCTCGATCGCCTGCTGACGAAGTGCTCGGAATACCTGAGCATCTTCGCCGCGCCGGGGTCCCTCGATCGCGAATACGATCTCTCGGCGGATGCCTGCGACATCGTTCTCGACGTGGTGCGCCAGAACGTGCCCTTCGTGGCGCTCGACGTACCGCATATGTGGACGGAATGGACGAAGCGCATGGTCCTCAACGCCGACAGCGTGATCATCACCGCGGCGCCGGACCTGGCCAATCTGCGCAACGCGAAGAACATGTTCGATCTCATCAAGCAGGCACGTCACAACGACAAGCCGCCGCTGCTGGTGCTGAGCACTGTCGGCGTGCCGAAGAGGCCTGAGATCTCGATCAAGGACTTCGAGTCGGCCATGGGTACGAAGGCCGCTGCGATCATCGAATTCGACACCGAGACCTTCGGGCAGGCCGCCAACAACGGCCAGATGATCGAGGAGCTGCTGCCGAAGGCCAAGGCTGTGCCGGCGATCCACGAGATCGCATCGGCACTGACCGGGCGCCGCGAGCAGAAAGCGGCAAAGGTCGGCGCACTCGATGGAATTCTCGGCAAGTTGAGACTGAAGCGCTAAGGAGTGCCAGGCATGTTCGGCAGGCGTCCCAACGATTCTTCTGCACCGCGCCGTCCGGCTGCATCGCCATCGCCGGGTGCACCAGCACCTAGCGGCGATGCTCAACGCACGGCCGTGGCCACCACGCCGGCGGCTCCGGCGCGCGTCGATCCGGTCGAGCAGACGCGCCGGCACTCCGAGGAGTATTATGACGTCAAGACGTCGGTCTTCAACGCACTGATCGACACGATCGACCTGACGCAGCTCGCCAAACTCGAGGCTGCCGCCGCGCGCGAGGAAATCCGCGACATCGTCGGCGAGATCATCCAGCTCAAGAACGTGGTGATGTCGATCGCCGAGCAGGAAGAGCTGCTCGAGGACATCTGCAACGACGTTCTCGGCTATGGTCCGCTCGAGCCGCTTCTCGCCCGCGACGACATCGCCGACATCATGGTCAACGGTGCCGGCACGACCTTCATCGAGGTCAATGGCAAGGTTCAAAAGACGGGCGTGCGCTTCGCCGACAACGCGCAGCTCATGAACATCTGCCAGCGCATCGTCAGCCAGGTTGGCCGACGCGTCGACGAAAGCTCGCCGATCTGCGACGCGCGCTTGCCCGACGGTAGCCGTGTCAACGTCATCGCGCCGCCGCTCTCGATCGACGGTCCTGCGCTCACTATTCGTAAGTTCAAGAAGGACCGCCTGAAGCTCGAGCAGCTCGTGCAGTTCGGCTCCATCACGCCCGACGCGAAAGCCATCCTCGAGGTCATCGGCCGCGTGCGCTGCAACATCCTCATCTCCGGCGGTACCGGCTCGGGTAAGACGACGCTGCTCAACTGCATGACCGGCTCGATCGACTCCGACGAACGTATCATCACGTGCGAGGACTCGGCGGAGCTTCAGCTCCAGCAGCCCCACGTCGTCCGTCTCGAAACGCGCCCGCCAAATCTGGAGGGCGAGGGCGAAATCACGATGCGTGATCTCGTCAAGAACTGCCTGCGTATGCGTCCAGAGCGGATCATCGTCGGCGAGGTTCGCGGACCTGAGGCGTTCGACCTGCTGCAGGCGATGAATACGGGCCATGACGGCTCCATGGGCACGCTCCACTCCAACAGCCCGCGCGAAGCCATCAGCCGTCTCGAGTCGATGATCATGATGGGCGGCTACGCGCTGCCGACCAAGACGATCCGCGAGATGATCGTCGGATCGATCGACATCATCATCCAGGCATCGCGCCTGCGTGACGGATCGCGCAAGATCACGCACATCACCGAGGTGGTGGGCATGGAAGGCGATGTGGTCACCCTCCAGAACCTCATCGTGTTCGACATCACGGGTGAGGATGCCAACGGCAAGCTCATTGGCCGCCATCGCTCGACAGGCATCGCGCGCCCGCGCTTCTGGGAGCGCGCCGAATACTACAACGAGACCGAGAAACTGTCCCTGGCGCTCGTGAATTCGGAAGTCCGTGATGCCATGGGCCGGACGATGGGAGAGGCCGATGCTTGATGCTGAGATGATGCAGCTCGGGCTGGTCGGGCTTGCGGCGATTTCCGCGGCGGCGATGATCTATATCCTCGCCTATCCGCTGCTTTCGGGCGATTCGAAAGCGGAAAAGCGTATGCAGGGCGTCACCGAGAACAAGGTGAAGCGCGCCGTGCGCAATGCGCAGGCGGAGCAGGTGAGTAATCGGCGCCGGCAGGTCGCAGACACGTTGAAGGAGCTCGAGCAAAAGCAGAAGCAGCGCGAAAAGCTGACGATGCGAATGCGTCTCGAGCGCGCCGGCCTCGATATTACGCCGCGCACCTTCTGGATTGCCAGCGCGGTGGCGGGCGTAGTTGCCGGTGCGGTGACCTATGTTTCGCTGCCTGGCATGAACCCGCTGATTGCAGTCGCGGCGATGTTAGTTGGTGGTCTAGGCCTGCCAAGGTGGCTCGTCGCCCGCATGATCAAGCGGCGTCAGTCCAAGTTTCTCGACGAGTTCGCAAACTCGATCGACGTCATCGTGCGCGGCGTCAAATCTGGTCTGCCGCTCAATGAATGCCTCAACATCATCGCGCGCGAGAGCCCGTCTCCGATCAAGGACGAATTCAAGGAGGTGGTTGAGCAGCAGCGCGTCGGCATTCCGCTTTCCGAATGCTTCGAGCGCATGATGGCGCGGATGCCCCTTGCCGAGGTCAACTTCTTCGCGATCGTCATCGCGATCCAGGCACAGGCGGGCGGCAACCTCTCGGAGGCGCTCGGAAACCTTTCGGGTGTGCTGCGCGACAGAAAGCGGATGCAGGCGAAGGTCAAGGCTTTGTCGGCGGAAGCCAAGGCGTCGGCGGGCGTGCTCGCCTGCTTGCCTTTCGCGGTCATGGGAATGGTCTACATATCGACGCCCGGCTACATCAAGCTCCTCTTCACCGCAAAAATGGGGAACTTCATGCTTCTCTGCGGTGCGGTCTGGATGTTGTGCGGCATTCTCGTGATGAAGAAGATGATCAACTTCAAGTACTGAGCCGAGCCGCGCGCGGGTTCAAGGGACCGCTGTGCGCGGGAGGAGACAAGGTACCATGGTCGATTTCGTCGAAGCCTTCATGAACCCGCAGCTGCTGGTGATGATCCTCGCCGCCGCCGCGACCTTTGCGACGGTGCTGACGGTCGCCATGCCGCTTATATCGCGCGACCGCATGGCATTCCGCATGAAGTCCATGGCGACGGAACGCGACAAGATGCGCGCCGCCCGCATGGCGGAGTTCAACAAGGAGGGCCAGGGTCGCCTGCGGCAGACGCCGAAGGGCTTCATGCAGCAGATTGTGAACCGGCTCAATCTGCGCAAGGCCTTCGACACCGACGAGGTGCGCGACCTGCTCAAGATGGCGGGTCTGCGTGGCCAGGCGCCGCTGGTCGCCTACATGTTCTTCCGCCTCGTCATGCCGATCATCGTCACCATCGTGGCGCTCATCTATCTCTTCGGCATTGCCAACCTGCAGCATCCGCCGATCGCCAAGTTCGGCATGGCGATCGCCGCTGGCTACGCTGGTTTCTATCTGCCGAACGTGTTCCTCAAGAACCTCGTCCAGAAGCGGCAGGCTTCGATCACCCAGGCCTTCCCCGACGCGCTCGACATGCTGCTGATCTGCGTCCAGGCCGGCATGTCGATCGAGGCGGCTTTCGGCAAGGTCTCCAAGGAGGTGTCCAGCCAGTCGCTTGAGCTCGCCGAGGAGTTCAGTCTCACGACGGCCGAGCTTTCGTACCTGCAGGACCGCCGCATTGCCTTCGAGAACCTCGGCAAGCGCACGGGCATCGCCGGCATCAAGGCCGTCGCCACCGCCCTCATCCAGGCCGAGCGCTATGGTACGCCCGTCGGCCAGGCCTTGCGCGTCATGGCCAAGGAAAACCGCGATATGCGCATGTCGGAAGCCGAGCGCAAGGCTGCGGCCCTGCCGCCCAAGCTGACCGTGCCCATGATCGTGTTCTTCCTGCCCGTTCTCTTCATCGTCATCCTTGGCCCGGCGGCCATCCAGGTCATGAAGTGGAACTAAAGCAACGGACTTGAAATTCACCTCGTTGCGCGGCTAGGCGGGGAGTGAATTTCAAGTCCAAGGACGCTTCAATGGCCTGCGGCTGTTGCATTGCAGCCATCAGTCGGCAAACGGGCGGCTCAACGGACTAGCCGACGCGACCACTGTTGGGGTACAGCCATCCAGTGAATGCTGTCGCCCGATGACGATGGCCCGGCCCGTGCGGCGCCGGGCGCGGCGGGCGGCCAGAGCCACAGCCTCAGCCCGAGCCACAGGCGGCCAACGCGTGCGACCTCCGGATGCATACGATCTGGCGATCATCGGCGGCGGGGTGAACGGCTGCGGTATTGCCGCGGATGCTGCCGGTCGCGGGCTGACCGTTCTCCTCGCCGAAAAGGCGGATCTCGGCGGCGCGACGAGCTCGGCGAGTTCCAAGCTCGTGCACGGCGGCTTGCGTTATCTCGAGCACTATGCCTTCCGCCTCGTCCGCGAGGCGCTCGGTGAGCGCGAAGTGTTGCTCGCGAAGGCGCCCCATATCATCTGGCCGTTGCGGTTTGTGCTGCCGCATATGCCGGGCCAGCGGCCGCGCTGGATGCTGCGCGCGGGCCTCTTCCTCTATGACCACCTCTACCGGCGCAAGGCCGTGCCGGGATCGGCGGCGCTCGATCTCACGCGCGATCCGGTCGGACGGCCGCTCAAACCCGAACTCACGCGCGGCTTTGCCTACTGGGATTGCTGGGTGGACGATGCCCGGCTCGTCATCCTCAATGCACAGGCAGCAGCCGAACGCGGAGCCGAGATCCTTCCGCGCCACGAGGTCACGGCCGTGCGTGCCGAAGGTGCGCTTTGGCGGCTCATGGTGCGCGGCAGCGGGCAGGATCGCGAAGTGCGCGCGCGAGCCCTCGTCAATGCCGCGGGCCCATGGGTGGAGAAGGTCGGCGGCGCCATTGCCGGGAGTGAGGCGCCGCGCTTGCGTCTCATTAAGGGCAGTCATCTCGTCGTGCCGCGCATCGTGGGCGCCGATGACGCTTATCTGATGCAGAACAGCGATGGCCGGGTCGTCTTCGCGCTGCCCTACGAGGAGCACTTCACGCTCATCGGCACCACCGATGTCGCCTATACCGGCGAGCCCGGCGCAGTTGCGATCGACGAAGGCGAGATTGCCTATCTCCTGGATCTCGCAAGTCGGTTCTTTCGCGTGCCGTTGCGGCGGCAGGAGGTCGTGTGGACCTACGCCGGTGTGCGCCCGCTCTATGACGACCAGTCGGCCAATCCGTCGGCTGTCACGCGCGACTATCATCTGGAGCTTTCGGCACAGGCCGGCGCGCCGCCGCTGTTGACGGTCATGGGCGGCAAGGTCACGACCTACCGGCGGCTCGCGGAGGAAGCGCTCGAGCGCCTCGCGCCGCATCTGGCCGGCATGGGCCCGGCATGGACAGCCGGCGTGCCGCTCCCCGGCGGCGATCTCGACGGCAGCGGCTCTCTCGTCACGGATCCCGTCGCCGCCTTTTCGCGATTTGTCGGGCGCCTCGTGCAGGAGCATCCGGGCTTCGATCGCGCCTATCTCTTGCGACTTGCGCGGCGGCACGGCGCCCACGTACCGGCCGTGCTCGGCGACGCAAAAAGCCTCACGGACATGGGGCACCTGCTGGGCCCGAGCCTGACTGAGCGCGAGGTCGTCTATCTCAAGGAGCGTGAGTGGGCTGCGAGCGCCGAGGATATTCTCTGGCGGCGGACCAAGGCGGGGCTTCATCTGAGCGCGGAGGAGCGCACGCGCGTCACAGAGGCCATTGCGGCGCTGCTCTGAAGGCTCCAATCTGATCCATCAACAAGAAGCTGAGAGAGTGTTCCGCGTATGACCGAGACTGTCCCGCCCCGCGTTGCCATCATCGGTGTCTGGCTCGAGAGCAATCGACAGGCGCCTGTCGCCCATGAGCAGGACTTCCGGGATTTCTATCAGCTCGAGGGCGATGCGATCCTCACGGCCGCGCGTCATCCCAATCCCTCGATCATGGGGGAGGCTGCAGCTTTCGTGAAGACCATGGATGCGACCGGACCCTGGGAGCCGGTGCCCATCCTGCTCGCGGGCTGTCATCCGCACGGGCCGGTCGACGGCGCGCTCATGGACAAGTACCTCGCGATCTGCCGCGAAGGCCTCGCAGAGGCGGGTCATCTCGACGCCGTGTATGTCGCCAATCACGGCGCCATGATTGCGACCAACCGCGATGATCCCGATGGCGAGTTGATTGCGCTCGCGCGCGAAGTCGCCGGACCCAAGGCGCGCGTTGTCGTGACGCTCGACCTGCATGGCAATATCTCCGAGCGCATGGTGGATGAGAGCGATCTCATCGTCGGCTACCGCACGAACCCGCACGTGGACTACATGGAGCGTGGTGAGGAAGCGGCGCTTTCGCTCCGCCTCATGCTTGCAGGTCTCGCCGATCCCAAGTCGGCCTTCATACGCCTGCCGCTGACACCGGCCTCGGTGAACCTGCTGACCGCCAGCGGGCCTTATGGCGATATGATCGACTATGGCACGCGGCGGCGCGCCGAACTCGCCGGCGACATCCTCAATGTCTCGATCTTCGGCGGCTTCGTCTTCTCCGACAGCGAGAAGAACGGCGTCGGCATCATCGTCACGGCGCGGCGCGATGTTGCGCGCGCACAGATGCTCGCCCGCGAGATTGCCGAACTCGGCTGGAACAATCGTGCGCGCTTCAGGAAAAAGCTGACGCCGCTTTCGGAGGGCGTGCAGCTCGCGCTCAAGACGAACCGGCCGCCCGTCATCTATTCGGACTCGGGCGACAATCCAGGCGGTGGCGGTACGGGACGCACGACGGAACTGCTCTCGGCGCTGGTGTGGGCCGGAGCGGAGAATGTGCTCGTCGGCAGCTTCTTCGATCCGCCGCTCGCGAAGATCGCACACGATGCGGGTATTGGCGGGCGTATCAAGGCTCGCTTCAACAGCCATCCTGGCCTGCCCTGTGATGCACCCTTCGAGGCCGATGCGGAAGTAATCGGCCTCCACGATGGCACGATTGTCGGGCGGCTCGGCTATGCGCAGGGCCGCACCATGCACCTCGGGCCATCCGCTGCGCTCAAGATCGGCGGTGTTACGGCCATCGTCATCTCCGACCGCATGCAGACGGCGGATCCGATGTTCTTCGAGATGTTCGGCCTCGACATCGGCAAAGCGTCGACGGTCGTGGTCAAGTCGCGAGGCCACTTCCGCTCGGGCTTCATTCCGTGGTTTCCGCCCGAGAACGTCTACGAAGTCGATACAGAGGGCCTCACCTCGCCGGTCCTCGAGCGCCGCCAGTGGCAGCGCATCCCGCGCCCCTCTTATCCTCTTGACGAGGAAGTGGACTGGTCGCCGCCCGAGTGGTGAAGCGGCCATCGGACGCACCGCGCTATGCGCTGCCCACGTACGAAATTTTGCGCGCCGCTCTTGCCAAGAATGCCCGGAAGGTGCCAAACCGTAAGTCCGGACAAAGTCATCGTGCGCGGGGACAGGTGCGCGATGAGTAAGCCAAGCTGTCCCTTGGGGAGCGCAAGTGAGCGAGACGAGCGCCATCGTCGCGGAGACGGCCGCGCGCATATTCGAGGATCTTGCTGATCCTCAGACCGTCAATCAAGCCAAGGACGAAGCATGGCAGGGGCCGCTTTGGGCCTCGCTCGAGGAGAGTGGACTGACGCTCGCCTGGGTGCCCGATACACTGGGCGGCGCGGGGGCCTCATTGGCAGACGGCTTCGAGGTGGTGAAAGTTGCCGGCCGCTTCGCCGCGACTGTACCGCTTGCGGAAACACTGATCGCTGGTTGGCTGCTCTCTGAAGCAGGGCTCAACTCACCAGCTGGTCCAATGACCGTCGCGCCCTCGCGCTGGTCCGATCAACTCAAGATCGACGCCGCAGGCACGTTGAGCGGCAAGGCGCGCAATGTCCCCTTCGGCAAAAGCGCCGGGCACGTTGCCGTGCTTGCTGACGGGCCATCTGGTCCTGTCGTCGCGCTCGTCAAACTCGCAGATATCCGCGCAGGCGAGGGCAGCAATCTTGCTGGAGACTCGAGCGTCGAGCTTTCGTTCGACAAGGTGAAGGCCGTGGCGCATGCTTCAGCGCCGGCAGGGCTCGATCGCCATCGGCTCATGCTTCTCGGCGCGACCGTGCGCGCAAACCAGATGGCGGGCGCACTCGAAACGGTCCTCTCCATCACGACGCGTTATTCCGGCGAACGCATAGCCTTCGAGAAGCCCATCTCGAAATTCCAGGCCGTGCAGCACAATCTCGCGCGCCTCGCGGGCGAGACGGCGGCGGCTGTTGCGGCCGCGGGTTCGGCGGCAGATACGTTCGCTAATGGCATAACCGACGATCGCTTCTTCCTGGAAGCGGCAGGCGCAAAAATCCGCGTCTCGGAAGCCGCGACCGAGGGCGCCTCGATCGGTCATCAGGTGCATGGCGCCATCGGCTTCACGAAAGAGCACATCCTGCACCGCTTCACGCTGCGGCTGTGGTCGTGGCGTGACGACTTCGGCAACGAGAGCGACTGGGCCGTACGGCTCGGACGCATGGTTGCCTCCAAGGGTGCAGATGAACTCTGGCCGCTGGTCGCCTCACGCTGATCCCGGCCCTCTGACTGACGGACTTCAATCATGACCGCCGCAATCCAGTTCGATCAGCTCCGCCTTCCTCCCGAGTGCGAGAAACTGCGCGAGGAAGTACGCGCATTCATCGCCGAGGAGACCGACGCTGGTCACATCAAGCCAACCGGGGCCACGGGCGGCGACAGCTTCAGCCGCGAATTCAGCCGCAAGGTCGGCGCGAAGGGTTGGCTCGGTATGACCTGGCCGAAGCAGTACGGCGGTCAGGAGCGCACGTTCCTCGAGCGCTATGTCGTGACCGAGGAGCTGCGCGTCGCCAACGCGCCGACGCGGCTGCACTTCGTTGCCGATCGCCAGAGCGGGCCGATCCTGCTGAAGTACGCGCCCGAGCACGTCAAGATGAAGGTGCTCCCCGCTATCTGCCGCGGCGAGTGCTGTTTCGCGATCGGCATGAGCGAGCCGAACTCGGGCTCTGACCTCTTCGCCGCGCGCACGAAAGCAACCAAGACTGACGGTGGCTGGCTCATCAACGGCACGAAGATCTGGACGTCGAATGCCCATCAGGCCGATTACATGATCGGCCTTTTCCGCACGTCCCAGCCGACGAAGGAAAACCGTCGCCACGGGCTCACGCAGTTCCTCGTCGACATGAAGACTAAGGGAATTACCTGCAACCCGGTCTACCAGATCACCGGACATCACGACTTCAACGAGGTCGTGTTCGAGAATGCCTTCGTGCCCGATGATCATGTGCTCGGTGAGATCGACGGCGCGTGGAAGCAGGCGACGAGCGAACTCGCCTACGAGCGCAGCGGCCCCGAGCGCTTTCTCGAGACCTACTACGTGCTCGAGGAACTGGTGCGCGTACTTGGCCCGGATCCGGACGTGCGCGGTGCCGAAGGTCTCGGCCGTCTGGTCGCGCAGCTCCATACGCTCAGGCGCATGTCGGTGTCGGTTGCGGGGATGCTGCACGCCGGCAAGGAGCCCGTGCTCGAAGCGGCGATCGTGAAGGACGTCGGTACGATCTGGGAGCAGCGCCTGCCACACCGCGCTCGCGAGCTTGCTGCCTTCAGCGAGCCGGAAGCCACGAATCAGGTGCCCTTCGAGAAGAAGCTCGCCTATGCGACGACGATCGCGCCCAAGCTGACCATTCAGGGCGGCACGACAGAAGTTCTGCGCGGTATCATCGCGCGCGGTCTTGGGTTGAGGTAGGCGAAAACAATGGCCAACATCGCAAAGCTGCTGTCGCCTCGGAGCGTCGCAATCATCGGCGCCGCGCCCAAGGGGCAGGGCCTGCGTGGTCGCATTCTCGAAATCCTCAACGCGCATCCCTATGCCGGAGGCGTCTATCCCGTGAGCCGTACTCACGGCGAGGTGCAGGGCCTCAAGGCTTATCCGACTATCGGCGCGGCGCCGGGACCGGTCGATCTCGCGGTGCTGATCATCCCGGCTGAATACGTCGTCGACGAATTGCGCCGCTGTGGCCAAGCCGGCGTCGGCGCCGCGATCATTCTCTCGTCGGGTTTTGCGGAAGAGCCGGGCGAGGCCGGCGCGAAGAAGCAGGCGGAGATCAAAGCCGTCGGTGCCGAGTACGGCATGGCGGTCATGGGGCCGAACTCCGAAGGCTTCGCCAATCTTCCGCTGTCACTATGCCCGACTTTCAGTCCTGCCGTGGCGCCCGGAGGCCTGCCCCTGCTGCCGAAGCATCCGCTCGGTGGCCGGCGTGTGTCCGTGGTCGCGCAGAGCGGCGGCATGGGCTTCGGCTTCTATGATCGCGGTCGGCCCAAGGAACTCGGCTTCAATCTGATCACCACGACCGGCAACGAGTCGAGCCTCGAAGTACTCGACTACGCCGATCATCTCATCGACGACGCGGGCACCGATGTCCTGCTCATGCTCGTCGAGGACATCAAGACGGGCGCGAAGTTCTCGGCCGTCGCCGAGAAGGCGCTACGGGCGGGCAAGCCCATTATCCTGAGCAAGATCGGGCAGTCCGACGCAGGCGCGCGAGCCGCGGCCTCGCATACGGCCGCGCTTGCGGGCTCATACGCGAGCTTCAGCGCCATGGCGCGCCACTACGGCATGGTCGAGGGGCGCGATCTGGAAGAGATGGTGGATCTCGCCCAAGGCTTCCTCGCTGCCGGACCGGATCTTCCGGCGGGTCGGCGCGTCGGCATCTGCACGGCCTCGGGCGGTGGCGGCGGCTGGATGGCGGATGCCTGTGCCGCCGCAGGCCTTGAAGTTCCCGAGCTCGATGCTGCGACACGTCGCGAGATCGACAAGATCATCCCGAGCTACGGCACGTCGCAGAATCCCGTCGATGGCACCGCTCAGGCGATCCGCAGCGCTGGATATGCAGGTCTCGCAGGTCGCGTCGCACCTTCGCCGATGGTGGACGGCATCATCGTCGTCATGAGCGGGCGCGCGGGCGAGCATGTCTTGCATGAGCGCGAGGCGCTCATGAAGCTGCGGCGCGAGGCGAAGAAACCGATCTTCATGTGGAGCTACACGCTCCCCGTATCGCTGACTTTGGAGACGCTGGCCGAGGCCGGCTATCCGATGTTTACGAACATGCGCAATGCCGCAGGCACCATGGCGGCCATGGCGGATTACCGCGAGCGGCGCGAGCGTTTCCTTTCTGCGCCCGCCACCGTGCGGACAGCGGCACCCGTGCACGAGCACGTCACGGAGATGCTGGCGAAGAGCCGCCGCGTACTCACCGAGTTCGATGCGCGTCGCGTTCTGGCGGCCTATGGCGTCGGCAACTCCGCCGGTCAGTATCTGGCGAAGACCGCGGACCAGGCAGCGGAAGCTGCTGCTGCCATCGGTGGTCCGGTCGCCATGAAGGTCCAGTCGCCCGATATCCTGCACAAGACCGAGGCCGGCGGTGTCGCGCTCGGGATTGGCGCCGCGCGCGTGCCCGAGGTTTTCGCGACCATCATCGAGCGCGCACAGGAATATGATCCCAACGCTGCCATCGATGGCGTGCTCGTCCAGCCGATGGCGTCCCCCGGCCGCGAGGTCATTCTGGGCATCAACAGCGATCCGCAGTTTGGCCCCATGCTCATGGTCGGCCTCGGCGGCATTCATGTGGAAGTGCTGAAGGACGTGGCGCTGGCGCCAGTCCCGCTGACGAAGCCGGCGGCGCTTGCACTGATCGATCGCCTGAAAGGTCGGGCACTGCTCGACGCGCAACGCGGCGCACCAGCCGCGGATGTAAACGCGCTCGCCGAGCTGATGGTCAGCCTCTCGCGCTTTGCCGCCGATCATGCCGAAGTCATCGGCGAGATCGACCTCAATCCCGTGTTCGTGCATCCTGAGGGACAGGGCGTGACGATCGCGGATGCCCTCATCATCCAGCATGGTCACGGCTGAACCATGCGCGAAACGATTTCCTGCTGACGGAGAATGCAATGACGACCTTCACCGACATCACCATCGAGCGCAGCGGGAACGTCGCGACTATGGTGATCCAGCGCCCGCCGCATAATTTCTTCGACATGCCCCTGATCCAGCAGATTGCGGCGGCGCTCGAAGGCTTCGACAACGAGATCGATGTGCGCGCGATCGTGCTGGCGAGCGAGGGCAAGTCCTTCTGCGCCGGCGCGAACTTCGGCGACGGCAGCAGGCTCGATGCGAAGGGCAATCGACCCGACGAGGCCAACGCGAACAATTCCGGGCACCTTTATCAGGAAGCCGTGCGCATCTTCCGCGCGAAAAAACCCATCATCGCTGCGGTGCAGGGACCGGCCATCGGCGGCGGGCTCGGCCTTGCGGTCGCGTGCGACTTCCGCATTGCCGCGCCTGAGGCTCGCTTCTCGGCAAATTTCACGCGCCTCGGCTTCCATCCAGGCTTCGGCCTTACCTACACGCTGCCGCGCCTCATCGGTATGCAGCAGGCCACCAAGATGTTCTACACGAGCCGTCGTCTCACGGGCGAGGAAGCGCTCGCCATCGGTCTTGCCGACGAGGTCGTGCCGCTCGCCGAGGTGCGTACGCGTGCGCAGGCATTTGCCGCAGAGATCGCGGAGAATGCGCCGATGGCCGTGCAGGCAACGCGCGCGACGATCCGCGCTGGGCTTGCCGACAAGGTGCGCGAGCAGACCGATCACGAGCTGAGCCTGCAACAGAATCTGCGCGCGGCGGACGATTTCAAGGAAGGCGTGAAGGCCTATGCCGAGCGCCGTAAGCCGAATTTCACGGGGCGGTAACACGCTCCCAGACTGCTGCGTTGTGACAACCGGCTCGCTCAATGAAGCCGGGTACACAGTTGAGGAGGAACACCATGCCTGCGGGCTATAACGACGATCCGGGGCTAGCCGGCAAGGTTGCCATCATCGCCGGTGGCGGCGCTGCCGGTGACGGCATCGGCAATGGCCGCGCAGCGGCACTCCTGCTTGCGTCGTCCGGTACGAAGGTGCTCGTCGTCGATCGCGAGCTGGCGCTCGCGCAGCGCACCGTCGACATGATCACCGCAGAGGGCGGTACGGCCGCGGCACACGCCGCCGATCTCACGGTCGAGAAACAGTGCAAGACCGTTGTGGAAGCCGCCGTCGACCAGTTCGGCCGCCTGGACTTCCTCGACAACAACATCGGCATATCGAGCCGCGGCACGGTGGTCGATGAGCCGCAGTCGACCTGGCAGCAGATGATGCAGGTCAATGTCGAGGCGATGTTCCTCACGTCGAAGCACGCCATTCCGGCCATGATAAAGTCGGCGGGACGCGGCGCGATCGTGAACATCTCGTCGATCTCGGCGCTGCGCCCGCGCGGGCTCACCATTTACACCACGACCAAGGCGGCGATCATCGGACTGACACGCGCCATGGCCGTCGATCACGGCAAGGATGGCATCCGCGTCAATTGCATCTGCCCCGGCCCCGTCTTCACGCCGATGGTTTACGCCCGCGGCATGAGCGACAAGGCGCGCGACAACCGCCGCCGCGCGTCCTCCCTCGCCATCGAGGGCACGGGCTGGGACATCGGCAACGCAGTCCGCTTCCTGATGTCGGACCATGCCCGCTACATCACCGGCCACACGCTCGTCGTGGATGGCGGCGTGACGCTCCAGGCACCCGAGCGCGAGAGCGAGAGCGAATAACAAGCGTAACGAGGAAAGCGCCCATGGCCCGCCTGCCCTACATCGAGAAGGCCGATCTGCCACCCGAGCACCAGGATCTCATGAAGCGCGAGATCACGCTCTACAAGCAGCTCGTGAACAGCCCGAATGCGCTTCGCGCCTTCCAGGGTCTCGGCTATTTCATCCGCCACAAGAGCACGGTCGACACGCGGCTGCGGGAGCTGGCGATCCTCCAAGTAGGCTGGCTTGCACGCTCGCCCTACGAATGGTCGCATCACATCAAGCTCGGCTATGAGTTTGGCGTCACTGATGCTGACATCAAGGCGCTCATCGACGACACCGCCGGCAAAGCGACGTCGCTCTCGGCGCTCGATCGTCTCGTGCTGCTCGCCGCGCGCGAGGCGACAAACGATGGTGCCGTCAGCCGCGCTACGTTCGATGCGCTTCGCCAGCACCTCTCGAACGAGCATATGATCGACCTCGTGATGACCATCGCGTTCTACAACGCGGTCGTGCGCGTGCTCGCGAGCCTCGAGATCGATGTCGAGCCCGACTACCAGAAGTACCTCGAGAAGTATCCATTCCCCAAGACGCCGGCCTAAGGAGCGACCTCATGAGAATGAAGGACAAGGTCACAGTCATCATCGGCGCGGGCCAGAGCCCAGGCGAAGGTATGGGGAACGGCCGCGCCACCGCCATTGTCTTCGCGCGCGAAGGCGCGAAGGTGCTCTGCGTCGACAATCGCTTCGAGTCGGCCGAGGAGACGGCGGCGATCGTCAACAAGGATCACAGCGGCGCTGCGGCGGCGTTCAAAGCCGACGTCATGAAGGATGCGGAGATGAAGGCCGCCGTCGATGAGGCGGTAAAGCGCTGGGGACGTCTCGATACGTTGCACTACAACGTCGGCGTCTCTCTCGGCGGCGGCGACAAGTCGCCCCTCGAGATCACCGAGGAAGCATTCGACAAGGTGAACGCGATCAATCTCCGCGGCTTCATCATGGCCTGCAAGCATGCGCTGCCGATCATGCGCGAGCAGCGCTCGGGCTCGATCCTGTCGATCTCATCGGTCGCGGCGCTTTCGGCCAGCTACGCGACGGTCGCCTACAAGACGACCAAGGCCGGCATGATTGCCTATACCGAGCAGATCGCGCGCCACAATGCCGAATACGGCGTGCGTGCGAACATCATACTCCCGGGGCTGATGGATACACCCATGGCGGTGGACACGCGCTCGCGCGTATGGGGCCAGCCGCGCGCTGAGGTTGTCGCAGCGCGTAATGCGCGTGTGCCACTGCGAAAGACCATGGGTACGGGTTGGGATGTCGCCAATGCGGCCCTTTTCCTCGCTTCGGACGAGGCAAGCTTCATTACGGGTGTGGCTCTGCCAGTCGACGGCGGCGCCTTGCTGCGATCGAGCGATTGAGGATCGGACGTTCATTATGACATGGAGCATTGATCACAGCTCTGTGAGCGACTAGCCTGATCGTTCAACAGGATACCCGGTCGGAAGAAACTGGCCCACTCAAGTGGCTGGAAGCAAGGAATACGCAGGCGGTCGGTGCCCTCAAAGTGGCGCCGGCAGGGAACAACAAAGGAGGAGACGAATGAAAGCAGTTTGGTTGACGGCGGCAGCACTTGGGCTGGCCGTCGGAATGGGTGACGTGGCGACGGCGTTCGCCCAGAAATCCGGCGGCACGCTCCGGATTTATCACCGCGACACACCCGCGAGCGCTTCGCTTCACGAGGAAGCGACCGTCTCGACGCAGCTCCCGTTCATGGCGATTTACAACAATCTCGTCATCTACGATCAGCAGAAGAAGACGAACAGCCTCGAGACCATCGTTCCCGACCTCGCTTCGAGCTGGTCGCTGGACGACACCAAGACCAAGCTGACCTTCAAGCTGGTCGACGGCGTGAAGTGGCACGACGGCAAGCCGTTCACGTCCGAGGACGTGAAGTGCACGTTCGAAATGCTTCAGGGCAAGAGCAAGAATCGTCTGCGCAAGAATCCGCGTGCGATCTGGTTCCGCAATCTCAAGGAAGTGACGACGAAGGGTCCGCTCGAGGTGACGTTCAATCTCGAGAAGCCGCAAGGAGCGTTTATCGCGCTGCTCGCTTCGGGCTATACGCCGATCTATCCGTGCCACGTCAGTGCAGCCGACATGCGCACGAAGCCGGTCGGTACGGGACCCTTCAAGTTCGCCGAGTTCCGCGGCAACGAGGTCATCCGGCTCACCAAGAATCCGGACTACTTCAAGAAGGGCCTGCCGCACCTCGATGGTATCGAGATGCGCATCATCGACAATCGCTCGACGCGCATCCTGGCCTTCCAGGCCGGCGAGTTCGACATGACCTTCTCGCAGGACATCACGATCCCGCTGCTGAAGGACATGGTGAAGCAGGCGCCGAAGGCGATCTGCGAGACCAAGCCGCAGTACGTGCACCGCAATCTCATCGTGAATCGTGAGGCGGCGCCCTTCGACAATCCGAAGGTCAGGACGGCTATGGCGCTCGCGATCGAGCGCAAGGCCTTCGTCGACATCCTGACCGAAGGCAAGGGTGACATCGGCGGCGCCATGCTGCCGCTGCCCGAAGGCGGTTGGGGCATGCCTCCCGAGGAGCTGGCCAAGATGACCGGCTACACGGGCGACGTTGCCAAGAACCGCGCCGAAGGCCGCAAGATCATGGAAGGCCTCGGCTACAGCGCGTCCAACCCGCTCAAGGTCAAGATCGCAACCCGCAACATCGCGATCTATCGTGACCCGGCGGTGATCCTGATCGACCAGCTCAAGCAGATCCACATGGAGGGCGAGCTCGAAGTTGTCGACACCCCGCTCTGGCACGCCAAGGTCGCGCGCAAGGACTATCAGGTCGGTATGAACCTGACGGGCGTCGCGGTCGATGATCCGGATGCCAATCTGGTCGAGAACTACGCCTGCAAGTCCGAGCGCAACTACACGAACTACTGCAATCCGGAAGTCGAGAAGCTGATCGAGCAGCAGTCGACGATTTCGGACGTCAACGAGCGCAAAAAGGTCGTGTGGAAGATCGAGCAGGTTCTCAACGACGATCTCGCTCGCCCGGTCATCTATCACGACCGCGCCGCGACCTGCTGGTGGCCGCACGTGAAGGGCTTCGTCGGCCACGAGAACTCGATCTACAACAACTGGCGCTTCGAGTACGTGTGGCTCGACAAATGAGGCCTGATGTCTGAGCCCGACGCGGCAGGGGACTTCGGTTTCCCGCCGTGCCGGAGCTTATCCGGTTCTGCTTCGGCAGGACGACGAATTGGATGCGGCGGCGATGGCCGCCGCGTCCTACCGACCAAGCCAAAGATGTTCCTGACGACCAGAAGGAGGCTCCAGTGGGTGCCTATATGATCCGGCGTTTCCTACTGATGATCCTGACGCTGTTCGGGATGTCGGTGCTGATTTTCGTCATGCTCCGCATCGTTCCCGGGAACATTGTCGATATCCTTTTCGATTCGGCGGGGATGGTGAACCCTGACGACAAGAAGCGGCTCGAGGAGGAGCTTGGACTCGATAAGCCGATCGTGCAGCAGTACGTCACGTGGATCACCAGCATGATGAAGGGTGATTTCGGCTACTCCTACGTCTCGGAGAAGCCGGCACTCGACGAGATCCTGCCGCGGATTCCGGTGACGGCGAAGCTCGCCGCGCTCGCACTCTTCTTCTCCGTGCTCTTCGGCGTGCCGCTCGGCGTCATCAGCGCTGTCCGGCAGAATACGAGCCTCGACTACTTCCTGAGAGTCGTCAGCCTGTCGGGGTTGTCTTTGCCCTCGTTCTGGCTCGGCCTGCTCATTCTCATGGCCTTCGTGCAGTACACGGGCTGGATTCCAATCTATTCCGATCAGCCGCGCGGCTTCTGGCATGAGTTATGGCTGCTCAGCATTCCCGCCGCGGCGGTGGGCTTCAGGGCTTCCGCGCTCATCATGCGCCTTACGCGATCGTCCATGCTCGAAGTGTTGCGGCAGGATTACATCCGCACGGCGCGCGCCAAAGGCGCGACGAAGCAATCGGTCAACTACGATCATGCGCTGCGCAATGCGGTGTTGCCAGTCGTCACCATCATCGGCATCGAGGCCGCATTCCTGATCGGTGGCCTGATCGTCACCGAGACCGTGTTCAACATTCCGGGTGTGGCCCGCTTCCTGGTCGAGGCGATCCGCTGGCGCGACTATCCGATCGTGCAGAGCCTCGTGATGCTGATCGCCGTCGTCACGGTGGTGGTGAACTTCCTCGTCGACATGGCCTACGTCGTGCTCGACCCGCGTATCAAATACGAGAGCTGAGGAAAACCATGGCAACCATCGATCACAAGGCCGAATTGGCCCGTGCTGGTGCCGGCGTCAGCGGATTCTGGGGCACGGCCTTCCATCTCGCGCGGCGCTACCCGCTCGGTGCCGCGGGCGCTGTCATCGTGCTCCTCTTCGTGCTCACGGCGCTCTTTGCCGGCTATCTCACCACCTACGATCCGACGACGACTAACGCACGCTCCTCGCTTGCGAAGCCCGGGCCCGACCATTTGCTCGGCGCTGATTTCATGGGGCGCGACATGTGGAGCCGCATTGTCTACGGCGCCCGCATCTCGCTTGCTGTCGGCATCGGCTCGACGGTGCTCGGCTGCTTCTTCGGTGTGATCATCGGACTGATGTCCGGCTACTACGGTGGCTGGCTCGACCTGCTGACGCAGCGCGTCATGGATATCCTGCAGGCACTGCCGCTGCTCGTGATGGCGCTGCTGATGGCCGCTTCGCTCGGCCCATCGCTCACGAATACGATCGTCGCGATCTCCATCCCGATCATTCCAAACGTGGCGCGCGTCATACGCTCGAACACGCTCGCGCTTCGAGAAATGCCCTATGTCGAGGCGGCCCGCGCCGTCGGGATGAGCGAGTGGAAGATCGCCTTCCGCCACGTTCTGCCGAACACGATGGCGCCACTGATCGTGCTTGCGACCGCCCAGCTCGGCTCGGCAATTCTGACCGAGGCCTCGCTCTCCTTCCTCGGCCTCGGCATTCCCGAACCGCACCCGTCGTGGGGGCGCATGCTGTCGGAATCTGCCGCCGAGTACGTCAGGACGGCGCCTTGGCTCGTTATCTTCCCGGGTATTGCCATCTCGCTCGCAGTGTTCGGAACCAACCTGCTCGGCGATGCCGTCCGCGACATTCTCGATCCGCGCGAGCGGAGTTGATCAGCGACCTGAAGACAGAGCCCGGTGCGCTATGAACGACTGGATGCGGAATGATCCGGCCCCACGAGGCACGGCTAAGAATTTTGGGAGCCCAATGACGACGACATCTGCCATGACGCCGCAGCCCGTGCCGCCGAAAGTCCCGGCCACGGAAAACCTTCTCGAAGTGACGGACCTGCGCACCTACTTCTTCACCCGCCAGGGCGTGGTCAAGGCGGTGGACGGCGTGGACTTCGCGCTGAAGCCCAAGGAGACGCTCGCGATCGTCGGCGAGTCGGGCTGCGGCAAGTCGATCACGGCGCTTTCTTTGCTGCGCCTCATACCGGTGCCGCCAGGTCGCATAATCAGCGGCTCGATCAAGCTCGACGGCGTCGATCTGCTCGGCCTCGGCGAGGAGGAGATGCGCCGGATCCGCGGCAACGACATCTCCATGATCTTCCAGGAGCCGATGACGTCGCTCAACCCGGTCATGACGATCGGCCGGCAGATCGCGGAGGTTTTGCTTCTTCACCAGGGCATGAGCACGAAGGAGGCTTACGCGCGCGCCGTCGAGATGTTGCGCATCGTCAAGATTCCTGAGCCCGAGCAGCGTGTGAAGGAGTATCCGCACCAGCTTTCGGGCGGCATGCGCCAGCGCGCGATGATCGCCATTGCGCTGGCCTGCAATCCCAAGGTGTTGATTGCCGATGAGCCGACGACCGCGCTCGACGTGACCATTCAGGCGCAGATCCTCAATCTCATCGTCGAGCTTCAGGAACGGCTCGGCACCGCGGTGGTGCTCATCACGCACGATCTCGGCGTCGTCGCCGAGACGGCGCAGCGCGTCATCGTCATGTACGCAGGCCGCAAGGTCGAGGAAGCGGACGTCGGGGAGCTGTTTGCGCGGCCGATGCATCCTTATACGCGCGGTCTCATGGCCTCGATCCCGCGACTCGATCTCATGCGCGGCGAGGAAAAGGAAGGCGTGGAGCGGCTGCAGGAAATTCCCGGCATCGTTCCGGCCTTGAGTGCGTTGCCACCGGGTTGCGCGTTTGCGCCGCGCTGTCCCCATGCCGACGATCGCTGTCACGCGGAGTATCCGCCCTACGAGCAGAAGAGAAGCGGGCACTGGGCTGCCTGCTGGCGCTCGGACGAACTTTTTGGAGGCGTCAATGCATGACGGAGCGGAGAGCGGCGTGACACCGGGCACGGCGAACGGTGCGGCCGACAGCTCGCCCCGCCACAATCGGGCGCCGGCGCTGGAGGTGCGGGACCTCAAGAAGCATTTCGCGGTCAAGAAGGGCCTGCTGCAGAAGACCATCGGCCACGTCTATGCCGTGGACGGGGTCTCCTTCACGATCCGCGAGGGCGAGACGCTGGGCCTCGTCGGTGAGTCCGGCTGCGGCAAATCCACGGTCGGCCGCGCCATCCTGCGGCTCGTCGAGCCCACCTCGGGCAGTATCAAGATCGAGGGGGAGGAGATCACCGGCCTGTCGAAGCAGGAGCTGCGTCCCTATCGTCGCGAGATGCAGATCATCTTCCAGGATCCGTTTTCATCGCTCGATCCGCGCATGAGTGCAGGCGACATCGTCGGCGAGCCCCTCAAGGTGCACGGCATCGGCAATGCCGCGGAGCGGCGCGAGCGCGTGGCGGAGTTGTTCGCGCGCGTCGGGCTTCGTCAGGCGCAGATGGACAGCTTCCCGCATCAGTTCTCGGGCGGCCAGCGCCAGCGCATTGGCATTGCGCGCGCGCTCGCGCTCAATCCGAAGCTGATCATCGGCGACGAGCCCGTTTCCGCACTCGACGTGTCCATCCAGGCGCAGGTCATCAACCTGCTCATGGACCTGCAGCAGGAGCGGGGCCTCGGCTATCTCTTCATCTCGCACAACCTTGCTGTCGTCGAGCACATCTCGCACTACATCGCGGTCATGTATCTCGGTCGCATCGTCGAGTACGCAGACAAGCGCACGTTGTTTACGAGCCCGCGCCACCCCTATACCGAGGCGCTACTGTCCGCCGTGCCGGTGCCCGATCCGTCGATCAAGCGCAACAAGATCGTGCTCGATGGTGACGTCCCGAGCCCGATGAAGCCGCCGTCCGGGTGCCACTTCCACACGCGTTGCCCGATCGCGCAGGAGCGCTGCAAGATCGAGAGCCCCGTGCTGCGTGATGTGGGGAACGGCCAGAAGGTTTCGTGCCACTTTCGTTAGCCGCGGGCTGCCGGGAAGGGGCGCTGCCGCTCACCGCTGTGGTGCGTCGCGCCATAGGCGCGCCGACTAAATGCCCGCGGCGGCCATGCAGCGACCGCGGCACATGCTTGGGTCGCGTGTCAGCCCACTTGCTTCAAGCTCTCGAAAGCCTCGAGAGCGCGGGCGCGCGCGATTTTGTGATCAACGATCGGATGCGGGTAGGTTCGGCCGAGTTCGATGCCGGCCTTCGCCAGGATTTCCTCGGGCACTTCCCACGGCGCGTGTATCTGCGGCGCAGGAAGCTTCGCGATCTCGGGGCACCATTTGCGCACGTAGGCGCCGTCAGGATCGAAGGTCTCGCCCTGTTTCACCGGATTGAAGATGCGGAAGTACGGTGCCGCATCGAAGCCTGAGCCCGCGACCCACTGCCAGCTCGCAGCGTTGTTGGCGAGATCTGCATCGACGAGCGTATCCCAGAACCAAGCCTCGCCTTTCTGCCAGGGCTGGAGGAGATGCTTGATGAGAAACGATGCAGTGATCATGCGCACGCGATTGTGCATCCAACCGGTGGTCCACAGCTCGCGCATGCCGGCATCGACGATCGGATAGCCCGTGCGGCCGCGCTGCCAGCTCCGCAGCGCCTTCGCGTCATTCTTCCAGGGGAAGTGAGCGAAGGCCTCGCGCACCGGTGTGTCCGGCATATCGGGATTTTGCACGAGCATGTGGTTGGAAAACTCGCGCCAAAGAAGCTCCTTCAGAAACACTTCGATGCCGCTCGCGCGCTCGGGATGGGCCTCGGCAATGGCGCGTGCGCGCTGCCAGCACTGCCGCGGGCTGATCTCGCCGAAATGAAGATGCGGCGAGAGACGCGAGGTCCCGACAAGATCGGGCCGGTTGCGGCGCTCGTGGTAGGAGGTGGCGCCCGATCTGAGGAACGTGTTCAGGCGGGTGCGGGCGGCGATCTCGCCGGGCGTCCATGCGTCCCTCAGGCCTCCAGCCCAGTCCGGCTTCGTCGGCGTGAGATCCCAGTCGGCGAGTTTATCGGATGCCGGCCAGCGCGCGGGTGCATGTAGCGTGCGCGGCGGTGCGACGAGGTTGCCAGGATCTTCGGCCGCAAAGGCTGCACGCGCAAATGGCGTGTAGACCTGAAAGGGCTTGCCCTGGCCAGTGCGCAGGACCTCCGGCTCGAACAGTAACGCGCCGCGATAGCGCTTGAGCGCAACACCGGCTTTGTCGAGATCGGCTTTAAGCGAAGTTTCGAGTGCGACGGCCCAAGGCTCGTAGGCGCGCGCGCAGTAGATGGTCGAGGCTCCGCACTTCTCGGCCATGCGCGGCAGGATCTCGCGCGTTGCACCCCGCGCGAGAATGAGGCGGGAGCCGATTGACGAGAGGCTGTCGGCGAGTGCGGCGAGACTTCCGTGCAGCCACCAGCGGCTCGCGCCGCCTAACTTCCAGTGGCCTGCGGCATCGTCATCAAGAATGAAGAGCGGGATGATCGGTACGTTCGATGCTGCGACCGCGTGAAGCGCCGCGTTGTCAGCGAGACGCAGGTCGTTGCGGAACCAAAGGATTGCCGCGGCTGTCATCGACGGCCTTGCTCCGGAGACTTGATCGGTTGGGATTGCGGTAACGCCGATAGGCGCGCATCAGTTCTTGAAGATCAGGTCGAAAAGCGTTTTCGGCTTGGCCTTTGCGGCGCCACCATCGCTCGAGCGGCGGCGACGCTCGGGCGCGTAATCGCCGTAGTTGCCTTGTGCCCAGGGCGCCCAGCTCGGTGTGTTGCTGCCACCTCCGCCGCCGTAACGGGGACCACTGTCCAGGCGGCGCGGCTGTTGAGCGATCTCACGATCCGCGGTTGCGGCAAGGAGATATTCCTCGTTGCCGCCTTCGAGGCCGGCGACCGTGAGCTTGGTCTCCGACCATGTCCACTCGGCTGTCCGCGTGCCCTGACGCACGAGCTCGATGGTGATGACGCGGCGTGCGCGCGTATCGATGACGGCCGCGTGCTCGACCTCTTCGGGGCCGGCCTTGCCGTCGACCGTACCGGCGGTAAAGCGCAGCATGCCAATGTGCTGCACGCTCTCCGGAGGCGTCGACCACTCGGTCAAGCGCGGCTGGCCATCACCCATGAGTTCGAGCGGTACCGTGAGCCGCGGAAAGCGCGCGTTGGTCGCGAAGTACTGGTTGCCGCGCACCTGGAGACGCCACTCGCCGAGGCTTTGCTCCTCGAGTTCATGGCTCGCGGCGATCTGGGCGGCGCCACTGCGCTCGAGGGCCGCCGCTGCCTCGCGCAGCATGGGCTTGAGCTCGAGGGCGCGGCGCAGTTCCACGATGGCCTCGTCGGTGCGCCCTGTCGCCTCCAGCAGCTCGCCGCGCGCCCAGATGACCTCGGGCCGCTCCGGCTCGAGGCCGAGGGCGCGCTCCATATCCGTCTGTCCGAGTTCGGGACGCCCCATGAGCCGATAGACCCAGGCGCGATAGGCATAGGCCTGCGCCGAGCGCGGATCGATCTCGATCGCGCGCGAAAGGTCGTTGAGCGCATCTTCATAGCGCTCCGCCTTGGCTTGCGCGAACCCGTGAGCCTCGACGGCTGCGTTTGATTTCGGGTCGAGCGCGACGGCGTGCTGAAAATCGCGCAGAGCGGCCGGAATGTCGCGCGCTGCAAGGGCCGCGTAGCCACGCAGCAATGTCACCTCGATGTTGTCGCGATCGATATCGAGCACGCGCCCGAGATCGTCCGTCGCGTCCTTGTAGCGTTCCAGTGCGAGGTAGGCTTCGGCGCGCGCGCGCAGTGCCGGCGCGAAGCGGGGGGAGACGGCGAGCGCGCGGCCAAGGTCGCGCAGTGCCGCATGGGGGCGGCCTTGCGCCAAGTGCACGCGGCCCCGCCCGGCAAAGGCTGCGCCCTCGCTGGGCGAGAGTGCAATCGCGCGCGAGTAGTCACCTAGTGCGGCGCGGTGGTTGCCAAGCCGCACGTGAGCCGCGGCGCGGTTAGCCATGGCGGCTGCGTAACTCGGTGCGAGCAGCAATGCGCGATCGAAATCGCGGATGGCCTCGGGCGTTGCGCCGATCTCCAGCAGCACGGTGCCGCGGTTGTTGTAGGCGCTGGCGCCCTCGGGCACGAGCTGGATGGCGCGGTTGAAGTCGTCGAGTGCGGCGCGGGGCTGACCGAGACGCGCGCGTGCAACGCCGCGGTCGATGTGCGCGAGCGCGCGCTGGTCATTGGGCAGGCCGTCCGCCGCGAGTGCGGCCGTGTAAAGGCGGATCGCTTCTTCGGGGCGGTCGGCGCGGAGCGCGACAACGGCTTGGCGCACACGGGCTGCAGCATCCGCCGACCCGGCTGCCGCCTGCTGCGGCTGGGACGCGCCGGTCTGAGCGAAGGAGGGCGCCGGAGCGAGCACGATCGCCGCGGCGAGCGCCCATCGGCGCGCACCCGCATTCCTGCGCTCTTTCTTTCCGTCGACTTTCATGCGCTCACAGTCGTTCCGGGCACCTCGGGGGATGCGGCACGATGTACGGCATCAGGCCTTATCCTCCCCAGGAATCATGACTTTGTAGCACAATTCGGTCAGCGGACCTTTGGTTGCGGCGACAGGAGACGGTCGCTCAAGCCGGCAGCTCGTAGCCGATAGCGGCCTCGGCCTCGATCGTCTTCTGGACGGCCGGACGGGCCATCATGCGCTGATAGTGAGCGTCGAGGCGCGGGAACGCGCCGGCTTCGGGTTTGAGGGAATTGAAAAAGCGCCAGTACAGGCGAAAGAGATGGATGTCGGCAATGGAGTACGCGCCGGCGATCCAGGGCCGCATGCCGAGGCGTTTGTCGGCAATGGCATAGATCGCCTGTGCGTGCTCGAGGCCACGGCGGCGCGCCGGATGGATGGTCGCTGCAATGAACGACATCCAGGATAAAATGTGCGCCTCGGCCTCCGGATCGTCCTCTGGGATCAGGCGCGCATCGGGAAAGCGGCGAGCCAGATAGAAGAGGATGGCGGCCACCTCGGTGAGCGGGCGGCCGTCGATGAGAAGCGTCGGGACTTTACCTTCGGGGTTGAGCGCCAGATAGGCGGCCGTCCGGTTCTCTTTCCGCATGAACGAGATCGCGCGCGCCTCGAAGGGCACGCCGATCTCATGGAGCGCGATGTGGGGCGCCATGGAGCTGGCGCCGGGCGCGAAATAGAGGGTCAGCATGCCTTCCCCCTTGTGACGTTGCTGCCGTCAGTCGCCGCTGGGCGGCGTGAATTCGGCCTCGCGCGTGCGCCGCGCGATTTTGTCGAGGACGCCGTTGACGACGCGCGGCTCGTCTTCGCTGAAGAAGGCCTTGGCGACCTCGACATACTCGCTGATGACGACGCGGGCCGGCACGTCCGCGCGCTCGATCAGCTCGAAGACACCGGCGCGCAAGATCGCTCGCAACGTGGAATCGACACGCGTCAGCCGCCAGCCCTCGGCGAGCTGAGCATCGACGATCGGATCGATCTCGCGCTGGCGGCGGACGACACCACGCAGGATGGCCGCGAAGAAATCGCGGTCGGCGGCGGCAACGGACTTGTCTTCTGCCTTCTCGCCGAAGTGGTGCAGATTGAACTGGCCGATGACATTGTTGAGATCGGTCTCGGCGAGATCCATCTGGTAGAGAGCCTGAACGGCGCTGAGCCGCGCGGCGCTGCGGGGCGCGAGCGGCCGCGGATCGTTGGCGGGCGTCCTCATGATTGTGGCCTGGCGAAGTCTTGGCCGATCTCGATGAGCTTGAGGCACGCACGCGCGGCGTCCCCACCCTTGCCGGCGAGGCCGCCTTCCGCACGCGCCATAGCCTGGGCGTGCGTATCGACGGTGAGAATGGCATTGCCGACGGGGAGCGCGAGGTCCATGGCCGTCTGCATGAGCCAGTGATTGGCGTTGTTGCACACGATATCGTAGTGCGAGGTCTCGCCGCGAATGACGCAGCCGAGCGCGATCACGCCATCAATAGGCTGCGGATCGCCTTCGTCGAAACGGCCTGACGCAGCGCTGACGGCGAGTACCTGCGGAATCTCCAGTGCGCCCGGAACGACAATGCGCTCGTACGTGCAGCCATGCGCATCGAGCACCGCGAGCGCGCCCTCGATCAGCGCAGCGCTCACATCCTCGTAGTAAGGCGCCTCGATGATGAGAATGTGCGCGTCGACCTTGCCGCGCGGGCCAATGGGTGTGCCTCTGCCGGCCATATTCTTTACCGTACCTCTCGCGTGCCAACGATGCGAAGGCCGTAGCCCTCGATGCCGACGTAACGCGAGCGCGGCACGTTGGTCAGCAGTTCCATATCCGTGACGCCGAGATCGCGGAGGATCTGGGCGCCAATGCCGATCTCCACGCGGCGGCGTTCGGCGCGCGCCTGTGGCGTCTTGGGTTGCTCGCGCTCGGCGAGCCAGGTGGACAGCGAGCGCGGTCTGAGATCGCGAATGAGCACGATGGCGCCGCGGCCTTCCGCTGCGATCATTTGCAAGCATTTCTGCAGGAAAGCGTCGGGCCTGTTGGGAACACCGATGCCGAGAAGGTCGGCCGGCATATTGACAGCGTGCACGCGCACGAGCACCGGCTCAGGCCCACTCAGATCGCCGCGCACAAGCACCAGATGCTCGACCGGATCGACGGTCGTCTCGTAGACGTGCAGATCGAAGGTGCCGCCGAACGTGCTGTCAACCTTGCGCGAGGCCGTGCGATTGACGATGCGGTCGTTCTGCAGGCGATAGGCGATCAGGTCCTCGATGGTCCCGATCTTGAGGCCGTGGCGCTGCGCGAACGAGACGAGGTCCGGCAGGCGGGCCATGGTACCGTCGTCGTTCATGATCTCGCAGATGACGCCGGCCGGCAGCAGGCCGGCCATGCGCGCGAGATCGACCGAGGCTTCCGTGTGGCCGGCGCGGACGAGCACGCCACCTTCGCGCGCAACGAGCGGGAAGACATGGCCCGGAGAGACGATGTCGTCGTGCGTCTTGCCCGGATCGATAGCCGTCGCGATGGTGAGCGCGCGGTCGTGGGCGGAGATGCCGGTCGCAATACCTTCCTTGGCCTCGATCGAGACGGTGAAGGCCGTGCGGTTGCGCGCGCCGTTGTTGCGCGTCATGAGCTCGAGGCGCAGCTGATGGGCGCGCTGCTCGGTCATCGAGAGACAGATGAGGCCTCGCCCGTACTTGGCCATGAAATTGATCGAGTCGGGCGTCGCCATCTGCGCCGGGATGACGAGGTCGCCCTCGTTCTCGCGATCCTCGGCGTCGACGAGGATGACCATGCGGCCGTTGCGCAGGTCGTCGAGAATATCCGCGATTGGCGAAACGATGCCCTTCCCCTCGGAGTAGGCAACGCGCGCGAGGTCGGCGAGTTCGTTGGTCGGGCCGTTCGTCACCGGCGCATCTCCAGAAGGCGCGCTACATAGCGCGCGAGGGGATCGATCTCGATGTTGATGCGATCGCCGGGCTTTTTGCCCCCCCACGTGGTCACCGTCAAGGTATGCGGAATGAGGTTCACGCCAAAGCGGGCGCCGTCCACCTCGTTGACGGTGAGCGATGCGCCGTCGAGCGCGACCGATCCTTTAGGCGCAATGAATGGGGCCAGCCCCTCGGGCACCTCGAAAGTGAGGCGGCGGCTGTCTCCGTCGGGGCGCATATCCGCAATGCGTGCGACACCATCGACATGACCTGAGACGATGTGTCCGCCGAGTTCGTCTCCGGCTTTGAGCGCGCGCTCGAGGTTGATCGTCCGACCCGCCCGCCAGTCGCCGAGCGTGGTCAGCGACAGGGTTTCGTTCGAGACGTCGAGGGTATAGCGGCTACCCGCTCCCTCGGCCTCGACGCTGGTGACCGTCAGGCACACGCCATCATGGCAAATGGATGCGCCGAGATCGATCGAGGCGGCCCGATAGTCGGAGCGGATTGTGAACCGTCCGCCTTCGGCGGCGAGGACGGTGCCAACACCTGTGATGATTCCTGTGAACATGCGTGCTTTCCGCGCGGGGCAGCCGATCGGGGCCGCCGGAAGTGTCGTAAGTCCATGACCTAGGCCCAATCCGCACGCTCGGCAAGGCACACCCCGGCTGGGGGCCTGAGCGAGGAATGCGGGAGTACGTTGTTCCGTACCGGCAATGGGCAGGCGGGCGCCGCCCTCCGATTGAGGGTAAGAGGGTTCTGATGCAACTCAAGATCCAGCGCGGGACCGCGCAATCCGCTGGCGGGAGCACATCGCCCGCCGATTGTGACGCCGTGCAGCGGGCCATAGCCGCCCTGGTGGCGTCAGCCGGGAACCCGTGCGGGATTGGCGATGTCGCAGCGAATACCGGTCTCGGCGTGGCCGAACTCGAGCGACTACTCGGGCGCTGGTGCGGGCTCTCGCTCGCGGAATTCGTGCACGCCATCGGTGCCGGGTATGCGCGCGACCGACTGCGGGCCTCGTTGAACGCGCTCGGCGTGGATCCGACAGCCGGCGGGCCGATCCATGCCTTCGATGTCCAGATCGCGTCGGCCATCACGGATGAGGATCGCCGCCGGGGGGCGGGTCTGGATATCACGTATGGGTTTCACGCCAGTCCTTTCGGCGAGGCGCTACTGCTCATGACCGAGGGCGGCATTTGTGGCCTGGCTTTCGTCGACGAGGATCGGGCGCAGGGAAGGGGCAACGCGCTGGAAGACATGATGGGCCGCTGGCCCAGGGCGCGCTTCCGCGAGGCGCCCCGCGACACCGGGGACTTGGCCGCGCGCATCTTCAGCCTGCCGGGATCGAGTCCGGGTCCGTGCGTTCCGCTGACCTTGATCGGAACGCCGTTCGATCTGCAGGTATGGCAAGCGCTGCTGAAAATCCCGCTCGGCGCGCTCGTCAGCTACACGCAGATCGCGCAATACCTAAGGCATCCCACGGCATCCCGCGCCGTCGGGACGGCCAATGGGAGAAATCCCATTTCGTTCGTGGTGCCCTGTCACCGCGCGCTGCGCGGCGACGGATCGCTCGGCGGTTACTACTGGGGGCTCACGCGCAAGCGCGCGCTCATTGCCTGGGAGGCGGGACAGGCACACGCGTTAAGCCATCGTTAGGCGATTATGCCTCGGTCGGAGACCCACAAGCCGAATCGGCGTAGGCACGCGGTCAGACTTTGGCAGGATAATACGGGATCGATCATGCGGGCCATCAGGGCACTAGGGACGCTGTTTGCGACGTGTAGCGTTCTGGCTTTGGGTGGTGCGGCCGTGCAAGCTCAGGATCTGAAAGAGGCCCCCGGGGCGCTCTACAATTGGACCAGCGTTTATGTCGGTCTGCATGGGGGCTATGCCTCTGGCGATATCGACTGGCGATCCGACTATCCGTTTGGCAGCGCCGCCAATCGCCCGACGGGCTTTGATGTCGGCGCGGGCATTTGGGGCACGCAAATCGGCTACATGGTCCAGCGCGGCAATTGGGTATTCGGCGGCGAACTATCTCTGTCGAGCGGTTTCGATACGGACATCAAGCGGGACGTCGACCTGTGGGGGGGTAGTAACAGCGGCACGATGTCTGCTCGGATGAACTATCTAGTGATGTCGTCGTCGCGTGTCGGCTATTCTTGGGGCAATGTTCTCGGCTATGCGAAGATCGGCACAGCCGGTGCATCGATCGCACTTTCTACTGACGACAATTTCGGGGCAGGCGTCGGCGCCAACTGGCTCTCCCGCAGCCGTCACTTCTATACGGGATGGGTACTGGGTGCCGGTATGGAGTATCCGATTCTGCCGAACCTGATGCTCGGTGTGGAATACAACTACGTAACGTTAGATGGTAAGGCGTCGGCCGATATTGTTCAGGTAAGTAACGGTGCGCTTATCGGGCGATATCGCTCGCATATAGACCTCGACAGCCACTCGGTTCTGGCGCGGTTGAACTACAAGATGGACGCGCCGGCCTTGGCGACGTTGCTGCCGTTCTAGCGGCTCAAGCGCGCAGGCTGTCTGCCAGCGCCCGCATGTAGCCCTCGGCGGCGACGATGTGCTCGATGCGGCGCGGTTCGACGCGGATGAGTGCGCCTTCAAGACCTTCCTCATTCGAGAGGGCCTGAAGGCGTCGCTCGACGCCGGCGAGCCGGCGGCCGTCCACATGCCCCCTGAGCGTCGTCACGATCGTCTCGACATATCCGGTGAGCCGCCCGATCTCGCGTAATGCCGTGCGTCGGGCCACACGGTCCGCCGAGTTCCGCTCCAGCCGCTCGAGTGCGCCTGCCATGCGCGCAAGCGAGCAGGCCACGGCCTCGGCGTACTCGGCGACCTTGCCGCGCTGCGCCTTATCGAGGCGTGCGAGCTTCGCCTGCCAGGCACAGATCACATCGGCGAGGCCGAGCAGCTTCAACGCAAGATCGAGGGCGCGCATGGCGCCACGGTACGTCCCAGCCGCCGCGCGGGGATTACTATCGGGAATACGCTATCAGCGCACTTTGGGATCGGCGAAGCAGCGACGCATGGATTCGCAGCGATGCGAGCCGGAGAAGTGCATGCTCGAGCCCTTGGATGGGCGGATAAAGGCGCAAATCTCCTCCAGCCCTTCCGGTGTCAGCCAACCCTGTCGCCGTCCGCGCTGCACGGCGAAGCAGTCGGCGGTTTCCTCGTCTGGACCGCGGAACTGGTGGCCGCACTCATGGGCGTAGATCCAGAGCTTCACCGACGTCGGCACCCGCGCCATCAGCTTGGAGTTGAGGATCAGAAAACCCGGATAGGCCGCGCCATAGTCGTCGAGCTGGTCGTCGATCACCGTTGGGCGTTGTCCGCAGGTCATTTTCCGCCCATCGAGGCGCAGGCCGCCGGGTGGAATGATCTTCGAGCTGCCCACGTGGGCTGCATAACCCTCGGGCGTAGGCGCGGACTGCGCGAGCGCACCAGAAGTCGCCACAGCCGCGAGCATGAGTACGGCGCCCGAGAACTTCGCCAAGCGAGATCCCGCCAGGCAAAGAAATGCGCGCGTAAACATCACAGTACGACCCTCTCCAGAAACCGCCGCATTCCCGCGAGCCCGCCGGATGATCATTGCCCGGACTGGCCGCTCTTTCAATGCGACATCCAGGATTTGACCATCGACCTCCGATGCCGCGGCGCGGGGGCCACACCTTGACAACATGGAGCGCTGCACTATCCGGCCTTAGCCTCGATGGCCTCCATGTCGGCGTCCGACAAACCGAAATGATGGCCGATTTCATGCACGAGCACGTGCGTGACAAGCGTGCCGAGTGTCTCGTCGCTGTCCGCCCAATAATCGAGAATCGGGCGCCGATAAAGAATGACCGTGTCCGGCTCCTGCGCGACGTCCATCACGCTTTTCCGCTCGAGGCTGACGCCTTGATAGAGGCCCATGAGATCGAACTCGTTCTCGATGCCCAGGCTGTCGAGCACTTCTTCGGTTGCGAAATCCTCGATCCGGATCAGCACTTCCTTGGCCAGATCGCGGAACGTGTCCGGGATCTGCTGCCAGGCTTCAGCGGCCAGATCCTCGAACTCCTTCAGGGTCGGCGCCCGCGCGTGCGCCCATTTCGGCTCTTTGCTCATCCCGACCGGCCTCCGCCCGCGAACAGGAGAGTCAGATGGCGGAATGCGTGGCCGTAATCAAGCCTTCAGCGCCGCCAACTCTTCTGGGTCTTGAAGACGATTTGGGCACCCAGGATCACGATGGCAAGGCGCGCGAGGTGATGGAGCGCCACATAAGCCACGTCCGCGCCCAGGACAAAGGCGAGCAGATTGAGCTCGGTCTGGCCGCCGGGCGCGAAGGCCATGAGCACCGAGACCTGATCGAAGCCTGTCAGCTGAGCGACCATGATCACGACGACGGCCGTCACGGAGAGCAGGACAATGGCATTTAACATGCCCCACACCATGGTGTGGGTGAACTCCTTGAACGTCAGGCCGCGGAATTGGCAGCCGAGCAGCACACCGACGCCGATTTGAGCGAAGATGAGCAATTCCACAGGCAGCCGCACGGTCGTGAAGCCGAGGGCATGGGCGGCCCCGCTCACCACCATCGGCCCGACGATCGGCGCACCGGCAAGGCCGAGCCAGTGAGCAATTCCCCAGCCGGCGCCCGCCATGGCAACGAGGGTGGCGAGATCGATCAGGCTCGACTCGGCAAGCCGCACTGGGCTCGCGAACGGTGTCGAGGCGACGAGACCATCGTGCAGCTGCAGCCATAGCGGTACGGCAAAGACGATCAGAACGATGCGGGTCGCCTGAACGAGGATGACCGTGCGCTGGTTGGCACCCGAGGCCTCGGCCATGGCCGTCATATCCGCGAGCCCGCCGGGTACGGCCGAGAAGAAGGCCGTCGGGCGATCGAAGCCGGCAAGGCGCCGGTAGAACGTCATGCTCGTCGTCGTGATGATGATCATGAACGGCACGAGAATGAGCAAGCTCACCGTCATGGCCCCGACTTGTCCGAGGATGGCCGGTGTGAAGGCCGAGCCGACGGCGACGCCGAGTGTCGCCCTGAGTGGGCCGCCGAGCGGCCGCGGGCGTTCGATGGGAAGCCCGGCGACGGAGGCAATCAGGCAGGCTGTGAGCGCGCCGAGGTACCAGGGCAGCGGCAGGCGAAAATACACGAAGACGATGGCGCCAATGGTGCCAACGAGGAAAGCGAGCGCCCAGCGTGGAACGCGGGCGCGCAGTTTGCGTTCACCCGCTTCCGGCGCCGGCTCGCTCTTCTGCTCGTGCTGCTGGCGGCCCGCGCCATCGGCCATGCCGCTCGTCCCCCGTCCCAGTTCCCGCTACCAGCTCAATGCACCGACGACGGCGGCTGATAGCAGCGTCGCGAGCGCGCCGACCAGCAGCGAGCGTCCGCCGAGGGCTACGATGTCCGCGCGCCGCTCCGGTGCCATGGCAATGAGCCCCCCGATCATGATGCCGAGCGAGCCGAGATTGGCAAACCCGCAAAGTGCATAGGTGATGATCAGCCGGGAGCGCGGTGCGAGGGCCGCTGGATCGAGGGCTGCAAGATCGAGATAGGCGAGGAACTCGTTGAGCACGATCTTCTGGCCGATCAGCGCGCCGGCTGTGCCCGCTTCGTGCCAGGGAATGCCGAGGAGCCACGCGACAGGGGCGCACAACCAACCGAGAACCTGCTGGATTGTCAGTCGCGCACCGGCGAGTTCCGAGATGGCGCCCAGAATCTCGTTCGCAAGCGCGACGAGCGCGACCATAACGACCAGCATGGCGGCGACCGCAGCGAGGAGCCGGATACCGTCAGCCGTGCCCTGGACGACCGCATCCATGGCCGAGCGCGGTCCTTCGCCGAGAGCCAGATGTGCCGATGCCGGGCCCTCCTCGAAACCTTCGGGCATTGCGAGGCGCGAGAGCATGAGGGCTGCCGGTACGTTCATGAGCGAAGCGGCGAGCAGATGTCCGGCGGCGCCCGGAACCTGTGGCGCGAGCAGGCTCGCGTAGATCACCATCACCGTGCCGGCGATCGTTGCCATGCCGACGGCCATGGTCGCGAAGAGCGCGCCGCGTCCCATGTCTCTGAGATAGGGGCGGATGAGCAGCGGCGCTTCGACCATGCCGACGAGCACGTTCGCCGCCGAAGCCATGCCGAGCGGACCGCCGATGCCGAACGAACGCTGAAGCAATCGCGCGAGTGCTGCGACGAGGCGCTGGAGAATGCCCCAGTAGTAGAGGAGCCGCGACAGCGCGCTCATCACGAGCATCAGCGGCAAAGCCTGAAATGCGAGAATGAAGCCATGCTGTGGGCGGGTGATATCGAAGGGCACGGGTGCACCTCCGAGATAGCCGAAGACCAGACTGGTACCGGCATTGGTCGCACGCTGGAGTGCGCCGATCACGCCAGTTGCTGCATCGAAGAGTACGCTCGCCTGCGGAACCTTCAGGAACAGGATTGCGACGGCGGCCTGGAGCGCGAGGCCCGCCGCGATCGTTGCGCCCACCTGCCGCGGCGCGAGCGCCCGGCCCTCGCCTGTTGCCCAGACGAACAGCGGGATCAGCACGATGCCCAGCAGACTCTGCAGAACAGGCAGGAATGATTCGGCCATGAAAGCCCCCTGGCTGAGTGTAGGGGCTGGTGGCGCGGCGGTGGAAGAGGTGTTGCGCGACACAAAGCCGCCGGCACCCAGACCGGGGGGATCTGGATGCCGACGGCCCGCCTCGCTCCACCGGTGTCTAGCGGGCGAGAACCGCGATGTCGCGAATGGCGCCCTTGGCACCGGCGATCTGGCCAACCTGCGTGGCTTTGCCGGTTTCGAGCGCGACCGTGTAAAGCGTGCCGTCGGCGACGAGCCAGGCTGTGTTCTTGCCGTCGGCGGTCGTGTGAATGTCGAAGGCGTAGGACTTGGCCTTGTCGATGCCGAGCTTACCGATGGCCTTCAGTGCGCCGTCGTTCGGCTTGGTCTGGTGAATGAGCGCACCGATCGTGGCGTCGATGTCGTACATCGCTGTCTTTTCAGGCTTGCCGTGCGAATTGCTGTAGGCAGCGGCGACGACATTGGGCTTCTCGCCCTTGTGCATGTCGCCCTCTTCGAAGGCGAGCTTGCCGTCCGTCGTCACCTTGCCGGTGTCGACATCGGCGCGCAGGTTCGTGCCGTCGGTGCCCATGAAGCGCAGACGGTCGGCTGCCGGATTGAAGTCCACGATTCCGGCGACGCCGGCGGGCAACATGGTGTCGAGCTTCGAGACCTTGGTCGCTTTGCCGGACGCGACATCGATGGTGACGACCGTGCCGTCATCGGCGACGCCGTAGAGCATCTTGTTGGCTGGACGCACGTCGATGCCGAGCAGCTTGCTGACGCCGTCGACTTTGATGCTCTTGGTGACGGCCGGCTTGCTGCCGTCGATCATCACGAGCGTGTTGTCTCCTACGAGGCCGACAGCCATTTCTGCAGAAGCGGCAGAGGCGCTTGCGGCAAGCGCGAAAGCGCTGGCGAGGGCGATGTGCTTAATTTTCATGATTTGGGCTCCCGGATCTTTTGGTTGACGGAGGGCGCACTTCTCCTGCGCGGCGCAAAAGGTGCGTCACCCAAGGATTTCAACGTGGCTCTCAGACTGGGAACACGGGGGAAGATGTGCTTGGATGCAGCAGGTCAGAACTTTTTTCGTCGAGGGCCGGAGCCTCTGCCTCCAATCGGCGCGGATGCGTGTTAGCGTGTCATGGACAGGAGACTCGCGATCGATATGGAGGGAGGGGCGCGCGTGGACTATGCCGGACTGGTGCAGGCCTGCGCGCGCGGCGACCGGCAAGCTCTTCGCAAACTTTATGACGAGGAGGCGGCGCGGCTGATCGCAGTCGCGCAGCGTATCGTGCGCCGGCGCGAGATCGCTGAAGAGGTCGTGCAGGACGCATTCATTCAGATTTGGCAGAAATCGGCGACCTTCGATGCGAGCATCGGCTCGGCGCGGGCCTGGATCTATACGATCGTGCGGCATCGCGCGCTGAACGTGATCCGCGACGGCGCGCGCGAGGATCTGCTTGAAACGGATGAGCTTGCAGCCATCCAGGACCGGACGGCGGTCGTCGATGATGCCTTCGGCCGGCTGGCCACCGAAAGCCGCTTGCGCACGTGCCTGGAGGCCATCGATCGCGACAAGCGGCAAAGCCTTCTGCTCTCGTATGTTGCAGGATATTCACACGGTGAAATCGCAGGCTTGATGCGCGTGCCGATTGGCACCGCCAAATCCTGGGTCAGGCGGGCGCTCATCGCGCTCAAGGACTGCATGGCATGACGAACGGCACGGAAGAGCCGCATGACATGGCCGTGGAGGCAGGCGAGTACGTACTCGGCCTGATGGACGATGCTGCGCGCGCGGATTTCGAGGCGCGCCTCGCATCGAATCCCGAGCTTCGCCGTCTCGTTGCCGCCGAGCGTGAGCGCTTTCTCGAACTGGATCTCACGGCGGAGGGGGCTGCGCCGACGCTGGAGCTCTGGCAGCGCATCGAAGAGGGCGTCGCACGGACGTCATCGAATGTCGTCGATCTGCAGGCACGGCGCACTCATTCCGCTGTACCCCTATCGCGCCGCGGTTTCTGGCAAGGCTTTGCCGCTGCCAGCGTTCTCGGTGTCGTGGCGAGCAGTGTGGCCTATATGCGCGCGCCGCCGGGCGCGCCTCGTCTCGTCGTCGTACTGCTGAATGATCAGGCCCAGCCCGTCTCGATTGTCGAAACGCTCGACGACAAGCGCATTCGCGTTGTGCCGCTCGTGAACATCGACGTCCCGTCCGATCGTACGTTGCAGGTCTGGACGCTGCCCGATCCTGCGACGGGGCCCGTATCCATGGGCCTTCTCGAAGCCGTGCGTGCAACGCTGCTGGAAGGGCCGGTGCTTCCCACACCGCGGCCCGATCAGCTCTACGAGATCACGCTGGAACCGGCCGGCGGCTCGCCGACCGGACGGCCGACCGGCCCCATTATCGGCAAGGGATATGCGCGGACGCCGCGCATTTAGCTCCTATGCCGCTTTTCGACGGAAAAGCCATCTCGTGAGCGCGCGCTTCGGCCGTCGGTCACGCAGCACATCGTCGCGTACGAGGCGTGCCCCCTCGCGGCGTCGTGCGAGCGTCAGCTTGCGCGTGTGGAAGGCTTCGAGTTCCGGCCGATGCCCGACGCTGACAATGGTCGTATTGGGCGCGCGATCGACGAGCAGCGCCATGAGCGCGTCCTGACTGTTCGCATCGAGTGCGGCGGTTGCCTCGTCGAGCACGACGATGTCGGGATTGTGCAGAAGGATGCGCGCGATCGCGAGGCGCTGCTTCTCGCCGCCTGAAAGTGTCTGATCCCATGGACCTTCCTCCGCGATCTTCTCGGCAAGATGGGGAAGGCCGACGTCTTCGAGAGCCTTGGCAACTTCCTCGTCCGTCTTGCTCTCGGGTGCATCGGGGTACGTCGCGGCGCGCTTGAGGCTTCCCACCGGAACATACGGCCGCTGTGGTAGCAGGAAGAGCGAGGCGCCTTTCTTGATTTCGACCGAGCCTCCGCCCCACGGCCAGAGGCCCGCCAGCGCACGCACCAGCGTGCTCTTGCCCGTACCGGACTCGCCTGCGATCAGGACGCGCTCGCCGGGCATGATCTCGACCTCCGTATCATCGAGGATAGCCGTGCCATCGTCGAGCGCGACGGAGAGATCTTTCAGCTTGAGGGCTGCGTCCTTGCCCTCGTTGCTGATGGAAATGCGGCCGACCTGATCGCCTTTCTCGGCGCGTTCCAGCGTGTCGAGCGATGCCATGAGCGAGCCGACGCGCACGGCCGAGGCGGTCCAATCCGCAAGGCGCGGATAGTTGTCGACGATCCAGTTGAAGGCCGCCTGCACGATCGTGAACGCCGAGGCCGCCTGCATGATCTGGCCGAGCGACATGGAGCCGTCGAGGTACTTCGGCGCGCACAAGATGATCGGCAGCACCGGGGCGATGAACGACGAGGTCTGCGAGACGGCCGTCGTCTTCATGGTCTGCATGGCAACGCGACGCCAGGCACCCAAAACCTCGCCGAGCGAACGCTTGAGGCCCGCGCGCTCTTCATCCTCGCCGCGAATGAGGGCGATGCTCTCACCGTTCTCACGCACGCGCGTGAGCACGTAACGGAACTCCGCCTCGTTCTGGTTTTTGGACTCAGAGGCCTGAACGAAGCGACTGCCGATGAGAAACATCGCGCCGCTGGCAAAGACGGCGTAGAGCACCGCGGCGATCACCAGGAAGCCGGGCACGACGAGCGGAATGCCGATGATCGAGAGATCGAGCGCCCCGCCGATCGTCCAAAGCACGACGATGAATGTTGCCGCAGATAGGAACGCCTGCAGGACGCCGCTGACGAAATCGACAGGCGCTTCGGTGGCGATGCGCATGTCCTCGGACATGCGTGCTTCCGGGTTCTGGTGGTCGCCAGTGACGAGATTGAGCTGGTAGTAGCGGCCATGGTCGAGCCAGCGCGCAACGAGACGCGAGGTGAGCCATCCCCGCCAAGCGCGCTGCAGTGCTGTGCGCAGATGGACCTGCAGAATGCTGAACGCCACGCTTACGGCTAGAATGGCGAGATAGATCAGCGCCAGCTTGCCGACGACGGGCGCATCGCGCCGTTCGAGCGCATCGAATATGGCGCGGTTCCAGACGTTCATCGCGTACGCGGCTGCGACGACGGCCAATATGATCGCAAGCAAGCCCGCACTCAGTATCCAGGCGCGAGCGGAGCCGGGCTCGGTCCAAAAGCGACGCGCCGTATGCAGGAACCGCCACAGCAGAAGGCGGCGACGTTCGCCTTCGCTGAGCTCGTCGAGCTCTTCCTTTGTCTCGGGAATATCCTCGCCCTCGGGCAAGTCTTCGGGCGGCGGCGTATCGTCGGGCGGCGGTGCGTCGCCCTCGCGCGCCTTGTCCTGCCGCACGTCGGATGTGTTGCTCATGGCGCCTGCCCTGCAGAGATCCAAGGCGCGGCCGCGGTTGTTGATGCGGACTCGAGCCGGCCCGGGGAACGCCGATCAGGCGAGGAAAGTTCCGGTTTCGCCAGCGCTTGAGCCGGGACTACTCGGCGGGTGTCGGCTCGGTTGCCGCTTCCCGGCGTCGGCGCAGTGCGAGCCAGACGGTTGCCGCGATGACGGTTGCCATGAGGGGGATTGCGGCGAGGTTCAGCACAGTCCAGCCCGCGCGCTGCTGAAGGAAGCCTGCGAGTGCGGCCGCGGTCGCCGTCGTCGCATAGACGGTGAAGTCGTGGCTCGCCTGGACCTTTGCGCGTTCGACGGGCTGGTAGGTCTGCGTCAGCAATGCCGAGCCGCCAACGAAGGTGAAGTTCCAGCCGAGGCCGACGAACAGGTTGGCAATGAGAAAATTCCAGAAGTCGACGCCGGCCAGGTTCACAAGCGCGCACGCGAGCTGGATCAAAGCGCCGGCCGCGATGATCGGCAACGCGCCGAAGCGCTGGATGAGTGAGCCGGTGAAGAACGACGGCAGGAACATCGCGATGATGTGGACCTGGATGACGGTCGCGCTGTCGGCGAAGAGATAGCCGCAATCGAGCATGGCGAGCGGTGTTGCCGACATGACGAGCGTCATCACGCCATAACCGAGCATGGATGAGATGAGCGCCACGCGAAATGTCGGCTGCGCAGTGATCTCGCGCAGCGACCGGCCACCGGACGCGCGCTCACTCGCGCTCAGGCGCGGAATGCGCAGGAACTGCACGACCATCAAGCTGACGATACTGACAAGCGAGATCGTGATGTAGACGCCCTTGAAGGTGACGGGCGCGAACCAATCCACCGACCACTTGGCGAGCTGCGGCCCGGCGAAACCAGCGATCACGCCGCCGAGCATCACATAAGAGATGGCGCGGGCCTTGAAATCCTGCGGTGAGCTGTCCGCTGCCGCAAAGCGGTAGTACCACGCGAACGAAGCCGACAGCCCCTGCAGGAGCGCGGCGACGCAAAGCCACTCGAAGCTGCGAACGGTAATCGCATAGGCGGCGACAAGGCCGAAAGCGAAGCCAATGATCGTGCCGAGCGTGAAGCCGCCGCGCCTGCCGATGCGATCCATGAGCAGCGACGCCGGGATCGTGCCGAGCATGATGCCTGCGTGCGTGATGAAGATCGGGAGCGTGGCGAGCGACTTGTCGGCGCCGAGAAGGGAATGCGCGGCAAGTGGCGTCGTCGCAATGCCCATGGCCTGCACGGACATGAACAGGCCTTGCGACAGCGCAAGCAGACTGACGTTGCGCCAGACTTGCAGCATGGTGCCAGTAACAGTCATCGGCGGCGTCAGCTCCAGCTTGGACGCGCTCATTTCCCTGAGTTCAGGAGGGCGCACGCGCCACCGGGCGGGACCATCTGCGAATCGTTCGCGGACGTCCAGTCCCGCGGCCCGGCCGATCCGTTTAGCAGCCGCGAACAGTACGCATGGCTGGCTGCGGAACGGCGCTCCGCCAGGCCGGCACAGTCGGTTTCCGCATATGCCGCTTGGGCTTAGAAACCAAAGTCTCAGCCTTTGGTGCAATGCAGTGCCATCGGCAACTTTCCCTGTTGCATCGCATTATGGCCAGACCTAGTGTTGCGCCGCGCCAGCCGCCGACCCTTAAGGGGGCAGCGCGGAGGGCGCTTACTGGGGGAGCAGGATCATGACAATCATGACGCGGAAGTCCTACTACTTCGAGGACCTCGAACCTGGCATGGAAGCCAGCTTCGCCAAGACGGTCACCGAAGCCGATATCATCGGTTTCGCCGACGTCACCGGCGACAAGAACCCGGTTCACCTCGATGCGGACTTCGCAGCACGCACCATGTTCAAGGAGCGCATCGCGCACGGTATGCTCACGGCGAGCTATATCTCGGCCGTGTTCGGAATGGAGCTGCCGGGCCCTGGCGTCATCTACATTTCGCAGACGCTGAACTTCAAGGCGCCGGTCAAGATCGGCGACGAGGTCGTGGCCAAGATCAAGGTAGCCGAGCTCTTTCCGGCCAAACGTCGCGCACGCTTCGACTGTGTCTGCATGGTCGGCGGCAAGGCAGTGCTCGACGGTGAGGCCATCCTGATGGTGCCTGCGCGCCCTGCTTGAGGTTTGCAGGCCCGCCGCCATTTCCTTCTCTTGGCTCCCATATCGGGAGAGAGGTTGCGTGTGGCCTGCACAATGACAGAAGTCCAATGACTGAAGGCTGCCATGGACGTCTTCCACGGCTATGACCATGTGCCGCCCGGCGCTCGCGGCGTAGCGCTGGCGATCGGAAATTTCGATGGCGTGCATAGAGGCCATCAGGCGCTCATCGCGCGTGCGCGGCAGGAGGCGACACGTCTTGCCGTGCGTACGGGGACCGTGGTCTTCGAGCCGCATCCACGCGAGTTCTTCCAGCCCGGGCGCCCGCTCTTCACGCTGACGCCACTGCCGCAAAAGCTGCAGCTCCTCGAGAAGTACGGTGTGAATGTGACGTTCGTGCTGCCGTTCGCGCGCGAGCTTGCCGAGATGTCCGCGGAGGTGTTCGTCGAGCGCGTGCTCGTCGCGGGGCTCGGCGTGCGTCATGTGGTCATTGGGTACGATTTCCTGTTCGGCAGGAGCCGCGCGGGCAATGCCCAGCAGATGGCTGAACTCGGCAAGGCGTTCGGATTTGACGTGTCGATCGTGCCGCCGGTCGGCAGTGGTGGCGAAGTATACTCGTCGAGTGCGGTGCGCGCGGAGCTGGCGCAAGGTGATGTCGAAGGAGCTGCACAAATGCTGGGCCACCGCTGGAAGGTCGAGGGTGTTGTGCAGGGTGGGGCGCGACGCGGCACCGGGCTCGGTTATCCGACGGCCAATATCGCACTCGGGAAGGGCGCTGCGCTCGCGCACGGCATCTACGCCGTTCACGTGGACTTCGAGGGCGCGCGCTATCAGGCCGCGGCCTATCTCGGTACGCGACCGACGTTCGACGATGGTTCGCCCGTGCTCGAGGTCTTTCTCTTCGACTTCGACGGCGACCTGTACGGTCGCCGGATCGAGGTCGAGTTCGTCGACTACATTCGCGGCGATCGCAAGTTCGACAGCCTCGAGGCTCTGAAGTCGCAGATGGATATCGACTGCGCGCGGGCACGCGAGGTTCTGACGGCCGATGCCGGTGAGCCGGCGTGACGGAAGGCCATCAGCGCCGGCGTTCGTTGGTAAACGCGCGACAGTGCGTCCGAACGCGATCCGCCGGCTGTGCCGTAATGCGACGCCGTTTACCGTCCGCCTTCGTAGACGCGAAACTGGCGACGCCGGTTGCGCACGAGCCGAGAGCGGGTGAAGTCGTACTTGAAGGGGCTCGGCTCCGTCGGGGCCATGCGTTCGGCGACGGCATGGGGGCGGCCATCGGGCCAGATGATATCGATCCCCGTGATACGTCCTGGGCGGACGGATTCGCTCCCGAGCCAAGGTTCGTGCGCCCGGGTCGAGATCGCGCCAAGAAGGCGGGTGACACGATCATCGGTATGGATCAGCGGCAGGACAAGGATTTCGAAAAGCGCCTTGCGTCCGCTTGCCGTCGGCATCTCGACGGAAATGACGCCGACACCGCCTTGTTCGGTTATCGAAGCGAGGAACGGCTTGAGATCGCCATGTTCACTGGCTTCGAACAAATCGCTGAAGGCGCGCGATCGCAGTTCGAGGCCGAGTTTCTCGGTCACCCGCGTGCCGGCGAGACGGAAGCGTGGTTCGTCGCCACGCTCGCACTCGACGACGAACGTCTCGGGGAGGATGGCGGCGAAGCGCGCTGGCTCGATCTCGAAACGACGCGGGGCCATGCGCCCGCTACGAATCTCGTTCCAATACTTGTAGAGGATCTGGCTTGTCGTATTCTGCATTCCTGGTCCCTGACCGGGCGGACTCTCCCCGACGTGAGCGTGTCCAAGCGCCAGAAGGGTTGCGTGTGCCGGCCCAAAGCAGGACACGTGCGCCAATCAAAGCTTGGACAGGCTCCAAACAGCAGATTTCGTGCCAGTTAACGATTGTGCCGGAATGCAGTCGGACCTATCAGGTTGCCGATCGGCGCCCCGCGCATTAACTGCAGAGCGTCAGCGACTGCTGAGCATCATCAGCGGCTATCATGAGCACTGGGGCAACCCTTGACCCGAGAACCGATCTTCAACGTGCCGGGTGCCGTCGTCGTCGTGCTGGCACTCCTAGGCCTCGTGCACGTCGCGATGTCGTATCTGACGGATGTCGACGACGAATTTCTCGTTTGGGTATTGGCGTTCATTCCGGCGCGCTACGTTGGATTGGCCAACGAGCTGCCGGGTGGCCAGCTCGCTTCCTGGACATCGTTCGTTACGCATCAGTTCGTGCACGGCGATCTCACGCACTTGCTCATCAATGCGGCGTGGCTTCTCGTGTTCGGCAGCCCGGTGGCTCGTCGGATCGGCGGGGGGCGCTTCTTCGTATTCGCGCTCATCTGCGGTTTTGCGGGTGCGCTCGCCTTCATGCTCGTGCGCTGGGGCGAGCCCGTACCCATGGTCGGCGCATCCGGCGCTATCTCGGGGCTGATGGGGGCGGGCTTTCGCCTGCTTCTGCCGGCGATCGACAACGGCGAGTATTATGAGATGCGCGAGGCGCCGCGCTCCGTGCGTCTTGCGACGCTCGGCGAGTGCTTCCGCAGCCGTCGCCTGATGTTCGCGATCCTCGCCTTCATTATCGTGAACTTCCTCATAGCGTTCGTGGCGCCCGCCATGACGGATGGGGCCGGCATCGCTTGGGAGGCACATCTTGGCGGCTTTGCGGCAGGCCTGCTCCTGCTCGGCGTTTTCGATCAGCGCCAGCCTGTGGACGCAACATACTGACGCGAAAGCGTTTGGTTCTGATCTTCCTTCTGCGCCACGTCTGAACATTAAATTTCTGGGAAGCCCCCGTGCCGGTCTTGTCGGGGCCCCAACTGCACCCGACATGTGGGGCTCGTCATCGACGAAAGGGAGCAATGAATCTCAGATGGCACTGAACCCCGAAGAGCGCCACGCAATCAACGACCTGTTCGCGCGACTGCAGGCCAATGGCCCCGCGGACAAGGATCCGGAAGCCGAGGCGCTGATCAACCAGCTCATGCGCCGCACGCCGGATAGCGCCTACATCCTCGTGCAGACGACACTCGTTCAGGAAGCGCACATCGCTGATCAGGAAGATCGCATCCGTGATCTCGAGGCACAGCTTGCGGGCAACAGCCGGCCGGCAGCCGGTGGCGGCTTCCTCGGTGGCGCCCGACGCAGTGCGGCGCCGCGCGACGACTATGCCGAGGACCGCAGGAGCGGCATTCCCCCGATCGGTTCACGTAGCGGTCCGAGCGCGTATGAAGCGGCGCCGCAGCCGGCGTGGCGCGGCGGACGCGATGAACCGGCGAGCGCGCGCCCAGGTGTACCTCCGCAACATCAGCAACCCCCGCAGCAGGGTGGTGGCGGTGGTGGTTTCTTCAAAACGGCAGCAGCCATGGCGGCTGGCGTTGCCGGCGGCACGCTTCTCGCGAACAGCCTTGGTGGCATGTTCGGTGGCAGCAAGCCCGGCGAGGCGCAGGCAGGTCAGAGCGACAAGCAGTCTCAGGACAGCGGTCACCAGAATGCCAGCGACAACGATCCCGGCAACTACGACTCCAACTATCACGACACCGCTGCCGACGATGATGGCGGCGATTGGGGTGGTGGCATGGACGATATGGATATCTGAGGTTAGTCGTCCATTTCCGACATGAATATGATCGTCCCAGGGGGCAACTCTGGGGCGATTGTCGTTTCAAAACCTAGCGACGACTGGGCGTGCTTTAGTCGATGGCCGGCAGGCCTCGTGCCGCGCGCGCGATGGTGCAGGCGTCGTCGCCCGGAAGGCAATCGCGGCATACGATCGGACGCACAGCGTAGATCGTACAGGTCGTTGCGACACCGATCTCCCCGCTCAGAGCCGCGCAGCGCTCGCCTTCGCAGCGCATGCCCGAACCGTCTGCCGCGATCAGGGCTTCGGGGATGCGGGCGATCTCGGCGTCGCTCTCGAGCGTGAAGCGGGGCCACGCGCTCGAGTGTGCGCAGCAGACCCCGCACGTCCGGCAGGGTTCGCCGTCCGCCGCTTGCGCGCCTGCCCGCCGATCGAGGGCCTCAGCCATGCTTTGCCCTGCCCGAAGTCTCGCCTGGTCCCATTTCGTAACTGTTCCTCAGGAATTTCTTAACAGTTGTTTTGCACACTCCTGGGGCGTCCGATGGGATGTGCCATTTCCGTGATTGCAGCCAAGCGCCTGAAAGTGGCGCTCGAATTGGGCCGTTTGCATGAAACAGTGTCTCATCGTCGAAGACTCCGAGGTCATTCGCAAGGTTGCGAGCCGCATCATGACCAACCTCAACTTCGAGGTTGTCGAGGCCGAGAACGGCCAGCAGGCGCTCGATATCTGCGATTCCGGGATGCCCGACATGATCCTGCTCGACTGGCACATGCCGGTCATGGGGGGCATGGAGTTCCTGCAGTCTTTCCGCCCTCTATACAAGAAGAAGCGACCCTTCATCCTCTATTGCGCCACCGAGCACGACAAGGTCGAACTCTCGCGCGCGATCACGGCGGGCGCCAACGATTATGTGCTCAAGCCCTATGATCGCGAGTCGCTCTACGCGCGCATCGTCGAGGCTGGTTTAGGTTGATCGAATTTACCGCCGACTGCTGTCAAGAGGTTCTCCGCTTCCATGGCGGCGTGCCGGTGGTGGCCATTCGCGGCTAGCTTCTCGTTTTTCTGAGCGCGACGAGGCACAGAAGCTCGAACAGCATCTGCGCACCGACCTGTGCCGTCGTCGTATTGGCGTCGTACTGCGGTGCGACTTCGACCACGTCCCCGCCGACAATGTCGATGCCGGCAAGGCCGCGCAGGATCGTCAATGCCTCGCGCGGCATGAGCCCGCCCACTTCCGGCGTGCCGGTGCCGGGCGCAAAGGCAGGATCCAGGCTGTCGACATCGAAGCTCACGTAGGTCGGTCCATCGCCAACGATCTCGCGCGCCTTCGCGACCACCGCCGCGAGGCCCATCTCGCCGACCTCCTCCGCATGAATGACCGTCATGCCGCTCTCGAAAGAGAACTCCCAGAGAAACTCCGCCCCGCCGCGGATGCCGATCTGGATGACGCGCGCAGGATCGAGCACACCCTCGAGCACGGCCAGGCGGAAGGGGCCGCCGTGGTGGAACTTGGCGCCCTCGTACTCGCCGGCCGTATCGCAGTGCGCGTCGATATGCACCATGCCGAGCGGACGCTCGCGGCCAAGTGCCTTCAGGATCGGCAGCGTGATCGAGTGATCGCCTCCGACGGACAGCGGGATGATGCCCGCGCGCGCCACCTCCAGATAGAAGGCTTCGATGTCCGCGTGACACTCATCGAGGCTGAAGCGGCTTTTCATCGGCACGTCACCCACGTCGGCGACCTCGAGGTCACCCATGGGCGCAACACGCAGCACATGCTCATAGGGCCCGATCCGTTCGACGCCACGGACGGCACGAGGGCCGAGACGTGCGCCTGCGCGGTTCGTCACGCCGAGATCCATGGGCACGCCGATCAGCGCGACGTCGAGGCCGGCAAAACCTGTCGCTGCCGCATCCTGCGCGAAGCGGGCGCCGAGCAAGGTCGCTGGATCCGCGAATGGCCATTTGCGTCGGTCAGGCGCGGCGAATACGCGTGACGCCACGGCGGCAAAGGCTGGATCCTGGATATCGCCGCCCTTGGCGCCTGCGTATCGAGCGCGCAGTGCGGCCAGTTTGTCCTTGTCCATGCGTGATGTCTCCGTCGGCCAACAGCCTCGGCGAGCATAGCCGAGCCATGGCGCGTAACCAACGGCGCCTCGGCCCCGCCTTAGAATGCAGGCTGAAATGCTTGGCACGACTTCGCCATTGACGCCATGATGGCCCATCGGATTGAAGTGTGGCGAAAGATCATGCCAAGGGAGATGCGCTCATGACGGACCAGACCAAGAACCCGGGCTTTGCAACGCTCGCCGTTCACGCCGGGGCGACGCCCGATCCTTCGACGGGCGCCCGCGCGACGCCGATCTACCAGACGACTTCTTTCGTCTTCAACGATGCCGAGCACGCTGCTGCGCTCTTCGGGCTGCAGGCCTTCGGCAACATCTACACGCGCATCATGAATCCGACGCAGGCCGTGCTTGAGCAGCGCGTCGCCGCACTCGAGGGCGGTACTGCCGCGCTCGCCGTCGCTTCTGGGCACGCGGCGCAGTTCCTTGCCTTCCACACACTGCTCGAGTCCGGCGACGAGTTCGTTGCCGGGCGTCAGCTCTATGGCGGCTCGATCAATCAGTTCAACCACTCGTTCAAGAAGTTCAACTGGAACGTGGTGTGGGCCGACGCAACCAATCCCGATAGCTTCGAGAAGGCGATTACGCCCAAGACCAAAGCGCTGTTCGTCGAGAGCATCGCCAATCCCGGCGGCGTCATCATCGATCTGCCGGCAATCGGTGCTATCGCTAAGAAGCACAACATTCCGCTCATCGTCGACAACACGCTCGCGACACCCTATCTCATCCGGCCCAAGGAGCACGGCGCCGATATCGTCATCCACTCCGCGACCAAGTTCCTCGGCGGCCACGGCAATTCGATCGGTGGGATCATCGTCGACAGCGGCACATTCGACTGGCTGAAGGCGGGTGACCGCTATCCGACGCTGACGGCGCCCAATGCCAGCTACAACGGCATGGTGCTGGGCGAGACTTTCGGCAATTTCGCCTTTGCGATCGCTGCGCGCGTCATGGGACTGCGCGACATCGGCCCGGCGATTTCGCCCTTCAATGCCTTCCTGATCAGCACCGGCATCGAGACTTTGCCGCTCAGGATGCGCCAGCACTGCGCCAATGCGCAGGCCGTGGCCGAACACTTGTCGCGCCATCCGAAAGTAGCCTGGGTCAATTATTCCGGCCTTCCCGAGAATGCCTATCATGCCCTGCAGAAGAAGCTCTCGCCCAATGGCGGCGGCGCCGTGTTCACCTTCGGGCTCAAGGGTGGCTACGATGCTGGCGTGAAGTTTGTCGCAGGCTTGGAGCTCTTCTCGCATCTCGCCAACATGGGCGATGTGCGCAGCCTCGTCATTCATCCGGCTTCGACGACGCACAGCCAGCTCACGCCGCAAGAGCGTGCGGCTGCCGGCGCCGGTGACGATGTGGTGCGCCTGTCCGTCGGCATCGAAGACAAGGCCGACATCATCGCCGACCTCGACAAGGCGCTGGCTGCAGTGGGTTGAGGGCGCTACTGCGACGCGCACTCCTCTTGCGCGACCGGCGTGCGATACCAGAATGGCGGGGCACCGATACGCGTTGGTGCCCCTGATCTCTCTGATCCGAGAAGACCATGGATCCCCTCCTTCCCATCCGCAGCCTCGACTACACCGTAATCTTCGTGCGGCAGATGGCGAAGATGCGAGAGTTTTACGAGACGACGATGGCCTTTCCGTTGCATCGTGAGCTCTCGCCGCGGTGGATCGAATTTCGCGTGGGGTCAAACATTCTCGCGCTGGCGGAGCGCGGTGGACGTTTTGATGAGCCAGCGCCGCCGGTCGGCACGCTCTCGCTGCAACTTGCTTTCCGGGTGGCGCCGCAAGAAGTGGATTTGTGTGCCGCGACGCTTGCCGAGCGCGGCGTGGACATTGTCTCTCCGCCGACCGATCAGCCGTTCGGCCATCGGACGCTTTTCTTTCGTGACCCTGATGGGAATGTTCTCGAGATTTACGCCGAGATCTATCCGCCTACCGCAGTCAGCTAACGCCGGACGCGAGTGAGCATAAGCTTGCGTGAAGGGCGCGAATCACTCAGCGTTCACGGCTCGTCGGTCGGCATCTCGCCGGCCGGCTTCGAGTCGATGGAGTTCCATGCGCTAGATGAGCATGGTGTGTGACACCGCCCGATCGGCATCCGGGTGGAGAGGCGACGGGCTCAGGACTATTCTGGTGCTCGGCCTTGCTCTTGCTCTCGGCGCTTGTGCGCGCGAGGAGCCGCCGACTGCAAACTGGCGCACGACAAGCGAGCCGCCACCTGCATCCTTGAACTTGGCTCCCCAGGAGCCGGAGGCGGTATCGCGTTCGCCCATGGCGCCGTCCATGCAGGTGCTGCCGCCGTCGCCGGCGCCGCAAATCCCGGCCGAACGCAATCCCTGCCTGACGAAGTGGGGATCGCCGCGCCTCGACGCGCCCTCCGAGTGCGCTGGGAGAAGCCCGCGTGCCTCACGTGCCGTGCCCGGGCAAGGCGTCTACAAGATCGGCAGACCGTATACGGTTCGGGGAAAGACTTATGTGCCGGCCGAGGATCCCGATTATGAAGAGACGGGTATCGCCTCGTGGTACGGCGACGGCTTCCATGGCGGTCCTACGGCTAACGGCGAAGTCTATGACATGCACCGGCTGACGGCGGCGCATAAGACGCTGCCCATGCCATCTCTGGCCTACGTGCATAACCCCGCCAACGGGCGTACGATCATGGTACGCATCAACAATCGCGGACCCTTCAAGGGCAATAGGATCATCGACCTATCCCGGGAGGCGGCCCGCCTGCTCGATTTCAAGTCGCGGGGGCTGGCGGAGGTGCGCGTTACCTACGCCGGGCAAGCGCCACTCGATGGGAGCGACCACGCCGAGCGCACCTATCTGGAGCGCCAGACATGGTACCGGCAGACCGTCACGCTTGGTGATTAAGGTTGCCGCCCCGCGTGGGACGCCGACCTCACATGACGGATATGTAACCTATTTGGCTCCCGGTTTTGCTTGCGTGCTTCGATACCTTTGACAATCATGTGCCGCACGTCGGGGGTGATAGGAGGCGAAGCGAACGATGATCGGTCTGGTCATCATCACGCACGCAGGGCTGGCGACGGAATTCAAGGCAGCACTCGAGCATGTCGTCGGGCCGCAGGAGCAGCTCGAGACTCTGTCGATCGGTCCCGATGACGACATCGAGCGACGACGACAGCAGCTCATCGAGGCTGTCCAGCGTGCCGATCGCGGTGCGGGCGTTGTCGTGCTCACCGACATGTTCGGTGGTACGCCGTCGAACCTCGCGATCTCCGTCATGGAGGCGACGGGTGCGGAAGTGCTCGCCGGCGTCAACCTGCCGATGCTGATCAAGCTCGCGGGCGTGCGCAAGGATCGTCCGCTCGTCGAGGCCGTTAATCTGGCCAAGGAGGCAGGGCGCAAGTACATTTCCGTCGCCAGTCAGGTGCTTTCAGGTACGACCTGAAGCATGACCTGAAGTGGCGACACCTCCTGCTGATGAGCCCGCCGACTTGAACAGTTCCGATTTGCAGCGCGCCGAAGTCATGATCCCCAACAAGAAGGGGCTGCACGCGCGCGCCTCGGCCAAGTTCGTCATGTGTGCCGAGCGCTTTTCGGCTGACGTGCGTGTATCCCGCGATGGTCATGCGGTCGGCGGGACGTCGATCATGGGGCTGCTGACGCTCGCGGCCAGCCAGGGCACCACGATCACCATCGAGGCCTTGGGACCTGACGCACGCGAGGCGCTCAAAGCGCTTGTGATGCTGGTTCGGGACGGGTTCGGCGAGGAGAGCTGACCGCCTGCTCCAATGGTCGCGTGGCGCAATGGAACAAAGCCGCCGCCGCGCCGTTCAATGTTTGCGAGCGCCAGTTTGGCGGGCAAGTGCAGGAGAATGCGGCAGCGTGTCTTGAAACGGCCGCTTCTGTCACCTTCCAGACACAGACGACTTGAAAGCAAGTGCGCTGTTGGAAACGACAGCCTGAACCCGTCGAATCGGGCACCATCCACATTACGAATTTGCAACTGGCATTATGCCGATGCCGGATGCATTTTGAACCGATGAAAGACATCGGATGAGATCCAGTCCGGCGATCGATGAAAAAATCCGATCGCGTGGCGTGACATGCCGGCGCAAGTACGAGAGCGGGCAGACGATTGTCTTAGTTCCATTTTTCGAAGTTGAGCCGGGGGTCACCGGAATGGCGCCAAGACAGGGCGTAACGCCCGCGGCATAGACGACGCTTGTATCGTTGCTGCAATGCGATATCGTTATGTTGCGATGCGAGATGAGAAATCGGTGAAGGGTGCGGTTGAACTGCCGCACAAGCCGACGAAATACAAAGGCAAAGACGAGCAGTCGCCCACGGGACGGCAAAATGGCTCATACTTGGCTTTGCGATGAATTGCCCGATCTGAGTGACGCGTTCGGAAACGACGGATCAGTGATCGGGTACCCGTTGGGCTCTAAACACTGTAGGGCAGAACAATGGCGACGCGCAGCGAGATCTTCGACCTCTACGCTCAGAGCTACGACCGCCAGAAGCAGGTCGTTATCCCTCTGAAGGATTACCTCGAGGGGTGCCGCAAGGATCCGTCGATGTACGCCACGCCGGCTGAGCGCATGCTCAAAGCCATCGGCGATCCGACCATGGTCAACACGGCGGACGATGCGCGCCTCGGCCGCATCTTCATGAACCGCACGATCAAGGTCTATCCGGCATTCAAGGATTTCTACGGTCTCGAGGACACGATCGAGCGCATCGTCGGCTATTTCCGCCACGCCGCACAGGGCCTCGAGGAGCGCAAGCAGATCCTCTACCTCCTTGGTCCCGTCGGCGGCGGCAAGTCCTCGCTCGCCGAGCGCCTCAAGGATCTCATGGAGGCCTGCCCGATCTACGTGCTCAAAGCAGGCAACGAGATCAGCCCGATCTTCGAGAGCCCGCTCGGTCTGTTCAATCCCGAGACCATGGGCCCGCATCTCGAGGAGAAGTACGGGATTCCCGTGCGCATACTTGGGGGATTCATCTCGCCGTGGGCGGTGAAGCGCCTCGATGAGTTCGGTGGCGACATCTCGAAGTTCACGGTCGTCAAGCTTTACCCCTCGAAGCTGCGCCAGATCTGCATTGCCAAGACCGAGCCGGGTGACGAGAACAACCAGGACATCTCGGCGCTGGTCGGCAAGGTCGACATTCGCAGGCTCGAGCACTTCGGCCAGAACGACGCCGATGCCTATTCCTACTCGGGCGGCCTCAACCGCACGACGCAGGGGCTTCTCGAATTCGTCGAGATGTTCAAGGCGCCGCTCAAGATGCTGCATCCGCTGCTGACGGCGACGCAGGATCGCAGTTACGTCGGCACCGAGAACGTCGGCGCGCTGCCGTATCAGGGCATCATCATCGCGCACTCGAACGAGAGCGAGTGGCAGAGCTTCCGCGCCAACCGCACCAACGAGGCCTTCCTCGACCGTATCTGCGTGATCAAGGTGCCGTACTGCCTGCGCGTTACGGAAGAGAAGAAGATCTACGACAAGCTGCTTCAGGCGAGCGAGCTCGCCGATGCTTCATGCGCGCCGGGCACGCTCGAGATGCTATCGCAGTTCTCGGTGCTGAGCCGCCTCAAGGAGCACGAGAACTCGCAGCTCTTCTCGAAGATGCGCGTCTATGACGGCGAGAATCTCAAGGATACTGATCCGCACGCGCGCACCATGCAGGAATACCGCGATGCCGCCGGCGTCACGGAAGGCATGGACGGCGCTTCGACGCGGTTTGCCTACAAGATCCTTTCGGAGACCTTCAACTTCGACAGCCACGAGATCAGCGCCGATCCAGTGCATCTCATGTACGTGCTCGAGCAGGCCATCAAGCGAGAGCAGATGCCCGAGGATACGGAACAGCGCTACCTCGAGTTCATCAAGGAAGATCTCTCGCCGCGCTACGCGGAGTTCATCGGCAACGAGATCCAGAAGGCCTATCTCGAATCGTACAACGACTACGGCCAGAACCTGTTCGATCGCTACGTCGCTTATGCCGACTCCTGGATCGAGGATCACGACTTCAAGGATCCCGACACGGGCCAGCTCATGAGCCGCGAACTGCTCGACCAGGAGCTTTCCAAAATCGAGAAGCCGGCCGGTATCGCCAATCCGAAGGACTTCCGCTACGAGGTCGTCAAGTTCTCGCTCCGGGCGCGCGCGCGCAACGGCGGCAAGAATCCGGACTGGACGAGCTACGAGAAGATCCGCGACGTCATCGAGCGGCGAATGTTCAGCCAGGTCGAGGATCTGCTCCCGGTCATCAGCTTCGGCGCCAAGAAGGACAGCGACGCCGAGAAGAAGCACCACGAGTTCGTCGATCGCATGGTGGCGCGCCACTACACCCCGCGTCAGGTCCGCCGGCTTGTGGAATGGTACATGCGCGTGAAGAAGTCGAGCTGACCCGCTGGTTGGGCTGGGGGCCGTGAATGAACATTATTGATCGCCGGCTCAACCCGAAGTCCAAAAGCCTTGGTAACCGGCAGCGCTTTGTTCGCCGGGCCAAGGCCGATATCCGCGAAGCGGTCAGGGACGCGCTCAAGAAGCGCAAGGTCACCGAGGTCGAAGGCTCCGAGAAGATCTCGATCCGCTCGAAGAGCGTGCGCGAGCCCTCCTTCTCGCACAGCCGCGATTCCGGCACGCGCGACATGATCCTGCCGGGCAACAAAGACTACAAGGTCGGCGACCTCATCCCGAAGCCGCAAGGCGGTGGCGGCGGTGGTGGTGGCGGGCAGGCGAGTGCCGACGGCGAAGGCCAGGACGATTTCGTCTTCACGCTCTCCAAGGAGGAGTTCCTCGACCTGTTCTTCGAGGATCTGAAGCTGCCGAATCTCATCAAGACGCAGCTCAAGGATCTCAAGTCGCCGGTGCCGCAGCGCGCCGGCTACACGTCGGATGGCCCGCCCGCGAAGCTCAATCGAGTGCGCACCATGCGCCGCTCGCTCGCGCGGCGTATCGCACTTCGTCGCCCCAAAGATACCGATGTGCTCCAGCTCGAGCGCCTGCTCGCGGAAGCCGAGACGGACGTGCCTCGCGACGAGACGCGCATCGCGGAGCTGCGCGCGCGGCTGGACAAAATGCTGCGCCTGAGGCGTACGATCGCCTACGTCGATCCGATCGACCTCCAGTACAATCGGACCGAGCGCGTGCCGAGGCCGGCGACGCAGGCCGTCATGTTCTGCCTCATGGACGCCTCTGCCTCCATGACCGAGCCCTTGAAGGATCTCGCCAAGCGCTTCTTCATGCTCCTTCACCTCTTCCTGTCGCGGCACTATCGCGAGGTCGATGTCGTCTTCGTGCGCCACACGAGCACGGCGAGCGAGGTCGACGAGGAGACTTTCTTCCGTGGTGTCGAGACCGGTGGCACGGTCATCTCGACAGCGCTCGAGGAAATGGACCGTATCGTGCGCGATCGCTATTCGCCCGAGGATTGGAATATCTACGCCGCACAAGCTTCGGACGGCGACAACATCCCCGATGACATGGGCCGCTGCCTCAATCTCGTCGAGAACAGTTTACTGCCCGTATGCCAGTATTTCGCCTATATCGAAGTGAGCGAGCAGATCGGCTTTGGTGATACGATCGTGTGGGACGGCTACAAGGAGATCGCGGAGCGCAACAAGCACTTCGCCATGCGCCGCGTGACGAGCCCGTCCGAGATCTTCCCGGTCTTCCACGAGCTGTTCTCCGCCTCTGCAGGCGCCTGAGGTAGCCGCCCATGACCTTGACGGATGTTCCCCAGATTGGGCCCAAGCCCGCGCTCAAGGCCTCGAAGCCGCTCTTCGAGGGCCCCGATTGGAATTTTGATCTCATCAATCAGACTTACGACGCCATTGCCGAGATCGGTCTCGGCGAGATGGGCCTCGACATCTACCGCAACCAGATCGAGGTCATCACGGCCGAGCAGATGCTCGATGCCTACTCCTCGATCGGCATGCCGGTCATGTACCGCCACTGGTCGTTCGGCAAGCGCTTCGCCCACGACGAGATGTTTTACCGCAAGGGCGCGCGTTCGCTCGCCTTCGAGATCGTGATCAATTCGGATCCCTGCATCAACTACATCATGGAGGAGAACTCCATGACCATGCAGTGCCTCGTGCTCGCGCACGCCGCCATGGGGCACAACCACTTCTTCAAGAACAACTACCTCTTCAAGCAGTGGACTCAGGCCGATGCCATCCTCGAGTATCTCGCTTTCGCGAAGAAATTCGTAGCCGACTGCGAAGAGCGCTTCGGTGTCTCGACTGTCGAAGCCGTGATCGACGCCGCGCACGCGCTCATGAACCAGGGCGTTAGCCGCAATGCCGCGCCGCGTCGCCGCTTTGATCCTGCGAAGGCACGCGAGCGCGAGATCAAACGTCGCGAGTACGAGATCGAGATCTACAACGAGCTCTGGCGGACGCTGCCGCAGTCGAAGCCGGAGGCCAAGGCCGAGGAGGTCGTCGTCGATTCCTCGCCGCCGATCGTGCCTGAGGAGAACCTGCTCTACTTCCTCGAGAAGCATTCGCCCAAACTGTCGGGTTGGAAGCGCGAGATCCTGCGCATCGTGCGCGTGCTCTCGACCTATTTCTATCCGCAGCGCCAGACCAAGGTGATGAACGAGGGCTGCGCGACGTTCGTGCACTACGAGATCATGAATCGCCTTTATGAGAAGGGGCTCGTCACGGACGGCTCCATGCTCGAGTTCATGCACATGCACTCGGCGGTCGTGTATCAGCCGGCGTTTTCCGATCGCGGCTTCTCTGGCTTCAATCCCTATGCGCTGGGATTCGCCATGATGCGCGACATCAAGCGCATCTGCCTCGAGCCGACGGATGAGGATCGCAAGTGGTTCCCAGACTTCGCGGGCAATGGCCAGCCCATGGAGACGCTGAAGGATGCCTGGGCGAACTTCCGCGACGAGAGCTTCATCCATCAGTTCCTGAGCCCGAAGGTCATTCGCGACTTCCGCATCTTCCACATCCGCAACAAGTCCGAGGACCATGCGGTGCGCGTCGAGACCATCCACGACGAGACGGGCTACCGTGATGTCCGCCGCCTGCTGGCGCGCCAGTACGACGTCTCGCAGCAGGATCCGGACATCCAGGTGACCGACGCCGATCTCTCGGGTAGCCGCCGCCTGGTGCTCACGCACTTCGTGCGCGATGGCATTCTGCTCGACAAGGACGAGTGCGACCGCACGCTCATGCACGTCGCGCGGCTCTGGGGCTTCCGCGTGCGCCTCGTCGAGGTCGACAACATGACCGGTGCCAAGCTCCGCGAGCATGAAACGCTGCCGCTGCCATAGAGCTCGGGCGCCGGGGCCGGCTAGCGGCTCCCCTGTTTGTTGCGCAATTCGGCCGAGACGTTTTCCAGCGCTTCGTATGATCCGGTCTCGAAGTACACCTGCGCCAACAAAAGTGCGTCGCCAACATCGGCAAGGATGTTCTTGCGCTTGCAGTAGTAACCTTGATCGCTATGCCAAAGCCGCACTTCTTCATCGTTGCCGAGCGGGTCCTCAAACTGCCATCTGCCCATAAACTCGAACATGGCAAAGCCTGCGCCGCTTCCTCCTATTATGTTGAGCGCCTCTTCATCCTCGCCACAGCTTTCCACATTCTTCCAGCTTAGCTGGACGATTGGATACTCATTGTCGTCCATCCGTCGCACGGCTTCTGATATTTGATGCCAGCTCGGGTGCGTGGTTTCCATGCAGATCCAATGTTCGTCGCGTGGATATCGGATTGCTGTAAGGTGCGTCGCCGACATGATCGAAGCTCGCTTCGCTTGGGGCTGTATTGCCTAGGCTCCCATATGCGGCAAATATCCTAGCGGCGCAGCACGAGAGGCTCCACTCGTTTCGCGGAAAGTCGCACTAGACCGTCAAGGCCCAACGGGAATAGTGCTTGACCCGGCCCTTGGGGCCGCGTCGATAAGGGCAGCCTCAACCTGCAACGAGGTGATTCATGCCCGGCCCTTTCCTCAGTCCTTCCGAAGCCGCGCGGCAGCTCGGCGTGTCCGCCAAGGCGCTCCGCCTCTATGAGCTGCGCGGCCTGCTGATCCCGTCTCGCACCGTGTCCGGCTGGCGCACCTACGGTCCTCCCGAGATGGCGCGTGCGCGCGAGATCGTCGCGCTGCGCGCGCTTGGCCTCAGCCTTGCTGAGGTCGGGCAGGTCGTGCTCAAGCGCGATGCGGCCGCAGTGCGACCGGCGTTGGCCGCCCACCAGTCAAATCTGGAAAGTCAGGCGCGTCGTCTGTCCGAGCAGATAGCCAAAGTGCGCGGCCTGCGTACCGAGCTCGACAAGGGTCAAGCGCTCGGTGCAGGCGATCTTGCGCCGCTGATGCTGTCAGCCATGCCGGCCGTCGCATTCGATCTGCCCTGGCCGTGGGGTGGCGAAAGGTTCGAGCTGACCGATATCCGTCCGCTCAATTTCATCGTCGGTCCGCTCTTCAGCGGCAAGACGCGGCTGGCGCGCGCGATTGCGGATGGCTTCCCCGGCGGTGTCTTCCTCGGTCTTGAACGGTTGGCCGACGACGGTGCTGCCGCGGAGGCTCGGATGGAGGCCGATCCGGGGCTCAAGGAACAGGTTGATCGTGCCTTGCAGTGGCTTGCCGAGGAGGGCGCAACCTTGACGCCGGCACTCGTCGCCTTGGTTGCGGCACTCGAGGCCAATGGTCCCCAAGCCTTCGTGGTCGATATGGTCGAGCAGGGGCTGGATGAGGAAACGCAGGAAGCGCTGATCACCTATCTCCGTCGCCGACCCGCCGATGCACCTCCGCTCTTCCTGCTCACGCGCTCCAATGCCATCCTCGATCTCGCAGCGGTAGGTCCGAACGAGACGATTATTCTCTGCCCTGCAAACCATGCGCCGCCGAGCTTTGTCGTGCCGACGCCGGGTGCCGCAGGCTATGAGGCGGTCGCGACATGTCTCGCATCGCCGGAGGTGCGGGCGCGCTCGGAAGGTGTCGTGGCCATGCGCACCGCGCTATGATACAGGCTCGATCCTGCAATCGGAACGGAGTTCTCAACGTGAGCCGCCTGCGCGTCGTGTTCGACCTTGACGACACGCTCTATCCCGAGCGCCAGTTCGCGCTGTGCGGCTTCCGTGCGTGCGGCGAATGGGCGAAAGTCCACTTCGGCATCGACGGCGTCGGCGAGGAGATGACGCGGCTCCTCGATGCGGGCATGCTGGGCAAGTTGTTTGCCACGGTGCTCCAGACGCACATTCCCGATCACAGGCCAGAGCATCTCGTGGCGTTGAGGGAAGCCTACCGTGGCGCCGTGGCAGAACTCTCGCTGTTCGACGATGGCGCCTGGGCACTGGATCATTACGGCAGCAAAGGTCCGCTCGGCCTGATCACCGACGGCACGCAGATGGTCCAGCGCAAGAAGGTCGCGGCACTCGCGCTGGAACCGCGCTTCCACGAGATCGTCTATACGGATGCGCTCGGCGAGGAGCGCGCCTACTTCAAGCCGCACCCAATGGCCTTCGAGCGCGTAGCGGCGTCTATCGGCGCGCCCGGCGATCGCTTCGTCTATGTGGGCGACAATCCCGTAAAGGATTTTGTGGCGCCGAATGCCATGGGCTGGACCACCATCCAGATCGTGCGCGACGGCGGCATCCACGATGCCACCAAGCTGATCGACGGCGGCGCTCCGCAGCACAAGATCACCTCGCTCGCCGCATTGCCCGATATCCTCGGCGTCTGAAATATCAACGCCGGTACGACGTCTGCGACCGCGCGTCGCCATCCTTCCTTGAACCGTTCTTGACCTGGATCAAGCTGTCCGTCCTCCCCCCTTTCTAAGGTCCGCCCGTTAGGTCGCCCCGCATGCGTGCGCAGGGCTGGCAGCTCGGGCATCCGGGGGATACTGCGATGGCGGATACGAGAGAGGGCCTGGAAGCATTTAGCGATGTGCTGGCGGTGCTGGCTGCCGGAGTTTTCACGCTCGTCGGTGCGATCTGGTTTTTCGGGTCGAGCGACCCGGCCATGTCGTTCCATGGCTTGCTGATGATGGTGGCGTCGGCCATTGCCGGCATCTACGTCCTGAACGTCACCTTCCGCGAGAAGGCGGCGATCGCGATCGGCAGCTACGAGCCGCCCGAGGGATACTTCGATGGGCCGATCAAGGTCACCGTCGTGGCAGCCGTCATCTGGGGCATTGCAGGCTTCCTCGTTGGCGTGATCCTCGCGCTGCAGCTCGCCTATCCCGCGCTCAACTTCGATCTGCCCTGGCTCAGTTTCGGCCGCCTGCGTCCGCTGCACACGAGCGCGGTAATCTTTGCCTTCGGCGGCAACGTGCTCATCGGCACGTCCTTCTATGTCGTCCAGCGCACGTGCCACGCGCGCCTCGCCGGACGCTGGTCGCCGTGGTTCGTCGTGTGGGGCTATCAGCTCTTCATTGCCATTGCCGGCACGGGCTACCTGCTCGGCATCACGCAGGCCAAGGAGTACGCCGAGCCGGAGTGGTACGCCGATCTCTTCCTGACGATCATCTGGGTCACGTATCTGCTCGTGTTCCTCGGCACGATATGGCGCCGCAAGGAACCGCACATCTACGTCGCGAACTGGTTCTATCTCGCCTTCATCGTGACCATCGCGATGCTGCATCTGGTGAACAACGCGGCCATCCCCGTGAGCTTCACGAGCCCGGCGAGCTACATCCTCTGGTCGGGCGTGCAGGATGCCATGACGCAGTGGTGGTACGGCCATAACGCCGTCGGCTTCTTCCTGACCGCCGGCTTCCTCGGCATCATGTACTACTTCATCCCGAAGCGCGTGGAGCGGCCCGTCTACTCTTATCGCCTCTCGATCGTGCACTTCTGGACGCTCATCTTCCTCTACATCTGGGCAGGCCCGCACCACCTCCACTACACCGCTCTGCCCGACTGGGCGCAGACGCTCGGCATGACCTTCTCGATCATGCTGTGGATGCCCTCATGGGGTGGCATGATCAACGGCCTCATGACGCTCTCGGGTGCCTGGGACAAACTCCGCACCGATGCCGTCGTGCGTCTGCTCGTCGTGTCCGTTGCGTTCTACGGCATGTCGACGTTCGAAGGCCCGCTCATGAGCATCAAGGCGGTGAACTCGCTATCGCACTACACCGACTGGACGATCGGCCATGTGCACTCGGGTGCGCTCGGCTGGGTCGCGATGGTCTCGTTCGGCGCGATCTACTGCCTCGTGCCGTGGCTGTGGAAGCGTCCGGGCCTCTACTCCATGCGTCTCGTCGAGTGGCACTTCTGGATCTCGACACTCGGCATTCTGCTCTACATCACCGCGATGTGGGTGTCGGGCATCACGCAGGGTCTGATGTGGCGGGCCTACGATAGCCTCGGCTTCCTCCAGTACTCCTTCATCGAGACTGTCGAGGCCATGCATCCCTACTACGTGATCCGCGCAATCGGCGGCATCCTCTTCCTGATCGGTGGGTTCATCATGGCCTACAACGTCTGGCGCACGATCCGTGGCGATGTCCCGGTCGATCTCGCCGAACAGCCGCGCGTGGCTGCTGCGCCCGGCCTCCGCCTCCAGCCGGCCGAGTGAGGGGATCGCACCATGAAGCACGAAGTCTTCGAAAAAAACTCGATCATCCTCCTCGTCGGTATTCTCATCGTGGTGTCGATTGGCGGTCTGTTCCAGATCGCGCCGCTCTTCTGGGTCGACAGCACGATCGAGAAAGTGCAGGGAATGCGCCCCTACACGCCGCTCGAGCAGGCCGGCCGCGACGTCTACGTCCGCGAGGGTTGCTACAATTGTCATAGCCAGATGGTGCGCACGCTCCGCGACGAGGTCGAGCGCTACGGCCATTACAGCCTCGCTGCCGAGAGCATGTACGATCATCCCTTCCAGTGGGGCTCGAAGCGTACGGGACCTGATCTCGCGCGTGTCGGCGGCAAGTACTCGGATCAGTGGCACGTCGAGCACATGGTCAATCCGCGCTCGGTCGTTCCTGAGAGCATCATGCCGAGCTATCCGTGGCTCATGACGCGCCGGCTCGATGCAGCCGATGTCGAGGCGCGCCTCAAGACACTGCGTAAGGTCGGCGTGCCCTACACCGACGAGATGATCGCCAATGTGCGCACCGATCTCGCCGCGCAGACCAATCCGGACAGCCGTCCGTCGCGCGAGCTGCTGAAGCGCTATCCAAAGGCGAAGGTCGCGAAGTTCGACGGTCAGCATGGCGTACCGCCGACCGAGATGGATGCGCTTGTCGCTTATCTTCAGATCCTCGGCCAGCTCGTCGACTTCGCCAAGTTCGACGCGGCCGGCCCGAACCTGCGCTGAGGAGGAGCACCATGACTTATGACTCGGTTGCCACCATCAGCCAGGTGGTTTCGCTTCTCATGTTCGTCGTCTTGTTTGCGGGCGTGCTCGCGTACGCGCTCTGGCCGTCGAACGGTCCGCGCTTCGAGGCAGCGCAGCGCAGTGCTCTCGATCTCGACGACAGCCAAAATGCCAAGCGGGGGCGGCCATGAGCGACAAGCGCGAGATTGACGAGGTCACCGGCGTCGAGACGACTGGTCACACCTGGGATGGCATCAAGGAGCTGAACAAGCCGCTTCCCAAGTGGTGGCTGATGACGTTCTACGCTTCGATCGTGTGGGCCATCGGCTACATGATCGTGTATCCGGCCTGGCCGACGCTCAATGGCTATACCAAGGGCATCTGGGGCTACAGTCAGCGCGCGGTTGTCTCCGAGGAGTTGCAAGGCGCGAAGGCCGCACAGGCGACGTTCCGCACGGCCCTCGAGAAGATGCCGCTCGCCGAGGTGAAGAACGATCCTGATCTTCTGCGCTTTGCCATGGTCGGTGGCGCGGCGTCGTTCGCGACGAACTGCGCGCCATGTCATGGCCGTGGTGCGCAGGGCTTTGCCGGTTATCCGAACCTCAATGACGACGACTGGCTCTGGGGCGGATCGCTCGCCGATATCGAGAAGACTATTCACTACGGCATTCGCAGCGGACACAAGGAGAGCCGACTGAGCGACATGCCGAAGTATGGCCTCGATGGTCTTCTGAAGCCGGCCGAGATCGATGATGCCGCCGAGTTCGTGCTGTCGCTGACCAAGCGCGCGACGGATACCGCCGCTGTCGAGAGGGGCGCCAAGATCTTCGCCGATCAGTGCATCTCGTGCCACGGCGCCGAGGGCAAGGGTAATCCTGAGCTGGGCGCGCCGAACCTCACCGACGAGATCTGGCTCTTCGGCGGACAGAAAGCCGAAGTCGTGCAGTCGATCGCGACAGGCCGTGGTGGCTCCATGCCTGCGTGGCAGGGGCGTCTTGATCCCGTCACGCTGAAGTCGCTCGCGGTCTACGTGCACAGCCTCGGCGGTGGCAAGTAGCGGAGGCGGTTGGAGACGGTTGGAGGCCGGGCACCATGTGCGGATGCGGGTGCGAGCTGGGATTGGTGCTGGCGGCCTGCCGGGCCGGCGAGGCGCAACCCGCTGTCGCATCGCAGGTTGAGACCGCGCCGCGCTCTCACTCGATGCTCGAGCGTCTGGTTCTGGCTTGGCTGGCGTGCATGTCCGGCGACACGCCGACGCAGCGCCTCAGCCGCAGGAGCGTATAGTGACCACGGTCCTCGATCGGCGGAACAATCGGGCTGCCAAGCCGGGCGCGCGCACGGCTGCGGGTGACGTCGAAGCGCACGATGTCGCCGCCGTCAACCGCGCGGCCGATCGCCAGCTCTACGCGGCGCGCCAGAAGATCTATCCGCGGCTCGCGCACGGCCGGTTCCGCTCGGTCAAGTGGATCGTGATGGCCGTGGCGCTCGCGATCTACTACGGCCTGCCGTGGCTGCGCTGGGATCGCGGGCCCGATCTTCCCGACCAGGCCGTGCTCCTCGACATGGCGCACAACCGCTTCTTTTTCTTCTTCCTCGAGATCTGGCCGCAGGAATTCTACTTCGTCACGGGCCTGCTCGTGCTCGCCGCGCTCGTACTCTTTCTTGTGACCTCGATCGCGGGGCGCGTGTGGTGCGGCTATGCCTGTCCGCAGACGGTGTGGACAGACCTCATGGTGGCTGTCGAACGGCTCTGGCAAGGCGATCGCAATGCGCGCATCCGCCTCGACAAGGAACCGTGGGGCGTGCGCAAGGTCTTCCTCAAGTCCATGACGCACGTGAGCTGGCTCGTGATCGGGTTGCTGACGGGCGGCGCGCTCGTGTTCTACTTCCGTGATGCGCCGACGCTTGCCGGCGAACTCGCGACGGGGACGGCGCCCGCTATCGCCTATCTGTTTCTCGGGATCTTCGCAGCAACCACCTATCTGCTCGGCGGCATCGCGCGCGAGCAGGTCTGCATCTACATGTGCCCCTGGCCGCGCATTCAGGGTGCGATGACGGACAGCCACACGCTCCTCGTCGGCTATAGGCCCGAGCGGGGCGAGCCGCGCGGTCCGGCACGCAAAGGGCCAGACGGTCTCGTCGACTGGTCGACGCGCGGCGATTGCATAGATTGCAAGGCCTGCGTCGTGGTCTGCCCCATGGGCATAGATATCCGTGACGGCTTGCAAATGGAGTGCATCCAGTGTGCGCTCTGCATCGATGCCTGCGACGAGATCATGGACAAGATCAAGCGCCCGCGCGGGCTGATCGCCTACGACACGATCGCCAAACAAGAGGCGAACGCACGCGGCATCATGCACGAGCCCGCCCAACTTCTACGGCCGCGCACGCTCCTGTACTTCGGCATCATCTCCTTCGTCGGCATCATCATGCTGGTCGCACTCTGGAATCGCACGACGCTCGAACTCAACGTGCAGCACGACCGCAATCCGCCGTTCGTCCGCCTGTCCGAAGGTGGCATCCGCAATGGCTACACCGTGAAGATCCTCAACAAGCTGCATGAGCCGCGCACGTTCGCCCTCGGCATGATCGACCTGACGGGGGCGTCGTTGTCGATGGTCGGTGTCGAGGCCGGCAGCCCGCTCAATGTCACTGTCCCGACGAATACGTTGCGTGAACTGCGGGTCTTCGTGACCGTGCCGCGCGATGGGCTCGTGAAGCTGCGGGATGCTTCGACGAATTTCGCCTTTGAAGTGCGCGATCTCACTTCGGGCCAGACGACGCGCCGTGGGACGCTTTTCCAGGCGCCCGCACCACAAGGGAGCCGCCCATGAATACTGCCCGCCCTGAGAGTGTCGAGGGTCTCAAGGGACGCCACGTCCTGATGGTGTTCCTCGGGTTCTTTCTCGTCGTGTTCGCGGTCAATGGCGTGTTCCTCTACTCCGCCATCTCGACCTACACCGGCATCGTTTCCGTCGAGCCCTATCGCAAAGGCCTGAACTACAACGAGCGTATTGCTGCCGAAGAGGCGCAGAAAGCCCAAGGCTGGCAGGAGGCGCTGGAGGTGACGCGCAGCGGGCAGGTGACCCTGCGCCTGACGAGCCGTCTCGGTGCGCCTATCGAAGGTCTGAACGTGAACGGCACATTCGGACGTCCGTCTACCGCGCAGCATGACATCAAGCTTGCACTCGACGAGGTGCAGCCCGGCACGTACGTGGCACAGATCGCGCCGCCTGATGATGGCGCCTGGATTGTCGCGCTCGAAGCGCGGTCTCATGCCGCGCCGAGCGAGGTCGCACATCAAATGCGGAGGCGGCTGTGGCTGAAACCTTGAGCTTAGCGGCTCTTCGCGAACTACCGGACGATGCGGCGCAACGCGAGCAAGCTTTGACGCTGGTCGTCGAAGGCATGCATTGCGGCAACTGCATGCGCAAAGTCGAGCGGACGCTTCAGGCTATACCGGGCGTGGTCGCGGCCCGCGTGAACCTCTCGAACGGGCGTGCGCATGTCACAACCACGTCCGCCGGCGTTGAGATCGAGACACTCGTCGAGGCGCTCGTAGGCGTTGGCTTCAAAGCCTACGAGCTGGTCGAAGGCGCGACGCCCGCGCATACAACGCACGATGCGGCGTATCTGCGCCGGCTCGGCGTCGCGGGCTTCGCGGCCTCGAACATCATGCTCATGTCGGTTGCGGTGTGGGCGGGCATCGCGAGTGATATGGACGCGTCCCTGAAGACGCTGTTTCACTGGCTCTCGGCGCTTGTCGCCATTCCGGCGGTCGCCTATGCAGGTCAGCCCTTTTTCCAATCGGCGGCACGTGCGCTCCGAGCGCGCCAGCTCAATATGGACGTGCCGATCTCGCTCGGCGTGCTGCTCGCGATGGGCATGAGCCTCTATCAGACCATACGCGGCAGCGATCATGTCTATTTCGACGCGGCCGTCACGCTGCTCTTCTTTCTCTTGATCGGCCGCTATCTCGACATTGCCATGCGTTCGCGGGCTTCGAGTGCGGCGCAGAATCTGCTCGGCCTGCGCGCGACCGCAGCGACAGTTATGCTCCCGGATGGGACGACACAGCGCCTGCCAACTCGCGACGTGCTTCCGGGAATGCGCATTCTCGTCGCGGCCGGCGAGCGCATTCCCGTCGATGCGCGTATCCGCACAGGCATTGCGGAGGTGGATGAGAGCCTGATCACGGGTGAGAGCCGTCCGCGCCGTGTCGAACCAGGTGATACCGTCTACTCCGGAACGATCAGCGTGGCGGGAGCGCTCGAGACGGAGGCCCTGGCGCGCGAGGAAAACACGCTGCTCGCCGATATCTCGCGGCTCATGGGCGCCGCCGAGCAGGCGCGGGGGCGTTACGTGCGCCTCGCCGATCGCGCCGCGCGACTCTACGGGCCCGCTGTGCATCTGCTCGGGCTCGGGACATTCATCGGATGGATGCTGCTCGGTTATGGCTGGGAACCTGCTCTGACCGCGGCGGTCGCCGTGCTCATCATTACGTGCCCGTGTGCGCTGGCGCTCGCTGTGCCGGCGGTGCAGGTCGTCGCGAGCGGTCGTCTGTTCCGCAACGGCATCATTCTCAAAGCCGCGGACGGTCTCGAGCGCATGGCGGAGATCGATACGATCGTCTTCGACAAGACGGGCACACTCACGATTGGTGAACCCCGTCTTGTCGATGGTTCCGCGATCGATCATCGGATGCTCGCGCGCGCAGCGAGCCTCGCGGCTTCAAGTCGACATCCCTATTCGCGCGCGATCGTGGCGGCAGCGAAGGCGCGAGGCATCACGGTGATCGCCGAGAGCGAAGTCGAGGAGGTCGCTGGCGCGGGGCTCGGCCATGTTGCTGCGAGCGGCGAGACGCGTCTCGGCTCGGCACAATTCTGCGAGATTGCCGGCGCGCCGCCCGAAAGCGGTTCGACCATATGGCTCCGCACGCCGGATGGAGGCGCAACGGCCTTCCATTTTTCGGATCACCTGCGCGCCGACGCATCCGAAGTCGTAGGTCGGCTGCGTGATGCCGGTTTCCACGTGGAGATCCTGTCGGGGGATGGGCGTGCGGCCGTGGCTGAGGCGGCGCAGGCCGTTGGCATCACCGACTGGCAGGCGGAGCTCAAGCCGGCGGACAAGATCGCGCGCATTGACGCTCTCAAGGGCGAGGGGCGCAAAGTGCTCATGGTGGGCGACGGTCTGAATGACGCGCCGGCGCTTGCAGCGGGGCATGCTTCGCTCTCCCCGGCATCGGCGGCAGATATCAGCCAGACGGCAGCCGATGCGATCTTCCAGGGCGAGCGTCTTGCGCCCATCATCGAGGCGTTGCTCGTTGCGCACGGCGCGCGCCGTCGCGCGCTCGAGAACTTCGGCATTGCGATCGGCTACAACTTCATCTTCGTGCCGCTCGCCGTGATCGGCCTCGCAACGCCGCTGATCGCTGCGATTGCGATGTCTGCATCGTCGATCGCGGTGACGGGGAACGCGCTGCGGCTCTCTCGTCAGCGTTTGGGCCAGCTTTTGGGGAGGATGTCATGACGGCACTGGTCTGGACGATCCCGATTGCGCTCTTCCTCGGCGGCCTCGGCCTTGCGGGCTTTCTGTGGTCGCTAAAGTCGGGTCAATACGAAGATCTCGATGGTGCTGCGTGGCGCGCGCTCGATGACGAGCCGCCTGAGCCGCGCCGCTGATCAGCGCTGCGCTCGGAAAGACGCATCCAGCGTCTCGAAGAGCCGCACCAGAAGTTTCGTGCGCGGCACGAGGTGGGAGACCAGCAGATATTCCTGGTGCGTGTGCGGGCCGTCGCCGAGCACGCCGAGACCATCGAGTGTCGGCACGCCGAGTGCGCCGGTGAAATTGCCGTCGCTGCCGCCGCCAGCCACACGCTCGCCTTTGACCTCGAAACCGATCTCGCGCGCCAGCGCCGCGGCATGATCGTAGAGCTTCTGAATGGCCGGTGATTTCACGAACGACGGCCGGTACAAGCCGGACGTCACCTCGAGCTTCACGTCCGGATCGTAGCTCTTCAGTGCGAGCAGCTTGGCGCGTACCTCCGCCTCATCGTGAGGCAGCGGCACGAGGCAGTAGACGATGGCCTCGCAGGAGAGGGGCACCATGTTCTCGTGTGTGCCGCCCTGGATGGTGCCGACATTGAGTGTGACGTTGCGCGCATAGTCGGTCATGGCCTCGATCTCGAGAACCTGACGCGCCATCTCGCGGATCGCGCTGCGGCCCTTGGCATGATAGGCGCCGGCGTGCGCGGGAATGCCCGTTGTCTTCAGGTGATAGCGCGCGATGCCGTGCCGCGCGATCGTGATGCGGCCGAAGTCGCCGGAGGGCTCCACGACCAGAACGATGGCGTGCTTCTTTGCTTCGGCTTCGATGGTGGGCCGCGAGAACGGACTGCCGATCTCCTCATCGGGGATCATCATGACGGTCACAGGAAGATGCGGCCGCCGGCCCGTCGCGTGCAGATGCGCAAGAGCCGAGAAGGCAATCGCGTTGCCGCCCTTCATGTCGTAGATCCCTGGGCCATACGCGCGATCGCCCTCGACGCGCATGGGCAGCGGTCCCGCGAGCGTGCCGACGGGGTGCACGGTGTCCATGTGCCCGAGGAGCAGGATGCCGGGTCCGTTCGCCGTACCGGGCACGCGTCCGATCAGGATGTCGCCGATGCCGTTCTCGCCGGGAATGCGCTCGATGCTCGCGCCGATCGCGGTGAGCAGGCCTTCGGCGTGAGATGCAACGCGATTGACGGCAGCCGCATCCTGCGTCGGACTTTCGATCTCGACCCAGGCATTGACGGCAGCGAGCAGGACTTCAGGCGTGAGGTCGCGCATAGGGAGGGGGCTTTCGGCTGGCTGGGCAGGTTGAGCGTCCAGAATAGTCATATTGCCCGGTGCGCCAAGTGAGGCCAGAGCTGCCGAGGCCAGAGCTGCCGAGGCCAGAGCTGCCGAGGAATGCAGCGCCGTGCTGATTATTCGGCCTCGACGAGCGGTGGTTTGATTTCCGAGGATGGAGGCGACGGTAACCCATCACTCAAGGGACTGATGGCCCCACTGCTTCCATACCGATTTGCGCCCTACGCCTACGGCATACTGCAAGCGGCGATCACGACGGCCGTGGCGACGGCGATCGCAATCTACCCGCTGGCGCACTCGGCCATCGAATTCATCGAGCGCTGGATGGTCGCCTGGTTCGCTGCCTGGCTCACCATGGTGCCGGTAGTGCTTCTCGCGGCGCCCACCATTCACCGCGCGGTCATGCGCCTCTTCGAAGCGGATCATAAGGCGGATCGCTGATGCCAGCGGCCTCGCGCTCGGCAGCCTTCTCCTCCGCTCGGCCGCGGTCGACCTCACGCGCGAGCGCGAACAGCGCTTCCTTCATGCCCTGGCCGGAGACCGCCGAAATGAGGAGCGGCTTCTTGCGAGCCGCGCGCTGAAGCGCGGCGGCTTTCTCCGCGATGACATCCTCGGTGAGCGCGTCGCATTTTGTCAGCGCGACGAGCTCTTTCTTGCGCGCGAGGCCGCCACCGTAGGCTTTGAGTTCCGCGCGCACGGTCTTGTAGGCCTCGGCGACATCTTCACCCGTCGCATCGACGAGATGGAGCAGCGCGCGGCAACGCTCGACGTGTCCGAGGAAGCGCGTGCCGAGGCCCGCGCCTTCATGGGCGCCTTCGATCAGCCCCGGAATATCCGCGAGCACGAAATCGACTTCGCCCGCGCGCACGACGCCGAGGTTCGGATGCAGCGTCGTGAAGGGATAGTCGGCAATCTTCGGCTTCGCGCGCGAGACCGCGGCGAGGAAGGTCGACTTCCCCGCATTGGGCAGTCCGACAAGGCCAGCATCGGCGATCAACTTGAGGCGCAGCCAAAGCGTCAGCTCCTCGCTCGACTGCCCCGGATTTGCATGGCGCGGCGACTGATTGGTCGATGACTTGAAGTAGGCGTTGCCGAAGCCGCCATTGCCGCCGCGCGCGATAAGCGCCCGCTGGCCGGGCTCCGTCATGTCGGCGATCAACGTCTCGCCGTCCTCGGCCAGGATTTCAGTGCCGGGCGGCACCTTGATGATGCAATCATCACCGCTCGGGCCCGTGCGGTTGCGGCCCATCCCAGGAATGCCATTCTTGGCCTTGAAGTGCTGCTGGTAGCGGAAGTCGATCAGCGTGTTGAGGTTCTCGACGCACTCCGCCCACACGTCGCCGCCCTTGCCGCCATCGCCGCCGTCCGGCCCGCCGTACTCGATGAACTTCTCGCGCCGGAAGCTGATGCATCCGGCCCCGCCATTGCCGGAGCTGACATAAATCTTGGCCTGGTCGAGGAACTTCATGGGTCGGAGCTTTCGGGAATAGGGCTGGCAGCGGCCCGTTTGCGGCTGTGGTATCGCTTGTCGGGCACGATGTCGATGCGTACGCCTAGGGTTTATGTAGGTTTCGGGCCGCGGGCATCCAGGGGAAACCATGAACGAAGTAACCATTCTGGCCTTTGCGCTCGTTGCCTTCATCGGCATTGCGACGCCGGGGCCGACCGTACTGCTGGCGCTGGCGAACGGTTCGCGCTTCGGCGTGCACCGTTCGATGTTCGGGATGGCGGGCGCCGTCGTCTCCGATTTCGTGCTGATCGGCGCGGTTGCGCTCGGGCTCGGGGCCCTGCTTGCCGCCTCGGAATTCTGGTTCTCCGTCGTGAAGTGGCTGGGCGTCGTCTACCTCGCCTTTCTCGGCATCATGTTACTGCGCTCAAAAGGCACCCTCGGCGAAGCCATTGACGCGACGCCTGAGGGAAAGGGCTCAGCGCGCTCTCTTTTCATGCGCTGCTTCCTCGTCGCGGTAACCAATCCCAAGGGCTATCTCTTCTTCTCGGCCTTCCTGCCGCAGTTCATCATGCCGAGCGCGCCGCAGGTGCAGCAGTATGTAATCCTGGCCCTCGTCTTCGCCGCGATCGACTTCCTGGTCATGCTCGCGTACGCGCTTCTGGGCTCCCAGGCCGTGCGCCTGCTCAGGCAATCGGGCGCGCTTTGGCTCGACCGCATTTGTGGCGGGGTTCTGCTGGCGCTCGCCGGCTCGCTGGCCTTCTATCGTCGTGCGAATACCTGATCCGCCAGGGCACAGAGCGGTTTTGATTGCGCCGGGAAGGTGCTAAGCCTGCCGCCGCTTGAGAATTCTCATCGACGAGGGAGAAGAAACGTCATGGCCCCCAACACCGGCAAACAACCCGGCAAGAAGCCGAACGCGTACAAAATCGCCGTTATTCCCGGCGATGGCATTGGCAACGAGGTTGTGCCGGAGGGCATCAAGGTACTTGAGGCTGTGGCGCGCAAGTTCGACATCGCCTTCGAGTGGGACAATTTCGACTGGTCCTGCGAGGTCTTCAAAAAGACCGGCCGCATGATGCCCGAGGACGGCCTCGACCAGATCCGCAATCATGATGCCATCTTCCTCGGCGCCGTCGGCTTCCCGGGCGTGCCCGATCACGTCTCGCTCTGGGGCTTGCTGATCCCCATCCGTCGCAATTTCCAGCAGTACATCAACCTGCGCCCCGTTCGCCTCTTCGAGGGCCTCAAGGGCCCGCTCGCGGACCGCAAGCCCGGCGACATCGACTACTTCATCGTGCGCGAGAACAACGAGGGTGAGTACTCATCCGTCGGTGGGCGCATGTACGAAGGCAGCGACTACGAGATGGCCGTCCAGCAGGCGATCTTCACGAAGCGCGGCTGCGACCGCGTCATGCGCTACGCCTTCGACCTCGCCGCCACGCGCCCGCGCAATCACGTGTCGAGCGCGACGAAGTCCAACGGCATCTCGATTTCCATGCCCTACTGGGACGAGCGCTTCGCTGCGATCTCGAAGGAATATCCCAAGGCGAAGACCGACCAGTACCACATCGATATCCTGACCGCGCATCTCGTGCGCAATCCGCACTGGTTCGACGTCATCGTTGGCTCAAACCTCTTCGGCGACATCCTGTCGGACCTCGGCCCCGCCACGACCGGCACCATCGCCATCGCGCCCGGTGGCAACATCAATCCCGAGAAGGAATTCCCCTCCATGTTCGAGCCCGTGCACGGCTCGGCGCCGGACATCGCCGGGCAGGGCATCTCGAATCCCATCGGCCAGATCTGGTCGGGCGCGATGATGCTCGAGCATCTCGGCCACAAGGACGCTGCCGACGCAATCGTCACAGCCATCGAGAAGCTGCTCAAGGACACCGACGTGCGTACGCGCGACATGGGTGGCAAGGCCATGTGCACCGAGCTCGGGGATGCCATCGTCGAGCTGCTGAAGTAGGCATCCTGCAGGGCGGGACCACCGGCCTCGGCCGGCCCCGCGATCCACCAGCGGTTTACCAGCTCCGATTGCCGAGGTTGCCAATCCCGGAAACAATGGCGCTCATGTGGCGTTAGGCTTTTGTGCGTCGTTTCCGGGAGGCCACCATGGCAGTTCGCAGTTCCGCACGTTCCCGCGGCTGGCTTGCCGCGCTCTTCGCTGCTCCCTTCATTCTTCTGGTGCTGGCAAGCACCGTCACGACATCGGCCAGCGCTCAAACCGTCGGCACGGACCCGCGCAACAGGCACTGCCAGACGCTGCTTACCTGCAACTACGCGCGCGGCGGTCAGTATCGCGGCTGTCTCTCGTCGTACACGTGCCGCGTCTGCAGCCCACAGCCTGTCCGCTGCAAGCCCTCTGATCTTGCCACCGGCCGCACGCGCTGCACGGAACTCGTCTGCACCTGGGGCGGATAAGTTTCGCCAGCCGCGGCCCTAAAGTCGTCCCACTGACACGCGAAGAAGCCCGCCGGTTCGCGGAGGGCAATCCATGAAGCGCGCGCTGCTGGTTCTGGCCATCCTCGTTGGCACGATCTACTTGTGGAATGCCTCCTGGCTCGCCACCGTTCCCGCTGTGGCTGATCTGCGCTTTGTCGCGCATCGCGGCGTGCATCAAACCTTCCACCGCGAGGGGCTGACGGGCGAAACCTGTACCGCCGAGCGCATTCACCCGCCGACGCACGCCTTGATCGAGAACACGCTGCCGGCCATGCGCGCCGCTTTTGCTGCAGGCGCTGAGATCGTCGAGCTCGATGTGCATCCGACGACCGACGGCAAGCTCGCCGTCTTCCACGACTGGACGCTTGATTGTCGCACGGAAGGCAAGGGCCGCACGCGCGATCATGACATGGCCTATCTCAAGACGCTCGACGTGGGCTACGGCTACACGGCTGACGGTGGCAGGACATTCCCGCTGCGAGGCCAGGGTGTCGGCCTCATGCCGACACTCGACGAGGTGCTCGCGGCATTCCCGGACAAGAAGTTCATCGTCAACTTCAAGTCCAATGAGGCCCGTGAAGGCGACATGCTGGCGGCCCTGGTGGAGGAGAATCCCGTATGGCGCATGGCCGTCTGGGGTGCTTATGGCGGCGATCCGCCGACGCTCGCTGCGAAGGCGCATCTGCCCGAACTCAACATCTGGACGCGCACCGGTCTCAAGAGCTGTCTCACGCAGTACATCGCGCTTGGCTGGACGGGCTATGTTCCCGCCGCCTGCCGCAACACGCAGGTCATGGTGCTGATCAACATCGCGCCGTGGCTCTGGGGCTGGCCAAACCGCACTCAGCAGCGGATCGCGGATGCCGGCAGCCAAATCATCCTGCTCGGGCCATATGGGGCAGGCGACCCCGGCACCGCGGGTATCGACGATGTCCCGACGCTGTCCAAGGTGCCGCGGGGCTTCGGCGGCTTGGTCTGGACGAACCGCATTGAGAGCATCGGTCCGCAGGCGCGTGCCGCGTCCGTCGCACCGAAGTAAGTTTCAAAAGGCGGGTGGGTCCGGGAGGGCGTCCCTCCCGGTAGAGCGCGAGGGCTGGCCCTCGTCGCGCCACAGGCGCGAGTGGGCTGCCGCCCACACCCGCTCGGGGAGACCCCAAACCCCCTCCTTTTTATTGCTTGGAGTCCGCCGCAAGCGTGCCGACTCACTTTCTGAGCGCGTCGGCAGAAAGGCCGTGCCACAAAAAACAAAAAGCGCAGCAGCCGAAGCTACCGCGCCTTCCAATCTCGTCAGTGCAGCGGGAGTGAACCCGCGGCGCGAGGCTTACGCAGCCTGGATGTTCGCAACGGCCGTCTTGCCCGAGCGACGATCCTTCTCGGTGTCGAACTGGACCTTCTGGCCCTCGGAGAGGGTGCGCAGGCCAGCGCGCTCGAGCGCGGAGATGTGCACGAACACGTCGCTGCCGCCATTGTCCGGCGCGATGAACCCATAGCCCTTCTGCTCATTGAAGAACTTAACTGTACCAGCTTGCATGGCGATTTTCCTTTTAAGAGAGCCATGGCCTATAAAATGCCCAACACACGCAATGCGCAAGTTTGGCATGCTCGTCGAATTTTGGAGGGGTTCTGTGATCGCGCGCTCGATCACGTCGTAGCGTCACGGCCCGGTCGTCCGGCCAAAGTCGATGGCGGGTACGTAGGCGCATTGGGACGCAATTGCAAGCCTTGTACTCGCAAAGTCTCGTGATGGACGCAGTTTAGTGGGCTTGTGCAAAGCAAAAGGCGCGGAACCGAAGACGAAACTGCCTCGCCGGTGGCGGGGCCCGCTTCCTGAGCGCGCGACTGCGCGCCGGCCGGTAGGCCGAGCTGGGAAAGCTGAGCGCGCGACTGCGCGCCGGCCGTTAGGCCGCACTAAATAAAACAAAAAAGGCGCGGGACCAAGGGCCACCGCGCCTTCGAAACTCTCGCTGCCACGAGGGGCTGCTGTCTGCATGGCCGCCGCGGGCAGGCCGCTACAGAAGGGTTGCGGAGCACCCCTTCCCAGCAGCCCGCGGCAAACAAATTACCGCGAATAGAACTCGACGACCAGGTTCGGCTCCATGTGCACCGGATAGGGCACATCGGAGAGCGCCGGCACGCGCGCGAGGGTCGCCGTGAACTTCGTGTGGTCGGCGCTGATGTAGTCCGGCACGTCGCGCTCGGCGCTCTTGACGCCTTCGAGGACGAGCGGGAGCTGACGCGACTTCTCGCGCACTTCAACGACGTCGCCGATCTTCACGCGGTAGCTCGGGACGGTGACGCGGCGGCCGTTCACCGACACGTGGCCGTGGCTCACGAACTGGCGGGCGGCGAAGACGGTCGGCACGAACTTGGCGCGGTAGACGACCGCGTCGAGGCGACGCTCCAGCAGGCCGATGAGGTGCTCGGAGGTCGAGCCCTTGAGGCGCGTGGCTTCCACGTACAGGCGGTGGAACTGGCTCTCGGTGATCGAGCCGTAGTAGCCCTTGAGCTTCTGCTTGGCCTTGAGCTGCTGGCCGAAGTCGGAGAGCTTGCCGGCGCGGCGCTCGCCGTGCTGACCGGGGCGCGAGTTGCGCTTGTTGAGGGGGCTCTTGGACCGGCCCCAGATGTTCTCCTGGAGGCGGCGGTCGATCTTGTGCTTGGCGCGAACGCGCTTAGTCATTGGTTCTGTTCCGTCTTTTGCTATTCACGGGATATCTGGCTCTCTCCTCTGCGGGCGGACCCGCCGACAGATGCGCCGCTTGCCAGCGAACTGGCGGGTGCATCTCGAAAGCCAAAACGCACGCGGCCCCGAAGGGCCCCGCAGCGTGCCGGGTGTGTACAGGAGGGGAGGGGGGAGGTCAAGGTGGTGCGCCCACAATAAGGTCGTTAGATTGAGGCAGTGGATGCGACACAAGCGTGTGAATTTGGCGTTGGATTTATACTGCCGAAGTAAAATAATTTGGAGGGGGTATGCGCGATTATTCATCGGCGCTCGCGTTACTGTTCTTCGTAATCTCTATCATCCTAGCAATTCTATTGTATTCGAGACGTGGCGTGCTGGGCTCGATAAGGGGGGAGCTGAAGCGTGCGCGAGCGACCATTTCCGATACGCAATCTCAGGTAAACGAAATCGCATCTCAAAAGAGACAAACAGATAAAATCCATAGTCAGCTCCTGGTGGTTCTCAGAGAAACGAGTGCATTTTATCCCAGCCTTGCTCGGGCCATCGCCGATTTCCGTGGGCTGGAAACTGAAAGACTCGCTGGGGCCCTTATCCGTAAAAGCCGGCCGGCATACAAGAGTGCGCAAATTGCACGAGACGCCGTGAAAGAAATGCGCGAAGCGGAAGCTAGATTTCATGTGCTGAAATACCAGCTCTCTTACTATGAGGCATCGTTTCCGTGGCTCGTGGAGATAGCCGGAAGAAGCTCAGAGGATCTTCTCAAGGAACTTGCAGAGCGTCGAGCGAGCGGCCGCGATCGATCGACTGGGAAGGCGGGAGACGATGAGATTCGTAAGTGGCTAACCGACGAAGAATGGAGCCGTCTATCGAGTGCCGAAAGAAGCGAACTGGCACTAGTGCGTTGGGGGGAGTCAGCAAAATCGAGTTGGCAGATTGGTCGCGAGTACGAGCGCTCGATCGGACATAAGTACGAGCAAGATGGTTTCCATGTCGACTATGTTGGGGCGATCAAAGGCTTCGAAGATATGGGGCGCGATCTCATCGCGAAGAAGCATGGCATAACGCACTTAGTTCAGTGCAAGTACTGGAGGCAGGAGCGCATTGTTCACGAAAAGCATGTCTTCCAGCTGTTAGGCACCGCCCTGGAGTACGCTTGCGCAACAACCTCTCGCCAAGTCTCGCACCTCGACCTGGATGTGATGGGGATCGTGCCAGTACTTGTTACTTCGACCACTCTCTCTGAAACAGCGCGAAGGTGCGCAAAGCTCATAAAAGTTTCTGTTAGAGAGCAGCAAGCCTTCGAGCCATACCCGCCAATCAAATGCAATATTAACTTTCGTACCGGGGAGCGCATATACCATCTGCCGTTCGATCAACAATATGACACCACGCGCATCGACTTGGCTAGGGAGGAATGCTACGCGGCAACAGTCGCGGAGGCTGAAGCAAAAGGATTTCGTCGCGCCAAGCGATACAATGGTGTCGTTAAAGTCAGCGGCTGATATTCACTCCGCGACGCTCGGCTCTTCGCGCCACGCCCCCCTTCCCCATCCGCTCACGGATCGCTAGAGTTCGGACGCCCTCCATGAGTGCGATGTCCGCATGCCCTCCCCCAACGAACGCGCCGCGTTTGAGCAGGCCCACATCCGCTGGGCGGCGAGCGATCTCGAGGGCTTCCTCGAACACCTCACAGAAGACGTCCTCTACAACGTGAATGTGGACGGGCTCGCCGTGCCCTATGCGTCGAGCGCGCTCGGCAAGGAGGACGTCCGCCAGCGGCTACAGCTCCTGCTGCTCACCTTCACGGTCGACAAGTTCGAGCCCGAGAGCATCGTGAGCGAAGGTGATCGCTGGCGCTCGATCGTCGTCGGCCACTACACGCACCACAAGACGGGCGAGGTGCTCCGTGTGCGCGTCCGCTTTCGTGTGTGGTTCCGCGATGGTTTGATCTGCCGCATGGACGAGCATCACGACGCCGCTTATGTGGAGGCGTTCCAGCGGTTTGTTTTTCACATTCAGAATGCGGCGCGCGGAGAATAGCTCGTTTCGAGCACATCGCCCTCTTCCCCATCCGCACACGCACCGCTACAATCGCGCCGCAGTGCAGCATGGCAGGCTCCCGCATGTCTCCCGACAAAGACCGTACGGCCGCCCACCGAGCCTTGGAGCGCTGGGCTGCCGGCGATCTCGAGGGCGCGCTGGCCGAGTTCTCCGAGGACGTGCTCTATCTCGTGAATGTCGATGGGCTCGCCGTGCCGTTCGTCGCGAGTTCGCTCGGCAAAGAGGACCTGCGCCAGCGCCTGCAACTCATCAAAGAGACGTTTCACGAAGAAAAATTCGTGCCCGAAAGTATCATCCAGGAGGCTGATCATGTCCGCGCGCTCGTGGATGTCGTGAACCGACACCGCGCCACGGGCGAGCGTCTCTGTGTACGCATACGCCTGCGTTACTGGATCGAGGGTGACCGTATCGTGCGTGCCGAGGAACACCTCGATGCCCGTTTCGTCGAGGCTTTCCAGCGCTTTGTCTTCCACATGGAGAACGCGGCGCGCAGCGCGTGACCGCGGGCTAGGGCATCGGTGTTGGGGCACGTCTCAGTAGTATCCCATCCGTACTTCTGCCCCCTTCCCCGACCGACATTGCCCGAGTAAAATTCAGCACTGGAATATGGTATCCCACTTCATGTCCTTAGCCATCGAGCGCGCCGCCTTTCATCTCGTCCACGAACGCTGGGCCGCCGGCGATCTGGAGGGCGTGATGCAGCTGTTCGACGAGGATGTTCTCCACCTCATCAATGTCGACGGCTTCGCGGTGCCCTACGCAGCAAGCTCCTACGGCAAAGAGGATCTGCGCCTGCGCATCCAACTCGTTGTCGACACCTTCTACGTCGATACATTCGAGATTGAGAGCTATGCGCACGAGCGGGAGTTCAGCCGCTCGGTCGTGACGACGCAAAAGACCCACAAGAAGACCGGCGAGCGTCTCTGTGAGAGGATCCGCTTTCGCTACTGGTTCAAGAACGGCCTTATCGTGCGCGTAGAAGAGCGCCACGATGCGCCGTACATCGAGGCCTTTCAGCGCCTCGTAAGCCACATGGAGAACGCGGCGCGCAGTGCGTGATGCCCGCGCGCACCTGCTCGTTTCTTGAAGCCGCTGCATTTCATCCAAATTCGGAACATCCGCCCGCGTACGACGTTACCTCTCCAGTACCCTCTCGCAGGAGGCTTGCCGGGAGCGCCTGCGACAGAAGCAGGAAAGGAGAGGTCTGTTGCGTTTTATGAAGTTGAGGATCGCCGCGATGGCGATCGGCCTAGGTACGCTCGCAAGCGTGCCGGCCTCGGCGGCGGTGGCACCGGCTCCGTCGCAAATGCCCAAACCGAGCGCGGTGATCAATACGTCCGCCCCCGGTTCACTGGCCCCAAGCGGGCAGAATCTCGCAACCAGCAATGTCGAGCAGGTGCAGCGGCGCGGGCGTGGTGCCGGCCGCTCCTACCGCGGCGGTCGATCGTTCCGTGGTGGGCGCTCGTTCCGAGGTAGCCGCTCATTCCGCGGAAGTCGCGCCTTCCGAGGCAATCGTGCGTACCGTGGCCGCTCTCTACGCGGTGGACGCTACTACAGCGGGCGCGCGTTCCGCAGTGGTCGCGCGTGGCGTGGCGGTCGGGGCTACTACCGCAATCGACACTACCGTCGCGGCTATCGTAGTGGCCGCTACTGGTACGGCGGGCGCTGGATCGGTCCCGCGATTGTTGCGGGCACGACCGCTTTGATCATTGGCGGCAGTGTTTCCGCGTCGCGAGCTGGCTATGGCGATCGGTGGGAGCGCTGCGCTGCGCGGTTCCAATCGTTCCGCTGGAGCGATGGCACGTATCAGCCCTATGGCGATCGTCCGCGTGTGCTCTGTCCGTATCTGAGACGCTAAAGCGTCGGACCTTAAATGCGCCCCACGCCTGTGCCGATCTCAAAGTCGCATTTAAGGTCCAAAGACGCTTTAGTTTCATAACATTCTAAAGCAACTTTGGACTTGAAATTCACTCCCCGCCTAGCCGCGAACTGAGGTGAATTTCAAGTCCGTTGCTTTAGTTCACGATTTGCGCTTCGGGCCGCCGCATCCACGCGATGCGGCGGTTTGTCGTGCCGCTGATACATCACAGAGCTCGTCGGCATTTTAGTCGCTTTGCGATGATCCATTAAGCGAGATCAGCGAACAGGGGTTCCGAGAAGCGTCATATGCGGCGAGCATGATTTGATCGCGCGCATAGACGGATATCGCGTCGCGCTGTCGTTAGGGTGCATGGGGCCGTCACAGGCCCTCGCTTTTGGGAGTGGGCCGCCGGTCTGCTCCTTTCCAGGAGCGGCGTGCGTGGGCGTGCGTTGCACCAGCGCGTTGAGCATGAATAGGAGAAGACTGATGCGTATGACGAACCTGAAGATCGCCGCGCTGGCGATCGGTGTTGGCGCCCTCGGTAGTGTGCCAGCTTCGGCTGCAGTGATTCCTGCGCCCGCGCTGAATTCCAACTCGACCATGGTGATCAATACTTCGGCGCTCGGCTCGATGAGCTCGGCCGGCCAGCACCTCGCCCAGAGCAATGTCGAACAGGTTCGCCGTCGTGGCGGTTACTACGGCCGGCGCCACTATCATCGCAGCTACAGAGGTGGCGGCCGCTGGGTCGCGCCGGCGATCATTGGCGGTCTCATCATCGGCAGCACCATTGCCCAGTCGCAGGCCGGTTATCGCGATCGTTGGGAGATGTGCGCCGATCGCTACCAGTCGTTCAGCTGGTCCGACGGCACGTTCCAGCCCTTTGACGGGCCGCGCCGCGTGTGTCCGTACCTGGTTCGCTAAACGATCCCAGAGCCTTTGCAAGGTAAGAGAGCCGGCCCATCGTGGCCGGCTCTCGTCATTTTGGGCTGCGGTGCCCTGCGGGACTTACGCTCTTTGTGCGCGTAACCCAGCGGCAACGACTGTGGGAAAATGCTGCAGCCGTCGCATTCGAATCCGAGCTTCATGGCATTGTGCGCGTGTTGGTGCATTCCACACAGGAGGTCACAATGAGAAGAATTTATCTGATCGCGAGCGTCGCGGCGGCTGTGGCTATCGCGGGTGGTGGTTTGACGACAATGCAGGCCGAGGCGAAGGCGAAGTGCGTGCGCGCCGGCGGTCAGGCGACGATGGTCACTCCGGACCTCGCGAAGTACATGGCGACGGCTGCGCTCAATAATTCAATCAGCGGCATGGGTGCCAAGGCTGTCGGCCCCGTAGCGATGAAGTGCACCGGGGACATGGTCATGCCGACCTGCACCGCGCGCCAGAAGGCCTGCAAGTAGCGCCACGGCATTTCCGCCTAATAGGATCACTTGTCGCCGATTGCGGCGACAAGCTTCGCGAGCGTGCTGACTGTGAGGTCGGGGCGAGCCTCGGCTGCGCCCTCTCCGGAAAGCCCGAGCAGTCGGCCGGGGCGGTGGATCCACGCGCATTTCAGACCGAGCTTGTTGGCCGGCGTGATGTCGGCCCTGAGGCTTTGTCCGACATGAAGAATACGCTCGCGCGGGATGCCCATCGCGGCGAGATCCGCGATGCCTGTATGAAAATGCGGCCAATCGGGCTTGTAGGCGCCGACACGCTCGGCCGTCACCACGATGTCGAACTGGATGCCCATCTTGCTGCACGAGCTTTTCAGCGAGCCCTCGTCGATATTGCTGAGCGCGCCGATTTTCGCTCGCGCCCGCAGAGCGGTGAGGCCGGCGTGGGTGTCGGCATAAGCCGGCCAGCTGTGCGGGGCCTTGGCGAATTTCTCGCGCAGCTCTTCATCCTCCGCTAGGCCGTACTCGGCCGCGATACGGGCGAAGCAGCGGCGCAAGACATCCGGATAGAGGAGTGCTGGGCGGATCTTCTGGATCTCGGCGCGTGCGCGATCGAAGGCCATCAGAAGCTCTTCGTCGCCTGCGGTCACGCCATCCCGTTTGGCCCATTGCGCGAGCAACGCGATGATGGAGGGTTCCCAATCGATGAGTGTCCCGTAGACATCGAAAGTGACGGCGTCGAAATCGGAAAGTCGCAGTGTCATGAGATTATCTCGCTGCAGCTCGGTTCATCCGGCATTGCCCCGATCTTAACGTGACGCGAGCAGTGCCTCCAGGTGCTCGAGGCGGTCGGCTTCGCGTGCGGGTTTGTCCCAGCGGATGCGGTGAATGCGCGGAAAGCGCATCGCCACGCCGGAGCGGTGGCGCGTCGAGCGGTTGAGGCCTTCGAAGGCGATCTCCAGCACGACACCGGCGTCGGGCGTATGCGTGACCTCGCGAACAGGACCGAAGCGGTTGGTCGTGTTCTTGCGCACGAAGCGGTCGAGCGCTGCGAGTTCGTCGTCGGTGATGCCCGAGTAGGCCTTGCCGACGGGTACGAGTTCGTCCGCGCCGTCGTCGCCAAGGCGCCAGAGGCCGAAGGTGTAGTCCGAGTAGAAGGACGAGCGCTTTCCGTGTCCGCGCTGGGCGTACATCATGACCGCATCGACCGTGTAGGCATCGCGCTTCCACTTGAACCATGGGCCCTTGGGGCGTCCGGGCACGTACGTGCTGTCGCGGCGCTTGAGCATGATGCCTTCGATTGCATCGGCGTCCTCGCCCGCGCCTGCCGAGGCCGGCATGGCGCGTGCGGCGGCGAGTTCGTTCCAATCGGCGAAGCGGACGATCGGAGAAAGGTCGATGCGCGCGTGATCGAGCTTGGCGACGAGCGCTTCGAGACGCGCGCGTCGCTCGATGAAGGTGAGCGCGCGGATATCTTCGCCATAATCGACCATCAGGTCGTAGGCGCGGATGTGGGCCGGGAACTCGGTGAGCAGCTTCGGTGTGATGGCTTTGCGATTGAGGCGCTGCTGTAGCACGTTGAAACTCTGCACGCGGCCGTCGCGCAGAATGAGAAGCTCACCGTCGATAGCGCCCTCGAACTGGATGGCATCGACGACATCGGGAAAGGCGGCGGAGATGTCTTCGCCCGTACGCGAGTAGAGGCGCGCGACGCGGCGGCCTTGCCCGTCGATTCCACCGACAGCCTGCACGCGAATGCCGTCCCACTTCCACTCGGCGGAGAAGTCGGCGGCGTTCAGCGTCTCGCGCCAGCTACCGACATCCTCGAGCGGGTGCGAAAGCATGGGCGGATGAAAGGGCGCGGGGTTGACGGTGTCCGGTTTCGGCCCCGTGCCTTCGGCCCAGGCGAAGAGATCGAGATAGGGTGGTGCGAGGCCATGCCAGACGAGCTCGATCTCATCGGGCGTGAGCGTGCCGAGGCGCGCGACGGCGGTCTTTGCGAGGCGTGCCGATGCGCCGATGCGCATGGCGCCTGTGATGAGTTTCAGCAGCGCCCAGCGGCCCGTTTCATCGAGCGCGTCGAGCCAACTCGCGAGGCGACGCGGCAGATCGGCCTTGGTCGTCTCGTGCAGGCCTGCAACGATATCCGAGAGGTGCGGAATCTCGTTGGCGCCGCCACGTGCCGGCCACATGAGCGCGACCGTCTCCGCGAGATCGCCGACATAGTCATAGGAGAGCGCGAACAGTACCGGGTCGGTGCGCTCCTGGATGAGGCCCTTGATGAGTGCCGGCTTGGCATGACGAAAGGAGAGTGCGCCCGTGAGCGCGGCCAGCGCCCAGCCGCGCTCGGGATCGGGCGTGTCGCGGAAGTAGTCCGTCATGAGCCGCAGCTTGGCATTGCGGCGCGGCTCATAGCCGAGGCGATCGATGAGCGCGGCGAAGCGGTTCATGCAGCCTCGCCCTCTTCGTCGCCGTAGCCGATGAGCCTCAGAGGGCGTGCGCGAATGCCTTGCGTCTCGCACCAATGCACGAGCGCTTCTTCGGCACCGTGCGTGACCCAGACTTCCTCGGCGCCCGTCTCGCGGATCGTGCGGCCGAGATCATCCCAGTCGGCATGATCCGAAACCACGAGCGGCAACTCCACGCCCTTCTGCTTGGCGCGGGCGCGCACGCGCATCCAGCCCGAGGCAAAGGCCGTGACGGGATCGGGGAACTTGCGCGACCACGCTTCCTGAATGGCACTCGGCGGGCAGATGATGATGGCACCGCCGAGGTTTTTGCGCTCGTCGAGTACGACGGGGCGGATGTCGCCAAGGTCGATCCCGCGCGACTGGTAGAACGCCGTAAGCCGCGCGATGGCACCGTGGATGTAGATTGGCTTGTCGTACCCGGCATCGCGCACGAGTGCCATGAGCCGCTGCGACTTGCCCAGCGGATAGGCGCCGACGAGGTGCGCGCGCTCAGGGAAGAGCTCGACACTTTCGAGAAGCTTGGCCACTTCGTGCTCGGTCGGCGGGTGGCGAAATACTGGCAGGCCGAACGTAGCTTCGCTGACGAAGAGGTCGCACGCGATCGGCTCGAATGTGCCGGCGGTGCGATCCGGCAGGCGTTTGTAGTCTCCCGAGATCACGGCGCGGAAGCCTTGCCAAACGAGGCGGATCTGCGCGGAGCCGAGCACATGCCCGGCGGGATGGAAGGAGACTTCGACGCCGTTGATGCTGACGACTTCGCCGAAGGCGACGGGTTGGCGGCTCCCGGTGAAATCCTCGCCATAGCGCTCGGCCATGATGCCGAGCGTTTCCTCGGTGGCCATGACTGCGCCGTGGCCCGCGCGGGCATGGTCCGAATGCCCGTGCGTGACGAGCGCCCGCGCGACCGGCCGCATGGGATCGATGTAGACGTCCGCGGGTGGGCAGTAGAGCCCCTGCGGCGTTGGGCAGATGAGATCCTCGGGGCGCATGGATCAGATTTGGGTATGCGGCGTTATGAGATCAACGCGTCAGCAGTTCATTCACCATGCTGCTGCGTCCTTCCGTAACTTTCCGCCGGTATTCTGCCCGTGCGGAAAGTGTGGAGCGTACCATGTCGAGGCAACTCGAGACCTTCTACGGCGCCATTCTGGCAGTCGCCGGCTTTGTTGTGTGGGCGCTGTTCTCGCTTCTGCCGACGCTTGCCGGCCATGGCGTTCGCGAGGCCTGGGACCTGGCCCCGTATTGGATTGTCGGCGTTCCGCTGCTGTTCGTGCTGCACGGCCTCGCTGGAGCGCTTACGGAAGAGGGCGCGTGGCGCTTGCCGCTGTGGGCGATCGGCGGTCACATCGCGGGCATGATGCTCATCCACCCGACCGGGACCGGTCTTGCGCTGTTGCCGTTCGCCGTCCTTTTCATCGGCGTGCCGATGTACGTCGTTCTTCTGCTCGCGACGCTTACCGGTCGAATGATCGGCCGCAGTGTCGGCTCGGCGTGACGCTGGATTCTCAGATCTCGATGACGATCTTGCCGAAGTGACCGGCCGCGGCCATCGCGTGATACGCCGCACGCGCGTCGGCGAAGGCGAATGTCTTGTCGATCACCGGCTTGAGGCCGTGCAGGGAAATGGCGCGGTTCATATCGAGGAACATGCGCCGCGAGCCGACGTAGATACCCTGAAGGCGGATCGACTTGCGCATGACGGTCGCTGGGTCGATCTGGCCGCCGGTGAGCACGCCGATCAGGCCAATGGTTCCAGCGACACGCGTCGCCGCGATCGTGCGCGGGAGCGTGCCGGCGCCACCCACTTCGACGGTGAGATCGACTCCCTTGCCGCCAGTCGCTTCCAGCACCGCATTTTCCCAATCGGGCTTCTGCGCATAATTGATGGTGACCGAGGCGCCGAGTGCGCGGGCCCGCGCGAGCTTCTCCTCGCTCGACGATGTGATGATCGTGCGCGCGCCCATCATACGCGCGAACTGCAGCGCGAAGATCGAGACGCCGCCCGTGCCGAGCAACAGCACGGTGTCGCCCGCTTTCACGCGGCCGACTTCGACAACGGCATTCCACGCCGTGAGCGCCGCGCACGGAAGTGTCGCGCCTTCGGCGTAGGAGAGATGCGCCGGGATTGGCACGACTCCGTCTGCGCTGAGGTTCACCTCCTCGGCGAGCACGCCGTCGATGGCGCCGCCGAGCGCGCTGTTCATGGCTTCGATCGAGCACGGCCCGTCGATCCAGCGCTGGAAGAAGCAGGAGGCCACGCGATCCCCGGGCTTGAATGCGGTCACGCCCGCGCCGACGGCCACGACATCGCCTGCCCCGTCCGAGTTCGGAAGGCGCGGATAGGGAAGCTTGCGCGCGACCGGATCGCGGATCGTCGCGAGGTCGCGGAAGTTGATCGCGTTGGCGCGCATACGCACGCGCACTTCTCCCGGCCCTGGTCCCGATCCTGGCGCACTCGACGCGACTTCGGCCAGCTTCAAGGCATCGACACCGCCATCCGACACGATCTGCCAAGCTCTCATTTGTCGTCTCCCAGGAGAATATTGCTTATCGAGGTGTTTCGGGAACGATCTCGACGCGCGACACGGGATTTCCCGTGTGCAGGTCGAGGACCACGATGCCGCTGCCGGTCGGGCTATCATAGTGTACGGCGATGCGCGACCCGGCGAGCGAGATATGGCGTACGTTCGCCCCGGCCGGCAGCGCGAGGCGTGCGGCCTGCTGCAGGGGCTGCGAGATTGCCGTCGGCGCTGCAGTATCGCCGCCGCGATTGACGAGATAGATAATGCGCGCGATGACGGCGATGAAACCGACGACGAGTATGACACTCATGATGATGACGGCAATCCGCAGCATCCGGATGTGGCGCTCGCCGAGGATCATGCCCGTCATCTGTCCGTTCGGCGGCTCCGCTGGTTCAGCGTTGTCGTCGCGCATTCATTCACTCCTGGCCGCACACGGCCGCTTCAAGACTTGCCCATGACATGACCGCGCCTGAAGACATCCGCACAATCGAGATCACCGAGGCCGATGCCGGCCAGAGGATCGATCGCGTGCTCGGCAGTCATATTGCTGAGCTCTCTCGCGCGCGCCTGCAGGCCCTCATCAAGCAGGGCCATGTGGCGGGCACGCGCGGGACGATAGAAGAGCCGGGCCTGAGGGTCAAACCGGGCGAGCGTTATACCGTCGCCGTGCCGCCGCCCGAGCCCGCGACGCCGCAGGCGGAATATACGAGCCTCTCGATCGTTCATGAGGACGGCGACCTCATTATCGTCGACAAACCCGCCGGTATGGTCGTCCACCCGGCGCCTGGCCATGCCGGCGGGACCTTGGTCAACGCGCTGCTCGCGCACTGCGGTGATAGCCTTTCGGGGATCGGCGGCGTACGCCGGCCAGGGATCGTGCATCGGCTCGACAAGGATACGAGCGGGCTGCTCGTCGTTGCGAAATCCGATGTTGCGCACCGCGGGCTTTCCGAGCAATTCGCTGCACATGGTGCCGACGGGCGCCTGACGCGGCGCTATGTGGCGCTCGTGTGGGGCGCGCCGGACCGCCCGCGCGGTGCCATCGATGCATCGATCGCACGCAGCCGCCACAACCGTACGCGCATGGCCATATCGCAGGGGCCGACGTCACGCCATGCCGTGACGCACTACGGCGTGCTCGAAGTGTTCCGCGACGAGAAGGGTGTGCCCATTGCGAGCCTCATGGAACTCGAGCTCGAGACGGGACGCACGCATCAGATCCGCGTGCATCTCACGCACAATGGTCATCCCGTCATGGGTGACCCGGTCTATGGCAGTGGATTCAAGTCGAGCGCGCGGAAATTGAGTGAGAAAGCGCAATCGGCGCTCGCACAGCTCGATCGGCAGGCTCTGCACGCTGCGGGGCTCGGCTTCGAGCATCCCGTTACGGGGAAGCGCCTGAGTTTCGAGAGCCCAATGCCAGCGGACTTTTCCGCGCTTCTGGTGGCATTGCGCGGGCCTGAGGCTAGCAAAGCTGCGGCCAGGAAAGCGCCGGCCCGCAGGTCGCGCGCGAAATAGCCGCTCAGAAAGAGCTCATGGGCTCCTGGAGGAAGGCGATCTCCTCCGGCGTCGACGCGCGCCCGAGCACCACATTGCGGTGGGGGAAACGGCCGAAGCGGTCGATGATGATCTTGTGCGCCATGGCGTACTTGTCGAGATACTCGTCGCCGAGCTGCGCGAAGAGTGCGATCGACTGCTCCTGATCGGCGACATTCTCACTGTGCTCGAAGGGCAGGTAGACGAAAATGCGCTCACGATTGCTCATGGCCTGATCGAGGCCGTCGGCGACGGCTGTGCGCGCGAGACGCAGCGCGACCGGGTCGGTCGCGAAGGCTTTGGGGCTGCCGCGGAACAGATTGCGCGAGAATTGGTCGAAGACGATGAGCGCGGCGAGCAGTTCACGGGGAGCGTCGGCGTGGATCGCGCCATCGTTCGCAGCGAGCTTTGCGTGCACGCCGTTGAAGCGCTCGCGGATCGTGGCATCAACGCGATCGTTCTTCTCGAAGCACTGCTCGAGAGTAAGTTCTTCGAACCAATAGCGGAGGACATTCGCCACCCAGGCCGGTTCGCCGGCAGGGGGCGCCAAAGCTAGAACCGACATCAGGCCTTCAGCGCCTCGAGGCGCTCCTTGGGGGCGGGCGTCAGGTTGACGCTCTCGCCGCAGCCGCAGGCGCTCGACTGGTTGGGATTGTTGAACACGAACTGGGCCGAGAGTTTGTCGACCTTATAGTCCATCTCCGTCCCGAGCAGGTACAACACGGCCTGCGGATCGATGATCACGCGGGCGCCGTCCTGCTCGACGATCTCGTCGAACTTCCCGGCCGCCTCGGCCCAATCCATGGTGTATTCCATGCCCGCGCAGCCGCCCTTCTTCACGCCGATCTTGAGACCGGCGACGGCAGGGCCCTTACTGGCCATGATGGACTTGACGCGCTGAGCGGCGGCTTCCGTCAGCGTCAGGACCTTGGGCCGGGGGCGAGGTGTGCTCATGCTGCTCTCCATGGTGCGGGTTCAAGGCCCGCCATGTGGCTGATTTGTAGTTGCCTGATAGCACAAAATTGGGGTTTCGGGCGAGTGTTGGCAAGCAGGCCGGTAAATTGATCCGCCTTCAGACGGGATCGCGCATGGCGAGGCGGTGACGGAACCAGATGGCCGTGAGCGGCAGCAGGATCGCGGCGGCAAGGTAGACGGGCGGCGCCCCGAAGCGATCGACCAGGGGGGCCGCGAGTGCCACGCCGATCGACTGGCCAATAAAGAGGCAGAAGGCGAACAGCGAGACGGCAAGCCCCCGGGCTTCGGGCGCCATCTGGGTGGCGTTCGTCTGCAGCGTGTTGTGGAACATGTAGAAGCCGAGGCCGAGCAGCACCATCGAGGGGATCGCGAAGGCGAGCGACGGCGCAAATGCCAGAAGGACGAATCCTGCCGCGATGATGGCGCCACCGAGCAGGACGAGACCCCGCTCGCCGATCCGCGATAGAAGCCAGCGGGCGCTGAAGGAGTAGCTGAGCGCGCCTGCGCCGAAAACCGCGAGCACGAGGCCCGACACGGCAAAGCTCGCCCCGAGCCGGTGCACGAGGTCGGCGCCGACATAGGCGAAGGCACCGTACATCGCGAAGGCTTCCAGGAAGACCGCAACGAGCATGACGCGCACGAACGGGCGCGCGAGAATTCTGCGCGAGCCTGCGAGCATGGCAGCAAAGCTGTTCGCGCCGGGGGCGCCGATGGGCTGAGCCCCAGGATTGAGCTTGAGTTCGACCAGCATGGCGATGCCGGCAATGAGATGAACGGCGCCGACGACGACGAAGACAGTACGCCAACCGAACTCTGCGCCGATGTAACCGCCGGCAGCCTGTGACAGCACTATCCCTGTGAACTGCGCCGTCAGGAAACGTGCAAGCACGGCCTGCCTGCGCTCGAAGGGAATGGCATCGCCAATCCAGGCAAAGGCGAGCGGGATGACGGCTGAACTCATCGCTCCTGCGGCAAAGCGAGCGAGCGTGAGGTCGGACAGTGTCGCCGCAAACGCGGCCGATGTGGTCGCGAGCCCTGCGGCGAGCGAAAGGCAACCAGCCACGCGATACTTGCCGAGGCGATCGCCGACGGGTCCGAAAGCGAGCTGGAACAGCCCATAGCCGATGGTGAAGGCCGTAATGATGATGGCTGCGGTTCCGATCGTCGTCGAGAAACCGGCGGCGACCTGCGCAAGCAGCGGATCGCTGATGCGGATGTTCAGGGCGCCGGCGAACGCGGCAAGCGCGAGCAGCAGGATCGTCCGCAGTGGCGGTTCTTTACGTGGTGGTTCGGGCGCGCTCATCCTCGGGCGGGGCCCTTATTGGCGCCGGTTTCATTGACGGCGGCGACGCCGATCAGCACGGCGGTGAGCCCGATCGCGATCGAGGCCGTAAAGGGTTCGCCGAGCAGGAAGCAGCCGATCACGACGCCGAAGGCGGCCTTGAGGAAGCTCACGGTCGATGTTCCGAGCGAGCCGAGCGTGCGGATCAGGCGGAAGTAGATCGTCACGCCGAGGCCATTGCACAGGATGCCGCTCGCGACGGTTGCAATCATCGAACGCATGGACGGATCGATGAGGAGCGGCCGCTCGACGACGAAGGCGAGGATGGTCATGAGCACTGCCGAGCACGTGATGGTCGCTGCGGCAGCCGCAAAAGGCGAGATGGTCGTGAAGCGTCGCCCGAAGAGCGTCGCGCTGGCGTAGCCGAGTGTCGCCAACATGATCACGATCTGGCCGGCAAAGCCGCGGTCGAGCCCATCGAGCGCACCGAACCCGATGACCGTGATGACGCCGCCGAGGCCGAGCGCCAGCCCGAGCAGGCGCTTCGGACCAATGCTTTCCTGGCGCGTATAGAGGAGGGTGATGACGGTGACGACGATCGGCGACGTCGAATTCAGGATCGCGGCGAGCGCGCTGTCGACGTACTGCTGTCCCCAGGCGATCAGCACGCCCGGCCCCGCACTCGTCAAAATGCCCTGGATGGTGAAGTCGCGCCAAGTCCTGACACCCGTCGGCACGCGCGCGCCTTGGGCAATGACGATGGCCCACATGAAGACCGCGGCGATGGCGAGGCGGATCGCGACGCCCGTGACCGGCGGCATGGTCTCGAGCTGGATCTTCGTGAAGCCGAACTGAGCGCCCCAGAACAGGCCGACGACGACGAGCAGGAACAGCTCGACGGGCAGGCGTATGGCGCGCTCTGTCGTCTGGACAGTCATGAAGCCCCTGGCGTCCCCGGCGGTTGGCCCGGTGCCGGGCCGGCTTCATGGCTACAGTGCGGACCAGCGTGTTGTCGAGGCGGATGGGCAGGTCAATTGTGCGCGGCAGGGCTGAACGTGGCGCGGGAGGCGTAATCGGATTACGCTTTCTCCAGTAACAAACGAGCCGCCTGCGAGGTGAAACATGAGCGCATTCTTGAAGAAGCTCGCCAGCACGATTGTTGTCGTGCTTGGCCTCATTGCTGTTGGCACATGGACAGCCGAGGCCTTTACGACGCGCAGCAAAGCCGGCAGCTACGAGGATGTGAAGTTCGATTTGACCAACGCCATCATCGAGCGCGGGCTCGTCATCGACCACACCGGAAATGTCGCGGGGATGCTCGAGCGGACCGGCGCCGATGTCGGGTCGACGAAGAAGCTCTATCGCGCGGCGGAGTATTTCGTTTTCTGCTCGGCGAAGCTGTCGCGAGAGATGATGGAGGCCGATCCCGCAAACATGGGTCTGTGTCCCTTCGTCGTCTTCATGTACGAGCGCGAGGACAAGCCGGGCGAGATCGTGGCCGGCTTCCATAACCCCATTGCGCGCGGCGGTCCGGGTTCCGAGGCCGCTATCGCTGCCGTCCGGACGCTGCTGAACGACATCATCATCGAGGCAACCAAGTAGCGGCCCAAAGCATGCGTGGCCCATTTGCCGCGCGGTCCGAATATCGGACACACCCCGATTGACGAGTCCCGGGGTGTCTGTTTGCTTGGGCGCACGTGACGGTTCCCGTGTGTGCGAGCGCATGGGTGAAAAGGGAACGCGGTACTCGGGCGGAGATCATTTTTTAGTTCCGCCCGGTTCAATCCGTGGCTGCCCCCGCAACTGTAGACGGCGAGGCTCCTCCACAATGCCACTGACCGGGTTCACCGGTCGGGAAGGTTGGATGGGCCGCTCGAGCCGTGAGCCAGGAGACCTGCCGTCACGGGTCGCTCAACTTCCACGCGGGGCGTGTGGGAGTGCGGTTGAACCCGTCGTGGCGACTGTCTGACAGTGGGAGACGTCGCCTTGGGTTGGTATCGAGACATCCATGGCATTCGCAAAGGCCTCGCGCCGCCTGCAACAGCAGCCGGACGGTCATTTGCGCGTGTTCGGCTCGGCTGATTCCTGACGGCGCTCCCGATCGCAACGGGGGCAGGTCGTGAAAGACTATCGACTGAAGGTGGGGCAGCGCCATGCGTGGGCTGCAGCTGCCGGTATATTGGCGTTTGCTGGATTGGATCAGAGACCGGCGGCGGCGCAGGAGCTGCAACTCCCTGGGCTCATCGTCGAGGGGGCGACGCTTTCGCGTCCGGCGGCGCCGCGTGCGCCGAGGCCCGCAGCGAGTGGTCGCGCTCAGGTGCCGACTGCGCCCGTTGAATCGACCGGCGACGAGAGCGCGGAAGGCGAGATCGGCGTGCCCGCGCCGGAGATCGGCTCTGCCGTCACGGTGGTCACCGGCCAGGAATTGCGCGATCGGCAGATCCGCACGGGTGCTGAGGCACTTCGTTCGCTGCCGGGTGTGCATGTCACGCGCAACAGTACGCCGGGCAGCGTCACCGAGGTGCGCATCCGCGGCGCCGAGAACAACCAGACGCTCGTCCTGATCGATGGCGTCGTGGCGAACGATCCTTCGAGCGGCGCCTACGACTTCTCCGATCTCTCGACGGCGGACATCGAGCGCATCGAGGTGATCCGCGGTGCGCAGAGCGTGATCTACGGTACCGGCGCTGTCGGCGGCGTCGTCAACATTATCACGCGCGGGGGGCGCGGTCCGGCACGTGTGACGATCGCTACCGAGGTCGGCAGTTTCCGCACGCGCGAAGTCACGCTGGGCGCCAGCGCCGGCAGCGAGCGCGTTTGGGGGGCGCTTACCTACAACGCACGCAAATCCGGCGGCTTCAACATCGCACCGCAGGGCAGCGAAAAGGATGCTTCCGATCTGGAAACCTTCAGTTTCCGCGGTGGCGTGCAGATCATGCCGGGCCTGATCGTAGACGGCTCGCTGCGGCTTTCGCGCAAGTCGGGTGATCGCGACGGCTTCGGCGGCGCTGCGAATGAGCTTGCGACGGCTCAGGACGACCTCTCGCACTTCACGAGCAATGTTCTGCTCGGCAGCCTGCGCGCACGCTGGGAGACATTCGACAGCGTTCTGACGCACGAGCTGCGCGCAACTTTCAACGAAACGAAGACGACAGATACCGACCTTCTTTTCCCGCTGTCTCCATTCCTCTCGAAGTACGAAAGTGACGCGCGTACGTATTCCTATCTCGCGACGCTGAAGTTGCCGGGGGATCCGGCGCTGCTCAAGCATTCGCTCTCGGGTCTGGTGGAGTGGAACGAGGAGACGTTCACGCCACTCGGTGATTTCACGGACGGCCTGAAGCGGTCCAGGGACCGCCTTGCCTTTGCAGGGGAGTGGCGCGGCACGTTCGCACGCCAGCTCCATGTCACGGCTGGGGTACGTCACGATGACAACAGCAGTTTCGATAACTTTACGAGCTGGCGCGCAACTGCTGCATGGGAAGTGCCGGGCACGCCGCGCGATTTCGGGCTGCGCCCGCACGCGAGCATTGGTACCGGCTTCAAGGCGCCGACGTTCTTCGAGCAGTTCGGCTCGATCCCGGCATTCTTCACGCCCAATCCCGATCTCCTGCCCGAGGAGAGCTTTGGCTGGGATGCCGGTCTCGAAATCTCGCTTTGGCGCGGACGAGTCGTGCTCGATGTGACGTATTTCGATGCTGAACTCGAGAACAAGATTTCCCGCAACCCAGGCTTCGTCCCGACGCTCATAAACCTGCCCGGCACGAGCCATCGCGATGGCGTGGAAGTCTCCGCGAAGGTGCAGGTAGTCCCGGGCATCACGCTCGGCGCGGCCTATACGTACCTCGATGCCACCGATCCGGATGGAACGCGAGAGGTTCGCCGACCGCCGCACTCCGCGCGAGTGGACCTGGATGCCCGCTTTGCCGATAAGCGCGCGCGCTTTCACTTTGCCGCCATCTATAATGGCACGCAGAGGGACCTCGCTTTCCGAGTGGGGGCGACGCCCTTGGATCCATGGACGGACGAGTTGGTCAGTCTGGACGCCACATGGCGGCTTAGCGCGGCTCTTTCCTATGAGCTCCGGCCCGGCTGGGAGATCTTCGGTCGCGTCGAAAACATCCTCGATGACCGCGGCCAGGAGGTGTTCGGCTACGCGCAGCCCGGCGTTGCTGCCTATGCGGGTATGCGCCTGACGCTTGGCGGCGAGGGCGGCGGTCTGAAGCCGTAGGGCGACCGCACCGATCCACGCGATCTGAAAGCGGCCTTCGGGCCGCTTTTGCTTTCTATCCGGGTGCGCGGGCCTAGAGGATCGTTCCGCTCGGCGGGCGCTCCCTGGAAGATGATCCTGGCGCGGACAACGGCGCATCCCGGGCGCAGATTTGTCGTGTAACGCTTCGTGAGGGTAAGCGTGCTACCGGTGCGACGGGTGGATGCTTGTCTTGTCTGGCGCCTTGTTCTACCACGTTGCCGGCTCGCTCACGGGCAGCGACGTCGGCTTGGCGAACGGCTGGGATCGGTGTCCGCTCGGGATCTGCCGTGATGGGTGGGCTCTGCTGAAATCGTGTCGGGCTGGCTGATTGGCCGCGCCCCGATTAACTATGCGTCTGAGGGGGCCGCTGAGGTCGGCAGACGCCAGGAAGCCATCATGACGTACATCGTCAACGAGAACTGCATCAAGTGTAAGTTCACGGACTGTGTCGAGGTCTGTCCGGTCGACTGTTTCTACGAGGGCGAGAACATGCTCGTCATCCACCCCGACGAGTGCATCGACTGCGGGGTGTGCGAGCCGGAGTGTCCGGTCGAGGCGATCAAGCCCGACACTGAACCCGGTTTAGAGCGCTGGCTCGAACTGAACCGCGAGTATGCCGACAAGTGGCCTAACATAACGGCCAAGAAGGAAGCCCCGACGGACGCGGATAACTTCCGCGACGAGCAGAACAAGTATGATAAATACTTCAGTGCCGAGCCCGGAGAAGGTGACTGAACAGACGAAGGTCGCAAGTGTTAGCCAAGTAGCGATCGAAAGAATTTCGAATACTGCTTCGCGTCCAGCTTAAGCATTCGGACAGGCTATGTTCGGGAACTTTGTGCCGGACGGCTTCATTCTGCATGAAAAATGTGTTACAAGATCCCCCGGAGGCATAAGTCCAACTTCCGGAATTCGGATCAGTGGCCGACATTCAGGCTGAGCGGGAGCGGTTTGCGTGAACAGTCGCCTGAACACTTGCGCCTCTGTCGATCGTGAGGCCGTTTGCGCCGCCCAATGGGCTGAGACGCCCCGCTGGGCCGAGACGCAAAGGCGCGACGAAGAATTCTTCTTCCAGTTTGAGCACGTGGGGTTGCGGACGTAGCAACCTCGGTTCGGGGATACGGTTTCGGGCTGCCGCAGCTGGGTTGGCCTGTCGGAGGACGTTTGCGGGCATATCGCGGGGGGCCGCAACCCGAAGTGGGTACCAAGGTGGTGGCGTCTGGTTGGTCGTGATTGGTCGCGGAGTGAGATGTTGTGATGGCGCAGAGCAAGAAATCCCCGGCGAAGTCCGCTGCAAAGCCGGCCGTGCCCCGTAAGCCGGATAAGGCGCTGCAGGCCAAGAAATCCACGTCGAAGCCTGCGAGCAGCAAGCCCGCAGCTTCCAAGGCCGCGAAGGCGAAGCCGGCCCCGGTAAAACACCAGGCCGCGGGCAAGCCGTCTTCCAAACCGGTCGACAAAGCCAAGTCCACAACCCAGGCAAAGGCCCCAGTGGTGGCCCCGCCCAAGACGAAAGCCAAAGCCGAAGTGACTGCTGCCCCGAAGAAGAAGGCGACTGACAAGCGGCCACAGGCCAAAATCGCAGCTCCTGCCAAGCCAGTGGCCGCGAAGCCTGCCGCCCAGGCCAAGCCGGCGCCCGTAGCTGCCGCGAAGGCCGGTGCGATCACGCCAAAGGCTGCCGCCCAGGCCATGATGGCTGCACGCGCCAAGGCCGCAGCGGCGGCGGCTCCGGCCCCCCGCGCCATGCCGGCAGCCGTCCACAAGCCGGCTTCCCGCATGATGACGGCACCTGCCATGCCCGTCCTGCCCGCCCAGCCCGTGCCGCGTGCTGCTGCTGCCAATCCCAAGGACGTGGCGGCGAAGGCGGCCGAGGCGAAGCGTCAGCAGATGCTCGCCGCCGCGCCGAAGAAGCCGGTGAATTCGCGTCACGGCTTCAAGATTGGCGAGTCGATCGTCTATCCGGCCCACGGCGTCGGCCAGATCATCGGGATCGAGGAGCAGGAGATCGCGGGCATGACCCTCGAGCTGTTCGTGATCCAGATCGAGAAGGACAAGCTCACGCTCCGCGTGCCGACGGCCCGTCTGGAAGCAGCCGGCATCCGCAAGCTCGCCGAGGACAACATCGTCTCGCGCGCCATGGAAACGCTCAAGGGCCGCGCACGCATCAAGCGGACCATGTGGAGCCGTCGTGCGCAGGAGTACGAGGCCAAGATCAACTCGGGCGACCTGATCGCGATCGCCGAGGTTGTGCGCGATCTCTACCGTTCGGAGACGCAGCCCGAGCAGTCCTACTCCGAGCGCCAGCTCTATGAGTCCGCGCTCGATCGCATGGCCCGCGAGATCGCGGTCGTCGACAAGCTCGACGAGCGCACGGCCATGCAGCGCATCACCGAGGTCCTCTCGCGCAGTGCCCGCGGGCGGCGCGCGACCGAGGAGAGCGCGGGCGACACGCACGCGGCCTAAGGCCGCCAGTTTCGCACTCAGGAATACGAAAGCCCGGCAGCGCAAGCTGGCCGGGCTTTTTGTTTTCTGTTTGCCGGTGCCAGCGGTGAGGTCGCCTACTCCGCCGCCTCTGCGCGCGGGGCGACCTTCGCCCCCTTCTTCGGCTTGAAGCCGATGCCGATGTCGCGTGCAGGTGCGCCGGCGCGCTTCTGCGCCTCGGCCATGGTCCGCTTGAGGTCGGCGAAATAGGGGAGATGCTCCACCTCGATGGCGTGGCGTGGCGTATCCTTGAAGTTCGTCCGCACCCAGTTCTTGCGCTGCTCGATCTCGGCCAGCATGCCGGCCTTGTCGGGATAAGCGGCGCGTCCCGCCTCGTGCTCGCGAATCCAGCGCGTCTGGGCCTCGCAGATCCAGTTCAGCGCCGTATCCGAGTTGAAGAAGGCGAGGAAGTAGAGGCCCTTCCAGTCGGGCGGCACCAGCCGCATGTAGAGGTCGAGGCCGTTGTCCTTGATCGCAAGAATCTCCGGCGGCACGAAATCGAGATCAATCTCGTAGCCGGTTGCCGCGATCAGCGTGTCGAATTCTTCAGCTGTGCCATCGACGAAGTGCAGCGTTTGTCCGTCGACGCGCTCGATGCCATTCTTCACGACTACGCGGCGGTAGTGGATGTGGTTGACGATGTTGGCGTTCGACGTCGCGTGCACGCGCTTGGACGTCTCGGGGAAGCCGAGCCGCTTCATGTCGCCCTGGATGATATAGACGAGCGCCTTCAGCACACGATTGCGCACGGCCGCGGGAATCCATGGCTTGTAGAACGGCTGGATGGTGTCCCAGAACGGCCGCCCGAAGGCGAGCTTGGGAATGATCAGCGCGCTCGATCGTGCGATCAGCACGGTGCGCTCGGCCGCGACCGCCAGATCACTCGCGATGTCGAGGGCGCTGTTGCCGATGCCGACGACACACACGCGCTTCTTCACGAAGGGCGCCGGCTCTTTGTAATCGTGCGAGTGCAGGTACTCGCCCTTGAAACCGTCACGGAACATGGGGACTTCGAGCGGTTTCGTCAGGTGCCCGCTCGCGACGACGACCGTGTCGTGCTCGAAGATCTCGCCGGCTTCGCTCTTGAGTTGCCAACGTGGTTTGTCGGCGCTGTAGGAAGGCGCGGGCCTCAGATCGACGATCTTCGTGTTGAACCGCACATGCTGCGTGATGCCGAAATAATCGCCGTAATCCTTGAGGTACTTGGCCATGTCCCAGTGCGATGGAAACGGCTGCACGCTCGGATCAAAGGGATAGTCGGAGAAGCTCGTGAGGTCGCGTGCGGTGTTGATGTGCAGCGTGCGATAGGCCGAGGAGCGGTTGTTGTCGTTGTTGTAGACCCACATCCCGCCGACGTGACTGCCGATCTCATAGAGGGTGACGTCCCAGCCCTCGTCCATCATGTGCTTGGCGCAGGTGAGGCCCGAGGCTCCGGCCCCGACGATCCCGATCGACTTTTGCTTCGTCATGGCAATCCGGCTTCAGCTCCGAAATGTGCTATTTTCCGGACGGTAGCGGCGGGCGGGCAGGTTGTCATCCGCGCCCCGCGCATGGCGCCACGATATCCGTGCGTTCGCTCAAAGGACTTCAAACACGTCGTAGATGGCAAATTCCGGCTCGCGTCGACCGACGCCTATGCCGACAATCCTGTTCAGCCAGTTGTACTTGGGCGAGGCCGTCTCGAAAACGAGCGCCGTGCGGAGGTAATGGCTATTCGCCGGCACCCGCTCGCCAGCGGCAATGCGGGCCATGACTTCGGCGGGCGCGTGCCGGACGCCGCGGTAGCTGATCAGCAGCGGATGGCCGTCGTCGAGTTCGAGCGGCAAGCGCACGTCGGGGCGCACGGCGCCGTCGCTGCCGCCAAGCAGTAGGTCCACGCCACCCGGCACGATCTTGGCCTTGATGCGCGGACCCTCGAACTGACCCTGGCTCAGCAGATCGATGCGCCGGCGCCCGAGCGGGCCATCGCCGAGCATGTAGGTGCCGGTGACCGCGATCTTGAGTTCACCGATGTAGGCGGATTTCAGTTCGGGCATTTCCTGTTCCCTGTCGTTCTGTTTGACGGAGGAGGCAGGAGCCGAACCCTTGGATGCCCTCACCCCACCTTCAGATACGCATATCCCTTCGATTGCAGATAGGCGACTGTCGCCACGCCCGAGGGGACGATCTTGATGAAGGGCAGCGTCTTCGCACGGGCGAGATCGACGCCCATGCGCTCGAACGTGATGCGGCACAGATAAACCTCGACGCCGTACTGCGCGAGGGCGGCCATGCGCTTCTCGTACTCGGGATCGATGGCCGGCGCCTTCTCCCAGGGCGTGCCAGCGAGATCCGCGAGGTGGAACTTGATGCCGGCGCTATGCGCAACGATCACGATCTTGATCGCCATGGGATCGAATTCGTGAGCCGACAGGTGATTATTGATGTTGCGCAGCATGGCGTCGTAGCGCGCGTTGTCGCCATAATCGCAGTGATAGAGGCACGCGATATCGGTGTCTTTCTTCAAGTCACCGAATTTGAGTTCGGGTGTCGCCGCCGAAACGGGGAGCGCCCCGGCAAGTGCGACTGAGCCTGCGGCGAGGGCGCCAATCAGATGGCGGCGGTCGATGTCGGTCATAGCAATTTCTCCGCTTGGATCGCGCGAGCTCATATATTACGCGCGGCATCCTCCCGCGTGCGGATCACTTCTGCGTGCTGGAATAGGGCGAGTGCTACTGCGCGGAATCCCAGGCAGGCCGGGCGTCGAAGTGCTCCTCGCGCACGTAGGGGCCGCCGCCGTGGCCGGGGCGTGACGACATCAGCGTAAACTGCTCGACATTGAATGGCCACGCCATCAGGGGCGGTCGGGCGCTCAGGAAGCGCGCGACCATCTCGGGCTTTGCATTCTTGAGGCGCGCGAGTGTGATGTGCGGCTTGAAGGCGCGCGTCTCGGGCGGCAGACGGGCAGCACGGGCGGCGCGTTCGCTGGCGCGGTGGAGCGCGGTGAGAGGCTCGGAATCCGCGATGCCCGCATAGAGCGCGCGCGGCTCGCGTCCACCGAACACACCGAGGTCGGTGACCCGAAGCTCGAAGGGATCGAAGTCGACGCGAGCAAGCGCACTCACGAGTTCATCGGCTTCGAGATTGCCGATGTCGCCGAAGAAGCGGATTGTGAGGTGCATGTCCTCGACCTCGACCCACTTGGCTCCGGCCAAGGTGCCGCGCACCAGATCGAGCTGGGCCCGTACGATCTCAGGGATCTCGATGGCTGTGAAGAGGCGCGGCATTCTCGTCTCGTTCCGTCCACTTTATCTGACGTATCACTTGCCTGCCGCCGCCGCATGCCTCTTTTTCACGCGCGCGATCAGCTCTTCGACGTGCGGCAGGATACCCTCCACGATCACGTCTACGCCCTTGGCATTGGGGTGGATGCTGTCGTCGAGGTTCAGCGCGGGATTGAGGATCACCCCTTCGAGGAAGAAGGGGTAGTAGAGCGTATCGTGATCGCGCGCGAGCCCGGGAAAGATGCGGTCGAAGGCACTCGTATATTCCGGTCCATAGTTGCGCGGCGCCCGCATGCCGGTGAGCAGAATGTCCGCGCCCTTGGCCTTGATGCGCGTGAGAATGGCATCGAGGTTCTTCTGAGCCGCCGCTGGATCGAGACCGCGCAGCGCGTCATTGGCGCCGAGTTCGACGATGACGGCATCGGCATCATCGGGCACGGCCCAGTCGATGCGCGCGAGGCCGCCCGCTGTCGTATCGCCGGAGACGCCGGCATTGGCGACCGCGACATTGTGGCCGCGCGCTTTGAGCGCCGCTTGCAGGCGCACGGGGAAGGCGTTCTGCGGTGGCAGGCGATAGCCCGCCGTCAGGCTGTCACCGAATGCGACAATACGAATGGGGCGCTCCTGAGCCGAGGCTGTGTTCATGGGGGCGAGCAGCAGAAGACACAGGGCGCAGAGATTGACGGCGACACGGAGAGCCCCCATTTGCACCCAATGCGGATCAAACTCAGGCCTTGAGGGCGTGCGAGGGATCATCACGAGTTCCTGCGTTGGGTGCCAGACTGGAATCTGTCAGATAGGTATCTGAGCGCAAGTTGCTACCGTCGATTGGAAAATTCCTGCTGCTGGCGGGGGCCGGCATATCAATTCGGAGTGTGCATCATAACTGCTGAACCCGTCATCGAGCTGGCGAATGTCGATCTCACTCTTGCGAGCCGTGCCGGCCAGGTCGCGATTCTGCGCGATCTGAGCCTTTCGATTGCAGGCGGCGAATCGGTCGCCATTGTCGGTCCCAGCGGATCGGGCAAGACATCCCTCCTCATGATCATGGCCGGTCTCGAGCAGGCAACGGCCGGACAAGTCAAGGTTGCCGGACACGATTTCTCACACATGAGTGAGGACGCGCTCGCGCTCGCGCGCGGGGCCAGCATCGGCATCGTCTTTCAGTCCTTTCATCTTGTGCCGACGATGACGGCGCAGGAGAACGTCGCCCTACCACTTCAGTTTCGTGGTGAAGCGGATGCCTTCGAGCGTGCAACGGAGCTGCTCGGTGAGGTCGGTCTCGCGCATCGCACGACGCATTTTCCGGCCCAGCTTTCGGGTGGTGAGCAGCAGCGCGTCGCGCTCGCCCGCGCGCTCGTCACGCGGCCTCGCCTGTTGCTCGCCGACGAGCCGACCGGCAATCTCGACGGCAAGACCGGGCGCCAGATCGTCGACCTCCTCTTCTCCCTGCAGGGGAGGCGAGGCGCGACGCTCATACTCGTCACGCATGATGAGCGCCTTGCCGAACGCTGCAGTCGGGTCATCCGCATGGCCGACGGGCGCATTGTCGAGACAGTAGACGGGACCGTGCCCGCATGAGCACCGAGACCGTCGCCTCGGGCTCCGACGTCAACGCACCCCGCAATCCGCAATTCACGCTCCTTGGCCTCGCACTGCGCGAACTGCGTGGCGGGCTCGCGGGCTTCTATGTTTTCGTCGCGTGCATCGCGCTCGGCGTCGCCGTCATTGCCGGTGTCGGTGCGCTTGCCGATGCCGTGCAGTCGAGCTTTGTCCGCCAGGGCGCAACGTTGCTCGGCGGCGACCTCACGTTTGACCGGCCGAACCGCCGCGCGGAGGCGAATGAGCAAGCAGCGATTGCCCGCTTCGGCACAGTGAGCGAAACAGGCTCGCTGCGCGCGATGGCCCGCCACCCCGATGGCAGCGACCAGATGCTCATCGAAGCCAAGGGCGTCGATGGCGCCTACCCGCTGATCGGTGAACTCGTGCTCGAGGATGGCGTGAACCAGGCCGATGCGCTTGCCGGACGCGGTGCTGCCGTTGATCCGATCCTGCTGGCCCGCCTCGATCTCAAGCAAGGTGACCGATTCCGGCTTGGCAATATCGAGGTCGAGATTCGTGCCGTCATCCGCAGCGAGCCGGACAAGATCGCAGAGCGCCTCGCCTTCGGGCCGCGCGTCATGGTTTCCGTCGACACGCTGCTTGCGAGCGGTCTCGCCGATGTCGGCAGCCTCACGAAGTGGCGCTATGCCGTGCGCCTGCCTGATGCCGAGCGTCAATCCGAAGGCCGTCTCACGGCGGCGGCCAGCGAGGTGCGTAAGGCGCTGCCCGAAGCAGGCTTCAGCATTCTCGACCGTCGCGATCCCTCGCCGCGCGTCACGCAGACGCTCGAGCGCGTGCGTCAGTTTCTCACGCTCATCGGGCTCACGGCATTGCTCGTCGGTGGCGTCGGTGTCGCCAATGCGGTTGCGACCTACATCGACCGGCGGCGCAAGGTCATTGCCACCTTCCGCAGTCTCGGCGCGACCGGACGTATGGTCTTCGCGCTGCATCTCATGCAGGTGATCGCGATTACCGCCATCGGCATCGTCATCGGCTTGGCGGTCGGGCTCATGGTGCCGACGGTCGTCGATTGGCTCGCGGGAGATGCCCTGCCCTTCCGCGCCGACGCGACCTTCAGCCCGTTCGCCGTCGGCATGGCCGTCGCCTATGGCTTGCTCGTGGCGCTGCTTTTCACGGTTTGGCCGCTCGGGCGCGTTGAGCAGATCCGTCCGAGCGTGCTCTTCCGCGACGAGGTGAGCGAGGAGCGGCGCTGGCCGGCCTGGCCCTTCGTTGTCGCGACTATTGCCATCGGCCTCCTGCTGCTTGCGCTGGCCGTGCTGAGTTCGGACTCGAAGCGCATCGCGCTCTACTTCTGCGCTGGCGCCTCGGGAATTCTCATCTTGTTCGCGCTGCTGGGTGGTGCCGTGACACGTCTTGCGCGTGCGATGCCGCGCCCGCGCCGTCCTTCGCTCGCTCTTGCACTTGGCAGTCTCGGTGCTCCAGGCGGTTTGACGCGCGCGGTGGTGTTGTCGCTCGGCTCGGGGCTTTCGCTGCTCGTCGCTGTCGCGCTCGTCGATGCCTCGATCGTCAATGAACTCGACGGGCGCGTACCGAAAAACTCGCCGAATTTCTTCGTGCTGGATCTCCCACGTGACGATGTGAGCGCCTTCCGCGGGCTCGTCGAGAAGGAGGTGCCGGGCGCGCTCGTCAATCAGGCGCCCATGCTGCGCGGCCGCATTGTCGCGCTCGGCAATCGTCCCGTCGAGGAGGTGAAGCCGCCGCCCGAGGCTGCCTGGGTGCTCAATGGCGATCGTGGTCTTAGCTATTCCGACGAGGTGCCCGAAGGCTCGACCGTCGTTGCCGGCGAATGGTGGCCGAAGGGCTATAGCGGCGAACCGCTCGTTTCCTTCGAGGAAGAAATCGCAAAACGCCTCGGCCTCGGCGTCGGCGATACCGTCACGGTGAACGTGCTCGGTCGCAACATCACGGCCCGCATCTCCAACTTGCGCGATGTGCGCTGGGAGAGCCTCGCGATCAACTTCGTGATGGTCTTTTCGCCAAACACGCTCCAGGCGGCGCCACACAACATTCTCGCCACCATAAGCCTCGACCCGGCGACGCCGCTGGCCCGCGAGGCCGACCTCGCTCGCGCCATCGGCAAGGCTTATCCGGCAACCACCGCCATCCGCGTCAAGGACGCCATCAACAACTTCAACACGCTCTTCCGGCGCGTCATCACGGCCATTCGTGCGGCCGGCGGCGTGACGTTGCTCGCCGGTGCCCTCGTCCTGGCCGGCGCGCTTGCTGCAGCGCAGCGTCGGCGCCTGCAGACTGCGGTGATCCTCAAGGCACTCGGCGCCACCCGGACCCGCATACTGGCGGCCCATGCCACGGAGTATGCGCTGCTGGCATTGATTGCGGGCACGCTCGCGCTGCTGTTCGGGGGGATCGCCGCGTGGCTCGTCACGACGCGGATCATGGATCTGCCCTTCATCTTCTCAGGGACGGCGGTACTACAGGCGCTGGGGGTGTCACTGGCCCTGATCGCACTGATTGGAGGCCTCGGCACGTGGCGGGTGCTCAAGGCGCCGCCGGTGCCCTACTTGCGCTCTGAATGAGGGACCGGATCGGGGCGTGCCCGTAATTCGAGCCGGATTCTCCCGAATGTGAATGGGAATTAACGATGTGAGCCATGCTTCCAGCTTGAATCTGCCATCGGACACACACATATTTGTCGGGTAGTGCGGTCGCTGACGCAACGGACCGCTTAAGGGATCGAAGGGAAACATAACTCATGGCTGAACTCGACAAGCGTTACGGGCGATTTGGCGTCGCGACGCGCGCCGAGCCTGGCGTAATGGATGAGGGTCTGCGGAGCTACATGCTCGGCGTCTACAACTATATGGCCGCCGGTGTCGTTCTGACGGGCATCGTTGCCTACTTCATGTTCTCGATGCTGACGACGTCTGACCCGACGCTTGCCGCGGCGCGTCTGCCGAACGGCGTGCTCCTGACGGAAGCGGGCCGCGCACTCTATACCTCGCCCCTGATGTGGGTGATCATTCTAGCCCCGCTGGGTTTTGTGCTGCTGCTTTCCTTCCGCGTGTACAAAATGAGCGCGGCAGCAACGCAGATGGCCTTCTGGGCCTTCGCGGCGGTGATGGGCGCTTCGATGTCGACCATCTTCCTGCGCTACACCGGTCAGTCGATCACGCAGATCTTCTTCGTGACGGCGGCCATGTTCGCGGCGCTGAGCCTCTACGGCTACACGACGAAGAAGGACCTCTCGGGTTGGGGCACGTTCCTGTTCATGGGCGTCATCGGCCTGATCCTCGCTTCGCTCGTCAACATCTGGCTGGGCTCGGCTCCGCTGGCGTTCGCGATCTCGGCGATCTGCGTCCTCGTGTTCGCGGGCCTCACCGCCTATGACACGCAGCAGATCAAGGACAACTATTACATGATCGCCGGCGACGGTGAGATGCTGGCCAAGGGTGCCGTGATGGGCGCGCTGAACCTGTATCTGGATTTCATCAACATGTTCCAGGGCATGCTGGCGCTCTTCGGCAGCCGAGAATGACGTAATTCGGTTGGCCGGGATCACTCGGCTGGCCGGGTAGGTTGAGCAAGGGCCCCGTCGTGCGACGGGGCCCTTGTCGTTTGTGGATGGCGTCGTTTCGTGGTCAGAACCCAGGTGCCCAAGAAACGGGCAGGGCTCTCACTTGCGTCCATTCAAGTGGCGCGTTACGCGGACCCTACAGGCGCTATGGTTCAAGCAGCGCTCGGAATACCGCAGGTGCCCGATGCCCTCCCCAAACGTGCGCCCCGTTCGCGAAACGGACATTCCGGTCATTACTGCCATCTATGCGCACGCCGTCCTGCACGGCTTCGCGAGCTTCGAGGTCGAGGCACCCGACGAAGCCGAGATGACGAAGCGAATGCGCGCCGTGGTTGACAGCGGCTTTCCTTGTGTCGTCGCCGAGGTGGACGGGAAGGTGCTGGGCTACGCCTATGCCGGCCTCTACCGGACACGGCCTGCCTATTGGAACAGCGCGGAGAACTCGGTCTACGTATCGCCCGATGCGCATCGTCTCGGTGTCGGCCGTGCGCTGCTGAAAGAGCTCATCGAGATCATGACCGAGCGCGGCTTCCGCCAGATGATCGCGGTCATCGGCGATAGCGGCAATGCGGGCTCGATCGGCCTGCATCGCGCGTTGGGCTTCACCTACTGCGGTGTCATTCATTCGGTCGGATACAAGCACGGCCGCTGGCTCGACAGCGTGATCATGCAGCGCGCGCTCGGCCCTGGTGATACGATCACGCCGGATCGGGAGAGGTAGTCTGGCCACCAGTCGCGCTTTCAGCGCGAGCGGGCTCCATGCGTCTGGCATGCCTTCGGCATGACCCCGCACCCCGCTCGGGGGACAGCCCCGAACCCCACTTTTTGTGGACTTTATCGCCCAGACCGCACGCCGTCCGCATGGCCGCCGCGGGCATGGCACGACAGCGGAAAGCGGCAGAACCTCTTCCCAGCGGCCCGCGGCACTAAGCTAATGCAATACCGGTCCGCGCAAAAATGTCCGCCGATCACCAGACTGAACCGTGACGTCCATCGTCCGGCCGTTGCGATTGACGGTCAGCGGCACCGGGGCGCCCGCCGGACCGATTGACCACACGTTGCGGAAGAAGGTCGGGAGGCCGCGAACATCTTGCCCGGCGACGGACATGACGATGTCGCCGACGCGCAGGCTCGACTTGCTGGCTGGTCCCTTCCGCGACATGCCGGCGATCACGATGCGGTCGCCGACTTCGGCCGCGAAGATGCCGAGCCACGGCCGCGGGGACTTGCTCGGTCGGCCGATGGTGGTGAGATCGTCGAGAATGGGTTTCAGCAGATCAATCGGCACGATCATATTGATATCGACGGCTGATTGCTTGCTGCCTTCTCCGCCGCCTTGCTGGACCTGCAGCGAGCCGATGCCGAGCAACTCGCCCGACGGGCCGATGAGGCCGGTGCCGCCCCAATGAGGATGCGAGGGGGCAGTAAAGATGGCCTCGTCGAGCAGATACTCCCAATAGCCTGCGAATTCCTGCTTGGAGACGATGCGCGCTGCGACCGCATTCTGCCGGCCACCAGCACCGGCGACAACAACATGATCGCCGACCTTCGTCTTGGATGAGGCGCCGAGGCTGAGGGCCGGCACTTCTATCCGTGCGAGCGCCTGGACGAGACCGAAGCCCGTCTCCTGGTCATAGCCCAGTACATGTCCTGGCACGACGCGGCCGCCGGCGAGCGTCAGCCAGACCGTCTCCGCTTCCGTCACGAGATAGCCGATGGTCAGCACGAGGCCGTCATTGCGGATGATCACGCCGTGGCCGGCGCGTTCCGTGCCGAGCGTCTCCGCCGTGAAGGCATCCGATGGAATTGTCGTGCGCACGCCGACGATCGCGCCGAGCGTGCGATCGAGATCGTAATCGTAGTCTTCTGGTTTGGGCTGCACGGCTTGCCTCCCATCCGGTTGGGTCCCCGGAGCGGGACTGAGAGTCTTTCACAATACGTTGCGACTGCCATTGCCACAACGTCTAAGGGCCTGCGCGGTTGCCGGCTCAGGTGCGCTCAGCGCGAGCCGCGGAACAAGCGCCATTTGCCGCGTGCGTCGTTCTTTTCGGCAGGATGAGATTTGTGGTCATCAGAACCGCGCCGAGCGGGGCGGTTCGAGCTTTGTCCGCGGATTTCGACCTCGGCCTCTTCTTCCGCAGTGGAAGGTCCTTCGCGGAATACCCGCGGCGCATACCGTTCGGCCCGGCTTGCGGGTGCGGACGGCGCACCGTCGGCACCAATGATGGTGATCTCCGCAATTTCATCGTCTTCGCCAGGCACGTCCTGGTCAGACAACGCGCTCGCGGCCGTTTCCGATGCGCGGGCCGATGCTGCGGGCGCGACCGCGCGCTCCGGCTCGGGTTCAGCGAACCGTGCGGCCGGGGTTAGGCTGGCCGGTCGCGTAGGTGTGGCAGTCACGGCCTCGGTGAGGTCGGCGATCTCCGCCTCAAGCAGTGCAAGGCGTTGGGCTGTCGCGTCGGCGGTGTTCTCGGGCTTGGGCGGCGGCGCGCTCGCGGCGGTTGGCTCGGCGGTTGTCTCGGCGGGCGTCGGCGCTGGAGGGTTGGTCTCCGCGGCGGCACCGAGGCGGGCGAGCAGGGAGCCGTTCGGCACCTTCTCGGCGTTCGCCGGGTCGCTGCCGTTCCTCGCGGCCTCAGGTGCCCGGCTGCCGCGCGTGGACTTGGCCCGGGACGCTGGGCCTTTAGCTGCGGCAGCGGGCGGGCTCTCGCTGGGGCTGGCGATCTCGCTTTCGGCTTTGATCTTGACGCGCCGCTTTGTCGGTCCGGCGTCCTCACCGGTCTCCAATGGGGTGGACAATGTCAGGATGCCGATCGCCTCACGCAGGTGTGCACGCGCCTTCTCGATGGCGGCGGCACTGTCGGGCACGCCGTTCTCGGCAAGCTTCCTGTCGATGGATTCGATCGCGGCAATGATGTGCTGCACGCTGTCGGGCGCCGAGCCCGTGCCTTCGCGCTTGTCGTTCACGTTTGATCGCTTCCCGATCCATCTGCCGTCCGTGCGGCAGGGCTGGCAGACACGGATTAAAGCCGATTGCCCGGCCAATGCCCAGCATGGAGCCGCGACGTGTCATCAGAAACGGGGGAAAGCGGAGAGCGGTGCTCTAAAAACAATCGGGCCGGCACTTGCCGACCCGACATGCATGGCTATGCCACGTAACGTCTGCCTGCCATGACCCGGTCTCGCCGCATGGCCCCGTGGGGCTGGGGGGCTGAGATATACGAGACCACGTTGCAAAGACCGGGTCCAGAGGCAACACGGTTTTTATCGCTGCGCTTTGGGGCGCGGGGTGGACCGGATTTTGGCCAAACCACGGTAACCGGTGTTCGATTACGTCAGGAGAGCCGAAACTGGCGTCATTTCATGAGCAGAAGGCTGCAAAGACACAGGAACGGGGCGCCTGGAGAAGTGTTGCCGGTGTTGAGCCCAGATGATTCGAATCGCTGCCGCGCTTATACTCAGAAGAACCTTATTCTACTGTGGAAGTGGCAGCACGGGGGCGGCTGCGTGGGATCGCGGCTTCAGCCGCGCGGTCGCCGCCCGCCTTTGAGCCGGCGACTGGCCAGCACCTTGTCGATGCGCCGCCCGTCGAGATCGACGACTTCGAAGGTCCAGGCGCCGACATCGACCTGCTCTCCCACCTGAGGCAAGTGTTGAAGGTGGGCCAGCACGAAGCCGGCGACCGTCGCATAATTCCGCTGCTCGGGCACGGGGACGCCGATCTTGTCCGCCATTTCATCGACCGGCATGGCGCCCGAAAGCAGCCATGAGCCATCTGCGCGCTCGACGGCGTGTGGCTCCTCCTCGGCCGTGTCGGAGCGGAATACGCCCGCAATGGCCTCCAGGACATCGGCCGGGGTGACGAGGCCTTCGAAGTGGCCATACTCGTCGTGGATGAGCGCCATCGGTACTTCAGCATCGCGCAGGACCGAGAGCACATCGAGCGCGTCCATGGTTTCGGGCACGATCGGCGCCTTGCGGATGTGGCTCTTAACCTCGAAGGTCTTGCCGGCAAGGATCGCGGCCAGCAGCTCGCGCGTCTGCACGACGCCGATCAGCGCATCCGTCGAACCGTCACCAACAGGCAGCCGCGAGTGCGGTGTCGTAATCAAACGCTGGCGGATTTCGGCTTCCGGAGCAGCTATGTCGATCCAGTCAACGTCCGTGCGCGGCGTCATGAGGCCGACGACAGCTCGATCCGCAAGCCGCATCACGCCTGAAATCAGCTCGCGCTCGCCAACTTCGAGAACACCTGCACTTTCAGCCTCGAGAATGAGCGCGCGTATTTCCTCATCCGTGACGCGGTTCTCGTTCTCCGTGGTCTGCCCCATGAGGCGGAAGACGAGGCGCGTCGATGCATCGAGCAACCACACGGCAGGTTTGCCAATCTTGGCAACCATCGTCATGAACGGCGCGACCATGCAGGCAATGCGCTCGGGATTGCGCAGCGCCAAATTCTTCGGCACGAGTTCGCCGATGATCACCGAGAGATACGTGACGATGACGATGACAGCACCGTAGCCGAGCGGCCCTGCTGCGCCGGAAGGAACGCCGAGGCTTCTCAGCACATCTCCCGCATCCTGGCCGAAGGCCTCGCCGGAGTACGCACCACTGATGATGCCGATGAGCGTGATGCCGATCTGGACAGTCGAGAGAAAGCGGCCTGGATTGGTCGCGAGGGCGAGCGCAGAAGCCGCGCCTGGATGCGATGCCGTTGCCAGCGTGCGCAGGCGCGGTACCCGCGCGGATACAACCGCCAGCTCGGAAAGCGCAAATACGCCGTTGAGGAGGATTAGTGACAGGACGATGAGAAGTTCGAGCACGTCATTGTTGGCTGACGTGTGTGCGTCCAAGCCACTCCCGTGTCATTGAGGAACCTCTAATTAGGGCACGCGCGAGGGCACGTCAATGATTTGGCTGCCGCGCATTGCGTGTGGGCAGCCGTCGTCGCATCGGTCTTCATGCCGAGGGCAGGTTGATCTAGACTGCACGTGCAGAAGAAGAGCGCCAACCGATCATCGGCCCGGGCGCCGCGTACTGCGCAGAACCCAGGGAGTGGAACATGAAAAAGGTCGCAATCGCCGCGGCAGCGACGGCACTCGGCTGCCTGATGCTCAACGATGCCAACGCCCAAGGGGCGGCTTTCCCACCGCCACCGCCTAAGGTGAGTCCCGCGAAGGGCGTCATCGACATGCACGTCCACTCGCATCCGGACGTGTTCGGGCGCAACATGGACGACATCGACGTTGCCCAGCTCGCAAGAGCGCGTGGTATGCGCGGCCTGCTTCTCAAAAATCACATCAGCGAGACGGCGAGCCGCGCCGCGCTTGTGATGAAGGTCGTGCCGGGCATCGAGATATTCGGCGGTATTGTCCTCAACAATGCGGTCGGCGGCATCAATCCCAATGCCGTCGAATGGATGCATCGCGTGTACGGCGGTCGCGGCAAGGTCGTGTGGTTGCCGACCTTCGAGTCCGACAAACACGTGAAGACCTTCGGAAAGCCTGATGCGAAGGGCCTCACCGTCGCGCCGAACGGTCAAGTGTCGGCGGAGATGGAAGAGATCCTGAAAATCATCGCCCGCGAGAACCTCGTACTCGCGACAGGCCATGTGCATCCCGAGGAGATCGTTGCCGTCGTCAAGAAAGGCAAGGAACTCGGCGTGAAGAACATGGTCATCACGCACGCGCTCACCAACGTGCCCGGCCTCAGCATGGCGCAGGCCAAGGAGGTGACGAGCAACGGTGCGGTGATCGAAATCTGCTTCCTGCAGTTCCAGGCCGGGCCCAATGCGCCGCTCGCCTTCCTCACGCACTGGACGCAGATCAACGCCCGCCACGTGGCGCAGGCCATCAAGGAACTGGGCGCCGGTAGCGTCGTCGTCTCAACGGACCTGGGCCAGAGCGCCAACATTACACATCCCGACGGCATCGAAGTCGCCATTGGGGCCATGAAGCGGGAAGGCATCTCGGACGAGGACATCGACACGATGATGCGGAAGAACCCGGCGCGGCTGCTCGGCCTCGACGGTTGAGCGTCCGGACGCAAAACGACAACGGGGCCGCAATACTGCGGCCCCGGTTTATTTTGCGGCACGATCGATAGTGCTCAGCGCTCGATGTTGAGCTGACGCTTCAGCTCCTCGATCTCGTCCTTGAGGCGCGTGTCGTTGCTGATCTCGCCCTCGATCTTGCGTATGGCATGCAACACGGTCGTGTGGTCTCTGTCGCCGAAGCGGCGGCCGATCTCAGGAAGCGACCGGGTGGTGAGTTGCTTCGATAGGTACATGCCGATCTGGCGCGGCCACACCACCGAGCGATGACGCCGCGGCGAGAGAATGTCCGACTTCGACACACCGTAGTGGCGCGAGACCAGACGCAGGATGTCCTCGATCTTGATGCGCCGCGGCTCGATGCCGTTCACGAGATCGCGGATCGTCGTCTCGACGAGATCGAGCGTGATGCGCGTCTGCGTGTACTGCCACGTCGCGTAAAGGCGTGTCACGGCGCCTTCGAGTTCACGACCGCTCTCGGTGAGCTTGTCGGCGAGCAGCTCGACGACGTCGCGGGGGATCTCGAACGACGGATCGGCCGCGCGCTTCTCCTGCAGGCGCCGATCGAGGATCTTCAGCCGTAGATCGCGATCGTGGCTGTTGATCTCCGTGACGAGCCCGCGCTGCATGCGCGAGCGCATGCGATCGTTGAGGCGGGTGAGCTGGCTCGGCGCCCGCGCCGACGCAACGACGAGCTGGCGCCCGCCATCGAGCAGCGCATTGATGATGTGGTCGAACTCCAGCTCGGTCTGCTCGCCGTGCATGAACTCGAGATCGTCGATCAGCAGCAGATCAATTTGCCGGAAGCTCTCCTTGAACGCCATGGCGTCCTGCGCCTTGAGCGCCTCGACGAACTGGAAGCGGAAGCGCTCGGCCGTCATGTAGACGACGTTTGCCGAAGGCTGGCGGCGGCGAACCTCCCACGCGATCGCGTGCAGGAGATGCGACTTGCCGTGCCCGACGGCGGCGTGAATGTAGAGCGGGTTGTTGCCGCGCGCCTCGTCCGGGACCGTCTCGGCAACCTGCATGGCACCTGCGTGCGCGATGCGGTTCGCCGTGCCGACGACGAAGCTGTCGAAGGTATAGCGCGGATCGAGCGGCGATCCTTCGAGGCCATCGACGCCCGTGCGCGAGCCGACACCTGCCGTGTAGCCAGGCACCGACACCGAGAGCGGGCTCGCCTCGCCGATTTTGGCGTGGGGGGCCGCGTAAGCCTTCTCGGGGCGAGCCGCCGAACCTCCGATGTGAGCAGCCGGTGCTGTCGGCGCCGGGCTCCGCACCTTCACCTCGACACGCTCGACGCCGTCGAACTCGATGGCGGCGCAGCGCTGAATGGCATCGAGATAATGCTGCTCGAGCCAGTTCTTGAGGAACTTCACGGGCACGGAGACGGTCAGCGTGCCATTGTCGAAAGCCGCGAACTCGAGCGAGCCGAACCAGCTCGAATAGACATCCTCGCCGAGGTTGGCCTTGAGGGCCTGGCGAACGCGCTGGCCGCGCGCATTGATGGCGGCTTCCTCACCAGCCGGCTTCTGTGCGCCGCTGCCGCCGAGGCCCGAAGGGCCGCTCGGCCGCTTTGCGGGCTCGCCTGCTGAATCCGGTCCCGATTTCCTGGATGGCCCCGTTGATGGCCCCTCTGGCCGATCGCTGTCGTGCGTCATTCTCGTACCCCACCTAAAAATCTGTTCGCCCTCAGGACCCGATGGCGCACCTCGGCCCGCAAAGATGCGAAAGCGCACCTTCGGCTGCCGAACCTCCCGAGCGTCGATCGTGTCCTGCCCTCTTGCGGTCTCAGCCCTGAATCCAGGGCAATCCCGCGGCCTTCCAGCCCGCCGCCTTGCCGCGCCGGCGGTGCTGATCAAGCGGACCCTCGAAGCCGTCCGCTACGTTGTGGCAATGCGCATAGCCTTGCGCTGCGATGGCGCGCGCTGCCATGAGGCTGCGACCGCCAGAACGGCAGATGAAGTACAGCTCGCTGTCCTTGTCCGCACTTTGGGCGGCAAGCTGCTCAGTCACCTGTTCCACGAATGCCGGGTTGAGACGGTTGTCCGGGAAGGTCTGCCATTCCACGAGGACCGGCTTGCGGCCGATCTCGGAAAGGTCAGGCATCCCAACAAAGGCCCACTCTGATCTCGTCCGCACGTCGATCAGAACAGCCTTGGGGTTGGCCTTCAAGGCACCCCACACATCTTGAACCGGCACGTCGTCTACCGCACCAGAATCGAACGCCACTTAACAGTCTCCGCATCACCATCTAGAGCAACAACACGCAACCCTGCAGGCCTGTGCTGCCGCCGCGCAAGCAATCGACAAGTACAATAAGCGCCATCAAGCAATGATGCTTGATGGAATACGCAATACAATACGCCGTTGAGCCCCGTCCCCGGACAACATGCTTTGGCCTCTGTCCGGAATGCCTGCAATTGCTTTGGGGAAAACTACGCTGGGTGGCCCCCGCTCGTTTTCCTTAACCGGATAATAACCATGTTGAGGGGCGCTGGCGCAAGTGCGGACTTTGATCAGGCTCGCGCAAGGAAGGCTCGGAGCGATTCCCGACAGCTCTCGTCGGCAAGGGGGTCACCCTGTTGATGACGTGTCAGGACTGTGGACAAGGTCGTTGAGAATCCGAGCTGAATCCCGCCTGCAAAAGTGCCCCCTGAAACGCAGATGACGCCCTCGAGGGAGCGTCATCTGAATCGTGTTTTGGCTTGAATGAGTTCAATAAGCGGAGGACGGACTTTAATATTGCGGCGGCGGCGGTGACACAAAACCGTCAAGTATCAAGCGATTGAACGGTGCCCCTCATACCCCATGCGAGTCGCCGTTGTGCTCTTTCCGCCACATAATCCGCCTGTCCGCCCTACCCGTACTGATCAGCGATCAGGAAGCGGCAGCGCCGATGGTTTTGATGCGGGCCGCGAGGCGCGAAACCTTCCGCGACATCGTCTTCTTGTGGACGACGCCCTTCTGCGCCGAGCGCATCATGACCGGCTCGGCGGCCTTGAGGGCCTGCTCGGCAGCCGTCTTGTCGCCGGCCGCGATGGCAGCCTCGACGTCGCGAACGGTCGACCGCAGGCGCGAGCGCCGCGACTTGTTGACTGCCGTCCGCCGCGCCGTCTGGCGGGCCGCCTTCTGTGCCGAGCTGGTATTGGCCATTCTGTAGTCCTTCCTTGAGGTCGAAGCTGGTGGGCGCAGTCAAAGTCCGCTGGCAACCCTGCCGCGGGCATGAACCGCGCAATAAACAGATGCGCCGCCCATGGCGCGCATGGCCAGGGCGGTTCGGTCGGCCTCCGTATAGAAGACCCGGAGGGTGATGGTCAACGGGGAGTTGTGTGTAATCTCATAAGTGCCGCGGGCTGCCGGGAAGAGGTGCTTCGCAACCGGAACGCGGTGCTATGCCCGCGGAGGCCATGCGGAGGCCGATTTTGGGTTGAGACGCCCTCGGCGATATCTGCGGTGATAAAGGCGGGTGGGGCCGGGAGGGTGTCCCTCCCGGCAGGGGTTCGGGGACTGGTCCCCGTCGCGCCTACGGCCCGCCCGGGGACACCCCGGCGCCCCGTACCTTTTATGACTTGGAGTTTGGGCAGCGCGGGGAGACGACAATGTCGATCTGTCCGCATGGCCGCGGCGGGCATAGCACTACGCTGAGGGGCGACAGCACCTCTTCCCAGCAGCCCGCGGCACTACTCAAACAAGACTATGCGGCTCGAGTTCGATCAGCTGCCCGCCATCCATGCGCAGGACACGGTCCATGCGGGCGGCGAGCTCGAGATTGTGGGTCGCGATGAGCGCTGCAACGCGCTTTACCCGGATGAGCCCGATGAGTTCCTCGAACACGATGTCGGCCGTCCGGGGGTCGAGGTTGCCTGTCGGTTCGTCGGCGAGCAGGAGGCGCGGCGTGTTCGCAAGTGCGCGGGCGATGGCCGCGCGCTGTTGCTCGCCACCGGAGAGCTCGGCCGGACGGTGATCGAGCCGCGGTTCCAGGCCGAGCGCGGTCAGCAGTTCGCGCGCCCGTGCGTGCGCTGCGCTTTTCGAGCGGCCCTGAATGAGCTGCGGCATGGCCACGTTCTCGAGCGCCGAGAACTCAGGCAGCAGCTGATGGAATTGGTAGATGAAACCCATCTGCGCGCGCCTGACGCGCGTGCGCTCGTCGTCCTTCATGCGTGCACAGTCGCGCCCCGACACGATCACCTGACCGCCGTCCGGCGTCTCCAGCAGCCCCGCAATGTGCAGAAGCGTAGATTTGCCCGCGCCCGAGGGGCCGACCAGCGCCACGGCCTCGCCGGGCATGAGGATCGCCGAGGCGCCATTCAGCACGTCGATGCGACGCGAGCCCTGATGGAAGGTCCGGCGCAGGTCAACGAGTTGGAGAACGGCGGTCTCGAAGGCCTCGCCATGCTCGGATGTGAAGTCTTGCACGGGATGCCTCACTCGTAGCGGAGCGCTTCGACCGGATCGAGACGCGAGGCGCGCCACGAGGGATAGAGCGTCGCGAGAACGGACAGCACAAGGGCCATGATCACGATCGCCGTGGTCTCGCGGACGTCGATCTCGGCCGGCATGCGCGAGAGGTAGTAGACCGTCGGATCCATCAGCGTCGTGCCGGTCATGCGCTGCACGAGTTGACGTATGCCTTCGATATTCCAGCAGAAAACAATGCCGAGAATGAGCCCGGCGATGGTGCCTACGATGCCGATCGAGGCGCCGGTGATGAGAAACACACGCATCATGGCGCCCTTGGTCGCGCCCATGGTGCGCAGGATGGCGATATCGCGCCCTTTGTCCTTCACGAGCATCATGAGGCCCGAGATGATATTGAGCGCGGCCACCAGCACGATCAGCGACAGGATGATGAACATCACATTGCGCTCGACCTGGAGCACCGTGAAGAACGTCTCGTTGCGCTTGCGCCAGTCCGTGAAGTGCAGCGTGTTGCCGCCGGCGGCCTGGAGGGGGCCTAGGATGTCGCCGACCTTCTCCGGCTCATGCAGCAAGATCTCGAGCACATCGACCTGCTCGGGGCGCGAGAAGTAGCGCTGTGCCTCCTTGAGCGGCATGAAGATCATGGCCTTGTCGTACTCGGACATGCCGAGCTCGAAGATTGCCGAAACCCTGTAGCGCTTGATGCGAGGGGCCGTTCCGAACGGTGTCGCCGCGCCGCGCGGGGATACGAGCGTGATCGAGTCGCCAGCCATGACGCGCAGCATGTTGGCGAGCCGGATCCCAATGGCGAGCGACTCGCTGTCGTCGAACCCATCCAGCGAGCCGAAGCGGACATTGTCCGCGACGAGCGGCATCTGGCGGAGTGCGCCCTCGCTGACGCCCCGAATGAGGCCGCCGAGCGATACCGCGCTCGATGAGATCATGGCCTGCCCTTCAATGAGCGGCAAGACGGCCTTGACGCCGGGTACTTGCGAGAGCCGGGCCGTCGCCTCGTCGTAGTCGGTGAAGGGATCTGCAACCCTATAGACGATCACGTGGCCGTTGACGCCGAGGATCTTTTGGATGAGCTCGCTGCGAAAGCCGTTCATCACCGCCATGACGATGATCAGCGTTGCCACGCCCAGCATGATGCCGATGAACGAAAAACCGGCGATGACCGAGATGAAGCCTTCCTTGCGCCGCGCCCTGAGGTAGCGCCGCGCGAGAAGCCATTCGAACGGCGCGAAGGGGCGCGTGTCGACGCTGGCGGCACCCGATGTGGTCGTCATCGTGGTTCGGCTCCGGTTCGCGGGTGACGCAGCGGACTGCAAATCCGCTTATGCTCTGGAATCCCCGTTAGGCGTCCGTTGACTACCACAATCCGCCGCAATTAGGGCCGCGGGCAGTTCCGTTACCCACCGTGGCGGCAGGGCGACAGAAGGGCGCGGATGTCTCATCGGGGGCGGGAAAGGCGTGGGGCCTACAGCCAGGCCTGTTCGCCGCGCCTCAAGCGCAGGATCTTGTCCTGGGGCACGTCGAGGGCGTGAATCTCGCCCCAGTCGAGGCCAAGGATGTGCCCGCGAACGACCCGGCTGACACCGCCATGGGAAACGGCGACTGTGTCCCGCTCCAGGCTGGCAATCCAGTTGCCGACGCGCCCGGCGAGATCCTCGTAGCTCTCGCCATTTCGCGGGCGCCAGCGGTAGGGATCGGCCTTGCGAGCGGCGAATTCCTCCGGATCGGAATTCGGCAGATCATCCCAGATCTGGCCTTCCCAATGACCGAAGTTGATTTCCTTCAGGAGGTCTTCGCGGGCGAAGGCTTCCGGATCGAGGCCCATCTCGCCGCGAATGATGCGCATGGTATCCGCCGTGCGCATGAGCGGACTGGCGACGTAGTCGAAGCCCGTCGCCTTGTCCGCGAGTATGCGGCCGAGCTCGCGGCCATTGCGCGCGGCCTGCCCGCGCCCCTTGTCGTTGAGCGGCGTGTCCGTCTGGCCCTGATAGCGCCGCACGGCATTCCAGTCCGTTTCGCCGTGGCGAACGAAGTAAAGCGTAATTCCAGGCTTCAGCACGGATCAGACCTTGAGGACAAGCTTGCCGTTGTTACCGCCCGTGTAGAGCAGATTGAGGGTATCGGTAAAGCTCTCGAGCCCGCCGGTGCGCACATCCTCGCGGATTTTGAGCTTGCCCTCGCGGTGCCATTGGCCGAGCTGCGTGATCGCTTCGGGCACCCGGTCGGCCCAGTCGAGCACAATGAGACCGCGCATGGTCAGGCGCTGCGTGAGCACGGCGCGCAGGTTCTTCGGCCCCTCGGGCACCTTCGTTGCGTTGTAGCCCGAGATGAGACCGCACAGTGCGATGCGCCCGTGCACGTTCATCTGCATGAGAATGGTATCGAGGATATCGCCGCCGACATTCTCGAAGTTCACGTCGATGCCCTTTGGGCACGCCGCCTTGAGCTGTTCCGCGAGATTGCCGCTCTTGTAGTCGATGCAGGCATCGAACCCGAGTTCGTCGACGACATAGCGGCACTTCTCTGGCCCACCCGCGAGGCCGACCGCGCGGCATCCCTTGATCTTGGCAATCTGGCCGACGATGGAGCCGACGGCACCCGATGCCGCTGACACGACGACGGTCTCGCCCGCCTTGGGCTGACCGACTTCGAGGAGGCCGAAGTAGGCCGTCCAGCCGGGCATGCCGAGCCCGCCAACCCAGCGTTCGAGCGGCGCTGCTGACGGATCGACCTTCACGAGGCCCTTGCCGTCCGAGATGGCGTATTGCTGCACGCCCAGCATGCCTTGAACGGCATCGCCGGCCTTGAAGGCCGGATTGCGCGAGGCATCGACGATGCCGACCGAGAAGGAGCGCATCACACCGCCGATTGCGACGGGTGGCACATACGAGCGCCCCTCGTTGATCCAGCCACGCATGGCAGGATCGAGCGAGACATACGCGATCTTGACGCGCACCTCGCCCTCTCCCGGTTCGGCGAGTGGCGCATCTTTCACTGTGAAGACGTCAGGCGTGACGAGGCCCGGTGCGGGTCGCTTGGCGAGAGTGACTTGGCGGTTCGTACTCATGGTCGCCTCCGCGGATGAATGTGGGGTCTGCTATTCCGCTGCGGCCTTGGGTGGGGCCGTTTCCTTCGCGGCCCCTTCGGCAAGCAGCGCATTGATTTCGGCAGATGTGAACCCGGCATCACTCAGCACCTCGCGCGTGTGCTGCCCGTACAGCGGGGCCGGTCGCGCAACACTGGCCGGAGTTTCGGAGAACTTGGCCGGCACGCCGATTGTCTCGACTTTGCCGGCGATAGGATGATCCACCGCGACGACCATGTCGCGCGCCCGCGTCTGCGGATGCACGAGCATTTCGTTGATGGAGAGCACCGGACCGGCGGGAATACCCACGGCCTCCAGTTTCTCGAGCCAATGCGCCGCCGTGTTCTGGCGGAATCGCCCATTGAGCAGGTCGATGAGCGTGTCGAGATTGGCCATGCGGTCATGGCCCGTCAGGAAGCGCGGATCCTTGCCGAGCTCCGGACATCCGAGCACATCGCACAGCATGGGATACATCTTCTGGTTCGAGGCGCCGACATTGATGTAGCCGTCGCTCGTCTCGAATGCCTGATAGGGGCCGTTGAGTGGGTGGCGCGAGCCCATGGGGCCGGGCGAAACACCTGTCGCGAGTGCGATCGCCGATTGCCAGTACGTCAGCGTAATGCCGGCTTCGAAGAGCGAGGTATCGACGAACTGCCCTTCGCCCGTCTTGAGCTTGTGGGCGTAAGCCGCGCAGATCGCCATGGCGGCGATAATGCCCGCGGTGATGTCGCACGCCGGTGAGCCGACTTTCACCGGCGGCCGTCCCGGGCCTTCGCCCGTAATGGCCATGAGGCCCGACATGCCTTGCGCAATGAGATCGTAGCCGCCCTGCGTGGCATACGGACCCGAACGCCCGAAGCCCGAGACCGCGCAGTAGATCAGCCCCGGAAATTCCTTGTGCAGCGTCTCGTAGCCAAGGCCGAGCTTGTCGAGCGTGTCGTGGCGGTAGTTCTCGATAAGCACGTCCGCATCTTTCAGCAGGCGCTTCAGCGCGGTACGTGCCGCGGGCTTCTTGAGATCGAGCACGATGCCGCGCTTGTTGCGGTTCATCATCATGTAGGCCGCCGGCTCGCCCTTGATGTCGGGCGGCAGCATTCGCCGCGTGTCGTCGCCGCCATCGGCTTTCTCGACCTTGATGACGTCTGCGCCCATGTCGGCGAGCATGCGCGCCGAGGTCGGCCCCGCCATGACGTGCGAGAGATCGATGACGCGCATACCTTTCAGCGGGCCCTTCAGCGGGCCTTGGCGTTCACGCTCAGACATGCTTCCTCCGCGATTTCTCGTCTGTCCGACTTCGTTGGTCGAGCCTGCCTGATCAGGCTGGTGCCCGCAAGCCCAGCTCCTGAGCGGCCGGCAAAGGCGCAAAGAGCGCCTCGACGGCAGCATCGCTCAGGCCTGCGAGCGTCGGCGGGTTCCACTTCGGGCTCTTGTCCTTGTCGACCAGGAGCGCGCGCACGCCCTCGACGAACTCGCCATCCTCGAAGAGACGCAGGCACAGCCGGAGCTCGACATTGAGCGCTTCCTCGAGCGATCCGAGTTTCCGTGCCTTGCGGACGGCGGCGAGTGTCGTCGCAAGGGCCTTCGGCGAGCGCGCGAGCAGGGCTTCGCGCGTCTTTGTGCCCCACTCGCTGTCTTCGCGCGCGAGCGCGTCGAGAATGGCGGGCACGCTCGGTTGCGAGAACGTCCGGCCGATCTCGTCGGCATGACCTGCGAGATTGGAATGCGGCGGCGGTTCGGCAAAGCGCGCGATCGTCTTCTTCACGTCGGCGGCCTTCGTCGTGCAAAGCGCGATGCGCAACTCATCGAGCTTGGAAGACTGCAAGAACACGTCGGCGAACCCTGAGAAGATCGTGCCCGCGCCGCGCATGCGCTCGCCGACCAGCCCCAGGTACTCGCCGAACGCATCCGGCGCGCGACCGAGCAGCCACGTGCCGCCCACATCGGGAATGAGACCGATGGTCGTCTCGGGCATGGCGAGTTGCGAACGCTCGGTGACTATGCGTGTGCCGCCCTGCACGTGCGCCGAAAGCCCGATGCCGCCACCCATGACAATGCCGTCCATGATGGGCACGAAAGGCTTCGGATAGCGATGGATCAGCGCATTGAGGGCATATTCCTCGCGCCAGAATGCGAGTGCGTCATCGAGCCCACGTGCACGCGAGTCATAGAGCCAGCGCACATCGCCGCCCGCACACAATCCGCGATCACCGGCACCGTCGAGGATGATCAGCTCGACGGCAGGGTCGTCCTTCCACGCGAGCAGCGCCGGCCAAATGGCGCGGACCATGCCGAGCGTCAGCGCATTGAGGGCTTTCGGCCGGTTCAGCGTGATGCGTCCGGCCGTGCCTTCGATGCGGATCAGGACTTCGTCGTTGGTGGTCGTCATCTCGTCTTGCCTCAGATCTTCGGCGCCGGGAAGGCCCCGCGCGCCTTCTCGAAGGCGCGGCCGATGCGTAGCGCGAGCGCATCATCGAAGCGCCGGACTACGATCTGCATGCTCATGGGCAGCTTGCTCTTGCTCAATGCCGTCGGAATTGCGAGACCCGAAAGCGCGAGGTAGTTGCCCCAGCGGGTGAAGTGCGCCATAGGCGACTTCGTCTCATCGACCTCGGCAACGGGAATGGCCGGGAATGGGATCGTCGGCAGGATGATGGCATCCAACCGATCCATGGCCGAGAGGAAGGCGCTGATTTCTTTGTCACGCTTCCGGATGACATCGAGGTAGTCGGCTGCCGAGATCGTCTTACCGCCAAGGAAGCGCGTGCGGATTGGATTGGCCATGCCCGACTTGGCATCATCAATGTGCTGGCGCCAGTTGGCGTAGCCTTCAGCGGCGATGATGATGCCGGTGGAGCGCGTAAAGCTGTCGAAGGACTGCGGCATCTTGAACGGCTCGATGCGCGCGCCGAGCTTCTCCAGCGTGCCAGCAGCCTTCGCGAGATCGGCCTTCACCTCGTCGGTGGTGATGGCGCCCAAGTCCTCATCGACAACGCGACCGATACGCAGGCCGGCGACGCCCCTCTCCAGATCCCGCAGCGGATCAATAGGACGGAAATCCTCGGTCGAGGGATCCTCCGGATCGTGGCCGAGCATGGCGGCGAACATGCGCGCGGTCGTCGTTACGTCCTTGGCGAGCGGCCCTGCCGTGTCCAGCGTCTGCGAGAGCGGCGCAATGCCCGAGCGACCGATCAGGCCGATCGACGTCTTGAGACCGACGCAACCGCACAGCGCTGCCGGAATGCGCACCGATCCTCCCGTATCCGTTCCGAGACCGCCGGGCAGCACGCCTGCGCCGACAGCCGAGCCGGTGCCGTTCGAGGAACCGCCCGGAATGCGATGCACTTTGAGATCCCAGGGATTCCACGGCGTGCCGACGGTCTCGTTGGTGCCGTAGCCGCCGAATGCGTACTCGACGGTGTGCGTCTTGCCGACGACGATGGCGCCTGCGGTGCGCAGTTTCATGACGACATGGGCATCGCGCTCCGCGGGCGCGGCCTGCTTGCGCGTCAGCGATCCGCAGCCCGAGACGAGCCCTTCCACATCGGCGATATCCTTGATGCCGACGGGCATCCCATGCAGCAGCCCGTGTGCGGCGCCTTCGGCGGCTTGGACATCGGCGAGTTGCGCCTCAGCGAGCGCGCTGTCCCGCGTGATCTGCGTGAAGGCGTGGAGCTTCTTGTTGGCAGCCTCTGCGGTTTCGAGGGTCTGCGCGACGGCGGCCGTGATGGCGCCCGAGGTTGCAGTTTTTGGGGACTTGGACATGCGATCACGGCTCCGGTCTGGGATGCTGGCTGGCGAATGCGCGAGCCTAACATTCCCGGCACGGCCGGTGCGAGGGCCTATGGCGCAGGGGCGCTCTGCGGAATGTCTTGGTGCCGCGGGCTGCTCTTTTGAAGGTCGGCCTACCGGCCGGCGCGCGGTCGCGCGCTCAGGAAGAGGTGCTTCGCAACCGGAATGTCGTGCTATGCCCGCGGCAGGAGCATTGTTTAGTGCCGCGGACTGCTGGGAAGGGGTGCTACCGCCTTCCCACGTGGTGCTATGTCCGCGGCGGCCATGCAGATAGGTCGCGTTTGGCGCCAACTACAAAAGCGGCTGGGGCCGGGAGGGTGTCCCTCCCGGTGGGGTGCGGGGCGAGCCCCGCTCGCGCCGGAGGCGCGAAATCCTTATGACGTCGGCAGTCTGCACTGCTCGTCGGCGGGCAACGGATCGCATTCGCGATCGCGCGTGCAGCTGTGCAGTGCCGTTTTGGTGTCGGCGTTATAGATGCCGTCCATCTGCCCCCGGTACAGCCCACGCTCGGCAAGCCCGCACTGGTAGAGCTTGATCATGCGCTCGCCGCCGAGATGGATGGCCATCTCGTAGTCGCGGATCGCGCCTTCGATATTGCCCATGAGCTGGCGGATGTGTGCGCGTGTGTCCCAGGAGTGCTCGCTGTCCGGATTGAGCATGAGTGAACGCTCGACATCCGGAAGGCCTTCTGAGCCCCGACCGGCGCGGAAGTAGGCCCATGCCCGATTGTTCAGCGCAGAAGCCGAGTTTGGATTGATGGCGAGTGCAGCATCGTAGTCTTGGATCGCGCGATCGAGCAGGCCCTTGATCGCGAGCGCGAGGCCGCGGATGGCGAGTGCATTGCTGCGCTCGAGGGGCGGTGTCCCGGGGTTCTCGATGATGATCGAGCAACCGACGATGCGGCGCTCGTTGTCGTCGCTCAGGCAGTCCGTCGCGCTGCTATCCGCGCCTGCAACACTCGTCGCCGCAACAACAAGCCACAGGGCGGCAATGATTTTGCCTGCTCGTCTCATCAAGTGCTCCTGCAGTGCGGCCTGCCCTTCCCCGGCAAGCCGGCGCCGATGTTCAACAGCAGTGCGACACAAGTATGACCTGCCTCACTGTGGCCCGGACCTGCGTCCAGAAACCTCAGTAAACGCCTATCCGACCGTCATTTTCGACGAGATCCCCTAGCTGACATGGCATCATCCCGCCCGGTTGTCGGGAATTTCCACATCAAGGTCCAGAACGAGAAAGCTCCAGGATTTGCCGTGGCTGTCGAGGCCCAGGGAGGTATTCACGCCACCTTCCAGGGCATCCTGCATGACAAAGTTCAATCCATGCAGGTGGTCGAGCGTGTAGCGCTGGATCGCGCCCCGGATCAGGTCGGGATAGGCTGCCTTGATGCGTTCGGCCGTGAGCTGTTCCTTGACGAGCGGATAGTCGCCCGGATCGAAGACCCAGACAGATACGTTCGAGGTGTTGCCCTTGTCGCCCGCGCGCGCGTGCGCAATCTCGTGCAGTTTGATGCGGCGGCTCATGCGCGCAGAACCTTCACGCTCGGGCGCACGGCGTCGCGATCGATGAGTGCTGAATGCGTGATGACGCTCGGCGTGATCTGGCCGCGATAGCCGCCGCCGGCAGCAGGCCCGCAGCAAAGCAGGGATTCGACTTCCCAGAGCAGAGTTGCGACATCATCGCGATTGGCCGAGCGCAGGGCAGCGTGCACGCGCACGTCCGTGCTCTCGGTGCGAGGCCCGTGCGCCGTCGCGTGGAGCGAATTGATGCCAATGAGGTCGATGCGGAGCGCCTCGAAGCCGGGGCGCCGCGCCAGGCGCTCGCGGAGAATGTCACGCGCCAGTGCGGCGCGCGCGGTCGCATTGGGGCCGGCATAGCTGACGCCTGCTTCGCCGAAGAAGCCGCCATCGAAGCCCACGGTCACCTTGAGCTTGTCCGGCCGCTTGTGGCCTGTACCATTGGCGACGGACACGCGGTCGCGTCCCGTTTCCTGCACGGTCGCCCGGCTGAAATCGGCCGTTACGTCCGGCGTGAGGTAGGCCGCTGGATCGTGCACCTCATAGAGGAGCTGCTCCTTGACCGTGCGCGGTGTCACCATGCCACCGGCATCGGCGAGCTTTGTGATCACGCAGTTGCCGTGCTCATCCACTTCTGCGATCGGGTAGCCGCACGCGGCGAGACGTGGCACGTCCTTGCGGCCGGGATCGGCGAAGTAGCCGCCCGTGATCTGCATCCCGCATTCCATGAGATGCCCGACGAGCGTGCCCTGCCCGAGCTTCTGCCAGTCGTCGCGCTTCCAGCCATAATGGTGCACGAGCGGCGAGAGAAACATCGCGGGATCGGCGACGCGGCCCGTGATCACGACATCCGCGCCAGTTTCGAGGCCGGGGATGATCGCGTCGATGCCGAGATAGACATTCGCACCTACGACGGGGCGCCCAACCTCGGCGACCGTCTTGTCGTGATTGTCGAAGAGGACCGTATCAGGGCCGATCAGATCGGAGACGTCATCGCCTTCGATGGCCGCTACCGTTACGCCGCTGAGCCCCTGCGCGCGCGCGACATCGACGATGACTTCGGCGGCCGCTGCAACATTCGCAACGCCCATGTTCGTGACGATGCGCGTGCCGTTGCGCTTGCAGGCGGCGAGCGTGCCGCGCATACGCGCCGCGAGTTGCGGGTTATAGCCGCGCTTGGGATCGAGTTGGCGATCGCGGTGCCCGAACGCCAGCGTGCGCTCGCCGATCGTCTCGAACACGAGATAGTCGAGCGCACCCTTCTCAGCGAGATCGATTGCCGGCTCAAGCCGGTCCGAGGAAAAACCGGCACCACATCCGAGTCTCAGCAAAGCATCCTCCCGAATTGTGGTGCCCGTTTCAGCAGCGTGCGCTTACAGGCACTTCGTGATCGTCGAGCCGCACTTCACGTAGTTGATGGCATCCCACGCGCAGCAAGGCTCTTCCTTCTTGCATACCCAGGCGCGCTTCTCACCACTCGGGAACGTGTGGCGGCAGACCTTCTCGCCCTTGCCGGCCTTCACTATCGGCGCCTTAGCCTTCGGTGCGCTTTGCTGTGCCATCACCGGCGCGCTCATGCCAAGCGCGAGCGCCAATGCCAGTCCAACCTTCATGATCCGCATGATTGTATCCCCCTAGTATCGTTCCAAAGTGTCCCGCCAGCGGGGGCATCATGACGTGCCGGACATGACGCGGCAAGTACCGGTTGCCCCTTGGCCACAGGTGGCTATCATCCGCGGCAACAGACACGCCGAACGCCCAGGGAGAGCCGCCCATGAAGACCCGCGCCGCAGTCATCCACGAGATGGAAAAGCCGCGCCCCTATACCATGTCCAAGCCCATGGTCATCGAGACGCTGGACCTGGATCCGCCGGGTGAGGACGAGATTCTCGTACGCATTCGCGCAGCCGGCCTCTGTCATTCCGATCTCTCGACCATCAACGGCGACCGCCCGCGCCCCCTCCCTATGGTGCTCGGCCATGAGGCTGCCGGCGAGGTCATGGAACTCGGGCCTGGCGTGAAGGATCTCGCTGTCGGCGATCACGTCATCCTCGTCTTCGTGCCGAACTGCGGCCGCTGCGCACCCTGTCAGGAAGGACGTCCTGCCCTCTGCGAACCGGGCTTCAGGGCCAACGGCGCGGGCAAGCTGCTCAACGACGTCACGCGTCTGTCGCGTAACGGCAAGACCGTCTATCACCACGTCGGCGTCTCGGCGTTCTCCGAATACGCTGTCGTCTCGCGCTGCAGTGTCGTGAAGATCGACAAATCACTGCCCTTCGAGGAAGCCGCGCTCTTCGGCTGCGCGGTGATTACAGGCGCGGGCGCGGTGATCAACACCGCCAAGGTGCCGCCCGGTACAACAGCCGCCGTCGTCGGCCTCGGCGGCGTCGGCCTCATGTCCATGCTCGGCGCGAAGCTCTCCGGCTGCCGGCAGGTCGTCGCCATCGACATGCTCGACGACAAACTCAAGCTCGCCAAGCAGCTCGGCGCGACGCACACCGTCAACGCGCGCGATCCCAATGTCGTCGAGCACGTGAAGGACATCACCGGCGGCGGTGTCGATTTCGCCTTCGAGATGGCAAGCTCCATCAAGGCACTCGAACTCGCCTACAAGATTACCAAGCGCGGCGGCACCACCGTTACCGCGAGCCTGCCGCATCCCACGCACACCATGCCGCTGCCGGGTACGCACCTCGTCGCCGAGGAACGCACGGTCAAAGGCAGTTATGTCGGCTCGTGCATTCCCTCGCGCGACATCCCGCGGTTCATCTCGCTCTATCAGCAGGGGTTGCTGCCCGTTGATCGGCTCATGAGCGAGCGCATCAAGCTCGAGGAGATCAACGAGGGCTTTGACAAGCTCGCCGATGGCGGCACGGTGCGGATGATCCTGGTGCCTTAGTCGCGCCTGCGGCGCGAGCGGGGCTAGCCCCGCTCCCCACCGGGAGGGACACCCTCCCGGACCCACCCGCCTCTATTGACTGATTGAACCGCGCTCCTGCACGGCCATCAGCGTGCCGGTCATTGTCGCGATCAGCTTTTCGGCTTTGCCGTCGAAGGCAAACGCTTGCGCGTCGCAAATCGTGAGCGTGCGGCCGGGCTTGATGACGCGCGCGCGAAAGAAAAAGCGCTCGCCCGCCGCGGGTGCGAGCAGGTTCGTTTTGAACTCGACGGTGAGTACCGCAACATCCGCCGGCATGAGCGAGAAGGCTGCGTAGCCGCACGCGCTATCAAGTGCGGTCGAGAGAATGCCCGCGTGAATGAAGCCGTGCTGCTGCGTCAGCTCGGCCGAGTGAGGCATTTCCAGCTCGATCTCGCCGGGGCTCAACGATATGATCGTGATGCCGAGCGTTGCCATGACGTTCTGACGCGCGAAACTGCCCCGCACGCGCGCATCGAAGTCCGGATCTCTGGGCGTGAATTTCTCGGTGCTCATCGCGGGCCCCAATCTCCAAGTACATAAAAGGCGGGGGCTCCGGGGGTGTCCCCCGGTCGGGTACAGGGCAGAAGCCCTGTTCGCGCTGAAAGCGCGATCTACTACGCGCGCCCCTTGGAAAGAAATGCGTTCGCACCGGCCCCAAACAACTTCGGCAGGTGCGTATAGATATAGCGGCAACCGCTAGCGATGACCTGATCGAGGTTGTCGGCGGTCGCGGGCATTCCCGGCGTTTTTCCGGCGGCAACGATGCGCGCGAGCGTCTTCTCGATGGCGTCTTTGACGGGCGGCGCTTTGGGATTTCCCGGATGTCCCATGGACTGCGAAAGGTCGGACGGCCCGATGAAATACACGTCGATGCCGTCGACGGCGAGCAGGGCATCGACGTTCTCGATGGCCTTGGCGTGCTCGAGCTGGACACAGACGAGGCTCTGCGCATTTGCCTCGCGCACGAAATCCGGCATGGCTTTGGCGAGACCGTAGCTATCGGGACGCGTGCCGGCGGCGAGCCCGCGATTGTCGCCGGCCCCGAACTTCACGGCAGCCAGTGCGCGCCGGGCGTCATCGGCCGTATTGATGTGCGGCACCTGCACGCCGGCCGCACCGCGATCCATGACGGAAGTGATTTCCGCGCTCGCATTATTGCGCGGGCGCACGATGGGTGTGATGCCGCGCGCTTCAGCGGCCATGCACATCAGCTCGGCGGTCTCGAGCCCGATCGTGCCGTGCTCCATATCGATGAGCACCCAGTCGAAGCCGGCGTGCGCGGCCATTTCGACCATCTGCGGCGACGGGATCATGATCGAGCAGCCGAGCGCTGGCTTGCCTGCCTGGAGACGCGCCTTCATCTCGTTCTTGCGCATGAGGGCGCGCTCCTGCAGTGGCGGCCGGCTTATTCCGTTGCCGGCGCGCCGTCCTCGCCGTTATCGCTGCCGTTCTCGCCATTCTCGCCGCCGTCATCGGGAATGCGCTCGACGGAGGCGACCGTCTCATCCTCGTCCGTGCGGAAGATGCGCACGCCTTGCGTGTTGCGGCCGGCCGTTCGCACATCGTCCACGGGGCAGCGAATGAGCTGGCCGCCATCCGTGACGAGCATGATCTGGTCGCTGTGCTCGACGGGGAAGGACGCGACGAGAGCGCCATTGCGGTCGTTGACGACCATGGCGAGGATGCCTTTGCCGCCGCGCCCGCTCACGCGGTACTCGTAGGACGACGTGCGCTTACCGAATCCACGGCTGGAGACGGTGAGCACGAACTGCTCGCGTGCCCCGAGTTCGGCGTAACGCTCGGGCGTCAACTCCTCGCTCGTCACTTCCTCGGCGTCGGCATCGGGTGCTGCCTCGATCTCGGCGCCATTTTCCGCGCCTTCGCCGGTCGCCCGTCGCATCGCGCTCGCCTGCTTGAGATAGGCGGCGCGCTCGGCCGGTGTCGCCTCGACGTGCGTGAGGACGGCCATCGAGATCACGCGGTCCTCGTCATCGAGGCGGATGCCGCGCACGCCCGTGGAGTCGCGCCCCTTGAAGAGGCGGACGTCATCCGCGGGGAAGCGGATGCACTGGCCGACGGCCGTCGTGAGCAGAACATCGTCGCCCGGCGTGCAGAGCGCGACGTTGACGATCTGGTCGCCCTCGTCGAGCTTCATGGCGATCTTGCCATTGCGATTGATGTTCTCGAAGTCCGCGAGGCTGTTGCGGCGCACATTGCCGGAGCGCGTTGCGAACATGAGCTCGCGATCGGCCCAGGTGCTTGTGTCCTCGGGCAGCGGCAGGATGGTCGTTATGACCTCACCCTGCTCGAGCGGCAGGAGATTGATGAGCGCCTTGCCGATGCCCTGCGGCGTGGCGGCCGGGAGCCGCCAGACCTTCATGCGGTAGCACATGCCGCGCGAGGAGAAGAACAAGAGCGGCGTATGCGTCGAGGCAATGAAGAGCTGCGTGACGATGTCCTCGTCGCGCGTGGTCATGCCGGAGCGGCCCTTGCCGCCGCGGCGCTGGGCGCGATAGGTGGCGAGCGGCACGCGCTTGACGTAGCCCTTGAGCGAGACCGTGACGACGCAGTCCTCGCGCTGGATGAGATCCTCGTCTTCGAGATCTCCCTCCATGGGGACGATCTCGGTGCGGCGCGGCACGGCGAACTCGTCGCGGATCGAGGTCAGCTCACCCTTGATGATGTCGATGATGCGCGCGCGCGAGGAGAGGATCGCGAGGTATTCCTTGATCTCCTCCGCGATCTTGGCGAGGTCGTTGCCGATCTCATCGCGGCCGAGAGCCGTGAGGCGGGCAAGGCGCAACTCGAGAATGGCGCTCGCCTGTTCGTCCGAGAGCTTGGTCGTGCCTTCGTGCGACACGCGATGGCGCGGGTCGGCGATCAGCTCGACGAGCGGTGCCACGTCCTTCGCCGGCCAGTCGCGCTCCATGAGCTGCTCCTTGGCAACGGCAGGGCTCGGCGCGCGACGGATGAGATTGACGATATCGTCGATGTTGGCGACGGCGATGGCCAAGCCGACGAGAATGTGGGCGCGGTTGCGGGCCTTGGTGAGCAGGAACTTCGTCCGGCGGCTCACGACCTCCTCGCGGAAGGCGTTGAAGGCCTGGATCATGTCCTTCAGATTGAGCTGCTCGGGCCGGCCGCCGTTGAGCGCGATCATGTTGGCGCCGAACGTCGTCTGCAGATCGGAATAGCGCCAGAGCTGGTTCAGCACGACATCGGCAACGGCATCGCGCTTCAGTTCGATGACGATGCGCATGCCCTCGCGGCTCGACTCGTCCCAGATGTTCGAGATGCCTTCAACGCGCTTGTCGCGTACCAGCTCGGCAATCTTCTCGATGAGGACGCGCTTGTTGACCTGATAGGGAATGGCGGTGACGATCAGGCCTTCGCGGTCGCGGCGCAACTCCTCGATCTCGACGCGCGCGCGCATGATGATCGAGCCGCGCCCGCGATGATAGGCGGCCATCGCGCCGGCTTGCCCCAGGATGAGAGCGCCGGTCGGGAAATCAGGACCGGGGATGATCTGTACAAGTTCGTCGATCGAGATGTCGGGATTGTCGAGGTGCGCAATGGCGGCGTCGATCACCTCGCCGAGATTGTGCGGGGGAATGTTCGTCGCCATGCCGACGGCGATGCCGCCCGCGCCGTTGACGAGCAGGTTTGGGAACTTCGCCGGCATGACCGACGGTTCCTTGCGGCTCCCGTCATAGTTCTCCTGGTACTCGACGGTATCCTTGTCGAGGTCGTCCAGGATGTGCTGCGTGACTTTCTGCAGGCGGCACTCGGTGTAGCGCATGGCCGCCGGCGGATCGCCGTCGACCGAGCCGAAGTTGCCCTGGCCGTCGACGAGCGGCAGGCTCATCGAGAAATCCTGCGTCAGGCGCACGAGCGCGTCGTAGATCGCACTGTCGCCGTGCGGATGGAAGTTACCCATCACCTCGCCGACCACCTTGGCCGACTTGACGTACTTCTTGTTCCAGTCGAGCCCGAGCTCGTTCATGCCGTAGAGAATGCGGCGATGTACGGGTTTGAGGCCGTCGCGCACGTCCGGCAGCGCACGCGACACGATCACGCTCATGGCGTAGTCGAGATAGCTGCGCCGCATCTCGTCGGTGATCAATACCGGGCGGATGTCGCTCGGCTCGGAACTACCGGCGTCGCCGCCGGTCTTGTCGTCGTCTGCCACGTCTGGTCACCCACTGGAGGTCGAGGGAGGGCGCATAAAGCACGCTCCGATCCGCCGATCGGGTGCGTGCTGCGCAGGATTTGGCGAGAGGTATAGCACGCCCGGCCCCCGCGGCAATGGCGCGAAAGCGCCCACTTTCTGGCGTCCTGGAGGCGCGGAATAATATAATTAAATCAATGATCTACCTCAGCGCTTCTACCCCGCCATTTGTGCAGAAGCATCGGACCCGCCTGGACCAGCAAAACAGCCCCGAGAATAAGGCCTGCACCACACCATCCGATGAGCGAAAGGCGCTCGCCGAGGACGAGGTAGGCGGCCAGCGCGGCGAACAGCGTTTCGCTGGAGACGATGATCGCCGCCTCGGTCGGGGGCGTATACCTCATCGCAATGGCCAGCAGCGTGAACGTGAGAGCGCTGGACAGAAGACCGACGAAGGCGATCTCGCGCCAGGCTGCCGCGAGCGCCGTGAGCGAGATGGGTTCGAGCAGTATTGCCCCCGCCCACCCGAGCATTGCGACGACGCCAAACTGAATGGCACTGAACGCGACGGGGCGCGCGTGCCGCGTCGCCTTGGCAACCACCACGACGTGGGCCGCCCAGAACACGGCGGAGAAAGCGACGAGAAGGTCGCCACGAGCAAAGCCGCTGACGGTGCCTCCGCCGAGCAGCCACATGCCGATGAACGACATTGCGACCGCAGGCCAAACGATCCATGCCGGCGGGCGGCGCATGAAAAGCCAAACCAGGAAGGGTGTGAAAACGACGTAGAGCGCCGTGAGAAAACCGGTGTTGGTGACGCTCGCGGTGATGATGCCGGTCTGCTGCGCAATCGCCCCGAGAAAGAAGATGCCACCCCCGAGAGCAGCAATCGAGACGAGTCCCGATGGGAACTGATCCGGCGCGCGGCGCCCCTCACGCAGCGCGATCGGGATCAATGCCAGCGTCGCGACCGTCGCGCGCGCGGCGACGAACAGCAGCGGCCCGATGTGGTCCATGGCCGTCTTCTGGAAGACGAACGCGACGCCCCAGACGACGGCGGCGAGGACGAGAAGCAGATCGGCATGTATGCGGCGCATGGGCAACTTTGGCAGCTTGGGGGAATTCCGGCGTGAACGAGGTCGCAGTGCCGCCGCTGATGGTGAGGCTTTATAGCGTTATCAGCGACGAAGTCACACGAGGTCGTGGATGAGGCCATTCGGTCCGGCAACGGCGCGGTGGGCACAAGACTGACGTCTCGGCCTATGACAGTGCGGATCTCATTGTGCGGCTTGAGGCAACCGGGGAACTGTTTCGCGGCAGGCCTGTCGCGTGGAGATGGCGCTCCACCACCGGCTGAGGCGCGGGTGCGTTTGGAGTTGATCGCGCCCTTCGGGGACGAGGACGAAATAGCTGATCATTGGCGCGAGATGGATATCGGCGAGCGACAGGCCATCGCCGCACAGCCACGGTCCTTCGTCCGCGACCGCCTCCAGGGCCGCCAGCACCTTCGGCGCGGCAGTGAGGCCGTGCTGGATCTCGCGGTTGTCGACATGCCGTCCCGTGCGTGATCTGAGGTAGCCGTGGGAGAAGACCTGCCTCACCAGCGGCCAATAGGCATAGCTGTCGACGATCGACACGATCTGACTGCAGCGCGCTCGTTCCTGAGGCTGCGTGCGCTGAAGTGGCGGGCCGTCGAAAGCCTCGTCGATGTAGCGCGTGATCGCAGTCGTCTCGTAGACGGCGAACCCGTCGTGAACGAGCACCGGCACGCGCTTGAACGGATGCATGGCAAGGTAGCTTGCTGGCACGTCGTCGGCGAAAGGATTGATCTCCGCCCACTGGTATTTCACACCCTTCTCGTGCAACGCGAAGCGAGCGATCCAGGCGTAGACGCTGTATTCGTAGCCGTGCAGTTCGACTGCCATGGCGCCGTCCTCCTGCTGTGGAGACGCAGCTTGGACAGTGCACGATACATGAGGAGGTGCAAGCTCGCGCTGCTCCCGGAGCTGCATCGCCGCCGCACCCGTGCTTGCAAAGCCAGGTGGCGCGCCTACAGTGCACGCGTCAGACGACAGATATGTGAGTTTGCTCTATGTCCCGCCCAGGTCCCCTCTCTGCCATCACCGTGCTCGACATGAGTCAGGGTATCGCCGGCCCGTCCTGCGGCGGCTATTTCGCCGAGCACGGGGCGCGCGTGATCAAGCTGGAGCCGCCCGAGGGAGACTGGATGCGCCATCTCGGCACGCGCATCGACGGCATGTCATCGCAGGCGATCGCCTACAACCGCGGCAAGGAGAGCCTTGCGATCGACATCCGCAAGCCCGAGGGGCGTGACGTCGCGCTGAAACTGGCGGAGCGCGCGGATGTCGCGATCGAGAGCGCGCGGCCCGGCGTCTTCGAGCGGCTCGGCCTTGGTTTCGAGGCACTCAAGGCGCGCAATCCCGACATCATCTACGTTTCTGTCTCGGGTTGGGGCCAGCGCGGACCGAACCGCGAGCGCCCGATGGTGGACACGATCGGTCAGGCGATCTCCGGTTTCATGGCGGCGACGCGCTCCCGCGAAGGTGCTCCTGTCAAAGTCGACGTGCCGTTCATCGATGCCTTCACAGGCCTCTATGCCTTCCAGGCTGCGAGCATGGCGCTCTGGGGCAAGGTGAAGGGCAGCGGCGCCCGCCACATCGATATTTCGCTCATGCAGTCGGCGGCGCACGTGCAGTCACCGAATATTCTCGAGTACGGGTTTGTCGGGCGCCCGCCGGGCCTTCTCAACCCGCCGGCCGGCAACTACCGCACGCGCGATGGCTTCATTGCGATCACGCTCGTCAATCAGGCGCAGTTCGAAGGCATCTGCCGCGCAGCGGGCCGCGCCGACATCGTTGCCGATGCGCGCTTCACGACCGTTGCGGGCCGCAAAGAGAATGTCGCCGCCTTGCGCGCCATCCTCGACGAGGCCCTCACTGCGCGCACGACTGCCGAGTGGGTGCCGATCTTCGAGAAGGAAGGCGCGCTCGCGAGCGGCATCAACACCTATGGCGATTGGCTTACTGATCCGCATATCCAGGCTGTCGAAGCCGCGCCGGCCTACGCGCTCTCGGATGGCAAGGCCGTACCGCTACCGCACTTGCCGGGCCAGGTGCCGAATGCGGCGCGCGTTCCAACCATCGGCGCGCACACGCGTGCGCTTCTCGCCGAAGCCGGCATGGGAACCGCAGCCATTGATGCGCTGCTGGCGTCAAAGCTTGCGCACCAGTCGGGCGAGGAAAGCTGACACATGACACCGCAAGAGCATCACGATCTCGCGTCGAAGAATTTCGGCCCGCAGCGCTATTTCGAGGATTTCGAGATCGGGGAGACGTTCTACATCCCTTCGCGCACGATGACGGAGGCGCTGTTCGCGGCCTTCCAGCTAGCGTCGGGTGACAACCATCCCATCCACTACGATCGCGAATTCTGCAAGGCCCACGGCCATCGCGATCTTTTCGCGCACGGCTTCCAAATGCTCATTCAGACGGCTGCCGGGGCGGGCGTCTTTCCCTTCCTCGTGCAGGAGAGCCTGCGCGCTTTCATCGAGCAGTCCTCGCGCTTTCTCGCACCTGTCTACGTCGGCGACACGCTCTATCCTCTGCTGACTGTCGCCGAACTCAAGCCACAGCGGACGACTGGCGTGCTCAGCCTGACCTCGACCATCCACAATCAGGATGGCGTGCTCGTCATGGACGGGATGCAGCGGTATCTCGTGCGGAAGCGTATTGCGTAAGAGTATTCGCGCCTTTGGCGCGAGCGAGGCTAGGTTGTGGACTCATAAGTTCTGGTCCAGAGCCGGGCTGAGGCAAGGGCGACGGCGGCGAGAAAGTTGCGCGCCAGCTTGTCGAAACGCGTGGCGATGCGCCGGAAGTGCTTGAGC
>JALHOW010000002.1 GCA_022842785.1 Hyphomicrobiaceae bacterium | reverse complement strand
CGCACGACCAAGGACGGCGTGACGGTCGCGAAGGAGATCGAGCTCGAGGACAAGTTCGAGAACATGGGCGCGCAGATGGTGCGCGAAGTGGCCTCGAAGACCAACGACGTCGCTGGTGACGGCACCACGACGGCGACGGTCCTCACGCAGGCGATCGTCCGCGAGGGTCTGAAGTCGGTTGCGGCCGGCATGAACCCGATGGATCTGAAGCGCGGCATCGACAAGGCGGTCGCCCAGGTCGTCGAAGAGATCAAGAAGCGCTCCAAGAAGGTCAAGAACTCGGACGAGATCGCCCAGGTCGGCACCATCTCGGCGAACGGCGAGAGCGCCATCGGCAAGATGATCGCCGAGGCCATGCAGAAGGTTGGCAACGAGGGCGTGATCACGGTCGAAGAGGCAAAGAGCCTCGAGACCGAACTCAGCGTCGTCGAGGGCATGCAGTTCGATCGCGGCTACCTGTCGCCGTACTTCATCACCAACGCCGAGAAGATGATCGCCGAACTCGACGATCCCTACATCCTCATCCACGAGAAGAAGCTCTCGGGCCTGCAGCCGATGCTGCCGCTCCTCGAGGCGGTCGTGCAGACGGGCAAGCCGCTGCTGATCATCGCGGAAGAGGTCGAGGGTGAGGCGCTCGCCACGCTCGTCGTGAACAAGCTGCGTGGTGGCCTGAAGATCGCGGCCGTGAAGGCCCCGGGCTTCGGCGATCGCCGCAAGGCCATGCTCGAGGACATCGCCGTCCTCACGAACGGCCAGGTCATCTCCGAGGATCTCGGCATCAAGCTCGAGACCGTTACTCTCGAGATGCTCGGCCGCGCCAAGCGCGTCTCGATCGACAAGGAGAACACGACGGTCGTCGACGGCGCCGGCAAGAAGAAGGACATCGAGGGCCGCGTCAACCAGATCAAGGCCCAGATCGAAGAGACCTCGTCGGACTACGATCGCGAGAAGCTGCAGGAGCGTCTGGCGAAGCTCGCCGGCGGCGTTGCAGTGATCAAGGTCGGCGGTGCGACGGAAGTCGAGGTGAAGGAGCGCAAGGACCGCGTCGACGACGCGCTCAATGCGACCCGCGCCGCGGTCGAGGAAGGCATCGTTGCCGGCGGTGGCGTTGCGCTGCTCAAGGCGACGCAGACCATCACCGTCAAGGGTGAGAACGAGGACCAGGAAGCCGGCATCCAGATCGTCCGCCGTGCACTCCAGGCGCCGATCCGCCAGATCGCCGAGAACGCCGGCGTCGAGGGTTCGATCGTCGTCGGCAAGGTGCTCGAGGCTCGCGGCCAGACCTTCGGCTATGACGCCCAGGGCGACGAGTACGGCGACATGATCGAGAAGGGCATCATCGACCCGGCCAAGGTCGTGCGCACCGCGCTCCAGGACGCCGCTTCGATCGCTTCGCTCCTCATCACCACCGAGGCGGGCGTTGCCGAGGCGCCGAAGAAGGACAGCCACGGCGGCCATGACCATGGTGGCATGGGCGGCATGGGTGGCATGGGCATGTAAGCCTGCCGCTCAGGCACGCTACGAAATCGGAGGCCGCGCCGGGCAACCGGCGCGGCTTTGTTTATTTGCCGCGGGCTGCTGGGAAGGGGTGCTGTCGCACTCGCCTGTGGTGCCATGCCCGCGGCGATGGTTTGTTTGCTTGCCGCAGGTTGCTGGGAAGCTTCTCTTCCCCTTCTCCCCGTGCTTGTCGCGCTGGAAGCGCGCCTCTGGCGCGACGAGAAGGCTAGGATGAGGGGCGGCCACACACGCACACGCGGCGTTTGCCGTCGCCCCTCACGTCGTGCTGAAAGCACGCCCCTGGCGTGACACCTCTCTCCATTGAAGACAATGCGGAGAGGGAGAAGCTGCGCTAAGCCAACCTCAACAACAGCACGCCCGCCAGCACCAGAGTCCCAGCAATGATGCGCAGCCGCAGCAGCGGCTCGCCAAGGAAAACGACCCCAATCAAAGCCGCGAAAAGGACGCTCGACTCGCGCATGGCGCCGACGATCGCGATCGGTGCCTGGGTCATGGCCCAGAGCGCGATACCATAAGATCCAATCGACATGGCGGCGCCGAGCAGCAGCATCCGCGCTGAGCCGACAAAAGCCGTCACGAGACCACCGCGCCAACGCCAGCCACCATAGACGGCGAGCACTGTCGCGCTGAGCAGAAACCCCCATACGATGTACGAGCCCACGTTGCCGGAGCGCCTCACACCGACTCCGTCCACCACCGTATAGGCACCGATCGTCGCGGCGGTGAGCAGGGCAAAACCGACCGCGCGCCCCTCGATGCGGCTCGAATCACGCGCCCCCTTGAGCGAGAGCAGCACGACGCCGACCGCGAGTGTCGTGACGCCGATCCAGCCGAAAAGCCCAATTCCCTCGCCGACGAAGAACATGGCGCCAATGGCCGTCAGCAGCGGCGCGCTGCCACGTGCGAGCGGATAGACCTGCCCGAGGTCACCCGTCTCGTAGGCAATGCCGAGCGATTGGAAGTAGATCAGATGAATGAGAGATGATGCCGCAAGAAAGGGCCACGCTTCCTTGGCCGGCAGTGGAAAGACGAAGCACAGCGGCAGCACGACGATCCCGCCGGCAATGCCGAGGAGCGTACTCGCGATGCGCGGCTCGACGCGGAGCTTGAGCAGCGCGTTCCAGCCGGCGTGCAGCGCGGCGGCGATCATCATGATCGCGAAAACGGAACTGTCCATGCGCTTGAACTGCCCCAGAGCCGGATGGCTCTGCCCCCTGCGGATGGCAGCCAGTGTGGATGCCGCACCCACCTCACTGCCGCCAGCCGCATTGTGACAGCAGTTCGCTCCCCGACCAAGGGCGCTGGCCAACATCACTAGGCAAGGACTCCAAGACGCGAGCATTGCGCAGAGCCCTGGAGCAACACCGTTCACGAAACCGTTAGGCTTAAGTCCGCTGCCCACTCGATTTAGAGTCGTTATAGAAGGGGGGCCCACCCCGGATTGTTGGGCTGAACCAGGCAGGGAGCATCTGAATGTTTAAATCGACGGTATTGGGAGGGGTCGCTGCACTAGCGACGATTGCCGTTGTCGCCACCGCCGCGACCGTTGTTGCTCAGGATACAATCGCACAGCGCAAGGAGCTGATGAAGGGGGTTGGAGGCGCCAGCAAGACCGGCTCGCAGCTGGCCAAGGGCGAAATCCCCTACGATGCGGCCAAGGCCAGCGAAGCCATGGGCACGATCGCCTCAAACTGGGCCGCTTTTACCAAGCTGTTCCCGAAGGGCTCGGAAACCGGCGGCGAAACAACCGCATCTCCCAAGGTGTGGGAGAGCTTCAAGGACTTCGAGGACAAGGGACAGAAGTTGGCCAGTGACGCCGTCACCGCGCAGAAGGCCGCCGCAAGTGGCGCCGACGCCTTCAAGGGTGCATTCGGCGAAGTCGCCAAGAACTGCCGAGCCTGCCACGAGGTCTATCGCGTGCAGAAGAAATAGTAGCGTCATCCATGACGACATGATCGACGGCCTCATGGGGGATGACCTTGTGAGGCCGATTGCCATGCGGTGACTGCGCGTCGGCTGGACAGCCTTCGCCGGCCAGCGTATCAATGCGCAGATCTCTGAAGCTGAAAGCGTTATCCATTTGTTTTCTTGGATCTTCTTCCCGTTCCTAATACTCAGAAAAGTCATGCGTACATGATCCGACCCATCCTCCTTTCAGTAGCGACCATGTTCGCGATCGCATCGATCGCGGAGGCGCACCGCATCAAGACCAGCACGCTGCAGATCGATCACCCATGGGCGGGCGACATGGGCGAGGCCAAGCCGCCGTTCGATCTCGCTGTGCAGATGGTCATCCGGAATACCAGCAAGGCTGCGGACGTGCTGACCGGCGCTTCCTCGCCTGATGCCGCGCGCGTCGAGCTCGTCCATGTGACGACCGGTCCCCACAAAGCGGTCGAGATCAAACCGGGTGCGCGCGTCGAGCTTTCGACCAAGAGCGTTTACCTGCGTGTGACCGGCTTCAAGCGGCTCGTCGACAACTACGACTATTTCCCGCTCACGCTGACCTTCAAGAAGGCAGGCGCGGTGAAGATCGAGGTCATGGTCGAAGACGTCGCCATCGACTTGCCGAAGCTCACCCAGTGATTGCTTCGCCGACGAACACGGCGTGATTGTCCCAGCTCCAGGGCGTCGACACGGCGTCCGTCCGCGCATCGCTCCCATCGCCGAGCTGCACAATCTGCCCCGTACCGGCAGTTGTAAGGAACTCGGCCGGCACACGGGTCGGTGCGATGCCAGAAACATCGTCGAGCGTGCGCGTGCGCACGACATTGCCTGAAGCAATGTCCAGCACGACGGCGCTTGCCCCCTTCGAACTGGTCACCGCGACGAGCGCGCCATCCCGGTCACATGCGATAGAGCTCACGTAACCCGACAGCGCGCGCTCGGTCGCCGCCGGCAGCGCGAGAGCCTGCAGCGGGGCCTGGCGCCGATGCCGGTAGACGAGCGTCTGCGCACCAACAGCGCCATGCGCGACCTGAGCGCCAACGATAACCGTCCCGTCGTGCGCGACGTCGAGATGGCGCAGCGATAGCGCCCCCGCTGCGCCGAGCTCATGACGCTCCAGCAGATCGCCCGTTCGGAGATCGACATAAGCGAGTGTCGTCTCGATGGCATCGGGATTGAGGATACGCCGGCCATTGCCGAAATCCGGGTGCTCGATGAGGCCGCCATTCGCAATGACGAGCACGGGCTGATCGCCGAGCAGCGCAAGATCATGCGGACCGATACCGCCGGCGGGAAACTCGCCAATGCGGCGGTATCCCGCGCTGACGTCGTAGATGCCGATGACGCCACGCGCACCGTCGAAGTCGTTTTCGGTGGCATAGAGCAGGCGGCCATCGCGCGAGAACACGCCGTGGCCATAGAAGTGCCGGTCCGGCGGTGTCGTAAAAACGATCGGCTCACGCCCGCGATCCGACGAGAATGCAACGGCAAAATTGCCAGGCCGCCGGGCAAAAGCCACGCACGTACGGTCGATCGTCGATACGGTGATGTCATGTCCCCGCCCCGGCAGTGCGACGGCATTCACATCGCGGCCATCCTCGGTGAAGAGCGCGGCCCAGTATCGGCCATCGCCCCCGCGTCGAGCGGCTGCGTAAAGTGCCGGGGCGAGTTCCGTACGCGCGTGCGCGGTTAGACCGCCGCCGGCGATGAGGCCGCTCGCCGTCCCGATCAAGAGCGTTCGCCGATCAATCACCATCGCTTGCATTGAATCCCATGGAGATGCCCGCAGTGAGCCCGAGCAAGGCCGTGAGCTGCATGCGCGCATTCTTCAACGGATAGCCGAGGGCGACGAAGGGCTGCATCATGGCATCAGGATCGAAGGGCTTGCCCTGCCGCGCGAGCCGACGCACCTGATCGCGCGCGGTCTCGATTTCCCGCTCGACCAGCTTCGCGTTCAGCGGGACGGTGACGCCGGGATGCGCGCCGCTGGTATCGACGATCGCCTTGTTCATACCGCCCACCATGTAGAGGTGATGCAGCCCGTCGAGACCGGCCCCGAAAAGCCTGATCGTGCGTCCGCTCTTTGCCAGAACCGGCGTCAGTCGTCGCCGCTGAACGCCGAGCCCCAGCGGACCGGCAATCCACTCGTCACGCACGCGCTCCAATCCATTGTCGAGCGACTTCGCGAGCGCAAGCGTCGTCTCCGACGCCTTCAAGAAATGCGGATTGCCTTCTTCGCCTGCAGTGAGCCAGTACCGAGCAAAGCGATCAGGCTCGGTCCATGCCGTTAGCACATCTGCAGCGAGGTTTCGGATATTCGCACTGATCGCCTTGGCGTAAGCGCAGCGATATCCGCGTTCCTCGGGCTCCTTTGCGGGCGTGTCGAAGAGCGCCGTCTCCAGCGCGGCGAGCCCTTGAATGGCGACGCGCTTCGCAGCGAGCTTCGTTGGATCGAGCGCGTCCTGATCGCGCGCTTTCAATGTCTGCGCCACCTGCCGTGCGCCGAGACCACGCCGATCGGGCCAGAAGAAAATGCGCTCGAGCCTGTTCTCCTCGGTGATGGGGCCGAAGCGAATGTGCTCGATGTTCCCCCATGCCGTGACGAGACCATCGAAGGCGCGCTCCATGCTGCGCTGCTGCTCAGCCGTTCGGCGCGCACAATAGCTCTCGAGCGCCTTCGTCAACGCTTCGGCCGCCGAGACCAGCCCGGAATATCCAGGGATGATGTGCTTCTCCAAGGCCTGCCGCGCGAGACCTGCGTGGTCGAACGCCCCGGGCGTCTGCGCACGCGCCGCGCTGCCAGCGCCCAACGACACGATGAGCGCCACCGCTGCGAGCCCACCAGCGATCCGGCCTGCGAGAGACATGGCTCCACCCCTCAGAGCGAATTGACGAATTCGACGAGGCGCGCGCGGTCCTGCCGTGAAAGCCGCGCGAACCCATCGCGCGCGCGCTGCGCCTCACCACTGTGCCAGAGAATGGCCTCGGTCAGATTGCGCGCGCGGCCGTCGTGCAGGAAAAACGTGTGTCCGTTCACGATCTCGGTCAAGCCGATGCCCCAGAGCGGTGCCGTGCGCCATTCGCGGCCGTCCGCCCGCGCTTCCGGCCGCCCGTCGGCAAGTCCGTCCCCCATGTCGTGCAGGAGAAAGTCCGAGTAAGGCCAGATCTTCTGTCCGCGCAGGTGCGCATCGGGCGAGGTCTCACCGGTCGTGAAGCTCGGCACGTGGCACGATGCACAACCGATCTCGTGAAAGAGGCGCTTACCCGCCAGCACGTCCGGCGCATCAGGATCACGACGCGGTGGCACCGCGAGATTGCGCGCGTAGAAGGCGACGAGATCGAGCAGCTTGGCGTTGATCTCGCTGTGCGGTGATTTCGGCGTGCCGCCGTGCGGCGCACTCCGGCAGAGCAATTGCGCGGGCGTGCAATCGCCCCAGGCATAAGGCGCGATCCAGTTCCCGATGCCGATGTCGCCCGCGAATGCATCGGCCGATTGTTGGAGAACGGTCGGCTGGCCCGCCTTCCAGCCAAAGCGACCGAGCATCAGCTTCTTGTTCTCGACCGACCATACCCAGTTGGCGCGTCCCGAAATGCCGTCGCCGTCGCGATCGTCCGGATCCTCGCGCGCGAGGATGTCTTCCACCGGAATAGCTTCGATGAGTCCGAGACCGATCATCTGCGGGGCCAGCCGCGGCGAGATCATGGTCTTTGAATGCATCGGGCCGTAGCCGAGATCCTCGATGCGGTAAGTCGGCCGCCTCAGCGAGACCACTTCACCGCCGGCAAGCGTGACCGGCACTTCCTCGTAGTCGATGACCATGCGGCCTTCACCGAGATGCCCTTGAATGCCGAGTTCCTGAAGCTGCGTTCCGTAGGTCGGCTCGGGAATGACCGAGAGGCGGCCCTCGGCAAGTGCGGCGCGCTGCTCCGCCGTCTCCGGCGGAATCGAGAGCCTGAGGAACATCGAGACCGAACGGTCCTCGATGCCCGGCCCGCGTGGCGGCTCACCGCGCCCGTCCTTCAGATGGCAGCTCTGGCAGGCGCGCGCATTGTAGAGCGGGCCGAGCCCATCCGATGATTTGGTCGAGGCCGGCGCGGAGACCCAGAACTTGCGGAACATCGCATTGCCGATCTTGAAGTCCATCTCCTTGGCAAGGCCCATGTTGGGCGAGAAATGGGAGAAGGCCTCAGTCGAGTCGGTGCGGCGCTGCGATGTCGCGGCACCGCCGGGATGTTCCTCGCCGTCCTCGAGTGCAGTGAAAGAAGCGGGCGCTGCGTTGTGCGCGCCCGCGTGTGGCCGCACCGTCTGCGACCAGCCACTTCCAGCCGCGAGCACGAGCATCCCCGCGAGCGCGCTGAGCCTCCAGGCGCTCACGATACGGCGGGAGCGGTGGCCTTCATCCATCGGCCCGTCTACTTCTTGCCCTCGAGCGCCTTCGCCGGGTTGTCGAGGCTGTCCGAACGCTCGAACATGATCGCGCGCAGCTCCAGCACGGCAACCGCGCGCTCGAACTCCTTCGTCTGCGCGATCAGCGCCTCGATAGCCGCCTCGATGACGGCATTGCCTTCCTTGTTGCCCTCGCCAAGCATCTGGTCATAGGCCTCGATCTTCTCCGCACGCGTCTTGAGCGCAGTCATGCGCTTGTTCGTCTCGGCCAACGCCTGACGCACGCGATCATCGATTTCGGCGGACTTCGCGCGCACGAGATCCGATACGCTCGCGCCTTTCACTGCGCTGCCATCGATCCGCGTGTAGCGGCCGAAGTACACGTTCTCCATGCCGATGACGTTGTAGTAATGCGAGTTGTGCGTGTTGTCGGAGAAGCAGTCGTGCTCCTCCTCCGGGTCATTGAGAATCAGGCCGAGCTTCATGCGTTCGCCGGCCAGCTCGCCATAGGAGAGGCTGCCAAGACCGGTGAATATGATCGATAGAGGATCGGCCTCGGGCGCGAAGAGGGCCTTGCGGGCTTCACCATCCGGTCCCCACTTAGCCGCCATCTCCTCGAGATCTTCGATCAGGAGATCCGTGACGACACGCAGGTAGGCGACGCGGCGGTCGCAGTTGCCGCCTGTGCATTTCTTCGGATCGAAATCCGTGACGGGGCGATTGTCCGCGCCGGGGCCTGTGCCATTCAGGTCCTGTCCCCAGAGCAGGAACTCGACGGCGTGATAGCCCGTCGCGACGTTGGCTTCGATGCGCTCGGCTTCCTGCAGCGTATCCGCCAGCAGCTCCTTCGTGATCTTGCTCGCATCCACCTTACGGCCGCCGACAGTGAGCGTCCGGTTGGCGATGACGTTGGCTGCATAGAGCGGATTGCTGTCGGATGCCGCGCCATAGCTCGGATCGACGTAGTCGATGAGCCCCTCGTCGAGCGGCCAGGCATTCACCCGGCCCTCCCAGTCATCGACGATCTTGTTGCCGAACCGATAGGCCTCGGTCTGCATGTACGGCACACGCGCCGAAATCCACGCCGCGCGGGCCGCCGCAAGATTGTCGGCCGTCGGCGCGGCGATCATGCGGTCGATCGCGGCCTTGAGCGCCTTGGCGCGGACGACCGAGTCCTCGTAGCCGGCTTGTGCGATGTTGGCGTAGTTGTCGGCGACCTCCTTCACGGTCGCCGCCGACAATGGGAGCGCCAGCGCAAGCCACAAAAGCGCGGCAAGGCCGGCGATCCATCCTCGATCTGATCCGCGGCTCGACTGCATGTTCGTTACCCCTTGTTCGCTGGCGCCAGCATGGCACCGACGAGCAACGGCAACGACAGTCGCAGCGTTGCCGTCAGTCGTGGCCCTTGCTGTCGTCGGCCGATCCCGACTGAAGTTGACCGTAGTTCTCGACGCCGATCGACTTCATGAGATCGAGCTGCGTCTCGAGGAAATCGATGTGGCCTTCCTCGTCCTTCAGCAGCTCCTCGAAGAGCGACATCGAGACGTAGTCTTCTTCGGCCCGGCAGAGCTCGCGGCCCTTCATGTAGAGGTCGCGTGCGACGTACTCACCCTTCAGGTCGCACTCCAGAACCTCCTTGAGGTTCTGTCCGATCATCAGTGGTGCGATGTACTGAAGATTCGGGTGCCCTTCGAGGAAAATGATTCGCGTCACCAGCTTGTCCGCGTGCTCCATTTCTTCAATGGATTCAGCACGCTCCTTCTTGGCAAGCTTGGTAAAACCCCAGTCATCGAGCAGGCGATAATGCAGCCAATACTGGTTGATCGCCCCGAGTTCCAGCTTCAGCGCCTCGTTCAGAATCTCGATAACGGGCTTCTTGCCTTTCATGTCGTCCTCCGCGTGCCTCGGGCAGATTAGAACGACACTAAAGAGCTTAACCGGCGCGCGTAGTCAACGACTGAACTGCGCGCTCGAACGACGTTGCTCCCGCGGACCTCAGCGGAACAAAGGGCTTGTCAAACTTTCGGCATAGCACCTTTGCGCGGAGGCAGGCGGAATGGCTGACGCAGTCGATCGGGCAGACGACGGCGTCGCAGCCTTCGATCATGCCGTCGATGCGCACGAGCGCGTGCTCCTCGCCGCCATCGTGGTGCATCAGCTCGGCGCCCATGCGGGCCGCGACGCGGCGCAGATTGTCGATCGCGCCACTGCGGCCGCCGACATAGAGAATGCGCCGTGCGATGGACGTCTGGACCGTCTCTTCACAAGCTTCTGCACCGGGGCACGCCGGCGCACCGCTCGCGGCCCGCATCCGCTGCTGCCAGCGCAGGCGTTCGAGCTGCTGCTGGAGATCGCCGATCATGCGCTCGGCGGCACGCGCCCGCTCGCGGGCAACGGCCAGGGCGCGCTCGCGCCGGGCCGGCGGCTGATCGCGTCGACGCTCGCTTACTGCCGGCACCACGGACATGAGGGGAACGGCTACGACCGCGCCTTCGCTGAGCTGCACCCGGGCGGCGTCGCGCTCGAGAACGATCTGGCGATGGCGCTCGGCCTGGCGCAATAGCTTCGCCTCGAGATCATCGAGACGCGCCTGAAGCTCGCTGGCGCGGCTCGCGTTCTGGTGCGTCACGCGGCCGAGCACATGGCTCAGCATGTGGACGTCACCGAAGATGCGCGTGCCGAGCGAACTCGGCACATGCACCCCGCTCATGAAGGCCCAGTAGGCGCCGGCGACACGCCCGCCGTCGAACTCTTCTTCCCACAGCCGGATCAGCTCGGCTTCCTCGCGCACGGCCTGAACGCGGCGAATGATCCCCGCGTGGCGCTGGTCGAGCATCTTCTGCACCGTGCGCGCGATCTTGCCGTCCCGGCCGACTTGCTGGACGAAGTAGCTGTGAACTTCATAGGAGCGCGCGCCCTCGCGCGGCCGCACGCCGGCCTTGCGGCCGATGGCGATGAGATCCTCCTGCGAGAGGCACGTGCCGACAATGGAGCATTGCAGGCCGCCTTGGATCTCCCAGATCTTATGGCGGGAGGATGCGCGCGCAGGCGGCTCGGCGTCGAGCGGGCCCGCGAGTGGCCCAGCGCGCAGATCGATAGCGGGGCGCTTCAAGCGCGTTGCATCCGCGGACCTTCTTGGCCGGTCCTGCATCAGGGCGTACTCAGACAGGCTCGTCGGCGCCAACGCGCCGCTTCGTACGCTCCGCCATGCGAGCGAGCTGCTTCTTCGTCGCCGCGGAGCGGTAGGGGCAGACGAGGCCCTGCTTCTCGAGGCGCTCCATGGCCGCGTAAATCGTCTCGACGGCGACAGGCGCACACGAGCAACAATTGAAGCGATGATTGAGCGTGCGGTACACGAGGCCGGGCGTCGGGATCGGCGCTTCAGGAAGGTTGAGGAGGTAGAGCAGCGCCCTGCTGATATCCCCGTCGCTGATCACATTGCAGTGGCAGACAATCATGATACGCGCTCCGGACGGTTGCGCGCACGCAGTCCGCACCCAGTGCGACCACCGTCGAGCAAACGCATCGGCCAGTCGGCCGACAATTCGAGACCATTCTCCCTGAGGGTCGCGGCAAGCGCACACGACTGCCCCATCACATCGTCGCAATCGCAATTCTCGAGTAGCGCCTTCGTGCAAGCCTGCAGCGCAGGGCAGACACCGTGTTGCATGGACGCGATCAGCGATACGGCGACGCACTCGTCGCGGCAGAAACCACGACACGGACCCGGGAAAACTTCGATCTCACGCCGGCTCGCGGCCGTAATGGCACGAACCCAGCAAGAGAGATCACCGACGATCCTACGTGCAGCTTTTGGGCCAAGCTCACCTTCAAACAAGCGCCATGCCTGCTCCCAGCAAGCAATGTCGCTTGTCTGGTAGCCCGCCACCCAATGGCGGAAGCCGAGCGCGACGAGCCGGTCGGCACCGCTCAGGTCCGGCACGTAGCTGAACCGCGCTGGCCCAGCTACGCTGTCATCCCTATCATTTACAATGGTCGCCATTACGCAGCCGCCGTTCGATAGCGCCTAATCAGAACTGCTCGGCTATCAGGTGCCGGGCCCTGCATCGAACTTGACCTTGTCGACAAGTTCGGACGCCTTCTTGCGCTGTGCTGCGATGTTGGCGAGCGGCGTCTTGTCCGGCACGAGCTTGCCCCAGCTCTGCACGAGCTCGGTCGGCGATACCTTCGGATCGATCGGGTATTCGCTGTTGGCCTCGGCGTAGAGCTTCTGGCCTTCGTCGGACGCGAGGAACGCCATCAGCTTGAGAGCCGCCGCCTTGTTCGGAGCCGACTTGATCAGCGACACGCCCGACACGTTGACATGGGTGCCCGTCGTGGCCGCGTCGGGGAAGATGATCCTGACGCTATCGGCCCACTCTTTCTGCTTGGGGTCCTTGAGCATCGCCGCCATGTAGTACGTATTGGCGATCGCGATATCGCAGAGACCTGCCTGTACGTCGCGCACCTGCTCGCGATCGCCACCTGCAGGCTTGCGCGCGAGGTTATCCCTCACACCCTTGAGCCACTCCTCGGTAGCGGCCTCGCCCTTGTGCGTGATCACCGACGCGATCATCGACACGTTGTAGACGTGCTGGCCGGAGCGGGTGCAGATCTTGCCCTTCCACTTCGGATCGGCGAGTTCCGCCGTCGTGATGCTGTCCTGCTTGACGCGGTCTTTGGAGGCGTAGATCACGCGCCCACGCAGCGTCAGGCCGAACCAGTGGCCCTCTGGATCGCGGAAGTTCGCGGGGATCGCCGCAAGTTCCTTCACGTCCGCCACGTTGACGCCAGCAGTAATGCCGCGCTCTTTGGCTTCGGTCAGGCGCCCGATGTCGACGGTGAACAGCACATCGGCGGGGCTGTTGGCGCCCTCGGCCTGGATGCGCTCTTCGAGACCGGCATTCGCGAAAATGACGTTCGTCTCGATGCCCGTCTTGGCCGTGAAGGCCTTGAGCAACGGATCAATGAGCTGGGGCTGACGATAGGAGTAGATGTTGACCTTTTCGGCGGCCGAAACGGCGCTCACGGTCATCGAGGACAACGCAACGGCTGCAGCCAGCGCGCCCACGCAGCGGGTCAGTGTCATGTCAGGCTCCAGTTGCTCGGGGGTCAAGGCCCCGGGTCTGAGCAGTTTAACTGTACTGTATGGGTAGACAAAAACCCGCCGCCGCGCCCCTGTCAAGGGCCTGGATCAAACATCTAAGCAGTTGGAATTCTTCTAAATATAAACTGGCGCGTCGACGCGCGACGGTGTCGGCGGGAAGCCCTTTGTCCGTCAGGATTTTGGTGGCGACGTACGCGTCGGGCGTTCACTACGCACGGCTCGCGATGCTGCTGCCTGCAGTGGCTTGCGAGACGATTTGCCGCGCGGTTTCGCCGGCACGCGTCGGCTCCGCTGCGCCGGCTTCACCTTCTCGTTCGCACCAGATGTCTCACGCGCGACCATATCGGTGAGCGAATGGCGATCGAGTACTGCGATGAAAGCCTCGAGCGCATCGTCGAGCACGCGCGTTACGCCAGCTCCGGTATCCGCGTTCGACTCCGTCGACTCCATGGCGCGCACTATGTCGCCGATGAAAATCGTATCGGCAGGGCGGCTGAGCCGGATGCCACCGTGACGCCCGCGCACGGCCGCCGTCAGCCCCGAACGCGACAAGATGTGCACGATTTTGAAGACGTTCTGCATCGTGATGTCGAGCGAGGCCGAGAGATCGACGACCTTCACCAGCGCCCCTTCGGCGCGCGCGCAGGCAATCAGGATCCGGATGGCATCGCCGGTTGATTTATTGAGCCGCATGGCACCCGATCCCTGACATCCAAACCTTCTGGCGAACCTTACGGCCACCCCGGCCAATCTTGCCTGCCATTCAACTCCGGCGGAGCCTGCCGAGGCCGCTTGCCGGGAATATCTACCGCACATGCAGCGGCTTGGCGAGGTGGCCCTGTGTCCAGGGCCGGTGCAATTGCGCCTGCCGGCGAGGCGACCGCCTACTTGGTCAGAATCAACTTGCCGTTCGCCGTCACGCGCAGGCGATAGTCCGCCCCGTTGTGGACGATGATCGCCTCGCGCCGATTGCCGAGAAGCTCGGCAAGCTCGATACGGATTGGCGCCTCTCCGCGAGGCGTGCCCGTTGCGACAGGCGGAGCCCGATCGGGGCCCTTCGAGGTCATCACCGCGTACTCTCCAGCTGGCATTACCTCGCATCCTTCATATACTTGACTCTATTGGTCAAGAAAAATGCGCCGCACCGATGCCGCAGTCATTGCTGCGGCATGTGGATGGCTCACCGCAGTGCGCGCCGACGGCAGCAGGATCCGCGACGTGAACGACTGGCGCGCGCTCAGCGGCCCCATCGCAACGCTCCAAGCCGCGCACGAGAACAAACGATAAACTTGTCGTCGACGAAGGGCACGAATCAGCGCATGTTCTTTCTACGTTCTCCGCGCCACACTGACCGCCACGGAACCCGCCATGCGCACCTTCCTCGTCTCCTACGACCTCGCCAATCCCGACATGAACCAGCCCTACCTAGCCGACGCGATCATGTCGCTTGGCGAAGCCTGGGCGCGCCCGCTGGCCAATGTCTGGTACCTCCGCACGGATACCCCGCAGGATACCATCGAGGGCCGCCTCGCGCGCCTTCTCGACGAGCACGACGGCCTGCTCGTGCAGGGTGTGCGCGAGGAGGCCGCCTTCCGCAATACGGGGCTGCGCTGGTTCCGCCGCCGCCGGCGCGATGAGGATAAGACGAACGTCGTGGCCTTCCCGGCGCAAGCCGAGACGTTCCCGCAGGGTGAGGTGCTGGACGAGCCGGCGCCGCTCAGGGTCGCCAGCTGAGAAAGTTGGCGATCAGCGCAAGGCCGAGGCGCTGGCTCTTCTCGGGATGGAACTGCGTGCCCGCAAGATTGTCTCGCGCAACCATGGCCGTGACCAGCCCGCCGTACTCGGTCTCGGCGACGAAGTCGGCAGGATTGGCCGTCGTCAGGTGATAGGAGTGCACGAAATAGGCGTGCAGCCCGTCGGGTCCGGTCGCAATGCCCTCCAGCAGCGGATGTGCCCGGTGGACGTTCAGCGTATTCCAGCCCATGTGCGGGATCTTGAGCGTCGGATCGGTCGGTCGGATCGCATCGACCTCGCCCTCGATCCAGCCTAGTCCCTCGTGCACGCCATACTCGAGCCCACGGCTCGCCATGAGCTGCATCCCAACGCATATGCCGAGGAACGGCCGGCCCCTCTTGCGTACAGCGAGTTCGAGTGCGTCGCGCATTCCAGCAACGCGATGGAGACCCTGGTAGCAATCGGCGAAGGCGCCGACGCCCGGCAGCACCACCCGATCAGCCGCGGCCACGGCATCCGGATCAGACGTGAGCACGATCTCGGCATCCGAGCCGCCCTCGCGCGCCGCCCGCTCGAACGCCTTGAGCGCCGAATGCAGATTGCCTGAGCCGTAGTCGATGATTGTGGTGCGCGCCATGGCCGCTTTATTCAACGCCCGCCGCTAAAAGGAAAGGCCGAGCGCCATCCGCCCACGCGCCCTGTATCGCGCCGCAGCCCGCTCAAAGGCATGGATGCGTCGCCGCTACCCGTAATTTGCGAGACCGATAGCGTCTCAGGGCGCAGAAGCGGCTGATCCGGCAGCCAGGAATCGAAGAACCGCCGCTCGCACTCGGCCACATCGCGGCCGGAGACCGTACCGATCATCTCCCAGCCACCACGCTTGAGTGTCCAGCGCTCGATGGTGTCGGCCTCGAAGCCGATAAGCACGTGGAGCGCAAGAAAGATCAGTGTCTGGATCTCGTCACTGACGCCCAAGGCCTGCAACCCGATCGCGAGGCCCGTAGCAAGCACCAGATAAATGATCAAAGCGAGCCAGAAGCCGCGCAGGAGAAGCCACAGCGGCGCAAAGATCGCCGCTGCCCACGAGAAGCCGTCACGCACGAAGCGCAGGGCTTCGGCGCGGTCGGACCGGTCTGACGGCGGGTCCTTCGATTCATGCACCGTGTAGACGCGCAACGCTGAACTCCTCGCGTGCAGGCGCCGACGTCATGGTCGGCGGAAACTCAGACCGAGAGCGTGCCCTTGGTCGAGGGGACGCGCTGCTCCTGGCGCGGATCGATCGCGATCGCTTCCCTGAGTGCGCGGGCAAGCCCTTTGTAGCACGTCTCGGCAATATGGTGGTTGTTCTCGCCGTAGAGATTGGCGACGTGCAGCGTGATGCCGGCATTCTGGGCGAAGGCCTGGAACCACTCGCGGAACAGCTCCGTGTCCATTTCGCCGAGCTTAGGGCGCGTGAAGGTCACATCCCATACGAGATAGGGCCTGCCCGAGACGTCGATCGCGACGCGGGTCATGGCCTCGTCCATGGGCAGGTGCACGCTCGCGTAGCGCGTGATGCCGCGCTTGTCGCCGAGCGCCTTGGCCAGCGCCTGACCGAGTGCGATGCCGCAATCCTCGACCGTGTGGTGGAAGTCGATGTGGAGGTCGCCCTCCGCCTTGAGCTGGATGTCGATGAGGGAATGGCGGGCGAGCTGCTCGAGCATGTGATCGAGGAAGCCGACGCCGGTCGTGATATCGAACGCGCCCGTCCCGTCGAGGTCGATGCTCGCCGAAATGCGCGTCTCGTTGGTCTGTCGGTCGATCGTGGCCCGGCGGGGCGCGGACGTCGTCATTGGAGTACCCTGGTTCATGACCACCCACGAGTTGCAGAACCCGCGAGGCAGCCGCGATGCCACGCAAATGCGGCAAAGCGGGGCTCGCCGTCAAGGGCGACACCCCGCCTTTTCTTTTACTTCCATTAACTTGCTGAAGTGTTGACTAAAGCGTCGGACCTTAAATGCGCCCCGTGCCTAGGCCGGTCTCGAAGTCGCATTTAGGGTCCAAAGACGCTTTAGATTTTCAAGTCCGTTGCTTCAGCCGCTGCCGCCGACCACGCTGATCGTCGGGCGCTGCTCGTCATAGCTGACGAGATACTCGCCGACCGCCGCCCAGGATTGATAGGTGTCGCGGTCCTGCTTCCGGAGGAACATCTCGAGCGCGCGCATCTGGCGCTGCATGAGATGATCAATGTCCCGATGGCCGTTATCCGACGCGCCAGCCGCATCGAGCTCTTCGAGGCATTGGCGCAGGACCCGCTCGAAAACACCGCCGGGCAGCAGCAGGAGCATCGGGAGCGCCTGATGAACCTTTCCGGCCGCCTCCTCGACGATTTGTGCCGCGGCCTCATCCCCGGCGCCTACTTCCCGGATGAGGCGTGCGGTCTCGCTTTGGAGCTGAAGCCGGCTCGCGCGCTCCTGCTCCTTCATGCGCTTACCCAGGATCGACTGACCTCTCATGAGTTCCTCGAGCGCGGCGCCGGCGTCGCGCGGGCGGTCGTCGTGTTCTGTCAGCAGCCAATCAAGCTGCCGGGCATTGGCATCGAAGCTCAGGCGCTCGAGAAGTGTGTCGATGTGCTGGCAAAGCACGACACCACGCGGTGGATGCTTGCTTTGGCCGAGATCGCCGAGACGGTGCGCCAGACTCTGGTGCGTGATGCCGCGCGGCAGCTGATCGCCACTGGTGAGGCGGAGCCGGTCCTCGTGCAGCACCCCGCCAGCCTGCGCACGCCGGCCATCGTGGATGACCGCCGGCGATGGGCCGCGTGAGCCACCATAGTCGCCGGCCCGCATGAGCAGCAGGGTTCGATAGAAATCACTGCTGACGAAATAGCGGCCGTCGTCGTGCTGGTCGCGCCGCACCGCATTCGCAACCGTCGCCCCCGCCCCGAGCACACCACGCACAAGCCGGACGCGTGAACCATCGGCGAGGCTGTTGACGTTCACCTCGGCTGCAAATCCTTCAAGATTTGAGATCGGATGCAGCTCCTCGATAACGGCTTCCGCAGCCGCCTTCGTATCGGGCAACAACGCGACGCCGATCACCTTGAGTAGATCGCGGCGTGCGGCTTCCTCGCTCTTCTTGGGCCACTTCTTCTTCTGCGCGACGGCGATGTAGCGCGAGAGGCCGGTCTTGATCTGGAACTGCGTGCGGCCATCGCCGAACGGACGCACCGCGCCGATCGAGGCGCCTGCCGTCAGCACCGCACGCATGTCGTCGGCGAGCGGATCGTGGTCGTCGATCCAGATCTCGGACGTGTAGCCATTCGTGCCTGCGATCGGTCTCTGAGCCTGCAGGAGCGCCGAAAGCGTGCGCGCAGGCTCCGCCGTCTGCATGAGCGTCGCGTCGATGGCGGCCTCGAGCTGCTCGGGTGTCAGATCGTTGACGCCATCGAGGTCGGTCAGCGGCGAGCGCACGGCACCGGCGCCGAACAGCGCCGCCATCAGGATGAGCGAGTCGATGCCGATTGCGATGGCCAGCGCCAGATAGGCGAGGCGATTGCCGTCAGTGAAGGCATTGGCGCTGACGACGAACTTATGGGCCTTGTCGTCACGCGAAAGATCGAGCGCGGAAAAGCGTGCCGCCAGCGGCGCCGCGTCACGTGACGCGAGGCCAGAGTCCTGCAGACACTTACGGCCGAATGTGAGCAGGCTATCGGTGCCGCCCGACTGCGGCAGGCTATCGCCGCCGACGCAGTGCTTCGCGTAGGCCGCGAGGCCGGCATTGAGGGCGAAGACTGGCGCGGCCACTTCCGTCGCCTGTTTCGGATCGCAGTCGATGGCAGCAGCCTGATCACGGAGCGCCGCAACTTTAAGGCTCACGCCCTGCATGGTCGTGCAAAGCGATTGCAGACTGGCGAGCGCCGCCTGCTCGGGCTTCTGGCGGAAGCTCTGGCGCTCGCGCTCGAGCGCTGCCGCCGTCGCCGAGGGATCGGACATCTGCTGGCGATCGCCCGTACCAGTGGACTTGGCCACCGCGATCATGCGCTGCGCTGTCTCCGCCTCGCCAATCAACTTGGCAAGATCGCCGTCGATCTGCGCGATCTCGGCCCTGGCCGTCGCGATGCGCTTATCGATGCCGCTGAGACGCGTCTCATGGCCCTTGAGACGCTCGCGCGCGACCTGAAGCTCGGCTTGGATCTTGCCTTCGTCCTCGCGCGCCGCGCGCCAGAATTGCCCGCGACCTGACTTGCCCGAACCCTCGACGCCCTTTTCCTCTGCCATTACCTTCGCGCGCTGCTCGTCGAGGCGCTTCTCGATGCCGCTGACGACGGTCTTCTGCTCCTGCACGGCAACGGCCACTTCGGGACGCTCGCCCGTGACGCGCGTAAACTCCTCATTCAGTGTGGTCTTGCGCTGCGCGAGGGCTGCCTGCCCGCCAGAGGCATTGGCGCGCTGCTCCTCGAGGCGCGCGATACGGCTTTCCTGGTCGCGGAGCTCGCGCACCATTTCCTCGCGGATCTTCTCCGGCGCACTCGAAGCAAGACGCGCAGCTTTGTCGAGCTCGCGCTCATAGGAAGCCCATGCAGCGGACTTGAAGAGCGCATCGGCTTCGGCAATGCGCCGCCGCGTTGCCGTCTCGCCAATGTCCGAGACGATGCCCGACACCTGATTGATCGCGCGGATCTCGGCGGCGCGCACGCGCTCCCCTGCCGGAAAGATCGAGTCGAACAGGGAGATGTACGAGAAGAAGACGCTCGTTCCCGCGCAGGCGAAGAACATCACCCATAGCACTGCATTGCCGAGCACGATGCGCAGACCGTTGGCATAGTCGCCGATGATCCCGCCGCTGCGCGCCATGAACAGCGGGCCGATGAGCATCACCGCGGCTGCCACGAAGGCCACCTGATGGATGAGCTTGTCATCCGCCGCGAATCCCCAGAGCGGACGGCCCGGATCGACAAGTCCGAGATAGAGAGCTGACAGCAGCGCCACGGCCGCGAAGATGAGCCCGCCGACGAGGGCCCCTGCGATTCCGCCCGAGACGCGCCGGATGACGCCACCATGCGCGGCCTTGGCGCGCCCGGCCGCAAGCCCCGCAGCAAAGCTCTCGCCGATCAGCCATGCGATGATCAGCATCACGCCCTGGATACCGAACGTGATGAGCGCCGACATGACGGAGTCGCCAGTGAACTGGCTCATGCCGTCCCATGTGCGATGACCGGAGGCGACCGAGAGCAGAAAGGCGCTGGTTGCGAGGACCGTGAGCTGCCAGTTGGTCGTGAAGGCGCTCTTGATCGTCTCGGCGAGGCCGCCCTGCAGCATCTGCGCGGCTATCTTCAGCGCGACGAGGACGGCGATCAGCGCGAGAGCGTTCCAGAGAAAATCGGACGAGGACAGCCACCGCGTGACCGCGACCAGATCAACGTCCGCCATACGCCTCTCCGCTCACCCAAAACGGCGCACACGCGCACGTTGCCCTCAGGCAGATGTTAACCATGTCTTGCGGCGCTTTCACGCCGAGAATGCGGCCCGGCGATGACCGGAACCTCGGGACAAACGTGGTAAATACAGGACTTCCGTCGCCGAGCGGGCGAAAATTCGCTCGGCGTCAGGGCTAACGGCAGGGATGAGCCGTCAGCGCCGCTCGAACATCGCAGCGAGCCCGAGCCCGCCGTTGGCACCTAGTGCCGCGACGCCGTATCGGGGGCCACGCATTCGCTGCCCATTGCGCACGAGCTGCGAAAACAGGCGCGTAACCAGCACCGCGCCGGATGCACCGAGCGGGTGGCCGCGGACGACGGCACCGCCGTCGGGATTGACCTTCGCTTCATCGAGCCCGAGCTCGCGGCAGAGCGCGATCGCCTGCACCGCCGAGGCCTCGCTCAACTCGAAGACGGAGATCGTGCTGCGGTCGAAGCCGTTCAGCCGCCCATACAGCTTCTGCACGGCGGCTATCGGGGCCGCCCCCTCCTGTCCTGGCTCGACGCCGAGGGCAGCGTTGACGACGGGGCTCAGTGCAGCGGGACGGCCGCGCCGCTCCCATTCGGCTTCCGAGACGAGCACGACGAACGCGGCGCCATCGTGCAGCGCGCTGATATTGCCCGTGGTGAGCGTGCCCTCCTCGCCGGCGATCGGCTCGAGATCGGCTAGGTCATCGGCATCGGGATCGACGGCGCTCTGATCGCGGGCCTCCTCGGTCGTCGACCTCAGGGGCACGATCTCACCGACGAAGCGGCGAGCCTCGCGGGCCTCCGTCGCCTTGGCGTGCGAGGCGAGTGCCCAGGCATCCTGCTCGGCGCGCGAAATGCCGAGCCGGCCGGCCAACCCTTCGAGCGAGGTGTGCGGAACATGCTCGGCCATGGCGGGCGCGCCCATGGGCTCGGGCCGGATGAAATGCGGCGTCTGAAAGAGGCTGCGCGGCTTGGCGATACGCCACGGCGCTGTCGAGAGCGATTCGACACCGCCGGCAACAATGATGTCCGCCTCTCCGGCTACTATCCGCCGGGCAGCGGCGAGGATGGCCTCGAGGCCCGAAGCACACTGCTGATCGACTGTCGTGGCCATGGCCGCAACCGGGAGGCCCGACACGAGTGCGATCAAGCGCGCCGGATTATCGCCAGCGGTACAGTTGCCGACGATGATCTCGTCGACCTGCCCGACGTCGACGCTCGCATCCTTGAGGACAGCCTCGACGACTGGCGCCGCCAGATCCTCGACGCGCCGGAGCCTGTGCAGCCCGCCGATCCGCCCGATGGCCGTACGACGCGCCGCGATGATGTACACGGGTAGACTACGCATCTCCCAAACACACTCTCATAATGACGGGCTGCCGCCTGTGGCCCGGACGGCACCCGTATCCCACGCAATGAACGCTTTATGATGAGCACAATCGGGCGTCATCACGGCAGAACGCGAAGAGATTTTGGCTGGCACCGGCTCTTGTGCCTCGGACGCCACAACAGGCTCCCGGCACGACAGCTTGAGGCGCAGGCCAAAGGGTGCCAAAAGTCGCTCCCGGGCCAGCTCGACAGCGAGGTGGCGACAAATCCGGAGAGGAAAATCATGGATCGCGAGTTGTGGGAGAAGGGCCTCAAGGCACGCAAGTCGACGCTCGGGGCCGAGTACGTCGAGAAGAGCCTGTCGACGGCGGACGCGTTCAATGCCGACTTCCAGGACATGCTGAACGAGTTCTGCTGGGGCAAGATCTGGGGCGATTCGACGATCCCCCCGAAGATCCGTTCCATGATGAACCTCACCATGCTGGCCTCGCTCGGGCGCATGCACGAGTGGGAGCTCCACCTGAACGGCGCGCTCAATAACGGCGTGACCCAGGACGAGCTGAAGGCCATCCTCCACCAGATCGCGATCTACGCGGGCTTCCCCGCAGGCGTCGAGTGCTTCCGCATCGCACGCAAGGTGCTGGCCGAGCGCGCCGCCAAGAAGTAAGCCTTCCTGCCGCCGATGCGCGCCGCACCGACAACCGGGCGCGCATCGGCGTTTCCATTCCCTGACGTGCCGAGCAAAATATTAAGAGGCCGCGATGAGCACCACGACGGGGCGCCCGCCCCAGGACTGCAAGGACCTGTCCGAGGTCCGCGTCGAAATCGACCGCTGCGACCAGGCGCTCGTCAGCATGATCGCGGAGCGCTTCGGCTACGTGGAGCGCGCCTGGCAGATCAAGCTCGGCCTCAATCAGGAAGCCAACGTGCCCTGGCGAAACCAGCAGGTGTTCGACCGCGTGCGCAAGCTCGCCGAGGAAAAGGGCATCCCCCCCGACATGTGCGAAGCGCTTTGGCGTCAGATGGTGGGCTGGTTCATCCAATACGAAGAAGAGAAGCTGAAAGACGAGATCGCCGCCAAGGCCAAAAAGAGCTGACCCACACCGAAAGGGCGCCATCGGTGTCGATACTCAGCAATATCCCCCCCGACCTGATCGAGATCGTCACGCACGCGGTGATGAATCCCGGCACTATCGTCGCCGGCTACTTGATCGGGCGACGTGCCGACCAACCCCAGAAGATCATCGTTGGTGCGTTTGCTGCGGGCGCAGCAGGCGTCCTGTTCGCGTGGCTCATCATGAAGATCGGGTTGTCGCCCGATCACCCGCGGCTCTTCCCCGGCATCTTCGTGCTCTCGTTCATTCTTGGCGCGGGCTGGACATGGCTCGGCTATTTCGCCAGCAGGGCGCAGCGCGGCGGCAAATAGGCGTGCCTCGTCAGCCCGACCGGGTGACGGTCACTTCCTCGACCACGACGCGACCGTCATCGATGTCCGAAAGCAGGCGGCGCATGATCTTGCCCGAGGACGTGATCGGCACGCTTTCCACGAACTGCACGCCGCGCGGGACCTTGTAGGCCGCGAGGTGCTGGCGGCAGTGGTCAGCAAGCTCCTTGCCGCTCGCCGTGGCGCCGGGCTTGAGCATGACATAGGCCTTGGCGAGCTCACCCTTGGCCTCGTCCGCCACACCGCGCACCGCCGCGAGCGCCACCGAGGGGTGCCCGCATAGGATCCGCTCGAGTTCCGCCGGATAGACATTATAGCCGGACGTGAGGATCATATCCTTCTTGCGATCGACGATCGTGTAGTAGCCGTCCTCGTCGACGGTCGCGATGTCGCCCGTATGCATCCAGCCGTCCGGACGAAGCGCCTCGCGCGTGCTCGCCTCGTTGCCGTAGTAGCCGTCCATGACCATGAGGCCCTTGACCATCAGCTCGCCACGCTCGCCGGCCGACATCTCTTTATCCGGATCGGCCACATCGACGATCTTGCACGAGAAGCCCGGAACCGGCAGGCCGATCGTGCCCGGCTTGTTGATGCCGTAGAACGGATTGAACGTCGCCGCACCGGCAAGCTCGGTCATGCCCCAGAGCTCCAGCACCGGCGCACCCGTGCGCTCGGTCCATTCGAGCGATTTCGCGACAGGGAGCGTCTGCCCGCCGACGGTGCAACGCGTCAGCGACGAGAGGTCGTATCGCTCGAACTTCGGATGGGCGAGCATGTAGTAGTACGCTGTCGGCACGCTATCGATGATGGTTGCGCGGTGCTCCTGTATCGCGGCGAACATGCCCTCCTCGCTGAAGCGCGGCAGGATCACCATCTTGGCGCCGACCATGAACGCGGCATTGAACACACAGCTCGAATAGACGTGCGGCGAGGGGAGCGGCGAGACGACCGTGTCGGCGGACGTCCGCGTATTCATCATCGCCGCGACATAGGCCGCCGTGACGATCGAGCGATGCTGCTGAACAGCACCCTTGGGATGGCCGGTGGTGCCCGAGGTGTAGCAGATCGCTCCGACATCCTTGGGCGACCGCAACACGGGATCGAAGCTCGCGGCCCCGAGCTTCAGCCAGAGATCGAAGGGAACGGCGCCGGTCGGCGGCTTGTCGCCCCAGACGACGATCTCGGTGAGCTCGCCCTTGCCCTTGAGCCCCATCAACGGCTCGGCTTTGTCGGCCGAGGCCACGATGACGCGGGCACCAGAGTCCTGAACGATGAACGCAACCTCGGAAGGCGTCAGCATCACGTTGATCGGGTTCACGACGGCGCCGGTTTTTGCGATCGCGAAGTACGCCACCATCCACTCGATGGCATTCGGACCATAGAGCGTCACCCGGTCGCCGGGTCGGACACCGGCACCGACAAGGCCGTTCGCAAATGCGTTCGAAGCATCGTCGAGCTGTCTGTACGTGAGCTGATCGCTACCGATGACGAGTGCAGTGCGGTCGCCGTAGCGGCGCGTGGCATAGGGCAGGATTTCGCCGAGTGTCGAAACCATATTGGGCCTCCCTCCGAGATGCTTCTTTTGCCAGCCACGAGCGCCGGTTCTTCCAGCAAATTTAGCGGAGAGAAAGTGCAGCCTACAATATCCTTATCGCCCCGAGGCGCATTGACCGAACCGTGCAGGGCTGATTTGATGTCCGACAAGATTACCGTCTCTGAGCCGTGCCGAGGGCAACTCGGCCGAAGGGCAAGCTCAAAACCGTGGAGTTATCCCAATGAACGAGCATGAGTTGCGCGCACTCGCCGGCGAGGTGAAGGAGGGCAAGCTTTCGCGGCGCGCCTTTATCACCCGGATGGTCGCACTCGGGCTGACCGCGCCAATGGCGAGCCAGATGCTCGACTTTGTTGGCGTCGCGCGCGCCGACACGAAATTCAATTACAAGCCGACGAAGCGCGGCGGCGGCGGCGCACTGCGCCTGCTGTGGTGGCAGGCCCCCACGCTTCTCAATCCGCACTTCGCGACCGGCACGAAGGACCAGGATGCCTCGCGCGTCTTCTATGAGCCGCTTGCCGGTTGGGATGCCGATGGCAATCTCGTCGCGATCCTGGCTGCAGAGATTCCGAGCCGCGAGAACGGCGGTCTCGCCGCGGACGGCAAGTCGGTAACGTGGAAGCTCAAGCAGGGCGTAAAGTGGCACGACGGCAAACCCTTCACGGCCGATGACGTCGTCTTCAACTGGGAATATGCGGCCGATCCAGCGACCTCTGCGGTCAGCACAGCCTCGTACAAAGACGTCAAGGTCGTCAAAGTCGACGACTTCACCGTGCGCGTCGAATTCACCAAGCCGACCCCATTCTGGGCAGATGCTTTCGTCGGCACGCGCGGGATGCTCATTCCGAAGCACCTCTTCGCTGAATACAAGGGTGAGAAATCGCGCGACGCTCCGACCAATCTGAAGCCCATCGGCACCGGCCCCTACAAGCTTGTCGACTTCAAGCCCGGCGACATGATCCGTGCCGATGCCAACGCTGACTATCACGTTGCTAACCAGCCCTATTTCGACACGTTCGAGATGAAGGGCGGCGGCGATGCGGTGTCGGCTGCCCGCGCCGTTCTGCAGACCGGCGAGTACGACTATGCCTGGAACATGCAGGTCGAAGACGCGATCCTGAAGCGACTCGAAACCGGCGGTAAAGGCGCGGTCCACGTTGTCCCCGGCGGCAACATCGAGTTCATTCAGCTCAATTCGACGGATCCATGGACCGAAGTCGACGGCGAGCGCGCCAGCATCAAGACCAAGCATCCAGCCTTCTCCGATCCGGCTGTTCGGCAGGCGATGATGCTCCTCGTCGATCGCAAATCAGTCGAGGATCACATCTACGGGCGCACCGGCGTCGCAACGGCCAACTTCCTCAACAACCCGGAGCGTTATAACTCCAAGAATACGAAGTTCGAGTTCAACGTCGCCAAGGCGAACGAGCTCCTCGACAAGGCCGGATGGAAGAAGGGCGCCGACGGCATCCGCGAGAAGGGCGGCGTCAAGTTGAAGTTCGTCTATCAGACATCGATCAACGCACCGCGTCAGAAGAACCAGGCCATCGTCAAGCAGGCCGCGCAGCAGGCCGGCATCGACCTCGAGCTCAAGTCGGTCGTCGCCTCGGTCTTCTTCTCGTCGGATGTGGCGAACCCGGATACTTATCCGAAGTTCTTCGCCGACATGCAGATGTACACGACGACCATGACGCAGCCCGACCCTGAGCTTTTCATGAACCAGTACTGCTCATGGGAAGTAGCGACCAAGGATAATAAGTGGCAGGGCCGAAACGCAGCGCGCTTCCGCAATGACGAGTACGACAAGGTCTATAAGGAGGCCCAGGCCGAGCTGGACCCGGTGAAGCGAGCCGCGATGTTCATTCGAATGAACGACATCGTCGTTGGCCAGGAGAATGGAACGATCATTCCGGTGGTCTACCGGCCTCGCGCACATGCACGCTCCAACACCCTGCGCGCTGACGTCAGCGGCTGGGACAACGATACCTGGGCGATCGCTCGCTGGTATCGAGAAGGGTGAACTAGGCAAACGAACGCAGCATCGGAAGTAGGAACGGACGCGAGCATACATGGGATACTACATCCTGCGCCGGCTTCTGATCGCCATACCGAGCCTGCTCGGCATCAGCGTGGTACTGTTCACGGTTCTCGCGCTGGCACCGGGCGATCCCTTCGAAGAACTCGCAACAAATCCCGCAGTGCCACCCGAGGTCCGGATGGCGCTGCGGGCCAAATTCGGCCTCGATGATCCAGTCGCCGTGCGCTACGTCCGCTGGATCACAGCCATGGCCCAGGGCGACTGGGGCTTCTCTTTCGTCAGTCGCATCAACGTCGATGATCTCATTCTCCAGCGCCTTGGCGTGACGCTGTTCGTCATCGGCACGTCGCAGATCCTGGCACTGCTGATCGCGATCCCTGTCGGTGTCATCGCGGCCACGCGGCCCTACTCGCTCTTCGACCAGATCGCCAATACGCTGGCCTTCGTTGGCTTCTCGCTGCCGACGTTCTTCACGGGCCTGCTCTTCATCCTCATCTTCAGCATCTGGCTGGATTGGCTACCGTTCGTCTACCAGGCCGACATAAAGGCCACCGGGTGGCAATGGTATTGGCAGCACATCCGGCAAGCGATCATGCCCATTGCGGTGCTCGGCCTCTTCCAGGGCGCCTCACTGGTCCGCTACGTGCGCTCGGCTGTGCTCGACGTGATCCGGCTCGACTATGTGACGACGGCGCGCGCCAAGGGTCTCGGCGAGCGCGTCGTGATCGTGAAGCACGTCGTGCGTAATGCCCTGATCCCAGTCGTGACCCTGGTCGCGCTCCAGATGCCCGCGATCTTCGGCGGCGCCATCGTTACCGAGCAGATCTTCCGCATCCCCGGCATCGGTTCGCTGCTCATCAGTTCCATCCTCGCGAACGACACACCGGTCATCATGGCCGTGACGTTCGTGTTCGCCTGTCTTGTAGTCCTCTTCAACCTGATCGCTGATATCCTCTATGGCTGGCTCGACCCTCGCATCACCTTCCGCTGAGGCGGCCGCACCTGCAGCGACGCGGGCGCCGACGTTCTCGCCGACACGCGAAGCATGGCGCCGCTTCCGCCGGCACAAGCTCGCGGTGATCAGTGCCTTCATTCTCGGCCTGATGGTGCTCGCCATCCTGATCGGGCCGTTCGTCTGGCGCATCCCGATCAACCACATCGATTTCGGCGCAACGCTGCAGGGACCGTCGTGGAAGCACCCCTTCGGGACCGACGACCTCGGCCAGGATATTCTCGCGCGCATGCTCTACGGCGGACGCATCTCGCTCGCCGTCGGTCTCGCGGCCATGTTCGTTGCGATCTTCGTTGGCACCATCGTCGGCGCTATCGCTGGCATGTCGCGTGGTTGGGTCGGCTCAGCACTGATGTGGCTCACCGACCTCTTTCTCTCACTGCCGCAACTCCCGCTGCTGCTGCTCGTCATCTACCTCTTCCGCGACACGCTGAAGGGCACATTCGGTCCCGAAGGCGGCACTTTCATCCTGATCGTCATCGTCATCGGCGGACTGCGCTGGATGCCTGTCGCGCGGCTCGTGCGTGCGCAGTTCCTGTCGCTGCGCGAGAAGGAGTTCGTCGAGGCCGCGCGCGCGCTCGGCGCTTCGAAGACACGCCAGGTCGTGCGCCACATCCTGCCTAATGCGCTCGGCCCCGTGATCGTCGCCGGCACGATCGACGTCGCAGCCGCCATCATCGCGGAGTCGACACTCTCCTTCCTCGGCCTCGGCTTCCCGCCCGACATTCCGACGTGGGGCCGGCTGCTCTTCGATGCCAAGGACAATCTCGACTTCGCACCGCACTGGGCGCTCTTCCCCGGCGCCGCGATCTTCCTGACCGTGCTCACGATCAACTTCATCGGTGACGGGCTCCGGGACGCGCTCGATCCCCGCCGCGTGCTGTGAGATCCCAGTGACCGCTACCGACGAGCCCGCGCATCGGGGAGATCGCATGAACCAGCCTTTGCTCGAGATCCGGGGTCTCGAGACACACTTCAAGACCGACGACGGCATGGTGCGCGCCGTCGACGGTGTCAGCATCTCGATTTCGCGCGGCGAGACCGTGTGCGTCGTTGGCGAGTCCGGCTGCGGCAAGACCGTGACGGCGCTCTCCGTGCTCAAGCTCATCGCGATGCCGCCCGGACAATTCGTCGGCGGGCAGATCCTCTGGCAGGGCCGCGATCTCATCCCGCTGCCAACGGAGGAGATGGACAATATCCGCTCCAAGGAAATCGCGATCATCTTCCAGGAGCCAATGACCTCGCTCAATCCCGTGTTCACCGTCGGTGAGCAGATTGCCGAGGTGATCCGCCGACACCAAGGCCTCGGCCGCAAGGCCGCGCTCGACCGCACGATCGAGATGCTGAACTTGGTGCGCATTCCAAATCCGCAGCGCCGCGTACACGACTATCCGCACCAGTTCTCCGGCGGCATGCGCCAGCGCGTGATGATCGCCATGGCGCTCTCGTGCAACCCGAAGCTCCTGATTGCCGACGAGCCGACGACTGCGCTTGATGTCACCATCCAGGCGCAGATCCTCGAGCTGCTGCAGGATATGAAATCGCAGCTCGGCATGGCGATCATGCTGATCACCCACGCCATGGGCGTCGTCGCGGAGACGGCGCAGCGCGTCGTCGTCATGTACGCCGGCAAGGTTGTCGAGGAGGCTGGCGTCGAGCAGCTCTTCGCCAATCCACGCCACCCCTACACGCAAGGCCTGATCCGCTCGATCCCGCGTATCGACACCGCGGCGACGCAGAAGGTGCGCCTCGAGGCAATCGGTGGGACGGTTCCTAGCCTGCTGAGGCCCCCGCCCGGCTGCCGGTTTGCCGCCCGCTGCAAATTTGCGCGCGACGATTGCACCAAGGCGATGCCGCCGCTGCGCGAGGTGGTGCCAGGGCACAAGGTGGCGTGCATCCTCTACGATTGATCCGACGTCGCTTAGGACCTCCCAAGGAGCCGGAGAACGAATGTCCCCAGATGGAGCCCCGCCGGTGACGACGAAGCCGCTGCTGACCGTGAACAACCTCGTCAAGCAGTTCCCCATCCGCGGAGGCGTTCTCTCGCGCGTGATCGATCGCGTGCACGCGGTCGATGGCGTGAGCTTCCACATCGAGAAAGGTGAAACGCTCGGGCTCGTCGGTGAGTCCGGCTGCGGCAAGTCCACGACGGGGCGGTGCATCCTGCGCCTCATCGAACCGACTTCGGGCGAAGTGTGGTTCGAGGGCAAGGATGTCGCGGCCATGGGAAAGGCGGATCTGCGCGCGGTTGCCCGCGACATGCAGATCATCTTCCAGGATCCATTCGCCTCGCTCAATCCGCGCATGACGGTCGGGGCCATCATCGGTGAGGCACTGATCATCCACGGACTCGCCGCCAATCGCAAAGCGCTCGAAGAGCGTGTCGTGGAGCTTCTGGGTCGCGTCGGCCTGCAGCCCGATCATATGCGCCGCTTCCCGCACGAGTTTTCGGGTGGCCAGCGCCAGCGCATCGGCATTGCACGCGCACTCGCGGTCGAGCCGAAGCTCATCGTTTGCGACGAACCAGTGTCGGCACTCGATGTGTCGATCCAGGCCCAGGTCATCAACCTGCTCGAGGATCTGCAGGAGGAGTTCGGCCTCACCTACCTGTTCATCGCGCACGATCTGTCGGTGGTCGAGCACATCTCGACCCGCGTCGCGGTGATGTACCTCGGTCGGATCGTCGAGATCGCGACAGCGCACGATCTCTACACCAACCCCAAGCACCCCTACACCGAGGCGCTCCTTTCAGCGGTGCCGATCCCCGATCCGAGTGTGAAACGCAAGCGCGTCACGCTGCAGGGCGACGTGCCGAACCCGATCAATCCGCCGACGGGCTGCCACTTCCACACGCGCTGCCCGATCCGCCAGCTCCCGCTCTGCGCAAACGAGAAGCCGGAGCTGAAGGCCGGCGCCGACGGCCACGCCGTCGCCTGCCATCTGCGCCAGTAGGCGGCAGGGGCCAAAGCCGACCCGCCGGTTGCGCCCCTCAGAACGGGATTTCGTCGTCGAGTTTCTTGTCGAAACCGCCGCCACCACCGCCCTTGCTGCCGCCAGAACCGCCGCCGCCCGAACGCCTTGGTGCGGAGGATCCGCCGCCACCGCCGTAGCCGGCGCCTTCCTCGCTCCCATAATCGGATTGCGCGCTGTCGCTCATGCCACCGCCGCCCGGACGTCCGTCGAGCATGGTCAGCACGGCGTTGAAGCCCTGCAGAACGACCTCGGTCGAGTAGCGCTCCTGGCCCTGCTGGTCCTGCCACTTGCGCGTCTGCAGCGCGCCCTCGATGTATACCTTCGAGCCCTTCTTCACATACTGCTCGACAATCTTGCAGAGCGGCTCACTGAAGATCACGACCGAATGCCACTCGGTCTTCTCACGGCGCTCGCCGGAGTTCTTGTCGCGCCAGCTTTCGCTTGTCGCGATGCGCAGGTTGGCGATCGGCCGCCCATCTTGCGTGCGGCGGATCTCGGGATCCTTGCCGAGGTTGCCGATCAGGATCACCTTGTTTACGGAACCGGCCATGTTCTTACTCCTCTGATTGGCCCCGAGCTGCCCTCGCGCACAACATCAGCCGCGCTGAAGCGTCAGCTTCCGGGAACCCGATTCGTCCACTAGAGAGTACGCGCTAACCAACCGCCGACCGACTCGGGCTCTGCTGCGAACCGATGCTTATGCACCAGATTCAAGGCATCCGTCGCGAAGGCCACACGTGCGATCCCGCAGCACTATGCTGGTGACGCATGTTCTCTTTATGTTCACAATACTCGAGTTAGCTTGCATGAGCAAGCGCCTGCAGGAGCCCGGCCCATGCGTGACCTGACCGTAGCTTTCGACCTCGACGGGACGCTCGTCGAGACGGCCCCGGACCTGATCGCCGCGACGAACCACGTGCTTGCGGCCGTAGACTTGGCGCCGGTCGCGCCGGAACTCATCAGGCCGTCGATCAGCTTTGGCGCCGTGGCCATGATCAAGGAAGGCTTCCGGCTGCATGGACGGGAAGTACCTGCGGGCGAAGCAGCCGCCCATTTCGAACGCTTTATCGCCTACTACACCGCGAACATCGCCGCGACGAGCCATGCCTTCCCAGGCCTCGAAGGCTCACTCGACCGCCTCGCAGCGCAGGGTGCGAAGCTCGCAGTTTGCACGAACAAGCAGGCCGCGCTCTCGGAACAGCTTCTCGGCGACCTCAGGCTGCGTGCGCGCTTCGCGTCACTCGCCGGCCGCGACACCTTCCCAGTCTGCAAACCGCACCCCGATCACCTCATCGGCGCGATCCGCATGGCCGGCGGCGATCCCAAGCGTGCGATCATGGTCGGCGACAGCAAGACGGATATCGATACGGCCAAGGCCGCCGGCATCCCTGTGGTCGCGGTGACCTTCGGCTATACCGACGTGCACGTGCGCGAACTCGCTCCCGATGCGATCATCGAGCACTACGATGAGCTTGTTCCTGCCATAGAACGGTTGATCGGGCGCTGAAGCTACCGCTTCAGCCGCGCCTTGAGCACGCCCGGCACCTCGTTCGGCGTCGCGCAGACCGTGACACCCGCCTCTTCCAGCGCCGTCTTCTTGCCCGCGTAAGAGCCGCGGTTGCCCATGACGATAGCGCCCGCATGTCCCATCTTCTTGCCGGGTGGCGAAGCGGCACCGGCGATGAAAGCCGCAACGGGTTTGCGCATGGTCGCGGCATACTCGGCCGCTGCCTCCTCCATCGCGCCGCCGATCTCGCCGACGAGCGCAATCGCCTTCGTCGCAGGATCCTTGTCGAGCGCAACCAGAGCGTCGCGTGTCGTCGTGCCGATGATGGGATCACCGCCGATGCCAACGAACGATGAAATGCCGAGGCCGGCCTGCACGAGGTTGAGACACAGCAATGTACCGAGCGAACCCGAACGCGAAATGACGCCGATATCGCCCTTCTGGAATACGCGCGCGTTGAAAGCCGGCATGAAGCCGACGAAATTCACGCCCGTCGTCACGAGGCCGGCTGTATTCGGACCGATCACATGCGCACCGCGCTCGCGCGCCGCCGCGAGGAAGTACATCGTGTCCTGCACGGGCACATGCTCGGTCAGGCAAACGATCTTGCGGATGCCCGCAGCGATGATGTCGAGGGCGGCGTCCTTCACCCCGAACGGCGGGACGAACATCACGGCCGCATCGATCTTCTGATCCTTCGTCGCATCCTGCGCGGAAGCCCACACCGGCAATTCCAGGTGACGCTCACCCGCGCGGCGCGGATTGACGCCGCCAATGATCTTCGTGCCGTAGTCGCGCATGCGCTCCGACCAGAACGTGCCCTGCTTGCCCGTGATGCCCTGCACGAGCACGGTATCGTTGCCACCGATGATCATGCCCGCGCCCCCTTCGCCGCCGCGACGGCTGCCTTCACGGCATCGTCCATGAGATCGTGCGGCTCGATACCGAGGCGCTCGCGCACCATGGCGATGGCCTCGTCCTCCCCCGTGCCGTGGATCGTGAAGACGATCGGGATCTTCGGTTTCAATTCGAGCCAGGCATTGATCACGCCCTCGGCCATCACATCCGTGCGCGCAAAGGCGCCACAGAAATTGACGAGCAGTGCCTTCACATTCGGATTGGCAAGCACGATCTCCAGGGCGGGAATGGCCTTCGTGTAACTGTCGCCACCGATCTCCATGAAGTTCGCCGGCCTCCCGCCGAAGTGACGGATCGCGTCCATGGTCGTCATGGTGAGACCGGCGCCGTTGGCCAGCACGCCAACTTCCCCATCGAGCTCGATGTACTTGAGATGCAGCACCTTGGCGCGCGCCTCGAGATCCGTCGTTTTGTCGGGCGTGCCCGTGCGCGCAAGGGGCTCGTGGCGCGTGAGTGCGCTGTCGTCGACCGTCAGCTTGCAGTCGAGCGCAATGAAATGCCCGTCCCGCATCTGCACGAGTGGATTGATCTCGACGAGTTCCGCGTCACTCGCCCGGTAAGCGTCATAGAGCTTGACGAGAATGTCGGTGATGGCGCCCGCGGCCGGCGGATCATAGCGGCGCACGGCGGCCGCCAGAGATTCCTCGTCCAGCCCCTTGGTGATGTTGATCGGGATCTGCAGCAGCGCGTCCGGATGTTCGTCCGCGATGTCCTCGATATCCATGCCGCCTTCCGGCGAGAACAGCAGCAGCGGCCCCTGCGTTTCGGGATCGTTGAGCACGGCGGCGTACATCTCGCGCGCGATGTTCACCTGCGGATCGACGAGCACGTGATCGACCTGATACTCGCCGATACTCATGCCGAGTATGGCGCGTGCGTGGCTGGCCGCCTCGTCCGGCGTGGCCGCGAGCTTGATGCCACCCGCCTTGCCGCGCTTGCCCGTCGGCACTTGCGCCTTGATCACGCACTTGCCGATCTTGCGTGCGGCGTCCGCGGCATCTTCGGGCGTGCGTGCGAGAATGCCCTCGGGTGTCGGAATGCCGGCAGCGCGCAGTACAGCCTTTCCAGCGTGTTCGGTGAAATTCATGCGGGCGCTGCCTCCTGTTTCTCTGGTCCATCTAGCGGAACCTATGGGTCCACTATCGCACCGGAAGCGTCGAGAAGGCCACCCTCATCCGCGTCGGTTGCTGACGAACTCGATTGCATCTGTGAGATGGCTCGCGGCTGCGCCGAATGGCGCGAGAGCGGTGCGCGCTTCGCCATTGAGCTCGGCAAGCCGCGCGCGGGCACCCTCGACACCAAGCACCGTCACGAACGTCGCCTTGCCGGCCGCCGCGTCCTTGCCGACAGCCTTGCCGGTAGCACTGGCGTCGCCTTCGGCATCCAGAAGATCGTCGGCGATCTGGAAGGCGGCGCCAAGTGCTTCGCCATATGTTCTGAGCGCGCGCTGTTGCTCCGCTGGCGCCACAGCGAGAATGGCGCCGGCCTCAGCGGAAAAGCGAATGAGTGCGCCCGTCTTCATGCGTTGGATCGTCGTCACGCCGTCGAGTGTGTGGAGGTCCGAAGCTCCCTTCTCGGAAGCCAGATCCAGCACCTGTCCGCCAACCATGCCCGCGCCGCCGCTCGCCTCTGCGAGCCCGAGCACCAGCGCTGCCCGCACGACCGGATCGGTGTGGGTCGAGGGGCGCGCAATCAGCTCGAAGGCAAACGTCAGGAGTGCATCGCCGGCCAGAATGGCAGTGGCTTCGTCAAAAGCCTTCCAGACAGTCGGCTGGCCGCGGCGCAGCTCGTCGTTGTCCATGGCCGGAAGATCGTCGTGGACCAGCGAATAGCAGTGCAGGCACTCGATCGCGCACGCCACATCCACGGCAGCCGCATCAGGCCGTCCGAGCACCCGCGCACCTTCGACCGCCAGAAACGGGCGGAATCGCTTGCCGCCACCGAGAACGGCATGGCGCATGGCGGCCCCGAGAACGGGGGGCACAGCGCCGAGCGCCACCCCGCCAAGCAAGTCGGCGAGGCGGTTTTCCACAAGCGCCGCGACCTCGCCGAGGCGTTTCTCGAATGCCATTTCCCGTTCCTTGGCCCTAATGCTTGTGAACCATGCAGGCGCAGGGGGCGTGCGCCGCTCCGGCGCCATTCTTATGATGCTCTTTCCGAGGCGTCACGAGCGTTTGCAAGTATAAAGCGGCTATGAGCGACGATAGAGGCCCCCCCACCGGACCGGGCGACGAGCTGCCCGATGTCGCCCCGCGCACGGGGCCGCCAACGGAGCCTGTGATCGCGTCTGCGCCGGTCCCGGTGGCCGCCCCTGAGCTGGAAGCTCCGAGCGGGCAGGCGGAGGTCGACGCTGCTCCCGCGCTGGATCCGGCCGAGGACGTTGCCGTGGCGCCCATCCACGAGCCAATCGCCGAGCCCATCGCAGAACTCCAAGAATTAGCGGTGCCGGCTCGTGAGGAAATCACGACCGAGGCCCGGAACCTCGTACACGCGCCGGAGTCCGGCTGGTCGGCAACGGACCTCGACGCTCTGTTCGCAAGTCAGTCGATAGGTGAGCCAGAGATAGTCGCGAGGAGCGAGCCCTGGACCGCGCCGCCCGAAGCGCAGGCCTTGCCGGAGACGCCTCCGGAAATGTCGGACGCTCAGGAGCAGATTACCGCGTCGGACGCCCCGATCGCTAGCGCGTCCGAAGCGCTGACAGACCCCGTCGCGGCCACTTCCATTCAGGACGCTCCGGAGCCCGTCGTCGAACCAGCGGCTCTCGAGATTGCTCCCGCCGATGCGCCGGAAGCAGAACCGATCATCGAACCGTCTGTGGCGCCGGCCCCGTCTCCTGCTTCACTTGAGACTACCGACCTCGCCGTCGAGCCAGCTGCACCATCTCCACCGCGACCGCCACCAATCCCGAGCGCCTTGGTGCCGCCGATCCCAATGCCGGTGCCGGCCGCTCGGATATCGTCGATCCAGGCGCCCGCGGAGTTTCTCTCTCCACCACCGCCTCCCATAGCGGTCCCTGCCTCCCGCTCCGTGTGGCCTCGCCGGATTCGAGGCGCTGTGCTCATACTCATGGCACTGGCGGTCGGGTACGCCGTGCTGGTGCTGACGTTGATCGTCGCCTATCGCTGGGTTGATCCACCGCGCTCCGCGCTGATGATCGCGACGCGGCTCTCGGGCCAACCCGTCGTGTATGGCCCCGTGCCGATCACCAGCATTTCATCCTACTTGCAGCGTGCAGTCGTGACGTCCGAGGATGCGCGCTTCTGCTACCATCACGGAGTCGACTGGGCCGCGCTCTACGAGGCCATGAACGAGTCGCGTGGCGGCAGTACCATCACCATGCAGGTGGCGAAGAACCTCTTCTTGTGGTCGTCGCGGAGCTATGTTCGCAAAGCGATCGAAATTCCGGTCGCCTTGACGATCGATGCCGTCTGGCCGAAGCGACGCATTCTCGAGGTCTATCTGAACATCGCTGAGTGGGGGCCCGGCATCTTCGGTGCTGAAGCCGCCGCATACTACCATTTCGACAAATCGGCCTCACGATTGACCGCGCACGAAGCCGCACTCCTCGCCGCGTCGCTGCCGAACCCGATCGCACGTGATGCCGGTGAGCCCGGCCGCATCACGGCGCTGCTCGCTTCGCGCCTGCGCGGACGCATGACGAACTCAGATGCCTTTGTCAGCTGCCTTGGTCTCAGGCCTGTGCCTCGCGCCGAGCCAAAAGCTCCCGCGCGGCCAGCTACACGGCCGGCAGCACGCCCCTCTCCTGAACAGCGCCCCACTACCAAGGCCGAGCCACAGCTCAAGCCGTGGCAGACCACGACCGAGCCCGCGTTCAACCCTTGGCAAAATTGAGCGCGAGCGCTTCCGCGACGCGGATGCCATCCACGCCCGCAGAAAGAATGCCGCCTGCAAAGCCGGCACCTTCGCCCGCGGGGTACAGCCCGCGTGTATTGACGCTCTGATAGTCCTCACCGCGCGGGATGCGGATCGGTGACGACGTGCGTGTCTCGACCCCCGTCATGACCGCATCGGCCATCGAGAATCCGGGAATGCGTTTGTCGAATGCCTGCAGTGCTTCGCGGATCGCGATGACCGCGAACTCCGGGAGACATTGCGCGAGATCGGTTGGCACGACGCCCGGCTTGTAGCTCGGTACGACATCACCGAGTGTGGTCGACGCGCGGCCTACGAGAAAATCACCGACACGCTGCGCCGGTGCTGCGTATGTTCCGCCGCCGGCTTCGAATGCCTTCTTTTCCCAATGGCGCTGAAGGGCGATGCCGGCGAGCGGCCCTTGCGGGAAATCCTCATCCGGTGTGATGCCGACGACGATACCGGCATTGGCATTGCGCTCGGCGCGCGAGTATTGGCTCATGCCGTTCGTGACGACACAGCCCGGCTCTGACGTCGCGGCGACGACTTGCCCGCCCGGGCACATGCAGAAGCTGTATACCGAGCGGCCGTTCGAAGCGTGGTGCACGATGTGATAGTCCGCCGCGCCGAGGATCGGATTCCCGGCGGAAGGTCCGAACATGCAGCGGTCGATCAGCGACTGCGGATGCTCGATGCGCACGCCGATTGAGAACGGTTTGGGAATGATCGTCACACCGCGTGTAAGCAACATCTCGAAAGTGTCGCGCGCGCTATGACCGACTGCGAGAACAACGTGGTCCGTTTCGATCGTGCTGCCGTCCTCCAGCACGACACCGCGCACTTGGCGATTACCGTTCCCATCATCGGAAAGATCGATATCAACGGCCTTGGTGCCAAAGCGGTACTCGCCACCAAGCGCCTCGATCTCCGCGCGCACATTCTCGACGACGGTGACGAGGCGGAACGTGCCGATGTGCGGTTTCGCAACGTAGAGAATCTCTTCGGGCGCACCCGCCTTCACGAACTCGGTCAGCACCTTGCGACCATGATGGCGCGGATCGCTGATGCCACTGTGCAGCTTGCCGTCCGAGAACGTACCCGCACCGCCCTCACCGAACTGCGCATTCGACGTAGGATCTAGGACGCCACGCCGCCAGAGGTCCCACGTGTCCTTCGTGCGCTGGCGCACGGCCCTGCCGCGTTCGAGAACAATGGGGCGAAAGCCCATCTGCGCGAGCACGAGCGCGCACATGAAACCGCACGGTCCCGTGCCGATGACGACCGGACGCTTCTCGACCCGCTCCGGTGCGCGCGCGACGAACTTGTAGGTTGTATCGGGTGTCGGATTGACGTGGCGATCGTCCTTGAGCCGCGCACTTACGCGGGCCTCGTCGCGCACCTCGGCATCGATCGTATAGACGAGCTTGATCGCGGATTTCTTGCGCGCATCCCAGGCACGCCGAAACACGCTGAAGCTCAGCAGATCATCCAGCTTGATCCCGAGCCGCGTCACCAGGGCCTTCCGAAGATCCTCCTCCGGATGGTCAAGCGGCAGCCGCAGCTCGGTGATCCGCAGCATCCGCTATTCGGCGGCTTTCGCCGCGTTCTGTGCCGCAAGACCGGCGCGAATGTCGTCGACGAAATCGGTGATCGATGCCGGCACACGGGTCGCGGCTGCACGCTCCTTCATGCCGAGATCGGCGCACCACTGCAGACGCCGCGATGTCGCCTCCGCCATCGTCGGATCGAGACCGAGCTCACGCAGCGTCGTCGCGACCTCGCGCATCTCGCCTGCGCGACGACCCGAATGCTGCGCGGCACCGCCGAGCTTCTTACCGATGAAGACTGGCCAGTTGATCTCGGGAATCGTCACCTGCATCGACGACACGATACGATCCGTCACGCCCGCCGTTTCGGCTGCGACCATGCACTCCATAAGGATGGCATCGAGCCCTTTCATGAAGACGCTGCGGCACATCTTGATGGTCGACGCGGCGCCGATGTCATCGCCGACCGACTTCATGTCGACGCCATAAGGCGCGAGCTTGCTGATCAGCTCCTCGGCATCCTTGCCGGCGAGCAGCATCGGCACCTTGTGCTGCGAGCGCGGCACGAGATCCATGACGGCCGCTTCGACCGAACGCCCGCCGGCTGCCGTCACTGTCTTCGCGACATCGCGCTTCATGCCGGGCGACGTCGAGTTGCAGTCGAGGAACAGGATGCCTTTCGGCAGGTGCTTCGCGATCTGGCCGGCGGCGACGAGGCTCTCTTCCGTCGTCACGAGGCTCAGTATGATGTCGCTGTTGGCCGCCAGCTCTGCCGCGCTGCCGACTGTGCGGATGCCGATCTTGTCAGCCGCAGCCTTGAGCGGCGCGCCCTTCTCATTGCTCGGGAGCAGGATATCCCAGGTCGAAATCTCGATCGGGTGCTCGGACGTCGCGGAATTCTTCAGGCCAGTGGCCACGCTCTGGCCTGCTTCACCGAACCCCAGAATACCGACGCGAAGCTTGGCCATGGCGTGTTTCCTCTATCGTTTATGTTCTTATCGCAGGGCCGCGCAGGCCCGCTGGATGCGCTCGCACGCCCGCGTGATATCCTCCGTCGAAGCCGCGAAGGACAGGCGGAAGTGCGGCGAAACACCATAGGCCGCTCCGTGCACCGCGGCGACCCCCTCTCCGTTCATGAGATACATGACGAAATCGCGGTCGTTCTCGATCACCTTGCCCTCGGGCGTGCGCTTGCCGATGAGCCCCGCGCAGCTCGGGAAGGCATAAAAGGCGCCGGCCGGCTTCACGCAGGTGATGCCCTTGGCCTGGTTCAGCATGGAGACGATGAGATCGCGGCGCTCCTCGAAGGCGGCGCGGTATTGCTCGACGGACTCCTGCGGACCGGTGAGTGCGGCAAGCGCGGCGGCTTGGCCGACCGATGAAGGCCCCGATGTCACCTGCGCCTGCAGCTTCGACATCTGCTTGATGAGTTCGGCGGGACCGGCAGCGAAGCCGATCCGCCAGCCGGTCATCGAGTAGGTCTTGGACACGCCGTTGATGATGACGGAGCGGTCCTTCATGTCCGGGCAGATGGCGACGAAGCTCTCGCAGGTGTGCCCGTCGAAGACAATATGCTCGTACATTTCATCGACCATGACCGCGACGTGCGGGTGGCGACGCAGCACCTCGGCAAGACCGAGATAATCCTCGCGCGTGTAGACGGCGCCTGAGGGATTGGACGGCGAGTTCAGCACGAGCCAGCGTGTGGCCGGCGTGATCGCGCGCTCCAGCATTGCGGGCGTGATCTTGAACTTCGTCTCGGCCGGGCAGGGCACGACCACGGGTTTCGCGCCGGCATAGAGAACGCAGTCCGAATAGGCGATCCAGAAGGGCGCGGGGATGACGGCCTCATCGCCCGCTTCCATGGTCGCGACGATCGCGTTGAAGATGGCCTGCTTGCCGCCTGTCGAGATCATGACCTCGTCGGTCGTGTACTCGACGCCGTTCTCGCGCTTGAGCTTGGCGGCGAGCGCGGCGCGCAGCTCCAGCGTGCCGGGAATGGCGGTGTACTTGGTCTCGCCGCGTTGGGCCGCCACGGCTGCCGCCTCGATGACATGGGCCGGCGTCGGAAAATCGGGCTCGCCAGTCGAGAGGGCAATGATGTCGCGGCCCTGAGCCCTGAGCTCACGCGCTCGCTGCGCGGCAACGATGCTCGGCGATGGCTCGACGCGCTGAAGGCGCTTGGCGATCTTGAATTCCACGGCGTTTCCCCTGACCTTTTAATAGGCGGCGCGCACATACCACGAAGGGGGCCGAGGGCACAGTGGCGCCTCAGCCTTTATCCTTGGGATAGAGATGCAAGCCCCCGGCCACGTCCTCGATCTGGGTCGTACCGCTGGATTCCTTAACGTAATTGGGCCCGATCGGCACTTTTCCGAAGCCTTCGGGCACATCCAGCACATAGGTCGGCAGGGCAAGCCCCGAAATGCGCCCCCTGAGCGCGCGCATGATCGCCTGCCCCTCGGCGATGGTCGTCCGAAAATGGGACGTCCCGGGCGCAAGATCGGCATGGTGGAGGTAGTAGGGCTTCACGCCGAGCGCGACGAGCGTGCGGAACAAGGCCGCCAGCGTCTCCGCATCATCGTTCACCCCCTTGAGCAGGACCATCTGGCTGACCAGCGGGAAACTGGCAGCCGAGAGGCGGGCGAGCGCGGCGCGGGCTGCTTCGGTCAGCTCGCGCACATGGTTCGTGTGAACGGCGATCCAGACGGCTTTGCCGGGCGCGCGCAGAGCTTCGACGAGCGCAGAAGTGATCCGCTCCGGATCCACGATCGGCACGCGCGAATGCCAGCGGATGACCTGAACATGCGATATGTCCGCGAGGCCGCGCGTGATCTCCGCGATGCGCCGCGGCGCCAGCACGAGCGGATCGCCGCCGGTGACGATGACCTCGTGAATACCGGGATTGGCGCGAATGTAGTCGAGCGCCGCCGCCAGCTTTTCGCCCGCCAGCGCCTGCTCGCCACCCGGCCCGACCATCTCGCGACGGAAGCAGAAGCGGCAATAGACCGGGCAGACGTGCGTCGCCTTGAGCAGGACGCGATCGGGATATCGATGCACGATCCCGGGCACGGGCGAATGCGCATCGTCGCCGATCGGGTCCGCCAATTCCTCGGGGCGCGTCTCCAACTCGCGTGCATCCGGCACGAACTGCCGCGCGATCGGGTCATTTGGATCGGCGCGGTCGATCAGCTCGGCCATTGCCGGCGTAATAGCAACGGCATAGCGCGCTGCGACGTCGGCCGCCGTATCGAGGCTGTCGGCGCCAATCAGGCCTGCGTCCAGCAAATCCTGCGGCGTGCGCAGCGTCGTTTGTCTGCCCCTGTCGCTCATGGAACGTCCACCGGCGCCCAGAGCACTTGCTCGATGGTCCGCGCGCCCGTGGCCAGCATCACCAGCCGGTCGAAACCGAGCGCGATACCCGACGCGGGCGGCATCATCGCGAGCGCGGCGAGAAAATCCTCGTCGATCGGATAGCGCTCGCCGTAGATGCGCTCCTTTTCCACCATCTCGGCCTCGAAGCGGCGACGCTGCTCGGCTGGATCGGTCAACTCGCCAAAGGCATTCGCAAGCTCGACACCGCAGGCATAAAGTTCGAAGCGCTCGGCAACGCGCGGGTCCTTCGGCGAGGGACGCGCCAGCGCCGCCTCGACTGTTGGGTATTCCATGAGGATCGTCGCCTGTCCGCGCCCTATGCGCGGCTCGACGCAATCGACGATCACGCGACTGAAAATGTCGGACCACGTATCGTCCGGTGCGACGCGAACACCCACCGCAAGCGCCTGCTCGGCGAGCCCATCGCGGTCGGGACCTTCACCGCCAAGCGTCGCCAACAGATCGATCCGCGCGTGACGACGGAAGGCCTCGGCAACGGTCAGTCGTTCGGGCGGGGCGGATGGGTCTACGGGCTCATCGCGGAAGGTCAGGAGATCGGTCTCCGCCGCAGCAGCGGCTAGCGCCAGCAGTTCGGCGCTGTCGCGCATGAGAATCTCGTACGACTCCCCTGCCCGGTACCATTCCAGCATGGTGAACTCGGGATGGTGCAGGGCCCCACGCTCGCGATCCCGGTAAGCGGGCGCAAAAGTGAACAGCCGCCGTTCGCCCGCCGCCAGCAGCTTCTTGCAGGCAAATTCGGGGGAGGTGTGCAGGTATAGAGGGGTACTTCGGCCCCCTTCGGTGCGGAATTCGGTCGAAAAAGCGTGGAGGTGCGCCTCGTTGCCCGGCGAAACCTGCAAGGCGCTGGTCTCGATCTCCACGAACCCCCGATCCTCGAACCAGGACCGAAGCGCAGCCTTGATCCGCCCCCGCGCAAGCAGGTACGGACGCCGGTCGGCGTGCTTGTCCGGATGCCACCATGGACGCTCAATCATGAGGTCTCGACGGTCCTCGCCAAGGGGCCGGCTTGGCCTGAGCCCCTGAAACAGCTATGAAGCCGCCAGCCTAGGATTTTGAGCGGCCCTGCGGGGACATGGACGGAGAACGGTTTCGTGGTCAAGGTTATCGCAAGTGAGGTCCGCAAAGGCAATGTTCTCGAGATCGACGGCGATCTCTGCACTGTCCTGAAGGCCGAGAGCATCCGCCCCGGCAAGGGCACCCCGACGACCCATATCGATATGCGTCGGATTTCCGACAGCGTAAAGATCGTCAAAAGCTATCGCACGACGGAATCGGTCGAGCGCGCCTTCCTCGACGAGAAGGACTACGACTACCTCTACGAGGACGAAATGGGCTTCAATTTCATGGAGCCAGTATCTTTCGAGCAGATCGTCGTACCCAAGGATCTGCTGGGCGACTCGGCGCAGTGGCTCGTCGAGAACATGCGCTGCTCGATCAAGCTCTTCGAGGGCAACCCCGTCGCGATCGAGCTGCCGCAGCGCGTGATTTTCGAGATCGTGGAAGCCGACCCCGTCGTGAGGGGGCAGACGGCATCCTCGTCATACAAGCCGGCCAAGCTGTCCAATGGCGCCCGCGTGATGGTGCCGCCCCACATCGAGTCCGGCACACGGATCGTCGTGATGACCGAGGACGGCTCCTACGTCGAGCGCGCCAAGGACTGAACTCTTCACGCCTGACCTGCTGTGAATGCCGTTGACCGTCCGCCCACGGGCTAGTTGACTGCGTTCCAAGAACAAAAAACGGCATCGGCAGCCTCCGGGAATCGCGGGCAAGTCGGGCGCCAAATCCACGAGGAAACGTCCATGGCAGCATCCGAAGGCTCGGCGCCTGAGGGGCCGAAAGCGGCCTCTGCAGCCGTTGTTCGGCAGAACGCCGCAGTCCTCGACGCACTGCCTTTCGGTGACACCCGGGATTTCGACGACGCACGGCGCGGGTTCCTCGGCACGATCGAGGATGCGCACATCATCGGCGACACGGGCCGCACCGTCTGGACGATGAAAACGTACGGCTTCCAGCGCGAGGAAGCTGCGCCGCCGACGGTCAATCCCAGTCTCTGGCGCCAGGCCCGTCTCAACACGATCCATGGCCTCTTCGAGGTCGTGCCCGGCGTCTACCAGGTGCGCGGCTTCGACATCGCCAATATGACCCTCGTCGAGGGCCAGACGGGCGTCATCGTCGTCGACGCGCTGACAGCAGTGGAGACGGCGCGCGAGGCCCTGGCCCTCTATCGCCGCCATCGCGGCGACCGGCCGGTTACTGGCGTGATCTACACGCACACGCATGTCGACCACTGGGGCGGTGCGGCCGGTGTGGTCGATCCCAAGGATGTCGCTACCAGCAAAGTCCCGGTGATCGCCCCGGACCAGTTCATGGAGCACACCGTCTCCGAGAACGTGATTGCGGGCGACGCCATGCTGCGGCGCGCCCAGTACCAGTTCGGCGGGCTGTTGCCGCGCGGTCCGGCGCAGCAGGTGGATTGCGGGCTCGGCAAGTCGATCAGTGCGGGCCGCGTCGCGCTTGTGCCACCGAACGACATTATCACGCGCACCGGCGAGACGCGCACGATCGACGGCGTCGAGTTCATCTTTCAAATGGCGCCGGAAACGGAAGCGCCTGCGGAGATGCACTTCTACCTGCCGGTCTTCAAAGTGCTGAACCTCGCGGAGAACGCGACGCACAACTTCCATAACCTGCTACCGTTTCGCGGCTCGCAGGTGCGCAATTCACTCGACTGGTCGAAGTACATCCAGGAGGCGCTCGACCTTTGGGGCGACGAGGCGGAAGCTCTCTGCGGCCAGCATCATTGGCCTGCATGGGGGCGCGAGTGCGTCGTCAGTCATCTCGAGGCGCAGCGCGATCTCTACCGCTACGCCCACGACCAGACCGTGCGGCTGATGAACCACGGCTTGAAGCCAGCGGAGATTGCCGAGCAGATCGGCACGCCGAAGTCCCTCGACGGCGCCTGGGCGACACGCGGTTACTACGGTCATATCCGGCACAATGCGAAGGCCATCTATCAGCATTATCTCGGCTGGTATGACGCCAATCCCGCCAATCTCGATCCGCTGCCGCCTGTCGAGACGGGCCGCAAGATGGTCGAGTATATGGGCGGGGCCGAAGCCATACTGCAGCGCGCGCGGACGGACTTCGACAAGGGCGAATTTCGCTTCGTCGCACAGGTGCTTTCACATCTCGTCTTCGCGGAGCCGGGCAATGCCGGCGCACGCAGTTTGCTCGCCGACACCTTCGAGCAACTCGGCTATCTCGCCGAGAGCGCGACATGGCGTAACGCCTATCTCTTTGGCGCCCTCGAGCTGCGAGCCGGCATGCCGAAGGTGCCGTCGCGCTCGGCGATCGGCCCCCACATTCTCCGCGCGCTACCGACCGATCAGCTGTTCGACTATCTGGCCGTACGGCTGAACGGGCCCAAGGCCGAAGGGTTTCGCACGACGCAGAATTGGATCTTCAGCGACACTGGCGAGAGGTTCTGCATCATCGTCTCGAATGCAGCCATGTCGACGTCCCCGCGGCGCCTCGCGGACAAGCCCGACGCGATAGTGACGCTGAAGCGAACGGATCTCGATGCCGTCATATCCGAGAAGACGACATTCGACGCTGCAATCGGCGCGGGCACGATCCAGATCTCGGGCGATCCATCTAAGGTTACTGCCCTATTCTCACTGCTCGACACCTTCGAGCGCATGTTCGAAATCGTCGAGCCGCGCAGCAGAGTCATTACATAGCCCGCCAGGAAGCCAAGGCCGATCCTTCCAGGTCCCCAGCCATTGAAGCAGAAGGTCCATCCATGCTGAAAGATCCGCCCCTACTGACCATCCGCCGCACGTGGCAGCGCCCCGATGCCTTCACGCTCGGCCGCCTCAAGGGCGTGCAGACCGGGCAGGCCGTCGATGCCATGCAGGGGCGCGGCGCGCTCGACGCAGCCATCAAGGCCATTGATCCGGCCAACGCGTTCTTCCTCGGAACGGCACTGCCCTGCGAGACCGGCCCTAATGACAATCTCGCCATCATCGCAGCAGTCGCCCTCGCCCAGCCCGGCGATGTGATCATGGCCGCCTCGGAAGGGTTCGCGCAGTCCGCCGTCGTCGGCGACAACGTCACCATGGTGGCAAAAGGCAAAGGCGCTGCTGCGATCGTCATCGACGGCATGGCGCGCGACATTGCCGGCATCGCGCCCGTCGGGTTGCCTGTCTTCGCGCGCGGCATCACCCCAAATTCGTGCGTGAGGAGCGGCCCTGGCCGTGTCGGCCTGCCAATCGTCATCGGTGGCGTTGCAGTCGAAGCGGGCGATGTGGTGATCGGCGATGCCGATGGCGTCGTTGTCCTGCCACGCAAGCACCTTCACACCATTCTGCCGTTGGTCGAGGAAGTGCTCGCCGCCGAAGGGGCGACGCAGGGCAAGATCAAGAACGGCTTCACCAATCTCGGAGGGATCGAGGATCTGCTCGCATCCGACCGGGTTCGCTACGTGGATTAGTGTGCCGCGGCGTAACGCTGACGGACGGGTACGACGAGGAGAGAACGTATGGCGACCAACAAGAAGAAAGTGCTTTTCACGGATTCCATGGGCAATGCCGGGCGAGAGATCCTCGCGTCGCGCCCCGATGTGGAAGCCATCCCGTTCCCCAACATGGCGCAAGACGAGGAATACCGCGCGATCCTGAAGAAGCACGCGCCCGTCCACGCGACCATTCTCGGCGGCACGCGATTTCGCGGCGCCGAGCTTGATGCTTCCGGTTCCATGGAATGCGTCGCGCGCGTCGGCGTCGGCTATGACGCCATCGACATTCCGGCGATGACCGCAGCAAAAGTGCCGGTGATGATTGCCGGCACGGCGAACTCACCGTCGGTCGCCGAGCACGCCATGACCTTCATGCTCACGCTCGCGCGCAAGGGCCCGGAGCTGTCCGCGCTCGTGAAGGAAGGCCGCTGGGGTGATCGCCTCAAGCCGGCGATGATCTCGAACGACCTCTTCGAGAAGACGGTTCTCGTCATCGGCTTCGGCCGCATCGGCACGCGCACGGCCAAGCGCTGCCAGGCCATGGAAATGACCGTCCTCGTCTATGATCCATACGTCAAAGCCGAGGCCATCAAGGCCGCCGGCTGCGAGCCCGTCACAAATCTCGATGCGGCGCTGCCGCGCGCCGATTACGTGACGATCCATTGCCCGAAGACGCCGGAGACGGTCGGCATGATCGGCGCCAAGCAGCTCAAGGCAATGAAGCGGACGGCCTATCTCGTCTCGACGGCGCGCGGCGGTATCATCGATGAAGTCGCTCTGCACGCTGCGCTCACCGACGGTACGCTGCCGGCCGCAGCACTCGACGTGTTCGATCGCGAGCCGCCGGATCCTGCGAACCCGCTCTTCAAGCTGCCGAACCTGCTCGCTTCGCCGCACATTGCCGGCGTGACCGCAGAGGCCATGGAGCGCATGTCGGCGGAAGCTGCGAAGAACGTGCTCGCTGTGTTCGACGGCAAGCCGCGCAAGGAAAATGCGATCAACCCGGAAATCTACGGCTGATAGAGCCGCCTCGTCATGTGAAATGGCCCGCCCGGAGCACTCCAGGGCGGGCCGTTTTGTTTTATACGCCCGACTTGCCGAGGAAGGCCTTGGCGGCACCCGTATCGATCAGCGGATAGACCTCGAAGGTCGCCGGAATGATCTCCGCCCATTCGTTCATGAAGCGATGCAGCGTCTCGTTGTCCGGCACGTCGAAGAGGACGACCGCACCGCGACCCGTGCGTGCCCACACCCCCTTGCACATGCCGCTGGTCTGCAGTGGCGCGAGCCACTCCCAGTAGGCTTTGCGGCTCGGCACCATCGTTGACGGCTTTTCCGGTCGCGGTGTCGAGATAACCATGAAGAGCATGTAGGCCTCGATCAGATCAGGTTACGTTTGGCGAGATTGCGCATGAGATCGGCGACGCCGAATGTCCAGGGCGGCGCCTGATCGGATGTCGTCATGACGTTCGTGAGCGCGCCGAGCGCATCGGCGTGAATGGTGACGATGTCGCCGACCTTGTGCGTAAAGCCCATGCCGGGCTCACCGCGATCCTCGCTCGGCGCGAACATGGTGCCTAGATAGAGGATTGCACCATCCGGATACTGATGCGCCTTGCCAATGAGCTGGCCGACGAGATCTGCCGGATCGCGCGCAATCTCGTGCATGGAGGATTTGCCCGTTAGGCGGAAGCCTTCCGGCCCATCCACCGTCAGATGCACGTCGAGCGCACGCACCGTATCGAGCGAGAACGTGTCGTCGAAGAAGCGCACGAACGGGCCGACCGTCGCCGAGGCATTGTTGTCCTTGGCCTTCGACAACAGCAGCGCCGAGCGGCCCTCGATATCGCGCAGGTTAACGTCATTGCCAAGCGTCGCGCCGACGATGGCGCCCTTGGAGTTGACGACCATCGCCACTTCGGGCTCGGGATTGTTCCACGTCGATTTCGGATGCAGCCCTGCGGTCATGCCGTGCCCGACGGCCGACATGGGCTGCGCCTTGGTGAAAATCTCGGCGTCCTCGCCAATGCCGACCTCGAGATACTGCGACCATGCACCCGCGGCGATCAGCGTCTGCTTGAGCGCCATGGCCTCCTTGGAGCCGGGTTTCAGCGCACGCAGGTCACCGCCGATCTGGGTTTGCACCTGCTTGCGGATGGCCTCGGCCTTCTCGGGCGCGCCCTTCGCCTGCTCCTCGATGACGCGCTCCAGCATCGAGCGCGGGAATGTCACGCCTGCCGCTTTCACCGCTTGCAGATCGATCGGCGCCAGCAGCGAGGGCTTCGACGCATCGCGATAGACCTCAGGCGTGTTGGCGAGGATCTCGCCAAGCGCGCCGATGCGCTCACCTGCCCCGGAGCGCACGATCGCCACCGCGTCGGTGCGCTCTGTGAGATCGCGCATGGTCGGCGCATGCCGCGAGATGTCATAGACGCCATCGGCACGCACCGCGACGACGGAGGGACCGCCGACATCCGGCCGCCAGACACGGCCCGCGAGTGCGCCTGCCGTTCCATCCTTCGGCAGCGTCAAAGCTTCGGTCATTCGCGTGCGCATGGTGCGTTTCCTCTAGCTGCCGGTCGGCCTGGATTTATCGCCGGTCGGAGCCGGCGTTGTTGGGCCGAGCTGGCTGCTCGGCCGGACGTCGCGCGACGTGACATAGACCAGGAGGCCCGCCGCCAGCGTCCCCGCAATGGTAGCAAAGATCCACTGATAGGCGACCGGAGAATAGCCGGCCGGCGTCTGCGGGAACCAGTTCGGAATGTAACCAGTGACGACCGGGACCATGGCGCAACCGAAGAGCTGGGCCATGTTGGCCGTCGTCGCACCGCGCCCGGCAAGATGATCCGGATAGAATGTGCGCGCATGGGTCACGACCGCGACACCGTAAGCCGAGGTCGCGCACAAACCGATGATGAGAGCGATGGCGAGCGTCGTCGGCGGGTCGGCAGCCAGCGCGAGCAGCACCAGGATCGTGGCCGTCGCGCCGCTTATGGCCACCCACTTGCGGGTGTCGAAAATGCGGTCCATGGGCCCGAAGGCCAGCACGCCGACGAACTGCGCCATCGCCATGGCGATGAGCACGTTACCGCGCGCCACTGCGTCCAGGCCATGCACGTCATGGAGGTACGGGCCCGCCCACAGACCCATGATGGTCGCCATGACGGCATAGGCGACAGTCTGCAGCCCGAGCACGCGCAGGAGCCCCGGCAGCCGCAGGACCGCAACGAATCCGGCGAGCGCACCACCGAGCGTCTCGGGCGGATGCGCGACCGGCACCTTGCCCGGCGGATCGTCACGCACGAGCCAGACGAAGAGCAAACCGACCAACGCCGACAGGCCCGCCATGATCACGAACGCCGTCCGCCATCCCATCCATTGCGCTGCGAGCGCCAGAGGCGTTCCCGCCAGAACGACGCCGATCATGCTCAGGCTGAAAACCCAGCTCATGGCCGTCGCCCAGCGGGTGCGCGGATACCAGCGCGAGCACAGAACGACCACCGACATGAAGCTGCCGCCGAAGCCCAGGCCCAGCAGGAAGCGCGCCGCGATCAGCTCACTGCCGTCGCGGACGACCGCGTGCCAGAGCGCTCCGGCGACACCTAGCGCGGCGAGACCGCCCACCGTAAATCGCACGCCGATACGGTCGAAAAGAATGCCGACCGGCACCTGCGCCGCCATGAGCGCGAAGAAGAAGATGGCATTGGCCATGCCAAGCGCTTCGGACGTCAGTTTCAGCTCGACGATCAGCTCGGGCGCGATGACCGTGACAGACGAGCGGAAGAACTGCGAAAGGATCGTCGTCGCCGAGAGCATGACGATCAGAATCGCAGCGGCCCGCATGGGGGGATTTGAGGTTGCTGAGGTCACGATCGGGTCTCGGCTCGAGGAGGCGCCGGTCCCTGTGCCATCGCGTCGGGCAATAGGCAATCCGCATTCCGCGCAATAGGGCGGTGACCAGACCTGCACAACGCCGTTGCGTTGCCGCAATGTTCTGTCAGGTTATAAGTCTCATGCGTCAGACCGAAGTCGTGTATCGCCCATGATTGTTTCCTCGCTCTGTCTGTCTGAAGTCACGAACGCTCCGGCTGCCGCGGTGCGCGAAACTGCGGCGCGTGCGCTCGGCGAGGCCGAAGCCATAGAAATCTGGATTGCGCGCTGGCTACGCGTCCGGCGCAAGGATCTCATGGCGCGCTACGAATGTGATCCGCGGCAGCTCTATGCCATATGGTGGGGCGAGAAATTTCCGACGAGCCGCGAGAAGGCCGAGGCTGCATTTCGTGCGCGCCACCCCGGGCTCGTCGATCGCGTGAGCTTCGGCTATCGCCGCATTCCACGCGGCCCGGCGGCGGAGCCCGAGGAACAGCTCTCGCTCTTCGAGTGATTCAGAGAAACAGCACGTTCCGCGTCGCGATATCGGTACCCCAGGTCGTGTTCGACTTGAGCCCGGCGATCGTCGTCATGGCGTCGAGGCGCTTGCCCTTGTCCACGATGAAGGCGGAGTAGCCGTACTTCTCACAGACCTCACGCGTCACCGCCAGCGGATCCTTGTACGTGCCCGAGAGCAGCTCAAGCAGCAGTGCCGGATGATCCCGCAGGATGGTCTCGCGCGCGCCTTCGAGCACTTCCAGCTCGCTGCCCTCGACGTCCACCTTGATGAGCTGCACATTCGTCAGCTCGAAACTGTCGAGCGTGCGAACCTCGACCTTGATCACGGTCTGGCGCTCGAACTGGCTGTGCGAGTTCTTGAGGTTGCCGGCGAGGTGCAGCTCACTGCTGTCCTCGGCCAGCGGAATGAAGAACGACGCCTGGCCCGTCTCGTTCGACAACGCGAGCTGATGCACCGTCGCGCGGCTCCCGAGAGAGCGCTTGGCGAAGTCCGCGAACGTCGGATTGGCCTCGAAAGCATGCACGACAGCGCCAAGTTCGCTCAGCGCGTAGGCGTAAACGCCCTCGTTGGCGCCGATATCAACCGCAATGCCGCCTTTGCCGACGAGAGAGCCAAGCATGGCGAGCTCAGGCTCGCCACCGTCGATCTCTTCGCCGAGGCGGCGGGCGTAAAAAGCGTCAGGCGACTCACTCAAGGACGCACCTCGTCTTTACCGCTTCTCCATGAGCAGCGTGCCGACGCGCTCGATGGCTTTGCGGATGTTCTCGATGGAATTGGCATAGGAGAAGCGTATGTAGCCCTCACCGTGAATGCCGAAGCTCGTGCCGGCGACGGTCGCGACGCCGGCTTCCTCCAGCATCCTATTTTGTAACTCGCGCGCGCTCATGCCAGTGCCTGTGACATTTGGAAACGCGTAGAACGCCCCACCCGGATTGACGCACGTGAAGCCCGGCAGCTGATTGAGCATGGGCACGATGGCGCGGCGGCGCTCGTCGAACGCCTTCACCATTTTGACCACGTCATCCTGCGGGCCTTCCAGCGCGGCAATACCGGCGAATTGCGTCGGCGCGTTGACGCAAGAATGGTTGTTTACGCAAAGTCGCACCACGGTATCGACGATCGACTTCGGCCACACCGAGAAACCGAGACGCCAACCTGTCATCGCATACGTCTTCGACCAGCCGTCGAGAATGATCAGGCGATCGCGGATCTCTGGATAGCGCAAGAAGCTTTCGAACTCGCGGCCGTCATAGAGCATCTGGCCGTAGATCTCGTCCGACATGACGGCGACATGCGGATGCTTGGCGAGACCCGCAACGAGCTTCGCTACCTCCTCCTTCGGCACGGCGCCACCGGTCGGATTGCCCGGGCTGTTCAGGATGATGAGCGAAGTCTTAGGCGTGATTTGCGCCAGCACTTCATCGGCGCTGAACGCGAAGCCATTCTCTTCCTTGAGCGCGATCGGCACGGCCTTGGCGCCAGAATATTGGATCATCGAGCGATAAATCGGGAAGCCCGGATCCGGATACATGATCTCTGCGCCCGGCTGCCCGAACATCAGCACGGCGAAGAACATGGTCGGCTTGCCGCCCGGCATGATTACGATGTTGTCGGGACTCACCTCGACGCCGTGACGTTTGTGCAGATCCTTCGCGACGGACTCGCGAAGCGGCAGGATGCCCTGCGCCGGCGTGTAGCCGTGGTGCCCGTCGCGCAGCGCCTTGATGGCGGCCTCGACGATATGGGCGGGAGTCTGGAAGTCCGGCTGGCCGATCCCGAGATTGATGATGTCCTTGCCCTGCCGCTGCAGCTCGGCGGCCCGGGCGAGCACCTCGAAGGCCGTCTCCGTGCCCAGTCTTTTCAGGTTTTCAGCGAGCAGCATGACTTCCTCCCCAGGTCGGCTTTGCGCGCTTTTATGCACGCCATGAAGGCACTTGGAAAGGCGCCGCTGTGCGAGCGCAAAAGGGCCGGCCTCGAGCCATTACTTGACTCAGTCAAATAATTGATTGACCATTCGTCGTGGAGGTGCGCCATGACCCAGACCACGCCAGATCCGACCGCGGACAACATCGCCGCGATCCGCCGCTTCAGCCGCTTCTACACGCGGCAGATCGGTCTCCTGGACGAGAGCCTGCACGCGAGCCCCTATTCGCTCTCCGAGGCGCGCGTACTCTATGAGCTCGCCCATGGGCGCGACATCACCGCGAGCGATCTCATACGCGAGCTGAGCCTCGATGCTGGCTACCTCAGCCGCATGCTGCGGAAGTTCGAAGACCAGGGCCTCATTCGCCGCGCCCCGGCCGAGGACGACGCCCGCCGCGCGATCATCACACTCACATCCAAAGGCGAGGCTGCCTTCGCGCCGCTCGATCGCGGCTCGCATGAGGGCGTAGTCGCGATGTTGGAGAAGGTCGCCGCGACTGACCGCCCGCGTCTCGTCAACGCGACGAAGACCATCCGGCGCCTGCTCGGCGAGCCGACGCCAACCACCGAGCCCTACATTCTGCGTGGTCTTGAAACCGGTGACATCGGTTGGATCATCAATCGCCAGTCCACCATCTACGCGACCGAGTACGGTTGGACCGGCATCGGGCTCGAAGCCATGATGGCCGAGATTCTCGCGAAGTTCGTGCGCGACTACGATGAGAAGTTCGACCGCGCGTGGATCGCCGAGCGCGATGGCGAGGTCGTCGGTTCGGTCTTCATCACACGAGCTTCGCCGGAGGTGGCGCAGCTGCGGATGCTCTATGTGGAGCCATCCGTACGCGGCCTCGGCCTCGGCCGCCGTCTCGTCGATGAGTGCATCCGCTTCTCACGTGCGCGCGGCTACAAGACGCTCATACTCTGGACGCACGACATTCTCACGCCCGCCGTGCGCATTTATCAGGCCGCCGGCTTCAAGCTCATCAAGGAAGAACGCCACAACGAATTCGGCCACGACGTGAATGGGCAGTTTTGGGAGGTGGGGCTTTAAGGGCATATTGTGCTTCGCGTAGCATTCCGAATCGTGGAAATTGGGAGGGCGTGACGGATGCTGCTTCGCGCCTCCAACCATGGCAGTTGTGCATGCCCTCCCGTCACCATTGCGCGGGAGCCGTTTCCTTGTGATTCTCCAGGCTTGCATTGACGAGTCAGCAAGCCGGACCACAAGTCCGGGCGGCTTCTTTGTGCTCGCCGGCCTAATCGCATCGAGGGAGCAGTGGGCTGCGCTGTCAGTCAAATGGGATGAGGCTCTGAAGGAATCACCCACGCTTGAGTATTTCAAGCTGAGTGAAGCGCTCGCGATGAAGTATCAATTCGATCCAAGTCGCGGCTGGATCGAGGAAGAGCGCGATAAAAGCGTCGGCAAGCTAGCGCGAATTACTAGGGATCATGCGCTCGCTGGCTACTCAGTCATCGTGCCGCGAGACGACTATAACGAGTTCGTCCGTGCATTCGTCAAAACCAAGGCCCTCAGAGATCCGTACTTCTTCTGCTTCTATCAAATCGTCGATGCCATATCGGAATCGCGGGATTGGCTCGGCGGATCCCAGACGCTGATGTACATTTTCGATGAGAACGGCGCGGTCAGTCGGCGGGCAATCGACTATTGGCACGACTTGCGCAGCAAGCTTTCGTGGCGGCAGCCGGCCAGCATCGGCGAGGTCCCAATCCATGAAGACGAGAAGAAGTTTTTGCCCCTGCAGGCGGCCGACCTATGGGTTGGACTGGTTCGCGCCCTTCAGGATGAGATCGCTAAGCCGGGCACCGTCGGCATCCGCCAGAAATGGCTGGACATATTCGACGGAATGCCGGTGAACGAGCGCATGTACAGCCGTGAGCGCCTGATGGAGCTGGGGGCTACCTTGGTCGTCCAAACGGCGCTGAAGCGTAGTGGTTAGCCTTCGCCTTTTGCGGGTTCTGTGTCGCAATGCGCTTCAATGGCCTTTCAAGGCTCTTCCTCGATACTTCAGCCTCTCGCCCAGCCAGAGGCGCCTAAAATGGCAACACGTAAACGCGATTTGAGCATAAAGCGGCTGGCCGCTTCACTCGGCCAGCCGGGTTCCGATTAGTTTACTTAGATTGAACTACTCCGCCGCCGCGATCGACGCTTCGTGCGGTGCGCGTTCTGCCCGTTCCATTTTCAGCCTTTCGGCGACCAGGAAAGCAAGCTCCAGCGACTGGTCGGCATTCAGGCGCGGATCGCAGTGCGTGTGATAGCGGTCCGAAAGATCCGCATCGCTGATCGCCATCGCGCCGCCCGTGCACTCGGTCACGTTCTGGCCCGTCATCTCGACGTGGATGCCACCCGCGTGCGTGCCCTCCGCGCGATGCACCGCGAAGAAGGTATCGACCTCCTTCAGGATGCGCTCGAAAGGCCGGGTCTTATAGCCGCTCGCCGCCGAGATCGTATTGCCGTGCATGGGATCGCACGACCACACGACCTTGCGGCCGGACTTCTCAACGGCGCGAACCAGCTTCGGCAGGTGGCTCTCCACCTTGTCCGAGCCGAAACGGCAGATGAGCGTCAGGCGCCCGGCGATGTTGTTCGGGTTGAGAACGTCGATCAGCCTGAGCAGCGTGTCCGGCTCCAGCGACGGGCCACACTTCATGCCGATCGGGTTCTTGATGCCGCGGAAGTACTCGACGTGCGCGTGATCCGGCTGGCGCGTACGATCGCCGATCCAGATCATGTGGCCGGACGTCGCGTACCAGTCGCCGCTCGTCGAATCGAGCCGCGTCATGGCCTGCTCATAGCCCAGCAACAGCGCCTCGTGGCTCGTGTACATCGTCGTCGTGCGGAGCTGCGGTGTGTTGTCGGCGGTGATGCCGCACGCGCGCATGAACTCCAGCGTATCCGAGATGCGGCTCGCCAGCTCCTCGAAGCGACGCCCCTGTGGGCTGTCCTTGATGAAGCCGAGCGTCCACTGGTGCACGCGCTCGAGGTCGGCATAGCCGCCGCCCGCGAAGGCACGGATCAGGTTCAGCGTCGCCGCCGACTGGCGATAGGCCTGGAGCTGGCGCTGCGGATCCGGGATGCGGGCATCCGCCGTGAACTCGGGGCCGTTGACGATGTCGCCGCGATAGCTCGGCAGCTCGACGCCATCCTTCTTCTCGACGGGCGAGGAGCGGGGCTTCGCGAACTGGCCCGCAATGCGGCCGACCTTCACCACCGGCGAGGCGCCGGCATAGGTCAGCACGACCGCCATCTGCAGGAAGACGCGGAAGAAATCGCGGATGTTGTCGGCGCGGTGCTCGACGAAGCTCTCGGCGCAGTCGCCGCCCTGGAGCAGAAACGAGCGGCCCTCGGCCACTTCGCCGAGCGCCTTCGTGAGCTGGCGGGCCTCACCGGCAAATACGAGGGGCGGAAACGTCGCGAGCTTGCCTTCCACGTCGGCCAGAACGGCCGCGTCCGGAAACTCGGGCACCTGGACGATCGGCTTGGATCTCCAGCTGTCGGGCGACCAGGGGGCAGGCATGATACGTCTCCACGTTCACCAAGAGTTACTTGTAACCAAGGCATATAGGCCCGGAGCGCCTCGGCGTTCCAGGTTCCGGCTGCATCGTCCAGCGATTGGGCTTGCAGTGCCGCCTTATATGTCATTGCCGGCCCGAGGGCTAGGGCCCGGATGGAGTCGCACGGGCATGTGGCCAGAGCGAGACCTCGGCAGGCCGTGCGGACATGGTAGCACCGTCCGATCGGTTCGCGTATAAGGCGGGCGTTCGGCCTTGCGCCCCCATGCGGCGCGGCCCCTTGGGGCTGGCCTGGAGCCGGTATAGCTCAGTTGGTAGAGCACCTGATTTGTAATCAGGGGGTCGCGGGTTCAAATCCTGCTGCCGGCACCATTTCTGCGCTCACGCCGAATGCGCTTCGCTCATCGGCTCCGCGGGGGCGGCGTGCAGTCGCACGCTCAGGAGCCCGGACATCTCGAGCTGCCGGCACCATGTTCCCGCTCACGCCCGAACTCTTGAGCCCCTGTTGGCCGAACGCGACGTGCGTGGCACGATGGCCCGGAGATTTGCGCGTTTCAGAGTGACGGTGCACGTACGCTTACGCGGATGCACCCGACCCCATTGAAGGCATGATCCATGGCGACGGCTGTGCTCGTGATCGGTTTGGCGGTAGCGGCGGTACTGCTTGCTTTGCTCCTGATGACGGTGCTGAGCGCAAACTTCCGCGTCTGGCCAACGCCCGGAGAAGGAACCTGGCAAAGCTACGTTTTCTGGCCGCTTTTCCGAGGCCTGAACTTGCTTTGCTTCCTCATGGCGGCGCTCGATACGGCCGGCACCTTCGGCCTTCCCACCTGGTTGCGCGCAATCGCCCTGGCAGGGCTCGTCGCCTCCACAACGCTGTTCGTCTACGCCTTTCACGTTCTCGGCCGCGACAATAGCTATGGGGCGCAGGATGGCCTCGTCACCGGCGGTATCTATCGCTGGAGCCGCAATCCGCAGAACGCCATGCTGATCGTCGTCTACGGCTGCCTCATGGTCGCGACGGACGGCGGCGGAACGTATCTGCTCTGTGCGGCCATGATGGCTGTCTACACGCTGATGGTCTTCTGCGAAGAGCCGTGGCTCGAAGGGATCTACGGCTCGCCATTTCGCAACTATTGCCGCCGGGTGCCGCGCTTCTTCAATTGGCGCCGGGCGCTGATCTGCTTGAAGGTCAGCGCAATGCGCTGCGGCGGGTCGAAGGTTGGAATGGCCTCACGACGTCGCTGATGCCGGAGTGCGCCCCGGCGCGGCGCTCTCTGAATTGTTCGCCTCCGTTGCCGACATCCCGAGATAAAAGCCAAGCAGCGCCTCTGCGATCTCCTGCTCGCCGAGAACGATTTCGCTCGCCCCGCACTCCTTCAGATGAGCCATTTCGGCCTCGGAATGTCCGCGCGCAAAGATGGCCAGCCGAGGATTGATCGCACGCGCCTGCTCGACGACCTGTCCGGCCTCGAAGTTCTCCGGAATCGCAACAATAAGGCAGCGTGCCTTTTCCAGGCTCGCGGCGCGCAAGCTCGTCACCGCATTCGCGGCCATGGCTTCGACGCCCCGCGCCTTCAGGCCTGCAATGACCTCCTCGTTATCATCCATCACAAGCAGCGGTGGCCCATCCAACAGCAGGGCTCCCGCGATCCGACGCCCGACACGCCCGCAGCCGACCAGGACGACATGATCCTCGAGTTTTGTCGGCTCGAGTTCGGCAAGTTCGACGGCGCTCGCCGTGCCCATGTCCCGCGGGGCTTCGCTCGACTCCAGCCAAGGCCGCAAGCGATCTGCGATGAGGAAATAGGCCGGGTTGACCAGAATGGAAATAAGAGCCCCTGCGAGGATGAGATCTCTCATCTCCGCAGTAAGAACGCCGAGGGTGATCCCCAGGCCCGCCAAAATGAAGGAGAACTCGCCAATCTGAGCAATACTCGCCGAGATGGTCAGCGCGGTCCCTACCGAGTGCCCAAAGACGCGCACGATGGCGAAGGCGATCAATGGATTGCAGACGAGGATCACACCGAGCGTCGCGATCAGAGGCCAGGTCTCGTGCACAATGATGGACGGGTCGAAAAGCATCCCGACCGACACGAAGAACAGCACGGCGAAAGCGTCACGCAGCGGAAGCGTTTCCTCGGCGGCACGCTGGCTCAATTGAGATTCGCTGAGGATCATCCCCGCGAAGAACGCACCAAGGGCGAACGAAACGCCAAACAGTTTTGCGGCACCAAACGCAAAGCCGAGCGCTATGGACAGTACGCCGAGACGAAACAGTTCCCGCGATCCCGTGTGCGCGATGTAGTGCAGCGTCCAAGGTATGATCCTGCGCCCGAAGATCATCATCGCGGCGATGAAACCCAAGACTTTGGCCACGGTCAGCATGATTGTGCCGACGATCTCCGAGGAGCCAAATCCGAACGCTGCGTTTCGCTCCAGGCTCCCATCCATGAGGGGGAGGATGGCGGGGATGGCCACCAGCACGAAGACCATGGCAACGTCTTCGACAATCAGCCAGCCAAGTGCGATGCGACCTCGCTCAGTCGCAATCAGCCGGCGCTCCTGCAGCGCACGCAACAGGACGACCGTGCTGGCAACGGAGAGCGACAGGCCGAATACGAGCCCCGCGCCCGTTGTCCACCCGAGCAGATACGCGAGCGCCATGCCGAATGTCGTCGCAACGGCCATCTGGCCAATCGCGCCGGGTACGGCAATAGATCGGACTGACCACAGGTCCGCCACGGAGAAATGCAGGCCGACGCCGAACATCAGCAGGATGATGCCGATCTCGGCGAGTTCGTTGGCAAGCGCCTGATCTGCTACGAAACCGGGCGTGTAGGGGCCGACCACGATGCCGGCGATGAGATAGCCGACGAGGGGCGAGAAGCGCAGCCGCTGCGCGAGCGTTCCAAGCAGGAAGGCCAGCGAAAGCGCCACAACAATCGTTGGGATCAGCGCCGTGTGTTGCCCCATCAGGACAAATCCCTATCGCAGATATCCCCCCACCGATCCGCGGCGCACGCCGTGTAGACACGTGCTTGCGCTCAAAGGCACCGACCTAACGTGATCGAGTGCCCTGCGTTCATTCCAGCTTACTGAGCCGGGTCCACTCCCGCCAAGCCAAATTCGGCGCGTGGCAGTCTGATGAGCCATCCGTGGAGGGCACGGCACGGGGCGCGGGTTTCGCCTGATGGCGGCCCCCTATCTCCAATCGTTATATGCGCGCTCGGTGCGGCCGCAAGCAGGTACGCGCGAGCGACAGCCATGAAAACGATCCCGGTGGAACGTGCTGCAGCTTTGATCCCCGACGGGGCCAGCCTCATGATCGGTGGCTTCATGGGCATCGGCACGCCGGAGCGGCTGATCGACGAACTCGTGCGGCAGGGCAAGCGCAACCTGACCGTGATTGCGAACGACACCGCGGCACCCGGCAGAGGCATCGGCAAGCTGATCTCAGCGGGAATGGTCGGCAGGACGATTGCGAGCCACATCGGCCTCAACCCGGAAACCCAGCAGCAGATGCTCGCCGGGAAGATGGCGGTTGATCTGGTGCCGCAGGGCACGCTGATCGAGCGCATCCGGGCCGGCGGCCACGGCCTTGGCGGCGTACTCACGCCAACCGGCGTCGGCACAGTTGTCGAAGAGGGTAAGCGCCGCATCGACGTGGACGGAAAGAGCTACCTCCTGGAGACGGCATTGCGCGCGGACTTCGCCTTGGTCAATGCGTTCCTCGCCGACTACAGGGGCAACCTTTACTACGCACTCACTGCGCGCAACTTCAATCCCGTCATCGCGATGGCAGCCGACACTGTCATCGTCACAGCAGACAACATCGTGCCGGTGGGCGTGATCGCCCCGGATCACGTCGTCACGCCCGCGGCCCTGATCGACTACCTCGTCACCAACCCATGAGCGTCCGATGGAAGCACAGACCATCATCGCCAAGCGCATTGCACGGGAGCTGCAGTCCGGGATGCTCGTCAATCTCGGCATCGGCATTCCGACACTGGTCGCCAGCTATGTTCCCGACGGCATCGATGTGTACTTCCAATCCGAGAATGGATTGATCGGTACAGGCCCAATCCCAGAGGACGGCACGATGCATCCGACGCTTACCGATGCAGGCGGGCGACCGGTAAGCGCACTCCCGGGCGCGTGTACGTTCGACAGCGCCATGTCGTTCGGCCTCATTCGTGGGGGGCATGTCGACATGACAGTACTCGGCGGCCTTCAGGTAGATGCGCAAGGGCGCCTCGCCAACTGGATGATCCCAGGCAAGATGGTGCCAGGCATGGGCGGCGCGATGGACCTGGTTACGGGAGCCAAGCGGGTGATCGTGGCCATGCAGCACACCGCGAAGGGTAAACCCAAGATCCTCGATCAATGCACGCTGCCGCTGACCTCGGTAAGGCCGGTCGATCTGGTCGTCACTGAGCTGGCAGTCATCGGCTTTCCCGAGGGGCAGGCAACGCTGCTGGAGAAAGCGCCCGGTGTTTCCATCGAAGACATAGTGAACGCCACCGAGGCACGCCTGGCAGTCAGCGGCACCATCCCCGACATGCCGATTTGATACCGCGCACGTGGCCTCAGCCGAGCCCTGCGATCACCGCATCGACCTTCGTCACCAGGGCCACGTTCTGCATGGCGTACTCGATCGACGCGCGATGCCAGTCGGCATTCATGGTCGAGCAACCGTCTTCCGGAATGACCATCACGTAGCCCTTGTCGGCACCCGTGCGCGCCGTGTGCTCGATGGACATGTTCGTCCAGGCGCCGGTCTCGATGATGATATCGCGGCCCTCGGCGCGGAGGATCGTCTCGAGGTTCGTCCCCTCCCAGGCGCTCATTCGGGTCTTACGGATGATATGGTCACCCGGCTGCGCTTCGAGCCCTGGCACGGGCTCCGCGCCCCAGGTACCTTCGACCATCGCGTTGGCATCGAGCGCGCCCTCGAAAAGAGGTGCGTTGAGCGTCATGTTCCGACCATCCGCACGGCGCGAGAACCACACATGAATGACGGGCACACCACGGCGCCGGCAATGCTCGGCGAGACGGCGGACATTCTCGATGGCGTTCTGCTCGCGGCAGTGAATCGGCGAGCCGGAGCTGGCGAACGCACCGCCCTCCATCACGACGTCGTTCTGCATGTCCTGGATGATGAGTGCGCAGCGCGAGGAATCGAGCTGCACGTCGCCGGCGACCGTTGCGGTTGACGTCGTGCTCGCGGTCTCCGATGGCGCAGGGCGGGTGCCCGATCCGCGCGCGCGCATGAAGGGCTCGCTGCGCGGGCCGACCTTGACATCGATGGCATATACGGAGGTCGTCGCGCAGACATAAAGCGTGCGCCAGTCCGGGCCGCCCCAGTGAAGGTTGGCGCTGAGCTCAGGGATTGCGACCCGGCCGATGTGACGACCGTCCGGCGCATAAACCCACAAGCCCCCGGGCGCCGTCACCCAGATATTGCCCTCGGCATCGCACTTCATGCCATCGGGCACACCGGGCTTCATCACATCGCGGACGCCGCTCGCGAAGACGCGCGCGTTTGCGAGCGTTCCGTCAGGGCGGACATCGAAGACGCGGATGTTGGCCTGCTCCGTGTCGTTGACGTAGAGCTTCGATTCGTTGGGGCAGAAGCAGATGCCGTTCGGCTGCGAGAACATGTAACGGTCAACCAGCAGCTTCGGCTCGCGGCTGCCGGGCGCGAGGCGGAACACGCCCTGCCAGCCCAGATCACGTGGGCGCTCCACGCCATAGTGCGGCATGCGGCCGTACCAGGGATCGGAGAAATAGATCGCGCCGCTCGAATGGATGCACAGGTCGTTCGGGCTATTGAGTTCCCGCCCCTCGAAGTGGCTGGCGAGAACTTCGCGCGTGCCATCCGGACGGAAGCGGGTAACCGACGACGTGGCATGCTCGCAGGCGATCAGGTTGAGCTCGGCGTCATAGGTGAGGCCATTGGCCTTGTTCGATGGACGCAGCGCATCGCGAACACCACTGCGATCGAGGCGGCGACGCACATCGCCCGGCATATCCGAGAACAGCAGGTATTGGTCAATCGGGTGCCAAACAGGCCCTTCGGTGAACGTGAAGCCACTGCCTACCTGCCGCACCGGCGCGTGCTCATCGATAAGGCGCCGAAATGCGGGATCGAGCGCGTCATGGGCCATGCTGCTATCTCCCCTCAAACCGGGAACCAGTCGCGCCGCTGCACCGTCTGGCTGACCGGTCCCGGCACGGCATAGTCCATCCGTCCGACGACCTGGCCGCGTTCAATCTTCGCGGGCTTGTCATGCACCGGCAGCAGGAACTTCGAAGAGTTGAGCAGCTTCTTGATCGCCGCCTTTTCGGAGCGCTTGGTGCCCGCGTGATTGCCCGTCACCTGCACCTCATGGGAGTAGATGACGTGATAGGGATCGATGATCTGATCCTGGAAGTCGTAGATGACGTCGCCGCAGATGGTCGCGAGCCCTTCCGCCGTCTCGACGTGGATATTCATCGAGCCTTCGGTGTGCGCATTGGCGGCTTCCATCACGACGCCGGGGATCAACTCGATCGGACCCGAGAGCTCCAGATCCTCGAGGCGCAGCGCGTGGCGGGTATGTAGTCGCTCGATGAGGTGCTGGATATCAGGCTTCGGATACTGCGGATGCATGAGACCTGAAACGGAGCACTCCAGCTCCCGGCGGTTCATCACAACCGTCGTGTTCATCGGGAAATGGTCATCCTTGCCGGCGTGATCGATATGCGCGTGCGTATGGCAGACATAGCGGACGTCACCGACTTTCACGCCGTGGCGCGCGAGCTGATTCTCGATCATGTTCTCGTGGTGCTGCAAACCGCGCATCCCGAGGGTTTCCATGATCGCATTGTCGCGATAGCCGGTATCGACGACGATCGGATACTGCCCGCCGAGGATCAGGAAGCCGTAGACCGGCACGCGCTTCGTGCGCCCGCAGCCGCGCCCGAGCACGAGGAAGCTCGACTCAAGCTCGATGTCGCCGAAGTCCAGCACTTTGATTTCCAGCGGCATACCTAAACTCCCTGTATCACAGCCGGTAGACCCGGCTCGCTGTGTCGTAAAAGATCGCGCGCGCCGCCCCCTCGGCATCACTGCCAGACGTCGGGCTCAGTTCTGCAACGCCGCGCCGATGAGCCGTGATCAAGCTCGCGTAGTCCGTCCAGAGCTTCTCGATCGGAAAGTTCGAGCCCCAGAGACAGCGCTGCGGTCCGAACGCGGCGACCGTCTCGCGGATCAGTCGCGCGCTGTGATCCGCGTCATTGCGATGGATGAACGTGCCGAAGCCGGAGAGCTTCGCGTAGACGTTCGGCTCGTTGGCCAGGATCGCCATGCCATCGCGCCATTTGGACCAGCCGGCTGGAGATGTATCGGTCAGCATTCCTGCGTGCTGAAGCACGAACGGAACGCGCGGGCAGGCGTGCGCGAGTTCGGCTGCACCCGGCATCTGATCGTCGAACACCTGGAGATCGAACGACCAGCCGTAGTCGGCAAGCCGCGCGACGTTCTTCTGCACCACGGGCTTGCGGCAGAGATCGGGATCGGCCGCAAAGCGGTAGAGAGAATTCTCGTGCCAATGGAACTGTTGCCGCACGCCACGCACGCGCGGATAGCGCGCGAGGCGATCCAGCGCCGGCCGTACATCCGCAACGGTCATGTCTGCATAGCCGACGATGCCGTGCGGCCATCCGGTCTCGACCGCAATCGCCTCGACCCAAGCCACTTCGGCTTCGCCTTTGTCGACCGGCCAGTTGGCCTGCACATAAACGGCCTTCTCGACATCGACTGCCGATGCTTCGGCTTTGTACTCGGACATCGGATAGTCGCGGCGGATGGCCTCGTATGGCCCGAAGATGCGCGGCTGCATGGGGCCAACCAGCCACGGCAGATCGACCTGGCGCCAGATGTGGAAGTGCGCGTCAATCGTTCTCATCGCCGTCCCCCTTTGGCGAAGTGAAGGATCTCGCCGGCGATCGCCTGCGGGCTGCTGCCGTCGCCGAGCCGGTCGATCATCGGCGCAATCGCGCGCAGGGCTTCGGTCCTCGGTTGGAAGTGAGCATCAGTGGCAAGAGGCGTGAGCCACAGCACGGACCACGCGAGCCCGTCGAGACGTTCCATGGCCTGCTTCAGAGTCTCCGGTCCGCCGCGCTCGAGCCCGTCGGAAATCACGACGACATACGCACCGCGCGCAAAACCGGCGAAGCGCGGCACCGACAGGAACACCTGCAGCGCTTCGCCGAGGCGGGTGCCGCCATCCCAGTCGGCGACAAGTCCCGAGGCAAGCTCCAGGGCCTGTTCGCGATTGCGGCGTTTGAGCGCGCGGGTGACGCGCGTGAGCCGCGTGCCGATCGTGAAGACTTCAACCTGCTCGCCAGCATTGACGAGCGAATGCGCGAGCCGCAGCGCACCATCGGTGCCGGACTTCATCGAACCCGAAATATCGATCAGCAGCAGCACGCGCCGTTGACGCTGCTTGCGCGTTCGACGCAGGAGGCGCGCGACCTCGCCGTCACGCCGCATCATATCACGGAACGTACGGCGCGGATCGGCCATCCGCCCCTTCCCGCGTGTCATGCGACGGGCACGACGGCGCGGCAACGTGTGCGGCAGGCTCTTGGCGAATGCACGCAGCGCTTCGTTCTCATCATCGGCAAATCGCCGCGCAAACAAGCGCTCCGCGACCGATGCGTCCGCGCCCGATGGCTCTTCATCCTCGGGAGCGAGAATGGGCTCGAACGCACCGGCATCGAAAGCGTTCGGCATGTCCTCAGGATCACCCGGCGCCGGAGCCGTCAGCACGCGACCGAGGAAGATCTCGTCGAACAGCGCGTCGAACTCCTCGCGGCGCTCGGGCGAGGGCCCGAACGTGGCATGGGCGGCACGCCGGACATCCATAAAGCTTCGCGGGCCAATGAGGCCGACAGCGGCAATGAACGACTGCGTCTGCTCCGGCGCAGCCAGGAAGCCAGCGACCCGCAGCGCCTGCGCAAAACTCAGAAACGGGGTCAGCGGACGCGGAAGCGTCATGCGGCGCTCCCCATGATCAGCCTGTCGATGTTCGGCGCGACGTACGTCAGGTCGTCCTGGTCCTTCAGCACCACGCCGATGGCGCGGGCGAACGCGCGCGGCCACGGCACGCCCTGCTCATTGAGGATGGTCGCAGCCTCGGCCCATTCGACGGTCTCAGCGACGCCCGGCGGCTTGGCAAGGGGCTCGGCGCGCAGACGACCGACGGCCGCCACGACGCGATGGGCGGTGTCGCGCGCGACGATGCTGGACCGCATCATCACGATCTCGGCTTCGAGCGCGGGATCCGGGTAGCCGATCCAGTGATAGACGCACCGTCGCCGCAGTGCTTCGTGCAGCTCGCGCGTGCGGTTCGACGTGATGACCACGATCGGCGGCTCGGCCGCGCGGATCGTGCCGCGCTCGGGGATTGAAATCGAGAAGTCGGAGAGGAATTCCAGGAGGAAAGCCTCGAACTCGTGATCGGAGCGGTCGAGTTCGTCAATCAGCAGAATGCGATCGCGCGGGGTTTGCAGCGCCAGCAGCATCGGCCGTGCGACAAGGTACTCGTCGGCGTAGAGATTGACGTAATCGGAACCAGCCTGCCGGATGGCCAGCATCTGACGCGGGAAGTTCCACTCGTACATCGCAGCCGAAGCATCGATGCCCTCGTAGCACTGCAGGCGCACCAGCTCGCGCCCCATCACGGAAGCGATCGCCTTAGCCGCTTCCGTCTTGCCGACGCCGGGAGAGCCCTCGAGCAGGAGCGGCTTTCCGAGCGCGAGCGCCAGATAGGCGGCGGTCGCCAATCCTTCGTCGGCAATGTACTGCGCATCGCGCAGCGAACGCGCCAGCGGCTGCGGACCATCGATGCCGAGGATGGAGCGGCGCACTGCCATAGGTTATCGCGCTCCTCGCGCGAGCCGCTGCCGCGGCTTCACACCACCGTTGGCGCGAATGCCGCGCAGGATCTTCTCCGGCGTGATCGGCAGCTCGTCGATGCGCACGCCGACGGCGTCATAGACAGCATTCGCGACCGCCGGCAGCACCGGATTGGCGCACATCTCGCCCGGCCCCTTGCCGCCGTACGGCCCATCCGGCGCTGGTCGCTCCAGCACCGAGATATGATGCGGAGAAATGTCGCCAGGACCCGGCATCAAGTAGTGATTGAAGTCGACGGGCCCGTGATTGCGGTCGGGATAGTAGGGCTCTGTCGTCTCCCATAGGGCGTGGCTCATGCCCATCCATGCGCCGCCGACAAGCTGCTGCTCGACGAGTTTCGGATTTAGCGCGCGGCCAAGCTCGTAGGCCGATTGCATGTCGCGCACCGTCACCTCGCCGGTCTCGTCGTCGACATCGATCTCAACGAGAAGGGCCGCATGAGCGAAGCAGGACACGGGCGTCATCTCGCCGGTTTCTGCATCGACCTCCGACAGCGGTATGAGAAAAATGCCGCGCCCCGAGACGGTGCGGCCCTGCTTGAACTGCGCTGCCTGACAGGCGGCCATGGTCGTGATCGACCGCGATGGCGCGCCATTGACGTGGATGTTGCCTTGACCGTCCGTCACAAGATCGGCGGCGTTGACCTCCAGTTCCTCGGCGGCCGCTTCGAGCATCACAGCGCGCGCTTCCTGAGCGGCCTGGATCACAGCGTTGCCGACGCGATGCGTGCCGCGCGAGGCAAACGAACCCATGCAGTGCGGGCCGGTGTCGCTGTCGGCCGTGTCGACGTAGACATCGGCGACAGGCACGCCGAGCGTTTCCGCCGCGATCTGGCGCGTGACGGACTTCATGCCTTGCCCGAGATCGATCGACGAGAGTGCGACAGTGAACTTGCCGTCGGGATTGGAGTGCACGAGCGCCTGGGACGGATCGCCGCCGAGGTTCATGCCGATCGGATAGTTGATTGCCGCAAAGCCGCGGCCGCGATGCACGCCCATCAGCGCCTCCTAAGGCCGGAAATCGAAGAGAAACGCATCGCGCCTTGACGAGGGCGGTCCCCTGTATTGGCGGGATCCGCCGGCGGAGGCGGCGGCACAGTGGACTGCGATGATGCCGCGGCGGCTGGTCTCGCTGGCGAAGGCGCCGGCGGCCGCGCTGAACTCGCAGCAGCCGGCATCGTGAAGCCCGGCATTTGAATGGGTTGCGCGGGCCGTCCAGCCGCGCCGCCCTTGCGCGCATAGCCACCCGTGTCGATACCTGTCACCGTGCCCTTCTGATCGACCGCGGTGTGGGCTGGCAAGCGAGCACGCTCCCCACCCCCGTCACGCAGCGAAGATGCTGCACGCGAGCTGGCTTGAAGGCCGATGCCGGCCTTCTCGGCGACCACCTGGCAGCATTCAATGAGCGCTGTGTTCTTGGCCTCACGGCGATGCGCCTTCATGTCACCGTCGCGGTAGGCATTGAGAATGCGCAGATCGATCGGGTTCATCCCGACGGTGTCCGCGACTTTGTCCATGTGCGCTTCAATGGCGAAATCGACGCCCGTGATACCGAACCCGCGCATGGCGGTTGCCGGCGTCCGGTTCGTATAGACGCAATAGACGTCGGCATAGACATTCGGGATCGTGTATGGCCCTGGCAGATGGCCGACGCCCTTGATGATCGCGTAGGACGATAGGCGCGTGTAAGCGCCGCTGTCGAAATATCCGGTGAACTTGCGCGCGACGATGCGCCCGTCCCGCATCACACCGTCCTTGATGTACCAGCGCTCGGCGCCGCGCGGTGCGCCGACCTGCATTTCCTCCTCGCGATCCCAGGCGAACTTGCACGGCCGGCCGGTGAGCATAGCGCCAAGAATTGCGAGCGGCTCATGCAGGCTGTCCACCTTGCCGCCGAAGCCGCCACCGACCGTGCCGCCGATGAAGTGCAAACGGTTCGACGGCATCGTCAGCAGCTTCGCCGCAGTGCCGAGTGAGAAGAAGAGCGCTTGTGTCGAGGTGTAGCACACGTAGCGATCGTTGGTTTCGGGCGCCGCGATGGCACCGCAGGTCTCGATCGGCGCCTGCTCGATAGGCGACATCTGATAGCGCCCCTCGACAATCTGATCGGCGCGCGCGAACGCGGCCTCGACATCGCCGTAGCGCAGCTTCTGGTGGTCGTACTTGCCGTGATAGATGAACTTGTTCGCCGGATAGACCTCGCAGACGACGGGCGCGCCCGGCTTGATCGCCTCTTCGACGTCGAGCACATGGGGCCGCACATCCCAATCGACGCGGACCCGCGCCACGGCCGCGCGCGCCTGCGCCTCGGTCTCGGCAATGACAGCGGCGACCGGCTCGCCCTTGTAGGCGACCTTGGTCTCCGCGAGCAGCGGCTCGTCGTCGATACCGAAGTCGAGAAGGCTCAGCAGCGTGTTCAGATTGCGCGGCACGTCGCGTCCGACGAGCACGCGCACGACGCCCGGCATGTTCTGCGCTTCGGCGATGTCGATACGCCGGATGCGCGCGTGATGATGCGGGCTGCGCACGCAGCGAATGTGCAGCAGGCCATCGAATAGATGGTCGTCGAAGTAAGGCGAGCGCCCCGTCACATGGCCGAGGATGTCCTGGCGTCGGGTTGGCTTGCCAATCTCGTTCAGGTTGTCGTCGCGTTCGTCGGCAAAGAACTCCTTGCGAAATTCCATGGTCATGCCCGCGCCCTCCCCTTGGCCGCCGCCAGAATGGCCTCGATGATCGGCTCATAGCCCGTGCAGCGGCAGATATTGCCCGAGATCGCCTCGACTACGTCCTCACGCGTCGGCGTGGGATTGCGGTCGAGCAGCGCCTTGGCCGAGATCAACATGCCGGGCGTGCAGTAGCCGCACTGCGCCGCAAAATTCTCCATGAAGGCTTCCTGCAGCGGATGCAGTGTGGCGCCCGCGGCCAAGCCTGCCGCCGTCTGCACGTGCTTGCCGGCAACGCTCTCGGCGAGCGTGAGGCACGACAGTTGCGTCTCCCCGTCGATCGTCACTGTGCAGGCGCCGCACGTACCCTGGCCGCAGCCGTACTTAGGACTGAGATCACCGACGCCGCGGCGCAGGAATTCGAGCAGGTTCTGTCCGGGATCGGCGAAGGAGGCCCGCTCCGATCCGTTCAACATGAACACTATGGGTGTCCTTGCCATCAGCCGCGCACCATCCGTTCGAGCAGGCGCTTGAGATGCACGCCGGCGACTTCGCGCCGATACCACGCCGTTGCGAGCGCATCCGTCGGTGGATCGAGACCTTCAACCGCAACCTGCGCCGCGCGCGCTATCGTGGGCGCGTCGAGGGCCTGGCCATCCAGAACACGCTCAACCGCTGTCGCCTGGAGCGGCATGGGGCCCATCGCACCAAAGGCCACGCGCGCGCCGCGAATGCGCCCACCCTGTCGCGGCAGGTGTGCAGCGACAGACAGCACGGAGACGCCCTTCGGCTTGATGCGACTCACCTTCAGGAAGCCGAAATCACCCGGCGCCTGAGGACGCGGCACATGAACGGATGCGACGATACCGACCCGACCTCGTTCGCGCAGGACATCAGCGAGTGGCCGCGGTGCGCCGATCTGCCCTGCGACGTTTACGCGAGCACCGAGCGCCAGCAGCGCGACGGCGAAATCACCATAGGGATGCGGCGCGAACAGATTGCCGCCGACAGTGCCCATATTGCGGATCTGCGGCCCGCCGACCGAACGCGCAACCGGCGCCAGAAACGCAAGGTCACGATGCGCCGCGATGGTCGCCATGGTGACGCCCGCACCGATCGTGACGCCATCACCCGACAGGCGAATGTCGGCAAGCACAGGATCACTGCTGCGCACGATGCGCGTCGCGGCCACACCGGCGTTGACGTCACGCATGACCAGCGTACCGCCAGCCATGAAAATGGCATCCGACCCCATGGCGCGCTGCGCCTCGGCAAGCGTCGCATGCGTTTCGACGGATTGGATCATCGATTGCCCCCCTGTCGCGGCACCGGAAGCCCCATGTGCTCACGCACCGCATCGAAGCCGGCGCGGTAGATATTGTTTGCGACCATGTCGCGCAGCTCCGTCTCCCGCCCCGCCGGCGTGTCGAACCGGCACTGCCAGTGCCAGAATGTGCGGTCGCCATCGGTTACCGGCGCCAGGCGCACGTGCGCCACATAGTTGAGGAGCGGCACCGGTGTTTCCATGAGGCAGTAGGAGAATGCCATGTCGGCATCCGAGAGCGTGAGCAGCTGCTCGCGCAGTTCGGAGCCGTCGACGAGATGGAAGCGGCGCACGCAGCCGATCTTGTCGGATGAATAGCCACGCTCGATGTGGCTGTCGGCGACGGCGGGATGCCACTGATCATGACCGTTGAAGTCGCGCAGCACGGCCCACACCGCCTCGACGGGAGCGTCAATGATCGTGCTCTCGACAATGCGCACCATCGTCAGCCTGCCATCTGCCGCTTCAGCGCATCGAAGCCGGCCTGGAAGACGTTGCTACCGATACCGTCGACAAGATCGGGCGCCGCGTCCGCCGCACAGTCAAATTCTGCCGTCCACTCGATGAACGTGCGGTCGCCGTCGCTGATCGGCGTCAACCGTAGGGTCGCGATGTAGTCGCTGAGCGGCATCGGCGACTCGAGGATCGAATACGTGCAGAACATATCGTAATCCGAGAGCCCGATGAGCTTCTCACGCAGGCGATCGCCATTCTGCAGGCGGAAGTCGCGCACACAGCCGACCTTGTCGGAAGGCTCGCCGTTCTCGATCCGGCTTTCTCGGATGCGCGGATGCCAGCGCGGCAGCGCATTGAAGTCGCGCACCTTCTCCCAGACTTTTGTAGCCGGGGCATCGATCACCGAGGAGACATAGACGCGCGGCATTTAAGTCGAGCCTCCAGACTTGGGCTTGTCGCCGCCACTACCGCCGCCACCCGATTTGCGCGCATCACTCGCGATGCGCTGCATGTCGGACGCTTCGCGGATGAGGCCGCCTTGCTTCGCTAGGTTGGCGCCGTCGATGCCGATGTCGGCCAGCAGGCTGTCGATCATCGGCGCCTGCACGCGATAGCGCAGCGCCGAATTGATCACCTCGTCGGTCGGACTGCCCGAGCGGCCCTCGCCGCCACCACCGCTCATGCCATCGAGCTGCATGATGCGGATGTCCTGGATCTTCTCCAGCGGCTTCACCGACGCAGCGACGATGCCTTCGACATGCTCCAACAGCTTGCGGCGGAACAGCGAGACGCGCGCCGGATCCGTGAGGACGTTCTCGGCCTCGTTGAGCAGGCGCTGTGCTTCGGCCTCGACCGTGAGCCGCACTTTCTCGGCTCCCGCTGCGATCGTACGTTCCGCTGCAGCCTTCTCCGCCAGCACCACGTCGATCGCCTTGCGCCGATTGGCAACCTCGGTCTCGCGGGCGGTCGCGATCCGCTCCTCGGCCGCTGCTGCATTGGCGCGAGCCGTGTCGGCTTCGAGACGCGCCGCCGATTCTTCCAGCGACTTGCGATAAAGCGTGATCGCCTTGTCCATCTGGGCCGACTCGACGAGCCTCTCGCGCTCGACTTCGAGCCGGCGACGTTCTGCCTCGTGTGAGATCCGGACCTCGTCGAGGCCACGCTCGGACGTGATGCGCGCCCGCTCGATGTCCTCGCGGCTTTCGATCTCGGCTTCGCGCAGCGCCTGGACCCGTGCGATCTCGAGTTGCTCGAGCGATTGGCGTCGAGCAACCTTTGCAGCCTCGACGGCGCTATCGCGCTGTACTTCGGCAGTCTCGACGGACGCCTGCGCCGACAACTGTGCGCGACGGACCTCAGCCTCGGCAGCAGCTCGGGCACTCTTCTTCGATGCAAGCTCGACGACGCGAATTTCCTCGGCTGCTTCCACCTCGCGCTTGCGCTCAATGTCGATCACTTCGCGAGTCTGCTGACTTGCGACGCGCTCCTGTTCGAGCTTGAGCTCAGCGACAATCCGCGCCCGCTCGACGCTCTCGCGCCGTGCGATGTCTGCTGCCTCGAGAGCCTTGTCGCGTGCGATCTCCTCCGATCGGGTCGAAAGCTCGGCCTCGATGCGCTCGGCGGCCACGCCCTTCTCGCGCGCAATCTTGGCAGCATCGATCGCACGACCCGCCGCGATCTCGGCAGCCTCCACCGACTGCTGGCGCTCGATTTCCAATGCGCGAATGCGCTGGTCCTCACTGATGCGCGACTCGGAAATCTTGGCTGCCTGGGCGATCCGCTGCCGCTCGGTTGCCTCGCGCGCCGCGATTTCGGCCTCTTCCAAACCCTGCTGGCGCGCGATCTCACGGCGACGAATATCCTCTTCGCCTCGGATCCGGGTCTGCGTGAGGATCAAGGTCTGCGCCATGCGCGCCTTCTCGGTTTCCTCGCGGGCTGCAATTTCCGCCTGCTCGATAGTCCGCTGCCGCTCAATCTCCAGTGACTGTGTTTCGCGGTCCTTCTGGATGCGCGTCTCGGTCAGGGACTTCTCCTGCAGGATACGCGCGCGCTCTGTCGCTTCGCGGGCAGCGATTTCGGCCGCCTCGAGCGTTCGCGTGCGCTCGATCTCGCGCGCTGTCGTCTCCTGTTCATTGATGATGCGTGCTTCCTTCAAGCTCCGCTCCTGAAGGATGCGCGCAGTCTCGACTTGCTCACGCGCGGTAATCTCTTCCGCTTCGACGGCCTGCCCTCGCGCAATCTCACGCCGACGGATTTCCAGTTCCGACGCTATGCGCGCCTCGGCAATGGCGCGGTCGTTGGAAATGCGTGCCCGCTCGATGGTCTCGCGCGCCGTGATCTGCGCCGATTCCGCCTCGGTCTCGCGCTCAGCGCGCTCCCTGGCCAGGAGCGCACGCTGCTGCGCACGGCGGAACTCGACGTCACGTTCCTGCTCGAGTCGTGCTTCCTCGCTCGCGCGCTCGATCTCCAGGGCCTGCTTCTCGGCTTCGAGGTTGCGCGTGCGGATCAGGATCGATGTGTCCTGCTCGATGTCGTTGCGGATCTTGCGCCGGGATTCGATATCCTTGATGAGGACGGTAAGACCTTCGGCATCAAAGCGGTTCGAAGGATTGAAGAACTCGAGGCCCGTCTGGTCGATATCGAGAATGGCGACGGATTCGAGTTCGAGACCGTTGCGTGAGAGATCCGCCTCTACGGCCTGACGCACGCGCTCCACGTAATTCGTGCGGTTCTCGTGCATCCCGCTCATGTCCATGGCCGCGGCCGCAGCCCGCATGGCGCTTTCGAACTTACCTGCGAGCAGCGCGTGGAGGCTCTCCGGCTCCAGCGTGCGCCGACCGAGCGTCGAAGCCGCCATTGCTACGGCGCGCCGGTCAGGCTGGACGCGCACGTAGAATTCGGCCTCAACGTCGACGCGCATACGATCTTTCGTGATGAGCGCTTCGTTATTGGTGCGCGACACCTTGAGCCGCAAGGTGTTCATGTTGACCGGCGTGATCTCATGGATCATCGGCCAGACGAACGCGCCGCCATCTATGACGACCTTTTCGCCGAGGAAGCCGGTCCTGACGAACGCGATCTCCTTGGTCGAGCGGCGATAAAGCCGCTGCAGGATCCAGAAGACAATCGCGATCACCACCACCGCGACGATGAGCCAGAGAATCAGCTGGCCAATCATTTCACCCGACATGTACATGTCCGTTCCTCCTTACGCACCGCGGCCCTGGCCCTTGCGGGCAATGCGCTTGAACATGCGCGTCTGTTCTGTCAGGGCGATTTCAGTCGGCAGGCGCTCCATCGAAGACGCGCCATAAAAGCCGTGGCAATTGGATGTGTTGTTCAGGATGAACTCGGCATCGTTCGGCATGGCCACAGGGCCGCCGTGGGCGAGCACGATCACCTCGGGATTGACCTTGAGCGCAGCTTCCGACCAAGCCTCGACGAGCGCCGGGCAATCAGCAAGCTTCAGCGCCGTCTCGGCGCCGATGCTGCCACCCGTCGTGAGACCGAGATGACAGACAATGATATCGGCACCGGCCCGCGCCATGGCCGCCGCCTCGTCGGCATTGAAGACGTAAGGCGACGTCAGCATGTCCTTCTTGTGGGCAGTGGCGATCATGTCGATCTCCAGCCCGTAGGACATGCCGGTCTCTTCGAGATTGGCGCGGAAAGTGCCGTCGATGAGGCCGACCGTGGGGAAATTCTGGACACCCGAGAAGCCTATGCGCTTCAGCTCATCCAAAAAGACGTCCATCTTGCGGAAGGGATCGGTGCCGTTGACGCCGGCGAGCACCGGTGTGTGCTTGACGACCGGCAGAACCTCCGACGCCATGTCGACCACGATTTGGTTCGCGTCGCCGTACGCCAGCAGTCCCGCGAGCGAGCCGCGCCCCGCCATGCGATAGCGGCCCGAATTGTAGATCACTATGAGATCGATGCCGCCGGCTTCCTCGCACTTGGCCGAAAGGCCCGTGCCGGCGCCGCCGCCGACGATCGGCACGCCATCGGCCATCATACCGCGAAGCTTCTCGAGTATCTTCTGACGCGGGATCACCGGTTCACCTCTCCGCGGGATCGCGCACGACCATCGCCGTGCAGGTTTCGGAATGCGGCGACAAGAGCTGCTGCGAACTCCGGCGCATTGATGTGGTGGGGCACGCGGATCAGCTGACGCGATGCCGTCTGCCGCACGGTCTCCGTGAGCGCTGCATAGAGGGCCGAGCGCGCCGTCAGATCGTGGAAAGGCTTGCCCGGCGCATCGAGCGCGGAGACGCCGCCTTCCGGTATGAAGAAGCGCACTTGGCCTTCCATGCGATTGAGGCGCTCGCCGATCCACCGGCCCATGCGCGTGTTCTCTTCGGGCGTCGTGCGCATGAGCGTGATCTGCGGATTGTGATGGTAGAGAAGCCGCCCGGCGTAGCGCTCGGGAACGGTCGATGGCGCAGCGAAGTTGACCATGTCGAGCGCGCCGACTGAGCCGATGTAGGGAATGCGCGTGCGGATGATCGCGCCGAAGCGGTCTTCGGTGGCTGGGAACACGCCGCCCATCAGGAGGTCGCAAATCTCCGTCGTGCTGATGTCGAGCACGCCGACGATCTTCCCGCCGTCGACGAGTGATTCCATCGCCTGTCCGCCGATGCCCGTCGCATGGAACACGAGACAATCATGGGTTGGCGCGAGTTGCTTCACGACCTGCTGAACGCAGGGCGTCGTGACGCCGAACATGGTGAGCCCGATCGCCGGCTTCGCCGAGGTGCGAGGTTTCGCGGCCTGTCGTGCCGTGACCATGCCGATCATGGCCTGTGCGGCGTTGGCGAGCACCTCCTCGGTGATGGCATTGAGGCCCTGCACATCGGCGACCGACGGCAGCATCATGATGTCGGAAGGGCCGACATACTTGCTGACTTCGCCGGATGCGACCGTCGAGACAATGAGCTTGGGTACGCCGACAGGCAGCGCGCGCATCGCTGGCGCCACTATGGCCGTGCCGCCTGAGCCGCCCGCCGACAGTACACCGGCGATGCCGCTCTGGCGCACCATCCAGCGGCGGAACGCCTCCGTCATGCCGGCCACAGACTGGCCGCGGTCGCCGGTGAAGACACCAGCCGCGCCGCGCGGGTGAAATACCGCAACTTGATGCGCGGGGATCTCAGCACCGGAATGGCCGCCGGTCGTCGAGAGATCGACCATCCGCACGGGCAAACCGGCTGCGCGGATCAGGTCGCGCATGTAGCGCAGCTCATCGCCCTTGGTGTCGAGCGTTCCCGCAACGAGCACCACCGGACGGCCGGCGCCTGCAAGCGGCCTGATGTCGACGCTCGCGCCGGCAGCCGCCACAGGCCTAGTCGTGACGACTCGCGCCAGCTGCTCGAGCCGCTGAACGGACATGGGCTGCGACCAGCGGTTCGGGATCACAGGATTAGAATTGTAGATCTTGAACGGAGCCGAACCGGCACTTGCATTGCCTGCAGGCGTCGGGGACGTCGGCGGCGGCGCCGGCCCGACATCCTCGTGGCCGTGCCGACCGACACCAAGCAGGCGCTGCTGAAGTTCGCGGTCGCCGGCGAGCTCACGCGCGGCCGAGATGCGATTGATGCGACCATTGACCATGATCGCGACGTTGTCAGCGACGACGCAGGCCACGCCGATGTTCTGCTCGATGACGAGGACGTCCATATCGCCGTCTTCGCCGAGCTGCTGCAGCATCTCCTCGACCTGCGCCACGATAACGGGCGCAAGTCCTTCCGTCGGCTCGTCCATGACAAGGAGCCGCGGATTGGAGAGCAAGGCGCGCGAGATTGCGAGCATCTGCTGTTCGCCGCCCGACAGCTGCCCGCCGCCATTGGATTTGCGCTCGGCGAGACGCGGGAAAGTCGAATACACGCGCTCGACGGTCCACGCGCCCTTGCGGCGACCCGACACGAGGCGCAGATGCTCATCGACCGTCAACGAGGGCCACAAACGGCGGCCTTGCGGCACATAACCGATGCCGAGCTGGGCAATGTCGGCGGGCCCGAGACCGACAAGCTGCTGCCCGCCGAAACTGATCGAGCCGGAGGCGATCGGCACAAGACCCATGATGGCCTTGCAGAGCGTCGTCTTGCCCATGCCATTGCGACCGACGACCGACAGCACGCCACTCTTCAGGCTGAGATCGACGCCCTGGAGGGCGTGCGAGGCGCCGTAATAAACATTGAGCCCGCGGATCTCGAGGGTTGGGGCGCGGTTGCGCTCAGCCATGGCCACCTCCGAGATAAAGCTCCTGTACCTCGGCGTCGTTCTCGATCTCCTCGGGCGTGCCCTCCTTGAAGACGCGCCCATTGTGCATCATCGTCACGCTTTCGGCGACGCGCAGCGCGACGTCCATATCGTGCTCGATGATGATGTAGCCGATGTGGTCCGGCAGGCCCGAGAGGATGGCCACCAGCTCGGACCGTTCCGTGGGCGAGAGGCCCGCGGCCGGCTCGTCGAACAGGATGAAGCGCGGCGCACCTGCCAGCGCGAGTGCGATCTCGAGCTGGCGTTGCTGACCATAGGAAAGCGCCGAGACAAGCGTGTCGCGCGCGCGGGTCAGATGCACGGCCTCGATCAGTTCGTGAGCGCGCGCAACGATCGCATCGCTCGGGCGGGGCCTGAGCAACGAGAAGCGGCCGCGCGACACGCCGAGACACGCGAGATAGACGTTGTCGGCAACCGTCATGCCGCCGAACAGCAGCGAGATCTGATAGGTCCGACGCAACCCGCGACGAATGCGCTCGTGGGCGGGGAAGTTCGTCAAATCCTCGCCGAACAAACGGATAGTGCCGGACGTCGGCAGGAAGTCCCCGGTCACGCAGTTGAACAGCGTCGTCTTGCCGGCGCCATTGGACCCGAGCACCGCGCGACGCTCACCTGGGCGCACAGATAGGGTCACGTCCGAGATCGCTGCGAGCGCGCCGAAGAGCTTGGTCACGCCGCGCAGCTCGAGCGCATTGCCCGTGCTGACGGAACCAAGACGCTCGGCGGCGCTTCGATCAGCGGTGCGGACTATGGCGGTGCGTGCCTGTGCCATCGTCAGCGCCCCCCGCCAAGTAAGGGATCGCGGTTCGCCTCGCGACGCGCCTGATATTTGTCCCAGAGGCCGAGCACGCCATCCGGCGAGAAGCCCACCACCGCGAGGAAGCCCAATCCGACGACGAGCTTGAAGCGCTCACCCGACATGCCGATCGCGTGCAGGATGTCGGACGCGAACACACTGAGAATGGCGTAGATGAGCGCGCCGATGAACGGGCCGATCGGACGCTTGAGACCACCGACGACGGCGATCACCAGAATGTCGATCACCTGCGGAATGCCGGCCGTTCCCGGCGTGACCTGCGCGTTCTGCCAGACGAGCAGAATGCCGCCGACAGCCGCGATCACGCTCGCGAACGTGTAAGCCACAATGCGATGGGCCGTGACGGAGAAGCCGAGCGCCGCCATCCGCCGCGGGTTGTCACGGACACCCTGCAGCGCCAGCCCGAATGGCGTTCGCGACATCCACAAAACCGCCAGATACGACAACACCGCACATGCGAGTGTCATGTAGTAGAACGGCACCGCCTGGCGCCAGTCGACGCCGAACCATGCCGGCGGAATGACGTTGTTGAAGCCGGTGTAGCCGTTGAAGATGCCGTAGTTCTGGCGCGTGAAGTAGAAGAACGCCGCCGCGATCGCCAGCGTGATCATGATCGTGTAGATGCCCTCGGTGCGCACGGCGAGCGCGCCGACGAGCGTGCCGAACACGGCCGCGATCAGGATGGCGAGCGGAATGTAGAGCCACCACGGCCAGCCCAGGCTGATCTGCGTCACACCGCTCGTGCCGAGGATCGCAACGACGTAGCCGGCCAGTGCCGCCACGGTCATCTGGATGAGGCTGACCATGCCGCCATAGCCGGCGAGCACCATCAGCGAGAGCGCGATCATCCCGAGGATGAAGCTCCAGCCGAAGATCTGGAAGAGCACGAAGTTGCTGGCGAACGCCGGCATCGCCAACAGCAGCAGACCGAGCACCCAGACGGGCGCCGGGATTCGCTCCAGTGCGAGCAATGACTTTCTCGGTGCGACGGTGGGCAGGACGTCAGCCATGTCAGCGGCGCCCTCCGAGCAGACCTTGCGGACGGAACGCAAGCACCACCGCCATGATCAGGAACGTGAAGACGACCGAGTACGTGGGCGCATAGACGAGGCCGATCTGCTCGGCGAGCCCGATGATGACGGCGCCGAGCGCAGCCCCCGGAATCGAGCCCATTCCACCCACGATGACGACGACGAGCGACGCGAGCAGGAACCGCGTGTCCTCGCCCGGTGACAGAGATTGGAATGTTCCGCCGATGATGCCCGCAATTCCGGCGAGGCCGGCGCCGAAAGCGAAGACGGCCAGGAACACATATTGGATGCGCACACCCGAGGCCGCGAGAATATCGCGATCATCGACACCGGCGCGGATCAACATGCCGAGCTTCGAGCGATTGAGTACGAACCACATGGCGAGGCCGATCACGATCGCCGCAAAAAGGATCGCGATCCGGACGAGCGGATAGGAGAGGTAAACCGCCTGCCCGTTGGGACGGACTCCTGTCACGAACGGCAACGTGATCGGGCCGCTCAGCCATTGCGGCGACAGGACCTGATAACTCTGTCCGCCCCAGTACCACAGCATCAAATCAGCCAGCACGATCGAGATGCCGATCGTCACCAGAGTCTGGCGTAACTCCTCGCCCTCCATGCGCCGGAACACTTGATGCTGCAGCAGCAGACCGACCGCGCCGACGACAACGAAGACGACAGGAAATGCGAGCAACCAATAGCCCGTGGCATCTACGACGCCATAGCCGATGTAGCCGCCCAACAGATAAAGCGAACCGTGCGCGAGATTGACGTTGCGCATCAGGCCGAACACCAGCGTGAAGCCTGACGCGACGAGGAAGTAGAGCGCACCGAGCGTAACGCCGGAGAAGATGGCGTTGAGGAAAACGCGCTTGCGGCCCATGACCTGCTCCAGGCCGGGTGGCCACGGCGCAAAGATGAGCCACGCGAAGCCGACGACCAGCGCCAGAATAACGATGGTGCCGACCGGATGGCGCGTGCTGAGATTGTGCAATGTACTCATACTGCCACCAGCTTTGATCGGTCGACGGGCATCGGTTCATCGACAACGTATTCGTCGGCAGCGTCAGTTCCGAGAGCGGTCGGGACATCACCCGAAACCGCGTCTCGCCATGACGGCGCCTCCCGCGGGGTCCGTCGGCGCTTGCGACCTAACTCCTGGCCTCGAGCGCGTCACGAATTGCCACGTGTTTACTCGACACAATAGTCGATCCCGGCAGCAACAGTCGTATCCGACAGTCTAATGAATTCACCGACTTGAGCGCGCGGGAAACGAACTTATGGTTCATCCTGAATAGGCGAGCTGCGCGCTGCGCCGATAAGCGCTTGGCGGGACGACGCCGTTAGCAATGAAGAAGCGCGAGAAGCTCGCCTGACTGGAAAAGCCAAGATCCAGGCCTATCGAAGCAACTGCCTCGGTCGTCCTCGTCAATCGCTCGATCGCGCGCTCCATGCGGAGCGAGTTCAGGTAAATGTTCGGCGTGACGCCAACCTGCTGGCGAAACAGCTTGTAGAAGTGCGGCCGCGAAAGGCCGGTATCTCGCGCGACGCGGTCGAGCTCCACCGGTTCGCATACTCGCTGCTCGAGCAGCTGGATCGCTTTGCGCAATCGAAAGTCAGGGGCGTTTGCGAAGCGCTCAGCGGGATCAGTACGGTGCCAGGACTGATCGAAGCAGTACTGTGTAAGCGCAAGCAGCCAATCGTTGATCGCTGCCTCGTCCGGGCTGCGATCGAGCATCGCACTCACATCCGCGAGCCGCGCAAGCTCGTCCGAAACCTGAATGGCCGCGCGCCCAAATCGCAGTGCCGCCGTCTGGGTGCCCATGGCACTCCAGAACCAGCTCGGCCTGATGTAGAGCACCAGCACCAGCGTCTGCCCGCCCGGGACCGGCTGATGATAGTAGTGCGCCTGCCAAGGGTTCACGGCGACGGCTTGCCCCGGGCCTAGCGGTATCGGGCAGCCGTCTACGTAAACTTCACCAGGATTGCCGTGGACGTGAAACAACAGGTGCCCCTCGCGATGCGCGTGGGACACCATCGTGCGATCCATCGTGTAGAGGCAGGCACGCCCGTACGCTCCGTGGAGCACGGCAACAGCTTCACTCATCGTCCTCCCATCAGCATTCGTTTGATGCTGTTTTGCCGCGACTATATCGGATTGCCCATGTGTGGCAAGCGGACGCAGCCGCAGCGCACAATCGTGCTTAATGGACCGCAAGTGGGTCAAACAATAAAACCCTCGGCTCGGGACATACTGGTCCCAACCCGAGGGCTTCATATTGACGACGGTCCTCGACGGACCGCCAGCGCACATTAAATGCGCTGGCTTGGCCGCCTACTTGCCGCCGAGCGCTTTGCAGTCCGGCGTCGTGCGCGAGGGCAGGCCCATGGCGCGGAACTGATCAGCCGTCATGCCCAGCGTCTGGGTGACGTTATCGACGCGACCGACCATCTTGTTCGACAGCGTGCCATCGGCGTTGGCGCTCACTTCGGTGACGAATACCGAGCCCGAGGCCTGGCGGTTCTCGTTAAGCGAGATCTCGCCCAGCGGCGTCTTCACCTTCAGCTTCGACAGCGCGGCGTGGAACTTCTTGTGGCCGTCGCTGAGGTCGCCTTTGACCTCGTTCAATGCTGCGATCATGGCGAGTGCGTTCACGTGGTAGCCGACGCCAAACAGCGACGGCGAGGGAAGCCTTTTGTCCGCCGGGAACGCCTCCTGATAGGCCTTGATATAGGCTTGCCATTCCGGCGCCGGGTTGTCGTTAGCTAACCAACCTGAAGTCGGGGTGCCGATGAGCGCATCCTTAGCCTTGCCCTTTGAGCTCAGCACGGTCGGGTCGGCCATGATGGAGCCGCCGATCAGCTTGGCCTTGCCGCCGGCTTGCTGATACTGGTTGAGGAAGTTGATGGAATCCGTGCCGCCCATGCCGAGGTAGATGGCGTCGACGTCATCCGGCAGCTTGGCGATCACGCCGGCATAGTCGGACGAGCCAAGCGGAACCCACAGACGCTCCACCAGTTCGCCACCGGCCTTGCAGAAGCCGACCGCGAAGCCCAGGAAGTTCGTGTAGCCGAACGAATAGTCGGCAGACACGCTAGCCACCTTCTTCCAACCCTTCTTGACGACATACTCGCCGAGGCCCGAGCCCCACTGAGCACCGTCCAGATTGAAGCGGAAAAAGTTCGGCGCCGGGTCGACCCAGGTCGTCTCCAATGCGCCGGAGATGCCGTTGATCACGGTCTTGTCCGGAATGGTCTTTGCGTAGTCGCGCATGGCGATGCCTTCCGAACCCGACAGCGGGCCCAGAATGATATCGACCTTGTCCTGCTCGATGAGCTTGCGCGCCATACGAGTCGCCGTGGCGGGCGTCGTGTCGGTGGGAGCAACCACCGTTTCGATTTTCTTGCCGCCGGCCATGTTGCCGACCTGCTTCAGCGCCAGCTCGACGTTGCGTATGCCGTCCGCACCGCCGGCCGCAAAGGCACCCTCGGTGGCAACCAGAATACCGATTTTGATTGTGTCCTGCGCCACGGCCGCGCCGGGCAGCATCAACGCCAGGGCGGTTGCCGCCCCGATGAGACGTTTCATGCCGAATCCTCCCAAGGATTACAGATTTTTCCGTGGCTCGTTCGGCCACCGCTCTCCGCCCGCCAGTTGCCCTGACGCGACGGTTCATGGGCTGTGGGCGTTAATGCGCACCACGATCTGACTACATCACATCGCCAGATAGCTGCCAACCGCGGCGATATCCGTGGGTCTGCTTTTTAGCGCGCATCGGCAGGCCGTTCGATACCGGCCTGCCTCACACCGCGCGCGGCCATGCATCGTCAATCGCGATGTGCTCGACTTCATTAAAACGTGATCGAGTCTGCTGCATTTCGAGCGTCAAATCGCGAATCCGCGAGCACACGCCTTTGGACGCCGTGCGCATGTTGGATGGCGGACGAGCGACGAACTTCTTGAATGCGCAATTGAAGGCAGCCACCGCATCGACGCGCCTTTGTCGTGGTCGGCGCCCCGCGCTCGAACGCCACCTCGCCGTGCCATCGCTTCACGATGACGGCCATGTGATGCAGCTCACGAGGCGGTGATGTAATCTTTGACGACGCGCTGACGAGTGCTTGATGCGCAAGGTTTTATCTGGTCCCCAGGCAGACGACGGCATCAGCTGATCGCCTCGCCCCTAAGATCAGGAGGAAGCCATGCAGATGATTAAGCAGATGATGATCGCCGTATTGGTTCTCACCGCCCTTGCAGTCCCCGCTTCAGCGCGGACGACGGCCGAGGAGATCTGGGATCAGGTCAACCAGACCATGCCGCATCGGCCGAGCGCCGATGAGTTCAAGGATGCACTCCCATAATGTCGAGCGTGCTCGGCGGGCGGAACCCGACCGCCCCCAGTTCGGATCCGCCCGCGCTCGAGCACGCATAAGCAGTCGAAACTCTATCGACGCAGGAACCTCGCATGATGATCATCGATGAACGTACCGGTCTCGATGCTGATGCAGGTGAAGCGTCTGCCAGGGCGCTTCAAACCAGCCTTCCTCGCGGGATGTGGCCGACCACGAGCCATCGTGATGCCGCCGCTGCATCTCGCCTCTACAGCGGAATGCGCGCATGGCTCGGACACCGCGGCTTTGCGGTATCGATCGAGACCGAAGATGTGTCGCTGAATGGCATTGCTTCGCATGAAGCAGCCATAGCCAAGATCGAGCAGCATCTGCACGGGCCGCACGATGCGAAATCCCCTGCCGATCCCTTGGTCCATCGCCAAACCGAATTCTAGAGCCCGCAAATGATGCACGCCGCACGGAGCCCGGTCCGTACGGCGTGCAAAATGTTGCGTGTGCTTTCGCGAAGCCGCCTCATACCTGTCACGAGCAGGATTGCTCCATGCGCCAGCTCGTGATCTTGCAGCTCTCGCGGCCCCGCTTGTCGTATACGCATGTGCGCACCGGAAAGCGCCGGTACGAACAATAGTAGCCAGGGTACAGAAAGCCTTCGTACCCCTTGAGCGGCCGATCGCTTTCATAGGTCCACTGTTCGAACTTGCGACCGCGGGCCTCGGCATCCCCAGCCGTCAGCATTGCGCCGCCACCGATACCGGCGGCCATTGCGGCGAGCAGAATGCGGCGGATCAAACTCTTCGACATTGTCATATCCTTTCGGGTGAACCTGAAACGGACCGCCAAAGCGAAGAGATCGGCCGGCGGACTTGCACCCGAGACATAGTCGAGCCTCCGCACCGGCCGCTGTTACGCCCGGAACAGTTGGGTCTTCTTCTCGTCCTCGGCAGCCAGTTGCGGCGCTCGACGCCGCCGTCCTCGCTCACGATCACAAACTGAAGGCAAAGCCGCTAGTGGGAGCCACCCGTCACAGCGACGATCGGCGGGCGGCTGTTGAGCGTCTCTCGATCGAAACCGGCGAGGCGCTTGTAGCCCGCCGCCGCATCTTCGAGCTCGGCAGCAGACAATACTTCCTCGATCCGCCCGTAACCCGCCGGCGCGCGATCCTCGACCATCTGCATGACCTGCTCGGGACCATTGGCGCGATTAGCGAGGACGATCCGCCCCGTTGCCGGATTACGTTCCGCGGCATAGGCGGCGAGCGCCTCGGGGCCTATGCCGTTCGCAAGAAACTCTCGCGTGAGGACACGCGCATCCAGAATAGCCTGCGAAGCACCATTGGAACCGATCGGATACATGGGATGCGCCGCATCGCCGAGCAGCGTGACGCGCCCGCGTCCCCAGCTCGGCAGCGGATCGCGATCGACCATCGGATACTCGAAGCAGGCGCGGGCATCGCGGATGAGACCCGGCACGTCGAGCCATCCGAATTGCCAGCTCTCGAAGAGTGGTAGAAATTCTTCGAGGCGCCCGGGCCGGTTCCAGTCCTCGCGGCGCCACGTGTGATCGGGATTGTAGCGCAGCTCGGCAATCCAGTTGACGAGCGCACGGCCGTTGTCGAGCGCTTCCCGCGAGATCGGATAGCACACGAACTTCTGCCGCTCGTGCCCGGCCATGATCATCGTGCGGCCGTCGAGGAGGGGCGTGCTCTCCGTGACGCCGCGCCAGAGAATGGCGCCATTCCACTTCGGCGGGCCCTCGTCCGGCACAAAGGCGGCCCTCAGCGTCGAATGAATACCGTCGGCACCGATCAGCACCGCGCCTTCAGCCGCCGCACGCGGTGCGCCGCCGCGCCGATCGGTAAAATGGGCCCGGATGCCATCTCCGGTTTCCTCGAAGGACGAGAAATGATGGCCGGTCCGCACGGCATCCGAACCGAGACGCTCGAGCACCGCGCGATAGAGGATCATCTGCAGCTCGCCGCGGTGGATCGAGAACTGCGGCCAGTTGTAACCCGCGGCCTTGCCCCGAGGCTCCGACCAGATGAGCTGGCCGCGCTTGGAGAAATAGGAGAGCGTCGAGGTGGGAATGGCCGTCCGGGCGATCTCGTCGGCGAGACCGAGTTCCGTCAGCTCGCGCACGGCGTGCGGCAGCAGGTTGATACCAACGCCGAGCGGCTCGAGCTTGTCCACGCTCTCATAGACGCGCACGGCAATGCCGACCTGATGCAGGCTGAGCGCCAGCGTCAGACCGCCGATCCCCGCCCCGACGATGATGACGGTCATAAAAGCATTCCCCTCGCGGATTTTTGTGCCGCTTAGGCAGCACAGATTCCGGCTGAGAGGAAGATCCAACGCAGAGCTTGAGACCGGCTGCTCGTTGTTTCGAGCAGCCGGCAGTTCTCGATCTTACTGCTTCGGCGTCTCGGTTGGTGGCGTCGCCGGTGTGGTCGGCGCGGCCTCAGGGGCCGGGGTCGGCTGCGTCATGGGAGCGGACGGGACAGGCGGCCCATCACCATCGGGCAGCGGCACCACGTACCAAGCCAGCGTGAGAGCCAGCACAAGCGCAGCGATCACGACCACGGTTCTATTCATCGACATGGGGGGATCCTTCCCTCTCGTTAGAGCGGTGCGAGGCACCGCGTCCGGACGGCCAGCGTTCGCTAGTCATGCGTTCATAACGTGACGACGAAGTGAGCATTACGTGACGCGTAGGAACTGGGGCGCTCAATCTAAGCGTGGCGAGAGCCGTGTCACGTGCCCCATCTTGCGGCCCGGACGCGCTTCGCGCTTGCCATAGAGATGCAGGCAGAGGTCGCGGTCGGTTGCGAGTGATGGCCAGGCCTCGACATCGTCGCCGATGAGATTGCGCATCTCCGCATCGCTGTGGCGTGCGGTAGCGCCGAGCGGCCAGCCGGCGACAGCACGGATGTGGTTCTCGAATTGCGAGACGGCACACGCATCCATGGTCCAGTGGCCGGAGTTGTGCACGCGTGGCGCAATCTCGTTGACGAGCAGCGGTGTCGCCGACGCCTCGCCGAGATAGAACATCTCGACGCCGAGCACGCCGACGTACTCGAGCTCAGTGGCAATGCGTTCCGCGATACTGCGCGCCTGCGCCTCGACATTTGCAGCGAGCCCTGCCGGCACGAGGGACGTGCGCAGGATGCCGCCCGCGTGCGTATTGCGCGGCGGGTCATAGCAGGCGAGGCTGCCATCGAGCGAGCGCACGACAAGCATGGAAATCTCGAAGGCGAAATCGATCCGCCGCTCCAGCACGGCCGGTACGCTGCCGAGCGACGCGAAAGCGGCAGCAAGATCCGCCGGGGTCGCGACGCCGGCCTGTCCCTTGCCGTCGTAACCGAGGCGCGCGGTCTTCAGGATCGCCGCGGATTGCCAGTCGCTCATGGTCTTGGCAGCGGCAGCGACATCGCCCGCATTCTTGATCACCGCAAACGGCGCGATCGGAATACCGAGGCCGGCGATGAATGCCTTTTCGACGCTGCGGTCCTGGGCGACACGCAGCGCCTGCGGACCGGGCCGCACCGGCACGCGCCGCGCGAGATGCTCCGCCGCGATGACCGGCACGTTCTCGAACTCGTACGTCACGACATCGACGGCACGGGCGAACTCGTCGAGGCGGGCGAGATTCTCGTAGGGTCCGATCAGATGGCTGCCTGCGACGTCGAGCGCCGGCCCCCAGTCATCGGAGTAGATGGCCACGCGGAAACCGAGTTCGGCGGCAGCCTGCACCAGCATCTTGGCGAGCTGTCCGCCGCCGAGAATACCGATCACGCTATGCGGGGCGAGCGGCGCCGTCATGGTCCTTCGGGCGCCTCGGGAATGCTCGCCGTCTGGCGCGCGCGCCAGTCATCGAGACGGGCGGCAAGCGCAGCATCCGAGATCGCGAGGATCTGGGCGGCGAGAAGACCGGCGTTCGTGGCTCCGGCCTCGCCGATGGCCAAAGTGCCGACCGGGATGCCGGCCGGCATCTGGACGATCGAAAGCAGGCTGTCCTGGCCCGAGAGCGTGCTCGACTTCACGGGAACGCCAAGCACGGGCAGCGGCGTCATGGAGGCGGTCATGCCGGGGAGGTGCGCGGCACCGCCCGCACCTGCGATGATGACCTTGAAACCGGCCTCGCGTGCTTTCGTCGCGAAATCATAGAGGCGCTTCGGTGTGCGATGGGCCGAGATGACCCGCGCGTCGTAGCTGACGCCGAGCTCATCCAGGACCTCGGCTGCCCGCTTCATGGTCGGCCAATCCGAGCGGCTGCCCATGATGATTGCCACGTCTGCCGCCGCCCCGGCCATTTGCTGCCTCTTTCAGGTCTCGAAAGGAAAAAGAGAAACTATTGATCCCCCAACGCCCCTGCAAGCGCTCCCGCTCCGCATGGTGTGGACGACCCCGCTTAACGGCCATGGAGACCGCCGCGGCTCAAGCGATGATGTCAGGCGTGATCTGGTCCTCGAGCGAGGTGATCCGGTCCTTGAGCAGAAGCTTCTGCTTCTTGAGGCGCTTGATCGTGACCTGATCGCTGGACTGCTCCGCCTCGAGCCGCACGATGCGCTCGTCGAGATCGCGGTGCTCGGCGCGCAGCATGGCAAGCTGCTCGCGTACCTCACGCTCGTCGGGTCGCTGCGTCAATGGGCTCTGCTCCGCACATCCGTGGCCGAACGTTGTCGGCATATCTCCGGCGGCGTCCGCGCGCAAGGGAGGCGTTGCGTGGCGCGGATGCGGCCGTCGGTCCCTTGCACGGACCAAGCCGCACCGTCCATTCTCGGCCCGGATGATGGCGGGGCGATGCTTTGGGGATCGATTGATGAACGCGCGGCAGGCGGCGGTGTTAACGGGGGTGCTGGCACTGGGGCTTGGACCGGGGGGCGCCGAAGCAGCCGAGGCCGTCGCGAAAGGACGCGCCCTGGCCGAACGGCTGTGCGCGCACTGCCATATGGTGCCGGGACAGGGAGAGAAACGGGCCGAGAACGAGATTCCCGGCTTCGCTGCCATGGCCCGGCGCCGCAACCAGACGCCGGAGGGGATCATCGCATGGCTGCGCGCCGTCCCGCCCATCATGCCGAACCATCACCTGAGCCAGGACGAGATGTACGATCTGGCAGCCTTCATCATGACGCTCCGCGAGGCCCCTCAACGGTGAACGGGCCCCCAGCCTGCTGACAAGGCGGCCTGCCTCTGCAATGCTCGCGCCCAATCAGAATTTGCTTCCGGGAGGACCAGAACCATGCCGCGCTTCGCCGCCAATCTCTCGTTCATGTTCCTGGAAGTGCCCTTTCTCGACCGCTTCGAAGCGGCGGCCAAAGCGGGCTTCCGTGCCGTAGAGTTTCTCTTTCCCTACGAGAACAAGCCGGAGGAAATCGCCTCTCGCTTGAAAACAAACGGCCTGACGCAGGCGCTCTTCAACCTGCCACCGGGCGACTGGACCAAGGGTGAGCGTGGCCTTGCGGCCATTCCCGGACGCGAAGCCGAGTTCGAGCAGGCGGTGGCGACGGCGCTGCGCTATGCCGAGGCGACCGGGTGCCGGCGCATTCATGCCATGCCGGGCCTGCGCCATCATGGGGCGGAGCGGCGGACGTATGTGGCCAACCTCAAGCGCGCGGCGCGACTGGCGGCCAAGGACAACGTCGACGTGATCATCGAGCCGATCAACACGCGCGACATTCCGGGCTTCTTCCTCAACACGACCGGCGAAGCACGTGCGGTCATCTACGAAGTGGGCGAACCCAACCTCGGCCTGCAATTCGACCTCTATCACCGGCAGATCCAGGAGGGCGACACCGCCATGGCCATCCGCGAGTTCGGGCATCTGGCGCGCCACTATCAGATTGCGAGCCCGCCGGACCGCGGCGAGCCGGATGATGGGGAAATGAACTACGCCTTCCTTTTCCGGGAGATCGACGCGAGTGGATTCTCGGGTTATGTCGGCTGCGAGTACAAGCCGCGCAAGGGCACACTCGAGGGGCTCGGATGGGCTGCAAAATGCGGCGTTACGCTCGGTTGAGCCGATCGCCGCACGCGACCGCGCCCAACCCGTGGCTTCAAACTTTCGACACCTTGGCATCGCACAGCGTCCAAGGGATCTTCCGGGGACGGGCGAATCAATGTCTGGCACGACCATGAAGCGTACGCTGACGCGGCGAACCGTCCTGCAGGTCGGCGCCGCCGCGACGCTCGCACCCCCATTGGGGCTGATCCTGCCGGCGGCAGCTCAGCAACCACAACCGCGCGGACCACTGCAGGTCGACGTCGACCAGGGCAATGTCCGGCCGCGACCGATCGCCATTCCGCCGTTCCTCGGCGACGATCCGCGTTTCGCCGCTGATGTAGCTGCCGTCGTGACGGCGGATCTCGAGAGCTCGGGGCTGTTCGTGCCGCTCGATCCGGCGGGCTTCATCGAGCGCATCGGCGACCTCAACGCGACGCCGCGCTTTGCCGACTGGCGCAGCTCCGGCGCCGAGGCGCTGGTCGTCGGGCGCGTTTCCCAGCTCGGAGACGGCCGGGTCAGGGCCGAGTTCCGCCTCTGGGATGTGGTCATCGGCAAGCAGCTCACCGGACAGCAGTTCACGACGACCGTCTCGAACTGGCGGCGCATCGGGCACATCCTAGCCGATCAGGTCTGGGAGAAGCTCACGCTGGAGAAGGGCTACTTCGACTCGCGCATCGTGTTCATCGACGAGACCGGGCCGAAGCAGAAGCGCGTGAAGCGGCTCGCCATCATGGACCAGGACGGACACAACACGCGCCTGCTGAGCCAGGGCGGCGAGCTGGTGCTCACCCCGCGCTTCAGCCCGACGACGCAGGAAATCACGTACATGTCCTACGCCGCCGGCGCACAGCCGCGCGTCGTGATGCTCAACATCGACACCGGACAGCGCGGCGTGGTCGGCGATTTTCCGGGCATGACGTTCGCGCCGCGCTTCTCGCCGGACGGGCAGCGCATCGTCATGAGCCTTCAGCAGGAGGGCGACAGCTCCATCCTCGAGATGGATCTGCGCAGCCGCCAGATGCGCCGGCTCACGCAGGGGCGCGCGATCGATACAGGCCCTTGCTACTCGCCCGACGGGCGCCAGATCGTCTTCGAGTCAGACCGCGAGGGGCACCAGGCCCTGTATGTGATGGGGTCGGATGGTCAGGCCCCGCGCCGCATCAGCCTCGGCGAGGGCCGCTACTCGACACCCGTATGGTCTCCGCGCGGCGACTACATCGCATTCACGAAGCAGGCGTCGGGACGCTTCCTCATCGGGGTCTTTCATCCCGATGGCTCAGGGGAGCGCATACTCACCGACGGCTATCACAATGAAGGCCCGACCTGGGCGCCGAATGGGCGCTTTCTCATGTTCTTCAGAGAGCAGCAAGGCGCCAACGGGGGCCCCCGGATTTACTCGATCGACCTCACCGCGCGAAACGAGCGGGTGATTCGCACGCCATCATTCGCTTCGGACCCCGCGTGGTCTCCGTTGCTGCGCTGAAACCGGCCGCAAAGACGTATTCGGAGCTATTCGGCCGTGCAAATCGTTCGAGTTTCGGTATTGAACGGTTATTGAACTGCTTTTGCGTGGCTTTTTCGCACCGCCGGCGGCACAAAACATCCACATATTGCCCACCGTCCTTGATCTGAACTCGGCTCACAAGTACCCAGATTAGGGCGACTGCCACAGCCGCTCTTGGGGGGCGTCATTCTTGGCGACCAAGGATCCGAAAACGGTTGTGGCCATTGGGACATGCGCGCTCCCTAGCGACGTATGCGCCAATGAGCGTGGCGCCAATGCGCCGGTGACGGAGCAGGGTCTGCGTGAGAGTTGATCCCATCTCGGGGTTTTCTAGGGGAGACTGAACTATGAAGAGTGCAATCGTTCTTGCCACCGTGGTTGCGGCCGTCGCTCTTGGCGCGTGCCGTAAGGAAGTGGCTCACGAGTCGTACAAGCTCGGCGCGGGCGACGTTGCTCCCGTGACGCAGCAGGTGCGCTAACTGATCCCATTACCGAGGGATGTCCGTCTGACGGACCACTTTCGGATTATGGACAGCAACAAGCCGCATTGTCAGCCGCAAGGCCAGCGATGCGGCTTTGTTGTTTTTGGTGCGTGATACTGTCGAGAATAACCAACGACGCAGAGCCGTTGGCTCGCGCAATCATCCGATCCAAATGCTGGACGTGAAACGAGCTGCGGCTCAGGCCGTCGCGCCGCCGCCGAGATAAGGCAGACGTCCGCGGAGACGCGCACCGAATGCCCGAACCGGCGCGAGCAGCTCGATGCTGCGCAGATCAGCGCGACTGGTGCGGTAAACTACGGCGGGGAGGTTGGTCGATGCCGGGACATCGGCCCGACGCGCACTCAAATCGCGATCCACACCAGGATCGTCGTCCGGGGCTGCCATTGCAAACCCTGCGGCCAGAGCAGCGCGATTCAGTCGCTCTATACTCATGTCGCCGACCTCGCTTGACCACCGACCGATCGACAAACCTGTCACGGTCGATCCTCGATGCTCTGCAGAGGCATGCACCTATCGCAGAACATTGTGGATAATGTGCGACACTTTATCTTCACGTCAAGTAAAAATTGGTAAACAAGCGTGATGCCTTCGAAGTAAGGCTAAATCAACCGTGATAGCCCACCCGCACCTGCGGCGCGCTAGGCCCGCCCTAGGGCCGGCAACTCCCGGAGGGGCGCGACGGCGACTTGGGCCGCCGCCAGCACCTCCTTCCAACCATCACCCGCCAGGAATGCCAGCTCGCTATCTCGCTCCGCCGTCATCGTATCGAGCGCTGCGAGAGTTGTATCGGAATAACCTGGGTGGCACATCATGAGCGGCCGTGGGCCGATATCGCGGACGAACTTCGCGAAGAGTGCGTCCAGGCTGTGCGGCGCGGCGCTGAGATCGTAGATCCCGCTGAAGCCGTCGTTGGTCGCAAAACCGTGGACCGCGGCCGACTTCCTGAAGCCTACCCCGAGCGCCGAGATCACCGCCGCCTTCTGCCGAGCGACGCCGCGCGTGACGATACGCGTCAGCGGCTCGTGACATGAGCGCAGGTACGGGCGCGGTCCGATCTGGCGGCCGAGCGCCTTCATGAGCGCCGTGCGCACGCCCGGAAGCTGATGCACGTGATGATGGCCATCAACATGGGCGGGGGCACGCTTCCAGACGGCCACGAAAGCTGCGAGCTGCCGCTCGATCTCCGCTTCGATCTCCGACAGCGGCAAGCGGCCAAGCAGGCTCGCGCGCACGAGCGCTCCAACGGGTGGCAGCCGGCCCGCAGGCGCCAGCTCGGGCATGGGGCCGAGCGGGGCCTGGTCGGTCAGCGTGAGATGCAGTCCGATGTCCGCAGTGCCAGCCACAACCGCCAGCGCCGGCCCTTCATCTACCCAATACGGCGCAACGGTCATGACGCTCGTCGCCGAGATGCGCCCCGCTGCGATTAGCTCCCGGATGGCGCGGCTCACGCCAGGCGTCAGCGCATAGTCGTCAGCGCAGACGACGAGCTTCTTGCGGGCGTCGGTCGGCATTCGATGGCACCTCTGCGCGCGTGCGCCAGCTTCGCCGCCGGCGCGCCATTGGCAATGCGGGCAGACTGCGATACTGCAAAAGCATGGGCGCGGCCAGCACCGCCGCGCATTCCGCTTCAGCCTCCAAGACCGCACCCGGGAGGACGACATGAGCCGCCTCGACATTCATCAGTTCATCAGTCGTAGCGACAACTTCGCTGTACTGATCCACGATCCGGAGACTGGCGCGATCGCGAGCATCGATGCGCCGGACGCCGCCGACATACGCCGAGAGCTTGCCGCCAAAGGCTGGAAGCTCTCGCACATCCTCGTCACGCATCACCATGCAGATCACACGGACGGTATTCTCCCGCTCAAATCGGAGACGGGCTGCAAGGTCATCGGGCCGAAGGCCGAAGCCTCGAGGATCCAGGGCCTCGATCAACTCGTGGCGGAAGGCGATACGTTCAAGGTCGGAAACATCCAGGTCGACGTGATCGATACTCCAGGCCACACAGCCGGACACATCAGCCTCGTTCTCCCGGATCACAAGACCGCCTTCGTGGCCGACACGCTCTTCGTCATGGGCTGCGGGCGCATCATCGAGGGCAATCCCGAGATGATGTGGAACTCGCTGCAGAAGATCGCGCGGCTTCCCAAGGATACGGATCTCTACTGCGGCCACGAGTACACCGTCGCCAACGCGAAGTTTGCGCTCGCCATCGAGCCGAATAACCAGAAGCTCGTGGAGCGCGCCGCGCAAGTTACCGCCATGCGCGCCCGCAATGCACTAACGCAGCCGACACGCGTCGACATCGAGCTCGAGACAAATCCCTTCCTTCGTCCGCACGTGCCCGCCATTCGCGAACGGCTCGGCATGAAAGACAAGAAGGACTGGGAGGTGTTCGCCGAGATCCGCGAACGCAAGAACCGCAGCTAAAGCGTCGGACCTTAAATGCGACCCACGCCTGTGCCGATCTCAAAGTCGCATTTAAGGTCCAAGGACGCTTTAGAGTCATAATGTTCTAAAATGTTCTAAAGCAACTTTGGACTTGAAATTCACTCCCCGCCTAGCCGCGAACTGAGGTGAATTTCAAGTCCGTTGCTTTAGTTACCCAAGTTGTAGCATCCCCGCATAGGCAGCATCCCATGCAGAAGATCCTCCACGAGAACCCCTCACCGGGCACGAACCCGCACGGCCAGCCGATCGGCACGCCCATTCCGGGTTGGACACCGCGCACGCCGCCGCCGCGGACACCAATGACGGGTACGCGCTGTGACGTCGTGATCCTCGATCCTGCTGCCCACATCGACGATCTGTGGGAGGCCTTCTCCGCCGATCCGAGCGGGCGGAGCTGGACGTACCTTTTCGTCGACCTGCCGGCGAGCAAGGAAGCGCTGCGCGCCTATCTCGATGCTCAATCCAAACTCACCGATCCGCTCTGCCATACGATCATCGAGCGCGCGAGCGGGCGCGCCGTTGGCATCGCGAGCTTCATGCGCATTGAAGTGAACATGGGCGTGATCGAGGTCGGCAACATCAACTACTCCGAGCGACTCAAGCGCACGGCCATCGCGACGGAAGCGATGTACCTCATGATGAAGCGCGTGTTCGATGAGCTCGGCTATCGCCGCTACGAATGGAAGTGCGACAGCCTCAATCATCCTTCGCGCAAAGCGGCCGAGCGCTACGGCTACACCTACGAGGGGACGTTTCGCCAGGCCGTCGTCTACAAGGGCCGCAATCGCGACACCGCTTGGTTCTCGATCATCGACAAGGAGTGGCCCGCACTGAAGCGCGCCTATGAGACGTGGCTCGATACAGCAAACTTCGATGCCTCGGGCAATCAGCGTCGCGGCCTTGCTGAACTGATCGCGGAGGCCAAGCGCTAGTCGCTACTTCTGCCTACCGGGTACTCGCATGGCGACCACACCGACATCGGAGAGCGCATCGCAGGACACGATCTACGCGCTCTCGAGCGGCGCGGGGCGTACGGCACTTGCTGTCGTTCGCGTCTCCGGTCCGGCAGCGGGCCTCGCAGTTGACGGCATAGCGGCGCCGCGCCCGAAGCCCCGCTTCGCAGCCTTCCGCAAGCTCCGGCATCCCGAGACGGGCGAAGAATTCGATCATGCCCTCGTGCTCTGGTTCGCCGGGCCGAATACCGAGACGGGCGAGGACATGTGCGAGCTTCACCTCCACGGTGGTCGCGCTGTTCTCACCGCCGCATTCTCCGCTCTTGCCGCGATACCAGGCTGTCGGCCAGCCGGCCCAGGCGAGTTCGCGCGCCGCGCATTCGAGAACGGCAAGCTCGATCTCACAGCGGCCGAAGGCATCATCGACCTGATCGACGCCGACACTGACGCGCAGCGCCGGCAGGCCTTGCGGCAGGCGTCGGGCGAGCTATCGAAGCTCTACCAAGGCTGGCGGCACGAGTTGATCGGCGCGCGCGCGCTCATGGAGTCGGCGATCGACTTTTCCGACGAGGCCGATGTCACCGAGGGTGTTGAGAAGCAGTCCCTCGCCGAAGCCGGACGCCTGGCTCGCGAAATACGGAACCACCTGGAAGACGGTCGGCGCGGCGAGATCGTGCGCGAGGGCTTCCACATTGTGATCGCGGGTCCGCCGAATGTCGGCAAATCGAGCCTGATGAATGCGCTCGCGCGCCGCGACGTGGCCATCGTATCCGACGAGCCGGGGACGACGCGCGACGTGCTGGAAGTGCGGCTCGACCTCGATGGCTACATGGCGATCGTCGCCGACACGGCGGGGCTGCGCGAAGCCGCAGGCACCGTTGAGCAGGAAGGCATTCGGCGGGCGCTCCTGCGCGCCGAGGAGGCCGATCTCGTGCTTTGGATCATCGATGCGACGGCGCCAACAGCGCACATTCCGTCGGATATCGCAGAACGCGGAACGCGCGTTCTCCGCATCCTCAACAAGATTGATGCTCCTGCCGCGCGCCGCGACATAGCCTCTGATCACGCCATCTCCGCACAGACAGGCGCGGGTATTCCCGAGCTGATCGCGGCGCTTGGTAGGATCGTGCAGTCGTCCGCGGGTACCGGCGGTGCACTGGCGATCACTCAGGCCCGCCACCGTCAGCAAATCGAGGCGTGCCTGAGCGCGCTGAATTCGGTTCCCGCTTCCAGTAAACAGGGTCCGGAGCTTGCGGCTGAACAACTGCGTCTCGCCGCCGACGCGCTCGGCCGCATTATCGGACGGATCGACCCCGAGGATGTGCTGGATCAAGTCTTCGCCCGCTTCTGCATTGGGAAGTGAGATTCTGGGGCATCCAGTAACAATTGTTTCACGTGAAACGCTCCGCCCGGGGCGGTCATGGAGATTGCCATGAAGGCTCGAGCCACGGCGCTCATTCCGTTCGTTCCTTCGGGGCCCGACTTTGAGACTGCGCTCGCCTTCTTCGCCGATCTTGGTTTTGAGACGGCTTGGCGGAACGGCGATATCGCCGGCCTCCGCTTTGGGGGCGCCTATTTCATGCTCCAAAGCATCCACGTTCCGGTCTGGCAGGAGAACCAGATGCACGTTGTCGAGGTCGACGACCTGGACGCCTACTGGGCGGAGATTGCCTCCCTGGACCTCCCCGCGCAGTACCCTGGCGTCCGAACAAAGGAGCCGACCGACTTCCCCTGGGGGCGTGAGGTCCACATCATCGATCCGGCTGGCGTGTGCTGGCATTTTCGCAAAGGCCAATGACCATGCGCCCCGCCCTCGTCCCGGAGCTACATTGCAGCGACCTCGACAGGAGCCTCGCTTTCTATGTTGGCTTGCTCGGCTTTCGTATTCTCTACGATCGGCCGGAGGACCGCTTCGCCTTTTTGGAGCGCAGCGGCGCAGAGCTCATGCTCGAGGAATACGCCCCCGGTGCGCGGATGCTGGCGAAGGCCACTTTCGAGCAGCCCTATGGACGCGGCATCAACTTTCAGATCCGCGTCGAGGATGCCGACGCTCTTCACGCGATCGTCGTCGCTGCCGGCCTCCCGATCTTTCTGCCCATGGAGGAACGCTGGTATCGCCGGGACGACATCGATCTCGGCTGCCGCCAGTTCATCGTCGAGGATCCGGACGGATATCTGATCCGCCTGCAACATGACCTCGGCACGCGCCCCGTCAGCAGTTGAGCCCCCGGTCATTCAGCGGCTTTGACCGTCCGTGCGGATTGCCGTATGCCTCTGGCTTCGCGGCAAATCGAGCGTTCTGAGCAGCACGGATCATGACCGAGCCAACCTACGATGTGATCGTCGTTGGAGGCGGCCACGCGGGGGTCGAGGCCGCCGCGGCGGCTGCACGCATGGGCGCCCGGACTGCCCTGGTCACGCACAGCGCCGCGACCATCGGCGAGATGTCCTGCAACCCGGCGATCGGCGGGCTCGGCAAGGGCCACCTCGTCCGCGAGGTCGATGCCATGGACGGCCTCATGGGCCGCGTGGCTGACGCCGCCGGCATCCAGTTCCGCCTGCTGAACCGCTCCAAGGGCCCCGCGGTCCAGGGCCCGCGCGCCCAGGCCGACCGCAAGCTCTATCGCCAGGCTATGCAGGCCGCGATCGCCGCGACGGAGGGCCTGACGGTCGTCGAGGGCGGGGTGGACGATCTCATCGTTTCGAATGGCCGCGTCGCCGGCGTCGTCCTTGCTGATGGCCGCAGCATTTCGGCCGGGGCCGTCGTCGTAACTACGGGCACGTTCCTTCGCGGCCTGATCCATATGGGCGAGACCCGCATCCCCGCTGGCCGCTTCGGAGCCGCTCCCTCCGTCAAGCTCGCCGAGCGTTTTGCAGCGCTGGATCTCCGCATGGGCCGCCTCAAGACCGGCACGCCTGCGCGCCTCACCGGACCGTCCATCGATTGGACCAGCCTCGACATGCAGGCCGGGGACGACGACCCCGTGCCCTTTTCCTTCCTGACAGAGCAGATCACTCAGCCGCAGATCTCCTGCGGCATCACCACGACAACTGAGCGCACGCACGAGATCATCCGGGCGAACCTGGCCCGCGCGCCCATGTATTCCGGCGCCATTCAGAGCGTCGGTCCGCGCTACTGCCCCTCGATCGAGGACAAGGTCGTGCGCTTTGCCGACCGCGCCGGACACCAGATCTTCCTCGAGCCCGAGGGCCTGGACGACGATACCGTCTATCCGAACGGCGTCTCGACCTCTCTGCCCGCGGAGATCCAGGATGCCTTCCTGCGCACGATCCCCGGTTTGGAGCGCGTGGAGATCCGCCGGCCGGGCTACGCCATCGAGTACGATTACATCGATCCGCGGGAGCTTTGGCCGACGTTGGCGGTAAAGCGCCTTCCGGGCCTCTATCTCGCCGGCCAGATCAACGGCACGACCGGCTACGAGGAAGCGGCCGCCCAGGGCCTGCTCGCCGGCCTCAATGCGGCCCGGCATGCCGGCGGCGGGGCCGGCATCACCATCTCCCGTACCGAGGCCTATCTCGGCGTGATGATCGACGACCTCGTGACGCGAGGGGTCTCGGAGCCGTACCGCATGTTCACCTCGCGGGCCGAGTTCCGCCTGCGGCTCCGCGTCGATAACGCCGATCAGCGGCTGACGCCCCTCGCGATTGATCTCGGCTGCGTTGGCCTCGACCGGCGCGCCGCCTTCTCCCAACGCGCTGGCGCCCTCGAAGCCGGCCGGGCCCGCCTCGACAGCCTGAACCTCAGCCCGAACCAGGCCGCGACCCATGGGCTGGAGATCAACCGCGACGGCCGCCGCCGCACGGCCTTCGAACTTCTGGCCTTCCCGGACGTCGATCTGGCCCGCCTTCAGGCTATCTGGCCGGAGTTAGGTGCCCTGGGGGCCCCGATCGCCCGCCAGCTCGAGGTAGACGCCCGATATGCCTCCTACGTCGCCCGGCAGGCGGAGGACGTGGCAATCCTGCAGCGTGAGGAGGGCCGCAGCATCCCGGCCACCATCGATTTCGGCGAGATCAGCGGCCTCTCGAACGAGATCGTCCAGAAGCTCGAACGCCATCGCCCCGCGACCCTCGCCCACGCCGGACGGATCGACGGCATGACGCCCTCGGCGCTTCTCCTGCTCCTGGCCCACATCCGCAGATCCGCTCGCAAGTCGTCTGGGCGGCGGGCCGGATGAACCGCCCCAATCAACCGACTGCTGGCCCGCTCGCAACGCCGATCTCGGGGCCCGAGGACTTCGCCCAGGCGTTCAATGTTTCACGTGAAACCATCGATCAACTGAACATTTACGTCTCGCTGCTCGCCCAATGGCAGAGGCGGATCAATCTTGTCGCCAATGCAACTCTGGCCGAGGTCTGGCATCGGCACGTTGCGGACAGCGCTCAGATCGTCACGTTGGCGCCCCCTTCGCCCCGCACCTGGCTGGATCTTGGCAGCGGCGGCGGTTTCCCCGGACTCGTTGTCGCGATTATGCTGCGGGCGGCCGGCACCCGGATCACTCTCGTCGAGAGCGACCGGCGCAAGTGCGCCTTCCTCGCCGAGGTCGCCCGGCAAACCGGAATCACTGTGGAGATTCAGACGGCCCGCATAGAACAAACGGCGACTCAAGGTATGCTGGGAGCGGTTGATGTTGTGAGCGCGCGTGCGTTGGCACCCTTGGTGCGCTTGATCTCCCTGAGCCTGCCGTTCTTTGGTGATGATACCGTTGGGATATTCCCCAAGGGGCGGGCGGCGGAATCCGAGATCGTAGAGGCGCGCGCCGATTGGACTTTCGACGCCGAGACGGTTCCGAGCCTCACAGATGAGGCCGCGCGGATCCTTCTCGTTCGACGACCGCGCGCGATAACGGAGGGCTAGGCCCGTGACTGGCAGATACTCTGGAACGCATGGCCTGCGCATCCTGGCCATCACCAACCAGAAGGGTGGCGTCGGCAAAACGACGACCGCCATCAATCTCGGCACCGCCCTCGCCGCCGTGGGCGAAAACGTGCTGATCATCGATCTCGACCCGCAGGGCAATGCCTCGACTGGCGTCGGCGTCGCGCCGGAGGATCGGCACCTCACATCTTATGACGTCATCACGGGGCAGGCATCGCTGAGTGCGGCCTGCATTCAGACTGCCGTGCCGGGCCTCTCGATCGTCGCCGCCAATTCCGATCTCGTCGGCCTCGAATCCGAACTCATGCAGGATGGCGCCAAGCCTTACCGCCTGCGCGATGCTGTCGCCGGCCTCGTCGCGGAACAGCGTGCGCGAGCAGGCGAACAGCCTTTCACCTACATCCTGATCGACTGCCCACCGTCGCTGAACCTGCTGACGCTCAATGCGCTCGTTGCAGCGAATGCGGTGCTGGTGCCGGTACAATGCGAGTTCTTCGCGCTGGAGGGCATTTCGCAGCTCAAGGACTCGATCGACCAGATCCGCTCGACACTCAATCCCGGCCTCGAGATCCAGGGCGTGGTGCTGACCATGCACGATGCGCGCACGGCATTCTCGCGCGAAGTCGCCGCGAACGTGCGCGAGTTCTTCGGGCCCAAGGTCTACGACACGATGATCCCGCGCAACATCAAGGTCGCGGAGGCGCCGTCGCACGGTAAGCCGATCCTCCTCTACGACTACGAGTGCGCCGGCAGCCAGGCCTACATTCGCCTTGCCACCGAGATCATCGAGCGCGAGCGCCAGTACAAGGCAGCCTAGCGCGGCAGCTAGGTTGCATCCGGCAAAGATACGAATGCTTTTGAACGAAGCGGGGGAAGTTCGGTGATGAATGCGCCATTGCAGAAGAGCAGGCTCGGTCGGGGACTGGCGTCGCTGATCGGTGACGCGCCGGTCACGCAGCCGCGCATGCCGCCGGAGGGTGAGCAGCGCATGGTGCCGATCGAGCAGATCCGCGCCGGCAAGCTCAATCCGCGCAAGACCTTCAAGGAGGACGAGCTTACGGACCTGGCGAACTCGATCCGCGAGAAGGGGCTCGTGCAGCCGATCCTCGTGCGGCCGGAGCCCGGTTCGAGCAACGGTTACGAGATTGTCGCTGGCGAACGCCGCTGGCGCGCATCGCAGCGTGCGGGCCTGCATACGGTGCCGGTCATCGTACGCGACCTTCCCGATCAGGAAGTGCTCGAGCTGGCGATCATCGAGAACGTCCAGCGGGCCGACCTCAATCCGATCGAAGAAGCAGCCGGCTATCACGAGCTGATCGAGCGCTATGCCTACACGCAGGAGCGTCTCGCCGAGGTGATCGGTAAGAGCCGCAGTCATCTCGCGAATACGCTGCGCCTGCTGAAGCTGCCCGACACCGTGCAGAATATGGTCTCGGACGGCAAGATCTCCGCCGGCCATGCGCGCGCGCTCGTCGGACGCGATGATGCCGAGGCGATCGCGAAGAAGATCGTCGAGAGCCAGCTCAATGTCCGCGATGTCGAGGCGCTCGTGCAGGCCGGGACGGAGTCGGTTCAGACGACCCGCCGCGTGCGCGACAAGGATGCCGACACGAAGGCCTTCGAGAAAGAGCTCGCCGACATCCTCGGCCTCAAGGTCGAGATCCGGCGCGGCTCGGGCGAGAGCGGCGTGTTGCAGATCAAGTACGGCAACTTCGATCAGCTCGATTACATCCGCCTGCGCCTGATGGGCGTGCCCCCAGGTTGAAGCTGCAAGTTCTGGCGAATTGAAGCGGCGGTCGGATCACCCGGCCGCCGCAAGTCGTTTCAGCGCCTCAGCTGGATCAATGCGGCCATCGTAGAGCGCCCGCCCCGAGATCGCGCCCGCGAGGATCGCGCATTCAGGCGCGAGCAGTGCATCGATGTCCGCCATGGAGGCGAGGCCGCCCGATGCGACTACCGGGATCGAGGTCTTGCGCGCGAGCGCGACAGTGCCCGGGAGATTCAGGCCCTTGAGCACGCCATCGCGCTCGATGTCCGTGTAGATGATTGCCGCGACGCCCGCGTCCTCGAAGCGCTTCGCAAGTTCGATCGCGGTCAGCTCACTCGTCTCGGCCCAGCCTTCGACGGCGACCTTGCCGCCCTTGGCATCGATACCGACCGCAACGCGACCGGGATGCTTCTTGCAGGCCTCTCGCACCAGCCCCGGATTTCGTACGGCCACCGTACCGAGGATCACGCGCGCGATGCCTTTGCCGAGCCAGGCATCGATCGTCGCCATATCGCGAATGCCGCCACCGAGCTGAGCAGGAATGCTGATGCTCGACAGAATGCTCTCGACGGCAGCAGCGTTCGCCGGTTTGCCCGCGAAGGCGCCGTCAAGATCGACGATGTGGAGATACTGAAAGCCCTGCTGCTCGAACGTCCGCGCCTGCGCACCGGGATCGTCATTGAAGACGGTCGCGGAACTCATCTCGCCGTGCTTGAGGCGGACGCACTGCCCGTCCTTGAGGTCGATCGCAGGAAACAGAATCACGCGCTTAGCTTTCTTTGAACGAAGTTTATTGAACGCAATTCTCACACAAGCTTCGATGTGCAAGCCTGCTGCGTTCGCGCGCTCTCTATGAAACGAGCTTCAGGCGTCGCGCAAGGGCGATGGTGGCGCGGGCTTCGCGGAAGAACGGCTCATCGACCATTTGCCCATCGACTGTGAAGGCACCCTTGCCGACATTCTCCGGCAGCTCGCCGGCGGCGAGCACCTTCTGCGCCCAGGCAACGTCCTTCTCGCTTGGCGAGAAGACGCGATTGGCGATGTCGATCTGCGTCGGATGGATGCAGCTCTTGCCGAGAAAACCCATGGCGAGCGCATCGCGCGCATCGCGCTCGTAGCCCGCGCGATCGTTCACGTCGGTCCACACGGTGTCGTACGCCGGCACGCCCGCTTCGGCCGCCGCCATCTTCACGGCGAACCGCACCGGCCCCAAGGCTGCGGCGTGCCGCTCGATGCGCAGAGGTGCGAAGAGGTCGGCAAGGCCAACCTGTAGCGCGGCGATGCGCTTGTCCGCGCTCGTGATCTCATAGGCGAGCCGCAAGCCTTTCGGGCTTTCGACCGTCGCCAGAATGCCGATCGCGCGATCGACGCCTTTGCGCTTTTCCGCATCCGCGATCACGCGCACGGCACGATGCACCTCATCTGCGCTCTCGAGCTTCGGCAGGCTGATGTAGTCGAGGCGTGCCGACACCACCGCATCGACATCCTCCGCGAAGTCCGCGTGCGTGACGCCATTCGTGCGCACGATCATGAGCTTCTCTTGCGGACTCGCGAGTCCGCGCAGGAAATCTCCGATGGCCCGTCGCGCCGCGGGCTTCTGCGCTGGTGCCACACCGTCCTCAAGGTCGAACGTCAGCGCATCCGCGGCCGAACGCATGGCCTTCTCGAAGAACTCCGGCCGGCTTCCCGGCACGAACAGCTTGGATCGCATCATGACTTTCAGCTCCCCGCCTTCGGACCGAACATCGGCTTCCCGGGATACGGCATCTCGGCCACGAGGATGTGGCCCGTCTCCGACTCCGTCATGTAGAGCTGCTTTCCTTTGAAGGCGACGTTGGTGACGAACTGACCGACAGGCGGCTCAATGAAGTGCGTCGGTCTGCCGAGCCGGTCGAAGCGCCATACGCCAAGACCGATGTGCGCGACCACGAGCCCGCCTTCCGCATCGAGGGCGATGCCGTCCGGTCCGCCAAGGCCACCCGACAGCTGGATCGCGAGGCCGACCTTCGACACGCCGCCGTCGATCATCAGCGGAATGCGCCACACGGCATTGGCGCGCGTCACGCCGACATAGACGACGCGCTCATGCAGATCGAGCACGATGCCGTTCGGGCTGGGAATCGTGTTGACGAGACAGCTGAGCTGCCCCGCCGCCGTGTAGCGATACACCCGCCCGGTTGGATCATGCAGCCCCGTCTGGCCCTGATCGGTGAAGTAGAGATCTCCGTTCGCCGCAAAGTGCAGATCGTTGACGCCCTTGAAGCTCTCCGAGCGAATGGTCTCGATGAGCGGCGTCACCTTCCCGCTCGCCATGTCGAGCGTCATAATTCCACGCTTGTAGTCCGTAATGAACGCGCGGCCATCGGCGTGAAACTTGAGCCCGTTCGGCCAGCCATCGTACTCGGCCACCGGCGACCAGGCGCCCGACGACGACACCTTGAAGATGCGGCCGTGTGGAATGTCGGTGACCACGAGTTGCCCGTCCGCGTCGAAGCTCGGTCCTTCCAGGAAGCAATCGACGGGCTGGCCCGCCTTGTTGAAGTCGCCCCACTGCGAGCGCTTGGGTCGCCGCAACTCATCGGGCATCCGCGAGAAAACTTCGGCCCGGATCACCGCCGGTGGCGCAAACAGGTTCATCGTCCTCCCTCCGGCACGACATGCACCCTATGCGCGGCCCGCCTCCCTAGGAGACGTGGCGCGCCGAACCGCGTCGTGCTCTATATTCGCTGAAATCCGGGGGCATCAAATGGGCCGCCGCCGCGCCTGTCAAGAAAGGCCGGTCGCTGCAGCCCAGCCCCGCACCACATGGAGACAGTCGACATCATGACCGACAATGATCTGCCGCTCGCCGGTGTCCGCGTGGTCGAGTTCTGCCACGTGATCATGGGCCCGACGTGCGGCCTCATTCTCGGCGATCTCGGCGCCGACGTGATCAAGATCGAGCCGGCACCCAATGGCGACAACACGCGGCGCATGGTCGGCTCGGGCGCGGGCTTCTTCGCGACCTACAACCGCAATAAGCGCTCTCTCGCCCTCGACATGAAGACGCCGGAGGGCATGGAGATCGCCAAGAAGCTCATCGCTTCCTCCGATGTGCTCACCGAGAACTTCCGTCCCGGCGCCATGGACGCACTCGGCCTCGGCTATGAAGGTGTGAAGAAGCTCAACGAGCGCCTCGTCTACTGCTCGCTCAAGGGTTTTCTCTCAGGTCCCTACGATCAGCGCTCGGCACTCGACGAGGTCGTGCAGATGATGGCCGGGCTCGCCTACATGACCGGCCCGCTCGGCCGCCCCTTGCGCGCAGGCGCCTCGGTCAATGACATGATGGGCGGCATGTTCGCCGCGATCGGCATTCTCGCCGCGCTGCGCGAGCGCGAGCGCACCGGCAAGGGCCAGCTCGTGCAGAGCGCGCTCTATGAGAACTGCGCTTTCCTCGTCGGCCAGCACATGATGCAGTACGTCATCACGGGTCAACCGGCGAACCCCATGCCGCAGCGTCTTTCAGCCTGGGGCATCTACGACGTATTCGACTGCGCCGATGGCCAACTCTTTCTCGGCGTCGTGACCGACACGCAGTGGAAGATCTTCTGCGAAGAATTCGGCTTCCCGCAGCTCTTCAATGACGAGCGCTTGAAGACGAACTCCATGCGCTCGAACAATCGCGATCTCTTCATGCCCTTCCTGCGCGAGCATTTCGCGCAATGGAAGCGTGATGTGCTGGAAGCCAAGATCGCCGCCGCGGGCCTACCCTACGCGCCGATCGTCAAGCCGCACGAGCTTTTCGACGACCCGCATCTGAAGGAGTCCGGTGGACTGCTGCCGCTGACGCTGCCGGACGGCACTGAAACCGTGACGCCTGCCCTCCCGCTCGAATTGGGTGGTCGGCGTCTCGGCGCACGGCTCAATCCGCCGAAGGTCAGCGAGCACAACCGCGAGATCCTCGCGGAGCTCGGCTATGGCGCTGACGCTTCGGAAAGCCTTATCGAGCGCGGGATTGTCGCCAGCGTGAAGTAATCCTCGAACGGCGAGCAAACGGAGTCGAGGCATGAGAACCGTCGCAGCACTCCTGGTCGCGCTCGTGGCTCTGCTTCACTTCGGCTTCCTGATTATCGAGATGTTCCTCTGGACCACGCCCTTTGCGCAGCGGTCCTTCAACATGACAGAGGCCTTCGCCCGCGAGTCGGCCGTGCTCGCCGCCAACCAGGGTCTCTATAACGGCTTTCTCGCGGCTGGCCTGGTGTGGGGTCTGGTCGCGCGCGAGAACGCGCACTTGATCAAGGTCTTCTTCCTGAGCTGTGTGATCATCGCCGGGCTCTACGGCGCGGCCACAGCCAAGCTCTCCATCCTGTTCATTCAGGCGCTACCGGCGGCCATGGCGCTCGCCGCCGTAGTGATGACACGCACGCGCGGTTAACTGTCCCACCACTTCGTAAGACGGGCTTAACCCGCAGTCTGCTCTCTTTGTCCCGCCACCATGAGCAGGTCCGCCCCATGCGCCACGTTGTTTGCGTCATCATGATTTCGGCAGCTCTTCCCGTCGCTCTGCCCGCCTTCGCGCAATCCGATCTCCAACCGGGCTTCGACAAGCGACTGCTTCTGCTTGCACCCGCTCAAGACAAGGCCGAGAGCTGCTTTCTGCGCCGCTATGATGCTGTGCATCTGAAATCGCGCCCGAAGCAGAAGGTCGAGGCCATCGGCCTGTGCGTCGAAGTCGAGCGCATGGAGCCCGAAGAGAAGGGCGAACCTGTCCGTTACATTTATACATTCGATTTCGCTGCGAAGCTCAAAGGAAGGGCTGATGTCGCGAAGACCGCTGGCGAGTGCGGCTTTTCTCACATGCCGCCGGAGGAACAGCAGCGCATCTCGAGCAAGCCCATCTGGTGCGGCGTCGACTGCGACGGCGGCGGCATCAATGTCGAAACACGCAAGGACGGCGCCGAATTGCTCGTCCGTCTCGATCGCATCCGCGTTTCGAGTGAATGCGGCGGTGCCGATGACGAGAGCTCGTCGTTCGATATTGAGGGCGGCGCAGACGACAAAGTCTTCCTGATCCCGCGCGTGGGCGTGGACGACTACCGCGCGTTCGCCGGGAAGTAATCGCTACCCGTGCACGAAGGGCTCGAGACCCGACAGCCGCATGCGCTGCTCGATCTTCGCAGGCTTGCGCGGCGGATACTTCTCAACGTGCTCGCGGATGTGGCGGATGTGATCCGGCGTCGAGCCGCAGCAACCACCCACGATGTTGACGAGACCGTCGCGCGCCCAGGGCTCGAGCTGGCAAGACATGTCGTGCGGTGTCTCGTCGTACTCGCCCATGGCATTCGGCAGACCCGCATTCGGGTAGGCCGATACGAGCGTATCCGAAACGTGCGCGAGTTCCGCAATGTACGGCCGCATCATCTCGGCACCGAGCGCGCAGTTGAGTCCGATCGAGAACGGATTCAGGTGCCGCATGGAGTACCAGAAGGCCTCCGCGGTCTGGCCTGAGAGCGTGCGCCCCGAGCGGTCCGTAATCGTGCCCGAGATCATGATGGGCAGCTCGACACCCTTCTCATCATAGACGTCGAGCACGGCGACGCCCGCTGCCTTTGCATTGAGCGTATCGAAGATCGTCTCGATGATCAGGATGTCCGATCCGCCATCGATCAGGCCGCGCACCTGCTCGGAATACGCTTCGTGCAGCTCGTCGAAAGAGACATTGCGGAAGCCCGGATTGTTCACGTCTGGCGAGATCGAGGCTGTGCGGTTCGTCGGCCCGATCGCACCCGCAACCCAGCGCGGACGCTCCGGCGTCGAGTAGTGATCCGCCGCCGCGCGCGCGATCTTAGCCGCCTCGAAGTTGATCTCGTAGCCGAGCGGCTCCATGGCGTAGTCCGCGAGCGAGATGCGCTGCGCGTTGAACGTATTCGTCTCGAGGATGTCGGCGCCGGCCTCGAGATACTCCTCGTGGATCTTCTGAATGATCTGCGGCTGCGTCAGCACGAGAAGATCGTTGTTGCCTTTGACATCCTTGGAGTGGTCGGCGAAGCGCGCACCGCGATAGGCTGCCTCGTCCAGCTTGTATTGCTGGATCATCGTGCCCATGGCGCCATCGATGATGAGAATGCGCTCGCGCGCAGCCTTGTGCAGCGCCTTGATGCGGGCACTGCGTGCGCGCGCATCGACAATATGATCTGTGGCGTCGTTCATGCCGCACCTTTGGTGAGTGCTGGCGCGCTGCCGTTCGTCTGCGGGCGCAGGCCAAGCAAGTGGCAGATTGCATAGACGAGATCGGCGCGGTTCAGCGTATAGAAATGGAACTGGCGAATGCCCTCGTCGACCAGATCGAGCACCTGCTCCGCGGCAACGGCTGCCGCCACGAGATGCATCGTCGCGGGGTCCTCGTCGAGGCCTTCATAGCGGCGCGCGAGCCAAGCCGGAACGGTCGCGCCCGTCCGCGTCGCAAATGCTGAGACCTGCTTGAAGTTGTGGATCGGCACGATGCCGGGCACGATTGGCGCCCAGATGCCGTGCTTTCGCGCAGCTTCGAGATAGCGCAGGAAATGTGCGTTATCGAAGAAGAACTGCGTGATCGCGCGGTCGGCGCCGGCGTCGATTTTGGATTTGAGCGTGTCCAGATCGGACGCGACGGTCGCGCTCTCCGGATGCTTCTCCGGATAAGCGCTCACCGAGACATCGAACGCGCCGATCGCCTTGATGCCGCGCACGAGATCGGCCGTGCTCTCGTAGCCGCCCGGATGCGGCTCATAACGCGACCCGACACCCGCCGCCGGATCACCACGCAGCGCGACAATGCGACGAACGCCGGCATCCCAGTAGCCGCGCACGACCTCGTCGACCTCCTCGCGCGTCGCGCCGACGCAGGTGAGATGCGCGGCGGGATCGAGCGCAGTCTCCTTGACGATACGGGCAACTGTCGAATGCGTGCGCTCGCGCGTCGAGCCACCTGCGCCATAGGTCACCGAGACGAACTCGGGCGCCAAGGGTTCGAGCCGGCGGATCGACGTCCACAGCGCTTCTTCCATGCGCTCGGTCTTCGGCGGAAAGAACTCGAAAGAAACAGTGATCTCGCCGTCGCCCACGAGGCGGCTACGCCGCTCATGCAATTGCTGGACTGACTTCATCACCCGACAACCTCTACTTTAGAGATGCGTTCCGTTTGGCGGCTGTGCGCGTGCACACGCAGGCGCTCCGCCGTCCACAGCATCACAGTGAGTTTTCCGTCCGCGTCGCGCGCTTCCGGTGCGAGCTTGTTGACCGAGAGCAGTTTCAGCCCGCCCTCTTGAAGCCACTGCTCGACCTGCCCCGGCGGAAAGCCGAGCCGCTCGTGCGCCTGTGTATCGCGCAGGAACTCGAGCTCGTGCGGGGCGAAATCCACGATCAGCAGTCGCCCGCCCGGCTCGAGGATGCGTGCGGCTTCGCTGATCGCCTGTGCCGGATCGCTCAGGAAGTGCAGCACCTGATGGATGACGACGGCATCGGCACTACCATCCTCGAGACCCAGATCGTAGAGATCGCCATGCCGAACACGCGCGTTCATGACACCCACTGCCGTGAGCTTCGCGCGAGCATAGGCAAGCATGGCGTGGTTGATGTCGATGCCCGTGCCATGCTCGAAGCGGTCGGCGAAGAGCTGCAGGACGCGGCCCGTGCCCGTACCGGCATCGACGAAATGGCGAAACGGTCCGGGACCCAGCGCCGCGCGCATCGCTGTCTCGACGCTGTTCTCTGTCACATGCAGCGAGCGGATTTCGTCCCACTGCGCGGCGTGCTGCTCGAAGTAGGCCTGAGCGGCGGTCTCGCGCTCACGCTTCACGGCCTCGGCGCGATTGCGGTCGCGCTGGAGCTGGGCGTCGGCGAGATCGACGCTGTCGAGCAGACGACGTGAGAGCGCTCCGGCCGGGCCGGCAACCAGAAGCTGGAAGTAAGCCCAGCTCCCTTCGCGCGTGCGCTCGATAAGCCCCGCTTCCGCCAGGAGCTTCAGGTGGCGGCTGATGCGCGGCTGGCTTTGGCCGAGGATGCGCGTCAGATCCTTCACGTTGAGCTCGCTGGTCGCGAGCAGCAACAGAATGCGCAGCCGCGTCGGCTCTGCGGCGGCTTTCAGAATGGTCACGACGCTTTGCGAGGACAGCGACATTAAAGTCCTTCTGCGGGTCCAAGCCCGGATTTCCCAAATCATATAAAGATATCTTTATGTGTCAAGTAGCGTCGGCGGCCTCACGACTTCGCAGAGCGGCTCCCCCATGGGCGGACGTTGACCTTGGAAGCAACGCTGCGCACGGTGCAGGCACGCAATAGGCAGCCCTCGGACCGAATTGCCGGGCGGGCTGCAATTCCTGGGGGCCAGCATTTTGCCGAAGCTGCATCTTCTAGGCTGGGCCACGGGGGCCCTGTTCTTCTTCTACGCCTGGATTTTGCGAGTCTCGCCGAGCGTCATGATCGACGAGATGATGCGCGACCTCGCGGTCGGCGGCGCCGTCATCGGCAATCTCTCGGCGGTCTACTTCTACGGCTATGCCGGCATGCAGGTCCCCGTCGGGATGCTGCTGGACCGGTTCGGCCCGCGCCGCCTGATGACCGCTGCCGCCCTGATGTGCAGCGTCGGCTGCATCATCTTCGCACTCAGCAGCGGCATTTCGGGCGTTGCCATCGGCCGTTTCGTGATCGGCGCAGCGGCGGCCTTCAGCTTGGTCGGCGCCATGGCCGTGGCGGGCCTCTGGTTTCCTGCGCAGCGCTTCGCGCTTCTTACCGGGCTCGCGATGATGATGGGCCTGTTAGGCGGCATCCTCGGTCAAGCGCCCTTCCGCCTCGTCGTCGAGGCCCTGGACTGGCGTGGTGCCATCCTCGCACTCGCAGGCGGCGGCGTACTGATCGCTGTGGCGAGTTGGGCAACCGTGCGCGATCGACCGCACGAGACGAGGGCGCGGGCGCCGGTATTCGCCGGCCTGGGTCGTGTCGCGCGTAATCGTCAAACCTGGCTCATTGCCATTGCCGGTCTCGGCACGACGGGTCCGATCCTCGGCTTCTCCGGTCTTTGGGGCGTGCCGTACTTCGCAACCACACTCGGCATCGATCGAGCCGCCGCCGCATCCATCACTTCGATGATGTTCGTCGGCTGGGCCGTCGGTGCCCCGTTAATTGGCTGGGCCTCCGATCATATCGGTCGCCGCCGCGCGCCGCTGATGCTCGGTCTCGTGCTCTGTACTGTCACGATGACGGCGATTCTCTACGTGCCGGGCCTTTCCATCCCGACGCTCATGGCGCTCTGCTTCCTGTGTGGTTTTGGCGGGGCTTCACAGATCACGGGCTTCGCCGCTACGCGCGAGAATAATCCGCCAGCGCTCAGCGCCACGGCCATCGGGCTCGTGAATGGCCTCGTCACCGGCGCGGGCGCACTTTTCCAGCCGCTACTCGGCTGGCTGCTCGATCTGAACTGGAAAGGCGAGATGGCGGCCGGCGCGCGCCTCTATGATCCCGGTGCCTATCGCATCGCGCTGAGCGCCATCGTGGTCGGCTGTGTGGTTGGCTTCATCTGCTCGCTCGCGATGCGCGAAACTTACTGCCGGCCGCTGGAGCAAGAATAGCGGACCACATACGCGACGTTGGAGATTGGTGGCCGCCGGCATGGCATGACGCCAGAGGCGGAGAGCCTCTTCCCAGCAGCCGGCGGCAAGATCAAATAGCCAACACCTCACCTTTCAGCAGCTTCGGCACTTCGCCGGTCAGGCCGGATGCTTCACTCACCAGCGCACGCTTGAGGCCGGGAAGTCGATCGACGACGCCGAGGCCCGCATCGCGCACCGAACGAAGCAGCGCATTGTCCTGCGAAAAAAGCGCGTTGAGCGCGCTGAATGCTGCAGCCGACGCTGCACCATCGAAACGCCGCCAGCGGGCGTAGCGCTCGAGCGCTGTCCCGTCGCCGACATCGAGACCGACGCGCACGGCATCGACGAGACACTCACTCAGTGCCGCAACGTCTCGCAGACCGAGGTTGAGCCCCTGCCCGGCAATGGGATGCACGCCCCGCACTGCATCACCCACCAGCGCAAAGCGCGGCGCGATCAACTCGCGGGCCAGATGCATCGCAAGCGGCCAGCTCCCGCGCGGACCAGCTAGTTTCAGCGCTCCTAGCCGATGCCCGAAGCGCTTCTCGAGCTCTCCGAGGAAGCCCGCGTCGTCGAGCGCCAGGATGCGCGCAGCCTCGCCTTCGTCCTCGGTCCAGGTGACGCACGCTCGGTTGCCGGTCAGCGGGAGGATCGCGAATGGCCCGGCCGGGAGAAAGTGCTGCACGGCGCGCCCGCCGTGAGGGCGCTCGTGGCGCACGGTTGTAACGATACCTGTCTGCGCATACTGCCGCTCGACAACGCCAATACCGGCCGCAGCACGCAGCGGCGACTTGCGGCCATCGCAAGCCACAACCAGCCCCGCCTTGATCGCTTCACCGTTGACCAATCGAAGGGTGATGCCGCTCCCATCTGCCGCGAGGCCAGTCGCCGTACCGGCGAGCCGCGTGAGCCCTGGCGTATTGTCGATGACCGCCAGAGCTGCCTTCTGGAGCGCATCGGCGGGCACGATCCACATGCCGGGCTCGCCCTCTCCCACGATGGTGTCGTAGCTTAGCAGGACCGGCCGGATGGCATCCGTCAGGCTTGAGTCCGTGATGTCGATGCCGCTCACCGGCTGCGCCTCTTCGGCGACCCCCGCCCACATGCCAACGGTTTCAAGCAGCCGCTGCGATCCCGCCGAAAGGGCATAGCTTCTTGCGTCGGGCCGTCCACTGGCGCCGCCGGCATCGAGTATGGCGATACGCCCCCCAGCGCCGAAGACGCCGGCCAGCGTCCGCCCCAGAACGAGGCCCGTGAGGCCCCCGCCCGCAATAACAACGTCATGATCGCGCATACCGCGCTCCGACTCTTTGCTGTAGATAGGCGGCGTCAGTGCCTGTCCTGCCACCAGCCCCTGAGGATGCCGTCGCCATGGCCCGAAAGAAAGCGTCGGATACCAATGCCGTCGATGATCTCGTTGCCATACTGGACCTCGAGCGGCTGGAACAGAACCTGTTTCGTGGTCGCGGGCCCAGCGCCGGCTGGCAGCGGGTTTATGGCGGACAGGTGCTCGGGCAAGCGCTCGTCGCGGCAGTCCGCACGGTGCCCGAGGAGCGCGTGGCCCACTCTGCCCATGCCTACTTCCTCCTCCCCGGCGATCCCGCCGAGCCCATCATCTACGATGTCGAGCGCATTAGGGATGGCGGCAGCTTCACGACACGGCGCGTAAAGGGCATCCAGCACGGACGCGCCATGTTCACCATGAGCGTCTCGTTCCACAAGAGCGAGGGCGGGTATGACCATCATGCCCCCATGCCCGATGTTCCCGCGCCCGAGGATCTGCCCAACGAGCAGGACCTCAAAGAGCGGATGCTCGACAAACTCCCCGAGAACATGCGCCGCTACTGGGAGCGCGAGCGCCCGATCGAGATCCGACCCGTCGATGTCTCGCGCTACTTTTCTCGCGACAAGCGCGAGTCACGCCAGCTGATCTGGATGCGCGCGACCAAGCCGCTCCCCGATTTCTTCCCGCTACATCAGTGCGTCTTGGCGTATGCGTCAGACTTCACCCTGCTCGACACCGCGCTGATCGCCCACGGCAAGCTGATGTTCGACAAGGACCTGCAGCTCGCGAGCCTGGACCACGCCATGTGGTTCCACCGCCCGTTCCGCGCCGACGACTGGCTGCTGTACGCGCAGGACAGCCCCTCGGCCTTCGGAGCGCGCGGCTTCTGCCGGGGCAGCGTCTTCACCCGCGACGGGCTTCTCGTCGCCTCGACGACCCAGGAAGGCCTGATGCGGCAGCAGGCAACCGGCTTCGTGGTCAGCTAGCGTGCAAAACACCGAATTTGCCTACTAATTAGGCATTTATGACTGCCCAAATCCCCATCGCCGTCGGCTGAGCATCGTTTTTCGACTATATATATCAATCGATTAGCTTCTCGTCCCGAATCTGGCACGCACTTTGAGTCTTAACCAATGCCTGCTCTGCGCAGGCCTTGGAACGCGCACGTCTGCCGCTTCGTCGGGGATGCGCCAAGACGCGAGGTCGAATGGCCATGAAGCTGATCACTGCGATTATCAAACCGTTCAAGCTCGAGGAGGTGCGTTCGGCGCTGACGGACCTCGGGCTGCAGGGCATGACCGTCTCCGAAGTAAAGGGGTACGGGCGTCAGAAGGGGCATACCGAGATCTACCGCGGCGCCGAATATGCCGTGAACTTCCTTCCCAAGATCAAGATCGAGGTCGCCGTGACTTCGGCCGAGGTCGACAAGGCTGTGTCCGCCATCGCCACTGCCGCCAAGACCGGCCAGATCGGCGACGGCAAGATCTTCGTCTCAGCCATCGAGCACACGCTGCGCATCCGCACCGGCGAGACGGACGACAACGCACTCTGAGGAACCAGACGTCGCGCCCGCCACCGGCCGGCCTGCCTTGGCAGACGGGGGACACTGCGGCCGGCGCGTCGACTTCGGTGAAGCTCTAACCTCAAACTGGAATGGTGGCAGGAACAAACCCATGAAGACATGCATTCGTTCAATCACCAGCGTAGCGGCCCTGGCCGCCGCATGGGCCATGGTCAGCATGACCACTGCGCTGCCCGCGCTGGCTCAAGCCGCCGCCGCGGCGCCCAAGATGGACTCGGGCGACATGGCTTGGATGCTGACGTCCACCGTCATCGTCCTGATGATGACGATCCCTGGCCTCGCGCTCTTCTACGGCGGCATGGTGCGCAAGAAGAACGTACTCGCGACGGTCATGCAGTCCTTTGCGGCTGCCTGCCTTCTGTCCATCGTTTGGATGGTTGTCGGCTACTCCATCGCCTTTGGTGATGGTGGCGCTCTCAACGCCTACTTCGGCGGCTTCGGCAAGATGTTCTTCGCCGGCATGACGAAGGACGGTCTGTTTGCTCCGCTGCTGATCACCGAGTCGCTGTTCGCCGTCTTCCAGATGACGTTTGCGATCATCACGCCAGCACTCATTGCCGGTGCAGTTGCCGACCGCATGAAGTTCTCGAGCTTCCTCGTTTTCATCACGCTTTGGCTGATCATCGTCTATGCACCGATCGCCCATTGGGTGTGGGGCGGCGGCTTCCTCGGCGCTGACGGCATCATGGACTTCGCCGGCGGCACCGTCGTTCACATCAACTCGGGTGTTGCAGGCCTCGTCGCCGCGCTCGTTCTTGGCCGTCGCAAGGGCTATGGCACCGAGAACATGGCGCCACATAACCTCGTCTACACGGTGATGGGTGCTGCGTTCCTGTGGGTCGGCTGGTTCGGCTTCAACGGTGGTTCGGCCGGTGGCGCGAACGACTCGGCCGCTATGGCCATCCTCGTCACGCAGATCTGTGCTGCCGCCGCGGCGCTCGCCTGGATGTTCGCGGAGTGGATGACCCACGGCAAGCCGAGCGTGCTCGGCATCGCTTCGGGCGCCATTGCGGGCCTGGTCGTCATCACTCCGGCGGCCGGCTTCGTCGATCCGAAGGGCGCACTGATCATGGGCCTCATCGGCGGCATCGTCTGCTTCATCGCCTCGACGGGCATCAAGCGCGCGCTTGGTTATGACGACAGCCTCGACGTCTTCGGCATCCATGGTGTCGGCGGCTTCGTCGGCGCGATCCTGACGGGCGTGTTCGCCGTGTCCTGGATCGGCGGTGAGGGCAAGAGCGGCCTTCTCGAGGGCAATGCGGCTCAGGTGTGGATCCAGCTCTACGGTACGTTCGCGACGATCGCCTACTGCGCGGTCGCTACGTTCGTGATCCTCATGGTGGTCAAGCTGTTCATGGGCCTTCGCGTCGATGAGCAGACCGAAGTCGAGGGTCTTGATGCCCGCCTCCACGGCGAGACGGTGCACTGACCACGAGCAGCGGGAGACATTCCGAGCTCTCGCATTGACGCGCTAAACTGATTGGGATCGTCCGACGGGCGATCCCAATCGGCTCTCCAATACCCCGGCGAGACGACATCTTCCCGGGTGCCGGACGGTACCGCACCCTTGCGGTGCCGGGCCGCGGGGCCTGAGCCGATTGCTCCCCCAGTGTCGTCGCTCACCCCGCGGCCTATTTCTCAATCGATGACGATGCGTGTGCTACGTCCCATCCTTGCGAGCACGAGAAGCAGGTGAGGCCGCGTGAGCGCCACGCATCCCTCCGTCGGGCGATATCCGGGCCTCGCCAGATGCATGAAGATCGCACTGCCGGCCCCCTGAACCCGAGGACGCCTGTTGTGGTTCAGCACGACAACGACATCGTAAAGATGGTCCGCGCGCCAAAGACGCTCCGCGCTCGCGGGATAGGGATGGCGCACCCAGCGATTGTAGTTGCGGTCCCCAATGGCATCGCACCAGCCGTCGTCCGCCTTGATACGTCGGATCGGCAAGGTGGTCGTTGGCCGCTGCACGCGATCGGCGCGGTAGAGCACCAGCTCGGGCCGCCAGGTGCCGCTCGGGGTTGCTCCGTCGCCCTCATGCTTTCGCGCCGCGCGTCCGCTTCGCCCCAGCGCGCAGGGCAAGACCAACGATGCAATGGAAAGCGATCCGCGAACGGTCGAACGCGAGCGCGCACGAACATGGAACGGGCGACAAGTATGCGGGTTCATATCGTTGGAATCGCTTCCACTTCGACGCTGGATTGCCATCTTTTCCCCGATAGCTGTTTCCGTTCGGCAACCAGTGATATGGTGCCCGCGCAAATTTCGCCAATCAGGAGCCCTGCCACATGAGTACGGCACGTACGGTTCTGCTCGTCGACGACGACGAGGAGCTTCGTGCTTCTCTCAGAGATCAGCTTGCGCTGCATGACGAGTTCGACATTCTGACCGCGGGCACCGCGAGTCAGGGCATCGAAATTGCGCGCGAGACACGGCTCGACCTTGTTCTGCTCGACGTCGGCCTTCCGGATATGGACGGCCGCGAGGCGTGCAAGCTTATGCGCAAAGCTGGCTTCAAGAGCCCGATCATCATGCTGACCGGGAACGCTGCGGACTCCGACGTCATCCTCGGCCTGGACGCCGGCGCCAACGACTACGTAACGAAGCCGTTCAAATTCGCCGTCTTACTCGCACGCGTCCGCGCCCAGCTGCGCCAGCACGAGCAGAGCGAGGACGCCGTTTTCTCCATCGGGCACTACACGTTCAAGCCGGCCTCCAAGGTGCTTGTCGATGGTACCGGCAAGAAGATCCGCCTGACGGAGAAGGAAACCTCGATCCTCAAGTATCTCTACCGGGCCGGAGAGAAGGTCATCACGCGCGACGTTCTCCTTCACGAGGTTTGGGGCTACAACGCGGGCGTAACGACACATACGCTCGAGACCCACATTTACCGCCTGCGCCAGAAGATCGAGAAGGATCCCTCGAGCGCCGAGCTTCTGATCACGGAAATGGGGGGCTACAAGCTGGTCCCCTGACCGGCTGCTGGCGCGCTTGGTCGCGGGAAACAACCGCTGGCCAAGTAGGGGGAAAGGCGTTATAAGCCCGCCGACTGCGAGGTGGGCCAATCTGGCTCCGCTGACCGCAAATTCCATTTTCAAGCCTCGGCCGCAGTTGCCAATCGACCGCGCCAGCTTGAGGCCGCCGCCCGCCGAGATCGAGCGGGGCACTGCATACAGGAGAGTACGAACATGGCCGTCCCCAGGAAGAAAGTATCGCGCATGAAGCGCGGCACCCGCCGTTCCGCCGATGCGCTTTCGGTCCCGACGATCGTCGAGGACAAGAAGACCGGCAACGTCCGTCGCCCGCACCACATCGACCTGAAGGCCGGCACGTACCGTGACCGCCAGATCCTGCCGGCCAAGAGCGACGTTTGAGCCGCAGGTACGGTCTGCCGGCTGGGGCACTGCTGCATTGGGGGCTGATCGGATATTCCGATGGCACGCTGCCCCTCGAGCGGCGACATCCCGCCATATTCATGCGATAGCGCGGTGAGTTCGTGTTCGGAAGCGGGACACTAGCCGCTGCAGCGGCATAACGAGGGAGAACTCCATGTCGCTCAGGGCGCTGCCGCTGATTGTCATCTCGTTCATTCTCTACAACATCATCGTGCTGTTCAGCGGCGCCAATCATGCTGACGACGTGCTGCGCAAGGTCCTGTTCGAGCTGCCGATGGTCGGCGGCGCGCGGTGGCGCTTCTCGATGGGCGACCTGCTCATCCTGGTCACGATGTTCCTGCTCTTCTTCGAGCTGATCAAGGCAACCTACACCTCGTCCTCCTCACTGCTCGACCACGGCCTGTCGATGCTCGTGTTCATCGCGTGCCTCGTCGAGTTCCTGCTCGTGGAGCAGGCCGCGACTTCGGTGTTCTTCTTCATCATGATCGCCACGCTGATCGATGTCGTCGCGGGCTTCATGATCGGCATCCGCACCGCCCGGCGTGATCTCAATATCGGCGATCACTGAGCCCCGGCTCACCGGACGCATCTGAACGGCGATCAAACGACCTCCGCTGCATGGCTGGGGGCACAAAAACTCATTTGATCGCTTGTTAACCTGTTACCGCTACGGTTTTCCTGCACGAGCACGTCATCTCAGCCCAATCGGCCGTAAGCTGATGCTCGCATAACGGAATCTCGTATCGTGTCACCTGCCCGCGACGTCATTGACGCGAATACACCTGCTCGGCGCGCGAAAGCCGCAGCCGATCCCTCGGGCGCACGCCAGCTCGACCTCCTCGGCATTCTGTCGGCGGTCCAGGAAACTGCGTACACGTGGCACGTCCAGAGCGACCGCATCGAGTGGGCGGAGAATGCCTGCGAGGTCCTGAGTGTGGGCTCGCCACAGGCCATCGCCACCGGTGCCGACTTCCAGTTCCTGGTGGCCTCCGAGCATCATCAGATCCGCGCCAACGCGCTTCAGCGCCCGCGCGACGAGACGAGCGACCCTGGCGTAAAATTCCGCGTTCAGTACCGCTTCACACCCGGCGGTCGGCGAAGCGTCGGCTCCCTCTGGCTCGAAGATCACGGCTACTGCACCTTCGACGGACAGGGCCGGCCGCAAACCGTGCGCGGCGTCATCCGCGTGATCAACGACCGCTACTGGGAAGAGCAGCGCCTGCTCCATCGGTCGGACCATGACGACCTGAGCGGGCAGCTCAATCGCATTCGTCTGACGGAAGCCCTCGGTACCATGATGGCCCGCGCCGAACGCATTCAGCGGACGGGGTGTTTCCTGATGGTTGCCGTCGACAACATGGCGACCATCAACGACAGCTTCGGCTTCGAAGTCGGCGACGAGGTTCTCGCTGCGGTCGCGCAGATCATCCGTGCGCACATGCGCGCAGGAGATGCGGTCGGACGCTATTCGTCGAACAAGTTCGGCATCATCCTGAACGACTGCGGTCCCGGGGCGATGCGCGTCGCTGCCGAGCGTCTCGTCAGGATCGTAAGGGACACGACGATCCGCACGGCCGCCTGCCAGCTCTCGGCAACGATCTCAATCGGCGGCGTGCTCATTCCCGATCAGGCTTCGACGGTCTCCCAAGCCCTGGGCCATGCCATGCAGGCCTTGGACCGGGCCAAGTCGCGCCGCCACGACGGATTTGCCGCCTATCAACCCTGCACGAGCACCGACGAGGCGCGTCAGCGCAACATCTCGATCGCCGACGAAGTCATCTCGGCGCTCGAACAGAACCGGATGCTGCTCGCCCTGCAACCGATCGTCGAGACCCGCACGCGCAAACCCGCATTCTACGAGTGCCTGCTCAGAATGCAGCGTCCCGACGGCAGCATCGTTTCCGCCGGCGAGTTCATCCCCCTCGCCGAACAGCTCGGCCTCTCACGCTTCATCGATCGCCGCGTGTTGGAGCTTGCCGTCGATTTCGCCAAGGCGCACCCGACGGTTCATCTGTCGATCAACGTCTCCGGCTATACGTCCAGCGACCATGAATGGCTGGTCGCGCTGCATCGCTTGACCAGCGGGCGCCGCGAGATCATGGAGCGGCTGACCATCGAAATTACGGAGACGGCCGCGATCCATGACCTTGACGTGTCGATCGCGTTCGTGGACACGCTGAAGGAACTCGGCTGCCGCGTCGCCATCGACGATTTCGGCGCCGGCTACACGTCCTTCAAGAACCTCAAGACGCTCAACGTCGACATGGTCAAGATTGACGGATCCTTCATCCGGAACCTGACCACCGAGCCGGACAATCAGGTTTTCATCAAGACGCTGGTCGAGATCGCGGAGACGTTCAATCTCGAAACGGTCGCCGAGTGGGTCGGCGACGAGGAAACCGCGCAGATGATGGCGCGCGCCGGCATCACCCACCAGCAGGGCTTCTACTTTGGCAAGCCCGAACTCGCTTCCGCCTTCCAGGACACGCCCGCAGCCTGAGGGCGCGCCTCCGCGCAGCCACGCCGCAGCTCACTCCGCCGCGTCACGTCCCGATTTCGGAGTCGCTGCGGTCCGGAAGGCCGTGCGCCGCTCATCCCATTCGGCGGCACCGACGCGCGCGAAGGTCACACCGGGCCCACCGCCGCTGAACGTCGCTGGCGTCAGTCCCGTGGCCTTGAGCTCCGCCAGCAGCTTGTCGCAAAGACCGATGATCGACGACATCAGCATTCCGGGCACAATCGCGAGGCGATAGCCCATGCGCTCGATTTCGGCGTGCGGGATCGCGGGCGTCTTGCCGCTGAGCACGTTGTTGAAGAGGCAGGGGCCCTTCACCGCTTTCGGAACGGCAGCCACCTCCTCGACGGACTGCGGCGCCTCGAAGAAGGCCATGTCCGCACCGGCTTCGAGGGCGAGATTGCACCGCGCGATGGCTTCGTCGTAACCGGCAACCCCGCGCGCATCCGTGCGGGCGATGATCATGAAACCCTCGGTCCGGCGCGCGGCCGCCGCAGCACGGATCTTCGCCGCGTAGTCCTCGCGGCTGATCAGCTCCTTGCCGTCGAGGTGACCGCATCGCTTCGGGAAGACCTGGTCCTCGATGTGGATCGCGGCGACGCCGGCCCGCTCGAAGGCTTGTACCGTACGAAAGACGTTGAGCTCGTTGCCGTAGCCGGTGTCTGCATCGCTGACGAGCGGAACGCCGATCGTCCCCGTGATCCGGGCGGCATTGGCGACCATCTCCGTCATGGTCAGCAGACCGTAGTCGGGCAGACCGTGCGCCACTGATGTGCCGGCGCCTGTCATGTACACCGCCGAGAAACCGGCCTGCTCGACGAGCTTTGCCGTCAGGCAGTCGTAGGCACCTGGCGCCACGACCATAGGGCCTGAACGAATCATGGATTTGAGGGTGGCTGCTGCCGCCATGTCTTTTCCTCCCGCGAGCCGGTTTTGATCGTTGCCCACGAGCTTAGGCACCACCCGCCAAGGCGTCCAGGCGCGGAAAAACAGGACGGACCTGTGGGTTTCGAGGGGAACGTCGCGTAATCGGCCTGGTGGCCTTGGAGCCGCCACCCGAATCAGCCGAGCCTTGTCAGGCCGAGAGTGGCAAGTGGAGTTCGTCCATGTCCATCAGCGTGCTTGCGCGCCAGCTCATGTCGCAGGAGATCTTCAGGGGGCTCACCCCCCTGCAGCTCACCGAGATCGTGCGGCAGGCCGAGCGCATCGTCTACCATCCGGGCGACACCATCGTCGAAGCCGGTACGTCTGGCGATGCAGCCGTGCTCATCGTCGCCGGCGATGCCGTGCGCTTCCTCGAGGACGAGCCGGCGATAGGCCTCAACACACAGGGGATTGCCGCGGGGTCGCTGCTCAGCGAGCTGGCCATGCTGGTCGATCACGAGCATGGCACGACCGTCGTAGCGCATACGACCGTACGCGCGTTGCGGATTACGCGAACGGGCCTTCAGGCGCAGATGCTTGATGATCCCGATCTGGCCAGCCATTTCGTCGATCGCATCACCGATCGGCTTCATCGCGTCGCGGATGAACTCCGCCGCATCGACTATGCCTTCACGGGCGCAGAAGGCGTGCCGGCACCGGCGTGAGATGCTGATTGCACCTCATTACCCTGTGCTTTAGAGAAAGTGCTGACATAAAAATGGAAAAGCGCCCAACCCCGGGGGGAGAGGTTGGGCGCTGAGCGCTTTTTCGGCGCTTCGCACCGGGAGGGAAGCCGGTGCAGCGGATCGATGTCTTCGGCTAGACGGGGGGCACTGCCGAGTATGTGACATCCACCGCTCTACAGTCGAATTTAGTTGCCTGTGACCGAAAATCAAGGTCCGCCCTGCGCACACTCACGATTCTTTTACTGATTGTTTCAGACCAGCCCCCAGCTGATTCGCGGCAGCAGCAGCCTGATTGATCAACTGATTGACCTATTTCTGCTTTCTGAGCGCTGGGCTGATCACGCGGAACAGCTCCAAATCCAGGTCCTCGGGTCGTGCGAGGTTGGCGACCTCGACGCGCGTGTCCGCGCCGTGCGAGTCGGTCGTCACCCATTCTCTGAGTTCGAGCTCGGGTGTTTTGGTCATAAAGAGCCGAATCTGACCCGGCGCATCCGGGCTCTTATCCTGCAGGGCGACGATGATGAGATCGTCCATCTCCTGCACGTCGACGATGCTCGCATCCCGAAGCAGGTCGACATCCTGGCGCAGCAAGAGCCGGAAGGGCGTCTGGTCGAGCGCAATCCGGTCATCCGAGTGGACCTCGAGATCCTGGATCGCCAGCATTTTGCCGTCGGAAACGATGAGCTGGCGGCTCGGGCGGTTATACTCGAACCTGAGCCGGCCCGGCTTTTTGACGAAGAACGTGCCGCGCATCCGCTTGTTGTCGGATGTCGTCTGCACGAATGTGCCGCGCAGGTTCAGCAGTTCATTGAAATAGCGGCTGACCTTGGTCACCGTCTGGATCTGCTGGGGTTCCAGCGCGATACCGGCGATCGTCGCCTCCGGCTTGACGTCGGCACCCCACGACGGATTGCCCAACGGGCTGCTCGCCGCCGGCTTCCCGGGGTTCTGCGCCGTCGCGCTGTTCGGCCATACTGCGGTCCCCACGAGGGCCCAGGCCAGAGTGGCCGCGCACAGCATTGTTGCGCCATGGCGCCCGATGCCCAGTCCTGCGCGCATACGAAGCCCCATCAGCGAATTCATGCCATCCGCCCCAAAACGGTTCCAGTGCAGCAAACCCATTCCCCCAAGATTGGGACGAGATCGGGGCGCCGGTCGTCGCGCCCGAGCATTGCGACGTGCCGCCGCGCGTGCTACCCGCCACATGTGCTGAGCACATGACATCTTAGCTCGTCCACGTCCACTCCAGAGGCGCGCATCACCATGCCGAAGAAACCCACACCAACATCCGGCAACGGTCCTGCCGCATCCTCGCCCATGGCCCAGCCCCAGCAGGTTCAGGTCCGCATCGCCGGCCAGTACATCAAGGATCTTTCCTTCGAAAACCCCAACATCGGCAAGCTCATAACAGCTCCTCCCGAGAGCCCGAACCTCGACGTCGAGATCAACGTCGGCATCACCAATCTCGGCCCCAATCTCTATGAATCGGCCATCGAGTTTCAGGCGCGCGCCAAAGCAAAAGATCTCGTGATCTACGAATTCGAGATCGTCTATGCCGGCGCCTTCCACATTGAGAACGCCCCGGAGCAGGCACTCGAGCCCATGCTCTTCGTGAACTGCCCGGCGCTGCTGTTTCCGTTCCTGCGCCGCATCGTCGCCGATATGACCCGAGAAGGCGGCTTTCCGCCCCTGCTCCTCGATCCCGTCGATTTCGGCTCGCTTTACATGCGCAAGAGGCAGCTCGGCATGCCGCCGCAGGCTGCGCCTTCAGGCAGCATTATTTCCTGAGGTCTCTTCGCCGCGATCAGCGCGGTCGAACCGGATCCACAGTGCTTCCGCTCCAAGCGTGTCGACGAAGGCGCGATGGGCCGCGATATCCGCTTCACTCAGGCGGGGTGCGAGAGGGCGCGGCCGCGCGCGAACGGTGAGTGCTGTCGCCACGCCGGCAGAACGCTGCTGCCCGTTTACAGCCTGGGACAGACTGAGGGTCGCCTGACGCTCGCCGAGCAGCTCCAGATAGACCTCCGCGAGCAGCCACGAGTCGAGCAGCGCGCCGTGGAATGTACGTCTCGAATTGTCGATCTCATAGCGTTTGCACAGCGCATCGAGGCTGTTCGGCCCGCCGGGATACTTGCGCTTGGCCAGAGCCAGCGTGTCGACGACCCGATCCATGCCGATCGCGGCATGACGCAGCCGCTGGAACTCGGCGTTGATGAAGCCGATGTCGAAGGCCGCGTTGTGGATGATAAGCGGTGAATCACCGATGAACTCCACGAACGCGGGCGCGACCTCGCGGAATTTCGGCTTGTCGCGCAGGAAGTCCATCGTGATGCCGTGGATCGCCTGCGCATCCGGATGAACGTCGCGATCCTCAGGGTGGATGTAGTGGTGGAAGGTCTTCTCAGTCGGAATGCGATTGATCAGCTCGATGCATCCGATCTCGATGATGCGGTCCCCGCGGCGGGCATCGAGACCCGTGGTCTCGGTATCGAGCACGATCTCGCGCAGCATGAATTGCCTTCCCCGTGAGTTCGGGCCTCAGGCCCAGTATTTCGCGAACGCCGTACCCGTCCGCCCGCTCAACTGGGATATGATTCGATCGATCTGCGCTTCGGTCTCCGGGATACTGCGCGAGGTATCCACAACGAAGTCCGCGCGCCGCCGCTTCTCCTCGTCCGGCATCTGTCGCGAGAGTATCTGCTCGAATTTCTCAGGCGTCATACCGGCACGTTCGAGCACGCGGCTGCGCTGGATCTCCGGCGGCGCACTGACGACGATCGTCACATCGACGCGTACGTCACCACCCGTCTCGAAAAGCAGCGGGATCTCGAGAACGACTTTATCCGTGCCCTTCGCTGCCTTCGCATGAATTTGGTCGCGCTCCGTTTGCAGCACGAGCGGATGAACGATGGCCTCGAGCTTCGCATAGGCGCTGGCATCGGCGAGCAAAGCGGCCGCGAGTTTCTGCCGATCGATGCCGCCATCCTCCGAGGCCGTGCCGGGAAATGCCGCCGAGATGGGCCCCACAGCGGCTCCACCTGCTTTGTACAGCTTGTGCACAATGGCGTCAGCATCGATGACCGGAACGCCAAGAGTGCGAATGCGCGATGCGGCCGTCGATTTCCCCATGCCGATCGAGCCGGTCAAGCCGATGATGAGCATCATTTCCTCTCTATATCGGCGACGAGGATGTCGCGCAGCGCGGTCGTGACTTCCGGCTCAACGCCGAACCAGCGCGCAAATCCCGGAACTGCCTGATGCAGCAGCATGCCGAGGCCGTCCACCGTGCGATGTCCGCGCGTCCGTGCGGCTGCAAGCAGAGGCGTTTCGAGCGGCACATAGACGATATCCGCCACGACGGCTTGCTTGTCGAGTGCGGAAAGATCGAGATCGAGCGGCGCGTTGCCGATCATGCCGAGCGTTGTCGTATTGACGATCACGCCGGCATCCGACACGGCACGACCACGATCCGACCATGCCCAACTCTCGACGCGCGGTCCAAAGTGCGCGACGAGGCTATCCGCCCGCGACGCCGTCCTGTTGATCAGGCGGACCTTTTCGACGCCGGCATCGAGAAAGCCATAAACGATCGCGCGCGCTGCACCGCCCGCACCAAAAATCGCGACGGGCCCATCCTTGCCGTCCCAGCCGGGCGCCGACTGGCCGAGGTGAGTCATGAATCCGTACGTGTCTGTATTGGCCACGCACACCTTGGTGCCGTCACGCCAGACAGTGTTCGCGGCGCCGACGGCCTCGGCGGAAGGGTCTCGCCAATCCGCAGCCTCGAATACAGCCTGCTTGTGAGGTGCGGTGACATTGCAGCCTTCAAGGCCACGCGATTCCAGCGACCGAATGAAAGCCGGTGCCTCGCCGGGCCCCACAGCCACACGGTCATAGCGCCCGGAAATGCCATACTGCTTCAGCCAGTGGCCGTGGATCAGCGGCGAGCGCGACTGCTCGATTGGCCAGCCGATCACACAGGCCCGCTTCACATCTCGATTGAAGTCATCCGTCACGTCGACAAAACTCCGCGCTCGCGCAGCTCCTCGAGCAGGGGCAGCAGCGGCATCCCCAGAATTGTGAAGTAATCGCCCGCGATCTCATCGAAGAGCTGCACACCCAGTCCCTCGAGCTGATACGCGCCGACCGACTCGCACGCGCGTTCTCCCGCGCGCGCTAGATACTGGCTCAGGAATTCATCCGAGAAATCGCGCATGCTGAGTTCGGCGCTGTCGGTGTACGTCCACTGCACCTCGCCGCCGAGGGCAACCGCGACAGAGGCATGAAGCTGATGCGTGCGTCCACGCAAACGCGACAAGTGCACGCGCGCTGCCGCCAGATCCGCCGGTTTCTCTAAGATTTCGTAGTTCGCTGCGCTCCAGGGCTTGCCCCCGAACTCCATGCGGCGTTCCGTCGCGAGCGCGAGCACCTGATCGCAACCGATCACCAGCGCATCCGGCAATCGCACACTAACGTCGACGGCCTTGGCGGCAGCCAGCATTTCCGCGACCTCGATCGGATATTCCTCGTCGAGCACGCGCTCGGGCTCGAAGCTCGCCCGCATGGCGACCTCATCAACTGTCGAGGGCATGACATCGAAAGCGAGCCCGGCCTGCTCGAGCATCATTCGACGTGAGCGGCTCTGCGAGGCCAATACGACGCGCAAGCGCTCAGCCATCGACCGTTTCCTCGTCGCCGGCTTCCTCGCGCTCATGCATGAGCTTGAGGATCGTTGCTGCCGTTTCCTCGATCGAACGCCGTGTCACGTCGATCACGGGCCAGCCATGCCGGGCGCACAGGCGCCGTGAATAGGCAACCTCCTCGGCAATACGTGTGCGGTCCACATAGTCGTCGAGATCGCGGTCCGACATCATCATCGCGCGGTGGCGGCGAATTTCCGCAATACGATCAGGGCTCGCGACCAGTCCCACGACGAACGCCTTATGCGGCTCGAGCAGAGCCGGCGCCACATCGATGCGCGGAACCAGCGGAAGGTTCGTCGTCTTGTAGCCGCGCTGCGCCAGGTAGATGCTGGTCGGCGTCTTCGACGTCCGCGACACGCCGAGAATGACGATATCGGCCTGGTTCAGGTCATCGGGCAGGCGTCCATCATCGTGCGCCATGGTGAAGTTCAGCGCATCGATCCGGCGGAAGTAGTCGGCATCGAGAACATGCTGTCCGGCAACAATCGGCGTCTTCGGCGCACCGAGATAGCTCTCGAAGATCTTCATGATCGGCTCGAGTACATGCAAGCAGGGCACCGCGAGTTCGCGGCATCGCTGCTCGAGCGCCGTCTGCAGCGTCTCGTTCACGACCGTATAGAGCACGATCCCCGGCGCGGACTCGATTTCCTGGAGGACGCGCTCGAGTTGGCGCTGCGTACGCACCAGCGGATGCACATGCTCGATGGGCCTGACCTGGGCGTACTGCACGGCCGCCGCCTTCGCGATCGTCGTGAGCGTTTCCCCGGTTGCATCCGAGATCAGGTGCAAGTGGAAGTAGCTCGGCTGGGTGTGGGCCATTTGTTGATAGAATTCCGACTTATCCAGCGCGGTGCTGCGGCCAGCGCCGGCAGTCTACACGGTCAGCCGATTAGCCAACAGAGCGATCAACAGGTGGGCCGATGTGGACGCATCCCGGCCCGTGCTGTGTGCCGGCCTCCAGCGAAGATGGTGGTATCCGATCGTTTTCCAGGCGCCATCCCCAAGCCGTTCTCCGACCGCGTCCTTGCAACTCGCTTCGCAAGCCCATGGCATGAAACGTCGTTTCTGCGCTAGTAGGAGCTGCGACGGCAAGATACCAGATCTATCCGCAGGTTTGCCGCCAGACCGAAGAACCTGTTGAGACCCTTGTGGCAGCGGACCAATTCCCGCTACCCACAGCGGTAATAAGAAGAAGAAGAACTCGAAGACTCTATATTGAAAGATTAAGAGGCACAGACCCGATCCGTGGACAACTCCTCACCTCAGACCCGTCGGCGCTTCCTACAGCCCTTCGCTGGCGAGGCTCTCGATCCACCACCCATCTGGCTCATGCGGCAGGCAGGTCGCTATCTGCCCGAGTACCGCGAGACGCGTACCAAGGCGGGCGGTTTTCTGGATCTTTGCTATTCGCCGGCACTCGCTGCCGAGGTCACGATGCAGCCCATTCGTCGCTATGGCTTCGATGCAGCGATCCTGTTCGCCGACATCCTGCTCGTGCCTGATGCCATGGGCCAACCCGTGCGCTTTGCGGAGGGCGAAGGTCCGCTGCTCGACCCGCTTCGCACGGCGAAGGATTTGACCCGCTTGTCACCGACAGCGACTCGACCCAAGTTCGAGCGCGTTTTCGAGACAGTCCAGCGTCTGCGCCAGGACCTGCCGGACGAGACGGCACTGATCGGTTTCTGCGGGGCACCATGGACGGTCGCGACCTACATGATCGAAGGGCGGGGATCGAAGGATCAGGCAGCCGCGCGCCTCTTCGCCTATCGCGATCCAGTGGGTTTTCAAAAGCTCATGGACCTGCTGGTCGAGACCTCGATCGAGTATCTTTCGGGACAAGTTCAGGCCGGCGCGGATGCGCTGCAGATTTTCGATACCTGGGCCGGCAGCCTGCCGGATGACCAGTTCGAGAAATGGGTTATCGACCCGACCCGGCGCATGGTCGAGGCCATGCACGAGCGCCATCCCAACGTACCCGTCATCGGCTTTCCGCGCGGCGCGCAGGGATCGGCCCTTTGGTATGTCGGCGAGACGGGAGTCGACGGCATTGGTTGCGATACGTCCATGCCGCCCTACATGATGGCCGAGGCCTTCGACGACGAGAACGTGGTCGTGCAAGGCAATCTCGATCCGCTTCTGCTGGTCGCCGGCGGCGAGGCCCTCGAAGCCCGAGTTTCGGAAATTCTGGAGCTGATGGACGGAAAACCGTTCATCTTCAATCTCGGCCACGGCATCGTGCCCGAAACGCCCCCGGAGCATGTGGCTGACCTCGTGCGCTTCGTGCGCGGCGGAGCCCAGCGGTGAGTGGGGAGAATCCCGCCGTCAGGGCCGCCCTGGCCCTCGCGGGCACGGGCCTCGTTCTAGCTCTGGCGATCCTTGTCGTGGGCGATGGTGCCTACCTGTGGATCAAGGCGGGGCACGTCATCGCCGTCATCTCATGGATGGCGGGTATGCTCTACCTGCCGCGCCTGTTCATCTACCACTGCGAGGCCAAGTCCGGCTCAGAGCTTTCCGAGACGCTCAAGGTCATGGAGCGGCGCCTTCTCAGGATCATCATCAACCCCGCCATGGGTTTTTCCTGGGCACTGGGGCTCTGGCTGGCCTGGCGTGGAGGCTTCCACATGGCGGGCTGGTTCCATGCCAAGCTTGCCCTCGTCATCCTGCTGTCAGGCTTCCATGGTTATCTCTCGGCGTCGGTCCGGCGGTTCGCGGAGGACGCGAATACGGTCCCGGTTCGCCGATGGCGCCTCCTTAACGAGGCACCGGCCGTGCTGATGATCGGGATTGTGATCCTCGTGATCGTGAAACCATTCTAGGCCCTGCCGGCAATTCGTTCGATTTGTGCCAAAGCAGTGGGCAGAAACGAAAATTTGAGGATCGCGACAGGTTGCCCCTTTGACTCGGAGGGAACCTCTGGGCTAGAGTTGCGTCTATCAGATCGAGTCGCTGTGTCGGCGTGCCATCGCTGAGCAACCAGCCGACGAGCCCTAAAATTCCAGATCGCATCGGACTCCTGACCTCGGCACCGCCGACCAAGGGTTCCTTTCCGCACATCGCGAACCGGCGCCCCGTCCCTCGGCGGTCCCTCGCACCCTCCCTCCCAACGAGTTTCAAATGCAAGACGTCATCAAGAAAGAAGTAAAGCTCCAGGACCTCAAGGCGAAGTCCGCGACGGAGCTCCTAAGCTTTGCCGAGGAGGCCGGTGTCGAGAACGCCAGCACCATGCGCAAGCAGGAACTCATGTTCGCGACGCTGAAGCAGCTCGCCTCCCAGGATATTGAGATCGTCGGTACCGGCGTTGTCGAGGTCCTGCAGGACGGCTTCGGCTTCCTGCGTTCGCCGGACGCCAATTACCTTGCCGGTCCTGACGACATTTATGTTTCGCCCTCGCAGATCCGCCGCTTTGCGCTACGCACCGGCGATACGGTCGAGGGCCAGATCCGCGGACCCAACACCAAGGAAGGCGAGCGCTACTTTGCCCTCCTCAAGGTCACCCGGATCAATTTCGAGGATCCCGAGGCGACCAAGCACAAGGTGCACTTCGACAACCTGACGCCGCTCTATCCGACGGCGTGGCTGAAGATGGAAATCGAGGATCCGACTATCAAGGACTACTCGGCGCGCGTCATCGATATCGTCGCGCCGATCGGCAAGGGCCAGCGCGCCCTCATCGTCGCCCCGCCTCGCACCGGTAAGACGGTCGTCCTGCAGAACATCGCGCGGTCGATTTCCACTAACCATCCCGAGTGCTACCTCATCGTTCTGCTGATCGACGAGCGCCCGGAAGAAGTCACGGACATGCAGCGCTCGGTGAATGGCGAGGTCATTTCCTCGACATTCGACGAGCCGCCGTCACGCCACGTGCAGGTTTCCGAGATGGTCATCGAGAAGGCCAAGCGCCTCGTCGAGCACAAGCGCGACGTGGTGATCCTGCTCGATTCGATCACCCGCCTCGGCCGCGCCTACAACACCGTCGTGCCCTCTTCAGGCAAGGTGCTAACCGGTGGTGTCGACTCGAATGCCCTGCAGCGGCCGAAGCGCTTCTTCGGTGCCGCCCGCAACATCGAGGAAGGCGGCTCGCTTACCATCATCTCGACGGCGCTGATCGAAACCGGCAGCCGCATGGACGAGGTCATCTTCGAAGAGTTCAAGGGCACGGGTAACTCGGAAATCATCCTCGACCGTAAGGTCTCCGACAAGCGCGTCTTCCCAGCGATCGACGTGGCCCGCTCGGGCACGCGCAAGGAAGAGCTGCTCGTACCGCGCGACCAGCTCAAGAAGGTCTACGTGCTGCGCCGGATCCTCAATCCGATGGGCACCATGGACGCCATCGAGTTCCTCATCGACAAGCTCAAGTCGACGAAGACCAATGGCGAATTCTTCCAGAGCATGAACACCTGATCTGCTGGGAGGACGGGCGATGGCCGCGGTCCGCCCCGAGACGGCGACACTGGACGACGCGGAGGTCAAGCGCTTCGCGGCACTTGCTGCGGAGTGGTGGGATCCGAACGGCAAGTTCCGCCCGCTCCATAAGCTCGGTCCAGCACGCCTCGCGTTCGTGCGTCAGGAAATCGTGCGGCATTTCCCGCAGGCAACGGGAGGGCTGCGGCCTTTCACAGGCCTGACTATTCTCGACATTGGCTGTGGCGGCGGACTCGTGAGTGAGCCGGTCGCGCGCCTCGGGGGCACGGTAACGGGCATCGATCCGGCCGCTGAAAACATCGAAGCGGCCCGCCGCCATGCCGAAGGCCAGGGGCTGACGATCGATTACCGATCCGCGCTGGTCGAAGACTTGGTCGCGGAAGGCCGTACGTTCGACTGCGTACTATGCCTCGAGGTGGTCGAGCACGTGCCCGATGTCGGGGCCTTCCTCACGACCTGCGCGAAGCTCGTCCGGCCCGGTGGGCTGATGATCCTCTCCACGATCAACCGGACAATGAAGGCCTATGCGCTCGCGATCGTGGGTGCCGAGTACATTCTGCGCTGGCTGCCGGTCGGTACCCATCAGTGGGAGCGCTTCGTGACGCCCGATGAGCTTGCCCGCTATGCGGAGGCCGCCGGGCTTGCCTCATCCGCGCGCCAAGGCCTCGTCTACAATCCCCTGAGCGACGCCTGGTCGCTCTCGCAGGACCTCGACGTCAACTACATGGCCAGTGCTGCGCGACCTGCATAGGAGCGCCCTTGCGCCCGCCGGGCCCCCCACTTAAGACTTTGGGCAACAACTAAAGCGTCGGACCTTTGATGCGACCCACGCCTGGGCTGATCTCCAAGTCGCATCTAAGGTCCAAAGACGCTTTAGAGTCATAGCCTTCTAAAGCAACCCTGGACTTGAAATTCACTCCTCGCCCAGCATCGAATTGAGGTGAATTTCAAGTCCGTTGCTTTAGCCACAAAACACACAAGGAATCGCCGATGTCGGGGCCCCTCTCGCATATCCGTGTTCTGGATCTCACGCGCGTCCTCGCCGGTCCTTGGTGCGCGCAGAATCTCGCCGATCTCGGCGCCGACGTCATCAAGATCGAGCGCCCCAAGAAAGGCGATGACTCCCGCGCCTTCGGCCCGCCCTGGATGAAGGACGAGAGCGGTAAGGAGACGACGGAATCGGCGTATTTCATGTGCGCGAACCGTGGCAAGAAATCGATCACCATCGATGTGTCGAAGCCCGCGGGGCAGGCGATCGTGCGCGAGATCGCCAAGACGGCCGACGTGGTCCTCGAGAACTACAAGACTGGTGATCTCAACCGCTATGGCCTCGGCTACGAAGATCTGAAGAAGATCAACCCCAAGATTATCTACTGCTCGATCACAGGTTTTGGACAGACCGGCCCCTACCGCGAGAAGCCCGGTTACGACTTCATGGTCCAGGGCATGGGCGGCTTCATGAGCGTGACCGGTGAGCGCGACAACAAGCCGGGCGGCGGTCCGCAGCGCGCGGGTGTGCCGATCGTCGACATCATGACGGGCATGTACTCGACCATTGCCGTTTGCGCGGCAATCGCGCATCGCGCGGAGACGGGCATCGGCCAGCACATCGACATGGCACTGCTCGACACCCAGGTCGCCATCCTCGCCAATCAGGGCGGCAATTTTCTCGCAACTGGCGAGGCACCGGGCCGGCTCGGCAACACGCACCCGAACATCGTCCCCTATCAGTCCGTGAAGACAAAGGACGGCGCTGTCATCCTCGCGTGTGGCAACGACAATCTATTCATCAAGCTCTGCCAGGAGGCGGATGCCAATCACCTGCCGAAGGATCCGCGCTTTACGACCAACGCGGCCCGCGTGACGAACCGCGACACGCTCGACGCACTACTCGAGCCGATCATGATGAAGCGGACAACGGCGGAATGGGTGAAGTCGCTGGAAGCAGCCGGCGTTCCGTGCGGGCCGATCAACAATCTGAAGGAGGTCTTCGAGGACCCGCAGGTGCAGGCGCGCGGCATGAAGATCGAGATGTCGCACAAGACCGCCGGCAAGGTGCCGCTCATCCGCGGTCCGATGCGCTTCTCCGCGACGCCCGTCGAGCACAAGATCCCGCCCCCCACGCTCGGCGAGCACACGGACGAGGTGCTGACCTCACTCGGCAAGTCCGCAGATGAGATCGCGAAGCTCAAGTCCGACGGTATCGTTTGAGACAATGCGCCAACGGCGGTGACGACAATGAGTAGAGCGACGCTCGCCTATCGTCCCTGCGTCGGGATCATGGCCGTGAACCGCGCCGGCCTCGTGTGGGTTGGTCGCCGCGTGATAGGCCGCGCCGGCAAGGAGAGTGGCGGCACGTTCGATCGCTGGTGGCAGATGCCGCAAGGCGGCATCGACGAGGGCGAGGATGCCGAAGCCGCCGCGTTGCGCGAGCTGTGCGAGGAAACGGGTATGTGCTCGGTCTCCGTTCTCGGCCGCACGCACGACTGGCTGATGTACGATCTTCCCGAAGCACTTCAGCCCGTGACCTGGGGTGGCAAATACCGCGGCCAGAAGCAGGTTTGGTTCGCGGTGCGCTTCCATGGCGACGAGAGCGAGATCAAGATTGTTCCCGAAACCGGTCACGCGCAGGAATTCGACGCCTGGCGCTGGGCTCCGGTCAATGAGCTCGTCGATCTGATTGTGCCCTTCAAGCGCGACGTCTATACGCGCGTGCTTGCCGAGCTCAGCGTTCATGCCCGGCCTGAGTAGCCGGGCGCAGCGCATTATTCCGCGGCCGCGTTCGGTCGGATCGACAGCCACCACCCCTCGCCGGCATACCAGCACGAATCGTCAGGCGGGACGTCTCTGCGCAGGGATTTGACTTGGCGCCAAGTGCCGAGCGCGAAGACCTTGGCCAGTTCGTCGCCTTCGCTGCTGTCACGCGCACCTTCGCAGTAGATGAAAGTCGCCGGCTGTACGAAACGAGCGTCGAACACTGTCGCCGCCGCGCGCGTGACGAGCAGCATACCGCCCATGCCGATATTCGGCGTCAGTGGAAAAAGGAGGCGGCCGCCTGGACGCAGTGCATCGAGCCACGCGTCGGGCGGCCGTGTCGCACCAGCGCTTACATAAACGATATCGCAGGATGGAAGGTCGCCGTCTGTGGCGGACTGCGCGCTCACCGAGACGTTGGGCCATGGCGCCAGATTGGCTGATGCCTTTGCCGCCAGATCCTCGTCGATCTCATAGGCGATAACGCTGCCGGTCGAGCCCACGAGGTGCGCGAGCATCGCCGTGTAGTAGCCGGCACCCGTACCTATATGTACCGCCGTCTCGCCGTCCTTGATTTGCAGCGCTGCGAGACAGCGGGCGTGGAGTTGTGGTTGGCCATTGTTGATCCGGCGCTCGGGGACGAGTGCCACCACGACGTCCTGATAGAGGTAAGCCAGATCGTCGGAAGGCGTGTCGATGTAGCCGCCGGCGAAGTCGTTCACCTTCCAGGGCCCAGGCCCAACGAAGCGCTCGCGTTCGATCGTCGCGAATGCTTCGATGAGCCGTGGACTATCCGTGCCGGCATTTCCAGCGATCAAAAGGGCATAGTAAGATCTAAGGTCTGCCGGTGACACCATCGTGGTGTCCTTGCTGTTGTTAGCCCTTCATGCCCTGAAGGAAGCGCAACCGCGTCGAGCCCGGGTCCATGTCGCGCTTGAACTTCGGACCGTCCTCGGGCTTCACCCGCAGCAGCACGAAGCACGTGCCATTGCTCTCGCGAAGCATCCGTGCGCCCGCAGAGATCTGGTCCTGCGACTCGACTGTCATCGTCGATTTGATGCCGGCGCCGATCGCCATCTGCTCCAGATCCACGCCGAGACTCGTGTGGCTTAGCTGATAGCCTGTCTCGCCGTAGTGGCCGTTGTCGACGCAAAGAATGCGCAGGTTCGGCGGGTTCAGGATGCTCGCCGTCGCGAGCGAACCGACGTTCATGAGCAGCTCGCCGTCACCCGTCGCCACGATCACCTTCTTGTCGGGGCGGGCCAGTGCCAGACCGAGCCCCATGGACACGGCCGCGCCCATGGCGCCCGCCATGCCGTAGTAGTTCCAACCGTCATTGGTGATCGACGCGAGGTCTTTCGCCGTGCCTGCGAGGCCACCGATGAAGAGGAAGTCCTCCTGCTTGCCGATGATCTGAGGCACTACGACGCTGCGGTCCAGGTCGAATTTCGGCGCTGATTTTTCTGATTTTGCCATTGTTTCCCCCTCAGAACTTCTTGGCGCCGATGAGCTTCTGCGTCAGCAGGACCGCAACGGCCTCGCCGGACTGGAAGGCCATGGTGCAGGCGGCATCGATTGCAGTCTCGACCTCGTCGCGGCGTGTAATCTCGACGGTGACGAAACCCATGGCATCGAGGATCGGCCGGGTCGCCTTACCCATGCCCATCTGCCAGGGATTGCCCTCGCCGTAGTCTCCGCGCATCGACAGGATGGTCAGGAAGGGGAACTTGCCGCCGGTGATCATCGAAAAGAAGTTGATGCAGTTGCCGAGGCCGCTGCTCTGCATGAGGAGGGCGGATTTCGCACCACCGAGATGGGCACCCGCGGCAAGGGCCACCCCTTCCTCCTCGGTCGTCAGAGCGACCGAATGTACATCGGGGTCGGCGAGCGATAGGTCGATAGCCATCCGGTGACCGGCATCCGGCACATAGCTGAAGATGGTGACGCCGTTCTTCTTGAGCGTGTCATAGACCACCTTCTGCCAGCGATCTTCTGTCGTGGCGTCCATCGTCCTCGTCCTCCCTGGAGATGGGGCTCGCTTGGCGGACGGCGTCCGCTGCGATCCCCGCATATGTCCGGACTATCGTAGTAGCGGCGCGAACCTCCCGCAAGCTCCCGCCATGCGCGATCGAACGCGATGCAGGGTCAATCTGCGGGGCATGCATGACTGGCGATGCGGCGGCCGAACTGTCGCAGGTGCGCGCGTGCTGGACGCTCGGATTCACGTGCTGGATGAACCGGTGGTCATCAACTGGCTGAAAATGAGGATTTATCGCAACACTGGGTCTGCAACATCAAATGTATTCACCGAAGTTTTCAAATTGCCTGTCAACATTCGCTTTGAAAAACAGCAAAGCTTTTTTGCGCACGAGTGATTCGTGCGTGGAACTCGAGAGACATAACGGAGACATTCAGATGGCGAAAGCTGCTGCGAAGAAGGCCCCGGCCAAGAAGGCCGCTGCGAAGAAGCCGGCCAAGAAGGCTGCGAAGAAGAAGTGAAGTTTTACCGGGGCGCTTCGCAGGCTGCCCCGTACGACAAGATTTATCTGTTCGAGTTCTAGAGGCCGGAGGCTGCAGACATCTGCCCTCCGGTCCTTGCTTTTTCCGGCCTAGTTCATCGCCACGAGCATCACGCCCGGCACGACGAGTGCGATGGTCGCCACCATCCGCCACGAGAACTTCTCCCGCCGGAATACGAACAGACCCAGCAGCATCGTGAACACCGGCGTCGCCGATACGATCGGCACGACTGCAACCAATTCGCCGATCTGCAGGGCCGAGTTCAGGAAGTGCAGCGAAACCGCTGCCGCCAGTCCTGACGCGACGAACCACGCAATCGACCTCCGCGTCCCCGTGATCGGGCGCCCCTCGATGCGGAAAGCCGCCGATGCGATGACGAGCGATACGGTATTCGAAACCAGCACGGCGAAGGATGGGCTCGGCACGTCCTCCAGGCCGAGCTTGGTGACGGCATGGCCGCCGGCGCGCACGAGTGCCGCGCCAACAGGCAACGTAATGGCCCACAGCGGCCAATCGCGGACAATGCCCTGACGGCGGTAGCTGGCCACCACGGCGCCCGCCATGACCGCCCCGATACCGATCGCGGTCTTCAGATCGAGCGTCTCGCCGAGCAGGAAAACAGCAAACAGCGCGCCGAAAATCGGAGCCGAGGCCGTCAGCGCGCTCGTGAGCGTCGGCCCCATCACATGAATGCTTTGGATGGCCAGAAACGAGGAAAGCGACGGTCGGATGATGCCGACGAGCGCGAAAAGCACCATTCCCCACGAAAACCAGTACCAACTCTCGAGGAAGAACGGCGCCAGCAGCCAATAGAATGCCGCGCCGGTCGCGATATTGATCAGCGAGCCCGTGCGGGCGTCCGATCCTTCGAGACCGAAGCTCTGGAAATGGTTCGTCAACGCGAACAGGAACGCGGACGCGAGTGCGAAGACAATGGCGGCGTGCGGGAATGTGCTCATGAATCAGCGAACCGCCGCGCGGCGTAGCCGGTCGTTGATCGCCTCGCCGAGGCCAGTCTCCGGAATAGGCATGACGGTAATCGTGGCGGCGCCGGAGGCGTCCAGCTGGCGCAAGGCCGCGAATAAATTGGTGGCTGCCTCGATCAGATCGCCGGTCGGGCTCAAGTTCATCGACGGGCCGCTATGCGCCGGCGCCGTCGGGCCAAAAGCGAGGAGCGCTTCGCCAGGGCCTGGCTCAATCGCATTGAGGCGCACGGTTGCGCGCGGCGCGTAGTGGCTCGCGAGCTGACCGGGAGAGGAGGGACGATCCGCTTCATCAGTATGAAGTGCCAGGCTGACGCCGAGAACAGCTTCGATCGCTTCACGTGTCACGCCGCCCGCTCGCAGAAGCGCCGGCTTGTCGCCTGAAACATCAACCACTGTCGATTCGAGCCCGATCGCGCAGGGTCCGTCATCAAGAATCAGTGCGACATTGCCACCGAGATCGGCATCGACATGCGCGGCGGTCGTCGGGCTCACATGACCTGAGCGGTTGGCCGAAGGCGCCGCGATCGGTCTATCTGCAGCGCGGATCAGCGCCCGGGCAACCGGATGCGAAGGCACGCGCAAGGCGACCGTATCGAGGCCCGCTGTCGCAAGGTCGGCAATAGGGCAATCCCCGCGCTTATTCAGAACGAGCGTGAGCGCACCGGGCCAGAAGGCTGCCGCGAGCGCTGTCGCCTCGGGGCCGAGCACGGCAAAACGTGCAGCATCCTCGGCATCGGCGACGTGACTGATCAGCGGATTGAAGCGCGGGCGGCCCTTGGCCTCGAATATTGCCGCGACTGCGCGGGCATTGGTCGCGTCGGCGCCAAGCCCGTAGACCGTCTCCGTCGGGAAGGCCACGAGCCGGCCTTCTCTGAGCGCCGCGGCGGCGTCAGCGATTGCGTCGGCGGTGGCGGGGCGGATCGGCATCGGGCTTTCGGAGAATGATTGAGACGGATTTGATCCAGGCGGTCTTCTCGATGTCCGCTCTTATGCATATTGTGCGGGCAACGAGCTTTGTCCCAACACTGAGGACTGCCTGACATGACCTACCGCGCTCCAGTAGACGACATCGTCTTCGCGCTCAAGACCGCCGCCGGCCTCCCCGAGCTGGTGGCCGATGGCACGATCGAGGTCGACGAGGACACCGTGCGTGCGGTTATCGAGGAGGCCGGCCGGTTTGCGAGTGAGGTGCTCGATCCGCTCAACGCACCGGGCGATCGGACAGGCTCGCGGCTGGTGAACGGGACGGTTGAGACACCACCGGGCTGGAAAGAGGCCTACACCGCATTCTCCGAGGGTGGCTGGTCGGCGTTGCCGTGCCCGCCAGAGTATGGTGGCCAGGGCCTGCCCGAGATGGTTTCGATGGCCGCCAGCGAGATCTGGAACTCAGCCAATCTGTCCTTCGGCCTCTGCCCCCTGCTCACGCAGGGTGCCATCGATGCCCTCTCGCTGCATGGCTCGGATGAGCTGAAGAACGCCTACCTGCCCAAGATGGTGTCCGGCGAATGGACCGGCACGATGAACCTCACCGAGCCGCATGTCGGATCCGATCTCGGTCACCTTACGACCAAGGCCGTCAAGCAGCCGGACGGCACGTACCGCATTTTCGGCACCAAGATCTTCATCACCTATGGGGATCACGAGCTGACCGACAACATCATCCACATGGTGCTCGCGCGGCTTCCCGATGCGCCGGCGGGCACGCGCGGGATCTCGCTGTTCCTGGTGCCGAAGTATCTCGTGAATTCCGACGGTTCGCTCGGGGCGCGCAACGACCTCATCGCCGCGAGCCTCGAGCACAAGCTCGGCATTCATGCGAGTCCGACGGCCGTCATGAAGTACGGCGAGAAGGGCGATGGTGCGGTCGGCTATCTCGTCGGCGAGGAGAACCGCGGCCTCAACACCATGTTCATCATGATGAATGCGGCGCGCCTTGCGGTCGGCGTCCAGGGTGTGGCGGTCGCTGAGCGGGCGACGCAGCGCGCTACCGACTACGCGAACGAGCGCAAGCAGGGCCGCGCGCCTGGTGCTCCTGCAAGCGAGATGAGCCCGATCATCGTCCACCCGGATATCCGGCGGAACCTGCTGACTATGCGCGCGCTCACCCAGGCGGCGCGTGCCATCTGCCTCGTGACGGCCCGCGAGCTCGATGTCTCGCACGCCGCCAAGGATGCCGAAACGCGCACAAAAGCCGCCGCGCGCGCCGCTCTGCTCACGCCGATCGCCAAGGCGTTCTCGACCGATATCGGGATGGAGGTCGCCTCCATCGGTGTGCAGATCCACGGTGGTATGGGCTTCATCGAGGAGACGGGTGCCGCCCAGCACTACCGCGATGCCCGCATCCTGCCGATCTACGAGGGCACGAACGGTATCCAGGCGATCGATCTTCTGACGCGCAAGCTGCCGCTCGAAGGTGGCAAGGTCACCGAAGCCTACATCGCTGAGTTGGCGCAGACGGTTGCTGAGATCAAAGCGTCGAACCGTCCCGAGTTCGGCCGCATGGGTGAGCGGCTCGGCGCGGCGGTCGAGGCCTTGGCTGTGGCTTCGCGCTGGCTCGGTGGCGCCCTGCAGAAGAACCCCGAAGCCGCATTAGCAGGCGCGCAGCCGTATCTCCGCCTTTTCGGACTTGCCTCCGGCGGCGTCTATCTCGCACGCGGCGCGCTGTCCGTGGTTCGCGAAGGCGCGAGCGACAGTGCCGGCCGTATCGTGATCGCCCGGTTCTTCGCCGAAAACCTCGCGACGGCCGCGCCTGGTCTCGCGGATACCATCACGACCGGAGCGGATACCGTCCTGAGCGCTGCCGTTTAAGCCTGGATCAGACAAGCCGTCCGCGGGCGGCAACGGGCAGCACGTCCACGATCTCGTTGCGGCGTACGGCGATGAGCTGGTCGACCATGTTTACGACCACGCAGACGTGGTTCGGGATGATCCGCACGACTTCGCCGACATTCGGACGCTGGTTGGTGCGCGAGAGATCGAGGAAGCCGTGCTCCTCGGCAAATGCGCCAATGCGGGCCTGCGGATACTCCAATATGTGACCGAAGCCATCCATGCCGCCGCCGGGGTCAGCAGTGAGCGTCTTCGAGCCTGAATCGAGGATGCCGCGCTCGGGACCGGCCCGGCTCACGACGGTGGCGTAGACATGCAGCGCACAGTCTTCCTCGGTCGCGAGGCCGCACGCGATCATCATGCGGTCATTGAATATGTAGGTGCCGGCGCGGTGTTCGGTGGCGCCTTTGAGCTTGCCGACATTGGGCAGGTTCGGCGTGCCGCCCGTCGAGATGATGCCCGGCTCGAGACCCAGCGACCGCAGTCCCGCGACGGCCTCATCATGGAAGCGCTGAGCGGCATCCCAGCCACCCTCTGTCGGATAGAGCAGCAGCCCGCGAAACTCGAGGCCGTCGGTGTCGCGCACGATGCGGGCGAGCTCCACAACCTCTTTCGGAGTTTCGACGCCTGCGCGCTTGCGGCCAGTGTCGCACTCGATCACCACGCCGATCGGCGCCTTAGCGGCAGCGGCCGCCTCGGCATAAGCCGCGAGCGTTACCGGGTTGTCCGCGCAGATGGTGACGTCGGCGCGCTTCCGGAGCGCAGCCAGCCGCCCGGATCGCGCTGCGCCGATGAGATTGTAGCTGACCAGGATATTTTCGATGCCCGCATCGGCCATGATCTCGGCCTCGCCGAGCTTCTGGCAGGTGACCCCGCTGGCGCCCGCTGCAATCTGCATCTTGGCGAGCACAGGGCTTTTATGAGTCTTTATGTGCGGGCGATTGGCAACGCCGGCGGCCTCGCAAACGCCTTGCACGCGCCCTATATTCTTGTCGACGCGGTCGAGGTCGATGACGACCGCTGGTGTGCCGAACTCTCGCGAGATCTGCTCTTTGAGTAGGTCGAGGCTCATGGGTCTGGTCCTGCGTCAGCGAATGGTTTCGCCGGGTGCATAGGTCGCAAGGGCGAGCGCGTGGACGCGACCCTTGAGTTCGTCGGCAAGCGCGTCGTTCACCAGGCGGTGCCGCGCGACACGGGTCTTGCCGGCAAAGACCGGCGACACGATCAGCACGCGATAGTGGCTCTCGCCGGTGCCGGGTGAGTTCCGATGTCCAGCGTGCAGGTGAGATTCGTTGATGACGTCGAGGCGGGACGGCTCGAACGCGATCATGAGCTTCTCGCGAATTCTCTGGTCGGCGGACATTCTGACGACTGCTTTCCCTTCGCCGGCTCGGCGGTCTCGCCAGAATGCATCAAGTTCGACACATCCTGCGAGAACAATTGTTAAGCGGAGATCAAATATAATGGACACGGATAAAAGGCGAGTGCCAAACCGGAATTTGTGCTGCGACAAAGTCCAGCCGGCTGTAGTAAATGGTCCGAAAAAGTTTTGGCCCGCTCATAGTCTGCCTTGACCCTTACCATGTCGCTTCTGAAACCCCTGTTGCTCAATCTCGGCCAGCACGACGCCGTGTCCGAGGACGAGGCAGCGCTTCTGGCATCCGCAATTACGAAACACGCAACTTTCGCCGCGGGCGACGACATCGTGACCGTCGGATCGCGGCCCGTCCACAGCAGCCTGATGGTCGACGGGTTCGCGGCCCGCTACAAAATGCTCTCGGATGGCGGGCGGCAGATCACGGCACTCCACGTTGCTGGTGATTTCGTTGATCTCCACGCTTTTCTGCTGAAAACCATGGATCATGGCATCGTGGCGCTCTCGCCCTGCCATATCGCATTCGCCGAGCACGGCGACCTCAAGACGATCACCGAGAAGGCGCCGCATCTTGCTCGGCTTCTTTGGCTCGATACGCTCGTGGACGGGGCCATTCACCGCGAGTGGATCGTGGCGATGGGGCGGCGCTCGCGGAAGTCACAGCTCGCGCATTTGATCTGCGAGCTTTATGTGCGCCTGCGCGGTGTGCAACGCACCGTCGACTGGAGTTTTCACTTTCCGCTATCGCAAGCTGAAATGGCAGATGTGCTTGGTTTATCGGTCGTTCACATGAACCGGGTAATTCAGAGCCTTCGGCGTGAGGGCTTGATAAGTTGGACCCACCATACGATTTCGATACTGGACTGGGTGCACCTCCAGGAGGTCGCGGAGTTCGATCCGACGTACCTCAGCATGGTGCGCGAGCCGCGATGATGGGCCGCAAGGTCCGCGACTCGGGTGGCATAGCAGCAACGCATTCCCGTGGTGTCCGGGTGACCGCTTGTGCGCTGCGGTCGCAGTGGATCATAATGCCAGGCAGATGAAGCTCGAATCGAAATACTTCGACCAGATCAGGGTCAAACCTTCCGCGCCGCGCGAGGCCGAGGAGCGCGAGCACGTGTGTCAGTGGAAGGGTTGCAAGGCGGCCGGCGCACACAAAGCGCCCATGGGCCGCGGTCGCGACAACGAGTACTATCACTTCTGCCTCGACCACGTTCGGCAGTTCAACGCCTCATATAACTACTTCTCGGGCATGAGCGACGCCGAGGTGGAGGACTTCCGCAAGGGAGCCATCACCGGCCATCGCCCGACCTGGAAGCTGGGCGCCGATAAGGGGGGTACGGACAACCTCTCGGAGGCCAGCGCCAGCGATGCCAGGGCCCGCCGGTACGCGAATTTCGCCCGCAACGGCACGCATGATCCCCATCACGTATTGGATGACAGCGATGCCGTAACGCATGGCACGGCCCGTCAGGCCCCCCGTCGGGCGCTGAAACCGCTCGAGCGCAAAGCGTTCGAGGCCCTGGATTTAACGGAAACTGCGCAGGCTGCCGAAATCAAAGGGCGGTTCAAGGAGCTGGTAAAGCGGCACCACCCCGATGCCAATGGCGGGGACCGCGGCGCCGAAGACAAGTTGCGTGAGATCATACAAGCCTATAATTACCTCAAACAGGCCGGTCTCGTTTGACCGACCGTTCAGCCAAACTCGATCGTCCCCAAGACATCAGCGATCCGTCGCGGGACAGCACGTGGGGGCGATTCCATGGACCTGCGGAACAGCGAAACTATGCGCGCTTCAGCTAACGCCGGCATGCCCGGCCTTCCGGATAAGACCATCTCCGTCCGCGAGACGTTCGGCATCGACTCCGACATGGAGGCACCGGCGTATTCCAAAGCTGACTCGCACGTACCGGACCTCGATCCCGATTATCTCTTCAATCGGGAAGTGACCCTCGCCATCCTCGCCGGCTTCAAGCACAACCGCCGCGTGATGATCCAGGGCTATCACGGCACCGGCAAATCGACGCACATCGAGCAGGTGGCCGCGCGGCTCAACTGGCCGTGCGTGCGCGTCAACCTCGACAGCCACGTCTCGCGTATCGATCTTATCGGTAAGGACGCGATCGTTCTTAAGGACGGCAAGCAGGTTACCGAGTTCCGCGAGGGCATCCTCCCCTGGGCGCTGCAGAACAACGTCGCGCTCGTTTTCGACGAGTACGACGCCGGCCGCCCGGACGTCATGTTCGTTATCCAGCGCGTGCTCGAAGTCTCCGGTAAGCTGACGCTGCTCGATCAGTCGAAGGTCATCCGGCCGAACCCGGCTTTCCGGCTCTTCTCGACGACCAACACGATCGGTCTCGGCGACACGTCGGGCCTTTATCACGGCACGCAGCAGATCAACCAGGGCCAGATGGACCGCTGGTCGATCGTCGCGACCCTGAACTACCTGCCTCATGATGACGAAGTCGGCATCGTTCTCTCCAAGGCCAAGGCCTTCCAGAAGAGCGACGCCAAGAAGAAGGTCGTCAACAACATGGTGCGGGTCGCGGATCTGACGCGCCAAGCCTTCATCAACGGCGATCTCTCGACGGTGATGAGCCCGCGTACCGTGCTGACATGGGCCGAGAACTCTGAGATCTTCGGCAATGTCGGTTTCGCGTTCCGCATGACGTTCCTCAACAAGTGCGACGAGCTCGAGCGTCCGTTGGTCGCCGAGTTCTTCCAGCGCTGCTTCGGCGAGGAACTTCCTGAAAGTGCAGCCAACGTCGCGCTGAGCTAGGCGCAGACAATTCCACGGCAACGCCCGCCGGGTTTAGACGGGCCTCGGGCGGAGCCGCGCGAAGGAGCTTAAGGCGTGGCCACTCCTCCGAAGAAGAAAGAAGCGCCGACCGAGCCGTTTAAGCGCGTGCTCGGTCTTTGCGCGCGCGCCATTGCCGGCGACGACCAGATGCAGGTCACCTACGCGCCGGGCAAGCCCGAGCTCGACGGCAAGGCCATGCAGCTGCCCGAGCCCTCGCGCACGCCTTCGAAGAAGGAAATCGCGGTCATCCGCGGTTGGGCCGACAGCCTCGCGCTGACGGCAGCCATGCACGACGAGAAACTGCATAAGCGCCTCGTTCCTGGAGCAGGGCCCGCCCGCTCGGTGTTCGAGGCCGTCGAGCGCGCTCGCGTCGAGGCGATCGGCTGCAATCGCATGCAGGGTATGGCGACCAATCTCACCGCCAAGGTCGAGGACCAGTACGCCCATGGCCGCTTTGCCCAGGTGACCGAGCGTGCCGAGGCGCCGATCGAGGATGCCCTCTCGCTGATCGTGCGCGAGCGTTTGACCGGCCTCAAGCCACCTGCATCGGCGCAGGCGCTCGTCGACCTCTGGCGGCCGTGGATCGAAGAGCGCGCCACCACGACACTCGAGCGTATGGGTGATGCAGCTACCAGCCAGGCCAAGTTCGGCCGGCTGATGCGTGACATGCTGCGCGATCTCGAACTCTCCGAGGAGCTTGCCGACGGCGAGAAGGAAGAGGGCGAGAGCGACGACGAGCAGCAGCCCGACGGCGGCGATTCCGAGTCGCAGGACAGTGACGAGGGCGCCGACGCGGACGAGCAGCCGAACGACGAGCAGCAGGCCGAGGGTGAGGAAGGCGAGACGACCGAAGCCTCCGATGCCGGCGAGACGGAGGACTTCGACCTCGACGCGGAAGGCGACGAGAGCGCGGAGACCAACGAGCCCTGGCGGCCCAATACCAGCGTTCTCGATGACCCTGAGCGCTTCGGCTACAAGGTCTTCAACAAGACCTTCGACGAGGAGATCGAGGCAGCCGACCTTTCGACGCCTGATGAGCTCGAACGTCTGCGCGCGTTCCTCGACAAGGAGCTGCGCAACCTTTCGGGTGCCGTCTCGCGCCTCGCCAACCGCCTGCAGCGCAAGCTGCTCGCGCAGCAGAACCGCGCCTGGGACTTCGATCTCGAGGAAGGTCAGCTCGACACGGCGCGGCTTACGCGTGTCGTGATCGACCCCATGCACGCGCTCTCCTTCAAGCACGAGCGCGATACCGATTTCCGCGACACCGTCGTCACGCTGCTGATCGACAACTCGGGCTCCATGCGCGGCCGGCCGATCATGGTCGCGGCGTGCTGCGCTGATATCCTCGCCCGCACGCTCGAGCGCTGCGGCGTCAAGGTCGAGATCCTCGGCTTCACGACGCGTGCCTGGAAAGGCGGCCAGTCGCGGGAAGCGTGGCTTGCTGCTGGCAAGCCTGCTGCGCCCGGACGCCTCAATGATCTGCGCCACATCGTCTACAAGCGCGCCGATTCACCTTGGCGTCGCTCCAAGCAGTCGCTCGCGCTCATGATGCGGGAGGGCCTGCTCAAGGAGAACATCGACGGTGAGGCGCTGGCCTGGGCCCACAATCGCCTTCTCGGGCGGTCCGAGCATCGCCGCATTCTGATGATGATCTCCGATGGTGCGCCGGTCGATGATTCGACGCTGTCGGTGAACACGGGCTGCTATCTGGAGCGGCATCTCCGTCAGGTCATCGAGGAAATCGAGAACAAGTCGCCTGTGGAGCTGATCGCGATCGGCATCGGTCACGACGTGACCCGGTACTACCGCCGCGCCGTGACCATCACCGACCCGACCGAACTCGCTGGCGCCATGACGGACAAGCTCGTCGAGCTGTTCGAGGAGACGAACGGTCCGGCGCGCGGCGACGGGCGTGGGCGGTCTGCGGCGGCGGCCGGTTCGCGGCGTTAAAGCGTCGGACCTTAAATGCGACCCACGTCTGGGGCAGTCTCAAAGTCGCATTTGAGGTCCAAAGTTGCTTTAGACGCCATTTGACGCGTGCAGTGCGTTTGATGCGCCGGCATTCAGCGTGCCGGCGCTTTTCATATCCACAGCGTGGCGAGCTCGGTATGCGAGACCAGTGCATGAAGCCAGCATCGTTCGCTCGGAATGCCTTTCGCGCCGTGTGCACCTCAGGAGCCATCCTGTTTGCCGCTCTGGTGATTGGCTCGGCTGCACCTGCTAGTGCTCAACCGAAGAGCGGTTCGGCGAGCGATGCGATCTCGGCGGTCGAGGTCTCGGCGCGTCGACTGGAGAGCTATCAGCGGGGGCTGGCCGGCACGAAGACTTTCGGCCGGCTCGAATTCCGCGGCGGGATGGTACTGACCTCGCCGGATGTGCGCTTCGGCGGCTTCTCCGGTCTTATCGTGGCGCCCGACGGCCGGGGCATTCTGGCGGTGACGGATCAGGGTCACTGGCTCTCTGCCGAGATTGCCTACAATGGTAGGGCTCCGAGCAGCATCGAGAAGGCGCGCATGGGGCCGATCCTCGCGCTGAACGGCCGCCCGCTCGTCCGCAAGCGCGATGCCGATGCGGAGGAGATCGCGCTCTTCTCGGGCACCCTCAAGAATGGCGTCGCACTCGTCGCTTTCGAGCGCAATCATCGCCTCGTGCGCCATCCCGTCGTCGATGGCGTGCTGGGCCGGCCGACCGGGGTTGTTGCGCTGCCGCCGGACGCCCGGCGCATGAAGAGCAACAGCGGGCTCGAAGCTGTCACCGTCATTCGAGGCGGGCCTCACCGCGGCGCCATCCTCACGCTCGCCGAGGATTTCCGCGATGCCAATGACCATCATTCGGGATGGCTGCTCGGCAAAGGCGCGCCGCAGCGGCTCGCCATCAAGGACATCGGGGGATTCGCGCTCACGGGTGCCGCGGCGTTAGACGATGGCTCGGTGCTGCTGCTCGAGCGACGCTTTCGCTATACCGAGGGCGTGCGGATGCGCATGCGTTTGATTGCGGCGGATGAGCTAAATCCCGGCCGCGTCATCGAGGGCGAGACACTCATACAGTCGGACATGAGCTACGAGATCGACAACATGGAGGCCGTTGCCGTTCACAAGGCGGCGAGCGGCGAGACCGTCATCACGCTCATGTCGGACGACAACTTCAACAAGTTCCTCCAGCGCAATCTGCTGCTTCAGTTCACGCTGCATCTGCCGGGCGCGAAGTCCACTTCGCGATAGCGGCGGCGCTCAAACCACCTCGATGCCGTACTCGGCAGCCGATGCGACAAGCCACGACCAGAAGCTCTCGGCCGTGCTTCGCGCCGAGATCATCTCAAACGTCGGCGCCTCGTCGATCAGCGCAATCTGCAGACCGGTGTGGGCAGCGCTGGTCTGCGCGGCATCGCCGGCCTTGAACACGCTGGCGTCGAGATCGATCGCAATGCCCTTGGCGAGCGCATCCCGCGCGCGTGCGCCACACACCTCGATGATGAGCCGACCATCGCCCTGATCCGTGACTGCCGCGATTCCGTTGAGGTCGGCGCGCATGTTATCGAGCTCGTTGCCAGCGCCCCGTGCCACTACAAGCCACTGCCCAGGCGCCGTACCCGTGATCGAGAGCGACGCGTTTCCCGCGCGCTTGGCGGCATCGGCAACGGGGCTGCCCGCATGGCGCGAGAGGATTTCAACTACCTCGGCGGCGCGTCCGCGCCGGGCGATGACGGTGATTGCTGCGAACTCGGTGATCTCGCGAATACGCACACCCGGATTGCCGGTCGGTGCGCCGATCACGCCGGGTTTTGCGAGTCCTGCGAGTGCCGACCGGTTTAATATCGTGCGATCAGCCATGGAGGCGTTCTCCCTTGGGATCGTAGAACACCGGATCGCAGACCTCGGCCTCGACGTCAGTTCCGCGCAGCAGATCGACGAGGCGTATGCGCGTGCCGTGCTTCGATGCACCGCCTGAGATCAATCCCAACCCGATCCAGCGTTCGAACGTCGGCGAGAAGGCGACGGATGTCACATAGCCAAGATCATTCGCCGTGGTTGCGGCCGCGCCGATCGGTATGAGATGCGCGCCAGCCCGAATGCGGCTCGTCCAGTCCACCGGCTTCAATCCAACCAAACCCCAGCGGTCAGGGGTGACGAGCGCCGGCCGCTCCGCAAGCACGCGGCCGATGTAGTCCTTCTTCCTGGACATCATCTTGCCGAGACCGAGATCGCGCGCCGTCGTCTGTCCGTTGATCTCGTTGCCGGCGACGTGTCCCTTCTCGATGCGCATGATGCCCATGGCTTCGAGGCCGTACGGTTGAATTCCGAGATCCTTGCCAGCCTCCATGATGGCGCTCGCGACTGCCGAGCCGACACCCGCTGGCACGGCCAGCTCGTAGGCCAGTTCGCCCGAGTAGGAAATTCGGAACAGGCGCGCGCGCGTGCCGCCGAGAACCGTGATCTCGCGCGCCGTCAGATAAGGGAAAGCCGCATCCGAGATATCGTGCTGGCGATCGACGATACGAGTGAGCGTTTCGCGCGACTTAGGGCCCGCGATGGCCAGCTGCGCCCATTGCTCGGACACGCTCGCCATCTGCACGTCGAGATCCGGCCACAGGCCCTGATGGCAGAACTCGAGGTGTCTCATGATGCCGACGGCGTTGGCCGTCGTCGTTGTCATCACGAAATGATCGGCGGCGAGCCGCGAGGTCGTGCCGTCGTCCATGACGAAGCCGTCCTCGCGCAGCATCACGCCGTAGCGCGCGCGACCAACCTGCAGCGTCGAGAACGTGTTGCAGTACACGCGATCGAGAAGCGTAGCAGCATCCGGCCCCTGGATGTCGATTTTGCCGAGCGTGGAAACATCGGTAAGGCCGACCGCAGAGCGAACGGCGCGCACTTCGCGGCTTGCGCTTTCGAGCCAGTCGTTCTCGCCCGGTCGCGGGAACCACGAAGCACGCAGCCATGCGCCGGATTCGATGAACGCGGCGCCCTGTTCCCTTGCCCACTCGTGCAGCGGCGACAGGCGTGTTGCGCGAAAGTCCTTGCCGCGATGATGGCCCGCGAGAGCGCCAATCGCGACGGGCGTATAGGGTGGTCGGTTCAGCGTCGTGCCGACGGCGGCAACAGGTTGAGCACGTTCGGACGCAAGAATGGCGAGCGCGTTGACGTTCGACGTCTTGCCCTGGTCGGTCGCCATGCCGAGCGTCGTGTAGCGCTTCAGCAGCTCGACGGAGCGATAACCCTCGCGATTAGCGAGGCCGACATCCTTGGCCGTCACATCATTCTGGAAATCAACGAAAGCCGGTCCGCGTCCGCCTGAGACATGCCAAAGCGCGCGCACGCTCGCCGGTTCGTCGTCGGCCTTCGGCAGCGGGGCATCGGAGACGGTCCGATCGAGATCGCTTGCTGTGCGTGCACCCGCATCACGCCCGCTGGCGAGTGCACGGGCGAGCGTCATCGCACCATTGGCCGCGCCCACTACGCTCATGCCTGGGGGCAGTGTTCCCGGCACGAATGCCGCGTGCGCCTCGCTCCACACCGGCCTGCCGCCGAGATGGCTCGTCAGGTGCGTGACCGGCGACCAGCCGCCCGACATAGCGAGCGCATCGCACAGGATGCTGCTGACACGTCCCGTATGATCGCGCACCTCGATGGCCTGCAGCGCACGTGAACCGAGCGCGCGGATAACCTGCGCACCGCGGAAGATGCGAATTCCGCGCGCTACGAGGTCAGCACCGAGCGCAGGCGCGACATCGCTGCGGCTGTCGATGACGGCTTCAATGCTGACGCCGGCTGCAGCGGCATCCGCGGCTGCTCGCCAGCCATTGTCGCTGCAGGTAAACACGGCTAGGCGCTGCCCCGGAGTCACACCGAAACGGTTGATGTAGCTGCGCACCGCGCCGGCGAGCATGATGCCTGGGCGATCGTTGTTCGCGAACACGAGTGGCCGTTCCAGTGCGCCTGCAGCCAGGATTGCTCGCCGCGCGTAGATGCGCCACATGCGCTGGCGCGGCTGGAAGGGCGGCGGCACGGCTACATGGTCATTCACGCGCTCGACGGCGCCGTACGTGCCGCCATCGTACACGCCGAAGATCGTCGTGCGTCGCATGAGGCGCACGTTCGGCATTGCAGCGAGTTCCGCCGTTGCCGTGGCGGCCCACTTGCTCCCCGCACGGCCATCGATCTCATGGCGCTCACCATTGAGCCGCCCACCCGGAAGGGAATCCTCATCCGCGAGAATAACGCGCGCGCCGCTGCGCGCCGCCGTCAGCGCTGCCATGAGGCCCGCCGGACCCGCACCGATGACAAGAATATCGCAGTGTGCGTGTGCCTTGTCGTAGTGGTCGGGGTCTTCCGCGCTGGCACTGCGCCCGAGGCCTGCCGCGCGTCGAATGAGCGGCTCGTACACCTTCTCCCAGAAGGCTGCCGGCCACATGAATGTCTTGTAGTAGAAGCCCGCCGAGAGAAAGCCGCCGGCAAGGCCGTTCAGAGCCAAGATGTCGAAGCCGAGGCTCGGCCAGCGGTTCTGGCTCTGGGCTTCGAGACCATCGAACAGCTCGACCGTTGTCGCGCGCGTGTTGGGCTCGCGGCGCGCGCCGGATCTCAGCTCGGCGAGTGCGTTCGGCTCCTCGCTGCCTGCAGAGAGAATGCCGCGCGGACGATGATATTTGAAGGATCGCCCGACAAGGCCAACGCCATTGCCGATCAGCGCCGAAGCGAGCGTGTCGCCCGCGAAACCGGACATGGAGCGGCCGTCGAATCGGAACTGAATTGGCCGCGCACGATCGATCAAACCGCCGGTCGGCAAGCGTCCTGCACTGCTCATGCCGTCGCTCCCTCGCCGCGCGAATTCGCGAATGCGACATTCGTGATTTCATGCGTGCGGGTATCACGCGTCACGACGAGCCAGCGTCGGCAACCTGCCGAATGGTACCAAAGCTCGCGATGCAGACCGGCGGGATTGGTACGCTGATAGACGTATTCGTGAAATGCCTCGATATTCTCACCGCTCGGGCGCGTCAGCAGCGCGTCGGCATCACCGAGCACAGTGAACTCGTCGTTCGATCGCTCACCGCAGTAAGGGCACCGGATGCGCATGCTGGATTGCCTCAGTGCAAATTGGGCTGGGCGCCGGCGCCCTTTTCATCGATGAGCCGGCCACTCGCGAAGCGGTCCAGGCGGAAGCCGGCGTTGAGTTTGTGGGGCTCGTCGCGTGCGATGGTGTGCGCGAAGCACCAGCCGGAAGCGGGCGTCGCTTTGAAGCCGCCGTAACACCAGCCGCAGTTCAGATAGAGCCCATCGATCGGCGTCTTGTCGATGATCGGCGAGCCATCCATGGACATATCCATGATGCCGCCCCAGTGGCGCAGCGTCCGCACGCGCCCGATGGCCGGCCAGAGTGCCATGCCGGCTTCGTGAACATCCTCGATGATATAGAGGTTGCCGCGCTGGGCGTACGAATTGTAGCCGTCGATGTCGCCACCGAAGACGAGGCCGCCCTTGTCCGACTGGCTGATGTAGAAGTGTCCAGCACCGAATGTGATGACCTGATCTATGGTCGGTTTGATACCTTCGCTGACGAAGGCCTGAAGGACATGGCTCTCGATCGGCAATCTCAGGCCCGCCATGGCCGCGACGCGCGATGAATTTCCCGCGCACGCAAGCCCGATCTTGCTCGCGCCGATGAAGCCGCGCGTCGTTTCGACACCGACGGCGCGTCCGGCCTCGATGCGGATGCCGGTGACCTCGGTGTTCTGGAGAATGTCGACGCCGCGGTTGTCGGCGCCACGCGCAAAACCCCAGGCGACCGCATCGTGCCGCGCCGTGCCGCCGCGGCGCTGCAGAAGTCCGCCCTGAATCGGAAAGCGCGCATTCGCAAAGTCGAGGAAGGGTGCCATGGCGCGCACGCCATCGGCATCCAGCAGCTCGGCATCGACACCGGCGAGCCGCATGGCGTTGCCACGCCGCACGTAGGCGTCGCGCTGCCCGTCCGAGTGATAGAGATTGAGGACGCCGCGCTGGCTCACCATGGCATTGTAGTTGAAGTCCTGCTCGAGACCTTCCCAGAGCTTCATCGACCACTCGTAGAAGTGAGTGTTGTCGGGGAGCAGGTAGTTCGAGCGGATGATGGTCGTGTTGCGGCCCACATTGCCGGAGCCGATGTAGCCCTTCTCGACGACGGCGATGTTCGTGAGGCCGTGCTCCTTGGCGAGGTAGTAGGCCGTTGCGAGCCCATGCCCGCCGCCGCCGACAATCACGGCGTCGTAGTGCGGCTTCGGCTCCGGCTCGCGCCAGGCGGGCGTCCAGCCCTTGCCGCCGCGCAGGCCTTCCCTCAGGATCGAGAAGATCGAGTACTTCATGGCTGCCCCTGACATGCCGACGGAGGACCGGCGCGCTTCGCGGTCTTAGAGCGAGATCGCGTCGGAGGGAAGCGATGCCGCTCGCATATCAGGGCTTGATCATTGGGCAGGGGCGCTGGATGCTCGCGCATTCATCGAGCTGGGGAGCCTCAGATGCCTGTCCTGACCTTCGAGCGGCGCGCCGGTGGCAGCCGCGCCACCGTGAGCTTCACGCCCGACAATCTTATCGTTGCCGGCTGGACAGGCACCGATGAAAAGGGCCTTCAGCATCACATTGAGGAGCTGGCAGCGCTCGGTGTCCCGCCGCCGTCTTCTGTGCCGGTGTTCTATCGCAATGCCGTCTCGAACGTCATGCAGGCCGACCGTCTCCAGGTTCTCGGTCCTGATACCTCAGGCGAAGTTGAACCGGTCGTGCTCGCCATGGAGGACGGGCTCTGGCTCACCGTCGGCTCCGACCACACGGATCGCAAGGCCGAGGCCATGGGTATCGCGCTCTCGAAACAGCTTTGCGCCAAGGTCCTGGGTACTGCGGCGTGGCGTCTGGAGGATGTGGCGGGCCGCTGGGACAGCCTCATCGTGCGCGCGCACGCGACGATCGATGGCAAGCGCGTGCTCTATCAGGAAGGTACGCTGAAGAGCCTGCGCCACCCGGCGGATCTGATCGCCCGTTATGGCAGTGGCAAAGGCCTCGCGGCCGGAACGGTGATGATGGGCGGCACAATGTCCGCAATCGGCGGGATCCGACCGGCCTCTCGCTTCGAGATGGAACTCGAGGATCCTGCGACGGGTGATTGCATCACCCACGCCTATGATATCGAGGTTCTGCCGGTCATCACGTGATCGGCGGCGCGATCAGCATTCGCGAATGCACTGGCGATCGACCTGCTGAATGGGTGAGAAATCGCAGGAATCGAAGCGCCCGCGACGACGCTCCGTCCGGGTGCCCTGCCTTGTTGTCGTGGTGACTGTTTCCACGTTGTCTCTGGCTTGGCGCAGGGGTGGCCGGCGCCGCATATCGCACAAAATGCGTTTGGCGCCTTCGACACCGGCGACCACACGCGGCGCACACCCGCAAGACTCGTGCGAGCTGCGCCGCTGGTTCTGCGCGCAGCAGAGCACCGTGCGGCCCATGGCGAAGGCCATGCCGCCGATGGCGTGCTGACGAAGCGCCAGGTCCATTTCGTCCGAATTCTCGCGCCGCCGAATGCGGATCCATTCAGCGCCATAGAGCTGATGATTGCGATTCCAGCCGAGAAGTGTTGCGGGCGCGCACAACGTGTTGGTCAGCACATCGCGGTTCTCGCGGATGTCGACGACCTGATTGTCCTTGTACGGCTCGTTGAAACGAACCTGATTGGTGACGCAGGACGTATTGAAGACGACGGCCGCAGTGCAGGGAAAGCCGCGTGCCACGTGGACGGCGAGCCCGCCGCCGAGCGAGTGTCCGGTCACATGAAAGCGGACCACGCGACCTCCGGCGCGCGCGAACGCCTGCCTGCGGATATCCGCGAAGGCTTCCCGGGCGAGGCGGTAGCGATCCCAGGGATTGAACCACTGCGTGACCCAGGACGTATTCGCCAGCGCATCGGCGGGCGTGGGCAGAACCTTCCACCATCCCTCACCGCCGATGGCGTCGGTACCCCGGAAGGCAACAAGGACATGATCCTCGTTGTCGATGGTCCGGGAAAAGACGATGTAGCTCAGCCCATTCTGGTTCACGACCGGCGCGCCGACGACCTTCCAGCTCGGCTCGAATTTCACGAGGTCGCCGCTTTCCCGTCCGCTACCGCCATAGGCATTGAGGCTCGCGATCGCATAGGGGAGGAAGGTCGCGGATATGTGCTCCTTGTTCTCGCAGCCCTCGGGATCGTCGCACCCGGCCTCGGGGCCGCTGGAGGGCGCCTCACGCAGGTCGGGGATGATGGGTGCCTTGCAGACGGCCGGCGTGCTGTTCTCGGTCGTAATGCCGAGCGAAGCACGACTGACCGGCGCGCCATGCCACGCGGCGAGGCCGACCAACGGCAAGATCAGGAACGTGAAAAATCGGAGCATCGGTTGTTCCCCCAGACAGCCCGATCGGAGTATCGATGTTAATGGCTAGCCGATGAATGCGACAATCGGCGGACCGCGGCAGTTGCTCCCCAGCATTGTGGGGATCGGCGTCGCGAGCGGGTGTGGCGCGGGAGCCGGCGGCGGCGTTTGCGGAGCGGCTGCACGTCGCCTCGCTCTTGCCCTTCAGGTCGATTAGAATTACTCAAAAAGGGGCAGTACGGACTGAGCGCTCATGGCGTCACATAACGACATCACCATCGAGATCACGCCGCAGGTCCTGCTGAAGGCCTACTCCTGCGGCATTTTCCCGATGGCCGAGAGTGCGGACGACCCGGCCCTTTACTGGATCGAGCCGCAGTCGCGAGGGATTCTGCCTCTCGATGCGATGCATGTTCCGCGTCGGCTCGCCAAGACTGTCCGCCAGGGGATCTTCGAGGTCCGCGTCAACAGCGACTTCGAGGCCGTGATCGACGGGTGCGCCGCCTCAAAGGCGGGTCGGCGCTCGACGTGGATCAATGCGCGCATCCGCAGCCTCTACGGCGCGCTCTTTGCTCAAGGCTATTGCCATACGGTCGAGACGTGGCGGGACGGTCGGATTGTCGGTGGCCTCTACGGCGTCGCGCTCGGCGGTGCGTTCTTCGGCGAGAGCATGTTCTCGACGGAGCGTGATGCCAGCAAGGTCGCACTCGTCTATCTCTGCGCCCGGCTCGCCCATGGCCGCTTCACGCTGCTCGATACGCAGTTCGTGACGGACCATCTGCGCCAGTTCGGGACCATCGAGGTCGAGCGGCAGGAATTCCATCGGCTGCTGGAGCCGGCGCTGGTGCGAGAGGCGAATTTCCACGCTCTGCCGACGGACGCCTCGCCCGATCAGGTCCTGGCGACCTTCAAGATCGATCCCGTCCACGACCCCTGAAACGACGGGGCGGCGCTGACCGCTTACATGGGCAGGCGCGCGCCTTGATGGCTGAAGTAGTTGTCGATCGCCGAGCGGATCGAGCGGGCGACGTTGCGGCGCCAGTCTTCCGAGCGAAGCTGCGCGGCATCGGCTCGATTGGTCACGTAGGCGAGCTCGATCAACACGGCCGGAACCTTGGCGGTCAGTAGAACCTGGAAGGCCGCGTTGCGGTCCGGGTTCTCGTTCATGTTCGTGCTCCGCCCCATGTTCTCGATCACGGCGCGGGCGAATATGTTCGTGCGGTCCTTGGTTGCCTCCACCTCGCGTCCGGCAAGGTCGGCAAGGATGTTCTGCGCGGCAGCGCCCTGGCGACCGATCGTCTTGAGGGGGGCGAGCTCGCTGTCCGTGAGGAGCTCGCTCGCGCCCTTCCGGCGGGCCGAGGCGGCGAGGTTGTTCGCGACTGAGTCGCGCAGCGAATAGATGGTGGCGCCACGTGCCCGCGAAGTCGCGTAGTCGGCGTGAATAGCGATGAAAAGGGCCGCCTTGCGGTCTTCCGCAAACTGCCGCCGCTCCTCGAGAGGCACGAACGTGTCGTCCTCGCGGGTCAAGGCGACGCGGTAGTGGCCGCTCGCCCGAAGCTGATCGCGCAACGTGCGCGCAAAGGCCAGAACGACCTCTTTCTCGACGGTCCCGTTGCGGATTGCCCCGGAATCGTGGCCCCCATGGCCTGGATCCAGGACGATGAGCGGCTTGTAGGCGTTGGCGGTGCGATTGCCTGGACGCTCGGCCGGGCGCGGAACCGGCGGCTGGATCGTTCCCGGAGCGCTCGCACGCTGCACGGTCGACGAGGGAATGGCGACTGCAGCCTGCACCAGCGAGTTCATGTCGGTGGCGGCCGGGGCGATCTCGAGCGACAGGAGTATAGGTCCGCTGCCCGCGCCCCCGAGGAACTCAGATTTCTCGACCACGACCGCTTCCGTCACGTCGATCACGACGCGCATCCTGCCCGGCGCACCGAGGCCGGCACGAAAGCCGCTGACGATGCCCACGGCGTCGCCCTTGATAGAGGGAGGAAGCTGCAGCTTGACCATCGGAAGATCGACGATCACCCGGTTCGGGTTCGGCAGCGATTGGACCTGATAGTCGACCTTGCGCTCGAGCGCGATGACGAACCGCGTCTTCTTCAGGGTCTCGGCTGGCGGCGCCGGCACTGGAATGGCCGCGGCAGCGAACTCCGTCGGCGCGGCAGCCCGCGCGGATTGCGCAGAAGTCTCATCAACCGCCATGCCCGCCGCGAGAGCGAGCAAGATGACTGACAAACGCATGTACGCACGCAACCGGGATTGCCGGCTACCTGCACCTGCCTGAAACATGACGAACAACCCCCGTCAACGCGACACCCGTTTCAGTGGTGAGCTCGGTGAACCTAAACCCGGAACGTGGCCTTTTCCGGGAAACTCATGGTTCTTGTTATGAAACCGTAAAGGTTAAGATCGCGCGAACGTGCGTCGCAAAAGCGGCTCAAGGTCCCGCGTCCCGCAGCAGGTCCGTGTCGGCCTTCGGCATTTCTTGCCGCTATTGGTGGTCGCCCCCGTGAGCAGACCGGGTGGGTGATCCCTCGCCTTCATCACCCGGATGCCTGCCGCCGAGGAGGTTCGAATGGCTGCCGCCTTCTGCGGCAGGAATGATGCCGCTTCAGGCGGCGCCGCATTTGACTTTATGGGTCCAGACGTCGTCTTATTGGTGCAACGACGGCGCCAAACGCCCGTCCAACAAGTTTCGGTGGCCGGATTTTTCGTGTGGCTGGCCGGCGGAAGAAGCGTCAACATCAGGGGAGGCTCATTATGAGCACAATGCGTCGTGCGGTGGCCGTACTTGCGGCAGCCGCCACTATTCCATTTCTTGCTAGTGCTGCGAGTGCGCAGAAGACCCTGCGCTTTGTCCCCCACTCGGACCTGAAGATCCTCGATCCGATCTGGACGACCGCCTACGTGGTCCGCAATCACGGCTACATGGTCTACGACACGCTCTTCGGCATGGACGACAAGGGCGAAATCAAGCCGCAGATGGTCGACACGTACAAGCTGTCGGACGACAAGCTCACGTGGACCATGACGCTGCGTGACGGCCTCATGTGGCACGACAACACGCCTGTAACGTCGGACGACATCATCCCCTCGATCAAGCGCTGGGCCGCGAAGGATTCGATGGGCCAGAAGATGATGAGCTTCGTCGATTCGATTACGGCGAAGGATGCCAAGACCTTCGAAATCAAGCTCAAGTCACAGACCGGCCTTGTGCTGCTCGCTCTCGGTAAGCCGTCGTCGAACGTGCCGTTCATGATGCCGAAGCGCGTCGCCGAGACGGACCCGAACAAACAGATCGAAGAATTCACCGGCTCGGGCCCCTTCGTCTTCAAGCGCGACGAGTGGCAGCCCGGCAGCAAGATCGTCTACACGAAGTTCGAGGGCTACAAGCCGCGGTCGGAGCCGCCGTCCGGCACGACAGGCGGCAAGGTCGTCAAGGTGGACCGCGTCGAGTGGCGCCCCATCCGTGACCACCAGCAGTCTGTGAACGCCCTGCTCGCCGGCGAGATCGACTATATCGAGTCGCCGCCGCACGATCTCGTTCCGCTGATCAAGAAGAGCAAGGACGTCTACACCTTCAACTGGAACCCGCTCGGCAACCAGTTCACGTTCCGCTTCAACGTCCTCCACAAGCCCTTCGACAATCCGAAGATCCGCCAGGCGCTCTTCTACGCGTTCAACCAGGAGGACTTCCTTAAGGCCGTCGTCGGCACCGAGGAGTTCTACAAGCTCTGCAAGGGCATGTTCATCTGCGGCACGCCCTTCGGCACCGACGCGGGCTTCGAGGACAAGCTCGAGTCGAACTTCAAGAAGGCGCGCGAGCTGCTCGCCGAGGCGAAGTACGACGGCACGCCCATCGTGCTCATGCATTCGACCGATCTGCAGGTTCTCACGAACCTCGCGCCGGTCGCCAAGTCGCTCATGGAGCGCGCAGGCCTCAAGGTCGACATGCAGTCCATGGATTGGCAGACGGTCGTTGCCCGTCGCGCCAAGAAGGATGCTCCGGATGCAGGCGGCTGGCACGCGTTCCTGACATCGTGGGTCGCAGGTGATCTGCTCAATCCCGTGATGGCCGGCTTCCTGAACGCCGGTTGCGATAAGGCCATGTTCGGCTGGCCCTGCGACGAGCAGATCGAGAAGCTGCGCGACGACTTCGCCAGAGAGACCGATTCGGCGAAGCAGAAGGCCATCGTCGAAGCCGTACAGCGGCGCGTCGCCGAGTATCCCACGCACGTCCATCTGGGCCAGTGGTACAACCCCGGTGCGCTCCGCAATAACGTGAAGGGCGTTGTTGCCGCGCCGGCTCCGGTGCTCTGGAACATTACGGTCGATTGAGAACGTCGCACGCACGTGCGTGTGCACTAGATAGAGCGGCCGAGCAGGATCTACGGGGTCCTGCTCGGTCGAATTGTTTTCGCAGATGCGTAAATCGATGCATCCACGTAAGTGCCGATTCTATCGGCATTAATGACCGCAATTTGTGCGGTGCAGCGTTTGACTCCGCGAGGTGCGCGACGCCCTAATGCTCCCACCGGCTTTAGAGCCCGCTTGTGAGCATTGGCGAGTGTCCACCTCGAAGGAGTTCCCTGAATGAGCACTATGCGTCGTGCGCTGACCGCATTCGCGGTAGCGGCCGCAGTTCCGTTTCTCGCAACCGAGGCGTCCGCGCAGAAGACCCTGCGCTTTGTTCCCCACTCGGACCTCAAGATTCTCGATCCCATCTGGACCACCGCCTACATCGTCCGAAATCACGGCTACATGGTCTACGACACGCTCTTCGGCATGGATGACAAGGGCGAGATCCAGCCGCAGATGGTCGATACGTACAAGCTGTCAGATGACAAGCTCACGTGGACCATGACACTGCGTGACGGCCTCATGTGGCACGACGGCCAGCCGGTCACGACCGCCGACATCGTCCCCTCGATCAAGCGCTGGGCGTCGAAGGATTCGATGGGCCAGAAGCTGATGTCGTTCGTAGCCTCAGTCGAGGCGAAGGACGACAAGACCTTCGAGATCAAGCTCAAAGAGCCGACCGGCCTTGTGCTGCTGGCGCTCGGCAAGCCATCGTCCAACGTGCCCTTCATGATGCCGAAGCGGATCGCCGAAACCGATCCGAACCGGCAGATCGAGGAGTTCATCGGCTCGGGACCGTTCATCTTCAAGCGCGATGAGTGGGTGCCGGGCAGCAAGCTCGTCTACACGAAATTCGAGGGCTACAAGCCGCGTTCGGAGCCGCCGTCGGGCACGACAGGCGGTAAAGTCGTGAAGATCGACCGCGTCGAGTGGCTGCCGATCCGCGATCATCAGCAGGCTGTGAACGCCTTGCTCGCCGGCGAAGTCGACTACATCGAGGCGCCGCCGCACGATCTGCATCCGCTGATCAAGAAGAGCAAAGACATTTACATGTTCAACTGGAACCCGCTCGGGAGCCAGTACACCTTCCGCTTCAACGTGCTGCACAAGCCCTTCGACAATCCCAAGATCCGCCAGGCCGTCCTCTATGCGTTCAACCAGGAGGATTTCCTGAAGGCGACGGTGGGTTCGGAGGAGTACTACAAGGTCTGCAAGGGCCTGTTCATCTGCGGTACGCCGTTCGGCACCGAGGTCGGCTTCGAGGACATGTTCGAGTCGAATTTCAAGAAGGCGCGCGAACTCCTCGCCGAGGCGAAGTACGACGGCACGCCGGTCGTTCTCATGCACTCTACGGACAATCAGTCGCTCACCAATCTGGCGCCGGTCGCCAAGTCGCTCATGGAACGGGCCGGATTCAAGGTCGACATGCAGTCCATGGATTGGCAGACAGTTGTCGCCCGCCGCGTGAAGAAGGACCCGCCGGAAGCCGGTGGCTGGCACGCCTTCCTGACCTCATGGGTTGCGGGCGATCTGCTGAACCCCGTCATGGCTGGTTTCGTAAATGCCGCCTGCGACAAGGCCATGTTCGGCTGGCCCTGCGACGAGACGATCGAGAAGCTGCGCGACGACTTTGCAAAGGAAGTCGACCCGGCCAAGCAGAAGGCCATCGTCAAGGCGCTCCAGAGGCGCGTTGCCGAGTATCCGACGCACGCCCATCTGGGCCAGTTCTACAATCACGGTGCCATCCGCAATAACCTGAAGGGCATCGTGCCGGCGCCGGCCCCTGTTCTCTGGAACATCACAATTGAATAATGGGGCAACTGACGTATTGTATTCCCGGCGGGTTTGCCGGGAATACATTTTGGCGACCGCCTGTCGTCGACCACGATAGTTCGCAGTGACAGATTAGGAATTCCATGGGCGGCTATATCCTCCGGCGCGTTCTCTCCACATTGCCGGTGCTGGCAATCGTGGCCGTGCTTGTCTTCCTCATGTTGCGTCTCACGCCGTCCGATCCGGCAGCCATTATCGCAGGCGACTACGCAAGCCCGGAGCAGATCGAAGGTATCCGTGAGCGCCTCGGCCTCAACGAGCCGATCCTCAAGCAGTTCATCATCTGGATCAGTGGTGTGCTGCAGGGCGATTTCGGTGAGAGCTTCTTCTACAAGAAGCAGGTCGCTGAACTCATCGGAGAGCGGCTCGAACCCACGCTTTCGCTGTCGGTTATCACGATCCTGCTCGTTGTGCTCGTCGCGGTGCCCCTTGGCATCATCGCGGCCCACAATCACGGCACCTGGATCGACCGTTTCGTTATGGGGTTCTCGGTTCTCGGGTTCTCCATTCCGGTGTTCGTCGTCGGGTATATTCTCATCTACGTCTTCGCTGTGACGCTCGATTGGCTACCCGTGCAAGGATACCAGCGGATCAGGGAAGGCGTCGGCGGTTGGCTGCTGCGACTGATACTGCCGGCCATGACGCTCTCGCTCGTGTTCATTGCGTTCATCGCGCGCATGACGCGCACGAGCGTGCTCGAAGTGCTCAATGAGGACTACATCCGCACGGCGCGCGCCAAAGGTCAGACCGAGATAAAGGTTCTGATCCGTCATGCGCTCGCGAACGCAGCGGTGCCGATCCTCACGATCATCGGCCTTACCGTTGCGATTCTGATCGGCGGCGTGGTCGTGACGGAGTCCGTTTACACGCTGCCCGGACTTGGCCTGCTCACCGTCGATGCGGTGCTTGCGCGCGACTATCCGACCATCCAGGCGGTGATCCTTCTCTTCTCGTTCGCCTACGTGCTGATCAATCTTCTGGTTGACGTCGCCTACACCTTCCTCGATCCCAGGATCCGCTATTGATGGCTACCATCGACGCAGCCCCGCCGGTCCCCCGACGTCGTTCCGTCTGGTCGACCGTGCTGCGCAACCCGAGCGTTTTGTTCGGCGGCTCCATTGCGCTGTTCATGCTGATCATTGCCATTCTGGCGCCTGTCCTTGGGACGCGCGATCCCGCCGAGATCAATCCGTCAGCGCGCAACCAGAAGCCCGGCTACACCGCGATGGTGCGCGACGACGAAGGAAAGCGCATCCAGGTCAAGTACCACCTCGGCACGGACAGCCTCGGGCGCGATATCTACAGCCGCGTGATTTACGGCGCGCGCGTGTCTCTTATCGTCGGTATCACCGTCGCCATCATCGCCGTATTTATCGGCCTCATCATCGGGATGATCGCGGGCTATGTTCGCTGGCTCGATGGCATCATCATGCGCTTCATGGATGGCCTGATGGCGATCCCCGAAATCCTGCTTGCGATCGCGCTCGTTTCGCTCTCGCGGGCCGGATTGCCGGCCGTCGTCATTGCCATCGTTATTCCGCAGATACCGCGGGTGGTCCGGCTCGTTCGTTCCGTGGTTCTCTCCATCCGCGAAGAACCTTACGTGGAGAGCGCCATCACCGTTGGCACGCCGACACCGACATTGCTGTTCCGCCATGTGCTTCCGAATACGACGGCGCCGCTGATCGTGCAGGGCACGTTCATTTGTGCCAGCGCAATCCTCGTCGAAGCGATTCTCTCGTTCCTCGGCATCGGCATTCCGCCGGAGGTGCCGACGTGGGGCAACATCATGGCCGAGGGGCGGACCTACTTCCGGATCCTGCCTCACAACATCCTGTACCCCGGTATTGCGCTCGCGCTCGCGGTGCTCGCGATCAACATGCTCGGCGACGGTCTGCGCGACACGCTCGATCCGCGCTTCGCCAAGAGGTTCTGAGCGGCCATGCAAGAAGTTCTCACTGGCGCGACTGAGCCCGTTCTTTCCGTGCGAAATCTCACGGTGCGTCTGCCAGGCGGCGCGGATCGCGAGAATGCAATTCAAGACATCAGCTTCGACATCGGCCCCCGCGAGATCGTGTGCATCGTTGGCGAGTCGGGTTCCGGTAAATCGGTAACCGCGCAGGCCGTCATGGGCCTGCTGCCGAAGCGCGACCTCGTCGTCACGGGAGGTGAGACACGCCTCCAGGGCGAAGACACGACCAAAGCCACGATCCGCCGGCTGCGCGAGCTGCGTGGGACGCGCATGGGCATGATCTTCCAGGAACCCATGACCGCGCTCAATCCGGTGCAGCGCGTAGGCCAACAGATCGCCGAGGTGCTCGAGATTCACACCGATCTCCCGGCCGCGGAGCAGCGCAAGCGCGTGCTGGAGATCATGCGCGCGGTGCAGCTTCCTGATCCGGATCTCATGATCGACGCCTATCCGCACCAGCTCTCGGGCGGCCAGCGCCAGCGCATCATGATTGCAGCGGCCTTGATCCTCGACCCAGCCTTGCTGATCGCCGACGAGCCGACGACCGCTCTCGATGTGACGACGCAGGCGCAGATCCTGCGGCTCATCAAGGAAATGCAGTCGCGCCGCAATACAGGGGTGATGTTCATTACGCACGACTTTGGTGTCGTATCCGAGATCGCCGACCGTGTAGTGGTCATGCAGCGTGGTCGCGTTGTCGAGCAGGGCACGCGCGACGAGGTGCTGAGGCGACCGCGCGAGGCTTATACGAAAATGCTGGTGGCGGCCGTGCCGAGCCTTGTGCCGCCGAAGCGTGCGCCCGTCGAGGGTAAGGTTGCGCTCGAGGCCAAGCATCTCTCGAAGGTCTACGGCAAGCGGACGTTCTTCAATCGCAAGGCGCGCATCGTCAAGGCCGCGCAGGACGTCAACTTCCAGATCCGCAAAGGCGAGACCCTCGGCATCGTCGGCGAGTCCGGCTCCGGCAAGACGACCGTCGCGCGTTGCGTGGCGCGGCTGATCGAGCCGTCGGACGGCGAGATTCTGATTGAAACCGTGAACGTCGCACATCTGCCCGAGCGCGATCTCAGGCCCTACCGTCGCGATATCCAGATCGTCTTCCAGGATCCCTATCGCTCGCTCAATCCACGCCGGACCGTTGGCCAGTCGATCGTCGAAGGGCCGATCAATTTCGGAATGACGTACGAGAAGGCACAGGAGAAGGCGCGTGAGCTCATGGGGCTCGTCGGCCTTTCGCCGGATGCACTCGATCGCTATCCGCATCAGTTCTCGGGCGGCCAGCGCCAGCGCATCTGCATTGCGCGCGCGCTTGCCATGGGGCCGACGCTGCTGATCGCGGACGAGGCCGTCTCCGCGCTCGACGTTTCGGTGCAGGCGCAGGTGCTGGAGCTGCTCGACAATATCCGCAAGCAGTTCGATCTCGCGGTGCTCTTCATCACGCACGATCTGCGCGTTGCGGCCCAAATCTGTGACCGCATCGCGGTCATGAAGAACGGCGTCGTCGTCGAGCATGGGACCACGGCGGAGGTCTTCCGCAATCCGCAGCATGAGTACACCAAGGCGTTGTTTGACGCCGCGCCGGGGCGCGATTTCGGCGTGCAGCAGTCGGTCGCCTGAGGTCCGACGTTCCGCTCTGTCATTGAGCGTGCTTAGTGCTTGACCCTCGCCACCCGACCGGCAAACGATGTTGCCGGGGTTGAGTGGGACGGGGGAATGTGCATGGACAGCGCGTCGGCGAATGCGGCCGATAGGCCGGCCAAGGCGCCGATAGATGGCGGCGCGGCAACTGAGCAGCATCCGCTCGTCATAACCGTCCACGGCACCTTCGCGGCGGATCCAAGCGACGATGGCGAGCAGTGGTGGCAGCGCGGTTCCGCCTTTATGACTGCGCTGGCTGAACGCCTCGTCGACAAGGGCGTTCGGGGGATAATCGTGCAGCCCTTCCACTGGTCGGGCCTCAACTCCGATCAGGCCCGCCTGCGCGCGGCGGCGGCGCTTGCTGGCACGCTGGCCACGGCCAAGAAAACCGGCCGCCCAGTCGCAGTGATCGCCCATAGCCACGGCGGCAATGTTCTCATGGAGTCGCTCGTCCAGCGACGGACGCGACATCCGCTGGCGGCTGTGCTCACGCTCGGGACGCCGTTCTTCAAACGCAGGCTCAAGCCGCTTCCAACTTTGATCGCTCTGTTCAAGGTCCTGCTCGGCCTCGCCGTGGCGCCGGCCATGCTCATGTATGTCTGGATGGCACTACCCACGGCGCTCGACGGCAGCCGCATAGAGCTGATCGTTCTTCCGCTGCTTGTTCTGTCGCTCGTGGCCTGGGCTTTTTACTCGGGAGCGCGGGCTCTCGTGCGTCAGCGGCGGGCGAGACAGCGCGCGCAGATGGCCGTCGACCCGTCGCGGTGGCTCGTTATTCAGAGCCCGCGTGATGAAGCCATGCGCCTGCTCGAGTCCGCAGTGTCGGTAAAGCCTGTCTTTGTTTCACGCGCCTCCGCGCATGGGCAGTGGGTGCGCTTTGGTACAGTAGCCGGGGTGCTCGGCACGTTCGCATTCCTGTTCGTCACGGGCTCCTATTTTCTCAACCCCATCATCGAGAAGATTACGAAGCGTGATTTCGGTCCCGGCATCATCGCCGATTTCACGTTCCTGCTCGTGATCCCGGTGGTGTTCGCGCTCATCTATGTTGCGGTTCGACTGTTTTCTTGGATCATCGGGGCGCGCCTGCTGTCGTCCATGCTCAACGTGTCGATTCACGGTGGCATCGTTGGTGCGGCCTATGGTGGAGACGATGTCTACGCCCTGACGGGCGTCGAACGCACACCACCCTACTTGTCCGGCGTGCGGGAACAGCGCGTTTCAGCGGCAACACTGGGCGGGATCGATGACAATGCGATCATCGAGGCGGCGCGCGAGTTCTATTCCGAGATCGTGGCGGAGGAGGTGGCGGAGATGACCTTCGCCGATCCTGACCTTCTCATGAAGCGGATGACGGATGCGCTCTATCACAACGCCTACATGCGTGATGACGATATCGTCGAAGCTGTTGCCGATCACCTCGCGCAGAACTTCCGAAATTGGCCGGCGCCTCGGTAAGGCTCAGCCGCCTGCGATCTGCGGAAGGATATGGACTTCGGAGTCGGGGCTGATCGGCTCGAGCAGCGCATCCTGATAGATTTGCCCGTCTATCGCGACCGCGAGCCCCTCTTCGAGATGCGGGGCCAGCTCGGGGAACTTCTCGCCGAGTTTGCGGAGGAGCTGGCGAATTGTTCCGGCGTCGATCTCGAACTCCGTCACGTCGCCCGTGTATTGGCGCAGGTTTCCTATCAACGTGACGTGGGCCATGGACTCGTTTCCTTGTAAGCAATCGGGCCTGCACAAAGTGTTGTGCAGGCCCGATGTCGTTTCTAGTCCGCTTGCGCAGCGAGGTACATCACGCCTTGCCGGCTGCCTTCATGGCCTTCAGCACCTTCGGCGGCGACATCGGCAGCTCGAAAAAGCGGACGCCCGACGAACGACGCACCGAGGCACCGATCGCCGCCATTGGCGGTACGATCGGCGTCTCGCCGATGCCGCGCACGCCATAGGGGTGACGCGGGTTCGGCACCTCGACGATGATCGTGTCGATCATCGGCAGGTCGGACGCGACCGGAATGCGGTAGTCGAGGAAGCCAGCGTTCTGCAGCTTGCCGTCGTCGCCATAGATGTACTCTTCATTGAGCGCCCACCCGATGCCCTGCACGGCACCGCCCTGGTACTGCCCTTCGACGTACGAGGGATGGATGGCCTTGCCGGCATCCTGGATGGCCGTGTAGCGCGTGACCGTGACCTTGCCCGTGCCGGGATCGACCTCGGTGTCGGCGATGTGCACGCCGAAGCTCGGGGCCGCACCCTGCGCGCTGATCGCCGCATAGCCGACGATGGCGCCACCGGTCTTGCCCGCGACCTTCGCGATGTCGCTGAGGTGCATCGGCTGATGCTTGCCAGCGTTCTCGCCTGCCGGACGGATCATGCCATCCTCGAACGTAACGGCTTCCTCGGGGATGTCCCAAAGTTTCGCCGCGCGGCCACAGGCCTGCTTCACGATCGAGCGCGCCGCCTCGACGGTTGCCATGCCGCTCGAGAACGTCGCGCGACTGCCGCCGGTGAGGAAGTTGTACCCGAGCGAGCTCGTGTCCGCGATGATCGGGCGGATCTTGCTGACGTCCATCTTCAGCTCTTCCGCCGCCATCATGCAGAGCGACGCGCGCAACCCGCCGATGTCCGGCGTGCCGACCATGAGTGTCAGCGTGCCGTCCTCGTTGAGCTGGAGCGAGACCGTCGTTTCGCCGCCGATGTTGAACCAGAAGCCCGCCGCGAGACCGCGACCCTGGTTCGGGCCGACTGGCGCCTTCCAGTGGTCGCTTTCCTTGGCGGCCTCGAGGCACTCGACGAGTCCAACCGGACCGAACTTCGGACCATAGGCCGCGCGCGTACCTTCCTTGGCTGCGTTCTTGAGCCGAAGCTCGATAGGGCAAATGCCGAGCTTTTCGGCGATCTCGTCGACGACACTTTCGACGCCATACGTCGAGATCGGACCACCGGGGGCGCGATAGGCCGCCACCTTGGGCCGGTTCGACACGACGTCGAAGCCGACGACCTTCACGTTCTCGAGGTCGTAGTTGGCGAAGGCGCACATGCACGCAGGCTGCACGGGGCTGCCCTGGAATGCGCCTGCCTGCAGGGTGATTTCAGCTTCGGCAGCCGTGATGGTGCCGTCCTTTTTCACGCCCATCTTCACTTTGACGGTGCCGCCGGACGTCGGGCCACTGGCCTTGAAGACTTCCTCGCGGCTCATCACCATCTTCACGGGGCGGCGGGACTTCTTCGAGAGCGCGAGCGCTAGTGGCTCGAGATACACGACCGTCTTGCCGCCGAACCCACCGCCGATCTCCGACGACGTGACGCGGATCTTGCCGATGTCCCAGCCTAGAAGCTTCGCGCAGTAAGCGCGAACGACCCAGTGACCCTGCGTCGTCACCCAGAGTTCTGCCGAGCCGTCCTCGGAAGCGGATGCGAGGCAGGCGTGCGGCTCGATGTAACCCTGGTGCACGGCCTTGGTCTTGAACTCGCGCTCGACGACGAGATCCGCGGCGGCGAAGCCCTTGGTGATGTCGCCCAGATTGAACTCGACGCGCTTCGAGATGTTCGAAGCCTTAGTCGGGGCTGGCGTCACGCCGGTTGTGATCATGTCTTCGTGCAGGATGGGCGCGCCGGGCTTGATGGCTTCCATCTCGTCGATGACATGCGGCAGCACTTCGTACTCGACCTTGATGGCATCGAGCGCGGCGAGTGCGGTCTTTTCGTTCAGGGCAGCGACGGCGGCCACCGCGTGGCCCTCGTACAGCACCTTATCGCGCGCCATCACGTTGTTCGACATGTCGCGATAGTTGACGACGCCTTCGCCGGCCGGGATGAACTCCGAAGGTTGGCCGGGGAAGTCCTCGGCGGTGACGACGGCTTTCACGCCGGCCAACGCCAGTGCCTTCGAGATATCGATCGACTTGATGCGGGCATGGGCGTGCGGCGAGCGCAGCACCTTGCCGACGAGCTGGCCGGCCATCTTGAGATCGGCACCGTACTTGGCACGACCGGTGACCTTGTCGACGCCGTCCGGGCGGATCGGGCGAGTGCCGACAACATCGAACTGGGGCTTCTTGACACGCTCTTGCATGATCAGGCTCCTCTCATCTCGGCGGCGGCGTCCATGACGGCGCGTACGATCTTGTCATACCCAGTGCACCGGCAGAGATTGCCGGCGAGCCAGTAGCGGACTTGGGTTTCGGTGGGATCGGGGTTCTTGGCGAGGAGCGCCTTGGCGGCGACAAGCACGCCCGGCGTACAGATCCCGCATTGCAGGGCTGCGTGCTCGAGGAACTTCCGCTGCAGCGGATGCAGCTCTTCACCTTGGGCCATGCCCTCGATGGTCTCGACATTCTTGCCCTCGGCTTCCACGCCGAGAATGAGACACGAGCAGACGAGGCGCCCATCAAGGAGCACGCTGCAGGCGCCGCAGTCACCAGATGAGCAGCCCTCCTTCGCGCCGATGAGATCAAGCTCGTCGCGCAGGCAGTCGAGCAGGGACTGCTCACTCTCGCAGAGATACTCGACCGGATCACCGTTGACGGTGGTCGTTACGTGATGCTTGGCCATTTCAAACCTTTCTTGCGCGCTCGAGTGCGATCGTTGCGGTCCTCTTGGCGAGCGTGCCGGCGACATCAATCCGGAACTCAACAGTGCCACGCTTGTCGTCGATCGGCTTGCACGCCGCGCGTGCGGCTGCTTCCATCTTTGCAAGTGCGGCTTCATCGACCTTCGTTCCGATGAGCGCCTTGCCGGCGTCGACGACCAGAAGCGGACGCGCTGCCACGGCACCGAGCGAGACGCGCGCCGCAGTGCAGGTTCCGCTGGCGTCGAGTGCCAGAGCAACGCCGCAGCCGACGACCGCAATGTCCATCTCCGTGCGCGGGATGAAGCGCAGGTAGGCATCGCCGCCGTGAGCTGGCCGCGCCGGGATCTTGAACGACACGATGAACTCGCCTGCGGTCAGCGCCAGCTTGCGCGGGGCGAGCATGATGTCCTCGACCGGCAATGTACGCGTTCCCTTGGGGCCGGCGATCGTGGCCACTGCACCCGCAGCGATCATGCCGGGCACGCTGTCGGCGGCCGGTGAGCCGTTGCAGAGGTTGCCGCCCAGTGAGGCGCGGCCCTGCACCTGAGTCGAGCCGATCAGATTGGCAGCCTCGACGAGGCCCGGCCAATCCTTGGAGAGCGTCGGATGCTCCTTCAGCTCGGCACCGGTGACGGCGGCGCCGATCGTGTAGCCGCTGGCATCCTTGGTAATCTTGCGGGTCGCGTCGATGCCCTTGATGTCCACAACCACGTCAGGGCTCAGGACGCGAGCCTTCATCTGCACCAGAAGGTCGGTGCCCCCTGCGAGGACCCGCGCCCCCTGACCGGCGAGGAGGGCTGATGCCGCCTCGACCGTCGTCGGTTTCTCATATCTCATGCCGTGTTTGCCTCGTGCGTTCGCTCGCCTGAAACTGATCCTGAGTTGAATTTGATCGCCGCGCGAATACGTGCCGGCCGCAAAGAAGTCTCTGCCCGGCAGCCGACGCAGCGTGTGCGCAGGTACCCCACCATTCCAACCCAACGGGGCCCAGCTTGGCAAGGGCCGATGTCACAACGGAGGCATGCCCGCCGCTCACTTCAGCGGGAGGCGGGACCCCAACGTGCAGGGCCTAACTCCATAAATACGGCGCTCCGGCCGTATCGACGAGATTGCGCAGCCGGGATGTGCCTGGAATGGGGTGGGCACCGGTCTCCCTATCCGCGAGCAGACGGCGGGCGCGATCCAACCATAGGGCCGAGGCCTTGCCGAGATCCGGCGTACGCCACACGCAAGCCTCGACAAATGCACGGGCCAGGTCCGGATCCTCCTCGGCGAGCCGTGCCGCGCGTTCCCGCAGCCCCAGGCTCTCGGCGATCAGGGCGCGCATGGCATCGCGGTCCGGGACATCCTTGGCAATGCGGCCCGCGTCCTCGAGATGGGCGGCCAGCGTATCCAGCGCATAGGGGTCGCCGCCCGCCTCGACCTCGCGGCGATAGGCGGCAATGCCCGCTTCCATCTCGGCCAGCGCCTCGGCTGGCCGCGCGCCGCGCTGGTAGGCGTGCGCGATTGCAAAGTGGCTGGCGGCAAGCTCGATCGGAATCTCGACCGTGGCGGCGAAAAGCGTGTCGGCCGCGGTCATGCGACCGAGCTGATGGCGAATCCTGAGGCCGAGGCGGAGCACATCGACGCCCGGCTCCAATCGGCCGCGCGCGAGAAGCGCCTCCCCCGCGCGGTCGCAGGCGAGCGCGAGGTCGTGGAGGTGCCAATGAGCATCCTGGGGTGCGGCTGCGGCATCGAGCAGGGCGCGCTCGACGGCTGTGATGAACCGTGCCTGTGCCGGCGCAGTGCTGCCCATGCTCAAGGCGCGCAGCAGCCCATCCAGCGAAGCTTCGACCGACCCGGTTCCCGAGCCGGCAGCACCCGTCGTCCGCCCGAACTGTTCGACTTCGGAGATCATGAGCGGCTCACGTCCCTGCCTCGTGCGACTTCGTGACGATTGCCCGTCCGCCGCAACCTTCGCAAAGTCGGAAAAAGGGTATCGACAATCTCAAGACGGCATCATGATCGCGCCGGCTCCTTTTTGGGAGTCGTGCCAGCTTGCCTCATGCTATCGGCAGACGAGCGATGACATCAAGTACAACTACGACGAAGACGGGCGCCGGCAATTTCTTCGAGACGTTTCGTGTCGGCCAGGTGATCGCGCACGCGACGCCACGCACGATCACCGAAGGCGATGTGGCGGTCTATCAGGGACTTTACGGCAGCCGTTTCGTGGTCCAGTCCTCAGCGCCATTCGCGCGCGCGATCGGATACCCGACTGCGCCGGTCGACGATTTGATCGTCTTCCATGTCATCCTCGGCAAGACCGTGCCGGATATTTCGCTCAACGCGATCGCGAACCTGGGTTACGCGGACTGCCGCTTTCTGGCGCCGGTCTATCCGGGCGATACGCTTAGCGCAACATCCGAGGTGCTTGGACTGCGGGAGAACTCCAGCGGCGATTCTGGCATCGTGTACGTTCGCACGAACGGCGTGAACCAGGATGACGTCACCGTTCTGACGTACGCTCGCTGGGTCATGGTGAGGAAGCGTGACAAGGCGGCGCCTGCACCCACGCCGAGCGTGCCGAAACTTCCGGAGGCCGTCACGGCGGATCAGCTCGGCACGGCCGCGCCGTCGCTCCATATTCCCGCGTGGGACAAGACGCTCGCGGGTTCCGCGCACTTCTGGGACGACTATTCCGTCGGCGAGAAGATCGATCACGTCGATGGCGTGACCATCGAGGAGGCCGAGCACCAGATTGCGACGCGGCTTTATCAGAACACAGCGCGGGTGCACTTCAACCAGCACGTGGAAGGCCAGGGCCGTTTCGGTCGGCGGCTCGTATACGGTGGCGTTATCATCTCGCTGGCCCGCGCGCTGTCCTTCAACGGCCTCGCCAATGCTTTCCATATCGCGGCGATCAATGGCGGACGCCACGTCGCGCCGGCTTTCGCAGGCGACACGGTCTATGCGTGGTCGGAAGTGCTCGACAAAGCGGAAGTGCCCGGCCGCAGCGACGTCGGTGCGCTGCGGCTGCGGCTCGTCGGCGTGAAGGATCTCGCGCCGGGCTCGTTCCCGCTGGAGACTGCGCCCGGCAAGTATGCGCCGGGCGTCATTCTCGATCTCGACTACTGGGCACTACTGCCGCGGGCGTAGGGCTCGCGTCTTATGCCCACCAGCGCTCCGGCACCGGGAAGCGGCCGGCAGCATCTTCGATGACCTGAGCGGTGCGGAACAGCGTGCCTTCATCGAACGGCTTGCCGATGAGCTGGAGGCCCATGGGCGTGCCTTCGCCTGAAAGTCCCGCCGGCACCGAAATGCCGGGCAGGCCGGCCATGTTCACCGTCACAGTGAAAATGTCCTCGAGATACATGGCGATCGGATCGCCGGCCTTCTCGCCGAAGCCGAAGGCAGGCGATGGCGTCGTCGGCGTCAGCACGACATCGACGTTGCTCCAGGCCTTGTCGAAGTCCTGCTTGATCAACGTGCGCACCTTCTGCGCCTTGAGGTAGTAGGCGTCGTAGTAGCCGGCCGAGAGCACGTATGTGCCGATCAGCACGCGACGCTTGACCTCCTTGCCGAAGCCCGCCGCGCGTGTCGCCTCGTAGGTGTCGATGAGATCCTTGCCCGGTACGCGCAGGCCGTAACGCACACCGTCATAGCGGGCCAGGTTCGACGAGCACTCCGCGGGCGCAACGATGTAATACGCGGGCAGCGCGTACTTCGTGTGCGGGAGCGAGATGTCGTGGATCGTCGCGCCGGCGGCCTTCAGCCACGCAATGCCCTTCTGCCAGAGTGCGTCGACTTCCGCCGACATGCCATCGACCCGGTATTCCTTCGGCACGCCAACGCGCAGGCCCTTCACGCTGCGCCCGATCTCGGCCTCGTAGTCCGGCACGGGAAGATCGACGCAGGTCGAGTCCTTCTTATCGGGGCTCGCCATATGGCGGAGGAGGATAGCGGTGTCCCGCACGGTCTTGGCGATCGGCCCGGCCTGATCGAGCGACGACGCGAAGGCGACGATGCCCCAGCGCGAGCAGCGGCCGTACGTTGGCTTGATGCCGACCGTGCCAGTCAACGCTGCAGGCTGGCGAATGGACCCTCCGGTGTCCGTCGCGGTCGCGCCGAGGCACAGGTTCGCGGATACGGCAGCCGATGATCCACCGGACGAACCACCGGGCACGAGCTTCGTATTGTCGGCCTTGCCGCCACGCTTGCGCCGCCAGGGATTGACCACCGGGCCGAATGCACTGGTCTCGTTCGACGAGCCCATGGCGAACTCGTCATTGTTGAGCTTGCCGAGCATGACGGCACCGGCATCCCAGAGGTTCTGGCCGACGGTCGATTCATATGTCGGCTTGAAATCGTCGAGAATGCGCGAGCACGCCGTGGTGCGAATGCCCTTCGTGCAGAAAAGATCCTTGTTGCCGATCGGCAAACCTTCGAGCGGGCGCGCCTGGCCCTTTGCGAGCCGCGCGTCGCTCTCCTTTGCCTGGGCGAGCGCGTGCTCTGGCGTGGCCAGCACATAGGCATTGAGGTGGGGGTTCGCGGAGTCGATCGCGTCGATGAAGGCCTGCGTCAGCTCGGTTGACGTGAACTTCTTGGCGGCAAGCGCGTCGCGGGCTTCGGCGAGCGTCAGTTTTGTAAGGTCGGTCATGGGTTCACTCCACGACCTTGGGCACGACGAAAAAGTGGTCCTCGGTCAACGGCGCATTGGCGACGATGTCGTCGGCCTTTTCGCCATCGGTGACCACGTCCTCGCGCTTCTTGAGCTTCATGTCGGCGACGCGGGTCATGGGCGGCACATTGTCCGTGTTGACCTCGTCGAGCTGCTCGACCCACGCCAGAATGCCCGACAACTCGCCTTCGAGCGCCTTGGCTTCCTCGTCGGTGATCCTGATCCGCGCCAGCCGCGCGATTCGGCGGACGGTCGCCTCATCGACCTGCATGATCTATCCTGCTCAATTGGGGACAATTTCGTTGCCGCACTGATAGCGGTGCGCCCCCTGCTGCGCAACAATGGCGTTAAGCCACGGGATCATGGGGAAAAAGGATCATGAGTGAGCTGAAGCCGGCGCCTCGGCGCGTGCAGCAGGCTGCGGAAGGGCTCGGCCTCGCCGTGCGCGTGGTCGAGATGGCGCAGTCGACCCGCACGGCCGAGCATGCAGCGGCTGCCTGCGGCTGTGCCGTCGGACAGATTATCAAATCGCTGGTCTTCCGCGGGAAGCAGAGCGGAAAGCCGGTGCTGCTCCTCGTCTCGGGGGGCAATCGGGTCGATCAGAAGGGCGTGGCTGCAACCGTTGGGGAGGCGCTCGACCGGCCGGATGCCGCGTTCGTGCGCGAGGTCACAGGCTTTGCCATCGGTGGCATTCCGCCCTTTGGCCATGCCCAGGCCCTGCCGACGTGGATCGATCAGGACCTGCTGCAATACGAGACCGTCTGGGCGGCGGCCGGGTCGCCCGAAGCGGTCTTCGAGGTCGATCCGAGGCGGCTGGCCGAGGTGATCGGGGCGACGGTGATTGGCGTTACAGGTTGATCCGGCCATGTGTCGGCTACGGCCGGTGCCAAACGTCTTCTAGGCAGGAAGTGGGGCCATGACGGCCTCGCCGGCCAGAAAACGAAAAGGAGAGACCCCATGTCCGACAAGTCAGAGACGGGTACCGTCCGCCTGCACCGCGTTTTTGCTACCAAGCCCGATAAGGTCTATCGCGCCTTCCTCAACGCCGACGCCATGGCCAAGTGGCTGCCCCCGTACGGCTTCACCTGCCACGTCGAACATCTCGAGCCGAAAGTCGGCGGCACGTTCAGGATGTCGTTCGAAAACTTCACGACCGGTAAGAGCCACGCGTTTGGCGGCGAGTATCTCGAGCTCGTGCCCAACGAGCGCATCCGGTACACCGATCGCTTCGATGATCCGAACCTCCCGGGCACCATGCATGTGACCGTGAAGCTGAAGGCTGTCTCCGTTGGTACGGAGATCAACATCGAGCAGACCGGCATCCCGTCCTTGATCCCACCGGAGGCCTGCTACCTCGGCTGGCAGCAATCCCTCGTGCAGCTCGCCAAGATCGTCGAGCCGGACATTCCGGAGTAAGCGTCGTCGCCCGCCCATGTGTGTGCAATTTCCGCATCTGGTTCAAAAACCAGATGCGGCTGCATCCGCCTGTTAGGTGACACTTAACGCTGTGCTCGGCTCGGTCTGATGCTTGAAAGGATTGGTTGTATAATTTGTTGTTTCAATTGCTCGACATTTTCGAGGCTGACCATGAAACAGCAGAACGACCGCGCGCCCTTTGACTGGTGCAACTATTCGGCGGCGTTGATGAGCGGAGCCCTCTGCGCAGCACTCGCGGCCGCCGCGATTCTCACAGTGGTCGCATCAATCATGGCAACCGAACCAATGACGGATATGAGCCTATCCGGTATTCTGAAATTCTTGCTGATAAGAATGATTGCCCTCCCCTTTACTTTCGCCCTCATCTTTTTGTTTGCTGCGGTGGTTACGTCCGGCGCGACGCTTGTGTTCGGTTCGCTTATTTTGGCGCTGGTACGAGGAACGAGATTCGAGTCTCTGTTCACTTTTGCCGCAGCTGGATTTTTATCGGGATACATGATGATGGTCGCTTTCGCCTATGCGAATGCGGGAGTGAATGTCGAGGCGCTTCTATCAGCCATCATCGGAGGGCTGGCTGGTCTCGCCGGCGGATGGGCGTTTGGCTACCGAGTTTGCTTTCCTGTTTCCACGGGGTGCACTTCTCGTGTGAGCCGCGATGACGAAACACGCCTGACCCGCTTTGTGAGGTTCCTACTGGTGCGGTGAGAGCGCTCCGGGAAGGTAGGTAGTTTCCCGCCCTAGCACTTTCCTTCATGGCCCATCCACACGGCGCCGGCACCGGCCGGCGCCGTGTGTGCGCGACCTCATTGCAGGGCGCGCCCGATCGAGGTCGAGCGCTTGATGGCTGGCGGGTTCCAGCGGCCGTCCAGCGCTTCCGCCCTGGGAGCGTAGAGCCGCAAGGTCAATCCGAGCTTGCCGCTTTTGGGCGACGGCAGCCAGTTCGCCTCGCCGTCCGGGCCAGGGTTCTCGGTTTGGATGAACAGATCGAGTGAGCCGTCCGCATTGTACTTGAGGGCGTCGCGGTCCCCGATGGCAAAGCGGTTGATCGAATTGGCAACCTGGAAGCCTTCCTCGTCGTACATGGTCAGAGACCAGAAGGCGTCGGCCGGCGGGAGATCACCCTTGGCGAAATGCAGCACGTACCTGTACTCGCCCATTACGGGGTTTCCGTCGGCGTCGGCGATGTTGAGCGGATAGATGGCGTCATCCGGCTGATTTGCGCCGAGCCCGGCCATGGCGACGATGGCACGCTTGAGATAGTAGTCGCCATAGACTCCCATCGTGTCGGTGTTCATCTGCCAGCCATTGACCGCCCGCGCGAGCGTCGGGACTTTCTCGACCATGTATTTCAGTCCAGCCGCTGAACCGCTGGCGAACGCTTCGGCGCCAATCTTGGAGCTGTCGAACTTGCCGGGTTCGATGCCGATGCGCTTCATGCGCGCGAGGATCGACCAGTCCGTAAGATGAGGCGGATGCTGCTTCATCAAGTCGGCGCCATACTTGAAATAGTCGAGCGCCGGCATCGAATTGACCTGCTTGAGCGGCGCGGTCTTGGTGTCGACCGAAGGATCGATCTTCTGCGCGATAGTGCGCGGTGTTTTCCCCCAATCCGCAAGAAGCGTGATCTTGTAGCCGTCTTGCACTTTGTGAACGGCATCGTAGTCCTTCACGCCATTGGTCTGGGTGCGCCCGATGATCCACACATACGGCGTTGGCGCTTGAATGCGCTCGGTGTCTGGCGGAAGGGCTCCGGTCCATCCTGGCGGGACAACCGCGAAATTAGCCGCACCAGTCCCCTGCGTTCGCTTGCCGGGAACGGCGAAAACATCGGTCCACATGTCGAGCATGGGCAGCAAGAAGTAACGGCCGCCGGTGTCCGCAGTCGACACGACAACGGGGCCGTCGGTGAGATCGAGCCAGGCGGAAGAATAGAGCGTATCGAAATTCGGTCTGACCACGGCCCTCATATCGGCGTCGGGAAACGTGCGGATATGATTGAACGTGTTAGGCGCGCCGCCGATGCCGCCCGATTTGGGGTCGGTGCTGTTCAGTTGCTTGCGTGTGACATCCATCGATATCAGCGGATAGAGATAGATGTAGGCCTCTTGCGCGATGGCGCGAGCTTCGGCCGGAGAAATGGATTGGGCACTGGCGGTTGAACTTGGCGCTTGTTGAGCGTGCGGGGCTCCAATCACGCTGACTGATGCCAATGCCAGCGCTGACATCGCGGACGCAACGGTGCGCGCAGTGAAACTCGCCTTGGTAACCATCCTACCCTCCTGGGAATAGCGTCGACCCGGCCCAACTAACTTTGGTAAGCGGCATTCGATGTGGGCTCTCACGCCCAGCGAAGGGCGCGATGATGGTCGGAAGCCTCGCAGGCAGCTATCGGTAGAAACCCCATAGAGAACAGGCGGAATCACTAGGCGGCGGCTCCCGTGCCTGCCCTCTGGCGCGGTCAGAAAATGGCGGCACGAACGGCCCGCTGGCCTTTTTCCCGCATATGCCCTATCGACACGGGCGCCGGGCTGACCCGGCGTGCTGAGCGCGCCATCTCGTTGCGCTTTATAAATCGGAGATACATCCCATGCTCGACCGTCGTCGTGCCGAAGGCCTGTTGTTCCTCGCTGCCTTCGCGCTTTGTATTCCCGCCGCCAACTGGCTCATCGGCAATGTCGGCACGAAGTGCGTGCCCGACGGGCCATGCCTCATGCCGGTCGGTTTCGGCGTTATGGCGCCGACGGGCGTGGCGATGATCGGGCTTGCGCTTGTCCTGCGTGATCTCGTGCAACGGCGGCTCGGCGTGGGTTGGGCTGCGGGTGCGGTTGTCGCCGGCGCGGCGCTTTCATCATTCCTGGCGCCGCCGTCGCTGGTGATCGCGTCGGGTATGGCGTTCCTTCTGGCCGAGATGGCCGACCTCGCCGTCTACACGCCACTGCAGCGGCGCCGTCTGGTGCTGGCGGTGGTCGCCAGCAGCTTCGTCGGTCTCGTGATCGACAGCATCGTCTTCCTCTATCTCGCCTTCGGCAGTCTCGACTATCTGCTCGGTCAGGTGATGGGAAAGTCCTGGATGGTGCTGCTTTCCGTTCCATTCATCGTCTGGCTGCGCCGTCGTGACGAGCGGCTCGGCCTCGCGCCGGCTTGAGGAGGCGCAACATGTCGATACCTGCACTGGGTCACCAAACAGCGCTTCCGCAGAGCCCTGACGAAGCCGTGCTCGATCGCGTGCCGAACCCGCATCCCGACACGCTCTACGTCGCGCGCTTCACGGCTCCGGAGTTCACCTCGTTGTGCCCCGTCACGGGCCAGCCGGACTTCGCGCACCTCGTCATCGACTACGTGCCAGGTGACTGGCTCGTGGAGTCGAAGGCGCTGAAGCTCTATCTCGCGGCCTTCCGCAATCATGGCGCCTTTCACGAGGACTGCACGATCGCGATCGCCAAGCGGCTCGTCGATCTTCTCGCGCCCAAGTACCTCCGCATCGGGGGTTATTGGTATCCGCGCGGCGGCATGCCTATCGACGTCTTCTGGCAGACCGGACCATGTCCAGAAGGCCTCTGGCTGCCCGACCAGGGCGTCGCGCCGTACCGGGGCCGCGGATAGTTGTCGCACCTTCGGGTGTCGTGCGCGGCCCGGGCCATAGGCCGCTAACCACAGCTTATTCACCAATTCTCAAGGGCGATCGGTCGCCGCTCGCGCCGCAACATTGATATGTCACGCCACTTACGCGGTGCATGATAAAAATGGGAACGCTCGCGCATTTGGCCGGTTGGATAACAATCGGGAAGGCGCGCGCGGGTACGGCGACGGGCCGTGCGACCAAAGGTCGGGTTGTGAACAGCGAGGGGCTTGCTTAGAGGCGTGCCATCTGGAAAGCATGATGCTGTTGGGATCGCTTTAAGCCGTTTCCCAGCGATTTCGCCCGCCGCGATCCGGCGGCCGTGACAGCATCCGGCGGCACCGGTTCTCCGAGACGGCGATCCTCCCACGAGCAGCGATATCCGAATGAGCAACGAAACTTTTTCTTTGAGCGTTCCTTCAGCCGTCCGCCACAACCGGCCGCTCGTGGAGCTGATCGAGGACTCCATTCGCCGCGGCGAAGCGCATTTCGCCTCGACGGGTGCGCTTGTCGTCGAGACCGGCGCGCACACGGGGCGCTCGGCGCAGGACAAGTTCACGATCCGCGACGAAGCCACGGAAGGCACCATCTGGTGGGACAACAATAAACCCATCACGCGCAAACAGTTCGACACCCTGCTGGAGGATTTCAAAGCTCATGCGTCATCGCGTGAGCTTTTTGTTCAAGATCTCTTCGCTGGCGCCGACCCCAAGCACCGCCTGAACACCCGCATCTTCACCGAGCTTGCGTGGCACGCCGCCTTCATCCGCCACCTGCTGCGGCGCCCGACGGCGTCGGAACTCGTGGGCTTCAAGCCGGAGTTCACGGTCGTCAATCTGCCGAGCTTCCGCGCCGACCCGGCGCGCCACGGCTGCCGTACAGAGACGGTGATCGCCTGCGACTTCACGCGCCGGCTCGTGCTGATCGGTGGCACGTCCTACGCGGGCGAGACCAAGAAGTCCGTCTTCTCATTCCTCAACTACCTGATGCCTGAGCGCGGCGTGATGCCGATGCATTGCTCGGCGAATGTCGGCAAGGGCGGCGATGCCGCAGTGTTCTTCGGCCTCTCGGGAACGGGCAAGACGACGCTCTCGGCCGAGCCGAGCCGCATCCTGCTGGGTGACGACGAGCATGGCTGGTCGCCCGACGGCGTCTTCAACTTCGAGGGCGGCTGCTACGCCAAGACGATCCGTCTTTCGCAGGAAGCCGAGCCGCAGATCTGGGCCGCGTCGAACCAGTTCGGTACGGTGCTCGAGAACGTGATCCTGAACGAGAGCGGCGAGCCCGATTTCGACGATGGACGCCTGACCGAGAACACCCGGTCGGCCTATCCGCTCGAGTTCATCGCCAATGCGAGCGCGACCGGCACGGCCAGCTCGCCGCGCAACATCGTGATGCTGTGCGCCGATGCGTTCGGTGTCATGCCGCCAATCGCCAAGCTCACGCCGAGCCAGGCGATGTATCACTTCCTTTCCGGCTACACGGCGAAGGTCGCGGGCACGGAGAAGGGCATGGGCAACGAGCCCCAGGCGACTTTCTCGACCTGCTTCGGCGCGCCGTTCATGCCGCGCCATCCGAGCGTCTACGGCAATATGCTGCGCGAGCTGATCGCCAAGCACAATGTCGACTGCTGGCTGGTGAATACGGGTTGGACGGGCGGCAAGTTCGGCACCGGCAAGCGTATGCCGATCAAGGCAACGCGGGCACTTCTCAACGCGGCCCTCTCGGGCGAGCTGAAGGGCCAGCCGATGCGCCTCGATCCGGCGTTCGGCTTCGAAGTGCCGACGGCGCTCGAAGGGGTTGATCCGAAAATCCTCGATCCGCGCGAGACATGGGCCGACAAGGCCGCCTACGACGTTCAGGCGCGTGCGCTCGTGAAGATGTTCCGGGACAACTTCGCCAAGTTCGAGCAGCACGTCGATGCAGACGTGAAAGCGGCTGCCCCCGGATTTCGGGCCGCCGCCGAGTAGCACCCAGAAGACCGCGCCTCATTCTCCGGCGAGGCGCGGCGCTGGCGCCTTGATTCCCTCGCGTTCGGCGCGCTGCAGCGCCGCCTCGTTGCGCACGATGTAGTCCCGGGTGAGGGGAAGCGCGTCGATGCGACGCGTGGCCTGGATCTGGAACACGACGAGGTTCTGGTAGCGGAACGCCGTCTCCGATCCGGCCAGATAGAATTCCCACATACGGCAGAACCGCTCGTCGCGGATGCGCGCGGCTTCATCCCAGTTGGCGATGAAGCGCTTGCGCCACGCGCGCAATGTTTCCGCATAATGGAGCCGCAGAATCTCGACGTCCGTCGTGATCAGGCCCGAGCGTTCGATGGCGCCCATCACCTCCGAAAGCGCTGGAATGTATCCGCCAGGGAAGATGTACTTGGCGATGAATGGATTGGTGATCGCGGGCGGCTCGGAGCGGCCGATGAAGTGGATGACCGCGACGCCGTCGTCTTTCAGAAGCTCGCGCACCTTGCGGAAGTACGTGCCGTAGTGATTGACGCCGACGTGCTCGAACATGCCGACGGAGACGACCCGATCGTAGGGACCGACGACCTCGCGATAGTCCTGCAGGCGGAAGTGGACGGCATTGGCGAGGCCGGCACGACGCGCGCGTGCCTCTGAGATCTTGAGTTGTTCGACGGACAGCGTCACGCCATCGACAATGCAGCCGGCGGTCTCAGCGAGATAGATGCCGAGGCCGCCCCAGCCAGAGCCGATATCGAGGACGTGCTGCCCTTCAGAGAGCGCGAGCTTTGCGGCGAGGTGGCGCTTCTTGGCTTTCTGGGCGGCTTCGAGTGGCGTGTCTGCATCGTCGAAGTACGCGCAGGAGTACTGGCGATCGGCATCGAGAAACAGATCGTAGATCGAGCCGTCGATGTCGTAGTGGTGCGCGACATTGCGCCGGGATCGGCCAGCCGGATTGAACTGCGCGAGCCGCCGGGTCAGGAACCGGGCGACGTCCAGGCTTTGCGCCCACCGCGGTGGCGGGTGTGCCATGGCATTCTCGAGCACCAGCGCCAGAAGGTCATAGATGCGGCCCTGCTCCATGATGAGCCGGCCGTCCATGTAGGCTTCGCCGACCGCGAGATGCGGATCGAGCGCGAGCTGGCGCTCGAGCTTGCGGTCGGCAAGGCGGGCGACCACCGCGGGGCCCTCGCCATTGCCAAAGCGGAATGTCGTCCCAGTGTGGGTAATGAGGGAGAGATTGCCGTGATCGACGATACGGCGAAGCAGGATTTCCAGCGGCTTGAACATGGCACGCCTCGACGCTGCGCGCCCGCACGCGGGTCCCTCCCAGGTCCCGAGGCCACGGGCGTTGGACTTTCGTAGCACTCAGCTTAGCGCGTTCAGGACAATTTGTCACATGTCTCCCGCGCTATGGCGGCTCGTCCTTGGTCCGCCCTTCCGCAAACGTGTCTCGGCCTCGCATCGTTCCAATTGTGACCCGCTGACGACAAAGGGCGCCCGACCCGTGGTCGGACGCCCATTGCAAAGCCAAATAGAGCGGCTTGTGCCGTCAGACGTTCGGCTGGTCGCCCATGCCCGGGGGCACCCCGTCGCCTTCGGCGTCCTCGCTGTAGGTCTCGATCTCCGGCAGCTCGTCGCGGATAACTGTGACGTCCTCGCCGCGCGCCTGACGCTCGGCCTCGTCCGCCGACCGAGCGACGTTCACGCTCACCTTGACGACGACCTCGGGATGCAGTGCGACGCGAACGCCATGGAGGCCGAGCGCCTTGATCGGCTTGTCCAGGAGCACCTGGCGCCGCTCGATCGAGAAGCCGCCCGCGCTGACCGCTTCGGCGATATCGCGGGTCGAGACCGAACCATAGAGCTGGCCGGTGTCGCCTGCCTGGCGGATCGACACGAAGGTCTGGCCCTCGAGACGCCCGGCAACGCCTTCCGCTTCAGTCTTGAGCTCGAGGTTGCGCGCTTCGAGCTGCACGCGCTGGCCCTCGAAGTTCGTGCGGTTCGCCTCGGTGGCCCTCAGCGCCTTGCCCTGCGGCAGCAGGAAATTGCGTGCGTAGCCGTCTTTGACTTTGACGACGTCGCCCATTTGGCCGAGCCGTCCGACTCGCTCCAGCAGAATGACTTCCATGTTCAGCTCCTAGTTCGGTTCTTTGATGCGATTGGATTGATGTTCATCGGCGTCGTTAGTCAGGGCCCCGCTTTGCAGGCGGCCCGGAGGATGCGGACGGCCAGCGCTTGAGGGGTGAGATCGGCTCGATGATGGCGAGTAGGGCGATGAGAAGGGCCATCCAGCTGTTGAAGAGCAAGAGCAGGAAGTAAACGCCCCAAAGGATCAAAGGCCGCTGTGGCTTGCCGCGCGTCACGTAGTGGATGATGGCGAGGCCCATCAGCATGTAGGCGAACAGCAGCGCACCGGCGAACCCCGACGAGATGAGCTTCGGATAGCCGGGCAGTAGGAATGTGAAAGCCAGCGCGATCGCGAGGCCGAGAGCCATTCCCGGCGGGAACGTCATGGCAGCGAGATCCGGCCAGGGCCGCGCGAGACGCCCCGAGGCGTTCGTAATCCGGCCGGCGAGCCACAAGTTGAGGCTGAAACCCGCGAGCCAGGAGGTCGCCGAGGCCGCGGGCAGGAGAAACAGGCCGAGCGACGCGAGCGAGTCGATTTCCTCGCGCGTGAGGGGCTTCTCGCGCAGCGCCGCGAGATCCTGAGCGAAAACCTTCTCGATCATTTCGCGAAGCGTATTGCGCACCTGCTCGAGGTCACCGCCGAGCAGGAAGAGGCTCATTACCGACAGACTTCCGGCGATCAGGGCGGCCGCGGCCAGCAGGCGGCCAACGGGGTACCATTCGACGACCGGCGCGGTGCCCTCGTCATCATTGCCGGCCGCACCTGCGCCGACCGGCCGGTTGAGCAGCGCCAGATGACAGAGCATGACGATCGGCAGGCCCTGGCTGATCAGAAATACGAAGGCCGGCCAGATGCCACCGAGCACGATGCCAATGCCCGTCGAGGCGGCAAGCGCAGCGACCATGGCCGCTGGCGCGCCCCATCCGAGGCCGGCGAGGAAGCTCGGCAAAGGTGCGAGAAAATAGAGGAACACGCGCCCCATCGGGCCGCCGGCAGTGGCGGACATGAAAAGCACGGCGGACGCGAAGCCGCCGGCTAGGCCGATGAGCAAGAACTGGGGCATGGCCCGTAGCTGTCCCGCGCTGGTGGCGGTTAGAGGCGGCATCGAATGATGCGCGCCCCAACCCGTGGTCGTCTTCGGTGGTGCCACTGTCGCGGCGCCGCCGTCGGTATCGTCGTGTCTTACTTGATCACGTAAGGCAGCAGGCCGAGGAAGCGCGCGCGCTTGATCGCCTTGGCGAGTTCACGCTGCTTCTTCGCTGACACAGCCGTGATCCGGCTCGGCACGATCTTGCCGCGCTCGGAGATATAGCGGCCGAGCAGGCGCGCATCCTTGTAGTCGATCTTCGGCGCGCCTTCGCCAGAGAACGGGCACGTCTTGCGGCGACGATGGAAGGGGCGGCGTGCGGCGCCGCCGCCGGAGCTGCTGGTATCTGACATGGATCAGCTCTCCTGATCAGGACGGGGAGGACGGGGGGCACGGGGCGCATCGCCATCACGCGGCGGACGCGGGCCGCGGGGAGCGTCACCATCGCGCGGCGGACGATCGCCACGATCGGCGCGGAAGCCACCACCCTCGCGAGGCGGACGGTCGCCGCGATCACCGCCGCGGAAGCCGCCACGATCACCACCGCGATCGCCGAAGCGACCACCGCCGCCACGCGGACCACGGTCGCCGCGATCACCGCGGTCGCCACGCTCATCGCGGTCGCCCTTGCGCATCGGGGCGGACGGCTCGGTCTCGTGCGCCTCGACCTTGACGGTGAGGAAGCGGAGGACGTCCGTCGACAGGCTCATGCGCCGCTCCATCTCAGCGACCGCCGCCGGCGGGGCATCGATGTTGAAGAGGCTGTAGTGAGCCTTGCGGTTTTTCTTGATCTTGAAGTTCAGGGTCTTCAGACCCCAGTACTCGGACTTGGCGATCTTGCCGCCGCCGGCCTCGATGATGTCCGAGAATTCTTTGGTTAGTGTCTCGACCTGCTGGTTCGAGACGTCCTGGCGTGCCAGGAACACGTGCTCATAGAGCGCCATGCTCAGCCTTTCTCTCGTTTCTGTCTCCTCCGGCGCAAAGCCCCTTATGGACCCGGAAAAGGCCCACCAGGCACCCAAAGAGCGTAGACCCGGAAAGCCGGACCAGTGGTCCTACGGCAAGCGCCGCCTTTCCTCGAGCCTTCGACCGGAGCGAGTGATGGCGCGCTTTATACCTGGAAATGGCCATCTGGCAAGGGGGCGGGCTTAGCGGTGGGATCAAAAAAGGCCGCCGCGCACCCGCGCGGCGGCCTTCTTGCAGTGCCCGAAACTTGTTGTGAGCAGGCGGACCTCAGAAGTCCATGCCGCCCATACCACCCATTCCGCCCATGCCACCGCCGGGCATAGCCGGCATGCCGGCATCCTTCTTGGGCATCTCGGCGACCATGGCCTCGGTCGTGATCAGGAGGCCGGCAATGGACGCGGCATCCTGAAGCGCGCAGCGCACGACCTTGGCGGGGTCGATGACGCCTTGGGCAACGAGATCGCCATACTCGCCGCTCTGGGCGTTGTAGCCGAAGGCGTACTTGCTGTTCTCCAGCACCTTGCCGACGATCACCGAGCCATCGTCACCCGCATTGAGGGCGATCTGACGGGCCGGGTATTGCAGCGCCTTCTTGACGATGTTCACGCCGACCTTCTGATCCTCGTTCTCGACCTTGATCTTGTCGAGCGCGGCGATCGCGCGGAGCAGCGCTACGCCGCCGCCGGGGACGACCCCTTCCTCGACCGCGGCGCGGGTGGCGTGCAGGGCGTCGTCGACGCGGTCCTTACGCTCCTTCACCTCCATCTCGGTGGCGCCGCCGACCTTGATCACCGCAACGCCGCCGGCGAGCTTCGCCAGACGCTCCTGCAGCTTCTCGCGGTCGTAGTCCGAGGTTGTCTCCTCGATCTGCGCCTTCATCTGTTTCACGCGCGCTTCGATGTCGACCTTCTTGCCGACGCCGTCGACGATCGTCGTGTTCTCCTTGTCGATCGAAACGCGCTTGGCGCGGCCGAGCATGTCGATCGTCACGGTCTCGAGCTTGATGCCGAGGTCCTCGGAGATGACGGTGCCGGCCGTAAGGACGGCGATGTCCTCGAGCATGGCCTTGCGGCGATCGCCGAAGCCCGGAGCCTTCACGGCCGCGACCTTCAGGCCACCACGCAGCTTGTTGACGACGAGCGTCGCCAGCGCTTCACCCTCGATGTCTTCCGCGATGATGAGAAGGGGCTTACCCGTCTGCACGACCGCCTCGAGCAGCGGCAGCATGGGCTGCAGGCCCGAGAGCTTCTTCTCGTGGATGAGGATGTACGGACTCTCGAGCTCCGTCGTCATCTTGTCGGCGTTGGTGATGAAGTACGGGGAGATGTAGCCGCGGTCGAACTGCATGCCCTCGACGACATCGAGCTCGGTTTCGAGGCTCTTCGCCTCCTCGACCGTAATCACACCCTCGTTGCCGACCTTCGCCATGGCTTCGGCGATGATCTGGCCGACTTCGGAGTCGCCGTTCGCGGAGATGGTGCCGACCTGCGCGATCTCGGCGTTGGAGGTGACTTTCTTCGCCTTGGCCTTCAACTCGGCGACAACGGCGCTGACCGCGAGGTCGACGCCGCGCTTGAGGTCCATCGGGTTGGCGCCGGCAGCGACCGACTTTGCGCCTTCCTTCACGATGGCCTGCGCGAGAACCGTGGCGGTCGTGGTGCCGTCACCTGCGAGATCGCTGGTCTTGCTCGCGACCTCGCGGAGCATCTGCGCGCCCATGTTCTCGAACTTGTCGGCGAGCTCGATTTCCTTCGCGACAGTGACGCCGTCCTTGGTCACGCGCGGGGCGCCGAACGACTTCTCGAGTACCACGTTGCGGCCCTTGGGACCGAGCGTCACCTTCACGGCGTTGGCGAGGATATCGACGCCGCGCAGCATCCGCTCGCGGGCGTCCTGGGAGAACTTGACGTCTTTGGCTGTCATCTTGGCTCACTCACAATGGTCTTAGGGGAACCGTCCCGGACCGAGCCAAGGTGCCTCTGGCGACCTGGCGGGCCCGGAGTTTCAGGACCTGCTCAGGCGGCCGCTTTCGCTGAGGCCTTGCCTTCGAGAACGCCGAGGATGTCGCTCTCCTTCATGATCAGAAGATCCTCGCCGCCGATCTTCACTTCGGTGCCGGACCACTTGCCGAAGAGCACCTTGTCGCCGGACTTGACCTCGAGGGCGACGAGCTTGCCGGCCTCGTCGCGGGCGCCGGGGCCTACGGAGACCACAACGCCCTGCATGGGCTTTTCCTTGGCGGTGTCTGGAATGATGATGCCGCCGGCGGTCTTGGAGTCCTCCTCGACGCGGCGGACGACCACGCGATCATGGAGAGGGCGGAACTTCATGGGTTCATCCTCTTGGATTGTCTACAAATTTTCTGAGTGGCGGGCTCGGTGGCGTCCACCTGAGCGCGGCCGCGGGAAATTGCCGGGACAGCGCCCGTTCGGCGCCATCGACGACCCCGCGTCGGGTATATGCGGCGGGGTGCTAGCACTGTCAAGGCGAGAGTGCCAGAATTGATCGGGCTAGCGCTGCAACGCGGGCCACGCCTGCAGGCGGCGGGCGGCCTCGGCCATGTCCTCCGTCGATCCCGCGTAGGAGAAGCGGACAAAGCGGCTGCCCCGGCCGGCATCGAAATCGACGCCCGGCGTTGCGGCGACACCCGTCTCGTCGAGCATCCGCTTGGCGAACGCTAGGCTGTCATTCGTGTAGGCGCCGACGTCCGCGTAGAGATAGAAGGCGCCGTCAGCCGGCACGATTTCAGTGAGCCCCGCCTTTGGCAGCGCCGCGAGCAGCAGGTCGCGGTTGGCGGTGTAGACGCGCTTGTTGGCTTCGAGCTCGTCCATGCCGTCGAAAGCGCCAAGCGCCGCCACCTGTGAGACTGCCGGCGGCGAGATGTAAAGGTTCTGCGCAAGGCGCTCGACGGGGCGAACGAGCTTGTCGGGCACGACCATCCAGCCGACCCGCCAGCCTGTCATCGAGAAGTATTTCGAGAAGCTGTTGATGATGATCGCGTCATCCGAATACTGCAGCGCCGTGGCCTGCGGCACGCCGTAGGTCAGACCCTGGTAGATCTCGTCGGAAATGAACCACGTGCCGGTCTGCTTGCAGGCAGCGACGATCTCGGCGAGGCGCTGCGGTTCGAGCATGGTGCCCGTCGGATTCGAGGGGCTGGCGATGAGCAATCCGGCGACGCGATCGCGCGCTGCGGCTTCGATGACCTGCTGGGCCGTCGGCATCCAGCGCGTTGCGGGACCGGTATCGAGCATCACAGGACGCTGGCCGAGTGCCGTCAGGATATGGCGGTAGCAGGGATAGCCGGGTGAGGGGAGCGCGACAGCATCGCCGGCGTCGAATACGGCCAGGAACGCGAGCACGAACGCCGCCGACGAACCGTTGGTCACGACGATCCGTTCGGGCGATACCTCGACGCCGTACCAGTCGCGGTAAAGCTGGGCGATCCGTGCCCTGAGCGGCTCCATGCCGAGCGCGAGCGTATAGCCGAGCTTGTCGGTATCAAGGGCGCGGCGCACGGCATCGCGCGCGGCCTTGGGGGCGGCGGTCGCGGGCTGGCCGACCTCCATGTGAATGACATGGGCGCCCGCCGCCTCTTTGGCGGCGGCGGCACTCATCACGTCCATGACGATGAAGGGATCGATGCCGCTGCGTTCAGAAGCGGCGAGCGCGCGGTGCGCTGCGGCCAGTTTGCTCGCGTCGCTCATTCTCTCCTCCTAGTACGCGATGCGCGACGCTGCGTTGTCGCGTTCGGCATTGCACTACGCCACGCAAGCTGTGTCATAGTGTACCCGTGCCGGGTTGGGAACATCCGGCGCTCCGTTTCAAATGGTCACGATGCCGCCCTGGGGGCACCGACCAACAAAAACCCAATCGAGGAGACGACCGTCCCCATGGCCGAGCCCATCAGCATCGAATTCACGCGCTTTTCCGCCTTCTACAGCCCGCTGATCGCAACATTTGCGGGTGGCTTTCTCCAGGACGAGGGCTTCGACGTGAAGCACGCGATCTCGCAGCCCGGAAAGTCCGCGCTGACGGGGCTCGCGGATGGCAGCGTGCATGTGGCGCAGAATGCTGCGGGCTATGGGTTGATTGCTTTGGAGAAGGGCCAGAAACCCAACATTCGTCATTTCGCGCAGATCAACGAGAGGGACGGCTTCTTCATTACCGCCCGCAAGCCCGATCCGAACTTCACCTGGGACAAGCTCAAGGATGGCGAGATCCTCGTCGATCATGGCGATCAGCCGCTCGCCATGTTCAAGTATGCCTGCCATCGCATGGGGCTCGATTTCAAGAGTGCCAAGGTCGGCGATGCCGGCATGGGCAAGAACGATGCAGCCTTCCGCGCGGGCCGCGGCGACTACGTGCATTTGCAGGGGCCGGGACCACAGCAGCTGGAACATGACGGTGCCGGCCACATCGTTGCATCGCTCGCCGATGCTGTCGGCCCGTGCGCATTTTCGAGCCTTGCCGCAACGCCGGATTGGCTGAAGACGGATGCGGCACATAAGTTTACGCGGGCTTATCGGAAGGCGCGGGCCTGGCTTATTGCGACGCCTGCCGCAGACGTCGCGAAGAAGGAACTGAAGTATTTTCCCGGCATCGACGAGGGTGTTCTGCGGGATACGATTGCCGTCTATCAGAAGCTCGGCAATTGGACGCCGCACGTGGAGATTACGCGCCCGGCATTCGATGCGGTGCAGGACATTTTCATGCACGCAGGCCTGACTACGAAGAAATACAATTACGAGGATGTGGTCGCCCAGCCGCCCACTGCTTGAAATGCCCGAAGAATGAGCGCGGCGGACTTTGACATGGACCGCGAATCCTTCGATTCCTCACTGGAGGGATCGGGGGGCGACATGGTGCTCAAAGCCACGTTCGAGCTTGAGCAGAGCGAGCTGCAACTCGGCTATGGGCCGATTGCCGGCGTCGACGAGGCCGGGCGCGGGCCCTGGGCCGGTCCGGTCGTTGCCGCAGCCGTCATTCTCGACCCCGAGAACATTCCTCCCGGCATTGCCGATTCCAAAGCCCTAGATGCCGATGCGCGCGAGGCGCTCTTTCCGCGCATCATGGAAAGCTCGCGCGTCGGTGTCGGCATTGCCGACGTCACGCGCATCGATCAGGACAACATCCTCAACGCCACCATGTGGGCGATGACTGTTGCCGTGAAGGGGTTGCCCTGCGGCAGGGGACAGAAGCCGAAGCTCGTTCTCGTCGATGGCAATCGCGCCCCGCGCTTCGCCTGCCGGGCGCGAACGATCGTGAAGGGCGATGCGCGTTCGCTATCCATTGCGGCGGCCTCGATCATTGCGAAGGTGACGCGCGACCGCCTGATGATCGCTTTGGGTCGCGAGTTCCCGGGCTATGGCTTCGAACGCCACAAAGGCTATGGGACGCCGGAGCACGCGGATGCACTTTCGCGGCTTGGCGTCACCGAGCATCACCGGCGCTCGTTCCGCCCGGTGCAATTGGCCTTGGGACTCGTGACAGAAGTCCGCGTGAAAGAGCTCAGCCTTTCCGATGCTCCTCTAGACGCGGCATGATCTCGACGAAATTGCAGGGCCGGTGACGGTTGTCGAGCTGCCACTTCAGAATCTCGTTCCAGCCATCCTTGCAGGCGCCCGGTGAGCCGGGCAGGCAGAAAATGTACGTGCCGTGCGCAACACCGCCGCACGCGCGCGACTGGATCGTCGAGGTTTCGATCTTCTGAAACGAGATCATGTGAAAGACGACTGAGAAGCCGTCGATCTCCTTCTCGAAGAGCGGCTTCACCGCCTCGGGCGTCACATCGCGGCCCGTGAAGCCCGTCCCTCCGGTTGTGATCACCACATCGATCGACGGATCCGCAATCCACTTCTCGACGCGAGCGCGGATGGCGGGAATGCTGTCTCTCTCGATCGCCCGGTCAGCGAGCTCGTGCCCGTCACCTGTGATGAGGCCGGCCAGCGTGTCGCCGGACTTGTCATCGGCCAGGGTTCGGGTGTCCGAAACCGTCAGGACGGCGATGCGTACCGGAATGAACGGGCGTGTTTCGTCGAGCCTGGGCATCGGCCGGCGCTCCATGATGAATTTCGGGCATTTTCTCAGTTTCGCTGTACAGCGTCATCTGTTGCTGTTGGGCGACGTGGAACCTGTTTCGCACAGGTTCGTTATCGCACTGCGGGATGAGCTTCACATCCGTGTCACGGCAGACTAATATCCCGGCGTCGTGAAACAAAATCCGAGTGCGATTCGGACAGGGTAACTGTCAGGACTGCCTGCTCGTGAATCTTTCGACAGCGCAACCACACGCCTTTCCGGCTCTCGTCTTGAACGCCGACTTTCGGCCTTTGAGCTATTACCCGCTTTCCCTCTGGAGCTGGCAGGACACGATCAAGGCGGTGTTCCTTGATCGCGTGAACATCGTTTCCGAATACGATCGCGTCGTGCGGAGCCCTTCGTTCGAGGTGCGCCTGCCGAGCGTCGTGTCGCTCAAGGCGTATGTGAAGCCGGCGCTCTATCCCGCCTTCACCCGGTTCAATGTCTTCCTGCGCGACAGGTTCACTTGCCAGTACTGCGGCACGAAAAAAGAGCTGACATTCGATCATTTGATCCCGCGCTCGCTCGGTGGTCTCACGCGCTGGGATAATGTCGTGGCGGCGTGCTCGCCGTGCAATCTCGCCAAGGGCGGCTATCTGCCGGAGAAGATCGGCATGCGGCCCATGCAGTGGCCGTATCGGCCGACTGTATTCGAGCTGCATCGCAATGGCCGGCTTTTCCCGCCCAACTACCTGCACGAAAGCTGGCTCGACTATCTCTATTGGGATACCGAACTCGAGCCTTAGTTTCAGGCCGCGGGCTGCTGGGGCGAGGTGCTGTCGCCTTCCACTGCAGCGCTATGCCCGCGGTGGTCATGCGGACAGCTTCAGCAAAATGGCTGCCGACGACCCATGCATCCGCGTGTCTGGACAACGCGCGCCTAATTTGCGCGAATGCCGGCTGCTGCCTCCCGCGTCCGCGTCGAGGCCCAAAAGACAAAACCCGAGGAGGAAGCCATGGCCGCAGGCAAAGTGACGGTACGAAATCCCGCGCGCGAGCGCCTTCAGAAGGGCGAGCTCTCTATCGGCATTGGTCTGCGCCAGGCGCGTACGGTCGACATCGCACCGGTCATGATGCAGGCGGGTTACGATTGGCTCTTCATCGATCTCGAGCACAATTCCATGACGCTCGACATGGCCGTGCAGATCTCGGTGACGGCGAATGCGGCGGGCATTTCGCCGATCGTGCGTGTGCCGAACGGCCAGTACGATATGGCGACGCGGGCGCTCGACGGTGGTGCGTTCGGAATCGTCATGCCGCACGTCGATACGGCTGACGAGGCGCGCGAGGTCGCCGACCGCCTGAGATATCCGCCGGTGGGGCACCGATCTGCTGCCGGCGCCATGCCGCAGCTCGGTTTCGCCGCTGCGTCCGCGGCCGAGGCCACGAAGCTCGTCAACGACAACCTGCTGGTCGTCGTGATGCTCGAGACGCCGACGGCGATCGAGAATTCCGAGGCCATCGCGGCCGTACCGGGCATCGATGTCCTGCTGATCGGCACGAACGACCTGACCATGGAAATGGGCCTGCCCGGTCAGGTGACGCATCCGGACGTGGCCAAGGCCTACGAGAAGGCGGCGGCCGGCTGCAAGAAGCACGGCAAGTGGCTCGGCATGGGCGGCGTCTACACGGACGAAGGCATGTCGAAATACATTGGTCTCGGCGCGCGCTTCATCCTCGGTGGCAACGATCTGCCGCTGCTCGTACAGGCCGCGACGGCGCGTCAGCAGTTCCTGCGCAAGTACCAGTAGCGCGCCGACGGTGCGCGTGGGGCGACGGCACGCCGCGCACGGATGCCGGTCGCGGATGGCGGTCGGTGTATGGATCTGCGCCGAGGTTGATTCATGATTGGCGCGGCGACGGCAGGCATCATCGGGGTTTCGATCCTCGCCACCTCGTTCATCTCCGGCGTGTTCGGCATGGCCGGGGGGCTCATCCTCCTCGGCATCCTGCTCATATTCCTCGATGTCGCGCCGGCGATGGTTCTGTTCGGGATCATCCAGCTCGGCGCCAACGGCTGGCGCGCGACGCTGTGGTGGCGGCTCGTCGAGTGGCACATCGTCTGGCGCTATCTGATCGGCGCAGGCGCGGCCTTCGGCATCATGCGGCTGATTGCGTTCATACCGGACAAGGCCGTCGTCTACCTGATGCTCGGCTCGATCGTGTTTATCGTCGATCTGCTGCCGAAGAGCTTCACGCCCGATATCACGCGCCGGTGGGCCCCGCCCATCGCGGGCCTCGTCGTCATGACGCTGCAGCTCATTGCCGGTGCCGCCGGCCACATCCTCGATCTCTTCTTTCAGAAGAGCCTGCTCGACCGCCGGGCAGTGGTCGCAACGAAGGCCGTCTGTCAGACCTTCGGGCACGTCGGGCGCATTGCTTATTTCGGGACGTTCGCGGCCGCTTGGGATACGTCGGTGCCCATGTGGCAGTACGTCGGCGCCGTAGCCCTGGCGATCGTCGGGACGACGTTCGCGGCGAAGGTCCTGCTCGGGATGACGAATGAAGGCTTTCGCCGTTGGAGCCGCTGGATCGTCGTCGGCATCAGCATTCTTTATCTGGCGCGCGGCCTATGGCTGCTCGTTGCCGGCTAGTTCTATTTCTTGGCCCGCTCGATGCGCTCGCAAAGTGCCTTCAAGTAGATGTCGATCGCCTCGGCTGACGCATCCTTCACGTCGACGACTATTGCGTTCGTGACGCGAGCAGCGCACTCAGCCGTGGTCTTGCTCAAGGCGCGGGCGAATGGGGAGGCAGGCTGAGCGGAGACGTCCTTGGCCGTATCCGGGTTTCCGTAGGAGATAGGAGGGGCTGACTTGAGATGCTCGCACCAGCACCCGCAGAAATCACCCGCCGTGACACAACCGCAACCGCCTGAGCACGAGATGCCGTCGCCGGGGGTGCCTGAGCCACATGCGCACGAGCTGGCCCAAGACGATGCGGTGTACAGCGCAAGGAAGAAGGCAAATAGCGCAGCGAGAATGAACGCTTTCATACTCAACTCCTGGAAATGGCTTAGATGCAACTTAAGTCGCGCAAATTGCGCCCAAATTGTTCAATATGCTTGGTGTTAACGGTATTTTAACGTAAACGAACTGTTAATGGTGATCAACGTGCGCCCTGGGGCACTGCGTATTGCTTCGATCATCTGGGGGACCATGGCTAAGAACAGCCAAGTGCTGAGCATTGCCGTCGTGGCCGCGCTATCGGCTGCGCTTCTGGCTGGCTGCAGCGGTGAAATCACACCACCACATCTGCGCCCCCTGTCCAAGGATGCCATGATGCTCCTGGGCAAGAAGGACATGCGCGCCGATACGCAGATCTTCGTCCGTATCTTCAAGGAAGAATCGGAGCTCGAGATCTGGAAAGCCCGGGACGACGGGCGCTACTACCATTTCAAGACCTATCCGATCTGCACGTGGTCGGGAGATCTCGGCCCCAAAGTCCGCCAGGGAGACAAGCAGGCGCCGGAAGGGTTCTATACGGTCAGCAAGCGCCAGATGAACCCGAAGTCGAGCTATCACCTGTCGTTCAATCTCGGCTTCCCCAATGCCTACGACCGCGCACACGGCCGCACCGGCGACTTCCTGATGGTGCACGGGAATTGCACATCGGCGGGTTGCTACGCGATGACCGACGGGCTGGTCGAGGAGATCTATGCCCTGGCGCGCGAGCAGTTCGACGCCGGGCACGAGTCCTTCGAGGTGCACGCGTTCCCGTTCCGCATGACGGACGCGAATATGGCGCGCCATCGAGGAAGCCCCCATTACCGCTTCTGGCAGACGCTGAAGGAGGGGTACGATCACTTCGAAGTCGCGCGTCAGCCGCCGCGGGTGGCCGTTTGTGAGCGGCGCTATATCGTCAACGCGGATTTCCGCGATCCGCCGGGCGGCCGCATCGATCCCTTGGGGCGTTGCCCGACCTACCAGATTGCGCGGCCCGAGCCCTTCATGCCGCGTCCCGGCGACAAGGTGGCGATGATGCCTCACATTGTCGTGCCGGGCCTCAAGAAGCGCGAGACCATGATGAGCGCCATGCCGGGCATGGGCCAGCGCATGAGCCTCGGCATTCCGCCCGAGCTCTTCGAGATCGAGCCGGAGTTGGCTCAACCCTCGACGCAACCGGAGAGCCGATAGGCTGTCTGATCCGGCCGCTCGAAGCCGCCGGCAGGCCAAGACAATCTTCATCGGGTGCGATTGCCGCGCTGCAGCAGGACTGTGGCGCGTCTGCGATACCCAGCGACCATTCCATGAGAGTGCACGACAGTCGAGCTTGTCCCTGCCGGGGGCCCTATGGTTCCTGAGCGTTGAGAACTGTGGCGTGACTGCGGTGGGGTGGCGTAGTGGGTGGCTTGGGGGGCCTTTCCGGTCTTATTCGTCTTCCGGGTTTGCGGGGGATGGCCGGTGTCCGATTCCTGCTCGTCCTTTTCCTCGCTCTCGCAACCCTGGTCGTGCCGGCTTCGGCGCTGGTCGTCGAACTTGACGATGTTGCTCCCGACCGCATCGAGCGCCAGCGCGCCTTCTCGCGCGGCACGCTGCCACCGGCAAGCGTTCCTGAACTCGATGATCTCAGCAAGCGCTTGGCAGAACTGGGCCTCAGCGAGGGTTCGCCAATCCTGATCCGCATCTTCAAGGCCGAGTCGGAACTCGAGCTATGGATGCGTAAGGGCAGCACGTACGTCCTGAAAGCGACCTATCCGATCTGCCATTGGACGGGCACGCTCGGGCCCAAGCTGCGCGAGGGCGACAAGCAGAGCCCCGAAGGCTTCTACACGGTGGGACGGCGGCAGATGCGCCATGTCGGGCGCTGGCGGCAAGCCTTCAACATTGGCTTTCCAAACCTGCACGACAAGCGCCTGGACCGCACGGGCTCATACATTCTCGTCCACGGTGGTTGCTCGTCGACCGGCTGCTACGCGATGACCCAGCCGGTTCAGCAGGTGATCTACCGCCTCGCTGCATCAGCGCTCCGCGCGCGGCAGGACAATTTTCAGATCCATATTTTCCCGTTCCGCATGACCGACGCCAACATGGTGGCGCACGCGGAAAGTCCCTGGATGGATTTCTGGCGCGATCTCAAAGTCGGGTATGACGCTTTCGAGGTCACCCGGCAGCCGCCCCGCGTCGGCATATGCGGGCAGCGTTATGTGGTGGCCAAAGCCGCTCCTGGCGCGCGGACCGACGGGTCGCTGAGGCGCATCGATCCGGGAAAACCCGAGGCGGCGGATTTCGATACCAGCCGTTGCGGCATTCCGATCGCTCAGCCGAGCGAGGCGGCGCCGACGGTATCGAAGCCGGCCCCCGATGGCGGTCCAGCGGTTACCGGATCGAGTTTCATGCCTTCATCCGCGTCACGCACTGTGGCGCGCGTCGAGCGTGGGCAAGCGGCCACCTCGTCGCTCTTACGCGCGGAGCGCATGGACTATGGCTGGCGGGAGCGCGCGCCTCACCCCAGTGTCGTGCAATCCCGCAAGACTGCGAAGGAGCGAGCCCACAAAGGAGTGCGGGCGCAAAAACAGGCGCAGAACGAGCGCGATCGCCTGCGCGAGAAGCGTCGCGCGCACCGCGAAGCCCTTAGCGAGGACTATCGCCGGACGCTTGTCGGGGTTTCGCAATAGCGCCCGGCTCACACGGGCTTGCGATAGACGTCCTTGAGCGCGATCCGGCCGTCCTCGAACGTGTAGACCTCGACGCCGGCGACGTTGCTGACGATGCCGTCCGCCCGGCGCGTCTCGGTCAGACGGAAGGTCATGAACGACGCATCGGGCAAGTGCTCGTAGACGACGTCGCTGAAGCGCTGCTCGCTGAACGTCTCCCTCTGGCGGTCGAAATGCGCGCGGATGGCCTCGGGGCTCGCCAGTAGCCGGGGGGCTCCGGTTTCGTCCTGGCCTCGCCACTGGAAGTCGGGCGTGACGACCCGGTACAGCGCCTCCACGTCCTTCTTGAAGAAGGCGCGGCCGAACGCCTTGAACAGTTCCTCACGCTCGGCAAGGGCCTGGCCGGATATGGTCATTATTCAAGAACCTCCCGAGGTCTTGTGAGGGCGCGTTACACGCCGTTTGGCCGAAAGCGGCCCTTTCTTGTGCGATGAAGTCACGCTAAAGGAACGAGCAGCCGACGCCACCACGGGGACACGATGCCATGAACATCCACGAGTACCAAGCCAAGGAGCTCTATCGGCAGTACGGCGTGCCGACGGGCGTGGGCTACCCCGCGTTCACGGTCGCCGAGGCCGTCGAGGCGGCGAAGAAGCTTCCCGGTCCTGTGTGGGTGGTCAAGTCCCAGATCCATGCCGGCGGGCGCGGCAAGGGCAAGTTCAAGGAATCGACTGCTGGCACCGCTGGCGGCGTGCGGCTTGCGAAGTCCGTCGAGGAAGTCGAGGCGTTTGCGGGGCAGATGCTTGGCAACACGCTCGTCACCTTGCAGACAGGCCCCGAGGGTCGCAAGGTCCAGCGCCTCTATATCGAGGACGGTTCGGCAATCGCGCGCGAGCTTTATCTTTCCGCGCTGGTCGATCGCGAGACGAGCCGTGTTGCGTTCATCGTGTCGACCGAAGGCGGCATGGATATCGAACAGGTCGCTCACGACACGCCTGAGAAGATCCTCACATTCTCGATCGATCCGGCATCAGGCTATTTCCCCTATCACGGCCGCAAGGTGGCTTTCGCGCTCGGGCTCGAGGGCGATCAGGTAAAGCAGTGCGTCAAGCTCATCGGCGATCTGTACCGGATGGTCGTCGAGAAGGACATGGCACTGCTTGAGATCAATCCCCTCGTCGTGACCAAGGCCGGAAATCTCCTGGCGCTCGACGGCAAGATGAACTTCGATTCGAACGCCCTCTTCCGCCAGAAGGAGGTCGTCGCCATGCGTGACCTCGCGGAGGAGGATGCTTCGGAGGTCGAGGCCTCGAAGTACGACCTTTCCTACGTCAAGCTGGACGGTCAGATCGGCTGCCTCGTGAATGGTGCCGGCCTTGCCATGGCAACCATGGACATCATCAAGCTGCACGGCATGGAGCCGGCGAACTTCCTGGACGTCGGCGGTTCGGCGTCGAAAGAGAAGGTTTCGGCTGCCTTCAAGATCATTCTCAACGATCCGAACGTCAAAGGCATTTTGGTCAACATCTTCGGCGGCATCATGCGCTGCGATATCATCGCAGAGGGCGTTGTTGCGGCGGCTCGCGAGCTTGGCGTGACGGTGCCGCTCGTCGTCCGCCTCGAGGGTACGAACGTCGAGCTCGGCAAGAAGATCATGGCCGAGTCCGGCCTCCAGATCCTAAGTGCGGACAATCTCGCCGACGCCGCAAAGAAGATCACGGACGCCGTGCGCGCGGCTGGATAGCGAGAAAAATTTGGGGCGGCTGTAGTCCAGGAGTGGGCACGGCCGTCGCAAATGCAGTGATAATTCAAGCACCTCGGAAACGTGCGCACTCGGCCGGGCCAGGAGCCGCCCGATCGGGGCGTGCTGCCATGCCAACGCGTCATTGCCAATATAGATGGCTTGTTGAAGGATATAGTCTCCGCGCGAGTGGAAGCTGTCCCTGCTTTCGTTCGGGCAGGCCCGCGCCAGCCGCCGCCAGCGCCCCTATTTCCGGCGCACTTGGAGAGAATTCCTCATGGACCTCGGCACAACCAAGATGCTTGCCCGCAAGGAGGGCGGCATTGGCTGGATGACTTTCAATCAGCCCGAGAAGCGTAACGCCGTATCCTATGAGATGTGGGTGGCGATCCCGAAGATCATCGCCGACTTCGAGGCCGATCCCGAGGTTCGCGTGATCGTGCTTACGGGGGCCGGGGACAAGGCCTTCGTCTCAGGCGCCGATATCTCCGAGTTCGACAAGAAGCGCGATCGCGAGGAGACGATCAAAGTCTACGACAAGGCCGGTGAGACGGCGCAGGCGGCTATCACTAATGCCAGCAAGCCAACGATCGCGATGATTCGTGGGCTCTGTGTCGGCGGTGGCGTCGCCATCGCGCTCAATACCGACATCCGCATCTGTGGGCACGACAGCTTCTTCGCAGTGCCGGCCGCGCGCCTCGGGCTCGGCTATCGCACCTCTGGCATCAAGAAGCTCGTCGACATCGTCGGGCCTGCGTTTGCCAAGGAAATCTTCTTCACGGCAAATCGCTTCACGGCAGAGGACGCCCGCATCATGGGGCTCGTCAACCGGGTCGTGCAGGCCGAGGAGCTCGAGGCATACGTGCGCAAGTACGCTGCAACGATCGCCGACAACGCACCGCTGACGGTGAAGGCCGCCAAGCTCGCGATTCATGCTGCGACGCAGGATGCGGACAAGCGCGATCACGCTAAAATCAACGCCGCGATCGATGCCTGCTTCGCGAGCAAGGACTATGTCGAGGGCCGCCGCGCCTTCATGGAGAAGCGTCGTCCGGTCTTCAAAGGGCGCTAGACAGCGCGGAGCGGACTGGAGGCATGTGGATGCGCATTGAGACGCGACTGACACGGGCGCTCGGTATCAGGCATCCGATCATACTGGCCCCCATGGGAGGGGCGTCAGGCGGTGCACTGGCCGGCGCGGTCACGAACGCGGGCGGCCTGGGGCTCATCGGCGGCGGCTACGGCGACGCCGAATGGATCGAGCAGCAGTTTCGCGAAGCTGGGAATACGCGCGTCGGCGGGGGTTTTATTACCTGGTCGCTCGCCCAGGCCCCGCAGTTGCTCGACATCATGCTGGCGCATAAGCCCGCTGCGATGTTCCTTTCGTTTGGCGATCCACGTCCCTTTGCGCCGGCGATCAAGAAATCAGGGGCGCTTCTAATCTGTCAGGTCCAGTCTCGCGGCGATTGTATGGAAGCGCTGGAGGCTGGGGCGGACATCATCGTCGCGCAGGGGACCGAGGCTGGCGGGCACGGCGCGCGCCGCGCCACCATGACGCTGGTGCCCGAGGTTGCCGATCTCCTGAGCAGGGAATCGCCCGAGACGCTGCTTTGTGCTGCCGGCGGCATCGCCGATGGTCGCGGATTGGCGGCTGCACTCACGCTCGGCGCAGACGGCGTCGTCGTGGGGACACGGTTCTGGGCGGCCGCCGAGGCTCTGGTGCATCCGAACGTCCAGGCAGCCGGCGTGCAGGCGACTGGTGATGATACGCTGCGCACCTCGTCGACAGATATCGTGCGCGAGCGGTACTGGCCGGATCGTTTCGACATCCGCGTTGTACGTAATGCATTCACGGATCGTTGGCACGGCAATGAGGACGAGCTTCGCGCCAACCGTCCTCCAGAGACGCAGCGCGTCCATGCCGCGATCGCTTCAGGCGATGCGGCGCACGCGCCGATCATCGCGGGCGAGGCGCTAGGCCTGATCGATAGCGTCGAACCAGCGGAGACGATCGTATCGCGCATGGTCGAAGAGGCGGCCGACATCCTCAAGTCGACGGCGCGACTGGCGCGATAACTACACGATTTTTGCGAAGCGGCCTTCGACAGGATAGCCGGGATCTGTAAATCCGGGCGATGACGGGTGCCCAGGCCTCACGAGGCTGTCGACGAGAGCCTCGTCGTCCTTCGTCCAGGTATATTCGAGTGCGCCTGGATAGACGGCCCATTGTTCAAACGTGCGCGGGCCGGCGATGACCGACGACACGGTCGTGTTGTTCAGCACCCAGGCGACCGCGAAGTGAATCAGGCTCACGTCCTTGGCATCACAGTGCGCCTTCAACCTTTCGGCTACGGCGAGTGACTCGGGGCGCCATTCGGTTTCCATCATCCGCTTGTCGTTGCGGCCGGCGCGCGTATCCGGCGGCGCGTTGCTGCCCGGCTGGTATTTCCCGGAGAGCACGCCGCGCGCAATAGGGCTGTAGGAGGCGACGCCGAGGCCGTACGCCCGGGCGGCAGGAAGTACTTCGACCTCCGGCATACGGTTCATGATGTTGTAGTAGGGCTGGACGACGATCGGCGCCGGTGCGCCGACCGTGCGGCAGGCCGTGTCGATCGCAGGAATGTGCCAGGCGCGAACATTGGAGAGGCCCCAGTAGCGGAGCTTGCCGGCGCGTATGAGTTCGCCGAAAGTTTCCGCCACGCTCTCCCACGGCACATTGGGATCGACGCGGTGAATGTATTCGATGTCGATATGGTCGGTGCCGAGACGCTTGAGCGAGGCATCGACGGCTTCGATCATGTGACGACGCGAGAGCCCGCGGTCATTCGGTCCCGGTCCGGTCGGCTGCGCGAGCTTGCTTGCCAGTATCCAATGATTGCGACGTGCTTTGATGACGCGACCCGTCACTTCCTCCGAGCGGCCCTGCTCGTAGACGTTCGCGGTGTCGATGAAGTTGACGCCAAGATCGGCGGCGTGATCGACAATGCGCTGGGCTTCAGTCTGGTCAGTCGGACCGCCGAACATCATCGTGCCGAGGCAGAGCTCAGAGACTTTGAGCCCGCTGCGTCCGAGCGTGCGATAGCGCATGGCGGCCATGGAATTCTCCCGCTGAACTTGGTGCTGGATGCTTGATCATGGCCGTGCCGGCCTCGTGGCGCAAGCGCGCTTCAGCTGCGGGGCTTTGCCGTATCGCCAAAGACGTGCTCGGGGCCGGGGAAGCGGCGCTCGCGAACCTCGGTGGCATAGGCTGAGATAGCAGCCTCCATATCGCGCCCAAGCTCGGCGTAGCGCTTGACGAACTTCGGGCGGAAATCGGTGAAGATGCCGAGTACGTCATCGGTTACGAGAACCTGCCCGTCGCAGGCAGCGGAGGCACCAATGCCGACCGTGGGTATCGCGACGGTCTCGGTGATCGTGCGAGCGAGCGGCTCCGTGACCTTTTCCAGTACGACGGAAAAGGCCCCTGCATCGGCGACAGCTTTGGCATCGTCGAGAATGCGCTTGGCGCTATCGCCTCGTCCCTGGACCTTGTAGCCGCCGAAGGTATTGACCGCTTGGGGCGTCAGGCCGACATGGGCCATCACTGGAATGCCGCGGCGTGTGAGGAAGCGAATGGTCTCCGCCATGCTTTCACCGCCCTCGAGCTTGACGGCGCCGCATCCTGTCTCTGCCATGACGCGAGCGGCGCTGCGGAAAGCTTGATCGACACTTGCCTCGTAGGATCCAAACGGCAGATCGACGACGACGAGCGCGCTTTGTGCGCCACGCGTTACGGCCTGACCATGCATGATCATCATGTCGAGCGATACGCCGACCGTCGAGGGTAGGCCATGCAGCACCATGCCGACGCTGTCGCCGACAAGGATCAGATCGCAGTGACGATCGACGATGCGCGCCACGGGCGTGGTGTACGCGGTCAGGCAAACGATGGGTTTACCGCCCTTGCGCGAAGAGATATCGGGGGGTGTCAGCGCCTTGCTGATAGTGGTCGCGCTCATGGATGGCCTCATTCTGTTGAGCGAGCCTGGGTGGCCGGTTGACCCGCGTTCTAAACCATTAGGCCGATTGTCGAAACTTCTAGGGACCGACGTTGCCTGCGTGCCGAACCGCATTGAACGCATGGCAAATGCGTTCAGGTTGCTGGACGCAGATGAGGCAACGATACTGCAGCTCCCGAGCTAGAGCAGCGCCAACAAAGCCGAGCCGTCGGAAACAAAAGCCGCTCTCGAACGTTGCGCTGCCTCGGAGGCGGGTTTGCAATGGATACTTTTGAACTCTTTCAGCGGCTGTCGGTGGCACTAGCCGTCGGGATTCTCATTGGTTTGGAGCGGGGCTGGCGCGAGCGCAAGGAAGAGGAAGGCGACCGTACGGCCGGTTTGCGGACGTTCGCGCTCAGCGGGCTGCTGGGCGGAGTTTGGGGGGCGATCGGTCATGCGGCTGGACCGGGCGGGGGCGACTTCGCTCTAGGTGCCGCGTTCGTTGTCTTCGCAGTGATCTTCGCGATGTTCCGCTATCGCGAGATGGAGCGCGATGAAGCATTCGGTATCACGACCATCGTCGCGGCGATGCTGGCGTTCGCTCTAGGGGCGCTCGCGGTGCTGGGATCGATCGAGGCGGCTGCCGCAGGCGGTGTCGCGGTGGCAATTTTGTTGGCCTGGAAGTCCGTCCTTCATAAATGGCTCGAGCGCATGACCCGCGAGGAGCTTCGCTCCGGGATCGTGCTGCTGGCGATGACCTTCGTGCTCCTGCCGCTGCTGCCCAATCGTACCGTCGATCCGTGGGATGCGCTCAATCCCTACGAGATCTGGCTCATGACGATCATGATCGCGGCGCTGAGCTTTGTTGGCTATCTCGCGGTGAAGTTTGCGGGCGATCATCAGGGCATCGCGATCACGGGACTTGCGGGGGGCCTCGCTTCTTCGACGGCAGTCACGATGACGCTTGCTCGAATGGCGCGCGAGCACCCGGAGCAGCGGACACTGCTGGTGTCGGGCACGCTCTTCGCCGATGCAATGATGGCGGTGCGTATCCTGGCCATTGTCGGGACGATCAATCCGCGGCTGCTGCTCAGTGTGGCGCCGTCGATCGTGGCGACCGGTGCCGTGCTCGGTGTCGCCGGCGGCGTTCTCATGTACTGGGGGCGCAATGGAGAACATCAGCGCGGGGCATTGGAACTCAAGAACCCGTTCGACATGAAGACGGTACTCAAGTTCGGTGCGCTTCTGGGTATCGTTACCTTTGCGGCCAAGGCGCTTACGGACTACGCCGGTGCCTCGGGTGCCTACGCCGTCGCGGCGCTCTCGGGCATCGCTGATACGGCAGCAATCACGCTGTCCATGTCGCGCGGCGGGGCCGATCCGCACACGGCCGTCGTGGCCATCTTCATAGCGATCGCCGTCAACACCATAGCGAAGACGGTGATCGCGTGGTGGGTCGGCGGAACAGCCATGGGCTGGCCGAAAGCCATTGCATCAGCGTTGGCCATCGCGGCCGGCGCCGCCTGTCTGATCGGGTTTGCGAGTGCAAGCGCTGTCAGTACCGGATGACGGGCGCGAGGCCGGCGGCTCCTGGCGCCAGGAGGCGAGGCAGCGCGACGGGGGCATCATCGAATGCGATCTCGTCCGTGACGAGCGCGTCGAATACGGGATCGGCGAGAAGCGACAGCGCCTTTTCCACGCGGCGGCCGTAGCTCCAGCGCGGGCGGTGGCCTGCTGACACCTGTCCGACCTGCGAAGACTGCAAGCGCAAGCGCTGACTGTGGAAGGCGCCGCCGAGGGGAGCGGGTACATCCTTGTCGCCGTACCATGAGAGCTCGACGATCGTCGCCTCGAGGCCGGCGCAGCCGAGCGCCGTGGTGAGACCCGCCGAAGAAACGCTGGTGTGGAACACCACATCGGCGCCGCGCGGCGCGTCGGCGGGCGCCGCGAACCGAGCACCGAGGTCCGCCGCGAGGCCGCCGCGGTTGGCGACGTCGACCACCGTCACATCGGCGCCCGGCAAATGGGCGGAGAGGTAAGCGACCAGAAGCCCGACGATACCGGCGCCAACGACAACGATGCGGTCGCCGGCACTGGCGCCTGAGTCCCATACTGCGTTGAGGGCCGTCTCCATGTTGGCGGCGAGCGTCGCGCGCCTGACGGGCACGCCGTCCGGGATCGGGACCAGCATCTCGACGGGTGCGACAAATCGGTCCTGATGAGGATGCAAGCAAAAGACGGCGCGGCCCTTGAGGGCGTCAGGACCTTCCTCCACCGTGCCGGTCGCGCAATAGCCGTATTTAACTGGGAATGGGAACGCGCCCTCTTGCAGGGGCGCGCGCATGCGTTCCCATTCCTGTTGGCCGACGGCGCCACTGATGACCAGTCGTTCGGTACCGCGGCTGATGCCGCTGAATGCGGTCCGCACGAGGGCTTGGTCAGCTTCCAATGGCCGAAGCGCATTCGAGCGTATTTCCACAACGCCCGGAGCCGTGTACCAGATGGCCCGTGCGGTCCGTGCCAGGTCAGTCGGCCGGAACGAACTGGCCGGCGAGGCGTTGGCGAGAGGCGTTACTCCCGCGGTGTCGTCGGGTTTGTCGGCCATTGTCGATCCGTTCCACCGCGTCCCGCCCGATCACCGGGCATTCCCTCAACATTCCAGCTAGCACAGCTCAAGCACAGTCATGACCAACAACGTTGATGATGCGGCGCCGCGCGGCGCTGGGCTCGCAGGCGCCTCAAGCCTTAGCGTACCGACGGGCCTCCAGGCAAACGCCGAGCTATCCCGGCGGCGGCTGATCCTGATGGTGCTTAACGTCGTGACGTGGTTCGCCATGCTCTGGCTCGCAGCGCAGGTGCTGGGGGCGGGCGGCTGGACGGTCGTCGATATGATCATGTTCGTGTGCTTCGCCTTCGGCACGCCATGGACGGTCGTCGGCTTCTGGAACTCGGTCATAGGGCTCTGGTTGCTGCACTTCCACGAGGATGCCATGGGCGCCGTCGCGCCCTATGCCGGTGCAGGCGACGTCGCGACGCCGATCACGATCAAGACGGCCGTCTTCATGACGCTGCGCAACGAGGATCCCGCGCGGGCCATTCGCCGCCTCAGGATCGTGAAGGACAGCATCGACGCGACAGGCGAAGGAGCGACGTTCAGCTACTTCGTGCTTTCGGATACGAACCGGCCGGAAGTGGCAGCAGCCGAAGAATCGGCCATCGCGGCGTGGAAGGCCCAAGATCCTGACGCCGCGCGCATCACCTATCGGCGCCGCGAGGAGAACAAAGGTTACAAGGCCGGCAACGTGCGCGACTTCTGCGAGCGCTGGGGCAAGGACTATGAACTCATGCTGCCGCTCGATGCGGACAGCGTGATGTCGGGGCCGGCGATCGTGCGGCTCGTGCGCATGATGCAGGCGCATCCGCGGATCGGCATTTTGCAGTCGCTGGTCGTCGGGATGCCGTCATCGTCAGCGTTCGCGCGCATCTTCCAGTTCGGCATGCGCCACGGCATGCGCTCCTACACCATGGGGCAGGCATGGTGGGTTGGCGATTGCGGGCCCTTCTGGGGACACAACGCGGTCGTACGCATCAAGCCTTTCGTCGAGGATTGCGACCTGCCGCTGCTGCCGGGCAAGCCGCCGCTCGGCGGCCATGTGCTCTCGCACGATCAGGTCGAGGCGACGCTCATGCGCCGCGCCGGGTTCGAGGTGCGCGTGCTGCCCGTCGAGAATGGCTCGTGGGAGGAGAACCCGCCGACCATGCTCGATTTCGCGCAGCGTGATGTGCGCTGGTGCCAGGGCAACATGCAGTACATCAAGCTTCTGGACCTGCCGGGCCTCTATGCCATGAGCCGCTTTCAGCTCGTGTGGGCGATCCTGATGTTCGTCGGCATTCCCGCCTGGACGCTGATGATCGCGCTGTTGCCGATCACGGCATGGGAAGGTCAGTCGATCGCGAACTATCCGGTGGGCCTCGCGATCTTCCTCTACATCCTGTTCTTCGTCATGTACCTGAGTCCGAAGATTGCGGGCCTCATTGACGCAGTGCTGACAAAGGGTGGTATGGCGCGATACGGCGGTCCGGTGCGCTTTGCCGTGTCGGCAGTGCTCGAGCTGGTCTTCTCGTTCCTGCAGGGCGCGATCTCGACGATCCGAACATCGATCTTCATGATCGGTCTCGCATTCGGGAAGTCGGTCGTCTGGGGTGGGCAGTCGCGCGACGCTTATGGTATTTCGTGGTCGACGGCCGTGCGCACGCTCTGGCCCCAGACACTGTTCGGCGTCGTTGTCTGCGGCCTGCTGTGGATGGTCAACCCGGCCGTGTTCTGGTGGAGCTTGCCGCTTACCGCGGGCTATCTGGTCGCGATCCCGTTCGCGGTCTTGACGGCCTCGCCGGCACTCGGGCGCTGGTTCAAGCGGGTTGGGCTTGCGGGCATTCCTGAGGACTTCGATCCACCGGCAGAGATCAGAGCGGTACAGGAGGCCACGTGAAACTCCAGCCCTTGCTTTCGGCGAGCCCTGCCATTCAGCTTCACGCTTTTGCGGCGATGGCCGCATTCGTACTGGGGTTGGTGCAACTCACGAGGCGCAAGGGCGACGGGCCGCATCGGATGTTCGGCTACGCCTGGGTGGGCCTGATGCTTCTGATCGCCGCGAGCTCGTTCTGGATTCACAATATGAACCAGTGGCACGGCTTCAGCCTTATCCACCTGCTTTCGATCTGGGTGCTGCTCTACACGCCGTTTGCCGTGATGATGGCGCGCCGCGGGAACATCTCGGCGCACAAGAAGGGGATGATCGGCCTCTTTGCCGGCGCTCTGATCATCGCCGGCATCTTCACCTTCGTGCCGGGCCGGATCATGCACGCCGTGCTGTTCGGCGGTTGATGGGCTTGCGGTAGTTCCGCCGGCTGCTGGAAAGAGGATCTACGCTCTTTCGTAGCGCTATGCCGGCGGCTTGTTTGTCGTCGTCTCGCGCTCGCTCTACGCCGCCTGCCGCGCTGTGGCGTCGATGTGCGCGACGAGATTGCGGTCGAGACCGAGATCGTCGGCGAGGCGTATGAGGAAGTCGTGCTCCTCGGCCGTATCGAGGTCGATGGCGATGCGCGCCGCCGTGAAGACCTGCACCGCTTCAGCATCGCCGTGGATACCGCCAGCGAGATCCTGCGTCGAAGCGGGATTGTTGAGTTCGTTCGCGAGGAATTCCTCGGCCTCGCGATCAAGGCCCATCTGTTTGAGCCCGCCGATGATCTTGTCCATCTCGGTCTGATCAATACGGCCATCGGCGGCCGCTGCGGCGATCATGGCGCGGATGTAGAGGAGCGCAGACTCATTGGTGATGGCACGCTCCTCGAAGCCGGAGCCATTGGGGGCGGCGACAAGCGCTTGTTGATCTGCGCCGCCGCCGAGCAGAGGCTTGCCGGACTGATAGTTCTGCACGGCCTTGTAGGCGAGACCACCGATCAACGCGAGGGCGCCAATCTTAATGGCGCTGCCCGCCAATGCGCGGCCCGTCTGTGTTCCGAGGACGACGGCTCCGAGCCCGCCAGCAGCAGCACCGGCACCCATCTTGTTCTTCTCGATCAGCTCTTTCGCCGAGTTCATCAGCTCTTCGGGAGTCTTGCCCGTCGTTCGCGTGAGCATGTCGCGGAGCTGGCCGGACGCGCCCGTTGCGTCATCGACGCGTTGCGCACCTTCCTTCACGCCGGACGTTGCCTGGCCGAGGACTTTGCCGAGAATATCGAGCAGTCCGCCGCCGCCCTGACCGCCCGCCTGTGAGCCAGTGAGATTGCGTAGAAGGTCTTCAAGTGGATTACCGCCACCTTGTCCGGGGCTCGATGGTGCGTCGGGCGTTGGAGCTGCCGCGCGGTTCGTCGCGGATGGTCCGCCGACGCCAAACTGCCGCATGAGATCTTCGAGGCCACCGATGGCTGAAGGGTTGCCGCTACCGCCGCGTGAGGGCTCGCCTTGAGTTTTGGCGCCGCCGAGCAGCTGTCCGAGTAGATCTTGGAGGCCGCCGCCGCTTCCTGACTGTGACTGAGGCGAGTTCTGGGGCGCGTTCTGGCCAGCGCCCCGCACCATCATCTCGAGTAGGCTTTTCGCATCGAACATGATCACACACTCCCGCTACTTACATGAGCAGTGTGCGCACCGTATGCCTCTCGTCCATAAGGCGCAACGGCAGGTATCTGAAGAAAAACACCTATTCCGCTGCAATTGGTCGTGATGGCTGGCCCGAATGTGGCGACGTCGGCAGATCGAGCGACGTCTGTCGATCGTCCACAGAGACGCCTTGCTGCTCGTGAGGTGTCTCGTCGCTCGGGCCGACGAAGCGGCCGAAGATCCACCACATGAAGCGCGCGAAGTCGTCCATGACCGCAAACACAGCAGGCACGAAAAGCAGGCTCAGCAGTGTCGATGATATGAGCCCGCCGATGACCGCAACTGCCATCGGTACGCGGAATTCGCCGCCGTCGCCCGCATTGATCGCGGCCGGTATCATGCCGCCGACCATGGCAATCGTCGTCATGATGATCGGCCGGGCGCGCTTGCGGCCGGCATCGACGATCGCTTCGGCGCGACGCACGCCCTTCGCCATTTCCTCAACCGCGAAGTCCACGAGCAGGATCGCGTTCTTGGTGACGATGCCCATGAGCATCAGGATGCCGATGACCACGGGAAGGCTGACGGGCTCGTTGGTGAGATAGAGCGCGAATATGGCGCCGCCGATCGAGAGCGGAAGCGAGAAGAGGATCGTGATCGGCTGGAGGAAGGAGCCGAAGAGCAGCACGAGCACGGCGTACATCATCATGATGCCGGCGCCCATGGCCAGCGCGAAGCTCTCGAAGACCTCCGCCATGACTTCGGCATCGCCGAACTGGCGAACCTCGACACCTGCCGGCAGGTTCTGCGCCGAAGGCTGCGCGAGAACGGCCTTGAGGGCGTCGCCGAGCGGTGTCTCGCCCGCAAGATCGGCGCCGATCACTACCTGCCTGCGGCGATCGTAGCGGCTGATCGCCGTCGGCCCTTGGCTCATGTTGAAGTCGGCAACGACGCCGAGCGGCACCGCACCGCCAGACGCGGTCGGCACCTTGAGACCTTCGAGGATGCCGCGCTCACTGCGCGCATCCTCGGCCAACTGCACCCGGATTGGGATCTGCCGGTCGTCGATGTTCATCTTTGCGAGCGCGGCGGGGACATCACCGATCGTGGCGATGCGGACCGTCTCCGAGATGGTCTCGGTCGAGACTCCGAGATCGGCGGCGAGTTCGGTGCGTGGCACGACGATCAGCTCAGGGCGGTCGAGTTCGGCCGTCGAGACGACATTGAGCAGCATTGGCTTGCCGTCCTTGTCGACGACGCGCTTGGCTTCCGATGTCAGGCCCGCGGCCACGCGATCGACTTCGCCACCTTCGCTTCCGGTCACAACCACGGTGAAGGCACGTTGCCCGTTGTCGCGCAGGAACCAGTAGCGGATATCGGGGACGACCGCGAGTTCGGCGCCGAGCGACTCGGTGATGGCGGTCTGCGTTTCCTTGCGCTGGGACTTCGGCACGAGATTGATCGTGAGCGTCGCCTTGCGCACCTCCGCGCCGGAGCCGAGCACCTGACCGCCGGTCACGAATACACTGACGACCTCGGGGCGCCGCTTGATGCGGTCGGTAAGCTCGTTCGTGACGCGTCGCGTGTCATCGAGGCGTGACCCCGGGGGCAGCTCGACGGCGAGCAGGATGCGGCTGGTGTCATCGGTCGGCAGGAACGCGGACGGAAGCAGGAAGAAGCTGCCGATGGACGCCGCGAAGATGCCAAGCCCCGCGAAAAGCGTCAGGAAGCGGTGACGCACCGACCACCGCGCGAGGCGCGTGTAAGCGCGCAGCCAGCGCGGCTCGTAGTGGCTGTGCGGGCGCGGGCGGAGGAAGTATGCGGCGAGGAGCGGTGTCAGCAGACGCGCGACGATGAGTGAGAAGAACACCGCGATCGATACGGTCAGGCCGAACTGCTTGAAGTACATGCCGGCAATGCCGCCCATGAAGCTGACGGGCGTGAAGACGGCGATGATGGTCGTCGTGATGGCGATGACCGCGAGGCCGATCTGGTCGGCAGCGTCGAGCGAGGCGCGATAGGGAAGCTTGCCCATGGCCATGTGACGCTCGATATTCTCGATCTCGACGATGGCGTCGTCGACGAGAATGCCGGTTGCGATCGTAATGGCGAGCAGGCTGACGAGATTGAGCGAGAAGCCGAGGGCGTGGATTACGAAGAACGCCGGAATGATCGACAGCGGGAGGGCGACTGCGGTGATGAGTGTCGCGCGCCAGTTGCGCAGGAACACGAAGACGACAGCAATGGCCAGAAGCGCGCCCTCGATGAGCGTCTGCATCGTCGAGGTGTAAGCGCCGCGCACGGCGGTCGTCGTCGTGTCGATGAGCGAGATCTGGACGTCGGGATGGCGCCCAGCAAGTCCATCTATGGCCTTTTGTACATCGTCCGAGACGGTCGTGTCGCTTGCACCCTTGGCGCGCGTAATCGAGAAAGCGACGACGGGCTCCTTGTCGACAACGGCGAATGCGCGCGGCTCCTCATAGGAGTCCGTCACGGTTCCCAGTTCGTCGAGCCGGACCTTGCGCCCACCTGGAAGGGCGATGGCGGTCGCGGCGAGCTTTGCGACGGTCGTCTGTCCGGCAAGCGTTCGAATGGCTTGTTCGCGGCCACCGATCTCGCCCCGCCCTCCCGCGAGATCGACATTGGTGGCGCGGAGCTGGCGGTTGACATCGCCTGCTGTAATGCCGAGCGACAGGAGGCGGTCGGGGTCGAGGGCGACGCGGATTTCGCGAGCGACGCCGCCGACGCGCAGCACTTCGCCGACACCACGCACACCCTGAAGCGTACGGACCACAACGTCATCGACGAACCACGAGACCTCCTGGGGCGTCATGGCCGGCGCGCGCACAGCATATGTGACGATCGGCAGGCCCTCGACGTCGAGCCGCGCCACCACTGGCTCCTCGATCGTGCGAGGGAGCTCGGAGCGGACGCGCGCGATGGCGTCCTTGACGTCATTGACGGCGCGGTCGGTATCCGTCTCGAGGCGGAACTCGATGATGGTGAGGGAGATGCCCTCCGTGACCGTCGAGGTTATGTGCTTGATGCCGTTGACGCTCGCGATGGCGTCCTCGACGCGCTTGGTCACCTGCGTCTCGAGCTCGGCGGGTGCCGAGCCCGACTGGTAGATGTGCACCCGAACGATGGGAACGTCGATATTCGGGAAGCGCGTGATCGGGAGCTGCATGAAGGCGATGACGCCGAGCACCATCAGCACCAGAAAGAGAGTAAGCGGGGGAACCGGGTTACGGATCGACCACGCCGAGACGTTGAAATTCATGGCCTAGTGTCCTGAAGTTCGCTTGATCGCGGCGCGCATGTCCCGAACGAAATTCTCGATCGTGTTCTAGCGGCCGCCGGCAACAGCGCGAGGAAGCACAACGGGGCGAACACGGTCACCATTGCGCAAGAAGGTGCCGGACTTCGCGACGACGAGCGTGTCCTCGGTAACGCCACTGCGGATTTCGAGTTTGTCCGCCTCCGCGAGGCCGAGAGTCACTGGACGGCTTTCGACCGTATCGTTCTCGACGACCTGCACGCTGGCGCCCGACTTGCCGAAAAGCACGGCCGAACGCGGCACCGCGAGCCCCGTTCCGCGGGCAATGACGACCTCGCCGCGGGCGAATGTGCCGATGCGCAGGTTGGGCTCCTTGCCGAGCAGGATGCGTACGCGGCCGAGGCGAGTCGCAGGATCGACGGACGGTGAGATGAGCCGCACAGTGCCCTCGACCTCGCCATTGCCTGGGATGGCGATGCGCGCCTTCTGGCCGAGTGCGAGGCGAACGATATGCGCCTGCGGTACTTCGGCGTCGAGCTCGATCTCGCCCTTCTCGATCATGCGGAACATCGGTTCTTGCGAGGCGAGCAAGGGGGTGGCGCCGACGCGAGCGCGGCGATGAGTGATGACGCCGTCCGCCGGTGCGGTGACGTCCGTCTTGGAACGCCGCCAGACAAGCTCGCGACGCTGTGCCTCGATGCTCGCCCGGTCCGCCTCGGAAGCCTTCAGGCCATCGCGGGAAGCGACGAGCTGTGCTTCGGCGAGCTTGAAGGCCGACTCACGCTGATCGAAGATGGCATCGGAGACGTGACCTGCCTCCTTGAGCGTGCGTGTGCGTGTAATCGCGTTCTGAGCCTCCTTGAGGCGCGCTTCGGCTTCGGAGATGAGAGCGCGGGCCTGCGCCGTCGCCGCGGCATTGCGGGCCAGCGCGGCTTCGTTCTGCGCAAGCTGAGCGTCGAGCGTGTTGGGCACGAGTCGTGCGAGCACTTGGCCGCGCTTGACCTCGGCGCCTTCGTCCACGAGGACCTCGAGCACGCGCAGGCCTTCGATCTCCGGCCCGATCAGCATCTCCTCGCGCGGAACCAGAGATCCGCTGAGCGCGAGCGTCTCGACGAAGGGATGAGGCGTGACGCGGGCGACACTCACGCTGATGTGGATGTTTGGCGCCGTGGTCGGCACCGCCGCCTTCTTCTCGGCGGCTGCCTTCGGAAGGAAGCCTGTCACGTAGGCGGCGGCACCAAGGCCGACGAGCGCCACGGGCAGCGCGAGGAGGAGGAGTTTTTTATTCATGAGTTGGCCTCGATGGATACGGGACGCAAAAGGGCAGCGACGGCGTGCAGGAGCGGCGGGATCACAACATCGGCCTTGAAGTTCTCATCGACGGCGGCTCGCCAGAGCAGGCCGTCCGAAATCGTCATGAAGGCCTCGAGGACTGTCTCGATATCGAAGACGGGGGCAATGCGGCCCTCGGCTTTGAGCTTCGTGAACAGTTCACGGAAGGAATTGCGGATGAAGACGTCGACGGTTTTATGGATCTCGCCGACCTTCGGATTGCGGGTGGCCTCGATACCAACCTCGATGCATAGAAGCCGGCGGTGAAGGGGGTCCTCGAGGAATTGGCGGCCCAGCTCGGCCAGAGCGCCCATGAAGTCGTCGCCGATCGACATCTCCGCGAACCGACTTGCGAATTCCGCCCGCTCGCGCTCGCAGATGCCGGCGATGAGGGCTTCCTTACTGTTGAAATAGATGTAGAGCGCACCCGGGCTGACCTCGGCCTCGCGGCAGATGTCCTGCATGGTCGTGCGATGGAAACCGGCACGGGCGAAGCAGCGCCCTGCGGCATCGAGAATATGGTCGCTGCGCTCGCGCAGGGTTTCGGGACTGAGCTTGGCCATGAGGCGTGACCCATTCGGCTTTGTGCGCCGCAATAAAAACGAATGATCGTTCTTTTTCATGGCAAGGGCTGGTTCGTCAAGTGGCATTTTGGTGGCCGGCAAGGTGGTGAAGGGAAGGTGTAGGGGGAGAGTCGGGGAGGGTATTTGAGGGCTGCCGGAGGGCCGAAGCACGGAAGGCTTCGGGATGCTCGCGGGATTAACGGCGGGCAATCTATCGCGGGCTGCCTAATCTCAACGGTGGCGGGCCAGACGCAGCGGGCGCAAGAATGCGCAGGCAACCCGAGGCTTGGGACTTTCAGGTGGGCAAGGCCGGCGCCTGGAATTGACGTGCCCGACGGACGTTGCCAGATGAAGGTGCCACGGTCGCGCGACGAGATCGCAGTGGTCGACTACCCGGATCTATCGAGGAAGCACGCTATGGCCGCACCTCTTCTGACCGTCGTGCTGGCTGCCGGCCAGGGCACACGGATGCAATCCGATACGCCCAAGGTCCTGCACAAGATCGCGGGCCGGTCGATGCTTGGCCATGTGTTCGACGTGGTGCGGGCGTTGGCGCCCGAGCGGCTGGCGCTGGTCGTCGGACCGGACATGGAGGACGTGGCCGCGGAGGGGCGGGCAGCAGCGCCGACCACGGAGACTTTCATTCAGGCCGAGCGACGTGGAACGGCCGATGCCGTGTTGGCGGCTGCAGCGGCGCTGACTGGGCACAAGGGCGACGTGCTGGTGCTCTACGGCGATACGCCGCTGCTGACAGCGGCCACGCTCGAGCGAATGCGCGCAGTGCTGGATGAGGGGGCGGGCGTCGCTGTGCTGGGATTTGAAGCGGCGGATCCGACGGGATATGGCCGGTTGCTGACCAACGCGGGCGGCGAGTTGATCGCGATCCGCGAGCAGGCCGATGCGAGCGAGGCCGAGCGGCAGCAGCGCCTGTGCAATGCCGGTGTCATGGCCTTCCGCGTGCAGGATCTCACGGGGCTGCTGAGGCGGATCAGCGGCGACAATGCAAAGGGTGAGCTGTACCTGACCGACGCGATCGAGCTTGCGCGCCGCGACGGCTATCGCGCGCGAGTCGTCGTATGCAGTGAGGAAGAGGTACTCGGCGTCAACGATCGGACGCAGTTGGCGGCAGCGGAGGCGATCTGGCAGCGCCGGCGCCGGCACGAGGTCATGCTTGCTGGTGTAACGCTCGTCGCGCCCGAGACTGTCTGGCTGAGTTACGACACGGTGATCGGTCGTGATGTGCTCATCGAGCCGAACGTGGTCATCGGACCGGGTGTTGTGATTGAAGATGGCGTCACCGTGCACGCGAACTGCTACATGGCCGGCCACGACGGAAAGAGGCGGGATACGGTTTTCGTGCGCAAAGGTGCGGTCGTTGGGCCCTATGCACGTTTTCGCCCTGGCGCGGATATCGGACCGGACGTCCACATCGGCAACTTCGTCGAGGTGAAGAATACGACGATCGAGGCCGGCGCCAAGGCGAACCACTTCACCTACATGGGTGATGCACGCGTCGGCGCCGGTGCGAACATCGGCGCCGGCACCATCTTCTGCAACTACGACGGTTTCGAGAAGCATCGCACCGACGTTGGCGCGGGCGTCTTCATTGGGTCGAACTCGGCACTCGTCGCGCCGGTGAAGCTCGGTGACGGTGCCTATGTCGCGGCCGGAAGCATTATCACGAAGGACGTTCCGGCTGATGCGTTGGCCCTTGCACGGGCGCCGCAAGAAGTGCGCGAGGGTTGGGCTGCGAAATATCGGGCGCGCCGCGCGCGTCGCAAGTGATCACGCACCTGGCGCGTCACGTGTTTGTGTGCGGTGATTTCGCCTGAAGCAACGCCGTCGCCCGGGCACGGCCGAAGAGCGCCATGAGCGTGCCGATGAGGCCGCCAACCGCCTGGATGGCGAGGACGATATCCTGACCGATCTGCTCAGCGAGTTCAGGCGTGATGCTGACGCCGAGTACGACACCAAGCAGCGGAAGCACGGTCGTGAGCGCGGTGAGCATGGTCCCCCAGATCGTCATGGACTGCCACCAGCCTTTGGCTTGGTTCGTTGTGTCAGGCTTTGCAGTCGGGGCATCGGTCGGTCCTGTCATGAACGGGTTTTCCTCTGTTGAGATGGGATCGATGGGCGGCGGGATAAGACGAGTGGCGGCGCCGAGCGTCGCGTCGACACGGCGGAGCCAGCCACGGCCGAAGCGCCAGAAGTGCGGAAGTGAGCGGTAGCGTCGGCGCCGGATCGCGGCATACTTCGCGAGCGCCTCACAAGGGTCGGCCCTACGAGCAGCGCCGAGTGTGATCGGACCAATCTCGCCGTCGATCTCGACGCCGAGGGCCTCCTGGAGAAAGCGCGCGGCGGCGCCGACGCCGTGATTGACGCCAGCATCGAAGTGCATGAGCGCCAGAGAGGGTCTCAGTGCCTGGCAATGTGCTGGTTGCCAGTAGCGCGACTCGTAGATGCTGCGTACGAGCGCGTCCGGGATCGCGCGAAGATCCGACTTCAGTTCAGCAAAATTGGCCGACGTGATTTCGATGTTGCGCTCGCGGGCGTACACGGCGAGCGTGATGCCTTTGTTGGTCGGACCGCCGGGATCATGTGGATCGTCTGTCCAGCCGCCTTCCATGGCGAGGACATGACGGAGCGCGACGTCGAATTTGTCGCCAGCATTCGAAGCGCGCGCTGCAGCCGCCTCACGGAAGCCGAGCACGAGATCACGGCTGAAGGCGGCAACCGTGACGGCATTCGACTGATTGCCACCGAGAACGACGATATGTGTCGAGGTCATGCCGACGAGAAAACCGACATGCCCCTGAGCTGGATTGCTGCCGCGTTTCAGTACGACGATCGCGCCACTGGCGGGTTTGTCGGTGGGCGTGCCCCAGTCGAGATAGGATCGCGCGCGCAGTGAGCGTGTGCTGGAGATGCCGACACGCTCGAGGCATGCGCCGACAAAGGCCGCGCACCATGCGGTCTCGTCGCTTTGGCCCGGATGGCCGAGCTGGTCGAACATCGCGACGATGCGCGGATTGTGGGTGGCGCCGGCCAGCTCGGATTGGCCAAGCTCGCGCCAAGCCTCGGCCATCCAGGATGGCTGCTGCATGTGTGAATTCCTTGCGCGGGTTAGAGGACGGCGGTCGCAGGCGCGCCGCGGCCGAAGCGTTCGCTGAGCTGGCAGATGCGGACAGTGAGGGCATCCGGCGTGGTGCCGAAATCGGCGAGCAGATCTGCGGTCGAGTAAAGTAGTGTCGGACTCACCGTCGTCAGCGTGCGAAGGGGCGTGTCGCCATCGAGCACGTCGATCTCGTAGCGCTCGCTCTCCTCGCCGAGCGGGATCTCGGTGCCGTCCCAGCTATCGCCGCCGATGCGTGAGCGTCGGATCCAGCGGATGTGAATGCCGGTGACGTCGCGCTTGCCCCGAATGTGCACGGGCGCATAGGGACGATAGCCGATACCGGCGAAGGCGTGTGTGAGTGCATCGTAAGAGGGCGCGCCGAGGTCGCGGTTCGAAGGGCCGAATCGCCAGTTGAGCGGCAGGCCGATCTCAGCCGGCGCGAGATCCAGTCGAGTGAGTGCCGAGTCGAGCAGCACGAAGCGTGCGCCGGCTGGCAACATCGGACTGATCGTACCATCCGTGCCTTGCTGTCCACGTAGGAGCGTCTTGAGTGCGTACGTCGAAGGCGCGACGAGTGTGGCCTCGCGGAACTGGATGATCTCCCAGTGGCCGGGCGCGTGCTCGATGGCGGCGGCATTGTTGCCTGAGAAGAGCGCGAGATCGTTGACGGCGTTGAGCGCGCCGAAATCCAAACGGACATTGAGTGTCGTGGCCTTGTCGAGTCGGCCCGGCGGACCAGCAGGGAGATCATCGAGCGTCAGACCCATGGCCGCGGGCTCAGTTGCGAGCGCCCTCGAGGCAAAGCCTGACGTGTCGGGCGAGCTGTAGAGCGCGATAGCGCCGGGCCATGGGTGCATCATGGTCGCGAAATAACCGGCATCGGGCGTCTCGTTGCCGAGCAGGAGTGGCAGATCGAGCAAGAGCGCGGAGGGTTGGCCGGGCAGTGCTGCCAGCGGCGCATCCGCGCTGCGCGGTGCTGCTGCGATTGGCGCGTACACATCGGGCTCGATGCGGATGGCGTCGATCTCACGTGCGCCGTGGTCGCCGATCTCGGTGATACGGAAGAGGCGCGCATCGCCTGGGCCCTCGAGCGCGACGATGTCACCGGGCTCAAGGGCGATGCGGCTTGGCGGGAGCGCGAATTGTGCACGTTCGCGTGCGGCCCACGTCTCGAAGAGCCAGCTCTCGGCAATCTGAGTGGCCTGATCGGCTTCCATGACGATCGCCAGCTCGGCGAGCGACACGCGGCCGCTGGCGCCGACCAAGCGGCGCGCCTCGGCAACGGCGCGGCGATAGTCGCGCTCCGATGAGGCGTAGGAAATGCGTGCGGATGCCGGGAGGTCTGTTTCCTGGGCGCGCGCGAGCGTGATGAGATCGGCGCCGGACTTGAGCTCGGCTGTCGCATCGGGCGTCAAGGTGATCGCGGGAGGATCGATGCCGCGATGGCGGAATACGATGCGGCCTTCGCTCTCGATGGAGTCGAAGAAGTAGGCGAGCTCTAGAGGCTGCAGCGCCTCGCGCGCCGACATGACCTGGTCGATGACATAGCCCGGAACGACTCCGGCTAGTGTGCCGACGTCGAGTCGCTCGAAGCCCTGGGCGCGTAGAATATCGGTGACGACGGCCGCGAGAGGCTGACTGGCAATGCGGCCGTTGAGCCAGTGACCATGGCGCCAGTTCTCGCCATCACCCCAGGCGAGACGGTTGTTGGGGAATGCAGGATGCGGGCGCGCGTCCCAGGCATAGACGTAGACATGATCGAGATCGACCATCGGCGCGCCATAGAGCGCAGAGGTCGGATTCGCATCCTCGATGTAGCCGGGATGCGCGGGGTCGAGACCCTCGGTCAGTGACTGGAGATAGAGGCGTTGGATGAGATCATCGCGCGTGCCGGTCGAGTAGTAGGGACGAGCGCTCTCGCCGCTCTTTGGATCGACGAAGACGTTCGGTTGGTTGGCGCCCTTGTCGATGGTCGGGCAGCCGATCTCCGTGAGCCAGTACGGCTTCGATTGGGGTATCCAGGCCGTTGGTGTTTCGCTTTCGATGCCGCCGGAACGATTAAAGTGGGCGTGTTCCCACCACGAGCGGATGTCCTTGTAGCGGAAGACCCAAGGCTTGTCGGCTTCACCATCGGTGATCGGCGTGCGGATCTGGGCGTCGCGATCGGTGGTGCTGGCATAGTACCAATCATAACCTTCGCCGCCGCGGAGATTGGATTTGAGGTAGCGGAGGTCGTGCAGCACGCGATGGCCGGCCAGCCAGTCGGTGTGGTCGCGACCGTCACGCCAATCGGCGAGTGGCCAGTAAGCATCGATGCCGATGGCGTCGATATCGGGTGAAGCCCACAGCGGATCGAGATGGAAATAGACGTCACCGCTGCCGTCCTGCGGATGATGGCCGAAATACTCCGACCAGTCGGCACCGTAGGTGATCTTCGTTGACGAACCGAGGATAGCGCGGACATCGGCGGCGAGTGCGATGAGCGCGTTCACGAACGGATAGTCGGACGGGGAGCTGCGTGATTGCGTGAGGCCGCGGAGCTCCGAGCAGAGAATGAAGCTGTCAACGCCGCCGGCCGCCGCTGCGAGATGTGCGTAGTGAAGGATCATGCGGCGGAAGGACCATTCGGCAGGACCCGCGTAGTTGATCTGATGGCCGCTGACCGAGAAGTGATTGCGCTGAGCCGCGCCGACGAAAGCGGCGATCTGGCTCGCGGCGGCGCCCGTCTTGTCCGGCGAACCCTCGATCATGGGTGCTGGGTGGACCGTGATGCGACCGCGCCAGGGATACGCGGGCTGCGAGCTCTCAGGGTCGTAGGGATTAGGTCGCGTGTTGTCCTCTGGCACATCCATGAGGATGAAGGGATTGAGCGTGACCTTGTGGCCGCGCGATTTGAGATCCTGGATGGCGGCAATGACGGTCTGATCGGAGGGCGTGCCACCGTAGGCAGGACGTCCCTCGTGCCGGCTGATCAGCGGGGCTGAGCCGCGCGTGAGGCCTGCAACGCGCCAGGAGATTGGATCGGTGTTCTTGTTGTCATTGTCGACGGCGGGGCGGATCGCGCAGTGGCCGGCGCATAGGTCGGTGCCGAACCAGCTCACGACGAGCGAGACCGTACCGACGTTCGGGAGCGTGGCGGCGAGCTGATCGAGGGAGACGCTCCAATCGGTATCGCCCTGCAGCGTGTGTGCGTTCTCGGTCTCGGTCTGGCCAGGGCCGACGCGGCGCGTGACGGGAGTCGTCGCATAGACGAACTCGCCGGAGCCGGGGATCATGACGACTGCGCGGACGCTCTGCTCGAAGGGGTCGACGTTGCGAAAGACTTCGAAAGAGAGCTGCGGCAGGCGGTTGCCGTAGGCCTCGAGCAGTAGCCGTTCGAACACGATATAGGCGACGCCGCGATAGGCGGGTGCGTTGTCGGCACCGAGATGAGCGACGATGAGATCGTTGGGAGCTTGGTCATCAGCACCGGTGTGAAGGCGCCATGCGAGTTGTGTGAGGTCGAGCTCCTTGCCGTCCGCCCATACGCGGCCAATCGAGGTGATCGTACCTTCACAGAGCGCAACAGCGAAATTGGCGTAGTAGCGATAGCTGCGCGTGCTCGAGCCGCCGCCAGATGCACCCTTGCCGCCGCCGCTGCTGTTCTTGACGACTTCTTCTTCGAGCGACGATGCCCAAATGACTTGGCCGCCGAGGCGCGCACGTCCAATGAGGCGAGGGACGGCTGCACCTTCCGTCGAGGCGGTCACACGGAGATCGTCGAGGCGGGGGCCGCCGCGGGCGCGCGACTGGCCGGAGCCGCCGAGGAGCGCCTGATCGACGTAGCTGCCGGCAAGAGCGCCGATCTGCCCGCCGATCATGGCGCCGGTGACGGTTGCGCCGAGTACCGTGACGCCGGCCGGCAGCAGAGCCGAGCCGACAGCCGCGCCGGCGACTGCAAGAGCAAGCGTGGCCATCAGGGCGAAATCCCAGGGAATGAGAACACGGCAGCGAGGTGGCGGTGCCACCAGCGGCCGAACGGCACTTCAGCGACGGCGCGCCCCTCGATGGCATGAATCATCGAAGCCGGTCCGGACATGATCGCGACGTGCTTGGCAATGGCGTGCGCGCGATAGCGGAAGATGAGGACATCTCCCGATGCGGTGTCGCGGAGATTGCATTCGACAAGATGGCGGCGTGCGGCGGCGAGCATGGTCTCGGCGCCGGTAGCCTCGCCCCAGTCGCGGGCGTAGGCAGGCACGGCCTCAGCTTCGTCACCGTGCAGCGTGCGCCACACGCCGCGCACGAGCCCGAGGCAGTCGGTGCCGACGCCGCAAAGGCTCGCTTGATGATGATAAGGCGTGCCGAGCCAGCGCCGCGCCTCGGCGACGATATCGTTGCGCGAATAGGTCATGGCATCAGTCGCCGAACTCGGAGCGTTGACCTGCAGGTCGCGGTGTGCTGCCAGGTTGAGCAACAGCCGTCACGAAGTCATTGCCGGGCATGTGCGGGAAGCCGCGATAGTTGATGGCGTTGGCGAACCGCGCGGTGCAGGTCTCCAGGCGCTTGTCACAGCCGGCTGTCAGGGAGATCGTGTCGCCGATGCCGATCCGCTCACCCATGGGCTGCCAGAGATCGATCTCGATTATGCCGGCGCGGTGTGTGTGGTTCTTAATCTCCATGGCGCGGCCGGCATTGGCTCCCGAGATGAAAGTGAGAATGCCGTGATTGAACCAGGCGGGCTCGTACGCGGTGAGGCCGTCGACTGTGAGGCGACGGGTGCCGGCTAGAGCAAGAACGGTGCCGGTCGCGCGGTAAGCGGCCGATGTGAGATCGACACTGCAGCGGGCATCGCCGAGACCGGCGTCGCAGGTGTATTGGAAGAGCCGGCCTTTGGGTTGCTGCAGATAGTGAGCGAGGCCGCGCACCTCGGCGCTGAAGGCCGTGCCCGTGCGGCGTACCTCGCCGAGCGAGCCTGTGCGCATGAGCACGCGTTGCGTCGGGTCCTGCCAGTTGACGCGGAATATCTCGATCGCCGCGTCGTCGAAATCTCCTGAGGCAAGCGCGGTCTCGGAGAGGCGGTCTGAGATGAGAGCGCCGGTCACTTCGAGGTTGTCGACGCTCAATCCCACCTGATCGCGGATTTCACTGGCGGAGAATCCGCTGGCGGCCTCGAACGTGGTCTCGTCGAAGGTTAGGTCGCGATCGTGGTCGGTGAAGCCGAGCTTGTTGCCGTCGCGGCGGATGAGGCGCCAGCACCAGCAGAGTGTCGTGGTGCCGGACTGGAGATGCGCGTTGAGCGCGTCGCTGAGATGCTTCATAGGCGAATTTCCACGATCGGGATCGACGGAATGGCGCCGTGGCTGAAGCCCTGCAGGCTCACCTCCAGCTTGTCGGTGTCGAAGCGGACGGGGACGTCGAACTCGAAGCCGGCCGTGATGACAACGCCGTCGGCGGGAATGTGTTCGGGCGCGAAAGTGATGATCCCGGTGTCCTGATCGAGCGCGACATCAGTGCCCACGGCGACGGGAGTTCCGTCGACTGCAACCAGAACGCTGCCGGTAACGGGCTTGGCAATGCGCCGAGACCACGGTGCGTGCGATGCGCCGTAGCGCTTGACGAGTTGGAAGGCAGCGGTTTCGCCGTCGCCAACGTCGAGCAACTGATCGAACGCGGTTGGCGTAGCGGACGGAGGACCGGAGCGGAAATCGGCATGGTCCTTCCAGCGGAAGCCATAGAGGCGGCCGCGGCGCTCCTCGAAGAAGGCGATCACCGCGTGCAGGTCGTCGAGCGTCTTTACGCCGTAACCGGCATTGTAGCTGCGGCGCGAGTCCGCCCAGCGACTGTTGCGCTCCTCGTGGCCCGAGCCAAGCGCGACGACATCGGTGCGCCGTTCCGGGCCGCCGGTCGCGCCGCGCGAAATGGCGGTCGGGAAGCGGATCTCGTGGAAGCTCATGACAGACCCGGTGTTAGAGATTGCGTTCACCGCGACCGAGCGCGCGAGCAACGAGAGCGGCGATCTGTGTCTCGGAGCGGGCGAAGCTCTCGACGTCAGGCGTCGCGATATTGATCGTTATGCTCGGGCCGGCAGTGCCTGAAGTAGCGATGCCGAGACGACCATCGGCAGTGCGCGCGAGCGGCATGATGGCTTCGGGGCCGCGCTCACCTGCGAGGCCCGTGCGGCCGCCACTCAATGGGAACGTGACGGGTGAGGCGATGACGCCGCCTTTTGCGAAAGGGATCGGCGTTCCCTGGTGAAGGACGCCGCCCTTGGCAAAGCCGAGGCTCATGCCGCCGGAGAATATGTTGCCGAGCATACGGCCCATGGCCTGGTCGAGGGGCTTCATGGCGGCGCTCAGCACCATGCGGGAGAGACTGAGGCCTAGATTGCGGACGACATCGCCGAGCGAACGGCCCTGCACGGCAATGCCCTCGAAGGCGGAGATCATCGAGCGGCTGAATTGGCGGCCGACGAGCGAGGTGCGCTGGAGTTCGGCGCGGAGTGCGCTCGTGTCAGCGCCGACGTTGATCTGCCAGTCGGCAACACTGTCGGGCATTGAGCACTCCTACTTGTCTGGGTAACAGGCGATGAGGCGCGTGAGCGATGCGCGGTCGATGGCGTCATGTCCGGGCGGAGTACCGAGAGCGCCTTCGAAAGCGGCGGCAAGCTCGCGCGGGGTCATGGACCAGAGAACGGCGGGTGAGAGACGGAGGATGCCGAGGCCGATGCGCATCACGTCACGCCAGGGAAAGGGCCGGCAGGGCCCTCCGTGGAGGGTGCATGAACTTCTTCGGCTTTGGCCATGGGGGCATCGTCGGCGGCGCCGAAGGTCGCGGTGAGGAGGCGCGATACGATATCGACGAAGCCGGCAGCGCCCGCTTCCGCACGCATACGAGCAACGGCGTCGTCGGTGACCTGATGGCCGGCGCCGCGCAGACCAGCGCCGATGATGCGGACGGCATCGCGTGCGCTGAGCCGACCGCGAGCGAAGCGTTCGGCCAGTGCGAGCATGTCCTCGTCACCGAAGGTGGACTCGAGTTCGGCAAGTGCGCCGAGCGTCAGGCAGAGGCGGAGAGATTGCCCATCGAGGACAGCATCGATCTCGCCGCGGTGGAGGTTGACCATGTGGCGTCCTTTATAGTGCGATGAAGGTGATCAAGCCGGCAGACTCGAGCGTGATCTCGAAGGCGACTTCGGCATCGTGACGGCCGGATAGTTCGAAGGAGGTGATCTGGAAGAGGCCCTCGATCGTGCCGAAGTCAGGGATCACGACTTGCCATTCGCGGATCGTGCCGTCGAAGACATAGGCGCGGATGGTGGCGTCGGACGTCGCATCCTTGAAGATGCCGGCGCCGGCGATGCGCGCGCTCTTGACGCCGGCACCAGCGAGAAGCTCACGCCATTCGCCGGCGGACTCGGCGTGCGTGACGTCCACGGTCTCAGCGTTGAAGGAGATCGAGCGCGAGCGCAGGCCGGCAATCGTGGAGAAGCTGCCGGTGCCGGTGGTGTCGACCTTGAGGAGGAGGTCCTTGCCTCTTTGAGCGGCCATTGCTGGGGATCCTTGGGTGAGCGACGGGAGATCAGGCGATCGGTTCGAGGACAGCGCGGAAGCGGGCAGTGACGCGATAGGTGTCGCCGTCGCGTTCGCGGTGCGTGTCGGAAGACTCGTGGCGGAGGTTCACGAGATGGTGGGCGGCGATCGTGAGCGGCGCCTCATGGAGTGCGGCTCGGACAGCCTCGGCGAGGAGATGTGCTTGCTTGTGGCCAGCGCCGCGCGACCAGACATTGATGGTGAAAGTGATCTCGGCGCCAGGCTCGGTGCTGGTGGCCCAGTCGCGGAGAGTGAAGCTAGCGAGCGTGATGTAAGGAAAGGCTGCGCCCTGCGGAACATCATCGTAGATGCGCGCTCCGCCGAGGAGGGAGATAACTTCCGCGTCGGCGGCGAGCGCGGCGTGGAGCGCTTGCTGAAGATGCCAGGTGGCGCTGGACATGAACTAGCTCCTGCGATCGCGTCGCATGGGCGCGCGCGTTGAGGGCGGTGATGCGGGTGGTGGTGGATCGGCTTCGGTTGGCCGCCGGCTACTGCCGGTGTGCGTCCGAATGAGCTGCTCGACATGTTCGGTGAGGCGGCGCTCATCCTGGCCCGTGATGGTGATGTTGAGCTTCACAGGTCGCGCTCCACGCAGAGGCATTTGAGCCAGCGCCGGCGTTCGTCGATGTCGATGACGGCGACGATCTCGAAACGGCGACTGCCGGAGACGAGCCGCATGGCGGGAATAACGCCGGAGCGGTAGCGGAGCGTGATCTCGTGCGAGACGCGGCCCGATAGCGCGTCGGCGTCGACGGCTTCGCTACCGCCTTTCGGGCGGATATCGCCCCAGACCTGAGCGATGTCCGTCCAGGTTTCGGCAGCGCCACCGCCGCCGTCGGGTGTGCGGTTCGCGGCCTCGAGTGTGAGACGGCGACGCAGACGGCCAATCGCTGGACGCATCAGAGCCGCCTCCGACGATAGGGTGAGAGAAGCTCGGAGATGGTGCCCGGGATGACGATAGCGGCTGCGCCAATCTCGACGGGCTCGCGGTTTTCGTACCAGTGCGCGGTGAGCAGCAGCAGGGCCTGGCGGATCGGCTGCGGCACATCTGACGGCTCGTCACCGAAACCGGCGACGAAGTCGATCTCGATGCCGTTTGCGGCAACGTTCGATGCAGGCGCGATCCCGGTGCCGCGCCAGACGAGACGCGCCGGATTGGCTGCGCCGTCGAGGATGAAGGCATCCGGATCGAGCGAGTGGCCTTCGTCGTCATCGGTGAGGATGCGTACGGCGGTCACACTCTGCACGGGGCGAAGCTGCAGATTGATCGTGCGCGATCGGGGCCAGGCATCCCGGTGTTCGCGCCATGTCTGCGTGATGAGCGCCAGATCGAGCGCCGCCTCGATGTGCAGGCGGGACGCCATGATCAGACTCTGGATCAGAGTATCCTCGGCGTTCGTATCGACGCGCAGATGGAGTTTGGCCTCGGCGAGCGAGACCGGTTCGACGGTCGGTCCGCTGAGGAGAGTGGTGGTCATGGAGACCTCACGCAAGATATCGAGAGAGTTGGCATTTGCACGGGCGGCACCGGCTGCGGGGAAGGGCCGGTGCCGCCCGCGCGCGCCGCGGATGATCGACGGTCGAAGTACGCGTGGCGGCGGGAGGAGGCGCGCGCCGGCGCGACCGAAGAGGCGACGACCAGCCGGAGCGTGCGAGATCGCCGGCTGTCGCTGAGAGCCTGATCAGGTTCGACTGTTTGCGCGGCCCGGCCCGGGGGGAGCAGGGAAGTGGCCGCGTTGATCATCCGAGGCGGAGCGGTGGGGCGATCAGTCGCCGAACTGCAGGAGTTTGATCGCGTCGAAATCCTGTACGCCGCCGCCGACGCGCTTGGTGGTGTAGAAGAGCACATAGGGCTTCGACGAGTATGGATCGCGCAGGACGCGAATGCCGACGCGATCGACGATCAGGTAGCCGCGGCGGAAGTCACCGAAGGCAATGGCGTAGGCGTCGGCTGCAACGTCCGGCATGTCCTCGGCTTCGGTGACTGGGAATCCCATGAGCGACGGCGACTCGCCGGGGCTGATGGCTGGATGCCAGAGGTAGTGGCCGTCCCCGTCCTTGAGCTTCCGGACGCTCGCTTGCGTCGCGCGGTTCATGACGAAGCGGGCGTTGGCGCGATAGCCGGCTTTGAGCGTGTAGACAAAGTCGATCAGCTTGTCGCCGGGGTTGCTGGCGGGGAAAGCGGCATCGACGCCGGTTTTGATCGCGCCGAGCTTGCCCCACTCCCAGCTTGCTTCAGCGACCTTGTCGTAGTGCATGAAGCCGGTCGGCCGGCTGCTGCCGTTGCCCGTGACGAAGGCTGTGCCTTCCTGCTCGGCGAATGCCGCGCGGACCTCTTCAGCAATCCACTGGTCGATGTCCACCGCGGCGTCATCCAGCAGCGCGGGCGTCGCGGCTGGCATGGCGTAGAGCTCCATGGTCGGGAACGAGAGCTCGGCGAGCGTCGGCGAGGTCGTTGTCGAGCGCGTGCCCGTCTCTGCAACCCAGCCGGCGCCCGCGCCGGCGACGGAGAACGGCTTCTTGAAGACGGATCCGGAGACCTGGCGGACGCTGGCGATGGCGCGGATCGGCGAGATTTCCTTGAGCGCCATGTTGACGGTCGTCTCGGTCTCGGCGGGAACGAGATAGCCGCCGTCCGGACCGGAGCCGACGGAAAGCGCTTTGCTCTCGATGTCGAGGAGGCCACCGGCTTCGCCTTTGCGGATGTAGCCGTCGAAGGCGGCGCGGTGCTCGCGTGAGAGGTGCGAGTTCGGAGCTGTCGAGGAAAGGTGCGGACGCGCAGATTTCAAGGAGATCTCATCGAGGCGGCGCTTGTGGTCGTCCAGCGCGCGATCGAGGCGATCGAGCTTGTCGGTCGTGAGGGGGTCGGACGCGCCGCGCGTTTCGATGTCGGAGAGGCGGCGGTCGTTCTCATCCTTGTAGGTCTCGAATGCGCGAAGCAGATCGTCGAGCGCATGATTGATCTCTGAGCTGCTCTTTGTTTCGAGGATCGGTGTCGATGTGGCCATGAGGGGGCGGTCCTTCAGATGGAATGCGTCGAACGGAGGTAGGCAGCAACGGCGGCGCAGCGGCCGGCGAGCCTTGCCGAGTCTGATGGGGTGGCAGCGGCATCCCGCAACGCCGCCAATCCCTTGAAGCCCGATCGGAGAACGGAGCGGGCTTCCGTGCGCGTGAGCCCAGCGTCCTGCGTGAGCCAGCGTTCGAATTCACGTTCCGACGGTCGCCCGCTTGTAAATGGCCGCGACTTCGTCGTGGCGATACGGGCCTCGGGCAGCAGCGGAAACGTGACGATGGAGATTTCCCAGAGATCGATCTTCTCGATACGGCGCACGCCGCGGGTGCGATCGCGATGCGCCTTGATGGTGCGGAAGCCAATGGAAAGGCCGTCGATGGCACCGGCGCGCATCAGCGCGAGTACCTCCCGGGCGCGGGCGACCGTCGGCATGAGGCGGCCGCGGGCGAAGAGGCCTTTGGCGTCCTCGGCGAGCGTTTCCCAAACACCGATCGGCTCGGAAGGATTGTGCTGGAAGAGCATCCGCACGCCGCCTGGGCCGCGGGCAGCCAGGGTGTCGCGGAAGGCGCCCGGCATGACGACGTCCCGGCCGAGATCCTGCCGGTCGAAGAGCGAGGCATAGCCTTCGAAGGCGCCGTCGTCGGCAACGCTTTTCATATCTATGGCCGTGAACTTCGCTTCGTGCGGACGCGCGCGAAGAGGGGTCGCAGATCGAGCTTCGATCACGATGGAACGCTCCGATTTCGAGTGAGGTTGCGCGGTGCGCGATCAGGCAGGAGGCGAGAGTGGCGGCCCGCTCTCGGGGATCGGGCTGTAGCCGGCGGCGGCCCGTTTCTCATTGAGGGTGAGGAAGGATGCCCTTTCGAGGCGAGCCCAAAGGGCTTCGCGTTCCGGCGAGAGCGCTTCGACGGCATCCAGATCGGGTCGAAGCTCGAGTTCGGTATCCCATGCGGGAGCAAGCCATCGCGAGAGCGCCTTGGATGTGCGACCGACGAGCGGGATGATGGTCTGGCGCCAGAAGCCGCGCGTGGCTTCGGCCATGTTGGCGTACGTGTTGTCGCCGGGGATGCCGAGCAGCATGGGCGGCACGCCGAGGGCTAGCGCGATCTCGCGGGCGGCGGCGTTCTTGGCTTCGAGGAAATCCATGTCCTTGGGCGAGAGCGACATGGACTTCCAGTCGAGCCCGCCTTCGAGGAGAAGCGGCCGGCCGGCATTGACGGCGCCCTGGAAACCCTGTTCGAGCTCGGCCTTGAGGCGCTCGTATTGCTCGGTCGTCAGGTTGCCGTCGCGGGAGGTATAGACGAGGGCGCCGGAGGGCCTCGCCGAATTGTCGAGCAGCGCCTTGTTCCAGCGGGACGCGGTATTGTGGAGATCGATGGCTGTCGCGGCAGCTTCGAGTGGGCTCATGCCGTAGTGATCGTGCGCGGCATGGAAGAGCTTCATGTGCAGGATGCTGCACACGCCCGGCACGCAGTCGCCGGCAAGTCGCACCGAGCGGCCGGCGACCGTGTATTCGTAGGCTTCCGGCCAGCCATCGGCGCCGGGCACGACCTTCATGCGATCTGGACGAAGGACGTGCAGCTCGCGGATATCGTCGTGGATGGCGACAGCTTCGATGTAGCTGTTGCCGGCGACGAGCAGGTGGCCGAAGAGCGTCTCGAGAAACTCCGGGCCGACCTGCGCGGGATTGGGGCGGCCGATGAGGTCGGGAAGCGCGTGAGCCTCGATCTCTTCCTCGCCGCGGTAGAGGAGGAGGGGGACCGATGCGGCAGTCTCGGCGATCATGCGCACGCAGCGATAGACGATCGCATTGCCCATGAAGCCTTCCCGCGCGAAGGCCGCATAGTCGCGTGGAGTCCAAGCGGGTTGGCGGAGAGTGTCGAGCGCGATGAGCGGGCCGACGGCGCTTGCTTTGGATTCGGCCGAGAGATGCGGCAGCCTGGTGCGCGGCGGCACAGCTCTGCCGACCCAGCGGCCGATAGTGGCGCCGAGCGAGGTCGCAACGGATGTGGGGGTCATTCAGAGCGTCCGTATGGTTGGGCTGCGTGGGTTCGTCAGCATGAGGTCGGTAAGCGCCCACACGAGCGCGTCGAGGCGGTCCGGGCTTTTTCCTTGGGCGAGGCCGTCGGCGCCGAACGCACACATCTGGCTTTCGAGCTCGGGCCACTCGCCCACATGGACGACGCGGCCTTCGGCGTAGAGTGCGGAGACCGGCTCGGCGCGCACCCATTTGCCGCGTGTCGCACGCACGGCGCGGATCGGCACGGATGCATCGACCTGGCGCATGACACCGACGACGAGATCGCCGCCTTGGTTGACCTCGGCGACGATGCGGTCCGCGGCGAAGTCGCGGTATGCGGCGATCGCTGCGCGGGCCCAGATGGTCGGCTCGCGGCCGCGGATGGTGCGATCGGCGAGGACGTAGGCGCGGCCGTCTTCGCCAAGACCGGCGACGATGATGCCGCAAGCATCCGAATTCGCGTTCGATGTGACCGGCGGATCGACCGCGACAACGATGCGTGTGAGCTCCGGCGGCGCTGCAATTCGATGCTGGTCGAGCCAACTCTTGCGCCAGAGACCGCCGCCGCGGTCCTCTACGATCTCGCCGTCGATTTCCTGGCGGCCGAGGGCCGTGCCGCCGTAGCGCTTGAGCACGCTCGAGAGGAAGGACGGTGAGAGGTTTGCGGCATTGTCGGTCGTCTTGGCGCGTGAGGTAACCGTTGCGGCGTCGGCCAGAAGTTTTTTGAGCAGCGCGATTGGGCGCGGGGTGGTGGTGACGACGGACTGCGGGTGGCGACCGAGGCGAAGGGCGAATTGGAGCATGTCCCAGGCGTGCTGGGCGCGGCGCCATTTTGCGAGCTCGTCGCACCATGCGGCATCGAACTGCGGGCCGCGCAGGTTGTCGGGATCGTCGGCGGCGTACATCTGGGCGATGGCTCCGTTCGACCACTGGATCTGATTGCGTGAGACGTCATAGTGCGGGCGTTCGTGCGGCGCGTGGACCGCGAGTAGACCGGAGACGCCTTCGATCATGACGCTGCGGACCTGCGCGATGGTGAGGCCGATGAGTGCGATGCGGCGCGCGGGCTCGTCATCGCCAGCGTCGTGTCCGAGAGCGCGAGCACGGACCCATTCGGCACCCGCGCGGGTTTTGCCGGAGCCACGGCCGCCGAGGATGAGCCATGTTTGCCAGGGTCGGTCGGCTTCTGTCGCAACCGGCGCAAGCTGATCGTCGCGGGCCCAGACCTGCCAATCGTGAGCGAGGCGGATGATCTCGGGCGCCGAGAGCGTGGCGAGGGCCGCGTCACGTTCGGCGTCAGGCAGGCCGGACAAGTCGAGCAAGACGCTCCGCAACCTCTCCGCGGAAGCGCTCCGCCTCGTCGGCGAGCTGGCGTTCAGCGTGCTGGGCGCCTTGCTGTTCGGCGGGACTTGAGGATCCGGGGAGACGCTCGATGTCAGCTTCGATCTCCGTTACGCGGCTGAGGTTGGCGATGAGAGCGCCGATGGCGCGGGTGTCGCGTTCGTGGTCGGCGGCCGAGGTGTCGGAGTTGTCTTCCGCGGTGGCCATGTCGTGTGCCATGCGCCTTTCCATCTGCTTGAGCTTAGTGTCGATTGCCTTGTAGAGGCGGCGAACGAGTGCGCGCCGGGCTTTCAGAGATGTCGCTGCGACCCCGGCGTCGCGCCGTTTCGATGCCGGCTTCGCGGAGGCCTGCTTCGGGATAGGTCCTTCGCGCGCACCCTGCTTGCGCCGCTGATGCGGTGGCCACCCCTCCTTCCGCGCATGACCAGTGATCCGTTGGGTGGAGACCCCGCATTGTTCGGCAATGGCGGTAAGTGTGAGCGCGCGAGAGACGTACAAACGACGAATCCTCGGCCAGTCGGGTTGATCCGAGCCGGTCATGCAGAGCACCGAGATGTTTGAGGGGAGCCAGGCTCAGCAGGGAGCCGGAACGGTGAAAGCCGCCGGAGGTGCCGGACACTTTTCACACTATACTCAATTTGTACCAAAACATCGTTGCGATGTCAATAATTTATTCAGAAATTATTGGCTTCTTCGAAGCAAAATCAGAGCATATATGAAGATATACTTTGCGATGAACTGGCCAGTTTCCCACTATCCAGCAGCGCGGGGATAAAATACTGCGGCCATTGCCGTCAGGTGACATGACCGACCAATAGAACGGTTTGACGGCATTCCATTAACCAGCCGGCAATGAACCGCCCAGAATTAAGCGATGATTCAACATTCTCGTATTTCATGCGGTGTGATCCTCGAAGGCGTAATTTGGGTGAGGCGTACGCCGATGCAGCCACCTTCAGACGCATCTCCGGGCCGCCGCTGGCCGATGCCACGGCGTTGGCGCGGCGATGAAAGCGGCACGACGGCCATTGAATTTGCAATGGTGGCTGGGCCGTTCCTGATGATGCTTTTCGGCATCATGGCTGTCGGCCTCTTCTTCTTCACGACCTTCTCACTCGAGAACGCCGTCGAGCGCACCGGACGCCTGATCCGAACCGGCCAGGTCCAGCAGGGCGGGATGAACGGCCAGCAGTTCAAGGAGAAGGTCTGCGAATTGGCGCCGGGGTTCGTGGACTGCGCGAACAAGCTTCGCGTGAATGTCTTGAACTTCCCGGATGCCGAAGCCATCGGCCCCGGGACGATGGCGCAGTGCCTCGATCAGGACGGCAACCTCAGTGACGTGACCTCATTCGAGCCCGGCCTGCCTCAGCAGGTCGTGCTCATCTGGGTCTGCTACGAGTGGAGCCTCGCGTCGAAGATCCCGTATCTCAATCTCGGAAACATGGGGAATGGCTCGCGCCTCATCCAGGCAGCGACGACGTTCCGTACCGAGCCCGGCAGCTGGTAGGTGCATTGAGATGAAACGTTTCAGCACAAAAGTTCGTGGCGTATTTGCGCGGTTGCGGCGGGATACCGCCGGTGTTGCCGCGGTCGAGTTCGGCTTCATCGTGCCGATCATGTTCTTCATGTTCGTCGGTACCATCGAGTTCAGCCAAGCGCTCACCGTGGATCGCCGGCTTACCCTCGCGGCGAGCTCGACAGCGGACCTGATCGCGCAGGCGGATAGATCCGGCCTCACCGAGGCGCAGGTCGACAGGGATCTCAAGATCATCGAACAGCTCATTGCGCCCTATGAGCTTGAGCGTCTCTACGTGAAGGTCATCAGCGTGATTGCGCAGGGGACGCCGGGAGCGCTCAATCCGACCGATTTTCGGGTCGACTGGTCAAGGGATAGCCGGGGCGGGACGCCTCATCCTCGCGGTGAGGATTACCATGACATTCCGGTGGGCCTGCTCGTCGGCGGTGAAAGCGTGATCGTCGGTGAAGCGACGTACAATTACACGCCCCTGATCTTCAACTACTTCATCGAGTCGGCCTTCAACATGACGGAGCGCTTCTATCTGAAGCCACGCAACGTCATTTGCGTCCATCTGAAGCCGATCAACTGCGTGGATGGAAGCACGATGTCCTGACGCAGCCGAGCGAAGCAGAAATGAAAAGGCCCGCCGGGAGACCGGCGGGCCTTTCTGCTTGATGAGACTGGTTCGATCAGCGCTTCGAGAACTGGAAGCTGCGGCGGGCCTTGGCCTTGCCGTACTTCTTGCGCTCGACGATGCGGCTGTCGCGGGTCAGGAAGCCACCCTTCTTGAGCACCGCGCGAAGCTCGGGTTCGTAGTATGTGAGCGCCTTCGAGAGGCCATGACGGACGGCACCGGCCTGACCGGAGAGGCCGCCGCCGGCCACCGTGGCGCGGATGTCGTACTGATCCATACGCTCTGCCGCGATCAGCGGCTGCTTGAGGATCATCTGCAGGACGGGACGGGCGAAATAGGTCGTCACGTCCCTGTCGTTGATCGTGATCTTCCCGTGCCCGCGCGAGAGCCACACGCGCGCAATGGCGTTCTTGCGCTTGCCGGTGGCATAGGCGCGGCCCTGGGCATCGAGCTTCTGGACGTGCAGCGGTGCAGCGGCTTCGGCCGACTGGCCGGTCAGGTTCCCGAGGTCCTCGAGCGACTTGGCATCTGCGGTCATGGCGTCAGACCCTCTTGTTCTTGGGATTGAGCGCAGCGATGTCGAGCTGGGTCGGCTGCTGCGCCTCATGTGGATGGGATGGGCCCGCGTAGACCTTGAGATTGGTCATCAGGCGGCGCTGCAGCGGCCCGCGTGCGAGCATGCGCTCGACGGCCTTGAAGACGACGCGCTCGGGGAACTTGCCCTCGATGATCTGGCGCGGCGACCGTGTCTTGAGGCCGCCGGGATAGCCCGTGTGCCACTCGTATTTCTTGTCTTCATACTTGTTGCCGGTGAAGACGACCTTCTCGGCGTTGACGACAATAACGTTGTCGCCCATGTCGACATGTGGCGTGTAGGTCGGCTTGTGCTTGCCCTTGAGGCGGGTGGCGATGAGAGCGGCGAGACGACCGACGACGAGACCTTCGGCGTCGATGAGCACCCACTTCTTCTCCACTTCGCCGGGCTTGGCGCTGTAAGTTTTCATGTGCTTGGCCCTTCGAGTGCTGCGCCCCGGCCGGACGGCTTGTTCGCCGGCAGGCGTGGTCGCGAAAGTTCTGCTCGGTTCGTTCGGATCGATGCTCGTAGCGGGCACGACTTGAACGAAACACACGGCGCGATCCCGGTTGAAGGGATCAAGCGCCGCGCGCATCCTTCTAGGCTGCGGAATGCGTTTGGTCAACGGCATTCACGCCGGCGGCCCCGAAAATAATGCAGATAATTCATGATGTTATGCAAAGGGTAATATAATACCTCAATAACGGTATCCAGTTACCTCACGATTTCGAGGTCGATACGATCGCGTAAGTGCCTGTCGCATGGGCGATCATTTCGCTGCCGCCGTCGGAAAAGAGTGCGACCTCCGAATAGGCGAGACGGCGTCCCACGCGCACGAGCCGGGCTTCCGCGATCACGTCGCGGGCAGGCGGGCGCATCAGGAACGTGATGTTGAGATTGCTGGTGACGGAAGGGATCGCTGCGGAACCAAGGCGGCCGATGAGCGCTACGTAGATCGAGAAGTCTGCGACCGTGAACATGGCGGGGCCGGATATCGTTCCGCCGTGGCGCGTGTTGCGTTCTGTGAGGCGCATGCGCACGCGGGCAGTATCGGGGCCGACGGATTCGATCTCCATCACGCGTCCTGACGCATGGATCTGTGGAAAGGATGCGTCGATCAGCTCGGTGACGGCAGTGACAGAAAGGTGACTCGGCTGCGGTGTATCAGTTGACATCCTTAATGGTGTCCCACTCTGGTGATCTGCTATAGGCACGTCGGCATTGAGGCCAAGTTTGGCGAACGACGCAGGCGAGATTTCGAACGAGGAGAAGCCCTATGCTCAGTAAGTTTGGAACTCTTGCCGCGTTTGCTTCGGCAGTGGCAATAGGTCTGATGTCGCTCATCGCTGCGCCCGCGGCCAACGCGCAGGATGCTTTCAATCAGCTCCAGCTCAGCGATAAGCATATCCAAGGCTTCATCGCCGCGCAGGCGGATATCACGCAGTTCATCGAGCGGAACCCTGCCCAGGAGGGCACGGCCCCGACGGACAAGCAGCAGGCCGAACTCGATACCATCGCCAAGAAGCACAGCTTCAAGGACTACACCGAGTACGATGACGTCGCGTACAATATTTCCGTGATTTTGAGCGGCATCGACCCGGACACGGGCAAGTACACCGACCCGATCGAGCTCATCAAGAAAGAGATCGCCGAGATCAACGCCGACACCCAGATCAATCCGGCCGAAAAGAAGCAGATGCTCGAGGAACTGAACGACGCGCTCAAGAATACGCCGCCGGTCAAGTTCCCCAGCAATATCACGCTGGTTTCGAAGCACCGCGAGGCTCTGGAGAAGGCGCTCGGACAGCAGTAAGCTCGGCGCGAGCGGCGCCTGCACAGGCGCCGCTGCGATCGCGCAAGGAATACCAGGATGCAGGACGGTGGATCGCCGACGGGCACCATGAAGGACAGCACCTCGCTCATGAGCGAGGTGCGTCATGATGCAATTGCCGTCCTGACGTTCACGCGATCCGAGGCGCGCAACAGCCTGAGCCTCGACATGCTCGATGCACTGCAGTCGGCCGTGGATCGGCTGTCTGGTCAGCGCGAGGTGGGCGCGATCGTGCTGGCGGCGACGGGCCCAGCCTTCTGCGCCGGTCACGATCTCAAGGAATTGACGAGTCATCGCAGCGACGCGGACGGCGGGCGCGGGTTCTACGCGCTGACCATGTCGCGTTGCGCGGCTGTGATGACGTCGATCATGCGCAGCCCTAAACCATTCATTGCAGCCGTCGAGGGCGTGGCGACGGCGGCGGGCTGCCAGCTCGTTGCGACCTGCGATCTCGCGGTGGCCGGAGCGGCGGCGAAGTTCGCCACGCCGGGTGTCGACATCGGGCTCTTCTGCTCGACGCCGATGGTGGCGCTCACCCGCAACGTGCCGCGCAAGCGCGCCATGGAGATGCTGCTGACCGGCGAGATGCTCGGGGCGGAGCAGGCGGCCGCCTACGGTCTCGTCAATCGCGTGGTGATAGAGGGGCAGGCGCTGGATGCCGCGATCGCGCTCGGTCGCACGATTGCGAGCAAGTCGCCAGCGACCATCCGGATCGGCAAGGAAGCGTTCTACGCCCAGATCGAGAAGCCGGTCGCTGATGCTTACGCGTATGCGAGCGAGGTGATGGTGCGCAATATGATGCATCGGGATGCCGAGGAAGGCATCGGCGCGTTCGTCGAGAAGCGCCCACCCGCCTGGAAGGGCGACTGAAGTGATACCCCAGCGGGTAACGCTCGTGACGCTCGGCGTTGCCGACGTCGCGGTCTCGCGCCGTTTCTACGAAGGCCTCGGGTTTCGTGCGGCCGACTTCGACAGCGAAGGCGTCGCCTTCTTCGACATGAACGGTGTCGTGCTCGCCGTATTCGGGCGGCAGGATCTGGCTGAAGATGCCAACGCCGAGGTCGAGGGCGGAGAAAAGTGTTCGCGCATGTCGCTCGCCATAAATCTGGAAAGCGAGGCGGCCGTGGATGCAGCTATGGCATTCGCGGCGCGTCAGGGGGGACGCATTACCCAGCCGGCGCGCAAGGTGTTCTGGGGCGGCTATGCTGGCTACTTCGCAGATCCCGATGGATTTCTGTGGGAGATCGCCTACAACCCGTTCTGGCCGCTGGACGAGCACGGTCGCCCGCAACTGCCGCCGCCGAAGAGCCCCTGAGTGCGCATGAACCACGACCGCTACGACGACGCCTACATCGCGACGATCCTGAACGAGATCAAAGTGATCGCGATGGTCGGAGCGTCGGCTAACACCAATCGTCCCAGCTACTTCGCGATGAAGTACCTTCTCGGGAAGGGCTTCCGCGTCATCCCGGTCAATCCCGGGCTCGTGGGGCAGGAGATCCTCGGGCAGAAGGTGGCGGCGAGCCTCGGCGAGATCGACGGTCCCGTGGACATGGTCGACATCTTCCGCAATTCGGAAGCCGCGCTCGGGATTGTGCGCGAGGCGATCGCGCTCAAGGACAAGCTCGGCCTCAAGGTCGCCTGGATGCAGCTTGCTGTCCGCAATGACGTGGCGGCGGCTGAAGCGGAGGCGGCTGGCGTCAAGGTGGTGATGAACCGCTGCCCGAAGATCGAGTACGGCCGGCTTTCAGGCGAGATCGGCTGGGCGGGCGTCAATGCTGGGCTGGTAAGTTCGAAGCGGCCGCAGCTCGGTGCCGTGGGCGTGCAGAACCATGTGATCCGGCCGCGCTCGGTATAGCTGCATCAAGCGCTGGCGGGGATGTGGGCGGCTTCAGCCGCCCTTCTGATTCTTGCGGTACCAGCGGCCCATCAGCTCGATGGCCACCATGGCCAAAAGGGAGCTGATCAAAAGGATCGTCACGCCCACCGTGCTGCCCCAGGTGTCGAGGATGAAGGCATAGACCGTCGGCGCCAGGGCGCTGACGACGAGGATTGGCGTCGCGATGAGCCCGAGTACGCGCCCGTAGCCCTCGGCGCCGAACAAGGCGAGCGGTACGGCGCCGCGCACGATCGTGATCACGCCCTGGGATGCGCCCATGAGGAGTGTGAAAGCGAGGATCGGGGCGAACGCGCCTTCGCTGTAGAGCAGCAGCAGCAGCGAGAACGGCAGCGCGCCGATAGCGAAGCGCGCGACCGTGAAGGCGTGCAGGTTGCGGCCAAAGACGATCTCGATGACGCGGCCGCCGAACTGCGCGACGCCCTTCAAGGATGCAATCCAGACGGCGGTGGCAGTCGCCATGCCGGCGGTCTCGAACAGCGGGACGAGCTGCACGGAGACGACGCCGAAAACGAACCCGTTGAGCGACATGATGAGCGCAAAGAGGATCATGCCGATGGTGCGAGCGCGGCCTTCGAGGGGGGCGCCGTCTACCGCGCGGGCGGCCATCGTGGCTGCTGGTGCATTTTCGGGTTTGGCCTCACGGATGGAGAGACCCCACCAGTTCAGCGGCAGGCAGATGACGAGGTTGATCAAGGCGAACACGAGCAGCGCGTTGCGCCAGCCCATGGCCTCGGAGAGCTGGTGCCCGACGACCCAGAACACCGTGGATGCGAATGCGCCATAGAGTGTCAGATACGAGATGGCCTTGCGGCCGCGGCTCGGCGCAACCTGAACGGCCGAGGCAAAGGCCGCATCGTAGAGCGACATACGCATGGCTACGCCGAGAAAGGCCCAGACCGCGAGATAGGCGATCCAGTTTGTGACCATGGCGAGCGCAGCAAGGCCAATGGCGATCAGCACGACGCCGAGGCTCATGACCTGGCGTCCACCCCAGCGATCGATAAGCTGACCGATCGGAGTCGAGACCACGCCCTGCACCAGCATGGCGATGGTGAAGCCGAAGAATACGAAGCTGCGTGTGAAGCCTAGCTCCTCGGCGATCGGGGTCGCGAGCACGCCGAGGCAGTAGAAGGCCGTTCCCCAGGCCGTGACCTGAGTGATCCCGACCGCGTGAACGACGCGATGCATGGGATCCTGCCACCAGGAGAGGCGCGCGGGAGCAGGATCAGGGGGCTTCTGCATGGTGGATCGGCGAAAGTCGATGATGCTGCAACGCGAAGGTCACGCAGGCCAAGGCGATCCAACGATTGGTTCGGCGTGTCCTCGGTCTAGGGCTCTGACCGGCCCTTTTGTGACAAGCCATGTATCTCACGCGGCTCGAACATCTCAAACGAGAACAATTCACGTCTGGCATGAGGATAGCGGGCGGCTCAGGCCGACTTGACAACGTACCGGCTGGAATGCTCGACGCTTGGGCCATGAATTACCGCCACGCCTACCACGCTGGAAACTTTGCCGATGTGCTGAAGCACGCGGTCCTTTCGCGCGTGATCGTGCACCTCGCGAAGAAGGATGCGGCCTTCCGCGTGATCGATACGCACGCCGGCATCGGCATGTACGATCTCGCCAGCGAGGCCGCCGAGAAGACGGGGGAATGGAAGGGGGGCATCGGACGGCTCATAGGTCCGGGAGCAGAACCCCTGCCGGAAGCCGTCACGCCGATACTCGCCCCCTATCTTGACGCGGTCCGGGCCTGCAATCCGGACGGTAATCTGCGCCGCTATCCGGGGTCGCCCTGCCTCGCGCTGGCTCTCATGCGGGCGCAGGACCGTCTGGTCGCGAACGAGTTGCATCCTGAGGATGCGGCGACGCTCGGCCGGAGCCTGGCGGGCGACCCGCGGGCAAAGGTGCTCGGCCTAGACGGCTGGCTGGCGCTGAAGGCCCAGCTTCCGCCGAAGGAGCGGCGGGGTGTCATCCTCGTCGATCCGCCCTTCGAGGAGGCGGGCGAGCTCGAGCGGCTGGTGCAGGGAATGCGCAACGCGATGCGCCGCTTTGCGGGTGGTGTGTATCTGCTCTGGTATCCGATCAAGGACCCGCGCCCGATCGCGCGCTTCCATGAGGCCATCGCGGCCGTCGCGCCGCCCGAGAGCCTCGCCATCGACTTCTTCATTCGCGAGCCGACGATGATCGACCGGCTCAATGGATCGGGTTTGGTCGTCCTCAATCCGCCCTACACGCTCGAAGCGGACCTCGGCGCGCTGCTGCCGACGCTTGCGGAGCGACTTTCGGATGGCGTCGGCTCGCGGGCCGAAGTCAAACGTATCGGCTGACCGAACCTGCTCGAAAGCCCCGGATTGCCTGTATTTTCGGCACGCTGCCTCAACGGCGGAGCTTCACGGAATTGTGCTTTGCCCGCATGATTTGACGGTCGGATATTTTTTGACGCGGGCTGGTGTGCCTGCGCCGACATGCGACGGAGCGCGGACCTGCTCAATGGCATGGCACGCGCGCGGGCATGGACATGCGAGGGGCGCTTTTTGTCTCCCGAGCTGAAGGCACGGGCTGCTCACCACCCTCGTGGAGAAGGATTGCAGGCATGCGGCAGACGGGCGTGGTCAAGTTCTTCAATCAGACTAAAGGTTACGGCTTCATTAAGCCCGATGAGGGTGGCGCCGACGTCTTTGTGCATGTCTCGGCCGTTGAGCGTTCGGGTGTGGGCTCGCTGGCTGAAGGCCAGCGCATCTCGTACGAGACCGAGCCCGACAAGCGCGGCAAAGGGCCCAAGGCGATCAACCTGGAGGTCTCGGGCTGAGCGGGCACCTGCTCGCCCAAGCTCGGTACACCTCGGCGGCGGCGTGCGGTAAGGCACGTCGCGCCTAACTGTTCTACGTGCGCAACACTTTGCGTGTCGCGGATATCTCTGTTTCCAGAAATGTAACTATATCGACCTAGCCTCTGGCCGTTGGTCACGGTCCTGGGTGAGGCGCTATGGGTATTTTGAATGGCGTAGCAGTCGACGAGATCAGTTCGCGTGGAAGTATTCGTGACAGTGACGTTACGGCGATGCGCCGTGCGTTCAACGAAGATGGCGCGATCTCGACGTCTGAAGCGGAGGCTCTTCTCTCGCTCAATAGCGCCTGCCGCGTGACCGATCCCACTTGGTCGCCTTTCTTCATCGAAGCGCTGACCGACTATATCGTCCATCAGTCCGAGCCTGACGGCTACATCGTCGTCGACAAGGCCGATTGGCTGCTCGCCCGCATCAGCCGCGATGGCCACATCGCGACGAACACCGAGCTCGAGCTGCTGATCAACGTGATCGACCGGGCCCGCTGGTCGCCGCCGAGCCTCGCCGCGTTCGCGCTCGCGCAGGTGCGTGACGCTGTGATCTCCGGCATCGGCGTGACGCGCGCCGGCCAGATGCTCAAGCCGGGCATGATCGGCCAGAACGAGATCGATCTCGTCCGCCGCATTCTCTATGCCTTCGCGAGCGACGGCAGCATCGCAGTCACGCGTGCGGAGGCCGAGGTCCTCATTGCGATCAACAAGTCGCTGGCGCACGGCAAGAGCTCACCGGCGTGGACCGAACTTTTCGTCAAGGCTGTCGGTGCGTCGGTACTGGCGGGCCTCGGGCACCACATCCCGCCGCGGGAGGAAGCGCTCAGGATCGAAGTCTGGGCCAAGGATGCGGATGCGCGCGGTGCCAGTGCGCTGCTGGCGGATGCAATGGTCGCGGGGGAAGATGGATCAAGCGCCCGCGAGCGGATCGGCAAGTTCCTCGGCTGCATGGTGGCGGGCGGCGCCGGATCAGTGTGGAGCACCTTCCGGATGCAGTCGAGCGAGGAGCGCGCGTTGGCGCGGCTAGAGCGGCAACGCCTCGAGATCGTCACGCAGGAGCGCATCGACGACGCGGAGTGCCAGTGGCTGATCGACAGCCTCGGCAAGAACGGCAGGCTCGATGCCAACGAGATCGAGCTTCTTTCCTTCCTGCAGCGCGAGAGCCCGATGCCGCATCCGGAGCTCGCAGCTTTTGCGGCGCGGCACGGTGTTGCGGCGTAGGCGGTTCAGAAACGGCCCTCCGATACGAGGTCGTTCATCGTAGCGACGGCGGAGACCGCACGCGTCACATCGGCGCGCAGGTGTTCGCTCAGCCGGTCCGGAGCGACGCGCGAAGAGAGCGGGATGCCCTGCTCCGCATCCAAGAGCTGCTGCGCCAGCATTGCCGTTAGGACCGAGCGATGGGCCTCGATGAGCGAGGCGCCTTCGCTCTCGCCGATGAGGCTTGCGTCGATCAGTGCTCTCAGGCGGTCGGACGTAGCGCGAGCTTGGATGCCGTGCTTGATCGCAAGAACGCGCGTCCCGGCGACTAAAGGAAAGAGGCCGTGCAACTTTAGGTCGATACGGCCATTGCTGTCTGTCTTGAGCTTGCGGAAGAGTGTAAGCGGCACACGGGTGCCGCGCGCGCTTTCCGACAGAAGCTTGATGAAGGCAGGCGTATGCTTCGCTACGTCGTAGGCGTGATCCAGAATGCTTTCGGCTAGATCCTGAGCACCATGGACGGGTACTGCGTCAAAGAAGATATCGACGTTGAGCAGGTCCCCAGGCCGTTGACGCCGGACCCAGCGATCAATGGTTTCGATCCATCGCGCGCGGCTCATGCGCCAATTGGCATTCTTGCTCATCACGCCGCCCTTGCAGAAGGGCACGCCGACAGCATCCAGAATGTTCGAGATTTCCTCACCTAGCGCAGCGAACCATTCGTCCCCGGGACCGTCCGGCGCGCCGTCGGCGTAAACGATGGCGTGGTCCTGATCGGCAGCGAGGAGACTCTCACCGCGCCCTGCCGAGCCCAGGACCATCAGTGCATAGGGGACAGGCGGTCCGCCGCGCCCCGCTTCCGCGAGCTGCCGCTCGGCCATGAGTGCAGCACGGCGTGCAAGCGCGCAGATCTCCGAGCTGATGATCGACGAGACGAGACGCGCGTCGACCTGTTCGTCGAGCAGCATCTGCGTCATCCGCGGGAGTTGGGACCATGCCCGCGCGAGCGTGGGAACATCTGGAGCGCTGTCGATCTGGTCGCCGAGCATCATGGCGGTGCTGGCGCGGTGACGTAGCAGATTGCGCGTCGTCAGCGCGCCGACGACGTTGCCTTCGCGATCAACCACGCCGAGATGCCGGATGGCGAGCCTGTCCATGCGGCCGATCGCACGATAGACGAAAGCATCCTCTTCGACGGTTTGCAGCGGACGCGTGGCGAATGCATCGATCGGGCTCGCCATGGCGGATGCACTATCGCCGGCAACGGCTCGCAGTACGTCACGTTCGGTGATGATGCCAATGCCATGCTCGGGTGACGAGGTCAGGAGCGAGCTGACCCGCCTCTCGAGCAGTAGCGCGACGGCCTCCTGGAGAGTCGTCGCGCCGGGGACGACGATCGGCGGCGTGCTCATGACGTCGCGGACGCGATGGCGATAGGGAAAGCTGTCGACTTTGATGAGCGCGCGCGTGCGGTCCGCTGCTGGAGGCGGGTCGAGAGCAAGGATGCCGCCGTTTGATCGCGCATCCTGCTCGGCGCGCTGGCGGGTGGCCGCTTCCACTTCGGCGAGTGTACGAATGCCGCGTGAGCGCAGGTGCGGGATAAGAGCGACGAATGCATTTGCCGCGGCCATGGCATCGCCGATGGCGGTGTGACGGCCCTCGATCTCGATCCCGAGGGCGCTGCATATGCTGTCGAGGTCGTCGTGTGGGCCCGATTCGACAGTGAGTCGGGCGAGCAGGCGTACGTCGAGTGTGCGCGGCGGCGTCCAGCGGCGTCCGGCGATCTCATGTTCGCGAGCGAGAATCGCAATATCGTAGCTGATCGTATGCCCGATCAGGATGGTGTCACCGAGAAAATACTCCACGTCCGGCGCCAGCGCCGCGAAATCGGGAGCACCGGAGAGGTCCGCGGCGGTGATGCCGTGCACTTTGCTGGCTTGCGCCGGGATCGGGACGCCTGGATTGACCAGCCGGCTCATATGCTCGTCGGTCCGGACATTCCCGCTGCGAATGCGGACCGCACCGAACTGGACGAGCCGCGCCGTCTTGAGGTCGAGCCCTGTCGTCTCGGTGTCGATGGCGACGGCATCGAGTGCGACCAGGGGTGTAGACGGCGTTGGCGGCAGCATGGCAGGTCACTCCTCGGCGCTAGGTCAACCAGCGCCGCAGATCAGCCTACTTATCTGGATTGGGGGACGAAAGTCGTGTTTGGGGCGCCGGCATCTCTTCAGGCACGCATGGATGCTGCGCAGTCGTCGTGGAATGATGGGGCAGTTGGCCGCTGAGCTGTGATAGGGAAGTTTGGAGAGATCGTTGAGAGGATCGGCATGACCTTGCGGTTCATTCGACCCTTTGTCCGCAGGCTCGGCATGATCGCCGGCGTGGGGCTGTTCGCGCTGGTCGCGGCCTGCCGGACTGAAGTTCCAGTCTTGCTGGCGGTCGGCGCCCGGCTCGACGGCACGACGGTATCGGGCGTCTCGTCGGGTGCCTACATGGCCGGACAGGTCCATCTCGCGCACAACAGTATAGTCACGGGCGCTGCACTCGTTGCGGGCGGCCCCTATGGCTGCGCGCAGAGCGTCTACACGCAGGGTATCGTCGGGCCGGGCTCGGCGCTGATCAATGCCACCCGCGCGATCAGCGGGTGCATGGCCAATGATCTTGCGGCGTGGGGCGTGCCGAATCCCGGCCAGCTTGCCGAGCAGGCCCACGGCTTTGCCACAGAAGGGCGGATCGACCCCATCGAGACTACAGTGGGCGACCGCATCTATCTCTTCTCAGGGACGAAGGACGAGACGGTCCTGCCGGTGATCGGACTTGCGGCGCTGAATTTCTACGGGCAGCTCGGCGTGCCGGCCGACCATATCAAGCGCGTCGCCGATATGCCCGCGGGACATGGCTTCATCGCCGAGGGTAAGGGCGGCGCCTGCGGTGTTACGGGGAAGCCCTTCATCAACAACTGCGGCTACGACCAGGCGGGCGACTTGCTCCGCTATCTGCTCGGACCGCTGTCACCACCCGACACGAGTGCGAAAGTCGAGCGACTTGTCTTCGATCAGCACGCTTTTACGAAGGATCTCGCCGATCACTCTCTAGCGCGCGAGGGCGTGGTGCTCGTGCCCGAGCGTTGTCGTGGCGAAGCGGGGTGTCGCATCCATGTCGTCTTTCATGGCTGCCGGCAGTCGCGCGCGGACGTCGGCGACACATTCATCGAGGACAGCGGCTACGGTCGCTGGGCAGGACCTAACCGCCTGATCGTACTCATGCCGCAGGCCGCGGCGAGCACGGCCAACCCCTATGGCTGCTGGGATTGGTGGGGCTACACAGGCTCGGAGTACCTGACGCGCAAGGGGCCGCAGATCACGGCCGTCCGCCGCATGCTCGACCGATTGGCATCGGCGAAGTAGACGAAAGTGCCCCCTGCTGCGAGCGCGCAATCCGATTGCGCCCCTTACCGCGGCCGATATAGTGCACGCCCTTGCGGCCCCAGGCGTTGGCCAGAATTTGCCGAACACGCGCACTCGAAGGGAACGGTTCATGAGCCTCAAACGGATCGTGCTGTGGATGCTGGCGGCGGCACTGCTCGCACCGCTGCCCGCGGCGGCGCAGTACGGCGGCGGCCCCGGCGGCAAGGCGCCGTACGAACGGCGCGATCAGGAGCGCAATGTTCCCGGCCGCTTCGACTACTATTCCCTCGTTCTTTCCTGGAGCCCGACGTTCTGCGCGTCGCTGCGGGGGGATCGCTACGAGCCGCAATGTCACCGCCGCGACGGCCGGCGCTACGCCTTCGTGCTGCACGGGCTCTGGCCGCAGCACGAGCGTGGCTGGCCGGAAAATTGTCCGACGCGCGATCGCCCCTTCGTGCCGCAGCCGCTCATCGACAGCATGCTCGACATCATGCCGAGTTCACGCCTCGTCATTCACGAGTACCGCAAGCACGGAACGTGCTCGGGCCTCACGCCGGAGGGCTACTACGGCCTTTCCCGCCGGCTCTACAATTCGGTGAAGATCCCGCAGCGCTTCGTGATGCCGAACGACGATTTCACGGTCTCGCCTGACGCGGTCGTGCGGGCATTCGTGGATGCCAACCCGGCGCTGAAGCCGGACATGATCGGGGTGGCCTGTGGTGGCCCGGGTAACCGGCTACGCGAGGTCCGCATCTGCTTCAGCCGGAATGGTGAGCCGACGCGGTGCGGCCGCAACGAGGAGCAGAGTCGGTTGTGCCGGGCTTCGAGCATGTACGTGCCGCCGGTCCGCACCAGCCCGGCGCCAAGCGGTGGGGGTCGCCGCATCTGACCGCGCGCCAGCTCACCCGCTGCCTGTGGATAACTTGCTGATCGATTGCCCATCGACAGGCTGCCACCTTGTCGACACAATTGAACGAGGCCAACATCGGGCCTTGAGACTGACAGGCTCAGCAGGAGCGCGCGCATGCGCGGTGGCGCTCATTTCCGGACGAACGGACCGTCCCCCGCGACGCAAGCGGGTTTGGGGCGGCAGTCGGCGTCGTCCGGACCCGCGCCTGAGCGTGCGTCGCCCCGTCTCGATGATCTGGTGCGCGAGATCGACGATCACGGGTGGTTCGGTGGACGCGCTGCGCGGTTCGGCTGGGCGTTCGGCGGATTCCTGATCGGCGCAAGTTTCTGGCAGGTCCTGGGTTTCTGGACCGTTATCGGAGAAGCCGTTCTCAAGCGTCCGGAACCTCAGGTGAGCGTCGTCGCGCGGATGCTATTGCCAACGAGCTTGCCGAATTGCACGGCACTCGCGCTCAATCGCGCGAACGGCAGGACTATCTCGGTTCCCTGTGCCGAGCGGACGCCCCTTCTAGAGGAAGCGCGTCCCATCAAGCGCCACGATCTCACCGTCGCCGATGCGCGTTAGTGAGGTCAATTCCGCGCGGAGCGATCTCGCGCGCCCGCCTGTCCAGCGCTGAAACTAACCCATTCTGCTCGCGCGACGTCTATTGCGGCGCTGATTCGAGACGTGAGTGACAGTCCATCGAGCGCCGCCGATTTGTCAGCGTGCCGTCGCAATTGGGGGGCTTCATGAAGCCTCTTCAGGAGCGCGGCGGACCACTCTTTCGCGGGATCGTGCGGAGACCGGGATCGAGTGAGACGCAACCTTGAGGAACGAGCGGCGGCTCCGGTGCTGCATTCATAGTCTCGCGTTGCAGTAGATCGGGCCGTCGCCAACAAATTCGAGTTCTCGCGCCGACACCCTGACCGGGGGCGTCGGCGGAGTAGGCCGATGTGATCCCACATCCCGCTCGTTGGGATCGCGCATCGGCGCGTGGCCCCCGTTGCGTGAGTGCGTACCAGCCTGCAGAGCGTACGCGGATCGCCAATGGGCCATTGCCCGAAGGAACTGTCCGGCGCCGCATCGCCACACACCTCCCTCCCCACTGCGGCGTCGGACGGTTTCTTCAGGCAGTTTCCTGGAGACCCGCCGAGCTTCGTAAGGAGCTGTTTCCTTCTTCGATGCGGAGGCCTTGCCGGCGGCCGCTATTTCCTCAACCGACCGTCCCGCGTCGCGTGGCAAGGAAAAGGTGCCAGACCGCGATGCCGGTCACGACCGCCGCCACGCCTTGATGCGCAAGACCGAGGTTCAGGGGCACATGGGCGAGCAATGTCCATATGCCGAGCGCAGCCTGGGCCAGCACGCTGCCTGCGAGCGCGAATGCCGATGGGGTGAGGCGGCCGTCATTCGCATTGACGAGTGATGCTGCCTGCCAGAGTGACGTTGCGACGATGGCATAGGCGACCATGCGGTGATTGAACTGCACCGTCGTCACGTTCTCGAACGGATTGAGGTACCAGGGCGACATCACCCAAAGCCCGTCCGGAATAAGCTGCCCGTCCATGAGCGGCCAGGTGTTGTGCGTCAGTCCTGCTTTCATGCCGGCGACGAGCGCGCCGAGTATGACCTGCAGGAAGATCAGCGCCAGCAGAACGCCAGCAATCCGCCGATGACGCTGCGCCGCGGGTCGCGCGACGCGCATGTCGGAACGTGGCAGGAGCGACCACGCAGCCCACAGCAGAAGCGCGAAGATCAGGAACGCGACGGTGAGGTGCAGCGCGAGGCGGTAGTGACTGACGTCGACGCGATCGACGAGGCCGGAGCTGACCATGTACCAGCCGATAGCACCCTGAAGTCCGCCGAGAGCGAAGAGGCCGGCGAGTTTCCAGGACATGCCCGCTGGCAGGCGCCGCCGGATCGCGAAATAGACGAAGGGGATTGCAAACGCGAAGCCGACCAAGCGGGCGAGGAAGCGGTGCGCCCATTCCCACCAGAAGATGAACTGGAAGGCTTCGAGGCTCATGCCCTTGTTGACGAGCTTGTACTCGGGGATCTGCCGGTACTTCTGGAGGGCGTCCTGCCATTCCGCTTCGGTGAGCGGTGGGATGATGCCCATGATCGGTCGCCACTCGGTGATGGAGAGGCCCGAGTCGGTAAGCCGCGTAGCGCCGCCGACGACGATCAGCGCGAAGACGAGCGCGGCAACGCCATAAAGCCACCAGCGCACTGCGCGCAGGGAGTCATCGGCGAGCTGGTGTCCAGATCCGTCCGGCACGGCAAGATCCTGAGTTGAGGCGGCACGGGTTACGTCCTCCTTACACAATTCGGGCGCCGGGTTCGATCATCGCGGGCGCGGCGAAGCGTCGTGCGGCGGAACGTCCGGCGCCAAAAAGCCGTGCGAATGGGCGGGGCTGACTAGAGGATGGCGAACAGGACGCCGGCAACGACGAGCGCGACCGCCAGGCCCGCGAGGAAGGCCGGTACCGCGCTCGGAGGGGCGGCGACGACAGGTCCGCGTCGTACAGAGCGCTCGGCGCGCGCCCGCTGGATGATCATCGGCGACTGCTGCGGCAGATCAGCCGCTGCAGGCTCGTCCGTGCGCTCGCGTGCTGCTGGAGCTGCCAAACGCGGCGGCTCGCGGTGCGTGTGCGTGTCCTTGCGCGGCGGGAGAGGCGGCGGGGCTTCCTCCCTAACCTCTCGAACCTCGGGCGGCGCGGCGGGGGCCGGGGGCGCCAGCAGCTCGATGACTGATCGTGGCGTCTCAGCGGGTGCTGCCGGGGCAGACTCCGGCATCTCCTCCGGCGGCGTGTAAGAGGGCGGGAAACTGTTCAGCTGATCGAGCAAGGACTGCTGGCGCCGGATCAGATCGACGAGCCGGATATCGGTTGCGGACTGATCGGCGAGCAGGAGCGGCGAGTTTTCATCAGGGGCCGCGTCATTGTCGGCCATCGGGTCGAGCGACACCTGTTCGGATGGCTCCGACGAAGGCGTTTCATGGGGCGCGAGGAGGAGTGGCTCCGCCGGCTCAAGGGCAACGACCGGCACGGGCAATGTGGCCGGCTCGATGTGAGTGTCTGCGCGCGCCGGCTCCGGAGATAGCGCGTCCGTTGGCGCAGGGATCGACACGAGCGGGCGCGCGGCTGCCGCACTCTCAACCAGCGCGTCATCGGGCGTGTCGGGTGTCTGCCGGCGGCCAAGAGCGAGAATGGCTGCGAGTGATACCGGCTGGAACTCGGCATCGCTCTTTTCAAGCTTGCTGTCGTCGTCCGCAGCAAGCGCCACCGTCTCGGGAGCCGAAAGGCGCTGCGAAAGTTCGCGAAGGCGCCGTGCCGCGATGTCCTCGCTGAGTGATACGCCGCCGTCGACGGCGCGGGCGAGCACCAGTGAGCCCCCGGCGAGGGGAGGTGCTGCGGTCTCGTGCGTGAGGCGCTGTCTTGTGCTCATCAAGTCGATCTGGGGCGGCCATGCCGCGCTGGTTGTGCTAGTTGCGCCTTATCGTCCCGGTATTCTGCGGCAATTCTAAGCCCGCTTGCCGGGCGGTGATCCTCAAGCCTTCGACAAGTTCGAGATCCGGTCGAGCAGGCGCGATTTTATGCGAGGAGAGCGGCGGTCCTGGCCGGCCTCGCCGGAGTCCGCTGAGCCGTTGGTGGCCGCGCCGCTGTTCTCCAACTTGGCGGAGGCCGTCGGCGCTGGGGTTACGAGCGCTGCCTTAGCCTCGGGTTCGTCGTTCCCGGTGGCACCTGCCTTCTCCTCGTCCTCGGCATCGCGCCGCGATTGAGCCATGCGCTCTGCGAGCGTCAGCCGCGGAACGGCACGGCGCTCGCGCGAGGCCGAAGCCGCTGAAGCGGTGTCCGAGAGTGGAAGCGTTCCGCTGCCGAGACGACCGACGGCCGCGACGTGATCTGCGGCCTGGCGCGTGAGCTGCTCCCGGAGGGCCGCGACTTCGCTCCTGAGCGCCTTGATCGTGGTTTCCTGCCCGGCGGACTTCTCTTCGAGCGCTCCGAGAGTGGCCTTCAGCGCGATACGGCTGTCGCCGCCGCTGGCTGTGCCGGCCTTGTCTTGGCGGGCAACGGCGGCCTTGAGGCGCTCGATCTCCTGCTCCTGGTTCGCGGCGAGCGCGCGCGCCTCACGCAGCTTCTTCTCGCTTTCGTCCGCCGCTTTGCCTGCCGAAGCATCGGGGCGCAGCGGAGTCGGCTTGCTGCTGCTTGCGGCGCGCGGTGCGGCGTCGGCCGTCTCGGCGATGGCCTTCTGCAGGCGGTCGATCAATGCGCTCTGTTCGCGCGAGCGGGTGCGAAGCGTGTCGAGTTCGGCGCGCATGGCGACGACAGCATCCGAGTTGCCGTCGATGGCGCCTGTGCCTGCTTTCGCGCCTGCCGTTTCGAGTGCGGTCTCCAGCGTTTCGACTTCGCGCTTCAACTGCTCGTTGATCGCGCCGGCTTCCTGGAGCGCGCGCGCCTGCCGTTCCGCGGTGCGCATGAGGCTCGCGATCTCGTCGTCGCGTCCGGACAGATGCTGCTTGGCTTCGCCGAGGCGCTGTTCGAGACGGGGCAGCCGATCGGCGACAGTCTGCTCGAGCACGCCGCGGGCATTGGCGGCGCCTTCGAGCGTCGCCTTGAGCGCCTCGACGTCGGTCTCGAGGCCGTTGATGCGTGCGTCGCGGCGGTTGAGCTCGATGAGCTGGCGGGCCGCGGAAAGCTTGACCTCGTTGAGCTCGGTCTGCTGGTGATGGATCTTGAGGGCGTATTCGGCGCGCATCCGGTCCTTGTCGGCCTGGATCTCGGCCTCCGTCAGCGGCATCGCCTCGCGCAGGCGCTCACTCGTCAGCCGCACGGCGCGCGCCCAGAAGCCAGGCGCTGCGAGCAGCCACAGGAGGCTCGCGGCAAGAAAGCCGAGCACGGCGAACATCACTGACTGGATCGTGATCAAGCCCGCATTCCTCGGCCCCGCACCTCAGGCAAGTCCTGCTGCCCCCGGTTACAGTACCGGGCCAGCAGGTCCACCCAAGCGTCCCCCCAAAGCGTCCCCAAGGGCTCCCTCGCCGGGCGGCTCAAGCGCCGACGCCGATCCCGCTGCGGGCACCGGTGCCACACGGCCCCACCTTTCCCGTCCGATGAGCCTGCAGCGCGGCATCGTATGCCGGTGCCGCGCACTACCTCAGAAGGGGTTCCAGGTCGGGCGACGTGTATACTTCAAATAGCCGATATTGGCGCCCATGCGAAGGCCAATCCCCGATCGAATCGGGGCCATAACCATCTCCCCGTTCGCCTGGAAGTTGATGCCGACGCCGCCGACGACGTAGGCGGAGCCCTCGACGCCACCGAACCGCTGGTAGACGTCGTGCGGATCACGCATCCGGTAGACCAGGATCATCGTCTTGGAGCCGTCGCCGCCGGCGTCATAGCCGATGGAGGGCCCCTGCCAGTACACGGGGTGCTGGCCGGCGTCGCGGGTGTAGAGGGTGCCGCGGCCGTATCTCAGCCCTGCCACAAATGCGCCGCCAAGGTCCTCGCCGAGGATGTAGCCGTTCGGACGCCCCTGCTTGCGGAAGGCATACTCGATGACGCCCCCGAGACCCTGGCTGACGGCGCCGAAGAAGCCGTGACCAGCCCGGGTGATCTCGTGCATCGAGTACGTGCCGTCGCGGGGATCTTCCTCGTAGTAGCCGCGTCCGGGTGGCGGCTGGAGCGGTACGTCTCCACCACGTGGCGGCGGGGGTGCGTACCCGTCGCCGCGATAGGGCGTGGCCTCGCGATAGGGCGGCGGCGGCGGTGGCGCCTGATAGTGGGGCTCGGGCCGGGGAGCCGGCGGCGGGCTGTAGGTGTCGCGGGATCCGCCGTAGGACGGAACTTGCCGACCGGTTTCATAGGGCGGACGGTAGGGCGGCGGATCGATGTTCTCACGCTCGACGTACCCGCCGCCCGCCTGTGCGAGGCGGAGTTGCGGGAGCGTGGCGCCGGGGAGCGCGGCGTCGCGATCGCCGGGCTGAACCGAATGGACGATCGGCGCCCCATCCCGGTCGAGCGCCGTGATCTGGGCGTTCGCCGAGGAAATCCCGAATCCGAGAGCGAGGCCAAGCGCGATCGCGCCTGCCTGAAGTCGCATCGATGTCATCATGAGCATGGACCGCCCGTCGAGCACGAGTGCTGAAAACCCCCTGGTGCAGGGACCGAAGTGCATCCGGATTTGCGGACGCTCCCCAATCAAACGCACTAGCGGCCGCGCCACTGCGGCCATATGGTGAATAAAGTCTTGCCGGCAAAGTGTTACCAAACTGTGGCTTGATCGGTCGCTGTGCCCGAATTTGGCCGCAACTCCGCAGGTTTCGGTTCAGTTCCGCGCCGGCAAGCCATGCCTTGCGCGCGATCGTTGCGCCTGTGGCGTCGCGGCACTAAACCTTGATGCATTCGGACCGCACTCGGCGTGTCCATAGAAACGTGAATCCTGGGAAGAAACCGGAAGGGGCCCGCAATGGCAAAGAAATACAAGACGCTGGTCATGGGAGCGTCCTACGGGTCGCTGCTCGGTACGAAACTCGCGATGGCGGGGCACGATACCGTTCTGGTCTGCCTGCCGGCCGAAGCAGAGAAGATCAACGCCGAAGGCGCGCTGGTGAAGGTGCCGGTGCGTGGCCGCGAGGGCCTCGTCGAGATCAACAGCCGCAAGCTCCCGGGCAAGCTGAGCGCCGCAGGTCCCGCCGATGTGGATCCCAAGGAATTCGACCTCATCGCGCTCGCCATGCAGGAGCCGCAGTACCGCACGCCCGGCGCCCGCGAGCTGCTGCAACTCGTGGCCAAATCAGGCCGACCCTGCATGTCGATCATGAACATGCCGCCGCTCCCGTATCTCGCACGCATTCCCGGCATCGATGTGAGCAAGCTCCGCCACTGCTTCGCCGACGCGACGGTGTGGGATGCCTTCGATCCGAAGATGATGACGCTCTGCAGTCCCGACCCGCAGGCGTTCCGTCCGCCGGAGGAGCCCGTCAATGTGCTGCAGGTGCGCCTGCCGACGAACTTCAAGTCGGCGCGCTTCGAGAATCCCGAGCACACGGCGATCCTCCAGCAGATGGAGAAGGACATCGAGGCCGCACGCTTCGATATCGGCGGCGAGAAGATCGAGATTCCCGTCAAGCTCAAGGTGCACGACTCGGTCTTCGTGCCGCTCGCCAAGTGGGCGATGCTGCTCGCCGGCAATTATCGCTGCGTGCAGAAGGATACGGTGCGGCCGATCAAGGAAGCCGTGCATTCGGATCCTGCGGCGAGCAAGGCGGTCTACGATTGGGTCGTCGATCTCTGCGTCTCACTCGGCGCGGACAAGAAGGATCTCGTTCCCTTCGAGAAGTATGCCGCCGCGGCGCAGGCGCTGTTGACGCCGTCGTCCGCCGCGCGGGCGCTGGCAGCCGGCGCCCAGAACATCGAGCGTGTCGATCTGCTCGTCCAGGGCATCGCGGCGGCCAAAGGTCGCTCGAATCCCGAAGTCGACAAGACCGTCGAGATGGTCAACGGCTGGCTCGAGAAGAATCGCAAGAAAGCATCCTGAAGTAAGAGCGGTAAGCACACATGCAGAAGGTCGACGATGCGCAGGCCGTGAACCGTCTCATGCGGTTCTTGGGCGTGGAGGGCGTGACGGGCCGAGAGGCGGCGATCGGCAAGGAGGTCGTCGCTGCGCTCAAGGAAGTGGGCGTGCCGGCGAAGGCGATCCGCTTCGACGATGCGCACAAGCGCATTCCCGTTCCGTGCGAAACCGGCAACCTGATCGTCGACCTGCCGGGGCGCGGCCGTCTTGGTAACGGGCCGCGTCTCCTCTTCATGACGCATCTCGATACCGTGCCGCTGTGTGCGGGCGCCAAGCCCAAGATCCAGGGCCGCAAGATCGTCAACACCGTGCGCACCGCGCTCGGTGGCGACAACCGCACGGGTTGCGGTGTCCTCGTGACGCTTGTTGCTGAGCTCTTGGTGCAGAAGCTCGATCACCCACCGCTGACGCTACTCTTTACCGTGCGCGAGGAGAGCGGGCTCTGGGGGGCGCGCTTCGTCGATCCGAAGGATCTCAACGGTTGCCGCATCGGCTTCAACTACGACGGCCGCTCGGCATCGTACGTGACCGTCGGCGCGGTCGGTGCCGATCGCTGGGAGGTCGAGATCTCCGGGCGGGCGGCGCACGCAGGTGGCGCGCCGGAACGTGGCATCAGCTCGACGCTCATCTTGGCGGAGGCGCTTTCCGATGTGCGTCGTGGCGGCTGGTTCGGCAAGGTCGTGCACGGCGACAAGGTCGGCACGAGCAATATCGGTCCGGTCTCGGGTGTCAGCGGCGGCCCGGCGGGCGATGCAACCAACGTGGTGACGGACTTCGTGCGCGTGCGCGGAGAAAGCCGGAGCCATGACGCGAAGTTCCACAAGGAGATTACGGCGGCCTACAAGGCGGCCTTCGTTAAGGCCGCTGCCGGCGTGACGAACGTCCAAGGGCAGTCCGGCAAGGTGAAGTTCATCTCCCACACGGACTACTATCCCTTCCGCATCAAGGACAATGCGCCGGTCGTCCAGCGGGCCATCGAGGCGGTGACCGCCCAGGGCATCAAGCCGGAGATCCGGGTCGCTAATGGAGGTCTCGATGCCAACTGGCTTGTCCGCCATGGGATTCCGACAGTGACCTTCGGCGCCGGCCAGAACGAGCCCCATACGGTCGACGAGTGGGTCGACCTCAAGGAGTACGAGGCGGCCTGCGGGCTCGCCGTCCAGCTCGCGACCATGAGTTAACCTTTGGGTTAACCCGTACGCCGTAACGTCGCTCAAGTTCAGCAAAAAGTGATTCGCTGCGTGGCACGTCGCGCCCTTGCCTCAGGGGCGCGACGCGTCCGTGCGCGGCCGCAAATCCGGCGTGCCCGGCTGCCATGAATGGCGCTCGCCAGCGCGCGACACTGATCAGCTTGCAGGAGCATCCATCATGCGAACGTCCACGCCGACGACACAGGGATCAGGCGCCCCGGGGCGGCCAGGATTTCCCAACCTCAAGCTCGGTAGCCTCGGTCTCGGCATAATAGCCGCCCTGGCGCTCATCACCATCTGGCTCGGCATCTACCGGATCGACGCTGGGCATGTCGGCATCGTGAAGCGCTTCGGCAACGTGATCGACGTCGTCGATCCGGGGCTGCGCTTCAAGCTCCCCTGGGCAGATACGGTCGAGGAAATGGAAGTGCGCGAGCGCGCCTTCTCGATGACGCTCGAAGCAGCCTCGCAGGACCCGCTCGAGATTCCCATACAGGTGACGGTCAACTGGCTGGTCAAGCGCAGCCAGGTCAAGGATCTCTACGTCCAGTTCGGCAGCCTCGACCAGTTCGAGAAGCGCATCATCCTGCCGCGCCTCAACGACACGGTGAAGGGTGTCACGAGCGGCTATACGGTCAACGATCTCCTGCGAAAGCGCGTCGAGTTCCGCGACGTGTCGATGGCGACGTTCTCCAAGCGGATGCCCGATGACGTGCAGATCACGGGGTTCTCGGTCGTCAACATCGGCTTCCCGCCCGAGTACACGAAGGCCATCCGCGACAAGCAGGTCGCGCGCGAGCAGGCGGAGACCGAGAAGTTCGTACTCGAGCGCCAGCGCCTGACCTCGACACAGACGACACAGAGTGCCGAAGCGCAGCGCGATGCCGACAAGGCCCGCGCCGACGGCCGCGCCTACGAGATCAAGGTGCAGGGTGAGGCGCAGGCGGACGCGATTCGCATTATGGGTGCGGCGCTCGCGCAAAACCCGCTGGTCGTCGAGTACCGCAAGGTCGACAAGTGGAGCGGGACCTTCCCGACGACGTTCATGGGTGGCGACGCGGGCGCCAACACGCTCTGGAGCATGCCGGGGAGCGGTACTCCGCCTGCCGGCGCCACACCGCGGGCGGCGAACGCACAGCAGCCGCGGCAGTAGTCGCGACGCCTAAGCCTTCCCGCCCACGACCTCCGCCTTTTCGAGCACGGCGTGCAGGAGCACGTCGGTGCCGGCGGCGGCCCATTCGGGCGTCATGTCCTCGGATTCGTTATGGCTGATGCCGCCGATGCAGGGCGTGAAAATCATGGCGGCCGGCGCGACACGCGCGACGTACACGGCATCGTGGCCGGCGCCTGAGGTGATGTCGCGCGTTGTGTAGCCGAGCTTCTTCGCTGCATTACGTACGGCCGTGACGCAACTCGCCTCAAACGGCTGCGGCGGGAAATTTGCCACCATCTTGATCTCGGCGGTGACGCCCGTCTTCGCTGCGATCTCTTCGAAGCCCGCGCGGAGCGCTTTGTCCATGGAGATCAGCTTCTCGCCGTCGGGATGACGGAAATCGACCGTGATGAACACGCGGCCGGGAATGACATTGCGCGAGTTCGGATAGACCTCGACCATGCCGCAAGTCGCGCAGGCGCTCGGATCATGATCATGCCCGATCTTGTTCACGAGCTCGACGATGCGCGCCGCTGCGAGCAGCGCATCCTTGCGCCGGTTCATGGGCGTCGGGCCTGCGTGGCTCTCCACGCCCGTCAGCGTGATCTCGTACCACTTCTGCCCGTTGGCTGCCGTGACGATGCCGATTTCGATGCCTTCTTCCTCAAGGATCGGCCCCTGCTCGATGTGCAGCTCGAAGAGCGCATGGATCGGGCGCCCGCCGACCTTTTCGGGACCTGAGTAGCCGATCCGATTCAGCTCCTCGCCGAAGACCTTGCCCTCGGGATCTTTCGTCGAGAGCGCATCCTCCAGCGAGATGACGCCGGCAAACACGCCCGAGGCGATCATAGCTGGCGCAAAGCGCGAACCCTCCTCGTTCGTCCACATGCAGACCTCGACGGGATGGCGCGTCTTGATGTCGAGATCGTTCAGCGAGCGCACGACCTCGAGCGCGGCCATGACGCCGAGCGCGCCGTCGAACTTGCCGCCGGTCGGCTGGGTATCGAGATGGCTGCCGATGAGCACCGGCGGCAGGCTGTCGTCGGCGCCGGCGCGGCGCGCGAACATTGTTCCCATCTTGTCGATCTTGATGGTGCAACCCGCCTTGCGGCACCAGTCGCCGAAGAGATCGCGCGACTGGCGGTCGAGATCGGTCAGCGTCAGCCGGTTGACACCGCCCTTGGGCGTCGCGCCGATCCTGGCCATCTCCATGAGGCTGTCCCACAGCCGCTTGCCGTCGATCCTGAGGTTGCTGTCAGCGGTCATGACGTACTTTCTTTGATCTCGATCAAGGTAGGTGCCATCTGGCGACCATGCGCCGCCCTAGTCCGCGCATGACCGCTCGGCGCCAATGGACTATTGCCATTCGGGGCTGACAATTGGAAGCTGGAACGGTAGGCAGTCTGCTATCTGCAGGCACTGCGGAACGGCGTCCGGAAAGAGACGAGCCCGGGAGCGAAGACGACTAGAGACTTAAGACCCACCCACAAAGCTCGATAGCATCATCTGAACCGGACCCTTCCCTCATGAGCAACGATGTGATTGTCCTCGGCGCCGGCATGGTCGGCGTGTCCACGGCGCTGCATTTGCAGCAGCGCGGCCGCTCCGTGGCGCTCGTCGACCGGCGCAGCGTGGCCGAGGAGACCTCCTACGGCAACGCGGGCATCATTCAGCGCGAGGGCATCGTGCCCTACCTATTCCCGCGCGAATGGGCGACCATCCTGCGTTATGCGCGCAATCAATCGACGGATGCCTCATTCCAGTGGTCGTCCCTGCCGAGTATCGCGCCGTGGATGTTCAAGTACTGGCGCTGGTCGACCGAAGAAGGAATGCATGCGACGGCGCGCGCCATGGCGCCGATCGTGACGCGCTGCGTCGATGAGCACGAGCACCTCATGAACGAGGCTGGCGTCATTGGCATGATCCGCCGGACGGGTTACCTGCGCCTCTACCGCAACGAGCAGGGCCTCGAGAAGGCCATTCGCGAGGACAATCAGGTCAAGGCGAAGTACGGCGTCGTCGCAAAGCCCGTCAGCCGGGCCGAGCTCGCCGAAATGGAGCCGCACCTGAAGTCCGTCTACGTCGGCGGCATATTCCTGCCCGACCCCTGCAGCGTTGGCGACCCGAGTGCACTCGGCAAGGCTTACGGCGATCTCTTCGCGCGTCGTGGCGGCGCGCTGGTTGAGGGCGAGGCGCGTTCGTTGACACGCGATGGTTCAGGGTGGAAAGTTGCAACGCGCGACGGCTGGATCTCGGCGCCGGATGTCGTTGTCGCGCTGGGGCCATGGTCGGACACGGTGACGGCCGCGCAGGGATTGAAGCTGCCGCTTGGCGTCAAGCGCGGCTATCACATGCACTATCGCCCCGAGGGAAATGCCACGCTCAACCGGCCCGTCATCGATACGTCGGTCGGCTACGCCATGGCACCCATGACGAAGGGCATTCGCATCACGACCGGCGCCGAGTTCGCGGTGCGCGATGCCCCGCCCAACCCCGTGCAGCTCGAGCGCGTCGAGCCGCTGGCACGCGAGGCGTTCCCGCTTGCCGAGCGCGTCGAGGCAGAGCCCTGGCTCGGACGGCGGCCGACTATGCCGGACATGCTGCCGGTCATTGGTCAGGCAGCCAGCAAGAAGGGCCTCTGGATGAACTTCGGCCACCACCATCTCGGCTTCACGCTGGGGCCTGTCACGGGCCGCCTGCTCGCCGAGATGATGACCGGCGAGAAGACGTTCACAGATCCGCACCCCTATCGCGCCGAGCGTTTCTGAGGACGCTCACGCACCTTTTCCGAACTTGTCGCGCCATGCCGGCAGCACGCCGGGAAACGGCAGCGCCGTCGCCTCGTACACACCGCGAGCGATGGCGCGGGCAAGGCAGTCGCCCGCTGCCATGCCGATCTCGGTGAGATCCGGCAGCGGGTCTGTGAGCGGCTTCTTCTGCGTCGCGACGGCGAAGACCGTATCGCCATCCATGGGCGCGTGCGCTGGGCGGACCGCACGCGCGAGGCCGTCGTCCGCCATGATCGCCATTCGCTTGGCCTGTGGCTTCGTCAGGATGGCGTTGGTCGCGACGAGGCCGATTGTCGTTGCCGGTTGGCGACTGCCCTTCATGCGCAAGGCGAGGTCGGCCTCCGAGAGATGCGTCGGACTGCCGAGCCCGCCGAATTCCTTACCGACTTCGACGGATGCGGCCCAGAAGTGTGGCCCCTCGCCAATCGTCGCCGAACCGACGGCATTGACGACGGCGATCGCGGCGACCGTGAAGCCGCTCGCGGTGACCATGCTCGCCGAGCCGAGGCCCCCCTTCAGTGTGACGGTTGTCGTGCCATAGCCGCCGCCAATCGTGCCGAGCGCGAAGTCTCCGCTTGTGGCGCGCTCGGCGGCCTGCCACCCAAGTTCCCAGTACGGCGGCTTGCGGCCCCAGTCCTTGTTGCCGCCATTGAGCAGATCGAAGGTGATGGCCTGCACGGCGATCGGAATGTTGATCGCGCCAATGCGAACGCCAGCGCCTTGTTCGCGTAGATGACCGATAACGCCACCCGCCGCATCGAGCCCGAAAAGCGAGCCGCCCGAAAGAACCACCGCGTTGACGCCTATCGCGCTCATTTCCGGCTCGAGCAGTGCGGTATCCCGCGATCCGGGCGCGCCACCACGTGTCACCGCCGAGGCGACGTTCTCGGTGTCGATGATAATCGCCGTGACGCCGCTCGCGATGGCTGGGTCATGGGCGTGACCGACGCGCAGGCCTTCGATGTCCGTGATCAGATTTCTCATGTCGCAGCGTCCTACCAATTGCGGGCTGCCTGATATCAGGATCTGAGATAGGCTGCGAACAGGTTAACCGGTTGGCATCAATCGACAAGATCACCGGGACCGGGAGGCAAGTCCAGAATGCGCAGGCAAGTCGTCATCATCGGCTCGGGGCCATCCGGCTTGCTGCTGGGCCAGCTCCTGCATGGCATCGGCATCGATACGCTGATCCTGGAGCGGGCGAGCAAGGAGCACGTTCTGGCGCGCGTGCGTGCCGGCGTGCTCGAGGAGGGAACGGTGGGGCTTGTCCGCGCGACCGGTCTGGCCGGTCGGCTGGATGCGCAAGGACTGAAACACGACGGCTTCGAGGTGGCGTTCGACGACCGTCTCCACCGCATCGACCTTCACGCGCTGACGGGCGGCAAGCGGGTCGTGGTGTACGGCCAGACCGAGCTAACGGCCGATCTCATGGCCGGGCGGGAGGTCGCAGGTGCGGCTACCGTCTTCGAAGCCGCCGACGTCATGCCGCACGATTTCGATACGGACACGCCTTACGTCACGTATGCCCACGGCGGAGCCGCACATCGCGTCGATTGCGATTTCATCGCGGGCTGCGACGGCTCTCATGGCATCTCGCGTCGCGCGGTGCCGGAGCGCGCCATCTCGACCTTCGAGCGATCCTATCCCTTCGGCTGGCTCGGCCTCCTCGCCGAGGTTCCACCAGTGAGCGACGAGTTGATCTACGCGAGCCATTCGCGCGGTTTTGCATTGTGCTCCATGCGTTCGCCGACGCGCAGCCGCTACTATGTCCAGTGCGATGGCGACGAGAAGGTGGAAAGCTGGTCAGACCAGCGCTTCTGGGACGAGTTGCGCCGCCGCCTCCCCGCTGAGGCCGCCGACGCCGTGACGACGGGCCCCTCGTTCGAGAAGTCGATCGCGGGACTTCGCTCGTTCGTCGCCGAGCCGATGCGTTTCGGCCGCCTCTTCTTATGCGGTGACGCTGCTCACATCGTGCCGCCGACCGGCGCCAAAGGCCTCAATCTCGCGGCGAGCGACGTGCACTATCTGTTCGAGGGCCTGCGCGAGTTCTACACCGAGCGATCGCCGGCCGGCCTCGACGTCTACTCGGCGCGCGCGCTCGACCGCGTCTGGAAGGCTGTGCGCTTCTCCTGGTGGATGACTATGCTGCTGCATCGCTTCCCGGATGCGACGCCCTTTGCGGAGAAGCTGCGATCCGCCGAGCTCGACTACGTGACGACCTCGCGGCATGCTGCCGCAGCTCTCGCCGAGAACTACGTCGGCCTCCCCTATTGAGCACCGCTTGCTTGCTGATAAGCTTTATAAAAAAAGCAGACCAACGACGCGCCGCGAGGGAGAGGAACAATGACGGAGATCTACACGCCGCGGGATTGGTCCTCCCAGCCGCCTTATCTGCACCCGGACTACAAGTCGACGGTGCTGCGCGCGCCCACGAAAAAGCTGATCCCCATTCGTCAGTCACTCTCCGAGATCACCGGCCCTGTCTACGGTCACGATCGCCTCGGCGCTCTCGACACCGATCTCACGCGCAATGCCGTCAAAAGCGGCGAGCCGATCGGCGAGCGCATTGTCGTGACCGGGCGTGTGCTCGACGAGAACGGCCGGCCGCAACCGAACATGCTCATCGAGATCTGGCAGGCAAATGCTGCAGGCCGCTACGTGCACGTCGTCGATCAGCATCCGGCGCCGCTCGACCCGAACTTTCTCGGCGGCGGACGTTGCGTCACGGACAGTGAGGGCCGCTACAAGTTCACGACGATCAAGCCCGGCGCCTACCCGTGGGGCAATCACGACAATGCCTGGAGGCCGGCGCATATCCACTTCTCGCTGTTCGGGCCGAGTCTTTCTACGCGGCTCGTGACGCAGATGTACTTTCCCGGAGATCCGCTGCTCGCGTTCGATCCAATCTACATGGGTACGCCGGCGGACTGCCGCGAGCTGCTGATCTCGAAATTCATGCTCGAGCATACGGAACCTTCCTTCGCGCTCGGGTACGAGTTTGACTTCGTGCTGCGCGGCCGCCGCCAGACGCCGACCGAGTAAGATACTAGCGTGATGATCGAGAAATTCGCCAAATCTCGCCGCACGGTGTCGAGCGAATTTCTCGATTTGAATCGCGCTAGCAAGAATGAGATCCTAGTGTCCCATTTGATGCCGAAGTTCGCTCGGGACGCCAGCATCCACGCGAGGCGAACTTCGGGATCGGGACACTAGGCATGAGCAAGCTACGGCAGACACCTTCGCAGACGGTCGGGCCCTTCTTCGCCTATGCGCTGACGCCAGAGCAGTATGGCTACGACTTCAAGAGCATTGCCGACGGTAATCTCATCGAGGGCGATGTCCCGGGCCAGCGCATTCGCATCGAGGGGCGCGTGCTCGATGGCAAAGGCGACCTCGTGCCCGACGCCATGATCGAGATCTGGCAGGCCGATGGAGAAGGTCGCTACGCCCATCCTGCCGATCCGCGCGGCTCCAATGTCGCGTTCAAAGGCTTCGGCCGCATGGGCACGGGGACGGATCCGGAATCGCGCTTCATCTTCGATACGATCAAGCCGGGCTCGGTGGACGGCACGCAGGCGCCGCATATCAATGTCACCATCTTCATGCGCGGCCTGCTCCTTCACGCGTACACGCGCATCTATTTCTCGGACGAAGCCGCAGCGAACACGCGCGATCCCGTGCTGGCAAGCGTGCCCGCCGAACGCCGCAACACACTGATCGCCGTCCGCAACGAGACGCCCGCGGGCGCCGTCTATCGTCTCGATATCCGCATGCAGGGAGCGGACGAGACCGTATTTTTCGACGTCTGAGTGCATGTCACTCGCACGACTGGAGCACCCCATGTCCACGCCCGCCTATGATCCAGCCGCGCGGCGGCTGACTTTCTCGGATCGCGTCCGCGCTTTTGCAGACGGTGCCGATACGCCGCGCAAGTATCTCGAACGATGCCTGGAAGCGATCGCTGGGCGCGAGCCCGTCGTGCAGGCCTGGGTATGCACGAACGTCGACGGCGCCCGCGCGGCCGCTGACGAGGCCGATGCGCGTTACAAGGCGGGCCGTCCGCTGTCGGCGGTCGATGGCTGTCCGATGGGCGTGAAGGATCTGATCGCGACGAAGGATATGCCGACCGAGATGGGTACGCCGGCCATGAAGGGGCGTGTGACGAACGAGGACTCGGCGTCCGTTCAGGCGCTGCGCCGCGGCGGCGCCGTCATCCTCGGCAAGCTCGTCACGACCGAAATGGGCATGTCGCATCCAGGCCCGACGACCAATCCGTGGGATCCAGCGCGTACGCCCGGTGGCTCGTCCTCGGGCTCGGCCGCGGCGGTCGCGGCGGACATGGTGCCGATTGCGCTTGGTACGCAGGTCGGCGGCTCCATCATTCGCCCCTCGAGCTACTGCGGGAACATCGCGCTCAAACCAACACAAGGTGCGCTCAATCGCGGTGAGCGCCAGGGCTACAGCCAGTCGACGGTCGGGCCGCACGCGAACTCGATCGAGGATATGTGGGCCTGCGCCTGGCAGATCGGCGTCGACGCGGGTGGCGACCCAGGCTCGTCCGGTCTTTACGGTGATCCATCACCCGCCGCTCCGCGCAAGCCGCGCCGCCTCATTGCTGTCGAGACGGAGGGTTGGTCTGTCGCCGATGCCGCGACGCATCATGCGTTCGAGCGGATTTGTGCGAGCCTCGCGCAGGCTGGCGTCGAGATCATCACGCGCAAGACATCTGCGAAGATCGAAGCCTACGAGCAGTTGATTTCTGCGGCAGGTGCGGGCACGGCAGTGACGTGCGGGTGGGAAGCGCGCTGGTCCTGGCGGAACTTCGCCGAGCGCTTTCCCGGACAAATGTCGGCGAGCCTCGGCGATCGCCTCGATCGCGCCGAGGGCTACACAATCGAGACCTATCGTACGGCCGTGCTGCGCCGCGAGGACATGCGGCGGCGTCATGCCGAGCTGATGATCGATGCGGACGCAGTGATCGCGCTCGCTTCGCCCGGTGTCGCGCCGCATTCAGGGCCGCCGGGCGGCAACGAGGTGCGCACGACGGGTAATGCCGCCTGCAACTTCTTCACGTCGGCAATCGGGATGCCAGTCATTACACTGCCGCTGATGTCGGTCGGCGGTTTGCCTGTTGGTGTGCAGCTTTGTGGCGCGTGGCATGGAGATCATGCGCTGACGGGGCTCGCCGCCTGGGTGCTCGCCAACGTCAAGCCGGTCGTTGTGTAGGAGGAAATCATGAGCGCCCTGAAGAATGGCGAGTTCACCAAGGTCGATGTGGATGGCCGCATCCTGACGGTAACGATCAACCGTCCCGACGTGATGAATGCCGTGCATCCCATGGTCAGCCAGGAGCTGTCGGATGTATTCGACGCCTTCGCGGCTGATCCGGAGCTGTGGATCGGGATCGTGACCGGCGCGGGCGATCGCGCATTCTCGGCCGGCAATGACCTCAAGTATCATGCCGAGCTGCGGGCCAAGTCCGGCGCGCGTCCTGCGTCGCCGTCCTCGGGCTTCGGCGGCCTCACGAACCGGCACGACCTCGACAAGCCGCTGATCGCGGCAGTGAATGGTGTCGCGATGGGCGGCGGATTCGAGATCGCGCTCGCCTGCGACATCATCATTGCCTCGGACAAGGCGCGCTTTGCTTTGCCGGAGCCGCGCGTGGGGCTGTCGGCTGGCGCTGGTGGAATGCAACGCCTCGCGCGCCAGATCCCGCTCAAGAAGGCTATGGGGATGATGCTGACCGGGCGCCACGTCCCGGCGGCCGAGGGCTACGAGCTCGGCTTCGTCACGGCCGTCGTGCCTCATGATGATCTCATGAAGGAGGCGCGCCGCTGGGCTGACATGATCCTCGAGTGTTCGCCCATGAGCATCCGGGCGACCAAGCAGGTTGTCATGCGATCGCTCGACAATCCGGTCATGGAAGTGAGCATGAAGAACATGCGGTACCCGGCTTATGTCGCGCATCGCAACAGCGAGGATGCGATCGAAGGGCCCAGGGCTTTTGCCGAGAAGCGTAAGCCTAAGTGGACTGGCCGGTAAGGGCGCGGCAGGGTTGCTCCGCTTAGAGGGCGGTGGCCTTGCGCGCGCGCTCGAACTGGCGACAATACGCCCAAAGCACCAACACCGAGGAGACCGCCCCATGAGCGTCCCTGCCGACGAGGATTTCGGCTTCGCGCCGGACCATTCCGAGCCTATCCGTTACCGCGAGCGCATTCGCAACTATTACGTGGGCCTCGGCTATGGCGCGCCCTACAAGTGGGCGCACTACGACGACGTGCCCTTCACGCCGCTGAAGAAGCCGCTGAAGCAGTCTAAGGTGACGCTGATCACGACGGCGGCGCTCTATCAGCCCGACAAGGGCGATCAGGGACCGGGCTCGCCGTATAACTCGGCCGCCAAGTTCTACGTCGTCTATTCACTCGATTCCTCGAAGGATCACGACACGCGCATCTCGCACGTCGGCATCGATCGCAATCACACCACGCAGGAGGACTCAGGGACCTGGTTCCCGCTGCCGGCGCTGCGCGATGCAGCCGCCCGCGGTCTGATCGGCGGGCTCACGGCGCATGTGCATGGCATTCCGACGAACCGCAGTCACCGCACGACGCTCGATGTCGACTGCCCCGAGATCGTCAAGCGCGTGCTGGAGGACAAGACGGACGTTGCCATCCTCGCGGCGAACTGCCCCGTCTGCCACCAGAGCATCAGCCTCGCTGCGCGCGCGCTCGAAGCGGCCGGCATTCCGACCGTCGTGATGGCGTGCGCGAAGGACATCGTCGAGTTCGTCGGCGTGCCGCGCTTCGCCTTCAGCGATTTCCCCCTCGGCAACGCGGCTGGCAGGCCCAAGGATAAGGAATCTCAGCGGGAGACACTCGAGCACGCACTGCGTGTTCTCGAGTCCGCGCCGGGGCCGCGCACGACCGTGCAGAATCCGATCCCCTGGAGCGACATTCCGGATTGGAAGCTCGACTATTCGAACATCGATCGCCTGTCGGAAGAGGAGATCGCGCGGCGCCGCGCCGAGTTCGACCGCCAGAAGCGAATTGCGAAGGAGAAGCTCGCCGAGGACATGAAGCTCAAGGGAGCGGCCGAATGAGCCAGCCGTTCACGGGTGTCCGCGTCCTCGACTTCACGCAGGTTTTCGCGGGGCCCTTCGGCAGCTACCAGCTCGCGCTGCTCGGCGCCGACGTGATCAAGATCGAGCGGCCCGGCGGCGATGACATGCGCTACGGGCCGCCCAACAAGGAATGGTCCGACCGCGGTCTCGGCACGGGCTGGCTGGCGATCAACGCCAACAAGCGCAACATCGCACTCGACCTCACCAAGCCCGAGGCCATCGCAATCGTAGAGAAGCTCGCCGAGACGGCCGATGTTGTGATGGAGAACTTCCGTCCCGGCGTCATGGACAAGCTCGGCATCGGCTACGAGGCGCTTTCGAAGGTCAATCCGCGCATCATCTATGCGGCTGTCTCGGGCTTCGGTCAGGTCGGGCCCGAGCGCACGACTGGCGCCTATGACGGCAAGATCCAGGCGATGAGCGGCCTCATGTCGATCACCGGCTCGGAGGAAAGCGGTCCGACGCGGGCGGGCTTCGCGGTGTGCGACGCGATTGGCGGCATGTCGTTGGCCTTCGGCGTGGCGAGCGCGCTGTTCCAGCGCACGCATACGGGCAAGGGCCAGCTCGTGGATGTGGCGATGCTCGATTCCGCGCTGACGTTCATGTCGTCGTTCGTCGTCGACTACACGGTCGGCGGCCATCTTCAGGGACCGTCAGGCAATCGCGCGCAGAGCCGCTTGCCGACAGCCGATCTCTTCAAGGTCAAGGACGGACATCTGCTGCTGGCTGTGAACAACGACAAGCAGTTCATCGCGCTCGCCAAGGCTATTGGCCATCCCGATCTGCCGAGCGATCCGCGCTTCATCGACTGGCCGGCGCGCATCGAGAACGAGGTGGCGCTCCGCCAGATCATCGAGGAGGTGTTCTCCGCGGCCGATGCGGCGACCTGGGACGAGCGGTTGACGGCGGCGAATGTGCCGTGCTCGCGCATCTGGTCGCTGGCCGAGGTGGTGAAGCATCCGCAGCTTGGTCATCGCACGATCCTGCAGAAGGTGGATTCGCCTTATGGCGAAGTCGAGCTGCTCGCGTCCGGCATTCGCTATGCGCACGGAGGCGCGGAGATCAAGCGCTTCCCCGCCATGCCGGGTGCGGATACGGACGCGGTGCTCGGCGAAGCGGGATATTCGGCGGAGGAGATTGCCGCGTTCAAGGCGGCCGGCGTCGCAACGACCGGAATCCGCGCAGGGAGGAAGTCATGAGCGAGAGTTCGGCAGTCAGCTACAAGCGCGACGGCATGGTCGCGGTCATCACGATGAACAAGCCGGATCGTATGAACCGGCTTGACGCCGAACTCGTCGATGGCCTGCACGATCGCTGGGTGCAGTTCATGGCTGATGACGCGGCGCGGGTTGCCGTTCTGGCGGGCAACGGCAAGGCGTTTTCGGCCGGCGCCGATCTCAAGGCGGTGCCGCACCATCTCTATCACGGCATTCCCGGCATCGGGTATCCGGTCGACAAGCCGGTCGTCGCGGCGGTACAGGGCTGGTGCATCGGCGGCGGCATGGTTCTGACGACCATGGCCGACATCATGATCGTCGCCGAGGACGCGAAGTTCTCCTATCCGGAAGTGAAGATCGCCTTCTCCGGCGGCCTCATCTCGAACCTCGTCACGCGCATTCCGCACAAGATCGCGATGGAGTTGCTGCTCGTCGGCGATACGATCGATGCCAAGCGCGCCTACGAGGTCGGCTACGCGAACAAGATCGTGGCGGTAGACCAGCTCATGCCGACGGCTATGGATTATGCACGGCGCATTGCCGAGACGGCGCCCATGCCCTCGCGGATGCTGAAGCGATTTGCGGCCGAGACGCTGCCCAAGGGCCCGACCGAGATCGCAGGCATTGCGCGTTCGCAGGTTGATGCAATCAACCGCAGCGAGGATTGGATCGAAGGTCGTGCAGCCTTCGCCGAGAAGCGCCCGCCCAAATTCAAGGGGAAATAGGCGGGCGCCTCAGGTTAGGCTGACTTCAGCGGTGCGAGGCCACACCAGCGCGCGGCGAAAAGCGCGATCGACTTCGTCGCCTCCTTTATGGTCGCGATCTCCACGGCCTCGTCGATGCTGTGGATGTTGCGGCCGCCGGGGCCATACACGAGTGTCGGGATCTTGTCGTAGAGGATCGTGACGCGCGCATCGAGATAAGCCGGCATCACCTGCCTCCGCAGCGGATTGCCCGAGATGGCCTCGTGCGCGGCCGCCAGCGTTTTCTCCGCCTCGCTCCCCTCCTCGAGCACAAAACCCTCGCAGGAGAAGCCTGTCCACTTGATCACCGGCGGCGTGTTGCCGCTTCCGGGTGTCTTGCGCGAGAAATCGCTGATCGTCTGCTCGATCCGGCGCTTCAGCTCGGAAGCGGGCGTGCCCGGCAGCATCGACAGGCGGCAGTGCACAGTGCAAGACGCCGGCACCGTCGAGTTCCAGTCGCCACCTTCGATCTGCCCGATATTGAGATTGATCGGGTGGACGAGGTCCTTGAACAGCGGGTGCTGTCCGGCCTCGACATTGAGCTGCTCTTCGAGCACGCGCAGCGCGCCGACCACCTTATATGCCGCGTCGATGGCGTTGACGCCGGCCTGCATTTCGCGAGCGTGTGCAGGGCGACCGTAAACGCGCACCGAAAACCACACGACCCCGACGTTGGCGTGCGTAATGCTGCCGTTGGTGGGCTCCGGGCAGATGGCGGCGTCGGCGCGATAGCCGCGCACCGAGGTGGCGAGCGTTCCGTTGCCGGTGCTCTCCTCCTCGGGGACCGACTGGATGTGGATGGTCGCGGCTGGCTCGAAGCCGGCGCGCTTGATGGCGTCGAGCGCGTAGATATTGGCTGCGAGCCCGGCCTTCATGTCAGCGGCGCCGCGGCCATACATCCAGCCATCGCGGATGACCGGATCATACGGAGGGTAGGTCCACATGTCCGTCGGGCCGGGCGGCACGACATCGATATGGGCGTTCATGATCAGCGAGCGGCCCTTCGTGGATCGCGGGCGATGTGTGCCGACGACGACCCAGGCATTTTCGTACGACACAGCGATCGGTGAGAAGCCGGGATGGTCCTTGATGTCCTCCTCGGTAACGCGCCAGCGGTCCATGTCATAGCCACGCTTCGACAGCGCGTTGAAGACATAGTCCTGCACGGTGTGCTCGGCACCGCGCACCGACGGGCTGCGTACGAGCCCCTGCAGAAAGGCCAGTTCTTCGTCGAAGCCTCGCTCGACCTCATCGAGAATGCGCTGCTCGTCCGCAGTGATCGTGCTCATGATCGTTCCCTTATTTCTCGATCTTCGCGAGCGTCTCGTTGAGTGTACGCTCGACGATGTCGACGATCTCGTTGATCTCCTCGGAGGTAATGATGAGCGGTGGCGCCAGCATGATGTGGTCGCCTTCATAGGCGTCGGCGCTGGCGCCGCTCGGATAGCAAAGCATGCCGTTCGTCATGGCTTGCTTTTTGTAGGTCTCGGCGAGCTTTAGTGCGCGCTTGAATGGGGCCTTGGTGGAGCGGTCGGCAACGAGCTCGATGCCGATGAAGAGGCCGCGTCCGCGGATGTCGCCGACGTGCGGATGCTGACCGAGGCGTTGCTGTAGGCGCTCCTTGAGCTCGGCACCGCGCGCGCGGCAGTTCTCGAGCAAGCCTTCTTCTTCGATGACCTGCTGTACGGCCAGAGCGGCTGCGCAAGCCGTCGGGTGCGCCATGTACGTATGCGTCCACTTGAGCGTGCCGGAGCCCTCCGCGAGAGGTGCATAGTGCTCGTCGCGGAGCATTACGGCGCCGATCGGCTGGTAGCCGCCGCCGAGGCCTTTGGCGATGGCGATCACGTCGGGCGAGACGCCGTCCTCGGTAATGGCAAACAGATGGCCCGTGCGACCCATACCGGACATGACCTCGTCCACGATCAGCAGCACGCCATACTTGTCGCAGATGCGGCGGATCTCCTTGAAGTAGCCGGGCGTCGGCGGCGCACAGCCAATGGAGGAGCCGCTCACAGTTTCGGCGACGAAGCCGGCGACCTTGTCTGCGCCGACGCGGAGGATCTCCTCCTCGAGTGCGCGGGCGACACGCAGGCCATAGTCGGTCTCGCTCTCGTCCTCGCGCTTGTGGCGGTAGGCGTAGCAAGGCGGGATGTGGCTGATCGACAGGTCATCGCCGAACATGGGCTCGACGAGCTGGCGCGTTGGGCGCGGACCCGCGAGCGCGATCATGCCGAGCGTGCCGCCATGGTAGGACTGTCCGCGTGCGATGAAGTGAACGCGCTCCGGCGCGCCGCGCTCGATATGCACCTGACGTGTGAGCTTGAGTGCGGCCTCGACAGCCTCGGATCCGCCTGAGACGAAGGCGACGCGCCCAAAGCCCTCCGGCGCGCGTGCGACAAGCCAGTCCGCGAGGTCCTCGGAGGGCTTCGACACGAAGAACGAGGTATGTGCATAAGCGGCCTGCTCGGCCTGCGCCTTGATGGCGTCGACGACCTTGCGATTGCCATGCCCGATGGAGGAGACCGCGGCGCCGCCCGACGCGTCGATATAGCTCTTGCCGTTCGAGTCGAAGAGGCGGACGCCCTTGCCGCCGGCGATGGTCGGGTACTCATGGTTGAAGGTGCGATTGATGAGATGCGTCATGACAGTTTCCTACAGCGGATTCCGGTTGGGCGCGTGGCGTCACATTCGGGTTTACGCCACTCTGGCAGCACGTTGTCGCGGCGTCGAGGGGTGCGTCTGCATGGCAGTCCTCAGCGGTGCCGGAGTGCGCTGATTGTGCCTTCCAGAGGCCGGAACGTGAACGTCACCCGGTGGCGTCCCGGCGGCACGGCCACCGCGCGGAAGAGGACATTGGCGCGGATCAGCGGTGCGCGGACACCGTCGATCTCGACGGTCCACCAGGGATGCCAGGCATCGTTGAGCACGACATAGCCGCCATCGGAACTCTCGGCGTCGATCTCGATGCGCGTATTGGCGTAGGAGACGATCGAGGCTGTCCCGATGCCGCGTGAGGCCTTCTCGGGGGTTACGCCATCCAGAAGGACGGTCGTGCGGAAGTCGACATCGGGCCAGCTGCCGTCCTCGAGCGTGATCTCGAAGGGGACGTGCCGTGTGCCGGTCGCGAACAGCACGCGCGGCAAGGCATCCGGGTTCTCGTAGATCCAGGCCTCTTTGGTTCGATGAACAAGCGGGAGCGCATTCGGAGGGAGGTGCTTGTCGATCGTCTCGATGGGGGCGCCCGTCGCGATGTAGCGCAGCCCCAGAAGATTAGCGAGCGGACTGCGGTACGAGGCCATGAGATGCGAGAACTTGCGCTGGTCCGGCAACGCGACGTGATCCTCGGCGCCGGTCGCGCGTGAGTAGAGGCCGAGGCGCACGGGATTGTAGCCGAGCGTATTCTCGAGCTGGTGGGGAATGCTCGCATTCGGCCAGTGAAAGCCGATGCCCGCAAGTTCGACGCGGTCGCGATATGTCGCGTCCTTGCGGACGTGAGACTTGAGCCAGGCGGCCGTTTCGTTGCGACTCGCAGGATCGAGCACCTCGAAGAGGGCGGGCGGTAGCGCGGACGAGCCGTTGTTGCCGTTGTTCAGGCCGAGATCGGCGGCCGTGAAGCCTGCAAGCACGAGGCCCGCGAGCATGGGCTGAAGCGCGAGACAGGAGCGCACCCACGCGATGAGAAGAGCCGAGACCGCGAAGATCGCTGCCGCGATCAGCATGGGCTCCGGAAGTCGCGGCAGGCGGTCCAGGCGCCAGCCGGAGAGCAGTGCGAACGCGGCAGCCGCCGCGAGGATTGTGACGACGAGCGCAATCGGCAGCCACCCGGGCCTGATCCATGGTGCAGAGAACAGGCGATGCGTCGCGTATCCGGCGAGCACCGCGAGCAGCGCGCCGATCAGAAAGACCGCATCGGCCGGCCGGCGGTAGAGATCGACGCCGGGAAGAAGTGCGTACATCGCGCGGAAGACCGGCGTATACCAGCCGAGCGCATAGAGCATCATCAGCAGGAGCGCGATCGTGAAGAAGCGGATTTCGCGTGTCCAGAGCTGGCCGCTCAAAATGCCGGTCGCGACAAGAAGCAGCGGGATCGCACCGACGTAGAGGATGCCGACGTTCTGCGCCGTGAACAGATCCGTGTCGCGCCACACGAAGCTCGGCGGTCCCCAGAAATCGCTGCCGGCCGCACCGAAAATGTCCGGCGTGATGAGCGTCAGCAGCAGCGCTGGATGCAGCGACCCACGTCCGGCGCCGATGAAATCGATGGAGGGTCGGTTGGACTCGGCGGCGAGAAGCAGCGTCATCGCGATGGGCAGCGCAATCAGCACAAGCCCGACCACACCGCCGAGGACGAGTGGCAGCAGCGCGCGGCGAATGGCCTGCGCCGGGGCATCGGCGCTCGCGAGATGCCACAGCGCATATCCCGCCGCGACGTAGATCGCGAGCAGCGCCACCTGATCGCGCCCGAGGACAATAAGCGCGGCGAAGAGACCTGCGAGTATACCGGCGACGAGGGAGCCGCGCGCAATCGCCCGCTCGAGCGACAACAGTAGCCACGGAAGATAAGCGAGGCTCATCACCTGCCCGTAGTGCTGAAGTCGCCAGGCCATCGCCGCGCCGAAGCTGAAGGCTAGCGCAGCAACGATGGCGCCCGCCCAATGCCAGCGGCGCTCATGGAAGTAGAAGACGAGGCCGATGCCGCCGAAAGCCATGGTTGCGAGCAAGGCCATGTCGACAGCCCAAAGGCTCGGATCACCGTTCGCCAGAGCGAGCAGCAGGAACGGCGGCGAGAAGATCATCGACTGCGGATCGGCGATCTGGGGGTGGCCGGCAAAGACATAAGGGTTCCACCAGGGCCAGTCGCCGCGCGCGAGGCTCTGGGCGAGGAACTGCACCTGCGGATGGAAGTGCGCCTTGGCGTCCCACGGAATGGTGGCGAGCCCCGAGATCCAGCGCCACGTCATCCCGGCAAAGAGCACGACGTACGCCAGCGCGACGGGGGCACGTGGCCAATCGCCGGATTGCCGCATCGCAAGGAGATCGAGAGGGGCGTTGGTCGTACGCGTGGTGTGCGACGGCATCGATTGGCACTTCTCGCCCTGGGCGTGTCAACTTACGCAAGCGAGAAACCCTGCCGGCAGTCCGCGGTCAAGCATGTCTGAGGCCGCACGCACACGGCTTGCGCTTGGGCGTGCGCTGTCGCTACCCTGCGGCGGTATAAGAGGAGCAGTCCAGGAAGGGTGCGGCAATGCTGCTGAAGGTTGAGGGGCGCGAGGTCTATGCCGGCACTGGCGGGCGGCCGTTCTCGCCGGAGCGCCCGGCCCTGGTCTTCATTCATGGCGCGGGGCTCGACCATACCTGCTGGCAGCTCCAGAGCCGCTGGTTCGCCTGGCATGGCTGGTCGGTGTTGGCCGTGGATCTGCCTGGGCATGGGCGATCTGCCGGGCCGCCACGCGAGTCCATTGCGGACCTCGTGGCCTTCATGGAAGGCCTGCTCGCTGCGGCGGGCGTCACCAAGGCTGCGCTCGTCGGGCACTCCATGGGCGCGATCATCGCGCTCGAAACCGCGGCCAAGGCGCCGGCCAAGGTCTCGCACCTGGCCCTGCTCGGCATTGCCTCGGCGATGCCCGTTCATCCGAACCTGCTCAAGAATGCGCGTGAGAATGCACCCGCTGCCTACGACATGATGACCGGCTGGTGTCACAGCGCCCCGGCGAAACTCGGTGGCAACACGGCGCCGGGTCTCTGGCTGACCGGCGGCTCGCGGGCGCTGCTCGGGCAGGCGCATGATGGATCGCTCGCAGTCGATCTCGCGGCGTGCGACGCCTGGAAGAGCGGCGCCGAGGCAGCCGCGAAGGTCGAATGCCCGACGCTGTTCCTCTCCGGCGAGAGTGATGTCATGACACCCGCCCGCAAAGCTGCGGAGCTGGCCAAGCTCGTGCGCGGTGCCAAGAGCGTGACGCTCGAGCGCGCCGGTCACATGATGATGACCGAGCAGCCCGATGCGACGCTCGATGCGCTCATCGCACATCTCGGCGCGGCCTGAGCGCACCGCAATATCAATCTCTCCACATCCCCCGAAAGGCTACGTCCTCATGCCTAAGCCCAAGAGCGCGCTCTCGCCGAACTTCTCGATCAAGCGCACGGTGCGCAAGCCATCGGCGCGCTCGAAGGGCGGCATCGTGGTGACGCAGAACCGGATGGCCTCGGAGGCCGGCGCACGTGTGCTCAAGGAAGGCGGCCATGCGGTCGATGCCGCGGTCGCAGCTGCCATGACCGTCGGTGTCGCGGAGCCGTGGATGAGCGGCATTGGCGGCGTTGGCGCCATGCTCGTCTACGAGGCGAAAACGGGACAGATTCGCGCATTCGACGGTGGCGGGCGCAGCCCCAAGGCTCTCAGGCCCGAGGACTACGAGCTGACTGGCGACGCCGATGCCGGCAATCTGTTCGGCTGGCCGATGGTGAAAGGTAATATCAATACGGTCGGCCCCAAGGCCGTGATCGCGCCGACCCAGCCGGCACTTCTCGCGCTCGCGCACAAGCACTACGGCACCAAGCGCTGGCGTGACCTTCTGAAGCCGGCTATCGCACTCGCCGAGGAAGGCCTGCCGGTCGATTGGCACACGGCAGTGGCGATCGGTGCCGCGATGAAGGATCTGCAGAAGGATTCGGGTGCACGCGAGCGCTTTCTGCCCGGTGGTGTGCCGCCTTACATCACGGCTGCCGCAGACCCGCGGCCGATCGGGCGCCTGCCGTGTCCGAGCCTCGCGAAGACATTGAAGGCCATTGCCGCCGATGGCGCCGGCACCCTTTACAAGGGCGCGCTCGCCAAGACCATCGCTGACGATGTGCGCGCGATGGGCGGCTATCTTTCGGAGGAGGATCTTGCTGCCGTTGCGCCGCCCGAGCGCGAGCCGCTGAAAATTTCCTACCTCGATCGCACCATTCACGTGCTGCCCGAGCTCAATGGTGGACCAACACTCGCCGTAGCGTTCCGCGAGCTTCAGAGGCTACGCAAAAAGCCCGAGCAGAAACTGAAGGCGAAGACATTTCTCGCCTATGCGGGAGCCATGCAGGCTGCCTGGAAGCATCGCTTCGAGGTCATGGGCGATGCCGGCGAGAAGACCGCGCCGACCTCGACGACGCACATCTCCGTCGTCGATCGCGAAGGCAACATGGTGACGCTGACACAGACGCTGCTGACGCTGTTCGGCGCGCGCATTGTGCTGCCGCAGTCCGGCATCCTCATGAACAACGGCATCAACTGGTTCGATCCGACGCCGGGAGGTCCGAACTCGATTGCTGCCGACGCGCGCGCGCTCGCCAACTACGTGCCGGCAGTGATGACCGGCGGTGATGTTACGATCGCCATCGGTGGTTGCGGCGGGCGCCGCATTTTGCCGGCAGTTTTCCAGCTTCTGGCCATGTCGGCGGATTTTGGGTTCGACCTGGACGAGGCATTCCACGAGCCGCGCCTCGATATCTCGAACGTGTCGCCGATCATCATCGATCGTCGCCTGCCGCAGAAAACCATCGATGCATTGACGGAGGCCTACAAGGCCGTCATCGGCGAGCCCGTTGAGTTTCCGTCGAACTTCACGATCGCTGGTGCTGTGCGCCGCTCGCGCGGTCGCAATGAAGGCGCGACGGAGCCGCATCATCCGTGGAGCGAGGCGGTCTCGGAGGATGAGGTGTAGGCCACCGCGTCAACCGAGCCGGCCGCATGTGCACCGTTCCGGCTCGCGGTCGTGGATCCACTCGCGCAGCGTGGTCACTTCCTCCGCTGACAGGAGCCGCCGCGCGGCCGGGATCAGTAGTGCATTCTCCCAGAGGACGTGGCGGCGCATCGGCACGAAGTGCGCGCGGAGAAGGTATCCGACCATTTCTGGGTTCGCCGGCGGTCCGCCGCGGGCGAGATCGTTGAGCGTATCGATAAGCTCCTGATCGAAGCCGAGATCGCTTTCGTGCTCGGAGGCGAGCTGCGCCACACAGGCCCTCAGCTCGGGATGGCCGAGGCCGTGATGGTGGAGCACAGGGAAAAGCGCCTGCTCCTCGAAGACCGTGTGGTTGATCCAGCCCCGCTCGATGGCGGAAGAGGCGAGTTGCGCGAGCTGTGGTGCTGCGTTCTCTGGTAAGCCATCAGCGATGTGCTCCAGCAGATCGCAGAGATCGAGGCGCAGCGCATTGTCCTCATCGAGCAGGACAAAGGGGTCCAGGATCGGACAACCCACCTCCGCCAGAGCGCGATATTGCATCTTTTCCGCCACGAATCCGGCCTCGCCGTCCGAGCACTGGCCCTGTAGCACTGGCAACGGGGACGCGTTCGACGGTGGACTGTGCAGCGGCGCTGGTGGCCACGCCTTGACGCGCGTCAAGGCAGCGGAGGCAGCATCAGCCGCCGGACTTCTCGTCGCGCAGGCGCTGCCAATAGGCGAGGCGCTTTCTGATTTCGCGCTCGAAGCCGCGCTCGGGCGGATCGTAGTACTGCTCGCGCTCCATCTCCTCAGGAAAATAATCCTGGCCGGAGAAGCCCTCAGCCGTCGAGTGATCGTACTCGTAGCCGGCGCCATAACCCTGCTCAGACATGAGCTTGGTCGGCGCGTTCAATATGTGTTTCGGCGGCGCGAGGCTGCCGTTGTTCTTCGCAGCACGCATCGCGGCTTTATACGCCGAGTAAGCCGCGTTCGATTTGGGCGCGGTGGCCATGTAGATCGTCGCTTGCGCGAGAGCGAGTTCGCCTTCGGGGCTGCCGAGAAAATCGTAGGTATCTTTCGCCGCAAGTGCTTGCGTGATGGCCGCCGGATCGGCGAGGCCGATATCCTCGACGGCCATGCGCACGAGGCGGCGCGCGAGAAACAATCGGTCCTCGCCGCCATCGAGCATCCGGCAGAGCCAGTAGAGCGCCGCATCCGGATCGGAGCCGCGTACGGCCTTATGCAGCGCGCTGATGAGATTGTAGTGTCCGTCGCGGCTCTTGTCGTAGAGCGGCGCGCGGCGCTGCACGAGCGATACGAGTGAAGCCGTCGTGAGTGGCGGTTCGTCGGGTGCGACAGCGGCGAGTACTTCCTCGCACAGGTTGATAAAGGCGCGTCCATCGCCATCGGCCATGCCGGTGAGAGCAACCCGCGCATCATCGTCCACCGGCAGCGTGCGGCCGGTCTCGCGCTCGACGCGGCCAAGAAGCTCGCCCATGTCTGTATCGTCGAGACGGTTCAGGACCAGTGTCGTCGCGCGCGACAGCAAGGCGCCGTTGAGTTCGAATGAGGGGTTCTCCGTCGTCGCGCCGACGAGTGTGATCGTGCCGTCTTCCATGTGCGGAAGAAAGCCATCCTGCTGAGCGCGATTGAAACGATGAATCTCGTCGATGAAGAGGAGCGTGCCCTTGCCCTGCTCGCGCCGAGCCTTGGCGCGATCGAACGCTTTGCGCAGATCTTGCACGCCTGAGAAGATCGCCGAGAGCTGCTCGAATTCGAGCTTGGTCTCCTGCGCGAGGAGGCGCGCGATCGTGGTTTTGCCGACGCCGGGTGGCCCCCAGAGAATGAGGTTCGGCAGCCGGCCCGCGCGCAGCATCCGCGTCAGCGACCCCTCTGGGCCGACGATGTGCGCCTGGCCGATGACCTCGGCGAGTTTCTTGGGGCGCAGTCGGTCGGCAAGCGGACGCGGGGCGCCCTGCTCGAGGCCGGCTGCTTCAAAAAGATTCGTCATGCTCTGAGCTCCGCCGCGCGCGGCATCTGCGCCACGGCTCGGCGACCGTGGCAAGGATGGAGCGAGGCCGTCAAGTGGCGCTCAAGAGCGTCTATTGCACTCAGAGGCTCAGGCCGTGCGCCGGATGAGGAAGCGATAGACGCCAGCGGCCTCGGAATGCTCGACCAGTTCGTGCTTGGTCTGCCGGCAGAAGGCTTGGAAATCGGCGACGGCGCCGGGGTCCGTGGCGAGCACTTCGAGCGTGCCGCTGACCGGCACCTCGCCGATGGCCTTCTTGGCCTTGAGGATCGGAAGCGGGCAGTTCAGCCCCTTCGTGTCGAGCGTCTTGTCGGCCATGCTTTAGGACTCCGTGCGCTTCCGCGGCCTGTTCTCGCGTCCACGGACTTGTTGCGCTGGCCGTGGCGGCCGCTCCATATTCAAGCCTGCGTATAATTGAATGCGAAAGCCCCGTCGAGAGGCAGGAGTGCGTGCGGCCATTTCTGGTGACACATGAGATATTTCGCCGCCCTGCGTTCGGGCGTCACCATCCGTTGGCGACGCGGCGCCAGGCTGCGGTGCAGGACCTCATCGAGGTGCTCGGCTGGTGCGACCAGGCGTTGATGTACGTGCCCGCGTTGCCTGGGCGGGCCGTGATCGAGCGATTTCATGCGCCGGATTATCTCGACGCATTGGAGCAGGCACACGCCGCCGGCCGCGCCACGACCGAGATGCGTGAGCGGTACAATCTCGGCACTATGGAATGCCCGGTTTTTCCGGGCCTCTGGGATCGCGCACGAGCGACCGTCGGCGGTTCGATGCTTGCGGCGGAGCTGGTGCTTGGCGGTGGCGTTGCCTTTCATCCGACGGGCGGGACGCATCATGGCGCGCCGGCCCGCGCCTCCGGCTTCTGCTATCTCAATGATCCGGTCTTCGCAGTCATGCGGCTGCTCGACGCCGGCTTTACGCGCGTAGTGCACGTGGATCTCGACGCCCATCACGGCGATGGTGTCGAGACAGCTTTTGCGGACGATCCGCGCGTGTCTCTCGTGTCGATGCACGAGGACGGTCGTTGGCCCGGTACGGGGCGGCCAAGCGACACATGTGGCGGGCGGGCGCTGAATGTGCCGGTCCCGCGCGGGATCAACGACAGCGAGTATGCGTTGGTTCTCGATCGGCTGGTTTATCCGTTCGTGCGGCGCGCGGAGCCCGAGGCACTCGTGATCCTGCTCGGCGCGGATGGTCTTGCCGGCGATCCGCTATCGGGGATGCGGCTCTCGAATGAGGTGCTGTGGGCGGCGTGCCGCAAGCTGGTCGCGATGGCGCCGCGCGTGGTGGTGCTCGGCGGCGGTGGCTACAATCCCTGGACCACGGCGCGGCTCTGGGCCGGCATGTGGGGACTGCTGGCGGGTCACGACATCTCTGGCGATCTACCTCCTGCCGCGCAGACTGTGCTCGCCGGCCTCGACTGCGATCTCGTCGATGACGAAGATCGCGATCCGGCATGGCTGACGACGCTCATCGATGCGCCGAATGCCGGACCGATCCGGCCGCAAGTAGCGGCTCTGATCGAGGAGCACCCGCTTCGCCCTTCCTCAATCGTCTGAGAGGGCACGCTCCATGTAGACGGCGTCGTCGCCATAGTCCTTCAGCTTCAGGCGCAGCGCCTCGGTGGTGGCATCTTTGAAGCCGAGCCGCTGCCAATAGCTTCCCGCGCCACTGACGGCGACAAGCATGGCCACGCGAAATCCCTTGGCCCTCGCCACTTCGAGTGCGCGTTCGCAGGCATCGGCGACGACGCCACCGCCGCGCGCAATTGGATCGACAGCCACATCGTGGACGTACCAGCAGTCCGCGCTGTCGGGGATCTGGCTGAGCATTTGATGGAGGGCGGGCGGCTTCATGCGCACCCACGGGTGGCTGCAGAAATATCCGGCGATGGCCACGCCATTGGCGAGCACGAAGCATCCTTCGGGTGCGAGTCTGATGCGCTCGGCGAAGATCTCCTCACCCTCGGCATAGACGCCGAGATGCTCTTTGGAGAGCCGCGCGATATGGGCCGTATCGGAGAGCGTGGCGGGCCGCCACTGAAAGGCGCTGGTCATGTTCGCTCGATTGGGGCTGAGGCTGTTGTGCTTGGGCGCAGCGTATAACTCGATCGACTGAGCATCCGTGAAGTCTTTGTTGCTCAATATTCGCGAATGCGAATATGATCGCGGCATGAACTGGATCGATCATCTCGCTGCAATCGAGCCGCTCGAGGACGCCGAATTCGATGCGGCGCTCGTTGCTGCCATGCAGGACGCCGCAGTTGCGCGCGGCGAGCAGCGATCGATCCGTTTTTCGACGCCGACATTCAAAGAATACAACACCTCAGAAATCCAGGGCTGCGGGAAGAACTCCTTTCCGGCCTTTTCGGTGACAGCTGGCGCGTGCGCTCTCGACTGCGACCACTGCCAGGCGAAGATTTTGGAGCCGATGATCCCGGCAACGACGCCGGAAATGCTCGACAGCAAAGTGCGCGATCTCGTGCTGCTGCAGGATCTTCAGGGTTTCCTGCTGTCGGGCGGCTCGAACCGGCGCAACGAGATCAAGTACGAGAAATACTATCCGGTCATCGAGAAGCTGAAGGGCGACTTCCCGCACCTCAAGATCGCGCTTCACTCAGCGCTGCTCGATGAGCGCCGCGCGCGCCTCATGGAAAGCGCTGGCGTCGATACCGCCATGATGGATGTGATCGGCGCTGAGGAGACGATCCGCGAGGTTTATCATCTCGAGCGCTCGGTCGATGACTTCGAAGCGACGCTCGCGGCACTCTGCGCAACGCGCATGGAGGTCGTGCCGCACATCGTCATCGGCCTGCACTACGGGCGGCTGCTCGGCGAGGCCAATGCGCTCGACATTTGCGCGCGCCATGGGATCCACAGCCTCGTGCTCGTGGTGGTCATGCCGTTCTACGCGCGATCCGGCATGTTCGTTACGCCCTCAGCGCACGATGTCGGCCACATTTTTCTGGAAGCGCGGCAGCGGCTCGCGAATAAGCCGGTGCTACTCGGCTGCGCGCGCCCGCCGGGTATGCACAAGCGCGTCGTCGATGCCTATGCTGTCATGGCCGGTCTCGACGGCATCGCATTTCCTGCCGAGGGTGTGATCGGCGTGTGCGAGTCCATCGGACGGCCGTTCGAGCAGCAACATGCGTGCTGCTCGATCAAGATCGGCGGAAGCTTCGACCTGCGCGCGAAGAGCGCTTGCGTTGCCGAGAATGCGATCGCCGGTTAGCGGCTATACAGCCGTGAATCCACCATCCACCATCAGTTCGACGCCGGTGATGTAGGATGCTTCATCCGACGCGAGGAAGAGATTCGCGTACGCGACTTCGTCGATCTCGCCGGTGCGGCCCATGGGAATGCCCGCGAGCAAGCTCTTGCGCAGTTCCGGATCGGCCGTGAGCTTCGATGTGCGCATGGGCGGCATGAAGCCGGGATGCACGGAGTTCACGCGTATGCCGTCCTTTGCATATTGCACGGCCGCCGCCTTCGTCATGGTCCGCACGGCACCCTTGGCGGCGTTGTAGGCCATGTGCACGTAGTCCTGGCCAAGCACGCCGCTGATCGACGAGATGTTCACGATCGCGCCGGCCTTCTGCTTCTGCATGGTCGGGATGACGGCGCGGAGGCCGAGAAAATTGCCGCGCGCGTTGATCGACATCTGCCGATCCCACATTTCCAGATTGAGCTTGTCGGGGATCGAGCCGCTGACGCCGGCATTGTTGACGAGAATGTCGATGCGGCCATAAGCGGCGAGCGTCGCATCGACGACGCGCTGCCAGTCGGTGTCACTCGACACGTCATGCTTCTCGAAGCGCGCATTGCCGTTCGTGCGCACGATATCGGCGGCGACGGCTGGACCGTCCTTTTCGTCGACATCGGTGAGCACGACAATCGCGCCCTCGCGCGCGAAGAGACGCGCGGTGGCCGCACCCATTCCAGCTGCCGCGCCCGTGACGATCGCGACCTTGTCCTTGAGCCTCATGCTTCTCCTCCCGATTCAGCCTGCTTTGCGCAGGACATCTCCGGGAACAGCATAAAGCGTGCGCGGCTGGTCTGCAGCCCAAAGCTCTGCAAGCAGCCGCTTGGCTGCGTCGGCACCGAGGACCGGTCCCGTCAGTTCGAGGAACTTGTCCGAGACATCGGCATCGGTGAGCGGCGCATCGGGATCACCTTTGCGCGTTGGCTGGTAGTGCTCGAGCGTGCGGCCGTCGACGAGCTCGATGGCGACTTTAGCCGAGCGGCGTTTCGGGAAGTCGGCGGCGCACTGTTCGTCGACTTTCAGTTCGACCTTGTCGGAGAGGGCCTGCACGCGCGAGTCCGAGAGACGCTCGGGCTCGTAGGCATTGAGGCGCACGCTGCCGTGGACGAGCGCGCTCGCGACGAGGAAGGGCGTCGAGAACTTTCCTTCGAACGGCGTCGTCGCCTTTGGAACACCAGCGACGTCGAGCGTCGCGCGATAGCCACCGACGCGAATGCGCTTGATGGCCTCCGGCGCAAAGCCATGCTCGGCCTTGAGATGCAGCGCGCCGTCAATGGCCGGGAAGGCGTGGCCGCAGCAGCCGTGGTTCTTGAAGGTCATCTGCGTGATGTTGTAGTGCGCGCCGAGGCCCGCCGTCGCCTTCGACCAGTCGACGGTGGTGCTCATGGCGGCACCGAACCCCGCTTCGCCTTCGAGCACGTCGAGCGTTCCGGTCATGCCGTACTCGGCACTAAGCGCGGCCATGGCGCCGGCTTCCGATGCGTGGCCGGCATGAAGCGGCTTCGACATGGAGTCTGAGCGGAAGGCCTGCTGAAGCGCCGCTGCCATCGTCGCGGACGTCGCGAGCGCGTGAGCGAACTGCTCTTCATTGAGCTTGAGGATGGTGGCGACCGCGGCCGCTGCGCCGAAGGTGCCGACCGTACCTGTCGTGTGCCAGTACTTGTAGTGCGAGGGCTGCACCGCGAGCCCGATGCGCGTCGAAACTTCATAGCCGACGATGATGGCGGTCAGCAGATCGGCGGCGCTGGCGCCCTTGGCTTGGGCGGCGGCAAGCGCGGCGCTGATCGTCGGGCATCCCGGGTGATAGATGGCGTCGCGGAAGATGTCGTCGAACTCGATGGTGTGCGAGGCCGTGCCGTTGATGAGGGCAGCCGTGCGCAGTGGTCCGAACTTGCCTGAGCCGTAGACGTAGGCTTTGCCGTGTCCCAGTTCGTCTGCGAGGCCCTTGATCATGGCCTGAGCGGGGTCGACCTCGGTGCCGGGCAGCAGCGACGCGAACCAGTCGATCAGCGCGCGCTTGGCGTGATGGCGGACTTCCGCCGGGAGCGTCTTGCTCCGTTCCGCAACCCCGTATTCGGCCAGCTTTTCGACAATGGTGCCGGGCATCCTGCGCTCCCTCATGCCTGCTTTTTGTCCGGACATGGTAGGGCACGTGGGACGCGAAGAAAAGCGTGCGGGCTAGAGTTTGTCCGCGATCTGACGCAGGTCTACCCGGCGGATCTTGCCGGTCACGGTCATGGGCATCTCGGCAATGAAGTGGACGCGGCGCGGGTACTCGTGCGCTGCGAGGCGCTCCTTGACGAACGCCTGGATCTCATTGGCGAGCTCAGCGCTGCCGGCATACTCGGGCTTGGTGACGATGAATGCGGTGACAGCCTCGCCGCGCAGGGGATCGGGCGTGCCGATGACCCCGGCGAGCGCCACGGCGGGATGTTTCAGGAGGCACTCCTCGACCTCGCCTGGTCCGATGCGGTAGCCGGCGGACTTGATGATGTCGTTGTCGCGACCCTGGAACCAGAAATAGCCGTCGGAGTCCTTCACCGCGATATCGCCAAGCAGGCACCACTCGCCGCGGAATTTGTCGGCGGTTGCCTCGGGCTGCTTCCAGTATTCGAGAAACATGACGGGGTCGGGCCTGCGCACGGCGACGATGCCTAGCTCGCCAGCGGGCAGCACATTGCCGTCGCGATCGACGATCTCGACAATATGGCCGGGGACCGGGCGGCCCATGGAGCCGGGCTTCGCCGGGAAGACGGGCGGACAATTGCCGACGACCAGATTGACCTCGGTTTGACCGTAAAACTCGCTGAGCGTGAGGCCGAACGTCTCGTGCCCCCAGTTGATGATGTCGGCGCCCATGGGCTCGCCGCCGGAGGCCAGCGAACGCAGCTTGTAGTCGTATCGCGCGCGCGGATTGGGGATCGCCTGCAGCATGCGCAGCGCAGTTGGCGGCATGAAGACATTGCGCACACCATGACGCGCCATGAGTGCGAAGGCAGCGTCCGGCTCGAACTTGGCGAGGCGCTGCGCGACGACGGGTACGCCGAAATAGAGCGACGGCAGCAGCACGTCGAAGATGCCGCCGGCCCAGGCCCAGTCTGCTGGCGTCCAGAAGCGGTCGCCGGCTTGAGGAAAGAGATTGTGCGGCACCATCACGCCCGGCAGGTGGCCGAGCAGCACGCGCTGCGCGTGGAGCACGCCCTTGGGATTGCCGGTCGTGCCCGAGGTGTACATCAGGTAGGCGGGATCATCGACGGAAGTGTCCGTCGCGACACCGTTTGACGAGGCTGCCGCTGTCAGCTCCCAGAAGCCTTTGGCGCCAAGGGGGCCCGGCCCGTCGATCGAGATGATGTGGTTGAGCGTCGGAACATCCGTCAGACCTGCAGCCACGCGCGCCATGTTGTCGGTGGCTGTGACGAGCACCGCCGCGCCGCTGTCCTCGAGGCGGAAGCGAACGGCATCCGGCCCGAAGAGCGCAAACAGCGGCATGGCGACCGCGCCGAGCTTGTGCGCGGCAACGTGCGTAATCAGGTTCTCGGGGCATTGCGAGAGTTGGATCGCGACGATGGTGCCGCGAGTGACGCCGAGGGCAGCGAGCGCATTGGCGAGGCGGTCCGCCGACTCCTTTATCCGCGCGAAGGACCACGCGTTCACGCTACCGTCGCCGGTTTCATGAATGAGCGCCGGAGCGTCGGGTGTCGCGGCGGCATGCCTGTCGCAGATGGCCTGCGCGATGTTGAAGCGTGCCGGTACCTCCCAGCGGAAGGTCCGATAGAGCTCGTCATAGGATGCGCCGGAAATCTTCACGTGCGCGCCCTCCCCTTGGTTTTTTGTTTCCTCGGGGGATGGGAACACAACCGGGAGGGTAAGGGCAAGGTGGGTGAGCATGGCGCACCTGGGCTTGCCAAAGGCCTCCTTCGGGGTCGACACTGCCGGGCATCGCTCAATCGCCGAGGAACCCGTCCATGATCAAGCGCTATACCGGCACCATCCCGACGCGCAGCCGCGCCGTTGCCCATGATGGCATCGTCTATGCGGTGGCCACCGCCAAGGACAAGTCGGGCGGGCTCTATGCGCAGACAAAGGACGCACTCGTCCAGATCGACGCGACGCTTGCCGAAGCAGGATCGAGCAAGTCGCGCATTCTCCGCACGACCGTCTACATCACGGAGATGAAGAACAAGCCGGAGATGGACCGCGCCTGGGACGAGTGGGTGGATCGCGAAAATCCCCCGCAGCGTGCGTGCATCGGCGTTGTGCTCTGGGATAAGGATCTGGTCGAGATCCTGGTCACGGCAGTCCAGGAATGAGAAAGGCCGGCGTGCGTGCACGCCGGCCCGGAATTCTGCAGCAGGCTGGTTCGCCTCAGGGGACGATCAGCCGCTCGGCCTGCGAGAGCAGATCATCCAGCACGCGGCGGCTTTCGAGGCCCATGACCTCGACAGCGCGCTTCTGGGCAGCCTGCCAGAGCGGGAAAGCTTCGATGATCACCTGCTTGCCCTTCGGCGTCAGGTGAAGGCCGCGACCACGGCGCCCAGCAGGTGGGTCCATGATGATGTGGCCAAGAGCCAGGAGGCGCTTCAGGTTGCGCGAGAGCGTCGACTTCTCGATATCGAGCGTACTGCCGATCTCGGCGGCGGTGATGCCGTCCTGGTTCGCGAGCTGCGTCAGCAGCGTGAACTGGCTCGCGGTGATCTTGTGGGGCCGGAGCGCATCATCGTAGACGCGGGTCACAATGCGCGAGAGCTGGCGCACCCGCGTGGAGATGCAGGCTTCGGATGTTGCATTAGCAATCGAGCCGATGTCGAGAGGGACCTTCCCACCGGCCGGGGTCATATCGTTCATCGCGTACCTTCCCTCGTGGTTCGCATGATGAGTCTCTTGCCAGTTGCTATGATTCGGGCTGCTTCGGCAACCATAGGTGGCCGGTTCGGAACGGGAATTGTGCGTGTTCGTACAACTCGAACGGTGGTGGGGGCGTGATGTCCCGATTGACGCTGCCGGCGGGTTCGCGCGAACCTTCGCCGATACCCATCAAAAGACCGAGGAAGCTGCTCATGACCGTGCTCGACCACACCCGCGAAGGCCGAGGCCGCCCGACAATCGTTTTCGTGCACGGGTTCGGCTGTGCCCGCTCCGACTGGGCGCGGCAGGTGGCGCACTTGAGGGGCCGCTTCGAGACGGTCGCGCTCGATCTCGGTGGGCACGGCACGACGCCTGGAAGCGAGGCGCACGAGATCATCGATACGCACGGACAGGATGTCGCCGCGCTGCTGTCCGAACTGGCAATCGAGCGCGCCGTCCTGGTCGGGCACAGCATGGGCTGCCGCATCGTCATGCACGCCATGAGCGAGGCCCCGACGCGGGTTGCCGGAATCATTCTCGTCGATGGTAGCCGGCTTGGGGCGGCAGGCAGCACCGCCTATCTTGATAGGTGCAAGACGGTCGCGGAGATCGGCTATCGCGCTTTCATCGAGCCGATGTTCGCGCAGATGTTCCGGCCCGAGGCGGATCCTGCGGTCGTGCGGCCTGTTCTGCAGCGCGCGATCGGTATGCCGGAGAAGCTCGCCGGCAACCTCTTCCCCAACATCGGCAAGTGGGACGCCGAGCGCTTCGACGAAATCTTCGCGAAGGCCCGCGTGCCGCTGATGGCGATCCAGACGACGTACATGACGCCCGCTGGTAAGCGCGACTCCATGCAGAAGGGCCAGGCGTCAGCCTATCTGGATGACGTGCGTCGGCTGGTTCCGGGCGCGCGCATCGAGATCATCGAGAAGGCGGGGCATTTTCCGCAGATCGAGCAGCCGGCCGAGGTCAACGCGCTGTTCGACGATTTTCTGTCGAAGCTGAAAGCCTGACGCGGCTCATTGTAAAAACGACCTGATGTCGGTCGAGGACTCTTCGCCGATGCGGTCGAAGGCATCGTCCAGCCATTGCGCGGCACGCTCGCGCCCGATGTCGCGGAGCTGGGTGAGGAAATCCCAGCTCGTATTCATCTTGGAGACCGCGCCCAGGATTTGCATGACATCGTCGGCGGCAATGGAGTGGAGCAGCATTCGCTTCATGGTGCCTTCAGGGATTTTTCCCTGATCGATGAGGCGCGATACGAAGGCGATCGCGCGCATCTCGCTGATCAATGAGGCATTGAAGCTGATCTCGTTCATGCGGTTCTCGATCTCGAGAGCGGTGCGCGGCACGTCGGGTCGCACCAGCGGGTTCACATGCACGATGATCACGTCTTGAGAGGGGCTGTCGTAGATCAGCGGGAAGAGCGCGGGATTGCCCATGAAGCCGCCATCCCAGTACGCCTCACCATCGATTTCGACGGCCTGAAAGACCTGCGGCAAGCACGCAGACGCCATCACGACTTCAGCAGAGACTTCCTTCGTTCGAAAAACGTGCACCTTCCCCGAGCGGACGTTCGTTGCCGTGAGGAACAACCTCGTGCGTGGGCAAGAGCGCAGGCGCTCGAAGTCGACCGTCGCTTCGAGCAGCGAGCGGAGCGGATTGATGTTGAGCGGATTGAGCTGATAGGGCGACCAGAAACGCGTCATCAAGTCGAACAGCACGAAGGCCGGTGTCGCTTCGCTGAAGTAGGAGAGCGGCAGCGACTGCTGAAAGGGGTGCGGTCCGACGAAGGAGCTAGGCTCGCCCACTTTGCGCCAGAAGTCCGCGAGCGCGCTGCGCCCGCCCTCGCGCCCGCCCGTGCTCACGCCGTGCGCGAGTATGACGGCGTTGACTGCGCCAGCGCTGGCGCCCGAGATGCCGCAGATGTCGAGGCGCCCGTCCTCGAGCAGATAGTCGAGAACGCCCCAAGCGAAGGCGCCATGCGCGCCGCCGCCCTGGAGCGCGACGTTGACGATTTTGACGGCGTTACGGGCGGAAGTCCGGCCATGCGGCCGCGAAGGATTGTTCGTTGACAATAGTGCGCCCTGTCAAAAGCCTTATGGCACGGCGATAGCCTTCGCCGTTCTGCGTATTGGGCTGGCAATGCGAGCGAGTGCCGCCAGGCCAGTTTTCGATTTTATCTCAATCGAAGCTGCTGACAACATGTAGTCAGCAGCGTGTGATAGCTCTTATTCGAATATCGAATCGGTGAGGCCTACCGGAGATCACAAATGGACCATAGCTTTGACGTTTCCCATGATTTTGATTTCGAGTTCGGGCAATGGCGCGTCAATCATCGCCGTTTGCGGGAGCGCCTTGTCGGCTGCGATGATTGGGATGTGTTTGGTGGACTTTCCGAGACGCGCCCTGTTCTCGGAGGAAACGGCAACGTGGAAGACAATTATCTCGAATTTCCGGGGCGGCCGATCCGGGCAATCGCGGTCCGATCCTACAATGCGCAGAGCATGTCGTGGGCCATTTGGTGGCTCTCCTCCAACGATCCGCACCAGCTCGACAATCCCGTAGTGGGCAAGTTCGAGAATGGCGTCGGTAGCTTTTTTGCGAACGAAATAATGAACGGTACGCCGGTGCTCGTGCGCTTCCTTTGGCTACAAACAGATACCCCAACGCCACGTTGGGAACAGGCCATGTCCGCCGATAGCGGCAAGACATGGGAAACGAACTGGACGATGGATTTCTCGAGAATGAATTCCAGCCCTTGATAGGCATTTATGAGTTTGCCGCATAATCGCGACCAAGCGGATCGTGTGGTAAACGGGGATGTGCTGCAGCCGGCGAGAGCTTACATCATGGACTACGACGGAACGGAAATTGCGAGGGTCTACGACAAAGCGCGCACGCTCGCGCCGGAGACGCTCCGGTTCTGGCTCGACCTCGTTGCGCGTGACGCGGCGCCTGCGCCGGGGTCGCTGATCATCGACCTCGGATGTGGAACAGGGCGCTTTTCGGAGCCGCTCGCCGAGCATTTCGACGCGCGCGTGATGGGGGTCGATCCCTCGAGCAAGATGCTCGAGCAGGCGCGTGGAAAGCTGCGGGGCGATCGCGTCGTGTTCGAATGCGCCTCGGCAAGTGCGCTGCCGGTCGCCGACGACGCTGCCGATCTCGTGTTCATGTCGATGGTTTTGCATCATCTCGATGATGCAGCTGCAGTCGCAAGAGAGTGCCGGCGCGTCCTTCGCAAGGGCGGGCACGTCGCCTTGCGCAACAGCACGGGCGATACCAATTTTCCCAAGTACCGCTTCTTTCCCGCGATCGGGCCCATCGTCGCGGCGGAGCTTCCGCCCCGCAGCCGGATCGCGGAGCCATTCCTGAATGCCGGCTTCAGGCTGAGCGTTCATGAAATCGTGCCGCAGGTCGTGGGTGAGGACTGGCAGGTCTATGCGCAGAAGACGTCCGTGCGCGCGGACTCCTTTCTGTCTCGCATCTCCGACGCGGATTTTGCGACCGGCATGGCGGCGCTCCGTGCGCACGCGGCCGAAGCCCCGCCCGGCGAAGTCGTCACCGAGGACGTGGACTGGTTCGTGTTCGTGGCTTGAGGGACGACGTCGGCAGGGGGCGCCGAAGGCCTTGATTCGATCGCGCGGCGCCACCATACCAATGGCCAGCACAAGCTCGGCCCGATCGTGCCGGAGGAGATTTCATGGAAAACTGGCACGGGACAACGATCCTCACTTTGCGCAAGAAGGGCCGTGTCGTCATTGCGGGCGATGGCCAGGTGAGCCTCGGCGCAACGGTCATCAAGTCCAATGCGCGCAAGGTGCGTACGCTCGGCCGGGGCGATGTGATCGGCGGCTTCGCCGGAGCAACCGCTGACGCCTTTACCCTGTTCGAGCGGCTCGAGGCCAAGCTCGAGCAGTATCCCGGGCAGCTCACGCGGGCGTGCGTCGAATTGGCAAAGGACTGGCGGACGGACCGCTTCCTGCGCCGGCTCGAAGCGATGATGCTCGTCGCCGACCGCGAGCGGTCGCTGGTCCTGACCGGCACGGGCGACGTCCTCGAGCCGGAGCACGATGTCATGGGTATTGGCTCGGGTGGCAACTACGCGCTCGCAGCGGCGCGGGCGCTCATGGACACGGACCTCGAAGCCGAGGCCATTGCCAGGAAGGCGATGGCGATCGCGGCGGAGATCTGCGTTTACACGAATGGAAATCTGGTCGTCGAGACGCTCGAGTCGTCGCGCTGAGCGCGTCCCTGGGCGCTACCAGTCGACGCGTAACGACAAACAATCGGAAATCGCTATCGCGCAATAAAAAGCGAGGCGCCATTTGAGTGACGCCTCGCTGAATTTTGTGCCGTGAAGACGACGTTCGGCTTCGCGCTTATAGCGCGTGGGCCATGCGTGCCTTCTTTGTTTCGAGATAGCGCACGTTGTGTGCATTCGGTGTGCACACGACGGGCAGCCGCTCGATCACGTTGATCCCCTCCGCGCGCAGCGCATCGACCTTTGCGGGGTTGTTCGTGAGCAGCCGGATGTCCGGCAGCCCGAGATCGAACAGGATATGCGCGGCGAGATCATAGGTGCGCGCTTCGATCGGCGCGCCAACCGCTACGTTGGCATCCACCGTGTCATATCCCTGGTCCTGAAGCGCGTAGGCACGGATCTTATTCACGATCCCGATGCCACGCCCCTCATGATAGGGCAGGTAAACAAGCACACCCAGCGGCGACGTCGTTATCGTCTCCAAAGCCGCCTGCAACTGCGGATAGCAGTCGCACTTGAGGGAGTGGAAGATGTCGCCGGTGATGCAGCCGCTGTGGACGCGTACGACCGGCAGCTCGCTGTTTGCCTGGTTCGCCCTGTGTATCAGGACAAACGCTTGATTGTGGGGATCATGCCCCTGATAGGCGCGAGCCTCCAGGTGCAATTCCCGCCCACGAAACTCGATCGGCAGGATTGTCTGTGCCGACCAATCGAGATCAAGCGCGTAGGACTTAACCGCATTCGACTTCATATTTGCGCCTCCAGACGCATTTCAAGCGCTCACGCCATCGCACCAGATAACGTCCGTAGTCCAGCTACGGTTCCGAACTTCCTCTTTACTAGGTGGGGTCCTGCCGAGAACTCGCCCACGCGCAGCCGAGACCTTCGCAGCACGCTCATCCAGCGCGTACAGCGTCCTCCAACTGCTACAAATTCTCCTGGAACGACAGCCATGCAATGGTATCGCGGATGAATGTTCAATGAACGGTTCCTGCCTCGGCATTCTGAGTTCACGAACCTGGAGCGTGCCTTTCTTGCGCCCTTCTCGACTTCCCTCCGACGTGTTTGAAAAGCTGTCATGCTCTCCCCCGAAACACGCGGTAACGCATTCCCATGTATGCGAAAAATGTGGCGAGAATTGACGCGAATACAAGTGCCGTGAGTGGATGTGTTCCAGGCAGCACGTAGAGCACGGCGGCGAACACCACGTAGTTGATCGCCGCGGCTATCCATGCTGTCGCGGAATATCGGCTGAACTCGCCAAGCGTAGGCGGTGCACTCAAAGAGAAGGTTAATCGCCGATGGGCGAGCCACCCTGCGACCATCGCTCCCGAGATCGCGATGAGCCGTGCCGTGAGCGGATTCAATCCGACGACGAGGATGCCGAACTGTAGGATGCTCGCGTCACACGCCAGCGCGATCAGCCCCGAGACGAGGAAGCCTCCCCAGTGACGGAGCGGTGGTAGGTCGCGCGCGGGATCGATCACCGAGTTCTGCTGGTTCATGAGCGTGCCCGTCCTCGATCCGTGACCCGATCCGTGGGCTGAGGGCCGTGGTCGTCACCGAGGCCGATCTCGCGGGAGACGACGAAAAGGGGCCGCCCTTTGACCTCCTCGTAGACGCGTCCAAGGTACTCGCCGATGACACCGAGCGAGATGAGCTGGATGCCAGAGAAGAACATGATGGAGATGATGAGCGTGGGGAAGCCCGGTGCGCTGATGCCGAAGACAAGCGACTCGACAAGAATAAAGAGCGCGAACAGGAATGCACACGCAGACACGAAGAGGCCGAGATAGGACCAGACCCTGAGCGGAATGGTCGTGAAGGATACGAGGCCGTCGAGCGCGAAGCGCATCAACTGGCGCCAGCGCCAGCGCGAGCCTCCCTCGCCGCGTGCGGCCACCTCATAGGGGATGCCGATCGAGCGGAAGCCGACCCAGGCAAAGAGCCCCTTGTTGAAGCGTGCGCGCTCATCCATGCGATTGAGCACATCGACAACCCGACGATCCAGGAGCCGGAAGTCGCCGGCGCCTTGCGGCAGCTCGGTGCGGCTCATCGAACTGAAGATGCCGTAGAACAGCTTCGCCGTGAAGCGATGAAGCGCCGTGTCTGTAGCTCTGTTCGAGCGCTCGCCATAGACGACGTCGTAGCCCTGCTCCCACTGGCGGACGAGCGCGGGAATGCTCTCGGGCGGATGCTGCAGATCGCCATCCATGACGATCGCCGCCGCGCCGCTGGCATAGCGCAGGCCTGCGGCCACGGCGATTTCCTTGCCGAAGTTGCGGCTGAGAACGACAGCCTTGAATCGCGGGTCGCGGGCGTTGAGCGCCATGAGCATTGCGGCGGTGCCGTCTTTCGACCCGTCATCGACGAAAATGACTTCCCACGGCCGCCCGAGCCCATCGAGAACGGCGACAAGCCGATCCAGCAGGCGCGACAGGCCACGCTCTTCGTTCAACACAGGTATGGCGATGGAAAGCATTCCGGGCTTCCCGGCCTGCGGCAAGCTCGCCGCCTCCGGTATCGCCAGACTCGCCTTATGCACGGCTCGAGCCTCGATCAACTGCTACTCCGCCCATGGAGAAGGATCACCACAGCCGTCTTCATTGCTGCCTCTCAACCCGCCTTCCGATCCAAGGTTCCCTCCGTCCAAGCGCACGTCACCGCACGACGCCAAAATGGTCTGACGAAGGCGATGCTCGCTTGCAGTGTCGGGGGGACTGGCCGTCTCGCGGTCGAGAGGTTCTTTTGGCTTCTTCGGAACGTCCGGTCCGATCGCCTATATAGCGACAATCTGTGGATTTTGCACGGGGTGAAGCGTATAACCCCGCCGGTCGGCCCTGCGGCGTCGGGACACAGCGTGCGGGCATGACGGATCGGAGCCGCCTACTCCTTCGGAAAAAGGCGGAAATATCAAAATCTTAGGGGTTTCTCCGCGCACACGCATGAACGTGGAGGGGCTCCCGCTATTGGACGCGCGACGGATCATCCATGGCAGGCCATTCCCAATTCAAGAACATCATGCATCGCAAGGGCAAGCAGGACGCTGCCCGCTCGAAGCTCTTTGCGAAGCTTGCCCGTGAGATCACCGTCGCTGCCAAATCCGGCCTGCCCGACCCGGAAATGAACGCGCGCCTGCGCCTCGCCGTACAGAACGCGCGCGCTGAGAACATGCCCAAGGACAATGTCGAGCGTGCCATCAAGAAGGCGGCCGGCGGGGCGGACGAGAACTACGACGAGATCCGCTACGAGGGGTATGGCCCCGGCGGCGTGGCCATCATCGTCGAAGCGTTGACCGACAACCGCAACCGGACAGGCGGCGCCATCCGCGCAGTCTTTACCAAGTACAACGGCAATCTCGGTGCGACCGGCGCCGTCTCCCACATGTTCGCCCGGGTCGGTGAGATCCTCTATCCGGCGGCGGCCGGTTCCGCCGATGCTGTGCTCGAGGCAGCCATCGAGGCCGGTGCGGACGACGTGGTTTCCGACGAGAGTGGCCACGCCATCACGACTGCCTTCGAGAGCATGATGCCCGTGGCGTCCGCCCTCGAAGGGGCGCTCGGAGCACCGCAGTCCGTGAAGGCTGTATGGAAGCCGGTCACGTCGACGCAGCTCGACGAGGACAATGCCGGCACGATCCTGAAGCTGATTGCCGCGCTCGAGGATGACGACGACGTCCAGGCCGTGTTCGCCAACTTCGAGATCGACGACGCGACCATGGCCAGCCTGACGGCCGCCTGATTCACGCTACGGCCAAACCACCGCAAGCACGGCCAGTGCCACGCCGAGTGCGAGCACGATCATTGCCGCGATCGAGACCGCCTGCGCCACGAAATGCCGTGCGGCGTGTCCTGCCACGCGCCCGGCGCGCGTCACATGCGTTGGTGCATCCCGCACATCGCGATAGCGCTCCTGCAACTCGTCGCTGATGACGACGCGCCGATTCCAGGCCGTTTTCACGGCTGAATCGAGGGCATGACCTTTGAGGTCCCAGCGGCCGGCGATGCGCCACAGCAGGAAGCCGACGACGGTCAACGCGAGACCGCAGAAAAACAACACGGGATGCGTCGTGAAGGTCATGACCGAACTCCCGCGCCGATATCCCCTCTCCCCGCCCTTGCGGGGAGAGGGGGAAGTTCATCAAATCGCCGGTGCCGCGATGGGCTCGATCATCACATTGACGCAGGCGGGCTTACCCGAGGCAATGGCCCGTTCGATGGCGGCCGGAAGTGCGGCAGCATCGTCGACCAGCTCGCCATGACCGCCGAGCGCCGTGACCACCTGGTCGTAGCGCGTCGGCAGCAGGCTGCAGCCGTGCATGCGCTGGGCGCCGTAGTCGCGAAGCTGGATCTGGCTCTCGGCATTCCACATCGCATCGGTGCCGACGATCGCGACGAATGGCAGATTGTGCCGCACAGCCGTGTCGAACTCCGACATGTGAAAGCCGAACGTCCCGTCGCCGATGACGGTGATGATCGGCGCCTTCGGTTCCCAGGCGCGCGCCGCCACCGCGAACGGGATGCCGGCACCAATCGACCCGGCGACGCCATTTACGATCCGGCGCGGCGGCTTGATCAGGCTTTGCCCCCATTGCGCGAACTCACCGCCGTCGCAGATGAGCACGGTCTTCGGATCGCGCTCGACGATCGGCTTCAGTGCCTTGAAGACTTCGACGGCGTGGAGGCGGCCGTTCTTGCCCTTCAGCGTCGCCCAGCTTTCGGGGCGATGATCGAGCAGGCGGCGTGCTTCGGTGAGCCATGTTCCTGCGCGCGGCGTGGTCTTGCGCCCACGCTCCGTGAGCGAGCGCACGGCGCTGCGCGCATCGGCGAGTACCGCCAGCGCAAGACGGCTGCCGAGCTCCTTCTGCGCGCGGGCTATCAGCGCCGGCTCGGGATCGATGCTGATCAGACGGCATGTCGGCGCGACGACAGGCGGCTCGGCCCACTTGAGTGTGAAATCGAGCGGCTTGCCGAGGAGCACGATCAGATCGGTCTGCTTGAGCAGCTCCGAAAATGAGCCGAGCGTCGCATCGCGAATGCCGCGCGGGCTCTCCATGATGACGACCGGGGCCTGCACCGCTCTCTCGAGTTCGGCGAGGAGCGGTCGGCCGTGGGGCCCGGAGAGATGAGGCGCTGCTATGATCAGCGGCGCTTGGGCCTTGCCGATCGCTTCGAGCACAACATCAGCCAGCGCGTCGGGGAGTGCGGCTGCTGTCGTGGCGGGCTGAGGACCAGGGATCAATGTGCTGGAGGCTTCGACTTCCGCGTCGAGCAGGTCGGAGGGGAGACTTAGGTGCACCGGCCCAGGCCGGCCGCTCTTGGCGATATGCAGGGCCTTGGCGACGTCCTCGCCGAGGGAGGCCGCCGAGGTCGACGTCCATGAAGCCTTGGCGACCGGGCGGGCCATGTCGGCCTGCGCGATCTCCTGGAAGCCGCCGCGGCCGAGCTCATCCGTTGCGGCATGACCCGAGAGCAGCACCATGGGCGACTCGTTCGCGTGGGCCGTATAGAGCGCGCCGACGGCATTGGCGTGGCCCGGCCCTCCGGTCACCATCGCAATGCCCGGTTCGCCCGTGAGACGCCCCCAGGCATCGGCCATATGGACGGTCGCTGCCTCGTGGCGCACATGGATCAGCTCGAGCTTCGTCTCGAGCGCGGCGTCGAAGATCGACATGATGTGATTGCCGGAGAGCGTGAAGACCTTCTGCGTCCCAAGCTGCTCCAGCGTGCGCGCGACGACGTCCGCGCCCCTGATCGTGTCGGCCATGACCGGCGTTCCTTCCCGTGCGGCGGTGCGCCCGTTGTTCGGGCGCAGTGCTGATAGAGCGCCGACCGGTATCACGCCAGCCGGATGCTTTGAATGGTGAGCATCGCGCGACGACCTACGCGCGGCGCATGACAGCGCCGACGCATGAGGTCGCCGCGGCCGAGATCAGGTGAACCGAAGCTCGACCTTGCCGAGGGGGCCGAAGTCCCCGACCGCCGTCTGGCCCTTCTTCAGCGGGACGATGCCAGTGCAGGTCCCGGTCGACAGAAACTCGCCCTTCTTCAGGCTGGTGCCGCTGGCCCTGAGCTTCTCGACGATCCAGTCGAGCACATTCCGCGGATCGCCGAGGCAATCGGAGCCATTGCCTTCACCCGTAACCATGCCGTCGATGCGAAGCTGAACGGGATGGCGGGCTGCGTCGATCCCGCGCCAGTCTGTGATCGGGGTTCCGAGAATCATTGCGTAGTTGAGCATGCAGTCCGCCACTGCGGAGGCCACGTCGTCGAAAGGAATGCGCACGAAGCGCGGGCTGACGATCTCGAAGCAGGGGATGATCGCATCCATGGCATCGAGAATCTCGTCCCGGGTGTAGGGCGTCCCGCGCGCTGGCAGATCCTTGCCGAGCCGATAGGCGAATTCGCTTTCGATAGCCATGTGCTGGAGACCGCCGGCGGTGGGCGTTGCCGGGCTCGTGTAGACGTCGCGGGCGAAGAAGGGGCCATAGATCGGCTCGCTCACGCCGAACCTCTCCATTGTGACGTGTGAAGTGGCGCCTATCTTCCAGCCTGCGAGTTTGTCGGGCCAGTTCTTGATGAAGGCGTTCTGGATCTCGTAGCCCTCGGCCAGGGATCGGGGGCGGTTTTCGTCCGGCAAGCGTTCGAGTAGCTGGCCATCCCGGCGAGCGGCGGCGAGAATGTCTGCTGCAGCACCTATCCTGCCGCTATCCATTTGATTGGGCTCCATCCCATGGTGATTGCGATGCTTGTTGTCGCAGGCGCACGCTGGACTGTGTACGAGGGTGCCCGCCGCAATTGCTCCGCATTGACGGCCTAATTCACCACCATCATCATGCGCCGGCAAGTGCGCCGCCTGTTATGCAGGTGCACAGAGCTTAAAACGCGCCGAGGGGCTGTGAATGAGCGGTTGGCGCTATCTGCGCGCGAGAACGATCGCATCGGTTGCCGTCGCGCTGGCGCTCGTCGGGACCGTGACCGCGCTTGGGCCGTCGTTCGTGCCGTCGGCTCAGGCCCAGAGTGGCTGGTGGCCGTTCGGTGGCGATGATCGCCCGCCGCCACGCCCGCAGCCTCGTGAACCCGTGTATCGCGGCCCGCAGCCGTCCCCGCCACCGGGCTGGGGCGGAGTGCAGCGCGGCGAACCGGCTCCGCCGCCGGGCGCTGCCGGCAATATCTGTTTCCAGCTCGAGCAGCGGCTTGTCGCTGATGGCCAGCGCGGCAACCAGCCGCGCGATGTGCTGCCGAAGATCGAAGCCGACATGCGCCAGCTCGATCGCGAGATCCAGTCGACGCAGCTCCAACTCGACCGGAACGAGTGCTACGAGACATGGCTTTTCTCGCGCACGCTTCGGCGTACGCGCGAGTGCGTGAACCTGGCGCAGAGGTCGGAGGACATGCGGCGGCGGCAGAGCGACCTCGATATCCAGCGCCAGCAGATCATGGGCACGAGCACGCGATCCATGCAGGACGAGATCATCCGCGAGTTGGCGCGGAACAACTGCGGTGCGAACTATCAGCAGGAAGCGCGCCGGCGTGGCGGCTCAAGCAATCCGTTCGGTTCGTTCTTCTGGCAGGACGAAGAGTCGGGGGCCCGCCCGCAGACGCCGACCAACCAGTTCGGTGCGCTGCCGTACGCGACCTATCGGACGCTCTGCGTGAGAACGTGCGACGGGTACTACTTCCCGATCAGCTTCGCGACGCTGCCGAGCCACTTCCCGCGCGATGTCGATGCGTGCCAGTCGCGGTGCGCGGCGCCGACGGAGCTCTACTACCACCAGAACCCGGGTGGTGCGGTCGAGGAGATGGTGTCGGCAGCAGATAATAAGCCATACACCAGCATGAAAAACGCCTTCCGGCACCGCAAAGAATACGTCGAGGGCTGCTCGTGCAAGCAGGCTGAGTACTCGCCAACGGCGGGCGAGCCGGCGGAACGAAAGGCGCAGGCTCCGGATCCGCGCCCGGCGACAGCGGCTCAACGTCGATAATTTTCGCCCCCGCCACTTGGCTAGCTATTCCATCAATCCGCACGCGTGTGATGCTTCCGCATCACTTGCCTAGGAATCATTTCCCGAACAGCTGTTTAGGAAGATGATCATATTGCAGATGACCTGAAGGACCGCCTAGGCTGCAACGCATCAGAAAAACGATTGTCGTAAATCATCGATAGTCGCCTGCTGATTACCAGTATCTGCGTACAGGTCTTGTGTCATGAGTAGCCGTGCCAGTGCCGACGATGTCGAGCCGAGTGAGCTCGGCACTCATGTCCCCGAGCTCCTCCAGCTCCGCCCCATCGACATCGATCACTGGTCGGACGTGCGATACGTCCACGCGACGTCGTTTCGCACGATAATCGGGCCGCGCGCCTCACAACAATCCGTCGACGAGTTCATGCGTTGCCTCGCGACACCCGAATACGTCGATCAGCTCGCCAGCGCAGACCTGTTCGGTGCTTGGCTCGACGGCCAACTCGCGGGCACGGCCGGCTGGCGTCCAATGGACAACCGTGGTCGCGTCGCACGGATCGAAGGGCTTTTCGTGCAGCCCCTCTTCGCGTTCATGGGTCTTGGTTCGTTGCTGCTCGCCAATGCCGAGGTGCGGGCACGCCGCGCGGGATATGCGACCATCACGGCACTCGCGTCGTCTGTATCGGTCCCCTTCTTCATGCGCTCGGGCTATGACGTTTATGCGCAGGGCCCTGGTGTGTCGGACTTCGCAGGTGACCTGCCGGTGTTCGTGATGCGCAAGCAGGACGCTGCAGCGCGCGCAACCACTCAAACATCCGATGTGCCGAAGCTGGTGCTTGCAGCCATCACCGAGGAGGAACTCCTCCCGGGCATGATGCACCACGAGGCGCCGGTTTCACGCCGCATATTCGTCGAGGATTGAGTTCAGGGTTCGTCTAGCCCGCGGGGGGAGCGGGCGGGGGTGAGGGGCGGCGGTCCATGTACCGCGTAGGGCCGCCCCTCACCCTCACCCGCCTATGCGGCCCCACCTATGCGGCATTACCTTTGAGCCGGGCTTCGACACGTTCGCGCCCGATGAGCGGCAGCAGGGCACGCAGCTCGGGTCCTGCGTCGCGCGCGGTGAGCGCAAGCCTGAGCGGATGAAAGAGCTGGCGCCCTTTTATGCCAGTTGCCTCACGCACAGCGGCCGTCAATGCGCCCCACGTTTCCGCGTTCCATGGTTCCGGTGGCAACAAGCCGGCAGCGGTCGCGCAGAGATTGGCATCCTCGATGCGCGGCGCAAGTGGGCCGTTCACGACCTCGAGCCACGTGCGCACGTCGCCGAGCGTTTCGATGTTTCCACGTACGGCATCCCAGAGCTCCGCCGAGACATCCAGTCCCAATGTATCGAGGTGCTCCGCGACGGCATCCAGCGGCAGCATGTGCAGCAGCCGCGCATTGAGTGCACGAAGCTCGGCAATGTCGAAGCGGCCGGGCGCGCGCGATAGCTTCGAGAGATCAAGGCGTGCGGCAAGCTCGTCGAGGGTCGCATAAGGCGCGACGGCCTCTGACGTGCCAAGCAGCGCCGCGTGGCAGAGCACGGCGAGAGGTTCGAGGCCTTCCTCGCGCAAACTCTCGACAGAGAGATCGCCGAGACGCTTCGAGAGTGCCTGTCCATCCGCGCCGATCAACAGGCTGTGGTGAGCGAACGTCGGCGGCTCGGCGTCGAGCGCTTCGAAGAGCTGGATCTGTACCGCCGAGTTCGTGACGTGATCCTCGCCGCGAATGATATGCGTGATCGCGAAGTCGATGTCGTCGACGATGCTGGTGAACGTGTAGAGCGGTGTGCCGTCAGCGCGAATAAGCACGGGGTCGGAGAGCGAGCCGATGTCGACCGTCTGCTCACCGCGTACGACATCATGCCATGTGACGAGCGTCGGCAGCGGCGTCAGACCTCGCGAGGGCTCGGTGTTCGCGAGGAGGAAGCGCCAGTGCGGCTTCTCTCCGGCGGCAATGCGCTGGGCGATCTCGTCGGGCGTGAGCTTCAGCGCGGCACGATCGTAAATCGGGGGCAGGCCGCGCGCGCGCTGGCGGGCCCGGCGGCGCTCGAGTTCGTCCTCACTCTCGAAGCAGGGATAGAGGCGGCCAGCCTTCTTGAGCTGTTCGGCCACCTCGTCGTAACGCGCCATACGATCTGACTGGCGCGCCTCTCGATCCCAAACAAGGCCGAGCCATTTGAGGTCTGCGCGGATAGCCTCGGCGAAGGCCTCTGTCGAGCGTGACCGATCGGTATCGTCGAGGCGCAGCATGAAGCTGCCCCCGCTGCGGTGTGCGAACAGCCAGTTCAGCACGGCCGTGCGGATATTGCCGATGTGCAGGCGCCCGGTCGGACTTGGCGCAAAGCGGACGGAAACGGTCATGAGGCGACCCTTGGCGGGCTGATGATCGATCGGCCTACAGCGGGCAGCATGTAATGCGACCCGACCGCATGGCCGTCGCGGGCATAGCACTAAGGAAGATGGCGAAGTACCTCTTCCCGACAGCCCGCGACACTAAAATCAAGAAACGTCGCCGCCGTCGGCGCGCGGTTGCACCAGTTGCGGCGTGCGTTGGACGGGCGCCTTGCTCGCGGGCTCCGGCGCCGTCAATTCCTCGCGGAAGCGGTTGGTGATCGGGTATCGACGATCGCGCCCAAAGCTGCGGCTCGATATCTTGACGCCCGGCGCTGCCTGCCGGCGCTTGTACTCGGCAAGATACAACAGACGCTCGATGCGCTTCACCGTTTCGGGTGCATGGCCGCGGGCGATGATCTCGGGAAGCGACATCTCGTGCTCGACGAGACACGCCAGCATGTCATCGAGCGCATCATAAGGTGGCAGGCTGTCCTGGTCGGTCTGGTTCTCGCGGAGTTCCGCGCTCGGCGCCTTCGTGAGAATGCGCTCGGGGATCACGATGCCGCCCGGTCCCTTGCTGCCGCGCGGTACATTGGCGTTGCGCCAGCGCGAGAGGCGATAGACCTCCATCTTGTAGAGATCCTTGATCGGATTGAAGCCGCCGTTCATGTCGCCGTAGATGGTCGCATAGCCGACGGACATCTCGCTTTTGTTGCCGGTCGTCAGCAGCATGGAGCCGTTCTTGTTGGAGATGGCCATCAGCGTCGTGCCGCGAGCACGGCTCTGAACGTTCTCCTCCGTCGTATCCGGCGCGCGATTGCCGAATACGGGCGCGAGCATCTGGTAGAAGCCGTCGACCGCCGGTGCGATCGGTACGGTGTCGTAGCGAACGCCGAGTGCATTCGCGCAGGCTGCCGCATCGTCGAGGCTGTCGCTCGACGTGTACCGATACGGCAGCATTACGCAGTGCACGCGATCGGGGCCGAAGGCGTCGGTCGCCATGGCGGCGACGAGCGCACTGTCGATGCCACCGGACAGGCCGAGAACGACGCCCGGAAAGCGGTTCTTGTCGACATAGTCCCTCAGGCCGAGCACCGACGCGTGATAGGCGGCCGCGTCGTCTTCCTCGAGGTGCGCGCGCGGGCCGCTCTTGCACTGCCAGCCGTCTTCGGTGCGCGTCCACTGTGTGACGACGAGGGACTCTTCCCAGTCCGGAAGCTGGACAGCGAGGCTCGCGTCTGCATTGAGGACGAACGATGCGCCGTCGAAGACCAGCTCATCCTGGCCACCGATCTGATTGAGGTACACCATCGGCAGTCCGGTCTCGGTCACACGCGCGACCGCGATGTTCATCCGGACGTCGATCTTCTTCCAGTCGAAGGGCGAACCGTTCGGCACGATCAACAGTTCGGCGCCGCACTCGGCGAGGCATTCGGTGACCTCGTCGGTCCAGATGTCCTCGCAAATGGGCACACCGATCTTGACGCCACGGAAGTTGATTGGGCCGGGCAGCGGCCCCGGATCGAACACGCGCTTCTCGTCGAAGACGCCATAGTTCGGGAGATCCACCTTCAGCCGCACGGCGGCGACCTTGCCCTCGTCGAGCAGGGCGACGGCGTTATAGACCTTGCCGTCCTCCGGCCAAACGGTGCCGATGAGCACGGCCGGACCCGGTCCGAGATCGGTCGCAAGCTGCTCGACGGCGGCGCGGCATGCGGCGGCGAACGCCGGTTTGCGCACCAAGTCCTCCGGCGGATAGCCGCTTACGTACAGCTCCGGCAGCACGAGCAGGTCCGCGCCCTGACGGGCGGCGTCTGTGCGTACGCGGCGCAGCTTCGCCAGGTTGCCGGCGATGTCGCCGAGAACGGGATTAAGCTGAGCAAGCGCGATCGATAGAGTGCGGGTGGGTGCGTTCGACATGGTCGGAAAATAGTGCGAGCCGGGGCCCCGGCGCAACGCAACTCTTGGTCCGAGGGGCCAGCCATGCGCAGCCGCGAGGCTCGTGGGGCGCTCCGCTAGCGCGGTGCTACCATTTCTCGAGAAGTGCGGCCCCGATGATGGCGCCGGCATCGCCACGCTGCAGGATGATTGCGCAGCCGTCGGCGCCCGATTGCTTCACCGCGTGATGGGCGATCTTTATCGTCGCCGCGGTCCCGTTCCACATGCCGACGGGCATCCACTCGCGGACCACGTTGTGGTAGACGCCGACCTTGCCGACGTTCTCGCCCCGCTTGATCTTGACCTCGACCTCGCGCCGAATGAGAGCGAGCCAGATCGTGGCTTCACCGGCCTTGGCCGGCTCGCGTGCGGCGTCGAGGTTGATGACGATATGCTCTTTTCCGCTGCGCACGCGGACGCCGACCCGGTATGGATCGATCTTCGGCCCGGTGACGGCGATGGCCTTTTCGATGTCCGTCTCGCTCGAGCCGAGCACGTGCTTGAGCCCATTAACGATCACTTGCGGTGTGTACACCCGGCCATCGCCGCGGACCGTGGCGTAGGAGCGCTGACGGGCGCTGAACTTGGGACTGGCGAGCGTGTCCTTCCAGCCGAGGTAATCCCAGTAGTCGACGGGAAGCGTCAGCGCGACGACGTTGGGGCGCTGAGCAAAAGTCTTGAGAAGCGCATCAGCGGTGGGGCAAGAAGCGCAGCCCTGGCTGGTGAAGAGTTCGATGACGTTTACGGCCACCGCAGGCGCTTGGGTCGCATCCTCTGACTTCTCGGGGCTTGCTGCCGCCGCCGGTCCCGCCAGCACCGCACCGGCCAAGGCCAGTGCGACGTACGTCGACCATTCAGTCAGCGCGCGCATCTCATTTCCGTCCGATAGAGCCAGGGACTTCGGGCGACGTGCCGGAAGGGGTGCGGAAACAAGCTGAGACCGGCCACAGATCCAACGCGCCCACGGCGTACGCGCGCCCGGCGCGAGATGCGTGAGTATCAGAGCAATACTGCGAAAGGATCGGCCAAGAGAGTGGCGGCTCGGAACCTGGAAGCGGTGTCGGCATAGGTCAGGATATCGCTCTTTACCACTTCAATTGCGAGTCACGAATGCTTGACAAATCGGTCTAACGGCTGCTCTCGGGACTTGCAAATTGAATGTCTTAGCTACGTAACCAGTCTTTGATCTGCCGCAAATCACCGACGCGTCGAAGCCACATGACGCCGTGACATGGCCGGGCCGACGCGGCCAAGTATTGGTAATGCTTCAGGCGAGTTTCTCCGGGTGCGGATGAGGCAGAAAACATTGCGGCCCGCCCGAGGGGGCAGGCCGCGTGCAGATCACAAGCTTTCGCCTCTGAGCCTCTTGCTCAGTGGACGGAAACGGTTTGCTGAGGAGCCACAGTGTTGTTGCTGACCGGTGTGGTCTGCTGCTTCTTGGGCGCCGGTGCGGTGCCGCTGCGGACTGGGCGCTTCTCCTGCGCGCGCTGCTTGGGCGGATCGGCGCGACGGCGCGGGGCCGGCTCTTCCTGATCGAACCAGGGGAAGACAAAGCCGGTCGCGGCGCCAGAGGGGCCGCGCGAGCTCGTGCGATCGACGACCGATCCGCCTCCGCCCATCGCGACTGGCGCGGCCGATGTCGTATAGCGGTTCCAGGTCACGGTCACGCGGGCGCCCGTCGGGACGCGATCATAGAGATCAATCACATCCTTATTGTACATGCGGACGCAGCCCTTCGAGACCGCTTGCCCGATCGACCACGGCGCGTCCGTGCCGTGGATGCGATACATCGTGGCGCCAAGATAGAGCGCACGAGCACCCATCGGATTCTGCGGATGGCCGCCAGGAACGTGACGCGGCAACTTGGGGTTCTCGCGCAGCATTTCAGCCGTCGGCGTCCACGGCGGGTCGACGCGCTTGGAGGAAACCTGCAGCGTGCCCTGCCAGCGGCTCTGATCGCGCGGTACGGCAATCGGATAGCTGATCGCCTCGCCGGATTTCGTGACGAGATAGAGCTTGCGATCGCTGAAGCTCACAATGACTTGACCAGGGCGGTGCTGAACGCCGAAGCGGACGATTTCCTTGCCACTGCCGCCGACCTGCTGGCTGCCGCCGCCCCATAGCCAGCTCAGTCCCTGTGCTTCGGCCGCAGTAGGCGCCATCGGAACGAGGGCCGCGAAGGCCAAAGCTGCACTAGCGAGCAGAGTGCGGGGGAAAGCGTGGCCGATCATTCTCGTCTCCGGTCGTCGTTCTCGCGGCCCCTACATCAGGGCGCGGGTTTTCGATCTCATTTTCTCGCGCACCAAGATCACGGTGCGTATTCCAATGCGAACCTTCGCCGGAGCAGAGCTCTGGCCTCACTGCGGCCAAATCAAATGCCGCGAGCGCAGTTGGGGGGATGCGCAGGCCAGGTGCCTCGTTTGTATGGTGCCCCGTTATGCTGAACGGATCGTTACGCCAGTCCGGATTTGCCGCCCGGTCGCCGACGTACGCCCGCGTCGTCACAACGCGCCATCAGCTGAGTCTGATCCCTCGCTAAATCGTGCGGATGTGCCCCCACCCACGGATCGGTCGTGCTGACTTGGCCCCTCTGAGGTCCGGCTGCCCAGTCCGATCGTGGTGTGTGTGTATACTGGCGAGCGTTCGGAGTGGATGCAACCGCGCTTTGCCCAATTTGGACATCACGAAGGCGAGAATGCGCGCATTTCAAGGAAAGTGTGGGATTCTCGTCACGTAGCGAGGTGTTGGATTGCAAATATGAACAGATCATTTGTTTACGGATCAAGCTTTTCTGAGCGCCAATCGCACGTATCGGTGGGCTGTTGGAAACGTGTGGCCGAGCTGGGGACAGCGCTGCTCTGAAGGCTTCACGCGACTCCATTGATCTCTTTTTGTTCCGTATTTTCATTGACAGAAAGTGCGGGCAGGGCTAGAACAAATAAAGAACTTGGGCGGCCAGAAGACACGGCCACCCAACGTAAGGTGGACCATACGTATTTCGAAGAGCGTACCCTTGGACAAGGAGCACCGAGACCCCCTCTCCCCCCAGCCCTTGGCCAAGCGGATCTTCGTGGTTCGTAGCAATACGGACGTGAGTGCCAGTAAGAGTATCAGTACGAGTAAGCGTATGCGTCCCTCTGGCGGCGGTGCAGTTGCCCCCTTTTTTGCACCGCCGCCAGCCCCCCATTCCAGACCGACGCGGATCGAGCAACTCAGAGCTTTGCTCGCGACGTTTGAGCGCCACCAGGACTTCGGCCGCGGACCGGCCACGGATTCACCTGAGATCGCGGTGTGTGCTGACTGGACCCTCGGCGCCCCGGAGGTGGATGGCTGGCTGCCCGATCGCCAGCTGGATGTCGCGAGTCTCGGCGAGATCAAGCCGGAGACTTACAACGATGCTTCGGCTGCTCTTGCCTTTGCGCTTCTGCTGGCTGCGCGCCGCCTTGGCATGGGCTGGACCGGCGGCAGACCCTCCTCTGCGTCATCGACCGGGCGGCCAGGCCTCGTAGTGTGGTGTTGGCCTCACAGGCTCGCGCGCGAGAACGGCGGGCTCTATGGCCCAGGTCTCGTGCGCCTCGGTCTCGATCCGGCGCGATTGCTGCTGGTTGAGACGGCGACGCCGGCCGAAACCCTCTGGGCCATGGAAGAGAGTATCAACTCAGAGGCGGCTGCCATTGTCATCGGCTGTCTCGATGCCGTCCCCCTGACGCCGGCCCGGCGCCTTGCGCTTGCCACTGCCACTCACTGTACGCCGGCTCTGATGGTGACTGCGGCGCGCTCGCCCCCCACAGCCGCAACCTTTGCCCGCTGGCGCATCGCCACGGCCGCGAGTGCGCCGCATCCCTTCGATCCGGCTGCGCCCGGCGATCCGCGCTTCAAGCTCACCTTGGAGCGTTGCCGCGGTACGGCCGTTGGCGGTGTGGCGCCGTCTTCTGTCGTGGAGTGGAATTATGACGCGTATCGTTTCCGTTTGGCTGCCGACGTGGGCGATCGAGCGTCTGCGGCGGCATCGAGGGCCTGAGGAAGTGCCTGCAGACCGGCCGCTGGCGCTGGTGATGCACAGTACGCATGGGTTGGAGATCGCCGCCGCAAATGAAGCGGCACGTGCACTCGGCGTGCGCGCCGGTGCTGGCCTCGCAGATACACGGGCGGCTTTGCCAGAGCTGCTCACGCTACCTGCCGACCGCGCTCGAGAGCGCGACGATCTTGCACGTCTCGCGCGCTGGTGCGGCCGCTATGGGCCGACCCGCAACGTCGATGGCGAAGACGGGATCTGGATCGACATCACCGGCGTCGCGCATCTCTTTGCTGCACAACCCGATGACGATGGCGAACAGGCGCTGCTCGCCGATCTCTCTCAGCGTTTTTCGCGCCTCTGTCTCACTGTGCGAGCGGCGTGTGCCGACACGCTCGGCGCCGCGTCCGCGCTCGCCCGGTTCGGGACGCCGCCGGAGGGCTCTTTCGTAATCGCGCCATCGGGAGGAACGAGCCACGCGCTCGCACCCTTGCCTGTAGCAGCCCTTCGTATCGGCGCGGATGACGTCCGCCTGCTGGAGCGGCTGGGGCTCAGGCGCATTGGTCAGCTCTATGGTCTCCCGCGGGTCGCTCTCGAGCGCCGTTTCCGCGCCCTGAGCCGCAGGGAGCCGTCCGGAGCTGAAGCCATTGCCACGGTGCTCCTGCGTCTCGACCAGGCGCTTGGGCAGTATAGCGAACCTCGCGCGCCGCTGGTCGAGCAGTCGACCTTCAGCGCACGCCTGCCGTTCTCCGATCCGCTGCTCACGGCGGCCGGCATCGAGGCTGCACTCGAGCGGCTATGCAGCGACCTAGCTGGTGCGCTGGCCGAGGCGGCTGTCGGCGGGCGCCGCTTTCGTCTTACGCTCTACCGCTCGGACGGGACGCTCGGTGAGGTTGCGATCGGTACCAGCGCGTCCTGCCGGGATGACGCCCACATCCGTCGGCTGCTGCTCGAGAAGATCGCCACGTTCGACGCCGGTTTCGGCATTGACCTGATGACGCTCGAGACGAGCGAAGTAACGCGTCTCGACGCACACCAGCAGGCACTCGACGCGGACGTCGCCGGCACGCACGCACGCGCGACCGCCCGGCTCGTCGATCGCCTCTCGGGCCGTCTCGGCAAAGGTCGCGTCATGCGTCTTCTCCCTCGTGCCAGCCACATTCCGGAGGCGGCACAAAAGCGCGCGCCGGCCATCAGCGCCGCACCGGCGAAATTGCCGGCCCAATCCGAGGAAGCTGCACCCACTTTCGAGGGGCGCCGCCCAGCCTTCCTACTGGATCCGCCCGAGCCGATCGAGGTGCTTGCTGCCATTCCAGAGGGAGCGCCTGCCCTGATCGTCTGGCGGCGCGTGCGCCGGCGGATCGTGCGCGCCGAGGGGCCCGAGCGGCTCGCGCCCGCATGGTGGGCGGCCTATGTCCCACGCGCGCCCGAAGCGGGCAGCGGCGCGGCGCGCACCCGCGACTACTACCTGATCGAGGAGGCAGGTGGCGCGCGCTACTGGGTTTTCCGCGCGGGTCTTTATGACAAGGAGAGAGATGAAGAGGGAGACGAAGGCAGCGATGATCTATCGGCCGGCGTGCCCCGCTGGTTCATGCACGGATTGGTCCCATGAAACTTGATGTCATGAAACCTGCTTATGCCGAGCTGCAGGTGACGACCAACTTCTCCTTTTTGCGTGGCGGCTCTCATCCTCATGAGCTGGTGGCGGAGGCGAAGCTGCAGGGCCTCGCGGCGCTGGCAATCACGGATCGCAATACGCTCGCCGGTGTCGTGTGTGCGCATACGGCTGCAAAGAAGGCCGACCTCAAGCTCATCGTCGGCACGCGCCTCGATCTCATCGACGCGCCGAGTCTCATCTGCCTGCCAACAGACCGCGAGGCTTATGGCCGCCTCTGCCGTCTTCTTTCACAGGGCCAGCTTGCCGCGGACAAGGGCGCATGCATTCTCGCGCTCGAAAACGTTGCGGCCGCAGCGCGCGGCCAGATCATGATTGCGCTGCCTCCCGAGGGCTGGAGCTGGCAGGCGGAAGACGCACATGCAGTCTTCGAGGCGGAACTGCGCCGTTTCAAGGCGAGTCTCGCATCGGCCACTCTCTATCTCGCCGCCACGCACAGTTATCGCGGGGACGACCGCGCCCGCATTGCCGCGCTCGCAGCCCTGGCCCGGCGCTGTCGTGTGCCGCTCGTCGCGACGGGAGATGTGCTCTATCACACGTCCCATCGTCGCCCTCTCCAGGACGTGCTGACCTGCATCCGTGAGGGCGTGCGCATCAGCAAGGCGGGGCTGCGGCTTGCCCCCAATGCCGAGCGTTACATCAAGCCGCCGCACGAGATGGCGCATCTCTTCGAAGGATATGAGACGGCACTTGCCCATACGATCGATATTGCTGCTGCCTGCACATTCAATCTCGACGATCTGCAATGCGAATATCCCGACGAGCCCGTCCCTCCTGGAAAGACACCGCACGAACATCTCATCGATCTCGTCGAAGCCGGCGCGCGAGAGCATTTCCCTGATGGCGTATCCGGAAAAGTGCGCGGGCTCATTGACAAAGAGCTCGCGCTGATCGCGGATCTGAAATATGCGCCCTATTTCCTCACGGTCCACGACATCGTCGCCTACGCTAAGAGGGAGGAGATCCTCTGCCAGGGCCGCGGTTCTGCGGCCAACTCGGTGGTCTGCTACTGCCTAGGCATCACCGCGGTGAACCCGACGGAGGTCGATCTCCTCTTCGAGCGTTTCATCAGCGCCGATCGTCAGGAGCCACCGGATATCGACGTCGACTTCGAGCACCAGCGGCGCGAAGAGGTCATCCAGTACATTTATAAGAAATACGGACGCCATCGCGCAGGGCTCGCCGCCACTGTCATCAGCTATCGCTCTCGCTCGGCCGTGCGCGAGGTCGGCAAGGCCATGGGCCTCAGCGAGGATGTCGTAGCGGCACTTGCCGGCATGGTTTGGGGAACGCGCTCAGGAGGTGCCCTTCCCAGTGAGCGTGTGCGCGAGGCCGGCCTGGATCCCGAAGATCCTTTGCTCCAACGTGTGCTGGAGCTGACTGATGAGCTGATCGGCTTTCCCCGCCATCTTTCGCAGCATGTCGGCGGCTTCGTTCTCACGCGTGGTCCGCTCGTGGAGAGCGTCCCTATTGGCAATGCGGCGATGGAAGACCGTACCTTCATTGAGTGGGACAAGGACGACCTCGCCACAGTCGGGCTGCTCAAGGTCGACGTTCTGGGACTCGGGATGCTCACCTGCATCCGCCGCGCCTTCGATCTGATCGCGGCGCACGAGGACAAGCATCTGACGCTCGCCAATCTTCCGCGGGGCGACGAGAAGGTCTACGAGATGCTGTGCCGGGCCGAGGCCATCGGCGTCTTCCAGGTCGAGAGCCGTGCGCAGATGAACATGCTGCCGCGCCTGAAACCGAGGTGTTTCTACGATCTCGTGATCGAGGTGGCCATCGTGCGCCCAGGCCCCATCCAGGGCGACATGGTCCATCCTTATCTACGCCGGCGTGACGGTCTCGAGGAGGTGGATTATCCGGCTCCCAAAGGCGGCGATCCCGACGAGCTACGCAACATCCTCCACAAGACTCTCGGCGTTCCGCTCTTTCAGGAGCAGGCCATGCGCATTGCCATGATCGCCGCGCAATTTTCAGATTCTGAAGTCAACGAGCTGAGGAAGGCCATGGCGGCCTTTCGTCGTCGCGGGACTATCGAACAGCTCGAAGAGAAGATGGTTTCCAAGATGGTCGAGCGTGGTTACGCGCGCGAGTTTGCACAGCGCTGCTTCAACCAGATCAAGGGCTTTGGCGAATACGGCTTTCCTGAGAGCCATGCCGCGAGCTTCGCGCTGCTCGTCTATGTATCAGCGTGGATCAAACACCATCATCCGGCAGCTTTCTGCACGGCGCTTCTGAATTCCCAGCCCATGGGTTTCTATGCGCCGGCACAGCTCGTGCGCGATGCTCGCGAGAACGGCGTTGAGGTGCGCCCGGTGGATATCAATCACTCCGATTGGGACTGCACGCTTGAACCGGGTGGCTCTGACGGTCGGCCTGCACTGCGCCTCGGTTTTCGCCAGATCGATGGCATGAACGAAAAGGAGACCTGCGAGAAGCTGCTGGCGGCTCGCGCGGCGGCACCCTTTGCCGATGCGTACGATCTTTGGCGACGAGGCGGCGTCCGCCTCGAGACGATCGAGCGGCTGGCAGCGGCGGATGCCTTCCGTTCGATCGGCCTCGATCGGCGTCAGGCGCTGTGGGAGGTCAAGGCGCTCAATGGTGTGGCGCCGCTACCGCTCTTTGCCTGGAGCGAAACGCGCGAGGCCGGGCCCGAGCCGGCAGTCGCACTTCCGCAGATGCCTCTCCCTGACCATGTTGTAACCGACTACCAGACGCTGCGCCTATCGCTCAAGGCGCACCCGGTAAAGTTCCTGCGGGGTGGGCTAAGGCGTCGGCGCATTTTGGCCTGCGCGGATCTGCGGACAACGCGTAACGGACAATGGGTATCTGTAGCTGGTGTTGTACTCGTGCGGCAGCAGCCCGGCACGGCCAAGGGGGTGATCTTCATGACCATCGAGGACGAGACCGGCATTGCTAACGTAGTGGTGTGGGCGAAAACGATGGCCCTCTATCGCCGCGTCGTCATGGCGTCCCGTCTCGTTGTCATTCATGGCCGCATTCAGCGGAAGGACGAGATCATTCACATCGTCGCCGCGCGGCTCGAGGACCGCACGGAATGGCTGAGCCTCTTGAGCGAAAGCGGCCGCGAGACCATGCCGATACCGATCGCCCCTGCCGATGAGGTCCTCCGCCCAAATCCAGATTCTGCCCGTCCAAAGGGGCATCCGCGCTGGGCTGGTCATCCGCGCAACGAGCGCATCCTGCCGAAGTCGCGCGATTTCCATTGACCGATAGCGGCGCCGCTGCGAGCGTGCGGAGTGTTCAGCCTGTCGCCGGGCGACGAGCGGATGTCTCTCTCTGCCATGATGCCCAGACGTTCTTTTCTGATCTGCAGCGCACTGGCACTATTCCTCGCGATCCCGGTCCTCGCCTCCACCACTATTCACATCGCGGCGCAAACGCTGCCGACTGCGGGCCCGACGCGCGCTGCACCCGAGGCTGCATCAGGTCGCCACAGCCGCGACCTCGCCGTTGCCCGCCATCACATGGTCGCGGCTGCTAACCCGTATGCCAGCGAAGCCGGTCGTGAAATCCTGCGCGCGGGTGGTAGCGCGGTGGATGCAGCTGTGGCCGTGCAACTTGTGCTGAATCTTGTCGAGCCACAGTCATCTGGTATCGGCGGCGGTGCTTTTCTCCTTCACTTCGATGCCGCGACGCGTACGCTCAGGACTTATGACGGCCGCGAGACGGCGCCGGTTGCCGCGCAGCCAAACCGCTTTCTCGACGCGGATGGAAAGCCGATTGCCTTTGCAACGGCCATTGCCTCGGGAGCGGCCGTCGGCGTTCCCGGTGCGCTCGCTCTGATGGAGCACGTGCATCGTCAGCACGGCCGCCTGCCCTGGGCGCGCCTCTTTGCGCCCGCGATCGCGCTCGCGCGTGACGGTTTTCTCGTTTTGCCGCGGCTTTCCCTGATGCTCGACTGGATGGGGCCCGAGGCCTTCTCATCGGCTGCGCGCCACTACTTCTTCGATGTGGGCGGCAAGGCATGGACGCCCGGTCATCGTCTGCGCAATCCCGAGTTCGCCGAGACGCTGGAGCTGGTTGCGCGCGACGGTGCGCGTGCGCTCCACGATGGGCCGCTCTCTGATCGCGTCATTGCGGCAGTCACGAGCGGACCAGCGCCCGTCGGAGACATTACGCGCGTGGACCTCGCAAGCTATCAACCGCGCGAGCGCGAGCCCGTGTGCGTTCCCTACCGCGATCTCAAGGTCTGCGGGATGGGGCCGCCATCTTCCGGCGCTCATACGATCGGACAGACCCTGCGCCTGATCGAGCCTTTCGATCTTGGCCGTGGTCCGAGTGCTGCGCTCAATGCACGCGCGCTTCACATCATCGCGGAAGCGCAGAAGCTCGCCTACGCGGACCGCAACCGCTATCTCGCCGATCCCGATTTCGTGAAGATTCCGCCCGGGCTGCTGGGGGCGCACTATCTCGAGCGGCGTCGTGCACTCATCGCGCCGCTGCGCGCGGCCGGCCGCGTCGAGGCCGGTGATCCCGGCGCCGACGGTGCGCGCCTCTTCGGTGATGACGCCACGCAGGAGGCTTCGGGCACGAGCCACATCTCGATCGTGGATGGCGCCGGAAACGCCGTGTCCATGACGACGACGATCGAGGCTGCGTTCGGCTCGCGTATCTGGGCAGCGGGTTTTCTGCTCAACAATGAGCTGACCGATTTCTCGTTCCGCCCTACTGATGCGCAGGGACGCCCGATCGCCAATCGCGTAGCCGGCGGTAAGCGACCGCGCAGTTCCATGGCGCCGACGATCGTGCTCGACGCGGATGGCCAGCTGAAAGCCGTGCTTGGATCTCCGGGCGGCAGCCGCATCATTCTCTATGTGGTGAAATCGCTGGTGGCACTGATCGACTGGGAAATGAATGCGCAGGAGGCAGCGGCACTGGCGAACTTCGGCAGTCAGGGGCGCGGCTTCGAACTCGAGTCGACCACCGCGTCGGCCTATGAGGTGCTCACGCGGCCATGGGCGTGGGGCTCGACGATCTGGCAGGCGCTGCGACTGAAGCCGCTAGGCCACCGCATCGACTTCGATCTCATGACCTCGGGGACGCACATCGTTGTGCGCCGCGGACCCCATCACCTGGAAGGCGGAGCGGATCCGAGGCGCGAGGGTGTGGCACTCGGCGATTGAGCGCTGTCAGGTCTTCATCTTTGGATCGAGCCAGTCGCGCAACGAGTCGCCGAAGAGATTGAAACCGAACACAGCGAGCGTGATGGCGAGACCAGGGAAGATCGCGACCCAGGGCGCGCTCTCGGCGTACTCCTGCGCGCCGCCGCGCAGCATGAGGCCCCACGCAGGGACCGGCTCCTGCACGCCGAGGCCCAGGTAGGAAAGCGATGCTTCGATGAGAATGGCCTGGCCGACCTGCGCGGTGAGAATGATCAGGAACGGCGCCATGACGTTCGGCATCATGTGGCGGAAGATGATGCGCGAGTTACTGAAGCCGTTTGCGCGCGCGGCATCGACGTAGGGCATCTCGCGAATGGCAAGCGCACTCGCGCGAACGATGCGTGCGGCGCGCGGAATCACGGGGATCGTGATGGCGATGATCACGTTGGTGACGCCGGTGCCGAAGATGGCGACGACGGCGAGCGCCAGAATGATCAGCGGGAACGCCATGAAGACGTCCATGACGCGCTGGAAGAGCAGGTCGAAGCGTCCGCCAAAGTAGGCTGATGTCACGCCGAGGATGAGGCCGAGAAAGCAGCCTATGAATGATGAAACGAAGCCGACGAGGAGAGCCGTCCGGGCGCCGTAAATGATGCGCGAGAGAAGATCGCGGCCGAACTGGTCCGTTCCGAGCCAATGCTCCCAATCGGGCGCGGCGAGCATCGCGCCGAAGTCGTTGGCGGTCGGGTCGTAGCTCGTGAGAAGCGGGGCGAAGATCGCCATCACGCACATGGTGACGACGATGAACCCGCCGAAGGCGCCGAGGGGATTTCCGCGACAGAACGAACCGATCGTGCCGAGCAGGGTCGGTTTGCGCGGGATGTCTTCGACGATGGTTCCGGGGGAGACAGTCTCAGTAGCCATGTCGCCCTCCACTCAGCGGGTATAGCGAATGCGCGGATCGAGCCACGCATAGCAGATGTCGACTACGAAGTTTGTGAACGCGAAGATGGCGACCACCATCATCACAAGGAACTGGGTCATGGCGTAGTCGTGATTGAGGACCGATTCGACAAACAGCTTGCCGAGGCCGTTCAGGTTGAAGACCTGCTCGGTGACGACCAGTCCGCCCATGAGGAATGCGAACTCGATGCCGACGACGGTAACAACCGGCAGCAGTGCATTGCGCAGGGCATGGCGATTGATGACGAGCTTCTCGTACAGGCCTTTGGCGCGCGCGGTGCGAACGTAGTCCTCGCGCAGCACCTCGAGCAGTGCCGATCGCGTCATGCGTGTCGCGACAGCGGAGTAGCGATAGCCCGTCGCCAGTGCCGGCCAGATCAGCATCGATAAATTGTACCAGGGATCCTGCCAGATCGGGACGTAACGTATCGGTGGCATCCAAGGCACACCGAACCACGCCTTGCTGGTCACGAGGATGGCCAGGATGATCAGGATGCCGAGCCAGAAGGACGGCATCGCGATGCCCGCGATCGTGAATGTGCGTACGAAGTAGTCGACCCAGGTGTTCTGCTTTACCGCGGCAAGCGTCCCGAGCGGTATCGCGATCAGGATGGCTGTCAGCGTCGCCATGATCGCGACCTGAAGCGAAAGCTGAAAGCGCAGCGCGATTTCATCGACGATCGGGCGGTTCGTCCACATGGACTTGCCGAAGTCGAACGTCACGAGGCCTTTGATGAAGGCCCAGAACTGCATGAGCATCGGCTCATCGAGGCCGAGTTCGCGGCGGCAGTTGTTCAGGACGTCCTGCACGACAGAGCCGCCGCCGGCCGCGAGCCGCAGGTAGCAAATGTCGCCAGGTATCGTCCGCATCAGAAGAAATATGAGAACCGCCGCGCCGAACAGCGTCGGGATCATGAGCAGAAGTCGCTTGATCACGTAGCGCAGCATTGTGGTCCAGATTCCTGTGATGTTCGTTTGGTCAAGGGCCACGGCCTGACGGCCGTGGCCCATTCCGCCTCAGTTCATCGAAGTCCGATCACTTGTCGATCCAGACCACGTCGAGCTGATTGTTGATGTAGTGGCTCGAGCTCACCTTCCACCCCTTCATGTACGAACGGTGCGGAATGATGCGGTACCACCACAGCGAGATCGAGTTGTGGGCTTCCTCGTCGAGCACGATGCGCTCGAACTCACGCATCAGCTTCCGCTGCTCGGCCACGTCTGCAGTCTGGTTCATCTTGTCGTGGATCGCTTCAATCTTCGGATTAGTATAGCGACCGTACTGATCACCCGCCTTCGTGCCGAGGAACTTCGACGTATCGGACAGCGGGTTCACGACCGACTGGCAGTTGAAGTCGAGCGCGACATCGAAGTTGCCGGAGCGAAGCTGGGCATAGAACGGCCCGGTCGCCTCAGCTTTCTGCGTGACCTCGACGCCGATCTGCTTCCACTGATCGATCAACCAGGTGCCGACGATCGTGTAGGGCTGATCAACCGCGCGGTTGGCGAGGGTGAACTTGAGGTTCTCCTGTCCGGCTTCCTTCAGCAGGCGCCGGGCCTCAGCGCGCGACTTCTTGATGTCGGGCCAGTAGCCCGCCATCTTCTGCAGCTCGTCCTTGGTTGCTGCGAGCGGATGGTTCGGGAACACGATGCCGCCCACCGTCTTCACGATCGCAATCTTGGAGAGAGCTTCCGCCCCGCCCCAGCGATCGACAGCCAGCGTCAGCGCGCGCCGCACGCGAGCGTCGTCGAACGGCTTGCGCTCGTGGTTCGGCGACGTGATCAGCAGGCAGTTCCAGTCGCTTTCCTGAACGGTGATGTCCTTGCCGAGTGCGGCGACGAGGTCGTCGCGGCTCTTTGGCGGAAGGCCACGGAACTCTGCGGCAGCCTGATCGCCGCGAATAGCCTGGACGCGGAGCGTCTGGGTCTTCGCAAAGATCGCCTCGAAGCCATCGAGGTACGGCTGGCCCTTGTGGTGGTAGTTGTCATAGCGCTTGCCGGTGATCCGAGCGCCGGCTTCACGCACGTCGAACACGAACGGGCCCGAGCCCATCACGTTCTGCTCATACCAGCGCGGATCTGCGTCCAGCTTCGCCTTCGAATAGATGAAGTGGAACGGAGCTGCGAGCGCCGGGATGAACGCGCCAGAAGGATGCTTCAGCTTGAAGACGATCGTGTCGGCATCCGGGGCAGTGACGCTCTCGACCATCGAGAGCTGAGCCTGGCGGGCGCTCGAGATTCCCTCCTTCGGGAAAATGATGCGCTGGAAAGTCGCGAGCACGTCCGCCGATGTCAGGGGAGTGCCATCGTGGAACTTGAGACCCTGACGAATCTTGAAGGTAAAGGTCTTGCCGCCGTCCGTGGCGGTCGGCATCTCCGTGCAGATATCGCACTGGAACTTCGCCGGATTGTCGGGATCCTGCGGATCAGGGCGGATGAGCACGCTGTAGAACGGCGCGATCGGATGGATGAGCGCGAATGTCGTCTCGCGATGACCATCGAAGCTCGGCGGCTCATCGGGAACGACGAACTTGAGTACGCCACCCCGCTTGGGCTCCTGAGCCTGAGGGGCTCCCAGGCCCGCGACCGCAAACGCGGCGGCCAGCGGTATTGCTAATACGCTTGTCTTCCACTTCATTGCCAGTCCTCCTCGGTAAACCCTTAAGTCAGGCTTCCCTTCTTCGCTTCCTTCCGTATTGCGGTCGGGCCCGGGCGCGTCGCGAACAATGAGCGGCGTCCGTTTGCTACGACCTACACCTCGCTGCAGGCGACCCAATGGTTGGGGCCGAGTTCCCGCAGCGCGGGTATTTCCTTGCGGCAGTTCTCAACTGCGATCGGGCAGCGCGGATTGAATACGCAGCCGGGTGGCGGACGCAGCGGGCTCGGCAGTTCGCCAGTGATGATGCGGCGCGGACGCGTGCGCTCGATGACCGGATCGGGGATCGGGGCCGCGGCGAGCAGTGCCTGCGTGTAAGGATGCTTCGGATTGGCGAACAGCTCGTCGGCGGGCGCGTACTCGACGATCTTGCCGAGGTACATCACCGCCACCTTGTGCGAGATGTGGCGGACGACAGCGAGATCGTGCGCGATGAAAAGGTAGCTGAGGCCGAGCTTCTGCTGCAGGCCTTCCAGCAGATTGATGACCTGTCCCTGGATGGAAACGTCGAGCGCGGAGACCGCCTCGTCGCACACGATGAATTTCGGATTGACTGAGAGCGCGCGCGCGATGCCCACGCGTTGGCGCTGACCGCCGGAAAGCTGATGCGGATAGCGATCCGCCATGTAGCCGTGCAGGCCTACCAGCGACAGCAGCTCGGCCACGCGATCGTGGATCTTTTCCTTCGGCAGGATCTTATGGACGCTCATCGGCTCGCCGATGATGTCGCCGACCGTCATGCGCGGATTGAGTGAGGAGAAGGGATCCTGGAAGATCACCTGCATCTTCTTGCGCACGGCCAGCATCTCGTCGCTGCCGGCATTGGCGAGATCGGCGCCTTCGAAAAGGATCTTGCCGTCCGTCGGATCATCGAGGCGAAGCACGACGCGCCCCAGCGTGGACTTGCCGCAGCCCGACTCGCCCACAAGGCCGAGTGTCTCGCCGGGCGCGATGTCGAGCGTCACCTTGTTGACGGCGCGCACGAGCTTCTTCGGTTGGAAGAGACCGCCGCTGATCGGGAAGAACTTCGTCACATCCTTGAGCTGAAGGATGGGACCGGTCACGCCATCCGCGACAGCGTGGATCGCCTCGTGGCTCGCGGCCGCAGGCTTGTCGATCTTTTCGAGATCTGCCGATCGGTGGCACGCAGCGCGATGGCCCTTCTCGACTTCGACGAGCGGCGGACTGACGGAGCACTTGTCGATCGCAAATCGGCACCGCGGCCGGAAGCGACAGCCCTCAGGTGGCTTGAGCAAGTTCGGCGGCGCGCCCTCGATGGTCTGGAGGCGCATGGCGCGCCCGCGATCGAGGCGAGGAACAGCCGATAGGAGGCCGCGCGCATAAGGATGGTGCGCATTGCCAAAAACCTGCTCAGCGGTGCCGCTTTCGACGATCCGCGCGGCATACATGACATTCACGCGGTCGGCATAGCGCGCGACGATACCGAGATTGTGCGTGATGATGATGATGGCAATGTCGAGGCGTCGCGACAGATCCTTCATCAGCTCGAGGATCTGCGCCTGGATGGTGACGTCGAGCGCGGTCGTCGGCTCGTCGGCGATGAGCAGCTTCGGATTGCAGGAAAGCCCGATGGCGATCATCACGCGCTGGCGCATGCCGCCGGAGAGTTGGTGCGGATATTGCTCGAGACGGCTTTCGGGATCCGTAATACCGACAAGCGTGAGCAGCTCGATCGCACGGGCCTTCGCCTCCTCCGGCGACATCTTCAAGTGAATGAAGAGCGGCTCCATGATCTGAAGCCCGATCTTGAGGACCGGGTTCAGCGACGTCATCGGCTCCTGGAAAATCATCGACACGTGATGGCCGCGGACGCGGCGCATCTCTTCGTCGGAAAGTTTCAGGAGGTCGCGACCGTCGAAATTGATCGTGCCGGATGTGATCTCGGCCGTCTGAGCGAGCAGACGCATGATTGTGAGGGCGGAAACGGATTTTCCCGAGCCCGATTCACCGACAATGGCGACCATCTCGCCAGGGTGGACCGTGTACCCTACGTTCTCGACTGCACGCACGAGGCCATGGGATGAGCGGAACTGTACGCTCAGGTTTTCGATCTCGAGCACGGGTTTGCCCATCTTCGCAGCCGTGTGGCTGGATAGCACTTCCCCGCTCAGGGACTTCGTTGCCCCCTCCGCCGTCGTCTGCAAACTGAACCTCCCTAGTACACCCTCGGCAGCTCGTTCGCTGTCTGCCATTGTCGGATGCGCTCTACACATCATCCATCTGAGCTACATTGCGGTCTTTTCGCAGGGAATGCAACCCGTTGTCCAGACATTTGGACGCCTGGATTAATGGCAAAAGAAATGCCGCAGTGCACCCTCGATTGGAGGGCGCACTGCGGCATTATTTTCATCGGTCGACGCGCTGTAAAGCAGTGCGTGCGGGGGACTAGAACAGCCCCTCGATCTGACCTGCTTCGTTGAAGCGAATTGTCTCGGAGGCTGGAACCTTCGGTAGGCCCGGCATCGTCATGATCTCACCGCAGATGGCGACGATGAAGCCGGCGCCGGCCGAGAGACGCACCTCGCGGATCGGCACAACGTGATCGACTGGCGCGCCGCGCAGGTTGGGATCCGTGGTAAACGAGTACTGCGTCTTCGCCACGCAGATGGGAAGATTGCCGTAGCCCATATCCTCCCACGTCTTGAGCTGGTCGCGGACGCTCTTGTCGGCCGCAACGCTGCCAGCGCGGTAGATCTTCTTCGCGATCGTTTCGACCTTTTGGAGCAGACCCATCTCGTCCGGATAGAGCGGCGCGAACTTCGACGTGCCGGAATCGGCGATCTCGACCACACGGCGGGCGAGCGCCTCGATGCCCTTCGAGCCCTGTGCCCAGTGCTTGCACAGGAATGCCTCCGAGCCCTGCGACTTGGCGTATTCCTGAACCGCGGCGATCTCGGCGTCGGTATCCGAGATGAAGTGATTGATCGCGACGACGGCAGGAACGCCGAAGCTCTTCACGTTCTCGATGTGGCGGCCGAGGTTTGCCAGGCCCTTCTTCACGGCATCGACGTTCTCGGTGCCGAGATCCTCGCGCTTGACGCCGCCGTTCATCTTGAGCGCGCGGACGGTCGCGACGATGACCGCAGCGGCCGGCGTAAGGCCCGCCTTGCGGCACTTGATGTCGAAGAACTTCTCAGCTCCGAGATCGGCGCCAAAGCCTGCCTCGGTCACGACGTAGTCGGCGAGCTTCAGCGCGGTCTTCGTCGCGACCACCGAGTTGCAGCCGTGCGCGATGTTCGCGAACGGGCCGCCGTGAATGAAGGCCGGATTGTTCTCGAGCGTCTGCACGAGGTTCGGCTGCATGGCCTGCGCGAGCAGCACGGTCATGGCGCCGTTGGCCTTGATGTCGCGAGCGTAGACGGGGCTCCGATCGCGACGGTAGGCGATGATGATGTCGCCGAGGCGCTTCTCGAGATCAGCGATGTCCGTCGCGAGGCAGAGGATCGCCATGACTTCGGACGCGACCGTGATGTCGAAGCCGGCTTCGCGCGGGAAGCCGTTGGCCACGCCGCCGAGCGAGCAGACGATCTCGCGCAGCGCGCGGTCGTTCATGTCCATGACGCGGCGCCAGGCAACGCGGCGCGTGTCGATGTTCTGCGCATTGCCCCAATAGATGTGATTGTCGATCAGCGCCGAGAGCAAGTTGTGCGCGCTTGTGATCGCGTGGAAGTCGCCGGTGAAGTGGAGGTTGATGTCCTCCATGGGCACGACCTGGGCATAGCCACCGCCGGCGGCGCCACCCTTCATGCCGAAGCAGGGACCGAGCGAAGGCTCGCGCAGGCAGATCGCGGCTTTCTTGCCGATCGCATTGAGACCGTCGCCGAGGCCGACCGTCGTGGTCGTCTTGCCTTCGCCCGCGGGCGTCGGGTTGATCGCGGTGACGAGGATCAGCTTGCCGTCCTTGCGGCTCTCGAGTGACTTGATGAACTCGGCCGAGACCTTCGCCTTATCGTGGCCGAAGGGCAGAAGGTGTTCGCTGCCGATGCCGAGGCGGGAACCGATCTCTTGGATCGGCTTCTTTTTGGCTTCGCGGGCAATTTCGATGTCGGATTTGACGGCCATGGATAGGCTCCAGCGGATGGGCGTTGCGGGCGTGCGCTCGGATCGAACTCTGTGAGCTGAGGCGCGTCTCTTAAGTGTCGCCTAGCCATCGGACGCGAGACTCTGCCGCGTCCGTCGGCGCGCTGTGGGATCAGGCAGGCGCTTTGGGCTGCGGGGCAGAGCAGATGTCGCCGACCGCGAGGCCGACCGACTTTGCCCACTCAGCAGCGCTGATCTTCTTCGTTTCAGGTGTCTTGACGCGCTTCGCGAGGATTGCGCCGCCGTTGCCGGCAATCGTGATCCCTTCATCGGTGATCGCGAGCACCTGGCCGGGCTTGCCGCTCCCGCCCCTGCGCGCGGCGTCGTAGATATCGAGCTTGGCACCCTTGAGCGTAGTCCAGGCGCCGGGCGCGGGGTTCGCCGCGCGGATGATGTTGTAGTTCTCGGCGACGGGCTTCGACCAGTCGAGCTCGGCGAGATCCTTCTTGAACCAGCTCTCATAGGAGCCCGCGGTGAGATCCTGCTTATGCTTGAGGATGACACCGGCCCTCACCAGATCAAGGCCTTCCATCATGGCATCGACGCCCATGGGGAAGAGTTTCTTGAAATAGACGTCGCCGAGCGTCTCGTCCGGACCAACCTCGATGGACTTCTGGATGAGGACTGGACCCTCATCCAAGCCCTCGTCGGGCCAGAAGATCGTGAGGCCGGTGCGCGTCTTGCCCATAGCGATCGGCCAGTTGATCGACGAAGGACCGCGATGGGCTGGTAGCAGCGACGGATGGTACTGGAAGGTGCCGAGCCGCGGCGCGTCGAGTACGGGCTGCGGAATGAAGAGCAGGACGTAGGCCATGAGGCAGACGTCCGCGTTGAAGGACTTCATCAGCTCGAGGGCTTCCGGCGTCTTCCAGCTCTTGGGCTGGTGAACGGGAAGACCTTTCTCGGCAGCGAGTACCTTGAGCGGATCTTCCGGGCGGCCGGCCTTGTCGGGCGCGCAGCACACCGCCACGACATTTTCACCGCGCTCGAGTAGCTTCTCGAGGACTGCTTTGCCGAAGGCCTCTTGGCCATGGACGACGATACGCATCGCTTGCTGTCTCTCCCTGGTCCCGCAGCGCGCCGTGCGGCGAGCGGGTTTTCATTCTCTGGTCGAATGCTTGCGGCGAAGGGCGTCTGCTATTCCGCTGCAGCGCGCTTTTGTGGTGGTTCGGTTGCCCCCGAGGCCTTGATGGCAGACACCTCGTCGAGTGAGTAGCCGAGCACGTCACGCAGCACCTCCTCAGTGTGCTCGCCGAGTAGGGGCGAGCGCTTCACGTCGGCAGGTGAGTCCGACAGCTTGATCGGATTGCCGACCGAGAGGTACTTGCCGCGCGTCGGATGATCGACCTCGACGACAGTGCCCGTGGCGCGGAGCGACTGGTCCTCGGCGAGCTCCTTCATCGAGAGGATCGGCCCGCAGGGGATGTCGAACTCGTTGAGGATGTTCATCGCCTCGAATTTCGTCTTCGTCATCGTCCACTGCTCGATGCGCTCGAAGATCTGGTTGAGCCGCGGCAGACGGACCTTCGGGGTCGCGAAATTCTCATCGGTCTTCCAGGTCGGCTCGCCGATGACGTCGCAGATTTTCTCCCAGACGGGCGCCTGCGTGATGAAATAGAGGTAGGCGTCGGGATCGCCCTCCCAACCCTTGCACTTCACGATGCGGCCGGGCTGGCCGCCGCCTGAGTCGTTACCGGCGCGTGGCACGGCCGAGCCGAACGGCACGCCTTCGCCGAACTGGCTGTATTCAGTGAGCGGGCCGTGGTCGAGACGCTGCTGATCACGCAGCTTCACGCGGCAGAGATTCAGCACGCCGTCCTGCATGGCGCAGGTCACGCGCTGGCCCTTGCCCGAGTGCGTGCGCTGGTAGAGCGCCGTCACGATGCCGAGGGCGAGGTGCAGGCCGGTGCCGCTGTCCCCGATCTGCGCGCCCGTCACCAGCGGTAGACCATCGCGGAAGCCGGTCGTCGAGGCGGCGCCGCCCGTGCACTGCGCGACGTTTTCGTAGACCTTGCAGTCCTCGAAGGGGCCGGGACCGAAGCCCTTGATCGAGGCGACGATCATGCGCGGATTGAGCTGGTGAATGGTCTCCCATGGGAAGCCCATGCGGTCGAGCACGCCAGGCCCGAAGTTTTCGACGAGCACGTCGCACGTCTTGATCAGACGCTCGAGCACTTCCTTGCCCGTCTTGTTCTTGGTGTCGAGCGTGATCGAGCGCTTGTTGTGGTTCAGCATCGTGAAGTAGAGGCTGTCCACCTTGGGAATGTCTTGCAGCTGGCCGCGCGTGATGTCGCCCGTGCCGGGGCGCTCGACCTTGATCACGTCGGCGCCGAACCATGCGAGGAGCTGTGTGCACGTCGGGCCGGACTGGACGTGCGTGAAATCGAGAATGCGAACGCCTGCGAGCGCTTTCATGGTACCCTCCCTCACTTCTTCTTGGACAGCGCGCTTTGCGGATTGAGATTACCGATGCGGCCGCTTTCGCTGCCGGCAGCGGGGTCGATAACGGCGTTGATGAGCGTCGGCTTGCCGGAGTCCATTGCGGCATTGACGGCGCGCCGTAGCTCGTCCGGCGAGGTTGCATTCACGCCGACGCCACCGAACGCTTCCATCATCTTGTCGTAGCGCGCGCCCTTGACGAACACTGTCGTCGCGGGATCATCGCCGCCCTTGTTGACGTCGGTGCCGCGATAGATGCCGTCGTTGTTGAAGATGACGATGCATACCGGCAGATTGTAGCGAGCGATCGTCTCGACCTCCATGCCGGAGAACCCGAACGCGCTGTCGCCTTCGACTGCGAGCACAGGCTTACCGGTCTCGATGGCTGCGGCGATGGCGTATCCCATGCCGATGCCCATGACGCCCCACGTACCGACGTCGATGCGCTTTCTCGGTTGATAGATGTCGATGATGCCGCGCGCGAGATCGAGCGTGTTGGCGCCTTCGTTCACGAGGATGGCGTCAGGGCGCTCCTTGATGACTGTTCGCAGCACGCCGAGAGCACCGTGATAGTCCATCGGGCTGTTGTTGTTCATCAGGCGCGGCGCCATCTTGGCGACGTTCTCGTCGCGCTTCTTGGCGACAGAGCCTGTCCATTCAACCGGCGGCGCGGGCCACATCGTATCCATGCCGTCGAGCAGTGCCGAGACGCATGAGCCGATATCACCAACGACCGGCGCCACTATCTCGATGTTCGAATCCATCTCGCGCGGCTCGATGTCGATCTGGATGAACTTTTTCGGCGCGTCGCCCCATGTCTTGCCCTTGCCGTGGGACAACAGCCAGTTCAGGCGCGCGCCGATCAGCATGACGACGTCGCTGTCCTTGAGCACGGTCGAGCGCGCAGCGCCGGCGCACAGCGGGTGCGTATCGGGCAGCAGGCCCTTGCCCATGCTCATGGGCAGGAAGGGCACACCGCTCTTCTCGACGAAGGCGCGGATCGTGTCGTCGGCCTGGGCATAAGCGGCGCCCTTGCCGAGGATGATGAGCGGCTTCTTGGCGCCCTTCAACACGTCGAGCGCGCGCTTGATCGCGTCCGGTGCCGGGATCTGCGCGGGTGCCGCATCGATCACTTTGACGAGCGATTTGCGGCCGATCTCGGCATTGATGACCTGGCCGAAGAGCTTGGCCGGCAAATCGAGATAGACGCCGCCAGGACGGCCCGAGACCGCCGAGCGGATCGCGCGTGCAATGCCGATGCCGATGTCCTGCGCGTGCAGAATGCGATAGGCGGCCTTGCACAGCGGCTTGGCGATCGCGAGCTGATCCATCTCCTCGTAGTCGCCCTGCTGGAGATCGACGATCTCACGCTCGGACGAGCCTGAGATCAGGATCATCGGGAAGCAGTTGGTCGTCGCGTGCGCGAGCGCGGTGAGGCCGTTGAGGAAGCCCGGCGCAGACACCGTGAGGCAGATGCCGGGCTTCTTGGTCAGGAAGCCGGCGATCGACGCCGCATAGCCGGCGTTTTGCTCGTGGCGGAAAGAGATGACGCGAATGCCCGAGGCCTGTGCCATGCGACCAAAATCGGTGATCGGGATGCCGGGCACGCCATAGATCGTCTCGAGGCCATTCAGCTTCAGCGCATCGATGATCAGATTGAAGCCGTCGGTCAGCTCTTGCTCGCCCGCGGCCGCGTTTGCGTCAGTGTTTTGTGCAGTTGCGGACATTTCGCTCCCTTCCACGCACTTGTTGGTTATTCGGAGTTCGTTGAACCCGTTCATTCCCGCCCGGTATGGGCGTCAATCGATATCGACGAAGCGCTCGACGTGATCGCGTAGCTTGAGCGTGTGCTCACGCACCAGCCGCTCTGCGCGGTCGGCGCCGCGCGCCTCGAGGGCGGCGACGATTTCCCTATGATCGATGATCGAGCGCTTTGCGCGGTCATCCTCGAAGATCGTGCGCTGACGAATGGCGCGGACGTGGAAGAACAGGCTTTCCGTCATTTCGGCGATGAGCCCGCACTTGCTGAGTTTGATGATCGCCTGATGGAAGCGGATGTTCGCGTCCGAGTATTCGCCCATGGTCGCGGCGACCTTGTCGGTCGAGAACGTGTCGACGAGATCGTGCAGGCTGGCCAGTTCCTCGTCGGTCGCTTCCTTCGTCGCGAGGCGCGCGGCCATGCTCTCGAGCGCCGCCCACACCGTGATCATCTCGAGGATCTCGGCCTTCGTGCGCCGGACGATGAAGATGCCCTTGCGCGGTACGATGCGCACGAGCCCCTCGGAATCGAGCTGGGCAAGGGCTTCCCTGAGCGGCGTGCGCGATACGCCGAAACGCGCCGAGAGGTCGCGCTCGTCCAGCTTCAGCTCGGCGTTGTTGTCGTAGATGTTCATCTGCATGATCGCAGACTTGAGCGCGGAGTAGGCCTTGGCCTTGAGGCTCAGGCTCTCGACGATCGGGGCGATTCGGATTTGAGTATCTGACAAAAGTGCACCCTGCATTTGGGTCGCTGATGAGACGCGCAGCAACCGCAGGCCCGCTGTGGTTTCTGGTATACCATAGATCGCTCGATATGGCCTGTTCAAGTCCCCTATGGTGCACATGCGTACAAGTACCGAGCCCGAGTACCAGCTTGATGCGAATCGATCGCACAAAGGAACACGCAGAAACCCCCATAATTGCGAAACTAATGAGACTTCGACACCAGCAATTTTGCGCCGCCGCAACGACGGCGGAATATCTCGTTGCGCCTGCGTAGGTGACTTCTTGTCACGCTGCTTAGAAGGGGTATATGGTATGCCAAAATAAAGCATCCTTCGAATGGTGGAGCAGGAAAAACCTAGCTCTGGAGGATGAGCCCGCAACGACGGGCAGGGTGGGGTTAAGAGGCACGAGGGTCTGAGATCCGCGCACCTTGTTCCCCGCTTTAGGGCGGAAGGCTGGTCTGCGGAGGGAATGTGGAAGAGATCGCATCGTTGATGCAGGGCTTCGGTGTAGCTCTGACCCCCTACAACCTAGCCCTGATGTTCATCGGCATCGTTCTTGGGGTGATCATCGGAGTTCTACCGGGGCTTGGGGGCGCAAACGGCGTCGCTATCTTGCTACCGCTGACCTTCACCATGCCGCCGACCTCGGCGATCATCATGCTCTCCTGCATCTACTGGGGAGCGCTCTTCGGCGGCGCCATTACCTCGATCCTTTTCAACATCCCGGGCGAGCCCTGGTCCGTCGCGACGACCTTCGACGGGCATCCGATGGCGCGCAAGGGCAACGCGGATGAGGCGTTGACGGCAGCCTTCACCTCGTCATTCGTCGGCGCCTTCGTCGCGGTCGTCGTTATCACGTTCCTGGCGCCCATCATCGCCAGATTTGCCTTAAAATTCGGGCCAGCCGAGTTCTTTTCAGTCTTCTTCCTCACATTCGCGAGTTTCGTCGGCATGGGGCGCGGCAGCGCCTCGAAGACGATCGCGGCTATGGCGCTTGGCTTCGCGCTCGCTGCTGTCGGTATGGATGGCGTCACCGGCCAGCTCCGCATGACGTTCGGCTACGACCAGCTGCTCGGCGGCTTCGACTTCCTGATCGCGGTGATCGGCCTCTTCGGCATCGGAGAGATCCTCTCGTCCATGGAGGATGGGCTGAAGTTCCACGGCTCGGAAGCAAAGCTGCGCCTGAGCGTCGTGCTGACGACCTGGAAGAAGCTGCTCGCCTATTGGAAGACGTCCATCCGAAGCTGCATCATCGGCTGCTGGATGGGCATCACGCCGGGTGGTGCGACGCCGGCATCGTTCATGAGCTATGGCATCGCCAAGCGCATGTCCCCGCGAGGCGACAACTTCGGCAAGGGTGAGATCGAAGGTGTCGTGGCGCCGGAGACGGCGGCACATGCTGCCGGAACGAGCGCGCTTCTGCCGATGCTCACGCTCGGTATCCCGGGTTCGCCGACGGCAGCGGTGCTGCTCGGCGGCCTCCTCATTTGGGGACTGCAGCCGGGACCGTTGCTCTTCGTCGAGCAGAAGGAGTTCGTCTGGGGCCTCATCGCCTCGATGTACCTTGGCAATATCGTCGGCCTGATCGTCGTGCTCACGTGTGTGCCGATGTTCGCCGCGATCCTCCGCATTCCCTTCTCGATCATCGCGCCGGTTATCCTCGTCATCTGCGCGATCGGCGCCTACACTGTGAACAACAACATGTTCGACGTGTGGATGATGCTGGTCTTTGGCGTGATCGGATACGTCTTCAACAAGCTGCAGTATCCGCTCGCGCCGCTGGTGCTGGCGATCGTGCTGGGCGACAAGGCCGAGGAGGCGTTCCGCCAGAGCATGCTGCTCTCGCAGGGTAGCCTCAGCATCTTCTGGGCCAATCCGCTGGTTGCGTCGATCATGTCGCTCGGTCTCGTCATGGTCCTCTGGCCGCTCGCGAGCGCGATCAAGACACGCTTCGGTCAAGCACGCTCGGCGCCCGCTGCATAAGGAGGCCAGCTGCTTAGGGAGAATTGAGCCGGCCTCCGCTCGTGAAAGTCGGCATTGCGCATTCCGCCTTTGGAAATGAAGGCGGCAATAAAGCCTCACAAATGGAGGCGGGTAACAAGGAGGAAATGGCAATGGACTTTCGACGCACGAAGCTGGGGCGCCGCATTGCAGGAGCCATCCTGTCGAGCGCGACGCTGCTCGCGGGCGCCGCTCTTCCGGCTCACGCATGGGAGCCGACCAAGCAGGTAACGTTCATCATTCCGGCCGGCACCGGCGGTGGCGCTGACCAGATGGCGCGCTTCATTCAGGGTGTTGTCGGTAAGCACAACCTCATGAAGCAGCCCATCGTCGTCGTCAACAAGGCGGGCGGCGCAGGAGCGGAAGGCTTCCTCGAGGTCAAGAAGAGCAAGGGTGATGCGCACCAGATCATCATCACGCTCTCGAACCTATTCACAACACCTTTGGCGACAGGTGTGCCGTTCAACTGGAAGGATCTGACCCCTGTATCGATGCTGGCGCTCGATCAGTTCATTCTCTGGGTCAACGCCGAGACGCCCTACAAGACCGCCAAGGACTACATCGAGGCCGTGAAGGCCGGCGATGACAAGAAGTTCAAGATGGGTGGCACTGGCTCCAAGCAGGAAGACCAGATCATCACCGTTGCGCTCGAAAGCGTGACCGGCGGCAAGAAGTTCACGTACGTGCCGTTCGCGGGCGGCGGTGCCGTTGCGGTGCAGCTGGTCGGCAAGCATGTGGACTCGACTGTCAACAATCCCATCGAGGCTGTCGCGCAGTGGCGTGCGGGCGGGCTTCGGCCGCTCTGCATCTTTGACGACAAGCGCAGCACGTACACGTCAAAGGTGACGGACACGATGGCTTGGTCCGACATTCCGACCTGCAAGGAGTCGGGCGTGAACGTCGACTATCAGATGCTGCGCGGTATCTTCATGCCAGCGGGCGTGACCAAGGAGCAGGTCGCTTTCTACGTCGATCTCTTCAAGAAGGTGCGCGAGACACCCGATTGGAAAGAGTTCATGGAGAAGGGCGCCTTCAACAACACGTTCATGTCCGGCGACGAGTACGCGAAGTGGGTCGAGGCGGCCGAAAAGCGCCATCATGGGCTCATGAAGGAAGCGGGCTTCCTTGCGGCCGGAAAGTAAGCCACCAGACAACTGGTTCCCGCGGCGAGGGCTCGCCGCGGGGGCGCTGACCAGTTAAGGAGAGCGGAATGCACGAGCAGGGTGATGCCTCGGACGAGCGGTCCCTGGTCTCGAATCGGACGATGGAAATCGTGGTGGCGCTGCTGTTGCTCGCCGTCAGTGCCATCATCATCTCTGACAGCTTGCGGCTCGGTATCGGCTGGGCCGAAGGCGAGGGGCCGCGCGCTGGGTACTTTCCATTCTACATTGCCGTGGTGCTGGGCTCGGCAAGCATCTCCATTCTCGTGAAAGCCGTTTTGGCAAAGAGCGAGGGGCTGAGCGAGTCGTTCGTCTCGCGCACATCGTTTGGCCGCGTCCTGACGGTGCTCATCCCGGCCATAGGCTATGTGGGCGCGGTGCAGTTCATCGGCTTCTATGCGGCCTCGGCGGGCTTCCTGGTGCTGTTCATGATCTTCGTCGGCGGCGAGAGCGTGCTCCGCTCAATCTGCGTCGCTCTCGGGGTGCCGATCTTCTTCTTCTTCATGTTCGAGAAGTGGTTCCTCGTGCCGCTTCCAAAGGGGCCGATCGAGGCTCTGCTCGGTTATTGACACGGACGCAGCTCCCAATCTCCAGAATAAAAAAGCCCCCGCTTCAGCGCGAAGCGGGGGCTAGTCGTTGCAGGAGATGTCAGAAGAGCGAAGTGAGAATGGGGTGAGCAAACAAGCTCAGTCAGAAGATCCGAAGTGCGGGATTGTGAAGAGGGGATTGGATGTCGGCTACGACGCGGTTCGCCGACATCAGCGAGCTCACCAGCAGGGCGCACGCAACCAGTAGGCAGATCACGGCGCTGATACGTGCAGCGCGCCCAAGGCGGCCGACTGCTTCGAGATTTGCGCGATGATCCATGGCTTGCGCCCTGCTGTGTCCAATTTCGTGGTGTACAATCAGTAATACATTTTCCGTACTTAGTCGATTGTTGGTAATGTGCTTGGTAAACGGTGCGAATATTAATTTAAGTACTTGTTTACGTCTTCGGCGCGGCTTCGCGGGCCTCTAAAACGGCAACGGCCGCCGAGGACGAGCCCGCGACGGCCGTACACTCAATGATAGGGCAATGGTTACTTCTTGCCGCCCGATTGGCGAACCTGGGTCAGGGTCTGACGCGGAGACAGCGCCTCGGGATCCACGCGGCACTCGATGATCGCTGGCTTGCCTGAGTTGAGCGACCGCTCGAATGCCGCCTTGAAGTCCTCGGTCCGCTCCACTGTCTCGCCGTGGGCGCCGAACGCGCGCGCATAGGCCGCGAAGTCCGGATTGACGAGCTGCGTACCGACCACGCGCTCCGGATAGTGCTTCTCCTGGTGCATGCGGATCGTGCCGTACATGCCGTTGTTGGCGATGATGGTGATGACGTTGAGGCCATACTGCACGGCCGTCGCAATCTCCTGGCCCGTCATCATGAAGCAGCCGTCGCCTGCGTAGTTGACGACGGTGCGTGTCGGGTCGGCGAGCTTGGCGGCGATCGCTGCAGGGAGGCCGTAGCCCATGGAGCCCGAAGTCGGCGCGAGCTGGCTCCTGTAACCCTTGTATTGCGTGTACTTGTGCACGAAGCCGGCGTAGTTGCCGGCGCCGTTGGTCACGATACCGTTCTCCGGCATCATGTCCGAGACCGTGCGGACCACCTCTCCAAACGATACTGCGCCCGGCATTGCCAGTGGCTTGAGGGAGTCCTCATAGGTCGCCCGCAGCTCCTTGCGCAGGCCGCTCCAAGGTGTCGATGCCGGCTTGCCGAGCCCGTCGAGGACGTGCGCGAACGTCTCAGCGGTCGCATTGATCGGCAGATCGGCGCGATAGACCGAGCCGAGCTCGTTCCCCGAGGGATGGACGTGCACGAGATATTGGCTCGGGTTCGGGATGTCGACGAGCGTATAGGTCGATGTCGTCATCTCGCCGAGGCGGGCGCCGATCACGATCAGAACGTCCGCGCCCTTGATCGCGTTCGCCAGCTTGGCGTCGAGGCCGATGCCCGCATGGCCGACATAGTTCGGGTGCCGGTTGTCCATGTAGTCCTGGAAGCGGAAGGCTGCCGCGACCGGCATGTCGTAGCGCTCTGCAAATGCCTCGACGCGCTTCTGGATGTCGCGGCTCCAGAGGGGCCCACCGATGATCATCATCGGGCGCTTGGCCTTGGCGAGCGCGGCCTTCAGTCCCTCGACGTTGCCTGCACTCGGCGCAGGATGTGCGAAGCGTGCAGGCTTGGCATCCGGCGCTTCGCCGATGCTCGAGAGCATGTCCTCGGGAAGGCCGAGGACGACGGGGCCTGGCCTGCCGTTCATGGCAACGTGATAGGCATGGCTCACGTACTCGGGAATGCGCGCCGTCGAGCGGATCACGGCGGCCCATTTCACGAATGAAGAGAAGAGCTGCTTGGTCTCGATCTCCTGGAAGGCTTCGCGGTCTTCATGCTTCTCGCCCGGCAGGCCGAGGAACATGATCATCGGCGTCGAGTCCTGCTGGGCGACGTGCAGGCCGCTCATCGCGTTGGCGGCGCCCGGGCCGCGCGTGACGAAGCAGATGCCGGGCTCACCCGTGACCTTGCCCCAGGCTTCCGCCATCATGGCCGCGCCGCCTTCCTGGCGGCAGATCACCGTCTTGATGCGGTTCGAGTCGTGCAGGCCGTCGAGGGCGGCCAGGAAGCTCTCGCCCGGCACCGTGAAGGCCGCCGACGCGCCCTGGGTTTCAAGCTGATCGATCAGGATTTTGCCGCCGTGACGCATATCTCGTCTCTCTTCCTCGCCTGTCGCGTGTTTATGGATGGGCGGTGCCGGAAGGTGGCGCGCGCCATGGAACCAGAGAGGCGCAATCTAGGATGCTGGGCGCGCGGGGGGTAGTCTTTTAGCGCGGGGCTCCCTCGGCTCAAGATCTGCAACAATGCGCGCCATTGACAGATCGAAGGCGGATTGGCGATACCTCGCGACATGAGTACGCCAAATCCTCCCAAATCGCGGAAATCGACCCGCGGCATGAAGCTGGCCAAGTTCCAGCTCGGGCAAGTCGTGCGTCATCGGATTTATCCGTTCCGGGGGATTATCTTCGACGTGGATCCGGTCTTCAATTCGACCGAGGAATGGTGGGAGTCCATCCCTGAGGAGATCCGCCCGAAGAAGGAGCAGCCCTTCTATCACCTGCTCGCCGAGAACGCAGACACCGAGTACGTGGCGTATGTCTCCGAGCAGAACCTGTTGCCGGATACGACCGGCACGCCCTTGCGTCATCCGCAGGTGAAGGAGCTGTTCGTCGCTGGCGCGGACGGGCGCTACCGCGCGAAGTTCCTCCAGCCGCATTAGTTCAATTCTGCCGGCTGCCGGAAAGAGGTTCTCGCCCGTTACTGTGGTGCTATGCCGGCAGGGTGCCCTCTAGTCGGCAAGCTCACGAAGTCGGCCGCTCCTCGCAAGTCGGCGGGGCATCGTCGCGCCACATGCGACCATTCCAGTTCGCGCCCGCCTGTGGCCCCGGTACCGTCTCCTGGCCCGGATTTACGGCATAGAGCTCGTAGCAATTCGCTCCGATGCGCACGACGCGAAAGCAGCCCCCCGACAGCGGCAGGTCATAGCGGAAGCAGAAGTTATCTCCCTGCATCCACCAGCGACCCTCGCGCTGGCGTCCACCTTCGCGGTAGTCGCTCGTGCCGTCGGAGCGAACGAGTTCGCTCCACGGCGCGCCACCCGGATAAACACCAGAGAGTTGCTGATCGACAAAAGCGGCGATGATGTCATCGCGGCTCATGGCATTGCGCGCGAGGAAATCGTCCGCGTGGACCGCGCGCACGGCAATGAATGAGCAAAGCAGAATGAGCGATGCGGCACAGGTCGATAGCCTCCACCGCATCGCGAGATGTTCCCCTCGAGGGCGCGCTCCAAACTAGCGCCCCCTTGCTGCGAGCTTAGGCGACAGCCTTCTCTTGCTGCTCGCTCCACTTTCCGGCCGCCGCAAGGCCATTCATCTTCGCGCGGTGGCTGAACGCACGCTGGCCGGCTGCGAAGTTTTCGCTCTTGCCGCTCCAGGCCTTGAGTGCGGCAGCCTGCAGGGCGCGACCGTAGGAGAACGAGAGCTTCCAGGGCAGGCCGCCCATGGCATTCATGAAATGGAGATGTGCCGTCGCATCCTCGTCCGACTGGCCGCCGGAGAGGAAGGCGATGCCCGGCACGGCGGACGGCACGCAGCGCTTCAGCACCTTGATGGTCTTCTCCGCTACTTCCTCGCGGCTCGCCTGACGAGCGCACTTCTTGCCCGAAACGACCATGTTGGGCTTCAGGATGGTTTGCTCGAGCACCACACGATTGAAGTAGAGCTCCTGGTAGACCTCCTTGAGCACCCACTCGGTGACTTCGGCGCAGCGGTCGATGTCGTGCGCGCCGTCCATCAGCACTTCGGGCTCGACGATCGGCACGAGGCCGTTCTCGAGGCAGATCGCAGCATAGCGGCCGAGCAGATGGGCGTTCGCCTTGATGCAGGTATAGGACGGCATGCCCTGGCCGATATCGATCACCGCGCGCCACTTCGCGAACTTAGCGCCGAGGCCGACATACTCCTTAACGCGGCCCGGGAGCCCGTCGAGGCCCTCTGTGATGACCTCTCCTGGGCAGAACTGGAGCGGCTTCGTGCTGCCGTCGACCTTGATGCCGGGGAGCGCACCGGTGTCGGCGATGATTTTCGCGAGCGGGGTGCCGTCTTTGGCCTTCTGGCGGATGGTCTCGTCGAACAGGATGACGCCGGAGATCGCGGTCTTCATGGCATCCGTCGAACGGAACAGCATTTCGCGATAGTCGCGGCGGTTGTCCTCGGTATTGTCGACCTTGATGCTGTCGAAGCGGCGCTTGATGGTGCCGGTACTTTCGTCCGCTGCGAGGATGCCTTTCCCGGGGGCGACCATGGCCTCTGCAACCTGTTCAAGCGTCATCGTCATGGTTTTTTTCCTCCGCGTATTGGGGCAATGGGGATCGGGCCGCGTGGGCGGTGAATTGGGCGTCCGTCGATTTACCCTGGATGGCGTCTCGCCGCCAGCCTAGCGCGGTGGCTTATCCGTATGGGGTAAATCGCGCGTGCTGATTCTGGTGCAACCACCGTGCCGGCCCCAAGTTCCTTGACGGGTTGCGGCGTGTCGAGTACCCGTGTCGGCGATCCCTGCTGGTCCACGGACTGGCGAGGAAATACCGGCTGACCGGGTGAGAGATTCGCCATGGAACCAGCGGCCGGAGCCTTTAGCTTCGTCCTCGAGCAGGACGGGCGGGGTCGGATCGGAGCGTAGCGCAGCCTGGTTAGCGCACCAGTCTGGGGGACTGGGGGTCGCGAGTTCGAATCTCGCCGCTCCGACCATTTAAAATCATAGGTGAAAATCAATAACTTACAAGTTATGGTGATGGCGGATCAAATCCCCATTTAAACGATGTTTTTCGAGTTTGGGACACATATGGGACACAAAACGGCGAAGCTTGCTGATGAGCCCTGGTGCGAATGAAAGAGGTGGTTTCGCGGCATGTAAGTCAACGCATGCGATGGGTTCGGTGTCGGCGATACTAGAAGCAATTCGCACTCAATCGCCGTCACACTCCCGCTGATACGTCCAGCGAATCGGTCCATCGTCGTCGTCTAGAGAAGACGAGGTACCGAGCGGCTGCATGCTAAAGTCCTCATTGGACGGCAAGGCTATTGAAGCAAGCGTGGCATCGCGCGGCCAGCTTTTTCTATGCCCCCAATGCCATCGTGAAGTTATTCTGAAGCAGGGGCGGATAAGAGTACCGCATTTTGCTCACAAACCTCCTTCCGATTGCACTTGGGCCGCTGGCGAAACCACCGCTCATATGTTGGCGAAGGCATGGCTTGCTGAAGAGATGCGCCGACGGGGAATTCCGACTGAGGTCGAGTACGTACTCGACACTCTCCCCGGTGATCGACGAGCTGACGTAGCTTCGTGGGTTGGCGCAATAGTTCTAGCGTTTGAGTTTCAGCACACGTCAATTGGTCTTGAAGAGATCGAGGCGCGCGCATTCGCGTACGCGCGCCGCGGAATAGCGCAGCTCTGGTTGCCATTCATAAGGCCCTCGGTCTTCGAAGCTGGCGAGTGGCGAGGGAACGGGGTTGACCGGTACCTTTTTGTGGAGCGCTACGCGGCCCGACCGTTCGAGAGGTGGGTGCATGGTCTTAACGGGAAGGAGGGAATGTGGATGAATTGCCCCTCAGATCAGACCATGTGGCGTGCGACGCTGAAGGGGCATCAGTACTACGTGAATGAAAGCACTTGGTACGAAGAGGGGGGGATCGAGAACTCTGCGGGCGGCTATTTCAAGTGGTCAAAGCGGTATCGAGAGTTGTCTATGTATGGCCCGTATCAGCTGAATAGTTTGGGTCTGACTTTCCGGCAGAGACAGGCGCATAGAGCGGCGTAATACAATTGGCCTGCTGGCCTTGTTGCTAGATTCGCATAGAGCTCGTGGCTCCCTATAATTTATCCGGTTCGGGGTCGGCTCTCACTCCATGCTCTTACTTCTGAAGCGAGCCAGCCCACGCGATTGGGCCCGAGCTTGCGCTGCGCAGGAAACAGGTCGAGCGCCATGTAACGGTATATGGTGGCCGACGACAGTCCGGTCTTCTGACGGACGGTCTTGAGGCTCCAAAAGAGGTCATCCGAAACAGATTTCGTATCTCTCCCAGCGTCAGGATCGGTTGTCATTGTCATGATTGCTCCTTTCAATGCGCTGTACTCGAGTGCGCGGCTGCGAGGCCGAGCAGGACTTGCGCCGCCATCGCGCCGGCATTCTCTGGTGACGTGAGTTCTGCGTGCGCTGTTCCGGTTGTCGTGGAGACCGGAATGAGGAGCAGGGAGCTGATGGCGGCCGCGGTCATCATCGAGGCCAGTGCCGCCGAGCGCCATGACGACATCTGTCCCTGCGCGATCGCCTGTCGAAATCTCCAATCCTCGCGCGCCTTCAAATAGGGAACGGCCACTGCCGCTGGCACACCGAGCGCCGCGGCCAGGGTGTGGATGGGATGAGCGGTGAGATGCCGAGCACATGCTGCGTGCCGTGTCGGTCGCGCGAACCAGAGGAATGCGACCGCCTGCAAGGCGAGAACTATGCCAAGCGCAGTTTGATAGGCGATGGCCGGATGGCGTCCCTCCTCTGTCGGCCAGAGATTTACGACAAAACCTATGCCGACCTGGACCGCAAAGGCTGCTCCGATATGGAGGAGGTTGAGCGCGCCGTTGGCGCGTCCGGATGCCGATTTCGGGAAGAGCTCCGTGACGATGGCGTAGCTCAGGACCGTGCCGGCACCTATGCCTGCGATCGCGATCCAAGGAAGCCAGGCCGGGATTGGCCAGCGCAAGATCAGCGCGAGCTGCGCTAGCATCGCGAGCCCGGTTGCAAACCCGAACGTCGCCGAAAGCGAGACGCCGCGCCTGCGAAGCCGATCGCCGGTCGTCCCTAGTATCAGCGCGTACGCACTGAGGCCGATCGCCATCAGCAGGAGATGCATGACGACGTCGTGGCGCGGCAGTCCTTCGACCTCCGCAAGCCATGGTCCGGTCCACAGGCTCTGTAGTGCCCAGGCTGAGCCGATCGTCGTGGCCGAGAGGGGCGCGATTTGCCAGAACCGAGCATCCTGGTAGATCACTCTGATGCTCATACCGGGCGCAGTCGCCTCACCCTGCCTGCACGCGGGGCGTTCGGGAACGACCCGCAGGATCAGCAGTGCAGCGATCGCGGATAGGATCGACAGGATCAGGAACAGGCCGCGCCATCCAATCTCGGCAACAATGAACTCCGCGGGTGCTGTTGCCGTGACGGCGCCGAGTGCTCCGAGCATGATGAGCCAGCCGTTCGCCAGTGCGATGCGTTCGGCAGGAAACCACAGCACGAGAGCTTTCAGCCCAGCCATCAGTGCGCCGGCGACGCCGACGCCGATCAAGGCTCGCCCGAGGATCAGGCCGGCAAGGGTATGGGCATGGGCAAAGACTGCGGCACCGATCGCCGCAATGGAAAGAAGAGCAGCTTGCACGCGGCGCGGCCCGAAGCGATCGAGCAACGCGCCGAGCGGAAGCTGAATGGCCGCGAACGTCAGGAACAGAGAGGCTGTGAGAACGCCGAGATCGGCCGCAGAGAGCCCGAACTCGCTGACCAGCGTGCCCGAGATCAGAGCATTGATGGTGCGATAGAGATAGCCGAGGTAATAGCCGACCGCGAACGGGAGCAGCACTGTGGCGACGAGATACCGCGTGCTCGGCCCATAGTTCGTTTCCTCGTCCTGATCTCTTGGCCGGCTCAAGATGCGTGGCAGCTCATCATCCGGATCGGCGGCGAAGCCATGGGAGGCGTCGAAATACGGACTGCGGGACAATCCCCTTGAGGTTGCCATGCCGATCACCCCTCGTGTTCCTGCCAGCAGGTTTGCAGGCTTCTGTTCTGCGGGGCACGGAAGCCGTCGAGTGCGGAGGCCGTTTCAGGGGGAAGTGGGGTTGCGCGCCGTGTGGCGCGATCCATGAGCGCGACGGTCGATCTGGCGCTGGCGGCGCAACTCCCGTCGATGAACAAGACCTGTGCCAGTGTAAGCGAGGTGCGGCCGATACGCTCGCAGCGGGTGCCGACCACGACTGTGCCCGGCCAGTGCATCTCGTCGAGGAAATCGATCTCGAGCCGCACGATGACGAACCGGGCATCGACCGGCAGCGGAACGCGGCGTGGATCATGCAAGAGCTCCATGCGCGCGTTCTGGCAGCAGACCGCGAACACAGCATTGGATATGTGACCGTTGCAGTCGGTGTCGGCGAAGCGCAGCTTCTCTGCCGTGCGCAGTGGATAGTCGGCGAGGCTCGGTTGCTCTCGCGAGGAGCTTGGCCATGGCGTTCTCGCCTCGGATGCGTTGGGGGTGGTCATGGACCTATGCCCCCTCCGGCTTGTCGCGACGCCAGAGCAGCCGGACGACCCCGTCGTCGGTGCTCTCCATCATTGCGCCCCACAGCGGCTGCGGCCAGGCTGGGTCGTCGATCCGCACGCGCAGGTAGCTCTGCTCGGTTTCGCGCTTGGTCCGGCGCCAGGCGACGCCGATCTCGGTGTCGCCGACTAGAAGGAGGAAGTCGGGGCCGCTCTCTTTGCCCTTGCGATCGTTGGCGAGCAGCTTCACCCGCGCGTTGATCGAGAGCGTGCGGATGGTGCCGGTGTAGCCGTCCTTGATGGCCGAGAAGGTTCCGATAATGGCCATGATGTTCTCCTTCGTCAGTTGGCGGTGATTGGGGCGGCGGCGCGGTAGGGGCGCAGGATGATGTCCTTGTGCGCGATGACCCGAAGCGGCCAGCCGGGGCGCACGGTGATGGTCGGCTGGACGTTGAGATGACGCTCGATGAGGCGCTGACCGGCGCGGTTGGTGGTCGATTGCGTCGAGAGCTGCAGGGCGCGGATGAGATCGCTGTCTCCAGAACCGCTGAACACCAGCTCGTTGCCGACGCCGAGTACGGTTGCGAGCGCGACGCCCTTCAGCAGTTGCCAGGTATGAAGATCGACCTGATCGGCGAGGCCGGCATAGCCGCCGGTATCTGTCGCTGGCAGGTTGTCGATGACGACAGACGAGCCGTCCGGCAGGATGATCCGCTGCCAGACGACGAGCGCGCGCTCCTGCCCGAACGCGACGACATTGTCGTACTTGCCGATCAGCCGGGATCCCTGCGGGATAAGCAGAAACCGGCCGGAGACGGTATCGAAAATGTTCTCCGTGACCTGGGCGATGACGAAGCCGGGAAGGTCAGAGTTGAGACCTGTCACGAGACTGGCAGCGATGACCGTGCCGGCCATGAGCTGATACGGCGAGGCCGGCGTCTGCAGGCCATGCGGGTTGTAGATTTCCTTCTCGGGGCCAGAGCGCAGAAAGGTCAGTTTGCGAAGTGCCTCGGTCGTGTCCGTGCCGCCCGGCTCCAGATCACCCGCGGCAACGCCGCGGCCGCGCTCGGCGGCACGCAGCAGCGAAAGCGTCGTCGGATTCTCATCGAGAGCCACCGTGCTCGAACGAGGTGGGGACACCAACGCCGCACTTTCTGCTGCCCTCGTCTGTTCTCCGCTCGTTTGCGGCGGCGCCTTGAGCTGAAGGCGGAAGAAGACCTGCGATTCCCGCGCCTGACCGGCCATGCGCGCGAGCCGCGCCCGTTCCATCTGCTCTGCCTGATCAATCGGATCTCCTCCGACATCGGTCAGTTGCGGGATTCCCGATGGCAGACGTACCGGCTCGGGCGGTCTCTCCGTGCGGACACCTTCATAGGTCGCCGGCAGCCGTGCCAGGCTCTCTGTGATCGGCTTGTTCTCGACATTGATCAGCTCGCGCGGCGTGCCGACCTGAAGCTTCGGCGGCTGCAGGGCGACGAGAACGAGGAAGGAGACGAGCAGCAGCACGAGGGCTGCGCCGCCAAACACGACCTTGCGGTTGATGCGCGTTACAGGTTGCGGCCGTGCGCGTAGCTCCAGGTTTTCCGGTGCCACCTTCTCATTCTCTTCCTTCTTATCGGGAGCCTCGGTCATGAGCGCGTCTCCCGCCAGACGGCGTCGGTGCGGACAATGCGCACGACACGCTGCGGGGCTGTCCCGAGGCGCAGCTCGGCGGCGGCGAACAGCCGGTCGACGATGTAGGTGGTGCCGCGTACCCGATAGTTGACGAGCGCGGACTTGCCATCGGGACCGATCACGAACAGCGGCGGCGCTTCGCTCTGCGCAAGGCCCGACGGGAACTGGATGTAGACCTTGGCGCCGTCGTCGAAGACCTGGCGCGGCTTCCACGGCGCGTCACCCTCGATGCGATAGCGGAAGCGCAACTGGTCGATGTTGACGCCAGCATCCGCGATCGAGGCCAGCGAGGCCGCCGCCTCGTCGCGCTGACGGCGGAGCGAGACGAGTTCGGCAGCCGGATATGTCCACGACACCGACGCCATGTACGTCTTGTCGCTCGAGCGCATTTCGAGGTGATAGGTGCGCCGGTCCGTCGTGATAACGAGATTGGTCTCGAGGTCGGCGCCGACGGGCTTCACCAGGATATGGACCTGCGCATCCTTCCCCTCACCGCTGGTCGTGTCGCCGACCACCCATCGCACCGTGTCGCCCGCCGAGACGGAGACAAGTTTCTCGCCCGCCTCGAGCGCGATGTCTGTCACCTGGTTGATGGCGGCATAGAGCTGGTAAAGCGCGCCCTTGGTGTAGGGATAGACCTGGATGGCATTGATGTAGCCGTCCTTCACCGGCTCGAAGCGCGCAGCGGCATTCGCACCGCTGACGCGCTCCGATGGCGAACGCGTATCCCTCTTCTTGCCGGCGTCCTTGTCGACAGGTTTGAGCTGACCGGGAAGAGGAAGCGGCGTCGGCACTTCGACGTAGCGGACAGGCAGTTTCGGATCGGGCTCGCGCCGCGCGGCGGCCATCGCCTGGCTGTCGAAGATCGGGATCTCGGGAACCTTGACGTTGGTGGCGCAGGCACCGAGGCTGCTCGACGTCACCAGAACAATCGTGAGATTGCGCAGTTTGCTCATTTGGCCTCTCCGGTGGTGGCGTCCTGCGACCAGTTGAAGGCATGCACGTAGATGCCGAGCGGGTTCTTGCGCACGGCGTCGACGGTGCGTGGCGGGGTGATGACGATGGAAAAGAGGCCGGTGAGGCGCTTTGTGTCTCTCACCGCCCCGCCCTCGAACGTGCGTTCGAGCCAGCGCACCTGGAAGGAGGTATCCGAGGCGCGCACGACGCTCGTCACCTCGACGGCGACGGTCTGGCGGCCGACGCGGGCGAACGGATCATTCTCGCGCGCATATTCGTTGAGCGTGACCGCAGCCTTGTCGGTCACGAAGTCATAAGCCTTGAGCCAGTTCTGTCGCACGACGACGGGATCGATCGATAGCGCACGCACGTTGTCGACGAAGCGTGAGAGGTGATAGGCGACCTGCGCATCGCTCGGTGTGTAGGTCTCGGCGGCCGGCCCGACCGCACGGGTACTGCCGCGCGAGTCCACCTCGACGATGTAGGGCACCACCGTGCCGGTTCGTCCGACCCACAGCAGGATGCCTGCCAGGAGAAGCGACAAGCCGAGGCTCCCGACCGCCATTAGCCGCCAGTTGGCCGCCTGCACGCGCGCATTGCCGATTCGCTCGTCCCAGGCCTGCGCGGCCTTCTGGTAAGGCGTCACTGGCTCCGGTGTCTCGCCATAGCGCAAGGTCGATCGCTTGAACGACATGGTGTCTGTCCCCCTACGTCTTGTTCTTGAGATCCGGGCCGCTGCTCATGCCGGGGCGGTCGCCATCCCGGAGCGCGTGCGCGGCCATCATTCCGGCCTGTGTCATGCGCTGTCGGCGGGCCATGCTCTGAGCCCACTGCGGTGGACCGGATGCCGGCGCGCTACCTTCCGGACCATCGCCATCGGAACCTTTGCCGCCGGCGTCTCCCGACGGCGCTGCATCGCGGTATCCCTGTGCAGCGCCCTGGCGATACGCATTGCGCGCGGGCGCCGTTGCCGAAGCCGCCATGCGCGAAGCCGGACCGGAGACGGTGGCGCGCGCGACACCTCCCACGCCACCCGCCTCATAGGCCGCACCGAGGCGGCCCGACAGCGAGGCGGCCGACTTGATCGCACTACCGGCCGTACGGCCTGCCATGCGCGCTGCGCCTGCCGTCGCAATGCCGCCGGCAACAGCCGTGCCGCCGAGTGCGGCCGTGGTCGCAACCGCGGCGCCGGCACCGAGCTGCGGCGCGCCGGTGATCAATCCGGCGGCGATGCCAGGAATGAAGATCGCAAGGCCGAACACAGCGATGGCGCCGAGGATGCAGGATGCCGCCTGCGTCAGCGTCACCTCGCCGGTCGGGCGCATGACCGTACCGAAGATCGAGGCGCCGATGCCGACCACGATCGCCAGAACCATCAGCTTGATGCCGCTGGAGATCACGTTGCCAAGTACGCGCTCGGCGAGGAACGCGGTCTGGCCGAACAAAGCGAAAGGCACCAGCACGAACCCGGCCAGCACCGTCAGTTTGAACTCAATGATGGTGATGAAGAGTTGGACCGACAGCACGAAGAAGGCGAGCAGCACGATCACCCACGCCAGCATCAACACCGCGATAGTCACGAAGTTGGAAAAGAACGTCGTGATGCCGATCAGCTCACCGGCTTTCTCCAGGAGCGGTTTTGAAGCTGTGAACCCAGTCGACGCGACAAACCCAGGCCGCATCAGATCGGCCGACGTCAGCGACGTCCCCGTTGCCTTCAATCCCAATCCGGCGAAGGACTGGAAGATGATGTCGGCCAGGCTCTGGAAGTTCGACAGCAGCAGCGCGAAGAAGCCGACGTACAGCACCTTGCGGATGAGCTGCGCGATGACGTTGTCCTCGCCCATCAGCGCCCAGAACAAACCGGCCAGCGTGATGTCGATCGCAATCAGAATGCTCGTCAGGAACGCCACGTCACCGGCGATCAATCCAAAGCCACTGTCGATGTAACGGCTGAACGTCGCCGTAAACTGGTCAATGATCGCGAGATCTTCCATGCGTTTCTCGAGCTCCGGGCAACGCTCCGCCGTCGGCGGAAATCGGGTTCGCCATTGGTCGTGTCAGGGGTGGCAGATCAGGTTGCGGCTATCGTCGTCGGCGGCCGCGATGATGTCGCTGCGCTAGCGGGCTGCCGCCCGCGCCCGATTGAGGGACGTGTCCCTCAAGCTCCCTCCTTTTCTGAAACTTCAAAAGACGGGGAGTGCGAGGGGTGTCCCGTCGTTTCGAAGACACGCCTCCGGCATGATGCGCGGGATTTGGGGCGGCAGCCCCATTTGCGAAGCGAGATGCACGCATCTTCGTTCCTCCCATCCTCATCGACTTGCCGAGTATCCCGATCCCGTACCGACGAAGGATTTGAAGCGCTGGCGGGCTTCGTCCTCGGCAGCAAGATCGCGGGCCTGGCTGACGGTTTCGGTGCGATGTTGTGCGGCGAGCAGACCTTGCAATGTGAGGGATTGCTTGACGGCGAGACCGGTAAGCTCGTTGCCGGCCTGAGTGGCTTCGAGGGCGCCTGCGGCATTGCGCGATCGCGTCATGGCATCGCCGAGCAGGCGTGTGTCGGTTTCGATGCCGTCGGCGATCTGGCCTTGCAGAAGAGCGGCGCGTTTGAGGCCGGCGTATTCCTCGTCCCATCGGCTCTTGGCATTGCGCAATACGTCATCCGACGAGAGCGCGGCTGAGACCTGTGCTGGAAAGAGGCGTTCGTAGGTGCTTTGTGTGTCCTGAAGCTTCAGTGCGATGCCCTGGCCGGCGCGCAGCTGGGATTGGATGTCGGTCAGGGTGCGCTGGAGATCGGGCGACAGGGTGCCGCCGAGCTGCATCAAATTCTGGTCCATGCGGAAGATCATCTGCGCCTGGTTTTGCAAGGTGTGCACCTGCTTGTTGATCTGCTCGAGCGCACGGGCTGCCGACAGGAGGTTCTGCTGGTAGTTCGCGGGATCGAAGACGGTCAGCGCGTGCGCACTGGGCGGAGGGGCAGCGCTGGCCAGGAGTACCAGCGCGAGCGCGGTGGTCACCCCGCGTCCCGCCCGACGCCGTGCGGCGCGGTTGGGCTTAGGCGACAAGGGGAACTGCGCCAGATGTTCTAGAAGACCGTCGCGAGTTGCTCCAGTCGGGGCTGCTTCTGGTGCCTGTACCGCTTCCGGCATGTCGGATGTCGAGGGAGCCGGCGTCGGCACGATGCGAGGCAACGGTGGCGGTGTGGTCCGCGGGCGTTGTGCGCCGGGGAATGACGCCAGCAGATCGGCGGCCCAGTCGAGACCCTTGGCGCGCAGGAAGGCGTCGGCAAAGCCGGCGTCGGTCGACTCGGCGATTGCGCGGTCAATGAGTTGTTGGTCATCGGGCGATGAGGCGGCCGTGAACGCCAGTGCCACAGGACCGAGACCGAGCTTGAACAGCCGGTTGCCTTGGGCGGACTGCACGTAGTAGTCGCGTTTGGGCGTGGCGAGGCCGAGGATCTCGATCTGGCGGCCGTTGAGACCGAAGCGCTCGTATACGGCGCGCATTTGCGGCTCGAGCGCGCGATCATTGGGCAGGAAGATGCGCGTCGGGCAACTCTCGATGAGCGCCGGTGCGATGGCGGATCGCTCGATGTCGGCGAGTGACTGCGTGGCGAACAGCACCGCGACGTTCTTCTTGCGCAAGGTCTTGAGCCATTCACGGATGCGGGCTGCAAACATTGGCTCATCGAGGAAGGTCCAGGCCTCGTCGAGCACGAGCAGCGTCGGCCGCCCGCCGAAGCGCGCCTCGAGCCGGTGGAAGAGATAAGTCAGAACCGGCGGGATCAGCCGCTTGTGCTGCATGAGCGGTTCCATCTCGACATGCAGAACATCGGTGAGCGCCAGAGTCTCGGCCGCACCATCGAGCAGGTGGCCGTAAGGACCGTCCAGTGTGTAGGGCGCTAGCGCCTGGCTCAAGGCACTCGACTGCACGAGTACGGCGAGACCGGTCAGCGTGCGCTCGGCCTTCGGCGCCGAGGCAAGGCTCTTCAGGGCCGTCCACAGCGCATCCTTGATCTCGGGCGTGATAGAGACGCCCTCGTTGGTGACGAGGCCGCTGACCCATTCGAGCGCGAAAGCGAGTTCGCCGGGCTCATCGATGCGTGCGAGCGGCTGCAAGGAGAGCGTTCCTTCGAGGCCGAGCTCGATGCTTTCCCCGCCCAAGGCGAACGACGCTGCGCGGGCTGAGCGGCCACGATCGAAGATCGCCACCTGCGCACCGATGAAGCGCCGGAACTGCATTGCCAGCAGGGAGAGCAGCACGGACTTGCCGGAGCCGGTGGGGCCGACGACAAAGGCGTGCCCGACGTCGCCGCTGTGCAGATCGAGCCGGAACGGTGTTGCCCCGCGCGTCTCCGTCATCATCAGCGGCGGCGCATCGAGATGGCGGTTCTTTTCGGGACCGGCCCACACCGCCGATACCGGCATCATGTGCGCGAGGTTCAGCGTGTGCACGATCGGCTGGCGCACATTGGCGTAAGGGTTGCCGGGCAACGAGCCGAGCCACGCTTCGACGGCATTGAGCGTCTCGCGGATGGTCGTGAAGCCGCGGCCATTGATGATGCGCTCCAATGCCAGCAGCTTTTCATCAGCGCGCTTGGGATCGGCATCACCTACGACGAGCGTCGTCGTCAGATAGCCGAAGGCGACATCATCGGCACCGAGCTCCTGCAGCGCCTCGTCCGCGTCGGCGGCTTTGTTGTCGGCATCAGAGTCGACCAGGGTCGATTCGCGATTGAACATGACCTCGCGCAGGACGGCGGCGACCGATTTCCGCTTGCTGAACCATTGCCGCCTGAGTTTCGTGAGCTGCCGATTGGCCTGGATCTTGTCGAGGGCGATCCAGCGCGTCGTCCAGCGGTACGCAAATCCGAGATCATTGAGCGCATCGAGCAGGCCCGGTGTTGTCGTGTTCGGGAAGCCGGTGACAGTCAGCAGGCGCAGATGCTGTCGTCCGAGCTTCGGCTCGACGCCGCCAAGGAAGGGGGTATCGCACAGGATGGCATCGAGGTGCGTCGGAACGGTAGGCACCGCCACGGGGTGGCGCTTGTCGGAGATGGTATCGTGTAGATAGGCGAGCGTCTCGGCGTCATCCAGCGCTTCCGCTTCCGGCAGGATCGACGCTAGTAATTCCAGAGCTCGCGTGGTCTCGGTCTCGAACCAGGCCAGCTGGCCCCAGACATCGGCCTCGTCGCTGTAGCCCTCCTGGCGCTCATAGAGCAGCCGCTCCGCGCGACCCTGATGCTCCGGTGGCGGCAGATAGAGAAGCGTCAGATAATATCGGCTCTCATGATGTGCGCCGTCGGCCGAGAAGGACGCGTATCGTTCCTGGTCGACGAGCCACGAGGCGGCATCGCCGAAGCGATGGCCGGGATACTGGTTCGCCGGAACGCGCTCGGCCTCGAAGAATAGCGCCCAGCCTTCACCGAAACGACGCAGCACGTTATTGAGCCGCGCCGAGACTGCGACGAGCTCCGCATCCGTTGCGCTGTCGAGATCGGGACCGCGATAGCGGATCGTGCGCTGGAAGGACCCATCCTTGTTGAGCACGATGCCAGGGGCGACAAGACAGGCCCACGGCAGATAGTCGGCGAGCCCAGTGGTGGTCTTGCGGTACTCGGCGAGGTTCAGCATGAGAGCACTCCTTTGTGGCGGGCGTGGCGGGACAGAACGGTGAGAAATTCGGGATCCTTGCGCGTGACCCAGACGGCAAAGGCGTGGCCTACGAGCCAGATGATGAGGCCGGCGATCCACAGCCGCAGGCCGAGCCCGATCGCGGCAGCCAGCGTGCCGTTGAGAATGGCGAAACTGCGCGGGGCGCCGGCTAGCAGGATCGGCTCGGTCAGAGACCGATGCAGGGCGACTTCAAAGCCGGGAAGTGAGCCTGGTTGTCCGAGCATGGGTGTTAGTCTCCGTGTCAGTCGATGAGGGCGCCGCCAGCGAAGGAGAAGAATGTTAGGAAGAACGACGTGGCGGCGAATGCGATCGAGAGCCCGAACACGATCTGCAGCAGCCGGCGCAGACCGCCGCCCATGTCTCCGAACGCAAGGCTCAAGCCGGTCACGATGATGATGACGACCGCTATAACCTTGGCCACCGGCCCCTCGATCGACTCGAGGATCCGCTGCAGCGGTGCCTCCCACGGCATGCCGGAGCCGGCGGCCATGGCGGGCGTGCAAATCAGTATTGTGATGAGGAAAGCGATTACTCGCTGCGCGTGCGGGCTGCCGCCCGCACCCGCTCGGGGAAACCCCGAGCCCCCTTCTTTTTTTGACTTGCAGAAGACGGGTGGTCTGGCCCGCACGCGCAGGCGCACAGAAGTGCAGAGCGTTCCGCCAAGCGGGTTGCAGGGCGGCAGCCCTGTTGGGTAGCGAGCTGTTCCGCTACGTGCGTGCATCGTCATGCTCCGGTTGGTCCGACAGGTCGAAGGATGGGGGTGCCGAGCGGCTTGAGCTGATAGTCGCCGCCATCATCGAGGCCGATGAGCTCGACGAGCGCATCGAGCCGGCGGGTGCCGCCGCGGCCCGCGAGGAAGGCGATGACGTCGATGGCCTCGAGGATGAGATCGCGCGGGACCGTGACGACGGCCTCTTGAACGAGCTGCTCGAGGCGATAGAGGCCGGCCTCGGCGGAGTTGGCATGCACGGTGGTGATGCCGCCGGGGTGGCCGGTGTTCCAGGCCTTGAGCATGTCGAGGGCTTCCGGCCCGCGCACCTCGCCGACGATGATGCGATCGGGTCTGAGCCGCAGCGTCGAGCGCACGAGGTCCGCGAGAGACGCGACGCCAGGTTTGGTGCGGAGCGCCACGCAGTCGGTAGCGGCGCATTCGAGCTCGCGGGTGTCTTCGAGAATGACGACGCGTTCATCGCAATCGGCAACCTCGGCGAGCAGCGCGTTGACGAGTGTAGTCTTGCCAGAGGAAGTGCCGCCGACGACGAGGATGTTGCGGCGTTCGCGCACGGCTACGGCCAGGGCGTCGGCCTGCAAGGGCGACATGATGCGAGCCGCCACATAATCCGCGAGGCGGTAGATGACGTCGGCGGGCTTGCGCACCGAAAAGCACGGCGCCATCGCGACTGGGGGCATGATGCCCTCGAAGCGCTCGCCGCTCTCCGGCAGCTCCGCGGAGACGATCGGGGCGCCGGCGTGCACCTCACGGCGAACATGTGCGGCGACGAGGCGAATAATGCGCTCGACCTCGGCGCTGCCCATCCGTTCGCCGCTGTCCTCACGGCCGACGCTGGCGCGATCGATCCAGAGGCGGCCGTCTGGATTGACCATCACCTCGATCACCGTCGGATCGCTCAAGGCGGCGGCAATCGCCGGACCGAAGGCTGTGCGCAGCATCTGCAGCCGACGCCCTTGCGCCTCCTGGCTCGTGTGCATCGATAACAGGTCAGCCATGATCGATATCCTCCTGGGTGTCGGCGGGATCTGCCTTGGCAGCCAAATCGGGATGCGCCCCACCCCCGTTTCCGGCCGTCCGCCCACGCAATGGCGCGTCGTCCGCGGCGGTGGCGAAGAGATCGGGATTGTTGCTGGCGATGGTCTCAAGTACCTCGGACACGAGGCGATGATCGGTCGCGAGGCGGCGGCCGACCTGCGCGACGAATACCTGGAAGCGTTCCCGTCCGAGAAGGCGCGCTGGCTCCTGCTCGCTTTGCGGCAATGGCGGCGTGATGGTTAGGAAGTAGCGGACGAACAGCGCCAGGGTCTCGGTGACGATGGCGACGTCGCGATTGACGGTGCCGACGACCTTGTGCAGCTCGTCGAGCCGCCGGACCAAAACCTCTTCGGCGCCGGGCACCTTCTGCGGCTCGAGGCTCAGCCGCAAGGCTTCTTCGAGCATGGCCGACTTTGAGCCGTGCCGCTGTTGCGCAACGAGATCGAATTTGTGGGCGAGGGCGCGGGAGATGTAGAGCGCGTAGCGTTTCTTGGCCATCAGATCCGCACGCCTCCCGGAAACTGGACGATGGTGTCGTCATCGTCGCCGAGAGAGCGGCCGACATCGGTTTGCGGCGCAGCTTTCGTCTCGATCGGGAGATCCGCGAACAGAGGCAGATCATGCACCTGACGCGCCTTCGGCTTGGCTTTGGCGCGGGCAATTTGCAGGGCCCGCGGTGGATCTTCCTCGCCCGTCGCCGTCTGTGACCAGGACTTGTCGAGCTTGGGATGCGTGGGCCGCGCTTCAATTGACCAGTCGTGGGCACGGATTCGAGGCCTGTCCGCATAGCCGACTGAGGCGAGCGTAGGCGCAGGCAGCCGCCGCGCGAGGAAGTTGCGGTCGGCATAGTATTGGAGTTTCTGGGCACGGATTGGTGCCACACCGGAAACGAGGACCAGTCCCTCGTCTGCGGGCAGCTGCAGGATCTCACCGGGCGTCAGCAGCGGTCGCGCCGTCTCTTGTTCCGACACAGTGAGGTGGGACAGCCACGCGGCGAGACGCTTGCCGGATAGGTTTTTCTGAGCGCGCAGTTCGGTCGCGGTGCCGAGTGCATCGGAGAGCCGTCGCGCGGTGCGCTCGTCATTCGGCGCGAAGGCGACACGTACGTGGCAGTTGTCGAGGATGGCGTGGTTGGGACCGTACGCCTTGTCGATCTGGTGCAGACTTTGCGCGACGAGGAAAGCGCGGACGCCGTAGCCGGCAAGGAAGGCAAGCCCAGCTTCGAAGAAATCCAGGCGACCGAGGGCTGGGAACTCGTCGAGCATTAGAAGGAGACGGCGCTCATCTGCGGTGCCTTCGGGCAAGGTCTCTGTCAGCCGGCGGCCGATTTGGTTGAGGATCAGGCGCACGAGCGGCCGCGTGCGAGAGATGTCTGATGGCGGTACGACGAGGTAGAGCGAGACCGGCCGCTCGGCGTGCATCAGATCGGCAATGGACCAGTCCGAGGCGGAAGTCGTCTGCGCGATGATCGGATCGCGATAGAGGCCGAGCAGACTCATGGCGGTGGAGACCACGCCGGAGCGCTCGTTATCGGCCTTGTTCATGAGCTCGCGTGCCACCGATGCGACGACGGGATGCACGATTGGAGTCGTATCCGTGCCCAAGTGATTGGTGGTCAGCATGATCGAGAGCGTACGCCCGATGGAGCGCGTGGGATCAGAGAGGAAGGTGGCGACGCGGGAAAGGGTCTTCTCCTGCTCGGCGTAGAGAACGTGCAGGATGGTGCCGACCAGCAGCGCGTGGGCGGTCTTTTCCCAGTGATCGCGCTGCTCGCGTGCGCCTTCCGGATCGACCAGAATGTCGGCGATGTTCTGCACATCACGGACTTCCATCTCGCCCTTCCGCACCTCGAGCAGCGGATTGAAGCGCGCCGACAACGGGTTGGTGGGATCGAACAGCAGGCAGTGGGAGAACCGGGAGCGCCAGCCGGCGGTCAGGGACCAGTTCTCACCCTTGATGTCATGGATGACGGCCGATTGAGGCCAGGTCAGCAGCGTCGGCACGACGAGGCCGACACCTTTGCCGGAACGGGTAGGTGCGACGGCGATCACATGCTCGGGGCCGTCATGGCGCAGGTACTGGCCATTCCAAAGGCCGAGCACGATGCCCTTCTCGCTCAGCAGTTTTGCATCGCGTACATCCGCGTCGTCCGCCCAGCGGGCCGAGCCGTAGGTTGTTATTGTTGCTTTACGGCTGGCCCGCCGGGCGGCTCCCCCGACAGCGACGGCGCCGCCGGCAAATCCCCCGAACGCAGCAACGGCGCCAGCGCGTGCAAACACGTCGGGCGCCTGGCTGTTGAAAGCCAGCCACCAGACGAAGAGCTTCCATGGCGCGTAGAGTTTGAGTCCGAAGATCTCGCACCACGCAGAGCCGAGTGCCGGTTGGTACGCGAGCATGGCAGCGGCCCACTGCGTCGCCATCGTGAGCGAGACAGTCACGAGCACCAGCGCGATGAGACCTTGCGTGATCGCGGCTCGAAGTGGACGCATGAAACGCGGACCTTTCGGACGGAGTGATCGTCGCAACGAAAGCGTCGCAAGAGAGCGTGTGTTTATTCAATCCAGTAAATTGCGCACGATTGCGCACGATCGAGTTCGATCGGCGTTGGTTTGGGGCGGAATCGCGGCGTTGATGTTTGATCGCGGGATCGCACATCGAGAATCCTGTCGCCGAGCGATTGATAAATGCGATGCCGCATTTGCGAGCGCCCGCCGCAATCAAATGAGGGACGCTGAACTGCGCAGATGATTGCCGGGGGCGCGTTGCGGCAGCGCGCGTGCAGCGGAGCTGTAATCGCTCTGATGAATGTCAGCGATGATGTCGAGAGAGAAGCGGCGCCTATGCGCCGTCGCGCTTGCGGCGGTCGCACAGCGGAATGCCGCGCCCCCTCGCCTTATCAGCGAGATTGTCGGTCACGCCGGAGCCTGGGAACAGGACGAGTCCAATCGGCATAGCATCGAGAAGCTGGTCATTGCGCTTGAAGGGCGCAGCCTTCGCATGGATCGCCCAATCGGGCTTGAAGACGATCTGCGTCACCTTGCGCGCCTCCGCCCAGCAGGCGGCGATCTTTTCAGCACCACGCGGTGCACCACCATGGAGCAGCACCATGTCCGGATGCTTGGCTTGTACCTTGTCGAGGATTGCCCAGATGCCGTAATGATCATTGCAGTCGACGCCGCCGGCGAAGGCAATTCTGGTACCCTTCGGGAGCAATGTCTCGGCGTCGGCACGACGGCGTGCATTGATGAACTCTCGGCTGTCGATCATCGCGGCGGTCAGTGTCATTCGATTGACCATCGATCCCGAGCGGGGACGCCATACTGATCCCGTATGGATGCCGAACAGCTCGGCCGCGCCATCGCGCAGGAACTCGAAGCTGTTGCGACGCTCGATCAAGGTCAGGCCTTCGGCGATGAGCTTCTCGAGCTCGACGGAGCGGACCTCGGAGCCGTCCTGATCGCGCTGGCTCGTCCGCTGCGCGGTCTCGTTGCGGTCGAGCTCGTGCTCGATCCGATCGATCCGGCGGTGGAAGACGTTGACGACGGACCACAGCAGAACTTCGAGGTCCCGCTCGAGACGGGTGTCCGACAAGCTTGCGACCAGCGCATCGAAGATGTCGGCGAGAGCGCCTTGGAGCTTTTCAGGGTCGGGCAGTGGACGTGGATCAGCTTCATCGTCGAAGGGACGATGCGCGTAGAGCGCGAGTTCTTCGAGCAAATGTGCGGTCGGTGATGCCGTGGCGTCAGTGTGGGAAGCGAAGGTCATGGAACACCTCTCCTCAGCGAGGCCGCGCCCATCGCGGCCTTCCGGCGACGGATCAGCCAGGGCCGGCTGGGGCCCACACCCAAAGGCGTAGCCTGCAGGGCCGGAGCGCAGCGGAGGACGGCAAGCGCGGCTGCAAGGCGCGCGCCGCCGTTGCGGGGCACAGTCGGTTCTGGCCCGATCGCCCCTTAGGAAGGCCGGGCGCGGCTCGTCCGCATGGAGTGTGGTCCGTGCCGTTCGACCACGGACGGCGCAAATCACAACTGGCCGGACGGCCCTGCGAGAAGGAAGCGCTGAACGTCGGCGGATAGAACAGCGCACCTACAATTGCGCGCAGCCTATAGAGCCTGATGGTAACGTGCTCTTCATTGACGTCGCCGATGGCCGCAGCGGATCGACATAGACCATCGGCCCAATGTCCGCCAAAGGCATTGGTCCTGTCGCGCTTTCGGACGTCAGTATCGAGCTCGCCTTGGCTCTGACATTTGCCCAGCGGAACGTCAGCTCACTGTGGCTAAGCGGCTAAACCGGCCGTCGTAAGCAAGCGACGCGGATGACCCACTGCAGACATTGGGCAAGCCCGCGACCCAGCGTGAAGCGAGGACGCTCAGCAGAGGAAGCGGACGTCCCGAAATGTGAGCAACTCCAACTAGACGAACACCGCGACAGCGACGCGCTCATGATCGAAGCGGACGCTCTCTGGCGATTTGGCCAGCAATTCATCGTTACAAAAGTCCGCCAAGTTGCCCAAGTCTGGCAATGCTCCGCAATCAGTTCGGGGACAGCGCGCTTTAGGACTGTTCGTGCGATCGCCAAGCCAGCCACTTTGCCAGCCAAGCGGCCGCATAGCCCGGGCCCTGGCTCTCCCCCCGCTAGTGCCCTTGCCAAGCACTGAGTGAGCCAGGGCCAACGGGCCTATAAACTGGGGCTGATTGAAATGCATCAAGATAGTCTCTGCCATCGGCTCGAAGCCGCGACGCAGGCCGCTCGCGAGGCCGTACACAAGCGTCTGTATCTCGCGCGACCCTTCGAAAATTGCACGCGATATCGCCGGCTCCTGCTGATCCAATACACCTTCTATCGAGAGATCGATGGGATATATGAGCATCCGGGTCTTCTCGCGCTTCTGCCGAACTTGGCCGATCGGAGAAATCTGCAGACGATCGTTGCTGATCTCTACGACCTCGGGATGCCCATCCCGCTGCAGGTCATGCCTCCCGCATCCAAGCGATGTGCAGTCATCGATACGGCAAGCGCGGTCGGCCAGATCTACATCGCAGAAGGGCGGCTCCTTCGCGGCGCTCACCTTCTGCTGCACGCGCGAAGCTTTGGCCTATCCGAAACCTTAGGCGCACGCCATCTCGCCGTGCCGGCCCTCGGCAAAAGTCTTGCCTGGCAGGCGCTTGCGACCTCGATCAATGAATGGGCTTGCAGCGAAGAAGATGTCGCCCGCGCAATAGACGGTGCTCATTCTGCCCTGCGCACCATGGATTTGATACTGGAGGGCTTCCTTCCGGCTGCGCGCCACTAGCGTCACATCACCTCCCGACGCGCCCCTCGGCTTGCTTCGTGCCGCCGAGCAGGCGCCCGAGCTTCCGCGCAAGCCACGCCTCGATATCGTCCATGGCACAGAAAACAGCCGGCACATAGACGAGGCTCAGCGCAGTCGAGCTGATGAGGCCGCCTATAACTGCGATGGCCATCGGCGCGCGCGACTCTGCATCGGCGCCGATCCCTAGCGCGATCGGCAGCATGCCCGCGCCCATGGCCAATGTCGTCATCACGATCGGGCGGGCACGCTTTCGCGCCGCGTCAATCAAAGCGGCTTCGCGCTCCATGCCGGCGTCGCGCCGCGCAGCAATGGCATACTCGACGAGGAGGATGGAATTCTTGGCAGCAACACCCATCAACATCAGAACGCCAATGAGGGCCGGCATGGATAGCGATGCTCCGGTCATGGCCAGCAACCCGAAGGCGCCGCCGATAGAGAGTGGGAGCGCGGTCATAATGGTGATTGGCTGGATGAAGCCATTGAAGAGTAGAGCGAGCACGAAGAGCAGAAGCACCACACCGGAGCTGATGGCCAGCGCGAAACCATTGAACAGCTCCTGCAGGTGCTCGCTGTCTCCGGCCGGTCGCCGCGTGATGGTCTGAGGCAGGCTCTTTATCGAGGGCGGATTCGCGACGAGTGCTTCCGCTTGGCCAATTGTGAGGCCGACCAGCTCAGCCTCGATGGTTTCGCTGCGCCGGCGGTCGACGCGGTCGATATGATTGGGTCTCGATCCGAGCTCGATATCAGCGACGGATGACAAGGGCAGGCTGCCGTTCGTAGCGGGAACCTGAAGGCTCGCGATGCGCCCGAGATCGTTGCGAGCGCGCTCATCCAGCATCACGCGGATAGATATCTGACGATCCTTGAGATTGAACTTCGCAAGGTTCTGATCGCTATTGCCCTCACCGCAGATCCTGGTCGTCGACGACGATCCTGAAATTCGAAAGCTCCTCGCCCGCTATGTCGAGGGCCAAGGTTTCCGGGTGCTGGTCGCCGCCTCGTACCACGAGATGCGCGAGCGCCTTACGACTCACAAAGTCGATCTGGCTGTGCTCGATGTCATGCTACCGGACGGCTCGGGCCTGGATCTGTGCCGCCAACTTCGAGGTGAGCGCAACCGCGTTCCGATCATTCTTCTCACGGCCCTCAAGGAAGACGTAGATCGCATTATCGACCTCGAGATTGGCGCTGACGACTATCTCGGAAAGCCCTTCAATCCGCGCGAGCTCGTCGCACGCATTCGCGCCGTTCTGAGACGGCAAGGCGATCTGCCGTCGAGCGAGCCATCATCGAGAGTTTATCGCCTCGAGGGATTTGTCATTGATCCAGCATTACGCCGCGTGATGAGCGCCTCGGCTGAGCCGATCGATCTGACGGGAGCGGAGTTCGACCTGTTGCAGGTATTCCTGGATCGTCGCGGCCGCGTACTCTCGCGCGATCAGCTTCTCGATCTCACACGCGGCCGCGACGGCGATATCTGCGCCGGGCTGGGCCTGACGATCGCGAAGATCAGCAACGGGACGAGGAAAGGTCTCGTTCAGCTGGTCGAGATTCCGTCTCTGGCGACGCCCTCAGGGAGTGCGTGAATTCTGTGCCAGCGGAACTTTGGCCACCGGCTTGTCCTTGACGGCCGCTTTGCTCCTCTCTTCCGATGCGCACTTTCGCTTCATGATCGCGATATTGTTCAACGTAATCGCAGTCATCTCCCACCCTTCGCTACCGGCGGCATTGAGTGTTTCCATGAGGTTCGCGCGCTTCGGCAGATCGCTCAGATCGAGCGTCAGATACTCCCAGTGGGTCATACGGGCGCCCTCATTCCGAAGCGATGAACGCAGGGTTCTGGCACGGTCGCGAGCAATGAAGTCCAGGTATCGCAGAGCTGCCTTCTATAGTCTTACGGATGAACGACTGCTGCAATGGTGGAGCGATGTCCGAACGTTTCTTCGACGAACAATATTGTGTCTGAATGTTGCTTGCGGAGTCGTGACACGTCGCACTGAGGTCGACTTGTTGGATCTATCGTCGCCCCTCTCGGAGCCGTAGTCCGGCAAGCGGTTTGTTACATCGCACGCGCAACGACCAGACCGCCGCGTCGCTCCTAGCCTTTGTCGAACGCGCCACACTGCGCATATGGACAAAAACATTCACGCCGCTTAGAAAGAACAATGGCCACCTCTTATAAAATCTCGTCAGGTCGCGCGATGCTTGCTGCCGAGGTCGCCGGCAGGTCCACGAGATGACCGGTGTCGCGTATCTCCCGAGCTTGGAGCAACCAGCGGACGTGACCGGCCTGGTCGCAGAGTTCCTCAGCCATCTGCCATGAATGCTGACGGCACCTAATCTGGATAGGGCCGGCATCGGCAATTGGACACGTAAGGCATTTTCGGCCCCCTTGGCTGCAGACGCACCGAAGGTCTGCTGAGGGTCAGAAGCTTACCAAGCAAACAACGTCCACGGACGCCTATGAAACTGAGACCGGACATCCGAGCTTTTGCGCGTCTTGGGCGATACCGATTTCCGCTGGTGGGATTTCTATGACCCCCAAAGCAGACTTGCAAAGTGTCGGCCCTGAGACCCTGCACTTCGTCACAATGCCGGGCTAATGTCCAAAACAACTACCTTGAGCCTAGCCTGATCATTCGACGGAATGAGAGACACCAGCGCATTGCGAAGTTCCACGGCTGACGTAGGCCTCGCGACGCCCTCGGGTGGTTTCGGTGTGTCTCGCCCGTGTGCTCTGCCTGACCATAGGACGCAGTACACCCCAAAGCCTCCGGCCTTCGGATCACGGGTGTACAGTCTGTCAAGTTGGGTTCTCCATGCCGTCCAAAGTTCTGCATGGTAGTGGTGCTTCACCTCGATGGGGAGAAGGTGAGACGTCCCATTGAGAACAGCGACATCGCACTCCTTATCGTTGACCATGTGATGCTCGACAGTCGCGACGAGACTATGCGGTGCAATCCTCGCTTGCAGATCATGAGCCAGAAGACCGGAACAGTCTTCCTCACGCTTCACCGACACGAAGGTCCGATCGTTCTTGTTCCAATAGGCTTGGTGCCGTTCGTATGAGGTCGACGTCATTTCGGCATCCAGAAGACACAGATGCTCTTCGACGTAGGCCAGGAGATCAGCTGAATTGGCTGGTGCTGCATTTTTGAGGGCCGATGCCACGGCTGACGCGTCCGCAGGTTCGAACGTGTTCTCACGTACCTGTTTTTCGCGTTGAGCGCGCTGATGACGAATGGCGTCGCGGTAGGTGGCCAGAGCTTGGTTATGTTCGAGCGCAGCCAGATGAGCATCGGCCTCGGCAGAGTTGTCTCCGGCGATCGCTTTGATCTGGTTTCCGATGAATTCAGCAGCATCCCATGGGTTCTGATGCCCCCAGGTGGCCTCGCCGAGGGGGTGGCCAGTATTCGGAAATCGCGCGCCGAAGAGCGCGACCACTTCAGCACGCTTCGCGGTTGAGAGCGCCGGAGCATCTGGATGATTGAGGCGACCGCTTTTCAGGACTTCGATGGTCGACCACAATGTCTCTACCGGCGCCGAGGACAGTGTCGACAAGACCGAGATGTCATTGGGTTCAGCGGTCAGCAGGAGTGCCGCACTCCAGATGCCGACAACCTCCGGTGAGGCGGAGTTATTGGCAAGTACGTCACTCGCCAGAGCAGGTATGGCTTTGGGATTGTGACGCAAGAGGAGCGTGACGAGCTGTTCGACTGTGTTGTGCTGATCCTTTACGCCGGACGACAGGACTTGCTCCGCGGCCTTGGCAAGCATAGAGGCGGCGCCGGGTGCATCATCAAGATCTTGCAGGCCGGGAAGGTAGCCGCGCTTTTGGTCGACGGCGGCATTCCACGCCTGGACCAAGATGGGCATAACGCGTTGGGGCTTCGTTTGAGCTTGATTGGCCAGCCACTTTTCGATCGCGGTGTCGTATCCAGGAACCAGATCGCCTCGGTGCAGCTCGGTGATTGCAGCGGCCACGCAGGACGCGTGAGCCTTTTCTGGCACGTCGCCTGTCGATTGCATCGTGCTGTAGATGGCAAGCGAGACGAGGAGGTGGGAATAGGGAATGGTATTCCTTGCCCACCGTTCGATAATTACGTCGGCAGTAGGTACCGATCCGTTGCGGAGATAGGCGCCAAACCCTTCGATGTAGGCGTCTGTCAGCGGTTCATCGAGAACGCTCAGCAGTCGATCCCTGGGCAAGGCCGCGCTGGCATCGTCGCAGTAACCAAGAAAAATTTGAGCGCCCCAACCGATGCTGCCGTGGGTGCCAGCGCAAATCTCGTGAATGTGGGGTGTCAGCTGCGAGATGTTCTCCGCGCAATTCTTAGCCTTTGCTTCTGCCCGCTCGGTCTGTTTCCGCCAGCGTTTCAAGCGCCAATCCTCGATCGTGAAGACTGTCCAGTTGCCAAGTGCAGCAGCCAAGTCTGATCGCGAATCCACAAGTGAGAATGCTGACTCCGTCAATTCGAGATCAACGCCCGACGAAGACAAGTGGCCGAGAAACATTCGGAAGAAGTTTGCGGCGTGCTCGGCATTCGGTTCGAGTCTCGCTTTCTGGAGGAAGAATTCTGCCTGCGCGTCGGGCCAGAGGGCTGGCGGAAGCGCCTTCCAGACATCGTGTACGATGAACAGCCATTGATCACGCTCGGTGTCGAACGTGTGCTCCGAATAGAGTGTGTCGTACACGTGGCCGAATAGCTGGGGCTCGAGCTCGAATCTAGACTTGATCGCCGCAACTAGGCGGTCGTTGCTGCTGCTGCGCTCAACGGAGATGCTAGTGAGCCATCGCGCGAGCTGCGGCGCAGACATTGGGCGTGGGCTGACAAGCCGCCTGATGAACCAATCAGAGAAGAGGTGCCGGATTTCGTATTTGCGAGGCCCCTTTCGACTGACGAGCGTCTGCGCACCGTCGAGGAGTGCATCCAACTGCTCGTCCGTCGGCAGGCTCAGAAGTGGAAGAAGGTAGCCCGTCGCCCTCTTTCCAGTGGTAGGGTCGGCGGCTTGATCAAGAACCGAATGAATGCGGGATGGCATGTCACGGCTCGGTGGGAACAACGTGAGCAAGGTGGCGCGCAACTCTGCGGCAGCAGGGTCCGGTTTGCTGGACGACAACCGACCATCGAGTGTCGCAAGATACGAGATGTCGCCGCCCTTCACCTTGGCAAGTGCCTTCAGGGCCGTGGATCGCAGCCACGAGTTATCCAGGGGCGCAAGCACGAATGCCTCGAGTTCGGCAGTCAACCCGAGATCGGAGCTAGCGGTCGCCAGCGCATCGAGCGCAGCGATCTTCAGGTGGACGGCAGTCTGAGGATCGGCAAGCAATTGCTTTAGACGAGGGGCTGTGTCGCGATTGGCAAGGCCATTGAATGTGCCTCGATCGTCTTCGTTGGTGAGAAACCAAGGATCGCGGAGCCGGCCGAGCGCATTCCACATGGCGAGCTGTACGGCAGGCGGCAGCATACTCGCGTCGCCATAGGTCGCGACGGCGTATGGATCGAGACCGACATAGGGCTCGGCCTGTGCCGACAGATGGCACATGAACCATGCAAACAGACCGCGGAGGGCAGCAACCGGAACGCCATCCAGTCCGCACATCAGAGCCAATACACGGCTAATCGGAAGACCGGCGGCAACACGCTTCGCCAAGTCCGAGCCAGCTAGGAATTCTGCGATTGTTCGATGGCTCGGGTGAAAGCAATCCGTGTTGGGCGATGTGAAGACACGCCGCCCCAGGGTTTCATCGACGGCGCCCGGTGTGTCGAAGGGGACCAAAGATGAAGCAAAGAACTCGTCGCTGGACTCGTCCTGCCTGCGCGTGACGCCGACGGCGTGGCCAAGGAGGGCTGTGCTGTTGATTGCTGCCGCAGCGCTCCAAAGGGTGGCGGCAGCGATTGCGCTGGCCCCGCGTTCCGAATGGACGCGATTGGTCTCCCGGATCAAGTCCTCAATACCGTACTGATAAGCTTCGAACTTGTTCCGAGGCCGTCGGCCAGAGCGCCACGCTCGGATGAAGAGATCGAGCGTTTGGGGATTACCGAGCAGCTTGCCGAGGCCGAAGGCAATCGCTTCTTCGAGAAACGTGCGCGCGTCGGGCAGCTGTTCGGATGCGAGCTGCATGATCTCGTCATCGGAGAGCGGCATCAACTCCAGCACGACGACGCGTCTGGAGGGACTTGCCAGGCGAACGGCCTCTTGGTCGATCTCTCCAAACCAATCTCCGGCCCGGCAGGCGAGACAGAAGTTCGGGCGGCCCAGCTCGATCAACTTGGCGACCAGATCGTCGGGAGCTGCGCCAGCTCCGCGAAGGCGGCGATATTCATCTAGTCCGTCAAGAAAGAGGGCAGGCCCCGATGGAAGCTTGGGTTCCAACAGGAAGTGTCGGACAGTTGCACAATCGCTGCCGCCGAACTCGGCGAGGAGGGTAGACTTGCCGATTCCTGGATCACCGAGCAGAACGATTGCATCCGAATGGGCAAACTCGGCAAAGGTGCCGTCGACTTCACGCTTGCTGCCGCTACCGTCGTCTCGAATGCAAACACGTCGGTTTTTCACCAGCGGCATGATTAGGCTCCGAGCCACTCATCTCGGCCAACATGCCGTTAGGGCAACCGTCCGCACTGCCGAGTCGCAGGTAATGACGCCATGTCTAGCCTACCATGCGGCGAAAACCGATAGACAGACAACTGTTGGAGGAGGCTGTCCACAGTCGACGCAGTTGGTGGGGCATTGCTGATCCACGCCTGACGAAGTCCTCAACGAGCGGACATGAGCCATGCCGTCTTTTGGTTCACCTGTTGAGAGTCTTCGACTTCCGCTTATGGGAATCTCGTCGACGTCCGTTTTGCCTCCGATCGTGATGACGCACGCGATAGCCTCGCGGCGCGACAGTCGTGAACCGTTGAGGTCCGCTACTGGGATTGAGCGACCTTCCCGACTAGTTAGAGCCGCATGGCGGCCGATGTCAGCTGTTGGCCCATCCCGAATGTTCACCGAAGCCAGCACATTTTCTCCAGTTGGGAAACGACTGGACATCTGACACCAGGGGTCTTGTTGTGACGATGCCAAGATGGCGTCGGCTCGAGCTGGGCTTCCGCCTCCTGCTCAGAGCGGCACCGCAAGGAAGAAGCGTTCAACATCCTCCGTCGTAATGCGCGGACGTACGAGCACGCGCAGATCGTCCAGACCGAAGGCGACGAGATCCTCGTTGAAGTCGCCCAGGCGCGGCGACAGGGGGATCGTTTCGATCCCGGCAGCCGCGGCCCGTGCGGTCAGTGTCGCCACGGCACCATCGCCGGCAGGATCGATGTCGCGGGCAATATAGAGCCGTCGCAGCGTATCCGGAAACAGGATGGCGGAGAGATGCGCGGCCGATAGCGCCGCCATCATCGGCAGGCCCGGCAACACCATGCGCAAGGACAGCATCGTCTCGATCCCCTCGCCCGCGCCCATGACGTCGCTTGACGGTCCAAAACGGACGGCATGACCAAGGAGCGAGCCCATGGCTTTGCGTGGTGTCTCGATCGGCGCCTTGCCGATGCCAGAGGGATCGAGCCATGTGCGATGCGCGCCGGTGACGAGGCCGCCGAGATCTGTGACACTGGCAATCATGGCGGGCCAGGTCTGGGTCGGACCATCGTCGTCCGGGCGATGGAAGCAACGGGGATGATAGCGGAGCGCTCTGGCGTCGTGCAGACCGTCAATGCAGCGATGGCGCAGATAGGTTTCCACCAACGTGCCATGGATCGGCCTCGACGCCGCGATGAGGCGCCGCGCTGCCTCGGGTGAGCCGGTCGGCGCCGACGTCGTGTAGGCCCGATGCTGCAGTTCGGGTTCCGGACGCGGCAAGCTGAGGAAGCGGCGCGCCTCGTCGGCGACATCGTGGAAGTCGATGAGACCCAGGCTCTCACGGATCACGTCGAGCAGGTCACCATGTTCCCCCGTCGCAGAGTCGGTCCACTTGCCGGCGGCGCCCTTGCCACTTTCCGGGCCGAACAGCCGGACGTACATCGAGCGCCCTGGCGTATTGCGTACGTCCCCGACGATCCAATAGCTTCCGACGCGCCGACCGTTGGAAAGGTACTGACGGCACACCGCCTCGGCCTCGCGCGCAAGGCGATGTGCAAGCTCAGTAGCGGATGAGCGCATGATCACCTCGATATAGGTGTCACAAACGCCAATACGAGACGATTGCCTGCGCCTCGCGATGATACTCGAGCATCTGCCGATAGAACCGATGTCGGGCCTCGCGCTGCGCCTGATCGCGGCGGGCGTGCGGTGCCAGCTTCTTGGCGGCTGCCCGGACGACGGCACGCCAACCGTCGTGGACCGTGATGTCGAGGCGCAGGTAGGTACCGTAGGTCATGGGAGCCTCCGAAAGAAAAATGCCCGGCACAAGGCCGGGCAAAGGTGAATGGGATGTGAGCGGTGTTACTCAGCCGCCATCACGTGCGGCATCTGATCGACGTCCTCAGTCGTGGCATTTCCCATGCCGACAGTGCGCAACGGCTCGGGCAGCCAGCCGCTGCCGTCGAGGAGCCGCTCGGCCTCCTTGGCCATTTCGGCCTTCTTGAGATGCGCCATGCGCTCAGTCGCCTTCTCGCCCTTGGCTTCACGCACGGCATCGAGAATGCGTGCCTTCGTCACGCGGCCGAGGAAGGCATCGGCGGTTGGTTTCCAGCCGGCGGCCGCCATGTCGAGCGTGACCGCGGACGCGAGACGGCCGGCATGACGCAGCGCCTTCGGCCGTCGGTCATAGGGCTGATGCACGGCATTTATCGTGAGCCCGATGCAATGGGCGAACAGGGCCTGCCGGCTGTCGCTGTCGAGCTCTGCCAGCATGTCCCACAGATCGCTCGTATCCTCGGGCATCTGTTCGTCCCAGGCCTTGTGCCGCGCGTCGATCGCCTTGGCCGCCGGCGTGTCCGCAAGCCCGGACGTGTGGCCGAACAGGACGCTCTTCGCCTCGATCTCCAGGCACGTGTCAAAACCGTAGTGATAGAAGAGCTTGAGGCACAGTGCGTGTAGAGCAGCGCGGAGCGCGACGTCGGGATCGTTGGCGACGGCCTCCCGCAGCGCCAATGTACGGTGCGCGGTCAGCTCGGCCATGAGCCGGTCCGACAAGGGGCGATTGCCGTCGTCCTCCTCAGGCTCATCAACGGCGTCGTGCTCATCCGTGTCAGGATTCTCTCCGGATGAAGTCATCCGCCGACTATCGGATTGATCGCGCTCGACTTCGTCGTCGTCTGCGATCGGCGGCTCGTCCTCGGGCCGCATGTAGCCGCGCTCGACGCGCAGCGTCCCGGTACTGTCGATGCTGACGAAGGCACCGGCGCGTGCGATGTCGTCCGGCTCATAGACGACCGGGCGATCGTCCAACGCATCCATTGCCGTTTCGATCTCGCCGAGACGTTGGTCGATCTCTTCCGGAACCTCGTGGGCTTCCGCATACTCGGCTTCGAGCTTGTCGAGCTCAGCCTGCAGCGTGTCGCGGGTCGCGGTCTCCTCGTCGGTCAAGGGGACTTCGCGGCCACTGAGCTGGCGCAGGCCATGACCGTAGCCGTAGGGGAGCTCGGTCACGACCTCGATCCACTTCCAGCCCTCGGCGCGGATGCCGTCGGCTTCGCGCTCCAGTCTCTCGGCGACGAGCTTTTCCAGCAAGGCCGGCTCCTGCAACCAGCCGCCGTCATCGGGCTCGAAAAGATCGCGCAGGATCGTGCCGCCGGCCTTCTCGTAGGCCTCCGTGCCGACGAACTGGGCGCGCTTGTCGGAGGCGCGCACGGCGCTCTCCGTCAGGAGGCGGCGGATGTGGAAGGGTTCCTTATTGTAGGAATGCTGCAGGGCATCCCACGCCTGCTCCTGACGCTCATGATCGGGATTGACGGTGAAGGCCATCAACTGGTCGAGCGTGATGCCGTCCTCGGCATAGACGTCGAGCAACTTCACCGAGACGGCGGCGAGCCGCAACCGCTGACGTACGACGTTGACCGAGACGAAGAAGGCAGCCGCGATCTCCTCTTCGGGCTGGCCCTTCTCGCGCAGGGCCATGAACGCGCGGAGCTGATCGAGGGGATGGAGCGGCGCGCGTTGCACGTTCTCGGCGAGCGAATCCTCTTCGGCAGAAACCTCCGTGTCGGCTGCGCGCACAATGCAGGGAACGGGTGCCGTCTTGGGAAGGCGCTTCTGCTTGACGAGCAGCTGCAGAGCACGATAGCGGCGTCCACCGGCCGGAATCTCGTACATGCCGGTCTCGTTGCCCTCGTCATCGAGCACGGGACGCACGGTCAGACTCTGCAAGAGCGTACGCCGTGCGATGTCTGCAGCGAGCTCCTCGATGGCGATGCCCGCGTTCACGCGTCGGACGTTGGATTGGCTCAGCACCAGCTTGTTGAAGGGTATGTCGCGCGACATGCTGAGCGCGATCTTCTGAGTGGTCTTGATCATGACGGTTCTCCACGGCGGGCGGCCGAGACACTCTCTCGACCCCGAACCCGCCGTGAAACCCACCACCGCTCTCTCACTCTCACCATGCCTCACCCGCGCTCGCGCAAGGCCTCCGCCGCCTCCCGCAGACGCCGCTCGTCGAGCACGATGCGGCCGGCTTTGCGCGCGGCTTCGGTGTAGACCGAAAGCGGGAACGCAGCCTCGAAGTAGAGGTCGCGTTCGATGCTCAGTCCGAACGGCAGACGAACCGAGGCCATCTCGAGGAGGTTGAACGCACCTAGTTCCGGACTGCCGAATCCAAGATCGGCGAGGCCAAATAGTGTCTTGCCATCGTCATCGAGCTCGGTCGCGAGCCATGTGGCGGCACCAACCGGATTGAAGAACTTGACGATCGGCACATGATCGACACTGCGCAGGCGGCCGTTGATCAGTAGACGATCGCGCAGCTCTGGTGTGAGGATGATCATGCCGCAGTCCTCCGTCCAGACATGGCCTCGTCGTCCTCCTTTGGCAGGAAGGCGAGCAGGTAGTCAGTGGCCTTGCTGGCAAGCGAGGCAGCACGGACGATCGCGCGGGCATCCTCGCGCAACACCTCGAGCCACGATCCGAGGTAGTCGGCGTGCCGCACCGTTGGCGTGATGCCGAGAGAAGCGCAGCAGAAGGCGGCAGTCATCTCGGCGACCAGTTCCTCGAAGGCGTACTTGCGCGATCCGAAGGAACCACTGAGGTCGCGGTTGAGGCGCGACGGGTGGCCCACGGCATGACCACATTCATGGAGCGCCGTTCTGTGCCAGTTGGTCGGCTCGAAGAACGCTGCCGGCGGCGGCACCTGCACGTAGTCTTGCGAGGGCATATAGAAGGCGCGGTTGCCGCCGATGCGGAAGTCGATGCCGGTGGCCTTGATCAGGGCCTCGACGCGTGGCTCGATGGTTCCCGGCGGCGGAGGCGGCGCCGCCGTTGCGATGTTATCCGGAAGATCTTCGATCTGATCCGTATTGAAAACCGTGAAGCGTTTCAGGAACGGAATGGCGCGCGCTTCGACATCGCTCTGTGCGGCGCGCCGCTTCGCATCATCCGGAATGAAGCGGTCGGCATAAACGACGGTCGTGCCGCGTTCACCCTTGCGCACGTGGCCACCAAGTGCGGCGGCTTGTCGATACGTAAGCCAGCTCTGCCTGCTGTATGCTTTTTCGATCACCTCACCCCAGAGGATGAGCACGTTTATGCCGGAGTAGGTGCGGCTCGTCGAAGCGTTCTTCGGCATGGAGAGCTGTGCCTTGGCCGACGGGGTGTCCCAGGGCTGCACCCAGGGGAAGCGACCCTTCTCGAGCTCGCCGATGATCGTGTTGGTGATGTCATCGTAGAAGTGGGTCCGGTCGCCGCCGGATGGCTTACGCTTGGTCGATCTGGACATTGCGGATCTCCGCGACTGGCCGGCGAGAGACTCTCTCTCACCCATCAGCCCGTCGCGCCGATCGCCGCCTCCCTCTGCCTCTCTCCACGGCAGCCGGTCGATGGCCACCCACCGGACGCGATACGATCGCGGGCTGCCGCGTTGCTCGACGACGTGGATTGCTGTTTTTCCTGACGTCGTGGTTCCGCGCCACGGGACCGTCACCCGCATGGGCCGAGACCCGCTGCGCGGGGCTCGGGCGCGCGGCCTTCAGGTCGCGCGCTAGGGCCCGGTCGCGGCCGCTGGCGGCCGCGAGGCGCCCAACTGGAGCCGCAACGTTTATGGACGCCAGTGAAACCGTGCCAAGGTCCGGGCCTTCAGTTCCCGTACCTTCGGAAGTACGCGTCAGTGGGCGCGCTTGTTTGTCGGCGCGGCTATTGGCACGGCGACACAGGCTCACGATCCGTTCGACGGGGCGAGTTGCATTCTCAGATGGACGTTCATACGCTACGCCGATTGTTGTGCAGGGATGGTTCTTGTGGGCGACGGGGGATAGGCAACATGCAGCGGGAAAGCCCGTCCGGGGCAACCCAGCCCTCCCAAAAGCCTGCCTTTTTGGGAGCGCACCTGTCCTGGCCGTTCGAGCGCCGGGGACGGCCGTTTGTCCTCCGCATCGTGGAACCGCGCGAGTATCGTCCCGACGGTCACGCGGCGCTTTTCTATGCTGTGTTAAACGAGCTCCTCAGTCCCTCAGGCAAGGCGCTCGATAGGTACACGCCAGTCGTGGCGCCTCCTCAACAGGCCCGCTTCGATCTGGCGACCTTTCCCGAGGCATTCGTTCCCGTCGAGGCGCTCGTGAACACGTTGTCCGGGCTCACGGACTACGGTCCCTCGGGCTGCATCCACGTCGGTTTGCGTCCCACGGACGAAGCTGGTCATCTCTTCTCGCTCAAGGAAGTCCAAGATCTAGTGGAAAGGCTGCTCGTGCTGTCCGCGAAGTCTGAAGAGGACTTAGGGCCGTTTCGGATGTGGCTCGCTCGCCAATGCGGTGAGCCATGGTTCAACCTTGGCTGTCTCTTTGCTGTCGATGCCAACGGTGAGCTGCGACTCTGCCTGCATCCCAAGGCCGTGCGATCTCAGTTCGAGACGAACCCGCTTCCCGAGCGGCACATGACGGAAGCTGACATGCTGACGCTGGTGACACTCGCCCCGGTCGACAAGCAGTATATGACTGTGAGCCTCCAGCCCCTCATATGTGCGGACGCCTTGAGTTTGAAGACAGATCGCCCGGTGGGTGGGCCGCTTGCAGCGGTCAGTCGCTATCCCGAAAGCTTCTCGGATTCGCTGCCTGACCACATCGACATCGTTTCGGTTGCGACTTGCACGCCGCAACTCAAGACCAGGTCGAAGAACGACACGACTCATCGGGTCTGGCATGGGAAATTTCTGGATGCTTTTCGCTCAGTCGCGAGCGAGCCAGACTACGCGCGTCATCATTTTGCGGCGGTCGTCCTGGCCAATTTCCAAGAGCTTCCCGACCAGGCGCCTGGCGGACTGTCGGGCGTATTTCTCCCCGTGCCGCCGCTCTATAAGGCCTTTCCCGAGGGGATCGAGGTAAGTTGTTGGGGCAAACCCGATGGGCCAGGGGGTGGCAACAACCACTGGTCATCCGCCGACGATGACGCCCTGCGCGCGTGGAAGAGCCGCGGGTTTGTCGCCTGTCTTACGCCATTGAGCGTCGACAACGAGAAGGTCCGGATCTTCAGCTGCTCGATTCAACGTTTGCCCCGGGAGAATTCTCTATGGGCGACACCCGAGAGCCTGTCGCAATGCGGCGTGCACGTCGGGGACGCCGGGACCACTGGTACTCTCAACTTCAAGCGGATGGGCACCCATGTCTGACCCGACAGCGATCCGCCATCGCGATTTTCGCGAGCATCACCTGCTGTGGCTCGTGGTGCGGCATTATCTGCCGGCCGACCTTTTGCGAGAGCTTTGCGCCGCCACGGTCGACGCCGTGAGCGACGGTTCGGTCGTGCTCGCCGATCTATGCGAGGAACAACTGTCCGGCGATGCGTCCCCGCTCGCCAATTGGGCCGTGAGACCGAAGTCCGTCCAAGGCGGGCTCCGAGCTTACCTGCAGCGGTTCCTGCAAGTTGTGGTTTGGCAGGGCGATCAAGAGCCCGGCATCTATGAAAAGGACGTCAGCGCCGCCGAGTTGACAGCCATGAAAGCCGTCGAAGCCGCCCTGACGATCGCACTTGCAGACTTGTCGAGCATCAGACATTTGGCAAAGAGGGTGGAAACGTCGCCTTCGATCGAACGGTTCGTCGAGTCTGTGGTGCGTTTGAAGGGCAGCCTCGACGCGAGTGACGCGGTCGAGACCGACGTCGCGCCGTTGGTCGTGTCCGACTCCCCGCTTGCGGCAATCCTCGTCAAGCATCTGGGCGACCTGTGCGGTGACGCCGACCGCTGGGATGCGGCGCTGCAGCTCTATGACAACGCCAATAGCTTGCTCGGAGGATGCACGGCGCCGTCCTGGTGTGATCTCCGCAAGGCGCTCGTGTCGATGGTGACCCAATCGAGGGCGACGGCGCTGCGGTTTACGCGGGGGCCGGCGGCGGCAAAGCTGGCGCTGGAGCCGCTACTCGATGATGCCGCGATTGATCAGGATCCAGTGGCGGTGTTCAATGCGACGCTGGATCAGATGGCTGTCCGCTACGCCGTCGAGCCGCTCGATTCTTCGCCTGATCGACGCTCTGCCATCGTGTTCGCGCCTCAGCTCTTGAACGCTCACCCCCTTTCGAATGCGTTGTCGCACTGGGCGGACCGCCGCTTTTCCGATGCTCACCGCTGGTTCTGGGCAGTGCTCCGGCGACAGATCGCATTTGGCTCATCGACGTCCAGCCGACAGACCAAAGCCTACTTCGGATCGAGCTTGATCGACGGGGTTGACGCCAAGCTCAGCGATGACCGCAGTCCGTCTGATTTCGCATTGGCTGTCCGGCTGTTGGTGGAGAGCGGGCAGCACGAGTTCGTGCAGAAAAGCACTTGGCGCGCAGAATTGGTCGAATCCTACGTCGATCTGGCGTGCGCGGAAGCCGCGATCACGGTGTCACGGCGCCATAAGGGGTCTGAGAGCGAACGAACGCTGGTGGTGTTGGCTCTGTTTGACAAGTGGCTGAAGGCGTTGCCGTCTGATCAGGTGACGACTGCTGGTGTGATGATGCGGTGTTTGGCCGACCAGGTCGGCGGCCGCGAGACGGACTCCTATCGGCATCGAGATATCAGTGCCGCCGCCCTGAAGGCCATCAAGTCTGTGGGCGCTGCACGCCCGGAATTCAGGACGATCTCCACCTCTGTCGTCACGAACGCCATCCTGGCGATACTGGATCGCGGCAAGCTGATGGAGATCAGCGAAGCTCTGGAAACGGCTCAAGTCTACATCAACGACTTCGACGCCGAGAAGCTGCAGACCATCGCCGATAGGATTGCGACCATTGTGGAAGCTGCCGACGACGGTGCTGCTCCATGGCCCATGGCACGTTCCGCTTTGGCCTTCCTCAGCTCGCGCGCTGTCATGCAACGCGCAGCTCCGGACGTCGCCTTCCGCAAGCGAATCGCCACGGTGCTCTTGCGGCTCAGCCTGGAGAACGAGTCGGAGCATGAAACCATCATGTATCTGCTCCGGGAGCTCGATCCGGCGCTCGTTGATGGCCAGGTCGACAGTGAAAAGCTCGACGCCATTGTTGCGGTGCTGTGCAAGCACGCCGCGGAAACCAACTCGAGTGGTGCTGCCGGTGCGATGCACGCTTTGCTGATTGCGCCGGCTGTCGCGAAGCGTGCAGGTGTCGAGGCTGCCTTGGCCGGACTGCGCGCTGTCTTGGAGGCTGCCGGGAGCGCACGCCCCAATCTCGCGTTTATGAATGCCTATCAGCCATTGCTGTTACTGGCGCAGTGTCGGGATGAGCTCGCGCGCGGCTTGGCGCTCAGCGAAGCGGACGTGACAGGGATGGTTCTGCCGCTGCTTCCCCTGGTCAAGAAGGTCTGGGAGACCGCTGCCGAGCACCCTCGCATTTTCTGCGGCTTCGCCATTCCCTCATCTACAACGCCGAATGCCGTGCTGGTCCACAACTGGACGTTCGCGTCTCTGGATTTTGCCAAGTCCCTGGGGGATTTGCCCGCCATGACGGCTGCGATGACCAACGCGGCTCAGCGTCCGGAATTGGCAAAGCCCATCGCGGTGGCGCGTGCCGCCCGCGTGAGTGCCGGAGACCCGGAGCTGTTTGACCGTGATGCCATCAGCGTGGAACGGCGCGAGGCATTTTACGCGGCATTGGGGCAGCGTCTCGTGCTCCTGCGCGATCTGACGGCGGATACCAGAACAGAGGCGACCCGCACGCTATTGGACCGGTGCCTGCAGATTGGTCCTGACGGCCTTGATGCCGGGTTATTCCTTGCGGCGCTGGAGTGGCAGATCCAGATTGATCGCAAATCGCCGAACGCGATCGGCTACCGTGCAAGACTGCTCAATGATCGTGTATTGCGGTTGGGCCTGACGCCGCTCTTTGATCGCGTCACGAAGCTCAGTGAAGTGCGGTTGCAGGCCGATGCCAATCCGGCAAGCTGATCAAGCCGCATTGCGGTGGCCGATCAGTCGTGGCCACTCTCTGTTCGACGTTACGCCACTACTCCGACACCTGTTCCTGCACGCAGAAATCTCGACGGCTTGTTTCGCCAATCGGACGTGTCTGTAATATAGAGCAGATATCGCTCGGCCCTGGTCATGCCCACGTAGAACAATCGTCGGGCGGCGTCAAAATCCTCCTGCGTCGCGGCTCTGAAGTCAGGTATGCGGCCTTCGTGAAGGTCGATCATGGCGACGGCCTGGAACTCGCGGCCCTTTGCGTTGTGAAGGGTTGAAAGTTTCAGGGCGGCACTCGGGTTGGCATAGACGCCAATGTCGTCCAGCGTCAGGTTGACCAGATCGACCTTGTTGGCTTTCATATCCTGCTTCATTTCCTCGACCGACTTTCTTACTCGCCACGCCTGATCGGCAGTCAGATACTCGGCTGCGACGAGGATATCGGAAAAGGCGGCGGCAGAGGACTCGAGCCACGCTATCCCACCGCCCGTGCCTTGCAATCGCCTGGCTTCCTGCAATAGCCGATACACTACGGTCCGGCCTTCGTAGGAGAAGATTTTGAAACGCGGCTTGCAGGTCAGGTCGAGCACAAGATTGAAGAGAGTGCGCTCGATCCCAACGATTGCTTCGGGATTCTGATCGACAAGATAGCCGCAGACCTGTTCTGCGAGCGGTGCGAAAACTCGGTTGCGCCGATACGGGCGGGCGCCCGGCCCGACAACGGAGACGCCGTTGGTGCGCAGCTTCCGACCGAGCGGAAAGAGCGTGAACCAAGCCGGGGCCAGCACGGCCGCGGCTCCGACCGGAATTTTCAACTGCGTGAGGGCTGGTAGGAAATCATCGGTGATGGCTTGGAATGCTGAGCCAGCAACTTTGTAAATTGGATCGTGAGGGGCGTCTTTATTGGCTCCAACGGCCCGCATGGGCGGCTGGCGTGGCAGCAGGTTCTCGCTCTGTCTGACAATCCGCGTGCTCGAGCGAAAATTCCCGGTCAGCGTGAGATCAGTACGCGCGTTGATGCGCTTTGCAAACATGCCGGCCAGTTCCGGTTTGGCACCGGCGAAGCCGAATATGGACTGGTGCAGATCACCCACGAGGAAGAATCGGGTTCTGTTACGCCGAGCGATGAGCGAAAGGATCTCGACCTGCAAATCGGTCGTATCCTGGAACTCATCAATGAGGAGCCAGGCGAACTTCGACGCCAGGTGATCGGCAATCTCAGCGTGCTCCCGGAGAAGCTTCAGGGAGAAGTACAAGATCAGACAGAAATCTACGAAACCGTTGCGTCGCAGCAGCCGCCAATAGAGCTCAGCTTCTTCGACCCGAACCCCACCGTTTGTGATCGAGGGGCCGATCGGCCTTCCTGTGGCATCGATCTGCAGGTGGACGAACTCCTCGTAGTCCGAAAAGCGAAGGTTACGGCGACCGAAATCGGCGCAGGCCGCGTCGACAAAAGCCAGAAACTCGGGGCTGTCCTGGGTGAGGACCGAAGCGCTCTGCTCATAACCTTTGATGTGGTGGCGGAAGGGCCGAAAGACGTAGTTGAGACAAAACGCATGGATCGTGCAAACGTCAAAGTTGGTGTCGTCACCGAGCTGGATGTGTCGGCGCAGTCTGTGTTCGACCTCGTGAACAGCCGTGTTCGTATATGTAATGCAAGCGGCTGCGCGGGGCGTCCCACGTACCTCGTCGATGCAGCGAATGAGCTTGGAGATGATGACGCGGGTCTTTCCGCTACCCGGACACGCCGTCAAGAGAAGGTTGTCCTGACAGTCCACGGCGGCCTTTTGCTCGTTGGTCAGCTTCATGGCTTCTCCAGCCACTCGACGGCCTCACGCAGATACTTTGGGATAGCCGTGGCCTTGTCCGCGTGCCTTGCCGCTATCTGGGCGAAGCGGGCCTTGCCAAACCTCTTGGCGGTCGACAGCACGCTTGCGCGCAGGGGATCAAGGATCGCCCTGCGCTCTTCGGGCGTGAGAGCGGCGTCTTCCAATTTCTTGGCTCCCGCAGCTAACCTCTTTGCCACGGTCTTCGCACCGATCTCACCGGCCGCAGCGACGAACATGGGCAAGGTACCTGGGAGCGTCACGGCTCTCTCGAATGTCGTCGCATTGCGGAACACCTTCACATACTTGCCTTCGAGTATCGAAAGATCCGGTGCTTGGGCGACCTCGTCGTCGCCCTCCTCGTCTGTTGCGTCGCTTGGCTTGAGATCACCGTCCGCGACGACGGCGCATTTTTTCGGCAACCCGTCATCCGTGAATAGCTTCGAATAGGCATCGAAGTGCACGCCATAGATGGGGATCACGGAGATGCCCTGGCGATCGAGGTCAAGTTTCATGACCTGTTTCACGAGCGCGGGAATGAGGAAGAGTTCCGCCGGGCCTTCGACCAACAGGACTTTCCGCGCGAACAACAGATTGGACTTCGTGGCGTCGAGGTAGCGCTCCAGATCCTGAATCTCGGTCGTATTCATTGTCTTTGTGGCACCCGGCACGGTGCCCGTTGTCGCCGGGACACCCGTATGGGTCAGTGCCACAAAGGTGTTGAGGCCGGCCTGGGCGGTAATATGTGTGCTGTGCGTTGTGACGATCGTCTGAAAGGGAAGGGTGGCAAGAGCGCTGAAAAGTGCAAGTTGCAATTGCGGGTGAAGGTGAGCCTCCGGCTCCTCAAACAAGACTATTTGTCCGGCCGTCTTCTGCTTTCCGATCCGCTTTTGGAACCACTCGATCAGAATTGAGATGTAGAGGATGTTGTTCAGTCCGAGACCGTTGGAGGACGGATCGAAGTTCTCCATGGCGATGTTCGTCAGCAGGATACGGAGCGCCCGCACGATGGCCTGAAATGACGGCTCGGCGAGACCCAGCGAGACGTCCATGTCGAACGCGGGGCCGGCTACTCGAGAGAAAGATTTATCGATCGCGTCGGCGATGGCTTTGATCGTCGCGGATGCGGCAATTGAGTTGTTCGCAGCCTTGAGCGCTTCGATAAGCTGCTGCTTTTCAGCCGCATCGATGTCGGAGGCATCTATAAGGCGCGCCAACGGCGAAATACGGCCCTGTCGAAGATCGCCTTCCACGTCGCGGAGCGCTTGCAAATGGACGACGAGGAAGGATTGCAGATCGGCGAACCGGATCGAGGTGCCGATATCGTCGTCCCAATTTAGTTGGAGAAGATCTTTGTTCGGATCGCCGCCGCCCATGATCTCCCAGTGATAGTCGTCGAGTGCGAGCTCGCCTGACTTGACGTCCCCGGTTTCGAGTCTCTCGCGCACTGACAGCCGCGGGCGGTAGCGGTAGATGAGGCGCGCAATCCCTGGTTTGGTCTGCCAGGCGCCAACCAGCGCGTCCTCGTTGACCTTGCCGGCGAAATCAACGATCTCCAGCGCCACGAGCACGTGATCGGGGTGAGACAGATTGACTGCGGTGTGAACGTCGTTGGGGGCGAGAGTGCGGTACGTCGACGACAGGTTGGCGTCGATGCACAGCCGGATGGCGTGAAGGAAGTTGCTTTTTCCCGTGTTGTTCTCGCCGATCACGCATGTGATGGTCGGGTGAAGACTTACGTCGAGCGCTTGAAAAGAGCGAAAGTTCTTGATGACGACTCGGCTTATGCGCACTGTCCCGCCTCCCAATATATCGGTCAGCGCTCCGAAAAACCTATGGGAGCGAGACGCTTTGATTGCTCACCTAGTTATTTGAAAGTGCACCCGCTCTATATGCACCCGCTCTATATGCACCCGCTCTATATGCACCACTGACCCGCAAGGCTTTGATTTTGCCCCACGTCACGGGGCTCCGCGAATGCCGGCACGCAGCCGATTATTCACTTGCGTATAGACGGGCAGCGCCTCGCCCGCTTCGATGGTCAGTGCCAGACTATATTTGATCCTCGCCTCCAGTGCTCGCCTGAGCGGCTTTTGTCCGCACCACACCCGCACATTGAGGAAGCCGTCATCGATGAACGGCACGGCATCATCGCCCTCGTAGATCTCATGCAGGACCGATCCGCGCTTGGAGGCATGATCGCTCGGCTGCACTTGCGTCGCCCGCGCGACCCCGAACCTTAGAGCGAGTTCCGGCGCGTCGAGCTGCAGTTGCGCGCGGCGGTACTCCTGGTGCGTGGTGGTGATCGGCGACATCCAGGCGAGTGTGACGATCAAACGGCGTGGCTCAACGACGGCGGCAAGGCATTCAGGCAGAGGAATGCGGTAGCGGTGTCCGGCGCCGGGGGCGAGCGTGCCGCATCCGGCCAGTGTCGCTTGCGACGGCGAGCACTCAAGGACGCGCGCGACGTCTGGAATGCCGTAACCGAGAACGCGCGCGATGTTGTCGGCCTTTTCAGCGCTCCGGCGCCAATCTGCTGGTCCGAAGACGTCGCCGACGATCGCTGCGGTGTCGGGCCACTGGGCGGCGTGAACCAGCAGCGCTTTGAGGAGCACGGCATAGTAGCCGCCGTCGATGTCGTGGTGGTGGGAGCCGCCATCCTCGTCCATCAGTGCATCAAAAATGAGATGGCCGGCTCGCGTGGCGAGCGCGGTGGCAGGACTAGTGCCAAAATTTAGCGCGCGCCGATCAAGTGCAGCTTGCGGCGAGGTATCCGGAGATGCGACGCGCAGGCCAAAGCCTTGCGCCTGGCGCACGGGCGTGAGCGTCAGAGGCGGATGAGCCCTGAACCGCAGCCGCTGACGGCCGCCGGGCAGCAGCAGGTCCGGCTTGATGGCGCGACGGTGTCCGAGGCCGATCGCAGAGCTGATCATCGGCATGCCGTCGTCGGGATAGGGATCGAGGTTGCGGTTGGGGCCAGCGGGGACGACGTCGTCGGTATGCGCGGCGCCGATCGTTAGCGGATTGAGGCCTTCGCTCGGCGAGAGCAATGTGCGGCCGCTTTGGCGATCCCTGAGAAGCGTCGCGAAGACCCGGAGCCGGTCTGCTGCAGGCATGGCCTCGAGCGCGTCGAGATTGGGCACGTCAGGCAACTCGAGATCGTCGAGGATGTTGCCGGCGCTCACAAGAAACAGGATGTCATAGGTGACTGCTAGGTAATCCAGCAAGCGCGCCCAGGGACTGATCGGCCCTGTGAAGGGGCGACGACGATCGCCCAAAGACAAATTCACAAGGATCACGTTCGGGGCAATTGGCCCGCCCGGCGTCGCCGGATCCTTCATTCGCACAATCGCGCGGTGGATGGTGTCGATGAGCAGGCGCTGCTGTTCGGTGCGCTCATCGAGGTCGTTCGGTCCAGCAAACATGATCGGCCTGACGAGCAGTGGTCGTGTCAGGCTCGCGTCCGCGCGGTTGAGGTCGCCATGCACGATGAGCGAGGCCATGGCGGTGCCGTGCACGCGGCGACTGACGGTCGCCCGTGCTTCGAGGCCGTCGTCATCCTCGACCGTGATGCGCCCTTGCAGGTCTGCATGTTGCTGTACCGGAAAGCCGTCGAGGAGTGCGGCAATGGGCGGGCCGGCGAGCGGCGCCGGTAAACGATCGACCGGGCGTCCATCGGGCGGGAGGGGCTCGGCGGCGACAGCGCTGATGACCGCCTGCGGTCGCAGGAACATCACCTGATCGTCGAGAACCAGCCGGACGTGTTCGCGCGCCATCACGCGTTGCAATCCAGCGACCGGCAAGCGGAGCAATGCAGCATGATAAGCAATGGGCGCGATCGTGGCTTCGGTGATCAATTCACCGCCGAGCTCCGCGGCATCGTTCCTGAGAGCCGCAATCGCATCATTGCGGGAATCCTCATCGGCCTTGAACCACAGTTCCGCTTCGATGACGACGGTCCCGACGCCGGCAACAGCAAGTTCCTCCTGCCACGCGGCGATGGCAGCATCGTCGATGCGGTCTTCTGGTCCCCAGGCGCGCAAGGTCTTGAGCTGGTCGAAGAGATCGCGCCAGGGCGTGAAGCCGCGCGGGAGCCGCTCCTCACGCTGCCACAGCTCATAGAGCCCTAGCAGGTCGCCGAGTGCGGCGATGGACGGCATGGCGATGTAGCGGCGTCCCGGCACGGCACGGTCTGGCACGGGTTCGCCCCTGCGGTCCACTGCCGCAAAATCATCGTCGGAAGCGAACGACAGGTCCTCGTCCACCAGGAACGCGAGCCCCGGGATCTGGCTGACTACCTTGTGGAAGTCGGCCAACGATCCGGCGATCTCCATGACGATGGCCCGCTCGGGTGCGATACCCAGCGGATCGGCCCTCAGTGCGAGGCCGCCGTCCGGCCGATCGAGCGCCGCGCGCAGCCGTCGATATACCGGGCCGAGGCGCGCTCGCTGTCGTTCGCGGCTCGGAATACGAGGGCGGCGACCACCACCATGTCCGGGCGGCGGTGGAATATCGGTCGGGTCTGGCAGACGCAGAAGCGGGCGTTCGGCCACGGGTTACTGCTTTCCAGCAGCCCCAGCGCGGTTGAGCCTCTGTTGCCACTGCTTGAGTTGGGACTGCGCGATCGACTTCAGCGACGTGCTGCCTTGCGCTAAAATCTGGCGACGGCGCACGTCAAGACAGAATTGTTCAAGCTCTGAATAGCTGATTCGTCCGAGCTTCGTTGCAATCGTCTTTGGGCTGAGCCCAAGCGGCTCGTCAAACTTCGCGAAGAAGGCCTCGACGTAGCGTGCCACGTCGGCCGCGGTGGGCGGCGGCAGATCGAGGCGCAACTGGAAGCGGCGCCAGGCAGCCCGGTCGAGCAGCTCGGGGTGGTTGGTGGCCGCGATCAGCACGGTGTAGCTCGGCAGATCATCGATCTGCATCAACAGGCTCGAGACCACGCGCTTGATCTCACCGGTCTCGTGCGTATCGCCGCGCTCTTTACCGATCGCGTCGAATTCGTCGAAGAACAGCACACACGGCGTGGTGCGGGCATAGTCGAGAATGCGCCTCAGTCGCGATGCGGTTTCGCCCAGGTAGCTGCCGATCAACAGCTCGTAGCGCACGACGAAGAAACCGACTCCGAGCACCTCGGCCAGCGCTTCCGCGAGCGACGTCTTGCCGTTGCCGGGCGGCCCTACGAGCATGAGGCGGTGGCGCGGCTCGACTCCATGGGCGCGTAGAAGATCGGCTCGTGTCTGCTCCTCGACGAGGTCTGCAATGGCAGTACGCACCTCGTCAGCGAGCGCGAGGTCGGCGAGGCGGCGGCGGGGCACGATCTCGCTCAGGTAGTCGCGGCCCTTGGGTACAGGGCCAGCAAGAATGACCGGGCCGGGGCCATTCGCATGGGGCGGTGGTGCGTTCAGGGCGTGGGTCAGCCGTTCGGCCAGACCGTTGTGCTGACGCGCCTTTTCTTCCGCGATCATGGCTTCGACGGTCGAGCGAATGACCTTGCGGTCGCCGGTGGCACTGGCCTTGACCAGTGTGACGAGAAGATCGCTACGCGCCATGGCGACGTCCTCGCGCTGCCGGCGCCGGCTCGGGGAGCTCCCGCGCCAGCTTTTCGGCGATCGCTTCGAGAATCCATGTATGGCGCGGGACGCGCACGCTGCGCCTATCGACCGCCTCATCCAGGCTCGCCAAAAGCTGGGTGGGCACACGCAACACGACCGACCGGGTGGCATCCCGCGCCGCTGGCTTCGCGCGGCCACGGCGGCGGTCGCGCGTGGACGGGAGCGCGGTGATGGTTGATCCGTTGGTAGGGGCGGCGCGTTCCGACATGCCAAATCCATTAGACAGATTCAAATTGATATCAGATTAATATCCACGCCGCTCGTCCGACAAGGCCGGCGGTGCGGTTACCCACTGGTGGACATCGCCAATCGGAACCGCATTTGCGCCGGGGGCAGGCTGTACAGCCTGCAAGAATCGGCTCCCGATCCATTGGCGCATCGCGCTACAATTGTCGCGCTTTGCTGGATCGCAGCTTGCGAATTGGAGAGGTCCTTGGAGACGGCTGACCTGGAGGACATGGCGAAGCGCCTCGAGAAGAGCGGGGCCTATCGAGTCCTGCGACGCCTGACGGTACCCGCCTCATTCAGTGCAGCCGACGGCACGCCGACAAAGCTCGGCATTATTCTCGACGTGGAGACCACCGGCCTCGATCCGGCTGTCGACGAGATCATCGAGCTCGGCATGATCAAGTTCGAGTTCTCAGGGGACGGACGCATATTCAAGGTCGTAGACCGTTTCGCAGAGTTGTGCGAGCCGACTTCTCCTGTCCCGGCCGACATCGTCGCGTTGACCGGGATCACGCCCGAGCTTCTGCGAGGCCGCTCCATTCGCCGGGAAGACGTCTCCGCCTTCCTGTCGGACGCGGTCATCATCATCGCGCACAACGCGGCCTTCGACAGGCCCTTCTGCGAAAAGGTGTGGCCGGACTTTGCGTCCAAGCATTGGGCCTGCTCGAGCACCGAGGTCGCTTGGCGTCGGCACGGCCGCTCCGGCGTCAGATTGGCCTATCTGCTGAACGAGGATGGCTATTTCAGTGATGGGCATCGCGCGATGAACGATTGCGAGGCAGTGCTGAGCGTTCTCAGCCACGGACCGATTGCCGGCGGCACCTATCTCGGCGAACTCCTCACGAGCGCCCGACGCTCGACGGCGCGGATCTTCGCGGAAGGTGCGCCGTTCGACAGCAAGGACATTTTGAAAGCGCGTGGATATCGCTGGTTCGAGGGCAACGGCGACAGACCAAAAGCCTGGAGAAAGGACTTTTTCGAAGATGAGCTCGACACCGAGCTTACTTTCCTGAAGACGACTGTTTTTGGCGGCAAGGACATTGACCTTCCGATCCAGACGTTCTCGGCCCTCGACCGTTACAGCGTGCGCACCCTTTAGACGGTAGCGTCTCCAAGTGCGGGTGATCATGATAATCAGACGTTGGCACTTTGCCCAATCGAAGACGGGCCCGACGATGGCGTCCTGGGCTCGCTAGTTGTCGCGGCAGTGTCGGTGACGATCGCCCTGAAGGCAGCCTATGCGTTGGTTGTCGCGCGCTTCGCCTCGCTTAGACCAACTCGAGACGCGGGTTCCGCCCGGCGAAAGGTGGCACCAGTGTTGATTGGCCCCGCGCGGTGCGGAGGCGCGAGAACATCCGAAACTGGCGCGACGGGATCTTCCCATCCGTGAAGAAAGAGAATGCTCGCTTCGATACGACGCTGGAAATCTAGCTTCGGAGGCTGCGGGCTGCCATGAAAGCTAACGGCGGCCTTCAAGTTTCGGGGTGCCACGCGAGCAAGATCGAGAGCGCAAAGACCCCCGAAGCAGTAGCCTACAGCGGCGATCCGGGTCTCATCGACGCCGGGGAATCGGTTAGCTGCTTCGAAAGCTGCCAGCAGGCGCCGGGAGAGAAGCAAACGGTCTTCCATCACGGGGATCATCAATTCGCTGTTGTCACCCAGTGGATCGCCACGAACGCCCTTGCCATAAACATCTAGCGCAAAGCAGATTTAGCCCGCGACCGTGACAATTCGGCCGGGCCGCACCTCTTTGGAGGCAGCCCGGCCTTCTTTCATTACTGCTGATCCAGACCAAATGCGGGATGATGGATTAGTTCTCCTTGAGGCTCAATGCCATCGAATGGCAAGGCTTGGACTACCTCGGAGGGAAAGCCAGCCACGCCCAGACCGGGGAAAGTCCGGAAACCGAACCGGCTATAGTAGGCGGGGTCGCCTACCAGCGCCGCGCCCCTGCTTGACGCCCGCAGTCGGCGAACGGCTTCCCCCATAAGGGCCGACCCGATACCTTGACGATGCCTTGAGGGCAGAACGGCGAGCGGACCGATCAGACTCCATCCGTCTTGCGTCCCGACCCGTGCCGCCGAAGCGGCCAGATAGCCGATTACCTCGCCTTCATCTTCCGCTACGAGCGAGAGGAGAAGCGCGTCATCGCCCCTTAACCTCTCAACGATGGCGGCTTCGGTTCCTGTGGATTGGGCAAGCATCTTTAGAGCATCGGTGACGACGCGCGCGATAGCCGGAATGTCACCGACCGTTTCGTTGCGGATCAGCATGTCGTTATTTCCTTAGCGATTGTCGAGTTGAGCGCGAACGGAGCGGCGACCCTTATCGGAAATCCGATAGGGCTGGACGCCCTGGATTCGATCAGGCGCTTGCGTCGGAGTTTGGCAAAGACCTCTGGCGTGCAATCGGCCAATACGTGACCGTCGCGCGTGAAGCAGAGCACGTCGATGATGCGGCCGTTGTCGGCCCGTTGATGGCGGATATAACCGCCTTGCGCCAGCACGTGTAAGACGCGCTGCTTGCTGCATGAGATGTTCATGGATAAGCCTGTGTAGAAATCACCCGCGCAACATTCAGCTCCGGCAAAACATGCCGTTGCGAACGATGCGGCTAGATGTCTCGATCAATCGAGACGATCAGCGGGTGGTCACAAGCTCCAACATCTACGATCCTTTGTCTGTCTGGATTGGGCAGGCGCGAGGTAACGTGTGGGCTGGAGCTTCGTCAACAGCGAGGCATCCGATAGTATCGGTTTTCGACCCATCCTACTTAGCGCCGATGGCCACCGTTCGCCGCACGCAGCTAGATACTTGTTGAACCGACCGGATTTCGGTCTCTCTTAATCGCCCCCGATCCGGGCTCGCCGTCACTCGGATCGGATGCGGGCAACTCGACGGTTTGAACTAAGCCACCGCCCGGTCGATTGGCGATCGTGATGTCCCCTCCATCCCTACGGACGATCTCACGGGAGATCGTGAGGCCCAGTCCAGCACCGGGAATTCTCTGATTACGCGCCTTGTCCGCGCGGAAGAACGGCTCGAACACTTGATCCAATACCTCTGGTGCGATGCCTGGCCCGTGATCGGAAATCGTGATCCGTGTCGTTGTGCCTCCGGTTACACTTACAGTGCCGCGAACGCCATGGGTTGCGGCGTTGATCAGAAGATTCCGCAAGGCTCTGCTCAAAGGCAGCCGGCTCGCTTTGACGTATGCTTCGTTGGCCTCGGTTACTTCGATCTGAAAGTTCTGATCCCTCAGCTCTTCCACGATTCTTCTCACAAGTTCATCCATCCGAATGACTTCGGGACACGTTTGCGTAGTTTGCTCGCGGACGAGCTGAATCGCACTGTCTGCAATCCGCTCCAGCTCATCGATGTCCTTGAGCCATAGCGCTCGATCTTCGTCGTCTGTAACAAACTCCGCTCGCAATCTCATACGCGTCAGAGGCGTGCGAAAGTCATGACCGGCAGCCGCCACAAGCCGCATCCGACTTTCGATAGCCCGTTTTAAGCGAACGGATAGAGCATTGATCGCGGCAGCCGTCGCACGAACCTCAGCAGGGCCTCGTTCAGCGAGTGCCGGCAGAGTTCCGTCCAGGCTGACCGACTCTGCCAGACTTTCAAGAAGCTTGAGAGGCTTGCTCATACGATGGGCTGCGAACACCGCGATCGACCCGACTCCTATAGTGATGAGTGCAAACCATATCCACAATTGCGGATCCGAAGGTGGATCGATCTCCACCAAGACCCAGTTGCCGGGTCCCGCAGGTACCGAGGCAATGCGGAACCGGCTGTCATCTGGCTTGGATGTTACGGTGAGCTCGACGGGTGTCCCAAGCCGCGCTGTCGCCGCACGAAGTAGGTCTGTTTGCTCCTTATCGAAGACGCCCATGTCAGGGAAAATCGACCGAACCTCGTTTTCCGGATTGTGCGTCGCAAGACGATGCAAAGTTATGAACTGCTTGGCGAGCAAGTCGACTTCAACATCCTTCGGCGTCGCAAACAGATGCATCACCGCAAGCGTGACCAACGCGACGACCGAGACGATCGAGCCGACAAGAAGCAGGGCGATCTTTGCGCGCAGCGTCTTCATCGCTGCTTATCCGGAATAAGAACCTTCGCAGTAAGCTGATAGCCACCGTTTCGGACTGTCTTGAAGATCGAGCCTCCGCCGCCATCCGACAGCTTGCGCCGCAGGCGGCTGACCAGCACGTCGATCGAACGATCCAGGACATCACCGTCGTTTCCTCGCGTCAGATCGAGGAGTTGATCTCGGGAGAGGACGCGGCCGGGACGATCAAGAAATGTTATGAGGAGGTCAAATTCGGCGCCGGTGAGCGAAATATCTTTGCCGCTAGCGTCAATCACCGAACGGCTGTGTGCATCGGCCACGAACCCTTCAAAGTGGTAAAGGTGAGCCACGTTAGACACAGCGCTGGAACTCCGCCCTCGACGAAGCACAGCACGGATCCTGGCGACGAGCTCGCGCGGATTGAAAGGCTTGGCCATATAATCGTCAGCTCCGATCTCGAGACCGATTATTCGGTCGACATCCTCCTTCAAGGCGGTGAGGAGAATGATCGGTATGTCGGATCTCGACGCCCGGAGATCGCGACAAAGGTCCAATCCCGACCCGTCGGGGAGCATCACATCAAGGATGATGAGATCAATCTGATTGGTCACCATCCTCTCGCGCACTTCCGCGCATTTTGATGCGAGCAGGACGCGAAAGCCTTGGTCCCGCATGTAGCGGGCAAGGAGCTTACGGATTTCATCATCGTCGTCGACAACGAGAACCTGGGGCGAGTACGTGTTCATGGCAGGTTCCGAGCGATCCGTGTCCTACTGGGTATGGATGTAGACGACGCTGTAGCGGGAAGCGGGAATTTTTTTGTGTCGAAGGCTGTCTGCCTCCCCGCCAGACATGTTTCGACACAAGAATCTGCCGGCCAGACACATTGGGACATGCCGCGGCGGATTTTGAGCCACGAGAGCGCTTTATCGATAACCCAGCGTGAACGACAGGGGGTTCGAAATGCGCTTTTCAACTGGGTCCAGGCGGTCCGTGGTCGACGATGATATTGCCTGCCGTCAGCAAGAGCGGCCGCGCAGGGATGGCATATCCCGTATTGTCGCTCTTCAGCCGAAATCGCCAGCCTTCTACGGGCAGGCGCTAGGGCTGGCAGTCATCGTTGTTTTGGCCGTGGCGATGCTGGGCGTCGCCCATGGCGCCGAGAGACTGGCCGCGCTGAAGGTTTGGTCTTGGACAGAGCAAATCTCTGAGCGCGACGGATTCCACGCGAGGGGCGCGGTCGCGCGGGAGGTGTCCGATGCGAACACCTTCTAGTCTAGCTTGCCTCGTCTCGCTGACCGTGGTCGGTGTTCTGCCTGCTTGTGCCCCCGCCCCCCTCGTGCAAGGCGTCGGCCTGTCGTCGTACGAGGCGATGTCTCCTTCTGATGGGCTGGTCACTAAGTCACGCATTCACGTAAAGAAGGAGAAGGTGCTGGCTGCGCGTACAATTAGCATCCAACCGACGGTGTTCACTCCGGAGGTCTCACCGAAGCTCTCGAGCCAGCACCGCGAACTCGTCGCGAATGCGATCAATCGTGCGATGTGCATCAATCTGAGCGACCGCTTCCGAGTCGTCATGCCGTACGAGCCCGCGGATTTAACCGTACGGGCTTCCGTCACCCAGGCGACAGAGACCGATGAAATCGCGGCAGGCGTATCGGTCGCTGCCTCGATAGGCATGAATTTCGTAGATGTGGGCGTCCCCGTTCCTACGCCTCGCGTGCCGTTCGGACTGGGCAATCTCTCGATTGAGGCCGAGGCAATCGACCCTTTGGGTCAGCAGCAGGCGGCCATGCTCTGGGCCAGAGGAGCGACTGCTCTCTTCAGTTCTCCCAAGATATCGAAGGCGAGCGACGCCTATGATTTGGCGGATAGTTTCGGTGAGGATTTCGGTTACCTCCTTGTCAAAGGAGAGAGTCCCTTCGGCGGCGGGGGTATCGGCGGCATCAACTTGCCGTCTTGGCAAAAGATCAATTCTACAATGGGTTTCGCCGCGAAGTACGCGGCATGTGAAAGCTATGGCCGTTCGCCAGGTATCGCAGGTTTTGTCGGAGGCCAAATCGGGCTGCCACCTGAGTGGACCGACAGCGGTGCTAAGCGCGCGACGCGATAAAGGGCGGGATCTACCCGCTTAAGGTGTGCGCCGTCGCTAGGGGCGCGTTTCTATCCAATGCAACGGCCACGGAGAGCGTTCCGGAACACGCCGGAAGGAGTGGCCCGGCTGTGTCCGCGTCGTGTCGTGTTCATGTCGTCGGCGCCCATTTGTTGAACTCACTACTGATCGACCGCGGGGACGCCACCGTGGACTGCGGCCGTGTTGTTGAGTGTTGAGGGATATCTGGGATGAGAGCACCGCGTCTCGCTGAAAAAGTGGAGTGCGCGAAGAGGGTGTCGCACTCGCGTATCGAGCTTCACCAGCTATGGCAGTGCCGTCGCCAGCAAACGTGCTACCTTGAACGCTTCAATGGCAAGGCGGCAAGGTTTCGCGCTCTCGCAGTAACGGCAACGCTCGCGCTGAGCGGTTGTGCGACTTCGCTCGCGTATACGCCGGTCCCACAGATCTCTATCAACCGAGCCGAGGTGGCAGGCTACTCGAACATTCGTACGTGGGGAGACGCTGATGCTCGCGAAATCCAAGCCGCCATCGAACTCAGCACAGGGCCAGTCGTCTTGTCGCGGACGTATAGCCGTGGAGAAAAATCACCAAAATACTTGGCTCTATCTGGAGGTGGAGGCGACGGTGCCTACGGCGCAGGGTTATTGGTCGGCTGGACGGCGAGCGGCGGCCGGCCGACCTTCGATGTCGTAACCGGGGTCAGCACGGGCGCACTCGCTGCACCGTTTGTTTTCCTGGGGCCCGCCTACGATGGGAAGCTTAAGGAAATCTACACGCGCTTTCGAACACACGACCTCGGCACGCCGCAGATATTCTCGGCGGTCTTCGGAGGGCCATCTCTTATCGATGCGAGCGGTCTTGAGAAACTACTGGCACACTACGTAAACGTTCAACTCGTCGCCGATGTGGCCCGGGAACACGCGCGCGGCCGGCGTCTCCTGGTTGCGACGACCAATGTCGAGGCTGAGCGCCAGGTGATCTGGAACCTGGGGGCAATCGCCGCAAGCCAAAATGCGGATCGTGTCGAGTTGTTTCGGCGCATCTTGCTCGCGTCGGCCGCTATTCCCGGGCTCCTGCCGCCCGTGCTCATCAAGGTGACCGTCGACGGTCGTGAGTTTCAGGAAATGCACGCAGATGGAGGCACTACCGAGCAGGTCTTCTTTGTTACTGGCTCACGCATGGGCTTATCAGCTCCTGCGCGAGCGCACCTGTATGTCATTCGCAATGGCAAGATCGGACCGGAATGGCAATCCATCGAGCCGTCGAGCCTGAGTATCGCGAGTCGATCTCTGGGGACTCTCATCAAGAACCAAGCGCGCGGCGATGTAGCCCGCCTTTACGCCCGAGCAAAAGCGGAGGGCATCGCCTTCCGTCTTGCAGCCATTCCTGAAAGCTTCACCGGAAAATACAGCGAGCCATTCGACAGGGCCTACATGCGCCAGCTCTTCGACCTCGGCTATCACGAGGCGAGGCGTGGATATCCGTGGGCCAAAGCACCACCACCATGACCGCATTCCGGTGGCTGGATCTCCCTTCAAAGCCGGAGAGGGTTTGGCGATCGATTGCGCGTTGTTGAATGCTGAGCAGAGTTGTCTTGCGCTGCTTCGTGGGAACTTCATCGATGCAAGCCGCCAGGATCAGTTGTTTGCTTTTGCTGCTCGACTGCCTCGCGGCATGTGCACCCGCGCGAGATGCGACTCTGCTCAGTGCGGAAGCAAGCCGGCTTGGTCATCACCGTCGATCCGTCGTGTCAAAGGACGAGCTCCAAGTTACATGCTCCGTACTGGAGCAGACCATCGCGGCGGAGATCGCCCGGATGAAGAGACTGGAAAGCACCGCTACGATTGAGAAGAACACTCCGCCGTCTACATTGCGTGACGCTTGGCTGCGAGCGTTCGGTGAAGAGGGAAGCGGGATTCCTGCTCTACAAGCCTATCAAGCAACGCGCGATCGGGTAGAAGCCATGAACGCAGAACTCGACAGGCGGGGGTGCCCGACGGTGGATATCGAGCTTGAATTGAAGAAGTCGACCGGCCCGACCTCGACGGCCAAATGAAGATGACCTGCGCTTCACCGCTTCGCTTGCGTTCGGACAACGCGCGCTGCGCAGCTCTGTTTCAGGCGATCGAGACGCCTCTAATTGTTGACCGAGAGCGGTTACCTTTTTGGGTGTTTCGCCTGTCGCCCCTCATGGAGGAACTTTGTCGTCGCACGCGCCGGACAGGACGAAACTGCGAGCTCTTCGGCGTCATCTCCGGCGTAGGCATAGCCCTCATCGTTGCGGGTGGACTGTTTGGCTTGAGCGGCGACTTCACCAAAACCGAACGAGCCGGCGGGGAACACCGAGCTTCGTAACTACCGTCCGCAGCTTCCCACACAACGCCAAAAGGCGACTAGGGCAGATGCTCGTCCACTGGATTGCCGCTAACTTTCATCACCTCGCGCACTCCCATCTATTCCTCCGAGCCGGAATGTCTGACAATCTCCTTAAGTGGCATTCGCGATTGATGCAGATCTTACGGCAGGTGCCATCCTGAGAGACTTTGCACCGCTATCCAATACCGTGCTGGAGCCGCTCGAATGAATTCGAACACCCTTCCATTGTCGGTTAGCACGCACATTAAGGTCGTTCGCTCCAATGAAGAAAAAGAGGTTACGGTAGCCGAACTGCGCGACCTGCTTCGCGTTGACGCGCTGATCAGACTGCAGGAGCGGGAGTTTCGCACTCTGCCAAGGGGCTACCGCTACTACACACATTTCAACTTGGAGCGGACCACAAACGCTGTGGGCAAGCGCTATGCCATTGTCCCAATTCTGAAGCCCGGCAAAAGACTCGAAGACGGCACGGAGCTGCTACCTGTGATCGATGTGACGCCTGCTCGGGTCGGCGTCTGTCTCGAAGTGCGTCAACGCGTATCAATCGGCAACGTCGGTCAGCGCTACTTTGACTACTCGTTACCGCACATCAAGACGCCCGAACAGGTCAAGGAAGTTCTTTTGGCGAGATACCTCAGTATGTTCCCGGGGCTTGCCGATGAGGAAATCCTCTCAAGAGGATGTGCTATCTCCATTATCGATTTCAGCCAAGAACCAGACAGTTTGACCTGATTTCCGAAAACTCGGTGTCGCACGCGCACTACCTGTACTCGGCAGCAGTTGTGTGGCACCCGTCCAACGTCGGAATAGCTGCTCGCTGCTGCCTACATCAACCCGCTGCCTAAAAAAGACGTTGCACTGATCGTCGGTGCATCTGGCTGATTGGCTCTTCCGGAGTCAGGGGTGCCAACAAGGGGCCTTGGTGGAGCTAGTGTATATTCCGCACTTCGGGCCGAGAGGTTTGAATAAGTGCGCCAAGGGTCTTGCGCGCCCAGAGATCGAGATCGTCCATGACGGTGAAGACTGCGGGAACGTAGATCAGGCTTAATACCGTCGAGCTGAGAAGGCCCCCAATCACAGCGATCGCCATCGGCGCCCGGAACTCGGCGTCGGCGCCCATGCCAAGCGCGAGCGGCATCATGCCTGCTCCCATAGCAAGCGTGGTCATAACAATAGGCCGAGCGCGCTTGCGCGCCGCGTCGACGAGCGCGGCATTCCGTTCGAGAGCCTGCTCGCGACGTGCCGTTATTGCGTACTCGACAAGCAGGATCGAGTTCTTGGCAGCGATACCCATCAGCATGAGAATGCCGATGAGGGCCGGCATAGATAGCGCAGTGCCCGTGGCAACCATAAGTCCGAATGCACCGCCGAGCGACAAGGGCAGCGCGGTCAGAATGGTGACTGGCTGCATGAAGTTGTTGAACAAGAGCGTCATGACGAAGAATAGCAAGACAATACCGGAGCCGATCGCAAGCATGAAGCCGCTGAGCAACTCTTCCATGTTTTCCGCGTCGCCTGCGGCTTGGCGCGTCACGCCAGGCGGAAGCGCTTTGACGGACGGCAGAGTGGACAGTAGCTCCTCGGCTTGACCGGTGGTAATGCCCACGAGTTCGGCCTCGACAGTTGCACTGCGGCTGCGGTCAATGCGGTCGATTTGATTGGGCCCCGCGCCGAGCGCGACGTCTGCGACGGATGACAGCGGCACGCTTCCGCCCGGTGTGGGAACCTGCAGGCTAAGTATTCGTGATAGATCCGACCTTGTGCCCTCCTCAAGCATGACGCGGATCGGAATTTGACGGTCTTCGAGGTTGAATTTCGGCAGGTTCTGATCGGCGCCGCCGAGGGTGGCGATGCTGACAGTTTGCGCTATGGTCTCGGTTGAAATGCCGAGCATGGCTGCCTTATCGGGCTTCGGTGCAATTTGTATTTCGGGCCGTGCGAGGCTGGCCGTTGAACCGGCATTCTGGAAGCCGGAGGTTGCCTGCATCTCACGCGTAATAGCGGAGACCGTTCGCGATAGCATTTCCGCGTTGCCGCTTTTGAGCGTGACCTGCACCTTGGCGCCGGAGCTGCCATCAGCGCCGAATCTCACTCGGACGCCTGGTACGGCGGCAAGCTCGGGCGATACCGATCGTTCGAACTGCTGCTGCGAGAGCGACCGGGCGCCGCGCGCCTTGAGGTTAACAGTTAGGATCGCCTTCCGCACCTCTCCCGAGGAGCTTTCGCCTCCGATGCCGCCTGAAGACGTTCGCGTTCCCAAAGCCGCGTAAACTGACATGACCTCGGGTCGCGCCTGGAGAATGTCGATGGCCCGTTTTGTGGCGGCATCTGTGTCCGCGAGGCTGGCGCCGGGTGCCAGTTCGATAGCAAGAACAGACTGCCCCTTGTCGGATGCCGGCATGAAGTCAGTGGGTAGCTGAGAGATCAGGCTTATCGAGCCTGCGAAAAATGCAATACCGGCAAAGGTCGTCAGCCACCGCCATCGCAACGTCCATTCGAGTAAGCGAAGATAGCGAGGCACCCAGAATGCTTCATCTGCCTCAGTCCCATGCGCCTTCATCAAGTAGGCGCCCATCAGGGGCGTCAGCATGCGTGCAACGACGAGCGAGAAGAACACCGACACGCAGACGGCAATGCCGAATGCCTTGAAGGCCTGACCGGCAATTCCGGGCATGAAGCCGACAGGCATAAAGACAGCGATGATGGAAAATGTCGTTGCAACCACAGCAAGTCCGATTTCGTCGGCGGCCTCCATGGCGGCCTCGTAGGCGGTCTTGCCTGATTGGCGCATGTGCCGGACGATATTCTCGATCTCTACGATCGCATCGTCGACCAGAATGCCGACGACAAGTGCGATGCCGAGTAGCGTGAGAGTGTTCAGCGACTCGTTGAGCAGGTACATGACGCCGAATGTAGGTAGCAGGGAAAGCGGTAGGGCGAGGCTGGAAATGAGAGTGGCGCGGATGTCGCGCAGGAAGAGCCATACCACCAACACCGCGAGCACCGCGCCGAGCAGAAGTGCTTCAATCGCCGCGGCGTATCCTTCGAGAACGTCATCGGTTGAAGTGATCACCTCGCGGATCGCAACTTCCGGATGCTCGGTGGCGAACGCGGCTACTTTTGCTCTTACAGCTTTCGTCACATGAACTTCGCCGGTGCCCACCGAACGGTAGACGCTGAATCCGATGACCTCTCTGTCGTTGAAACGCGCGCGTTGGCGGGGCTCTGCCCAAGACTTTTCTACGATGCCCAGTTCCGACAGCGTCACGCTGTGTCCGCTTCTTAAACTCAGTCGCGTTTGCGCGAGCGTCTCGACATCCTTGGCGCTGCCGACAGCTCTGACGGCCTGCTCGCCGTGCCCGAGCGTCACGCGCCCGCCGGGTTGATTGATATTCTGCGTCCTAAGCTGCTCGGAGACTTGATAAGCTGTGATGCCGAGAGCCATCAACCTATCGGGATCGAGACGCACGCGGATCTCCTGATCCACGCCGCCCGCTCGCTCGAGCTTCGAAACACCCCGAACCGACAACACAGCCTTGGCCACGTCGTTGTCGATGAACCAGCTTAGGCTATCCGGGGCCATCCCGGAGGCGTCGACGATGAATGTGAGGATCGGTTGACCTGTTGCGTCGACCCGCTGAACGGTGGGCGTCAGAACGTCAGCCGGCAGGTTAGGGCGAATCGAGTCTATGGCATTGCGGACGTCATCGGTTACGCGGTCGATGTTTGTGCCAAGGGCAAATTCGATTCTGGTCGTAGAAATGCCCTCGTTAACCGTTGAAACGATGCGCTGAACGTTACCGAGACCGGAGACGCTGTCTTCGACGAGACGTGTGACCTGCGTCTCCATCTCCGTCGGCGCGGCACCGGCCCTGCTGACACTGACGGCGACCGTCGGAATATCAAAGTCCGGCATGTCGTTGATGCGCAGGTTCGCGAAGCTTACTACCCCGGCGAGTGAAAGGAGCAGAAACAGAATAACTGTGGGTACCGGATTTCGGATGGACCAGGCAGAGATCTGGTTCATGGCGTTCTCATGAGTGTCTGAACAGACGCAACGTTGGCTCGGATCTTCTCGCCGTCGATCAAAAGCCCGGCGCCGTCGACGACGATACGATCGCCGGCGGACAGACCCTGCATGATCTCGACGGCGGAACTGAATTTGCGCCCGGCGGTGATTTTCTTGAGGATCGCGGTTCCTGTATCGCTCACGGTAAATACGGCCGGCTTTCCGTTGCGCCAGACGAGCGCTTTAAGCGGGACCGTCAACGCCGCCATGCCGCCGGTCTCGATTTCGACGCGGGCAAACATGCCGGGCTTCAATTCTGTATCCGCGGATAGTGCAACGCGAACCGTGCCCATACGGGTCTTCGCGTCAATCACCGGTGCTACGAGCCGCACGGAGCCGTGCGACACACGCCCCATCGGATCGATGATGCGCGCGGACTGCTGCGGAAGAACCTTGAAAATGTCCGCTTCCGGCACCAGCGCATTCACTTCGATACGGCCATCCTGGATGAGGCGAAACAACTCGGTGCCGTTTTGAACAACCTGCCCAAGGGTAGCATTGCGTGTCGCCACGATCCCGCTCGAGGGCGCTACGATTTCCGTTTGATCCAGCCTGGCCTTTGTTTCCTCGAGAAGCGCCCGCGCAGAGGCGAGCCTCGCCGTGGTGGTTTTAACCAGGGTTTCGCGCTGCTCGATGACCTGCTGGCTTAGGACACCGCCGGAGATGGCATGAGCTCGTTTTTGATCGGACAGCGCATTGGCGAGAACGGCTTCAGTCTCAGCGACGGCTGCCTCATGTTGAGCGATCTGCGCCAGCAGAACGCTCTGATTGAGACGCGCCAGCGTCTGGCCTTTCTCGATCGTGTCGCCTTCATCGGCGCGGATCTCGACGATCGCAAGCCCACTTACTTCAGAGCTGATCGGCATCTCCCGCCATGCGGCGACCGTGCCAGTTCCGACAATGGTGCCGGAAATCTGAGTCTCTCGTACTGTATCGACGGTAACGGTAAGCGCGACACTGCGATCTGCTGCGTAACTCGACGTTGCGCAAGTCATGAGGAGCAGGAGAGTAAATGACAGCAATGTCCAGGTTTGTATGTGTGCCGGCATAGGGGCGACCTCAACTGGAGCGTTCGAGAATCTGGCGGTGAGGGCATAAACGCGGTGCGCGTAGGTGCCTGCCCGATGACCGGGGTTCTTGCTCGTCGACCGGGAAGTTCCGTGGCGGGCTACAGCTCGGCCACTTGAGGCGATACGATCTTAAGGCGCTGGCTTCTATTGTCGCGGTCGCGGTGCGAACCAAGCACCGCAGGCTTGCCGAGGGGCGATCCCGATTTGACACCATGTCTCGATTCTCCGGTGAGTGGAGAGCTCAAGGTGCGGGGGAAACATTGCGCCCTTACGTTCAAACATGTCTGAACATTGCTACGGAAAGAGATTTTTGTGTCGGAACACTCTTATGTAGCGCTGCTACAGCCCGAACTGTGGGTAGTGGGCTGTCCATGCAGGAGAGGCGGGCGACGGCTTGAAACTGCATTGTGTGGCATGGCGGCCAGCACGGCGACGGGTCTCTCCGGCCGGCAAGTGCCGACAGCTCACGTACTTCTTTTCAGAAGCGCGTCGCCGAAACCTCCAGACCCGCGTGCGGTCTTGTCGGCGAGGCTGTCATTGATAGTCGTGGCGGTAGAGTGCATCACGCCTATCGGCACGATCTCTAGGATCTGGTGCGGCCGTGCGCGGATGTCGCTTGTGCAGTTCCGTCAGCGCAATTTCATGAGAACCATATCTAGACCATTCACTATCAGTGCCAGCCCGGCTTCAAAAGCGGATTCACAATCGATTTCAGCAACGCCAATTTCTTCGTCTCTCCGCGGATCGCGGTTGGCGTGAGCTTGCTCTTCTAACACACTGCCTACCGTGAAGTGGCTTGCGGCAAGCATGGCGATCTTCGCATTGCGCTCGGGCAACCCCCTGGCGACCAAGAAGGCGATCTTGTGCCTAATCCGGTCGATGTCGCCCGCGCCGGGACGCGTCCCAGCATGGAGCCGCGCACCGTCGCGGCGCATCAATAACGTGCGCCGAAAGCTCCGCGTGTTTTCAGAAAACCATTCGCGCCACTCGTCACACGGTTTTGGCAGCGGAGCTTCCGCATGGGGCGCCATGGCCGCCTCTGCCATAGCGGAGAGCAGTTCCCTCTTGGTACGGAAGTGCCAGTAGAGGGCCGGCTGTTCCACATTAAGCCGCCGTGCCAGCAGCCTCGTACTGATGCCATCCAGGCCTACCTCGTCGAGCAGATCGAGCCCTTGGGCAATAACGAGTTCGCGTTTCAGCTTTGCCATCTTGACAATTTATCATCGATAAATGGATGGCGTGAATGAACGCTCCGACAGCAGCTAACTCCTTGAGAGTGCTCATCTGCGGCGCCGGTTGCGCGGGGCCGGCCTTGGCCTTTTGGCTGGCGCGATGTGGTCACCAGGTCGTCGTCGCCGAACGCTTCCCGTTTCTCAGGGCAACCGGCGCCCAAGTCGACCTTCGTGGTCAGGGCATCGACGTAGTCAAGCGGATGGGGCTGCTTGATCCGGTCCGCAGCAGACTTATCGATGAAGCTGGAGTGGCCTTCGTCGATGCTCTGGGACGGCGGAGAGCCACGATCATGGCCAACACCTCTGGCCAAGGCCGCCAATCCTTGACCTCCGAGTATGAGATCATGCGTGGAGATCTCGTGCGTGCCCTGTTTGATGCAACGGTGGGCAACGTCGACTACCGCTTTAGCAAGAGTGTCGATCGCTATGAACAGGAGGAGACGCGGGTCGTCGCGCACTTTTCCGACGGCACTTCCGACGAGTTCGACCTTCTCGTCGGAGCAGACGGTCAGGGATCGCGCATCCGTCGAACGATGCTGCCTGCCGATGCGCCTGAGCCGTATTTCCGGATGGGGATACATATGGCGTACTGGTTCATTCCGCGCGTTGCGTCAGACATCAACATCCGCGACACCTACAACGCTCCCCGCGGCCGGATGATCATGCGCAGAAGCCACAGCCCAACGGAGACTCAGGTCTACTTCGTGTTGAGGGAAAGCAGTGAGGAGGCCTCTGCCATCCACAGAGAGACGATCGAGGCTCAAAGGCGGTTCTGGGCAGACCGGTTCAGTGACGCCGGATGGCAAACCGAACGGTTTCTCGACGGTATGGCGCGCGCGGAGTTTTTCTATTCGCAGGAAGTGGTGCAGGTCCGCGCAAGCAACTGGTCCCAGGACCGTGTCGTTCTGGTAGGAGATGCCGCCCACTGCGCCTCACCATTCAGCGGCATGGGTGTGTCTGCCAGCCTGGTGGGCGCTTATGTTCTGGCCGGCGAGATCAGCCGAAGCGCTGGAGATCTAGCTCAGGCATTCTCAAGCTACGAGAGAGTTCTGCGGCCGTTCGTGAATACAGTGCAGAGAAGTGTGAAGCCCTTTCTTCTTCGCATCGGGATGCCTAAGACCCAGTGGGGCATCGCCGCCCTACATTCTGCGACAAGACTCGCTGTGGCATTGAGGATCCCCGATCTCGTCGCGAGATTCTCGAGCAACGACAGGGATGGCGATTGGCGGCTACCGGATTACGCGGAACTCACAGAGGATCACTAGAGTGCCGAGACGCGAACGAGCCAATCCGGAAGTTCGCGAGGCGGAACGCGCGGAGATCGAGCGGGATTCCGGTGCCGATGATCTGTGCGATCTAGACCATCCATACGATCGGGCCGGCCCCCGTTGTAACCCTATTCCGCCAATCCGCCGCTATTGCCCGGACGTGCAGGTCGGCGACATCGCGCACGTCAACGAGCGGTAATGCGCTTGGTCTCAAAGCGTCCTACAGTATGAGGGCTGTCGCACAGTTTCCCCTTTGCTCAGGACAATCACGCACGCCCTGGCAGGCTCCTTCCACGCGCGTGCGTCCAGGTTATGCGGGTGGGGCCAACGATTCCCGCGACGGCTTGGCCGCGGAAGGGCTCGAGCGCCGGTTGCCACGGCGCAAACGCGAAGGTGTCCTCGCGGCGGATGACCGCGATCTTGCCGGTTGGCGTCGTGATGGCGTGATCGTAGGTGCCGGTGATCCGGGCGCCGGGCGTGGGTGGCACGAACGCGGCATTGAGGCGCCGCGAGACATCGGCGGCGAGCTGCTGCGTCTCGGCCTGACGCAGCGCCTTCATCATGTCGGCGCGCGGCACCTGCTTGCCGTCCTGCGTCTGCTCGATGAGCTGGCGGCTGACGAGCCAATCGGTTCGCGCCTTGAGGGCTCTGTCTGCCTCGGCCGTGAACCCCGCCGTCCGGGTCTCCGGCTGCCACCTGCTCACGACGGCCTGGTCCAGCCAGGTCGGTCCCTCGTAGGTGGTCTGCCGCTCGAGCTCGGTTGCGGACAGCAGATGCAGGCGCGGCACCGACGACGGTTTCTCGTTGCGACCGCCACCGGCAAGGGCGACGATGTTGCCACGCGCCGGCACCGCCTTCGCTTTGAGCCGACCGAGATCGGCGTAGTGCACGCGCCCGTCGACGGCATCGATGATCACCCAGGTGCGGTCGGTGATCTCGTCGACCATACCGACGCCGACCACCTTACCGACGAGCGGTACCCTGCGCGGTCCGCGCTCGAACAGCGCCATGGCGGCCGCGCCGCGCTCGATGCCGGCTTCTTTCAACGCGCGCTGCATCATCTTGAACTTGTCGACCCGATCGCCGAGATGGCGCAGTTTGGTCTCCGCGTTGGCATCGAGAGACCAGACGCCAGCCTGCCGTTCGGAAGCGAGACCCAGGCGCTGCAAGGTCCGCAGGCGCCCGATCCGCAACGTCCGTTGCTTCGGATCGTTCTCCTCTGTGGCGGTGATGACGAGAATACTGTCTTTCGCGCGCGCGATGAGCTGACGATCGAGACGCGTCAGTCGCTCCTGGCCGACTTCGTCGAAGAGCTTCTGGATGCGTTCGAGCTGCGTCTCGGGACCAAGCTCGAGCGTCACCAAGGCTTGGGCACGGGCACGCACGCCGTGGCCGATGTAGTCTCGCGCCATGACGAGGTCTTGACCCCGGTCATCGCGGCCACGGATGACGACGTGCGTGTGTGGATGTCCAGTGTTGAAATGATCGACTGCCACCCAATCGAGTTTGGTATCGAGATCCCGTTCCATCTGCGCGAGGAGATCGCGGATGAACGGCTTCAGGTCTGACATCCGCGCGCTGTCCTCGGCGGAGACGATGAAACGGAACTGATGCGGGTCGTTCTCCGAGCGCTCGAGGAAGGCTGCGCCGTCGACGTCGTCGCGCTGTGCATCGTAAAGCCGCCCAACGTCTCCTTCACGGGTAACGCCGTCGCGTTGGATGTATTTGAGGTGCGCACATGCCGCGCCCATATCGCCACCGACGATGCGTGTGTAGCGCGCCTTGACGATAACGCGGCGACTGCCTGGCGCTATGAGACCGGCGGCCGCGCGTACGCCGGCACCCATCCCCCGTTTCGGCATGTTTGATGTGATGTGGCCGCGCTGCCGCACGGCGCCCGCGCCGGCTCGGCCGGTTTGTCTGAGCACTTGCGTGCTTGTGCTTACCGAAGCTGAGTTCGCGGTATCGCGGATACGTCCGAGCTTGGGTTTGAAGTCGTCTTGAGCCATGCTGCTCCCCCAATGATGAAACGTGACGGAGAGATGCGGCGGAGGCGCAAAGTTACAAGATGGACTCGTGCAAAGTGCCCGTTTTACAAGGCGTATTTCGCATGGCGACTCCACGCGCGTAAAATCGGAGTCGCGTGAAGCCCAGTAACGACGGCACTTCTGAGCGCCAACGACTCCATCTTTTTATCTAGATGTCTCCCCCAGCCATCTCAGACTGCATTTCCACCTTCGAATCCGGCCTCAGGGATATACTCGAGATCAACCCGCGCAACCGCCTTGCTGCGTGTCGAAGAAGCGCCGGAAAAGGGAAAAGAGCGGTCACAAGGAGATCGAGCACGGCGGCGATGAGCGCGAGAAAGACAGGCTTCAGCCTGCTATTCGCGCTCATCATCGGTTGTGGTGCCGGCGCATGGACGACTGCGCGCGCGGCGTCGATTTCCTCGCGATGATGGCGGCCTCGAAGCTTGGAGCTGGGTGGGCGGGTGGGTCTCTTCGCGGAACGCGAAGAAGCCCTCGCGCCGATGTCGGCGCGAGGGCCTGAGCCAGAGGCTCAGTCTTGCGGCGTCCAGATCAGGGCGTAGGCGTTGCCGTCGGACTGACCGGCGGCGCGGCCGAGGTTGGCGTAGAGCGTCTTGCCGAACTCGGGGGCAGATATCGACAGCGAGATGTACTCCTTGCCTGAGGTCTGGCCGATCCGCTGCCAGCCGGCGCCGATCTCGACGCCTTGCGACATCACACGGAAGTCGGGCTGGTTGTCGGAGAGCTTGTCGCCGACGGGCAGGATCGCGATTGATGCCCGGACGGAGAGTGTGCGGAGCTCGCCTTCGTAGCGTCCGTCCTCGCGCTTGGTGACGTATCCGATGGTAGCCATGGTGTCGTTCCTCACGTTGTCCCGGCGGAGACCTATTCCCCGCTGGCGGCGTGCAGATCGTGGCAGGCTGGAGCTGGTGGCACCCGCAGGGCCGGAACGAAGTGGAGGACCCGCGCGGTGCGCGCGGGTTGCCGCCGAGGCGACGCCTGCTACATCGTTGCACAAAGCTGTGGGGGAACAGGACTCTCCACCGTGGCCAGAGGAGCGGCGGCCTGGCGTCCGGAGACCGCCACGCGCAGGGCATCAGCGGAGTAAGGCGACGCGTGATGCTCGTGTCGCGCGGATCGCATTGCACATCGGCCGCATGACGACTTGGAACGCGGCGTGTTGTGCAACAGACGGCTGAGGCGTCTGCGAGAGATGCAGGCCGAGGGCAAGTCCACATATGCGCCGCTCAGTTTTGGGCAGAGCGGCTGCCACGGACGCCGCGGTAGGGACCGTTACGCGAATGCGCCGAGACGCTCCCCTTTACCGGCGGCTCGGTCGAGCGGCACGCAGGGACGCGAGATAGGGCCCGACCGCCCGAGATCCTAAAACATCGAGGGCGGGGCCGCCCAAACCTCTTTGGCGCTTGTCGATCGTCTGATCGAATTGGGAACAGCCCCAAAGCGACTCTCGCGACGAAAGTGGTTGGGCATTGCAAACCGGCATCGCTGTGGTTTCGATTTTCGCCCACCCGAAACCAGGGCACACGCCAACGGTGATGTCGAGAATTCGCAGAGAAATGCCGTGCCGATGAAACCTGCTCAAATGTTGCGGGTTCCGCATTACCGGTAGCCACACAACCGGCCATTTATCTTGGGAAAGCAGAAGCAATTTAGGCCGATCGCGACTCCAATACGGCACTGTTTCCCATTGGCAGATGTGGTAAAAGAAAAGTAAACGTTGGGCGGCCGCGCCGCGCGCTGCCCTGACGAGTGCGGGTGTGGTCGATGATCCCGATCGGAGAGTGCGCGTATGGTCAGCTAAGGCGCATCGGTGTCGATGGCCTTGACGAGTTGCCGTATGGCGGCGATGGGCTCAAGGCCGAGTGCGCGCACGACATCAACGAATTCGATGACGCTCAGGCGTCGTTCTCCCCCTTCATACTTGGCGACGAACGACTGTGGCTTGTTGAGAAGAGTTGCGACATCGGCCTGCGTCAGCCCAGCCTTCTCCCGAAGGTTGCGCAACAGCTTGCGGAGCTTGATTTGGCGCGGCGAGCGCAGCGTGTCGCGCATTGCGGAAAGCCGGGATCGAGACTGACGGCTTCACCGCTTAATCCTGTTTTCGGATTATCCCATTCTAGGATAATCTAATAGAGGCTTCAGGCCGAGCGTAGGAGGAACGCGTCATGACCGGCACGGCACTGCCCTTCTTCGAGCGCGAGGATGACGGCATCGAGTATCTGCCCGCAGAATGCTATGTTGCCGGCCTGCGGACGTCGGATGACGATATCCCCACAGTTAGATTGACCCTGCCCACCGAAATCGTCGATCGGAAGGTGCTGACTGGGGCGCGGCTGTCTGTCTGGCTGTCGGCCAACAGCGGCCGGCTGATCCTTGACGGGGAAGGTGTCGACCACGAGACGCTGGAAGCCGCGCTCGATGCCGGCCCTATGCGCGGGCAGACGCTGCTGACCCTGATCGATGCCTGCATCGATCCCAAGCACCTGGCGATGGAAGAAGATCCGGTCGGCGATCTGACCTCGCTGCGGGCGCAGCTCGTCGAGGCTCTGGCCAAGGTTGATGGTGCACTGACGCGTCTGCAGAGCGGCTAAGACGCTATTGCGTCCAAACGGCGGTGCCTGTGCCAAGCACCGCCTCGCCTTCGATCGGTCCGATGTATCGGCTGTCGAAGCTGTCATTGACGGTAGCGGCCAGCGCGAAGACCTGAGAAGCAGTGAGGCGGACGCAGCCTCGCCAGTGTGGGAGGATCCGTCCGCGTCCATCGCGCACTTTCGACGTTATGCGCCAAACACCGTTGATCACAATGCGCGTGCCGTGGCGGCAAACCACATCTCCGGAACTAGCGACTACGGGCTTGATTAGCAGCGTCGAGCGTGGAAGGTAACCGCGGTGGGCGGCGAGCCGCCTGACCATCTCAGGGAGACGGATAACTGCCAGGTCCCCCTTTGCCGGTCTGCGCGAGGTCCCCATGTAGAGGCCGATCGGAATGCTTGGGCTCGCATTCCAGAGGAGTTTGGGGACGTTCCCCTTCGGCCAAGACAGAGCCAGCAGGGCGATCACCATCGCGCTGAGCCTGGCTAGGTGCCAGCGTGCGCCGTTTGTCAGAACTTGATATTCGCACGGCGTGCTTGTCCGACCAAGCGAGCAAGGCACTTCGACGATAGACGATGCGGCCGCCATGGCGCCGATACTCCGGACCGGTCTTTTGTGAGCGATGAGTGGCGAGGGTACGTTTCGACATGCGGAGGAAGGCGGCGGCTTCGTCAACGATGAGGAAGGGGTCGTTGGGATCATGAAACATGCTGCTGCTCCTTCTTGTCGGAACAACAGTGTTTGCTATTTGGATCTGTGCAGGGAGAGTCTGTTTGGCGACTTCATCAATGAGCGCCGCTCGTCACGGGAGAAATGTTCGATAGTCGCCTGATATGAATTGCTGGGCGCGGAGCCAGTGACGGCGTACCCTGTCGCGGATGCCATTGGTACGCCAATCGCGTAGTGCGATCTCTGAGCCGTATAGGACAACGGCCGCTTCGCGATAAGTGGCACCGGAAATGACGCAATCGTGGACGATGTAAGCATCGCGCCGATTGATAGTCCTTGTTGTCCAGGGTGTCTTCATGGCATCGGCGAGAACAGTCCTAGATAGAATGCGTTGGAGATCATTCAAAATCGGCATTGTTCGCTCAATTTCGTCAATGCCACGCACCATGAAAGTAAGTGCGACAGCGCTGCTCAGGATATCAGCACCTTTGATCTCCAGTTGGACCACCGTTGCATTGCCGCGGACGAGCACGTGTTGGCACCCTTCAGGATCGACGAGAATGTGCCGGACCGTTTGAAGTCCCGGAACGAAGATACTGGCGGAAGCGATGCGATTGGCTTGCTCTGCAATGGCCGATAGAGCGACGCGACCAGCGATTGGCATCCAGATCGGATGTGCCTCGGATGCCCGGAATGATGGATCAACGAAAGGAGCGGAGCGCCCACGCTTCAGCACGAGGTGATGGCTCGTGCATCCGCGTGAAGGTCGCTCCGCTCTCCAAACGAGTGCTGATGGGTATGTCGAGCAAATGCGCCCGAGCCTCGTCCTGATAGGCCGCATTGCGGCGCAGGCCTTCCCATGCCCAATCACTCCGGCTCAGCGTACGCATATAGTTGTAAGCTTCTAGAGTTGGCGGCCACGAGGGGCCGACGAAATGCCCGACGCGATGCATTGGCATTTCCTCCTGTGAGCAAGTTGAGATGATCAGAGGGTTGTTTGCTTCCCTTTTTCCTCTCTCTTGAGATTCGCCTTGGTTGCAGGCCCAGCCGTCTGTCATTCCAAATAACCGCACTGTCTACGTTGATAAACTCGATGATGTGAGTAAAATTTCGCAATTGAGCCAATTGGTAATTCAGTTCGGCCAAAATGGAGTGAGCGAGGTTTCTGAACTTGGGCCGATAACCAAAACGTAGACGCCTACGCGGCGATGTCACTGCTCACGACGCGCGGTTCACTGGGCGCGAGTGGCATCATCGCCCTTGCGCGACGCCACTGGCTCATCCCGATCTCCTCTCGTACGTAGCGCAGCACCTGATGGTATGGGGGTGGCATAATCGGAACATCCATTGGCGCTTTTGCGAAAGCGGTATGTGCTGAGCTGTCTGGTCATTGCTTTCTCGCGGGCCCCGGCATTCTGAAGACGCTCAAGATTAAACAAGTTGTTTGATGAGTTCTGTGAGCGATTTTTCACAGGCTTGCCGAAGCGCCTGAACTGAAGATGAGCGTCCTCGATGCAACGAAAGCGAGTGTTTGTTGCCCTATTCAGATGGATTGCTCACTTCGCCCCCACCGGTAGGCATCGTGAAATCGTTGAAGCTCGACGCCGGCATTCTCACGGTATTGATGCCGTTCGTGATCCATGCCTCCGGCAAACCCATCATCGCATGAAGGTTGGCGTGGAAGTCTGCATCGGGCTCGCTCGGCGCAAGGACGCCGTCGATCTCGGGCTGCCCCGGATGGAAGACGTGACTGTGAAGGGCGACCAACACATCCCATCCATTCTGCTTATCCCAAAGCACAGGCGTAACGATGATGTCCATGTTGCCAAGGCCATCCTGATTGTTGGTGTAGTAGTAGATGCGGAGCCGTTCCTTGTTGGGCGAGCGTAAAATGAAGCTTCCGAATTCGGTCGGGCTGGCGAACGTGTTCATGCGTGCGTGCTGGTAGCCATACATCAGCATTTCCAGACAACCGGCCGGCTTGATCCAGTCACTTGCGTTGCGACGAACGATGCGGCTGTTTTCTATAGAACTGCGCTCCAGCAGGCGCACTGGGTCGGTTTCGATATCCAGATCAACCACCTCAGCTCTGAACTGGCTATAAGCCTCGCTATCAGGCACCGTCTCTGACCAGTAGACCGGACTGTCCTCGACCTCCCATACCTTCAGCAGCCTACTGCCTGTTTCATGGGGATCGCCTTCCTCCGTGAGCACGGTCGGCGGGGTGCCGAAGGTGCAAGCTGTGTCCGCGTGCGCAGGGAGCGCAGCAAAAGTTAGGCATACGAGGGTGGCGATTGCAGAGCGCTTGAACAAGGCCGTTTTCCTCCAAACCTAGAAAGGAAATACGCGATCAATCTAAGGGGTATCAGGCCATTTTCGGGCATGGGTTATGGGGTGGAAAGAAGACAGTCTGGTTTGTGGCTCAGGCTGATAAGAATGAAAGGATGATCAACGCTGACTGTCACGCTCAGCCAGATAACGGGCTGGCGGCTTGCCAATGGTCTTCTTAAACATCGAGATGAAGCTGCTGGCGCTCTCGTAACCCAGGTCCATGGCAACGGCCTGCACGCTCTCACCATTTGACATGCGCTGCACAGCCAGCATGACATGGATCTGGTGACGCCAACGCCAGAGGCTCATGCCAGTCTCCCGGCGAAGCTTCCTGTTCAGCGTCCTTTCGCTCAGTGCGCAGCGCGCCGCCCATTCTGCAGCCGACGCCTTATCCTCTGGAGCAGACATCATCATCTCGAGAAGACGCCGTAGGCTGGGATCGGTTGGCAGCGGAATTCGGTGATCTTCAGTCCGAGCGGCGCTCAACTCGTCGAGGATGACCGGCAGCAACCGGACTTCCGGGCCATCCAGCGGGTACAGCGCGGGAAACTGCGCAGCGCGGATCAGCATTTCACGCAGCAGAGCCGAAACCGCCATCGTGCAACATGACTGAGGCAGAGTTACACCGATGTCAGAGTCGATGAGCAGCATGTAGTATTCGGCATGGCCCAAAGCGTGGCACTTGTGAGGCGTGCTAGAAGGAATCCACACGGCGCATTGCGGAGTGGCGGTCCACAGGCTGCCTTCGATTTCGCAGGTGAGGGCTCCTCTGATCGAGTAGAGGAGCTTGCATTTGCGGTGCCAGTGCTTGCGACGCTCAAGGCGGCCCAGCACCTGATTGACGCCTACTACGGTGATCGGCCGAGGAAGCTCGTCGATGTCGAAGTTGCCTGATTGAACATATTGCAATGCGGTTTGGGAATTGGCAGCGGTCAGACTGCGCCCAGGACGAAAGCGCATTCGGCTCGCTCCGGATGGAAATGTTGTGTTTTCTATAGAGCGCTTTCGTGGTTCAAAATCTGGCGATAGATGTCTGAATGTTTCTGTTCGGCCGGCTTTCCTGTCGAAACATGTCTGGCTGCGCCGTAGACAGCTTTCGACATAAAAATCGAACCAAGTTGCTTCTCTTCGCGACTGAGACGGTCCGAAAGGTTGCTCGCGGTGCAACCACCGTGCTCGCAGTCCTTGCTCAGAAATCCTTCGCCCGACTTGTGACCACGAGAATCGTTGCAGGCGTTTGGGGATCGGAAGCGAACTGACATAAGAGGTCAAAGACTTCAGGTGCGAAGGTGCCGATCGACATTTCTGCGAGTTTATCGTCTCCTATCGCACGGATGGAAAATGCAGGGCAAAGCGCACTAACCCTTTAGGGCCGTCGCACAGACATCGCCTTCGTGAGGTCTTATCGTCGTCGCAACCATCGCAAGGCCAAGACCAACGTGCACATCCGACGGGCGGTCGCGAGGCGATTGCGCGAGAACCGCTGGAAAATGATCTCGCGGAACTCGACTGGTACGTCGGCGGCGTGATTCGTAATGCTAACTGTTCGGGGGGTGTGTTGTGAGTGCGATGTTGATCGCGGATACTTCCGCCGCGTACCGGCGAGTATTCTCGATCAGATTGCAAAGGGCACGGAACAAAGGATCTCGCGCCGCCTGGATGGCGACTTCTTCGCCGACATCGTTGATCTCGATAGCTCCTTTGCGCCAACGCGATGGGGATCATGTGGCGCACGGCATAGGTCACAAAGGCGTTGAGCTCTGATAGCTCTTTGCCGGGTCGTGTACCCATAAACGCCAACTGTGCTCGGCGAACGCTTGCACAGATATCCGACATGCTGGCTGACGCGGAAGCGACGAGCCATATAGAGACCGTTCCCAGAAACATAAAACCTTAGGTTCGCCGTTGAAAAATCGGAATTCCATATCGCACTCCTAGCAGGGTGATCTTGGAACTATCCGCTTGTTGAGACGGAGCGAATGGAACACGTGATGCCCAGTCAAGATTGTACTGTACGTAAAACGCGCCCGGGGTGGCCTGAGATTGTCGTCGGGCTGCTCACCTACGTAATCCTGATCAGCTTACTCGCTCTGTGGATCGTCCAGACGCCTGACGAGCAGGCGGAGTTGCGAGGCATCGTTGGAATGGCGCTCAATGGCATTGCAGGTGCGCTGGCCTTTTTGGCGGCTTACGTTATCCGTATCCGCGACCTTAACGCATTCGGTTTCCGAGCGACGAGCGGTAAGTGGCTTCTGATCGGAGCGGCTTTGGGCATCGTAGCATTCGGCCTGAGCATCTTGATCGAGGGAACCTACTTCCTATTCATCACAGAGCCGAACACCCAAGGAGACTTCCAGGCAGCGGCCACGGCTGGCACATTGTCTCTCGTCATGCTGCTGGTGGCGGGAGCATTCTTTACGCCCTTCGGTGAGGAGATCATTTTCCGCGGCATCGTCGCCAACGCGCTGAACCGATATGGCATGTGGGCCGGGGTGGTCGGAAGCGCAGCGATCTTTGCCATCGTCCACGGCCCGAGCGTCATCCTCCTGAACGCATTCATGGTCGGCATCCTAACGGGTGTGCTATTCCGGAAGACCTGCTCCATCTGGCCCGCCATCATCCTTCATGGAGTCTGCAACGGCATCTGGCTCATTCAATATTCTACGATCTAAGAGTTCACAGGAACCAGATAGATTTCGCGAGAGAGCGAAGTCAGGACGCGCTCGTTGAGGCGACGAAGGCAGTGTAGATCCGTACTGGCGATCTCCGCACCGTCCAGGTCCTGTTTGGTCATTCGAACGTCGAAAGCACCGTCCGATGTCTCGGGGCCGAGATCGCGGAGAAGATCGACATTTGATATCGCTGTTACCTTTAAGAGCGGACGTGGTCGGCGAATGGACGGGGGCGCCGCCCTCAAATGCGCACATGATCATTACTGGGGCAGCGCAACTTTGTGCGGGGGCGCCGCCCAGATGGATGCATTCGTCTTCTTTTGGCCCTTCACTCTGATCGCGTCCGGTATGTGCCGCTGGCGGTCGATCAGTTGCGGCGCGACTGAACAATCCATTCAGCGCGATCATGCAGAATGTTTAATGTCGACTCAACTTCCACTCGCGCTGCCTCAAGCTGTTCGGAGTTTGCGTTGCGCATGACGTGTATGGCCCGCGACCAAAGGATTGCGCCGCGCCCGAACGGAAGCACAACATGCGTACCGTCCCAGTTGTTCAACTCCACTCGATGCTTAGTGACGGCCGCAAAGCAATGGATTGGAGAACCTGAAATCTGGGCGAGCTTTATCGGACCCAAGCCGGCTGTGCGTGCAACTTTAGGAATGTCAGCCGTCATAAGTACCGCTCTTTGCGCGCTAAGATGTGCAATCATGGATCGGAATGCAGACGCACCGCGTTTGCTCGCAGCTTTTTGGCGCGCGCGCGTACCGGAGCCGACGATGATCTCAAAACCTGCTTGCTGAGCGGCAATGCCAATAAGCCGTCCATCCCGGTGCGGGGCCACAAGGAGAGAGCGTTTCGGATGACGGCGAAGTGCTGCGTGACCTAAGAATTGCCGGCCATGCCAAGTCAATGCAATTAGTTCCCGACCGGGTTCCCATGGCGGCGCGGAGCCGTCGTCGACTGCCCATCGCGTTGTCGCCGCCACAAGTGTGAGATACCAATTTACATATGTACCCATGCAGAATGGGCTGCTCGTACGATTGGAGCATGACACCATCGAGTGTTCGCCTCTTACATTCCGTCAATGAAAGGAGGGTCAAATGGCCTAGCCGGCCAGGCACTGCGTTGACTGGCAGGTATCAGCAAACCTGGGACGAAGGCGCACCCTCTCCGAGGCGTCGTCGGTTCATGCAGATTCTAATGCTGACGAACCTATAGAGCTTTCTCGTGGCTCAAAATCTGGTCTGAGTTGTCTGAATGTTTCCGTTCAGCCGGCTTTCGTGTCGAGACATGTCTCGCTGCGCTATGGACAGCTTTCGACACAAGAAAAAGCGAACCTAGCTGCTTCTAGTCACGACGCGATCGGCGCGAACGGCAGAGGCTATTGCTTGCGAGATTTCGTTGAGGTGTCAGCACATCCGAGCGGGGAATCGCAATAATTATGCCTGAGGGTGCTGTGCTGCGCCTTGCGGCGCAGAGCGTGCTGGCGGCGCCTCGACTTGGCTAGGCACTGGCCGTTCAATAAAGAAAGCCATCGGGACGTTTGGGACGTGCCTTTCCGAACTCGACATCAGGAGGAGGCGATTGACCGTGTTGGCCTGGATGCCTCCGGTCGGGAATACGCAGGATACTCGACCTTGGTTGATGGGAACACGGGCCTTTTCTATTGCCGTCTGAGCAGGTGCGTGCGTCTTGACGAAGCGAGCATTGAGGTGTGCTTCCCGGTTTGGCTTTGCCCCGCGATCGCCAAGGTCTGAGAGGTATCGAAAAACATCACGCATGAGTGCCGCGTAGTTGGCAAACAGCTTGTTGGAGGCCAATGTCACAACGTCGACCGGATACTGAGGGAATGCGAACGTAGCCTCCTGAATGCTATGCGCAAGAGTGGAGAGGCCTGCATTTGACGAATTGGCTCTTCGAGCCAGGGCCATCCGGATCTCAGCCCAGCGAATGGGGCTATCAGTGACGATGCAGGCTCCCGTTGCCTGCGCCAAGTACATCGTCATCTCGAAATTCGGAGACAGCTTCATCATACTGAACTGCCCGCCCTCTTTGCCGCCCGCCAGAGAGCCCTTCTGCAAGACGGCCAACGGGTCGCGCTCTTTCAAATGCTCCACGCCCTCCAGAACTTTGTCGAGGTCCGCCCCGCTAAGGCCTGGCGAGGCTTTTCGCACTTGGGCTTTCAATGCGTCCGGCGGCAGCAGCAAGTGGCTTCGCTGAGCATCCTCTTTCGCGATTTCTTCCAATCGCGGCTCCATGGATGGGCGGAATTCGATTTCGGTGGCGCGCGCTCTCGCCATATGAAGCATCTGATCGCGGAGATGGAGATCGAAGTTGCAGGGATCGGGGACCAGATTGACTAGGCCTGCCTCCACCAGCGGCATCACCTGCAGGAAGAACAGGATCGTCTTCAGGACCTCCTGGCGATAGGTCTTGGGATTCTCAACCGGACTGAATTCCTTTTTGACGGTGCCCGCGTGCAGGAAGGGGTGCTCGATGATCAGCTCGCCTAAGTACAGTGCGGCTCCGAGCGCGAATTCTGTGATCGTCTTCGGGTGAATTGATCCAGTGTAGACCGCACGAGCGACACCGTCGGGTTTGGGCAGGAGCTGAAACAGATCGGTTTCTCGCGGCCACAGCCCTTCGTAGAGGAGGTATATGGTCTTGATCTGCTCATCGGTCATGTCCCGACGGACGCTAACCCAGTCTTTTCCCTTTTCGAGCTCGAGGATCCTCACGATCCCATTGAGCAGCATGAGATTCCGTTCGCGGATGCTTTGCTCTCTCCATGTCCGTCGCAAGGCAACGGGTTTGGACTTGCAGCATGACTTGAAGGGCAAGCCCGATCCGCAGCCGCACCAATCTCCGGCTCGCAATGGGCTCGCGGGCAGATCCTTCTTCAGGAAGTCGCGCTCTTTCTCGGTTCGCCCGAACTCATCCTGATAGTGGACATGTCCGTCCTCGAACTTCGCAAACATCTCTCCGCCGAAGTGCCACAGTCCTTGCTCGGGCGGTAGAAAAGTGCCTCGCACGGCTCCCCATGCGTCAGAGACGGTCTGCTCCGGAAACAGCCATTCCTTGCGGCCGGCGGCGATATAGCGGCGGGCTCGCGATTTGAGGACGTAGTTGACGTGTGTGACTTCTTGGTTTGAGAGCTTTCTCGTCCGAACGAATGCGTCGGTTCGGACCATCGAGCTGCGGTAGTTGCGTGCAAATGTCCGCTTGTCGCGTGGGGGTGTCGACGGATCTTGTGCGTACTCGAGATTTGTAAGGATGAGAGAGAAGTCGCGGTTGAGCGGAAAGATCGTCTGTGACGCCCTCAGAGCAATTGTGGGATCGTTCGGATATACGCTCAGTCGCCCCCCGGGCGGAACCGCGTGATTGTAGATCGTCACCGGATGATCGCTAATGATGAATTTCACATCGGCGTCTTCGGCGGAGACAATCTCGCGTACCCCTTCCGTCCAGATCGTGCAGTGCATCATGCGGATGCCCTGCATCTCGAACATCAACTCGTTCTGGGTGAGCTGGGGGTATTGGGCCTTGAGCCAGTCGAGTCCCTTCGGCGTGCGGATTTTTTGAATATCGATGTATTCGAACAGGGGCTGGAAATGGCGGTGCCATTCGCCGACATCTGTGCCCGCGAAGGCTCGGACAGCGGAAGATCCCCTGACGTCGATGTCGCCAAAGAGGCGGCGTTCGATTTCATCGTTGATCGATGTGCCGAAGAATGTGGAGTATAGATCCTGCTGTCGGAAGGCGCGCGACGTGGGCGCCGCAAACAGCGCTCTCTCCGTTATGACGCGACCGTCATGGAGAGTTTTCTGAGATGGCGTAAGGTCGAGATAGGCGAGCGTGTTGGTGCCTGGTTCGAAGAACCCCTCCTGGTACCACTGCGGGACGTAGTGATTGTTTCTCGTCTTTGACATTGGTGTGTCGTTGGATAGCTCTATCTCACTCCTGCCTGCAGAGGCGCTTCTGTCAGATCCGGCTGATGGATACGGCTCTCGTCATATCATCGATACGTTCCAGGGCGGCGATCATCCCATCGGCAGTGGGAGCAAGCTGATTCGCAAGATGCCCATTATGGTTGCTCACAGCTGAGTCACTTGCTTCGATTTTTCCTATTGGCGATGCAGTTGAAGCGTTGGGGTCGGTGCAGCCGGATACCCATGCGCAACGTCAACAAAAATCTGGTGGGCCAACTGGCCGGCATGCAGGACCTAGTCGATCAGATTAACGTGGCGAACAAGATGCTCGACGGTTGTGCGACTTAACAATGGTGATACCAGGAAAGGCCGATGCAATTGACCTGCAGCGCGGATACATGAGTGGCCTGTCTGCGGCTGCACCAGCTAAAACCTCGCATAACGCCTCCGCAGCCCCTGTCTTGGCCATCCGTGGTACTGGCGCGCCAGCATCGTGGCGCGTAGCGCCTCGCGCTCCGCCAGCTGTTTCTGTTCCAGCAGGTAACGCCCGACGTCCTGCAATATCGCTTGCGCGGGGATTGGCCTGGCTCCGGCATGCGCCCAGCTCACAAAAACTTCCCGCGAAAGCTGCAGCACTGCCGCGTGGCCGCGCACGCGGCCCGGCAACAGGCACCAGAGCGGCCAGGTCAGACATTTCGTCTCTTCACTAAGACCGTTTGCGTTGCAGAAATCAATAATGACGGGCACACGGCATCCGAGCCAATTTTTCGGAAACACCTCATCAGGAAACGGAACGATATACAGACCCTTCCGCGCGGTTCTTATGAACCAACTTGCTCCCTCGGCGAAACGCGGTAGGTCGCGCGTCAGCCTCGCACCGTCGACGACCCACACCATGTTGCCATAGAAATTCTCCCGTGCCGCGCGCTCCTCGGGCTTAAGGTGACAGTGCTGAAACTCGATCGTTAAGCCGTGGCCGGTGCGCACGTCGGCGATGTGCTTCTCTCCATACTGGTCGTACTGGACAACTTCCCGCCATTCGACGGGAAACCTGCTTTTCCAAGCGCGATGCCACGCTGTCTCAGCTTCCCACCAGGAATCGCATCTTCTTACGCCGCGGTGTGCCCAGTGATGAATTCTCTGAGTTCCGCACTTGGCGATCATTGCGCCGCCGCAGGCTGGACAATTCCCTGCCTGTCCCGGCGACGCGACCGTACGTTCTTTGTTTACGATCGCGAATTGCATTTGTTTCTCCACGCAAGCCGACGCGCGCACACATGGGCACGAGCAAATATTGCTGTTTGCTGATCAGGTGGCAGCGCGGCGCGGCAGGTGCCGGGGCTGTTCTCTTTCTCTACGGCTTATGGATTGTTCCACTGCCGGTTATATCGGCCGAAGCCGGCACCCTTATTGCGATGCGCCGTGTCATTTAGAAACCAATGCGGCAGCTGCGTCAAGCGCAGCGGCCGACCCTCGCTGTGGGTAATAGACTGCTGCCGCGCAGCAGTCTAGTTGCGCGAGTTGCGTGACTGGCTTCGTGTTTCCGCTATGTCTCTCAAAGCGCAGGGACGAATGCGCATAGTCCTCGCAGAGCGCTCATAGGTCCTCCGGCGGGCTCACTCTTGCGCAGAAAAAATGTGGGCGAATCTCAATATCCAGGGCTCAAATGCGTTTTGTGCGCTCTCGGCGCGGTGGCCGCACGAAGTCGGCCAATCGTGGAACCGTGCTCCAGAGCCAACCATCTTTTCCATTCTGACCGGGGAGCGGGCGAACTCCGAAAATCCTGCCGTAGTATCTCGTCATTGCGCGTTGCCGGATTTTCAGAGCCCTGGAAAGGGGGGAGCCGGCAGTAACCTCTCCTTCGTATTCAAGAGGGAACGCCTTCATGACTAGAAGCGATCGCGTACTAAGTTCTTGCTCCAACAGTCGTGGATGCCACGGCGCCGCGCGCAACCGCCGCCTGCGCCATCGATTGTCAAATACATCGTCGCATCCTTCATCCCGGCCATGAAAGACGCGCTGCTCGTCTCAGTGCGGCCGGATAAGGTTGCGGAAACGCCTTTTACGATATGCCAATTTCAATCGCATTCGCGTTTAAGTTTTATCCGTCATGGCTTCATAAGCTATTGCAATGATTTGCGGAGAATTGACTGGACCAGATGCGAGCCGGCAAGATTTTAGATTGGATTTCCAAAGGCTGAATGAGCCAGTCGTGCTCCTTTCGACCACAGCGACAGTAACAGAATTACAGGGGAAGGATCAATCGTGCTAGGAGTGCTCGAACGATTGGATCGAGATCGTTGATGCTCGGCGACAGTTCAGCTGGTGGCATGATTGCTGGATGCTGCTCCTCATCAGATCTGGATCTGCGACAGGGATGCTTTCGGTCGTCGCACGGAGCTGAGGGAGAAATAGTTGAGCGTGCCATTGGCTTCCGAATATTGCTGAGAGCTAGTGGCTCGTGAAGCTCTGAACTTCACGAGCTTTATGCCCAGATCATTAATCGCGCGGACGCAATCTCGCGACATCTGCGTCCGGGTACATGACCTCGGCGCCATCACGGAACGTCCAATCCTTCATCACACCCTTCCCGCCTTCGATCGCCAGTGTCCCGACAAAGGTACCATAGGTCAGCTGATGATCCGATCCACGCATCGTCATTGGACCAACAGGCGTTTCGACCTTCAGGTCCTCCAGCGCAGAAATGATGCTGTCTGCAGTGGTGTCCTTGGCCTTCTTGAGCGCGTCGCCTACGAGGATGCCGGTGACGTAGCCAATGAACGAACCGTGGCGCGGATAGTCATTGTATTTGGCCTGGTAGTCAGCGACGAATTTTTTGTGCGCGGGGTAGTCGATGGAATACCAGGGGTATCCGTTCACGATCCAACCCTTCGGGGCTTCTTCCTTCATGATGTCGACCCACTCGGGCTGCCCCGTCTCGTAGCCGAGCACCGTGCGGCCTTCGAAGAGGCCGCGCGGCTCACCTTCGCGAACGAACTTCACGAGATCGGCGCCAAACAACACATTGAATATGCCATCCGGCTTCGCTTTTTGCAGCGCCGCGACCGTGGGGCCGGCTTCGATCTTTCCGAGAGCCGGAAACTGCTCTGCGACCACCTCGAAACCGGGAACCTGAGCTGCCATCATTTGCTTGAAGTTTTCTGCGGCCGCGTGGCCATACTCGTAATTCGGAGCGACGATCGCCCAACGCTTTTTGCCCAACTTGGCGGCCACATCCGTCATGGTCTTGACGATCATGTACGTATTGGAGCGGAGACGGAACGTGTAGCGGTTGCCCTGCGCCATCGTTAGTGCGTCGGACGCAGCCTGCGAGCAGATGAATACGACTTTCTTCTGCTTCGCGAAGTCCGAGAGTGCGAATGCCACCGGAGAAACAAATCCACCTGCAAGCAGGCTCACATTGTTGCGTGTCACGAGATCTTCTGCCGCTCGGACAGCGTCCGCAGGAGTGCCACCGTCATCCTGGCTGACGATCTCGATCTTCTGACCTCGAATACCACCTGCCGCGTTGATCTCATCGATGGCCTGGCGGAACCCATTGCGCCAAGGAACGGTGATCGCAGGAAACCGACCAAAGCTGTTCACCTCGCCTATGCGAATGGGGCCTTGCTGGGCGGCTGCCTCCATACTCGCGAAGGGAGCTGCAGTCATCAGCGCTGCGATAGCGAGCGCGACGCGGCGAGTCACAACAGACATTCTGAGGTTCTCCTCACATACACATTTGAGTTGCTGACTGGAAGCAGTAGGGCCGGGTCTGCGTAGTCAAACGGCGAGATAGGCTCGCCGGATCTCCTCATTCTCGAGAAGCTCGGTGAGGGCGCCCGCAAATCGGATCTGCCCTTTTTCAATCACATAGGCTCGATCGGAGATGGCCTTTGCGAACGATAGATTTTGCTCGGAGAGAAGCACGGTCAGACCCTGGCGCTTCAGCTCCTTGAGGACCTCGACCATCTGCTGCACGATTACGGGCGCGAGACCTTCGGATGGCTCATCGAGCAATACGGTCGAAGGATTGCCCATCAGGGTACGTGCGATGCTGAGCATCTGCTGCTCTCCACCGGACATGTGTCCGCCGGAGCGATCACGCATCCGTGCGAGATTCGGAAAGAGGTCGAAGAGGCGATCAACCGTCCAATGAGGCGTGTTGGCACGAGGAGCCTGTCGGCCGACCTCGAGGTTCTCCATGACTGTCAGGTCGGTGAAGATCCGACGATCCTCAGGGACGTATCCCAGTCCCAATCGCGCAATGCTGCTGGGGGCTAAGTCACGAATGCTGCGACCTTGAAACTCGATCCTGCCGGTGGCTTTGGCGAGGAGGTTGACGACAGACTTGAGGGTAGTTGTCTTGCCGACACCATTGCGGCCGAGCAGAACAACGATTTCGCCCTGCTGAACCTCCAGATCGATGCCGAACAGCACCTGCGCCTGACCGTACCAGGCGTTGAGTTCAGATACAGACAACATGGGTTTCATGCGGTGACGCGCTCCATAGAGCCGGGGTCTTCGTCACCGAGATAGATCTGCCGCACCTTCGGGGAGGCGCGGACCTCGGCTGGCGAACCAGCCGCTACGATCTGCCCTCGGTCGAGGACGATGATGCGGTGGGCATAGCCGAACACGACATCCATATCGTGTTCGGTGAAGAGGACGGCTACGCTTCGCTCTGCCACGACCGACGTGACGAGCTCCATCAGGCCGAACCGCTCCTTTGGCGCCATGCCAGCAGTAGGCTCGTCCATCAGGAGCAGACTAGGCGCATTCGTAAGGGCAATTGCGATTTCGACACGCTTCACGTCGCCGTACGCCAATGTTGCACACGACCGATCTGCGTGCTCCAGCATTTGTACGCGTTCGAGAAGCTGCAAGGCCTCATCCCGGTAGAGGTCCTGCATTCGAGACCACGGTCTCGCCGTTTCCGAGCGCAGCGACGCGAGCGCCATTTGGACGTTTTCGCAGACGGTCATTGATCCGAATGTGGAAGCAACTTGGAACGTCCGTCCCACGCCGAGGCGCCAGATTGCTCTCGGGGGGAGGCCGCCAATCGAGCGTCCGTTCAATGAGATGCCGCCTGTGTCAGGTACGAGCTGACCACCCAGCATGTTGAAGCAGGTCGACTTGCCCGCCCCGTTGGGGCCGATGATGGCCACCATTTCGGATGCGCCCAACTCAAAGCTAACGTTCGATACCGCTTTGACGCCGCCGAACGACTTCGAGAGATCGCGGACTTCGAGAAGTGTTGTCATTGGCCTCTCTCACTAGCCACGCGCAAGGACACGCTCGTCGGTTCTGTCGACGAATTAAAGCGACGCGAGAACTTGCTCAGAAATCCGGCTAAGCCTTGGGGAAATAGCAGCACCGTAAGAAGGATCACGGCACCGAGGAACATCCGCCAGGCATCGGTAAGCGGCATGATGTACGCCTTCAGCAGCGGATAGATTGTGCCGCCCATGAGCGGTCCCGTTATGGCATTGACACCACCGATCAGGACCATGACGAGCGAGTCGACTGTCATGTGGACTGAAAGGACGTGGGTGTCGACCGTCCCCTTTGAGAAGGCGAACAGCGCGCCTGAGAGACCGGCAGCGGCGCCAGCCAGTACGAATCCCGCCCAACGGTGCGTCAGTAGATTGATGCCGATCGCTTCGCACCGTCGCGGTGAATCTCTCCCAGCCCGCAACGTGTATCCGAGAGGGGCCTTCGTTGCGCGCCACAACGCGCCGATCGCAGCGACGGAGAGCAATAGAACTACGTAATAGAAGACGACGCGGGACTGAGCCCAGGCCGACGGCCATATTCCGTTGACGCCGTTGTCGCCGCCGCTGAACTCGTTCCATTGAAAGGCGAGCGACCACAGGATCTGCGCAATCGCGAGTGTAAGCATCGCGGCGTAGACGCCGGCCAGCCTGAGCACAAACCATCCAAAGACGAGTGCACCGGCGGCAGCGACGAGCGGTCCCAATACAAGAGCCGCCTCCATGGGCCAGCGCCAATGATACACCGCGAGCGCAGCACCGTATGCCCCGAGACCAAAGTACGCGGCATGACCAAACGACACGAGCCCGCCATTGCCCAGTATGAAGTTCAGGCTGAACGCGAAGAGGCTCATGAGAAGAACTTCGATCAGGAGCCCCACGTGGTACTCCGACATGAACTGCGGAGCCAATAGGAGGAAGATTGCGAGCGCGGCCAATGCAAAGCGCGTCGTGTTCGGAGAGAGGATGCGCTCTGGCGGCTCACCCATAGCGCCACCTGCCTCGACTTCGGGGCGACCGAGCAGGCCCCAAGGTCGGATGACAAGCACGATGGCCATCACCAAGAAGACGAGAACGAGCGTGCTCTTTGGAAAGAGTTGGATGCCGAGCGCTTGGATCAGCCCGACCAGGATGGCCGCGAGAAAGGCTCCGGTCATGCTGCCCATGCCACCGATGACCGTGATGACGAACGCTTCGGTGATGATGCTGACATCCATGAAGGCGTTTGCGGGCTGCATCGGTATCTGGAGTGCGCCCGCGAGCCCCGCGAGCGCACCGCCAAGTGCAAGCACGCTGGTCATGAGGAGCTTATCGCGGGCTCCCAGAAGACCGACCATCTCCTTGTCTTGGCTAGCCGCGCGTATCAGTGTTCCCCAACGCGTCCGATGGAGGATTAGCCAGAGAGCAAGAAAAACCACCGGGCCAACTGCGATCATGAAAATGCTGTAGGCTGGAAAACGGTGCTCTCCGAGCGAAACAAATCCTGTGAGGCCTGGTGCGCGAGGCCCCAGAATGTCGTCGGCACCCCAAACAAGAATGACGAGATCCTGCACGATCAGCACGACGCCGAAAGTTGCGAGCAATTGGAATAGATGATTGGAGCGGTAGAGCCGACGCAGAAGAACTACTTCAATCAGTGCCGCGACGACTGCAGCGAAGATGACCGACGCGGCAACCGCAGCCCAGAATCCCAGAGTGGGGCCAAGGTACTCCCTCATTGGCGATACGAACGTCACCATCGCGTATGCACCGAGCATGTAAATGCTGCCGTGGGCGAAGTTGACGACGCGCGTGACGCCAAAGATCAGTGTGAGGCCGCAGGCCACGAGGAACAGATTCGACGCAGAGGCCAGGCCGGTCAGAACTTGCGTCGTTATTTCCCACATTGCTCACTTACCACTGTTGGCGTTGATATCGGTTGCCCGAAGGCGCGTCAGAGCGATGTGCCCTAACGTAGGTTCATGCTCGCCACCCTCGGCATGTCGAGTGCGTCTGATGTAGACAGGACGTCCGAGATCAGGAGGCAGCCGGGTTTGTGCGTGATGGCGATTTCGGGCTTTGCGGACAGCAAGGAATACTGAGGTGTAATTCCGCATCCCCAGAACACGGGGAGTTCGCCTGGTCGAACGGTTACGGGATCGCCCACCAACGGCTTCGATAGGTCCTCAATCCCGATTTCCCGCGGGTCGCCGATGTGGAGCGGCGTCCCATGCGTCAAAGGAAATCGGCTCGTAATCTCGATGGCGCGGATCGCATCGCGAGCGCGGAACGGACGCATCGAGACGCACACTTCGCCAGAGAATGGCCCCGCCGACACCAGCGGAATGTTCGTGCGATACATGGGGACACAGACGTTCTCCGTGTGGTGCCGCAGCTCGAGTCCATCCCTGAGCATGGCATCCTCGAACGAATATGAGCATCCGATCACGAACGTAACGAAGTCGTCACGCCACAGGTGCCGGATGTCGGTCACCTCCTCGGACAGCTCGCCGTGTCTCCATATGCGATAGCCGCCGATGTCCGTGCGGACGTCGATGTCGGCGCCGAGCGTAGGAAGCGACGGGTCGCCGGTGCCGGACACCGCGATGACCGGACACGGCTTGGAATTCCGTTGGCACATCGTCAGAAAGTCGAGCGCCAACGCAGCGGGAATGATGACCGGACTGCCCTGCATGAAACCGTTTGCCAGGCCGGTCGTCTGCGTGAACGGGGCGACTTTGCTCAGTCGATACTGGAGCCGTGCTTCCCTGCCCGTACGGATCGATGTTGGATCGGGGTGATAGACGAGAGCGTTTTTGTTATCGCTCGCCTGCGCTTGTAGACCGCTGTTATGCATCATAGTTGCGTTCCTCCCTGAAGCGCTTGGGACTTCAGCCCCGAGAGCGAAGGCTCTTGGGATCGTAGAATGCAGAGAGAGAGGGGCGGATGCGGTAGCGTTTCAGCGCGACCTCGACCTCCCAAATTTTGCTTTCGAGAGCGTCCGACAGCTCCTTAGTTCCGAGCTTCACAAAGCCGATACCGACGGAACCGCCGAGGGTGTGGCCATATCCGGCCGACATGATCTGGCCGCTGTATGTGCCGTCGATAACGATCGGTTCGGTTCCGAGAAGCATCACGTCTGGATCCTCGACCAGGATGTTGACGCGCCGCCGCTGGAGACCGGCAGCCCTCTGAGCTTCGAGAGCCTCGCGACCGACAAATTTCAGACCGGACTTGAGTTTCGTTGTGAAGCCGAGGCCGACGTCCAGTGGTGTCTCGTCAGGCCCGATATCGTGTCCCCAGGAGCAAAAGCCTTTCTCTAGGCGCAAGCTGTCGAGGGCAAATGCTCCCACATTCCGAAGGCCAAGCTGCGCGCCTTCCTGAAGTACTGTTCGCATCAGCGGCAAGGCTGCCTCGGATGGTACGTAGATCTCCCACCCAAGCTCTCCGGTGTAAGACAAGCGCGCTGCGCGGGCCACTGTGCCACCTATCTCAATCTCGCGATGGGATAGGAAGGGGAAGCTGTCATTCGAAAAATCGTCCGGGCTGAGAAGCTCCATGAGCTGCCGCGATTGGGGTCCGGCAACGCTAATCACTCCGTAGGCGCTGGTGACATCCGTGATCGTCACGAACTCATCTGGCAGGATGGCGCTGTTGAGTATGTGAAGATCGCGTCGTGCCTGTGCCGTTCCGGTTGTGATTTGGAAAGCGTCCGCCGCCAATCGCATGACGACAACGTCACTTTCGTAGCCGCCGCGTGAATTCAGCATGGGCGTGTAGACAAGTCTCCCCGACGCGATGCCAATGTCGCCTGCGCAAAGGCGCTGCAGGAATACTTCCGCGTCGCGCCCCTTCACGAGCAGTTTGCCGAAGGTCGACTGATCTATGACGCCGACATTCTCGCGGACAGCTCGGTGCTCCGCAGCCACGCATTCGAACCAGGCCGTGCGAGAGAACGAAAGCTCCGGATCGACTTTCTTGCCCTCCGGCTGGAACCACGCGGCTCGTTCCCAGCCCGATCTTTCGACGAAGTGGGCGCCAGCGGACTGAAGGGCCTGGTAAATGGGCGTCAGGCGGAGATTGCGCCCGGTATCAAAAGTACGGCCCGCATACCCGATCGCATAGTGAAGGGTAAGGTTCTCGGCAGAGCGATCACGCAGCAGGCGAAGATTGTTGCGGATCGAGGAGAAGCGCCGCACATCGACGCTCGTCAAATCCATGGACGGCTGCTTGCCGACGACCCATTCGGCAAGTGCGCGTCCCGCGCCGCCGCCGCTTGCCATGCCGACGGAGTTCATGCCGCAGCAAAGAAAGAAGCCGCTGATCTCCGGCGCTTCACCCATCATGAAGCTGTTGTCCAGAGTGAAGCTCTCTGGACCATTGAGGAGCATTCGCACTTCCGCGGTCTCGAGCGCGGGAATGCGCCGAAGAGCACCTTGCATGACCGGATCGAAAGTTTCCCAATTCGGTTCCAGCAGGTCGAAGGAGAAGCGCTTGGGGAGGCTCTCCAGGCTGACAGGGGTCGCCTGCGGTTCGAAGCAACCGACCATGAGACCGCCCGCCTCATCGCGGATATACATGTGGTTGTCGTGATCGCCGAGAATGGGCATCGCGTTATAGATGCCCGGAAACGGCTTCGTGATCAGGGCCATGTGCTCGCAAGCATGTAGTGGGGCCGAGACGCCCGCCAGCCGTCCGAGCGCTTGGGACCAAAGCCCCGCGCACATCACCACTGTCTCGCACTGAATGCGACCGCGCGACGTGATTACAGCGGCTATGCGACCATTAACGATCTCGAAATTCTGGACTTCGGTGTCTTCGTGGATGCGAACACCGCGACTGCGGGCGCCCTTTGAGAGTGCAGCAAGTGTATCCATTGGGCTCACGCGTCCATCGCTTGGCGTAAGGATGCCCGCGATAACATCGCCCGTCTCGGCGATAGGCCACAGCTCCTGTATCTTCGCTCGATCGACCTCGCGTGAGTCGATCCCGAAGGCGCGCGCCAGCGATGCTTGGCGGCGAATATGCATGAGACGATCTGGATTGGTGGCGATGCTGAGCGAGCCGCATGAAATCCAGCCAGCAGACTGCCCAGTCTCTTCCTCAAGCGATTTGTACAGCTCTGTGCTGTAGCGGACCAACTGGGTGAGGCTGTTCGTGGAGCGAAGTTGGCGAACCATGGCTGCTGAATGCCAAGTCGTTCCGCTGCCAAGTTTAGAACGCTCTAGCAGCACGACATCGGTCTTGCCGAGCTTCGCCAGATGGTACGCCGTCGAACAGCCGATGATGCCGCCGCCGATGACGATGACTTCGGCCTGCCGTGGGAGATCTACGCTCATTTCGTTGATGGCATCCGGATTCGCTGTTGCAAAAAACTGTCATGATGGTACATACGTTCCCATGGGTGGTCAATAAGGAACGGATGGTACGCGATGAGTTATCTCCGAACCAAGGCTGCAGCGAAAAGCGGCAAAGTGCCTGCAAACACGCCGGATGCGCTCATTGCTGAGCTGCAGGCGTCATTCGCGTCTCTCTCTCCGCGCATTCGCTCTGCTGCGCGATATCTCTTGGATCACCCCAACGAGATTGGCGTCACGTCGATGCGCCAGATTGCGCAAGCTGCTGATGTGCCGCCTAACACGCTTGTGCGTCTCGCACAGGCGCTGGGTTTCGAAGGCTTCGAGGAATTCCGTCAGCCTTTTCGAGAGGCTATGCGGCGCGGCGGGGAGTCGATACCGGACCGCGCGCGGAGCCTTCAGGGGTTTTCTCGCGCAGGCAGTCACGGTGAGCTGTTTAGAGAGCTCGCCGAAACGTCGATCTCAAATGTCGAGACGCTGTTCTCCACGACATCCGCTGCAGATTTGAAGCGCGCCGCTCGGTTGATCATCAAGGCGCGTAACGCTTACGTGCTCGGCATGGGGAGCTGTTACGCGTCCATGCATGGCTTCTACTATGTTGGTCGGATGGCCATACCGAACATGCTCTTTGTGCCGCAGCAATCGAGCATACCGCTGGATGATCTTCAGCGTATCGATAGCAAGGACGTGTTGTTCACAGCGACCTACAGGCCATATCGTCGAGACACTGTCGAGGCGGCGCGGAGTGCCAAGGCTCGGGGAGCCAAGCTGATATCGTTGACCGACAGTCGAGCCTCTCCCATCGCAGCCGATGCCGATGTCCTGCTTCTCGCGCCGACCTCGACGCCGCAGTTCTTTCCCTCAATGCTGGCCATGATCGCTCTCTTGGAGAGCCTGCTGGCTTTTATCGTCTCCGAGACCGACACGGATGCGGTGGCAAACATCGAGACCATTCATCGAAGCCGCATGGCATCTGGCGTCTACTGGCCAGAAGATTGACGCGGTGGGCTAGGAAGAGCGCGTTCACTCAAGTGTAGAGCACTAGGACAATATGACAGAAGTCAATCGCAACAAAGGCATCGCGCTCGGCATTGACGTAGGCGGAACCTTTACCGATGTGCTGGCCCTCGATCTCAAAACCGGTGCAGTAACTGCGGCCTTCAAGCTGCCATCGACACCGGCCAACCCAGCAATCGCTGCAATCGCCGGTGTGGATCGCTTTGCATCTCGCTCTCACGCAAAGCCTGCGCGGGTGTTCCATGGGACGACGGTTGGAACAAACGCCCTGATCGAGCGGCGCGGAGCGCGTACCGCGTTGATTACCACGAAGGGCTTTCGGGATGTCTTGGCTCTGAGGCGTCAGGCTCGACCACGGCTGTACGATTTGCGGCCTGTCGTGTCGGAGCCACTAGCGGAGCGGCCGTTGCGCTTCGAGGTGGACGAGCGCACGCTAGCGGACGGTACAATCGAGAAGGCTCTCGATACGAGCAGCATTGCCTCAATCATCGCCTCGTTACGCGCCGCCAAAGTCGAGGCTGTGGCGATATCCCTCATCCACTCGTATGCCAACGACGAGCATGAGCGTTTAGTTGAAAGCGAAATCTCCAAGGCATTGCCGGAGGTGTTTGTCACGCGCTCGAGCGATGTGTGCCGCGAATTTCGAGAGTTCGAGCGGACCAGCACGACCACTGTTAATGCGTACATTGGGCCGGTAGTATCCAGCTATATCCAGAACCTCGCAGTGCAGGTTGGTGAGCGCGGTGTCGAGGAGCTCGCGATCACGAAATCGAACGGCGGCCTGACCTCGCCGACCAACGCCAAGCGCTTGCCAGTGCATCTGATCGAGTCCGGCCCTGCTGCTGGCATCGTCGCAACCGCGGCGCTCGGGCATGCGGAGGGCATTGCAAACCTCATTGCGTTCGACATGGGCGGTACCACAGCCAAGGCAGGTGTGGTTGCGGATGGCGAACCGAGGCTGAGCACGGAATTTTACGCGGATCGGTTTGTAGATGGCCGCGATGTCGGCGGCTACCCGATTCTCAGCCCGGTGATCGACATCATCGAGATCGGCGCCGGCGGTGGCTCCATAGCTCATGTGGATCGGGCAGGGGTCGTCAAGGTGGGGCCGGAAAGTGCTGGCGCCACTCCAGGCCCCGCGGCCTATGGGAAGGGGGGCAAGCTGCCCACAGTGACGGATGCGCATGTTGTGCTCGGTCATCTTGCGCCGGACGGTTTTGGCAATGAGGACGTGAAGCTTCATCCGGATAAGGCGGATGCCGCCATCGCGACTCTCGCGGAGGCGCTCGGCTGGACGAACAAGCAAGCGGCGCATGGTATTCTCCGCCTTGCCACTGCCAACATGGCTGAGATGGTCAGGCTGGCTACGCTGCGTCGTGGTCTCGATCCGCGCGATTTTGCTCTCGTCGCCTTTGGTGGGGCCGGACCATTGCACGCCTGTGAGATTGCGCGTGAGGTCGGCATCCCAAAAGTGCTTGTGCCGCTCTACCCAGGCCTCTTCAGCGCGTTGGGGACGCTGCTTGGCGAGCGGCGTCACGATCTGGCACAGACCTACGTCCGGCGGATCGTCGATTCCGATGATCGAACCATTCAACAGCACTTTGCAACACTTCTGGAGCGAGCCGAAGAGCTGATTGCCGCCGAGCAGAGTACCAAGAGCGCAATTTGGACATTCGAGCGCAGCATTGACCTGCGGTTCCAGGGGCAGCTGTTCGAGCTTTCCATCCCTATCCAGGATGTCGAAGGCGTGTCCTTGGATGGGCTCGAGGCGCAGTTCCGGCGAAAGCACGAGCAGGTCTATGGTTACGATCTCGAACTGCACAGCGTGGAGATGGTGAATCTCCGGATCGTCGCTCGTTCCCAGGTCTGGCAGTCATCTCGTCTGGCGGCGCCATCGCACGATGAGCGCTTGAAGCGCCGACAACGCCAAATATGGGCGGCGGACGGCGGCAACATCAATGTCCCCGTTGTTCCTCGATCGAGCTTGCAAGCTGGCGAGACGCTTCAAGGCCCGGCGATTGTGGAAGACTTTGGCGCCACCGTTCGCGTTCTCGATGGGCAGCTTGTTCGCGTGCTTGCCTCCGGTGTTCTTGAAATCGAGGTTGAAAATGGCGGTAACTGAGCGCGGCGCCTTGAAGCCGGGAATGGGTTCGATGGGAGCCGACCCCATCACCTTCGAGGTCATTCGCAGCGGCCTGTACGCAATATGCGAGGAAATCAAGTCGCATATCATGCGTGCTTCGTTCTCACCCTTGCTTAGCCTCTCGGCAGATCTTTCCTGCGCCCTATTGGATCGCGATGGAAATGTGGTCGCGCAGGGCAACGACATCCCAGTGCACTTGGGAGCGATGCCGTTTTCGGCGCGCGGCATTCTGAAAAGGTATCCGGCCGACACTTGGCAGCCCGGCGATGCCGTCCTCAGCAACGATCCCTATTCCGGCGGTTCTCATCTGCCAGACATGACGCTCCTAAGTGGCGCGTTCGCAGACGGGAAGCTCATAGGTTTTGCCGCAAGTCGCGTCCATTGGCCCGACATTGGTGGCAGCAGTCCCGGGAGCTCGGCCGTCACGGATGAGATCATCAAGGAAGGTCTTCGCCTTCCTCCCGTGCGGATTGTGAAAGCAGGGGAGGTGAATCAGGAGCTGTGGTCGGTTCTCTTCGCAAACGTCCGCGTTCCGAGTGACCGCATTGGCGACTTCAAGGCGCAAATCGCGGGTAATGCACGCGGCGTCGAGCGTATGGAAGGGTTGGCGCGACGCTATGGCGCCGATGTTCTGGTCGAAATCCTCGAAGCTACGCAGCAGTACAGCCAGCGACTGATCGAAGCCGTTATCGAGACGATCCCCGACGGCATATATCGGGCAGAGCATCACCTCGATGGTGACGGGTACACGCAGGATCGCGGCGATGGTCCGTTCGCGATCGCGGTGACAATAACCAAGACGGGAAAGACTCTGCACTTCGATTTCACCGGAACGGCGCCTCAAGCTCGAGGTCCTATGAACTCCGCGTTCTCGGTGACCAATTCTGCCTGCGGCTATCTGATGCTCGCGCTCGCTAATGGCGAAGTGCAGCCGAACTCAGGTGCGTATCGACCGCTGAAGGTCACGGCTCCAGAAGGTACGCTCGTCAATCCGACTTATCCGGCGCCTGTGGTTGCTGGAAATACAGAGATGTCCAATCGGCTCGTCGATCTGTTGTTGGAGGCATTGGCGCCAGCGGTTCCGCAGCTCGCCATCGGGGCCAGCTACGGATGTGCTGGAGTATGGGCCGTCGGCGGCGTGGACCCTCGCACATCGCGACGTTTCGTGCATCTCGAGACGACCGGTGGCGGCATGGGCGCCTCACGTGACGGCGCCGGTTTGAGCGGTCATCGCGTCCACATGGGCAATACGATGAATTTGCCGATCGAAGCCGTCGAGGCCGGCATTCCGATCCGCATCGATGCTTACGAGCTGATTGATGGCTCAGGTGGTGAAGGTGCCCATCCTGGTGGAATGGGCTCCAGACGAAGCGTGCGTGCACTCGTTGATGGCGTGCAGTTTTCCCTACTCTTCGAACGCGCGCTTCACCCTGCAAAGGGGATCGCCGGTGGCGAAGCCGGAGCTCCAGCCCGCTTCTTCGTGCGCAAGATCGATGGCAGCACACTCCAACTCGCATCAAAGACTGTCGCTGGTCAATTGAATGCCGGCGACGTTCTGGTCATGGAAACCGCTGGCGGTGGAGGCTGGGGCTCGCGCTGAGCCTACCCCGTACTAAGTCCCGTCCAGCATAGAATTCACATGGAGAAGTACAATGGTGAAGGTCAGCGTTCCCGCGCTCGTAGAGGGCGCGGTCTATGTCCCTGGTTTGCCGAAAGAGTACGTTTCGGAGCGGTTCGGCGTAGCGCTGGACGACATCGCGAAGCTCGGCTCTGCGGAGAACCCACATGGGCCGTCGCCCAAAGCTATGGAAGCTCTGGCTAAGTCCAACCTGAAGCTCGACATCTATCCCGATTGGACCGCCAAGCCGTTGCGTGAGGCTATTGCCAAGCGATACGGGTTCGATCCGGACTGCGTCGTCTGCGGATCAGGTGAAACCGAGGTCATCGCTCTCGTCATTCGCGCCTTCGCGGCGCCAGGCGAGGCAATCCTCATGCACAATCCGTGCTTCCCCATCTATCGCATCTACGCCGCCTGCGAGGGCCGCTCCATAATCCTGTCTCCGATGGGGAAGGATTTTGAGCCACTCGTGGACGAGTATGTGAAGCGGCTCGCGGATAACCCACGGATCGCCTTCATCACAAATCCTCACAATCCGTCGGGCGTGCTGCTGAGTGAAGCCCAGGTGCGGAGAATTTGCGATGCGGCCAGCAAAGACACACTGGTCGTTCTGGATGAGGCTTACATCCACTATTCGGAAACCGACGGCCTGATGAAGCTGCTTCCGGAGTACGACAATCTCATCGTGCTGCGGACATTCTCCAAGGCCTACGGGCTTGCGGGATTGCGCGTCGGCTTCGGTATTTCCGCGAATCCCGAGCTCATCCGCCCGCTAAGGAACATCAAGCCAACTTGGAATATGGGGCACGCCCAGATCATCGGCGCGTCTGCTGCTGTGTTCGATGAAGAACATGTGCAGCGCGCCGTCGCGACCGTGCTCGAGTCAAAGCGCTTCGTTGCTGAAGAGATGGCAAAGATGAACCGCTTCCGCATGGTTCCGGGAAGCCGTTCAAACTTCTTCCTGGCGGAGATCGTCGATCCCGGCCTCGATTCTACCGTCGTGTTCAATCGACTGCTCGAGGCTGGCGTGATCGTCAAGGACGGCAAGGATATCGAAGGGCTCGGCGACCGATATCTTCGCGTAGACCTGAATTTGAAGAGGCATATGGAGCGCTTTCTCTCCGCGCTTCGTTCGATCGATCGCAGCTGAGACAATTTCTCAGTCGGCTCGAAGGCGTGCTCTGCCGCAACTTCTGTCGAGGATGTCGTGGTCGCGCAAATCATTGACGGAAAGGCTGTGGCCCGCGGCTTGCGGGCCCAGTACTGCGAGCGGAGTGAGCGCCTCGCACGTCGAGGCGTTACTCCGGGGCTGGCCGTCATCATTGTTGGAGCCAACCCCGCATCGAGGATCTACGTTCAAAACAAGCTTCGCGCGTGCGCGGAGGTCGGCATCGCGTCGTTCAAGATCGAGCTTGCGGAGACGGCCTCCAGCGACGAAGTCATTGCGGCGATTCTCGAGCTGAACAGTCGACCCGATGTGCATGGCATTCTGGTGCAATTGCCTTTGCCTGCACACATCCCCATTGGTCCTGTTCTGCGTTCCATATCCGTCGACAAGGATGTCGATGGCTTTCATCTCTACAACGTTGGCGGCCTTGTCGTCGGCGATACGGTGTTTCCGCCTTGCACACCGTTCGGAGTGGTCAAGCTACTTGAGCACGAGGGCATCTCTGTCGAAGGCAAGAACGTCGTCGTCGTCGGGGCGAGTAACATCGTCGGCAAGCCGATGGCGCTCATGCTGACGCAAAGAGACGCGACGGTCTGCATCTGCCACGCAAAAACTAGAGACCTGGCGCAGTTTACGATCCTCGCCGACATCTTGGTCGTGGCCGCGGGTAAGCCGAACTTGATTGTTCCGCAGATGGTCAAGACTGGAGCTGTGGTCATCGACGTTGGCATCAACCGCTTGCCTTCTGGGAAGCTCGTGGGGGACGTCGACTTCGATGGCGTGAGGCAGAAGGCATCCTACATCACACCTGTGCCCGGCGGTGTTGGGCCGATGACCGTCACCATGCTCCTCAACAATGCACTTCTCTCTGCCGAGAGAAACACGACGTCCTGAGCGTAAAGGAGTGATCTGCTTTGCCCCTCGACTACCCTAAGCTTCGTAATTGGGCGTCGCGCGAAGTGACCCACCGCTTCACTGAGCGCGAGACAATTCTTTACGCGCTTGCAGTTGGACTGGGGACGCCGCCGACGGACAAGCAACAGCTCGGATTTGTGTATGAAGCGGGGCTTAGGGCTCTCCCCACAATGGCGACGGTTTTAGCTGACCCCGGATTGTGGGTCCGCGACCCCGAACTCGCCATAGACTGGAAGCGCGCGCTCATCGGTGACCAAACCGTGGTCTTGCACAGTCGCCTGCCGACGGCTGGTGAAGTGAAGGCAACTACGCGCGTCGTGGGCATTCTCGACAAAGGCGATCGCGGCGCTTTCATACTGACTGAGCGCGACATTTACGATTGCGTCAGCGGAGCCTTGCTGGCGACGGTCAAGTCTACTGTGATTGGACGATCCGAAGGAGGCTTCGGCGGTTCGCCCGACCCGGCGTCTCCCGTTCACAAAGTTCCGGGCCGCTTGCCGGATATAACGCGGTCTGTCCAGATCTCGCCGAGAGCAGCGCTTCTCTACCGGCTGACCGGCGATCTCAATCCAATTCATATTGATCCGGACGTCGCCGCCGAGGCGGGCTATCACGCTCCTATCCTACACGGCCTCTGCACCTTCGGAATGGCCGGCTACGCATTGGTCGATGAATGCTGTGATGGCAATCCTGATCGCGTCCACACTCTGCAAGTGCGTTTTACCGCACCGGTGTTTCCGGGCGATCGCTTGTCACTTGAGATTTGGAAAGAAAGCGATCGCGCGCACTTTCGTGCCCGCGTGCCGGATCGAAACGCCATGGTCCTGGATTGCGGGTTCCTAACAGTGCGGGAGAACTAACATGCGTGCGGTCTTGTATCGTGAATACGGTGGGCCGGAAGTCCTCGAGTACGCCGAGATTGCCGACCCTGTACCAAGCCGTGGTGAGGCGCTGGTAGAGGTCCATGCAGCTGGCATCAATGGCTTCGATCTAATGGCTCGGTCCGGCAGATATAAGCCGAACAAGAACGTGTTCCCTCACATTCTCGGTGGCGATTTTGCCGGTCGCCTCATTGCACTCGGGCCTGATACCGCATCATCACTCGCGATCGGATCTCGTGTGACAGGCTGGTGGGTTCTGTCGTGCGGATACTGCCGTCAATGCCGGGACGGCCATCCAAACCGGTGTGCCACCGAGTATCGATACCTGGGTGCGCACGAACATGGCGCCTATGCTCAATATGTCAAAGTTCCAGTCGCCAATTTGATTCCTCTTGCCGACAACCTCAGTTTTGAAGAAGCGGCTGCGGCGCCCAGCGTCTACGGAACCGCTTGGCACATGCTCGTCACCAGAGCTCAGGTGAAGCCTGCTGAGACGGTCTTTGTGAACGCCGCCAGCTCTGGTCTGAGCACAGCCGCGATTCAGATCTGCAAGCGGATGGGCGCGTTCGTCATCGCCGCATCGAGCACTGACGCTAAGCTTGCAAGAGCGAAGGAGATCGGTGCCGACGAAGTCATCAACTACAATGCTGTTGACATCGTCAAAACGGTCTACGCCTTGACGAACGGTCGTGGCGTCGATGTGGCTGTGGAACATTCAGGCGGTGACTTCCTCTCGAAGTCTCTCAAGTGCCTTACGCAGGGCGGCAGGCTCGTAACGGTCGGCGGCACCCTCTCTTACGACTGTCGAGTCCCGCTCCATTATATCTTCCATAAAGAGCTGAAGCTGATCGGCTCCAATAGTGCGACCAAGTCAGAGCTTGAGGCTGCGTTCTCTCTCTTGGCACGCGGTGAACTACGTCCCGTCATCGATACGATCGTGCCGCTTGAGGCCGCTGCCGAAGCCCACCGACGTGTCGAGGCCGCCCAGCACTTCGGAAAGATCGTTCTGCGGGTCGACCAATCCCGGCACGAGCTTGCCTGGCCCGCTTCGTTGCAATCGACACAGCCAAGGGACGTCAGCACATGACGGGAATTCGCGCACTACTTGAGCCAGCCTCTATCGCTATCATCGGTGCGTCTTCCAATCCCGATAAGCCCGGTGGCACAATCTTCTCTCAGCTCATTCGGGGTGGATACCAGGGTGAGATTTTTCCCATCAATCCGAACGCCAAAGAAGTGATGGGAAGGCAATGCTATGCGACTTTGCTCGAGGTGCCACAGCAGGTGGATCTCGTCTTCATCGTCGTGCCGCAGGATCGCGTTGAGGGGGCCGTACGGCAATGTGCAGAGGCGCGCGCGGGCGCAGCGTGCATTATTACGGCCGGGTTCTCTGAGAGCGGTCCCGCCGGAAGAGATGCGCAGCAGAGATTGCTCGAGATCGCTCGTTCGTCAGGCCTACGGATGGTCGGTCCGAATACCATTGGCGTGATCAACGTAGATCATCGCATGATGGGCAGCTTCATTGAATTTCCGAACTGGAAGAACGGCGGGATCTCGATTTTTTCGCAGAGCGGCATCTTCAATGGCGCTCCAATGCTGGAATGGATGGAAAGGCCCGTGCAGCGACCTGGAGTCTCGAAGGTCGTCGCGGTAGGTAATAAGATCGATATCGATGAGGTCGATTTTCTCGATTACGCGGAGACTGATCCGGCCACAACGGCAATCGGGCTTTACCTGGAGAGCGTTCGCAATCCTGATGCACTATTCAGCAGCTTGAGCCGTGTCCGCGCGAAGAAACCGATTGTCGTCATGAAATCGGGGAGGACTCCAAAGGGCGCTGCCGCATCGCTTCTTCATACCGGATCACTACCCGTTGACGACGCCATCATCGAAGCAGGCCTTGCTGCAGCAGGAGTGGCGAGGGCATACGATGAGGAAGATTTTATCGGCGCCTTACGCGCACTCGCCACTCAACCGAAGCCGAAAGGCAGGCGTGTCGGGATCGCCACGACGACTGGTGCCTTCGGCGTGTTGGCAACGGACCATATCGCAAATGAAGGTCTGCAGATGGCGGAATTCTCTGCAGATACGCTGGCAACGCTGCAAACGATCTTCCCTGGTTGGCAAGCGCCGGCCAACCCGTTCGACTTCTGGATATCCGTAGGCATGAAGGGATCCGAAGCAGCACACACAATAGCGCTTGAGGCACTCTTCGCCGATCCCAACGTCGATTTGGTGTTCGGCATGCTACTCGTACCAAAAAGCGCAGACTTCCCGAATTTTGGGCGGATGATGCGCCGTCTGCGGCAGACGTACGCTAAGCCCTGTGTGCTATTGATCATGGGGGACGACACGGCTCGGCGCTGGTCTCAAGAGATCGATGGGGACGGCATCCCCATTTACAACAGCACGCGCTCCGCAATTCGCGCGTTGAAGCTTTTGGCGGACGCGACGATCTGAATCTGAATCAGTACGCAATCCGCACCACAGTCGTGAGCGTTGATCTGTGGCCGCGCGACACGGAGATCGCGCAGCATCTGCCGCGGCCTCTGCCTATCTACGAGCCCAAAAAAAAGTTGAGCACCACATGAGCAAGTTTACTTTGACAGTCTGCTGCCCGACGACCCGAGGAATTGTGGCTGCGATATCAACTTTCCTTGCTCAGGCAGGTTGCAATATCTCGGATAGCTCTCAGTTTGACGATCTTCAAACCAATCGCTTTTTCATGCGGGTTAGTTTCACTTCGGAGGAGGGCACTCCCCCTGGGGCGTTGCGTGAAGGTTTCGTCGAGATAGCGCAGCGCTTTCAGATGACCTGGGAGATACACGATGCGGCCGAACGCATGAAGGCCGTCATAATGGTCTCGCGCTTCGGCCACTGCCTGAATGATCTACTCTACAGGTGGCGCATTGGGGGACTACCAATGGACATCGTCGCCGTCATTTCCAATCATCTCGACTATCAGAAGCTTGTGGTGAACCACGACATTCCTTTCCACTACATTCATGTTGGAAAGGACGACAAGCGGGAGGCCGAGTCGCGCCAAATGCGCATCATTGAAGAGACCAGTGCCGATCTCATCATTCTGGCGCGTTACATGCAGGTGCTGTCGGACGACATGTGCACCAGGATGTCAGGTCGTATCATCAATATTCATCACTCCTTCCTGCCATCCTTCAAGGGGGCGAACCCTTACAAGCAAGCCTTTGAACGCGGGGTCAAACTCATCGGGGCAACGTCTCACTACGTAACGTCAGACCTCGACGAGGGCCCGATCATCGAGCAAGGGACGGTACGGGTGACGCACGCTCAAAGTCCGGAAGACTATGTGAGCCTGGGCCGAGATGTTGAAAGCCAAGTGCTCGCGTCAGCAGTGCACGCGCACATTCATAGGCGTGTGTTCTTGAATGGCGACAAGACAGTGGTGTTCCCGGCGTCGCCAGGCTCGTATGCTTCTGAGCGAATGGGATGACATCCGCCAATTTGTAAGAAGGCTCCGTGTCGTCCGGTGAAGTTGTTTCGCGATGACAGTGCGATGAAGTTTTGCAGCATTATTTATTGGCAAGCATCTCGTCATCGCTGTCTCGGCGGTTAGGTGATTTGCTCGCGCGAAATGTCCGCGTTTGAGGTTAGAGTCTTCCTGCACATTCCCTTGGATGGGGAGAGAACGGAAGACGATAAAGGCATCGAAGCTTACGGATGCGTGAGCTTTAGGAGGAGAATGCGCGCTTTAAGCGGATCGTGGCCGAGCTCTCCCCCGACAAGGAGATGCTAGAGGACATGATCAAGCGAAAGCTGTAAGGCCTGTCAGCAAGTGCAAGCTGGTGGCCGAGATGGTTGGTGCGTGGGGCGTTTCTATAAGTCGGGCGTGCTCTTGAAAATGGCGCCTAAAAACGTACCGCTACCGATCTCGGCGCGTTCATCTCCTTCGGCTTGGCCGCTTCAAGCCGTCACCCGCTCTCCTGCTTGGACAGCCCAAAGTTAGGACCGCTAAACATAAGTGTCCTGATAAGTGTTCCGACACAAAAATCCCTTTCCGTAGCAATGTTCAGACACGTTTGAACGTAAGGGCGCAATGTTTCATCCGCATGTTGCGGTCTCCACTCATCGGAGAACCAAGACATGGTCTCAGATCGAGATCGCCTCGCAGCAGGCTTATGATGGTCGATTTGCACCGCATCCGCAGCAATAGACGCCAGCGCTAAAAGCTCGTGTCGCCTAAATTGGCCAGCCTATAGCCCGCGAGCGAATTTTGCGGTCCACGAGCAAGAGCTCCGGTCATCGGGCTTAGCGCCATTTCATTGGCGGAGCGCGAGGGCAACTGGCAGTGCCTACGGCATCTTTCGCTCCCTTCGTCCGCCGATGTCACAGCGACAGGGTCCTCGTCTGAGGTAGATCGCGCGTCTGCATGGCTTTCTCTTTTTCTGTTTCTGCTGGCACAACCAATTCCTTCCGCCGAATGCGCCGCGGAACGGGGCGAATGCGTGCCCTAGCAAGGAAGCTCTTCCCGATGGCCGGTGAACTCTCCCCGGAGATGCGATAGACGTGGTCGGTCCATAACTGGAATGCAGAGCGGACAAATTTGTCCATGAGGGCGAAGTTATAGTGCCGCCGGGTTACGCTCTTTGGCTTGTGGTTGAGAATACGGTCGATAACGTCCGGTCGTACCCCTTGGTCGCCAAGCCAAGTTGAGATCGCCGTTCGCATATCGTGGATCGTTACGTCATCGATCGCGAAGTCAGCTCTGAGGCGGCGCACGGCCTTGCTCACGCTCTCGCCGTGAATGTGTGGGAGACGTGTTTTTCCCTTCGGATCTCCTTTCTTGGGGGCGGCTGGGAAAACGAATGGCGATTTGCCCGCCAGCGCGATCGCTTCCCTGAAGAGCGTGACCGCTTGTTTCGATAGTGGCACGACCTGCGCCTTGCGATTTTTGGTGCGTCCCCGCACAATCCGCCCGGAGCGGCGCGTGTGCCCTGCTAGGGTCCAAAGGGGCGTCTTACCGTCAAGCTCTAGCTCTGAGATGCGAGCGCCGGCAACCTCCGTGCGGCGCTGCCCCGTGAGTATTGCGAGTTGCAGGATTAGCCGCATGCGCTTCGATAGCCATGCCTTCTTGGATTTAGTGGCGCGCCAGAAAGCACTCATTTCTTTGTCGCTGAGTACGCGATCTCGTTCCACACTTGATGATCGCTTTCCCAGACCGGTGGTTGGGTTCGCCGTCATGGCGTGCCGTTTGCGTCCCCAAGCGAATACGCCGCTGATAGCTGATTTGGTCCGATCCGCCTGGACCAACGAGCCGCGGTTCTCGATCTTGTCGAGTATGGGGACGATCTGTGCTGGTGTGACCTCATCAGCAGGGAGGTCGCCGATGGCCGAATAGACGTCTGCCTCGAGTGCTTCGCGATAGAGTTTCTTTGAGCTGTCGGCTAGATCCGGGTCGCGATTGAAGCGATCTTCGGCAAGCTCCTTGAATGTGATGGCCGTCAACCGCTCTTCTGCGACCGCGACCGGATCGATGCCGTCAGCGATCTCACGGCGCTTTTCGTCAGCGATGTCGCTGGCCTTATAGACAGTGATTGCGTCGCGGCGTCCGATCGTGAGCTTGCGGTGTATGCGCTTTGCTCCGACCTCGATTTCGTAGCGTAGGACGTATGTCCCGACTCCCGACTCGCGAACGATGAGTTTCAGACCGCGTTCGGTCGCGATTTGATACTCGGTTCGCTTCTTATCGATCGCCTTTGCAGCGAGTGCAGCCTTATCGTTCAATGGCAGAACGTGATTTGCCTTCTTTGCCATCCTATTGGGCCCTCGAGCTAATACGCGGCCAATTAGTTCGTAGGCAGATTAATTGGGACGCATATGGGACGCAAAAAGTGGGAGCTAGATGAGATTTCCTGATGCTAGCTGAGGAGGTCAAACGGAGTCAATTGATTGATTTATAATGTGAAATATCCATCACGGCTTCTCAGGAAGTGTCAGATTATTGCAACGCTCATCAAACTGGGGGACTGGGGGTCGCGAGTTCGAATCTCGCCGCTCCGACCATTAAATCAATGCGTTAAAGGCGCTCCGCAGTCGGCGCCCTGATCGAAGGATCCACGCGGTAGCTCAGGCTGCCGCCGGGGCCTGATCCTTGTTCGCACCATCAAGCAGGTAGTCCAAAATCTGCTCCTCGAGCGCGCCGAGCTCCGGATTATCGCGGCGGCGCGGACGCGGCAGGTCCACACGAACGTCAAGCGCGATCTCGCCACGATCGATCAACACGACCCGATCGGCCAGCGTCAGCGCTTCGCTGACATCGTGGGTCACGAGCACCGCCGTAAAGCCCTGATCCAGCCAGAGTCGTTCGATCAGTCGCTGCATCTCGATACGTGTCAGTGCGTCAAGGGCACCCAGTGGCTCGTCGAGAAGCAGCAGCTGAGGCCGGCTGGCAAGGGCACGTGCCAGCGCAACGCGCTGGCGCTGGCCGCCGGACAACACGCCCGGCCAATCATCCTCTCGGCCTGCAAGACCCACTTCCACCAGCAGGCCGAGTGCGCGCTCGCGTCGTGATGCCGGCAGATTGGCGTCCGACACGCCGACCTCGACATTCCCGATCACGCGTGCCCAGGGCAGCAGGCGCGGCTCTTGGAACATCAGGCGCGTGCCGCCGGCTGCTTCGCCTGCTCCGAGAGAGATCCGCCCGCGCGTTGGCTGATCAAGATGGGCGAGGAGGCGCAGCAGCGTGCTCTTGCCGCAACCGCTGCGCCCGATGATGGCGACGAACTGTCCCGCGGGCACCTGAAGGTCGACGCCGCGCAGCACCGTGTTCGCGCCGAAGTCGCGACCAACGCTGGAGAGACGCAGTTGCGCGCCGCGGCCCGGATCCTGAGATGTACTCATGTCGCGTCCTCTCAGCTCGCGCGGAACGATGGATGCCACTGCAAGCTGCGCCGCTCGAGTGCGCGCGCGACGCTGTCGGCGAGCTTGCCGAGCAGGGCATAGATGATGATGGCCAGCACGACGACGTCCACCAAGAGGAACTCTCGCGCCTGCATCGCCATGTAGCCGAGACCGGACGAGGCCGCGATGGTCTCGGCCACGATCAATGTGAGCCACATGATGCCGAGGCCGTAGCGTACGCCGACGAAGATGGACGGTAGTGCGCCTGGCAGCAGTACGCGCCGGAACAGGGTCGCGTTCGACATGCCATAGGCGCGGCCCATCTCGACGAGCTGTGGGTCGACTGTCAGGATGCCCAGGAGCGTATTCACGTAGATCGGAAAGAATACGCCGAGTGCGACCAGGAACAGCTTCGCGCCCTCATCGATGCCGAACCAGATGATCACCAGCGGCACGAGCGCAAGGTGCGGCACGTTGCGGGTCATCTGAAGTGTCGTGTCGGTGAACTTGCGGCTCACGTTCGAGAGGCCATTGGCGAGGCCGAGGCCGAAGCCGATCAAGCCGCCGACCGCAAACCCGGCCAGTGCCCGCGCGCCGCTGACGCCGATGTGGGTGAACAATTCGCCTTTCAGCAGCAAGGTCCATGCTGCGAGCAGCACCGCGCTCGGCGCAGGCAGAATGGTCTCGGCCATGAAGCCTAAGCGCGCGGCCGCCTCCCAAACTGCGAGCAGGCCGATCGGCAGAACCCAGCCCGCGCCGGCATCGGCTACCCGGACTTGCAACACTTTCAGCCATGTCGGGACCTCACGTCGAGGCGCAGCTTCATCCTGCTGCGCCTCGACAGGAAGCACACCGCTCGTGCTCGTTGTCATTGCGTCGGCGCCTTCCATACGATCTCGCTCGGATCGACTTTCTTCGGCACGATCCCGAGTTCATGGAAGGTAGTGGCCAGTTCCTGTTGCGATTTGATGTGCGCATCGGTCAATGGCCCCCAGGCGTACTCCGCGCGCTGGAATGCGGCTCGGATCGGCTCCAGCTCGACGCCGGTTTCCTTCGCGTAGAACTCGGCGAACTCCTTGCGGTTATCACCCGCCCAGGCAACAAGCTTACCGACTTCTTCGAGCGCCGCCGCAAGCACCGCTGGATAGCTTTCGGCGAAAGTGCGGTTCGCCAGCCAGTACGAGTGGCTTTTGAGATGATCGGCCTTGGTGTCGATCAGCACGCGCGCATTGTATTTCTGTTCGGCAATCGCGTAGTAGGGATCCCATACCGTCCAGGCGTCGACACGGCCGCTATTGAAGGCTGCCGTCGCATCGGCAGGCGCGAGAAAGATCTCAGTTACGTCCTTGGGTGTGAGGCCCGCATGAGCAAGTGCGCGCACGGTGACATTGTGCGAACTCGAGCCCTTGCCGAATGCGACGCGCTTGCCTTTGAGATCGGCGACGGTCTTTATCGGTGAGTCCTTGGGCACCAGAATCGCGTTCTGCGATGCCGGCGTCGTTGCAGCGTAAACAAGCTTTGCGCCGGCAACCTGAGCAAAGATCGGCGGCGTATCTCCGACCGCACCGATATCCACGGCGCCGAGGCCGAGACCTTCGAGGAGCGGCGGCCCGAACTGGAACTCGACCCACTTCACGCTCTCGACGCCGAGGGATTTCAGGCGCTTCTCGAAGACCTGGTTGTGCTTCGCGAGCACAAGAACCGCGGATCCTTTCTGCCAGCCGATCTTGAATTCCTTCGGTGCTTTCGTGGACGCTCGCGCATTGCCGCTCAAGATGGCGGGGAAGCTGGCCGCGCCAGCAACCGACGCCGCAGCTCCAAGGAATTGTCTGCGTGAGTGTCCTGTCATTTCTTGCTCCACAGTCGTGTGATCGTTGACCTGCGGAGAAGCTAGGTGCGCGCTGATAGGAGCCAAACCAACTATTTCTGCGTTGCTTATTGGAGGCGGCTTCGCGCGCGCCGTCGTTATTTTCGAGCAAGGCCGAAAGGGGCGGAACGGGCACCGCCTTCAACGGGTGGATGGAGCATATGAGTATTGCCGCCGCGCGGGCTGAAGGAACACCAATCGCAGTGATGCTGGGGACTGGCCCGTCGTGTCGCGTCAGCGATCGGCACATAGATCGGCAATTGCGCCGATGTTCATCATGAGTGTATCCACTGCGCGTCGGTACATCTTGAGTGCAAACGCCATTCGCGCGGCGCAACGCTGACCAGCAGGACGACCGCCTGCGTGACGTCAAAGCTCTAGGATCACAACTTATTCCATGGCGGTCTTTGCATTCGCGATAATGTTCTAAGCGCGGACCATGTACTCGTGGAGCTGTAGGATATATTTCTTCTGAGGGCGCATAGAATCATGCCCTTCTGGAATATCCTTGCTGTGTCGGCATGCCTGTCATCCCGCTTCTCTGAACCGGATCTCATCTCGAGAGAGTTGGCGGCGCTGCCTCTTCTCGAGCGGCGGATCGAGTGCCTCGTGCGGAGCGTCGCCGGTCGAGTTGTGTTTTCGACGAGCCTCGGAGTCGAGGATCAGGCCATCTTTCATGCTATCGCGACCAGCAGTGCGCCTATCGACGTCTTCACACTTGATACCGGCCGTCACTTTCCTGAAACGCTGGATACCATCGAGAGAACCGAGCGCCGCTATGGCCTTCGCATTCGGGTGATCGCGCCCGCCTCGGATCATGTCGAGGCGCTCGTTGCACGTGACGGCATAAACGGCTTTCGCGCGTCCATTGAGGCGCGCAAAGCCTGCTGCGATGCCCGCAAAGTCAAGCCGCTGCAGCGCGCCCTTGCGGGCGCAGCAGGATGGCTGACGGGATTGCGCCGCGAGCAATCCGGCGGAAGGCTTGCGACACCGTTTGCCGAATTCGATAAGAGCCTCGGCATGCTGAAGCTTAATCCGCTCGCCGATTGGTCGCTCGACCAGCTCCAGGCGTACATCGCCGCCAACGACATCCCGACCAATCCTCTGCACGCGCGTGGCTATCCCTCCATCGGCTGTCAGCCCTGTACGCGTGCAGTCCAGCCCGGCGAAGATGCGCGTGCGGGAAGATGGTGGTGGGAGAACGAAGACGGCAAGGAGTGCGGTCTCCATAACAGGCCGATAGCTGAAAGATCATGAGCGTGACCAAACCAATCAGCCGCCTCGACGTGCTCGAGGCAGAGAGTATCCATATTTTCCGTGAAGCCGCCGCGCAGTTCCGAAAGCCGGTGCTGCTCTACTCCATCGGAAAGGACTCAACGGTCCTTCTGCACCTTGCGCGGAAGGCCTTCTTCCCTCAGCGCATACCGTTCCCGCTGCTTCACATCGATACGACGTGGAAATTCCGCGACATGATCGCGTTCCGCGATCGCACGGCGCGGGAGCTCGGCCTCGATCTGATCGTGCACGTCAATGAAGAAGGGCGAGCTCGCGGCATCAATCCCATTGACTATGCGCCCTCGCTCTACACGGACGTCATGAAGACCGAGGCATTGCGCCAAGCGCTTGATCGCCATGCCTTTGACGCCGCATTCGGCGGTGCGCGGCGCGATGAGGAAGCGAGCCGCGCCAAGGAACGCATCTTCTCTTTCCGCACTGCAGGTCATCGCTGGGATCCGCGCCATCAGCGTCCCGAGATGTGGAGCTTGCTCAATGGGCGTCTCGGAACGGGTGAGAGCGTCCGCGTCTTCCCGCTTTCGAATTGGACCGAAGGCGATGTGTGGCGCTACGTGCTGCGAGAGAAGCTCGATGTCGTGCCGCTCTACCTCGCCGCGGTGCGTCCTACCATTGAGCGCAACGGCAAACTGCTCGTGCTCGACGACAATCGCATGAGTCTTCCGGACAGTGAGAAGATCATCCCGCGCCGTGTTCGCTTTCGAACCCTTGGTTGCTGGCCACTCACCGCTGCGATCGAGTCGGAGGCTTCCGATCTCCTTTCAGTCGTAACGGAAACGCTGGCCTCCCGGACATCTGAGAGACAGGGGCGCCTGATCGACCATGATCAAGCGGGCGCCATGGAGAAGAAGAAACTGGAAGGCTATTTCTGATGAGTGCCGTGCTGGTAGAAGAAGCGGATCCTCCAGGCGGGGCGGGTGTACTCGAGCCGGGCGATGGGGGTAGGCCGGGAGCACCTTCGGATGCAGCATCTGGTGACGGATCGAGCGATCTCATTCATGTGCTGACTTGCGGATCGGTGGACGACGGCAAGTCGACGCTGATCGGCCGGCTCCTCTGGGACGGTGCCAACTTGCCCGAAGATGCACGAGCCGAAATCATGCAGACCTTGCTGCCTGATGGCCGTGTTGATTTCAGTCGTCTGGTAGATGGCCTCGCTGCGGAGCGCGAACAGGGCATCACGATCGACATTGCGTGGCGCTACATTGACTCAGGCCCGCGCCGATACGTCATCATCGATAGCCCGGGGCACGAGCAGTACACCCGCAACATGGCGACGGGCGCTTCGCACGCCGACATCGCGATCATGCTTGTCGATGCGCGCCATGGTGTGAAGTCGCAGACGCGCAGGCATGCCGCGATCCTCGGACTGCTCGGCGTGCGCCGCGTCATACTGGCCGTGAACAAGATGGATCTCGTCGGCGGCAATGAAGCCCGCTTTCGCGAGATCGAGGCAGATTTCCGGGCTCTTACGGCGCGCTTCGACTTCGAGGATGCTGCGGCGATCCCTGTTATTGCGACTACGGGGGACAACGTCGCTCGTTCCTCTTCGGCCATGACCTGGTACGAGGGGCCGACTCTCATCGAGCAGCTCAACAGGACGCCTTCGCGCGGGACCGTCGCGGCAGCGGCCTTCCGCCTGCCGGTGCAGCTCACTGTGAGAGGTGCGTCCGACTTTCGCGGCATTGCCGGCACGATCACCTCGGGATCGATTGCAGTAGGTGATGTTGTCCTGGACAATGCCAGCGGGCGCACGGCTCGCGTTCGCCGCATAGCGACGATGGACGGCGATCTTGAAGTGGCGCACAGCGGTCAGGCCATCGTTCTCCAGCTCGATAGGGATCTCGACATCTCGCGCGGGGCCGTACTGAGCGCGCCAGACGCTCCAGCCCGACAGGTCAGGCAACTGGAGGCGCGTCTCTTCTGGATGGCGGATGCACCCTTCGATCCCGAGCGTCGGCTGTTCTTGCGAGGTGCAACCGATCTCGTGCCGGTCTCGTCGACTGGAATAAAGGCCAAGCTCGATCTCGATACGCTTGGCGAAGTCGAAACGTCGGCGTGCGCCCACAACGACGTGGTCCTTGCGTCTTTGACGCTAGGGCGTCCGACGACTCTCGACTGCTTCTCAGATCACAAGGGGACCGGCGCAGTCGTTCTGGTAGACGCCCTTACAGGCGCAACGCTCGCCGGCGGTTCCGTCGTGACTCTGCACGAAGCAGAAGGCGACGCGAGCACTGGGTTCATCCTTACGACGGCGGTGCTCGCGGAAGCAGTCTGCGCTGGACTTGAGCCGTCATCGCCAGAGTTTCGACACCGCGCCAATGGCGTCGCGGAGATCCTCAAGCTCGCAGGCGTGGACGTCAGAAGAGCATAGTGAGCCACGGTCAAGGAAATGACCGCGGCCTCAACGTGCGGCGGCGTAAGGAAAGGCCCTGAGGTTGTCCGATACCAAGCGTACGCGCTGACCGACTGAGAGACCGAGCTGCGCCAACTCCTCCCTTGTCAGCTCGACTTCGAGCTCAGGAGGACGGCCCGATCCATTCAGCACTTTCTCTCCAGTCAGCTCCACGCGCGCTATTGCGCCACTCAGCAGCACGCGGTTCACGCGTGCTGCGAGGCCCGTGCTGTCTGTTTCGGTCGAGATCTTCAGCTCGTAGGGGCGCGCGAAGGCGATGGCTGAATCACCGGTGGCGAGGCTGTTCGTTCTGGCGGGGATCAGGTCGTCACCGACCTTCAGGCCTTGACCATGGACGGAGCCAGGAAGCTGATTGACGGCGCCGAGGAAGCTGTAGGCAAAGGCCGTCGCCGGCTGGTCATAAACCTCGTTGGTCGCACCCTCTTGCTCGACGCGACCCTTGTTCATCAACACAATGCGATCGGCCACTTCCAGCGCTTCGTCCTGATCGTGGGTGACGAAGATCGAGGTGATGTGCAGCTCCTCGTGCAGTCGCCGCAGCCAGCGGCGGAGTTCCTTGCGCACCTTCGCGTCAAGCGCGCCAAAGGGTTCGTCGAGCAGCAGGACCTTCGGCTCGACGGCGAGCGCGCGAGCCAGTGCAATGCGCTGGCGCTGGCCGCCGGAGAGCTGCGCGGGGTAGCGGTCCGCGAGCCAGTCGAGCTGAACGAGATCGAGGAGTTCGTGCACGCGCTTGCGGATGGCGGCTTCCGACGGACGCTCGGCGCGACGTTTGACGCGCAGGCCGAAGGCGACGTTCTCGAACACGGTGAGATGTCTGAACAGCGCATAGTGCTGGAAGACGAATCCCACCTGACGCTCGCGCACATGCTTGATGGAGGCGTCCTGACCATCGAGAAGAACCTGACCCGAGTCGGGCCATTCGAGGCCTGCGATGATGCGCAGCAAGGTGGTCTTGCCGCAGCCGGAGGGCCCGAGCAGGGCAATCAGTTCGCCCGTGGGAAAGTCCAGCGAAACGTTGTCGAGGGCCGTGAACTTTCCGAAATTCTTGCGGATGTTGCGGACAGCGATGCTCATGGGTGTTCTCCGTCACTGCTGGAGGGTTGACGGCTCACTTGCCATTCGATGTAGGATTTGATTGCCAGTGTCACCAGGGCGAGCAGCGCAAGTAGTGACGCAACTGCGAAGGCGGCCGCGAACTGATATTCGTTGTAAAGAATCTCGACGTGCAGCGGCATCGTGTTCGTAAGGCCACGTATGTGGCCGGAGACAACCGACACAGCGCCGAACTCGCCCATGGCGCGCGCATTGCAGAGAATGACGCCGTAGAGCAGCGCCCACTTGATGTTCGGCAATGTCACGCGCCAGAACATCTGCCAGCCACTCGCGCCGAGCGTGAGGGCCGCCTCTTCTTCCTCGGTTCCTTGCGCCTGCATGAGTGGGATCAGCTCGCGCGCGACGAACGGCACCGTCACGAAGATGGTGGCGAGGACGATACCCGGGACCGCGAAGATAATCCTGATTTCATGCTCGGATAGCCAAGGGCCGAACCAGCCCTGCGCGCCGAAGACCAGGACATAGATGAGACCGGCGATCACGGGTGAAACCGAGAACGGCAGGTCGATGAGCGTGGTCAGGAACTGCTTGCCGCGAAATTCGAACTTCGCGATGGCCCAGGCGGCCGCCAATCCGAAGATCAGATTGAGAGGGACGGCGATCGCGGCGGTCAGTAGCGTCAAGCGAATGGCTGAGAGCGCATCGGGCTCGACGACTGCCGCGAGGTACACGGCCCAACCGCGCCGCAGAGCCTCGACGAATACCGCGACCAGAGGCAGCAGCAGGAAGGTGGCAAAGAAGATGAGCGAGACCGTAAGAATGATCACGCGCACGGCGCCCGACTCGCGGATCGCAGGATTGGTCTCGTAGCGGGCGCGAGCCCTCTGCGGTCCCGGAACGGCTGACGCAGCGCCGGCCATCAGGTGATCCTCCGAGAGCTGCGCCGCGTCCACGCCTGCAAGGCGTTGATCAGCAGCAAGAGGATGAACGAGGCGATCAGCATGACCGAGGCGACGGCTGTGGCGCCGACATAGTCATACTGCTCGAGCTTGGTGATGATGATGAGCGGCGTGATCTCCGAGATCATCGGCAGGTTGCCGGCAATGAATATGACGGAGCCGTACTCGCCGACAGCGCGCGCGAAGGCGAGAGCAAATCCCGTCAGTATGGCCGGCAGCAGCGTCGGGATAACCACGCGGCGGATCGTCTGCCAGCGCGTTGCGCCGAGAGATGCGGCTGCTTCCTCGAATTCGACATCGAGATCTTCGAGCACAGGCTGCACGGTGCGCACGACGAACGGAAGCCCGATGAAAACCAGGGCCACGAGAACACCGAGCGGCGTAAAGGCAACCTTGATCCCGAGCGGCTCGAGGTACTGGCCGAGCCAGCCATTCTTGGCGTAGAGCGCGGTGAGCGAGATGCCGGCGACGGCGGTCGGTAGCGCAAAGGGAAGATCGACAAGCGCGTCGATCAGCTTCTTGCCCGGGAAGGAGTAGCGCACCAGGGACCAGGCGAGCAGCACGCCGAACACGACATTGATGGCGGCGGCCAGAAGCGAGGCACCGAAGCTGAGCTTGTAGGTTGCGACGACCCGTGGCGTGGATACGATCGCCCAGAACTCGCTGAACGACAGTGTCGCCGTCTTGATGAACACTGCCGCCAGCGGAATGAGCACGATCAGCGAGAGATAAGCGAGCGTGAAGCCGAGCGACAGGCCGAAGCCCGGCAGTACACGCCTTTGGGTCGCCGCAGACATTTACTTCTTCACCACGATCTGATCGTAGATGGCGCCGTCCGCGAAGTGCTTTTTGTTCGCCTCGGCCCAGCCGCCGAGCTTGTCGTCGACGGTGAATGTCTTGATGGCTGGGAAGCGCTCTGCGTTCTCGGCGAGCACCGTCGTATCGCGCGGACGGAAGTTGTGCTTCGCGAGGATGCGCTGACCGTCCGTCGAGAACAGGAAGCTCAGATAGGCCTCGGCGATCTTGCGCGTTCCCTTCTTGTCGACGTTTTTGTCGACGACGGCGACCGGCGCCGAGCCATCGATGCTGAGCGAGGGATAGACGACGTCGAATTTGTCGGCACCGAGCTCCTTCTGGATGGAGATGGCCTCGTTCTCGAAGGTGATCAGGGCATCGCCCACATCACGTTGCGTGAACGTGGTCGTCGCGCCGCGTCCACCGCCATCCAGCACGGGGACGTTGGCGAACAGCTTAGTCACGAACTCACGCGCCTTGTCTTCGCTGCCGTCGTTGATCAGAGCGTAACCCCAGGCCGCGAGGTAGGTATAGCGGCCGTTACCGGAGGTCTTGGGGTTCGGCACGATCACCTGCAGGTCAGGGCGAATGAGATCGTTCCAGTCTTTGATCTGCTTGGGATTGCCCTTGCGCACGAGGAACACGGTCGTCGTCGTGTAGGGCGTCGCGTCGTGCGGGAGCTTCTTGCGCCAGTCCTTGTCCACGAGCCCGCCGCGCTCGACGAGAATGTCGATGTCCGGCGACTGGTTCATGGTGATGACGTCAGCGTCGAGGCCGCCGACCACGGAGAGCGCCTGGCGGCTCGATCCGCCGTGCGACTGATTGACGACGACGTCTGCGCCGAGCTTGTTCTTGGCGTAAGCGACGAACGCGGGGTTCACGTCCTTATAGAGTTCGCGGGCAACGTCGTAGGAGACATTGAGGATGGTTGTTTGCTGGGCGAAGGCCGCCACGGCGAGCAGGAAAGTGAAGGAGAGGAGGAAACCCAACCAGGAAAGTGAGGATCTGATGCTCATGGTACGGCTCGTTTATGGAGTTGTTCTGACTTCAAGCATGGGGACGGAGCGCCTTTCCTCACAACGAAGAAGAAGTGCGTTTCATATGCGCGCGGCTGCTATTGCAGAGGATCGGGAGCGCTGCCGAGATGGGGGACTACACGGCACAATCCAGTGGCGGCCGATCCGCGCGCTTCAGGACAAGAACGTCCGGATTGCTGGAAAGCTCCGCGATCAGAGACAAAACCTCGGGCCAGGGACCATGGCCGGATGCCACATTGATGTGGCCTTTGTGACCAGCGTCCACGAGACGGCTGCCCCAGCGATCCGCCCACATCTCGGCGCGTGAGAAGGTCATCCAGGGATCATTGCGGCTGGCGACGAGCGTGCTCGGAAACGGCAGCTCGAAATCGAGGGCACGTTCATCGACGCCGACACGTTGGGTGTCGCAGGGCGCCACCAGCAAGGCTCCAGAGATCCGTGACGCGCTGCGCTGTGCGGCGGCTACGGACACGAGACATCCGAAGCTGTGCGCGATGAGGATGACGCGGTCGGACTGGCGCAGGACCGCCCCTTCGAGCACCTCGGACCAGGCGCCGATATCAGCCTTGTCCCAGTTGGCCTGGAGGGCGCGATGGGCGAACGGCAGGCGCTGTTCGAGCCAGCTTTGCCAGTGCTGGGAGCAGCTTCCATAGAGGCCGGGTACGATCAGCGGCGTGGCCATGCGCGAACTCCGTGCAGATTTGGCGGTCCGGCAGGGAAATGGCCCTGCCGGATGTCACGCTCAGCGCTTGGTGTAGATCTGGTCGAAGATCGCTCCGTCGGCGAAGTGCTCCTTCTGGGCTTTCTGCCAACCGCCGAACACTTCATCGATCGTAATCAGGTCGACCTTGACGAACTGATCCTTGAACTTCTCTGCGACCTTGGGATCGCGCGGGCGGTAGAAGTGCTTGCCTGCAATCTCCTGCCCTTCCGACGAATAGAGGTAGTTGAGATAGGCCTCGGCAACTTTGCGCGTGCCCCTCTTATCGATCACCTTGTCGACGAGCGTGACGGGAGGCTCCGCGAGGATCGAAAGGCTCGGCACCACGATCTCGTACTTCCCGGGACCGAGCTCCTTCAGGGCCAGGAACGCCTCGTTCTCCCAGGAGATGAAGACATCGCCGATGCCACGCTCCGTGAATGTGGTCGTAGAACCGCGAGCCCCGGAGTCCAGTACTTTGACATTCTGATAGATCTTGGTCACAAGCTCGCGCGCTTTGGCTTCGTCGCCGCCCGGCTGCTTAAGCGCGTAAGCCCATGCTGCCAGATAGTTCCAGCGTGCTCCGCCCGAGGTTTTGGGGTTGGGCGTGATCACCTCGATGCCCGGCTTTGCAAGGTCGTTCCAATCCTTGATGTTCTTGGGATTGCCTTTGCGGACAAGGAAGACGATCGTCGATGTGTAGGGGGCGGAATTGTGCGGCAGGCGCTTCTGCCAATCCTGTGGGAACAGCTTGGCCTTCTCCGCAATTGCATCGATGTCGTAGGCAAGCGCCAAGGTCACTACATCGGCTTCGAGGCCGTCGATGACCGATCGCGCCTGCTTGCCGGCGCCGCCATGCGACTGACGGATCGATACATCTCCGCCATTGGAGGTCGTCTTCCAATGCTTGATGAAGGCGGCGTTGAAGTCCTGGTATAGCTCGCGCGTCGGATCATACGAGACGTTGAGCAGCGTCACCGACTGCGCCCAGGCAATGCCGGCGGTGGCCGCGAGGGCGATGCCGGCAGCCACGCCCACGGAGGCGAGCGCGCGGCGGCTGAAGAGAGGCTTGGTCATCCCTAAACTCCAATGTTCCATGTACGATGACGTCGTGATGCCATTCGCGAGCGGGCGTGCGTCTTCGATGCGAGCGGCGCCATGCCGCCTCGCTGAAATCGCCTGCCGGTTCGGACACAAGTTGCTCTTTCGAGCGGAAGGCCGTGCGCTGCGGCCCTAAGTCAGCCTCAACAACAGCCGCGGCTGAGCGCCATGACTGCAAGTGCGTGGTGCGCACAAAACGGATGCTTCATTCCAGAGCTCCTTCAAAGGAGTTCGCGGAAATACCGCGAAACCTTAGCGTTTGATGACGCGGCGCAAGTCTCTTGCTCAAATCACCGCGGCGGCCTCCGGGTGCGAAGGCAGCATGGAGAAGCTAGGTGGCATTCCTTCGCTCGTGAACGAATTCTTGGTTCGAAGCTTATGACACGAGGCTGGAATGGCAGATTGGGCATGTTTGCTCATTACACCTGGAGGAATAACTTACGAAGATATTTGCAGTTCCCGGTATTCGCCGAGGACATCAAGCTTGGATCCGATCCGACGAGGATTTTACTGTAATCCAGGCGAGACCCGACCATGACATCCCCGACACCAGCCGAGCGTGCAAACATTCTCTGGTTCCTGCCGACCCATGGCGACGGCCGGTATCTGGGCACGACGATTGGGGGGCGAGCATCGAGCCCAGCCTATCTTCGCCAGATTGCGCAGGCCGCCGATGAACTCGGCTACTTCGGCGTCCTTCTGCCGACCGGACGCAGTTGCGAGGATTCCTGGATCGTAGCCTCCTCGCTGGCGCATCTGACCGAGAAGCTGCGATTTCTCGTCGCCGTTCGACCTGGGCTTCAGTCGCCGTCGGTTGCAGCCCGCATGACGGCTACGCTCGATCGCACCTTGCAAGGCCGCCTGCTCATCAACGTCGTCACGGGTGGCGATCCGGTTGAGAACAAAGGTGACGGAATTTATCTCCCGCATGACGAGCGCTATGCCGTCACTCATGAGTTCCTGGCTGTCTACAAGCAGCTTCTCGCTGGAGAGACCGTCAATTTCACCGGCCGTCACATTCGCATCGAGGATGGGCGGCTTCTTTTTCCGCCGGTGCAGACGCCGCATCCGCCTCTGTATTTCGGCGGGTCATCCGATGCGGGAATAGCCGTCGCCGCCGATACCGTCGACAAGTATCTGACCTGGGGCGAGCCGCCGGCTCAGGTCGCAGAGAAGATCGAGCGGGCAGCGATCATGGCCGCGGCCCGCGGTCGGCGCTTCACGTTCGGTATTCGACTGCACGTTGTCGTGCGCGAGACGAGCGAGGCCGCATGGCGGGCGGCAGACGAACTCATTCAGCACGTAGACGACAAGACGATCGCGGCGGCACAAGCGACGTTCCAGCGTATGGACTCCGTCGGTCAGCAGCGGATGCGCGCGCTCCATGGCGGAAAGCGCGATAAGCTCGTCGTAAGTCCCAATCTCTGGGCTGGCGTAGGGTTGGTGCGCGGAGGCGCAGGCACGGCACTCGTGGGAAATCCGCAGGAGGTCGCCGATCGCATCAAGGAGTACATGGCGCTCGGCATCGATACATTCATCATGTCGGGCTACCCGCATCTCGAAGAGGCCTATCGCTTCGCCGAACTCGTCTTCCCGCTCTTGCCGCGCCATGGCGCCGGGATATCATCTGAAGACTGGAGAGGTGCCGGCCCCGTCGGCGAGATCGTAGCCAACGATCGCGCGCCGTCCAAGGTTGATGCCCACCGCTCGGGCGATCGCCAGCAGTCCGTGAGCTGAGGCAGCGCCATCCTGCCCGCGATCACTGCACGGCGAGTTCGTATCGGCTCTGTACGGCGATTATCGAGGCGCTTTATCGATCATCGTCGCCGCTCTGGATCGAAATGCGTGCCTTCTCAAGCGCCCTGCCCCAGCCTGTCGCGCAGCGTGCCGTGCGCAGGCTGCGACGGCAGAAAGCCTCGTGCCTTGAGGATCGGAACGACGTGGCGGACGAACTCGTCGAATGTATCGGGTAAGAACGCTGGCGATATCACAAAGCCGTCGGCCGCACCGCTTTCCACGATGGAAATGATTTGGTCGGCGACATCGTCGGGTGTTCCCACTGCGCGGGGACACATCACGCCGGCACCGTAGATCCGGCCCGCATCTCCGATGGTCATGGCACCATCGCCCGCGATGCTGCGCAGTGCAGCGAGATTGCCCTGGCTGCCGGTGCTCGCAATCTCGTCGACGGTAGCATCCAGTGACAGATCGCCGAAGTCGGCGTTGGCGTGGGCGGCCAATGTCGAGAGCCCTACGCGCGGATCGACCAGGCTGTCATGGAGATCTCGCTTGGCTTCGGCCTCGGCGCGGGTTGCGCCTATGAACGGCATCATTGCCATCAAAACCTTCGCCGCAGTCGGGGGACGACCAGCAGATGCAAGAGCCGCATGAACATCCTTGGTGAAGGATTGCATCCGACCGAGATTGGGTTGGAGCGCAAAGATGATCTCGGACCAGCGCGCCGCGAAAGCCTTGCCGCGGCCGGATGATCCCGCTTGGATTATTGTGGGCCGTCCCTGGGGAGATCGTGGGATGTTGAGTGGGCCACGCGACTGGAAGTAGCTGCCTTTGTAATTGATGTAGTGAACCTTGGCTGGATCGGCGTAGATGCCCGCGGCTCGATCCAGAACCAGGGCGTCCTCATCCCAGCTATCCCACAGCTTGGTTGTAACCTCCATGAACTCGTCAGCGCGATCATATCGCGCATCGTGCCCCAGATGAGATACAGCGCCGAAATTCTGCGCCTCACCGTCGTTCATCGAGGTCACGACGTTCCACGCAGCGCGCCCTGAGGAGATGTGATCAAGAGTCGAAAACTCACGTGCAATGTTATAGGGCGCATCGTAGGTCGTCGAACGTGTTGCTCCGAGGCCGATGTGCTTCGTCACAGCTGCCATGGCGCCGAGGATCGGCATGGGGTCCATGCGCGTAGCGTCCTGATCGCCGAGCCTGATCCCCATTTCGTGGCTCGAACCATATCGGTCTGCGATAGCCAACCGATCGGCAAAGAACAGAAGATCGAACATGCCTTGATCGAGCGTTCTGGCAATGGAGACGTAGTGATCTAGTTTGAGAAATGGCGTTTCATATTTCGGATTTCTCCACACGGCATGGCTGTGGACGACAGGGCCCGCGATTAGGAAGCCGCATAGGTAAATTCTCTTGTTGGACATAGTGCCTCCTGGCGGCCGTAAACCGCGCGCTCCCTGTCGCGCAGTCCTCTGGACTGCGCGCTGTTGATGATCGACTGCTGGGTCTCTTAGGGCCGTGTCAGGTAACCGTGCCGATGCCTTGGTTCTTGCCGCCCTTGATCACTTGCACGTAGAAGGCGCGGTTGATCGTATTGCCCTCATCATCGAAATCGCAGGTGCAGCCAGCGCCATTGAAGTTGATGGCTTTGCCAGCTCGAACCATTTTCAGTGCCTCGATGACATCGTCGACCGGCTCGCCCGGACCGTTGCCAATGGCGCGCATGGACTTCGCCCAGACGGCTGCTTCTTGTGATTTGGCGTGCTCCATCGCGAGTGCCGTCGTGCAGATCTGATCGTATGCATTGCCAGCGAACAGGAACACGGTGCCGGCTGGCGCGCCCATCTCTTTTACGAAGTTGGCGTACGATGGGCTGTCGAGCGGTGGCGCAGGCTGAAGATGATGAATGCCCTCGCCAACTTCGGCGCCTGCTGCCTCGAGGAATTTTCCTTCGGCATCGGCACCGATCGATAGCGCGACGATCTTGGACTTGAAACCGCCGCGATAGGCCTCCCTCGCGATCGAGACGAAATCCGTGAGCAGGGACAGGCAGAACACGGCGTCGGGTTCTCCGCCGAACGCCTTTTCCACCTCGGCGCGGTACGAGGGTTGATCCGGATTATACATGACGACGTCCGTCACCTGCCCGCCACGTGCGGCCATCTCCTTCTTGAAGGGCTCGATCATCGCGACCACGAACGGGTTCTGCTGAGCGAGAACGACGGCCTTCTTCGCGCCGATCTGAGTGACGACCTTGGCGCCAGCCGGACCCCACTGCGTGCTTTTGGCCTGAAAGCGATAGATGAGGCCCTTGGTCTCCCCTTCGGTGACCGCATTTGCGGCGCAGGAGAGCATCTGGACTTTGTTGGCGGCGAGGATGATCGGCTTCGACGCGAGCGCCACCGGGCTTCCCCAGAAGCCACCCACAAGCTCGACCTTGTTGACCTCGAGCAGCTTCTTGGTGGCAGCGACGCCGACCGTTGCGCTGCTCTCCGAGTTCTCGATAAACAACTTGAGTTTGCGGCCTCCGAGAATACCGCCGGCATCATTGATCTTGGCTACCATGAGATCCGCGGCCTTCTTCATATCAGGCCCGTAGGGTCCAGTCGGGCCGGAGAAGGGCAGTACCATCCCAATGGGGATGTCGCCGGACTGCGCGATTGCGGGCATCTTAACGGCTGTCGATAGCGGAACTGCGCCAAGACCAGCGAGAACCGTGCGGCGGCTCATGCGAGGCATGCGAACTGTCATGTGCGTCTCCTTGTTCAGTCGGTATTGGAGGAAGTCAGCGCGAGTTCGGCGGCGGCACGACCGTCGTCGATTTGAAGGGCGTCGTTGAAGCGATTGAAGAAGCCGGCGAGTGCAATGCGCAGCGTCAGCTCGACGATCTGGCTCTCTGAGAAATGCGCGCGAAGCTGCCGAAACATGTCTTCACGGATGCGCCCGGCTTGCGTGGTCACGAGGTTCGCGTACATGACGACGATCCGATCGACTTCCTCCAACTGCGGATGGTCCCAGGAAGGTAGCTGGGTGACGGCATCCGGCGGAACGCCCTCGATCGTGAGAAGGGGCGCATGATGCGATACGCAATACGAGCAGGCATTGAGTTTGGACACGGTAACGACCGCGAGCTCGATGTACCGGAAGGGAACGCCTGATCGCTCGCGAAGCTCGAACAGCATTCTGTAGAGATGATCGAGTGCCGGGGGGACATGAGCAAGAACCGCCGCCTGATCTCCGAATGCGCCGTATCCGGTTGCGAACTTGTCGTAGATGGCAGCGATATCTTTCGGCAGTGCCGACGAGGGCAACGGGCTGACGCGAGGCATCACGGCGTCCTTTCATTTGCACGCGGAAATACATCGCGCTCGAACCGCTTCGGCTCGCTGACCAACCCCTGTGGCCGGAAGATAAGGAGCAGGATGATGCCAACACCGATCAGAGCCAGGCGCAGTGCGGAGAGCTGGGTGCCGTCAATGATCGAGATGAAGTCCTTGAGGAAGCGGGTGCCTTCCAGCAGCGCCATGATCGAGCCGGCCCCGAGCAACAAGCCGATGTTCGATCCGCGTCCGCCAGCGATCACTGCCATGAACGCGTAGGCGGTTACGATGGGAGTGAATTGGCTCGGATCAATATAAGTCAGATAGAAGGCGTGGAGGGCGCCTGCGAGGCCCATGATCGCGCCGCCGATCGCGAATGCGCGGACGCGCAACGCCAATACCGGTTTGCCTAAGGCAGATGACACAGTTGGGTCGTCGCGGATGGCGCGGATCGCCCGTCCAAATGGCGCTCGTGCCAATCCTTCGAGGAGGAGGAAGGAAAGACCGACCAAGGCAATGGAGAAAAGCAGGAACGCAATGTCGTTGCCGGATGCGACGCCGAGCTCCGAGAAGGGCCGCGAAATGTCGGCAATCCCGAGCGCTCCCTTCGTCAGCCAGTCTTCATTGAGAAGAACCAGGCGTACGACCTCGCCGAATCCGATCGTGACGATTGCGAGATAGTTCTCCTCGAGACGGATGGACAGCAAAGCCAAGCCGCCACTCAAGAGCGCGGACAGGGCTGCTGCGATCAGCATAGCTGGCAGCCACCCGACCAGCGGGCTGAGCAAGGCCGTCGCATAGGCGCCGACGGCCACGAAGCCGACTACACCGAAATTCACGAGGCCGGCGAGGCCCCATTGGAGATTGAGCGCCAATCCGATGAGAGCCGCTTCGCAAACCAGGATCGCGATTGTCGTGAGATAGGCGCTCATTTCCTCACCGCCTTTGCCCCCAGAAGTCCGTTAGCGCGAAACAGCAGAAGGAGCAGGATCGCAGTGAAGCTGACTGCCTGACGATAGTTCGTCGGAATGATGAGCGCGGACATCTCTTCGGCAATGCCGATGACCAAGGCGCCGATCACGGCACCGAGAGGCGAGCCCAGGCCGCCGAGAATCGCAGCCGCAAAGATCGGGATCTGATAGTTCCAGCCCATGAGCGGATCGATTGCACGATCGAGTCCAGCCAGCGTGCCAGCAAGCCCCAGAAGACCGCCAACGATCATCCAGGTCAGCGTGGCGATCACGCGCCGTTCGACGCCTCGCACGGCCGCGAGCGCTGCGTTGTCCGCCACAGCGCGCATGGCGCGACCGAGAGGCGTGAGGCGCAGGACGACATCCAGAACGACGAGGCAAACGATCACGACCGCCGCGGTCATGATCTGCTCGCTGTTTATGCGCACGCCCATCCAGCGGATTGGCCGCGAGACCAGCACATCGAAGCCCTGAGCATTGTTCCCGAACAAGAAACGGCAGATGTTTTCGATGACAAGAGAGACGCCCATTGATGCGACTAGCAGGACGATTGCACCGCGGTCCCGCAAGCGTTCGAAGACGAGCGTATTCGTGATCGCGGCGGTCAGCGCGACGACGACGGCCGCAATCACGGCGCTCGTAACCAGCGGCATCTTGAAGTGATAGTTTGCGACCCATGCCGCGTAGGCGCCGAGTGTCATCATCGAGCCGACGGCAAAATTCGCGAACTTCAGGACGCCGAAAACCAATGTCAGCGCGAGCGCAGGTAGTGCCAACAAGAGGCCGGTGACGAGGCCGTTGAAAAACAGCTGAGCTGCCATCTCACGCCACCTTCGCAAAGAAGAGTTCACCCAGGGCGGTGTGATCCACGAGCTTGGCCTCGGTTCTCAAGGTCAGATGACCTGCAACCAGAACGGCGACTTCGTCTGCGATCTTCAGAGCAGCGGCGACATTCTGCTCCACCAGCAGAACGGTCACGCCCGCCGCCCGGACGCGCGCGATTGCTTCCATGGTTTGCTCGACAAACTTCGGCGACAGCCCCGCTGAAGGCTCGTCGAGCAGCAGGACTTCCGGATTGGCGAGAAGAGCACTCGCAAAGGCCAGCATCTGTCGTTGCCCGCCGGAGAGATCTCCTGCGCGTGTACGCATACGTAGAGCGAGATCAGGAAAGAGGCTGAGCACGTGCTCCTGCCGCTCGGCACCAACACCGGCACGTCCGCGAAGAAACTCTGTGGCAAGTTTTAAATTCTCGCGGATGCTCAAGCTGGGAAATACGTTTGCCTCTTGCGGTACGTAGGCGAGGCCTGCGGCCACGCGTCGTGCAGGCGTTTCATGTGTCACATCTTGTCCGGTCACGGAGACACTGCCGGCGCGCACATCGAGCAATCCTGCAAGCGTTTTGACAAAGCTCGACTTGCCGGAGCCATTGGGGCCGATGACTGCAACAATGCTCTCGGGCGGAAGGTCGAAATCGATGCCGCGCACGATGTCAGCGCCATGACCGTAGCCGGCACGCAGCCCGCTCACCGACAGCGCTGGTAAGGTTGCCGCTGTCATCAAGCCGCAATTCCCAAGTACGCTTCGACGACACGCTTATCGCGCGTCACTTCTTCGAATGAGCCGGACAAGAGCAGGCGGCCTTCCGCAAGCACGTGCACACGATCGCAAAGCGCTGCGATCAGATGCATGTCATGCTCAACTAGGCCGAACGCGACACCTTCGGATTTGAGTTCGCGGACGACACGAACGATTTCTTGTTTGAGTGGAGGCGACACCCCTGCGCCTGGCTCGTCCAGCAGTATGAGCTTGGGTTCAAGCAGGAGCGTACGCGCGAGGTCGAGCAGCTTTTTCTGCCCGCCCGAGAGCCCGGCTGAGGCCTGATCGGCGAGCTTCCACAGGCCTATCCGCTCGAGCAGCTGGCGCGCCTTCAAAGCATTTTCATGCTCCTGTGCCCACCACTTGCGACGCTTCAACAAGCTCGCGATGACGCCTTCGCCCGACTGCGCTGGTGGCGTCAGAAGAAGGTTTTCGAGAACGGTAAGGCTGCCGAGCTCTCTGACGATCTGGAACGTCCTGGCCAAACCTAGTCTGGCCAAATGATGAGGAGCAGCGGCCGTAATATTCTTGCCCTGGAAAGACACGGTGCCCGTATCGGGGCGAACCAGACCAGTCATCAGGTTCAGTAGCGTGGTCTTCCCCGCGCCATTGGGGCCGATAAGACCGGTGATCTGCCCGTTCAACAGCGACAGGGTGCAGCCGTCGAGGGCCTTCAGACCATCATATCTCTTCGAGACGCCCTCGACGGCGAGGAGGGGGCTCATTGGCCGCTCCTGAGAGAGGCACAACGCTGCGCGACTGCAACGCTGCTCATTTCTGCGTCATTTTTCGCTCGAATGTTGATCATTATGCCCGGAAAGCCGTCATGAATACTTACGGCAACTACTATATTGGCGAATAATGCTGCGCAGCAAATTTATATTGCTTTGCAATATCCCAAAATATATTCGGGATGCATGTCTAGGCCGCTCGAAATTACTTTGCTGCGGACGTTCGTCATGCTGGTCGAAGAACGCAGCGTGACCCAGGTGGCGCGCCGCCTGCATCGCACCCAGCCCGCGATCAGTCTTCAACTGCGGCGGCTGGAGGAGGCTGCGGGGCAGCCACTTTTCGAGCACGACCTTCGGAACCTGCGCCTGACGCATCACGGTGAGACGCTGCTGCCTTACGCGCGTACCCTTCTCCGCATTCACGATGAGGCGCGTGCGCGGATTTCGACGGATGAGGTCGAGGGCCGAGTGACGCTGGGCTGCCCAGATCTCTACGCAGCATTTCTCCTGCCGGAGATACTTGCCAGCTTCCGCGATGCCTATCCGAGAATTGAGGTCACGGTGCGCTGCGCGCTTTCGCGCCAGCTCGCTGCTGATATGGAGGCAGGCCTTCTAGATGTTGCGATTGCGACGCGCATGCCTGACGTGGCTGCGCGCAATGGCGATGCGACCTTGTTGAAAGCGGAGAGGCTCGTGTGGCTCGGCGCTGAGGGAGGTGATGCCTATCGCCGGACACCGATACCGTTGGCCATGCTGCCCGAAGGCAATCTGTATCGCGACCATGCTCTCATGACACTCAATGAGCACGGCAGTAACTGGCGCATCGCGGGCATCTCGGAAAGTATCGCTGGGCTGAAGGCGATCGCATTGGCAGATTCGGCGATCATCGTTTTGGCGGAGTCTGTGAGAGCTCCGGGCCTTCGGCGCCTGGAAGCGCAGGACGGGCTACCGCGACTACCCACGGTGGACTTACTTTTGTGGCGCCGACGCGATGGGCTCAGTGACGCTGCCGGCCAGTTGGCTTTGCACATCCTGCTTCACGTCAAGCAAAACGAAGCCTCTCTGGCCTCCACGGCTCCGGTCTGACGACGTCCAAATCCTTTGTCGCGAGAATCTCCGTACTCCTTCCCGGATCGCGGCTTCAGGCTAACGCCGTCGTAGAACCGATGAAGCATGGCCGAAATCTGAGTAATATCAAGCATCTAGAAAACCTTCGAATGCGATTGCGTATCGTAAGGACAACCGGGCGCGTCAGAAGGATTTTTCGGCAGTCGATCTGATCGCGCAGATCAATTGAAAGGCGTATCATCACGCGCCGGCTCCAAGCCCTTGCCGAAAGGGTCGAGAAATGAAGCGCGCGCCGAGGTGGCAGAGTAGGACAGCCAGGGCCATCGTTTATGGGGCACTCCCCTGCCTCATTGGGCTCGGCGCTGCCTACTACCTCCGCTGGAGCGGTAGCGTCTGGCTGGCAATCACAGGAAGCCTCTGGCCGATTGTCCTGACGTGCGCTTCGCTCGCCATTCTGATCAGACTCGCTTTCTCGCCGTACGACGACAGGATGATCGCCACTTCCGCGTGGCTGACTCTATTGGTGACCTGGTTCTTTGTGCCGATGTGGGCTTCTGCGATCCAGGTGCCGCACGCTGCAGCCCTCATCGACCGGGATGGACGTGTCCGTCTCGCAAGCGAGGTGGCGCGGCTACCTGGGTACGGCGTCTGGCTCTTGACCAACAACCCCCGCATCAGGATCGTGCACAACACATCCGGCACGGTAGCTACGAACTCCCTCCTTCTGAATTACCGGTACGCCGAGCCTTACATTGCCTCCCGCCGCCATCAGGACGATCTACTCGATCCAATCTCGAGCGCCGCTACCGCCATATTGCAGGAGGAGGTCAAACGTCCCCGCGCATCGAGAATCGCGCTGCTCGATGACGAGGCCGCTCGCAAGGTTGTGCTCGAGAAGATCTGCCGGGCTGCGACCGGAAGTCAGATGGCGTGCCCCATCAAGATGACCCTAGTACCCCAGAACGAGGCGACGGCAGTCGGAGCAACCTGGAGCAAATTCTATAGCGAAAAAGAGGCTGTGCAGGAGAAGCACGCGCCGACTCTGATGCGACTGCTGACGCAATCCGATGCCCCGCTCGTTGACCGGGATCAGGTCTTTGCGGCGCTGTTGGAGTGTGCCGACTCGATCTCGCAGATCTCCCAGGTTGCGCAGAAGCCCTACTGGCTGACTGACGATCAGCTTGCCGAGCTGATCACGCGCATTATGGCCTCATCCGAGAGCGGCAACGAAGCCGCTGCCATCGTCGCCAAAGTCGTCCGGTTGAAGTCCGAGCAGCGCCGCGCGCTACGTGCCAAGGCGATCGACGAGGCGAGTATCGCCGCGCTGCTCGATCACGCCGTTGCGCTGCGCATCACCGATTCCGAACTAGCAAAGCTTGCCTCGCGCATGCGATCGGCTTTTTCGGCTAGTCCGGGAGTTGCGGTGCGTGCGCTGGAGCTCTTCGGTGAGCGGCTTCCACCCCAGTCTCAGCAGGACGCAGTAAGGGATATTGTGAAGGCCAAAGCTTCGTTTGCCCTGATGGCTCTTGCTCACCTGAACTTCTCGGCCGAGTTGCGTGACGAGCTCATGAAGAAGGTGCTTACCGATGCCGACTACGGTGATTTCGCCCAAGCGAAATTGTCGAAGGAGAATGTGCAGGGCATGTTCACTCCGAAGGAGATGAGGGCCCTTATCGAGATGGCCGTGAAGCGGAGTGAGGACTCCGAAAAGTGGATGAACTTCACACTCGGCTCGCTGGCCATAAGTGAGATGACGCCATCAGAGCGGCGATCTCTTCTTACTGGATTGCTGTTCAAGAGCCCTCGAGCCGCGCTCGAATTCGTCAGCGAGAATCGGCGCTATCTCGAACAGGAGGAAGTCAACGAGGTCACGCGCGATTACACGCGAACGATAGCGGCCGACCTGTGTTTGCATCTGTCACATCGCAATGCGAACCGCCGGATGGAATATTTCAGCGAAGCGCAACTGCAGATCCTTCGCGATTGTGCGGGGACCAAATAGCGCGGGGCTTCAATCTGAAGCGCCGTATTCGACATCAATGCTGCGCGCGAAGCATCTCGGTAAGTGTTGGGAAGTGCTCGCGACCCCAATAGAGATTGCCATCAGGCAGCAAAACGCTCGTCACGCCGAACACTCCGGCGGCTTCCGCATCCGCCTGCACTTGCTTCAGTAGTTCGCGTCCTTCCCCCTCGGCATAAGACGCAAAGTCCGATGCGTCGGCTCCGCACTCCGCGAGCAGGGCTGCTAGAACAGGCGCGCTCTCGATGTCGAGTTTGCGCTTCCAGAAGCGCTCGAAAACGCGATCGTGATAGCAGCGGAACACGCCTCGCTCCTTGGCGAAGAGCAGGCCGATGTTGGCGAGCGAGGAGTCCCAGATTTTCTGCGTGCCACGGATGGTCAAGCCGCGTCGGTTCGCCTCGCGCCGGCAGTCCATGTAGCTGTATTTGACGCGCCGCCACTGGTGCGCGTTGCGGCTTTGCTCGGCCACGCCGCCGCTCGCATCGAGCTTGGCACTGCCGAGATAGGCCGGAATGTCGAGTGTGTACGGGAGCCAGTCGATCTCGACGCCCGTCTCGCGCTCGAGGTCGTAAACGAGATCCTTGGCGAGATAGGCGTAAGGGCTCTTGTAGTCCGAGTAGACCTTGATCGTCCGCGTCGTCATGTCGTGCGCCTTCCACTCACCGCGCGTTCGAAGACCTCGCCCCGGTCGTCGCCCGCGCGCAGGAGGTACTTCTGAATTTTCTGGCTCGGCGTCTTGGGCATCTCGCGCCGGAACTCGATAAAGCGCGGCACCCAGAAACGCGGCATGTGCTCGTCGCAGAAGGCCCACAGCTCTTCCGCCGTCGCCTGTGCGCCCTCGCGCAGCACGACCACCGCCTTGACCTCATCCTCGCCAAGTTCGGAGGGTGCCGCGACGACTGCGCATTCGAGAACGGCAGGATGGCGATTGAGCGTCGCCTCGACCTCCGATGAGGAGATATTCTCGCCGCGCCGGCGGATCGAGTCCTTCTTGCGATCGACGAAATAGTAATATCCGTCAGCGTCCGCGCGCGCGTTGTCGCCCGTGTGGAACCAGAAGTTCCGGAAGGCTTCGATAGTGGCGTCGGGGCTGTTGTAGTAGGCTGAGAGCATCGCGAACGGCCGCTTCGGGCGCACCAGAATCTCGCCAACCTCGCCCACGGCGACAGGCTCGTCGCGCTCATTGGCGATCATGACGTCGAATGTTGCCGTGTTTGGCTTGCCGCAGGAATCCTTGCGGCGCTCGCCGGCCGGCGGCGTTACCGTCACAATGCCGGTCTCCGTAGCGCCGTACACCTCGACGATCTTGCAGTTGAAGCGGCGCTCGAACTCGTCATTGACCTTCGCGAAGTAGAACCGGCGCGCCGGTTGAGCAGCATCATCGGGGCGCGGCGACTGTTTCAGCAGGATCGGCACCATGGAGAAGATGCCGTGCGCGACGTCGGCTCGGTACTTGCGCACGTCGTCCCAGAATCCGGATGCTGAGAACCGCGGCACGATCGCGATGCGTCCGCCATTGATGATCGCCGGCACGACGCCGAGCCAGGAAGCAACCGCATGGAATAGCGGCATGCAGGTGTAGATCGAGTGGCCCTCGGCGTAGTCCGTGGACGTGATCCAATCGCGCGCGAACGTAATGACGTGCGCGTGGCTCGCGAGCACGCCTTTTGAGGGGCCCGTCGTTCCCGACGTAAAACTGATGGCCAGCGGATCCGAAGGGACAATGTCGATACCCGGATCGCGGTCCGGCGCGCTCATCGCATCGTCGAGCGTCGAGATGGAGACGTCGCCGCGAAGCGAGCGCGGTGCATCAGCCATAGGCGCGCTTAGGATCACATGGCGCAGCTTCGGCAGATCAGTCGAGACAGCGTCGAGGCGCTCGAGGAAGGCCGGATCGACGACGATGTGCGACACGTCCGCCTTGCCGAGCTGATAGCGGAGAATGTCGCCCTTGTAGTCGGTATTGATCGGGACATAGACCGCGCCCGTGCGTGCCGCACCGAGCCAGGCATCGATGAAGCCCGGCCCGTTCATGGCCATGATGGCGATCTTACTGTCCTTGCGGGCGTCGAGCGCCAGAAGACCATTGGCCGTGCGATTGGCGCGTGCATCGGCCTCGGCGTAGGTCTGCGTGCCGTCGGAGAATTCGAGGAATGTGCGCGCGCCGTGACGCTCTGCAGCAGCGCGCAACAGTCCGCCGAGCGTAAAGGCTTCGCACTTGTCGTCCGACATTCCACGTAACTCCGAAGCCTCTGCGGCGCCTCAGGCGGCCTTGCGCCGAGGCTCGAGCAGGCGAAAGGCGCTGAGCACATCCTCGATCGTGCCTTCGGGCAGGCGGTCGACGAAACGCTCGAGCATATCGAAAGCCTGCGGCGGCACACTCTGCTCGGCACCGATGCGACGCACGAGTTGCGAGACACCAGCGCGATTGTAGTTGTAGTCCTCTGTCGTCATACGCTGATCGCGCACAAGCCGGCGACCATCCTCGGTCTCGACTTCGATGATGGCACTCAGGATCGGCACGTTCGCATCAGCGACGAGCGCGATGCGCCCGACGAGCCCGTTCACGGCCGGATCCTCGTACGTCGTCATGCGCTTCATGTCCGGTATGCCGTGCAGCAGCGTCGAGGCAATGCAGAAGGGAATGCTCATCAAGGTGCCGGAGATCGTGCTGAAGGGCCCCACTGCATCCATGCCCGCATAGCCGCACTCGTACGGATTCATGCGGACCTTGACGACTTTGATCTTCGCGCCGCCGAGTTCCTTTCGCAGTTCCAGCGCGCCGGTTACCGGCGTCTGATTGAAGGCGCAGACAGGGAACGGCTTGAACGTCACGCGATGGATGAACCATTCCTTGCCGAGCGATCCCGCAAGCGCGGTGACATCGGTCTCGGTGCGGCCGAACGCACGCACGAGGCCTGCCTTGCCTTCGAGCGCATAGGGCGCCGAAACCGAACCGGCTCGTGCCAACTCGGAAGCCGCAAGGCCATTGCGGCCAATGAGCCCCGGCTGATAGCGCCACTCGTCCGTGCCATCGACGAAGGATTGCAGCACGCCGCCTGTGAAGGACACGGCATTGCCGAGTGCCGCAGCCGTGCGTTCGGCGTCGAGGCGGAGCAGGCGGCTGGTCGCCGCCGCTGCTGCAACAACGCCGTAGGTGGCCGTCGAGCGGAAGCCTCCTGGCGTTGTGTTGATCGCGAAGGCCTTCTCGAGAATACCGCCGGCTTCATAGCCGGCCACGAGTGCCGGGATAAGGTCGGAGAGCGGCGCGCGGCGCGTCTCGATCATCGCGGTGAGGAGCGGCACGAGAATGGTGCCGAAGTGCGCCGCACCGGAGGAGTCCTCCTGAGCGCGGCCATGAAACAGCGCCGCGTTGGCGAGGCAGGCACCGCCGACCGTGGTGCGGCGCCCATCTGCGAGCATGGTCGCGCCATTCGCCACCTCGCCATCGAGTGCCAGTGCAGCCGCGCGCGCCACGGGAGCGTAGGGCGTGTCATGGCAGTCGAGCCCCATGCCATAGGCATTGAGCAAGCACGCACGCGCCTTCTCGACGACTTCGGGCGGCATGGTCTTCGCGTCGAGCGCGGAAGTGAAGCGGGCAATATGCGTGGCCAGCGTCGTCATGGCATCCTCCTCGCTGGTGGGCTCGCTATTGGGCCCTGGCGCCGCCATCACATGGCGAGATAGCGCCGACGGACCTCCTCGTTGGCCTTCAGGCCGGAAATTGTGTCGCGATAGACGATCGCACCCTTGTCGATCACCACCGCATCATCCGCAACGCCAAGGCAGAAGTGCATGTTCTGCTCGGCGATCAGCGTCGTCGCGCCTGTCTTGCGCAACGTCTTCAGTAGCTCGCCAATGCGTGCGACAACGATCGGTGCGAGTCCCTCGCTCGGCTCATCGAGCAGGAGCACGATCGGATTGCCCATGAGCGTGCGCGCGATCGCGAGCATCTGCTGCTCGCCACCAGAGAGTCGCCCACCCATACGATAGCGAAGTGGCTCGAGTAGCGGGAATACCTCGAATACGCGCTTCAATGACCAATCATCCTGGCCATTGGGGCCTTTCTTGGCGCCGATCTCGAGGTTCTCCTCGACCGTATGCTCTGGGAAGATCTGGCGATCCTCCGGCACGAAGCCGATGCCTGTGCGCGCAATGACATGCGGTGCGCGACCGGCAACATTCGCACCGGCGACCTCCACGACGCCACGACGCGGCGGCGCGACGCCGGCAATGGCCTTCATGGTCGTGCTCTTGCCGGCCCCGTTGCGGCCGAGCAGCGCGAGCGTCTGTCCCTGCTTGAGCTCCAGGCCGACGCCGAAAAGGATCTGGCTCTTGCCGTAGAAGACGTCGAGTCCATCGACGCGAACGATCGGGCTGGCGCTCATACTGCGGCCTCCGCGTGGCTCGTGCCGAGATAGGCTTCGATGACCGCCGGATTGGTGCGGATCTCGTCGGGTGTACCCTCGGCAAGCAGCCGGCCATAGCAGAGCACTGATATCTTCGGCGCAATCTTGAAGACGATATCCATATCGTGCTCGATGAAGATCAGCGTGAGCTTCTCGCGCTCCCAGAGCTCATGCACGCGCTCTATCATGCGCCAGCGCTCGTCGGGGCCCATGCCGGCCGTCGGCTCGTCGAGCAGAAGAACCTTGGGATCGAGCACCAGTGCGAGCGCTATATCGAGTAGCTTCTGATCGCCGTGCGAGAGGTTCGCGGAGGTCACGCCGAGCTTTTCGACGAGGCCCAACATCTCGGCAACTTCGTGCGTGCGATCGCGCATCTCGGGCAAAGGAAAGCGATGCGTGATGTTCTGCGCGCGTCGGCGATGAGCGGTGACGGCGCCGAGCAGGCTCTCCTCAACGGTGAGTGTTGGGAAGATGCGTGCAACCTGGAAGGCGCGACCGATCCCGGCATCGATGATCTGCGCACGGGAGCGGCCTATGAGGCTTTCACCATTGAAGGTGACGGAGCCTTTGTCCGGTATGAGTCCGCCGCTGATGAGATTGAAGAACGTGCTTTTGCCGGCACCGTTCGGTCCGATGATCGCCGTGAGCGAGCCTGTCGGGAAGTCGATGTTGACGTCCGAGATAGCCGCAACGCCACCGAAGGATTTGAAAAGACCTTTGACCTCGAGCATGGCGTCAGTTCCCGCTCCTGGTGCTGGCCTCTCGGCGCGTGCGGAACCAATCCGCGATGAAGTCCGTCACGCCCTTCCGCAGGCCAAGCGCGAACAGGAGAATGACGGCGCCGAGGAACAGGCCGTGATGCTCGGTACCGCGCGTGATGACGTCATTCAGAAGCGAAAGGATCAGCGCGCCTGCGGCCGGGCCGATGAACGTCGAGAGACCGCCGAGCATGATCATGAAGATGCCTTCACCCGACATCGTCCAGTTGACGAACTCCGGGTAGGCGCCCGAGACGAAGAGCGCCATGACCATGCCGCCGAGCGAGCCAAACACGCCGGCGATCACGAACGCCGTCAGCTTGGCACGGAAGACATTGATGCCGAGGAAGGTCGCGCGCTCGGTATTGTCGCGGATCATGCGCAACGTGTAGCCGAAGGGCGACTCGACGATCTGGCGCAGAATGAGCAGGCCGACGACCATGATCGTGACTGCGAATGCATAGCGGTGCGACTCGATCGACAAGTCGATGCCGAGGAAGGGCGGGCGCGGGATGCCGCCCATGAGCCCCTGATCGCCGCCCGTCAGCGGGACCCAGGCGATCACAGTGCTGTACAGCAGCATCTGGAAGGCGAGCGTTATGAAGGAGAAATAGATGTCCTTCAGTCGGATGCTGATGGCGCCGACGACGAGGCCCAGGAGCGCACTCGAGACGATCGTGATGAGAATCGCCGTTGGGATCGAAACGCCGAGCCGCTGCATGGAAAGGCCAAAAGCGTAGGCACCAAAGCCGAAGAACATGCCGTGGCCGAACGAGACCATGCCCGTGTAGCCGACCAGCAGGTTCAGAGATGTCGCGAACAGTGCGAAGGCCGATACGCGGATCACGAGGTCATTCATCATCCTGCTCGGCCAAACGTACGGCAGGAGCAGAAGAACGATCAGCGCCACCGCAGCGATCGAGATATCGCGGGCGAGATTGGGACGGGTCGACAGCATGATCTCAACCCTCCTTGCCGAGCAGGCCGCTCGGTTTGAGGATGAGGATGACAGCCATCAGCAGGAACATCAGTCCTTCGACGAACAGAGGGAAACCAATCGAGCCGAATGAGCGCACGAGGCCGATCAAGACTGAGCCAAGCAGCGCACCGGCGATCGATCCCATGCCGCCGATGACGGTGACGATGAAGGACTCGATGAGGATCGAGAAGCCCATGCCGGCTGTCAAAGATCGGACCGGTGCAGCGAGGCCGCCCGCAAGTCCGGCAAGCATACCGCCGAGCACGAATACGCCGCTGTACACGAGGCCGGTGTTGATACCGAGTGCCGAGACCATGCTCGGATTGACAGCCGCCGCGCGAACGACCGTGCCGAACCTGGTGCGTGTGATGACCAGATAGAGGGCGGCCGAGATGACGAGCGTGACGATGATCAGAAAGAGGTAGAACACTGGGACGATGCCGCCAGCGATGAAGAGCGGTGGCTTCTGGAAGGCAGTGGCCATGCCCATCGATTTGAATTCCGGCCCCCAGATGATCTTCACAGCATCATCCAGAATGAGGATGAAGGCGTAGCAGACCAGGAGCTGCATGAGCACGTTCGAGCCGTACACTTTGCTCATGAAGAAGCGCTCGAATATCAGCGCGAAAATGCCGACGCCGGTCGCCGCCGCCAGAACGGCCAGGACATAGCTGTCCGTCAGCCCGTTCACGGTGTACGCGAGGTACGCACCGAGCATGTAGAACGAGCCGTGCGTGAAGTTGACGACCTTGAGCACGCCGAAAATGAGAGTGAGCCCGGCCGCCACGAGGAACAGCAGCATCCCGATGATGAGGCCGCTCGTCGTCTGGGTGACGAGGCAGGAGGCGGACGTCAGGCAATCCATGAGTGCGGCGAGATTCAAGCGTCACCTCGGCGGTGGTCTGATCTAAATCGCTCGCAGGGCCAAGGAGACTGCCTCGGCCCTGCGATGGTAACTCCGATCGAGCGCAAATCAGGTGTAGTTGTTGCGCTTCTTCCACTCGGCTTCGAGCTGAAGGATCGTATCCCAACTTGCGCCCTTGACCTCCGGGACGTAAGGCTCTTGCGAGATCGTCGGCCCCCAGCCAATGGCGTAGCCGATCACCGTCTGATCGTCGGCACGCATCGTGACAGTGCCGTCAGCGCCGAACGGGCAATCGATCTTGAGGCCGCGCATGGCCTCGGCGATCTTCTTGCCGTCGGCGGAATTCGCCTTCTTCGCAGCTTCGGCGATGAAGTGAATGCCGACCCAGTTCTCCCACGACCAGTTGGTTGGATATTCTTTGAAGCGCGCGCGGTACTCGTCACCCCAAGCGGCATTTTGCTTGGTGGCGGGATAGGTCTTGATGTAGCGCGTGGCGGAGTGAATGCCCTTCGGCAGGTTCTTCACGGCCGTCAGCACGGTGTAGTCCGCCATGTTGATCGCGAAGACTTCCATCTGCGAGAACAGCGCGTAGATGCTTGCCTGATCGACCCACGAGGTCAGATCGCCACCCCAGAGTGCCGAGTAGAGTGCCTGCGGCTTGTTCTGCAGGACGCGGGTGATGACCTCGGTGTAGTCAGGCTGGAAGAGTTTCGGCCAGGCTTCAGTGGTGACCTCGGCCTGTGGGTAGAAGTGCTTCAGATACTCGACGAAGAGCTGCGTGTTGTCGCGGCCGTATGCGTAATCCGGCGAGCAGGTGCCCCAGCGATTGATCTTCTTTGCCTTGGCGATTTCGGCTGCGTAAGCACCGCTCACCACGGCATCGTGGATGCCCTGCCGGCACGAGCGGAACGCGAGCGGAATGCGGATTTTCGGATCGGCGGTCAGCGAGGAAGTCTCGGAATTGGTGTGCATCACGAGCACGCCGAGATCCTTCGCAACTTCCTGCACAGCGAACGAGCCAGATGAGGCTTCGGCGTCGAGCAGGATCTCGCAGCCGTCGCTGTTCACGAGCTCGCGGGAGACGCGCGCGGCTTCCTGAGGCTGGCCCTTCGAGTCGCGAATGACCATTTCGATCTGACGGCCGGCGAGCCCGCCAGCCGCATTGATCTTCTCGACTTCCATTATGACGGCGTTGCGCGACGACGTGCCGAGCTGCGCAACGCGGCCGGAGAGAATCGTCGGCATACCAATGCGGACGACCTTGTTCTGCGCCGCGACAATATTGGGCGCAAAGATCGTAGCAGCAGCTCCGGCCGCAGCGCCCTTGAGCACTGTGCGGCGGTCGAGTTCGGCACGCTTGCGGGCCATGGGGTTCCTCCTAAGTGAACATCTATATGCCGACCTGACGGATCGATCTTGTTGTTGGCCCGAATGTGCTTCAGGCAGTTCGGTTCCGTCAAGATGATTCCCGAGTCATGATTCATATTCCATCGCGACGTTCGGCCTCATAGACGGCCTGCGCCGTGGCAATAGCACGTGGCGCGCCGTTTGCCGCATGAACTTCCACGTTCACGTGGATAGCGCTTCCGCTCCCCTGCGCCCGCGCGGTCGCGGCCAGATCCTCGTCTCCTGCGGGATTAGGGAAGGCCGTAGACAGGCTCAGAAGGCGCGGCTGGGACTCGGAAATCTCGGCCGCCGCGGCGGTGGCCGCGGCCTCGATCAGCTTCAGCAGGATGCCCCGCCGGATTGCGCCGTCCGCCCCTAGGCACGCGTCGGTCACTTCGAGCTCGATGCGCGATTCGCCCGGGCTCGCCGGGGCTGGGCGAAAGTGGGCAGCATCGCTGACAATTGCGCTATCCGTGGCCTTGGCGCTGCGGCGGGCGCGTCGAGGTCTTTCCCCCGTGCCGCCGTACAACATGCCGCCGGTCATGAGCTTCATGTACGCGCGGTCGACCCAGGCCGGCAGGCGCCGCGTGCGGCCATCGCGGAAAAGATAGCGATAGCTGAGGTAGTTGCGGGCCGCGAGCATGGCGTAGATGATGACTTCGAGCTCGCGCCGCTCGAACCCCGGTAGTTCGTCCTTGGCATGACTGCGCGAGAGCGCGCGCATGTAGCCTTCGGCCATGTTGCGCATGTGATCGTGGTAGGCCTTCGGCGCGAAGGTCTCGGCCTCGTTCAGAATGCGGTAGAATTCGGGGCGTTCGGCGAGAAAGTCGAAGAAGGCACGAAAGCCGATCTCTTCGCGCGCGAAGCTGTCGCTCTCACCGGCGGTGCGCTGTCGAATGGACTCGAGCAGCTCAGTGCCAAGCTCGGGGAGCAGTTGGTCGAACAGATCCTGCTGTGATGCGAAGTAGTTGTAGAATGTGCCTTGAGCAATCTCGGCAAGAGCCGTGACCTTGGCGACCGAAGCGTTCGCGTAGCCTTCCGCGCCCACGACCCTGGCCGCCGCATCAATGAGCTTGCGCCGCGTTTCGATTGCGCGGTCGGCGCGGCGTCTGCGGCCTGGGGCGGCCTCGCCGGCCGCATCGGGCCCCTCAGAAGGCTTTTTCTCGAGCATCGCGGACCTCGCTGGCTCAAAGACTAGCGCTATCGCGCCATGCTCGTCAACAAATACGAATCATGGCTCATCATTCATTATCCTTGACACCGCGATCCTTCCCTGCCGAGAATAGCGGAGCAATTGTCCCAACGGCTGGAGGATTTCTGCTTGACCGCGGCGGACAGCGCTTCACCCATCGATCTGTTGCGGACCATGCGGCTGATCCGCGAGGCCGAGTTGCGCCTTGCCCAATTGTTCGCTGACGGCGAGGTGCCGGGGTTCATTCATCTCTCGGTGGGGCAGGAAGGTGTTGCGGCTGGCGTTTGTGCGGCGCTCGGGCCCACAGATACGCTTGCCTCGAACCATCGCGGCCACGGCCATGCATTGGCCAAGGGGCTCGATCTCGAGCGCTTCTTTCTCGAGATCATGGGCAAAGCCGAGGGCATGTGCAAAGGCCGCGGCGGCTCGATGCACGTTGCCGATGCGGCAGTCGGCATGCTTGGCGCGAATGGCATCGTCGGGGCAGGTCTTCCGATTGCGGTCGGCAGTGCGCTCGCCCATCAGGTGAAGCGCAACGGCGCTGTGGCAGCGGTTTTCTTTGGCGATGGCGCGTTGGCCGAGGGCGTGATGCACGAGAGTTTCAATCTCGCGTCCATCTGGCGACTGCCGGTGCTCTTCGTTTGCGAGAACAACGGCTGGTCTGAGTTCTCGCCGACATCGCGGCAGCTCGCGGCGGATCCATGCGCGCTCGCCCTGAGCCACCGCATCGAAGCGCGCTCCATCGACGGCAATGACGCAATGGCCGTTCACGACGTGACGCGCACACTCGTGGCTGAGATCCGCAACGGTGGTGGCCCTCGCTTTCTCGAATGTCGTACGACGCGCGTGCGCGGGCACTTCGAGGGTGATCCGCAGAAGTATCGAGATGCGGCCGATGCCGCACGTAGCGATGATGACCCGATAGGTCGCCTCGAGCGGCGCCTCGCTGCAGAGGGTTTGCCTGCAGCGGAGATCAAAGCAGCCGAACGCGATGCCGTCGCACGCGTGGATGCCGCGGTTGCGCGCGCACGAGCCGGCACGGCGCCTGCTTTCGGCGATGCTCTCCGCGATGTCTACGCCAACACGGAGGTTCGGCCATGAGCGAGGTGCGCTTCGGCCAAGCCATCAATCGCGCGCTTGCCGACGCCATGGCGGCCGACGACAGCGTGGTGGTGTTTGGTGAGGATATCGCGGCGCCGGGCGGCCCCTTCGGCGTAACGCGCGGACTGCTCGATCGCTTCGGTCCCGATCGCGTGCGCGATACGCCCATTTCGGAGGCGGCTATCGTCGGCGCGGCCGTGGGTGCAGCCATGAGCGGCCTAAAGCCCGTCGTCGAGATCATGTTCATGGACTTCGTGACACTTTCGATGGACGCGCTCGTCAATCAGGCGGCGAAGGCGCGTTTCATGTTCGGCGGGCAGTACGCACTGCCCATGGTGGTGCGCCTTCCGCATGGTGGCGGCATCAATGCCGGGCCGCAGCACTCGCAGTGCCTCGAAGCCTGGCTTGCGCATGTGCCGGGACTGAAGGTCGTGTGCCCCGCGACAGTCGCAGATGCTTACGCATTGACGCGCGCTGCGATCGCCGATCCAGATCCGGTCATCGTTGTCGAGAACAAGAGCCTGTACGCGGTGAAGGGAGAGCTGCCGGAGCCGCCGCCGAGCGCGTCAATTGGCAAGGCAGACGTTGCGCGACCTGGACGGGATGCAACGATCGCCACGTATGGCGCTATGCGTGCCGTCGCACTTGATGCAGCGGGCCTGCTTGCAAAAGACGGCATCGAGGCCGAAGTGATCGACCTTCGCTCCCTTCAGCCCTGGGACGAAGCCGCGGTGCTGGCCTCTCTCGCGCGGACGCATCGGCTCGTGATCGTGCACGAGGCCGTCGAAGCCTTTGGCGTTGGTGCGGAGATCGCTGCGCGCATGGCCGACATTGGCTTTGACGAGCTGGATGGTCCGATCGTGCGTGTCGGCGCGCCATTCATGCCCGTGCCTTTTGCGAAAGAACTCGAGGCGCACTATCGCCCCGATGCCTCGCGCATTGTCGAGGCCGTGCGCCGCACGCTCGCATAAAGAAAATCGAGGAGCGCCCATGACCAGTGATGCCATTCTTACCGATATCGCGGACGGCCTAGCCGTCGTCACGATCAATCGACCGAAGACGCTCAATGCCCTCGACATCCCAACGCTCCTCACGCTTGAGGATGCATGGGCCAAGATCGAGGCCGACCCGGCGGTGCAGGTCATCATCATCACGGGCGCGGGCGATCGCGCGTTCGTTGCTGGCGGCGACATCGCGGATCTCAAATCGCGTGATGGACTGCGCCACTATGAAGAGTTCGGCGAGGTCATTCATCGTGTGTTCCGGCGCATCGAGCTGTGCGACAAGCCGACGATTGCTGCGGTCAACGGTTATGCCCTCGGCGGTGGCACGGAGCTCATTCTCGCGACCGACATCCGCATTCTCGCCGACAACGCGCGCCTTGGCCTCCCAGAGATCACGCTTGGCCTGTTCCCAGGCGCAGGCGGCACGCAGCGCATCATTCGTCAGGTGCCTCTCTGCCGTGCCAAGGAGATCATGTTTACTGGCGAGCAGATCTCGGCTCAGGAGGCGGTCGAGATCGGTCTCGCCAACAAGACCGTTCCGAAGTCGGAGGTCATGACTGCTGCTCGTGAGATGGCCGGCAAGATGGCCTCGAAGTCGCCGCTTGTCCTGAAGCTGCTCAAGCGGACGCTCAACAGCGGTGGCGACATGCCGCTCTCCTCTGCGCTGGCGCACGAGCAGGCCATGATCGGTCTGGTGCTCGACACCGCTGATTCCAAGGAAGGCTGCAGCGCGTTTCTCGAGAAGCGCGCGCCTAAGTTCACCGGCCATTGAACCATGGGCGATATCGCCGACCTGCTGATGCCGAAGCTCGGTCTCACCATGACCGAGGGCACGGTCGCGCGCTGGCTAGTCTCGCCCGGCCAGCGCTTCAGCGCCGGCGATATCATCGTCGTCATCGAGACCGACAAGATCGCCAACGATGTTGAAGCACCCGCGCCGGGCGTGATGGCTGATTTGCTTTCGCCCGAGGGCGATGTCGTGTCCGTGGGGGCGCCTATTGCACGCTGGCGCCTCGAAGGCGTGTCCGCGGCCGGCCGTCTGGCAACCGAAGCAGCGTCGGCGCCTAAGAAGGGGGATCTGCCGAAAGCAGCGCGGCCACCCGATGCGTCTCCTGTATCTCTGCGTCGATTGGAGGAGCGCATCATCGCCACGCCGTACGCGCGGCGATTGGCGCGGGAGGCCGGCATTGATCTCAAATTTGTCGGAGGCTCAGGTCCGCGTGGGCGCATCAAGGCCGCCGATGTTCTCGACGCAAAAGGCGGGCAGGTTTCATCCCGGCAGCTTACGCCCATCGCGCCAGCAGTGGAGCGCGCGACGCAAACGGCCCCCGCATGCTCAGCACTCTCCTTCGTTAGCGCCGACGCCGATGTCACCGCGTTACGTGCGCTCGACAATCGCCTGGCGGGTGCGAGTGGGCGGACATTCGAGCGGCTGACCTACGTCGTGCTCGCCTGTACAAGGGCGCTCGCAGGAGACGGTGAAGAGCCTGTTCGTATTGGCTTCGATATGGGCGGCTCTCTGGTCGCAATCGAATGCTCCCCGCGCGACACGCTGTCGGCCATGGCCACGCGCATCGCACAAGCGCAACGGGGCGGCGACGCAGGCGATCTCGCGATCTTCATCGTCGAGGGCAAGACGCGTCTTCTCGTGCCAACGGTCCCGCAGGGCTGGCGGATGGCACTTGGTGTTGGCGGCGTTCGCGCGGCGCGCGGAGGCGCTGTAAGCCACGAGATGACACTTGCTGTTTCGTACGACAGCAGCGCGCTCGATCACGCATCGGCTGCCCGACTTCTCGATGACATGATCGCGCTGCTGGAAGAGCCGCTCCATTTGCTGGCCATCTGAGCCTAACGGAAAGTGCCATGGACTTCGAACTGACCGACGAGCAGAAGATGATCGCGGAGAGTGCGCGCAAGATCGGCGAGCACTTCGGTCTCGATTATTGGCGCGATCACGATGCGCGAAAGGCCTTTCCGCAGGAGCTTTGGCGCGCCGTATGCGAGGCCGGACTCTGCGGTGTCGCGCTGCCTGAGGCCCATGGTGGCAGTGGCCTCGGTATGGTCGAGATGGCCTTGATCATCGAACAGCTTGCGGCAAGTGGCGGTGGCTGCACCGTCGGCCAGCTCTTCATGATCAACCCGATCTTCGGCGGAGTTTCGATCGCGCGCTTCGGCAGTGATGCCATGCGGCGCGAGCTTCTGCCGAAGATCATCTCGGGCGAAATCAACTGCTGCATGGCGCTTACCGAGCCCGATGCAGGCTCCAATAGCCTCGAGATCAAGACATTCGCGACACGCTCAGGAAATGGCTGGCGTCTCAACGGTCGAAAGATCTGGATTACGGGTGTCGAGTCCGCACAGAAGATGCTGGTCATTGCGCGCACGACCAAGGTCGAGGATTCGCCGAAGCGCACGCATGGCCTCACGATGTTCATGATCGACGTCGCGCGGAAAGGGCTGACCTACGCCCCCATCGAGAAGGTCGGCACCAACACGCTCTCGGCCTGCAATGTCTTCTTCGATGATGTCGAGATCGACGGCAGCGAGATCCTCGGCACGCTTGACGGCGGTTGGTATGAGCTTCTCGACGTCCTGAACACCGAGCGCATCGTGACGACGGCTGGTCTCGTCGGTGCTGCCGATCTCGCTATCCGGCTCGCCGTCGACTACGCGAAGGAACGCCGCGTATTTGGCGGAAAGCCGATCGCCAGCTATCAGGGCCTGCAGTTTCCGCTCGCTCAGCACTGGGCGGAAGTTCAGTGCGCTCGATTGATGAACCTCAAGGCGGCAGCGCTCTTCGATGCTGGAAAGCCATTCGGCACCGAGGCCAATGTCGGAAAGCTGATAGCTTCACAAGCAGCATCGGCGGGGATCGAGCAGGCCATGCAGACCATGGGCGGGATGGGTTTCGCGAAGGACATGCATGTCGAGCGACTATGGCGCGATGCACGCCTCTTCCGTTTCGCGCCTATCTCGGAGGAGATGATCCTGAATTTCATCGCTGGGCAGAATCTAGGGCTGCCGCGTTCGTACTGAGGTGGTTAGGAGCATTGCACCATGCTGAACCTCTCGAGCTTCATCCGCTTTCATGCACGCCGCACGCCTTCTGCTCTCGCGCTGATTTACGGCAGCACGCGTCTCGACTACGCGACGCTGAGTGCTCGTATTGAAAAATTGGCAGGGTATCTGGTCGCTCGTGGCGTCGGTCCGCACGATATCGTTGCTGCGGTTATGAAGAACAGCGCAGCCTTCATCGAGCTGTCCTTTGCTGCGAGCCACATTGGTGCGGTGTTTCTCCCGGTCAATTACCGGCTTGCAGCCGAAGAAGTCGCATATATCACTGGACACGCCGGCGCGAATATCGTCTTCGCTGATGAGGAATTTGATCCTCTCGTCTCGGGCCTCGAGAATGTCGTGCTGGTCGACGCCGCCGCGCAATCGGATGCCACCAAGCTTGCCGGCGACGTCGCTCCTGCCGTCGCGCGCGTCACTGGTGCCAACGATCTCTTCCGTCTGATGTACACATCAGGTACGACCGATCGCCCTAAGGGCGTCATGCACACATACGGAAATTTCTACTGGAAGAACGCTGATCACGTCGTGGCGCTTGGCTTGACGGCGTCAGACCGCCTTCTCGTAACAGGCCCCCTCTATCATGTCGGTGCGTTCGATCTGCCTGGGATGGCGGTGCTCTGGGTGGGAGGTGCGATTTGTATTCATCGCGACTTTGATCCGGCGGCAGCCATCCGCTCTATTGAGCAAGAGCGACTGACAGGAGCTTGGTTCGCACCGGTCATGCTGAGCGCCATCCTAGCGCATCCGGATCGCGACAAGCACGACGTAACGAGTGTCAAATGGGTCGTCGGCGGTGGTGAACGTACGCCCGAGCCGCGCATCCGGGCATTCTCGGGCTATTTCTTAAACGCACGCTATATCGATGCTTACGGGCTGACCGAGTCGTGTAGTGGCGACACCATGATGGAAGCCGGCCGCGAGATTGAGAAGATCGGCTCGGTCGGTCGTGCCTTGGCGCACGTCGAGGTCGAGATCCGCGATGAGATGGGGCGCACTCTGCCCGCTGGCGAAAGCGGCGAGATCTGCCTGCGCGGTCCCAAGATCACGCGCGGCTACTGGAAGGATCCAGAGAAAACCCGAGCGTCATTCTTCGGCGATTGGTTTCGCACAGGCGATATAGGCCATATCGACGAGGAAGGTTTTCTTTATCTGACGGACCGTAAGAAGGACATGATCATCTCGGGCGGGGAGAACATTGCTTCGTCCGAAGTCGAGCGCGTCATCTATCAGATCGCGGGCGTGCGGGAAGCCGCCGTCATCGGCCTTCCCGACGAGCGTTGGGGAGAGCGGCCCGTTGCCGTCGTTGTGTTGAATGAAGGTGCAGCCTTGGATCTGGCGATGCTCAGCGAGCATTGCCGCGCTCGGCTGGCCGGCTTCAAGGTGCCCAAGGATCTGATCATCCGGGAGCAGCTTCCGCGCAATCCTTCAGGCAAAATCTTGAAGCGGATACTGCGCGAGGAGCTATCGTAGAGTAGATCGTGCAGTTGCGGATGCCCCGTCGTCCGAGACATCCGCAGTCTGTTGCGCAGTAGAGGGCGAGGGCCGGCTCACTTCAGCGAAATTGCAAGCCCGCTCAGATCCGCGTTCGCCATGAGGCCTACCTGGCGTCCCGACAACTCCAACACGGCGCCCTTCTGGTTGGTCAGAACGATAGCGCGTGCGCCACGCCCAACTGCGAGGCCTGCGCCGGCCGCGCCGTACACGCCGGCAACATCCGAAGGGCGCCTGATGTTGCTCACGCGACCACGTAGGACTGTCTTCGAGCCTCCGAAGACGAGGCCATAGTCGATGCCACCGACGGACAGCTGGTAGTGTCGGCCGCGGAAGTAGAGTGAGCCGCCGCCGCCCGATCCGCCGATAATCCAGCCGGCTTTGTAGATCGTGAGCTCGACGGAGCCGCTTTCTGCGTGGGCGGCGCGCGAGACGCCGAAGATGGCGACGAGCGCTATTAGCGCCGCGCGAAGGACCGATGAAATCCTCATAAAGCACCTTTCCTGAACGGTTTCAGAGCTGGCGTTAGCGTTACGAGCGAATCGCACACATACAACTAGAACGCAATTTGGGGACATAAGAAGGTTGCAGCAATTGAATAACCCTCAACGTGTGCCTTCGTTGCACCAGAGGGATAGGTTCCATGAAACCATATTGGGGTGGGGAGGTACAAAACGGCGCGCGGCGGGGCTAAGGAAGACGCAATACGGCATTCGCTCGATCCGACGAGAGGCTCCGCATGAGGAGGGTGGCGATGAAATTTGCCTGCACGCTCGTACTGGCCATTGGTGCGGCCCTGCTGATCGTGCCGACGGGAATTGGCCCGGCAACAGCGCAGGAACCCGCGCTCAGCCAGAAGCTCAACGCCTACATCGGCTGCATCAACCGCCTCTCGGAGCGCTCGTACGACTCACGTCGGCGCTATTTCAGCTGGGTCAGCAAGAATGGGCCGACCGGCAAAGAGCGCATCATCTACGGCCTCTACACCATCTACGACACCACCGACTGCAAGAAGAAAGTCGAGCAGGCGAACGCGATGGAGCCGCGTGATGCGACGCTGGAGACGTCCGCATCCAACTATGCGGAGGCCGTTGGCATTCTCGAAGGCCTGCTGAAGGAAGCCGACGATTACTACACGCAGGAGAACTACAAGGACGACAAGATGGCCAAGGGCCGGGCCATGCATCCTCGTCTCATCGCCGCCTGGGATGCGTTCGCATCGGCGGATCAAAAGCTTCGTTCAGGCATCGACGAGCTGCAGGATGTGATGGCCGCGCAGCGGATCGCCGAGATCGAGCGCACCGAAGGCATCAAGGATCGTTATCACATCGAGGCGGTTATGCTGAGCGCCAAGCGCCTCATGCGCGTTCAATCGGCGTCCAAGCCCGATATCGCCGCGATCGGCAAGGCTCTTGAGGACTACGAGGCGATCGTCAAGGCGACCGAGACATTCGCCGAAGAAAACAAAGGTACCAAGATCGGCTCGAGCTTCGTCAATGCGTCGAAGTCTTTTCTGACGACAGCGAAGCAGCTCATGCGCCGTGTTCGCGACAAGGTGCCGTACAGCCAGGGCGACAAGATGATGCTCGATGCCGGCGGCGGATGGATGGTCGAGGGCTCTCCGGCCAGACTGACGCGTGACTACAATCAGCTCGTCGGCAGCTACAATCAGGGCGGCAGATTCTGAGGTCGCGCGGCTGCGCGCCCGATCTCAGATCAGGGCCTCGGCCGCGCGCGTCATCTCAGGGCCGAGATAGGTGCGCATCCGCTCCTCCGCGACGAGAGACTTGAAGTCCGAAAGATCGGTCACCGTTCCGCCGGCCACGAGCAGGAAGCGTTCGGCGATCTCGTTGAGAATCTCCAGATGGTAGCTGGCCGTCGGGTGGAGACACAGGATCACGAGTCGCCCTTCCGCGCGGAGCTTGCGGAAGAAGTCCAGCATGAAGCCGATGTAGCCGTCCTGCGTGTTGAATTGAGGCTCGTCGAAAAGGTGCACGACCGGACGTTCGACCGGTGACGGCGCGAGAAAAATCGACGGCACGAGCTTGCGGAAGCGGCGCACCTGGTAGGACTGGTGATAGTGGATGGCCAGCCGATCACGCTCGGCATACTTGACGCGATGAATATCGGTGCCGGCGACGAGCACGCGTCCGCTCGTCGGTGCATTCGATCCGGTCATCATCTCGAAGAGCGTCGTTTTGCCGGCGCCATTGGGACCGACGACGCCGACGATGCCCGGCCCGTCGATCGTAAGATCCGCCTCGAGCTTGAAGGTCTGCTGGCGCGCGATAAGCCCGCGCGTGTAGACTTTTTGCAGGTTTTGGAGAGCGATCAGCGGAGCGCCTGAAGCCGGTGCCATGATCAGACTCCGAGCAAGCGTTGGCGAAGGGCATCGTCGTCGCGCAGCGTTGCGGCATCGCCGGACCAGGCGACTGTGCCACGATCGAGGACGACGGCGCGATCGGCAACGGAGAGGGCGATCTCGGCATTCTGCTCGACGACGATCGCGGCAATTCCCTCCGTCTTGAGGCGGCGTACCGTCGCGAGCACATCTGAGACGATCTTCGGTGCCAACCCCTGGCTCGGTTCATCGAAGAGCACGAGGCCCGGCGACCCGAGCAGCGCGCGGGCGATCGACACCATCTGCATTTCGCCGCCGGAGAGATTCTCCGCTTCCCGGTGCATGAGGTATTCGAGCGGAGAGAAAATGGAGAAGGTCTCGTTGATCGTCCAGGCCCGGAAGGGCGTCTTCTTGATGGCGATGCGAAGGTTCTTCGCGACCGTGAGCGTCGGGCAAAGCCGCCGGTCGTCCGGTACCCAGCAGACACCTGCGCGCGCGATCTCATGCGTCGGTGCGCGGGTGACGTCCGAGCCGTTGAAACGAACGGAGCCGCGGCGCGGGCGCGTCAGGCCGAGGATCGAGCAGATTGTCGTTGTCTTGCCCGCGCCGTTTGCGCCGAGCAGTGCGAGTACTTCGCCCTTGGCGACAGCGAGCGATACACCGTAGAGCGCCTGCGTCTCGCCATAGAACGTATCGATGCCCTGGACTTCGAGGATCATCCGAAGCTCCCCAGGTTCGAGCGCTTCACCCACGCGTTCTCCTGAAGCTCGCGAGGCGTCCCGCGCGCGACGACCTGCCCCCAATGGATGACGGAAATGCGGTCAGCAAGCGAGAACAGGAAACGCATGTCGTGCTCGACCGCGACAATCGTCAGCTTCCCCTTGAGGCTTCCGATCAGCTCGGCGAGGCGAAGCGTGCCATCCGTGCCGAGGCCCGAGGTCGGCTCGTCGAGGCACAGAACGCGGGGGCGCTGAGCGAGCGCGACGGCGATCTCTAGCGCGCGCCGCTCGCCATAGGAGAGGAGCTTCGCGGATATTCCTGCCTTGCCGGCGAGCCCGACGGACGCGAGCACCTCGTTGGCCTCGTCGGAAAAGCTCGCATCGCCGGCGACGGCGCGGCGCACATCGAAGCCACGAGCGCGATACGCCGGCAAGGCCACCATGACGTTCTCTTGCGCGGTGAAGTCATTGAAGAGCGTCATGATCTGGAAGGAGCGTGCGAGTCCCTTGCGCGCAATGGCGTGCGGGCTGAGGCCGGCGACGTCCTCGCCATTGAGGCGGATGCGTCCGCGGTTCGGCTTCACGCGCCCGGTAAGCGTGTTGAAGAAGGTGGTTTTGCCAGCACCATTCGGTCCCATGATGCCGTGGAGTTCACCTTCATTCACGGACAGATTGATCTCCTCGAGGACGACCCGATCCCCGAACCGCACGTGCACGCCTTCTGCTTCTACGAGTGCCATCAGCCGCTCCGTGGTGCAGAGCTGAGGGATGGCGTAGCACCGCGCGCCTTCCAGCGCTCGACGAGCAGCTTGAATGCGCCTGCGATGCCGTCGGGCCGGAAGAGCACCAGCAGGACGAACATGGTCCCGAAATACAGCATCCAGGCATTCGTCATGGCGCCGATCACGTCGCGCGCCGTCAGGAAGACGATGACGCCGATCACAGGACCCCAAAAGCTCACGAGTCCGCCACCGACCAGTGTCATCATCACGACGAGGCCTGATTGCGCGAGGTTCATCACGTCAGGAAAGGCCGAACGCTGGGCCATGGCGAAGAGGCCGCCGGCAAAGCCCGAGAATCCCGCGGATATGACGATGATGCTGAGTTTGTAGAGCCAGACGTTGTAACCGAGATGCGCCGTGCGGACCTCGCTCTGGCGTATCGCCGAGAGCAGGCGGCCATAGGGCGAATTGACGAGGCGCCACAGCACGACCGCGACAACGGCGAAGACGGCGAGAACGAAATAGTAGAGCGAGTCATTGTCGGAGATATCGAAGGCGACGACACCTAGATTGACGGGCAGCCTCACGATGTTGAGAAGACCGTCCTCGCCGCCCGTGATGCTGTGCGACTTCACCGAAATGGTCCAGAAGATCTGGCCGAAGGCGATTGTCAGCAGCGCAAAATAGATGCCGCGCCGATGCGCGATGAAGAGTCCGACGAGGAGGCCGGCAACTGCGCCCGCGAGCGTCGCGCCGATGAGGCAGACCCAGAGGTTGGCGGCCACATTGAATTGCGTAAGACCGAAGGCATAGGCGCCGATGCCGAAGAAGGCGCCGTGTCCGAACGACGGCAATCCCGACACGCCCAGCACGAGGTTGAACGCGAGCGCATAGATCGACCAGATCAGGATCTCGACGCCGATATACGGATAGAGGCCAACTTTGCTGATCCACAGCGGCACGGTCGCCAGCACCAGCCAGGCTGCGATCATGGTGGGCGTGATCAGGCGCGCGTCGCTCGACGTGCCGGTCATAGTTTCTCTCAAACCTCCAGCATGCTCTTCTTGCCGAAGAGGCCGCGCGCCCGGAAGGACACGACGGCGACCAGCAGCAGATACATCGAGAGTAGTGACCACTCCGATGCGTAGGCACCCGAGACGCCGACCGCGAGACCGACCAGCAAGCTGGCGATCACGGCCCCCCAAAAACTCCCGACGCCACCAAGCACGATGATCAGGAAGGCGGGAACGACGGCATCCACGCCCATGTGCGGGCGAATTCCCCAGATCGGCGCGACAACAATGCCTGCGAATGCTGCGAGCATGGTCCCCAGCATGAACACGCCGAGCCGCAGTTTCGAAAGGTTCACACCGAGCGCGCGCACCATCTCGCTGTCATGCGCGCCGGCCTTGATCATGGCGCCATAGGGCGTCTTCTCGATGAACAGCCAGACGAGGCCTATGACAACCGCGGCCATGCCGGCAGCGTAGAAGCGATACGTCGACCAGATGAGATCGCCGAAGATGAAGCCGCCACTCATGGATTGCGGGATTGGAAGCACATGATCGCGCGTGCCCCAGGTCAGGCGGAGAACTTCCTCGAGCACAAGGGCGACGCCGAAGGTCAGAAGTAGCCCGTAGAGCGGGTCACTGCCGTACGTGCGGCGCATGCAGAACTCGACGGCTATGCCGACGATACCCGCAAGGCACGGAGCGACGATCAATGCAATGCCGTAGCGCCATCCGAGAGGGACCTGAAGCCAGAGCGCGGCAAGATCCGACGGAAGTGGTGGATTGGGGCCCGTTAGCGCCAGAGCGAGATAGGCGCCGAGCGCAAAGAGCGAGCCGTGCGCAAGATTGATCTGCTCCATCAGACCGACGATCAGCATGAAGCCGAGGGCGATCAGCGCGAGGAGCAAGCCGAGCACGAGGCCGTTGAGCAGATGAGGAAGAAGATCGAACACGCGGCGGCTGCTCTTGATGGGTTGCTTGGATCAGCACGAGATCGTCGCGTCTGATATCACGCAGGGCGTGCGTTGTGCGTGTCGTGCGGTCGAAGTGAGTGAGGTGGCGTGTGCCACCTCACTCGTCGCATTCATGCATCCACGGACGGTACTTTGTCGTGCGGGATGAGCTTGCACTTTCCAGGCGCGGCGTCGTCGAGGGCGTCCTTCGGCTCGACCCAGCTCATGATCTGGAAATGATCCGTGTTGTCGACGGGCTTCTCGTTCTTGCGTGCAAGGTAGATCGTCTGCTGCACCTGATGCGTGTCGGGATCGATGTAGGCATCGAAGTGCTGCATGCGATCCTTGGCCGACATCTTGTGGCCCTCGAGCGCCTTGATGATCGCGATGTTGTTCGTCGATCCGGCGCGCTCGATGGCGCGGAACAGCTCCTGCGTCGCCATGTAGCCGTTGTAGGAGACGTTGCCCGGCACCGGGATCGGGCCGTTCTTGTTCGCGTCTTGCCACTTCTTCACGAACTCAGGCACGCCCGGAAGGTCGAGCTTGTGGTACCACGTCGTGCCGAACACGCCGAAGAGACTCTGCGGCGAGCCCCAGACATCCGGCCAATCCTGCTGATTGTTGATCCAGGCCGGCCCGCCAGCCTGATCGAGCTTGAGCTGCGTGATCTGCTCACGCAGAGCCTTGTTGTCGTCGCCGGCTATCGCGGTGCCGACGACCTGCGGTTTGATCTGCTGGATCTTGAGCAGATACGACGTGAAATCGCGCGTATTCTGCGGCACGAGCAGGTTGTCGATGATCTTGCCGCCATTGGCTTCGATGAGTGCCTTGGTAGCGGCCGCCGTCGAGTGCCCCCAGACGTAGTCGTTGGTGAGCAGTAGCCAGTTCTTGCCGATCGATTTCACGGCATTGGCGACGGCAGCCTTGGAAAAATTCGTGCCGTTGCCGTCCCAGACGAACTTGATGCGGCTGCAGTTCTCGCCCGCCTCGCTCGGTGCGGAGGAGTTCGTGTTGAGGAAGATGGTACCGTATTTGTTGGCGACCTGCGTGATGGCGTTGGCGACACCCGAGTGCAGCGCGCCGATCAGGATCGGGCAATCCTCGCGCGTGATGAAGCGCTCGGCGATGCGCGTACCGGCAGCCGGGCTCGATTCCGTGTCGGCAGTGACCCATTCGATCTTGCGGCCGAGCACGCCGCCCTTGGCATTCCACTCGTCGATGACCATGCGAATGGCGCGATGCTCATCCTGTCCGCTATTGCCGAACTGGCCACCCGCGTCGTTCGTCAAGCCGAGCTTGATCGGCTTCTTGCCTTGCGCGTAGGCGCGGTTGTGGTGCCAGGGGCCGTAGAAGGCGCCGACGCCCGCAAGGGACGCCGTCATCAGGCTGCCCTTCAGAATCGAACGCCGGGACGGGCCTTGCCCGGGCTTGCCGTTCTTTTTCATCGTCTCCTCCACTGGAACATGGCTGCTCGCATGTTTGACGGCAGCTCTTCATTCAGGCATAGAATAATCATTCTATGCGGCTTGTGAAGTGAAATAAACATGCCTTCCGCTCGAATCTTGGAGCCCCTGTGAGGAAGTTGGCCAAGGCTACGGGACAGCGAGGAAAATCGGCGCCGCTCAGCGCCTATGACTCGTTGCGCGAAGAAATCGCGCAGCGGTATCCGGGGCTTTCCGATCGCCTGCGCTTGATTGCGGAGTTCGCACTCGATCATCCAACCGATATGGCGCTCGGCACCGTGGCCGAAGTCGCTGCGCGTGCGAAGGTTCAACCGTCCGCTATCGTGCGCTTCGCCCATGCGGTGGGCTATGGTGGCTTTACGGAACTGCAGCAGGTCTTTCGAACGCGCCTCGTTGCCGGTGCCGTGCCGAGCTATCGCGAGCGCATCGACGGCTTGCGGCGCGACGGTCGCTTTCGCGACAGCAACAGCCCGCATGAGCTGCTCGAGCGGTTCGCCTCCGAGGGCACGGCGTCGCTTGAGAATCTCCAGGTGAGCGTGCGTGAGGATGACCTCGCACGCGCCATACACATCATGGGACGCGCGCCGACGGTCTATGTGCTAGGCCTCGGCGGTTCGTTTCCGGTGGCGGCACATCTGACCTATGTGCTTCGCCGGCTGGGGCGGCGCGCGGTGCTGCTCGACGGGCTCGGCAATGTGCTCGCGGATCACGTCCTCACTGCGACGCGCAGGGACGTAGTGATCGCCATCAGCTTCAGGCCGTACAATCCCGAGACCGTCCAGCTCCTGCCTGAGTTCGTGGCGCGTGGCGTACCGGCGATCGTCGTGACGGACAGCCTGCTCAGTCCTATCGTCAATGGCGCGGAAGTGGTCTTCGAGATCCCGGACATGCCTGAGGCCGCTCTGCGGACCATGGTCGCGCCGATGTGTCTCGTACAGAGCTTGGCTGTCGGCCTGACGCTGTCCTTCGAGCAGCCTCGCGCCGGCGCCGCGCCGCGCCCTTGAGGTGCCCCGACGGTAGCGTTGGGCGGTCCGTCGCTAGGCTGCTTGCCTAACCAGCGTGACGCTGCCGCTTGCGCCGGGATGCCGAGATCGGAGTCGGCACTGTCTGAGCGACATTGCTGTTTCCGACATTGGCCAGGGCCATGAGGATCTGCGCGATCGGCTGCGGCTTGCCGAGGAAGTATCCCTGTGCCTCGTCGCATCCTTCCGTATGCAGGATCGCGAGCTGGTGAGCGGTTTCGACGCCCTCTGCAAGGACCTTGATCTCGAGTGTCTTGCCAAGGCTCAGAACGGCGCGGACCACGGCCTTGGCCTGCTGATTGTGCTCCACTTCGTTCATGAATGAGCGGTCGAGCTTGATCTTGTCGAAGGGGAACTCGCGCAGCGTGGAGAGCGAGGAATAGCCCGTCCCGAAATCGTCGATGGCGATCGTGACGCCAAGCGATTTGATCTGGCGGAGAATGTGCAGCGTGCGCGCCTTGTCGGCGATGATCGTCGACTCGGTGATCTCGAGTTCGAGTCGGCTCGGTGACAGGTCGGTCTGCAGCAGCACTTCGTGGACAAGCCGCGCGAGGTCGGCATTCACGAACTGGACCGGCGAGAGATTGACGGCGACTTTGTGCGGGACGCTCCAGCTGGCGGCCTCGCGGCATGCCGTACGCAGCACCCACTCGCCAATGGGGATAATCGAGCCTGTCTCTTCCGCGATGGGAATGAACTCTGCCGGCGAGACCATGCCGTGCACGGGATGACGCCAGCGCAGCAGGGCCTCGTAACCGCAGATCTCTCCGGTCGAGACAGAAGTCTGCACCTGATAGTACAGCTCGAGCTGATTGAGCTCGATGGCATGGCGCAGGTCCTGGCCGAGTGTGTGACGCGCCCGCGAGGCCTCGTCCATCTGCGCCTCGTAGAAGCACGTCGCGCGCGTGACGTCGTCGATGGCCCGGTACAAGGCGAGCTCTGAATTGTTGATGAGTCGCTCTTGAGTGTCGCCGTCCTCTGGATAGACGGCCACGCCAAGGCTCGCGCCCGTCACCGTCTGGAAATCGCCGATGTTGATCGGTGTGAATAGAACGCCTTCCAGGCGCGCGACGAAGTCGAGGAGATCGCTCCGCTCCGTGAAGCGCTTGACCGTTGCGAACTCGTCACCACCGGCGCGGGCGACGAACTCGCCTTCTCTGAGAAGCTCGCTGAGCCTTTGGCCGATGAGCCTGAGTGCCGCGTCGCCGGCCTCGAGACCGCGGAGATCGTTGATCTCCTTGAAGCGATCGAGATCGATGCTGACGACGGCCAGGCGGCTGCCTTCGGCTTTGGCCAAATCGAGCGCGTGGCCAAGATGAACCGCGAAGCCGGCGCGATTGGGCAAGCCCGTCAGCGCATCATTGTACGCCATGTGATGCAGGCGCTCCGCCATATCCTCGCTCGCCTTGGTATCGATGATGTAGGCGGCGAATCCCGTGCTGGCGATGATGAGGCCTACGCAGGCAACGGCAATGCTCATGGTGACGAGAATTTCGGGATTGGCGAGTGCAGTGTCGGTTATGAAGGGTGTGACGGAAAGCGCTGCCATGCCCGTGAAGTGGAGCGACACGACCGCGAGGACAAAGAGTGCGATAGCGGCGTAGTGCGAGAACGCCCACGAGCGACGTACGGCCTGATGAAGCGCAACCGCAGAAAGAACCATGGCCATTGCGATGGAGGCGGCAATATAACCGGCGCTCCATTCGACGAGGCCGTCGATCCGATAGCCCATCATGCCCGTGTAGTGCATCGCGGCTACGGAGAGGCCGAGAATGGCGCCACCTGCTGCGGGCGAGGATGGCTTGCGGTCGCGGAGCGCGACGTCAAAGCCAACGCCGCAGCCGACAATGGCGATGAGTAGTGATCCGATGGTCAGGAGAGGCTCGAATGTGATCGGAGCGCGCACGTCGAAGGCCAGCATGGCGATGAAGTGCGTGCACCAGACCGAGGCGCCAGCTGCAACGGCAGCGAGGAATGTCCATCCATGTCGCTGCGCGCCGTGCTTCTCTTCTGCCCGGCGGAAAAGACCGAATGCAAGCCAGCCGCCGCTAACGATGACGAACGCGGAGAGGAGCACAAGACGCAGGTCATGCTCGGTGAGAATGCAAGAGATAACGCGCATACCGACGGCCCCAACGCGAACGAGCGCACCCCCTCCCTCAGGGGGTGCTTTCAGCTTGGGAGCGAGGCTATGGGGGGAGGTGCTAAGATTGAATAAAAACTAGCGCTTATTTACCCTTTGTGACAGCGAAACTGGCTCGCATCGCCGCCCGCAGGGCCTGTTTCGTGCCAAGCGCGCGTGGCTGATGCGCTCCTTTACTTTGCGCTAACGACTTCGGCTGGCGGGACCGAGCCCTTGCGAACCGTTACCTCGGTCAGTGCCGGCGCACACAGTTCGATGAAGCGATACGCATAGCGGCGCAGATAGCTTCCCCGCCGCACTGCGATCCACGTGGTGTTGGCCGGAAAGAGGTGGTCGGCAGGCAATAAGCGGAGAGGGGCATCGCGCTTTGCGTCGAATGCTACCGACGCGATGATGCCGACACCAAGCCCCAGACCGACATAGGTCTTAAGGACATCGGTATCCATAGCCGACATCACGATATCCGGCGACAGGTGAGCTTCGTGGAAGGCCTTATCGATGTTACCGCGGCCCGTGAAGCCATCGTGATAGGTAACGATGGGGTGCTCGGCGAGGGCCTCGAGTGTAAGAGGCTCGGAGCGCTCGAGTTCGTGTCCCTTGGGAACGACGACGCCATGATGCCAGGAGTAGTAGGGAAAGGCCGCGAGCTGCGGCGTGATGGCGAGCGTCTCAGTCGCAATGCCGATCTCGGCCTGGCCGCTGAGCAGCATGTCGGCGATTTCCGGTGGGCTGCCCTGGTGGAGTGCGAGATGCACCTTCGGGAAGGCCTTGACGAACTCCTGCACGACGCCGGTTAGCGCGTAGCGCGCCTGCGTATGCGTTGTCGCGATGGTCAGCTTGCCCTCGTCCTGGTCGGCGTACTGCTGGCTGAGCTTCTTGATATTGGCTGCATCGACGAGCATGCGGTCGACGATGACGGCAAGCTCCTTGCCGGGCTCCGTGAGGCCGAGGAGGCGCTTGCCGCGGCGAATGAAGAGCTCGACGCCGAGCTCGCCCTCGAGATCGCGGATGTGCTTGCTGACGCCGGACTGTGATGTGTAGAGCGCGCCGGCGACCTCGGTCAGATTGAAGTTCTGCCGCACGGTCTCACGGATGATGCGTAGTTGCTGGAAGTTCATGTCAGAGCTCCCGCGATAGTCGTGAGGGCGATCGCGCCGTTCCGGTCATTGCTGTGCCGCCAGATCTTGCCCCGCGACGTGAGCGCCAACCGTGATCGGTGGCCTCGGCACCCGCCTGGTACACGCGCGATACCGCTGGTAGTGGTGCCGCGTCGAGCGCGCGAATGGTGGCTACGTTGGTGATCTCGAAAGTCGAGAATCCCGCGCGCAGCATGAGCGGGAGTTGATCCAGCAGCACATCACCGGTCGCGCGGATTTCGCCGGCATAGCCGTTTTCCCGCAAGCGCCTCGCCGCAGAATAGGCGCGGCCGTCGGTGAACTTCGGGAACACCAGAGCAACGACCGAGAGGCGGGCGAGATCATCAGTCTCGACATCGATGGTCTCGGACGACTGCACGATGATGCCGATCGGGACGCCGAGCGCCGCGAGAGTTGCCTGCTCTTCCCGCCAGCGTGGGAGCGAGACGATCGCGTGGCCGCCAATCGGGAAGGGCGCGTCATCGGCGAGCACACGCCAGGGATCCGCTATAAACGTCTCGCCAGTCCACAGGCGAGGCTCAGTCGTCTTGGGCTTGAGCGGGCTGAAGAGAGGGGCGGGCTCAGACATGTGCCGCCTCCTTGCCGCTGCTGCCGCGCCGAGCCGCCTCAGGGCCATACAGTGCCTCGCGGAATGGCGCTTTGCCGACACGCCGGTAGGCGGTGACGAACGTCTCCGTCGCGTCGCGTCGCAAGCCGAGATACGTATCCACGATCTTCTCGATGGCATCCGGCACGGCATCGGCCGTGAAGCTCGGGCCAATAATGTCGCCGACCTCAGCGTCATCCTTTGGGCTACCGCCGAGCGTGATCTGGTAGTGCTCGGTGCCTTTCTTGTCGACGCCGAGAATGCCGATGTTACCGGCGTGGTGGTGTCCGCAGGCGTTGATGCAGCCGGAGATGTTGAGGCGCAGCGGCCCGATCACCTCGGCTCGCTCAGGATCGGCAAAGCGCTCAGCGATCTCTTGCGCTATCGGAATCGAACGCGCATTTGCGAGGTTGCAGTAGTCGAGGCCGGGGCAGGCTATGATGTCTGTGATCAGCTCCGTATTGGCCGTGGCAAGGCGCTGCCCCACCAGCGCATCGTAAATGCGCGCGAGATCAGTGGTCGCAACCGACGGCAGGACGAGGTTCTGCTGATAGCTGACACGGATCTCGTCGTGACCATGCTGCTCGGCGAGAGCTGCAACGGCCTCCATCTGCTCCGCTGTAGCATCGCCAGGAACCTTACCCGGCTCCTTGAATGAGATGTTGACGATCGCATAGCCGGGAACGCGATGCGGGAGCACGTTCGTGCGCAGCCATCGTGCAAACGCCGGATCCGTTGTGCGCCGCGCCTCGTGTCCTGCGTCCTTCTGCGGTCGCGGCTTCAGTTTGCGCGGCGCGAAATAGGCAGAGATGCGCGCGAATTCGGCCTCTGGAAGATCGATCGATGGCGCATCGAGTGTCGCCCATTCGGCTTCGACCTGCCGACGGAACTCATCGATGCCGAGCGCATTGACGAGGATCTTGATGCGCGCCTTGTAGATGTTGTCGCGGCGCCCGTGCAGATTGTAAACGCGAATGATCGCCTCGAGATACGAGAGCAGGCGGGCACGTGGCACGAAGCGAGCGATTTCCTGCGCGACCAAAGGCGTGCGCCCCTGCCCGCCGCCGACATACACGCGGAAGCCAGTCGTTCCATCTGGCCCCTTCACGATCTTGAGTCCGATGTCGTGGAAGAGGATTGCCGCGCGATCTTCGGCGGCGCCCGTAACCGCGACCTTGAACTTCCTCGGCAGGAAGGAGAACTCAGGGTGGATCGTCGACCACTGGCGCAGAACCTCGGCCCACACGCGCGGATCCTCGATCTCGTCGATTGCCACGCCGGCATAAGGATCCGCAGTGACATTGCGGATGCAATTTCCACTCGTCTGGATGGCGTGCATCTCGACTTCGGCTAGTGCATCCAAGATGTCCGGCGCGTCCTCGAGCTTGGTCCAGTTGAACTGGATGTTCTGCCTGGTCGTGAAGTGCCCGAAGCCGCGATCCCATCGGCGCGCGATCAGCGCGAGCCGCCGGAGTTGGCGCGCCGAAAGTACGCCATAGGGGATCGCAATGCGCAGCATGTAGGCATGAAGCTGCAGGTAGAGGCCGTTCTGCAGCCGAAGGGGCTTGAACTGCTCCTCCGTCAGATCGCCTGCGAGGCGGCGCGTCACCTGTCCGCGAAACTGCTTCGCACGCTCGGCGACGAAACCATGATCGAATTCGTCATAGCGATACATCGAGAGATATCCTTCAGACTGTCGGTGCGCCGGCGGCGCGAATTCTCTCGCGCACGGAGAGCGGAGCCGGACGGCCATCGACGATGGTGACGTCGAATGCGTAGACGGCTGTCACTTCATTCCGTTCGACGGCAGTAAGTGCGAGCCTTTCGAGTGCGGCGCGTGTTTCGGTGTCCTCAGCGGGCGTGGCGTCGGTGAGCGCCTCGACCCATGCGCCGTCGTCCTTGAGGTATACGATTGCGCCCGTGCGCAGCACGTTGGCGGTGACGATACTAGGCATGTGCACCCTCGCGGCGCTCGGAAATCGGTGTGTGTTGTGCGAGGCGCTCGATGGTGCCCGCAGCATCGAGGCCCGCAACCTCGCCGATGATCAGCAGCGCGGGGCCGGTCAGGTCGAGTGTCGTCGCGGGGTCTGCAAGCACATCGAGCGTGGTGGCGATCCGCCGCTCACCAGCTTGCGAGATACGTGATGCGACGATCACCGGTATGGCCGGCGACCAACCACAGTCGATCAACGTGCGCGCAAGCACGCCAGAAGTCGAAAGCCCCATGTAGACAGCGAGTGTCGAGCCTCGATGAGCAAGTGCGGAAAGATCGATCTGATCGAACTCGGGAGTGCTGTCGCCGGCTGCGTGGCCGGAGATGAATGTTACCGAGTGGGAGAGATCGCGGTGCGTGAGCGGGATCTGAAGTGATGCGGCAGCCGCCGTAGCGGCCGTGATGCCGGGGATCACCTCGACGGCAATGTCCGACGCGCGCAGCATGTCGATTTCCTCGCCACCGCGACCGAAGATCGAGGGATCGCCGCCCTTGAGGCGCACGACCGTCTTTCCCTCGCGTGCGAGAGCGACGATGAGGGCGTTGATCTCCGCCTGTGTCTTCGAATGACGACCCTTGGCCTTCGCAACCGAGATGAGTTGGGCTTCGCGACGCGCATGATCGAGCACGCCCTCGCCCATGAGACCGTCATGCACGATCACGTCGGCGGCCTTGAGCGCGCGCACCGCTTTCAGCGCCAGAAGATCGGGATCGCCGGGGCCGGCACCGACGAGGATCACGCGACCGACCGGTGCTGCCTGTGCGGTCGCGCCGGAAAGCTGCGCCTCGATTGTGGCGCGGCCGGCGGCCTCGTCGCCATCGAGTATGGCAGTGGCGGCCTCGCCGCCGAAAACGCGATCCCAGAACGTGCGCCGCCCAATACCAGGTGCGATCGCGGCAGCAACATCATCGCGATACTCGCGCGCGATATCGGCAAGGCGACCCAGGCGCGGATGCAGCTCCTGCTCGATGGCGGAGCGAAGTCGCGTCGCCAGGACGGGCGCGGCGCCGTCAGTGCCGATCGCGACTGTCACGATGCCGCGATCGACGATGGCGCCGAGTGCGAATGTCGAGAGGTGCGGCCGGTCCGGTACGTTGATGGGGACACCAAACGATCGCGCCAGCTCCGACCAGCGTGCGTCCTCGGCATCGTCCTCCGTCGCGGAGATCATGAGCGGCCGTCCGGGGAGTGTTTCCCATAGAACGGCCGGGTCGATGCGCTCGATGCGCCCTTCGTCAATCAGCGACCGGAAGCCGTCGACAAGTGCCGCGGCTGCAACTGTCACACGGTCGGCCCGCTTCAGCAGCAGGCGCGCCTTGCTTAGAGCCAGATGGCCGCCGCCGACGACGAGAGGTGCGGCCGCGCCGACCTCCACAAAGATTGGAAATGTCGCCATAGCTTCACCCCGCCACCCAATAGGTCTGCACGAGACTGTCGGGCTGGATCTGGAACTCGAAGCCGTCCATCTCGTCCGTGGTTTCGATCTGGCAGGCGAGACGTGAGTTCTCGTCCGCCGTGGGGATGTCGTCGAGCTTGGCGAGCTCTTCCTCGGTGGGCGGGGAAAGCGCGTGCTGCCAGTGCTCCGGCACGCTGATGTGGCAGGTGCCGCAGACGCAGGCGCCGCCGCACTCGGCCTTCACGGGAAAGCCGTACATGCGCAGCAGGTCGAGAAGGCGCAGGCCGGCGATGGCCTCCCGCTGGAAATGGCTGCCGTCGGCCAGGTAAATGTGGATTTTCAGAATCTTATCTTCGTCGTCGTCGAGTAGCGGCTCGATGGTGGCCGCGGCACTTGTCTGCATCACACGCTCCGTTGGTCGTGCGATGCAACATAATAGAAAAATAAACTATTCATACCTCCGCAGATAAATAAGAATAGAAAATCTTTCCTTTTGTTCCGGGGTAGGTCGCATTTGTTTCGCAACACGGGAGAACGGGGAATCTGATTGCCGACTTTCCGTCAACGATGGGAAATAGTGCCGCGACTGATGGCTAGCAGGGGCATCCGGAGGGCGGCAAGCAGTGTCAAAGCCGGCGCGCTCGTGGCCGATCGGCAGCCGTGCATACGACTTTCAAACTGATAGACACTTAGGCAGGCCGATGCCAATTTGAGCGCGACATTCGTCGTGGCCTTCAATAAGCCTGCAGACCGCAGTGCGAAGGACCGGGGAGCTCGACGTTGACAGATTGCGCATGCATGCGTGCCGGGGTTTCGCGCCCTGGCGCGGTAAAGGGGTGAGCGATGTTACGGCGCACCCTTGACGGTCTCTACCTCGCCGCCGGCTATCTTGCCGGCCTTTTCCTCATCGCGATCTTCCTGCTGATGATGGCGCTGTCGCTCGGCCGCCAGATCGGCGTCAATGTGCAGTCCGGCGACGACTTCACAGCGTGGTCGCTCGTCGCCATGTCTTTCCTCGCGCTCGCCCACACCTTCAAGTCATCTGAGCTCATAAGGATGGGGCTGGTCATTGAGCGGCTGCGGGGCGGGACGCGGCGGGTCATGGAGCTTGTTGCGCTGACAATCGGGGCAGCCATCGTCGGGACGCTGACGTGGGCCGCCGTTACGATGACGTATGACAGCTGGCTCCTGAACGACCTATCGAGCGGCGTGATCGCGGTGCCGCTTTGGATTCCCCAGCTCGGCTTTTCTGTCGGCTCGTCCATACTCCTGATCGCCTTGCTCGATGAGTTCTACAACGTAGCGACCGGTGGTTACCCCCGCTATTCGAAGCCGCCCCCGACGACAAAGGAAGAGATCGTCGAGCGCGCTGCGTCGGGGAATCTATAACGATGCAGCTCGAACTGGTTCAAATCGCATTTGTGCTGCTCTTCGTTCTGGGCTTCGCATTGGTGCTCGGCGTGTGGGTGGGTTTGGCACTCATCCTCAGCGGCATTGCGGCGATGTATTTCGTCCCCAATGTGCCGATGACGGCTGTCATGGCGACGACGATCTGGAGTGCGAGTGCGTCATGGACGCTTGCCGCGCTCCCGCTTTTCGTTTGGATGGGCGAGATCCTGTTCCGCACGCGGCTTTCGGAGGAGCTCTTTCGAGGGCTCTCACCGTGGGTTGGGCGCCTTCCGGGCGGCCTCCTGCACGTCAATGTTCTGGCGTGCGGCATCTTTGGCATGGTTTCCGGTTCGTCCGCGGCGACGTGCGCAACGATCGGAAAGATCGCGCTGCCCGAGCTCACCAAGCGTGGCTATGAAGAAAAGCTCACCATAGGCTCGCTCGCGGGTTCAGGAACGCTCGGACTGCTCATTCCGCCTTCGATCATCATGATCGTATATGCCGTGCAGGCCGAGGTCTCGCTTCTGCAGATGTTCCTGGCGGGGTTTCTGCCGGGTGCCGTGGTGATGCTCCTTTACTGCGGCTACATAGCGATTGCGTCGCTTCTCAATCCTGCGAAGCAGCCACCAGCCGAGCCGTGGATGGGTTTTCGACGCGCGATCAAGGAGACGGCTAACCTCTTTCCGACACTTCTTCTCATTCTGTTCGTGTTTGCCGCGCTCATATCTGGCACTGCGACGGCGACAGAGTGCGCCGCCTGGGGCGTAGCAGGTGCGCTGATTATTGCATGGTTGCAGGGCTCTCTGACGGCGCAGTCCTTCTGGGCGAGCGTGATGGGCGCGACGCGAACCACCGCTATGATCATGCTCATTCTCGCCGGTGCCGCATTCATGTCAGCGGCGATGGCGTACACGCAGATTCCGGCGGCGATCGCGGAAGCTGTGGCCAGGATGAACCTCAGTCCCGGCATGCTGATCACTTGTCTGACCCTGTTCTACATTGTGCTCGGCATGTTCCTCGATGGGATCTCGATGATCGTCCTGACCATGGCGATCGTGCTGCCATTGGTGCAGAAAGCTGGGTTCGATCTCATATGGTTCGGCATTTTCGTCGTTCTAGTTGTCGAGATGGCGCAGGTGTCGCCGCCGGTCGGGTTCAATCTGTTCGTTCTGCAATCGATGAGCGGGAAAGATAGCTGGACGGTTGCTTACGCGGCTCTTCCCTTCTTCTTGTTGCTGATCGTGGCAGTGGCAATAATCTATGCCTTCCCGCAAATAGCGCTATTCTTGCCGAGATTGGTGTTCCCGGTTTGATAGCTCCCACTCGCTGAAGAACCAAACGGAGTGAATGGATGACGAATTTCAAAAGGATGCTAGTTGCCGCTGCGGTTGTTGCCGCCACGGCGACGACAGCGACAGCCCAGACGAAGTGGAACCTTCCCGCCGCCTATCCGCCGACCAACTATCACACGGAGAATCTTGTCTGGTTCGCCGAAGAGGTGAAGAAGGCCACTGGAGGTAAGCTCGAAATCACCGTCCATCCGGGTGCGTCGCTCTTCAAGGCGCCGGAAATCAAGCGCGCGGTTGCGACCGGTCAGGCGCAGATGGGTGAGGTTCTTATCTCGATCCATGAGAACGAGGACAACATCTTCGGGCTCGACACGATCCCATTCCTTGCCTCGAGCTATCCTGATGCGCGAAAGCTCTGGGAGGCGCAGCGCTCCGCCGTTGCAAAGAAGCTGGACAGCCAGAACATCATGCTGCTGTTCGCAGTGCCGTGGGGGCCGCAGGGCATCTACGCCAAGAAGGATCTGAATAGCGTCGCGGATATGAAGGGTCTCAAGTTCCGCGCCTACAACGTCGGTACGACGCGTATCGCGGAACTCGTCGGTGGCCAGCCCGTCACGGTCCAGGCCGCGGAGCTGCCGCAGGCCCTTGCGACCGGAACGGTGAACGCCTTCATGACGTCGGGCTCTACGGGCTACGACAGCAAGGCCTGGGAAACCATGAGCCACTTCTATGACGTGCAGGGCTGGATCCCTAAGAACGTTACCTTCGTCAACAAGGCGGCATTCAACGGCCTGCCGAAGGATCAGCAGGATGCGATCTTGAAGCTTGCCAAAGAAGCTGAGGATCGTGGTTGGAAGCTCGCGCCGGAAAAGGCCACTTGGTACAACGAGCAGCTGGTCAAGAACGGCCTGAAGGTGCTGCCGCCAAGCGCGGAGCTGAAGGATGGTCTGAAGAAGATCGGCGACCAGCTCACCGACGATTGGCTGAAGAAGGCATCGGACGAGGGCAAGGCCGTCGTCTCGGCCTATCGCAAGTAGAATGCGAAAGAGCCGGTCCTTGCGGGCCGGCTCTCCTAAACATCGTCTCTGGGGCGAATGCGTGAGCCGCGACCATGTCGCGGCTCACTACATTTTAGAGCGCGACTTCGATGAGGTACGGCCCCTGCGACGCGAGACCGGCGTCAAGCGCCTTTGCAAGCTGCGTGCAATCGTTCGCGCGGGTCGCCTCGACACCCATGCTGCGCGCCATATGAACCCAATCGATGGCCGGGTTGCCGATCGTCAGCATGTTCACCGCCCGCGGGCCTGGATTCCGCACGCCCACGTTGGTCAGCTCGCCGCGCAAGATATTATAGGTGCCGTTCGCGAAGATGAGCACCGTCACATCGAGGCCTTCGCGTGCCATCGTCCATAGCGCCTGGATCGTGTACATGGCGCTGCCATCACCGACCAGCGCCATCACCTTGCGGTCAGGGCAGGCAACGGCGGCGCCGATTGCGACTGGCAAGGCATAGCCAATCGAGCCGCCACGATTGTTGATCCAGCTATGGGGCGGCGCACCCGCGGTTTCCGGGAAGAACTCGCGGCCCGTCGTCACGCTCTCGTCGACGACAATGGCGTTCTCAGGGATCTTTGCGCCGAGGATCGAGGCAATGCCCGCTGGACCAATTGGCCCTGTCGGAAGCGCGGGACGGCGCGGTGCCGCAACGCCAGCGGGAGGTGTGTTGAGCGCGTCGAGCTCAATGGCCAGCGCCTCGAGCGCGGCCTCCATGTCCTCCTCGATGCCTGCGAGCAGCGTTGTTTGCGTCTCCTTTGGCGTGAGTAGGCTTGGCTTGTTCGGATAGGCGAAGAAGGCCACGGGCGCGCGCGCACCGACGAGCACGAGGTTGCCGGCGGCCTCCATCACCTTGAGCGCCTGATCGACGACGTAGGGAATGCGATTGACCTGGACGCGGCCAGCGCCGCGCTCGAGGCGTGTGTTGGCACCTTCAGTGAGAATGCCGCAGCCGGTCTTGGCAGCGATGCGACCGGCGAGTTCGAGTGGGCGTTCGCGCAGCGCCGCGCCACCCATGAGGAGCGTCGCCTTGGGGCTCTTGCGCAGCATCTCGGCAGCCGCTTTCACGGCATCGCTCGATACCTTGGGCGGTGCCGTCCGCGGCGCCGTCTCGGCAACGCCGCTGGCAGGCCCCCAAGCCGTATCGGCCGGCAGGATGAGTGTCGCGATCTGGCCCGGCGTCTGTCGCGCCGCTTCGATGGCGAGGGCACCATCCGCAGCGATGCCCGCTGAGGTTGGCGAGGTCTTCACCCAATTCGACATCGGCTGCGCAACGCCCTCGATGTCTGAGGTGAGCGGGGCGTCGTACGTCAGGTGATAGGTCGCGTGATCTCCGACGATGTTGACGATGCCGGAACTCGCCTTCTTGGCGTTGTGGAGGTTGGCAAGACCGTTGGCGAGGCCCGGTCCGAGATGCAGCAGTGTCGAGGCCGGCTTGTCCAGCATGCGATAGTAGCCGTCGGCCGCGCCCGTTACGACGCCCTCGAACAGGCCCAGCACACAGCGCATCCCCGGCACTTTGTCGAGTGCGGCGACGAAGTGCATTTCCGACGTGCCCGGATTTGTGAAGCATACGGTCACGTCGCCCGCAATCAGTGTCCGGACCAGGCTTTCCGCCCCGTTCATTTCGCTCGACATCGGCCTAGTTCGCTCCCATCGCATGAAAAAACGCCCGTAAATCCCTGATCGGCGGCCGGGCGCCGGACGACAGTATGCCGAACCGCCGGATGGTTCAAACCGCACCTGTCGCATCGGGGCATCAGCTGCCGGCATGGAAGTTGGCCGCCTCCAAGTGGCTGTGGCGACCACCCGCTTATAGGATAAGATGCCCGGAGCCACGGGGCGCAGGGGCCGCGTCGTGCGCGTGGGACTGCTTGCCGTCAGGCGAGCGGGGGTATTTCGAACAGTTCAGTAGTTGAGTGGCGACATGAGTGTGGCTGCTGCCGGCGGACGTGCCGCACGGTTCCTGGGGGAGTTGAGCCGCCCTGTCCTGCTGGCGCTGCTGGCGGCATTCTGGATCGCGTGCGCGGCGGATCCTGCCAGAGCCATCAAGGAGGCGGAGGCCGCCCAGGGACCGCCCTACCACGTCGCGCTGTTCGTGAGCCAGCCGCGTGACGACCTTTGCCACGACCCGGGTGATCTTGCCGCCATCCGTCGGCTCGCGGCCGATGAGCAGGCGCGCATCAATCAGCGTGGAGGCGTCGCCGGTCGGCCGATCGCGATCAAGGTCTTCGATGACGAGCGCAACGATGCCAAGGCGATCGCGAACATGCGTGCCGTGCTCGCCGACCGCAACATGATCGGCATGATTGGTCTCGGCAACTCCAATCGCGCCAAGGCGGTGTTCGATACGCTCGGAGAGGATATACGCCGAAGCAGCATCCCGTTCCTGTCGGAAATCTCCGTCAGCGCCCTGTTCGCCGGCCATTCGAACGTCTTCACCACGCGTGCGTCGCAGGATGAAGAGCGGGCGCCCGTGATCGCCGCGTTCACGCGCAGCATGGGCTTCAAGCGGCCGGCATTCATCGGCGCTTCGGGTTCCGTACTCAGCGAGGCACTGCGCGAGAGCCTAGTCGGCCTGCTCGGCGATTCAGCGATCGGCGGTGATCACCGCATCAAGCTCGTCGATGCCAAGCCGGATCCGGCAGAGCTGAACGCGATGGTGGCGGATCTCGTCCAGCGTCAGCCCGATTTCATCTATCTCGCGGTCGGATCGCGGGCGAGTGGCGATGTCATGGCGGCCCTGCAGGCTGCAGGTGTGACGCCGGCGATGTTCGTCGGCGGGCGCATCGATGCGCTCCCCGGCAAGGTGACGATGTCCTACCCGAGCCCGATCTATCAGCTCGCTTGGGACAATCTGCCCGAACTCTACAATGGCCGCCTGCGCAAGCTTGCCGTGCTGTCCCCGTCAAATCCCTGGATCTTCGAGGGACGCAAAAACGCGCGCGCGCCGGGCTGGGCGAAGGGTGAATGCGAGGAACGGCCTGACGTCCGCGGCATCCGCGATCCCTTCGAGCCAGCGAACATGCGCGCGATCGCCACTGGTGTGCGATATGCGGACATGATCTCGCTGATAGCTGCTGTCCTGCGGGGGGCGGATCGCAGTGCCGATGTTCAAACGCTGCGTGCGGCAGCTGTGTCGCGCATTACGACGGCCTACGCCGTGGGGCGCGGCGCCTATCGTGGCACATTCGAGAACTGGTCGTTCGATCCGACGACGCGCACGGCCGCGCGCACGCCGTTCATCATGATCCTGCCGCGCGCCCTCGGCCGTCTGCAGCTCGCGCCTGTCCAATTCCGGCGCGCGCGCGACGGTACCTTCCGGCGCATCCAGACGCTCTACATGGACATCGATCTCGTCAAGGCGCATCACGTCGATGACAACGAGAAGACGTACTTTGCGGAGTTCTATCTGTCGCTCCACGACAATCCAAACGTCGATATCGGAGAAATCGAGTTCGCGAACGCCTACATCGACCCGCGCACGCACGGTCGCCAGATCACGATCGAGCCCCTTCACGGTGGATCCAGCGATCGCATCTATCCGGCATCGATGAAGGTCTACAAGGTTGTCGGGCGCTTCCTCTTCGAGCCGCGGCTCGAGACATTCCCCTTCGACACGCAGAGTTTCTCCATCGAGGTGCAGCCGCGCCGCAGTGATGCGGCCTTCATCGTCCAGCCGCCGCCCGTGTCATTGCGCGACGCACGCGTCATCACGGAGAACTGGGCGCCCATTGCGCACTACGTGGGTTATGACGAAGACTTCGTGCCGGTCATCGATTCCTTCACGCATGAGGCAAGCGTCGCGCCGTTCTACAAAGCGAGCTTCGTCTGGCAGATGCGGCGCGAGACGACCGACTATTTCCTCCGTGTGGTCGTGCCGCTGGGCTTCATCCTCGGCATTTCCTACCTCTCCATATTCATTCCGATGTCGCGCTTCGATTCGATCGTTGCGATCCAGGTGACTGCGCTGCTCTCGGCGGTTGCGCTGTATATTTCATTGCCGAAGCTCGATTCCGACACGGCGACGCTCTCGGATCGAATATTCGTATTCGACTACATGATGGTGAGCATCATGATCGCGATCACGGTGCTCAGGATCAATCCGGTCATTGCCGCCCGGCGCTGGCTGGTGAGCGCGCTGGAGTTCCTGCATGTCGCGATCATTCCAGCGCTCGTGGTGGTCGCGGCGTACTATGTCTATGGCATGAGCGTCGCCGGTCAGTAGGCTGCCGACCGCCTAGACGTGCGGCATGACTTCCTCGGCGAGGAGCTTCATGGCGCGATCGACGTGCGCCTTGTCGATGCCGCCGATGTTGAGCCAGAGAGCGAACTCGGTAATGCCGAAGCGGCGCTTCATGTCCTTGAGCTTGGCGATGCAGCCTGCCGGATCATCGGCAATACACGCCCCGTACTCGACGAGCTTGTCGAACGACAAATAGCCCATCTCGCGCGTCCGCTTGCCCTCGCGCATGGTCAGCTCGTAGCCCTTGATCTCGCCGGACTGCGGTGCGCCCGCGAGCTGGTTCGCTGTGACCTTGGCGTAGAACCATTCGACATGCGGCTTGTAGATCTCGCGCGCTTTGGCGCCATCCTCGTGGACGAAGAACGGCAGAAGGATCATGCGCTCCGCCTTCGCAGGGTCCTTGCCGAGTTCGCGGCAGATCGCGTCGTAGTGACGGCAACTCTTCTCGAGTTCGTCCATCCACGTCTCGCGGTACGTGCGGTAGGTGAATGGCGAAGCCATCTGGAGATTGAAGCCGCCGCGCGCCGCCTGCTCGAAACTCTCCGGGCTGATGGTCGCCTGATACACGGGCGGGTGCGGCTTCTGGACTGGCTTGGGCAATACTTCCACGGGTTCGGGGATGGTCCAGTGCTTGCCCTTGTAGGAGACCTTCTCCTGCGTCCAGGACTTCAGCACGATATCCAGACCCTCGGCGAGCATTGCGCGGCTTTGGTCCATCGGCAGGCCGAGGCCCACGAACTCGTGCGGCTGGTAGGCCCGGCCGACGCCGAAATCGAGCCTGCCGTGCGAGAGGACATCGACGAGCGCATAGTCCGAGGCCGTGCGCAGGGGATGGTTGAACGGGATGGCGCAGACGGCCATGCCAATGCGGACGCGCTTCGTGCGCTGGGCAATCGCGGCGGCATAGACCTGCGTCGAGGTGACGAGGCCATAGGTCGAGAAGAGATGCTCGGCAATCCAGACGCTGTCGAAGCCCAGCTCCTCGGCGCGCTCGAAATAGCCGAGATCTTCGTCGAAGGCTTCGACGACGCGGTTGAGGTCCGGAACCTGGCTGAGACTGAATATGCCGAACTTTGTTTTGCCCATGGCTGCGTTTCCCCTGAATGACTGTCAATTAGCATCGTGTCGTCGTGATCAGTTGGCGTCAAATGCCAACTCGGACTGTGAGGATACGGCAGGCGCAGGAACGCACACCCTGTGGAAGGAGTTGTTCCGGAAGCGCGCGGCGGCCGGGGGATCACGACGCCAGGAGGTCATGTCTCCGACACTTTTTGTCCGTAGCCGCGTGACGATGAAGCCGCCGACACGGAATGTCCCGCGTCGCGACAGTCGGCACATGAAGAGGCGGAAACGCAATGACACGACGTACCAAGGGTTCGAAGCTGCTGCCGCTGGCGATGACCGCCGCGCTCGCGGGGACGAGCTGGATCGGGCTTGCTGGCGGGCCGGTTGCGCCAGAGGCGCACGCCCAGCGGTCACAGGAGAGAGACAAGGATCAGGACGATCAGGACCGCCGCCAGCGCGAGCAGAAGCGCCAGGAACGGCCGCAAGAACGGCCGCAGGAGCGGGGCCAAGACCGAGGCCAGGAGCGCGGACGTTCCGGCGAGCGCGCCGCACCGCCGCCGCAACAGCAGGAGCAGCGTGGGCAACAGCCGGACCAGCGTGGATCGCAGCCCGGACGGCAGGATCGCGGCGAGCGGCCCGGGCGTGAAGAGCGGCGGGACGACCGGCGCGAGCGCGCGGCGCCGCAGCAGCAACCACAGCCTCAGCCTCAGCAGGTGCAACCGCAGCAGCTGCCGCAGCGCCCTGAATTCGGTCGCACGGCACCTCCAGGCGGGCCAAAAGGTGAGCCTCAGGAGCAGCGTCAGGTTGCGCCGCCTCGGCAAACAGAGCCGCCGGGACGGCCCGACGTCGGTCGCGGTCCACCCCCAGGTGGTCCAAAAGGCGAGCCTGAGCAGCAGCGGCAGGTGATGCCGCCGCGCGATCAACCATCAGGTAGCGACGATGGTCGGCGCGGACGTAGTCCAGAGCAGGCGCGCCCCGGGCAGCCGGATCAATCCCGCGAGCGTCGCGACGCTGGGCCTGATCGCGGTGGGCCGGATCATGATCGCTTCGGTCAGCAGCCAGGTCGCGAGCGAGATGGGCGTCCGGATGGGCAGCCGCGTTTCGGTGGCGGCGATGGGCCGAGAGAAGGGCGCTGGCAGCGCCCTCAGCGCAGCGGACCCGAGCGACTGGATGAGGTCAAGAAGGGCCGCGTCGAGCGCGTCGAGGGCGGCCGCCGTGTCATCGAGGAGCCCGGCAACCGGGTGATCATTCGTGACCAGGGCCGCATGGTCATCCGCCGCGACGAGGGCCGCGCGTTTGAGCGCTTCAGCCCTAACGCTCGCTCGCGGGATCTCGGCGAAGGCCGCCGAGAGACGTACTTCGAGCGTCCTGACGGCTCCCGCGTCTACACCGAAGTCGACCGGAACGGCCGCATTCTGCGCCGCTGGCGCCGTGACCGTGGCGGACACGAGGTCGTCTTCATCGACAATCGTCGCTTCTATCGCGATGTCGGCATCGGTATTGGCGTTGGCGCCCTAGGCATCGGCGTTGGGCTCGCGTTAGCGCCCCCGCAGATTACTATTCCGCGCAATCGCTATATCGTCGATTACGACGAGGCTTCGGACGACGATCTCTACGAGGCGTTGTCGGCGCCGCCGATCAGTCGCCTCGAGCGGGGCTACTCGCTCGACGAGATCCGCTACAGCGCGCCGCTGCGCGATCATATGCGCCGCATCGACCTCGATACGGTCAACTTCGAGTTCGGCTCGTTCGAAGTGGCGCCGGACCAGTATCCGAAGCTCGCCCGTCTGGCGCGCATCGTCCAGCGGATGCTGGAGCGCAACGAGGCCGAGATGTTTCTCGTCGAGGGGCATACGGATGCCGTCGGGTCCGATGAGGACAATCTGACGCTGTCCGATCGGCGTGCAGAGTCCGTCGCCGATATCCTTGTCTCCGAGTTCGGCGTGCCAGTCGAGAACCTCGTCACGCAAGGCTATGGCGAGCAGTATCTCAAGATACAGACTGAAGCCCCCGAGCGACATAACCGGCGCGTTGCTTTCCGCCGTATCACACCGCTGCTCGGTGAGTTCCGCGATCGCTAGCGCGCTCACTGCGGACTGACAGATGAAGGGAGCCACGGCAACGCCGCAGGCTCCCTTCTCATTTCGGGCGCCGCTCGGTGTGCTTGAGAAGGATCACGTACTATTTCCGAGCGCCGCCGTGAAAAGCAATTTCAATGCGGAGATTGTGCTTTAGATTGCTGTTCCGCAGTCTAAAACGCCCCGTTTTCATTCCACATTTTGTGATTTGCTTCTGCTTAGGCTGGCTCGATAGTTGCGGCTGACCAATGAGAGCGGGGATGACTGCACCCGCCGAATGCCCCGCAAACCGACGAGGCGATCATGAGCAAATCAAGACAGATGCGGCTCGGCGCATTCATGCGACCGGTCAGCATTCACACTGCCGCGTGGCGCTATCCCGGCGGCACGCCTGATGCCAATTTCAACTTTGCGCACCTGAAACGCTTCGCGCAGAAGCTGGAACAGGGGAAGTTCGATGCGTTCTTCATGGCCGATCATCTGGCCGTGCTCAACATGCCGATGGATGCGCTGAAGCGAAGCGCTACCGTTACATCCTTCGATCCGCCGACGCTGCTACCGGCACTCGCTGTCGTTACCGAACGCCTTGGCCTCATAGCAACAGCATCGACGACGTTCGACGAGCCTTATCATGTCGCTCGCCGGTTCGCGGCACTGGATCACCTGAGCGGCGGTCGCGCTGGCTGGAACGTGGTTACGACCTCTAATCCTGATGCCGCTTTGAATTTTGGTCTCGAGGAGCATGTCGAGCACGGCGACCGCTACAAGCGCGGGCGTGAGTTCGTCGATGTCGTTACCGGCCTCTGGGACAGCTGGGCGGACGATGCCTTTATCCGCGATGTCGGAAGCGGTATCTATTTCGACCCCGAGAAGATGCACGTTCTCAATCACAAGGGCCCGCACTTCTCCGTCCGCGGGCCGCTCAACGTTGCGCGACCGATCCAGGGTTGGCCGGTGATCGTGCAGGCGGGGGCGTCCGAAGCAGGTCGCCAGCTCGCAGCCGAGACTGCCGAGGTCATTTTTGCGGCGCCCGGCAATCTGGCCGGCGGCAAGAGCTTCTACGCGGACGTCAAAGGCCGCATGGATGTGCTCGGACGACCGCGGGACAACCTGAAGATACTTCCGGGTGCGCTGGTGATCGTCGGCGACACGGTCGACGAGGCGCGGGCCAAGCGTGCGCATCTCGACAGCCTCGTGCACTACGAAAGCGCGATCGCATCGCTCTCGATTGCCATCGGACATGATGCCACGAAGTTCGATCCCGATGGTCCTCTTCCCGATATTCTCGAGACGAATGCGAGCAAGAGCGGCCGCGAACGCGCGATTGCACTGGCCAAGCGTGAGAACCTGACAGTGCGCCAGCTTGCTCAGCGCTTTGGCGGCTATGCCGGCCTGTCGTTTGTCGGAACGCCCAAGACCATTGCCGATGAGATGGAGCAATGGATCGTCGAGGATGGCAGCGACGGCTTCAACATCATGTTTCCGTATCTGCCAGCCGGGCTCGACGACTTCGTAGATCGCGTGGTGCCCGAGCTGCAACGACGCGGCATTTTCCGCCGCGAGTACGAGGGGCTCACGCTGCGCGAGAACCTCGGTCTGCCGCGACCGGATAATAAGTACTTCCCAGGCTGATTTCGGGGCGGCCCGAGGGCCGCCACTTCCGCCCATGCAGCGGTATGCTTCATAAGCATCTGAGAAACACTTCGTTGGCTGAAGACGAAATCCCCATACATTGGCAGTGTCGGCCCTTGCCAGGGCCAGCCGCGGTGATTTGGAGCAAAGAGACTTGCGCCGCGTGATCAAACGCTAAGGTATCGTAAGCAGGGCTTGCGAACTCCTGATCGATAGGAGCTCTGAGATGATCAATCTATCCGGTGAAGTTCACGTGCCGTCCGTTGTTGCCCGCAGCATGTGCTGTCGTTGCTGTTGTTGCTGAGAAGGATGCTCGCCTGCGCACCCCGCAGGTCGTGAGCCGCAACATCCAATCGAAAATTCGAACAGCAGAGGCGCACCGCGATCGCGGGCGAACGGTCAATCATGTCTGAAGGCTACACAGTGGAAGATACGCAGGGTGAAACCATAGGCATCGTCGTGCGCAAGGAGGGCGGGCGCGGCTTCCGCTTCTTCTCATCGGCGCGCTCGTTCGATGCATTGGACGGGCACATATTTGCAAGTACCCAGGCGGCACAACGCGCGGCGCGCGACATCGAGCGGGTCGGCAAGCGCGGCTGGAGAGCCATCTCAAGTTTGGATCAACCCAGAATGGAGGCGGTCACATGAGCGGATTGCTCGATGCGCTCCGCAGCTTTGCTGCGTGGTGGCAAGAAGGGCTGACGAAGTTAGGCACTCAGCTCCTGCAGGCCTATGACTGGCCTGCGGCGCCCATCGGGACCGAGATCGATGCTGAGGCCGACCGCGAAGCCTGGGAGGAGGAGCGCGCGCGTCTTGCGCTCTCTCCCTGGTGGATGTGAGCAACTTGTAAGGCAGGCCAATATCGGGATAACTCCGGGCAAAGCCATCCTTCGTCCGGAGTTATCGCATCATGGACCTGCAACTTGCTAACCGTCGCTGCCTCGTCACGGGTGCCAGCACCGGCATCGGCCGCGCCGTCGCGAAGCAGCTCGCCACAGAAGGTGCCAGCATTGCGATTGCCGCGCGCGATGCTCGCGCACTCGAATCCCTCCATCAGGAAATTGTTGCAGCGGGTGGCGTCGCGCCGATTATTCTGACCGGCGATCTCGCCGCGCTGGAAGGACCGGTGGCCATCGCGCGCGCTGCGCTCTCCGCGCTCGGAGGCGTCGACGTTCTGATCAACAATGCCGGTGGTGCGCGCCCGATTCTATCCGATGCAGGCGACGACGCCTGGGAGGAATCCTTCGCACTCAACTTCCGCTCTGCGCGCAAGCTCACCGAGGCGTTGCTGCCGGGCATGAAGGCCGCGAAGTGGGGCCGCATCGTCAATGTCACGGGCGCGATCGTCGCCAAGGCGCTCAATGCAGCCTCCCCGGCCAAGGCTGCCTTGGAGAGTTGGTCGAAGGCGCTCGCTGCCGACGTTGCTTCACACGGAATAACGGTCAATTGCATTGCGCCAGGTCGCATCAACAGCGTGCAGATCCTCAATCGCCTGCATCCGACCGAGGATTCGCGCCGCATATTCATCGAGCGCAACATTCCGGCTGGTCGCTTCGGTGAGCCTGAGGAGGTCGCGCCGCTGATTGCTTTTCTTTCCTCGCCTCAGGCCGCCTATATCACCGGCACGACAATTCCCGTGGACGGCGGAGCGCTGCGGCTCGCGTTCTAGGCCGCACGGCAGTTCGAGCAAACCGAGCTGCGCGATCTCCGCGACCGCGTCATGCAGTTGTCGCGGCGCCTGTCGCGCGGTGATGGCGGACGTGCTTAGCTGAGGAATGCCGCTCGGCAGCATTGGGAGGAACAATAAATGAAAGTCGGTTTCATCGGCCTCGGCACCATGGGCGCCTATATGGCTGCCAATCTGTCGAAGTATCTCGAGGGCTCCAATCACGGCCTCGTCGTCCATGACGTGCGGCGAGAGGCTGCCGAGCCCTTCATCGCCAAGGGTGCGCAGTGGGCTGTGAGCCCGCGCGCACTCGCCGAATCCTGCGACGTGGTCTTTCTATCGCTGCCGGGTCCGAAGGAAGTCGAAGCGGTGGCGACGGCCGCCGACAGCGGACTGCTCGTTGGCCTCAAGGCCGGCGCGGCTGTGTTCGACCTCTCCACCAACGCGCCGAGTGTCGTGCGCAAGCTCGCCGCGCTCTATGCGGAGAAGGGGTGTCATTTCCTAGACGCGCCGGTGAGCGGCGGCCCCACAGGCGCCCGCTCAGGCCGGCTCGCAATCTGGGTCGGTGGCAACAAGGCGAGCTTCGACGAACACAAGGTCCTGCTGGATGCCTTCTCCGACCAGGCGCGCCACATCGGCGCGATCGGCGCGGGCTCGGTCGCCAAGCTCGTGCACAATTGCGCGGGTTATGCGGTTCAGACCGCACTTGCCGAGGTGTTCACCATGGGCGTCAAGGGCGGTGTCGAGCCGCTCGCGCTTTGGGAGGCCGTGCGCACGGGCGCCGTCGGTCGTGGGCGCACGTTCGACCGCCTCGTCGATCAGTTCCTGCCGAACAAGTACGAGCCGCCGGCCTTCGCGCTCAAGCTTGCCTTGAAGGATATGACGCTGGCCACCGATCTCGGGCGCGAACTCGGCGTGCCCATGCGGCTCTCCAATCTCGCCTATGCCGATATGGTCGAAGCCATGGGACGCGGCTGGGAGGCGCAGGATTCGCGTTCAGCCATGAAGCTGCAGATCGAGCGTGCGGGTGTCGAGATCGCCGTCGATTCTGAGCGGATCAAAGCGGCACTGGAGCGCGATCCGCCGGCCTCCGGAGATCCAAAGCGCAGCTAACCTAGGCGCGGTTAGCGGCAACCTTCACGCCGCGCCGTCGCGGGCCGAACAGGCAGCAGAGAAAGAGGACGATGCCGGACACCGTGGCGATCATGCCGGCGGCGCTGACGCTCGAGCGGGCGCCGAGCCAGAGTGGCCCGTAGCCGGCGAGGATGTAGCCAAGAACGGCCGAGATGACGGCAAAGACGACGCTCCAGGCGATCTGCGGGCCCATGCGGTCGGTCATGAGGCGCGCGGCAGCGGGCGGGCAGATGAACATTGCGATCACGATGATGGAGCCGACCGCGTCGAAGGCGGCGACGGCGGCGACCGCGACCATGACGATGAGCGCGTAGCTCGTCAGCGTCGGACGCGCACCTATGCTTTCGGCAAAGGCCGCATCGAACGTGCCGATCACCAGTTCCTTCCAGAATATGGCGATGAAGGCGACGACGACGAGAAGGACGATCGCAAGGCGCGGAAGCTGCGGGGGAAGGTCGGCCAGTGCCGCCGGATCGAGAAGCGATCCCCAGCTATCGCCAGCGAGCCAGATCAGGCTTTCGAGATTACCGTATAGGGCGTGCTCGACATCGAGGTGCACTTTGCTCGTGTCCGTGCGCTCGAGCAGCAGAACGCCCGCCGCGAACATCGTTGTGAAGACGACGCCCATGGCCGCGCCCGGCTCGACTTTGCCAACTCTTCGGATGAGCTCGATGAGCAGCACGGCGACGACGGCTGCGACCGCGGCGCCAACCAGCATCGGACCAGCGGCAACCGTACCGGTGATCAGAAACGCGCCGACGATGCCTGGGAGCGCTACATGAGCGACGGCATCACCGATCAGGCTTTGCCGGCGCAGCACAAGGAAGTTGCCGACGAGCGCGCAGGCGACGCAGGCCAAGGTGCCGATGAGCATCGGTGCAAGTGAGAGCTGGACGAACTCGTTGCTCATGGCGCGACCTTGTGCGGGGCAAGGCGCCGGTCGAGTTCGGCGATGATGTCGGCCGGAACGGTATCGACGATCGGAGCGATGCCATGGTGGGCCGCGTTCGCTGCATCATCGGGAAAGAGCTTGCGATAGAGCGACCAGCGAGCCTCGTCCCGTATGACCTCCGCTGCGGCACCACGTCCGGCGAGCGTCGCCACGCCGTCAGCGCGGATCAGGCCTTTGCGCTTCAGAACCCTGAGCGTGAAGGCATCGTAGATGGTTTCGCCGCGCGCGAGTGCGGTCAACCCTTGCCGCTCGTGCACCAGTACCTGGAAGGCGCGTTGCTTCATTGCGCTGGCAAGCAGGCCGCGGCGCGGTGACAACAGCAGCGATACGACGAAGAGTGCGAAGGCGACGAGGACGATGAGGGCGCCCGTCGGAAGGCCGCGATCGAGCGAGGAGATCACGGCGCCGATGTAGGCGGCAGTTGCCCCGAGGCCTGCCGCGATGATCACCATGGGCTCGGGGCGGTCTGTCCAGAAGCGTGCGGCAACGGGTGGAATGATCGTCAGCGCGACGATGAGCACGAGGCCTGCAACCTTGAGCCCGATCACAGTGATCGCGAGTAGCAGGCCCATCATGGCGAGGTCCGTCGCCCGGACGCTGATGCCGCGGACGGCAGCATATTCCTGGTCGAAGCAGACCAGCGTGAACGGCCTCCGCAGGGCGAAGATCGCCAACCCTGAAAGGCATGCCGCGATGGCGATCGTTTCGGCCTCGCTGCGCAGCATCCCTGCTGTCGAGCCGACGAGATAGCCGGATATGCCCGCCTGCCGACCCGTCTCGAGTGATTGGATCACGGTCAAAAGCACGATGCCGAAGCCGAAGAAGACGGCCAGCACGGCGCCGATGGCAGCATCCTCCGTCAGGCGCGTGCGCCGCGTGATCCACTCGACCAGAATGAGCCCGAGTCCGGCGCTGGCCGCCGCACCGATCATCAAACCGGCGATCCAGCGCCCATCGCCAGTCGCCAGTGCCATGATGATGAAGGCGAGGCAGAGGCCCGGAAGCGTCGCGTGGCTGATGGCGTCGCTGACAAGCGAGCGCTTGCGCAAAAGGACGAACGTTCCGATGGCGCCGGCACTCGCACCGAGCAGCGCGGCGCCTATGGTGACGAGCGCGGTGTTGTAACCGGCTTGGAGCAGAAGAGCAGAGAGAAAGGCGTCCATCAGGCGCGGCCGCTAATGTCGAACCGCTACAACTGGTGTCGCCTCGTCGGCGAGCGCCTCCACCTGCGCACTCGCGAGCCGCCCACCGTAGGTCGCCTGAAGGTTCTCGGTGGTGAACGTCGTCGCGACGGGGCCCGCTGCAATTCGGCGAACATTGAGCAGGAGCACGTGATTGAAGTAGCTGCGCACGGTCGAAAGGTCGTGGTGGACGCAGATGATTGTCCTGCCCTGCGCATTCAGCTCCTTCAGCACGGATACGATCGCGCGCTCCGTGGCGGCGTCGACGCCGGCGAACGGCTCGTCCATCACATAGAGTTCGGCGTCCTGAGCAAGCGCTCGCGCCAGAAACACGCGCTGCTGCTGCCCGCCCGAGAGCTGCCCGATCTGACGGTGCGCGAAGCTCGCCATACCGACGCGCTCGAGGCATTCCATTGCCCGCTGGCGATGCTGCCGACCCGCAAAGCGCAGAAAACCGATCTCGCGATAGAGGCCCATGATCACGACGTCGAGCGCGGTTGCCGGAAACTCCCAGTCGACGCTTGCGCGCTGCGGAACATAGGCAATGCGATGGCGAACCGCGTCATAGGGTTGGCCAAAAGCCGTCACTTCGCCGCTGATGCGCGGTACGATACCGAGCGCGGCCTTGATGAGGGTCGACTTGCCCGCGCCATTGGGGCCGACGATCGCGACCATGCTGCCCGGCGGCGTCACATAGTCGACGGAGAAGAGAACGGGCTTTTCGCCATAGGAAACCGTGAGGCCGGAAATAGCGAGTGGGCTGTCACTGATAGCTTCCGGGATAGCTTCCGGCATTGTCCGGCTCTCATCGGCGCTCAGCTGCCGGGGCGACTGTGCCCCTAGATTGGGTCTCAAGAAGATCCAGTTTTCTGTCAGCATCTCAATGCTCCTCGAGCGCGCCGTCAATCCGCTCGCCGAATATTTTGAGTTGTCGCTAATTGGTTATTCAGACCCTTTGCCGGTGCGATTCCGCCGAGCGCCCGCGCAATCACAGTCACATTGTGATCGATCATGCCGATGTAGGTGCCTTCGTAGGTTCCAGGCGGCCCCATGGCATCGGAGAAGAGCTCGCCCCCGATAACCACGGTGTGGCCCTTCGCGGCGGCGCCCTCGACGAGCGCCTTGACGTTGCGGTCGGATACGGACGACTCGATGAAGATCGCGCCAATCTCCTTGTCCACGATGACCTGGACGAGATCCTCGATCTGCTTCAGTCCGGCTTCGCTCTCAGTCGAAATGCCTTGAATGCCCAGCACCTCGTATCCGTAGGCGCGGCCGAAGTAGCTGAAAGCATCGTGGGCGGTTATGAGTACGCGGGTCTTCTCAGGCACCTTGGCGAGAACCCGCTTGGCGTATGATGCCAGCCCATCGATTTCGGCAATGTGCCGTTCGGTGTTGGCCTTGAATAGCTCGCTGCCCTCGGGATCGAGCTTGATCAGTTCGCTGCACGCGGCCGAGATCACGCCCTTCCAGAGCTGAGGATCCATCCATACGTGTGGATCGTATCGGCCGGAGTATTGGGCGCTGCTGTGGAGTTTCTCCTTGGGCAGCGCTTCGGCAAGAGCAATGACCTTCTTGCGTTTGGCGAGATCCTTGAAGAAGCCCTCGAGTTGGGCTTCGAGGTACAGGCCATGCCAGAACACGACATCGGCCTTGGTCATCGTCACGATATCGGAGCGGGTCTGGCGATAGGTATGGGGGTCGACACCGGCGCCCATGAGCGCCGAGACCTGAACGCGATCGCCGCCGACCTGCCTGAGCGCATCGGCGATCATGCTGGTGGTAGCGACGACCTTAAGCTTCTGTTGCGCGTACGCCGGAGACACAGCGGAGGCAGCAACGAGTGCTGCGACGAGAAGACCTCCCGCCATCACTACCTGTTGCCACCCCCGCATCGCCCTCTTCATCATGCCTTGCCGACCCTGAGCTCGCTGGCTTCATCTCTCACGTGCCGCTGAGGCAGGCGCAAGTGCAAACTATTTGCAATACGCTCGGTATAGCAATTGCGAACTATTTGCAAGAGAGATGAAGTGGCGATCGGGAAAGGTCGGTGCGCAGCTTGGGGTGGCGGGCGCGATACCGACACGAAATTATGCCCAGATCATAGAGAGTTAAAGTGAGAGACTCGCGCTCGATGACAGGTCGCGGCATGTGCAACCTGCATGGCGGTATGCGTCATAGCGGGTTCCGCGTCGCCCCGGTCGCCGACAGGTGGCGTTTCCCGACCCGGGGGAACGCGCTGTTCCCCCGGACTTGAAGTTCCTCTGGCGCTGCCGCTACTCGGCTGGTGTTGGCCTCGTCGCGTGGGCGTCGGCGATCGCTGGCGGCGCGCCGGCGTGCTTCAAAGGACGATTGCCGGTGAGTGCGCGAAGCATCACGTAGAAGAGCGGCGTCAGGAAAATGCCGAAGATCGTGACGCCGATCATGCCCGAGAACACAGCGATGCCCATGGCCTGACGCATCTCCGCGCCGGCGCCGGCCGAGAATACCAGCGGCACCACGCCCATGATGAAGGCAAGCGACGTCATGAGGATGGGTCTCAGCCGCAGACGGCTCGCCTCGATCGCAGCCTGCAGCGGCGTGCGTCCCGCAAATTCCAGCTCGCGTGCGAACTCCACCATGAGAATGGCATTCTTCGCCGAAAGCCCGACAAGAACGACGAGGCCGATCTGTGTGAAGACATTGTTGTCACCACCGCTGATCCACACGCCGGTCAAGGCAGCCAGAAGCCCCATGGGCACGATCATGATGATCGACAGCGGGAGCGTCAGGCTTTCGTAGAGTGCCGCGAGAACGAGAAACACGAGCAGCACCGACAGCGGGAAGATCAGGATGGCGGAATTTCCAGCAAGGATCTCCTGATAGGTCAGCTCCGTCCACTCGAACGAAATGCCCTTCGGCAGCGTCTCCGCTGCGATGCGTTCTGCCGCAGCCTGCGCCTGGCCCGATGAGTAGCCCGGTGCCGGAGCACCGGTGACGTCAGCCGAGAGGAAGCCGTTGTAGCGCATGGCGCGCTCGGGTCCCGCGGCCTGCTGCACCTTGAGCAGCGCCGAGAGCGGGATCATGTCGCCCGTCCTCGAGCGCACCTTGAGCTGACCAATGTCATCGGCGCGCGCGCGGAACTGTGCGTCCGCTTGCACGCGCACGGAGTACGTACGGCCAAATCGGTTGAAGTCGTTGACGTAGAGCGAGCCGAGATAGATCTGCATCGTCTCGAAGACATCGGTTACGGCAACGCCGAGCTGGCGCGCGCGCGTCCGATCGATCTCCGCATAGAGTTGCGGCACGTTCACCTGGTAGCTTGTGAAGAGACCGGTGATCTCCGGCGCTCGGGCCGCACGCGCGAGGAACGCATTCTTGGCTGCTTCCAGTTCCTCATAGCCGAGACCGACGCGATCCTCGATCTGCAGCTTGAAGCCGCCGACCGTGCCGAGGCCCGCGACCGGTGGCGGCGGGAACATGGCGATAAACGCGTCCTTGATGCCGGCGTATTGCTGATTGAGCTCCATGGCGATTGCGGGGCCGGCGAGTTCCGGTGAACGGCGCTCCTTGAATGGCTTCAGCGTTGCGAAGACGATGCCCGCGCTCGCACTGTTGGTGAAGCCGGCGATCGACAGGCCGGGGAAAGCCACCGCGTGCTCGACACCTGGATGCTTCATCGCGATTTCGCTCATGCGACGGATCACATCTTCCGTGCGGTCGAGCGTGGCGCCGTCAGGAAGCTGTGCGAAGCCGATCAGATATTGCTTGTCCTGCGCTGGCACGAAGCCCGAGGGTACGGCCTTGAGCACGCCGAAAGCCGCGACGACCAATACGAGGTAGATCCCGAAGCCCGCAGTCTTGCGCGAGAGCACGCCCTTGACGCCGCCCGTGTACGCGTTCGTTCCACGGTGGAAGAGCGCGTTGAAGCCGCGGAACAGCCAGCCGAGCGTCATATCGAGGAAGCGCGTCAGCCGATCCTTGGGCGCATCGTGTCCCTTGAGCAGGAGCGCCGCGAGGGCCGGCGATAGGGTCAGGGAGTTGATCGTCGATATGACCGTCGAGATGGCGATGGTCAGCGCGAACTGGCGGTAGAACTGGCCGGTAAGTCCGGTGATGAACGCGAGTGGCACGAACACGGCCACGAGCACGAGCCCGATCGCGATGATCGGCCCCGAGACCTCCTGCATGGCCTTGTACGTTGCCTCGCGCGGCGGCAGCCCTTCTTCGATGTTGCGCTCGACGTTCTCCACTACGACGATCGCGTCGTCGACGACGATGCCGATTGCCAGCACGAGTCCGAAAAGTGTCAGCGCGTTGATCGAGAAGCCGAGCGCGTACATGACTGCAAAGGTGCCGACGATCGAGACCGGCACGGCTGCAAGCGGGATGATCGAGGCGCGCCAGGTCTGCAGGAAGAGCACGACGACGACCACGACGAGCGCGACCGCCTCCAGCAGCGTCATGACGACGGCCTCGATCGAGGCGCGCACGAATTGCGTCGGATCGTAGACAATGCCGAAGTCCACGCCTTCAGGCATGTTCAGCTTGAGCTCGGCCATCGCGGCGCGGACGTTCTCCGAGATCTGCAGCGCGTTGGAGCCCGGCGCCTGAAAAATGCCCAGCCCGACCGCAGGCTTGTTGTCGAGCAGCGCGCGGAGGGAATACTCAGCGGCGCCGAGTTCGATGCGCGCGATGTCGCGCAAGCGCACGATCTGGCCGGTGGTGCCCGCCTTGACAACGATGTTTCCGAAGTCCTCTTCGGTATGCAGGCGACCTTGGGCGTTCACCGGGAGCTGCAGGTCGATGTGCGCAGGAGCTGGCGAGGCGCCGATCACGCCCACCGCAGCCTGCACGTTCTGCGCGCGAATTTCATTGACGACATCGGCCGCCGAAAGTCCGACCTCGGCCGTCTTGGCCGGATCGAGCCATATGCGCATGGCATAGTCGCCGCCGCCAAAGATCTGCACTTGGCCGACGCCTTCGATCCGCGCGAGCCGATCTTTGACATTGAGTACCGCGTAATTGCGCAGGTACGTCATGTCGTAGCGATCATTGGGTGAGAGCAAATGCACGACCATGGTGAGATCGGGCGAACTCTTGACGGTCGTGATGCCGATGCGGCGGACTTCCTCCGGCAGGCGCGGTTCGGCCTGACCGACGCGGTTTTGAACGAGCTGCTGGGCCTTGTCGACGTCAGTGCCGAGCCGGAACGTGACCGTCAGCGTCATAACGCCGTCGGCGGTCGCTTGGCTGCTCATGTAGAGCATGCCTTCGACACCATTGATCTGCTCTTCGAGAGGCGTCGCGACGGTCTCGGCAATGACCTTCGGGTTGGCGCCCGGATACTGCGCGCGCACCACGATCGAGGGTGGTGCCACCTCGGGGTATTCCGAGATCGGCATCACGCGCAGCGCGAGAAGGCCCGCGAGGAAAATCAACACCGACAGCACGCCGGCGAAGATCGGTCGATCAATGAAAAATCTGGAGATGTTCATAACTGGCTCGCAGGGAGGGTTGGACCGCTCCCCGCAGGGCCGGTCAGCAGAATTGGGCCGGATTGCTCGACACGATGGGCGGCACTATTGCTGCGCGGGCTTCGGCTCGATTGTGCCCGTCGGCGTATCGACGGACGTCACGCGATCCATGCTCGCCGGTTCTGGCGAGACGACGGCGCCCGGCCGCACGCGTTGAAGGCCACTGACGATGATGCGCTCACCGGCATCGAGACCGCTCGTCACGATGCGCAGGCCGTCCGCAATGGCGCCGAGCGTGATCTCGCGATAGGCCGTCTTGTTGCCGTCACCGACCACGATCACGAACCGCTTGCTCTGATCCGTACCGATGGCGCGCTCGCTCACCGCGACGACCGGCGCGTTCCGCGGCTGAGCCATGCGCACGCGCACGAACTGGCCAGGGATTAATCGCCCGTCCGCGTTGTCGAAGACTGCGCGAAGACGAACAGTGCCGCTCGACGCATCGACCTGATTGTCGATGAGCTGGAGGCGACCCTGCGCCCACGTTCCATTCGCCGCAGGGTTAGAGATGCCGACGGCGACCGTGCCCACATCGGCTGCCGCATTCGCCTCGGGGCTCAGAGCTGCGAGGATGCGTGATACGGTCGTTTCGTCGGCATTGAAGCTTGCGTAGATCGGATTGATCGAGACAAGCGTCGTCAGTACCGGAGCGCCCGGACCAGCGGCAATCAGATTCCCGATCGTGACTTCGAGACGCCCGACGCGTCCGGCGACTGGAGCGCGCACTTCCGTGTACTCGAGATTGAGCCGCGCGGCCTGAAGCGCAGCCTTGGCGGCCCGCAGTGTAGCATCTGCTTCATTGTAGGCGTTCGTGCGCTGGTCTACATCGCGCTCGGAATGGGCTGGGCTGCCGAGAAGGCGGCGTGCGCGTTCGGCCTCCGTGCGCGTGTAGAGTGCGCGCGCTTCGGCAGAGGCCACCTGGGCTTCGAGGCGATCAACTTCAGCGGCATAGGGGGCCGGGTCGATGGTGAAGAGGCGTGCGCCCTTGTCGACCAGTGCGCCTTCGCGGAAGTGCACTTCCTGAACGGTGCCGGCAACGCGCGAGCGCACGTCGACGCGGTCAACGGCCTCGAGGCGACCTGAGAACTCGTCCCAGATGACCGCCTGACGCGGCTCGATCGTCGCGACCGAGACGGCGGGCGGTGGCGGCAACATGGGGGTCGGGCTTTCACTGTGTCCCGGTGCTGCTGTGTAGAGGACCGCTCCAGTCGCCGCGCCCGCCGCTAGAAGGAAAGCCGAGCCCCAGATCCGGGGGCGTCGCGACTTTGCGGATGGCGCCGGCTCCGGCGCCTCGGTGTTGAATTCGCTCATGATCATCTCCTGATTCTTTGTTTGTCTCAGGTTTGCTTGAAAGAGCGGCCGTTGCTCAGGCGGATTCGCTCTAGAATTTCTGCCTCTGAACCTGGTCCGTTTCTCGTTTTGGGTTAGGCTTGCTAGCCCTTGTTCGTGTCAGGGTCTTGCGCGTCGTTGTTCATCGTCGCTGCGCGCATCGCTCTTGATCATTCTCTCGTCTTCGAGTGGGGCTGCCGTTCAATGAGCCTAGGACGTTCGAGGACATCCAAAGACGACACTGGCCGGCACATTTTCTTATGTCGCTGTTGAGGTGGTTGCCACCCCGCTTCTTGCTCTCAATCTGACGGGACCGAGGGCCCTAGAGAATCATACGGGGGTTTGCTCGGACCACCGTTTGGTTGCGGGACTAGATCCCCATTGCACTCTCGGCTGCCCGCAGTGCCCGCTCAATAACGTGCCGCGTCATTGCTCGACCTAATCTGCGCAGCCCCGCCCGAGGCGCCTGAATATCAAGCTGCACCAACGGATTCTGGCAGGCGCAGCGTTTCTCGATGGTCGGGATGCAAGCCATGACACACTCGTTTGTCAGCTATTCTATACCGATCGGTAATTAATGGGTGACAAACATCGTGTCAACGCTTATTTGTACCGCTAAGTATGGAATTGAAGTGACGCTCGCGGATATGTGAAGGAGAAGTGCGCCGTGGCCAAGGGCCGCCCCAGAGAATTCGACGCTGAAGAAGCGCTGGACAAGGCCATGATGGTCTTTTGGCAGCAGGGCTTCGAAGGCGCTTCCTTGTCCGATCTCACGGAGGCCATGGGCATAAGCCGGCCGAGCCTCTATGCCGCGTTCGGCAACAAGGAAGAGTTGTTCCGCCGCGCCCTCGAACGCTACGTGGAAACAGGGCCTGCTGCCAAGTATTTCGCCGCCCTGGCCGAGCCGACGGCGCGCGTCGTCGTCGAGCGCTTGCTGCGTGACGCGGCCCAGAGCCTCACCGATCCCTGTCATCCGGCCGGCTGCCTGTCAGTTCAGGGCGCGCTTTCCTGTAGTGAGGCCGCGCAATCCATCAAGGATGAGCTTTCGGCACTCCGTTGCAACGGCGAGGCAGCGCTCACCGAGCGCTTCGAGCGCGCCAAGGCCGAAGGTGATCTACCTGCATCGAGCAATCCGGCGGTGCTGGCCAGGTATGTGGCGGCGCTTCTGCAGGGCATGGCCGTGCAGGCTTCGGGCGGTGCGACGCGCGAGCAGCTGCTCGATGTGGCGGAGATGGCGCTCGGCTCCTGGCCATCGTAGGCACGCGCCGCGCAATTCCCGTCGCGCACCTCAGTCTTTTCGACTAGCGTCGACGCGCAAAGCCGACCTTGCCGATGGCGCCGGGTAGACCGGCAGAACATTGCGGCATCGAGAACAGGCCAATCGTTTTCTAGGGATGGAGACGATGCCATGTCGCTGCGCGCGGATGCGGGTTCATTCGATGCGATAGAAAAGTCAAGCAGTGACGAGCTGCGTGCCCTGCAGCTTGCGCGCCTCAAGGAAACGCTCGCGCGGACGTACGCGAATGTCCCGCACTATCGCCGGAAATTTGATGCCGCCGGCATTCATCCCAGTGATCTGAGATCGCTCACCGACCTCTCGAAGTTCCCCCTCACGACCAAGGAAGATCTGCGGCAGAACTATCCATTCGGCATGTTCGCGGTGCCCATGGACAAGATCGCGCGCGTTCATGCTTCGAGCGGCACGACCGGTCAGCCGACGGTCGTCGGCTACACGCAGGGCGATGTGCAGACGTGGGCCCGTCTCGTCGCGCGCTCGATCCGCGCAGCCGGCGGCCGACCGGGCGACAAGATCCACGTAGCGTATGGCTATGGGCTCTTCACCGGTGGTCTCGGTCTGCACTACGGCGCCGAGCACCTCGGATGCACTGTCATTCCGGTCGGCGGCGGTTTCACAGAGCGCCAGGTTCAGCTGATTGCCGATTTCAAGCCGGACATCATCGCGGTGACGCCATCGTACCTCCTCGCTATCGCTGACGAGTTCGATCGCAGAGGTATGAGCGCCCGCGACACGAGCCTGCGTATCGCGATCTGCGGCGCCGAGCCGTGGACGGAAGGTATGCGCGATGAAATCGAGCGGCGCATGGTCGTGCAGGCCGTCAATATCTACGGGCTCTCGGAAGTCATCGGGCCAGGCGTCGCTCAGGAGTACGCCACGAGCAAGGACGGCTTGACCATCTGGGAGGATCACTTCCTGCCCGAGATTATCGATCCGGAGACGGGCGCGGTGCTTCCTGATGGCGAGGAAGGCGAGTTGGTCTTCACCTCACTCACCAAGGAGGCCATGCCCATCATCCGCTATCGTACGCGCGATCTGACGCGTTTGCTGCCCGGGACTGGCCGCGCCATGCGGCGCATCGAGCGTATCAAGGGTCGCAGCGACGACATGCTCATCATTCGCGGCGTCAATGTCTTCCCTTCGCAGATCGAGAGCGTGCTCGCGACCATGCCAGACTTTGCGCCGCACTATATCCTCGAGATCTCGCGCCCTTCGCAGCTCGACGAGCTCGATGTCGTTGTTGAAACGCGCAATGAGGCGGGGGCGGAGATCCAGGCGGCACTCGCGCGGCAGGCCGAGCATCTGATCAAAGCGCTGATCGGCGTGACGAGCACCGTGCGGGCCGTTTCTCCGGGCATGGTCGAGCGGTCACAAGGCAAGGCGCGCCGTGTCATCGACAAGCGGCCCAAAAGTTGATCGAGAGAGGGACAGAGCGACCATGAGCGGGCCGAGCGTGATCGATGTTCTAACGTCTGCTGGCTTGCCATCGCATGACGCAATGAATTGGGCATCATCGGAGCCGTTGGGTACGCAAGACCTCGCGTCCGATCGCAGCGCTTATGGCGATTACTGGGCCGCTGGGGCGCGATTGTTGTCTGCGTTACCGAAGAGGCCGGCGCGGAATGCGTCCGAGCGAACAGCGGCCGAAGCCATTCTTTCGGTTACGCGTGCTGCGCGTGATCGCTTTTCGGCGGCGCACGCGCGCACCGTCTATGATGAGTTGACCGCAGGCTACTCCCGCTTCGTCCGACTCGAGGAGCTCGTTTATATGGCCGCGGATGTCGTGCCGGGTCTCGTCCCCTCGCAGCATGAGGTGGCGGCAGAAGCCGCGCTCGACCAGCGCGACAAGGATGGTGTCGAGATCGATCAGGGTCTCTTCATCTCTCGTATTCTGGCGGACGAGCGCGCAGGGTTACACCTCTGTCACGCCATGCTGCTGCCGCGCGGCGACAGCGCCGAGCCCGCAGCACGCTTTGCTGCTGAAGGCACGCTTGACCTCGGTGCCGTACGACTCGAGCGGCACGGTCGTACTGTCCATCTTACCGCTGCCCATCCGCGCTTCCTCAATGCGGAGGACGATACGACGCTCGATGCTATGGAAATCGCGACCGATGTCGCGATCCTGGATCCGGCGAGCGAGATTGTGGTCATGCGCGGAGGGCCGGTCGAACATCCAAAGTATCGTGATCGCCCCATCTTCGGCGCGGGTATCAATCTTACGCATCTCTATCGTGGTGCTATTCCCTACATCTGGTTCCCGCGCCGCGAGCTTGGTTACGTGCACAAGATTTTCCGCGGCGTGGCGCGCCCGGATGCGCTCCCCGATGATGTCTCGGGCTTTGGTATCGAGAAGCCTTGGGTCGCGGCCGTCGATACGTTTGCCATTGGCGGCCATTGCCAGATCCTGCTCGTCATGGACTACGTGATTGCTGCCGCCGACGCTTTCATGACGCTACCAGCGCGCAAGGAAGGGATCATCCCTGGGCTCGCCAATCTGCGTCTGCCACGCTTTGTCGGCGATCGCATTGCGCGCCAGGCCATTCAGTACGAGCGGCGATTGCCGTGCGACACGCCGGAGGGCCGCCTCATCTGCGACGAGATCGTCGCGCCGCAGGATATGGCAGCGAGTATCGCGCGCGTGGTGGCGGGCCTTACCAGTTCGGGGGCGGTTGGCGCGATCGGTAATCGCCGTGCGTTGCGCATCGGCGCGGAATCTATCGACCTCTTCCGCCGTGCCGTCTCGCTCTATGCGCGCGAGCAGGCGTTCTGCCACTTCAGCCCGGCGCTGATTTCCAATCTCGAGCGCAATTGGGATGCGCAGAACCGCAAGCTGTGAGCGGTCTTTACTCGCTCGGCGGAGGACGATCGGGGCGCGTGAGGATGAAGGCTGCGGCGCCGCACATTGCGACAGTCTGTGCGATCAGAAGCCATTGTGAGAGACCTATGACGATGCTGAGTGCGAGCGTTGCCGCCATGACGGCAATGGCCGTGATCTTTGCGCGTCGGTTGATGGCGCCGTAACTGTTCCAATCGTCGATTGGGGGCCCAAGTCGGGGATGCGTGACGAGCCACGCATGAAGACGGGGCGATGAGCGCGCGAAGGCGAATGCGGCAAGCAGCAGGAATGGCGTAGTCGGCACAAGCGGCAGTACTGCGCCGGCAATTCCGCAGGCCGTCGATATAACGCCCAACATCAGCCAAAGCACGCGCGCTGCCAAAGGACTTTCACTCCACCGCCGACATTCGTGCTCGAGCAGGCGCTGCCCTCCGCGGTTTCTGGCGCGGCGGCTGATAAGCGCAATCGGCAAGGCTCGATTTCTCGAGTTCGGCAAGAAAGGCTTTGCGCGCGGCAGCAAGGCGGCCCTTGAGGCGGCATTGAGGTGTCAGAACGCAGTCGCCGCCGTCCGCGCGAAAGCACTCGACAAGTGCCTGTCTGGACTCGAGGCGTCGAACAACTTCTCCAAGCGAGATCGCGGCCGGATGGCGGGCGAGACGGAAGCCACCTCGGGCACCTCTCTGGGTTGCAATGAAGCCGGCGTCGGCAAGCTCGCGGACAACTTTGGTCAGGTGATTGCGCGAGATGGCGAACTCCACGGCGATCTCATCGGTCGTGAACATGCGATCGGGCGCACCCGCAAGGCGCATCAGGGCTCGGAGCCCGTAGTCGGTGAAAGCCGTGAGGCGCATGGTCGCTCCGCCCGAATAGGTATTGCGAATGCCGAATATACATGGATGAATAGACGCCGCAATTGCGACTTCGAGGACGACATGAGTGGCGAGCCGCACGATGTCCGGGATGCCGTGGCGCGCCGCGCTGCGTTTGCTGCAGAAGTGCAGGCACGCACGGGTATCGACGAGGATATGATCCGGCGGCTCGTGCATACGTTCTATGATCGTATTCGGGCGGACGAGGTGCTCGGTCCGATTTTTTCCGCTCGCATTGCCGACTGGGCGCCGCATCTCGAGCGTATGTGCGCATTCTGGTCGTCGGTGACGCTTATGACGGGGCGGTATCATGGCCGTCCCATGCAGGCTCATGCGCCCCTGCCGATCGGTGGCGCGCATTTCGACCGCTGGCTTGCTCTGTTTGCCGATACCGCGAACGAGGTCTGTCCGGTGGCCGCAGCGACCTACTTCGTGGAGCGGGCGCGCATGATCGCCGAGAGCCTGGAACTCGGCATCGGTACTGTGCGTGGCTTGATGCTCGCGAAGGGCCAGCGGCTTCCGGCGCTGGACTGCTCATAGATTGCGCCTCGCTGCTGAGGTTGTGCTGCTCCCGGCACCACGCTGGGAATTCAGTCAGATGAGGCCCTTGTCGTCTATTCCGAACGCGGTGCAAACTGGCATCCGGGAATAGATGGAGAGGGGCGCATGGCGAACAAGATCGAGGATTTGGTCGAGGAGCAGGTTGTGCGCTGGCATGGCGTCGAGCCGCCGAACGCGGCGGGTCACGACTATGCGAAGGGCATGGCGGGGTTGATCGCGAGCTTCGAGAAGCTGCGCGGCGAACTGCAGTTCGAGGATGAGCCATCGAGTTTCGAGGCGGCCCTTCAAGAGACGAAGGAGCGCGCGCCATGAATGCCGTGGATGCGCCGGCCGCTCCCCTGACGCACTTGACACTTGTTGAAGCCGCCGACGGCGTCAGCAGCGGTGCCTTCAGCGCCGTTGAACTCACTGATGCGGCCTTCAAAGCCTTCAAGGCCAGTGATCGCGCGCTGAACTCTGTGATCGCTCTCGAGGAGGCTGAGGCCCTCGAGATTGCTGCTGCACTCGACAAAGAGCGCAACGACGGCCGCCTGCGTGGCCCACTGCACGGTGTGCCGCTCGCGCACAAGGACATGTACTATCGCGCCGGCAAGATCACCACATGCGGCTCCGAGGTCCGGCGCGATTTCAGGCCGACCTATACGTCAACAGCGATTGCACGGCTCGAAGCTGCCGGTTCCGTGACGCTCGGCACGCTCAACATGGCCGAGTTCGCGCAGAATCCGACCGGCCACAATGCGCACTTCGGCCATTGTCGCAATCCATGGCACACCGACTACTGCCCGGGCGGCTCATCTTCCGGTTCCGGCGCTGCTGTCGCTGCGCGCTTCATCTACGGAGCGCTCGGATCGGACACGGGCGGCTCAATCCGGATGCCGGCATCCATGTGCGGCGTGACAGGCATCAAGCCTACGCAGACACGGGTCTCGCGTTACGGCGCCATGCCGCTCTCGTTCATGGCGGACAATGTGGGGCCGCTTGCGCGTACGGCGCGTGACTGCGCGCGCCTGCTCAAGGCCATAGCGGGGCATGATCCGGCTGATCCGACTTCGGCCAAGGAGCCGGTGCCGGACTATGAGGCTGCGCTCGATGGCGATATCCGCGGAATGCGCATCGGTATTCCTACCAACTTCTTCTTCGACGGCGCCGATACGGATGTTGTGCGCGCGGTGGACGCCGCTGCGGAGGTGCTCTCGTCACGGGGCGCCAACGTCGTCCGGATCGCGATCCCGCACATGGATGCCGTGAGCACCTACGGCGCCATCATCTCACGTGTCGAAGGATCGACGATCCACGCGCAATGGATGCGCACGCGTCCGCAGGATTATTCGATTGCACTTGGCGCGCGCTTCTATGCCGGCCTTTCCATTCCGGCGGCCTATTACGTCGAGGCCCTGTCCCGGCGCGGTCCGATCCTGCGCGCGCTCGGACGTGAGGTATTCGACAAGGCCGATGTGTTTGTCACGCCGACGATCCGCATCAAAACGCCGACGCTGGCCGCGACAGATATCGATGCCGGTGCGCCGGGCGCCATCGATGCCTTCAACATGCTGGCCGCCAACACACGGGCGATCAACTATATGGGGCTCCCCGCTGTCAGCGTGCCGTGCGGCTTCGACGGTGACGGTCTGCCGATCGGATTCCAGGTCGTGGGCCGACCGTTCGCTGAGGGCCGCATTCTGAAGATCGCCGACGCCTATCAGCGCGATACGGACTGGCATCGACGTCGCCCAACCCTGCGAGGGGCGTGATTGCGGCATATCCGATCCGCTAGCGGCAAGTTGATCGTCGCTTCGGCTGTCGGCCGGCGTGCCGACGGCGACGGCTCAGCAATTCCCGGCTACAGTAAAAGAAAAAGGAGACAATCAACCGTAGCTAGGGAGAGTTCCATGCCCACCGATTCAGCATCCCGCAAATCGAAGATCGATGCAGCCCTGCGCGGCGCCGTTGAGGCCGGAGACGTGCCGGGCGTCGTGGCCATCGCGACAGACCGCGAGACCGTGATCTACGAGGGCGCCTTCGGCAAGCGCGTGCTTGGTAAGCCGGAGCCGATGACGCCCGATACCGTCGTGTGGATTGCCTCAATGACGAAGGCGGTCACGTCGGCCGGCGCCATGCAGCTTGTCGAACAGGGCAAGCTCGATCTCGATGCGCCGGCGGCAAAAGTTGTCCCTGAGATCGGTGCTGCGCAGGTTCTCGAGGGCTTCGATGCCAGCGGACAACCGCGTACGCGCGCGCCGCGGCGCCCGATCACGCTGCGCCACCTGCTGACCCACACCGCCGGGTTCGGCTATGACATCTGGAGCACGGATCTCGGTAAGTATCAGGAGACCAAGGGCATACCCGGCATCATCTCCTGCGAGAACGCTGCACTGACGACGCCGCTCCTCTTCGATCCTGGCGACAAATGGTACTACGGCATCAACATCGATTGGGCCGGCAAGATGGTGGAGGCCGTGAGCGGTGAGAAGCTCGGCCCGTACCTGCAGAAGAACCTCTTCGCGCCGCTCGGCATGACCAGCACGGCTTTCAAGATCACGCCGTCGATGCGATCGCGCCTCGCCAAGATCCATCAGCGCGGCGACAACGACGCTTTAGAGCCGCAGATGGAATTGGAGATTCCTCAGGAGCCGCAATTCGAGATGGGCGGTGGTGGTCTCTATTCAACGGCGCAGGACTATCTGCAGCTCGTCCGCATGATTCTCAATCGCGGCAAGGCGAGTGGCGGCCAGGTGCTGAAGCCTGAGACGGTCGATCTCATGAGCCGCAACAACATGGGTGACAGTCGCGTCACCTTGTTGACGACAGCGGCGCCACCGCTTTCGAACGATGCCGAATTCTTCCCCGGCGTTTCGAAGAGCTGGGGGTTGAGCTTCCAGATCAACGAGGAGAAGGCGCCGACAGGGCGGCCGGCGGGCGGTCTCATGTGGGCCGGTCTGGCCAACTCATATTATTGGATCGATCCGAAGAGCGGCATCGGTGGCGTGTATCTCACGCAGATCCTGCCGTTCGCCGACAAGAAATCGCTGCCGCTTTATTACGCCTTCGAGTCGGCATTCTACGCCTGAGCGCTCTGCAGTGATAAATGCATGGCCCTTCTTTCGAGGAGGGCCATTTTCATGTGTGCGGCGCAGCCCGGATGCAGCGAACCATGCGCGTCGGCTCGATCCATGTCTCGGCTGGCGGCGCGGCCGTGCAGGCCGGCTCGGCATAGCGGCAACGCGGCGCAAAGGCACATCCTGGCGGCATGGCGGCAAGGTTCACCGGCGAGCCCGGTATGGCCTCGAGACGTTTGCCACGCATGCCGCCGTGCACCGTCGAGGCGAGCAGGCCCTGAGTGTAGGGGTGCTGCGGTGTGTGCACGATATCCCGAAGCGGCCCTGTCTCGACGAAGCGGCCGGCATACATGACGGCAATACGGTCCGAGATCTCGACGGCGACACCGACATCGTGGGTGACGAACAGGACGGCCATGCCGAGTTCGCGCTGGATGCGATGCAGAAGTTGCAGAATCTGGATCTGTACGGTTGCGTCGAGTGCAGTCGTCGGCTCGTCTGCAAGCAGGAGGCGGGGCCGGCAAGACAGCGCAAGTGCGATCATGGCGCGTTGGCGCATGCCGCCAGACATCTCGTGCGGGTAGTTCTCGAGGCGGCGCACCGGCGAAGGGATCTGCACCATTTCGAGCAGCTCCAGCGCGCGCTTTCTCGCGTCGGCGTCCGAGAGCCCGTCGTGGCGCTTCACCGTCTCCATGATCTGGGTGCCGATGGTGAATACGGGATCGAAGGAGGTCATCGGCTCCTGGAAGATCATGGCGACTTCACCGCCGCGCAAGTCGCCGAGCGCCCCCTCATCGAGGCCCAGGATGTCCTTCCCACCAACGCTGATCTTGCCGCCGATTTTCGTGCGCCGGGGAGGCAGCAGGCGCATCATGGCACGCAGCGTGACGCTCTTGCCCGAGCCGGACTCGCCGAGAATGCAAAGCACCTCGCCGGCATCGAGTGTGAAGCTGACACCGTTCACCGCATCGATGACTGCGTCGCGGCTGGTGAAGCGGACGGTCAGATCCTCGACGCGCACGAGCGGCGCGCCGCCTGTTGCGGCTGCTGGCTGATCTCTGGTGGCTGCGGTGAGGCTCATGCTGGCACCTCCCTCATGCCGCGATCGCCGGCGCGGCGCTGTGGCCGGAGCCAGGAATCAGCATATGGCAGGCCGCGAGATGGTCGCCTGCAGCCGTTCCCGCAGCAAGCTTCGGCTCACGTGCGGAACAGCAGGTCTCGGCGTGGGCGCAGCGGGTGTGAAAGCGGCAACCCGGCGGAGGGTTGATCGGGTTCGGTGGGTCACCGGTCAGCGTGGCTTGCTTTCCGCGATTATCCGGATCCATGGACGGCATCGCGCCGAGCAGTGCACGCGTATAAGGATGTCGCGGATTTCCGTAGATGCTTTCGACGGGACCGACCTCGACGATTTTGCCGAGATACATCACCAGCACGCGGTCGCTGATGTACTGCACGACATTGAGATCGTGCGAAATGAACACGTACGTCAGGCCCAGTTCGCTCTTGAGATCGACAAGCAGGTTGAGCACCTGCGCTTCGACGGATTTGTCGAGCGCCGAAACAGGCTCGTCGAGCACGACCACGCGAGGCTCGAGCGCGAGTGCGCGGGCGATGTTCACGCGCTGACGCTGACCACCGGAGAGTTCGTGGGGATAGCGTGTCGCGAACAGCTCTGGATCAAGGCCGACCTTACCGAGAAGCTCCCGCGCCCGTTTGCGCGCATCAGCCCAGGAGAGACCGTGAACGGTCGGGCCATATGCGATGGTATCCTCGACGGTGCAGCGGGGATTGAGCGACGAGTAGCTATCCTGGAAGACCATCTGCACCTGACGGCGAAACTCACGTGCCGTGAGACCGCTCGAGTCGCCGATCGCGCGGCCTTCGAGCGTGATGGTACCGGCATCAGCCTCGAGCAGATGAATGAGGAGGCGTGCGGTCGTCGACTTGCCGCACCCGGATTCGCCAACGATGCCGAGCGTCTCACCGCGGCGCACGGCGAACGAAATGTCATCGACAGCCTGTACGGTCGCGACTTGCCGTTGAAGCAGCCCGCCGCGGATCGGGAAGTAACGCCGCACCGCGTGCACTTCGAGCAGGACATCCGCGCTCATGGTGAGGACCTCATATGCGTACGTCCATGGCGGTGCGCAGACCGTCGCTCATCAGGTTGAAGCACATCGACGTGATAAAGATCATCGCGCCCGGAAGTGCGGCGACCAGAGGGTTCACCCAGATGGCTTGGCGCAGGTTGTTCAGCATGAGGCCCCATTCGGCGTCGGGTGGCGTAACGCCGAGGCCGAGGAAACTCAGGCCTGCCGCAAGGATGATCGAGATCGAGATGAGCGATGTCGCGTAGACGAGGATGGGCCCGAGCACGTTGTTGAGGATGTGAAAGCGGATGATCGATACTGGCCGCGCGCCGCTCGCCCGCGCAGCCTCGACGAATTCGGCCGAGCGCACCTGCGTCGTCACGGTCTCCGAGATCCGCACGATCGGCGGAATAAACGTGACGGTGAGCGCGAGGATGGTGTTGCCGAGGCCGGAGCCGAGCATGCCGCATATGGCGATCGCGAGCAGGATCGAAGGGAAGGCATAGAGAACGTCCATGCTGCGCATGATCAGGCTGTTGACGATGCCGCCGCTGTAGCCCGCGATCAGGCCCAGGCTGCCGCCGATCAGAAGGGCGAGCGTAACCGGCGCAACACCGCAGAGAAGCGAGAGGCGCCCGCCGTAGAGAATGCGGCTGTACAAGTCGCGGCCGACCTCGTCCGTGCCGAGCCAATGCCCGTTGTAGCCGGGTGATTTCAGGCGCGCGAGCACAGAGCTTGCCATGGGGTCGTGGGTAGCAAACAGCGGCGCTGCGATCGCCATGAGCACGATCACCGCGAGCAGCACGGTCACTGCGAGTGTGATGCGGTCAGCGAGCAAGCGCTCGCGCACGCGGGCCCAATAGCTCTTGCCCGCCTGGGCCCGGCGTACGGCGTCGGTGGCTGGAACAACGATAGTGTCCTGCGCGCTCATGAGTTCAGCGCCGAATGCGGGGGTCGATCAGTGCCTGAAGCACGTCGACCAGAATGTTGATGATGACGAATATCGTGGCCAGCACGAGGATCGTCGCGGAGAGGACCGGGATGTCACGGCGGAAGATCGCGAGATTGAGCAGGCTTCCTGATCCTGGCCAGTTGAACACGGTCTCGACGAGAATGGAGCCGCCGAGCAGATAGCCGAATTGCAGGCCCATGAGTGCCAGAGCGGAAGGCGCGGCGTTCTTCATGATGTGGAGGAGGACGCGCGGGCCCTTGAGGCCCTTGGCCTGAAGTGCGGAAACGAACTCCATCGAGCGAATTTCCAGAACGTTCGCGCGTACCAGCCGGCTGATGACGCCCATGGGGATGAGCGAGAGCGTGATGACCGGCAGAATGAGGTGCTTGATGTGCTCCCACGTCCAAGGGAAGCCGTCGGGCCCCATGCCCTGGCCAGGGAGTACGTTGAAGGAAACGGCGAAGATGGCGACCAGCACCATGCCGACCCAGTAGTGCGGCAGGCTCACGCCAGCAATGGCAATGCCCGAGAATAGCTTGTCGAGCCACGAGCCGCCGTAGAACGCGGCGAGTGAGCCCAGCATAACACCCATGGTGAAGCCGAGGATCGCTGCTGGTATGGCGATCTTGAGGGTGTTCAAGAGAGCGCTGAAGAGTTCGTCGGCAACGGGCTGATTGGTGAAGATCGAGATGCCGAGATCACCGCTCAGGATCGCCTTCAACCAGCGCAGGTACTGAATGTGAACGGGCTGATCCAGGCCGAACTGGATGCGGATCATATCCGCGACCTCTTTCGGCGCCTCCGGCGGAATCATGATGTCGATGATGTCGCCGGGCACCATCTGCATGAGCAGAAACACGACGAGCGACACGCCGAGCAGAATCGGGACGGCATAGAGCAGTCGGCGTAGAACGAAGTACCACATATTCAGGAATCCTCGCTTGCCGGCCGGCGGGCCACATCCGATCCTCGATCACGCATGATCGAGGATCGGGTCGTGCCTACAATCCGGCCAGCTATCAGTCGGGGACGCGCCTCACTTGCTGATAGATACGCGCGTCAGATCCTGAAACCAGCTCTGTGCGCTGATGAAACCCTGGACGCCCTTTGTCATGGCGCGCGGGTTGGCATCATGTACGACCCAGAGCCAAGGCGCCTCGTCGACCAGCATCTCGTGCAGCTTCACGACCGACCTGTCGAACTCGTCCTTGCTGGCTGCGCTCTCCATCTTGGTGATGGTCGCATCGAACTCAGGGTTCTTCCAGTGGCCCCAATTCGAGCCGGCTGGTGTGCTGTTTGCACCATAGAACCAGCGCACGATCATCGAGACGTCCGACGAGACGAGGCTGATGTTCAGGGCGTCGGAATTAGCAGCTACCGGGGCGGTCGGCACTGAGCGCAGATTGACCAGCACTGTTCCCCATTCGACGACTTCGAACGAGATATCGAAGCCGCATTGCTTCATCGACTGCTGCAGGAACTCGTTCATCGGCAGGGGCAGCATCTGGCCCGAGCCCGAAGTCGAGATCATGATCTTGGCTTTGACGGGCTTGTTGGGCCCGTAGCCCGCTTCAGCCAGCAGTTTTTTCGACATCGCTGGGTCGAACTTGTAAGCGTTCTTGGGATTACCGAAGCGCGGGTCGGTCTTCTTGAAGAAGCCAACAGAAGGTTCGGCCGTACCGGCAAGCAGCGTCACCAAGCCATCGCGATCGACACAGTAGTTGATCGCCTGACGAACTTTGACGTCGCGGAAGGGAGATTCCTCTTTGAGCGTATTGAGCACCCACGGCCATACGTGCGGATAGCTGTTGGTGACGACCGAGAAGCCCGCGCCTTTAAGGCCGGCGATGGCGTCCGGCGGCGGCACCTCGATCCAGTCGACCTGCCCGGAACGCAGCGCTGCGAGGCGCGTATTCGCCTCCGGCATCGGGAACAGTACGACCTTGTCGACCTTGGGAATGCGATTCTTGTCCCAGTAGTCCTTGTTCTTGTCGAGATCGATGCTGATGCGCGGCTTGAAGTTGCGCGCGATGAAGGGACCGGTGCCGACCGGCGCCTTGGCGAACTCTGCCCAGCTCCCCGCCTTCTCGAAGGCCGCCGGGCTCACGTGGAAGATCGTTGTCAGAACATACGGGAAATACGAGATGGGGCGTGTCGTGGTGAGCTCGACCGTGTAGTCGTCGATCTTCTTGTAGCCGCCGTCGGCTATATAAGTTGGGCGCCCGCGATTGATGGCGGAGGCCTGCGGATCGAACTGTTTGGCGTCCTTGTTGAAGGAGCGATCGAGGTTCCAGATCAACGCGTCGGCATTGAATGGCGTGCCGTCGTGGAATTTGACGCCCTGACGCAGCTTGAAGACCCACTTCGTGAGGTCGGTTTTGCTCTGCTCCCAGCTCTCGGCAAGGCCTGGCGTGATGTCGGCCGGCTTGTCAGCGCTGCTCAGGTCCCAGTTGACGAGCGCGTCGAAGGCCGTGAAGCCCATGAAGCGCACGCCTTCAAATCCGTTGTTGGGCGCGCCCGTCGTGGTCGGTACGTCGGTCGCCGTCATGGCAATTCGAAGCGTGCCTTGAGCGAGGGAAGGCACCGACGCTGCTATCGTGCCCATCCATAGTGCGCTCGTGAGTGCGACAAGGCTCCTTCCCGAAGGAACACGCCTGACCATGACATTCTCCCTTTTCATGCGACTTCAATTGACGGATATCCCGCCGGCTTTTCAGCGTGCCGGAAGTATAGGCGGCACGTGCCTGCTGAGATAAGCTCATAGTCCAGGCATGATGCTCGAAACGCAAGCGGATTCAGACGGCTGAGCGCTTTGCGCGATGCACATGCTTCGGCCCGCGGCTCGCGCAGCACCGCCTGCTCGCGATGTGTGCGTTCGTGCGCTCGACGGCGGCGCGTCAACAGGGCAAGGTTGTCGCGTTGCGATAAGCAGAAGAAAACGATCAATACCTGGGAGGACGGTCGGCAATGGCAAGTCACAGGGAGAGGAGCGAGGGACATGCGGCAGGAATGCCGATATCGGCCCCTCTCGCACGCGCGCAGGCCATAGCCGGAACACTGCGCGCGGCGGCCGACAGGATCGAGCAGGCCCGGGCACTACCGCGGGATGTCGTTGAAGTCCTGCACGATGCGCGCCTTTTCCGTCTCCTGCTTCCGAAGTCGATCGACGGGGATGAAGTCCATCTGAAGACGCTTGCCGAAGTAATGGAGACCGTCGCGCGGGCCGATGCCAGCACGGCTTGGTGTCTCGGGCAGGCGGCAGGTTGCGCAATGTCGGCGGCATATCTCAAACCTGAAGTCGCGCGGCGCCTGTTTGGTCCTCGGGATGCCGTGCTTGCCTGGGGTGCGGGCATTCAAGGCAAGGCCGTTGCCGTGGATGGCGGTTACCGTGTTTCGGGAAAGTGGACATTTGCCAGCGGTTGCGCGAACGCGACGCTTCTCGGAGGGCACAGCTATGTCTTCGAAGCCGATGGAACGCCACGCCGACGCGCCGATGGCCGCCATCTCGATCGTACTGCGCTCTTCCCGGTAGCAAAGGCGCGCATCGACGACATGTGGCACACGCTCGGCCTTCGCGGTACGGCAAGCTACACATACGAAGTGCAGGACTTGTTCGTGCCCGAGGACGAAACGATCGACCGCGACGCATCCGAGGAGCGGACGGAAGACGGAGCACTCTACATATTCAATGGCACCGCAGCATATGCGACGGCTTTCAGCGCGCTCATGCTCGGTATTGCGCAGGGCATGGTCGGCGACTTAGCGGCGCTGGCCAAAGCGAAGACGCCGCGCGGCGCTCCTTCATCGCTCATGGAGAGCCAGGTCTTCCAGTCCGAATTCGCCCAGCTCGAAGCGCGATTGAGGGCGGCGCGTGCCTACCTCCATACGACCGTCGACGAGATTTGGGAGAAGACGCGTGTCGCGCGTGACTTCCCGCTTATCGAGCGTGCCAACCTCAAGCTCGCGAGCACGTACGTCATCAACCAGGGCGTCGAGATTGCAGCGGATGCCTATCGCGCCGCGGGGCAGACCGCGATCTTCCCCGTCAATCCTTTCGAGCGGCGCCTGCGCGACGCCTACTCCGCGTCGCAACAGCTTCAGGGCCGGCCAGCGAATTTCATTACGATCGGGCGGGTGTTCCTGGGTCTCCCGCCCGATTCGCCGGTCGTGCTTGGATAGGGCGCCGTCAGTAATCCTCGATCGCTTTGGCGAGCGCCTCACTGAGCTGCTGCCCGTTGATCTTGGCCAGCGCTTTGCGCTCATCCTCACGCCCGGAGCTAGGCCCCGGCAGTCGTGTCGAGGCTTCGCAGACTATTCTCCCGATGTTCGGCACCGTGATCTCGAACATGCGCCGCTCATTCGATGCGACGCCAACAATCAAGCGCGGGTCGGTCATGTATTCACTCTCCTTGTGAGCCGACCCTCGCCGGTCGATGTCAGCCGCCACCGGCTGCGTTGTAACCCCGGCCGCCATCGCCGAGCGCCTCGTGGCCGTTGTCAGTGACGAGGATCGTATCCTCGAGCTTCACGAAGCCGCGCGTTGGATGCCCGATCGTCGTTTCGATGGAGATGACGTAGCCGGCCTCCAGCGGGCGTTCGCGGTCATAGCCCTCGTAGGACATGCGCGCATGATCCTGCAGGCGCGGCGCTTCGTGCGTCACGAGCCCCATGCCGTGGGCCATGAAGTGCGTGTACTTGCGGTGCGGCGAAGCATTGAGCAGGCGCTCGGCTACGTCGGCGATGTCGCCACCGCGTGCGCCGGCCCGGATCGGTTTGCGCACAGCCTGCTGCACTTCTTCGACGAAGGCCAGCAGATCCTGGTACTCCGAGTCCACCTTGCCGCCGACGACGCCCATGCGGCAGAGATCGCCGATGTAGCCTTTGTAGTTGCCGCCGGAGTCGATGGAGATGATGTCGCCCGTGGCGAGCCGCTGCTCCGAGGGCGCGCGGTTCAGGCTCGTGCCGGCGGTCATCAGGCAGTAGTCGAACACGAGCCCGCGATTGACCTCCTCGCGGCGCAGAGCTTCGACGATCTCGAGCTTGGTCGCGCCGGGGACGCAATGCTTAGCGAATGTCGTCAGCATGGAATCGACGACGCGCTCCGAGGCTTGGCGCAGATACGCGATCTCCTCCGGGGTCTTCTTCGCGCGCAGCCGCTCGAGCGGGAATACCGCGTCCACGACGTCCGCATTGGCGACGTTGCGGCGCAGGACGGCTTCGCCATCGGCCGGCAGGAAAGCGGACTCGACGCCAATGCGGCGCACTGGGCCGAGCTTGGCGATGTGGCTGGCCACTTCGCTCATCGTCGCCTGAGTGCCGGTCGTGCCGAGCTTCAGAGTCGGCTGCCAGAATTTGCCGAGCTCGCGCTCGAAGTTCTCCATGGTGCAGCCGACGTAGGCGGCGTTCTCGGGTTTGCCCTTCTGATACACGATCGCGGGCAGGTAGCGCGTCGTGCCGGCAGCTTCCATGGTGTCGAAGAAGAAGAAGCGGTACCCCCCGAGCAGATACTGCACATTGTGCTTCGACGTTGCGACCAGCACATCGATGCCGGCGTCGTCCATCAGCTTGTCGAGGTGCTCGGTGTCGAACGGGATCGGCTTCTTGATTTCGGCTTCGGCAACGGCCATGGGCGAACCTCCTGACAGCGCGTCCAGATTTATAAGCCCCGGTACGGTCGCGCGGCCGTCCGGCGGTCATTCCTGCTGACTATAGCGCCCACTTGGCCCGAGGAGCCACCGCTTTGCGGTTTCGACGGCGCGTATCAGGCCATATCGAGGCGCTTGGCGCCCTTCCGGAATAGCGCGGCACCGGCTTCATCGAACCTGAAGGCATTGAAGAAGTCGGTGATGCTGTATTCGGGGCGCGTTTTGCGAATGGCCGCCGCGTAGGTCTGCGCCTCCTCCAGGCGATCCGTCAGTGCCAGGCTGTACGCCGCGATGCCCAGAATATGGGGATGGGCATTGGGTCGCGCGGCGGCTTTGGTAGCCCATTGTGCCGCTTCCTCGAAACGGCCGAGGCGCGCGAGCGCCATGGCGCGCGAAGCCAGCATGCCAAACAGCAGCGGATCGAACGGACTGAGATTTCGTGAATGATCCGAGTAGCCGATGGCGGCGTTGGCATCTCCCGTTTGCGCATTGACGAACGCAAGCGTGTAGTGGCCGAGCGCAAAGTTCGGGCTCAGATCGACCGCCGTCTCGAGCTCGGAGACTGACTGCGCGTGCTGGTTGCGCAGCCATAGCGCGCGGCCCATGGCCCAATGCGCCGCCGGGTCGCGATCGTCGGCCATAAGGCTCTTGCCCGCCGCGTCGAAAGCGAGATCGGTTTCGAGGTCGCGCGGCGCCCAGCCTTGGAAGGCATTCTGCCAGTGCGTGAACGAGAGACCGGCGTAGGCGCGCGCGAATGTCGGATCGAGGCGCACAGCCATATCGAAGAAGTGCCGGGCCTGCTCGTTGTCTCCTTTGTTGAAGCGGTACATGTGCCAGAGGCCGCGGTGATGCGCTTCCCAGGCATCGAGTGACGTGGGTGGCTTCAAGATGGCGCGGTTGCGCTCGGTGGCCTCGACCTCGCTGGCGATCGAGGCAACGATGCGGTTGCCGATCTCGTCGAAGGTAACGAACGCATCGTCGAGCCTGTGCGTGAAGACTTCGGACCACACGATCCGCGCTGTGCGCGTCTCCGCAAGCTCCACGGCGACAGCAATACTGGGGCCTTCGAGTTGGACGGATCCGGTGACGATGTAGTCGACATTCAGTGTGCGGGCAGCCGCTTCGGGACCGATGCCGCGCTCGTGTAGCGCAAACACCGTGCCCTGGGCGATGACGAAGATGCTGCGCAGTTTCGCGAGGCGCGTGATGACGTCGTAAACGAGACCGCTGGCGTAGGTGCCGGACGGTCCGGAACGGTCGGTAAACGGCATGATGGCGATCGACGCGCGGCGAAGAGCGGGCGGTGCGATTGGATCGGCTTCGTTGCTCGCCGGTGCCCCGCGCGCGGTCACGATCTGCAATGGATGCGCGGCCGTCTGTGGTGGCAGCGCCTCTGCCGGCTGCGCTCGTGCGGTGCGCCATGCGTGGCGGAGTGGCGCGGCATCGAGGCCTTCCGACTCGAAGAGCCGCACGGCCGTCGCTAGGTGCATCTCCGCATCGGGAATACGGTTACGCTGGACGAGTGCGCGCAGCATCAGCTCGTGAACGCTCTGGTCGAAGGGCGCGAGTTCGAGCCACTTTTCGAGATGAGTGAGTGCGTCCTGCTCCGGCGCGCGCCGCGCGAGGTGTTCGAGCACGGCCGCGTGACGAGCGCGGAAGCGTCGCCGCTCAGCCGTCAGCCACGCATTGAAGTGCGGATTGCGGTCCATCTCCAGGCCATCGACAACCTCGCCGGCGAACAAGGCTGACAGGGCGGCGAGCTTCGATGCATCCAGTGTCTCGACACCGGCCTGAGTTGCGCGGGCGATCTCTAGGACGTCGACAAAGCAGTCGGTGAGGTCGAGCCGGATGGTGTCGCCCGTGGTCTCCACGCGTCGCCGTGCGGGCGTGTCGACGAGGCGTCGGAGCTTGCTCAGGCACCAACGCAGCTCGCCGCGCGGATCATTGGGAACATCCCACAGAAGCTCGCACAGCCGGCTGCGCAGCACGGGCTGGGATGCCATGGCGAGGTATGCAAGGAGCGCACGAACCTTGCGCGACGAGGGTAGCGGGAGGGCGACGCCACTTTTGTGGACCGCCATCGGGCCGAGGAGGCGCACGTCGAGCTCCCCGGAGGCAGCCCCGCGCGTTTCCACGCCATTTTCCACGCTGCTTCCCACGCTCGAGCTCTATCTCTGAAATCAGCCGCCGGGCACGAAGGCGTCCGGTGCAAGGACGGCGCGAAGGGACAGGCAAACGCCTCGTTCGATCAACCAAAATGGAGTGGGCTATGAATACATCTCCTTCTGCGGTCAGTCAAAATTCTGGTGCGGGCCAGCCCGATCTCGGCGCGGTCAAGACCCGCCAGCAGGGCGCCTGGTCATCCGGCGACTATGCTGTTGTTGGGACAACTTTGCAGATCGTCGGCGAGGATCTGTGCGAGGCGCTCGACATTCGCGCCGGCCAGACGGTGCTCGACGTTGCCGCAGGCAACGGTAACGTATCGCTGGCTGCCGCCCGCCGCTGGTGTGCGGTAACCTCGACGGATTACGTGCCGGCCCTGCTCGAGCGCGGTCGCCAGCGTGCTGCCGCCGATCGGCTCAAGATCACATTCCAGGAAGCCGACGCCGAGGCGCTTCCCTTCGCCGACAACACGTTCGACGTCGTCGTCTCGACGTTCGGTGTGATGTTCACGCCGGACCAGGAGAAGGCCGCGTCCGAGATGATGCGCGTTTGCCGACCGGGCGGAAAGATCGGCCTCGCCAACTGGACGCCCGAGGGCTACATCGGCCAGCTCTTCAAAACGATCGGCCAGCACCTGCCGCCGCCAGCGGGCGTGAAGTCTCCGGCACTCTGGGGCAAGCGCGAGCGTCTCGCCGAGCTGTTCGGGTCGGGGGCTGCATCGATCAAGGCCGAGCCGCGCGCATTTACCTTCCGGTACAGCTCGCCGATGCACTGCCTCGACGTCTTCAGGACCTTCTACGGACCGATGCTGAAGGCATTCGATGCTCTCGAGCCGCCGAAGCAGGCTGCTCTTCAGGCCGATCTCCTGGCCCTGATCGCGCGCTTCAACCGCTCCGGTGACAGCACGATGGTGGTCCCCAGTGAATACCTCGAGATCGTCATTACCAAGCGCTGATTTCGGAAGCTCGACAATCGCCATTCTGAACGATGGGAGGAAACATCAATGAGATTCGCATTGCGCACGCTTATGCTCGCCGGCCTGATGTCGGTAACGTTCGTTCTGGCAGCCATGGCGCAGCACCATGCCGACCACGTCATGGTGGTGCCGGACGAAATTAAATGGGGCCCCGTGCCGTCACTGCCTGCGGGAGCGCAGATCTCGGTGCTTGAAGGCCCGCTCGACAGGGCTGGTCCGATCACGGCACGGATCAAGTTTCCCGCGAACTACCGCCTGCCTGCGCACACGCATCCCGTCATCGAGCATGTCACCGTGCTCTCCGGCACGTTCAACATGGGGACCGGCGACAAGCTCGACATGGGAAAGACCAAACCGCTGACCCCAGGCGCTTTCGCCATCATGCAGCCGGGCACTCAGCACTTCGCGTGGACGGCCGAAGAGACGATCGTCCAGATCCATAGCGTCGGGCCGTGGGGCGTTACCTACGTGAACCCGGCGGATGACCCACGCAAGAAATGAGGGGTCATGAGCAGGTGCCGGCCCGTCCTCCATGCGGCGGGCCGGTATCTTTATCGATCATGCTTTCCGGTCATGTCGGAAATACAATGGCGATGATAGCTTGATCGCACGGGACTGCGCCCAATGCATCCACTAGAGAACGCTTGAGCAATTTAGGAGACACCCATGGCCCGCTTCGAAAGCATCCTCGGAACAGTCGGCAACACGCCGGTCGTGCGCATCAATCGCCTCGCACCCGCGGGCGTGAATCTCTACGTGAAGATCGAGGCCTTCAATCCGCTCGGATCGGTGAAAGATCGCCTTGCGCTTGGCGTGATCGAGGCTGCGGAGAAATCTGGTGAGCTCAAGCCGGGCCAGACCGTCATCGAGGCGACGAGTGGCAATACCGGCATCGGTCTCGCCATGGTGTGTGCGCAGAAGTGCTATCCGCTCGTCGTGACGATGGCCGAGCAGTTCAGTGTCGAGCGGCGTCGGCTCATGCGCTTCCTTGGCGCCAAGGTCGTACTGACGCCGTCTACTGGACGCGCGGTGGCGATGGTGACCAAAGCCGTCGAACTCGCAAAGACGCATGGCTGGTTCCTCACGCGCCAGTTCGAGAATGAGGCCAATGCCGACATGCACTCACGCACGACGGCGCGCGAGATCGTTGATGATTTCAAGGGCGACAAGCTCGACTACTGGGTGACGGGTTACGGCACGGGCGGCACGCTGAAGGGTGTGTCGCGCGTCCTGGCGAAGGAAATGCCGAATACGAAGGTAATAGTTTGTGAGCCGGAGGACGCATCGCTCCTGACGAGTGGTATTGCACAGGAGCGCAATGCCGACGGCTCGGCGGCCGCACCGCATCCGGCCTTCAAGCCGCATCCCATGCAGGGCTGGACGCCGGATTTCATTCCGAAACTTACGGCTGATGTTATCGATATGAAGGTGATCGATCGCATCATCCGCATTCCGGGACCCGACGGCTTGAAGATGAGCATGGAACTTGCGCAGAAGGAGGGCATCTTCGTCGGCATCACGGCGGGCGCGACCTTCGCGGGCGCGCTGCGTGTCGCGGCGGAGGCTCCGAAGGGCTCGACGATCCTATGCATGCTGCCGGATACGGGTGAGCGCTATCTCAGCACGCCGCTGTTCGCCGAAGTGCCGGCGGATATGACGGCCGATGAGGTCGCGATCTCCCGCTCGACACCGAGCGCGCAGTTCCCCGCCTGAGAATCGGAGCACCCGCGCGGAGGAACGACGATGATCGACGATCCGCGCGGGCGCATCGACTACGAGGAGACCGGCGCTGGCCCCACGGTGGTGCTGGTGCCGGGCTCGTGCAGCACGGGTGCTGCCTTCCGGCCTATGATGGCCGCATGGAACGGGCGTTTCCGCTGCGTGACGACGAGCCTGCTTGGCTATGGTGGCACCGCGGAGCGGCGCGACCTGCAGGCGCCCACCATCGGGCCCGAGATCGACGTGATCGAGGCAGTTGTTCGACGAGCAGGAGGGCCGGTCCATCTCGTCGGGCATTCATTCGGCGGGTCGGTGGCGCTGGCGACGGCATTGCGCAAGCGCGTTCCCGTCGCCAGCCTCAGCATCGTGGAAGCGCCGATGGCGCAGCTTCTGCATCATCTGGGTGAGGCCGCGCACTACGCGTGCTTTCGTCGGATGACGGAGGTCTATTTTTCCGCTTTCGAGCGCGGTGAGGCGGAGGCCGTTGCTGAAATGATCGACTTCTATGGCGGCGCGGGCACTTTCGCCTCCTGGCCGCCGCGCCTGCGCGCCTACGCGGTGGAGACCACGCACGTCAACATAATGGACTGGGCCTGCGGTTACGCTTTTCCGGAAAGCGTCGAGCAGATTGCCGCGATCGATATTCCGACGCTGGTATTCTGGGGCGGCGCGAGCCCGCAGGCCGTGCAGCGCGCCAACGAGCTGCTCGCCGATCGCATTCCCCGATCTCGACGCATGACGATCGCAGGCGCTGCTCACTTCATGATAGCAACGCATGCGGCCGAAGTTGCGGACGCCATCGCGCGCCACATCGACACCGTCTGATCCAACGTCGTGCGAACGTCCTCCGCTACCCAAGTGCGGCATGGCTGCTAGCTGCCGCCCTCGCTGGAATGCTGCGTGGGATGATGGCACTGTTCCAATGCGTAGACGAGAGATGCGCTGAGAACAGACAAAACGCAGCGAGGAACGCACGAATGGAATTTGGGATCCTGTTCACTTCCCACCCGCACAAGGATCGTGAGCCCTATCCGCATCAAGCCGTCCATGCTCGAGTCACCGACGAGATCATCACGGCCGATCGCCTCGGCTTCGACTATGCGTGGCTCGCCGAGCATCATTTCTCGACCGAATACGGCATCATGCCGGACGTGTGGGTCTACGCCGCGCATCTCGCCGCGCTGACGAAGCGGATCCGCCTTGGCATGGCGGTTGTCACACTGCCGCTCGCCAATCCCGTACGCGTCGTCGAGAACGCCAATTTCGTGGACATCCTGAGTGGCGGGCGCGTCGCGCTGGGGCTCGGGTCGGGGTATCGCAAGTACGAGTTCGACGGGTTCGGTCTCGACTTCGAGGCGCGCCGCGACATGCAGGACGAAGCGCTGGCGCTGATGCTGGATCTCTTCCGCACCGGCAAGACCGATCGCCGGGGCAAATACTTCACGGCTATCGTCGACGGTGACTACGAGCTGCTGCCACAGCCCGTGCAGAAGCCCCACCCGCCGCTCTTTCTTGCCGGTGGTACGGATCGCTCGATCGGTGCCGCAGGAAAGCTCGGCTTCGGCCTCATGCTCTCAACTCTGACGCCGTTCGACACGCTCCAGAAGCAGACTGCGCATTACCGCGCCAACCTGGATCAGGCCGACAAAGTCTCGCAGAATAATCCGGGGTTTGGTCAGGTCGATATCGCGCGCTGGGTTTACGTCGCCGAGAGTGATGCGCAGGCGAAGAAGGATAGCGAGGAAGGCATCCTCAAGCATCTGCGACATTTCTCGGGAGGGCACCAATCCGGGTACCTCGGCCAAGTTTCACAGGGCAAGGATTCAATCACCGATGCTCTGAACTACGACACGCTGGCGCGCTCGACGATCATTCATGGATCGCCAAAGACGGTCCTCGCCCGCATTGAGGAACTCAGGTCGAAGACCGGCCTCACCTCGCTGATGCTGCACTATCCGCCCTGGTACGGAAGCGACAAGGCCAAGTCGTCCCTGGAGCTGTTCGCGCAGGAAGTCATCCCGCAGCTGCGGCCGCCGGCGAAGGCTGCCGAGTAGCCGCGGGACGTTCCTGACAAAAGCAGCGCCTATGGCTGCGGCGGGGGAGGAGGTGCGTCCTCTCCTGCAACTGTTTCTGTCGCCGGCACCGTCTCCTCGCGTGGGCCAAGCCAGCGCATGACGACTACGTAGAAGACCGGCACGAAGAAGATTGCGAGGATCGTCGCCGAGATCATGCCGCCGAGAACGCCGGTGCCGATGGCGTTCTGGCTTGCCGCACTGGCGCCCGTTGCTCGCGCGAGCGGTACGACGCCGAGCGTGAAGGCGAGCGACGTCATGAGAATGGGCCGGAAGCGCAGATGCGCGGCTTCGATCGTCGCCTCGAGGACGGATTTGCCCTCGGCGTGCAGATCCTTGGCGAACTCGACGATGAGAATCGCGTTCTTCGCCGATAGTCCGATAATCGTGATCAGGCCGACCATGAAGTAGACGTCATTCGGCATCCCGCGGAGCGTGACGGCCAGAACCGAGCCGATGATCCCCAATGGTACGACGAGCATGACTGACAACGGGATCGACCAGCTCTCATAAAGCGCGGCCAGCAGAAGGAACACGAACAGGATGCTGAGGCCGATCAGGTAAGGTGCCTGCGAGCCCGACTGGATTTCCTGCAGGGATTGTCCTGTCCACTCGTAGCCGAAGCCCGGCGGCAGAGCGTCAGCAAGTCGCTGCATTTCCGCGATGGCCTCGCCCGATGAGCGTCCAGGCGCGGCCTCGCCACCGATGCGCACCGACGGATAGCCGTTGTAGCCGACGACCTGCGAGGGCCCCTTCGACCATTCAATGCGTGAGAAGGCCGATATCGGCACCATGCCGCCGGCAGAATTGCGCACGTTCATCTTGAGCAGATCAGACGTCTGCATGCGCTGGCTTTCTTCTGCCTGGACAGTGACCCGCTGCATGCGTCCCGCATTCGGGAAGTCATTGACGTAGCTGGAGCCGAGATTGGCGCTGATGGTTGCGTTGATTTCCGCGAACGTCACGCCGAACGTATTCGCTTTCTCGCGATCGATGATGAGCGTGACCTGAGCCGCATCCGGCAGGCCCTCCACGCGCACGCCCCTGAGTATCTGGCTTTGACGTGCGGCGGCCAGGAGCTGGTCGCGCGCCGCGGCGAGCTGCGCCTGGCCGACGCCACCGCGATCCTGCAAGCGGAAGGAGAAGCCGCTCGTGGTGCCGAGGCCCTGAATGGGCGGCGGCGAGAGCGCGAACGTCATGGCGTCGCGGAGCTGCATGAGCTTGCCGTTGGCGCGGTTCGCAATGGCCTGAGCGGAGTCCTCCGGACCACGCTCGCTCCAATCCTTGAGCGGCACGAAGGCGAGCGCTGCATTCTGTCCCGCGCCCGAGAAGCTGAAGCCCGAGATGGCGAAGATGCGACTGACGCCTTTCTCTGCGAGGAAGATATCCTCGATCTGCTTGACGACTTCGAGTGTCCGGTTCGCGCTCGCTTCCGGCGGCGTCTGAATGTCGACGATCAGGTAGCCCTGGTCTTCATTTGGGAGAAAGGCAGTCGGCAGGCGTACGTAGGCCCATCCGAGGCCTATGAGCAGTGCCAGATAGATCACCATGAAACGGCCCGGCCGGCGCACGATCTTGCTGACAGCGCCGCTGTAGCCGTGCGAGGTCCGGTTGAAGCCCCGGTTGAACCATCCGAAGAAGCCGCGCTTCTCTTCGTGATGTCCCTTGGGAATGGGCTTGAGGAATGTCGCGCAGAGCGCAGGTGTCAGTGACAGCGCCAGGAAGCCTGAAAACAGGATCGAGACGACCATGGTCAGGCTGAACTGCTGGTAGATGATTCCGACAGCGCCGGGGAAGAACGCCATAGGCACGAACACGGCCGTCAGCACGAGTGTGATGCCGATGATGGCGCCCGTGATCTGTCCCATGGCCTTCTGCGTCGCTTCGCGCGGCGGCAGCCCCTCCTCGGCCATGATGCGTTCGACGTTCTCGATCACGACGATGGCATCGTCCACCAGAATGCCGATGGCGAGCACCATGGCGAACATGGTCAGCACGTTTATGGAGAAGCCCGCCGCAAACATGACCGCGCAGGCGCCGAGCAGCGCGATCGGTACGACGATGGTGGGAATGATGGTGTAACGGAAGCTCTGCAGGAACAGGAACATCACGAGGAAGACGAGAATCATCGCCTCCACGAGCGTATACATAACCTTCTCGATGGACACCCTCACGAAGGGCGACGTGTCGTAAGGAATGGAATACTCGATGCCCGGCGGAAAGAAGCGGGCGAGCTCATTCATCTTCGCGTGAATCGCATTCGACGTGGCGAGCGCATTTCCGGTTGGCGAAAGCTGGACGCCAATGGCTGCCGTCGGCTGGCGGTTGAGGCGCGTAGAGAAGGCATAGCTCTCGCCGCCGATCTCGATCCGGGCGACATCACGCAGGCGGACCGACGAGCCGTCGGGATTGGCGCGGAGTACGATCGAGCCGAACTGCTCGATCGAGGTCAGCTGGCCCTGAACGAGAACGGTTGCGGAGATCTGCTGCGTGATCGGATTGGGCTGCGCGCCAATGGCGCCGGCTGCCACCTGCGCGTTCTGGGCGCGGATCGCAGCAAGGATGTCGTTGGACGTCAGGCGCAGGCCCAGCATCTTGTCGGGATCGATCCAGATGCGCATGGACCGCTGCGTGGCAAATAGGGTTGCGCTGCCGACACCTGGAATGCGGCGAATCTCGCCCATCACGTTGCGGTTCAGATAGTCTCCGAGGCCGACGGCATCCGTATGGCCGTCGGTCGATCTCAGCGCGACGACGAGAAGGAAGCCCGTGCCGGCCTGTTCGACGCGCAGACCTTGCTGCGTCACGGCCTGAGGCAGGCGTGGCTCGACGCGGCGGATGCGATTCTGCACCTCGACCTGTGCCTCGCCAACGTGCGTCCCCGGCGCAAAAGTTGCCGTGAGCTGGATGCGGCCGGAGGAATCGGACGTCGACTCGAAGTAAATGAGGCCCGGAACGCCGTTGAGCTCTTCTTCGATCGGTCGCGTCACGCTCTGGTACATGTCCTCAGGCGATGCGCCCGGGAAGTTGGTCTGCACCGAGATCTGCGGCGGAGCCACCGTCGGGTACTGCGAGACCGGCAGCAGCGGAATGGCGATCGCGCCCGCGATCATGATGAAGATGGCGACCACCCAAGCAAAAATGGGGCGGTTGATGAAAAAGCTTGGCATGGTTCTGGACTTCTTGCTTGCTGATGGGGTCGCGGCGGCGCTGCTTACTGTTTGGCGGCGTCCTTGCCGGTTGCGCCTTTCCAAGGCTGGGCTGCAATCGGTCCACCTGGGCGAAGTTTCTGGAAGCCCTCGACAATGACCTGATCGCCAGTTTGCAGGCCGTTCTCTATGACCCAGCGATTCTCGATGATCCGGCCGGTCGTCACCATGCGGAGTTCGGCTGTCTTACCGTCCTTGGCGACATATACCTGAGAGCGGCCGCCGCCATCACGCTGGACGGCTTGTTGCGGAACAGTGATGACATTGCGCTGCACGCCTTGCTGGATGACGACACGGACGTACATGCCGGGCAGTAGATCGCCTTCCGGATTGGGAAATTCGCCGCGCAGGGTGACTTGTCCCGTGAGTGCGTCGACAGCGGCCTCCGAGAACAGCAGCCGCCCGGTGTGCTGGTAAGGTGAGCCGTCGTCGAACAGCAGCTTTACGGACGCTTCGTCTGCTTTGTTACCTGCAAGCTCGCCAGCCTTCAGCGCGCGCCTGAGATGGAGAAGCTCGTTTGCTGACTGCGTGAAGTCCGCATAGACGGGGTTGAGTTGCTGGATGGTCGCCAGAATATCGGCGGCGCCCGTACCGACGAGCGCGCCTTCTGTGATGAGCGCGCGGCCGATGCGGCCCCCGATCGGCGCGCGCACATCGGTGTATTGCAGATTGAGCTCCGCGGCGGCGAGGCCGGCCTTGGCCAAAGCAACATCGGCATCGGCCTGCGCCAGAACAGCGGCAGCGGTTTCGAACTGTTGCGCACTTGAAATATCGCGCTGACGGAGCGCCGTCTGTCGATCTGAGTTCTGACGCGCCTGGAGCTGGGTGGCTTCAGCGCGCTGAAGCGTGGCGCGCGCGCTGTCGACCTGAACTTTGAATGGCGCCGGATCTATCCGGTAGAGCACGTCGCCCTCTTTGACGGTGCTGCCCTGCTCGAAAACGCGCTGCACAACGATGCCGGAGATGCGCGGGCGAACCTCCGCGATGCGCGTCGGCGCAATGCGGCCGGGCAGCTCGTTCAGGATGGGCACGTCCTCAGGCGCGACCGTGAGGACGCTGACCGGCACCGGCATGTTGGGCGGCATCTGTGCCATGGCGGTGGACGAGAAGGCCGCGCTCGCCGCTAGGGCGGCGATGCTCAACGTGACGGCGGCGTTACTGAGCATTTTGTGCAGCATGTTGAAGTCCTGAGGTGCAAATTGGATGTGCGGGGGGGACAATCTGGATATTCAGCCCGTCCTGGTTGGTGCCGTGCTCGCTGCATCGCAGTGTACAAGAGATCGAATGTCCTCGATGAGCTGATCGCGCTCGCGCTGTTCCCATTCGTAGAAGCCGAAGGACTCGATGAGCTTCAGTCCCTCCAGCGCGAGAAACGCGACCTTGGCTTGACGTGGATGGATCGAAGTCGTTTCGACGCCGTCAAAGAAGGCCCCGAAATTCTCCCTGATCGAGTCGCGTAGATCGTCGTGCTGGTTGAGCGCCACCGCGAGGTCGAGTGCGACATTGCGATTGATGTCACTGCTGTCTTTTTCGACTGCCGTGATCAGGCCGAGAATCGCCGCGTCCGGCTTGTCGCCTTCGCGGTCGATGAACGAACGTAGCCGGTTAACCTCAGTTGCCATGCGATGCTCGATCACGGCCTTTATGAGGGCCTGTTTGGTCTTGTAGTCATACAGGACGCTGGCCTTGGCAATACCAGCCTCGGCGGCCACCGCATCGAGCGTCAGGCGGGTGGCGCCATCGCGGGCGACCACGCGCTCTGCGGCGTCGAGAACAGCCGTCCGGTCGATCGTGCGCGTACGTGCCATTGAACGGCCCTCATTTATATCCGTCCGGACGGTTATTATTGAGCGCGTATGGCACGGTCAATTCACGTTAAGATGATAGTCGGAGTCCGAAACGGGGAATCCGCAGCATCTATGAGACCGGAAACAAATTACATATCAACGGATTATATGTACGACCTAGCGGCGCAGGCTGACCGTCGCACGGGTAAAGCTCTCGACGTAATCGAGGAGCTTGTCGCAGGCAGTCATGGCGCGGATGCCGTTCCCCCTGGCGATAGCCCGCGCCTCCTCGGCGTGGAGGCGTGCGCACTTCGGCAAGTCGGCCGCCTCCTTGTAATGCAGGTACCAGAACCGCCGCGAATGGCCATTGAGGAAGCGCATCGATCGCGAGGCGTACTCGTTGTGCGCGGCCTGCGTGAGCAGCGCGTTCATCTCCCGATCGAGGCGCATGAAGGCAATGTCATCGTTCGCGAGGGCGGCCGCGCCCATGCCGTCCGCGATCGCGAGGAAGTGCTCCCTCTCGGCGTCGGTCGCGCGCTCGGCACTGGTGCGCGCCAGCAGCCGTTCCAGCTCACGCCGGACCTCGAGTACGAGCAGCTGACGACGCGGATCCGTATCCGTGACGATAATGGCCTTGCGCGGCAGCACGAGTACGAGACCCTCATGCGTGAGCCGCTGGAGAGCCTCACGAACCGGCGTACGGCCGATGCCGAGTTCGGTCGCGAGTGCCTGTTCCGATAGCACTGCGCCTGGCGCCAGCCGCAAGGTGACGATCATCTCCTCGAGCCGGTTGTAAGCCTGCTCGGTCAGCGTCTCGGGTTTGATCGCAGGAGCTCGATCGTCCACCGGGAGCCTCAGCGCCGCTCTTTGGGGGGCATGTCGCCTTTCTTCACGCCCGCCTCGGGGAAGATCCACATGGCCACGACCGCGAATACGGCAAAGCCGATGACGAACCAAGCAGGGACAGCTTGCGCGACCGTCGCCTCCCAATAGGCAAAGGCCAGCGCGGCGAGCAGCGTTACCACGGAAACGATTGCTTTGACGTCGTTTGGCATGATCGGCTCAGTAGTTGCCCATCGTTGCGGCAGCTGCTTCATCCGGCCGCTTCGGTGTGCCTCTCAGGTCCTTCTTGAGGTGACTGGTGTCGTAGCCGTTGAAGACGTGCCCGACAAGGCCGCGCTTCAAGTCCGACGTCCCGAAAAACCAGTCTGCGATCGGGAAGGTGAGGTTCATGTTCACTTCCATCATCAGCCGCGCGTTGTGGTGTGCGGTGTGATGGCGGCGCAGCGTATTGACGAATGGGCAGTTGCGCACGAACCAGTTCTCGTCGACGTGGCAGCAGAAGTGCATGAACTCGTAGATGAGGTACATGCCCGTCGTCGTGCACATGAAGAGCCAGCCGACGTTCGGCGAGAACAGGTGCCCGAGGATCATTGCTCCCGGGGTCGACATCAGGATGAAGACGACGAGCGCGTAGGGCGGAAAGACGGTCACGCGCCAATCCTTGTGGTCGCGGAAGCGCATCTCTTCGTCGGTGAAGAACTGATGATGGTTGAGCGTGTGACGCTCATAGACCGCGCGCAGGCCCTTGATGGGGATCGGCCGGTGCATGATGTACTTGTGCACGAACCACTCGAAGATGTTTGTGAAGAGGAACGTCACGGGGATCGCGAGTAGTTCGAGCCAAGTCGGCGCGTGAATGTGCTGGAGGTAGATGTAGAAGGCGGCCGCACCCATGGCGTAGATGATCACGATGTGCAGATAGCCGTCGTAGAAGCCCATGATCCGGTTGCGATACTGCGCCCGGAATTGCTTTTGCCGTTCCGTGATCATGTTCTGTCCCTCGTGCGTGTCGCCGCAGCTGATCTCTAATATATCACCCGTGTATCATATGGGCCAGTGAGGTCAACCCGGCATGCTTCGCAGTTGTGCGGAAGCCACGTGAGGGCGGCATTTACGTGACGCTTAGGGCTGTTTCGGGGTGGTATGCTTAGTGAGAGTGGTACTGGTGACCAGTCAGGTGCGGACCGCCGGGGAATGGGGGGCAGGGTGCGAGGGACGCAAATGAAGCGGGTGCGAGGTTTCGCATCGGTAGTGCTCTTTGCGCTCGGGCCGTCACTGCAGGCTCAAGGCGCGGAGATCCGCCCGATCAGCGGAGAGGTGCTGGTCAGTTCCGGCACCGGATTTCGGGCTGTGGACGGGGCCACGCGCCTCTCACCAGGTGATGCGGCCATGGCCCCCCGGCAATCGCTCGGAAGGCTCACGTACGACGATGGCTGTACCGTCGATGTGGTACCCGGCATGATCGCCTGGGTCGGCTCGCAATCTCCATGTGCTGCGGCCGCCGGTGCGAATTCCACTCTCGATCCCGAACCCAAGCTGAAGCCGCGTATCGCATTCGATCCGGCGTGGCTCAGAGAGGGCGCCGCTATGATCGATCCTCGCAAGTTGCCTGCAGGCCCGTAACCTCGGCACGCTTTGGTGCCGACATAGGCAATACGGGTATGCGGACGATAGCGGAATTGGCTACGATGCCGAGATTGTACGTGTATTGTGGTTCAGTGGACGGCGCTTAGGTGCGGCGTTCGAAACAAGCGTGAATGTAGTCACATGCGCGAGGAAACGGCGCTCGAACTGGCAGTTGGCCTCTTGCAGCTTCCCTCGCGCGTGCGGGCTCTCCGGGATGCGCCGCTTCCCCGGGATGTGGATGCTCTGCTCAATATAGTCACCGATGAGGGGCGCTCGCTCGCCGATGCAGCGCGCAAGACCGGCTTGACGGAGAGGACCGTCAGCGACGCGGCCAGCTTCTATATCGAGCAGGTCCTGTTGCATCCCGGCGCGGACAGCTATCGGGCCTTGGGCGCCAGCGCCGATTCTACTAACGACCAGCTCCGTCGGAATATGGCTCTGCTTCTTCGCTGGCTGCACCCGGACCGCGAGGCCAATAGCGGGCGTGCGATGTACGCCGGCCGAATTACGGAAGCCTGGAACAATATCAAGACGGCCGAGCGCCGTTCTACTTACGATGCGACGCGCAATCGTGCGGCGAGTGCAGGGACCGCGTCCCGCGGGGCCAGTGCTGGTTCGAACGCGACTCCGGATTCCGACGGGGTTCGTGCAACCGTGCGGCCGGCGAGGCCGAAGGCCACTATTTCCACATCGCGCACCGGCACTGGCCGCCGAATGGCACGGCGGCGCGGACCGCTGTGGCGCATTTTTGAGCTTCTGCTCGCGAAGGTTCGACGGAAGGGGCGCGCCTGAAGGCGTCGGAGCTGCTATGGGCACCGCGAGGTCGGAGGACGGCCGTGTGAGCGTCGAACTGTCGCGTCAGCGGCGAGGGGTGCGGCTCCTGATCTTCTACGCTCTCGGCGCCGGTCTGCTCTGGGCGATCGTGACGCACAGCCTTGTTGCTGCGCTGGTCGACATTGACCCGCAAGAGGCCCTAGCGATCAGCCCCGATGACACCGGAGCGCTACTGGCTTTGAGCGAGCGCGCGCTCGAACGCGAACGCGAACACGCGAAAAATGCTGAGCGCGCTAGAAGCAAGTCAGGTGCTCGGACCGTCTCCAGCCTCGACCAAGAGTTACGCCGTCAACATGAGGATGACCTGCGCCGCTGGGCCACCGCTGTTCTGGCCCAAGAACCCGGGAACGCGCGCGCATTGGCTATTCTCGGCGATGTTGCCCGCCGCTCTGGCGCCGATGGCATCGCCACGGCGCTTTTCGAGGCCAGCGCTCGCCGTGCGTTGCAAGACCCGACGATACTTGCCTGGCGGATCGAGAATGCCTTGCATCAAAAGGACTGGCCGCGTGCGGTGAGATCCGTCGACGATATGATGCGCTCCTATTGGCAGTCCATCGAGGCGCTATCGCCACTTCTCTCTCAGCTTCTCGAGAATCCCGAGGCGGCACCTGCGGTAGTGGATGTGCTGGCAGAAGCGCCATCATGGCGTCGTCACTTCACGACGCGATTGCTCAATGCGACCTCGGATGCGCGCGTTCCACTCGACCTCTTCCTCGCGCTCAAGACAACGCCTAACCCGCCAACGGATGAGGAGCTCCGATCCTATCTGCGCTTTCTGATGGACCGACGCTTTTTCGATCTCGCCTACTATGTCTGGCTTCAGTTCCTGCCTCCGGGGGAGCTGGCTCATGCCGGCCTGCTCTACAACGGCGGTTTCGAAAGGCGTCCGACGGGAATGCCGTTCGATTGGGTGATGGCAGACGAAAGATCAGGCCGCGCGTCATTCGAGCGCCGTGCGGATCGAGCACCGGAGCGCGCATTGGTCGTTCGCTTTGGTCGAGGCCCAGCCGAACTCGAATACATCTCCCAGACGCTGCGCCTTCCGCCGGGGCGATATCGGATTGAAGGTAACGCGACGGGCAACTTGGAAGGATCGCGCGGACTGCGCTGGCGGACGCAATGTCTTGGTGCGCAGAAAGTCGCGATCGGGGAAAGCGAGATGATTGTTGGCCGCATTTCCTCGTGGACGTCGTTCTCGTTCGACGTGACTGTGCCAGCGGCCGATTGTGCCGCGCAATCGCTGCGCCTTGTCCTCGATGCGCGGACGCCTTCCGAGCGGCTTGTCGCAGGGAGCATGTCGTTCGACGATCTGTCGGTGGACCGCGCGCCGTAGGGCCTTATGCTAGAGCCATCCGCGCCATTTGTAGGCGTAGTACCCGAGCCACTCGCGCACGGCATTGCTCGTCATGGCGAACGCGCCGGCCTGGGGCAGCCAATCGAGGATGTGTCCGACCCGTCGGCTGTTCGAGCGGAAGTCGCAGGGCGCGGGATCGACCGGTATGCCTGCGGCGCGGAATACGGCCAGCGCCCGCGACATGTGGGCTGCTGATGTCACGAGCAGCGCTGGCTCGAACGGCGGGCCGCGCATGATCGAGCGGGCCTCGGTCGCGTTTTCGTAGGTGTTCTGGCTCGTGGAGCCAATTTCTATTGCCGCGGCCGGTACGCCGAGCGTGATCAGCATGTCGCGCATGACGTCACCCTCCGGACGCGGCAACTCATCCCACGGCAGCTGCCCGCCCACAGCGATGATCCGCTTCACGTGACCGGATCTGTAGAGATGTGCCGCGTACCAGATGCGGTCCGCCGCGTCATACAACTCAGGAGTTTCGCGCGGCGGGATGGGAGCGCCAACCCCTCCACCAAGCACGATGGCAAGCTCGGCGCGCGGCAAGGTTGCGGGATCGGATTTGTGCTGGCGCTCGAGGGTGCCCAAAATCCAATTGGCGAAGACGGGCATCGCGCTGAGCCAGAATACTGCGAGTGCGGCCATGACGAAGGCGACCGTGGAGCGTCGTGCGCGGAGCCCGATGCTGACCGACGCGCCGAGCAGCGCCAGCACGATCAGCCCCTCTGGTAGCAGCATCATCGGCCCGATCTTGGACAGCAGCAGCAGGAGTTCCGAGGTCATAGGCAATACGGCCCCCGTGATGCGGATGCTGTCGCGATGTGCATTCTAGTGGGTTGCGGGCTTTTCAGTGATTGAGCGACGCACGTGACGAAGGGCGCTCAGGGATTGCCTGAGCGCCCCGCCGCGAGCAGAGGCAGCAACGAGTTTGACGCTCGCTCAGCCGCGATGCATCGCGCAGATCTTGTTGCCGGCCGGGTCGCGCAGGTAGGCGAGATAAAGCTTCATGGGCCCCATCTCGCGCCAGCCGGGCGGATCTTCGATGGCGGTGCCGCCGTTCGCCACGCCGGCGGCATGAAATGCGTTGACCTGGTCGGGGCTGGTGCAGGCAAAGCCGATGGTGCCGCCATTGGCGTGGCAGGCTTCCTTGCCGTCGATCGGCTTGCTGATGCCGAAAACGCCCGTCTTGGTACGATAGAAGACGCGGCCCTTGGGATCGGCGCCGCCTTCGGGAATGCCGATCGCGCCGAGTGCAGCATCGTAGAATTTCTTGGATTTTCCGACGTCGTCGGACCCGACCATCACGTGCGAGAACATGCGCAAGCGCTCCTTTGTTCGATGCTAGTAAGGCATTGCTCCGCGCCCCTTGAATCGAGGAACGGTTGCCTGCGGATAGTCTATCTCCGGGAATATGCGTCCGTCACGCACGCCGTGCCGCCTATCTGCAATGCGTCAGGGCGCCGGTGACGCAGGATGGCCTGCTCTGGGCCAATGAAGCCGACGGCACCACGTGGCAGGGTCGCAGTGAAAGGTCAGCGACTGCGGCGCGAGCGCTGTACCCGCTCGCGCACCATCATGTCGCTGTCGAGGCCACGCTCGCGTTTGGACCGCTTAGGCGGCATATCGCGCGCGCATTGCCTCGAACTTGGCAACCTGATCGGCTTTGAGCTCGCGATTCTCGTCCCGGCGCACGAAGACCTTGAACATAGCTTCGCCGTCGCCGTTGAAGAATTGGATCGACATGGACCGCCGGCCCATGAACGGGCGCGACAGGAACACGATCCGCGAGCAAGCCTCGGCGCGGATGTGACCGCCGATCGGGCTGTCGCCGTGAATATTGTAGTAGCCGCGGCCGAATGAGCCGGGTGGGATCGACCCGGCACATTCGAGCACGATATCAGGCGTGTGCACGATGAAGAGAATTTCGCCCCAGCTCTCGAGCTCCTTCATGACGTCTGCAAAGAGCTCGCCTTTGATGAGTGTGCGATGGGCCGGCGGTAGCGACTCGACGACCGCAAGCGTGCTTACGCCGTACTCGCGAGCGATACGCTCGACGATGCCGTCAGGATTCTTGGCAAGCCGCTCATGCAACGGCTCCAGTGGGGCGCCGGTGCTGGCGTCGCGGATCATCTCACTCATGGTGCTGCTTCTCTCTTGAATGCCGGGATCGCCTATTCGGCAGCGTGCATGATCTTGCTGCCGTCGGCCTTCACTTCCTGGATGACATGGAAGCCCTCGAACTCAGGATGGCCAACGGTGAGGGGCTGCGTGCGCTCGTTGCCGGCGCGCGCGTGCGCCTTGCGGAACGCATCTGATTTCGTCCAGGCGAGGAAGTCCTCGTGCGTCTCCCAGAGGGTATGCGACGAATAGAGGTGGTGATCTTCCTTCTCCGGCCCCTTCAGGAGGTGGAACTCGACGAAGCCCTTCATCTCATGAAGGTAGCTTTCGCGGGTAGCCCATAGCTGCTCGAACGCCTTCGCCTGGTCCTTGACGACGCGGAAGCGGTTCATTGCGATGTACATAGGTACCTCCTTGCCTCTTCTGTATCGAACTCAAATGCGGTGACTGAGGGTGGTGCCACCGTCCGTCACCAATTGGATCTGCAGCGCCGTGGCGGAACAAGCGCTGTTCTCGAAGCAGCTACTTGGCGCCGAATCTTACGGTGACACCAAGGCGCGCATTGAACCCGGGATCATTGATCTGGACCAGATGCGGGCGATAGGCAACGCCATCAAGTGTGCTTAAGCAGTCTGGCTGGCTGGCGAGAGCTCAGTGAGCGGTCGCGGGCGTGCTGACGGCCGAAAACAGTCCGCTGCTGTTTGCGGTTTCTGCTGTCGACCGAAGAATGCTATTTTTCTTTACTGATACAGTCAAGTATGAGATGGCATTGAGCCATGCGGTGTGAGACGGGACATGGCAAATATGTGTCAGTGCGATCGTGTGTCCAGTTAAGGGCCGCGAAATCGGTCACACTGCGCATCCAGATTTCCGAGCTGCTCGCAGCCAGGCGCAAAATCACCCACGACGGCACCTGCGAAGACAATTGCTTTGGTTTCGCAGTGAACCGCGTGACCACTGAAACATTCGAAACAATGGAAAGCGCGCGATGACTAACGTTCGCTTCAATAGACGCATGAGCCTTGCGCTTGTTGCGGCAGCTGCAATCGCATTCGCCGGCGGCTCAACAGTAGCGGCGAAAGAGCCATCGCGGATTCTCTCCGTCGGCGGCGCTGTTACGGAGATCCTCTATGAGCTCGGCGCGGCCGATCGCATCATCGCAGTCGACTCGACGAGCCAGTTCCCGCCCGAGGCGCTCAAGACGCACAAGAATGTCGGCTATTTTCGTGCGCTCTCCACCGAAGGCGTACTCTCGGTCGCTCCGAACGCCATCATCGCGAGCGATAAAGCCGGCCCACCGGAAGTAGTGCGCGCGCTGAAGGGGAGCGGTATCGACTATTTCGAAGTTAACGACGATCCGAACGCCGAAGCGCTGAAGGCGCGCGTGCGCGCGATTGCCACGAAGATTGAACAAGCCGAGGTTGGTAACGCGCTCGTGGGGCGCATCGAAAAAGGTTTTGCCGACCTCGCCGAGGCGCGGGGACGGCTGTCTCGGAACCCGGCTGTGCTGTTCGTGCTGAGTGTCCAGGGCGGGCGCGCGGTCGTAGGAGGCGCCGAGACGAGCGCCGACACCATGCTGCGTCTCGCTGGTGCCACGAACGCGGCTTCCAGCCTCAATGGCTTCAAGCCGGTTTCCGAGGAATCGCTGATTGCCATGGATCCCGAAGTGATCGTCCTGATGAATCGCTCGTCGGGCCGCGGCATTCACGATGCGGTCCTGGCGCTTCCGGGCGTCGCTGCCACGCGCGCCGGCCGCGACCGGCGCCTCATTGAGGTGGACGGTCTCTATTTCCTCGGCTTCGGTCCGCGTGCACCAGCGGCTGCGGGCGACCTCATGAAGCAACTGCAGGCTCCTGCGCAGGTCCCCAAGGCTCAGGGGTCGAAAGGATGAACCGCGTTGAGATGCGCTTCGATACGGCGGCGCGCGTCGCTCCGGTCGCTGCGCTGCCGAAGCCTCGCGGCCAATGGGTATTGCCGCTCGTAGGCGTAGCGCTCGTTCTCGTGGCGATCGCCTCGCTGGCGATCGGCCCGACGGGCGTATCGCTCGGCTCGCTGCCGCGCGTATTGAAGGCTGCTCTCAGCGGTGACATCGGCGATCCGGTGCTGCGTCGCGAGCATCTCGTGCTGGTCGGAATTAGGTTGCCGCGCATGTTGCTCGGCGCCTTCGTCGGGGGCGCGCTGGCTGTCGCTGGCGCCATGATGCAGGGACTTTTTCGCAATCCGCTTGCCGATCCGGGGTTGATCGGCGTGTCCTCGGGCGCCGCGCTCGCCGCTGTTGCGGTCATTGCACTCGGGGCGACGCCGGCACTCTCATGGATGCGCGTGTTCGGCTTCTACGCGCTGCCCATCGCGGCGTTCGCTGGCGGTCTAGTGACGTCGCTGGTTCTTGTGTGGATTGCCAATCGTAGTGGCACGCTATCGGTCGCGACGCTGCTGCTGTCTGGTGTCGCGATCGCGGCCATTGCCGGCGCGCTGACTGGGCTCATGGCCTATGTTAGCGACGACCGCGAGTTACGCGATTTGACGCTATGGTCGATGGGCAGCCTTGCCGGCGCGAGCTGGACCAAAGTTATCGCGGTGGTGCCGTTCGTCGTGGCTCTGTTGATCGTCACGCCATCGCTCACGCGCGCACTCAATGGATTCCTGCTGGGTGAAGCAGAGGCCTACCATCTCGGCATTGCGGTCGAGCGGGTCAAGATGGTGATCGTGGTGACGACCGCGGCAGCAGTGGGTGCGGCCGTGGCCGTGGCGGGAGTGGTCGGTTTCGTGGGCTTGGTCGTCCCGCACTTCGTGCGTCTTCTCACAGGCCCTGATCATCGTATGGTGCTGCCCGTCAGTGCGGTGCTTGGCGCGGCGCTGGTCGTTGGCGCCGATGTCGTGGCGCGCATCATCGTCACGCCGGCAGAGCTGCCACTCGGCATCGTGATGGCGGTTATCGGCGGACCGGTATTCCTGCACCTAGTATTATCACGCGGCGTCGCGGGGGCTGATTGATGGGCCGGATCGAGCTCAGCAGCGTAACTGTCGAGCGCAATGGGCGAACGCTCATATCTGGCGTGGACTTGGCGCTCGAGCCCGGTCGCTTGACCGTATTGATCGGGCCCAATGGCGCCGGCAAATCGACAGCGCTCAAGGTCGCCTCAGGCGTTTGGCCGGCCACCAAGGGGTTGGCGACTCTTGATGGGCGAAACATCGCCGCTTACAAGCCACGCGAGCTTGCCGAGCGGCGCGCACTGGTTGCGCAGGGAGCGAGCCTGGGCTTTCCGTTCACCGTCGGTGAGGTTGTCATGCTGGGCGCAAGCGTGCCCGGCTTCGGCCTGGATGCGAATCCGGAGATCGCCTTCGGAGCCCTCTCTGCCGTCGGGCTCACGGGTTTCGAGGCGCGCAACTACCTCGAGCTCTCGGGTGGCGAGCGACAGCGCGTGCACATTGCCCGCGCGTTGTGCCAGCTCAATGCTGCCATGCGGCACGGCGTCGATGGGCAGGTCATCCTGCTGGATGAGCCGACGGCCAGTCTCGATCCCGCACACCAAACGCAGGTGATGGCGCTTTGTCGCCACCTTGCAACATCCGGGCTGACCGTGGTTCTGGTCCTGCACGATCTCAATCTCGCAGCCGCGTGGGCCGACGTTCTGGTCGTAATGGCCAAAGGGCGGGTCCGTGCTGTGGGTTCGCCGCGGGACGTTCTCACGGACGATCTGCTGGCATCTGTCTATGATTGGCCGGCCCGCGTGAATACGACGCCGCATGATGGGGACGTCTTCGTGCTTCCGCATCACGCACGTTACATGGCGTCCGCCGCCAGCGGCGCTAGGCGGGATCCTGCTCGCTAGATGACGTTAGCCGACAGGCTCAGCATTGCGGGCCATGTTGTAGAAAAGCTGTTGGTACGATGTGCATCCGCCAAACGCTCGACACGACCTCTTGCGGCTCAAATGAGAATCACCAACTAGATGTAGGCATCGTGGTCCTGGAGCCGGTTCGGCTCTGGGCTAAGAGTGAAGCCGGTGAGCCTTCTCGGAGGTGATTCCGGCGCTGCCCCCGCAACTGTGAGCGGCGAGTGCTCGTCCGATCCGTGTCACTGAGATCGCAAGATCTTGGGAAGGCCAGGACGAGTGCAGCGACCCGCGAGCCAGGAGACCTGCCGCGATAGCGAAAGCAACGTCCTCGGGCGGGGTGTCCCGGTGGTCGCTGGCAGGCTTGTCTCGCGCGAGTTATCGCGCCGTACCCGCTCGCGCCCGCTCGGCCTCATGCCCCAATCATATGGGGTCAAGGCGGTGTCCTATACTCTCGAAGCCAAAACAACTGATGTCGCTGCTGGCCGCAGCGTTCGCTCAGCATCCGCAGCGGCCAAATCCGCGCCGATGTTCCAGGTCATCCGCCGCAACGGCACAGTCACACCGTTCGACGCGAGCAAGATCACCATAGCGCTCACAAAAGCCTTCCTTGCCGTGGAAGGCGGACGGGCTGCTGCTTCGCGACGCGTGCACGAGGTGGTCGAGGAGCTGACGCAGCACATTGTAGGCGCCCTCACCCGTAGAAGCGATGTGGGCCGTACCTTCCACATCGAGGAGGTCCAGGATCAGGTCGAGCTCGCGCTCATGCGCGGCGAGCACCACAAGGTCGCGCGCGCCTACGTCCTTTATCGCGAGGCGCGGGCGAAGGAGCGCGCCGCTGATAAGGCGCCCGCTACAGCGCCGTCTATACTGCTCAATGTCACAAATACAGATGGCTCAAGATCTCAGCTCGATGAGCGTCGTTTGATCGGGGTCATCGAGGAAGCCTGTGCGGGCTTGTCGGATGTCTCGCCGGAGCCAGTCCTCGCGGAGACGCGCCGTAATCTCTATGACGGCATCACGCTCGACGAACTTGCGTTGGCGCCGATCATGGCGGCGCGCACGCTCATCGAGCAGGAGCCGAACTACGCCTATGTGAGCGCGCGCCTTCTGATGGACAAGCTGCGGCGCGAGGCCCTGTCCTACGCCCACGGCCGTGCCGAGCAAGCGACGCAGGCCGAAATGGCCGCGGGCTATATCGAGTATTTCCCCGCCTACGTCGCGACGGGCATCAAGGCAGGCCTGCTCGATCCTGAACTTGGCCGTTTCGATTTGGAGCGCATCGCCGCCGCACTGAAGCCCGAGCGCGATCTGCAATTCCAGTTCCTCGGTTTGCAAACGCTCTACGACCGCTACTTCCTGCATGTGCACGGCACGCGCTTCGAGCTGCCGCAGGCCTTCTTCATGCGCGTGGCCATGGGTCTCGCCATCCGCGAGATCGATCGTGAAGCGCGCGCCATCGAGTTCTACAATCTGATCTCGTCCTTCGATTTCATGTGCTCGACGCCGACGTTGTTCAATGCGGGCACGACGCATCCGCAGCTCTCGTCCTGCTTCCTGACGACGGTGTCGGACGACCTCGACGGCATCTTCAAGTCCATCAAGGACAATGCGCTGCTCGCCAAATACTCGGGTGGCCTCGGCAATGATTGGAGCCGCGTGCGCGGGCTTGGCGCGCATATCAAGGGCACCAATGGTCAGAGCCAGGGCGTCGTACCGTTCCTGAAGGTCGCCAATGATACGGCGATCGCCGTCAATCAGGGTGGCAAGCGCAAGGGTGCGGTGTGTGCGTATCTCGAGACGTGGCACGTCGACATCGAGGAATTCCTCGATCTCCGGAAGAACACGGGCGATGACCGTCGCCGAACGCACGACATGAACACGGCCAATTGGGTGCCGGATCTGTTCATGCAGCGCGTGTCCGAGGACGGACAGTGGACGCTCTTCTCTCCCGATGAGACGCCCGATCTGCACGATCTCTACGGTGCGGCTTTCGCCGAGCGCTATGCCTACTACGAGCAGAAAGCCGAGCGCATGGAGATGCGCGTCGCCAAACGCGTGCGTGCGGTCGATCTGTGGCGCCGGATGCTCACCATGATCTTCGAGACGGGACATCCGTGGATCACGTTCAAGGATCCCTGCAATATCCGTTCGCCCCAACAGCACTGCGGCGTCATCCACTCATCGAACCTGTGCACGGAGATCACGCTCAACACATCGGACAGTGAGGTCGCCGTCTGCAATCTGGGTTCGATCAATCTTGCTGCGCATATCACGGAGAAGGGCCTCGATGGCGAGCGGCTGGCACGCACGGTCAATACGGCCATGCGGATGCTCGACAATGTGATCGACATCAATTTCTACACGATCCCCGAGGCGCGCCGTTCGAACCTGCGTCACCGTCCAGTCGGCATGGGGCTCATGGGCTATCAGGATGCGCTGCATATGCTGCGCTTGCCGCTTGGTTCGCAAGAAGCTGTGCATTTCGCCGACACGAGCATGGAGCTGATCAGCTACTATGCGATCTCCGCTTCGAGCGATCTCGCCGAAGAGCGCGGACGCTATGCCTCGTTCGATGGCTCGCTCTGGAGCGAGGGTATCCTGCCCATCGACTCGATTCGTCCGCTGGAGGAAGCGCGCGGGGAATATCTGCGCCTCGATACGTCGACGACTCTCGATTGGGAGCACTTGCGTCAGCGCGTGAAGACTGTGGGCGTGCGCAACTCGAACATCATGGCTATCGCACCGACGGCGACCATCTCGAATATCGTTGGCGTGGCGCAGTCCATTGAGCCTGCTTTCCGCAATCTCTATGTCAAAGCGAACATGTCGGGCGATTTCACGGTCGTGAACCCGTTCCTTGTGGCCGATTTGAAAGCACGCGGTCTTTGGGACGAGGTCATGATTTCGGACCTGAAGTACTTCGATGGCTCGCTCGGTCCGATTGATCGTGTGCCGGAAGATTTGAAAGCGCTTTATGCCACCGCCTTCGAGATCGACGCGCACTGGCTCGTGGAAGCAGCGGCACGTCGCCAGAAGTGGATAGATCAGGCGCAGTCGCTGAACCTGTACCTTGCTGCGCCGAATGGCCGGAAGCTCGACGCGCTCTATCGTCTGGCTTGGGAGCGCGGCCTCAAGACGACCTACTACCTGCGCACTCAGTCGGCGACACACGTCGAGAAATCCACGCTCAAGGGAACGGACGGCAAGCTCAATGCGGTGTCGTCCGGCGGTGGATTGCACTCGGCGCCTGATGTTGCCGAAGCGCCCGTCCCCATGGCTTGCTCGATCGACGATCCGACGTGCGAAGCCTGCCAGTAAGCCAAACAACAAGCATTCATATCTGGAGATGACGACAATGCTCGACTGGTCTGAACCAGCAGCGCCGGCTACGACACCTGCTGCACGCAAGCCCATTCCAAGGACACTCGAACTTCCGGCCGACAGCACAGGGCTCGGCGAAATCGAGCGCGGTGGAGCGCGCGTCTCCGTCGACGACAAGCGCATGATCAACTGCCGCGCGGACGTGAACCAGCTTCTCCCGCTCAAATACAAATGGGCCTGGGAGAAGTACCTCGCAGGATGCAACAATCACTGGATGCCGACAGAGGTCTCCATGCAAGCAGACATCGCGCTCTGGAAGTCGCGCGATGGCCTGACGGAGGACGAGCGTCGCGCCATCAAGCGCAATCTCGGCTTCTTCGCAGCGTCGGAGTCACTGGTCGCGAACAACATCGTGCTTGCCATCTATCGCCATCTCACGAACCCGGAATGCCGCCAGTATCTGCTGCGTCAATCCTTCGAGGAGGCCGTGCACACGCACACCTTCCAGTACATTGTCGAAAGCCTCGGCCTTGACGAGGGCGAGCTCTTCAACATGTACCGCGAGGTGCCATCGATCACGGACAAGGCCGCTTGGGCGCTGAAGCACACACAAAGCCTCGATGATCCGGATTTCAAGACCGGTACGCCCGAAACCGACCAAGCCTTCCTGCGCGATCTCGTCGCCTTCTACGTCGTGTTCGAGGGTATGTGGTTCTACACGGGCTTTGCGCAGATTCTCTCTCTCGGCCGCCGCAACAAGATGGTCGGCATTGCGGAGCAGTACCAGTACATCCTGCGCGATGAGAGCATTCATCTGAACTTCGGCATCGACGTGATCAATCAGATCAAGGTCGAGAACCCGCATCTTTGGACGAAGATCTTCCAGGATGAAGTGCGGGCGATGCTGCGCGATGCGGCAGAACTCGAGGCGGCCTACGGTCGCGATACCATGCCGCGCGGCTTCCTCGGACTGAATGCCGCGCTCTGTGAGGAATACATGCACTTCATTGCCAACCGCCGCTGCGCGCAGCTGGGCCTCGCACCTGTTTTCAAAGAGACAGAGAACCCGTTCCCTTGGATGTCCGAGGCTATGGATCTCAAGAAGGAGAAGAACTTCTTCGAGACCCGCGTCATCGAATATCAGAACGGTGGGGCGCTGAGCTGGGAGTGAAATCCCGCGCCGCTGTCGAGACAGCATACTCGCTCGACAGCGGTTCTGGTCTCTGGTAGATCGATTTTGCCGACGGTCCCCGCGAGGGGATAACAGGGAATTCGGTGCGCAGGCCCTGCCTGCTAGTCCGAAGCTGCCCCCGCAACTGTAAGCGGTGAAGGGCGCTCAAAGATGCCACTGGGATTGCCGATCCCGGGAAGGCGAGCGCCTCACGCCCGCGAGCCAGGAGACCTACCGCCGGATTGAACCCCATGAATGCCGGTCGGGGTGCATCGGCGGAGGTAGCGACATGACTACGACAGTTCCGGCACTATTGCGCCTGCGTTGCGCGCCCCGTTCGCTTGTCAGAAATTCCGTGCGCGCTGGCCGCGACTAAGTCATGGCCACGCCGCGACTGATGTCGCGGACCGATCGTACGCCATCTGGCTGGACGCGCTCGCGCGCTGCGCGTGAGCTTGCGGATTATACCGATCCCCGCGAGTTCTTCAGCGCACAGCAGCGCGATGGTCAGCTGATCGATCCGGGCCGCCTGATCGAAGCCGTCTTTCTCGGCACCCAGCCTGAGGAGGATGCGGAAGCTGTGCTCATTGCCTGGCTTACCGTGCTTCCGAACGCTGCGGACGCGCCGTCCGCAGCCGCGCATCTCGCGCGTCATCTCAATCAACTGATCTCAGGCCAGCCGTCGATCCTTCAGCGGCGGCTGCTCGATCTTCTCGCCCACGTCGCTGCGCACAAGCGCTGCGCGCTCACACCTGATCTCAAGCAAGAGGTACAGCCATGACCAAAGCAGCAAACCTGGGTTTCCCGCGCATCGGTGCCAAGCGCGAGTTGAAGAAGGCAACTGAAGCCTATTGGAAAGGATCGATAGATGCCTCGGCGTTGCTCTCCGCAGGCGCGGAACTGCGCGCGCGGCACTGGCAGCTGCAACGCGATGCTGGCATCGACATCATCCCGTCGAATGATTTCTCCTTCTACGACCAGATGCTCGACATGACCGCGACGGTAGGCGCCGTTCCACCGCGCTTTCTGGAGAGCGCCGAAGCCCCACCAACGCACCCGAATGGGAGTACGCGCGGCGCCATGGAGGCTGCGGCGAACGGCCAGGGGCACGCCGAACTCGATCTCTATTTCGCCATGGCGCGTGGCTCCAAAGCTGCCCCGGCAATGGAGATGACCAAGTGGTTCGACACGAACTACCACTACATCGTGCCCGAGTTTTACAACGGCCAGACCTTCAAGCTGACATCGCGGAAGGCAGTCGATGAGTTCAAGGAGGCTAAGGCGCTCGGTATTCACACGCGCCCGGTTGTGATCGGTCCCGTGACGTATCTTGTGCTCGGCAAGGCGAAGAGCGAAGGCCTCGATCCGCTATCGTTGCTGGATGCCTTGCTGCCGGTTTATGCCGAGCTTCTGGGGGAACTGAAGGCTGCCGGCGCCGACTGGGTGCAAATCGATGAGCCGATCCTCTCGCTCGATCTATCGCAGCCGCAGCGCCGTGCCCTGAGGCTCGCCTACAAGCATATCGCGCCGCGTGCGCCGAAGATCATGCTGGCGAGCTATTTCGCCGGATTGCTGGACAATACGGCTGTCGCCGCTGACCTCCCTGTTGCCGGCCATCATCTTGATCTGGTGCGCGCTCCTGCCGAGCTGGAGCGCGCACTCAAGTCGCTTCCAGCGGATCGTGTGCTGTCACTCGGCGTGATCGACGGCCGCAATATCTGGCGGACGGATCTATCGAAGGCCTTCTCGTTGGTGGAGATGGCCGTCGCCGCGCGGGGCGCCGACGCCATCCAGATCGCGCCCTCGTGCTCGCTCATTCACAGCCCGGTTGATCTGGACGGCGAGACGAAGCTCGATGCCGAGCTCAAATCCTGGCTTGCATTCTCGAAGCAGAAATTGGCTGAGGTGCGCGCGCTGGCGAACGCAGCAGAAAAGGGCAAGGCCGCTGCCGCGGATGCCTTTGCTGCAAGTGACGCGGCCGCAGCGTCGAGATCATCATCGGCGCGTATTCACAATCCCGCGGTGGCTCAGCGCCTCGCAGGAGTATCCGAAAGAGATCTGACGCGGCGCAGTTCATTCGATACGCGTCGCGCGAAGCAGCGAGCGGCCCTTGCGTTACCCTCGTTCCCGACAACGACGATCGGATCATTTCCGCAGACCGAGGAAGTGCGCAAGGCGCGGGCGGCTCACAAACGCGGCGAGTTGAACGACGCGGCGTACAACGACTTCCTGCGGAAGGAGACCGAGAAGGCGGTGCGCATTCAGGAGGATATCGACATCGACGTGCTCGTCCACGGCGAGTTCGAGCGCAATGACATGGTGGAGTACTTCGGCGAGCAGCTCTCCGGCTTCACCTTTACGCAGAACGGCTGGGTTCAGTCGTATGGCTCTCGCTATGTGAAGCCGCCGGTGATCTTCGGCGATGTCTCACGCCCAAAGCCCATGACGGTCGAATGGTCGGCCTATGCCCAGTCCCTGACGAAACGCCCGATGAAGGGCATGCTGACCGGGCCCGTGACCATTCTGCAGTGGTCCTTCGTTCGAGATGATCAGCCGCGCTCGGTCACGTGCCAGCAGATTGCGCTCGCGATCCGGGATGAGGTGATCGATCTGGAGAAGGCGGGCATCCATCTCATTCAGATCGACGAGCCGGCTTTGCGAGAGGGTTTGCCGCTGCGCACGGCTGAGCACGCCGACTATCTGAAATGGGCTGTCGACAGCTTCCGGCTTGCCGCTGCCGGCGTCGCGGATGCGACGCAGATTCACACGCACATGTGCTACTGCGAATTCAACGACATCATGCCGTCGATCGCGGCGCTCGATGCAGACGTCATCTCCATCGAGACGTCGCGCTCGGACATGGAGCTGCTCGAGAGCTTCTCCGATTTTCGTTATCCCAACGAGATCGGACCAGGCGTCTACGATATCCATTCGCCGCGCTGTCCTGGTGCTCAGGATATGACCGCGTTGCTCAAGAAGGCCAAAGAGCGCCTGGCGCCGGACCAGATCTGGGTCAATCCCGATTGCGGGCTCAAGACGCGGCGCTGGGAGGAAGTGAAGCCGGCGCTCGAGAACATGGTCGCGGCGGCAAAGGCGATGCGCAACTAGAGCACGGCAGTTCCTAGGCGGAAGATGGCGTCATCGGCGCGAGCGACCAATTCGTTCGCGCCGATATGCACGCCAACATTGCGGTTCGTCAATTTTATGAGGGATTTTCATCGCCCTAGGGGGCGATATGGCACCAGTTGGGATTAATTGAAGCACCAAACTGGCGCACCCGGTAGGATTCGAACCTACGACCTTCGCCTTCGGAGGGCGACACTCTATCCAGCTGAGCTACGGGTGCTGAGACCGCCTCTGATACAGCATTGGCGGGGGCAGGGCAAACACGCCGTCAAACGGGCGGAGAACCCCGAATTCATGTCCTGAGACCGGCGGGGTGGGCGCTCAGCAGAGCGCGGTGCCCGGGCCGGTGTTTCCGGTCTTGCGGTTAGGGGCGGCCGTCAGGCTGTCGGCCGCGAGGGCAGGCAGCGCCAGGCAAGGCTCGGTCCGCGACCACAGTTGCTGAAAGCCGTGCGCGGCGGCGCGGGCGGCGTCGGGCGCATCGGAAAGAAACTGCTCGAAGAGATCACGGCGATGAATGTCGCGGCGCAGGCTGTCGCCGAACCAGACGGCGGCACCACCGACAATGAGCTGCTCGTGGGCGTCGCGCAGGCGCGGGTCGCGCACAATGCGAACCTCGGAGAGGCTTCCAGCGCTCTCACCGGAAGCGCCGGTGATGATCGGATCGAGCGGCACGTCGTCGTCAGAGATCACGAGGCGCACATTGACCTGCTTTTCCGCGAGAACCGTGCGCAGTGCTACGAGCGCCCGCACAACCGGACTTTCGGCAGAGCGCGCGACCGCGAATATGGTCGCCGCGACTACTCCCCCGCCCGTGTGGATGGCGCTCTCGATACCGGCTGCCGCGAAGGCCATGAGGCGCTGCTCGCGTGCTTCCAGGAGGTCGCCGTTGTTTCCGGGGGGCACATTGATCTGCATGTGAAGTCCTTTTGGGGCCTTATGCCTGAACCGGTAAGGCGGGCTCAGGCCGATGCGTGCTCTCGCCAGTCCATTAGCAGCCGAGGGAGTTAAAAGTTGATTAGAACGCGGGCCAATCTGGGGCACTTCCGAGGCGGCCCAGCGGCGGAAGAACTTTATCCAAGGGTGCGTGCAATGCATGACCGCCGAGCGCAAAGCCCCGTCCGGGGCCCTCTCAATTGACACCCGGAGGGCTGGGGGGCATCGCTTGCGCGGGCCGGGACCGATCCAGGCGTGGCCAGCAACGCGCGGGGGCGCCGTGGAAATCTCAGTGCTGGACCTCGTAGCCATCGCGGCTGTGCTGGCGGTGGCGGGCCTCGCGATGGGCTTTCTGGTCGGCCTTTTCGGGATCGGGGGCGGCGGCATCGCGGCGCCGGTCCTTTACGAAGTGTTCTCATTTCTCGGCGTCGACCCCGCCATCCGCATGCATCTGGCGCTCGGCACGTCGCTGGCGGTCATGATACCGACCAGCGCACGCTCCTTTCTTGCGCATCGCGCTCGAGGAGGTGTCGACATGGATGCGTGGCGGCGGCTGGCGCCAGGCGTGGTCGCAGGGGTGGTGCTCGGCGCGGTGATCGCCAGCCTGTCCTCGGGGACGGCGCTCAAATGGGTGTGGATCGCCTTCTCCTTTAGCATGGCGGCGAAGCTCTGGTTCGGGCGTGATACGTGGCGGCTCGGGGATGCGCTGCCACCGCGCCCGCTGGTCGAACTGTGGGGCCTGATCACAGGCACGATTTCGACGTTGCTCAGCATCGGCGGTGGCGCGCTCATCACTATGCTGCTCACGCTTTATGGCCGCTCCATTCAAACGGCCGTTGGTACGGCGGCCGGCGTCGGACCGTTGATCGCCATACCGGGCGCGATCGGATTCATCTGGGCCGGCTGGGGAGCGGCTGTGCCTCTGCCGTTCACGATCGGCTATGTCAGTCTTATCGGTGCGGCGGCCCTCATCCCAACCGGCGTGCTGGCGGCACCGTGGGGTGTGCGCGTGGCGCACGGCATCTCAAGACGCAAGCTCGAAATCGGGTTCGGGCTGCTGCTCGCGACCATGGGTGCGCGCTTCCTGATGAGTGTGATCGCCGGCACATAATCCGACGGAAATGGGCTGTGCGAGCCTAAGGCGCTCGAATTCTTGCCATTTTCTGTGAGCCTACTGACGACGGTCGCCGCTTGATTCGCGCGCGGCCACGGCCGGGAAAGGATTGCTGTCCGCATCTGTCCGGCGAGGTGGGGAGCGGGGGCTTGCCATCGCGTTCTGCGTTCAGAGGAGCGGTTCGCCGTTCCGAATGCCAACCCGTGCGCAGGTGGACCAGCCATGGATCCAAATGTCATCGTCATGATCACGCTGCTCGCATTGCCGAGTGGGGAGCGCAGCGTACACCTCAAGCCATTCGAGACAATTGCGGCCTGCACCGAGGCCGCCGAGATCGAGGCGTCGGACCCGTTTGTCGCTCGCGTTTCGTGCTCGGAGCTGACCGATGGCAGCCTCACGCTCAGTTTCAAGCGGGGCCCGACGCCGACCGAGGTCAAGCGCCGCGGCAAGGCCGCGAGCTGATCTGGCAACGATTGATGAGCGCATTTCCGCGTCGGCCGGAAGGCCGGGATTTCAAGCACGGCACTCTGCCGACGCAAAAGGACGCCCTTAATGACACACGACATGAACCCCGCGAATGACCGCACGTGCCAAGCAGCGGTGGCTTATGACCTTATGCGCGACATCCTTCTTGATGATCCGCGCCGGCCGGCACCAACGAGTGACGAATTTCGGACCTATCTCCTCGATCTCTATGCCGAGTGCCTGCTGGCCGTGAATGGAAAGCGCGTGTCCATGAACGCAAAGCCGGGCGAGATGCGCACGACGCCTCCGCCTCCGCCTCCGCCGCGCGAGCGTGAGAAGCGCGAAGCTGCGTCAGCGCCGAAGCTGGTGAAGGCCAACTAACTGCGGTTATGACAGTGAGAGCGCGTGTGTGAAGGCGTCCAGGCCGCTTACACGCTGATGCGGTTAGGCCAGCGCACATGGAAAGTCGTGCCGCGCGCGAGCGGCGCATCGGACTGGAGCCTGATGCTGCCGCCGATCCGGTCCAGAGTGCGCCGCACGAGGGCAAGGCCCATGCCGGAGCTGTCTTTTGTGCTGTCCGTATCGTCGACCTTGCGGAAAGGGAGGAAGACCGCGGTTTGCCAGTCGACGGGAATGCCCGGGCCATCGTCCTGAACCGTGATGTCGAGCGTGCCGTCGCCAATGCGCGCGGAAAGCAGGATGCGCCCTTCCGGCCGATCGTGATGCTTGATCGCATTGCCGACGAGATTGCGCAGGACGAGTTCGAGCGGCGCGGCCAATGTCATCAAGTGAGGCCAGCTTCCCTCGATCGTTATGTTCATTCCGGCGGGCGCCGCTAGACCTGCAACGACGTTCTCGGCGAGCTGCCGCGTATCGGCCATTTCGATGCCCTCGGCTTTGCGGCCGGCCCGCGCATAGTCGAAAAGGCCATTGAGCATGGCCAGCATGCGCGCCTGATGACTGCGCATGGCTGCGAGCTTGGCGCCCACAGTCGCGATATCGCCGGCTGCAAGGGCGCGATCGGCATCGCCGCTATCGTAGCGTAGCGCGCGCAGCGGCGCCTTGAGATCGTGTGAGATGACGTAGGCGAACTCTTCGAGATCGCGATTGACGAGCGCCAGCTCCTGATTGGCGCGTTGAATGGCCTCGCTCTTCTCGACGAGTTCAGCTTCGGCCATCACGCGCAAGCGCATCTGGGTCCTCAGCTCGGTTTCGAGCGACGAGTGATCCACGACATGGCGCACGAGCATGAGGTGGAACTGCTCGCGCGCGTCCCAGTAGATGTCGAGACTGAGCCGCAACGGCGGCTCGGCACTGGTGACAATCGCGTCGTTCATGACGACATTGGGAATGGTGAGCGGCCCGCCGGTTCCCGCGCGTAGTGCCGTGAACTCCTCCTCGAAGCCGACGAGCGCCATGACGCTGTCGGTGATCGGGCGATCGAGAGCCACGAAGTCGACGAGCGGGCCGAAGCGGCGGCGGACGACAAGATCGGCATCGATCCAGACCATGCCGAAGGAACGGCGCTCGGCCAGAAAGCGGCCCGATGCGGCGAGCTGCACCGTCTCGCTGTCCTGCCCTGCGGCGCTCTCAGCCATCACGGCGGAGGATGGAAGTGGCGGCCTGGATGAAGGTGTCCTCGACATTGGCTCCCGTCTTGGCGGAAGTGAGCAGAACAGGCTGGCGCGCGTCCCGAAGCTTTGCCGGCAGCTCGGCGATGCCGCCATCGGCAATGAGATCGACTTTATTGGCAATGAACGAAAAATGCCGACCCGGCAGCGCTTCCTGGAAACTTTCCGCGAGCGTGACCATGCTATCGAGTGTCGCGCGCCGTTTCAGATCGCCGATGATGAGGGCAGCCGAAGCACCCTTGACGTAGACGTGGCGGAATATGCTCTGGCCGAAATTGCCGTCAGTATCCCAGACGACGAGTTCGATGGCCTGGTCGCCGTTCGGACCGGCTCGCGTGATCGGCACGCGATAGAGTTCGACGCCGAATGTGGATTTGTATTCCGTCTCGAAGCGACCTTCCACGAGACGGCGGATCAGCGATGTCTTGCCGACACCGATCTCGCCGAGCAGCATGAGCTTGCGGGAGATCATTGGCCCTCGCCAACGAACGCGAGCTCGAAGGTCGCGCGTCGGTTCGGGCTCGACGAGCCGCTGCGCTGGCTGATGTCGAGAATTGCAGCACGGCCGACAGTCTTCATACGGGCAGGATCAACGCCGCGACGAGCGAGATCGGCCGCAACACGATCGGCGCGCGCGAGCGCTAGCGGCAGATTGCGATCGGCCGTGCCGCGCTCGTCGGTGTAACCGACAATGCGGATCGTCATATCCGCGCGGCGCATGAGCGCAGCGAGAGCATCAAGCGCAGCGTCGGTCTGATCCTGCACCTGATAGGTCGTGCCATCGGAGAAGAAGACGGCGTGCGCCTGAATCCAGCGCTCGAGATCGGCGCGAGGATCGGGCTTCGGTGCGAGTGCCGCGATCTCTTTGCGAAGGCCCTGGAGCTCCGCCTCGATGGCCGGCGCGCGTGCCATACCGCTGAGCGAAGTCGTTATCCCTGAGATTTCCTTACGGATGTCCTGAAGCTCGGTAGCGACCGTGGCCGAGCGTGCCATGCTGCCGACTGAGGTGTTCATGCCGTCGAGCGACTTGCTGACGTCGCCGAGCGTTGCGGCAATGCCGCCGATGCGTGCTTCGAGGCCAGCCAGCCGGTCGCGCAGGCGTGCAGCCTCGTCAGCGAGTCCAGCGCTCTCGGCGCCAGGAACGACGCCGATCGTCTCGGTGATGGCAGCAGCAGGCGCTATTTCACGCAGGCGCTTGAGTATGTCGGCGCGGGTATCGCCGGACGGGGCGAGACCGCTGACGTCGATGCGCTCGCCGCCACGCTCGACCTTGGCTCGCGTCGGATAGCCCTTCAGTGCCGGTGTTTCATCGATCACACGGTCGACCGAAGTCTGCAGACTGTCCGTCCGGTACGTCACATAACTCTGCCAGGCCACGTACGCCGCAAGCGCCAGTGCCAAGAGCCACAGCAGAAAGCGGAGCGGTCGCATTCCGGAGCGGTGCTTCTCGTCGCGGAGATGCCTCTGCCGCTCGGACATCCCGGCTTCGAGGCGTGCTGCGAGGGCTGCAAGGTCGGGTGCGGCACCATCCTTCTCGAGGGTGTGCAGGAATTCCTCATCAAGCAGGGTCTGTGCGCCAGCGCCGGCTTCGCCACGTGACTTGGCAGCGAGAAGATGGAGCGGTGAGCCGCGCAGATAGATGGTGTGGCCGCCGAAGTCGATCGTGCGCAGGCCTGCTTTCTCGGCTTCGTAGACTTCCTCGATGAAGGCCGTCATGGCGGTCAGCATGCCGCTGAACAGCGCCTTGCGTCCCTCCGGTCGTGCAGACGCGTCATCGCCCGGCGCCAAGCGGCTCCAGTGCGCGAGTAGTTCTCCGGAGCCGCGCCGGATGAGATGAAGCTCCTCGACTTCGAAACGCCCGGTATCGGCGAGCGCCAGCTCGGCCATTGGCCGGCCGGTGGTCCAGCTCCTGAGCTGCAGCGACAGGCGGTTTTTCGTCAGCCCGTCCTCGAGGCGCCGGTTAATGTCCTCCATGAGATCGCGGATGGCGCTGCGCACATAGTCGCGCACCATCACGCCGATATGGGGATAGAGCTTCGCCGGCAGCGCATCGCTGCTCGCCTCGACCTCCGTACGCACAGTGCGCACGACGAGGGGCGCGAGGGCATCTGCGACCTGATGGTGATTGGCCGCCTCGGCGTCGCGCAGCGCGCCTTCAAGGGTCGCGGCGACGCTGTTCCGGAAACTGGCATCCGAGCCGGCGCGCTCGGCAACCTCCCGGAGGCGCAGAGCAAGCGCATCGAGCTCACGGCTCTCCTTATCGAAGAGCAGTTCCTTCAGCCGGATAACGCTGTCCTGCGACATGAAGCGGAGCTGCCAGGGTTAACGGGTGGTGCGCATTTGGAAGGACGATCGCGCCACGTCTGAGGTCGTGTCAGTCGTGCGAGATGCGGCGGATGCGGTCGCCGAGCTCGAAGATGCTCCGGGAGAGCTCGTCGAAGGCCGAACGGCGCTCGGTCGCGTTCTCGCTGGCGAGGGCCTCGACCCGGGCCTGGAGCACCTCCAGTCGCCGCAGGAGATCACCCTCCAAATCGCTCACGCGGGTCTCGAGGGCGCGCAGCCGGGTGTCGTGATCGCGCCTGAACTCACCGTGGAGCAAGTCGCGGATCTGCTCCAACTTGTCGTCTGTGGCCTCAGTCGGCGCGGCGCCGTTCCGCAACTCGCCCAGCGAGGTCGCATTCATGGCCATGTCCCTTCGTACTCGAACCAATGCGACCGGACGTGCACGGAAGGGGCAGGCGCGCGACCGCAGAATAGATACCTTACGCAGAAGAAAAGCTCATTTTCCAGAGTCTTGAGCCGGTTTGGTGGATTTGCCATCCGATCCGACGGCTCCGGACCATTTGTGCCCGGCGACAAGCTGCCGGCGAAGCGGGCGATCCGCCCAGTGCCTTTCACCTTGAACGGTTCTATGGTTTCCTTACCTACGCGCCGAGGAGCATCGCCATGGCCACCCCGACCCGGATTACGCCCGCCGAAGCCGCGGCGGCCCCGCTCAGAGATGGCCGGCTCTCGACGCGGTGGTTCGAAGATGATGGCATCGAAATCCGCCACTACGCCCCCACGGGCGAGGACCGCCAGACGCCCCACGATCGCGACGAGTTCTACTTCGTGATTTCGGGGAGCGGCACTTATATCCGTGCCGGAGAGCGGGTCCGCTTCGGTCCAGGCGATATGCTTTTCGCGGCTGCCCGCGAGGAGCACCGCTTCGTCGAGTTCAGCAGCGACTTCGCGACCTGGGTACTGTTCTACGGGCCACAGAAGATATGACCACGCCTGCGCTCCCAGATGGCCTCAAGAAGCAGCATGTCATCGATCCCGAGATCTGCATTCGCTGCAACACGTGCGAGGCGACATGTCCTGTCGGGGCCGTAACGCACAACGACGCGAACTACGTCGTCGATGCCGAGAAGTGCAACTACTGCATGGACTGCATCTCGCCGTGCCCGACGGGCTCGATCGACAACTGGCGGATCGTGCGCGCCGACACGGCCTATTCGCTCGACGAGCAGATGGAATGGACTGAGCTGCCCACGCAGGAGGATCTCGGTGAAGGCGCGCTCGCGGCGTCTCTCGCCGATGCCAGTGAGGCCGAGATCGCGGCGCTTATCGCGGCCGCCCACGACGGTGCGGGCGGAAAGGCAGTGCCGCCGTCGAGTGCATCCAAGCCGGCGATCAATCTCTTCACACGATCGAAGCCGGCTGTTGCGACCATTCAGGGCAACTTCCGAATTACCGACGCCGATACCGAGAGCGACGTGCGCCACATCGTGCTCTCGTTCGGCGAAACGCAGTTCCCGGTGCTCGAGGGCCAGTCGATCGGCATCGTACCCCCGGTCACGAACGCGGATGGCAAGGAACTGCCGATCCGCCTGTACTCCGTTGCTTCGGCGCGCGATGGCGAAAAACGCAATGCCAATAACGTTTCTCTGACGGTCAAGCGCGTGCCCGGCGGGCTCGTCTCAGAGTGGCTGTGCGATCGCAAGGTTGGCGAGAAAGTCTTCGTCACGGGGCCATTCGGCGCGACATTCCTCATGCCGAACGATGCCAATGCGAACCTCCTCATGATTTGCACGGGTACGGGTTCGGCGCCCTTCCGCGCCTTCACCGAGCGTCGCCGGCGAGCCATGGAAGGCGCGCCCGGACGTGCCCTCCTCTTCTTCGGCGCCCGCACGCCGGGTGAGTTGCCTTACTTCGGGCCACTGCAGAAAGTTCGCGATGAAATCCTCGGCAAGCATCTCGTGTTCTCGCGTCTGCCCGGTGCGGCGAAGGAGTACGTGCAGGACCGAATGCAGAAGGAGGCCGAGGCGCTCGGGCCGCTGATCGGCTCGCCGGCGACACACATCTTCATTTGCGGGCTCAAGGGCATGGAGGCGGGTGTCGACGCGGCGCTCGCCGAGATCGCCTCCGCGCATGGTCTCGACTGGGCGAGCCTCAAGCCGACCATGCGCGGCGAGGGCCGCTACCACGTCGAGACGTACTGACAACAAAACATCGACATCTAGCGAGGAAGCACTCATGCGCGGGCTCGAGGGAAAAGCTGCGATCGTTACCGGTGGTGGCGGTGGCATCGGCAGTGCGATCTGCGGAAGACTAGGCGAGGCCGGCGCGCGCGTCGGCGTGTTCGATCTCGACAAGAGCGCAGCACAGCGCACGGTCGAGGTGCTGTCGGCCAAGGGCGCGACGGCAAAGGCCTATGAAGTCGATATTACGGATCATGCCAGCGTCGCGCGCGCCGTCGAAGCCTTCGAGAAGGACATCGGTCCGACCGATGTGCTCGTGAACAACGCCGGCTGGGACAAGTTCGCCTACTTCCTGACGACCGAGCCGGATCTCTGGCGCAAGATTATCGCGATCAATCTCGAGGGGCCGATCAACCTTCATCATGCGGTGCTGAAGGGGATGCAGGCGCGCCGCTCAGGCCGCGTGGTGAATATCGCCTCCGATGCCGGTCGCGTCGGCTCATCCATGGAGGCGGTTTATTCCGGCGCCAAGGGTGGCATCATCGCCTTCACCAAGACCATGGCGCGGGAGATGGCACGCTCCGGCGTGACGCTGAACGTAGTCTGCCCGGGGCCGACTGAGACCCCGCTGCTCGAGGCGCTGACGGGTTCGGGTGATCAGGGCGCGAAGATCCACGAGGGGCTCAAGCGGGCCATTCCGCTCGGCCGGCTCGGTCAGCCCGAGGATATTGCGGGTATGGTCGCGTTCCTCGCGAGCGACGAGGCCGCCTACATCACTGGCCAGGTGATTAGCGTCTCGGGTGGCCTCACCATGCACGGATAGCGGGCACGCCGTCGCCCGTGTGGATACAAGCCGGGCACCTGTGGTGCACGGAACACGTTTACGCGCCGCCGCCCCCGGTCTAGAAGTTCTGTCTTCCCAGCAACACCCGGAAAAGTCCTCGCATGTTCAAGAAAATCCTCATCGCCAACCGTGGCGAGATCGCCTGCCGCGTCATCAAGACCGCCCGGCGGATGGGGATCAAGACTGTCGCGGTCTATTCCGACGCCGACGCCCAGGCCATGCACGTCGAGATGGCCGACGAGGCCGTGCACATCGGTCCCCCCGCAGCGGCGCAGTCCTATCTGCTGATCGACAAAATCGTTGCTGCGTGCAAGGCGACCGGCGCCGAGGCCGTCCATCCGGGCTACGGCTTCCTCTCCGAGCGGGAGGCATTCCCAATCGCGCTCGCCAAGGAAGGCATCGTCTTCATCGGTCCGAACCCCCGCGCGATCGCCGCCATGGGTGACAAGATCGAGTCGAAGAAGGCGGCTGCCGCTGCCAAGGTTTCGACCGTTCCCGGGCATCTAGGTGAGATCGCCACCCCCGCGGAAGCCGTGAAGATCGCCGCGCAGATCGGCTACCCGGTGATGATCAAGGCATCGGCCGGCGGCGGCGGCAAGGGTATGCGCATCGCCTACAATCCGAAGGAATGCGAGGAGGGGTTCGCGCTCGCGCGATCGGAGGCGAAGTCGTCGTTCGGTGACGACCGCGTGTTCATCGAGAAGTTCATCGAGAACCCGCGCCACATCGAGATCCAGGTGCTCGGCGACAAGCACGGCAACATCATCTATCTCGGCGAGCGCGAATGCTCGATCCAGCGGCGCAACCAGAAGGTCATCGAGGAAGCGCCGTCACCTCTGCTCGATGAGAAGACGCGCAAGATCATGGGCGAGCAGGCCGTCGCGCTCGCCAAGGCCGTCGGTTACGACAGCGCCGGCACGGTCGAGTTCGTCGCGGGGCAGGATCGCTCGTTCTTCTTCCTCGAAATGAACACGCGCCTGCAGGTTGAGCATCCCGTGACCGAGATGGTGACCGGCATCGATCTCGTCGAGCAGATGATCCGTGTGGCTGCGGGCGAAAAGCTCGAAATCAAGCAAAAGGACGTGAAACTAAACGGCTGGGCGGTCGAGAGCCGCATCTATGCCGAGGATCCCTTCCGCAATTTTCTACCGTCGATCGGGCGTCTGACGCGCTATGTGCCCCCCGCCGAGGGTGACGTGCACGGCGGCACCATCCGCAATGACACGGGTGTCGCCGAAGGTGGCGAGATCTCGATGTTCTATGACCCGATGATCGCCAAGCTCGTCACGCACGCCCCGACGCGCACTGGCGCCATCGACCTTCAGGCGCAGGCGCTCGACGCCTTCTATATCGATGGCATTCAGCACAACATTCCGTTCCTGACGGCGCTCATGCAGCATGAGCGCTGGCGCGAGGCACGGCTCTCGACCGGCTTCATCGCCGAGGAATACCCGAACGGCTTTGCGGCGCCCACGGCCGATGGTTACGGGCTTGGCATCCTGGCGGCGGTAGCAGCCTCGATCGACCATCTCAACAACACGCGGCGCCGGCACATCACCGATCAGATGGGCGGCAAGCCGGTCGCCTTCGCGAAACGGCGCGTCGTGCGCATTGGCAGTCGCGACGTGCATCTCGAGGTCGCGGGCGGCGGCGATGCGCCCATCAAGGTGACGAAGGTCAATGGAGATGGCACGGTCGGTGCGCCGATCGAGGTGGTGTCCGATTGGTGGCCGGGACAGCCGGTTTGGTCCGGCACGGTCGGCGGTGAGCGGGTTGCGGTACAAGTCCGCTCCGTTCTTAACGGAGTGCGTCTTGCCTATCGCGGTGCCGCCGCTGATATCCGGGTCTATACAGAGGGCGAAGCCACACTCGCCGCGCTGATGCCCGAGAAGGTGGCCGCCGACACTTCGAAACTCCTGCTTTGCCCGATGCCGGGTCTCGTGAAGGCAATACACGTGCAAGTGGGGCAGGAGGTGAAGGCCGGCGACACCCTCGCGGTCGTCGAGGCCATGAAGATGGAGAACGTGCTCCGCGCCGAGCGCGACGGCTCCGTGAAGAAGGTCAATGCCAAGGCTGGTGACAGCCTCGCCGTCGATGCGGTCATCCTAGAGTTCGCCTGAGGCTCGGCGCTTCGCTCCGGATCCGCCGCCGCTGGGCACGCCTCCCGCCTTGTGCTGAATTTATCACGCCGCCGGCACAAGTCGCGTGCGGCGTGCGCCGCTGTCTTGCGCGGCTCCCAGCATTGTTGCGACAACTTTGTTGTGTGGTGATGTATTGCGTACCGCGGGGTGGAGAGTATGTCCGAGTTCAGTCGGCGGGATTCCGTTCGACCAGATGCGCGGCTGAGTCGGCGCAGCCTGATTGCAGCAGCCGGCATTCTCACGACGCTTGGCCCGGGTGCAGCCAGCAAAGCCCTCGCTTTCTCCAGCTCGAAACCGACCAAGATCAAATGGGAAGGTGGAGACCCCGGCAAGCACGACTGTCCGACGAAATGTGCGATCTGCTTCCTGCGCGGCACGCGGCTGCTGACGCCGAGCGGCGAGGTAGCGATCGAAGATTTGAAGATTGCCGACCTGCTCCTGACCGAGAGTGGCGCCATCCGGCCAATTCGTTGGATCGGCAGGATGACGTTCGAGCGCAGCGTCGAGGGGACTTGGTCCGACGAGGTCCGTCCTGTTCGCGTGGCGCGCGACGCACTCGGCGCCGGAAGCCCGCACCGCGATCTCTATGTTTCGCGCGCGCACATGATCCATTTGAATGGGCTGCTCGTGCCGGTCGGCAATCTGATCAACGGTCGAACGATCGCATATGCGGACGTGGATACGGATCAGCTCGAGTACTTCCATGTCGAGTTCGAGATCCATGACGTGGTGGTGGCCGAGGGCGCGCCTTGCGAGAGCATGCGACTCGGACCCCAGCATGTGGCGTCGTTCGACAATGGCGCGGAGTACGTGGCCCTCTTTGGCCTGCCTCTCCATCAGGCAGCGGCGTGCGCTCCCACGGCATCGTTCAATGGTGGCCGCAGCGCGCTCAAGTCGCGTCTGAGAAGCGCACTGGCGCCGATGATCGATATCCGGCATCCGCTGGATGTGGTGCGCGACGAAATGGAAGCGCGTGCGCAGCTGCTCGAGGCAGCCTGAGTTCGCCAATCGAAGCGAGAAGGTGTGCGTCGGTCTCGTGCCGGCGCATTTGCTTTCGCGGTGCTGCGCGGGGCGACCGCGGGGTCAACCCTCGCCCTGGCTCAGGTAGCGCTCGAGCCAGTGGATGTCGTAGACGCCGTTCGCAATGTCGGGATGGCGGCAGAGCTCGGAGAAGAGCGGGATGGTCGTCTCGATACCGTCGATGACGAACTCCGAGAGGCAGCGCCGCAGCCGCATAAGGCACTCGTTGCGGTTCTTGCCGTGCACGATGAGCTTGCCGATCAGGCTGTCGTAGTTCGGCGGGATGCGATAGCCCTGGTAAACGCCTGAATCGACACGCACGCCGAGGCCGCCCGGCGGATGCCAGTACGTGATCTTGCCGGGCGATGGGCGGAAGTTTTTCGGGTTCTCGGCGTTGATCCGACACTCGATAGCGTGTCCGGAGAATGTCACCTCGTCCTGCGTCACCGACAGCGAGCCGCCGGAAGCAATGCGGATCTGCTCTAGCACGAGATCGAGGCCGGTGATCATCTCGGTGACCGGGTGCTCGACCTGAAGCCGCGTATTCATCTCGATGAAGTAGAACTCGCCGTCCTCGTAGAGGAACTCGACGGTGCCGGCACCGCGGTACTTGAGCTTCTTCATCGCGTTCGCGACGGTCGTGCCGATCTTCTTCCGCTGCTCGGCATTGAGCGCTGGGGAAGGCGCTTCTTCGAGCACCTTCTGATGGCGGCGCTGGAGCGAGCAATCGCGCTCGCCGAGGTGAATTGCGTTCCCCTTGCCGTCGCCGAAGACCTGGATCTCGATATGGCGCGGATGGGTCAGGTACTTCTCGATGTAGACGCTGTCGTCACCGAAAGCGGCTTTGGCCTCGGCGCGCGCCGTCCTGAAGGCCATCTCGAGATCTTCTTCCGAGCGGGCGACCTTCATGCCGCGCCCGCCACCACCCGCCGCCGCCTTGATCAGCACGGGAAAGCCCATGGACTTCGCGACGCGCAGCGCGTCGATCTCGTTGGCGACACCGCCGTCGGAGCCGGGCACGACCGGAATGCCAAGCCGCTTGGCCGTTTCCTTGGCTTCGATCTTATCGCCCATGATCCGAATGTGCTCGGACGTCGGGCCGATGAAAGTGATGTCGTGTTCTTCGAGAATCTCGGCGAAGCGCGCGTTCTCGGAGAGGAAGCCATAGCCTGGGTGAATGGCATCGGCGCCGGTGATCTCGCACGCAGCGAGCAGGCGCGGGATGTTGAGGTAGCTCTCGGACGCCGGTGGCGGTCCTATGCAGACGCTCTCGTCGGCAAGGCGCACGTGCATGGCATCGGCATCGGCGGTCGAGTGCACGGCGACCGTCGCGATACCCAGCTCCTTGCAGGCGCGCTGTATCCGAAGCGCGATCTCGCCGCGATTAGCGATCAGAACCTTGTCGAACATACCTCGTCCTCGTCGCGCATCGCCCAGAAGGTATCAAGGGCGGACGGCGCCCGTCCTCGTGCCTGAAGTCATGCTACTCGATGATGACCAGAGGCTCGCCGAACTCGACGGGCTGGCCGTTTTCGATCAGGATTTCCTTGACCACTCCCGAGCGCGGCGCCGGAATGTGGTTCATTGTTTTCATGGCCTCGATGATCAGCAGCGTCTGGCCCTGCGTGACGCGCGTGCCGATATCGATGAACACCGCGGCGCCGGGTTCGGGCGAGCGGTAGGCTGTGCCAACCATCGGCGACTTAACGCAGCCAGGGTGATTGGCCGGATCGGGACCGGTGGGTGCGGCTGCCGGCGAGCCCGGACCGGCCGACGAGCTCAGGGCCGCCGCAGGTGCCGCAGCGGGAACACCCACCGCGTAGGCTGCTGGCGCTACGGCGTGACGCGCAACCCGCACTTTGAGGTCGTCCTTCTCGATCTCGATTTCGGTGAGACCGGTTTCGTTGAGGAGCTGCGCGAGGTCCCTGATCAGTCCCTTGTCGAGGGCTTCGCGGTCCTTGTTTTCCTTGGCCATGTTTGGGTCCGCAGATTGAGGTCAGATGGGGCGCCGGTCAGCTTTTCACAGCTGCGCCAAGGCGCGCGTGCAATCCGTCGAGCGCGAGAAGATAGCCCTTGGGTCCGAAGCCGCAGAGTACGCCGAACGCTGCCGGCGACACATACGAGTGGTGCCGGAAGGGCTCGCGGCGGAAGATGTTGGAGAGGTGAACCTCCACTACGGGCACTTCGGCGGCGGTGAGTGCGTCGAGGAGGGCAACCGACGTGTGCGTGTAGGCGCCGGCATTGATAAGGATGCCGCTTGCTGCCGTGCGTGCTTCCTGGATCCAGGTGACGAGCTCGCCTTCGCTGTTGGTCTGGCGGAAGCTCACCGTAAGGCCGAGGTCGCGGGCGTGCTCCTCGACCATTCGGCGAACGTCGTCCAGCGTCTCCGAGCCATAAATGTGCGGTTCGCGCAGCCCCAGCATATTGAGGTTGGGCCCGTTCAGCACATAGACCGGCTTCACCATTCCCTCGCCTCGATACCTGGACCGCTCTTCGCCGCAGCCGCCGCCAGGGGCTGCCCCGCGGCGCTCAGCACGTTGCATTCTCGTTAGAACCAGCGTTCGTCTACCAGCTAATTTGGCAGTGCGATAGAGCGGGCTGTGGAGCGCCGGAGGCCGTCTGGCGCATGGTCGAGCGCCCATCAGCGGGGCTGCGGCAGCCTATGCAAGTCAAAGCCCGCGCGGCGAGGTGCACGCGCGGGCCCTGACGGACACTGTCAGTTGGCGGAACGCCGCTCAGCAGACCTTGCAACCGCCCTCTTTGCGGATGTCGGCAATGTGCTGCCCCATGAGTTCCTGAAGGTTCTGCGGTGCACCTGCGATAGCGCGGTCGCCGACAAGGAAGTGCGGGGTTCCCTGGATGCCCATCGACTGCGCCAGCTCGCGCACGCGCGAGATCTCTTGCGTCACCGCATCGCCCTTCATGTCGGCCTTCAGCTTGGCCATGTCGAGGCCGGCTTTCTCGGCGGCGGCAAGGGCGGTCTGCTCATTGGCCTGGCCGCGCATTGTCAGAAGGGCGCGATGCACCTCCCAGTACTTGCCCTGCGCCTTGGCCGCGAGAGCCACGCGCGCCGCCTCCTCGGAGCCCTTCGAGAGGATCGGCAACTCCTTGAGGACGAGCTTCACCTTCGTGTCCTTCTCGATCACCTTGGCGAGATCGGTGAAGGCGCGTTTGCAGTAGCCGCAGTTGTAGTCGAAGAACTCGACGACGGTGACGTCACCCTGGGCATTCCCGGCAACCGGGGCGCCCGGACTGCGATAGATCTCCTCCGCCTGCGCCGTGATCGCCACCTGGAGACGCTTCGCCTGGATTTCCTCCATGCGGGCTTCGAGCGCGCTCTGCACCTCGAGGAAAACCTCGGGATTCGCGAGGAGGTAGTCCTTGATGATCGCCTCGATCGCCTTGCGCTGCTCCGGCGAGAAGGCGTCACTCGCTTTCGCGCCGGTCTCGGCTGTCGTGGCCTGGGCGAGGCGGACTGGGGCTTGGCTCTCCTGAGAGCGGTTCGCCGGTGCCGCCGACGGCGCCGCGACAGGCGAAATCAAAGCTGCAGCCAGGGCCAATGCGGCGAGGCCAGTCAGGCGGCGACCTTTGCCGCGCAGGAAGGTGATCATAGAGAAGCGCTCCTAGGCGTCCAGCAGGGCTCGGTTATAGCTTCAGCCGGGAATTTTGAAACTCACGATATCGCCAGCCCGGATCCAGTTGGGTGACCCGCTCTTGAGGCGTGGCTGGGCACGTTTGGCGAAAATCTGGGCCTGTTTGAGGTCACCCTCGAGAAAAAGAGCCTCGGCAGTCGACAGGTCCGCCTCCGGCAGCCGGTTCTGCTTGTAGAACGCGTTGGCGAGGACCCGGTAGGCCTGCGGATTGGGATCCTGGATGAGCGATTTACGCGAAAGACTGATGATCTCGTCGAGATTGGGGTCATCACCCGTCACCATGGCCTGGGCCAAGCGGACGCTGATCAAGGGGGCGTTCGGGCCTGCGAGCTGGGCGGCGCGCCTCAGGATCGGGACGGCTTCGCGCGGCTTGCCGGAGCGCACGAGGAAGTCGGCTTTGACTTCGTGGAAATAGGGATTGTTCGGCTGCTCTTTTATGAGCGCATCGATGAGCGGCAGCGCACGATCCACGCCACTCAGAAAGTACGTGCCGAGGGCCCGCCCGTACCGCGCGGGAAGCGACTGGTCTGACTGGGGGTAGCGGTTGAAGACGATCTGCGGGCGATCGAGATAGCCCGAGATCTTCGCCCGCATCATGTCATGGCGGAGCTGAAGCGGCGCCGGATCACGAGTATTCCAGTGAGGGCTCGCCTCGGCCGCGCGGCGGAGCTGCGTAAGGCGGTCAGCGGCGAACGGATGCGTGCGCGCAAAGAGGCTCTGCGGTGTTCGCTGAAGCGTGAAAGATTCCTCCTGAGCGAAACGCTCGAAGGTCTCGATCATGCCGCGCGTCGACTGCTTCGTCGCATTGAGGTAGCGCATCCCCGCCTGATCGGCGACGAGCTCGTTGCCTCGCATCTGGCCAAGCATCACGCCGACGAAGAGGAACTGCGACAGAAAGCCACGCGTGGGATCAGCGGCGATTTTCGAGCGCAGATCCGAGAGATGCGCGTTGGCGATATGCCCCGCCTCGTGCGCAATGACGCCGATGACCTGGTTCGGCGTCTCCGAAACCTGCAGAGCGCCCGTGTGAATGAACACGTTGCGGCCGTCGAGCACGAAGGCATTGAAAGCCTCATGCCGAATGATCCGCATGGTGATGCGGCCCGTGCCGAGACCGGCGGCACGAAATACCGGCTGAGCGTAGTCACTTAGAAGCTGCTCGATCTCGGTATCGCGAATGAAGCTCAGGCCCTGGGCTTCTGCGGGGCGCGCGGTCGCCCCAAGGACGACGGCCAGCGCAAGCGCTGCTGCCGCCAATCCGCTCCGCCAGGCCCGGAATTTCGGGTGATTCGTCATGGAGGATCTATGGCTCGCCTCTGTGACCCCAATATGCTGCGTGCAAAGTTAATGAGACACCGGACGAGGGTCAACGCACCGGGTGTGCGGCCGTTCCGGCGAAGGCCAGGATGCGGTGACTGGACGATGGGGGCCATCCGGCTAGGATAGCAATGAATGCAACGCTCGGGAGTGGTGTGCGATGACGATTGCCGACAGCCTGCCCATGCTCGAGCGCCGCCGCATCGAGGCGACGATCCTCAAGCATGTCTATGATACGCTGGCGCAGAGCCACGGCAAGGAGGCCGCAGCGCGCGCCATCGCCGAGGCTGTACGGCGCTCATCCATCGAGCAGGCGAGTCAGCTCGCGGCGTCGGAGCCCGGTGGCGAGACGTCCATGCGCACGTTCATCGATCGCCAGGCGCAGTGGCGCATGGGAGATGCGCTAAGGACCGAGACGCTGCACGAAAGCGATACCGAGTTCGATTTCAACGTCACGCGCTGCCGTTATGCCGAGATGTACCGCGACATGGGGCTCGGCGAGATCGGCCACCTGCTCTCGTGCCAGCGCGATGGGACCTTCTGCGAGGGCTACGACCCGCGCCTTAAAATGGAGCGGACCCAGACCATCATGCAGGGCGCGGGCCACTGCGATTTCCGCTACCGCTGGGTCGAGGCCGAGCGAGGCTGATCTCCGGTCGCTCGCAGATCCCCGGCCCTCCGATCGCTCCCCGCGATCCGTGCAGGCTGCCCGGCCGTTCCCCGGGGTTGACCCGGCGGCCCGTTGGCGCGATTTTACAGTGGAATTTGATTGGTTAAGCAGCGACGCACCCGAAACCGTCAGGTGACCGATTTTGTCGCCCGTGGGCGGGGTTGATCAGCGCTTCCTTCACCAGGGCCGAGGCCAGGACTGAGGTATGAGCAGAATTCCCGACTTCACGACTGTCACGCTCGGCACGCCGTCGCAGGCTGCTGGGGCCGCCCCGGCAGCGACCTTCGAGACGCCTGAGGGCATTGCGCTCAAGTCGGTCTATACGGGCGCTGATACCGCGGGGCTCGATTTCGTCGACACCCTGCCCGGTATCGCGCCCTTCCTGCGCGGTCCGTACCCGACCATGTACGTCACGCAGCCGTGGACGATCCGCCAGTACGCTGGTTTCTCGACGGCCGAGGAGAGCAATGCCTTCTACCGTCGCAACATCGCGGCGGGGCAGAAGGGCCTCTCGGTCGCCTTCGATCTCGCCACGCATCGCGGCTATGACAGCGACCATCCGCGCGTGAAGGGTGATGTCGGCATGGCCGGCGTTGCCATCGACTCGATCTACGACATGCGCACGCTGTTCGGAGGGATCGACCTCTCCCAGATGTCCGTGTCCATGACGATGAACGGTGCCGTGCTGCCCGTGCTCGCGCTCTTCATTGTGGCGGGCGAGGAGCAGGGCGTACCGCTCGCCAAGCTCTCGGGGACCATCCAGAACGACATCCTCAAGGAGTTCATGGTCCGCAACACGTACATCTATCCGCCGGCGCCCTCCATGCGGATCATCTCGGACATCTTCGGCTACACCAGCGCGAACATGCCGAAGTTCAATTCGATCTCCATTTCCGGCTATCACATGCAGGAAGCCGGCGCGACGGCGGACCTCGAACTCGCCTATACGCTCGCGGATGGCGTCGAGTACGCGCGTGCCGGCGTTGCTGGCGGGCTCGACATCGACAAGTTTGCGCCGCGCCTCTCCTTCTTCTGGGCGATCGGCATGAACTTCTTCATGGAGATCGCCAAGATGCGCGCCGCGCGTCTGCTCTGGGCGCGTCTCATCAAGTCGGAGTTCGCGCCCAAGGACGAGCGTTCGCTCTCGCTCCGGACGCACTGCCAGACGTCGGGCTGGAGTCTCACGGCGCAGGATGTATTCAATAACGTCACGCGCACCTGCATCGAGGCCATGGCGGCAACCCAGGGTCACACGCAGTCGCTGCACACGAACGCTCTCGACGAGGCGATCGCGCTGCCGACAGACTTCTCAGCCCGCATCGCCCGCAACACGCAGCTCGTCCTTCAGCAGGAGAGCGGCACCACACGCACGGCTGATCTCTGGGGCGGCAGTTACTATATCGAGCGGCTGACGTACGAGCTCGCCGAGAAGGCGTGGTCGCACATCGAGGAAGTCGAGCGGCTCGGCGGAATGGCCAAGGCAATCGCGGCCGGCATTCCGAAGATGCGCATCGAGGAAGCCGCCGCGCGCACGCAGGCGCGGATCGACTCCGGCCGTCAGACGATCGTCGGCGTCAACAAATTCCGTGTCTCCAGCGAGGCCGAGCTCGACATTCTGCGCGTCGACAATGGCAAGGTTCGTGAGCAGCAACTTGCCAAGCTCGCGCGCCTCAAGGGCGAGCGCGATGCGGCTGAGGTTTCCGCGGCGCTCAATGCGCTGACCGAAGGCGCGAAGGGCAGTGCCAACCTGCTCGATCTCGCCGTCAAGGCCGCGCGCGCGAAGGCGACGGTCGGCGAGATTTCAGATGCGCTGGAGACGGTCTACGGCCGTCATCGCGCGGAGATCCGCGCCGTGTCGGGGGTCTATCGATCGGAGGCGAGCGCCATGACCAGTGCTCTTGGCAAGGTGCAGGGGCTCGTCGAGAATTTCGAGCGCAATGATGGGCGTCGCCCGCGCATCCTGATCGCCAAGATGGGGCAGGACGGGCACGACCGTGGTCAGAAGGTAATTGCGACGGCGTTCGCCGATCTGGGCTTCGACGTCGACATCGGGCCGCTATTCTCGACGCCGGAAGAGGTCGCGCGCCAGGCGGTCGAGAACGACGTCCACATTGTCGGCGTGTCGTCTCTCGCAGCGGGCCACTTGACCCTGGCCCCGGAGCTGCGTGCGGCCCTCGAGGCGGAAGGGCGCGGCGACATTATGATCGTCATTGGCGGTGTGATCCCGCCGGCCGATTATCCTGCCCTGTTCGAGGCCGGGGCAAAGGCCGTGTTTGGCCCGGGCACGAACATCCCTGCCGCGGCGGCTGATCTGCTCGAAAAGCTCAATGTCGCGCTGGGATACGCACCCAAGGTCGCGGCGGAGTAGACACCGCGACGGTGCGCCTGCTCAGCGTCGTGGCCGCGGGATGGGCGTCTTGGCTTGGGCATTTACGATGCCGCCGATTTCATCCTGGCAGCCTGCGATGCAGACCGTGCAGATCATGCCCGTGGGGCAGCCGGCAACCTCAAGATCCTCGACCGGCTTTACCGTCAGGACGCGATTGCGGGGGAGTGCCTTCGGGCTCGTCGGATCCTCTGCGTCGCTCGCGGTCTCGGCGCCGCGCGCGGCCTCTCGGCTGCGCACGCGAGGGACATACGTTCCGCCCGACGTGCCGCCGGAGCTGTCCGCGCCCTGCCCGTCGTGGTGCTCCTCGTCCGATTTGCGCTTCGTGGTCGTGCCGTCCTGGCTCGACGATTGATCCTTGGACGTGCGGACTTTGCCGCCGCGTCGTGCTTCCGCATCGGAGATGCTGAAAGCCATGCCGGATAGAGCAACGGAGATGACCAGGCTGACGCGGACAGCCGTCGTCAGCACGAGACGCCAGGACATGTGGAACTCCCTCGGCACGCAGTTAGCCGTGGCACGCTAAGGGAAATCCCTTTATCGACCGTAAATGGTGCGGGTGAGTCGCTGCGTCGGGCGGCTGGGTCTTCACAGGCCAGCTCGGGGAATTGCGCGATCTGGGACGCCAGCGAGGTGTCCGCCGGATTCATTCGAAGAGGGGGCAAATGACCGCCGTCGCAACAGTTGATGCGCTGAAGCAATATTTCAGGCTGAATCTGCCGCTCAAAAAGATCGTTCACATCGGAGCCAATACAGGACAGGAAGTCGAGCCTTACGATCAGGCTGGGATCGAAGGATTTCACGTCGAGGCTCATCCGGAATATTTTGCCGAAGTTGCGGCGCAATGCGGCAAATCCCAAAGGCAAAAGGCCGTTTTGGCTTGTTGCGACGAGGTGTCGGGACGCGCCGTCGAGTTCAATGTCACGAACAACGGGCAATCATCATCATTGCTCCCGCTTGGGCGACACGCTCTCGCCTATCCTCACATAACGGTCACCGACAAAATTCAGCTTCGCACCACGACGATCGATGATCTCATCGAGGCTGGCAGCTTGCCGTCCGACCCTGATTTTATGGTCATAGATGTGCAGGGCGCGGAAAGCCGTGTCATCGCGGGAGCTCACAGGCTGCTGGAGTCAGGCGCACTGTGGGGCATTCAAGTCGAAGTCGCGCTCGATAGTCTTTACGAGGGCGGTCCGTCCTTCGAGCGACTGTATGCCGAGTACCTGAAGCCGAAAGGCTACTATCTGAAGCACGCCGACTTCAATCTGTTCGGCTGGACGAATGCCTTGTTCCTCAAGCGGTGGTGGCGATTGCCGGGCGAGGACATGACACCTCTTCATCGTCATGTCGGGCTGGATCTCGGCGATGGGAAGAACATCGCGCCTGATGGACATTGCACACAAAGCAGCTTGTCGCCCTGGTCGACGCACCTGGAAGAAGCTCAAACTGCTGTGAGCGGCTTTCCCCATGGAAGCTATTCCTTCCATACGGCCATAGAGGCCAATTCGTGGTGGAAGATTGAATGGAGCCAGCCGCAGCGAATTGACGAGGTTCTCTGCTTCAATCGTCTCGATGGCGATGCCGAAGTGCGCGACAGGATTATCGGATCCATTTTCGAATACTCGCCCGACGGGGTATCCTGGCACGCGCTGCATTCCGTCGCCGAGTCCGTCGGCGGCGTGGATGGCAACCCGCTTCGATTGAACATCGGCCCGATCGACGCGAAGGCTTTCCGCGTGCGCCAGCCTCGCAGCGTGCCGCTGCACTTCGACCACATTCGCCTACTGCAAAGGCCGGCCGGCTCTTCGCTACAGTGATCGGAGGCCAAATTCAGGCAGCAACACCACCTCGCGGTGACCTGTCGTCGGATGGCGCAGAGCTCTCCTCGACGCGCAGGCTTGTAAGTGTGTGCCGAAGTGCTGTAGATCGAGAACAATGCGGGCGTAGTTCAGTGGTAGAACGTCAGCTTCCCAAGCTGAATGTCGTCGGTTCGATCCCGATCGCCCGCTCCATAAACTCAAGAGCTCAATAGTCTTGAAGGTCGCCGATAGGGTGTCGCGGTCGCGCCGGTGCAGGGACGCTTCGAGATCTTCCACGCTGTTGGACGTGCATTGTTACGCTTAGCCAGGCGCGCGAAACACACCGTCCTTGAAAAAGAAGCGAAATGGCGTCGTGCCGGTCGCGCTTCCGTCAAAGGACCGCCACCTGCCATTGGTGCACAGAACACCACCTTCCGTAGCAACGGCGTCGAACTCCGCGACGTTCGAGTAGACTTGAGGGTTCTCACCGGGTTCGACGGCCATGAACGTCGAGATGCACTTGCCGCCGGTAATGACTGGATCATAGCCCTTGATCGTGATGCCTCCGCCTCCAGTAGACGGAAAGCTGCTTTTTAAGGTGGGCCATTTCTGAAAGTCTTCGGCCGCGACAGCCGACGAACTCAACAGAAGGATCACAAAGGGCAGGGCTGGACTATGCGGGCGCATCATATACCTCGTCTCCTATAGTACTCCACTGCTCTGCCCTTGAGATCGCTCTGCGCTGCTTGGCGAACGAGCGGCCGTACCAAGCAGCGGATGCTCCACGATTGGCGGGCGCGTTCAGATCACAAGCGACTACCGATTGAAATTGCGTAAGCCGGCGTCCGTGCCGGGAACAGCAAGTCGTCCTTCGGCCCATCGATGCCTTTCGCGAGATTCATCGGATCGAAGATCGCATCGTCGCAGCTCGCGTTATTCTCGATCGCCGTAACATTGAGTGTGCCAAGCTTGACGGTCGGACGCGTGTCCTCATCAGCCCAACGCGTCGTTGGATCATTGGTGGGATCCCCGGCACGTCCCAGAATGGCAATCATGTCGAAACTTGTCGGGGCCTTGCTGGCGAGGCGGCCCGCCAGCTCATCAACCAAAAATTCCGAAGGCTTGGCCTTTGCTTCCTCATCAGTCAGTCCAACGGCGCCGCCGGTTGGGGTCATCTTGAACTTGATGACCTGCTGCGCTCCAGCGGCGTTGGTCAGCGTGTAGGCATGAATACCCCAATAGGCCACGCCGACCCATGAGCCAGCTATGGGTTGGTTTGCGAGCCACTTCCCTTGCCCGGTTGTCTCTGGATTCGCTTCGGCGAACGCCTTGATCTTCTCGGGATCAGGTTTTCCGTCCGGTCCTGGGAGCCGAGCTTGCAGGAATCCCAGCATTTGCTGCGGCGACTTCACGAAGTTGATCGGTGCGTTGACCATCACGAACTCAGTCTGGCCGCGGCCTCCGTTGTCGATCTTGAATGAAAAGCCACGGTTGGCGACCTTACTGCCATCGGCGACTTTGGGATTGCCTCCGCCCACAGAAAAGCGGACAAGAACGGGCGAAGTTGTCTGGAAAATGCTGGCACTGCTGAGTTTCGTTGCGTCTGTGCTCGGCACGAACGTGCCGGTGTAACATTGCCCTTTCGCCCCGCTAGGGCGATGCTTAGCGCCCTTTCCCGAGAGTGTCTGCATAGCCTCGACGATCGAGGGTACAGGGTCTGCAGACTGGGCGATCGCGGTACCACACATCCCAGTGAGAGCTGCGAGAGCGACGGAGGTGCGACGCATGTTTTTTAACTCCCTTGCGAAGTTGCGTCGTTGAGACAACATCTCCTCCTCCAAACCGTAAAATCATTTCGCATCACGAGTTCGTTGGAACGAGCAACATCGAACCCGCAGCATGCCTCCTTGATGTCAGTTCACTCGAGCAGCACCGAGACCCCAATTGCCCACGCCTGCCCCTGAAGCGGAAAAGTAACCACGCCGCCGGAAGGGCAGGGTGTGAACCTTTTTGCAGCGCAGCGCGTTTACGCTGCAATTGCGGCACCCAGCACACGGGGTCTCCATCGTGAACGAAGAGATCATGCAGCTCCGGCGCGCGCTCGACAGCGCCATCTACTCCCTTGAGCAGATCAAGCGCCGGGCGGTGAGTGGCGCCACTTCCGAAACATCGGACTGGGATTGCCTCGTGATTGCCGAGGCTGCCGAGGCCGCGATCGAGCGTATCGCCGCGCAGTATGAGCAGCCGAAGACTGCCGCTATGCACCCTACACTTGAGAACGAAGCCAGGTATCGCGCCGTCGCTGTCGCCTGAGGCTCACCATGACCGCCCCGCGTGAGGTCATTGCGCACAGCCAGTTCGATGACGAGACGCGGGAGATGCTGCTTGGCGTGTTCGACAACATCGCACGCCGTTGCAGTCTGAACGAGACAACAGCCATCACTGTCGTCGATCGCATCCTTGGAATCGCCGAGCGGGGCGAGCGCGACCCGCGGCGCATGGAGGCGCAGGCTTCGGCAGGATTGCCAGAAGCATAGCGCTTCCGATCACCCGCTTGATGCGGGTTCTCTAGGTGCGATCCCGGTGGGCACGATCATGGGCGTGCGCGCAACATCGGCCACCGCGTCGAACGACGGCGATGCAACCTGTTCGCCATCGACCTGAACGGCAAGATTCTCGGCATTCGGAATATGGATGATGTGAGCCGGCATCATCTCGATGGTCGCAGCTCCCTCCAGGCGCCCTGTGGCGAGACGGACAACCTCGAGGAGCCGCTGCCGCCGGTTGGTCGCGCGCGAGATCACCACATTGAAGCCGGGTGACAGGACGGTTGTCCGCGGCGAAAGGAGAAAGCGACCGCCGTATCGCGCGGCGTTTGCGACCACCAGCCACGAGGCGGCGCATTGTTTGCCGTCGATCGTGACGTCGAAGCTCTGCGGTTTTCGTGCGAGCGCCCTCATGATCGGCCAGCCGAAAGCCGGCTTGCCGATCCGTCGTTTCAGCTCGATCGGCAGGCGGGCAATGATCTCACCATCGAACCCGGCGCCGAGCATCAGCAGGCATGGCGCACCATTGACGCTTGCCGTCGAGAGGTCGATCACCGGACCATGCAGCAGCATTTCTGCGATTCCGTCCGCCTCGCGCGGAAGCTGCAGCTCCTCCGCGAGGACATTACCCGTTCCAGCAGGAATGAGGCCAAAGGGTAGGCTCGAGCCGCTCAGCAACGACACCATGCTGCGGGCTGTCCCGTCGCCTCCTGAGGCGACGAGCGCGTCATATGTGTCCAGCGTTGCGGGAAGGCCACTATCGCTCGCATCCTCCGCTAGCAGATGCAGGTGCGCGGTCACGCCAGCCTGCTCGAGACGCCGCACGACCTCGTGCACAAGACCGATGCGATTTCGTCCCGCCACAGGATTATGGACGATGAGAAAGCGTTGCCGTCTGCGCGCGGCGTTACTTTCTCTCCGGGGCTCCGCGCCGTTCATGGCGTCACTTGCTTTCCTGGGGTGCCGGCGCCCGGCGTGTCGCGGTATTGCCTTTCGAGCTGATCTGCAGGGCTCGTCCAGACGGACCCGGTCGCGAAGTGAAAGGCCATTGGGATGCTGCGCTTTGGGAGAAATGCCACGTGCCGCGCTCGCGCGCCCAATGGGGTCGGCAGCGAGGCTGCTGCTTTTGACCTGAACAGCATATCATTCGCAGACCAGGAGGCACGGGCGCAAGCGGTGATGCCGGCCGGGCAAGCCTGAAGTTCGCCTGAGTTGGAGGACCTGGAAACGCGTCAGGGCCAGTACTTATGGCGCGACCGAGAGGGCTGGCGCCTCCCCGATCTCGGTTACGGGCAGCCCTGAAAGGAGGCAGTGGCGGAGCCGACGACGATTCCGACGACTGACGCGGTATTTTGCTATCAGGCGCGGCAGTGTGGGCGGTGGCGGGTCGAGCTGCGTGAGCGCCAGATTGTACTCGAACTGGAGCTGGCGGAAGCGCATGGTTTTAACAAGTGCCACAAGATGTCGGGCGATGAGATAGTCGCGTGCCTCAAGCTCTTCGTCCTGATAGATCTCGTGGCGTGCAATCAAGGCAAGCAAGGCTGGAAAATAAGTCTCACGATTTGATGAAATGCCGTCGCGCTGCCAGCGCTTGTGCCACAAGGGGTCGGCGATCGTGGCTGCCATCGTTCTTTGTGCGACGCGCATGACCAGATCACTGTCCTGCATGCGCTTGAGTGTTGGATCAAACCCACCGACGGCATCCAGCACGTCCCGTCGTATCGTCAGCCCTGATGTGGTCGGCTGGATGACGCTTCGCGCCACGAGACGCAGCATGTCGCGCCCCGTGTAGACGCGCTGCGGCATCGAATACACGGTCGTTTTCGACGCCTTCTCCGTCGTGAACGCGGACAGCACAATGCCCACGTTCTTATGCCGCTCAAGGACCTTCAGCGGCAGTCTGAGCCGGCCAGGCAAGTAGGTGTCGTCGGAATCGATGAATGCGATGTGCGGTGCGCGGGAGAGCGAGATGCCCGCGTTGCGCGCTACATTTGAGCCCAATTTTTCAGGCAAACGAACAATTCCGACGCGCGGGTCGCTAATTCGGCCCAGCTCCTGCGTGGTCGCGTCCGTTGAACCGTCGTCGACGACGACCAGCTCGAAAGCCTCTTCGTCGAGCGCCAGGACGCTTTCGATCGCCTGGCGAACGATCCCCCCTCGATTGAATGTAGGCAGCACAATGCTGATCGCCGGGTTGGCGATGCTCGCCGCCCGTTCTACGATGCCTGTCAGCCCTAACGTCGAATGGTTGTATCGTTCCATGTCGATTCGGTGTGCAGCACTACATGATCCGAGCAGGCAAGACTGGAGCGAGGCTTGAGCGTAAGCAGCCTCACGGCTTACATTCGCAACGGTCAGCGTAGGGAGGAATCATCTGTGCGAACAGGTCGTGACGAGACCTAAACATTGTTCTCCACAGCATCTTCTCGTTGACATGCGGCACGAGCCAAAATGCCGACTTGATGCTCAGGCCCGGCCCACCCAAGAACGAGGGGCGCCGACGAATCAGGCAACAGAAGCAGCAGAATGAGCGCCGAAGACGCGACGTGGCCGATCATCAAGCGCTTGTTCAAGGAACACGCGCGCGCATTCGCGCCACGCTATGCCGTGGCTTTCGTGTTCATGGCCCTCGTCGCTGGCTCGACGGCGCTAACGGCGTGGTTGATGCGGGACGTCATCAATGACGTCTTCGTCAAGCAGGACAGGCAGGCACTGACTTGGCTTCCGCTGATTATTGCCGGGCTCTTCATGGTCAAGGGCGTGGCAGCGTACATCCAGGAGGTTGTTCTCAGCCGTATCGGCAACCAGATCGTCGCCGAGATGCAGAAACGGCTCTACGAACACATGCTCCGGATGGACATGAGGTTCTTTCAGGAGCGCAACTCGGGCGAGTTGATCACGCGGATCTCAGTCAACGCTCGTGCCGCGCGGGAGATGATGCATCTTCTCGCGGTGGGGCTCGGCCGGGATCTACTCACGGTCATCGGCCTGTTCGTGGTCATGATTCTTCAGGATCCGCTGCTTTCGAGCGTGATGCTGATCGTCGGCCCCGGCGTCGCGTTCGGCATGAAGCAACTCAGCAAGCGCGTCAAAAAGGTTGCGGGCAGCGAAACGCACTCTACGGCTAAGGTCATTTCAGCCATGCGCGAGACAGCGCAGGGCATTCGCATCATCAAGTCCTTTCAGCTCGAGGCCGCCATGCGGCGCCACATGGCGGCCTGCGTGGAATCTGTGCAGCGGCTGAACAACAAGATTGTCGCCGTCAAGGCCCGCGTGAACCCACTGCTGGAGACCGCCGCGGGGCTGGCCATTGCGGCCGCTGTTGCCTATGCCGGCTGGCGCACAATGTCCCATGGCCGATCGCCCGGGGAGTTCTTCGCATTCATCGCGGCGCTGCTGATGGCCGGCGAGCCCCTCCGTCGTCTCTCCCGGCTTCAGCTTCAGCTCGTGAGCTCTGCCGTCCAGGTGCGGATGCTCTACGACATTCTCGACACGCCGGCGATTGAGGCCGAGGGCGTGCCGAAGGGCCCGCTGATCGTCTCCCGCGGTGAGGTCCGCTTCGACGACGTGTCATTCGCCTATCGCGAGAACGCGTCGGTGCTCAATGGGCTGAATTTCACCGCCCCCGCTGGGAAGACCACTGCTCTCGTCGGCCTGTCCGGAAGCGGAAAGACGACAGTGTTTAACCTGCTGCAGCGGCTCTGGCGGCCTTCGTGCGGGAGCATCACGATCGATGGGCAGCGGTTGGACGATGTTTCGCTGATTTCGCTGCGCCGCCAGATCGCACTTGTCAGCCAGGATGTGTTCCTGTTCGAGGGCACAATCCGAGAGAACCTTGTTGGTGATCTGAAGGATTGCTCCGAGGAGGCCATAGTCGCTGCGTCGCGCGCTGCTCACGCCGACGAATTCATCAGCCGCCTGCCCGAGGGCTACGATACGCCGGTCGGAGAGCTCGGCGGCCGGCTCTCCGGCGGGCAGCGCCAGCGCCTGTCGATTGCCCGTGCTGTCTTGAAAGATGCACCGATCATTCTACTCGACGAGCCGACGTCGGCCCTCGACAGTGAAACAGAGCGCATCATTCAGACGGCGCTCCGCTCGCTGACGCAAGATCGTACGACGATCGTGATCGCGCATCGCCTGGCGACAGTGGCACGCGCGGATGTGATTCACGTGCTCGATCACGGCGTGGTCGTGGAAAGTGGGACGCAGGCCGAACTTCTGCGTCGCGACGGCCGCTATGCGCGCCTTCACCGCCTCCAGTTCGAGCATCTGGAAGCGGGCTGAGGGACAGCAACGGCAACTGAGGCGCCCCGCGTGCGCTCAGCCGTCCGAGGGGCGGTCCTTCGCCTCTCGACCCGGCAACAGGTTGTCGGCGGGCATGAGACCTGCGTCAACGCTCGCCTGATCGAGCATGTCGAGGAACGCCACTATCGCTGCGTTCCGCGCCGCCCCGCGCCGCGATCCGCTTTTGCGGCCGACCTCGAGCGTCGGATTGCCAGAGTTCAGGCGCGCGACCCAGCCCGCATTGCCAACTCGTCCAGCTTCCGCGCAGAGGGATGGGCGCGGTAACTCGTGTTCCTTGACCTCGAAGTCGTCCCACACGCCCGGCACAGCTAGTCGCCAAAGCAGCTCGACCTTGGGCCGGTGCCCATAAGGAAACCGCTCATCGAACATCTCTTCTGCATCGCGCCGGAAGATGATCTGTGGCTCTTCGCGGGATGTAGGATTGAAGCCGTCCCGAAGCACTGCCGCATTATCCGTGATGCGCACCATAGGCACGACGAAGTACGGCAGATATGGCTTCTCGTCGATGCTGCCGCGGATGCTCGCCCACGCGGCTTGGGTCATGAAGCAATTGCCGTCCCAGGGGAGCACCCACTTCGCCATCGTGCGCCCCAACGTCAATGCAATATTGCGCGCGCCGTTGTTGTTGATGGCATAGTTGGATTTGCTGCGACGAATGATTGTGGCGAAGCTGGGCCGCTCCTTGGCTGTCGCCTCGTCGTCGTCACTGTCAGGTCTCAGCGCGTGTTCGGGGAGGCCATCGAGATCCCAGGGTTGGCGTGCGTAGGCTGACAGATCGAATGGGATGCGGTGATACGATTGCCCGTGGGCCTCGAGCAGCTTGATGATGGATGTCTCTTCGTCTGCGTCGAATATCCTGTTGAGCACCCAGAACTTAGTGCAGTTGTCTAATGCCGGCTCATGCTCCAGGATGAATGCAACGTTCTCGAGAGATTGGCCCTTTTGGTGCCGTGGAACGAGGTCATTCCCGATTATGCGCGTGAGGCAAAAGGTGTCCGGCTCGGCCGCGAGGGGCGAAGCCTGGTAGTCGGCGCGGACCTGACTGAGATCCACGACCGGCCAAGGACCGCCTCGGCGGAGCCGACGGCGTGGGAGACGCTGGAGCAGTGGCCGGATGAACCGCGTGGCATTGCGACCAATACGACGTACTTCGCGAATAAATTTCGAATCTTGGGAGCGGTGGCGCTGGCGTTCCATCTCAATCGTGGGTCAAAGAGCGAATGATAGATGACGGCCAAGGCCGCCATCGATTGAGTGATCAGAATGGAAGCCCGAGCGATATCCTAGAGCTGATCAGGCCCAATCCACAGATTCCTGAACACTGGAATATTCGAGCGCACAGCCGCGCGGCCTCTGGGGAACCGATTGTATGAGGTTCAGAAGGTGTCATCCACCGCCTTCTTTGATAGCGCGTCGGCTTTGGCTTCATGATGTCTCCGCATTTGCGTATTCTACCAGAAGTGCGCGAGCAAACCGTGGTGGGACGATGGGCCTCCGTACGATCCTCGGACTGAAAGAGCCGCGCAAACCAAAGCCTGGCCCGGCAGTAGCCGCGAAGGCCGGAGGTGCTCAGAAAGAGATCCCTTCCGGACCTCGCCTCATCCCGCTTGCCGAGTTGCCGGATTTTTCCGTGTGGTTCGAGGGCAAGGAATTTTCGAACGATTGGCTTTCAAAAAAGGTCATCCCTTGGTTCACGGCTCTGGCACCGTGGCGGCAAGCGCCGGCAGAGGTTCTCGAGGTCGGCAGCTACGAGGGGCGATCGGCCATTATGTTTCTGAGCTACCTGCCCCAATCCCGCGTTACATGCGTCGACACCTTCGGCTTGGAGGACGTCACTGCCGATACGGATGGCGGGCAGATCGTGGAGCAGCGCTTCGATAGCAACCTTCTGCCGTTCGGCGAGCGCGTGATCAAAATCAAGGGTACTGCCGCCACTGCGCTGGATCGGATGAGAGGCGAACGCGCGAGTTACGACATCATCTATCTAGACGCGGACAAGCAGCGCGACGGCGTGTTTGCCCTCACGGCGCTCGCGTGGCCACTCTTGCGCGTGAATGGCATCCTTATCTGGGATGATCTGAGATGGGGGGGTGGCAAGGCTGATGCAGAGCGCCCGGAGAGCGCCATTCGGCTGTTCTGCTCCGCATTCTCGCGCTCCCTTAGCGTCCTGCATGATGATCGTCAGATGATCATTCGCAAGACGTCAGATTGGCCCGCTACTTAGTCGGGGCTCGGATCCGAGAACGAGGCTTGCGCCGCGTTCGCCGATCATGAGCGAGGCTGCGTTCGTGTTCGCCGATGTGATCTTGGGCATCACCGAAGCGTCGATAACGCGCAGACCCTCGACGCCGCGAACCCGAAGCAAGGGATCGACGACAGCGCCCTCGCCTTTTCCCATGCGACAGGTTCCGACGGGATGGAACACTGTGCCGCCATGGGACTGCGCAAACTTCAGCAGGTCGGCATCGGTGCGTGCATCGGTGCCCGGTAGAACCTCCCGAGCCCACAGACCGCGGAAGGCTGGCTGCGCAAAGATCTCCCGCAGGATCCTCATGCCTGCGACGGCCACTTTGCGGTCCAGGTCGGTGGACAGATAGCGCGGCTCGATCTGCGGCGCCGCGAACGGATCCGCGGAGTGAATTCTGAGCCGCCCGCGTGACTCTGGATGGCACTGCCACATGGCCGCAGTGAAGCCGGAATACGCGTGCAGTGGATCGCCCGGTTTGTCGACCGACAGCGGCATGACGTTGAACTGGATGTCAGGGCGGCCATTCCGCGCAAACGCCGTGCACGCCGCGCCCCCAACTTGCCCGGCTCCAATTGTCAACGGCCCCCGACCGTGCGCGAGCCATTGCCAGCCCATGTTCGCGAGAGCGATCGGATTGCGTACATCCCTGTTCAGCGATTGGCTCGATTTGAGCTCGACGATGCTGCGCGCCTGGTAGTGGTCCTGAAGATGCTCGCCGACATCGGGAAGGTCGGCCACGACATTGATGCCGAGCGACCGCAGATGCTCAGCCGGCCCAATACCTGAAAGCTGCAGGAGCTGCGGCGATTGCAGGGCGCCGGCCGCGAGGATGACCTCGCGTGAGGCGCGCGCCGTCCCGCGGCTCCGTCCGGATGCCCATTCCATGCCGACGGTGCGCGTGCCTTCGAACAGCACGCGCGTTGCGTGGGCGTTCGTCAGCACGGTCAGATTGGGGCGCGAGAGCGCCGGATGAAGGAAGGCAACCGCCGAGCTCTCACGCCAGCGCTTGCCGATGCTCAGCTGATATGAACCGACGCCAAAAGTGCTCTCGCCGTTGAAGTCGGGATTGGTGGGGAGGCCGAACTGCTGCGCCGCTGAAAGCCACGCCCGGCACATGGGGTGGTCGTTGCGCAGTGTCGAGACGCTCAACTCGCCGTGCGACCCGCGGTACTGGCTTTCCGGACCGTCGAAATTTTCGAGCCGCCGGAAATGAGGCAGGACGTCGCGATAGCTCCATCCATCGGCGCCAGCTTTCTCCCAGTCGTCGAAATCCTCGTGCTGGCCGCGAATGAAGATGAGGCCATTGATCGAGCTGGATCCGCCAACGATGCGTCCGCGCGGCCATACAATGGCGCGCCCCGCCGTACCTTCGCTCGGCTCGGTCGGAAACAGCCGTGAGAAGCGCCCGTCGTAGATCGTGCGGAAGTAACCGACGGGCAGCTTGAGCCAGAAATTTCGATCCCACTCGCCGGTCTCGAGGAGCAGGACCTTGCATTGGGGATCAGCGGAAAGCCGGTTGGCGAGAATGCATCCCGCCGAACCGGCTCCCACGATGATGTAGTCGTACGTCGCTTCCGACAAAGCCTCAGGCCTTCGTTGCATCCATGAAGATGGACGGATCAAAGTACTGGGAAGCGGGAATCGGATTCGGAATGTTCCCGGTGGAGGCGAAGAAGTCCGTCACCTGCTGCAGCCACTTTGTGACGCTCTGGTCGTCGTAGAGCTTGCGCCACTCACCGACTGGGAACGCCTTCTGCGCGCCGAACTGCTCCTTGAAGTCCTTGAGAGGCACCTGCGGATACTGCTTCTTCTGCAGCACTTCCAGCGCCTCGTCGGTTTTGCTCGTGAGGTACTCGTTGCCCTCGCTCCAGGCTTTGACGACACGCACGAGCACGTCGCGGCTCTTGCTGTGGAAGTCCGCGGTGGTCGCCCAGCCCGACATGATCGCGGCCTTGGGATAGTACGCCGAAGCATCGACCAGCTTCTTCGCGCCTGGTACCTTGTCGCGCACCGTGATGTTGAATGGCACCCAGAGTGCAACGGCCGGCACGGCACCCGAGATGAACGACGTCACTGCATCGGGCATGCGCTGATTGAGCAGCTCGATGTCCTTGCCTGTCATGTTGTTGGCCTTGAGCGCCGTGTCGAGGAAGACGTGCGCCGTCGTGCCCGCCGTCGTCGCAATGCGCTTGCCCCTGAGATCGGCGAAGGACTTGATGCCTTGATCCTCGCGCACCCAGAGCTGCGCCGTGGCGAACTCCACGGCATTGGCGAGGAACATCTTGCCCTGGCCGCGCGCCGGAAAGTTCGAGATGACGGCGCCGGTCGATAGAACATCGAGGCTGCCGCCGATCATGGCCTGGAAGATCTCGAGGCCGGTCTGGAACTGTTTGAACTCCGGCTCGAGGCCATGCTTATCGAAGGCGCCGAGATGATCGGCAAGCCACATCTGACCGTCGACGGCCAGTGTGTGCAGGTAACCCACGCGAATCTTGGTCTTCGCCTGTGCAATTGCGGGCGAGCCCAATGTCATTGCGCCAGCTGTTGCACCCGCGCCTTGCAGAAATGTTCTGCGGTCGACTTTCATGGTTTCCTCCTTCGACGCTCTTGCTTCAAGACTATCGTTGCTTCGCCTGCTGCGCATATTCCTGCATGACGAGACCGCGCACGTGCGCGCGCAGATCGCCGAACTCCTTGCTTTCGTGCAGTCCCTCACTTCGGGGGTAGCTGAACGGGACCTCGATGATCTCGCGAATTCGCGTCGGCCGGGCCGTCATGACGATGATGCGGTTCGAGAGATACACGGCCTCCTCGACGGAGTGCGTGATCAGCATCACGGTCTTGCCCTCGGTCGCGAGCACGCCAAGCAGCAGGTCCTGCATGGCCGTACGCGTTTGCGCATCGAGCGCGCCGAATGGCTCGTCCATCAGTAGGAATTGCGGCTTGACGGCATAGGCGCGCGCGAGCGCGAGACGCTGGCGCATGCCGCCGGACAGCATGCGCGGCCACGCATCGGCGAAGTCCGACAGGCCCATCAGCTGCATGTAGCGCTGGCAGACGGCCTCGCGCTCGTCCGCGCTCGTGCGATTGGCACGAAGGTTGAGGCCGAAGGCGATATTTTCCTTCACGGAAAGCCACGGAAAGACGCCATACTCCTGGAAGATGACGCCGCGATCCGGCCCTGGACTATTGATTGGCTGCCCGTCGAGCGTAACCGTGCCGGTCGTCGGCTGCATGAAGCCGGCGACGATGTTCATCATCGTCGTCTTGCCGCAGCCAGATGGACCGATGACGGAGACGAACTCGCGATCGTGGATCTGGTAGCTCACGTCATCGACGACGTGCATCCGGCCACCGGCCGGCGTGTCGAAACGCACGGAGACTTTGTCGAAGACAATGCGTGGTGGTCCGATGGTCACGCGATGCGCTCCTGCCAGGAAACGAATCGGCGCGCGAGTACGCGAAGTCCAAGATCCATGAGGAGCGCTATGAAGCCGATGCAGATGATGCCGACGTAGATGATATCGAGCTGGAAGAACGAGCCGGCGTTCTGGATGAGTGCGCCGAGCCCCTGCTGCGCCGCAATCAGCTCCGAGGCGACGAGCGTCGCCCAGGCCACGCCGAGCGCCACGCGAAGTGCCGTGAGCATATGCGGTACCGCAAGGGGGATGATGACCTTGCGAAAGATCTCGCCATCCGTCGCTCCGAGCGTGCGCGCGACGCGCACATAGATCGGGCTGATCTGCGAGATGCCCTCGTACATGACGATGACGCCCGCGAAGAACGAGGCGTAGAAGAGGATCACGACCTTCGCGAGCTCGTCGACGCCGAAATAGACGATAACGAGCGGGATAAGCGCAATCGGGGGCAGCGCGCGGAAGAAGTTGATCAGCGGGTCGATGAATGTCCGGATCGTTTTGTACCAGCCGAGAACAAAGCCGACCGGAACGGCAAGCGCGATGCCGCACAGCACGCCGAGAAATACGCGCTGCGTGGACATGAGAATGTCCATCGGCAGTCGGCTGCCCATCAACTCGACGAAGCGCGCGGCTACCTCGTGCGGGGTCGGCACGAGTGCAGGGTTGACGAATCCGCTGTGGTGGATGCCATACCAGCCGGCCAGTAGGGCAAGCCAGGGGGCAAGAATGAGAGCCGCTCGACGCACGTTTCCTCGGATTGTTCTTGTTCGTTATGGCCTAATCATCCCATAAGTACTATCTATAGGATGTTTGGTGCAAGCCCCAATCTGAAAGTCCCATGCCCCAAGCGACGCATCACATATTCGGCGACACGCCCATCCCGCGCTACTTGCAGCTCGCGGACCTGTTCCGCCAGCGCTTGGGTAAGGATGTGTGGGTGGTCGGCAGCGTTCTCCCCTCCATAGAGCAGCTGATGAACGAGTTCGGCGTCGCGCGCGTAACCGTGCGCCAGGCCATCGCGCTCCTTGCCGAGGAGGGGTTGCTCTCCCCGCAGCGTGGGCGCGGCACGTTCGTCACCGGCAAGGCAACGACACGCCGCCAGTTACGCGTTGAAACAACACTGGGCGATCTCGTCGCCATGTACAGCGGCGACCGGCCTGAGCACGCGAACCTGGCGGAGGACATTGCCAGCCCCGTCATCGTCGAGCGCGACGGCATTGCCGCGCCGAAGTATTTCCACTTGCGCCGTGTGCATTCGCGCAATGGCGAGCGCTACTGCGTCATCTCCATCTATGTGGATTATCGCGTGTTCCGCCGCGCGCCATCCCGCTTCCGCCGCGAGCTCGCGCTTCCCGTGCTGACGTCGCTGCCGGGACTGGAGATCGCCTCAGCGCGTCAGACGCTCACCATATCGACAGCGGATGTGGAGACATCGCGCCTGCTTGGCATCGCCGTGAACACGCCTATGGCTGAGGTTCGCCGCGTCATGTGCGGGCCGGATCGAACCGTCATCTATCTCGCCGAGGTCAGCTATCGCGGCGACTACATTCATCTGGAAATGGACCTCAAGCCATGAGCACCGAGCTGAAGCTCCGGCGCGTGACCGCCCGCGTCTTCCGCTGCCCTCTCGAGCAGCCCGTAACGACGTCATTCGGCACCATGCGCGACCGCCCGATGGTCACGATCGAAGTCGAGGACGATCAGGGTGTGCGGGGCTGGGGCGAGGCGTGGTGCAACTTCCCAGCGGTCGGCGCCGAGCATCGCGCACGCTTGGTCGACAGCGTTCTGACACCGCTGCTGCTCGCGCGTTCGTTTCGCGATCCTGTTGAAGCCTTCGAGCATATGACCTCGCGCACGGCTGTCCTCGCGCTGCAGAGCGCGGAGCCCGGGCCTTTTGCCCAAGCCATAGCCGGCATCGATACAGCGCTATGGGATCTTGCGGCGCGGCGCACGGGAAAGCCTCTTTGGAAGCTCCTGAATGATGGCGGTGCGTCGACGATCCGTGTCTATGCGAGCGGCCTCAATCCGGATGCGCCGGAGCGCCTCGCGAAGTCGAAGCAGCAGGCTGGATACACCTCCTTCAAGCTGAAGGTCGGCTTCGGAGGCGAGCGCGATCTCGCCAACCTGACCAAGCTGCGGAGTACGCTCGGGCCCGACGCCGGTCTCATGGTCGATGCCAATCAAGGCTGGAGTGTCGAGCAAGCGCTGGAGATGCTGCCGAAGCTCGAGAAGTTCGGTCTCAGCTGGCTCGAGGAGCCCATTCGCGCCGATGTGCCATGGAGCGAGTGGCGGCGCCTGAAGAGCGCGACGCGTATTCCGATAGCGGGCGGCGAGAACATTGCAGGCGTTGCCGACTTCGAGCGCGCGTTTGACGCCGCGGTGCTTGGTGTCGTGCAGCCGGATCTCGCAAAATGGGGCGGGATCAGCGCCACGCTTCCCGTCGCACGACGCATTCGCGAGCTGGGCCTGAGGTTCTGCCCGCACTATCTCGGAGGTGGGATAGGATTGCTGGCCTCGGCCCATCTTCTCGCTGCAGTTGGGGGCGATGGGCTTCTCGAGATCGACGCGAACCCCAACCCACTGCGCTCGATCATCGCCGTCGACCTCGAGCGCGTGATTGACGGCAACGTGACGCTATCGGCGCGACCGGGTCTCGGCATCGAGCCGGATATCGGCGTGCTTGCCAGCTATCTTGTTCAGCACTGATGGAGCTCGCGGGCGACGGCTGGGCCGCTATCGCCCATAAACGCGACTACGCTCACGCAGTTGATAGTGGCGCTCGATATTGCGAACGGCTTGCTTTCCGCCCTGTGTCACCAGGCACGCGAGTATGAGTTCGATCACGGCCGAGGCCGCTACAATCGACGGAAAGAACTGCGGCGAGTCCGATCGCGCGAGCAGAGCGTGCGTTGCCTTCTGGGCCAATGGCGACGAGCGCTGATCCGTGATGGCAATGATCGATGCCTCGCGCTCGCTCGCGAAGCGGGTCGCCTCGATGGTCTCGTTGGCGTAAGGATGAAAGCCGATCGAGATGACGACATCGCGCTTTGAAAGATTGGCCAGCTCATCGAGCGCGACGCCCGTCCCGCCGCACAGGAGCGGCGGCTTGGCGAGCACCATGCGCGCCACATACTGAAAATAATGCGCAAGCGAATAGGCGCTGCGGACTCCGATCACGTAGACAGTGGATGCGTTTGCGAGTAGCCGCGCGGAGGCCTCGACATCCGCGACATCAATGTTCGTGAAGGCGTGATCGATATTCGAGAGCGCGGCAGAGCCCATTGCCGCTGCCAGCCGCCCGCCTCGGCCTTCTCCAGCGAGGCCCTGGAGAGATTGGGCGCGCTCAGGGAAGCCGCCTCCTTGGGCGCGCACGCCCTCCTGAAACAGATGACGGAACTCATCGTAGCTCGCGAACTGCAGCCAGCGCACCAATCGGAGCATCGTGGATGGCGCCACATCAGCTGCTGCCGCGACCGTGCGCATGGAGTTCATCGCGACATCGGTCGGATGATCCAGAACGTACTTGGCGGCCTGCCGCAGCTGAGGCGGGAGATCCTCGAAGTCGTCCGCCATGCGCTTGAGCAGCAGTTCGGCGTTCATCATTGATCCAGCTCGCTGTGTCGTCGTCGGCACGGTCCGGCAGCGCCTCCGCCTGTCCTTCATGCACGACAGAGATGGTGTCGTCATCAACGTACAATGGCGCAAATGTTCTTTTCTATTGCCAATATGAAACATTTGATCCACGATGGCCCATCGGTTGGGACATATGGGCGTGTGATGGAAGGTCAGCTACCTCAAGCAGCAACGTGCGTCGTCATCGGCGGGGGAATTGTCGGCCTGAGTACCGCCTATCACCTCGCCAAGAGCGGTCGGCGCGACGTCGTTCTCATCGAGCGCAACAAGCTGACGAGCGGCACGACGTGGCATTCGGCTGCCGGCGTTCGTCAGCAGCGTTCGACGCGCAATCTGACGGAAATCATTCGCTACAGCGTCGAGCTCTATAAGGGGCTCGAGGCTGAAACCGGGCAGGCCACGGGCTGGCTCCAGCCCGGCAGTCTCGGCATCGCGACGACACAAGAGCGTCTCGTGCATTTGAAACGTCAGGCGTCGCTGGCGCGCGCCTTCGATATCGAGTGCGAGATCGTAGGGCCGGAGCGCATTCGCGATCTGTGGCCTCTTGCGCGCCATGATGACCTCGTCGGAGGCCTCTGGTCGCCCAATGACGGACGCGTCAATCCGAGCGATATCTGCGCTGCACTGGCAAAGGGGATCCGCGCGGCGGGCGGGCGCATCTACGAGGATGTGCGCGTCACCGGCTTCGAGGCGACCAACGGGCGCGTTTCGCGCGTCGTGACCAATGCGGGCGCCATCGCCTGTGAGAGCGTCGCTTTGTGTACTGGTCTTTGGGGGCGCGAGTTGGCGGACCTCGCTGGCGTTCCAGCGCCACTCTATGCCTGCGAGCACTTCTATCTCCTGACGAAGCCCGTTGCGGGCGTCGACCGCCATTTGCCCATGCTTGGGGATCATGACAGCTGCCTCTATGTCCGCGACGAGGTGAGTGGTCTGCTCGTTGGATGCTTCGAGCCCAATCCGATTCCACTTCCGCTCGAGAATCTCCCAGAGGAGTTTGCATTCGGACTTCTCGACGAGCGCTGGGAACATTTCGAGCCCATGATGGAGCGCGCAATGCACCGCATTCCGGCGCTCGAACGTGCCGAGGTGCGGATGCTACTCAATGGCCCGGAGAGCTTCACGCCGGACGATAGGTTTCTGTTGGGCGAGTCGCCCTACCTCAAGAATTTCTTCCTAGGTTGCGGGATGAATTCGGTCGGCGTCGCCTCGGGCGGTGGTGTCGGGCGGGCGCTTGCGGAATGGATGATCGAGGGCCGGCCGACCATGGATCTCTGGCCCGTGGACATCCGGCGCTTTGCGCCCTTCCAGAACAATCTCAAGGCGCTGCATGAGCGCGTGCCTGAGATTCTCTCGCTGCACTACGCAATTTCCTATCCTGGGCGTGATCCGCAGAGCGTTCGCGATCTGCGCCGCCTTCCGCTGCATGATGTATGGCGTGCTGGGGGAGCTTCCTTCACGCCAGTCATGGGGTGGGAGCGTCCCAACTGGTTTGCCCCGGCCGGCGCAGAGGTGACGGCCGAACTCACTTTTGGTCCGCCGGGCTGGCTCGGCGCAGCGGCGCGCGAGCACAAAGCCGCGCGCGAGGGCGTCGTCCTCTTCGATCAGTCGAGCTTTGGCAAAATACTCGTGCAGGGTCGTGACGCCGAAGCGTTCATGCAACGCGTCTGCGCCAATGACATGAGCGCAAAGCCGGGACGCGTCGTCTACTCACCCATGCTGAATGACCGTGGCGGCATCGAGAGCGACGTCGTCGTGCTATGTCTCGCTGCGGGCCAATACCTGCTCGTGACTGGCACCGCGCAGATCGTCCGCGACATGGCGTGGCTGCGCGATGCGATCGGTGCCGATGAGTTCGTGTCGCTGACCGATGTCTCGTCCGGCTTCGCGATCCTCAGCGTCCAGGGGCCGCGCTCTCGCGAGCTTCTGGCGAAGGTGTCGTCGAGCGATCTGTCCAATGCAGCTTTTCCCTATTACGCGTGGCGCGAGATCGACATCGGCTACGCGACGGTCAAGGCTGCGCGCATTTCCTATATGGGCGAGCTTGGCTGGGAACTCTACGTGCCGACGGAGTTTGCCCGAACGGTCTATGACACGCTTGCCGAGGCAGGCTGCGACTTGGGCCTCACGCCCTGCGGCATGGCGGCTGCCACATCGCTGCGCGTTGAAAAGGCGTATCGCGCCTGGGGGCGTGAGCTCTCACCTGATGTCACGCCCTTCGAGACCGGAATTGATTTTGCCATCAAGCTCGACAAGGTCACGCCCTTCACGGGGCAGGCAGCACTGCAACGCCTCCGCAAGGAGCCGCTGAAGCGGCGCATTGTCGTCTTTCGTCTCGAAGATCCAAAAGCCTTCCCGCTCGGCGACGAGCCCATACTCTTTGGCGGGCGCTACGTCGGTCAGCTCACTTCCGCCGCCTGGGGGCACGGGGCCGGGCGCGCACTGGCTATGGGGCTCGTGAGCAGCGGTGCGCAATCCGTGGAAGCGATGGTTGCGGCCGGTGGCTTCCAGATAGAGATCGCTTCGGAGTTGTTCTCTGCGTCCGCCTCGCTGGAGGCGTCCTACGATCCGAAGGGCTTACGTTTGAGAAGCTGAAATGAGCAAAGCTGCCATCAGCGTAATGGATGCGCGGTCAGTAGTGCGGTGGCGTGATCACCCACAACACGCGCGTCGGTGCGTGTCCCGGGTTCGCGCATCGATGCGTATCCGTGCTCTTAAACGAGAAGCTGTCGCCCTCTTCGAGCCGATAGTGCTGGCCGGAAACCCACAGGTCGAGTGTTCCCGAAATCACAAATCCCGCTTCAGCCCCCTCGTGGCTGTATTCGCCGCTGTCGGCGCCGGGTGCGATCGTGCTCAGCAGCAGCTCCAGCGGACCCGCGAGATTGGGCGAAAGCAGCTCCTCCACGATGCCGAGGCCGGTAAAGGACATGCGCCGGCGACCGCGCGCGCGCACGATGACATCGCGTTCGCCGGGATGGCTTTCATGTGCTGGCTGGAAGAACCAGTTCATGTGCACGCCGAGCACATCGCTGATGCGCTTCAATACGCCGATGGGCAGCTTCGACTGGTTGCGCTCGATCTGGCTCAAATAGCCAATGGAGATCCCGGCCTCGTTCGCGACATGCTGGAGCGTGAAACCCTTGATCTTGCGAAGCTCGCGGATCTGCTCGCCGATCTCCCATTCGCCATCGTCGGTTTCGCTTGCGGTCGCGACGTCGGATTGCTGCGGATTCTTCTGCATCATGGGGTCCATGCTACCGCGGCTGCTCTTCGGTCAGAGCCCTTTCACGCGCACGCTTTCGGCATCATACCAGGGACGCAAGGACGCCTGAGCCGGAATCCTCTCGCCGCCGATTTCAATCTCGAACGCGCCCGACTTGATATACGCGGCATCCACGAGGTCGCCGCCGTTCTCGATATATCCCATTGCGAGAGGCTTGCCGATCGTGTGGCCGTACATCGCGGAGGACGTCCGGCCGACGAGCTTGCCATCCCGCCAAATTGGCTCGTTGTGATAGGGAAGCAGGTCGCCCCTTTCAAGCGCGAAGTTCACCAGCCGTCGGCGCAGGCCCGCCTCCTTCTGGCGCATGAGCGCATCCCGACCGGTGAAGCCCTTGGCCTTGGCGAGCTTTACCGCGAAGCCGAGGCCGGCCTCGAGCGGCGTATCCTCGTCCGTGATGTCGTGCCCCCAATGCCGATAGGCCTTCTCCATGCGGAGAGAATTCATGGCGTGATAACCGGCGTGGCGAAGGCCGTAGTCTTCTCCCGATCCGGCGATCGCGTCGTAGACCGACTGCGCGAAATCCGTGGATATGTAGAGTTCCCAGCCGAGTTCGCCGACATACGTAATGCGCGTTGCACGGACGAGGCCATAGCCGAGCTCGATCTCCTGCGACGTTCCAAATGGAAACGCGGCATTCGAGAGGTCCGCTGGCGTGAGACGGGCCAGAAGCTCGCGCGAGCGCGGGCCCATGACGCCGAGTACGGCATACGCCGCGGTCGCGTCGAATACCGCGACGCGCGCCGTATCGGGAATGCTGCGCCGCAGCCATGTCAGATCGCGCATCTGGCAGGCGGCGGACGTCACCACGAGAAAGCGCGTCTCGGACTCGCGCGTGATGGTGACGTCGGCCTCGATGCCGCCGCGCGCGTTGAGCCACTGCGTATAGACGACGGTGCCCGGTGGAACAGCGAGGTCGTTCGCGCTGATCGTGTTGAGCACGGCTTCCGCATCTGGACCGTCGACCACGAACTTCCCGAAGGACGATTGATCGAAGATGCCGACCATCTCGCGAGCGGCGCGATGCTCCTCGCCGGACGCGTCGAACCAGTTCTGGCGGCCGTAGCTATAGGCGTATTCGGCCTTCATGCCGGGTGGCGCGAACCAGTTGGCGCGCTCCCAGCCGGCTGTCTCGCCGAAGCAGGCACCGCGCTCGCGCAGCCGGTCGTGGAAGGCGGATTTGCGCGCCCCGCGCGCCGATGCGGGCTGCCGGAAGGGCCAGTGCATGTCGTAGAGCAGGCCGAGGGTCTCGACCGTGCGCTCCTTGAGATACTGGCGATTGCGCTGGAAGGGCATCATGCGGCGCACGTCGACGTCCCAGAGGTCGAATGGCGGATGGCCGTCGACGATCCAATCAGCAAGCACCTTGCCGGCGCCGCCAGCCGACTGAATACCGATCGAATTGAAGCCCGCCGCAACGTACAGGCCGGCTACTTCGGCCGTTTCACCGAGGAGATAGCGATCGTCGGGCGTAAAACTCTCGGGGCCGTTGAAGAAGAGCTGGATGCCGACATTGCCGAGAGCAGGCACCCGCTTGATGGCATCGGCCAGCAGCGGCTCGATATGCTCGAGATCCTCTGGAAGCTGGTCGAAGCAGAAGGATTCCGGAATGCCGTCGGTGCCCCAGGGTTTCGCTACAGCCTCGAACCAGCCGACGAGCAGCTTGCCGGCATCGGCCTTGAAGTATGTTCGCGCATCGGGGTCGCGCAGGACGGGAAGTTCGGCGCTCGCGCCGGCGAGTGGCTCGGTCACGATATAAAAGTGCTCGGCTGCGTGCAGCGGGACGGTCGACCCCGCTGCTGCGCCGAGATCACGCGCCCACATACCGGCACAGTTCACGACGATATCGGTGCGAATGTCGCCGTGCTCGGTGCGCACACCCTGCGCGCGGCCGTTCGCGACGAGGATTTCGGTGACCTTCGTGTTCTCGAAGATCTGCACGCCCGCACTCTTGGCTCCCTTGGCAAGAGCCAGTGTCGTGTCGATGGGGTTCGTCTGTCCGTCCTTCGGCAGGAAGACGCCGCCGGCGAGGTCATCGATATCGATGAGCGGCCAGCGGGCTTTGATCTCCGACGGGCTCAGGACGGCGACATCGAGCTCGAAGCAGCGGGCCATCGAGGCGCCGCGCCGCAGTTCTTCGAAGCGCTCAGGCGTTGCCGCGACGGCCAGAGACCCGGTCTGGCGGAAGCCTGTGGCCTGCCCGGTTTCCTGCTCGAGCCGGCTGTAGAGTTCGGCGGTGTAGCGCGCGAGGCGCGTCAGATTGTGCGTCGACCGCAGCTGGCCGACGAGCCCGGCTGCGTGCCAAGTCGTGCCGCACGTGAGCTGCCGTCGCTCCAGGAGTACGACATCGCGCACGCCGCGTTTGCCGAGGTGATAGGCGAGGCTGCAGCCTACGATACCGCCACCGACGATGACGATGCGCGTGTGCGAGGGCAGTTGATGCATCTGCTTTTCCCAGCGACTGGCGGCTCATGCCGTGAAATAATACCGCCAGAACTTCACATACGTGAATGAGACTAGCGCAACTCGAAGGCTCAGTCGATATCCAACATCTGAGTGAAAATTGTGCCGGATGACGCCAGATTAGCTCTCGCCTGGAATTCTCGTTCATGAAATACTATGACATGAATTTCACAATGGGGATCGGCGGGCATATCGCTCCTCCGGTCATCGATCGGCACCGTCGGCAGACTGGGGAGAGCCTGCAATGACGTCGCTCAGCATCCAGAACGCCGCGGCCGGCTATGGCCATACGCTGGTATTGAGGGACGTCAGTCTCGAAATCCCGGAAGGCGAAGTCGTTTGCCTGCTCGGGGCGAACGGTGCCGGGAAGACGACGTTGATACGCGTTCTCAGCGGTCTGCTTCCCCTCAAGTCGGGCAGCATCAAGCTCGGTGGCGACGACATCTCGCGCCTCGATCCCATCAGCATCGTCTCGCGCGGTGTCGCCACTGTGCCCGAGGGGCGGCGGATCTTCCCCGACCTGACCGTGCGCGAAAATCTTCAGATCGGCGCCTACCACCGTCGCAGATCGTACGCTGGTACCAACGAACTCGATTTCGCCTTCGAGATGTTCCCGCGCCTCAAGGAGCGCGCGGACCAGATGGGGGGAACGCTGTCGGGCGGCGAACAGCAGATGCTGGCCATCGGTCGTGCGCTCATGAGCAAGCCCAAGACGCTGCTCCTTGATGAGCCCTCAATGGGGTTGGCGCCGATTTTGATTCAGACCGTGTTCGAGACCATCGCCCAGCTTTCGCGCACGGGCATCACGATCCTGCTGGTCGAGCAGAATGCCGCCGCCGCTCTCGACGTCGCGAGCCACGGCTATGTGCTCGATCGCGGCGAGATCTCCTTGCATGGGCGCGCGGATGATCTCAAGGCCGACCCGCGCGTGCAGGAGAGCTATCTCGGCCTGGCCTGATGGTCCTCATGAATAAGTGTGAACCGAGCAACGTGCATAGAGGAGAAGGATGTGATGCTTAGAAATCTCAGTCGCTTGGGGGCACTCGCCCTCTCCTTGGCGTTGGCGGGGCAGGCGAGCGCGCAGACGCTCAAGATCGGCATTGTCGGCCCGCTCTCAGGCCCCTCCGCCGTATATGGCACCGAGACGTTGGAAGGCGCACGCTTCGCTCTCGAGGCTGCGCAGGCGAGCGGCGCGCTCGGTTCCTACAAGATCGAGCTCATTCCCGACGACTCCGCCGGCAATCCCGGTCGTGCCGCGCAAGCGACAGCCCGCATGATCGCCTCCGATGACGTGCTTATGGTGATCGGCGGTTCGACGAGCGCCGAAACGCAGGCCATGATCGAGGTGACGCGTCCGGCCGAGGTTTTCCAGTTCTCGCCGCTGGCGCAGGCAACGAACCTCACGCAGCAGGGCAACAAGTGGTTCGCACGCCTTTCGCAGACCGCCGACGCCTTCGCCGGCAACGCGGCCATCTGGGCCATCGAGCGCCACAAGGCCAAGAGCGTGTACATGCTCGTGCGAAACGATAACTACGGCCAGTCGCTTGCCGAGGCGTTCGGTCGTGAGATCGAAGCCAAGGGCATCAAGGTCGCTGGCCGCGTGGCTTACGAGCCTGCCGCCAAGGACTTCAAGCCAATCCTATCGACGATGGGGCAGGCCAATCCTGACTTCGTGGCGATCCTCGGTCTCTACACTGATACGGGCCTCATCGTGAAGCAGATGGGCGAACTCGGCATCAAGGTGCCGACCTACGCGAACACGTCGCCCGCCATTCCGCAGTTCATCGAGATCGCCGGCCCGGCGTCCGACGGAGCTTACGGCGCGCTCTACTACTTCGCGGGTTCGATCGATACAGCAGCCGGCAAGAAGTTCGTCGCCGACTGGAATGCGAAGTTCAAGCGCGACCCGAGCCAGTACGAAGGCATGGGCTACGACACGATGCTCGTGCTCGTCGAAGCCGTGAAGAAAGCGAGTGCCGCAGGCAAAGTCACGCGCGAATCCATTCGCGATGCGTTCTTCAAGATCGCTGATCTGCCGGTTGCGAGCGGAAACGTCTCGATCCTGCCGAATGGTGACGTGAAGCGGCCGCTGCCGTTCGTCCAGCTGAAGGACGGCAAGCTCAAGCTCGACTTCCTGCTCGACAAATAAGATCAGTCGCCGTGTGCGCCGGGCGCTTCTGCGCCCGGCCCTTGGCCCCCTATCGGGACCACGGGATATATGAACGCAGTCATTCAGATACTGAGCGGCCTCACCATAGGCTGCATCTATGGCCTGGTCGCGCTCGGGTTCAGCATGATCTTTCGGGCCATGGGCCTCGTGAATTTCGCGCAGGGCGACATCATGATGCTCGGCGGCTTTCTCGGTTACACGGCGCTATCCATCGCGCCGGAGCTGCCGTTCGTTTTCATCCTCGTCATTGCGATGATTGCGACAGGGCTGTTCGGTTTCGTCATCGAGCGCGTTGCCTATCGCCCGGCGCTCAAGAGAAATGCCGACCAGATCTATCTGGTGCTTCTTACGCTCGGTATCGGGATCGTGCTCGCGAATGCCGCGCGCCTCTTCTGGGGTGCCAATCCCGTCGTCTACAAGATCCCGCTCACATTCGATATCGTGCATGTCGGCGGCTACCCTCTGCCGCGCGTCTACTTCTACATCGTGGGCTTCATGACGCTCACGATTATCGCGCTCAACCTGCTGTTCACGAAGACGTGGACGGGGCTCGCGCTGCGCGCCGTCTCGCAGGATCCGACGACGAGCCGTCTCATGGGCATTGATCCGGGCCGCTCATCGTCCGTCGCATTCGTGATCGCCTCCATGCTCGGAGCTGCAGCCGGTGTGCTCTACGCACCGCTTTTCTACGTCTCCTTTGATATGGGAGCGGTGGGCCTCAAGGCCTTCGCCGCGGCCATCATCGGTTCGCTCGGCAGCGTATTCGGTGCCGTGGTCGGTGGTTTGATCGTCGGGCTCGCCGAGACCATAGGCGGCCAGATCATCGGCACCGAGTTCCAGGATAGTATTGCATTTGCGGTGATGATCGCCGTCCTGCTCCTTCGACCGCAGGGGCTCTTCGCCCAGAACAGGCGGGTGGCATGAGCAGCTCGACTGCCACATCGGCCGCCGTCCCGACGGGCTCGACGAGCCTGTCGCTGCAACGCAGCCGGCGCACGGATTGGCTCGTGTTCCTCGTCGTTATGGCGACGTTCGCGCTCGTTCCGCCACTGCTCGGTGGCTTCGCCCTGTACATCGCGACCATCGTGGCGATCTTCGCCATTGCTGCACTAGGCCTGCAGATCATGGTCGGGCTCGCCGGCCAGCTCTCACTCGGACACGCGGCCTTCCTCGGCGTCGGAGCTTACACCTCCGTCCTTCTGCAGAAACTCTATGGCGTGCCGTTTCTCGCGGCCGTCGCCATTGCCACCTTGGCGAGCGCACTCGTCGGCCTGCTCATGGGGCAGCTCGTTCGCCTCTCCGGCATCTACTTCAAGATTGCGACGTTCGGGTTCGGCATCATCGTCTATCAGCTCCTATCGAACTGGAGCTCCGTCACGGGCGGCCACACGGGCCTGATCGGCATTCCACCAATACGGATCCTCGGCACGGTCTTTCGTGACCGGCTGTCGATGTTCATCATCGCGATGATCTATCTCGCGGTCACGTACGCGCTGTTGTTGCGGTTGACACATGGTCGTGCGGGCCGCGCATTCCGCGCTCTCGGTCAAAACGAGGCGGCGGCGCAATCGATCGGAATCCCCGCCGCGTCATACAAGATGGCCGTCATCGCTATCGGCTGTGGCGCTGCGGGACTGGCCGGTACCTTGCTGCCCCATGTCTACAACTTCCTCAATCCCGAGGAATTCACCTGGCTCCAATCCCTCGTTCTGCTCATCATCATCACGGTCGGTGGCCTCGGTAGCCTCCCTGGAGCCATCGTCGGCGCGGTCGTTCTGGTCGTCGTCCCGGAGTACCTGCGCGCCTTCCAGGAATACAAGATGCTGGCGTACGGCGTGCTTCTCATCGTCTCGATGATATTCATGCCGCGCGGCATTGCGGGCATCGTGCAAGGTCTTGTCACGCGCATTCGGGGTCGTCACGCTCCGGCGGAGACGCCGTCATGACGAACACGATCCTCGCAACGGAGAAGCTGACGCGAAGCTTCGGTGGCCTCGTCGCAGTCGACGACGTCACCTTTGCCGTTGAGCGCGGCAGCATCCATGGCCTCATCGGGCCCAATGGTGCCGGCAAGACGACGGCTTTCAACTTGATCTCGGGCCTCATTGCGCCGAGCTCAGGCCGCGTTCTGTTCGATGGCCGGGATATCACGTCGCTGCCCGCACACGCGCGCGTCGCCACGGGTATATGCCGCACGTTTCAGACGCCGCAGCTCTTCGAGGATATGACGGCTCTCGAAACGGTCATGACCGGCTGCCACGTCAAGGGCCGCATCGGCATCGCGGGCGGCATGTTCAAGTTCGCGGCGAAGAGCCGCGAAGAGGCTGCCATCGAGAGCAAGTCGATGGGCCTGCTCGCCGAGATCGGTCTCGCGGATCATGCGGACGTCCAGGCGCGAAACCTGTCGTACGGGCAGCGCCGATCGCTCGAGATCGCGCGTGCGCTCGCGGCCGAGCCGAGTGTCATTCTATTCGACGAAGTCACAGCCGGGCTCAATCCGGTCGAGACAGATTTCATCGCAAATCTGATCCGGCGCCTGCGCGACACGGGCCGAACGATCGTCCTCGTCGAGCACGATATGCGCTTTGTCATGGGGCTTTCGGATCGGGTGACGGTTCTGAATTTCGGGCGCTTGCTCGCGGAGGGCACGCCCGCCGAAATCCTCTCGAATGAGCAGGTCATCGAGGCTTACCTCGGACGGCCGAAGGAGAAAGTACGTGGCTAAACTCGTCGGCGTTGACATCGGAGGGACCAATACGGACCTCGTGTATGTAGACACGGATGCGCGCGCGCTGCGCACGGCCAAGGTTTCGAGCACGCCGGCCAATCAGGCCGAAGGGCTGATGAATGGCCTCGCCGCGCTCGGCGTGCCGCTATCCGAGATCGATCTCATCATCCATGGCACGACCGTTGCGACGAACGCCGTCATCGAGCGCAAGGGCGCGCAATGCGGTCTCATCGCGACGCGTGGCTTTCGTGATGTGCTCGAACTGCGGCGCCGCGACCGGCCTCAAACCTATGGCCTCATCGGTCAGTTTGCTCCGCTCATCGAGCGCCGCTTTCGGCGTGAGGTCGACGAGCGCATCTCGGCGCAAGGCGAAATCCTGACGCCGCTCGACGAGGCGCAGGTGCGCGAGGTCGCGCAAGGCCTTGCCGCGGACGGCTGCGAAGTTCTGGTCGTCGCATTCATGAATTCGTATGCCAACGCCGCCCACGAGCGCCGCGCGGCTGCCATCGTTCGCGAGGTGTGGCCGAACCGCTATGTCGTCGCGTCGTCGGACATCTTCCCGGCCGTACGTGAGTTCGAGCGCACATCGACAGCTGTCGTGAGCGGCTATGTGCAGCCACTGATCGAGCGCTACGTCAGCCGCCTGACCAATCGGCTTGCGGGCGATGGATATGAGCAGGAACTGCTCATCGTGCAGTCGAACGGCGGCGTGATGAGCGCCGATGTTTCGATCCGCTATGCCGCCAATACGATCCTCTCGGGGCCGGCTGCCGGCGTGACCGCTGGCGCCTCGATCGCGCAGGAACTCGGCCTGCCAAATGTCGTCTCCTGTGACATGGGCGGCACCAGCCTCGATATCTGCGTCATCCGAGATGCCAGGCCCGACCTTGCGCAGCAGAAGCTGCTGGAGTTCGGCGTGCCACTCTGCATTCCGATGTTGGATGCCGATGCCATCGGCGCGGGCGGCGGCAGTCTCGCGCACATCGACAGTGCCGGAATTCTTCAAGTGGGGCCGAAGAGCGCCGGCGCTGTGCCCGGTCCCGTCTCATACGGCCGTGGCGGTACGATACCGACGATCACCGACGCCAATGTTGCGCTCGGTATTCTTGCGCCAGACACCGGCAAGCCGGCAGAGGCGACGACGGTCGCGCTCGATCGCGCCAGCGCGCGCGCGGCTATCGAGAAGGAGATCGGCAATCCGCTCGGTCTCTCGGCCGATGCCGCAGCCGAGGCGATCATCAAAGTTTCAGTCGCGAAGATGGGCGGGCATGTGCGACGCCGCCTGCTCGAGAAAGGCCTGGATCCGCGTGCGTTCTCCATGATCGCGTTCGGAGGCGCCGGTCCGCTGCATGCCAACCGCATTGCGCGCGAGGTCGGCCTCAAGAGCGCGATCATCCCATGGTTCCCAGGCCTGACATCAGCGCTTGGGTGCATCCTCGGCCAGCTCCGCCATGACTTTGTTCGCTCGGTCAACCAGACCATCGCCAGCTTCGACAGCAAGGCACTGGTCAGCGTTTACGAGGAGCTGAGCACGGAAGGCGAGAAGCTGCTGCAGGAAGAGGGCGTCGAGAAGAACGAGATCGCCGTCATGCTCGGCGCGGACATGTGCTATCGCGGCCAGACCCATGTCCTCCAGGTGACGTTCCCGGCAGGGGCTCCGCTCAACGCCGAGGCGATCAAAGCGGCATTCGAAGCCACCTATCAGCAGCGATACTCCTTGCTTCTTCCCGATCAGGACATCCGCATCGTCAATGCCCGCGTCACGGTGTTGAGCACGCGCTCGGCTCCTGAAGTGGGGCCGCTCATAAAGGTGCCGGAGGGCTCGGCACCCGCTCCTAGCTTCGCGCCGATCACCTTCGAGGGCCGCCGTGTCGAGGCGAAGGTCTGGCAGCGTCACGCCTTGCCGCGTGACTTCAGCTTCACAGGCCCCGCAATCCTGCTGCAGCACGACAGCACCACTTTCGTCGAACCCGGCTACGTCGCGACCGTCCACCCGACCGGGAATCTGATCATCGAGGCAGGTAAATGACGACCACCGAGCAGAAGCCGATCGATCCGACGACCCTTGCGGTCGTGCGCGGTGCCTTCGAGCAGATCGCCGAAGAGATGGACACGGTGCTGGCGGCATCGGCGATCTCGCCCGTCATTGCCGACGCATGGGATCGCGCAAGCGGCGTCTTTCATCCGGTCACGGGCGAGGTGATCGCTCAGGGCTCGACAGGCCTGCCGATCTTCATCGTCGTGATGCAGCATACGGTGCAGGAGGTCATCAAGGCGCACCCGCCGGACACGATGAAGCCAGGCGATGTTTTCATCGTCAACGATCCATACCGCGGCGGCACGCACGTCATGGACGTGAAGTTTGTCCGGCCGTTCTTTCAGGACGGCAAGATCAAGGCGATTATCGCGAACACCGGTCATTGGCCCGATGTCGGCGGCATGACGCCCGGCGGGTTCACACCGGCTTCCACGGATGTGTATCAGGAGGGCCTGCGCTTTCCTCCGGTGCGCATCATGGAAGAGGGCAAGATGAACCAAGCCCTGCTCGACGTCATGATGCTCAACATGCGCGTCGCCGAGGACCGCTACGGCGATATGGCCGCGCAGCTCAATGCACTCGAACTCGGTTGCCGGCGGCTCGATGAAGTCTTCCGGCAGTGGGGTGATGAGACGCTCAACCGGTGCATCGACGAGCTCAAGCTGCGCTCCGAGATGCTCATGCGCAATCACATCAGGACCATTCCGCCCGGCACCTATCACTTCCGTGATGAGATGGATTCCGACGGCGTCGAAGAAGGCCGCGTCGTCATCGACCTCAAAATGACGGTCGAAGGTTCCGAAATCACGTTTGATCTGTCGGGAAGCTCATCGGAATTGCGTGGCCCGTTCAACAGTCCGATTTCGAGCACGATCACCGCGCTCATGATCGGCATGAAGCATGTCTTCTGGGACGTGCCGATCAATGCCGGCTGTTTCGTGCCCTTCAAGTACATTATTCCCGAGGGCTCAATGTTCAATCCGCGCCCACCGCGGCCTGTGTCGGGCACGACAACCGAAACGGCGCATCGCCTCGTCGGCGTGACCATGGGCGCACTCGCCCAGGCCATTCCAGAGCGCGTTCCGGCGGGCTTCTTCGGAACAGGCACCAACGTCGGGATCGGCGGAAACAGTCCGATGTACGGCCGCTACGCCACCATCTTCTTCTTCGGCGGAGGATACGGCGGTCATGCCGATGGCGACGGCCTGACGAACGGATCAACGACGATCGCAGCCTCGCGCAATAGTTCCGTGGAGGTGCTCGAGCAGACCGTGCCGCTGCTCTTCACACGTTATGCCGTCCGCGATGGTTCGGCGGGCGTTGGCGAATATCGCGGTGGCCTCGGCGTCGAGATCGACTTCCACCTGCGCGATGGTGAGGCCTACTTCACGCTGGTCGGCGATCGCGGTACGGCAGGGCCGCATGGCCTCGTTGGAGGCGAGCCCGGTCTCCCCGCAGATCACAGCTTCCATACTGCGGGCAAAACGTTCAAGGCGCCGCATTTGACGAAGATCGATCGGCTGTACCTCAAAGGAGGAGACGGTTGCAGCCTCAAGACGCCGGGGGGTGGCGGCTACGGCAACGTCGAAGATCGTGATCCGAAGAAGCGCGAGTTGGATCGCATGAACGGCTATGTCGCGTGAGGTCGTCGACGTGAAGGCTGCGAGCGCGCCCGCATTGGTCACTCACGCGCGCGCGGCGCGTCGCCTGCGATTGCCTTGCTACGATGCGGCACCAGCCGGCTGAGAAGCGGCCAGAACAAGAGAACGAGGGCTAGCGTCATCAGCGTGCCGCACAGCCAGTTCGACCAGAAGGCTCCTAGTGAGCCGCTGTGTATGATCATGGATTGTCGAAACGCATCCTCCGCCTTGTCGCCGATCACCATGGCGAGCACGAGCGGCGCAATCGGATAGTCGGTTTTCTTGAATAGATAGCCGATGAGGCCAAACACGAACGCCAGCCACAGATCGAATGGCGAGCTCGAGACCGTCCATGCGCCGACGAAGCATACGACCACGATCAGCGGCGCGATGATCGCAAATGGGATGCGAAGGATGGCCGCGAACAGCGGCACCGTAAACAATACGATCAGGACGGCCACGACGTTCGCCACGTACATCGACGCAATCAGGCCCCAGACGAAGCTTTTCTGGTCGACGAAGAGCATGGGGCCTGGGTGAAGGCCCCAGATCATCAGGCCGCCCATCATGACGGCCGCAGTGGCGGAGCCGGGTATGCCGAGTGCGAGCATCGGCAGCATCGCGCTGGTGCCTGCGGAATGATCGGCCGCCTCGGGTGAGATGACGCCTTCGGGCTCGCCCTTGCCGAAATTGTCCGCGCGCGGGGAGAAACGCCGGGCCAGGCCGTAGCTCATGAATGACGCGGCTGTCGGTCCACCGGGTGTGATGCCCATCCAGCAGCCGACAAGGCTCGATCGGATCAGCGCGACCCAATACGACGGTAGCGCCGCCATCGTCTTGAACACGTCACGCGGTGAGACACGAGCTCGCACGCCGCGAAACTCGAGGCGATCCTCCATCGTGGCGATCAGTTCGCCGATGCCGAAGAGACCGATGACGGCCACCAGAAAACTCACGCCCTTGACGAGCTCCGGCAGTCCGTATGTCAGCCGCAGCGACCCTGAGATGGTGTCCATACCGACGGCCGCGAGGGAGAATCCCATGCCGGCCGACACCAAGGTCTTGAATGGCGAGGCGCCACCGAGGCCCACGAAGCAGCAGAAGGCCAGAAAATAGACGGCGAAGTACTCGGGCGACGAGAACTTGTGCGCGAAGGTTGCCGCAGGACCCGCCAGCAGCGTGATGACGACGACGCCGAACAGTGCTCCGAAAGCCGCGGACAGAAAGGCGTAGGACAGCGCCTCGGTAGCGCGGCCCTGCTTCGCCATGGGGTGTCCGTCAAACGTGGTCGCGACCGAGGATGGCTCGCCCGGGATGTTGAACAAGATCGATGTGGTCGAGCCACCGAACAGCGCACCCCAGTACATGCTCGCGAGCAGGATGATCGCCGAGACAGGATCCATCGAGAAGGTCAGCGGAATGAGCAGCGTCACGCCGTTCGGCGCACCGAGGCCAGGAAGAACGCCGACGAGAATGCCGAACAGGACGCCGGCCACCATCAGCATGATGTGATAGCCGGTGAGCGCGACCTGGAAGCCATGCATCAGGTCGTTGAAGTTGTCCAAGCCCACTCTCCAGATGCGTCAGTGCAGACCGAGCCAGGCTTCCAGCGGCCCCTTAAGCAGAGGCACATGCAGCCAGCGCTCGAATACGAAATAGAAGAAGATGACCGTGCCGAAGCTGAACGCCAGCGTTGCGGGAAGTCGATAGCGTCCCTGCCAAAGCATCACCGTCAGCATGTAGGCCAACATGCCGACGTACAGCCCCATCTTGAAGAGCAGGGCCACGACGAGAAATCCAAGCATCGGCATCAGGAACGCGGTGATGCGACGGGCTTGATCCGCGGTGATGGCTGTCGGGGCATCTGCGAACCGAGGCGAGAGCACGGCCTGGAACAACGCACCGATCGATCCGATGACGACGATCATGCCCATCCAAAACGGGAAGTAGCCGGGCTCCGGTCCGCGCTCGCCCCAGCCGACGTGGTACTCCAGTGCGCCGAGGATGATGGATACGCCGAATGCGAGCGCCAGCAGTGCCACGATGACTTCGAGCGCGCGCCGCGTGACCAGCGCGCGGCCGGCCGGTAAATCCTGATGCTCCAAATCCTGATCCTCGGAGATGCTGGCGGGCTTCGAAACGAGGCGACGCGGCGAAGATGGTCGCCGTCGCCTCGTTTCCTCTCATCGAGGCGGCCCGCGACGGGCAGCGCTCTATTGCACCAGCCAGCCCTGCTCCTTGAACACGGTCTGGAAGCGGGCGTAGTCCTCGTCGATGAACTTCGAGAGGTCACCGCCGATCAGCACGCGGCCTGTCTGCGCGGTGCGCGCGACGTAGTCCTTCCACTCAGGCGTCTCGGCCACCTTGCGCAGCAGATCCTGATAGAAGGTCACGGCCTCGGCCGGAACTTTGCCGGGCAGCGACGCGATGCGCGGCTGCTGGAACTGCTCGATGCCGATGCCCTGCGATTTGCAGGTCGGAATGTCTGCCCAGCTTTGCGTCTCGGTGACCTTTGGGCCGGCCGCAAGCGGTTCGCGGTTGAAGACGCAGAGCGGACGAACCTTGCCGGCCTTCCAGTTGCCGACCGACTCGGCTGGGTTGTTGACATGGCTGTCGAGGTGCCCGCCCGAAACCTGCACATCGGCCTCGCCACCGGACTTGAATGGCACATAGATGATCTTGGCGCCGATCGACTTATCGAGAAGTTTGGTGATCAGCTCGTCGGAGTCCTTCGACTGCGCGCCGGCCATCTTCCACTGACCGCCCTTGGCCTTGACGGCTTCGACGAAACCTTTGCTGTCCTTGATCGGGCTGTCGCCTTTCACCCAGATCAGGAACTCGTCGAACACCATGGCGGCGATGGGCGTGAGATCCTTGTGCGTGAATGCGACCTTGGCTGCGAGCGGCAGCACGTACATGTTGTGCGTGCCGAAGACCAGCTTGTGTGGATCGCCCTCGGCCGACTTGCCGTAGACATACCCTTCAGCGCCGGAACCGCCACCCTTGATGGTGACGATGATCGGCTGGCTCATCAGATTGTTCTTCTGCACGGCAGCCTGCACCGCCCGGGCAAAGATATCCGTGCCGCCGCCGGCGCCTGCCGTCACCACAAATTCCACCGGCTTCGATGGCTTCCATTCAGCGAGCGCGACCGAAGCAGGCAGCAGCGCAGCAGCACAGGCGAGAAGTGCAAGCTTTCTCATTTGGTTTCCTCCGTTGGCCCCGATGGCGCCTTGTTATCCGGCGCCTGAGAACCGATCCCACATCGATAGCCATTTAGCTCAGAAGCGCTCGAATAAAGGTCGGAAGCAGAGCGCCCATTGTGGTGCTTCCATCTTCGCTGCAAGTATTCGCGAGTCAATCGAGTTGTTGGGAAGGTGCTCTGCAGCAACTGTGCCGCGCGGGTCTCCGCTGCGACAGCGCTTTGCTTCGAGCTGCGCGCTTATGCTGGGGCCACGACGTTGGTGCGTGTGTGGGCGCTCGACGCTGGTGGAAGCGACGCGGGCCAAAAGCTATGTCTTGCTGATGATTAGTGTGGTGCCCAGGGCCGGAATCGAACCAGCGACACTGCGATTTTCAGTCGCATGCTCTACCAACTGAGCTACCTGGGCGTAACGCGGCAGCTCTCGAAGCCCCACGCAGCCGCGACCTTATAGGTGCTGTGCGGGGCGCTGTCCAGCACCCCGAGCACTACTTCGCGAGGACCGCTACTTTGACGGTCTGGGCGGCGCCGGATGCGGCGCCGGCACCGTCGACAACCACCACATCGAAGCTCGCCAATTGCCCGGTCGATCCGTCGTGCACGAACTGGATGCGCCCGGCGTCGATGTCGGCTTGCCGGAAGGACGTCACAGGGTCGCGCGGCGCCCCCGCGAGTGCCACCCAGCCATCCACCGGGTTTGAAACCGTGAAGGTCAGGGCGTCGGCGCTATGGTCCGGATCGACGGCTATGAGGTCCATCACCGTCACCGTGACGGCCTGCCCGCGCGAAACGACCAGCTCGAGATCGCCGGCGATTTCGGGTGGAATGTTGCGCAGCTCCGCCGACAGATCGCCACCGGCTTCCAGGGCGATGCTGCCGTACCGGATATCGCCCTCGACGACGCCCGTGCTCGTGATCCTGATCAGCCGCTTGACGACGGCTTCGCCCTGAAGGGTGCCGCGGACCTCGGCCGTATCGGCCTTGAGCTTGCCGGCGATCCGCCCGCCTTCGTGAACGCGCAGTTCCTGCGCAGCGATATTGCCTTCCACATAACCGTACACGTCGATCGCGCCGGCGTTGAGGATAGTGCCCTTGATGATGGTATCGCCCTGAATAAGGGCGTCACGGCGTTTGTCGGCCACTGCCTTCTCCCCTGTCTCCCCACCGTGTGACGGCGAACCGGGGCGCCGCTCCGCCGGTCCGCAGTTCGGTGATGATGCTAGCGGGGACGGGTGGCAGAAGCGAGGCGCACGTTCCGATTATGGTTGCTGCGCTGGCAGGCGCGTTGCGCCACCTGGCAGCTCAGGCAGCGGCTCTGCGATCCGGAATGTCGATCTCGAAGACCGCGCCCCGCTCGGCGGTGTGCTGCACGAGCCGGAGATCGCCGCCGTGTGCCACGACGAGTTCGCGCGCGATGGTGAGGCCGAGCCCGGTGCCGCCCTTGCGCGCCGAGCCTTGGAAGGCCTGGAAGAGATGGGCGCGGGCCCGCTCCGGGACGCCCGGGCCGCTGTCGCTGAGGCGGATATGCGTCGCGTTCGAGCCGCGGCTCGCCGCGATCGTGATCATGCCCGGACCGTCGGCGCGCTGGGACTCGATCGCCTGCAGAGAGTTGCGAACGAGATTGGACAGAACGCGATAGAGCTGGTCGCGGTCGGCATCCACGATGAGGCTATCGTCGACGGCGATCGCGAGCACGACCCGCGTCGACGGCGAAAGCCCGAGCCCGTCGCCGACTTCCTCAGCGAGCGAGCGAAGCGGAATGATCTCGCGGCGTGGCGCTGGTTCTTCCGCGCGGCCGAAGCGCAGCGTGTCGTTGCAGAAGGCGATGGCACGGTCGAGTGAGGCGATCAGCTTCGGCGCGAAACTCTGGACCGTCGGGTCCGGACTGGACACTAGGCGATCGGACAGGAGCTGCGTGTTGGCGAGCAGGTTGCGCAGATCATGGTTGATCTTGCTCACGGCGAGGCCGAGCGCGGCGAGACGACTCCGCTGATTGAGCAGATGATGCAACTCGGACTGCATGTGCGCGAGCTCGCGCTCGGCGGTCCCGATCTCGTCCTGGCGCTCGGTGGGCGAGATGATCCGGCTCGCATCCTCGGGGCGCTCGCTGAACCTCTGCATATTCGAGGCGATGCGCTGCATCGGACGGACGAGCAGTGAACTCAGCGCGAAATAGACCAGTGCTGCCGTAAACACGGAGATGATGATCGACAGAACGAGGATGTTCATGCCGAACTTGAGCATGGCCTTCCTGAGCGGTGCTTCCGGCAGGACGACCTCGATCATGACGCCCGCGTCCTCGTGCGGGAGGCCGACCACGCGCAGCGTGCGGTCGCCGTTCGAGAACAGCACCTTGAGAGCGTCCCATATCTGCGTCATGCGTCGGCTGAACGGCGAGATCATCTCGTCGGGGCTCGGCGGCGACAGGTCGTATGTCGCATCGATGGCCGGCATGGGATCGGACGCGAGAATAAGCTGGCGCTGATCATCACGCTTGAGCGCAACGGCGCGGACCTGTGCCATGCGGAGCAGCTCGTCCCGCAGGCCCTGAGGCACAGCGCCCTGAGGGGATGCTTCAGCGGCGAGCGAGGCAAGCTGTGCCGAGCGCAGTCGGTCTGTCAGCCAGTTGACGCGATAGTTCGCGACCGAGGGAACGAAGATCAGGACTTCGGCCAGCATCACGAAGAGGATGGTGAGGAGCAGCAGCTTGCCGGGCAGGCCGATCTGTCTGAGGCGGGACCTGGCGCGCGCGGTGGCACCGCGAAGCCCGCCTGGGGCCGCGATGTCGATGTCCACCGGTTGCTCGACCTTCTGGTCCAAACCTCGTGTCCCTCTCGGAAGCTGTTCGTCACGAAACGGGCGGCAGGCGCCGCGGGCAGATCCAGTCGCAAGCGCCAGTCATTCGAACCGGCCGGCGCGATCCGGACGCCCACTTCCGGGGCTGTCGTCAGCTACGGCTGCCCATGGCAAATCAGCCTGCGAAACCGCACCGTCGCGGTCTCCGGGTCCGAATTCCCTCCTTCGTAGGCAGGAAATCCCAGTACATATTACCCGAGCTTGCGCAGGAGCCCAACTGCCTTCCGCACCAGGGGCTTGCCGGCCGAGAGGGCATAGGTGCCCATGGCCGCCCGCTTGCTGATCTCGCCGAGGGTGGGATAGGGGGCGATCCAGTTCGTCAGATCCGTGATCTTGAGCCCCTGGGAGATGGCCAGCGACCAGATCTGGATGAGCTCCCCGGCCTCCCGGCCGACGATGCCAGCCCCCAGAATCCGCCCTTTCTTGTCTGTCACGACCTTGATGAAGCCCTCCGTCGCCCGCTCGGTATGGGCGCGGTCATTCTCGTGATAGGGCCAGCGGAAAACCTGAATGATGCCATGCTGTTGACGGGCTTGATCCTCGCTCAGGCCGATTTGGGCAAGCTCAGGATCGGTGAACGTCACCCAGGGTATCAGCTCGCTCTTCACCTTGGCCGGTAGCCGAAACAGGGCGCGGCGGAAGACGATGCCGGCGTGGTGGTTGGCAACGTGGGTGAACCGCTGGCCACCACCGATGACATCGCCGATGGCGAAGACCTTCCGGTTCGACGTCACAAGGCCCGGGCTGACCATGATGCCGCGGTGATCGAACTTGATGCCGGCGGCTTCGAGATTGAGGTCCTCGACGTTGGGCTTGCGGCCCGTGGCGACCAGAAGATGCGTGCCCTCGATGGTCTCGGGGCCGTCAGGTGTCGAGATCGTCACTTGGACGACGCCCGGCCATCCGCCAACGCGCTCGACGCGAACCCCTTCACGGACGACCATGCCTTCGGCGCGCACGTGTTTGAGCACGACATCGGAAAGCTCGGGATCGTCGCGACCGAGCGCTTTCATGCCTTCCAGCACCGTCACCTTCGCGCCAAGCCGCAGGTAGGCCTGCGCCAGCTCCATGCCGACCGAGCCGCCGCCGACGACCACGAGATGCCCGACCGGCTCGCGAAGATCGAACAGCGTCTCGTTCGTCAGATAGGGCACTTTGTCGAGACCAGGGATCGGCGGCACGGCTGGCGAGGAGCCGGTCGCGATCACGAAGCGCCAGGCCTTGATGAGCGTGTCGCCGGCTTCGACCGTGTGCTTGTCGCGGAAACGGGCCGGTGCCTGGATGACCTGGACGCCCATGCCGGTAAAGCGTTCGACGGAGTCGTTGCGCGCGATGCCCGCGATGACCGACTTCAGGTGATCGTTGAGGGCGGCTGCATCGACCTTGGGCTCGACAGCCCGAATGCCGAACTTGTCGGCGGTTCTCATGTCGTGGGCGCGACGCGCAGCCGCAATCAGCGCCTTGGAGGGAACGCAGCCGGTATTGAGGCAGTCGCCGCCCATGAGATGCTTCTCGATGAGGACGACCTTCATCCCGAGCAAAACGGTCGACGCAGCGACCGAAAGACCACCGGAACCGGCGCCGATGATGCAGATATCTGTATTGATCGTGCCGCCGTGGCCGAGCGCACGCGCGCCCTCTTCCGATTCCACGTTAGACCGCTGCATCCCGTGCCCTCCACATCTTCAGCGCCACCGGGATCAGCGCAACGATGCCGAGCACCACGAGTGCCAGGATCAGCTCCTTCGTGAGAAGGGCGCTGGTATCGATCCTGTACGGGCACGCCACGTCCGGATTGACCGGATGAGCGGCGACGCACGCGTGATAGCTGCGGTTCTGCGCCTTGATCACGCTGCCGAGCCCCGCCCCGGCAACCGCGATCGCGGTGGTGCCAGGGATGATACCGAGAAACGTGCCGAGCACATAGGTGCGCAACGGCACACCCAGAACGGCGGCAGCCAGGTTGACGACGACGAAGGGGAAGGCAGGCACGAGACGGAGGAAGAGCAGGTAGCTCAGAGCATTCTCGGAGAAGCCTTGGCGGAGACGCGTGATCCATGGGCCGACGCGCGAGGCCATGACCGTACCGAGCGAAGAGCGGGCGACGAGGAATACGATTGTCGAACCGGCAGTGGCAGCGATGACAGTTGCGGGGGCCGCGATCTTCCAACCGAACAAAAGGCCGCCTGCAAGCGTCAGTACGAGGGCGCACGGCAAGGAAAGCGCGACGACCGCAGTATAGGCAACAGTGTAGAGTGCTATGGCGGTCGGAAGATGTGCTGCGATGAACTTCCGCAGCAGCTCGTAATTGAGGCCCACGGCCTTGAGCGTGAGAAGATCATGCCAGCCGAGGGCGAATACGAGAATGCCCGTCGCGGCGAGCATCGCCAGGGGCAACCACTGTCGCCAGCCTGATCCCGCCACCGCGCAGTACTCCTCCTCTTTCCGGCGCGGGGCTGACATTGCATTCGCTCTGTTGTGCGGCGGCAGTACTTCCTTGTGGCATTCTCGCGCCGCCTGCCGAAGCGCGAAAACCAATTCATCCAAAGATTGGCGAAAGCATGGGGACGCTGGTGCGATGCGAGTGGGCGCTGCGCAAGCTGGAGCCTTGGCGATCAACCCCAAGATAGGCCTGCAGCTTGCCTGTGGACAGCGGCTCTCAAGCACACGTGAACAGGTGTCAGGCCTCGTGAACGCTGGACTTGGGCCTATCCCTCGGGAATTTCGGCAGCGGCATGTGCAAGTGTCGCTGACACGGCACTGCGCCAGCCCGCGTAGCGGCGTGCACGGTCGCTCGCAGGCATTGCAGGCAGGAAGCTGTGGTCGAGCTGCCAGGATTCCTGGAAACCTTTGCGATCGGGCAGGATGCCGGCCTTGTGCCCGGCGAGCCAGGCGGCCCCGAGCGCCGTCGTTTCGAGCATGGTCGGGCGATCGACCCGTGCGGCAAGCACATCCGCGAGAAACTGCATGGTCCAGTCGCTTGCAACCATGCCGCCGTCCACGCGCAGCGTGACATCGGCGAGCCCCGGCCAATCACCGCGCATGGCCTCGAGCAGATCGCGGGTCTGGTAGCAGACGGACTCGAGCGCGGCACGCGCAAGTTCGGCCGGCCCCGTCGCGCGTGTGAGCCCGAAGAGCGCACCGCGTGCGCGCGGCTCCCAATGCGGGGCGCCGAGACCGACGAACCCCGGCACCATGTAGACATCCTGATCGGCGTCGGCTGCCGCTGCCATCGGTCCTGTCTCGGCGACGGACTTGAGCACCTTCAGGCCATCGCGCAGCCATTGCACAGCCGCGCCGGCAACGAATATCGAGCCTTCGAGTGCGTATGCCGTTTCGCCGTCGAGGCGGAAGCCGATGGTCGAGAGCAGGCGGTTCTTCGAGCGCACGAGTTCGGCGCCGGTATTGAGCACGGCAAAGCAGCCTGTGCCGTAGGTGGATTTCATCATGCCCGGCGTGAAGCACCCCTGTCCGATAAGCGCCGACTGCTGGTCGCCAGCAACGCCACGGATTGGTATGGCGCCGCCGAGCAGCGCGGCTTCGGTCGTGCCGAAATCAGCGGCGCAATCGCGTACCTCGGGAAGCATGGCCGCCGGAACGCTGAAGATGCGGCAGAGGTCGTCGTCCCAGCGGTTCTGGCGAATGTCGAAAAGCGACGTGCGTGAGGCATTCGTCGCGTCCGTGAGGTGAGCCTTGCCGCCGGTGAGGCGCCAGATCAGGAAGCTGTCGACGGTTCCAGCAAGAAGGTGGCCAGCCTCGGCTGCCGCACGTGCGCCGTCCACGTTGTCGAGCAGCCAGGCGATTTTCGTTGCCGAGAAGTACGGATCGAGCACGAGGCCCGTGCGTTCGCTGACCGTGTCTTCGACGCCTTCAGCCCTGATGCGCGCGCAGATGTCGGCGGTGCGCCGGTCCTGCCAGACGATGGCCTTGTGAATGGGCTTGCCCGTGCGCCGATCCCAGACGACGGTCGTCTCGCGCTGGTTGGTGATGCCAATGGCTGCGACACGCCCCGCCGCGGTATCGGCCTTCTTCAAGGCCGCGCGTGCGGTGTCGATCGTGCCGCGCCAGATGTCCTCGGCATCATGTTCGACCCAACCCGAGGCCGGGTAGTGCTGTGGCAGCTCTTCCTGCCCGAGACCGATGACCTTGAGCGTGCGATCGAACAGCAATGCGCGGCTGGAGGTCGTGCCCTGGTCGAGCGCGAGAATGGTCTCGGTCATGGATGAACACCTCCCTTGAGCGCTTCCATGGTTTTCGGCAGCCGCTGATTGCGCTCGATCGGGCGCCGGAAAGAAAAAACCGCAGCCGGCAGAGTGCGGCTGCGGTTTTCGTTCTGCAAGTCTCTCGCGGCAGCCGAGTTCAGGTCTCGGCGGACTCCTTGGTGTTTGAGGCCGTCAGCAGTGTCGGCAGGCTGATCTCGCGATCGCGGCGGCGCGGTTGTGGCGGCTGGTAGGCCCGGCGAGCGTGGTGCTCGCAGTAGGGGAGGCCCGTCACCTTGTTGCGGCCGCAGAAATGGAAGTCGGACTGCTGCGGGTCGCCGATCGGCCACCGGCACATGCCTTCGGTGAGCTGCTGCAGCGTTTTGCGCTCGCCGAGCGGGATCTCGACCTCCTCCACATGGGGCACGGCCCCCTGCGACAAGTCGGACTCCAGCATCTGCCGGAAGGCGGTATTGCCGACGTTCGCCGCGCGCTGACGCTGCGCCGCTGCTCGGCGTGGCTGCGCCTGTCGCAGGCGCAGGCGGCTGCTGTTGGTGCGGTTGCTCGAAGCGCGAGTGGCAAGCCCGAGGCGGTGCACTTTTCCAATGACCGCATTGCGGGTCACTTCGCCGAGTTGGGCGGCGATCTGGCTAGCGCTCAGTCCGTCAGCCCAGAGCTTCTTGAGCTGTTCGACCCTATCATCGTTCCAGACCATACTATCTTTTCTCCTGCGCAGAATCGCAGCAAGGTGCCGTCGTGCAGGCACGCGATGCCACATCGGCCCTGACGGATTCCGGGCGGCAGACGGACGCAAATGCGCACGGCGCCACGGAAAGCCTGGGCGGTTACGAACTCGGGAACTATGGGAACGCTATACGGCGATGCCCCCCGGACAGGGAAAACACGGGCATCCACGCTACTGACGGGCGCTGCGATACAAAGGGCGCTCCGTCCGACACACGAGTTGGCTGCATTCCTGCCCAACATCTCGTGCCGATCGAGAGCAAAGCTACAACAGCTATGCCGGGGGCCTCAAGCGCGCTGGAACGGCACGAAGTCTATTGACAACAGTGCGTGACATGCTCGCCACAAATCGAATCACGTTCTCTGTATGTGCGCGGAAAACTCTAATGTTTACCGTTGAGGTCCTATGTCGCCTCTGCAACTGGACCTCGGCCTGACGGATCATCGGCATCCGCCGGAATGTTACTAAACGTTTAGCACCCCTTTCTTGACAGTGCTAAAAAGAGCGCCTAACTCCGCAACAAATCAATGAGACCGCCGCGGGGCCTGCCGCACACTCGGTCGCGAGTGCGCGCTGCTCAAGAATTGCGGCGCCATGGAGGGAGTTGAATGGCAGTACTCGTCGAGGCGGACCGTCTCAGAAAGTCATTTGGGCCGATCCTTGCTGTCGAGGATATCTCACTCAGAGTAGAGAAAGGTGAGGTGCTCGGTTTCCTCGGGCCCAATGGTGCCGGCAAGTCGACCACCATGAAAATGTTGACCGGCTTTCTCGAGCCGGATGCGGGCCGGGCGCGGATCTGCGGGATAAGCGTCGCCGATCGCCCCAAGGAAGCCAAATCCAAGCTCGGTTACCTCCCTGAAGGCGCGCCGGCCTACGGCGACATGACGGCCCGCTCCTTCCTCAACTTCATTGCCGAGGTGCGTGGCTTCGATGGTGCCAGCAAGCACGCCCATGTCGATGCCGCTTTGGCGCGCACGGGCCTCGAAGGTGTCGCGTCGCAGCGTATCGAGACGCTGTCGAAGGGCTACAAGCGCCGGGTCGGCCTCGCTCAAGCCATTCTCCATGATCCTGAAGTGCTGATCATGGACGAGCCGACCGACGGCCTCGATCCCAATCAGAAGCATCATGTGCGCGGGCTGATCACCGAGATGGCCAAGGACAAGGCCATCATCGTCTCGACACATATTCTCGAGGAGGTCGAAGCCGTCTGCACGCGGGCGATCGTCATCGACCGCGGCCGCATTGTCGCCGACGGCACCGCAGAGGCTCTGCAGCGCCGGATGCCCTATCACAATGCCGTGGCTGTGCGGATCGCTGCCGCCGAGGTCGAGCGCGTTGCCGGAGCACTGGCTGCGCTCGCCGGCGTCGCCAAGGTCGAGCGTGCGGAAGTGGTGAATGGTCACATCCGCCTGCGCGCGCTGCCAAAGCCCGGTGCGGCCATAGCTGCTGACGTCGGCGCGCTGCTGCGCGACCAGTCCATCATCGTCGAGGAGCTGGTTGTCGAGCGCGGCAAGCTCGACGACGTCTTCCGCGAGATCACGACGAGCAGCGAGGGTGCCCGTCATGCGTAATATCTGGATCGTTACCAAGCGCGAGCTCGGCGCCTACTTCGGCACGCCGCTCGCTTATGTCTTCGCCGTCATCTTCGTCGCGCTGACGGGGGCCTTTGCCTTCTTCATCGGCAACTTCTTCGAGCGCGGACAGGCCGACCTGCAGCCGTTCTTCAACTATCATCCGTGGCTCTACCTGCTGCTCGTGCCCGCGATCGCCATGCGGCTGTGGGCCGAGGAGCGCAAGGCCGGTACCATAGAACTCTTGATGACGCTCCCGATTTCGACGTGGGAAGCCATCATCGGCAAGTTCCTTGCGGCCTGGATCTTCATCGGCATCGCGCTGGCGCTGACCTTTCCCATGTGGATCACCGTCAACGTGCTGGGCAATCCAGATAACGGCGTGATCCTCGCGAGCTACTTCGGCAGCTTCCTGATGGCCGGCGCCTTCCTGGCAATCGGCTCGTGCGTGTCGGCGCTCACGAAGAACCAGGTCATCGCCTTCATCGTCGCGGCGACGATCTGCTTCCTGCTCGTGATGAGCGGCCTCGAGCTCGTGCTCGGCTTCTTCCGCGGCTGGGCGCCCGCCTTCATCGTCGATGCGATCGCTTCAATGAGCTTCCTCAATCACTTCGAGCTCATCAGTCGCGGCGTCATCACGCTGCCGAGCCTCTTCTTCTATTTCTCCATCATTGCCTTCTTCCTGTTCGCCAATGTCGTCATTGTCGAACAGCGCAAGGCCGCCTGAGGGAGACCGGATCATGGCAATACAATCTCCAAAGCCCTCGGCCTTCGAGGCAGCATTCCAGAAGATTTCGGGCTGGCTTCTGCTCGCGCCCGGCGAGGCCGTGCGCTGGGCTGCACGCTTCGACCGCAAGACCCTGGCGTGGGGCGCGCTGGCGCTCGCGGCGCTTCTTCTGCTCGCGATGAACCTCATCTTCAGCGCCGTCACGAAGAATGCGAAGGCCGACCTCACGGCCGAGCGTCTCTACACGATCGCGGACGGCACCAAGAGCGTTCTTCGGCGAATCGAGGAGCCGATCAGCGTCCGGCTCTATTACACGCGTAAGCTCGGCGAGGTTGCGCCGCTCTTCGCCAAGCATTTCGATCGCGTGAAAGGACTCCTGGAGCAGTACCGCGACCTATCCGGCGGCAAGGTGCAGCTCACCGTGCTCGAGCCTGAGCCGTTCTCTGACGCCGAGGACCGGGCCGTGGCCAGTGGGCTGCGCGGCATCCGGTTGAACCAGGATGGCGAGACCGGCTACTTCGGGCTCGTTGCCACCAACACGACCGATAATGACGCAGCCATCGAGTTCTTCGCGCCCGATCGCGAGCGCTTCCTCGAGTACGACCTCACGAAGCTGATCAACGGCCTCGCCAATCCCAAGAAGCGCGTCGTCGGCCTCATGGCCAGCATTCCGGTCGATGGCGGCCCCATGAACCCCATGCAGCCCATGCGCCAGCCGGCGCCGCCGTGGACGGTCATGGAGCAGGTCCGCGAGTTCTTCGAGGTTCGCCAGCTCGAGCAGACGATTACCGAGATTCCAAGTGACATCGATGTGCTGATGCTGGCGCAGCCGACCAACCTCAGCAGGGACGCCGTCTACGCCATCGACCAGTACGTCCTGCGTGGCGGTCGCGTGCTCGCGTTCATCGATCCGGTATCGGAGTCGACGCCGCCGACGGCGCAGATGGGCATGCCCATGCCGCCGATGCCGCCTGCTGGCGACATCCTCGATCTGCTCAAAGCGTGGGGTGTGTCGATCGACACCGAGAAGCTCGCCGGCGATCCGAGCATGGCGCGCCGTGTGCAGTTCGGCGGTGGTCCGGGCGGTCGCCCGGTTGTCACCGACTATCTGGCATGGCTGCAGGTCGACGCCGCGCACATCAATCAGGCTGACCCGCTGGCCGCTGGGATCGAGCGCCTCAATCTTGCGTCGGCGGGTTTCATCACGAAGGTCGACGGCACGACGACGAACGTGCAGCCGATCATGCAGACCTCTGCCGGGGCTGGTGTGATGGAGGCCATGGGCCTACGCGTGATGCCGGATCCGTTGGCGCTTTCACGTGACTTCAAGAGTAACGGCAAGCCGCTAATCCTCGCCGCGCGTATCTCGGGCGAGGCCAAGACGGCCTATCCCGATGGTCGTCCGAAGCCGGCAGAAGAAGCGAAGGGCGACAAGCCTGCAGCGGACGCTGCGAAGGACAAGCCGGCCGAAGCCGCGAAGGGGGAGGCCGTCGTGCCGCACTTCGCGAGCGGTCCCGTGAACGTGATCCTCATTGCCGACAGCGATCTTCTCGCCGACCAGTTCTGGGTGAGCATCCAGGAGCTGCTCGGACAGCGCATTGCGATGCCGCAGGCGCACAATGCGGCCTTCGTCATCAACGCGCTCGAGAACCTGTCCGGGGGCGAGGCACTTGCGACGCTGCGCGGGCGCGGCGTCAACGACCGTCCCTTCGAGCGGGTCGCCAATATCCGGCGCGATGCGGAACGGCGCTATCGCGAGAAGGAACAGGCGCTCAACGCCAAGCTCAAGGATCTGCAGGGCAAGCTCCAGCAGATGGAGACGAAGAGCGGCGAGGGCGGCCAGATCCTGCTTTCGGACAAGGATCGCCAGACCATCGAAGGCTTCCGCGGCGAGATGCTCGAAGTGCGGCGCGAGCTGCGCGGCGTGCAGGCAGACCTCCGCCGTGACATCGATCGTCTCGATGGCTGGCTCAAGTTCTTCAACATCGCAGCGGTTCCCCTGCTGATCGGCCTCGGCGGGATTGCTGTCGGGCTGTCGCGCCGCCGTCGCCAGGCGCCCGGCAGCGAGAGGAAGGGTTGAGGCCATGATCAAGCCGCAGCATTTTGTAGTCCTCGCCGCGACGACGCTCGTGGCCCTTTTCCTCGCCGCCATTCTTCATGCGTCGTCGACGCAGCGTGCGCCCGGTACGGTCGAGGGGCGTCCGATGCTTCCGGAGCTTCGCCGTCAGGCGAGCGCGCTCAGTGCCATCGAGATCTCGAAGCGCGGTCGCACGCTGACGCTCGTGCGCAATGGTGAGCAGTGGAGCATCAAGGAGCGGGCTGGTTATCCCGTGCAGGGCGACAAGGTTCGTGCACTCCTCGTCCAGCTCACGAACGCGGAGCTTGCCGAGTCCAAGACTGCCGCGAAGGACCGCTGGCCTCTGCTCGATCTCGAAGATCCCGCCAGCGCGGATGCCAAGTCTGGGCTCGTGCGCCTGCTTGGCACGGGTGGCAAGCCGATCGGTGAGATCGTTGTCGGCAAGCGCCGTATGAATGCGTTCGGCACGGGGCGTCATGGGACGTATGTCCGCCGGCCGAGCGAAGCACAGACGTGGCTGGCGAGTGGCGAGCCGAACGTGGCGCTCGACATCAAGGATTGGGTCGATCCGGCAATCTTCAAGGCCGATCCGGAGAAGCTCAAGCGCGTGACCGTCGCCCATCCGAAGGAAGTGCCTATCGTCGTCGAACGCGAGGGTGAGGCCGGGAAGGGCGGCAAGTTCGTACTGAAGTCGGTTCCCGAGGGTATGAAGATCAAGGAGAGCGCAGGCGTTGAGCAGATCGCTCTGAGCCTCGGTTCGATCGAACTCGATGATCTGCGCAAGCTCGATGCGACGCCGGTCGGCGATGACGTCAGCATCATCACGGCCGAAAACAGCGACGGTCTGACCGTCACCTTGCGCCTTCGTCGCGCAGGCGAGCCGGAGGAAGCCTGGCTCTCATTCCTCGCGACCGGCGAGGGTGAGGCAAAGAAGGCTGCGGACGAGATCAATGCCAAGGGCAGCGGCTGGGAGTTCAAGATTCCGAAGTGGAAGGCCGATCAGATCGGCAAGCGCGCGGCGGATATCTTTGAGACGAGTTGAGGCAGGACAGGCAGCGAGCGCAGGGAGCCGCGGCGGAAGCGCCGTGTCGCGCAATAGATGAGCAGGGCAGCCGCGTTCCGCCGACTTCTGCCCGGCGCCGGCTTTGGTACGCTCGCCGCGCGTCTGCCGCCTGACACGGGTGATGCAGCCATTGGCCTGCTCGGCGGCTCCTTCAATCCGGCGCACGACGCTCACGTTCAGATCAGCGAGACGGCCATCAAGCGCCTCGGGCTCGCAGGCATGTGGTGGCTCGTGACGCCCGGCAATCCGCTCAAGGCGACGGGCACTGCAGCGCCGCTCGAGGCGCGCATCGAGGCGGCCCGCCGGCTCGTCGGATCACGCCCGATTACGGTGACGGGCTTCGAGAGTGAGCTCCGCGCCGCCTATACGATCTCGACGCTCGCATTCCTGCGCCAGCGCCGGCCGCAGGCACGCTTTGTCTGGGTGATGGGCGCCGACTGCCTGGCCGAGTTCCACCGCTGGCGGCAGTGGCGCGAGATCATGGCGCTGATGCCGATCGCCGTCGTCGATCGCCCGGGCTGGCGGCTCAAGGCCCTTTCCTCGATTGCAGCGCATGCTTATGGCGGAGCACGCCTCCCGGAGCAGGAAGCCGCCGATCTTCCCTCGCTCCGCCCTCCCGCCTGGGTATTCCTGACGGCGCCGCTTTCCGATCTTTCCTCGACAGCGATCCGGGCTGGCAAGTCGCGTCAACCCTGACGGCGTATGACCGGCACCTCCATCCGGACTGGCAGACTTCGTGCATCAGTGTGCGGGCGTTTACGTTTTGTTAGTGCACCTGAAGCGCTGGTAGCCACGTGTCCCAGAACGGCACAGAAAATCGTCACGAAACAGCAGCCCGGCCCACGGACCGGCGCGGGTCCGTTCGTCATGTCCATGCCGAACGCGTAGTGCTAACGAGCCAATGGGGTGCGCAGCCCGGCAGTCTCATGGATCTCTCGACGTCGGGTGCGCAGTTGCGCCTCGCGAATGGGCTGGTCCCCGTCGAAGGCGATGACATCACGCTGCGGCTCGTCGACGGTCGTCATCTCACGGGCTCAGTCGCGTGGTCCGACCGCGATATGCTCGGGATCAGCTTCGAGCAGGAATTGCCGTCAGTGGAGGACGTGCTCTGGCTAGAGCAGCGCGGCGCCGATTGGTTCTATGGGTGTGTGCGCGCTCAGGAAAGACACGGTAACGACCGGCGTGATTAGAGGCCGATAACCGCGAACAGCAGCGCGATTGCCAGCATGAAGAGTGCAAGCAGCGCCGACCAGTAAGCGAACGTCAGATAGGTCTCGCGCATGAGCCTGGAGACCACCAGTTGTGCAAAGGCTTCCGGTGGCCGGAGCTCAATCGGCACATACATCCACATTTCTGTTCGGCGATAAGGCTTGGTCGCGGCCTCACGGGCCTTGTAGGCAAGCACGCCGACCATGATCAGCATGAGCAGACCACCAGACTGGAATGAGAGCCGCGGCTCGAAGGAAAGCCCGACCATGATACAGAAGATGGCCAGGGAGCCGAAGCCACACGCCCGCATTACCGTCTCAAATGCTATGTGGCGCATTTCATCCATGGAGGATCCCTATTTGTGCGGCGCAGCAAAATTAGCGCGAGCACTGGGCCCTCACAATCCGAACGACTTCACAAGCGCGTGTTTTGGTCAGGCGCTGAGCTAGAGGCCGATTGCAAAGAAATTGCCGACGGCGGGCAGCGTAAGTAGCGCTGTTCCAGCAAGCCAGATCCAGAGCGCGACCTCGCTGGATTCTTCGCCTCGGCCTGTGACGTGCTCATAGATCGCGGCCGGGATGCCGCCGAGGATGATGGTGGCGGTCGAAACCATCAACGACGAGAACATCAAGGTCAGCCCTGTGCTGCCGAAGAGAAGCGCCGGCGCCAGTATCTGCATGTGCAGAATTGCGAACAGCAGCGCGACCTGGTTGAAGAGGCCGTTGATCATCCCGAAGAAGGCGATGGCGATGTAGTAGTACTGCCGGTCCATAAGGGTGCTCTCAGGTGACGCGCGGGAGAGCGTCGAAATAGAGGAAGACGTGCAGCAGCAGCACGCGCAGCCAGAAGAGCCATACGACGCCGAACAGCCAGACGACGACGGGTACGGCGTCCTTCGGCGTGACCGCACCCACGGCGGCGACGACCGGATCTGTGATGCGGCAGAAGAAGCGCCAGATGTAGTTGCTCGAATCCGGCTGCACGATAAGGCCAAGGAGCACGCGGCCGAGCAGCGTATACATGAGCGCCGCTAGAACGAAGTTCGACAGATGGAAATACCAGTAGGTGTAGAGCGATCCGCCAGTCACGTTCGTGGGCATCCTTCTTGTTACGCGGTCATATTGGCGGTCGTAGATTCGCTCGACAAGGCAAAAAAGAAAGCGGGGCCCTGAGGGGCCCCGCTCTTTGTGTGGCGTTAGCAGGTCAGGTCTTTTCCTGCAGGATCGTGGCACCGCGCGGCTTGCGGATCTCGTCGATGTACGCCTGCATTTCCTTAGAGGGTGCAGGTGTCACAAGACTGACGAGATAGATGACAAGGAAGCCAAGTGGCATTCCGAGCAAGCCGCAATTGATGTTGTTGAGATTGAACCATCCGACGCGGTTGGCCAACGGATGGGCATTCGGACCAGTGAGGGCAACCCAAGTATCGAAAGCATTGGGGGCTGCCATGGCCTTTGCAACATCAACGACAGGGGCGCCCGTTACCGGATTGAGGAGCGACGTCATACCGAAGTATTGGACGCCGTAACCCGGGAAGTAGCGTGTCGTTACGAGGTAGAAGACACAGAGTCCGAACCCGGCGATGATGCCGCATATGGCTCCCATCGTCGTTGCGCGCTTCCACCAGATACCCATTACCAGCGCTGGGAAGTTTCCGGCCATAGCGAGTGAGAACGCCCATCCCACCATGGCCAGAATATCCGCTGGTCGATGCGAGGCCGTATAGGCAGCCGCCACAGCGACGATCAACAGCAGGATGCGGGCAACGAGTAGACGCCGGAATGTTGGCGCATTGGGGTCCAGCATCTTGTAGTAGATGTCGTGCGAGAGCGCATTCGCGATGGCGAGCAGCAGCCCGTCAGCGGTCGAAAGCGCTGCGGCGAGGCCACCAGCAGCGACGAGGCCCGAGATCACGTATGGAAGGCCCGCGATCTCCGGCGTGGAGAGCACGATCACGTCCGTATTGATAACGAAATCCTGCAGACGGACGACGCCTGGATGGCCGGCGATCGCCTTACAGGCAGCGATGACAGAGTCGAGGTTGACTGCGTTCTTGCCGCAGACCTGAATGAGACCAAGCTCGCCCCAGGTGAACAGCCACGGTCGAAGTGCGGTAACGTCGCGGCCAATGATGTTCGTATAGACCTCCAGCTTCGAGAACGCCGCGTAGGCCGGCGCCGAGAAGTACAGGAGGAAGATGAAGAACAGCGACCACGCAACCGACTGGCGCGCCTCACGAACGCTCGGCGTCGTGAAGTAGCGCATGAGGATGTGTGGAAGGGATGCCGTGCCGCACATCATGCAGAAGATGATGCCGAAGTAGTTCAGCGGTGAGTAGTTGATGAACGGCTCGATATGCGGCTTCAGGCTCGCTGCCGTAGCAAGTCCCGTTTGCAGCATCTGCTGTTCGCGTGCCGTGATGTCGGCAATCGCCTGACCGTAGGTGAACTGCGGGAGCGGAATGCCGTACTTCTGCGTGGAGAGAATGATGATCGGAACAAGGTACGCGACGATCAGCACGATGTACTGAGCAATCTGCGTCCAGGTTACCGCGCGCATGCCGCCCATCATCGAGCACAACAGGATGCCCGCGAGGCCGACGTAGACCGCCACGGTGAAGTCCATGCCGAGGAAGCGCGAAGCAATGATGCCGGTGCCGAAGACCTGCGCGGTCACGTACGTGAACGAGCAGCAGACCAGAACGATCACGGCCAGGAAGCGGGTGAAGTTGCCGCCAAATCGGAAGGCCATGAAGTCAGGCACTGTGTACGCGCCGAACTTGCGCAGATACGGGCCGACCAGAATCGCCACTAGGACGTATCCACCAGTCCAGCCGAGCACCCAGGCAAGGCCGTCATAGCCGAGCAGGAAGAGTGTGCCCGCCATGCCGACGAACGAAGCCGCCGACATCCAGTCAGCGCCGGTCGCCATGCCGTTGTAGAGTGCGGGAACACGTCGGCCAGCGACGTAGTATTCCGACACCTCCGCCGTTCGCGTCATCACGCCGATGAGCGCGTACACGGCGAGTGTGAAGAACACGAACAGGTAGCCGAGGATTTTGTTCGGCACGCCGACTTGCTCGAGAATTGCGAGCAGGACCACGAAGCCAAGGAAGGTCCCCGTGTACATGCCGTACATGCGCCCGAGGTTCTTGTAGAACGCGGCGCTTGCTTCAGATTGTGTTGCCATGTTTCCCCCTCAGTCGTCTTCCGCGACGCCAAATTCGCGGTCGATGCGATCTTGCTGGCGCGCGAAGATGAACAGCATCACCACGAAGGCGATCAGCGATCCCTGCGCGGCCATATAGAAGCCGAGTGGAAAGCCCAGAACAGGAATAATGATGTTGTTCAGGGGCTTGACGAACATATGGATGATGTAGCCGAAGAAGAACCAGATCGCGAGATGTGTGAACATCAGGCGTCTTGTTTTCGACCAGTGCGCTTCGTCGTTACTTGAAGTCTGCATGGCTTGAGTTTCCTCCTGACGATGAGGTCGCGCAGAGCTGCGTGAGGAGGAGGTGTCTATTGCCCATGTCGGCACCTCCCCGTGCCCATCTTTCCGTCCGGTCTTTTGCCGAATCGGCGATCACCGATTGAGTGATCGGTGTGCAGAGGCTATCATCGCGGGATCGGACGCCTTTATTATACTTTCGTCCAAGAGCTGTGGATCAGTAGGTCGGCAACCGAATGAATATCCTGGCAAAGCTCTTTGGACGTTCTCCGCCGATTCGGGACACGGGTGATCTCGCCCTATTCATCGATGAGAATGCAGCCTTCGTTGTGCAGAAGGGCATCTATGAGTATGCCCGCGCGCGCGCCGGTCATTATGCCAAGGTGCTGTTTGGAGAAGAGGGCTTCAAGCAAGCCGTCGAGGTTTCCCGCTGGAAGGCATATCCGCTAGGCTTGGCAATGGTGGCTGAAGTCGCGACGGAGGTACTCCAGGAGAGGGCATCGCTGGAACGGCAGGCTGCAGTCCTCTCGGTTTCGAAGCTGGCTCTCTCTGCATTTGATCGATGGGATGTGCCGGCCGCGCTCGATGAGACGACATGGCGTGAATTGAGAAGCGAACTGTCAGAACGTCTGGAGCGGATAAGCCTTCATCCGCCAAAGCGCGCCATGGACGTCCCGCTGCCGTTCGCCGAGGCGTATTTCGCGCTGATGCCAATCCACGAGAGTTTGCGTGGACCCGATTTCCCAACCTTGAAGAGCTACCTTCAGGTGACGCTGTGCAACGTACATGACGAGCTGACGAAGCGGCTCGATGCGCCGGCGATCGCGGCGGAACTCGGCCGGCAAGGCTGACCCTGCCGGCCTCGGACAACCAGTTTAGCTCTCTCGCGTATTGTCGACCACTCCTGCGCCGATGGTCGACGTCCTCGTCTCCGGCTCCATGACGAAGTACTGGAAGGCGATGAGAGCGATGGCAACGCCGAGGCCGATGAGGTCGCTTTCCATGCTGGGAACCACCAGCGAGAACGCGGCAGCCACGGCCAGAACGCGTTGCCACATGGGCATGCTTCGCAGCAGGTACCCGTGCAATCCCCCCGCAAGCAGGGCGATGCCGACGCAGGAAATGGCGAAGCGCCAGATGATCCAGGGCCATTCGCCAATCATCAGCAGTGCCGGCTCATAGACGAACATGAAGGGCACGATGAAGCCGGCGGCGCCGATCTTCACGGCGGCCCAGCCTGTCGTCCAGAGATTGGACTTCGCGAGGCCGGATGCCGCGAACACCGCAAGCGCGACAGGCGGTGTGATGGCCGACAGGATTGCGAAGTAGAACGCGAACATGTGGGCCGCCGGTGTGACGACGCCGAGCTTCACGAGCGCCGGCACCATGAGGGCCACCATGATGATGTAGGCGGGCGTCGTCGGCATTCCCATGCCGAGGATGATGCCAGCTATGGCGGTCAGTATGAGCGCCAGGATGAGAACGTTCTGCGCGATGCCGATGACCCATTGCGTGAACGTGATGCCCAGACCCGTGAGGATGACGATGCCGATGATGATGCCGGCCGCTGCGCAGGCGAGCGCGACAGGCAGCGTATTACGGGCACCATCGATCAGCGCCTCGACGATCGGCTTCAGCTCGATGTTCAGGAGGATGATCCTGCCGCGCACGGTCCGCATCCAGAGTAGGATCAGGCCGGTGAGCACTGCGGACTCGAGCAAAGGATTGAAGCCCACGATCTCCGGAATGATGGTCGGCACGCCGGGCACGAAATAGGCGATGGCCATCAGTGCGGGAATGACCAGCAGTACGACAGGGCCAAACCAGGCCACCGGGAAACACAGCAGCGTGCCGCTGAGGGCCGCGAGCGGTGCGCTGTAGCCCGAGTACATGACGAAAAGGATCGTGCACACAGGGATGAAGAGATGCCCGCGGCGGACCAGCACCTCGCGTAGAACGGGGAGCTGATTGCGCGGCACGCCGAGGAGGCCTTGCCGCTTCGCCTCGAAGTGCACGGCGCAGAAGCAGGATACATAGTAGAGAACGGCGGGGATCGCGGCCCAGATCACGACCTGCGCGTAGGCCACGCCCTGAAATTCGGCCATGACGAACGCCGCGGCGCCCATGATTGGCGGCATGATCTGCCCGCCAGTGGAAGCGACGGCCTCCACCGCCGCCGCGAAGTGTGGCTTGAAGCCTGTGCGCTTCATGAGTGGGATTGCGATCGGACCGTCGACCATGACGTTCGCGACAGCCGAGCCCGAGATCGTGCCGAACAGCGAGGACGACACCACCGACACCTTTCCCGGACCGCCGGCTGTGTGGCCCGTGATACCCATGGCGAAATCCATGAAGAGCTGGCCGGTGCCCGTGCGTTCCATGAAAGCGCCGAAGAGCACGAAGATCATCACGTAGGAGGCCGACACCGCGAGCGGCTGGCCGAAGATGCCTTCGGTCGAGAGGTAGAGCTGATCGATGAAGCGGATCGGCTCGATTCTCGTGAAGAAGTAGGCGTAGATGCCGAATGCGAGGCACGTGAGCGGCAGCGCGGGGCCGATAACGCGACGCGCGGCCTCCATAATCAGCAGAATGAGAGTTACGCTAAGGACGATGTCCGTCCAAGTCATGTCATCGACATAGATTATGCGGTCGATGATGTAGTCGTAATATACAAACACATAGCCGACTGAGACGATGCTCGCAGCGATGAGAACCAAATCCAACAATGTGGGCGACTTCGTCTTCCGCTCGACCTCGGCGCGTTCCTCAGGCATGAGCATCGCCAAGTCGTCATCGGTCGGCGAGCGCAGGCGGTAGTAGAGGAACGTCAGGACCAGCGCGAATAGCAGGTGTATGGCGCGGAAAATGTAATCCGTCGGCGGGCCGCGGAAGATCTCGCGCAACGATGGCGATATGAAATCCATCGGCGGGATGATCACGTACACGTGGTAGAGCGCCATCGCTAACGCGACAGCAGCTGCCAGCTGACGCGGCAAGTTCCGCGTGGCCGTGCTCGAAGTCATTGGTCGTTTCCCGCCCTAGGATCTTATTTGATTGGTCGAATGCATTCGGGGCGGCCTCAGGCCGCCCCGGTCCCATTTCAAGAGAGCTTACTTAACTGCGATGCCCTTTTCCTTGTACCACTTGGCGGCACCGGGGTGGAACGGAACGCCGATGTCCTGCGCCATGATCTCGGGCGTCAGTTTTGCGAGTTCCTTGTAGACCGCTGTCATGCCGTCCTTCGCGCCGAGGATTGCGCCAGTCATCTTGTAGACGGTGTCCTCGGGCAGCGTGCAGGCGGCGACGACATGCGTAAAGTAGCCGATGGTCTGCACATCCTTGTCCTGCTTCGGGTAAGTGCCCTTCGGGATTGTCACGAGCTTGTAGGCAGGATTGATCTTCTTCATGGGCTCGTAGATCGAGGACAGGTCGAGGACCCTGATGTCACGGGCAGCAGCGAGGTCCATGACCGAGCTGGCCGGGATGGCCGTACCGAGTGCAAAAACATGCATCCGGTTGTCTTTCATCTGCTCGATGCTGTCCGTGTAGCTGTTGGTGAAGCTCGCCTTCACGTCGTTGTACGTGTAGCCGGCGACGCGCAGTACGTGGCGGGCGATCAGTTCGCCTGTGTTGCCGCGCACCTGTGTGGCAAAGCCCTTGCCTTTGACGTCCTTCAGCTCGTTGACGCCCGCGTCGGCGTTGGCGACCATCTGAAAATACTGCGGATAGAGCGTGGCGACGTTGCAGACCTTGTCGTGCTTCTGGTCGAGCGGCTTTTCGCCGGTCCCGTTGAAGGCATCCGCAGTGGAGATGGTGTTGCCGAAGCCCACCTCGGCCTTGCCTTCCTGAATGGCGCGAACATTGGCAATGCCGGCCCCGGGGAGCGACTGAACCTTGAGATCGGGGACCGACTTCTCAAAGGCGTCCTTGAGCTGGCCGCCGAGCGGCACCCAGATGCCCGCCTGCGGGCCGGTCATAAACCGAACTTCCGCAGCCTGTGCCGCGTTGCCGAATCCGAACGTGACGATGATCGCGGCCGCGGCCGCGCGAGAAACGCGCATTCTAATCCTCCCAGGACTAGTGGTTTGGTCTTTGGTATCGGCAGCGGGCCACTAACCGGGCCGGCCCTTTCACCGCGTTGACGGACTGCCACGCGGCGTGGGGGTCTGCTTCTGCTCACTTACTCTCTATGGAGGCAGGATGCCTCCATTGCAACAGTGCAATGTTGCTTGATCGGGCCTATGCGATGTCGAAGCCATATCCAATAGCCATACGTCGATGGCGGTAAGCGCGAGCGTATGCAACCGATGCCTCGGCCAGCACCTCGCGAGCTTGTCAGATCGCGTGCTCCGCGATCCACGCCGCCAGGACAGCGCAAGCGTCGAGAAAATCGCCGATTTCCATGTGCTCGTCGGGATTGTGGCTGCCGTTCTCGTTGCGCACGAAGATCATGGCCGAGGGCACGCCCGCGCTCGCGAAGGCCGCCGTATCGTGCGACGCGGGGCTGCCGATGGTCGCTGCCGAAATTCCGAGCAGAGCGGCAGCCTGCTCCAATTCCGAGCGGATTGTCGGCGACACGATGCCGACCTCGGCTGACGCGCGCGGCCCGAGATCGAAGCGCACGCCACGGCTCGCCTCGATCTCGCGGGCAATGTCGCAGAGCCGCGCCTCGAGCTTCGCGAGGACTGCCGCGTCGTAGGCACGGACATCGAGGCTGAAGCGGAACTCGCCGGCAACCGTGGTCATGCCGTGGGCGGCGGCGTCCGTGTGAAATCGCCCGAGCGTGGCAGCCATGGGAATGCCGGCGGTTTCGTGCTCCTGCCAGAGGCGGTCGAGCGCCATTGCGAAGTCTGCTGCGGCTGTCGCCGCGTCGCGACGGAAGCGTCGCGGTGTGCCGACGTGGTCGTACCGGCCGAGGATCCGCGCATCGGGATAGCGGAAGTTTCCCGGAATGCCGGTGCAGATGGCGATGGGCTTGCCGAGTTCGACGAGGCTCGGAGCCTGCTCGATGTGAACTTCGAGGAAGGCGTGGACGTCCGTTGGCGCGATCTCACGCTCGCCTTCGCGAAGTGCCGCGGGATCACCGCCGGATGCTGCCAGGTGTTCGGTGAGCGTTTGTCCCGTATCGATGCGCCGGGCGTCGAGTGCGGATGGCGGCAGTGTTCCGAGGGCTGAGCGGCTGCCGATGTAGGACACCTGGAACCACACGCTCTCCTCGGCGCGGATGCCCATGACGGTGAGGTCCCGGCGCGGCACGGCACCGAGCTCCCTCAGCGCCGCGACGGCGACAAGCCCAGCCACGACGCCGGCAGCGCCGTCGAAATTGCCGCCATGCGGTACGCTGTCGAGGTGTGAACCGACGATGATGCGTGGCAGGCGGCGGTCGTTCCCGGGCCACGTCGCATACGTGTTGGCGGCCGCGTCGCGGCGGATCTCGAGGCCGAGGCCCGCGCCGTGCTTGGCGAAGACGTCATGAGCCGCATTCTCTCCAGCACCATAGGTGTCGCGCGTGATGCCGCGCGGGCGCTGGCTGCAGCGGGCCATTTGATCGAACAGATCTTCGGCGTACGCCCGCTGCCGCGCAACGGATGCTCTGATGGCTTCGGTCGAAAGTGTGCTCATGTCGTGATCGCCTTGCGCGCTCACAAATCGAGAAGGCTACCGTAGCCTGAGATCTTTGCCTGGACGCCCGCTAACCGCAGGCAGTGCCAAAGGCTCACTTGGTTTGCTGAAAGGACCGGGCGCTTCAGCTCCTTCTCCAGCGCATCCAGAATGGCCACGCAGCGAAAGCCAGTTCCGGCGATCAGGACGCCGTCGGCATCAGCCGGACATGCCGCGAGGATTTGCGCGTAGAGCGGTTCGATCTCCTGCTCGAAGCCCAGGCCGCGCGGATACATCTCGTGTGTGGGCACATCCCACCACTTGGGGCCGGGATCGTATCGAAGGTGCGCGGCCGGTGCGAAGCCATGATCGGCATAGTAGCGGACGCCGGCGCCGAGCGTTTCATCGCCGAACCAGGGCGGCATGACAAGAAACGGCCGGTGGATGCCGGATGCGCGGAGCGCCGCGATACTGTCGAGCCCGTTGGTCGTGACGACTGCGTCCGTGCCGATCGCTTTGGAGAGCGTGGACACGACGGCTTCATCCCAACCCTTGCCGCCGAGAACGCTGCTCGATGTGTGCCCCACGGTGATGGCCGAGAGACGCATGGTACCGAACTGCCGGGCCCCGCGCTCGAGATCGACTTCGAGCTCGACGCCTTTGCGGTCCTCGCGCCAGCGCGCCCACGGCGCACGCGCCGTCACGCGCGCTGCGTGTACCGAGACATTCGGCGGGCACATGGCCCACCATTCGGCCTCGGGCACGGCCTCATTGCCGACGATGAACATCCCGATGCGGGCCCGAGCGCCCCAGTTGTCCTTCTGTGTTTGCAAGGTATCCCTCCCGGCTGAGGTTGCTCACGCCGTGCCACGACAGAGGAACACTCTCGGCCCCAGTTTGCAAATACTTGAAAGGCGTGAGGTCCGACCTGACGATGTCAGCTCTTATGCGGTCAGCGCATCCTCATAGCCAGAGCACGCGCTTGCGCTCATCGAGATCGTTCAGGAGGTCCGACGCAGGCCCCTCGTGGAACACGGCCCCGCGCTCCAACGCGAACACCCGGTCGGCGAGCGCCAGCACCAGGTCCAGATTGTGCTCGACGATGATGATGGAGACGTGCTCGCGCAGACGGTCGAACACGTCAAATAGCTCGAGCACCACGCTCGGCGCCAAGCCCTCGAAAGGTTCGTCGAGCAGCAGCATCTTCACGTTGCCGGACAGTGTGCGAGCGACCGCCACCATCTGCTGCTCGCCACCCGAGAGGTAATCGGCCGCGACATGCATCCGCTCTTTCAGCCGCGGAAAATACTCCAGAATCCGCTCCTCGCTCCACACCACGCCCGTCGCGCCGTCCGTTGCTCGAGCGAGCCGTCCGAGCGCCAGATTCTCGGCAACCGACATCCCGGCAAAAAGACCGCGGCCCTGCGGCACGTATCCAATGCCGAGGCGCGCCACATCGGGCGCCGGCAACCCCGCGATTTCGCGCCCGTCGAACTGGATGGAGCCTGATGCGGCCGGAACGAGACCGACGAGCGTCTTCAGCAGTGTCGATTTGCCGGCGCCGTTCCGGCCGAGAAGCGCGACGATCTCCCCCTTCCGCACGTCTAGAGAGACGTCGGTCAGGATATGGCTCTTGCCGTAGAATGTGTTGACCCTTCCGACGCGCAGCACCTCGACGGCACCGGCCAGATCGGACGTGCGGCTCGCAACGGGCAGCACGCCCGTTCCCGTATAGACCTCCTGCACGCGGCGATCGGCACGCACCTCCTCTGGCGAGCCGCTCATGAGAACCTCGCCCTGGTTCATCACCGTGACGCAGTGCGACAGTCCGAGTACGCGGTCGATATCGTGTTCGACGATCAGCACAGGCACGTTGCGCGCGATCTTGGTGACGAGCCGCGATATGCGCTCGCGCTCGGCGGCGGCGAGGCCTGCGAGTGGCTCATCGAGAAGCAGCACCTGCGGTTTCGCTCCGAGTGCGATGCCGAGATCGACAAGACGCTGCCCGCCGTATGAAAGCTCCCCCGCCTGGACGCCCTCTATGCCTTCAAGGCCGAGAAAGCGGATGAGTTCCTGCGTTTCGCCGCGCACCTCGGGATAAGAATCGATGTCGTGCCACGCGTTGAAGCGAGCAGGATTTTGCGCCTGCAGCGACAGACGGATGTTCTCGTAGATCGAGAGCGACTTGAACAGGCTGGTGATCTGGAATGAGCGGGCGAGACCGAGGCCGCAGATGCGGTCCGGCGACAGGCCCCCGATCTCGCGGCCGAGAAGGCGCACGTTTCCAGCGTCGGGCCGAAACATGCCGGAGACGAGATTGAAGAGCGTCGTCTTGCCGGCGCCGTTGGGGCCAATCAGGGCGTGGATCATGCCGCTCTGAACTGCAACGTCCGCCGAGATCACCGCGCGTATGCCGCCAAAATGCTTCGCGACGCCACGTGCCTCCAGCACCTGGCCGGTGTGGGATTCAGGCCTGAGGAAGTGCGGCAGCTCGAGGCCCTCGTAGATGCGCCGTTTGCTCATGGCGGCCTCATCGATCTCGCTGGGTTTCCAGCGGCTCGACAGGCGTGCCCAGATGCCGACGAGGCCGCTCGGTGAATAGAGAACGAAGCCGACGAAGATCAGGCCGAACCACAGCAGCCAGTTGCCGGTCCAGATCGAGAGCATCTCGCGGAACAGGGTGTAGAAGAGCGCGCCGAGCGCGGGGCCGAGCAGATTGTGCATCCCGCCGATGACCACCATCGCCAGGAGCTCACCCGAGAAGACGACGGAGGTGGCATCGGCCGATACGATATAGTGGAGAAATCCGGTCAGCGCGCCGGCAAGTCCTGTTACGGTCGCGGAGAGCACGAACGCGGCGAGCTTGTAGCGCTCGACAGGATAGCCCTGGAATGTCGCGCGCAGCTGGTTCTCGCGAATGGCGACGAGCACGTGGCCGAACGGTGAGCGCACGACGCGCAGCAGGCCATACAGGACCGCGAATGCGATGACGGCAATGAAGATGTAGTAGGCCAGTGCATCATCGAGATTGATGGGCCCGAGATTCCCGCGCGCGAGTCCACCGAGCCCGTCCTCGCCGCCGGTCACTTCACTCCAGCGGAACGCGATGTTGTAGCACAGCGCCACCAGGGCAAGCGTGAGCAGCGCGAAGTAGACGCCGCGCCGGCGAAGGATGAGAAATCCAACGACAGTCGCCGCAAACGCCGTCAGTGCCACGGCGCCGATAATCGGCACGATGATCTGGTCCGGAAAGACATTCTTCTGCAGCAGGCCCGCCGAATAGGCGCACAGGCCGAACCACGCGCCATGTCCGAACGACGTCAGGCCCGTGTAGCCGACGAGGACGTTGAGGCCCATGGCGGCGATGGCGAGCGTGACCACAACGCTTGCCGTGTTCACTGTCAGGCCGAGCAGCGCCATGAGTGGCGGAAGCGCGATTAGAGCCGCGGCACCGATCCACAGCGGCAGGTTCTTGTGTGCAAACAGCGCCCGGGTCATTCGAACTTCTCGATGCGCTCGCCCAGGAGGCCCCGGGGCCGCAGCAGGAGGACGAGAAACATCAACACGTACATCGATGGTTCGCCGGCCGGAGGGAGGAAGTGGATCGTCACGCCGCGCACGACACCGACGAGGATTGCTGCGAGTACGACACCCCAAAAGCTTCCGAGCCCGCCGATCACGACGACGACGAACGCCGCGGTGATGATCTCAGCACCCATGGCGGGATGCACGATGGTGATCGGCGCGAACAGTGCGCCACCGAGCGCGGCCGTGCCGACGCCAAGGGCAACGATCGTCGTCATGTAAGGCTGCAGGCGGATGCCGAGTGCAGCGACCATATCCGGGCGCTGGATGCCGGCCCGGACGACCCGGCCGAATGACGTCTTGTGCAACAGCAGCCAGATCGCGGCGAGCACCACTATCACGATGGCGAGCAGTGTCAGCCTGTAGCGCGAAAACAGGAAGTCCCCGATGATGATCGCGCCCTTGAGCTCCTGCGGAATGGACGCCGGCAGGGGCGCCGCCCCCCATATGATGCGGATCATCTGTTCGGCCACCATCGCCAGGCCGAAAGTTACGAGCAGGCTCAGGATCGGGTCGGCCGTATAGAAACGACGCAGGATGAAGCGCTCGAACAGGATGCCGAGCGCGCCGACCACAACCGGCGAGAGCGCAACCGCCGAGATGAAGCCCAGGCGCTTGCCGATCTCCAGCGATACGTAGGCGCCGAGTGCGTAGAAGGCGCCGTGCGCGAGATTGACCACCCCGCCCACGCTGAAGATGAGCGACAGGCCGAGCGCGATGAGTAGATAATAGCCGCCGAGCACGAGGCCGTTCACAACCTGCTCGAGCAGAAACATCCATTGCATGGGCGGATCAGTGCTGCGCGAGGCCAGGACGCGAGGCGAGAATCACGCGGGTGTGGGGATGTCCGCACCCGCGTGAGGTGATCACATCTTGCACTCGCTCTGCTCCTTCGTCGGAGCGAGCACCTCGAGGGGCTGATCCGCAGCGGGAACTGCCGAGCCGAGCTTGAGGAAATCCCACTGGTCCTTCGCCTGTCCCTTGGGCTTGACGGTGAAGGGATAGGCTTCCTGCATGAGTTGGTGGTCCCAGGATCGGAAGTATCCCTTACGCGCCTTGAGCAGGTCGAACTGTGGCTCCTTCTCGAAGTAGGCGATCAGCGCGTCGGTCTCGGTGGACTTCGTCTCGGTCATCGCCTGCGCCATGATCTTGAGCGTCACGTATTCGATCCAGGCGTGGTTCTCCGGCGGCTTGCCGAATTTCTTCGTGAAGTCCGTGACGAAGGTCTTCGACGATGGGATGTCGAGGTCGTGGTGCCAGACTGTCGGCCAAATGCCACTTAGATTACCTTCACCCGCCGCCCAGGCATCGGCCGTGTTGAGGTTGAAGCCCGCTATCGGAAACGGCAGCCCGAATTCGGCGTACTGCTTGACGAAATTCGTCACCTGATTGCCGCCGAGATTGGTCGAGACGAGATCGGGCTTCGCCTGCCGGATTTTCAGAAGGTAAGGGCTGAAGTCGGTTGCATCCGTTGCGACCAGCTCATCGCCGACCTGATTGCCGCCATTCGCGACATAGAAATTCTTGGCCGCCTTGGCGAGATCGTGTCCGAAGAGATAGTCCGACGTGATGCTGAAGATGCGCTTGCCTTTGACGAGGCCCTCGCGAAGCAGCGCCTGTCCTGCCGCGTTCACCATCACCGTCACCGGGATGTCGACGTGGAAGGTGTAGCGATTGCAGTCCTTGCCGCGCAGCACATCCGAGCGCGCGCCGATGCTCATGAACAGGCGCTTGTTGCGCGCGGCCACTTGCATGATCGTCTTCGCCGAAGCCGAGTTGATCTCGCCGAGCAGCATGGTCGCGCCGTTCTGCTCGAGCATTCGTTGCGCCTTCGTCGACGCCGTCGCCGGATTGACCGAGTCCTCCGACATCACCTCGAGCGGACGTCCGAGTACGCCACCGGCCTTGTTGATCTCCTCCTCGGCCATCTTGACGCCGAGCTGCGCATAGCCACCGAGCGCGCCCAGAAAGCCAGTGAGAGGCGTGAGATGGCCGATCTTGATGACATTCGCCTGGGCCCGCCCGATCGCGGGAAACCCGAGCACCGATCCTCCGGCAAAGGCGGCGCCGGTCTTCAGAACCTGCCGACGGTCAATGCGAGTCATGTCTGAAATATCCTCCCAACGGGGCCGCTTGCTGTGCGGCCCTCCACCCATTGCTCATTTTACATCATGAGAGGTGATTTCTTGGTTTGGCAGGATAGTTCCGTAACGCTTGCACTCTGTCAACGCTAAATCGGCGGCAGAGAGGCGCGCGCTTAGCGAGCTGCCTGGGCGTCCTCATCCGCATTCGCGCCCGATGTATTCGCGCTGTCTGCCGTGCGATGACCGAAGTCCTCGGACAAGCGCTGCGCCGCAATAGCAACCGCCTTTGCGTGTCGTTGCATCATGTCGTCGGAGAGCCGCCAGATCGGGCCGGAGATGCCGATCGCTCCGACGACATTGCCGGTGAAATCACGCACCGCGACGCCGGTACAGCGCACTTCGAGATTGAACTCGCCGTCGTCGAAGGCAAGGCCGGTCTTTCGCACCTTCTCGATCTCCCTGATCAACTCGGGAATCTCGGTGATCGATCGTTTGGTCGATGGTGCCAGAGGGTTGCGCTGGATGAAGAGGCGCAACTGCTCAGGCGTGAGTGAGGCGAGAATAGCCTTTCCGAGCGCCGTGCAATGAGCCGGGCGGACGACGCCGACGCGGTCCGTCATTTGGAATGCGCCAGATCCGCTGGTGCGGGCAATGACCACCACGGCATCGCCTGCGCGCACACAAAAATGTGCGCTCTCTCCGGTCTTTCGTGACAATTCCTCGAGCGCCGGTGTGGCGAGCTGGATCATCTCGATCTCGTCGAGAGCGCTCGCTGCGAGCGAGAACATCTTACGGCCGATGCGATAGCGTTTGGTTTCCGACTCCTGGCGGATATATCCCAATGAAACAAGGGTTTTTGCCAGATGGAAGGCCGTTGAATTATGCAATCCGACGAGCCGGCTGAGATCGGCGAGGCCGATCCCGTCGCGGTGGCGCGCGACCACTTCGATGATGCCGAACGCGCGGCCGAGCGACTGCACGCCCACCCGCTGCACTGCATCATCACCTGGTCGTTCTCGCGAGACGATCGGCGCGTCTTTCCGGCGCGCATACTTCGTACGGCTGGCCGTCTGCCGTGTCGCCGATTTCTTCGATCGCTCGCTCAAGGGCTCAACTCCGGATTGCGGCTTCTCTGACGGCTTGGACCTACGCCACACCGTCTTCGACCGGTGACGTTATCACTAGAAACACCAGGTCGACGAGGCCGCTATTCGAGATGGCGTGATCTATGCCTGGCGGCAGGAATATGACGTCGTGCTCGCGGACGACACGGCTCTGCCCCTCGATCTCCATAAGGCCTTCGCCCTTCAGCACGTGATAAATTTGCTCCTGGGTCTTGTGGCGGTGCGTCTTTACGTAGGCCATGGGCTGGTAGAGCGAGATGCGATAGTCGATGTGCTTGGCGCCCGCATTCTGCGGCCATACCAGCGGCTTGGACAATGCGCCGCCGAAATGATCCGGAAACTCCCGCCACGGCACCTCAGCGACATTTCGGATGAACCATTTGCGTTCCATCTCGTCCGCCTCCCTGTTCCGACTCGATCGTCGATGACTGCGACGCGGCGCTTCCGCGACAGAGCACACTATGCCACAATATCAATTGACGTGCGGAATTATGAGAAATAGCTTTCCGGATGGCCGCCGTCCTCAGGGCCGCGCCCAAAAACGTCGCAATCGTCGCGCGCGGGGGCAATTCGTATCCAATGTCGACACCCAACAGGCTGAATGGCGCTCAGGTCATCGTCGACTATCTGATCCGTGAGGGCGCTCCCTACGCCTTCGGCCTCTGCGGGCATGGCAACATCCAGTTCATCGATGCCCTGCGTGAGCGCTCCCACGACATCAAGACGATCTCTGTGCATCACGAGAGCGTCGCGGGCTTCATGGCCGATGTTTACTATCGCGTGTCCGGCCAGCCGATCGCAACCTTCACCTCGTGCGGTCCCGGATCGGCGAACCTGCCGATCTCGCTCGGCAACGCGTACCTCGACTCGGTGCCGTTTCTCGCCGTGACCGGCAACGTGCCGACGAGCCAGTTCAATCGCGGGGCCTTCCAGGAACTCTATCGGCACTATCAGGCCGACTTTCCCTCGACGGTGCGCAGCTACTGCAAGAAGGTCTTCCAGCCAACGCGCGGCGAGATGGTCCCGCTTGCCATCCGCCAAGCCTGGAAGACGATGGTAACCGGGCGCCCTGGTCCCGTCGTGCTCGACGTCCCCTTCGACGTGTTCATGGAATCAGCCGCTGAAGAGACGCCGGATCCGCGCGAGTGGACGGCCAACATCTCGAGCCGTTGCGGCGCCGATCCCGAAGGCGTCGTGAAAGCCGTTGATATGCTGTTGTCGGCGGAGCGCCCCGTGATCCTGGTCGGTCAGGGCGTGCGTTATGGCGGCGCGGCCGAAGATCTGCTGAAGCTCGCCGAGATGCTGCAGATACCCGTTGCCGCGTCGGCGAGCGGCATGGGCGCTATTGATGCGAGCCATCCGCTCGCGCTTGGGCTCGTCGCGCGCGCCGGCCACTATCAGGCAAATCATGCTGCGCGCCAGGCGGACGTCCTGCTCGCGCTCGGCGTCCGCTTCGACGACCGAACGTCGAGTTCTTGGATTCCCGGCTACTCGTTCACGATCCCGCCGACGAAACTCATTCACGTCGACATTGATCCCGAGGAGATCGGCCGCAACTATCCGGTGGCGCTCGGCCTGATGGCGGACGTGCGCACTTTCCTCCGGCAGGTGTTGGCTGAGGTTGCCTCACGCAAGTGCCTCGACGGCAAGCTCGATGCGCGCCGGAAGTGGCTCGCTGCCATCGACGGATGTCGCAAGGAGTGGGATGCGTTCGTTGCTCCCGGCTTCTCGGATGACACCTCGCCGATCCATCCGCAGCGCGCCGCCTACGAAATCGACCGGTGCTTGCCCGAGGACGCAATCCTCGTCAGCGACATCGGCGTGCACCACAATTGGCTGCTCGGATTCTGCAAGCCGCGGAGACCGGACTCGCTGATCGGCTCCATGGGTTTCGGTCCGATGGGCTTTGGTGTTGCCGGCGTGCTCGGTGCCAAGTTCGCCGCCCCGGGTCGTCCCTGCGTTTCCGTTTGCGGTGATGGCGCATTCTTCATGCACGCGAACGTGCTTGGGACGGCTGTCGAATACAATCTCCCCGTCGTCTGGGTCGTTTGGAACAATTACGCCTATGCATCGATCCGCGGCCTGCAGCGGGGCTATCTCGGCGGCCGCGAGCTGGCCACGGATTTCCACGACCCGACGACCGGCCAACGCTACAATCCGGATTTCGCGGCCATGGCGCGTTCTGCCGGCGTCGCCGGCGTGCGCGTCGACCGCGCGGCCGACATCGGGGATGCGATTCGCAAGGCGATCGCCGCCAACAAGCCTTATCTGATCGACGTCGATATTGCCGCCGACACCAACCCGTCCGGTGCCGGCGTCTGGGAGTTGCCTGGCCTCGGTCGCAGCAAGCCGGGCATCGGCACGCGCTACGAGCCGACGTGACTGCAGCGCAGCGAAACCTGGAGGAAACGCATGATGCGCGCAGGCAAGAGGGGCGTCGTCGTCGGTGGTTCCTCGGGTATTGGTCTTGACGCTGCACTCACCGGCTGTCGCTCATGAACTTGTGAGGCGGTTGCGCACCGACCTTAGCCCCGGCTTGCAACGCCGAGTTACGCCCGCTGAAAGCCGCTGCGGAAGAGCCGCAGAAACTCGTCCGCAATCTCCTCCGGCGCCTTTGGTCCGCTCGAGCGATACCAAACCGACATCCAGTTCACGACGCCGAAAATAAAGAGTGCCGCGAGCTTCGGATCGCAGGGCGCAATGCTGCCGTCCTTGATCCCCGCCGCAATGATGGCCGTGACCCCGTCGCTGACCGCGTCACGGCGACGAATGATCTCCCTGCGATTCTTATCCGTCAGCGAATTGATGTCGAGTAGGACCGCGCAGGATCCGAGGTCATCAAAGAACCCCATCATGAAGCGTCGGACGTAGACGAGCAGCTTCTCGAGGGCAGGTCCGTTGTGCCCATTTGCGTCGGCAACGCCAGCATCGCCGTGATGGGCGGCTAGTAAGTGGCATTCGTACAGAATTTCCTGCTTGCTCTTGAAGTACTGATAGAGCGTCGGCTTCGTAATGCCGAGCGCTGCGGCGACATCATCCATGGACGTCGTCGAGAACCCGCGCTCATTGAACGCGACGGCAGCAGCACGCACGACGGCCTGCCGCTTGCGCGTGCGCTGATCCTCCTTATCGAACGCGGCGCCGAAAGCCGGGCGTCGGCGCTTTGTCATGCATCAATCCTTCATGCGGTCAATTTTTCCGCGACATCCAGTACCCGAATCCCGCTTGCCGGGCACCCCAATTGTGGCTATTTAACCCGAAAGGCAATAATCTTAACTGAAGAGTTAAGGAGGAGCGCTTGAACCTGGCGCAACTGCTGCAGGAAACTGCTCGGCGACAGCCGGGCGCGCCGGCTATTCGTTCCGAGACGCTGGAGCTGTCCTACGGACAGCTTCTCGATCGCGTGTTTCGGCTGGCGGGGGCATTGACTTCGAGCGGCCGTCGGCCGGGCGACCGCGTCATCCTGTGGATGGAGAACTGCGGCGAGTTCTTCGAGTGCCTGTACGGATGCTGGGCGGCTGGTCTCGTAGCTGTCCCCTGCAACGCGAAGCTGCATCCTCGCGAAATCGAGCACGTTGTCGCCGACTGCGGCGCGACGCTTCTCCTGACAACGCCCGGGCTCGTATCCGGCGCACAGGAGATCCTGTCCGGCACGGAGATCATCTGCGCTGGCACTGCCGCTTACGAGCGCCTCATTGCAAGCAAGCCCGTCGCGGCGCACGCCTCCCAGCCCGAGGATCTAGCCTGGCTGTTCTACACGAGCGGAACTACCGGGCGGCCCAAAGGCGCGATGCTGAGCCACCGCGCACTTCTCGCCATGAGCCTGACCTATCTCTCGGATGTCGACTTCCTGGGGCCCAGCGACATCAAGCTTCACATGGCGCCGCTCTCGCACGGCACGGGACTTTATGCCCTGCCATTCTTCCTCAAGGGCGGGCAGCACATCATCCTGCCGGGCTTCGATCTCGAGGCTCTGGCCGAAGTGGTATCGCGACATCGCAACGTGACCATGTTCGCCGCGCCGACCATGCTGACGCGCCTCGTCAACAGCCCGATTGCGCGTGAGATCGATCCAACGCACATCCGCACCATTTACTATGGTGGCGGCCCCATGTACGTGGCGGACCTGCAGCGTGCGCTGGAGATTTTCGGACCGCGCCTCTACCAGATTTTCGGTCAGGGTGAATCGCCCATGACCATCACCGGCCTCGATCAGGCTGGCCATATCGGCGGCGATGGCCCGCCGATCGCCGATCGCCTTGCTTCGTGCGGCATCGCGCGCTCGGGCGTTCTTGTTCGCGTCGTAGACGAGGATGACCGCGATCTGCCTCCCGGCGAGGTCGGTGAGGTGATCACGCAAAGCGCCAGCATGATGACTGGCTACTGGAATAACGCGGAGGCGACGGCGTCCACGTTGCGAGGTGGCTGGCTGCACACTGGTGATCTCGGCAGCCTCGACGCAAGCGGATATCTCACGCTTCGCGACCGTTCCAAGGACATGATCATCTCGGGCGGCACCAACATCTACCCGCGCGAGATCGAGGAGGTACTTCTTCGCCATCCATCAGTCGTTGAGGTTTCCGTCGTCGGAAATCCCCATCCCGATTGGGGCGAGGAGGTTGTCGCGTTTGTCGTCGCCAAGGATGGCGAGACGATCACGGAGAGCGAACTCGATCAGCTCTGTCTGGAGAACATCGCGCGCTTCAAGCGACCGAAAGCGTATCGCTTTGTCGGTCCACTTCCGAAGAACAACTACGGAAAGATACTCAAAACGGAGCTGCGACGTCGGCTCGATCAGGAGAGATTGTCATGAGGCAGGTTCTCATTGCGGGCATTGGCTCGACGCCATTTGGCCGACATAGCGAGATCGCCATCCAATCCCTCGCAATCCGTGCGGCCGACGCGGCAATCCGCGAGTCCGGCATCGATCGCAAGCAGGTGGGCGCCCTCTATCTCGGTAATTTCGTCTCTGGCCCGCTGACGGGGCAGGAAGTCTTAGCTGGACTTGTCGCCGATGGCCTCGGCCTTGGGCAAATTCCGTGCACGAAGGTCGAGGGAGCCTGCGCTTCGGGTGGAATTGCGTTCCGGCACGCTTACCTCGCCGTCGCAAGCGGCATGTGCGACGCAGCTCTCGCTGTTGGCGTCGAGAAGATGACACATGCCGATACCGCGACGACGACAGCCGCGCTCAATTGCGCGATGGACAATCGCAGCGACGGCATCAGCGGCCTGACCTTTCCGGGGTTGTTCGGTCTCGCGTGGCAAATCCACGCCGAGCGTTACGGGACCAGCCGCGATCAGGTTTCGGCGGTCGTCAGCAAAAACAAGGCGAACGGCCTTCTCAATCCTTTGGCCCAGATGGGCGCGAATGTGGGTGCAGACCAGATCCTGCAGTCGCCGCTGATCTGCGATCCACTACGGCTCTATGACTGCTGCCCGACGAGCGACGGCGCCGCCGCGCTTCTGCTCGTTGCGGCTGATAAACGCGCCGAGCTGGCCAGCTCACCTGTTGCCGTCATGGCCTCTGCGCAAACACGAGGCAGTGCGCGCATTGCCGGCCATCCTGATCTGTGCACGTTCGACGCAACGGTCATGGCAGCCCAGGCAGCCTATGCCCAAGCGGGCATCAGCGCGAAGGACGTCGACTTCGTGGAGCTGCACGATTGCTTCTCCATTGCCGAGATCATCGATACGGAGGATCTCGGCATCGTGCCGCGCGGGCACGGCGGTGGCTATGCGTTGGAAGGCAGGACGCGCGTTGGCGGCGATATCCCGGTCAATCCGAGCGGCGGCCTGCTCTCCAAGGGGCATCCTGTCGGTGCAACGGGCCTTGGTCAGATCTATGAGAGCGTGCTCCAGCTTCGCGGCCAGCACCCGAACCAAGTGCGCGATGCGGCGATCGGTTTGACCCACAATCTGGGCGGCACCGGCGTTGCCTGCACTGTCAACATCCTCAAGCGTATTGATGCCTGAAGCCATGCACATCAAGGTTCTCCGCTGCGAAAGCTGCGGCACGCTCGACCCGGGACCACGGGATCTCTGCGCGGCCTGTCAGAGCGACAAGCTTGTTCTTTCCGAAGCGCCGGGAGCGGGCGCGCTCGTCTCGTGGACAACGATCCGCCGCGCACCGACACGCTTCAAGGGGCAGGCGCCCTACGTCGTTGCAGTGGTGAAGCTCGATGCGGGCCTGATCATCACTGGTCGCTTCAGCGGCACAGAGGAGAATTTGCGCCTCGACTTGCCCGTTGAGGCTGTGAGTGAAGACGAAGGTGCTTACACGTTCGCGGAGAAGGCGTCATGAGCGACATCCTCTATGAGCGGCGCGGTGCCGTTGCGCTCATAACCATCAACCGCGCCGGGAAGATGAACTCTCTCGACTTCGCGGCGAACGACGAGCTCACGGCCGCATGGCAGCGCTTCGATCAGGACGATGCAGCGCGTGTTGCCGTCATCACCGGCGCCGGCGCCAAGGCGTTCTGTGCCGGCGCTGATCTGAAGACCTACACGATCGACTTTGCCAATCGGCCAGCCCCGGAGTTCCGCAAGCGCTATACGGACGGCCCGGGCTTCGCCGGCATCACGCGCAACATGGACATCGGCAAGCCGATCGTTGCGGCCGTCAACGGCTTTGCAATCTCGGGTGGCTTCGAGCTGGCGCTGGCTTGCGACATCCGCTTCTGCTCTCCCAACGCAGAATTCGCGTTGCAGGATGTTAAGTGGGGTTTTCATGCCTGTGACGGCGGTCTGATCCGTTTGCCGCAGATCGTCGGCCTCGGCCACGCCATGGAAATCGTGCTGTCCGGCGAGCGGATCGACTCCGACCACGCCTATCGTATCGGTCTGGTCAATCGCATCCATCCGGCTGACCAGCTCGTCGAGAAGGCAATGGACTATGCCGCGATGCTGGCTGCGCGTGCGCCGCTTGCACAGCGCTTTGCCAAGGATGTCATGCGTCGATCCATGGATATGTCTTTCGGCGAGGCCATGAAGCTCGAGTCGCGCTCCTTTTATGATCTCGGGGGCACGCAGGACATTCGCGAGGGGACGACGGCCTTCCGCGAAAAGAGAGAAGCCCGATTTGAAGGGCGTTGAACGGATAATCATCTAAACACGAGTGAGGAAACAACATGAGAAAAATATGGGCTGCCGCGGCTATCGCGGGCGTATTGGGGACCGTTGGCCCCGTCTACGCGCAGGAAACGGTCAAGGTCGGCGTCGTGCTCGGACTGAGTGGTCCGCCAGCCATCGTCGACTTCGGCGAGAGCTATCTGCAGGGGCTCAAGCTCGCGCTGAAGGATCACGAAGCTAAGAACCCGAAGACCAAGATCGATCTCGTCGTTTACGACGACGAGGCGAACCCTCAACGTGCCGTCTCGGTCGTGCAGCGACTGATCCAGAATGATCGCGCGCCGATCGTCATCGGCACGGTCAGCAGCGGCAACGTGCTCGCATTCGCGCCGATCCTTCAGCGCGCCAGCATTCCGCTGGTTGCGGGGCCTGCGATCGCAACGCCGATCACGACCCAGTTCATCGATCAGAAGCCGAGCTTCATTTTCCGCTGCTCGATGGTGGAGAAGTTCCAGATCGAGGCCATTCTCGATTGGGGCGTGAAGACGTTCAAGAAGATCGGCCTTGTGCACTCAACGACAGGCTATGGCAGCGTATCCGCCAAGGAGATCGAAGCTGGCCTCAAGGCGCGCGGTCAGGAACTGGTGGCGATCGAAGCAGCCGCTCCGGGCGTGAACGACTTGACGCCGCAGATGATCAAAATGCGTGACGCCGGCGCGGAGCTCGTTCTGAACTTCCACGAGTCCTTTGAGCTCATCTATCGCCCCATGGCACGCCTCAACTACCGCCCTGTGATCGCTGGTAACTGGGGGCTCTCCTCACTGAAGGTCGAACAGATCGTCGGAAAGGAAGCCATCGAAGGCACGGTCATGGGACAGGCACTCGATCTTGCTGACCCCAAGGCCAAAGCCTTCGATGAGCGTATGCGCAAGGAGTACGGCAAGGATTATCGCTGGCCCGTTCTGGCATCGCTTGGTTACGACGCCGGTCAGATCGTCTTCAAGACTGTCGAGAAAGTCGGCAAGAGCGATCCGAAAGCTCTGCGCGATGCACTCGAGGCGATCGACGGCGTGGATGCCGTGTCGGAAACGCCCGCAAAGCCCTTCTCGCCCACAGATCACGAGTGCCTCGACAAGGAACACGTGTTTCTTGGCGTGTGGAAGGACGGTCAGGTCGTTCGCCTGAAGTACTGACGAGACCGCACTGGATAGATACGGTCTCGGAGAAGAGGGTCGCTTGCGCGATCGACTTCTTCGAGACCGATCTCCATCTCTATTGTCGAGTAGGCACCAGCCCACCAGCCCCTCTATAGCCTCCACTGGATCAGTTCGAGCATGACACTCAGCAACGTATTCCAGCTCTTGATGAGCGGAATAGCCGTCGGTGCCATATATACGCTGACAGCGAAGGGGCTGTTCATCGCGCACTTGGCCACGCACCGTCTGAATTTCGGACAGGGCGACTTTCTGATGGTCGGTGCTTACGTAACCATCGGCCTCATGCTGCTCGGTGTGCCCGCGCCGCTGGTTCTTGTGGGCGTGCTCATTGTCCTTGGGCTTCTGGGCTGGGGGCTCGAGCGCTTCGCGATCCGGCCCCTAGACCGCGCCGGAGATCAGACGGGCGGCTATGCCTGGGTCCTCACGACGGCGGGTGCCGCCCTCATTCTCCAGAACGTCGTCGAACTCATCTGGGGGAAGGCCGCGCAGTATGCGCCGCCAATTTTCTCGGCGACCCGAAACAATGTGGTGCACATCGGTGGTGTCGGCATCTTCGTCGAAGAACTGGCGATCATTGCCGTGGCCTTCGTCGTCGTGACCGCCTTCTACCTATTCCTTTTTCGAACACGTTGGGGCAAGGCCATTTATGCCGTCGCTTTCAATCCTGAAGCGGCTGCGCTGCTTGGCGTGAACGTGCGCGGAACCGTTGTGCTGGTCTTCGTGCTTGCCTCTCTGCTCGCCGGAATCTCGGGATTCCTGGTCGGCCCCCTCGTGTCGGTCAACCCGCACATGGGCTTGGTCTTCACGATCAAAGCCTTCGCCGTCGCATCGATTGGTGGCTTCTCGAATCCGGTCGGTCTGCTCGCAGGCGGCCTCCTCTTCGGCATCGTGGAAGCGTTCTCGAACTACTTCGACAGCAGCTTCGGTGATCTCTATCCGCTGATCGCCGTCCTGATTCTCCTTGCATTCCGCCCGACGGGCCTCTTCAGCACGCGAGCCGCCGATGTCCGCTAGCTCCCCCGGCTTCCGACGCTTGGCCGTCTACGGCGCAGCAGTGCTCGCTATCGCAGTGCTGCCTCAGATCGCGCCGAATCCGTTCTACGTTCATATCGCGCAGATCTATGCCTACACTGCGATTGCCGTCATCAGCCTCAACATTCTGCTCGGCCTCTCAGGGCAGATGTCGCTGGGGCATGGCGGTTTCTACGCCCTCGGCTGCTATGGCACGGCGATCCTCGCCACCACGTATGGGCTGCCTCTATCACTCACCGTGTTCGTCGGCGTGCTTGTCGCACTCGCCATTGGCGTCTTGCTTGGGTTGATCGCGCTTCGGACGCGCGGCCTCTATTTGGCCATGGCCACTCTGGCTTTCGGATTCATCGTCGAGATCCTGGCGCAGCGCTGGACCGGCTTCACGGGCGGCACCATGGGCCTCATGGGCGTCCCTCAGATCGACTTCGGCGATTTTGCCATGGGGCCGACCTACTTCTTCTGGGTCGCAGCGGCCTGTCTCCTGCTGGTGCAGATCGGCAGTGACTATCTCTTCTCGTCTTCCGTTGGCCGGCGACTGCGCGCAATCAAGGAGAGCGAAGCGTTCGCTCAGACCATCGGCTTGAACGTACCCGTTTGGCGAACGGTCGTGTTCGCCGGCACCGCGGCTCTCGCAGGCCTGGCTGGCGTGCTGTTCGCGCACCAGAACGGGTTTATCTCTAGCGATGCTTTCAACATCCGCCTGACCATTGGCTTGCTCATTGCGGCCGTTATTGGCGGGCTCGGCAGTAGTTGGGGGCCGCTTCTCGGTACCGCCATTCTGCTCGGACTGACGGAGACGATCGCCGCGCTCCATGAGTACGGTCCGCTGATCTACGGCACGATCCTCATCAGCGTCCTGCTTCTCTTTCCTGAGGGCATGATCGGTCTCTTCCGCCGCGTCTTCCGTAGAAGAGCACGCAAGGAAGCTGTCGAGGCCCAAGCGGGAAACTATGAGCTGCAATGTTCCCAACCGCGTGATCTTCGTGTTGAGGACTTGTCCAAAAACTACGCTGGCGTCTCGGCGCTCAAAGGCGTGTCACTGGCCATTGAGCCCGGTCAGATTCATGCATTGATCGGCCCGAACGGAGCCGGCAAGTCGACATTCATCAATGTCGTCGCCGGACTGTATCGCCCAACCGAGGGACGGATCTTCATAGGCGGGGCGGATGTCACGAACCTGCCCGCTCATCGGCGCGCTCAACTCGGGCTCGTGCGCACCTTCCAGAATCTGCAGCTCATCGGCGGTGTCGACGTTATCTCGAATGTGATGCTCGGGATGCGCCCGCGCGCAGGCGTTTTGCGAGACTTCAGCAGATGGCTGCGCGGGCGAGGACATGAGGCAGAGGAGCGCGCCGAAGCGATGGCCATTCTGCGCATGGTCGGCCTCGAGAACTATGCGCATCGTCTGCCGAAAGATCTTGCCTACGGGCACAGAAAGCTCGTCGAGTTGGCTCGCGCGATCGCACAGCGGCCATCGATACTACTGCTCGATGAGCCCGTTGCAGGTTTGAATCCGCTCGAAGCCAAGGAGATCGCCGCTTTGGTGCGCCGCCTGAAGGATGCCGGGATCGCGGTTCTGGTCGTCGAGCACAACATGGATTTCGTCATGGGGATCGCCGATACCATCACCGTTCTTGATTTCGGCAACCCGATTGCCGCCGGCTCACCTGCGAAGATCCAGAAGGATCCGGCAGTGCTGCGGGCCTATCTCGGAACGGAGACGGTGGCGTGATAACGCTCGACAATGTCACGGCCGGTTTCGGCGCTGTCCAGGTCCTGCATGGTCTCTCCTTGTCGGTCGAGGCAGGCAGGCTCGTGGCGGTGGTCGGCGCCAACGGGGCGGGAAAGACCACTCTTCTGCGCGCCATGTCGAACATCGTGCGCCCCAGCAGCGGAACCATAACTTTCAATGGGCGCCCGACGGCGAGTATGGAACCTCACCATCTCGCGCGCGCCGGTCTCGTGCATGTCCCGCAGGGTCGGCAGATCATTCCGACATTGAGCGTAAAAGACAATCTTCTCATCGGCGCGCAGCGCATTGCCGGCCTGAGTTCGGCAGAGATGGAAGCCGGCCTCCAACGCGAGTTCGAGCGTTTTCCAGTTCTGCGTGAACGCCAGGATCTGCTCGGCGGTAATCTGTCTGGCGGCGAGCAGCAGATGCTCGCGGTCAGCCGCGCGCTCATGATGAAGCCGAAGCTTCTCATGTTGGACGAACCATCCCTCGGCCTTGCGCCACAGATCGTGAAGCTGATCCTGGATACCCTGCGGCGTCTGGCGGAAGACGGACTTGCCATTCTTCTCGTCGAGCAGCTCGCGCACCTGGCGCTCGAAGTGGCGGATGAGGCCTACATCCTCCAGCGCGGGCGCATCGTGCTTTCCGGTCCCGCCAGCAAGCTCAGATCCGACAAGGCTGTCATCGAGAGCTATCTGACTTAGTGGGTGGTGCGCGGCGACCAGAGATGGTCGCCGTCCGCGTCGATGGCGTCGCCCCGGCTATTCGATCGATCGCGCAACGATCCGCCAGATGAATGGCCTCCCAATCCGTAGGAACGGTCGCGGCGTCTCTCGCTGGCGCTACAGATGAAAGCGTGGCCCTATCTCTGCCGCGCCAGATGCCTTTGCAGGAAGTGCGGGGCGCGCGCGCCACAGGACCGCAGCAAGCGCATGAGCGACGCGCAATCAGACGGCGGCGAGTGCTCCCGCGTACCTTCCATAGCGCAATCATACGGCGGCGATGGGCGCGGTGCGCCCCATTTGGAGGCTTGAGGTGCTGCTGGGGCCCGCGCGAGGCGGGCGAGCTTAAAAAATTGAAATATAATGATTTTACGTCGAAGTATGGTGCGGTCGAGAGGACTCGAACCTCCACGCCTTGTGAGCGCTACCACCTCAAGGTAGTGCGTCTACCAATTCCGCCACGACCGCACAGGAACTACGGATAAAAATGGCCGGCTCGGCTCTCGCGCGGCGGCCACTCTCCTCGTTCGCCGCAGGTGGGTACCAGACCGCCCCATGCTTTGCAAGTCCCGGGCGCGCGTGGAAGCCAATATTGCTTGGCCTCCCTCCGTATCGGGCAGCAGACGTGCTCACTCCAGGGCCAGCACTTCCAGCAGGGCTGCCGTATAGGCCGTCGGCTGCTCGTACATCACCCAGTGGCCGGCATCCGGTACTGTACGCGTGACGAGCTCGGGATGGCCCCTGCGGAGCACGTCGTAGCGGGCTTCGACCGACGGCCACGCCGTCTGGTCCTCGGCACCCCAGATGGCGCGGACGGGCACCACGACCTCGGGCAGCTTCACGGCGATCTCGTCCGTGCGCGCAAAGGGGCGTGAGCGGAAGCGGGCGCGACGGATGTTCTCCGACTGCAGGTAGACTGCGAGCGGATCGATGCGGTCGTTCTCCTTGAACATGAGGATCTCCAGGAGCTGGCGGTGGACGCCCATGCGCTCCTCTTCGCTCATGCCGGATCGTTCTTTCGGGAACTCGATGCCGGGCCCCTGCGGCAGGCCGAGCGCGGCGCAACCCGTAATCGTGAAGTCCGACACCCAGTCGCCCACGCGCGCCAAGGCGTGCGTCGAGACATGCGCGCCAAATGAGAAGGCAACGTAGTGCGCGCGCCGCTCGCGCGGGATGAGCAACTTGAGGCCCTCGGCTACCGCCGCGCCGCAGCTCTCGGGCGTATGGGGGCTGTGCGGCATTGCGCTGTCGCCGAGACCGGGCAGGTCGATCGCCCACACCTCGTAGTGCTGTTTCAGGACGGGGATCTGCTTGATCCAGTGAGTCCAGGAGCCGGAGCCGCCATGCGCGAGGACGACCGGGCGACCACGGCCCCAGCGGCGCCACACGAGTTGCCCGTCCCCGCACGGCGTGGTGGAAATCTCGGCGTCGGCGGCGACGGCCGCAACGATATCGGCCGGTGGCTTGCCGCTGCGAGCGAGGGTGGCAATGGGATCATCTAGGGGCGAAGTCGTGGCGCTCGTGCTTGCGGTCGTGCTCATGAGTGTCCGGCAGTCCTCGTTTCTTGCGTGCGATGCGCTCAGGCGACGCCCGCGATGTTCTGCGGCACGGATTTTCCCGCGATGAAGGGGTCGGTGAGCGCCATGAAGTCGTTGAGACGATCGTGATGGACCCAGTGACCGGCGCGCTCGAAGCGCGCGACCGTCGCGTTCTTGAAGTGCTGAATGCGGCCGTCCTCGCGCGGATCCGACGCCCAGCTCTCCTTGCCGTAGACGAGCAACGTCGGGCACGTGATGCGTGACCAGAGGTGTTCGAGGTCCGCCATGGCGAGGTCATCGGGCGGCCAGGAGCGCACGTAGTTGTCGAACTTCCAGCTGTAGGTGCCGTCCTCGTTCTGGTTGACGCCGTGGACGGTCAGGTGGCGCGCCTGCTCAGGCGAAAGATGCTTGTTCTCTTCATGCATGCGCGCGTAGGCGTCCTCGATGGTCGGGTAGCGGCGCGGCAGGCGGCCGGCCAGCTTGCGCTGGTCCTCGATCCAGGTGGCCATGCGCTGTTCGATGGGCTTGCCGTAGCGCTCGGCGTGCTTCTTCGGTGAGGGGCCAAGACCCTCGATGGCGACGAGACGGGCGACATTCTCCGGATTGATGCCGGCGTAGCGGATGGCGATGTTGCCGCCGAGAGAGTGCGCGACGATCGTGACCGGCGCCAGCTTGAGTTGATGAACGAGCTGGGCGAGATCGTAGATGTAGCCGATCATGCTGTACGTGCCGGTGCGCGACCACTCGCTGTCGCCGTGCCCACGCAGGTCCGGCGCGATCACGTGCCAGTCACGGCGGAGACGTTCGGCCACCCAATCCCAGTTGCGGCAATGATCGCGACCGCCATGAAGCAGAATGAGCGGCGGGGCTGTGCTGTTCCCCCAATCCACATAATGCAGGCGCAGGCGCTGCGAGAAGAACACGCGCGAGGTCGGGCCCGGGGATTGCAGGGCGTTGGTCGGCGAGGTGTTCGTGCTGTCCATGGGGCCGCGCAGTCTTTGCTCAGTGAGATTGAAAGGGAGGGTGCTTTCGCAGGTGCAACATCGAGCGAACGGCTGCCGCCGTCAACCTCTCCTGCCGCATGAGTGGGCTGTGGTCTCATTGCCGGCCGGAACCTGCTCGTGGCCCCAGCGTTCGGCCTGGAAAGCAGGAGGCTCTGCAATGGCAAGTCACGAGACGATCGAGCATCCGGAGACGCCGGAGACCAAGACCACGGATGAAGCCCGACAGGGTGACGGCCGCAGGATGAACCTGCGCGTGCTGCTCATTTCCTTTGTTCTGGCCGTTGTCGTGCTCGCGGCGCTCTACGCGTTCTTATTTCCGCTTCCTGGGTAGATCTGCCTTCTAGAGTAAAGCTATGCCTTGTTTCGAGGCTCGGATTGCCGGGCTATGTTGGCCCAAAGTGCCCGAGCCTCGGAGAGTTTAGTCATGGCAATTACTGGTCCCCTTTGCCGCGCCGCCCGTGCGCTCATCCAATTCTCACGTGAGGAGTTGGCCGAGGACAGTGGCGTGAGCGTCGATATGATCAGCAATCTCGAGATGGGACGCGAGGTTCCGCCCGGTGAAGCTCTAAACCGGCTCCAGGCTGCGCTCGAGGAAGGCGGTGCCGTATTCATTCCCGAGAGCGGCGACGGTGGTGTGGGCGTGCGCCTCAAATTCAACAGACGCGATGTGCGCGCCATCAACCGGCTCGAAGGTGAAGGCGGGGCAGTCGGCGAGGATGATGTTTGAGCAGCCCTACTCGAGGCGTCGGCGAAAGAGCCACGCGGCGGCGCTCAGCGTGAAGAGCGCGATGATGGCCAGGGGTAGCGTATTGTTCGCGACCTCGCTGAGCGGAATGTCCTTCAGGAACACGCCCTTCACGATCACCAGGAAGTAGCGCAGCGGATTGATGAGCGTGATCGGCTGCAGCCACTCGGGCATGTTCTCGATGGGCGTCGCGAAGCCTGAGAGCAGCATCGCCGGCACGAGGAACAGGAAGGCGCCGAGGATGGCTTGTTGCTGCGTCTTCGAGAGGGCTGAAATGAAGAGGCCGAGTCCGACGACGGCGCCGAGATAGCAAATTGCGCTGCCATAGAGCAGGGCTAGCGAGCCGCGCAGCGGAATGCCGAAGACGAACACCGCCGCCAGGATATAGATCGATATGTGAAAAAGCCCGATCAGCATCGGCGCCGCGAGTTTGCCGATGAGTATTTCGTGCGTGCGGAGCGGCGACACCATGAGCTGGTCGAAGGTGCCGAGTTCGCGCTCCCGCGCGATCGATAGTGCAGTCACCACGAGCCCGATGAGCAGCGCGATGCTTGCGACGAGATTGGGCACCATGAACCACTGGTAGATGAGGTTCGGATTGAACCAGTTCCGCGCAACCACGCTGACGCTTGCCTCGGCTGCCTTCCGGCCGGCCGGTGTTTCGGCCGCCAAGCTCGCGACAATCTGATTGAGATAGCCGCCGACGATCTGCGAGGCATTGGAGCGGCGGCCATCGAGAATGATCTGCACGTCGGCTGGCCGCCCCGCCTCGATGTCACGCGAGAAGGTCGGGCCGATGTGGACTGCAGCAATGACGCGCTGATGATCGATGGCGTCATGCAGGGCTGCCGGGGACTGAGCGTATGTGATCTTGCGGAAGGTCGGGGCGCCGTCGATACGGTGGACGAGTTCGCGACTCCATTGGCCGCTGTCGCGGTTCAGGACGAGGAGGTCGACGTTACGCACTTCGAGCGTTGCGGCATACGAGAACACGAGGAGCTGGATGATCGGCGGGCCGATCAGAATGGCGCGGCCCTTGGGATCGCGCAGGACGGCCAGCAATTCCTTGATGATGAGGGCCTTGAGCCGCGTCCACCACATTTCACGCAATCCTTTTCTTCGTGCTGCGCGCGGCGAGAAAGAATAAGACCGCGCCGATCAGCAGCATGATCGCGATGTCGCGAAGGAACATCGGCCAGATGTCGCCGGCGAGGAAAACCGTTTGCAGGCTCGGGATCAGATAGCGCGCGGGTACGATCATCGTGATCCATTGGATCACCGTCGGCATGGAGCTGATCTCGAACAGGAAGCCCGAGAGCAGGAAGGCCGGCAGAAAGGCCGAGATGAGCGCGGCCTGCGAGGCGAGGAACTGGTTCTTGGTCGCCGCCGAGATAAGCAGGCCCTGGCCGAGCGCGGGCACGAGGAATGAGGCGCTGAGCACATAGAGCGCCAGCAAAGATCCGCGAAATGGTACGCCGAACAGCAGCACCGCGAGCGCCACGCAAAGCGTCATAGAGGTCAGGCCGAGCAGGAAGTAGGGCAGGATCTTGCCGGCGAGCAGCTCGGTTGCGGTGACGGGCGTCGCCATGATGGCTTCCATGGTGCCGCGCTCCCATTCGCGCGCGACGACGAGCGACGTGAGCAGCGTGCCGACCAGCGTCATCACGATCGCGATCGAGCCTGGTACGAGAAAATTCCGGCTCTTGAGCTCCGGATTGAACCAGAAGCGCTGCTCGACCGTGATGGCGGGTGCCCTGGCCGCAACTTCAGCGCCACGCAGAGCGGCCCAGTTGGTGACGACGCCCTGCGTGTAGTTCTGCACGAAGCTCGCCGTATTGGGATCGGACCCGTCGACGATCACTTGGACGGTTGGACTTTTCTGAGCGGCGAAATCGGCGGCGAACGTCGCCGGCACGACAATGAGCCCGCGGACGCGCCCAAGTACGAGTGCCTCCTCGAAAGCGCGCCGATCGCGGTCGATCGACACCTCGAAGTAGCGCGAAGCCTGGAAGCTCGCAGCGAGATCCTGCGTCAGCGGTGTCTGCGCTTCGATGACGAGTCCGACGCGCGTTTTAGCCGTATCGAGGGAGACGCCGTAGCCGAAGAGAAACAGCAGCACGATCGGCAGCACGAACGCAATCAGGATGCTGCTCGGATCACGCACGACCTGAAGGCTCTCCTTGCGCACGAGCGTCGCAAGGCGCCGCGCCGATCCGCGGCGGGCCTCCCGGTCAGTGCTGTGCGTGGACGCTGTCATGCTGCGGCTCGCTGGTTGGCGCCCTGCACGAGGGCGATGAAGGCGTCCTCCATAGTCGGATCGGGGTTCTCGGGTGACGCGACGCGGGCCTTGAGGGCGTCGGGAGTACCGAGTGCGATCGAGCGCCCCCGGTCGATCAGCGAGATGCGGTCGCAGTATTCGGCCTCATCCATGAAGTGCGTCGTGACGAGCACGGTGATGCCCTTTTCGACGAGGCCGTTGATGTGCGTCCAGAATTCGCGCCGCGTGATCGGATCCACGCCCGATGTCGGCTCGTCGAGGAAGAGTGCATCGGGCTCGTGCATGACGGCGCAGGCGAGCGCGAGGCGCTGCTTGAGGCCGAGCGGCAGGTCCTTGGCGTTCGAGCTGGCGTGCGGACCGAGATCGAAGATCTCGCTCATGAGCGAGGTGCGATCGCGCTTCTGCGTGCCCGCGAGACCGTAGACGCCCGCGAAGAAAGCGAGGTTCTGCGCGACACTGAGGTCGCCATAGAGCGAGAATTTCTGCGCCATGTAGCCGAGCCGGTTGCGCGCTTCCGCACCATCGCGTCTCAGATCGAAACCGGCGACGCGCCCTTCGCCGAGCGTCGGCTTGAGGAGGCCGCAGAGCATCTTGAAGGTTGTCGATTTACCGGCGCCGTTCGGGCCGAGCAGGCCGAAGATCTCACCGCGCTGGACATCGAACGTGATATCGGCGGCGGCCGTAAAGTCGCCGAAGCGCTTGGTAAGGCCTCTGGCCTCGATGACGGGACGTCCACTGTCCGCGGGGCGCGCGCGCGTTGCCTCGGCGAGCTTGGAGCGCCCGCCTGGGCCACCGCCAAGCATGTCGACGAAGGCATCCTCGAAGCGTGGCGACGTCGGTGCGATCTGGCCATCAGAGCTGCCGAGTGCGGTGAGCAGCGCTGCTGGATCGCTCCTGTCCTGCATGACAATTCGGATGGCTTCACCCTGGATGACGCCATCGACGACATTGTCCTGATCGAGAACGCGCGCGAGTGTGGCGCGCCGCCGTCCAGTGGTCCCTGCGAGCTTGAATACGCGACCCGCGACCCGCTCGGTGAGCTCGGACGGGATGCCCGCGAAGAGAAGCTTGCCCTGATTGAGCAGGAGTACACGATCACAGGCCTCGGCTTCATCGAGATAGGCCGTGGACCAGAGTACGCCGATGCCCTCGGATGTCAGCGCTTCGACCATCTTCCATAGATCGCGACGTGAAATGGGGTCGACACCGACGCCCGGCTCATCGAGCAGCAGCAGGCGCGGTTTCTTCAGCAGCGCGCAGGCCAGCCCGAGCTTCTGCTTCATGCCTCCCGAGAGATTGCCAGCAAGGCGCGTCGTGAACCGCTTGAGATCGGTGAAGGTCAGCAGTTCGTCGTAGACGGCGGGCCGCTCCGATTTCGGCAGGCCGCGCAGATCGGCGTACAGATCGAGGTTCTCTTGAATGGAGAGATCCTCGTAGAGGCCGAAGCGCTGCGGCATGTAGCCGATTGCGGCGTGAATGCTCGCTGCATCCGTGCGCGTGTCAAAGCCGAGAACCTCGATGGTGCCCGCATCGGGCAGCATGAGGCCGGTCATAAGACGGATGAGCGTGGTCTTGCCGGCGCCGTCCGGTCCGACGAGGCCCGTGATCTCGCCGCCGCGGATCGATGCGGTGATGTCGTCAAGCGCCGGTGGTGCGGCACCGAATTTCTTGGTGACGCCCGCGAGACGTATGACCTCCGGCCGCGATGCATGGCTGTCCGCTGCGTTGGTCATGATCCACCTGCATTGCCCCTGCCGAGAGGGATGCGCACTGTGACCGGCATGCCCTGGCGCAGTCCGTTGAGGCCTTGATCCACGACGACGCGCAGGCGATAGACGAGATCGGTGCGCAGCTCCGGCGTTTCGACGGACTTCGGCGTGAACTCGGCGACGGGCGAAATGAAGCCGACCTTACCGCTGTAAGGCTTGCCAGGTGAGCTATCGGCGAAAATCTCGACCTTCATGCCCGTATGAATGCGGCCGAGATCCGGTTCCGCGATGTAGGCACGAACCCAGACCGGCGTGGCGAGCGAGAGCACGTAGACGATGTCGCTCGGCGCGACGATCGCGCCCGGTTCGCGCACACGCGAAAGGATGACACCAGCGGCGGGCGCGATGAGCGTCGCGTCCTTGAGCGAGGTTTGAGCGGCGGCGAGGCTCGCCTCACTTGCCTGCAGATTCGCGCGGGCGGCAGCGATGTCCTCAGCCCGCGAGCCCTGCTCGAGCAGGCGCAAGGCCTCGACGGCCGACTGCGTGCGCGCCACCGCCATGTCGCGAGCGGCCTTGGCCTGATCGAGTGCCGCTTCCGACACGGCGCCTGACGGTCTCAGTCGTGCCGAGCGCTCAAAAACCAGCTCGGCATTCTGCTGATCAGCGACGCGCTCTTGATGCACGGCGCGGGCTTGGTCGATTTCCGCGGGGCGCGGGCCGGCTTCGAGTTTTTGCAGCGTGGCGCGTGCGGCTCCCGCCTGCGCCTCGGCGACGCGGATCAGATCCTGATAGGGCTGCGCGTCGAGACTGGCGAGACGGTCGCCCGCCTTGACGCTGTCGCCTTCATCGACCAGCGCCTCTGCCAGGCGACCACTGACGCGGAAGCCGAGCTGGACTTGCCGGATATCGACGTTGCCATAGAGCGTGAGTTTTGGGCCGCGCTCACGATTGCCCGAGCCGAGGAGGCCGCTCCACCATGCGATGGCGGCGCCGGCGGCGAGCGCTACGGCGACGATCGGAAGCGCTTTCTTGTTCATGGCAAGCCTCTACTTGCGAGCGAGTGCACGATGTCGGTGACATTCGCGCGGATGGCTTCGAGTTCCTTGGGTCCCATCTCGGACCATTCGAGCTGGCGCAGGGCAGCGGCATTCGCCACGCGAAAGATCATCAGGCTGCCGACGAGCGAGAGCGCCCTCAGACGCACGCGCTCCGAAGTCGGTGCTGCATCGAGAAGAACGCCGACGAGACGACGGATGGCTTCGAGCATCGGCCGCATGACAGCCTCGTAGACTTTCGCGAAGGCTTCGGTCGGCTCCATCTGCTCGCGGATGAGAAACCGCGCCCACGGTCGCGACTTCTCGCTGACCATGACCTCCGCGAGCGTGTGCAGCAGCGCCGTGAGAAGCTCGCGCGCCTCATCGCGTGTGACAGGCCGCCCCTCGCTCTGGATCTCGGCGAGGCGGGCCTGGACCTGCTGGCGCCGTCCGCCGACGTGGCTCGAGATCACCGTGGCGAGATGCTCCGCAGCGGCGAGATAGAGGCCTTCCTTGCCACCGAAATAGTACGGGATGGCTTGGAGGTTGACGCCTGCCGCCGAGGCGAGCGCGCGGGTGGTCGTGCCGTCGAAGCCGTAGTGGCCGAACACGTCGATGGCCGCCGTCAGGAGCTTTTGTCGCGTGGCATCGCCGCGCTCGCCGACGGCCTCGCTAGTGTCCGAGGGTGTTTTGCTTGGCTCTTTCATGTTGCATGGATTATTTCATTCGATTGAATTATTCAATCGAATGACTTAGTCACATATCCGTGACCGGTTGAGTGCAGCGAGGGGTTTATTGGAGAATTTCCAGGGCGAAGCCGAATTGGCTTCAGTGGCGACCCGTGACATCAGAACTGATCGGGAGCACAGGTGCCACCTACGCCAGCCGCGCCGCAGCCTTCGTGAGTTTTCCCATTGATGTCGCCCATGCCCCCACCCAAGTCGGAGCCCGCAGCCCCCTCCCGAGGGCACCGGTCAGGAAGGCGGCGATGGCCGAAATGGGTGATGGGGATCGCCCTGGGACTTCTGGCGCTCCTATTGATCGTCGGCTTCGCGGCGGGATATGGCCTGCGCGGCAGTCTCGCCCGGCTCGATGGTGAGGTAGCGCTGCCGGGATTGTCCAAGCCGGTCACGATCTCGCGCGATGCGCTCGGCGTCGTCACGATCGAGGCGGCAAGCGAGGCCGATGTCGTGCGCGCGCTTGGCTTCGTCCATGCGCAGGAACGCTACTTCGAGATGGATCTTGCCCGGCGTAGTGCTGCCGGCGAAATGTCGGCGCTCGTCGGCGACGCTGCCCTCCCGATGGATCGCGAACGTCGGCCGCATCGGATGCGTGCCCGCGCTGCGCGGCACGCGAGCGAGGCTGATCTGCTCGGCAAGCGGCGTGAGCTTCTCGAGATCTACGCGGCTGGTGCCAATGCCGGGCTTGCCGCGCTGTCGGTCAGGCCATGGGCCTATCTGCTCTTGCGTCAGCAGCCTGCAGCCTGGACGCCCGAAGACACAGTGCTCGCCGCACACGCGCTGTATTTCGACCTGCAGGGCTATCATCCCTTCGCGCGCCTTGCGCTCTGGCGCTTGAGCCGTTCGCTGCCGGCGCCGCTCTTCGCCATGCTCGATCATGGCGGCACGTCGTGGGATGCGCCGATCGTCGGCGATGGTCTCGGCGACGCGCCCTTGCCTGGAGCGGATGCGATCGATTTGCGCCGACTGCCGGCTGGTATGAAATCCGGCGCCGTCTCGGGCGGACAAAGCGCGCCGGGCAGCAACAACCTCGCCGTCGCCGGCGCCTTGACGAAGGACGGTCGCGCCATCGTCGGCGGCGACATGCATCTTGCGCTGCGTGCGCCGGGTGTGTGGTTCCGCGCGCGGCTGATCTATCCCGACGAGCGCGCGCCGGGCGGTCGCATCGATGTCTCAGGCTTCTCGGTCCCCGGCATTCCCGGCGTGCTCGCAGGAAGTACTGGACACGTCGCCTGGACCTTCACCAACGGCTATGCCGATAGCTCGCAGTGGGCGCAGATGCCGCCATGCACGGTCGCGCCAGCTCAATGCGGTATCACCGAGCACCGCGAAATCATCGAGGTCGCAGGCGCGGCACCCGAGATTCTCGTCGTCAGGGAGACTGAGTGGGGACCCATTCTTCGTCAGGAGCCGGATGGGAGCTTACTAGCGTTGCGATGGGTGGCACATCTTCCAGGCGCTGTCGGCAGTGGCCTCGCGGAATTTGGTTGGGCCCGCAATCTCGATGAGCTCTTTGCGATTGCCGATCGCGCGGGAACGCCTGTGCAGAATCTCGTTGCGGCGGACAGTGCGGGTCGCATTGGTTGGCGTATGCTCGGCGCGCTGCCGGACTGGCAGGCGCCATGCAATCGCTCAGGCGTCGAGCGCGTCGTCGTTCCCATGGGCGCGTGCCCGCCATGGCCGATTACGACGGCGGGTGCACCCGAAGTGCGCGATCCGGCATCCGGCCGCATCTGGACGGCGAACAACCGCGTCGATGCGCGCGCGGAGAGTGCGCGCTTCGGCTACATCGGGCGCGATCAGAGCGCGCGCGCCCGGCAGATCCGCGACGGTCTCATGGCGCGGGAGCAGTTCACGGAGCGCGATATCCTCGCGATCCAGCTAGACGACCGCGCGGTCTTCCTTGAGCGTTGGTGGAAGCTGTTGCGCGTGGTCGTGGGAGGCGCGAGTCGTGATCCGCTCCTCGCGCGCCTGGACGCTGCCACTGAGAAATGGGATGGGCGCGCGTCCGCGGAGTCGGTCAGCTATCTGCTGACGCGCCGCTTCCGCGATGCCGTCGAGCGACGCGTTACGTCAATGCTGCTCGGTGCGTTTCCGCAGGCAGTTGCCAATGGAGCGGGCCAACTGCGGTTCGGCCAGACCGAGGGATGGCTATGGCAGCTCGTGTCGAGCCAGCCCGCGCATCTGCTGAGCGCCGGCCATGGATCGTGGAATGATCTGCTGGCGGCTGCTGCTCGCGATGTCGCGCGCGATCAGGCGAACCTGAAGGCGGACGGTACTTTCCGCGCATGGGGTGACTTCAATCGCGGTTCGTCGATATGCCATCCGCTGGCGCGCGCCCTGCCCGCCGCTGAGAGACAATACCTTTGCATGCCGGACGATCCACTTCCTGGTGATGATGACATGCCGCGCGTGCAGCGGCCCGCGTTCGGGGCGTCGCAGCGGATGGCGGTATCGCCGGGGCGCGAGGCGGACGGCATCATCGAGTTGCCCGCCGGTCAGAGCGGCCATCCGCTGTCACCATTCTGGCGTGCCGGCCATGACGCTTGGGTGAAGGGGGCGGCTACGCCCTTCCTGCCGGGTCAGACGCAGCATGTGCTGCGGATGGTGCCACCGTCGTAGGCCGTCGCAGGCAATTTCGCGCTCAGGTCGCGCGTCGCAGCACGTGCTTCTGGATCTTTCCTGCGGCCGTGCGCGGAAACTCACTGACGAACGTGATGTGCTGCGGGACCTTGTATGTGGCGAGACGCTCGCGCGACCAGCTGCGCACCTCGGCGATATCGAGCGCGCAATCGGGGCGCAGCAGAATATGAGCGTGCCCCACCTCCCCCCACTTGGCATCGGCAACGCCAATGACGGCCACTTCTAGAATGGCCGGGTGCGCGTGCAGAACGGCTTCGACCTCGGCCGGATAGACGTTCTCGCCGCCGGATATGTACATGTCCTTGATGCGGTCGACGATGTAGTAATAGCCGTCGGCATCGCGGCGGCCGACATCGCCGGATTTGAGCCAGTCGGCATCGAATGCCGCCGCGGTCGCTTGCGGATTGTTGAAGTAACCGGACGTGATGTTGGGCCCGCGAAACTGGATCTCGCCGGGCGCGCCATCCTGAACAATTTTGCCTGACGCATCGACGAGCCGCACCTCGGTCATGATCTGTGGCTTGCCGATGGAGCCGATCTTTTCTGTCGCGCGCGCGCGGTCCATGAGGAAGGCGCACGGGCCCGTCTCCGTCATGCCCATGCCATTGCAGATGACAGCGCCCTTCGCGAGGAAAGCACGGATCAGATTGTCGGGAAGCGATGCGCCGCCAGAGCCCCAGTGGCGTACGCGGGCGAGATCCAGCGCGCTGAAGCGCGGGTGCAGGCTGAGGGCTTGATAGATTGCAGGCACGCCGAAAAAGACGCTGATAGCACCGCTTTCGATGAGTTCGATCGCCGGATCGACGTCGAATTTCGCGAGCACGTGGCTCGTCCCGCCAGCGATGAACACAGGCAGCGCGTGCAGATTGATCCCTGCGGTATGGAACAGCGGGAGATAGTTCACTGTGCCGTCTTGCGGACCGACGCCCGTCGCCTGCTGCACGTTGATCGCATTGGCGAGGGCCATGCCCGTCGTTTGGATCACGGCCTTGGGCTTGCCGGTCGTGCCGGATGTGTAAAGCAGGTACCAGACGCGATCGGTCGGCCACGCCGTTTCGCGGTCGTCGCGCGTGGACGTATGCGCCGCCAGATTTTCGCAGGCGTCGAAGGTGAGGCGTTCGATGGCGGCCTCTTGCGCGATGATCTGGGCGAGCGAAGCTGTCGCCTCATCGTGGAGCAGGAGGCGTGCGCCGCAGTCGGCAAGGATGGGCCGAAGCTCACTCCCTGTCTGGCGCCAATTGAGCGGCACGAGAATGAGAGCGGCTTTCGCCGCAGCGAAGAGCAGCGCGAAGAAGAAAGGCGTATTGTGGTTCAGCGTTGCCACGCGATCGCCTGCTGCTAGTCCGCGCGCTTCCAGAACGGCGGCGAGGCGCTCGGCTAGATCGTCGATCTCTCCGAAAGTCCAGCTCCGGCCGCCCGATGCCTCCCTGAAGGCAACCGCGTCAGGCGTCAGCAAGGCCCGCTGCCGGGCAAAGTCGAAGATTGTGCGCACTGGTATCTCCGCCGGTGTGTTGCGCGAGAGCACACCTCACCCCCGCGGGCGCAGCTCGAGGCCTTTTGCAATCAGCTCGAATGCAGCGTCCGACACGCGATCGAGCTTAGCCTTGCCGTCCCACAGCGCATAGCGCATTCCGACCATGTCGCTGAGGCCCATCAATGCCCAGGCTCGGACTTCGGCATCGCCCTTCGAGATCTCGCCGCGCCGCACCGCCGTCTTGAGAGCCGCGCTATAGCTCTTCGCGAAGTCGTCATAGTAGCGTCGATAGACACCCGGATCGACGAACTGCGCCTCGGCGACGACGCGATAGAGGTTCGGATTGGCGCGCACGAATTCGAGGAAGGCCCGCAAGCCCCGCCGCTCGGCTTCGAGCCGATCGGGTGCATCCACGATCGAGAGCGTGAGATGGCGCCGCAGCCGCCGGCCCATGCGCAAGACAAGCTCGCGCATCACGTCCTCCTTCGTGCGGAAGTAAAGATAGAACGTGCCTTGCCCCACCTTGGCCTGCGCCGTGATCGTGCTGATCGAGGCCTCGGCAAAACCGCGCCCGCCGATCTCGATTTCGGCTGCGTCCAGAATGCGCTCGCGCGTGCGCTGGCCGCGCTTGGTCTTGGGCGCGGGCAATCTCGGCGATGGATCGGCATCTGACATCTGCGGCTTGGCGGTTTCTTGGTGTGGCGCGTGCCGACGCGTCTTGACGGCTCCGTCTCTGATAGCTAGCCTAACATGAAACCTGACTCAAGTGTCATGTTCAGGCTCATGTAAGGGAGGAGATCATGTTGAGGAAGCCCTGCAAGGCGCGTCTGATGGGGACGGGTTTGGCGGCATTGCTGGCCGCTCCGGCATTCATGCTGACGGCGCCGGTGGCAAGCGCCAAGGACATCAAGATCTGCCTCATTGCCGGCAAGACGGGCCCGCTCGAGGCCTATGCCAAGCAGACCGAAGTCGGCTTCATGATGGGCCTCGAATTCCTCACGAAAGGCACCATGCAGGTCGGTGCCGACAAGCTTCAGGTCATCGTCAAGGACGACCAGCTCAAGCCCGATCGCGGCAAGACCCTGCTCGAGGAATGCTACAGCGACGACAAGGTCGACATCGCCGTCGGCACGACGGGTTCACCGGTCGCGCTCGCGATGCTTCCGGTTGCCGAGGAATTCAAGAAGGTGCTGATCGTCGAGCCAGCCGTGGCCGACTCGATCACCGGCGCGAAGTGGAACCGCTACATCTTCCGCACCGGCCGCTCGTCCTATCAGGATGCGCTCGCCGCTGCCGCCACCGTGCCCGAGAACGAGGATGTCGCCATCGGCATGATGGGTCTCGACACGGCTTTCGGCCGCGACGGCGTGAAGGCCTACAAGGAAGCGCTCACGGCGCTGCGTCCGCGCGCGAAGATCGTCGCGGAGGAGTATGCCGCCGGCAACACGGCGGACTTCGCGCCCTTCGCCGAGCGGCTCTTCAATGCACTGAAGGATCAGCCGGGCAAGCGCATCATCGGCTTCATCTGGGCGGGCCCGCATCCGCTCGCCAAGTTCGCCGACATGAAGCCCGAGCGCTTCAGCATCGCGCTCGCACCGGGCGGCAACATCCTCCCCGTGATGAATGCCTGGAAGCAGTTCGCGGGCACCGAGGGTGGCATCTATTACTATTACGACTTCCCGAAGAACCCGCAGAACGACTGGCTGAAGGCCGAGTATACGAAGCGTCACGGCGCGCCGCCTGACTTCTTCGTTGCGGGTGGCTTCTCGGCTGCTGCCGCTGTTGTCGCTGGCCTCACCAAAGCCGGTTCGACGGACACCGAGAAGCTGATCGCTGCGTTGGAGGGCCTGAGCTTCGAGACGCCCAAGGGCACGATGATGTTCCGCAAGGAAGACCATCAGGCCATGCAGGACATGTATCACTTCCGCATCAAGAAGGACGCCAAGGACAACGATGTCCTTGAATTGGTCGCGACGATTCCCGCAGCCAAGATGCCGCTCCCGATCACCGTGCCGAAGTGAGAGGTCGCGCGGGATCCCGGCGGGTGCCTAGCGCATCCGCCGGTCTCGGCGTTCATGAGGCCGCATGTCCACGCCTGTTCTCGAAACCCAGGGCCTGACGATCCGATTTGGCGGTCATGCCGCCGTCGATGACGTGAGCTGTGCCTTTCATGCCGGCAGCCTCACGGCCATCGTCGGACCGAACGGGGCGGGCAAGACGACATACTTCAATCTCATGTCCGGTCAGTTGCCGGTGACGTCCGGTCGCGTCAATCTCGATGGCGAGGACATCACGCGGCTTAGTACGGCGCAGCGGGCGCAGCGCGGCATCGGGCGCGCCTTCCAGATCACCAACCTCTTTCCGAATCTCACGGTTGCTGAGAATGTCCGCCTTGCCGTGCAGTCCAAGGCGCGCGCCGCCGCGAGCCTCTGGAGCCGCTGGGATCATCATGCCGAGTGGATCAATCGCGCCGAGCACTTTCTCGAAGAAGTGAACCTGCAGGACAAGCGCGCACTCGCTGCCGCCGCGCTGCCGCATGGTGACAAGCGCAAGCTCGAAGTCGCGCTCATGATGGCACTCGAGCCGCACGTCTACATGTTCGACGAGCCGACCGCGGGCATGTCTGTCGACGAAGTACCGGTCGTTCTCGATCTCATCAAGCGGCTCAAGGCTGCGGGCGACAAGACCATCCTGCTCGTCGAGCACAAGATGGATGTGGTGCGCTCGCTCGCGGATCGCATTGTCGTGCTGCACAATGGCCAGCTCGTTGCCGACGGCGATCCCGAAACGGTCATCGCCTCGCCGATCGTGCAGGAGGCCTATCTCGGCTCCATGCCTGCGAGCGATGGGAAGCAGGAGGCCGCGTTGTGAGCCAGGCACTGCTGACTCTCGAAGGCGTCCACACGCACATCGGCCAGTATCACATCCTGCAGGGGGTCGACTTGGTCGTGCCGCGTGGCGAGCTGACCGTGCTGCTCGGCCGCAATGGCGCCGGCAAGACCACGACGCTGCGCACCATCATGGGCCTTTGGCCGCCGAGCAAAGGCACGATCACCTTCGACGGCCAACCCATTGGCGGGCAGGCAACGCCGGACATTGCGCGACTGGGCATCGGTTACGTTCCCGAGAGCATGGGCGTGTTCGCGGATCTGACCGTTGCCGAGAATATGCGGCTCGCCGCACGCCTCGGACCGCCCGATGCGACGCGACTCGACTGGATCTTCGGCCTCTTTCCCGCGCTCAAGCGTTTCTGGCAGCTTCCCGCTGGTCTGCTCAGTGGCGGCCAGAAGCAGATGCTGTCGATTGCGCGTGCGATCGTCGAGCCGAAGTCGCTGATCCTTATCGACGAGCCGACCAAGGGCATCGCGCCGGCCATCATCGAGGGCATGATCACGGCCTTCAAGGAATTGAAGCGGGACAAGACGACCATCCTGCTCGTTGAGCAGAACTTCCGCTTTGCCGCGAGCCTCGGCGATAGCGTCGCCGTCATGGACGATGGCCGCATTGTCCATCGCGGCACGATGCAGGCACTCGCCTCCGACAGCGCACTGCAGTCGCGCCTGCTCGGCCTTTCGCTCGCCGCGCACCAGTAGGAGCCGCCATGGCGACGACAACAGCCCGCCCCGCCCCGGACGAACTGCCGAAAGCGCCGCGCGACCTGCTGCCGGTGTTCATCCCACCGATCCTCGCGCTTGCAGCCCTTCCACTCGTTGGCAGTCCGACGACATGGGTGACGCTGACGGTAGCAGCGCTCGCCATGGGCATGATGATTTTCGTGATCGCCAGTGGCCTCACGCTGATCTTCGGCCTCATGGATGTGCTCAACTTCGGTCATGGTGCCTTCATTGCGGTCGGTGCGTATATCGCCATGACCGTGCTCGGTCCGCTCTCGGGTTGGGTGCAGTCGGATGCGCTGACGCTCAATCTCGCGGCCCTGTTTCTCGCCGTCATTGCCGCGATGGTCGGGACGGGAGTGCTCGGCCTGGCTTTCGAGCGCATTATCGTGCAACCGGTCTATGGCCAGCATCTCAAGCAGATCCTCATTACCATGGGCGGGCTCATTGTCGCCGAGCAGCTCATTCACGTGGTCTGGGGTGGTGATCAGAAGCCCATGCCGCTCCCGAACGGACTACGCGGGGCGATCACGGTCGGCGATTTCGCGCTCGAGAAGTTCCGCTTGCTCGCTGTCGCAGTGGGGCTGACGGTCTTCATCATCATGCAGCTTGTGCTGAACCGCACGAAGGTCGGCCTCCTCATCCGTGCCGGCGTCGAGAATCGCGAGATGGTCGAAGCACTCGGCTATCGCATTCGCCAGCTCTTCGTCGGTGTGTTCATTGCAGGATCCGCACTTGCGGGCCTCGGCGGCACGATGTGGGCGCTCTACCGCGAGACGCTCACGGCGGCGATCGGCGGTGACATCATGGTGCTCGTGTTCATCGTCATCATCATCGGCGGGTTGGGTTCGGTCGGTGGCTGTTTCCTCGGCGCGATCCTCGTCGCGCTGATGGCCAACTACACAGGGTACCTCGCGCCGAAGATCGCCGTTGCCTCGAACATCCTGCTCATGGTCGCCATCCTCATGTGGCGGCCACAAGGGCTCTATCCGGTGGCGAGGCGCTAGTCAGATGATCCAGTCCGCACTCTCGGGCGACATGCCGCGCAGTCGTATTCTGAGCTTTGTGCTGGCCACGATACTCGTCGTGCTCGCCTTCGCGCCCTTCCTGTTCAGCGGTTCGCAGCCGATCAATACCGCGGCCAAAATCTGCATCTTCATCGTGCTCGTGGCGAGCTACGATCTGCTGCTCGGCTATACGGGTATCGTCTCGTTCGCGCATACGATGTTCTTCGGCATCGGCGGCTACGGGGTGGGCCTCGCCCTCTACGGCTGGGGGCCGACGTGGGCGTCAGCGGGCATTGGTCTCGCCATCGCGCTCGTCGTCGGCGCTGTCCTAGCTTTCGTGATCGGCCTGCTGTCGCTGCGCGTGCGCGCGATCTTCTACGCGATGATCACGCTCGCTGTGGCCTCGGCCTTCGCAATCCTGGCGAGCCAGCTCTCCGAGTACACCGGCGGTGAGGACGGGCGCTCGTTCCGCGTGCCGCAACTGCTGCGACCGGGCACCGTGCTGTTCGATATTCCGGCGATCGGCGTGCGCGTCGACGGGCGCGTGCTCAGCTACTATCTCGTGTTCTTCTCGGCACTGATGCTGGTGCTTGCCGCATTCAGGATCGTCAACTCGCCCTTCGGTCGTGTGCTGCAGGCGATTCGCGAGAACGACTTCCGCGCCGAATCGCTCGGCTACAACGTCGTCTACTACCGCACGGTCGCCAACTGCCTCGCGGCAGGCATGGCCGTGCTCGCGGGCGCGATGAGCGCGATCTGGGTGCGCTATACCGGGCCGGATACAACTCTCTCCTTCGCGATCATGCTCGACATCCTGCTCATGGTCGTGATCGGCGGCATGGGTACGCTCTATGGCGCGGTGATCGGCGCCACGCTCTTCATTCTCGCGCAGAACTATCTGCAGAAGCTCATGGCTGTCGCGAGCGAAGCGACGGCGGCGTTGCCGCTCATTCCGCACCTGCTGCATCCTGACCGCTGGCTGCTGTGGCTCGGCGTACTCTTCGTGCTCAGCGTCTACTTCTTCCCGAGTGGCATCGTCGGCAAGCTGCGCGAGATGGAGCGGCGGTGACCGCGGCGCCTTGAGGGCGTCGTGCTCTGCAGGTAGGGTGGCGGCATCGAGCTACACCTATCGCGGAGAATCCGGTGAACGATTCGACTCTGGCGAAATCCAACGCCTTTGCCGGCGGCGCGGCGTACGTCCGCGATCGCTACGTACCCATGGCCGAAGCCGCGATCCCGGTGAGCGACTGGGGCTTCACGCGCTCCGATGTGGTCTACGACGTTGTGCATGTCCACAAAGGCGCGTTCTACCGCCTGAACGACCACATGGAGCGCTTCACGAGGGCCATGGAGAGAAGGCGGTTGCGTCCGGCCGAGGATCGCGCGGCCATCGAGACCATCCTCCACCGCTGCGTCGCGCTCTCGGAACTCAGCGAAGTGTACGTCGCCATGGCGTGTCTGCGTGGCCGCCCGAGCGTTTTCGGCTCGCGTCGTCCAGTCGACTGCGAGAACTATCTGATCGCTTATGCGATCCCCTGGATCGATGTCGTGCCGAAGGACGTGCAGGCGCGGGGCGCACATCTGTGGATCGGCACCACGCCGCGCGTGCCCGATGCGTCGGTCGATCCCACCATCAAGAACTATCAATGGAACGACCTCACGTCGGGCCTCATCGAGGCGCACGACAACGAGTTCGATACGGTGGTCCTTTGCGACCGGGACGGCTACGTGACCGAAGGACCAGGCTTCAACATCTTCGTCGTGAAGGACGGTCGTGTCATGACGCCGGACCGCGGAAGCCTCCACGGTATTACGCGGCTCGCGATCTTGGACATCTGCGCGGAGAGCGGTATCGAGGCGACCATTCAACCGATCCCGCGGAGTGCACTCGAGGATGCCGATGAGGTGTTCATCACCAGCACGGCGGGCGGCGTGATGCCCATCAGCCGTGTCGGCAAGCGCATTCTGGGTAATGACCGCCCGGGACCGGTATTCGCGGCGCTCCGCGATGCTTACTGGCGCTCGCACGACGATGAGCGCTACCGCACACCGGTCCGTCCACTGGAGCGCACGGCCTGAGGGCGGCACTCTGTATTGAGCAGATGCGAGAGAAGGAGCGGCCGGCCGAATGCTCGCGTCGGTGTTCCGGCCGCGCGCATCCCGTATCACTATTGCGTGACCCGACCGCACAAACCGACTCGCTGCGCTATCGTTTTGTCACGTTCCGGCTCGACGACTGGACGGGACGAACCGATTCAATCAGCCAGGGAGGCACGCATGGCCAAGCTCACCATCAATGGTCGAGTCCACGACCTCGATGTTGATCCACAGACCCCATTGCTGTGGGCAATCCGCGAGCAGGCAGGACTGACCGGCACCAAGTACGGCTGCGGCATTGCGCAATGCGGCGCCTGCACGGTGCACATGGGCGGCGAGGCCGTGCGCTCGTGCACCGTTTTCGTTGAGGACGCTGTGGGCAAGGAAATCACGACGATCGAAGGCCTCGCGCAGGGCGCCACGCTGACGAAGGTGCAGCAGGCGTGGGTCGACCACGATGTTCCCCAGTGCGGCTACTGTCAGGCCGGCATGATCATGGCAGTCAGTGCGCTGCTCAAGGCCAAACCCAAGCCGACGGACGCCGACATCGACGAGGCGATCACGAACATCTGTAGATGCGGCACCTTCCAGCAGGTTCGCGAAGCGATCCATGCGGCAGCCAAGGCCTGAGGAGGACGCATCATGAACGAGATCGTAAGCATCGACCGTCGCAAGTTCATCATCGGCGCCGCCACTGTTGGAAGCGGCCTCGCAATCGGTTTCAGCTTGCCCGAAGGCGGCCCCACCGTCGTGCGCGCAAACGACGGATCGCCTGAGCTCAATGCCTGGGTGGTCATCCGGCCGGACGACACCGTCGTCATCCGCATGGCTCGCTCCGAAATGGGCCAGGGCACGATCACCGGACTGGCGCAGCTCGTCGTCGAGGAACTGGAGTGCGACTGGTCGAAGATCACGACCGAGTATCCGACTCCCGGCCAGAGCCTCGCGCGCAACCGCGTGTGGAAGGACTTCTCGACCGGCGGCAGCCGCGGCATCCGCACGTCGCATGAGTACGTGCGCCAGGGTGGTGCGGCGGCGCGCATGATGCTCGTGCAGGCCGCTGCCAATCAGTGGAGCGTGCCCGTCTCGGAATGCACCGTCGCCAAGGGCGTCATCACGCACACGAGTTCGGGCCGGACGCTGCGCTTCGGCCAGGTCGCCGAGGCCGCCGCCAAGCTCGAGCAGCCGAAGGAAATCCCCCTCAAGGATCCCAAGGACTGGAAGGTGATCGGTCAGCCAATCAAGCGGATCGATACGCTCGAGAAAGTGACGGGCAAGCAGGTCTACGGCACCGATCTCAAGTTGCCCGGGATGCTGAATGCCGCCATTCGCGAGAGCCCGGTCTTCGGCGGCAAGGTGAAGAGCTTCGATGCGTCGAAGGCCACGGGCATGAAGGGTGTCCGCAAGGTCGTGCAGGTCGGCGATTCCGCCGTGGCTGTCGTGGCGGACACGTGGTGGCAGGCAAAATCGGCCCTCGATGAAGTCAAGATAGACTTCGACGATGGCGGCAACGCCAAGGTGTCGAGCGCAAGCATCGCGAAGATGCTTGAGGAAGGCCTCAGTGCCGATCAGGCCTTCGTCGGCAACGACAACGGCGATGCAAAGGCCGCGCTTGCGGGTGCCGCGAAGAAGGTGGAAGCGACGTACTTCTATCCCTTCCAGAACCACGCGCCCATGGAGCCGATGAACGCCACGGCGCGCTATACGGCCGACAAATGTGAGGTCTGGGTGCCGACACAGGACGGCGAGGCGTCGCTCGCGGCCGTGATCTCGGCGTCCGGTCTGACGGCTGCGCAGTGCGATGTGCACAAGATCAACCTCGGCGGCGGCTTCGGGCGTCGCGGTGCGTTCCAGGACTACGTCGTCCAGGCTGTGCAGATCGCAAAGCAGATGCCGGGCACGCCGATCAAGCTGATCTGGACGCGTGAGGAGGATATGCGGCAGGGCCGCTTCCACCCGATCATGTCGTGCAAGCTGGTCGGCGGGTTCGACGCGAACAACAATCTGACGGCGCTGCACATGCGCCTTTCGGGGCAGTCGATCCTCGCGGCGGTCCGGCCGGCCATCGTGCAGCAGAACAAGGGCATGGATCCGCTCGTGTTCCAGGGCCTCGCACGGGGCGGCGAGCACGGTTTCGGCTACACGATCCCGAACCTGCTCATCGACCATGCGATGCGCAACACGCACGTCCCGCCGGGCTTCTGGCGCGGCGTCAACATCAATCAGAACTGCATCTTCATCGAATGCTTCATGGACGAGCTTGCCCAGTCCGTCGGCCAGGACGAGCTGGAATTCCGCCGCAAGCTGCTCGACAAGCATCCGAAGAACCTTGCAGTGCTGAATGCCGTTGCCGAGAAGATCGGCTGGGGCAAGCCGCCGCCGCAGGGTCGCTTCTACGGTCTCGCGCATATGAAGGCGTTCGCCGCCTATGTGGCCGCGGCCGCCGAGATCTCCGTCAGTGCCGACGGCAAGAAGGTGAAGGTCCATCGCATCATCGCGGCGACAGACCCGATCTACGCCGTCAATCCGGCGCAGATCGACCGTCAGGTCGCGGGCTCGTTCGTTTATGGGCTCTCGGCGCTCTTCCAGCAGGCGTGCACGGTGAAGGACGGGTGCATCGTCGAGGAGAATTTCGACACGTACGATTCGATGCGTATCGCTCAGATGCCCAAGGTCGAGTCCATCATCATGCCGAGTGGTGGCAGTGATCCGTGGGGCGGCGTCGGCGAACCGACGATCTGTGTCGCCGCACCTGCTGTGATCAATGCCTACTTCAAGGCAACTGGCAAGCGCCTGCGCTCCGTGCCGCTCAAGGACCTGGATGTTTCCATGGTCTGACGACGCATCGGCGGCGGCGCTTCGGTGCCGTCGCCAAATTCAGCAACGAACGAGGGAAGCGATGGCAGGCCGCGCGCTTTTCGTGGGCTTGATGCTATTGGCATCCGTCACGCCCGGTGCTCATGCGGCAACGCTGGAGCTGCCGCCTGCGGGCGCGTCCTCCTGTGGTGGTTGTCACGCGCCGCCGGGCGTCGACACGGCCGTGCCCACGCTCCATGGCAAAACGGCTGCGGAGATCGTCGCCCAGATGCAATCGTTCCGTAGCGGCGCTCAACCGTCGACAGTCATGGACCGCATCGCCAAGGGATTTACCGATCCCGAGATCGAGGCGATCGCGGCATGGTACGCGCGCCAGAAGTGAGGCGGATGCGATGATGAAACATGCCATCTCCCGTCGCGGTGTGATCGCCGGTCTCGGTGCTGTGACGCTCGGCGCGCCTTTTGTATCCGCACAGGCCGCGCCGCGTGTCGTCGTGATCGGTGGCGGCTTCGGTGGCGCGACCGCTGCACGCGAAATGAAGGCGCTATTGCCAGGCGCCGATGTGGTCCTGGTCACCAACGAGCGCACGTTCACGGCGTGCCCGTTCAGCAATCTCGTTATCGTGGGCGAGCGCGAGTTGACGGCGCAGGAATTCGGCTATCGCAGCATCGAGAAAGCCGGCGTGCGCGTCGCCTACTCGGCGGCTAAGTCCGTGGATGGCTCGGCACGTGTCCTCACGCTCGAGGATGGGACGACGCTGCCCTTTGATCGGCTCATCGCCTCGCCGGGCATCGACATCAACTGGGAAGGCTTGCCCGGTTATGGAATGGCGGCTGCCGAGAAGATGCCACATGCCTGGAAAGCTGGTACGCAAACGACGCTGCTCCGCCGTCAGCTCGAGGCCATGGACGATGGCGGGCTCGTCGTCATGGCGGTGCCGGCCAATCCATATCGCTGTCCGCCGGGACCGTATGAGCGTGCGAGCCTCATCGCGCACTACCTGAAGACACGCAAACCAAAGTCCAAGCTGCTCGTGCTCGATGCCAAGGACATGTTTTCCAAGCAGCGTCTGTTCCTGTCTGCGTGGGCGGCGCTTTTTCCCGATCATCTCGAATGGGTCGGGCTTTCGAAGGGTGGCAAGGTGCTGAGCGTCGAGCCGGAGAGCCTCACGTTCGTGACCGAGTTCGGGCGCCACACGGCCGCCGTTGCCAATGTCATCCCGCCACAGCGCGCAGCCGCCATTGCCGCCGCTGCGGGCATCGCGGACGCCACTGGTTGGTGTCCGATCGATCCGGCGACGTTTGAATCTCGGCTCGTGCCCGGAATTCACGTGCTCGGCGATGCTTCGATTGCCGGCGCTATGCCGAAGTCCGCTTTCTCGGCCAATGCGCAGGCCAAAGTATGTGCTGCTGCCGTTGCCACGCTGCTGACGGGCGGGACGCCGCCTGAGCCGCGCCTCATCAATACCTGCTACAGCCTCGTTACACCCGACTACGGCATCTCGGTTGCAGGTGTGTATCACCCGGCAGGCGGCGTGATCGCGGAGATCAAAGGTTCTGGTGGCGTCAGCCGTGCCGATGCGCCGCCTGATGTGCGGGCTGCCGAAGCACTCTACGCCAAGGGCTGGTTCACGACCGTCACGCGCGAGGTGTTCGGTTGAGGCCCGTCTTCATGGCATGCGCTGCGACTGTCGCTCTCGCTGCACCCGTGTGCGCGCAGAATGACGTGAAGTCGTACGAAGTTCGCGGCGACGCGATACCTCAATCGCTCACAGGCACAACGGGCGATCCGACGCGCGGCCGCGAGATCGTGACGAACCGCTTTGTCGGGCTGTGTATGCTCTGCCATACGGGTCCATTCCCCGATGTACCGCAGCAGGGCACGCTTGCGCCGGATCTCAAGGGCGCGGGAACGCGATGGTCCGTCGCGCAGTTGCGCATGAGGATCGTCGACTCGAGCCGGGTGGTCCCGGATACGATCATGCCGGCCTATTATCGCACCGATCATCTGCAACGCGTGGCGCCACAGTTCCGCGGCAAGCCCGTGTTGACAGCCGAGCAGATCGAGGATGTGGTGGCTTTTCTTGCCACGCTCAAGGAGAACTGAATGCCTTCGACGTGCAAGCCTTCGAATCTCACCTCGCGCCGTGACGCGCTCCGTCTCATGGGAGCTGCGACGGCGGGATATGCGCTCACGATTGTGCGCGTGACGCCGCTCGCCGCGACGCCCGCCGACATGCGCACGGCCATCGAGAAGATTACCGGCGGCGCCAAGGTGAGCGCTGGTCGTGTGCATCTCGAAATTCCACCACTCGTCGAGAACGGCAACACGGTGCCGTGCGCCGTGACGGTCGACAGCCCGATGACAGCGGCGGATCATGTGCGCGCCATTCACATCGTGACCGAGAAGAACCCGCAGCCGAATGTCATCAGCTGCCGTCTTGGACCGCGCGCCGGCCGCGCCACGGTATCGACGCGCATGCGGCTCTCGGACACGCAGACCGTCGTCGCCATCGCCGAGATGTCGAACGGTTCGTTCTGGTCGGGGAGCGTGAATATCATCATTACGCTTGGCGCCTGCCTGGAGGATCTGATCTGATGGCCCGTGCGCTCGTCAACATTCCGCCCAAAGCCAAGCGCGGCGAGGTGATCACCATCAGGACGCTGATGTCGCATCAGATGGAGACCGGCTTTCGCTATTCGACGACCGGCGCCCCGATCCCGCGCGACATCATCACGACCTTCATTGCCACCTACAATGGTGAGGAGATCTTCCGCGCGGAGCTCTTTCCGGCCATTGCCGCCAATCCCTTCATCACATTCACGACGGTGGCGACTGAAAGCGGCACGATCGAACTCACATGGCGCGGCGACAATGGCTTTGCCGCAAGCGAGCAGGCCACCATCACGGTCGAATGAGCCCCATGCGCTGCGCTGCCCTCCTGGCTGGATTGCTCATCGTGGCGAGTGCGATTGCTGGTGCCAGCGAGGATCTTCCGCGCGAAAAGCAGCGCTCGTCCTATGACGACATGGCGCCCGCGACGCGCGCGATGCAGGATGCGGACACCGACAATCCCGGCATGCTCTGGGTTCTGGATGGCGAGGCGCTCTGGCGGGCAAAGACCGGTTCGGCGGCGCGGGCTTGTGCCGACTGTCATGGTGACGCAAAGCAGAGCATGGCCGGGGTCGCTGCGCGCTATCCTGCGTTCGATGCAAAACGCGGCGGCCCGGTGACGCTCGAAGGCCGGATCAATGCGTGCCGCGTCGAAAACCAGAACGCACAGACCCTCGCCTATGAGAGCAGGGAACTGCTCGCGCTATCGGCCTACCTCGCCCTGCAATCGCGGGGAAAGCCGATCGCGATCGATGAAAAGAAGCTCGGCGAGACCATTGCTGCGGGGCGGGATATCTTCCGGCAGCGTCAGGGCCAGCTCAATCTCTCCTGCGCCCAGTGTCACGACCAGCATTATGGCGGCAAGCTCGCGGGCAATACCATTCCGCAGGGTCATCCGAATGGCTATCCGCTCTATCGTCTCGAATGGCAGACGCTCGGCTCACTCCAGCGGCGATTGCGTAATTGTCTGACGGGGATCCGCGCAGAGAATCATGCCTACGGCTCGCGGGAGCTCATTGCGCTCGAGACCTACCTCATGTGGAGGGCGCGCGGGATGTCCATGGAGAGCCCGGCCGTCAGACCCTAGCGAACGTCTAATTGCACGAGATTTGCCCCGCGTGTATCCAGCCGCGGTCGCGCATATTGGCGCTGATGACGGAATCATGGATCAGCAAACGACGTGCGCGCCAATCCGCTGCCCCTCGATAATTCTACCCAAATTTGCGTGCAGGCAGCCGATTTAGCGCTTATTCGCGCACAATCGGGCGGTCTTAGACAAAAGTATAATAGCGACCTCGGTTGCCGGAGAGGCCGCAGCTCACGGGGTGCGGGTCAGCGGCGAAGCGGGGCGCAGAGCGGCCTTCCGGCTGGCGTTCTTGCGCAGCGGCTTATCGCTCTTCGACGGCGTCCGAGGGCAATGGGCACGGATCTCTGCGAACAATCCAGCCCCCACGCCGCGCCTCACAAAGAGTTCCTCATCACTCATGTTGCGGAGCTCGCCGAGGGTCTTGATCGGCTTGCGCCCGCTGCTGAGCGCGAGTATGCGAACGGCCCATCCATGCGTTTCGGATTTTGCGAGCATCAGGACTTCGACCGGCGTGTCGTCGCCCAGTCGCGCGAAGTTCGGACGCTTTCCGTATTGGGTAACAAGCTCGGCGCGGCGCTTGTCCACGGGGCTCGTCGCGGCAACGATCTGGGCGATCCGGCCATTCGTAATGTGATGCTGCGCAGCAATCGTCGACCGGCTCACGCCCTGCTCGAGAAGTTCGAGTATCCGGCTGTTGCGCTTGCGCTTGGCTTGCACCAGTCCTGCCCTCGGTCGCCAACGGCGAAATTGCCCATACGTATTAGCACGTAATAAATACGTATATTTACGTATAAATGAGAGCGCAAGACATTCGCGGATCGCCGAGCCTGCGGCGTGTTGACAGCAGGGATAGGTGTCAGGAGGGGATTGCCTAGCGGGGGTGGTCTTTCAGGCCGTCCTCGATCTGGAGAACGATCCGGACTAGATCGGCGACACTTCCGGCGCCGGTCTTATGCATGACGGCCGCCCGATGTACTTCCACGGTCCGGGGACTGATGCCCAGCTCCGAGGCCATCTCGCGACTGGTGAGCCCCCGGGCGGCGAGCTGCAAAACTTCCTGCTCGCGGGGGGAGAGGCTCTCGACGCGGCTCTTCATATCCATGAGATCTTGCCGCTCCGCTTCAAAGCGCTGTGTCTGAGCAACAGCTGCTTTGATGCTCGCGATAAGGCGCCGTTCGGAGACAGGCTTCTCGATGAAGTCGAAGGCCCCCGCTTTGATGGCCGATACGGCGGCGTCGATCGTCGCGAAACCGGTGATGAGGATGAGGGGCTCGCTCCACTTGGCCTTGTTCAACAAGGTCTGCAACTCGAGCCCCGAAAGGCGCGGCATTCGAACATCCGAAACGATACAGTCTGCGGGACCATCTCGCTGACGCGAGCGCAGGAAGTCTTCTGCCAGGCGATGTGTGCGCGTGACGAATTTCTTCGCGCCGAGGTAGACGCTGAGGGAATCAAGGACTCCAGCGTCGTCGTCAATGAGATCGACTACGAGTTTCTTCATGGCGGTGGCGAGTTGCGATCTTGAAGCGTGAAATGAACTTCGGCGCCTTGCGGCCCATTTGCAAGCCAGATCCGACCTCCGTGCGCCTCCACGATGGATCGGCACAGGCTGAGGCCCATGCCGAGGCCACCGCGCTTGGTGGTATGGAATGGCGTAAACGGATTGGCGATCTGCTCACTGTCGAAACCTGGCCCGGTGTCACCAATGACGATTTCCGGCTCGCCCTTCGTCGAGCGCCGGGCCATGACGCTGATCGTGCCTGAGCTGTAGCCGGCGCCCTCTATGGCTTCGTAGGCATTGCGAACGAGATTGATCAGCACCTGCTCGATCTGCAGCACGTCGACGGTCACGCGAGGAAGATCTCCCTCGACCTGGCTCACGATCGATACGCCCGCGCGCTGCAACTCCGGCTTGACGACCTCGAGCGCGGCATTGAGAAGCTCGCTCATCTCGACGGTGCTCTGTTCGATGCGGCCCGTTTGAATGAGGTCGCGCAGCCGACGTACCACGGCTGCCGCGCGCTGGACTTGAGTGTTGGCCTTTTCCGCACTTTCTCGCGCATCGGCGATAGGGAAATCCCGCTCGCCGAGTTCCTCTGCCAGCAGACGCGTGTACGTCGCCGCGGCAGAGAGCGGCTGGTTGATCTCGTGAGCGACGGCGGCCGAGAGCTCGTTGATGCTGCCGAGGCGTGTCAAGCGTGCATGAGCCTCCTGCTGCAGCCGCAAGCGATACTCGGCCTGCTCGCGCTCCATCACGACGCCACCAGCAGCGAGCCCTGTCAGGGTCAGAACGAGCATCATTTCCTGATAGGTCGTGGTGTCCACGCTTCCCGGCAGCAGAAACTCGATGACGAACATGAGAGCGAGCTGGGTGATCACGAGGCCTGTGCACGCTCCCGGCAGGCCTGAGCGGAGCGCGATCCAGATGATCGGCAGAAACAGGAGATAAAAGCGATAGAGCTGCGGCATAGCAGGGCCATGAAAGACCGCCCAAAGTGCGGCACACATGGCGATGAACTGAGCTAGCGTCTCCCAAGTGAGCTTGAGGCGTCGTCCCGTTGCCACGAGCAATGCGAATGGCGTGACGACCGCGATGCCAATCAGATCGCCGATCCACAGCCGAAGCGCAGCTACAAAAAAATCGCGCCACGCGATGAGATCAGCCGAGGCGAGGATCGCAGCATAGAGACAGGCCACAAAGACCGTGCTGGAGGTGGCCACCAGCAGGAGTATCCAGATGTCATAGAGCCGCGGCAACCGAATCTGAAAGTCGTATTTGCCTTTGGAAAGCGCGAGTGTCGCCGCCGAGTAGCCGGCGCCGACCACCAGCCAAAGTAACAAGCCAGCAGGTAGCGGTGCAGGGAGGTGACGAACAACGAGGTCCGCAAGAAAAGGCGCGACGAACAGCAGCGGAATGTAGCGAGGCCCGCAGAGCAGAATGAGAACGAAGCTCAAGCCGGTGTACGGATTCCATGGTGTGACGCCGAACGGGCCGAACGGCTGAACGTAACTCGCCCAGTCCAGCGCGACATACGCCGTCAGATAGGCAAGACCTATCAGCCAGGTCGACCTTCGGCGAACCCAGGCGCTGATCTCATTATCGAACATGGGCAGCGCTGTGGACGCATTGAGCTATGGGAGGGACCGCCATCTCTCAAGATATACGATGGCCGGTCGCGTCGGCGCACTACGGAAAGGGATAAGAGAAGATGTGGCGAGCATACTCCGAGAAAAATACCTCGGAATCAATGCTCTATGGCGCCCCGTAGGAGCGATACAACGTGGTACTACAGCGGACGGAAGCTATTGAAAGTGCGCGATATTCTTGAGCATGATCTCTGCGGGTGATATCCCGTTGACGGCACAATGATAGCCTGTTTGACAGCAGCATGGCGTTTAACTTCGCCCGTCTATCGGCGGCAGTTCCACCACCCGCATTGGCAGTGTCGTCTCGCCGGTGAAGAGACCGGCAAAGCCTCGTTGAATGATCTCCTGCCGACTTTCGATCAATCCGTGAGCACGAGGACGATACACCGCGCGGCGCAGTTGGACGCGGTCGAATGAGTATCCGAGAGCTTTAGACAGGGCGTAGAGGAGTTCGACGAACAAGTCGTCGCTTCTCTGAGCCCACGCCAACTGCTCGCTTTCCGTGGGGTTGTCCGATGGGACGATGTTGAGATGGTCGGCGTAAAGCCGCCACCGATCTATTACTTCGCGCTCAAGTGCGTTCTGCCGTCGCCCAGCGGCTCCGAAGTCAAGATCAATCCTGTTGAGTGCGTGCACATGCTCCGCATCGAGGCGCGTTGCTCGCGTTGCCATAAGCGTGCGGAAGACCTGTTGCTGAGTATCGCGGCGCTCGGTTGCCCGCTCGATCCACTTCTGGACTTGGATTGCGATCAAGGGGCTTAGAAGCGTGGCTAGGATTATCAGGGCATCCGAGATCGTTATGGTCATATCCCCCTCCAATTCCGTCATGTGTCGCCGGATCGTGGCGAAATGGCTGCTTACTGTGATCTCAAGGCGTCTATTTCTTCGTCTAAAACATGCTGAGAAAATCGCTGTAGGCCGCCTCCGGCGGCATGAGTTCGAGTGCGCGCGGAGTGTCGAACCGAGCCTCATTGACCTGCGGAACCGGCTTCCCAATCTCCTTCTCGTAGGCTTTGGCAAGCTTTTTGCCGTGCTTCTGCAAGTCGGCGCACAGCGTGGCGCTGAAGAAGGCGAGTTCATTGGTGGACTGGTAGATGTTGAACACGGTGTCTGGGTACTTCTCGTCGGTGCCGTCCCGAAACGGTGCCCCGAAATAGCGGGCGATGCGCTGGTCTCGTGAGAGCGGATGGAATTCCCTGCAAAGCTGGTTCCGCGTCTCGATTGAAAGATTGAGGCTTTGGTGCGCTTGCTTGATCGCAAGCATCAGCCCAAGCGGGCGACCGTCAATGCGTACCTTGTCGAATACGAGGTTGAAGAGCGTCTCTGTCGGTGATGGCAGAGTGGGCAGTTCCGAAAGACCGAAAATAAACTCGACGCGCTCGGGGGCATCGGCAGCATTCCGCTCGTGGCGTTCCCGCGCATCATTGAAGGTCGCGAGATCGGAAGTGAAGTCTCTGTGAAGGTCTAGAACATACTGGCGCTTCAATACGAGCGCTTCGTTCGCGATCAATCCTGAAAGGGTAATGGCCGAATTCGTATCGCGCAGGCGATCCCCTAACTGGGCCTTCCGCTCCTTTCTAATTGCAATTCGGTTTGCGGCAACGGCACCAGCCAGCGCGCCCGCTAAAGCCGCAACGAAATTCGAATTGCTCAGCCATGCCACCCAGTTCCAAATTTCCGAAAGTATATCGACTGCCTGCTTCTCCATGAAAATCTCCGATATTTCTGCGCGATATTAAAAATACGGCATTTACTTTCCATGGCTTTTTACAAATAGGCTGGTTCCTAACTGTTTTTAGGAACCGAAATGTTCGATGGACAAGAAACTGAAATAAACGCGTCCGCTGTATCGCCGAGATTTCGATACGGCTCCGTCTGTTCCGGCATCGAAGCCGCAACAGTAGCGTGGCATCCGCTCGGATGGACGCCCGCCTTCTTCGCTGAGATCGAGCCGTTCCCCTCGGCTGTTCTTTCCCACCACTACCCGTCTGTCCCGAACCACGGCGACATGACCAAGTTTGTGAACTGGCCCGATGCAACTATCAATCTTCTCGTTGGCGGAACCCCCTGCCAATCCTTCTCCGTTGCCGGACTTCGCGGAGGCATGGCTGACCCGCGCGGAAACCTCACGCTCACCTATCTTGCAGTCACTGATCGATATCGGCCCGAGTGGCTGGTTTGGGAGAACGTCCCCGGCGTCCTGTCATCGAACAGAGGACGGGATTTTGGTGCCTTCCTCGGGGGCTTGGGCGAACTCGGGTATGGGTTCGCCTACCGAGTGCTTGACGCTCAGTACGTCCGAGTGGACGGGTTTGGAAGGGCTGTCCCTCAGCGACGAAGGCGTGTCTTCGTTGTCGGATATCTTGGAGACTGGCGACCTGCCGCAGCGGTACTATTTGAGCGCGAAAGCCTCTGCGGGAATGCTGCGCCGCGCCGGGAAGCGCGGCAAGACGTTGCCCCAACACTTAGCGCGCGCACTAGAGGCGGTGGCGGCCTCGGAACCGACTTCGAACTAGATGGCGGGTTGGTATGTGTGCCGTTAGCTGCGGCGCTGCTTTCGCATGGAACGCGACTAGACCCCGCGTTCGAGACGTTTATCCCAACGTATCGAGGCGTTCGACGATTGACGCCGCGCGAGTGCGAGCGGCTTCAGGGCTTCCCAGATGGATACACGCTCGTCCCGTATCGCGGTCGGTTTGCCGCAGACGGCCCGCGCTACAAGGCGCTCGGCAACAGCATGGCGGTGAACGTGATGCGGTGGATCGGCCATCGCATCGCGCATGTGCAGTCGATCACGCGGGTTAGAAGATGAGGTTAGATTTTCTGCCAGGGGGCCACGGGCGTGCACGGAGTGTTATCCCGAATGATATCCCTTGATATCCCGTTTCGGTACTTCCGACCGTACAACTCTAATTTTCAACCCGATAAGCCATTGAAATTGAAAGAAATTCCTGAGTTGTGCTGGCACCCCGTAGGGGAATCGAACCCCTGTTTTCAACGTGAGAGGCTGACGTCCTAACCGCTAGACGAACGGGGCAGCGCTCGCCGCCTCCTATAGGGGACCACGCGCTCACGATCAAGGCCGTTCTGGCACCCCGATAGCCTGTGCGTCGACGCGAACAAGCCGCTATAAGCTCGTTCCGCAAACTCAGGACCCCCGCAGGGCCGGTCGATCGCGAGGAGAAAAACCACATTGCCCGTCGGTGTCGCGATCGAGAAGCGTAGTGGAAGGCTTGTGCCAGTGCTTGAGACAGCGCTCGAGCCGGTGGGGCGTCCCGTCGCCGAAATCGTCGCGGCCGTGCACGAGCACACCATCGATCAGGGCCTCGCCGTGCTGGCTATAGAGGGGCTCGACCGCGAGAGCCTCGAGCCGGTGCTTGTCTATTGCGCCGAGCTCAAGTGCGAAGGTGATGATGCAACCTGCCCCGGCTGCAAGCGCCGGACGGAGGTGGACGGCATCGGATCGTTCGATGCGCTGGCCCGGCGTCACCGCGAGATCGTCATCGGCGATGGCGCGGTGAGGATCGAGGGCCCCGGCGAGGCGGTCGGCACGGCGGCCTCGCTCGAAGCGCTGGCGCGCGACTGGGCCGGTGAGAGCTACTGGTTCTGGGCGCGTCGCGTGATCCGCAAGCTCCGGCACGGCATCCGGCGGGCCCATATCAAGGGCTCGGCATTCTCTGGCGGCGAGGCGCCGACCATTCTGCTCATGGAGCCGCAGCTCGCCGAGAACATCGGCATGGTGGCGCGGGCCATGGCCAATACGGGCCTCGATGAGCTGCGCCTGATCGCTCCCCGCGATGGGTGGCCGAACGAAAAAGCGCGGATCGCAGCGTCGGGCGCCAATTACGTCGTCGATGACGGCGTGGCGCATGGCACGCTCGCGGAGGCGATCGGCGATCTCAACTGGGTGGCCGCCACGACGGCGCGCCAGCGGGATTTGCGCAAGCCTGTGCTCACGCCTGAACAGGTCGTGAACGAAATGCGCGCGCGTGCGGCCGCGGGCCAGCGCTGCGGCATCCTATTCGGGCGCGAGCGAAATGGCCTCGAGACGGACGAGGTGGCGGTCTGCGATGCGGTCGTCATGATCCCGGTAAATGCGCGATTCGCCTCGCTCAATCTGGCCCAGGCCGTGCTTCTTATCGGGTACGAGTGGATGCGCCAGCACGAGCGCGCGAGCCTCGGTCGCGTGACGACTTACGAAACGCCGATGGCGACTGGACTGAACGTCGGCGCGAGCCGGCCGGCGACCAAGGACGAGCTTCTCGGCCTCTACGAGCATCTCGAGCATGAGCTTGAGCGGCTTGGATTTTTCAAGCCGCCCGAGAAGCGCCAGACAATGGTGCGTAACATCAGATCCATGCTTGCCCGGATGGAGGCGACCGAGCAAGAAGTGCGCACGCTGCGCGGCGTTGTAGCCGCTTTGGCACAGGGCAAAGGGCGAGCGCGAAAGACGCCATAAGTTTGCCCAACTTGCAGCCGAGCGATGCGCTTCGCTATCGGGGGCTGATCCCGGCGCAGCGGCGCCCGGGAAGGTGGACAATGCTGCCGTATCCGCGAGGCAGGGTTTGTGGCGCGAGCGGCGGCTATCGAGGGGCTGAGGTGATGAGAATGGCGTCGACGACATTCAAGGGTGCGCTTGCCGGGATAGTCGCCTGCACGGCGCTGGCGACCGGCGCCGAGGCCCAGGCTCAGGGTAAGCTCAGCGACAAGTCCGTGAATACGCTGATGGAGTATGCGTGGCAGATCCTGCCGGCGAAATTCACGACTCCGGACGGCAAAGTCATCGAGGTCGACAAGTCGAAACGGGACGGGAATATCGTGCCCGGAGACAATGGTCGCGAGATAATCCGCGTGGGCTACAACTCCGCCCAGGCGCAGGTTTGCGAGCTGTGGGATGAGCAGCAGGCCAACTACGACACGCTGATGCGGCGTGAGGTGATCAAGAAGAAGTGGTCCGACCAGCAGCTTCTCTACATCACGACGCTGCATCGCATGACCGTTCACGCCGTCGCCGGCAAGCTCCGGGTCGAGGAGAAGGGGGGCGAGCTCAAGGTCTTCCTCGAGCCCATCAAGCCCGGCGAGACAAAGTGCAGCGACGAGCAGAAGATCAAGATCCGGGAGGCCATCCAGGCCTATGTGGCGGAGGACGCCGCAGCCGGTAAGGAAGCGGCAGCCGAGAAGAAGGCGCCCGCCGCTCCCAAGAAGAAGTAAGCCCGAAAGCCGCGATCAGTCCCGCAGCAGATCGTTGATGCTCGTCTTCGAGCGCGTCTGTGCATCGACGGTCTTGACGATGACGGCGCAGTAGAGGCCGGGACCAGTCATGCCGTTCGGCAGCGGCAGCCCCGGAAGCGACCCCGGCACGACGACGGAGAAGGGCGGCACCTTGCCAATGTGGATCTGGCCGGTGCTGCGGTCCACGATCTTCGTCGTAGCGGAGATGAACACGCCCATCGAGAGCACCGAGCCCTCGCCGACGATCACGCCCTCGACGACCTCCGATCGCGCGCCGATGAAGCAGTTGTCCTCGATGATGACCGGGTTGGCCTGCAGCGGCTCGAGCACGCCGCCGATGCCGACGCCGCCCGAAAGGTGGACATCCTTGCCGATCTGGGCGCACGAGCCGACCGTGGCCCAGGTGTCAACCATGGTGCGCTCGCCGACGTAGGCGCCGAGGTTCACGAAGGACGGCATGAGGACGACGTTCGGGGCGATGTAGGCGCCGCGGCGCACGACGGCGCCGGGGACCGCACGGAACGCGGCCTTCTTGAACTCATCGGCCCCCATGCCGGCGAACTTGGACGGTACCTTGTCCCACCAGCTCGCGCCGCCGGGCGCGCCCGAGATCATCCCCATGTCATTGAGGCGGAAGGACAGCAGGACCGCCTTCTTCAGCCACTGATTGACGACCCAGTCCTCGCCCTTCTTCTCCGCCGTTCGCGCCGTGCCCTTGTCGAGCATGTCGAGCGCGGTCTCGACGGCATCGCGCACGGTGCCCTTGGTCTGGGCGTTGACGCCATCGCGCGCCTCCCAGGCAGCATCGATCGTGGATTGCAGGTCAGCGGTCGACATTGTGCGGCTCCTCGGCGTGGCGCGCGTTGATCGGGTCGGCCGCTTTTGACGCGGGCGCGCGCCCGCTGTCAATTGGCAGGTGCATTTCATGCGCTCCGTGCGCGCGGCCGCACATGGCGAGGCGAGCTGAAATCGAGTGCGGAAATCCAGCGTGAGCGCAGTTGACACCCATTACGAACGATATCGAATTCGTTTACTGATGGAGTCGTCAATGGGCCCGTTTGCCGATCCCTGGAGGGAATTGAAAATGGCAGCGAAACCGAAAAGCGAAAGTACCGGCAGCAAGGCGGCCGCGGCGGCAGCCAAGGTTCTGAAGGACCCGAAGGCGAGCAAGGACGCCAAGACGGCGGCGGCCTCGACACTGACGCAGAGCAAGAGCAAAGAAGTCACCAGCTCCAAGGCGGCGAGCGCTGCAGCCAAGGTCCTCAAGGACCCCAAGGCGAGCAAGGAAGCCAAGACGGCGGCGGCATCGGCATTGACGCAGCGCCCTGGCAAGAAGTAGGCGCCCGCGACGGGGAGAGGCATGAAGCGAGAAGCCGCCGAGACGCTCGGCGGCTTTTCAATTTTGCAGCGCGAGATGATGAAAAGAGCGTCAGGATTGCATGGCTCGCAGGCTGTTCGACCTTGAATGCGGGCCCGCCGATTGCGACATTTGATCCAGTTCAAGAACTATGTCAGCATTGCTGACCAATGCATTGCCCGGTGTTCGGGCGATATGTGCCGATGCACCCGCCCGCGCCGTCATGCGTTTGTTAGGACGGGGCCGCTGCCCAAAAGGTGATCTTCATGGTCAAGAGCAGCCCGACACTCGACGACAAGTTCGATCTGAATGATACCCATCAGCTTCTGACGGGTGCCCAGGCAATCGTCAGGCTCGTCATGATGCAGCAGACCCGCGACAAGCAGGCGGGCCTCAATACCGGCGGGTACGTCAGCGGCTATCGCGGATCGCCGATCGCCGGTCTCGAGGGGGCAATGCTGCGCTCGCGCAAGCTGCTCTCGAAGTACAACATCGTCTTCAATTCGGGTCTGAACGAGGACATCGCCGCGACGGCCATCTGGGGAACGCAGCAGGCCGAAATTCGCGGTGACGGAAAGTACGACGGCGTATTCGGCATTTGGTACGGCAAGGGCCCCGGTGTCGACCGCACAGGCGATGTCTTCCGCCACGCCAACCATGCAGGCTCATCGAAGCACGGCGGCGTGCTGGCGCTGCTCGGCGACGATCACACCTGCGAAAGCTCGACCTCGGCGCACCAGTCCGAGTTCGCGATGGTCGACGCCATGATCCCGGTGCTGAACCCGGCGGGCGTGCAGGAGATCCTCGATTACGGTCTCCTCGGTATCGCGCTGTCGCGTTTCGCCGGCGTGTGGGTCGGCATCAAATGCGTCAAGGACAACATCGAGTCCACGGCGACGGTGGACGGCCGTCTCGACCGCGTGCAGGTCAAGCTTCCTGACGATTTCATCATGCCGCCGGGCGGCCTGAACATTCGCGTCGGCGATCAGGCCCTCGATAAGGAGGCGCGGCTCCACGACTACAAGAAGGGCGCCATTCTTGCCTTCGCCCGCGCCAACAAGCTCGACCGCATCGTCACGAGCGGCGGCCCGGATCCGAAGATCGGCATCATCACGACCGGCAAGAGCTACCTCGATGTGCGCGCCGCCATGGAGGAGCTCGGCATCGATGAGATCAAGGCGAATCAGCTCGGCTTGCGCCTGTACAAGGTGGGCATGCCCTGGCCGCTCGAGTCGGAGGGCGTAAAGAAATTCGCCGAGGGGCTCGACCTCATCCTCGTGGTTGAGGAGAAGCGCTCGCTCATCGAGACGCAGGTCAAGGAGCAGCTCTACGACGTGCCGAACCGTCCGCGCGTGCTTGGCAAGAAGGACGAGAACGAGCACTGGCTGTTCCCGGCCAAGGGCGCGCTCGAGCCGACGGAGATCGCGCTGGCGCTGGGCGAGCGCATGATCCGCACGGGGCGTTGCGATGAGGGTATTCGCACGCGCGTCGATGAGCTGAAGAAGATGCGCGGCAACAAAGCGCTCGGCGCCGAGGCCGCGACGCGCATTCCGTACTTCTGCCCGGGCTGTCCGCACAACTCTTCGACGGTCGTGCCGGAAGGCTCGCGCGCCTATGCGGGCATCGGCTGCCACTACATGGCGCAGTGGATGGACCGGAAGACCGAAGGCTGGACCCATATGGGCGGCGAAGGCGCGAACTGGGTCGGCGAGGCACCGTTCTCCAAGCGCAAGCACGTCTTCCAGAACCTCGGCGATGGAACTTATCTGCACTCTGGCAGCCTAGCGATCCGTTCGGCGGTCGCTGCCAACGTGAACATGACCTACAAGATCCTCTACAACGACGCGGTCGCGATGACCGGTGGCCAGTCGCTCGAGAGCGGCACGACCGTCGGGCGCATCGCCGCGCAGGTGCTGGCCGAAGGGGTGAAGAAACTCGTCGTCGTGACGGACGAGCCGCACAAATATCCGTCCGGCTTCCTGCCGGCGGGTACGCCCGTCTATCACCGCCGCGATCTCATGACCGTGCAGAAGGAGCTGGCCGAGATCGATGGCGTCACGGCGCTCATCTACGACCAGACCTGTGCGGCCGAGAAGCGGCGCCGTCGCAAGCGCGGCGCGTTCCCCGATCCGGTGAAGCGTGCCTTCATCAATCCGGCGGTCTGCGAAGGCTGCGGTGACTGCGGCGTGAAGTCGAACTGCGTGGCGATCGTGCCGCTCGAGACCGAGCTCGGTACCAAGCGCGCCATCGACCAGTCCACCTGCAACAAGGACTTCTCCTGCGTCAACGGCTTCTGCCCGAGCTTCGTGACCGTGCATGGCGCGGTGCCGCGCAAGCCCAAGGGCGCGGCTGGTGAGGGCGGTCTCACGACAATGCTCGCGAGCCTGCCGGAGCCGACGCAGCCGGATCTCGACAAGCCCTATACGATCATCGTGACGGGTGTCGGCGGTACGGGTGTCGTGACCATCTCGGCTGTGCTCGGCCAAGCTGCGCACATCGACGGCAAGGGCTTCGGCTCGATCGATATGACCGGCCTCGCGCAAAAGGGCGGTGCGGTCGCGTGTCATATCCGCGTGGCGAAGTCTGCCGACGATATCCATGCGATCCGTATCGGCACGGCGGCGAGCGATCTCGTCATCGGCTGCGATCTCGTCGTCACCGGCTCGAACAAGGTGCTGGAGACGGTTCGTCCGGATCACACCGCCGTAATCGTCTCGACGCACGAGATGCCGGTTGCCGAATTTACGCGAGCACCGGATCTCAAGGTGCCGGGTGCGGCGCTGCTGCGGTCGATCGAGGAGCGGGTGCGCAAGGGCATGATCGTGACGCTCGATGCCAACGATCTAGCGGTGAAGCTGTTCGCCGATTCGATCGCGTCGAACATGTTCATGCTCGGTTACGCCTATCAGCTCGGCAAGGTGCCGGTTGCAGCCGAGGCCATCGAGAAGGCCATCGAGCTCAATGGCGCGGCGGTCGAGATGAACCGCTCGGCGTTCCGCTTCGGCCGTCTCGCCGCGCACGACATGAAGGCCATCGAGCGCATCGTGAAGCCGCGCGTGGCCAAGACAGCGCCGACGCTCGCCGATGTCACCGCGACGCGCGTGAAGTACCTCACGGACTACCAGGACGCCGCGTACGCCAAGCGCTTCAGCGATATGGTTGACCGCTTCGCAAAGCTCGAGGCGGAGAAGTTGCCAGGTTCGACCGGCCTCGCGGAGGCAGTAGCCACGGGCTATTACAAGCTGCTCGCCTACAAGGATGAGTACGAGGTCGCGCGGCTCCAGTCGGACGGGCGCCTTGCCGAGGCGATCAAGACGGCCTTCGACGGCCAGCACAAGCTCGAGTTCCATCTCGCGCCGCCGCTGCTCTCGTGGTTCTTCCGCGACAAGGTCACAGGGCATCCGCGCAAGATCAGCCTCGGTGCCTGGATGATGCCGGTATTCGGCGTCCTCGCGAAGGGCAAGAAGCTGCGTGGCACGCGCTGGGACGTCTTCGGCATGACGGCCGAGCGCAAGCTCGAGCGGCAGATGATCCTCGACTATGAGGCCATGCTCGGCGAGATCGAGCGGCGGCTCTCCAAGGACACGCATGCGGTGGCCATGGCCCTCGCGCGCCTTCCCGAGGAGTTCCGCGGCTTCGGCCACGTCAAGCACGCCAACTATGAGAAGGCCAAGCTCAAGGAAGCCTCCCTGCTCGCCATGCTGCGCGACCCGAAGCCGGCGCGTGTTGCTGCCGAATAGGGAAAGACATTCCGAAATTGGAGATCTCGCGACTTCTCCATAGTCGCGCGGCGTGCGAAAAGCGTGGGGTCATTCTCAAAACCGAGGAAACCCCATGCTCAAGATCTACGGGCTCTATCGCTCGCGCGCGACGCGGAATATCTGGCTGTGCGACGAGCTTGGCGTGCCATTTGAGCTCGTACCAGTCATCCAGGCGAACCGGTTGGGAAGCCCTGGTGCAGCGGGCGTGGCGCTCAACACGAAGTCGCCCGAGTTCCTCAAGGTCAACCCGAACGGGCATATCCCCTCGATCGACGATGGCGGGGTGATCCTGCACGAATCACTCGGCATCAACCTGTACCTCGCCAAGAAGCACGGTGGCCCGCTGGGGCCGGCGAACCTTGCCGAGGACGGGCTCATGACGACATGGACCGCGTGGGCACTCACGGAAGTCGAGCCGCAGTCGATCCAGATCCTCTATCACCGGGTCGCCAAGCCGGCGGCCGAACGCGATCCCAAGATCGCCGATGCAGCGGTTGCCGCGCTCAAGGCGCCATTCGCCGTGCTCGACAAGGCGCTCGCGGGAACGGGCTACGTGGTTGGCGGGCGATTTACCGTCGCGGACATCAACATTGCCGAATGCGTGCGCTATGCCCAAGCCGCGCCGGAGCTGTTCGAGGCAAATCCGAACGTGAAGGCATGGCTCGCCAAGGTGCAGGGCCGCCCTGCGTTCAAGGCGATGATGGCCAAGCGCGATCTCGAGCCAGCCTGAGCTCGATGGTCGAGACTGTCCGGCGCCGGGCGATCGTGTCTTGACGATCGTGCCCGGTGACGGCATTCGATGCCGGACGTCAGCGAATAGAGGAGAATGGCGGTGAGCGGAACCAGTGCCGGACCACGCTACAAGCGCATTCTGCTCAAGCTGTCGGGCGAGGCCCTCATGGGCAAGGGCGCCTATGGCATCGACATAGGTGTCTGTCAGGCACTCGCCGCCGATATCAAGCAGGCGGTGGACCTCGGCGTGCAGATCGCCGTGGTCATCGGCGGCGGCAACATCTTCCGTGGGCTTGCCGGAGCCGCGAAAGGCATGGACCGGGCCGCCGCTGACTACATGGGCATGCTGGCGACGGTGATGAACGCACTGGCCTTCCAGAACGCTCTCGAGCAGGCGAATGTCGATTCCCGCGTCATGTCGGCGATCCCCATGCCGACGGTGTGCGAATCCTACGTGCGCAGCAAGGCGCTGCATCATCTGCAGGAAGGCCGGGTCGTCATATTCGCCGCTGGTACAGGCAACCCATTCTTCACGACCGATACGACCGCGGCGCTGCGCGCCATCGAGACCGAATGCGAGATTCTCGCGAAGGCGACACAGGTCGACGGGGTGTACTCAGCCGATCCGAAGAAGGATCAAAACGCCAAGCGGTACGACCGGTTGACGTATGACGAGGTCCTGTCGCGCAATCTCAAGGTCATGGATGGCGCTGCCATCGCGCTTGCCCGCGACAATGATCTTCCGGTAATTGTCTTCTCCATCGAGGAGAGCGGCAACCTTATCAAGATGCTGAAAGGCGAGGCCCGCTCGACCCTGGTCACCGCGTCGCCGTGAGATGGGGCGTCCCGTCGAGGCATAACCGGCTATAATGCCGGGATATTGCTCACGCACGCTGGTGACCCGCGCCATGGCCGGCGCTCGAGAAACGCGACACACGAGCCCGTCGGCCGAACAGGTACGGGCGGCGCAGCAGCAGTCTTGGAGGCTGGAACAATGGCAACGGCGAGCTTCGACATCAACGATCTCGAGCGCCGGATGCGCGGCGTCATCGATACTCTGAAGCGGGAGTTCGGCGGCCTGCGCACCGGCCGCGCCTCGGCGAACCTGCTCGATCCGGTGGTCATCACCGTGTACGGTGCGAAAATGCCGCTCAATCAGGCGGCAACCGTATCGGTTTCGGATGCCCGCACGATCACCGTGCAGGTCTGGGACAAGAGCCAGGTCGGCGCAGTCGACAAGGGCATCCGCGAGGCGAATCTCGGTCTCAATCCGATTGTCGACGGCACGCTGTTGAGGCTGCCCGTGCCGGCGCTCAATGCCGAGCGGCGCCAGGAGCTGGTCAAGCTCGCCCATAAATATGCCGAGCACGCTCGAGTGGGCATCCGCAACGTCCGCCGCGACGGCATGGAAGTCCTCAAAAAGCTCGAAAAGGATCACAAGATCAGCGAGGACGAGCAGCGTAAGAGCTCGACCAAGGTGCAAGAGCTGACGGACCGTCTGATCAAGGACATAGACCAGATGCTCGGGGGCAAAGAGACTGAAATCAAGCAGGTTTGACGCGCTCCGGCTCAGATCCCGGCTCGCGAATGGTCTGTGAATTCGTTCCCAAGGGTGTCCCGCCAGGACACCTGAAATCATACGAAGGCGCGAGATCAACATCCTTGACCGAGGCACGTCGCTTCGCGCACAAACGATTTTTCCGCACTCGGCAGTTATTTCGCCGATGCGGCGCCAGTACAGGACGGGGGGCGCAATAAAGGCGAGTGAGCCAGCGCAGCCAACAGCTTGGGTTAGTAGGTAGCGGCCCGGCGCTGCCGCGTCATGTCGCCATTATCATGGATGGCAACGGGCGTTGGGCGAATGGACGGGGCCTGCCGCGGCGCCTCGGCCACCGCATGGGCGTGGAAGCCGTCCGACGCACCGTGAAAGCAGCCATTGAACTGAAGATCCCGCACTTGACGCTCTTCAGCTTCTCCTCGGAGAACTGGGCGCGGCCGGCGAGCGAGATCGATGATCTCATGGGGCTTCTCAAGCGCTTCATCCGGCGCGATCTTCATGAACTTCACCGAGCGGGTGTCGCCATCCGCGTGATCGGCGAGCGCGGCCGCGTGGACAGCGAGCTGCTGGGTCTCATCGATGAGGCCCAGACGCTGACCCGCGGCAATCAGGTACTGACACTGATCATCGCCTTCAATTATGGTGCACGGACGGAGATTACGGCTGCCGCGCGCCGTCTTGCCGATCGTGTCCGCCGTGGCGAGATCGAGCCCGGCGCAATCACAGAGGCCATGCTCGCGCAGGAGCTGGATACGGTCGGTATTCCGGATCCGGATCTCTTGATCCGAACCAGCGGCGAGCAGCGTCTTTCGAACTTCCTTCTCTGGCAGGCCGCCTACGCGGAACTCGTGTTCATGGATGTGAAATGGCCGGATTTCGGGCGCGATCAGCTTCTCGAGGCCATCTCGATCTTCCAGTCGCGCGACCGCCGTTTCGGGGGGCTGGCAAAAGAGGTGCTCGGCTCATGATCGGGAACGTCCAGGCGCCGGAGTGTGCGCGAAGGATGCCGGCGTGACAGAAGGCGAGACGCCAAAGGCTCCCGCGCCCATGCGGGACCTCGGTCAGCGCATCGTGTCGGGTGTGGCACTGGCTTCGGCGGTGCTCGCCGCGCTTTGGGCGGGCGTGCTGCCGTTCGCAGTCGTGGTCGGGGCTGTTGGCGTCGTCGTTGCTTGGGAATGGGGCCGTATCGTCCGCGCTCAAGGCATCGACGCCATTCTGATCATCCAGGCGATGGCCGTCGTTGCCGGCGTCCTGCTGGCGGCCCGCGGGCTCGCCGGGCTCGGGCTGCTTCTGGTGCTGGTTGCCGCGATCATTTCGGCGCTTCTGGCATTTGGCGAACGCGGCCACATGGCGGCGTTCGGCGCGCTCTATGCGGGCCTCCCGGCAATCTCCCTAGTGTGGTTCCGGTACGACGCCGCCGGCTTCCTGGCTGTGCTGTTCATTCTCCTGACGGTCTGGGCCACGGATACGGGGGCGTACTTCGCCGGCCGCCTGATTGGCGGGCCGAAGCTCATGCCTCGCGTATCTCCTAACAAGACGTGGAGCGGTCTCTTGGGAGGGATCGCCGCGGGAAGCCTTGTCGGCTTGATCTTCGCCCTTGTTCGCCCGGAGCTGTCCTTGGCGCATATGGCGATCGTTGGCGCACTGCTCGGCGCTGTGTCGCAGGCTGGTGACTTGCTGGAATCGGCCTTGAAGCGCGAATATGGTGTCAAGGACGCGAGTGCGCTGATCCCCGGACATGGCGGGTTCATGGACCGGGTCGACGGCCTCAATGCCGCAGTCGTTGCTGCGGCCATCGTTGCCGTGACGGTCGACATCCAAGCGCCGGCCCGCGCTCTGCTCGGATTGAATTGAGCGCCATGCAGAAGTTAGCGGACATCGACTCTGAAGCGGCAGCCCTTGCGCGCCAGCAGGAAGGGTGTGCGCGCCGCATCAGCGTCCTTGGGGCCACGGGCTCGGTCGGCACGAGCACGCTCGACCTCATTGCCCGCCACGGCGATGCCTTCGAGATCGACGCGCTCACAGCGCAGACGAACGTCGCGGCCCTCGCCGAGCTCGCGCTCAAGCATCGCGCGCGGCTCGCGGTCATCGGCAGTACGCAGGGCTACGAGGAGCTCAAGGCGCGGCTCGCAGGCAGCGGCATCGAGGCTGCGGCGGGCCCGGCGGCACTGATCGAGGCGGCGTCGCGTCCGGTGGATTGCGTGATGGCGGCCATCGTCGGCGCGGCCGGATTGCGTCCGACATTCGCCGCAGCCCGTGCAGCGCGCCGCGTCGCGCTCGCCAACAAGGAGTGCCTTGTCTCAGCGGGTACTGTCTTCATGTCGGCAATCAAAGACGCGGGTGCCGAGTTGCTGCCGGTCGATTCGGAGCACTCGGCCGTACACCAGTCGATCGCCGGTACCGACCCGAAGTTCATCGAGCGCATCGTCCTCACTGGCTCGGGCGGGCCATTCCGTACATGGAGCGCGGTCGAGATGGCTGCTGCAACTCCAGAGCAGGCCGCCCGCCATCCGAACTTCTCCATGGGTCGCAAGATCACCGTCGACTCCGCGACGCTCATGAACAAGTGCCTGGAGCTCATAGAGGCCTATCACCTCTTCCCGGTCAGGGCTGACCAGCTCGCCGTCGTCGTGCATCCGCAACAGATCGTGCATGGCTTCGTCGAGTTCGCGGACGGTTCGGTGATTGCGCAGATGGGCACCCCCGACATGCGCACCCCGATCGCATCCAGCTTGGCATGGCCGGCGCGGATGGCGGCGCCTGCGGCACGGCTCGACCTCGTGCGCCTCGGCTCGCTGACCTTCGAGGCGCCCGACGAGAGGCGCTTTCCGGCCCTCGGCCTCGCGAGGCGTACCTTCGAACTCGGCGGAACGGCCGGTGCGGTGCTCAATGCCGCCAACGAGGTGGCGGTCGAGGCCTTCCTGGCCCGGCAGATCCCCTTCCCAGCTATTGCGGCTCTGGCGGGTGACGCCCTTGAGACCGCCGCGAGGCAGGGACAGGTCCGCGAGCCGACTTGCCTCGATGACGTCATAGCTGCGGACGAGGAAGGTCGCGCGCTGGCACGCGGCTTGCTCCGACGGTATAGTTAGCTCGAAGTTAACCAGGCGGGTGGCGTCGCCCTCGTCTGTCGTCTTGCTCCGGCCCGCAAGGGCTTGATCCAAAAATAATATCAGGAGTCCCGCCTTGGACATGATCTGGAGTTTTCTGTCCGTCCTGCTCCCCTTTCTCTTTGTGCTGACGGTCGTGGTGTTCGTCCACGAGTTGGGGCACTTCGCGGTGGCGCGCTGGTGCGGCGTGAAAGTGCAAGCATTTTCAATAGGTTTTGGCCGCGAAATTTGGGGCTTCAATGACCGCCACGGTACGCGCTGGCGCCTCGCCTGGATCCCGCTCGGCGGCTACGTGAAGTTCGTCGACGACGAAAACGGGGCAAGTGTGCCGTCCCGTGGCGCTCTGACCCGTATGAGCCAGGAGGAGCGCCAGGGAGCGTTCCAATCCAAGTCACTCGGTCAGCGCGCGGCCATCGTGGTCGCAGGCCCGATCGCTAACTTCTTGCTCGCAATCGCCATTTTTGCCGCGATCTTCGCTACCATCGGCACGCAGATCACGATGGCGAAGATCGACGAGGTGATCGCCGACGGCCCCGCGGCACGGGCCGGTTTCCAGGCTGGGGATGTCATCGTCGGCATTGACGGACGGTCCATCAACAGCTTCCAGGAAATGCAGCGGATCGTGTCCACGAGCGCCGACCACGCGCTGAAGTTCGAGGTCGAGCGTGGTGGGCTCCGCGTGAGCCTGACCGCAACGCCCGACAGGCGCGAGCACGAGGACCGCTTCGGCAACAAGATCCGCGTCGGCGTGATCGGCATCCGCCGGACCATGCAGGCCCAGGACATGGAGTTCCAGCGCCACGGCGTATTCCAGTCGATCGGGCTCGGCGTGAGCGAGACCTACTTCGTCATCAGCCGCACGCTCGGTTATCTCAAGGACGTCGTTCTCGGCCGTGAGTCAGCCGATCAGCTCGGAGGGCCGATCCGCATCGCGGAGGTATCCGGACAGGTGGCCAGCAGCGGGTTCATTCCCCTGCTCAATCTGACCGCTGTTCTCTCGGTCAGCATCGGCCTGCTCAACCTGTTCCCGATCCCCCTTCTCGATGGCGGGCATCTCATGTTCTACTTCATGGAAGCGATTCGCCGTAAGCCGCTCAGCGAACGGACGCAGGAGATTGGTTTCAGGATCGGATTGAGCTTGGTGCTTATGCTGATGATTTACGCCACGTTCAATGACTTGCCGATCGTTCGGAAATGGATCGGACTGGGGTGAATTCAGGGTCGTGCGGTATTCTTGCCACTTCCATCAGAGGGGGTGAATCGTTAATTAAGTTCAGTCGGGTGTCGGCGTTTCGTTGGTCTAACAACCATGGGCGCCGAAGGGGCCAGTGGGGACTGGCCAGCGTGGATGCCTGAAGGGAGGCCACGCACTCGAACAGGCGCAGGACTTAAGCCGGGCGCTGCGCTGCTTACCGGGGGAACGGCAAGAAAAGGCAGACGATACGGATGCCGATGTTTCGGAAGTTGGGGATTGGGGGATCTTCGGTCGCGCTGACGCTGGCGCTTTTGGCCCCCCTCGCGGTGACTGTCGCGGGGGGATTCGGGCTGATCGCTGTCGAGGCTCAGGCACAAGATCTCCGCGTCAGAGAAATCCAGGTCGCCGGCAATCGGCGCGTGGAACCCGAGACGGTGCGGTCTTACCTGCGCTTCTCGGTCGGCGACGCCTACAGTGAGGCGCGCGTCAATCAATCCATCACGGCACTCTTCGCCACCGGTCTCTTTTCCGACGTGCGGATCGAGCGGAACGGCGGCACGGTCGTCGTGAACGTGGCCGAGAATCCGGTCATCAACCAGATCGCCTTCGAGGGCAACAAGCAGGTTGAGCGAGCCACTCTCGAAACCGAGGTGCAGCTCAAGCCGCGCTCCGTCTATACGCGCGCCAAAGTGCAGGCAGACGTTCAGCGCATCCTCGACGTCTATCGTCGCCAGGGTCGCTTCGCCGCATCCGTCGAACCGAAGCTCATCGAGCTCGATCATGGTCGCGTGAACCTCGTATTCGAGATCAACGAGGGCGGCGCGACGAAGGTCAAGAGCATCCAGTTCGTCGGCAATCGCGCCTTCTCGGATGCGCAGCTGCGCGACATCGTCACGACGACCCAGGAGAGCTGGTTCGACTTCCTCAAGGGCACGGCATTCTACGATCCGGATCGCCTGAACCTCGATCGTGAGCTGCTGCGCCAGTATTATCTGAAGAACGGTCACGCCGACGTGCGCGTGGTCGCCGCCGACGTGCATCTCGATCGCGACGGCTCCGGTTTCTTCGTCACCTTTGTGATGGAGGAAGGCGAGCCCTACGTGTTCGGTGACGTGCGCGTCGAGAGCAAGATCCCGGGCGTCGATACGTCCGGCCTGTCGAGCTACATCATCACGCGCACTGGCGGCACCTTCAATGCGGCCGAGATCGACAAATCCGTCGAGCAGCTGACGCTCGTGCTGACCGAGCGTGGCCACACGTTCGCCCGTGTCCGTCCGCGCGCTGACCGCGACTCCGTTGGCCGCGTGATCGCTCTGACGTACGTGATCGACGAAGGCCCGCGCATCTATGTCGAGCGCATCAACGTCATCGGCAATCTACGCACGCGTGACTACGTGATCCGTCGCGAGTTCCGGCTTGCGGAAGGCGATGCCTACAATCCGCTTCTGGTCGACACGGCGAAGAAGCGCCTGCAGAACCTTGGCCTGTTCAAGGGCGTCGACATCAAGCGGCGACCGGGCTCGGCAGAGGATCGCGTCGTTCTCGACGTGACGGTAGTCGAACAGCCGACGGGCGAGATCTCGTTCGGTGCCGGTTACTCGACGCAGGAAGGCATTATCGGCGATATCGGGTTCACCGAGCGCAACTTCATGGGCAAGGGCCAGTTCCTGCGCCTCAAGCTCGGCGGTTCACTCGAGCGCCTGCAGATCGACCTGAGCTTCACCGAGCCACGTTTCATGGATCGGAATCTCGCGGCCGGCTTCGATCTCTTCTACAGGATCACGCAGAAGGCGGACTTCCAGCCCTTCGAGCACACGCGGGCCGGCGGTACTGTCCGCCTGGGTGCGCCGCTCAGCGAGTACCTGTGGCTGAACACGAACTACACGCTCAGCTACGACCAGATGAGCGATGTGGATGCGAACGCGTCGCGTGCCATTCGCGATCTGCTGCCGCCCGGTCAGGACAGCTTCGAGTATTGGACGTCATCAGTCGGCACGTCATTGACGTACGATCGCCGCAATCACACAAAGACGCCGACCTCGGGTTACTATCTGAACGCGGGCGTTGATTTTGCGGGTGTCGGTGGCGACGTGCAGTATGTGCGCTTGCAGGGTGAGGCCCGCTACTACTATCCCATCACTGAGCGGATCACATTCGTCGGTCGCGTGGCCGGTGGGCATATCCTGGGCTGGGGAGGAGACGAGGTTCGCCTGCTGGATCAGTTCTACAAGGGCGGCGAGACCATCCGCGGCTTCGACCGGCTTGGCCTTGGTGCGCGCGATGCGGATACCGATGACAGCCTTGGTGGCCACACGTACTATGTGGGTACGGCCGAGGTGCGCTTCCCGATCCCGCTTGTGCCTGACGAACTCGGCGTTTCCGGTGCTGTCTTCGTCGATGCCGGCTCGGTGTACGGCGTGTCCAAATCTGTGAAGAACGTTCTGGGAGCGGATTTGCAGGATTCGTCCGATCTCCGCGTCTCGGCCGGCTTTGGCTTGCTCTGGAACTCTCCGCTTGGGCCTCTGCGCGGCGACTTCGGCTGGGCTCTGATCAAGGAAGAGTTCGACAAGGAGCAGGTCTTCCGGTTTGGTGCCAGCACGCGCTTCTGATCCAAGCGCCCCGCGCATAACTCGAACCTTCAGCAACGCGTGCCTTCGTGGCGCGCGTTTGCTATATGGGGCCAGCGATCGGGCCGCTGCGGCACGTAACCCAAGTCACCCAGGCTAAGTCAGCCAGGCCAGTCACCCAGGCCAAGTCACCCAGGAGGTGCCCCGCAGGATGGAGCATCCAGGTTTTTTCGAGCGAGCGGGACCTTTCACCACGGCGGAGCTCGCGGAGCGTATCGGCGCGACGTTGCGTCCCGGCGATGATGGCGGACAGGCTCTCAGTGACCTGAAACCGCTCGGCGAGGCCGGCCCTGCCCATCTCACGTTCGTCGACAACCGCAAGTACCTCGATCAGCTTGCCGCGACCCGCGCCGCGGCCTGCATTGTGGCGCCGGCCTTTGCCGATCGCCTGCCCCCCGGAGTGGTCGCGCTGCTCATGGCGGCGCCCTATCGCGGGTTCGCCCTGGCCCTGCAGGCCTTCTACCCGACCTCCATGAAGCCCAAGACGGCCGGCTTCGACGCGCGTGAGCCCGGTGCGACGTCGGTCCATCCGACCGCGCGTATCGAGCCCGGCGCGACGATCGAGCCCGGCGCCGTGGTTGGTCCCGAGGCCTGGATCGGCAAGGGGACGACGGTGGCCGCGGGCGCACTGGTCGGCTATCGCGTAACCGTTGGGCGGGATTGCTTTATCGGGCCCGGGGTGACGCTGACCCACGCGCTGGTCGGCGACCGGGTCATCCTCCACGCCGGCGTGCGGGTCGGTCAGGACGGGTTCGGTTTCGCGATGGGGCCGGGGGGGCATTTGAAGGTTCCCCAGATCGGCCGCGTGATCATCCAGGATGACGTTGAAATCGGCGCCAATTCCTGCGTCGACAGGGGCGCTCTTAAGGATACCGTCATCGGAGAAGGCACGAAAATTGATAATCTGGTTCAGATCGGGCACAACGTCGTCATCGGACGGCGGTGCGTGATCGTCGCCCAGACCGGCCTCGCGGGGTCCTGCACGCTCGAGGACTTCGTGGTCATGGGTGGGCAGTCTGGCGTTGCCGGCCATCTGAAGGTCGGTGCTGGCACACAGATCGCGGGTTGCTCGCACGTCGTCGACAATGTCCCGCCACGGTCGCGAATGGTCGGAACGCCCGCCATACCGATCCGCGAGTGGACGCGCGAGAGGATGGCGTTGCGCCGGCTCGCCAAGGGGCGGGCGGCGGATACGGAAGCGAATGGCGGCGACGAGGCCTGATCGAGCGCCGCGCGCAGCCGAGGCAATTTTGAGAATGTGGTGAGTGGCCATGCAAGAGACGATCAATAACGGGAAGAAGCTAGGCTCCGCCGACATTGCCCGCGTGATGAAGCTGCTGCCGCATCGCTATCCGTTCCTGATGCTGGACCGGCTTCAGGACATGGACGGCGACGAGAGCTGCGTCGGCATCAAGAACGTCACGATCAACGAGCCGTTCTTCCAGGGACACTTCCCGCAGTTCCCTGTCATGCCGGGCGTCCTCATCATCGAGGGACTTGCGCAGACGGCCGGTGCGCTCTGCGTCGCAAGCCTCGGCGAGGATTACAATCCGCAGGTCGTCTATTTCATGGGGATCGACAAAGCGAAGTTCCGTCGGCCGGTGGTGCCGGGCGACCAACTCGAATATCATGTCCGCAAGCTCCGCGGCCGGGGCCGCGTGTGGCGGTTCTACGGCGAGGCGCGGGTCAATGGTCAAGTCGTAGCGGAGGCGGAGGTCAGCGCAATGATCGCAGACTCGGCGGAAGCGCGCGCCTTTGCGGCTCAAAAGAATGCCTGACGCGGGAATTCACTCAACTGCCATCGTCTCGAATGAAGCTGAGCTGGCGCCGGGCGTCCAGATCGGCCCGTTCACGATCATCGAAGCCGGCGCGCGCTTAGGCGCGGGCGTCCGCATCGGGCCGCAATGCTCGATCGGTGGCCATGTGAGCCTTGGTGAGAACTGCGAGCTGCTGAGCCACGTGGCGGTAGCAGGCCGCACGACTATCGGCGCGCGCACGCGGATATTTCCATTCGCCTCGCTCGGTCATCAGCCGCAGGATCTCAAGTACGCCGGCGAGCCTTCGACGCTGACGATCGGCACCGACTGCCTGATCCGCGAAGGCGTGACCATGAACCCCGGCACCAGCGGCGGCGGCATGGCGACGACCGTCGGCAACAAGTGCGCTTTTCTCGCCAATTCGCACGTCGGACACGACAGCCACGTCGGCAATAGCGTCATCTTCTCCAACAACGTGATGCTCGCTGGGCATTGCCGGGTCGACGACTATGTCATCATCGGTGGTGGCGCGGCGGTGATCCAGTACACGCACGTCGGCGCGCACGCCTTTGTCGGCGGCATGTCAGGTCTCGAGAACGATCTCATCCCGTATGGCATGGCGGTCGGTAATCGCGCGCGACTGAGCGGTCTCAACATCGTCGGCCTGCAGCGGCGCGGTTTCTCGCGCGAGCAGATCCACGCGCTGAGGCGCGCCTATCGTCTGCTGTTCGCCGACGAAGGCACGCTCAAGGAGCGCGTCGACGACGTGGCGGCCTCATTCGAGGACAATCCGATCGTCCAGGAGATCGTGGCCTATATCCGCGCGGTCAGGAAAAAGTCGCTCTGCACGCCCCGTGACGCTTCGGAGCAGTGAAGTACACGGGGACCGGCATGCATCAGGGTCCCTTGGGTATTCTCGCATGTGCCGGCAGCCTCCCCGTTGAAATTGCAGAGGCTGCGCGCACTGCGGGGCGCACCGTGCATATTGTCGGCATCGAGGGTTTTGCGGAGCCCGAGATCGCGGCCTACTCGCACAAGATCGTCAACATCGGGCAGGTGGGCGGCATGCTCTCGAGCCTGAGACAGGCGGGCTGTCGTGAACTCGTCATTGCCGGTGCCCTGCGCCGCCCGAATCTCTTCAAGATCCGCATCGACCATGGTTTCTTTCGCGCCATCAGAACCGCGCTGAGTTTGACGCGCGGTGGGGATGACAGTGTTCTGCGCCGGGTCGTGCGCTTCTTCGAGCGCGAAGGTTTCGAAGTGGTCGGCGTCGACACGATCGCGCCACATCTGCTGGCGCCGGACGGGCCACTGGGCCGCATCGAGCCTAGTCCTGCGCATGTCCGGGCCATGACGCGTGCAGCGGCGCTTCTGAAAGCGCTCGGCACCTTCGATGTCGGGCAGGGCGCAGTCGCGTCCGAGGATCGCATCCTCGCCGTCGAGGGTGTGCGCGGGACGGATGAGATGTTGGCGCAGGTTGAAGCCGCTCGGAAGGAACTTGGTTGCGCGGACCTGCAACCAAGTTCAGGCGCCGTGCTCGTGAAAATGCCGAAGCCGGGCCAGGAATTGCGCGTCGATCTGCCGGCGATCGGGCCGCGCACCGTCGAGCGGGCACATGCGTGCGGCCTCTCAGGCATTGTCATCGCGGCTGGGCGAGCGTTGGTCATCGAGCGCGCTCGCACCATAGCGCTGGCCGATGAGCTGGGCCTCTTCATCGTTGGCATCGACGGCAGGCATGGGGACGGCGCTCTTCCGGCCGCGGCATTGCCCGCGCCGGCTGCTTTCCGCCAGATCGGCAGCAGGCGCGCGGGAACATCCGAGCGCCGCGACGCCATGCTCGGTGCGCAGGCGCTCGCCGTACTTGCGGCGCATGGTGCCGGTCGTGCCGTGGTCGTGCTTGGTGAACATGTGCAGCGCGTCGATGGCGCGCTCGGCATTCAACGCATGTTGGGCGGGCGGCGTCCGAGTCATTGGGGGCTCAGGACATTCAAGCGGCGCATGGGCGTGTTGGTCGTCGCTGCCGTGGAGGACATCGGCACGAACGCCGAGAGCATCGATGCCGTGCTGGCCCTCGTTACGCGTGCGGCTCTCGCGGGGATCGCGATTGCAGGGCCTGTGGACGTCAAGGCGCCGCTCGCCCAGCTTCTCGTGCGCGCCGCTGATCGCCACCGGTTGTTCGTGATCGGACCTGACGAAACGAGCGGTGGAGGCGTCGCATGAACCAGGTGCCCGCTCGCCCGCTCCGTATTTTTCTCGTTGCTGGCGAGCACTCGGGTGATGCGCTCGGCGCGCGCCTCATGATGGCGCTGACGGCGCTCAGACCGGGCATCTCCTTCAGTGGTGTCGGCGGGCCCAAAATGGAGGCTGGCGGTCTCAACTCGCTTTTCCCCATGAGCGACATCGCCATCATGGGACCGGCGGCGATCATCGAGCACCTGCCGCAGCTACTACGCCGTATTCGAGAAACGGCGAGTGCCGCCATCGAGGCCGCACCCGACGTTGTCGTGATCATCGACGCACCGGAATTCACCCACCGCGTTGCCCGCCGCATCCGTAAGGCGCGGCCCGATCTGCCGATCGTCGATTACGTCTCGCCGAGTGTTTGGGCATGGCGCTCCTGGCGTGCGCCGAAGATGCGCGCGTATGTGGATGAAGTCCTGGCGCTGTTGCCCTTCGAGCCGGATGTGCACGCGCGCCTCGGGGGGCCGCCTTGCACCTATGTCGGTCATCCGTTGATCGAGCGCCGCCACTGGATCGACGCGCTCGATCCGCAGGGTCTCGAGGAGCGGCTTGGCCTCAGCGATGCGAGACCGGTTCTGCTGGTGCTGCCCGGCAGCCGCCGCAGTGAGATTACGCGCCTCTGGGGGCCGTTCACGGCGACGCTGAACGCCTTGCGCGCGACCGGTCACCGCCTCGATGTGATTGTTCCGACCGTCGAGAACGTGCGCGATCTCGTGACCGAGCGGGTGAAGCAGTGGCCTTTCCCAACGCACGTGATTGAGGATGAGGCGGATAAGTTCCGCGCCTTCAAGCTTGCACACGCGGCGCTCGCGGCGTCGGGCACCGTGACGCTCGAACTTGCGCTTGCCGGTTGTCCGATGGTCGTTGCCTACCGCGTCGATCGCCTCGCACTGCTCTTCCGCCGGCTCGTCAAGCCGCCACACTTCGCACTCGCCAATCTCGTGCTCGGCGAGCGCGCGTTTCCTGAGCTCATGCAGGAGGCGTGTGTCCCGGAGCAGCTCGCGCCGACCTTGGCAGCGTTGCTCACGGACACGCCCGAACGAGCGGCGCAACTTGCAGCTCTCGCGCGTATTGCTCCGGCCATGTCGACCGGCACGCCGCCCGCTATTGCGGCGGCGATGCGCGTGCTGTCTCACGTCAAGAACTGATGCGCAGAATCAGAAAGCCATCGACCTTGCGGTCGATGGCTCTGAATTCCTGACAGTGATCCGTGACGCTCAGCGCTTGTCGACGGGAACGTAGTCGCGCTGCGTCGGGCCAACGTAAAGCTGGCGCGGGCGGCCGATCTTCTGCTCCGGGTCCTCGATCATTTCTTTCCACTGCGCGATCCAGCCGACGGTGCGCGAGACGGCAAAGAGCGGCGTGAACATCGAAACCGGGAAGCCGATCGCGCGAAGCACGATGCCTGAGTAGAAGTCGACGTTCGGATACAGCTTCTTCTCGATGAAGTAGTCGTCGTGCAGCGCGATGCGCTCGAGCTCCATGGCCACGTCGAGGAGATCGTCCTTGATGCCGAGCTTGGCGAGCACTTCGTGGCAGGTCTCCTGCATCACTTTCGCGCGCGGGTCGTAGTTCTTGTACACGCGATGGCCGAAGCCCATGAGGCGAACGCCTTCGTTCTTGTCCTTCACGCGCTTGATGAACTCGGGGATGTTCCTGACGTGCCCGATCTCCTCGAGCATCTTGAGCGCGGCTTCGTTCGCGCCGCCGTGCGCCGGTCCCCACAAGCAGGCAATGCCGGCCGCGATGCAGGCGAAGGGATTGGCGCCCGACGATCCAGCAAGACGAACCGTCGACGTCGAAGCATTCTGCTCGTGATCGGCGTGCAGGATCATGATGCGATCGAGCGCCTTCGCGACGACCGGATCGACCTCATAGGGCTCGCACGGAACTGCGAAGCACATCTGCAGGAAGTTCGACGCGAAATCGAGCTCGTTGCGCGGATAAATGAACGGCTGGCCGATCGAGTACTTGAAGGCCATCGACGCGATCGTCGGCATTTTCGCGATCATGCGGTGGCTCGCGATGATGCGGTGCTTGGGATCGTGAATGTCCGTGCTGTCGTGATAGAAGGCCGAGAGCGCGCCGACCACGCCGCACATTATAGCCATCGGATGCGCGTCACGGCGGAAGCCCGTGTAGAAGCGCGTCATCTGCTCGTGCACCATCGTGTGGCGCGTGATGTGGTTGTCGAATTCCTTCAACTCCGTGGCGGTCGGAAGCTCGCCGTGCAGGAGGAGGTAGCAGACTTCGACGAAGTTCGATGTCTTGGCGAGCTGCTCGATCGGATAGCCGCGGTAGAGGAGAATGCCTTCCTCGCCGTCGATGTAGGTGATCTTCGAGGAGCAGTTGGCGGTCGAGGTGAAGCCGGGGTCGTACGTGAAGCAGCCCGATTCGCGGTAGAGGCGGCCGACATCGATCACGTCCGGACCTATGGAGCCCGAACGCACGGGCATCTCGACCTTCTTGTTCTTGATCAGAAGCGATGCCGTCCGGTCGCCATCGGGTCCTTTAGAGCCGTCGTGTGCGTTCATGCGATGCCCCTTCGATCGACCAGTTTCTACTGCATTGCGGCGCCATTACCGCGATGCACCATATCACGCCGCTAGTATACGATATATCTGCAAGCGGCAACGGTGCGATGCGCCTAAAGAATGAGAAAGGGTCAACGCACCAAGTCCTTCAGCCGGGCCAGGGATTCGTCCCGGCCCAGAGCGTGCATGACATCGAAAACGGGCGGCGAAACGCTCCGTCCCGTGAGCGCTGCACGCAAGGGTTGCGCGATCTTCCCGAGCTTGGCGCCGCTTGCCTCGGCGTATGAGCGGACCTCGGCCTCGAGCGCGGTGGCAGTCCATTCCGGGGCGGCTTCCAGGCGGGGTACGAGGGCGCCGATGGTCGCCTTGGCATCGGCGTCCATGAGTTTGGCAGCCTTCTCGTCCAGGCTCAGGGGGCGCTCCGAAAACAGGAAGGCTGCCCCGTCGACGAGCTCCAGCAGCGTCTTGGCGCGCTCCTTGAGGCCGGGAAGGGCGATCCGCAGACGATCCCAGCCTCCATCGCGATCCAACTTAGAGAGCTTCTCAACTCCACCGTCGACGACTTCCAGCAGTTCCTTGAGGCGCCGGACCAGCTCATCGTCACTGGCTTTACGGATGTAATGGCCATTGAGGTCGGCGAGCTTGGCGAAATCGAAGCGGGCCGGCGAACGGCCGACCGTGTCCAGATCGAACCACTCGATGAGCTGCTCGGTGGAGATGATCTCGTCGTCGCCATGGCTCCAGCCGAGGCGCACGAGGTAGTTGCGCATCGCCTCGGGCAGGTAGCCCATGGCGCGGTAGGCGTCGGTCGCCTCGGCGCCGTGCCGCTTGGAGAGCTTGGCGCCATCGGGCCCGTGGATCAGCGGTACGTGCGCGAACACCGGAACATCCCAACCGCACGCAACATAGACCTGCGTCTGGCGCGCGGCATTCGTCAGGTGATCGACGCCGCGGATGACGTGCGTGATGCCCATGTCGTGGTCATCGACGACGACGGCGAAATTGTACGTGGGCGTGCCGTCCGAGCGCAGGATGATCATGTCATCGAGATCCTTGTTCGGGATCACGACGCGGCCCTGCACCTTGTCATCGACGACGGTCTCGCCCTCGCGGCGGGTTTTCAGCCGCACCGAGGGCTTGACGCCGGCCGGCGCTTCCTTGGGATCGCGGTCGCGCCATGGGCTTTCGATGACCTGCGGACGGCCCTCGGCTTTGGCCTTCTCGCGCATGGCGGTCAGCTCTTCGGCCGTCAGGTAGCAATTATAGGCGCCGCCCGAGGCGAGCAGGCCGAGGCCGACCGCGCGATGGCGGTCGACACGCGCGAACTGGAAGAGCGGATCGCCGTCCCAGTTCAGCTCCAGCCACTTGAGGCCGTTCGTGATGGCATCCACGTGCTCGGGCTTCGAGCGCTCGCGGTCCGTGTCCTCGATGCGCAGCAGGAAGGTGCCGCCGGTATGCTTGGCGTAAAGCCAATTGAACAGGGCCGTGCGGGCGCCGCCGATGTGCAGCATTCCCGTTGGCGATGGTGCAAAGCGCGTCACGACCTTGCGGTCAGGTGCAGTCATGGGGCGGGCGCCCTCGCGAATGAGTGTTGAGGTTTGGCGCCCGTCTAGCACAGGTTCGGCCGGGGGGTAAGCCGCCCCCCATTCGCGGCCATTTCACAGGCCCTCTGGAGCTCAGGTCTCGGCGCCGCCGTTCACCTGCAGAAGCTGGCCGTTGATGTAGGCGCCGGCGTCTGATGCGAGCAGGGCCGCCATCGCTGAGACTTCGTCGGGCGTGCCGAGGCGGCCGACCGGCACGCGCGCCGCCATGGGCTTGATGTGGGCGGCCATGTGCGGATCCTGCGCCTCGCCCATGATGGGACCGGGCGAGATGATGTTCGTCGTGATGCCTTTGGGGCCGAACTCCTTGGCCAACGCCTTCGTCAGGCCCCATGACGCGTGCTTGGCCACCGAAACGGCCGCGCGGCCATTGTAGCCGTGGATGGCGTTCATGCCGGCGAAGTTGATGATGCGGCCCCAGCCCTTGTCGAGCATTCCCGGCAGCGTCGCGCGGGCGAGCCAGTACGCGGCCTTGTAGTCCGTATCGACGACGCGGTCGAAATCGGCTTCGCTCATTTCCAGGAATTTTCCATCGGGACGCATGGCGGCATTGTTGAGCAGTGCATCGATGGTGCCGAAGCGAGCGAGCGCGTCCTTTGCAATACGCGCACAATCCTCACGCTTGCCGACGTCGCCCATGGCAACGAGCGCCTCGGTGCCGATTGCTTCGACCTCGTGCGCAACGGCCTCGGCTGCAGCGCGATCCTTAGCGCCGTTCACGACGATATTGAACCCGCCTTTGGCGAGCGCCAGCGCACAGGCGCGGCCGATGTTCTTGTTCGATCCGGTGATGAGCGCAGTGCGGGCGGCACGGGGCATGGGGGAGGTCCTTTTGTTGCGATATTTTTTAGCGTTTCGCGCTCAGCCGCGATGGACGAGTTCGACGATGGATACGGCGCTATCGAGTGTCATGGCATAGCGCGCGCCGAGTTGCGCGTTCGCCGTCTCGGCACCTGATGTGCCTTTCCAGTAGCGCGAGCGCTCCCATGTTGCCATGTCCTGATACCAAGCTATGAGGCGCATCCGGATGATGCCGGGGGCCGGTATGCGCGTGGATCGCCAGAGGCCGATCACTTGCGACGCGTGCGTGCCTTCGAAGCTACCCCATGCGCCTGCGGAATGGTCGAGGAATGTCTGCAGTGTGTCGGCCGCAATGTCGTAGTGCCGATGCGAGTAGTAGCCGCCAGGGAGATCGGGGAGCCGCGATCCCGGCGCGGGCCTGAGCGTTGGCCGCCAGAGATCGCAGAGATCGACGGTCGCCCCTTCGATGCCATGGAGGACATCCGCGCCATGGGCAATGGCCGTATCGGCGTCCGGCCATTCGGTCAGCACGATGAGATGATTGAGGCTGAGACCGAGCAGTGGCTTCCAGATGCCGAACAAGCGGCCACCACGTGCAGCGATGTCTACGCGCGCAATCTGCTCGGCGATTGAGCCATGCTGCTTCGGTGGGATCGCGAGCACATGATGCTGGTAGATGCTCATGCCATGGCGGCCTTCGCAGCAGCGACGATCTTTGCTGGGGAAATCCGCACCTCATTCTCGAGCGGCGGCGCGAAGGGTACGGGAATGCGCGGTGCGCCGAGACGCTTCGCAACTTTGATGGCGGAGGGACCAAGCCGGTCGATCATCGAGGCAATGACCTCGGCACCGAAGCCGCCGACCTCGACGGCCTCGTGCACGACGAGCAGCCGTTTGGTGCGCGCAAGCGAGGCGGCAACGGCATCCTGATCCCAGGGCCAGATCGTGCGCAGATCGAGCACGTCCACCTTGATGCCTTCGCTGGTAAGCTGATCGGCGGCGGCGAGCACGTTCGGCACAATGGCCGACCACGTGACGATCGTGAGGGCATCGCCCTGGCGTGCGTGGCGTGCCTTGCCGAAAGGAATGGGCGCGATCTCGCCGTCTGCGATTGCACCGGGCGCCAACCAGAGATCCTTGGGATCGAAGAACAGCACTGGATCGTCCGAGCGGATCGCGGAAACCAGAAGCCCCGCTTCGTCTTCTGCATTCGACGGCGCGACGACGACGACACCCGGCAGATGCGCGAACCACGCTTCCAGCATCTGGCTGTGCTGGGCGGCCGAGTTGCGCCACATGCCGTGCGGCATACGCACGACGACGGCGGGCTTAGCTTGTCCGCCGAACATGTAGCGCACTTTGGCGATCTGATTGACCAGCTCATCCATGGCGCACATGACGAAATCGAACATGCGCATTTCGATGATCGGCCGCGTGCCGACGAGCGCCGCACCGAGACCAGCGCCCATGATTGTCGACTCCGCGATGGGCGTGGAGACAATGCGCTCCGGGCCGAACTCTTCGAGCATGCCGCGGTACTGGCCCCAGAGGCCGCCACGCCCGACATCCTCACCTAGCACCCAGACCCGCGGATCGCGGCGCATTTCCTGTAGGACCGCGAGGCGGCCCGCTTCGACGAGTGTTGTTTCAACCATGGACGGCCCCCGCGTCCTGCACATCCTCGAAGGCCGATGCCATGCCGGGCCATGGCGCCGCGTGCGCTCCCGCGCGTCCGGTCTGCATTTCATCGCGCGCGGCGCTGCTGATGTCATCCAGTGAAGCGGCAGCAACGCCGCGCTCGATCAGTACGGCCTTCAGTCGTGCGATGGGGCAGCGCGTTTTGGCTGCTTCCACCTGCTTTGGATCGCGCCACGCCGCGGCATCGGTGGCAGTGTGGCCACACCAGCGATAGGTCTTGGCGTGGATCATGCGCGGGCCGCGTCCGGCGCGAATTTCCGCAACGAGACGCGCTGCTGTCTCCTCTACGGCGAGTGCGTCATTGCCGTCGATAGTGACTGCCGGTACGCCGATCGCGTTCGCGCGAGCCGCGGGGCCTTCGCCTGCCGTCACGGTACGTGTTTCCGTATGTGCGGCGACGCCATTGTCCTCGCATACGAAGAGGACGGGCAGCGTGTAGATCGCCGCCCAGTTCAGCGCCTCGAGATACGGCCCACGGTTCGTCGCGCCATCGCCGAACATGCAGACGACGATCGCGTCCGACTTGAGCAGCTTCAGGCCCTGCGCCGCTCCGACCGCGATCGGCAAGCCGCCGGCAACAACGCCATTCGCACCGAGCATGCCGACCGAGAAATCGGCAATGTGCATGGAGCCACCCTTGCCGCGGCAGTATCCGCCCTCGCGTCCGTACAACTCGAGGTACATCGTGGCGGCGTCGGCGCCCTTGGCGAGCGCATGACCGTGGCCGCGATGATTGGACGTCAGCCGGTCATCGGTGCGTAGGCTCGCGCAGACGCCGGACGGGATAGCCTCCTGGCCGAATGACACGTGCAGCGGGCCCGGAATTTCGCCGGCCTTGTAGGCTTCGAGCGCCGTTTCCTCGAAGGTGCGGATGCGCACCATCATGCGGTAGAGGTCGGTCAGGCGCTTGAGATTGTCGCCGGCTGCGGCCGGCGTCCCTCCTGCTGTGGCCACGTTCGGGCTCCATTCTTGTGGATCGTTTGGGCGTTTCCCTTGAAGGAGCATCCGGCAGGGGGCGCCAAAAAGCAAGAAGATGGGCCATGCTGGCCACGCAGGGGCGCAGCGACTATATATCCGGCATGACCCTGACACCCGAGGAGATCGCCCGCTACAAGCGCCACCTCGTACTGAGGGACGTGGGCGGGCAAGGCCAGCAGAAACTCAAGGCAGCGCGCGTCCTGATCATCGGCGCGGGCGGTCTCGGCTCGCCTGTTTCCATGTATCTGGCAGCGGCCGGCGTCGGCACGCTCGGCATTGTCGATGACGACACGGTCTCGCTCGACAATCTGCAACGCCAGATCGTGCACGAGACGGCAAAGGTCGGCGCGCTCAAGGTCGAGAGTGCGAAGGACATGCTCGGCCGCATCAATCCGCATGTCGCGGTCGACGCGCACAACACGCGCATTAACTCTGAGAACGCGATCGAGCTGATCAGCAATTATGATCTGGTCATCGATGGCTCGGACAACTTTGCGACGCGCTATCTCGTGTCCGATGCCTGCTATCTGGCGAAGCGGACGCTCGTGTTCGGCGCGCTCGGTGCGTTCGATGGCTACATCACCACCTTCAAGCCGCACGAGAAGAAGCCGGACGGCGCGCCCTGGCCGACCTACCGCTGCATTTTCCCCGAAGCGCCGCCGCCGGGCACGGTCGCGAACTGCGCGGAGATCGGCATTCTCGGTGCGGTCGCGGGTGTCGTCGGCACGCTGCTCGCGACAGAGGCGCTGAAGGAAATCCTCGGCATTGGCGAGACGCTCGCCGGCCGCCTCATGATCTACGACGCGCTCGGCAGCCGCTTCGAGCAGGTGAAATTCGCGTGGGATCCCGAGAACGCACTGAGCGGCAAGCACGCGACGATCAAGGATCTCTCGATTCATGCAGGCGCTGGCGACGGCGCGGTGTGTGCGGCTTAACTTCCCCTTCTCCCCGTTCTCACGGGGAGAAGGTCGGGATAAGGGGCGGCACAATCGCTGACGTTGGTGTTTGCAGCCGCCGCTCAACCCCGGAGTAATCTCTACTTCTCCCGCACCAGCTTGAACTCGTGGTCGAGGATCCAGAACGGGTTCTGCAGCCCAATCTCCGCGGCTTTGCCCGGATTGTCATGCTGATTGAATTCGCAGACGAGGCTGTCCTTCACGCCGAAGACGACGTCCGACGCGAGGTAGGGATCGCCCTTGTCGAAGAGATGCGTCACGACCGGCTGATAACCCGGTGCCGAGACGATGAAATGGATGTGCGCGGGGCGGAACGAGTGGCGTCCGAGGTTGCGCAGGAGATCTCCGACTGGCCCATCATCGGGTATCGGATAGAACAGCGGCTTCGACGAGCGGAACCAGTAGCGTCCGTCCGCGCCTGTGATGAAGCGTCCGCGTAGATTGTTGTCCGGCTGGATCTCTTTCTGCTGGACGTCGTAGTAGCCCTCGCTGTTCGCCTGCCACACATCCAGCGTCACGCCTTCGATCGGCTCGCCGTCCTCGTCCACGACTTTGCCCGAGACGAGCAGCGGCTCGCCCTTGTCCTCGAGATTGATCGTGTCGCCCATCTTGCGGATGGGGGCATCGGCGACGTGGAATGGCCCGAGCACGGTGGTCTCGGTTGCGCCTGAAGGTTTGCGATGATTGATCGCATCGACCAGCATGGATACCCCGAATGTATCCGAGAACAGGATGAATTCCTGCCGCCAGTCGGTGCACCAATGCCCCGTCTCGGTGAGGAACTTGATGGCGGTCAGCCATTCTTCCTCCGTCGGCTCCACCTCCTTCACGACCTCGTGCAGGTGGCGGATCACGCTCTCCATGACCTGGCGCAGGCGCTCATTCTTGGCGCCGGCAATGGCGGCGACGACGAGATCGGCCGAGCGCGCCTCGTCGAAGGCAAATTGGGTGTTTCCGTCTGCGCTCATTGCGTTCTCCCTGAATCCTGGCCTGATCCCGGCTCGTTTGTTTGGCTTGCCGCACAATGAGCCGCCGGGGGCCTGCTCGTAAAGATCGATCGTGCGATGCGCGCCCCTGCGACCGTGCTGCAGGCGGCTTGCTGGATGCGCGAATCGCGCCGGAGCCGTACAATTGCCACGGTCGGGCCCAACGGGTTGCCGGGCCGGCCGGCGTTGGGGCCGGCATTGGGGAATGAGACGCACCATGCGCACGCGCGCTGCCATCACGATGCTTGCGGTACTGCCGCTGATGGCTGTGCTCATGCTGTCGCCGCTTGCGGCTCAGGGCGTCAGCGGTGATGTGCGCCCCTATGATGCGAAGCTCATGCGCCTCGCCGAGATTCTGGGGGCCGTGCACTACCTGCGTGAGCTGTGCGGCGCCAATGAGGGACAGACATGGCGCAAGCGCATGGAGGAACTCATCGAGGGCGAGGGCAATGCCTCGCTGCGCCGCGCCCAGCTCACGAGCCGCTTCAACAACGGCTATCGCAGCTACAGCCGCACGTACCAGACCTGCACGCCGTCGGCGCAAACGGCGGTCTCGCGCTTCCTCGCCGAGGGTGCCGAGATCGCGAACGAGCTGGCGAAGGTCCAGCAGTAGGTTTCAGACGACCCGGCCGGTAATGAACTTGATGACGACCTCGCCGAGCAGCAGGCCGGCGAAGCCGAGCAGAATGAGGCTCGCGAGGCGGTTCAGCAGGCGCAGCATGTCGACGTCGATGCGGTTGCGGAAGCGGCTAATGGTGTGGGACAGCACGACCCACCAGAGCAGACTTCCGCCCATGACCGCGGCCACCATGGTGAAGGCGTCGATATAGCTCTCGACCTCGACGAACGAGCTCACGCCGCCGAAGATCGCGAAGAGGCCGAGCACGGCACCGGGATTGGTGATGGTGAGGAAGAACGTCTGCGGGATGTCCCACGCGAATGCCGCCAGCGACGGACGCTCGCCTCCAGCGAGTTCGTCCCTCATGAGCTGCGGTCGCGTGAAATAGAGCCGGATGCCGAATACGAGGAGCGCCAGGCCGCCGATCGTCTGCACGGTCATGCGGTAGTGCCGGATAACGCCCGTGACGGCGCCGACGCCAAGTGCCGCGAAGAGCGCAATCAGCCCGTCACCGATGACGACGCCGAGGCCCGCCGCGACACCGCCCCAGAAGCCGCGTTCCAGAGCGCGCTGGAGGCACAGGAGATTGACGGGGCCGACCGGCATGGCGACGAGCACGCCGATCATGATGCCGGCTGGAATGATCAATAGATTGGGGAGGAACGTCATCAAGCGCGCTGCCCTTTCGGCCGATGCGCGCTGCAGCTCGATTGGCGTACGACGAAAATGCTCAGGTGCTGTCGTGGCACCGCAATGGCCGCCCATCGTGCGGCATGTCGGTGTCGGAACAGGCTTAGCGGCGGACTGCGCACGCCGGGCTCACCTCGATTGTGGGCAGCACGAGTGCTGCAGGCTGCTAGCTGTCGATACTCCTTCTCCTTAGTGGTGCCACTTTGGATTGTCCACGGCACAAGGCACATCCGCCGCAAACTCGTGCGTCGAACGCTGCCTGTACTGATGAATTGTTCGTTCGTCGTAGTGGAGCGATTCAGCCCGTTCCCGAGCCGCCCGACTGCGTGAGTAGGCGCTCGATCCGCCGTTGTTGCTCGTTGCTGCGCCAGACGTTCTCGATGATGAAGGGCTCCGCGCCGGGTATGGCAGCCTTGAAGACGACGTCGCCCGTGCCGATGCCGAGGAAGCCCAGTCCCAGGAGCTTGTGACGGAAGAAATCGTCGGGGTTGCGCCGCATGAGCATCCCGCGCGTGTCGTAGACGTGACCAGTCGCGTTGCCGAGCCGGTGCCGCTCGACCACCTGCCCGCCGGCAAAGCGCCAGTATGTGAGCTGGTCGATGAAGAAAACGACGACGATCCAGATGAGCAGCAGGCCGGTCGACATCATCATGTAGAATGCGAGATTCATATGCACGCGGATCTCGGGTACGAAACTGAAGACCGATCCGAGGCCCCATTGCCATTCCATGCCGACGAGCGTCAAGGCGACCAGGGCTGCAATGATGAACGTGTGCAGCACGCGCGCACGCACATTCGTGAAGACGATCACGAAGAGGACGACAGCGACATACGAAATGCCGAGCCAGGCTTCGGGAAAGAACTTGATCTGCTTGCCGGCAAAGGGAACGTCGACGTGATTTATATAGGTCGCGAGCGCGCAGATGTAGCCGTAGAGCCAGACGGCCCACCAGTAGAGGATGTTGGAGTGCGCGACGAGGCGAACCTCGCGCGGTGCGGCGGCCTTTTGAGCCTGGGCGTGCATTCTCGCAGCTCTAACGGCGGCGGCGTCGCCACCTGCATCCCGTGCTTCGGCCATGTCCGTGACCTTTCCCCTGGAATGGTATGGCGCCTAGCCGTGCCCCGCGATGCCCGGCGCTGGCTGAAGCTACGGCAGAGCAGGCCACGGCGACAAGTGGCGCGGAAACTTGGGTTGGCCGTCTGTTGCGCGAGTGTGCCATGACGTCCGATGCCTCGGCTGAGATCCGTCTCCGTGCTCCCCGGATCGACGAACTTGCGGCCTTGAGCGATCTCTGCCTGCGCTCGAAGGCCGTTTGGGGCTATGACGCGGCCTTCCTGGAAGCCTGTCGTCGCGAGCTGACCCTTACGCCTGAGGAACTCCGGCGGACGGCGGCCTGCGTCGCCGAGCGCGAGGGGAGGCGCGTCGGGTTCTGTCAGGTCGCTATAGACGGGCCTGATGCCGATCTCGTGAAACTCTTCGTCGAGCCCGGTGAAATCAGAGGCGGTTGCGGCCGCGTGCTCTTTGACTGGGCCGTGGGTATCGCGCGCGACGCCGGCGCGCGGCGCATGACCATCGACGCTGATCCGGGCGCCGTACCGTTCTATGAGCGCATGGGCGCAAAATGTGTGGGCCTCGTCCCTTCGGGCTCCATCCCGGGGCGCCTTCTACCGCGGCTGGAGGTTGCGTTCTGATGTGGTTGTGACATATCAGACGATCAGGTGGGGTCGAAGCGGAGCGAAGCGATGAAGACGTACAGCGGGGCGCGGGAGTTCGACGGTCTGGTCGTCAAGGTCGATGACGCGCCGCTGTCGGAGCACTACGAGATCAAGCAGTTCACGACATGGGGTTTCGAGTGGACGTACGAGGGCGAGAGCCCGCAACAGCTCGCCCTCGCAATCCTCTATGACCATCTGGGCGATGGTCCGCGCGCGATCCGGCTCTCGGAGCCCTTCATGCGGACGGTGGTCGCCGAACTCGACAACGACTGGACGCTGACGAGCGATGAGGTCCAGAAGTCCATCGACGGTATCGAAGCACAGAAGTAGGGCGCGCTTAGCCCTTTGTCGGCTTCAGCTCGTCGATCCAGGTGACGAAGTTTTCGAGCGGCTCGCGCTCGGTGGTGAAAGAGTTCACCTTGGCGTCCGCGTCGGGATAGCCGATGCCCATGCCGCAGATGATGATCTCATCTTGGGGCACATCGAGGCGGGCGCGCAGAACCTCGTGGAAGTTAGCGAGTGCGGCCTGCGGAATCGTCTCGAGGCCGAACTGGCGCGCAGCAATCATGATCGACTGAATGAACATGCCCGTGTCGAGCCACGAACCTTTCTCTAGCTGGCGGTCGAGAGAAAAGATGAGGGCCGTCGGCGCGCCGAAGAACTCGTAGTTCTGGCGGCGCTGGGCGTTCATGCCCGCCTTATCTTCGCGGGTGATCCCCATGGTGCTGTAAAGGCCCCAGCCGCAAGCGCGGCGTCGCGCCAGATAGGGCTCATACCATTTGGTGGGATAGTAGTCGTACTCGCGCTCGCCTTCGCCGACCGTGTCGTAGCGATGGCAGAGATCTGCCACCAACGCGTCGCGCGCTGTGCCGTCGACCACATAGGCCTTCCACGGCTGGATGTTCGACCCAGAAGGCGCGCGGCCTGCTGTCGTTAGGATGCGCGCCATCAGTTCGCGCGGCACGGGAGTCTTCAAGAAGGCGCGCGTCGATTTGCGGCCGCGGATCGCCTCCTCGACGGTGATGGCGCGTTCCGTGGCAATGCGGCTGGCGTCGTTCATCGCTCTCTCATCCTGCGTTCGATCCCTGTTCAGGATTGGAGATAGCAGGCGCGCCGGGCAGGCTCCAGGCGCAAACGCGCGTGCCATGCCCCCATGCACGAGGGGCAGCCCTCGGCTCAGTGCCCGGAGAGGTCGAGATCGTGCAGGTGCGGCACGCCTGACGGCGGCGACATCGCGAGAGATGCGACGGCATCGAGGTGCGTGACGTCGATACTGCAGAGGCCCATGGGCTGCGTTGGGTCGGCAATGAACGCGCGCGCTCGTTCAGCTACGACCTCGGGACCCGGACTCCTTGCGACAATGCCCAACGCTTCCAGCAGCGCGCCAATGCCCATCGCGCGCATCTTGCTGATGGCCTCGAGGCGTGTCCAGGCCGCCAGGAAGCTCATTTGGGGATCGCTGGAGGGGAGCGGGTTGTCGGGGAGCAGAGCCGTGCCAGCCACCTCGATGAGGTGACGCCGTTCTTCGCTGACGCGCGCGGCGCGGCGTACTTCGGCATCAATGCCGACTTGCCCGTTATCGCGGAGCGCGATGAGGGCCAGGGTGCCACTGTGGCTGAGGCTGAAATCGCCGTGCCAGTCGACGACGCGCGGCTTCGCCGTGGCGCCAATCGGCTCGAATTGAACGGGGCGCCCGATATGGCTGGAGAGTGCGATATGGAGAGCCGTGTGCGCTCCGATCCAGCGCTCGCGCAAGCGCACATCCACAAAGCGCTCGGCGCGCAAACGCTCGGGCGCCGTCAGCAGGCCGCGTGTTTCATCAATGCCCGCAAGCGCTGTAGCCGACGTGGCGAGATCGACAATCCAAACATGGGTATCGCCGGGCAACGCCTGCTCAGGAGGGGCGCGCCCGGTCACTTGGTCTACCGCCGGCTGCTGGCCGCGCTGGCACCCAACGGCGCCTTGGCGCGCAGCGACTCACCAGCGAGAAGGGCTCGGCACGCGCTGAGCTCTGAGATCGCGGCCGCTACCACATCGCGGCCCGCCGGCGGTGCTTCACCACCCGTGTGGAGTGATTTGCTCGCACCTCCAGCGCGGCGCTTGCTCGGCGCCGCCGAAGGACTAGCAGCCTTCTCATCGGACGTGACGACTGCCGTCAATGCTGTGGCATCACCTGCCGCGAGGTGCTTGACGATCTCGACACCCTGCTCCTTGAGGATGCGCTGAACGCCGCGGATCGTGTAGGCGTCGCGATTGAGCAGAGCCTTGATGCCTTTGATCAGCTCGACATCCTCGGGCCGATAAAAGCGCCGGCCGCCGCCTCGTTTCAGCGGCTTGAGCTGCTTGAAGCGCTGCTCCCAGAAACGCAAAACGTGCTTAGGCACGTCCAGCTCGGTGGATACCTCGCTGATCGTGCGGAATGCATCCGCCGACTTCGCCATGATAGTGCCCCGCCGTGTTCATGGCCTCATACCGTCGCCCAACGGTGTGCGGCCATCCCTAACGTCATAATCCCGAAGTTCCCGCTGCGTCACTGCAAGTGTCCCGACGGAACTTCGGAAGCACGCGGGACACTAGGACAATAATCCTGCTCGTGTGATTTGGATCGGAAATTCGTCCAACGCAGCACCACAATATCTGATGCGCGTTTCGGCAGTCACACCGGCCTCGAACTACTCAGCCGCCTTGCGTCGATTGAGGCGCGTGTTGATGCGCTCCTTCATGATGTTGCTCGGCCGGAATACCAGAACCCGGCGCGGCGTGATCGGCACTTCCTCGCCGGTCTTGGGATTGCGGCCCATGCGCTGTGCTTTCGCACGCACACCGAAGGAACCGAACGAAGAGAGCTTCACGCCCTCACCCTGCGAAAGCGTCTCTGAAATTTCACTAAGTACCCGCTCGACGAGTTCCTGAGACTCGTTGCGTGGCAGACCAACTTTGCGGACTAAAGCGTCCGCCAGATCCGCACGGGTCAATGTCTTGCTGCCCATTGGTAAACGCCTCCCCGATGCTTGATTATGTAGAAGCTACCGGCAGCGCGCGGGCGGGTCAATGCCTGTGAAGATCAACTGGCTGAAATCGCAATCAAAACTGCACCGCCGCCACAGTTGGGGCGGCGAATGAGACAGGGCACGTACCGTTTGCCCGGCCGTTCACCAGCGGGCGAGGACCGCGCCCCAGGTGAAACCGCCGCCCATGGCCTCCATCAGCACGAGGTTGCCTTCCTTCAGGCGGTGCTCCTCGAAGGCCTGGTTAAGGGCCAGCGGAATGGAGGCGGCCGACGTATTGCCGTGCTTGGCAAGCGTCGACATGATCTTTTGGGGATCCACGCCGAGCCGCTTGGCGATGCCGTCGAGAATGCGCTGATTGGCCTGGTGGGGCACGTAGAGGTCGATTTCCTCGGCGGCATAGCCCGTCTGCACGAGCGTCTCCTCGATCACGCCCGAAATCTTCTGGACGGCGTGGCGGAAGACTTCGCGCCCGTTCATGCGCAGGTGGCCGGTCGTCTTGGTCGAGCCAGGGCCGCCATCCACGTAGAGAAGATCTTCGTAGCGGCCGTCCGAGCGGATGCGGGTCGAGTGAATGCCTCGGTCCTCGCGCGTGCCCTTCTGGGGCTGCGCCTCGAGGACGACGGCACCGGCGCCATCGCCGAAAAGCACGCACGTGCCGCGATCGGACCAATCCAGAATGCGCGAGAAGGTCTCCGCGCCAACGACGATGGCGCGCTTGAACTGGCCGGTTTTGAGGAAGTTGTCGGCCGTCGTCATGGCATAGACGAAGCCCGAGCATACAGCCTGCACATCGAAGGCGGCGCCGTTCGTGATGCCGAGGCCGGCCTGGATGCGGACCGCCGTCGCGGGAAATGTCCGATCGGGTGTCGCGGTTGCGCAGATGATGAGGTCGATGTCGCCGGGCGCGATGCCTGATCGCACGAGTGCCTGCTTGGCAGCGGCGATGCCGAGGTCGGACGTCAGCTCATCGTCGGCTGCGATGTGGCGCTGCTTGATGCCCGTACGTTCGGTAATCCAATCGTCAGTCGTTTCGACGATGCGCGAGAAGTCATCGTTGGTCATGACGCGTTTCGGGAGATAGGCGCCCACGCTACGGATAACCGATCTGATGACCGCCACTTTGCTGTACCTCGCGAGAGTTCTTCCTATCCCGGCCGGTGCCGGAGGGTGCGTTCAGGGCCTGTGTTTTGTAGGCCTTACGTTTTTGGGGCCTCAGTTTTCGGGGATCGCGGCCAGCTTGCCGTTGAAAGCGCCGAGATCCGATGCGATCCGCCCCTTGAGGTCGCCCGCGGCCATCTCGTAGCCGACATTGATTGCGCTCGCAAAGCCGAAAGCGTCCGTGCCGCCGTGGCTTTTGACCGCGATGCCGTCGAGGCCGAGGAAAACGCCGCCGTTGACGCGGCGTGGGTCCATCTTGTGGCGGAGCGTTCGGAACCCCGGCCTGGCGAGCAGCGCCCCCACCTTGGTTACCAGCGATTGTGTCATGGCTTCACGGAGATAGACGCCGATCTGGCGGGCCGTCCCCTCAGCGGTCTTGAGCGCGATATTGCCGGCAAAACCCTCGACGACGACCACATCGACGTCGCCCTGGCCAATCTGGTCGCCCTCGACGAAGCCCCGGTAGTCGATGGGGAGGCCGAGTTCGGGGAGTTTAAGCCAGGCGTGCGCCTGCTTGACCTCGTCGGCGCCCTTGATCTCCTCGACACCGACATTCAGAAGGCCGACGCTCGGCCGTTCGATCTTGAGGTAGGCGCGCGCCATGGCCGCACCCATGAGGGCATACTCCGCTAGCTGGCGTGCCGATGCCCCGATGTTGGCGCCGACATCGAGGACGATCGAGACGCCCTTGACGGTTGGCCAGAATGCCGCAATCGCGGGCCGCTCGATGCCGGCCATAGGGCGCAGCACCAGCTTGGACATCGCCATGAGCGCGCCGGTATTGCCCGCCGAGAGGGCGGCTTGAGCCGAGCCCTCCTTCACCTGCTCGAGTGCGAGCCACATGCTCGTGCCCTTGCCACGTCGGACGGCTTGGCTCGGCTTGTCCTGCATCGAGATGGCGGTGTCGGTGTGGACAATCCGTGAGGCTGCCGCGAGGCCCGGGAAGGCCTTGAGTTCTGCTTCGATCGCCGTGCGATTGCCGCACAGGATGAAGCCAATCCCTGGATTGGACGCGAGAGCCATGGCTGCTCCCGGTACGATGACCGGGACTCCATGGTCGCCCCCCATCGCATCGATGGCGATTATGCGAGGCTCTGCCATATGGTTCTTACTGTTCTGCAGGAGGACGGCGAAGCGGCTACGCGGCTACGTGTCCCTGATTCCCCCCAAGGCCCCCAAGCGCGCCAAACCGCCCGAACATAGCGCTTTGCAAGAGCGGCACAACACATTTTACATCACCTGTCCCGTCTGCCGCGATTGCGGCAACAGGTCGGGGGAACAGCGCTATCGCGGCACGATCGCCGCTCGCGTTGGCGCCGCAAATCATGATAGAGAGCCACGAGAACGAATGTGAAACGTCGGGCGCGCCCGAGCCACTTGCGCGGCTTGGAATGGGGCTTGCGCCGGACCTCGAACGAGGTGGGTTCGATGAGCGACGCCGACCAGGACCGGCTGGTCTCGAGCGTCCGGAAGGAGGCCGATGCCTTCGAGGCGTCGATCCGTCCGCAGTCGCTCGACGAGTTTGTCGGCCAGGAGGCCGCGCGCAGCAATCTCCGTGTGTTCATCCAGGCCGCCAGGGGGCGGGGCGACGCGCTCGACCACGTGTTGTTCGCTGGGCCTCCCGGCCTCGGCAAGACGACCCTCGCGCAGATCATGGCCAAGGAGATGGGCGTCGGCTTCCGGTCGACATCCGGCCCGGTGATCGCCAAGGCCGGTGATCTCGCGGCCCTGCTCACCAATCTCGAGGAGCGCGATGTCCTCTTCATCGACGAGATTCATCGCCTGAGCCCGGCGGTGGAGGAAATCCTCTACCCGGCCATGGAGGACTATCAGCTCGACCTGATCATCGGCGAAGGCCCCGCGGCGCGCTCGGTGAAGATCGATCTCGCCAAGTTCACGCTCGTCGGTGCGACGACACGCGCGGGCCTGCTGACGAACCCGCTGCGTGACCGCTTCGGCATTCCCATTCGACTCAACTTCTACAGCATCGACGAGCTGGAGAAGGTCGTGAGCCGCGGCGCGCGTGTGCTCGGTGCGCGCATCTCGAGCGACGGCGCGCGGGAAGTTGCACGCCGCTCGCGCGGAACGCCGCGCATCGCCGGCCGGCTGCTGAGGCGTGTGCGTGACTTCGCGACCGTCGATGGCGTCGCGATCATCGATGCCGCGGCTGCCGATCGCGCACTCAATCTGCTCGAGGTCGACAACGAGGGGCTGGATGCCCTCGACCATCGCTATCTGAACTGCATTGCCAGGAACTACGACGGTGGGCCGGTCGGCATCGAAACCATTGCCGCGGCGCTCTCGGAGGCGCGCGATGCCTTGGAGGAGGTGGTCGAGCCGTTCCTTCTTCAGCAGGGGTTCATCGGGCGGACACCACGAGGCCGCGTTCTGACGCTACGGGCTTACCGTCATCTCGGCCTGACCGGTCCGGCGCGCGCTTCCGCCGCACAGGCCGGCCTTTTCGAAGTCACCGGAGATGGCGACGATGATGCTGCCGCCTCGGGCGGGGGCTGAAGGCCGAGGGTCTTTGGTACAGTCATTGCATCGCTTTAGGTATTTCTGACGGGGCTGCTGGCGAATGTTGACGCGTCGCGCATTGCTCAAGGCCTTTGCGGGACTTGGGCTCACCACATTCGGCTTCAGCGGCTACGCCCTTGGCGTCGAGCCCTGGCACCATCGCATCGTCCGCTACCGCCCGCGCCTGCCGAACTGGCCGGATGCGTTGAAGCTGAGGATCGCGCTCGTCACCGATATCCACGCCTGCGAGCCCTGGATGGACGTGGAGCGCATCGAGGAAATCGTCGCCGATACGAACAAGCTGAAACCCGATCTGGTGCTGCTGCTCGGCGACTACATGGCTCACCATCGCTTCGTGCTCCGCCCGGTGCCGCTCGCCGAATGGGCCGGCGTTCTGGGGCGTCTCAGCGCACCGCTCGGTGTGCACGCCATACTCGGCAATCACGACTGGTGGGATGATCCGGACGCGATGACGCGCGGACGTGGGCCCGTGCGCGCGGGGCGTGCACTCGAGGCCGCCGGCATTCCGGTCTACGAGAACGACGCCAAGCGCCTCCGCAAGGATGGGCGCTCATTCTGGCTGGCTGGGCTAGGTGACCAGCTGGCCTTACGTGTGCGTGAGGGAAACTGGCCGCGTCGCCGCACGCGGATCCGTGGGGTCGACGATCTCTCTGGAACGATGGCGCAGATCAGCGATGATGCGCCGATCCTGCTTATGGCGCACGAACCGGATATTTTTCCACGCATTCCGAAGCGCGTCGCACTTACCTTTGCAGGACACACGCACGGAGGGCAGGTGGCGTTGGCCGGCTTCGCACCCCTTGTGCCATCTCGTTACGGAAACCGCTTTCTCCGCGGTCACATCGTCGAGGAAGGCTGCCACATGATCGTATCGGCGGGGCTCGGGTGCAGTGGAGCTCCGATCCGCTTCGGCGTACCGCCCGAGATCGTTCTCGTCGAGCTTGGAGGCGGACATGCCTGAGCCGCACCCTTGGCCTGATCTTGCTGGCCGCATGGCGAGCGATCCCGATGGCGGTCGCCATCACGTGCTGCCGGTGAGGGTCTACTTCGAGGACACGGATTTCTCCGGCCTCGTCTATCACGCGAGCTATCTGCGCTGGTGCGAGCGCGGGCGCTCCGACTATCTGCGCCTCGTCGGCAATGAGCACCGCACTCTGATCGAGGGCGGCGATGGTGCCGAGCCGTCTGCCTTCGTCGTGCGCCGCATGCAGCTCGAGTATCTGAAGCCCGCGCGCATCGACGACGTGCTCGAGGTCGAGACGCGCGTCGCCGAGGTCAAGGGTGCGGCGTTGAGCCTCGCGCAGCGTGTCGTCCGTGACGGGGTTGCGCTCTTCGAGGCCGAGGTGCTGGTCGTGCTCGTCTCCGTATCAGGCAAGCCGCAGCGCTTGAGCCAGCGCCTGCGTGCCGGACTTTCGGGCAACTGAACAGCGACACCGTAGCTAGAAGTCGGACTTCGGTGGTTGCGGACTGGTTTGTGGGCCATGGGACGCGGCGGCACATGGACACATGTGGCCGAATCCGGGCACCTAGTGTCCAAATGCCGAAGTTCGCCACGGATTTCCGCGGGGGCTGGAGCGAACTTCGGCATGTGAAGGACACTAGGATGCTAAATCTTGCTAGTGCGATTCAGATCGAGAAATTCGCTCAGAGCCCAGCGGCATAAGGTGGCGAATTACTCGATCATCGCGCTAGTCCTAGATTAGTCACAAAGGAGCGTAAGAAGCGCCCCTTGGGACAGGAAGGTCCGTTGACCTCAGTTTGAGCCCGACCGGCTGGCAGTGCGCTCCGAGGCGCGGATTGCTGACCTGAGGGCTGGTGTCTATCGGCCGCTGTCGTTTGGCCGCTCTCGCCTGCCTCGATCCACGACATTCCGCGCTAGCGAGCAGAGCATGAATCCGACGGACATCCTCAAGGACAAGATCGGCGCGGTCGCGCCGGGACACGGCACCTCGTTCGTGGAACTGTTTCTGCAGGCCCACATCGTCGTCCAGATCGTCATGGTCGGGCTCCTGCTCGCCTCGGTCTGGTCCTGGGCGATCATCATCGAGAAGATCTTCGCCTTCCGCCGTGCGCGCCGCGAGGCGGACCAATTCGAGCAGCTCTTCTGGTCGGGCCAGAGCCTCGAGGAGCTCTATGCGAACCTCGCACGTGACCGCACGCAATCGATGGCGGCGTTGTTCGTTGCGGCCATGCGCGAGTGGAAGCGCTCCGTCGAAGGCAACATCCGCGCGCTGGGTGGCATACAACTCCGCGTCGAGAAGGTGATGGACGTCACCATCAGCCGCGAGATGGAGCGGCTCGACAGGCGGCTTCTGTTTTTGGCGACCGTCGGCTCGACGGCGCCGTTCATCGGCCTCTTCGGCACGGTGTGGGGCATCATGTCGAGCTTCCAGGCCATCGCGGCCTCGAAGAACACGAGCCTCGCCGTCGTCGCGCCCGGCATCGCGGAAGCGTTGTTCGCGACGGCGCTCGGGCTTCTGGCCGCAATTCCGGCGGTCATGGCCTATAATAAGTTCTCGGCGGATTCGGCGCGCCTCGCGCAGCGGTTCGAGGCCTTTGCCGACGAGTTCGCCGCGATCGTTTCGCGTCAGATCGATACCCGAGCCTGAGGAGCCCCGCGAGCGGGGAGCAGCAACATGGGCGCGAGCCTGAACACAGGCGGAACAGGCAAGGCCGGACGACGCAGCCGGGCGCGCCGCCATGCGCCGATGAGCGAGATCAACGTCACGCCGTTCGTCGACGTCATGCTCGTGCTGCTGATCATCTTCATGGTCGCCGCGCCGCTGCTGACAGTCGGCGTGCCGCTGGAACTGCCGCAGGCCAAGGGCAAGCAGCTCGAGGCGAACAAGGAGCCGATCGTGGTGTCCGTGAACTCCCGCGGCGAGGTCTATCTCGGCCAGGAGGAGAAGACGACCATGCGGCTCGAAGAGATCGGTCCGCGATTGCAGTCCATTGCGCAGAACAGAGGTGGCACCGATGAACCCGTGTTCGTGCGCGGTGACAAGACCGTCAGCTACGGTGACATCGCGCGCGTGATGGGGCGCATCCGTGATGCGGGATTCCGAAAGATCTCCCTTGTAACGGAGGTGGAGGGCGGGGGCTGAGGCGGTGTATTTCGGTCTTCTCGTCTCGGTGATGCTGCACGCGTCGTTGCTCGGATGGTCCGTCGTGTCCATTCAGTCGACGCCTGAGCTCAGGGCGCCGGTGATCGAGCCGATCGCCGTCGACATGATCACGCCGTCCGAACTCACGCGCATCACGAGGGGCAGCCGTTCGGCCACGCTCAAGGAGGCGCGCGCCAAGGAGAGCACCGAGACCGAGGCGGCGCCCAAAGAAACCGCGCGCCCACGCCCGCCCGTTGCGCAGCCGCCGCCTCCACCCCCGCCCGCGCCGGCGGCGCCACCCGAGCCTCCTCCGCCGAAACCAGCTGAGGCGGCTCCACCGCCACCGCCGCCTCCTGCTGCTGCCCCGCCGCCGCCGGCTCCCGAGCCTGATCGTGCGGCGCTCGAGCAGAAGCTCGCCGATCTCGCCCTTCTGCAGGCCGACGAGGCCAAGCGACAAGCTGAGGCCAAGGCCGCAGCCGACGCCAAAGCCAGGGCGGAAGCCGACGCGAAAGCCCGGGCCGAGGCCGAATCCAAGGCGCGCGCGGAAGCAGAAGCCAAAGCCAAGGCAGAGGCTGACGCCAAAGCTCGCGCCGAAGCAGAGGCGAAGGCCAAGGCGGACGCCAAGCGCAAGGCCGACGAGGCCAAGCGCCAGGCCGAAATCAAGCGCAAGCAGGAAGAGGCGCGCCAGAAGCGCATCGCCGACGAGAAGGCCAAGGCCCAGTTCAACGCGGATCGGCTGGCGGCCCTGCTCGACAAGTCACCCGATCAGCGCGCGCCGGCGCCAGCAGCGCCGCAGCCGAGCACGGATACGCGCGCCAAAGGGCCTGTGCTCGGTGCGCGAGAGGGCACTGACGCTACGCTGTCAGCCAGCAAGGCCGGCTGGCTTGCCAGTCTCTTGAGCCGGGCCGTCGCCCAGTGCTGGAATGTCCCCGCAGGTATCGCTGGCCTCGAGAATGTCGTGGTCAGGCTGGAAGTGCGCCTCAACCGCGATGGGACGCTCGTGGGAAATCCGAAAGTGACGAACTCGGAGAATTTCCCGGCGTTCGGTCTCGTGGCGGACAGTGCCGTTCGCGCGATGATCGCATGTGCGCCCTACGCGCTGCCGCCCGATATGTATGAAGGCGGATGGGAGCATATCGTGTTCGCCTTCAGACCTCCTCAATGACGATAATGGGGAGAGGCGGACGGCGACATTTGCCGACGTCGGTACTTTGTGCTCAATCACCGGAAAATCAGGCTGGCCACGACGTGATTCGCGTCGCAGCCTGCTGACAGGCATCCTCGGCTTCAGGCGTGGAGGAGAGTGCGATGGCGGCCAAAGGCGCACGCGAATCGTGGTCAGCGGCTGGTGCGCCGCCACCGCCGACGTCCATTCCGCGCGACGAGATCTCCGACTTTCATCTGCGCGACGAAGCCCGTCTCGTCGGCGGCCTCATCGAGCGCGCAGTCTACACGGCCGATGAGCGCCAGCGCATCGCGGCCATTGCCGCTCGTCTCGTCGACACCGCGCGCGCCGGGCGCACGAAGCATGGCGGCATCGATGCCTTCATGCACGAGTACGGCCTCACGTCCGAGGAAGGCGTCACGCTGCTCTGCCTCGCCGAGGCGCTGCTGCGCATCCCCGATGCCGATACGGCAGATGCGCTGATCGACGAGCGCGTCGGCAGTGGCGACTGGGAGCGGCATCTCGGCCATTCGGACTCGCTGCTCGTCAATGCCTCGACCTTCGGTCTGATGCTGACGGGGCGGATCGTTCGCCTTGGGCGCTCGGCTGGCTCGGGACCGGGCGCCGTGCTGAAGCGGCTTGTGGCGCGTTCCGGCGAGCCGGTCATCCGGCAGGCCATGCGGCAGGCCGTGCGTATTCTCGGCGATCAGTTCGTGCTCGGGCGCAACATCGACAACGCGATCTCGAATGCCTGGGAGTACGAGAAGCGCGGCTACACGATCTCCTACGACATGCTCGGCGAGGCCGCCCGCACGGAAAAGGATGCCGAGCGCTATCACGCTCGCTACGCCAGCGCGATGGAAGCCGTCGGTAAGGCGGCCGGCGCTGCGGGCGCTGAGAATATCGAGACGCTCATGCGGCGTCCGAGCATCTCGCTCAAGCTCTCGGCGCTGCATCCGCGCTTCGAGCCCGGCAAAGAGGTACGCCTCGAAGCCGAGCTCATGCCGCGGCTGCTCGAACTCGCACGCCTTGCGCGAGCGCGCGGGCTTGGCATCACCATCGATGCCGAGGAACAGGATCGCCTCGATCCGACGCTGTGGCTGTTCGAGCGGTTGCTGCACGCGCCGGAGCTTGCGGGTTGGCCGGGGCTCGGTGTCGTCGTGCAGGCTTATGGCAAGCGTGCGATTCCCGTACTGCGCTGGCTGAAGCGCCTGAGTGACGCTACGCGGCGTACGATCCCCGTGCGTCTCGTCAAGGGCGCCTATTGGGACAGCGAGATCAAGCTCGCGCAGGAGCGCGGACTTCCCGGCTATCCGGTCTTCACCGCGAAGACGCACACCGATGTGTCCTATCTCGCGTGCCTGCGTTTCCTGCTCGGCGAGACGAAGGCCTTCTATCCGCAGCTTGCGACCCACAATGCGCACACGATCGCTGCCGCGCACGTGGCCGGCGGCGCGCTGCCCTTCGAGATGCAGCGCCTGCATGGAATGGGCGAAGCGCTCTATGAGGAGGTCGTGAGCAAGTCCGGTCTCGCGCGCCCCTGTCGCGTCTATGCGCCGGTCGGGGCGCACGAGGATCTGCTCGCTTATCTCGTGCGGCGCCTGCTCGAGAACGGCGCCAACACATCATTCGTCAATCGCCTTGCGGATGAGGACATGCCGGCAGCGGAGATCGTGCGCGATCCCGTCGAGGCCACCGAGAAGCTCTGGCAGGAAGGCCGCATCGCCGAGAGCCTGCGCATTCCGCTGCCGGCTGCGATCCTCGGGCCGAACCGGCGCAACAGCGCAGGCGTCGCACTCGCGGAGCCGGCGACGCGCGCTGCTCTGCGCGCCGAGATCGATACCGCCATTGCAGTGGATTTCACCGTTGGCCCGATCATCGAGGGCAAGATGATCCGAGGTGGTGATGCGGCGCGGCTCGTACTTTGCCCGCACGATCGCCGCCGGCGCATGGGCACTGTGCTCGAAGCAACGCCCGATCAGGTCGAACGTGCCATCGCGAGTGCCAGCAAAGCCATGCACGCATGGGACCGCCGCGGTGGGCCCGCACGCGCTGCTCTGCTCGAGAAGGCTGCCGAACTCATCGAGCGCGATCGTGCGCGCCTCATGGGTGTGATCGTGCGCGAGGCGGGGAAGACGCTGGAGGCAGCGCTTTCCGAGGTGCGCGAGGCCGTCGATTTCCTGCGCTACTACGCGAGCGAGGCGCGGCGGCAGTTCGCCGGCCCGGTCGTCCTGCCCGGACCGACGGGCGAGCGCAATACGATCGAGCTTTGCGGGCGCGGGGTTTTCGCGTGCATCTCGCCGTGGAACTTCCCACTCGCGATTTTCACAGGCCAGATCGCTGCTGCACTGGCGGCCGGAAATTCCGTTATCGCAAAGCCTGCCGAGCAGACGCCCGTCACGGCCTTCCTCGCTGTCGAGTTGATGCACGCGGCTGGTATCCCCGGTGACGTCCTCCATCTGCTCCCGGGGGCGGGCCCAGTTGGCGCGGCGCTCTCCAAGGATCCGCGCATCGCCGGCATTGCCTTCACCGGCTCGAATGATACGGCCTGGGCCATTCAGCGGACGCTCACCGATCGCCGCGGCGCGATTGTCCCCTTCATTGCCGAGACCGGCGGTATCAACGCCATGATTGCCGACAGCAGCGCGCTCGCCGAGCAGGTCGTGCGCGACGCCGTGCGCTCGGCCTTCGACTCGGCCGGTCAGCGCTGCTCTGCGGCACGTGTGCTCTTCCTCCAGGAAGAGATCGCCGATGACGTCACGGAGATGCTGACGGGTGCCATTGCCGAACTCAAGGTTGGCGATCCGCTCGACTATGCGACGGACGTCGGTCCGGTGATCGACGAGGATGCGCAGACCATGCTCGAAGCGCACAAGCTCGCCATGCGGCGGGGTGCGCGCGAACTCATCGATCCGCCGCTGCCGTCTGATTGCCATGCCGGCACGTTCGTCACGCCCGCGGCTTTTGCGATCGAACGGCTCGGCGTGCTCGAGCGCGAGGTGTTCGGCCCGATCCTGCATGTGGTGCGCTTCGCCGGTGGCCACCTCGACCGCGTCATCAACGCAATCAATACGACGGGCTTTGGCCTGACACTCGGCCTGCACAGCCGCATCGGCGCCGTTGCCGACTACGTGGCGGAGCACGCGCGCGTCGGCAATCTCTACGTCAATCGCAATCAGATCGGTGCCGTTGTCGGCGTGCAGCCCTTTGGCGGCGAGGGCCTTTCAGGCACAGGCCCGAAGGCGGGCGGGCCGCACTATCTCGCGCGCTTCGCCACCGAGCGCGTGCGCTCGACGGACATCACCGCGACGGGCGGCAATATCGAGCTGCTGGGACTGCAGAAGGGCTGAGGGCTCAGCCTGCGTTGGTGATCTCGATGAGCTTGCCGAGTGCCGCGCGTGCGGCGCCGGACTCGATCGCGTGAACGGCAAGCGCGACGCCATCCGTCAGGCTCGCCGCCTTGCCGCCGACGATCAGCGCCGCAGCCGTATTCAGCAGAACGATGTCGCGGATGGGCCCCTTTGCGCCGGCCAGCAGCTCGCACATCGCGGCTGCGTTCGTTGCGGCGTCACCACCCTTGAGGTCCGAGAGCTTGGCAGGCGCGAGGCCGGCGTCGGCCGGCGTCACCTCGAATACGGTGACCTTGCCGTCTTTCAGCTCGGCGACGGTCGTCGCGCCGGTCGTCGTCAGCTCGTCGAGGCCGTCGTGACCATGCACGACCCACACGTGTTCGGCACCGAGGTTCGCGAGAACGTGCGCGATCGGCTCGACCCATTCGAGGGCAAAGACGCCGAGCACCTGACGTGTGACACCGGCAGGGTTCGAGATTGGCCCCAGCAGATTGAAAATCGTGCGGATGCCGAGCTCGGCGCGGATCGGCGCCCAGTGCTTCATGGATGGATGGTACATCGGCGCCCACAAAAAGCCGACGCCGGCATCGTTGATTGCCTTCGCGACCGTCTCCGGGCTCGCGTCGACTTTGACGCCGAGTTCGGTCAAGACATCCGAGGCCCCCGAGAGCGACGAGACGCGACGGTTGCCGTGTTTGGCGATCTTGAGGCCGGCGCCGGCTGCAACAATGGACGATGCCGTCGACACGTTGAAAGTGCCGTGGCTGTCACCTCCGGTCCCGACGATGTCGACCGCACCCGGCGGCGCAGTGATCCGGTTCATCTTGGCCCGCATCATTTGCGCGGCGCCCGTGATCTCTTCGACCGTCTCGCCGCGCACGCGGAGCGCCATGAGAAATGCGCCCATCTGCGCCGGCGATGCATGACCGTCCGTCATGATCTCGAGAGCGGTGCGAATCTCGTCGGTCGTGAGGACTGCCCCTGTCGAGACCTTCTGGATAAGGCGCGTAAGCTCGGCAGCAGGCATGGAGGAGGTTCCGGACAGAAACAAAACAGCTAGGCGGCGACCCGCGGCGCCTTGGTGTTGCGGGTGCGCGGCGTGAGGCCGGCGAGGCGGAGAAAGTTCGCGAGAATGTCGTGGCCGTGCTCGGAGGCGATGCTTTCCGGGTGGAACTGCACGCCGTGGACAGGGTGCGTGCGGTGCTGCACGCCCATGATGATGCCGTCCGCCGTTTCGGCAGTGACCTCGAGATCGGCCGGGAGGCTCGCGCGCTCGACGATGAGCGAATGATAGCGCGTCACCTCGAAGCGCTTCGGCATGCTGGCGAACAGGCCTTTGCCGGTCGTCTCGATGGTCGAGAGCTTGCCATGCATGACCGTCGGCGCGCGCACGACCTTGCCGCCGTACACTTGGCCGATCGCCTGATGGCCCAGACAGACGCCGAGCAAGGGGATTTTCGGGCCCGCCTTCTCGATCAGCTCGAGGCAGATGCCGGCCTCGTTGGGCGTGCAGGGGCCGGGCGAAAGCACGATCGCCTGCGGAGCCATCTTGATGGCCGCGTCAGCGGTGATCTTGTCGTTCCGGACGACCTCGCATTCAGCGCCAAGCTCGCCCAGGAAGTGGACGAGATTGTAGGTGAAGCTGTCGTAGTTATCGATGAGCAGGAGCATGGGATTTGGCTTACGCGGTGAGCGGTTAGGCGTCAAGGCTGGGGGCTGTGCCCGGTCATGCCCCTAAGAATACGGTCTTCACGAACTCACGGTACAGCAGCATCTGGCGCGACAGCGCGCGCGGATCCTTGAGCGACTTTGACAGGATGATGCCGCCGTCGGCAACCGCAGAAAGCATGTCGGCAAGGTCGTCGAGATCGACCGGGATGCGCGGCGGGTAGCGGGCCGCGATCAAATCGAGGCGCGCGCGAAAGCGCTTGCGCCAGAGAATGACGGATGTGGCGTTGAGGTCACGCACTTGCTGGTCGAACAGCCGATCCTGATAGCAATACGCCGCAATCAGGCAGCCCGGGTGGCCGTTGGGCAGATCGCCGAACAGCTCGGCAAGCATCTTGAGGCCGACCAGAAAGCCGTGCAGCGGATCCTCGTTCAGCTCGTCGGCGCGCGCGAACAGCTCGTCGAACATCGCGCCTTCGCGCTCGATGTAGCGCTCGAGCAGCACGCGGGCGAGTTCGGTCTTGTCCTTGAAGTGATAGAAGAAGCCGCTTTTGGTGATGCCGACGGCAGCGATCAGCTCTTCGATCGACGTCGCATCGAAGCCCTTGGCGAGCACGGAGGCCTCCGCGACATCGAGAATGCGCTCGCGGGCGTCGCCTTTTTTCCTGGTGGTCGCAGCCGGAGTCGGCATGGCGAACTGTACCTATGGTCAAGTAACGCAAGTAACAGCGCCGATCACGGCGACCAATTATAAGTTCGCTCGCGCTTAAGCGATTGTCTTATAACACAAATTCAAAAGTAAGCGCAACTGCACCACGCGCCTCCTAGAGGCGCGAGACCATGCCCCGTACATATCCCGTCGCCGAGACCGGGAGGCTCCGTTCGGCGAGATAAAACCAAACAAAAGTTGGAGATGATCATGAGCAAGTATCGCAATGCCTTGCCGCAGCTCGGTTCTCGGCTATTTCTCACGGACGGCGGCCTCGAAACATCGCTGATATTCTACCACGGCATCGACCTGCCGCACTTCGCATCCTGCGAGCTGTTGCGCAGCAAGATCGGCCGCGACGTTCTCACGGAGTACTTCCTGCCCTACATCGAGACGGCGCGGCAGGCCAAACTCGGCTTCATCCTCGAGGCGCCGACGTGGCGCGCCAATCCGGACTGGGGTGCGAAGCTCGGGTATTCGCGCGAGACGCTGGCTGACGTTAATCGCATGGGGATCGCGCTCATGGAGGAGCTGCGCTTCGCTTTTGAAACGCGCGATGCGCCGATGGTGATCAGCGGCAACATCGGGCCGCGCGGCGATGGTTATATCGCCGGCGCCGAGATGTCCGTCGAAGCGGCGGCCGAATATCACGAGGGGCAGGTCGCGGTTTTTGCCGAGACCAGCGCGGATATGGTTGCTGCGTTCACGATGACGAACATCAGCGAGGCCCTCGGCATTGTCGTGGCGGCTCAGCGGCACAAGATGCCGGTCGTGATCTCGTTCACGCTCGAGATGGACGGCCGACTGCCGAGCGGCGCGACGCTCAAGGAGGCTATTGAGACCGTGGATGCCGCGACGGACGAAGGGCCCGCGTACTACATGATCAACTGCGCGCACCCGACACATTTCGAGACGACGCTTGCCGGTAGCGGCCGCTGGATCGAGCGCATTCGCGGCATTCGCGCCAATGCTTCGAAGCGCAGTCATGCGGAACTCGACGCCGCATCCGATATCGACGCTGGCGACCCGGTCGAGCTCGGCGGACAGTACGGGGCGCTGTTGCGTGCATTTCCGCAGATCCGCGTGATCGGCGGTTGTTGCGGGACGGACCACCGTCATGTTCGCGAGATGTGCTCGGCCTGCTCGGGCAGCCCGGCCTCAAAGGCAGCCTGAGCAAAGCTGCGCAGCTAGACAAAGTGGCGGCCCTGCCGATCAGGCAGCGGCCGCCGCAATCGCTTTCGGTGTCGCGAAATGGACCAGGCGGCCTTTTCGCGGGCCGACATCCTTCCAGTTCTTGCCCTCGAACGTGAGAACGACGACGCCGGCCGTCGGCAGCTTCTCCGAGAGAGCAGCCATCAGCGCGGGTTCGCCCTCGCCGATCAGCTCGATGCCGAGAATCTGAAGCCCCGGGTTGTGGCCGATGATCATGAGGTGCTTGACGCTCGCAGGCGTCTTGCGCACGCGCTCCAGCAGACCGATTGGCTCGGCAAGATAGATGGCGCCCTCGTATTTCGTCCGCGGCTCGGGTTCCCAGCCGCCGCTTGCCAGTTCGAATGTCTGGCGCGTGCGAACGGAGGTCGAGCACAACACGAGATCCGGCTTGAGGTCGTGTTCCCGCAGATAGGCGCCCATCATCGGTGCAGCCGAGAGCCCTCGCGCATTGAGCGGACGTTCGCGGTCATCGAGGCCTGAGATGTCCCAGCTCGATTTGGCGTGCCGGAATAGCGTGAGGGTCAGCATCGCGATGGGCTTCCTTTGGTCTACCGCGGTCGAGCGGATGCCGCTCAGGGTTTCGTTGCCAGATAATCCTTCGTCCAGCGGTCATAATCATCTGCGCGTGTCACGCGTTTGACGAGATCAGCTGAGGCCAGGCCCTTGAGATCCTTCGGCGCCGTGCCGTCGCGCAGGGCCTTGAGCGTATCATGGATGGCCTGGATTGCCGCCTGGATGGGCTGATGACCCTGCAGGCAGACGCGCACGCCGCGCGAGGCGAGGTACGCCTTGTCCATGAGCTCGGGCGTCGCCGTGCCGAGAATGAGCGGAATTTTCACGGCGGGTGCGATCGCATCCAGCTCGGCGCGCGCTTTCACGCCGACGAGGAAGATGGCGTCGACGCCGACCTTCTCGTAGGCTTGCGCCCGTTTGATCGTATCCTCGATGCCGGTGATGATTGGCGCACTGGTCCGCCCGGCAATGCAGAGATCTGGGTCGCGCCGCGCAGCGAGCGCCGCTCTCATCTTTCCGACGCCCTCCTCGATGCTCAGGATCTGCGGCTTCTCCGTCGTGCCGAATGGCTGCGGGAGCGCTGTATCCTCGATCGACATGCCGCTGACGCCGGCGATTTCCAGCTCCTCGACCGTACGCATGACCGAGAGCGCATTGCCGTAGCCGTGATCGGCATCGACCATCAACGGCAGCTCCATGGCGCGGTTGATGCGGAGCGCCTGATCGGCGAACTCGGTAAGCGTAAGGATGATCAGGTCGGGCGCCGAGAGCACGCCGAGCGATCCCGTCGAGCCGGCGAACATGCCGATCTCGAAGCCGATCTCGGAGGCAATGCGGGCCGAGATCGGATCATGCACGGAGCCCGGGTGATAGCAGCTGTTGCCTGAGAGGTAGCTGCGGAATTTCTGGCGACGTTCAGTCCAGCGCGATGGCATCGTTCTTCGGTGCTCCGTTCTTAGATATGGGCTTAGATGTGGGCGACGGCTTCGGGGCTCGGCGGGATCTGGCCACGCTCGACGCGGCGTACGACGTCCACGATGCCGTCATTGGCGGGTGTCGCGATCTTCAACTCGGCGCCCTTCGCCGCGACGAGGCCATTGATATAGTCGATTTCCGTGCGCCGTCCCTTCATGATGTCCTGGCCCATGGAGGGGCGCTGCTCGTCATTCCTGTGCTTGACCTGCTCGAGCAAGATACCTTCGCACTCCTCGCGCGCGGCTTTATCGCCTTCGCCGGCGGCGAGAAGTTTCTCGGGCGGAATGTGGTAGACGGGCTCGAGCGCATAACCGTGCGCGAGGCCGACTTTGATGGCCTCGGCCGCGAGGCGGATCGCGAGCCAGCGCGTCATGGGATCGCGGTCATTGCCGTTGCCGCCACGCCCCGTTGCCGCCGCTACCGGATTGCGCATGGAATTCACGATCAGCTTGGACCAGCGCTCGCCCCAGAGATTGTTCGTCGTCTTCGAACTGTCGGCGACGCTCACCATCTCCGCGATTTCCTTGACGCGCGGCGTGATGCGTCCATGCGGCTCGCCAACACGGAACACCGTGTGACGCGACCCGCCGAGCCCGACATTGCGCTGGATCTTGGCGGGGCTGACGAGCTCCACCGAGATCGTCGAAGCAATGCATCCGACAGTCTTGCCCCAGCCGACGACCGAGGCAATCTGCTCTTCGTTGATCGAGTTCTGCAGCGATACGACATAGCCGTCAGCGGCGAGATACTGGGCGATCATCTGCGTCGCCCAGACCGTGTCGTAGGATTTCATCGAGACGAACGCGATGTCGAACGGGCGCTCGCTCCCGGCCTTCTGAAGCTCGGTGAGATGGATGGCATTCACCGGGACGGTGAAGTTCTCCGGAGCCGTCTGTCCGCGCAATGTCAGACCGTCGCGGCGCATGGCCTCGACATGCTCGGGCCAGGGATCGATGAGCGTCACGTCCTGTCCGGCCTTGGCCAGATAGCCACCCACGTGCCCGCCGAGCGCGCCGGCGCCCACGATCGCGATTTTGCGCTTCATCCCCATACTCTCCTCGCCCCGGCCACCGCTTTTTCTGCGGGGCCCGTTGGGCGCGCAGGATGGTCGGCAGACGCGGTGAGGTCAAGCGTCGGCAGGTCCGATTGTCATCGGTGCACGGCTGCTCTGACGCTTGATGCCTGTGAGATATGGATGTCTCGGGTCGGGCGGCGCTAATGCTGCGCGGGTTTGGTGGTTTCTTCGGGCAGCCAGTTGCTCTGCATGACTTGCCGGGCGATGGCCTTGTCCAGGTGCGGTCCGAGCAGCGCTTTGAAGGCGAAGGCGACCTCGCCATATTCCTTTCGGCAGGCGCTGGCGCGCTCCGCCGGCAGATACCCGTTGGTGACGACATCGGCGAACAGAACTCTGTCAGCGCCGTAGGCCAAGCAGAGCATGTTGTAGAATCTCACCGGCGGAGGGCTGTGCGTGTTCGAAAATGCCGCGAGTGGCACCGTCACTTTCGGGTTTTGCACGAAGTCCTTGTAGGAATGTGCGGCGCCTGCGATCAGCCTGCGTGCCTGATCCTTGCCGAACTGCAGTATGATGTATGTTGCAAAGTGATCGGCGGCATCTTCGCTACCGCCAAGCACGGGCACGTCCAGCATGTCGAACATGGCGTGGCCCATCTCATGGGCGACTACGAAGAAGAACTGACCGATGACCGCATCGGCAGGTGTTATGCCCGCCGGCGTGGTCTCATGCGGCATCATTCTCTGAATTTCGCTCAGGTACTCATAGCAAACGCTCACGCGGCCGCGCTGATACCATGCATTCGAGACGCCGTCGCATCCTACAGTTCTCAGCAGCAGGTCCGAAGGCAGGCGAAACGCGCCGAAGATCTCTTGCAGCTTCTCGAGCGTGCGGCGCTCCTTGACCATCTCGTAGATTTTCTGGTGCTCGGGATTCGTCGGAGGCACGTACTCGACCCGTATGCGATTGGGCTGTGCGTCAGGCGTGGCGAACGCCATTGGTGCTGTCAGCGACATGGCAATCACTGTCACTGCCGTAGCAATGAGCACGCGGCTCAGCACCTGCATCGAGGCCTCCATGTGCGGGAGTGCGGCTACGGCACGAAGCTGCCGCCGTAGCCGCGTCAAGGTTTGAGATCAAGCGCCGCCGCGGAAGGCTTCTTCCGCCCAGCCATTGTACATGCTCTTGGCGGCCGGATCGGTGTCCACGAGATAGAGCTTCTCACCGACGCGGATGATGATGGCACCATCCTTCACTTCCTGCGCGCCGAGCTTGGTCAGCTGCGCTTCGGTAGGTATTGACTTCGCCATTCCCTTCACTATTCCGAAGGCCTTCTTATCGACGTAGATGCCCTCGCTGGCATTGAGAGCGCCAAGCTGGGCCCGTTCCGTCGATGAGATTGCGAGTTGCGGTGCGGAGACGGCAAGTGCGATTGCGGCGGCTCCGATGGCTGCGATTGTGAGGCTGCGTGCTGACATGCGCTCTACCTTCATGCTGGCGCCAAGACAAATCAGGCTGTCGGGCTTTCCCCTTAGGTCGGGGGAGAGGGTGCTACCGCCTGCACTGCCATAAACTACCGGGATCGAACGGGTTTCTATCCAGACAAACCCGAGAACTCGGAGAGGCAAACCCTAGCGCGCTGCAGATTTGATCTCGGGTGGATACGGAAGCTCCGGATCGGGAACGGGATGAGCTCAGCTCAGTTTAACCCTCAGCGCGACAACCGTAGCGTTGAGGCGGAACGATCGCTCGATCGGCGCCGCGGTGGGGCTTGGCATTTTGCAAAACACTTCTTCGCAATCCGACAACATCGTCACAACGGATATTCCGGCGCGCCTGGACCGATTGCCGTGGGGACGTTTTCACACGCTCGTCGTGCTCGCTCTCGGCATCACGTGGATCCTCGATGGACTTGAGGTAACGCTCGCAGGTGCAGTCGCCGGTGCCTTGCGCGAGAGCCCTGTTCTGCAGTTCACGAGCGCCGACATCGGGCTGGTGGGGAGTGCCTACATCGCAGGTGCAGTGTTGGGTGCCGTATTCTTTGGCTGGCTGACGGATCGCCTTGGGCGCAAGAAGCTCTTCTTTATCACGCTCACCGTCTACATGACCGCGACGGCCGCGACCGCGTTCTCCTGGAATCTGTGGACGTTCATGCTCTGCCGATTCATCACGGGCGCAGGCATTGGTGGTGAGTATGTCGCCATCAATTCGACCATCCAGGAGCTCGTGCCGGCGCGCGTGCGTGGCTGGACGGATCTCGCCATCAACGGCAGCTTCTGGGTTGGCGCCGCGCTTGGCGCAGCGGGCTCGATCGTGCTGCTCGATCCGACGCTCTTGCCTGTCGACATCGGCTGGCGTGCGGCATTCCTGATCGGTGCAGGCCTGGCCGTGATCATCTTTTTCATGCGGCTCTGGATTCCCGAAAGCCCGCGCTGGTTGATGACGCACAATCGCGCAGCGGAGGCCGAGCTGATCGTCGCCGCCATCGAGAACAATTTCAGGCGTGGTGGGCATCAGATTTCGGAGGGTCCGTTCCCAACCATCCGCCTGCGTGCGCGGACATACACGCCACTGAGCGAAGTGGCGACGACACTCTTCCGCGTGCATCGGCAGCGCACGCTCGTCGGCTTGAGCCTGATGGCGGCGCAAGCCTTTTTCTACAATGCCATCTTCTTCACGTATGCGCTGATCCTCACCGAGTTCTATGGCATCCGCGCCGATCACGTGGGTTGGTACATTCTGCCATTCGCAGCCGGCAATTTCCTCGGGCCCATCATCCTCGGGCGCTTCTTCGACACGGTCGGCCGCCGCCCTATGATCGCGCTCACGTATTCGATCTCCGGTGTGCTGCTGGCGATCACCGGTTTCATGTTCGCCCAGGAGTGGCTGAGCGCTTCACAGCTGACGATGGCCTGGACGGTGACGTTCTTCTTCGCCTCGGCTGCGGCAAGCTCCGCGTACCTGACCGTGAGCGAGACATTCCCTTTGGAAATCCGCGCACTCGCGATCGCCTTCTTCTATGCGCTCGGCACGGGCGTCGGCGGCATTCTCGGTCCGCTACTGTTCGGTGTTCTGATCGAGACAGGATCACGGACGAGCGTATTCATGGGCTATCTCCTAGGCGCGGGCCTCATGATCGCTGCAGCGGTGATCGCAGCAGTTTGGGCGGTCGCGGCGGAGCGAAAGCCGCTGGAGAGCGTGAGCAAGCCGTTGGCGGCGGTGGATTGATGGGCGCTTTAGTCCCAACCGAGCGTTTCAGGCGCGAACAGCTCCTCGGGCTTCAATAGGCGTGGGGCAATACCTTGATCGAATGAGTAACGGCAGAGCGCCTCGATGGCGGATCGGTTCGCGTCGACGCCGTAGAGCCAGTAGTCATTTCCGAGAATATCCTCCGCGCGCGCAACTTCGGCCGGAGCCCAGGGCAGGCTTGTGAACGGCGCTTGCGCTTCTTTGGTGCGTTCGATGGCATAGCGGCGCGCGTTGTCGAAGGCGCGGCAGACGCGCAGGCAAAGCCCGGGCTCACGCTCGGCAAGCTCCCGGCGAATGCCGATCAGATGCATGATCGGAAAAATGCCTGTGCGGCGCGCGTAGTCCGCTTCGACTGCCGGATAATCGACGAACAGGCGGCGGATATTCGGGCGGCCCTCGAGAAAAGCCTTCGGCGGCTTATAGGCGACGACCGCATCCAGCGCGCCACTCGCGAGCGCATCCGAGAGATTGCCGCCTTGCGCGAGCGGTTCCAGTTCAACGCCGCGCGGGCGCACGCGAATGATCGGCTGCGAGTCGTATTGGTCCGCCGGTCCGTAGCGCCAACGCACATCCGATGCCCGCAGGCCGAAATCGTCTTCGAGCACGCCACGTGCCACCAGCGCCGCCGTCATCGAATATTCGCGCACGCCGACAAGGCGGCCGGCAAGGTCGCGCGGGCCCCGGATGCCGCGATCCGTTCGGATGTAGACCGCCGAATGCCGAAACGCGCGCGAAGGAAAGACGGGCAACCCGACGTATGGGCAGCCGGTGGTCGCGGTCAGATAGAGATAGTTGCTGAAGGAAAGTTCGGTGACGTCGAACGCCTGCTCGTCGAAGGCGCGGGCAAATATCTCCTCGAGCGGCGCCGTTACGAAAGTGGGCGTGACGCCCTCGATCGCGACGAGCCCCGCCATGAGCGGCAGCGTGCGGTCATACGGCGCAACGGCGATGCTGAGTGGTCGGGTCATGGGGGGCTCGATGGATGATGACGGTGTGCCGAACAGTATCGGGAGGAGGTTTCGCTCGCTAGCCGCGGAGGAAGGCGGAGCGTCAGAAGTAGAAACTGCCCCCACTTCTCTCCGGGTTGCCCCCTATGTGTGCAGCCGGACCTTCAATCCATGCTTGCGCTCTTCCGGGCCAGCAAAGGAGTTGATGGTCATGCCCAATGCCAAACCAAATGTACTGATCATGTGGGGAGACGACATCGGTCAGTCGAATCTTAGTTGTTATACCAAAGGCGTGATGGGGTACAGGACACCCAACATCGATCGTATTGCCAAGGAAGGTATGATCTTCACCGACGCTTACGCCGAGCAGAGTTGCACGGCTGGTCGCGCGTCGTTCATTACCGGGCAGTGCGGTCTGCGCACCGGCCTCACCAAGGTGGGGCTTCCCGGCGCGGAGCTGGGCCTCAAGGCCGAGGACATCACCATCGCGGAGGCCCTCAAGCCGCTCGGCTATCGCACCGGACAGTTCGGCAAGAACCACCTCGGTGATCGCGATGAGCATCTCCCGACGATGCACGGCTTCGATGAGTTCTTCGGTAACCTCTATCATTTGAATGCCGAGGAGGAGCCCGAGGAAGTCGACTATCCGAACGCCAAGGACTTCCCGAACTTCAAGAAGAAGTACGGCCCTCGCGGCGTGCTACATTGCTGGGCGGACGGCAAGGGCGGCCAGAAAATCGACAACACTGGCCCTTTGACCAAGAAGCGGATGGAGACATGCGACGATGAATTCATGGCGGCGGCCAAGAAGTTCATCCAGGCCGCGCACGATGCCGGCGAGCCCTTCTTCGTGTGGTTTAACACCTCGCACATGCATGCGTGGACACACGTGAAACCGGAGAGCCGTGGCCAATCCGGCCGCTGGCAATCCGAGTATCACGACGTGATGATCGACCACGATAAATGCATCGGCGAGATGCTCGACTTCATCGACAAGCTCGGCATCGCTGACAATACGTTCGTGCAATACAGCACAGACAACGGCCCGCACATGAATACCTGGCCGGATGCGGGAATGACCCCGTTCCGGTCCGAGAAGAACACGAGCTGGGAAGGCGCCTATCGCGTGCCCTGCATGGTGCGCTTCCCCGGCAAGATCAAACCCGGCACGGAATCGAACGAGATCGTCAGCCATCAGGACTGGTTTCCCACCATCCTGGCTATTGCTGGCGACGCCGACATTAAGGAAAAGCTGAAGAAGGGCCATAAGATCGGCGGCAAGGCCTACAAGGTCCACCTCGACGGCTTCAACCTGCTCCCGTACCTGACGGGCAAGGAAGCCAAGTCTCCGCGCAAGGGCTTCATCTACTTCACCGATGACGGCGATGTGGCGGCGCTCCGTTACGACAACTGGAAAATGATGTTCATGGAGCAGCGTGTAGAGACCACGCTCAAGATCTGGCTGGAACCGTTCGTCGTTCTGCGCACTCCATATATCTTCAATCTGCGCATGGATCCGTACGAGCGTGCGATCCAGACTTCGAACACCTTCTATGACTGGATGTTCCGGCACATCTACCTGCTTGTGCCGGCTCAGGCCGGTGTCGCGGAGTTCCTGGACACTTTCAGGGAGTTCCCCCCGCGGCAGAAGTCGGCGAGCTTCAGCCTCGACCAGGTGCTCGAGAAAATGACGGAATCGGCATCTTCCAACGGACATTGACAAGAGTGCAGCGCCGGCCCCGGCTGGCGCTGCATCCTGCGTTTCATTTTCGAGAGCGGCCGGCCGGCGCGTTTCAGCCTGCCGCCCGGCCCCTTTCCCCACCCCTCTTGCCACACCCCGCATCCCTCGCGTGACGCCTCCGGCGCGTCCGGCTATAAGGCCCGGAAAGGCCTAAGCAACCCGGACCCGCCCATGAGCCGCACCGAGAGCCGCACTGACGCCACGTCCTACCCGAAGATCACGCCCGAGGTGATCGCCTCCCACGGCTTCAAGGGCGACGAGTACGACCGCCTGCTCGGCATTCTCGGGCGCGATCCGACTTTCCTGGAACTCGGCATCTTCTCGGTCATGTGGTCCGAGCACTGCTCGTACAAATCGAGCCGCTACTGGCTGCGCCAGCTCCCGACATCGGGGCCGAAGGTCATCCAGGGGCCGGGCGAGAACGCGGGCGTCGTCGATCTCGGCGATGGCGATTGCGCCGTGTTCAAGATGGAGAGCCACAACCATCCGAGCTTCATCGAGCCCTACCAGGGCGCGGCGACGGGCGTCGGCGGCATCATGCGCGACGTATTCACCATGGGCGCGCGGCCGATCGCGAATCTCAATGCACTGCGCTTCGGCGATCCGGCGCATCCGAAGACGCGCCACCTTGTGTCGGGTGTCGTCGCGGGTATCGGCGGCTACGGCAACTGCGTCGGCGTGCCGACCGTCGGGGGCGAGACGAACTTCGATCCCGGCTACAACGGCAACATCCTCGTCAACGCGATGTGCATCGGCCTCGCGCGCTCGGACAAGATTTTCTATTCGGCCGCCAAGGGCGTCGGTCTGTCCGTGGTCTACGTAGGCTCGAAGACGGGCCGCGATGGCATCCACGGCGCGACCATGGCGTCGGCTGAGTTCGACGACAAGAGTGCGGAGAAGCGCCCGACCGTGCAGGTCGGCGACCCATTCACGGAAAAGCTGCTGATCGAGGCGTGCCTCGAGCTGATGGCGTCGGACGCGATCATCGCTATTCAGGATATGGGCGCGGCGGGGCTGACGTCATCGACCTCGGAGATGGCGGACAAGGGCGGCGTCGGCATCGAGCTGGACCTCGATCACGTGCCGCAGCGCGAGCCCAACATGACGGCTTACGAGATGATGCTCTCGGAGAGCCAGGAGCGCATGCTCATGATTCTCAAGCCCGGCTCCGAGGGCGCGGGCGAGGCCGTTTTCCGCAAATGGGGCCTGGATTTCGCGATCATCGGCAAAACCACCGACACGGGCCGCATGATCGTCAAGCACAAGGGCCATGTCGAAGCGGACCTGCCCGTCGACAAGCTCGCGAATTCGGCGCCGCTCTATGAGCGTCCGTGGGTGCCGACCGTGCCGCCGAAGACCATTCTCGCTGAATGGGTGCCGGCACTGTCGACCCTCACGGGCACGCTCGAGGCCATGATGAGCGGGCCGCACCTCGCTTCGCGCCGCTGGATCTGGGAGCAGTACGATCACATGGTCATGGGCCATACGCTCGTGCGCCCCGGTGGCGATGCGGCGGTCGTGCGTCTGCCCGGTACGAAGAAGGCGATCGCGGCGAGCTGTGATGTGACGCCGCGCTATTGCCTCGCCGATCCGGTCATGGGCACGAAGCAGGCCGTCGTCGAGACGTGGCGCAATCTGACGGCCGTTGGCGCCGATCCGATCGCGATCACCGACAACATGAACTTCGGCAATCCCGAGCGGCCCGAGATCATGGGCCAGTTCGTCGGCTCGGTCGAAGGCATGGGCGAAGCGTGCCGCGCGCTCGGCTATCCCGTCGTGTCGGGCAATGTCTCGCTCTACAACGAGACGAACGGTAAGGGCATTCCGCCGACGCCCGCGATCGGCGGCGTTGGCCTCATTCCCGATTGGTCGAAGACGGCGGACATCAAGCTCAAGCACGATGGTCATCTGCTGATCCTGATCGGCCGCGAGGAAGGTCATCTCGGCCAGTCGCTCTATCAACTCCATGTCACGGGCAAGAGCGAGGGCGCGCCGCCGCCGGTCGATCTCGAAGATGAGATCAAGGCGGGCAATCTCGTGCGCGCGCTCATCCGCGAGGAGAAGGTCTCGGCCGTGCATGACGTGAGCGATGGTGGCCTGCTGGTGGCGGTGGCGGAGATGGCGCTGGCGGGCAATCGCGGCGTCGAGCTGTTCCCGTACGAGGGCAAGCTGCCGGCGCACGCGGTGTGGTTCGGTGAGGACCAGGGCCGCTATGTGCTGGCGGCGGGGCCCTCGACGGGCGAGGAAATTGCCGAGCGGGCGCGGCTTCTGGGGCTCGCGGTCCGCATAATCGGCCGCACGGGTGGTGACGCCATACAACTCAAGGGGGAGGGGGCGCTGCCGCTCACCCAGCTCCGCAAGGGGCATGCAGCTTGGCTGCCTGAGTATATGAGTGGAAAGCGTAATTCCTGATCGTGTTTAGTGGCCAGTAGGTGAAGGTGGTACACTGGTCACTTAGTCAGGAGCATGAAATCCCGTGCGCGAGCGACGCCTGCTACTCATCATCGGCGGTGGCATTGCTGCCTACAAGTGCCTGGAGCTGATCCGGCGCGCGCGTGAGCGTGGCTTCTCCGTGCGCACGGTGATGACGAAGGCCGCGCAGGCTTTCGTAACGCCGCTCTCCGTGAGCGCCATCTCCAACGAGCGCGTTCTGACGGAGCTGTTCGACGTCGATGAGGAGCGCGAGATCGGCCATATCCGCCTCTCGCGTGACGCCGACCTGATCGTGGTCGCACCCGCGACCGCCGATCTCATGGCGAAGATGGCCGGCGGGCACGCCAGCGACCTCGCGACGGCCGTCCTGCTCGCGACAGACAAACCTGTGCTGATCGCGCCGGCCATGAACCCGCACATGTGGCAGCACCCGGCGACACAGCGCAACGTCGATACGCTCAAGGCGGACGGCATTCACTTCGTCGGGCCCAACGCAGGCGAGATGGCCGAGCGTAACGAATCCGGTCCTGGCCGGATGTCAGAGCCGCACGAGATCCTCGCGGCCATCGAGCGGCTTTGGGGCGACGAGACGGCCAACAATATCGGCGCCAAGCAGCCGCTCGCGGGGCGCCACGTGCTGATCACGGCAGGCCCGACGCACGAGTCCATCGATCCCGTGCGCTATATCGCCAATCGATCGTCTGGCAAGCAGGGCTATGCGCTCGCGGCGGCCGCGCGGGCGCTCGGCGCGCGTGTGACGCTCGTCTCCGGGCCTACGAATTTGCCGATCCCGCACGGCGTGTTCGTCTCGCGTGTCGAGAGCGCGCGCGAGATGCTGGCGACTGTCGAAGCGGCGCTGCCGGCCGACGTTGGTATCTTCACCGCCGCGGTCGCCGACTGGCGCGTCTCGGATGCGCGCAATCAGAAGATCAAGAAGGACGCCAAGCAGGCAACGCCCACTCTGACGCTTGTCGAGAACCCGGACATTCTGAAGACGGTCGGTCATGCAAAGGCTGGCAAGCGTCCGCCGCTTGTCGTCGGCTTTGCGGCCGAGACCGAGAACGTGCTCGAGAACGCGAAGAAGAAGCGCAAGAGCAAGGCGGCCGATTGGATTGTCGCCAATGACGTTTCGCCCGCGACGGGCATCATGGGCGGCGATCGCAATGCCGTGCACATCGTGAGCGCGGATGGCGTCGAGAGCTGGCCGGACATGGACAAGGGCGATGTCGCGCGGCGTTTGATGGATCGCGTGGCCGAATGGCTTACCGAGAATACGAGCGAGGCCTGATCGCGCGGGGGCGCGGGGGCTGCAGGGGTGATGACGGGGCGGGGCGAGTATGGGAAAAGTCACAGTTGGCGTGATGCGCTTGGCCCACGGCGAAGGCCTGGAACTGCCGGCGTATCAATCGGCGGGCGCCGCGGGGATGGACCTTCTGGCAGCGGTGCCAGAGGGCGTGCCCATGGAACTCGCGCCGGGCGCGCGCAAGCTCGTGCCCACAGGCCTCGTCCTGCAGATTCCCGAAGGCTATGAGGTCCAGGTTCGTCCGCGATCGGGCCTTGCCATACGCCACGGGATCACGCTGCTGAACTCGCCCGGTACGATCGATTCCGACTACCGGGGCGAGGTCATGGCGATGCTCATCAACCTCGGCGCGGAGACCGTCACGATCGAGCGCGGCGAACGCATAGCGCAAATCGTCGTCGCGCCCGTCGTGCAGGCAACGCTGGTCGAGGTAAAGTCGGTTTCAGATACTGAACGCGGTGCCGGAGGCTTTGGGTCTACCGGCACGAGATCAAAGGCACGCGGCAAGAAGCCGACGGCCTAAAGACAACGCTTCGATAGAGTTGAACACGGCGGGTGACCTGGCCCGCCATCGTCGCACGCGCGACCTCTATTGTCGTTATCCGCGAGAGATGCTTGTGGTTCGTCGTACTTTTCAGCGAGCTTACGCAACGCTTCTCGCATGGGGAACGGTAAGTCCTCAAGCGGTACGATTTCTTTGCGCAGTTGAGCGCCCAGTCGTCTTAGTGTGTCTTTCTCCATGGCTCATGCTCCTCAGTATAAGGAACCGAGGTAAGCCAAAGATGTTCCATAGATATTCGACGGCGTATTTTTTCGGTTTTTTAGGGATCCGATAACGATCGATTCGGGGATGCTGAATTCAGGATCGCGCGATTCGTTCCATGCCGCCCATGTAGGGCCGCAGGACCTCGGGGATGAGCACGCTGCCATCGGCCTGCTGGTAGTTCTCCAGAACCGCAATGAGCGTGCGGCCGACCGCGAGGCCGGAGCCGTTCAGCGTGTGCACGAACTCGGTGCCCTTAGCCCCGGCCGGGCGGAAGCGCGCACCCATACGCCGCGCCTGGAAGTCGCCGCACACCGAGCAGGACGAGATCTCGCGATAGGCATCCTGGCCCGGGAGCCAGACCTCGATGTCGTAGGTCTTCTGTGCGGAAAAGCCCATGTCGCCCGTGCAGAGCACAATCGTGCGATGGGGGAGGCCCAAGCGCTGGAGGATCGTCTCGGCGCAGTTCGTCATGCGCTCGTGCTCGGCGAGGGAGGTCTCGGGTGTGGTGATCGAGACCAGCTCGACCTTGCTGAACTGATGCTGGCGGATCATGCCGCGCGTGTCGCGACCGGCCGCGCCTGCTTCGGAGCGGAAACACGGGGACCACGCCGTATAGCGCAGCGGCAGCGTCGCCTCGTCGTGGATCTGCTCACGCGCGAGGTTCGTCAGCGAGACTTCGGCGGTGGGGATGAGCCAGAGGCGGGCGGGTTGGCCCTTTGCTTCCTCGAATCGTTCTCGCCGCTCGCTATCATGGTCACGTCGTTGCAATGCCTCAACAAAAGACGTTACGGCGTCTGTTGGGGTCATGTCCTTGCCGGTAAGCGCTTTGTATTCCGCGAGGAATTCCGGGGTTCGTGCAGCGGTGCGAGTAACGACCTCGTTCATGAGATCCTGAAAGCCGGAATTTGGAATCTCGAACAAATCCTCCTCGAACTTCGGCAACTGCCCCGTGCCGTACATTGCCGGATCGCGTACGAGCAGCGGCACCTGACATTCGGTGTAGCCGAACTCGCCCGTGTGAATGTCGAGCATGAACATGCCGAGCGCGCGCTCGAGCCGCGCGAGCTGACCCTTCAGCACGACGAAGCGCGCGCCCGACATGCGCGCTGCCGCCTCGAAGTCCATGAGGCTGAGTGCTTCGCCGATCTCGAAGTGCTGCTTAGGCTTGTTCAGGGTAGCAGCGGGCATGGTCTTGGGATCGCCCCAGCGGCGCACCTCGACGTTGGCGGTCTCGTCCTTGCCCTCAGGCACTTCGGCGAGGGGCAGGTTCGGCAGCACGGCCAGCTCGCGCTCCAGCGCGGCTTCAAGCTCACGCTGCTTGTCCTCATCCGCTTGAAGCTGGTCCTTGAGGGCCGCAACTTCCGCCATGAGCTTCGCCGCCAACGTCTCGTCCTTGGCGCCCTTGGCCTTACCGATCTCCTTCGAGGCCGCATTGCGTCGCGCCTGGGCTTCCTGCAGCCGCGTTTTGATCGCGCGCAGCTCCTCGTCCTTTGCAATGAGCCCGGCCGAGAGCGGTTCGAGCCCACGGCGCTTGAGGCCGGCGTCGAAAGCGGCGGGGTTCTCGCGGATGGCTCTGATATCGAACATGAAAGCGCCCTGGCGGCTGTGAATGCAGCGTTGGGGGCTGTCTTAGGCGGCGCAGGCGGGCCCGTCCAGGGGGCTTGGTGGCGCGGTCCTAGCCGCGTTCACCGCGCGCCCGTTGCCAGTAGGCCGTGATCGTCTCCAGCAGCGCCTCGTGCCCCATCTTGAGGCCCTGGGAGGCAATGCAGAGGCCGTCCGCGCCGACGGCAGCGTTGAGCGGGCGCGTGAGACGCGTCAGGGGCGTGAGCTTGAGGACGCGCTCGTAGGCCGGATCCACGTCGAGCACGATGGCCGGCTGATTGTAGGCGGCCCACGTGGATATGCCCCGTATGGCTGACCAGGGAACGACGGCCTCGGTCAGGCGGACGTCCCGAACGCCACGCGGCGATATCGTCACGATGGGCCCCCGCAGCGCCAGCATGCGCCAGACTGCGAGAATGGTGAGGAGGCCGAAGAACGCCAGGCTGATCGTGCCGAAGATCAGGCCGAACGAGCCGTGACTTTTCATGATGAAAATCGATATCGCAACGAAGCCGATGCCGATGGCGATGATGCCGAGCATCCGCCGCGGCGATTGCCTGATCTCGATCGTGCTGTTCGTGTCGATGGCCATGAGAGCCACCCTGGTGCGCAACCCCGGGCCAGGATGCGGCGCTGCTAGCGCCGGTACTGGCCGCCCCCATCCATATCAATGACGGTGCCCGAGAGATACGTCACTTGCGGTGCCGAGAGCATGACCGTCAGTGCTGCTACTTCTTGCGGTTCTTTGAGGCGGCCGAATGGCAATTGGCCGAGTACCTCCTGCCAGCGGCTTTCATCGCCGAAGGTGGTTTTGGCGCGCGTCTTGGAGAGCGTCATGATGCGGTCCGTGCGCGTCGCCGCGGGATTGATGCCGAACACGCGCACGCCGAAGTCCGCGGCACCCGCGCCGACGCCTTTCGTGAAGGCATTGAGGCCGGCATTGCCCATGGAGCCGCAGATGTAGTCCCAGCGTGGGGCGGGGCCAGCCATGCCAATGATGTTGACGATCGTGCCGGCCTTACGCGGCTTCATCTGCTGGAGGGCCATCTGCGTCATGTGCACGTAACCCATGACCTTCAGCGCCCAGGCCTCGGTCCACTTGGCCATGCTCATGTCGAGGATGCTGCCGCCGGGGATCGCGCCCGCATTGTTCACGAGGATGTCGATGTCCGGAAAGCGCGCCATGGTGCTCTCGCGCGCGGCCTCCTGGGAGAGGTCGGCGGCGTGCGTCGTGACATTGGCCTGATGGCGCGAGCGAATGTCATCGGCGGCGGTATTGAGAGCATCGGCACTGCGCGAGACGAGAATGACGTTCGCGCCCTCCGCGGCGAAGGCCTCGCCGATGGCGAGGCCGATACCTTTCGATCCGCCCGTGACGAGCACCTTCTTGCCGGCAAGCTGCAGGTCCATGGTCGTCCTCCCGATTGTAATTTTGCGGCGTTACCTGCCGATGGTTTCGATCGAGACTGGAAAGAGCGGCGCGAGGTCGTCGACCTGCATGATGTGATAGATGCTGAAGCGGTAAGCGTCGCCGGCTGTCATCTCCGGCGGCGTGAACGGGAAGCCGAGGTTCCCCGCCGTCGAGATGCGTCCCGGGAAAGGCGCGTGCAGCAGGTACTGCTTGGCAGTGGCCGCGACAGCGCGCGCTTCTTCCTCCGTCTCGCCAATGCATTCGACGAGCACGCCGACTTCTTCCGGCACTGTCGTTACAGGCTGGCCGCCGACCACGCCGAGACCGTAGAAGCGGAAGAAGAGCTCATAGGGCCGCTTCGGATTGGGGGGCACCAGCTCGCGAACCATGGCCTCGACGCTGGCAGCGATCTCCTGCGCTTTCGCGATGAACACGGGATCCGTCGAGCCCGCGACGAGGACGGCGCGCGCGCCGAGCCATGTCGCGCCCTCGATCTTGACGGAGAACTGCGTGGCCGGCTCCCAGCGGCCGCCCGAGACGCGCACCCGGCGATCGTCGACCGCCTCGTACTTGGCATCGGCGAGATAGAGGATGCCTTCCGGCTCAGCCACGGAAAGCGGGTCCGCCTGCTCATAGAGGCTGTGCGCGGCAACGGACATGGGCGTCGCGCGGCGATTGGGATTCATGCTTTCGAGGATGAAGCTCTCACCTTCGAGTGTGCCGAGCATGGCATCGCGCCCGCCGCCTTCACAGCAGAGCGAGGCGCACTCGATGATCTTGGCCATTTGCAACGCGGGTCCGACTGGGAAGCCCAGCCGCTGAGGGAGCGTCGCGTAGATCGCCGTATCGCAGGCGCGGCCGGCGATGATGATGTCGGGTTCGAGATCGATGGCGCGCTGGAAGGCCTCCATGCCCATCTGGCCGACAATGCGTGCGGCACCATCGACATCGGCTTCTGTGAGTGCGCCGATCGGGCCGATGGACGTGACCTTGCCGGCGCGAACGGCGGCCTTCACGGCATCGCGGGGCATCTCCGCGCCGATCGTCGCGACGCGGAAGTTGAGATCGTTCTCGCGGGCGATCTCGCGGATGATGTCCATGGTCTCGGCAAGGTGCGGATCGCCGCCGCCTGTGCCGGCCGTGCCGAGAATGAAAGGAATGCGGTTCCTGACCGCACCGACGATCGCGAGGCCGAGATCGCGCTTCGAGGAGCGCCGTGCCGTCGCGAGCTTGCCCGCGCCGAGGTAGTAGGGGCCGGGATCGACCGAACCCATGTCGGCGCCGATGAGATGCGGCTTGCGTGCGAGGCCGGCGCGGAAGGCGGGCTCGGGAATGCCATAGCCGAGCTGTCCGGAAGCCGAGAGGATACGCAGCGGACCCTTCTCGCGCTTCCAGGCGTCGATGGTGGCGGCGAAGGCGCTCATATCTCGAGATCCAGGATTGGGCGGTGCTGTTGGGCGCCGTAGACGTCGGTGTCGCCCGGCGTGCCGGCGATGATGCGGCGGGGCAGGACGATCTTGATCGCGTTGGCAGCGGGATACGGAATGATCTCGGCCTCGGCGACATTGAAGCGCTGGGCGATCACAGCGGCCTTGAGGCTCGGCGCGGCGAGCGCGCGCTCATACATCTCGCGGCTGTCGAACATCAGATCGAGCGTGACCTGGGTCGGCCCCGCGTTCTTCGATCGGATCACGCGTGCAGCCTCGATCAGTTTCATGGGCGTGTCCTGGGGCGTTCCCGTGCTTATTTTTGCTTAAGTCCGTACATTCTGCGGCACGGACGCGTCCTTGCGCAATGGCCTCGGCGTGCAAAGCAGTAGGCCCGCAACGCAATGCGCGCGGGCCTATGGAATGCCTGACTGATGCGATGCCGCGTTCAGCTCACTTCGGCAAGAAGCGAGAGCTGGTAGCCGTTCGAGCCGTCGCGGTCGACGAGGCGCGTCGGGTAGCTGCCGGTAAAGCAGTGGTCGGTGAACTGCGGATTCTTCGCGTCGCGCTTATCGAAGCCCATGGCGCGGTAGGTGCCGTCGATCGACAGGAATGCCAGGCTGTCGGCGCCCATAAATTCGCGCATTTGCTCGACGCTCATATTGGCGGCGAGCAGTTCCTCGGTCCGCGGCGTATCGATGCCGTAGAAATCAGGATACTTGATCGGAGGGCTCGAGATCCGCATGTGGACCTCCTTCGCGCCGGCGTCGCGGATCATGTCGACGATCTTCTTGGACGTGGTGCCGCGCACGACGCTGTCGTCGATCAGTACGACGCGCGCGCCGCGGATGACGCCGACGTTCGCCGAATGCTTGAGCTTCACGCCAAGCTGGCGGATGCGCTGCTCGGGCTCGATAAACGTGCGCCCGACGTAGTGATTGCGCACGATGCCGAGCTCGTAGGGAATGCTCGAGAACTGCGCATAGCCGATGGCCGCCGGCACGCCAGAATCGGGGATCGGAACGATCACATCGGCGGGCACGAGCGACTCGCGCGCGAGCTCGATGCCGAAGCTCTTGCGGACGTCATAAACACTTCGCCCGCCAGCGATCGAGTCTGGGCGGGCGAAGTAGATGTACTCGAAGATGCAGGGGCGAGCCGGGCGTTTGGGAAACGGACGATGGCTCTCGATGCCCTCCGCCGTAATCACCACCACCTCGCCGTTGTCGATCTCGCGCACGAATTGCGCGCCGACGATGTCGAGGGCACACGTCTCGGAGGCGAGCACATAGGCCTCGCCGATCCGGCCAAGCACGAGCGGACGAATGCCGACGGGATCGCGCGCGCCGATCAGCATGTCGTTCGTCAGCCCGACGAGCGCGTAGGCGCCTTCGATCTGCAGAAGAGCATCGATGAAGCGCTCGACGATGCGGCGCTTCTTCGAGCGGGAAATGAGATGGAGGATGACCTCGGTGTCCGAGGTCGACTGGCAGATGGCGCCGGACGAGACCAGCTCCTGACGGAGCGTGAGCGCGTTGGTGAGATTGCCGTTGTGGCCGACGGCGAAGCCGCCCGTGTCGAGGTCGGCGAAAAGCGGTTGCACGTTACGCAGGACCACGTCGCCCGTCGTCGAGTAACGATTGTGGCCGACCGCCATGCGCCCGGCGAGCCGCTCGATCACGCTTGCCTTGGAGAAGTTGTCGCCTACCAGACCCAGGCGACGCTCCTGATTGAAGCGCTTGCCGTCGTAAGTGACGATGCCGCAACCTTCCTGGCCGCGATGCTGGAGCGCGTGCATTCCGAGTGCGGTAATGGCGGCGGCGTCATCGTGACCGAAAATGCCGAAGACCCCGCACTCCTCGCGGAGGCTGTCGCCATACCAGTCTGTTTGATCTGTCTGCAGCGTGTCGGCGTCGTGGGGGGGCGGCACGGACATCATCGCTGCGGCTCCATCGCTGCCGGTTGAGCGCCGGATATGTGACGTATACCGCATCAGTTCAAGTCGAGCGGCGCCGTCAATAGCCGGTCCTATATGTCAAATCGGTGTCAACTTCCACCCCCAACACGCAGCTCTTCCACGTGTTCTCTGCAGGGGCCGATACATGATGTCGCGGGGCGCTTGTCAGGCGCCCCCGGAGGCTCCGCGAATCACCGAGCGGCCAGCGTACTCTGCCACATCGCCGAGCTGCTCTTCGATACGGATGAGCTGGTTGTACTTGGCGAGGCGATCCGAGCGCGAAAGCGAGCCAGTCTTGATCTGACCGGCGTTCGTCGCGACGGCGAGATCGGCGATCGTCGAGTCTTCGGTCTCGCCCGAGCGGTGGGAGATAACCGCCGTATAGCGGGCGCGCTGGGCCATATCGACGGCGTCGAGTGTTTCCGTCAGTGAGCCGATCTGATTCACTTTGACGAGAATTGAGTTGCCGACGCCCTTGGCGATGCCCTCGGCGAGGCGGCGCGTGTTGGTTACGAAGAGGTCATCACCGACGAGCTGGCAGCGATTGCCGATGGCCTGGGTGAGGGCTTTCCAGCCGTCCCAGTCGTCCTCGGACATGCCGTCCTCGATGGAGACGATGGGGTAGCGCGCGACGAGATCGGCGAGGTACTTCGCCATGCCGGCGCCGTCGAGCGACTTGCCCTCGCCTTCGAGCGCGTACTTGCCACCCTTGTAGAATTCGGTCGCCGCGCAATCGAGCGCCAGCACCATGTCGTCGCCGGGCTTGTAGCCGGCCTGCTCGATGGACTTCATGATAAAGCCGAGGGCCTCGTCGGCACTCTTGAGGTTCGGTGCGAAGCCGCCCTCGTCGCCGACGTTGGTGCTGTGGCCGGCGTCGTGGAGGCCCTTCCGCAGCGTGTGGAAGACCTCGGCACCCATGCGGATGGCGTCGGCGCACGTCTCGGCGCCGACAGGCATGATCATGAATTCCTGGATGTCGATGGGGTTATCGGCGTGGGCGCCGCCGTTGATGATGTTCATCATTGGCACGGGGAGGACGCGGGCGTTGGTGCCGCCGATGTAGCGGTAGAGGGGCAGGTTGCTGGCGAGCGCAGCCGCCTTGGCCGTGGCGAGCGAGACGCCGAGGATGGCGTTGGCGCCGAGGCGGGACTTGTTCGGTGTTCCGTCGAGCATGATGAGGGCTGTGTCGATGCGGCGCTGATCCTCGGCATCCATGCCGGACAGCGCATCGAACACCTCGCCGTTCACCGCGTCGACGGCCTTCAGCACGCCCTTGCCGAGGAAGCGGGACTTGTCGCCGTCGCGGAGTTCGTTGGCCTCATGCGCGCCCGTGGAAGCGCCCGAGGGTACGGCTGCGCGGCCGACCGAGCCATCCTCCAGGGTCACGTCGACTTCAACAGTCGGGTTCCCGCGGCTGTCGAGGATCTCGCGGCCAATGATGTCGACGATGGCGGTCATGGAGGTCTCCGGTCGGCAAGGGATGTTTGCGCGGGGGTATAGCCCGCGCACGCCGGAACGGAAAGCCGATCGGAAGAATAAGGGCTAAAGCGCCGCGGTCGCTGCAGCAGCAACTAGCGTGATGACTAGAGCCGCGAGCCGACGACCAGGGTCCAGAACGTCTTGAACTCGGTCTTGGGATCGTGGACCAGGGCGAGGCCGATGTGCTGGGCCTCGGGCTGGAGAAGATTCTTGTTGTGGCCGGGGCTGTTCTGCCAGCCCTTCAGCACTTCGTCGAAGCTGGCTTGGCCGGTGCCCACGTTCTCAGCCGCGAGCTTGGCATTGTAGCCTGTGCGTTTGACGCGGTCCCAGGGGTTCGAGCCGTCCGATCCGTAGTGCGAGATGCGGTCCCATTTGGCGAGATCCTGCGCATGGGCGCGGGCCGCCGTGGTCAACTCGGCATCGAGCTTGAGGGGCTTGAGGCCCTTGGAACGACGGTAATTGTTGATCGCGTCGCGTGCGGCTTCGGGGTTGAGGCCGGCGCGGGAGTAATCTCGGTCCGAAAGGGCGCCCTTCGGTGCGCGCTCGGAGGGGGCGGATGTGGTCGGAGGCGAGAGGCTCGCCGTGCGCTGGCTGCTCTCGACGCGGGTCGGCGTGCGGGCTGTGAGATCGCTGCCGAGCGAGGCTTGGCGGGCCGATCTGGCCGACGTTGTCGGGCTTTCGGCGAACCCTGAGCTGAGTGTGCTCGAACTCATGCCGCAACCGGTCGTCAGAAGAACGACCGAAACCCCCACCAGCACGCGATACATGGTTACAACTCCTGCCGGCCTACGCACAACGAACCCAGCATTAACTATGCCGCTAGGTGGTAAACATGCCGTTAATGATGCGCGCACGGAACTAGCTTCCCTCGGGACAAGGGCCGGCTTCCGCTCCGCGCCGTCACACTGCAGATCCCCGGGACGAACCCGGAGTATCCGGGCGCGTCGCCTCTTCTGCATCGAGCGCGGGAGAAACCGTCCTGTCGGGACATAAGAGAAGGAATCTTCGTGACATTAATTGGGCCGCGGGCCTGTCGGCGGCAAATATAGTTCGGTCCGGACGTGGCCCGATGCGCGCACCCGAGGCGGGACGTCGCGGGGCGGGGCGATTTTACTTGGCGGATTCATCGCGGTCTTTCAGAATGCCATTGATTCTACGGTGATTCGTCCGGGTCGAGGGGGCCCGGTGGCAGGCATTTCGCGAGGGAAACACGAAATCCTGCCCGATGTCCGGCCGCGCGCGCAGGGGCGCGCCAATGCCGGAATTCCCCATGTGAGGTGCAGCGTGTTCGTGTGAGGCCGGGTCGTGTGTGACCGCGGCCATGAGCGGGTTGTCGCCTGTGTTGAAAGGGCTCGGAGGCAGACATCGGTTTGCTAGGGGGCAAAGACATGGCGGTGGCGGTACTGGATGCGCCTCGCGCAGTTCCGGCGCGGGTCGATGCGCTTCGGGTCGGTGCGCTCGTGCTCCTGCGGCTGTCGGTCAGCGAGAGCGGAGTCGGCGAAGCGGAGCTGGCGCGGGATCTGCAGCCATTAGTGAGCCCCGCTGTCGAAGCCGGCGAGTGGCGGCTTCTGCTCGGTCGGCTCATCGCGGCGCACATCAAGGACCAGCTCGCGGTGCGGCGGAGCAACCGGCTCCACGCCACGGCAGGCGGTCGCCGCCAGGCGCAGCATTTCCTCGGCGCGGCCCCTGCGAGTGGGGACGACTGGCCGGAGGTGCGTGATGGTGCGTTGATCGCGCGTGCGCTTGGAACCCCCGGCTTGCCGGTGCGGCGCCTCAAGGCCCTCGGCAAGATCGACGGCCTCAGAAGTGCAATCGTAATTGCGGCCCACGGGCTCAAGCCGCGTGCAGCGGCGAGCGCCTCGCGCCTCCGGAATGATCTCGCGCTACTCGCGCTTGATCGCGCCTTCGGCAACCGCCTGCAGCGGGACCTCGGCGCCAAGTCGGGGCTGTCGGCTAAGGCCGCGCGCCTTCTGGCCGGTCAGCTTTCGATGCGGCCGCGCGATTTCGGCTCGGACAGCCGGCTTGTTGCTGGACTTGCAGCTGAAGCCGCCGGCGTCACGAGCAGCACATTGCCGGCGCTGCGGCTCGCGTTGCTGCGCCGGTTCGTTGCGGGCGATCTCGAATGGCCGATCGCCGTGTCGCGCGGTCAGGAGGCGCCGGTCAAGCCGGCCGCGCCGCCCGTCGCGAGCGCACCGGCCGTCGTGCAGCGTCTCAGGCCAGCGCCGACCCCAACAGGACGGCCCGATCCGGAGGCGTTCGCGCACGCGGTGAGGAGGATGGCGCGGCCGCTCGCGACCGGTGGATGGTCGGGCAGCCGCAAGGTCTACATCTCACAAGTCTGGGCCGCCGTGCAGAAACAGCACGCGGGCTGGGGACTGAGCGAGATCGAGTTCAAGGCGATGCTTACGGAAGCGCATCGCACGGGGCTGCTGGTGCTCGGCACATCGGATCTGCGCGACAAGCGCGATCTCGAGGAGATCCAGGCATCGGCGACCGTGTTCAAGAATACCGTCTGGCATTTCGTGCGTATCGACGATTGATCCGATCAGTCACGTCAGTCCCTCGCGGGGCCTCAACACTTCAAATTTGCGTCGAGGAAAAAGAAGAACATGCAGCGTGCGGTAGAAAGCGCGGCCCCGGTCGAGAGTTTTGCATCGGCGTTCGAGCACTCGATCACCTGGGAAGACGACATTTGGAGCGCGGACCCGGTGGACGTCGCCGCCGTGCACAAGCAGGCGCGCGCGAAATTCCAAAGCACGCTCGACGCGATGGTGAAGGTCGACGGCGCCGTGACACCAGCGCGGATGCTGCTGTTCCATGGCCAGTCGGGCGCCGGAAAGACGCACCTCATTCGCGCACTTCGCACGAGCAGTCATCGCGCAGGCACGGCCTACTTCGGCTATGCGCAGATGACGCCCGACGTCGCGAGCTATGCCGACTACTACCTGCGCCGTCTCGTGGCTTCGCTCGAGAAACCGTACGATCCCGACGGTGAATGCGAGAGCGGCCTTGCGCGGTTGACCAATAAGCTCGCCGCCGCCGCGCTCAGCGACGAGCAGCTGAACGAGCTGACCGAGGCGAAGCTCGACGAGGATCAGCTCGCAAAGCTGATCATCACGCTTGCGGATGAGATCGTCGCGAGCCCGTCCTTCGCCGATCAGGAACTCGACATCAACATCGTGCGCGCGCTGCTCTATCTCCAGCGCGCCGACCCGCGCATCGACCAGCGCGTGCGCCAGTATCTGCACGGACGCCCGCTCAATGAGCTCTCGCAGTCGTCTGTCGCTGCGCTCGATCCGAGCTCGGGTGAGGGGCGTGCTTTCGAGATCATGGAAAGCCTCGGCAAGCTCATGTGGACGGTCGATCGCGCGGCGCTCGTCTTCTGCATCGACCAGGTCGAGGATCTGCGCTTCTTCACCGACTCCGATGAGCGCTTTCAGAAGGCCGTGCGCGATCTCATTCAGATCGCCAACCGCGTGCCGACGTCGCTGATCATCATCTCCTGCCTCGGCGATTTCTACGATCACGTGCGGGGCGTGCTCGCGCAGTCCTACATCGACCGTATCGAGAAGGCGGGTCCTGTCGCGCTGCTCGAAAGCCGCACGGCGGATGAAGCGCGTCTCATTCTCTCGCGCCGTGTCGAGCAGCACGCGATCGCGCGTGGTGTCGATCCAGCAGCCGCCGATCTCACGAAACTCTTCGGCGCTGAATTCGTGGCCGAGCTTGGTGGCCTCTCGACCCGGCGCCTGCTCGAGGACGCACAGGCGCGCCTCAAGAGCCGAGAGACGGAAATGCCGACCGACGAGCCCGAGGAGACGGATGGCGCGGGCTTCATTTCCACGCTCGCGGCCGCTCTTGGATTCGGGCTCGGTGGTGGCGACAGCCAACCGGCCTCGGCGAACCAGATCGACTTCCGCGCAAGCTGGGAGCGCTTTGCCAGTCTCTCCGAAGCCGAGATGCCGACCGACGATCAGGAGCTGCTCGGCGTTCTGACATCGGCGCTCGAATTGTCGCGCGCCGAATGGGGATCGGCGGTAACGCTCTCCGTGCGCCGCGCAGATCTCGGCGAAGAACTGCCGGCGGCCGACGTCACGGTCACGCACGCCACGGGCATCATGCAGAAGACGCGCGTCTTCATCTGTAATCGCCCGACGCAGGGCGGTGGTCTCAAGCGCCAGCTCGATAAGGTGCTGTCCAGCCTGTCGTCCGCGAGTGCCATCATGCTGCGCGCGAGCGACTATCCGCCGCCGCGCAAGAACCAGACGGCGCAGGCCTTCCGCAAATTTCGCGAGAGTGGCGGGCGTACGCTCGTCGTGCCGATGGCCGAGTGGGAGCGCATGATGACGGTGCGCGAGTTCCACGCGCGCCATCGCACAGACCCCGGCTTCGGCGGCTGGTTGGAGCAGGCGAAGCTCCTATCCGGCCTCTCGGTACTCGCGCAGCTTCTTCGCCTAGACCTCCTCGGCGCGCCGATGCCCATGGGCGACGCGCCGCCGCGTCGGCGCGGAGTGGAGCCGCCCGTCGAGACGACGGAGCAGAGCAATCTCGTCACGCTGCCATGGGCGAAGGGACCGCCCGAGGTGCAGCCGCGTGACGGCTACAACATGCCGAGCCTGCAGAGCCGTCTCGCCGACTGGACGGGCTGGGCTTCGTCGAGCCCCGCAACGCCCGCGCCTCTGCCTGCGCTTGCCGCACCGACGGAGGAAGAACAGGACCTGCCGCTCAGCGTCATTCTCGACGAGCACGGCTCGAATTCGTCGAGCATCCTCGCGGGGCGCGAGATCGGCGGTCGCGGCAAGAGCATCACGCTCAACAAGGACGTGCTGAAGCGCCACACGGCGGTGCTCGGTGGCTCGGGCTCGGGCAAGACGACGCTCGCGCTTTGCCTCATCGAGCAGCTTCTGATGAACGGCACGCCGGTCATCCTGATCGACCGCAAGGGCGATCTATGCTCCTACGCCAATCCTGACGTCTGGCGCGGCGAGCCGAACGAACTCAGCGAGGCGAGCAGCCTGCGCGAAAAGCTCGGCGATCAAGTCGATGTCGCCGTGTACACGCCGGGTCGCGCCTCAGGCCGACCGATCTCGATCACGCTCCTGCCCACCGGTATCAACGAGCTTCCCGAGCACGAGCAGCAGCTTCTCGCCAATCTTTCGGCGGCAGCACTCGGCGACATGCTCCATCTGAAGAATTCGGCGACGCACCAGAAGCAGTCGGGCACGCTCTCGGTCGCACTGCGCATTCTCGGCTCACGCTTCAGCACGGAGGTCGGCCTCGCCGATCTCATTCACCTGCTGGAGGACGAGGATCCCGAGCTCACCGAGCTCACGCAGCGCATGGATCCCTCTGGCAGGATTCGCCGCGATCTCGTTGCGCAGCTCGACAGTCTCCGGCATCGCAATTCGGCGCTGTTCGAGACCGGTGGCGAGCCGCTGCGCATGGAAAACCTACTCGGCATCGGGCCACACAAGCGCCCCGACGGCCGCACGCGCCTCTCGATCATCTACACGGGCTTCCTCGGCGACAACGAGAACATCCTCTTCTGGGTCTCGCAGTTCCTTTCCGAGGCGCTCCGCTTCTGCCAGCGCAATCCGAACGACGAGCTGCAGGCAGTCGTCATGCTCGACGAGGCCGATCTCTACATCCCGGCGAACGCGAAGCCCGCGACGGCCGAACCGCTGCAGAGCCTCCTGAAGCGCGCGCGCTCCGCGGGCCTCGGGCTCATGCTCGCAACGCAGTCGCCGGGCGATCTCGACTACAAGTCGCGCGATCAGATCACGAGCTGGTTCATCGGCCGCGTGCGCGAGGATACGGCGCTGCGGAAACTCAAGGCAGCCTTCCAGAGCGAGTCGGGTCTCGATCCGGCGGCGGTGCTCCCGCATCAGACGGTCGGCGAGTTCCATCTCGTGCAGGAAGGGCTCGTGCGCGCGCTCAAGGCGCAACGTTCGCTCATCACAGCGGAGCAGGTGCCTTTCGATCGCATCGAGCAACTCGGGTTCGAGACCAAAGGTCAGGGCGAACGACAGCTCAGGCTGTTTGGGTAAGACACCTTTGTCCCACGTATATGGGGCGTAACCGGGGTGAGGGGCGACCACAGGCGCCGATGCCGGCGATTGATGCCGCCCTTCATCCCGGTCGCATCGCGCCCCGGGTGACGGGACTACCTCTCCGCTAGCGCTAAGCTCAATTGCTCCGCTGAGGCGTCCTCGCGTGCGCCGAAACTCGAAAGAGTGACGCCGACGAGGCGGATGCCCTTGCTCAATGGATAGACAGAGCGCACGAGCTGAAGGCTCGCATCGTGCAGTGCCTCTCGTGATGTGACAGGCGCATCGTACGTCCGGCTGCGCGTTGCGATCTGGAAGTCGGCGTACTTGATCTTCACCGTCACGGTGCGGCCGAGCGCCTTGGTTTTCTCGCACCACGCCCAGACGTCATCGGCCATCTCGCATATGGCTGCTTCGATCTCCGCCGGCTCGACGAGGTCGCGCGAGAACGTCGTCTCCGATCCCGATGATTTGCGCGGCCGGTCGGGCACGACGGCGCGATGATCCTCCCCGCGCGCGAGGCCGTAGTACCATGGGCCCGACTTGCCGAAATGCTGCTGCAGAAAGGCGAGCGACTGCTCCTTAAGGTCCGCACCCGTGAGAACGCCGAGGCGGTTCATCTTCTCGGCGGTGACGGGGCCGACGCCGTGGAACTTGCCGACGGGGAGATCGGCGATAAAAGCTTCGCCCGCACCCGGCGGGATCACGAACTGGCCATTCGGCTTGCGATGGTCTGATGCGAGCTTCGCCAGGAATTTATTATACGAGATGCCGGCTGAAGCCGTGAGCTCGGTCTCGGCGAGAATGCGCGCGCGGATATCGGTTGCAGTCGCCGAGGCCGTCGGAATGCCACGCAGGTTTGCGCTCACGTCGAGATAGGCTTCATCGAGCGAAAGCGGCTCGATGAGCGGCGTGTATTCGGCGAAGATTGCGCGGATCTGCTGCGAAACCGCGCGATAGACCTCGAAACGCGGCTTGACGAAAATCAGCTCGGGACATTTGCGCAGCGCCGTGCTCGAAGGCATGGCCGAGCGCACGCCGAACTTGCGCGCCTCGTAGCTCGCGGCCGCCACGACACCGCGCACGGCACCATGGCCAACGGCGAGCGGACGGCCGCGCAGTGCAGGATCGTCGCGCTGCTCGACGGACGCATAGAAGGCGTCCATGTCGATATGGATGATCTTGCGGATGGGCGCTTCGCTCATGGCGCGGATACATCTAGCATGGCTGGAACGGATAGTGAACTCACGCCTGTGGATGACCAACGCTTTTCAACGCGCAACGGCTCGTGTGATGCGCGTCAATGATGCACTGAGCCCGATGGCGCTATCAGCCTATGATCGCGCATCAGGCGGGGAGAATGAGCGTTGAGCATTCTGATCATTGGCGCGGGGCACGCGGGCGGCGCTGTCGCTGCCAACCTTCGACAGGCCGGAACCGATGCGCCGATCACGATCATCGGCGACGAGCCCTATCTGCCCTACCAGCGACCGCCGCTCTCGAAGGCGTGGCTCAAGGGTGATGTCGCGTTCTCTTCCGTTGGCTTGAGGCCAGAGACCTACTACGCGCAGCGCAGCATTTCCTTGCGCCTCGATTCGCGTACCGTTGCGGTCGACCGTGCCGCGCGAGCGGTGACGCTGGCGAACGGCGAAACGCTTCCCTACAGCACGCTCATACTGGCGACCGGTGCGCGTGCGCGGCGGCTTGGTCTCGCAGGCGAGGAACTGTCCGGCGTGCACGCGCTGCGCACGATCGCCGATGCTGATCGCGTGAAAACCGGTTTGATCGCCGGACAGCGTTTCGTGGTGATCGGCGGCGGCTATGTCGGGCTCGAGGTCGCGGCATCCGCGCGGCTCAAAGGCATGGATGTCGTGGTGATCGAGCGGGAGGCGCGCTTGCTGGCGCGTGTCGCTTCACCGCCCATCTCGGCCTTCATGCAGCAGTATCATGAGCGCCAGGGTGTCCGCTTTCGGCTCGAGACAGGTGTGACCGGCTTCGATGTGCGCGATGGCCGCGCTGCGGGCGTGCAGCTCAGCGACGGGACGATCGTGCAGGCCGATATGGTGCTGGTCGGCGTCGGAGCGATGCCGAACACCGAGCTCGCTGCGGCGGCGGGTCTTGCGTGCGGCAACGGCATTGCCGTCGATCTCGATGCGCGCACGAGCGATGCGAACATCTTTGCGATCGGTGATTGCACCGAGAGGCCTTTGCCGCACTACGGCTGCCGCGCGCGCCTCGAAAGTGTCGCGAGTGCATTGGAGCAGGCACGGCAGGCCGCCGCTGCGATCTGCAGCACCAAGGCGCCTGTGCCGGAAGTGCCGTGGTTCTGGTCGGATCAGTACGACCTCAAACTTCAGATCGCCGGCCTGTCTATCGGCGCGACGCGCATCGACGTCCGTGGCGACGCGGCGCAGGGCAAGTTCGCAGTGGCGCATTTCGATGAGCGTGACCGCCTCTGTGCTGTCGAGGCGGTCAATGCACCAGCCGAGTACATGGCCGGACGCGCAACCATCGGTAAGGAGCGCGCCGTCTGAGCGGCGTCAGAGAAACGACATCGGCCGCGTCTTGGCGCGGACGCGCGCGAGTGCCCAGAGCTTGACGCCGTCGAGCGGCACGGGGCGGCGAAACTCTGCCTCGGCGGCCGACACGTCGGGCAGGCTGCGCGAGATGATGTCGTCGAGCCGGTCGGTCATGAGATCGCTGTGTAGCGCGCGCCAGAAGGCGACGCTCTCATCCCGGTATGTGCGCACGAGACGCTCGATCAGGCGGCGATCATCGTACGAGCGCGGGTTGAAGAGCGCGAATGCTATGGCGAGCTTGTCATCGAGCGTCGGGCGGTGCGTGTGCCATGTGGCGCGTCCATCGCGGAAGAGCGAGGCACGCATCGTCGTGAAGTTGTTGCCGGTAAAGATGATCGGCATGCCACTGTCGTCGAAGTTCCGCGGCTCCTGCGTATCGGCGAGCTGCTGGAGCTGATGGGTCACGAGCAGGCTGTTGATGGTTCGGCCCATCTGGCCATCGGCGGCCGAGATCGAGAGATCGAAATCGTCGGCGACGATCGCGATGCGCATTTTCCGGCTCCGCGAAGTTTCGGCTGCAAAGCTCATGAAGTCATCGAGCACAGCGCAAGCGCCGCCTTCGTGCTCGCTCGCCAGCATCGAGGCGGGTAGCAGGGCGACAGCGAAGCCGTAGCGCAGCGAGGCATCGGTCGCCGATACGGTTTTGCCCGTGCCGCGCGGGCCCTGGATGATCAGATAGCGCTCAACGCGTCCCTTGAGCGATGGCAGCACCTGCTTGAAGAGGTGCCTGCGGATGGCCCGTTCGAGCTCATCGAAGACCACACCATCCGGGCATAGATACTGCCCCGGCATGCGGATCAGGCCGGCGAACGGCGAGGACGCCGCCGGCGGTGGCGGATTGGGTGCCAGGTTAGCGATCCGGGACATACGTCTCCATCTCCAGGGCTTGCGCGGCAGGAAGCGGGGCAGCCGCTCCTCACGGCGCCAGATTCGAGATGCCAGGACAAGATTCAACCATTAGTTGATCCACAGATGGATATGCTCATCCAATGATTGCATCAGAGGCGTGACATTGGACCATCAGTGGCCCCGGCCTACAACTCATTGGGGTAGGCGCTGATCCCCCGGAGGCAGGGCGCCGGATACACGCAACGCGCGAGCATCTTCCAGCCTCCCCGGCGAGAAATGGCGTCAGGCGCCGCCAGTGTGGCTGTAAAGCCTCTCTTATACTCACAACCGATATACCCGCATAACGGGTGCAATCGAATCATCTATTCTACTTAAGCGTGTGTGCCTCGGGGCGGGCGAGAGCCCTATTTCTCCATCGGATGAGAGAGCAAATGAAGAAGCTGCTATTGGTGGTTGCTGCCTGCGTGATCGCTACGCCGGCGTTCGCGCAAATGGCCTCGCGTGGCGGCGTCGCGAATTCTGCGCGCATAAGCCAGACGGCCGGCGCCCTGGCCTTCAACCTACTGGCTCAGGGTGAGCGCGCCGAGATCGAAGCGCCGCGCAATGATCCCTATCTGCGGGTCGACGGCGGCGCATTCATCATGCCGTACATCAATGAGTCCTTCAACGCAGTGCGGGGTGGGGAGGTGCGCGTCTACGATCCGGTCGGCGCGTACATCGACGATCGGACCTTCACCGTCAACAACGACTATCTCAGCCCTCCTTGAGGCTCGTCCGGGCGGCGAGGCGCTGCTGCTGCGCGCCTCGTCGCCCAAGGCGCCCGATTTCCTAGCGGGTGACCGCGTCACCGCTACATTCCGATCGCATGAGGATCCCGATGCGAATTGCTGCATCCAGCGGCGTCGCCCTGACGTTGCTCGCCACCGGCGCTTGTGCGCAGACCGTGGAGATCAATCAGAACGCCTGGTTGAACTACACCGTCATCGTCAATGCCATGAGCAAGGGCTCGAGTCTTTCGATCAATCATCGCGGCGAGAAGAACGGCATCTCCTCGGTGCAGATTGCAGGTACCAAGGACACGGAGATCCGGGCGCACCAGCGCGGTCGGCGTAACGCCGCAGTCCTCCATCAGCAAGGCTGGATCACATCGTCGATCGTCATTCAGGAAGGGCCGCATGGTCCCGGCGGCTATCGGGATCTGCCGATGAGCCACACTGTTCGAGAGGCGGACGAAGGCTACCTCTCGTATTTCCAGACCGGCGGCTTCAGCCTCGTCACGCTGACCGACCCCAATCACACATGGATCAGCCGTTTCGGCCGCTCGCGCTGAGAGAGCGGTCGCGTGCGAACAGTGGGACGCCCGGACGTCGACATCGATGTTCTGGAAGCGAGAAGAAAAAGCGCAGGGCACGAGCTGCTCGATATGGCGCACGGGGGGCGACACGTCATGAGATCAACAACTGCAACCCGAGCTGCAGGTCTTCTCTTCGTATTCTGTGTGAGCGCCTTGATGCTCGCAGGGCCAAGCAGATCCGCACGCGCCGGGGATGATGAGGGGCCACCGCCTCCGGCTGTCGCTGCGAAGGAGGGGGTGGACAAGGCGTGTCGGGCGTTCGGGCCGGGCTACACTTCCATTGGAAATACGGGTCTTTGTGCGCGGCTTGGTGGCGGCATTCTCGTGTCGACGTCGAAGGAATTCACGGACCGCGACATTGTCATGGTTGGCCAGCGCATACCGACGCTGTTCAACAATGGTGCGGGTGCGCCGATCGTCTACTACCACGAGGAGGACGTGAGCAAGCAGACGAAGAACCCCACGGCCGGCGCCTATGCGTGGGCGCAGATGATGGTTCAGACAAGGAATGACTGGGGGGTGCTGCGCGGCTTCGCGCGGATCGCTGCCGATGCGCGCACGCGCTACGACGAGCGCGGTGAGGTCGTCGTCGATCTGCGCAGAATCGAGAATTCGTACTACTACGGCGCCTTGGACGAGGCGTGGGTTCAATGGAACGGCCTGAAGGTCGGTGTGCAGCCGTCAATGTTCGGCTTCAACCGGCTGCCGAGCGTCGTCACGCCCGGCTACTCGTCGATCGTGAACACGCTCGGTGCTTCATACACGATCGGCATGACGCGCAATGCCTCACTGAGCATTGCGTTGGAAGATCCAGAGCGGCGCATCATGGCCGACGGCATTCTCGCGCGGCCGACCCGATCCGACCTTCCCGACATCGTCGTCATGGCGCGCATCGCAACGCCCTCGACGCTCTACCATTTGTCCGGCGCACTGCATCATGTCGAGGACCACGTCCTCAAGGATTTCGTCGGTGGGCGCGAGGCGAGCGTCTGGGGCTGGGCCTTGTCGGGCGGTTTGCAGTCGCGCGTGGCGTGGGAAGACATCATCGGAGCGCAGGGCGAAGGCGTGTTCGGCCGCTTCAGCCTTACGGCTGCGTATGCCTCGGGTGCGCCTGCATACCTCGGCATTCCCTTCTTCGCGCCCGACTACGTCGCCGCCGGTGATGGCGTGACCCATAATTCCAAAGGCTGGTCGGCAGTCGCGTCGTACGAGCACATGCTGACGCCGTGGATGAAGGTGAGTCTCAGCGGATCGTACTTCGACATCTCGATGTACTCGGCGGGCGAGCCGGTGATCCCGCATGATGATCCCGGCCCTCCTCTGATGCCTGATCTCGAATTCGAGGTCGACGTGCGTGGCACGGTCTTCCAGGCCGGTGTCGAGATCATGCCGCGGCCGGGCATGGTGATCGGCCTGGAGGGTGGCTACACGACCACGTCTGCCAAGGGGCGCTACGTCGGATTTCCGGGCGAGAGGGCGAGCGTGAGCTTCCCGCACGTAGGCGTCTATCTGCGCCAATCATTCTGACGGGTCGCCGACCGCTCATGGCCATCTGCCGCGGTGTCTCACGCCTAGGAGCTGCCCGGCCTGACACACGCACTGCGTGTGCAATGGCTCCGAACATCCGAGTGTGGCAGATTTGTCGCCTGTCGGCCGTTTCTCACAGCCTATGCGGGTGCGCCGTGAGAAATGCTACTCTTAAAAGTAGAAATATGGCAATCATACAGCCAGTGATTGTTGTCGCGCACTTCTGCTTGGTCGCGTCTGCACAATCTTTACGTGTGTTCATGTGACGAGGACTGCCGTGCTGTTCGGTTAGTTGTGTCCCGTGTCAGTTGCAACTGTGAGGAATTGCGAAGAGGGAAACGGAGATGCGGAGATACTTCAGGAGTAGCGGATGCGGCGCCGTATTGGCGGTCGCGGGCGTGCTCTTTGCGGGTGCGGATAGGGCGCAGGCGCAGATAAGTCTAGGCGGCGACAATACTGCGACAGGCACCTGGAGTACAGCAGTGGGGCATGGCTCAACGGCCTCGGGCGACAATTCCGTTGTGGTCGGATGGTTTGCGACGGCGTCAGGCACAAGCGCCATAGCGGTCGGCATCGGATCCTCGGCCACGCAAGCGGGCAGCATCGCAATTGGCGGCGGTGCTTCGAGCACGCATGAGGGCAGCATCGCAATTGGTGGTTCATCTACGACCACCCGCGGCGCTCAGACGGATTACACCGCGGCGTATCTGACGGCGCCCCAGACATCCGTCGGCGAGGTGTCGGTTGGCACCGCAGATGGGCAGCGTCAGATCACCGGCGTCGCTGCCGGCTCAGCGGCGAACGACGCGGTCAACGTCGCGCAGCTCCAAGGCGCGATAGAGCCGCTCACCACTGGCTTGGCTTCGCTCGGGAATGATGTTGCCGCACTCACTGGCCGCGTCGACGCTATGGGCGCCCGCCTCGAAGACACGCGCGACATTGCGATCGCTGCTGGCGCTCTCTCCATGGCGGCTGCTCAGCTCCGTTACGATGATCGACCGGGCAAGCTTTCGGTCGCCATGGGCGGTGGTGCCTTCCACGGTCAGGGCGCAGGTGCTGTGGGCCTCGGCTACACCTCGTCTGACCGCCTTTGGCGCGCGAACGTTTCGGGCAGCTTCACCAACGGCGAAGCTGCATTCGGTGGTGGCATGAGCTTCACCTTGAACTGATTGGACGCTTCCGGGGGGAAGAGCGGGGAGGGCGTGTCTACGGATGCGTCCTCCTCACCGCCGTTTCCGTTGGGTGAGTAAGGGGATTTCTCGTGCGCGTGATTGGGCAGCATATTCTCCGGTCAATAGTCGCAGTTGGTGCGCTGGTCGCCGTGGGCAGTTCGCTCACCGTCGGAATCGCAGGCGCCGATGATCCGCGGCGGGGGACGGACGCCTCCGTTCGCATGGCGCAGGCTCCGGAAGCAAAGAAACAGCGCCTCGATAGCTGGGCATCCTCCGTCAAACCACCCGACGCGAAGAAGAAGCAGGCGTCAGCCGAGGCGCCGACCCCTGATGCCGACAAGGATCGTGGTGCGCCGGCCGGCCATCTTCAACCGCAGCTGCATGCGAGCAATGGCGGGATCACGACTTGCTTCGATACGCTCGCGCGGGCAACGAGCCAGGCCGTGGACGGGGAACATCACGCATTCTCGTTCTGGGATTCCAAGCAGCCGAACGACAGTACATTCCGCTCGATCGTTTCTCTGCGGTATCCCCATGCGGCGGCGCCGCGCGGTGCGTCGATCATCATCAACAGTCCGGTTGGCGGCGCCTGCGATGCGACGACGCTGCAGATCATGCCGACGCAGCGCTCGTGCAGCGCCATCCAGGGCGACCTCATGAAGACGGGAAAAGCCGTCGCCAACCTGGCGGGGCTCGCGCTCATCCAGGTGCCGCAGGAGCTGAGCTATATGCTGTTGCCAACGGCGGGGGATGGCTGCGCGATCGTTGCGATCCGCGTGATTCGCTCGCAGTAGCGCTGCCGATGGCCTAGCCGCGGGCTGCTGAGAAGAAGCGCTTCGCCTTCCTCCCAGCAGCCCGCCGCAATCAATCAAGCCATCAGCTATTCGGACCGCGATCCATCGACACCGGCTGCCAGCGACGCAGACCGCTCGTTGGCAGTACCGTCGGATTGACGCACGACATGGGCCAGCGACCCGTGAGCACGAGCGCGAGCTCCTGTCCTACGCGGCGCTTACGTGCCGGGTCGAAGCGCGCCGATGCCGAAGCGTTGTGCGGTGCCAGAATGACGTTGTCCATCTTCAGCAGTGGATTGTCCGGCTTCGGCGGCTCGATTTCGAACACGTCGAGCCCTGCGCCCGCGATCCAGCCTTCCTGCAGGGCTTTGATGAGGCCGCTCTCGACCACCGTCGGCCCACGGCCCGTGTTGATGAAGATTGCGGTCTTCTTCATCTGCTTGAAGTGCTGCTCCTTGAGGAAGCCGACGGCCTCGGGCGTGGCCGGCAGATGCATGGAGACGAAGTCGGACTTCGCGAGCAGCTCGGAAAGGCTTGCGGGCTGGACGCCGTGCGATGAGATCGAGAGTTCATCAAGGAATGGGTCGTGCGCCATCAGATGCAAACCGAAGGCCTTCGCGCGCGCAGCGGTGGCCCTGGCGACGCGACCGAATGCGATGAAGCCGAGTGTCTGCCCTTGGAGACGCGGAATCTGAAGCAGTTGCGGCCGGCCTTCCGACCAGCGGCCTTCGCGTACCATGCGGTCCTGCTCCAGTGCGCGGCGATGGGCGGCGAGCAGCAGCATCATGGCGTGATCGGCGACTTCCTCGATGAAGGTGTCGGGGCAGTTCGTAACCGGGATGCCCTTTTCGGTCGCAGCAGCCACATCGACGTAGTCGACGCCGACCGTGCCGAGCGCGATGTGCTTGCATTTGTCCAGCGCCATGATCATCGGTCGAGTGAATTTCATGGCCTTGGCATAGACGGCATCGACGCCCTTCGCCGCGGCAATGAAGCCTTCTTCCGTCGCCGGACACTCGACGATCTCGGCGCCGAGACCTTCGAGCGCCTCCAATTCGTAGCCATAGCCGCCGCCCGCAACCGTGAAGGAAGCACCGGCGGGTGTGAGGATCTTGAACTTGGGCATTTCGTGCTCCCTGTGGGCCGCTCGGGTGTCGGCTGCATGATTTTTCTGATGGCGGAACCTGCCACGCCCGGCGCGGCCAAGGCAACGGGGGGCTGTGCAGCGCACGCCAGCATTTCGCGTGGCGCGTAACGGTCTCCTGCTGACAAGCGTCGCCAAGCCATTAGTGTAGGGCGAACAACAAGGACTGCGCCCACCAACCGGCGCGGCGAGCAGAGGAGGAAGCACAATGAAGGGTGCCGTTTTCGCGGGTGACCGCAAAGTCGAGTTCCGTGATTTCCCGGATCCGACGCCAGGGCCGGGTGAGGTCGTGTTGGAAATGAAGGCTTCCGGCATGTGCGGAAGCGATCTCAAATTCTATCGGGCAGCGCCGGGCGAGGCGGCGAAACTGCTCGGCCTCGGCAATACCGGCGCCGTCATCGCCGGTCACGAGCCCTGTGGTGTGGTCGCGGCAGTCGGCAAGGGCGTCAGCGAGAAGGAAGCGCGCATCGGCCAGCGCGTCATGGTCCACCACTATCGCGGTTGCGGCGTGTGCCCTCACTGTTCCACGGGTTGGATGCAACTCTGTGACGAGGGCGTGGCCGAGGTCTACGGTGCCACGGGGAACGGCGGTCATGCGCCGTACATGAAGGTGCCGGCGCGCACGCTCGTGACGCTTCCCGATGAGCTCTCGTTCGAGACCGGAGCGGCAATTTCGTGCGGCACCGGGACAGCGTGGGGGGCGCTCAAGCGCCTGGGGCTTACGGGCGACCAGACCATTGCCATCTTCGGCCAGGGCCCGGTCGGCCTGTCGGGCACGCAGCTCGCGGCAGCTATGGGCGCACGCGTCATTGCGCTCGATGTCAGCGACGAACGGCTCGCCCGCGCAAAAGAGCTCGGCGCTGATCTCACGATCAATCCCACCACCACGAATGATATCGTTGGTGCCATCAAACAGGCGACGCATGGCCTCGGCGCCCACGCCACGCTCGATGCCTCGTCGTCGTCGGAGGCGCGGCGACAGGCCGTGCAGAGCGTGCGCACATGGGGCAAGGCCTGCTTCGTCGGCGAGGGCGGCCAAGTCACGCTCGATGTGAGCCCCGACATGCTGCGCCGGCAGGTGACGCTGATTGGCTCGTGGACTTTTTCGACGGTGGGCCAGGCTGAATGCGCGACATTCATCGCGGACCGCAAGATCAAGGTCGATGATCTCTTCACGCACCGCTGGAAGCTCGAGCAGGCCGACGAGGCCTACAAGCTCTTCGACAAGCAGACCAGCGGCAAGGGCGTGATCCTGATGTAGCTGGGTGAAGCAAAAGGAGACGGTGAAGTATGTGGCGTGAGATCGAGCCTTCGGAAGTGCGTGATGTTTCAGTCGATGGCTATCGCGTCCGTACCTACAGCTTCGGCTCCGGCGACAATGTTGTCTTCTGCCTGAACGGCGGACCGGGCCTCCCGTGCGACTACCTGCGGGAGGCCCATTCGTGCCTGATCGACAAGGGCTATCGCGTCGTCGCATTCGACCAGCTCGGCACGGGCAAGTCGGACCGGCCGACGGACCCGGCACTCTGGACGATCGGCCGGTATGTCGAGGAGACCGAGACCGTGCGCAAGGCGCTTGGCCTCGGCAAGGTGCACCTGCTCGGGCACTCTTGGGGTGGCTGGCTCTCGATCGACTACGCGCTGACCTATCCGGAGCACATCAAGACGCTGATTCTCGAAGACACGGTCGCGGACATGCCGCATCTCGCGAGCGAGCTTGAGCGGCTGCGCGCCGCGCTCGGCCCCGAGACCGTCGCGATGATGCAGAAGCATGAGGCGGCCGGCACGTACGATCATCCCGAGTATCAGGCGGCTGTGACGATCCTGAACTATCGGCACGTCTGTCGGCTGTCTGAATGGCCGGCGCCGATCAAGCGCTCGCTCGACGACTGGAACATGGGCCCGTACATGACCATGCAGGGGCCGAACGAGTTCCTCTATATCGGCAATCTCAAGGACTGGAGCAGGGTGCCGGATCTGCCGCGCATCAGGGTCCCGGTCCTGATCACCGTCGGCGCGCACGACGAGCTGACGCCGGCGTGCGCGCTGCGCATGAAGCTCGCGCTGCCGGATGCCGAGATCAAGGTCTTCCCCAATTCGAGCCACATGCCCTTTTACGAGGAGCCGGCCGCCTACTACCCCGCGCTCCTCGATTTTCTGGCCCGGCGCGGAGCGGGGACCTGAGCAGCAGATTGGTCGCCTTGCCCGGGATTGAGGCGGCCCCTACTGTGGCGCAGGACTGCCTGACGCAGGCATATGAAGGCAACGATCACTCACGACGGGAACGGCAGTACCATGGCGCAAGAACTCACCCATTTCATCGGCGGCAAGAAGGTCAAGGGCACCAGCGACCGCTTCGGCAATGTATTCTGGCCCATGACGGGCGAGGTCGCGGCGCGCGTGCCGCTCGCCTCCACGGCCGAGGTCGATGCCGCCGTGCAGAACGCGCGCGCCGCGCAGCCGGCATGGGCCGCCGTCAACCCGCAGCGCCGCGCCCGCGTGCTCGCGAAGTTCGTCGACCTCTTGAACCGCGACATGGACAAGCTCGCCGATGTGCTCGCCCGCGAGCACGGCAAGACGGTTCCCGACGCCAAGGGCGACATTCAGCGCGGTCTTGAAGTCTGCGAATTCGCGACCGGGATTCCGCACCTCATCAAGGGCGAGTACACGGATGGCGCCGGCCCCGGCATCGACATCTACTCGATCCGCCAGCCGCTCGGTGTCGTTGCCGGCATCACGCCGTTCAACTTCCCGGCCATGATCCCCATGTGGAAGTTCGCGCCCGCCATCGCGTGCGGCAATGCCTTCATCCTGAAGCCTTCGGAGCGCGATCCGGGCGTGCCGCTCATGCTCGCCGAGCTGATGATGGAAGCGGGCCTTCCCGCCGGCATTCTCAATGTCGTCAACGGCGACAAGGAAGCCGTGGATGCCATTCTCGACCATCCGCAGATCGAAGCTGTTGGCTTCGTCGGCTCGACGCCGATCGCGGCGTACGTCTATGCGCGCGGCACGGCTTCGGGAAAGCGCGTGCAGTGCTTCGGCGGCGCCAAGAACCACATGCTGATCATGCCGGACGCCGATCTCGATCAGGCCGTCGATGCGCTGATCGGTGCAGGCTATGGCTCGGCCGGCGAGCGCTGCATGGCGGTATCGGTTGCCGTGCCGGTCGGAAAGCAGACGGCCGATGCGCTCATGGACAAGCTCATTCCGCGCGTCGAGAGCCTGAGGATCGGGCCATCGACCTCGCAGGAGGCGGACTTCGGTCCCGTCGTCACGGCGGCGCATCTCCAGAAGGTCAAGGACTACGTCGATATCGGGGTGAAGGAAGGCGCAAAGCTGCGCGTCGACGGCCGGAACTTCAAGCTGCAGGGCTACGAGGGTGGCTTCTACATGGGCGGCTGCCTCTTCGACGACGTCACGCGCGACATGCGCATCTACAAGGAAGAGATCTTCGGACCGGTGCTGTCGGTCGTGCGCGCACGCGACTACGGCGAGGCGTTGAGCCTTGCCATGGATCACGAGATGGGTAACGGCGCCGCGATCTTCACGCGCGATGGCGACACCGCGCGTGACTTCGCATCGAAGATCAATATCGGCATGGTTGGCATCAATGTGCCGATCCCCGTGCCGCTCGCCTACTACACGTTCGGCGGCTGGAAGAAGAGCGCGTTCGGCGACCTCAACCAGCACGGCCCGGACTCGATCCGCTTCTACACGCGCACGAAGACGATCACGCAGCGCTGGCCGTCGGGCGTCAAGGAAGGCGCCGAGTTCTCGATCCCGGTGATGAAGTAGGCGGACGCGAGCCGCAGCACAGGGCCACGCTCCGGACAAAAGGGGCGGGCCCAAAAAGGAAACGCCCGAATGTCCTCACGCCTCACGCTCTACGGCAGCTTCACGTCGAGCTCGAGCTACAAGCCGATGCTCTTCCTGTCGCTCGCGCGGCTGCCGTTTTCCTTCCGCACCGTCAATCTCAAGAAGGGCGTCCAGAGCGAGCCCGAGCACCTGGCCCGCAATCGCTATGGTAAGGTGCCCGTGCTTCAGCATCAGGGCCTGACGATCGTTAACTCGAACATCATCCTCGATTACCTCGCGCGCACGACGGGGCACTTCGCGGGGGCGACCGAGCAGGAGCAGTGGACGGCACGCGAGTGGTGTGCGTGGGAAGCCGATGCGATCAGCAATGTCGCGAAAGTGCGCCACTACAGCCGTTTCCGCGAGGTTCATCCCGAGGTCATGGCCTACTTCCGCCCCGAGGCCGAGGCGGCGCTCAACTTCGTGGACAAGTCCGTGAAGGGCCGGCAATGGCTCGTCGGTGAACAGTGCACGATCGCCGATATCGCGTGCTGGGGACGCATGGTGTTCATGGCCGAGGGCGGCCTCGACATCACCCGCTGGCCGAACCTGCTCGCTTGGTCAGAGCGGCTCAAGGCCATGCCGGGTTTCGCGCTGCCCTATGATCTCATCCCGAAGAAGGATCAGGAGTTCGATCCGGCCTGATCGGGCCCGGCTCTCAAGTGAGGAAATCCATGACCCGCATTCCCTTCCCCGACCTCGATAAGTCTCCGCCCGAGGTCCGCGAGATGCTGTCGCGCCTGCCGGGCCCCGTCGGCATCTTCAACATGATCGCGCACGCCGAAACCGCGCTGAAGCCGCTCATGAAGCTCGGCGGCACGTTCCTCGGCAAGCTCGAACTCGATCCGCTGCTGCGCGAGCTGGTCATCCTGCATGCCGTGAACCTCGAAGGCGGCGAGTACGAATGGGTGCAGCACGTGCCGATCGTGCTGGCGCTCGGCGGCACGCAGGCGCAGGTAGATGCGCTCAAAGCCGGCGACGATCAGGCCGCGTGCTTCAGCGATGCGCAGAAGGCGGCGCTGCGCTTTGCGCGCGAGGTCGTGGTCGATGTCGGCGCGTCGGAGGCGTCGCTGACCGCGGCGCGCAAGTATCTTTCGGAGCGCGAGATCGTCGAGCTGATCCTCGTTGCCGGCTTCTACATCATGCTCGCGCGCCTCACCGAGACTCTCGATATTCCGAACGATCCACCTATCGGCGACAAGCTCGTCAGCCAGATCGAAGCGCGCGTCGCAGCCAAGAAGAAGTGAGAGGGACCTGGGATGAAACGCGCGGTCTATATCAACTGTGATGGCCTCTGCACGGATTGGATCAGTGAAGAGCGCACGCCGGCACTCGCCGCACTCTCGTCGCGCGGTCTGCGTTGCGCCGAGCATCGCGCGATCTTTCCGTCGGTAACGCGCGCGTCGGCGGCGGCTGTCGGCTCCGGCTGCCGGCCGATCAAGCACGGTCTGCACGGCAATCGCATGGGCCTCATTGAGGACGGTCGCATTGTCGTGCGTGATGCGGGTCCGCCTGACTTTCGTGGACATATGCGCAAGGCACTCGGGCGCACGTTGCGCGTGCCGAGCATGTCGCAGCGTGTCGCGAAGCATGGCGGCTTCGTCGCCTACTCGAATGTCTCGCCGGGTGCGGCGTACTTCCTCGATCCGGACGAGCACGGTGAGGTGCGCCATCGCGCTGGCTCGTATGGCCCGGGTGGATCGGAAGTGCCGGCGCTGCCGATCAAGGGCGGCCTCGATGGCGATATCGCCATGGCGGGTCTGTTTTGCGATGAGGTGCTGAAGGGTAAACCGCGCGCGATCTCCGTCATGTGGTTCGGCGATCCCGATCTCACCATGCACAATGCGCCGATCGGCTCGCCGACGCACATGGTCGCGCTCAAGCAGATCGACGAGCTGGTGGGCAATGTCGCCGCCACCATCGACGCGCTGCGGGCGAAGGGCGAGGACATCCTGCTCATGGTCGGCTCTGACCATGGGCATGAGACGATCACGAAGGGCGTCAACGTCACGGCGTGGCTCGACGATAACGGATACGGCGCGCTCCGCGAGGCTGGCCAGCTCGCCTTCGCGACGCAGGGAACGGCAGCGCTGCTGTATGCCATTGGTGAAGCCGAGCGTGTGGTGCCGGAAGTGCTCAGGAAGCTCGAAAGCGCGCCATGGGTCGGCGAGATCGCGACGGGCGCTAGGCTCGAACAGCTCGGCATTGCGCCCGAGGGCGGGCTCGTCGCTGGCATCAGCCTCGCGTACTCGCCCGAGCCGAACGAGTTCGGCGTGGCGGGCCAGCGGTGGGCTTCGTTCAACGGAGCGGAGTTCAAAGGCCTCGGTTACGGCCAGCACGGCGGATGGGGGCCGGACGAGACGCGTCCTTTCCTCATTGTCGATCATCCGGGCGCCAAACCGAGGCGGCGCAGCGAGCTGACCTCGCTCATCGATATTGCGCCGACGATCCTCACATTCCTCGGGCTTCCAGTGGACGGGATGGAAGGCAAGGCGATCGCCTGGAGTTGAAAGCGCGGACGCCGGCGTCAACGAATTATTGGGGGGACCGAGTTATCGTCTCGATCCTCTTCTCATACGTCCGCGGTGCCGCCCGATGCATTACGAACGTTCCGCGCGCCGTGACATTCGGTGGTGGGCGATGTTCCTCATCGGCGCCGTGTTCACCTACGCGGGTACGGTGGTCGATCCGGCGGCGAATTGTGATGCTTCCGGACGCGAGTGTGCGCCGTGGCTCGTGCCGGTCGCGAAATGGATGGGGATGATCTTCGCGCTCAGTGGGGCTGCTTATCTCGCGGCGAACCCCAATCGCGGCAGCCGCTTCGATCCCAAAACCGGCGATCTCGTCTGGTGGCAGCACCGATTTGGCGCGACCGGAGGCAAAGAGGGGCGCATTCACCCATCGCAGATCAGCAGGATCCGCATCGTCTCGCAAAGCGACAGCATGGACGAAGTGCATCTCTACAACCTTGCGGGCGAGCGTCAGGCATTCTTCGATGGCGAGGTCATCCCATCCCCTTTCGAAAAGTGGGCGCAGGACCTTGCTGCGAAATGGCCGCACATTCAGGTTGAGAGCGCCTGACGGCGATTGCCGGCATCTCCTAAGCCATCATGGTCCCCACTCTTGACAGATCGGCCATCGCGCCCAATGTTAAGGTGATTAACATCGTGATCGACGAGGGAACTTAATGCGCAAGCACGTGCTGATGTGGTGGCTCGCGGGAGGCGCAACCCTGCTCGGGACATCGCTCGCTTACATCGCGAGCCGTCCCCGGCTGGCTCCGGCAGTTTCGCGCGCGCAGGCGGGCATTGCGCGTCTGCGCGAGAGCCGAGCCTGGGAGAACGGTGCCTGGATCAGTCGAAAGGTCGGCGAGAAGCTCAGTGACAAACTCGGTAATCTGCTTCGGAAAGACCGCGGCGACCGTGGTGGTCGGGAAGATACGCGGCCTGTTGTCCGCAACGCCGCCTTCGAGGAATACCGCGCCGCCGAGCTTGCCCGTCTCGAAGACGAGGAGCGCGATTTTCATGCGTACTTGGAGCGCCTGCGCGCCGCGCGTGACCGGGACGAGTTCGAGGCCTTCATGCAGGATCGCCGTATGCGCTGAACCGCTGCCGGTCTGGATAGTAAAACGGGAGGAGCGGTGACGCTCCTCCCGTTTCGCTTCGTCCGGGAAGTTCAGGCTGTCGCGACATCCGAGCGCTGCAGTGCGTTGTGCTCCAGCAGGGCCAGCACCGCGACGACGGCAGCCTGTGCGAGAATGAAGAGATACCCGAGCGCGTTCGGCGCGATGAATGCGAGTACGCCGAGGCTCGCGATCACCCAGCCGATGTTGCCGAGCACGATCAACCATACGATCGGCCGTGGTGGCGTGGCCTGCAGGCCGGCGTAGATCATCAGCGCCGCGATGGGGAACAGGATCAGCCCAGCCCAGTAGAGCAGGGGCGCGGGAATGCTGGTCAGGCCGGCGACGAAATTCGATCCGAAGGCCATCAGGGCGCCAGTTGCGAGGCAGGTCGCGGCGTCGAGCAGGAGGACGTTTTGAAGGGTGTTGTTGGACTGTATGGGGCTCATGGTTGTTCTCCGTGGGCTTTGTGGTGAAGCCTCCGTTCGGCTCCATGCCCCGGAAGATGGCGACAGCGATGCGTCTGGTCGATTACGCTAGAGGTAATTGGATCGCGATTGCCTCGTCGGTAGTTTTGCCACCATGCCGAACACACAGCCCACTGCCGGAACCCTGCTGCGGACATGGCGCCAGCGCCGCCGCATGAGCCAGCTCGAGCTGGCGCTCGAGGCCGAGGTCTCGCAACGCCATCTGAGCTTCGTCGAGTCCGGACGCTCCGCGCCGAGCCGGGACATGATCCTGCATCTGGCCGAGCGCCTTTCGATCCCGCTGCGCGAGCGGAACATCCTGCTCGTGGCCGCCGGCTTCGCGCCCATCTATCAAGAACGCAGCCTCGACGATCCTGCGCTCACCGCGCAGCGCGAAGCCATCGACGTCGTGCTCAAGGGGCACGAGCCATTCCCCGCGCTCGCCGTCGATCGTCACTGGACGCTCGTCGCCTCAAACGCCGCGATCGGGCCGCTTATCGCGGGCATCGATGCCAAGCTGCTGGAGCCACCGCTGAATGTGCTGCGCCTCAGCCTGCATCCGCAGGGCATGGCGCCGCGTATCGCGAACTATCCCGAGTGGAAGGCGCACGTTATCACGCGCCTGACGCAGCAGGTGGATGCTTCGGCGGACGCCAAGCTCAATGACCTGTTGGAGGAGTTGAAGACTTACCAGCGCCCGCGGGGCGGTGCGATCACGATGCCATCGCCGAAGCGCGATTTCGGTAACGTGGTCGTGCCATTGCAGCTGATGACGCCGGACGGGATGCTTTCGTTCTTCTCGACGACGACGGTATTCGGCACACCTGTCGACATCACGATCGCGGAGATCGCGATCGAGGCGTTTTATCCAGCGGACAAGGTGACAGCGGAGGCCGTGCGCAAGGCTGTCACCGGCACGAAACCGCCGACTGCGAGTGCCAAACCGCCTAAACCCCGTAGCGGCCGATGATCGAGATCGAGCACACATTCTGGTGCGGGAAACCGCCCAGATTGTGCGTGAGGCCAAGGCGCGGCTCGTCCTGACGTTGACGCGGGCCGGCGCGGCCGAGCATCTGCAGGTAGATCTCATAGATCATGCGCAGGCCCGAAGCACCGATCGGATGTCCGAAGCACTTGAGGCCGCCGTCGATCTGGCAGGGCACGCCGCCGTCGGCATTATAAAAGCCGTCGAGAATGTCCTTCACGGCTCCGCCTTCCTTGGAGATGAAGAGATCCTCCATGGTGACGAGCTCGGTGATCGAGAAACAGTCGTGCACTTCGATGAGCGAGAGTTCCTTGCGCGGATCCTCGATGCCGGCTTCGGTGTAGGCGCGTTTCGAGGCCGTGCGCGTCGTCACGAAGTGACTGCCATCCCAGGAATTGTGGCTCGCCTCCTGGCCATTCGAGACTGAGAGCTGGAGCGCTTTCACCGACACGATGTCGTGCTTGCCGAGGCTCTTGGCGATCTCCGGCGTCGTTACGATCGCGCAGGCCGCGCCATCCGAGACGCCACAGCAGTCATAAAGACCTAGCGGCTCGGCAATGGTCGGAGCGCCCATCACAGTATCGATGTTGATCTTGTTGCGCAGATGAGCCTTCGGGTTCTTGGCGCCGTTGTCGTGGCTCTTGACGGAGATCTGCGCCATGGCGCGCTTGAGTTCGCCCGGCGACGTGCCGTTCTTGGCGCGATAAGCGGCAGCAAGCTGCGCGAACGACCCGGGGGCCGAGAAATTCGCCCAGGACATGGAATTGAGCACGCCGCGCGAGCGCTGCGGTAGGCCGCCATAGCCTGTGTCCTTGAGCTTTTCGACACCCATGGCGAGCGCGATGTCGGCGGCACCCGATGCGACGGCATAGACGGCGCCACGGAAGGCTTCCGTGCCGGATGCGCAGTAGTTCTCGACGCGTGTCACGGGGATGTATGGCAACCGCAGCGCGATCGCGAGCGGCACGCCCGACTTGCCGACGTGCTGGTCCTCGATCGCGGTCGAGAGCCACGCGGCGTTGATCTGCTTGGTCTCGATGCCGGCGTCGGCCAGTGCCTCTTCATAAGCCTCGACCATGAGGTCGTCGGCTTCCTTGTCCCACCGCTCGCCGAACTTCGAGCAGCCCATGCCGAGGATCGCAACCTTGTCTTTGATGCCCGAAGCCATGGTTCAGCTCTCCTTCGACGAAATGGGGGCGGGTGCGGCCTTCCAGAAATATCGGGTGAAGCCGCGCTGTGTGTCGTGATCCTTGATGCGGAACATCATGCGCATGGGCTGGCCGACTTCGAGTGCCTCGGCATCGACGTCCGTGAAGTCGAGCATCATGCGTCCGCCGCCATCGAACTGCACCATGCCGTAGCAGGCGGGTGGCGACGGCGAAAACGTCAGGCGATCGGCGGTGAAGGAGTTGATGCGCCCGGCCTTGTCGGCAAAGGCATGCGGCACCTGCGTGTGCATGGCATTGCAGTTCGGGTTCACGCAGATGTTCGATTTCGGAATCTGGACTGTGCCGCACTTGGTGCATTCGCCACCGATGAAGCTCGTCAGCAGCGCGCGATTGCGCCAGAGCGAAGAGAGCGGTGTCTGCTTGTCCACTTCCGAGCGCATGCCGCGTTCGATCTCGACGAGATCGTTGATCGCGAGATAGCGATTGTACGAGGCTTCTTCCTTGCGTCGTGCGAGATGGCCTTTGACGCCGGCGCGAGCGGGCAGTTTCGCCAGCTCCGCCGTGACTTCGAGGATGATCGCATCCGCACCCTGGCCGAAACCGACAACGAGAACGAGATCGCCCGTCTTGGCTTGCTCGAGCGTGTGTCCGAGCAGCATGAGCGGATGCGCGACGCCGGTCTCGCCGAGCTGAGCCTGAAGATTGTCGCGTACGCTCGTCTCGGGGAGGCCTGCGGCCTTGGCGATTGTGCCGGCAATGCGCGGCAGCGTGCCCGGCATGATGAAGTGCGTGATGTCGGACGGTTGGAGGCCCGCGCGCGAAAGGGCCTCGGAGATCACCGGCGGCACGAGCTTCATGTAGCCTTCGTCGCGGATCCAGCGCTCTTCCCACTGGTAGTCGAAGGGCTGATCGTCCGTGCGGTAGTGATCGACGAAATCAGCCGTACGGCTGGCCGAGCCGACGAGGCGTGCGATGGCCGGGCCCTCGCCGACGAGCACGGCGGCGGCGCCATCGCCGGTCGTCATTTCATACGGACTCGCGGCCTTCGCGCGGCGCTTCTCCGAGGCGATGAGCAGCGTTGGTCCGCCGCCGATCAGCGCATTGAGCAGCGCCGAAGTCGCCGCGCGCTGGCTGGCCGTGACGTCCAGGGCCGCGACGTGGCTCGCAATGTCGAGGGCTTCGGCGACGATGCCCGCATTCAGGCGGTCGCGGAAAGGGAACGAGGTCGAGGCGAACTGGAGACCGCGGACTGTTTTGCGGTCGATGCCCGTCAGGCAGTCGCGCGCCGCCTCGACGGCCATGGTGACCGTGTCCTCGTCCCAATTGCAGATGGCGCGCTCGCCCTTGGCGAGACCCTTAAGAGCGGGGTTGAACCAGCTATTTGCGGCCGCGATGGCCTGGCGCTGCAGTCTGAGGCGCGGGATATAGGCGCCGAACGCCAGAATGCCGGCGGTCATGGGATCTCCTCGGGTTTCCTCGGGCGCAGGAAGCGCGATTTTTTTTCAAACAGTGCACCCGCCATCGAGCAGCGTCAACGTGGCTGGTCGTTCGGGCATTCGCAGTATTGAATATTCGTCTCCGGGCTTCTAAATGGAAGGAAATGCTCTCGCGGGAACGCGACGGAGGTTCCTATGCTCCACCCAGAGGTGTTCTCGTTCTTCGACGAGCCGACCAATACCGCGAGCTACGTGCTCAAGGATCCCGTCACGAAGGTGGCCGCGATCATCGACAGCGTGCTGGACTATGACGCGGCCGCAGGGCGTACATCGACGAAGGCGGCCGACGAGGTCATCGCGTTCGTGAAAGAGCGCGGCTTCGACGTCCAATGGCTGCTCGAGACGCACGTGCACGCCGATCATCTTTCGGCGGCGCCCTATCTCAAGGACAAGCTCGGCGGCAAGATCGCCATCGGCGCCAATATCACGGTCGTGCAGGACGTGTTCGGCAAGGTCTTCAATGCGGGCACGGAATTCGAGCGCGACGGCAGCCAGTTCGACACGCTCTTCAAGGATGGCGATAAGATTCGCATCGGCGAGATGACGGGCACTGCCATGCACACGCCCGGGCATACTCCGGCGTGCATGACATATGTGTTCGGCGATGCGGCCTTCATCGGCGATACGCTCTTCATGCCGGACTACGGCACAGCGCGGGCGGATTTTCCGGGTGGCAGCGCGCGCGATCTTTATCGATCCATCCGCAAGGTTCTGGCATTGCCGCCCGAGACGCGACTGTTCTTGTGCCATGACTACAAGGCGCCGGGCCGCGATAAGTTCGTCTGGGAGACGACGGTCGCCGAGCAACGCAAATCCAATATTCATGTGCACGATGGTGTGACCGAGGACGAGTACGTCGCCATGCGCGAGGCGCGCGACAAGACGCTCGGTATGCCGAAGCTGATCATCCCGTCCATCCAGGTCAACATGCGGGCTGGCGATCTGCCGGAAGCTGAAGACAATGGCGTGCGCTATCTGAAAGTGCCGCTGAACCAGCTCTGAGATCATGAAGAAAGCGCGTGTTTCCGGGCTCTCGCGGCGCGATATGCTTTGCGCCGCCTCATGTAGCTTCGCAGCCATACTTACCGGTGTGGGCCGCGCGTCGGCCAGCGAGATCATCAGGCTCGGCGATGCCGAGGACGTCTTTGCACGCCAGCAGATGTCGGGGACGTTCGCCGCGTACGACGCGGGCGCGGATCGGCTGATCGTCCTCAATCCCGGCCGCGCCGAGACGCGCTTTGTCCCGGCCTCGACGTTCAAGATCCCGAACAGCCTGATCGCGCTGGAAGTCGGCGCCGTGAAGGATGCCGACGAAGTCTTTCGCTATGACGGCAAGCCGCGCAGGGTCGCTGCATGGCAGAAAGACATGACGCTGCGCGAGGCTGTGACGGCCTCCAACGTGCCCGTCTTCCAGGAGATCGCGCGCCGCGTCGGTCTGGATGCGTACCGCGATTGGCTTGCCAAACTCGACTACGGCAATCGCGAGGCGGGCGACGTCGTTGACCGCTTCTGGCTCGAAGGTCCGCTGGCGATCAGCGCGATCGAGCAGGCACGCTTCATCGCACGGCTCGCTGATGGAGCCCTGCCGATGAGCGCGCGGCCGCAGGCGATCGTGCGCGAGATCATCCGCATCGAGGAGAAGGATGGCCGGACGCTGTTCGCCAAGACCGGATGGGACGGCAAGATCGGCTGGTGGGCGGGTTGGGTCGAGCGGGGCGACCGAAAAACGGCTTTCGCGCTCAATATGGATATGACGCGCATCGAGGATGCGCCGAAGCGCATCAGCCTCGGTAAGGAATTACTGGCCAATCTCGGCGCCTACTAGGCCTGCGAACCTGCCGATGGCCAATCCGGGCGCCCTCGGCTATGACAGCAGGCCCTAGACGCGAGCGCAGGATACCCACATGGCCGAAGAGCTGCCCTTTCGCAAAGAGATCGAATTCGCTTATGGCGAGGCGAAGGAGCTTGCGCCGGGCATCGTGCGCGTCGTTGCCAACAATCCGAGCGCCTTTACTTACAAGGGCACCAACACCTACATCGTCGGCCAGGCGCGCGATGTTTTTCTGATCGATCCAGGCCCGGCGGACAGCGCGCATCTCGACGCGATCCTCGCGGCGCTCGCAGGCCGCAAGCTCACGCATATCGTCGTCACGCACACGCATCATGATCATGTGGACGGTCTCCCGGCCCTGCAGGAGCGGACGGGAGCATTGACGGCCGGCTTCGGACGCACGGTTGCGCGCCCCGGCAAGACACGAGCGAGCCCGGCCGGCGGCGAGTACGTCGAGAAAGATTTCAAGCCCGATGTCGTGCTGAAGGACGGTGATCGTCTTGAAGGCCAAGGCTTCGCACTTCAGGCGCTCCACACGCCGGGGCACGCGCCCGACCATCTCTGCTTTGCGCTCGAAGGGACGAAGCTGTTCTTTTCCGGCGATCACGTCATGGGATGGAATACGAGCGTCGTAGCGCCGCCCGAAGGCAGCATGAGTGCTTACCTCGGGGCCATGGAGCGCCTGCTCAAGCGCGAGGATGAGATCTATTTCCCGGGCCACGGCGGCCGTGTGTACGAGCCGCAGCGTCTGGTGAAGGCATATATTCTGCACCGCCGGATGCGCGAGCAGTCCATCCTCGAGTGCGTGCGGAACGGGCAGACGACGATCCCCGAGATCGTCGCGGTCATCTATCGCGGGATCGACCCACGTCTCGTCAAGGCAGCATCGCTCTCCGTCGCCGCGCACATCGAGCACCTCGTCGAACGAGGACTGCTTATTTGCGAGGGACCTGTTTTGGACCCGGCGCACCTTTCTGTCCCCTAGGCGGAACCTTCGTTCCTTTTGCCTTGGTCTTGCCGCGCGATCCGGCTGCGGCCGGAACGGAGGCTTCGAGGCGAGCCTGCAGCTCGGTGTAGAATTCCTTGATGCGGCTCGCGTTGCGGCCGAAGTCGTGGGCGCCGTAGCGCGAGAGCGAACGCATATCGACGCGGGTCGTACCGCCGTCGCTCTCCACCCTGATGACGACGTCGTCGACGAAACCGAGGATCAGCGTGCGGCTCTCCGCTTCGACGTGGCCTGCGCTTCCATCCTCCTGCGGACGCTCCTCGGCGATGAGGCGCCATTTGAGGCGACGCACGGCTTCGCCGACGGCGTCGAACACCTCGTCCGCAGGACGCTCGAGGATCATGGGACGCAGCTCGGGGTAGTGCAGCTCCTGCAGCTCGGCGACGGCGCCGCCCTTATAGACAACCGAATTGGCCGCCTTGGCCCGGTCGCGCGCGAGCGTGGCGAACTCGGGCGGGTGTTCCGTGTCGGTGGTGACGTCGGTCATCGGGGCCGTCTTGAGATAGAAAGGCACGACGCTCACAGGCCATGCGAAAATCGCAAGGCTGACCACGACGCCGGCCACAGCGCTCCAGGCGCCGGCCGATCCTTTGCGCCAGATCACGACGCTTGCCGCGAGCCCGCTGATGAGGGCGAGGCCCGCGCCGACGAAGCCGGTGAGCACGAGGCCGATGCCGAGGGGCGTCTCGATTTTGCCGAGGCGGTGCAGCACCAGCGCGACGAGGATCACGGTCGCGCTGAACAAGGCGAGCCGGCGCGCCCAGGTCGCGAGCTTCGTGCGGGGCAATGAGACGGCCAGTGTCATGGCGGTGGCAGATCGTCCCTGATGACATCACTGAGAGGCTTGCCGCGTACGCTCGGCGATTTCAGCGGGTGCACGAACGCTGTGCGCCCGGTCGGTTCTTTGGCTTTGTCAGGCTCCCGTGTCCGCGCTACTCATAGTCGGGCTTCCCGTCAAGAACAGGACATACGTGCAATGGCCACGCTTACCAATTTTGCCGCTCGCGACGTCGAGACAGTTTTGCATCCGGCGACCAACCTCGCGACGCACCGGACCACCGGGCCGATGATGCTCGAGCGTGCCGAGGGCATCCATGTCTATGATTCCTCGGGCAAAGAATACATCGAAGGCTTGGCCGGGCTGTGGTGCACGGGTCTTGGCTACGGCAATACCGAGCTGGTCGAGGCCGCAGCCGAGCAGATGCGGAAGCTCTCGTTCACGCACCTCTTTGGCGGGCGCAGTCACGAGCCGGCCGTTCAGCTCGCCGAGAAAATCAAGGAGATCGCGCCATGCCCGACCTCCAAGGTGTTCTTCACAAGCTCGGGCAGTGAGGCCAACGACTCGCAGATCAAGCTGCAGTGGTACTACAACAATGCCATTGGCAAGCCGAACAAGAAGAAGATCATCTCGCGGATGCATGCCTACCACGGCGTGACGATCGCCGCCGGCAGCCTCACCGGAATTCCGATCTTCCACGCCGATTTCGATCTTCCGATCGCGCGCATCCTGCACACCGACAAGCCGCACTACTATCGCTTCGCCAAGGAAGGTGAGAGCGAGGAAGAGTTCGCGTCGCGCCTCGCGGGCAAGCTCGAGGCCCTCATCGAGCGCGAGGGGCCTGAGACGATTGCCGCCTTCATCGCCGAGCCGGTGATGGGTGCGGGCGGCGTCATCGTGCCGCCGAAGACGTACTTCGAGAAGGTCCAGGAGATCCTGCGCCATTACGACATCGCGTTCATTGCCGACGAGGTCATCTGCGGCTTTGCGCGCACCGGCAATATGTTCGGGACGCAGACCTTCAACATGCAGCCCGATACCATCTCGATGGCCAAGGCGATCACCTCGGCTTACATGCCGCTTGGCGCGATCACGGTGCCCGAGCACGTCTATCAGGCCATGATCGACGAGAGCAAAAAGCTCGGCGTGTTCGCGCACGGCTTCACATACTCGGGCCATCCGGTGGCCTCGGCCGTCGCGGTCAAGACGCTCGAAATCTACGAGCGCATCGATATCGTGGGGCATGTGCGCAAGGTCGCGCCGACCTTCATGAAGCGCTTGAAGGAACTCGACGCGCACCCGCTGGTTGGCGAGACGCGTGGTGTCGGCCTCATCGGCGGCATCGAGCTCGTGAAGGACAAGAAGAGCAAGCAGTCGTTCGATCCGCGCCAGGGCGTCGGTGCGAAAGTGAACATCTTCGCTCAGGAAGAAGGGCTGATCTCGCGTTCGATCTCCGGCGACACGCTCGCGCTCTGCCCGCCGCTGGTCATCAACGCCGACCAGATCAACACCATGTTCGACCGCATGGCGCGGGCCCTCGATCGCGGCCTCGACTGGGCGCGCAAGGAAGGCATGGTCGGCTGATTGAAGTTTGGGCCGGCGCTGACGGCGCCGGCCCTTCATTGGCACCCAGTCAAGTTCTCGCGGCTCAGCCCTTAGGCTTCGTGAGCCCGCGCTCGGCCAGGACCTCTTCCGCGACCTTGAAGGCCTCGATGGTCGCCGGGATGCCGCAGTAGGCGACGGTCTGGTAGAGCACCTCTTGGATTTCCTCGACGGTACAGCCGTTGTTGATCGCCGAGTTCACGTGAAGGCGCAACTCGGCGGGCTTGCCCATGGCCGTCAGCATGGCCATGCAGATCATACTGCGCACCTTCCGCGGCAGGCCCGGGCGCGCCCAGATGTCGCCGAAGGCGTAGGTCTCGGAAAACTCTCTCAACGGTCTGTTGAAGTCGCTGGTCGAAGCGTCGCGCCGCTCGAGATAGGCGGCGCCGATCACTTCCCCCAGAATTTCCCGGCCCCGCTTGCGCTGGTCCTCGATGTCCATGGTGTTTCCCCAATCTGTTGGCTGTTCAGAGAGCCCAACTCTCAGGCCGCCGGGCAATCCATGCAAGCCCATGACGGCGGGGCCGAGCCGCGGCGCATTAACCACGCTGGATGCGGAAAAGCTGGCGATACAAGTACACTTGCGGACATTCACACGGCTGTGACCCGCTAATGACACAATCGATTGTAACCTCTGGATGAAACCGGGCGCGCGCTTGCTTCTCCCGGCATCGGGGTCTAGACAGACCCATCCGTGCACGACCGGATTAGTTGAACTTGATGAGACCGCCCCCGATATTGCCGCCTGTGGAGCGCAAGCCTAAGCGGCGGCGCCGCAGCCTGCTGCTGAGCCTCCTCGGGTTCTCATTTGCCTCGGGCATGTTTCTCTTTCTGATCGGCGCTGCGGTTGGCGGCTACTTCCTGTGGCAGGCCTCGAACGACCTGCCGAGCTATGACAGCCTCGCCAAATATGAGCCGCCGGTGATGACGCGCATCCACGCGCACAACGGTGCCCTCATCTCCGAATACGCGCACGAGCGGCGCATCTTCGTGCCGATCAACACCGTGCCGAAGCCCCTCATTGCTGCTTACCTCTCGGCTGAGGATAAGCGCTTCTTCGAACATGGTGGCCTCGACTTCGTGGGCATGGTGCGCGCCGGCACCCGCTATGTCATGGACAAGGTCCAGGGACGCCGTCGGCGAGCCGAGGGTGCCTCGACGATCACGCAGCAGGTCGCCAAGAACTTCCTGCTGACCAGCGAGCGCACGGCCGATCGCAAGCTCAAGGAAGCCATTCTCGCGGTGCGGATCGAGAGCGCGTACTCGAAGGAAAAGATCCTCGAGCTCTATCTCAATCAGATCTACCTCGGCCTCAACACGTTCGGCGTCGCCGCTGCATCGCTCACGTACTTCAACAAAGAGTTGAAGGACCTGACGCTCGAGGAAATGGCGTACCTCGCGGCGCTGCCCAAGGGACCGAACAACTATCATCCGTTCCGCAAGGAGAAGGAAGCGGTCGCTCGCCGCAATGCCATCCTGGGGCTGATGGCCGAGAACGGCTACATCACCGATCAGGAGGCGAAAGCAGCTTCGGCGAAGCCGCTCATCGTCAACATCCGGCCCTTCGGCGTGCAGACGCAGGCCGCGGATTACTTCGCGGAAGAAGTTCGGCGCACGCTGATCGCGCAGTTCGGCGACGAGAAGCTCTATCAAGGCGGCCTCTCGGTTCGCACGACGCTCGCGCCGCGCTATCAGGCGCTCGCCCGACGCGCGCTCGTCGAAGGATTGGTGACGTTCGATCGCAAGCAGGGCTGGCGCGGCGCCGTCGAGAAGATTGCTGTTTCCGGCGACTGGGGTGCGCCGCTCGGCGCGATCCCGGATATCCCGAACGATATTCATCCCTGGCGTCTCGGCGTCGTGCTCAAGATCGAGCGCGAGAAGGCAACGGTCGGGCTTCGTCCGGCGCGCCAGCAGGACGGTAGCCTTGTTGCCGATCGCGAGGCCGTCGAGGTGCCCTACGAGGAGATCAGGTGGGCGAACCGTAAGCCGGGCAAGCAGCCGGGCGCGGGCGATGTGCTGAACGTCGGCGACGTCATTTATGTCGCGCCGAAAAATCATGACGAGCTGCAGGGCGTGTGGTCGCTCATGCAGATCCCCGAGATCGGCGGCGGCATCGTCGTCATGGATCCGCACACGGGCCGTGTGCTCGCGAGCGTCGGCGGCTTCTCGTTCGCGCTGAGCCAGTTCGATCGTGCCGCGCAGGCCCGTCGCCAGCCGGGTTCGTCGTTCAAGCCCTTCGTCTATGCGGCCGCGATGGACAATGGCTATAAGCCGACGAGCGTCGTTCTCGATGCGCCGATCACCATCGAACAAGGCGCCGGCCTCGATGTATGGCGGCCGAAAAACTACAGCGGCCAGTTCTATGGCCCGACGACGCTGCGGGTCGGCATCGAGCATTCGCGCAACCTGATGACGGTGCGCCTCGCCCAGGACATGGGCATGCCGCTCGTCGGCGAGTATTCGCGCCGCTTTGGCATCTATGACGAGCTGACGCCGGTGCTTTCCATGGCGCTCGGCGCGGGCGAGACGACGCTGCTCCGCATGACCGCGGCCTACGCGATGCTGGCGAATGGCGGACGGCAGGTGCGGCCCACTTATATCGACCGCATTCAAGACCGCTGGGGCCGCGCGGTATGGCGCCATGATGATCGCGATTGCCAGGAGTGCCGGCAGGCGACCTGGAATGGTCAGGGCGAGCCTGAAGTGAGCGACAACCGCCGTCAGATCATCGACCCACATACGGCCTATCAGATCACGTCGATGCTGGAAGGCGTCGTGCAACGCGGTACGGCCACGTCGCTCCGTTCGATCGGCAAGCCGCTCGCCGGCAAGACGGGCACGACAAACGACGCCAAGGATGCGTGGTTCATCGGCTTCTCGCCGGACCTCGTCGTTGGCGTGTTCGTCGGCTACGACATTCCAAAGCCCATGGGCAAAGAGGCGACGGGCGGCGCGATCGCGGTGCCGATCTTCGGTTCGTTCATGAAGATGGCCCTCGCCGACAAGCCCGCCACACCCTTCCGCATTCCGCCCGGCATCAAGCTCGTGCGCGTGAACCCGTCGACAGGTCTGCGCGTGCAGTCAGGCGATGGGCGCAGCGTGCTCGAGGCCTTCAAGCCCGACGAGGAGCCCGACGATCCCTATTCGATCATCGGCTTCACGGACGAGACGGGTGGCTTCACGCAGCCGCAGTCTGACCAGGAAGGCAGCCAGTCTCCCTCGGGTGGTGGCTGGGCGCCCCGCACCGAGCGCAGCGGCGGTGGACGTGGCGAGGACGCGCGCGCACTCACGCGGGGTCGCGGCTTGTGGTGAGTGCTCTTACTCGGTGCGCAGCGCGTCGATCGGGTTGAGGTGCGCGGCTCGACGTGCCGGGAAGAACCCGAACACGACACCTGTCAGCGCTGCCGCGCCAAGTGCCATCATGATGGCATTGGGGGCAATCACGATCGGCCACTGAGCCGAGAGCGCCACGCCTGCCGCCGTCGCCACGCCGATGCTGACGCCGATCAGGCCTCCCAGCAGACAGAGCGCGACAGCCTCGACGAGGAACTGCATCAGGATATCGCGCCGCCGCCCACCGACGGCCATGCGAAGTCCGATCTCGCGCGTACGCTCCGTGACCGAGACGAGCATGATGTTCATGATGCCGATGCCGCCGACGATGAGCGAGATGGCGCTGGTTGCGGCGAGCAGCCAGCCCATGGTCGTCAGTGCCGACGTGCGTGCGCGCATGAACTCCGAGAGATTGCGGACGTTGAAATCGTCCTCGGCGCCGGCCTTGATCTTGCGGCGCTGACGGAGCAGCGTTTCGATTTGCTCCTGGGCCTCGCTGAGATCCGTGCTGGCATCGAACTTCACGTGAATGTTGCCGACATTGTCGTTCACGAGACGGCTGCGCCCGACAATGCGCCCGCGCGCCGCCGACATCGGCAGCATGACCACGTCGTCCTGGTCGCGGCCGAACGAGTTCTGGCCCTTGCTGTCGAGCACGCCGACGACCTGGAAAGGCACGTTCAACACACGAATGGTGGCGCCGATGGGATCGCCGCCGTTGAATATCTTGTCGACGACCGTCTTCCCGACGAGCGCGACGCGCGCGGCCGTCTTCACTTCGTTGGCCGTGAACTCGCGTCCTTCGACGACCTGCCAGTCGCGCACTTCATTGAACTGGTCGTGGATGCCCATGAGGGACGTGGTCCAGTTGGCATTCCCGTAGATCACGGGGCCGGATCCCTGCAGAAGCCCCGAGACAGCGACGACACCGGGAATGCTCTCCCGGAGCGCCTGCATGTCGCGCTCGGAAAGCGGAAGACGTGTGCCCGCGCCACCCGCACGTCCGCCGACTCGCGTCGAGCCCGGGAACACGACGAGCATGTTCGAGCCGAGCGATGCAATCTGCCGATCGACCTCGCTGCGCGCGCCCGTGCCAACGGCCACCATGACGATGACTGAGGCAACGCCGATGATGATGCCGAGCGTCGTGAGGATCGAGCGCAGCGTATTGGCGCGGAGCGCCGTCAACGCAATGCCGAGGCTGTCGAAGACGTTCATTCCGCAGCCCTTCCCATGTAACCGGCTTGGGAGACATCCTCGACGACGTGCCCGTCGCGGAAAAGCACGCGGCGCTTGGCATACTCCGCAACATCGGGCTCGTGCGTCACGACGACGACGGTGATGCCTTCCGTATTGAGCGTGCAGAAGAGCGCCATGATCTCTTCGGATGTCTTGCTGTCGAGGGCGCCGGTCGGCTCGTCGGCGAGCAGGAGCTTCGGGTTGTTGACGAGTGCGCGCGCGATGGCGACGCGCTGCTGCTGGCCACCCGAGAGCTGGCTCGGGACGTGGTCCATGCGATCCTTGAGGCCGACCTGTTCGAGGCGGTGGCGCGCCATGGCCTCGGCGTCGGGCGGGCGCGGATGCGCATAGAGCAGCGGCAGCATGACCTGGCGCAGTGCGGTTGTCCTTGGCAGCAGGTTGAACTGCTGGAAGACGAAGCCGATGGTGCGGTTGCGCAGGTTGGCGAGAGCATCGGAGTCGAGGGTGGCGACATCGCGCCCATCGAGCACCATGGCCCCCGTCGTCGGCACATCGAGGGCGCCGATGAGGTTCATCATGGTGGACTTGCCCGATCCCGATGGCCCCATGATCGCGACGAACTCACCGAGATGAATGCTGAGCGAAACACCGTCGAGCGCGCGCACGGTCTGCTCACCGACGGTGTAGATCTTCGCGACGCCGCGCGCCTCGATCAGCGGCTTCGCGTCATGCCGCGCCGCACTCTCCAACCGGTCGATTTGGGTCGTTGGATCCATGGCGGCACGTTGCTTTAGCGCTTCACGGTCTGGCGCTGCCGGGTGATGACGCGATCACCTTGCTTGAGGCCTCCCACGAGTTCGGCAAACTGTTCGTCGCCGATGCCGAGTCGAATCTGGCGTTGCTCGGGCTTGCGATCGGATCCCATGATCCAAACAGATGCCATGCGGCCCGACTGGCGCGTCGCGCGCCAGCGCTCCAGGAGCGGCTTCTGCTCGTCAGTCAAAGTCGGCTCGAGAACAGCTTCAATGCGCTCCATGAAGCGATTGCGTGCGCCGCCATCACCGCCGGCATTGCCACCGGGACGGCCGTCGGCGGACCTCCTCTCAGCGGGGCCTGCACCATCGCCACTCCCACCACCACTGGCACTCCCCGCGCCTTCACCTTGGGCCTCACGCGACTTCTGGCGCTCGGCGCGCGCGGCCGCAGCTTTGCGCATGACCTCCTGCATCGTGCCGACCTGCGCGTCGGAGAGCTTGAGGGCGCCCTTCATTTGCTCGACGAGCCGATCGCTGCGTTCGGCGGCCTGGGCAGCGCCGGCCTGAGGCGTGGCGGCTGCCGTATCGCGCGGACGGAAACGCAAGGCGTCATTCGAGACGCGGAGCACGTCACGGCGGCGCGCGGTCTCGATCTGGACGTTGGCTGTCATGCCAGGGAACAGGCGGCGATCCTCGTTCCGCGCCTCGATGATCACCGTGTAGGTGACAACATTCTGCAATTCTGTCGCGGCAAGCCGAACCTGGGACACGGTCCCGTGGAAGCGATCCTCGGGGTAGGCGTCCACCGTGAACTCGACCGAGTTCCCTTCGCGAATGGAGCCGACGTCGGCCTCGTTGACCTGGGCTTCGATCTGGATGCGGCGCAGATCCTGCGCGATCTTGAAGAGCTCCGGTGCCTGCAAGCTTGCGGCGACGGTCTGGCCGACGTCGATGGTGCGCGAGATTACGGTGCCGTCGATCGGCGATTGGATGAGTGTGCGCTCGAGGTCGATGTCGGCGACCTTCAATGCGGCCTCGCGCTGCGCGATCGTCGCCTTCGCGTTGGCGATCTGGGCGTCGATCACGGCAATGTCGGCCGTCGCCACATCCACGTCGCGGATGGCGGTGTCGAGCGTCGCGGCAGAGGCCACGCCCTTGGTCGCAAGTGTCTCCTGGCGCTCGAGCAGCCGCTTGGCATTCCTCAAGACAGCCTCGCCCTTGGTGCGGGCGGCCTCCTGATTGGTGAGGCCGGCCTGGGCCGCGACAAGATCGGCGCGGGCCTGGGCGACACGGGCGGCGAAGGTCTTGTCGTCGAGGCGGGCGAGCAGGTCGCCTTCCTTGACCTCGCTGTTGAAGTCGGCGCTGAGCTTGTCGATCCGGCCCGAAAGCTGCGAGCCGACGCTGACCGTGACGACGGCGCGGACCGGGCCCGATGTCGTTACGAGCCGGCGGATTTCACCGCGGCTGATTTCGGTCGTGTCGAAGGCCAGTGCGCTGTCGCCGGAGCTGCCGAAGCCACCGAGGTTCAGCATCCAGGCGGCACCGACGCCCACGGCTGCCAGAGGCAGCGCCAACGTGAAGAGATACTTGAAACGGCCTGCCATGTGTCCGACCTGCCCGCGCTCCGCACATCAAGCGACCGGCCCCACTAGGGACCGGCCCCTGTTGCTTGAACGCCGGCGTGAAACGTATTCCGTCGCGCTGCCCCGGCGTGTCGCGGCATCATTGTGGCGGAAAGGCCCCGCGGGGAGAAGACACCCCGCCATTACAAATTGTCCAGCAAGCTTACCGGCCCCACTTCCGGGCGATGAACCCGGCATGAATGCAGCGTTCAATGGCAGTTCACGGCCTCGGGCTCAACATGGCTGAACCCTGGACGTAGATCTTCCCCGGCGTGAAGAATTTGAGGCGCGGAGCTCAGGGTCTCCGCGCCTTTTGCTTTATCGATATGCGTCAGCAGCGCGCGACCGCGCGCCGGCGCGAGCGCCGCCCCCGCGGAGCCGATGAGCGGAGCGAATAGCGGCGTGAGCGAAAAACGCCCTCTCAGGCCTGATTGAAGACGCGTAGGGGCCTCAGCTCACCGCGCTCGATCTCGCAGAGCGCAATCAGCGTACCCTTCGATAGGGCAAAGGCCTCGCCGTTCATGACCGGCGCATCGCGTCCGCGCAGCAGCACGGGTTGTCCGCGCGCGAGGCGGGCCGCATCCGATTGTGACACATTGACCTCGAGAAGCTCGGCAAGCGCGCTCTCCACCGGACGCAGCATCGACTTGATCTCGACGCCGCCGTCTTCGCGATTGGCCGCTTCCTCGAGTTCGTCGATGGTCACGGCCTGCGCTTCCTCGAAGGGGCCGACACGCGTGCGACGGAGTGCGGTCACATGGCCGAGGCAGCCGAGCGTGCGGCCGATGTCGCGGGCAATGGCGCGGACATAAGTACCGCGGCCGCACTCAGCCTCGAACACGGAGGTATCGTGGTCCGGCATCTCGACCAGCTCGAGCCGATCGATCTGGACGGGGCGGGCCTCGAGCTTCACGGTCTCGCCCTGGCGCGCGAGGTCATAGGCGCGCTGGCCGTCGATCTTGATGGCGGAGAAGGCCGGCGGTGTTTGCAGGATCTCGCCGTGAAAATTCGGGAGCAGCGCCTCGATCGAAGCGCGCGTCGGACGCAAGTCGGTGCGCTCGACGATCTGGCCCTCGGCGTCGTCGGTGTTGGTCTCCGCGCCCCAGCGGACCGTGAAGCGGTAGGCCTTCTGACCATCGACGGCATAGGGCACAGTCTTCGTCGCCTCGCCGAGCGCGATCGGCAGGATGCCCGTCGCAAGCGGATCGAGTGTGCCGGCGTGCCCAGCCTTCTGCGCCTGGAACAGCCAGCGCACCTTGCCGACGGCCTGCGTCGACGTCATGCCGATAGACTTGTCCAGCACGACCCAGCCGTTGATCGGATTGCCCTTCTTGCGGCGCCCCACCTACTCATCTCCCTTCACGTCGTCTTCTCCCCTGACGTCGCGTTTCACGCGGTCGCTATCAAGCAGCCGGTCGATGCGCGTCGCCTCTTCGAAACTCTCGTCTTCGCGAAAGCGGATTTCCGGTGCGAACTTGAGGTTCAGAGCACGGGCGACCTCGCCGCGGATGAATTTCTGATTGCGCCGGAGTGCAGTGAGAACTGGCGCGACATCATTCCCGCCGAGCGGCATCACGTAGACCGTCGCGAGCTTGAGGTCGGGTGACATGCGCACTTCAGGGATGGTCACGACCGCGCCGGCAAGCGTGTCGTCATGGATGTCGCCGCGCGCGAGTAGATCGGCCAGGCGGTGGCGCACGAGTTCGCCGACGCGGAGCATCCGCTGGGATGGTGCACTGGCGCCGCCGAGGGCTGCGCCGCGCCCGGCACTTGGTTTCTGTCGAGGCATTTTCTCACTTGGCAGCGGGTTCGGACCGCCACCAGCTCCTTGAAATTCCAGATCGGCAATTGAGCCGGAAGCAGAAGGCGGATGAGCGCGTCGCCCACCCGCCTTTCATGCATTCCGACCGTTAGAGAGTGCGCGCGATCGTCTCCACCTGGAAGCACTCGATCTCGTCGTCCTCGCGGATGTCCTGGTAGTTGGCGAAAGCCATACCGCACTCCTGGCCAGCCGGCACTTCCTTCACATCGTCCTTGAAGCGCTTGAGGATGGCGAGCGTGCCCTCGTGGATGACGGTCTTGTCGCGGAGCAGGCGAACCTTGGCGCCGCGCTCGACCTTGCCTTCCGTGACGAGGCAGCCCGCAACCTTGCCCTGCTTCGAGATGTTGAAGACCTGCTTGATGGTCGCGTAGCCGAGGAACACCTCTTTCTTCGTCGGTGCGAGCAGGCCGGACATGGCCGCCTTCACCTCGTCGACGAGGTCGTAGATGATCGAGTAGTAGCGGATCTCGACGCCCTGCTGGTCGGCCGACAGCTTCGCCTGCGTGTTGGCGCGTACGTTGAAGCCGAGGATGACCGCCTTGGAGGCGTGCGCGAGGTTGATGTCGGATTCGGTGATGCCGCCGACGCCCGAATGGACGATGCGGGCCATGACCTCCTCGTTGCCGAGCTTCGCGAGCGCGCCCATGATGGCTTCGACCGAGCCCTGAACGTCACCTTTGACGACCAGCGGGAATTCCTTCCTGCCGGTATCCTTCAGGCTCTGCATCATCTGCTCGAGCGTGCGCGGCGTACCCGCTGTGCCGAGCGTCTCGCGCCGCTTGCGGATGCGGTAATCGGTGATCTCGCGAGCGCGCGCCTCGTTCTCGACGACGGCGAACTGGTCGCCGGCCTCTGGCGCCGTATCGAACCCGAGCACCTCGACAGGCACGGACGGGCCGGCATTGGCGACATTGTGGCCAGTGTTGTCGAGCAGCGCCCTGACACGACCCCACGCGCTGCCGGCAACGATGATGTCGCCGACCTTGATCGTGCCGCGCTGAACGAGCAGCGTGCCGACAGGGCCGCGGCCGCGCTCGAGCTTGGCTTCGATGACGAAGCCGTCGGCGAGACGGTCCGGATTGGCCTTGAGATCGAGCAACTCGGCCTGCAGCGCGATCGCCTCGAGCAGCTTGTCGAGGTTTGTCCCCTTTGTCGCCGAGACCGAGACCTCGAGCGTTTCGCCGGACATGGTCTCGACGACGATCTCGTGCTGGAGCAGCTCAGTGCGCACGCGGTTCGGATCGGCCTGCGGCTTGTCGATCTTGTTGATCGCAACGATGATCGGGACGCCGGCGGCCTTGGCGTGATTGATCGCCTCGATCGTCTGCGGCATCACGCCGTCGTCGGCGGCAACCACTAGCACGACGATGTCCGTCACCTTGGCGCCGCGGGCACGCATGGCGGTGAACGCGGCGTGACCTGGCGTGTCGATGAAGGTGATCTTCTGGCCCTTGTCGGTCGAGACCTGATAGGCGCCGATGTGCTGGGTGATGCCGCCGGCTTCACCACTGGCGACGCTGGCATGGCGGATCGCGTCGAGCAGCGAGGTCTTGCCGTGGTCGACGTGCCCCATGATCGTGACGACCGGGGCGCGCGGCTGCAAGTTCTCGTCCGTGTCGGCGCCGCCAGCGAAGCCTTCTTCGACGTCGGCTTCGGAAACGCGCTTCGGCGTGTGGCCGAAGTCCTGCACGATCAGCTCCGCCGTGTCTGCATCGATCGCGTCGTTGATCTGATGCATCTGCCCCTGCTTCATCAGGAAGCGGATGACGTCGACCGACTTCTCCGACATGCGGTTGGCGAGTTCCTGGATCGTGATGACCTCGGGGATCGTCACTTCGCGCACGATCTTGTCGCGCGAGATCTGGATGCCGGACGCACGGCGTGCATCGCGCTCGCGCTTGCGGCGCAGTGAGGCGAGCGAGCGCTCGCGCTGCTCATCGTTGAGGAGCTTGTCGACCGTGAGTTTGCCGCGCTCGCGGCGATCCTCGGCCACCTTTACGGGAGCGCGGGGCGCACCCTTGAGGTTGGCGCCGCCTCTCTTCTTGCGGTCATCATCGTCCGGCGTTTCATCGGCGATCGGTCGACGCTTGACGACTGTGGTCTCAGTGCCCGGCCGACGAGCCTCCGTCGTGGGCGCACCACCGGGACGCGCTTGCGCGCCAGACGGCGCCGCGCCGCCCGCGGGTCTCTGCGCTGGCGCGGAAGGCTGAGGCGCGCGCGCCGTTTCGCGTGCGGCCTGCTGAGGCGCTGCGGCGGCGGCTGGAGCAGGTGCTAGCGCGGATGAAGGAGACGCAGCTGCAGCGTCACTTGCCGGCGGCTGCTTGGCCACCTCGAGCGCTGCCGCGGCTTCCTCACGAGCACGCTCTGCCGTGCGTTCGGCCTCGAGCTTCTGCTCTTCAGCGCGCCGCTTGGCGTCTTCCTCCTCGCGGACCTTATCGTCGACAGCGGCCTGCTCGAGGGCCTTGCGGCGCGCGTCGAGCTCGCCCGCGGAGAGATCACCGAGGCGTCCACCGGCAGCCGGAGCAGCGCCACCGCCGGCGCGACCGCGCGGTTCCTCCTCCTGGCCAGGGCCTGTGATCGTCCGGCGCTTCTTGCGCTCGACCACAACCACGTTCTTGCGGCCGTGGCTGAAGCTTTGCTGGACGTGCCCGGATGCTTCGGTGCGCTTCAAGCTCAACGGCTTGCGTGCGCCGGCCGCAGGGGCCTTATCCGGGGTTTCCTTGGTCTCACTCATGCCTGTTCCGATCTCGCCCTTGAACCCGGCTCGCGCGGCGCGTGAACGGAAGCCGGCGCTCGATAGCGCCTCAACCGCTCAGCCTCGCGAGAAAACCTGGTGGCTGCACCGCCACGTGCTAGTGCAGCGTGTACCACATTCGAACGCCCCATGGCCAAGCTCAATTCGGCCGATGTCAGGCAATCCAAAACACGTTGCCTCAAATGCTCCCTAAGCTCATTACTTGGACCGCTATCGGGGCCATTTTGTTCCGTTTCCGTCCTCGAACTCGCCGCGATGGCCGCGAACTTGCGGTCCAGCTTGGCAACCCCGTCTTCGGCCGCATCGCTGGCATGCAGCAGGAACTTGCACTCCCCCCGCTGAACCGCGATGTCGACTTTGGTGAATCCGGTCGTCACGAGCCCGGCCTTATTGGCGAGGCTCAGCGCCTCGATCACCCGCTTGACGAGCAGGCTCTCGACACGTTCAGGAAGGTCCTCGGGCACGGATACAGGGCGCTTCAGGCTCCGCTGAAAGGCGCCTTTCCGTCCGGCCTCTGAGACGACAGCCCGGCTGCACGTCAGCCAGATGCCGCGGCCCGGGAGCCGGCGTCCCACGTCCGGAACGATCGTACCGTCCGGGCTAGCTACGAAGCGAAGACCATCTTCCGGCGTCAGCGGTGCCCGGGTGAGCGCGCAGGTACGCTCGGCCGCTGCCTTGTCGGCAGGGCCTGCGTCCATGTCATGCTCTGGTGCCGCTTCGGCGCCCATACCCGCTCTGTTTGCTCCGCGCGCATTTTCCGGATCACGCTTTGGCAGGGGCATCAGCCCCGGCGTCGGCGGTCTCCGGTTCAGTTGTTTCTTCGGCGGCCGGCTCTTCAGCCGGTGCGATGTCCTCGGCACTGATCCAGCCCGCTTCGACACGGGCGGCGAGGATCATGGCCTCGGCTTCCTTGCGGCCGATTTCGAAGCCGTCGAGGGCGCCCTTGTGCTTGATCGCCTCGGCGTCCTTTTCCTTCTTGCGCTCGGTCCAGCCGACGAGGTCGTCGGTCGCGCAGTCGGCAAAATCCTCGAGCGTCTTGATGCCAGCCTCGCCGAGGGAAACCATCATCGCGGTCGTCATGCCCTCGATCTTCGCCAGATCGTCGGACACGCCGAGCTCGACGCGGCGTGCATCACGCTCGGCTTCGATGCGGGCGAGATATTCGCGGGCGCGCGTCTGGATCTCGGTCGCCGTGTCCTCGTCGAAGCCCTCGATATGGGCAATCTCGGACGGATCGACAAATGCGACCTCCTCCGCCGAGGCAAAACCCTCAGTTGCCAGCAGCTGCGCGATGACCTCGTCGACGTCGAGCGTCTCCATGAACGTCTGCGAGCGTTCGGTGAATTCCTTCTGGCGCCGCTCGCTCTCCTCCTGGTCGGTGAGGATGTCGATGTCCCAGCCCGTGAGCTGTGACGCGAGGCGCACGTTCTGGCCGCGGCGGCCGATGGCGAGCGAGAGCTGGCTCTCGGCGACCACGACCTCGATGCGGTTGGAGTCTTCGTCGAGCACGACCTTCGAGACTTCAGCCGGCGCCAGCGCATTGACGACGAGCGTCGCGGCGTCGTTGTTCTCGGGGAACTGGATGATGTCGACCTTTTCACCCTGCAGCTCGGCGACGACGGCCTGCACGCGCTGGCCGCGCATACCGACGCAGGCGCCGACCGGATCGATCGACTTGTCGCGTGAAATGACGGCGATTTTGGCGCGCGAGCCCGGATCGCGGGCAACGGCCATGATGCGGACGATGCCGTCGTAGATTTCCGGCACTTCCATGGCGAAGAGCTTGGCCATGAATTCGGGGCGCGTGCGCGAGAGGAAAATCTGCGGCCCACGCTGTTCGCGGCGCACGTCGTAGATGTAGGCGCGGACGCGGTCGCCGAGGCGCACGTTCTCGCGCGGGATCATCTCGTCGCGGCGGATGATGCCTTCCGCGCGGCCGAGATCGACGATGACGTTGCCGTATTCGACGCGCTTGACCGTACCGTTGACGATCTCGCCGATGCGGTCCTTGTATTCGTTGTGCTGGCGCTCGCGCTCGGCCTCGCGCACCTTCTGCACGATGACCTGCTTGGCGTTCTGCGCGGCGACGCGACCGAACTCGAGCGGCGGCAGCTTGTCGATGAAGAGATCGCCGGCCACTGCATCGGGCTTGCGCCGTTTGGCGTCCGCGACGGTGATCTGCTGGGACTCGTTCTCGACTTCGTCGACGACGGTAATCACGCGCGTCAGATGCGTCTCGCCAGTGCGCGGATCGATCTCGCAGCGGATGTCGTTCTCGGCACCGTAGCGGGCCTTGGCGCCCTTCTGCAGCGCTTCTTCCATCGCCTGGATGACGATCTTGCGATCGATTGTCTTCTCACGAGCGAGCGCGTCCGCGATCTGGAGAAGCTCCAGCCTGTTCGCACTGATGCCTGCTTGAGCCATGCTTTCGCACCCTCACTTCACTTGGTGACGTCAATTCGTTTCGCGCCGGCCTTGCGGGTCGGCTTATCGGCTTTTCCAGCCGTCGTGTCACTTCCCTTGGCGCGGCGGAGCGTGTCGCGCACCAGTTCATCCGTCAGCACGAGCTTCGCCGAACCGATAAGGGCGACCGGCAGCCCGATGATCTGGGGGCCGGCCTCCGGCACCTCGATCTCGATGCGCGCCTCACCATCGGCAAAGCCCTCGATGGGCCCACGAAAACGCTTCCTGCCGGAAACCGCCTCCTTGAGCTCGATCTTAACTTCGTAGCCGGCCCAACGCTCGAAGTCGGCCGGGCGCACCAGCGGTCGGTCAATTCCGGGCGAAGAGATCTGCAGGCGGTACGCTCCGTCGACGGGATCATGAACATCGAGCAGCGGTGAAACGGCGTGGGAGACTGCTTCGCAGTCCTCGACCGTCATCGTTCCGTCCGCACGCTCGGCCATGATCTCGAGAATGGCGTCGCTCCCGCCCATCAAGCGCACGAGCACGAGGCGATAGCCCATGCTTTCGAGAACCGGCTCAATGAGCCCTGCGACGCGCGCAGCTACTCCGCTCTCGACTACAAAACGTGCTTCTTCAGCCGGACCGCTCAAGCGCTCCATCCGTGCCCGATACAGATTTCCGATAATGCCAGATCGACCTACAAAAACAAAAAGAGCGGACCCGTTGGGGCCCACTCTCAGAGTTGAGATGATCATGAGCGATCACAAGATAGCGAGCCTCAGCGTCGCTTGCAAGTGCCTTTTGCTTGATTGAACGGCGGCCTGCCCGTCGATCGCTCAGGTGCGCTGCACAAAAGTCAGCTTTTTGCGGCGTTTTCCTCAGGGGAATGCCGTTCAAGCATTCTTGAAGCTGGGTTTACGCTTTTCGACGAAAGCGGTCATGCCTTCCTTCTGGTCCTCGGTCGCGAACATCCCGTGGAAGACCCGGCGTTCGTACCGGATGCCCTCGGCGAGGGTCGTCTCGTAGGCGCGATTGACCGACTCCTTGGTCATCATGGCGATCACGGTGGACTTGCCGGCGATCACGTTGGCCACCTTCATGGCCTCCTCGAGCAGCTTGTCGGCGGGAACGACGCGGCTCACGAGCCCGCACTTGTTCGCCTCGTCCGCGTCCATCATGCGACCGGTCAGGCACATATCCATTGCCTTCGACTTGCCGACGAAGCGGGTGAGCCGCTGCGTGCCGCCAGCGCCCGGCATGACGCCGAGGTTGATTTCGGGCTGGCCGAACTTCGCGGTGTCCGCAGCGATAATGAAATCGCACATCATGGCAAGCTCGCAGCCGCCGCCGAGTGCAAAGCCGGCAACCGCAGCGATCACAGGCTTTCTCGCACGCGCGACACGATCCCAGCTCCCGATGAAGTCCTGCTTGAAGGCCTCCATGTAGGTCTTATGCTGCATTTCCTTGATGTCGGCGCCGGCGGCAAAAGCCTTCTCGCTGCCGGTGAGCACGACGCAGCCGATGTTGTCGTCGGCCTCGAATCCGTCGATCGCCTGCGTGAGCTCGGCGATGAGCGCCGAGTTGAGCGCGTTGAGCGCATTCGGCCGGTTGAGCGTGACGAGCCCGACGGCGCCGCGCGTCTCAACAATGATGTTCGTATACGCCATGGGCATGTCCTCTCCTGTGATGGTGTTGGGGCGCGTTGGCGCTGGTAGAGCGTTCAGCGCTGGCAGGCCGGGCAGAAGAAAGTCGATCGCCCGGCCTGGACACTGCGGCGGACCATGCCTCGGCAGGCAGGCGTGAGGCAAGGCTCTCCTTCCCGCCCGTAGACATGGAAGCTGTGCTGAAAATAGCCGAGCGAACCGTCGGCCTGGGCATAGTCTTTCAGTGTCGAGCCGCCGGCGGCAATGGCGTCCTCGAGTACGGTCTTGATGTGTGGGATGAGCGCGGCTGTTCGCGCGTTGGGTCTGCCCGATGGCGTCGACAGGCAGGATGCGGCACGCGAGGGCTTGAGGTGAGAGCGGAATAGGGCTTCGCAGACGTAGATATTGCCGAGGCCGGCGATGATGCGCTGATCGAGCAGGAAGCTCTTGAGATCACTGCGTCGACCGGCGGCCTGACGCGCCAGAAACTCAGGTGTGAGATCGGGGCCGAGTGGCTCGATACCGATGTTTGCGAGCAGTGGGTGCGTGTCGAGCGTCGTGACTGTCGCGAGATCCATGAGGCCGAAACGGCGGGGGTCATTGTAGACGATCTCGGTGCCGCTCCCGAGGCGCAGCACGACATGATCGTGGGCGTTGCGGTTGCCCTGGTTGTGCGTGAACTCGCCGAGCTGACCCTGACCTGTGATGCTGATGCGCCCGCTCATGCCGAGATGAATGATCAGTACGGTGCCATCGTCGAGATGCGCGAGAATGTATTTCGCGCGCCGCTTGAGCGCGACGACGGTACGGTTGGTCAGTCGTTTGCCGAAATTCTCCGGGAACGGAAAGCGCAGATCCGCGCGGCGCTGCTCGACACGCTGAATGCGCTGTCCCACGAGCACGGGCTCGAGGCCGCGCCGGATGGTTTCGACTTCGGGCAGCTCGGGCATGTCGGGCTCAGCTTCCGGGATCGCAGATGTGGCCTCTTCTAGCCGACCGGATGCTCCCAGGCGAGGGTGTCACATCCGAATTCGGGAACGATCGATTGCCGCGGGGGCTTTCACTCCTTGAGGAGGGGCATGTCGAGAGAAGAAACCGAAGGAGACAGAGATGCAGGCGACGGAGATTCAGACGCAAGCCAGGATGTTGATGGAGGCGCACGGGATGAAGGCCGTGGTGGAGGCGCATAGGAAGGTCAAGGCTTGCGAGCACTCGGGCGATATGGCTGGCGCTTCCGATTGGCGGCGCATCGAGAGCGCGCTCAAACTCATGCAGGGCGCCCGGGAGACCTGATCAAGCGAAACCTGACGACGAGACCCATCGAGGTGCTCGGGGAAAACAATAGCTGAGGTGGGACGGGCCGCGGCGGTTTAGTGGCTATCGCGGCCCCTTGCCCGGCGGTAGTGTGCGCGCCATGAGCGGCACCGAGAATCCACATCCTGCTGGCACAACCACGTTCGGCTTTCGCGAGGTTGCGGAAGGCGAGCGGCAGGGGCTCGTCAACGAGGTCTTCAGCGGCGTCGCCGAGCGCTACGACCTCATGAACGATCTCATGTCTGGGGGGCTACACCGCCTTTGGAAGGATGACCTGATCGTCAGGCTCAATCCGCCAAGGAGCACGACAGCCTTCAGGCTGATCGATGTGGCAGGCGGTACGGCCGACGTTGCGCTAAAGGCCGCGGTGGCTGGCGGCACTGGTTTCAACGCCATTGTCTGTGACATCAGCCCCGAGATGCTTGCCGTGGGCACGCGGAAGATCGCGGAAGCCGGGTACGCAGAGCGTATCGGCACGGTGCTCGGTAATGCTGAGGCGCTCCCGTTCGCCGACCGCTCCTTCGATGCCTACACGATCGCGTTCGGCATTCGGAACGTTACGCATATCGATCGGGCGCTGGCCGAGGCCTACAGAGTCTTGAAGCCCGGCGGGCACTTCCTGTGCCTCGAATTCTCGCATGTCGACGTGCCGATCCTCGACAAGATCTATGATTTTCATTCCTTCGAGGTCATCCCGCGCCTCGGAGCGCTCGCCGCGGGCGCCGCCGAGCCATACCGCTATCTCGTCGAGAGCATCCGCAATTTCCCGAATCAGCAAGCTTTCGCCGAGCTGGTGCGCGGCGCGGGATTCACGAATGTCAGCGTCCGCAATCTGACTGGCGGCATTGCTGCGATACACTCCGGTTGGCGCATCTAATCTCTTGATCTGGCGAGCTTTGTTTGGATGCTCTCGGGGCGTCCATATTGCGTGTATCCATAGAAATTACTAAACCTATAGTTGTGCATTCTAGCCCTTAAATGTTTATTGACGGCTGTGCCGAAATATCGCGGCAGGGCAGGTCCGCGCAGGGTCGGCGCGCGGGCTGGGGCAGGGAGCATGAATTTCGATGACGTACGGGTTGTCGTTGCGGACGCGCGCGTCTGCCGCGCGGATGGCCATGGTTGCCAGTCTGGCGCTTTCGCTTGGAGCCTGCTCGCAGTCGAGTGGATTGCTGATGAGCGAGCCCGAGGTGCCGGACGTCAGCGCCTCGCGCGTTGCGGAGATGTCTCGACCTGAGGCCGAGAAGTCTGCCGAACACTGGGGCAAGGAGCATTCGAAGCAGCGCCGGGACGGTAAATCCGCCCTGAATTATGCGCGCAGCCTGAAGGCGCTCGACCGTAAGCCGGAAGCGCTGGCCGTCCTCCAGGGCGCCTACCTATATAACGCGCAGGATCGCGAGTACCTTTCCGAGTTCGGGCGCCTCGCGCTCGATCAGGGTCACGCGCCCATGGCGCAGCAGCTCCTCGAGAAGGCCGACGACCCGTCGAAGCCCGACTGGCGGGTTCTCTCCGCACGTGGCGTCGCCCTTGCCCAGCAGGGCAAGTACAAGGAGGCCATTCCCTTCCTCGAGCGCGCCCGTGGGCTTGCCCCGGATCAGCCGAGCGTCGCGAACAATCTCGCGCTCGCCTACACGATGGACGGTCAGGCCTCGCAGGCCGAGCCCATGCTCAGGCAGGCAACGAGCACGGCAGCCGATCCGCGCGTTCGCCAGAACCTGGCGTTGGTCCTCAATCTGCAGGGCAAGAAGGAAGAGGCGACGCGGGTCGCCATGGGCAATGACATGCCTGTGCCGGCAGCCGCCGCGCCGGTATCGATCGCGGCCCGTCCGGCGCCTGTGCCGGCGAGGGTCGCCGCCGTCGCGCCGTCACCGCAGCCGGCCGTGGCACGCCAGGATCTGCCGCCGCCCGCGCGCACGGCTGCTGTCCGCACGTCGGCGCCGGTACCCGCTGCCGTTGCGCCAGTCGCAGCGGCTGATCCAGATGATGTCATTCGCGCAGCCATCGCGGCCGAGGTCACGCACGAGCAGGCACGCTCGCGCAACATCGCAACGTCGAGCGCCCCGCAGCGGTGAATGGCTGATCTAGTTTCTTCGCTTGCGTGCTGAGGGCAAGAGACAGCGGCAGATGCCGATGTCAGCGCCTGTGGCCGCCCTTCATCCCGACCTTCTCCCCGTCCTATACGGGGAGAAGGGGAAGAAGCTGCGTGTCACGCGAATGAGCATCTCGATCGCCTGAGCATGGCCGCCGCGGGCATAGCACCACTGAGAGGTTGCGAAGCACCTCTTCCCAGCAGCCCGCGGTAAGAAACTAAAGCCGCGAGACTTCAGTCTCTTTCGACGTGATGAACTCGAGAAGTGCAGCCTGGCCCTTCTCGGTCGCGGCAATGCCACGCTTGATCGCCGCGACGATGTCGCCCGGCTTCTCGACGCGCTCGCCGTATCCGCCGAAGGCTCGCGCCATCGCCGCGTAGTCGCCCGAGATATCCGTCGAGCGGTACTTCTCGGTCGAGACGGGCATGACCTTGAGCTCGATGGCCATGGAGAAGTTGTTGAGCAGGATCGAGAGGATCGGAATGCGCTCGCGGACGCACGTTTCGAAGTCCATGCCCGTGAAGCCGATCGCCGCGTCGCCCCATACGTTGATGCAGAGCTTGTCGGGCTTGGCGAGCTTCGCGCCCATGGCGAAACCGAGACCCGCGCCGAGCTGGGTCGTCTTGCCCCAGCCGATGTAGGAGAGCGGCGTGGTTGACTTCCAGAAGGGCGAGAGCTGGTCGCGCGGGCTGCCGGCGTCGTGCGTGATGATGGTGTTGGCGACGTCGACGGTCTTCTGCAGCTCCCAGAGCACGCGATAGGGATTGAGCGGCGCGTCGTTGCTCGTGAGCTTCGGCATCCACTTCGCGAGCCACGGCTCGTTCGTGTCGCTGATCTCCTTGGCGACGGCCTTGTGATCCTTCGGCTTGTTGCCATGAAGCTTGCGTACCTCGGCGAGCATGGCCTCCAGCACGATCTTGGCATCACCGGCAATACCGAGCGCTACCGGTACGTCCTTGTTGATGTCGCCGGGATCGAGCGTCGCCTGGATGATGCGCGCGCCTGCCGGCATCTTGACGCCGAAGTTCGTCTCGGTGAACGAGCAGCCGATGCCGAAGATGAGATCGGACTTGTCGAGGAACGTGCGCACGGCCTGCGGGATGGCGAGGCCGCCCGAGCCGAGCGAGAGCGGATGCGTCTCGGGGAAAGCGCTCTTGCCTTCGAGGCTGGTCGTGACGGGGATCGCGAGAAGCTCGGCGAGTTCCTTGAGCTCGGACCAGGCCTCGGCCCAGTGCACGCCCTGGCCGGCATAGATGACGGGGCGCTTGGCCGCGACGAGCATCTTGGCGGCTTCGGCCACCGCCGAGAGGTCTGTGCCGGTACGGATGCGCTGCGGAGAGATGTAGTCCTTGGGATCGACTTCCTCGTTCCACATGTCGGTCGGGATCTCGACCAGCACAGGACCGCCGCGGCCGGACTTCAGGTTCTGGAAGGCGCGGCGGAAGATGTTCGGGATCTCCTTCGCGGAGGTGATGGGCTCCGCGGTCTTGGTGATGGAGCGCATGGAGACCGAGGCATTGTAGTTCCGCTCGACCCAGGCGAGCCGGCGCGGGTAGCCCATGGGCAGCACCAGAATGGGGATGCTCTCGCTATAGGCCTGGGCGACGCCGCCATAGGCGTTCTCAGTTCCTGGGCCGTGCTGCATGGCGAACACGCCAATAGTCTTGCCCGAGGTCACGCGGCTCACGGCGTCGGCCATGTGAAGGCCGATCCGCTCCTGGCGGACGATGATCGGGCGGATATCGAACTTAGCGGCGTGCTCCAGAAGGTGATTGACCGGATAGCCGATGATGTACTCGACGCCTTCCTGCTTGAGGATGGCTGAGATTGCGTCTCCAATTTTCATGGGTGTCCCCTTCCCTGTTGGCCGCCTCGGGCCTCTGTATCCTTGGCGGCTATCGAAGCACGCACACGCTGGCCGGCCAAGCATCGGATGGTGCCCCTCGCCCACCTTTCCTGCAGATCTGATGCGCTGAGCGCCGAGTTGGCAGGAAAAATGAGCTGGATACCGCATCCCGAGCCGCCGAAATGCTCGCATTCGACTTTGTGTCGGGTCATATTAATCGCTGATAAACCACGATCTACGTGATGCGACTAGCGCTGCCACGAAGTAGATATAAGTATATCTCGCGCGCATTTGGTTGAATTGTTGGAATTGTACTCCGGGGAAACCTGCAGGTATTTAATATGTTGTTTCCCAAATTGGACTTCTTTCGTCGAAATATGCTATTTTTACTCTGTGTTAATTCAGCGAGCGTAGGTTGTCCTCAAGTTCGGCCGCTAATCAATGGAACGGCGGGCTTCGACCCACGAGGTCGCAGAGTTAGTCAGAGTGGGAGAGTGAAATCATGAAGACCCTCGTTCGTTTTGCTAAGTGCGAGTCCGGCGCCACGGCCATCGAGTACGGCCTCATTGCCGCCCTGATCTCGGTTGCGATCATCACGATCCTGACCAGCGTTGGCGATAGCCTGAACACCACGTTCACGCGCGTTAACGATGAGCTCACCACAGCGAATTCCAAGTGATTTCTGGCCGGCCTGACGGCGGCCTATGCCGCCCTCAGGCGCCAGATTTTGCCGAACAGTGCGCTCGCTCCCTACCCGGGGCGGGCGTTCTGCTTTTCAGGGGCACCCTCATCTGGTCCGGGTGCGGCGTCCTCACGCCGCATCTATGAGTTCGCTTTGATTTCCTATACACGTGGCGACGAATGCGCCTGCGCCCGTGTCGGACGCCGGCCCCGAAGCATCTTTGCCGGACCCCGCTTCTCGCCATGGCCTCAGCAACTCAGTCGCCCCCCACGGCGGCGACCTTCATCAATATCGGCGAACGCACGAACGTCACCGGCTCCGCCAAGTTCAGGAAACTCATCGAGGCCGGCGACTATGCCGCGGCCCTATCGGTTGCCCGTGAACAGGTCGAGAGCGGTGCGCAGATCCTCGATGTGAACATGGACGAGGGCCTTCTCGACAGCGAGAAGGCCATGACCACGTTCCTCAACATGATCGCCTCCGAGCCCGATATCGCGCGTGTGCCCGTCATGATCGACAGCTCCAAATGGAGTGTCATCGAGGCCGGCCTCAAGTGCGTCCAGGGTAAACCGATCGTAAACTCGATCAGCATGAAGGAGGGCGAGGACGCCTTTCTCGAGCACGCGCGCCGCGTGCGCCGATATGGTGCCGCCGTCGTCGTCATGGCCTTCGACGAGCAAGGGCAGGCCGATACCGTCGAGCGCAAGGTCGAAATCTGCAAGCGCGCCTACAAGCTGCTCACCGAAAAGGTTGGCTTCCCGCCCGAAGACATCGTCTTCGACCCGAACATCTTCGCCGTCGCGACCGGCATAGAGGAACACAACGGCTACGGCATCGCCTTCATCGAAGCCGTCCGGAAGATCAAGGAGGCGTGCCCGTACGCGCACATCTCGGGCGGCGTCTCCAATCTTTCGTTCTCCTTCCGCGGCAACGAGACCGTGCGCCAGTCCATGCACTCGGTGTTCCTGTACCACGCCATCAAGGCTGGTATGGACATGGCCATCGTCAATGCGGGGCAGCTCCCGGTCTATGACGACATCGAGCCCGAGCTGCGTGAGCTTTGCGAGGATGTGATCCTCAACCGCCGCCCTGATGGGACGGACCGCCTGCTCGAGGCTGCGCAGCGCTTCAAGGGCGACGGCACCAAGCGCAAGGAAGCGGATCTCACGTGGCGCCAAGGCGATGTCACTGAGCGCCTCAAGCACGCGCTGGTGCATGGCATCACGGATTTCATCGAGGTCGACACGGAGGAGGCGCGGCAGGCTGCCGCGAAGCCGCTGCATGTCATCGAGGGGCCGCTGATGGCCGGCATGAACGTCGTCGGCGATCTCTTCGGCGCCGGCAAGATGTTCCTGCCGCAGGTCGTCAAGTCCGCGCGCGTTATGAAGCAGGCAGTTGCTTATTTGCAGCCCTATCTGCAGGCCGAGAAGGAGGCCTCGGGCCTCGTCGACAAGCCCGCTGCCGGCAAGATCGTCATGGCGACTGTGAAGGGCGATGTCCACGACATCGGCAAGAACATCGTTGGCGTCGTTCTCCAGTGCAACAACTACGAGGTCATCGATCTCGGCGTCATGGTGCCGGCGGCGAAGATCCTCGAGGTCGCGCGCAAGGAGCAGGCGGACGTCATCGGTCTCTCCGGTCTCATCACGCCTTCGCTCGACGAGATGTGCATCGTCGCTGCAGAGATGGAGCGCGAGGGCTTCAGCGTGCCGCTGCTGATCGGTGGCGCAACGACGAGCCGCGTGCATACGGCCGTCAAGATCAGCCCGAATTACGTGCGCAACCAGGCTATCCACGTCCTCGACGCGAGCCGCGCGGTCGGCGTCGTCTCGAAGTTGCTCTCGGAGACCGACCGCGATTCGTATGTCGCCGATATTCGCGCCGAGTACGACAAGGCGCGACAGGCGTATCTGCGTTCGGATCAGACCAAGCAGCGGATCACGATCCAAGCCGCGCGCGAGAACCAGTTCAATGTGGACTGGACGAGCTACGAGCCGCAGCGCCCCGCAACGATGGGCGTGACGCGCTTTGCATCCTACGATCTCGCCGATCTCGTGCCGTGCATCGATTGGACGCCCTTCTTCCAGACCTGGGAGCTCAAGGGCCGCTATCCGATGATCCTCGATGACAAGAAGTTCGGCTCCGAGGCGCGCAAGCTGCTCGATGATGCGAAGGTGCTCCTCGATCGCATGGTCAAGGAGAAGTGGCTCACGGCCAACGCGGTTATCGGGTTCTGGCCCGCGAACGCCATCGGCGACGATATCGAGGTTTATGCCGAGGATGGGCGCAATGCGCCTCTCGCCGTGCTCCATACACTGCGCCAGCAGATCGCGCGCGATCCCGGGCGCAATCGCGCCCACACCGCGCTATCCGATTTCATCGCGCCCAAGGACAGTGGCCGGCAGGACTACATCGGCGCTTTCGCCGTCACCGCCGGTATCGGCGAGGATGAGGCCATCGAGGCGCACATCAAGAAGACCGACGACTACGGGCGCATCATGGTCAAGGCGCTGGCCGACCGGCTCGCAGAGGCGTTTGCCGAGCGCCTGCACCAGCGCGTGCGCCGCGAGTTCTGGGGTTACGCCAAGGACGAGACGCTGACGAACGAGGAGCTGATCCTCGAGTCCTATCAGGGTATCCGGCCTGCCCCGGGCTATCCGGCGCAGCCCGATCATACCGAGAAGGGCACGATCTGGGGGCTACTCGATGCCAAGGCTGCAACGGGCATCGAGCTGACCGAGAGCTTCGCCATGTGGCCCGGCTCTTCCGTGTCGGGGCTCTACTTCGCCCATCCGGACAGCCACTATTTCGGCGTGGGGCGCATCGAGCGCGATCAGGTCGAGGACTACGCGCGGCGCAAGGGCTGGTCCGTCGCAGAAGCGGAGCGCTGGCTCGCGCCCGTGCTGAACTACGAGCCCAAGCGGGGTTGAAGAGTTCCCATTATTGGCGGCCGAAGGTCGCGAGGTGAAGGTGCCGACCGGCGATGCAGCGGTCGCGGCGCCAGTAGCCGAAGGCGTTGGCGTCCGCGCAAAAAAACAAAAAAACAAAGCCGGCCAACGGGCCGGCTTTGCGAATTGTGGCCGTCGTGACGGCGGGTACGTGACTAGGGCCTAGTCGGCGGATGCTGTGGTTTGACACGCCAGCGCAGTTCGTCGAACTCGAAAAGCCTACGGCTCCGGGGGCCGTTCCAACCGGTCTTGCCGGTTGGCGGGCCTGAGCGACTGCGAGGTAGAAGACGGCGTGTTGGCATTGGCCACTCCATCGTCGTTGGGAAGCCCCACCTTTCCCTGCCGAGAAGGCTCAGGCGCCCGAGCGAGGTTGCCGCGCGGAGAGCGCGCCATTTCCTCGAGCGGACGACAGAATTCGTCGTGTCGGGTGCAATGAAGGCTGGTGAGGATGAGCTTCTTCGTCGGAGACGGGGGAAGATCAGGCGGCGGCCCCATCCATGGCCGCCGGATCCCAACTTTGCTGTTCGAGCAACTCGCCAGCATGCCCTCGCTCATTGCGTTGCCGAAAGCGCACATGCACCCCGGCTGCAGGTTAGCGACGCAACCACCTGCGCCCGGTCGGAGACCGGATCGCCGAAAGCAGAAAATGCCCTGCTTTCACGAAGATAATAGGTGATTCGTATGACATCCGGATAGCCGGTTACCTGCCGCAAGATCAGGCGCCGACGCCGAATTTCCCGCCGACTGGTGCCAGGGCGCTACGGCGGTGTGGTCGCAAGGCCCACATCAGGGAGGCGTGCGCGCCAAGCGAGCAATTGAAAAGCCGTCGGAGTATCACCCGAAATGGGCATACTCCGACGGCTTTGAATCTCATATCCAATTGCAGGGACCGCATTCCGGCCCGCGCAAGAGAAACAGCTGACTTCAGATGGCGAAATCGCTGAGCTTTGAGCCTTTGGCAAGCTTTGCCGTAAGCCATTTCGGCTGGCGGCCGCGGCCGGTCCAGGTCTCTTCCGGATTATCCTTATTGCGGAATTTGACCGCAACTTTCGCGCCGTTTCCACGCTTTGTGCCGCGAGCCGCGCCCGTCAGCTCTTCGATCTTGTAGCCGAGGCTCTCGGCCATCGCGATCACCTTCTGGCGGGCGTTGGTGAACTCATTTTTCCGGGCTGCACCGATGGCCTTCGCGATGCGAGCCTCGTGTTCCAGCAGCTCTTTGAGGGACATCTTGTCATAGTTCACGGTCGCCATCGTCTTACCTCTTGCTCCCTTGGTGCGGATTTGGGCCATGTTGAAACTCGGGCTAAGGGCGCCTTTTATGTGCGTTTCGCTCGTGGCGCAACGCGCTTTTGCGCATTTTTGCCGAGCGTGCAGGGCAGGCGTCCAGGGAATGATCTCGATGGCAGTAATATATTGATATTCAATTGCCGGATCAAGAAGCTGCTTTGCATCTGGAGCTGAATCTTATCCGGGCATAAATCGGATGTATTATGCGGCGGATTGCGTGCTGATTGGTCAAAAATGAGCGCTGTGCGCGGGACCTATAAATTGGCCTTGCGGCGAATCAGAAAACCCCGGCGAGCCCGGATGCCACTCCTGGCGGGCACCGAACGGCCGCGAACTGCAGCAATGTTAGCATCCGACCGCGTCGGCTGCTAATTGTATGATTTGCCTGGATAAAGATATTGCGACCCGCCGCCGGCAGGATATTCTAACGTGGTTACTGCCAAGACAAGAGAGGAGGCAGAAGATGGCGGATCGCGACGCCCTTCGGCAATTGCAGGGCTTCAGCCTGACAACCGCGGAAATACTCTATCGTCTGCCGGATCATCCGGCTCTGCTGCAAACGTACATATGGCAGGAATACGATCTTCACCCGCGTTTTCCGCGCTTGAAGTCATTTCTGGGCTTCTGGGCCGCCAATCTCGAGGGGCAGCTTTTTCGTATTACTGTCGCCCACAAGGCACTCATCTCGCCGTGTGAACTTCGGATTGCTGCCGCGGACTTTCATTTGAATTGATGCCCGATGGCCCTCCCATAGGGCGTCTTTGGGGCCTGGGCTGAGTGCTGCGGCCGTCGCTCTGCGGGTCGGAGTCGAGCCAAGTTGTTGGATGTCCATCCACAGTCACCCCGCTCGTTCTTCGGCTGCTGCGTTGACCCAGGACCCCGACTCAGGGCCCGATCAGGTTACGTGGGGTGGGGTCGACCGTCCTATATCTCTAAGAGGGCGGGCTTTGCCCGAGCAGGCAGGCCCTCCGGGGGAGCTTGGGGGTTATCGTGGAACGTAATCTGGCAAACCATACACCGCAGCAGCGTCGCCGCGGTGGTCTGCCGCGTCCGTATGTTGCGGTTTGGGTCGTGCTGTCGAGTATGGCGCTGACGTATCTCGTCACGCTGTCGGTGCGCCCGGATCTCGCCGAGGGGCTTGGCGGCCAGGTCGCGGCGCTCGTCGGTGCCGAGGCGGGGCCGCGTGAAGACGAAAGCGCACAAGCCTCCCGTGACGAGCAGGCGCGGACCGAGATCTCAGCTCTTCGCGACAGTCTCGACGTCGTTCAGCGCGAGGCTGCTGCGCTACGTGCCGAGCTTGCCGCGCGTGAGGAGCAGAACAAGGCATTTGCCTCGCGGCTTGCAGCGGTCGAAGCGCAGCGCGTCGCCGAGCAGGGAGTTCCGCTCACGACGGCGAGCGTTAATCGCGGTCCGCTGGAAGGGCCTGGTGCTGGCAATGGTGGGGCGGACGCCCTTCCGGGCCGCGCTGTCGATGGCCGGGTCGTCGAGGCGCCGCGGGAGTCGGAGCTGCCAGCGCGCAGGCCGACGCCACGTGAGAACGAGCGTGTCGCCTTCGGCGCTGCGCAGGTGAAGCCGGCGCCGGCTGCGCCCGAAAGTCCGCGCGGCATTCAGATCGCCACTGGGCCATCCGTCGATGCGCTGCGCATCAGCTGGATGCTGCTCGCTGATCGCCACAAGGAAATTCTCGGAAGCTTCGAGCCGCGCTTCGTGCCTTCGACCAGCGGCAGTGGACCTGCGTACCGCCTGATCGCTGGACCGATCGAGAGCACCAGTGCCGCGAACCGCGTGTGCGGCGAGCTGCGGTCACGACGTGTGACGTGCGGCGTTGCGCCCTTCGGTGGCGAGCCGCTCTAGGCTCAGGTCGCCATCGACGCCAGTATCGCCGACTGGATGAGCAGCACGCCGAGCCAGTGGCCGCCATCGATGAGGGTCGCGCTAAAGCGGCTCCCCTGCAGAGCATGACTCGCCGAGAGCGAAGTCATGACGAAGCCGACCCATATGAGCACGGCTGAGATGATGGCGTTTCGCGCGCTGAGGGGAATGCCGCCGCGCGTGACATGAAGCAATATGCCGGCGAGCATCCAGGCCATGACGAGTTGCGCGATGAAGATGATCGCAAACTGCGCGGCGCTGAAGGCACCTTTAACGGTGCCATCGCCCGTTGAGCCCAGGCGCCGCTTCGCGAACACGCCGTACCAGAGGCCGCCGAATACGAAGCTGGCGATCGCCGCGATGAGTACCGCTGTATAGCTGATCCCGGTGACGTGCATCGTCCTCGCTCCTTCTCGCTCAGTGATGGAGCTGCCAGACAGCGGCCCGCTTGATTTCGGCGTCTTCGAGCTCGCGGGTCACCGGCACGTCATAGTGTGCCATCGCCGCGAACGCGTCCTTGGGAAAATAGTTGCGCCGCGGGTCGCCGACGAGCACGCGGCTTCCCCCTGCAGCCTTGCGTCGTATGAAGGCCATGACCCGCTCGGCCAGCTCCCGCTCGTAGAACAGATCACCGACCAGGATGATATCGCCTTGCGGCGCGTCAAGGCTCAGCCAGTCGTCGGTGGTCGCGCTGATTGCGACGTCGTTTGCAGCGGCGTTGAGGTCCATCGCGGCAACGGCCAGCGGATCGATGTCCGCTGCTGCAACTTCCCTGGCGCCCACTTTTGCAGCCGCAATGGCCGCGATGCCGGAGCCTGCGCCGATGTCGAGCACGCGCTTGCCGGCCAGTTCTCCGGGATGGTCGAGGATGTAGCGCGCGAGCGCCTGACCGCCGGCCCAGGCAAAGGCCCAGTACGGTGGCGGCAGGCCCATCTCGCCGAGTTCCTCCTCGGTCTTGCGCCAGATCGGCAGGGACTCCTCTGCAAGATGCAGACGGATCTCCGGCACCAGCGGTGGCGTGAGCAGCCGCGTGTTGGCGATAATGAAGCCGGCCCGGTCGATCATGTGATGTCGGTCTTTCTGGCGCGCGCTATGATGTCATGAAGCAGGGTGCGTACGCCGGCCTCAACCCAAGGGCTTTGTAGGAAGCCGTGGCGGGCAGCGCAACGACCAGTGGCCCGTCAGCTCGCCTCGGTTCGCGGCAGGAGCCGGAGACTAAGGATGCCAACGACCAGCCGCCCCGTGCTGCGCTTCGCCCCGAGCCCGAACGGACCGCTGCATCTCGGACACGCGCTATCGGCGCTCACAGGCTTGGCTTGGGCGCGTCGGCTTGGTGGACGCTTCCTCGTGCGCATCGAGGACATCGATCCCGAGCGATCGAGCGAGGCGTATATCGAAGGCATCTTCCGCGATCTCGCGTGGCTCGACGTGCCGTGGGAGGAGCCCGTGCTCCGTCAGTCGCAGCATTTGGAGAGCTACGAGGCTGCGGCCGCTCAGCTCGTGCGGCTCGGCGTGCTCTATCCCTGCTTTGCAAGTCGCCGGGAGATTGCGGAGGCAAGTGCAGCCCTAAGTGCGCCGCGTGACCCGGATGGTGCGCCGCTCTACCCGGGCCTTCACCGGGGCATGGCGACTGAAGAGATTGCGCTGCGCCGGCGGCGAGGTGAGCCCTTCGTCATGCGGCTCGACATGACACGGGCACTTGCGCTGGCGGAGGAACATCTCGGCGGCGCGCCGCTCGACTTCACGGAGCTGGATGATGAGGGCGGACAGCAGATCATTCTCTGTGATCCGCGGCGCTGGGGTGATGTCGTCATTCAGCGCAAGGATGTGCCGACGAGCTATCACCTCTCGGTTGTCGTCGACGATGCCGCCCAGGACATAACGCACGTCACCCGCGGGCGGGATCTCTTCGCCGCGACCGATGTCCACCGCCTTCTGCAGGTGCTGCTCGACTTGCCGGCGCCCCTTTACGCGCATCACCGCCTGATCGTCGATGAAAGCGGCCGCAAGCTCGCCAAGAGTGCCCGCGATACGAGCCTTGCGGAGCTGCGCGCAGTCGGCGCGACGCGGGCCGACATCCGCCGCATGGTTGGCTTGACTTGATCCGATGTGGATCAGGATTTTATCTCAATTGTATTAAGCAGTGCTCCCCTTTAACCTTAATTGCCGCGTACGTGAGCGGTCGTGGTAGGTCATCGATCGGCGTGCGCCGTGCGGGTGGGCGCCGGTCCAGCGCTGGCTGCTCTCCGCCATCGGAATGGTGGGTTTGGCCAGTCTGCTCTGCAGGGAAAACGCAAGGGAAGGGAGTTCGGCAATGTTCCGCATGGCGAGTGCTATGGCACTCCTACTGACGTTGATGATTGCGCCGACGGCGGCGCAGCGCGGACCGGGTGGCGGCGACCGGTGGGTCACGCTCGGCGAGCAGAAGGTCGGCTTCATGGTCGATCGCGACGTGCTGCGGCTCAATCACAACGAGGACTGGTTCCGCCGCGAAGGGCCGTTCAGCAATCTTCGGCTGACTGCCGAGCGCAATGACATTCACATCATGAATGTCCGCGTCGTTTACCTCAACGGTTTCGCCGAGGACTTCCGAGTAGACGGGATGGTGCGTCGCGGGCAGAGCATCGACATCGATCTGCGCGGTGACCGCAGCTATCTGCGCCAGATCGAGTTCGTCTATCGCTCGAAGCTCAGCCTAAAGGGCGAGGCGCGCCTGCGTGTCGATGCTCGCGTTGCGCGTCGCGGACCTCCGGATCGACCGGATGCCGGCCCCCGTGTCGAGCTGCTCGGCACGCAGAAGATCGGCTTCTCGGTCGACCGTGATGTCCTGCGCGTCGGCCGCCGCGAAGGCCGCTTCAGCCGCATCGCGCTGCGCGCGCTCGATAATGACATCGAGATCCTGGACATGAAGGTGTTCTACGGTCGCGGCGGTCCGCCGGATGACATCCAGATCCGCCGCGTTCTGCGCGCTGGTCAGCGCTCGGAGCCGATCGATCTGAGGGGCCGCGAGCCACGGGTGATCGACCGCATCGAGTTCGTCTATCGCGCGCGTCCGAACTTCCGCGGTGCTGCGACGCTCGAGATCTACGGCGTGCACTAGCTACGTGTCGATCGTTGAATACAATGAGGCGGCGCACCCTGGGTGCGCCGCCTTTTTTCTTTGTCGGATCTTGCTCAAGCCTCTCCGCATGGCCGCCGCGGCACTTTCTTGGCGCGCCTTCGGCGCGACCCACCATGGAAGAAGGCGGCAGCGCCTCTTCCCATCAGCCCGCTGATCCAGGTGATCGCTTCGCAGTATGGCCGCCGCGGGCATACCGCCACGGAAAGGCGAAAGCACCCCTTCCCGGCAGCCCGCGGCAAGAAGGAATCAAGCCGCCACGAACGGCTTCTCGTCGTCCCAGACTTTCACCGGCATCGGCAGACCTTCCCAGATCGTGTCGGGAAGCGGCTTGTCGGGCGTGATAGCGAGCGTTTCGAGAAGAAGCCTGTACTGGCGCACATGCTGGCCCGAATGCCAGGTCGTGCGCTCGAAGAACTCGTGCTTCGACTGATCGCCGTAGTAGACCGTAGCCTTGTCCTGGAAATTCGTTTTCGCACCTTCGGTCTGCCACCACGTATCGAGGCGCCGCCAGACATCCTCGCCGTAGGCAAGAACCTTGGCCTTGCTGTTCATCTCCGGCGGCGGCACGCGATTGTACGCGCCTTCCTTCAGCGGCTCGCCGCCGACCTCATGCTCGAGCCAAGCGTCCGCGATGTTGAAGATGTGATAGGCGAGCTGTGCGTACGTGCGCGGCCGGTTCGGCAGGAAGTTATTGATCTTGTCCTCCGGCATCTGGCCGAAGAAGCGCCGCGCTGCGCCTTGCACCTCGGTCAGTCGCCGCATCATTTCGGCTGGCGGGTGAATTTTCGTGCTGCCGTAGGGAATGCCGGCAACGCGGGCGACGTCCCGCAGCACCTGGCCATTGGCGGAATCGTTGCCTCGGCGGATGATCGGCACGGTGCGGTAGCCGAGTGCGAGCAGTTCCTCCATCGCGCCCTTTTCCTCAAGCACGTTCACCGAGGTGAACGGTACGCCGTGGCGCTGGAGGAATTCCTTCATGCGCAGGCAGCTCGTGCAGCCTGGCTGCCAGAAGGCACGGATCTCGGGGGCTGCATTTTCAGTGGCCATGAGCGTTCTCCCGGTTTGTTATGATTGTCTGGACAATAGCGGTCAGGCGGGGCACGAGGCAAGGTGCGGCCTCCTCCTGCGGGTGCATGGCAGGTCGTCCCCCGCCATCGGCTTGCCGCACCGCGCAGCGTCTGCAATGTTGGCCTCAACCGCATGGAAACAAATCGGATCGGAGGAAGCACGGGCATGTCCGCGAAGGCGAAGAGGCTGCGCGCGATTCTGAACGAGGATCGCTGTCACATGGTGCCCTGCTGCTGGGATGCCCTGTCGGCCAAGATGATAGGAGAAGCGGGCTTTCCTTTCACATTTATGTCCGGTTTCGCCGTTTCCGCGGCTCGGCTCGGTTTTCCGGACGCCGGCCTCATTTCCTACGCGGAGATGGCTGGTCAGGTGCGTGACATCTGCGCCGCGACGCCCATTCCCGTCATCGGCGACGGCGATACGGGCTACGGCAATGCGCTCAACGTCGAGCGCACTGTCCGCGGCTATGCGCAGGCCGGCGCGGCGTGCGTCATGATCGAGGATCAGCTCGCGCCGAAACGCTGTGGGCACACCAAGGGCAAGCTCGTTGTCGACCGCGCGGAGGCGATCGATCGCATTCGCGCGGCAGCGCACGCGCGCGATGAGGTGCGACGCGCCGGCGGCGATATCATGATCCTCGCCCGCACGGACGCACGCGGCGTCATCGGTCTCGACGAGGCCATCTGGCGCGCCAATGCATTCCGCGACGCCGGCGCCGACATCCTGTTCGTCGAGGCACCGCAATCCGAGAGCGAGATGGCGCGGGTCACGAAGGAGGCTCCGGGCATCCACATGGCGAACATGGTGGAGGGCGGCAAGACACCGATCCCGTCCATGGCGCGTCTGCGTGAACTCGGCTTCGGTCTCGCGATCTTCCCGCTGACATTGTTCTCCGCATCCATGCGCGCGATCGAGGCAGGCCTCGCCACCATGAAGACGGAACGCCATCCGGCCGATCTGCTCATGAGCTTCGACGACTTGAAGCGCAATGTCGGCTTTGATGCCTATTACGAAGCCGAGACCCGCTATGCCGGCGCGCGTAAGGATGCCGCCGAGTAAGCACCCATACCAACAACTCCAGAAAACACACTCACCCGAGGAATCGCTCGCATGATCGACTACACTACGCTGTTCCGCGCCAACCTGCCGCCCGCGGCCGCCAAGTACAACGGCTTTCCGAAATACAACTTCGTCGGTGGCCACAATGACGCGGCGAGCGTTCCGGTCGACGATTTCATCGCGGCGGCGAGCAAAGTCCTGAAGCGTGAAGGCTCGACGCTGGCGACGTACGGCCTGCAGAGCGGTCCGCAGGGTTACTGCGCGCTACGCGAGTTCCTTGTCAAGAAGCTCGGCCGCGACGCGGGTATCGGCTGCACGGCCGACGACATCCTCATTACGGGCGGCTCGCAGCAGGGGCTCGAACTCGTCAACTCGATGCTGCTCGAGAAGGGCGACACGATCGTCGTCGAAGAGGCGAGTTACGGTGGCTTTCTCAGCCGCGTGAAGCGCTATGGGGTCGACATGATCCCGCTGCCGCTCGACAAGCAGGGCCTCGACATCGAGGCGGTGGGGCGCGCGCTGGCCGACCTGAAGAGCAAGGGTATCCGACCGAAGTACCTCTATACGATTCCGACCGTACAGAATCCCACGGCAAGCGTCCTGCCATTGGAGCGGCGTCACGCACTCATCAAGCTTTGCGAGAGCTATGGCGTGCCGATCGTCGAGGACGAGTGCTACTCGGACCTCGTCTGGGAGGGCAAGCGGCCGCAAGCCATGCGTGGCATCACGGGCGACGACCGCGTGATCCACATCGGTTCATTCTCGAAGTCGATCGCGCCGGCGCTTCGCCTTGGCTACATCGTGGCGGGCTGGCCGGTTATGAGCCGGCTGCTGTCGTTGAAAACGGATTCCGGCACCGGTGCCATCGATCAGATGATCATCGCGGAGTATTGCGAGGCCCACTTCGACAATCACGTGGTCGCCCTGCGCAAGACGCTCAAGCGCAAACTGGACGTGCTCACCGAGGCACTTGGCGCGAACTTCGGTACGGCGGCCGAGTTCGAGTATCCGGAGGGCGGCATCTTCCTCTGGATCAAGCTGCCGGACAGTGTGGACACGGCGAAGCTGTTCCAGGCCGCGAGCAAGGAAGGCGTGTCGCTGAACCCTGGAGCGGAGTGGTCCATCGATCCCGTGTACGGCAAATCGCGGCTGCGCCTATGCTTCGCCAACCCGACCGAGCAGACGATCCGCGAGGGCGTGGCCAAGCTCGCCGAGATCTGCAATCGCGAGTTCGGCGTGCCGACGCGCATTGCGAACGTCGGGCGGTAACGCACGTCCTAAGATCCCCTTCTCCCCGTCCTTAACGGGGAGAAGGTCGGGATGAGGGGCGGCCCACCCGCTGACGCGAGCGCTTGCCGCTGCCATCACTCTTTACAATTCGCTCCGTTACAACAACCGACGCGGCCAAATTGCCGGGGAGAAAGCGTAAATTTCCAGTAGAACATTTAGAGAACAAATGATATGATGAGTCGACCGTGAATTGACAAATGGGCCGCCGCTTTCCTGGTGGTCTGACCGGATGGGAGCTTATGAACGAACCCGTCATCCACTGCCCCGCCTGTAGCACCGAAATCAAGCTGACCGAATCCCTCGCGGCCCCGCTGATCGCCGAGACGCGTCGGCGGTTCGAGCAGACTCTTGCGGCCAAGGATGCTGAAGTCGCGAAGCGGGAGGCCGCGCTCAAGACCAAAGAGGGCGAGCTTGCCACCGCCAAGGCATCCGTCGATGAGCAAGTCGCAGCGAAGGTGAAAGCCGAGCGCGCCGTCATCGCAGCCGAAGAGGCTAAGAAGGCAAAGCTTCTGGCAGCGTCCGATCTCGATCAGAAGACCAAAGAGCTCAGCGAGCTGCAGGAGGTTTTGAAGGAGCGCGATGTCAAGCTGGCCGACGCCCAGAAGGCGCAGGCAGATCTCATCCGCAAGCAGCGCGAACTCGACGATGCCAAGCGCGAGATGGACCTGACCATCGAGAAGAGGGTGCAGGAGTCGCTCGTTGCGGTCCGTGACAAAGCCAAGCAGGAGGTAGACGAGGCACTCAAGCTCCGCGTGCTGGAGAAGGAGGAGCAGATATCCTCCATGCAGCGCCAGATCGAGGATCTGAAGCGTAAGGCGGAGCAGGGATCACAGCAGTTGCAGGGCGAGGTCCTGGAACTGGAGCTCGAGGCATTGCTGCGCTCAAAGTTTCCGCTGGATCTGATCGAGCCCGTGCCTAAGGGCGAATTCGGCGGCGACGTACTGCAGCGGGTTCTCGGCACTTCGGGCCAGGCTTGCGGAACGATACTGTGGGAGTCCAAGCGGACGAAGAACTGGAGCGACGGCTGGCTCGCCAAGCTTCGCGACGATCAAAGGTCCGCGAACGCGGAGCTGGCGCTGCTGGTCTCCAATGTCCTGCCCAAGGGCGTGACGGCGTTCGATCATGTGGATGGCATCTGGGTGGCCGAGTCCCGCTGTGCGGTTCCCGTCGCCATTGCGTTGCGCCAGTCGTTGATCGAGATCGCCAAGGTCAGGCAGGCGGGAGATGGCCAGCAGACGAAGATGGAGCTGGTCTACGAGTACCTGACAGGCCCGCGCTTCCGGCATCGCATTGAGGCGATCGTCGAGAAGTTCTCCGACATGCAGTCCGACTTGGACAAGGAGCGCAAGACAATGACGCGCCTATGGGCGAAGCGGCAAACGCAGATCCAGGGGGTGATCGAGTCTACCGTCGGCATGTACGGAGACCTGCAAGGTATTGCAGGCAAGGCGCTCCAGGAGATCGACGCACTTTCGCCGCCTGCGCTCGAAGGGCCGGAACTCGAAAACGACTGACTTGGATCGTCAGAAGGGATTCCACGTCGGCTTCGAGGCGAAGCGGATGTAGCCGACGCTGGCGCCGAGCCGGAAGCCGAACCCCGTGCGGATCGGTGCCATGATGATTTCCTCATTGTTGAGGAACGTAATGCCCGCGCCGCCGATGAAGTAAGCAGCGCCATCGATGCCGGAGAAGCCCCGGTAGATGTCCCGCGCTTCGCGCATGCCGTAGATGAGGAACAGCGTCTGCGAGCCGGCGGCGCCGAAATCGTAGCCGACGGACGGGCCGTGCCAGTAAACCTTCCCGACTGGCTTGCCCTTCATATAGAGCTTGCCGCTGCCATAGCGCACGCCTGCAATGAAGGCGCCACCGCCCTCTTCGCCGATGACATAGGCCGTGGGCCGGCCATAGTTCGAGAACGCGTGTTCGATGACGCTCGCGACATTCGCCGACCAATTGGGAAGACCGCCGCGTGCCGCGGTCTTGATCTCATCCATTGAATACGTGTCGGTGGTCGGCACTGGCTTGGGCGCACCCACCTTGGCCGATGGCGGAATGGGAGCCACCGAGGGCGTAATGGCCGCGACGCGGCGAGGAACAGGTAGCGGCGGCACGGCAGCGACCGGCGGATCGGCTGCTTGCGGTGTCGTGGTCACGGTCCATTGACCGACCGGCGCCTCGGCGGGCGGTGGTGGTACCAGTGGCGCTGCCCACGGAGCCGTCCATGGCAGGTTCGTAGCCGCCGCTGCTGTGGTCTCGTCCTGGCGCGCGACTTCGATCGGCCGCGCGGTCATGCCGTCGCGCGGCATAGTACTAAGCGATGGCGCGCGTGTCAGAGCGGCTTCGGGCTGCTTCAGCGGGCGCTCGCCCGCCGGCAATGTCAGGGCATGATCGATCCGCCGCAGCACAAGATCGCTCTTCTGGCGGACCGTGGTCGAAAGTGCGGATGCTGTGGCGCGCAATTCGGCGAGCTTTGCGCAGTCGCCGGGATGTCGCGATCCATCCTCCGAAATGCGGTCGAGCGTCGCGAGGAGCTGCGCGCCTTTGTGGTCGAGCGCCTCGGTCTCCGCGTCGGCCAGCAGTTCGCGGGCGCGGTCGGCCTGCTCATCGTCGCGCCAGCCGTAACGCGCCTTCAGCTTGGCAATGCCTGCCTGAATGCGCGGCTGCGTCTCGCCGCTATGCCGACGCAGGCTAGCCGCCGCATCATCCACTACCTTCGAGAATCTATCCGGACCGCAACTTTGCGCCTGCGCGAAAGCAGGCCCGGAAAGGGCTGCGGTCGCGAGAAGGGCGGTCAGCATACGGTTGAGCATCGCTCACGAACCTCGAGATGGGATCGCACCGAGACTAGTATGGTTTACGCGAAAGTCAGGCCTCGTTGGTGCTGCCGAGGCATTCAAACCGCACGGGCGCGGACGAGGGTTGCGCAAGGGACACAGTAAGAAACGTTGGTGGTGCGTGGGAAACGCTGGTTCAATGGCACTGCCTTCGATGAGAAATTCGATCTATGTATTTGAATAATAATTATTATGTGGGATCATCAGTCCGCGTAATCGCAGCTTGATGGCGCCTTCGAGGGTGCTCGGCGCCCTCTTGCCACGTTGGGCCCGATCTGCCACGGACGAGGAGTTATCCACAGGGGCTTCGGGCGCTGCAGGCGACGTCGCACGTGCGCGGACTTATCACTTTGGGGGACTAACGGTGGAATGTCCGGGGCGCGACCGATGTCACGGCCGCCAAGGGCCCCGTGCCGTGTTCGGTGGAGCAAGGTTCGGAGTGCGAGTCGGAGAACGTACATGTCCAGCGCATTGATGTTCGTGCTTACGGTTGCAGCTTTTGCCTGGGGCCTGTCGCTTGCCTCCTATCGCTGGGTCGCGCTCCAGAATTCCTGGCCCATGGGAGCCTGGCAGGCCGAGCGGCCGATCCTGCCGCGCCTGATCGGCCTCTGCGCCGGCGGCATTGCACTGATATCGGCCGTTTCGCTCGGTGGTGCCGCGCTGCCGCTCGTGCTGCTGCTCGGTCTTGTCGGCGCGTTCGTCTGGATGCTCCTGCTGAAAATCGGGGCACAAAGTGCCCTGCTGCTCGCACCAGTGGCCGCGGTGCTCACGATGGCCGGATGGGCCCTCGGCACGAGCTGAGGCGCGCCGGAGGGGCATCGCGGGAGCGGGAGCATGCCTGCCGCGGCGGCGTGACCATTGCTCAATGCGCGCCGACATGGCATCACCGTTCCGCTTTGCACCTAGCGACCGTCGAGCAGGAATTCCATGTCCGTCCGCAGACTGCATCCCGATCAGCCGGTATCCTTCGACTTCACGCCGGAGAATCTCGCCTGGGCCGAAGAGGTGATCCGCCGCTATCCGGCGGGCAAGCAAGCGTCGGCCGTGATCCCGCTGCTCTGGCGGGCGCAGGAGCAGCACGACAACTGGCTTCCCGAACCGGCCATCCGCTACATCGCCGACATGCTCGGCATGGCGTACATCCGCGTCTACGAGATCGCGACCTTCTATACGATGTTCCAGCTCTCGCCGGTGGGTAAGAAGGCCCACGTCCAGGTGTGCGGGACGACTCCGTGCATGCTGCGCGGCTCGGAGGCCATCAAGGAGGTCTGCAAGCATCGCATCCACCACGATCCGCACCATCTTTCCGAGGACGGTAATTTCTCGTGGGAGGAGGTCGAGTGTCTTGGAAGCTGCGCGAATGCGCCGATGGTGCAGATCTTCAAGGACACGTACGAGGATCTGACGCCTGAGCTCTTCGAGAAGGTGCTTGACGGTTATGCCGCCGGCAAGCCGCCCAAGCCCGGTTCGCAGATCGGCCGGCAGGCTTCAGCACCGATCGGTGGCCCAACCACGCTCAAAGAAAAAGTGTGAATGCGGGGCGCTTCGGCGCCCCAAATGTTTTGGGGCGGGAATGGCTGACCGAAAGGCCGATGGCAGCGCAGGTGACGCCGACTACGGCAGCATCGGACGCGGTTATGCGAGTTTCCGTCAGCCCGAGCCAGCCATCGCCGCACTCATCGCGCAGGCGCTCGGCGATGCGCGGTCGGTTCTGAATGTCGGCGCTGGCGCGGGCTCATATGAGCCGACCGATCGCGACGTGGCACCCGTCGAACCTTCCGCATCCATGCGCGCGCAGCGTCCTGCCCACCTCGCGACTGCCATCGATGCCGTCGCCGAGCGACTGCCGTTCCCGGACGGGCATTTCGACGCCGCGATGACGACCTTCTCCGTGCATCAGTGGACGCGGCTGGAGGATGGGCTTCGTGAGATGCGCCGCGTTGCGCGCGGGCCGGTGATCGTACTCTCCTGCGATCCCGATCTCGTGCAGCGCTTCTGGCTGAACGACTATGCGCCGGATGTGCTCGCCGCCGAGGCGCGTCGCTATCCCGCGCTCGATCGCATGGCGACGGTGCTGGGCGGTACGACGGAGATCGTGCCGGTGCCGATCCCGCTCATGTGCCGCGATGGTTTCAACGAAGCCTACTACGGCCGGCCGGAGCGTTTGCTCGATCCTGCGGCGCGCCTTGCCTGTTCGGCGTGGAGCTTCGTGAGTGAGGATACGGCGTCGGATTATGTGAAGCACCTGCGCGATGATCTCGTGTCCGGCGTCTGGGATCGCAAGCATGGGTACTTGCGCACCGCGCCCGAGTTCGACGGTTCGCTGCGTCTTATCGTTGCGTGCCCATAAAGAAAGGCCGCGGATCGAGCCCACGGCCTCTTGCTCTGTCCTGTCGATGTGGTCGCCGCGGGCATAGCACTACGAAGTGGTTGCGAAGCACCTCTTCCCAGCAGCCCGCGGCAAGTAAGAGTGCTCCGCCGCGGGCATAGCACTACGGCGAGGTTGCGAAGCACCTCTTCCCAGCAGCCCGCGGCAAAGAAAAATCAAGGCAACAGGATGATCGAGCCCGTGGTCTTGCGGCCTTCGAGATCGTTGTGCGCCTGGGCTGCGTCCTTCAGCGCGTACTTGTGATTGACGTTGATCTTCACGGCGCCCGAAGCGACGACGTCGAAGAGATCCTTCGCCGTTGCGACAAGGTCGGCGCGCGTAGCCGTGTAGGTGTTGAGCGTCGGCCGCGTCATGTAGAGCGAGCCCTTCGCCGCGAGAATGCCGGCATTGAAGGCATCGATCGGGCCAGAGGCATTGCCGAAGGTCACGAACAGGCCGAGCGGCTTCAAGCAGTCGAGCGAAGCGGGGAACGTGTCCTTGCCGATCGAGTCATAGACGACATCGCACTTCTTGCCGCCGGTGATCGCGTTCACGCGCTCGACGAAGTTCTCCGTCTTGTAGTTGATCGTGTGCGTGGCGCCGGCCGACTTGGCGAGCGCGCACTTCTCTTCCGAGCTGGCCGTGCCGATGATCGTCGCGCCGAGGTGCTTCGCCCACTGGCAGGCGATGAGGCCGATGCCGCCGGCAGCAGCGTGCATGAGCAGCGTCGTGTCCGCGCCGACTTTGTAGGTCCGGCGCAGCAGGTACTGCACGGTCATGCCCTGCAGCATCATGGCTGCGCCCGTCTCGTACGAGATCGCGTCGGGAAGCTTCACGAGCTTGTCGGCAGGTGCGAGGCGCTCGCTGGCATAGGCGCCGATCGCGCCAGCATAGGCAACTCGATCGCCGACCTTGAGATCAGTGACGCCGGAGCCGACTTCCGTGACTTCGCCAGCGCCTTCGTTGCCCGGCGAGAAGGGCAGCGTCTGCAGATAGAGGCCCGTGCGCTGGTAAACGTCGATGAAGTTGACACCGATCGCGTGTTGCTTGAGCTTCACCTGACCGGCGCCGGGAGCGCCGACCTCTACGGTTTCGTACTTGAGCGCGTCGGCGCCGCCGTGCTGGTGAACTCGAATGGCATGAGCCATGAGGTGCGTGCTCCCTGAATTGGATGAGGTTTGGTGTTGGGGCATATTGTGTGCCTGATGGGCACCTTAGCCCGAATTCCAGTACTCCGGTTACTGATTTGTGGTATTTCGGCGTCGGTCGGTGATCAGATGGCCGTATTTCTAAGGCTTCAGTTAGTCCACGCGTACCCTACACACGAGGACCCTGCATGATTGCGCGCCGCCCGTTCGGGCGCATTTTTATTCCAGTCTCGATGCTTGTCCTTGGCACCGTCCTTGGCTCCTGTGCAGCGATCAACCTGGAAACCGCAGCCACGGCCCAGCCAAGCGCGGATTGTGTCGACGATAGTCCGCCATGCGTGGAGGCGCGGGGCGCCGCCCTCAAGCGGATGCTGGCTGATCCCAAACGGAGCTGGATACGAGAGCCGGCGAACGCGCACTCCTACGCAGCGGGCGTACGGCTCTTCGCCTTCCGCAGCCGCAAGCGCGAGCTCAGTTGCGACGAGCTTGCGCATGGCAAGCGTGAAGCCGATGGAGCACCTTCGGCATTGAACGGACCGTATTCTGGCGGTCTCAGCCCGGCACAGAAGTCGCGCGGCACGATGCTCGCGGCCGAGGTCTCGAAAGAGCTTGGCACCGAGATTCGCCGACGTGGTTGTCGGGTGCGGGCGTGAGCCACGAAGCTACTTCCCACCTATCCTAGCGACATCGCGAACGCTTGAGCTTGAACCTGCAAGCCTGTACACGCTCGCGAGCCTCCCCAGGCGAATGCCGCGGGAGGCCGCTGTTTGCTTCGGGAGGGTGAATGGGACTGGAAGCCTATGCGGACGCCATCATTGCGTTCGTGAAAGAGCACAAGGCGTGGGCGGGGCCGGTTGTGTTCGTGCTCGCGTTCGGCGAGTCCATGGCGTTCATCTCGCTCGTTCTCCCCTTCTGGGCCATCCTGGTGACCATCGGCACGCTTATCGGTGCGAGTGGCGGCCTCGATTTCTGGTTCATCCTGACCATGGCCGCTGTCGGCGCCGCGCTCGGCGACTGGGTCTCGTATTGGCTCGGGCAGCACTACCACGAGCAGATCGCGCGCATGTGGCCCCTGCGGAACTACCCGGATCTTCTTCCCAAGGGGCACGCCTTCTTCGAGAAGTACGGCGCCTGGGCTGTCGTTCTCGGCCGCTTCTCCGGGCCGCTCAGGGCCTCCGTGCCGCTGGTTGCCGGCATCGTCGAGATGCCGAAGGGGAAATTCCAGCTCGCCAACTGGTCCTCGGCCTTTCTCTGGGCGTTCGTGCTGCTCATGTTCGGTGACGTCATAGGGCAGGGCCTGAATTGGTTTCGCCAGTCCTTCGGCGGCGGCGGTTGATCGGCCGCCGTAGAGTGCCGCGTAAGAAATGTCGCAGCGCATCGACAAGTCATGGGTGGTCTTCGCGAGCGTCGAGAATGGCGAGCGCAACAGATGCGTCGACGTGTTCTACCGCCCCGATCTCACGTTCGGCTTCGAGGAGTTTAGGCGCGACGTCGAGGATGGCGGAGCATGGACACCGGTGCAGTACTTTTCCGGGAAGGCCTATGCTTCGTCGGAGGAGGCCTACAAGGCTGCCGAGGCACATGTGCTGTGGTTCGCCGAGGTTTTGGCGTGCAGCCCGTCGCTCAGGAAACACCCTCCGCGAACGCCAGGGTGAACCATCCTAGGCTATGCCGTTAACTTGCCGGCGGGCAGCAGCCCTTGCGGTGGCCGCGCCGCTGCCTATAGTGCCGCCGCAAACGCGCCTCCCCGCCGGGGCGCAATGATTGTCCGCGCCCGAAAGGTCGAGCTGCCATGTCGTCTGCGCCCAAGTCCGTGAAGAAGGTCGTTCTCGCCTATTCTGGCGGCCTCGATACCTCGATCATCCTGAAGTGGTTGCAGGAGGAGTACGGCTGCGAGGTCGTGACCTTCACCGCCGACCTCGGCCAGGGCGAGGAACTCGGACCTGCGCGCGAGAAGGCGCTCATGCTCGGCATCAAGCCCGAGAACATTTTCATCGAGGATCTGCGCGAGGAGTTCGTCCGCGATTTCGTATTCCCGATGTTCCGCGCGAACGCCGTCTATGAAGGCGTGTATTTGCTCGGCACCTCGATTGCGCGGCCGCTCATCAGCAAGGCACAGATCGACATCGCCCGGAAGACGGGAGCCGATGCGGTCTGTCACGGCGCGACCGGCAAGGGCAACGATCAGGTGCGCTTCGAGCTGAGCTACTACGCGCTCGAGCCCGGCATCAAGATCATCGCGCCCTGGCGGGAGTGGACATTCAAGAGCCGCACGGATCTTCTCGAATTCGCGCGCAGTCATCAGATTCCGGTCGCCAAGGACAAGGAAGGCGAGGCGCCGTTCTCTGTCGATGCGAACCTCCTGCACTCGTCCTCCGAAGGCAAGGTGCTGGAAGATCCCGCGCAGAAGGCGCCGGAAATGGTCTACCAGCGCACGATCTCGCCCATGGCTGCACCCGACAAGGTGACAACCATCAAGATCGGCTTCGCGAAGGGCGACGCAATCTCGCTCAATGGCCAGAAGATGAGCCCGGCGACGCTGCTGAAGGCGCTGAACGATCTCGGACGCGACAACGGCATCGGCCGTCTCGATCTCGTCGAGAACCGCTTCGTCGGCATGAAGTCGCGCGGCATCTACGAGACGCCCGGCGGAACCATTCTGCTGGCTGCGCATCGTGCCATGGAGAGCATCACACTCGACCGCGGCGCCGCGCACCTCAAGGATGATCTGATGCCGCGCTATGCGGAGCTGATCTACTACGGATTCTGGTTCAGCCCGGAGCGCGAGATGCTGCAGGCGCTGATCGACAAGAGCCAGGAGCATGTGGAGGGCGAGGTCACGCTCGATCTCTACAAGGGCAATGTGATCGTCACCGGCCGCGAAAGCCCGAAGTCGCTCTACTCGTCGACGCTCGTCACGTTCGAGGACGACCAGGGCGCCTACGACCAGAAGGACGCCCAGGGCTTCATCAAGCTCAATGCACTGCGGCTGCGCACGCTCGCGCAGCGCAATCGCGGGCAGAAGAGCTGAGGAGTTTTGAAATCGGGGACCGCCCCATGCCAGAGAACGCGCGAGACAAGGCACCACCGTCCGGCATTCTCGAGACCGTCATGTACGCGGCCGATCTCGACGCGACGGAGAGCTTCTACGCAGACGTGCTCGGCATGGTGCCTTTCTCCAAGCTCGCGGGGCGCCAGCTCTTCTATCGCTGCGGCGATCAGGTGCTGCTGATCTTCAATCCGAAGGCGACAGTGGTGCCGCCGCCCGAGAACGCAAAGCTTCCTGTGCCGCCTCATGGCGCGACCGGCGAGGGGCATGTCTGCTTCCGCGCGAACCGCGACGAGATCGACGACTGGAAGCGCCGCCTCGAAGCCGCCGGCGTTGCCATTGAAGCCGATTTCGTGTGGCCGAGTGGCGGTCGCTCCATCTACTTCCGCGACCCCGCGGGCAACTGTCTCGAGTTCGCCGAACCTAAAATCTGGGGACTGGATTCTTAAGGATTGGGCTGATGCGCAAACTCGTTCCCGGCACGCGGCTCGTCGTCGCCAGCCACAACCCCGGCAAGATCCGCGAGATCAACGATCTCATTCGCCCCTATGGCATGAGCGCGATTTCGGCCGGCGAACTCGACATCAGCGAGCCCGAGGAGACCGAGACGACTTTTGCTGGCAATGCGCGGCTGAAGGCGCTGCACAGCGCCAAGGCGAGCGGTCTGCCCGCGCTCTCCGACGACTCGGGGCTGGAAGTGGAAGCCCTTGGCGGTGATCCGGGCGTATATTCGGCGCGCTGGGCTGGACCGTCCAAGGACTTCAACTTTGCCATGCAGCGCGTCGAGCGCGAACTCGAAGAGAAACTCGCACGCGATCCCGATAGTCGTCGCGCGAATTTCACTGCTGCGCTTTGCCTCGCGTGGCCCGACGGCGAGACGGAAGTGTTCGAGGGCAAGGTCTTCGGTCATCTCGTCTGGCCGCCGCGCGGCGAGAAGGGCTTCGGCTATGATCCGATGTTCCTGGCCGACGGCGAGGAGTTGACCTTCGGCGAGATGGAGGCGGAGGCTAAGCACGCCATCAGCCATCGCGCCCGTGCGTTCGCGCTCTTCGTTGCAGCCCTGATGGACAAACGCGATGGGTAACTCCGCAAACCCAGGCTTTGGCGTCTATGTCCATTGGCCGTTCTGCGCGTCCAAATGCCCGTATTGCGACTTCAACAGCCACGTGCGCATGGCCGGCGTCGATGAGCCACGCTTCGCTGCCGCCTTCGTACGCGAGATCGCGCACATGGCGGCACTCGCACCGGGCCGCACCGTGACGAGCATCTTCCTCGGCGGCGGGACGCCCTCGCTCATGAAGCCCGAGACGGTCGGCGGCGTGCTCGATGCCATTGGCAAGTCGTGGCCGGTTGCGCGCGATGCCGAAGTTACGCTCGAAGCCAACCCGTCGAGCGTGGAGGCTGATCGCTTCGCCGGTTATCGTGCCGCTGGCGTCAATCGTGTTTCTCTCGGCGTGCAGGCATTGAACGACAGGGACCTCAAGGCGCTTGGCCGCCTGCATTCCGTCGCTGAAGCGCGCCGCGCCATCGAGATCGCCGCGCGCACGTTCGAGCGCTTCTCATTCGATCTCATCTATGCTCGGCCCGCGCAGACGCCTGAGGCTTGGCGCGCCGAGCTTTCTGAAGCACTCGCCATGATGCGCGATCATCTCTCGCTCTATCAGCTCACGATCGAGGAGGGCACGCCCTTCGCAGGGCTGCATCGCGCCGGCAAGCTCGCCGTGCCCGATCCCGAGCTTGCCGATACACTTTTCGAGATCACGCAGGAGCTGACGGATGCTGCCGGAATTCCGGCATACGAGATCTCCAATCACGCGCGCGTCGGCGCGGAGAGCCGTCACAATCTCACGTACTGGCGCTATGGCGATTACGCGGGCGTTGGTCCAGGCGCGCATGGCCGCCTCGTCATCGACGGCGCGCGCCACGCGCTCATGAGTGAGCGTCAACCCGAGGCCTGGGCGGCCTCCGTCGAGCAGCAGGGCCACGGTATCGTCGAGGACGCGACGCTCACGTCCGCGGAAGAAGCCGACGAAATGCTGCTCATGAGCTTGAGGCTTGCGGAAGGCATCGATCTGCGGCGGCTCGAAGCGCTCGGGGGCGTTCGCCCGTCACGCGCCGCCATCGAGCGGCTGGAGAAGCTCGCGCTTCTCCAACAACCCACGCCGGATCGCCTCGTCGCGACCCGCGCCGGCCGCTTCGTGCTCAACGAACTGGTGCTGCAGCTCTCCGCGAGCTTCGAGCCGGTGGATGCTTAGCTCTCTATTCTCCCTCTCCCCGCGCGCGGGGAGAGGGTCACGCCAGAGGCGTGCTTTCAGCACGACGTGAGGGGCGGCGGCATACTCTGACGTCGGTAAGTGCCGCCGCCCCTCATCCTAACCTTCTCCCCGTATAGGACGGGGAGAAGGGACTGCGGCGCAGTCGCCGCGAATGTCGCGCGCAAATGCGAACTAAAAATCCAATCCCAGCATAATGCCGAGATTCTGCACGGCGGCGCCGGACGCACCCTTGCCGAGATTGTCGAGTCGCGCGACCAGCACGGCCTGTTTCAGCGCCGCATTGCCGTAAACGAACAACTCGATTTTGTCCGTCCCATTGAGCGTTTCGGCTTCGAGACGCGGCAGTGTCGCCGCCGGCTCCTTGATGACCGAGACGAGCTTCTGACCCTGGTAATATTTGTCGAGCGCCAGCTCCAGGTCCTTCAGGCAGGGGCTTCCCGGCAGCGTGTCCAAATGCAGCGGCACGCTCACCAGCATGCCCTGCCGGAAATTGCCGACGGACGGAACGAATATCGGACGCCGCGTGAGATTGCTGTACTTCTGCAGCTCGGGCAGATGCTTGTGCGTCATCGCGAGCCCGTAGAGCTCGAACGACGGCGCTGTGCCTGCATCGTACGCCTGGATCATCGACTTGCCGCCGCCTGAATAACCCGAGACCGCGTTCACGGTGATGGGGTAGTCCGCGGGAATGATGCCCGCGTCGACCAGCGGCCGCAGCAGCAGGATGCCGCCTGTCGGATAGCAGCCCGGATTGGTCACGCGCTTCGACGTCGCGATGGCTTCCGCCTGTCCGGGTGCCAGCTCGGGAACACCGTACGTCCAGCCGGGCGCGACGCGATGTGCCGTCGAGGCATCGATGATCCGCGGGCTCTCTGCGCCAAGCGAGTCGGCAAGCGCGACAGCCTCCTTCGCCGCGTCATCCGGCAGGCAGAGGATGACGACATCCGTCTCGGCCATGAGGGCCTTCCGCGCGGCGGGATCCTTGCGCTTGTCGGGATCGATCGACTTGATCGCGATACCCTTGGTGCCGGCGAGCCGCTGGCGGATTTCGAGGCCAGTCGTGCCGGCTTCGCCGTCGATGAAGACGGCCGGAACCTTGCCTTTGATGGCGGCTGGCTTGCTTTTGGCAGCGGTCGTGGTGGCCATGGTCGTGATCCTGAACGTTGTCCCAGTTGGGGAGCGGTGCTTGCGGGCACAAAAAAAGCCGCGTCAAAGGCGCGGCGTGCGATCAACAGGCTTCTTTGGACAACAAGCCGTCATCGCTGCCGCGCCAGAGGGCGCGCGCGCATACGTCGGATGATGGCGAAACCGGTGCTCATGCGCGGGAAGATGATCAAGCAGCCCCGGAAAGTCAATGGCCAACCATTCCGAAGATTATGTCCTGATCGCGCGGAATAGTCAGATGACGAGCTTGTGCCCCTCCTGGCGGCGCAGCGCCCGGATGGCAGCCATGGTTTCCGAAAGACTGCGGTCGAGGCCCACGGTCTGGCGCCAGCCGAGCTCGGCCTTGGCGCGGGCATTGCTCGCCTTGGTGACCTTCCCGCGCATGGTTTCGACCAGCTCGCGGCTCACCATGCGGGGCGTGCGGAGTACGCTCGCCCGCAGCCAGTCGAGCGCGGGGCCGGCACGCATGACGAAGTCGGGGAGCACGGCGGGGGCCGCCGGAACGGACGCGTCCGACCAGTGCATGAGCAGGCTCAGTTCCCGCATTTCCGGGGCGTGGTCGTTGACGATGATGAAGCGCCCCTCGACATCACGCTCGGCCGCCAGCACGTGCGCGGCGGCGACATCGCGCACGTCGACGTAGGCAATGTTCGTGTTCGGGGCACCCAGGCGCATGGACCCGAGCATGATGCTCTCGATCATGCCGAGCGAGGGCGTGCGGCGGCGGAAATCGGGACCGCCGATCGTCCCCGGCAGGAGTGTGACGAGCTTGATGCCGGTTTCCTCCGCGGCCTTCCACGCGGCGCGCTCGCCCTCGGTCTTGGCGCGGAAATAGGGAACGGCGAGATCGGTCGCCCAGTCGGCTTCCGTGACCGGCGGATCCTCCGCGCGGACGCGCGGGAGCGCTGCGACGGAAGATGTCAGAACAACCTTCGGCACGCCGGCGCGCGCGGCGGCGCGTACGGCATTGGCCGCGCCCTCGGTGCTGTCGCGCAGCATGGACTGGCTTTCGCTCGCGCCCGTCGGACGCATATCGTAGGTGGCGGCGACGTGGACGAGCACGTCGATGCCGCGACAGGCTTCGACGAACGGCTCGAACGCGCGCACATCGAGGCCGACGATATCATCGATCCCCATAGCCTTGAGCGGCGTCGCCTTGGCCGCGTCGCTGGCCGAGCGGATCGAGGCGCGAACGTCGTGGCCGCCAGCCAGCAATGCCTTGCACACGCCGAAGCCGACATGGCCGTTGGCACCTGTGACGAGCATCTTCATGGGAAGCCTCGCTCAGGCGTTGACGAAGATGTTGGTCTTGTGCCGCTTGCGGGCGAGAAAGAGAATGATCAGTGCGCTGGCTGCCAGGAACAGCCAGGCCGGCAGGCTGAGCAGCGGCACCAGAATGCCATCCCAAAAGAGCGGGTGGATCTTCAGCGAGAGCGTGCGTTTGAGGTTCTCGAGCATCACCGGGGCAATCTCGGCCCAGTATTGGAGGGCTGACGTGACGACGAGGCCGCGGTCGCTGGCGATCGTGCGCGTGCCATCACTGACCAGCGCGACAAGCGCGATCAGCAGGAGCAGACGCGCGAAGATCCGCAAGGACACCTGCGTCACCGTGCGCGCAGCCGGCACAAACACGAGCAGCAGCAGGATCACGCCCGCCACGGCGAGTGCGCGATTGTCGCTGATGAGTTCTGTCAGGGTCTCGATCATCCGCAGGTGCCGCCGATCCGTGCCTGTAGAGATGTGCTAGCGCGCGGTGCCTCACGAGGCAACCACGGCGAGCACATTCCATCGCGTCGGAACAGGTCAAACCTGTGACCGGGGACGGGTTAATCGTCGGAATATCTCCGGTTCAATTTTCGCGCGTCCGGCTTTTGCCTCAGGCCGCCTTCACGAGCCGCGAGGAAAGATCGAGCACCGCCATCATGTAGCCGACGCGGTCGTCCGTTGCTTCGGCGAGCAGGGAGAAGTAGTCCGGGCCGCTCGGAATGATCTCGCCGATCACCTCGCCATATTCGAAACGCAGCTCAGCCTCGTGCTTCTTGGCGATCGTTTGCATCTTGGCGTTTTCGGCGAGGCAGCTCATGAACAGGAGCCTGACGCCACGGTTACGCGCCGAGCGGATGACGCGGCCCATGAGCGCCGAGCCGATGCCCTGGTCCTGGTAGGCGTGTTCGACGGAGAAGGCCGCCTCGGCCTCGACGCCCCAGTCGTCGGAGAGCTTGCGCAACTCGGCGGCGGCCCGCACCTCGCCATCGACGAAGTAGCCGAAGACAATCGAGCCCATGTCGCTCATGCGGGCGGCATAGTCCTCGATGAAGCTATCGGACACGCCGTGGGCGAACCGCAGGCGCCGGCTGTCCTTGTCGAGGCGCAGGAGATGGTCGCGAAAGAGGTGGCCCTCGGTCGGCCATAGCTTGCGCACGGTCGCGGCGTTGAGCGGATGCACCTCCGACTGAAGGGCGCCCTGCTGGAGATCTGGCGCGTCGTCGGGATCGATGACCGCGCGCGATGTTATGCTGCTCATGATGCACCCCTTGAGTTGGCACACGCGAGCCGGCACTCTTGGTGGCGCCGGTCTCACACTAAGTCATATGGGACTTCTATTGCGTTGCACAATACTGCGCCCTAATGACACCTATGTTAAGCACGATTTCCAAGCAATTCTGATATCTTAGATCGTTGCTGCAGCGCCATATTCACGATCAATTGGGCCGCAATTGGCCGTCATTCCGGGCGCTTAGCCGCAGTGGATTTGCGCGCCAGATCTCCTCCGAACGAATTTGCCGCGGGGGGTTCCTCTGCAGGCATTGCAGCCGAACGTCGACATCCTGGCGGACCAAAAATCAGTTGACTAAAATGCGTTCAGAAAGACGCAACGCGCGAGGGGCGCTCCCATGGCACCTAAAGCCGGTAAGACGGACGACGCTGGAATACAAGCTGCGCTTTTCGGCGTGCCGCTCGGTGCCATTGCCCTGATCAGCCTAATTCAAAAGGTGCTCAAAATTGGCTTGGTGCCGGTCCTGAGCGACTTCATGCAGGTCTGGCGTCGCCTGACCGCCCCTCTCCATGACTTGCTGAGTTATTTAGCTTCGTTTGTGCATCTCGATCTGCCTGACTGGTATCACGACGCATTCGTGCTTTCGTTTGTGGGTTGCACGGTCTTCTTTCGGGCTATGGACGAGAACGTGCTGGCCATGGACGAGGAAGCGTCGTCGTCGTGGCGGTTCGTCGTCCACGCGATCTTGGGATTCATCTTCTCTATACCGCTTTTTGGCGTGCTGTTGACGTATGGCGTCTTCTTTCCCGGTCCCAGTGTCGAGCATCGCCGCCACGCGGCAAAGGTACGGCGCGAGCTGTTCGCGATTGCAGGAATAGTGATCACCTTTTATGTGGCCAATTCATCTCTCTGACGACCTTCGTCCTCCTCGCTGCCACTGACCGGCTACAGGAAGCTGTAGGGGTCGATGTCGACCGTAAGTCGCAGGTCGCCCTTGATCTCGGGGATCTCGGCCAGCCAGGCGCGCAGATAGGCCTGGACGTCCAGCTCTCGGGGGGCCTTGAGCAGCAGCCGCCAGCGATAGCGCCCGCGAATGATCGAGATCGGCGCCTCGGCGGGGCCCAGTACCTCGATGCGGGGGGCGGCAGGCGCGCGCCGCGCAATATCCTGTGCGACACGCTCGGCCACGTCCTTTTGCCGTGCCGAGATGATCAGCGAGGCGAGCCGGCCATACGGCGGCAGCATGGCGAGCTGGCGCGTGCGGATTTCCCGCTCGATGAAGGCCTCACGATCGCCACGTACGATCGCATCCATCACAGGATGCTCGGGCATGTGCGTCTGGATGTAACCGGCGCCCTTGGCGAGTGCACGGCCGGCGCGTCCCGTGACCTGATGCAGGAGCTGGAACGTCCGTTCCGCGGCGCGCGGATCGGCGCCCTGCGCGAGGCCGAGATCGCCGTCGATGACGCCGACGATCGAGAGGTCCGGGAAGTGGTGGCCCTTGGCCACGATCTGCGTCCCGATGATGATGTCGATATCGTTACTCTCGATGCGCTTGATGATGTCGCGCATCTCGGTGAGCGAGGGAATGAGGTCCGATGAGAGCAGCGCGATGCGCGCCTCGGGAAAGCGCTCGCGCACTTCCTCGTCGATGCGCTCGACGCCGGGGCCGCAAGCGACGAGGCTGTCGGCCTCCCCGCACTTCGGGCACTTCGAGGGCAGCGGCATCGAGAAGCCGCAATGGTGGCAGTTGAGCCGATGGCGGAAGCGGTGCTCCACGAGCCAGGCCGTGCACTGCGGGCACTCGATGCGGTGGCCGCAGGATCGGCAGAGCGTGAGCGGGGCATAGCCACGGCGATTGAGGAAGAGCAGCGTCTGCTGGCGCTTGGCCATGGTCTCGGCCATGGCGTTCACAAGTACGGGCGAGAGCCAGCGGCCTTTCTCCGGCGGCGATATGCGCAGATCGATCGGCGTGATTTCGGGGAGGTCTACGCCCGTGTAGCGCCCTGGCAGAATGAGGTGCCGGTAGCGCCCCGAACGCGCATTCACGTGGCTTTCGATCGACGGGGTCGCCGAAGCGAGCACGACCGCCGCGCCACCCAGATGCGCGCGCACGACGCTCATGTCGCGACCCTGGTAGTGGACGCGATCCTCCTGCTTGAAGCCCGGATCGTGCTCTTCGTCGACGACGATCAAGCCGAGATCGGCGAAGGGCAGAAACAGCGCCGACCGCGCGCCGGCGATCACACGTGCTTCGCCCGTCGCCGCCGCTTTCCATACGCGCCCGCGCTCGGGACCGGAAAGCGCCGAATGCCATTCCGCGGGCGCGCAGCCGAAGCGCGCCTTGAAGCGATCCATGAACTGGCTGGTGAGCGCGATCTCGGGCAGCATGATCAGCGCCTGCCGCCCCTGCTCGAGCGTGCGCGCGACAGCCTCGAAGTAGACCTCGGTTTTGCCAGAGCCGGTCACGCCATCGAGCAGCGATACGGAGAACGTGCCGGCCCCGACGGCCGAGGCGAGTGTCTCGACAGCCTCCTGCTGAGCGTCCGTGAACGTTACGGTCGTGTGCACCGGATCTGGCCGCGGAAATCGGCGCTCGGGTATGACGACTTCGACGAGACACCCCGCTTCGATCAACCCGTCGATCACGCCCGTGCTGCAGGCAGCCTCGGAGGCGAGCGCACTCTTGGCGCGGATCAGGCCGTCCGCCGCTATATTGAGTGCACGCTTGCGCGCTGGCGTCATGCGCGGCGGCTCGGCAGCACCCTCGACTCGCGCGACGCCGAGGCGCGGCTTGGCCGGCTCGAAAGCCGCCTGCGCGCTCATCATCATGCGCACGACCATGCCGAGCGGCGCGAGCGTGTAGCGGGCCACCCATTCGGCGAAGCGCAGCGATGTCGGGGGCAGCGCGGGCGCGTCCATGCGCTCGATGATGCTCTTGAGCTTTTTCTCGTCGACAGGCTTGCCCTGATCGCCGACGGGCTGGTCCCACACGAGGCCGATGCGCGTTTGTGGGCCGAAGGGGACGATCACGAAATCGCCGGGCTCCACCTCGACGCCGGAGGGCACCGCATAGTCGTAGGTCTGGTCGAGGGCAACGGGCAACAGCACCGGCACGCGCGGGCGCGCGACGGCGGGCGGTCCAAGCATCGTTGCCAGCAAGTCTTCCAAAGACCCTACACTCAGACTAGAACCCGAATCAGCCCGCCACCTTATCCGCCATCCGGCGGCGATCCGAGGGCAGTCGCGGCGGGGCCCCGAGAGGAGTACCCATGAAATTCTTCGTCGATACGGCCGATGTCGCCGAGATCCGTGAGCTGGCCGCGCTGGGCCTCCTCGACGGCGTGACCACGAACCCCTCTCTGGTGGCGAAAACTGGGCGGGATTTCAAGACCATCATCGAGGAGATCTGCGACATCGTGGAGGGGCCCGTCTCCGCCGAGGTTACGGCGCTCGATTTCGAGGGCATGATCCGCGAAGGTGAGATACTTGCCGACATCGCCGACAACGTCGCCGTGAAAGTGCCGCTCACGTGGGACGGCCTCAAGGCCTGCCGCGCGCTGACGGACGACGACATCATGGTCAATGTGACGCTCTGCTTCTCCGCGAACCAGGCGTTGCTCGCGGCGAAGGCCGGCGCGACGTTCATCTCGCCCTTTATCGGGCGCCTCGATGACATCGGACAGAGCGGCGTTGAGCTGATCCAGGACATCCGTACGATCTACGACAACTATCCAGACCTCAGCACTGAGATCCTCGCGGCATCCATCCGCACAGAGGAGCACGTCAAGCAGGTCGCGCTCGCCGGCGCCGACGTCGCGACGATCCCGCCGAAGATTCTGCAGGCGTTGATCAAGCATCCGCTGACCGACAAGGGTCTCGAAGCATTCCTCGCCGACTGGCAGAAGACCGGCCAAGTCATCAAGGAGTAATGCGGCGATGGCCAAGTCGGTGATGTGGAAAGAGCTGACCGCGCCGGAGCTGGTCGAGAAATCCAAGGCTGGCGCGCTCGTCGTGATGCCGGTCGCTTCCATGGAGCAGCACGGGCCGCACATGGCCGTCGGCGTCGACACGGTGCTCTGCGAGGCCGTGTGCCAGCGCGCTGCGGAAGTGTTGGCAGCTGAAATGCCGATCGTGGTTGCGCCGACGCTCTGGTGCGGCATGGCCGAGCATCACATGCCGCGCGGCGGCACCTTCACCTTTGACATCCCGACCTATCGCGCGGTGCTGCTGTCGTTCCTCAAGAGCATCGAGCGCCACGGCTTCAAGCGCGTGTTCATCGTGAACGGCCATGGCGGCAACATCAGTGCGCTATCGGCCTTCCTGCCGGATTTCGTGCGCGAGACGGGGCTGACGATCCGCGTGACGACCTACTTCGAACTGGCGCAACCCGGCATGCCGGCCATTCTCGAGGATCAGGATCGCGTGCGGCACGCTTGTGAGGGCGAGACGTCCATGATGATGGCCGTGGCGCCGGACCTCGTGCGAGCCGAGAAGCTTCCCGAGGCTGTGGGGCCTGCGCGTCAGACACCCATGCCACTACAGGTGCTGCGCCATCGCTCCTACGGCGAATTCACGCCGACAGGTGTGGTCGGCGACGCACGTCGCTCGACCGCGGACAAAGGCAAGCGCCTCATGGACGTATGCCGCGACACACTCGTCAGCGCCATCCGCGATCCCGAGACGTGGAAGGGGTGAGATGAATATCCCCTCTCCCCGCGTGCGGGGAGAGGGTGAGGGCAGCGACACTCGCCGACGTCAGTAATTGGCGCCGCCCCTCATCCCGGCCTTCTCCCCGTAAGAACGGGGAGAAGGGGAAAGTGGCGGCGCATCCGCTGCCCCCTAAGCCTCCAACTCCTCGCCCTCGACGTAAGCCTCGCCGGGCTTCTCCATGCCGAGCTGGTGGCGGATCTTGCGGATGTCCACCGCGACGGGCTGGAAGGGATAGCTCGCGATGTTCGAAGGCGGGCTGTCGCCGTAAGGGCGATCGCACGCCGAGATGTCCTCGCGCACCTTGCCAGGACAGCCCGACGTGCGGAACGCAACGCCCTCGTCAATGATCTTATCCATCTCCGGCTTCGGAATACCGAAATCCGAAACGCGGCCCTGCTCGTCGAAGCGCATGTGCTCGACCCGCACGCCACGATAGTCGATCAGGTAGCGCGCGAGCTGCACGCGCCGCCATTGGTCGCGCGGCGTCGCAGGAAGGTGGTCCATGAGCGACCCCTTCTCCGGGAAGAAACAGAACATGTGGCTGTGTCCGCCCATGTCTACGAGCCGCTGCACGAGGGTCAGCGTATCGTGCTCCGTCTCGCCCATACCGACGATGATGTGCGCGCCGAATTTCTCAGCGCCAAAGATGTCACGCGCGTCTTCGAGGATCTCCCAATACTTCGCCCATGAGTGCGGGCTGGCGACGCCCTTGCCGCGCGTGCGGTCGAAGAGGTCGGGCGTTGCCGCATCGAGCGCGACCGTGAAGATGTCCGCGCCGAGGTCGCGAAGCTGCTGCACGTCGCCGCGCGTCATGGTCGTCGGGTTCGAGAGGATCGAGACGGGTACCGTCGCCGGATCGATGCGGCTGGTCCACTTGCGCAACACCGTCACCGTGTCCTCGTCCGAGCGCGGGTGTGTGATCATGGAAATGCACATGCGGTGGAAGGGCGTCGCCTCGCCTTGCTGCGCGACGATCTCGACGACCTGATCCATCGGCACAGCGGGCCAGTCCACGCGGATGAAATTGCGGTCCGCATAGTCGCGGTCGGCCTCGCGGTGGCGGGCAAGGCCGCAGTAGGCGCAGTTCGCGCGGCAGCCCTCGGGGTAACTCAGCAGCAGGTTGAGACAGCGCGTGCAGGAGCAGCGATGCATCTTGCCGGGCATGACGCCGAGCGTGATCGCAGCAGCTGTCGACATCTGCACATAGTCCGGTGAACGCATGTGCGGCGCCATCCGGTTGTTGTTCGGCAGGTACACGCCTTCGGGTGGCACGTTGTTTTGCTTCACCCGGGCGCCGTTCTTCGCGGCAGCGGGGGTCGCGCCCGGTTTCCTCGGCTCCATGACATCGTAGGCATTGAAGTCGAGCCCGCCGATGCCGGCCCGCGAGGGGAGCGCGATCTCTTTCTTCAGGCAGGTCAAAGGCGGCTCCCCGTCGCTCGCGTGTGTGTCGAGGAGTCGGATATTCGCAGATTTGAATGTGATTGCAATGGTGCCGCACGCACAGCTCAGTCAGAGTTCGCGCACCATGAGGTTCGTCGGATATCCGAGCCAGTCGACGTGATCCTGCACCGTCCAGCCGAGCCGCTCGTAGAAGCGGACAGCGCCGGTCGTATAGAGATAAAGCTTTCGATGTCCGCGAAGACGCGCCTCGCTCTCGATCGCGCGAACGAGCCGTTGCCCGATGCCATGACGTCGATGCTCCGGGGCGACGTACAATCCTGCCAGCCAGGGCGAGACGTCGTGCAGGGGCTCAATTTCCGACGGTACGAGCAGGCAGGTGCCTGCTGCATTTCCATCACGTGTGGCGACGAGGGCCACCCGATGCTGCTGGTCGACAATGAAACGCTTGAGCGAGGCAAGCTCGTCGTCAAAGCTGGCACCAATCACGCCAGCAAAGGCATCGACGCGCCATTGCGCGCAAGTCGCGACTTCCTTCATGCCTGGCTGCAGGCTGAATGTGCGTATGTGGGACAAGGAGCGCTCGCCGTTACTTTCTGCTGTGCGATGCTCCAACTATCCCACAAACGCTTGCACGCGTGAACGCTACCTGATGGCGCGCGATGTGAACTCGATGGGCTGCGCCTCGGGGAATTTCCACTTTCCTTCGAGGATCTCACCGCGCGGGCGATAGAGCCGCACAGTGTAGTTCCAGCCCTTCGAAGTCGGCAGGCAGTTGGGAATGCGCCCATCGCAGCCGCCGAACTGGACGCTGACCGCGCCATCGCCGTCCTTCTTGGCCGTGATGTTGTTGATCGAATAGGCGTCTTGCGGGTTCTTCTCGAAATAGCCCTCGGCATTGTAGACACTGACAGACCAGAAGCCGTTTACCGGTACTTGCCCCACTCGCAGCTTGTAGACGGTTTCGCCGTCGTTCTTCGCGGGCGTAAAACTCAGATACGTCGCATCCCTGTCCGGGTTGCCACCCCATCCTGCGGCGGTAGCAATGAGGTGACGCACCGGATCGACCTGCCCCTTCGGCCCGAAAGCGTTCTTGAAGCCGCCAGTCGTCGAGGAGAGCACAAGGAGCGCGTCGCGTATTCTTTTCTGGCTGACCTCGTCCCAGTTCTGGACTTCGAATTTGCCGGGGCTCTTCTGGCTTACCTTGATGGCGTCCTGCAGTGCATGGACCTCGGCGAGATCTTTCGGGTTTGCAGGATCGACGAGCGTGCGTACGGCGGCAACAACATAGCGCGTGCCGACGTTCTCCCGATTGAGGGTCACGGGCTTGGGTCCGTAAATCACGAGCGGGACGAAGTGATCCTCACTGATGGCCTGCAGGGACATGAATCGCTTGCCGGCATTTGGCAGCGTGATCGTCACCGGGCTCGCATCGAGATCGAACACCGCTCCCGAGTAGAGCGTGTCACGGTTCATGCGAATGACCGTTTGCTTGTCGATCTCGGTCGGCGTGCGGTTGTGCGTGAACTTGCCGAACCCGCCGTCCTTGGCGGTCCTGCTCATGTAGAGATCCGACTCGGCGCGCGCGAAGTTATCGATGGTGACTGGCACGGAATTTCCAGACGGCGCCTGTGCGAGCGCGGCGGAGCTTGCGGCCATAATCAGCAACGCTGTGGAGGCATGTCTGCCGAACATGTTCATTGCCCATTTCCATTGGGTGGAGCCTGCACAGTCCGTCGTGCAGTGCAGCCACGGCTGTCGGGCTGCGGCATGGATGCTCGCCGCAATGTGGGTCTCGAAAAATGGGGGAGAACCCTGAATGGTCGCGGGCAGAGCCTGATGACGCGCGCATTGCCGTTTCGCCCAAATACGAGCCGGCGCGTTTATTCAACCAAGTAGTTGACTATCGCGGCTGTCGCATCTATATTCAACCTCATGGTTGATCATAGCCCCGTCGAACTCGATGCCGTCTTTCATGCCCTTGGTGATGCCACGCGCCGGCGAATGCTGCGTGAACTCACCCAAGGCGAGCGGACGGTCAGCCAACTTGCCGAGCCCTTCGAAATGTCGCTCGCGGCAGCCTCGAAGCACATCAAGGCGCTCGAGAACGCCGGTCTCATTCACCGCGAGGTGCGCGGGCGCACGCACATGTGCCGTCTGGCGGCGGCCCCGCTCGCGGACGCGCACGACTGGCTGAGTTTCTACGAGCGCTTCTGGACGGATCGTCTCGATGCACTCGAACGTCTCCTGCGCGAAGACGATGCGCGCAAGAAGGCCGCTCCAACCCCCAAGCGTACTGTTGCGAAGAGAGGAGTTAAGTCATGAGTGATCTCGCCCCCAACGACGGCTACGGTGTTCTGACCGAACCGACGACGCTGACCATCCAACGCTTTCTGCCAGGCCCCATCGAGCGCGTGTGGGCTTTCCTCACCGAAAGCGATATGCGCCGCCAGTGGCTGGCGTCCGGCGACATGAAGATGGAGGTCGGCGCGCCTTTCACGCTCACATGGCGCAACAGCGAGCTGACGGACCCGCCCGAGGACAGGCCGCCGGGTCAATCCGAAGAGCACAGCATGGAGAGCCGTATCACCGAGCTCGATCCGCCCAACCGGATCACGTTCACCTGGTTCAGTAGCGGCAGCGTGATATTCGATCTAGCGAAGCGCGGCGAACGCGTGCTGCTCACGGTTACGCATCGCGGCGTTCCGAGTCGCGACGTTCTGCTCAAGGTCGCGCCCGGCTGGCACAGCCATCTCGACGTTCTGGTCCTGCGCGTGTCGGGCGGCAAGCCCACAACTTTCTGGGCCGCGTACAACCGCCTGCAGAAGGAATACGAGCAGCGCCTGCCGGCGTAGTAAGCCTTATCCAGCGGGGCTTTTCTGCTCCGCTGGATAATAGCCAGTATGGCTCAGGCTTCTTCCGCGATGGCTCAGGGAACAAGAATTCGGCCTCATAGCCGCATGGTGACGACGCCTCCCAAGATCGCGGCTGCCGCCAAAATCCGCCATCGGGTTGCGCGTTCGCCCAGGAATACGACGGCGAGCAGCACGGCGAACAGAACGCTCGTCTCTCTGAGCGCCGCGACGAGGGCAATCGGGGCGTGGGCGAACGCCCAGACTGCGATCCAGTAGGAGCCGAGGGACATTGCCCCAGCCGCAATGCCGATGCGCCAGGCCCCAATAGATCCTGCGAGGGCGCCAGGCCCTCGTAAAATCCATCCGTAGATCAGCATTCCAACAGCGTCGCCAACGACCATCCAAAGAATGAAGCCGGAGGGTGACTGGGCGACGCGCGCGCCCATGCCGTCCACGATCGTGTAGCTCGCCGTGAAGCCGGCCGTGCCAAGCGCGTAGGCGAGGGCCTTGCCGTTCATGCGTCCAAGATCGGCACCACCCTTCAAGCCCATGAGCATCACGCCGCATCCGATCGCGAATGTTGCGAACAGCGCGACTGGTGATAACGGCTCCCCGATAACTGGCCCGGATACGATCGCCACCAGCAGTGGCGCCGAGCCGCGTGCCAATGGATAGACCTGGCTGAGATCGCCGTATTGGTAGGCGTTGATGAGGAAAATCTTGTAGCCGACGTGCAGCGCTATCGAGGCGAGGATCCATGGCCATGCAGCCCACAGCGGCTGCTCGACGAAAGGCAATATCGGGATCGCGATGAGGGCTTGCACCACCGCGAGCAGGATGACCGATGAGAAGCGATCGAGCCCCAGCTTGAGTGCTGCATTCCACGCGGCATGAAGGAACGCAGCCGCCAGAACGGCGGCAAAGACAAGCGTGTCCATACCGCTCCGTCTCCTGACCTATCGAGGGGTTGACTATTCATTGTGCCCTGCGCGCAAGATGTCTTGCTGCTCACTAGTATACAATCGAGAATTCGCCACATAGTATGTTCGGAAAACTCACATGAGACGTACTCTGCCATCCCTCAATGCATTGGCGGCATTCGAGGCTGCCGGCCGCCTTGGCCGAATGACCGACGCTGCGAATGAGCTCGCGGTGACACACAGCGCGATAAGCCGGCAGGTCAAGGCGCTCGAGGCCGATCTCGGAGCAAAGCTGTTCGAGGGGCCGCGAAGTGGCCTGCGGCTGACGACGTCTGGCCAGGCGTTGCTCGGAGAGCTGACGGAGAGCTTCAATCGGATTAAGCGCGCCGTTCGCACCATCACCGATGACAAGACCGGACCGCTCGATGTCTCAGTGCTGGGAACATTCACGATGCGATGGCTTATCCCGCGTCTGCATCGCTTTCAAAAGACTCATTCGGGTGTCGAAGTGCGGCTATCGTCCAGTGACCAGCCTGTCGACTTCGCGCGCTCGAGCTTCGACGTCGCAATCCGCGTTGGTGCCGGCGAATGGCCGCGCGACGCTGTTGTGACCCCGTTGTTCGATGAGCAGATCGGACCGGTGTGTGCGCCGTCCTTATTGCGTCGGCACGTGATTCGATCGCCAAAGGATCTCGAAGGGGCGCCACTTCTTCACACCCGGACGCGCCCGCACGCTTGGCGCGATTGGGCCACGCGGGCGGATTGCAGGCTGAAATCGGTCTCGGGTCAGCACTTCGAGCACTTCTACTTCCTGCTCGAGGCCGCGATTGCGGGACTGGGAGTGGCAGTCGCGCCCTTCCAACTGGTGGAGGAGGATTTGCGCACCCGGCGATTGGTTGCACCATTGGGTTTTGTGCCGAGCGGCAATGCCTATGTCGCTCTCAGGCGGCAAGGCCGCTTACACAAGGCCTCGGTCTTCGTGGCATGGCTCAAGTCGGAAGTTGCTGCAAACCGGCGTGCCAACTGACCTCAGGCCTTCTCCGTCACCGCATACGCAATGGCGTACGATTCCTTTGCGGCCTCTTCCAGCAGACGTCCCGAAGCATAGGGCGCCAAATTGGCCGGTCGTTCGATGCCACCCAGGACACGCGGGCAGGCCTCGGGTTTCCCGATCACCGTGTAGATCGGCATGCGTTCGGCATAGATCGGCAGGAGGTAATCCTCATCGTCGTCGGCAACGCCTTTGGCGCGAATCTTCGCCGAGGCCTTCTCGATGTCCATGTAGATGACGGCCGTAGCCTTGATCTCCTGCTTGTCGCTCTGGCGAAGCTGTGCTGTGCGGCCCGGGAAGAAGCGATCGACCATCATCACGAGCGCCTGCTCTTTCTCTGCCTGATCTTCGACGATGCGCGCCTTGCCGAAAGCCATGACCGAGCGATAGTCGGCGGAATGATTGAAGCCGCATCGCGCGAGAACGAGGCTGTCCAGATGCGTCACGGTCAGGCAGGCGGGCTCGCCCTCGGAGAGATTGCGCAGCATCCGGCTGGCGCTGCTGCCGTGCCAGTAGAGGCGCGTACCTTCGCGCCAGTAGAGCGTCGGCGTGCAGAACGGCTGGCCGTCGATCACATACGAGACGTGGCAGAGCACGCCTGAATCGAGGAGCGCGTGAACGGTCTCGTGGTCGTAGTGGCCACGGTCGTGGCGCCGTTTGACCTTGTTGATCTCATCGACGGGATAGCTCTGGCCATCAGCCATGTCGGGCTCCTTGGGCGTTGACCTCCTTAGAATGAATGCGCAGAGTGGTCGAAATCGAGGTCCACTCTGTCATGAAATCAGCAACCACTTTGCGTGACGGCAGTCGTCTGTCCGATCTGCCGATCGTGCTCGACGGTACGGTCGGCAATCAGAGCGCGCGCGTACACGCCGCACTCAGGGCCGCCATCGTCGAGGGGCGCCTTCAGGCCGGCCTGCAGCTGCCATCGAGTCGCAATCTCGCCGAGCAATTGGGCGTACGGCGGAATGCGATCGTTGCGGCCTACGAGCATCTTGTCAGCGACGGGCTCCTGGAGGCACGGCACGGTGCGGGTACGTACGTCGCGCATGATCTGCCCTTGCCGCCTGTTTCCGCGCTGCCCCTGCAGCAGAGCTTCGCACCGTCCAAGCGGCGGCCGTTTGCACTCGGTCATACGTTCGTCGATGACGATATACTGCGCCGCCTCGGTAGTTCCTTGCGCCATCACGTGTTGACGGCCGGCGCCGAGGAAATGGGATATGGCGATCCGCGCGGGAGCGCGCGCCTCCGCGAGCAGGTCGCGCAGCATCTCGCCATCCATCGTGGTGTGCGATGCGATCCCGAATGCATCGCGATCGTGAGCGGCACACAGCACGCGCTCCGTCTCTGCGTGGAGGCCCTATTCGCGCGCGGCGATGGCATATGGATGGAGGATCCGGGCTACTACGCCACGCATGTTACGCTGCGGGCTACGGGCATGAAGCTCGTGCCCGTACCGGTCGACGACGAAGGGCTCGACGTCGCCGCAGGACTGCGCACAAAGGCGAAGGCGCGTGCCGCCTACGTTACGCCGTCGCATCAGTTCCCGACGGGCGTTACGATGAGCATGCGCCGGCGCATTGCGCTCATCGACTGGGCGCGCGCCACGCAAAGCTGGATCATCGAGGACGACTACGACAGCGAGTATCGCTTTGCAGGTCCCCCTTTGACGGCCTTGGCCGGCATTGGCGGAGAACGCGTCATCTACATCGGCACGTTCACAAAGACGCTGTTTGCGGGCTTGCGCCTCGCCTACATGGTTCTTCCGCCTGAAATCGTGGGGCGGGTGATCGCGGCGCGTGCGTCGCTGGACCGATTTCCGCCGCGCTTCATGCAGGATGCGGTTGCGGATCTGCTCGCGGATGGATCACTCGCGCGCCACACGCGCCGTATGCGCGGGCGATACCGGGAGGCGCGCGATGCCGTCGTCAATACCTTGAGTGAAGCGGCCGGCGATGTGCTCAAGCTCTACGGGCCAGCGCAGGGACTTCACCTCGTGGCGAGCCTACCGGACAGCATCAAGACCGAGGATGCCATCCGCATTCGCGAAAGCGCCAATGTCGATGCGAAGCTCCTTTCCGAGACACGCCTCGCGGCAGCGGGCCCCGAGGGTTTCATTCTCGGTTATTCCGGTCACTCGTTGGGCGAGCTTCGCGCTGCGGCGCGGCACCTCGGACAGGCCGCGCGCGAGGTCATCGGCAAGCAGCGGCGACCACGCTCGCGGGCCAAGCGCTAGAAGTCCAGCAGCGCGTTGTCGATCACTTCCTTCATCACGAAGAACGTCCGCGTCTGGCGCACCGCGGGGAGGCCGATAAGCTGTTCGCCGTGCAGTCGATTGAAATCGGCGAGGTCGCGCACGCGGATCTTCAGGAAGAAATCGAAGTCGCCCGCCACGAGATGGCAGTCGAGCACGAATGACAGCTTCCGCACAGCGGCTTCGAAAGCGCTGAAGCTCTCGGGCGTCGAGCGGTCCAGCACGACGCCAACCATGACGAGTGTCCCACGCTCCACTTTCTCAGGTGCGATCTCGGCACGCACGCGGCGGATGTAGCCGCTCTTGAAAAGCTGCTCGGTGCGGCGGTGGCACGTGGCAGCGCTCGCATTCACGTCCTTGGCGAGATCCGCATTCGTCATGCGCCCGTCCCGCTGCAGCCGCTGGAGGATCCGGCGGTCCAGGCGATCGAGTTCGTAGGCTTCCGCGGCCGTGGAAGATTCTCTCATATGATTGTGACTCCGGGGAAGAATAATATCATGATGCGGTCATTGTCGATGGTAAGAATCATAGAGAAATCCAACTTTGAAAGCACCTATCTCTTGGTATGAGCTAGATTCCGAGCACTTTCGCAACGGGAGATGGCCATGCTCAGGCTCGACAAGTTCGAACGCTACCCGCTCACTTTCGGCCCAACGCCGATCGAGCATCTGCCGCGCCTGACGGCGGCGATCGGCGGCAAAGTGCAGATCTATGCCAAGCGCGACGACTGCAACTCCGGTCTCGCCATGGGCGGCAACAAGCTGCGCAAGCTCGAGTACATCGTGCCGGATGCCATCGCCTCGAACGCCGATACGCTCGTGTCGATCGGTGGCGTGCAGTCGAACCATACGCGCATGGTCGCGGCCACGGCGGCGAAGATCGGCATGAAGTGTGTGGTCATTCAGGAGAGCTGGGTGCCGCACGAGGATGCCGTATACGATCGCGTCGGCAACATTCTCATGACCCGCCTCATGGGTGCCGACAGCCGCATTGTCGAGGACGGCTTCGACATCGGTATCCGCAAGAGCTGGGAAGACGCCATCCAGTCCGTCAAGGATGTGGGCGGCAAACCCTATGGCATTCCGGCTGGCGCCTCGGTGCACAAGTACGGCGGGCTCGGCTATGTCGGCTTCGCGGAAGAAGTGCGCAAGCAGGAGGCCGAACTCGGTTTCAAGTTCGACTACATCATCGTGTGCGTCGTCACGGGCTCGACGCAGGCTGGCATGATCGTCGGCTTTGCGGATGACAATCGCGCCGACCGCGTGATCGGCATCGACGCCTCAGGCACGCCCGTTCAGACCCGCGAGCAGGTACGCGAGATCGTCGATAACACAGCTGAACTGGTGGAGCTCGGCCGCAAGGTGCGTGACGACGAGATCGTCATTCTCGAGGACTATGCCTATCCGGCCTACGGTGTTCCGAGCGCAGAGACGAACGACGCGATCCGTCTCGCGGCGCGCACCGAAGCCATGATCACGGATCCCGTCTACGAGGGCAAATCCATGCAGGGCATGATCGACCTCGTGAAGAAGGGCTACTTCCCGGAGGGCTCGAAGGTGCTCTACGCCCATCTCGGCGGCGCGCCGGCGATCAATGGCTACAGCTACACGTATCGCAATGGTTAGGTGACATAGCGCGGTGGAGGTCGCGCTACTCGACCTTGATCTCCACCGCGACCTCGGGGCGATCGCCCTTGTGCGCAGTTGCGCCACGCACTACTCCGCTGCCTCCGCAAGCTTCATTGCGGGATCGGGCTTCAGCTCTATTGTTACCTTCTCGATCTTGCCGGTGAACTTGAAGGGCAGCTGATAGGTGAAGTCGATGGGTGAGCCGATATCCATGCCGATGTCCACGCCTTCGCCGAGCGAGAACTGGATTGGGATGGTTCGTTTCAGTCGGCCGTCGGCGACCTTCTTGCCATTGGCCTTCATGGTGATCTCACCGCCCTTGCCCATGCCGCCGCCGTCATAGACGAAGTCGACAACGAGCTTGGTCTTGCCCTTCGACAGGGGGCTGTCGCCGGCGAAGGTCATGCGCTCTACGGACAGGAAATTGTAGACGAATGTCGGCTTACCATCGCGCAGGTAGAGGCCATAGCCGCCTTCGAGGCCGCCGTGCGTGATGACCATGCCTTCGGCTTTGCCGTCCAGCACCTCGATCTCGGCCGTGATCGTCCACGACTTGTTGCACATCGGTGGGGATGCGGCGTCCGGCAGTCCGATAGTGCCGGGATAGTAGGTCATCTTGTTGCGGCCACGGGTGAGGCTCGGACGCCCCATCATCTCGCCGTTCAGGCGTATGGTACCGCGCCAATCGAGCGGCAGCACATTGTACCTTGCGGCCTCGACCCACCACATGTCCTGGAGCTGCCGCAGCTTCTCGGGGTGCTTCTTGGCGAGATCATTGGACTGGGAAAAGTCTTCGTCGACCTTATACAGTTCCCATGGCGCTGTGTCCGGATCCCACTCACCGCGGTTGGGATTCCAAGGAACGAATGCCGGGCACGATGCCATCCAGCCGTCATGATACATTCCGCGATTACATCCTTGCTCGAAGTACTGTGTCTTGCGTCGGCCCTCCGCATTCGCGTCGTCGAAAGTATGGGCGAAGCTCAAACCTTCGATCGGCTTTTGATGCACGCCATTGAGTTCGGTAGGAGGCGTGACACCGCAGACCTCATAGACCGTCGGTACGATGTCGATGGTGTGCAGGAACTGATTGCGCAGTCCACCTTTGTCCTTGATGCGCTCCGGCCAGGATATGATCATCGGATTGCGCGTGCCGCCGAAGTGGCTCGCAACCTGCTTCGTCCATTGGAAGGGTGTGTTCATGGCGTGCGCCCAGGCCGATGGGAAGTGATTGAAGTGCTTGGGGCCGCCGAGTTCATCGATGGCTTTGATGTTGTCCTGCCATTTCTCGGGGAAGCCATTGAAGAACATGTTCTCGCAGAGTGATCCTTCGAGCCCGCCCTCTGCGCTCGCGCCATTGTCGCCAGCGATGTAGATGATTAGCGTATTGTCGGCGTCAGGCAGATCCTTGCAGGCCTCGACGACACGACCGAGCTCATGATCGCAGTGCGCGGCGTACCCCGCGAACACTTCCATCATGCGCGCATAGAGGCGCTTCTGTTCGGCATTGAGCGAGTCCCATGCGGGCAAGCCGTTCGAGCGCGCAGTGAGCTTGGTATCCTTCGGTACGACACCGAGCTTCTTCTGCCGCGCCAGCGTCTCCTCGCGGTACTTGTCCCAGCCGCCATCGAACTTGCCTTTGAACTTCGCGATCCATTCTTTCGGCGTGTGGTGTGGTGCGTGCGTGGCGCCTGTCGCGACGTAGAGGAAGTATGGTTTGTCCGGCGCAATGCTCTTCGCCTGCCGCACCCAGCCGATGGCCTTGTCGGCAAGATCGGTGGTGAGGTGGTAGTTCGGGTCGGTGGAGGCCGGCACGAGATCCCTGTTCTGGTACAGGATCGGGTTCCAGTGGTTCATGTCGCCGGCGTTGAAGCCATAGAAGTAGTCGAAGCCGAGACCGTTGGCCCAGCGGTCGAAGGGACCGGCGGCGCTCGTTTCCCAGGTCGGTGTGTTGTGGTTCTTGCCGATCCACGCCGTCATGTAGCCATTCTGGCGCAGGACTTCGCCGACCGTGCCGCAGCTTCTCGGAAGAATGCACGTATAGCCGTCGTAGCCCGTCGCGATCTCTGTGATGCCGGCGAACGACGTTGAATGGTGATTGCGACCCGTGATCAGCGCGGCCCGTGTCGGACTGCAAAGCGCCGTCGTGTGAAAGCGATTATAGCGAAGTCCTTCAGCCGCAAGCTTGTCCATCGTCGGTGAGGGAATGCCGCCGCCGAAGGTGCCGTACTGGCCAAAGCCGCAGTCGTCGATGAGGATCAGGAGAATGTTGGGCGCACCATTGGGCGCTTGCACAGGCTTAGGGAACTGTGCCGGATCGGACTCGAGATAGGTCCGCCCGACTTCGCCGGGGAAATGGAAATCGGGATATGGGAGCACACTTGCCGTGCCGTTGCTCTCTGGCGTGGCAGCTACAGGCTTCAGGTGTTTGCGCTTCATGGCTTGGCGGTCCTCGTTCCGGACTGTCAGAGCCTTGAATACTGTCATTGCAGGAAAGGCACGGATTTCGGTGCTAACCCCGGTATTCCGCGGCGCAACTACCTATCTTCTCAAGCGCAGCGTGGTTTGACGCAATCGGGCGCTGATGCTACCGAAATCATGTCGAGACGGACGAGCATGAGCCGTTCTCACGGCCATGTTTGCCGCGCCTCATTGTAGTATGGGTAGGAGGCACGCCATGCCGAATAGCGTCTACAAGATCATCGAACTCGTCGGCACCAGTTCAGAATCTTGGGAGCTGGCTGCGAAAAGTGCGGTCGAGCGCGCTGGTCAATCCTTGCGCGACCTTCGCGTCGCTGAAGTGATCGAGCAGGATCTGGTCGTAGAGGATGGCAAGGTGAAGGCGTATCGCTCCCGCCTGAAAGTCTCATTCAAGTATGAGGGTGGTGCCTGAGCGGTTCTCGTTGGCGCTTCGCTGTCGATCCGAGATGACGATGCACTCGGGCGCGTCGTTTTAGGGCGGGGGCGCGCCGCGCAATCCGGTGCCGGACTTCGGCTGCGCGGAACAAGCCGGTATCAGCTCGCCGCCTTCAACTTCTCGCGCAACGCGGGCGGCAACGACGCGAGCCACTTTTCTTCGCCGCCCGGAGGCGGAAGGACCGCCCCGAATTCGGTGACACCTTCGGCAGGAATGTCCGAGATATAAATCCATACGTTCTCGGTCGATACATTCAATATCGCGGATGCATCCTGCATTAGTCGCCGCATGATCGCGGCTTTCTGCTCCGTAGTGCGCCCGGCGCGGATATCCGCCCTTACCCAGACATGTTTCTCGGGAGCGGGGCTGCCGCCGACGAACATCGCACCGGGGCCGACGTCGTAGAATACGACCTGCACAAAGTATCGTGGAGCCGTGGCTTCCTCCGCATGAATGGCGGTTACGCTCGCGACAATCCGCTCGCGCTGATCCTGCGTGAGACCTTTCATCGTGGTGAAAGCATACGTCGGCATTGTTCTTCTCCTATCTGGGTCGGAGCAGCTCTTGCGAGCTGCTTAATCTCGAGCCCTCACCGATACGCGACCGCCTTGATCGCTTCCTGGATCTCATCCTGGCCGGGGATGACGATGCGTTCGAGCGTGTCGTTGTAGGGCATGGGCACGTCGCGCATGCCGATGCGTGCGATCGGCGCGTCGAGATAGTCGAACGCCTCTTCTTGCACGGCCGCCGCGACTTCGGCGCCGAAGCCCCATTTCTTCCAGCCCTCATGCGCGATCACGAGGCGACCGGTCTTCTTGACGCTGTTGATGATCGTCTCGGTATCGAGTGGGCGCAGCGTGCGCGGGTCGATGACCTCGACATCGAGGCCCTCGCGCGCGAGTTGCTCGGCTGCGCGCAGTGCCGGCGCGACGAGCGCCATGGTCGCGACGACGGTCACGTCCTTGCCCTCACGCTTGATGTCCGCCTTGCCGACCGGGATCACGTACTCGATGGCCGGCACAGGCCCCTTGGTTTGCACGTAGAGTAGCTTGTGCTCGCAGAAGATGACGGGATTATCGTCGCGGATGGCGGCGGCGAGCAGGCCCTTGGCATCGTAGGGCGTCGAGGGCGCCATCACGACGAGGCCCGGCACGTGACAGAACCAGGCCTCGAGCGACTGTGAGTGCTGCGCGGCGAGGCGCACGCCGCCACCCTGCGGCCCGCGAAAAACAACGGGCACTTTCGGCACGCCGCCGAGCATGTAGCGGAACTTCGCCGCCTGGTTCACGATCGGATCCATCATGTGCGTGATGAAGTCGAAGATCTGAATCTCGGCGATGGGCCGCATACCCGTGATCGCCGCGCCGACAGCCGATCCCGCGATCGCCATCTCGGAGATGGGCGTGTCGCGCAGTCGCTCCTTGCCGTACTTCTCGATGAGGCCTCGCGTCGCGGCGAAGATGCCGCCGATCTTGCCGACATCCTCGCCCATGACGAACACGCGCGGATCGCGCGCCATTTCCTGGTCGATGGCTTCGCGAATGGCCTCACCGTAGCCAAGTTCGCGCGCGGATTCGTGCGCCGGTCCAGGCTCGGGACCGAAATCCTGATGCGGTGCCGTTACTGCGTTCTCGAAGACCGCGACTGTTGGCTCGGCAGCAAGCTTCGCCGTCTCGACGGCCGCGGTCAGCTCGCTCTCGACGGTATCGCGGATCTCGGCGAGGCGCGCCTCCGTCACCTGGCGCTCTTTCAGGCCGTCGCCAGCCCGGCGGATGGCGTCGCGCTCCTCGCGCCACACGCGATCCTCGTCCTCGCCGCGGTAGGCCGGCAGGTTCGCGCGCATGGAGTGATCGCCCCATCGCCATGTAATGCATTCGATGAGCGAGGGGCCTTGGCCATGGCGGGCGCGCGATGCGGCACGGCTCACGGTGTCGTAGACGGCGATGACATCATTGCCGTCGATGGTTTCACCGGGCATGGAGTAACTTGCCGCGCGGCGCGAGAAGCGATCTATGGCCGCGACATCGGTGATCCGCGTCGAGAGGCCGAACTGGTTGTTCTCGAGCACGAACACCACGGGCAGCTTCCAGATGCTCGCCATGTTCAGCGCTTCGTGGAAGATGCCCTCGTTCGACGCGCCATCGCCGAAGAACACCACGCAGATCTGGCCGCTGTTGCGCAGCTTGGCCGAGAGCGCCGCGCCCGTGCCGAGCCCGATGCCCGCGCCGACAATGCCGTTGGCGCCGAGAATGCCGCGCTCGATGTCGGCAATGTGCATGGAGCCGCCAAGGCCCTTGGAGTAGCCCGTCTCGCGGCCTAAGAGTTCCGCCGCCATGCGCGTCAGGTCGGCGCCCTTGGCAATGCAGTGCCCATGCCCGCGATGGTGGCTGACGATATAATCCTTGTCCTCGATTGCTTCGCAGGCGCCGACGGCAATGGCTTCCTCGCCGACGTAGGAATGCGCCGTACCTTTGACGAATCCCTCGAGAAACAGCTCCTGGACGCGCTGGTCGAAGCGGCGCACGCGCTGCATCTGCTGGTAGAGACGCTCGAGCAAGGGGGTGTCGATCGTCTGCGCATCCATGGGCAATCCTCCCGGCAATGGCGGCTTTTTTGTTGAGACGATCGTAGCCGATGAGGCCGATTTGGGAAGCCGCATTGGCGCGATGCACGATCGCGCCTCCCGCGGTCCGCCGAACCCTGTATGATCTCGGCAACAAATATGCTGCGAGGAAACGGCCAGCCATGACCATGATCTACGATCCCGCCCACCCGATCGTGCGCGCCGATCCCTATCCGGCCTATGCGCGTCTGCGCGAGGAGGATCCCGTGCACTGGCACCCGGGGCTGAGATGCTGGATCCTGACGCGCTATGAGGATGTGGCGGCGGCGCTTTCGGGGCCGTCCATGAGCCCGGACCGGCTCACGCCCTTCTATGCGGCGCTCCCTGAGCAGACGCAGAGCCTGCTTGCCGAGATGATGCGCTATCTGAACTTGTGGATCGTGTTCCGCGATCCGCCGGCGCACACGCGCCTTCGCGGGCTTGTGGCAAAGGCCTTCCTGCCCCGGACGATCCTCGGCTTCACGCCGCTCATCGAGGAGATCATAGCGCGCCAGCTCGACAAGCTCGCGGAGAAGGACGAGGCCGATCTCGTCGCCGATTTCACCATGCCACTGCCCGCGCTCGTCATCATGGCGATGATGGGCGTGCCCGAGGAGCGTCTCTACGATGTGAAGGGCTGGTCTGACGACATCATGCTGTTCATCGGTACGGCGCGCGCGACGCCCGACAAGTACGAGCGCGCGCGGCGCGGCGCCGTGGGCATGGCCGCCCTCTTCCGCGAGGAGATCGAGAAACGCCGCACCGATCCGGGCAATGATCTCCTGAGTCTGTTGATCGCAGCGCGCGACGAGCAGGATCGCTTGAGCGAGGACGAGCTTGTTGCGACAGCCATGCTGCTGCTGTTCGCCGGCCACGAGACGACGACGAACCTGCTCAGCACGGCGACGCTGACCATGATGCGCAATCCCGATCAGCGCGCGCGTCTTGCCGCCAATCCGGACATGATCTCGACGGCCGTCGAGGAATTCCTGCGCACGGAGGCGCCGACCAATGCCATGGGCCGCGTCGTGCGCAAGACGCATGAGGTGCGCGGCGTCACGCTCAAGGAGGGTGACCGCCTCTTCGCGATCATCAATGCGGCCAATCGCGATCGGAGCCAGTTCCACGATCCTGACACGGTGGATCTCGCGCGTCAGCCGAACCGCCATCTGACCTTCGGGCAGGGCGCACATTTCTGCCTCGGCGCACAGCTTGCGCGGCTCGAAGCGCGCATCGCGATCCCGCAGCTCATCGAGCGTTTCCCGAATATGGCGCCCGGTTCATCGCCGCCCGTCTGGCTCGACAGCCTCGTCATGCGCGGACTGAAGTCGCTGCCGGTGAGGACGGGGCGATGAAGCTCATTGGGCGGTACGATTCGCCGTATGTCCGGCGTATTGGTGTATCGCTTCATGTGCTGCGCCTGCCATTCGAGCATCTGCCGCTTTCGCCGTTCTCGCAGGCCAATGAGCTACGGAAGTTCAGCCCGATCGGACGGATGCCGGCTCTTGTGCTCGATGATGGCGACGTGTTGATCGACAGCGCGGCCATTCTTGACCATCTTGACGAGGTTGTAGGTGCCGAACGCGCGCTCATCCCGCCCAAAGGCGCAGACCGGCGGCGATGCTTGAAGGTCCTGGCGATAGCAACGGCAGCTTGCGACAAAGCAATTGCCATCAACTACGAACGGCGGCGCCCCGCGCATCTGGTGCATGATGCCTGGCGCGAGCGCAGTAGAGAGCAGTTGGATGCGGCGCTGCTGCAGCTAGAGAGCTTCAGCTTGTCATTGGCTGATCATGGGCCGTTGAGCCAGAGCGAAATTACCACAGCCTGTGCTTATGCTTATGTCAATCGCGTTGAGCCTGACGCGTTGAAAGCAGGCCCGTACGCAAGCCTCGCGCGACTGCACGTTGCCTGCGAGATGCGAGAGGCCTTTGCCGCGTGCCCTCAATAAGCTTTGTCACGCTCAGCCCACCTCCGCCTGCATCGCCCAAGCGCGCGTCATGAAATGGATGGAGCCATCGGGCTTGCGGGGAAGTGTCTCGGCAAGCTCGGCGCGCAGCCGCTCGCGTGCATCCACAGGCAGGCTCTTGCTGTAGCCCGGTGCCGGTCCCGCGCCGAGCGTGAAGGGATGCCAGTAGTCGTCGAAATCCTTGAAGACGGACGGCCTCTCGATCTTCGTGATCGCGATCGACGCAAGGCCGGCGTCACGCGCCATGTCGCGCAAGGCCTCGGGTGTGCAGAAGGGAAAGCGTCGATCCTCGGTCAGGGTCAGGGCATTCGTGTCGAGGCGCGTTGCGGCATTCCAGAAGGCGCGCATGAACTCGACGCCGCCACCCGGATAATCCCAGACATAGAAGCCGATGCGTGCGCCGGGCCGCGCCACGCGCTGCATTTCGGTGAGAGCCTTCACCCGATCGGGCACGAAGTTGAGGACAAGGCCGGAGACAACGACGTCGACGGATGCGGTATCAACGGGAAGAATTTGTGCGTCGCCGATGCGGAAATCGGCGCGGCCATCAGGAACATTGATGCGCGCCTTGTCGAGAAAGCCTTGGGATGGATCGACGGACACGACGCTCGCGGGTGCGCAGCCAGCGATGATGGCGCCTGTCAGCGCGCCAGTTCCGCAACCGACATCCAGCCACGCCTTGGCGCGCGGCGCGTCGAGCCATTCGAGGAAGGGGGACGCAATCTGGCGACTCCAGCGGCCCATGTACTGGTCGTAGCTGTCGCCCGCCTGCCAAGCATCGTGCTGAGCTTTGTCGATCATGCGCGCCTCTATCGAGCCGCTCAATCGAATTCGCGTAGATCTCGTGAAACCATACCGCGCGGCTAGGGCAAACTCCAGGCCGAGGACGTGCGGTAGCGCCTATCCTCGATACGGATTACCTGCCGGCTTGCCCGCCGTATCGGTCCAGATGTCATCCGGCAGCGAGCGATCACGGTAACAGACGCGACCGTGATCCGGACAGGTGATCGTGTCGATTGGCGCCCGTGTGCCGACCGTCAGACAGCGTGTCGGCGCGGCGCTCCGGTTCTCCAGGTAGTGGCCGACAGGTGCTCCGGCCTTGAAGGTCGCCGCGTCGCCCGGGCGTAGAATGCTTTCCGTGTTGCCTTCGATGAGCGTGACCTCACCCTCGAGAACGTAGATCATCTCGTCCTCGGCGCTGTGCCAGTGCTTGATGGATGAGCGTGAGCCGGGCGGCAGCGTCTCGATGAGCGCGCCGAACTGTGTGAGGCCACCCGCCTCGCTGATCCACGCGCTGTGTTTCGGGCCACAACCGCCGCCGGCGTCCTCGTCCAATTCAACGACGAACTGATCTGGCCTGAATGCGGGCACCCTGGAGCCTCCCCGAGCTGCGTTCCCTTCTAGGTACGCGGCTGCTCGAGAAGTGCCAATAGCGGCGGTATCGTCGAGCGCTTCACGCCCTCAAGCTCCAGCAGTCGTTCCTTCGTTGTCGCGCCACCGGGGGCGGAGAAGCCGCCGATGCGACCGCCGCTCGCGAGCACGCGATGGCAGGGAATGATGATCGGCACGGGATTGCGGCCCATAGCCTGGCCGATGGCGCGAGCGGCGTCAGGGGAACCGACGTCCGCTGCAAGGGCGCCATATGTGGTTGTCCGGCCCCAGGTGATCTCGCGGAGCGCCGCATAGATGCGCTGATGAAAGGGGCTGCAGCGTTCGAGATCGACAAGGATGCCGTTGAAATCCACGGTGCGGCCCGCAAAGTACCTTTGCAGTGCGACGATGGCCCACTGAACCCAGGGCGGCTCCTCGTCTGGCTCGGCCGCAGTGGCGCGCAGAGCGAGACGGCGCTCGGTGGCTGACACGTCGCGCTCGGGAAGCTGCAGACGCGTCAGTCCACCTTCACGCCACGCGATACCGCACGTTCCGAACGCAGTTGGGAAAAGGAGATAGCGCTCGTCGGCTTGGTTCGTATCGCGGCTCATGATCTCAACTCCTGCGTTGAGGCCTCAGGTCCTACGCGGCGCCGCCGCAGTAGGCTTCGACGCGATAGCCATCGGGGTCGATGACGAACGCGGCGTAATAGGTTGGCCCGTAGTTCTCGCGCACGCCGGGCTTGCCATTGTCCTTGCCGCCAGCGGCGAGCGCGGCCTTGTAGAAAGCGTCGACGCTTTTGCGTGTCGGCGCATCGAAGCACAGATGCAGGCCCGATTCGGCATTCGGTGCAACCGGGCGGGCCGATTTCAGCACCCAAAACCGGGCGTCGGCGTCGCCATAACCGGCACTCGTGTCGTCCTTCGTGAGGCAGCTATAGCCGAGAGGCTTCAGGGCTGCGTCGTAGAATTTGCGGGCCTTGGCGAGATCGGCGCTGCCGATCGAGATGTGATTGATCATCGTAATTCCTCCCTCTGAATGGTGCGTTCTTGATGCTGTCCTGGTCGAGTTGGCCCCGGCCGCGCGCCAGGGAAAGGGCCAAAGACTGGCGCGCGGCCTGGGCTCGGGCCTCAGTACATGGATGACATGTACAGGGGCACGTGCCGCCGGGCCGGGTGGCGGTCCTCACCGCCCCGCGACGCGTAGGATGTGATCTCACTGCGCTCGAGGCCGATATCGTGAAGTGACCGGTCGTCGAGGACTGAGAGCGCCCGCACCGTCAACCGGTACCGGCGGCGCTCCTGGCGGGCCGTCCACTTCCGCCAACCCCAACCGGCGATCCGCGCGGCGAGGGATGTCGGAGTCTGCTCCTCGGCCCTGCTCAGGGCCTGTGTCAGCACAGCTTGCATCATGATCGATCTCCTGGGCTATGTTTGTTTTGTTAGTCCGCCGGGGATTTTTCGCCGGCGACAAGCGGACAATGCCTGAGTGCCCCTGACAGCCTTGTGTCAGCAGGTATGGAGGCTCCTGACAGGGTGCTGTCAGGAGGCTTGCGGTAGAGGGAGCGGATGGGGGAAAAGTCCCGACCCACTACCGCCGCCGGAGACGCGCCATGCGCCGAGCCGATCGCCTTTTCGAAATCATCCAGCACATGCGGCGCAAGCCGACGGTCAGGGCGCGCGAGCTCAGCGAATCGCTCGAAGTGTCGGAGCGCACGATTTACCGGGACGTCCGCGATCTCATCTCGAGCGGGGTGCCGATCGAGGGCGAGGCCGGCGTCGGCTACGTGCTGAAGGCGGGATTTGACTTGCCGCCGCTGATGTTCAAGGAGCAGGAGATCGAAGCGCTGGTGCTTGGTGCGCGCATCGTCGAAAGCTGGGCGGATGCCGAGCTTGCCGAAGCGGCGACGGACGCGATCGCCAAGATCGAGGCGGTCATTCCCGATCAGCTCAAAGTGTACATGGCCAATACGGCTTTGATGGCTCCCTGCGCGCACTACATGGCGCCAATTTCCTTTGATCTCGCGGAGTTGCGCCGTGCGGTGCGAAGCCGGCTCAAGATCCGTTTCCGCTATACGGATGTCCTGCGCCAGGGGAGTGAGCGGACCGTGCGGCCGCTGTCGCTCGCATTCTTCGGGCCGGTCTGGGTCATGGCGGCATGGTGCGAGCTCAGGACCGACTTCCGCACTTTCCGTCTCGACCGCATGGAGGGCTTCTCGATCACGCAGGAGCCCTTCAAGTCCGAGCGTGGCAAGACGCTGCACGACTTCCTCAAGCGGCCCTCGACGTGGACCCGGGGGGCGCTGGCGCCCGCCAACAACGAGGCCGAGTTCGAGGACGGCTGAGGCCGTCAGGCGGGGCGAATCGGCGCCTTCCCGGGCGTTCGCTATGCATTAACTGCAATTCTCGGATCGAAGAGTGTATGCTGGCTTATAATAAGCCTTGCATATATTTTACCGTTTCATGACAGCCGATCCTTTTCTCACTCGCTCCCTGGGCTTCGTCCTGGGTGATGTGTCCCGCCTCATGCGCCGCCGCTTCGATGCGCGGGCACGGGAAATAGGCCTTACACGCGCGCAATGGCGGGTCATGGGCCAGCTGCGCCGCCGCGAGGGCATCAATCAGGCCGCCCTGGCCGAGATCCTGGAAATCGAGCCGATGACGCTCGGCCGCCATATCGATCGCCTGGTCGAGAAGAACTTCGTCGAGCGCCGCCCCGATCCGAAGGACCGTCGCGCCTGGCGCCTCTTCCTCAAGCCCGAGGCGCAGCCGGTCCTCGACAAGCTCCGCACGATCTCCACCGTCAATCGTAGGGAAGTGCTTCAGGGCATACCGCCCGAGGAGGCCGAGGCGCTCATCGACACGCTGCTCAAGATCAAAGGCAATCTGACCGCCCTCGACGCGACCAAGTCCGAGGACGCCACCGCATCCGGGAATGAGGACTGAGGCGCGCCCATGCAGAAGAGCGCGACAGAGGTGGAACGCGACCCGGCCGGAAAGTCCGGCGGGACCAGTACCGTGCGCGTTCTAGGTGCACGGTTCAAGTCGACCTCGCGCCGCTCGCTGTCGATCCTCGCCATTGCGCTGCTCGGGCCGCTCGCGGCGCTGCTCGTGGGCGGATACCTCTATTTTGCCAGCGGCCGGTATGTTTCGACCGACAATGCCTACGTCAAAGCCGACAAGATCGCCGTCAGCGCCGATATCGACGGCCGCGTCGTCGAAGTGTTCGTGGACGCCGACCAGGAGGTCGCTCGTGGCACGCTGCTCTTCCGCATCGACCCGCAGCCCTTCAAGATCGCGCTCGAGCGCACCGAGGCGCTACTCGCGGCCGCAATCCAGGACGCGCGGTCCGTGCGCGCGCTCTACGACCAGAAGACGGCGCGCCTGAAGCTTGCGGAAGGCGACCTGACATTCCACCAGCAACACTATGAGCGCCAGGAGTCACTGACCAAGACCGGCGTCGTCTCGCGTTCCGGCATGGATCTGGCGGAGCGCGGACTTCGTAATGCGCGCGACCAGATCCTGATTGCGGAGCAGGAGATCGCCGAAGTGCGTGCGCGTCTCGGCGGTGATCGCGAGCAGGCGATGGACGGGCTGCCGGCGGTACGAGAGGCGCGTGCCGCGCGTGACCGTGCCGCGCTCGACCTCGCGCGCACCGAAGTGAAAGCGCCGGTCGCCGGCATCGTGACGAACTTCGACCTGCAGCCCGGCGAGTACGTCAACGCGGGGCATGTCGTGTTCAGTCTGGTTGGCACGGAGAACGTGTGGGTTCAGGCCAATTTCAAGGAGACTGACCTCACGAACGTCAAGGCGGGCCAGCGCGCGACCATTCGCGTCGATATGTATCCCGGCAAGCCGCTGACGGCGCTCGTCACGAGCATCAGTCCGGCAACAGGGTCTGAGTTCGCGCTGCTGCCGCCGCAAAACGCGACGGGCAACTGGGTCAAGGTCGTCCAGCGACTGCCCGTGCGGCTGCGTATCGACGCCGCAGATGCTCCCACCATGCGCGCCGGCATGAGTGTCGTTGTGCAGATCGACACGGAGCACCGCCGGTCCGGCCCGTCGTGGGCACAAGGTCTGCTGAACTGGGCCGATACCGTGTCGGATGCCGAAGCCGCACCGCCGGCCGGTAAACCGCCGGTCAAGCAACGATGAGCACTACGGCGTCGCCCGCAGGTGTTCCTCCTGCCTACGGCGGTGTCCGCCTTCTGCTGATCACCGTCGCGCTCATTCTCGGGCCACTCGTGCAGGTGTTCGATACGGCGACGGTATCGATCGCGCTGCGCCACATGCAGGGTGAACTATCGGCGACGCAGGATCAGATTGCCTGGGTGATCACCACCTATCTGATCACGCTCACCGTCTTCACGCCGGTCTGGGGCGTACTCGGCGGCATGTTCGGCCGCAAGCGGTTGATCCTCATTTGCATCTGTGGGTTCACGAGCAGCGCCATGCTCGCCGGCATGTCGACATCGCTCACCGAGATCCTGATCTGGCGCGCCGTACAGGGCTTCTTCGGCTCGGCTCTGCTGCCGCTCGGCATGTCGTCCTTGCTCACGATCTACCCGCGCGAGAAGCTCGGCATTGCCATGGCGTGGTGGGGCGTCGGCATGATGTTCGGGCCGGTCTTCGGGCCGACCATCGGCGGCTACGTCACCGAATATCTGACGTGGCGGTGGGCGTTCTACATCAACCTGCCGATCGGCATCGTCGCCTTCCTGATGACGGCTTTCCTTGTACCGCGCACGGGCGTGCGCACGTTCCGTAAGTTCAACTACTACGGCTTTCTGACGCTCGGCATCGCCATCGCGTGCCTCCAGTTCATCCTGGATCGTGGCGAGCGCTATGACTGGTTTGACTCGCCGATGATGGTTGCGCTGGCGCTCGTAGGTTTCGCGTCCCTCTGGCTGTTCATCGTCAACGTCTTTACGACGAGCACACCTTTCATCGAGCCGGCACTCTTCAAGGATCGGGACTATCTCGCGGGGACGGTGCTGCGCACACTCTTCGGCGTACTCATCTTCGGCAGCCTCGTGATCATGCCGCCCTTTGTCCAGGACATCGGCGGCTATCCGCCGCTGCTGAGCGGCTATGCCATGGCGCCGCGCGGGGCCGGCACCATGCTCGCCTCGTTCCTCGTCGGCTATCTGCTGCCGTACATGGATCCGCGCAAGCTGATCTTTGCCGCCATGCTCACGATGGCCGCCACCATGTGGCAGCTCTCGACGTTCACCGAAGACATCGACATGACGGCGTTCGTCATCAACAACTTCATTCAGGGCCTGGCTTTCGGCGCCTTCATGGTGCCGCTGAACTCAGTTGCCTTCGTGACGCTGAAGCCCGAGTTGCGCGATGCCGGTACGTCGTTCTATTCGCTGGTCAACAACATCGGCCGCAGTCTCGGCGTGGCGCTCTTCTCGAGCTATCTCGTGCGCTCGAGCCAGAGCTATCACGAGACGCTCGCGCAATATATCCGGCCCGACAACGATGTGATGCGTCACATCACATTGCCCGCACCCTGGAGCCTGACCGACCCCGTCGGGCTCGCCGCCATCGAGCGGACGGTGACGCAGCAGGCGAAGCTGCTCGCCTACATCGCCGACTATCAGCTCATCACGGCGGTCATTCTGATCTGTATGCCGGCGCTGCTGTTCATGAAGAATCCCAACAAGAAGAAGGCAGCTCCAGCCGGCGCGGCGCGCCCCGCGGCGGCGTGAGGCTGCGCGCATTCCGAAGAATGGAGTGAGGGGCATTGACCGGCGATGGCGTTGGTCTCCGCCCCTCACTCTTACCTGCACCCCGCGCGGGGACGCGGCGCAGGAATCTGCTACTTCGCGGCCAGGAAGTTGCGGTGGATCCAGCGGCCGTCGGATGTGCGCGCCTCGACCTTCAGCGCATCCGCGCTTTCCTTCGTTTCATGCTGGGCGATATCGGCGAGCGCGCGCGTGCTGGCCTCGCCGTTCTCCGCGCCCGCGAGGAACGTCTCGACGTGTGCAATGCTCGGTGACGGGGATGCTTCTTTGGTGGCGCTCGCCAGGGCTTCGGTCGCCGCAGCGCGCACGAGCTTTGGCCACATCTTCCGGAAGAGGCCATTCGACGGATAGAGGTCGGCGCCGGCGATCTTGCCGTTGATCGCGATCACGACGCCGACCACGTCATCATCCGCAAGGCCCTTCGCCTCGAGTGCCGTGACGAAATCTGCCTGCGCTTTCTGCAGGCGCTCGTTCTCGAGCGTGAGCTGCAGGCTGCTCTTCGACTTCTCGGATGCCATGGGCTCTGCGAGGCGTGCCGTGAGCTGGTTCTGAGCGGCAGCGACGCTGTCCCAGACATCGCCCTGACCGCTGCGGACGTACGGCCGCGTGCCCTGGACAGTCCGCTGAGAGTCTTCAGCGGGTGGGCGCACCTGATTGATGAGCGGTTCGACGCTGCCGATGCGATCGCGCCACGCGCGGCGATCCTCGGCAAGCGGCGCGGAGCCACGCGCGGGGCGCGTTTCTGAGCTTACGACCGGTGCTCGCGCGATCGCGAGTTTGGCCGTACGCGAGAAGAGCTGCGCATTGGACGCCGAGAACTTCGTCACGTCCTCCGTCCCACGACTGTTCCATCGCCCCTGCTCGACGCAATACGCGCCGATGGCGATCCGGCCCGAGCGTGGCGGAAGGAGGAGGCTCGTCGTCAGGACGCGATCCTGCTGGCCGCCTTTGACGAGGTCGCCGAACTGGATGAACACCGGATCGGCGCCCGTGTTCTCGATCTTGAGCTCGCGGACGTTACCCGTCTCGTGAACGATGACGCTGCCTCTGGAGAGTGCCTCCTCGAGTGTCGCGGGCGTCGGACCGGCGACGGAGCTGCCGCGCACGAGATAAACGGCGAGGTTTTCGTGGGCGAGCGGAGCCGTGATCTTCAGAGCAGGATCGGGCGCGGCAGTTGCGAAGGTGGCCATGCCGAGGCCGGCAGCGGCGAAAACGATCGGGGCGAAGCGCAATTGCATCGAGTGTCACTCCCAGAAATACGGCGCGACAGGCGCGGCCTACATGCAACTAGGCCTTCTTCCCGGCGGTAATTCGGAGGCATTGCGGATCGGCAGGGGCCTTTTGGCGGCGGATCGAGGGCCCTTGCCTGAACGGGCGATAAAAGCTCAACCCCTCGTTATCCAGCCGAATGCGGGTGCGCTTGCTCTTCGGTCGAGGCCGGTAGTACATTGAGGGACCAGGAGAAATCCCGCGATCCGCGCAATGAGCGTGGTGACGCGAATCTGCGACCAACGGAAGATCTCGCTCATGTCGTTCGAAACCGAAGCCGTACTCGACCGGAGGAGGCTGCGCCGGCGCGCTTCGCTCTGGCGCGGGCTTGCAATCCTCGCCGTGATTCTCGGTGTCGGAGCTGCCGTCAGTGTCGGCGCCAGCCAGGCCCCGGGCATTGGCACGAAGCAGATTGCCCGCGTGACGATCGAAGGTGTCATCACGGAAGATCGCCGGCAGCTCGAACTGCTGAAGCGGGTCGCCGACGCGCGCAATGTCGAGGCGCTCATCCTGTTCATCAACAGCCCCGGCGGCACGACGACCGGTGGTGAGGCCGTCTACGAGGCCATCCGCAAGGTCGCCGAGAAGAAGCCGGTCGTCGCGCAGTTCGGTACCGTCGCGACATCGGCCGCCTACATCGCCGGTCTCGCGACCGATCAGATCGTCGCGCGCGGCAACTCCATCACGGGCTCGGTCGGCGTCATCTTCCAGTGGGCCGAGGTCACGGACCTCCTGGCCAAGCTCGGCGTGAAGATGCACGAGATCAAGAGCGGCCCGCTCAAGGCGACGCCCTCGCCCTTCCAGCCCGTACCGGAGGAAGGGAAGGCCGTTGCGCAGGAAATGATCGCGGAGTCGTTCCAGTGGTTCGCGACGCTCGTTTCCGAGCGGCGTGGCATCGATACGGCGGCCGTGCCGGGCCTCCTGCAGGGGCGCATCTACTCGGGGCGTGAGGCGCTGGGCCACAAGCTCGTCGATCGCATCGGCGGCGAGGACGAGGCACAGCGCTGGCTCGAGGAGAGCCGCGGGGTGACGAAGAACCTCAAGATCGTCGACTGGCGGCCGTCCCGCGAACCGGCCTGGGGTCTGTTCGGCGAATCCGCGATGGCGCTCGCCCAATGGATCGGTGGTCCTATCGGCGAAGTGGCGACCCGGCTGATGAATGCGCGCGTGCTCGCGACGTTGCAGCTTGACGGTCTTGTTGCAGTTTGGCAGCCTTTGGAAAACCGATGAATTTCAAGAAAGTTCACTGGGGAGCGAGACTATCGTGATCAAATCCGAACTTATACAGAAGATCGCCGCGTCGAATCCGCATTTGTTTCATCGTGACATCGAGCGCATTGTGAATGTGATTTTCGATGAGATCGTCGAGGCTCTCGCCAAGGGTGACCGGGTCGAGCTCAGGGGCTTTGGCGCCTTTACCGTCAAGCATCGTCCGCCGCGCACGGGCCGCAACCCGCGCACTGGAGCAACAGTGTCCGTAGGGCAGAAGTTCGTGCCGTTCTTCAAGACGGGCAAGGAACTGCGCGAGCGCCTCAACGGCGACGCTGACTGAGACGTGAGTGATGCGCCGTGGCCCTGGCGGAGGGTGCCGGCGTTTCGTGTATGGGGCGGAGAGATCCCCCGGCGTGTTGGAGGCTGAAGTCGTGATGAGGCGCATCGTCTGGCTGCTGGTGGCATTTCCCGCGGCAGCAATCCTTGTCACGCTCGCGGTTGCCAACCGGCATTCGGCGCGCCTCGTGCTCGATCCTTTCCGGCCGCAGGCACCCGTCCTTTGGATCGACCTCCCGTTCTATGCCTATCTGCTCATCGCGCTGGTGATCGGTGTCGCACTCGGCGGCACGGCCACCTGGATGACGCAGAGCCGATGGCGCCGCACTGCGCGCAAGCGTGCGCAGGAAGCCCTGCGCTGGCAGGCCGAAGCCGATCGCCTCGCCCGCGAACGCGATCAGACGCTCGCCGCTCAACGCCGAGAGCAGGGTGCTGGCAAGGCACTTGCGGTTGCGGGGCGCTAAAAGGTCCGCACTGCGCACAAACTCCGACAAGTCCCCTCTCCTCGTTCTTTACGGGGAGAAGGAGAAGTGCTTCCCAGCAGCTCGCGATCCAGAATTCCACTTGTCCGCATGGCCGCCGCGGGCATAGCACCACGTATCGAAGGCGAAGCACCCCTTCCCAGCAGCCCGCGGCTAGAAAGAACCATGCACGCATCCCTCCTCATAGCGCTCGACTGGTTCGGCATCGTCGTCTTCGCGGCGACGGGCGCGCTCGTTGCCTCGCGCAAGGAGATGGACGTCTTCGGCTTCGCGCTGCTCGCGATCGTGACGGGCGTCGGCGGCGGCACGGTGCGTGACCTGCTGCTCGGGCGCCTGCCGGTCTTCTGGGTGCAGGAGCCGGCCTACATCCTCGTATGCGTGATCGTCGCCGTGATCCTGTTCTTCACGGCACATCTGCCCGAGTCGCGTTATCGCCTGCTGCTTTGGTTCGATGCCATCGGCCTCTCGCTTTTCGCCGTGGTGGGCGCGGATCGGGCGCTCGACGTGGTGCCGAACCCGGTCATCGCCGTCGTCATGGGTGTGGTGACAGCGACTTTCGGCGGCATCATTCGCGACATTCTCGGCGGCGAAGTGCCGGTGCTGCTGAGGAAGGAAATCTACGTCACGGCGGCGCTCGCCGGCGCTGGCGTCTACGTCGGTGGACAGACGCTCGGCCTCTCCGAGCCCAATGCACTGCTCGCGGGCTTCCTGAGCTGTTTCCTCGTGCGCGGGCTCGCGCTCTGGTTCGGCTGGTCGCTGCCGCCCTACCGGGCGCGCCCCGGACGCCCTCAGGATGGCGGCAGGCGTTGATCCGGGGCCTAAAAACCGGCATAGGTTGCCGGCATCCCGGCCCACTTGCTCGGCTGGGCTACTTAACCATCGGTGCAGACAGCGGAATGTCGGTGAAGGTCAAAATCTGCGGGATCAAGACGCCGGAGGCGCTCCAGGCGGCGCTGGCCGCGCGCGCGGATTTTGTCGGCTTCGTCTTCTATCCGCCGAGCCCGCGCAGCCTCGCGCCCGAGGTGGCTGCCGAGCTTGCCGAGCTGGCGCGTCCCCATGCAGCAGTCGTGGCGCTGATCGTCGATGCCGATGATGCGGCAATCGACGAAATCGTGCGCAAGGTTGATCCGGATTTCCTCCAGCTCCACGGCTCCGAGACGCCCGAGCGTGCAACGGAAATCACGCAGCGCTGGGGCAAGCCCGTCATCAAGGCCATCAAGGTCGAGACCGCCGAGGATGCCGCAGGCGCGCTCGCTTACGCCGACATCGCCGCGCTCGTCCTGTTCGATGCCAAGGCACCGAAGACGCTCGCCGGCGCACTGCCGGGCGGCAACGGCCTCGCTTTTGACTGGCACCTGCTCGACGAGGTGAAGGATCGCGTGCCGTTCATGCTCTCGGGTGGTCTCACGCCGGAGAATGTCGCCGATGCCATTGCTGCGACGGGTGCCGAGATCGTGGATGTGTCATCAGGCGTCGAGACCGCGCCCGGCATCAAGAGCCCCGATCTCATTCGCCAATTCATCGACGCCGCTCGCGCGGTGCACGCCCCAGCCTGAGATGCGCGTGACGCGCCCGAACCGGACTGACTGATCATGGCTTCCCCGACCACATCCGATACGCAAGCGCCGAACAGTTTCCGCGCGGGTCCTGACGATCACGGCTTCTTCGGCCTCTATGGCGGCCGTTTCGTCGCCGAGACGCTGATGCCGCTCATTCTCGAACTCGAGCAGGCTTACGAGGCCGCCAAGAACGACGCGGGCTTTCAGGCAGAGTTGCGCGATCTCCTCGAGCACTACGGCGGCCGGCCGAGTCCTCTGTATTTTGCCGAGCGCCTGACTGAGCACCTGAAAGGCGCGAAGATCTACTTCAAGCGCGACGAGCTCAATCACACCGGCAGCCACAAGATCAACAACTGCCTCGGCCAGATCCAGCTCGCGCGGCGCATGGGCAAGACGCGCATCATCGCGGAGACGGGCGCGGGCCAGCACGGCGTCGCCGTGGCGACGGTATGCGCGCGTTTCGGCCTACCCTGCGAGATCTACATGGGCGCGACGGACGTTGCGCGGCAGTCGCCGAACGTTGCGCGCATGCACATGCTCGGCGCCAAGGTGCATTCTGTGACGTCGGGGGCGGGCACGCTCAAGGACTCCATGAACGAGGCCCTGCGCGACTGGGTAACCAACGTCCGCGATACCTACTACATCATCGGAACAGCGGCCGGTCCGCATCCCTATCCGGCCATGGTGCGCGATTTCCAGGCCGTGATCGGCAATGAAGTGCGCAAGCAGATGCAGGAGCGCGAAGGTCGCCTGCCGGATACGCTCGTTGCTGCGATCGGCGGCGGCTCCAACGCGATCGGCCTCTTCTATCCCTTCCTCGATGACAAGTCGGTCAAGATCTACGGCGTCGAGGCGGCGGGACACGGCATCGACGTGCCGAATGGTCACAACGCTTCCATGACCGGCGGCCGGCCTGGCGTGCTGCACGGCAATCGCACGTATCTCATCCAGGATGAGGACGGCCAGATCCTCGAAGGTCACTCGATCTCGGCAGGTCTCGACTATCCGGGCGTCGGCCCCGAGCACTCATGGCTCAAGGATACGGGCCGCGTGAGCTATGTGCCCATCACCGACAAGGAGGCGCTCGACGCCTTCCAGCTCTGCGCGAAGCTCGAAGGGATCATCCCTGCGCTCGAGCCCTCGCACGCGCTCGCCTACGTGCAGAAGCTCGCGCCGACACTGCCGAAGGACGACCTTCTCGTGATGAACATGTGCGGTCGCGGGGACAAGGATGTGTTTGCCGTCGCCGGTTATCTCGGCATGAAGATCTGATCGGCTGGGAATGGGGCAGAGGGAATGACAGTGGATATCGAGCAGCGCGTCGAGGACCTTCTCAAGCACACGGCGGTGTGGGACGAGACCAAGGAAACGCTGCGCGAGCTTCTCGCCGAGCACAAGGGCGGCACGCTGGACGCGGAAGATGCCAAGTACATCGAGGGCCTGCACAAGAAGATGTTTCCGGGCCGGAATTCTGTGGCGGGCGCACCTGTGGCAGCCGCTCCGAAAGCGGGCGTGTCCAGCACGCGCGACATGCGCGAGGTCAAGGCCGACAACGATGACGCGAGCCCGTCGAGCGCGCGCAGCGGGCTCCCTGCCGCGGAGCTGATCGAAGCCTTGCGCGAGGATATCGCCAATCTCGTCATTCCCGCCGACATGAACGAGCGCGAGTCCACCGAGCAGGAACTGCGCGGTGAGATTCTCGAGGCATTGCAGAAGACGCTCAATGAGCTGGCTGCCAGGAAGGAAAGCTGAGGCACCATGCCCTCCCAAACGCCCCCCCAGACTCGCATCGACCGCTGCTTTGCCGCGCTGAAGCGCGAGGGGCGGCCCGCATTCGTGACGTTCGTCACGGCCGGCGATCCCGACTACGAGACGTCCAAGGCCATCCTGCTCGGCCTTCCCGAAGCCGGCGCAGACGTCATCGAGATCGGCATGCCCTTCTCGGATCCCATGGCGGACGGGCCCGCCGTGCAGGCGTCCTCGCTGCGCGCGCTCCAGGCCGGACAGACCATGAAGCGCACGCTTCAGCTCGTCCGCGAGTTCCGGGCCAAGGACAATCTCACACCGATCATTCTCATGGGGTACTACAACCCGATCTATGTGTACCCGAGTGCAGCCTTCCTCGATGAGGCGCGGGATTCGGGCGTCGATGGCATGATCGTCGTCGACGTGCCGCCGGAGGCTGACGAGGAGCTTTGCCTGCCGGCCATGGAGCGGGGGCTGAGCTTCATTCGGCTCGCAACGCCGACCACCGACGATAAGCGCCTGCCGGCGGTGCTCGCGAACACCTCGGGCTTCGTCTACTATGTTTCCATTACCGGAATTACCGGCGCGGCTGCCCCGGTGGTATCGGACGTGCGGGCCCAGGTGGCGCGCATCAAGCGCTCGACGCCGCTACCGGTGGTAGTGGGCTTCGGCGTCCGCACGCCGGAGCAGGCCAAGACGCTCGCGGATTGCGCGGATGGCGTGGTGGTCGGTTCGGCCCTGGTCGAGGCGATCCGCACGACACTCGGCCCGGATGGTAAAGCGGGGCCGGATACGATTTCCTCCGTGCACAGGATCGTTCAGAACCTGGCGGCGGGATTGCGTGGCGCCGCGTCGCGTGTTTGATGTGCATATCGACAGGGGCGAATCGGCCACGTCGTTAAGTATGGCGGAGCCGATGGCGCTCGAAGCCTCAGGTTCGCCACAATTGAGCGCCGTTTGATCGGTGTGCTGCATCCGATCCGGGATTGCCGCGCCATAAGCTAAGAATAGCGTTGGGCGCGCGGGCGTAGTAGGCGAAGTGGCCGTGCTGGGGTAGAGACTGCTCGCCAAGGATTGCTCTAAGGAGCCGCAGTAGCGTGAACTGGATCAACAACGTCGTCCGTCCGAAGATTCGGAGCCTGCTCACGACCCGTCGTGAGCCGCCGGACGACTTTTGGAAAAAGTGCCCGGGCTGCGGGCAGATGTCCGACCGCCGGACGCTCGAGGAGGCTCAGCTCGTCTTTGCCTGCTGCGGCCACCACGACCGCATGACGGCGGAGCAGCGCCTGAAGCATTTCTTCGACGGCGGCAGCTATACGCGCTTGCCCTCGCCGCACGTGCCGGTCGATCCGCTCAAGTTCCGCGACGGGCGGCGCTATACGGACCGCCTCAAGGACAGCAAGGCCGCGACAGGTCTCGAGGATGCGGTGCTGCTCGCGGATGGCAAGCTCGGTGGCCAGTCCGTCACCGCCGCGGCGCAGGACTTCCGCTTCATGGGCGGATCGCTCGGCATGGCCGCAGGCGAGGCCATCATCACCGGCATGATGCACGCGGTAGCCAAGAACCAGCCCTTCATTCTGTTCGCGGCATCAGGTGGCGCGCGCATGCAGGAGGGCATTCTCTCGCTCATGCAGATGCCGCGCACCACCATCGCGGTGCAGAAGCTGCGCGAGGCGCGGCTGCCCTACATTGTCGTGCTGACCGATCCGACGACGGGCGGCGTGACAGCGTCCTACGCCATGCTCGGCGATATCCAGATTGCGGAGCCCGGTGCGCTCATCTGCTTTGCCGGACCGCGTGTCATCCAGCAAACGATCCGCGAGCAGCTGCCGGAGGGTTTCCAGCGCGCGGAATACCTCTTCGAACACGGCATGATCGACATGGTCATGCATCGCCACAAGCTCACCGAGACGCTGGCGCGCATTGTCGGCATCCTCATGGCTGGCCGCGCGAAGATCGCCGCGACAGCCAAGGGCACGGACCCGTTGAAGCATGTCAACGGCCATGTGAATGGCGCGTCGGTCGATGCCAAGCTGCTCGGCACGAGCGCGCGTGATGCTGAGACTGTCCATGCCGAGCCGGTCGCGGACGAGGATCGCTTCGTGACGCAGTCCAAGAAGGGCCGCACCGATCCGGTGGCAAAGCCGCCAGTCAAGGGTGCGCCCAATACTCCTTGATGCGTATTGTGTGATGGCGCCGCGCCACGGGCGCCGCAGCACGTATTCGCGCACGTTCAGCGAGGTCGAAGAGACGCCGGTATGAGCACCCTCGACGACTTGCTCGCGCGCATGAAACAGCTTCATCCGCTGATGATCGACCTGTCGCTCGAGCGCGTCGAGCGTCTGCTCGCCGAACTTGGCAGTCCGCATGAGCACTTGCCTGCCGTCGTGCACATCGCCGGCACCAACGGCAAGGGTTCGACCACCGCATTTCTCAAGGCGATGCTCGAAGCGGCGGGCAAGCGCGTTCACGTCTACACCTCGCCGCATCTCGTGCGGTTCAACGAGCGCATCGCGCTCGCTGGGCCGAATGGCGCACAGGCGATCGATGAAGACACGCTTGCCACCCTGCTCGCGCGCGTCGAGAGGGTGAATGCGGGCCAGCCGATCACGTTCTTCGAGATCACGACGGCTGCAGCGTTTCTTGCCTTCGCGGAAACGCCGGCGGATTTCCTGTTGCTCGAAGTCGGTCTCGGCGGCCGGCTCGATACGACGAACGTCGTTGCAAAACCGGCGCTGACCGTCATCACGCCCATCTCCATGGATCATGCCGACAAACTCGGCGACACCGTGCAGAAGATCGCCGTGGAGAAGGCCGGCATCATGAAGCGCGGCGTTGCCTGCGTAACCGCCCGCCAAACGCCCGAGGTTGACGAGGTGCTGGAGGCCGAAGCTCGCACGCATCGAGCGCGCCTCATTCGCTGGGGTGAGCATTTCGATGCATTCGCGCAGCGCGGCCGGCTGGTCTTCCAGCGCGAGGATCGCCTTCTCGATCTCCCCATGCCCGCGCTCATCGGCCCGCACCAGATTGTTAACGCCGGTACGTCGATTGCCGCCGCTCTGGAACTCGGGATCGACGAGCGCGCCATTGCAGCTGGCCTGACCAGCGCGCGCTGGCCGGCGCGGATGCAGCTTCTCGGCCGCGGTGCGCTCACGCGAGACCTGCGGTCCGACTGCGAGCTTTGGCTCGACGGCGGGCACAATCCCGCGGCGGGCGAAGTGCTGGCCCGCACGCTTGCGGATCTCGAGGAGAGGTCTCCGCGTCCTCTGGCTCTGATCGTCGGCATGATGGGGCAGAAGGATGCGGCCGGCTTCCTGCAGCCGTTCGTCGGTCTCGCGCGGCAGGTCGTGACGGTGCCGGTTCCGGGTGCGCACATGCCGCCGGTCGGCCCCGACGTGCTGGCCGATATAGCGCGCAAGGTCGGCCATAACGCCTCGACGGCGGTGAGCGTGGCGGAGGCCCTGGGCATCGCGGCAGGCGCCACGGACGGTCCGCTGCGCATTCTGATCTGCGGTTCGCTCTATCTGGCGGGCCACGTCCTGGCCCTCCAGGAGGGTCGACAGACGCAGAGCAACTGAGCACAGCAACTGTGGTTGCGTGACGCGTCGCCCTGCGATAAAGAGCGGGGGCCTTTCGCGCCCGACCTTCGGCGCTGCGAGAGAGAGCGGGCGCGTAGCTCAGCGGTAGAGCACACCCTTCACACGGGTGGGGTCACAGGTTCAATCCCTGTCGCGCCCACCATGGCTTTCACCTTTGGCAGCTTGCGCTTGCTGACAGCCAACCTCCCGCGGCGTGATCTGACTGCCCATTGTTTTCGGGTGGCGTAGTGCGCCTCGTCACTATCCTCCGCCATCGGGAGGCGGAGGATAGCGGAATTTGAAACCGATTTTGGGAGGGCTTATCCCGCCTTTTCCTTCTTCTCACGCTTCGTATTGTTCCGGCCCTCATATGGGAAATTTCGGGCGGGTACGGGTCGGTTGTGACCTTTGCCCTTTCGCTTGCGCATAACAATCTCCGAGCAGCTTTCTGGCGCGTGGCCTCTAGCCGCCTTCATCTGGATGTGGTTGAGCCCCTGCGCGCGGCAGCTGGTGCCGGCAGCTATCTCAGGGTGGATTTGAAACGACAGCCACAGCTCCGCTTTCGTGCGCGCGATATGTGCGCCAACGGAGTGAGGTCATGTGCGTATGTGAGGAAATCCCGGGGATGGGTCGCTTGCTGCTTTGCTCTTTTAAAGCGCAGCAAGACCCGCCCGGGCGAAGACATGCTTGATCCAGCGTCGCGCAATGGGGAATCTGGGAAGCTGTGACATGCCGGCATAGTTAGGCGGAGATCTGTGCAAGTCAAGCAATACGCCCCCGCGCCTGCAATGGTCTTGGCAGTTGGAGGTGCTGGACGTGCCGGCTTCAGTCCCTGTCGCGCCTAAAGTGCATGAGCGCCCAGCAAGAGCGTGATCTTCGTTGATCAAAAGCCAATATTGGACGACCTTTTGACCGCTATTGGTAATCGCTGCCCCAAAGAAACGAGGAAACGCCAGCATGCGCCAGAACCGCCTCCGCGCCCTGCTCAATGCGAACCAGCCGACGATCGGTACGCATCTGTTGTCGAGTTGGCCGACCCTCGTCGAGCTGATCGGCGATGCCGGCAACTACGACTATGTCGAGTTCACGGCCGAGTACGCGCCATTCACCATGCACGATCTCGACAATCTCGGCCGCGCGCTGGAACTCAAAAACCTCGGCGGCATGATCAAGATCGAGCAGACGCAATGGACGCATCAGTCCATGCGGGCGATCGGCTCGGGCTTCCAGAGCATCCTGTTCGCCGATGTGCGCACTGTCGCTGATGCCGAGGCCTGCATTGCAGCCGTGCGGGCGGAGACACCAGGCACGGGCGGACGTCTGGGCGTCGGCATGCGGCGCGATGTCGGCACCGTGCGCGAAGGCGGCTCGCCGGCCTATGTCGAGGCGTTGAACGACGTCGTCATCGCCATCATGGTCGAGAAGCGCGAGTGCGTCGAAGACCTCGATGCGATCCTGTCCGTCAAAGGCATCGACATGGTGCAGTTCGGCAGCTCCGATTACTCGATGAGTCTCGGCCTCACCGGCCAGCGGAGCCACCCAGACGTCGTCAAGGCGGAACGCAAGACCATCGAGACCGCGTTGAAGTTGGGGCTGCACCCGCGCGTGGAACTCGCCGACATCAAGCAGGCTGCGCCGTACATCGAGATGGGCGTGAAGCATTTCTGCATCGGATGGGATGTCCGGATTCTCTACAACTGGTGGCAGGCCAACGGTGAGGGCATACGCGGCATGCTGACAGGGTCGAGCCCTGCAGCGCCGGCGAAGAAGGGCGCCAGCACCTACTAGGCCGTTCGGAGGATGGCCAAGGGTCGGAGAAACGACGCTCCGGCCCTTCCTGCAGCCGGGGTCCCAGGCTCTATTCCCGCTGCGCCCACCACCAGGCCGACATCTTGCCTGAATTACTGGCAATCGTAGTTCTACGATGCGGCGTCGGGCCGCTTGACCCTGGTCAGACGGCGATCGATCTTGTCCTGCAATTGCGACAATGCGCGATTATGTATCGGGGCATCGCTTTCGGGCTCGAGGCGCGGCGGCGGTGCTGGATTAGTTTGGCGGAGCGGACTTCATGAATATCGTGATGGTGGGTTCGGGCTACGTGGGGCTCGTGTCGGGGGCCTGCTTTGCCGATTTCGGGCACAACGTCACCTGCGTCGACAAGGACGTAGGCAAGATCGACGCGCTCAAGGCAGGGCGCATCCCGATCTTCGAGCCGGGTCTCGCCGAGATCGTCGCCAAGAATATGAAGAGCGGCCAGCTCGCTTTCACGACCGAACTCAATGAGGCCGCCGCGGCGGCCGATGCCGTTTTCATTGCAGTGGGCACACCGTCCCGCCGCGGCGACGGCCATGCTGACCTCTCGTATGTCCACGAGGCCGCGCGCGAGATCGCTCGTGCCGTGAAGGGCTTCACGGTCGTCGTGACCAAATCGACGGTGCCGGTGGGCACGGGCGACGACGTCGAGCGCATCATTGGCGAGACGAACAAGGATGCGGACATCGCGGTCGCCTCGAATCCCGAGTTCCTGCGCGAGGGCGCAGCCATCTCCGACTTCAAGCGCCCGGACCGGATCGTCGTCGGCACGGACGACCCTCGTGCGCGTCAGGTGATGAACGAGATCTACCGGCCGCTCTTCATCAACGCTTCGCCCATGATGTTCACCACGCGCCGCACGGCCGAGCTGATCAAGTATGCCGGCAATGCCTTCCTCGCGATGAAGATCACCTTCATCAACGAGATTGCCGATCTTTGCGAAAGGGTCGGCGCTGACGTTCAGGAAGTGGCACGCGGCATCGGTTCCGATAACCGCATCGGCAGCAAGTTTCTGCACGCCGGCCCCGGCTATGGCGGCTCGTGCTTCCCGAAGGACACATTGGCGCTCGTGAAGACGGCGCAGGATCATGACGCTCCGTTGCGGCTCATAGAGACGACGGTCGCTGTCAACGATCAGCGCAAGCGGGCCATGGCGCGCAAGATCATCTCGGCCATGGGCGGCGACGTGCGCGGCAAGACCATCGCGATCCTCGGTCTCACGTTCAAGCCGAATACGGACGACATGCGCGAATCCCCGGCGCTCTCGATCGTCCAGACCCTGCAGGATGCAGGCGCCGTGATCCGCGCCTATGATCCCGAGGGTATGGAGCAGGCGAAACCGCTCATGCCGGATGTTGCGTTCTGCAAGAATCCTTACGAAGCGGCCAAGGATGCTGCGGCCATTGCGCTCGTCACCGAATGGGATCAGTTCCGCGCGCTCGATTTCAAGCGGCTGAAGAAAGCCGTTGCCACGCCATTGCTGGTCGACCTGCGCAACGTCTACCGGCCGGACGAAGTATCCCGGCACGGCTTCACCATTGTCGGCGTCGGGCGGAAGGCCTAAAGCAACGGACTTGAAATTCACCTCAGTTCGCGGCTACGTGGGGAGTGAATTTCAAGTCCAAAGTTGCTCTAGAATGCTATGAATCTAAAGCGTCTTTGGACCTTAAACGCGACGTTGAGACCGACCCAAGCGTGGGGCGCATTTAAGATCCGACGCTTTAGCATAGGGGACTTCCCAGAACGGCTTGATCGATCGGCTCGATGCGGCTCTCAGCTGTGCGGGTCGCAAGAATGTGCGGAGTGCTCGCGCTGCGCGCCGCGCCAACCAGGAGGAAATGCGTGATGCTGAAGTTCTACTTCTCAGGTGCCCCGAACCCGACCAAGATTGCGCTCTTCCTCGAAGAGGCGGGAATGCCCTATGAGCCTATCCCCGTCGACACGCGCAAGGGTGAGCAGTTCAAGCCCGAGTTCATCGCGATCAATCCCAATTCCAAGGTTCCGGCGATCGTCGACGGCGATGCGATCGTATTCGACTCGAACGCGATCCTCCTCTATCTCGGTGAGAAGACTGGCAAGTTCATGCCGCCGAACACGCCAGCCAATCGCGGTGCGCTGCTCTCCTGGCTGATGTTCGTTGCCTCGGGCGTCGGGCCCTACGCAGGCCAGTCCGTGCACTTCCAGCACTACGCGCCCGAGAAGCTGCCATATGCGCAGAAGCGCTACACCTTCGAGGCCGAACGTCACTTCGGCATCCTCAATGATCATCTCGCCTCACGCCGCTACATGGTTGGCGACACCTACTCGATCGTCGACATGGATGTGTGGGGCTGGGCGCGGCTCATCCCGATGGTGCTTTCGAAAGAAGCTGTCGCGAGCTATCCGAACTTGAAGCGGCTCGTCGACGAGATCGAGGCGCGGCCGGCGGCGCAGCGTGCGCTCAAGCTCAAGGAGCGCTTCACTTTCAAGACCGAGAACGACGAGGAAGCGCGCCGGAATATGTTCCGCCACATCACGGCGTAAGCGGGAGTGGTCCATGGCCGGCGAGATCAGCGAGGCTGAAGCCACGGGCGAGATCGCGACGATCTTCGCCGAGCTGAGGACGCTCTGGGGCGTGCCGTACGTCTCGGCGATCCATCGCACTCTCGCCGCCAAGCCGGGCTTTCTGGAATGGGCTTGGGAGGCCGTAGCACCTGCATTCCGTGATGGTAGCGGACAGGAGGCCGCGTGGCGGTGTGCGGCGGGCCTTTCCGTGCCGCCGCTCGATCCGATACCGGCAGCGGCGCTGCGTGTGTGGGGCATCGATGGCGCAGCCCTCGTCGAGGTGCGAAATGCGGCCGAAGGGTTTGTGCGTGTCGCGCCGGTCAACATGGTCTTCGCCGGGCTGGTAAAGCAGCTCCTCGAAGGTGCGGCACCGTCCGGCGATCCAGCGAAGCGGCCGGCGTGGCGTGCGCCGTCTCCGCTGCCGGCACCGCCCGAGATGGTCGATCTCGCGTCACTCGATCCAGCGGCGCGTGCGGCGACCATGCTTCTCGCATCTGAAATGGGCGGCAAGCCCTTCGTCCCAGGTCTCTACCGGATGCTGGCGAATTGGCCAGGGTTGATGGCCCATCTCGCAACGGCCCTCGGCCCGCGCCTTGCGAGCGCGCCGGTTATGTCGGCCTTCGATGAGCTGCGCCGGCGCATCGATGCCGCGGTGCCTGATGTGCTTGCGAGTCTTCCGCCTGCATCATCAGCGCGCCCGCGTCCGTCGGATGCCGATCGCGCGGACTTCTTCAATGTCGGGCAGACGTATCGGCGCACGAGTCCCGAGCTGGTGGTCGTCGGCCAGCTCCTGTTGGACGCACTGCCGAAGACGATGGATTGATCCCTCAAGTTCCGACGGTCAGCGGCGCCGTGAAGCGCTGCAACGTCGCGATAACGCTGTTGGCGACGGTCAGTCCGGTGCGTGGATTCTCTGGCGACGGTATGTTGGCGATGATCATCGTCGCATTCCCAGAGTCCGAGCTGATCGTCACGGTGTGCGTGTTGCGCTCGACGCCCGGATCCGCCCACACTTCGACCTGCGTCGCATCCGGCCCGACGCCCGCAAGACCGAGCGCTGCAGCTACGTTCACGTTGGCGGGGAAGGCTTTCGCCGCCGCACGCGCGCTGCCACGAAACACGCAGAGCGGTGCCGTCAGGTTGTCGACATTGATGTTGTTCTCGACGAGATAAGGCGCGCCCGCGAGACCGTTCGGCGGCTTCCTCGTCTCCAGGCGCACTTCGTGGATCTTGCCGACGGCCATGGCCCGCACCGTGTCGAGTCCGATGAGTGCGCCCGTCGGCACGACAATGCGCGCGCCGGTCGCCTTCGCCTTCTCAACAAGGTCCATGTTGCCGATCAGCGCGCCGACGGACAGTGGCAGGAACCAGCGCCCACGCGCGACGGCGGCTTCGGCCACTTCCCGGAAGTGGGCCGCCGGCACGCATTCGATGATGATATCCGCGCGCTCGGCGAGTTCCGCGAGTTCGACGACCGCCGGCGCTGATTTCAGCTCGGCAACGCGGGCGCGCCCGCGCGCGATATCCTTGGCGCTGACCGCGGCGAGCGTAATGCTTGGCACGGCGCCCGCATCGACCATACGGGCGACCTTGAGGCCGATAGCGCCGAGGCCGGCAATTGCAAGTGTGTAGGCCATGGCGGCTCCCCTTCTCGAATCCGTGTGCGGATTTGAGCCGCGCCCGGCCTCAAGATCCGCGTTTTGCTGATGGCTCCATAGCATAATACGCGCCGGGCGTTGCCGTCAGGGCCTGAGTTCGCTATGCCGCCATTGGATAATTCTCAGGAGGAGTGCGCACCATGGGCGAAACAATTGGCTGGATCGGTGTTGGCAGCATTGGGCATCGCATGGCGAAGCACCTGGCCAAGGCCGGATACTCACTCGTCGTCGCCGATGCCGGCAGCACCGAGCGCGCGCCCGAAGGCAGCAAGATCGCCAAGTCGAACGCCGAAGTTGCCGCCAGCGCCGAGACGATCATCCTCTCGCTGCCGGACGGCAAGATCAGCGTTCTCGTCGCCAAGGAAATTGCCGCCGCACCGAACCGCAAGGCCAAGACGGTGATCGATACTTCGACCATCGGCATCGGTGCCGCTGAAGAAGCCGCCGCCGTGCTCGCCGCCGTTGGCGTCCAGTACGTCGATGCGCCCGTTTCGGGCGGCATTGCGGGCGCCGACAAGGCGACGCTCTCGGTCATGCTGGCCTGCCCGGAGGAGCACTACGAGCGCTTCAAGCCGCTCATGGCGCATATGGGCAAGCCCTTCCACATTGGTCCGCGGCCCGGCCAGGGGCAGGCCGTGAAGCTGCTCAACAACTACCTCTCGGCAGCGGCGCAATCTGCGAGCTGTGAGGCCATCGCCTTCGGCGTCAAGCAGGGCATTCCCATGGCCAAGATCCTCGAGGTCGTGAACGTCTCGACCGGCCGCAATACGGCGACGGACGACAAGTTCCCGCGCCGGATCATCAACGAGGCCTACGATGCCGGTTTCACGGCGGCACTGCAGGCGAAGGACGTCACCCTCTACCTCGAGAATGCGCGGAAGAGCGGAATCTCCGATGAGGTAGCGACCGCCGTCTTGGATGTTTGGAAGAAGTTCGAGAAGGATTGGCCCGGCGCCGACATCACGCACATGTACCCCTACACGCGCGATGGCCGCGTGCCGCCGAAGAAGGGCTGAGCCCTTCCGGGGTTAACCTGTCGGGTTTATTATTGAGGGCCTGCCGGCGAATGCCGCGCAGGCCCTCCGCATTTATGCTTTCGAGAATAATATATATTTTTCAACGCGCTGTGGCTGACCTGGAGTATCTGTCGCGGATTAATCGCGAGTTTTAATCATCTATTAATAAACGTAAGTAATGCTCGAAGAATAAATGCAAAAATAGCGGCAAATTGGGTCTGCCGCGGAGATCAACGAATGTTGGAGACCGGCCTTGTCCTGGGGATGACTGCGACGCACCTTGGCGTGCCGATCGCGGACCTCGTGGCATGGGCGCTCGTGCTCGCATTGCTGGTCACGCCAATCCAGCTCGATGAGGTCCGCCGCCAGCGGGCGCTCAAGAACGCAGGACAAAAGCCCGCTCAGCAGAATTCAACGGCCAGCGCAGCCAAGCCGGCTCCCTCAGCGGCCCGCAGCACGGTTGAGGCCTCCACAAAGGTCGTGGATGTGAAGCCGGCGACGACCCGCCGGTCGGCCAGCGAGCAGTGGCAGGCTGTTTCGCGCCTCGTAAATGCCGGCACCGAACGCGCCATCGCCGTTGATCGCGGTCAGCAGGCCATTCGCCGCGAACTCGACTCGCTCGATTTCTCGCTCGAGAACCTGCGCCGCGAGCTCGCACCCGTGATGACGATGCCTGCGCTTCCTCGCAGTGCCGAACTCGTGCCCGTGCGCATCGCAAGCCGGCCGCACGCGCTGGCCGCGTAAGTCGCTGCGCGAGTAGGGCCGCGGGCCCTACAATCCGCTCGGGGGACACCCCCGACCCCCCCCTTTTTTGAGTTTTACGCCTTCCACAAATGCGGCAGGTCCCTTCTCCCCGTCCTCTACGGGGAGAAGGTTAGGATGAGGGGCGGCATACTCGCTGACGTGAGCGTTCGCCGCCGCCCCTCACCCCAGCCCTCTCCCCGCACGCGGGGAGAGGGAGAAGTGGGCGCCCCACGCGATGGCTCTACACACGCACCGGCAGCCCCATCTCCTGCAGGATCGCGAGTGTCGCCGTGACCGTGAGCACGGCGATGATGGTGCTCACTGCAACCGCTGCTGACACCGATCCGACCGCGCGTTCGTAGCGTGCCGCGAACACGAAGGCGTTGGCGCCGACGGGCATACTGGAGAACACGGCGAGCGCAGCCGCCCAGAGCGGCGTCAGGCCGAACACGAACATCCCGAGCCACAGTGTGACCGCTGGGAATGCGATCAGCTTCAGCACGGTGATGAGGAGCAGCGTCGGCGTCTGTCCTTTGATCTCGTAGCGCGCGAGCGTCATGCCGAGGGCGGTGAGCGACACGGGGATCGCGGCACCGCCGAGGAGTACAATGAGCTTATCGGCGATGCCGGGCAGCGCGAGGCCGCTCCAGCGCCAGAGAGTGCCGATGATGACGGCGGCGATGATCGGGTTGCGCACGAGATCGAGCACGGTCCGCGCGGTCGATGCGAGGGAGCCGCCGCCGAAGCCGCGAAGTGCGAGCTCCATGTGCAGCGTGCCGAGCATCCAGAGCATGATCGTGTCGCACGTGACGAGAATGGCGACGGGCGTCGCTGCTTCCGGGCCGAAGGCCGACAGAATGAGCGGAATGCCGAGCATGAGGCCGTTGCCGAAAGTCGTGGCGAAGGCGATGGCGGGAGCATCGGCGGCGGGGCGACGAAGCAGGATGAGCGTCGCGAGTGTGGCGGTGACCCAGATGAGCGCGACGGCCGTAGCGTAGGTTCCCGCGAGCAGCCACGGTGATTGCGCGGGCGGTGCCATGGTGGCCATGGCGCGGAAGAGCAGGGCGGGAATGAGGATCTTGTAGGCGAATTCGCTGAGCAGCGGACCGGCGGCCTCGGGCACGTAGCGGATGCGCGCGGCGCCCCAGCCGATGGCGATGAGCCCGAAGACCGGGGCGACGAGCGTGATGATCGCGAGCATTGCCGCACCCGTGCGGATTGTAGTTGGTATTGAGAGAGACTATCCCGCGATCTTGGAGAAGTCGGCGACGCCGAGCGTGGCGGCGCGGATCTGCGAGAGCAGGTGCAGGCGGTTCTTGCGCAGCTCCGGATTGTCGGCGTTGACCGTGACCTGATCGAAGAAATCGTCGACGGGCTTGCGCAATTCGGCGAGCGCGTTCATGGCGCCGGTGAAATTCTCGACATTGATCGCGGCGACCGTGTCCTGCTTCACGCTTTCGATGGCGGCAGCGAGCGCGATCTCGGCCTTCGCTTCGAGGCGTTTGAACTCGTAGTCGCTCGTGTAGCTCGTCTTGTCCTTCTTCTCCTCGATGGTGAGGATGTTGGACGCGCGCTTGACGCCCGCAAGCAGGTTCGCGCCGTCGTCGGTTTTTAGGAAGTCATCCAGCGCTTCGACGCGCTTCACGATCAGCGCGAGGTCGTCCTGCCCGCCGAGTGCGAACACGGCATCGATCAGATCATGCCGCGCACCCTTCTCGCGCAGATGCACCTTCAGGCGATCGGCGAAGAAGGAGAGGAGGTCGCTCTCGATTTCGACTTGGAGTTCCTTCGGACGAGGATTGACCAAAGCACCTCTCTCGCTCCTGTCGAACACTGTGGTCTTGCCAAATATCCGCTTATGCACTGGCAAATGGACAGTGTGCAGCACTGCGAGCAAGCTCAGCCGCAGATCATTCTCCAGCACGATGCGGATCACGCCGAGGGCGGCGCGACGGAGCTGATAGGGATCGCCCGAGCCGGTCGGCTTCTCGCCAATGGCCCAGAAGCCCACAAGCGTGTCGAGCTTGTCCGCGAGCGCCACTGCGATCGCGGTCGCGTCTCCCTCCGACGCGAGCGGTACGGTGTCGGACGGCCCCTTGGGCTTGTAATGCAGCTCGATGGCGCGCGCGATCTCCGGTTTGGTGCCAGCCTTCTCCGCGTAGTACCGCCCCATGAGCCCCTGCAACTCGGGGAACTCGCCGACCATGCCCGAGACGAGATCCGCTTTGCACTGCTGCGCCGCGCGTCGTGCGTCCTCTGGCACCGCGTCGACCGCGCCCGCAATCTGGAACGCCAATTCGGCAATGCGCTCGACGCGATCCTTCTGACTGCCGAGCTTCTCGTGAAACGTGATGCCTTCGAGCGCGAGCGCCATCTCGTCGAGCGGACGCTTGAGGTCCTGCTCCCAGAAGAAGCGCGCATCGCTCAACCGCGCCCGAATAACCTTCTCATTGCCTTCGACGATCTGCTTGCCGCCGTCCGCCGCAATGAGGTTCGACACGGCGAGAAAGCGGTTCGCGAGCGTGCCCGTCTTGGGATCACGCAGCGAGAAGCACTTCTGATGCGCCTTCATGGATGTGATGAGGCATTCCGCCGGCACTTCGAGGAAGGCTTCGTCGAAGTGGCCCATGAGCACCGTCGGCCATTCAGTCAGGCCAGCGTTCTCCGCGAGCAGCGCGTCGTCCTGGACGAGTTCGAGCTTGTGCTTCTTGGCGAGGGCTTCCGCCTGCTCGCGGATCATTTCCGCGCGCTCGGGCGCTGGCAGCAGGACCTTCGCATCGCGCAGCTTCGTGCCGTAGTCCTCGAAGCTCGTGACCTTGAAGGGCTCATTGCCGTGGAAGCGATGACCGCGCGTCGTATTCGCGGCTTCGACGCCCGCCCACGCGAACGGCACGACCTTGCCGCCGAGCAGGCAGAGAATGCCGTGCAGCGGACGCACCCACGTTTCCGGGCGGGTGCCCCAGCGCTGGGATTTCGGCCACGGGAATTTGTCGAGCACGGCCGGCGCGACCTCGGCGATGATCTCGGCTGCGGCGCGCCCCGCCTTCTCGAGCTTCGCGACGTAGAAGTCGCCCTTCTTGGGATCGCTGACGACGGTTGCCTCGCCGATCGACGCGAGGCCTGCGGATTTCAGGAAGCCTGCCAGTGCCTGCTCGGGTGCGCCGACGCGCGGTCCCTTGCGCTCTTCCGAGATGGCAGGTGAATGCGCAGCCACGCCCTTCACCACGAGCGTCAGGCGCCGCGGAGTCGCGAAGCACATGGCTTCGCCGACGGCGAGTCCTGTCGCGCCAATGCCTTCCAGAACGAGGCGCTTCAGATCCTCGGCCGCACGCGCCTGCATGCGTGCCGGAATTTCTTCAGAGAACAGCTCGAGCAGAAGTTCAGACATGGCTTTGCGCTACTGCGGGTTGATGCCGAGCTGCACGCCGAGCAGGTGCAGCACATAAATGGTCGCGCCGATGATGCCGAGCACCAGGAGCACGCGGATCAGCGGCAGCATTTCCTTCAGCATATTGCCGATGACGTAGCTGATGAACCAGCCGAGCGCGCCGCCGCCAACCAGCCCGGCAAAGGCAACGCCGAGGCCGCCCGTGTGAAAGCCGAACCAGGCGCCCATGACGGCGAGGCTCAGAATGCCGAGCAGGCTCACCGTCGAGAAAACGCGCATCCAAAGCGGTGCATTCTTCGACGCGTTCGCGCGCGGCTGCTTGGCCTTCGCGTCCTTTTCCTTGCGCGCGGTCTGCCGTGCCTTGAGCGTTCTCATGCGCTGCCTCCCTCGGTCTGGAGCCATGCACCGCAGCAGGCCTTGGACAGCTCGCGCACGCGGAGAATGTAGCTCTGGCGCTCCGTGACGGAGATCACGCCGCGCGCATCGAGCAGATTGAAAAGGTGCGAGGCCTTGATGCATTGGTCATAGGCCGGCAGCGCGAGCAAATGCCGGCCTCCGCTCGTGTTCGTCGGCGCACCTTTCTGAAGCAGCGACTGGCACTCCGCCTCGGCATCCCGGAAATGGCGGAGCAGAAGATCCGTATCCGCGTGCTCGAAGTTGAAGCGCGAATACTCCTGCTCGGCCTGCAGAAAGATGTCGCCATACGTGAGCTTGCGCTCGTCCTGGCGGCCGTTGAAGTTCAGATCGTACACGCGGTCGACGCCCTGCACGTACATGGCGAGGCGCTCGAGACCGTAGGTGATTTCACCGGAGACGGGATTACAGTCGAACCCGCCGACCTGCTGGAAGTACGTGAACTGGGTCACTTCCATGCCATTGCACCATACTTCCCAGCCGAGGCCCCAGGCGCCGAGCGTCGGGCTCTCCCAGTCGTCCTCGACGAAGCGGATGTCGTTCACGGACGTGTCGATGCCGATGGCGTCGAGGCTCTTGAGGTACAGGTCCAGGATGTCCGGTGGTGATGGCTTCATGATCACCTGGAACTGGTAGTAGTGCTGCATCCTGTTCGGGTTCTCGCCGTAGCGGCCATCCTTGGGCCGGCGCGAGGGCTGCACGTAGGCGGCATTCCACGACTTCGGTCCGAGCGCGCGCAGCGTCGTCGCAGGATGGAACGTGCCGGCACCGACTTCCATGTCATAGGGCTGCAGCACGACGCAGCCTTGCGCACCCCAGAACTGCTGCAGAGTCAGAATGAGGTCCTGGAACGAGCGGCGCGGATCGAGCGCGCGCATGGGCGCGGTCGCGGCTTCATTGGGCGACCTTTTGGCAGTCGACTGGGGCATGGCCACGGATTTCGCTAAGTCAGGGTCTATCGATCTGCGCGGACTATACGCATTCCGGGCCGCGCGTCACTAAGCAATAGGCCCACTTTTCCGGGACTGGCCGGCATAGCCCAGCCGGTGGGGGAGACCAACTCATGGAAATCGTGAGCTGGATCGGCTGGTTGCTGGCGGCGCTGGCGGGCTGGATCTGGTCGATCGCGTGGCTGCTCGTCGGCGGATGGGTGTCGATGCTTCTGCAGATCCTGGTGATCGTCTTTCTGGTGTTCGCGTTCAAGTACGGATGGCGACGCGCGCCGCTCGAAATGGCGTTGCGCGTGCGGCCTGTCGGCGGGTGGCTCTGGCGTTGGGTGACGTCGCGTGAGCCGCGCCAAGCCTACGAGACATCAGGCATCCCCGAAGTGCGCATCGTTCGCGTGAAGTCGCCGGGCGACGTCAATCTGTCGAGCCTGCTGAACGTGATCATGCTTGCAGGCCTCGGCCTGCTCTGGGCCGTTCGATGATCAATAATTGCCGAGCGGATTGACGGGGCCGATGCCGCGCAGAATCTGCCCGATCAGGCCCGTGTCGCGGGAATGGCTCGGCGTCTCGCGCTTCACGTAATCGAAGATCTTGCCGTCCTTGCGTCCGTATTGGGCGACGCGGTCGACGCTGCCGACGGGATTGAAGTAGACCGCGAGTACCTTTCGGTCGGTCTCGGTCGGCTTCATGAAGGCCATCTGCTGAGTGGTGCTCGAAATATAATAGTAGGCCATGCCGCCGGAAATGGTGGAGGTCGTGTCGGGCGTGCCGAGCGCGAGGCGGACGGCATCCTGGCTCATGCCGGGCTGGACCTGCTGGAGGTCGCTTTCCTGGAAGTGATGGCCATGCCGCAGGGTCGTCGGCGAGCAGGCACCGGAAACGACGGCGATTGCTGCGATGAGGACGCCGATCACCGGCAGCCGTATTCCGGAACGGGCTTTAGGGCGTGACACGTGCTGGCTCGTCATACCTGTATGCTCCCCCGAGCTGCTCCCCGCCTGCTGGGCGTGCCCATGGACGCCGCCATGGTGCTGGCGAATCGCCTTTGAGCCGCCCTTGACTTCCGCCTAGCGTGGCCATCCTACACTGGCAATGCCGCGCCGTCGCCGTTTCCCCGGTTAGGTGGTCGCGCCCCGCGCCCCCATATGTTCCGCGGAAGCACGCCAAGGCTGGCCAATCCGGGCCGGGTATGCTCAAACCCGCTCGTTGGCCCCCTCGCAGCAGCACCTTGAACGACGCTGGAGCCCTCTGAGTTCGATGCCCTCTGCTCCGACACATGCCAGATCATTCTGGTCGAATTTCTCATCCCTGACCCGGCGCGCGCCACAGCATCGTGCGGGTTTGAGACTGTACGAGGCAATTGTGGCACAAGCGCGCTCCGAGCCCCTCTATCGCGAGTTCGGCGTGCCGGACACCGTGCACGGCCGCTTCGAGATGATCGTGCTGCATGTGGCGCTCGTGCTCTCGCGGCTCGAACTCGAGGGTGATGCGGGCCAGGAGACCGGGCGCGCGATGCTCGAGGCCTTCGTCGCTGATATGGACGATGCCTGCCGCCGGCTCGGGATCGGCGACATGGGTGTGCCGCGACATGTGAAGAAAGCGACGGCCGCTGTGCTCGAGCGCGGCAATGCGTACCGCGCCGCGATCGCGGGAGATGCGGAGGGCAGTGCGCTCGCGAGTGTGCTGGCTGCGGAGATCTGGCGAGATCCCGTTGCTGCTACGACCACGGCAAGTGCGCTCGCCGATTATGTGCGCCGTGCTGTCGCACATCTGGAAGTGCAGGACGGGACAGCTCTCGTCGGCGGTACCGTCAGCTTTCCTGAAATCCTCGCGCGCGAAGGAGCGTGATGATGAACGCGATCCTCGACTGGGTGCATGAGACGCGCGCCATTCCGGATGCCGGACTGGATGTCACGCGCGAGGCAACCGAAGAGACGCGGGCGGCGCTCGCCGAGGCGCTCAATATCGACGTCTGCAAGCGTCTCGTCGCGCGCTACACGATCAAGCCGTTCGAATCCGGCCGCTTCGAGCTGCACGGTGAGGCGGTAATGACGGCGCAGCAGATCTGTGTCGTCACGCTCGCTCCCCTCGAGCGAGTCTATCGTGTGCGCCTCGACTTGGCCTACTGGCCGCCTGAGCTTCTGGGTGACGGCCCGGGCGCCGATATCGATAGCCTCGCCGATGATCCCGAGCCGATCGAAGATGGTCGCCTGGATGTGGGGCGGGTCGTCTTCGAGGAGCTCTCGAGTGCCATCGATCCCTTTCCCCGCAGTGACGGCGCTACATTCGAGTGGAAGAACGAGGCGCCCGCCCGGGACAATCCGTTTGCAGCTTTGGAAAAGCTCAAGCGGCGCAGCGATTGAGCATTCTCGAGCCTCCAAGCACCCCTGAGCGGCGCGGCTTGTAAGTCCTTGCTCTGAAGACCATATCCTGCATGATTGTCAGGCATCAGCCTGATCGCTCAGACAGTTGAGGTCCTTCAGGTGTTCTCTCTTTTCTCACGGGCTCCCGTCGTTCCTGTCATTCGCTTCACCGGCCCGATCGGCATGGCGACCCCGCTGCGGCCGGGCCTGTCGCTCGCGACCGCGGCGGGCGTGATCGAAAGGGCTTTCAAAACGTCGAAGCTGCCAAGCGTTGCCGTGCTGATCAATTCGCCAGGCGGCAGCCCCGTGCAGTCACACCTCATCTACAAGCGCATCCGCCAGCTCGCTAGCGAGCACGGCAAGCGCGTCTACGTCTTCTGCGAGGACGTCGCGGCGTCAGGCGGCTACTTCCTCGCCGTCGCCGGCGATGAGATCTATGCCGATCCATCCTCGATCGTGGGTTCGATCGGCGTCGTGTCGGCGGGCTTCGGTTTCGACAAGGCCATCGAGAAGCTCGGCATCGACCGGCGCGTGTATACGGCCGGCACGTCGAAGGCGATTCTCGATCCATTCAAGCCCGAGAAGCCTGAGGACATCGCGCGCCTGCGCGAGCTTCAGAAAGACATCCACGACACGTTCATCGGGATCGTCAAAGAGCGCCGCGGCGCGCGTCTCACCGGTGCTGACGACGACCTCTTCTCCGGCGCCTTCTGGACGGGGCGCAAGGCGCTCGAAATGGGCCTCATCGATGGCATCGCGGACGTGAGGACGCGGATGCGCGAGCTGCACGGCGACAAGGTGCGTCTGCGTGTCATTCCCATGGGCGGCGGCGGCCTTCTGTCTCGCTTCCGCCGGCTGCCCGGAATGAGCCTCGACGGGCTTGCCGGCGCCGGAGCATCCACATGGAGTGCGGCACTTCCCGCCGATGTGATTTCGGCGCTCGAAACGCGCGCCCTATGGTCACGTTTCGGCCTCTAAGTGTGCTAGGCTCCGGGTGAGGAGGGCTGGATATGCCACAGCTAGTTGGACTGATGGTCGTCGGCGCGGGGCTCTATGCCGCCTACAAGGCCATCGGACGGATTGCACAGCAGGTATCCGCGCAAATGGCGCGTGCCGACGAGGAGCTGAACCGCCAGACGGCAGAGGTGCGCATCGGTGAGAAGGATCTCGGTGCGCTCGAGTGGGACGAGGTGCAGCAGGTCTATCGGCCGAAGCGCCTGCGCTGAAGTCTGAGGGCGCGGACGACATCCCGAAGTTGAGCTGGTGAGGCTTTGCGCGCCCAGCGTAGGAACTCCTTGTAATCTATCAGCAACGAATCTGTCATCTCGCGGGGTGGCGGCGTTTACACGGCCCTGACTGGCTGCTAGAAGCCCGGTGCAGCAGCCAGCAAGGAGCATTGGGCCATGCCCTTCGACGCGCGCCAGAACCCCGGTGGTCATGAGCCGCCGCGGATCAAGCTCGTTGCCGGCAATTCGAACCATCCCCTCGCCGAAGCGATCTCGTCGATCCTCAAGGTGCCCCTCGCGCGCAGCGCCGTCAGGCGTTTCGCGGACATGGAGGTGTTCGTCGAGATCCAGGAGAATATGCGCGGCGAGGACGCCTACGTCATTCAATCCACGTCGTTTCCGGCGAACGACAATCTCATGGAACTGCTGATCCTGGTCGATGCGCTGAAGCGCTCGATGGCGCGACGGATCACGGCGGTGATGCCCTACTTCGGCTATGCCCGCCAGGACCGCAGGCCTGGCCCGCGTACGCCGATCTCCGCGAAACTCGTTGCCAACCTGATCGAGCGGGCCGGCGTGGACCGCGTGATGACGGTTGATCTGCACGCCGGTCAGATCCAGGGCTTCTTCGACATTCCGACGGACAACCTGTTCGCCGCACCTGTCATGACACGCGATATTCTCGAGCGTCACGACGTCACAAAGCTCATGGTCGTATCGCCGGACGTCGGCGGCGTCGTGCGTGCACGCGCGCTGGCCAAGCGCATCAACGTGCCGATCGCGATCTGTGACAAGCGGCGCGAGCGACCCGGCGAATCCGAGGTCATGAACGTCATCGGCGACGTCCGCGGAAAGGTCTGCCTGCTGGTCGATGACATCGTCGATTCAGGCGGGACCCTGATCAATGCCGCGAATGCACTTCTCGAAGCAGGTGCCCTGGAGGTTGTGGCCTATCTGACGCATGGCGTTCTGTCGGGCGGTGCGGTATCCAAGATCACCAACTCGCGGATCAAGTCGCTCGTTATTACCGACACGATCCAGCCGACCGAGGCGGTCAAGGCGGCAGCCAATATGCGGGTTCTATCGCTGGCGCCCCTACTCGCCGAAGCAATCGACCGGACGGCACGCGAAGAAAGCGTCTCGAGCCTGTTTTATTGAGGCGCGAGGCATAGTTGCCAGATGCAGATCACAACGGGCCGGCGGTACCTCGCCGGGACGCGGAATCTGCTTAATCTTGGTATTGCGCTGCACACCAACGCGGCATCTTGCCTAATTGTCAGAAAAAGCGCATATACAGCGCGTCGAACTCGCCTTGGTGCATACTACACGGCAGCGCTTGCTCGCTGAGATCGGTTTACACTCCAATGCGTGCTTTGATGGCCGCAGCAATTCCGCGTGCGGCTCAAGTCATCTTTGGAGAACTACGAATGGCTACCGGCACCGTCAAATGGTTCAACTCTCAGAAGGGCTATGGTTTTATCCAGCCCGACGAGGGTGGCAACGACGTGTTCGTGCACATCTCAGCCGTCGA
>JALHOW010000001.1 GCA_022842785.1 Hyphomicrobiaceae bacterium | reverse complement strand
TTATCGCTTAAATCGAAGCGCGCCATTCCAACCCCTCCCGTCACGGTCGTCCCCGCGCAGGAGTGAATCAGCATTCGCGCCGATACGGAATCCCTTTTATGAGTACAGAATCTAGTCTCTGGCGCCGCTACGCTATAGCCAATTGGAAGCGTCTGCTGATGAATGCGCGGTCGGAAAGTCGCCTTTGTGAGGTTGAAGGGCTGGCGGCAAGCGACGGCTAGGCACGTGAACGGGCTGGCGCTCGGCCGGGAGAACCCGGTCGACTTCTCCGGCCACGGGCAGCGGCACAAAGAGACCACTTGACGAATCAGGCGCGCCTATCATATTGATAGGTGTATGGAAGGTGGGCAGATAGGCGTCTGGCCTAAGCAACCTCCGAACAAGCGCCAGCTTATGGAGCTCATTCGGAGGTTGGTGGATTCCAGGCCAACGATCGGCACCACCGCAGCAACCGATGATTTCCTGGTCATCAATGACCTCGATATGAGTGACGTGCTGCGGGGCTTCCGTGAAGGATCAATAGTAGGGGCCGTAACCCCCGGAGTGTCCGAAAACGAGTGGTGCTGCACGATTGCAGCGCCACTGTCGCGATTCCCGAAAAGGAAGCGCGAGATCTGGATTGGCACTGTGGTGGTCGAGGCGGCTAGCCTCACAGTAAGGCGCGTACAATGGGCAGGAAAAACATGACGCAGAAGCGGCGATTTGCGATGAGGGGGCAGAAGCCCGCGCAAGAGCCTCATCACTATCGCGTCAGCGGTCTCGATGACATCTACCTGCTAAATGGCTTCACTCGTGAGAGCACCCCTTACGGTGAGGTTGTGAAAATTGCAGATGTAGTGGGGCTACATAAAGCTATCGGCCATCGCATTGTAACTGAGGACAAACCGCTATCACCTCGTGAGTTTAGGTTTCTGCGCAAAAACATGGACCTCACACAAGAGGATTTGGCGAAGCGCTTGAAAGTCGATGCGCAGACGGTTGCGAGATACGAGAAAGATCAAACGGCGATCCCCGGCCCGACAGACATGGTGCTTCGGATCATGTTCGCGCTTTACATCGTTCCCCCGGAGAAGCGCGCTGAAGTCGCCGATGAAATTCGGGCGATCATAGATGATCAACTGTCGCAGCAGCGAACCAAGAAGGTTGACATGGCTACGCGGTGGCGAGAGCAAGTGGCGCATCACTAAGCAGCCATTTGCCACACCGTCACATCCCTGCTGGCATCCTTGTCCGCTTCAACAACGTGGCGGCGGCGTGCGAAACCATCGCTGACGCTTGGGCTGCCAGTAAGCCGACGGCTGGCGCAGTTCTTTAAGCTAGACGCCACGCGCGAGTTCTGTCCCGCTTGCGCATCGGCAACCCCAATAGATCGTGACGACTTCGCGCGAATCACGCACGTTTCCGCCTCAGTAGCTCGTGAGACGAGAAAACCCCCGTGCTTGGTGGGCACGAGGGCTCTCGAATTTGGCAACCACCCTGGGACAGGTGGCAGGTGTCATGACAGAACCTATAGGGGACTGCGCCGGACATTTTGTCAACCTTCCTCAGGCACTCACTGAGGACGAATGACATGTCGGACTATGTTGATCTGCTCGGTGCATCCGGGCGCACTTATCGCTATTGGATTCTTGATCCGGCCAGGGACATCATCAGGGACGAGCCAGGCAACTATGGCTTTGTCCTGGTGCTCAATGACGGAAGGGCCGTACCGGCTTACCTCGGAGAAACCAATAGTCTCAGCACGCGCCTGCCTACTCACGAAAAGCGTTCTGCAGCGTATTTGCTCGGCGCTACTCGCGTGGTGGCGCACACCACGCCAGCCGGAGCTTCGGCACGTCACGCTGAGGAGGCTGATCTGATTGCCTACTACAATCCGCCGCTGAACCAACAGTTGCGCACGCTCGGCTGACGATCGGACAAGTCGGGTCGGCATCGGTCTCGGCCGTGCCGGCCTGAATTTGAGCCCCGCGAAAGCGTCCAATCAGGCGTGCGTTCACTTCCCTGACTGGGGTGCGGAATGGCAATACATTGCGTTCGTTGACCATGATGATAACCCAACGCGATTCCGTCCTAACAGTTTCCTAATGGCTGGGCCCTGCGCGCGACCGGTTGCATCTCGAGTGACAGAGGGATTGCCGGCATCATCTCTGCGACGCGATCGAGCAGGACGCCCAGAAGGCCCTCAGGCGCACCATCGCTCGTGCGTGGCATGGCGCTCCGCATAGTATCGACTGCGCACCCATGCTGCAGAGCGAAGCTGAGCGCGATCGCCGCCTCTTTCATCAGCAGATTGTAGGGCGTGCCGACGCGCGCCGACTCGATGAATACCTCTGCGACTCGTCCGTCTGGATAGAAGCCGAGCGAGACTTGATGCTCGCGCCCGTCCAGCCAGAGGGCGAAGTTCTCGCTATAGCGTCGCCCTGAGAGCGTTTCCCGCGCCATGTTGATGCAACTCCTATTCGAGTTCCGCGAGGGCTTCTTCGTGCTTGTGGATGTGCAAGTTCAGATCGCCGTCGATCGACGACAGGCGGGGATGCACGAAGGGCGCCGCCGCCCTCGCCATTTCATCGCGCCGTGCCGTGTCCGCGGCCTCGTCGCGCATGACATCGAGCATGTAGGCAAGTGGCAACTTCCCGGTCGCCGTGATCTCTGCAGCAACCTCCTGGCTCCGCTTGCTCACAGAGCCTTTCTTGCGGCCGGCTCCTGATCTCTTTCCGCCTCGCGCCATCGTTTGATTTCCTCTGATTGAATTCAAACAGGAGCCCCATCACTGGGGCGCCGGCAGCATATAGTTGGGCGTCGGCATCAGAGCGTTGCGCGGGCTCTCGGGCACCGGCAGCATAGGGAGAGGCTGCGGAGCCGGCCCAAAGGCCTCGATCGTCTTCTGCCGCGTGCCTTCAGCAACCTGCATGGCAAGACGCGCGATGGCTTGACGGGCCGTACGCGAGAATTGCTGGTGCTGAGAAACCGCGAACAGAGCGTTGGCTACGTTGTCACGCGCCTGCCCTTGGGCGATCAGCATCTCCGCTGCGTCTCGAGCGATCCGAATGCGCCGTTCGTTGATGGCTCCGTTCGTCAGGGCGTTCAGCAGTCGTGCTCCACCCTCGACCACCATACCGGCGCCCGATCGCTGACCGACGTTGCGAGCCATATCGGCCTTCGATGTAGGGCCTGGGAACTCCTGCTGAGCCGATTGACGAAGAGCTGTGCGACTGTTCTGCAGGACGTTATGGCGCGTCTGGTCGAACACGGTCTCGGCATCAAGGCGTCGCGTGAGCTGGCTCGCAGCCTGCGGGCCGGCAACGAGATCGAGCTTCTCGCGGGCATAGTCCGATCCGAGCTTCGAGCGCGCTGCGGCGGCTGCATTCTCGCCGTGAGACGTTGCCGCATTGCCCATGATCGTTCGGACCTGATCGCGAGCGCCTAGACGATAACCATCGACTTGAGCCGCTGACATGCCTCCCACCGGTGGTTGCCCAACGCCGTACATCTCCGCTCGCATCTGGTCGGGTGTCAGACTCTGATTGAAGGCATGGCGGCCCGCGGCGACGGAATCGCGCATCTGGAAGTCTTCGGACTCGAGCGCGCGCGCCCGAGCCCAGGCGCTGTCCTGTGGAGCTCCCGGGCTGATGGCCTCGTCAACTTGGCTGCGCACGCGGGCAGCGAGAGCGCCGTAGATCCGTTGATCATTGAGGTCCGGACGCTGAGAGAGGCCGTCGAGCGCGCGTTTGACGTAATCCCATTCGGTCGCGTTCGGAACGCGCGTGATCTCATACTGGCCGTTCGGCAGCTGACGGGCAAAGAACTGCCGCGGTCCTGCCGCCGGATCGATCGCGGCGTAGCGGGCCGCGACGGCGAGCACACGCGGTTCATGCGTCAGAACGCCCAGCGTGTCCTCGAGCGCCGGCGTAAACGGGACCGGACTGTGCTGGAACTGCTGACGGTGTGGCAATGCAACTTGGCGATAGTGCTGCTGCGTCGCATGGATGGTCTCGGGAATGTTTACTGCCGGACCGAGCGCCTGGTCGACATCCGTGCGGATGCGGTCGGCAGCGCCATCCCGACGATCCTGGAGAGCACGCGCCACCCGGGTCATGCCGCCACCGGGCGTATTGGCGATGGCGCTGGTCTGGGCCTGGAGGTTCGGCCCCATGTCGGCAAGCATACCCTCGGGCCCGAGCTCGGAGACGCGTTGAGCATACTGTGGCGCCAACTCGTCGTCGGTCACTGCGCGGGCAACACGGTCTACTGCACCGCGCTCATAACCCTGCAGTGCCGCCGGACGCGGTGTCATACGATTTGCGAGCGATACGACGCCAGAGCTGACACCATGGGCGATGGGTACGGCCGCTGGAGCCACCGCACCGCCAATCGCCATGCCCTTGCCGGCCTCCCAAAGGCGATCAGTGCCCTCGCCTTGACCGGCACCGTACAAGGCGCCGTAACCCATACCCGTGAGCGTAGCGTTCGCAATCTGCGGCAGCATGGTCGCGCCGCGGAACACATGCGCTACAGGTGCCACCGGCGCCGATGCGATGCCGCCAGCCACTTTGCGCAGATCCGAAGTGTTCACGTCGATGTCCGTGAAGGGGATCTTGCCGACTTTCGTCGCGTCCTTGTCGACCGCGCGATCACGAGCTTCTTGGTACGCCATTGCCTCGTCATACGGAGCGCCAGCGCGGCCACCAGTAACGCGGTGCATTCCGGAGGCAAGAGCGGCGTTGCCCTCGTTGAGCCATGAGCCTACGGGCGTGCCAGTCGCCATGTCGCGCAGGTAGTCCGATCCGCGGTCGACGATCGAGCGATCGCCCGCACGCTCTTTGGCGACGTACTGATCGCCCCATTGTCGCAACGCGTCCGATCGCTCGCGTTCCGGCAGTTTCGTGATCGCGGCGCGCACTTCCTCGACAGGCCTGTTGAAGTCGATTGCTGAGGACAAGGCCCCGGGTCGATCGCGCGACGGCTGCGACGCCTGATCGCCGCCGCGGAGCGCGCGAGAGAAGTAATCGGCGCCGCCGTCTGAGGCCTGCGCGTGCTGGAAGCTGCCGCCGTCGCCATCAAGGTCAGCTCGCAGCGCTCGGGAGAAATAGTCGCTCATATGCCGAACTCCTGCTTGATGAGACGGTCGACTTCCTGATTGACAATCGGCTTGGGCAGCTCAGGGTTCTGCTGCTGGACAAGCCCCTCGAGCTGCTTCGCACGCTGGTTGACCTGCTCGCGGAAGCGCTCGACCGGCATCATGCGGGCGAGCTCGGCGGTGGTGGCGGCTGCGTTGCGACCGTCGGCTTTGCGCAGGTACGCATTCCGGGCCATGCCGAGCGCAACGACTTCATAGGCGCGATCGAACTTGGCCTGAAAGGTCACAGGATCGTCGCCGTCCAAGATGCCGTTGCCGGCATTCGGGAGCTCGACGCCCTGGCGCACAAACTCCTGCGGGGTTACGGCGCCGCCGCTGCGTTCTTTTACGAGCTCGTTGAGTTCCTGTGCGGCATCACGACGGAACGTCGCGTACTTGTAGAGTTCGCCCTGCTCGTTCTTCGGCAACGAGCCGAACTTCGCCTTGATGCCTTTCCACTGCATACCCAAGCGGGTGGGGATTTCGAGATACTCGGGCTTCATCGACGACTGAATGGCCCGCAAGCGATGATAGCGCTGGGCTGTGTCGATCAGATCCGTGTCGAGCTTGTTGCGGCCTTCCTTGCCCATTTCTCCGCGGTTGACGGAGTCCATGAGCATCTTGCCGGCGTCACCCTTGCCGGCAAGCGCGAAGCCCATGCCGAGGCGTTCAGCACGATCGCGCGTCATCGGACCCAAGCCCGTCTGATACGTTTCAGGCGGTGCCGAAGGGGGTGGGGGCGGTGCTGCTGGCGATGACACCCCACCGCCCTGCGTCAGGATGAAGTTCGGATCGCGAGACTGAGGCGCCATGAGCGCGTTACCGCGCGGTTGCTGTTGCTGGGGCGCCATGAGCGCGTTCGAGCCAAGCGCGTTCGGAGCTGCTATCTCGGGAGATGGCATCACGAGCGTTCCCGACTGGCCGATGCCAGTCGGTTGCCCTGAGTGCCTACGCTGCGATGGCATGGGAGACATGGGGCGGCCGCCGCCGTACTGAGCGGGCGTCATCTGCGGCGCTTGCGGCCCGCCAGGGATATACGACTGCGGCTGGAGTTGAGGCAGAGCATTTGGCGCGGGAGCACCGGGCGTCGGCGCGGCAGGCTGCTGGGCAGAACCACCGCCGCCATTGTCGTTCATGATGCCGCCGAGCAGCTGCGCCATCACCGCATCGAACTGCGACTTCTGGCCTGCAGCGCGTGCCTGGGCCCAAGCGGCTGCAGTCTGCGCGTCGATCAGGCCAATCTGTGCGAATTCCTGCGGCCCCAAGTTGGCCACTTCAGCAAGAACGAGCTTCGGCCCGTTGACAGGATCTCGATAGATCGGATCCACATTTGCACCGTCAGGATGGATCGCCAGCATTCGGTGAAGGTACTGCTGCCGGCGTGTCGGATCTTTCTCGTTATCGGCCATGCGAGCAAGGCCGACCATCCCTTTGAACTTCTGGGCGCGGATCTGTACGTCTGATTGCTGCTGCTCACGGGTGTCTCGCCGCTGAGCGAGATCCAAGTGGCTCTGCGCGAGCTTGTTCTGCGCGTCGAATTGGCGCTGCTGCATGCCCATGCGCGCATTACTGTCCAGTGCGTTGTGCAACGGCGACATGTCGATCGGACCGCCGGCCTTGTATTCCGGAAGCGGCATCAGGCTGACCATGGGGAAGTCTCTCCGTTCATGCGTTGACCGAGACGAGCGCCGAAGCACTCGAACTTGCGGGACTGCCTACATGGGCCAACGCATCCCAGTTTCTGAATCCGCAGTCGCGGAGAATTCCCTCGCTCTGCGCGAAGACCATTGCCGCGCGTAACGTCCGCTGCGTCTGTGCGGGGCGGCCGTCGCATGAAGCGAGCACCTGATGCCCCTCGCGCCAGACGCGGAAGCGTAGACAGCTCGAGCGCCACTCGAAGCGTTCCCCGTCGATGTTCCAATAGTGCCAAGTCACGTCTCCGAGCTGGAAGTTGATGCCGCTATCGCGCTCGATCATGCACCCGACCTCGGTTTCAGGCCCTCGCCGAACGACTTGCGGCGGATGGCATTTGCGCCGATGTCCACGAACAACTCTACAGTCACGGGCGCCTCACCATTGCGGTTCTTGTCGACGATGAGCTCTAGCTTGTGCCGGGCTTTCTCGAGCGCTGCGGCATGAAGCTGGATCTCTTCGGGATCGTCGTATTTCTGCTGGGCGAGGTAGTAGTACGGGCGATAGAGCAGGATGACATTGGACGCGTCTTCCTCGATCTCGCCGCTGTCGCGAAGATCTGCCTTCGTCGGACGCTTGCTCTCTCTGCCTTCGACACCGCGGTTGAGTTGGCACAGCCCTACGACTGCCACGTTGAGATCTTTGGCGAGCACGCGCAGGCCGTTGCTGATATCTGCGATCTCATGCGTGCGGCTGCCGGCGTAGCGTGCGGAGGGCTTGAGCAGGCCGATGTGGTCCACGTACACGACATCCAGCGACTTGCCCTGCTTCTCGAGATCCGCGGCGCGCTTCCGGCATCGCGCGGCGATTTCAGCAACGGTGATGTCGCTCTGTTCTTCGATGAAGAGAGGCAATTCGCGGCACCGCGCGTGGGCTTCCTCAAGTCGAGCGCGGTGGCTGCCGCTCAACTTGCGCCCGATGATGTCTTTGTAGAAAATGGGATCGTCGTAGCGATAGGCGGCATCCGCCAGAATGCGCATCTGGATCAAACGCGCTCGCATCTCGACTGAGAAGATCTGGACGCCGTGGCCGGCCTTCGCTGCAAGCCGGGCGCTGGAGGCTCCCGCTGCAGTCTTGGCCATGCCCGGGCGCCCGGCAAAGACCGTGAACTCTCCCTTCGGCAACCCGCCGATCACTTGGTCAAGCTGTTCCCACCCAGATGTCGGGATCTTCTCGCCGTTGTCGAGGAACGAGAAGACCTCATCACCGGCCGAGTGGGCGTCGTACGATCGACGCTGCGTCGGCCGGATGCGCGATAGCGCAACATCGATCGTGTCCAATGTCTCCGCAGCGGCATCGGCCGTGGATCGAGTGCCGGTCGTTACTGCGACCTCAAGATGCTTTGCCGCTTCCGCAAGCTGCCGGCGTACGACGCGATCCTTGATGACCTCGATCGTGTCCATGAGCGGCGCGGCGCGCGCTTTGGCAGCGTCGGCCACAAGCTGAACGATAAACGGCTTTGCGGTGCCATCCGTGTCATTCAGCTCTGCAAGCAAGCTGTGAAAGGATGGACGGCGGCCCTCGCTCCTAAGACCGATAAGGACGGCAAAGCAGCGCCCGATAATGTCGGTCTCGAAGTCATCGGGCGCGAGGTAGGCTGACGCGGCGTCGAGATGCGCCGTGTTCATCATGCAGCTGCCAAGCAGGGCGTATTCAGCCTCGTAAATGCTCCCTGCGGGCTGGGCGACGGTGACGACGTGCATGGCGGGCCGGCTCATTGCCAGCTTCCCCCCATAATCGCGTCAATCTTGGATCGCCCGCTCGATGAACCTTGGCCATCCTTGCCGTTTGAGGCGGGGCGACGTCCGAGGTAGCCGCCGTCATGGACCCTGATGAATTTCTTCGGGTTAGTGAGAAACTCGAGGTGGCACTTCCAATTCGTGTCGTTGTCGCCAATGAGATGCGGTGACCGGGGAATGTTATTCAAAGCTTGGAGCCAACCCTCGAAGCCGAATTCCTCCAAGATCTTGCCGATCGCCTTGACTCGGTCGTCTGTCAGCTTTGACGCGCGCGGCAGCGCATTGGCCTTCGCCACGGTATTGTAAGCCTCGAAGGCCAGCCGGCATGCTTCGACTTCAACAGTCGAAGCGGACCTCCCCCTCTTAGGGGGTAGGGGGGTAGATTCTATTTCTATTTCTATTTGTGTGGACGGCGGTGGCAGAGCTGTGGTCGCCCTGCCATTGTTATCATTGGCGATTTCCGGATTAGCACCGCACGCCGTGTCCGCGCCTTGTGCAAGGTGTGCGCAAGGTGTGCGCACGTCGCGCGCATGCTGTGCACCTGACGAGCGCGCCCCACGCTTCTTTGCTTCGCGCTCGAGTGCCGCCGCGCGCTTCAGCTTGGCCGACGCACAGAAGCGGGCGATTTCCTTGATCGCGCGGTCATTGCAGATGTAACCGTCGCGCACGGAAATCTTCCCGAGTGCGATGAGCTGATCCTTGATCTTCTTGTACGTGCGGACGTCGCACTGGCAGTGCCCTGCAATGTAGCGGTCGTCGTCGCGCAGCATTCCCATGCTGGCGTAGATGAGCGGTAGGATGACGGAGTAGATCCCGATCTGATCCGGTTTCAGGCCGCGTACGCCCTCGAGGAACTCGAGGAAATACCACTGCACATAGTGCATGCGATCTTCGGGCGATCGATCGAAGACGCACAGCTTGGGAAGCGAGCTCTCGCCTGAGACGGTTTCCATCGCGCGCCCCTCAGAACGGTATCGTGTCGTTCGGCATAGGCCGCGACGACGACGTTGAAGGGGATCGCAGTGGCTCGTTCGCTTTGACGCGTTCCGATCTACCTGGCTTGCTATCTTGCCGAATCTTTTCCTCGGCTTGCTGGAAAACTAAGTTCCAGATCTCGCAGCCGTCATCAGTCGTCTCGCTCGATTTGAGCAAGGCGACCTTCACCATACCCATGCGGCCAGTGAAGTACGTAGAGCCCTTTTGCGAAGTCCGCTTGTAGAGCTTGAGAGCCGTCAGGCTCGGTCCATAGTCGTTCATGTCCGCTTTGCCGATGTAGGACGCAACTGATTGAGGGAAATCAGCGGCCGGCTACTCGACAATGCCGGAAGACGCGCGTACAAAATCCGCGCCGATGTGATTGCCACGCGCCGCTACCCGGGTTCGCCCCCAGGTCTGCGGCGTTGGCGTTTAAGCGGCCTGATGGGCCGGCTCTGGTTCGTGATGATGGGGTAGACGCTTACCTGCGGCGTCGCTCTCGCGTGGCCTCGACGCAACCCATGCGTCAATCGTCGACTTCCAAGTGAAGCCGCGCGGGCCGACATAGAAGTCGTGCGGCGGGAAGCCGTGCTTCTCACGCCAGCTCAAAATAGCCCAGCGTGAAACTCCGAAGCGCTTGCAGATGGCGCCGTTGTCGAACGCCTCGTCGTCGCTAGTGGGGACCTTCCCGTGTGGCATGGTGGTGTACCTCGGTCGTTGCGATCTGATGCAACATACCTTCGCCGCGGAGCGGGCCGAGCGCGAATTTATCGCACGCAAAATCCACAGGCCAAATGTTGCGACCAACCGGGAAGATCAGACCGACGCAACAGGGCCAAATGTTGCGCTTGGGCGAAACATTTTATCAGTCGTTTGGATCGAAAATCTTAAGGCTATGCTTCACGTCGGTATAGGTGATGACTTCCTCCGCGCTATCAATGAGCACGGTACACGTCACTGCTATCGCCTTGAGCAACGGTATTGTGCGTTGCCACTGCATTCCCCAGGGATTGTAGCGTCTCCAGGTGAGATAGTACCAAAACGATCTAATTAGCTGGGCTTTTGGAAGGCGCTTCTGGCTCTTAAGAACCACCTCGGCCGCCCCGCCGCCGCGTCCTGGCCACGGTTTCCACCGTCGGGCTTGTCTCGCGATCTCCCCTACGACGAGCCGCGGCTGCACACCAAATTCACGCCGCTTCATCACATGGATCTCACACGGTGAGAGTATGTCCACGCTTGAGTAGCGATAGAAGGACGCCCCTCGGCGGCGGGCGCGTCGCTTCTGTGCATCCTCGCGTGGAGAAAGTCCAAGCCTTCTGGCTTCTTTTGACAGGACGAAGCGGCGCAATCTCATTTGAAAGAGCTCATGAGGCCAATCGAGTTCCTCATTAGGCTCCATGTCGTCGAACCGACCCGAAGCCTCCTCAAGCTCAATCAGCAAATCGCACAGTCGTTCAGCCGAAGCCTGAATTTCGTGACGGAGATGTCGTCCATACTCGACGACGCTGCGCTCGTAGCTGTGATCAGAATCCGCATCAATGCAAGCCACAATGAATCTGTACCATTGGGCCTCTCTATGTTCCCCTGAAAATTCCTTGTTTAGTATCGCATACGCCTCGGTCATCCTGTCGTCGGTGGCGAGCAAATCGAGACGTCGCAGGGTGCGGCGCGCACGCTCCAATTTCTGTATTTTCTCTTCGCTATCCTCACCCGTCTCGCCAGTTAAGCCGGCTTCTAGCGCCGTCTGCTCAGCTATTAGCTCAGTCACGAATGCTTGGGCGTACGAGGGCACCAAGCTGGCAGTTCGAAACATTGATCCAGTAGTGCCACCATCAGCGTTCATCTGCTCTACCCTCATACTCGCGCTGCTCGTTTCCTTCTCTCGCTCGGCCCCGGAGCCTTTCGGCCGAGGCATTAGCTTCAAACTTCCTCTCCGTGATCTTCCGCACATGCTGGGCCCAAAGATCGAGTGCTTCCCGTTTCTCGCGCTCATAGGTCCATAGGTTATAGATGCCCGCGACACCTGCTTTGCTGCCGCTCACGTGATTGAGAACGGCTTCGACGACATGCGGCAGCACGCCGAGGCGCGCCATTCCGGTTGCCACTGTCCGGCGCAGATCGTGCAAGTTCCATTCGGGCATGTCCTTTGCCCCCGGATCCTCCTCTTTCGCGAGCCTTGCGATGCGTTCGTCCAAACGCGCCTTGCCTCGGCTGAAGCCGCTGAAGGGAGTGCGACCGCCGAGGCCGTATAGATGATCCTCGTCGAGGATCTTTGGTGCCGCAGAGATGATGGCGACCGCGGTGGTGCTGAGGGGCACGAGATGCGGCAAGCCGTTCTTCGTTCGCTCAGGCGGCAATATCCATGCCTTTGCCCGGGCATCGACCTCGGGCCGCACCAGCCCCGCAACCTCGCCGCGGCGCTGAGCTGTCAAGATGAGCACGCGCACGATATCGCCGAATGGGAAGCTCTCGATCTCCGCGGCACGCCACACGAGGCGCAGCTCGGCATCTGAAAGAATGCGCGTGCGCTTGCTTTCGGCCAGTGGCTTTGCAAGACGGAATGTCGGGCTTGTCTCGATGATCTCCGCGTCAACGCACCAATTGAAGAACCGCTTCAGGACACCGAGCTCGCGATTGACGACGGTCCTGCCGCCGCGGGCCTTGCTGGCATCGAGCAGCTCGTGAATATCCCGTCGGCGGATCTTGCTGACTGGTCGTTCCGCCCACTTGGCGACAATGCCGCCTGGGACGTCTCTGAACAATGGTAAGCTAGTTGGGGGAGTTTCTCCGGGCGCGACATGCAACCCGAGCAGGCGCGCCGTCTCCCTCCATGAGCGGGTATTGGGAATGACGTGGCTGTTCAGCCAACGGCGGACGAGGACACCCAACGAGTCCTGATCTGCTTTAGGGGTGTGCTGAGCGGCCTTCGCAATCTTCTTGTCGACGGCCGGATCTTCCCCGCGCTCAAGGGTCTCGAGTGCGTCCTTGGCGCGCTCCCGGGCCTTCACGAGATCGACGACCGGATACGTCCCCAAGGTCAGCTTGCGTGGCCGACCGGCGTAGCGATATCTTACGCACCATGATTTAGTATCCGAGGGCTTCGGCTGGATGATGAGCCGAAGACCCGGCATGCCTGCGTCGGCGATCTCGCGGCGCGCTTCGCCCGCGGTGAGCTTATCGATGGATAGAACCGTAAGCAGCTTTCGCAATTTGCGCACCGAAGGAGAGGGGTAACGAGCGGGTAGCGAATCAGGTCGCTACAAATCTCTACCCATCCCACCGGATCGCTACTATAGGAATGCTCGGAAGTTGCTGTGTTTGTTGGTGATAAGCCGAATCCGTCACACAAGGACGCAACGGTGTGCTACAAGCCGGCAGCCTCTTTGGGAGCAGGGGGTCGCGAGTTCGAATCCCGCTGCCCCGACCAATCTAACCAATCTCTTGCGGATCGATTTGTCGGCCCTCGACAGGGCAGGGTGGCGCGGGGGCGTCCGGCACCTCCCAGGTAGGGAGCTTAAGACCCATGACGGACGTATCGATCTATTCAATAGTTGCTGTAGTCGCCGCTCTGCTGGCCATGATTGCCGGTCGCGTGTTCGCGCTGGAGGGCGGTAAGCACTTCTCGTCCGTATTGGCCGCGGGCTACGTCGGGGCGGGTGTCGGACTGATGAGTTCCGTTCTGATCGGCCCACTGCTCACTTTGGTTGCGCAATATCTCAACGCAGCATCCACGACATGGTTTGATGCTCTCGACGTGGCGGGCACGACTTTGTTTTGGGGCACCCTCGCCGGCGCGGCTGGTGGACTTGCGGTCGGCATGGTGGTTATGGCGCTGCCATCGACTTGGTTCAGGTGACCACTAGCGCGACCACCCGCGAGCAAAAATAAGCCGCGCTTCGAGCCGCTTACGCGCCGCCACGCGTGTGGCTTGTTCGCACGCAGGCAAGGATATCAGGAACCCCAAAGCTCTGTTCAGTGTTCCTGCTCAGTAGGTAGCCAGGGAGCTTGAGAGCAATGCCCGCTGAACAGACTTCTGATACGCCCGAGGTTGGATCCGTTTACGACTGGGTCAGTGATACTGCGCGACAGAATCCGGCTCTGGTTGTCGGTGGCGCGGTTGCCGTCGGTGCACTTGCCGCCATGGTATTGATCAGCCGCAGGCCTCAGTCCCGAGCGCGCGCGATCGAAAAACGGATCGGGCGGGAATTGCACGCGATGGAGAAGGCGATCCGGAGCAGAAGGCCGATTTCCACCGTGAGCGACCACCTTGCCGATGCGTCGGGTGCGTTGGCCTCAGGTTTGAGAACATGGGATATGGACGCGCTGCGAGGTCTGGTCAGTCGGGCTGGCGAACTGTCATCGCAGTTCGCGCGAGACCGCGGATGGCGGTAACTCGGTCCTTCGCGGAACCGCACCAAGAGCCCGGTTTTTTCCGTGCCGCACTGCACGCACGTGCAGCAGGCTGGAAATTGCCAGTGAGCGGCACGATATCCCTTGTGGGGCCAACCTAGCTGAAGGGGAGTGTGCCCAATGGTATCGCCTTTACGGCCTTGGAATAGGGTGATGGCTGCGGCCGGCGTCTTACTGGCAAGCGCGGCGCTCCCGATGCAGCCGGCATGGTCAGCCGACCGGCCTGGGGCTCGTGCCATCGAACGGCAGGGTGCTGCGGATGCCCGAGCGGGCGCTGAGGCGCTCCGGCAGCGGCGCGAGCTCGAATCTGTGCGGCAATCGCAGGCCATAGAATCGCAGCGGCGCGCCGCAGAGCAGCGGGAGCGTGCCATGCAGCAGCGCATCGACGATGCAAGGAGGAGCAGCCGTTGAGGCGGGATCCGGCAAACGTGTCGGTCCGCAGCCTCAGAGTTGGGCTCTACTTCTTCAAATTGATGGCCGCCAGCTGATCCTTCAGCCGGCGCTCGGTCAACGGCTTCTCGATGAAGCCCAGCGGGTGGGCGCGGAGTGCGCGCTCGCGCGTTCGAGCGTCCGTATTGGCCGTCACAAAAATACTTCTGATGCCGAGCTTGTCGTGAATGCTCGTGGCGGCTTCGATGCCGTCTCGTGGTCCGATCAGTCGAATGTCCATGAGGATGATATCGGGGCGCTCCTGCGCTGCCATGCGCTCGGCTTCATCGGCTGATACGGCGGTGCCGACGATGACGTGCCCGATGGCCTCGAGCATGATCTCCGTGCTCAATGAAATGAAGAACTCATCCTCCACGATCAGGACGCGCAGAGACCTGAGATCTATCTCCTGGTGCTCGCCCTCTGGTTTGTCGCGCGCATCGTCGCGATCGGCGCCGGTCATGAGCCAGGCGGGAGGAGCGTGGGTTGTCGTGTGGAAAGATATCATTTGCGTTGTCGCGTTTACCTAGGTGTGCCGGAGAACGAAACTATCTGGAATATCGAGGTGCCATTTAAAGCCGCCTTCGGGAAACTCGATTGTCGCGGTCCCCTGCAAAGCTTGCGGTACGAGCTTCGTGACGACAAGAGAGCCGAAGCCTTGCCGACTGGGCGGCTCGGAGCGAGCAATTCCACTTTCGACCCAGTGAATATGCACTCTGCCCTCCGGGGTCAATTCCCAGCGAATTTGCAAGCGTGCACCGAGGGTTGCGAGCGCCCCGTACTTGGTGGCATTCGTGGCCAGCTCGTGCAGGGCAAAGCCCACGTTCTGGACAGCATTTCCGTCCAGCATCAGATTCGGGCCTGTGATCTCGGCGCGCTGCTCCACACCGAACAGATCAAGGTGCGCGCGCACCAGATCTTCCATCGGTGCGCCAACCCACTGGCGTTGAACCATCAGATCTTGTGATTTAGCCAAACCCTGAACACGTCGGCTGAACTGGTCGATGAAGTCCTTCGTCGACGTTGTGTGCCGCGCCGTCTGCGACGCAATCCCCATGATCACCGCAAGTTGGTTCTTGGAGCGGTGGGCAAGCTCGCGCAGCAGGAACTCCGTGTGGTCATGCTGGCGGCGCAGCTCTTTCGATGCGTCGCTGAGAGCGCTGGTCAGTGAGTTCGCCTCGTGGAGCGCGGATGGGGCGTATTCAACGACCTTTCCGCGGCCCACGTCGGCAGCCGCTGCGGTTGCTGCGCTGAGCGGCCGGGTCATGTAGGCGCCGAATACGAATGCGAGGATAGCACCCAACACAAGGCCGGTGGCGATCAGGCTGATCGAGAAGATGCGGCCGCGGCGTTGTGAGGATTGCGCGATCGTCTCCGGCAGCGTCGCCGTTACAAGCCAGCCCGCTATTCCTGAGCGAGCGGACTTACCAACCACGCGTTCTCCACCGACGGCCTGAGCATGAAAGAGACCCTTTGCGGATCGTTTCTCGGCGAGCAGCTCAGGAGGAACAGGTTGTCCGACAAATGTCTCGTGCTGCTGTGATCGTGCAAGGGTGACGCCCCTACGATCGATGATCTCGGTCATCCAATCGCTCGTGAGGCCTTGCGACACCAGAATATCGGCGAACCTCCGGGTATCCACTGCCATGATGAGAACATAGCGGACAGAAGCCGCCTGCATCACGGGGACTTCCATATTGATGACGTGCTGCTTCGAGACGACACCATGAAAGACATCGGACACTTGGCGTTCCGCCGTCGCGAAGACCCTGTTCGCGGTTTCCGGATCGGAGGTTGGTGGGAGATCGGTGCCGAATGGCGCGCGCGTGTTGAGCAGCTGCTTCAGAGTGCGATCAACCAGCAGAATGCCAGCCTGATCAGGGGTGATGGCCCTTCGCGCCTGATCGTGGAACGCGGCCAGATCATTCGCCTCCAATGCAGGAGAGGTCGCCAGCGTCTCGAGCGTGACCATGGCGCGGCTGATTTCGCGGTCGACATTCGAAGCTAGAGCGCGTGCGACCTGCGCGACGCGTTCCTCCACAGCCTCCCCCTCGAGATCGGCAAGTTCCCGAAATGCGACGATCGCCAATGCCGCGAGTGGCAGTGTGAGCGCCGCCGTGAACAGAAACAGATATGTGCGAAGGCGCGGCGGGCGGATGAGCAGGGTGGCCCTCGTCGAGTCGTTATGGCGGGGAAGGTGGATGGGCCAATCTGTCTGGCCAATCGCATCATTGTCAAGTTGGGGCGGTACGGACTGTCTCGGTGGTGAATAGAGCGCGCGCGCCTCTCGCACGCCCCGCGCGATCGCGACAATAACAAATGTTAATTGCGGCCGGCGCCGTCGCGGATCCGCTGCTACCTCGTCGCCACGCGCATCGACCGCCAGCCCCACGCGGCGACCGGCCATAGGAGCGCAGCAATCGTCATGGCGGCGAGAACGGCGGCGACCGGTCGGTTGAAGAACGGAATGATACTGCCGTCGGATTTCATGAGCGATGTGACGAGGCTCTGCTCGACCATGGTTCCCATGATGATGCCGAGCACCATGGCCGCAACCGGGAAGCCGTTGCGCTCCATGACGTAGCCAATGACACCGAACGCTGCGACGGTCATGACGGCGAACAAATTGTTGCCCGTGGCGAAGGTGCCGACCGCGCACATCAGAACGATCACCGGCATGATCGCCGATCGCGGTGCGCGCAGCACGCGACTCGCGACGCGGATCATGATGATGCCGAGCGGGATCATGATGATGTTGGCGATGATGAAGATGATGTAGAGCGCATACATGCTCGACGCTTGCTCCGTGAAGAGCGTCGGACCGGGGTTGAGCCCCTTCATGTAAAGCACGCCGATCGCAATGGCCGTGATGGTGTCGCCGGGTATAGCGAACAGCAGCGCCGGCACCCAGCCCGAAGCAAGGCTCGCGTTGTTGCTGGCGCCGGCTTCGATGAGACCCTCGGGATGGCCTGTGCCGAACTTCTCGGGCGTCTTCGAGAAGCGCTTGGCCATCGAGTAGCTGACCCATGCCGCCATGTCGGCTCCCGCGCCAGGCAGCACGCCGATGATGATCCCGACGATGTTGCCGCGCACCTGGGGCTTTACGTACTGCTTGGTCAGCGTCCACTGGCTCTTGAGGATGCTGCCGAAGCGGCGAAAGGGCATCTTCGGCGGCTCTGCCGACATCATCGCCCGCATGACTTCCGACACGGCGAAGACACCGACGAGTGCCGGTATGACCTCGATGCCGCCGAAGAGGTCGGTAACGCCGAAGGTGAAGCGCGGCGTTCCGGCCGGGTTCTCGATGCCAATGCAGGAGACCAGCAGACCGAGCAGCATGCTGGCAATCGCCTTCACCGGCGATGAACGCGCCACCAGCGTCGCGCACATGAGGCCGAGGAAGGCCAGCCAGAAATTCTCGTACGTCGAAAAGTTGAGCGCCATGTCGGCAAGCGGCGGCGCGAGAAGCATGAGCGAGAGCGTGCCGGCAATGCCGCCAAGTGCGCTGAACCACAGGCCGATGCCGAGCGCGAGTTCCGGCTGGCCTTTTCGCGTCATCGCGTAGGCTTCGTCGGTGTAAGCGGCGGAGGCCGGTGTTCCTGGGATGCGAAGCAATGCGCCGGGAATATCGCCTGAGAAGATCGCCATGGCCGAAGCCGAGATGATCGTGGCGATGGCCGCGATCGGCGAGAGATAGAACGTGATGGGAACGAGAAGCGCGACCGCCATGGTCGCCGAAAGACCCGGCAGCGATCCGACGACAAGGCCGTAGATCGACGCGAGCAGGATGGCGAGCAACACGTCCGTCTGGAGAACCAGATGAAACGCTTGTGTCAGATTGCTCATGTGGGCGTGCTCACGGGAGGCCGATCCAAGGCAGCGGCAGCATCCCCGACGGCAGAGGTACCCGCAGCAGCTTCAGAAAGATGAGATTGACGACCAGTGGCGCACAGATCGCGAGCGGAATGGCCAGACGCGCGCGCGCGCCCAATGCCAGGGATGCGATCAGCACGATGACGGCTGCCGTTGGCAAGAAGCCCAATCGATCGACGACGAAGTAGTAGAAGAGCAGCAATGCCGGCGGGATGAGCACGCGCAGCTCCCACCATTTGCTATGATGTGAGGCAGCTGTACTTCCGTCGGCTTCCGCTTCAGCCGAAATGCGCGCCAGATCGGCTTCGGCCTCGTCCTCGTAACTTCGGCCGACGCCTGCCGCGATCATCGCGCCGCATAGCGCGAGGCTGATGCCGACGACCATGGGAAATACTTCCGGGCCCATCTCCTGGCCGGGAAACGGCGGCAAGCGCCAGCCGCCGTAGGCAGCGAGGCCGCCCAGGGCAACCAGCGACAGCCCTGTCACGCGATCGGAAAGCTGCATCGTATCTTCTTGCTCGTGGGGCTATCGTGTCGTGATGCGAGCGGCCCGGGAGCGTGACGCGGGCCGCTCCGGACTGTCAGCCCTTGGCGAGCCCAGCCGCTTTCATCGCAACGCCCATGGCCTTGTTGCCCTCGTCCATGAACTTGGCGAAACCTTCCGCGTCGGCCCATTTCACGCCGAAGCCACGGGCGGCCATGAAGTCGAGGAACTCTTTCGACTGATTGACCCTCTGTAGCGCCGCCGTGAGCTGCTTTGCGATTTCGGGATTAAGTCCCTTTGGCGCCGTAAAGCCACGCCATGCGCCAGAATTGTAGTCGATGCCCATCGCTTCCTTGAGCGTCGGGACGTCCTTGAAGGCGGGATTGCGCTCGGCCGCCATGACGGCAAGGCTGCGCGCTTTGCCGGCTTCGATGATCGCGCGCGCTTCCGGTACCGAGCAGGTGACGAGGTCGAGACCGCCGGCGGCGAGATCCTGCATGGACGGCGCCGCGCCGTTGAGCGGTACCCAGCGCACGTGATCGGGCTTGAGGCCCATTGCCAGCAACCAGCCAACAAGCGCCAGATGCCAGATGCCGCCCTGGCCAGTGCCCGATGCCTTCATCGAACCATGCGGCGAGGCCTTGATCGCGTCCGCCAGCTCCTTGACGGTCTTGTAGGGGCTCGACGCGTTGACCTGGATGCCGGGCGGATCCTCATTCATGAGAGCGAGCGGCGTGTAGCTGTCCGGCTTCAACTCGGTCAGCCCCTGCCAGTGCATCATCGAGATTTCGACGGTGACGATGCCGAGCGTGTAACCATCGGGCGGTGCTGCCGCGATCGCGGCATGGCCGACGACGCCCGAGCCGCCCGTGCGGTTGACGACGTTGACGGGCTGCTTCAGCTCCTTCTCGAGCACCGCCGCCACGATGCGCGCGGTGGCGTCCGTTCCACCGCCGGCCGCCCACGGGCAGATCAGCGTTATGGGACGGGCCGGGTAGGCTTGACCGAAGGCAGGACCGGCGCCGATTGCTGCCGCAGCTGCAAGAGCGCCACCACCCGCGAGTACCTCGCGGCGTGTACGTGTCGTCATCGTTCGTTTCCTCCAGTTGGTTTTCTTTTATTGCGGCGAGGATAGCGAAAGGGCTGAAACGGCGCCAGCGGTCCCTTTTTGGCTACCCTTCAACAATTCGGCCTAGGACCGGACTTTGGGGGCTCATCGCGGCCGGAAATGATCGTGCGCGGGCGTTCCGCAGGCTCCGTATTTTCAGATCGCGCGAAGGGTGCTAACGGTCAGCCCACCATCGTCCCACCGCGAACGCCCGGACCTGCCCATGATCGCCCGTATCTACCGCCCTGCCAAAACCGCCATGCAGTCCGGCCAGGCTCGCACCAAGGCGTGGGTTCTGGAATTCGAGGGGGCCGCACCGCGCGAGGTCGACCCGCTCATGGGTTGGACCAGCTCGACGGATATGCGCGCGCAGGTGCGCCTGGAGTTCGACACGAAGGAAGAGGCGATCGCCTACGCCGAGCGCAACGGCATTCCCTTCCGGCTGAGCGAGCCTAAAGTCCGTCAGGCCATCCACAAGTCCTACGCCGACAACTTCAAGTTTGGCCGCCGCGAGCCCTGGACTCACTAGTTCAGACGGTTCGCGCTACTGGCTCAGGCCCTTTTAAGCGCCGCGCCAGCTCAAGAATTTTGGGGATCGCCACATTTGCCTCGCTCGCGCAAAAACATGCGCTGGCGTTCGGACCCGCTTAAGTCATTGAGCACTAAATACGTTCGTCGATTAAGTTGCCAGAATGCGACGTGTCCAGCCAGAACCGATTGTGATCGTTGAGAAACTGCTTGTACGAAAAATGACAAATTCCTGTCGGATGATCACGACGCTGAGCAGAGGGTCGGGGGGCCGCACGCACAGCGACGGGGGAATGCATGTCCGAGCGGATTGCCCCGATGGTCGATCGTCGATCATCGTACGGGGGATTTGCGGTTGAACTGGCAGCATGTCTGTTGAGTGTCGAGGGGGACGAGCCAGTTGTTCTTATCGACGAAACAAGTACGGGCGAGGCGCGCTTTCCAAGCGTGGCTTTCGATCCGGGAGCACATAAGTGCCTGGACCTAGGTGTCAGGGACTGGCTCCTCGAAAATACCGGCCTCGAGCTTGGGAAACTCGAGCAGGTACACACCGCGCGCCGTAGCGGCGCCGGCACGGGGATCGGAGAACCATGCTCCGCCCTATCAATCGGTTTTCTGGGGCTCGTTCCGCCCCAGCAGCGCACGTCGGTCACGCGGGGCACATGGCGCCGCTGTCTCGACTTCATGCCGTGGGAGGATCGCCGCCGACGCGGTGGGCTCACAGGGCATGAGCGGGTAGGCCAGTTCCTGCTGAGCCTGCTGCATGCCTCAACGCTGGCTGGCGAACAGTCGCTCGAGCGTCAATCGCGTCGCATTCGCGGTGCGTTCGGCCTCGACAGTACGCCGTGGGACGAGTCCGCCACGCTTGAACGCTGTGCTCTGGTGCAGAATCTTGCGCCATACACGAGCGAGCCGAGCGGTCTCGCCTACGTCGAGGGCATGACGCTCGAGACCATACTGCCGCCGCGCATGGTTGCGGATCATCTCCAGATCCTTGCCTCTGCGATTGGTCGTCTGAGAACGCGCCTGCGCGTTCGTCCGATCGCCATGGATCTGGTGCCGCCCGTCTTTACGCTGCTCGATCTGCAGCGTTCAGCGGAGGCGATCCTCGGACCGAGCCTGCACAAGCAGAACTTCCGCCGCTACGTGGAAGGCGCCGGTGTCATTGAGGCAACGGGCACCATGCGTCAGCAGACGGGGGGGCGCCCCGCGCAGCTCTTCCGATTTCGTCGCGAAGGTGTGAGCGAGCGCCGCCTCGCCTCCCGCCGCCTTGCGGCAACAGGCACGCTTCAGCGCGCTTGATTTCCGCTTCGCTGGATGCCACCTCTGGGCGGGTCGCGCTTGCGTCCCGCCCACTACTTTTTCGGGGGTGTCCACGCAGCGGATCGTGAGGTGAGATGGAAGTAGTAAAGTGGATCGTCGTCTGGGGTATCGTCGCGCTCGTGTCAGCCATCCTTGGCGGCATCATCGCGAGCTACAAGCGGCGTGATCACTCGGCGTGGGCTGCGTGGTGCTTCGTGTTTCCGCCACTGCTGATCGTCGTCGCGCTTCTGCAGACGAACCAGGGCCCGCGTCCGCGCCGCCCATCGCTCGATCAGGACGACGCGACGGCGGGTTGAGTGCGCCGCGCGCCGCCCACCGGCTTCAGTCCTTGTTCTCTCCGACCGCGCTGGCCGCAATCGCCGCCTGCGCTGCGGCAAGGCGCGCGACACTTCAATCCTTGTCGCGCGTGGCGGCGGTGGAGCTGATTGCCGCTTGCGCTGCGGCAAGGCGCGCGACGGGCACGCGGAACGGTGAGCAGGACACGTAGTCGAGACCTGTCTCATGACAGAAAGCGACCGAGCGCGGGTCACCGCCGTGCTCGCCGCAGATGCCGATCTTGAGGTCTGGCTTCACGTTGCGTCCGCGCTCCGTGCCGATGGCAACCAGCTCGCCGACGCCTTCGCGGTCGATCGAGACGAACGGATCCTGATCGAAGATCGCCTTCTCGGTGTAGTTCGCGAGGATCGGTGCGGCATCGTCGCGTGAAAGGCCGATGCAGGTCTGCGTCAGGTCGTTCGTGCCGAACGAGAAGAACTCCGCACCCTCTTCGCCCGCAGCGATCTCGGCCGCCTTCAGTGCCGCGCGCGGAAGCTCGATCATGGTACCGATGAGATAGCTGAGCTTCGCGCCGCTCTCTTTCTCGACGGCGCGTCCCGTGTCGCGGATAACGCGCGCGAGCAGATCATATTCCGTGCGGTAGGCAATGAGCGGGATCATGACCTCGGGCGTCACGCCTTTGCCTGTCCGCTTCGAGACGGCGACCGCAGCTTCGAAGATCGCGCGCGCCTGCATCTCGGTGATCTCGGGATAGCGCACGGCCAGCCGGCAACCGCGGAAGCCGAGCATGGGATTGAACTCGTGCAGCTCGGTGACGCGGGCTTTGAGCGTCGCGGGCGAGATGCCGAGCGCTTGCGAAACCGATGCGATCTCGCGATCCTCATGCGGCAGGAATTCATGCAGCGGCGGATCGAGCAGGCGGATGGTCACGGGCCGCTCGCCCATGATCTCGAAGAGCTGCTCGAAATCGGCGCGCTGCATGGGCAGGATCTTGGCGAGCGCCTTGCGGCGGCCCTTCTCGTCGGTCGCGCAGATCATCTCGCGCATGGCGAGAATGCGGTCCTCGTCGAAGAACATGTGCTCGGTGCGGCAAAGGCCGATGCCTTCCGCGCCGAAGCTGAGGGCGGTTTCTGCATCGCGCGGCGTATCCGCATTCGCCCGCACGCCAAGGCGACGGACGCTGTCCGCCCAGCCCATGATCGTTGCGAAATCGCCGGAGAGCTCGGGCTGGCGCATGGCAACGGCGCCTTCGATGATCTCACCGGCCGTGCCGTCGATGGTGATGAGGTCGCCCTTCTTGAACGTGCGGCCGTTGGCCGTCAGCGTGCCGGCCGCCATGTCGATCCTGAGTGCGCTCGCGCCGCATACGCAGGGGCGCCCCATGCCGCGCGCCACGACGGCCGCGTGACTGGTCATGCCGCCGCGCGCCGTGACGATGCCGGTCGCCGCGTGCATGCCGTGAATATCCTCGGGGCTCGTCTCGACGCGCACGAGAATGACGTCGCGCCCTTGAGCTTTGAGCGCCTCTGCTTCGTCGGAATCGAAAACGATCTCGCCCGCAGCCGCGCCTGGTGAAGCCGGCAAGCCCGTTGCAATGATGCGCTTCTTGGCATCGGGATCGATAGTCGGATGGAGGAGCTGGTCGAGCGAGCCCGGCTCGATTTGCATGAGTGCCTCTTCGCGCGAGAGAATGCCTTCCTGGGCAAGCTCCACGGCAATGCGGAAAGCTGCAGCCGTCGTGCGCTTGCCCGCGCGCGTCTGCAGCATCCAGAGCTTGCCTTCCTGCACCGTGAACTCGATGTCCTGCATGTCGCGGTAGTGGCGCTCGAGAAGAGCGAAGATCCGTGTGAGCTCGGCGAATGTCTCGGGCATGAGGGCTTCGAGCGAGGGCGCTTTCTCGCCGGCCTCCTGACGGGCGGCCTCCGTCAACGGCTGCGGCGTGCGGATGCCAGCCACCACATCCTCGCCCTGGGCATTGATCAGGAACTCGCCGTAGAGCTGCTTTTCGCCCGTCGAGGGATTGCGCGTGAAGGCGACGCCCGTCGCCGAGGTCGGGCCCATGTTACCAAACACCATGGCTTGGATGTTCACGGCCGTGCCCCAGTCGTCCGGGATGTCGTGCAGGCGGCGATATGTGATCGCGCGCGCATTCTGCCATGACCCGAACACGGCCGAGACCGCGCCCCAGAGTTGTTCGCTCGTGTCCTGCGGGAAGGGTTTGCCGATCTGGTCCTCGATGGCCATCTTGTACTCGGCAATGACCTTCTTCCAATCCGCGGCGTCGAGGTCGGTGTCGAGCGAGAAGCCGTTCAGGTTCTTGTGGTTCTCGAGAATGTCCTCGAACACGCCATGGTCCACGCCGAGCACGACGTCGGCGTACATCTGAATGAAACGGCGATAGCTGTCGTAGGCGAAGCGCGCATTGTTCGAACGCGCGGCAAGTCCCTCGACGGTCTGGTCGTTGAGGCCGAGATTGAGGATGGTGTCCATCATGCCCGGCATGGAGGCGCGCGCGCCGGACCGCACGGACACGAGCAGCGGCGCTTGCGGATCGCCGAACGTCGCGCCGACCCCGCGACCGATCGCGTCGATCGCGGCGCGCACGTCGGCCTGCACGTCATCAGGGATCTTGCCGCCGTTCGTCTGGTAGGCCGTGCAGACCTCGGTAGTGATCGTGCAGCCGGGTGGAACGGGAAGGCCGAGCGCTGCCATCTCGGCGAGGTTCGCGCCCTTGCCGCCGAGCAGGGTTTTCATGCCGGCCTTGCCGTCGGTCCGCGAGGGACCGAACAGATACACATGGCGGCGGGTGGAACTGGCGGCTGTCGTCATAGGATGGATCCCCGCGTAGGGCGCAAACGGAAGGCGCGCGCATGGCTTATCAGGCCGGGGCGCAGGGGGAAAGGCGAAGTGCATGTCGTGCAACGCACCGCCTCGAGGCAGGTTGCAGTGCGAGGGGCAGGTCTGCTTGACGACATCGGAGGGCAAGCCGATAGACTGGATGATGTGCTGCGGTCGGCGCACCGATAACGAGGATGGCAAGGCATGGGCGACCAGCTCCGGACTGTTCTGAAGACACTCGACTCCAACCAGCAGGCGGCGCTGGACCGGCTATTCGATTTTCTGCGCATTCCGAGCATCTCGACCGATCCAGCCTACAAGGCGGATTGCCAGCAGGCGGCGGAATGGTGCGCGAAGGAGCTGACCGACATTGGCTTCGCCACGGCCAAAGTCGTGCCGACGACCGGGCATCCGATGGTTGTGGCGCACGACCGCGCGAAGGTGCCGGCTGGGATGCCGCACGTTCTTTTCTATGGCCACTACGATGTGCAGCCGCCCGATCCGCTGGAGCTTTGGAAGACGCCGCCATTCGAGCCGCGCATTGCGACCGAGAAGGGCAACGGCAAGGTCATCATCGCGCGCGGCGCGGAGGACAACAAAGGTCAGCTCATGACCTTCCTCGAGGCGGCGCGAGCCTGGAAGTCCGTCGCGGGCGAATTGCCCGTCGCGGTGACGGTTTTGCTGGAAGGTGAGGAAGAGTGCGGTTCGCCATCGCTGCCGGGATTTCTCTCCAAGCACGGCAAGGAAGTTTCCCGCGATCTTGCGCTCGTGTGCGACACCGGGCAGTGGGACAAGGATACGCCGTCGATCACGACGCAGCTTCGCGGCATGGCGGCCGGCGAACTCGTCATCACGGCGGCCAACCGCGACCTCCATTCCGGCCTCTACGGCGGTGCGGCTGCCAACCCGATCCGCGTCCTCACGCAGATCTGCGGCGCCATGCACAAGAACGGCAAGGTACAGGTGCCCGGTTTCTATGACGGCATCATCAAGCCGTCGGCCAAGCAGCTCAAGCAGTGGCGGAGCCTCGGTTTCGACGACAAGGCTTTTCTCGGCGGCGTTGGGCTATCCGTCCCGTCCGGCGAGCCGGGCTATTCTGTCATGGAACAGACGTGGTCGCGCCCGACGCTCGAATTCAACGGCATCACCGGCGGCTATCAGGGGGTAGGCACGAAGACGGTGATCCCGTCCAAGGCTTCAGTGAAAATCACCTGCCGTCTGGTTCCGGGACAGGATCCAAAGAAGGTGATCGCCGGCATCAAGGCTTTCGTCGAGGCGCGTCTGCCAGACGATTGCACGGCGGACTTCGCAAGCCGGCCCGGAAGCCCCGCCATCGCCTTCGACACCTCCGCGCCCTATATCGAGAAGGCTGCCCGCGCTCTGAGCGAAGAATGGGGAAAGCCGGCGCCCCTCATCGCGCTCGGCGGGTCCATTCCGATCGTCCAGTCATTCCGCGACGTCCTCGGCATGGACAGTCTCCTGGTCGGCTTCGGTCTTGAAGACGACCGCATCCATTCGCCGAACGAGAAATACAACCTGAGCTCATTCCGCAAAGGCGCGCGGAGCTGGGCGCGCATCCTCGCAGCGCTGGGTCACGAGGCGACCTGAGATGGCTAGCAGATAGCCTGCAGGCAAAAGCGCCTTGTGGATAAACTGTGAAGAACGGCGGCGTCGCGAAGTTGCCCGATTCACTTGAACGTGATTCGCTCAATAAATCCGATGGCGGAATGATTGAGTGCCCCGAATTAAATTAAGGCGGATCAATCACATTCCAGTTATGGGCAGTACGGGTTGTGTATTGATCACGGCAGAGACGAACTCATCAAATCGAGGCCGTCATTAAGTTGACGTGAACGGATAGCAAGCACTATTTGATGGCTATCCGCTCGTATCTTGATCTCCTAGGCGCGAGACATGGCACGAGCCAGCGGTGAACCAAGTTGCAGTCTGGCGCGTTCTTGCCGGCAGCTGGGGACAACAAACTGGGGGTTAAGCGAATGTCTCGTGGTTTCCTTGCAAAGAGCGTGATGGCTGCTGCCCTTGCGCTTGTCGTTGCGGCTCCGGCCGTCCAGGCAGCCGATCTCGGCGGCCGTTACAAGTCATACAAAGATGAGCCGGACGTCGGTCCGCCGCGCTATCTCTGGACCGGTCTCTATGTCGGTATTCAGGGCGGCTACGGCGCAGCTGATGGCTACCTCTTTACGCCAGGCGGCGTGTACGGCAGCCCGGAAGCCGATGGGTTTCTCGGCGGCGGCACGCTCGGCTACAACTTCCAGTCCGGTCAGGTTGTCTGGGGTCTCGAGACGGATTTCTCGTTTTCCGACGTCCACGGCAACGATGGCGCCACTCGCGCGTCGATGGATTGGCTTTGGACGCTTCGTGGCCGCGTCGGCCTCGATATGAATGGCTGGATGCCCTACATCACGGGTGGTTTCGCCATGGCTGACGTCTCGGCGTCTGATCCGGGCGGCTCGGGTAGCGATACAGTATCCGGCTGGACGGTCGGTGGCGGTCTCGAGGTCAAGCTTGACCGGGCCTGGAGCCTCAAGGCCGAGTACCTCTACGTGGATGTCGGCGAGAGCTTCAGCATTGGTGCTCCGAACCGCGCCACTTTCGAGGATCTGCACATCGTGCGCGCCGGTATCAACTACAAGTTCTGATATCAGGACTTCTGACAGGATGGCCGGCGCCCAACGGCCGGAATTCAGCAACACGCCCGCCGGACAATCCGGCGGGCGTTTTGTTTTGCGCGGCCTCAAGCCGAGAGGTGCTTCACTTTTGGCAGAACTTCCTTAGCCAGCAGCTCGAGCGAGTTCCGCCATGCCTGCGGATGGTCGATGTAGTCGAAGCCGAACACGAGCAGATGCCCGAAGCCGCCGACCTCGTCGTGGATCTTCTCGATCTTCTCCGCGACCGTCGATGGCGAACCAATGATCCAGTTGTGCTCCGCGCAGTACTCCGGCGTGACGTCGCTGTCGGGCACGCTCTGGTCGTGCTTGAGGTACGTGAGGAAGTCGAAGTTCGCGAGCAGCTGCAGGAAATACTCGCGCATCATGCGGCCCATGTGCAGGCCGACCGACAATCGATGGGCCTCCGCGTCCGTCTCGGCGACGAACACTTCGCGCACCATGCGCCAATCGCGGCGGTTTGGTTTGCGCCCCGTCTTGGCGGCACCCGCCTCCACGGACTCCCAATGGCTCGAGACATACGCGGGGTTCAGATTGAGGCTCATCGGGATATAGCCGCGCTCGCCGGCGAGCTTGAGCGTATCGGACCCCTTCGAGAGGCCGGCGACGCCAATGGGTGGGAAGGGCTTCTGCAGCGGCTTGATGTGCGGTTTCAGGAAACCGTACATCGTCTCGGGGTTCTTCACGGTCCAGAACTTGCCCTCGTACACGAAGGGCTCGTTCGTCGACCACATCTTGAGAATGATATCGAGCGCCTCGCGCGTCATATCGCGATTGACGCCGCTCGTCCCATCGACGTTGAACATTTCCCAGTCGCTCGGCAGGCCCGAAGCCGCGACGCCGAAGTTGAGCCGGCCGCCCGAGATGTGGTCGAGCATGGCGACGCGGTTCGCGAGCTCGGCCGGGTGGTGATAGGGGAGAAGGAAGCCGCCAGGCCCGAGGCGGATGTTCTTCGTCTGCATGAGAGCCTGCGCGACCACGAGATCGGGCGAGGGGTGCGGCTCCCAGGGTGCGGTGTGGTGCTCGCCAATCCAGGCCTCCTTGTAGCCGAGCTCATCGAGCCAGCGGATAACCTGCAACTCCCATTCGTGGCCGTCCTTGAGCGGCCTCTCGGGGGGATGCGACGGCATTGTGAAATAGCCGAGTTCCATGAGCTTCCTCCATTGTATCGATCGGCTGCCGCGATCGTTGGCAACAGCCTGTTGGCTCGGCGGCGGCAGGTCGTATCTGTCGTCCGCGGGGCAGGCGCCGAAAAGCGGCACTGATCAGTCTGCATCAGATTTGGGCAGATTGACCATGGGGGATCGCGATCACGGTTTTGCGCGCACGACAGCGGAAGTATGCAACTGCGGATGAGCTGGTGTCGGCCGCGTTCAAATTCATGGACAGCAGCGCGATGGGCCGCCTTTCTTGCAGCAACAGGAAATTCATCCGGGAGGCGAAGGCGGCATGAAGAAGCTGATCATCGAAGCGCGCATCAACGAGTACATGATGCGGGAAGAGGGGAATGCGCATGTCCCCTATACGCCCGAGGAGATCGCGGCCGATGCCGTCGCTTGCCGCGAAGCCGGGGCATCGATCGTCCACTTCCACGCCCGACAGCCGGACGGCGCACCCGAGCACGATCCTGCCGTCTACGCGGAGACCGTCCGCCTGATCCGGCGTACGTCCGACATTCTGGTGCATCCGACCTTGGGCTTCGTCACGCTCGATGCGCCGCCGGAGGCGCGCATCGAGCATATTCTGCGCATGGCGAAGGATCCGGCTGGCGCGCCCCATTTCGCGCCCATGGATACGGGCTCGGTCAACGTCGATCGCTATGACCCTGTCGCCAAGAGGTTCACGAGCGACAACCTCATCTACAAGAACTCGACGGGGACGCTGCACCACTTCGCGCGCGAGTTTCGTGCCGCGGGCCTGAAGCCGAGCCTCGTGTGCTGGAATATCGGCTTCACCCGCTTTGCCCAAACGCTTCTGGATGCGGGTTTGGTCGACAAGCCGGCGTATCTGCTCTTCATCATGACCGACAACGAGTACATCGGCGGGCATCCGGCGACGCCGGAGGGGCTGCGTGCGCACCTCGACTTTCTGCCGCGATCAGATGTCGAATGGAGTGCGGCCGGCTTTGGCGGAAATCTGTTTCGGATTGCAGGATCGATCATCGGCGCGGGAGGCCACATCTCCATAGGTATCGGCGACTACGCCTACAAGGAGCTCGGATACCCCACGAATGCTGCCGTGATCCGCGAAGTCGTGAGCATTGCCCGGCAGCTCGGGCGGGAGATCGCGAGCCCGGCTGAAACCAAGCAGATACTCGGCATGAAATAGCGGCGTCGATTCAGGCGCAGCAGCGAAGGGGCTCGGCGTTTTGCTCTGCCCCCCGGCGCGCGATCATGAGGCCGGCACCTACGGTGCGCACAGTCTGCTCGGCTGCCTCGGCGAGCAACGCAGCGGCGTCGTGTGTCGCTTCTGTGAGTGTGGACGGGCGCGTGAGAATGCTGTGGTAGGCAGCAATGCCGTGCGCGAGATTGATGTCCGCGCCCCGGCCGATACAGCCGGCGAGTGCAATCACCGGAATGCCGAGCGCTAGCGCGCGGCGCCCGACCTCGGCCGGCACTTTGCCGTAGGGTGTCTGTCCGTCCAGTGCTCCTTCCGCAGTGAGCACGAGATCGGCTTCGGGAAGCAGGCGATCGAAGCGCGTGTAGCGCATGACCATGTCGTAGCGCGGATGGAGGGTGGCTCCGCAGATCGCAGCCAAACCGGCGCCGATGCCGCCCGATGCACCTGCCCCCTTCAGGGCGGCGACATCGACGCCGGTCGCCTCGGCGAGGCGCGTCGCGAAGTTTGCGAGCGCCCGCTCGAGAACCGCGATCTGTTCGGGAGCCGCCCCCTTCTGAGCCCCATAGACACGCGTGACACCGCGGGCGCCGAGCAGCGCGTTATGCGGATTGACCGCCGCATCGATGCGCACGTGCGCGAGGCGCGGGTCGAGCCCGCGGAGGTCGATGGTCGCGAGTTCGGATAGAGCTGCGCAGCCGCGTCCGATCTCATGGCCGTCCTGATCGAGAAGCCGGGCGCCGAGCGCTTGCGCCATGCCGGCACCGCCGTCGTTCACGCCGCTATCGCCACAGCCGACGATGATGCGCTCGGCACCGCGATCGAGCGCGGCATGGATGAGTTCGCCGACGCCGTAGCTCGTCGTCGTTGCGGGATCGCGCCGATCAGGAGGAACCAGCGACAACCCGGCTGCCGCTGCAATCTCGATGACCGCCGTGCGGACGCTCTCGCGCCCGAGAAAGCCTATGTGAGCCGCCACAGGAGCGCCGACAGGGCCCATCACCTCGATGCTCTCGAGACTGCCGCCCGTTGCCTGCGCCAGCGCCGCCGTGAAACCTTCACCGCCATCTACGATCGGCGTCTCGAGAATGCGGGCGTCGGGCCAGGCGCGGGCGACGCCGAGGGCCATGGCCTTCGCGGCCTCCTGCGCTGAGAGGCATTCCTTGAGGCCGCTCGGGGCAATGAGGACAGTCAGGCTCATGGCGGGCTCCGTGGCTTTGATCTAGTGGGCACTTGCCTACGGAGAACGCATGGGCTGCCGGCCTATTCCCTCATGCTGCGAAGAAAGTCGTCGAATGGGCCGTGCTCACTTCCAGCCCCGGGCCAAAAGACCCTGTTCCTCCTCGGCTGGAAGCGCGCGCGTCGCCCCGAGCACGGCGAGCAGACCGTCGAGGGCATCCTTCTGATCGGCGCCCGAGGGCGTGAAGTCGCGCCCGCTCGGCGGCGCCGTGGCCGCGATCCGCGCGCTGCCCTCGACAATCCATGTTCCGCTCGCGGGATCGCGACAGGCGACGCCCGCGATCTGCGCCTGCATGCTGGGATCGAGCGCTTCAACCTCGCGGCAGATGCGCTCCTTGCGATCGCGGAAGGTCGCGACAACCATCAGGCGATCGACCCCCTCGGACGTGCGGCTCGCCAGCGCGACGGGAGTGCCACTGGGCTTTGTCTCGAGCACATCGGCGAGGGAGGTCGCGGATGGCACCGGCCCGAGCGCAATGAGTTGTGACGCGGGCTGCTGGCGCAGCAGCAATGCCGCCGCAAGGCCGATGACGAGCAGGACACTGGCTGCTAGCGGCAATGCCGTGCGCCACATCGTCGAGCGCGGCTTTCGCGTGCGGGCCAGATCCACGACGTTCGTGGTGGTCGTCTGCGCTCCGAGCACCGTGTCAACGAGCCTGTCAGGCACGGGCTCTGAGAGGACATCCGCAAAAGCTGCGCGTGAGATCTCGGCCGTGCGACGGAATTCGGCGACGATGGACCGTGCCTCGGCATCGCTCTCGAGGGCAGCCGCGATCTCTGCGCGCTCGGCTTCGGATAGCGCGCCATCCGCATAGGCCATGAGCATCTCGTCCGTGAGGCGGGTCATTGCGGCAATCCTTCTGCGTGTCCCGGCCTGGCTGGAGGTGCATCGAGGGCGCGTGCGAGCTTTCTGCGCGCCCGCGAAAGGCGGCTCATGACGGTGCCGATCGGCACGCCGAGCATATCGGCGGCATCCTGATAGGAGAGCCCCTCCACCGTGATGAGCGCCAGCACCTCGCGCTGCTCGTCGGGAAGCCGCCCGATCTCGGCGCGCACGACGGCAAGATCCGCGCGCGCGACCGTCTGCTCATGGATGCGCGCGTCGCTCGGAAGGTTTTCTACGAGATCGGGCGTGAGATCGTCGTGCTGCCGTCGCTTTTGGCGTCGTATGTGGTCGATGAAAGTCGTCCGCACGATCTGGAACATCCAACTGTCGAGGCGCGTGCCGGGCATGAACTGCTCGAGACGGCCGAGGGCCTTCTCGCAGGCCGACTGCACTACGTCGTCGGCGAGGTCGCGCGAGCCGGCGAGCGTCAGCGCAAAACGCCGCAGGCGCGGCAGCAGCGCGACGATCTGATGACGAATATCTGTCTCGGCGGCGGTCATCCGGTCTCGCGATGGCTATCTTCTGGGAATAGAACGCTGGTCGCGGCGTTCCATTCCCGACAGTATCCGAATTTCGTCGTGGTGGCGGCTGGCGGACCTGCCGTCAAGGTTAAGCTTGCTCGCGAGGAAGGAGAAATCCGTGCGCGATCTCAATTGGCTGAAAGTGCTGCTCCTTGCGCTCATCCTGTCGCTTGGATTTTCCGTGGCCGCACCTGGCCTGCTGCCGGACAGCACCGCACTCGCCGATGATGACGACGATGATGACGACGATGATGATGATGATGATGATGACGATGATCGCCCGCGCCGTCGCGCCGAGCTTGTCATCATCGGGCTCGATGCTTCAGCACGCGCACGCCTGCAATCGCGTGGTTTTCGCATCACCCGGGACGCCACCTCGGGATTGATGGGCGGGCAGGTCTCGCGTGTGGAAGGCCCGCCCGGCCGCTCTGCGGCCTCGGCTCTGCAACTCTTGCGCACGCTCGTGCCCGGGGCTCCGGCGGCGCGTAACGATCTCTTTCGCCGTTTCGCGCTCTCCCGCTATCGCCCGACAGGCGATCTCTGCCGCGAGAGGTGCGAGACCTTCGAGATCACGGCATGGCAGCCGTCGCTGATGGCCTGCGCAATCGAGCCCCGCATCGGTGTGATCGATACCGGTGTCGATGCCGCTCATCCGAGCTTCGCGGGCGCGCAGCTCACGACAACAACCGTTCGCCGACAGGATCGCCGTCCTTCCGATCCGGCACACGGCACGGGCGTCGTCAGCTTGCTCATCGGGCAGCCCGGCACAGGCGTAGTCGGCGTATTGCCACGCGCACGCGTGCTCGCTGTCGATGCCTTTCATCGCGCGGGCAATGGCGATGCCGCTGATGTTTTCGATCTCATTGCAGCCCTAGACTGGCTCGTGGACCAGGGCGCCAGCGTGATCAACCTGAGCTTCAGCGGGCCCGCCAATCCATTGATGGCCGAAGCTGTCGCGCGCGTGACGTCCAAGGGTTTGAGCGTCGTCGCTGCGGCCGGGCGGCCGGATGGCGGAGCCACGGGTTATCCGGCGCGCTATCCGAATGTCCTCGCCGTATCTGCCGTCGATGTGCGCTTGCGAGCCTCACGACTATCAAGTCGCGGCGCGCACATTTCCTTCGCAGCACCCGGCGTCGGTCTCATTGTCGCCGCGCCGCGCGGCGGACATCGGCAGGTGGACGGCACGTCCTTCGCGGCACCGTTCGTGACCGCAGCGTTGGCCGTGCGGATTGGCAGCAAAGGTTCACATTCGGATGCTGCGGAGTACCTGCGTGCGCGGGCTAAAGATCTCGGAGCACCGGGCCGCGATCCCGTATTCGGATGGGGCCTCGTGCAGTTCGCGCCCTCGCCGCAGTGTTGACCACCAGCGCGGCGTGCATTCCGGCAAAGCGAAAGCCCCGTCACGTCGCGCGTGAAGCGGGGCCCTTCATCACTTCCGATTCATGCCCAGCCTAGCCGGGCTGATTTGCGAGGCACATGGCCTCGTTCATTATAGACAGGTTGTTTTGTGAGAGTCCGGTTTGGTCTGATCAGTTGGCGCCGCCAAACCGTGCCTTCGCCCTTCGGCTCCGGCCTGTGTCCGTCTGCGGTGGTTCCATGCAACCTCCACACGCTGTTGGCACAAGTGACGATCGCGGCAGGAGCACGCAGTGGAGACCCGGCACATCTGCCGACGGGCTCTCAGCTCCGCGGCAATGATCGTCACTTATACATCTTGGATCGCCTGCTGAGAGAGTCAAGGGGGTGGGAGTTCAGACGGCAATATTGGCTTTCGGGACGGTTTAGTATGTGGCCATACCGTGGTCGCTGGTGGGTGATGTCGTGATCGACGGAACCATCGCACCGTGATGCGCTTCTACCCGCATGATGCAAGTGTCCCTTCCCGAGGTTGTTCGCGTAACTGTTCGCCGAGAGGCAACTGGCGTGTTCGTGGCGCGGAGCCCCGACCTTCCGGGGCCGATCGCAGTCGAGCTCGATGCCGGACGCCTCGCGCATACCGTTCCCGAGCGAATTCAAGCGTGGTTCCAGGCGGAGGGCCTTGCCGTTCGCGTGGTCAAGAGCGAGGGGCGAGCCGTCGCGCTCTCGTCGTGGAGCGTGGTGCCGCTGCACGGTGTGCGGGACCCGGTACCCAATCCAAATCCGCCTCCGCCGCTGCCGCCATCCATTGATCCATCACATCCCGATCGCGATCCACCGCCGCCGCCCCCGATCCCGGTGCCTGATTTGCCGCCGCCCGGGCGACCACCGCCACCCGAGCCGGATCCGACGCGATAGCCGGCGATGCGTTCGCAGGCCATCCGCAAACGGGCAGCCACATAAACCATTGTTATTCGATGAAAATACGAAGCGCAGCAGATTTGGCTGGGGGACTAGGACCCTGTCGCCACGGCGGTCTAACCACTTGAACCCGCTTATGCTTCGGCGCGGTGGGGCACTTGTGGGACCATTGTGGGACCGCGTCAAGCTCACGTTTTGGCAATTGCGTTGGAAAGTTGGTGCCGCTGAGGCTTGCTTTTGATCCGAGAGGTGAAAAGATCACTCGATGAAGTGATGGTCGCCGGGGGCGCCCGACTGATTGCGGGAGGGATCGGGCTTGACGAGGTATTGCGGCGCACGGGGCGTCATCAGGCTGCTTTGCTGCGTCGGCATAGCTTTAGGCTTGAGCTTTTCACGGGCCGTTTGGGCGCAGGGATACCAGCCTCCCGTTGACCAAGCTAAGCTCATTCGGCAGGTCCAGGAGGCGTTGATCTGGACGGGACACTACGAGGGCCTCATCGACGGGCAACTCGGTCGGCATACTCGGCAGGCTTGGGCATCGTTCCAGCGTTCGGTTGGCGCTACTGACGGCGGCGTTCCAGACGCGAACAGCGTCCGCACATTGTTTCGCATCGCTCAAGCCAACAAGAGCAGGGTGGGCTTCGACATCGTTCGGGATGCGTACGCACAGGTCATTGTGGGTCTTCCGATCAAGTTAGCGCCCGTAACGCAGCCAACACGAAGAGGGACTGCCTATACCTCAAGGGATGGCTCTCTCAAGATCGATACGCTCCGTTTCGGTCATGGAGAGAGAACCCTTGTTCAACTGTACGAGCAAGTCCAGCGTGGCCCCATTCGGACTGTGATGTACGCGAAGCCTCCTAGGTCAGGTGACTTCGTCCTGTCCGGCATGGATCACGAGAAGCATTACTACTTTCGTGCGGTGCAAGCTCCGGATGGGATCTTCGCGTTTTCTGTTGCGTACGCCCAACATCGCGATCGAGAACTCCGTCCCGTGGTTGTTGCGATCGCAAGTCATTTTGCCCCCGCATCGTTGTTTCGAGACCGGCCGAATGAGCACCAGGCTCGGGATGCGAGCGCAAGCCCGAAGAGTTCTGACGACCAATCCACTTCCAAGCCATGGTCGCCTTCATCTGGAACTGGCTTCGTCGTCAGCGATCGCGGCCACGTCCTCACCAACGCACACGTTGTCGATGGCTGTGGGACGGTGAACGTTGTCGCCTCGGGCGAGAGCAACAGTCCTGCTCGCAAGGTCGCTGCTGACGGCAAAAATGATCTTGCCCTACTTCAGCTTGGCTCCCCACATCAAGGCTCCGTGGCTCGTTTCAAAGCTACCTATCGCTTGGGTGAAAGCGTGAGCGCCTTTGGCTTCCCGCTCTCGCAATTGCTGGCTACATCCGGGAACTTCGCCACCGGCACAATAACTGCAACGGCTGGCCTCGGTGACGACTTCCGGATGCTACAGATTTCGACGCCAGTGCAACCGGGAAACAGCGGGGGCCCATTGCTTGACGCTTCCGGAAACGTCGTTGGTGTCGTCGTTGGTAAACTCAACGCCATCGGCGTACTGCGTCAAACAGGCGACATTGCCCAGAACGTCAACTTCGCCATCAAGTCATCAATCGCTGAGGAGTTTCTGCGGACGCATGGCATCGAGCCTGAGCGGGCTACGGCTACCGAGGCGATCCAGCCTGCTGACATCGCGGAGCTGGCTAAAAAATTTACAGTCCGGGTGGTGTGCAGTTCTCCAGGGTAGATGCGAGTTCGACTGTCCCGAATACTCGTCTCGGACAACGGACTCCTAGCTCAATTCCCGTTATCTTTTTGTTGGGGAGACCACACAATCGGGCAAGCAAGACCTCTCGTACAATCAATGCCTGAATCTATGGATCCGCGGTGGGGCGTCATTTCGTTCGTATCTTTGATCGAAGGCAAGCTGCCGACGTCTACTTCTGGAGATGCAATACGCAACCGCTCATGCCCTGACACCTTAAGCGTACGATGGCGAGAGCCATCGGTCGTCGATCGGCTCAGATGCCAACCGGCAAGACTCGCAACGGCAGCTGCAGTGATAATTAGAGCGACTTTTCTAATGTTCAATTCGACGCTCCATCCAGATCGGATACTTCCCCAGGGCTGACTCCAGGCCCTACCAAGCCCATGGCCAAGGCGAGCCTTGAAACAAACGCTCTCTGATCGTCACTGGGTAGAAGTGCGGTTGGATCGCTGGACAGCAGTCTCGCCGCAATCGTAGCCTTCTGGCACTCTTCTGGACCGTATGTAGCGAAAGCGAGAGCTTGCTCCTCTGTAAGGTCGAACGATGGTTGCATAGAATGTCGCTTCATAAAGATCCGAGCAGCTTCATTGAGAGCAACTGCAGCTAGCTGTTCCCCTGTCAGCTCGCTGAACGGGTTGAGCACCACCATTCCATCATCAGCTGCATAGCCACTCACATCGAGCCGAAAACGGAAGAACTCGATTTCGAGCGGATAGGGTTCTCGCATGTGAACATTACCGGGAAGTATGCGACGCATGTTCGTTGTCTCTGTCAATTGCGGCTCATGACCTGCTTAAGCCATTCGACATTGGTGCTTGGAGCCACTTTGGAGAGGAATGCTGTGTCGAGAATCAGGATCGTTTCCGTCTTTCCAACTTTAATAGCTATGGCAGCCGCCGCATCGGTAGAGCCAATAAGGATCCGAGCATCACCTGTAATTCGGCAAGCTTGAGCATCCATGAGGACGGGACCCTCATTCGTAGACAGCGAGCCGAGGCGTCGGCATTGATCGATCCGAATACCATCGAACTCCGCGCTTCCGTCGATCAAACCAAATAGTATCGATGAACCGGCAGGCAGTGTCGCGTGACCAGAGATTGGTCGCCGCATTCTGATGAACCTTTTGCCCGACAGAGCAATGCTAGGATGCTCAGCCAGGACTTGGTTGAAATTCCTTTCGTCGAAGCCCGACTGCCCTACGAACTGGTCACGCCATATCCCACTTCGAGGCTCAGTCATCAAAGCTATCATCGAGATACTTGCCAAGGCGACAGGCATCAGTACCGGATTGACGCCAACTATGATTGAAGCCCCCAGGGTGAAGAGAAATAAGTCATGTAAGAACGTGGGCCATAGAGAAGCCGCTGACACCAATTGTTTGATAGCTTGCGGATTGGCTATAATTTGCTGGTTCAACAATACGCTATTGTCGCTGACTACGAGCCAGCGAGCGCCGCCATCACCTACGACAGCTGCTAGCGTTATGCGCCCCGCCATATCTCCGGGACGCCAGACGTAGTCGCCAACCCAGAGCCATTCGCCAATATCAGGCTCGGTCCACCAACCGTCTCCGGCTAAGATCACCCTGTCGATTAAGGAACGAATTGCAACGCTTGCTCCGCGATTGAGAATTGCTTCGTGTGGCCAGGGATTAAAACTCGACGATCGAAGCGGCCCCGATTGGTCAGAGTTGCCTGGAGGGACTGTGAGATCATTGCGAAGCACGGGATGATTGACTAGCCGCTCTATGCGCGCTGACACGTCTCCCAGATTGGTGTGCTCGCCACCTGCCAAGATCGTCCAGCGCCGCTGCCGCGCCAATGATCCTATCTGCGCATCGTCCCCCACCGACGCCGTAAGCCAGGGCATAATCAACAGTGCATTCTCAGGTACGTCCTCCGGCTTCGCTGCGCGACGCACCCGAAGTCCGGCAATGGCTAATGCCTCCGCATAGTTGCGAAAGAATGCGGCTTCGTGTGCGTCGGGGGAGTCGGGGAGCAAGACCCAATGATCGCCTACTGTTCGAGGCGGCATCATCACCCAGCTACCAATCGCAAGTAGCAGCATCACATTGGTAGGGGCGTGCCATCGGATGGTCGATGGTCTGGAAAGGCCACCAATGAGCCCAGCCGCCAAAACCACAGGCACCGCCACCAAACAAAGCTGAGCTAGGGGCTCTAGCGCAAATTGGTGTCCAATCGATGCCACCCCAGCGGAGACAATGGCACCGAGGCTTACGATTCCTACTTCGCGCCAGGAGGCGCAAGATAGCGTGAGGACCAAACTGGCGACGATCGCAGGCCCGAGTGCTTCCAAGGCCCACCAAGAACCAAACAATTCTGCGAGTATTGCCTGCGCAGAATTCCAAATGGACATCGCTAAAAGCAACAAGCTGAGTGATAGTCTACTGCGCCCAAGCAACGCTAGCGATGAGGCCGCCAACACAGCTACCGCTAAGGCTGGGGGAACTACAGCTGCAAGGATAAGCATGACGACCGAGGCAGCAACCAGCCAGTTTCGAAGCCGAAACGGGGGGGCCGCCGAGTAGCATAGGGCAAGACCCGCGGTGCAAACGATCACTAGGTACCAGGGCGTAGAAAGCGGTAGGGCAAACGCTGCAAACCCAATTGCGGTGACCACGCCTGCCGAAACTCTATTGGCCGAACACGACATTCACAGTTGCCCCAAGGCCTGAGAAGCGACGTTCGTGCAAGAGTTCGACGGCTGTCAGTTCGCCGAGGTCATTTTGCGTCCACGCTACCATCCACTCTATCATATCCGGGCCTAGCAGCCGCGCTTCACACGATGTCCGGCGGCCACTCTTCGGGCATCGTGCTGCTATAAATGCGGTTGTGCGGTTCCGGAGTGCAGCAAGGTAGGCAACTGGATTTTCCGACGGTGAGCCGTTCTCTACTGCAGTATCATTGTCAAATTTGCCCGTGAGGATCGTCTTCCCGTTTTCGAGAACGAGATAGCTAGGAAGTACCACGCCCTTGGTTTCTGATGATGAGAACCAAGCGAGGCCGTTGGGAAGTGGATTGGGGACTTCTTCGCCTAGGATAAGCGATGCCAGCTGTCGCTCCCGGAGCCTCCCCATAGAGGAGGGATGAACTCCGTCCCAAACCTCACCGACAGCGTCGTCTGAAAATTGGTCTGCCGAGAAAGCGATATTGAGCAAGCCGCTTCTTCGTGGGAATTGGGTAGGTCGTATCGAATATGATTGCATCAGGACGTCGACGTTGCGTTCCTTAAGTAAACTGGTTGGTATGGCGCCACTAATGGGACGAACATCTCGTAGGAGGTTACCCATCCTTCTATTGAGCAGCCCGGGCTTCGCGTCCTCGACGACGCCTAAGCCAATGGTTTTGCGGGCGATCAGTCCCAGTGATGAGAGCCAGTTCCGGATGCCAACATTCGCGGCCTGATCAGGACTAAGTAAGATAGTGAGATCGTTACCATTGCGAAGATGCTCAAGAACGTCTCGGGCGTTTGGGAGCTGATGAGCCTCAGGCTGGATTAGCAACCATTTTCTTGCTTGCGATAGTAAGGGTGCTTCTTGCCCCGGCGCACTTGCTTGTGGGTCCAGATTGTATTTTCCCATCGCGGAAATGATCCGCGAGAAGTTTCGCTCACCCGGCCACACCAGCTGCCCCAAAAATTCTAGTCGCGCAGATGGGCCGAGGACCACCCGCAAGGAAAAGTCTCGCCCGTCGATCATCGGTAAGCGCGAACCGGTGCCGATCGTTGCTGCCGCGCCTAATGTTATGCCGACAGCAAGGCCCCCCGCACTGAACGTGACGACCGAAGGCCACACCGCAGCCGCGACAGCAAACAAGGCGATGAATATCGCGCCTACGCCCCATGCATATAGGGCAGCTGGTCGCTGCAGTGCGTGGACGACTCCTTTGAAGATCTGACGGTACTCTCTAACAAAGATGGAGAAGTTCGACCAAGGGGTGCTATCGAGAATTACGGCGATCGCTCCGTTTCCCGCAGCAATCGCGGCAATTGAAGTATGGTCCGCGAATCTCAGGCCCAGTCGTGGCAAGAATGGCCCGAAACGGTTCGGACGACTGTAATCGCCTGGCTCAGAGTATGACGCTCCGAATGAGGACAACCTCACCGTCGTGATGGGCATCTTGGCGAGACTTGTTCCGGTTTGCCACGGCACGGGGCGCCCATGTGCGTCGATGCGTCCAAATACCGATGCGAGTAACGGTTTTGTTGGTGCGGTCGGCATCCCGCGCCTGTCATAGACAGCATCAGAATTCAAGCGAAGTCCGAACCGGGGCGAGAGAAAAGCATTCAAATTTTGAGTGGTATCATACAAATCCGTATGGTCTGCGACCACCAAGAGGCGGCCGCCTCCCCTGACCCACGCTTCTAGTTTGTCGCCGAACGACTCTGACAGCGGCACAACGGGCATCTTAAGAACGAAGATTGAATCAGCCGCAGGCAGTTGAGAAGCTTCATCGGACAGGACTGACGCCCGCCCAACTATGCGCTCCGCGTACTTAAACAAACTGCTGTACGTGTAGTTGACACCTCGGCCAAAATCGTCGGGCCCGAATGGCGCTTGAACTGTCGCCCACTTCCCGTGGGCTTCATCGAATACGATGGAAGATACGTGGCGTATCGGAAGAAGAATTGAAAGTGTAAGGCCGATCGCGACCATCACAAACACCGGCCTCAGGTCAGGGAGCTTCTCCGGTACCGGGGTGATGTTGCTCGCGATAGCCGCCAATATCGCGGAAACAACAAGCATCCGGAGCTGTCCCGACGCCAGTGTCTCATGATCGAGCCACGTTCCTGCTCCGAGTTCCAGAGATGCCAGTGCCATCAATGTGGCGGCGAAGGACACGAAGAGAGATTTGCGACCTATTACCGGACCAAACACCAACACCACGGATACAATCGGAACTACGATGGAGGCCGTAGAGCCAGGCTGTACAGGCAGCCACGGAACTACTGGAAGGCTCTCAAATTGGTGAGAAAGAAGATGACTTCCAGCGAGAACAAGGCCTGCTCTCAATCCGGCCCCACCGAAACCTGCCACCAAGAGGGTCAAGGGGACGATTAGGACAAGAGATGTGGGCCCCAAGAGGTACGCCACAATCGATGCCGGGATGGCCGCAGCATATGGCGCGGTCTTCCATCCAGTCGCTGGAAAAAGCAGTAAAACGCAGACCGACAACCACCCCCACTGGGTGTCGGCTGCACTGTATGCCACTAGTCCCATCGCCCAGAGGTAAGTCGCTCGGGGCGGTAATCGGAACGCGGCGAGATTGGACGCGAACGCCGCAATCATGCGCTAGGCTGTTCTGCGGCTAGCGGCAACCCACTGAGCAACCTACGGAGCAACCGACAGAGCAACCTGAAGAACAGCCTGAAGAGCAGCCGGAGGAGCAGCCTGAAGAGCAGCCGGAGCTGCGCTGATACACGACGCTCGCGCCTTGGTCGCCCACCGAAAGAGTGCTCGCGAGTTCCGCGATGGATACCTTGGCCCCGTCCTCCGAACTTGTCACGAAGCGAGCGTCGGGCGCGCCCAAGCCATCGACATCTGTCTGCGAGCTGATCGCGGACATCGCAATCAGATTTCCATCTTTGGCGCTAGCGATTGAGGATGTTGCCGCGGTGACGAACACCAGCGCAAGCGCTGCGAGAATTACGCGGAGCATAGCTTTCGACCCCCCATTTGATGCGACGATCAGAATAGATACTTATCACGGACGCTACAATACAGTGTGGCGCCATTGCCTCACTTATCGACAGTATTGAGGTAGGCAACGATTTCGTCACCATCCCAGGCGAACTCGCCTTCCGCTCGCGCAACCACTCGACCCAGTCCGTCGATGATCAGCGTTGTGGGTAGCCCCCTCACGCCAAATTCGCGTGACAGACGCCCGGTAGCGTCTGTGTAAGCATGAAGATTGGGGACAGTTAGCTTTTGAAGGTAGGGCCGCGTGACTGCGTGCCCACCCTTATCCTGACTCACCGCGACAATCACAGCTCGACTTCGATCCAATCTATCAGCAAGACGGTTGAGTGATGGCAGCTCCCTAACGCATGGGGCACACCATGTCGCCCACAAGTTTAGGACCACAATCTTCCCTTTCAACACGCCCAAGTTTACAGGCTTGCCTTCCTGATCTTGAAAGCTCGCCATGGGAGCAGGTGCGGCCTGGATGCGCTCAAAACCCTTCGGCAGCTGATCGGCGAAACATGCCGAGGAGAGAACTGCGAGCACCACAACGAGTGCTACCAGCCTAGACATGCATTGCTCTCCCGTACGCCTTCCATAAGCCAATCCGATTGTTCCGGCAGTTCGGAGCCCGATCATCGTAGTCACGAGCTGTCGGCCCAGCGGAGCGAGAGCGAAGGTTTTGTTGCCGTTGGAGAAGTCGGTGTCCGCAGCTGGCAGTAGCGCCAATCTACTGAATGGGGCGCGTGATAGTCCACGCCCTTATCATCACTCGCTGCAGCGCAAAGCCGAGCGGGTCACTCAAGTAGAAGGAAAAAACACCGATGAGCTCGCTTGGGCTCGAACCATCGCTCCATTGCCTCCAAACAACATTGTAGTGCCACAAACCATCCTTTACGGCACGGTGCCATTGACAGTGCCATAGCGTGGGCCTTAGAGTGCCATAACTCAGTGCCAACGAGAGGGCGGAAATGGCCAGGACAGTGTTTTATGGTCGGGTATCGACCCGCGATCAGAAGCTCGATCTACAACTCGACGCCGCGCGTAGTCTCGGGGTCAAGACAGCCGACATCTTCATCGAGAAAGCGTCGGGTGCTCGGCACGATCGTCCAGTGCTGACGACGGCGTTGGAGAGCCTCAAGCCGGGAGACACCCTGGCTTGCTACAAGCTCGACCGCATCGGCCGCAGTCTCGTTCATGTCACTAAGCTGATTGCGGAGCTGGAGGAGCGTGGCGTTCACTTCCGCACGGTTGAGGATGGGCTCAGCACCCAAGGCTCGACCGGGAAGCTGATCTTGCACGTGCTGGGTGCAGTCGCTCAGTTTGAGCGCGATCTCATCTTGGAGCGCACGAAAGCGGGGTTGGCTGCGGCACGAAAGCGTGGCCAGCGGCTCGGACCTCCGATCAAGTGGTCTCCTGTCATGGCAACGAAGGCTCGCAGGCTGATGAATAAGGACGGGCTGAATGCAGATGATGCTGCGAAGGTTCTCGGTGTGAGCCGACGGACCATGTTCCGCGGGTTGAAGGCAGCGCGAGACCATGACGAGCTGGTCCGCGAGGGGTAGCCGCAGGGATCAGCTTCGCGCCCCTATGGGGGGATTTGCGCGGCTGATGATGGTCGAATGCCACCTCAGACGAGTGCACCAAAACATCGGGGTCTCTTTCGCGAAATTAATGGGGGGGCGAACCTCTATACAGAGATATAGAGGCTCAGCCCCCCATTTGGTGGTCTATTTGGGACGATCTTGCTTGAGCAGATACGACCGTGCGCCGCGTCCCTTGCCGGTAGTCATGTAGCGAACTCCGTGCTGGGCTAAGGACCTCGTGAGGTGGTGATCCTCATCGCGGAGAACCCCCCGCAGGTCTTTCGTAGCGCTCGCCGATAGACCCAACTCACTCCGGATGTACGACATGGGCGTCTCTCCCGGCAGACGGCTTGTCATGAGCGACACCAGTGCCTCATGAGACGAGCCTCGTCGAACATGCTCGGCGGGGCCGTCCATCTCGAAGTCCCAGGCAACGACTTTTACGTCAGGCATCTCCTCACACAAGTGATCGAGGATGATGTCTCCGTCGGCTCCGGCAGGTAGCATGATGAACACGTCTGTCGGTGGACAATTGCCGTCCTCGTCGATGACGCGGCGGCACCGCACCCGGTTTACAGCTTGGATGATCGACACCGTGAGCTGTCTCCGCTGCATCTCAAGGCGCACATTGGCGTAAGCACCCCAGGAAGGTTGCTCGAGCCAGCGGTTGTCTTGGAGACCCTGGAGGGCAAAGAACGTGTTCGTGGCCCAGATCGGATCGCGATAAGGCAGACCGAAGACGACAACGGTGTCGTGATCATTCCAGTAGTTCTTGCCGTCGATGGCGCCCCAGTGCGCAACCGAGTAGGCGTCGAAGCAGGGGTCGAAGCTCATTGCTATGTGCTCGATCCTCTTGTGAACGCACAGAAGGACCTTCCGATCGGGCGCCAAGCGTTGCTCCAGATCGGCGAGAAGTCGCGGAAGACGAACCTTCCCGCGTTCGGTCATCTTCGTCTTGCCGAGGCCGCTGGCACGAGCGACATGGATCGTGACGTTCGCATAGGTGCGGGTGCTTGACGGGACATCGACAATCTCGGCACGGGAACCGAGGAGCTTCCACAGGAAGTTCTGCGAGGCCGTAGCGTCGAGGATCACTGGCCCTGGCAGTCCTTGCGGGATCAAGAGTTGGCTGGAGTTGAACGTGTCGTCGTTCCCCTTCCTGTAGTAGTACGCCCAACGGGCCATGATCGCCTCGCAGTCCTTGAGCGTTCGATCCACATTGGCGGCAATGCGCCTTCGATCGTGGGAGCTGTCCTTGCGCAAGCCCTTAAGATCATAGCGGATGCTCGCCATTGCCTGCCGAAGGCCGTCCAGACACGGCACACTTGGTTGATTGCTTCCATCCTTACGTAGGCCGCGCCAAACAATCCGCGACGCAATGGAGCCTGCGTTGTCCGAGTTGAGCGCAGCGGTCTTCTCAAGCACCTCGCAGACCCTTTCGAGAGCCGCAACTTCTGCGGGGTACTGCCTCCTGAGTGCTGGATCGATGTAGCTAAGAGCTATGCGAACGTCGTCGGCCTTAACTTGGTTCTCCTCGACAACACCGGCGATCGCTTCGTCGATGATGGTCAGGCGGCGCGGACCGTGTTTCCATGTCGTGCAGTCTTCCCAGCGCCCATACTGCGCCTTATTGAGCCCCTCCAGAGCCCGCGTATAGGCTTCGTGCGTGATGACGAGCACGTCGGCGGCTCCTTTCGCGAAGGTGTGCAGTCTCGCCTCCGAGTGCGATGCTTGCACCTTCTCGGCGTCGGTTTGGTTGGAGAGCAGCGCTCTGATGGTCTCCACGATCTCTTTCGCCTGCGCGATGGTTCGCGTGACGATCAGGATGCCAAGCGGATCGGGAGAGGTTCGGTTCTTGTCGATGGTGAGGGCCGCATAGACGCACAGCCCTTGGGTTTTGCCAGTACCTGTTGGCGGCTGCAGAACGCGCCACTTGTTGCTTGGGGTTAGGCTGTATTTGGCGGCGAGGTTGAAGGTGGCGGCCATCTCGGCCCATAGCTTCTGTAGTTTTGGTGAGGGGGTGTTGCCGAGCGAGCGCCAACGGACCGTCATGGCCGCAGCGAACTCCTCGGGCGTCACCAGACGAGATACGTCTGTCGTGCCCAATGTGAGGGTTCCTTCGATTTGGATGATGGGGAGGTCCCCCCAGCGTCCAAGCCGATGGCCAGCACGATCGCCGCAGCGAGAGCTACTAAGTCGAAGAAGACGGTTGGGGGTTAGATAAGGGTCCCCAGCCTGTAGCAAATTGATATTAAACTGATTTCTTCGATATGCTCGCGTAAGCTTCGGGGTTCTTGAGGCGCCACATCTCGATGCGCCGCTTTTTCTGCTCAAGAGCCTCCTCGTAAGCGAGGAGCCTGGTCATGAGGCCCCCCATGCCCCATAGCTCTTCCTCGCCTGCCTCCATGAAGGTTTCATAAAGCTCCCACATCTCTCCTTCGAGATGCTCCGGTTTCTTCGTCCAGGAAGCGGTGAAGACGAACGAGTAGAGAAATTCAGCGAAGAACCCCTCCCACTCCATCGATTTCAGGCCTCTCTCTCCATACCGCTGGAGGTAGGCAGCTTCGATCCGCTCGAACGTCTCGACTACGATAGTAAACGGGCCACGCAGCTTCGCCTTGGAGTTGCCGTGGTAGAAGTCCCAGAACATACGCTGCTGCTCTCGGATCTTGCTGCCAGTCGTCGCGCCGCCCTTTCTCGCGGCCGCAAGGTGCCGGAGCTTGCTCGCATAAGAACGCTCACTCCAAGGACGTGGGTGCCCAGGAATGAGCACTTGCTTGTGCTTCCAGCGGTGCTTGGCGGCGTGAACAGCGCGCTTCTTCCGCAGGAATTTTGAGGGCTGCTTACGGCCTTTGCTGTCCCTCTCTCCAGTGCCGCTCATACTGCCTCTGCATTACCGGCTGGATGTCGCGCATCAAGTCTCGCAGTGGTCTTTGCCAAGGCGAACTCGGGCCATTCGATGCGAGCAATTGCCTCAGCAAGCGTTCTCAACGGGAGGCCCTTGAGGTACACGCGCTCGTCCACCGAGGAACCTTCATGACCGAGTAGCTCGTTCCTGATGTCCAGAGAGACGTGTGCGGCGGCAAGTTTTGTGGTCACGCCACCGCGGAACGAGTGATAGTCAAGCCCTGGCTCATACACGCCAATGTCCTTCCGATAACGTGTCCACCACTTCGTGAAGGAGAAGCCAAGCTTACCATCGGCTCCTCCAGGTCGAAGTTTGGGGAAGAGCCGGTCGCGCGGGTTCGGGGCAGTGGTCTCGACATAGTCGAGGAAGCCAGCTTGTTCTACTCGCGGGTGTAAGGGTACTCGGCGCTTCGATTGATCGTTCTTGAGCTGCTTGGTCAGCTCGTCGTTAATGTCGAGAAACCAGATGCCCTCTTCACACCGCACATCACTGCGAACGAGCTGGGCGAACTCTTCGAGCCTGTTACCATGAAAGAGGCCCAGGATTGGCAGCCAGTACTTTTCGTCTTCGATGATCAGCTTCCCCGGCTTGGAACGCTGCGTCTCTGATCTGCATCCTGTCCACACCGGCGATGAAAAGAGCCTTCGGAGCTTGTCCCCTTCCCACATCTTTCGCTTGTCACGGGCACGGCCTTTGCTCGGAAATTCGAACCCGTGCGCCGGGTTTTCGCGAACGTACTCACCGCGCCGCTTCAAGTAGGCAAATAGGCGACCCAATGCGGAGAAATGGCGCTTCACCGTCTTCATCGCGAGACGAGGATGATCGGAGCCTTTGGTACGCTCGATGATCTCGACTAGTGAAAGGGCCGACCACTCCTTGCTCTTGGCGTAAAGAGCCGGAAGTCCACGCAGGAGATCGTAGAACCGGGTCAGATCCGTTCGCTCGTACTGCGAAACTGGGCGATCGCCGCAGCATTCGACAAACATGCGGTAGGTTGCCTGGTTCTGTGCAAGCGTCTGACCGCGCCAGCCTTGATCCTTCGTCATGAAGTCGAGAAATGTAGGGAGTGCCTCGGATAGTTTGGGACCTGTGGCGATGTTCTCTGGCTCGACCGGTGGACGTTCGACCGATGGAGTTCCAGAAGCAGGCTCATCGAACTTGATCTCGTCGATCAGCCCGTGTCGAATCCATCTCTCAGACTGCTCAAGAACCTGAATTTGGGCTTTCATCAGTCCGAGCGCGAACTCGACGCGCTGCTCGGACGTCAGAACGTGTCCCTCGCTTAGATCATCGGCCACCAGACCGTAACCTCGGAGGTCGCGCTCGCGGAGCCCCCTCCGTAAGCTACGGAGCCGCGATTCGATCGCATTGTAGTCTGCCTCCCGCACTGCATGAGTGTCGTACGGCATGTCGACCTCAAGTGCATGGATCGCTTTGTCGCGCGGGGTGGCGAGGTGCTTTTGTCTGAGGCTCTTCAGTTCTGCCCGCAGATACTCGCGGAGGGCCTTCTTGATGTCGAATTCGTTCATTGGAGGTCGTTGAAGGAAGCGGAGGAAAGCGTCGTCGAGGTCTTTAGCCAAGGCTTGGGCTAGCCAGAACGACGTCGTTCCGAGCGAGAGTGTAATCTCATCTTGATGGGGGCGCGGCAAGCGGCGACGGTAGAAGAAAACGCCCCGCTTGCGTTTGATGTGGGACCCAATGTGGGACCAATGTGGGACCATAGCGACAACCTCTCGGATCGGCATGATTGTCCGGGCCGAATTTCTGAGGTTGTTCAGGAGGTTAAATAGATTTGGCTGGGGGACTAGGATTCGAACCTAGACAGGCAGAGTCAGAGTCTGCAGTCCTACCATTAGACGATCCCCCAACAGGCGCCGCTCAGGGGCGGCGCTTGGGAGGCCCCTCTTATCAAGCGTCGCCCGGCGACGCAACCCCGACAAAACGCACGGGCCGGCCATTCGGCGCCTAGCAGGGTGCCGCTCGGCATCTCGCCCTACGCTGGCAGATCGGCCCGACGCACAAGCGTCAGGATTACCCAGCCATTGAGCCGGTCGGCCCGCACGCGCGCGAACCCCGCGGCGGCGTAGGCCGCAAGTACCGCTGCTCCCTGCGACTGCAGAATGCCGGATAGCACGACCACACCACGTGGAGGGATCACGCCCGCGAGCCGCTGCGCGATGGAGATCAGCGGCTCCGCGAGGATGTTCGCGATGACGAGATCGTAGGGCGCCCCAACGCGAAGCGCCGGATGATCGAGGCCGAGCGCCGCGACGAGCCGGATACGGCCGGCGAGGGCATTCTTGCGCACGTTCTCGCCTGCCACACGAACGGCCTCTGGATCGAAGTCGCTGGCGGTGATGGACGCCTTGGGGAGCACACGCGCGGCCGCGATGGCTAGGACGCCCGAACCGCTGCCGAGATCGAGAACACGCTTGAAATTCTGCGATCGTGTCAGGCGGTCGATGGCCAGCAGGCACCCGAGCGTCGTCGCGTGGTGCGCAGTGCCGAAGGCTTCGCCGGCGTCGATCTCGATGGCATTGCGATGCTGGCGGCCGATTGCGCGGTCATGACTGCCGTGAACCAGAAAGCGACCGGCGACGACCGGCGGCAGGCCCGCCTGACTGACGGCAACCCAGTTCTCGTCGGGGACAGCCTCGATCGTGATGTTGGCGCTGCGGACATCAGGTCCTGCATCGAGAAACTCCGAGATGGACGCAATATCGATGGCGTCCTCGTAGTAGCCATCGACGACCCAGCCAGCGCCGGGCGCTTCGAACATGCTCACGGCGAGCGGTGGACGGATGACCGACTCTTCGAGCAGCGCCGCGACCGTGCGGGCGGCGCCGGTGTCGTCCATCGTGATGCGGACGCGATGCATGGGATGAGCTTTCGAGCGTGGATCCGGCACGCGGTGTAGCCGGACTGGAGACGTGGTGCACGCGGAAACGACGTCGCGCCTTTGGCGCGAGCGGGGCATCAGCCCCGCACCCCGACCGGGGGACACCCCCGGAGCCCCCGTCTTTTATGATTTTCCGCGTTTGGCGCGGCTCTTGGATACATTCAAAGCCACGGCGGCGCGGATGAGCGCCTTTAAGGCCGCTTCGTTGATCTTGTCGCCCTCATGAATATCGATCGCTCGGCGCGCATTGCCATCGAGGCTCGCATTGAAGAGGCGCGAGGGATCGTCCAGCGATGCGCCCTTGGCGAAGGTGAGCTTCACCGCGGCCTTGTACGTTTCACCCGTGCAGATGATGCCGTCGTGCTCCCATACCGGAACGCCGCGCCACTTCCACGTCTCGATCACCTTCGGATCGGCCTGCTTGATGAGTTTGCGCACCCGCGTGAGCATCTCGCCGCGCCAGTCGGCCAGCTCCTCGATGCGGGCGTCGATGAGGTCGGAAGGTGAGGCGTCCGTCTGCTTCTCCGTCGGGCGGCTCTTCATGGGGGCGGCCTCCATCTGTCGGCTCTTACATCTTCTCGCCCGGCAGCTTGCTGGCCTGCTTCACCCACGCGATGAACTGAGCTTCGTCGAGCGCGTCATTCTCATGAATGTCGAGGTACCGCACGTCCTTTTGCTTGGATGTGCCGGGCGGCATGGGGTTGAGCGATGCGCCACGGAAGAACGCGACTTTGATGTAGCGCGTGAAGCAGTGGAAGCTCATGAACCAGTGCTTGTCGTCCATGCCGTAGAAGGGCGAGTTCCATTTGACGGCCTTCTGGGTTTTCGGGACGGCACGCACGATGAGTGCGTCGATGCGGCGCGCGAGGTCGTGCTTCCAGCCTGGGATCGCGGCGATATAGGCCTGCACGGGCGCATCGCCGTAGCCCTTCGCGATCTGCGGATTGTCGCCCGAGAGAAGTTTCGGCTTCGCGGATTTCTTCGCAGCCGGCGGCTTCGGCTTCGCAATCTTCGCCGACTTCTTGGATGGCTTGTCGGCCATGCTCTGCTCTCCTCCCTGATCGGCGGTGAACTAGAACACCGCCCCGCGCGCGGCGACGGGCCACACGCTCTCGACGACGGGCGATGCGCCCTCCATGCCGCGAATGCCGGCGTACCAGTCGTGCAGGTTCACAGTTGGATCGCAGTGGCCGGGAATGAGCCGCACTTTGTCGCCGAGGCCGGGCCGCGCGTTGCTCTGCGCCAGATTGAGATTGCCGTGCTCGTCGGATGGGCGCTCGTACACGGCGCCCGCAAAGCCGACCGGCTCAGGCGGGCCCGACTCGAACGTGAAGCTCTTGAGACCCGCATCGACGACCGCGCGATCCGATTGCGTCATGCTCATGACGGTCGCGTAGACGAAGAGCGCGTGTTCAAACGTGTCATAAGGCCCGCCATCGGCGCGCTTGTTGCGGGCATAGTCGGCGTCCATGAAGATGTACGAACCAGCCTGCAGTTCATTGTAGACGCCGCTCGCCGCTTCGAGCTCGAATGTGCCCGTGCCGGCACCACCGACGATGTCGCACGAGAGGCCCGCCGCCTTCAGAGCCTTCACCGTCGTGGCGCTGCGTGCGATGGCCTCGTCGATGGCGACGCGGCGTTCTTCGATCGTACGGAAGTGCTGTGCGCGGCCTTGATAGGCCTGCAGGCCGGCAAAGCGCAGATGCTTCTCGCGTGCGATCAACTGCGCCAGTGCGACCGCCGGCTCGCCGGGATCGACGCCGCAGCGACTTGCGCCGACATTGATCTCGACCAGCACGTCAACGCGTGCGCCGTGGCGCTCGGCGGCGGCGGCCATGGATGAAACGCCGACCGGATTGTCGACGCAGCCGATGACGCGCGCCTGACGCGAGAGGGCGGCGAGGCGGTCGAGTTTGCGCGCGCCGATAACCTCGTTCGATACGAGTACATCCAGCACACCGCCCTCGACCAGCACGGCCGCTTCCGACACCTTCTGGCAGCAGAGGCCGACCGCGCCATGCGCGATCTGTTTCTGGCCGATGATGGGCGATTTGTGCGTCTTCGCGTGCGGCCGCAGGCGCACGCCGGCCTTCGATACCGCATCGGCCATGCGTTTCAGATTGCGCTCGAAGGCATCGAGATCAATCAGCAGAGCAGGAGTATCCACCTCGGAGAGCGGCATTCCTGGCATGGCCGGCGGCAGAGTCGGCATTTGAGCGTGCTCCTGCTTATGTCTGTTGTCGGCGCTTAGGCTTGGGGTGCGAGTGTAGCCGCGAGTTCGGCGAAATTCGCGACGATCAGGTCCGGTTGATGGGGCGACTGGCCGAAGGGCCGCTTGCGCCGATCGACGAACACGGAGCGGAAACCGTGCGACTTGCCGCCGATGCAGTCGAAGGCATGATTGGCGACGAAGATGATGCCCGTTCGCTCGATCTCAGGCCACTCCGCGTTGATGATATCCTCCGCGGCGGCATAGGTCGCAAAGTGCGGCTTGAAGTAGCCCGCCTCCTGCACGGAGATGAATCGATCGAAGGGAAAGCCGATGTGTGGGCGCGCGTTCTCAAGCATATCGCGATCGCCATTCGAGAGAATGACGAGCTTGTAGCGCGTCTTGAGCTGATTGAGGGCGGCGATCACATCGGGGAAGGGCTTCAGCTGCTCGATCTGTGAGACGAGCCACGTCACGTCGTCCTGCGTATGCTCGATGCCGCAGCGGTCCATGACTTGCGAGACGGCACGATGTCCGATCTGGCGATAGGGCGTGTGGCCGCGATCGAGCAGCCCATCGATCATGCTGTCCTCGAAGTGCGTGCGCCGCCACCACGTGACGAAGCTCGAGGGATTGCCTTCCCAGCCCTTTTTCTTGAGGAACGGCGTTACCGCTGTCGTGAGCCCCGACTGCATGTCCACGACCGTGCCATAGAGGTCGAAGACGAGCGCCCGGGTCTCGCGCCGCAGGATCTCTTCGGTGGTCGCCATCTTGGCCGCCATGGGTCTTGCTCCATTCTGCTTGTTCGTGGTTGTGTTCGGGCGCGCGGATTGTTGCCCTCAGCTGCGACGAGATCAAGGAGACAGACCATGCCCTTCCGGATTGGCCTCCTGCTATTCCCGGACATCACCCAGCTCGACATGACCGGGCCCTACGAGGTCTTCACTAAGTTTCCCGAGGCCGAGGTGCGGCTCATCTGGAAGACGCTTGAGCCCGTCAAGGCGGGTGGGGGTATGCGGATTGTGCCCGATACGACCTTTGCGGACTGTCCGCAGCTCGATCTCGTGTGCGTTCCGGGCGGGGCGGGCATGAACCCGCTCATGGAGGATGCCGAGACGCTGGCATTTCTCAAGAAGCAAGCGGTGGGCGCGCGGTATGTAACAAGCGTATGCACGGGCGCGCTCGTGCTCGGCGCAGCGGGATTGCTCAAGGGCAGGCGCGCGGCGACGCACTGGATGAGCCGCGAGATGCTTTCCGCATTCGGCGCCACGCCGGTCGCGGAGCGCGTCGTCGTCGATGGCAATGTGATCACGGGCGGTGGTGTCACGGCAGGCATAGATTTCGCACTGCGTGTTGCGGCGGAGGCCTTCGGCGAGGATCTGGCGAAAGCCATTCAGCTCGGCATCGAGTACGATCCGCATCCGCCCTTCAATGCCGGCTCACCCGAGGGCGCTGGGCCGGTCGTCACCGAGCGGGCGCTATCGTCCGCGGCGAAGCGTCAGGCCGAACGTGCGGCCATCGTCGCGCGAGCTGCGGCGAAGCTCGCGAGCTGAACCGTTCTGTTAGAAGGCCTCCTGCCATGCCTTGTAGGCAGGGTAAGTGAGGAGTGCTGCCGTGGCCAGCCAGACGAGCATGGAAACAACGGTGCTCGTGTTCCGACGGAAGAGACGCTCGTAGAGCGCGGCCGGTAGCCCCGACAGTATGAACGTCAGCAGCGAGAGCGACACGCCGGTCGTGTAGTAGAAGCCCATCTGCGTGCCGAGCGGTGTGCCGCGGAGAAAGGGCGTCAGCAAAAAAAGCAGCGGGTCGAAGGCTGGTGACGACCATCGTCCCTCCGAAAGCCATTGCCAGTTTGCAAGCCAGTTTCCATTGAAGATCGCGAGGAAGATGACCCCCGCGAGCAGTACGAGACGCACGAAGGTGAACTGCGGCGCGTCGTGCGTGTGCATATTCAGGCTCCGATGCTCGGGCGGATGCCTGCCAGCGAGACGCCCCAGTACAGCAGCACGCGAAGTGCCGCCAGCCAGACGACGGCGAGCACGGGGACGATCCCGTTGGGCACGATGCGCGGTGTGATAAAGCGCACCGTCCGCAGCACAGGGTTCACGACACCGTGGAAGACCCGGAGGAAGGCGCCCTGCGCGTGCTGTGTCCAGCCGAACGCGAGCATGAGCACGAAATAGGTCGCCATCAGGTACATCAGCGCGGCGAGGATCAGGTTCGGCACATGGAAATACCAGTGCTGGAGCAGGGCAGCGGTGCTGGGCATGGGGCTCCGTCCAATCCTGGAAGGTCGGCGCAATCATGGGAGGCGCGCCAATCTCGGGGAAGAGGGCAGCGTGCGCAAGGCAGCGTACGGCCCATACCTGTGGCGTAAATGCTTCTTTACCTTTCAGGCTCATATCGGCTGCGGTGGCTATGGGCCGGGTGTCGGCACTGGTAGAGTGCGTAAATGAGCCGGACAGCTAGTGAAGGCATAGTCGGCGTCGTGCTCGCTGGCGGGCGCTCGCTGCGCATGGGCGGGCGTGAGAAGGCATTTCTCGATCTCGCTGGCCAGCCCATGATGGCGCATGTGCTCGCGCGCTTCGCCCCGCAGGTCGCTCGCGTTGCCATCAATGCCAACGGCGATCCGGCGCGGTTTGCGGCTTTCGGCCTCCCCGTGATTGCTGATCAGACGCCGGATTTCCCTGGGCCGCTGGCCGGTATTCTGGCCGCCTTGCGCTGGGCTGGCGATATCTGGGCGAGCCATGTTGCAACTGTCGCGAGCGATGCGCCGTTCATACCGTTGGATCTCGTTGCGCGGTTGCTCGGTGGTTCGGGGCCCGGCGACGGCATTGTGGTCGCGCGATCGGACGGTCAGTCGCACCCCGTTGCCGCATTGTGGCCGCTCGGCATCACTGAAGATCTCTCTCGGGCACTGGCGACGGGTGAGCGGCGGGTGCAGCGTTGGGTTGAGATGCAGGGCGCAAGAGTGGTCGATTTTTCGCTCATCGAGGTCACAGGTGGTACCGTCGACCCGTTCATGAACGTGAATACCCCGGCAGATCTGGCTGAGGCGGAGGCGTTGATGCAACTCCTGAAGCAGCACGAGACCCAGGCATGAACGGCGGCGAGGCCTTCGAGCTGGGGCGGGTGAAGCGGTACGTGGGGGCGTGTGCCGCCATCGTACTCGCCTTTGCGCTCTGTGAGACGGCGTTGGCGCAGGCCCAGCGTGTGAAGCCCCCTGTGCCGCCGGGCGTCGATCCAGGCGGCATCGCGATCGCGCTCATAGCGACGGGCATCGACTATACACATCCCGAGATCAAGGACCGGCTCGCGCGCGACGGCGAGGGCGACATCATCGGCCTTGACCTCATCGACAACGACAACCGGCCCTACGCAGCCACCGCGTTGCCCGAGAACCACGACGGTGCCGTCGACACGCTCCTTGCGCGCCGTATTCTCTCGACCTACCGCCACGCCCGCCTCGTGCCGGTGCGCGTCGATCCCAAGGACAAGGTCATGCTGGCGCGGGCGCTCGCCTTTACGGGCTCGACGCCGGCACGCATCGTGGCCATACCGCTCTGGGGCGAGAGCCGCGAGACCTGGGAATTCTTCCAGCAGGCCGCCGATCAGGTGCCCGATCATCTGCTGATCCTGCCCGCTGGTGATGCCGATGCCGTGGCGCAGGGGCGGGTGCAATTTCCTGCCGCGCTCAATCTCAAGGGCGCGCTGATCGTTGCCGCTGTGAACGAAACGATGGAGCGCGGCACGCTCGCACGGCCCGGTGCGCCGCGCATCGATGCCTTGATGCTGGGGCGCGGGGGCTCATGGTTTCCCGGCATTGTGCCGACGGCCGCGGATGCCACAGAGGCTGTTGCACTGGCAGCCGGTCTCGCGGCCTGCGCACAACATGGCCAGCAGCAACCAGTTGGCGCGCGCGAGTTGAGGGAGAAGTTGCTGGCCCTCGCCGTGCGCAAGGAAGGTCCGCGCGAAACGCCCGTGCTCGACCCGTTGTGTCTCTATGGCGGCACGCGCTATTGAAGACCGTCAGGGGATGCGGGGGCGCGTTACCGGGTGGATGCCGAGCATAAATCGGATCAATCGAGCACGACGGCCGGCAAGCGGCGCAGGCGCGCGCCGCGCGTACGCATCACCTTGCTGTTGGGCTTTCTCGCCGTCGGTTTTTTTCTCGTCATGCGCCAGGGCGTGCTGCCGCCGGCCCTGAGCCCGCTGCCGGCGCTCGATCTCAGTGTGTCCAATGCCTGGTTCGTCGACTGGCGCATTGCCGAGTTGAAACGTGACCGCGAGCTATGTAGCCGCGTCCTGCGCGGGCCTGTTATCGCGGCCGCACCCGTGCGCGACAACCCGATAAAGGATGGGTGTGGCTGGGAGAATGCCGTGCGCATCTTGAATGCGGGCGGCGCGGCGCTCAGCGTCGGCACGGTGTCGTGCGAGGTTGCGGCCGGTATTGCTATGTGGATGGCGCACGACGTGCAGCCTCTGGCCCAAGAGATCTTCGGCTCGCGGGTGGCCTCGGTCCAGCAGATGGGGACTTTCGCTTGCCGCAATATACGTGGTCGCAAGACGTGGTCCGATGTGCGCAGCGAGCACGCGACGGCCAATGCACTCGACATCGCTGCTTTCACACTGGCCAACGGACGCCAGATCAGTGTCCTGCGTCACTGGTCGGGATCGGGGTCGGAAGCACGCTTTCTGCGCGAGATCCACGCGCGCGCGTGCCGCTATTTCCGCGTCGCGATCGGGCCGGAGTTCAATGCGCTCCATCGCGATCATTTCCACTATGATCGCGGCTTCCTCTCGCGCTGCAAGTAGGCCTACCGCTTCAGATCCGACACGAGCCGTACGGGCGTCTTCTCGCCGAGACGGGCGCGATACATCTGAATGTTCGAGAGCACCTTCTTGACGTAGTCGCGCGTCTCCTCGAACGGGATCATCTCGATCCAATCGATCGCATCGACGTCCTTCGTGCGCGGATCGCCGAAGCGGCGCATCCACTGGCGCGCACGGCCGGGGCCCGCATTGTAGCCCGCGAGCGTCAGCACGTAGCTGCCGTCGAACTCCTTCTTGCGATCACCGATGTAAGCGCTGCCGATCATGGCATTGTAGCTCGTGTCCGTGAGCAGCCGCGGGATGTCGCATTTGATCTTGTGATCACGGCAGATGTGCCGCGCCGTGATCGGCATGACCTGCATGAGCCCGCGCGCTCCGGCGTGCGAGACGATCTCCGGGTTGAACTCGCTCTCCTGGCGAACGATGGCGAGCAGCAATGCGCGCTCCGGCGATTCACGGAGCGGCTTGTACTCAGGGAATGGATGCACGGGATAGGAGTAGGCATAGAGGTTCATGTCGCGCGCGACGCCGGTCTTGCCGACACGCACGGCCATCTGATGATCGCCGATCGCATTGGCGAGATGGGCGAGCATCGCGACCTCGGCCTCGCTCTTCAGCGTCGAGCGCAGATGCGCGACGATGATGCGCGTGATGCCGCGGCCGACATCGGCGTGGTGCGCGAACATGGCCGCACGCAGCAGTGGATTGCCATTGAAGCTGTCGGCCACGGCTGCCGAGGGCATGGCCGGTAGGGGAATGGGCGCATCGAGGGGGCCGGGATTGAGCTTCTGGCGCGCGAGTGCGCCGTGGAAGGTATCGACGCGCGCGGCCGCTTCTCCGTAGAAGCGCGTCGCTTCCGACTTCTGCCCGAGTGCCTCGTGAGCGCGGGCGAGCCAGTAGTTGCCGCGGGCGGCGCTCAGCGGCCCATCGGCATTCTCGCGTGACGCCTCGAGATGCGGCACCGCACCCTTCGTATCCTTGAGATGGCGGAGGGCGATCCAGCCCGCGAGGAAGGTTGCATCCTTGATCGGGTTGACCGTGAGTGGTCCCGGGGCGCGCGCGATGTCGTAGGCATCCTTGTAGCGACCGGCGCCGAGATACTCGTAGATGGCCCAGCGCCGGTGCAGCCACCAGGCATCGGGATCGACGAGCAGGGCAGCGTCATTCGGTGCGAGGCGCAAGAGACGCGCGACCTCGTCCTCCTTGCCCTGGCTGCGGGCGAGCTGAACCCGTTGGAAGAGTAGGCCCCAATCGACCGAGGCCGGTTCCTTGGCGCTCGCGGGCAGGCTCGCCATGAGCTTTGCGGCATTGCCGGCGCGGGCGTAGACGGCAATGCGCGCCTCCGCCTTTTTGCGCTCGACGTCTTGAAACTTCGGCAACAGGCGACGTGCCGCTGCAACCCGCGGTGTGCGTTGGGCAGCAAAGCGGCCCTCATCGATCAGGAGCGTGTCGAGCCGACGACGATGGTCGGCAGGTGTCAGGAAGCGCTCGAAGCGCGCGAGGAAGCCCGTCTCGGACGACGCGGGGATGTCGTGCTCGCGCCAAGCCTTGACGGCCATTTCCTTGGCGCGCGCCTCATCACCAAGCGCCAAGTGGGCGGAGGCAAGCGCGATCGTGCCGGCACCGGACAGCGGCGGATTCGATCCGAAGAACGCGGTGATCTCCTTGGCGGGACCGCCGGCGGAGAGAAGCTGCTGCTCCGAGCGCCGCCTCAACAGGCTAGCGTCCGGCCAGGCTGGGTTCTCGGCCAGAAACCTGGTGTAGTCCGCCGGCGCGCCTGCACCCGTGCGAAGTGCGTACCACCTGACGAGTGTGCGCAGTGCGGGCTCGCCGAGTTTCACGGCGTGCTCATTCGCCTCCACGGGATCGTTCCGATCGACCGCGCCGAGCGCATTCTTGAGGTTTTGGACATCCGCCGCCGGCAGCCGGTTGTCGCGCAGCGGCGTGATGAGCTTGTCCATGGCGGCGAAATAGTCCGCCTCGGGTGAATTCGGGACAGCGGCGCGGACAACGGCCGCAGCTTTCGGAGGTGGGGCCGGCCCGCCGTCCTCGTCAACAGCGGTCGGTTGCGCTTCCGCAGTCCGCTTGGGGCTTGGGTCCGGCAGCGGCGGCTTTGCGTCCTTGGATGCTTTGGCTGGGGCGTTCTTTGGCGCGGCCTTCGCGGCTGCAGGCTTGGACTTGACGTTTTTATCGCTGCTCTGGGCGCTGGCTGTGCTGACGATGGCCGTCAGAAGCGGCGGCGCGGCGACGAGCAACGCGGTGAGGGTGCCGATGACGCGCCATGGGCACGCGCCGACCCGGCCAAAGTGCCGTGCTGGCCTTGCGGTGTCCGCCATTCCGTATGTTCCCAGGGCTGGCTTTATCGAATCGTTATCTCTGCGCATCGGATCAGCATAGGCATGAAACGTGCAGTCTTTCGGGCAGGTCCGAAATGTGACATACAGAAACCACGTTAGCGAGTGCTGCGCCTTGTCGGCCTAGGGATCGGCGAGCGCGGGCCTTGGTATTTTGTGCCACAGGCGGGCGTCGCGGCGTGCAACAGCGAGCAACGAGCGGAGGAAAACCATGTTCAAAGGTTCGTTCACAGCGCTGGTCACGCCGTTCAAAAACAACAAAGTCGACGACCAGAGCTTCCAGCGCTTCGTCGACTGGCAGATCGCGCAGGGCTCTCACGGTCTGGTCCCCGTCGGTACCACGGGCGAGACCCCGACGCTGAGCCACGACGAGCATATGCACGTCGTCGAGCTGTGCGTTCGAACGGCGAGGAAGCGCGTCCCTGTGATTGCGGGCGCCGGTTCGAACTCCACCGAGGAGGCCATCGAGCTCACGGAATTCGCGAAGAAGGCGGGTGCCGATGCGGCCCTGCATTCGACGGGCTACTACAACAAGCCGACGCAGGAGGGGCTTTTCCTCCATTTCAAGGCCATCAGCGACGCGGTAGACCTGCCCTTCATCGTCTACAACGTGCCGGGTCGCACGGTCGTCGACATCTCCGCACAGACCATGGCGCGGATCTCGGAGCTCAAAAACTTCGGTGGCATGAAGGATGCGACCTCCAAGATGGAGCGCCAGTCGCAGCACCGCCTGCTGATCCGCAAGCCCTATGCCGCGCTCACTGGCGAGGATGCGACGGCACTCGGCTTCATGGCCCATGGTGGCACTGGTGCAATCTCGGTGACGTCGAATGTCGCGCCGAAACTCTGCGCGGAGTTCCAGAATGCCTGCCTCGCCGGCGATTTCCGCCGCGCGTTGGAAATCCAGGACGTGCTCATGCCGCTGCACGATGCGCTGTTCTGCGAGACCAACCCGACTCCGGTGAAATACGCCGCATGGCGCCTCGGCTTGATCGAGAGCCCGGAATGCCGCCTGCCGCTGGCGCCGCTCGGCGATGCGGGCAAGAAGGCCGTCGATGCCGCGCTCGCGCACGCGGGGCTGCTCGAGATCAAGGCTGCCGAGTAGCAACAACACTCCAGTGTCCAACGGATCGGGCTGCCCCTATATAGTGCGGGCAGCCCGAATGTTTTTGGGACACATACGAGAAGCATGGATCATGTCGAAGAAGGATGATGACGACCGCAAGGTGGTCGCCGAGAACCGGCGCGCCCGCTTCGAGTATTTCATCGAGGATACGTTCGAGGCCGGCATCTCGCTCACCGGGACCGAGGTGAAGTCCCTGCGCAAGGGCCAAGCCAACATCGTTGAGAGCTATGCCTCCGCCGAGGGCGGCGGGTTCGTGCTCGTGAATGCCTACATTCCCGAGTATCAGCTCGCGGGAAGCTTCTTTCAGCACGCGCCGCGCCGTCCGCGTCCGCTCCTCATGCATCGTCGTGAGATCGACAAGCTTTCCCAGGCCGTGCAGCGCGAGGGCATGACGCTTATCCCCCTCGAGATCTACTTCAATGCGCGCGGTCGCGCGAAGCTCAAGCTCGGTCTCGCGAAGGGCAAGAAGCTGCACGACAAGCGCGAGACTTCGGCCAAGCGCGACTGGCAGCGCCAGAAGGCACGGCTCATGCGGGAAAAGGGGTGATGACGCGGGAGGCTGGAGCGCGCGCAGCCGGCACACCGACCGAGCGTGAGCGGTTGCTGGCCATCGAGGGCGCCGCGGTGCGCGCCTGGCCTGCGGGTGAAACGCGCGATGTCGATGGCTGGCTGTGGCGTTACTCGGGTGGCGGCTCGCAACGCGCGAACTCCGTCTCCGCGCTTCATTATCGCGGCCGCGATATCGAGCGCACGATCGACGAGATCGAACGCCTCTACCGTAAACGCGGCGCGCCTGTACGCTTTCAGGTCGGCTTTCCACTCTCCGAGCCCGGTGATCTCGATGCGCGTCTCGAAGCGCGTGGCTATGTGATCCATGATCCCGTGACGACGCTCGTCAAGCCCGTGGCATCCGCTGCCATGTCGGAGCACGTCGTCCTCAACGCGAGACCTTCGCAAGGATGGCTGGCGGTCTATCTCGGCAATATCACGCTCGATCGTCGACCTTTTGCGGAAGCGATTCTCGCGCGCGTGCCTGCGCCCTGTACGTTCGCCGAGGCACGCCTCAACGGCGAGACGATCGCGACGGCGCTCGGTGTGCTGCACGAGGATGCAGTGATCGCCGAATGCGTGGGTACGTCAGCGTCGGCCCGGCGCCAGGGCGCAGCTTCGGCGGCCATGTCGGCGCTCGAAGCCTGGGGCGCTTCGCAGGGCGCGCACACGATCGGACTTCAGGCGGTGACGACGAACCTGCCCGCACAAGGCCTCTATGCCGCGCTCGGCTACACCGCTGCGGGTACGTACCACTATCGATATCTCGGCGAGGCCGTGCGGCGATGACGTGGCCATTCCCCGCACAAGTCGATGATGGGCGGGCGCGTCATCTCGTGCGTGGTCGCGCAATGCCGGACATCGCGCTTGCGACCACAGAGGGTGGCGAGGTCAACTTCGGCACGCTCGAAGGCTGGGCAATCCTGTTCGTCTATCCGTGGACCGGACAGCCGGGTCTCTCAAATCCACCGGGCTGGGATGACATTCCAGGCGCTCATGGATCGACGCCGGAAGCAGAAGGTTTCCGCAATCTCTATCGCGCCTTCGAGCAGATGTCCGTGCATGTGTTCGGTGTCTCGGGACAGGCAACGGAATGGCAGCGCGAATTCGCGGAGCGCATGACGCTGCCGTTCGCGCTCGCGAGCGACGCTGAGGGGCGGCTGCGTGAAGCCCTCGAGCTGCCGACATTCGAGACGGGCGGCACCGTGTATCTGACGCGACTGACGATCGCGATCCACAATGGTCGCATCGTGCGCACATTCTATCCCGTGCATCCGCCCGACGCACACCCGCGCGAGGTGCTGGCGTGGCTGAATGAACTCGTCAGCCGTAAGGCCCGCTGAAGCGCGTCTCCATTGACCTCAAACGACAACGGCGCCGAGCCCACGCGAGCTCGACGCCGTTGATATCCTGTGTCTGAGAAACTTCTCAGGTATCGACTGAATCGTCGTGGCCCTGCTGCGAGCCCACACCCTCGCGCTGTGCACGGAACTGAGCGAGGCGCGTTTCGCGAGCTTCGCGCGGGATGCGCTGGCTCGGATCGCGGCAAATGTCTTTCTCGAGGTCGGCGATGTCGATGAACTGGTCTGCCTGGCGGCGCAGCTCGTCAGCGACCATGGGCGGCTGCGTCTGCAGCGTGGAGACCACGCTAACGCGCAGGCCCTTGGCCTGCAAAGCTGCGACGAGGCTGCGGAAATCACCATCACCGGAGAAGAGAACGACGTGATCGAGCTTCGGCGCCAGCTCCATGGCATCGACGGTCAGCTCGATGTCCATATTGCCCTTGATCTTGCGCCGACCGGAAGCGTCGGTGAACTCCTTGGTCGGCTTCGTCACCATAGTGTAGCCATTGTAATCGAGCCAGTCGATCAGTGGCCGGATGGACGAATACTCCTGATCCTCGACAAGTGCCGTATAGTAAAGGGCACGAACGAGGTAGCCCTTGTTCCGGAAGACGCCGAGAAGGTTCTTGTAGTCTATATCAAAGCCAAGAGCTTTGGCCGTCGCGTAGAGGTTTGCCCCATCAATGAACAGCGCGATGCGCTCTGTAGGGTAGAAAAACATCTGAGACTTGCCTTTTCATTGTTGGCCCGACACCGAGGCCGGGCGTCATACCACTGCAACGTAACGCGAGCGATGGCGACATACGCGCGATGCGGCTCGGACACGCAAGATTATGAAACCATATATAGAGCAGATCGCGCGAATTGAAGTGATACTTCGCCACATCTTAGACTCTTCACAGGCAGACGCCAATGCCCGTTTGGACTGCATATCGGAATGATTCGCATAACTGTATCAATGCGGTGGGTGGCTCAAACTGCGTGATTTCGCTTGGTTCTAACGTGCCGGGCTCCTGGGGGGCGCCTGTCGCTACACTTCACCGTGCACTGCACATACTTGAGCAAAACCAGGTTTTTATTATCGCGCGTTCGCTAATTTACCGCACCTTGCCGCATTCGGGCGCGGGACTTATGCCGGAATTCTACAATGCCGTCATACTGGCTCGTACCAATCTGCCGCTTGGGGGTCTTCTTAGAGTTGTCAAGGCTGTCGAACGCAAGGCCGGACGGCGTAGCCGGGCGCGTTGGAGTGCGCGACCGCTGGACCTCGACATCATCGACTACGGCAGCCGGGCGCTGAACTGGCCGGCGCTCAATCAGTCAGGGGGACCCCTGGTTCTGCCGCATCCGTTGATGCACGAGCGCGGCTTCGTCCTGGTGCCGCTCGCGGAGATCGCCCCGCATTGGCGTCACCCAGTTCTCGGGCTCACAGCAGGCGCCCTGCTGCGGCGTCATCCGGCGCTGCAGCGTGGCATCGCGCCAGCTTGATTCAAAGGGATATTCGTGGCATTAAGCCCGCAAATGGGCCAAAGGGCCCGGAGGCGCCTGTAGTTGCGCTCTAAACCATAACTGACATCAGACAATCGAGGATTGAACAGCGATGGCGCGTGTCACGGTTGAAGATTGCGTGGACAAGGTCCCCAATCGGTTCGAACTGGTGCTGCTTGCGGCTCATCGCGCCCGGGCGATTGCCTCGGGCTCGCATCTGACCGTCGAGCCCGACAACGACAAAGACCCCGTGATCGCGCTGCGCGAAGTGGCCGAGCGGACCGTCCCGGCCGATGACCTCCGCGAGAGCCTCATCCACTCCATTCAGAAGAACGTCGAGATCGACGAGCCGGAGGCAGGCGCCGCCCCGCTCATCGGTGCCGATCGTAGTCGCCAGCAGCTCGGCCGCGACGACCAGTCGGCCGACAACGCGATCGATCAGATCTCCATGTCGGAAGAGCAGCTCCTGCGTGCCATGGAGAGCATGGCGCCGATCGAGCCCTCGTCGAATGGTGGTGGCGGCGGTGGCGGCGGCAATGGCGGCGTGCGGGGCCGCTGAGGCGGCGCTGCGTTCCCATCCAGTGTTGTCGGTTCTGACGCCGCGGCTCAAGCTAGCCGCGGCGAAGACTCATGCTTATGGTTCATGAGGAGAGATACCGCGCGGCCGCCAGCACGCGCGCGCTGGACCGCGGCGGCGGGTGCAGAGGCTTGAAGCGCCATGATGCGTCAATACGAGCTGGTCGAGCGCGTCCTTCGCTATGATCCGAAGGCCGACGAGACTCTGCTCAATCGCGCCTACGTCTACGCCATGCGCGCGCACGGTCATCAGAAGCGGGCTTCGGGCGATCCCTATTTCTCGCATCCGCTCGAAGTCGCGGCGATCCTGACCGATCTGGAACTCGACGACGCCACGATCGCGACAGCACTCCTGCACGATGTCATCGAGGACACCGAGGCAACGCGGGCCGAGATCGACCAGCTCTTCGGGCCCGAGATCGGCGTACTCGTCGATGGTCTCACCAAGATCAAGCGCCTCGACCTCGTCTCCAAGAAAGCCGAGCAGGCGGAGAATTTCCGTAAGCTTCTGGTCGCCATCTCGACCGACATCCGCGTGCTGCTCGTCAAGCTCGCGGACCGCCTGCACAACATGCGCACGCTCGAGCACATGTCGCCGGAGAGCCGCCGACGCAACAGCGAGGAGACGCTCGAGATCTATGCGCCGCTCGCGGGCCGCATGGGCATTCAGGCGATGCGCGAGGAGCTCGAGGACCTCGCCTTCCGCTGGCTGCATCCGGAGGCCTACCGTACCGTGCGCGAACGCCTCGATCGACTGAACGAGAACAACCAGGGGCTCGTCGAGGAAATCCGCCTCAGTCTCATTGCGAAGCTCGGAGAAGCGAACTTCAGCGCCGAGGTGACGGGACGCGAGAAGAAGCCGTACTCGATCTGGCGGAAGATGCAGAACCGCCAGATCTCGCTCGAGCAACTCTCGGACCTCTACGGCTTCCGCGTGATCTGCGGCCCCGTCGAGGACTGCTACCGTGTGCTCGGGCTCGTCCATACGACGTGGCGCGCGGTGCCGGGCCGCTTCAAGGACTACATCTCGACGCCGAAGCAGAACGGCTATCGCTCGATCCACACGACGATCGTCGGGCCGCGTCATCAGCGCGTCGAGCTGCAGTTGCGCACTGAGCCCATGCATGTGACGGCCGAGTACGGTGTTGCGGCTCATACGTTCTACAAGGATCTCTCGCGCATGAATGGCAAGGCGGCGACGCCTGAAGCCATGCGCGAAATGGGGCCTTACATCTGGCTGCGCCGCCTCGTCGAGACGCTGCTCGAAGGCGACAACTCGGAGGAATTTCTCGAGCACACGAAGCTCGAGCTTTTTCACGATCAGGTCTTTTGCTTCACACCCAAGGGCCGCCTCATCGCGCTGCCGCAGGGCGCAACGCCGATCGATTTCGCGTATGCTGTCCACACGGATGTCGGCAATTCCTGTGTCGGCGCCAGCATCAACGGCCGCCAGATGCCGCTCTCGACGCAGCTGCGCAATGGTGACGAGGTGCACATCCTGACCTCGGCGAGCCGCACGCCGCCGGCGGCCTGGGAGCGCATTGCCGTCACGGGCAAGGCACGGAGCTCGATCCGGCGCGCGGCGCGCGACTCGCTTCGCCGTCAGTATGCCGAGCTCGGCCGTCGTCTCCTCAGCTCGGCCTTTGCCAAGATCGGCCAGGACTACTCCGACGATCGGTTGCGCCGAGCGCTCACGCGGCTCACGCACAAGACGGTCGATGATGTTCACGCCGCGGTCGGTCGAAGCGAGCTGCCGATAGCGGATGTGATTCGTGCCATCGCACCGGAAGCCGCCGAGCTGCTGCCATCGACGTCGCGCGTGCGCCCGCGCAATCGCTACGAGAATGGCGAAGGTGGCGAGGAGGGCTGGTTCAATCTCTCCAAGGTAATGGGTCTCAAGTTCCGCTGGCCGACGAGCAGCGGCGCGGGCGTCAGCGGTGCCGGTAAGGGCATCGTCATCCGCGGGATTCGCAACGACGTGCCGGTGTCGTTTGAGCCGGGCGGCGCCGTGCCGGGAGACCGGATCGTCGGTGTCTTGACGCCCGGAGAGGGAATCCGCATCTTCCAGATCCATTCCCCGCGTCTGAGTGAGTTCGAGCACGAGCGTTGGATCGACGTCACTTGGGATATCAACCAGGAGACGCCGGAGCGCTTTCCCGCTCGCATTTCCGTGACAGTACTGAACGAGCCGGGGACGCTCGCGCAGATTGCACAAGTGATCGGCGAGGACGACGGCAACATTGACAACCTGAAGATGCTGCACCGTGGCGCCGACTTCACGGAGATGCTGATCGAGGTCGAGGTCTTCGATCTCGCGCATCTCAACCGCATCATCAACGGGCTCAAGAGCAAGTCGGTTGTGAGCAAGGTCGAGCGCGTATTTGCCTGAGGTGTGTCTCCAGTACACGCGTTGCGTCACAAGGGAGCCGTAAAGGCCGCCCATGTAGTGCCAACTACCAACGCGAGTGCAGCGCCATGAGGATCTGGCCCCAGCGGCGTGTCGAGACGTTTGGTCATCACAATAGGAACGGCAGGATGGGACGGCGGAGCATGAGCCGCGCATGGGCGTCGGTGCTGCGTCTGGAAACGACGCCGCACGCCGTAGGGCTTGGCCTCGCGACAGGCGTGTTCGTCGCGTTCCTGCCGGTGCTCGGCGTTCAGATGTTCATGGCTGTCGCGATCGCCTGGCTGGGGCGCGCCAATGTCGGCGCCGCCGTGCTCGGCACTTGGGCCGGCAATCCACTGACGTGGCCGGCGATGTGGGTCGGCTCGTATCTTCTCGGCATCATGCTGCTCGGCGAAGCGGGGGCCATGACCGTCGAGGAGTTCCAGCGCACGCTTACGCGGCTTGCAGAGACGTCCACCTCTCGCATGGACCCGCTGAGCGCGCTCGATGCCGCAGGCAAGCTCTTGTCGCCAATCCTTAAGCCACTCTTTGTCGGCAGCCTGGTGCTGGGGTTGATTTCCGGCTCGGCCCTCTATTTCATAGGCCGCCGGGCGGCCGAGGTCTTTCATACGCGCCGCCAACAGCAGGCTTGACGCAAGGCCCACATGGCTGCGCCGGCCATAAGAGGCGAGCAGCACGTCATGTCACAAGCACGATCATTGCCCACGGCGCTGCGCCTCGGCATCAATATCGACCACGTCGCGACGGTGCGTAATGCGCGCGGCGGAGGCCATCCCGATCCCGTGCGCGCGGCGCATCTCGCCATCGAGTCCGGTGCTGACGGCATCACGGCGCACCTGCGCGAGGACCGCCGCCACATCCGCGACGACGATATCGCGCGCCTCAAGGCCGAGATCACCCGCCCACTCAATTTCGAGATGGCGGCAACGCCCGAGATGCTGGCCATCGCACTGAAAACCGTGCCGCACGCCTGCTGCCTCGTTCCGGAAAAGCGCGAGGAGCGTACGACCGAGGGTGGCCTCGATGTCGTTGGCGCCGGCAGTTTTCTCGAGCGCTGCATCGGTGAGCTCAAGGCGGCCGGTATCCGCGTCTCGCTCTTCATCGAGCCGGATCGCGCGCCGATCGAGGCCGCGGCGAAGCTCGGCGCCGATATCGTCGAGCTACACACCGGCACCTACTGCGAGCATGCGCTCGCGAACGACTGGCAGCGCGTGGAGCAAGAGGTCCAGCGCCTCGCCAAAGGCGCGCGCGACGCGCACGCGGCCGGCCTCGAGGTGCATGCCGGACATGGCCTAACGTACAATACAGTGAGAGAGGTCGCGCGCCTTCCCGAGATCGCGGAACTCAATATCGGGCACTTTCTCATGGGCGAGGCCATCATGATCGGCTTGCGGCCGGCAATCGAGCACATGAGCCGCCTGATGCGTGAGGCCCGCACGCCATGATCCTCGGTCTCGGTAATGATGTCATCGACATCCGCCGTATCGAGCGCACGATCGAGCTTTACGGCGATCGCTTTCTCAATCGGATTTTCACGGACGTCGAACGGCAGAGGTCCGATCGCCGCCGGCAGCGTGCGGCATCCTACGCGAAACGCTTCGCTGCAAAAGAGGCGTGTTCGAAGGCGCTCGGAACGGGCTTGCGCAAGGGCGTGTTCTGGCGCGACATGGGCGTTGTGAATTTGCCGTCGGGTCGTCCGACGCTGAAATTGACTGGCGGCGCGGCGGCCCAGCTCGCGCGCATCACGCCGCCCGGATATGAAGCGCGCATCGACCTTACGATTACCGATGATTTTCCAATGGCGCAGGCCATCGTTATCATATCCGCAATCCGGACCGGCGAGCCGTTGCGCGGGTGAGCATTGCGTGCACCGACGACACGATCAGTTCATTGCATACGTTACCTACTTTGATCGCGATTGACGCGCGGGCAGCGTGGCACTTAAGTTTTGATCGGCGGGGGGATTGTGCGCGACGCATCGTTGCCACTTTCCGCTGACGGGAAGGTTCGACATGAGCGAGCGTGGCAGCGGTAAGTCGCGTAAGTCGCCCGCCTCCAAGGCGCTTACATCGAAGCAACCGGCGTCCAAGGCCGCGAAGAAGGCTGCTGGGGCAGGCAGGAAAGCAAGCGGCGCTGCGACCGGCAAGGCCAAGGCATCGGCAAAGCGTTCGGCTGCACCGAGCGCGTCCGCTCTCGAACCCGCCGCCCTTCTCGCACGTGTGGTGAAGCTCGAAAGCGAGCGCGACCGGCTGCTTGCAGAACTCGAGAAGGCCGAGAGCCGTATTCGGGCACTCGAGGAAGGGCGCGATCAGGTGCTCAATCGCATTGATTGGGTGATCGATTCACTTCGGAGCCTCATCGACACCGAGCAGTAGGGCGAATTGGAATTCCGCCGCCGGGCGGGGACGGCAGCGGGACGGGGAATGGGGCAGGCGACCATCACGATCAATGGCCGGACCTATCGCCTGAAGTGCGGCGATGGCGAGGAGGCGCGCCTGCTGGCGCTTTCTGATATCGTGCGCCAACGCGTCGACAGCCTCGCTGGTGAGTTCTCCGCTGCCGGCGATGACCGTTTACTGCTCATGGCAGCCCTCATGCTGGCCGACGAACTGCTCGATGCCCAGACGCGCCTCGAGTCGCAGGGAGTGTGAAATCGTGGGGCCACCGCTCGACCGCAGCCAGTTCATCCGACCGATCGCCCATCGCGGCTTGCATGACCGCAATGCAGGGGTGCTCGAGAATACGGGTCCGGCGTTCGTCGCCGCTATCGACGGCGGCTATGGCATAGAGTGCGACCTCCAGCCGGCATCTGATGGCACGCCGATGGTGTTCCACGACCGGGCGCTGAAGCGGCTCATCGATGCCGAGGGCCTGATCGATGAGCGAACGCCTGCTGAACTCGCAAAGCTCAGGTATCGCGGGCAGGACACGCCCATTCTCCCGTACGCCGGTTTTCTGGAGATGGTGGGTGGACGCGTGCCGCTCGTCGTCGAGATCAAGAGCGAATTCGATGCGCCGAAGGCCGGCTTCCTCGAAGCCATCGCGGCCCTGACGACGGCGTACAAGGGCCCCATCTGCCTCAAGTCATTCGATCCCGCAGTTATGGCACGCTGCAAGGCGCTCGCCCCGCAGATCCCTCGTGGCATCATCGCGACGGACTACACGGTTCACAACTGGTGGCCGAACAAGATCGATGCCGCGCGTGCGATCAGCCTCACGTATCTGCTCGAAAGCCGCGAGGCCGAACCCTCCTTCTTCTCCTATCACGTGCGCGCGCTGCCGACGCCGGTGACGCGCTTTACGCGTGAGGCGCTGGGGCTACCGCTCTTCACGTGGACCGTGCGCAACGAGCGCGAGCGCGCAATCGCTGCGAAATGGGCGGATGCGGTGGTCTTCGAAGGATACCGGCCCTAACGATCGATGGTGCGGCGGAGGCGCCAGGCCTCTTCTTCGAGGCGAATGTTCGCGAGAATGCGATCGATGAGCAGCGTCGTGCGGCGGAACAGCTCCGAGCCGCGCGTGTAGTCGGCGGGTGCGAAGAAATCGCAGCGGCCGGCGCGGAAGAGATCGATGCACTTGGTCTTCGACTTGCCGGGCGTGTGGACGGCGATCGCATGGCCGCCGTTCTTGCGCATGACGGCCATAGAGGGCACGTCGGTGTCGCCATCGCCGAAGTAGATCATGTTGCCGAAGGGGATCGGGCGTGCGCCCTCGGGCATGTGCTCGTTGATCGACTGGCCGAGGTTCTCGATGCCCTTGTTGATGCGGAACAGATACTGGGTCTTGCCCGTGTCCGTGATGACGCGCTTGGGATAGGGGAGATCGTAGGCCTCGAACCAGTATTCCGAAGCAAAGACATTGTGGAAGTGCGGGCGGATCCGCGTCCCCTCGATGATCTCGACGAGGCCCGATGAGATCAGGTAGTGGCGCAGCTCCACGCCTTGGCTCTCGGCGCGGATGCCGATGTACTTGGCGATCTCCCCGAACCACGCCTCCACGCCGGGAAAGAGCTCGACGTCGCGACCCAGCGCCACCAGGTCGTCGCGGTCGATGCGCACGTTCCGCGCCTTGGCCTTCTGGTACATGAGGTGCATGTAGGTGATCAGCGGATCGGCTTCCTGCTCACGCGCGATCCGATTGCACTCGCGCCAGAAGGCCTTCGGATCCTCGCCGATCTTGGGCAGGAAGGTGTACTCCTGCATGGGGCGTGGCGAGAGCGTGCCGTCGAAGTCATAGACGAGTGCGATCGTCTTCTTGCCGAAGCCGGATTTAGCGGCCGCTGTGCCGGAGCGTACGGGCTTCGCGTTTGCGCCACTGTTTGCGGCGCGTCGCGGCTGGGCCTTCGTCCTGAGGCTGACTTGCTCGGCCATGGGCTCCTCACTGGTCCGCGATGCAACTCTCAGCAGATCAGAGGCATGATTCGGCCGGCAGGACGAGGGCGACCGCAGATTTATGCAGGCATTGGGCGAGTCGGGCGCCGATCAAGTGGCCGCCAGATCGGGCAAGCCCAGCGCGGCGAAATGCTTTCCAGATTTTCTTGCTTCATGCGCCGGCAGCACGTGCTTAGTCATGGGCGGACCCCATGTTGCCGCTGCGAGATCCGCCATGATCACCGCCATCGTGCGCTACCGGCTTCCGCCAACGATCGACCGGCAAGCCTGCAGGCAGCACTACTTGAAGATTTCGCCAGGATTCAGCGAGGTGAGGGGGCTCATCAGCAAGCATTTCATTTGGAGCCCGGATGGTACGGCCGGCGGGGTTTATCAATGGGAAAACCGGGCGTCGGCCGAGGCATTCTATGCAGGGCCCTGGCGTAACGGCATTGTCGAACGCTACGGCGCCGAGCCCACAATCGAGTATTTCGAAGTTTTCAGCATTACGGACAATGCAAGCGGCGTCGTTCGCGTGCCCGCCGTGGCCTGACGCAAAAAGGCCGGCACACCATGGTGCCGGCCCTTTGATCGAAACAGTTGGCCGCGCTCAGGCGCCCGACTTCTCCTGCGCGCCGTCTGTATCCGGCTCGCGGTCCTCCGGCACCTCTTCACGACGCGGGCGGCGCACTGGACGACGCAGGAATTCCGGCTGATCCTTCATCATGTCCAAGCGTTCGCCGCGCCGGCGGGGCGGCGCGGGCTCGCGCGCGGGGGGCGGGGTGTCTGTGGCTTCGATGATCGGCTGCGGCTGTTCGGCGGGCACGGGCTCCCGGACGGGGCGTGGCTCGTCGATAGCCTCGCTGCGCTCGACACGTTCGGCGCGCTCTGAACGCTCTGGGCGCTCACCGCGATAGTCGGGGCGCTCGTAACGGCGGTCGCGGAAGCGTGGGCTGTCGCCGCGATCGTTGCGGCCCTCTTGACGGCCCTCTGAGCGACCCTCAGGACGGTTGTCGGAGCGGTGATCCTGCTGGCGGCTGTGCTGGCGCCGATCGTCGCGCCGATCGTCTCGGCGCTCCTCACGGCGATCGTCACGACGTTCGTCATGGCGCCCGCTGCCGTTTTCGTGGCGCGGCTGGGGTTGTGGTTCCTGGCCGGGATGGCGTGCAAAGGTCGGAACTGGGGGCTGGTCGCCCATGCCCGGATCGATCGGTTCGCCGTTTTCGTCCTCGCCCGCTTCGCCGATATCCGCGCCGTGCATGGGACGGCGGTGGCCGTTGGCGTTGTTTGGATCGCCGCCCTGCTGCGTCTGCTGCTCTCGGTAGGCGATGATCATGCGGTTGTAGTGTTCGGCGTGTTGGAGGTAGCTCTCGCCCAAAACGGGGTCGCCCGAGGACTGCGCGTCGCGAGCCAGCGCGATGTACTTGGCTGCGACATCGGCGGCCGTGCCCCGGACTTTCACGTCGGGACCGTTCGACTCGAAGCTGCGCGCGAGCGGGTTTTGCCCTTTGCGGTGGTGATTGTTGTGGCTGCTGCCATTGCTGCCACCGCTGCTGCCGCGGCTACGCCCGCGGCGATGCTGCTGACCCTGCCTCATAGGCTCCCGTTCTTTCCTCGAAGGGTTCTCGCGTGTTCAAGCACGCCGGAGCCATGAACTCGTGGCTCCAATCCGAGCAGGCCCATCACAGCCCCGATGACGAATGACGCACTGTCATGTCGTCACGGCAACAAGCAACGAGGCCCGCACAACACCGACCTACATCAGAGATGTCCCTGTGACCCTTTACGCACCGCCCCCGACCCAAGGCCCCAAGGTGCGACACACGTCCCGATCACGGAGTTTAGGTGGACCTGGCAGTGTTTGGCGCTAACGCACCCTGCTCTGCCCCTCACCAGCTGGGCCCGTCCTCCTGCCCGCGGTTCACAACCGACCTGGCTCGGACGCGCCGCATGCTTTGCCTGGGCCGTAAGCTAGCCTCCTTGATCCACGATTCCAAGATTTATTTTCCAGTTGCGACCAGATGTGGCAACCGCAACACAGCGGGTGTTGCCACCAAGATCGCGTAAAAGCGGCCAATTCAGCGGCGCCGGTGCAAGGCCATGGTCCAAGGCGATCGCGGAGACGGCTGCAGCTTGGTCGTGACCGACTTCGAACACCACAAAGCCCGAGACTTCCAGCACACGCGAAGCATCTGCAAGTATTGTGCGGTAGGCCTCAAGGCCGTCTGGTCCGCCATCCAGTGCCGCCCGCGGATCCCACCGGGCCACTTCAGGGGCCAGGGTGGCGATCTCGCCACTCGGTATATAGGGCGGGTTGCTGATCACCATATGGTAGCGATCGCGGACATCTTCAAGCCAGTGCGACCGGAAGAAGCGGATGCGATTGGCGAGGCCATGTCTCTCGGCATTCCGGCGTGCGATCTCGAGCGCCAAGGGGCTGATGTCCGTGGCGGTCGCTTCGGCATCCGGCAAGGCGGCGAGCAAGGCGAGCGCAATCGCGCCCGTGCCGGTGCCGAGATCGAGAATCTTGAGCGGTCCGTCATGCGCGTCCACCAGCGCCGCGAGTGCCAGCGCAAGGTTGACCACCGTTTCGGTATCAGGGCGCGGGTCGAGCGTCTCGGCATTGAGCGCGAGCGTGAGCCCATGAAAGGCACGTTCACCGACGATCCGCGAGATGGGCTCACGAGCCACGCGGCGGGCGAGCAGATCCGCGAGCCGGTGTCGCTCGTCACTATCGAGCGCTCGCTCTGGCGCGCGCAGCAGCGCCGCACGTTCGATACCGAGCGCGTGCGCCACGAGATAGCGTGCATCCACGGACGCATCGGTAATGCCGGCGGCAGCCAGATGCGTCGTGGCTGTACCGAGCGCCTCGCGAACCGTTCCGCAGGTGCTGCCGTCGCCGAGGGACGCTCTGTTCAAGGCCGTGTGCCTCACATGCTGCCGGCCATGGCGGCGAGCTGGTTCGCCTGGTGATCGGCGGTCAGGTTATCGATGATTTCGTCGAGCGCCGGTCCGCCTTCCATGAGTTCGTCGAGCTTATGCAGGGTCAGGTTGATGCGGTGATCGGTGACGCGGCCCTGCGGAAAATTGTACGTGCGGATGCGCTGCGAGCGATCACCGGACCCGACCTGCCCCTTGCGGTCGGCTGCGCGGGCGTCGTCCGACTGCTGACGCTGCATCTCGTAGAGCCGCGAGCGCAGGACCTGCATGGCGAGGCGGCGGTTCTGATGCTGCGATTTCTCTGCCGATACGACGATGATGCCGGTCGGAATGTGCAGGATGCGCACCGCGGATTCCGTCTTGTTGACGTGCTGGCCACCGGCACCGCCCGCCCGCATGGTGTCGATGCGCAGGTCCTCGGTCTTTATCTCGAGGTCGACCTCCTCGGGTTCGGGTAGCACGGCCACCGTCGCCGCCGAGGTATGAATACGGCCGCTCGCCTCGGTTGCCGGCACGCGCTGAACGCGATGCACGCCCGACTCGAACTTGAGGCGCGCGAAGACGCCCTTCCCCGAAATCGAGGCGACGACTTCCTTGTAACCGCCGAGATCGTTTTCCGACATGGAGATGGTCTCGACCTTCCAGCGGTGAAGGTCGGCGTAACGGGTGTACATGCGGAAGAGGTCGGCCGCGAAAAGTGCCGCCTCGTCGCCGCCCGTCCCAGCGCGAACCTCGAGGATGACGTCGGCCTCGTCGGCTGCATCCTTGGGCAGGAGCTCGATCATGAGACCGTGCTCGAGGCTTTCGATGCGCGCGTTGACGTCGCGCAGCTCTTCCTCGGCCAGTGCCGCCATCTCGCGATCGGTGCCGCTCGCCTTGATCATGGCGGAGAGGTCGTCCCGCTCGGTCTCGCCCTTGCGCAGCGCCTGGATCGCCTGCACGACCGGATCGATATCCGCGAACTCCTTGGAAAGGCGTGCGAAGTCGGCCGCGCTCGGACCGGCATTGAGCTGGGCCTGCACGACGTGCCAGCGCTCGACAAGGCGGTCGAGCTTCTGCTGCGGGATAGACATGCGCCCTTCTTACGACTCTTTCTGGGGAGGGGGGAACGCGCTTTCTCGGCCGGAATGCGCTGAGATGCAACCGGGAAGCGCAGGGGGCAGCCCTAGCTCGTCTCTAATAAGACGTGGAGTGAAGGGGCTAGCGGGCCGCAACCGGCAGCTTGTCGGCCTTGCGGCTGCTCGGATCGGCCACTTCGATCCATTTGAGGCCGTCGCGGCGCGGGGAGAGACGCACCGACAGCGCATCCAGGCTGCTAAGCATGGGCTGCGCGACCGAGGACGGCAGCACGGTGATGGCTTCCCGCAGCGCGCGCGGCTGCGCCTGGACCATCCATACGGCTGCGGCGATGATCACCATGGGCCCGGCGACTGCCATGAGCGCGCGGCCACGACCGCGCGTCCGGACCCGCACTTTCGCTTTCTTCTTTGCGGGCCGGCTCGTGCTTTCCACTGAGCGGGTCGAACTCTTCGCTGCGCGGCGACTTGGTTTCGCCTCTGGTTGAGGGGCCATCCGCGCGGTCGGGCGGGGTTCTGTGCGCTCGGCGGCCCGCTGGAGGGCGCCGAGGCCACGCTCTGGCGGCGCGCCGAGGTGTGTAGGGCTGGTCTGCTCGTAGATGCGCTGCAGAAGCGGACGCGGATCGACGCGATGAAGGGCGCAGAAACCTGCCACAATGCGCTGCGTCTCTTCCCAGTGAGGCAGCCCACGCAGGCGGCCCTGCTCGAGCGTCATAATGGTGTCGACAGTCGTGCCGAGACGAAGCGCAAGCTCGCCAGGCGTCATACCGAGGGCCAAGCGCATATCGCCGATCAGCGAGCCGAGGCTTTCATCGAGCCCCGACGTACGCTCGGCCATCGATGTGATGTGCAGAGGCGCCGTGCGCCCCGCTGGACCGCGCCGCGGCGTCCCCCTCGGCGCATCGGCGTAGTCGGACTTCTTGAACAAAGAACGCACGATACTGGATTCCGATACGCTGGTGCACACCCTCTCCTCGCGGCGCCGACAGCCGTCCGCGAGGTCGACGTACATTCCTAAATTTGGAATCCAAAGAGGCGCCTTTTATGGCACCCGCCAACGCCATCCCCATGACGTTGGCCCCTTGACGCTGGACCCCACCTACGCGCGCACTTTGGCGCGCGAGGCCCATCCTTGTCAAAGGTTTGTCGCACTGCGAGCAGAAGAGGCGTGGATGCTATGGCGCGCTGGTGGGGCTGCGTCAGTGTTAGAGTGTCAGCCGCCCGTGAGCAGCTTGTCCACCTCGGCGACGAGGTCCTTCAGATGGAAGGGCTTGGAGAGAACGCGCGCATCCTTGGGTGTGGGCTTGTCGCTATTGAGCGTGACGGCGGCAAAGCCGGTGATGAACATGATCTTCAATTCGGGATCGATCTCGCTTGCCCGACGCGCGAGCTCGATGCCGTCCATGCGCGGCATCACGATATCCGTCAACAGCAGCGAGAAAGGCTCTTCCTTGAGCCTGTCGAACGCTTCCGCGCCATTGGCGAAAGCCACGACCTCATAGCCCGCCTTGGTCAGGGCGCGGGTCAGAAAACCGCGCATCGAATCGTCGTCTTCCGCGAGCAGAATGCGCTGCGCGGTGAGTGCCGATACTTTCGCCGTCATGCCTCGTGCCCCCAATCCGTCCCCATCCCGAAACCCGGGGTACTATGCACCGCGCAAGCTAGTGACGCCGGAATCTGACGCCAATTTGGTAAACTGCTGGTGAATGCACAGCAATTCATCGTCGATGTGCTCAATGTGAGATCAGGTTCGCAACAACGTGACGGGCACTCCGGGTTTACATGTGCTAGCGATCGTCCCGCTGACAATGATATTCTCATGATCGAACCGATCGCGCACGGAGCGCTTAGAAGGCTTTGAAAACGCACTTATCTGCGGCACTTCAGCCTGGACTACCATAATCTCTGCATAGAGCCGTGCTAGTGATGGACAGCGACAAGTACCCTTGGCAATCTTGTCGAAGAGCAGCACGGAAGACCGGCGCGCGCAAGTTTCTGATCATACGCGCGATCGACGGCAGTGACGGCGCATAATCTGACGACGTGATTCAAGCGACGCGACAAAGGCCCATGCTGGAAACCGAGCGCACTGCCATCGAGGAGCATCTGACACCGCCCTATTTGCTGGCCGTGCCGCGCCTGCAGACGGTGCCGTTCGTGTTCTGCTCGCCGCACTCGGGGCGTGTCTATACGGATGCCTTCCTCGCCGCCTCGCGCCTGAGCGCCAACTCGCTGCGCAAGTCCGAGGACTGCTACGTCGATGATCTTTTCGCAGGTGTTGCCACGCTGGGGGCGCCGCTCATCGCAGCCCGCTTCCCGCGCGCCTATGTCGATGTGAACCGCGAGCCCTACGAGCTCGATCCGGAACTCTTCGAGGAAGCACTGCCGCCGTTCGCGAACAGCCGCTCCATTCGTGTCGCCGGTGGGCTTGGCACCATCGCCCGCGTCGTTGCCGATGCCGAGGAGATCTACAAGCGGAAACTGCCGCTCGCCGTCGCTCTCGAGCGCATCGATCGGCTGTACAAGCCATTCCATGGCGCACTCGCCTCGCTCATCGATTCGACAGCGCGCCGCTTCGGCGCCGCCATGCTCATCGATTGCCACTCCATGCCGTCGTCCTCCACGGGCTATGTCGGACCGCAGCGCCCGGACTTCGTGCTCGGTGACCGCTTCGGTGCCTCCTGCGATGGCCGCCTAACGCGCTTCCTGCGCGAGGAGCTGACAGCGCTCGGCTATACCGTGCATCTCAATCGCCCATACGCCGGCGGCTACATCACCGAGTACTACGGCCGTCCCCAGCGCGGCCTGCACGCGCTGCAGATCGAGATCAATCGTGCGCTCTATCTCAACGAGCGTACGTTCGAGAAGAAGCCCGGCTTCGCCGTCGTCGAGCGCCATCTCCGCACGGTGGTCGGGCGCCTCTTCAACGAGCTGCCCGGCATGCTCGGTGGCCGTGAGGCCGCGGAGTAGGCCCTCCTCGCATTCCAGCCATCAGCAATTCGCGCGCGCCGTCCGTTGCGCGCGCCGTGGTGTGTGCCTATCCTCGTTTCTGTTCTCAGGGCGGGGCGAAAATCCCCACCGGCGGTATGTGGCGCAAGCCACGAGCCCGCGAGCGCCTTCCACGACGGAAGGGTCAGCAGATCAGGTGCGAGGCCTGAGCCGACGGTCATAGTCCGGATGGAAGAGAACGCGCAGACCCGTCGTGCTTCGGCGCGTGGGGATGCACGTGATCGCCTTGGGTGACGTGTCCAAGCCAAGGAGGATCACTGTGACACACACCCGTTTTGCTTTCATCAAAGCTCGCTGGCACGCCGACATCGTCGATCGTGCGCTCGAGGGCTTCTGCGAGATCGTACCAGTTGATCGCGTCGACGTATTCGATGTGCCCGGCGCCTTTGAGATGCCGCTGCTCGCGCGCGACCTGGCGGCAACCGGTCGATATGCGGCTGTCGCGGCGGCGGCCTTCGTCGTCGACGGCGGCATCTATCGCCACGAGTTTGTCGCGCAGGCCGTTGTTGACGGCCTGATGCGCGCGGGTCTCGATACAGGCGTCCCCGTGCTCTCCGTCTCGCTGACACCGCAGCAGTATCGCGACGATGAGCGCCACAACCGCATTTTCCGCACGCACTTCGTCGAGAAAGGGCGGGAGGCGGCCCGGGCTGCGCTGTTGATTGTCGAGGCGCGAGCGAAGGTCGCTGCTTAGCTTTGTTGAGTGCCGCGGGCTGCTGGGAGGAGGTGCTGTCGCCTACAGTTGTGGTGCTATGCCCGCGGCGGTCATGCAGACACGTCGCGTTTGAGGCGCCAAGTCATAAAGGCGGGTGGGTCCGGGAGGGTGTTCCCTCCCGGTGGGGTGTGGGGTCAGCCCCACTCGTGCCGGAGGCACGATCCTTTACGCCTCCGCGGCCGCTCTGGCTGGGTTCCACGGCGCCGCGCCGATCCGGGCGCGCGCTGCGTGATACTCGCGAGCCAACTGGTCGACATACTCGGCTGCCGGCACGATGGCTTTCATGGCGCCGATGCCCTGGCCGGAGCCCCAGATGTCCTTCCAGACTTTGCGACGCTCGGCGCCCGAAGCGAAGTCCATCTTGGAGGGATCGCCGGTCGGCAGGTTCTCGGGATCGAGGCCGGCGCGCGAGATGGAGGGCTTCAGGTAATTGCCGTGCACGCCCGTGAAGAGGTTCGTGTAGACGATGTCGTCCGCGCCGCTCTCGACGATCATCTGCTTGTAGGGCTCGATGGCATTCGCTTCCTTCGTCGCGATGAACGCCGAGCCGATGTAAGCAAGGTCCGCGCCCGCTGCTTCCGCGGCGAGAACGCCGTCACCGCTGCCGATGGCGCCCGAGAGTGCGATTGGTCCATCGAACCACTCACGCACTTCACGCACGAGCGCGAGGGGATTGATCTTGCCCGCATGGCCACCGGCGCCCGCCGCGACGAGGATGAGCCCGTCGGCGCCCTTCTCGATGGCCTTCTTCGCAAAGGTGTTGTTGATGACGTCGTGAAGCACGATGCCGCCATAGGAATGCACGGCCTCGTTGACCTCCGCGCGCGCGCCGAGCGAGGTGATCACGATCGGCGCCTTGTGCTTCACGCACATATCGACGTCGTGCTTTAAGCGCTCGTTCGTGCGGTGGACGATCTGATTGACCGCGTAGGGTGCGGACGGGCGGTCCGGATGCTTGGCATCCCATTCGCCGAGCTCGTTCGTGATCCGCTTCAGCCATTCGTCGAGCAGCTCGGGCGGGCGCGCATTGAGCGCAGGGAACGAGCCGACGATACCGGCCTTGCACTGGGCGATGACGAGGTCGGGGTTCGAGACGATGAAGAGCGGCGAGCCGATGACGGGAATGCGCAGGCGCTTCTTCAGGAGATCGGGGAGCGACATGCCGGGCGTTTTCCTCGGGAGGGAGCTTGTTCTGCGAGTGCTGGCTTCAAGTCTGAGACACTAGCAGGCACGCCCGCCGGTCGTCATCGGGAAGTGGCGAGGGGCCGCAGGATGGTGCTGAGTGTTCCGGCAGCCCCAGGGCCCAACATGCGTGCATCGTCGCCTGCCCATGCGGTTTCGAGGCAGAGCAGCCGCCGATACTCACCCTCTGCCATGTCGCCGAGGCGGGCGGACTTATCAATCCATGGGTTCCAGACGACGAGGCTGCGGCTGGTGCCGGCGCCATCCACTTCGATGGCACGGTTCCCCTCGCGAAGGCGGGCCCCGCCAACAGCATATATCCGGTCTACCTCGCGATCGATGCCGAGATCTCCCGGCTGCACCTTGCGGGCGTCCCCATCGAGCTTGTCTGCATAGGTGGCCTCGGCGAGACCCGTAATGCTGACGCGCGCAATATCGTCGACCGCGAGATAGGCGTGCAGCGCCGCTGAAATGGATAGGGACGTCGCCCCCTCATTGTGGGTTGTCAGCGAGACGCGCAGCTCGTCACTGAGGGCCACATCCAGTGAGGCGCGCAGCGTTCCATGCCGAAGTGTCATGGCCACATGCCCCGGGCCTTGCTCGATGATGTCCCATGGTTCGAGGCGCGCAACGCCGTGGGCGGGTTTGCTGGCATCGTCGGGGTGTGGTCCGAACCACGGCCAGCAGACGGGAATGCCGCCGCGAAGTGGCTTGCCGGGAAGGCGGATCGTCGAACACCACAGCATGTCGCGGCGGCCATGGCGCCAGGCGACGACCTGCCCGCCGAGCGGCGCTACGAGCGCTTCATCCGTGCCGTGGACGAGCCGCAGCAAAGGCCCGGCCACGGGATGCTCGATGATATCCATGGCGCACGAGACGCGTTATCCGCCGAACCGAGCTTTCGACACCTCGATCGTGTCCTCGAAGGTCCTGAGGCCCGTGGTCGGGGCCGAGACGAGCACCGCCATGTTGCCCGGCTTGTGCTGGTTGCGCAGCATCCGCGTATGAGCCTTGGGGATCTGCTCCCAGGCGAAAACCTCGGACATACAGGGATCGATGCGGCGCTCGACCACGAGTTTGTTGGCCTGCGCGGCCTGCAGCAGGTTCGCGAAGTGCGAACCCTGCACGCGTTTCTGGTGCATCCAGAGATAGCGCGCGTCCATCGTGAGATTGTAGCCCGTCGTGCCGGCGCAGATCACGACCATGCCGCCGCGCTTCACGAGCAGCACGGATACCGGGAAGGTCGACTCGCCGGGATGCTCGAAGACGAAGTCGACGTTATTGCCCTTGCCGGTAATCTCCCAGATGGCCGCGCCGAACTTGCGCGCTTCCTTCATCCAGGTGGCGAACTCGGGCGAGTTCACCGTCGGCAGCTGACCCCAGCAGTTGAATTTCTTGCGGTTGATGACGCCCTTGGCGCCGAGCTGCATGACGAAGTCGCGTTTGTCGTCCTCGGAGACGACGCCGATGGCGTTCGCGCCGGCGGTGGCGCAAAGCTGGATGGCAAACGAGCCGAGACCGCCCGAAGCGCCCCACACGAGCACGTTATGTCCAGGCCGCAGGATGTGCGGGCGATGGCCGAACAGCATGCGGTAGGCCGTGGCGAGGGTGAGCGTGTAGCAGGCGCTCTCCTCCCACGTCAGGTGCTTCGGCCGCTCCATGAGCTGGCGATCCTGCACGCGCGTGAACTGCGAGAAAGAACCGTCCGGCGTCTCGTAGCCCCAGATGCGCTGGGACGGCGAGAACATCGGATCGCCGCCGTTGCACTCCTCGTCGTCGCCGTCGTCCTGATTGCAGTGGATGACGACTTCGTCGCCGACCTTCCAGCGCTTCACCTTCGAGCCGACCGCGTAGACGATGCCCGACGCATCGGAGCCGGCGATGTGATAGGGCTGTTTGTGGCCGTCGAAGGGAGAGATCGGCGTGCCGAGCGCGGCCCAAACGCCGTTGTAATTCACGCCCGCCGCCATCACGAGCACCAGCACATCGTGGCTGTCGAGCGGCCAGGTCGGCACGACCTCGACCTGCATCGCACTCTCGGGCTCGCCGTGCCGCTCCTTACGGATAGCCCAGGCGTACATGTTTTTGGGTACATGCCCCAGGGGAGGGATCTCCCCGACCTCATAAAGGTCTTTCAGCGGCGCTTCGGTGGAAACGGGCTGCAAAGCCTGAGCTGAACTCGCCATGGGACACCTGCTTTGGTTGCGGGTGCGAACAGCATGACAGAGTAAATACTGCGCTGCAATATCAGATCGCCGCAATGCACTTTAGTTGTAAGCCGCGGGCTGCCGGGAAGGGGTGCTCCGCAACCACTTCGTGGTGCTATGCCCGCGGCCGCCATGCAGACAGGCCAGTGCCCGGGGCCGCGGGCTGTTGGGAAGGGTGCTACTGCCGCGTTTCGTGGCGCTATGCCCGCGGCGGCCATGCGAACAGGGCGCGGTTGGGGCGCCCGGTCATAAAGGCGGGTGGGGCCGGGAGGGTGTTCCCTCCCGGTGGAGCGCGAGGGTCATGCCGGAGGCATGCCAGAGGCATGGCCTCGCTCGCGCCGCAGGCGCGAATTCACGCCCGCTGGGAAGCCTTCAGCGCCTGATCCAGATCCTCGATGATGTCGCGGGCATCTTCCAGGCCGATCGAGAGCCGCACGAGCTCCTCGCCGACGCCGGCCTTGCGCAGCTCTTCCGCGCTCATCTGCTGATGCGTCGTGCTTCCCGGATGGATGATCAGCGACTTCGCGTCACCTACGTTGGCGAGATGGGAGAGAAGGCGCACGCGCTCGATCAGCACCTTGCCGGCGCGGCGCGCGCCACCATCACCGCTGCCGTCCGGCGCCTTGATGCCGAAGCTCATCATGGCCCCTGCACCGCGTGGCATCTGCTTCTTGGCAAGTGCGTGATCGGGATGGCTCTCGAGCCCGGGATATTTCACCCAAGCGACAGCCGGATGCTTCTCGAGGAAGGCCGACACGGCGCGCGCATTCTCGACGTGGCGGGCCATGCGCACGGGCAGCGTCTCGATGCCTTGTAGAAGATAGAACGCATTCGCAGGACTCATGCAGGCGCCGAAGTCGCGCAAGCCCTCGGCGCGGGCGCGCGTGATGAACGCCGAAGGTCCGAACTCTTCGGCAAACGAGATACCGTGATAGCCGGCATACGGCTCGGTGAGCGTCGGGAATTTGCCTGACTTTGCCCAATCGAAGCGGCCGCTGTCGACGAGCAGGCCGCCGATCGCGACGCCATGTCCGCCGAGGAACTTCGTTGCGGAATGCATGACAATATCGGCGCCAAGCTCGAACGGGCGGCAGAGATAGGGCGTCGAGAACGTCGCATCGATCATGAGCGGGAGACCGTGATCGTGTGCGACTTTCGCGACGGCTGCGATGTCCAGCACTTCGAGACCGGGATTGCCGAGTGTCTCGGCGTATACGAGCCGCGTCTCCGGCTTGATGGCTGCCGCGAAGGCTGCGGGATCGCGCGGATCGACCTGCGTCGTCGTGATGCCGAAGCGTGGCAGCGTGTGCACGAACATGTTGTGCGAGCCGCCATAGATGCGGTTCGAGGCGACGATGTGCCCACCAGCGCCCATCAGCGTCGCAATGCCGAGATGGAGCGCTGCCTGTCCGCTCGCGACGGCAACGGCGCCGACACCGCCTTCGAGCGCCGAGATGCGCTCCTCGAGAACGGCGACGGTCGGATTGGAAATGCGGGAGTAGATGTGCCCGGCGCGCTCGAGATTGAACAGCTCGGCGGCGTGGTCGGCGTCGTTAAAGACGAATGACGTCGTCTGATAGATCGGCACGGCGCGCGCGCCGGTCGTCGGATCGGGTTGCTGCCCGGCGTGCAGGGAGAGCGTGTCGAAGCGGGGATACTGGTCGTCGGCCATGGTAGGCGCCTCCAAAACTCAACCTATTCAGTATCGAAGGGGCCTCTCGGGGACAACCGGATCGTTGGGGCGGCCTCATACTGTCGATCCCGGTGGTTCTGGCCGGTGGTCCTGGGGATTGCGGGGACGGAGAGGGGGCGGTGGGGCTTGCGGCGCCTCGAATCACCTAACGCTAGCGACATCGCGTGGGGTCGTGCGCAGCGTCCAGGCAGGGTGCGCAGCGTCTAGGAGACAGATCATGGGTCGGTGGCGTGTCGGTCAACGGGTTGCGTCGCGTCGCGTGCTTGGAACGGGAAGTTGCGTTGCTGCGGTGCTGGCACTGGCCGGCTGCGGCGGCGCGGATGTTCTGCAACTGCCGGGTCTCGGTCCGTCGACATCCGCCCTGAACATCACGCCGAAAGCGGAACCGCCGGAACGCGAGATATCGCCTGGCGAGGCGAAAGCCGCTCGTGCGCGCCTCGGCGAAGCAGCGACGCTCGCGGCGGCGCGATCCAATCCCCAGGATATCGAATCCGTGATGGCCGCAGCCCGCGTCATGCGCCGGCAGGGCGACAAGGCAGGCGCACTGGCGCTCCTCGACACGTCTGCGCCCATAGCGCCGAACGATGCACGCCTGTTGCGCGATCGTGGGCTGTTGGCGCTGGAACTCGGTGCGGTTGCCCGCGCGCGCGATCACCTGGGGAAGGCCGTAGAGAACGGCAGTCGCGATTGGCACACGCATTCTGCGCTCGGTAGTGCACTCGCAGCCGGTGGTGATCAGAAGGGCGCACAGCGCCACTTCGCCGAAGCGCTCAAGCAGGCGCCGGACAATCCGGTTGTGCTCAACAACCTTGCGCTCTCCATGGCGCTCGAAGGCCGCCGCGCGGAAGCCGAGCAGATGCTGCGCCAGGCCGCAGCGGGTCAGAAAAAGAGCAGTGATACGCGGGTCACGCAGAACCTGGCGCTCGTCGCTCGCATCAGCGATGCTCAGGGCAAAGCCGCGATCAAGCCGGCGTCGGTGCCGGTGAAGGATGCGAAGAAGGCTGCTGCGGCGGCAACGACACGCACGGCACAGGCGGATTGAGCTGGCGCGCTGCGTAGACCAATAATCTACAATCTACGCGTTCGATTTGGATTGGCCGTGCAACGCGCACGGCCTTTTCTTTTTGCCGTTGGCATGCAGTGGCGTTCAGCAAAAAAAACACGACGAGGACCGAGGAAATTCAACAACGCACATTCGAAACATCGGGCCGTTCACAAAAGGAACAGTTGCCATACGGAGACGTTCGCCCTGTACGAGCAACCACCGCTTGGTGCTCAAGGATGGAGATGATCAATGCATGAGCAAATGCGCCGCTGCGCCGTTGGACTGCTGGCTCTCGGATTGACGTCGAGCTTCGGTCTTGCGGCTTCAGCACAGCAATTCGACGACGACGATGGTTACGTCGTCGAGGAGCGCTACCTATCGGACGAACCTGATCCGCCGGTCGCCATGTTTGATGATGACGACGATGATGACGGCGACGAGGTGCGGGTTGTGTACCGGAGCGGCATGCAACGGTGCGCGGATACGTTCCGGTCATTCAACCCGAACACAGGTACTTATGTCACGTACCAGGGTGAAATCCGGATCTGCCCTTACCTCGAGTAGAGCCGGCCTCGAGCCGCGTCAGTGATAGATAGATGGCGTCACACAGTCGGCGCCATCTATTACGCGTTCTAACGTAGCCTCGCGTTGATGCCTTCGAGCGCTTTGGACCCCGGGCAGAGCTCGCTCATCGGCAGCGCATTGAGCGGGCGTTCGTCGGTGCCGAGCACGTCGTGCAGATCCTGCTGATCCTCATTGACGTAGAGGAGGCCGGTCACGACCGTGCCCTTCGCGGCGTTCGTGCGGATGGTGTGGATCGCGGCATCAGAGTCGCGCGGATCGTGTCCGCCATCGACCTTGTAGAGCATGAGCTGTGAGCCATCGTGCAGCTCGACCGCGGTCGAAGTGCCCTCGGCGTATTCTGCGGTGATCTCCTCCTGAGGCTCGACGTAGTCGAGCTTGTTCTCGGAGGCCATGTTGTGCATCCGCACGTACTCGTAGCTCTTCGTCGAGGCCGGATGGTTGTTGAAGGTCACGCACGGGCTGACGACGTCAATGAAGGCAAAGCCCTTGTAGCTGATCGCGGCCTGGATGAGCGGCAGGAGCTGGCGCTTGTCGCCCGAGAATGAGCGCGCGACGAAGCCTGCACCGAGCTGGATGGCCAACTGACAGAGGTCGATCGCATCGAAGGGATTGGCCTCGCCCTTCTTGGACGGCGAGTTCTTGTCGTTCGTCGCCGAGAACTGGCCCTTCGTCAGGCCATAGCAGCCGTTGTTCATGACGATGTACGTCATGTTCAGGCGGCGTCGCACGGCATGACAGAACTGGCCGAGGCCGATGGATGCCGTGTCGCCATCACCGGACACACCGATGTAGTAGAGATCGCGGTTCGCCATGTTGGCGCCGGTCGTCACGGACGGCATGCGGCCGTGCACCGAGTTGAAGCCGTGGCTGCGCGAGAGGAAGTACGTCGGCGCCTTGGATGAGCATCCGATGCCGGAGATCTTGGCGATGCGATGCGCCGGCAGATCCATCTCGTAGCAGGCTTCGATGATGGCGGCCGTGATCGAGTCGTGCCCGCAGCCGGCGCACAGCGTCGACATGGAGCCTTCGTAGTCACGCCGTGTGAGGCCCAGCGCGTTGCGCGGAAGGGCCGGATGGTGGGCAGAGGGTTTGGCGATGTAGCTCATGAGGCGTTCCTCGGAGAGGTTCTGCTTATTCGGCGGCCGCAGCTTTTTCGGGATGGAGATGCGCGAGCGCGGCCTTGCGCACGAAGGCGGCCGTGGTCGGCATTCCGTCGTAGCTCAACATGGCGATGAGCTTGTTGGCGGGTATGTCGGCTTCGGTGATGAGCAGCGAGCGCATCTGCGCATCGCGGTTCTGCTCGAGCACGAAGACCTGATCGTGTGCATCGCAGAAGGCCTTCACATCCTCGTTGAAGGGGAAGGCTCTGAGGCGCATGGCGTTGAGGCGGACACCCGCGCGCTCCAGCTCATCGAGACCTTCGAGCACGGCAGGACGCGTGGCGCCGAAGTAGATGATGCCGGTCTTGCTGTTCTTGTCGCGGATGTCGATCTCGGGCTTTGGCACGACCGTCGCGGCGGTGTCGAACTTGCGCCGGATGCGATCGATGACGCGCTGATGGATGCGGCCGTCCTCGGTGTAGCGGGCGTATTCGTCGTGACTCGTGCCGCGCGTGAAGAACGATCCCATGGAGGGATGCGTGCCCGGCAGCGTGCGATAGGGGATCGCGTCGCCGTCGACGTCGAGGTAGCGGCCCCAGGGCTTGCCCTTGACCGTTTTGAAGGCCTCGAGCTGTTCGGCGGAGAGCACTTTGCCGCGGCTCTGCTCCTTGTTGTCGTCCCAGGTGAAGGGATCGGTCATCCAGTCGTTCATGCCGATGTCGAGATCGGACATGACCATGACCGGCGTCTGCAGCAGCTCCGCGAGATCGAATGCGTCGGCGCCCATCGAGAAGACTTCTGTCGGGTCCGCGGGGAACAGCAACACATGCTTCGTGTCACCGTGGCTCGCATAGGCGCAGGAAATGATGTCCGGCTGGCCCGTGCGCGTCGGCATACCCGTGGAAGGGCCACCGCGCTGGATATTGAAGAGCACGACGGGCACTTCGGCGAAGTACGCGAGGCCGAGGAACTCGCTCATGAGCGAGATGCCAGGGCCCGAGGTCGCCGTGAACGAGCGGGCGCCATTCCAGCCGCCGCCGATGGCGACGCCGATCGCGGCGAGTTCGTCCTCGGCCTGCACGATGCTGAAGAGGCGCTTGCCTTCCTTGGTCACGCGCAGGCGCCGCGCATATTTCTCGTACGCCTCGGGAAGCGACGTGGAGGGCGTGATCGGATACCACGCGCAGACTGTGGCGCCGCCGTAGACGGCCGCGAGACCACCGGCGTCGTTGCCGGTGACCATGATCTTGCCCTTGGCGCCTTCAGCGGCGCGGGCATGGATCGCGAGCGGGCAGGAGAAATGTTCGCGCGCATAGGCGCGACCGAGATCGACGGCCTGCAGGTTGGCCGTCATGAGTTTCTCTTTGCCCTTGAGCTGATCGGAGATCACGCCCTTAAGGGCTTCCATGTCCATGGAGAGCAATTCGACGAGCGCGCCGACATAGACCATGTTCTTGAAGAGTTGGCGCTGGCGTGCGTCGGTCCACTGCTTGGCGCAGATCTGCGCGATCGGGATGGGCAGCAGCGTGATGTCATCGCGCGGCCAGATGCGCGGCATGGAGCTATCGTACAGCAGCCAACCGCCCGGCACGACCTCGGCAAGATCCTCGGCGTACGTCTGCGGGTTCATGGCGACCATGAGGTCGATGCCGTCGCGGCGTGCGAGATAGCCCGCCTCCGACACGCGAACCTCGTACCAGGTCGGCAGTCCCTGGATGTTCGAGGGGAAGATGTTCTTCGGGCTGACCGGAATACCCATCCGGAAGAGCGTCTTCGCGACCATCGTGTTCGCGGACGCCGAGCCCGAGCCGTTGACGGTGGCAAACTTGATGACGAAATCGTTGATCCCGCTCATGGCGTATCTGTGATCCTCAATCCAGGGTGCCCGCCGTGGTTTCTCATCCGGCTCGGGCGATCCCTACCTCCCGTGGTGACTGCCGGCCGCGTGGGCTAGCCGAGATAAGCATTGTGATGGGACAGGCAGGCCGACGCGGCCTGCGCTTCCGCGTACGCAAATTTCTGCATGTCCCAGGCGCCGGTCGGACAGCGCTCCGCGCAGAGCCCGCAGTGCAGACAGACATCCTCGTCCTTGGCCATGATCCGGCCGGTCTTGAGCACGCCCGAGACGTAGATGTCCTGCGACTTGTTGAGCGCCGGGACGCGCAGCTCTTTGCGCAGGTCCGCCTCGTCGTCGTTCTCGGTGAAGTTGATGCAGTCGACGGGGCAGATGTCCATGCAGGCATCGCACTCGATGCAGAGATTGTCCGTGAAGACGGTCTGCACATCGCAGTTGAGGCAGCGCTCGACCTCGCGCGCGGCGATCTTGTCGTCGAAGCCGAGCTCCACTTCGAGCTTGAGGTTCTTGAGCGAGGCTTCAAGCGCCGCGTGCGGAACGGCCTGGCGCTTCTGCGGATCGTAGTTGTTCGAGTACGACCACTCGTGAATGCCCATCTTCTGGCTGACGAGGGTGTGGCCGGGCTTGGGGCGCTCGACGAGGCTCTTGCCGTGGCAATAGGCGTCGATGGAGATCGCGGCCTGATGACCGTGCGCGACAGCCCAGATGATGTTCTCGGGTCCCCAGGCGGCGTCACCACCGAAGAACACGCCGGGGACCGAACTCATGAACGTCTTGCGGTCGACCGCGGGCTGGCCCCATTCGTTGAAGGTCATGCCGATGTCGCGCTCGATCCAGGGGAAGGCGTTCTCCTGGCCGATGGCCATCAGCACGTCATCGCAGTCGATGGTGACCAGTTCGCCCGAGGCTTCGAGCTTGGGGCGGCCCTTCGCATCGACGCCCGTCTCGACCATCTTCTCGAAGGTCAGCCCGACGAGCTTGCCGTCCTTCACGACGAAAGCCTTCGGTGCATGATTGTCGAGGATCGGGATGCCCTCGTGGAGCGCGTCCTTGATTTCCCAATCCGAGGCCTTCATCACCTTGCGCGGGCTGCGCACGGTGACCGTCACGGCCTCGGCGCCGAGGCGGAGCGCCGTACGGCAGCAATCCATGGCCGTGTTGCCGCCGCCGATGACGACGACGCGGCGGCCGATCTTCTCGACATGCCCGAAGGCGACGGACGTCAGCCAGTCGATGCCGATGTGGATGTTGGCGGCCGCTTCCTGGCGGCCGGTGAGTTCGAGGTCCTTGCCCTTCGGCGCGCCGGTGCCGACGAAGATGGCGTCGTAGCCCTCGCCGAGCAGCTTCTTCATGCTCGTGATCTCGGCGCCGAAGTTGGCCTTCACGCCGAAGTCGAGAATGCGGCCTACTTCCTCATCGAGCACGCTCGCGGGGAGGCGGAAGGAAGGGATGTTCGTGCGCATGAGTCCGCCGGGGATGGGATCGCGCTCGAAAAGCGTGACGTCATAGCCGAGCGGCATGAGATCGCGCGCGACAGCGAGCGAGGCAGGCCCCGCACCGATGAGCGCAATGCGCTTGCCGTTCTTCGTGGCCGGAATTTCAGGAAGGAGGTTGTCGATGTCGCCCTTGTAGTCGGCGGCAACGCGCTTCAGGCGGCAAATGGCAACCGGCTCGGCATTCTTCTTCGAGGGATCTTTTGCGTTGCCTTCATCGCCGACCTGGATGCGGCCACGCCGGCAGGCGGGCTCACAAGGGCGGTCGCAGACGCGTCCGAGAATGCCGGGGAATACGTTCGACTCCCAATTCAGCATATAGGCCGCTGAGTAGCGGCCTTGCGCGATGAGACGGATGTATTCGGGGACGGGTGTGTGCGTCGGGCAGGCCCATTGGCAATCGACGACTTTATGGAAGTACTGCGGATCGGTGATGTCGGTTGGAGGGGTACGACCTCGCTTGCGTGCGCGGGCCGCCATTTCACTCGCCTGCATCTCGCCTTTATCCCTGGCTCGTTCCTCTGCCGGGGTGCCTTCCTTGTCGAGCGACGTCACGGGTTGAAAACGCACCCGCGACCTCTTCGCAAGAATTTGCCCCAGCCCCTAGCCGCATTCCCGCTCGCGGCGGGGCCTGCAACTTAGACTCTCTATAGCCGCTGACAACACTATTGGCCACTGAGCTTCACGCAATGCTGATGGGATTGATTTACGCACAATGCAGAACGGCCCCACCTAGACTTGAGGCGGGGCCGTCATGACTGGGAAATTCTGGAGCGAAATGCGCTGCAGCGCACAAAATCTCAGAAGAGACCCTCGAACTTCTTCTTGAAGCGCGAGACGCGACCGCCGCGGTCCATAAGAGTCTGGTTGCCACCGGTCCAGGCGGGATGCGTGCTCGGGTCGATGTCGAGCTGCAGCGTGTCGCCTTCCTTACCGTACGTCGAGTACGTCTGGTACGTCGTGCCGTTCGGCAGAGCCACCGTGATGAGGTGGTAGTCGGGATGGAAGTCCTCGATATTCTTCATGGCAGTTCTCGCGAGCCAAAGCAGGAAAGCCGGAACATCGGCGCGGCAAGTGCCGGGGCGCGTCGGCGATCATGGGTGAAAAGCTGGGCGCTCTATACATAAAGTAACGCCGAGGGGCAAGTCGGGCCTCGCGGGGAAGTCGCGGGTCGCTAAAAATGCTCCCGCATCGGACTATTGGGCTATTGGGCGTCTGGCAGCGTTAACGGCGGATTCAGTCGCTCTCCCCACGCCGCAGGGCGAGGGCGTGCTCGACGTGAGCCAGGTCGTCGTCGATGAGCGGGGCGTATTTATCGCGCATGCGATAGAATTCCTGCTGCACGGCAGCCAGCTCACGATCCGTCATATGGTCGAGGTTCACGAAGCCGGTTCGCGCGCCCTCAACCGCCCGGATGAGCTCATCGAGCTTCAGGCGCATGAGGCGCGCCTCCCGGTTCTGAGTGTTCTGGATCAGGAACACGATCAGGAACGTGACGATCGTCGTCCCCGTATTGATAACGAGCTGCCAGGTATCCGAATAGCCGAAGTAGGGGCCAGTTACGGCCCACACGACGATCGCGACAAGCGCGAGCATGAAGGCCCAATATGTGCCGACCGCGAGTGCGGTGCGCTCGGCGAGTGCACGGAAGGCGTTCTGCATGGTGGACCTCCTTCGGCCCCTGTCATTCTGGATATTGCCTGGACGAACGCGCGCGGAGGCGAGCCATGCATGGAGTGTGATTGACCGCACTGGTCTTTTTGCTACGGTCCGCCCGAAAAGGACCCTTCAATGACCGACACTGAGAGCCGGACTTCCCCTTTCGATGCCGAGAAGGGACGCCCGAATGTCGAAGGCGACTTCCTCAGGGAAGAAGTCCGCCTCGCCAATCGCAATTCCGGGATTTTGCTCGAAGCGCTACGCCACGACGTAACGCCGGTTGGGCTGCACTATCTGCTCAATCACTTCGACGTGCCGTACGTTCCCACTGCGACAAACTGGACGCTAAGCGTCACCGGACGCGTGCGCACGCCGCTCAAGCTGACGTTGGCCGAGATCCAGGCTCTGCCCGCGAAGACATTGCGCGTGACGCTCGAATGCGCCGGCAACGGTCGCGCGAACATCGGATTGCGCCGCCAGAGCATGCCGTGGATGTACGAGGCGGTCGGAACCTCGGAGTGGACCGGCACGCCGCTCCGCCATGTGCTCGAGCGGGCCGGGCTGCTTCCCGATGCCATGGATATTGCCTTCCTCGGCATCGATCAGGGCTTCGACAAGGTCCTCCATGAGTACGGCCGCAGCCTCGCGCCGCAGCTCGCGCTCAACGAGGACGTGCTTCTCGTGTGGGCTATGAACGGCGCGCCGCTCCAGCCTCAGCACGGTTTTCCGCTGCGCATGATCGTGCCCGGCTGGTACGGCATGGCGAGCGTCAAGTGGCTCGATCGCATCGAAGTCATGGATACGCCCTACCAGGGCCACCAGCAGGTCGGCAGCTACGTCTACAAAGAGAATGCCGACGATCCGGGCGTGCCGGTGACGCATATCCGCGTGAAATCGCTCATGGTGCCGCCCGGTATCCCCGACTGGTATACGCGCCATCGGCTCGTGCCGCCGGGGCCGGTCAGGGTTCACGGGCGCGCATGGAGCGGCAATGGCGTGCCGGTGACGCGCGTCGAGTTCGGCGTGGATGGTACGTGGCAGGATGCCGAGCTCGGGCCGCTCGATGGCCGCTATGCCTGGCGGAGCTGGCAGGCCGAATGGGCGGCAACCGAAGGCGAGCACGAGATCGCCTGCCGCGCCACCGACGAGAACGGCGATACGCAGCCGCTGGAAGAGCGCTGGGATCGCAGCGGCTTCGGCAATAATATGGTGCACAGGATTGGAGTGACCGTTCGCTCATGAGCACGACAGCAGAAGCCATGATCGATGTGCGCGTGTGGCGCGGAGGCGAGGAGGGCGAATATCAGGCCTTCTCGGTGCCGCGTCGCGACAGCCAGACCGTGCTGGATATCGTCACCTGGATCCAGCGCCATGCCGATCCGACGTTGGCCTATCGCTTCGCCTGCCGCGTCGGGGTGTGCGGTTCTTGTGCGATGACGGTCAACGGCCGTCCGCGGTGGACGTGTCGCACGCACGTGTCGAAAGTGATCGAGGACGGTCGCCTCGAGATCGGGCCGCTCGCGAACCTGCCGGTGATCCGCGACCTCGCGGCCGACATGACGCCCTTCTTCGACAAGTGGCAGAAGGCCGAAGGTACGTTCGTTCCCTCGCGTACGCGGCATGAGCCGCTGGAGACGATCAGCCCTGACAGCGCCGAACGGCAAGCCGCGGACGCAGCCATCGAGTGCATCAACTGCGGCGTCTGTTACGCGGCCTGCGACACGGTCCGCTGGAGCCCGGAATATTTCGGACCGGCGGCGCTCAATCGTGCATGGACGCTCGTCAATGACGTGCGCGACACGGGCAATCTCAAGCGGCTTGCGGCGGCGGCGAGCAGCGGCGGTTGCCATAACTGCCATTCGCATCAGTCCTGCGAGCAGCTCTGCCCCAAGGGTCTCAATCCCACGGCTTCCATCGCCGGCCTCAAGCGGCGCACCATGCAGGCTTATATCCGCGGAGAAATCTCGTGAGCGCGGTCCGCCTGTATGTCTGGCAGCGGCTCACGGCGCTGCTCATGGTGCCGCTCATTGTCGTGCACCTGATCGTCATCATCTACGCGACGAACCGTGGGCTCAGCGCCGCCGATATTCTTGACCGCACGCGCGGCAGCGTCGCGTGGGGCCTCTTCTACGCGCTGTTCGTGGCCGCCGCGTCGATCCACGGTGCCATTGGCGTGCGAGGTGTCGCGCGCGAGTGGCTCGGTTTGCGCGACACGGCGCTGGACCGCCTCATGTGGATCTTCGGCGTGGTTCTGGTCGTACTCGGTTTGCGCGCGGTCTATGCGGTGGTGGCGACATGAGCACGACACCGCACACGACGGCCTATCGCCGGGATCGCCTGTGGCTTGCGGCCATGGTTCATCGCGTCTCGGGCGTACTGCTCGCGGCGTTCCTGCCGTTGCATTTCCTCGTGCTCGGGCTCGCCATCCGGGGTGAGGCCGAACTCGATGGCTTCCTGCAGTGGACGAAATCGCCGCTGGTGAAATTCGCCGAGCTCGGTCTCGTCCTGCTGCTCGCCATTCATCTGCTCGGCGGCATTCGCGTGCTGCTGATCGAGAACATGCCCTGGCGCGAAGGGCAGAAGCAGATGGCGACAATCGCCGCCGTAGCTGCGGTCGGCATCGGCTGCGTGTTTCTGGTGGCGTTGCTTTAGTCGGGCATCACCACTGGCCGTAGTACGTCCAGGCTCTCTGATCGCTCCAGCTTGCCGCGCCGTAGCGGTATTCGGGGGCCCAGCGCGCCGAACTTGCGGCTCTCGGTCGGTACAACTGATACGAGTTGCGGCGCGACCAACCTTGGACTTTCGGGCGCCCCCGATAACGCCCGTCCGAGTACGACCGGCCGGCGATGCGCTCCCTGTAACAGTCCCTACAATCGCCGACGGGCTCGACCATGCGTTCCGTGGCGGCCACCGCTCCGCGTGAGGAAAGAGGCGCAGCTTCAGCTGGTTTATGATGAACACTCGCGATCGCTAGCGCCATCAGAGAAACAGCGACGAAGCGCTTGGGCATGGTCGTCTCCTCAGGAGAGAGCCCCTGGCAGAATGCGCAGGTGACACGTAACCCAGAGACGGTACGCTCAGGAGCGGAGCCATTGCATCCGGGTCCCTACGGAGAAGATGGGTTGCAGACCCCGGTTGGCACGAGGCCTCGGGTCACGCAGTCGCTGGTCCAGCATTGCTGCCGCGTCGCTCATCTCGATAGATGAGGTAAGACGCCCATCAGTGGTGGTAGCGCTGGCGGAAGTAGGCCCGTGACTTGTCCGGATTCCACTTCGCCCACTGCTGGTAGCCGTAGAAATAATAATGGCAGCGGTGCCAGTCATGGCAGTGCTTGTGGCTCCACTTGCCGGGCAGGTGGCGATGGTCCTTCAAGGGCGGCAGCCAGCCTGCGCGGGACGTGCGATGGCGGTGACCGTACTTTCCATGCCGATGGCCGTACTTGGCGTGATGTCCGTGTGCACGATCATATGTGCGATGGTCGACCGCGTGAGTCATTGCGGCAGGCGTTGCCACGCGATGTGATGGGAGCGGGGCCGCCGTTGCCGCCTTTCCCTGCATAGCGACGCACGAAAGGGCCAAGAGCCCGGCAATCATGGCGCTGGTACGCATTACGCTGCCTCCTTGGATGTTGCCCAAGGCCTCAACGCACGACGAGGGCTGAAAGTCTCACTCGGGAGCGTCCGCCTTCCGAATGGTGGGATGGACTTACAACCTTTTGAAAATGCGCCCAAAGCGGTAGGTGCGCCCGGCGCCCATCGGCATATCATTTGCTTTTCTGACAGGTGTCCGGCTGCGCGTTCGCGGAACGCGCGGTTTGGTCATGCGTTAATGGGGTGGCAAAAACGGCAGGTAGGTCATGTCCATGAGTTTGCTTGAACACTCAAACTATCTGATCGACGAGAACCGCCGTCGGATCGAGCGTTTCCGGGCGGAAATTGATGACAGCACCGCCATCGACAGCGCCTTGCGTCAGCGCGTGCTGCAGCAGATGGAGCTCTCGCTCCAGTCCCTCGTTCGGCATCGGGATGCCCTCGCTTCGCGCGTCGAGGGCGATGATCTCGGCAACTTGGGCGTCTGATCGGCCGCATCTCAACCTTTTGTTAACCGTACCGACCGACTCTCGATGCTGCCGGCATTCGCTCGTGCGCGTGCCGGAAGGGCGTCGCGTCATGAGGTTCATCGCCGTCATTCTGATCCTGCTCGCATCGGGCAAGCTCGGCTATCAGCAATATCTCTACCGAGCGACCACGTCCGACGTGATGGTCACGACCTTCAGGGACCAGGCCGTTGCCGCCTGCCAGCGTGATGCCACGGCGACCGGCCTCGCCGATCGCACGGCATGGGCGAGCCCCTCGCAGGTCTGGTTCGGCGTCGGCAATCCGCACGCCGATGTCTCCGTCTGGCAGGTAGATCACGCACGCTGGGGCGAGCGATATCGCACACCCTTCATATTCGTCGCGACGGCCAACGCCTCGGGTGGGCCCGTGTGCGCCTACGACATTGGGGCCCGCCGGACCATGGTTCTTCCGCTCGGCCATTCCTGAGCCAAAGGGGGCGGCTTGGCGATCCAAGCCTGACAACGCTGCCCCCATCCGCTAGAACGGCTCCCGAACGATCAGCTACTTCATGGGAGCGGCACAATGGCGAAGGTGGCTTTTATCGGTTTGGGCGTGATGGGCTATCCCATGGCGGGGCACCTTCTCAAGAAGGGTGGCCACGAGCTGACCGTCTACAACCGCAATCGCGCCAAGGCCGAGGCCTGGGTCAAGGAGTACGGTTCGGGCAAGACGGCGGCGACGCCGGCCGAAGCTGCCAAGGATCAGGATTTCGTCTTCTCCTGCGTCGGCAACGATGACGACCTGCGCGCCGTGACGCTCGGAAAAGACGGTGCCTTTGAGACCGTGCGCAAGGGCTCGGTCTTCATCGACAACACGACCGTGTCGGCGAACATCGCGCGCGAACTCTATGCCGCTGCAAAGCAGAAGGGCTTCGGCTTCCTCGATGCCCCGGTCTCGGGCGGCTCGGCGGGCGCGCAGAATGGCGTGCTGACAGTCATGGTCGGCGGGGACGCGGACCAGTTTGCCAAGGCCGAGCCGGTGATCGCGGCCTTCGCGCGCATGGTCACGCTGATCGGCGCGCCGGGTGCCGGCCAGCTCACCAAGATGGTCAATCAGATCTGCATTGCGGGCATCGTGCAGGGCCTCGCCGAGGGCATTCATTTCGCGCAGAAGGCGGGGCTCGACCTGCCGAAGGTCATGGAGACCATCTCCAAAGGGGCGGCCGGCTCCTGGCAGATGGACAACCGCTGGAAGACCATGGGCGACGCCAAGTACGACTATGGCTTCGCCGTTGACTGGATGCGCAAGGATCTTTCGATTGCCCTCGAGGAAGCGCGCGCCAATGGTTCGACGCTGCCCGTGACGGCGCTCGTCGACCAGTTCTATGCCGAGGTACAGCGTCTCGGCGGCAAGCGCTGGGATACGTCGAGCCTGCTCGCGCGCCTCAATCAGCAGGATTGAGGGCGCCCGTCCTCAAATCCTAATCCTCAAAGCTTGAGCGGTACGCTCTTCTCGACGCGAATGCCTTCCTGCGAAAGCGAGCACTTGAGCGCGATCGCCTCGACACCGATTTCGAGTGCCTCCGCAAGGCCGGCGGCATAACTCGGGTCGATGTCGCGCGCGAACGTGAGGCGCGTTGCGTCATTGCGCTGGATGAGGAAAACCATCACAGCGCGATGGCCATCGCGGACCATCTGGCCGAGTTCGACGAGGTGCTTGAGGCCGCGGGCCGTGACCGAGTCGGGGAATTCCGCGACGCCGGCCGCGCGCATCATGTGCACGTTCTTGACCTCGACGTAGGCCGGGGGTTTGTCCGGGCCTTCGAGCAGAATGTCGATGCGGCTGTTCGCGCCGTACTTCACCTCACGGCGCAGGCTGTTGTAGCCCTTCAGGGCGGCAACGCGCTTGGCCATGATCGCCTCGCTGACGAGCACATTGGGGTGGTTCGTGTTGATGCCGACGAGGCCCGGCCCCTTGCCGAGATCGACCTCCAGCATTTCCCAGGTGTGCTTGTACTTCCGCGTCGGGCTGTCCGACGTCGAGACCCAAACGGGCAGGCCGGGCGTCGTGAGGCCGATCATCGAGCCGGTATTGGGGCAGGTCGCGGTGATCGCCTCGCCACTGTCGAGGCGGATATCGGCGAGAAAGCGCTTGTAGCGCTGAATGAGCGTGCCGCGGAGCAGGGGTGTCTGGAATTGCATGGTGTATCCGATGAGAGCGTCGACGCTTGACGCGTCGTACCACACAGTTCGGGGCACACAACGGAGCCGTGAGGACTGATCTAAGCTCCATCCAAGCCGGGCCTGGTGATCGTGGCGCTACACCCAGCAGGGAAACGCTGCGCTAGGGATGATCCGCCCACAATCTCGATGCTAGGCTTCGCAAGTATCGTCCGGGAGGGAGTTCATGCATAGACATTTCAGGTTTGTTGGTCTGCTCGTTTTCGTCGCCTCCACCACATTGATCGTGGGCTCACCTAGCGTGTTCGCGCAGGTAAATGGGAAAACGCAGCGCGCGACGAAGGATTCAAACGCGGTTCCGAGTAACTATCGCCAGCTCGTTGCGCGGAGCATGGCATCGCGCTCCAGAGAAATCAGGATCTTGAGCGCGCAGATTTCCCGGCCCGGCGTATGGGTGGGACCGTTTGGCCTCGGAACTCCTACGCCCATTGTTTGCGCGAAGATGAACTTCCAAGGCACGTACATTCAGCAGGATGCGACTTTCGGCTTCACATTCAAGAACGGACAGATAGCCGAGGTCTTCAATCCGCATGCAAGCAATCCAGCCGCCGGTGGCGCCTTCGCGGCCGCAATGAAGAACTCCTATACCTGCGGCAAGCTTTCCTACGGGGCGTTTCCCGAGCTTCTGACGGCTACGCGCGGCAAGCGCTAAATAAGATCTCCGGCCAATCCATTTTTCCGCGTGGTTGTTGGGAAGGCTGCCATCCGCTGCTTTGGGGTGGCGGAGGCGTCGATTTCGGATAGCATCGCCGCCGCGCGGGTGCAGGGACACCCGGTCCAGGGCCGGAAGCAAGAGATCATGATCGATAAGCGGGTGACGTCCATCGCCGACGCGATGAAGGGGATCAAGGACGGCTCGACCGTCCTGTTCGGCGGCTTCGGCGCCGTGGGCCATCCGGGGCAACTCATCGATGGCCTCATCGAGCACGGCGCCAAGGATCTGACGCTCGTCGGCAACAACGCCGGCTCGGGCCGCGTCGAACCGCTCGTGCGCCTGCTTGCGACCGGGCGCGTGCGCAAGATCATCTGCTCGTTTCCGCGCAGCGCCGGCTCTGTCGTGTTCGACGAGATGCACAAATCAGGCAAGCTCGAGCTGGAGCTCGTACCGCAGGGCACGCTCGCGGAGCGCATTCGCGCGGCCGGTGCCGGAGTTCCCGCCTTCTACACGCCGACGGCCTATGGCACCGCGCTCGGCGAGGGCAAGGAAGTGCGCGAGTTCAATGGGCGGATGTATCTGCTGGAGCACGCCATCCGCGCGGACGTGGCGCTGGTCGAGGCGTGGCAGGCGGACCGCTGGGGCAACCTGACGTACAAGCTCTCAGGACGGAACTTCAATCCGATCATGGCGACGGCCGCCGAGCTCACCATCGTGCAGGCACAACATATCGTCGAGCTCGGTGCGCTTGGGCCCGAGCATATCCATACGCCGGGTGTGTACGTGAACCGCGTCGTGCATGTGCCGTACGGCGATCCCGCGCCCGCGCTCGTCACCACAGCTTGAGATCAGTTTTCTGCCGAGGAGCCGCATCATGACAACGACCGCTTCGCGCGCGACCGGCGCCGCCGAGGGCTTCAAACCCTGGACGCGCCCCGAGATGGCCGCCCGGCTCGCCAAGGATATCCCTGAGGGCTGGTGCGTGAACCTTGGCATCGGCATTCCGCTGCTCGTGTCGAATTTCGTGAAAGGCCGTGAGGTCATCTTCCACTCGGAGAACGGTATTGTCGGCATGGGCGGGCTGCAGAAGCCCGAAGAGCTCGAGCCGTGGCTCGTCAATGCCGGCAAGCAGAATGTGAACCTGGTCACCGGTGCCTCGATCGTGCACCACGCCGACAGCTTCGCCATGATCCGCGGCGGTCATATCGACCTTTGCGTGCTCGGTGCCTTCGAGGTCGCGGAGAACGGCGACTTCGCCAACTGGACGACCTCGCTGACGGATGGCGTCCCGGCCGTGGGCGGCGCCATGGACCTCGCGGTGGGCGCCAAGCGCCTTTGGGTGATCATGGACCATACGTCGAAGGATGGCCGGCCGAAGCTGCTCGAGCGCTGCGCACTACCTTTGACGGCGCTCAAGGCCGTGAGCCGCGTCTATACGAACTTCGCGGTGATCGACGTGGGGCCGCAGGGCTTCGAAGTCATCGATATGGCGCCAGGCCTCTCCATGGAGGCGCTGGAAGCCCAGACAGGCGCGAAGCTCAAGCGCAAGGCTGCCTGAGTGGCATCTCGACTTCCGCCTCAACTTCCAGAAATGCAGAAAGGCGCGGGTGACCGCGCCTTTCCTGATTCAAACTCTCTACTTCGCCTTGAGTGCGGAGTTCGTGCGTCGGAATTCAGACCATTCCGAGCACAACTGCGGCGAGAAACGCAAACGACATGATCGCGGCGGCGACGTTCAGCCCTACTCGAAGCTGCATCGAACCCTCCATAACTGATCTGCTCCAGCGTCTTTGCCACGGCACCGCGGGGTGCCAATGAACAAACAGTAAGGTTCGCTAAAGACGCGTGGCAAGGGAAAACGTTCCCGCACAGCAAAAAGTGTACCATTTTGCTCAAATGAATCTATGTAGTTTGTGTGCTCAAACGGCCACTTGCGAGCAGAGCGGCCAATTAACCAAAGATGATCTCGCAAGTAATAAGTATTAATCCGTGTTGCCCTCGACACAGCAGCGTTGCGGCATCGCGACGCTCCGTCGAAAGAATTTTTCGAGCCCAATTCGGCGCCTGCCGCGAAATATGGCCATGAGGTGGACAAACGGCCCGCTGCCACAGGATGGTCACAAGCAAATCACTTCGAGTGGGCCGACATCGCGCCGTTGACCCTGCCGTCCGCGGGCCTCAGCATGGCCCGCAGAGAGCAAATAGACCAAGAAACGCGTAGGAGAACGCCCATGGATGAGAGCCGGACTCCGGTGTTGGTTGGCTGCGGGCAGATCACCCAGCGCGAAAAGGATCCGGCGGTGGCGCGCTCGCCCATGGATCTGACCGCCGATGCCGCGCGCCTCGCAGCCGAGGACGCTGGTGCGGGGGCGGCACTGCTCGCGGCACTCGATACGGTCGTGATGATCCGCTCGTTCTCCGATACGAGCTGGCGCTTCGCCTCAGCCTTCGGGCGATACAACAATCCGCCCCGCTCTCTGGCGAACCGCCTCGGTGCCGCAACCGCCAAGCGCCTCATCTACACGCATCCCGGCGGTAACATGCCGCAATGGTGCGTGAACCGGCTCTTCGAGATGATTGTGCGCGGAGACTGCGAGGCCGCGCTGATTGCCGGCGGCGAGGCGCTCGCAACGCAGAAGGCAGCGGAGCGCGCCAAGCTCGCGCTCGACTGGTCGGAAGATCCGGGCGGTGAGCCGGACGAGGTCTGGGGCGTCGCCAAGCGCGGCTGGAGCGACATGGAGCAGCGCCACCGCATGGCGGGCGCCATCTTCGCCTATCCACTCTTCGAGAACGGCATTCGCGGGCATCTCGGCCGCACCGTCCCGGAGCATCTCGCCGAGGCGGGCAAGCTGTTCGCGCACTTTGCGGCCGTCGCCAAAGCCAATCCGCTAGCCGATCGGCGCGCGGGCTATGGCGCTGAGGCGATTGCGGCCGTCAGCGCCGACAATCCCTACATCGGCTTTCCCTACACCAAGCTCATGAATGCCAATGCCTACATCGATCAGGCGGCGGCCCTGGTGCTGACTTCGGTCGCCAAGGCAAAGGCGCTCGGCATCCCGCAGGAGAAGTGGGTCTATCTGCACGGCTGCGCCGACGCGCACGACCACTGGTACATCTCGGACCGCCACAACTACCATTCTTCGCCGGCCATGCGGACGGTGGCACGCGAGACGTTCGAAATGGCGGAGAGATCTCTCGACGACATCGCGCACATCGATCTCTACAGCTGCTTTCCCTCAGCCGTCGAAATCGCGTGCGCAGAGATGGGCATCCCGCTCGACGATCCGCGCGGTCTGACCATCACCGGCGGTCTTCCCTACTTCGGTGGGCCCGGCAACAATTACGTCACGCACTCCATTGCCGAGATGATGAACCGCGTGCGCGCTGCGCCAGGGTCGTTCGGCCTCGTCACCGCGAACGGCAATTACGTCACGAAACAGTCCGCCGGAATCTATTCGACGACGCCGCCGGAAACGGTCTTCGCACCACGCGATCCGGCTCTTTACCAAGCCGTGATCGACCATGACCGCGGGCCGGTGGTCGCCGAGGTCGCGGAGGGCTCTGCTACGATCGAAACCTATACCGTCATGCACGACCGTAAGGGGCCGACGTACAGCGTGCTGCTCGGACGGCTCGATGACGGGCGCCGGTTCATGGCCAACACGCCGGACGATCCGGCATTGCTGACGGACATGACCACACGCGATTTTCTCGGTGCACACGGACGGGTCCAACACGCTGACGGCGTTAATATTTTCGTCCCGGATTGAGATTGTCGTTCATCTGGCGGAATTCGTGCGCGCGAATTGCCATGTTTCGTGTGCGCCGCAGTGTGGACTTCGCGCAATGAACACTTATATATGCAAGGCAGAGTGCGCGGCCATGCATAGGCCGTGCGGCAAAGCCAGGGGAGGCAGAATGACAAGTTTCAGGCGATGGATCGGTAGGGCTTGCGTCGTCGCGCTCGGCGCAGCGGTCGTGCTCGCGACCATGCCGACGGATGCGGACGCGCGGCGTGGCGGCGGCTTCGGCAGCCGCGGTGCCAAGACGCATCAAGCGCCGCCGACGACCAACACGGCACCGAATGCGGCTCAGCCGATCAACAAGTCCATCACGCAGCCGGGCGCACCTACGGCCGGTGCCAATCAGGCCATGCGCCCGGGCGCAGCCGCCGCACAGGGCGCCTCGCGCTTCGGCGGTATGCGCGGCCTGCTCATGGGCGGCCTTTTCGCCGCCGCGCTCGCAGGCATCTTCGGCATGGGCGCGCTGGCCTCGATCGCCGGCTTCCTGCTTCAGATGCTGCTCATCGGCGGCATCATCTACCTCGTCTTCCGGCTGTTCCGCGGTGGCTTCGGCGGCGCCAAGCCCGCCATGGCCACGGCAGGTGCGCAGAACACCTACAGCGGTCGCAATCCCGCGGACATCCTGAACCGCAGCGGCAGCGCTGGCGGCGGCAGTGTCGACGAGCTGGAGATCGGCCCGTCCGACTATGACGCCTTCGAGCGCCTGCTCGGTGAAGTCCAGACGGCGTACGGCAAGAACGACGTCGAAGGGCTCGAGAAGCACCTGACGCCGGAGATGCTCTCGTACTTCGCAGCAGAGCTCGACGACAACGCCAAGAAGGGCCTGCTCAACGTCGTCTCCGACGTGCAGCTCCAGCAGGGTGATCTCGCCGAAGCGTGGCGCGAACAGCACCTCGAGTACGCGACGGTTGCGCTGCGCTACACGCTCAAGGACGCGACCATCGAGACAGCTTCCGGCCGCGTGGTCGAAGGCAGCCGCGACGAGCCGACCGAGCTCACAGAGATCTGGACGTTCTCGCGTCCCGTCCGCGGCACGGCCAGCCAGTGGGAGCTCTCGGCGATCCAGTCGTCCTGAGCTGACGTCTCGCATTGAGTTCAACCGGCGGCGCTCTCTTCGGAGGGCGCCGCTCGTGTTTTCAGAGGGCCGCATGGCGCCCTGCCGAATATGAGGAAGACGTCTCGGGCATCGGTCGTTAAAAGCGCTCAGTGCCGGTGCTGCAGGCCGGTCCAAGCAGGGAAATTTCCGGAATGCAGAAGCCCCTGGAAGGCATTCTCGTCGTCTCTCTCGAGCAGGCCGTCGCCGCACCCATGACTGGACGTCGCCTTGCCGACGCCGGCGCGCGCGTCATCAAGATCGAACGTCCCGAGGGCGATTTCGCGCGCGGCTATGACCAGCTCGCCGAGGGGCAGAGCGTCTACTTCATCTGGCTCAATCGCGGGAAAGAGTCGGTCGTCGTCGATCTCGGCAAGGCCGAGGATCGCGCACTCTTCGAGGCGCTACTCGCGAAAGCCGACGTCTTCGTGCAGAACCTGAAGCCCGGCGCGCTGACCAAGCTCGGCTATCCCGTCGAGGAAATCTGCGCGCGCCATCCGCGGCTCGTCGCCTGCTCGATTTCGGGCTACGGCGACACTGGGCCCTACGCCGATCGCAAGGCCTATGACCTCCTCATTCAAGCAGAGTCCGGCTTGGCTTCGGTGACTGGCAGTGCCGCCGAGCCCGCGCGCGTCGGTGTCTCGATCGTCGATGTCTCCACGGGGCTCCACGCCTACGAAGCCATTCTCGAGGCATTGCTGCGTCGCGCGACAACGGGCAAGGGCGCCGACATCCGCGTCTCCATGTTCGATACGATGGCCGAGCTGATGAGCGTGCCGCTGATGCAGGGCATTTACGGCGCGCCCCCGCGCCGCATTGGCCTCTCGCACATCTCGCTCGCGCCCTATGGCGTCTTCACGACGCGCGACGGCATCCCGATCCTCATCAGCATCCAGAACGACCGCGAGTGGCGCGCGCTCTGCATGAAAGTCTTCGAGCGCCCGGAATGCGGAAGCGATCCGCGCTTTGCGACTTCGCCGGCACGTGTCGCGAACCGGGACGATACCGATGGCCTCGTCGCTGCATGGTTCGCAGCTCAAGACGCGGAGCCGGCAATCGCGAAGCTCGACGCGGCGGACATCGCCTTCGGTCGCGTGAATGATGTGTTTGGACTGCACAAGCATCCGCATCTGCGCATGATGCCCGTGACGACCGAAGTCGGCGCCGTCAAAATGCCCGTGCCGCCCGCGCAGTGGATGGGCGAGGCGCTTCTCACGAGCGATACGGTTCCTGTGTTGGGCGCGAATACGCGTGCGGTGCGCGAGGAGTTTTTGGGGTAGCCGTCGCTTCGCGAGTGGGACTTTCGCCCCACGCCCCAACCGGGAGGGACGGCTTAACTTAAGTGCCGCGGGCTGCTGGGAAGCGGTGCTGTCGCACTCAATGGTGGTGCTATGCCCGCGGCCGAGATGCGGACAGGTCGCCCGGAACTCCAAAGTCATAAAAGACGGGGGTGCGAGGGTGTCCCCCGCGCGGGTCGCAGGGCCTGCGGCCCTGCTCGCGCTGAAAGCGCGAATGCTCACCGCTTCCGCTTCGATTTATCGGGCGCCTTGGTTTCGCTCGGCTCGAACTGGTTCGGATTGAGGCCGATGATTTCGAACGAGCGCAGCATGTGGGCGGGAAGCGGTGCCGTCACGTCGATCTGAGGCTTGCCCACGCGCGGATGCGGCAGCACGAGACGGCGCGCATGGAGATGCAACTTGGGTTCCAGCGCCTCCATGATCTGCGTGATGCCGCCCTCGTATTTGTTGTCGCCGATAATGGGGTGGCCGATCATGGCCATGTGCGCGCGAAGCTGATGCTGGCGGCCGGTGACGGGCTTCAGTGAGACCCACGCTGCGCGATTGGCCACGCGGTCGATCACCGAGTAGTGCGTCGTCGCGTGCATGGCCGCGTCCTGCTCGCCGGCTTCGGCCTTGCGCACACGATCGCCGTCGGGACCGGAAGCCTTCACGAGCGCGGCTTCGATCTTGCCCTGGCGCGGGACGGGCACGCCTTTGAGGAGAGCCCAGTAGGTTTTCGCTGCGGCGCGGGTCTGGAAGGTGCGGCCGAGCTTGGCGGCGATGTCGCGCTTCTTCGCGATCAGCAGTACGCCGGTGGTATCGCGGTCGAGCCGGTGTACGAGGCGCGGGCGATCGCCGAAGCGATCGGTCATGCCCGCGAGTATGCCGTCGATGTGGCGGCGCGTGCCCGTGCCGCCCTGCACGGCGATACCGAAGGGTTTGTTGAGCACGACGATGTCGTCGTCCTCGAAGAGGATGCAGCTCTCGATCAGCTCGCGGTCGGTCTTGCCGGCAGGCGGCGCGCTCTTCTGCTCGTTGGCTGCTGCCTTGGGTGGTTGACGTACGACGCGCGGAACGCGGATCTCGGCACCGGCTTCGAGCCGTGCATTCGCTTCGACGCGGCGGCTGTCGACGCGCACTTGGCCTGAGCGCAGCAGCTTCTGCAGGTAGACGTGACCCACATCGGGAAAGTGCACGCGGAACCAGCGGTCGAGCCGCATGCCGGTCTCGTCGCGCGCGACTCTGATGGTTTCGACAGGTTCAGTCATCGGAAGCCTCGGACGAGAGCCATGCCCAGCACGAGCGCGGCAACGGAGAGAATGACGGAGAGCGCCACATACAGGACCAGGGCGACGTGCTGGCCGCGCTCATAGAGAAGCCACGCGTCGAGTGAGAAGGCGGAGAACGTCGTGAAGCCACCGAGGATGCCGGTGGCCAGGAAGATCCTCCAGGCAGCACCGGACGCACCGCTGAGGGGCATGAGGGCCTCGACAACGATCCCCATGATCAGCGAGCCAATAACGTTCACCGTGAAGGTCGCCCAGGGGAATCCCGGGCCGAACCACGCCAGCATGGCAACGTTCACGAGATGGCGGGCGCCGGCGCCCAGCGCGCCGCCGACCGCGGCGAGCAGCAGGTGCTGCATGGCGGAAAGGGCCTCATTTTCAGTGTTTGACCACCCTCTTAGCGCGTTCGCGCAGGGATGTCGCGGGGCCGCTTGATGTGCCGCCGGTAGGCATAAGCCGAACCGGCCCATTCCTTAACTTGACTTCGGAGTGCCCCCCGGGGAATGTCCCGCCAAATCATAGGTGCACGGTCGCATTTGGCGCCGTGGACCGCTTGAGGATGCTTGCCGAGGCCATGGCCACATATCTGGACTTCGAGAAGCCGATTGCCGAGCTGGAGAGCCGGGTCGCGGAACTGCGCGCGCTGACCCAGGACGACGAGAGTACCGCGATCGGCGAGGAGATCAGCAAGCTCGAGGGCCGCGCCGCGCAGCTCCTCGTCGAGACCTACGGTGGGCTCAATCCCTGGCAGAAGACCACGGTCGCGCGCCATCCCGACCGGCCGCACTGCCTCGACTACATCGAGCAGCTCATCGAGAGCTTCACGCCGCTGGCCGGCGATCGCTACTTCTCGGAGGACGCCGCCATCACCGGCGGTATCGGGAAGTTCCGCGGGCGCTCCGTGATGGTGATCGGGCACGAGAAGGGCCATGACACCGAGACGCGCATAAAACACAACTTCGGCATGGCGCGTCCCGAGGGCTATCGCAAGGCCGTGCGACTGATGGACATGGCCGAGCGTTTCGCGCTCCCGGTCGTTACGCTCGTCGATACCGCCGGGGCCTATCCCGGCGTCGGCGCCGAGGAGCGCGGACAGGCGGAGGCCATCGCGCGTTCGACGGACCGTTGCCTCTCGCTCGGCGTGCCCATGATCGCCGTCGTGATCGGGGAAGGCGGTTCGGGCGGCGCGATCGCCATTGCGAGCGCCAACCGTATTCTCATGCTCGAGCACGCCGTCTACACCGTGGCGTCGCCGGAAGCTGCAGCCTCGATCCTGTGGCGCGACTCGACGCGTGCCGTCGATGCCGCGACGAGCATGAAGATCACGGCGCAGGATCTGCACGAGCTTGGTGTGATCGACGAGATTGTTGCCGAGCCCGTCGGTGGTGCGCATCGCGACAAGGAAGGTGCGGTACGACGCGCCGGTGATGCCATCGCGAAGGCACTCGCCGCATTCGACAAGATGTCGCCGGACGAAGTTCGCAAGCAGCGGCACGAGCGGTTCTTGAATATCGGTCGCTCGCTGTAGTTCGCGCCTACGGCGCGAGCGAGGCTAGGCCTCGCGGCTCCACCGGGAGGGACACCCTCCCGGACCCACCCGCCTTTATGACTTCGGCCAGACGCAAGCTATCGGTATGGCGGGCGCGGGCATAGCACCACGTCGGGATGCGAAAGCACCCCTTCCCAGCAGCCCGCGGCAAGTAAGCAAAGCCGAAGGCGCGAAAGATCACGCCTCCGGCTTACCCACCATCATGCGCAGCGGCGTGTAGACGAGCACCGTCTCGCCGCGTTGATTGAGAACGCTGTTGCGCGTGCGCACGAGGCCGCGTCCGCCCTTGGATGTCGCGCGCTGCTCGATCACCTCGATCTCGCAATGGATGGTATCGCCGGCGAAGGTCGGCCCCTTCACATCGAGCTCCATGTTGAGGAAGGCGAGGCCGGTGCCTTGAATGGTGCCGAGCATGGTCATGCCTTCGGCGATGGCATAGACGAGCGCGCCCGGCGCGACGCGGCCCTGGATGGCCGAGTGTGCCTTGACGAACTCCATGTCCGTGAAAAGCACTTCGAGAAAGCCCGTACAGGAAATGAAGTTGACGATATCGGTCTCGGTGATCGTGCGGCCGAAGGTCTTGTACTTCGCGCCGACAGGCATTTCCTGCCAATAGAGGCCCTGGCCCAGCAGCTTCATATCGCTCTCCCCTGTACTTCCCATGCGCGCTACTTGCCCCGTCGGCCGCGAAATCTCAAGCCGCACGTTCGGCACGCGTTCTAGGCTGCGCGCGTCGCGCGTAGGGCCTCTCCGCGATAGCTGAGGGCCTCGGCGATATGAGCGCGACCGACATGCTCGGCGCCGTCGAGGTCGGCGATGGTGCGGGCGACCTTGAGTGTGCGGTGGAAACCACGTGCCGAGAGGCGCATGGCTTCGGATGCCGATCGAAGGAGCGTGAGGCCGCTCTCTTCCGGCATGGCGATCTGCTCGAGCAGCCGCCCCGAGCTGTCGGCGTTCGTGCGCACACGCGCTGCACCCAGCGTAGTAAAACGGGCGGATTGGCGTGCGCGCGCGGTGGCGACGCGCGCACGGACTTCCGCACTTCCTTCGCGCGGTGCCGGTAGGACGAGATCGGCGGCTGAGACGGGCGCGAGTTCAATCTGCATGTCGATGCGATCGAGAAAGGGCCCGGACACGCGCGCCTGGTAGTCGTCGGCACAGCGCGGGCCGCGCTTGCACGTCGTGCCAGGACCGGCACCGCCGCATTTGCAGGGGTTCATCGCGGCGACGAGCTGGAAGCGCGATGGATATGTGATGCGGTGATTGGCGCGCGCGATGACGGTTTCGCCCGTTTCGAGCGGCTGGCGCAAGGCATCGAGCACGTTCGGTTGGAACTCAGGCAGTTCGTCGAGAAAGAGCACGCCCAGGTGTGCGAGCGAAACCTCACCCGGTCGCGCACGCATTCCGCCACCGACGAGCGCGGCCATGCTCGCGGAATGGTGCGGGGAGCGAAAGGGGCGCGAACGCGCGATGCGCCCTTCGCCAAGCTCTCCGGCGAGGCTCTTGATCATCGAGACTTCGAGCATCTCCGCGGGTTCAAGCGGTGGCAGGATAGAAGGGAGACGCGAGGCCAGCATGGACTTGCCCGATCCTGGCGGCCCCACCATCAGGAGATTATGTCCGCCGGCAGCGGCGACCTCGAGTGCGCGGCGCGCGCTCTCCTGGCCTTTGACATCGGCCAAATCGAGCATGGTCTCGGGGCCGGCCGGACCACCCGGCGCGGGCCGCGCCATGACCTGCGTGCCTTTGAAGTGATTGACGAGCGAGAGGAGGTGCGGCGCTGCAAGAATGGCCATGTCTTCGGCAGCCCAGGCGGCTTCGGCGCCGCAGCTTGCCGGGCAGATGAGGCCCTTGCCGAGCGCGTTAGCTCCGATTGCGGCCGGCAGCGCGCCAGGAACGGCACGGATGGAGCCATCGAGCGCCAGTTCGCCCACGGCCGCGTAACCTTCGACGGCATCGAGTGCGATCGCTCCGGTCGCCACCATGAGCGCGAGGGCGATCGCGAGGTCGAAGTGGCTCCCTTCCTTCGGCAGGTCGGCGGGTGCGAGGTTGACGGTGATGTGCCGGAAGGGAAGGGCGAGACCTACCGCGTGCAACGCGTTTCGCACGCGCTCGCGGCTTTCGGCCACCGCCTTGTCGGGCAGGCCGACGATCGCGAAGACGTGCCGCCCGCCGCTGATGCGAACCTGCACCTCGACGGGGCGCGCCTCGATGCCGACGAACGCGAGCGTAGAGATCTGCCCGTACATGATGCGCCCCGCAATGCCGCGGCACCCGCCGCCCGATCCATTGAGATCAATGGCTGCAGGCTACGCGACCAGACGGGACTGACGCAAGAACAATATGAGAACAAATCCACTGCAGTCGCTGTGGATGCGCTCAGTATCCTTCGCTGAGGAGCGGGAAAGCGCTGTCGAAGCCGCGTCGGGAAAGTGGCGTGGCATTGGCGAGGTAGCTGCGGTCGAGCTGCCCGAAGCTCGTGCAGCCGAGCAATCCCAGCACGCGGCGCGTCTCGTCCTCGAGAAGTTCGAGCGCGCGCGTGAGCGCAGCTTCGCCACCGGCTGCAAGCGCCAATCCCTGCAGGCGGCCGATCCCGACGGCATCGGCGCCGAGTGCAATCGCTTTCACGACATCCGTACCGCGGTAGATGCCACCGTCGACGACGATATGGCATTTGCCTTTCACGGCATCGACCACCTCGGGCAGGTCGCCGAGGCTGCCGCGCCCATGATCGAGCTGGCGGCCGCCATGGTTCGACACGTAGACGACCTCGATGCCGTGATCGATGGCAATGCGTGCATCTTCCGCCGTCGCGATGCCTTTGATGATCATCGGGATCGGGCAATTCTTGCGAATGCGGGCGATGTCGGCCCACGAGAAGGCTTGCTGGAAGGGATCGCCTGCACCCGAGCTACCCGACGCGCGACGGGCCGTCGGCTTGTAGCGTTTCGCGATGTCGCGTTCGCGCCGTCCGTAGTAGTCGAGGTCGACCGTCAGGCAGAGGCCGGCATAACCGCTCGCGACCGCTGCCGCGACGCGCTCGTCGACCCAGGCAGCATCACCACGCACATAGAGCTGGAAGAGCTTCGGATAGCTCGGTGCGGCGGCGGCGACTTCTTCGAGGCCCGGCTTGCAGACGGAGCTCAGCATGTGCAGGACGCCGTATGCTGCAGCCGCCTTCGTTGGCGCAAGGCCGCCGGCGGGGCAGAGATCCTGCAGCGAGCCGATCGGCGCGAGAATGATCGGGAGACTTAGCTTGTGGCCAAGGAAGATGGTCGAGAGGTCAACGTTCGCAACATCGCGCAGGACGCGCGGGCGGAAGGCGATGGATTCGATCGTGAGGCGATTGCGCTCAAGCGTCGTCTCGGTATCCGCACCGCCCATGAGATAGTCCCACGTCTCCTTCGAGAGCGCCTCGCGGGCCGGCTTGATGAGCTCGTGCAGGACTTCGATCGATGGTGTGCTCACGTGGCGCTCCCTGAGGACATTTTTTGTACTCGGCACGCCATGACGGCGGCCCCGGCATCGGATGTACCGTTTCGGGCCTTGCCGATCCAGAGGGCCGCGCAGCAGGGCAGGCAATAGAAAAAGCCGCACCGGGAAGTTATCCCGATGCGGCTTTGAATGGAGCAACGCGATCCGGCCTTAAGCCGGCGCGCGCACCCTCAAAAATCAGCCCTTCTTCGGCGCGGCCTTCTTGGCCGGGGCCTTCTTCTTCGCAGTCTTCTTCTTGGCGGGCTTCTTGTCCTGGACGGTGGTCACGTCAGACTGGGAAACGCCAGCGACGGACGAGAGAACAGGAGCCGAAGCAGCCGGGAGCGCCGAGGCGATCGCGACAAGGCCAGCCGTACCAAGAGCAGCGAGCAGACGGGTCATTCAAACCTCCACAGTTTTCAAGTGTGCGCGCATCCCCATGCGTGACAGAACCGCTCTACATGCGGTTGCCTGTCGTCTGCAAGAAAAAAGATGGGTTAATACTTAGAATGATATCTGCGATGAATAGAAACTCATCCGCGACATGCAGTGACTAAGCAAAAACCCTGATGTTTGTTGTCAAATATTCATAGAGAGCCACCGTCGAAGGCCAAGTCGGGCTCCAGAATGAATATCTATTTATCTTCGCAAGTAGTGCGCGGATGCGAGGCGGCACCTTAGAGGTCGGCGGTCATCGGGCGCTTCGGATCGTAGGCCTGCGGCTGGTCGCCGACGACCGTCCCACCGGGCCTTCGCTCGAGCGCGAGCGCGCGGCCAGCACCAGGAAGTACGCGCGGTGATTGACCGACGTTGAGGATGGCCGCTTCGGGCATCGCCTCGCGCAGCGCCGTCAACAGATCGGCGCGCGCGCTTTCATCGAGCGCAGTCATCGCGTCATCGAGGATGACCACGTCGGGACGGTGCAGCAGCAGGCGCGCAATGGCGACACGCTGGCGCTCGCCCGCCGAGAGGGACTGGTCCCATCGGCCGGTGTCGTCGAGCATTCCGGTCAGATGGCCGAGGCCTGCGCCGGCAAGCGCTGCAGCAATCTCTGCGTCCGCAGGCGGTGCGCCGTCAGAGGGGTAGATCAGCGCGTCGCGCAGCGTCGCGAGCGGCAGATAGCCCTGCTGAGGCGCGATCATGATCCGCGCCCGTTCACCGATGTGGACCGTGCCATGTCCTTCGCGCCAGAGGCCGGCGATCGCGCGCACAATGGCCGTTTTGCCCGAACTCGTGTCACCCGCGATCGCGAGCGAGGTGGCCGGCGGCACCATGAGGTCGGCGCGGGCGACGAGCGGGCGGCCCGCCGGATCGTGGACCGCCAGCCCCTCGAGCACCAAGCCTTCGCTCGGTGACGGCGTGATCGCGATCCCGCGCGGGCCCTCGGCGTCGCGCCGGTCGACGTCGTCACAGGCATCGACCATGTCCATGACGCGACGCGCGGAGGCGTACCACTCCGCAATGCGATTGAAATTGTCGACGACCCAGGAAATGGCCATCTGCACCTGCGAGAAGGCGGCAGCGAGCTGCGTCACCTCGCCGAGCGACAGCTCACCCTGCAGATACTTTGGGGCCGCGAACAACAGCGGTACGACGGGGGTCATCGGGCCGATCGAGTTCGTGATCCAGGTCAGCCGGCCATGCTGCTGGACGATCCTCAGCCAGCGCTGGACGACGGTGTCGTAGATGCGGGCGAGGATGCGCCGCTCGCTCTGTTCGCCGCCCATGAGGGCGACGCTTTCTGAATTGTCTCGCAGGCGCATGAGGGCAAAGCGGAAGTCGCCTTCGGCCTCATTCTTGCGGCCGACATAGCCGACGAGACGCCGCCCGACCCACATGGTGAGTAGCGATCCAATGACCCCGTAGGCCAGAGCGATCAGCACCATGTAGGCGGGGATGGTGAGCTGACTGCCGCCGAGCGCGAGCGTGTACGATCCTCCGACCGACCAGAGGATGGAGATGAAGGCTGCGGCCGAGATGATCGCGGTGACGAGACCGATGCCGAGATCGACGAGGGGCTCGCTCGCCCAGCGCGAGTCATCGGCAATGCGGTATTCGGGGTTGGCCGGCTGCTTGCCCGATTGCGCAAGATGGTAGAAGCGCCGGCGGCCCAGCCAGCGCGAGACGACGTCGCCGACGATCCACGCCCGCCAATGCACCTGCAGGCGTTCGCGCGTGAGGACGATGCCGACGCCGATGGCGGCCATGCAAGCAATGATCAGGAAGAAGACCAGCACCGACTCCCAGAGTGCCACCGCATCGCGGGCTTCGAGGCTATCGAAGAACCAGCGCGTCCAATGATTGAGTGCGACGGTCGCCGTCGTGCTGAGCAGGAGACAGAACGCGAGCACGATCGTGAGCATCCAGGCGCGGCGCGCGCCTTCCCCACGCCAGAAGCCGCTTGCGAAGTGTGCGAAGCTCCTGACCACCCGCCAATCGAGGTCGAGGTTGCGCGCTGCAGATGCGTCGGGCGTACCCGCGCTTGTGGTCATGTGATGTGGATCCCGAGGGAAATGACGAATGGCCGCCCGAGAGCGCGCGCGCTTGTTACCCGCTTCGCGAGAACCGGCAGCAGACCCATGCGAGGCCTATCGTCCTATGTGTGCCCGATATGGGCGCCTCTAACGTAAGGCCGGCGACGCAGCAGGTTTGCTACGTGCTGGCCTCTTGGATCGTTGTTCAACCCAGTGTCTCGGCACCGTGCCTTCTGGCGTGACGTTGCCGGCGCCGCTGGCAGTTCAAGCGCTGCCTTCACGAGCTTGTGAAGTGTAATGGCCGACAATGGCAAAAGCGAGAGTGCTGATTTTGCAGTGCAGCATAGGCCGCTAAAGGCAGCTATCGGAAGCGGATGGGGGCGGTGTAAGCGAGCTCGGTGGCCGCCAACTCTGCGGGCGGCGGCGGGAAACTTGCCTGACGCGTCAGCAGCAATGCCAGTTCGTCGAGCCGAGGAATGCCGCTCGAGGTAGCGATTTCGGCGCGGGTGAGTGCGCCGCTCCGGTCGAGAATCAGCTTGATGACGACAGTGCCTTTGGCCTTGGTCGCCGCGAGCGCGACTCGTGCCTCACTCTGATCGACCGCAAGCAGGGCCGACTGCACGGCGATACCGTAGGCTATCATCTGCCCGCGACTGGCCTCTGCAGCGGCCGCCTTGGGCGATGGAGCAGGTGCCGCGCCGACCGATGTCTCACCGCCGTCCGTTCGGGTTTCGGGTTTCGGCTGCGCGGCCTGTTTCTCGGGCGGCGCCTCTTCCTTCTTTTCGATCTGGGTTGGCGGCTCTGCGCTCGCCATTTTCGTCTCTTCGGGCGGCTCCGGCGGGCTCGTCAGCTTTGGCGCTTGGTCGGGCACGGCTTCAGGTGCCGGCTCTGCAGGTGCCGCGAGACGCAGATCAGGCTCTGCCATCTCATCCGCGGCACGTTCGCGGGCTGGTTCGGGTGGCTTCGTCGTCTCGGGTTCGGCCTTGCTCTCTCGATCGTCGTCACCCAACTCTGGCGACATCTGACCGGTGGCTGACTTTGCGTCGAGGTCGGTTGTGGGCTGGCGGGCGTCGAGCGCGCTCGCCGAAATAATCGAGACACTGATCGCGTCCTGACCGCTGCCGCCGCTTCCGTATTCGAGCGGTGGAGCGGAGACGAGGGCCAGCAGCACCAGCACATGCGCACCGCCAGCCGCAAGCACGGCGGCTGTCCGGCGCATGGGATGGCGTGCTGTGACGGTGGGCGCGGTCTCGGGATCGGCCGGCGCTAGTTCAACAGCAGCCTTTGTCGGCGCGGCGTCAGCATCTTTCGGACTCGGCGAAATCTCCAGCGGCATGGTCGCGCGAGCGGCATCGGACGGCATGTCGCCGCGCTCCGGGCGATGATCGCCAAGTGGGGGCAGCTTCACAGGTGGAGCGTCGTCAGTCATCTCTTGCGGTTGTGCCCGGTGCAATCCGTGCTCTCCACCATGTTCCGTCGCAGCAATCAAGGGGCGGCGCGGCCGCCACGCGGTCCTCATGCATCTGGGAGGCCGCCGGCCTCTCGCAAAGGGGCGTGCCCACGAGGCCACAGGCCGAGGGCAACCGTGCTGCTGCCAGTCTTGCCCGCCATTTGCACCTCTTGTCCCCGCTCGCTCTCTGCCCTAGACGTAACATTATAACAGTAACGTTATAGCATACGTCAGCAAGTCGAGGGGGTTGAGAATGCGGTTGTGGTTCTATCGAGGGCTACAGGGTGGGATGGCGCTTCTGGCGGTTGCTGGCGTCTTGGCGGAAAAGGCCGAAGCTCAGATCCAGCTCCCGGGCATTGTCGTCACAAGCCCAAGCCCGGTGCAGCGCCCGCGTCGGGCGCCTCAGCCGCGCCCGGCAACCGTGGCCGTTCCTGCCGAGCCCGTGGCCGCGCCTGCGCCGCTGCCGGGCACGCTGCTCGTCGATGAGGATGCCTTTGTCCCGATCACCGTCATGAGCGGCCCGGAGATCGAGGCGCGGCCCGTGTCCAACATCGGTGATGTGACGGCGCAGAAGCCCGGCGTCACCGCCTCGACATTCGCGCCTGGCGCCAGCCGACCGATCATTCGCGGTCTCGATCGCTTCCGCGTGCGCGTGCAGGAAAACGGCATCGGCTCGCACGACGTCTCGGCCTTGTCCGAGGATCATGCCGTGCCGATCGATCCATTCGCGGCCGAGCGCGTCGAGATCATCCGCGGTCCGGCGACACTACGCTACGGCTCGCAGGCCATTGGCGGCGTCGTCGACGTCTCGAACGATCGCATTCCGCAGTTCATGCCCAAGGATGGCTTCAGCGCCGTGCTCAAGGGCGGGCTCGGCTCCGTCGACGACAGCCACGATGGTGGCTTCAAGGTCATTTCCGGCGCCGGCAACATCGTCCTCTATGCCGATGCCTTCCGTCGTCAGGCCGACGACTACGACACGCCGCGTGGCCGGCAGGCTAACTCGTTCGTCGAAAGCTCCGGCTATTCGCTCGGCGCCTCCATTGTCGGCGAGAGCGGGTTCATCGGCGTCTCATACACCCGCTTCAAGAGCTTCTACGGCATTCCGGGTGAGGAGGCCGAGGATCACCGGCCGCGCATCGATCTCGACCAGGAGAAGTTCCAGTCGCGCGGCGAATGGCGCATCAACGACTATGGCATCGAGGCTATCCGCTTCTGGCTCGGCACCACCCGCTACAAGCACGATGAGATCGTCGCTCACGCGCATGACGATCATTTCCACGATGAGATCGAGAGCCGCTACACGAACCGCCAGCACGAAGCGCGCCTCGAAGTCCAGCATCAGGCCTTCAACTCGCCGCTTGGCATTTTCCGTGGTGCCGTCGGCGTGCACTTCGACCAGAAGCGCGTGCGGGGCTTCATCTACGACGACCATCTCGCCGAGGAGATGGATGGGCTCATCGATCCGCCGGCGCGTTCGAACAGCATTGCCGCCTTCTGGTTTGAAGAACTCGAGATCACGAAGCGCCTGCGGCTGCAGGCGGCAGCGCGCATCGAGAGCGTTCGCGCCGAGGGGACGGGCGTCGAGATCGAAGCGCACGATGATCACTTCCACTATCATGTCGAGAAGCGCAGTCGCTCATTTGCCCCGAAAAGTGCCAGTCTCGGTGCGCTCTATGAACTGCCGCTCGGCGTGGTCGCGCGTCTGACCGGCCAGTACACCGAGCGCGCGCCGGATGTCGCGGAGCTCTTCTCGAAGGGGCTGCATCACGCGGCTGGTACTTTCGAGATCGGCAATCCGGATCTGAAGGTCGAGAAGGCGTCGACGATCGAACTCGGTTTCAAGCGTGCGCGCGGTGCGGTGCGTTTTGACGCGACCGCCTTCCATACGCGCTACCGCAACTTCATCTTCAAGCGCTTCACGGGCATCGAATGCGAGGGAACGCTCGGCTCCTGCGGCGAGCACGATCACGATGATGATGACGACGATCATGATCACGCGCACGGGGCATCGGATCAGCTCGTGTTCTCCCAACGCGATGCGGCATTCAGCGGCGTGGAGCTTTCCGCCCAGTGGGATGCCCTGTCCTTTGGGCGCGGCGTGATCGGCTTTGAAGGGCAGTACGACTTCGTCCACGCGAAGTTTTCCGGTGGCGGCTATGTCCCGCGCATTCCGCCGCATCGTCTCGGCGCCGGTATCTACTATCGCGATGCCAATTGGCTCGCGCGTGTTTTTGCACTCCACGCTTTCGACCAGGACAAGGTGGCACTCGACGATATCAAGGACACGCCGACGGATGGCTACACGCTGCTCAATGCCGATCTCTCGTACACATTCGCGCTGCAACCCGAGATCGGCCGGATATCACCGCAGATGACCATCGGGCTCAGGGGCGAGAATCTGCTCGACCAGGATGTGCGCAATCACGTCTCCTACAAGAAGGACGAAGTGCTTCAGCCCGGGCGCACGATCCGCCTCTACGGCGTAGTGAGATACAACTGAGGGATCGCGGTGGCATCCACAGCATTAAGAGGAACTTAAAGGCTGACCCATAGTCTTACGGACGAATTGTTCATTTCGTCCGGACAGACCGGGATGCCATTGCCAGCCGCGCGTCAGTGCCGACATGGATACAGAGCCGTTCTCGCGGCTCTGATCGCTGTCGGCGTGACGGCGTGCGCGGAGGAGCCGCCGCCCGAGCGCTACACAGGCGAAATCGAAGCTCAGCAAGAACAGGAGCGGCTCTCGCTCAAGGATTCGTGGGACAATGGCACGACGGTACATCGGGCTGCGCAGCCTCCTGCGAAGATCGTGTACGCGCCGCCGCCCGAGCCGCGTCGCGCGCCCGTAGCTCCCGAAAGGCCCCGCGTCGTCGCGCCGGCACCGCCGCCTGCACCACCAGTAAAGCCCGTGCCGACCAAGCCAGCTCCACCAGATCTCGCTATTTCGGCACCGCCGGCTGTTCGGCCGCCGCCGACGCCACAGCCGAAGGCGCTTACCGAGCGCGATCTCGAGCAGGACACGGCACGCTGCGGTGCCGGAGTCGACTGCCTCGCGCTCCTGCGCGCGATGATCGCCGATCCAACACAATCCTGGATGATGCGGGCGCCGACGCCGATGGAGTTCTCCAACGGCACGCGGCTCTTCGCCTACCGCGCGCTGCGCAAGACACTCGACTGCGGCAAGCTGCGCTTTGCCAGTGCCGAACTCGACTGGGCGCTCGATACATTCGGGCGCGAGGTCGACGGCATGCAAACCGGCCAGCGCGCGCGCGTGGCAGCGCTGGCCGGGGAAGTCCGTGCCGAACTCCAGGCCGAGATCAAGCAGCGCTGCTGAGGGCGCTTAAGTCTCAGCTCCGCTCGAGCAGCTCGATGGAGACGCCCTCGGGCCCGCGCAGGAAAGCAATGCGCACGCCGGGCCGAATGTTGTTCGGCTCCATGGTGAACTCGGCGCCCTTCTTCTTGAGATCCGCGACCACCGCGTCGATGCCGGTCACTTCGAGCCCGAAATGATCGAGGCCCTGATAGGGCGTCTTCGGCGGCGAGGCGACGCCATCGCCCGGCGCGACCGGCGCAATGAATACGCTGCCGCCACCGATCTTGAGGTCGACGCGGGTCTTGCCTCCCGGCTGCTGGGTGCGGATCACCTCGGCGCCGAACATGCGCTGGTAGAACGCCGCTGTCGCCTCCGGATCGGGGCTGCGCAGATGAATGTGGTCCCACTTGAACGTCGCCATCGGTGATCCTCCCGTTTGAGCTGTTTGCTTAAGGGAGCCTAGCGCGCTGCGAGGCTCCCGGCCAAGCTCATCGGCGCAGGGGAGGAATACCAGCGTGCAGCAGCGTCAGGCATCCACCGGGACGAGGCGGGGACCTTCACTCTCGGCACCAAAGCGGCGCAGGAAAGTGCTCGCCGCGGCAAAGGACCGGCGCGACTGTGTCATCTCACGAAGTTCGAACATGAGCGTTGACAGGGCTGCTACGTCATCGGCGTTCAGCATCATGGCCGGGTAAGTCCGGCGAACGGGCTGCTCAAGATCATCGTTTGTTTTTTCGTACATGTTGGCGGCTCCTTTGGCCGGCAGGTCCCGGGCTCCATCCAGGCACCTTCTGCTCGGCCACTGCATAAAGATGAGACGCCGCGACCCGCCTGCAAGTTCGGTCGGGCATCAGCTTTTTGTGAGAGGGCCGAGAGCAGCGGAAAGGAAAAACGGCACGCCAGGTGTTGGCGTGCCGCTTAATGTTGCCTCGCATTACCGGGGTTTCAGCGCCCCAGAACTTCCATGCGTATCCGCGCAATGCCCTGACCCTGCATACCAATCACACCAGCAGCAGCCTTCGAGAGATCGATGATCCGGCCCGCGATGTACGGTCCACGGTCATTGATCGTCACGACCACCGAACGGCCGTTGGCGGCGTGCGTGACACGTACGCGTGTGCCGAATGGCAGCGTCTTGTGGGCGGCCGTCATGGCATTGGGATTGAACCAGCCGCCGGAAGCGACGCGCTGGGGCTGCCAGTAGAACGACGCAACGCCGTGATGTCCGCCACCACTCGAGCTTGCGCCGGTATCGTTACCGAGCGAGGCGACCCGCGCGCTGCGGCGCGAAGTCCGCCGTGTTTCGCGGCTTTCATCGTCACGGACGCGTGCCGTTCGGCTCCGGCGGCCTTCCTGGCGTTCGGCTCGCTGTGAGGGACGTGCGTCCATGGCGCCGAGGTTCGAGCGACGGTAGGAGTTGACCGAGATACTGTCGCGATATTCGCTTCTGCCTTCAAATGTGTAACCTGAATCTGCTGATGCCGGCGTTGCCAGAGCGGCAACAGTCATACCGATGGCAATCGGCAGTGCTCGCAGGATACGCATACGACCTCCAGTCTTCAAAAGGCGACCCGGGCTGCGCAAGCGCAGTCCCGTGGTGGAGGCTCAGCACCGCATCGACACCGGAAGCCGGAACGTGAGCCGCTGAGTGCGGCTACCGCATCGCATTCGGGCTTTCGGTGTTGTGCTCCCTCGCTCGGACCGCCAGATGGTCCCCCGTCGCCGGCTGACAAGCCGCGGTGTTGCTTCTCCGCGTCTCTGGCAGGCGGAGACAAGCAGGGGTAGGCGTGGGCGTCAACCACGGCGTCTGAATTCGATTCATCAGGTGATTGAATTTGGCCACAATTTATGCGTCAGAAGGCCGCATTACGCCGCGTTCGTTATGCGCGCGCGAGCATAAGCTCCGACCGCTTCCTACGAGCGAAGCAAAGTCGCGCAATCAGTCGAAAAAGTGGGCGGGCTCAGGCGCTTGACGCGGGGAGATGGAGCATCTCGCGGCGGAAGGTACCGTGGCGATTGAAGTAGTAGGGGATCGGCACCGAAGCGTCGTCGAGCGAGCGCTTTGCTATGCGTTCGCCGAGATCCTCCAGGATCACACGCGTGATCGGCGGCAGATCGAGTTCGCGCGCTTCAACGAGTGTCATCCAGACGAGACCGGACAACTCGCCGTCGTTGTGATCGGTGCTTTTGGTGATGGCGGACGCCTCCACACAGAAGAAACGCGTATCGAACCGGCGCGGGCGGCCAGGTGGCGTGATGGCGCGCGCGAGGTAGGTCAGCGGGGCGAGGTCGGGGACGAAGCCGTGCGCCTGGAACTGACGCCAGGTCTTTGCCGCGGGGCTCTCCAGCGATGGGTTCTCGGCTGGCGGTGCGATCTCGGAGGATGCCGCCGCCGTTCCGCCGATGATGATGCCGGCTTCCTCGAAGGTCTCACGCACGGCGGTCATGCCGAGGCCACGCGCACGAGCAGGGCTCGGGTGCCCTTTCATGTCGAGCATGAGTTTCTCGGCTTCGCTTTCGCGCAACTCGCGCGCCGCGATCATGATCTTGTCGTCGGCGTCGAGACGACCACCCGGAAAGACGTACTTTCCCGGCATGAACTTGAGGTCGTCGCGGCGCTTGCCGAGCAGCACGCGCGGAGCTGCGCCCTTGCTGTCGATGATGATCAGGGTCGATGCATCGCGCGGACGCAGTACGGGTGCCTTCGCCTTGGCCGCTGCTGGTGCGCTGCCCTTGGCGGCTGCGCGCTCGGCCACCAGCGCCTTGAAGGCTTCGTTCTCGCTCAACGCGTGCTCCCGCGTTCTCCGGCAATTGCGGGCTCGGGCTCGGGCATATCCTCGCTGCCGCCGAAACCATGCATGCGCTTCGACCACTGAATGCCAATGAGCGCGCCCTTAACCGCGGGCAACATGGTGAGGCAGAGGAAGAGCGTCAGCGGCAACCAGATCGCCATGTGGATCCAGGTCGCAGGCGCGAGGGCACGCTCCAGAATGAGCGCACCGCCGACCACGATGTGGCCGACGATCGAGATGGTGAAATAAGCCGGTGCATCATCGGCGCGCTGGTGATGCAATTCCTCGCCGCAATGATCGCAGTTATCTGCAACCTTCAGATACGCGCGGTAGAGGTGCCCTTCACCGCAAGCTGGACACTTGCCGAGCGAGGCGCGTCCCATCGCCTGCCAAGTGTCGCGCGGCGCGAGGGGATCGACAGCGTGGTGTGTGTGGGGTTCGTGTGTGTGGGGTTCGTGCGTGTGGGTCATGGTCTGCCCTTCCACCCGGCGACCTCGGGAGCATCGCTGCCCGAATATTCAGCATGTCGCCTATCGAGGAAATAGTGCCAATCGGCGGCGAGGTCCATGGCGCAGACCGCATGGTGGGGTGCGTCACGAGCACACGTGCGGCCGCGCTCTATCGCGCGGTTAGCGGCGTCTATGGCGACGGTTACCAATCCGCGGTCCGCGTCGGTGAGTGCCACCCCCGCGGGCTGCGTGGCCGCCGGGCATCTGCCCCGGTTCGCTCAGCATCTCGAACCTGAGTGCGCCGGCCGTGGGTATGGCCTCCACGAGCCGGACCTCGACGGAATCGCCCAGGCGGAAACCACGCCCGCTGCGGTCGCCGACCAGGGCGTGCGCTTCCTCGACGTGGCGCCAGAACTCGCCTCCGCCGAGCGTCGACGCCGGAATGAAGCCGTCGGCACCCGTATCGCGGAGCTTCACGAAGAGCCCCGAGCGCGTGACACCCGAGATGCGGCCCGAGAACTCCGCGTTCACGCGATCGGCAAGGAAGGCGCTGATCAGCCGATCGATGGTCTCGCGCTCAGCGACCATGGCTCGGCGCTCGGCATCCGAGATGTCTTTGGCAGTTGCTTTGAGGCCCGGCTTCTCCTCCGGTGTCATGCCACCGGCGCCGAGTTTCAGTGCCGCGATCAGCGACCGGTGCACGAGCAAATCGGCATAGCGGCGGATCGGCGAAGTGAAGTGCGCATAGCGGAGGAGATTGAGGCCGAAGTGCCCGAGGTTCGCGGTGTCGTAAACGGCCTGCGCCTGCGAGCGCAGGATCACCTCATTGACGAATTCGGCATACGGCTGGTCCTTGGCGCGGGTCAGGACGGTGTTGAAATGCTTGGGGCGAACGTGGTCGCCCGGTGGAAAGCTCAGGTCCAAGCCCTCGAGCAGCTCGCGCAGAGACTTGAGCTTTTCCGTGCTGGGCTTGTCGTGCACGCGATAGACGACGGGAGCGCGCGCCTGCTCGAGCGTCTCGGCGGCAGCCACGTTCGCCTGGATCATGAACTCTTCGATGAGGCGATGCGCATCGAGCCGCTCGGGCACATGCACGCGGCGAACCATGCCATCTTCGCCGAGTTCGATCTTGCGCTCGGGCAGATCGAGATCCAGCGGTGCACGACGATCGCGTGCGGCGGCGAGCGCGGCATAAGCGGCCCACAGAGGCTTGAGTGCCTTGTCGAGCATGGGCGCGGCGCGTTCACTGGGCTTGCCGTCGATGGCCGCCTGCGCTTCCTGATAGGAGAGTTTCGCAGCCGAGCGCATGAGTGCGCGATGGAAGGTGTGGCGGCGCTTCTCACCGTCACGGTCGAAGATCATGCGGGCTGCGAGACAGGCGCGCACCTCGCCCTCGCGCAGTGAGCAGAGGTCGTTCGAGATGCGCTCGGGCAGCATCGGCACGACGCGATCGGGGAAATAGACGGAGTTGCCGCGCGTCTTGGCCTCACGATCCAAGCGCGTGCCTGAGCGGACGTAATGCGCGACATCGGCAATGGCGACCGTGACGATGAAGCCGCCTTCATTGGCCGGATCGGCATCGGGCTCCGCGAGCACGGCATCGTCGTGGTCACGCGCATCGACGGGATCGATGGTGACGAGCGGCAGCTTGGTCAGATCCAAGCGGCCTTCTGTTTCGATTGGCGGCAGATCCTCGACTTCGGCAAGCACGCTATCGGGAAAGCCATCGGGCAGGCCGTGGACATGGATAGCGATCAGGCTGATCTGGCGCTGGTCCTGCGGATTGCCGAGCCGCTCCGCGACACGCGCCTCGGGCACGCCCTCGCGATGGCGGCGTACGATGTCGAAGCGTACGAGCTCGCCGTCAGCGGCATCGCCCTCGTTGCCGGCGTGGACCGGCCACTCCTTGAGATCCTTGCGATCGACCGGATCGATCATGCCGCCACCGCCGCGTTTGGCGGCGCGGAAGATGCCCAGCAGGCGCTTTCGCTCGCGCGGCAGTCGCTTGATGGGCTCGGCCTCGTGCGCATAGCCGAAGGGGTCGGTATCGCGGATGCGGGCAAGGCGCGCGAGAATGCGGTCGCCGATCGCGAGCGCGCCGTTGCCGTCGGGACCGATCGACCGGCGCCCTTCCCGCACGAGGATCTTCGGGCGCTCGCCTTCGGAGGCTTCCCAGTTGGCCGGGACGGCGACAAGTTCGCCCTCGTCGTCGCGTGCGACGATCTCCAACACGCCGACAGGCGGCAGCTTGCCGCGCGGCTTGACGGCCTTGCGGTTACCGACGATGGCACCTTCGCTCGACAGCTGCAGGAGGAGCGCCTTCAGGGCAATGCGATCCTCGCCGCGGATATTGAAGGCACGGGCGATCTCGCGCTTGCCGACCTTCTCCGTGGTGCTCGACAGGTACTCGAGCAATTGCTCGCGCGTCGGTAGCGGTGCTGTCTTGCCCTCGTTGCGCGGCTGGCCCGACCGGCTCGGCCGATCAGGCTTCTCACGGCGCTTCTGCTTCTTCGGCACGCGCGCTCTTTCAGTTGGCCTTATTCGGCAGCATCACGACGACGCGGTGGGCTTTTCGCTGCGGTCTTCGGTTTAGCCTTTGTTGCCGGCTTTTCCGATGAAGCGGCCGCTGCCTTCTTAGGCGGAGTCTTTTTGGCAGGGGCTTTCTTTGCTGGCGCCTTCTTGGCGGGCTTTTTCTCTGAAGGCTCAGCGGCGGCCTTCTTCGGCGCCTTGCGTCCCTTGGCCGGCTTGCCGCCGCCCTTGGCCGCGCGCTCGGCGAGAAGGGCAATGGCTTCTTCGACGGTTACCGTCGTCGGCTCCTTGCCCTTGGGCACGTTCGCGTTGATCTTGCCCTGGTTGATGTACGGCCCGTATCGGCCCGACAGCACTTTGATGGGCCCGCCGCCATCGGGATGCTCGCCGAGTTCCTTGAGGACCGTCGGTCCAGCCCGTTGGAAGCGGCCCTTACCGCCCGCGGCCTTCTCGGCGAGGATCGTCACCGCACGGTTGATGCCGACCGAGAACACCTCTTCCATGGATTCGAGGTTGGCGTACTTGCCATCGTGGAGGATGAACGGTCCATAGCGGCCGAGCCCCGCGACGATCGGCTTTCCCGACTCCGGATGCACGCCGACCTCACGCGGGAGGCTCAGCAACTGTAGTGCCTTCTCGAGATCGACCGAGGCAGCGTCGACACCCTTCGGGATCGAACTGCGCTTCGGCTTGTCGTCCTTCTTTTCTTTGTCGGCTTCACCGAGCTGTACGTATGCGCCGAAGCGGCCCGTGCGCAGCGTCACGGCGAGGCCCGTATCGGGGTCATAGCCGAGCAGCTTGCCATCGGGGTTCGCCGCTTCATCACCGTTCTTGTTGGTGTCGGCAAGTTGGCGCGTGAAGCGGCACTCGGGGTAGTTCGAGCAGCCGACGAAGGGGCCGAACCTGCTCGTCTTGAGCGAGAGACGACCCTCGCCGCAGTTCGGGCAGGCGCGCGGATCCGTACCATCGCCCTTGTCGGGGAAGATGTGCGGACCGAGTAGCTCGTTCAGCGCTTCGAGCACATCGCTGACGCGCAGCTCCTTGGTCTCGTCGACCGCGCCCGTGAACTCCTTCCAGAAGTCGCGCAGGACTTCCTTCCAGTCGAGCTGGTGATCCGAGATGAGGTCGAGCTTCTCTTCGAGGCTGGCCGTGAAATCGTATTCCACATAGCGCTTGAAGAAGGCTTCGAGGAAGGCCGTGACGAGACGGCCCTTGTCCTCGGGGATGAGCCGCTTCCGGTCGATCTTCACATAGCCGCGATCCTCGAGCACGGCGAGCGTCGAGGCATACGTCGAAGGGCGGCCAATGCCGAGCTCTTCCATCTTCTTGACGAGCGTCGCCTCCGTGTAGCGTGGCGGCGGCTCGGTGAAGTGCTGCTTGGCGTCGACGCCGCGATCCTTGAGGTGGTCACCCTGCGAGAGCGGCGGCAGGCGGCGGCTCTCCTCGTCCTCCTCGTCGCGGCCTTCCTCGTAGAGCTTGAGAAAGCCATCGAAGAGCACGACGGTGCCGGTCGCACGCACGCCATAGACTTTGCCGTCGCGGCCCTTGACCTCGATTTCAGCGGTGGTCTGCTCCAACTCGGCAGACGCCATCTGGCTCGCGACCGCGCGCTTCCAGATCAGTTCATAAAGGCGTGCCTGATCGCGCTCGACGTAGCGCGCGACATTCTCGGGTCGGCGCGATACGTCCGTCGGGCGGATGGCCTCGTGCGCTTCCTGGGCATTCTTGGCCTTGGTCTTGTACTCGCGGATGAAGGGCGCGACGTAGCGTTTGCCGAGCGTGTCCTCGATGGAGCGGCGGATCGGCCCAATGGCCTCGGGAATGATCTGGACGCCGTCCGTTCGCATGTACGTGATGAGGCCGACGGTCTCGCCGCCGATGTCCACGCCTTCATACAGGCGCTGGGCGACGTTCATCGTCTGCTTGGCGGAGAAGCCGAGTTTACGCGAGGCTTCCTGCTGCAGCGTCGAGGTCGTGAAGGGAGGCGCCGGATTGCGCCGCGTCGCCTTCTTGTCGACGGAAGTAATGACGAAGTCGCCGCCCTCGATGGCGGCCTTGATCGCGTTCGCTGAGGCGCCGTCCTTGATGTCGAGCTTCTTGAGCGTGGTGCCGGCAACGGCCGTGAGACGCGCGCGAACCTCCTCGCCCTTCTGCGTCGCGAGCAGGGCTTCGATGGTCCAGTATTCGTCGGTCCTGAAGGCCTCGATCTCGCGCTCACGCTCACAGACGAGGCGGAGGGCGACCGACTGAACGCGGCCCGCCGAACGCGAGCCCGGCAGTTTGCGCCAGAGCACAGGGGAAAGCGTGAAGCCCACGAGATAGTCGAGGGCGCGGCGTGCGAGATAAGCCTCGACCAGCGGCGCATCGATGGCGCGCGGCGCCTTCATGGCATCGAGCACGGACTGCTTGGTGACCGCGTTGAACGTCACGCGCTCGACGGGAATGCCCTTGAGCGCCTTCTTCTCCTCGAGCACCTTTAGAATGTGCCAGGAGATGGCCTCCCCCTCGCGATCGGGGTCGGTGGCCAGAATGAGCTTGTCGGCACCTTTGACGGCTGCGGTGATCTCACGCACCACTTTCTGGGCGCGGCCGTCCACGTCCCAGTGCATCTCGAAGTCTTTGTCCGGCTCGACGGAGCCGTCCTTGGACGGGAGATCCCGGATGTGGCCGTAACTGGCGATAACCTTGAAAGTCGACCCAAGGTACTTGTTGATGGCCTTGGCCTTGGCAGCCGACTCGACAATGACGATTTTCATTGGTTTCCAATGCCGTTCTCGGCGCCTGGCGGGCCGCATTGCGGTCCCCACACACGCAGCCGACCGCAGGTCAGTGATTGCGCGAGAACATGGGTTATGGCGCGGGGCCTGTCAAACCGTCAGGGCGCCACCATCCGTCGGCCTCTCTAGTTTAGTTCGTATTATCAATCAATTAATGGAGCGAATACGGCTCGCTCGGGGACCGACAACCCGATGTGGACAAGTCAGGTGGCCGGCATTGGCATGCAACCAGTGATTGCATAATATTCTCGAAGCAACCATATTTCAGGAGTTGCCGAGAGGAGGAATTCAGCCGTCATGACTATCTCATCACACGTCAGCAGGCGCGGTGCAGAAGAGGATGAGTTCGGGGGCGCCGATAAGCTCTCCCGGTCCGATCAGCTCGAGTATCTTGCCGATCTCACGCTGGAGCTCAAGGAACTCGCGGATAACCTCGGTTGCGCCACGCTTGCCGGCGTTCTCGTCGTTGCTTACCGCGAGGCCATCATCCAGGCGCAGCGCCGGTGATCGGCCCGGCGTTCAGAAGCTGGATTTGAGAGCAATGAGCTGAGCGCCCTGATGTTCGATGCGCCCGGCAAGCGCCAGCTCGATGAGTACACCCCTCAGCGCGCGAATTGCGAGGCCTGTCGAGCGAGCCAGTTCATCGACGGACACAGGCGCCGGCCCAAGCGCCTGGAGCACCACGAGCTGGGCAGCGTCGGACGGCAATGACGACGGCGGCGCGCTGTCCTCATCCGGATGGAGCCCCAGATCCACCGATGCAGCCGCCATCCCGCGGGGCGTGTGGTCCATCTGAGGTCGCAGCGACTCGAGAACATCTTCGGCCGACGTGACTAAAGTCGCTCCCTGCTTGAGGAGCATGTTGGTGCCCTCGGCGCGAGGATCGAGCGGGTGACCGGGTACGGCAAACACTTCGCGCCCCTGGTCGGCGGCGCGGCGCGCGGTGATGAGCGAGCCCGAGCGCAGAGCGGCTTCGATAACCACGGTGCCCAGCGCCAGCCCCGAAACAATGCGATTGCGCCGTGGGAAATCGTTGCCGCGTGCCTTGAACCCCGGCGGAAGCTCGCTGACGAGGCAGCCTTCCGCGGCGATATCCGCATGCAGCTTCTCATGCTCCGGCGGATAGATGTGGTCGAGGCCACCCGCGAGCACGGCGACGGTGCCCGTCTTGAGTGCCGCTTCATGTGCCGCGCCGTCGATGCCGCGCGCGAGGCCCGAAACGATTATCATACCGGCGGCGCCGAGCGCTGTTGCCAGACGGCTTGCCATCGTTCGGCCTGCCGCCGAGGCATTGCGCGCGCCGACGATCGCGACGGCCGGCATGTCGAAGAGATCCGTGCGGCCCTTCACGTAAAGCAGGGGCGGCGGCACGCCCGCATGAACCAGCACGGCCGGATATCCGGGCTCGATCGTGAAGAGTGGACGCGCGCCGATCTTGCGTGCCGCGTCGAGCTCCGCTTCGGCCTTGTCGCGCGGATAGATTTTCACGGGCTGCCGCCGCCCGCCGCGATGCGCGAGATCCGGCAGTGCCTTCAGCGCTCGCTCGGCGCCGCCACAATGGTTGACCAGTTCACGAAACGTGACCGGACCGACGTTCTCGGTGCGGATGAGGCGCAGGCAGGCAAGTCGCTCTGCTTCACCCAGTTCGGCAATTGGAAGCGGCGCAGCGCGTCCTCGGGAAGATCCTTCAGGCCTTGGCACCAATACGACTCTCCTGCCCCGCGACGAGCCGGCGGATGTTCTCGCGGTGCTTCCAAAAAATGAGTGCTGAAATGATCGCGACGATCGGGACGATGAGATTGCCGCCGATGACTGTAAAATAGAGAAAGACGACGAATGTGCCGACGAGCGATGCGAGCGACGAATAGCGCGTGACGGCCGCCACGACGAGCCACGCGGCGCAGAACACGAGCGCTGCCGGGAAGTAGGCGCCGATGAGCACGCCGATGTACGTCGCGACGCCCTTGCCACCTTTGAAGCCGAGCCAGACTGGAAACAGATGACCGACGACGGCGCCGAGACCCGCCATCCACGGCATGAGCATCGCCGTGAGCAAGCCTTGTGATGCCGGCGTCCCGTCAGCGACGAACCACGCACCCAGCACCGAGGCCAGCAACACGGCCGCCGTTCCCTTGAGGGCGTCGAGCAGCAGCGTCAGTGCCGCGATCTTCTTGTTGCCCGTCCTGAGCACATTGGTCGCGCCGATGCTCTTCGAGCCGATTGCGCGCACATCACCGAGACCTGCCGCACGCGTCAGGATCAGCCCAAAGGGAATGGAGCCCAGCAGATAGCCGAACGCGAGCGCCGCCAGCGCGGGCAGAAGAAGGGAAGAAGACATCTCGTGCAGGTCCGGTCGGTGAAGAACAGCTCAGGCGCGCAGGGCGGTCACGAACCGTACTGATAGACCATGCGCCCGGCAACCATGGTCTTGAGCACACGGCCCTGGAGCTTCTGCTCGTCGAACGGCGAGTTCTTCGAGCGCGAGCGCAACTGCTCCCGGTCGACGACCCAGGGTTGGCCGAGGTCGAACAGCAGCAGGTCAGCCGGCGCACCTTTTTCGAGGCGGCCGCCAGGGAGCCCCAGGAGCTTCGCGGGGTTGATGGTCATGGCGCGAAGCAGCGGCAGAAGCCCGATTTCGTCCGCATGATAGAGGCGAAGCGCAGCAGCCAGCAGCGTTTCGAGGCCGATGGCGCCGTCGGCGGCCTCGGCGAACGGGCGCCGCTTGACGTCGGCATCCTGCGGGTCATGGCTCGAGACGACGACGTCGATATCGCCGGCGGCAAGCGCGCGCACCATCGCGGTGCGATCTTCCTCGGAGCGCAATGGCGGGCGCACCTTGAAGAATGTGCGATATGAGCCGATGTCATTCTCGTTGAGCGTGAGGTGATTGATCGAGACACCGCAGCTCACGGGGAGCCCGCGCGCCTTGGCACCGCGTACAACTGCGAGGCTCTCCGCGCACGAGATCGTCGAGGCATGGTAGCGACCGCCCGTCATGCCGACGAGGCGCACGTCGCGCTCCACAACGAGGGCTTCGGCGGCCTTGTTCACGCCCTTGAGGCCGAGACGGGTCGAGACCTCGCCCGAGTTCATCGCACCGCCTTCACTGAGGTAGGGATCCTCGGTGTGATGCATGATGAGCGCGCCGAAGTCCTTCGAATAGTTCAGCGCATTGCGCATGACGCCGGTATTCGCGATCGAGGACTTGCCGTTCGAAAAGGCCACGGCACCGGCGCGCTGCAGGAGCCCGATCTCAGCCAGCTCCTGGCCCTTGAGGCCCTTGGTCAGCGCCGCGATGATATGGACATGGACCACGGCCCGCTCGCGCGCGCGGCGCTGTACGTAGTCGACCAGCGCCACCTGGTCGATAACCGGCTCGGTATCCGGCATACACACGATGCTCGTGACGCCCCCGGCCGCGGCAGCAAAGCTCGCGGTTTTGAGGGTTTCGCGGTGCTCCTGACCGGGATCGCCGGTATAGACCTGCGCGTCGATGAGACCGGGGCACAGAATGTGCCCGTTGCAGTCGACGACGGCCGCGCCAGCCGGTGCATTGCGGCGCAGATGTCCGCCGACGTCCGTGATCACGCCATCCGTGACGAGCAGCCCGCCGGGTTCGTCGCGCCCCGATGCCGGGTCGATGATGCGGGCATTGATGAATACTGTGCCTGCAGCGGTTTCCGCGCTCACTTTCGTACCGTCCCTGCCAGTTGGCGGCCTCACGCTCGTACCTCGTCTAGCGGTGTGGGCGCGCTAAGCGCACCTCAATGGTTCGGCAGATGGCGCGCCAGGGCTTCCAGCACGGCCATGCGTACGGCAACGCCCATCTCGACCTGCTCGCGGATCACACTGCGAGAATGGTCGGCGATCGTCGAGGCGATCTCGACGCCGCGATTCATCGGACCCGGATGCATGATGAGCGCATCGGGCTTCGCGCAGTCGAGCTTTTCCTGGTCGAGCCCGAAGAAGTGGTAGTACTCGCGCGAGGTGGGGACGTAGTTGCCTTCCATGCGCTCGCGCTGGAGGCGCAGCATCATGACGATGTCGCAGTCCTCGAGGCCTTTCCACATATCCGTGTAGACCTCGGCGCCGAGGCGCTCGATGCCGGGCGGCAGCAGCGTCGAGGGCGCGATGAGCCGGACCCGCGCGCCCATGGCGTTGAGCACGTGAATGTTCGAGCGCGCGACTCTCGAATGCAGGATGTCGCCGCAGATGGCGACCGTCAGGCCCGCGATACGCCCCTTGGCGCGGCGGATGGTCAGCGCATCGAGGAGGGCCTGAGTCGGATGCTCGTGCGCGCCGTCGCCTGCATTGATGACCGAGCAGTCCACCTTCTGTGCGAGGAGCTCGACGGCGCCGGCCGCGTGGTGGCGCACGACGAGCAGGTCGGGGCGCATGGCGTTGAGCGTCATCGCTGTGTCGATCAGCGATTCGCCTTTCTGCACCGAAGACGTCGCGACGTGCATATTCATGACGTCGGCGCCGAGGCGCTTGCCCGCTAGCTCGAATGACGCCTGCGTGCGCGTCGAGACCTCGAAGAACAGGTTGATGAGCGTGCGCCCGCGAAGGACGTCGCGCTTCTTGTTAACCTGTCGACTAGTTTCGGCGGCTCTGTCGGCGAGATCGAGGAGCGAATTGATCTCTTGAGCGCTCAAACCCTCGCAAGTGAGGAGGTGGCGCCCGGGGAAGTAGAATGACGCGTGTGCCTGGGTGTTCATTAAAGTCGGTCTTCTACGCCCCTCTTTTTTGCAGCGCAAGGGGGCGGGCGCGACACGTTTGCGAGAGCCGTGGACAGCGGGGCGTCGAAGCGTAGAATAAGAATGATTTCGGCCGTTTCGATGCCGGTGGGCCACACAGCACGGCCACACTAGGCCCTACAACCACCCGGGAGCCAAATTCATGAAGCCGTTGAAGCTGGAGCGCGCCGAGGCGCAGCGGCCTGCGGCCGACGGGTCACATTTCACCCCTGCCATGCCGGGGGCCTATCCGGCCGTCCGGATGCGCCGGAACCGCAAGGCAGGGTGGTCGCGCCGGCTGGTCGCCGAGAATGTGCTGACCACGGCTGATCTCATCTGGCCGATATTCCTCATGGACGCCCGGGAGGACCGCACCCCCGTCGCCCATATGCCGGGTGTGGACCGTCTGAACATCGCCGAAGCCCAGCGTGCCGCCGAGCAAGCCGCCAAGCTCGGCATTCCGGCTGTGGCACCTTTCCCTTATGTCGACCGGGCGCTGCGCGACCCGCGCGGTAGCGAGGCCGAGAAGGCCAACAATCTCATGTGCCGTGCGGTTCGCGCCATCAAGGATGCTGTCCCTGAGATCGGCGTGATCACCGATGTCGCGCTCGATCCCTACACGAGCCATGGTCATGACGGCGTGCTGGATGACCGCGGCGTCATTCTGAACGACGAAACGGTCGGCATTCTTTGCCGCCAGGCGCTGTCGCTGGCTGATGCGGGCGTGGACTGCGTCGCGCCCTCGGACATGATGGATGGCCGCATCGGCGCGATCCGCTCCGCCCTCGATGCGCGGGGTTATGAGGAGGTGCAGATCCTCTCGTATGCCGCCAAATACGCCTCGGGCTTCTATGGCCCGTTCCGCGATGCCATCGGTACGAACGCGACGCTCATCGGCGACAAGCGCACCTACCAGATGGACCCGGCCAATTCGGACGAGGCACTCCGCGAAGTCGGCCTCGACATTGCCGAGGGCGCCGACATGGTCATGGTCAAGCCGGGCATGCCATACCTCGATATTGTGCGCCGTGTGAAGGACACGTTCGGTGTGCCGACCTATGCCTATCAAGTCTCCGGCGAGTACGCGATGCTGAAGGCCGCTTCCCTCAATGGCTGGCTCGATGGCGACCGCGTGATGATGGAGGCCTTGCTGGCCTTCAAGCGCGCCGGTGCTGACGGCATCCTCACGTATTTCGCGCCGGAGGCGGCGCGCGTACTCAAATCAGCCTGATCCGGATGAGCTTGCCTGCTGGCTGACCCTACCGCTAGATTGGAGTGTTCCGGCACTCCAGCCTACGGAGAGAGTAATGCATGGCGTGCTCGTCTTTCTGGCTGCCCTTTTCCTTTCCGCATTCTCTCTGAGCAAGGGCCAAGGCGCCGAAATCAAGGTGCTTAGCGCAAATGCCGTCAAAGAGGCAGTCACCGATCTCGCGGCGCGCTTCGAGCAATCGACTGGGCACAAGGTCACGCTGACATGGGCCGGTACTGAAGCTGCGGCGCAGCGCGTCGCGAAGGGCGAAGCGGTCGATATCGTCATCATCGGAAGTGCGAACATCGACAAACTCATCGCCGACGGGAAGCTGGCCGCCGGAAGCAGAAAAGACTTCGCCAAGTCAGGCGTCGGCGTCGCCCTTCGCACTGGCATCGACAAACCCGATATCTCCTCGGGCGCAGGCGTGAAGCGCGCAATCCTCGCCGCCAAATCGATCGCCTACTCTTCAGGGCCGAGCGGCTTTCATGTTGCCGAGATGATCCGGAAGATGGGCATCTCCGATGAGATCAAAGACCGGGTCAAGCAGCCACCCTCAGGCACGCAGATTAGCGATCTGCTGGCGCGCGGCGAGGCGGATCTCGGCTTTCAGCAGGTGAGTGAGCTCTTTAAGAGGACGGGGATTGTCTATCTCGGACCGCTCCCATCCGATATTCAGGTCCTGACGGTGTACGCGATCGGCCTTCATCCGCAAGCTGTCCCCGAGGCTGCGGCCGCTTTGCTCGCATTTCTCACTGCGCCAGGGGCCGCGCCGGCAATCCGCGAAATGGGTATGGATCCGGGCTGATCGGTAATGGAGCAGCGGGTTCGCCCGTGTGACACTGTGGGTGGTTCACCTGTATAGTGCGAGCAGTCTCCCCGTGCCGTCCGGTGCAGGGCAGTGCCACGAAGTGCCGCAGCGAGCAGAACGGCGCCTGTATTGATCGAGGAAGCCCCTGATGTCCGAGACCCTGTCTCCCGGCACCGCCGATGTTGCGACTGCGCTTGCCATTCTCCGCCAGCGCTTCGGCGAGCGCTTCCAGACAGGCGAGGCCGTGCGCCGCCAGCACGCCCACACCCTCACCTGGTTGCCGAACCAGCCGCCCGACGCCGTTGTGTGGCCGGACAATACGGAGGAAGTGCAGGAGGTCGTGCGTATCGCGGGCACGCATCGCGTGCCGATCATCCCATTCGGCGCTGGCACCTCGCTCGAAGGGCATCTGAATGCGCCGCGGGGGGGCATCTCGCTCGACTTCTCGCGCATGAACCGCATTCTCGTGGTCAATGATCGCGATCTTGATGCGACCGTCGAAGCGGGCGTCTCGCGCAAGCAGCTCAACGATCATCTGCGCGATATGGGCCTGTTCTTCCCGGTCGATCCCGGAGCGGAGGAAGCCACGATTGGCGGCATGAGCGCGACACGGGCTTCCGGCACGACCGCCGTCCGCTACGGCACCATGCGCGAGAATGTGCTCAACGTGACGGCAGTCATGGCCGACGGTTCCGTCATCCGCACGGCCCGGCGCGCGCGCAAATCCTCGGCCGGCTATGACCTCACCAAGCTGCTCGTCGGCTCGGAAGGTACGCTCGGCATCATGACCGAAGTGACGGTCAAGCTCTATGGCATCCCTGAGAGCATTCTCTCTGCGGTCTGCCCCTTCGAGAGCGTCGAAGGCGCGTGCAATTCCGTCATCATGGCCATTCAGCTTGGCCTCGGCCTCGCGCGCATGGAATTCATCGACGAAGCCAACGTGCGTGTTCTCAATGAGCAGGCCAAGCTCAATCTACCCGTGAAGCCGATGCTCTTTCTCGAGTTCCACGGCACTGAAGCCGGTACGCGGGATCAGGTGCGCATCTTCGAGGAGATCGCGCGCGGCGAAGGTGCCATCGGTTTCGACTGGGCCGAGAAGGAAGAGGACCGCCGCCGACTATGGAAAGCACGTCACGAGAGCTACTGGTCCGTGAAGACCGCCCATCCGGGCCGCGAAGCCATCGCGACGGATGTGTGCGTGCCGATCTCGCGTCTCGCCGAATGCCTCGCCGAAACCATGGAGGACATTCGCGCCTCGGGTCTCAGTGCGCCGATCGTCGGGCATGTCGGTGACGGCAACTTCCACACCATGCCCATGGTGGACATGTCCAATCCCAAGGAGATCGCGGCCGCCGAGCTGCTGATCGAGAAGATGGCAAAGCGCGCCATCGCCATGGAGGGCACCTGCACGGGCGAGCATGGTGTCGGCCAGGGCAAGATGAAATACCTCAAGGCCGAGCACGGCCCTGCGCTTGCCACCATGCGCGCGATCAAGCAGGCGCTCGATCCCGAGAACATCCTCAATCCCGGGAAGATCTTGCCGGCGGGTTAGCTGCGGCTCGGTTGGTCGCTGCGCGAGCGAGGCTGCCGCCTCGCGCTCTATCATCCCCTCTCCCCGCGCGCGGGGAGAGGGCTAGGGTGAGGGGCGGCGGCATACACAAACGTTGCGCTAGTTGCCGCCCCTCACCCCAACCTTCTCCCCGTGTAAAACGGGGAGAAGGGGAAGTGGAGTTCGCCGAGAGTACTTCGTCAATAAAAGCGGGTGCGTCAGGGAGGGTGTCCCTCGTCGCGCCGAAGGCGCGCCACAAGAATTTGGGAGCGCGAGGCAAGCCTCGCTCGCGCCGAAGGCGCGGCTACTATCTCCGCATTTTGCGCTTGAGCTGCGCAGGGGTCATCACGCCGGTCGCAAGGATGATGCTCGCGAACAGAACCACGCCGAATGTCACGAGTGCTGCGAGTGCGATCGCCTGCGCGACAAGTCCCGCGCCGGATCTCAGCCACGGCTCGAGCACGTGGCCGATACCGAACACGCCGGCTCCCATGATCAGGCTCGCGAGAGCAATGAGCGGCAGGCTTTTGGCGAGACGCTGGTCCGTGACGAAGTGGCCGCGTTGCCTGAGCGCGATCCAGAGCAACAGCGCGTTGATCCAGGCGGCCAGCGAAGTCGCGAGCGCAATGCCGACATGCGGCATGAATCCTGCGGCCTTGAAGGCGAAGAACAGCACGAGCGATCCTGCAGCATTGAGGACCAGATTGACGCCCGCATAGTGCATGGGCGTTTTCGTATCCTCGTTCGCGAAGAAGCCTGGCTGCAGAACCTTGATGAGCACGAATGCGGGCAGGCCAATGGCGAATGCGGCGAGCGCCCAGGCTGTCGCGTGCGTGTCAGCGGGTGTGAAGGCGCCGCGCTCAAAGAGCACGCGGATGATGGGTTCGGCCGCGACGAGCAGCGCGACGGCGGCCGGCAACGTGAGCAGCAGCGCGAGCTCCATGCTGCGGTTCTGGCTGTCCATGGCGGCTTCCCGGTCGCCAGCCCCGAGATGGCGCGAGAGATCAGGCAGCAGTACGACGCCGATGGCGACACCGACAATGCCGAGCGGAAGCTGATACAGGCGGTCGGCATAGTAGAGATATGAGACGGCGCTCGCTTCGAGTGAGGCGATGATCGTGCCGACGACGATGTTGATCTGCGTGATGCCGCCGGCGATGAGGCCAGGAATGCCGAGTGCCACGAGGCGGCGGACGCCCTCCGTCATGCGCGGCAGGCGCAAGCGCAGTGCAAATCCCGCTCGCTTCGCGGCAATCCAGAGCATGGCCAGCTGCAGTAGGCCCGCTGCGAAGACGCCCCATACGAGGAGATGACCGGCGATCGGATCGTTGTGATAGCCGCGCCAGTGCGCAAACAGCATAACGGCAACGAGCACGACATTGAGCACGATGGGTGCCGCCGCCGCGGCGATGTAACGATGCAGGGAATTCAGCAGGCCGGAGAGCAGCGCCACGAGCGACATGCACAAGAGATAGGGAAAGGCGATCCGCGTCAGAGCCGTTGCAAGGTCGAGTTTTTCGGGCTCGCTCGCGAAGCCAGGAGCGAGCCCGAGCACGAGCCACGGCATGGCGATCTGGGCGATCGCCGTCACCACGAGCAGCACCGCGAATAGTCCGGCCAGCGCTTCTTCAGCGAATACACGCGCTGCGTCCTTGCCGCCTGTTTCGAGGCGCTTGGCGAACAGCGGAACGAAGGCTGCGTTGAAGGCGCCCTCTGCGAAGAGGCGGCGGAAGAGGTTTGGCATCCGGAAGGCGACGACGAACGCATCGGCAATCATGCCGGTGCCGAGCACGGCGGCGATCAGGATGTCGCGCAGGAAGCCGAAGACGCGACTCACCATGCTGAGGCCGCCGACGGTCGCGAAGGCGCGGTAAAGTCTCATGGGGCGCGGGCCGTATCCAGTCGGGCGGGGATGCTCAATTCGGCGGATCGCCGCTGAGCACGTCGATCAGGCGCGCCCGGATCGCTTCCTGGCGCTGGGATGAGGTGATCTTCTTACGGGTGAGGTCGGTGACGTAGAACGTGTCCACGGCCTTCTCGCCGAAGGTCGTGATGTGCGCGGAGTTGATGTCGAGATTGAGGTCGGAGAGCACTGTTGTGACATCATAGAGCAGCCCGGGGCGGTCGAGGCCCGAAACCTCGATGACGGTGAAGTGGTCGGAGACGACATTATCGATCACGACCTCCGGCTCGACGGTAAAGGTATTGATGATCGATGGGGCTCCGAACTTCTTGGCCATCAGGGCGCTGAGCCGCACCTCGCCACGCAGCAGTTTCTCGATGGTCTCGCCAATGCGCTTGGCGCGCCGCTTTTCGTCATCCTCGTGCTCGAAAGCCCGCTGCAGCAGGAACGTGTCGAGGGCGAAGCCGTCGCGCGTCGAGGCGATATACGCGCCGACAATGTTGGCGCCGGCAGCCGCGCAGGCACCCGCGAAGAGTGAAAGCACGCGCGGGTGGTTGGGGGCGATCAGCGAAAGCTCCGACACGGCGGTGAATGCGTTGGTCGTGAAGCTCGTCCCGAACTTCTTGCCGTTGCCGTCCGTGCGCGCCATCAGCCCCATGTGCTCGACCTGCTTTGGCAGGGACGTCTTGATCCAGTAGTCGTCGTACTGGCGCTCGATGAACGCCTGCACGTGCTCCGCCGGCTTGTCCTTGGCCTTCACGCGAAAGGCTTCGATCGCCGAGCCGACGCGTTCGCTGAGTGCGACCGGCTCATAGGCACCTGAAAGCAGCGGCTCGGTCGCATAGTAGAGCGAGCGCAGGAGCTGCCCCTTCCAGCCATTCCACGTGTTGGGGCCGACCGCGCGGATATCCGCAACAGTCAACAACAGCAGCAGGCGCAGACGCTCGACGCTCTGCATAGTTTCGGCGAAGTCGCGTATCGTCTTCGGATCGGCGATGTCACGGCTCTGTGCAATGTTGCTCATGAGCAGGTGGTTCTCGATGAGCCAGGCGACAAGTTCGGTCTCGGCCTCGCTGAGGCCCAGGCGCGGGCAGAGACTGCGTGCAATCCTAGCACCGAGCTTCGAGTGATCCTCGGCGCGGCCCTTACCGATGTCATGCAGGAAGGCGGTGACATAGAGCACGCGGCGATTGATGATGGCCTTGAAGATGTTGTGAGAGAGTGGATGCTTGTCTTCGCTCTCGCCGCGCTCGATTTCGGAGACCACACCGACCGTGCGGATGAGGTGCTCGTCCACTGTGTAGTGGTGGTAGAGATTGTACTGCATCATCGCGACGACGCGGCCGAACTCCGGAATCATGCGCCCGAGCACGCCGGCTTCGTTCATGCGCCTGAGTGTCAGCTCAGGGGTGCCGCGCGCGGTCATGAGGCTCAGCATGATCCGGTTGGCCTCCGGATCATTGCGCAGATTGTCGTCGATTAGGCGCAGTGACTGGCGAATGAGGCGGATCGCCTGCGGGTGCAGCAGGGCGCCCGTTTCCTCGACCTGTGCGAAACAACGGATCAGGTTTACGGGATCGCGGCGGAAAACCTCGGCGTCGGCGACATTGAGGCGGCCGTTGTCGATGCGGAAGGCCGTCGTGCGGCGCACGCGTCGGCGCATGCGCCAGCTCATGGGATCGAAAAGCGTATCGAACCTCGGCGAGGTCGTCAGCTGCTGCACTTCGAGCCAGGAGCAGAGCACAGTGGTCAGGTCGCCGACATCCTTGGCGACCATGAAGTAGTGCTTCATGAAGCGCTCGACGGCCTTCAGTCCCATGCGGTTCGCATAACCGAGGATCTCGGCAAGCTGCGGCTGGTACTCGAAGGTCAGGCGCTCTTCGGGCCGGCCTGTGAGAAAATGAAGATGACAGCGGATGGTCCAGAGGAAGTCTTCGCAGCGACGGAAGGTCGTCTGTTCCTCGGCTGTAAAGATCGGTGGGACGATCGGGTCACCCACACCAGGACCGCCGGCCATGTATTTGGCGAGCCAGTAGAGTGTGTGCAGGTCACGCAAGCCCCCCTTGCCATCCTTGATGTTCGGCTCGACGCGGTAGCGTGAGGCGCCCGAGCGCTGGTGCCGGCTGCTGCGCTCGGCGAGCTTTGCCTCGATGAAGGCGCGCTCGCCACCCTTGACGACCTCATTGCTGAAGCGGCGCACGAGCTCGTCGAAAAGTGGGCGATCGCCGAGAAGGTAGCGCGCGTCGAGAAGCGTCGTGCAGATGGTCACATCGCCGCGCGAGAGCTGCAGGCATTGGTCGACCGTGCGGGTCGCGTGGCCGACCTTCAGGCGCAGATCCCAGAGTATGTAGAGGATGTACTCGACGACGCTTTCGCCCCAGGGCGTCTGCTTGTAGGGCAGCAGAAAGAGGAGGTCGATGTCCGAACCGGGCGCCAGCAGAGCGCGGCCATAGCCGCCGGTCGCGACAATCGTCAGGCGCTCGGTGTCGGCGGGGTTGTTGCTGCGGTAGACGTGCGCGCGGGTATAGTCGAACACCAGCGCAATCAGCTCGTCCTGGAAGGTCGAGATCCCTTCAGCGCAGCGTCGTCCTTTCCCGTCTGCCAAAAGCTGAGCGTGTGCTTCTTCGCGCGCATTAGACATGAGCGCGCGCAGGCGCTCGACAATGGCGGGACGCGCGGCTTCTGCGCTCTCGTCATGGGCGCGGTAAATGGCCGTGAGTTCCCGGCGCAGTGCCACGGGGTCGAAATACGGCGGATCGGTCAGCCCATGGGCGTCCCGCTTGGGGGCCAGCGCGTCCTTGAGCAGTGTGTCCATGCTGTCCGCTCTCGCGGCGGGCCATGTTGCCACGACGCCGCCGGGCACGCCCGAATCGCAGGCGCCCTGCATCATACAACTCGCTAGTGCCCTGATCGCGAATTCGTCTCAGTCCGCCGCGGGTTCGGAACGAATTTCGCGATCAAAAGGACACTAGCAAATTCATGCTTCTAGTGCGATTCAGATCGAGAAATCCGCTTACGAGTCCAGCCCATACGATGTAGCGGAATTCGCGATCATCACACTAGGCGGCATAGCGTATTTCGCCCCGGCCGGGAATAGTAAGCTGCGGCAACTCGGGCTGAGCGCGGTCCAGTCCGCGGCACTGGGCCCGAATTGAGGCTTCGGCAAAACAGCCTGTGGATTACCGTGTTCCCGCGGAAACAGCGGGGCGGGGCGCGCGTTTGGCACAACAGAAGCGTGACCCGGCGGTGTGGAGGCGTACCGGGTAAGCCCTCGATGCCTCTGGAGAGAACCATGCACAAACCCGCCCGTGCCATTTCCGCCGACGACTACATCCGCCGTATCGATCGCATGCTGGTCGTCGCCAGTGGGGTCGTTGTAGGCCTCTCCGTAGCCCTATTTATCTAAATCGCTTAGCGACCCGCCAGCTGCCTAAGCCGGTAGAGTGCCTCCAGCGCTTCTTTGGGGCTCATGTCATCGGGATTGAGCGCGCCAACAGCCTCGACGAGGGGGCTCGGCACCCCAGAGTTGGATGCAGGCGATGTCGGGCGAGAGGCCGCAAAGAGCGGTAGGTCGTCGAGCGCAGGCGCGGCGCCTTCCGAACGACGGTCAGCTTTCTCGAGGAGCGCGAGCACCTCACCCGCACGGGTGATCACAGGACCGGGTAGCCCCGCGAGCTTGGCGACCTGAATGCCGTAGCTGCGGTCAGCGGCGCCGGCGCGCACCTTGTGCAGGAAGACGATCTCGTCGTTCCACTCCTTGACCTCGATGGTCGCATTGGCGACCTCGGCGAGGCGGCCCGAAAGTGCCGTCAGCTCGTGGTAGTGCGTCGCGAAGAGCGCACGACAGCGGCAGACATCGTGCAGATACTCGACGGTCGCCCAGGCAATAGAGAGGCCGTCGAAAGTCGCGGTGCCGCGCCCGATCTCGTCGAGAATGACGAAGCTGCGCTCACCCGCCTGGTTCAGAATGGCCGCCGTCTCGATCATCTCGACCATGAAGGTCGAACGGCCGCGCGCGAGATCGTCCGCGGCACCGACGCGCGAAAAGAGGCGATCGACAATGCCGATGCGTGCTCGCCGCGCCGGCACGAACGCCCCCATCTGCGCGAGCACCGTGATGAGCGCGTTCTGGCGCAGGAAGGTGGACTTGCCGGCCATGTTGGGGCCGGTGACGAGCCAGATGCGGCCTGTAGCGCTATCCTCGAAACCCGAGCCGTCATTGCCGAGTACGCAATGGTTCTCGACGAACGGACCGGCCTTGGCCGCACGGAGCGCCTGCTCGACCACAGGATGGCGCCCACCCTCGATCGCGAGGGTTGTGCTCTCGTCGAGCTCGGGACGTACGTGGTTCTCCGCTTCCGCCAGCTCCGCGAGGCCAGCCGCCACATCGATCGCGGCCAAGGCTTCCGCGACCCGCGCCAGTGCCTGTTCTTCCGCAGCGATGGCGCGGGCCAGGTCGTTGAAGACCTCCTGTTCGATGGCGAGCGCGCGCTCGGCAGCACCGGCAATGCGGCCCTCGACCTCGACGAGCTCCACCGTCGTGAAGCGCACGGCATTGGCCATGGTCTGGCGATGCGTGAAGGTCTCCGACAGCGGCTCGGCGAGCATGGGCCGCGCACCCTGCGCCCCGACCTCGATGTAGAAGCCGAGGATGTTGTTGTGCCGGACCTTGAGCGTCTTGATGCCGGTCTGCTCGACGTATTTGACCTCGAGCCCCGTCATCACACGGCGGCTATCGTCGCGCAGGGCCTGTGCTTCATCGAGATCGGATCGGAAGCCCGCGCGCACGAAACCACCATCCCGGCGCTGGTGACCCGGTGCCTCGATGAGTGCGCGCGTGAGGAGATCGGCGAGAGCCTGTTGTTCGTTTCCGAGATGCGCGACAGCGCGCGCCAGATCGGAGGGCAAACCCATGGCTCCGGCGGCGCCATTCAAGATCTCTCGGCACCACTTGGCGGCCGCGAGCGCGTCGCGCACGGCTGCAAGATCGCGCGGATCGCCGCGGCCGAGTGCAAGCCGCGATGTTGCGCGCGCGACATCCGGTGCGCCCTTGAGAGCGTCGCGCAGGATTTCCCGCGCCTGTGGCTCAGCGAGCAGGAACGCAATGGCGTCGAGCCGCGCACCGATCTGCGCCGCGTCGCGGAGTGGGCTTGCGAGACGGTTTGCAAGCTCTCGCGCACCGGGCCCGGTCACGGTGCGATCGATGGCCGAGAGGAGACTTCCCTCGCGCTCGCCGCGCGTCGAGCGCAGCAGTTCCAAACTGTTCCGTGTCGCCGCATCGATGACGAGGGTCGTTGCCGGTCCAGTCCGCCGCGGCGGACGAACCACCGGACGCGCGCCGATCTGCGTGAGGTCAACGTATTTGAGGAGCGCGCCGACGGCGGCCAGCTCCGTGCGCGAAAACGTGCCGAAGCCGTCGAGTTCGGCGACGCCGAGGCGCTCGCGGAGGGCCCGCTCACCACCCATGCTGTCGAAGAAGGATGTCGCAAGCGGTGTCAGCGCGCTGCCCGTAAGATTGGCGCAGGCGGCGACGGTCTTGTCGTCCATGAGGCGATCCGGAAGCAGGATCTCGCCCGACGCGAGGCGCACGAGTTCGCCGGCAAGATCGGCCGCCGGGACGCTCGCGATCTCGAATTCTCCCGTCGAAATGTCGAGCGACGCGAGCGCATGAGCGGTGTCCGCAGCAGATGCCGGCGCAAACAGCGCTGTGAGGTAGTTGCGCGCACGCGCGTCGAGCAGCGTGTCCTCGGTGAGCGTGCCCGGCGTCACTAGACGGACGACATCCCGCTTCACGACCGCCTTCGATCCGCGCTTGCGTGCCTCCGCCGGATCCTCGAGCTGCTCGCATACGGCGACGCGAAAGCCTTTGCGGATCAGACGCTGGAGATACTCGTCGGCGCGATGCACGGGCACGCCGCACATGGGAATGTCTTGCCCGAGGTGCTTGCCGCGCTTGGTCAGCACGATGCCGAGCGCCTGCGAGGCGACTACGGCATCGTCAAAGAACAGCTCGTAGAAATCACCCATCCGGTACCAGAGAATGCTGTCCGGATTGGCGGCCTTGATCTCCAGGAACTGCGCCATGGAGGGCGTGACGTCGCCAACGGGCGCGCGCGCACCCTCATCCGCGTTCGGCGGTGCGGCATCCTGTCCGTCGCTCTCGCTGCTGCCGCTTTTCGCGCGCTTTGCCATTCCGTTGCCGCCCCCGGCTGCTCCCGTCCCGACCACATGGAACATGCTGCAGTGCGAGGCAAGTGGCGAGTTGTACACAGGGCGGCCGCGGCTTATCGTCAAAGGGAATTTAGTCATTCATCGCGTCGCGCGACGAGCTGAGGGCCCTCGGGCTCGCGCGCGGACGCCAAGAGCACGGGGTACACCCTCATGGCCGCCGATACGCCTGCCATCAAGTTCACCGCTGAAGATGCGCTGCGCTTTCATTCCGAGGGCAAACCCGGCAAGCTCGAGATCACGCCGACCAAGCCGCTGACGACCCAGCGCGATCTCTCGCTCGCATATTCGCCGGGCGTGGCCGTACCCGTACTCGCCATCGCCGAGGATAAGTCGCTCGCTTACGACTACACGAACAAGGGTAACCTCGTTGCCGTCGTGTCGAACGGCACGGCTATTCTCGGCCTCGGCAATCTCGGTGCGCAGGCCTCGAAGCCGGTCATGGAAGGCAAGGGCGCGCTCTTCAAGCGCTTTGCCGATATCGACGCGATGGACCTGCTCGTCGACACGGAGGACGTCGATGCCTTCATCAATGCCGTGCGCTATCTGGGGCCAAGCTTCGGCGGCATCAATCTCGAGGACATCAAGGCGCCGGACTGCTTCGTCATCGAGGAGCGCCTCAAGGAGCTGCTCGACATCCCCGTATTCCACGATGACCAGCACGGCACGGCCATCATCGCTGCGGCCGGCCTCATCAATGCGCTGGAGCTGACCGACCGCAATATCTCGACCTTCAAGCTCGTCGTGAACGGCGCCGGTTCGGCCGGCATTGCCTGTCTCGATCTGCTCGTCGCCATGGGTATGACGCGCGAGAACATCCTGCTCTGCGACACCAAGGGCGTCATCTACCAGGGCCGCAAGGACGGCATGAACCAGTGGAAGTCCACCTATGCCGTCAAGACCAAGGCGCGGACACTCAGCGACGCCATGAAGGGGGCGGACGCTTTCTTCGGCCTCTCGGCCAAGGGCGCCGTCACGCAGGCCATGGTCAAGAGCATGGCGCCGAAGCCAATCATCTTCGCCATGGCCAATCCCGATCCCGAGATCACACCGGAAGATGTGTACGCGGTGCGCACGGATGCGATCATTGCGACGGGGCGCTCGGACTACCCGAACCAGATCAACAACGTCCTCGGCTTTCCCTTCATCTTCCGTGGCGCGCTCGATGTGCGTGCGCGCGAGATCAACATCGAGATGAAGATCGCGGCAGCGCGTGCGCTTGCGGCACTGGCGCGCGAGGAGGTGCCCGATCAGGTAGCGGCCGCGCTCTACGGGCGCCGTCCGACGTTCGGCCCCGAGTACATTATTCCGGCGCCTTTCGATCCACGGCTCATCACGTCCGTGCCGCCGGCTGTGGCGCGAGCAGCAGTGGAGAGTGGTGTCGCGCGCAAGGCATTCACTGACCAAAGCGCCTATGTATCGCGGCTCCGCGGACGGCTGGATCCCATGGCCGGCTGGCTCACGGCCACGCTCGAGAAGGCGCGCAGCAATCCGAAGCGCATTGTTTTCGCCGAAGGCGAAGAGCCAGCGGTGATCCGGGCAGCCAATGCCTATCTCAACCAGGAGTATGGGACGCCGCTGCTCGTTGGTTCGCTCGATACGGTGAAGGCGAACTTCAAGAACCTCGGGGTGCGGTTCAAGGACGAGTTCCAGCTCTTCGACACGCGCCGCTCGCCTTACACGAACCAGTTCACGGACTACCTCTATGCGCGTCTGCAGCGGCACGGATATCTGCGCCGCGACTGCGAGCGCCTCGTGCTCAATGAGCGCAACGTGTTCGCGGCGCTGATGGTCGTGCACGGCTATGCGGATGCCATGGTCTCGGGCGTCACGCGCAACTGGAGCAGCGTCTTCCAGGATGTGCAGCGCGTGATCGACCCGAAGCCGGGCCGCCGCGTGGTCGGCGTATCGCTCGCGCTCTGCCGCGGGCGCGCGGTACTCGTCGCCGATACGAGCGTCACGGACATGCCGACGGCCGAGCAGGTGGCCTATATCGCCATCGAGGCGGCGCGGGCTGCGCGCAGCTTCGGCATGGAGCCGCGCGTTGCCATGATCGCCTATTCGAATTTCGGCCAGCCGCGCGGCGAGCGCTCGGACCAGATGATCGAGGCCGTCCGCATTCTCGATCAGCGTGGCGTCGATTTCGAGTACGACGGCGAGATGTCGGCGGACGTGGCGCTCAATCCCGATCTGAGGCGCATGTATCCCTTCTGCCGGCTCACGGACACGGCGAACGTGCTCGTCATGCCCGCCTTCCATGCGGCGTCCATCTCGACGAAAATGCTCAAGGAGCTTGGGGGCGCGACCGTGCTGGGGCCGATCCTGACGGGTCTGTCGCATTCCGTGCAGATCTGCCAACTCGGCGCCATGGACAACGACATTCTGCCCATGGCGGCGCTCGCTGCCTGCAACATCGGCGCCTGAGCCGGCGTGTGGAAAGCTTATACGCCGCACGGGGATCGCCAAATTTCGGTTGAGACAGTATAGGTTCCCCGGCATCCGGCACCGGTCGGATCGCTGCGGATTTGTCACGGAGGCAGGAATGAAGGTGGACGGGCCCGAGCTCGAGAAATGTACGGCGAACTTCGTGCCGTTGAGCCCGATCAGCTTCCTCAAGCGCGCGGATGCTTTCTTCGGTGAGCGCACCGCGGTCGTGCACGGTGCGCGCCGCTTCACGTACCACGATCTTTATGCGCGCTCGCGCCGGCTTGCGCACGCGCTGACCAAGGCGGGTATCGGACGCGGCGATACGGTGGCGATCCTCGCGCCGAATATTCCGGCCATGCTCGAAGCGCACTACGCCGTGCCCATGATCGGCGCCGTGCTGAACCCGATCAACATCCGTCTGGATCCGGCGGCGATCGCCTTCTGCCTGGAACACGGCGAAGCCAAGATCTTCCTCGCCGATCGTGAGTTCCATTCAACGATCGCGCCGGCGCTCGAACTCATGGGGACCAAGAGGCCGATCGTCATCGATATTGCGGACGACGAGACGGCCGGCGCGCCGGCATTCGGCGGCATCGAGTACGAGAGCTTCATCGCCGCGGGCGAGCCCGATTTCGCCTACTCGGGACCGAAGGATGAGTGGGACGCGATCTGCCTGCTCTACACCTCGGGAACGACCGGCAATCCCAAGGGCGTCGTGTTCTCCCATCGCGGCTGCTATCTCGGCGCGCTCGCCAATGCACTGACGTTCAAGCTCGACAACGAGAGCCGCTACCTCTGGACACTCCCGATGTTCCACTGCTCAGGCTGGACCTATACCTGGGCGGTGACAGCGGCGGGCGGCACGCACGTTTGCCTGCGGCGCGTCGAGCCCCAGCGCATTTTCGAGCTGATTGCGGCGGAGCGCGTCACGCACATGTGCGGCGCGCCCATCGTGCTCAACATGCTGATCCACGCGCCGGATGCAGCGAAGAAGCCGCTTCCCGTGCGCACGAAAGTGGCGACGGGCGGTGCAGCACCCCCTGCGATCGTCATCCAGCGCATGGAGGCCATGGGCTTCGAGGTGCTTCATCTTTACGGAACGACGGAAAGCTACGGCCCGTCGACCTACTGCGCGCCCTATACCGAGTGGCAGGGCTTCGGCGAAGACGAGCGCTATCGCCTGATGGCGCGTCAGGGCCTTCCGGTCGTGCTCATCGAAGACATGATCGTCGCCGATCCGGAGACCATGCAACCCGTACCGCGTGATGGCGAGACCATCGGCGAGATCATGCTGCGCGGAAACACGATCATGCGCGGCTATCTCAAGAACCCGTCGGCGACAACCGAGTCGTTTGCTGGTGACTACTATCACTCGGGCGATCTCGCCGTCTGGCATGCGGATGGCTATATCGAGGTCAAGGATCGCTCGAAGGACATCATCATCTCCGGCGGCGAGAACATTTCGTCGCTCGAGGTCGAGGAAGTGCTCTTCCGGCATCCGAAAGTCATGGAGGCCGCCGTCGTCGCGCGCCCCGATGAGAAGTGGGGCGAGACGCCGTGTGCGTTCGTCACGCTGAGGGCGGATGCCGGGACGGTTACGGCCGAGGAGATCATCGCCTACTGCCGCGAGAACATGGCGCACTACAAGGCGCCGAGGACCATCGTGTTCGGTCCGCTGCCGAAGACGTCCACGGGCAAGATCCAGAAATTTGTCCTGCGCGACACGGCGGAGAAACTGTAGCGACGGGTCTCTTGTTTAGTGCCGCGGGCTGCTGGGAAGGGATGCTATCGCCTTCATCGGTGGTGCTATGCCCGCGGCGGCGATGCGGACAGGTCGCGTGTAGGTCTAACTCATAAAAGCGGGTGGGTCAGGGAGGGTGTCCCTCGTCGTGTCGAAGACGCGCCTCCGGCACGGGGGAGCGCGAGGGCTGGCCATCGTTCGCGCGCGAGCGCGAAGCTCACTCGGACTTCAGCAGCGCTTCCAGACGGCGTCGGTCCAAGGCAGGCGGATCCTTGGGTGTGATGAACAGCGCTGGATCAATCGGCGCGAGCGGGCGACGAGGCATCGTCTGTGCGGGCTCGCGTGTTGAAGCAACGGGAGCCTCCGGGACAGGTGGCGGATCGCTCACGCCCGCGAGTGGCATGAGTTCCAACCCGCGGTGCGCGACCATCATCACGTCGCGCCAGATGATCGCAGGCAGTCCGCTGCCGCTGATGCCGCCCATAGGACTGTTGTCGTCATTACCGATCCACACGCCGCCAGTCAGATGACCGGTGAAGCCCACGAACCACGCATCGCGATTGTCTTGTGTCGTTCCTGTCTTGCCTGCGGCTACGTGGTTCGGCAGAGCCGCGCGCCGACCCGTACCCGAGACGAGGGTCGTGTGCATCATGCTGTTGAGCTTGCCGACGAGCGGGGTCGGAACGGCGATCGTTGGTGCTGATTTTCCGCGCGCGTGAAGAACGACGCCACGGTCCGTGCGCACGCGGCGGATGACGTGCGGTGAAAGATTATGACCGCCCGTCGCGAGCGTGCCGTAGGCCCCTGTCAGCTCGAGCAGTGTAACCTCGGACGTGCCGAGCGCGAGCGACGCGTCGGCGCGCAGCGTGCTCGTGATACCGAGGCGGCGCGCCATGGCGACGACACGCTCAGTTCCGATCTCACGCTGAAGGGTCACGGCCACCGTGTTCACGGAATGCGCGAGTGCGTGGCGTACCGTCATTGCGCCCGCATGGGTGCCGCTGTCATTGCGCGGGCTCCACCCGCCGATGGTGATCGGCCGGTCGTGCACGATCGTGTCGGGTGTGATACCGGCTTCAAGCGCCGCCAGATAGAGTGCGGGCTTGAACGCGGAGCCTGGCTGACGACGGGCGCGGACGGCGCGATTGAACTGGCTCCGCGACCATGCGCGCCCGCCGACCATGGCACGTACGCCGCCCTCCGGATCGAGGATGACGAGTGCGCCTTCCGCGTTCTCGGCCGCTGTGCCGGCTGCTGCGAGACGGCGCGCGATCGTCGCCTGGGCATGGCGCTGGAGATCGGCGTCGATGGTCGTCTCGACGGTGATGGCGGATTGGCCATGCCCCGCGAGCGGTGGCAGGCGATCGAGGACATAGTCCACGGCGAACTCGAGGCCAGTCTCCTCGCGTGGCGTATCGCTCGCGGCGTACGTGACCTGCTGATGGAGGGCTTCCTGGTAGCCGACCTCACTGATGAAGCCTTCCTCCCGCATGGCCGCGAGCACGAGCACGGCGCGGGTGGCCGCCATCTCGGGACGGCTTGCGGGCGAAAGACGTGACGGCGCCTTGAGCAGTCCCGCGATGATGGCTGCTTCGGGAACGCTGAGCGCGCGGGCGGACTTGGCGAAGTAACGCTGGGCCGCCGCCTCGATGCCATAGACGCCGGCGCCGAAGTACACGCGGTTGAGATAGAGCTCGAGAATGCCGGGCTTGCCGAGGCGCAGTTCCAGCCAGAGCGCGAGGACGACCTCTTCGAGCTTGCGCTCCATGGTGCGGTCGGACGCGAGGAAGAGGTTCTTGGCGAGCTGCTGCGTCAGCGTCGAACCGCCCTGCGCATAGCGTGCGGCGCGCAGGTTCGCCAGCATGGCACGCGCCAAGCCGCGGAAGTCGAGTCCGATGTGCGAGAAAAACCGCCGATCTTCGATGGCGACCACAGCGTGGATGACGTGTGGCGGCAACTCAGAGAGAGGTACGGGCCGCGCGGCATTGCCTCGCTCGGCGAGAAGGGCGCCGTCGCGCGCCACGACACGAACGACAGGAGCCTGCGTGCGTTGGCGGAGCGACGAGGGATCAGGGAAGCGGATCGTGTAGCGGACGAACGCGGTGGCGATGAGGATCGCGGCGAGGGTAGTGACCAGCACCGTGCCCCGAACGAGAAGTCGCAAGCGCCATCGGCGCGGCCGCGCGCGTTCGGCGTGCGGGTGCTCCCCAGGTGCGCCCGGCACTGCACTGCCGTGCTCTGCTCCCCCATTCATGGCCCGCCTGCCCGCGTCTGCCGCCCGCGATCACAAGTGAGCCACAACAAGGCTAAGGATTGGTTAGAAGGTGCCCCGCGCGCTTAGCACCCGACGCGCTGCTTCACGACGCGGGCCCGGGTCTTGATGTCCTGCGGCGCAGTGGGATGGCGCGTCTCGAGTTCTGTGAAGAGCGCGCAGTCTTTCTGGCCGAGCTGCTCGAGCGTCATGGCCAGCATGAGCAGGCTGTTCGGCGCCTTGCTGCTCTGGCGGTGGTTCTGCATGACGCGCAGGAACGCCTGGCCGGCGGGCTTGTAGCGCCGCTGCACGAACAGCGTCTCGCCGAGCCAGTACTGTGCATCGGCGGTCAGGTGATCATTGGGGTAGCGGCTGAGAAACTCGTCGAACGCGGCCTCGGCAGCGGCATAGTCCTGCTGCAGGAGATAGCCGTAGGCCGTCTCGTAGAGCTCCTTGGCGCTGCCGGCATCACTGACGGCCGGCGGCGGACGACCGCCCTCCACAGGGCCCGGCGTGGCGCTGATCATCTGCCCAATGCGGTCACCGCCGCCACCCTGCGGCGTCACCGTCAGCGAGCCGAAGCCTCCAGGCGCGGCAGGTGGGGCAGCGGCAAAGCCTTGGCTCGCAGGCGGCGGCAGTGCGCCTTCACGTACGGGCGGCGCGCTCTCGTCGCTGCGTCCCTGGCGCTGGCGCACTTGGCGGCTCAGCTCCTCGATCTGCATGGTCATGGCGCGTATCTGCGTTTCGAGCGCATCGATACGTGCTGCATCGCTGGCGCCGCTGGAGCCTCCAGCCCGTGCCGGAGCACCTCCGCCGCGCGCAAGAGACTCGAGCGTGCCGACCAGAACCTGCATGTCGACGAGCTGCTCTTCGAGCTGCTCAACGCGCTGGCGGAGCTGGCCGTCGGTAGCAGGCGCACCAGCTGATGGCGCCTTGGGAGCAGCCTTGGGCTGCGCGCGCGGCGCCGCCGGTGCGCCGATCGGAGGCTGCTGTTGCGCGTAGGCCCACGAGGAGGCGAACAGCGCCAAGGTGGCAGCACAGATGACGGCCGCCACACCGGCGCGCAGGATCGAATGCCCGCGGGCGCCGGAGGACTTCGGCCAGGAGAAAACTGCAAATGTCACGGCGAGCTTTCGGCGAAGACGCCGATCCCTTCTTGTTGTCATGTTCGCAATGGGCGCGCTGATATCCGTTTCCAAACGGCATCGCGCGCCAATTCTCAACGTACCTTATCGCGGCCCCGCCTACCTGTCTCGGCGCAGCATGGGACCGGGACCGGCAGGTATCTGGGCCGATCCTCTCGCTGCTTCGGCGCTGGCCGACTGCGGCGTCGACGCCGACAGCCGTGTACCGCGGGCATCTGTCAAAACGAGGACCGCGCGCCGGTTCTGCGCAGAGCAGCCCGGAGCCGGACACGGTGATATGCGGCTCTCCCGTCCGAATGCGGCAATATGCATGCGCGTCGCGGGAACGCCAGCCTCGACCAGTAGATCCCGGACCGTCTCGGCACGCTTCAAAGCGAGCGCGCTGTTGATCTCGTCGCCGCCCTGGTCGTCCGCATGTCCTTCGATGCGTACGAACACCTTGGCATTGCGCTGGAGCCAAACGGCCTTCTCGCGGAGGATTCGCACGCCGCGACCGCCAACCTCGTCGCTGCCATCGGCAAAAAAGAGCCGATCACTGCCGCTCGCACTGAAATCGGCCTCGATGAGGCTCGTGCCGGGGGGGGGTGCGCTGAGTGCCCCTGCGCCGGGCTGGACGGTCTGCTTGGGGTCGATCTGCGCGGCACCCTTCGGGAGCGGCGGAATGGGATAGCCGTCGATCATGGCGAGCTGCTCGAGCAGACGACGCGCCCGAGGTGCAACGGTCGTCGATGCATAGCGCGTTACAAGAATTTCGAGCCGACGGCGCGCGCTGCGAAGCTCGCCCAGTTCCAGCTCCTCTCGCGCTTCGGCGATCAGGAATGCAGCGACGCGTTCATTGGCCGCTTCCTGCCGCGTCGCATCGGTGTCGGCCTCCGGCACGGCCAGTTGGGTGACGCCGGGGCGCTTTGCATTGCCCTGCTGTGCCGAAACCGACGCAGGCGCGAGCAGCGAGATGGCCGACGCAAGCGCAAGCACGCCCACGAGGCTGGCGCCGGGCCACATTGGCCGGCGCGCTCGCCTGATGGTGCTGATGCCGCACGCCGACACATGGCCTAAGGCCGGCGCGCGAATGCCTTCGCTCGATTCCATGGCTTGATATGACCCCGCAGTCATCTCACCCAAGCAATGAACGAAACAATAGGGCCGTTTTGGGGTAGATCGAGCCTTAGGGTTCGCGTGGCCACGCGATCAACAGATGGACGTTGCCGATTTGATACGGTCGTCACCCTGGTGCCGCAGGCTGTGGCCGCTGCGGCCCAGATGCAACGCATCTCGGCCACACACGTGGAGCAACGGTGATCAGGTGCCCGGCGGGCGGTTGTTGCTTGCGACGCCGCGGTTATTGAGGACGGTCTGCGCGCGACGGTTCTGCGACCAGCAGGAAATGTCGTTACAGACGGCGACCGGGCGCTCCTTGCCGTAGGAGATCGTGCGGATCCGCGCAGCGTTCACGCCGTTGCGGGCGAGGAAGTCGCGTACGGCCTGGGCGCGTCGGGCGCCGAGCGCGATGTTGTACTCGCGCGTGCCGCGTTCGTCGGCATGACCCTCGATGGTGATCGTGTACTGGGCATACTGCTGGAGCCAGCGAGCCTGCTGCGCGAGCGTCTGCTGTGCCTCCGGCGAAATATCGGTGCTGTCCGTCGTGAAGTAGACGATGTCGCCGACGTTCTGCGTGAAGTCGCGCTGTGAGCCCGGCGTCGCCGGTCCACCCTTGCCGTAGGGCGAGAGACCCACGTCTTCAGGTCTGGGGTTCTGAGAGCAGGCGGCCACAAAGAGGCTGAGCGACAAGACCATCATGAGGCGAACGACGCGCACCGACCCCGCTTGAATCACGGACATATGTATCAGTCCTCGTTCCTGTTTCTTCAGCCTGTTTCTTCGGCTCGCGCACCGCGCGTTTCTGTAGCACCGAAATCACTGCTCACTGAGGTACCCGATGCACGGCGCAGACAAACCCAATCTGCAAGGCCGATGCTCTCACCAGATCTCTTAGTTGAGCCTGCGAGCGGAAATATGACCATTCGGCGATCCGCAGGCCAGCGCTACAGGAAAGTGGCAAACACCTCATTAACCCCCAGCTTTCTTGTCGCGGGTGCTGCACCAGGGCAGATCGATCGCGCAAGGGAGCTGGTATTTCAGCTTGCAAACCACGCCGAGTTGCGGCTTATTTGCGCCCAAGCAGCGCGGCCGAACCGTTTTGGAGCCGAATCACTGCTGTATGACCGGCGAGAGATTCGCGACGATGGCAGGTATTGGCCAGGGCTGGATTGAGGAGGCGATCCCCACGCGGGATGGCGCCCCGAAGCCCGCTGCGCCCCTGCTTCGGTCCATCCTGCTCCTTACCAGCCCCTGAGCCTTAGAGGTCTCGGTTCAATCCGGGACGGCGCTCAGGGGACCGAATCAGCCACACTAGAGCAGATTTGCCGCGCCCTGGAGGCGCCGGCCTGACATCAAGGACCATTGGCCATGAACGACGCCGCTAAACCGTCCTCCGAAACACCCGCCCGTAACGAGGCCGATCGCGTCCTCATTTTCGATACCACGCTCCGCGACGGTGAACAGTCGCCGGGCGCCGCCATGACGCTCGAGGACAAGTTGAAGGTGGCTGAGGTGCTCGATGAAATGGGCGTCGACATCATCGAGGCGGGCTTTCCGATCTCCTCGAACGGCGACTTCGAGGCCGTCTGCGAGATCGCGAAGATCGTCAAGAACTCGGTCGTCTGCGGCCTCTCGCGTTCGAGCTTCGCCGATATCGACCGCGCCGGCGAGGCCGTGAAGTACGCCAAGCGCCCCCGCATCCACACGTTCATCTCCACGAGCCCCGTGCATCGCAAGTGGAAGCTCAACATGGATGCGGACCAGGTGATCGCCGCTGTCGGCGCCAGCGTGTCGCGCGCCCGCAACTACACCGACAATGTCGAGTGGAGTGCCGAGGACGCGACGCGGACCGAGCGCGAGGTGTTGCTCCGCTGCTGCGAGATCGCCATCAAGCAGGGCGCGACGACGCTCAATATCCCCGACACTGTCGGCTACTCCGTGCCGGAGGAGTACTACGCCCTCATCAAGATGCTCCGCGAGACCGTGCCCGGCGGCGACAAGGTCGTGTGGTCGACGCACTGCCACAACGACCTCGGCATGGCGGTCGCCAATTCGCTCGCCGGCGTGCGGGCGGGTGCACGGCAGATCGAATGCACGATCAACGGCCTCGGCGAGCGCGCAGGCAATGCGGCGCTCGAAGAAATCGTGATGGCGCTGAAAGTGCGCAACGACATCCTGCCGTACTGGACGGAAGTCGACGCGACCTACTTCACGCGAGCCTCGAAGCTCGTCGCGGCGGTCTCTGCTTTCCCCGTGCAGTACAACAAGGCGATCGTCGGCCGTAATGCGTTCGCGCACGAGAGCGGCATCCACCAGGATGGCATGCTCAAGAACACCGAGACCTACGAGATCATGACGCCGGAAAGCGTCGGCCTCTCGAAGTCGACGTTGAGCCTCGGCAAGTTGTCGGGCCGCGCGGCGTTCAAGGACAAGCTGAAGCAGCTCGGCTATGAGCTCGGCGACAACGCCTTCCAGGATGCGTTCCGCCGCTTCAAGGATCTCGCCGACAAGAAGAAGCTCGTGTTCGACGAGGACATCGAGGCGCTGGTCGACCAGGAGGTCGCGACCCAGACCAATCGCATCAAGGTCATGGCGCTGAAGGTCGTCGCCGGAACGGGCGGACCGCAGATGGCCGAGATCACGCTCGAGGTCGACGGCAAGAACATCACGCGCGAGGCGACGGGCGATGGCCCGGTGGACGCCATCTTCAAGGCGATCAAGTCGATCGTGCCGCACGAGGCGCGCCTGCCGCTTTACCAGGTCATGGCGGTCACGGAAGGCACGGACGCCCAGGCCGAAGTGATGGTCCGCCTCGAGGAGGACGGCCGTCAGGTGACGGGCCGCGGATCCGATACGGATACGATGGTCGCGTCGGCCCGCGCGTATGTCGCGGCGCTCAACAAGCTCATGATGAAGCGTCAGCGCGGTCCCGCGGCGCAGATGATGGTGAGCTGACAAGACCTCTCCTCTCCCGGTACGCCGGGAGAGGAGAGGTTCAGCCGCGTTTGGCCGGTTGCGAGCGAAGCTCCTGCAACTTCTGTATTTTTGCCATCGTGTGTTGGTTTTCTGCACCAGCTCGTTTATCGTCTTCAACGTCGAGCGCGCGAGCGGCGGAGCTGCGCGTGGGGTGTTGAGGGCAGTCTGGCTTGGCCATGCGGAAGAAGGTTGGCGGCGTTTTCTCCGACGATATTGCGATCGATCTCGGGACCGCCAACACGCTGGTCCATGTGGCCGGTCGTGGCATCATCATCGATGAGCCGTCGGTCGTTGCCGTTCGCGCCAAGGATATTCCCCGGCATGTGATCGCCGTCGGCGAGGCAGCGCTGGTCCTCAAGGAGCGCAGTCCCGAGCCCATCGAACTCGTCCATCCGCTACGCGACGGCGTGATCGCGGATTTCGTCGCGACCGAGGAAATGCTGCGCACGTTCATCGCACGGGCCAAGTCGAAGTTCGGCTTCCGTCGCCCGCGCATTCTCATCTGTGTGCCGGCCGGCGCGACACCCGTCGAGCGCCGCGCCGTCTTCGAGACCGCCCGCGCTGCAGGCGCCCGGCGCGTCTATCTCGTCGAGGAACCGGTGGCCGCCGCAATCGGCGCCGGCATCGAGATCGACAGGGAAGATGCGACGATGATCCTCGATATCGGCGGAGGCACCAGCGACATCGCGGTGCTGTCCAAAGGTGAGATCGTCCACACGGCATCGCTGAAAGTTGCCGGCAACGCCTTCGATGAGGCCATACGACGGTACGTGCGGCGCGCCCATCAACTCGCCATCGGTCTCACCAGTGCCGAACGCATCAAGATCGAAGCGGGAGGTGCCGGGGCGCGGGCCAATGGCCGGGTCGCCGAAGCGCACATTCGCGGGCGCGATGTCGTACGTCGCCGCATGAAGTCGGTCGTGCTGAGGCCGCATGATGTCGGCGCCGCGCTCGAGGGCCCGATCGCGAACATGGCGGAACTCGTGCGGCGCGCACTCGAGGATCTTTCGGAAGAGCTGCGCGGTGACATCGGCAAGCGCGGTGTGGTGATGACTGGCGGCGGCGCGCTGCTTCATGGGCTCGATACGGAGCTCACGCGCATTCTCGGCATTCCGTTCCGCGTAGCGCCCAATCCCATGCTGTGCGTCGTCGGAGGCACCGCCGTCATCCTCGCTACGCTCGGCGAGCGTGAGCAGCTTCTCGTGCACGCATGAGCTTTCTCCAGATCTGGCTGATCGGTACGGCGGTTCTGCTGGGCATCGCCATGGTGTGGGCCTTCGTGCCGATACTGGTGCCGATATTGCTGGTCACTGGCGCGCTCGGCGCCCTCGTCGCCCTAATCGTTTGGGGCGCACGGACATTCGAGCGCAGGCGCGGTCCGCGCACCCCGGACAGCTGACCGGCTGGAACTGAAATCAATCTAATCTGTTGCACCGTGCTGCTTCAGCAAATACCGTAATATTTGAATATCAGCTCATCCCGGCATCCATGATAGCCGGGCAAAGACGTGCTGATGGCTTGAGGAAAGGCAAGGGAGGCAGGAGATGCGAGGGTGGCGACTGCGAACCCCTGGCGCGGCGTTAGCCGTGGTCGGGCTTGGCCTTGGGTTGATGGCCACGGCCGTCGTGCCATGGGTGGAGGCCCAGACGCCCGCCCAGCTCGAGCAGGCGCGCAAGGCCTACGAGGACCACATGCGCCGCATGGATGAGGCGGAGAAGGCGGCGGCCGCCAAGCCAGCGGCGCCAACTCCAGCACCGCCCGCTGCCGCACCACCTCCGCCACCTGCCGCAGCTGCACCGCCCGCCGCGCCGAAAACCGCTGCAGCGTCGCAGGCTGATCAGGACGCCGCCACCGAGCGTGGGCTCGAGCAGTACCGGCGCATGATGAAGGAAGATCCCTGGAGCAATCCGGCGCTGCTCGATTCCGATCGCGGTGAGGCGCTATGGGCGGCCAAGAAGGGGCCGAAGAATGTTTCGCTTGCCGAGACGTGCGACCTCGGCAAGGGCATTGGCATCGTCGATGGCGCGTTCGCCGAGATGCCGCGCTACTTCGAGGACGCCGATCGCGTTATGGATACGGAGACGCGCGTCCTGTGGTGCATGGAGAATTTCCAGGCGTTCGACAGCACGGCATTCCGCAAGAACCCCCATCCGGGTGGTGGCGCGCCGGTCAGGGACATCGGCGCCATTGCGACGTTCATCTCGCACAAGTCGTCCGGCATGAAGATTGCGCCGAAGGCCGAGCACGCCAAGGAGAAGGAGGCGATTGCGCTCGGTGAGGTGCTATTCTTCCGCCGCCAGGGGCCGTTCGATTTCTCCTGCGCGACGTGCCATTCGGAGTCGGGAAAACGCATCCGCCTCCAGCCGCTGCCTTATCTCTCCGAACCCAAGGAAGCCAAGGCCGTCATCGGCGAATGGCCCGCGTACCGCGTCTCCAGCACGCATGTCATGACCATGCAGCATCGCCTCCTCGACTGTTACTGGCAGATGCGGCTGCATCGTCTGGACTTCGGCTCGGACGTCAGCGTGGCGCTGTCGTCATATCTCTATGATCGCGCGCGCGACGGCGAGATCGCCGCGCCCGGCCTGAAGCGCTGAGGGAGGGCGGCACAATGAAAACACCTGTGATCCTCGCTGCTCTCGCAGCGCTCCTGGTCGCCCCGGCCACGGCTCAGGAGACGAAGATCGACCCGCTTCATGCGGATGTGCTGATGACGTTTGCCTTCTCGCAAGCGCCGAAGGATTGGGCCAACCGCGTCACGCAGGACGAGACACTGAAAGTGTGCAGCGCCAAGCGCAATGCACCCTCGACCGTCGAAGCGGATAAGATCATGGCCGCCGCGAAGGCCACGATCAAATATCCCGAAGACGGCAAGCTGATGGGTGACTGGAAGAAGGGCGAGGGGTGGGCGCAGAGCGGCTATGGCCAACGCTTCACGGACTATCCCGCTACCCGCCCCAACGGCGGCAACTGCTACGCCTGCCATCAGATGACGCAAGCCGAACTGAGCTATGGCACGGTCGGACCGAGCCTCCGCGAGTATGGCAAGATCAGGAAATACGCCGAGGCGGATGTGAAGGCGGTGTATGATAAGATCTACAATGCCCATGCTTCCTTCCCGTGCTCGCTCATGCCGCGTTTCGGCTCGAATACGGTGCTCACCATCGACCAGATCAAGGATCTCGTTGCGCTTGTGATGAGTCCGGATAGCCCGGTCAACAAGTAGGTACTGCGAAGGGCGGCTGTGCGCGCGCAGGCCGCCCTTAGTCCGTCCGCCGCAGAGGTGAGGTGCCCGTTCATGCACTCCCGCCGGGAGTTCCTGCAGATCGCGCTGGCGACGGCGACACTCACCGCGGGAGCTGGCGCGCCCGCGTTCGGCCAGACACTGCGTCGCGGCTTGAGGCAGGAGGATATTCTCCGCTTCGACGCCAAGGGTCAGGTGACGATCCTGCACTTCTCGGACTGCCACGCGCAGATCCGTCCAGTCTATTTTCGCGAGCCCTCGGTCAACCTCGGCGTCGGTGATGTGCGCGGATTGCCGCCGCATCTGACCGACCGCGAGTTCCTCGCCCATTACGGCATCGCGTCCGGCTCGACCGATGCGTACATGCTCTCGTCCACGGACTATGCGACGCTCGCCAAGGAATATGGACGCGTTGGCGGCATGGACCGTCTGGCGGCGCTCGTAAAAGCGGTGCGCGCCGAACGCGGTTCCGAGCGCACGCTGCTCCTCGATGGCGGCGATACGTTGCAGGGCTCGTTCACGGCGCTGCACACCAAGGGCGCCGATATGCTGCGCATTGTCGAGGCGCTGGGCGTCGACGCGATGACGGCGCATTGGGAGTTCACGCTCGGCCACAAGCATGTCAGCGCGCTGTTCGGCGATAAGAACGGACGTGGCTCGGCGAAGCTCGACTTCCTCGCCGGCAACATCATGGACAATGATTTCGATGAGCCGGTCTTCAAGGCCTGGCGCATCTACGAGAAGGGTGGTGTGCGCATCGGCGTCATCGGCCAGGCATTTCCCTATACGCCGATCGCCAATCCGCGCTGGATGATGCCGGCATGGTCATTCGGCATTCGCGAGGAGGAAGTCCGGCGCAATGTTGCCGCGGTGCGCGCTGCGGGTGCCGAGGTCGTGGTACTCAACTCGCACAACGGCTTCGACGTCGATCGCAAGCTCGCGGGACGCGTCGAGGGGATCGACGTCATTCTGACCGCCCACACACACGATGCCATTCCGCGCCCCGAGCGCGTCGGCAGCACGCTGCTGATCGCCACGGGATCGAACGGCAAGTTTCTCTCGCGCCTCGATCTCGACGTGAGGGGCGGACGCATCGCGGACTTCAGTTATTCGCTCATGCCGGTGCTCGCCGACGTCATCACGCCCGATCCCGACATGGCGCGCCTGATCGACGACATTCGCGCGCCCCACGAAGCCATGCTCTCGACGGAGCTTGCGCGTACGGACACGCTGCTCTATCGCCGCGGCAATTTCTCGGGTTCTCTCGACGATCTCATCTGCGAGGCGCTGGTTGCTGAGCGCGACGCCGAGATCTGCTTCTCGCCGGGTTTCCGCTGGGGCACGTCGCTCGTGCCCGGTCAGGCCATCACCTGGGACGATGTGTACAACGCCACGGCCATTTCATACCCGAAGGTCTACCGACTGCCCTTCCGCGGCGACATGATCAAGAACATCCTCGAGGACGTGGCCGACAATCTCTTCAATCCCGATCCCTACTACCAGCAGGGCGGCGATATGGTGCGTGTCGGCGGCATGAGCTTCACGATCGATGTCGATGCGCCCATGGGCAAGCGCATTTCCGACATGCGGCTCGTGAAGAGCGGCGAGCCGATCGAAGCGGCCTCTGTCTATACAGTCGCGGGCTGGGCCTCGATCAACGAGGGCACGGAAGGTCCCGCGATCTGGGATCTCGTCGCGAGCCATCTGCGCACGCGGCAGGTCATCGCGGACGTGCCGCCCGCCCCCGTGCGTATCGTCCGCAGCGCAACCTAACGGCGGCCAATCCGCGCGCGGGATTGACTTGATGCCCTTGTTCGTCTTGCTGTCTCGTGGCTGGGTGGCTGCGGGCCGCCTGCAACTGGGAGCACGGCGTGCTGGCGGAACTCTACATCTACTTCGGCATCCTGCTCGCGGGGGTCTTGAGCTTTCTCTCGCCCTGCGTGCTGCCGCTGGTGCCGCCCTATCTCAGCTACCTCGGCGGCATGTCCATCGAGGAGATGTCGAGCTCAGGTAAGATCGACCGGCGGACATGGCGGCGCGTCGTGCTGGCATCATTCTGCTTCGTGCTGGGCTTCACGACCGTATTCGTTGGCCTCGGCGCCGGCGCGTCGATGTTCGGTCAGTTCATCCAGACCTACAAGTACGAGCTGTCGATGGCGGCGGGGGTGGTGATCATCCTCTTCGGTCTGCATTTCCTCGGCGTGCTGAACATCCCGGTCCTGCACAGCGACACCCGCTACCGCGCGAATGTGGAGGGTTCGAGCTTTCTCGGCGCCTATATTATGGGCCTCGCCTTCGCGTTCGGTTGGACACCGTGCATCGGTCCGATCCTGGCTGCGGTGCTGACGTTGGCCGCGAGCGAGGGCAGCCTCGGCCTCGGCGTCCGAATGCTCGCCGTGTACTCGCTCGGCCTCGGCATACCGTTCGTGCTCGCGGCGATCGCCATAAGGCCGTTTCTCGGCTTCATGCAACGATTCCGCGCTCATCTCGGTAAGGTCGAGAAGGTCATGGGCGTGCTGCTGATCCTGACGGGTATTGCGTTCCTGACGGGATCGATTGCATGGATCGGGCAATGGCTGATCGATAACGTGCCTTTCCTGGCCGAGATCGAGGCTTGGGGAACACCCAAGGACCTGCAAGGCGAAATTCTGAAGAAGGGCGTCGGGCAGTAATCGCCACACACGAGGCCCCACACGAGGCTAAGCACCATGGTTCCGATTGCACTGACCATCGCCGGCTCCGACAGTTCGGGCGGAGCTGGTATTCAGGCCGATCTCAAGACGTTCACGGCGCTCGGCGTCTATGGCGCGAGCGTGCTGACCGCGCTGACGGCACAGAATACGCAGGGCGTGCAGGGTGTGCTGCCCGTCGAGCCATCGTTCGTCACGCAGCAGATCCGCTCGGTAATGACCGACCTCCATGTTGGCGCGGCGAAGACGGGCATGCTCGCGACGGCCGCCGTGATCGATGCTGTCGTATCGACGCTGAAGGAGTTTCCGGAGATCCCACTGGTCGTCGATCCGGTGATGGTGGCGACGAGCGGTGATGTCCTGCTCGAGGAGGCGGCCATCGATGCCGTGCGCCACGTGCTGCTTCCGCGTGCGCGCGTGATCACGCCGAACCTGCCCGAGGCGGCGCGCCTGCTCGATACGACCATTGCCGAGACCGAGGCCGCCATCGAAGAACAGGGCCGCGAAATCTGTCGCCGCTTCTCCTGCAAGGCCGTGCTCATGAAGGGCGGCCACGGCAGCAGTGTCGACGCTGTCGATCTACTCATCGACGGAGAGGGGCCGACGCTACGGCTTGCGGCGCCACGGATCGACACGCGCCACACGCACGGCACGGGCTGCACGCTCTCGGCGGCGATTGCCGCATTGCTCGCCAGTGGTGCCAAGCTCGACGACGCTGTTCGGCGCGCCAAAGCCTTCATCCAGGATGCCATTGTGCACGGCGCGAAGAACCCGATCGGCAAGGGCAACGGTCCCGTCGATCATCTCTATGCCATCCGTCGGCACGGGCCGCCCGTCTAGGCGTGCAGGGCGCGCGCCATGAACACGGTGCCGGCGATCGGCGTGTCGTAGTACGGCGCGATCCGCACGAAACCCATACGCGCGTAGAGATTCTGCGCGTCGACCATGTCGGGCAGTGTGTCGAGCCGAAGCTCGCGGAAGCCAAGTCGCACCGCGGCATCGAGTACGGCTTCGACCAGCGCCCGGCCGAGCCCCATGCCGCGGGCATCGGGCGAAACATAGAGGCGCTTCATCTCGCAACAACCAGCGGGACCGATCGGTCTCAGGCCGACACAGCCGAGTGGAGCACCATCCGCGCCCCGCGCGAGCAGGAGCTCGCCAGTGGGCGGGGCATATTTCCCCGGCATGGCGGCAAGCTCCGCCTCAAAATCCTGATAGGCGAGATCGACGCCAAGCGAGGCAGCGTAGGCGCGGAACAACGCGATCGTGGCCGCGAGATCATCGGGTGTCCGAACGGGAAGGATCTGGATTTCTGCTGCCGGCATCATGGCTTGTGGCTCTTGCACTGGCGGGCCGTGACAGCCGCGCCTCGCCCCTATATAGCAAGGCGGCGGCCGCGCTGACGCGGTCTTTGGCGGACGGTTTGACATGAGCATGGGCATACTTGCGGCGTTTATCGTCGCCTGCGTGTTTCTGGCGATCACGCCGGGGCCCAACATGAGCCTCATCATCGCCAATACGACGGCGCACGGGCTGAAGGGTGGCCTTTGGACGCTGGCCGGATCGACAACGGGTTTCTCTACGCTGGTCATCATCGCAGCGCTGGGCATGAACTCAGTCATGGTGCTCATGTCGGACTGGTTCGACGTGATCCGCTGGCTGGGCGCTGCCTACCTCATCTATCTCGGTGCGCGGCAGCTGTACGCATCCTTCACCGCGCCACCCACTCAGGTCGTGCGCACGCGAAACAGCAGCTCGCTCTATCTCAACGGCCTGATCGTCAGCATCTCGAACCCGAAGGTGCTGTTGTTCCTTGGCGCCTTCCTGCCGCAGTTCCTCGATCCCTCGCAGGCACCAGGGCCGCAGCTCGCGGTGCTCGCCTTGGTATTCATCGTGACGCTCGCAGCGGTCGACATCACGTACACGCTTCTGGTGGCCAAGGTCCGTACCGTGTTCGCGGATCGCCACACGCGCGCACTCAACGGCGTCTCGGGCGGGCTGTTGCTTGCCGGTGGCGCCGTGCTTGCAACCCTGCGCCGTCCGACATAACGAACGAAGCATGAGCTGAGGACTGCATGACCCGCATTGGCTTCTATTCCGGCTCCTTCGATCCCGTCACGCTCGGCCATGTCGACGTCATGCGCCGGGCGCTCGCGCTCGTCGACAAGCTCGTCATCGGCATTGGCATTCATCCGGGCAAGACGCCGCTCTTCTCGGTTGCCGAGCGTACGGCCATGCTGAAGGCCGAGACGCGCACTGCAGCCAAGGAGTTCGGCGCGACAATCGAGGTCGTGACCTTCGACGGGCTCGTTGTCGATGCGGCCCGCGAGGCCGACGCGCGGGCGATCTTCCGTGGTCTCCGCGATGCCACCGACTTCGATTACGAGATGCAGATGGCGGGCATGAATGGCGCGATGGCGGAAGACATCGATACGGTTTTTCTGCCGGCGAGCCCCGGCGTGCGCCACATCACGGCCACGCTGGTGCGCCAGATCGCGCTCATGGGCGGCGACGTCAAACCCTTCGTTTCGCGGGACGTTGCCCGTGCGCTCAAGGCCAAGGCTGCGGGCAAATAGGTGGCTTGCCATCCCGCGCGACAATAAATTGAAACCAGCTCACCAAGGAGATCTACTGCTGTGAGAACGCTCTTTGCGGGCCTCGTCCTCGCTCTCGTTGCGGCCTTCGGGCTGGCTCAGGCCCCAGCTCAGGCTCAAGGCGGCAAGCCCGATCCGCAGAATACGCTGGTCATCGAACTCAAGGATGGCCCGGTGGTGATCAAGCTGCGGCCTGATCTCGCGCCAAAGCATGTCGAACGCGTGAAGACACTCGCGCGTCAGGGTTTCTACAACAATCAGAAATTCCACCGCGTGATCGCGGGCTTCATGGCCCAGACGGGTGATCCGACCGGTACGGGCACGGGCGGTTCCAAGCTCGGCAACCTCCCGGCGGAGTTCAGCCAGGAAGCCTACAAGCGCGGTAGCGTCGGCGCGGCGCGCACGCAGGATCCCAACACGGCGAACAGCCAGTTCTTCATTTGCTTCGGCACGGGCTGCCGCAGCCTCACCGGCCAATACACGCTGTGGGGCGAGGTCGTCGATGGCATGGAGAACGTCGACAAGATCGCTAAGGGCGAACCGCCGGCCAAGCCCGACGTTATGCAGAAAGTCTATGTCCTCGGCGACGTCAAGCGCTGAGCGCGCGCCGCCTCCCACAACTAGGAATTGAGAGCAAAAGGAGCCAGTCATGGCCGATATCAAAGATCCCGAGAACACCATCATCCTGGACACGACCAAAGGTCAGGTCGTGATCAAGCTGCGCCCCGATCTCGCGCCGAAGCATGTCGAGCGCATCAAGACGCTGGCGCGCGAAGGCTTCTATGACGGCATCGTGTTCCACCGCGTAATTGATGGCTTCATGGCGCAGGTCGGCTGCCCGCACGGCACCGGCACGGGCGGCTCGAAGCATCCGAACCTCAAGCAGGAATTCAATGCCGAGCCGCATGTGCGCGGCATCTGCTCCATGGCGCGGTCCCAGAATCCGGACAGTGCCAACAGCCAGTTCTTCATCGTGTTCGACGATGCGGGCTTCCTGGATCGCCAGTACACGGTTTGGGGCCAGGTCATCGAGGGCATGGACAACGTCGACAAGATCAAGCGCGGCGAGCCCGTCCAGAACCCCGACAAGATAACGTCCATGAAGGTTGCGGCCGACGTGAAGTAAGCGCGGCTCTGCCACCCCGTACGACGCCTTGAGTGCGGCGGTCGAGTATGGTCATCTTCCTCGGGATCCACCCGGGGATGGCCATGATCGATCGCCGCATTTTTCTTCAGTTGACCGGCGGGGCTGCTGCAGGTGCCGCGACGCTCGCTCCGACGGCGGTCGGTCATGCGGAGACGCCGGCGAGTGTCGGCATCCTGGCCAGCGTGCACACGAGCGACGGCGTCGCGACCTCGCTTGTCGATCCTTTGAGAATTCTGAGCGAGCGGCTGCTTCTCGCGAGCGGCGGCAGCCTCGTTTTGGCATCGGCGGACAACTCTGAACCAGAAGCCCGCGCCAGTCTGATCCTCGCAAGCGAAGGCGACTTCGGCGCTCAGGAGCCGCTTTCACTCCTCCTCGGAGGCATTCCGTTTTGCGCGAGTGCAGGTGCCTTCGACGCGACGACGTGGCTCAGAGGCATGGGCGGTCAGGCTCTATGGGATCAAGCCGCAGCTCGTTCGGGCCACAAGCCCCTGCTGATTGCCAAGCTCAATCGTGCGGACGCGCACGTCTGGTCTCGTCAGACCTTCGATCTGGCGCGCAACCTGAGCGGCGTGCGCATCTCAGCGCCGAAGGCCATTCACGAGCCGCTGAGAATGCTTGGGGCAGAGCCGACGGCGGTGCCAACCACGGAGCTAGTGGCAGCTTTCGAAGGCGGAGACATCGATGCTTTCGAGACGCATGATAGCTCTGTTTCTCTCGAGATGGCGCGCCGATGGAAAGGGGGACTGAGCTGGATGACAGGGAGCCTCGCGGGCACGAGCCGCGTCATTTCGCTGCGCATTCCGCTCGCCCAATGGCAGGCGCTTTCACCGGCCGACCAGGCCATAGTCGAGGCCGTGGCGCAGGAGGCCGCAGTCACGCTTCAAGCCATCCAGAAAGTGCACGGGGCTCAGCTCACCAATGAGATTGCGCGCGTGGCTGGGCGTGGTCCATGGCCACTGCGGAGTGAAATCCGGAGCGCGCTCAGTGCAGAGGCGGGACGGTTGCTCGCGCCGCTTTCAAACTCCGATCCGATCTTTGCGAGTGCACTCGGGAGCATGACGGCTCTGGTCGAGCCGGCATTCAGATCCGACAGCACCGGCGTGAGCTGAGCGCTGGTTTCAGACTTCTGGGAGATCCCATGTTCTTCGACGGTTTCACGCTGACCAACATTCGTGTGCGCGATGGCGTCATGCGCCTGCGCCATGGCGGCAGCGGTCCACCTCTTCTGCTCCTCCACGGCAATCCGCAGACCCATGCCATGTGGCACAAGGTGGCGCCCGTACTCGCGCGGCGCTTCACGGTCGTCTGCCCGGATCTCAGAGGCTACGGCGGATCGCACAAGCCGCCCGCCACCGCGGACCATGCGCCCTATGCCAAACGCGAGATGGCGCGCGACATGATCGAGCTCATGGCGGTGCTCGGCTTCGACAAATTCCAGGTCGTCGCACACGATCGTGGTGCCCGCGTCGCCCATCGCCTCGCGATCGACCATCCGCAAGCCGTTCAGAGGCTCGCACTTCTCGACATCGTACCGACCATCGAGCACTTCGAGCGCGCCGACATGGCCTTTGGCCTCGGCTACTATCACTGGTTCTGGTTCGCCCAGCCTCATCCATTTCCCGAGACGCTGATCAGCAAGGCGCCGGACGATTGGTTCTTCTCGCACACGGCTCGCGAGCCCAAGGGGCGGGACTTCTTCGCCCCCGATGCCCTCGCCGACTACCTCGCACACGCGCGTGATCCCGAGATGATCCGCGGCATGTGCGAGGATTATCGCGCCGCGACGACTGTCGATCTCGTGCACGACCGCGAAAGCCGCGCGGCCGGACAGAAGGTCGCCTGCGACCTGCTCGTGCTGTGGGGTGAGAGGGGCAAGATCGGGGTCTGGTACGATCCGCTCGCCGTCTGGCGCCAATACGCGGGGCAAAGCGTCAGGGGCCATGCGGTCCCGAGCGGGCATTATCTCGCCGAGGAGGTGCCGGATGCCGTTCTTTCGGCCCTCGATCAGTTCCTTTTGGCCGAAAACTGAAGGGCTTAGGGCGCGATGTCACGAAATTGCCGCATGAGCGCCGTCGGATTGCCGGGCCAAGGCATCACTGTTGGTTAATCGGGTTGGGTTAACGCTTTGATCCGTCTCGTCGGCATCAGGCAGATGCAGGCCTTGGAATGGAAGGTGCGATCCCGGGGGATCGGCCGCCGCGCCAGCGGAAGGGCCGAAAGAAGGGGCGCACGTTCGGGGGAAGGTTCTTGCGCAGTAGGCTCTCGAAGCTATTGACCGGAATTACCGCGTGCGCCGTCGCTGCCGCCATTGGCGCGAGCACGGTCGGCGCGAACCGCGGGGCTGAGCGCACGATCTCCCTCTACAACATCCACACCAAAGAAACCGTCACTGTTACATACAAGCGGGACGGCAAATTCGTTCCCTCGGCCATGGAACGGGTCAACTGGGTTCTGCGCGATTGGCGCAAGAACGAGCCGACCACCATGGATCCCGAACTCGTCGATCTCCTCTGGGAGATGCACGCCGAACTTGGCTCGCGCGCGCCCATTCATGTGATCTCGGGCTTCCGCTCGCGCGGCACGAACAGCATGCTCAAGAAGACGCGCGGCGGGCAGGCTGATAACAGCCAGCACATCAACGGCAAGGCTGCTGACGTCCACTTCCCCGACGTGCCCATCCAGCGCCTGCGCTACTCCGCGCTCGTGCGCGAGCGCGGTGGTGTCGGCTACTATCCGCTTTCCGCGCTGCCTTTCGTGCATGTCGATACGGCGCGTGTGCGCGCGTGGCCACGCCTGCCGCGCCAGGAACTCGCGCTCCTCTTCCCAAGCGGACGCACGCAACATATGCCAGCCGACGGTGGTCCGTTGACGTCGGAGGATGGCCGCGCCGCGCGTAGCCGCCTTGCGAGCGCGGGTGGTGAGATCGGTGCCTTCCTGAACCTGCGTCGCGGTGGAACGCCGACTATCGTCGCTGCGGCTCAGCCACCAGCCGTCGAGCCCGCGAGCTTGCGTAGCGCCGAGCCGGCGCGCGCGCCCGCGCATTCCGCGTGGCAGCAGTCCGCGCCGCCCCGCGCCCCCGCGCCGGCGCCCGTTCTTGCGGAGACACCACGGCTTGCCCTCGCCGGTCCGAGCACGCAGGATCGCGCGCAGCTTCATAATCTCGCGCGTCAGGCGAGCATGATGCCCGAGCCGCGTCTTCTGGCGCCGCCGAAGCCTGCCGCGCGCCCTCCGACGACGATCGCGAGCCTCGCGGCGGATGCACTCGGCATCGGAGAGGCGCACGCAAGCGTACCGAGGCAGCAGGTGGCGGCGCTCGATGCAGCGGGCTGGGAGGCACCGCTCGGGTCGCAGCCTTCGCCCGCCGGCCGCTTTGGCTGGGGGCAGACCGGGCATGAGTTACGCTGGACGTCGGCGACCGAGTACGACGACGATCACGACGACGAGCTGAGCTATCGTCCGTTCCCGATTGCGCCGCTGCTCACCGATCGTGCCGACGAGCCGCTGCTGGCGAACTTCGTGAAGCCGGATGTGGCGCGTGCGCTCGAGATGATCGATCAGCCCGTCGCGGGGCTCCCCCTGCGCTTCCGTCCGACGCCGCACGCTGCAGCCTTGATGTGGTCGCAGCAGTTCACCGGCAGTGCCGTCGGGCTCGACCGTCTGAACAGCGCACCGGCGCAGAGCGCCGTGATGCAGCCGCGCCCGGTGCAGACCAGCTCGCGCTGAGCCGCCCCAGATGTCGGGGACGGAAACTCTCTACACGCGCGAAGTTCTTCGATATAGTCCGCGCCGACCAACGAGGCCCAGCCACAGGAGGCGCTCATGAGTACGACCGCGTGGGTTCTGCTCGGCATTGTCGCAGCCGTCGTGCTGCTCGCCATCGCGACCTACAACGGCCTGGTTGGCCTACGCCAGCGCGTGCGCCAGGCCTTCGCCGACGTCGATGTGCAACTCAAGCAGCGCCATGATCTGGTCCCGAACCTCGTCGAGACCGTGAAGGGCTATGCGAGCCACGAGCGCGAGACGCTCGAGAATGTCATCAAGGCGCGCAATGCGGCGGTCGCTGCGAGTGGCCCCGCGGCCCAGGCTCAAGCCGAGAACATGCTCACCGGGATGCTGCGTCAGCTCTTTGCGCTGTCGGAGGCCTATCCCGATCTCAAGGCCAACGCGAATTTCCAGCAGCTGCAGACTGAGCTCGGCGATATCGAGAACAAGCTCGCCGCCGCGCGCCGCTTCTTCAACAACGTGGTCGCCGAGTACAACACCAAGCGCGAGAGCTTCCCCGCCGTGTTCTTCGCCAACATGCTCGGTTTCATGCGCGAGGATTTCTTCAATCTCGACGAGGGCGAGCGCGCTGCAACGAAGAACGCACCCAAAGTGCAGTTCTAGGTGCCGGCTTTTCCGTAGGTAGGATTGAGTGATGGGCGCCTACGGCCTCTACTCGCATATCCGCGCGAACCGTATCCGGTCCGTGATCCTGCTTGCGGGCTTCATCGTCCTCCTGCACGCGCTGCAGTTCTCGGTCCTGCTGATCGTGAATGCCTTCAGCGGCGGCGATCTCGAATACATTTTCAGGGCCGCGGGCGAGCAGTTCTGGTCGACGTGGCCGTTCGCGATGCTCCTCGCGCTCGGCTGGTTCGTGATCGCCTTCTTCGGCTATCGCGCGATGATCCGTTCGGCGACGGGTGCCCACGGCGTCACGCGCAAGGAGGCACCCGAGCTCTACAACATGCTCGAGAACCTCTGCATCTCGCGCGGCATCACCATGCCGCGGCTCGAAATCATCGAGACGCCGGCACTCAATGCCTACGCCGCGGGCCTGCGCGAGGGCGATTACACAATCGCTGTGACGCGCGGCCTCATCGAGCGGCTGGAGCCCGCCGAAGTCGAAGCCGTCCTCGCGCACGAGCTCACGCACATTCGCAATCGCGATACCCAGCTCATGGTGGTCGCGGTGATCTTCGCCGGCATCTTCGGCTTCATCGGCGACATGCTCATACGGCGCTGGGATTTTCCCTATGGCTGGTCGCCGACGCCGCGCCCGCTGCCGGGCCCTGATGATCGCAGCCCCTGGCAGGGCACGCCGACGCGCAGTCAGGACGATGATCGCAGTAGTGGCGGTGGCCGTAGTGGGGGCGGTGGCAGCAGCGGCGGCGGCGCGGCCATCATCGCCATTCTGATCGCGGTCGCGATCATTCTTATTTCCTGGGGTATCTCGACTCTGATCCGCTTTGCGCTCTCGCGTTCGCGCGAGTATCTGGCCGATGCGGGCTCCGTCGAGCTCACGAAGAACCCCGATGCGATGATCTCCGCGCTGCGCAAGATCGAACGGAATGCCTCGTTCGACGTGCCCTCGCGCATGGAGGCCTTCTTCATCGAGAACCCGCTGCAGAACCGGATCACCGGGCTGCTCGCGACCCATCCCGCGATCGATGAGCGCATCGAAGCCCTTGTGAAATATGCTGCCGGACGCGATCTGGTGCAGGGACCCTGACCGCGGCGCAGCGTGACAGAACCACGCGCGGGATGCTGTAATCCGTCCGTTGCTGCAGGGGAGTGCGCCACATGTCCCGCATTACATCCGTTGAACCGATTGTTCTCAAGATCCCCTTTTCCGACGGTGGGGCCGGTGTCGGAATCATGCCGAACAAGTGGACGAGCCTCGAATTCGTACTCGTGAAGGTGACGACTGATGACGGGCTGGTCGGCTGGGGCGAAGGCTTCGCTTATTTTTGTGCAGCGCCTCTCGCAGCGGCCGTTCGCGACATGGTTGCGCCCGTCGTAGTCGGTCAAAACGCCGATGATCCTGCCGCTATCAATCGCGCCCTACAGCACCGCCTGCACCTGCACGGTCGCTATGGCATCACGATCTTCGCCATCTCGGGTCTCGACATCGCGCTCTGGGATCTCGCGGGAAAGCGCGCCGGCAAATCCGTGGCGCACCTCATTGGTGGCCGCAAGCGCGAGAGCATCACTGCGTATGCGAGCCTCATGCGTTATGGCGATCCTGCGCTCGTCGAGAAGTTCTCAGCGAAGGCGGCGGGAGAAGGCTTCGCCGACGTCAAGCTGCACGAGATTGCGCGCGATACGATCGGCGCTGGCCGCAAAGGCGCGGGGCCGAAGGTGCGCCTGACGACGGACATCAACTGCAACTGGAGTATCGCCGAGACCGAGGCGATCATGCCGTTCCTCAAGGAAATCGACCTCTTTTGGCTCGAAGAGCCGATCTTCCCGCCAGAGGACTGGGACGCGCTCAAGGCGCTCGGACGCTTCGGAATCTCCATCTCGGCTGGTGAGAATGCGTGCACGGCCATGGAATTCAGACATCTCGTCCAAGCCGTCACCTATCCGCAGCCGAGCGTGACCAAAGTTGGCGGCATCACAGAAGCCATTGCGGTCTGCGACCTTGCTGTTCGCGCCGGCAAGACCGTGATGCCGCATTCGCCATACTTCGGACCAGGCTACTGGGCGACGCTGCAACTCGCTGCCGCGCGTCCGGAGATGGCGCTCTTCGAGTACCTCTACATCGACATGGAAGCGATCATCGACGAAAGCATGCCGCGGCCACAGAAGGGGCAGCTCGCCATTCCGGATCGTCCCGGCATCGGGTGCACGCCGGATCCGAAGGTGATCGAGCGCTATCGGGTCGCATAGATCGCGCCTTCGGCGCGAGTGGGGCTTTCGCCCCACGCCCCGCATCGTGCTGAAGGCGCGTGTCCCCGACACGACGGACACCCCCGCACCCCCCTCTTTTATGACTTTGGGGTTGTGCTGCGCGTGCAACTGCAGCCACGAAGTGCGGGCCGAACTGCAACGGCGCCAAGTAAAACCGATCAGGGTTCAATGTAGCCGTTGGCACCTTGAGCCGCGCCACACATTCAGGCACCGAATCAATTATTTATTTTCTGCTCCGTCCGCGACATCGGAACGACCGAATGCATTGCCGCAGGCAAGATCTGGACCCGCGCCTCTATTGGCTCGTCGAGCACCTCGACGCAGCGCTGGCTGCTGGCGACCAGCTCATGAACCTATCGCTCGAGGTCACCGAGCCGACGCCCACCATGGGACCGCGGCGCCTGCGCACACGCGTCGCGCGCTTCATCCGCTTCGTCACCCAAGTACGCGGGCTCGAAGCTTCACTCATCGCTCATATTCTCCAGGCACGCCGGCGCGTCGCCGAGCTGCCGCGTGGACGCGGACCACTGCGGCTGCTGCTTGATCCATTCACCAGCGGTACCACCGTGCTTCTCGATGCAATCGCCGAGTACGGCGACCCCGCCGGTTTCGCATTCGATACGGGTGCCGATCGCCTCGCCTATCTGCGTGCGCGCGGCTTGATCGCAGGTGACAGCGGCGCACTCATGCCGGTCACGACTTTCGAGATCAGCGACAGCTTCCTCGTCGCGGGCCGTATCGAGCTCGGTGCGTTGCTCGACCTCGTGGAGGCATTTCTGAATGCGCTCAACACCGAGTTCGGTCTCTGGATCGAACCGGTGGAGGAAGAAGAGTATGTGCCGGCACTGGCCGATGCCGATGATCTCGTCACATCCCTGGCGCCGACATTGAGTGATCAGATCTCCAGCGCACGTGCGCTTCTTACCGGCAGCAAGTCCGAGCCCGGGCTCTTACCCCCCTCATTAGATAGTGGGGGGCGTTCCGGCTCTCTCGCGGAGGCACTGGCGGCTTTGCGCGCCGAGCGCACGCCGGCAGAATAAGTTCATAAAAGACGGGGGTTCGGGGGTGTCCCCCGGGCGGAGCGCGAGGCGGCAGCCTCGCTCGCGCCGAAGTCGCGATCACGACACCACATACAAAATAAAATCTCCCCCTCCCGGGGCAGTGGGAGGGGGAGCACGTCACTCACGCTTACGCGTTACCTGACACGAGGCCTTAAACGTGGGCCTCGATCTGCTTCGTCGCGCTGTTGCCGATCTGGACAGACCGCGGCTTCAGCCGCTCCGGCACGTTGCGCACGAGTTCGAGATGGAGCAGGCCGTCCTGAAGGTCGGCGCCGGTCACCTCGACATGGTCGGCAAGCTGGAACCGGCGCTCGAAAGCGCGGGTCGCGATGCCGCGGTGGAGGTACTGGCGCTCCTTGTCGTCGGCCTTCTTCTCACCCTTCACGGTGAGTGACTGCTCTTTCACCTGGATGTCGATTTCATCCTTGGCGAAGCCGGCGACGGCCATGGTGATCCGATACTTGTTATCGGCAGTGCGCTCGATGTTGTACGGGGGGTAGGTGCTGGCCTCGCCCTCAGCGCCGCCATCCAGAAGCTGGAACAGGCGATCGAAACCAACGGTCGAGCGATAGAGGGGGGCAAAATCGAAAGGTCGCATAGGTATAGTCCTCCGTAGGAAGCGACTGGTCATGTGCGCCTGCCCATCGGGCCAGGCACTGCGTCGTGCACCCGCGCTGCGGCGTGCACTCCCAGGATTTAGGGTGCGTTCGGGGGCTTTCAAGGCCCCCGAAACATAAGGTTCTGTAATCGCGACAGCCGGCTCAGATGCCGAGCTTGGCCTTGAGAATATCATTCACGGCCTGGGGATTGGCCTTGCCGCCGGACTGCTTCATGACCTGGCCGACGAACCAGCCGAGCATGGACGGCTTGGCCTTGACCTGCTCGACCTTGTCCGGGTTCGCGGCGATGATCGCATCAACCGCAGTCTCGATAGCGCCGGTATCGGTGACCTGACGCATGCCGCGCTTCTCGACGATCTCGGCCGGGTCACCGCCCTCGGTCCAGAGGATCTCGAAGAGGTCCTTCGCGATCTTGCCCGAAATGGTGCCATCCACGACGAGACGCACGAGCCCGCCGAGCTGAGCGGCCGAAATCGGCGACGCACCGATCTCCTTGCCTTCCTTGTTCAGGCGGCCGAACAACTCGTTGATCACCCAGTTGGCGGCGAGCTTGCCGTCCGTGCCCTTGGCGACGGCTTCGAAGAAGTTCGCACTCTCGCGCTCGGCGACGAGCACGCTCGCGTCGTAGGCCGAGAGACCGTAGTCCTTCATGAAGCGCGCGCGCTTCTCGTCCGGCAGCTCGGGCAGATCCTTCGCAAGACCATCGACCCAATTCTGCGTGATCTCGAGCGGCAGCAGATCGGGATCTGGGAAATAGCGATAATCGTGCGCCTCTTCCTTAGAGCGCATGGAACGCGTCTCGCCCTTCGAGGGATCGAAGAGGCGCGTCTCCTGGTCGATCTTGCCGCCATCCTCGAGAATGCCAATCTGGCGCCGCGCTTCGACTTCGACGGACTGACCGATGAAGCGAATGGAATTGACGTTCTTGATCTCGCAGCGCGTGCCGAGCGGCTCGCCCGGGCGACGCACGGACACGTTCACGTCGGCGCGCAGATTTCCCTTCTCCATGTCGCCATCGCACGTGCCGAGATAGCGCAGGATCGTGCGCAGCTTCGTGACATACGCCTGCGCCTCCTTCGACGAGCGCAGATCCGGGCGCGACACGATCTCCATGAGCGCGACGCCGGAGCGGTTCAGATCGACGTAGGAATAATCGGGATGCTGGTCGTGGATCGACTTGCCTGCATCCTGCTCCAGATGCAGGCGCTCGATGCCGATCGTCTTGGCCTCACCATCGACTTCGATCTCGACCTCGCCCTCACCCACGATCGGGCTCTTGTACTGGCTGATCTGATAGCCCTGCGGCAGGTCGGGATAGAAGTAGTTCTTACGGTCGAACACGCTGTCGAGATTGATCGCAGCTTTGAGGCCGAGCCCCGTGCGGACGGCCTGGGCGATGCATTCCTCGTTGATGACCGGCAGCATGCCGGGCATGGCGGCATCGACGAGGCTGACATGGTCGTTCGGCTCGCCGCCAAAGGCCGTTGAGGCGCCCGAGAAGAGCTTGGCCTTGCTCGCGACCTGGGCGTGGACCTCCATGCCCACGATGACCTCCCAGTCACCTGTCGCGCCGGCGATCAGGTTGGAGGTTTTGCCTTTGGCCTTCTCTTTGACCGTGTCCTGCATTGTCGGCGTCCGTCAGTTTGGTTTGAGCACTGCATGGCAGGTGACGGCCGCGGATGCAAGTTCCGGTGGCCCCCTGTGGTCGCGCCTCCGGCGCGAACGGGGCTGCCGCCCCCCAGAGCCCCCGTCTTTTATGAATTTGGAGAGAGCCGCGCGCGCGACCTGTCCGTATGACCGCCGCGGGCCTAGAAGGACGTATGAGTGCAACAGCGCCACTTGCCAGCAGTCCGCGGCAATCAAAATAAAAGCGGGTGGGTCTGGGAGGGTGTCCTTCCCTGTGGGGGATCGGGGGCTAGCCCACGTCGCGTAGCGAGCTGTGGGACAGGCGCCCCAAGCACTCCGCTAGCCCCTCCTGCCACGGTGGCAGCGTGATCCCGAAGTTCGTAGCGAGTTTGCCGCAGTCGAGGCGTGAATTGACGGGACGCTGGGCCGCTGTCGGGTATTCGGCAGTCGTGATCGGCACGACGGGGATACTCGGTCCGTCGTACGTCACCGACTGCCGCATGATCTCGCGGGCAAAGCCGCACCATGTGACCGCGCCCGTGCCGGCGGCGTGATACGTGCCCCATGGAGCCCGAGCGGCATCGGCCGTCACCGCGCGTGCGATAGCGAGAATGGCAGCCGCCAGATGCGGCGCGTATGTCGGGCATCCCCAGCGATCATCCACGACGCGCAGCTCGTCCTTCTCGCTTGCGAGCTGCAGCATGGTCCGCACGAAGTTTCGGCCATACGGGCTGAAGACCCAGGATGTGCGCAGGATGATGTGGTGCTCGGCGGCGACGCGCACCGCTTCCTCACCCGCGAGTTTGGAGCGTCCGTAGGCGCTGAGCGGCGCGGTCGCGTCATCCTCGACATAGGGCGCGGTTTTGGCGCCATCGAAGACGCAGTCTGTCGAGATGTGGATGAGCACGGCGCCCCTGCGTGCCGCGGCTTCGGCAAGGCGCCGCGGCCCGTCAGCGTTGAGTGCCATGGCAGCGTCCGGCTCCTGTTCGGCGCGGTCGACGGCCGTGTAGGCGGCGGCATTGACGATCACGTCGGGTTTGAAATCGGCCAGCGAGCTCAGCACCGATGCTGCGGCGGTCAAGTCGAGTGCGGGCCGGCCGACGGCGAAGGCCGTCACGTCAGGCATTGCCGGCGCCAGCTCGATCATGGCGCGGGCGAGCTGTCCCTGAGCGCCCGCAATCAAGAGGCGCATGGGCTTTCCTCCCCGGGCCTACAGACCAGCGGCGAGTATAGCGTATCGCCCGCCCTTCCCGAGTGCGACGAGGGGCAGGAACCAGTGGAAAGGCACGCGCAGCACGCCGGCGATAAATGTGAGCGGGTCGCCAATGATCGGCACCCAGGCGAATAGGAGCGCCCACAGACCCCAGCGCTGGAAGCGTGTGCTTGCCGACGAGATCGTGTCCCGCGAGAAGGGGAACCAGCGTCGGCCCTCGAAGCGGCGGGCGTGCCGGCCGAGCCACCAGTTGAACGCGGAGCCGCCCACATTGCCGATGGTCGCGGCCAGTAGAAGCGCCCAGGTTGGCGCGAGCCCGGCCTTGATCTGGGCGATCAGGACCGCCTCCGAGGGCAGGACGAGCAGCGTTGCTGCGCCGAATGCCGTGGCAAGCATGGCGAGCAGCGGCCAAAGGGCGTCGAAGGTCATATTTCCCGTGATCTGGCGGCGGGTGGGTGCGTCTGCATAGCAGGCAGGGCGTGGGCACCGCCAGCACCCCATGGACGCCGCGCTTCGGAGGGCGTATCCAGCCTTCTGACCTCACGTATTCGACATCCCGCCCGCCCGAGGAGACGTTCACTATGAGCAGCGCCACCGCCCTGGAAACGAAGTTCGACATGAGCCTCGATGCGAGCGCGGTCGAAACCCTGTCGAAGATCACCACGGCCACGATCACGACAATCCTGCTCAAAAAGGGCCTCCGCAATACCTGGATGCGCAACACCAAGCCCCTGCGCCCCGACCAGCCGCGGATTGTTGGGCGGGCTTTCACCCTGCGCTTCGTGCCCTGGCGCGAGGATCTGGCGACGCCTGAATCGTGGTCCTCGCCTGTGTCCACGCGTGCGGCCATTGAGGCCATGCCGGCCGGCTGCATCGCGGTCGGCGATGCCATGGGTGAGACGGATGCTGGTATCTTCGGCGATATTCTCTGCGCGCGCATGGCCAAGAAGGGTGTCGCCGGCCTCGTCACTGACGGCGTCGTGCGCGACGTTGCGGGCGTATTGAGCACCGGGCTCCCGGTATGGTGCCAGGGTGGTTCCGCGCCGCCATCCGTCGCGCGCCTGACGTTCGTTGCTTGGCAGCAGCCGATCGCCTGCGGCGGCGTTGCCGTCTTCCCGGGCGACGTCGTCGTCGTCGATGCGGACGGTGCGGTGCTCATTCCGACTGCCCAGCTCGATGCCATCCTCAAGGAGGGCCCTGAGCAGGAGCGCATGGAGGGCTGGATCATGAACGAGGTCGACAAGGGCACGGCGCTCCCGGGCCTCTATCCCATGAATGCCGAGACCAAGGCGCGCTACGAAGCGTCCAAGGGCAAGGGCTGAGATCTCCATTACGTCGGAGGGCATATGGCATTGCGTGGCAGCTGCCTCTGCGGCGGCGTGCGGTATGAAATCACCGGCCCGCTGACGGGCGCGCTGAACTGCCATTGCTCGACGTGCCGCAAGGCGCATGGGGCGGCGTTTCGCTCGCGGGCACGCGTGGAGGCGGCCGATTTCCGGTGGCTGCAAGGGGAAGATCTCGTGACCTATTACGAGTCCTCGCCGGGCAACCATCGCGGGTTCTGTCGTGTTTGCGGTACTGCCCTTCTCAGCCGTTTCGATTTCGATCGATCCCAGTACGGGATCGCGCTCGGCCCCCTCGACGACGACCCAGGCCTCAAGCCGGAGCGGCACGTCTTCGTCGGCAGCAAGGCCCCGTGGCACGACATCACCGATGACCTGCCCCGGTTCGAGGGCTTTCCGCCTCGCCGCGATTGATCCCGTAAGTATCTGAAATATCAATCGGAGCCGTTTCGACAAGCATGATGCTTGTAAAAGCGGCGCCGGCCATCATATGCTTTTATGTGCTGGCGGAATCCGCCGGCGGTGCGGGGCATTTATCGTGGCCCCGGCACTTTGAGACCGATTGGTCGCATGACCATAAGGGTCGGATGACGAAGGGACGCTCACCAAACGATGAGAACCACGCCCGAGGGTGCTCGCGGGAGCACGCCTCCGACTGAGCTCGTGTCCGAGCGACGCGACTCTGCCGCCCTGGTGGACCGTGTTGTCCACTGGCTCGACGATGCCAAAGCCGAGGACGTCGTCGTCATCGATCTGAAGGGCAAGACGTCGATCGGCGATTTCATGCTCATTGCCACGGGCCGTTCCGACCGCCACGTGAACGCCGTCGCCGAGCAACTCCTGCGGAACCTCAAGGACGCAGGGTGCGAGCGCGTGCGCGTGGAAGGTCAGCCGCAGTGCGATTGGGTGCTGATCGACACGGGCGATATCATCGTCCATGTCTTCCAGCCGGAGATCCGCGGCTTCTACAACCTCGAGAAGATGTGGTCGGCGCACAGCGGCGCGGAGCCAACGGCGCACTAATGCCGTAGATGGAGTTGTCGGGCAGGGCGCGCAGCATCCTGCAGAGGGGCCGCCATGCGCCTTGTCATTGCAGCCATCGGCCGTCTCAAGGACGAGGGCGAGCGGGCGCTCATTGCCCGCTATATGAAGCGCGTCACGAGCGGGCGCGCGATCGGGATTTCGCCAGTCAGTATCGAGGAACTTCCCGAGAGCCGCGCCGCCGACACGAACGCACGCCAAGCCGACGAGGCCGCGCGCCTCCTTCATGCGACAGCCGACTGCGATCTCAGGATCGTGCTCGACGAGGGGGGGCGCCTGATGTCGAGTGTGGAGTTTGCGACCTATCTCGGCGCTCGGCGCGATGCGGGCGTGAAGGCCGCCGCTCTCATCATCGGCGGTCCCGACGGCCATCCGGCGAGCCTCACCGGCAAAGGCGCGCATATGACCCTGTCACTCGGCCCCATGACCCTGCCGCACGGCCTTGCTCGCGTAGTGCTCGTCGAGCAGGTCTATCGCGCGATCACGATCCTCTCGGGCCATCCCTATCATCGGGCGTAGTTGCGCGGCTCATTTCCTGCGCTGGGCGCGCTCGGCCAGAAATCCCTTCATGATGCGCTGTGGCTCGCCCGTGGCGTAGGCCTCGAGCGAATAGCGCACGCCGGCAGCTGTGGCATCGTCGAAGCCCGGTTGCGTCAGCGCGCGCAGGCGTTCCTTGGTGAGCCGCATGGCCACGGGCGGCACCTTCAACAGTTCCTCGGCGATCTCGATGGCTTTCGAGAGCACCTCACCCTCGGGCGCCAGATGATCGACGAGCCCGATGGCGTGCGCGCGCTCGCCGCTGACGAGACCGCCGGAGAGGGACAGCTCGCGGTTGGCCCCATGCCCGACATAGAGGCTCATGAAATACGTGCCGACTATGCTGGCGAGCCCAGCGCGCACTTCCGGCTGACCGATACGTGCTGCCGGGTGCGCAACGCGCACGTCGCAGCAGAGGCCAATCTGCATCCCAGCGCCCGCTGCAATGCCGTTCCAAGCGGCCACGGCCGGCTTCGAAAGGTCACGCACGGACTGATAGAGATCGCGGAGCGCTGAGCACCAGCCGCGGACTTTGTCTATGGAGAGATTAGCCGTCTCATTGAGGTCCTGGCCGGCAGAGAAGGCTTTGCCGGCGCCGGTTATGACAATCGCGCCGACCGCTTCATTTGCGTTCGCGGCCTTCATAATTGCGATGAAGGCCGCGCGCAGCTCAGGGCTCATGGCATTAAGCACGGAAGGCCGGTTGAGCGTCACGATCAGAACGCGGCCGCGCAGCTCTGTCAGGACAAGATCGGTTGCCGCGCTCACGACCTGGCCTCCATGAATTCGATCGTCAGGCCCTCGGCATTGCGCACGTAGATCACCCGGCGGCCAGTGCTCGGGCCAGCCTTGCTCGTAATCATGCTGCCCGGAGATGTGAAGCCATAGCGCTCGGCCATGGCCACTGCCACTTCGATATCATCGACATCGAGCGCAATGTGTGCGGCCCCTGCATCACAGAGGCGTGGGCGGACCGTGCCGCGGTCAGCCGGCGCCTTGTACTGGATCAGCTCGACCCAGTGGCCGGGACCTTCGACATAGGCAATCTCGAGTTCGACGCCGGCAACGCCGGTCATGGCAGACAACAGCTCTCCGTCACGAGGCCCCCGCGAGATCTGCTTGAAACCAAGGCCTTCAACGAAGAACGGCAGCACCGCGTCGAGATCGCCCACCGTGAAGGCCGTGTGATTGAACCGCGTGACTTTGACAGCCATCCGCATTTCCTCCGCTTGTTGGCGGCATGGTGCGCCATGGACCCGTGCGGCGGCAATAGGGAAGCCGGCATGTCACCCAATGGGCTTGCTCATGGCCGGCTCACCGCGCCATGATCCGCCCGCAGCAGGAAGACCGGAGGAGACGCGCGCATGAGCCTGACCCAGATCGGCGAATTCAGCATCGACCGTGTGGTCGAACTCGAATTTCCAGCCTTTGTCGCCCGCGAGTTCTTTCCGGCCTGCACGGAGGCGCAACTCGCCGACGGCAAGGCTCGCCTCGGCAATCTCATCAGCGCCGACAACAAGCTGCTCATGAGCTTCCATTCGTTCGTCGTGCGCACGCCGAAGCACACGATCCTGATCGACACCTGCTGCGGTAACCACAAGTCGCGCCCGGCGCGCGCCGACTTCAGCATGATGCAGACGAACTATCTGGCGGACCTCGCTGCCCAGGGGGTCAAGCCGGAGCAGGTCGACTACGTCATGTGCACGCACCTGCACTGGGATCATGTGGGTTGGAATACCCGCCTGCAGGACGGCAAGTGGGTCCCGACCTTCCCCAATGCCAAGCACATCATGGCGCGGCGCGAGTACGACTTCTGGGATGCCGAGTACGCCAAAGGCGACAGGAACAACATGCACGTGCTCTCCTTCGAGGACAGCGTGCTCCCCATCAAGCGGGCCGAGCAGGCGGTGCTCGTCGATGACGACTTCGAGCTGGAGAAGGGCATCTGGCTCGAGCCCTGTCATGGTCATTCGCCAGGACTGGTGCTCATCAATGTTGCGAGCGGCGGCAGGCGCGGCGTCTTCGTCGGCGACGCCATACATCACCAACTCCAATTCCTCTATCCGGAGCTGTGCTGTCGCGTCGACACGGACATGACGCTCTCGGCGAAGAACCGGCAGGCGTTCCTCGAGCGAAATGCCGAGACCGACATGATCGTCATGCCGGCACACTTCCCGATGCCCACGGCAGGAACGGTCGTGCGCGATGGCAATGCCTTCGGCTTCAAGGGCGTCTAGACTGATGGCGGGACAACAAGTGCGCGACGGCTGTCTATTCTGCCGGATCGCGCGGGGAGAGATCCCCGCGCATGAAGTCTATAGGAATGACCGACTGGTCGCCTTCCTCGACATCGGACCGATCCGGGAAGGACACGTGCAGATCATTCCTCGCGACCACTACGAGACCTTCGACGAACTGCCGGCGGAGATCGGTGCGGAGATCATGGCGCTTGGACAGCGTCTCGCGAAGATCCAGAAGCAAATGTATGAGGTGAAGCGCGTCGCCTTCATGTTCACGGGCGGTGATGTCTCGCACGCCCACGCGCACGTCATCCCGCTCGTCGAGAAAACCGACATAACATCGCGGCGCTATATCGTTGAGACAAAGCTCACCTTTCAGGCGCTGCCCAATCCCGGCGATGATGCGCTTCGTGCGACGGCGGTAACCTTGGCCTCTCGCCTCGGCAGGTAGAGCCTGCCGAGAGCGCACACCTGCTGCGGGTTAGACCGTCACGCCAGCCCGTTCGGCAGGGCGACTAACCGCATCCTCGCCATACATCGAGTAGATCGGCTCGTCCTTGAGGATAACCTCCTCATAGAAACCGAATCCGTTGAACTTGCCGGCAATGGCGCGCGCATAGGCGCCCGTGTTGCCGATCTCGATGTAGTCACCCTCGCGAATGGAGGCCGGCAGCATGAAGGGGCCCTTCATGTGGTCGATCGAGTCGCACGTCGGCCCCCAGAACTGGAAGGGCGCGAGCGCACTCGGGTCGCGCACCTCTCGGCCGACCAAGCGCACAGGGAACGTGAAGCCAAGATGGGCTGCGTCAAACAGCATCCCATAGCTGCCATCATTGATGTAGAGATCGCCGCCGCGCCGCGCATCGACCCGCACGATGAGGCTCTCGGACTCGGCGCAGAGCGCGCGGCCCGGCTCGCACATCAGGCGGCAGTTACTCGCCACGGGGAGCGTCGCGAAACCCTCGCGGACGGCCTGGATGAACTCTGCGAGCTGTGCCTGCCCTTCATCCGAGTAGCGCGCCGGAAAGCCCCCGCCAACGTCGATACCGTCGACGACGACGCCCGCCCGCGTGATGAGCTTCCTCGCCTCGCCGAGCGCTGACGTATAGGCCTGCGGCGCGAGCGTCTGCGAGCCGACGTGAAACGAAATGCCGAGCGACTTGGCCACCTGGCGCGCCTTCATCAGCAGGCGTGCGGCTGCGGGGCCGGTGATCCCGAATTTGTTCTCGAGCGGAATGACGGCGTTGATCGCGGGCACGGCAATGCGCACCCAAAGCGAGAGGTCTTGGGCGCCGCCGGTCTCTTCGACGATCTTCTTCAGCTCATCCTCACTGTCGAGCGAGAAGGAACGGCAGCCGAGCTGGAAGGCCCGCCGGATGGCATGGCGCGACTTCACCGGATGCATGAAATGGAATGTCACATCGGGGATGGTTTTGGCATCCTCGAGCTCGGGCAGTGAAGCGACGTCGAAATGACGGATGCCGGCGCCGTACAGCGCGCCGATCAGGAAGGGCGTGCTGTTGGCCTTGTAGGCGTAGGCGACATCACCGGGGAAATTCGCGAGAAACCACCGCGCTGCGCGGCCCGCTGCGTGCGGACGCAGGCCGATGATGGGCTTCTCGGGCTTACGGGCTGCAATCAGCGCCGAGGCAGAAAGAAATGTCTCCATCTCATGGGACCTCCACCAGTCGAACTGTGACCGGGCGAGCTGCAGGGGACCAGCAGAGATCGCCGCACGTGGGGGTGCACATAAGTCGCGTTGGGGCCTGTGTAAAGACCTTTGATGGCCCAAGGGCCTGATGGGGCGACCTCAACGCACTTGTGAGGGCCCGGGCAGTGGTCAGCCAGTGGTCAGCAGGGGCCTTCGCGTGCTATTCAGCGCCTGAACACTGCCTCCGGTGCCGTCGAACTCCCGCACCTTCGCCTTGGCCTCGCGGCCCATCCTGACAGAAGGGAAATGCTTCCTCATGAGCAGCAAGCTGTTTGAGCCCATCAAGCTCGGTGAACTGGAACTCGCCAACCGGGTCGTCGTCGCGCCCATGTGCCAGTACTCGGCCGAGAACGGCAACATGACCGACTGGCACATGCTCCACCTCGGCTCGCTCTCGAATTCGGGCGCTGGCCTGCTGATCGTGGAGGCGACGGGCGTCGAACTCACCGGTCGCATTACCCACGGCTGCCCCGCACTCGCCAACGATGAGAACGAAGCCGCGATGAAGCGCGTCGTCGCTGCCTGCAAACGCTATGGCACGGCGAAGGTCGGCATTCAGCTCGGCCATGCGGGCCGCAAGGCATCCTGCAAGCGCCCCTGGGAGAGCAAGGCGCATTCCGACCCGCTGGAGCAGGACGCCTGGCAGACGAAGTCCGCGTCCGCCATTCCCTTCGCGCCGGGCTGGCACACGCCGGAGGCGTATACGCTCGCCGAGATCGACGCACTGAAGGCGGCATTCGTCGCGGCCACACGGCGCGCGGATCGCATCGGCTTCGACCTCATCGAGATCCATGGCGCGCACGGCTACCTGCTGCACCAGTTCATCTCGCCGCTCTCCAACAAGCGCACGGATCAGTACGGCGGCAGCCGCGAGAACCGCATTCGCCTGCCGCTCGAGATCTTCGCCGCCGTGCGCGAAGTCTGGCCGAAGCACAAGCCGCTCGGTATTCGCATCTCGGCCGTGGACTGGATGGACGATGGCCTCCAGATCGAAGACTCGATCTTCTTCGCCCAGAAGCTCAAGGTGGCGGGCTGCGATTTCATCGACGTCTCCTCGGGCGGCAATCATCCCGATCAGAAGATTCAGCTGGGGCGCGGTTATCAGGTGCCCTTCGCGGAGGCGATCAAGAAGGCCACGGGCATGGCGACCATGGCTGTCGGCCTGATTACCGAAGCGGAGCAGGCTGAGGAGATCGTCGCAAGCGGCAAGGCGGACATGGTTGCGCTCGCGCGTGGCTTCCTGGATGACCCGCACTGGGCATGGCACGCGGCATGGCGCCTCGGCGCGGATGTTCCGGTCTCTGTCCAGTACGCGCGCGCCACGATCAAGACATGGGCGCCCGCTAAGCGTTATGTGCCCGCTGCAAAAGCAGCGGAGTAGCTGACGAGGCATCATGCTGCCGACGGTTTACTGGGTCCGCGATCTCGTGCGCGGGCGGTTGGCGGTCGTCACCCGCCCCGATCCCGCCTACGGGCTTGCCGGCCAGTTGAAATCCTTGCGTGGGGATGGCATCGACGTGCTCGTCAGCCTGCTCCAGAGCGAGGAGGCGATTCGCCTCGGGCTCGCCTGGGAGGCGAACGTGGCGGCCGAAGAAGGCCTCGCGTTCCATAACCTGCCGACGGACGACTTCGGCGTTCCAGCGTCCTTCGAGGCCGCCGGGGCGCTCATCGACACGGTCGCGGCCGATGTCGATGCGGGGCGTGCTGTCGGCGTGCATTGCTTTGCCGGACGCGGCCGTTCGCCGCTCTTTGCTTGCGGCGTGCTCGTGCGACTCGGCATGGATCCCGAGGCAGCGATCCAAGCCGTTTCGACGGCGCGTGGCCGGCGCATTCCCGAGACTGAAGCGCAGCGCCAGTGGATCTTCGACTTTGCGGTGTGGATCCGTGATCCGGCCGGATAAGTGCAATCCCGCCCACCGCCGCGCATCGTATGTCGATAAAAAGAAACACGAATTGCGCCGTCCTTAGCGACGGATCTGCAGGGTTTCATCCGTTCTGATCACGTGCGTGAACGCTTGCTATCACGTGGCCTCAACAGGTCGTGATGAACGTGCATCAGTAGTGGAGCCGGGCGGGTATCAGGCGTATTTTGCAATCAACACGATGAACTTTATCCGCCGGATGGACGACTGACGCACACACGGTGCGGGCATCCCGCGGAAACTAATCGCGCAACGGGGCATTACAGTTCGAAGCGGCCCAGTGGCGTGAAGAGAGGGAAATAGCTATGGCGACCAAAGCACTCCCGGTCGTAGCCTCAGGCTCGGCCGGCCTGTCCCGCTACCTCGAGGAAATTCGCCGGTTCCCCATGCTGGAGCCGAACGAGGAATTCATGCTGGCCAAGCGCTGGCAGCAGCACGAGGACACTGAGGCGGCGCACAAGCTCGTCACGTCGCATTTGCGCCTCGTCGGCCGCATTGCCATGGGCTATCGCGGCTACGGCCTCCCCATGGGTGAGGTGATCTCGGAGGGCAACGTCGGCCTCATGCAGGCCGTCAAGCGCTTCGACCCCGACAAGGGCTTCCGCCTCGCGACCTATGCTATGTGGTGGATCCGGGCCTCGATCCAGGAGTACATCCTGCGCTCGTGGAGCCTCGTGAAGATGGGCACCACGGCCTCGCAGAAGAAGCTGTTCTTCAACCTTCGCCGCGTGAAGGGGCAGATCCAGGCCATCGAGGAGGGCGAACTCAGGCCCGACCAGGTCAAGGAGATTGCGACCAAGCTCGGCGTGAGCGAGGAAGATGTCGTCTCCATGAACCGGCGCCTGAGCGGCGACGCCTCGCTCAACGCGCCCGTGCGCGCCGACTCCGAGTCCGGCGAATGGCAGGACTGGCTCGTCGACGAGACGCCGGATCAGGAGGAGCAGCTCGCCGAGAGCGAGGAGCTGACGCTGCGCCGGAGCATGCTTGGCAACGCACTCAAGTCGCTCACGGACCGCGAGCGCCAGATCTTCGAGGCCCGCCGCCTGCGCGACGATCCGGCGACGCTCGAGGACCTCTCCGTCGAGTTCGGCGTGTCGCGCGAGCGCATTCGCCAGATCGAAGTACGTGCCTTCGAGAAGGTGCAGAGCGCCGTGCAGAAGGCAAATGCGAAGATCGAAGCCCGCGTCGAGGCATAAGGCGCGCGTTATCGATCTCGAAAATCAATCGGGCGCCTCTGGGATCCAGGGGCGCCCGTTTCATTTGAGCGCTTCACCCGAACGCTATTTCCTTGTAGCCGTCGGCCGCGACTCGGTCGCACCAGGCGCGGTAGGCAGGCGCGGTGCCGCTGTAGCGGGCAATAATGCGCACGGACTTGCCTTCGACGTTGCGGTTCACACCCGTCATCCACGAGTCGATTTCGTTGGTCAGCAGTCCGACGCTGCAGGCGTGAACGTTCTCCGTCCATGCGGCGACGGCCTCGGGCGTCGCCTCGGCGCGATCAAGGCCGCGCTCCCGCATGTGCCGGATGATATCCGTTACCCATTCGACGTTGTATTCGATGCTCCGCGGGATGTTTCCGAGCGCGGTGTGCGGACCGATGATCATGAACATGTTCGGATAACCCTCGACCTGCATCCCGACGAAGGTCTTCGGTCCACCCTTCCAATCGTCCTTGAGCCGTCGCCCGCCCTTGCCCCGGAAATCGATGTGATCGAAGGCGCCCGTCAGCGCATCGAAGCCCGTCGCATAGATGATCATATCGAATTCGTATTCGGCATCGCTTGTCTTGATGCCCTTGGCGGTGACGCGCTCGATAGGCGTCTCGCTGATATCGACGAGCTTCACGTTCGGCTTATTGTAGACCTCGAAGTAACCGCTCTCGAGGGGGACGCGCCGCGTGCCGAAGCCGTGGTTCTTTGGGATCAGCTTCTCGGCGATCGCGGGGTCTTTCACACGCTCGCGGATCTTGCGCGCGATGAACTCCGAGATGAGCGCGTTGGCCTTCCGGTCGGTCAGAATATCCCTGAAGTTGCCCTGCCAGATACCGAAACCGGGAGAGGCATAGAGCTCCTCGAAGAAGGCCTCGCGCTCCTCGTCGGACACATCGAAAATGCTGCGCGGATCGGCCGTGTGGATGAAGCAGCCGGCCGTCTCCTGGCAGCGCGCGAAGATTTCGTCGTAGCGCGCCTTGATGCCCTCCATGGTCTTCTTGTCGATCTTGCTGTTGTGGAGGGGGGCACTCCAGTTAGCCGTGCGCTGGAACACAGTGAGATGGCCGACCGTTTTCGCCACTTCCTGGATGGTCTGTATGCCTGTTGCGCCGGTGCCGATCACGGCGACGCGCTTGCCTTCAAAGGAAACGGGCTCGTGGGGCCATTGCGCCGTGTGGAACGAGGCGCCTTTGAAATCCGCGGTGCCTTCCATACGCGGCATGGTGGGCACCGAGAGCGCACCAATGCATGTAATCAGGAAACGCGCAGTGTGCTTGCTGCCGTCGCCGAGCGTGACCTCCCAGCCGGCAAGCGCATCCTTGTAGTGGGCGGCCGTCACGCGGCTCTTGAACTGGATGTCGCGACGGACATCGAACTTGTCGGCGACATGCTTGAGATATCGGAGCGTCTCCGGCTGCGGCGAGAAGTGCTCCGTCCAGTCCCACTCCTGCAGCAGCTCCTTCGAAAAGGAATAGCCGTACGACCAGCTCTCGGAATCGAAGCGCGCGCCCGGATAGCGGTTCCAGTACCAGGTGCCACCGACGTCCGTACCCGCCTCGAAGACCTTCACCTTGAGGCCGAGTTCGTCGCGCAGCTTGATGAGCTGGTACATGCCGGAAATGCCGGCGCCGATGATGATGGCGTCGTAGTCCAGTTTCGCGCCGGCACGCGCGGTGTCATCAGTCATCTCTACGGCAACCACTTTCGACCTCCAGCTCGGCTCAATTCCTCATCGAAGGCCCTTTCCAGGCTCTTGGTCTTGACGGCGCGCAATCAGAGCTTCTCGACACCGACGGCAATGCGGAAGCGATGGGCGATCGCCGCACCATCCTTGACCGGCAGGGACCAGGGATCTTCCGTGATCGCGATCTTGGCAATGGCGAATGTCGGTCCCGGTGTCTTGAACATCAACTCGGCGAGCGCGCCGACCTGAGATTCCTCCGTGACGAGCAGCGTCTTCGCGATGCCGAAGCCCTCGGCGACCTTGCACATGTCCGTGCGCGCGCCCGTGAGACCGTGCTGGCGGCCCGTCTCACCGAAGTGCTCATTGTCGAGGACGAGAATGCCGAGGTTCTTCGGCGCCTGATCGGCAACGACGCCGAGTGAGCCGATGCCCATCATCATCTCGCCGTCGCCAGTAATGGCGAGCACGCGCCGATCCGGCTGGGCGAGCGCAATGCCGAGCGCCGTGGAAACGGCGAGGCCCATGCCGCCCCAGGAATAGAGATACTCGGGCTGATCGCCGGCGGCAGAGATATCCCATGTGGGACTGCCGAGGCCCGGCACGACGAGCGCGTTGCCGCGGTGCTTCAGCAGTTCCGCAACGAAGGGGCGCCGCTTGATCTTGTTCGCCGTCGCATGGGCCGGCTTTGTGGTGGAGGTCATGTTTGTGCAGCCCTTACTTCTGTCCGAAGCCCTTGGCGCCGATCACGCGCTGGCTGACCAGCACGGCGGCGGAAAGGCGGCCATTGAAAGCGATGTCGGCAGCGGCGCCGAACGTCTCGCCGATCTCTTCGGCTTTCTCGACCGGGAAGCAGCGCACGCCGACGGCTTCCAGCACCGTGCGGGTCGCGGTTCCCATCGGCACCTGCCAGGGATTGAACTCACCCCATTGACCACGCATCGTGACCAGGATCAGGCACGGCGCGCGCATCGTAACCGGAATGCCGAGCGCGTTGATGCAATTGCCAACGCCCGAAGACTGCATCGCGATCATCGAACGCTTGCCGCCGAGCCACTGGCCGGTCGCAACGCCGATGCCTTCCTCCTCGGTGGAAAGCGTCACGAGACGCATATCCTTGTCCGCGACGACCATGTTGAGGAGCTGCGTGAGCCCGCCATCGGGGATCGTCGCCACGGTCTCGATGTTGCGCGCCTTCATCTCGGCGAACACATCGTCCGACCAACTGCGTGTCTTTGTCGTCATTAGTGCCCTGACCTCTGTCTCGTAGAAAGTCGGTTGATCAGCTCTTGCCGTCGTCGCGCGCGCCCGTAAGGCGTGTGCGATAGCCTTCGGGAAGTGCCTTGCCGGCATCGGCATAGGCCTTCTCGATAGCCTTGACGTTGGGCGCGAAGATCGTGCCACGGTTCTCACGGCACCAGTCGCGCGAGGCAAAAACGGTGTCGAGCGAGCCCTGGAACTTGGGCATGACCCAGCGCGCGAAGAGCTCGAAGCTGCGGAACGTATCCTCGCGGTTCGCCCATTCGTGCGCGCGGAACATGACGCCGCCGATGCCGCCCTTGCTGGCGGCGATCATGCGCTCGATGCCCTTGGTGATCGTCTCAGGCGAGCCGACGAGCGTATTGCCGGCCTTAACGCCCTCGCGCAGGGGATCCTGTGAGCGACCGGGCGGACGGCTAAGCGTCTCTTCGAAGTACGAGACCGTCTCCTCGCGCTCGCCGTAGGCGACGTCGCGCAGTGCCCGCTCATCGTCCTCGGCGCAGTGCATGTTCACGACGAGACGCCATTCCTTGCGATCGACCGTCTTGCCGTGCTTCGCCGCTTCGTCCTCAGCGATCTTCCAATGCGCGGGAAGGGCATCGACACCTCCAGGGAGGCCCGCACCGAGCGAAAGAACGCCGACGCCATGCTTGCCCGCGACTTGCATCCCTGCCGGAGACTGCGTGCTCGCGACCGCAATCGGGAAGTACGGATCGGAGTACGGCGCGAGGTGCAGGCGTGCCTCCTGCATCTCGAACCAATCGGTCTTCATGGTGACCGGCTCCTCGCACTTGAGGAGCTGCATGATTGCGTCCAGCGATTCGCCCATGCGGCGGCGCTGGTCCTCCGCCTTGATGGCCAGCATGTAGGCGTCGGAAGTCAGCGCGCCTGGACCGCAGCCGAGCATGGCACGGCCCTTGGTCATGTGATCGAGCTGGACGAAGCGCTGGGCGACCAGGAAGGGATGATGATACGGCAGGCTCGTGACGCCGGTGCCAAGGCGGATATTCTTCGTGCGCTCGGCCGCAGCGGCAATAATCAGCTCCGGGCTCGCGATCAGCTCCCAGCCAGCTGAATGATGCTCACCGATCCAGGCCTCGTCATAGCCGAGATGGTCGAGATGCGTGATGAGATCCATGTCGCGCGCGATGGCGAGCGTCGGATTGTCCCCGGCGCGATGAAAGGGCGCCAGGAAGATGCCGAAGATAAGTCCGCGATGGGGCCTTCGTTGAACCATGGTGGACCTTCCCCCTGTCATTCGGTTGCCGGCTGAGAGGCCGAGAAGTAACTGTTTCATGTCCGGATATACGTGGGCAACCTAGCGGCAGCCGTACGGCAATACCAGTGCGAGACGCGAGCAGCTTGGGAAGGTCGGCTTGCGCTCAGCGCAGCGCTGAAGCAGGCCTTCCAGGTTAAGAAGGTCCCGGAATCTCCTTGCCCGCGAATACGAACGGCGGGACAGTTAAAGTGAACGCCGACTCGTAAGCCCGTGGCCACACCAAACGAACGAGATAAGAACCCGCCGATGTCGAAGCAGGACCAGCCAGTACCTTCCATGACCGGCTTCGGCGCCGACGAGGGCCGCCATGGCACTGTGGCATGGCGCTGGGATATCCGCAGCGTCAATGGCAAGGGTCTGGATGTGCGCCTTAGGCTGGCACCCGGAAACGAGGTACTGGAGCCGCGCCTGCGCGAGCGGATCGCCGCGCGGCTCAACCGTGGCAACGTGACCGTCGGCCTCAATGTTTCCCGCGATGGCGGTGGCAGCGAGATCAGCATCAACGAGACCGCGCTCGGCCAGGTTATGGCCATTGCGGAGCGGCTCAGCACGCGCGGCAGCTTCGCGCCCTTGAGTGTCGAGGGCTTGCTGGCACTACGCGGCGTCATCGAGGTCGCGGAGGGGACGGAGGACCAGGCAACCGCCGAGGCCCGCCACGCCATCATGCTCGCGAGCTTCGAGCGCGCGCTCGATCAGCTTGTCGAGGCGCGCCTCGCCGAAGGCCGCCGCCTCGGGCCGGTGATCGAGGAGCAACTCGCATCGATTACGTCACTCGTCGAGACGATCGCCGCTTCACCGGGCCGCACGCCCGAAGCCATCCGCGCGCGCCTCAAGGAACAGGTCGCACGCTTGCTGGACACCGCGACGCCGCTCGATGAGACACGCCTCCACCAGGAGGCAGCTCTGCTGGCCGTCAAGGCCGACGTCGAGGAAGAGCTCCAGCGATTGCGCGCGCATGTTTCCGCTGCGCGCGAGCTCATGGCCGGCGGTAAGCCTGCCGGCCGACGGCTTGATTTCCTCGCGCAGGAGTTCAATCGCGAGGCCAATACGACATGCTCGAAGGCGAACGACATTGAGACGACGCGAGCCGGTCTCGCACTCAAGGCCGTGATCGAGCAGATGCGCGAGCAGATCCAGAACCTCGAATAGGGACACCTATGGCGAGCACACACATGGCGCGGCGTGGCGTGATGCTGGTGCTGTCGTCGCCTTCGGGCGCCGGCAAGACAACCTTGGCGAAGGCATTGCTTGCGGCAGAGCCGGGCCTCGTGATGTCCATTTCAGTCACGACGCGCAAGCCGCGGCCTGGCGAGGTCGACGGTAAAGATTACCACTTTCTCGATGCAGCGGGCTTCGAGCAGCTCAAGGATGCCGGCGAGCTTCTGGAGTGGGCGCACGTGCACGGCAATCTCTACGGCACGCCGCGTGGCCCCGTCATGGATGCGCTGAGCGCCGGACGCGACGTGCTCTTCGATATCGACTGGCAAGGTGCGCAGCAGCTTGCCGCGTCGGCCCCGGCGGATCTCGTGCGCGTGTTCGTGCTGCCGCCCTCGGCGGCGACGCTCGGCCAGCGCCTGCACGCACGTGCGCAGGATGGTGCGGATGTGGTCGCGCGCCGGCTCGCCGCGGCGGGCGATGAGATCAGTCACTGGCCCGAGTACGACTACATCATCGTCAATGATGTGGTCGCCGACAGCCTGAATGTGCTGCGCGGTGTGCTCACGGCCGAACGCCATCGCGGGAGCCGCCTCGCGGGACTTCCCGATTTTGCCCGCGAGCTGCAGCAGGGGCTCAGGAGCAAGAGCTGAGCTGGCTCTTTTAATCTGCTCGCGCCCTCGGCACGAACAGGGCTGCCGCCCTGTAACCCGCTCGGGGGACACCCCCGAACCCCCGTCTTTTTTGGCGATTACGTAGTTGACAAACCAAGCGACGCGCAGCGTCCGAAATCGGGGCGGTCTCCAAAACCGCGTCCGCCTATCTCCGGCCGGGGATCACTTCGATTTGCGAGCTGCCTTCTTGGGCTTCGCAGGTGGTGCCGAAGCCACGCGCTTCACAGCGCCACGGAAGGCGTATTCATCGCCGCTGGCGCCGACCTCTCGCGCCGCGTCCATAAACTTCTGGCGCTGCGTTCTCTTGTCGGTCTCAGGCTTCTTGGCTTGGGGCATAGCGCCAATGTAGCTGATTTGCGCATATTGCGCACCTTTACGGGGGTGCGCCATGGGTAGCTCGATCGGCTTGGCGTTTACCAAGGCTAGTTCCGACGCCATCGTTTCTGCTAGGCTGTTTGGCATTATGTTTAGCCAAGGGGAGGTTACGCGTTATGGCAGATGCCGATCTGACTCCGGAACAGATTGCGAAGCTCAAGGTTCTACCAGTGGAGCCCATGTTTGTTGGTGGTTTTCAAATCCAAGGAACATCCACCGATTTCGTTATTTATTGCCAGCGAACGAGGGCACTCCTAGACGAGGTGGACGACTTCAGTACGCACGCAAAGCGCGAGGTGGTGGCGGCTTTCGCAGTGAGCCCAAACCGTGTTCGAGCACATTCCGGATCATCATCCGGAGATCAAGCTGGCCGGCACCGTGCTCGGCGCGGGCTTGATCAAGCCCGCGATAGCGCAGGCAGTGAATTCGCCCACAAAGATTTACCAAAGCACAACGTCGTCCGAGTCACAGGTCTTTGTCTGTGACAACGTTACATTTCTCGACAACCCTCTTGTTGTGCCTATTAGAAGGGTCGCGGGTACGGCAGATGGTCGCGTCCAGACTGCGTACTTTGCTAACGAATATCCTGGTACTCTTGTGTGGAGTGCCGACAATGAGTGATGGCTTGATCGCAACCTACGACAGCAGAGCGGACGTGTTGTACATTACAACACGGCCGGGCGTCCCTGGGCGCTCGAAGCATGGTCAGTTCGGTCTAGTCCTTCGCTACGATATTGGCACGGACGAGCCGATTGGCGTGACCGTCGTCGATTTCACTGAGTTCTGGCGCTATAGGGCGGACCAGCTAATTGACGAGATAGCGGCGCACCTGCACACGCCGCGTCAAATCGCTTACGAGGCGGTCCATAAATATCTGCACTGAAAGCGAGCAAGTCATTTCTTGCTCGCTTTCCGCTCACCCTTGGTCAGGCAATCGATACGTGAGCCGCTTGCCCTTCGCACCCTTAACGGCCTTCGTGGCACGCTCAACGTCCTCGACGCCAAGCAATGAGCGGGCGTTGTAACGGAAATCGAACTCGGCAAGGTAGCGGTGCAGGTGCTTCTCGCTGCAGTGCTGATAGACGCCCTTCATGCCTCGCTTGAAGACTGAGTAGTAGTTCTCCAGCGTGTTGGTGTGGGCTTCGTCGCGAACGTACTCACCCTTCTTGTGGCGTACCACCTCGTGTGGATACTCCTTGTGCAGGTGGCGATACTGGCCCGCATCGTCGGTCATTATGCGCGCTTCCTTGGCCACGTTGGCGCGCACGATCGGCATGATCGACGCGGCGTCGGCCTTATCGACATGAAAGCTGCGCACGTCGCCGCCGCGCTCGACGAGCGAAAGGACAGCCTGCTTGTGTGCGACACCTGCCTTAACGGGTCGCCCCTTCTTTCGGCCGACGAAGGTCTCGTCAGCCTCGACAATGCCTGAGCTGCCGGGACCGCCCATTGGTGCGAGTGAGCCCGAGCGCATGGCCTCGCGGATGCGGTGCGACATGAACCATGCGGTGTTGTACTGGACCTCCAGCACGCGATGGAGCTGATGGCTGCTCATGCCCTTCTTGGAGGAGCACATGAGGTGAATGGCCTGCAGCCACTTGTGCAGGGGCGCGTGACTGTCCTCGAAGATCGTGCCGACGCGGACCGTGAACTGCTTCTTGCAGCTTCCGCACTTCTTGAGGCCGTGACGCTCGACGCCTTCCGGGTTCTTCGTGCTCGGCTTGGAGCGCACGCCCTGCAGCGCGTAGATCCGCTCCTTATTGCCGCAGTGCGGGCACACGGGACCGTGAGGCCAGAGGATCACCTCCAGCTCCTTGAAGGCCGCCGCTTCGTCGTAGAAATGAGCCTTGGAGAGAATGGACATGATTTCGCTCGCGATTTCGATCTGGAGCGAATATAGCGCGAGAGGCGTGGTTTGTCAAATACGCAATCTCCTCTTTTTTTATGATTTAGTACCCATTGAAACCTGTCCGCTTAGCCGCCGCGGGCATAGCCCCACGATGGGTTGCGAAGCACCCCTTCCCAGCGGCCCGCGGCACTTAACCCATTGCCGCGATGAGCAGGAAGGCGCCCAGGAGGAAGGTCGTCCAGAAGGCCATGGTGCCTGTCGGCCATGTGCGCCCGAATGTCCCCGCAGGACCGTGGTGCGTGACGAGCAACTCATGCAGCTTAGTGGCCTTGCCATTGATGCCACTCACGAGCCGCGTCCACGCGCCGGCCGTGAGATCATCGAAGCCGCGGGCGAGCCGTGCGCCGAGATGACGATAGATCCAATCGAGATCGAGCGTGATGCCGGGCTGCGGCTTCAACCATTCGCGCATGAGGTAGAACACGAGCACCGCGAAAGCGAGAAGCTGGAGCTGCACGAGTACGTGGCTCGCCGTATAGGGCACGTACGCCACTTGATGGGGCAGCATCACGTACAACCCATCTGGCACGATGCCGATGACGACGCAGAGCACTGCTGCTAGCGCCATGGCAATGCGCATGGATTGTGGTGGATCTGAAGCCATGATCCGCTGCCTGGGCGCCGCGAAGAATAAGAACCACGGCAGGCGCAGGCCTGCGTGCAGAACCACCCCGGCAGATGCGGCCATCAGCGGGATCCAGGCGCCGGCAAGATGCTGCTTGGCGGCCGCGTCGATGATCATGGACTTCGAGACAAAACCGGACGTCAGCGGAAAGGCGGCAATGGAGAGCGCGCCGATCATGCACGCAAAGGCGGTGAGCGGCATCGTGTGGGCCAGACTGCCGAGTTCACTCAAGCGCGTCTTGCCTGTCTGGCGCAGCACACTGCCTGCGACCATGACGAGCAGCGCCGTATAGATGACCGCTGCCGCGGCGTGCGCCGCTACGCCGTTGAGTGCGAGCGGCGTGCCGATGCCGATACCCGCGACCTTGATGCCCATCTGGCTGACAATGGCAAAGGCGAGGAGGCGGCGGATGTCGTTTTCGAGTGCGGCATAGACGAGGCCGTAGATGGCCATGACGAGGCCGATCCAAACGAGGATCTCGACGCCGGGAAAGGCGCGCATGAGCACATAGGCGGCCGCCTTGGTCGTGAACACCGAGAGGAAAACCATGCCCGACCAGGATGAAGCGGGATAGGCATCCGACACCCAGGCCCAGAACGGTGGCGCGCCTGCGTTCACAAGCAGGCCTGCGAGAATCAGCCAGCGCGGCCAGGAGTCGGGCTTCAGCGAGGTGATGGTCGCGCTTCCGCTCATGGCGATCTCGCCGGCAATGCCCGCCATGAGCAGCACGCCACCGAGGAAATGCACGAGGGCATAGCGGAATGCGGGCCCGTGTGCCTTCTCGCCACCGCAGACGACGATGAGCGTCGACGCGATGGCCATGATCTCCCACCACACGAAGAGTGTGATCCAGTCGCCGGCAAAGACGACGCCCAGCGCGCCGGCCGCATACACGAACGCGGAAGAGAGTTCGAGGGTCGACGTGCGGTCGAGTGCGAATAGCGCGCCGAGAAAGGCGGCCAGTGCGAACACGGCGCCGAAGAGAAGTGCAAGTGCGTCGGCGCGGATGGGGATCAGCGCATAGCCGAGATAGTTCGCGGTAACGCTGTCGGTCGGCACCTGCCAGACGAGAACGAGCGCGAGCAGCGGAACGGCGAGCAACACGGCCTTGCGCATCATGCCGCGCGTGAAGATGAGGGCGAGCGCGCCGGCGAGGAGGACCGTGGCGGGCGACGCAAAGAGGCTAGTCGTCATAGGTGCCCTCCGGTGCGCGGAGAAGGGAGCCGACCGCGAGAGCGAGCATGATCAGGCCGAAGCAGGCAAGCGCACCGAACCACGCGGCAAAACCGAACGTGCCGTCGATGGTGAAATACTTGTAGTGCTTCACGACAAGATCGAGCAGCACGAGCACGACAAGGGCGGCGAGGCCGAGCTTGCGGAGATCCTTGCTCGGGAGTGCGAACATCGGTTTGGCGGAGGCCTTTCGGGTGTCTCGCATGGCTCAGCCTCCGACCATCAGCTTGGCGAGCGTGAGTAGCCCATCCGGAAAGAGGAACAGGCCGACCGTGGCCGCGGCAGTGAACGTGAGCGCAATCACGATGGGGAGCGGCGCCTCCCCGTGATCATGCGCGGCATCGGCGCCGACCGCGTGTGCGGCCGGCTCGCGCTCGAAGAAGGCGGTGTAGATGATCGGCAGGAAATAGGCAGCATTCAGTAGCGTGCTCGCGACGATGATCGCGACGGGGAGCCACTGGCCTGTCTGCGCGGCGCCTGAGAGCATGAACCATTTGCCGAGGAAACCGGCGGTGGGCGGCAGGCCAATCATGCTGATGGCGCCGATCGTGAAAGCGCCCATAGTCCACGGCATGCGCCGCCCGATACCGGCAAGCTCGCTGATCTCGGTCTTGTGGGCGGCCGTGTAGATCGAGCCTGCCGCGAAGAAGAGCGTGATCTTGCTCACGGCGTGGGCGGCAATGTGCATAGCCGCGCCGACTGCCGAGATGGGGGCAAGGATCGCGGCGGCGAGAATGACGTACGAGAGCTGTGAGACCGTCGAATAAGCGAGCCGCGCCTTTAGATTGTCCTTGCGGAGTGCGACCAGCGAGGCGGCGATGAGCGTGAAGCCGGCGGCGTACACCAGCCAGGTGCCGGAGCCCGCATAGGCGAGCGTCTCGATCCCGAAAATGTAGACGATGACCTTGAGGATGGTGAAGACGCCAGCCTTCACGACGGCGACCGCATGGAGCAGCGCGCTGACCGGCGTCGGCGCCACCATGGCGGCGGGCAGCCAGAAGTGCAGCGGCATGAGCGCCGCCTTGCCAATGCCGAAGGCGAAGAGCGCGAGCAGAACACACAGCACGAGTGGCGTCGCCTTGCCGCCGAGTATGCCGCCCGGTGTGAAGTCGAGCGTTCCGGCGAGCACATAGGTCCACGCGATGGCCGGCAACAGCAGGACCATCGACGTGCCGATCAAGATGAGCAGGTAGATGCGGCCTGCGCGGATGGCCTCGCCGTTCGCTTTGTGCGCGACCAGCGGGTAGGTCGAGAGCGTCAGGATCTCGTAGAAAATGAAGAGCGTGAAAAGGTTCTTGGCAAATGCGATACCCATGGTCGCCCAGAGCGCGACCGCGAAGCAGATGTAGAAGCTCGTCTGGCGCGGCTCATTGTTCCCGCGCATGTAGCCGATCGAGTAGACGGACGTGACGAGCCAGAGTGATGCGGCAACGAGTGCGAATAGTAACCCGAGCGGTTCGACCTGAAAGGCGATGTTCAGGCCCGGCACGACGGCGAGATCGATGGCCGCCGGCCGTGCACCCGCGAGGACGTGCGGCAGCAGGCTCCATACGGTCAGCGCCAGGGCGCCCGCCGTGATCAGCGTGACGCTCTCGCGCGCGTTGGGAGCGGAATGAAAGAGGGGAATGACGAGCGCGCCGAGCAGCGGGATTGTCAGCGCGGCCAGAACGAGGCTCTCGGGGGCAAACGCGAGCATCAGTTGGCCCCCCCGACTTTGAGGCCACTAAGCAGTGTCTCGGCAACACGCCCCGCGACGCCCGCCGAAAGCTCGGTATCAATGCCGAAGTAGACGGAAGCGAAGGCGAGCACGAGGAGCGGGACCAACATCAGGAGCGGCGGGTCCTTCGCGTGCGCGACGGCGCTCGACACCGGGCGGAAGTACGCGACTTCCACCGCGCGCCCGATATAGACGAGCGCGATGAGCGAACTTGCAACGATGAGAAATGCGATGGGCCACATACCGGCGTTGAGCGCGCCGACAATCAGATAGTACTTGGAGATGAAGCCTGCCGTTCCCGGCACGCCCATCAGGCTCATGCCGGCGACGACGAAGGCGGCGCATGTCAGCGGCATGGTGCGTCCGACGCCGCCGAGTTGCTCCAACTTGATGGTGCCAGCCCGATACAAGATGGCGCCGAGTGCGAGGAAGAGGGCTCCCTTGATCAGCGCATGATTGAAGAGGTGCACGATACCGCCCGTCAGCCCCGCCTGGTTCATCAACGCAATGCCGAGCGTGATGTAACCGATCTGGGCAACCGACGAGTAGGCGAGCATGCGTTTGAGATTCGTCTCGTACACGGCCAGGATCGAGGCAATGAACATCGCTGCTATCGAGAGCGGATACAGCACCGCCGAAACCGGCAGCGTTTTGAGATCGAGCGCAACACCGTAGATGGAGAAGATGACGCGCAGCAGCAGATAAATGGCGACTTTGGTCGCGGTGGCCGCAAGGAAGGCCGTGGCGAACGACGGCGCATAGGCATAGGCGTTCGGCAGCCAGACATGCAGCGGGAAGAGCGCGAGCTTGAGACTGATGCCGACGAACAGGAAAGCGAGACCCGCAAGCACTGGCCGCGGGTAGACGGCCGAGGCCTCGCCGAGACGCAGCGCGATATCGGCAAAGTTCAGGCTGCCGGTCACGAGATAGAGCAGGCCGACACCGACCACGTAGAACGTCGCGCCGATCGTGCCGATGATCAGATACTGGTAGGCCGCAACGAGTGCACGGCGGTCGCGGCCCATGGCAATCAGCACGTAGGACGAGAGCGAAGAGATCTCCATGAACACAAAGGCATTGAAGGCATCGCCCGTGATCGTGATACCAAGCAGGCCTGTCAGGCACAGCAGGTACATGCAGTAGAACCACGCCTGCTTGTCGCCGTCGATCTCGTGGGCAACGCTGCGGCGTGCATATGGCATCATGATCGCGCTGACGAGGCTCACGAGCACGAGCACGAAGGCATTGAGCAGGTCGACGCGGTATTCGATGCCGATGGGCGGCGGCCAGCCACCCATGTGGTAGGAGATCGGGCCGCCCGTCCACACTTGGATGAGCAGTGCGAAGGCGACGATCGGCGTCATGGCCGTGATCAGCGTGGCCCAGCCCCAAGCGATCGTACCGCGCCTGATGAAGGCCGCGACGACCGCACCGAGAAGGGGGATGACGACCTGCAATCCCGGAAGCTGCGCGGTGAGGGCGCTCATTCCTGCTCGTCCCGCGCAAAGATTTCGTCTTCCTCGATCGTGCCGTACGCCTCGTGAATACGGGTGACGAGGGCGAGGCCGAGCGCGATCGTCGCGACGCCGACGACGATGGCCGTCAGGATCAGCACGTGCGGCAGCGGGTTCGAGTAGACGGTGAATTTCGCGTCGAGGACCGGGGGCGTACCGCCGATGACCTTCCCTGGTGCGATGTAGAGCAGATAGACCGAGGTCTGGAAGAGCATCAACCCGACCAGCTTCTTGATCATGTTGCCGCGGGCAATGACGATGTAGAGGCCTGCGATCATCAGTACGATCGTGACGACGTAGTTATAGTGGTCGAAAAGGCCCTTGAAGCTCTCCATCAGCGCCCCCGCTCCGAGAACGCATAGAAGAGCGCCACCATGGTCGAGGACACCGTGAGAAGCACACCGATCTCCACGAAGAGGATGCCGCGTTCACGCGCAAGCGGTGGGTTGGCGCCGAGAACGGAGTAATCGAGAAAGTTTTTGCCGAACAGGATGCCGAGCAGGCCGGTGCCTGCATAGATGAGCACGCCGAGCGGCACCAGGAGCTCGACAAGACGCTTTGGCACGACGCGCTGCGCCTCCTCGATGCCGAAGATGAGCGCATAGACGATGACCGCGCCGGCCGTGATGACGCCAGCCTGGAAGCCGCCGCCCGGCCCGTAGTCCGCATGGAGCTGAACGTAGAGGGCGAAGAGCAGCATGAACGGGATCATGAGCTTGACCCCGACACGCAGAATGAGATCGAACTTCATGCCGATCCCCCATCACTGCTGCTTTTGCCGGCGCGTCGTCCCTTGAGCAGCAGCAGAACACCAATGCCTGCCGTGAAGACCACCGTCACCTCGCCGAGCGTATCGAAGCCGCGGTAGTCAGCGAGAATGGCCGCGACCAGATTGCCGACGTTCGTGTCCTTCATCGAGTTCTCGAAGTAGTACGGAACGACGTGGTTGTTGATCGGCGTATCCGCGATGCCGAACGCTGGCAGGTCGTATGTTGCCCAGACCAGCGCCGCACCGACACCCAAGGAGACGAGTACCGGGATCGCAGCAGGACGCGGCTGCGGATACTCGCGCGCCTTCGTCAAATGCAGGGCGGCGAGCAGCAGAACTGTCGAGACGCCAGCGCCGACGGCCGCCTCGGTCATGGCGACGTCGACAGCGTCGTAGACCATCATCACGCTCGCCATGAGGAAACTGTAGACGCCTGCGAGCACGATCACGCCGAAGAGATTGCGCATCCGCACGATCGCGAGCGTCACGATCACCAGGAGCGTGAGGAGTACCGCATTGAAGAAGCTGTCTATGACGGCCTCCCATCGTTGTCGGAGGCGGGAGCCTTCCCATCATCGTCGAGGCGTCCGCGGCGGTCTTCGGTGAGCTTCGGCTTGATGCCGAATTCGAGCGCAGCCTGGGCGAGTGCGTGCGTGATCACGGGACCCGTCAGGAAGAAGAGGAGCAGGATGAAGAACAGCTTGATCGTCGCTTGCGTAAAGCCGGCCTGCAGCATGAGACCGGCGAACAGCAAGCCTGCACCAAGCGTCTCGATGAGGCTCGCCGAATGCATACGGGTGTAGAGGTCGGGAAGGCGGAGCATCCCGAACGCGCCCGTGAGGATGAAAAAGCAGCCAGCGAGGATGAGCAGCCAGCTCGCGACATCGATAAGGATCACGCGTCGTCCTCCCCGGCATCATGGGCGAGATCGCCGTGGCGGAAGAATTTCAGGATCGCGATCGTGCCGATGATGTTGAGTACGCCGTACACGAGCGCAATATCCAGCCACTCGGGACGGCCATTGAGGAAGCCGAGCACTGCAAGAAAGATGATGGCAAGCGTGCCGACGGAATTTGCGGCCAGTACCCGATCGAACAGCGTCGGTCCCCTGAGCACGCGCACGACCACGAGCACGAGCGCCGCGATCACGGCCAGCGCAGCGACGGTGAACATCAGCGGCCCCTCTCGAATTGCGTAACGCGTGCGTCCATGCCGCCTTCCTCAAGATCGATGGCACCACCGCGCTCGAGGGCGTGCACCGTGAGGATGTTCCCGTCGACGCGCGTGGTGATGGTGCCGGGCGTGAGCGTTATGGAGTTGCCATAAGTGGCAATGCACTCAGGTGTCGCTTGCGTGGCAACGACGCGCGTCATGGTCGGCGAAATGTCGAGCTTCGGGCGCAGCACGGCCTTGGTCACGGACCAGCCAGCCTTGACGATCTCCCAAAGCAGCCAGGGCCAGTAAGTCGACGCAGCAGGAAACAAGTGGGCGGGATAGCTCTCGCTGTCGATGAGCTTCATGCGACGCGCCGCGTAGAGCACGAAGAGTGTGCAGACGATGCCGCCAATGAGCAGGAAGGGCTTGAAGTACCCGGAAAGGGCCAGCCAGAAGAGAAAGAGGATGGTGCCGAAGGAGATCAAGCGCATGCCGCGCCGCCCCATCCGTTAGACGTACACCCTTGGTCGCGAGCTGCGCTCCGCCCCGCCGCATCCCAAGCATTGGGTGCGGCTCCCTTCTCTTGCATCGCTTCCTCCCCAGGGCGCGAACTGAACTTTCGTACTAGCCTACAATTTCCCCAGGGGGCAACCCTAGGGATACTACGTAGTTGGTAGCATCCAACTGTTCGCGGCGCTCGCCTGCTGGGAGGTGCGTCGCGGGTGTCAGGCAGCCTTGATGTTGGAGCGCTTCACCGTGTCGAGATTCTTGCCTTCGACGCGGATGAGTTTGGTCGCGCTGTCGCGCTTCGGCGAGTGAACGGCACCGACGTCGTAGAACTTGGCCATGCCCGGCTCGAGCTTGTACGTCCGGACGGCCTCGACAAGGGAGGGATCCTCGCCCGCACCCTTCTTGATGATCTTCCAGTCGGTCATCTCGGTGACGCCCACGGCCTGGCCGTAGATGGCCCAGCTCGGACCATGGTCGTGGGCCGGCGAGGTCGCCGCGCCTTCGTACGTGTGGGCACAGATGCAGAAGCCCGTTTCGGGATCCTCGAAAATGACCTCGCGGGTCTTCATGTTCGGCCGTCCGAGATTGGTCTTGAGGAAATCCTTGTCCTTGAGCGCCTTCTCGACGAGCCCGACCACCTTGGGGCCGGTCTCGGTTATGGCGCCGGACTTGAGCGTCGAGCGGATATCGTTCGCGAGCGCTTCGAGCGTGTAGGACATTGTTTTCCTCCTGGAGGCGTCAAATTTCTGAAGTCCGGGACCGACCCGGCTGTGTCGCGCTGAGCATACTGAGGGGTGGCGGTCCCGCCAATGGGGCAGTCGGGCTTGGCCGACAGATCAGCTCTGTCAAAGCCATCGAGGTTCGGGGCGTTCAAACCCCCTCGTAGCGCACGATCACCTGGTCGATGGCACCGAAGATGCTGGCGCCGGCGGCGTCGCGCATTTCGAGCTTCATGCGGTCGCCAAAGCGAAGGAAGGGCGTCTTGGGTGCGCCCGTGAGGAGCGTCTCGACGACGCGGACTTCCGCGAGGCAGGTGTAGCCGGCGCCGCCTTCGTCGACGGGCTTGCCAGGGCCGCCATCGAGCTTGTTGGAGACGGTGCCCGAGCCGATGATCGTGCCGGCGCCGAGGCGGCGCGTCTTGGCGGCGTGCGCGATCAGGTCGGCAAACGAGAAGGTCATCTCGTGGCCGGCATTGGGGCGGCCGATCAGCCGGCCGTTGATGCTCGCGAGCATCGGCAGATGAACCTTGCCATCGCGCCATGCATGTCCGAACTCGTCCGGCGTGACGGCGACAGGCGCGAAAGAAGAAGCCGGCTTGCCATGAAAGAAGCCAAAGCCCTTGGCGACCTCGTTCGGAATGAGATTGCGCAGCGAGATGTCATTGACGAGGGAGACGAGGCGCACGTGCTCCAGCGCATCGGCAGGCGCTGTGCCCATGGGGGTATCGCCGACAATCACCGCAAGCTCACCTTCGAGATCGATGCCCGAGGCTTCGTCTGTGACCGGCACCGGCTCCATGGCGCCGATGAAGACATCCGAGCAGCCCTGATACATGAGCGGGTCGGTGTGGAAGCTCGCCGGTATCTCGGCGCCACGCGCCTTGCGGGCGAGTTCCACGTGGTTGATGTACGCCGAGCCATCGGCCCACTGGTAGGCGCGCGGAAGTGGCGCCATGGCGTGACGCGCCTCGAAGGCCATGATGGGCAGGCGCGAGGCGCCGTCGTTCGCCGTGGCGACATCGAGCTCGGCCGATATGCGCTCAGCAGCGAGAGCGTAGGTGTCCCAGTCGTCGAGAAGCTGCTGCATCGTGCCGAGGCCAGCGATCGTATCTGCCGCCCGCACAGCCTTCGTGAGATCGCGGGAGACGATCGCCAGTTCGCCGTCACGCGTGCCATTGCGCAATGTCGCGAGCTTCATGGGGCTCTCCTGTGCGGTCGTACCGGTGCGTCACTCCACGTGGAGGATCGGGTGGAGCGCACCGGTTTCGAGATAGGCGGCGGCGATCTCGGCCATGACCGGCGCCAGCAGATAGCCATGGCGAAAAGCGCCGTTGACGATCAGGCGGCGGCCTCTGGCGGTGATCCGGGGCACGTTGTCGGGAAATGCCGGGCGCACGCCTGACGAAAGTTCGAGAATCTCCGCTTCGCCAAATCCAGGATGCAGGGCATAGGCCGTGCCGAGCAGATCGAGGGCCGAGCGCACTGTAACAGGGCCCGCATCATCGCGCTCGATCACCGTGGCGCCGACCATATAGCGATCATCGCTCCACGGCACGACGTAGAGCCCGAAACGCGGATGGAGAAGGCGTACGGGGCGCGAGAGGCGCACTTCGCGACTGCGCAGCACCGCCATCTCACCGCGCACGCCGCGCAGCTCCGGCAGGTCCTCGCGCGCGGCAAGTCCGCGGCAGTCGATGACGACGCCGCCATCGCTCGCAGCGCGCCAGACCGGCGCGGGTACGGCTGAGCCAAAACGAAGCGTGCCACCCAGGCGGCGAATTTCCCCAACGAGAAAAGTGAGGATCCGGCGCGGCTCCATATGCCCTTCGTCCGGGTACCAGAGCGCGCGACCGAAGCGGCCCGCGAGATCGGGCTCCAACGTATCGACGGCGACCGCATCAATCGTGCGGTGGCCCTCGGTCATGCGCGCGAAGCGGACGAGTTCGCCCTGGTCGCGGGGTGCAGCCACGACGAGGCTGCCGTTCATGGCGATCCCGGGAACGGCGGCGCGCCACAACCCCAAGCCACGGACGCCCAGTTCCTGGACAATCGGCTCCGCGCCCTCGGCTTCGCAATAGGGGGCAAGCATGGCGCCGGCGAATCGGCTCGCGCCGCCGGTCTCGGCCTCGCTCATGGCCTCGTGCAGCGTCACATCGTGGCCGCGGCGGGCCAGTTCATAAGCCTGCCAGAGACCAAAAATACCGCCGCCGACAATGGTTGCAGAGAGGCGTGCCACGTAACTGCTCGCTTTGCCGTAGGGGTTTTCCGGTGGCATAGCACCATGCTGCCCGGGTGGCGAGAAGCCTGTCGGCGTGCGAAGCTGGAACGCTGCCGCATTGGGCGGTGCCGCACGGCGAGGGCCTCATGGTTCGGATCGAGCCACTGGGTGACGATGCAACTCCGGAGAGCCTCAGGGAAGTCGAGCGCATATTCTTCCAGGCCAGCGGACGCACCGCTTTTGCGAACGACGCGGCGCGGGCGACATTTCACGAGCGCTGGCTCGGGCGCTATCTCCTCCATGACCGGGCGCACGCGTTCGTGGCGCGCGTGGAGGATGGCCGCATTGCCGGCTATCTGATCGGCAGTCTCGATGATCCCGCAACTGCGGAGCGCTTCGACGACATCAGCTACTTTGCCGAGTTTGCCGATCTCACAGCGCGCTACCCGGCGCACCTGCACATCAATCTCGATCCGGAATGGCGCAGCCGGGGCATTGGCGTGCGGCTGATCGAAACCTTCGTGGCGCAGGCCGCCGCACGGCGCGCGCCCGGCCTGCACATTGTGACCGGCGCTGAGGCGCGGAACGTGAACTTCTACGCACGTTGTGGGTTTGTGCCGCTGCGCGAGGTCGCCTGGAACGGCAGCGTCGTCCTGTTCATGGGCCGCGACCTCGCGATGGACGATCCGCGTCAGTATGGATCGTCGCAATAATCCCAGTACCCACGGGTCTCGCTGGGATCAGCCCAGTACCAGCAAAGTCCATCCGCAGGTGGCTCATCGGCGTAGGCGTAATAGGCCGAAGCCGCGAGTATCGCACCGATCGTGACGCCACCGATGACGTAGCCGTAGTACGGGCGGCGATGCCATCTGCGGTGGGCGTGATGGCGCGGATGCCAGCGCTGGGCGCCAGGCGGCCGGTAGCCGCGACGCTGGACGGTACGACCAGAGCGGACTGCCGTATCGCGCCGTAGGGTCGAACTCGAGCGGAAGGTCTGGCTGGGTCTGACGCTGCGGACATCACGTGAGCGGCCGCTCACAGACCCACTGCGGATCGACGAGCGACCGGATCGGGCTGCAGGACCGCCACTGCGCAACGAACGCCCAGAACTGCTGAACGACCGGCTGCCTCCTGATCCAAAAGAGCGGCTCCCGCTGGAGCTGAACGAACGGCTGCCGCCCGAGCTGCGACCGCCGCCGGAATAACTGCCACCGCCTCGGCGAACGTGGGCGACGAGCGCGCCGGCCGTGCCCATTGCGGCATCCTTCGATGGCACCAGAACTGCGGCCTTCGCAGACGAATACGCAGTCAGGCCCAAGCCGGCGAATGCCAGCAGGGCGGCCACAGCTGTCTTCTTTATCAGGCGCTGATCCACGGCGGATACTCCACTACACAGGCCATATGGCCGTGCCGCTCACAGAATGAAAGAAGGTGCAGCGCTGAGCGCTGCACCTCTCGAAAGCCTGCTCTGGTCTTGGACTCAGCAGTAGTCCCAGTAGCCCCGGCGCTCGTACGGGTCTGCCCAGTACCAGCAAAGACCGGGAGCCGGCGGGCGCGGTGCGTAGGCATAGGCCGAGCCGGCAAGAAGTGCGCCGAGTGCGATGCCGCCGACGATGGTGCCGTAGTGCGGGCGACGGCTATAGCGACGGCCGGAATAGCCGCGATGCCAGTCCCGGCCGCCGCGACGATATCCGCGATCACCACGATATCGGCGATCATCGCGAACATCGATGATCATCGAATTGGCATTGCCCGTCGCCGCGCCGCTGAGGGCCGGCGAAATGACCGCTGCGCTTGCCTGCGTCGGCAGAGCGAAGCCGGCACCGGCGAGCACGAAGGCGGCCGCCATAAGTGTCTTCTTCATGTTACGTCCCCTGATTTGCTCCGCCGACGTGAAAACTGGCGGAGCCTTCGGCTATCCAAGCCGATTCGGCCTTTGACCCCCATACATTCCGGGTTCTTTCGACGGAATGATGGCCTGAAGCTGAACCTCACCTAACAGCTGCAGAAAGAGCTGCACGGTGTGGTCATGTCGTTCAAACGCAATGGGATTGTCGCTTCCGTCGGAAGTTCGGTCTGAAATAAAGATCACGAATTCGTGATCGGATCCGCCCACAGATCATAGGAGTCCGCCGCAACGATCCTGGCTTCCAGCAGGTCACCAGGAGCAAGGCCCTCGGCGCCGTTCAGGAAAACCGAACCGTCGATTTCGGGCGCATCCCAGATCGAGCGGCCGACGGCGCCGTCCTCATCGACTTCGTCGATCAGCACTTGAACCGTGCGCCCGACGCGCGCAGCCATGATCTCCTCGGAGATCTTCTGCTGCGTCTGCATGAGGCGATGCCAGCGTTCTTCTTTGACCTCATCGGGCACGGCACCTTCGAGAGCATTCGCAACCGCGCCCGCAACGGGCTCGTACTTGAAGCAGCCGACACGATCGAGACGCGCCTCGCCGAGCCAATCGAGAAGATACTGGAAGTCCTCCTCGGTCTCGCCCGGAAATCCGACGATGAAGGTCGAGCGGATCGCGAGATCAGGACAGACGCTGCGCCACGACTTGAGGCGATCGAGCGTTTTGGCAATGGCCGCAGGGCGCTTCATGGCTTTCAGCACGTTCGGGCTCGCGTGCTGGAAGGGGATGTCGAGGTAGGGGAGTATCTTCCCCTCCGCCATGAGTGGAATGACCTGATCGACGTGCGGATATGGATACACATAGTGCAGGCGCACCCAGGCGCCGAGTTCACCCAGCGCCTTGGTCAGGTCGAGGAAGCGCGCTGACAGTGGTGCGCCTTTCCACGGGCTCGTCGCGTACTTCAAATCAAGCCCGTACGCGCTCGTATCCTGGCTGATGACGAGCAGTTCCTTCACGCCCGCTTTCACGAGACGCTCTGCTTCGGTCATCACGTGATTAGCGGGCCGGCTGACGAGATCGCCGCGCAATGAGGGAATGATGCAGAACGTGCAGCGGTTATTACAACCTTCGGAGATCTTGAGGTACGCGTAATGGCGTGGCGTGAGGCGCAGGCCTTCTGGCGGCACGAGATCGAGGAAGGGATCGTGCAGCGGCGGCACCGCGTCGTGCACAGCCTCCATGACCGCTTCGTACTGGTGTGGGCCGGTGATGGCGAGCACGCCAGGATGCGCCTGCCGGATCACGTCCTTCTCGACGCCGAAGCAGCCAGTGACGATGACGCGGCCGTTCTCGGCGATGGCCTCGCCGATGGCTTCGAGACTTTCCTGCTTGGCCGAGTCGAGAAAGCCGCACGTGTTCACGACGACAACATCCGCGCCATCATAGTTGGGTGCGATCTGGTAGCCCTCGGCCCTGAGCCGCGTGATGATGCGCTCCGAATCGACGAGGGCCTTGGGGCAGCCAAGCGACACGAATCCGACCTTCGGTGGCGCCTTGATCTTGCGCAGGCGAGGGCCGGCCGCTGCCTTGGGCAGGGGCTTGGAGGTCTTCTTGGCGGTCCGACGGGTGGTGGTTTGGCTCATGGCGCGGGCTTTTAGCGGTTCCAAGGAGCCTTGTCATGGCGCAAAGGCGCGCAATGGCTTATGCGGGCAGCGTTCAGGGGCCGCGAGGAAGCCATGACGGACGGGTGCGCCATTCGGACCGCGATCAATACCGATGCGCCGGCCATCCTCGCGCTGACGCGGGCGGCCTATGCTAAATGGGTGCCCCTGATCGGCCGTGAGCCGAAGCCGATGACGGCGGACTATGAGGCGGCGATCCGCGACCACCGGTTCGGATTGTTATATCTGGAGGGGGAGCTTGCTGCGCTCGTCGAGATGATCCCACAGACGGATCATCTGCTTATCGAGAACGTAGCCGTTGCGCCCGGCCATCAGGGCAAAGGGCTCGGCCGCACGCTCCTGCTCCACGCCGAGGCGGTTGCCAAGGCAGGCGGATACGACGAGGTTCGCCTCTACACGAACCAGCGCTTTGAAGAGAACGTCCGGCTCTATTTGCGGTTCGGCTATGAAATCTTCCGCGAGGAGCAGCATCCGACGCGTGGCGTGGCCGTCCACATGAAGAAGCCGCTCGCGCGATAGGCGCGTCACTCCTTGCGGGCGCGCTCGGCTTCTGCGGCGACGAGACCGGCAACCTTGGCGTCCGCCTCGGAGCCACGCTGCTTGAGGCCCGCAACCACACCGTCGCGATCCGGGACCTCGCGGTTCTGGCTCATCTTGGCCTTGCCTTCGAGGCGCGCGATGGTGAATCGCATCCCGACGATGCCGCGTGACATCACCTCGATGTAGTTGCCCGGAGCGTCGGTGATCGCCCATGGCTCCGCCGAGCCCACTTCATGCTGATCCGTCAGCTCGCCGACGTGGCGCACCAGCCATTCGCGATCGTCGATGATTTCGGCTGTGCCGTGCGCGTGCACGACCGCATAGTTCCATGTCGGAACAGCTTTGCCGTGCGCCGCCTTCGAAGGATACCAGTTCGGCGTGATGTAGGCTTGCGGGCCTGTATAGACGAGAAGGCCGCGGCCGTTCTTGGCGATTTCCTTCCAATGCGGATTGGCGCGCGAGACGTGGCACTCGACGACACCCAGCGCGCCTTCCGACTTGAGCACGGTCGGCAGGTGCGTGACCTCAAAGCCCGCGTCGCTGTTCGTAATCAGCGCGGCAAAGGGATAGGCGCGGATCAGCGCGTGCTGCTCGGTGACATCACCCAGCTTGAAGTGTTCCGGAACGTACATCGTCCTCGCCCCTTGCCGTTTAGGCAGCTGCCTCGACACGCGCGAGGGCTGCCTTGAGTTTGTCCTGGCGGGCTTCAAAATCCGACTGACGCTCGCGAAGTTCGTCGATCACGTCTTCCGGTGCCTTGGCCATGAACTGCGGGTTGCCGAGCCGGTCCGTGACCTTCTTGATCTCGCTCACGGTCTTGTCGATTTCCTTGGCGAGACGCTTGGCTTCCGCACTCATGTCGATGACACCGGCGAGCGGCAACGCAGCGGTCGTATCGCCGACGACGATCTGCGCCGCGCCCTTCGGTGCAGCAGCCTCGAACGTAATGGCCTCCAGTCGTGCGAGGCGCTTCAGTGTTTCGTCATGACGCTCGGCGCGGACGCGCGTTTCGACGCTGGCATTGACGAGCACGAGCGGCACCTTGGCGCCGGCTGGCACGTTCATTTCCGCGCGCACGGAGCGCACTTCCGAGACGAGCGAGACGACCCAACCGATCTCCGCATCGGCCTCGGGATCGGAGAGGCCGAGCAGGCGCGGCCATGGCGCGAGGGCGAGCAGTGATGTGCGCGCCGGGCCTTCTTCGCCAGTCTTGGCCCACAGCTCTTCCGTGATGAAAGGCATGAACGGATGCAGCAACGGCAGGATCTGATCGAGCACCCACGCGGCCGTTGCCTGCGTCTCGGCCTTAGCCTCGGCGTCCGTGCCCGTCAGCAGGGGCTTTGCCAGCTCCACATACCAGTCGCAGAAAATGCCCCAGACGAACTGGTAAGCAGAGCCCGCAGCCTCATTGAACTTGTAGGCTTTGAGCGCGGCTTCGATATCGCCGGCGGCGCGTTCCGTCTCCCCCGCGATCCAGCGGTTGAGGCGGTGCTTGATGGTCTTGGGATCAAACCCATCGACACGGCGGCACTCGTTCATCTCGAGGAAGCGGGCGGCATTCCAGAGCTTGGTCGCGAAATTGCGGTAGCCCTCGACGCGCGCCAAGGTGAGCTTCACGTCGCGGCCCTGCGTGGTGAGCGCGGCAAGCGTGAAGCGTAGCGCGTCGGCACCGTACTTCTCGACGAGTTCCAGCGGATCGATGACGTTACCGAGCGTCTTCGACATCTTGCGGCCTTTCTCGTCGCGGACGAGGCCGTGGATGAAGACGTCGCGGAAGGGCACCTCCTTCATGAAGTGCGTGCCCATCATCATCATGCGGGCAACCCAGAAGAAGATGATGTCGAAGCCGGTGACGAGGCAGCTCGTCGGATAGAAGCGGCCGAGTTCCTTCGTCTCCTCGGGCCAGCCGAGCGTCGAGAACGGCCAGAGCGCGGACGAGAACCACGTGTCGAGGACGTCGGAGTCGCGTGTGAGTACGACGGCCTCGCCGTAGTGCTTCCTTGCCTGCTCGGCGGCCTCGGCCTCATCGTGCGCGACGAAGTGCTTGCCGTCGGGCCCGTACCACGCCGGGATCTGATGGCCCCACCAGAGCTGGCGCGAAACGCACCAGGGCTGGATATTCTCGAGCCAGCGGAAATAGTCGGCCGCGTACTTGTCCGGAACGAACGTCGTCTTGCCGGTGCGGACGGCATCCATGGCCGGCTTCGCGAGTGTCGCCGCATCGACGTACCACTGGTCGGTGAGCCAAGGCTCGACGACGGCATCACCGCGCTGGGCGTGCGGGACAGCGTGCGTGTGCGGCTCGATCTTTTCGAGCCCCCCGAGCGCCACCAGATCCGCGACGACGCGCGCGCGCGCTTCGAAGCGGTCGAGGCCGCGATAGGCTTCCGGCGCGTTCTCGTTGAGCTTGGCCGTCGCATCCATGATGTTGATGACGTCGAGGCCGGTGCGCTTGCCCACATCCCAATCGTTGAAGTCGTGCGCCGGCGTGATCTTGACCGCGCCCGTACCTTTCTCGGGATCGGCGTAGGTATCGGCGACGATCGGGATCTCGCGACCGACCAGCGGCAGGATGGCCTTCTTGCCGATGAGGTGCTTGAGCTTCTCGTTGTCCGGATGGATGGCAACGCCCGTATCGCCGAGCATGGTTTCGGGGCGCGTCGTGCCGACGGTCACGAACTCATTGGGGCTGCCCGCAATGGCATAACGGACGTAGTACATGTGCCCGTTCGGATCGCGCGCCAGCACCTTGGCCAGCGCCGCGCCGTCGAACGCGACCGGATTGCCGTCCTTGTCCTTGAGGGCGGGCGACCACTTGAAGGTGCCTGTGTGCTCGCGTTGCTCGACTTCGAGATCCGAGATGGCCGATTGGAAGGCCGGGTCCCAGTTCACGAGCCGCTTGTCACGATAGATCAGCCCCTGCCGGTAAAGATCGACGAATACCTTGAGAACGGCCTCGGACAGGCCGGGATCCATGGTGAAGCGCTCGCGGCTCCAGTCGCAGGAGGCGCCGAGGCGCTTCAACTGATTGAGGATCGTACCGCCGGACTGCGCCTTCCACTCCCAAACCTTCTCGATGAAGGTCTCGCGGCCGAGATCCTTGTACTGGATCTGCTGTTCAGCGAGCTGGCGGCTGACAACGAGCTGGGTCGCGATGCCGGCGTGGTCCGTGCCCGGCTGCCAGAGGACGTCCTTCCCCATCATGCGCTGATAGCGGCACAGAATGTCCTGCAGCGTATTGTTGAGCGCGTGCCCGATGTGGAGCGAGCCCGTCACATTCGGCGGCGGGATGACAATACAATAGGTCTCGGCCCCGGCGCGGTCAGGCCGTCCCGCCTTGAAGGCGTCGGCCGTCTCCCAGTCCGCATGGACGCGCGCCTCGATCTCGGCGGGCGAGTAGGTCTTCTCGAGCATGTCTGAGCCGTATCTGTGATCGTGAATTGAAGTGGCCGGTCCTACGCTTGGCCGCCGCTGCCTGTCAACGCGGGGCCGGGCCACCGCGACGCCGAAAAACGGCGATCAGTACAACGATCGGCTTGCCTAAGCCGGCGCAGACGTAGACCATAAGCGTTCTAAATAAGCAAAATAAGGAGGAAGCGTCATGGCGGGAGGGAAGGTCGTGCGTGTCCGGGTCGATCCCGAGAAATGCCAGGGACACAATCGCTGCAAGGCTCTGGCGCCGGCGCTCTTCGAGCTCGACGAGTACGGCAATTCAAAGGAAATCGGGGACGGCATCGTGCCCGAAGGCCAGTTGGAGGCCGCCTACCTCGCGCGGGCGAACTGCCCCGAGATGGCTGTCGAGATCATAGAAGAATAGGGGGTGGCCATGGCACAGGATACGACGCGCACCCGCCCGCCGGTCACCGACTGGACCACCGACTGGGACCACCTCGATCCCCAATGGCGCGACAATCCATTTCCCATCTGGGACGAGTTGCGCGGCAAATGCCCGATTGCCCACACCCAGCGCTATCTCGGCGCCTACCTGCCGACAACCTATGCTGCGGTGAAGGCCATTTCATACGACACGACGAATTTCTCTTCCCGGCGCGTGGTCGTGCGTGAGGTGCGGCCCGAACCGCCCATGCCCTCGCCCCCGATCTCGTCTGATCCCCCGCACCACAAGCCGGCGAAGCAGCTCCTGCTGCCGCCGTTCACGCCCGACGAGATGAAGAAGCTCGAGCCGCGGGCGCGGGCCATCTGCAACGAGCTGATCGACAAGTTCATCGCCGACGGCCGCTGCGACGCGGCGCAGATGTACACGCGGCATATTCCGGTGCGCGTGATCGCCCACATGCTCGACGTACCGGAGAGCGACGGCGACCAGTTCATTCAGTGGATCCACGAGATCCTGGAACTCGGCATCACCGACGACGACATCCTTATGAAGGCCGTGCACGAAATGAGCATGTACTTCGCGGGGTATGTCGAGGCGCGTACGAAGAAGCCGGGCGACGATCTCATCAGCCGCATCATCATGGCGCGCCAGGATGGAAAGCCGCTGCCGCCGCAGGAAGTGCTCGGCATGATCCGGCTGCTCCTGATCGCAGGGATCGATACGACGTGGAGCGCTATTGGCTCGAGCTTGTGGCATCTGGCGAAGGTGCCGTCGGATCGGAAACGCCTCATTGCCGAACCACAGCTCATGCCGACGGCAATCGAGGAACTCCTGCGCGCCTACGCACCGGTGACCATGGCGCGGGAGGTTGTTCAGGATACGATCGTCGAGGGCTGCCCGATCAAGAAGGGCAATATGGTGCTGCTGTCGTTCCCGGCAGCCAACCGCGATCCCGCGATGTTTCCGGATGCCGACAAGGTGATCCTTGACCGCCAGGAGAACCGTCATTCAGCCTTTGGCCTCGGCATTCATCGCTGCGTCGGCTCGAACCTCGCGCGCCTCGAGATGACGGTCGCGATCGAAGAATGGCTGAAGCGCATTCCCGAATTCCGCCTCGATCCGGCAATTCCCGTTACGTGGTCGGAGGGGACCGTGCGCGGGCCCCGCCAGCTTCCGTTCATCTTCAGCTGAGCTGACGGGATAAATTCAATGTGAGTTCCGGGGGTGGCGCGCCATTGCTAGCGTGCCACCACATCCAGGAGCAGAGCAGGAGGACGCGGGTGGCGCTTGCCGATGCGGAAGGACGGACGGAAGCGGCCGTACGCGAGAAGGCCAAGTTTCAAAATCCTGATTGGACTGCAGGTGGCGAGCGTCGGGCGAGCGTGGGCTTGGACACTCTGCACACCCTCTGGTTCAACACCGGCACGCTCTGCAACATCACCTGCCGCAACTGCTACATCGAATCGAGCCCGACCAACGACCGTCTCGTCTATCTGACGGCCGACGAGGTGCGTGGCTTCCTCGACGAGATCGCCCGGGATGATCTCGGCACCGTCGAGATCGGTTTCACGGGCGGCGAGCCGTTCATGAACCCCGACATTGTCCCCATGCTCGAAGCGGCGCTCGCGCGTGGCTTTCAGGTTCTCGTGCTGACAAATGGCTTGCAGCCCATGCTGCGCCCACGCCTGAAGAAAGGCCTCCTCAAACTGCAGACGATCTACGGTGATCGTCTCACCCTACGCGTCAGCCTCGATCACTACACGCGCCAGCTCCACGAGGCCGAGCGCGGGCCGCGTACGTTCGCAAAGTCGCTCGAAGCCATCGACTGGCTATCGCGGGAAGGTTTCAAGACGGCCATTGCGGGCCGGTCCTGTTGGAACGAGTCAGAGAGCGATATGCGCGCCGGCTATGCGGAGCTGATCGCGGAGCGAGGCTGGCAGATCGATCCGGACAATCCGCTGGCGCTGGTGCTGCTGCCCGAGATGGACGGTAGCCATGATGTGCCCGAGATCAGCGTCGGCTGCTGGCAGATCCTCGGCAAGAAGCCCGGTGATCTCATGTGCGCGAAGAGCCGCATGATCGTGAAGCGCAAGGGCGAGGTGCGGCCGTCAGTCGTGCCCTGTACGCTGCTGCCTTATGAGCGCGCGTTTGAGATGGGCGCAACGCTCAGCGAGGCTGCACAGGCCGACGGCGGCATGTTCGAGGACGGCAGCGTCAAGCTTTGCCATCCGCACTGCGCGAAGTTCTGTGCGCTGGGTGGTGGGAGCTGTAGTTGATTTGCTTGCCGCGGGGGCATTGTTTAGTGCCGCGGACTGCTGGGAAGAGGTGCTGCTGCCCTCCAACGTGGTGCTATGCCCGCGGCGGCCATGCGGAGAGCGCTCATCCTTGGTGCAAGTCATAAAGGCGGGTGGGTCCGGGAGGGTGTCCCTCCCGGTGGAGTGCGAGGGTCATGCCGGAGGCATGGCCTCGCTCGCGCCGAAGGCGCGAAGGACGTAGAGTGACCCGCGCACAATGCCGGAGGGGATATGAGCGAGGCCACGCGCCAACAGCGTCGGCGGGAAATCCGCGACCGGGTCAAGACCGGCCGTCAGCTGCTGGGCAAGGGCCTGCCTCTGCAACCCAAGACGTCGGAAATTCTGGCGATCGCTCAGGTCGTGAAGGCCAAGCTCGGCGAGGCCGACAATCCGCGGCGCGCGAGCGAGGCGGCGGAGCTTGCGCAGACACTGGCGGAGACCTCACTCGCAGCGCGTCCACCGACGCAGCAGAAGATCGCCTGTACGCGCGGGTGCGCCTATTGCTGTCATACGTTCGTCGCGATCACACCGCCGGAGGCATTCCGCCTCGCTGCGGCCGTGCGGAGCGGGCAGGCCGCCGGTATGTCCGCCGATGCCGTCAGGGAGCGAGGCCGCGCATTGGTCGGGGTCAGTCCCGAGGCGCGGATCGGCGGCAAGCTTGCCTGTCCTCTGCTCGTCGATGGCGGCTGCTCGGTCTACCGCTTTCGCCCACTGGTCTGCCGGCAAGCAACCTCACTCGACGTCGACGTGTGTATCGACGAGTTCGAGGGGCGGAATCTCGCCGCGCGTATTCCGATCTCGGGCGTGCATCTTCAGCACGCGAGTAACGCACACATCACGCTGCTCGGCGCCATGCGGGCTTCGGGTTTTGCGACGGATGCTTTGGAACTCGCCGCTGCATTGGATACGGCATTGACCGAGCCGAATGCAGAGGCCCGCTGGCTTGCTGGCGAGGATGTCTTCAAGAACGTGTCGCGGCAGGTCACGCGCGAAGCGCGGCTCGAGCACGCGATCAGCCACGTCGCAGGAGCGCTCACGGCATAAGGGCCCGCCTGCCGGCGGGCCCCAGCGCATTTCTGAAGTGCGCGCCTACTTCTTGACGAGCGCGTCGCGGATTTCCTTGAGGTACAGCTCGGAGGGCGGCGGAGGTGGTGGCGGAGCGGCCGCCTTTTCTTTCTCGAAGCGCTCGCGGAGCATATTGATGCCCTTGACGAGCATGAAGACCGCCCAAGCCACGATCATGAAGCTGATCACGTTATTCAGGAACACGCCGATGTTCATCGCCACGGCTTCCTGCCCGGGCGCCGCCGCGCGAAGCGGGATCCGGATATCGGAGAAATCGACGCCGCCGAGCAACATGCCGATCGGCGGCATGATGACGTCCTTCACGAGCGACTGAACGATGGTGCCGAACGCGCCACCGATGATGATGCCGATAGCCATGTCGAGAACATTGCCCTTGAGGGCGAATTCCCGGAACTCGTCGAGGATCTTCTTCATGGGTGGGGTGCTCCGCGTTGGCCCATGTGGCGAGGCCGCCAATATGGAAGTCTTCCGACTGCGTGATAGGGCGTCGGCAGGCAAAACAGTCTTTCCTGCCGATGCTCGACTCACCTCGCACGATAGGGGCGGAACTGCCAGAAGGTAAAGGGGGGCACGCGGAGTATCGCCTCGGGGGTGCCGGGCGTCTTAGGCAAGGTTCTAAACCAGGACCAATGGCTCGGTTGCGCCTCCCGCGAGGGCAAAGCAAGATGCGCCAAATAAGCTGACTGGGCTGTCTCTCGAGAGCAGGGCACCTGAATGATCGAAGCCTGGCAGGTCCTGACGCTGGCGCTGGGCTATGTCGGCCTGCTCTTTGCGGTGGCCTGGTTCGGCGACCGCGTGATCCGCTCGCGCAAAGGCGGCAGCGGTCGGCCCGTCACCTATGCCTTGTCGCTCGCGGTCTACTGCACGTCCTGGACATTCTTCGGCAGTGTCGGGCTCGCCGCATCGAGCGGCTACGACTTCATTCCGGTCTATCTCGGACCGATCCTGATGTTCGTCTTCGGCGTACCGCTGATCCTGCGCATCGTGCGGATCGCAAAGAGTCAGAACCTGACCTCCGTCGCCGACTTCATTGCTGCGCGTTACGGCAAGAGCCACGAGGTTGCCGCGATCGCGACCGTCGTCTCGGTGCTCGGCGCACTGCCCTACATCGCGCTCCAGCTCAAGGCGGCGTCCATTTCAATCGAGACGCTGCTCGGCCCCACGCCCTTCAAGGATCTGGCGGTCTTCGGTCTCGACACCGCTCTCGTTATCGCGCTCGCGCTCGCCGTATTCGCCGTACTTTTCGGCACGCGCCACATCGACGCGACGGAGCATCAGGACGGCTTGATGCTGGCGATCGCGGCGGAGTCGCTCGTCAAGCTCGCGGCCTTCCTGGCGGTCGGGTTGTTCGTGATTTTCGTGATGTTCGGCGGGCCGGCTGGGTTCATCGAGAAGGCAAGCGCCAACAGTGACGTCGCATCCATTTTTGCAAAAGGTCCGAGCGGCAGTGCGTGGGTGACGGTGACACTGCTGAGCTTCGTGTGCATCATTCTATTGCCGCGCCAGTTTCATGTGACGGTCGTCGAGAACAACGCCGAGTCGGAGATCCGCCGCGCGTCGTGGCTGTTTCCTACCTATCTGGTGCTCATCAACATATTCGTCGTGCCGATCGCGATTGCGGGGCTCGTGTTCCTCCCGCACTTCAGCGTCGCGCCCGACATGTTCGTGCTCGCGCTGCCAATGTGGTCCGGCACCGACTCGCTTGCGATGATCGCGTTCATCGGTGGCCTCTCGGCGGCCACGGCAATGGTTATCGTCGAGTCGGTCGCACTCGCGATCATGATTTGCAATGGCCTCATCGTGCCGTGGCTGTTGCGGCGTCGGATCGACGCCATCGCCGACGATGTCGACATGACCCGCGACCTGCTGCTCATCCGGCGCATCTCGATCTTCGCCGTGATCCTGCTCGGCTACATGGTGCACCGGGCACTCGGGCAGGTGCAGGCGCTGGCGCAGATCGGCCTCATTGCCTTCGCGGCCATCGCGCAACTCGCGCCGGCGTTCTTCATGGGCCTCGTATGGAGGCGCGGCACCGCGCGCGGCGCCATCGCCGGTATTCTCATCGGGTTCGGCATCTGGGCGTACACGCTGTTGCTGCCTTGGGTGGCACGCGCCGGGTGGCTGCCCATGAGCCTTGTGGCGGACGGGCCCTATGGCTTGGGCTTCCTGCGCCCGCAGGCTCTTCTATATCTGCAGTTCGAGCCATTGACCCACGGCGTACTCTGGAGCCTCACGGCCAACGTCGCCGCGTACATTTTCGTCTCGCTCCTGCGCGCACCAGAACCCATCGAGCGCATGCAGGCGCAACTCTTCGGTGCCGCCGACCCGCCGCTTCCAGCGCCCAATCCCTCTTTCCGCCTGTGGCGGACGAGCGTCACGGTCGGCGATCTCAAGCACACCGTCGTGCGCTATCTCGGAAGTGAACGCGCAGAGCGCTCATTCGCGGAGTACGAGACGTCGCGGGCGAGCCCGCTGGTCGCGGAGGCCGAGGCGGATATCAATCTGCTTCGCTTCACGGAGCATCTGCTGACGAGCGCGATCGGTGCTGCTTCGGCACGCCTCGTGCTGTCGCTGTTGCTGAGGCGTGGCAACGTATCGGGACAATCTGCCCTTCGGCTCCTCGATGATGCGTCGGAGGCCCTGCACTACAACCGCGACCTGCTGCAGTCCGCGCTCGACCAGGTACGTCATGGCCTCGGCGTCTTCGATCGCGACATGCGGCTCATCTGCTGGAACCGGCAATATCGTGAGCTGCTCAATCTGCCGGAAGACCTTGTCGCGGTGGGCGTACCCCTCGAGCACATTCTGAGGGCACGTGCCGTGCGCGGCGATTTCGGGCCAGGAGCAGCGGAGGATCACGTCAGGGATCGGTTCATGCGTCTTGCCGTGACGCGAGAGACGTTCCTCGATCATTTGCACCCCATGGGGCGCATCCTGGAAATACGCACCGCGCCGATGCCCCAGGGCGGCATCGTCACGACCTATCTCGATATCACCGATCAGGTTGCCGCGTCGGAAGCACTGGCGCGCGCCAACGAGACGCTGGAGCGGCGCGTCGCCGAGCGCACGGCCGAACTCGTGCGCGTGAACGATGCCCTGAGCGAGGCTCATCTCGCCAAGGCGCGCTTCCTCGCGGCCGCCAGCCACGATCTCCTGCAGCCGCTCAACGCTGCGCGCCTCTATGCGTCGAGCCTCATCGAGCGGGCCCTGCCGGAAGAGCCGCTGCGCCTCGCGCACAATGTCGACACGTCGCTCGAGGCCGTCGAGGAAATTCTCGGCGCGCTGCTCGATATTTCGCGCCTCGATGCCGGCAAGCTCGAGGCGGAGTTGCGCTCGGTCGCCCTCGGCGAGCTCATGTCGCAGCTCGCGCTCGCCTTCGAGCCGATAGCGCGCGCAAAGGGGCTCGAGCTGCGTGTCGTCCCCACGCGCGCGCTCGTGCACTCGGATCCGCGGCTGCTCCGGCGCGTGCTCCAAAATCTCCTATCGAATGCCATCAAGTACACGCCGCGAGGAAAAGTTGTGTTCGGGGTGCGCCGGCAGGGCGATCGTGTCGAGATTCAAGTGTGCGATTCAGGCCCCGGCATCGAAGCCTCGCAGCAGGTGCTCGTCTTCAAGGAATTTCACCGTCTGGCAGAGACGGCCGCTCAGGAGCGCGGCCTTGGGCTCGGGCTCTCGATCGTGGAGCGCATCGGCCGCGTGCTCGAAGCCCCCATCAGGCTCCGCTCGACGCCGGGAAAGGGTTCGCTGTTTGCGGTCAGCCTGCCCCGCGCATCCGGCCCCGCCATACGCCGGCCGCCGTCCGACGTGCCGCTCGCCGTTGGCGATATCCGCAATCTCCGCGTCCTCTGCATCGACAATGAGAGTGACGTGCTCGACGGTATGCGTGCGCTACTCGATGTCTGGGGGTGCCACTCGGTGATGGCGGCAAGTACGGAGCAGGCGCTTGCGCGGCTCGCCGAGATGGAGACCCCGCCAAGCGTCATCCTCGCCGACTATCATCTCAATGCCGAGACAGGCGTCGACGCAGTGAAGGCGATCTCAGCGGCTGTCGGTCGTGATCTTCCAGCCGTCATCATCACCGCCGATCGTACGCCTGAAGTGCAACGCGAGATCCGCCAGCTCGGTCTCGTCTTGCTGAGAAAGCCGCTCAAGGCGGCGCAGCTTCGCGCCATCCTCTCGCGCATCTCCCTGCAGCTGCGGGTAGCGGCTGAGTGAGTGCGGGCGCGTCGCGCCTCAGGATTTGGCGCTACGCCAGTCGCCTTCAATGCGGTTGATGGCAATCACGGCCTGCGTGCGACTGTCGACGTCGAGCTTCTGCAGGATGGCCGAGACGTGCGCCTTGATCGTCGCTTCGGAAACGCCGAGCTGGAAAGCTATCTGCTTGTTGAGCAGGCCCTGCCCAAGCATCATGAGCACGCGGACCTGCTGCGGTGTGAGCGTCGAGAGGCGCGCCACCACGTCGCCCGCATCGTCCGCAGCGGATCGAGCGAGATCGATATCGGGGGGAACCCAGATGCCGCCACCGAGCACGGTTTCCACCGCCGCACGGATATCCTCGACGGAGAGCGATTTCGGAACATATCCCGACGCGCCGAACTCCATGCATTTGCGGATCGTCGTCGGATCGTCGTGCGCCGAAACCACGATGACGGGAATGTCGGGATGTTGAGCGCGGAGCAGCAGCAGGCCGGAAAGACCCTGAACACCCGGCATGGCGAGATCGAGCAGCACGAGGTCGGTATCGGTCCGCTCGGCGATCAGGCCTTCGAGATCGGCGAGCGAGGCGGCCTGCTCGAAGCGCGCATTGTCGATCGCGCCGTGAAGCGCATCAGTAAGGGCGCCACGGAACAGCGGATGATCATCGACAACGATGATCCGAATTGCCATCAGCCAAGCCTCCGCCGAGATTTCCGCGCACGCAGGGTGAAAGTATTCGCGTGAACAGGCCCGCGGCATCTTCAACAAGTGCAAGGTCCAGAACTAGCGCGTTTCCGCAGTCTTGGCTAACATTTGCGGGCCGAAGCGAGTAGTCGTGGTTCTTGTTGGCGCGGGCGACGCAGGGCCTGTGCAACCTGGGCCGCCGTACGCTTACCACAATGGGGGAACATCTCTCACCGGCGAGCCCCTGCAACCCGGCGGTTCGGCATTCAGGCGTCGGAAGGGGTCGGCCTATCGGAAGGAGAACGGCGCATGATGGAGCGCAAGGAGCGGCGACCCTATTGGCGGCACACGAAATGGCAGATGATGGCCAGTCTGCTGCCTTTCGTGCTTGTCGTGCTCGTGCTCCCGTTTTATGCGGAGCAGCTCAACGAGATCCGAGTCATTGGGTTTCCCTGGGGATATTTCCTCCTCGCCCACGGGGTCGGGGTTCTTGCACTGGTTACCGTCGCCTCTTTCGCCAACCGCCAGGACGTCATCGATCGCTGGCACGGCGCCCATGAAGACGGCTGACTGCACGGAGAGCTTCGTCAGTTCTCCTAGAGGTATGTTTGTTTCGGGCAAGCGCGCCGCCGACGAGAGCTGATCCGGATAGCCGATGTCCCTCACGCCAAGCCGCCACCTCGTCAATCCACTGCTCGGTGTCTATTTCGGCATTTTCGCGAGCCTGCTCGTCGGCATCGTGCTGATGGCGCTCATGCTCGAGCAGCTCGGCATCGAGGACAGGTTGCTGCGCGCGCTCGTTGCGGGCGGTCTCGTCATGCTCATAGGCGGGCTCGCGCTCGCTACACATTCTAACGCCGTCTTCGATCTGCTGTTTGCCGGCCGGCGCGTGCCCGCCGTCTTCACGGGTCTCGCGCTCTCGGTGACACTGCTCGGCGGCACCACGCTGGCAGCGCTGCCGGGCCTCTTCTATCTCATGGGCTTCGACGCACTCTTTCTGACCGTCGGTATGACGACGGGGCTTGTCGTCTTCGCCATTCTCATTGCGCCGTATATTCGCAAGTTCGGCGCCTACTCGGTGCCGGCCTACCTGGGTTTGCGCTTTGCGAGCCCCATGCTGCGCATTGTCGCCGCCGCCATCGCGAGCGTGCCCTTGCTGCTGCTGATCGTCGCCGAGCTCAAGGTTGCCTTGATGGCGGGGAGCTGGCTGACGGAGCTCTCGCCGCTCGGATTGACCATTGCGCTATCGCTCCTGCTCACCGTGGTGCTCGTGAGCGGAGGACTGCGCTCACTGACCTGGACGAGCGCAGCGCAGGCCATTCTGATGCTGCTCGCCGTGCTGATCCCCGTCATGATCATTGCGATATTGATGTCGCATTTGCCCGTGCCGCAACTGAGCCATGGACGCATCACGCGCACGCTTCTGCGCGCCGAGGTCGTCCAGAACATCCCCATCGTATTTGCTGACGCCTTCGCCTTCGATCTGCCCGGCCCGGGGTTCGAGGCAGCGACGCGCCGATTTGCGTCGGCCTTCGGGAGCATCGGGCAGGGTGCTTTCCTGCTGTCCGTGCTTGCGGTCATGGCCGGCGTTGCGGGCCAGCCGACGCTCATCTCGCGCATTGCGGCGACGCCTGGCGTTTATGCAACGCGGAAGTCCGTGGCCTGGGCGATCTGCATCATAGGCTTGGTGTTCCTGACCATGTCGGCGGTCGGCGTCTTCCTGCGCGAGATCGCCATGACGGATATCGCGGGGCTCCCGGCGGGACAGCTTCCGGGATGGCTCTCGAATCTGGTTGCTCGCGAGTGGGCGACGATCGATACGGGAACGGCGCGTCTGACCCTGTCGAGCTTTGCGATCAAGCGGGACGCGGCGCTCGTCGTCCTAGCGACGGCAAACGATATGCCGATCGCACTCATTTACACGATCATCGCGGGGATCCTCGGGGCGGCGCTGGCCGCCGCGGCAGCCGGGATCGCCTCGCTCGGCACGATCCTCGCCGAGGACATCGTCAATGGACCGCACAGTGAGATGGTCGCCGACGGCGTGCGGCGGACCATGCTGCGGCTGGCGTTCGTGGGGCTCACTTTCTTCGGCGCATGGATTGCGCTCGTGACGCCCGGCGACCCGCTGGAGCTTCTCATGTGGTCGCTCGCGCTCAGCGGCTCGACGCTCTTTCCAGTGCTGCTGATGTCGATCTGGTGGAAGAGGTGCAATGGCTGGGGTGCCATCGTGGGCCTCCTCGCCGGTTTCGGAGCCGCCGTCGTCGGGATCCTGAGCGGCGACCTTGCGGAAATTGGGCTGGCCGGCCCCATGGCGGCAGCCATCGGCGCGCCGGTTGCCATCATCGCCGTGGGCGTCGGGAGCTACCTCTCGCCGCCGCCGAACCGTCATGTACTGGAACTGGTGCGGGATTTGCGCGTGCCGGGCGGTGATACGCTCTATGATCGCGAGGTGCGCCAGGCGCTGATGGCCCGCCGGCGGCAAGCCGGCAATTAGGATGAAGCCGACGGCAGGTCGGCAGCTAGTGTCCTGATCGCGAAATTCGTCTCAATCTGCTGCGAGTTCGGAGCGAATTTCTCGATCATAACACTAGCGCTGGGGCGCGCGCGGCGAAGATGATACGTTCCGCCGGTCGTGCATGAGCGGGACCAGGGAGCAGGAATGTCCGCACGCGAGCAATTCAGCCTCTATTCCCCGATCGAGCCCTACCGGACCGGCCGTCTTCAGGTCGGGAGCGGTCACGAGATCTATTTCGAGGAATGCGGCAATCGCGACGGCAAGCCGGTCCTGGTCGTACATGGCGGACCGGGAGGCGGCAGCAACCCAACCATGCGCCGCTATCACGATCCGGCGCGCTACCGGATCATCCTTTTCGATCAGCGCGGTTGTGGCCGCTCGACGCCCAACGCGAACCTCGAAGACAACACCACGCCGCATCTCCTCGATGATATGGAGCAGCTCCGCCGGCATCTGGCGGTCGAGCGCTGGCAGCTCATGGGGGGCTCATGGGGCGCGACGCTCGCCATCGCCTACGCCGAACGCCATCCCGAGCGTATTCGCGAACTCGTTCTCCGAGGCGTGTTCCTCCTCCGCGAGGCCGAGATCCGCTGGTTCTACGAGGATGGGTGCAACTGGCTGTTTCCCGAGGCCTATGAGGCCTTTCTCTCGATATTGCCGGCAGATGAGCGGGATAATCCCATTCCCGCCTATCACCGGCGGCTGACGCACCCAGACCCACGCATCCAGATCGAAGCGGCCCGCGCGTGGTGCATCTGGGAAGCCTCGACCATGGCACTGCGTCCCGACCCCATGCGCCTGCGGGCCTTCGCGTCGGATTCCTACGCGCTGGCCTTCGCGCGGATCGAGTGCCACTACTTCACAAATCGCGGTTTTCTCGAAGTGGACGGCCAACTGCTGCGCGATGCGCATCGCCTCGGCGGGATTCCGGGGGCCATCATCCAGGGGCGCTATGACGTCGTCACGCCGGCGCGCAGCGCTGTCGAGCTGCACAAGGCGTGGCCCGGCTCGACGCTGCATGTTGTTCCCGACGCAGGACATGCCATGACCGAGCCCGGCATCGTGCACGAACTCGTTGCGGCAACGCGAGCGTTCAGCAAGCTCTAGTAGAAGAAGATGTGCTGTCGGTGCGAGATGAGCCGTCAGCTCATGCGCGCGTCGCCGACATCGCGATCGGTGCGGCGCGAACGATCACCGGTGCGCTCGTCGGCGGTGGCCGCAACCTCAAGCTCGGCAACGGCTTCATCGCGGACGGCAACAGCCTGCTCGAGCTTTTCGCGCAGATCGGCAACCGAAGCGCGGAGGTTGTCCCGACGCTGCGCGGCTGCACGGGCGAATGTGGAATAGGCGAAGTGAGCCTCGTTGCGAACGCCGGTGCGCTCTTCCTCGCTCGTGATCTGTCGCTCGAGGTCGACAGCCATCTGCTCGAACTCGTGGATCATCGACTCGAGGTCCGCAACCTTCCGCCGCTTCTCGTCCGCCTCGAAGCGCTTCAGTTTCAGCGCACTGTCACGAGATTTCATGACCGTTACCCCCTACTACGAGCATTCGGCTCACCGCGAACGGCGACACACCGTTGATGCACGCTCAACGCCCAGCCCGCACCGCGCGGCGGCCAAGCCAACACACTCCATATGCTCCGAGCACATATTACACGCATCTGACAGCAGCGCACAGATCTCAGCTCTTACGTCCGAGATCCTGATGCCCCCGCGATGCGGCGTTATGGTTGCCGGCGCAGGATCAGTATCAGACGAACGCATTAAGTTGCCGTTTCGCAACGCCTGAATCGGATCACACTCAAGCGTGCCATTTTCGATCACAGAGCGAGCACTGTACGCTTCAGCAACCTGTGCAAATCATGTACTAACCAATTTAGGGGGTTGCATGCAGTCAAACAAGTCTCGGCAACAGCTTGGGTGATCTGCATGGTCGGCGTGAGGTTCGCGATCTAGCGAAACCTCTGAACTGCCAAGTACGGCTAGGATGGCCTACCGCACTATGTATTGACGTGCGCGGATGCTTGGCACTACTGGGTCTCGTCTCCTATTGGCCTCGGCAGTCGCTCCGGCGACAAGTGGTTGCCATGCCAACACAGGATCGGTGTCCCGGAATTAGTATTCATGTAATCGACCATTAGGCTTTGTTAACCTCTCAGAAGTAATGTGCAAGTTATGAACTTGCTGAGTGCAATAGCGTGCTCTTCACAATTGGGGCAGCGGATCCGAACACGGGTCATGGAAGAGGGGTTGGCATGCGGGTCCTTCTCATTGAGGATGACAGCGCCACGGCGCAAAGCATCGAACTAATGTTGCAGTCGGAAGGCTTCAACGTTTACACGACCAGTACTGGTGAAGAAGGCGTCGATCTCGGCAAGATTTATGACTACGACATTATTTTGCTCGATATCAACTTGCCTGACATGAGCGGATACGAGGTCCTCAAGACCCTCCGCGTCAGCAAGGTGCAGACACCGATCCTCATTCTTTCGGGTCTTGCAGGCATCGACGACAAGGTCCGGGGCCTCGGCTTCGGCGCCGATGACTACATGACCAAGCCGTTCCACAAGAACGAGCTGATCGCCCGTATCCAGGCCATTGTGCGCCGCTCCAAGGGGCACGCCCAGTCTGTCATCGAGACGGGAGAGCTCCGCGTCAATCTCGACACCAAGACGGTCGAGGTTAACGGTCAGCGCGTGCATCTGACGGGCAAAGAGTACCAGATGCTCGAGCTGCTCTCCCTGCGCAAGGGGACGACGCTCACGAAGGAAATGTTCCTCAACCATCTCTACGGCGGGATGGACGAGCCGGAACTCAAGATCATCGACGTCTTCATCTGCAAGTTGCGCAAGAAGCTGCAGACGGCGACGGGCGGCAAGCACTACATCGAAACTGTCTGGGGCCGCGGCTATGTGCTGCGTGAACCCGGCGACGGCAAGACGGTAGCGGCCTGAGGTTACGGTCCGGCGGGGCGCCAACCTGTCGCCGGACCGACCTGATGCCCTAGCCCAAGCCTCGGGGGCGCCCAAGTGGCGCCCTTTCGCTTGCCGACTTTTCGAGCGCCCCGCCTTGCTGCCAGGGGGCCTTTCTGCGATACTTTCTGTAAACCCGGCCGCAGCGGCAGTACAACTGCGCTGCCTCCAAGGAGTTCAGTAGAATGGGTACATTTAGCGTCTGGCACTGGCTGATCTTCCTGGTCATCGCTTTGCTGCTTTTCGGCGGCAGCGGAAAGATCTCGTCGATCATGGGTGACGTGGCCAAGGGCATCAAGAGCTTCAAGAAGGGCATGACCGAGGACGAGGACGTCGCCGCCGCGACCCCGGATGGTCCCAAGAAGCTCGAGGGTAAGCCGCCGGAGCCGCATGTCGCCGGCACGCCTTCGAGCACCGGAACCAAGGTCAGCTGAGCACAGCGTCGCCCCGCGCCCACGGCGTCGATCGAAGTGATCGATAGTGCGGTTGGGATTGCGGGCGGATGCGCCGCTCGCCCGGTATGCGCGCGGAATGGCTGAATCGGACGGGCAGTCGCTGCTGCAACTTTGACGCGTCGGCCAGGCTGCACTACAGAAAGCGATCATGTTCGATCTCACGTCAGGCAAGATGCTGCTTCTGGCCATCGTGGCCCTGATCGTGCTCGGCCCGAAGGATTTCCCGATCCTGCTGAGGACGATCGGGAAGTATCTGGGCATCATCAAGCGCCAGGCCGATGAGTTCCGGTCGCAGTTCGATGAGGCGATGCGAGAGAGCGAACTCGAGCAGCTCAAGAAGGACGTCGAGGGTCTGGGACAGGATCTCGACAAGTCCGTGCGTGATACGCAGCAGTCGATCACCAGCGATCTCGATGGTCTCACCAAGGACATGGACGGCATCAAAGCCGACGTCGAGGCCAACCTCAGCGATCCGCTGCGCCCATCACCGCACACGACCGGCTATACGCCTGAGGAAATCCGCGGGACTGGCGAGAGCAGTGTGGCCACGATCACTGCGCCGCCCTTGCCCCCTGATCCTGATGCACACGACGCCAATGGCGTTCCGATGAAGCAGGTGGGCGAGGTGTCGCCACCGGCGACGGCTGCCCCGGTGAGCGCGGAGCCCGCGCCCGCACACAATGATCGCGCCAGTCTGAATGGCAGTGGGGGACACGCGGCGGCCGTGGGTCCGGAATCCTCTCCGAAGAGCGGGGCCTGAGGCGTCGTGACTGATACGCTGCAAAAGCCCGACCAGAGCCCCGACACAGGCAAGGACACTCCGGTCAAGGTGGAAACGCCGGCGGACGACGGCCAGTCCGACATCGACGCCTCTCGTGCGCCGCTGATCGAGCATCTGACGGAGCTTCGCCAGCGACTGATCTACTCATTGGCCGCGTTCTTCGGCACGTTCGTCGTCTGCTTCTTCTTCGCAAAGCCGATCTACAATGTTCTGGTTTGGCCGTTCGTCCGGGTGGTCGGCGCAGAGAATGCCAAGCTGATCGCCACACACTTCCTCGAGCAGCTCTTCACGAACATCAAGCTTGCGATGTTCGGCGCAGCGTTTCTCTCGTTCCCGGTCGTGGCCGTGCAGCTCTACAAATTCGTGGCACCCGGCCTCTATAAGAATGAGCGCGGTGCATTCGTTCCGTACCTGATCGCGACCCCGCTGCTCTTTCTGATGGGTTCGCTGGTCGTGTACTTCGTTGTGCTGCCGCTCCTCATTCAGTTCTCGCTGGATATCACGCCCCAGGTGGGTGGCGACGGCAAGGCGACGATCGAGCTCCTGCCGAAAGTCTCGGAATACTTGTCGCTGGTCATGACGCTGATCCTGGGCTTCGGAATCATCTTCCAGCTCCCGGTCATCGTTACGCTGTTGGCACGAGCCGGTGTGTTCGGCGCGGCTGGGATGCGGTCGGCGCGTCGCTACGCGATTGTCGGGATCGCGGGCGCCTCGGCAGTACTCTCGCCGCCGGATCCGTTCAGCATGATCGCCATGATGCTGCCGACGATCCTGCTTTATGAGGCCTCGATCTGGATCGTCGATCGCATCGAGCGGGATAGCCCACCGCCGGCCGATACAGCGGGATAGGGCTCGCCGCAGCGCCTAAATACAACTAAACGAACAACATTTCTGGAGCAGGCGTGTGCTCGCGCCGGTCGCGAGGTCGCGCGCGTGCATGGTCATTCAAGCGCGTCGGCACGCCCCGCCGCGAGTGTTAACCAGCTTTAAGATCTATCGCCAAAATATTGTTAAGGCGTGATAAAAATGGAACAGAAAAGTATTGGCACGTTCACCGCACGCCTTAGATCGATATTAAGACGCGTCGGTTAGTGTGCTCCCAAGTTCATAGAGAGTATCGCGTATCATGACCGACCAGCAATTCAGGACGCGCTCGCGTTATGTCATCGGGCCGGACGGGAGTCCGCTCACGGTGGCCGATCTTCCGCCGCGGGACACCAAGCGGTGGGTCATTCGCCGCAAGGCCGAGGTGGTGGCCGCGGTGCGTGGTGGCCTGTTGAGCCTCGAAGAGGCTTGCGAGCGCTACAAGCTCACCGTGGACGAGTTCCTGTCCTGGCAGCGCACGATCGACAAGCACGGCCTCCAGGGCCTGCGCGCGACCCGCCTCAAGGACTATCGGAACTAGCTTCCCCCTCCGCGGGAAGGCTGGCGCGCCGCCGGAGTACGGCGGCGGTCTGCCGTTCGATCGGCCCCAGTATCATGCTGAACTGAGCGTCCTGCACCCTGGTGCACGGGCGCAGAATGTCGTGCCTTGGCGTGCTCGCTCGACGGGCGGCCTTCGCCTCCTGCCGTAATCCCGCGCCGCATGGTTCAGTCCGCAGGATCCCAGCGGGTCCGCCAGACGAACAACGCCGTCGCCAATCCGTAGGCGACCATGGCGAAGGTGACGAGGATAGCGAAAGCCCGGAAGTCCGCGCCGTGCTGCACGAGGAAGGTGCCGCCGATGAGGACGACCAGCAGGCGTACCGTGCCGCCGAGCACCGGGCCGACGATGCGCCCCGAGCCCTGAGAAGCGAAATAGAGGCATAGACCGAAGCCGTAAGCGGCGAAGCCGAAGCCGGCGATACTGAGATAGACGTCCGCGGCCTGCTCGACAAAAGGATCGCTCGTGAAGATCGTTGCCCAAAGTGCGGGGTTCAGCGCGGCAAGACAGCCGATGCTGCCGATGATGACGGCGGAGGCGGTCGCTGCGGTCCATGCAACCCGGCGTGCGCGTGCGACGTCGCGTGCGCCGATCGCCATGCCCACCATGGGTACCGAGGCAGCACCAATGGAGAAGGCAATCGGGACGAGCAGCAGTTCGAGGCGCACACCAATGCCGTAACCGGCGAGAGCATTGGTGCCGAACGCAGAAACGAACTTCGCCAGCAGGATAACAGTCAGGATGGACTGCAGCGGCGAGAGACAAGAGACAGCGCCGACTTTCAGAATGTCCCAGAACAAATCCCAGTCGAGGCGGATACCCACAAATCTGATGTGCAGGCGCGTGTACCGCGAGCGGAGATAGACGAGGAGTATGATTGCTCCTGCGAGAAAGGCCAGGATTTGCCCGGCGGCGACGCCCGCAAGCCCGAAGCGGGGAATGGGGCCGAGCCCCAGGCCCAGCAGGCCACCAAATACGATCTGCAACACGGCGACCATGATGACGGTCGATGAAGGCACGCGCATATTGCCGGTGCCGCGGGCGATCGACGCGAGGATATTAAAGAACCAGATGATCGAAGCGCCCGCGAAGAAGGTGCTCGAGTACTGCAGGGCGAGAGACAGGACAACCGCGTCACCGCCGAGCACCTTGTAGATTTGGCGCCCCCACATCAAGAAGACGAATGTGAAGAGACCGCCGGCAAGCCCGGCGACAACGAGCGCATGGAGGGCCAATGCGCGCGCCCGCCTCTCGTCGCGCGCGCCGAGCGCGCGGCTGATGGCGGAGGAAACACCGCCCCCCATCGCACCCGAGGACATCATCTGGGTAAGCATGATCATCGGAAAGACGAGCGCCATGGCCGCAAGCGACTCGGTGCCGAGAATGCCGATGTAACTGGTTTCCGCGATCGCAACGAGCGACTGCGTACCGAGCGCGAGGAGGTTCGGAAGCGAGAGTGCGGCGAGCGTCGGCAAAATGGGTGCAGTGAGCAGCGGCCCGTAGGCAGGCGCCGATCGCTCGCGCCGGCGTGAAGGCGGGCGTGAAGGAATGCGTTCCGACAATGCAGTCCCCTCCCGGCGGCCGGCTCAGTATTTCATCAACGAATGACGACCCAGCACAGCTCGGCGGGGCGGTGGCGCGAATAACGCCGTTCGTATAGGCGAAGCGTGCCGAGCCGTCCAGTGCTCCGTCTAATGATGAAAAAGCAATCATGAATTTCATAACGCGAGCCGGGCAGGGAATTTGGTCAGCACGGCTCACTCTGCGGCTGATGCCCCAACCGCGTTCCTCACCATTCCCGACAGGCGCTGGGCAAAATTAGTTCGGCTATCCCTCGGCGCCGGCTGAGGCCAGCGCGTCGAACGCGGAATGTGCCACCAGTTGCTTAACAACGGCGAGCAGAACTTCCGGACAATTAAACGGGAGCTTCAACCTTCTCTGGCATCGTGAGCGCCAGGTGTGGGAGCCCGCTCGGCTACTGGGGAGAGGTACCGAGCTTCGTTGTGTGGCGTAGGGGGAGAGTTCCGTCATGTCGAGTAAAGCAACCTTGACCATTGTTATCGCAGACGACGACGCCGACGACAGGATGCTTGTCGAGGATGCGTTCATGGAGAGCCGTCTCGCCAATCCGCGGGTCTACGTGGAGGACGGCGAGGAGCTTCTGGCGTATCTGCGCGGCGAGGGAAAATTCGCGGGCCAGCCACGGCGCCTGCCGGGACTGATCCTGCTCGATCTCAACATGCCGCGCATGGACGGGCGGACGGTGCTCAAGCACATCAAGGACGATCCGGAACTCCGCCGCATCCCCGTCATCGTGCTCACGACCTCGAAGGCCGAAGAAGACATCCTGCGGACATACGACCTCGGCGTCAGCTCCTTCATCACCAAGCCGGTGAGCTTCGAAGGGTTGGTCGATGTGGTTCGCACGCTCAATCATTATTGGATCGAGATCGTCGAGCTGCCAGCCAGCGAGGCCGCCTGATCTAGTTTTCATTGCGTTGAGGCAGCATTTCAATGACGCAATCAGCAGGACAGAACGAGACAGTCGTTCTCCTCGTCGAGGACGACAGGGATGATTTCTTCCTGACGCAGGACGTTCTCCAGTGCGTCCCGAACCACAAATACTCGGTGGTCTGGGCCGGGTCGTACGAGCGCGCAGCCTTCGAGCTGCTCGAGCGGCCCTATGACGTCGCCCTCGTCGACTATCGTATCGGCGAACGGACCGGGCTCGAGTTCATCAGCGAAGCCCAACGGCGCTTCCCCGACACGCCGATGATCCTGCTCACCGGCGTCATCGATCCTCATATCGACCGGGCCGCCGAGGAAGCAGGTGCCGCCGATTTCCTCGAAAAAGGTGCCATAACACCCGAGTTGCTCGACCGCTCGATCCGATATGCCATCAAGCACGCCCGGCGACGCGCCATTCTGGATGCCGTGCTCTCGAACTCGGCTGCCGGGATCGTGGCGCTGGACCGCTCGGGAGCGCCAGTTCTCTGGAACAAGCAGGCACTCCGCGCGCTCGCCGTCGATTGTGATGCAGCGGGCTCGGTGGCGTCGGCTGTTGTCAGCTCCGGCCTGACGAAGATCGGCAGCAGCGGACGGCTGCCTGCTCAGTTCTCGGCGCCCTCCGGCGAGGTGTACGAGACGAGCATCGGCACTGTTCCCAGCCACGGCGAAGTCATCGTCTTCCACGACATCACGCATCGTATCCGTGCCGAGGAGCTGCTGCGCAAGTCCGTCGCCGAGGCAGAGGCGGCCAACATGGCCAAGTCCAGCTTCCTCGCGACCATGAGCCATGAGCTGCGCACGCCGATGAACGGCATCCTCGGGATGGCGCGCGTGCTCTCCAACACGCCACTCGACCACGAGCAGGGCGCCTATCTCGACACGATCCGCGTCTCCGGTGAAAGCCTCCTCGGCATTATCAACGACGTGCTCGACCTCTCGAAGATCGAGTCGGGGCACATGGAAATCGAGGACGTCGAGTACCGAGTCGGTGATCTTGCGCAGGAGGTCACGACGCTGTTGGCGCCGACGGCGCGCGCCAAAGGCATCGACCTTGCGGCGTTCGTGGATCCGCAACTCGCGAGCACCATGCGGGGTGATCCGCTGCGCGTCCGCCAGATCCTGACGAACCTCATTGGCAACGCCATCAAGTTCACGGAGGACGGCGGCGTCTCGCTGTGGATCGATCGCGTCGAGAGCGACGGCCTGCCCCGCCTGCGCATCAGGGTCAGCGATACGGGCATCGGCATCCCGGAAAACAAGCGCGAGCGTCTCTTCAAGCGCTTCTCGCAGGTCGATACCTCGACGACGCGCACGCATGGCGGCACCGGTCTCGGCCTCGCGCTCTGCCGCGAGTTCGTCTCGCTCATGAACGGCCAGATCGATTGCGAGAGCGCACTCGGGCATGGAAGCACGTTCGTGGTGACGCTGCCGCTCGTTGAAGTCGGCGCCGCCGCGGACCGCGCGCGCGCGCGCCAGCTCACCGGCTGGCGGTTGGCGCTCATTGGCCGCGAGGGGCCACTCGCCAATGTTGTGCGCAGTTACGCAGCGAGCAGCGGCGCGACTATGGACCTGCTCGCCTGCGGGCCCAATGTCCTGAACCGCCTCGGTCCGACGAGCACCACGGCCATCATCATCGACTGCAGCGCCGGCCAGTCCAACCGCGACGAGATGGTGCGAATGATCGCGGCCGGCCCGAGCATGCAGTCCGTGCCGTTCTTCGTCATCGCCGATACCGTGGCGGATGCGGGTGGCATCGATATCGAACCCGATCTGCTGCTCTCGCGTCCGTTCGGGCAACAGTCATTCGAACGCATCTGCAACCGATTGCGCCGCCGCTCGTCGACCACCGGCGCGCGCCCGGCAGTCGTGGCGAAAGCCATTCCTCCGCGTCACTTGCGCGTTCTGTTCGCTGAGGACAACGAACCTAATCAGCGCGTTGCCAAGGCCATCCTGCGTGGCGCGGGTTATTCCATCGATGTCGCCGCCAACGGCCACAAGGCCATCGAGCTCGTCGGCCAAAAGCCGTATGACGTCGTGCTGATGGACGTGAACATGCCGTCGATGGATGGGCTCGAGGCGACGCAGCTCATTCGCCAGACGGACGCGGGGCGCGTGCTGCCGATCATCGGCCTCACCGCGAGCGTCATGGACGGTGACCGCCAGCGCTGCCTGGAAGCCGGCATGAACGATCATCTGGCGAAGCCCATCGACTGGGATACGCTGATCGCCTTGCTCAACCGCATGGAATCGGAAGTCTACGGCGCGCAGGCACTGGCTTCTTAAGCCTTGCGCGACGCGTATGGCTTCGCGTACACGCGCCGCAGCACTGCTTCTGTGGCGGCAGAAGGCCGCGAGGTAAGATCGCCAACAGGCGAGGCGGCAGCCGCGGCGCCAGTAGCCGAAGGCGTTGGCGTCCGCGGCAAAAAACTATCTGAAGAGGTAGATCGGGCTCGACCAGGCGCGGTGGCCGTCCTCCTGCGTGACGCGGACGAAGAGACGCGCGTCGCGCCCCTTCGGTACGGCAATCCGGCGCGTGAGGCGGACGCGCATCTCGCTCATTTTCTCGGGCAGGCGGGCGAGCGCCACTTCGCGCGCCAATCCGCCACCCGGGAAAACATCGGCTTCGATGCCGAGAGCGCGAATGTCGCGCGCGCCGCTGCAGTGCTTCGTCTCGAAGCTGATCCGTCCGGCATCGCCATCACTCAGCCATAGATCGATACCGCCGTAGTTTCCGGTGGTAACGGCTTTCCATGAGATGTCGTTCGCGGTCTGCTTCTGGATCCCGCGATCGAGATTCCAGTTGTTGAACATGCGCGCTTCGGCGATGGAGTTGCCAGCGACCGTTAGGCTACCGTCCCAAACCGTGGTCCGTGCGCGCCCGCGATACTCCGCGCCCGCGTAGGTGAGGCGGACACGACGGCCGAGATCCTGAGGACCATACGTGCGGATGGTCTCGACGAGCTCGGTGCCGTCGAAAATGTCGAGCCGCTCGATCGGCGCCGAGCCGACGACCTCGACATGCAACTCGATCTCGTCGTCGGTGATGCGCGCGATGTCTCCCATGGTGACGCGGCGCGTGCGCTCGCTCGCGGGGCTCTCGAATACCGCGGGATCACGCAGGAAGAGTGTCGCATCGCTCTTCGTCGTTGCTTCGACCGAGAGCAGCATACGATTGCCGGTCGTGCCGTAGTGGTGGCGCCGGCGCATGGCCTCGAAGATCGCATCGCGATCGAGGCGCGGGGCGAGATAGCAGGTGAGGCCGCCCTGCGCGCCGAAGAAGGACGAGCCGGGATATGATGCGCCAGGTCGTCCCTTATGGCCGTCGGAATTGCACACGACGCCGACACGATAGTTCTTGGAGAACGCATCGTGCAGGATCCACTCGAACGTGCCCCAGTCCGAATGGACTTCGACCGCAGTCTCGAGGCGACCGTCGTGCGCGTAGGTGATGTCGGCGTAGCGACCGCCGACATGAGCCATGACCACGCAATCCTTGCCCGCAAGCTTCTCGAAGAGCGCGCCCGCCTCATGCGCGTCAGCGGCCTCGTCGGCCATGTCGCCACTTTCGGTGATCTGAGCGTGGCTCGATCGATGGATGCTTTCGCCCTCGCGGCGATACATGACATTGCGGTCGCCACCGACCGCGGTGTTGGCGCTCCATTCGTAGCCCGGGATGCACACGAAGCGGCCGGGTTCATCGAACTCGGCCGTTGCGACGTTGAGGTCGCGCCAGAATTCGCCGGTGATCTGGAAGTCGTTGCCCTGGTGGCTCATGACGTCGAGGAATGCGCGGTCGCGGCCGAAGGCGAAATACTCACGCGCCGGGTTCGTGCCGAGCGTTTCGTCGGACTGGCCGTGCGTATCGGCCCAGAAATGAACGGCGGGCGCGGCCTTGTCGGCGACGCGCAGCGGATTGCTGCGCGCGAGGAGCGCGCCGTCATCGCCGAGCACGTCGATGGTGAGATCACCGGCTTCCGCAACAGTGAGCCCTTCGAGCGTGGCGCCGAACTCGCCTTTCTTGATATCGACCGTTGCTGGCAACACGGCAATCGGCCGGCTCGGCGCAAGACGCACGGTCCGCATAACCTGATCTGATGGATTGCCCCACGCATCGTCGATCTTGATACCGAAACGGAAGGGCGCGCCCGCCCGCACCATAGTTGGTAGCAGGGCCTGCCACGCAACACCGGGCCCTGGGCCGATCTCGATCGTCGGGCTCACGGGTAGCGCTACATAGTCGTAGGTCGCGATGGCATCGACGAGCACATGAAACTCGAAGATCTTCTCGCAGTACGTCTGCAAGCGCACGCCCGGCGAACCGAAGCGCTGATCGCCGAAACGCACCGTGATCGTGTCACCGGGTTTGAGGAAGTGCTTCATCACGCCGATGTAGAGCGAACGGCTCCAGGGGCGGATATTGCGCTTGAACTCCCAGCGCGCTTCGAGCGTGGCGCCGTTCGACGCCTCGATCGTGGTGTAGCCCGGCGCTTTCGGATCGTCGAACTGTACGGGGCCGAGATCGGTCGCGAAGCGGAAGGCAATCTTGAGGCTGCCCGTGTCGTCGATACCGAACGCGCCTGCCGTATAGATGAGCGTGAAGGTTTGCCAGGAACCTGCCTCGAAGCGGCCGGACGGGGACAGCGTGGCGCTGCCCATGAGCTCGGGACGAAACGTCGAATAGGGCATGCGATATTCCTGGCTGGGAGTGGAGCAGGGCCTGCGCTTAGAAGAACGCGAGGATGCAGTAGATGGATGTGATGGCGAGGACGGCGAACGTGCCGAGCGTACCGATCATGCGGAACGTGAAGACCTCATCGACCTGGCTGATGCCGTAGGCGTGCGACACGCGCGACGCAAGCAGTACGAGGCCGAGGATATGGATGAACAACGTGCCGAGGCCCAGGTGTTCTGAGAGTGCGAGCAGCAGGACGATCAGCGGCACGAACTCGATAAAGTTTCCGTGCGCACGGATGCGGCGACGCAGAGTTTCATCTCCGCCATCGCCGATAGACGCCTTGGCGTTCCGCCGTGCCATCGAGACGTTCATCGAAAGCGCAATGAGCATCAAGCCGAGAATGCCTGCATAGAGCGCCGCTGTCCGCATGTGATCCTCTGTGCTGTTGAAAGGCCTTTAGGAGCTACAACTTCATCCTCTCAACGTCAGAGCCCCATTTCGGTGAGCGGAACAATCTGCACGCCAGCCTTCTCGAGGCCATCACGGACGCCGCGCGCCACCACGACACCGGTCGCTTCATCGCCATGGACGCAGAGCGTGTCGATCTTCGCCTTGATCACCTTGCCGGAGACTGCGACGACCTCGCCGTGCTCGACGAAGCGCAAGGCCTGCGCCGTCGCTGTGGCCGGATCCTTGAAGACCGTGCCGGGGATCGATCGCGAGGCCAGCATCCCGTCATCGGCATAGGCGCGGTCGCAGAAACCTTCGCGCGCGATCGGCAACTCGAGCTTCTGCGCGGCCTTCTCGAGCTCGGAGCCGAACAGCACGACGAAGATCATGCCCGGATCGATCGTCTTGATGGCGCGGCCGATAGCCATCGCATAGTCCGCTTCAACGCACGCCATATTGCTCAGCGCGCCGTGCGTCTTGAGGTGCGTCACCTTGAGGCCGCCATAGGCCGCAATGCCCTGGAGCGCGCCGATCTGGTAGGCGACGAGATATTCGAGCTCCGCCGGCGACATGCGGATCTGGCGGCGACCGAAACCCCAGAGATCGTTGAAGCCCGGATGGGCGCCGATGCTCACGCCCTTGTCGCGGGCCAGCATGACGAGCCGATGCATGGTGTTGGCGTCGCCCGCGTGCATCCCGCAAGCCACGTTGGCGGACTTGACGATGTCCATCATCGCCGCATCGTTGCCGATGTCATAGGCGCCCCATCCTTCGGCGATATCGGCATTGAGGTTGACTTTCGCGGCCATTGTTCGCTTCCTCAGATGAACGCGTTGCGGCGATGCGCTGGGGGATCGTCGCGGACTGCCGGAATTGGTAGCAGTGTGGGGCGGACGCGCCAAGCTGCGACTGCGGATGGGAATGGCGGCCAGGGGGAGTGTTCGCCATGAGAGAACAGGGGCTCACGCCCGTGCCACGTTTTCTGCCGAGCGGCGATACCGCGCTCGTCGTGGAGTTCGGTGACCGTCTGGACCGCCACCTCTCGGCGCTGGTGCTCAATCTGCGCCACCGCGTGCAGGAGGCGGGCATTGCCGGCGTCAGCGAGGCGGTCCCGACATTCAGGTCGCTGATGGTCCACTACGATCCACTGATCGTGCGTGCGCGTGAGCTCGAAGCGCACCTCATGCCGCTGATCGACGGTCTAGAAGCCGAGGCGCTCGTGGGTCAGCGCTGGCTCTTTCCGACATGCTACGAGGGCGAGGACTACGCCCCCGATCTCGGCGATGTCGCGGCCGCGGCCGGTCTCAGCACGGCCGAGGTCGCGGCCCAGCACGCCGCCGTCGAGCATCTCGTCTATATGATTGGTTTCCTGCCGGGGCAGGCCTATATGGGCGATCTCCCCGAAGCCCTGAACCTCCCGCGCCGCACGAGCCCACGGATCAAGGTTCCCGCAGGTTCCGTGGCCATCGCCATCGGCCAGACGACCGTCTACACGAACGAGAGCCCCGGTGGCTGGCACATCATTGGCCGCACGGCCGTACCCCTCTTCCAGGCGAGCCGCGATCGGCCGGCTCTTCTTTCGCCTGGCGATACGGTCCGCTTCGTGGCCGTCAGCCGCACTGTCTACGACGACATGCAGGCGGCCAGCGCGGAGGGCGTATTCGACATCGACACGCTCAGGGCCGACGCATGAGTGCGCTGCGTGTCATTGCTGCCGGTCTCGCGACGTCCGTTCAGGATTTGGGTCGTTTCGGTTACCAGCGTTTCGGCGTGCCAACAGCCGGCGCACTCGATCGTGTTGCGATGGCTGCCGCCAATACGATCGTCGGAAACAGGGCCGACACGGCTGTGCTCGAGATGCTGTATCTCGGTGCGACGCTCGAGATTGCAGCCGAGAGCGTGCGCATGGCGTGCGTCGGTCTCGGCGCTTCGCTCGAGGTCGTGGAGGATGGTGCGACGCGCACGATCCCGGCTGCCGAGAGCGTCCGGCTCAAGCACGGTGCGCGGGCGCGAGCGATCGTCGGGCGAAATACCATGTCCTGCGTGGTCGCTGTCGAGGGCGGTTTCGCGCAGCAGCCCGTCATGGGTAGCCTGTCGACATTCACGCGCGCAGGAATGGGCGGCGTTGACGGGCGCAATCTCGTCGTTGGCGATCTGCTGCCGCTCGCGCGCCAGGATACGGAGGAGCGCGGCGAAGTGCGGCTCGCAAGCCTCGATCTCGCGTTGCCACCGCGCTTCCGTCTCGTCCTCGGCCCGCAGGACGACTACTTCACGGCCGAAGCTCTGAAGACGTTCCTCTCTGAGACGTATGAAGTGACGCGTGCCGCCGACCGCATGGGCCTGCGCCTTACCGGCACACCACTCACGCACGCCAAGGGCTTCAATATCGTGTCCGACGGCATCGCGAGCGGCGCCATTCAGGTGCCGGGGGATGGGCAACCCATCATCCTTCTCGCCGACCGCCAGACCACGGGCGGATATCCGAAGATCGCGACGATTGCGAGCGTCGATCTGCCAGCTCTCGGCCGCGTCGGGCCGGGCACAAAACTCGCGTTCGAGGCCGTCAGCGTCGAAGCCGCCGAGGAACTCCGCCGCGCGCAGGCGCGTGTCGAAGCCGGCTGGCGAGAAGCGCTTGAGCCCGCCACGCCCGACAAGGCCATTCGCGAAGACATGCTCTATGGCGCCAACCTCATAAGCGGGGTCGCCGATGCGTGGGTGGGCGACTAGCCCAAGAGCGCCATCATCAGCAGCACGACGAATATGATCGCCAGCACCATGCCCACTGGACCTGTCCAGGTCGTGCGCGTCTTCTCGGTATACGGCGGAGCGGTGGAATCGGCCGGACGATCGGACAAGGGCCGGTCATAGTCGCTACTGGCCATGGCGTGTCCTCCTGGTTTTGCCACTCAAAGACAAAACCCGGCGCGCGCCGCTTATGTTCCCTCGAGCAGGCGCTTTGCGGCCTCGTCGAGGGTGAGGCGACCTTCGAGCAGATCATCCGCCAGAGGACCAAGCCGATCGATTTGGCCCGAGCGCACACGGCGCGCCAGCATTTCGGCGGCGGCCCTGGCGATGAGCGTGCGGGCGCGGCGGCGACGGCGGATTTCTGGCGCGATGCTGAGGGCGGCCAAGGCGAGGGGGGCCGCTGCGTCCCATAAGGCCTTGATGCCGTCTCCAGTGGTCGCGGAGCATTTCAGCACTGGCACCTGTGACGAGCGAATGGCGGCGACGCTCTTGAGTTGAGCCAGCGTGGCGTCGGCATCGGGGCGATCGCCCTTGTTGACGACGAGGATGTCGGCAATTTCGAGCAGACCGGATTTCATGGCCTGGATGTCATCGCCGAGGCCTGGTGCATTGATGACGATGCGCACGTCGGCAACCTCGGCAATGTCGATCTCGCTTTGTCCGGTGCCGACGGTCTCGATCAGGATGACGTCGAAGCCGGCAGCGTCGAGCGCATCAACAACTCGAACCGCCGCAGGAGAGAGGCCGCCAAGGGCACCGCGGCTCGCGACGGAGCGAACGAACACACCGTCGTCGTCGAGAGCGGCCGTCATGCGCACGCGGTCGCCGAGTATGGCGCCGCCCGATATGGGGCTCGATGGATCGACGGCGATCACGCCGACCTTCAGGCCGAGACCGCGCACGTGCGCGATGAGCGCATTGACGAGAGTCGACTTGCCGGCGCCCGGTGGTCCGGTGATGCCGATGAGCTGCCCATGGCCGAGGTGCGGCTGCATCGCGCGCATGAGGGCGCCGAGGCGTGGGCTCGGCCGCACGCCGGCGCGTTCGCATTCGGTCGCAGCCTCGGCAATGGCCCGGCGTTCGCCCGAGCGCATTCGCGCGACGAGATCGTCAGCGTCACTGGCTGAGCCGCTGCCCTGGCTGGCGGTTACCGCGTCGGCGTCGGTGGTCATTGAAGAGACATACGGTCGGAGCCGCATCCTGGCAACGCGCGGCGCGCTTCCGGCGCGGGGTTGCCCACGGCCGGCGTCGCGGCCATCAACGGCTGCGGACGCGCCGATCGCGCGAGCTCGCGTTCCGGGCCCAAATTTCCGGCCGCCCAGAGGCCGTTGTTGCCCTATCGCTCGGTCATTATATTCCATAATATATATTATGCGAATGATCCAGGCTCAGGCACGGGCCAGCGAATTTGCCTTCCGCACTTACGCGTCGGCCCCGTTCAGCGGCTCTCGGTGCTCAGCTTGTACGCGCGGCGGATGATCTCCTGTGCACCGGGCGTCATGCGATAGTTGTCGACCTCGACGACTGCCACGAAGCGCGCATCGCGCACGTCCGTCGCCGCTACGGGCTCCCCCTCCTGCGAGCGACCCCAGAACACCGAGAGCACGTAGTGGGCCCGAAGCGTCCCCTCGCCGTCCCTGAAGATCCCGTCGTGGACGTCCACCAGCCCTACCAGGGTCACGGCGAGGCCCGTCTCCTCGAAGAGCTCGCGCGCTGCAGCATCACGCGCCTTCTCGCCAGGCTCGATGTGACCGCCGGGCAGGCTCCACGTTCCGGGCAGAGCCCCCTTCCCTCGTTCGACAATGAGAACGTGATCGCCGCGGAAAATGATGGCGCTTGCGGCGGGGCGCGGCCACTCCGGTCGCTTGAGGGCTTCAGTGGGCATGGCGCGGCGTCTCAGGTTGCGGCGGGATTGGGAAAATCATAGAGCCGCGCCGGATTGTGCGAAAGGATTTGCGCAACCACATTCTCGCTCTGCGCCCATTCGGGAACGAGGCTCAGCAGACGGCCGTAGTCGATGGCATGGTAGTCGATCGGCGGCGGCTCGGCAGAAGCAACGCGATTGTGGTTCGCGAGATGCGGCCAGTCCGTACCCCAGACCATGCGCTCCGGATTGAGCGCGATCAGCGCCCGTGCCAGCGCCGTCACGGAGGGATTGCCGTAGAACTCCGGCGAGACGCGATACGTCCCCGAGAGCTTCACCCACGTGCGCCCCGTGTCCACCAGACGGGCGAGCGCGCCGAACTGGGGATGTGCGGCACCCAGGGTTGCATCCACTTTCGCCATATGGTCGAGCACGACGTCGACACCGAGCCACTGCAGCAGCGCGGCATTGTCCGCGACCACATCGAGGTCCGTATAGATTTGGATGTGCCAGCCAAGCGGCCGGATACGCGCGGCCACGCGCGTGAGCAACTCGGCGACCGTGGCCCCGCGCGGACCGCCAGCGCTGATCAAATTGAGCCGGACGCCGCGAGCGCCCTTCGCGTGCATTTCGGCGAGCGCTGCATCGCTCTCAGTACCGTCGATGACTACCACAGCACGCAGCCGATCAGGATACGCCCCCACAGCGCCGATCGTGCGCCGGTTGTCCGTCCCGTAGGCACTGGGTTGCACGATCACGGCGCGCTCAAGACCCGTACGGTCGAGGCGCGCGATCAGATCTTCAACCGGCGCTGGCGGCGGTGTGTAGCTCCGCTCACGCGCGAGTGGATAGCGGTCGAACGGCCCGAAGACGTGCGTGTGGCAGTCGCAGCCGCCAGCCGGCGGCGGGAACGTCGCCGCCATTGGGTCCAGGTACATGAGCGCTTCCCGTCTCTTCTTGCGCGGAACGATACACGACTTCACTGGCCGCCGCTGACGTTGGAGCAAGCCGCCGCCCCTCATCCTAGCCTTCTCCCCGTACGAACGGGGAGAAGGGACCGCGTAGCGCTTGCGGCACGCTCCCAATCCATAAAAGACGGGGGTCCCGGGGATGTCCCCCGGTCGGGGTGTGGGGCTGAAGCCCCACTCGCGCCGGCAGGCGCGATCAACCGCACACCACGATTGCCATAGCCGGGATGCGCAAAACCACAGCTTCTGCTATGTGAGCGCCTCACTCAGGAACCAAAGCCCCGTGCCATGCCCGCCGCCCGGAAAGAGACATCCCCCGCCGCCATCCGGCCCGAGTGGCGCAAGGCGCGCCGCATCGTGGTCAAGATCGGCTCGGCGCTGCTCGTCGAGCGCGCTACGGGTCGCCTGAGATCCGCCTGGCTCGAATCCGTCGCCGATGACGTGAAGGCGCTTGCGGCCGAGGGCCGTGAGATCGTTCTGGTCTCGTCTGGCGCGATCGCGCTCGGCCGCCATGTGCTCAAGCTGCCGAAGGGCGTGCTCGCACTCGAACAGTCCCAGGCCGCGGCCTCGGTCGGCCAGATCAGCCTGTCGAGCGCCTATCAGAGTGTGTTCCAGGCGCGCGGGCTCACGGCCGCGCAAATCCTGCTGACGCTGCAGGATACCGAAGAGCGCCGCCGCTATCTCAATGCACGGCAGACCATGGCGACGCTGCTCGCGTGTGGCGCGGTTCCCGTGGTCAACGAGAACGACACGGTCGCGACGGCCGAGATCCGCTACGGCGATAACGACCGCCTCTCGGCGCGCGTCGCATCCATGATGAGCGCCGATTGCCTCGTGCTGCTCTCCGACATCGACGGGCTCTACACGGCGCCACCCGCCAAGGATCCCAAGGCGAAGCGCCTCGACGTGGTGCATGAGATCACGCACGAGATCTTGTCCATGGCCGGAGACGCCGGGACGGAGCTCTCCAAGGGCGGGATGGTGACGAAGCTCGAAGCTGCGCGCATAGCCATGGGCTCTGGGACCGACATGGTGATCACGGAAGGCGCAGCGCTCAATCCTCTACGGCGCCTCGCCGAGGGAGCGCCATGCACGTGGTTCATCGCACCATCGGATCCGGTCGCGGCGCGCAAACGCTGGATTGCCGGCAATCTCGAGTCCCGCGGCACGATCTTCGTCGATGCCGGCGCCGAAAAGGCGCTGGGTCAGGGCAAGAGCCTGCTCCCGGCGGGTGTCTCCCGCGTCGACGGGACATTCGACCGCGGCGATGCCGTCACGATCCGGGCGCTGGACGGGCGGGATCTCGGCCGTGGCCTCGTTGCCTACCCCCATGACCAGGCTGCCGCTATCATCGGCAAGCGATCCAGTGAGATTGCCACAATTCTCGGCCACGCCGGGCGTGCGGAGCTTATCCACCGCGACGACATGGCGCTGAGCAAGGCCCTCTCCAAGGCAGGGTCCTGAGCAGAAGGAATTCGGACATGAATCGTCCTGAACGCATCGACCAGCCTGAAGCAGCCGACATCGAGCGCCTCATGCTCGATCTTGGTGTGCGGGCGCGCGCGGCTGCCGCCGAACTGGCGCTTGCGCCGAGCGGGCAGAAGAACGCGGCACTTCGTGTCATGGCTGGGGCATTGCGCCGTTCCGTCAACGTCATACTCGATGTGAATGCGCTCGACGTCGCGGACGTGAAGGCAGCAGGCCAGGCCGCCTCGTTCGTCGATCGACTGACACTGACGCCCGACCGCATCGAGGGCATTGCCCAGGGCCTCGAAGACATCGCCGCGCTGGATGATCCTGTCGGCTCCGTCATTGCCGACTGGGAGCGCCCGAACGGCCTCCAGTTCGAACGCGTGCGCGTGCCGATCGGCGTGATCGGCATCATCTATGAGAGCCGGCCGAACGTGACAGCCGATGCGGGTGGCCTCACGCTCAAGTCCGGTAATGCGGCCATCCTGCGCACGGGCTCTGACGCCCAGCGCTCGGCCACCGCCATTCACGAATGCCTGGTCGCAGGCCTCCGCGAGGCAGGCTTGCCCGAGGCTGCGATTTCGCTCGTACCGACGACCGATCGCGCAGCCGTCGGCCACATGCTGGCAGGTCTTAACGGCGCCATCGACGTGATCGTGCCGCGCGGCGGCAAGGGCCTCGTCGGTCGCGTGCAGCAGGAGGCGCGCGTCCCCGTCTTCGCGCATCTCGAAGGCATCTGTCATACGTTCGTCGATCACGAAGCAGATCTCGATGTCGCGATCGCCCTGGTGATCAACGGCAAGCTCAGGCGCACAGGCGTCTGCGGCGCGACCGAGTGCCTGCTGATCGATCGGAAAGCGCACGCCGACTATCTGCCGCGCCTCGTGACGGCCCTTCTCGATGCCGGCTGCGAAGTGCGCGGTGATGACGTGACACTGAAGGCAGACGCACGCGTGAAGGCCGCTCAGCCGGACGATTACGGCCACGAGTTCCTCGACGCGATCATCGCAGCGAAGGTTGTAGATGGCGTGGACGACGCCATCGCGCACATCGCGCGCTACGGTTCACAGCACACCGACAGCATCATCACCAAGAACGGCACCACAGCCGAGTACTTCCTCAAGCGCGTAGACAGCGCCATCGTGCTGCACAATGCGTCCACGCAGTTTGCCGATGGCGGCGAGTTTGGCTTCGGCGCCGAGATCGGCATTGCAACCGGGCGCCTGCACGCGCGCGGTCCCGTCGGCGTCGAGCAACTGACGACCTTCAAATACAAAGTGCGCGGCACGGGGCAGACCCGCCCGAAGTGACCGCGCCGCTTACAGGGAGAGCGCCATGCGGATCATCGATCTTTCCATGCCCATTGCGGGCGACCATCCGCGCTGGGCAACGGAGATCACCGTCACGGGTGACCTCGCCAAAGGCGATCTCGCGCAAGTGACGTGGCTCAAGGTCTCCTGCCACTCCTACACGCACGTCGACGCACGCCGGCACATGTTCGCGAACGGCGCGACCATCGAAGCGACACCGCTCCACGACCTCGTCGGCCATTGTGCCGTCATCGATCTGATGGATGTGCAGCCGAATGAGGCCGTCGATGCCGAGAAGCTCGCGACGCGCGGAAAGCATATCAAGCGCGGTGGCATGGTGCTGCTCAAGTCGAACTGGGATCGCCAGCGCTCGCCCATGACGAAGGAGTTCTGGCTGGACAGTCCCTATCTCACGCGCGAGGCCGCCGAGTGGCTGCTCGCGACGGGCATCCGCACGATCGGCTACAGCTTCCCGCAGGACTATCCGATCCGCCTCATGCTCAAGGGCGAGAAGCGGCCGCTCGTCGAGCAGGTCACGCACGACGTGCTGCTGCGCGCCGGCGTGCACATGATCGAGTACGTCGCGAACACAGCGGAGATCCGCGAGCCGGAGGTGTTTCTCTCGGCTGCGCCGCTCAAGATCCCCGGCGGTGATGGCGCGCCTGCGCGCGTGTACTGCATCGAGGGATTGTAGGTCGCGCCTTCGGCGCGAACAGGGCTGCTGCCCTGTGACCCGCTCGGAGGACACCCCCGAACCCCCGTCTTTTGTAGACTGGGAGTTTGCGGCAAGCGCGCCGGCAATCACAGCACTTGATCGCTGACCGCACAACCGCCGCGAGTATAGCATGCCGGCGGAATGCGATAGCATCCCTTCCCGGCAGCCCGCGGCCAGTTAGAAAATATCAGGAAGCCGTTACACGGCTTCCGCAGACCGCTCCATCTTCTTGCGAACGTGCGGATCGAGCCAGCGCTTGCGCAGGCGGATGGACTTCGGCGTGACCTCCACCAACTCATCGTCGGTGATGTAGCTCATGGCGCGCTCGAGCGTCAGGCGCAGCGGCGGCGTGAGAATGAGCGCTTCATCCTTGCCGGACGCGCGCACGTTCGAGAGCTTCTTGCCCTGGATGATATTGACGACGAGGTCGTTCTCGCGGCTGTGCTCGCCGACGATCATGCCTTCGTACACACGCGTCTGCGGGTCGATCATCATCGCGCCGCGCTCCTGCAAATAGAAGAGCGAGTACGCCGTTGCTTCACCTGTAGCGTTGGAAATGAGCACACCCTGGCGGCGCCCCGCGACCTCGCCCTTGAACGGGGCATAGGCGTGGAAGAGACGGTTCATGACGGCGGTGCCGCGCGTGTCGGTCAGCAGCTCGCCCTGATAGCCGATGAGTCCGCGTGTCGGCACGAAGAACACGAGACGCGTGCGCCCACCACCCGAGGAGCGCATCTCCTGGAGCTCGCCTTTACGCTCGGAGAGCTTTTGCACGACGACGCCGGAGTGCTGCTCATCGACGTCGATGATCACTTCCTCGATTGGCTCCAGGCGCTGGCCCGTCGTCTCATCCGAGTTGTAGACCACACGGGGGCGCGAGACCGTCAGCTCGAAACCTTCGCGGCGCATGTTCTCGATGAGCACGCCAAGCTGAAGCTCGCCACGTCCCGAGACGTCGTAGGAGTCCTTGTCCGGATTCTCGGTGATGCGGATGGCGACGTTGCGCTCGGCCTCTTTCATGAGGCGATCGCGGATGACGCGGCTCTGGACCTTGTCGCCCTCCTGGCCCGCGAACGGCCCGTCATTGATGCGGAAGGTCATGGTCAGCGTCGGCGGATCGATCGGCTGCGCTGGGATCGGCGTATCGATCGAAGGATCGCACAGCGTGTCGGCAACCGTTGCCTCCGTGACGCCCGCGATGGCAACGATGTCCCCCGCCTCGACCAGATCGACGGCGGTTCGCTCGAGGCCGCGGAAAGCTAGCACCTTCGTTACGCGCGTCGTCTCGATCAGCTTGCCTTCACGCGAGATGGCCTTGATCGTCTGATTGGGCTTGAGCGAGCCGGAGATGACACGCCCGGTCAGGATGCGGCCGAGGTAGGCGTCCGCTTCGAGCGTCGTCGCGAGCATTCGAAACGGACCCTCCTCAGCTACGGGCGGCGGCACGTGCTTGAGGATGAGATCGAAGAGCGGCTTCAGGCCATCCTGGGGACCTGAAGGATCCGTTGCCATCCAGCCGTCGCGGCCTGAACCATAAAGCACAGGGAAGTCGAGTTGCTCGTCTGTCGCGTCGAGGCCCGCGAAGAGATCGAAGATCTCGTTGAGCACGTCGTTGTGGCGCTCGTCAGGGCGGTCGATCTTGTTGATCACGACGATGGGGCGAATGCCCTGGCGCAGCGCCTTGGACACGACGAACTTCGTCTGCGGGAGCGGGCCCTCGGAGGCATCGACCAGCAGCACGGCTCCATCGACCATGTTGAGAATGCGCTCGACCTCACCACCGAAATCGGCGTGGCCCGGCGTGTCGACGATGTTGATGCGCGTATCGTTCCAGACGATCGAGGTATTCTTGGCGAGGATCGTGATCCCGCGCTCGCGCTCGAGGTCATTTGAATCCATGACCATCTCGGCGACCTTCTGGTTCTCTCGGAAGGCGCCGGATTGCTTGAGGAGCGCATCGACGAGCGTCGTTTTGCCATGGTCGACGTGAGCAATGATCGCAATATTGCGGATATTCATCGAGGTGTCCGGGGTGCGGGCCGCATGGTGCGGCGCAAAAAAGGGTTGCGGGTGCCTACCACAGCCAGGGACGGATGTCATGGGCGCTGGCTGGGTGCTGGGTGCGGCATGACCAATCAAGGGATTAACGCAGCGCAACAAACGCGCTAGCGTGATGATCAAGAAATTCGCCACTGCGGGCAGCTGGCGACTGAGCGAATTTCTTGATCTGAATCACGCCAGTAAGCCCATGTTTCTAATGCCCTTTTGCTTTCGAAGTTCGCTCGTTGCTAGCGGCGAGTTCAGGCGAACTTCGAAAGCAGGGCATTAGGGAAGACGCTGAGCACGACACAGGATTGCCGAGAGATGACCGAACTGGCCTTGATGGAAGGGTTTTCCGTCCCCGAGCGGGCGCAGTGGCAGGCGCTGGTGGAGAAGGCCCTCAAGGGCGGAGATTTCGAGCGCCGCCTGGTGGCTCGGACGGCCGATGGGCTGCGGATCGCCCCCCTGTATGGCCGTACGGAAGCCCCTGCCGGTCTCGAAAGTCAGCAACCCGGCTCGGCACCCTATCTCCGCGGGCCCAGCGCTGCGTCGATTTCTCCGGCCTGGGACATCCGCCAGGTCCATGCCGAGTCCGATGCGGCCGCCGCCAATGCGGCGATCCTGGAGGACCTCGAAGGCGGTGCGACCTCGCTCAAGTTGCTCATTGCGGGCGCAGGTCGGATCGGGCTCGCGGCGGATAGCCAAACGCTCGGGGCCGCGCTCAAGGGCGTCATGCTCGATGTGTGCCCGATCGCTCTTGAAGCCGGCGAGGGAACACCCGCCGCCGCTGCGAGCCTCGGTGAGTTGTGGCGCGCAGCCGGAATATCGGACAAGGCGCGCCTCGGAGCCTTCAATGCGGATCCAATCGGAACACTCGCGTTGATGGGTGCGCTGCGACAGCCGCTCGACGCGGCGTTGAGCGAAGCCGCAGCCCTCGCAAAAAACGCGCTGGGCGCCCCTCACCTGACGGCCCTCGTTGCCGACGGTCATCCCTATCACGCAGCCGGCGCCAGCGAGGCGCAGGAACTTGCCATGATGCTGGCGACACTCGTCGCCTATCTGCGCGCGCTCGAAGCGGCCGGCATTGCGCCTGCCGACGCGCTCCCGAAGATCGCTATCAATCTAGCCGTCGATGCCGACCAGATCCTCGGCCTCGCCAAGCTGCGCGCCGCGCGCCGGCTCGTATGGCAGGTCGCGGATGCGTGCGGCGCGGGAGATGCCGTTGCGCACATGAGCTTCGGCGCCGAGACTTCCTTCCGCATGATGGCCAAGCATGATCCGTGGGTGAACATGCTGCGCACCACGATCGCGTGCGCGACGGCTGCGATGGCCGGTGCGCAGGCGATCACAGTACTCCCCTATACTTGGGCCCTTGGTCGCCCCGATGGCTTTGCCCGGCGCATGGCGCGCAACACGCATCTTGTGCTGCAGGAAGAGAGCGGGCTCGGCCGCGTGATCGATCCGGCTGGCGGCAGCTTTGCCATCGAGACACTCACCGCGGATCTTGCCGCGACAGCGTGGAAGCTCTTCCAGGAAATCGAAGCCGCAGGCGGCATCGCATCCGCACTGACAAACGGGCGCATTCAGGACGATATCGCCAAGGTTGCAGAGACCCGCGCCAAATCCATCGCGACAGGGCGAATGGAATTGACTGGCGTGTCGGCATTTCCAAAGCTCGGTGACGACGGCGTCAAGGTCACGCCATGGCCCGCAGCCCCCTCTCCTATCGAGGGCAGCGCGGTCCGCATCCGTCCGCTTGCCGTGCACCGCCTGGCCGAGCCTTTCGAGGAACTGCGTGCAGCCGCCGAGGCTGCGCCCGCGAAAGTCTTCCTCGCCTGTATCGGAGATCTCGCAAGCCACGGTGCGCGCGCGACATGGATCGCGAACTTCCTCGCGGCAGGCGGCATCTCGGCTGTGCAGTCCTCACCGCTCGCAACGGCAGACGAAGCCGCGGCCACGTTCAAGGCGAGCGGCGCCAGCATTGCCTGCATCTGCGGGGCTGATGCTACCTATGCCGACCTCGGAACGGCCGTAGCGGGCGCCCTCAAATCAGCAGGCGCGCAGCGCGTATATCTGGCCGGACGTCCGAAAGACCAGGAAGCTGCGCTTCAATCCGCCGGCGTTGATGCCTTCATCTTCGCAGGTGCCGATGCGCTCACGACGCTCGGCGAGCTGCACAAGGCGCTGGGTATCTCGGCCACCTAAGTTGCAGATAAAGTCACAAAAAGACGGGGGTTCCGGGGGTGTCCCCCGGTCGGGGTGCGGGGACTGGTCCCCGCGTCGCGAAGCGACATTCGCGCCTGCGGCGCGAGCGAGACTAGTCTCGCGCTCTATCGGGAGGGACACCCTCCCGAACCCGCCCGTCTTTGAAGATTTGTCAAACTACGGCAGCGCTAGATCTCGATGTGGCCTTCGCTGACGCGGACGGCGCTGCCGCCGATGCGCACGGTCTCGAGCTTGCCCTTGGCCGCAACCTCGAACGACAGCGCAATGAGGCTCGGACGGCCCATCTCGAAACCCTGCTCGATGACGCGCTTGTGCGTGCCGGCCGGAAGTTGGTCGAAGGCATTCACGACACCGGCGAATGCAGCCGCCGCGCCGCCTGTTGCAGGGTCCTCGACGATGCCGGCACCGGGACCGAACATGCGCGCATGGAACGACGACGTCGTGTGGACGGTCTCACCTGTGTAGAGGAAGACCTTCCCGGCCCGCGAGTTTCCGAATGCGGCGGCCCAATGTGTCGATACGATCTCGGCGCGGCCGATCGCAGCCATCGACGAGATGGGTACGAACGTGAAAGGCACGCCTGCCGACCACTGCGACGGACGGTGATTGGAATAACCAATCTCCGAGGGCTGCAGTCCCAACGCTGCAGCCAGTCGATCACTGCTTGGGGGATCGCCTGCGGGCTCAGGCAGTTTCGGCGCATCGAATTCAGCGTGGGGCGCCTTGCCGGGACGCATGCGGATGCCCACGCGAACAGGCCCGATCGTCTCCTCGAGTACGACGAGGGCATCCTGCTCTCCAGGAGCGTCCCCCGCGCGGAGCTGCGCAAGGAGAATACCCGTTCCGATTGTCGGATGGCCTGCGAATGGCAGCTCGACGGCCGGCGTGAAAATACGAATGCGAGCAGACGCTGCGGGGTTCGTCGCTTTCTGGACGAAGACGGTCTCGGAGAGATTGAGCTCGCGCGCAATGTCCTGCATCAGGCCGGCGGGCAGCGCATCGGCGCCCATGACGACGCCGAGTGGATTGCCGCCGAAGCGCGTTTCAGTGAACACGTCCAATGTGTAGAATTTGAGCTGCATGGCAGGGTCCGGCTGTTCCGCGTGCACCGCGGTTTCTTGCGGGCAACCATGCATAGAATCGCGCGGTCGTCCAATGATCTTCCCTTGAAAATATTCGCTGGTGCAGTGCTGCGTCGAGCGCGGCTCGCCGGCAGACGGATGGCGCCTCGCGCGAACGTTCACGTGATTGAGGCAATTTGCCCGCATTGCCATGCCATGGCGATGCTAAGAAAGGCCATGGCGGCCGCGGGCACCCCAAGGAATGCGTAAAACTATGACGAAGAAAAGTATCAGTAAGAAGAATTCGGGCCAGCAGCTCGCGGGGCTCAACGGCATACAGAATGTGTGCGTGTTCTGCGGCTCCGGAAGCGGTCTCAACCCCGACTTCGTGGGGGCCGCGCGCACGCTCGGCCAGCAGCTCGCCGAAGCCGGCGTCGGCCTTGTTTATGGTGGCGGCAGCCTCGGTCTGATGGGCGCGGTCGCCAAATCCGTGCTCAAGCACAAGGGGTATGTCACGGGCATCATTCCCTCGTTTCTGTCCGAGAAGGAGCAGATGCTGCGTGACGTCAACGAACTGATCGTCACCGAGGACATGCATCAGCGAAAGCGTCTGATGTTCGAACGCTCCGATGCGTTCGTCGCGCTACCCGGTGGCATCGGTACGCTGGAAGAGCTGGTCGAGCAGCTCACATGGGCCCAGCTCGGGCGCCACACGAAGCCGATCGTGATCGCGAACGTCGCGGGCTATTGGGACTCTCTCTGCGCCCTGCTCGATCACATGCGGGCCGAGACGTTCATCCGCGCGGGCCTGCACGTGCCCTACACGGTCGTGGATAAAGCCGAAGATATTCTGCCGGCCATTGCCGCGGCGGCGCCTGTCGTCTCCAAAGAGCGGACCGATGTCATCGAGCGCATGTAGCGCAACCACCAGGAACCGATGATGGCTCCGCCCGACCAGCCCCGCGTCCGCAAATCCATTGCCGATCTCATTGCCGTCATGGCCGCGCTCAGGACGCCCGGCTCGGGCTGCCCGTGGGATCTCGAGCAGACATTCGCGACCATCGCGCCCTATACGATCGAGGAAGCCTATGAGGTCGCCGACGCGATCGAGCGCGGCAAGCGGGTCGATCTCAAGGAAGAGCTCGGCGATCTACTGCTCCAGGTCGTCTATCACGCGCGCATGGCGGAGGAGGAAGGCACCTTCTCGTTTGCGGACGTGGTCGATGGCGTGACGGAGAAGATGATCCGCCGCCATCCTCATGTGTTTGGAGACGAAAAAGCGCGATCCGGTCAGCTGGCAAAGGGCTGGTGGGAAGCCATCAAGGCCGAGGAGCGCGCTGCCAAGCAGGCCGAAGGTGGATCTGCAGCCCCCGCTGATCCATCATTGCTTGCCGACGTGCCGATCGGGCTGCCCGGCATGACGCGTGCGGTGAAGCTGCAGGCCAAGGCGGCACGCGTCGGCTTCGATTGGCCGACTCTCGCGCCGGTGTTCTCCAAAATGCGAGAGGAGCTGGCCGAACTCGAAGAGATCGCCGTGCCGGCCGATCCACGCGGCGAAAGCCCTCCGGGCGGTCCTACCGATCCTAGGATCGTGGACGAGTTCGGCGACGTACTGTTCGTGATGGCGAATGTCGCACGCCACCTCGATGTCGATCCGGAGACTGCACTCAGGACAGCGAATGCCAAGTTCGTCCGGCGCTTTGCCTATATCGAGCGCCGACTGGTCGAACAGGGCAAGACGCCCGAGGGCGCCACCCTCGAAGAAATGGATGACCTCTGGATCGAGGCCAAGACAAAGGAACGCGGCGGCTGATCGCTAGAAGGAAGCGCCGGCTTCAATGACCCGCGCGCGCTTCGCGCCGAGCGTCGCTGTGCCCGAATAGCCATCGCTGCTGCGCCAATGGACCTTCGTGCCGTCCAGGCGCAGGGAAACGCAGTGCTCCTTCCCTCCAAGCCAGTTCCGCCAGCGATGGCAGACCCGGTCCTCGGTTACCCACCACGTTCCCCGGTCGAAGGCTGAGCCCGTGTAGAACTCGAGGTCCTTTGCACGACCGATCATGGTGCCATTGCCCGAGTAGCTGATCGGGATGGTTCCGGCGGGCGTGTGTAAAGAGACCGTACGGTCGGCCACTACTTCATGAAGATTGAGACGGCCACCCGCGCCTTCGGCGGCGGCGGCACCTACGGCGGCACTCAAGATGGCCCCCGCGACTAAAACTCTAGAACTCATACAACGTCCCCGTTTTTACCGCTGACTAGTTCGTTACTTGGTCAGGTTTGTAGGCCCCAATTTGACGGTCACGTAGCCACTTCGGGGCAACGGTTCCCAAGCAATGAGAATGGCCTGCAAACGGGTGGGAGGGCGAAAACGAACTTACCTAGAGGTTAACAGCTTGGCGAATTAACCTTTTTGCCGGCTCCTACGTGCCCGGACTATCCCCATTGACCGTGCGGCTCCTTGGCGCAGTCCGGACAATTGAGCTGTGGATAAAGCCCCCGTCGGTGGTCTAGGCGTCATCTTCTCCGCCGAGCAGCGGCCAGAGCACGGAGAGCCCAACCCCGTAGAGCGCCACCACGCCCAAGGCGGCCATAGCCCCCGCTGAAGCCGGGAAGCCGACAGCCACGGTCCAGATTGCAGCGAGCGCCCAAAGCCCGCTCATGGCTAGATTGACCGGCCGCAGGGCCCGTACGCGCAGCGGGTGGAGCCACCGCATGGGCACGAAAGTGAGCGCGACGCAGATGAGAACGATGAGGCTTACTGCCCAGCCGGGTAGCGCGAAGGCAAAGATGTAGAACGCTACGATGTTCCAGATAGCGGGGAAGCCGACGAAGCAGTGATCGTCCGATTTGTTGCCGCTATCGCAGAAATGGTAGAGCGACGAGAGCAAGATCAGGCTCGCCAGAACGCCTCCCCACGCCCCGACCAGGTATCCGCCGAGTTGCAGCACCAGCACAGGGACGAAGACATAGGTCACGTAGTCCACGACCTGATCGAGCTTCTCGCCTGAGAATCGCGGCAGCCGCTGCTTGACGTCGAGCGCACGGGCGAATGCCCCGTCGATCCCGTCAATGATGAGCGCCACGCCCAACCAGATGAATGCCGTCTCAAAGGCGCGGTCGAGAATCGCGTGAACGGCAAACAGGGCACAAATGATACCCAGCGCCGTGAATAGATGGACGGAAGCTGCAAGCCAGCGCCAGCCTCCGGCTTCCGGAACCTCGAAGCGATGCGGATCGCCCGCCATGGCCCCTCCGCAATAACGAAAAAGGAGCGCCCGAGCGCTCCTCAATCAAATCCATACCTCCACGCAGCCTTATTCGAAGGCGCGGGTTTAGAAGCGGTGACGTACCGTGCCGCGAACGCCGACGTCATCAGACTGCTCAGGTCGCAGGCGGCGATCATCGAAGCTCTGCTCGTTGACGCCGTAAAGCAGCTCCAGCCCGAAATCGAGCTTCGGCAGAATACCGAGCTTGCCGAGGCCAGGTATACGAACTTCGGTACCGGCCGACGGCGCAACCGAGGTGCCCGTACCGCCAAGTCCGAGTGGCGCTTCACCTGCCGGTGCCGCAGCCTTAGGCGCAGCCGGCGTCGTCCCGGCGCCACCGCGTGTCTCTTCGAAAGCGTACGCCGACGGGGCAGCGAGCAAGAGCGCGCCCAGCAATACCGGCAGTCCAAAGCAAGTCCGCATGACTTCCCCAAAAAAGTCGCGATTCCGTAGCCCTCAATCTGGCTGTGGGGGCCTTTGAACACAAGGTTGTTTCCACGGATTTGACGGTAATATGTCGCTTTCTAGCGGCCAGTGTGGTGCGGAAGCAATACTCCGTAATAGCCCAGCTCATGCCTGTAAAATAACTCATTATCAACACATTGGCGCAGGGGGTGCACTAGCCGCCTCCAAGCAATGTGTCTTTTGCTTCATTGATTTTGGCCGCGAGGTAGGTCGATCCGCCACGGTCCGGGTGAAGCTTCAGCATGAGCTCGCGGTGCGCTTGACGGATGGCCGCCTCGTCAGCGCCGGGGGCGAGGCCGAGGATGTCCAAGGCCTCTTCAATGCTCATCCGGCCGTCAGGCCCGCGCGGGCGCTCCTGGTCCGACCGGGCCATATCCTCCCGCCATGTCGGATGAATGCGGTCCAGGAACGCCTCGACGAGTTGGGCCGAGGCCGGGTCCGTATAGCGGCAGTCCTGCCAGAGATGAGCAAGCTCGACCGGCCGTAGATCCTCGATGTCGCGCCCGGCGAAGAAGCCCTTGAGAATGCGCCCACGCATGGCCCCGGACGCATGGTCGAGTTCCATCTCCAGGTGTTCCGTCACAACGCGGGAGGTCTGCCCGGATGAACGCCTGGGCGAGCCGATATTGCCCCATCTCCCAACGCCCTGCCCGCCCATGAGCCACCAGCCGAGCGCAGCCAGCGGAAAGGCATAGACGAGCGTGCCGCGAACGACGAGGAAGAGTGCGCCGGCGAAAGCGGCGACCGCTCCTACGATACGGATTTGTTGGGCGAGGACCGCCGGGTTCGCCTTGTTGAAGAGGCGGACGCCGAGGATGACCAATCCGAGTGTGAGTAGCCCGAGCAGGAGATACTGCATCGCGCCTCAGTCCCGCTTCATCTGGGTCAGCAGCAGCCGCGCGCCGGCACCTTCCTTCGTCGTGCTCAGTTGCTGGAGGGCCGCGTGCCCGCCCGAGGCATAGACGGCAACGGCCCTGAGGAGCGCCCGAAGCTGATCCGCGGAGCCCTTGTCGAAGGAGCACCAAGCCCCCTTCGTGATGCGGGCGATCTCGCGGAAAGCGCTTTCGGCGGCCGGATCGCGCCCCTCCTGAAACAGAAACACCGGCACACCGTGCAGCGCCAGCTCACCGGCCCGCCCGCAGAGATCGTCGACCGCCTCCTCCATGCAGTCGCCCACATAGATGAGCGCACTGATCTTGCGCTTCTCCGTCTCCTGGCGTGCGTGAGAAAGCACTTTGCCGATCTGGGTATAGCCGCCTCGGCATTGCACGGTCGTCATAAGTTGCGCGAGCGCGTTCGGATCGGAAACCCACTTCGAGGCGCGGCACTCGCCGGCGCCCCGGAAGAACACGAGTTGTACGTCGAGCCCCCCAACCTCCGCGACGGCATGGAACATGTCGGCCTGGAGCGCCAGCGCCATATCCCACGTCGGCTGGCGGCTCATCGTGGCATCCATCGCGAACACGAGCCGGCCGCGGCCCGTCGTCGTTCGCGGGCCCAGGGCTTTGACCTGGGCGAGGAAGGCTTCGACATCGGTTCCGCTCGAGGGGGCGGGCGCCTTGCCGTCGGACGCAGGCGACGGCACCGAGCCGGCCGTCGTTCCGGCCGGATTCGGGATGCGTGAACCTGTGCGCGTGCTCTTCTTGTCGCTACTCATGGTCCGCCATCATAAGCGTATTGCGCCGCTCTGTGCGCATTGCCACTCGGCCATCTCCTTCTAGGATGGCGAGCGATAGCCTCGGTTTCAACCGTACCGGGCTCAAGACCTCAAGAAACAGGGGCGCGAGCGAGGCCCATGCCTCTGGCAGGCCTTCGGCGTGACCTCGCGCTCCTGGATTTTTGTCGCGCGCCTTAGGCGCGACGAGGGACACCCTCCCGGACCCACGCGCCATTATGATTTAATGCGCCGATCGCCGACCTGTCCGCATGGCCGCCGCGGGGATAACACCGCACCCGTAAGCGTCAGCACCACTTCCCAGCAGCCCGCGACAGAAAACAAAGCGCGATCGCGACTACCGTTCCGCGCGCTTCTCGGCCGCGCCTTTGACCTTTGCGGAAGCCGTCGCCCAGCCGAGGATCTGGCTGAGTTTGCGCTCGCGCTCCGTATCGACGCTCACCGTCGCCGTCATGCCGGCGCGCAGCGGCAGATCAGTGCCGTTCGGCTCGATGTGCACGCGCACGGGCAGCCGCTGCACGACCTTGACCCAGTTGCCGGACGCATTCTGCGGCGGCAGCAGCGCGAACTCCGCGCCCGTTGCCGGGCTGATGCTTACAACGCGCGCCTTCCACGTCACATCCGGATAGATGTCGAGCACCACCGTCGCCTTCTGACCTGGGCGGACGTGCGTCAGCTCCGTTTCCTTGAAGTTCGCCTCCACCCACGGCTCGGCATCGCTGACGATGGCAAAGAGCGGCGTCGCGGCGCGGATCTGCTCGCCGGGCAGCAGCTTGGCATTGACGATGCGTCCGCCTACCGGCGCCACGATGCGCGTGCGCACGAGTTCGAGGCGGGCGCGGTCGCGCTGGGCCAGCATCTCGCGAACGAGCGCGTGCTCTTCCGTCAGCTTCTCGGGATTACCGCCGAGCTGCGTGAGGATACGCGTGATCTTCTGTTCCACGACCTGAATGCGGGCGCGGGCGACGGTGAGGTTGCTCTCGGCCTCCTCAGCGCGGAAAGCAAAGCCGACACCCTTGTCGCTCAGCTGTTTCTGGCGGCCGTGCTGCGCCTCGAAGAAAGCAATCCGGCTCTTGGCCTCGGCAAGCTCCATCTGCGCTTCGGCGTACTCCGCCCGGAAGCCCGCAACGCGCGAGCGCGTCTGATCCAGCTCCGCCTCGGCTTTGGCGAGCGCAATGGCATAGGACTCCGGATCGACCGTCAGAAGCACGTCGCCGGCCTTGACCTGCTGATGCTCGCGCACCCGCACCTCGATGATGCGTCCGGGCACTTCCGAGGAAACCTGGACGATGTCGGCCTTGACGTAGGCGTTCTCGGTCGAGACGTAGCGGCCGCTCCACAGCCACCACACGCCCGCACCGGCAACGAGAAGCAAAGGCACCACCACCAGCAAAAGGGGTCTGGTCCAACGCTTGCCTGTCATGGTCTTACCGCTCGTGCTGGGGTCGCGACGTCGTCGTCGGCGTCCACGATACTATCCAAATCTGAAAATTCACCACGCGGATCGGACGCTGCGAGCGTCGTCAGCTGCGTCTTCACCTTGCCCATCAAAGCAACGAGCCGCGCCTGCTCGGCCATCGTCAGGCCGGCCAGTGCATCACGGACAGTTGCATCTGCGAGTGGTGTAATCGCCGCGTGGATCCGCGCGCCCTGCTCCGTCAGATAAATTCGCTTAACGCGTCTGTCGCTCGGCTCCGCCCGCCGCTCGACCCAACCCTTTTCCTCAAGGCGATCGACGATACGCCCTGCTGGCGCCTTCTCGATCTCCATCATCTCGGCGACTTCGGACTGGCTTACGCCAGGCCGCCGATTGATGCGTGTCAGCGCGAGCCACTGCGCACGCGTCAGGCCCACGTCCCTCACGCGGCGTGCAAACACTGTCCGGAGCAGCCGGGCCGTATCGGCCGTCAACCAGCCGAATTGCAGATGGTCCCTGTCGGACACTTGGCGCGCCTCCCCAGGCAATATAGTAATTGCGGTTATTATCACCCGGGTCACGATCGTCAAGGCAATGAAGCGGCATATGAGCAATGCAGGCGCCGTTGCCGGTGATCGGCTCGCGTGGGGTATGGCCGCGTCCCGCGAAGTGCCTTGGCCAAGCTGCCAAATCGGCGAAGGATGGTTTAAGCTCACGCCAACAGAAAACCAGAGGAGACGCCAATGGCCGACGCCGTCATCGTTTCGACCGCCCGCACGCCCATCGGGCGCGCCTATCGCGGCGCTTTCAACAACCTCCAGGGTGCCACGATGGGTGGCCACGTCGTCGCCGAGGCGGTCAAGCGGGCAGGCGTCGCGCCCGAGGATGTGTCTGACGTGATGATGGGGTGTGCGATACCCGAGGGCGCGGCTGGTGGCAACATTGCGCGTCAGATCGCGATCCGGGCCGGACTGCCGGTTTCCGTGGCCGGCGTAACGGTCAACCGTTTCTGCTCGTCAGGCCTGCAGACGATTGCCATGGCGGCCCAGCGCATACGCTCGGACGATGCCGGCATCATCGTCGCCGGCGGGCTCGACTCGATCAGCCTCTGCCAGAACGAGCACGCCAACAAGTACCGCTCCCGTGACGAATGGATCGTCGAGCACAAGCCCGAAATCTACTGGCCGATGATCCAGACCGCCGACACCGTGGCGAAGCGCTACAAGATCAGCCGCGAGGCGCAGGACGAGTACGCGCTCGAAAGCCAGCGCCGGACAGCCGCAGCCCAACAGGCCGGCAGGTTCAACGATGAGATCATACCGCTGCAGACCGAGAAACTGCTCTTCGACAAGGAGGGCAAGGTCACCGGCAAGGAAACAGTGACGCTGACGCGTGACGAAGGCAACCGGCCGGACACGAACATGGAAGGCCTCGCGAAGCTGAAGCCCGTCATGGGCGAGGGCAACTTCATCACGGCCGGTAACGCGAGCCAGCTTTCTGACGGCGCTTCGGTAACCGTCCTCATGAGCGACAAGGAAGCGCAGAAGCGCGGGCTCAAGCCGCTCGGCATTTACCGCGGCTTCGAGGTCGTCGGCTGCGAGCCCGACGAGATGGGCATCGGTCCCGTATTCGCCGTGCCGAAGCTCCTCAAGAAGGCCGGCCTCAAGATCGAGGACATCGGCATCTGGGAACTCAACGAAGCGTTCGCCGTGCAGGTCATCTACTGCCGCGACAAGCTCGGTATTCCCTCGGAGCGCCTGAACGTCGACGGCGGCGCGGTCTCGATCGGGCATCCTTATGGCATGAGCGGCGCGCGCCTTACGGGGCACGCCCTCATCGAAGGCAAGCGCCGCGGCGAGAAGTATGCGGTCGTCACGATGTGCATCGGCGGCGGCCAGGGCGCGGCCGGTCTCTTCGAGATCGTCTGAGGCACCGTATGGCCCTCACCACGCCGGGTTATCTGCACCGCGGGCTCGACGAGCTCTTCCGCATGGCGCGCGAGGATCCGTTGACGCCGCGGTGCACGCGCTTCTTCTTCGTGCGCCACGGCGAGACCGACGGCAATCACGCGCGCATTTTTCAGACGGCCGAGCAGCCGTTGAATGCGCGCGGGATGGCCCAGGCGGAGGCCGCGTCCGAGGCGCTCAAGAGCGAGCGCATCGAGCGCATTGTCGCGAGCACGATGCCGCGCGCCTGGGTAACGGCGGAAATCGTCGGGCGCCCGCACAGCGTGTCCCCCGATCCCGAGGACGGACTGCGCGAGCGCTGGTTCGGCGATCTCGTCGGCAAATCGTCGGCCGATCACGACTGGCGCGAGGCTCCCCCGAACGGCGAGGCGCTCGATTTCTTCGTGCGCCGCGCACGGCAGGGCATCGAGCGCGCGCTCAGCCTCGCCGACACCAAGCATTCGACGCTGGTGGCGCACGGCGGTATTCTGTACGTGCTCGCGCCAACACTCGGCATCGATCTCGAGACGCACCATCTCGCCAATGCGACACCGCTCCTGTTCGAGCGCACAGGCGACAAATGGCGCGCACGGCGCCTCGCCGACATCGGCGCCGATAGCGACAACGTCTCCTGAGCCAAGGACAATAAGGACAACAAGCCATGGACATCACCGGCGAGTACACGATCAACGCTCCGCGCGAAGTCGTCTGGCATGCGCTGAACGACCCCGAGGTACTCAAGCGGACCATTCCAGGCTGCAAGGAACTGGAGCAGCGTTCGCCGACCGATCTCGCCGCCAAAGTGTCCCTCAAGATCGGGCCGATCTCGGCGACCTTCAATGGCAACGTGACGCTCGAGAACCTCGACCCGCCTTCATCCTACGACATCGTCGGGCAGGGCCAGGGTGGTGCTGCAGGCTTCGCCAAAGGCCGCGCGCGCGTCGAGCTTACCGAGATCGATGCCAACACGACCAAACTCGCCTACACGGCTAAGGCGGAAGTCGGCGGCAAGCTCGCGACGCTCGGCGGGCGCCTCATACAGGCGACGTCGAACAAGCTTGCGGGTGAGTTCTTCGGCGCCTTCGTCAAGGAGCTGAATGGCGAGGACGAGGAGGCCGCGGCGCCCGAGGAGAAGAAGAGCCGCTGGACGAAATGGCTGCGCCGCGGCTGAGCGCCGACTTGCTCCAGGCCGTTGCCGGTTGTGTGCGCCGAACGGCACTGGAGCCCTGCCATGGACGCTGACGCGCCCATCACCGACGATGAAATCCGCGCCCGCTTCGAGCCGATGCTCGGAGCGCCCATGGCGGTCGCCGTATCCGGTGGCGCCGATAGCATGGCGTTGATGCACTTGGCAGCGCGCGCGCTCCAGCTCATCCCGCCGCAACTGAAATCCATGACTCCTCCCGGCCGGCCGCGCCTCATGGTGCTGACGGTCGATCACGGCTTGCGTTCCGGTTCGGCAGAGGATGCGGCTTGGGTTGCATCTCAAGCTGAAGCTGCGGGCATTCCCTGTCGCGTACTGCGCTGGGATGGAGAAAAACCCACGCAGGGCATTCAGGCCGCAGCTCGGGCAGCACGATACCGCCTCATGCACGAGGCCCTCATCGAGGAAGCGCAGTCCTACGACAAGCTGCAGCGCCACCTGCTCACAGCACACCACTACGAGGATCAGGCCGAGACCTTCCTCATGCGCCTCGCACGCGGTAGCGGCATCGATGGGCTGAGCGCAATGCAAAGCGTGTCGCTGCTTCAGACACCGCCAACACCGGATGGCGCATACGGCGCACAGCTCGCGCTCCGCAGGCCTCTGCTCGATCTGCCGAAATCACGGCTCATTGCGACATTGCGCGAGGCCGGTCTGACGTGGCGCGAGGATCCAAGCAACGATCGCGACGACTTCGAGCGCGTGCGCGTGCGCAAAGCTCTCGCGGCACTGTCCGATCTCGGCATCAGCAGCGGGAGCATCGCACGGAGTGCTGCGCGGCTGTCGCGTGCCCGCTCGGCGATCCAGCGTCAAACTGCAGAGACCGTACAGGCGCGTATGGATTGGCATGAGGGGCAGTTCGGCACGATCTCGGTCGAGATCTTCAACGATCTTCCGGAGGAGATCGCGATCCGGGTTCTGAAGCAATTGATCGGCGCATACGGCGGCGAAGCTCCCGATCCGCGACTGTCTGAAATCGAGGATCTAGCCGAGCGCATCCGCGCAACATCCGACCGAGTTTGGCCCGCTCGCGCCGCGACACTTGGCGGGTGCCGGCTCGACTGGCGGCCGGACGGTGATCTGCGGGTGTGGCGGGAGACCGGGCGCGTTGCGTTAGCAGCGCTTCAAATCCAGCCCGGCACGAAATCGGCGGTCTGGGACCGGCGTTTCGAAATCAGCGTCTCCAATGAGCTGGAAGGGATCGTGGACGTGCGGACGCTGGGTGCCGCAGGGTGGAAAGCGCTCAGGTCGGAACTACCGAACCTCGGCAAGCTCCGTCTGCCCCCAGGCGCGGCCGCCACGCTGCCTGCGTGCTGGCGCGCCAATTCACTCATCGCGGTGCCGGGACTGCCGGCACCGTCATCACCATTGATCCAGGCGACATTCTTCCGCGGTCTCGATCGAACCGAAATCTGACCGCGGAACCACTTTGTGCCGCGCCTTACTTCGTCTCGAAGTGCTTCTCGAAGGCCTTGGAAGCGGCCTTGCCGTGCTCGACGCCGCTCATGCGCAGGCGCTCATACTCGCGCCAAGCTTCGAGACCGGCGCTCACAGCCGACATATATTCCTTAACGCGGGCGAAGAGGCTCGGCTTCTTGGCCTCGCCGGGCATGAAGCTCAGAGCGGAGTCGTATGCCTTGGTGCTCATGATCAATATCCTTTGCTCATCTCGGCATCGCACCTGTTTTCCGGCGCGTATGCTCTGGTATGCCATATACCGCTGATGGTGCGTCGCAACAAGATTGTGCGCTGCGCAACCGTTATGCATTTTTGCATAGCGCATGAAATGTGCCGTTCAAAAACACGAACCTACCCCTCTGAGTCCGTCGCGCACCCTTGATCCAGCCGTGACTTTCATGATCGGATGAGCGCCTCAAAATGTCCGCACGCGGGCTACCAACAAACTGAGCAGAAGAGGAAACGCCGGTATGGCAACGAACAAGGTCGCGATCATCACCGGCGGCGGCACCGGCATCGGGCGGGCAGCGGCGCTTCACCTCCAGGCGGACGGCTGGGACGTCGTGGTTACAGGCCGGCGCAAGGCCGAGCTCGACGGCACGATCGCGCTCGCCAAGAAGGGCGGCGGCAAGATGCTGGCCGCTGCGGCCGACGTCACCAAACAGGACGAGGTGAAAAAGCTCTTCGCCGAGACCGTGAAGACTTTTGGACGTCTCGATTTCCTCTTCAACAATGCCGGCCGAGGGCTGCCCGCTGGCCCGATGGAGGACATCAAGCTCGAAGACTGGCAGAGCATCGTGAACGTCAATCTGACGGCAAGTTTTCTCTGCGCGCAGGAAGCCATCCGCCAGTTCAAGGCGCAGTCGCCGCAGGGTGGCCGCATCGTCAACAATGGCTCGATTTCCGCCCACACGCCGCGCCCCATGTCGGTCGGCTATACGTCGACGAAGCACGCCATTACCGGCCTGACGAAGTGCATTGCGCTTGATGGGCGCCCCTTCAATATCGCCTGCGGCCAGCTCGACGTCGGCAATGCGGACACGGCCATGGGTGGGCGCATGAAGGCGGGCGTGCCCCAGGCGCGCGGTGACATTCAGCCTGAGCCGGTCATGGATGTAGAGCACTGCGGCTCGGCCATCCGCTACATGGCGAGCCTGCCGCTCGACGCCAACGTATTCACGATGACCATCAAGGCGACGGCGATGCCGTTCGAGGGTCGCGGCTAGTTTGTTCTCGTGCCGCGGGCTGCCGGGAAGGGGTGCTTCGCCTTCCGGCGTGGTGCTATGCCCGCGGCGGCCATGCGGCTAGGTCGAGTCTAGGGCAAAAATCCATAAAGGCGGGTGGGTCCGGGAGGGTGTCCCTCCCGGTGGAGCGCGAGGCTAGCCTCGCTCGCGCCAAGGGCGCGAAATCACGCCGCCTTCGCATCCTCGCGGATCATGGCGGCGCCCTTCTCAGCAATCATGATGGTCGGTGCGTTCGTATTGCCGGTCGTGACGATCGGCATGATCGAGGCGTCGATCACGCGCAGTCCGGTGAGCCCGCGCACGCGCAGTCGCGAGTCGACGACAGATTGCGAATCCTCACCCATGCGGCAGGTCCCCACCGGGTGATAGAGCGTACCACCGACCCTGCGCGCGAAAGCGGCGAGGTCGCTGTCCGTCACTACATCCTTTCCGGGTACGATCTCGCCGACGACATGTGGTGCGAAGGACGGCGCGGCAAAAATGCGACGCGCGAACTTCAACCCCGCAACCGAAACCGCGAGGTCGTTCTCGACCGCGAGGTAGTTGGGTCGGATGGCGGGACGCGCGAGCGGATCGGGTGAGGTCGCCATGATCGTGCCGCGGCTTTCCGGACGCGCGATCGACACGGCAATCGTCATGCCGGGCTGTTTCTCGAGCGTGCCGAACTTCTGCTCGTCGTAGCTCGCCGGCGAGAAGAGAAGTTGTATGTCCGGGCTCGCAAGGCCATCACGGCTCCTGCAGAAGACCTGCGCGCTCGATACGCCGAACGTAAGTGCGCCACGACCCGTCGTGACCCAGCGCAGAACCTCGCGCGCAAGAGGGATCCCGCGGGAGAGCTGATTGATGGAAACGGCGTCCCGCACGCGTGCCGACGTACGCACCGCGTAGTGATCCGAGAGGTTGGCGCCGACGCCCGGCAAATCATGGCGCACTTCGACGCCGATGGATTGCAGATGTGCCGCAGGACCGATGCCGGAGACCTGAAGCAGATGCGGCGAATTGATCGTACCGCCGGAGACGATCACCTCGCGGCGCGCGCGCACGGTGCGATCGGCGCTGCCTTGGCGGAAGGTCACGCCCGTGCAGCGGCGACCTTCGAGGATGAGACCGGTCGCCTGCGCATTGGTCTCGATCTTGAGGTTAGGTCGCCCACGTGCCTCGGCGAGGAACGTCTGCGCGGTCGAACCGCGAAAGCGCCCGTTGCGTGACATCTGCGAGTAGCCGACGCCTTCCATTTGGGCGCCGCTCAAGTCGGGCGTGAATGGAAAACCTGCTTCCTGCGCGGCTTTCACGAAGAGATGCGTGAGCGGGAGGATCGTGCGGTAATCTTCTATGAGCAGCGGTCCGCTCTTGCCGCGATGAGCGCCGTCACCCGGCGCATAGCGCTCGATGCTCTTGAAGTGCGGCAGCAGATCCTCGTACGACCAGCCGCGACATCCCGACTGCGCCCAGCCGTCGAAGTCGGCCGTATTGCCGCGCACGAACAGCATACCGTTGATGGAGCTGGATCCGCCGAGCACGCGCCCCCGCGGCCAATGAATGGAGCGATTACCCGTCGCCGGCTCCGGCTCGCTCTTGTACATCCAGTTGACGCGCGGATTGTAGAGGAGCTTCAGCACGCCGGCGGGAATGTGGATCATCGGGTGCCAGTCGCGCGGACCGGCTTCGAGCAGCACCACGGTCGAACCATCGGCGCTGAGGCGATTGGCCAGCACACAACCCGCAGAGCCCGCGCCGACGATGACATAGTCGGCCTCGTTGTCGCTCATGGCCGCTTCCTCTCCGCAAAGATCATGTTGTTGCGCGGAGTATGCAGCGGCAGCTTGGACGAGCAAAGCCGTCTATTGGCGTGCGCGCCATGCGTTACCGTACGGGGGCCGCATGGGGACGCGATGGCTTGGGCTTCGGTGGCTCAGCCGACGAGGAGAGTGGGGCGCTCGCCATTGCGCAGCTTGTGCACGCGCCAGATGTCGTCACCCGATGCGCCGATGTCGCGGAGCATGTAGTCGTCGAGCTCACGCAGCACGTGAAGGCGGCCTTCGATGAAGCGGCGCAGCATTGCAGATGCGCTGGTGCCGGCCTCGCCAGCCATCTTCTTGGCTGATGCTTCGGCTGAATATGCAGGGTCTGCCATGGTCGTTCTCTTGGAAAATGCCGCTGCGAATATCAAATGCTCAAACCAGAAGCAGCCGGCGCCTTGAGGGCACCGGCCGCAATTGCGTTGGCCGCTAGCTGAACTTCAGCTCCAGTACATGGCCTGGGCGTAGTGCTTCTCGCGAAGCTTCTCGACAGCCTCGCCGCTGAACCCGAGATCGCGAAGACGATCATCACTCATGCGTGCCAGGTACGGCTGAATTTCGCGCTGGGCGCGTGCCATGCGGGCCGCAATAATGCTGTCGAGGAGCCGGCTGAAGAAACCCTTCTCGGACTTTGCCTCGGTGTGGCTAGTGTCGACGGTAAAACCGACAGGCGTGGTGGTCGTGGCCATGATCGCTCTCATCTCTTAGTGTCCCGGAGGACCGGGAGTGCTCATTTGTTTTGTCCGCCGTGCCGATCCTCTCTGTGGAGGGCCTTTGTGCACTGCGATATAGCCAACATAGTGAGTCTCTCGCAGGTGCAGTAGAGCTGGCATACCAAAGCAGCCATGCGCAATATGCATGGCTTTAAAGAAAGTGTTACAATGGGTTATATATCAGACAGCGAATGACGCGGCGCACAATACGGCGGCATATTGCACGCGCCTCAGGCGGCAGCTAGCAAGGTGATCATGTTCCAGGATTTTTCGTCGTCTGCAGATCCCACACTCGGAGCCGATCGCGTGGCGCGGCTACGCGCCAAGCTCGATCGTCTTGGCGTCGATGCCGTACTCGTCCCCCGCTCCGACGAGCACATGGGGGAATACGTGCCCCCTTCCGCGGAACGCCTATCGTGGCTGACGGGGTTCACGGGCTCGGCCGGATTGGCCGTCATCGGGACCAAGAAGGCCGCCCTGTTCGTGGATGGCCGTTACACCCTCCAAGCCGCCGATCAGGTGGATACGGGCCTCTTCGAGATCGTGCAGATCCCCGAGACCGAGCCGAGGCAGTGGCTCGCGGCGCAGTTTCCCAAAGGCACGCGCATCGGCTTCGACCCGCGGCTCCACACACGTGCCGCCATTGCCCGCTTCGAGGAAGGTCTCACCAAGGCTGGCCTCGAGCTCAAGCCTCTCCCACGCAACCCGGTGGACCTCATCTGGGGCGCAGAACAGCCCGCGCCTCCCAATGGCCCCCTGTCGGTCCAGCCACTGGAATGGGCGGGCGTCGCTGCCCTCGACAAGATCAAGACCCTGCAGAAACAGCTCCGCGAGGCCGGCGAGGATGCCGTCGTCCTCACGCTTCCCGACTCCATTGCCTGGCTCTTCAATGTTCGTGGCGCGGACGTGAGCCATAATCCGACGCCGATCGCCTTCGCCATTGTTCCCATCAGCGGCAAGTCGGAGCTGTTCATCGAGAAGAGCAAAGTCGGCCCCGAGGTGAGGAAGCATCTTGGAGCCGTCACGCACATCCGCGCGCCGGATGCGCTCGCCGAGCGGCTCGGTACGCTGCGCACAGAGAAGAAACGGGTCCGCCTCGATACGACGACCGCCAATATGTGGATCTGGCAGCGCCTCGGCGGCGCGCGCGGCAACATCAGCGATGCTGCCGATCCCTGCATTCTCCCCAAGGCGCGCAAGAACGAGGCCGAGATTCGCGGCACGCGCATTGCGCACGAGCGCGACGGCATTGCGGTCACGCGTTTCCTCGCCTGGCTCGATCGCGAGGCACTGCGCGGCGGTGTCGATGAGATCACGGCCGTGCGAACGCTCGAAGCAAAACGCGCGGAAACGCAGGCGCTGAAGGAGATCAGCTTCGACACGATCTCCGGCTCGGGGCCGAACGGCGCGATCGTGCACTACCGTGTGACCGAGGCAACCAACCGCAAGCTCCGTTCGGGCGAACTCTTCCTCGTCGACTCCGGCGGCCAGTACATCGACGGCACGACCGACATCACGCGCACCGTCGCCATCGGCGCCCCCACGGCCGAGATGCGCGACCGCTTCACGCGCGTTCTGAAGGGGCACATCGCAATCTCGGAGTTGCGTTTTCCTGCGGGCACGACAGGCGCGCACATCGATATCCTGGCGCGTCACGCACTCTGGCAGGCGGGCTTCGATTTCGACCATGGCACGGGCCACGGTGTCGGCAGCTATCTCTCCGTGCACGAGGGACCGCAGTCGATCTCGAAGCGCGGACATGTCGTGCTCGAGCCCGGCATGATCCTCTCCAATGAGCCCGGATACTACAAGACCGGCGCCTACGGCATCCGCATCGAGAACCTGCTGCTCATTCATCCGCCGGCCCCGATTCCCGGCGGCGAGCGCGAGATGCTCGGCTTCGAAACATTGACACTGGTCCCGATCGACCGCCGCCTCGTCGAACCCAAGCTGCTCACCACCGGCGAGCGTCAATGGCTGAATGTCTACCATGAACGCGTCGCCGCCATGGTGGGCCCGCATCTCAATGAGGATGATGGGGGCTGGCTGAAAAAGGCGACAGCCCCGATTTGAAAGTGCGTGCAATTCGCCGATCGGGTGCTTCAGCAGGCACGATCACGCGCGATCACACTCCACTTGGCAAATTGTCACTCGCCTGAACGAGCCCTTCTGCGCAGCCCGAACACCCACTAATATGCGCATCCCATGACCATCTGGCAGCGATTTCCCAGCGTGACCGCGGGGCTGGCTAAGGCCGGCTCGCTCATTGCCTTTCTGCGGGGCTTGGCCGGCGGCGGCCAGCCAACCGATCCACGCGCCACAATCGCCTTCACCATCGGCTTGATCGCCCTCTCCGCGAAGATGGCCAAGTCCGACGGTGTCGTGACGCGCGACGAGGTCGAGGCCTTCTCGCGGCTCATGCACGTGCCGCAAGACGAAACCGATCGCGTACGTCAGGTTTTCGATCTCGCGAAACAGGATGTCGCCGGCTACGACGCCTATGCGCGCCAGATCGCGGAGCTGCTCGACGGCGATCGGGCTATGCTCCTGCAGGTTCTCGAAGGCCTCTTCGTAGTCGCCGCTGCCGATGGCGTGCTGCATGAGCGCGAGGAGAACTACCTGCGCTCGGTCTCGGACATCCTCGGCATCGGGGGCAGCGACTTCCGATATGTCCGCGCCCTCTTCGTGCGCGATGCCGGCAACCCATACGAGATCCTGGGCCTCTCCCCCACGGCCAGCGACGCCGACATCAAGGCGCGTCACCGTAAGCTCGTCATCCAGTACCACCCCGACAAACTCTCCGGCCTTGGCGAAGGCACGGAACTCGTCTGCGCAGCGACCCGCAAAGTCGCCGCCATCAACGCCGCATTCGATACCCTGCGCAAGGAGCGCGGCTTCTGATGGACCGCGCCTGCTCACCGCTGGTGCACGCGCTCCATCCCTCGCCGAACTTCGAGCCGCGCCGTGGCAAAACGCGCGCCGACATGCTCGTCCTCCACTACACGGGCATGATGAGCGCCGCCCGCGCCATTGCCTGGCTCGCCGAGCCGGTGTCGCGCGTGTCCTGCCACTATGTCGTCGACGAAGCCGGGCGCATCACGCAGATGGTCTCGGAGCGCGCGCGCGCCTGGCACGCCGGCGTCGGCAGTTGGGCCGGTGAGACGGACGTCAACTCCGCCTCGATCGGCATCGAGATCCAGAACCCCGGCCACGACCTCGGCTATCCCGAGTTCACCGAGGCGCAGATGACCGCCGTCATCGCACTCTCGCAGGACATCATCGCACGCAATGCGATTCCTGCAGCGCGCGTGCTCGCGCATTCGGATGTCTCTCCCGGGCGCAAGATTGATCCTGGCGAGAAGTTCGATTGGGCGCGTCTCCACGCGGCCGGGGTCGGTAATTGGGTTGCACCGGCGCCGCTCGATCCCGACGAGTTCGGCTTTGGCGCCGGAGATTGCGATCCCCTGATCGGCGCGACGACAGCCCTCCTTGCGCAGTACGGCTACGGCGTCACGCCGAGCGATACGCTCGACGCGCCGAGCACCAAGGTCGTGCGCTCCTTCCAGCTCCACTTCCGCCCCGAACGACCGGACGGCCGTGTAGATCGATCGACGCTGGCGACGCTGGAAGCCCTATTGGCTGCCGTCTAAATCGCGCCTCTGGCGCGAACAGGACGTCGGCCCTGTAACCCGACCGGGGGACACCCCCGGAACCCCCGCCTTTTTGACTATTTCAGGTGGCGGCCGAAGGCCGCGCCACCGACTTTCCAACCGGCGAGGCAGCAGCCGCGGCGCCAGTAGCCGAAGGCGTTGGCGACCGCGGAGAAAATCCGCTACAAGGCGCACCAACCCCGACATGCACGCGACGAGGATCCGCCGCCGATGGCCAACCCGCAATTCGTCTATCACATGCACCGCCTCTCGAAGACCTACCCGGGCGGCAAGCAGGTGCTGAAGGACATCAACCTCTCGTTCTATCCGGGCGCCAAGATCGGCGTTGTCGGCCTCAACGGCGCGGGCAAGTCCACGCTGCTCAAGATCATGGCTGGCCAGCTCGACGATTTCACGGGCGAAGCCTGGCCCGCCGAAGGTATCAGCGTCGGTTACCTTCCGCAGGAGCCGGAACTCGATGCCGAGAAGGATGTGCTCGGCAATGCCATGGAAGGCGTCGCCGAGAAGAAGGCGATCGTCGATCGCTACAACGAGATCGCGGCGAATTACTCGGAAGAGACCGCCGACGAGATGACGGCGCTGCAGGATCAGATCGACGCGCAGAACCTTTGGGATCTCGACGCCCAGGTCGAGCAGGCGCTCGATGCGCTTCGCTCACCCCCGGGCGATGCCGATGTGACGAAGCTGTCGGGCGGCGAGCGCCGCCGTGTCGCGCTGACCAAGCTGCTGCTCGCGAAGCCGGACATCCTGCTGCTCGACGAGCCGACGAACCATCTCGATGCCGAAAGCGTCGCGTGGCTCGAACGCTTCCTCAAGGAGTATGCGGGCTGCGTGATCCTCGTCACGCACGATCGCTACTTCCTCGATAACATCACCGAGTGGACACTCGAACTCGATCGCGGCCAGGGGGTGCCCTACAAGGGCAACTACTCGGGCTGGCTCGAGCAGAAGGCCAAGCGCCTCGAAGTGGAGAAGGGCCAGGAAGAAGGCCGCCAGCGCGCGCTCAAGCGCGAGCTCGAATGGATCCGCTCCTCACCCAAGGCCCGGCAGGCGAAATCCAAAGCGCGCATCCAGTCCTACGAGAAGCTCGCCGAGGAGGCTGGGCGCGAAGATATCGGGCGCGCTTCCATCCAGATCGCGCAGGGGCCGCGCCTGGGAGACATGGTGGTCGAGACAGAGGGGCTCACAAAGGCATTCGGCGATCGCCTGCTGATCGACAATCTCGCCTTCAAGCTGCCGCCCGGTGGCATCGTCGGTGTGATCGGACCGAACGGCGCCGGTAAGACGACCCTCTTCAAGATGCTCGTCGGCCAGGAGACACCCGATAGCGGCACCATCCGCATCGGTGATACCGTGAAGATCTCGTACGTCGACCAGTCGCGCTCCCATCTCGACGACAAGAAAACCGTATGGGAGGAATTGTCCGGCGGGCTCGACCAGATCAATCTCGGCGGCAAGCGCGAAGTGAACTCTCGCGCCTACTGCGGCTGGTTCAACTTCAAAGGCGCGGACCAGCAGAAGAAGGTCGGGATGCTCTCGGGCGGCGAGCGCAATCGCGTGCATCTTGCAAAGCTACTCAAGGAAGGCGGCAACCTCCTCCTCCTCGACGAGCCGACGAACGATCTCGATACCGAAACGCTGTCGGGCCTCGAAGCCGCACTGGAAGACTTTGCGGGCTGCGCCGTGATCATCTCGCACGATCGCTTCTTCCTCGATCGCATCGCGACGCACATCCTCGCCTTCGAGGGCGACAGCCACGTCGAATGGTTCGAGGGGAACTTCGCCGACTACGAGGAGGACAAGAAGCGCCGCCTCGGCGAAGCCGCCATCGAGCCGCACCGCATCAAGTTCAAGCGGTTCGAGCGGTAGGCAACCCGGTCCTGCCGGTGCGCGTTGCAGTACCAAGCACCTTGCGCGGTTTCATCCGCCGCGCAGGGCTTGGCACCAGCATAGGCAGGATTTCTCAATGCGCATTCTGGCACTCGCGATCGCGATGGCATTCGCCGTAGGGGCCGCGCCGTCCTCGGCTCTCAGTCAGGAACAACGCAAAGACGGCGGCAGCGGCACCGTAAAGGGACAATCGGAGCAGCCGGCGAACCCGAAGCAGGTAGAACCGGAAAGCTCATCGCATAACGCCGAAAAGCCCAAGACGACCGAGCCCCCCGCACCGAGCGCGTCGCCGAAAGCGCCCGAGCCGGATCCGGCGAAGAAGAAGTAGAACGCTGGGAAGAAGAAGTAGAACGCTGGCCCGTCTAGTCGACGATGAACAGCTTGGCGCCCGTCCGGGTGTAGGAGCGGTGCGCCGCATCGCCGAAGTTCGACACCTGATAGCTCATGCCGGGCTTCAGAATAAATCGGCGACCATCACGAAGCTCAGACTCGAGTTCTCCCTCCAGCACATAGAGCACGTGCCCCCGGTCGCACCAATGATCGGCGAGATAGCCGGGCGTGTACTCGACCTGGCGAATGCGCACATCACCCATCATGAATGTGCGCCAGATGGCCTTACCCGACTCGCCGGGATGCTCGGTCGCAGGGACCGCGCTCCAGTCCGTTATGGTGAAAGGGAGAGCGGGAAGTTCCATCGATTGTGATCCTTGATCGCTTGGCGCGAGCTGATCGCCCTTCGCTATTTCTTGTCCGAGTGACCGAGTGATCGCCCCGGCGCGATGCGGTCACGCGTCAGGCGCTTCAGCTCGGGGATCTCGGGAAAGCGGCCGGCCTCCTTTCGAGACCACACCAACTCGCCGTCGATGTGCACTTCGAAAACACCACCGCTTGCATCGGGCGTAAGTGTTACCGATCCGATTTCCTCGGCGAATGTCGAGAGGAGTTCCTGCGCCATCCATGACGCACGCAAACCCCAATTGCAGAGGCGGCAGTATGTGATGTCGATGTTGGGAGCTTTGGCCATGCCCCTAGTTTAGCGCAGGTAACTCCAGTCGAGAACGTGCCGCCTTGCGATACCCAGTATGTCCGTCTCGCCGGACTGTCCCACAACGCCAGCCGATCCGCCACGCGCCTCATGTCCGCCTAATTTCGCGGTCCATGTTCCGGCCACGCACAATCGGTTCGGGGGACGTCATGGGGATGCTGCCGCGGGGTACGGGCGATGCTGGCGATATCGCGATCAGCACAGTCGTCAAACGCGACGGCGGCAAGGCTGCGACGCTCGCGGCCCTGATTGCACTGTTGTTCTCTGCCTACAGCCTCTGGGAGACGTCGCTCAAACAGCCGGACGTGCGCCTTTTTGTTCCGCCCGTCATCCAGTTCTCGGCGCCGTACAACAACTCGAACTTCGAGGTGATCGCGATCCCGGTGACGTTCGCCAACGAGGGCGCGCGCACAGGCACGGTGCTGTCGATGGAGCTTGCGGTCATCGACCCGCGCACGAACGAGACGAAGCTCTTCTATGCCGCGGACTTCGGCCGCTGGACCATGGAGAAGACGCGTGCCCAGTCGTATCAGCCATTCGCGCCACTCTCGCTCGCGGGGCGCTCATCGCGCACCGAGACCGTGCTCTTTTACACGCGCGGTGATGATCAGAAACCACCCCAGCTCATTCAAGCGACTGGCCCCTACCAGTTCAAGCTGACGCTCGAGCAGGCCGTCTCCGACGATCTCGGGCCGGTCGATCAATGGTTATCTTCGGGTCCGGTCTCGGTGAGCTTCGAGCGCGAGTTGCGCTTCTACGATGCGCGCGCCTTCAACAACGGCACGCTACCGCTTTATGCGAAGGACTGGCGCTCGACGCAGGGCGGCCCGACCACCGCGGCGAAATAATAGTCCATAAAAGACGGGGGTTCCGGGGGTGTCCCCCGGCGCGAATGCTCACGTCACCAGCGATATCAGCGTCGTCTGCTCCAACGTATCGCCGTACCACGCCGTGATGGCGGCTTCGCGCTTTCCGACGTAAGTGGGCTTGCCGTCCTGCAGTACCATCGGCACGTCGTGTCCTGGCACCAGCAGCGTGTTCGGCTTTTTCTGCCAGAGCTTCCACATGAGTTCGATGGACGCGCGCGTAACGGCCGGATCGTACGTCATGTCCGCTTCGAGAGTCGTCAGCTCGACGCGGTTTTTTGCAGCATCGCCCGTGAAGATCACGTCGCGCTCGGCACCTTCGATCATGAAGATGAGATGGCCTAGCGTATGGCCCGGTGCGTGGTGACTGACGATGCCCGGCAGAACCTCACTGCCCGGAGTGACACGCACGAGCTGCGGCGAGCCGGCGAGCTCCCGCACATAGAGCTCCGGCACTGGCCCGGTACCGAAGGGCTCCTTCAGCGACCATTCCAGCTCGCCCGCGCCGATGTGGACGCGCGCATTCGGAAACATGACCCAGTTCACCGAGTGATCGTGATGCGAATGCGTCAGGATCACGTCGGTCACGTCGGCAGGTTTCAGCCCATGCGCTGCGAGCTGCTTCTGTATGAGCGCGCGCTGATTGAACGATCCGACGTCGATGAGCGCGACGCGCCCCTCGCCGCGCAAAAGTGCGATCGTGCTCCAGCCGAGACTACCGTGGCAGACCGACTTGCCCGGATATCCGGTGATGAGAATGTCGAGGTTGTAGCTGCCGAATTTCATGATCCGACCTACTGCGTGAGGACGATCTTGCCAAAATGCTCGTTCGCCTTCATGTGGGCGAGCGCGGCGGCAGCCTCCTCGAGCGCATAGGTTTTGTCGATCGGCAGGGCGAGTTTGCCGCTCTCGACGGCATCCCAAAGATCGACGCGCATGAGACGGTTGATCTCGCGCACCTCCTCGACGGAACGCGTGCGAAACGTGACACCGATATAGTCGATGCGCTTCGCGGCATGGAGGTCGAAGTCGAACTCGCCGGTGAAGCCGCCGAGGCGTCCGACATTGACGATGCGGCCGAGCACTTTCGCGGCCTTCAGATTGCCGTTGGCAACCGGCGCCGAGATCTGGTCCACGATCACATCGACACCCTTGCCGTCGGTCGCCTTGATAACGGCATCGGGCCATGTCGCGTCAGTCGTATCGATGGCGACATCAGCGCCGAAGTCTTTCAGACGCGCGCGACGCTTGGCATTCGTCGACGAGCCGAGCACGAGGCTCGCACCCATATGCTTCGCGATCTGCAAACCCATGAGCCCGACACCCGAACTGGCACCCTGGATGAGAATGCTCTCACCCTTACGCAGACGCCCAGCGGTCACGACCGCGTTGTGCATGGTCTGGAGCGCAACGGGCAGCGTCGCAGCCTGCGTGAAAGTCATGTTGTTCGCCGGGATCTTGGAGACGCGCCCGTAGTCGGTGACCGCGTACTCGGCATATCCGGCATTGCCGGAGCACATCACGCGGTCCCCCGCCTTGATGCCGCTCACCTGACTGCCGACATCCACCACTTCACCTGCGAACTCGAGGCCGAGGATGGCTCCTGCGCCACCATGAGCGCCATGGGCCCGGCCCGAGGCCATGATCAGATCGGCCCGATTGAGGCCGCTCGCCCGCACGCGGACCAGAACCTGCGTCGGCCCCGGCGTTGGCTTCGGCACTTCGCGCACTTCGACGCCGGACGTGCCGACGACCACTGCCTTCATCATGGTGCTTCCTCCGCGACTGATCCCGGACTTTTCCGGTCTTTGGGCAATGATACCCGATTAGCGCGGGAGATTAAGACCCGTCGCAACGCAGTACGATACGTTAGCGGAGTTTTTTCTCGACGGGTGCGTGCTGTCAGCGCGGCTCGTGCCACCATGTATCGACGTTGAAGCCGAAAAGCGTCGGGCGCGGTGCCGGCTGGAGATAGGCCCAGTAGCCTACCCACTGCCGTCGCGCATGAAAGAGCGGGATCACGTAGTCGCCAGAGATGAGCGCGCGATCGAGTGCGCGGACACCGGCCTCGAAATCCTCGCGCTCCTCGGCCTTGAGCAGGGCCTCGATCATGGCGTCCACGGCGGGATTCTTCACGCCTGGATAGTTCAGAGAGCGATCAATATCAGCCGCCGCGCTGCCCCAGCGATTGACCTGTTCATTGCCCGGTGACAGCGAGGCCGACCACTGCGCCTGAACCATGTCGAAGTCGAATGTGCGCAGGCGCTCCTGATACTGGGAGCTGTCGACCTGCCGCACGCGCACGTCGATGCCGATCCGCTTGAGCGTATTGGTGAAGCTCAGCATGAGGCGCTCCTGCGCCCGCGTCGCGGCGAGAATTTCGAAGGCGAGGGCGCGTCCGTCGGCGGCCTGCATTCGCCCGCGCTGAAGGGAAAAACCCGCCTCCTTGAGAAGAGCAATGGCGCGCGAGAGGTTCTCGCGATTGTGGCCGGTACCGTCGCTCACCGGGAGTTGCCACGTCCCTTCCAGAACCTCGGGCTTGATCAATTCGGCAAAGGGCGCAAGCAACGCGCGCTCGCGGACATCGGCCGCCCTGCCGGTCGATGCGAGTGCCGATCGCTCGAAGTAGCTTTGCGTGCGCGTGAAACCGTCGTGGTAGAGATTGCGGTTGATCCATTCGAAATCGAACATCTGGATCAGGGCCTGCCGCACGCGTACGTCATTGAACGGCCAGCGCCGCGTATTGAAGGCGAAAGCTGCCATGCCGGCCGGCACACCCACATCGAACTCGCCGATCTTCATGCGGCCTTCAGCGACTGCTGGGATCGATCGGCCCTCGGCCCAGCGCGCGGGATCTTCTTCGGGCCTGAGCGAGATCTGGCCGCTCTTGAAGGCCTCGAAGAGCGCGGTCGCATCGCGATAGTAGTCGAAGCGGACCTCGTCGAAATTGAAGCGGCCGCGATTTATCGGCAGGTCGCGTCCCCACCAGTCGGGATTGCGGCGATACGTGATCGTTCGCCCGGCCTCTAGCGAGCCGACAGTGTAGGGACCGCTGCCGATCGGGATATCGAGCGAGGTCTGTTCGAAGGTTCCGGCATCCATATGATGCTTCGGCAGGATGGGCATGAGACCGAGCAGCAGCGGTGCCTCGCGATTGCCGTGCGCGCCGAAGTCGAAGCGGATGGTGTGCGACGAGAGGACCGTCACCTTGTCGACCGTGCGGTAGTGCGCGCGCATGAAGGGCGGGCCCTTGTCTTTCAGCTGCTCCCACGAAAAGTGCACATCCTCCGGCGTGATCGGTTGGCCGTCCGAAAAGCGCGCACGCGGATCGATATGGAAGGTGATGAAGCTGCGGTCGGCCGGAACTTCGATGGATTTGGCGATCAGGCCGTAGAGCGAGAAGGGCTCGTCGAGGGAGCGCGCCAGCAAACTCTCATAGACGTAGTCCCGCAGACCGGCGGCGGCGACGCCACGGATGATGAACGGGGTCAGGCTGTCGAACGTGCCATGTTGGCCGAGTACGATGCGCCCACCTTTGGGCGCATCGGGGTTCACATACGGAAGGTGCGGAAAATCGGCCGGCAGCACCGGCACGCCGTGCATGGCGATCCCGTGCTGGGGCTGCGCCCCCGCCGCGGCAGGCCCGACACTGCAGACGACAACAACGAACAGGGCGCAAAAGAGCGTGCACGTCTCAGTCCATCCACTGAGAAGCGTCGATCGCGCACGTTTGCCCGGCCCTGCAGCCGCCCTCCAGCCCATTGTGGACACATGCACGCCGAACGCGGCGGGATCAAGGGCGGGATCGTGTCAGGGAGCATCCCTGGGGCCCCTCCTTCCTTGGAATGACAATAGTTTGTGGCGGTGTTCCGATGGGTCCGTGCGGCCTTGCGTTGCCCGAACGCAACGGTTCACTCCGCTTCGCCTGTGCACGACGAACCAAGCGAGAGACCACGTCACGGGAATGCCGTATTCGGGCCATTAGTGCCGGGTCAACAGGGACGCACAGATCAGTTGACGGCGCACCATGCGCCATCGATCGCGGCTGCATGGTCAGACTTTTCATTCAAGGGGATGCCGACGATACGGCAGCTCTGCAGGACGAGGGTTCGAGGACAATGAACGAGACGACTCGGGTTATCGGGTGGCTGTCTCACGGCGCGCGCGCCGTGACCGTTGCGGCCTGCGCGCTCGCGATTGCATCCGGTGCAGCGTTGGCGCAGCAGCAGCCAGCGAAGAAAGATCCGCCGAAGGGCAAAGCTCCGGCGGCTGCCAAGAAGGAGCAGCCGGCGCAGGCCGCCGATGCGCCGCAGAGCGCCTGGGTCAAGCTTTGCGAAAAAGCACCGATCGTACTGCGCGACAAGGAAGGCAAGCCGACGCGCGAACAGCGCAACATCTGCCTCACGCACCACGAGCGGCTCGATGGCAATACAGGTCTGGTCCTTGTTTCGGCTGCGCTCCGGCAGGTCGAGGGCGAGGAGAAGCAGCACCTCATGGTAATGGTGCCCCTCGGCATGGCCATCGGTCCCGGCTTGCGCGCGACGATCTATCCCGCCGACCAGTGGGACAAGATCCAGAAGAGCGAGAAGTTCGACGACAGCAAGCTCGAGCCGGTGAAGCTCAACTACTCGCTCTGCCATCCCGCCGGATGCACGGCCGAGATCGAAGTCACCAAGGCGCTCATCGACGGCTTCCGCGCCGGCGCCGGCGTCATGGTGCTGGCAATCAATGCGCAAGGGCAGGTCGTTGCCTTCCCGGTGCCGCTGACCGGGTTCAAGGAAGCACTCGACGGTCAGCCGATCGACAACGAGAAGTACTCCGAGGCGCGCAAGGCCCTCATGATGCAGATCGCCCAGCGCCAGCAGCAGTTGGCCGAGGAAGCGCGCAAGCGTCAGGCTGAAGCCGGCGCCAGCAAGGATGGCAAGGCGCCGCCACCCGCCGCTCCTCCGGCTCAGAAGAAATAGGATCGCCCGAGTTCGCGATCTCGAAATGGAATGGGCGCTGCGGCTAGGCCGCAGCGCCCATTTTGTTTGCTATGGCGGCGCGCTTCGCAGCGGAGTTCGTTCAGTGCAGGTCACGCCCCGGCGGGCGAGGCGCCTCAGTTCGCAAAACGGAAATGCATCACGTCGCCGTCCTGGACGACGTACTCCTTGCCCTCGAGCCGCATTTTGCCGGCATCGCGGCTGCCTGCCTCGCCCTTATTGGCGACGTAGTCGGTATAGGCGATCGTCTCAGCCCGGATGAACCCCTTCTCGAAATCCGTATGGATGACACCGGCCGACTGCGGCGCGCGCGTGCCGCGCTCGACCGTCCAGGCGCGCGCTTCCTTGGGGCCGACAGTGAAGAAGGTCACGAGGTCCAGGAGATCGTAGCCGGCCCGAATGAGCCGGTTGAGCCCCGGCTCCTCGAGCCCCATCTCGGCAAGAAAGGCTTGCTGCTCGTCGGCTGCGAGGCCCGCCAGCTCCGCCTCGATCTTGGCTGAGATAACGACGACGGCGGCGCCCTCGGTCTTGGCGCGCTCGGCAACGATCGCCGAGTAACTGTTTCCCACCCCCGCGGAGGCTTCATCGACGTTGCACACGTAGAGCACGGGCTTGGCTGTCAGGAGCTGGAGCGCGCGGAAGGCCACCCGGTCCTCCTCAGGCACGACCGCCGTGCGCGCGGGCTTGCCTTCGCGCAGTGGCGCGAGGGCGAGTTGCATGACCGCGACTTGTGCGGCCGCTTCCTTGTCGCCGCTCTTGGCGCGCTTCTCGACGGTGGCGAGGCGACGCTCGATGCTCTCCATATCGGCCAGCATGAGCTCGGTCTCGACGACCTCAGCATCCGCCAGCGGGTCGATCTTGTTGGCCACATGCGTGACGTCGTCGTCGTCGAAGCAGCGCAGAACATAGGCGACGGCATCGACTTCGCGGATGTGAGCGAGAAATTTGTTGCCGAGCCCTTCGCCGCGTGAGGCCCCTTTCACGAGGCCCGCAATGTCGACGAACGTCAGCCGTGTCGGGATGATCTCGCCGGACTTCGCAATGGCCGCGAGTTCATTCAGGCGCACGTCAGGCACGCCGACTTCGCCGACATTCGGCTCGATCGTGCAGAAGGGATAGTTCGCTGCCTCGGCCGCCGCCGTCTGCGTCAGCGCATTGAAGAGCGTCGACTTGCCGACATTGGGCAAACCGACGATACCGCATTTGAAGCCCATGAATTCAGTCCTTGAATCAGTCTTTTGGACGGCGCTTCGCCAGCCAGTTCTTCAGGTTCTCGGCGAGCGCCGTAGCACGCTTCGAGGCTCGATCCCCAGTTGGATGCGCGCCGCGATCGGCGCGCTGCGCGGTGGGAGCGTCCTCCTCAGTGCGTCGGCGCCGCGGAGGTGCCGCCTCATTCTCGTCGTCCGCGTTGTCGCGCTGGCGCGCGACGTCGGTCAGAAAGCGGGCCGCGTCCCCGCTCGCGAGGCGCGGCGCGGCATCCGCCATGACATCGAGTAGCGGGTCGAGCCAATCGGCATCGGCGCGGGCGAAGTCGTGCAGCACCCAGGACTGCACGAGTTCCTTTGCACCGGGATGACCGATACCGATGCGAACGCGCTCATACTCGTTGTCGAGATGTGCGGTGATCGAGCGCAGACCATTGTGCCCGGCATTGCCGCCACCCGTTTTCACCTTCAGCTTGCCGGGCAGGAGGTCCAGCTCGTCGTGGAAGACCACGATGTCGCTGGTCGCAAGCTTGAGGAACCGCGCCGCCTCACCGACGGCGCGGCCGCTTTCGTTCATGTACGTGTCCGGCTTGAGCAGGAGGACCTTGGTGCCATCAAGCTCGCCGTCGGCTGCCTGGCCTTGGAACCGCCGGCGCCACGGCCCAAAGGCGTGGCGCTCGGCAATCCGTTCGACGGCCATGAAGCCGACGTTGTGACGATGCCGGGCGTACTTGGCCCCGGGATTCCCGAGACCGACGAAGAGCTTCATGGCTCACTCGCGTGTGCTGGCCGCCCGGGGACGTGCCTACTTCTTGCCCTTCGGGGCCTCCTTGGCGGCAGGCGCAGCCTTGGCGGCAGGTGCGGCCTTCGCCCCGCCTCCGGCTGCAGCCGGGGCCGCCTTCGCCGCGTCGCCCGCCGGAGCACCGGCAGCAGCCGCAGTGGCCTCGTCCTCGTCCTTGCCACCGGTACCGGCGATCGTCGCGATCGTGAAGTCGCGGTCGGTGATCGTCGGCTTGACACCTTCCGGCAGCGTCACCGCCGAAATGTGCATGGACCGCCCGATGGCGAGACCGGTCAGATCGATCTCGAAGTGATCCGGAATCTTATCCGCCGGGCACCAGACCTCGACCTCGTGGCGTACGATGTTGAGCACGCCGCCCCGCTTCAACCCCGGGGAGAGGGCGTCGTTCACGAAACGCACCGGTACGCCCACGCGCACCCGGTTGTCCGCGCCGATACGCTGGAAATCCACGTGAACGGGGAAATCCTTGACCGGGTCGAGCTGGACGTCGCGGGGAATCGCCTTGAGCACGCGTCCGCCGACGTCGATGTCAAACACCGTCGAGAGGAAGCGTCCCTTTTTAATCAGGATAAACAGATCGTTGGAATCGATCTGGATGGTATCTGCAGTGCTCTCGTCGCCGCCGTAGACGACGGCTGGAACATTGCCGGTGCGCCGAACAGCACGAGCGGCCCCCTTGCCGCCTGCTGAGCGCGCCGAAGCCTTGATAACATTGGCCTGGGCCATTTGCTGTCTCCAAACAAAACCGGCCCCGACCATCATATGACCGGGGCACCTGCTTCTGCCGCCGGCCTCCAAGGGTGCCGCGCGGTCTCTCAAGAGATTGAGATGCGCCGCTTATAGCGACCACGCGGCCCGAGCGCAATCTGGGCCAGCCCGCGACGGGGCGGCGCGACATTCCGTCCTCGGAGAATGGACTGCTGCCCAAGAGCAGGTCCTGGCGCACAGCACGGGTGTTGACTTGATGCAACGCCGAACAAACAGTTCCTAACAAATTCTATTATTTCGCTTTCCTTTCCCCTCACCCCAAAGGTTAATGAACCGCTAAGAGGGTGAGTCGGCATCTGTACGAAGCGCGGCCGAGTATGAGTAGCTTCGGGTGATCCGTGTGTCTGTGTACCGTTTGTCGCGTTCGCGAAAGGTAACATCATCACACGGATCCAAGCGGCAGAGCGAATGGCAGTAACTCTATATTGCAAACGGGCGCCAGCCCTAGTGGTCGGCCAGACTTTGCGAAGGTTGGCGGCGGCAAGTCTGCTTGCGGCAAGCTGCATCTTCGTTGCTGTGCCCGTCCACGCCGAAACCCTGCAACAGGCCCTGGCTGCGGCTTACAAGTACAATCCGCAGATTGATGCTGAGCGGGCCCGCCTTCGCGCAACCGACGAGAGCGTCGCCGTCGCAAACTCGGGATTCCGCCCGCAAATTGCTGGCCAAGCCGACGTTACGCGCGACTGGCAACGGACGCGCCCACCAAGCGTCGCAGACGGCGGCAATACCTCCAAAGGTTACTCCGTTAATCTGACGCAACCGATCTTCAACGGCTTCCAGACGGTCAATGCCGTCAACGAAGCCGAAGCCACGGTTCGTGCCGGCCGGGAAATTCTCCGCACGACCGAGCAGGGCATCTTGCTGCAGGCCGTCACGGCCTTCATGGACGTCATTCGCGATCAGGCCATCGTTCGGCTGCGTGAGAACAACGTCAACGTCCTGTCCCGCGAACTGCAGGCCACGCGCGACCGTTTCTCCGTTGGCGAGGTCACGCGGACCGACGTAGCGCAGGCCGAAGCCCGTCGGGCAGCTTCTATCTCCGCGCTCGACACCGCCAGATCCAACCTGAAGATCAGCAGGGCAACCTTCGAGCGCGTCATCGGCCATCCGCCGTCCCGCCTCGTCGAGCCGTCGCCGTTCAATCGCATCCCGAAGTCGCAAGAAGAAGCGATCGCGATTGCGACACGCGAGAGTCCCGAAGTCGTTGCGGCTCTCTATCGAGAGCAGGCGTCACGCTTCGTGGTCGACCGCATCTGGGGTGAATTGCTGCCGTCCGTGAGCGTGGACGCAGGCTATTCTCAGCGCTTTGACCCGAGCCGCTCGATCGACGAGCGCGAGGGGGCATCGGTTTCCGGGCGCGTCAATATACCGATCTATGAAGGTGGCTCGGTTCATGCGCGTGTCCGTCAGGCCAAACACGCACATCTTGCACAGCTGCAAGAAATCGAACGGGCCCGGACGGAGGCACGAGAGGGCGTTTCATCCGCCTGGGCACTGCTCACGGCCGCCCGCGCACAGCTCGAATCCGACCAGGCTGCTGTCTCGGCCGCCCGCACCGCTCTAACTGGTGTTCGCGAAGAGCAGAAGGTTGGCCAGCGCACGATCCTCGACGTGCTGAACGCCGAGCAGGAGTATCTGTCAAGCCAGGTCCAGCTCGAGACCACGCGCCGCAACCTGGTGGTCAATTCGTACCTCGTCGTCCAGTCCGTCGGACGGTTGAGCTCCGAATATCTCAGCCTGACCAAGCTGGTTTACGATCCCGAGGTGCACTACAGCGAGGTTCGACGCAAGTGGTGGGGCATCAGCATCACGCACAGCGATGGCCGCCGCGAGGAGCACGATCTCTGGGATAAGCACGGCTCCAAGCATAAGCCGATGAAGTGAGAGCAGACGGCCAACGGCCGTTTGCTTCCCCACTCTCACATAGCTATACCGCCTTAGCTGTTGCTGCTCTCGTCGGCGCTGGCTTTACGCCGTCCGAAGTCCGGCGCAGCAGTATCCTGGCCCGCCTGGATGATGTCGCGGCGAATATGCCGAGCTTCTGTAATCATCCGGAAGATGGTTTCACCGTCGCCGAAGCGCATAGCGCGCTGCAGGTGCAGCAGATCCTCGGTGAAACGGCCGAGCATCTCGATCATGGCCGTTCGGTTCGTCAGGAACACATCCCGCCACATGGTCGGGTCCGAGGCCGCGATGCGCGTGAAGTCGCGGAAACCGCCCGCCGAAAACTTGATGACTTCGCTTTCCGTCACCCGCTCGAGGTGCGCGGCCGTGTTGACGATGTTGAAGGCGATGAGGTGCGGCACATGGCTCGTGATCGCGAGCACCATGTCATGATGATCCGCCGCCATGATCTCGACATTGCTGCCGAGTGCCTCCCAGAAGGCTTTCAGGCGGTCGACGGCCTGGGCATCCGCGCCGGGCGGCGGTGTCAGAACGCACCAGCGCCCATCGAACAATTCGGCAAAACCGGACTCGGGTCCTGAATGCTCCGTTCCCGCAATGGGATGCCCGGGAACGAAATGAACGCCGGCTGGAACGTGTGGTGCCACATCGGCGAGAACCGAACCCTTGACCGAGCCGACATCCGTCAGAACGGCACCGGGCTTCAAGCTCCCGGCAATCTCGGCCGCCACCGGACCACACGCCCGAACCGGCACGCAAAGGATGACGAGATCGGCCTCCCTGACTGCGTCCGCGGAATTCGCGAAGACCTCATCCACGAGACCGAGCCGCAGAGCCGTGGCGCGCGTCGCATCGCTCTTCGCGGAACCGACAATGCGGCGCGCGAGACCGCCGCGCCGGATGGCATGACTGATCGACGAGCCGATCAATCCGATCCCGATCAGGGCGACCGTGTCGAAGTGCTTGCTCATCGCGTGCCGCCTTTTACGAAGTCCGCGAGCGCGGCGACGACCGCCTTGTTGTCCTCTTCCGTGCCGATGGTCATGCGCAGGGCATGGGGCAGCGAATAGCCCGCAACGCGCCGCATGATGATGCCGCGCTTCTTCAGGAAATCGTCGGCGGCGGCGGCACTACGCGCTCCCTCGGTATCGAAATGGATGAGGATGAAGTTGCCGACGCTCGGCGTCACCTTGAGCCCGAGCTTGCCGATCTCCTCAGTCACCCAGGGCAGCCACTTGTCATTGTGTGCTATGGACCGCTCGATGTGCGCCGTATCCTCGATCGCCGCGATGCCGGCCGCGATCGCCGCGGAGGTTACGTTGAACGGCCCCCGAATCCGATTGAGCACATCGGCGATGCCTGCAGGGCAGTACGCCCACCCGAGCCGCAAACCAGCAAGCCCGTAGATCTTCGAGAACGTGCGCGTCATCACGGTGTTCTGCGTCGTCGCGACGAGTTCGATGCCGGCCTCGTAATCATTGCGGCGCACGTATTCCGCATAGGCGGAGTCGAGCACTAGGAGAGTGTCCGGACGCAAGGTAGCGTGCAGGCGGCGCACTTCGTCGAACGGGATGTACGTGCCGGTCGGATTGTTGGGATTGGCGAGGAAGACGATCTTCGTGCGCGGCGTGAGGCGCGCGATCAGAGCATCGACGTCGGTGCGATAATCCTTCTCGGGCGCGATGACCGGCGTCGCGCCATTGCCGAGCGTGACGATCTTGTACACGAGAAATCCGTGCACCGTGAAAAGCACCTCGTCGCCGGGACCGGCATAAGCGTGCGCGAGGAGGTTCAGCAGCTCATCGGAGCCGGTTCCGCACACGATGCGCGCCGGATCGAGGCCATAGACTCCACCGATGGCCTTGCGCAGCGCCGTTGCCGCCCCATCCGGATAAAGCGCCAGCTCATCGGCCAATGCCTTGTAGGCGGCAACGGCCTTCGGGCTCGCGCCGAGCGGCGTCTCGTTCGACGAGAGCTTGATCGGCTTGAGGCCGCCCGGCACGGTGCTTTCGCCGGGGACATAGGCCTGAATGTCGAGAATGCCCGGCTTCGGCACAGGCGAGTTGGCAGTCATATCGGCGCACTCCAGCATGGGCCGGCGGGTGGCCCGCCGCCGGGGCCGATACATAGTCGAGTGCCCGAAAGATGAAAACCGTAAACCCGCGTGGCCCTTAATCCCGGCGTGCCGGCTCCGTGGCTGCGGTGTATGCCGCCCCCGTGACGGGATCGAGCCGTGGAAACCCGACCTTGGCAATGCGCTCGGCGGCGCCGCGGAAGTCGCTAGCCGTATCGCGCCTCAGATCCGCTGTCTGCCCCTCGGGATAGGCGCCGACGACCGAGAGATCGCGGCTCATGTCCAGCCGACAATGGCCGACGCCAGCAGGAATGAAGACGGCATCGCCTGCCAATACCTCGTGTCGGGGTCCATTCGGCCCGCCGAATTGCACGAGCGCGCGCCCCCGCGCGATGCCCAGAACCTCATGCGCCGTCGCATGGTAATGCTGGAAGGGATAAATGCCATTGATCCACGCATCCCCCCAGCCGTTGGCCGCGAAGTGGCGGATGATGGCCTGCTCCGCATCGCCTGCCGTGAGATCGAGCCCACCGCGGTAGCAGACGAAGGGCAATGCCGGATTGTTCGGGACGAACCCGTCCGGCGCAAAGCTGAGCTTCTCGATGCGCATGGCGATGCCTCCGGAACTTCGCATGTACTGGCTATTCTGACAGACCTGCAACGCTTCCGCGACCGGCCGGGTTGCCAAGCGCGGGGGTGCTCAAGGGTGACAGCCGCCCCATTAGCTGGTTTTATGCCGCCGCGCGCCCCGCCGTCCCTGAGCGGGCCCTCATCCACCCACCGGCAGACATGACCACGCAGACCGCAACGTCCGGCCTCGGGAGCGTTACAGGCCGCCAGTGGCTCATCCTGCTGATGGTGCAGCTCTGCACGCTGCTATTCGGCATGACGATCACGATGGCCAACGTGGTCCTGCCGCAGATCAAGGGCGCGATGTCGGCCACCCAGGATCAGATCGCCTGGGTGATCACCTTCAACCTCATCGCGACCGCCATCGGGACGCCGCTCGTCGGCTGGCTGGCGAGCCGGTTCGGCTGGCGCGCTGTCATGTTCGGCTCGACGCTCGGTTTTACCTTCTCGTCGCTGTTGTGCGCGTTCGCGACCAATCTCGAAACGCTCGTCTTCTTTCGTATCGGACAGGGACTGTTCGGTGCGCCGATCATGCCCATGGGACAGGCCATCATTCTCGCGACCTTCCCACGTCACATGCACGCCATGGTCATGATGATCTGGGGCATCGGCGGCGTGCTCGGTCCCGTCACTGGACCACTCGTCGGCAGCTACATCAGCGAGATGTATGGCTGGCGCATGTCGTTTCTCATGATCGTGCCGCCGGGCATCATCGCGTGCGTCTGTACGTGGTTCGCACTCTCCATGCATACGTCGAAGGAGAACCGTCACTTCGATTGGACCGGTTTCATTGCACTCTCAGTCGCTATTGCCTGCGCTCAGCTCGTCATGGATCGCGGCAACCGCCTCGACTGGTTCGAGTCGACCGAGATCTGGATCGAACTCCTCGTGGCCATCGGTGCGCTGTGGGTCTTCCTCGTGCACACCTTCAGCGCCAAGAAGCCATTCCTCGATCCGACGCTGCTGCTCGATCGAAACTTCTCGTTGGGCCTGATCGTGGCCTTCGTCATGGGCGCGCTGAGCTTCACGGCGATCGCGCTGTTTCCGGGCCTCCTGCACGATCTGCGCGGTTATCCCGACAGCTCGATCGGGCTGCTGCTTGCCGCGCGCGGGCTCGGTAACTGGGCGTCGTTCCTCATCATCGTGCCGATGACACGGCTCTATCCCCGCACCACGCTCGCAATCGGCCTGGCCTGCCAGGCCGCAGCAGGCTGGGGCATGGCCAATCTGGACATCAATCTCACGAACTTCGACGTCGTGTGGACGAACGCGCTCCAAGGCTTCGGCTTCGGCCTCGCGTTTACGCCGATGTCCGTGCTCGCCTTCGCAACGCTCGACAAGGGGCGGATCACGGACGGCATGTCGGTCTTCCATCTCGTCCGCAATTTCGGATCGAGTCTCTTCATCTCACTTTCGATCGTGCTGTTGGTGCGCTCATCGGCGGCGAGCTACTCCGCGTTCACGGAACACATCTCACCCTTCAACAAGGTGCTCGCCTATCCAGGTGCCGTGGGCTTGTGGAATCTCGAAAGCCAGGGTGGCCTGCTCGCGCTGGCCGGCGAGTTGCAGCGGCAGGCCGCGATGATCGGCTATATAAATGCCTTCTATCTGTTCGCGTTCACGGCCGCGCTCTCCGTGCCTGTCGCGTTCCTGATGCGCGACGTGCCGCGCGACCGCACAGATTGAGTTCCTCTGAGAAAGCGGAGGTTTCGATGACTGCACAGGCAACGACGCTGAAATCGATTACCCCGATCCTGTTCGTAAGAGACGTACCTGCCAGTGCAGCCCACTTCCGCGACAAACTGGGCTTCGCCATCGACTTTCTTTATGGCGAGCCACCATTCTACGGCGCAGTGTCACGCGACGACGTCTGCATCCACCTCCGATGCGTTCATGAGCCGAATTTCGCTGAACTGGCGGCGCGGGAAGTATCCCTGATCCTCGCTACCATCGAGGTCGCGGATGTTCATGCACTCTTCAAGGAATTTCAGGATCGCGGCGCGGAGATCGCCCAGGAGCCCACCAAGCAAGTCTGGGGTGGGACGGACTTCCATGTCCGAGACCCCGATGGCAACGTGATCTCCTTTGTGACCTTCGGATAGCGCCGCCGCCCACCCCGAAAGCACGACCTGCCACACCGTGACCTCGCCCCCCATATAGTGGTATAGGCACGCACGATTCAGGATTCCGGAGGCCCAATTCAGTGAACGACGAAAGCCCGACCGCGGTCGCGGCGCCCACCGAGCCCAGCGCCCGCCCAGGTGGCGAACTTGCGCGCGAGGTCGCTCGCCGGCGCACGTTCGCGATCATCTCGCACCCTGACGCGGGCAAGACCACGCTGACCGAGAAGCTGCTGCTGTTTGGCGGCGCGATCCAGCTCGCCGGCCAAGTGCGCGCGAAAGGCGATCGCCGTCGCACGCGCTCGGACTGGATGGCCATCGAGCGCGCGCGCGGCATCTCGGTCGTGACCTCGGTCATGACATTCGAGTACCACGACACCGTCTTCAACCTGCTCGACACGCCGGGCCACGAAGACTTCTCGGACCACACGTACCGCACGCTGACTGCGGTCGATGCCGCGATCATGGTGATCGACGGCGCGCGCGGCATCGAGGCGCGCACGCGCAAGCTCTTCGAGATCTGCCGCCTGCGCGACATTCCGATCATCACGTTCATCAACAAGATGGATCGCGAGAGCCAGGAACCCCTCGAGCTGCTCGACGAGATCGAGAAGACGCTTGCGCTCGATACCGCACCCATGGTTTGGCCGATCGGGCGCGGACGCGCCTTCCGCGGCACGTATGATCTGCTGAGCAAGCGCATCACACGGCTCGATGAAGATCCGGACGGCATCTCGACCACCGGCCCTGCTGATCCGATCATCGATACGCTCCTCGATGATGACACCGCTGCGCGCTGGCGCGAGGAGATGGATCTGGTCGAAGGCGCCTGCGGGCAGTTCGACCTCGAAGCTTTTCAGCACGGTACGCTGACGCCCGTCTACTTCGGCAGCGCGCTCAAGAATTTCGGCGTGCGCAATCTGCTCGATGCCCTCGTCGCCTATGCGCCGCCACCGCGCGCGCAGAAGACATCGACGCGCACTGTCGAGGCGACCGAACCTACGATGACCGGCGTCGTGTTCAAGATCCAGGCGAACATGGATCCGAACCATCGCGACCGAATTGCCTTCATGCGCGTGTGCTCGGGCAAGCTGACGCGCAACATGCGCTTGAAGGTCGTGCGCACGGGTAAGACCATGGCGATCACCTCGCCGCAATTCTTCTTCGCGCAGGATCGCTCCATCGCGGAGGAAGCATTCGCGGGCGATGTCGTCGGCATTCCCAATCGCGGCACGCTCAGGATCGGCGATGCGCTGACCGAGGGCGAGGATCTGAAGTTTCTCGGCATTCCGAGCTTTGCGCCGGAAATTCTTCGCCGCATCCGACTCGAGGATGCCATCCGCGCAAAGAAGCTGCGCGAGGCGTTGCAGGAAATGGCCGAGGAAGGTGCTGTGCAGCTCTTCCTGCCGGTGGATGGCTCGCAGCCGATCGTCGGTTGCATCGGTGCGCTGCAGCTCGATGTCCTCTCGGATCGCCTGCACAACGAGTACGGCCTACCCGTGGGGTTTGATCCGGCGCCCTGCGATACCGTGCGCTGGATTTCGGCCGAAAATCGCGCCGATCTCGACAAGTTCGTCGAGCGCAACAAGCTGCAGGTCGCGCACGATCTCGATGGCGATCCCGTCTTCATGGCGCAATCCGCCTTCACGCTCTCGTGGATCGAGGAGCGCTCGCCGGAGGTGAAATTCTCGGATCTGAAAGTCACCACGGTCTGAGCGCGGCGGCGGGTTGCTACTTCCGCCGCGCCCCTCCCCACGGCACCACCAGAAGCCCGCCGAGGATCATCGACGCCCCACCAATGGCGAAGATGAGCACGTGGCTCTGCGTCATCTCGTAGAGCTGCGGCAGGATGGCGCCCGCAAGCACTGCGCCGGCCGCGCTCGCGAGGATCATGGCGCGCATGAGCCGTGGCATGTGCTCGGCATCGGCGAGATCACGCACGCGCGCCGCCATCAGCGCCGAGAGCCCCGGCTGTGCGCCGAACAGCACGGATGAGAGCACCAGCACGCTGCCCGCACTGCTGAAGAGTGGCGCCCCGATACCGAGACCGAGCGTGATAAACGAGAGCGGCAGCGCAACTGCGGTCCCGAGCAGCAATCCCAGCGCCGCCATCGACCAGGGCCCGGCAATCGACGCGAGCCCCACCACACTCCATTGGAAACCGCCCTCGGCCATGCCGAGGTTCAGCCCGCGCGCGAGATAGTCGACCCAGTAAAGGGTGTGCGGGACGATGGCGATCGAGAAAAAGAAATGCCCCGCGAGCAACAAGCGCAGTGGCCATGACCACGGACTGAGGTGTGTGCCGCCTGCGCGTGCGTGGGTCGGCCGCGCCGGTTCCGGCGCCGCGCGCCAACCCCAAATGGCGAGGCACATGGCAGCAAATCCGCACAGCGCCAACCCCAACCATGCCGTCTGCAGGCCATGCGCCAGCAGCTGCGGGACCAGAATGCCCGTCAGGAAAATCGCGAGCCCGACGCCAGCAAATACGAAACCGCCAGCCACAGGACGGCGCGCGGCCGGTGCTGTCGCTGCAATGAGCGCGAGGGACATCACCATGATGATGCCGGCCGTCATGCCGACCAGACCGCGCCAGAAAAAGAGCCAGATGAAGCCGAGCGGCGGTGCCGAAGCTGCGAGTGCAAGCACCGAGAGAAGCGCGGCGGCGACCAGCACGCGATAGGCGCCCCATCGCGCACTCAGAGACACCGAGACGAGTGCGCCGAGGGCGAAGCCGGCAAAATTCATGGCGCCGACACGTCCGGCCTCGAGCGCGGTCAGCTCCCCGGAGGAAATCAGCGCCGGCACCATGGCTGTATACGAGAAGCGCCCGAGCCCGATGCCGACGAACATTCCGCCGCCACCGCCGAGCGCGACCCGTTGCCATGACGGCCAGCCATCCGCCTCAGGATGCCCCTTCCGCGGCGCATCAGCCGCCGGGGCATCACTCATCGCGCGAGCTCCCGATCGACCTTCTCGATGACGTATGCCCATTTCTGGCGCTGGGCCTCGACGAGCGACACCATGCGGTCGCGCAATTGCGCCAGGGCGGCACAGTTGGGAGTCGGCGCCGCCGATCCCTCGGCACCCATGCGCTCGATGTCGGAAAGCAGCGCGGCGGATTGCTTGTCATAGGCGTCCGTCTGCTCGTCCTGTACGATCGGCGCGCCTTGCTTCAGCAGTTGATCGTGGGTCCAGCCGCGCTTGTCCTTGAGTTCACGCAGCTTGGTCTGGAAGAGCGGCCGGTTCTTGCTGCTGAGGTCGCGCAGAGCGGCGGCGGACTGGCCGACGATGGATTCGAACGCTTCGCGCGTACAGCCTGCTTCCTGGCCCGCCAAAGGTGCCGCGATTAACAGCACGAATGTAACAGAGAGGGCCGCCGCGGACGCGCGCGCCACAACTTTCCCCCTCAGGGCTCGAGCCATGCCGAATTCCGCCACCAAATGAGAATTTCCCACCACCATCGGGAGCAAGCGCGCCCCAGTTGTTTATTGACCGGTGAGCCCGATCCTACGCCGGCGACTGTAGCGTCGTTCCGCCGATCACGAAATACCGGTTGCACGTCCCTTGAACAGGCGCGTGGCGAGTATGACAGCCATGCCAGCGAGCAGCATCAGCGCGAACCAGAGGTCGCCGAATCGGCTGTAGATCGTCGCGGCGCCGGGCGGCGGCACGCGCGCATCGATGACGCCGACCATATCGAGGTCCAGCCGGTGCAGGACCCGGCCGCGCGCGTCGATGACCGCGGAAATGCCGTTGTTGGCCACGCGCAGGAGCGGCAGCCCCTCCTCGACGGCACGTACGCGCGCCTGATGTAGATGCTGGCGCGGGCCGGTCGTATTGCCGAACCAGCCATCATTCGTAACATTCAGCAGGTACGCTGGGCGCGTGCCGCCCTGAATGATGGCGCGTGGAAAAATCGCCTCATAGCAAATGAGCGGCGAGAAGGCTGGGGAGCCCGGCAGGACCATCAGCGGACGCGGCACCACGCCGCTCGTGAAGCCACCACGCCGGCGCGTCAACGGCTCCAGGCCGATCGCATCGAGCCAAGTGTTGAGCGGCAGATACTCGCCAAATGGCACGAGGTGGATCTTGTCATAGATCGCCACCGGCTGCCCGCCCGCGCCAAAGGCAATCAGGCTGTTGTAGACGCGGCGCTGGGCATCCGGCCGCTGCGGGTCAGGCGGGTCGGCACGAAGCGCGCCGGAAATGAGATGCGTGCCCGCCGGCAGAACCTTTGCAATGTGCTCGAGGGCCTGCGGCCATTCGAGCGGCAGAAAGGGCATGGCCGCCTCGGGCCAGATCACGAGATCGACACCCGCTGCACCGTCTTCCGCACCGGCGGCATTACGGCCCGTGAGCGTGAGATGAAGCTCGAAAATGCGGCGCTGATGCTCGGCCTGCCACTTCTCGCGCTGGAGCACGCTCGGCTGGACGAGGCGCACGCGCGGGCCTTCTCCTTGTGGTGGTTCAGGCACGGCAAGCTGCCGGTGGCCATACGCCATGAGCACGGCGATGGTCCCGAGCATGAGAGCCGCGCCGCGCAACGGCCGGCCATCGGCCCAGGCGACCAGCGGCGCGGCGAGCACCAGCACAGTGACGATGCTGAGCCCGTAGATGCCGATCAGACCCGCCGACTGCATGAAACTCTCGGGATACGTCAGCGCGTAGCCGATGACATTCCAGGGAAAGCCCGTGAATATGTGCCCGCGTAGCCATTCGGCCGCCCCGAGCGCGAGTGCCAGCGCGAGAACACGCATCAGCCCCGGCTGCCAAACCAGTGAGGCCATCGCGGCAGCTCCCGCCCAAAAGAGCGCGAGCCCTGCCGGCATGAGCGTCACCGCGATCGGGATGAGTATCGCGAATTTGTCGGCTTCGACGAGAAAGGCCTCGCCGATCCAGAACAAGCCGGCAAAGAAATAGCCGAATGCGAACCACCATCCGACGAGCGCCGCTTGCAGCGCCGGCGTCTTGCGCCATGAAACGGCGGAGGCGCGCGTGATGGCGCCGTCGATCTGCCAGACGAGTACGGGCAGCGTCGCCAGAAGCACGGGCCAGATGTGAAACGGTGCCATGGCGAGCACGGAGAGCACACCGGCCGCACACGCCAGCACCATGCGCTGCCACCCGGCGCGCGCCCGCACCCAGGCCACCAAATCCTCGACCATTATGGATGCCTGCGCCTAATCGCGGCTCTCCCCGACGAGCTGCATGCGCAGATCCGTCTTGAGGATCTTGCCGTAGTTGTTCTTCGGCAGGGCCGCGACGAAGCGATAGCCCCGCGGGCGCTTGTAGCGGGCGATATTGTCGAGGCAGAGCCGATCGAGTTCGTCGGCCCCGACCCGCCCCTCCGGCCTGAGCACCACATAGGCGATCACTTCCTCGCCCCACTCCTCATGCGGCCGCGAAACGACGGCCGTCTCGAGAACGGCTGGATGCGTGAGCAGCACCTCTTCGATCTCGCGCGGGTAGATGTTCGATCCACCCGATATGATCATATCCTTCGAGCGGTCTTTGATCGTGAGAAAACCTTCGACATCCATGCTGCCGAGATCGCCCGTCCAGAGCCAGCCGTCGCGCAGTGACTTCGCATTCGCCTCCTCGTTCGCCCAGTAACCCTTCATGACGGCATCGCTGCGCGTGACGATCTCGCCGACCTCACCGCGTGGCAGCTCACGACCGCTCGCATCCACGACCTTGATGGCACACCCCGTACGCGCGATCCCCGTCGAGCCGAGGCGCTCCTCGTAGCGCGGATGATCGCTATCCTCGTGCATCCATTTGGGCAGGCCCGAGATCGTCATCGGCGACTCGCCCTGACCGAAGACCTGATAGAATTTTGGCCCGAAGACGGACATGGCGCGCTTGATGTCGGCGACATACATCGGCGCACCGCCATAGCTGATCGTCTTGAGGTTGTCCGTGTCGGTGGAGCCCGCGAGCGGATGTGTGACGAGGCGCGTGACCATCGTCGGCGCCGCGAACATCGCGACGTTATGGTAGAGCGATAAGGCCTTCAGGATGCGCTCCGGCTCGAACGAGCCTGGAATGATCACATTGTGCCCGCCGCGCGCGATGAAAGCGACTGCCCAGCACCCTGAGCCGTGCGACAGCGGCGCCGCATGAAAGCAGGTGTCGCGGTGATCGATATAATCAATGTCCGTGCAATAGGCGTGCGCGCAGAAAAGCAGATTTCGATGTGTCAGGGTCGCGCCCTTCGGCCGCCCCGTCGTGCCGCTCGTGTAGAAGAGCCACGCCACATCCTCGGCACTCGTCGGCGCCTCGCGCAGGGGCTCGCCCGCAAGGAGGGCTGCATGATCCGGCGAACCCGTGACGATGATCGGTGGCAGAGATGCGCCACTCGGCAGCTCGGCAAGATGCGCCGCCTTGTCGGGTGTCACGATGCAGAGCCGTGCACCTGAGTTATCGAGGATCCACTGCAGCTCGCGCGCGTGGAGCTTGGCATTGATGGGTACGGCCGCAAGTCCGGCTCGCCAGGCGCCAAACATGATCGGGAGATACTCGAGGCCGTTCTCCATCCAGATGCCGATGCGGTCGCCGGTCTTGAGGCCGTGTCGCGTGCGCAACGCACCCGCAATCCGCGCCACCTGATCCTCCAGCCCGGCGTAACAAAGTGTGCGGCCTTCCTCGGTGATCGCGGGCCGGCCCGGTTGGTATTCGGCCACGCGCTGCAATGTGTAGGACAGGTTCATGCTTTTCCCTCGCCGCTCGTTGGCGGTCCTTCCCGGGGCGCGATTCATGCGCAGGCCCCTTGAGCGCCACCTTATACACGCGCCTCTAGCTCGTGACCCAGAGATCCATTCTCGTAGCTGCTAATTTATTGATATCGTGCTATTTAATCCGCCCGTGCGGCAGCCGCAGGCGTCTCCGGCAATCCTATTTTGCATCTCCAATGTCGGCTGCAGGCCGTGCAGATCGTCCTAGGTCTGTCTCAGCTATCCGGAGCCAGAATTCGATGAGCATCGATCAACGCCAGGCCTGCGTTCTGCTTTATGCCGGCATCCTCGCCGGCCTCCTGTTTTTCATCATCCCCACCATCGAGATTTTCCGGCGGCCGGCCTTCGACATCAGTCGCCACGCCATAAGCATGCTGAGCCTCGGCGAGGGCGGTTGGATCATGAAGAGTGTCTTTGTCATTTGCGGCCTGCTTACATTGGCGGCTGCAGCCGGCATCTTCATCCAAACCAGTAGCGCGCTGAGCGGAGGCCTCGCGGCGCTCCTCATTGCGGGGTACGGCATCGGCCTCATCCTTGCCGGCTTCTTCGATGCGCCCGAGGGCTTGGGATTCCCACTAGGCACACCCGCCGATCAGCAGCCGGTGATGACACGCGATGCCCAGATCCACAGTCTCGCATTCATGATCGCGTTCGGCTCCCTCATCATCTCCTGCTTCGTATTCGCCGTGATCTTCATCAAAAGTGGAGCGCCTCTTTGGGGAACGATGTCAGTTGTCGTCGGCCTTGCTCTGCCCGTGCTGATCGCATCTGGCATTTCGATGGTTGTAGCACCGGGCGTCGCCTTTTACTTTGCGGCCATGTTGGGATGGCTGTGGCTCGGTCTTGTACTGAACCGGCTGTGCTAGTCAGGAAAGATCGAAGACTTGAACGCACCCAAAAGCGAACCTCCATCTCACGGCGAAATGGCCCCTCTCCTGATCCCTCGCGCCTTCGTCGAGCAGGCCTGCGATTCGTTGGATGAGCTGCGCGATGCCATTCGCGAAGCATTTGCTGGATTGGCAACCGGTGAAGCTGAAGCCCTGCCTAAGGCTGCCTTGAACTTCAGTCCGGGCCACTTCTTCCAGGCCATGGTGGCTGCCGATCGGCGCAGCGATCTTGCCGCCGTGAAATGGGTCGCCGTCGCACCACAGGGCGGCGCGACCACGATCCACACCAGCATGATGCTGAGCCGTCGCTCGACGGGCGCACTCCTCGCGACGATGGATGCGGCCCCCATCACAGCGGCCAGGACTGCCGCCATGTCCGCGATTGCCGCGCAACACATGGCGCGCCCTGACAGCCGCTCCATCGCGTTCATCGGCTGTGGCACACAAGCTCGAAGCCATCTCGCCGCGCTCGCACGCGTTCTCCCGCATCTGGATCATGTGCTGGCCTACAGCAGGCAACGGTCGACGGCATCGGCCTTTGCCGACGAAGCCCGGCGCGCTGGTTTTCGCGTTGACGTCATGGACGATGCACGCGCGGCGATAATGCGCGCCGACGTCGTCGTCAGCGCGGTCGGCATCGATGCGTCGAGCGCGCCCTTTCTCGACGCTGGCTGGCTTTCGCCCGGCGCATTCGTCACCGCGGTCGATCTGGCTCGGCCCTGGCTCCCGTCGAGCCTCCAGACCTTCGATATCGTCGCAACGGACGGCATCCAGCAGAGCGAGCAACTCGCTCGCTCAGGAAGGATGCCTTTCACGGGCTCCTTCAATGCCGACCTCAGCGCATTCACCGGCGCCAGCAGTCCACTTCGGACCTCGGCCGGGCAACGAGCTCTCTTCGTTTTCGGGGGGCATTCGCTCGCCGATCTTGCAGCGGCGGGCCTCGTCTACCGACACGCGCTACGTGCTTCGGTGGTCTGACATTCCGCAACTACCTCGAACTAACGCCAGCTGAGCGCCGGCGCGACATGATTCAAGATCGCTTCGATAACGTGAGCATTGTAGTCGACACCGAGCTGGTTGGGCACTGTGAGGAGCAGCGTATCGGCCTCAGCAATGGCCTCATCCTCGCGGAGTTGCCGCACGAGAACGTCGGGCTCGGCCGCATAGCTTCGCCCGAAAATCGCGCGCTTCTCATCGATGAAGCCGATATGGTCACTATCTTGATCACCGCCGAAGTAGGCACGATCGCGGTCATCCATGAGCGCGAAGATGCTGCGGCTGACGGAGACCCTGGGCTCGCGCTGATGGCCCGCTGCTTTCCATGCCTCACGGTAGGCGCGAATCTGCGCGGCCTGCTGGATATGAAACGGCTCTCCAGTCTCATCCGTCTTCAGCGTGGAACTCTGCAGGTTCATGCCCTTTTCGGCAGCCCAGACAGCCGTCGCGTTCGTCGAAGCGCCCCACCAGATGCGCTCGCGAAGTCCATCGGAATGCGGCTCGAGGCGCAGGAGGCCAGGCGGATTCGGAAACATCGGACGCGGGTTGGGTTTCGCGAAGCCCTCACCGCGCAACACTTCGAGCAGGTACTCCGTGTGCCGGCGCGCCATTTCGGCGTCGTCCTGCCCCTCGCGCGGCGCATAACCGAAATGACGCCAGCCATCGATGACCTGCTCGGGCGAGCCACGGCTGATGCCAAGCTGCAGACGCCCGCGAGAAATGAGGTCCGCTGCACCCGCATCCTCCGCCATGTACAGCGGGTTCTCGTAGCGCATGTCGATCACCGCAGTGCCGATCTCGATGCGGCTCGTTCTCGCGCCAACCGCGGCCAGAAGCGGAAAGGGCGAGGCAAGTTGCCGGGCAAAATGGTGCACCCGGAAATAGGCCCCATCCGCACCCAGCTCCTCGGCCGCAACAGCCAAGTCTATCGACTGCAGAAGCGCATCGGAGGCGGTCCGCGTCTGCGAATGCGGGGATGGCGACCAGTGTCCGAAGGACAAGAAACCGATCTTCTTCCCGGGCATGTTCAAATCTCCTTGGTGAACGGGAACGGAAAGCCTGACGGCGGTGGCCTGCATCCCGCACTACATAGGATGCCGACGCGACCGCACCAGCCGCCCGCGCACTGAGGACATCGCACATATGTCGCCCGGGCGTATCGACCCTACCTGGCGGCACAGATTTGGAGCCGCCCTCCATCTCTGCTAGGAAACGGCAACATGGCGTCCGATCTCATAGCGACGCCGCGCAACTTCCGCGAGCCGCCCTCTGAGTGGGCCGTAACCTGCTGAACCCCGATGCGACTTGTGATTTTCGACTGTGACGGAACGCTGATCGACAGCCAGCACGCCATATTCGGCAGCATGTCCCTGGCCTTCGACACCATCGGCTTGCCGGCCCCGAGCCGAGCCGAGGTGCTCGGTATCGTCGGTCTCTCCTTGCCGCAGGCGCTCGCGGTTCTCGCCCCCGCGGAGAGCGAGGCTGTTCGTCACCAGATCATCGATGCCTACAAGAGCGGCTTCGTCGGCGTCAGGGCTCGGCCTGACCATGCCGAGGCCCTCTACGAAGGCATTGCAGCTACTGTTGCAGCCCTCGCTCAGCGCGGCGATACGCTGCTCGGCATCGCCACGGGTAAATCGAAGCGCGGGGTGGCTCGCCTCCTCGCGCAGGAGGCCTGGGAAGGACACTTCGTCACCATCCAGACGGCCGACGACCATCCCTCCAAGCCCCATCCCTCCATGATCCTCCAAGCCATGGCCGAGACCGGCGCAGCGCCGCACCAGACCATCATGATCGGCGACACGACCTACGACATGGAGATGGCGCTCAACGCAGGCGTCGGCGCCATCGGCGTATCCTGGGGCTATCACACCGATGATCGGCTCACCGGCGCCGGCGCACACGCAATCGTCAGGCAAGGCGCGCTCCTCCTCGACGCCATCGAACAGCGCCTTGCCGAGCAGCGTGAGGCTTCGACATGAGCGGTGACAGAACCGGCAAGAGCGACCCGGCGACGCTCGCGCGCGGCGGACAGGCGCGGCAGTTGCCGAAGCGCTTCTATACGCACGTGACGGTCGAAGCGCGTGGTGGCGGCCACGCCGTGCACCTCGACGGCCGGCCCATTCGAACCCCGAACAAGCTCGTCCTCGTGCTCCCCACGTCGAGCATGGCCGCGGCCATCGCCGAGGAATGGGAGGCGCAGCGCGAACAAATAGATCCCATGAGCATGCCGCTCACGCGCCTCGCCAACAGCGTGCGCGACCAGGTGGACGGGCGCGAAGTCGAGGTGCGCGCGGACATCGCGAAGTACGCCGGCAGCGATCTGCTTTGCTATCGCGCCGAGAGCCCGGCCGAGCTGGTAGCGACGCAATCTGCAGCATGGGATTCCGTGCTCGACTGGGCGCGCGAAAGCCTCGGCGCCGATTTCATCGTCTGCACGGGCCTGATGCCCGTCGACCAGACGCCCGCATCGCGCGCCGCCATCGAAGCTGCCGTGGCCCCGCTCAAGTCCTTTCAACTCGCGTCAGCGCACGTGATGACGACACTGCTCGGCTCGGTCGTGCTCACGCTCGCGACGGAGGCCGGTCGCCTCACGCCGGACGAGGCCTGGAAAGCCGCCCACGTCGACGAGGACTGGCAGGTCACACAGTGGGGGGCGGATGCGGAAGCTGCGCGGCGTCAAGAGAGCCGCAGGAGCGAGTTTCTCGCGGCCGTCCGCCTGCGGCGCCTTCTCGACGATCCCTGAGGTGTCGCTCAGGACCTGAGGCGCAGGTTGTTGAGTTCGGTCGCGATGGCGCGGAAAGCGTTGCGGAGATCGTTGCCGTTGGCTGCATCGAAGAAGCTCCCACCCGCGCCGGCGCAGTTGCGAAGCGTATCGAGCGCGGCAGACGGTGCCTGGAAACCGATGGCATACACACGCACGTCCTGGGCCTTCATGGCCGTGCACGTATCGGTGGCCATGGTAGAGGCTTGGCGCGCCGTGGCCGAGCTGTCACCGCCATTGACGCCAGCGATCGTGTTGTAGATTCCATCGGTCATGACGATCACAGCCTTGATGGTCTTGCCATCGCGGTAGTGCGCGGGCGCGGAGGCCGCCGGCCATACGCCGGACCACTCGGGCGAAACCATATACCAGCCCCAGGCCGTGCCGAGATGGCCAGCCGTCGTGCCACCGTCACGGTAGCCTTCGATCGTCGTGCGCAGAACGTCCTTGCTTTCGCTCAGCGGCACGATCGCGGCATTGCTGGGGCACGACTGGATGCTGCGGCCGGCGAGATCCTCGCGAACCTTAAAGGCCCGCGCACCGGTCGGCGCCGCGTCACTGCTCTGGTCCGCGAGGTTCCGTCGCTCGTAGACGCAGCCATCTCGCGAACGCCCATCGCTCACGGCCGAGGCATAGGTGCCGGCGTTGACGCCTGCGGAAAACGGCGCGAGGCCGATACGCACTTTGTTCGTGGTGCCCTCGTCGGGCAGCATGATGTCGAGAAGCTCGTTGACCGCGACCTTGAGGTCCGCGAGGCGACGTCCCGCCATGGAGCCCGTCACGTCCAGCTGAAGGGCAAGTTCGATATCCTTGCTCTCGTAGACCGCCGTTGCCGTGACCGGAACCGTGAAGCGATCGACGCCCGCCAGGCGGCCGAGGACCGTCGGCACGTGGCTCGCCAGCTGCAGCGTGATGGAATTCGTATCGCGATCGATTGTGACACCGAGGCTATCGATGACCGCGTAGTTGCCGCCAGTGCCGAGGATGTTGACGTTGAAATAGCGCGTGGCGACGTCCCGGACTTCATCATCGGAAAGTCCGGCCTGGCGCATGCTCTTCGCGGCGGCGAGGGCGGCTGCATCGAGCGCGCTCGTCATCTTGCTCGAAGCGTGATAGGCGCGCCCGGCGTCGATGGCGAGACCGGTGATGAGCGTCACAACGAATATCGTCAGCCCGAAGGTGATGGCAATCGTGCCCTCTTCAGCCCTGCGGAACCGCGAGATCAGTTGCTCAAATTTCGTGCGCATGCGGTGTCATCCTGGGACAATCCTCAATGATTGCCAGGAAGGCTGCAGCGCGTGTGCCGTCGCGGGGGAGCAACGTGCATTAAGGCCGGGTTAACGGGGCTTACGCATTTGTAAGGTTGATGGTCTCTTAACCGGGGCTCTGAAAGACGGCTCGAGGGGGCAGAAATGCCCCGGTAGCCTGCTCGGATCATTCGAACGACCCGCGCCGAGCCGTTACCACAATAACCGGGCACTCGCCTCCATCCCCGGATAGACAGCACGCCGTTCTGTTATGAAACCAAGAGTTAATCTTCACATTGGCAGGGACACTCAGAAATCGGAGACGATGCCACCCTTCTCCCAATCCCCGTAGCGCACGGGATCGGGGCCGGCCTGCCCCCCCTTCTCGGCTGGCGGCTCGTTCGCCGCAGCGTCGCGCTGCCGGCGACGCTCTTCGGCTTCGGCCAAAGCTCGTTTGGCCTCCGGACTGAGTATTTTTCCGGCGGTTTCTGGGGTTGCAGCGGGTTCCGCCGGCGTATTTTTGGTGCTCATGTCGTTGTCCTTCGCCTCGAAACCATCTGGCAATCGGGCGATCACATACCATATACCATGCGCATGTTCCGCCACCCGGATTTGAGGTTGGGTCGCCGGAATTCAAGGAGTGCTCGATGAACTATGCCAAGACCGCAGCTCTGCTGGCCCTGCTGACCGCTATTTTCGTGGCGATCGGTGGACTTGTCGGCGGCCAGACCGGCATGGTGATCGCGTTCGCGATCGCGCTCGCGATGAACGCCTTCAGCCTCTGGCGGTCGGACAAAGCCGTGCTCCGGATGCACGACGCGGAGGAGGTCGACGAGCGCTCGGCACCCGAATACTACAACATGGTCCGGGAGCTCGCCGCACGCGCCGAGCTGCCCATGCCGCGTGTCTATGTACTGCATAACCCGCAGCCGAACGCATTCGCCACTGGCCGCAATCCGCAGAACGCCGCGGTTGCCGCGACGACCGGGCTTCTCGAGTCATTGAGCAGCGAGGAAGTTGCGGGCGTGATGGCGCACGAACTCGCGCACGTGAAAAACCGCGATACGCTGATCATGACGATCGCCGCGACCATCGGCGGCGCGATCTCCATGCTCGCCCAGTGGCTGCAGTTTCATGCCCTCTTCGGCGGCAATCGCAACAACAGCGGCGGCGTGGGCATCCTCGGGACACTGGCCGCGATCATTCTCGCGCCCATGGCGGCCATGCTCGTGCAGATGGCGATCAGCCGTTCGCGCGAATACCAGGCCGACAAGCTCGGCGCGCTCATCTGCGGTAACCCGCTGTGGCTTTCCTCGGCGCTTCAGAAGATCGCGGGCTTTGCCCAGCGCATTGAGAACCCGACGGCCGAACGGGCGCCTGCAACCGCGCACATGTTCATCATCAACCCGCTCTCGGGCCGGGGCATCGATAACTTCTTCTCGACGCATCCCAATACGGAGAACCGTATCGCCGAGCTCGAGTCACTCGCGCGCGAGATGGGCGTATCGAGTTACCGCACGGCGCCGACGCCGACCGCGCAGCCCTCGTCCGGACCTTGGACCGGCGGTGCGCCTTCGGGCGGCCGCGGCCCGTGGGGTTGACGCGTGACGCGTGATCGCACGAAGGCCCCACCCAAGCGCCGCTATCGGAAGCCGGATATCCAGACGGCTATCCGACCGGATCAACCTGTGTCGCGCGGCCCTGGAGACAAGAAGAAGCCCGCGGCGAGCGCACCAGCACCTGCACAAGGCCTCGACGCTCGCATCATGGCGGTCGATATTCTCGAGCACGTGCTCGGGCGCGGCAAGACACTTGACGAGGCGCTGAGCGCAACACAATCCGGCGCTCGCCAGCGCGAACTCGAAGTCCGCGATCGCGCCCTCGCCCGCCTCCTGGCGACGACGGTTCTCCGCCACCGCGGGCGCCTTACCACTGTCGTCAACAAGTTCCTGGAGCGCCCTCTGCCGCGTGAGGCCCGACGCGCCGAGTTCATTCTGCTGATCGCAGCGGCGCAGCTCCTCCTGCTCGGAACGCCGAGCCACGCCGCCATCTATCTCGCGGTCGAGCAGGCCCAGCGCGATGCAAAGGCCGAGCGATATCACAAACTCGCCAATGCCGTGCTGCGCAAGGTCGATGCAAAAGGTCCGGCCATTCTGAAGGCGCTCGATGGCGCGAGTAGCGACATGCCGGGCTGGCTCATGACGCGCTGGGCGCGCATCTATAGCGCCGATGTCGCGCGGCAGATCGCCGAAGCCAGCCTCGACGAAGCGCCGCTCGATCTGACACTCAAGGACCCAACCCAGACCGCCGCATTCGTCGATCAGCTCAAGGGAAGTGCGCTCTCGACGGGCAGCATCCGGCTCGCCGAACACGGTGCCGTCGAGGATCTCCCCGGTTTCGCGGACGGCCAATGGTGGGTGCAGGATGCTGCCGCCAGCCTACCGGCCCGCCTGCTCGGCGATGTCGCGGGCAAGCGTGTCGCTGATCTTTGCGCCGCACCTGGGGGCAAGACAGCTCAATTCGCCGCGCAGGGCGCTCGCGTGACGGCCGTCGATCATTCCGCGCCGCGCCTCACGCGGCTCGAGGCCAACATGCAGCGCCTCGGATTTGCCGATCGCGTGTCGAGCGTGCAGGCCGATCTACTGGACTGGAAAGTGTCCGAGCGCTTTGACGCTGTCCTGCTCGACGCACCCTGCACGGCGACGGGCACCATTCGCCGGCATCCCGACCTCATGCACCTCAAGACCGAGGCGGACATCGAGCGCCTGGCCAAGCTGCAAGCGCGTTTCCTGGAAGCAGCGGCGGCCATGGTCGCGCCCGGCGGCACGCTCGTCTACTGCACGTGCTCGCTCGAACCAGAGGAAGGCGAGGACCAGATTTCGCAGTTCCTCGCTGGGCACGGTGATTTTTCACGTGAGCCGATCACGCCGGCCGACGTCGGCGGTGTTGCCGGTTGGGTCACACCACTCGGCGATCTGCGCACGCTCCCCTCGCAGATGCGCCTCGACGCACCCTTCAAGTCCGGCATGGACGGTTTCTATGCGGCGCGGCTAAAGCAACGGACTTGAAATTCACCTGAGGCCGCGGCTTGGCAGGGAGTGAATTTCAAGTCCAAAGTTGCTTTAGTGCGCAAATACTAAGCTTCAGGCCGCGTGAAAGAGGCGCACGGCCTCGTCGCACTCGAAGAGATACAGGAGCATCCGGATCGCAGCTCCGCGCGGACTCGTGAGCTTCGGGTCGCGTTGCAGAAGCAGCGTCGCATCATCGCGCGCCGCGGCCAGCAGCTCCGTAAATCCCGGCACTTCGGCCACACGAAACTCCGGCGCTCCGCTTTGGCGCGCACCGAGCACTTCGCCGCCACCGCGCAGCTCCAGATCCTTCTCGGCGATGAGAAAGCCATCTTCCGTCGCGCGCATCATTTCGAGTCGCGCCTGCGCCGTCTCGCCGAGCGGTCCCTTGTAGAGCAGAATGCAAAAGGACTGTCGCGATCCGCGCCCGACACGACCGCGCAACTGATGAAGCTGGGCAAGGCCGAAGCGCTCGGCGTGCTCGATGACCATGATCGACGCATTCGGCACGTTCACGCCAACCTCGATCACCGTCGTCGCGACGAGCACTGAGAGCCGGCCCGCGGAGAACGCGGCCATAGTCTCGTCCTTGGCCGTACCGGACATCGCGCCGTGCAGGAGACCCACCTTGCCCGGACCGAGCACCTGTGCGAGATGCGCCGCGCGTGCCTCCGCTGCCGCAAGCTCCGACGTCTCCGTGCTTTCGATAAGCGGGCACACCCAGTAGATCTGCGCGCCCTCGTTCACGGCTCGCTTCAAGCCGTCGATGATCTCCTCGATACGTTCGACATTCGCGAGGCGCGTATCCACGGGCTTGCGACCTGCCGGCTTCTCCGTGAGGCGCGACACATCGAGATCGCCGTAGTGCGTCATGAGGAGCGTGCGCGGGATGGGCGTGGCCGTCATGACGAGCACGTCCGTGCCGCCATCACTGCCCTTCGCTTGCAAGGCGAGACGCTGGTGGACGCCAAAGCGGTGCTGCTCGTCGATCACCGCAAAGGCGAGATTGTGGAAGACCACATCATCCTGGAAGAGCGCATGCGTGCCAATGAGGATATCGATCTCGCCTGCTGCGAGCCGCTCCAGCAGCTCGCGCCGCGGTTTGCCTTTCTCGCGCCCCGTAAGCAGGCCAATGCGCAGCCCCGAGGCATTCGCCAGCGGCTCGATGGTCTCCAGATGCTGGCGCGCAAGCACTTCGGTCGGCGCCATGAGTGCCGCCTGCGCACCGGCTTCGACGGCGATGGCCATCGACATCAGCGCCACCACCGTCTTGCCCGAGCCGACATCGCCCTGCAGGAGCCGCAGCATCCGGTTCGGAGCCGACATGTCCTTGGCGATGTCGACGATCGCTTTCTGCTGCGAGTTCGTCAGCGCAAAAGGCAGCGCCGCCGCAATGCGCGTGCGAATGGCACCATTGCCAATCGTCTGGCGGCCCGGCCGCGCCTTGAGACTCTGCCGCACGAGACCGAGTGCGATTTGTCCCGCCAGCAGCTCGTCATAAGCAATGCGCTGCCACGGCGCCCCGCCCGGGGATACGTCGCCCGCATCCGTCGGCCGGTGCAGTCGGGTCAGCGCTTCCGAGAGTGGCGGCCACTGCTTCTTGGCGAGCCAGTCCGGCTCCTGCCACTCCGTCAGTGCCGGCAGCCGCTCCATAGCCTGACGCTGGGCCTTGCCGAGCACCTTGCCCGAAAGGCCCGCTGTCAGCGGATAGACCGGCTCCAGCAGCGGCAGCTCATCACGCGCCTCCGGTGCGACGATGTAGTCGGGATGCGTCATCTGCACCCGATCGTTGTAGTGCTCGATGCGCCCCGAGATGAACCTGACCGCCCCCACGGGCAGTTGCCGCTCGATGAAGCTGCGATCGGCGTGGAAGAACACGAGATCGATCTGCCCCGTGTCGTCCTCGCAGGCGATTTTGTATGGCGCCTTGTTATTACCGCGCGGGCCCGGGCGATGCTTGAGCACGCGTACTTCGAGCGTCGCGATCGTGCCCGGCACGGCCGCCGCGATGGTCGGCGCCGCCCGGCGGTCGATCACGCCCGTCGGCAGATGCCAAAGGAGATCAACAATCCGCGGCGCCGCGATCCCAGGCGGCAGGCGCACGGCCTTCTTGAGCAGCGTTTCGAGCCGCGGGCCAACGCCCGTCAGGCCACGGGCCGAGCCAAAAAGGGGGGCGAGCTGATCTGGCCGCATACGCTCTCGTCGGCTGCGCTATCTGGTTATGGCATGGCCGGGCCCCTTGGACCCGTCCTCTCAAAGGGCTATATCACAGCCGGTGATCGTCCGGAGGCTCTGTCCCGGGCTGTCCAAGCCATTCACGGAACCTGCCGCTTTTGGGCGTGCGGGCCGGAAGGGATTCTGCGAACGACAATGATCCGTTGGCAATGCCCGCGGATTTGGCTGGTCGGACCAGCCGAGGAGTGCATGTTCAAATGACGACCGATGAAACGCGCCGCCGCCGCGCGCTCTACCGCGCCCAGCATCGCGGCACCAAGGAAATGGACTTCCTGCTCGGGCGTTATGCCGAAGCGCGACTTGGCGGCATGGCAGCGGACGACCTCACGGCCTTCGAGGAACTGCTCGCGCTCCCTGACCCACAACTTCAAAGCTGGCTCATGATGGGCCAGTCCTTCGAGGGCAGCGCGCTTGCCGATCTGCTGCGCGACATCCAGACCTTCCATGGCATCGGCGCCCGCGCCCACTAAGCAAGTTCAATGGCTCAGACCCAGACCAAAGCACCCGCACCGACACCAACCTTCCTGCCCGGCGAGGAGATCGTCCTCGGCGCGCCGGAAGGCTATGACGCAGCCGTGCTCGCCCGCCTCGCCGACGAAGCCAGCGCCGTTCATGGCACACCGCAGACGCTGCTCCATGTTGCTGCCGACGATCGCCGCCTCGAGCAGCTCGAAACCGGTCTCGCATTCTTCGCGCCCAAGACCCGCATCATCTCAATTCCGGCCTGGGACACCGTCCCCTATGACCGCGTCGGCCCCGAGCCCGAGATCGTCGCGCGCCGCATGGCCGGCCTCGCGCGCCTCGTCGCCGGCACATCCAAGACGCCGACAATTGTTCTGACCACCGCGAATGCCATTCTTCAGCGCGTGCCGGGTCGCGAATTCTTGCGTCGTGCGCTTCGTCCCTTGGCGCCAGCCCAGCGCGTCGATCGCACGCGGCTCATCGAGCGCCTGATGCGCGCCGGCTATGTCCGCACGGGCACTGTCATGGAGCCCGGGGAGTTCGCCGTGCGCGGCAGCCTCGTCGATCTGTTTCCGCCGGGCCGGTCGACACCTGTGCGCCTCGACTTCTTCGGCGACACCATCGAGAGCATCAAGGCTTTCGACCCCGAGACCCAGCGCACGGGCAAGATTGTCCAGCGCCTCATCCTCATGCCCGTGAGCGAGCTCGCTTATGGTCCTGAAGCCGAGAGCCGCTTCCGACAGGGGTATATTGCCGCTTTCGGCGCCGTGAAGGGCGACGATCCCCTCTACGAATCCGTGAGCGCCGGTCAACGCTATCCCGGCATGGAGCACTGGATCGCCCTCTTCCATGATCACATGGAGACGCTGTTCGACTACGCGCCGGACGCGCTGCTGAGCTTCGATCCGATGATGGACGAGACCGTCGCCGATCGCCTCGAGCAGATCCGCGATCACTACGAGGCGCGCGTGAATGGCCTCGAAACCACGGCCTTCGGCGCAGCGCCATACAAGCCGCTGCCACCCGACCGCATGTATCTGAGCGATGCCGAGTGGCGCGGCGTGCTGGCGAAGCGCTTCCTCCTGCGCTTCTCGGCCTTCGGCGCACCGCCGGCGGAGGATGCACGTCAGCGTGACTTCGGCGGTCGGCCCGGGCGCACGTTCGCGGCCGAGCGCAACAGCGAGAACGTCAATATCTTCGAAGCCGTGGTCGGCCATGTGAAGTCGCTGCAGCACGCCGGGAAGCGCGTCGTCCTCGCAGCCTGGACGATGGGCGCAGGCGAGCGGCTCGCCACACTCCTCGCCGAGCATGGGCTCGCCAAACCAGCGCGCATTGCCAATCTCGCCGAAGGCCTTGTGCTGCCCCAAGTGACACCGCTCCTCGCGACACTCGGCCTCGAGCGCGGCTTCGAGACCTCAGATCTCGCCGTCATTGCCGAGCAGGACATTCTCGGCGACCGCCTCGTGCGCCCCAAGAAGCGCTCACGTCGCGCTGCCGATGTCATCACCGAGGCGACCAGCCTCACGGCGGGCGATCTCGTCGTGCATTCGGATCACGGCATCGGACGCTTCATCGGCCTCAAGACCATCGAGGCGCTGGGCGCACCCTATGACTGCCTCGAGATCGACTATGCCGGCGGCGACAAACTCTATCTGCCCGTGCAGAACATCGAGCTTCTGTCCCGCTACGGCTCCGACGAGACCAACGCTCAGCTCGACCGCCTCGGCGGTGTCGGCTGGCAGACGCGCAAAGCCAAGCTCCGCCAGCGCCTGCGCGAAATCGCCGGTGAACTGATCAAGATCGCGGCTCTCCGCCAGCTCAAGTCTGCGCCCGTGCTCGAAGCACCCGATGGCGCCTATGGCGAGTTCGTCGCGCGCTTTCCCCATCAGGAAACCGAAGACCAGGCCCAGAGCATCGACGCCGTGCTCGGCGATCTCTCATCAGGCCGTCCCATGGATCGCCTCGTGTGCGGTGACGTCGGATTCGGCAAGACCGAAGTCGGCCTCCGTGCCGCATTCATCGCCGCCATGGCCGGATTGCAGGTCGCCGTCGTCGTCCCGACCACACTCCTTGCGCGCCAGCACTACAAAACGTTCGTCGAACGTTTCAAAGGCCTGCCCATTCGCATTGGCCGCGCCTCGCGCCTCGTCAATGCCAAGGAGCTTTCGGAAGTGAAGGCCGGCCTCAAGGATGGCACCCTTGACGTCGTCGTCGGCACGCACGCGCTGCTCGGCAAGCAGATCCAGTTCGCGCGCCTCGGTCTGCTGGTCGTGGACGAGGAGCAGCATTTCGGCGTCGGTCATAAAGAGCGCTTGAAGCAGCTCAAAGAGGACGTGCATGTCCTCACGCTGACGGCGACGCCCATTCCGCGCACCTTGCAGCTCGCCCTCTCCGGCGTGCGCGAGCTCTCGCTCATCACCACGCCGCCGATCGATCGCCTCGCCGTCCGGACGTACATCTCGCCCTTCGATCCCATCATCATCCGCGAGGCCCTGCGCCGCGAGCGCCATCGCGGCGGGCAATCGTTCTATGTCGTCCCCCGCATCGCCGACCTCGACGAGGTTGCCGAATTCCTGACCGAGGAAGTACCGGAGCTGCGCATCGTGCGCGCGCACGGGCAGATGACGCCCGCGCAGCTCGAGGATGTCATGAGCGCCTTCTATGACGGGCAGTACGATGTACTGCTCTCGACGGCGATCGTCGAATCCGGTCTCGATATTCCGAACGCGAACACACTCATCGTGCACCGCGCCGACATGTTCGGCCTAGCCGCCCTCTATCAGCTGCGCGGCCGCGTCGGGCGCTCCAAGACGCGCGCCTATGCCTATCTCACAACGCCGCCCGGCAAACGCCTCACCGAAGGTGCGGAGAAGCGGCTCAAGGTCCTGCACTCGCTCGACACGCTCGGCGCCGGCTTCTCGCTCGCCTCGCACGATCTCGACATCCGCGGCGCCGGCAACCTGCTCGGCGACGAGCAGTCCGGCCATATCCGCGAGGTCGGTTTCGAGTTGTATCAATCCATGCTGGAGGAGGCGATCGAGGCGATCAAGGGCGGTGATCTCGGCGATATCGACGAGCAATGGAGCCCGCAGATCACGCTTGGTACACCCATGATGCTGCCCGAGGCCTACGTCTCGGACCTACAAGTACGGCTCGGGCTCTATCGTCGTCTCGCGAACCTCAAGACGCGCGAGGACATCGATGCCCTGGCCGAGGAGTTGGTCGACCGCTTCGGTCCCCTCCCCGACGAGGTGGAGCATCTTCTCGATGTCATGGAGATCAAGGCGCTGTGCCGCCGCGCCGGCATTGCCGAGATCGACGCTGGGCCGAAGGGTGCATCCGTCCTCTTCCGCAAGGGCCAGTTCGCCAATGCGCAGGGCCTCGTCGCTTTCATCCAAGCATCGAAGGGCCTGCTTAGGCTCATGCCGGATCAAAAGCTGGTCTTCAAGGCAGACTGGGAATCGCCGGCCGGGCGGCTCAAGGGGGTGCGCGGCCTCGTGCAGGAACTCGCGCGCGTCGCCGAGGGTTGATCGCCTGCTGTCATCACAGCTTCAATATCCCGCGGGATTGACTTCCGGCGCGGGAAGGCGCACGTCACGCGCCCGCTTCTCAGTGCAGCAGGAGACCGGTCATGGCATACATTACTGCAGATGTTGTTCCGAGCGACGACGAAGAGCAGCCCTTCAAAGTCGTCTTCATGCGCGGCGACGAGATCGTCGCGGAGTGGCTGGTCGAGACGCAAGAAGAAGGTGAGGAGCAGCTTCTCGAGGCTGTCCGGGAACTCGGTGCCGGTGAGGACGACGAGGACAAGGACGAAGACGACGAAGATGAAGACGAGGACGAGGAAGACGAGGATGATGACGACGACAAAAAGTCGTCCAAGCAGCGCTAGCGCCTGCTTGTTTGCTTCCGACGTCCGCTAGTTGCTAAGCACGACATCGCCGCCGGAGATCTCCGGCGGCGCTCTTCACTCCGCGGCCACCGCGAGTGAGCGCTTGCGGTCCTTGATGCGCTGCTCGATGACGGGCCGGAAGTTGCGCAGGAGACCCTGAACGGGCCAAGCCGCGGCATCGCCCAGCGCGCAAATGGTATGCCCCTCGACCTGCTTCGACACGTCGAACAGAAGGTCGATCTCCTCGATCTCGGCGTCGCCGCGCTCCATGCGCTCCAGCACGCGCCACATCCAACCCGTGCCCTCGCGGCACGGCGTACACTGACCACAGCTCTCGTGCTTGTAGAAGTAGGCAATGCGGCGGATGGCGGCGATGATGTCCGTCGACTTGTCCATGACGATGATGGCGGCCGTGCCCATGCCGCTCTTGAGCTTCGACAACGTGTCGAAGTCCATGGTCAGGTCGTCGCAGATTTCCTTCGGCAGACAGGGCATGGACGAGCCGCCCGGGATGACAGCCAGCAGGTTGTCCCAGCCACCGCGCACGCCGCCTGCATGCCTTTCCAGCAGCTCGCGCAGCGAGATCCCCATCTCCTCCTCGACCACGCACGGCTTTTCGACGTGCCCGGAGATCTGGAAGAGCTTGGTGCCGGTGTTGTTCGGCTTGCCGAGTCCGGCGAACCATGTCGCCCCACGCCGCAGGATCGTCGGCGCGACGGCGATGGACTCGACGTTATTGACCGTGGTCGGGGCGCCATAGAGGCCGGAGTTCGCCGGGAACGGCGGCTTCAGGCGCGGCTGACCCTTCTTGCCCTCGAGGCTCTCGAGCAGCGCCGTCTCCTCACCGCAGATATAGGCGCCCGCGCCGTGGTGGACGTAGCAGTCGAAATCCCAGCCGTGAATGCTGTTCTTGCCGATGAGCTTGGCCTCATAGGCCTCGTCGATCGCCGCTTGCAGGCGCTCGCGCTCACGGATGAACTCTCCACGCACGTAGATGTAGCAGACGTGCGCGCGCATCGCGAAGGAGGCGACGAGGCAGCCCTCGATCAGTAGGTGCGGATCGTGCCGCATGATCTCGCGGTCTTTGCAGGAGCCCGGCTCGGATTCGTCCGCGTTGACGACCAGATAGGACGGTCGCGGATCGTTCTTCGGCATGAACGACCACTTGAGCCCGGTCGGGAAGCCGGCGCCGCCGCGCCCGCGCAGGCCCGAGGCCTTCATCTCGTTGATGATCGCATCCTGGCCCATATCGATCAGGGCCTTGGTGTTGTCCCAGGCGCCGCGCGACCGCGCGCCAGCAAGGCGCCAGTCGTGGAAGCCGTAGAGGTTCGTGAAGATGCGGTCCTTGTCAGCGAGCATCATGTCCCCATGCGTCTTCATCGGGGCGCCCGGGAAGTGGTGGCGCCCTGGAATCTGGACCCGTTCTATCAGCCTGAATGCTGTGAGGCGAGGGCTGATCTGCCGCAGTATTCAGCAGTTCTGGCCTGCATTACTCGGCAGCGGCTGGGAATTCCTGCCCCTCGACGACCGCAATGGCCGCGCGCAGCAGATCGCCGCCTGCCGTCGCGCGCGGTCCCTGCTCGGAGAGCAGCCGGCGGAAGGCCCGGGCCCGGGGCTGGCCGTGATAGAGCCCGAGGATATGCCGTAGGATCGCATAGGGCCGACCGCCCTGAGCGACATGCTGATCGATGTACGGAACAAGCGCGCGCAGTACATCCCCGCGACTGATATCTAGGCCGCCACTACCGAACAGGCGCCGATCCACTTCTGCCAGGATGTACGGCGTGTGATAGGCCGCCCGTCCGAGCATCACGCCGTCGAAGATCTGGAGGTGAGACTCAGCCTCGTCGATCGAGCCGATCCCGCCATTCAGCACAATCGTCAGCTCGGGCCTCCGCGCTTTGAGCCGGGCGACCCGTCCATAGTCGAGCGGCGGTACCTCGCGGTTCTCTTTCGGTGAGAGCCCCTTCAGCCAGGCCTTGCGCGCGTGCATGATGAACGTGTCGCAGCCCGCCCCCGCCACCGTATCGATGAAGCGGTCGAGATCGGCCTCGCTGTCCTGATCGTCGATACCGATGCGGCACTTGACGGTGACCGGCACGCGCACGGCCGCCCGCATGGCCGCGACGCAATCCGCGACAAGCCCCGGCTCCGCCATGAGACAGGCGCCGAAGCTGCCAACCTGCACCCGATCCGAGGGGCAGCCGACATTCAAATTGATCTCGGCATAGCCCCAGTCCTCGCCGATCCGCGCGGCTTGAGCGAGACCCGCCGGATCGGAGCCCCCAAGTTGCAGTGCCACTGGATGTTCAGCAGGATCGAACCCGAGCAGCTGCTCGCGCTTACCGTGGATCACCGCCGGCACGGTCACCATCTCGGAATAGAGGCGCGCGCGATTGGACAGCAGACGATGGAAGTACCGGCAGTGCCGGTCCGTCCAGTCCATCTGCGGTGCCACACAGAAGCGGTGCGGGTGGTGGGGCATGCCTTCCCTTTGTCAGATCTCCGTGGGACATATCCCATTGAAAGCGCCGTGGCCATCGGCTGAGCGCCATGAAGGGAGAAGCGACATGCGCCTCGGACAGAAGTCGATCGACCGCCGCACCGTCCTCGCTGGGCTCGCGGGAGCCGCCGTCGCCGGCCCAGCCCTCGCCCAGGCACCCGGTCACGAACACCACGGCGGCATGTACGAAAGCCTGAAGCAGCCCGGCCGCCTTGGCCTACCTCCCGAGACCGCGACCCAGCACGTCACCGACAGCCCCGCGCGCAAAGCCGCCAGTCCCGGCAGATGGATGCCAAAGGCGCCGCTGCCCATCCCGCGCAGCGAGATGGCATGGGCGACCGTCCGGGACGGCCGGATGCACCTCCTCGGTGGCTACGGCGAGCAACGGGTCGACCGGAACTATCATCACATCTACGACCCCAAATCCGACAAGTGGCTCGAAGGGCCACCGCTGCCGCTGGGTGCGAACCACGTGGGCGTCTGCGTCGTCGAAGGTCGGCTCTATGCGCTGGGCGGCTTCGTCGAGCAGAACCGCAAGCCGCACGACCAGTGCTTCGTGCTCGATCCGGGCGCTACCGAGTGGCGCAAGATCGCGTCACTGCCACGTCCGTGCGGCGCCATGGGCACCACAAACGACAACGGCACTTTGCACATCATCGGCGGCGCGATCGGCGATACGTTCGCCGACAAGAAGTCCGTCGACTGGCACTACGCTTACGATGCCAAGGCGGACAAGTGGGAGCCGCGCCGTCCTATGCCGCTCGGTCGCGATCACACCGGCATCGTCACCGCCAACGGCCTCATTCACCTCATCGGCGGGCGCGTCGACAGCTTCCACACCAACTCCAATCTACACCATGTGTACGACCTGAAGGCCGACAAGTGGGAGGCGCGGCGCCCATTTCCGACGGCGCGCTCGGGGCACGGTGCCGTGCTGGTCAGGGGCAAGATCTTCTGCATGGGTGGCGAAGGCACGGACCGCGTCTATGGCCAGAACGAAGCCTACGACATCGCGTCCGATACGTGGGAGGCCTACGCGCCCATGATGACGCCGCGGCACGGCCTCGGCGCGGTCGCCATCGACGACACCATCTACGTCGCCGGAGGTGGCCCAGTGATGGGCGGTGGCATTCAAAGCGCGATCAACGAGGCGTTCACGCTGGGCTGAGTAAAGCGCCGGGAACGCCATATCTGCGGACAGAAAATTCGGCCCCCGCGCGAACAACCGCGTCCGATCAATGATTCGTGAAGCGCCGTCGGCCGCATGGACGTCGCGAGGTTCGCTCGCCATCTCAAGAACAGAGAGCTGACACCGCGCGGACACCGTGTTCTGCCCGAAAGCTCGACTTACCTTCGGACACCTCGCAAACGGTCGGCGCGACCTGCTCTTTCTGCAGGAAAGGAAGGCTGACATGTTGCATCGATTGTCAATCTTGGGCGTAGCATCACTCGCAGCGTTATGCGCGACGGCGGCGCAAGCGACGCCGGCCCCAACCAACCCCGTCACCCCGGACAATGACGCGAACGTCACGCTTGTGCGTGGGGGCGGCGGTGGCGGTCATGGCGGTGGCGGTCATGGGGGCGGCGGCGGTGGCGCTCGTGGTGGTGGCATGCATATGGGCGGCGGCGGCTTCGGCCACATGGGTGGCGGCAGTTTCGGCGGCCGTGGTCATATGGGCGGCAGGCCTGCCCACTTCTCCGGACGCATCCACCACGGCGGTCAGTTCCACGGCGTCCGCCACGTCCGCCACCATCGCGGCCACCGGGTCGGCAGCATATTCGTCTGGGGTTATGACCCCGGCTGGGACTGCTACTACAGCTATCGCTATGACGGCTGGGTGTGCCCCTATTACTGATCGCCACGCCAAGACGCATCGATAGTCACACTGCGCCCGGCGTACCGGTTCGCTTCGGCTTGCGAGTGCCGCGTCGAGATGCTCAATGCGGGCTGGAACCCTGCATTGAGGAGAGTCCGGACGAATGAAAGCCGCTCGCACTGCTGCCGCCCTTTCTGCGGCCTTGGCCGGCCCTCGCGCGCTCGTCCTTCCAGGTGCCTATGATCCTCTGAGCGCGAAGCTCGTCGAGGAAGCAGGATTTGGCATGGTCTATGTCGGGAGCTACGCCGCCGCAGCTGCCGGCCATGGTCTACCGGATGTGGGTGCGCTCACCCTCGATGAGATCGTTCGACATACGAAGGCGGTCGTCGATGCCGTGAACGTGCCCGTGATCGCCGATGCCGAGGGCGGCTTCTTCGAGCCCGCCAATATCTGGCGCACCATTGATGCCTTCGAGCGCGCCGGCGTCGCCGCGATCCACATCGAAGATCATGCCGGCGGCAAGCACACCACCCTCCCGCAGACCCTGATCCCGCTGGATGCGATGAAGCACAAGCTGCGCGCTGCCCTCGATGCGCGACGCTCGAATGATCTCGCGATCATCGCGCGCACGGATGCCATCTGGGCAACCAAGAATATCGATGAGGCTATCGTTCGGCTGCAGGCTTTCGAGGAAATCGGCGTCGACTATCTCTTCCCCACGGGCGCGACGCCTGACATGCTGCGCAATATCCGTGCGCACGTTCGCACGAAAATCATCACGATCAATCTGCCGAGCGTGCCCGATCCCGCGGAGTGGGACGGAGCTGCCGATCTCGTCATAGACTACGGTTTCTGCCTCAAGGCCGCGACCAAAGCACTGCAGCAGAGTTTGGCGCTCGCGAAAGCACGCAGTCCCGAAGCCTTCGGCCGAAAGCATCTGGAGAGCGAGCGAGACTTCGAGGCGCGGCTCGGCTATGCCGAGTTCACCCGCCGGGCGGAAAAGTACCAATAGCCGGAGCGCGCGATGTCTTTCCCGCCCGAGCGCATTGTCTGCCTGACCGAGGAGACCGTCGAGACCCTCTATCTCATCGGCGAGGACGCGCGCATCGTCGGCGTCTCGGGTTATGCCGTGCGGCCCGCGCGCGTCAGGCACGAGAAGCCGCGTGTCTCCGCTTTCATCAGCGCCGACATTCCAAAGATTCTGGCGCTCGAACCCGACCTCGTTCTCACCTTCTCCGACCTTCAGGCCGACATCGTCGCCAGCCTGATCCGTGAGGGTGTGGCTGTCCACGCCTTCAACCAGCGCACAGTCGCCGGTATCCTCGACATGATCCGACTTCTCGCGGCCATGGTCGGTGCTGCCGCCCAGGGTGAGGCGCTGGCGAGACAGCTCGAAGAGCGTCTCGATACGATCCGGCGCGATACCGCCCGACCGGCGCGCCGGCCAAAGGTCTACTTCGAGGAATGGAACGAACCGATGATCAGCGGTATCGGCTGGGTTTCCGAATTGATCACCATTGCCGGCGGCGTCGACATCTTCGGTGATCTCGCGCATCGCAAATCTGCCCGCGAGCGCATCGTCACCGCCGATGCAGTGATTGCCGCCGCGCCCGACGTCATCCTCGGCTCATGGTGCGGCAAGAAATTCCGTCCCGAGCAGCTAAGCGCACGGCCGGGCTTCGATACCATCCCGGCCGTGCGCACCAACGCCCTCTTTGAAATCAAATCACCGATCATTCTTCAGCCAGGACCGGCCGCCCTCACGGATGGCCTCGACGCGATCGCCGCGCACATCCGAACTTGGGCAGACGCGCAGTCTTAAGCCGCAACCCGCACCGCCTGCTTACGACGCGCCTGCTCAGCAATGCTCTCCGCACGCTCGGCTTCCTCGATCTCCGCTTCTGTAATGGCCTTTGCCAGCGCTGCATGTAGCGCCTTTGCCGCATCGAGCGTCAATTCGACGGCGGCGCGCGATCCCGGCGGCAGATCAGTATTGATGAAGTCGAGCGTAATGACATCAGCAAGAAGTGCATGCCGCGCGTGATCATAAGCGACGACGGAGTGCGTCACTGGAAACCACACGCCATCAGCCTTGGCCACACCTTCAGCGGGCGCGATTTCGACGATCGATGTGCACATGAGATTTACCTCGCGAGATGCTTGCCGAAGAACGCGAAGACCTTCTTCCAGCCGTCGAGCGACTGGTCGACCCGATAGAGCGGGCGGTGGTAGTAGAAGAAGCCGTGCCCCGCGCCGTCGTAGCGATGGAACTCGTAGTTCTTGCCGTGCTTCTTGAGCTCTGCTTCATGCTGATCCACCTGCTCCGGGCTCGGCGCGCGATCCTCGTTGCCGAAGAGACCGAGCAGCGGGCATGAGAGATCCTTGGTGAGATCGATGGGCGCCACCGGCGTCTTCTCGTTGAGACCTTCCTTGGGCATGACCACGCGACCACCCCAAAGATCGATGCACGCATCGACGTCCTTCTTCTGGCAGGCATAGATGTAAGCGTGCCGGCCGCCCGAGCACGAACCGAATATCCCGACCTTACCGTTGTGGCCGGGCTGCGCGCGCATCCACTTCACCGCCGCTTCCGTATCCGCGACGACCTGCGCATCCGGCACGCCGCCTTCTGCGCGCACTTTGGCCGCGACATCATCGGGATCGCCCTCGCCATTGCGTTCGTAGAGGTTTGCGCAAATCGCGAGGTAGCCGTAGTGCGCGAACTTGCGCGTCATCTCGATATAGAGCTCGCTCCAACCGGGAAGATGGTGCACGAGCACGACGCCCGGGAATGGGCCCTTTCCTTCTGGCCGCGCCGTGTAGGCTGTTATCGTATCGCCCTTGTCGCCTTTGAGCTTGATCAGCTCCACGGTCATGCCGCGGTATGGCATTGCGCTTCCTCCATGTTTGAAGGCTCGATCCTATCCTGCCGAAGGATCGAGTGTCATCACCGTGGCTGCATGTGCTATTTGCCGGTGTAGCGCTCCACGATCTCGACGCGGCGGTTCTTCGCCCGCCCTTCCTCTGTCCGATTGGATGCAACGGGCGAGATCATTCCCGCGCCTGCCGCGGTCATGCGATTGGGCTTGATGCCGTGCGCGGATGAAAGTGCGCTGACGACCGCCTGCGCGCGCCTCTGAGACAGTGAGAGATTGTAATCGAAGGCGCCCTTGCCATCCGTGTGACCAACGATGATCACCTGCAGGTCTCCACTCTTCTTGAGCAACGCGCCGAGCTGATCTATCTGCTCCTTGGACTCGGCCTTGATGTCCGCTTTGTCGAAATCGAAGAGAATGCCGTAGATCGCCACGCGACCATCCCGCGCGATCGACTTCTCCATCTCACCAGCTTCGAGCACGACCATACGCTGTTCCATGCCCTGGAGCTCGATGACATCGAGAACAAGAAACGTGCGGTTCTCCGGTTCGAAACTCGTCGCATACAGCGAAACGTAGACGTCGCCTTCAGGACGCGCGAGCTTGGCTGCGAGATAGCGCTGCTGGCCGCCGTAGATGAGACCGTTGTAGCGGGTGCCAGGATTCATGGCACCGTTGAACCATTGACCGCAGTCGTTCTGCTGGCAGGCAAAGACCGGTACGAAGCCCGCCTTCTGCAGCGCGCCCTCATAATTGCGGAATACTTCGAGTGCCGAGCGGTCCTTCGGTGCGCGGTACAGGCGATGCGTCACCTTCCCCTCGAGGCGCGTGAAAGTGTCAGCTTCTTCCTCGCCCTTCCGCTTCAGAATCTTGCTCGTTATGAGGCGATACTCTTCGAAGGCGCTCGTCTTGAAGACCCGGATCTCGGATCCCTCGTAGCGCGGAATAAGGGGATGATCCGCAGACCCCTTCATGTCCTGCGCAACGACGGTGGCCGAAGCCGCCGCGACCAATCCGAATGCTATCGCGATTACCATCCTCATCACGTCGCCTGCCTCCCGCCGCTCATATCTGGTCACCACCGAATATCGGCAACCGGATGGGGTGAGCAAGGCGCGTACGACATTCCGTTCGCGGCGACGTAACGATAGTGCTCGTCAAGAGGATATTCGGACACGCCTAGTGCGCGACGCCTGCAACCTCCGGCATGTATCCGCGCTGCGTCAGTAAGTGGAAGCGCGTGACCAGGAGAACGGCATAGACCACGATGCCGATGGTCAGGCCGATCCAAACGCCGACCGCGCCGAGATCCGCGCGGAAACCCAGCCACCAGCACGCCGTGAAGCCCACCACCCAGAAGCTGAAAGTCGCGAACAACAACGGTACGCGCGTATCGTTCAGGCCTCTGAGCGCACCCGCGGCCACCGTCTGCAGCCCATCGGCAATGAAGAAGAACATGCCGACGAGCAGGAGCAGCGCGGTCAACTTGAATGTTGCCGCAGTCTCCGGCGTCTGACTGCCGAGAAACAACACAGGCAGCACGTCACGCGCGAGCGCCACGAAGCCGGTCATGACCACCATGAAGGACGCGCCGAGCGCCAGCGCCGCAAACCCCGCACGCCGCGTCGCCGCCGCGTCTCGCCGCCCCACGGCATGTCCGACCCGCACGGTCGCCGCAATGGAAATGCCGAAGGGCACCATGAACAGCACAGCCGCTATCTGCAGCGCAATCTGATGCGCGGCAAGCGCCGTCGTGCTGATCGTGCCCATGAGGAGCGCGCCGGCTGCGAACAGGCCGAACTCGAGGAGATACGCGCCCGAGATCGGCAGACCGACCACGAGCAGCTTGCGGAAGATCGGCCCATCGAAGCGCCAGAAGCGCCCGAGCACATGGTACTTCTTGAAGGGAGCCCGCGTGACGCAGATGACGAGTGCCACGATGCACATGATGATGTTGACGATCGTCGTCGCTATGCCGGCGCCGAGCAGATCGAGGCGCGGCAGACCGAGCTCGCCGTAGATGAGGCCCCACGCGAGCACGAGATTGGACGGGATCGCGACGAGCGTGATCCAAAGCGCCGGCTCCGGCCGGTTCACGGCCCCCATGAAACCGCGGATGGCCATGAACACCCATGCGGGAATGAGGCACCAGCCGAGGCCGAGAAGATAGCGTCCGGCGAGTTCGGCGTTCTCCGGCGTCTGGCCCAGCGCTTGGAGAATGTCCGTCCCCCAGAACTGCAGCGCGGTCAGCGGTACACCCGCCAGGACGGACGCCCACATACCAACGCGGAGTGCACGTCTGACGCCGCGAGGATCGCGCGCACCAAAAGCCTGCGCGGCCAGCGGCGCGACTGCCGCGACAAGACCCATGCCGACCGTGAATGCGGCAAACAGCACCGTATGCGCGAGCGCGGCCGCCGCGACGATCTCTGCCCCTAGCCGCCCGAGCAGCATGAGGTCCGTCGTCATCATGGCGATCTGACCGAGCTGCGTCAGCGCAATAGGCGTCGCGAGCTTGACCGTCTCGGTCATCTCGGCGCGCCAGAGGCTCGGACCGGGCGCGGGTGGCGCGCCCGCCGGGTATGTGCGGTCGTCTGTGGACATGGCGCCTTTTTAGGCAGGTTTGCCGGAATTGAAAGTCCGAAGTGCCGCTTCTCGCGAAAGCGTGAGGACGGGCGTGACGCAAAAGGCGCGCAAATGCGACGGCGCTCGCGCGGCGTGGGTGTTTCCCGTCGTTCAGTCCGAGGTTGTGCGCACGCGGTTCGCGAGGATGTCACAAAGCTCGCGCACGTGCGGCGGCGTATCCAACACCTCGATCAGTTCGACGACGCGATCGCGGTCCGCGTCGCTCAGCAATCCGCGCACGTTGCCCGCAAACTTCCGCCGAACCTCCTCCTTGCCGACGTCACTGTCGGCACTCCCGCGGCGGTACAGGATCTCGTGCTCGAACGAGCGCCCGTCTTGCGTCGTCACTTTCATGCGGCAGGCATGACGGAAACGATGCCCCATGGCTTCGAGTTCGGCATCCTCATGGATGCTGATCCGTGAAATGAAATCGAGGAGCGCCGGATCCTGCATCCGTGCTGGAGTGTAATCCGCGACAGTCACATCGCCGCCCGTCGCCATAGCGGCGAGACCGTAGAACATGTTCATCTGCGCGGCCGTGACGCCGGCGTCGCGATATGTCCAAGCTGTGTGCACGTATGTCATGTGCCCGCACCCCACATCGACCGTGCGGATGTCACGCGCATCGAGCCCATGCGAACGCATGATATGACGCAGCGCGTCGAGTGACGTATGGATGCTCGTGACGTTCGGATAAAGCTTGAAGCCAACCCGCTCCGTCTCCCAGACCGTACCCAGGCCTTCCGTTAGCCGCGCGACATTCGGCGTGCGCGAATACGAGCTGAGAAAGCCGCCATATCCTGCCTCAACCACATCGGAGATGCCCGTGAAGCCGCGCTTCGCGAGCTCCGCCGCATACACGCCACCCTCGGCTGCGCGCCCGGCATGGAGGCGCTTGACCATGGCTCCTTCCTGCGCGGCCATCAGGCCCGCCGCCATAGAGCCGCCAATGCCAAGCGCATTCTGCATGGCGCGCGCATCGAGATCGAGCAGTCGTCCGGCAGTCGCCGCGGCGACAAAAGCGCCGCTCGTGCCCTGAGGATGAAAGCCATTGAGAAAGAGCTTCGTCGTCGCTGCGTTGCCAATCCGTGTGCCCACTTCGCAGCCCGCAACGATAGCCGTCAACAGATCACGCCCGCTCACGGTCGGATGCCCTTCCGCATAGCCGATGGCGATAGGCGTCGTGAGCGAGTTCGGATGCACGACCGATTCCGTATGGATGTCGTCCATCTCGAAAGCATGTCCTGCCGTCGCATTGGCCAGCGCGGCCTGCGACCACGATGCCTTGTGACGTGTGGCGAAGATCGTTGTGACAGGCGCGGCACCGTGCGCGCGCACCATGTCCTGCACGTGCCGCGTCCACGGCAGCGTGGCGCCGTGCAGACACACGCCAATCCCATCGAGCAAGCTCAGGCGCACGCGCGCGATGACAGCGGCCGGTATCTGCTCGTACGTCAGCGCGCTCGCGAAGGCAGCGAGATCCGCCGTGGCATTCTTCTGAAGTGGGGGCAGAGATGCGCTCATATGTGCTTCCCCGTAGCGGCTCTTGCGCAGCGCAGGCAACGTTCGCGCCTGGTCGGCCGTCTAGGTCTCGACGAGTCCGAGCAGAGACTGGATATCACTGAAGGTGTAGTCGGGACGCGGTACATTCCCGTCGAGTTCAACACCACGCCGATTGATCCAGGCGATGGTCAGTCCCAAAGGCTTTCCGCCGACCAGATCCGTGTACTGCGACTGACCAGAGTGCAGGATGTCGCTCTTTGCCTCGCCCGCATTCTCGATCAGATACCGGAAAAGGGCGCCGTCGGGCTTGTATCCCTTCGCACGCTCGGCCGTGCACACGAGATCGAACGACCGCTTGAGAGGCGTGAGCGCCAGAAGGTCGTCGTCGATGTTCGAGACGACGGCCAGCTTGTATCGCTTGGCGAGCCGCTCCAGTGTCGACAGCACATCCTCGTAGAGGAAGAAACTGCCGAAGGCATCGAAGTAGTAGTTGATCAGGCGCGGATCGCCGCGAACGCCGAACTTCGCGAACGCATCGGACAGGGACGTCTCGCAGATCGCGCGATATGACTGGTACGGCTCCCAATACTGCTCGATGTTCCGATGCTCCCAGAACTCCCAGAACGCTTTGACGTCGACACCTCGCGCATCCGTTGCGTCAAGAATTCTCTCGAAGGCGCCATAGGAGCTGTCCCGGACGCTGATCAACGTGCCGAACACATCGAAAGACATCACCTTTGGTGCGAGCCGCCCGGAGCCTGTCTGATCAACCATGGATGGAACCGTTTCCTTCGTGAAATCGAGCCCCGATAGGATGCACGGCGACTGCCGCACAACGCTATGCCGATTTCAGCCCCTGCCGACCCCCTCGTTACCATCCACTGGGATGATGCGCACAATGCATGTACAGTGACATCATTAATGTCGATCTGCGTGCTTGCAAGGTTTCATCCATGAATAATCGCTGGTCGGTACTGGCACTGTGCTGTGCTGTGCTGCGCCGCACTGCTCTGGCTCTACGACCGTTTTGCCGCACGCTTTGCGACCCACGTCTGAAGGGCTTCATGGCGTCGCAGCACGCATGGTGCACGTCCCCGCAAGACGACAAGCTCGCGCACCATTGCGTCAACGATCGCATTCATCGGCAGCCATCGCGCGCCTGCGTCACGTACAGCCGCTTGCAGGAGCGCCCGCACTTCGGCCACGTCCTGCTCGTGGATTTCCGCAATCGCGGCCGCTTCCTCATCACTCATGCTCATGGTTTCTACTCCACACTGGAAACGGATCGGGGAGCTGTCGCCAACTCTTGGTATCCACGCGCCCTGAGTCCGGTAGCGCAACCAGACAGCGATCCAACGACACCCGGATCGCGCGCTCGTCCATGTCGCGCGTCCCGATGAAGACGATTTCCTGCTTGCGATCTCCGAATGGCTCGCTCCAGCGTCGCTTGATCATCGCAACGTGCTCTGGATCCTGGGGCCAACGCTCCTTGGGCATGGCCGCCCACCAGAATCCCGCTGCATTGTGGCGAACGAGTGCGCCGGCCATGCTGACCTCACCGCACCACTCGGGGCGCGTTGCGATCCAGAAGAAACCTTTCGCGCGCACGACGTGAGGCCACGTGCAGTTGAAGAAGTCGTGCAGCTTCGCGGGTTCGAACGGGGAGATAGCGCGGTAGACAAAACTGCGAATGCCGTACTCCTCGGTCTCGGGCACGTGGTCCTTGAAGCCATTCAGCTCCTTGAACCAGAGAGGATGGCGATGCGCGTTTTCGAAATCAAAGCGCCCGGTATTCAGAATCTCATCGAGCGGTGCCCGCCCCTCGCTCGTCTCTACAATGTGCGCGCTCGCATTGAGCGCGCGAACAATCATGCGCGCCGCTTCCACCTGCTGCGGCGTCGCTATGTCGAGCTTGTTGAGGACGACGACATCAGCGAACTCGATCTGCTCGACTAGAAGGTTCACAAGTGGCCGATCATCGCCCTCGCCAAGCGACTGACCTCGGTCCGCCAGGAAATCCGTCGAAGCATAATCCTTGAGAAGGTTGGCCGCGTCGACAACGGTCACCATCGTATCGAGACGCGCGACGTCGCCGAGGCTCACGCCGCTTTCATCGCGGAAATCGAAGGTGGCGGCGACCGGCAGCGGCTCGGAAATGCCCGTCGACTCGATCAGCAGATAATCGAATTTGCCCTGCTCTGCGAGGCGACGCACTTCATTGAGCAGATCATCGCGCAGCGTGCAGCAGATGCAGCCGTTCGACATCTCGACGAGCGCCTCATCCGTGCGCGAGAGATTGGAGCCGCCGTCGCGCACGAGATCAGCATCGATATTCACTTCGCTCATGTCGTTGACGATGACCGCGACCTTCCGCCCGTCCCGATTGTTCAGGACATGATTGAGCAGCGTCGTCTTGCCCGCTCCCAGGAACCCTGACAGCACGGTGACAGGCAATCGATGATCCCGCCGGGCGTCCCCGCGCCCCAAATGCTCCATAAGTACTTGATCCATAATCCCTCTCTGCTCTAGATCATCTCATTCATATGTAATGTTATACTATTACATTACGATCGTCGAGCAGGGTTTGCGTTCTGTCTTTCGGGACGAGGCAAGTGGGCTTGTTGATACTCGTGCGGACGTGCAGTCTGGCACCCAACAAATCAACGGGTGGAGGAAGCGCGGATGCCGGAAATGAGGCTCGAAGGTAAGGTCGCGATCGTCACGGGCGCAGGATCGCGCGCCTCAGGCATCGGCAATGGGCGCGCGGCGGCCATTCTGCTCGCGCGTGAAGGCTGCAAGGTCGCTCTTCTCGACGCGACCAAAGAACTGGGCCAAGCCACAAAAGAGATCATCGACGCCGAGGGCGGCACATCCATGGTCGTCGTCGGCAATGTCGCCGATCAGACGTCGTGCGCCGCGGCGGTAAAAACCGTCGCCGAGGCGTGGGGCCGCGTGGATATCCTCGTGAACAACGTCGGCATCGGCGGCCCCATGGGCAACGCGGTCGACACGAACGCCGAAAACTGGGATGCGGCCATGCGCATCAATGTCACGTCGATGATGCTCATGGCCAAGTACGCCATCCCCGAAATGCGCAAGCAGGGTGGTGGCTCCATCATCAACATCTCGTCGATCGACGGCCTCAAGGGCGGCAATCCGAGCCTCTTCTATTCCGCCTCGAAAGGCGCCGTCGTCAATATGACCCGGTCCATGGCAGCGCATCACGGCCCCGAGGGCATCCGCGTGAACTGCATCGCGCCGGGCTATGTCTATACGCCGATGGTCTTTGCCGCCGGCATGGAAGACGAGCTGCGCGAGGCGCGGCGCATGAATACGCTCCTGCAGACGGAAGGCACGGGCTGGGATGTCGGCAAGGGCGTCGTCTACCTCGCGTCGGATCAGGCACGCTGGGTTTCGGGGATCATCCTCTCCATCGACGCCGGTTCGATGGCCGGCACGGTCGGCAATACCACCCCGACAAAGGCGTTCGACTGAGACTGCATGGCTGGCGCCCCCGGTTTTCGGTCTAAGCTCGCCTCAACAAGAAACAACTCTACGGAGGATACCCCATGGCTCCCACGAAGGTCGCCAATCTGGAGACGCTTTCCTGTGATGCCGGTTGGCGCAACTACCACTTCGTCAAGATCACGACCGATACAGGGATCGTGGGCTGGAGCGAGTTCGACGAAGGCTTTGGCGCGCCTGGCCTGAGTGCGGCCATTCAGCGGCTCGCGCCTCGCGTCATCGGCCAGAATGCTCATGACCATGAGCGCATCTACAATGAGCTTTACGCGATTACACGGCCCGCAGCCGGCGGCGTGGTGGCGCTCGCGCTCGGCGCGATCGAGAATGCGCTCCTCGATGCCAAGGCCAAGAGCCTCGGCGTGCCGTGTTACGAGTTGCTCGGCGGCAAGATCCGCGATCGCATTCGCGTGTACTGGTCGCACTGCGCGACGTGGCGCATCAATCATCCCAGCTACTACAAACCAGCGATCACCGACCTCGATGGCGTGAAAAGCCTCGGCCGCGAAGTGCGCGAGAAGGGCTTCACCGCCTGCAAGACGAACATCTTCATCTATGAGGGCCAGAAGAATCCCAAGGGCTATCGGCCAGGATTCGGCTCGCCCAATCAGCCCGACCTGAACATCGAGCGGAACACGCTGCGCAATCTGCGCATGCACCTCGAGGCACTGCGCGACGGCGTCGGCCCGGACGTGGACATCCTGCTGGACCTGAACTTCAACGCCAAGACCGAGGGCTATCTCAAGATCCTGCGCGAGATCGCCGACCTCGACATGTTCTGGATCGAAATCGACAGCTACAATCCGGAAGCGCTCGGCTACATCCGCCGCCAGAGCCCGCATCCGATCTCATCGTGCGAGACTCTGCTCGGCATCCGCGAGTTCCTGCCTTACTTCCGCGAGCAGGCCATGGACGTGGCCATCATCGACACGCCCTGGAACGGCGTCTGGCAATCCATGAAGATCGCCAATCTCGCCGAGGCCTACGAGGTGAACGTCGCCCCGCACAACTTCTACGGCCACCTCTGCACGATGATGAATGCGCACTTCTCGGCCTGCGTACCCAACCTGCGTATCATGGAGACGGACATCGATAGGCTCGCGTGGGATCACGAGCTCTTCACGCATGTGCCGGAGTACAAGGACGGCCATCTCGTCCTGCCGGACCGCCCCGGCTGGGGCACGGAGCCACACGAGGAAGGTCTTGCCGCGCACCCGCCGAAGAACAATTCCGGATTGCTCAACTACGGCACCAACAAGCGCCCGGGCTGAGTGAGGCCCGGATGGGCGAACGCACCATTCGGCGACCCTAGATGAGGCGGAAGAGCACCGGCAGGACGCCCGTCTCCTGCAGGTATTCGATCGTCTCGATAATCGGAAACACGGCGAGGAAGGGCAAGGCGTCCAGCAATGTGCGCCGGAGTGCCTTCGGCGAGAAGATCACCTCCTGCGTATCCTCGTAGAGCGCGATCTTCGGCCAGAACATTGGCGTACGCTTCGCATAGATCTCATACGCAGGGCCGAACATCGTGCGCAGGTACTCTGCTTCCTTTGCAGCCGTCACACTCAGCACGACATATGCGCTGAGGCCCAGCAAAAGCGCGACCAGCAGGGAGCCGTACATGAGCCCGATGCCGACGGCGCCGATCGTCGAGAAGAAGTACAGCGGGTTTCTCGTCGTCGAATAGGGGCCCGTCATCACGAGCTCCAGGTTCTTCTTCGCACCGACATAGAGGATGCTCCACATCCGCCCGACGATGCAGATGAACGCCAGCACCATTCCCGAAATCTCGATGAACTCGTGCGCACTCCCCTCCAAGGAAGGTTGTGCCAGCAGAAGCAGCGGCAGCGCGAGCAGGACACCAGCCTGAATGACTTGAATGCGCCGACGCTGAAGGACAGGTTCGGTTCTCATGGACACCCCCGGCAATAGCCACACATGCCGGCTCTGCCCGAATTGCAGCGAATTTAGGGCCGGGTGCCTTCCGCTCGTCCGGCCTTATGCCGCATCATGGAAGATGATGCCGAGCGTATGCCGGCGGCCGCTCAGCACCTCGCTCACACCGTGGCGCAGGTTTACCCGATAGGTTCCGCGCGTCCCGGCCACCGGTCGGTGATGGACAGCAAACACGACGGCGTCTCCCTGACCCAGCGGCGCGACGGAGGCACGAGACTGCATGCGCGGGCGCTGCTCGGTGATCACGAATTCCCCGCCCGTGAACTCGCTCCCGGGCGCGGAGAGAAGGATCGCGACCTGAAGCGGGAAGACGTGCGCACCATACAGATCCTGGTGCAGGCAGTTGTAGTCACCCGCCACGTATTGCAGCAGCAGCGGTGTCGGCCGCGGTTGGCCGGCATCATGGCAGCGCTTCAGGAATTCGGCATGGCCATCTGGGAAGTGTTCCTCCGCGCCCATGGCTGCCTGCCATCGATTGGCGATCGCGGCCAGCGGCGGGTAGAGCGTTGTGCGCAATTGCGCGATCGGCTCGGGCAACGGATAGGCGAAGTACTTGTATTCGCCGCGCCCGAAGCCATGCCGCGCCATGTGGATGTGACTGCGAAAGCGGCCGTCATCGGGATACATCTCCGCCACCGCACGGCACTGCTCGCGTGCCAGAAGTTGTGGAAGAACCGCAAAGCCGCGTGCATCGAGGCTCTTTCCCGCCGCGTCCCAATCGATCGATCGCGCCAGCTCGCCGTTCGCAGGCTTCTCGCGCGTCAGGAGCTTGCTCATGAGCGCTGCTCCCGCGACAGCAGTTCGCGTTTGCGCTCGACACCCCAGCGATAGCCCGAGAGCCCACCATCATTGCGCACCACGCGGTGGCATGGGATCGCAACCGCGATGCGGTTCGCCGCACATGCCGCAGCCACAGCCCGCACGGCCTTCGGCAGACCGATGCGCTCGGCAAGCTCGCTGTAGCTCAGCGTCGAACCGACAGGGATTTCGCGCAGGGCCTGCCAGACGCGGTGCTGGAAGGCTGTTCCGCGCACATCGAGCGGCAGGTCGAACGCGCTGCCCGGCGCCTCGATGAGTGCGATCGTCCTCGCCACTACATCCTCGAATTTCTGGTCCCCGCCGATCAGCTCGGACTTGGGAAAGCGTTCCTCGAGATCGCGCACGAGCGCTTCCGGATCATCACCAAGCAGGATGGCGGCAATACCCTTGTCGCTTGCCGCGACCAGGATCGCGCCAAGCGAGCACTTCCCGATCGCGAAGCGGAGTTGCATGTTCTTCCCGCCGGCGCGGAAAGTCGTGGGTGTCATGCCGAGCACTTCGTCGGCATTGGCATAGAAGCGGCCGCTCGAATTGAAACCGGCCTCATGAATGGCTTCGGTCACGCTGGTGCTCCTTTGAAGATTGTCGCGGACGCGTTTCTGGCGATGTGCCATGGCGTACGCCTTGGGTGTCACGCCCGTCGTGCTCTTGAAGATGCGATGGAAGTAGTAGGGGCTGAGGCCAACGGCAGCAGCCAGCGCATCGAGCGTCGGCGGCTCCTCGGCAGCTTCGATCATGCGACAGGCTTCCGCGACCATGCGTGCATGCTCCGCGTCGAGTGATGCTGCATCGGGCTTGCAGCGCTTGCAGGGACGGAAGCCGGCTGCGCGTGCGGCCTCGCTTGAGGCATGGAACGCCATGTTCTCGCGGCGTGCGTGGCGCGACGGACAGGACGGTCGGCAGTAAATCCCAGTCGTCGCGACCGAGTACACGAACGTGCCGTCCAGGGCCTTGTCACGAGCGATGACCGCCGCGTAGTAGCGGTCCTGAGCCAACTCGCCAGAGCGGCGGCTCTTCGGCCTGTCGATGGTGCGTGTCATCGCTCGCGTCCTTTCTCACTTCCAAGATCGGAAGATAGGCGCCCGCCTTCCCGACCGCACTCTGATCCTTGCTTTCAAATTCAGATTCTCATTGAACGGCTGACAAAAGCGCAGTTACAGACGTCTAACCCGCCATTTGAAGGATTGACCGTGGCGCTGCTCTACCTGCCAATGAGCCGCTATTCCGCTGTCTATACCTTCGTTCGGGAGACCATCATGCTGCGTCGCGCATTATTCTGGATGCTTGCCATCCCAGCCTGCTCGTTTCTGGCCGGCATGGCCTCGGCTCAGGAGGCCAGCCTCGTCTCGGTCCAGTCTCCGCGTGGCGTAAAGCAGGCCTTCATCCTCATAAAGCCGGACAAACCCGTTGCCTCGATGATCCTGTTTGCCGGCGGTCATGGCGCACTGCGTCTCAAAAGCGCGACCTCCATGGGCTGGGGCGCGCAGAACTTCCTCGTGCGGACACGCGACAGCTTCGCCCGCCAGGGTTTCATGGTCGCCGTCATGGACGCCCCTGCCGACCATCAGGGCGATCGCGGCATGAATGCCGTCTTCAGGATGAGTAGCGCGCACGCGACCGACATAGGTGCTGTAGTCGACTACCTGAAGAAGCAGGCCAACGTACCCGTATGGCTCGTCGGCACGAGCATGGGCACGTTCTCGGCAGCGGGCGGTGGGATCGCCACGAAGAATGTCGATGGCATCGTGCTGACATCGACGATCACGCGCGCCAAGTCGAACTGGAATATCCGCACCAGCCACCCCCATGGCGTGGCGAGCATGAAGCTCTCCGCGGTCAAGGTGCCGACGCTCGTCCTCTCACACCGACACGATGGCTGTGACATCACACCGGCATCCGACACGCCGAAACTCACGAAGGCGCTGACTGGATCCCGCAAGGTCGAAGCCGCGCTGCTCGATGGTGGCAGCACACCACGCTCGGACCCCTGCCAAGCGATGTCGCAGCACGGATTTCTCGGCATCGAAGGTCAGGCCGTCGCGCGCATTGCCCAGTTCATCAAGGCCAATTGACACCCGATTGGCGGGCTTCTCTCACGCCCTCAGAAGTTTGGCGCCCGCACCAAGGGCCCGCAACTTGCCTGCCGCGACCGCGCGCGGCAAAGGTGCCATGCCGCAGTTCGTGCAGCCCTGAATGCGCTCGGCATCGGCATGCTTCAGCGCCTCCCTCAGCGTTCCGGCGACCTGCTCGGGCGTCTCGATCTGGCTCGTCGCAACATCGATAGCGCCGACGAGGATGGTCTTGTCGGAGAGATGCGAGATCAGCGAAATCGGCACTCTGGAGCCCGCACATTCGAGCGACACCTGCTGGATCTTCGACCGGTTCAGCGCGGGAAAGATCTCCTCGTACTGACGCCACTCACCGCCGAGCGTTTCCTTCCACTTGAGATTGGCCTCGATGCCATAGCCGTAGCAGATATGGACAGCGGTAGTGCACTTCAGCCCTTCCGCCGCAGCTTCCAGCGCGGCAACGCCCCACTCCTTCACATCGCGCATGAACACATTGAAGGCCGGTTCGTCGAACTGGATGACATCCGCGCCGAGCGCTTCCAACTCGCGCGCCTCGGCATTGAGCACCTTCGCAAAGGCCATGGCCATGTCGGCGCGGCGACCATAGTGGGCATCCGCGATCGTATCGCAGATCGTCATCGGCCCCGGCAGCGTGAACTTCATCTGCCGCGTCGTGTTCGCCCGCACGAAGCGCACATCCTCGTTGTGCACAGACCTCTTGCGCGTGATCGGCCCGGTGACGGTCGGCACCTCGACGACATAACGGTTGTCGCGAATGCCCATCTGCGTCTTCTTCTGCCAGTCGATGCCGCCGACGTGCTCGAGAAAGCCATGCACAAAATGAATGCGGAACTGCTCGCCGTCAGAGACGATGTCGATGCCCGCATCCTCCTGCAGCTTAAGCCACACGAGTACGGCATCCTCCTGCGCACGGCGCAGATCATCGCCCTCATGCCGCCATGCGCCCCAAAGCTTTTCGGGCTCCGCGAGCCAGGCAGGCTTCGGCAGGCTGCCGGCAATAGTGGTCGGGAATGGCGAACGGGCCATGGTGATATCCTCCCTGAAATTATTATTGGCGCGTATGCCTTGAAGCAGCGCGCAACGTAACGCGTATTAGTGTTCCACTGGAGCCGACCTCGACGAGGCTCGGGTCACAATCCGTTGATCCGCATGAGCGCGTCGAAGTGCTTCTCCGCCTGGACGTCGATGACCTGCATGTACTGGCGTGCCGTATCCTTGGACTGCTCGTCGGTCATCACCCGCAAGGGCAGGCCTGTGGACATGGCCAGAACCTGCTGCTTTGCCGCCCGCTCGAGATAGTAGAGATCATCGAAAGCGAAGGCGATCGACGGCCCGCCGATCGATATGCCGTGGTGAGCAAGGAAGAAGACATCCGCCGTGGGATTCGTCTTCTGCGCCTCGGCAATGCGCTTTCCTTCCTCCTCATCGAGCGCAATACCACCGAACGACTGGTAGGCGACACGTCCGTAGTAGCGCGCCGCCGTCTGGTGCGCCATCTCGAGCCGGCCATTCTGGACCATCGTGAGCGATGTCGCCCACGGCATGTGCACATGCAGAATGCACTGGTGGCGCGGATTGGCCCGATGGCCTTGCACGTGGATGTGCCGCGCCGTGGCCTCGACCTCACCATCTCCCTCGACGACCTGGCCGTCGCCATCGATGAGCAGCAGGTGCTCCGGGCGCATCTCCGACCAATGCAGGCCATAGGGATTGATCAGATAGCGCTCCTCCTTGCCCGGCACCACGACCGAGAAGTGATTGCAGATGCCTTCCGAGTAACCGAACTTTTCTGCAAGGCGGAAGGCGGCGGCAAGCTCGCGGCGCAGGCGCATGGGCGAGTTGGCAGAAGTCGGCATGGAGATCCTCACTATCGGGAAATGAATGGGCACAAAATGATAGGAAGGATATGGCGCCATGCCAAGCAACCTCCCACGGAATTTCTGGGCGTGCATCCCAGGAGCAAGGCCCAACGCCTTGACCTTAGAGGTTGGGCCCTGGTCTAACCAAGGCCATGGAACGCTTCAAATAGGACGAAGATCAGGTCAAGTCCCTGCTCGCGCTCCAACTTCGCTGCCCTTGGGAGGGATCGCATGAAACTGCTTCACGACAAAGTTTGCGTGGTGACGGGCGGCGGCGGTGCGCGCAGCATCGGCCGCGCAACGGCTGTAGCATTCGCCGAGCACGGCGCGCGCGTCGCTGTCCTCGACATCGATGGTGCGGGCGCGGAAGCCGCCGCCGCTGCGCTCCCGGGTAGCGGCCACAAAGGCTATGCCTGCGATGTCACGAACCGCCAGCAATGCTTCGATGTCATCGCGGCAGCAGAGCACGCGCTCGGTCCCATTGCCGCGGTCGTGAACTCCGCGGGCATGGCCGAACCCGCATCGTTCGTCGATATCGCACCGGATCGCTACGACGCGATGATGGACGTGAACCTGCGCGGCACATTCCACGTCTGCCAGGCTGCAGCACGATCCATGATTGCGGCCGGCAGCGGCTCGATCATCAACATTGCATCCGTCGCAGCGCAACGTGGTGGTGGCCTGTTCGGCGGCGCACACTACGCCGCGGCCAAGGGCGGTGTGATGAGCCTGACCAGGGTTCTGGCGCGCGAGCTTGGCCCCAAGGGTGTGCGGGCAAATGTGATCTGCCCCTCGTTCGTCGACACGGACATTCATGGCGGCAAGCTCAGCAAGGAGGCGCAGACTCAGATCATCGCTTCTGTACCTCTGGGGCGCGCGGGCCAGCCGCAGGATATTGCCGGCGTCTGCCTGTTCCTGGCCTCGTCACTCTCGGCCTATGTTACCGGCGCAGTCATCGACGTGAATGGCGGCAGTCACATACACTAGTGACTGGCACTAGTGACTGGTACTAGCCGTGCGTTCTGCCACGCATCCATCCGGGGGACCACCAATGCCGGAATGGCTTGAGATTCTACTCCTGGTCACGGCAACGACCGGCACCGGTCTCGTCGGTGGGATCTTCTTCGCGTTCTCGAACTTCGTGATGAAGGCGCTCGCGCAAGGCCCCGATACCGAGGGGGCTCGTGCCATGCAGAACATAAACGTGACCGTGCTGAACCCGCTCTTCTTCACGATCTTCTTCGGCACCGGCATCATTGCTCTCATCGTCGCGGCAGGAACACCGAACGTGTGGGATGCTCCCGGAGCCGTGCTCAGCCGGATCGCGGCTGCCTTCTATCTCTTCGGCACGCTCGGCGTCACGATTGTCCGCAATGTGCCGCTCAACGAGAAGCTTGCTGTAACAGCGTTGACGGACGCCGCTCTCAGCTCGACGTGGACGCATTACTTGGAAGCCTGGACGTGGTGGAACCACGTGCGCACGATTGCGGCGCTCCTGGCAGCTGCACTGTTCGCCACCGCAATCGCTGTGTAGCACGCGTCACAGATTGACCTGCCGGAGCCGCAGCGCGTTCATGATGACGCTTGCCGATGAAAGCGCCATAGCTGCGGCCGCGATGATCGGCGAGAGCAGAATGCCGAAGACCGGATAGAGCACACCCGCAGCCACCGGCACGCCCGCTGCGTTGTAGATGAAGGCGAAGAACAGGTTCTGGCGGATATTGCTCATGGTCGCCGCCGAGAGATGTCGCGCGCGAACGATGCCGCCGAGATCGCCCTTGAGCAAGGTCACGCCGGCGCTCTCCATGGCGACGTCCGTGCCTGTTCCCATGGCTATGCCCACATCTGCAGCCGCAAGTGCCGGCGCATCGTTGATGCCATCTCCTGCCATGGCGACGACGCGGCCCTCTTTCCGCAACCGCGCGACGACCTTGCTCTTGTCCTCGGGCAGAACCTCGGCCTCGACTTCGGGAATGCCGAGCTGGCGCGCCACGGCGTCGGCTGTGGTCTTGTTGTCACCCGTCAGCATGACGACGCGGATGCCCGCTTCCTTGAGCGCGGCGATGGCCGCCGGCGTCGTTGCCTTCACCGGATCGGCGATCGCAATGAGGCCCGCTGCCTTGCCGTCGACGGCGACATAGATAGCCGTGGCGCCATCGCGGCGCATGTCGTCGGCACGCGCGTCGAGCCCAGCCGTGTCGATATGCGCGTCCGCCATGATGCGCCGATTGCCGATCACGAGTGCCCTGCCCTCGACAGTACCGACGACACCTTTGCCGATGGGCGAGTCGAAGCTCTCGGGATTCGCAAGCGTAAGATTGCGCTCCCCCGCGGCGCGCACGATCGCATCCGCGAGGGGATGCTCGCTGCTCCGCTCGAGACTTGCGGCGAGACGCAGGAGTTCGCTTTCGACGACACCCGACGCAACATGCAATGCCACGACGCTCGGCCGTCCCTCGGTCAACGTACCGGTCTTGTCAACGACGAGTGTGTCGACCTTCTCCATGTGTTCGAGCGCCTCGGCGTTCTTGATCAGAACGCCCGACTGCGCGCCACGCCCCACGCCAACCATGATCGACATGGGCGTTGCCAAACCCAGCGCGCACGGGCACGCGATGATGAGTACGGACACTGCCGCAATGAGGCCGAACGTCAGCCGCGGCTCCGGTCCCCAGAGCGACCAGGCGATGAACGCCAGCACCGACACTGCGATCACGGCCGGCACGAACCACGCCGAGACCTGATCCGCCAATCGCTGGATGGGCGCGCGGCTACGCTGCGCCTCAGCCACCATCTGCACGATGCGCGCGAGCATGGTGTCGCGGCCGACCTTGTCGGCGCGCATGACGAAGCCGCCCGACTGGTTCATCGTACCGCCGATGACCTTGTCGCCAGTGCTCTTGGTCACAGGCATGGATTCGCCGGTCACCATCGACTCGTCGAGAGCGCTCCGTCCTTCCAGGATTCCGCCGTCGACAGGGACGCGCTCGCCGGGCCGGACGCGCAGGCGCTCGCCGGCTATGACCTCGTCCAGATTTACATCTTCATCCGTGCCGTCCGAGCGGATGCGCCGCGCCATCTTCGGCGAGAGGTCGAGAAGCGCGCGAATGGCACCGCTCGTCTGCTCGCGTGCGCGCAGCTCCAGCACCTGTCCGAGCAGCACCAGCACCGTGATCACGGCCGCCGCTTCGAAGTAAATGGCGACGGAACCGTCATGCCCGCGCATGGAGGCGGGGAACAGCCCCGGCCAGATCGTGCCGACAATGCTGTAAAGCCACGCCACGCCCGTGCCGATGGCAATGAGCGTGAACATGTTGAGATTGCGCGTCTTGATCGACGCCCAACCGCGTTCGAAGAACGGCCAGCCCGCCCACAGCACGACAGGCGTTGCCAGCACGAGCTGCATCCAGTTCGACGTCTGCTGACCGAGCCACTGGTGCAAATCAACTAGGTGGCCGCCCATTTCGAGCATGAATACGGGCAGCGCGAGCGCCAGGCCGATCCAGAAGCGCCGCGTCATGTCGATGAGTTCGGGATTGGGGCCGGAATCGGCAGTTGCGATCTCCGGCTCGAGCGCCATGCCACAGATCGGGCAGGAGCCCGGCCCCTCCTGCCGGATTTCGGGATGCATGGGGCAGGTATAGATCGTGCCTTCCGGCACGGGCACCGACGGCGACGCGCTCTCCGGCGCGAGATACTTCATGGGGTCGGCGATAAACTTCTCGCGACATCCCGCCGAGCAGAAATAGTAGTCCTGGCCTTCGTGCGTGTGGCGGTGCTTGGCCGTCGCCGGGTCCACGCTCATGCCGCAGACGGGATCCTTGGCCTGCTGTGCAGGTTTGGCATCGCCGTGCCCGCCGCAACAGCTGCCGCTGTGTGATCCGTGATGGTCATGCTCGCTCATGGCAACCTTCCGCATATTCGCTTTCTTATACCCTATGGGGGTATTGCTTGACACATATACCCCCACAGGGTATAGGTCAAGCCATGAAACATGACGCAAAATCGTCGCGCCTCAAGCGCCTCAACCGTATCGAAGGACAGGTGCGCGGCCTCGCCCGCATGGTCGAGGAAGACCGCTATTGCATCGATATCGTCACGCAGATCGCGGCCGTGCGCGCAGCCCTGCGCCGCGTCGAGGAATCCGTGCTGCGCGACCATGTCGATCACTGCGTCCGTCACGCCATTGCCAGCGGCAGCAAGGCCGAACAGGAGAAGAAGGTTGCCGAGCTCATGGAAGTGCTGAGCCGTTCCGACCGCTGATCGCATCCCCACAACGCACTGCATGGAGGACCACATGCCCCAGCGCATCACCCGATGTTCTCGCCGCACGATGCTCGGCCTCATGGCTGGCATGACACTGGGCCTGACAGTTCCCGCTCGGGCTCAGAGCCCGTCGGCGCTCCACGTCTACAAGGACCCAAACTGTGGGTGCTGCACCGGCTGGATCGCGCACCTGAGGCACCACGGTTTCATCGGTGAGATCACCGACACGTCGGACATGTCCGCGGTCAAGGCGCGCCTCGGCGTTCCTGATGCTCTCGCCTCCTGCCACACGGCTCAACTCGGTAACTACATCATTGAGGGACATGTTCCCGCGCACGCCCTAAAGCGTCTCCTCGCTGAGAGGCCCGACGCGATCGGGCTTGCCGTACCTGGCATGCCGATCGGCTCTCCAGGCATGGAGGGCGGCGCGCCCGAGACCTACGACGTCATCCTGTTCGGGAAAAATGGGCAGGCGAGCTTCGGCCGCTATCGTGGAGATCGACCGGTCTGACGATCGCCTGCCCCTGCAGATGTGGCACGTGGGCAGCACGAAGATGGAATGTCGAACGGCCTGCCCTTAGGCCATTGTCGCGCCACGACCTCGTCACAATCTCCTCCCGCTGGCTAGGTGGGCGACGGAGGTTCGCGATGCGGCGCGTATTGATGGGGCTTCTCGGCATCCTCATGCTCGCCGCCAGCGCGCTCGGCCCCGCGCAATCTCAATCGCCCAATTTCGCGGAACAGTTCGCCGGCTGGCAACAAGACCAGGACGTCGAACGGCGCATCTCGATCGGGGAACGCTTGCTCGCTGAGTCGCGTGCGCTCGAACCATGGCCGCTTGCCGCCGAACGCACGCTCGTCATTGCCGAACTACGCTTTGGTATTGCCAGTGCCTACATCAATCGCCCCACGGGTGTCCGAGCCGAGAACATCGAGGCCGCAATTGCGCATTTCGAGGCGGCGTTGCCGGCCTGGACCTTCGAGCAGGATCCGCAGAACTGGGCCACGCTCCAGAACAACATGGGCATCGCCTACTGGGCGCGCATCCGCGGCGAGCGGGCGGACAACCAGGAGCGCGCCATTGCGCATTTCGAATCCGCGCTGCGCGTTTTCACGCGTGAGAGTACACTCGAGTTATGGGCGCGCCTTCAGAACAATCTCGCGGTCGTGCACCAGAGCCGCATTCGAGGAACGCCCGCCGACAATCTCGAAGCTGCCATCACGCATACAGAAGCCGCGCTCGCCGTCTTCACGCGCGAAGCCGCGCCGGTGCTCTGGGCTATGGCACAGAACAATCTCGGCTCCAGCTATCGCAATCGCGTTCGTGGCGAGCGCGGTGACAACCAAGAGCGCGCCATAGCGCATATCAAGAACGCGCTCGAAGTCTTCACGCGCGAGAGCGTGCCGCGGGAATGGGCGTCGGCGCACTACAATCTCGCGACCGTCTATCTTGCGCGCAGTCAGGGCGAGCGAGCGGAGAACGAGGAACAGTCGATCGCTCATCTCGATGCTGCCCTATCGGTGTTCACGCGTTCGGGCTACCCCATGGAATGGGCGCGCGCCCAGAACGCACTCGGAAACGTCTATTCAACGCGTCTTCGTGGTCGCCCGGGCGTCAATCGCGAGCTGGCCATCGAGGCCTATGAGGCGGCGCTATCGATCTTTACGCGCGATGCATTTCCTCACGAGCATATGCGCACCGGACGTGCTCTCGGCAGTGTACTGCTCCGGGCAGGTGAGTGGAGCGACGCAGAAAGCGTGCATCAGAGCGCGCGCGAAGCCTTCCTCGTGCTCTTCGGTCAGGGTTTCGACGAGACCGAAGCACGATCGCTCATTGCCGATGCCGGACCACTCTTCGCGGAGGCGGCCCTCGGGGCCATCGAGCGCGGCGCCGTCGACACGGCCATTGCACTCGCCGATGAAAGCCGCGCGCGCCTGTTGTCCGTCTCGCTCAGACTGCAGACACTCGAGCTTTCAGCAGAGAGTCGCGCACGCCTTGAAACCCTGCGCGCGGCCATCCGTATCGCGCAGGCGGCTGTGGAGTCCGCCGCCGGCACCACCCGCGCCGCAGCCATCGAGCAGCTCGTCACGCTCCGGCGCGAGCTTCTCACCTTCGTGACAGCCAGCGGCACAAGCGATGATCGGAGCGCCGTCGCACTGACCGAGGCGCGGCGCATTGCGGCGGCTGGCGGAGCCGTTGCCATTCCGATCGTCACGGCTCTCGGAGGCCGTCTGATCGTGGTGAGCGGCACCGCCGATCCCAAGGCGACGGTCATCGACCTGCCCGAGCTCACACCCGAACGCCTCTCCACGCTCCTTGCAGGCCCCGATGGCACGACGGGTGGGGGCTGGGTCGGTGCCTACTTCGCCAACTACTTCGAGGGCGAGGAAAAGGAGAAGCGCTGGCCGCAATGGATGTCCGCGATCGAAGACCTCGGCCCTGCACTTTGGCGCATGTTCGGCGGCGAGCTCGACGACACGCTGAAAGCGCAAGGCGTGAAAGCGGGCGCGCCACTCGTATGGGTGCCCTCTGGCTGGCTTGGCGTCCTGCCGCTCGCGCTCGCACAAGATCCGGTCAGTAAGCGACGCCTCGGCGATACATACGAGATCACCGTCACACCGAGTCTCGCGGCGCTTGCGGCCGTGCGCGATCGCGCCGGGAAGTCGGACGCTGCGAGCCTGGTGGCGGTGACCAACCCGACGGGCGACCTACCGGGATCGGAACTGGAAGGCGCACTCGTCGCAACGCACTTTCCTGACAACGCGCGTTCCCTGCTCGTGCGGGAGGCCGCCACACTCGATGCAGTGCTCGCCGCTCTCAAGGGGCGAAGTCATTGGCACTTCGCGTCGCATGGCACATTCACGTGGGCGGACGTACGCCAGTCCGCCCTGATCATGCATGATTTTGCGCGTCTCAGTGTCGGTCGCCTGCTCGACGTCGAGGGGCTTGGAAATCCGCGCCTCGTGGTCCTCTCCGCCTGCGAGACCGGTCTCTCCGAAATCACACGCAATCCCGACGAGTTCGTCGGGCTACCCAGCGCCTTCCTGGCCCTCGGCGCCGTTGGCGTGCTCGGCACGCTCTGGCCCGTCTCCGATGCCGCAACGGCGCTTCTCATGGCCCGCTTCTACGAGTTGCATATCGGCGAGCGGCTGCCCCCGGCGACCGCGCTCCACCGCGCGCAGGCGTGGCTGCGGCAGGCAACCAACACCGAGATCGACGCCTATGTTCAGAGCGCTGCCGGCCTCGGCCGGATCGAGCGTCGCCACGCCACCACCATCGCCGAGGCCATGAGTGCTGACGGCCTCAAGCGGGGGCGCAATAGCGCTGCCGTCCAATGGCTCGCGCCCTTCCCTTCCCGTGGCGACGATGCCGCCAAAGATGCGGCCCCCACCACGGTCGCCCGTCCCTTTGCGCATCCTTACTTCTGGGCCGGTTTCGTCCACACGGGATACTGAGGGCCAACAGGCCCTTTCGCCCTCGGCGATGAGCCATGCCTGCAAGCTCACTTGCCTTCGCTGTCCGCTTGTCCGAGCATTGCCCAGCACCACCGCCTTCGGCGGCCGCCAACAAACGGGAGCGCCCTCGTGTCCGAGCAAACAGCCTATTTCCCCCCGTCCGAAGATGCAGCGTGGGAGGCCGTCTCCTCCGCCGGCGCGGGCTTTGATGCGGAAAAGCTCGAAGCTGCCATTGCCTGGGCCGAGGCGTCCGAGAGCCCCTGGCCCCGCTCGCTCTACTATCCGGACGGCCGCTACGTCGGAAATGTCGAATGGAATGAGACGGGCCCCTGGAGCGATATCACCGGCATCGTCCGCCCGCGCGGCGGCCCGGCCGGCATGATCATGAAGCGCGGCCGCGTCTTCGCCGAATGGGGCGACACACGCCGCGCCGATGTCACGTTCAGCGTCGCCAAGAGCTATCTCTCAATGCTCACCGGACTCGCTATCGGGGACGGCTTGATCGGCAGCGTGGATGAGCGCGTCGGCGCGAGCGTGAAGACTGGTCATTTCGACGGGCCGCACAACGGCCAAATCACATGGCGGCACCTGCTCACGCAGTCCTCCGAATGGAATGGCGAACTCTGGGAGAAATCCGATCAGGTGGATCACTTCCGCCAGGTCGGCGGGGCTGAAAACAACAAGCACAAGGGCGAGCTACGCGAGCGGCAAGCGCCCGGCGCGTACTACGAATACAACGACGTGCGCGTAAACGTCCTGGCGTTCGCCTTGTTGCAGCGTTTCGGCCGGGCACTTCCGGACGTGCTGCGCGAGCGCATCATGGAGCCTATCGGCGCCTCGGAGGACTGGGAGTGGCACGGCTACTCGACGTCGTGGACAGAAGTCGGCGGCAAGCGGGTCCAGTCCGTCTCGGGCGGCAGCCATTGGGGCGGCGGTCTCTTCATCCCCACACGCGATCACGCGCGCGTCGGCCTTCTCGTCGCCAACAACGGGCGCTGGGGATCTCGCCAGCTTCTCCCGGAGGGTTGGATGGCGCAGTCACTCGCACCCTCGGCCACGAACGAGGGCTACGGCTTTCTCTGGTGGTTGAACCGCGGCGGGCGCAACTATCCGAGCGCGCCTGCAGATAGCTGGTTCGCATTGGGTGCCGGCACGAACCTGATCTGGGTTGCGCCCTCTCAGGAACTCGTCGCGGTGGTCCGCTGGATTGACAAGACCAAGACGGACGGTTTCTTCAAGCGGCTCATGGCCGCGCTCACGTAAGTCGTGCATCAACGGGAGGAGCATCATGCAGAAGATTGTCGATGAGCCCGTCACTCACGGACGCGTTCGTGAGATCGGTGCTGCCTTCGCACGCCGCGACGTCGACGCGATCGTGAACTCGTTCGCCGACGACGGCGAGTTCCGCAATGCCAAGGGCCCCGACGTCTGGGGACGCACCTACAAAGGCAAGGCCGAAATTCGCGCCTTCTTCGAGAGCTTGTTCGCGAGCAGCCCGGACGTGAAGTGGAAGCACACCGCTGAGTACGTCGTCGGCAACCGCGCAGTCACCGAATGGCACCGGACGGCGACGCTGACGACCGGCGAAAAGCAGGAATGGCTCGGCTGCGACCTTTACACATTCCGCGGCGACCAGATCGTGCGCAAGGACACCTACATCAAGGTCGTCGCCTGACGTCCTGCTGACTTCCCGCTTGCTGCTGCACTGCACTGCCGGCCAAAATGCTTGCGGCCTGCCAGATCTCTGCGCGGCATATCCGCCAAGTTCCACAATACATCCCTCCAGAAAGTGCTCCGACATGAACGCTCCCGCCCGCATGCGTGCCCTCCTCGCCAAACCCGAGTTTGTCGTCATGCCGGCCGTATGGGACGGCCTTAGCGCCAAGCTCACCACCGGCGCCGGATTTCAGACAGCGTTCCTCTCGGGCTCATGCGTTGCCGCAAGCCGGCTCGGCGGGCCCGATCTCGACCTCATTTCCTTCGCGGAGATGTTCGACTCCTTCAACATGGTGCGCGGCGCGGCACCTGATCTGCTGGTGCTTGCCGACGGTGATCACGGCTACGGCAATGCCATGAACGTACAGCGCACCGTGCGTGCTTATGGCCGTGCCGGCGCCGCCGCCATCCTCATCGAGGACAAGATCACGCCGCGCGCGCTCACAGCGGGCGGCAAGCCCTGCCTGCCACGCGAGGAAGCGCGCATGAAGATCCGTGCGGCTGTCCAGGCCGCCAAGGATTCCGGCATTCTGGTCATGGCGCGCACCGACTGCCGCCCGACCGCCGGCATCGACGAGGCTGTCGCTCGCATCGAGATGTTTGTCGCCGAGGGCGCCGACATCCTGTTTCTCGACTCACCTGCTGACGAGGGTGAAGTCCGGCGTGCCGTTGCAGCGGCCGGCGGCCGGCCCTCCTTCGCCGTGCTGTCGCCGGGTGCACCACGCGAGACGCCGGGCCAGACGCGCGCCGCCGAACTCGGCTTCAAGATCGGCACCTATCCGACGGGAATGCTCTCGCCGGCCATTGCGGGCATGAAGGCGGGCCTTGCGGCACTCAAGGCCGGGAAGGCCGAGGCAGAGGGTGCGCTCACGCCCGCCGAGTTCCGCTCGACGCTCGGCTACCAGGATTACGATACGCACGCCAAGCAGTTCATAAGCTGAGGCGGCGACGCCCATAGATAGCGGCGGCCGACGAGTACGCGGCGCGTGCGCCAGCGCCTGAGCGCGGGCACTCCCATGCCCGTGCAGTGGCGCGGCCTAGCCACGCCATGTGGAACCAATGGGCCCGCCGCGCGTTTTATTTGGTCAGTTCGATATTGCGAAGATTTGATCCGTACCCGCCATGCGGGTCATCGCCGACGAGGGGAAGGGGAAATGGGGGTAAGGGGCGCGCGACTGATCCTTGTTGAAGATGAAGCACTTCTCGCCCTCGACATGCAGGATATGCTCGAGGACATGGGGTGTCTCGTCGTCGGCATGGCGGGCCGGCTGGACGATGCGCTCGTGCTGGCCGAGACGGACTTCGACCTGGCACTGCTGGATATGAACCTCGGCGGCGCACGCATCGATCCGGTCGCGCAGCGGATCGCGGCGCGCGGCATCCCGATCATCTTCGTAACAGGCTACGGACAGCGCACGCTGCCGCCCGGTATTGCTGCCCCGGTTCTCGACAAGCCGTGCAGTCCGGACGCGCTCAGGCCCCTTGTCGGCGCGATACTGGAGGCGCGCCATGCCCCATGACTCGCCTGAGTTACCCGACCAACTGATCCTTCAGCACATCGCCAGTGCCACAGCTGTTCCGATGTGGGCCAGCGGCGCCGATCAGCAGGCCATCTGGTTCAATAAGCCGTGGACCGATTTCGTGGGGCGCCCACTCGCCCAGGAACTCGGCTCGGGCTGGGCCGAGAATGTTCAACCCGACGATCGGGAGAGCTGCGTTGCCCAATACGCCACGCACTTTGGTACGCGCGAGGCGTTCTCGCTCGAGTTCCGCCTGCGGCGCCATGATGGCGCTTACTGCTGGTTCCGGAATCTGGGCGTGCCGATGCGCTCCCCCGAAGGCGCCTTCAGCGGATATGTGAATACCTGCATCGACATTACCGAGCAGAAGCGCAGCCTGGCGGCGTTGCGCGAAACTGAAGATCGCATGCGGCTCATGTCCGAGAGCGCCCCGGTCATGCTCTGGATGAGCGATGCGATGGGCAAGTGCGTGCATCTCAATCGCCGACTTCGCGAATTCTGGGGCCTCTCGAGCGATGCGCTTCCGGACTACGACTGGCGCGGGAACATTCATCCTGACGACGTCAATCAAGTCGACGCCGCCGTACAGAAAGCGCTGGCCAGCAGATCCGGCCTCACGATCCAAATGCGCCTGCGCGATCATCGGGGCGAATATCGCTTCATCAGGACCGATGCCCAGGCACACTATGCGCCATCAGGCGATTTCCTCGGTCTCATTGGCGTGAATATCGACATGACGGAGGAGGCGCGCGCCAATCAGGCCCTGCGCCGGAGCGAGGAGCGGTTTGCTCGCTTCATGCACCATCTGCCGGGTCTCGCCTGGATCAAGGACGACGCAGGTCGCTACATTTTCGCGAACGAAGCGGCGTTCCGCGCTTTCGGCTCATCGCAGGAGCAGCTCATCGGCCGCACGGACGATGACATCTTCCCGCGCGAGACAGCTCAGCAGTTCCGCGAGAACGACGCGCGGGCGCACAAGGACGCCGGCGGCGCGCGTGTCGTCGAGGCGCTATGGCAGTCGGATGGGTTGCTGCACCACTCGATCGTCAGCAAATTTGCCATTCCCGATCCCGATGGCGTTCTGACGGGCGGAGTGGCCATCGATGTCACAGACCACCACGCGGCCGAGACCAGGATCGCCGTTCTCAACGAAGATCTGAAGAACCGGCTCGAAGAGCAGGAGGCTTTGCTCGACGCCCTTCCAGTCGGCGTGTTCATCGCGCGCGACCGCGAATGCACCGAGATCCTGAGCAACAAAACCGGCGCGAGCATGCTCGCTCTACCCGAAGGCAGCAATGTCTCCAAGACCGGCCGCAATGCCGGCGCTTTGCCATTCAAGGTGTATTCCGGCGGTCAGGAGTTCGCGAGCCACGAGCTGCCCATGCAGCGGTGCGCGCGGCTCGGCACGCCGATCCACGGTGAGGAGATGGAGGTCGTGTTCACCGACGGGCGGACCATGACGCTGCACGAGTCCGTGTCGCCCCTCTTCGCTGGCAATGGCAGCGTGCGCGGATGCGTCGGTGTGTTTGTCGACATCACCGAGCGCAAGCAGACCGAACGACAGAAGAACCTCTTCATCGACGAACTCAATCATCGCGTGAAGAATACGCTCGCGATCGTGCAATCCATTGCGTCCCAGACACTTCGGCAGACGAACGAGCCGAAGGCCTTCAACAGCGCCTTCGTCGGCCGTCTCGATGCATTGGCGCGCGCCCATTCGCTGCTGACGACCGCCCTGTGGCAAGGCGTCGATCTTGCGGATCTCGTCGCGGTGGCGCTCTCCCCCTTCGAGAATTTCAAAGGCCAGGTGGCGGTCCAGGGGCCATCCATCGTGATCAGGCCCAATGGCGCGGTCACCCTGGCGCTCGTACTGCACGAGCTTGCGACGAATGCTGCAAAGTACGGCGCGTTGAGCACGACATCCGGAAAAGTCGCTATCGCGTGGATCAAAGAGGGTGGGTCGATCAGCCTGCACTGGTCCGAGACCGGCGGCCCTCCTGTCGGCGAGCCCGCGCGCAAAGGGTTCGGCAGTCGCCTCATTGCGGCCAGTGCGTCGCAACTCGGTGGCACCGCCAACGTCGCGTACGCGCAGGACGGCGTGAAGGCGACGCTCGCGTTTCCACTCGAAGGGCCCTGACCGTCGCCAGCTTCGATCGGTCTACGTCTGCATACCCCAGCGCTGCACGGTGCTGCGCTCGATCATGCGGAACACGACATTCTCGACCACCAGACCGAAGATGATCACGGTCAACAGGCCCGCAAACACGCTCGGGATGTCGAGCTGGTTCTTGTGCTGGAAGATGTACCAGCCGAGGCCGCCGTCGCCGCCGCTGGCGCCGAACACGAGTTCCGCCGCAATGAGCGTGCGCCAAGCGAACGCCCAGCCAATCTTGAGGCCGGTCAGAATGCTCGGGAAGGCGCCGGGAATGAGAATTCGAACGACATAGCCGACTTTGCTGAGGCCATAGTTCTGCCCGACCATGCGCCACGTCGGGCTCACCGCGCGGAAACCGCCGTGCGTATTGAGCGCCACCGACCACAGCACGGCATGTACCAGCACGAAGATGATGCTCGGATTGCCGAGGCCGAACCAGATCATGGCTAGCGGCAACAGCGCGATCGACGGCAGCGGGTTGAACATTGAGGTGAGCGTCTCGAGAAGATCGGCGCCGATACGCGTCGCGCTCGCGAGCGCCGTGAAGGCCGCCGCAAGCAAGAGGCCGATCACGTACCCCTGAAGCAGCAGCTTGATGCTGAACCATGCTGATCGCACGAGTTCGCCGGAGACGAGGCCCGTCAGGAAGGCAGAAGCGGTCTCGCCGAAGGTCGGAAAGAGAAGGGAATTCCCGAGCCAGCGCCCGTAGAGCTCCCAGACGAGTGCAATGAGCACGAGCAGGAACGTCTTGCGGACGACTGCGAGACCAAGGAGGCGCTCCCACAATCCGAGCGGCTGCTCCACGACGCCGAGCCCCGACGTCGACACCGTATTGAAGATCTCCGGCCGCGGAAGCGCGGCGCGCGGCACAACGGACGACACATCAGACATGAGTGGCAATCCTCTCAGCAGCCGGCTTGTCGAACAGGAGATCCTCGATCTGCTCGGCAAGCGGCCGCCCATTCCGGTCGCGTGCATCCGCGCCCGAGCTGTTCATCTCGGCCTTGACCTGACCCGGATGTGCACTCAGCAGAAGAATGCGGCTGCCGACGCGGACCGCTTCCGGAATGGAATGCGTGACGAAAAGCACTGTGAATTTCGTGTCATCCCAAAGCTGCAGCAGCTCTTCCTGCATCTTGCCGCGCGTGAGGGCGTCGAGCGCTGCAAACGGCTCGTCCATCAGCAGAATGTCCGGCTCCATGGCCATGCCGCGGGCGATGGCGACACGCTGCTTCATGCCACCGGAGAGCGTGTGCGGGAAGCTATCGGCGAAGCCTGAGAGATTCACCTTGTCGATGTAGTGCATGGCGCGATCCTCGGCCTCGCGCCGCCCCATGCGCCCGCTCGCCAAGAGCGCGAACGTGATGTTCTGTTTCACCGTCTTCCAGGGCAGGAGCTGGTCGAATTCCTGGAATACCAAGACGCGGTCCGGGCCCGGCTTTGAAATGCGCGCGCCGTTGAGGCGGATCTCGCCCTCGACAGGGCGGATATAGCCGCCGACTGCCTTGAGCAGCGTCGACTTCCCGCAACCGGAGGGGCCGACGATCACAAAGCGATCGGAGCGATGAACATTGAAGCTCACGCGGTAGGTCGCGGTCACCAGATGGTCGCGCGTGCGATACTGCAGCGTCACGCCTTCGACCGCGAGGAGAAGATCACTATCGGGTTTGTCGTGCATCAATCCGGTCCAGTCAGAACTGCGGGGGCGGGCTCATGCGCCCGCCCCTGGTGCTGTAACGCGCGTGTGCGTTTCCCGCTCAGCTGCCGTTCTGGCCGTGCATCTCCTCGAAGAACATCTCCTTCCAGGAGCCCGGCTTGTTCTTCAGCGTACCGATGCCGTGCATGAACTCGGCGTACTTCATGAGATTCTCGGGTGAGGTCGTGTACTTCATGTCCTTGTCTTCGAGAATGGCGACCAGCTCGTCGAGCTCCCAGCCCTTGCCGCCCATTGATGCAAGCAAAACCGCCGCAGCGCCCTTCTTGTCGGCCGCAATCATCTTATGCGACTCCTGAAGCGCCGCGAGGAAAGCGCCGAACACCTTCGGATTGGCCTTCTGGAAGCGCTCCGTGGTGGAGATCATCGTGAAGGTCGTCGAACCACCCATGACGTCGCTCGTCGTCTGAATGGTGCGGATGTTCTTTTCCTTGATCTCGCGATGATGGAACGGCGGCGATGTGTAGTGCGCCGTGATCTGCTTGTTGCCCGTCAGCATGGCGACGACACCATCCGGATGGGTCATGGAAACGGTATTGCGATCGAAGCGGAACACCTCGTCCTTGCCGTACTTCTGCAGCGCGTGCATCTGCATGATGATCGACGGGATCGAGACCTTCACGGCCGTGACCGCGATCTTGTCGTCCGGCTTGATATCGTCGAGCGCCTTCAAATGATCAGCACTCGTATTGAGGTACATCGGCATGGAGCTCATGCCGGCTGCCGCTTTCACCTGGACAGGTGTGCCGCGCGTGCGGTCCCAGAGCGTGAGAAATGCCGGCGGTCCTGCCGAAATGAAATCCGCCGAACCTGAGAGCAGTGCCTCGTTCATGACCGAGGGACCGCCGATGTTGGCCCAGTTCACCGTCACCGGCACGCCGGCCGCAGCCGAGTGCTTCTCGATGAGCTTGTGCTCTTTCATCATATGCAGTGGCAGAAATCCGAAGCCACCAGCGCCGAGCGGAATGCGCAGCTCCTTCACCTCCGCCTGGGCCGCGATGGGCACAGCGGCGAGCGCAGCCGCAAGGAATAAGCCGAAAAAGCGCTTCATCGTTTCACTCCCTGAAATTAGTTGTTTCGAGCCTGCTTACGTCGATCCATGCAGGTTGCTTGGTATATGGCACGGTCTGGACACGCCGCGGTACCCGCAATTATGCATACATCGACCGAATACAATGCTGATATAGCCCCATGCGGGCGCCGGATAGTTTGCGCGGTGCGTCCGCCTAGATCAGCGCCTCGAACCCCAGCACAAGCATGACCCGCCCGACAGACGTCACAGCCACACTCGCCGAGTTCGTTTCGCGCACGCAGTGGGATAATCTCCCGCCCAAGGCACAGCACGAGGCCAAGCGCTCCATCCTCAACTTCATCGCTACGGCGCTCGCGGGATGCCGCGAGGACGCCGTGGAGATCGCGCTCCAGTCGCTCTCGTCTTTCACGCGAGCCGGGCAGGCGACCGTGATCGGCAGAAACGAACGCGTGGATGCGCTGAGCGCAGCCTTTCTCAATGCAGCGAGCGGCAATGTCTTCGACTTCGATGACACGCATCTGCGTACCGTCATCCATCCCACAGCTCCCATCGCACCGGCGCTCTTCGCCCTCGCGGAGATGCGGCGCAGCTCGGGGCGCGATCTGCTCCTCGCATTCGCCTTGGGCGTCGAGGTCGAATGCCGCGTGGGCAATGCGATTTCACCCGAGCACTATGGGCGCGGCTGGCACATTACATCGACTTGCGGCTGCCTCGGTGCGGCAGTGGCTGCAGGCAAGCTCCTCGGGCTCGACGCCCAGCGCCTGGTGTGGGCGATCGGCGCCGCCGCCACCCAGACAGGCGGGCTCGTGGAGTGTCTCGGCACCCCATCGAAAAGCCTCAGCGTCGGCAATGCCGCTCGTAATGGCTTGTGGTCGGCGCTGCTCGCAGAACGTGGCTACAGAGGTCCGCCCACGCCACTCGAGGGCCGCCAGGGCTATCTCAATGCTCTTGCGCCGTCGGCCATCGACTGGTCTGCGCTTACGCAGGGGCTGGGTGAGAGCTGGCAGCTTATGCAGAACACGTACAAGCCCTATCCGGCCGGTATCGTCGTACATCCAGTAATCGATGCCGCGCTGATGCTGAGCCAGGAGCACGCAATCGCACCTGTCTCTATTCAGCAGATCATCGTTCGCGGGCATCCGCTGCTCGCGGCGCGTACGGATCGCCCGCACGTAACGACAGGTCGCGAAGCGCAGGTCAGCGTGCAGCACAGCGTGGCCGCGGCCCTTCTGTTCGATGAAGCGGGCCTCGCTCAATACACTGACGCCTGCGTCCGCGCCCCCTCGGTAATGGCCTTGCGCGCAAAAGTGCAGCTCGAGCAGGATGAGACGATCGCCGTAGAAGCTGCCTCCGTGCGCATCATCACGGAGGATGGTGCCGAGTTCGAGCGTACCGTCAGTGCAGCGCGCGGTAGCCTGGCGCAACCCTTGAGCGATCGTGATATCGAGGACAAATTGCGCACGCTCGCCCGCGGCTGGGACGCCGCTCACGATGTGCAGCCGATCGTGGATGCTCTCTGGGATCTTGATCGGTCCGACGATGCAGCGTCGCTGCTCGGCCTGACCGTGCCGCGCCATACGTGAGCGCTGGCCGCAACCACAGGTCAATTGAACGGACGATATAGGCGCCGATATCGACCTCTCTTATCTCAGTTCCGGGGTTAATACCGATGTGCGCGCGGCCGTCGGCGCCGCCACACTGCATTGCCGCGATTGATGACTTAGTGGGCTCGCGCAGCGGTCGATGACCTTCGCCGAGCGCTGCCTCGAAAACGCTTGCCTGCTCCATCATTTCGTCGCGGTTGCGTGGCTTCACATACCTGGAGCCGCAATATTGGCGGCTTTCTTGCGGGCGTCGTTCTGGGAGTTTCAGCATTGCCTGGATCCAAAGCGCGGTTGTGTTCGATCGCCACTGCCGTACCCGAGTACATCGCTACCCAGGATGAGGTCGCGGAACGCACACGGCGCATGTTCGGCCTTCGCATGCCGGAGTTCGAGCGCCTTGCGCCCGTATTCGAGAATGCCGGCATCGCACGTCGCCATGCCGTGCGTCCCGGTGAGTGGTACGAGCAGGATCGGTCCTGGCCCGAACGCACCGAAGTGTACCTTTCCGAAGCCACACAACTGTTCGTCGCTGCATCACATCGAGCGCTCGCAAGAGCCGGCCTCTCAGGCGCGGATGTCGATTGCGTGGTCACCGTATCCTCGACCGGCATCGCAACGCCGAGCTTGGAAACGCGCGCGGCCGCAGCATTGAAACTGCGACCTGACATCGCGCGTGTACCCGTCTTCGGCTTAGGCTGTGCCGGCGGCGTTACCGGCCTTTCAATCGGCGCGCGTCTCGCCGAAGCACGCCCTGGCAGCAACGTCCTGGTGGTCGCAGTCGAGTTGTGCTCGCTCGCAATCAGGCTCGACAAGCTGACCAAAGCCAACATCGTGGCACTTGCGCTGTTCGGTGACGGCGCCGCGGCGGCCGTCATCCGAACGGATGCGCGCGGCTGCGCGCGGATTACGGCTGCAGACGAGTACACCTGGCCCGATACGCTCAACATCATGGGTTGGGATGTCGATCAGCAAGGCTTTGGCGTCATTTTTGATCGCTCGATCCCACCGTTCGCCCTGGAGCATTTGCGTCCCGCAGTCGGGCACATCCTTCAGCGCCAAGGTCTCTCGCGCGACAGCATCGACCGCTTCATCTGCCATCCCGGCGGCGCCAAGATCATTGAAGCGATCGAAAGCGGGCTGTCATTGAAGGCCGGCTCACTCGACCATGAGCGCGCAGTGCTGGCACACTTCGGAAATATGTCCGCGCCCACCGCACTCTTCGTACTGGAGCGCGCATTGGCGGCAGGCCTGCCTTCACGCTCGATGCTCATGGCATTCGGCCCCGGCTTCACGCTGAGCACGGTGACGCTCGAGGGAGTTCCAGCTTGATGCCCGACTGGCTTCATCTCGATGCGCTCGCCATCGCTGTGCTCGCTCTCGTAACGGCGCAACGGCTCGCAGAACTCGTTTATGCCCGCTTCAACGAGTCACGTCTCAAGGAGATTGGTGGCGTCGAGCACGGGGCATCGCACTACCCGTTGATCGTCGCTCTGCACACGGCGTGGCTGGCCGGACTGTGGCTCCTGGCACACGGCATACATCCGCACTACGGCTGGCTCGCCGTATTCCTGCTCTTGCAAGCCACGCGAGGTTGGGTTCTCCTCACGCTCGGTGCGCGATGGACGACACGCGTCATCGTATTGCCTGAGGCTCCGCCGATCCGCAGCGGCCCATATCGCTTTCTCTCGCATCCGAATTATGCCGTCGTCGCAGCCGAGATTTTCGTTCTGCCCATGGCGTTCGGGCTTGTCGCCTTTGCCTTGATATTCTCGCTGGCGAATGCAGCGGTTCTGGCCGTTCGCATCCGTGCCGAGAATGCAGCGCTGCGTGGCGCGCATCCCGTCCTCGATGGCACGAACTGAGACGCAGCCCGCTCCACCGGCAAGTGCGCTCAGCTCATCACTCAACGACTATTCCGTTGGGATCTTCGTGTTGATGATGGGCGTGAGCACGCCATTCACATGATACTTGTGGCACGTCAGGCAGTCTTGCCGCGCCATGTTGCTCGTGTGGCAGGACTGGCAGAGCTCCTTCTTCACGCCGCCGAAGTTTGACGCGAAGCTCTTCGGATTGCCCTGCTCGTAGCTTTTCAGATAGGGGCGTTCCTTCTCGAGGCTATGGCACGTCAAGCAACCACGGTTCTCCATGATGCCGAAATGCGGCTCGTGGACGAACTGTGTGAAGCGCCCCTGCCTGCTCTCGACCTTGGGCGGCGAGAAATTCACCACGCGCCCTTTGCCCTGCAAATCATCCACGCTGTGGCACTTCGTGCATGAGCCTTGCGCGTCCTTGCTCGTGAGATAGTCGAAGACCGCTGCCGCGGGAGTCTTCTGCCCCTTCGGCGCCTGCGGGCCCGTCAGGAAGAGCCATGTGTGGATGAACTTATCCTTGTGGCCCGCAGGACGATAGAAGATCGCGTGATCCTGATGGTACCAGCCGCCATACTCGGCCCAGCTCTCTGGATCCACGCCGCTTTCGATACTGATCACGGGTGCCGCGCCGCGCTGCGGCGCTGCTGCTGCAGATTCTGGCGCCGCGGGCGCAGCAGCCGCAGGCGGACTCGCGTCGGCAGATGGAGCGGCGTCAGGTTTGCCACCAGCTCTTCCACCTTTCGACAGAGCTTCCTTGGTGGGGCCGGCAATTCCTTTCAGCTCATCCTCCGTCGGATTGAGTAGATCGTCCGTCTGGTCCGCCGCCTTTGCCCGAGGTGCCGGCGCATCGGCCTGAGCGATCCGGAACGGCTCGGGTATGGTCGCCGTATCGCTATCGACCGTCGATCTCGACTCCGTCGTGGTCGTGATCCAACCGCCCGGCTCCTGCTGCGTCGGCTCCTGCCGCTTTTCCTGGCCTTGCACTTTGCGCTGTTCCGGGCGATTGGCCATTTCCGCGCCGAGATTGGGCAGCCATTGCTGTTGTGCGGCGACGACGACATCGCGCGGCATGCTCGCGGTAAGATCGGCGACGAGACCGGCACTCAGCTTCGCCCCTCCACCCATGCCGAGGTCGGCAAGTACATCGGAAGCCTTTCCCTTGATCAGCGCGTAGAAGAGCCCCTTGATTTCCCAAACGAGGCTCGTGACTGCTCTGATCTGGCGATCGTTCGCCTTTGACAGATCCTGAAGGTTCAGACCTTCCACGGTCTTGATCAAAGCACGCCCCTGATCGGTCCGGCTGATCATCACCTTCATGAAGGGCGCGAGCGCGGCTTCGGACGCGTCGGGCCATTCGCCGATCGCAGCGTTCTTCTTCTTCAGCGTTGGCAGGTCGAGGCCGGGTAATGTCAGGAAGGCGATGCCTTTCGGACCACTCACGCGATCCTTACCCGTGATCTGATCGAGATGGCAGCTCGAACAGGTCTGCTCGAATGGCGCCACGGACATGAGGCGCTTGTCATCGCGACTGTTGTGACAGCTCGCGCAGGTCTCGGGAATACGCTTTGCCGGATCCTTCTTTGACACTTCCGGGAAGTGCTTACCGAAGTGTCCCGCGTGATCGTAGATGATCGGCGTGCGATGCTTGAAGGGATAGCTCTCGAACTTCGGATGCTGGCCGTCGAAGCTGTCGAATTTGACGACATGGCAGGAGCGGCATTGCTCATTCGAGATCTTACTCAGATTGAACTTGGCACCCTGATGTTCCTGATGGCAGGTCGCGCAAGATAGGCCTTGCTCCGTCATACCGTCCGTCGGAAAGGCACTGCCCTGGACGCGCGCCGATAGCGGCGCGTCCATGGTCGCTGCAGTCTTGATCAGCCGCTCCGTGCTCCGCTTCAGCGCATCGACGGAAGCTCCATGCGCATTGAAGGCCGTGTCCGGCATTTTGTGGCAGGTGAGACAGGCCTTGCTGTCAGCGTGCGGATCACGGGGGACAAGACCCTGCGTCCAACTGAGGTTCCCGCTGCTCCCGCTCCCGGTATGGCACGTGCTGCAATTCTCGATCGCACTGTGCGCGCTGATGAGCGGGCCCGGCATGAGGAACTGTGTGTCCTTGGCGAGGAGGAACACTGCAGCGACGCAGACGGCCGTCACGATTGCCGCAAGAGCGGCAATGCGGTCGCGCAACAGGTTCGGACGCGCGGGCTTCTCGGCCGGCGGCCTGCGAACTGCACGGCTCCCTCCTCGCCACCACATCACAGTGGCCCCGACGAAAAAGCATACACGACGAGGATGTGCAGCACTGTCAGCACGATCAGGCCGTAAGTGACGGGCACGTGCACGAACAGCCAGCCTTTCGACAGTCCGAGATAGATGCGTGCGAAGTCGAGCCGATCCTTTTCGACTACCAGGTTCTTGATGGCCGCAAGCTTCTCCTGGCTTTGCGGATCGACGTAGCGGGACAGGCTCTCGATCTCGTCGGTCAGGCGCTTGAGTGGGCGCTTGGAACCGATGAGATGGGCCATGAGATTCCGCGGCCCTTCGAAGTAGGTCTCCAAGTGCATCGAATAGAGATCCATGATCCAGGCATCATGGGGCGGTGCAGGCAAGGCAAACAACGTCGGCGCCGGATCGCTATCGGCGACAATGGCATGAACCTCTTCGGCGAGTTCCGCACGGCGTGCCGGTATGCGATCCAGCCCCACGCTCTCGTCGAGCCCGTGCCGCGCCTTGAGCGCCCACGCAAGGTAAGTCCCGAGAATGCCGCTCAGTGTTACGAGCACGAAGCCAGACCACAGCGCCCACTCGAAACCCGTATCCGGCAGCGAGAACTCGCAATGCGAGAGGAACGCGGCAATCAACAGATAGCCGACGAACAGGTGGATCTTTCGCCAGCGTGTGGCCGCGCTTGGGGACAGGCTGCCGCGCTTGATGGCAACGTGAAAATAGATCTGCAGCCCCATGCCACTCGCCAGTATCCAACCGTCGAGATAGCGCGGATCGCGGAGCCCGTTGCCATAGATCCAGACGAGCCAGAACAATCCGCCGGAAATCAGCGCGATTATCAGACCCTGGGCTGTACGGATGCCGATTGAACCGTCAGACGCACGCCGCGCCGCGGATCTCATGGCGATCCCCCGAGAACACCCATCGTGGTGCCACTCTCCTCATCAGTAAACTCGAGGCACGGCTCGGCGTCCCGCATCAATTCGATGTACCGGGTGGTTGTGCCTTGCCTTTGAACTTGTCCGATCCGGGTATGAGGCTGTCGAGCCCAGCCATGGTACTGCCGTCGTACTTCTCGGAAATGCTCGCCAACGTCTTTGCAATGCCATCGGCAGCAGCAGCCAGATAGCGCTCATTGTTCAGCTTCAACCCGGCCGAGTGCCCGAACTCGACGAGCTTCGCGATCTCGGGAACGCTCGGCACCGCCTTCGCTGCAGCGGCGAGCTGCTTGCGCGCGTTGTCGGCGCGCTTGGCCATGGCGAACGCATAGGTGCGTCTGACTGTTGACTTTCCGATAGCGCGGAGGGCCGTCTCGAGTTCGACGCCGAGACCAACAAGATAGAGCATCCGTTTGCGCGACGCATTGGCCTGGACATTCTCCTTGCCCTTGGAGTGCCAGGTGTTGTGCCGCACTTCGCCCTGCGACCAGGACACCATCTCGAACGCACTGCCCGCGGGATGCCCGCCTTTGTTCACAAGATCCTCTTGCGGCACGACGTGGCAGCTGTAGCAGTTCTTGGTCATTTGATAGATAGCGGATGGTCTGATCATCCCCTTGGACGAGGCGAGCTTCAAACGCGCATCTTTCTCTGCCTTCGTCTCTGTCTTCTCGGTCTTGCCGCTGAACTGGCTGTGGACCTTGATCCAATCCTCGCCGGCGCTATGGCATGACTCGCAGGAGATCCCGGCAACGGGCTGTTTGCTGTTGTCCTTCTGCTGCACCGTGTAGTGGCAGCCGAGGCAGATACCCTCCGATCTGATGCGCTGGACACCCATCTTTTCCGCTATTTGATTGGCTTCCTTGCGGCGTGGCATCTCGCGAAATGTTTTGAAATGGTGCGAGCCCTTCCAGGCCTCCGCCTCCTGCTTGTGACATTCGGCGCAGGCGTTCGGGCCGACGATCTTCGCCGCATCGGACGCAATCGTTCTGCCCGACGCGAAGGCGAGGATCGTCAGCAAACTGCAGAGGCAAACCAGCAAAGACCGGGGAAAGACCCCGGCCTTGAACACGATCGACCGAAACATGTACCCCTTACGAACGAAAATGACTTCTCACCCTTGCTTCAGCGTCCATCCTGGGCGTGCGCATCGGCGGCTCCTGCCGATCTTGTGAGCGATCGATAGAGAGTTGGCCGATCTGCCGAATGGAGGGCACGGAAAGCCACCCCATGGCACGTGTCAGTACGCCTTCCTCGATCGTGTCGTCGGTGCTCGGCAGGAACGGATCCGCATAGCAGACCGCACGGGCACGACCTGCGACCGATTTGATTGCATCAACCATCCCCGGCGCGCCGCAAACGAAGAGCACGTCGCTCGGCAGCAGGTGCGGCAAGTAGTCGGTTGGCCGGCCAAGCTTCACCGCATCCGTCACGTTCTGCGGCGTGCTGCAAACAGGCACGATAAGGACGTTCGGAAAGCGGGCCAATCGCGCGAGAGCCGGCACCATATAAAGTGACTCGAGCGTGCGGCCGCCGGCGATGATCATCATCATCCGCTCCGGATTCTCACGCAGTGCCGCGACGGCGATCGACCATATCGGCGCGAACCCCGTGTTGGTGGCGATGAGCATCAGCCGGCCTTCAAGGTTCGGCCGGAAATGCGCGGAGCCATAAGGACCGATCAGCTTCACACGATGGCCTGGCTTGATGCGCCTGCCGAGTGCGGACGTGACGCGCCCGCCTTTCATGCGCCGCACATGGAACCAGACGGATTGGCTGTCGGGGTTTGCGTGCAGTGGGTGCGTGATGCTGAAGGGCCTGCTCGGATAACCCCTGAACCGCACCTGCGCATATTGACCTGCCAGATAGGGTAACGCGCGGTCTGTCCGGATGCCCACTTCGATCACATCGGACGAGAGTGGTCGCAGCGAACTGAGCACGCCTTCGACACTGCGAACGCCTGATTGCTCCTTCTCCAGTATGGCATCGCCAACGACACGGCACTGACAGGCGTGGACGACGCCGGGTTCGGCGCCTTCGCCGCCGTGTACTTCGCCCGAAACCAGCCGCACGCAGCACGTGCCGCAATGGCCGGATCGACAATCGTAGGGAAGGTCGACGCCATTGTTGAGCGCGGCATCCAACAGGATCTCGCCGCGGCGCGCCCTGAAGGTGGTGCCGTTGACCGTGATCTCGCAGTTTCCAGACATGGGCCGTTCCCGGAAGGACTCGATTACTAACCTTACGGCTGGCGCCAAAACACCGCCGTCACTGCGATTCCTGGGTTACTCAGCTAGCCAAACATTTTGGAGCTGAATATCCGCGACATCGCGGATGGAGATGGGATCGCTATTCAGCCATATCGAATGAGATCCAATCGCCCTCGACTTTCGCCATTAATCCATCCCCCCATCGTGTTCAGACAATGACCGTTTGATGATTACAGATGGCGAGCAGTCGACACTTTTCGGGCGAAATTGAATAGCGTCTCGCTGGCGAATTAGCGCCTGACACGTCGGGGCATCGCAAGGCCGCAGGCCGGCATAAGACGCCTGAAAAAGCGGCATCTTGTCGGATAGTTAGAAGCATATCCGGCAACGCGTGAGCGCGTTGACATAATCTGTAATGCTTTTACTCTCATAAATGACTATAGCAAATTTGATTTATTAGTCAGGTGATTATTTCAATATTTCGCGGCTTCGTGAAAACTCGCATCGAGCATTTGACGCAAGTTTTGCTGATTCTTGCCATGATTTGGCTTTGGATGCGACCCCTTCGCGCCCCTTTCTATTACTAGCCTCTTTCATCTTCAGTTTGGCAATCCCGCATGGCGGCCGAATACCGCCGCTACGCCAATAAATATAAATCGGGATGCCGCCCTGAAATCTAGGGGGAATGAGGATAGATCTACGGGGGAATAGAGTAATGCGTACCGCGTTGACGGTATTATCCGGCGCATCGATGCTTTCATGCGCGTTTGCAGGCGCAATCCTGAGCCAAACAGCGTTCCTCAGCCAGAAGGCCGTCGCGGAGTCCGGCGAGGCCGTGCAAACTGAGAGCGTGCAGCCCGAGCAACGACTTATGCTTGTCCAGGCCGGGCAACCCGATGCCAAGTCCAAGCTCGATGCCCTCATCAAGGAAGACGAGCAGAAGAGAGCCAAGGGCGGTGCGCCTGCCGGGGGGCAGAACGTATCGGCCGGTGCGGGCTCGTACGGCAAAGGGCAGATGTCGATCTTCGGGGCCATCGCGAAGGCTTCCAAGGACCAAGCCTCTCCAATTCCCGTGATTGACGAGGAGACCCTGTCCCTCTTTCCGACGGCCGCGCAGTGCGGCGAATGTCATAAGGAGATTTATGAAGAGTGGGCGTCGTCGCAGCACGCCTACTCTTCTATCTCGCCGATGTTTCACGCCTTCGAGCAGAAGTTTACGGAGCTGACACAAGGCACGGTCGGTACCTTCTGCGTGCGCTGTCATGCGCAGGTCGGAACGCAGCTCGGAGAGAAGCGCGACACACCGCTTTGGCAGCGCGCCGCGATTTCCCGCGAGGGCGTGACCTGCATCACCTGCCACCGCGTCAGCGAGCAGTACGGCAAGGTGGACGGCGAGCGTCGCGTCGAGCCGGGCAAGATCTTCGATCCGGTCTATGGCACTGGCGAGAAGAGTGTCATCAAGGACATTCTCGCGAACAAAGAAACCTACTCCGTCAAGACCAGCAAGGACGGGCGCGGCACGAGCATTCACAACGGCATGATGACGAACCCGCAGCTTGGCAAGTCGGAGTTCTGCGTCAGCTGTCACCAGGTCGCCGTCAATCTCGGCATCAAGCTCGAGATCGTATGGGATCAGTATCGCGACAGCCCGGCAAGGAAAGAAGGCGTCACCTGTCAGGACTGCCACATGGGCAAGGTGCCCGGAAAGCCCGAGGGCTATGCGACAGCACCCTCGGCCATCGTCGGCGGCAAGGAGATCAATCCGGGACGCAAGCACTCCAATCATCGCTTCATCGGCCCAGGCTACTCGATCGCACATCCGGGCGTGTTCCCGCACAACACGAAGGCCCAGGCCTTCACCATGAAGGATTGGCTCGAGTTCGACTGGCGCGCCGGATGGGGCACTGCCGAGTTCGAGGACAAGGTTGCGTCCAACAAGATCAAGGTGACGTTTCCGAAGCGCTGGGCCGATGGGCTCGACCGCGAGGATGCACGACAAATCATCGAGGAGAACATCCGCAAGCTTGACGAGCGCGACGAAGTCAGGCGGCAGGTCATGGAGAACGGCGCTGAGGTCGGCGGCCCTTACTTCGAGAGCGAGCCGAGGATCGGCAGGGAACTGGCGTTCTCCTACAAGATCAAGAACCTCAATTCGGGGCACAATCTTCCTTCTGGATCGCTCGGTGCGCAGCCCCAGCTCTGGGTGAACGTCGCGCTCGTCGATCCTGACGGACAGAACATCTGGGAGTCCGGCTATGTCGACAGCAACGGCGACGTCGCCGATCTGCACAGCCTGGATGTAGCCGCCGGTCGCATCAAGACCGACCAGCAGCTCGTGAACTTCCAGACGAAGTTCTTGACCACCAACGTCAAGGGCACGGACCGCGAGATGTACCTGCCGGTGAACTTCGACGTTGACCCGCTGCCGCATCTGCGCCCGCCGCAGGTTCCGACCAAGGTTCTCAACCATCCGCCACTGGTGCGCATGGAGAACCACTCGTTGCCGCCTTTGGGCGAAAGGCTCGCGAAGTACCGCGTGCCAGGCAACCTCATCAAGAAGCCGGGCAACTATCGCCTCGCCTTCAGATTGCGAAGCCGAGCTGAGCCGATCTACTTCATGCGCTTCGTTGGCGCGACGAAGGAAATGGAACGGCGCATGAACGAGCGAATGTTGAGCTTCAAAGCTTCAACGGCGCAGCTCGAAATCAAGCGCTAGTTCCGGATCGCCGAGGGTTACGGATTGGGGCCCGCACTGGGTGCGAGCAAGCGGGCCCCACCTCACCCCGCACATCAGCCTCACGACATTGGAATTTGAAATGACTTGTATTGGCAGCTTTCTATGCCGCGCCAGAAGAACGACCGCTACCATCGCGCTGATCGCCGGCGCATTTTTTGTGATGTCAGTTGCGAGTGCCGCGCCCGCCGCAGCGCAAGGCAGCCAGGGGCAATCGGAGAGCTGGTTGAGCACACTCTGGCCCGGCGGATCGTCCTTGTTTCCCTCCGAGTACCAGGAGCCGCGGTACGTAGGTGCGGCCGCCAAGAAGAAGTCTGCTGACGGCGAAAAAGTCACCGAAGTACGCAAGGGCAGCGGCAAAGACTCCACCGACGACCTATTCCGCTCCGACCCGCAGTACGAAGGAAAGTACGACCCGAAGTCGAACGTCGACATCTACGGCGCGAAGGTCGATGTCGAAACCCCGCGCCCGATATTCGAGCTTGGTCGCCCGCAATACACGTCCGGCGCGTACGAAGAGAGCAGCACCATTCTCGGTGCTTTGAATCCGTTGGTGCCGGGTCTTGCAGTGTACGGCGACTGGCGAACAGCTGTCGCCTTCAACAGAAACAACGGCAGGGATGTCGGTCAGATCGCGACACGCGTGAACGTCGACGTCGATTTCAAGATCACCGGCACCGAACGCATACACGCCTTCTTCACGCCGCTTCAGCGGAACAATCGCTTCACCCGCTATGAATTCTCGGGCGGCGACGGCGATGGCAGGCTCACCGGCGAGTTCGACCTCAACCCGCAAACGCTCTTCTTCGAGGGCGATCTCGGGTCCATCTATTCCGGCCTATCCGGCAAGCAGGCCGGGTTCGACCTGCCCTTCACGTTCGGCCTGTTCCCGCTGTTCCTCCAGAATGGCATCTGGGCGAACGACGCAATTCTCGGCGGCGCGGTGAGTATCCCTGCGAAGAACTCCGCGGCGCTCGGGCTTGCCAACTTCGACATCACGCTGTTCGCCGGTTTCGATAATGTCGACAATCCCGGCATCCTCGGCGTGAACAAGCGCCACGCCAACATCTACGGCATCACCACGTTCATCGATGCCTTCAGCGGATACATCGAAGCCGGGTACGGCCTCCTGGAAGGCACGAGAGAGCTGGAGGGCCAGTACACGAACTTCGTGACCGCCGCCTACTCGCGGCGCTACGCCAACACCATATCGAACTCGACGCGTGTCTTCGCGAACTTCGGCAATGGCGCGAACGATGACGGCTTTGCCATCATCTCGGAGAACAGCCTGATCACGCGCTTGCCGAGCACGCTGATCCCGTATGCGAACTTCTTCGTTGGCGTCGGAAATCCGCAGCCACTCGTCGACGGGTTCAATGCCGGTATCTTGAAGAACGTCGGTATCAACTTCGAGACCGACGCGCTGACGGGCTTTCCCAAGCTCAATGACACGGCTGCGGATGCGTGGGGCGGTGCGATCGGCCTGCAGTATCTCTTCAACCTGGACCAGCAGCTCGTATTCGAGGCGGCCATGGTGCAGCCCTTCGGCAACTCCGACACGAGCGTCCAGGAAGCGCAGTACGGCCTCGGTGTGCGCTATCAGATCGCGCTCAACCATTCCTGGATCCTGCGCGCGGATGCGACCTACCAGTTCATCGAGGGCAGAGAGGACAACTTCGGCGTCCGCACGGAACTTCGCAGGAAGTTCTGATGGATTGCGGATGTCGGCCCAGGCCTGACAGTAAACTATGCGAGGACATATCATGAGCAGCCAGATTGCATCGGAGAAAGAACGCGGCCTGCGAGGTGGCGCCGGAATACTGATCGTAGCAGCTGCCGTGTGTCTGCTCGCGGCAGGTCTGGGTGCGGCAGCGTCCTATCTGAAAGGGTCGACTGCCGTGACGGCCACGTCGCGCTCCGGATCCAGTGACGCCACGCTCGCGCGCCTGAAGGACTATGCGCAGTCCAATGGTGCCGACCATACGACGGCGCCGCCGCCGGGCGCCAAACTTCTTCCGGATGTGAACACGATGGCCGATCGGCTTGCGGATCGGCTCAAGAGCGCACCCGAAGACGGCAAAGGTTGGCGGACCCTCGGGTGGTCCTACTATCACATCGGCCGCTACAAAGAGGCTACGGCTGCCTATGCGAAGGCCGTAGAGCTCGATCCCAACTCCTTCGAGCTCAAGCTCGAATACGACGAGGCCAAGACCAAGGCCGCCGAAAGCGAGACCGCAACTGCGGCTCCGCCCATGCAATCTGCAGCTCCCCACAAGGCGCCCGGCGAACCAAGCGCCGAGCAGGTTGCCGCCTACCAGGCTATGCCTCCGCAGGATCGTGAGACAGCCATACGATCGATGGTCGATGGTCTGGCCGCTCGCCTCGAGAACTCTCCGCGCGATCCCGACGGTTGGACCAGGCTCATGCGCTCTCGCGTCGTGCTTGGTGAGAAGGATGTCGCGGCTACAGCCCTGCGCAAAGCGCTCGACGTCTTCAAGGACGATGCGGCGGCATCCGGGAAGATCACGGCCGCGGCCAATGAACTCGGCCTCAAAGTCGAGTGACGGCCGCGACGCCGAGCGCGCAGGAGAGCGATATGAACTTTGAGCATGTCTTCCAGCAGCAGATCGAGGTCCTTCATCGGGAAGGGCGCTATCGCGTGTTTGCCGACCTGAAGCGCCGTCGCGGGAACTTTCCCGTTGCCGATCATCTCGCAACGAGCGGCGCGCGCGAAATTACCGTGTGGTGCTCCAACGATTACCTCGGCATGGGCCAGCACCCGGCGGTCCTGGCGGCTATGCATGAGGCGATCGACGCGGTGGGTGCGGGCTCGGGCGGCACGCGAAACATCTCCGGCACGACGCACTATCACGTCGAACTCGAGAGCGAGCTCGCGGACCTGCACGGCAAGGAGGCCGCACTTCTCTTCACGTCAGCCTATGTCGCCAATGATGCGACGCTTTCAACCCTCATCAAGCTCGTGCACGGCACGGTCGTCTTCTCGGACGAGAAGAACCACGCGTCGATGATCGAAGGCATCCGCCACGGCATGTGCGAGAAGCACATATTCCGCCACAACGACATCGACGATCTCGAAGCCAAGCTCAGGAAGTGCCCGAAGAGCACGCCCAAGATCATCGCATTCGAGAGCGTCTACTCCATGGACGGTCACATAGCGCCGATCGCGGCGATCTGCGATCTCGCCGACAAGTACGGTGCACTCACCTATCTCGATGAGGTGCACGCGGTCGGCATGTACGGTCCCCGCGGCGGTGGCATTGCCGAGCGTGACGGCGTGTTGGATCGCGTCGACATCATCAATGGCACGCTCGCCAAGGGCTTTGGTGTCATGGGGGGCTACATCGCCGGCTCGCGCGATCTTTGTGACGCAATCCGTTCATTTGCGCCGGGGTTCATCTTCACGACGTCCCTCGCACCAGCGATCGCGGCCGGCGCATTGGCTTCCATCCGCCACTTGAAGACCAGCACGATCGAGCGCGCCCGGCATCAGGAGCGCGCCCGCACGCTCAAGAGGCTACTGAAGGCGAAGAGCTTGCCCGTCATGGACAATCCCAGTCACATCGTCCCTGTGATGGTCGGCTGTCCCATTCGCTGCAAGGCGGTAACGGACAGCCTCCTTAGCCAGCATGGGATCTACGTGCAGCCGATCAACTACCCCACTGTCTCGAAAGGTACGGAGCGCATGCGCCTCACGCCGAGCCCCGCGCACTCCGACGTCCAGATGGCGGACCTGGTCCACGCACTTGACGAGCTCTACAGCGCGTTCAACTAGGCGACTGGGCGAGGTGCCAGCCGAACTCTCGGCCCGAGTAACGCCCCCGCCCCGTTCCGACTTCCAGAGGGAGCGTCTCCCTCAGCGGCCGTTGCCTGAGCGCAATGACTTTATGAAGTCGACGATGAGCAGGCCCATGACAAAGATCACAATAATGATCAGCGGGGGCGCCGGCACCCACACCAGCATGAACCCCAGAAAGCCGACGACCAACACGATCCCGATGATGCCTGTGATGAAGTTCGTCACTTGGACCTCCCTTGGCCGGTCCGTCGGCCGGAGCTTTTTGATTTCGAGGATGACTTCCTGCTTCGGCCACCATCGGCAACGTGCCGAGAAAGCCAGCGGGCCGTTCGCAGGAGACGGGCGTCATTGCCGCGACGCCCGATGAGCTGCACGCCAACCGGCAGTCCATTAGGCCCGATGAGCAGCGGCAGCGAGACGGCCGGTGTGCCGAGATACGTCCAAAGAGAGCAGAAGATCGGATTGCCCGTCGCGGTGCCGATCGGCGCTTCGCCCGGAGACGAGGATGTAAGAATGGCGTCGTACTCGTTGAAGACTTCATCGAGAAGCCGATTGAAACTCTCGGCTGCCGATACTGCTTCGAGATAATCGAACGCGCTTATCTTCTGGCCCCGCGCAAGGAGCTCACGGAGCTGAACACTCAGCGCGTCGCCACCCCTGGCAGCATCGTGGCGGAAATTGTGGGCCATGTCGGCCGCCATGATCGTGCCGTGGAAGTCGATGCCGCGATCGAACGAGGCACCGATATCGACCATGCTCACGTTGTCGCCGAGAGCCGCGACAAGCTCGGCAAAGGCTTCATCGAGATATGGGTCCGCAGCTTTCCACGCGGGTCCCTTGACGAAAGCGAAGCGCGGCGGCAGCGGCGGTTCGCTGGCAGCAGCAGGGGCGAGATAGCCGGTTGTCACGGGACGTGTATCCGGATCCTCTGCGTCGTAGCCGGCGAGGACATCCGCCATGAGTGCCGCGTCGGCAACGGAGCGGGCGAAAACGCCCACATGATCGAGCGCACGCGAGAGCAGCATCGCCCCCGTGCGCGGTATGAGCCCGTGCGTCGGCTTGAAACCGACCACCCCGCAGAAGGACGCGGGCCGGATAACTGAGCCGTTCGTTTGAGAGCCGATTGCTGCGGGCACCATACCGGCAGCGACCGCGGCCGCCGACCCGCTCGAGGATCCGCCGGGCGTACGCGCGGGGTCATGAGGGTTTCGCGTCTTGCCCGGATGGAAGTAGGCGTACTCGGTCGTCACCGTCTTCCCAAGGATGACCGCGCCTGCAGCGCGCAAGCGCGCGACCGCAACGGCGTCCTGCCGAGGCGTGCGGCCTCGCCAGAGCGCCGATCCGAACTCGGTTGGATAGTCGGACGTGTCGAATATGTCCTTGATGCCGATCGGCACGCCGTGGAGGGGACCGAGCGGGCCACCTGCCATGCGATGATGATCGGCAGCCTGCGCCTGACGAAGCGCGTGCTCGGAGTCGAGGAAAGCCCACGCCTGAATACCCTCGTCAACCTCCTGCACGCGACGCAGGCAATCTGCGGTCAGCTCGACGGCGGTGACGCGCCCTTCCCGGACCGCCACCGCCGCGTCTGTCAAACCGAGATCCGCCAAGCGCGTCATCCCTGAAGCACTGCCATCGAGCTGCTCCTTATCGTGCCGTGTAGAGGTAGTCGGGCAACCACAGGGCAATACCAGGGAAAACGTAGACCAGGAACATCGTCAGGAACACCAGTCCGACAAACGGCAGTGCACCCCGGAAGATATGCGAAAGTTCGACCTGCGGTGGTGCTACGCCCTTCAAATAGAAAGCTGCCATGGCGACCGGTGGCGTATTGAAGGCTGTCTGCGTGTTCAGGGCTACCAGGATGCCGAAAAAGATCGGGTCGATGCCGAAATTGTCGAGAAGCGGCAGGAAGATCGGAACGAAGATAACGATGATCTCAGTCCATTCCAGCGGCCATCCCAGCAGGAAGATGATCGCCTGCGTGAGCAGGAGGAACTGGATCGGCGATAGGTTAAGGCCAAGAATGAAGTCTTCAACGACCTGTTGGCCACCCAGAATCGCGAATACCGACGCGAATGTCCACGATCCGATGAACAGATAGCAGACCATCGCGGAGGCGCGCGCCGTCAGATAGACGGACTCCTTGAGCATCTCGTAGTTCAGCGCCCGATAGGCCGCCGCCAGAACAAGGCTTGCGAGCGCGCCCGCCGCCGCTGCTTCGGATGGCGTCGCCAGTCCGAACAGAATGGCACCAAGCACGCAGAAAATAAGGATGGCCAGCGGCAGGAACGACGTCGCCAGAGCCTTCAGCACTTGAATCGTCGGAACGTCCGTCTGCTCCTTCGGGAGTTTCGGGGCCAGGGCGGGGTTAATGATGGCTCGGACGATGATGTAGACGACGTACAGTGCCGCGAGCAGGAAGCCCGGGAAGAAAGCCGCTGCATAGAGCTTCACTGCGGACACGCCGGCCGTCGCCGCATAGACGATGAGAAGAATGCTCGGCGGAATGAGAATGCCGAGGCAACCGCCGGCGCAGACCACACCCGTCGAGAGCTTGATGTCGTAACCGGCACGCAGCATGGCGGGTAACGCCAGCAAGCCCATGAGCGTCACCACCGCGCCGACGATGCCCGTCGCCGTCGCGAACATCGCGCAGGTGATCATCGTTGCGACTGCGAGGGCGCCAGGGACGCGCGACAAGGAGAGCTGCAGCGCGTGGAAGAGGCGGTCCAGAATATTCGCGCGTTCTATGAGGTAGCCCATGAACAGGAATAGGGGCACCGCAATGAGCGTATCGTTCGATGTCACCTCGAAGGTCTTCTGAACGAGGAGCGTGAATACCCTGTTCTCGAAGAAGGCCTGGCCGGCGACAAAGTACGCGTAGTAGCCGAAGCCGACGCCCATGGCGATGAGCGTGAAGGCGATCGGAAAACCCAGCATGATGATGAAGATGAACAATCCCAACATCAGCATGCCAACTGCCGGGTCGGACATGCTTAGCCCCCCTTGGACGGATTTTGGAGCGTCGGCTCCTGTTGCTCCAAACGCTCGCGGATGACGATGCTCTCCGTCTCTTCGACATCGTGAAGTCGCTGCGGCCAGCTCTCCTCACGGATGCAGATGATGCACCGGATGATCTCGGCAATGCCCTGTAGCAGGAGCAGAACGCCGGTGATCGGGATCAAGGCTTTCAGCGGAAAGATCGGAATGCCGGCCGGGCTGAAGATGCTGACTTCCTTGAAGCGAATGGAAAAGGCTGCGTAGTGCCAGCCGGAGTAGATGAGCGCTGCGACGGCCGGCAGGAAGAAGATGATGTACAGGACGAGGTCGATGCTCGCCTGTGTCCGCGGCTTGAAGAAGCGGTACACGACATCGGCGCGAACGTGGCCGCCGCGCGAAAGCGTATAGGCGCCAGCCATGAGGAACAGTGCACCGTAGTTGATGTAGCTGAAGTCGAAGGCCCAGGTGGTCGGCGCGCGAAACGCATATCGCACGAGAACCTCGTAGCTCACGCCGAGCGTGAGGACCATGATGAGCCAAGCGAAGGCCTTACCCGTCCAAGTGCTGAGCGAGTCGATGAAGAAGAGGAAGTTTTTCATTTTTGCACCGATCCGCGGCGGGCGCCGCCCAGAGTGCTGTCGTCAAAATATCGGGCGGCGCAACTCTACGCCGCCCGATACTTCGTCATGGCATCGAATGCCGTAACCAGTTTAGATTTTCAGCACGCCCGGGAAGTGATGATTGAAGGCGCCCTTGTAGTCGGTGGCGTTGAGCATGTTGTAGTACACGACGCGGCGGACCCATTCCTTCTGCGAGTCCATCACCTTCTTCATGTAAGGATCTTTCGCGAGGCCTTCGATCAGACCGTCCCAAGCCTTGATCTGGGCGTCGAATACGGCCTGCGGCGTGCGCACGACGTTGACCTTGTCCTTGCTGATCAGCTCCTGCAGGTCCTTGGAGTAGTAGTCCATCGCCTTCCACTCGTTGGCGGAGGAGACGGCCTCAGCCGCGAACTGCAGGAGCGCCTGGTTCTCCGCCGGCAATGAGGTGAACTTCGAACGTTTGAACATGATCTCGAAATACTCGGTCGCCTGATGGTGGCTACCCAGCATGTAGTTCTTGGCGACGTCCTGAGCACCGAAGCGGCGGTCCGAGGTCGGGTTGTTGAACTCGAAGCCATCGATGACGCCGCGCTCCATGGCCGGCACGATTTCGCCGCCAGGAAGCTGGGCAACCGAAGCGCCCATGGCCTGGAACAGGTCCGCCGCAAGGCCGACGGTGCGGTACTTGAGGCCCTTGAGCTGATCTGCCGACGTGATGGGCTTCTTGAACCAGCCGAGCGGCTGCGTCGGCATCGGCATCACGAAGAAGCTCTTGATGTCGACCTTCATGATCTGCGTCTGGAGCTCTTCATACAGCTCCTTGCCGCCGCCGTTGTGAATCCAGCCCAGACCCTCGTTGGCGTTGAAGCCGAACACGGGACCGGTGCCGAACAGCGACGCGGCCTTGTGCTTGCCGTACCAGTACACCGGCACCGTATGCGCGGCGTCGAGCTGGCCGCCGTGCACAGCGTCGAACACCTGGAAGGGATGCACAACGGCACCGCCGACGAGATAGTCGATCTTCAGGCGACCGCCGCCCATCTTGTTGACGCGGTCGACGTAGTCCATTGCCATCTCGTTGAAGACGTCCTTGGCGCCCCACGAACCCTGCATCTTCAGGGTTACGGTCTGAGCGCGGGAGACATTCGGCATGGCAACAGTGCCGGCTGCAGCGGCTGCAGCCAGCGCACCGCCTTTGAGAAATCGGCGACGGTTCACGGGATCGGATGATTTTGACATTGGGCCTTCCTCCTGAATTGGTCGGTCTTTGCCGACACTCGTTATTGGCAGAAAGGATGGCACGGCTGGTATGCCACATGCAATACCTTGGGGTCTCACCTCCGGGGGTAAGCGCTTCATCAACTCCGAAGAACGTGACCTGTCCCGCCACCGACTGAATAGGTAGCGAGTTCAAATAGATGCCGAGGGCGCGCCCGCCGTCTCTCGTCGATCAGAGCTTTCGCGCTCGCATTGCAGTAGACAGAAGTTCCAGCACGCCTGCCTCGGCAAACAGCTCCGCCCGCGACTGCGATTCTGCGATCGCGCGCGCAAAGCCTGCGGTGACAGTTGTGAAATGAATGACTTACTTGAGTTCCGCTTAGCTCACGCCAATATCGAGCGCATAGCCAGCGTGCACCGTCGAACGATCCAGATCATTTGCAGCCGGCCTGCTTCATAAGCCCCTCGATATCCGGTCGCACGTCATTCGGAGCACTACTCCCCATGCGATCGAAGGCGCCTAGAATGCTACGGTAGTGCTCGCACGCGCGGGCAGTATTGTTGTTCGCGAGACAATCCCGCGCCGCAAACGTTTCATGCGCCATACCGACAGTCGCGAGCGTGCTGACCGGGGCACCCGGCACATTCCACTTGTCATAGGGCACGCCGCATTTGGCCGACTGCATGAATGACTGCGCCGCGGCCGCGCCTGGCTGAAGAGCGACCGCCGCCGCCCAGACACCGATCGCGACAAGGGCGCGCGCCCCTCGATTGAACCCAAGCATCATCTCGAGACCCTGCAGCATTGAGCGCTGGCCGAGGAACCGGCCTCCGGCTGCGGAACGACAGCCGTGGCGGACACTGCATGAAATTGCACCTTGGCGCATCGGTCGTTCGTCCGATACGGTCGATCGGATTCTTCCCTCGCCCGCGCTGATTAGGCCCCGAGGCCCAGATGGATGCAGACAGCTTCTCGAGATTAGTCCAACGCATCCATGATGCTGCCCTGGAGCCTGATGACTGGCACGGCGCACTCAGCGAGCTCGGAGCCGAGTTCCGAAGCGATCAACTCCTTTTCTACTGCAGAGACACGACAGCACCCGGTCCCCTGCTGCCGCTGAGGCACCACGGCATACCGGCGGAGTCTGCTGCCAACCTGATGGTCTCATTGAGCACGGGCGTAATGCCGGACTGGATACGCTCGCTTCCCACGGGCGTCGCGGATCGCAGCTCGAACTGGGCCTCGGATGATGATTTCGCGCGCTCGGCGTTCTACAACGAAGCGGTTCGCCCTCTTGGAACATTCTACGCGGCAATGGCCCTGCTGCCGTCCTCGCCGAGGCAGGCCATATACTTCATCGCTGCACGCAACCTCGGCTCCGCTGATTTCGACGACGGAGAGATCGCCAAGTTGCAGCTGCTCATTCCGCATTTGACGACGGCCTTCCGGACCAGTGAACGCCTCGCCAGTGCGAATTTGCGCTCCATGGGCGCAAGCGTCGTTCTCGATCGGCTGCATACGGGCGTCATCCTGGTTGATGCTGCGGGTGCGATCGTATTTGCCAACCACGCAGCCGAGACCCTGCTCGCGCGTGGGGACGGGATCACGACCGAGGCCGGGCGGATCACAACCAGACACACGGGGAGCGCACGAAAACTACAGAAGCTGCTCGCTCGATGCCTGACGGATACACGCGCCGGCAGCGGTTCGATCGACGTCCCTCGCAACAACGGTCGAAGCCCCTTGAGCATTCACGTTGCGCCGGCACGCTCTCAAACCTACAGCTCGGAAATGGCATGGCTCGGCACCGCACGCGCCGGCGCCATCTTGATCGTGACCGATCCCGAAGCCGAGCGCAGCACGCGCAAACACAAACTGCGCCGGCATCTCGGCCTGACGAATGCCGAGGCCGACGTCGCGCTCGAGATCATCAAGGGTGGTGGGCGCGAAGCCGTCGCAGCACGGCTTGGCGTGTCGCTGTCGACCGTGCGCACGCATCTCAGCCATATCTTCGAGAAGGCGGGAGTCCATCGCCAGGCCGAGCTCGTTGGGATCATTTCCGGTTTGCTTGTGCCGGCAGCCTCAACCAGCGACCAGGACGGCGAGCCCACTTACTAGTTCCGCTCGTTCCGCCATGTCGCTCCCACACCCTGGTGGGCGCCCCAACTCGCATCCGTCGCCATTTATTTACGCACGCCTCGAACATTCGTACGAAGCGCCGGTGTCGGAAGGGCTGCCGCAAGGGTGCAAGCGTACGATCATCGCGAGCCAGCCGCTGGGCGACCTGTTCATCGGGTATGATCGTACGCACGCATTCAGCTTGGATGGACTACGGTTCTTGCGATATCGAGCGGTCACCCTCACCAGTCTGGGCATACCCAGCCATTGTAGCGGTTGCTGTAGTAGCAGTCCGACCAGCCGGGATCATAACCCCAGATGAAGAGGCCGCCGACCCAGCGTCCATGGCGGTGCCCGCCGTCGTGCATGGCACCGCGGTGATGAGCGCCGGCAGCCATCCGAGGCCCGCCGCCCGTGCGCTGGCCACCGCTCATGTGTGGGCCACCGCCACTGCCCATATGCGGACCACCACCACCACCGCCACCCATATGGGCGCCGCCACCACCGCCGCCACCACCACCAGCGCGAACGTTGGTGATCAGGGTGTCCAAAGCAGGCGCACCCGACATACTAAGTGAGGGCGCCGCCATAGCCGTTGTTCCACCGACGGACATGAGCGATGCCACACACACGATTGAGAGACGGTTCAACATGTCAGCTCTCCTCACCAGCTAGGGAGCTCGCCGCGCCGATGGGCTCGAGAAGGAGCCGTTGTTCGTGAAGCTTTGCGCGCTGGACGAACTCGATGCGGCATCAGCTCTGTTTCACTCTAGTGTTCCTCGACTGTTGCAACTTCCGTGCCTGCACATGAGCATCACGCGCCATTGATCTCGTCGATCGCTGAGCGCCGCGCGTCTGTCTCACGCATGTTCCCTGCCGATCGCATTGATATCTTTGCCTGTGTAATCGGGCATGAGTGCCGTGGCCGCCGCGCTCACGATTGCGCATAGGAGAATGTAGCTGGCGATTGCATAGCCAGAGTGATGACGACCATAAAGCCATGTCGCGATGAGCGGCGCTGGACCGCCCGCGATGACGGATGCAAGCTGATAGCCGAGCGAGGCACCGCTATAGCGCAAGGGGCCTGTGAAGGACTCGGCGATGAGTGCTGCCTGCGGTCCGTACATCATGTCGTGCGGAACAAGGGAGAGGACGATCGCGAGCAAGATCAGCGCCGGCGATCCGGTATTGAGCATCGCAAAATAGACGAAGCCGAACGCGCCTGTGACGAACACGCCAATCAGGTACATGTTGGTCCGCCCGATGCGATCGGAGAGATGGCCGAAGTAGGGGATGGATATGAAGGATAGGCACGCTGCGAGCATGACAGCGAGCAGCAGGAAATCGCGCGATACATCGAGCGTCGCCGTGCCGTAGGCGAAGATGAATGCCGTGAAGATATAGAAGGGCGCCTGCTCTGCCATGCGCAGAAGGGCGCTGAGAATGATCTCCCTGGGCTGGCGCCGGATCACCTCGAGGATGGGCGTCCGTTCGATCTTTCGCTCTTCGATGATGCGCCTGAAGATCGGCGTCTCCAGAATGCCGAGACGAATATAGAGGCCGACACCGACGAGCAGAATGCTGAGAGCGAAGGGGATGCGCCATCCCCAGGAAAGGAACTCATCGCCGGACATCTGGCTGAATGCCAACACGGCGAGGTTTGCGAGCAGCAGACCACACGGTACGCCGAATTGCGGCCATGATGTAATGAACCCGCGATGGTCGTTTGTTTGCGCCCACTCCATGGACATGAGCACGGAGCCGCCCCATTCACCGCCCACACCAATACCCTGCACGAACCGCAGCACCGTGAGGAGAACGGCCCCCCAGATCCCGGCCGTCTCATAGGTCGGAACGAGCGCGACAGCGAAGGTCGCGATTCCCATCAGAAGCAGCGTTGCGATGAGCGTAGCCTTGCGGCCAATGCGATCACCGTAGTGTCCGAATATGGCTGCGCCGACAGGACGAGCCGCAAAGCCGACGGCATAGATCGCAAAGGCCTCGAGCGTACCGACCAGAGGATCGGAGTGAGGAAAGAAGAGCTTGGCGAAGACCAGCCCGGTCACTGTGCTGTACAGGAAGAAATCGTACCACTCGATGGTAGTTCCGACGGTACTGGCGATGACAGCGCGCCTCAGTTGTTTGCGGTGCTCTTCATCCGTAAGGCCGAAGTCTGAAACGTCGGTCGCGGCCATGACACTGTTCCTTATTCCATGTTGCTCCTCAGGCTCGCCAATTCTCAAAGGATTGCAGGTCGGCTGCAGCGATGGGGCCGCAGCCGACAGCATGACCGCTGATGGGTCGGATCACATCGTGCTGAAGGACTTGTTGATCATCTTGCCGTCCTGAAGGAACGGGGGACCGATATTGCTCTTGTCGCGTTTGGCACCCGGGTGGCTGCCATTGTTCTGCTGAGCGACGGCCCACAGCGTTTCGCCGGTCTTGTGCGTTCCGGTCAGCCGCACTTTGACGTTCTTGTGGTCGCCGGGTCCGAGAGCTCTGAAGCCGACGACGTTGTCCGTGATCCTACCGTTCGCATCACTGGCGCGGATAACTACGAAGCCATTCTGCGGCAGGTTCACGTCGGCGATCCTGACGGTATTGCGCGTCAGCTTTTGATTGGCGACGTCGAGGGACGGTGCCTGGGCCGAAGCCCCTCCCGCCGAGACGGCGCCGATAGCCGCCGCCAAGGCGAAAGCTGCAACTGAGTTCCCGCATTTGAACATGGTCCGACTCCTTGCGCGATCGGTGGATTGAAACCACCTGATCAAGAGACGACACGGACAGTCCGTGCCTGAGCGACCATGAGCAGCCCTTGTGCCATGTGCGCTAATCACATGACAAACGTAGAGAAACGCTCGGCGACGTGGCGCCGAGACGGTGCCCTTCAACCACCATCCGGATGGTGTGATGGGCGAGGACCACCTGCAGGAGGGCGCCATGAGCCGTGACCTTACAGCTGCGGCGAGTCCCAAGGCCGAGCAGACCAAGACCGAGGCCGGAGCCGCTTCAGCCCAGCGATCCGTACTCGATGATGTGCTCTCCGGCCCCCTTCACCTGCTGGCGGCCTTCGGCGGGCTAGCGCTCCTTGTTGCACTCGGTCTGTTGTTTACCGTCTCGTGGCGTGGGTTGCAGCGGCTGGAGCCCTTCTATTCCCACCTCGAGCAGCAGGAGCAGCTTCAGCAGATCGAGCGCCGGATCGGTACACTCTTGGTGCTGGACGCCGGCCAAGCCCCCGCACCGGAGATGCTCGCGCCTTTGAAAACCCAGCTGGGGCAGTTGCTCAATGCCCATGCGTTTTCAGACCGGGCAAGCGTGGATCGTCTTACTGAAGCGGTGAACGCTCTCGAGGCCTCTCCGCGAAGCGAGAAGTCCATCGAGGCTGCGCGCACGCACGTTGGGGAGGTGCTCGATCGAGAGCGGCAGGCGCGGCGAAGCGAGCTCAGTCGCATACGGCGCAATGCGCGGTCGGAAATGGTGCTCGCGGCTGTGGCTCTCCTCGTTCTGCCATGCACGGCGCTACTCGTGCTTCGCATTCTGCGGGATCAGATCACGCGGCCACTGCGCGACCTGAGTGGCCTTTTGAACCTGATCGGGGAAGAGCATCATCGCCCGGTTCCAACAGGCGATGTCGCCACGCCCATTCGACCAATCATGGAGGGATACAATCGCCTCGTGGAGCGTCTCACCGCCGCTCTGCAGACGAACAAGCGCTACCAGGAGCAGCTTCAGTCGCAAGTCGAAGCCGCGGCCCAGACACTCGTCCGCCAGCGCGCGGAGCTTGCCGAAGCCGACCGCTTGTCCGCCCTCGGCGAAATGTCAGCGCGTGTCGCGCATGAACTGCGCAACCCGCTCGCAGGTATCAAGCTCGCGATCGCCAATCTCTCGCACGATAGCGCCGACACCGATCAGAAAGAGCGGCTGGCATTGATCGGTGCAGAGGTCGATCGCATGGCCCGTCTGCTGGACCAGCTGTTGCTCAGGCCGCGCAAGCATGAGGAGCCGCTCAAGGACGTTGACCTGCGGACGCTCATCGGCGAGCTGCTGGCTCTCGTCCGCTATCAGATTCCCGAACGCATAACGTTGATCAATGGAGCACCGGATGGCGCACAGGCCAAGCTTCAATGCGACGGTGTTCGCCAGATGCTGCTGAATCTCGTCCTGAATGCTTGCCAGGCGATCGGCGGCGCATCCGGTAACGTAACTGTGAGCCTCACACTCGAGAACCAGATGCTCGGGATCTCTGTTTCCGACGACGGCCCAGGCTTTCCCAAAGAACTACTCGAACGCGGTATTCGTCCCTTCGTTTCGCGCCGGGATGGCGGTTCGGGCTTGGGTCTCTCCACCGTGCAGCGCATGGCGCAGGCCATGGGCGGCAGGATCGAGATCGCGAACCGCGATCCGCACGGCGCAAGGGTAACGATCGTCATCGACAATTGCGGAATGCAGTGATGGACACGCTGCTGATCATCGAGGACGAGGCGCTCTTCGGTAACGAGGTCAAGCGACACTACCAGCGCTCGGGATGGCATGTCGTGCTCGCCCCGACGCTGCGTGAGGCCGAGCACCTCGTTCTGCGATCGCGTATCACACCCCTCGTCGTGCTCTCGGACATGAACCTGCCCGACGGTAACGGGCTCGATCTCCTCGAAAAGGCCAGAGGCCTCGGCGAGATGGGCGAATGGGTATTCCTCACTGGCTATGGCGAGCCCGCGGACGCGGAGCGCGCACAGAGGCTTCGTGCCGTCGACTTTCTGCAGAAGCCGGCTGATTTCAAAAATCTCGACCTGGTCATCGCGGGTGCGGCGCGCAGTGCGCGGGCACAGCGGCGACTGAAAGAGCAGGCTTCCAGTGAGCGACAGCGCTTCTCGCCGCAGGCTTTCGTCGGCCAGAGCCCTGCTGCGCAACGCGTGCGCGAACTCCTGAGCCGCCTCTGCGATCTGCCATTGTCGAGCATCATGATCGCGGGCGAGACCGGCACCGGTAAGGGACTTGTCGCGCGCATACTTCACTACTCGGGCCAGCGTTCGGACGGTCCCTTTGTGGAAGTGAATTGCGCTGCTCTTCCCAAGGACCTGCTCGAGTCCGAACTCTTCGGTCATGAACAGGGCGCCTTCACCGGTGCCAAAGCTCCCCATCGAGGGCTGATGGAGCAGGCCGACGGTGGGTCGCTTTTTCTCGACGAGATCAGCGAGATGGGCGCGGGCCTGCAGGCCAAACTTCTAACTGCGATCGAGGGGCGCAAGATGAGGCGCCTCGGCGGAGAGCGCGAGATCACCGCTGATATACAGGTATTTGCTGCGAGCAACACGGATCTGGCCAAGGCCGTGAGTGATGGTCGGTTTCGCGCCGACCTCTATCATCGTCTCAGCGTGTTCGAGCTCACATTACCGGCGCTGCGCGAGCGTCCGCAGGACATCGAAGATCTGGTGGAGGTCCTGCTCGCCGAGTTCAATACCAAGGCGAAGAAGCGCGTGCGGGTCGTGCCGCCGGACATCATGGTGCGCCTCGAGGCATATGATTGGCCGGGTAACGTGCGCCAGCTGCGCAACGTGATCGAGCGGTGCATCCTGCTTTCTGATGGAGAGACGTTTCCGGAGGAATGGCTGCAGCTCGGGCCTTCGTCGGAAGCGGGGGCTTCACGCACACGAACCGCAATGCCGGAGGGAGACTGGATTCACCTGCCACTCGACGGCTCCATGGCCCTTGAGGACATGGATCGGCACATCATCAAGACGGCACTGGAGCGCCACGGCTACAACGTCATGGCTACGGCGCGCGCACTCGGCACGACCCGCGAAACGCTTCGTTATCGCATTCAAAAGTACGCGCTCGGCAAGAACTGAGCCCTTCCCGCGATCACGGGGCCAATGAACCAGCCGCAGATCGCCGCTGTGGTGGCAATCCACCATCGAGCCACGCGCACACATGGGATTCACTCGACAGGACAGGGCGATAGCCAACTGGCACGGCGGATGCTCCAGGGTCGATGCCGCATGATGCGCACAGGGCGACTGCGGCTGCCATGGAGGCCTGCACCATGCCCGAACCCGGCAATGCCCACAGCACAATCCCATCACGTCAGGCCGGAGCGAATGATGGCCCAGATCCCGCTCGCGCAGACGCCGTGTTCAGCGAGCACGCGGACGGCTACAGCCCGATCGCTGCATCCGAAGAGTTCTGGAAGCTGGTCATTCTCGAGGGCTGCGGGCTCATCGTTCTCGGCATTGTCGCGACGCTGCTCCCAAAGTTCGCGTCTCTCGCCGTGAGCCTGATGACCGGCTGGCTGCTTCTGATTGCCGGTCTCTTTCGCTTTGCGTCGATCTTCAGCGCGCAGGGAGGCCCGGGATATTGGGGTTCCATGCTCCTCGCCGCGATCACTGTGGTTCTCGGAGCGCTGCTCGTCATTTTCCCCGTTGGCGGGGCTCTCTGGCTGACCATCGCGCTCGCCCTCTACCTGTGCGCGCACGGCCTGACCAGCTTGTTCGTCGCGAGCGCCATGCGCCGAGCGACCAAGCTGTGGTTCTGGATCGCATTGGCTGCTGCCGTCGACTTCCTGATCGCGGGGCTTGTCATTGAGGGGTGGCCCAACGATGCGCCCCTCGTCTTGGGGCTCTACGTCGGAATCAATCTGGTCGTCGCGGGCATTGCACTCATTCTCGCGGCCATGGGTGCGCACCGCACCAGACATTCAGCCTGAACCAAAATGCAGTGTGCCAGTAAGCAAAGTGAAGGAGAGATGTCATGACAGAGCAGGTCGAGACACGTGCGCGCGCCCCGCGAATTGCAAATTGGCGGGCGGCCGGGATGGCGGGGCTTGCGGCGATTGTAACGGTCGCCGGTATCGTCCGCGCCGCAGAGCCAAGATCGAGCACCAGCCCTGCGGCTTTGTCGGCCGCGAGCCAACCTGTGCAGATGCCGAGCTTTGCCGATCTTGCGCAAGCCGTGTCGCCCGCCGTGGTCTCGGTCTACATCACGGCCGAACAACCGGCCGAAATCGCGACGCTTGGTGATCCGAGCCAGGAGAACGCCAATCCGCCAAGTTCGCCCTTCGAGTTCTTCTTCCGACAGTTCGGACAGCCGGGCTTCGGCATGAAGCCCCAGATCGTGCAGGCCCAAGGCTCCGGCTTCTTCATCTCGTCCAGCGGCTACATTCTGACGAACAACCACGTCGTCGATCATGCCAAGACAGTGAACATCAAGACGAGCGAAGGCCAGAGCTATCCGGCAAAGGTGATCGGAACGGACGCCAAGACCGATCTCGCCGTGCTCAAGGTGGAGAGCAGAACCGATTTCCCCTTCGTCGCGTTCGCCGATAAGCCACCGCGCATCGGCGACTGGGTTCTCGCGGTCGGCAATCCCTTCGGCCTCGGCGGCACCGTGACGGCCGGTATCGTTTCCGCACATGGGCGTGACATCGGCTCGGGGCCCTATGATGACTTCCTGCAGATCGACGCGCCCGTAAACAAGGGCAATTCCGGCGGCCCGACGTTCAATCTCCAAGGGCAGGTTGTCGGCGTGAACACAGCGATTTTCTCGCCGTCGGGCGGATCGATCGGCATAGCGTTCGACATTCCGGCGAGCACGGCGAAGACCGTCGCGGCTCAGCTCGAAGCCAAAGGCGCGGTCACCCGCGGCTGGATTGGCGTAGCCGTTCAGCCTGTCACCCAGGACATCGCGGACAGTCTCAATCTCAAACAGGCAAAAGGCGCCCTCATCGATCAGGTGCAGGCAGGTGCTCCGGCTGCCAAGGCCGGTCTCAAGCCGAGCGACGTCGTTCTGTCGATGGATGGGAATGCGATCGCGGATGCGCGCGATCTCGCACGCAGGGTCGCGGCTGTCGATCCAGGCCAGGCCATCTCGCTGCAGGTCTGGCGCAATGGGCACGAGCAGGCGCTCCGAATAGGCGTGGCCGCGCTGCCGAACGAAGCGACGGCAGGCCTTGATCAGCAGAAGCAGGCCCAGGGCGAACTCGGTTTGTGGCTGGCACCAGCCGCCGGCGTGCAGGGCGCTGGCACGCAAGGCGTGGTGGTCATGAATGTCGATCCCCAGGGCAAGGCTGCAGAGAAAGGCATCCGGAGAGGGGACCTCATTCTCGAGGTCGGCGGAAAGCGCGTCTCGACGCCTCAGGAGTTTCTCGCCGCGCTCGATGGAGCCACGAAGAATGGCCAGCGCGCCGTCCTCCTGCGCATCGGATCAGCGGCCTCCACGGACACACATTTCGTGGCATTGCCGCTCGCATGATGCGGAAACAGCAGTGGCGCGCGCGTTCTCTCGGACAGGCGCGTGCGCCACCCAGCACGGCCTGCGGGCCCTTCGCAAAGGATAGCGTCGTGCAGAAGCAGGCTGGAGAACCCGGACAGAGGCCCGCCCGACACGTCGCGCGGCATTGGCCACTGGCGGCAGCTCTTGTTCTGGCCGGCGCTATCGCTGCTGGGCTCTATCTGGGCGCGGCGGGGAACCGAACGCGCGAAGCAATGCGTCAGGGGGCGACCGTAACTGCGCCGCCCGTGCACGTGGCGATCGTCGAAAAGCGCGACGTTCCGGTGTTCATCGATGGTCTCGGCACGGCGCAGGCAACCAACGCAGTTTCAGTCAAATCGCGCGTCGATGGCCAGATCACCAAGATCGGCTTCGAGGAGGGGCAGATCGTTCGCGAGGGCGATCTGCTCGTGCAAATCGATGCGGCGCCCTATCAAGCAGCCCTCGACCAAGCTATTGCAAAACTCGCGCAGGATCAGGCCTCGCTGACCAACGCTCGGCAGGATCTCGTTCGGACATCATCACTCGCCAAGGCAGGCGACGCGACGCAGCAGCTTCTGGATCAACGCACGGCTGCGGTCGCGCAGTTCAGCGCGCAGATCCAGGCCGACAACGCGGCCATCGAGAGCGCCAAGGTGCAGCTCGCCTACACCACGATCCGGGCGCCTCTGACCGGCAGGGCAGGATTTCGTCTCGTCGATGCCGGCAATATCGTGCACGCGAACGATCAGACCGGCATTCTGAGCATTGCCCAGATCACGCCCATCTCCGTGATCTTCACCGCACCCGAGGACGAGCTTCCGGCAATCAGCACCGGTCTCCAGTCGGGGCCGCTCGCTGTGACTGCACTCAGCTCCGACGGCAAACGAACGCTTGCGGAAGGCACGCTGTCGCTGATCGACAACCAGGTCGATACCGCAAGCGGGACCATCCGCCTCAAGGCGAGCTTCCCCAATGCAGAGCAGGCACTATGGCCGGGACAATCCGTGACAACACGCTTGCGGGTGTCGACGATCCGGGATGCCGTTGCCGTGCCCGATACAGCCGTGCAGCGCGGACCGAATGGTCTGTTCGCCTTCATCGTCGGCAAGGATGGCATGGCCGAGCTTCGCGACACCAAGGTCGGTCCCATTCAGGATGGATGGGTCGTCATCGAGAGCGGCCTCGTGCCCGGCGAGCGGATCATTACTTCGGGGCACTACAGAGTGCAGCCCGGTAAGCCAATCCAAGTGGTGAGCAACGACGGAACAACGGCGGGCGACAACCCATCGGGTGCGCCATGAAACTCAACATCTCCGCGATTTTCATTCGATATCCGGTCGCGACTTCGCTTCTCATGGTAGGATTGCTGTTCATCGGCCTCATGGCCTATCCCAACCTGCCGGTTGCCCCGCTCCCGAAAGTCGATTTCCCCACCATCCAGGTCAGCGCGCAGCTCCCGGGTGCCAGCCCCGAGACGATGGCGTCATCGGTGGCACAGCCGCTTGAACGGCAATTCGCGCAGATCCCGGGTGTGGCGCAGACGACGTCGACATCGGGGCTCGGCGCGACCACGATCGTCGTGCAGTTCGATCTCGATCGCAATATTGACGGCGCAGCTAACGACATCCAGGCGGCCATCAACGCAGCCTCGGGGCAATTGCCGCGCAATCTGCCCTCACCGCCGACCTATCGCAAAGTCAATCCAGCGGACTCTCCCATCCTCATCATATCGGTAACATCGGACGTTCTGCCGCTCACCGATCTCGACGACAATGCGGACATCAAGCTCGCACAGCAGATCAGCCAGCTCCCTGGCGTCGGCCTCGTCACGATCGGCGGCGAACAGAAGCCCTCCATTCGCATTCAGATCGATCCGGCCAAGCTCGTCGCCAAGAGCCTCTCACTCGAAGACGTGCGCGCGCAGATCGAAGTGACGACCGTCAACGCACCGAAAGGCAACATCAACGGTGATCCACGCAGCTTCACCATCTATGCCAATGACCAGCTGACCACCGCCAACGACTGGAACGACGTGATCATTGCGTACCGCAACGGCGCGCCGCTGCGTATCCGCGATATCGGTCAGGCTGTCCCTGGCCCTGAAGACACGACGAAAGCCGCGTGGGCTTCCGGCAAGCGCGGCGTGTTTCTCATCGTCTTCAAGCAGCCGGGCGCTAACGTCATCGATACGGTCGATCGCATAAAGACCGAACTGCCAAGGTTGAGAAACGCGATCCCGAGCTCGGTTCATGTCGATCTCCTGAGCGACCGCACGCAGACGATCCGTGCGTCCGTCAATGACGTACAGCTCACGCTGCTCCTGACCATCGGCTGCGTCGTCGGCGTGATATTCCTCTTCCTGAGGACATTCTGGGCGACAGTCATTCCAAGCGTGACTGTTCCGCTCTCACTCCTCGGCACAGCGGGGCTCATGTATGTCGTCGGCTATAGCCTCGACAACATTTCTCTGATGGCGCTGACGATCTCGGTGGGCTTCGTCGTCGATGACGCCATCGTCATGCTCGAGAACATCGTGCGTCATATCGAGGATGGCATGGGACCTCGGGAGGCTGCCTTCAAAGGAGCAGGCGAGATCGGCTTCACGATCATTTCCATCAGCCTCTCGCTGATCGCTGTATTCATTCCGCTCCTTCTTCTCGGTGGCATCATAGGTCGGCTCTTCCGCGAGTTCGCCGTGACCGTCAGCATGTGCATTGCGGTGTCGGCGTTCGTGGCGCTCACGCTGACGCCGATGATGGCCTCGCGCTTTCTGAAACGCGAAGCGGACGCGAGGCACGGGCGCTTCTACGCGGCGACGGAGCGCATGTTCGATGGGATGCTGCACGCCTACGAGCGTGCATTGGACGGCGTCCTCCGGCACAGGTTCATGACCCTGTGCGTGTTTCTAATGACGCTGCTCACTACGGGATACCTCTTCGCCATCATTCCCAAGGGCTTCTTCCCGCAGCAGGACACGGGCTTTATCACCGGCGTTTCCGAGGCCGGGCAGGACGTCTCCTTTGCCGAGATGATGCGACGACAGGAGGCGCTCGGCAAGATCGTCGGTGCGGATCCCGCCGTTGCCTCCTACGCCATGTCCGTTGGCTCGGGCGGCGGCACGTCGGCAGCGAACAACGGGCGGTTCTTCATCACCCTCAAACCGAAGGACGAACGTGATGCATCAGCCGCCGAGGTTATCTCGCGTCTTCGGCCGCAGCTGGACAAGGTCGAAGGGGCGCGCCTCTTCCTGCAGGCTGCGCAGGACGTCAACATCGGCGGACGCGCCTCGCGCACGCAATTTCAGTACACGCTGCAGGACTCTGATCTCGATGAACTGAATACCTGGGCGCCGCGCGTACTTCAGAAGCTGCAGTCCATCCCGGGCTTGCGTGATGTGGCGACTGATCAGCAAATGTCGGGGACGGCGCTCACGATCGCTATCGATCGCGCCCAGGCCTCCCGATATGGGATCACTCCGCAACTGATCGATGACACGCTCTATGATGCCTTCGGACAGCGTCAGGTCGCGCAGTACTTCACACAGCAGAACAGCTATCACGTCGTGCTGGAGATCCTGCCGGATCTCCAGGGGCGCGTGGACAGTCTGGACAAGATCTACGTCAAATCCCCGACGACGGGTGCTCAAGTCCCGATGTCAGCCTTCGCAAGCTGGACAACGCTGCTCACGAAACCTCTGTCGATCAGCCATCAAGGGCAGTTTCCTGCGGTCACCATAAGCTTCAATCTCGCGCGGGGCGCTTCGCTTGGGACTGCGACGGAGTCCATCCAGAATGCCGTTCGTGAGATGCAGATGCCGGCGACGCTCATCGGCACTTTCCAGGGCAATGCGCAGGCGCTGCAAGATTCACTGAAGACCGTGCCCATGCTGATCGCCGCCGCGCTCTTCGTCGTGTATTTGGTGCTCGGCATTCTCTATGAGAGCTACATTCATCCACTCACGATCCTTTCGACGCTGCCGTCAGCGGGAGCTGGAGCGATCGCCACGTTGATGCTGTTTGGTTTCGACTTCAGTCTCGTCGCGATGATCGGCATTATCCTGCTCATCGGCATCGTGAAGAAGAACGGTATCATGATGGTCGATTTCGCCATCAGTGCCGAACGGGAAGAGCATCTGAAGCCGGAGGAGGCGATCCGCCGCGCCGCCTTGCTTCGCTTCAGGCCCATCATGATGACAACCATGGCGGCGCTCCTCGGCGCCATCCCGCTCATGCTTGGCGCTGGAACCGGCGCAGAGATCCGCCAGCCGCTCGGCTATGCGATGGTCGGCGGGCTCATCGTAAGCCAGGCGCTGACGCTCTTCACGACACCCGTCATCTACATATACCTCGACCGCCTAAGCAGTTATCTCGGCGGCGGCGGATCGGAAGCGGCAACCGCAAACGATCATAGCGATGCTGTCCGGCATTCAGCGCGCGTTCACTGAGCCACGGCAACACCATGCGACGACGGCACTCTCAGAAGGATGATCGCGAGCAGCGCGTCGGGGAGGATGCTACGGGTGTGCATATCATCCCCTTCAAACGAAGATCCACGCCTTCGGCTCCAGGAAACATCGACGCCGCCTCGAATGCGCGGAATGCCATCATCGAGGAAGACCGCACGCGTATGCGGCAGAACCTCGCCGCAGCGGTGGTTTTGATTGTCCTCTTGCTTGTTGGTGGATGGCTCGTCATGCACCTGCGCACGAGCTTGCGCGTCGAGGGCTGCCTTGAGGCCGGCTATCGCAATTGCTCCGCTCTGAAGCCATGACGGCCCGGCGCGCAGGTTTCTGCCCGCGCGTCGAGCCGCCATCCGGAGCGACAAATGCTTCTCAGTTCGTGCTGTGACGAGCCGTAACTGCATGATGCACGGGGTGCGTAGGGGCGAGGTTATCGGTTACGCCACCTCCGGCATCCAGGCCGTTGAGCGTGCGGACGCAGGTGTCGTGCCACTCAACCGTGGTCATGTGCGAGTCCGCCTTCCAGAACGACATGCACGCGGCAAGCGTATCGCCACCACCGCCAGTATTGGGATCCGCGACGAGCGTGCCACCCGTGGCGGTGGGCGTGTTGAGCGTATCCGATTGTCGGGGAGCTGTACTGGCGGTCGTACTCGTCGATGCCGGCGGCGGGATCGTGTCTGGGGCAGCCGCGTTCGTCGTGGGTGGTAGACTGCTCAATGGATCGAGCGGCGTATCGACCGTCGTGGTTGTGGGGGGCGGGTTCCCCTTCGATGGGGGCGGCATGTGATGATCGTGGTGAGGCTCGTGCGAGCGAGCCGCACTCTCATCAGCGCGCGGGCTGCTCAACTGTGTGGCAGCCCCGCCGTGCACGGGCATTTCCGCGTGGCTGCCAAACTGCGGCATGACCGACGGAGCAGCATGGAATGGCGCGGCGTGTCCGCCACCTCCGCCACGTGCAAAACTCGGAGATGCCGGAGCAGCCGCTCCGAGACTCATGACCAGAGCAGCCAGAACATTCACGTAGGGAGAGCGGATCTTGGCTGAGATCGACATGGAGAGCTCCTTTCCCTGGTGCTTGATTGAAGACCTGGGCGGTGCAGCGCCTCACGTATGAGACGGGCGGCGAGGCGCGCTGCGAAGCCGCGCCATGCCACGCCGCAGATTTCATGCCGTCCGGAAAGGCATTGAAATTCTGCTATAATTCCGCGCCGTTGGGCGAGCGCGGTGGTCTGTAACCACCAACCCACCAATCCGCATCGCGTCATAGGCGTTCAGATCTGACAGACGTTACTTAGCTCTGCGGAGGGGCCCGGTGCTTCTTTGGCTTCTTCTTATGAGCAAATTTGGCTGCGGGATCTTGCGCGCCATGTGACTTCGACGAACCTGCGTATGGCTTGGCGCCGTTGGCATGGGATCTCGGCGAGTCACCCTTACGATGGGGACGACCGTCGGCTTTCCCATTGTTCCGATCCCGCCAGGGCGTCTTCGCGCGGGGAATCGTTTCAGGATCGGGCGAGGTTTCGGCTTTTGCCTCGTCGTTGTTCCGTGGCCGGCCTGCGTGCGACGGCTTGCCCCGCGCACCAGCATCGTCTCCCATGGATGCGCCGATCCGCGAGATCCGCCCCTCGTTGGGCTTCATCGAACGCGCGGCGTCCGCGAACTTGTCGGCGAACTCCGCAGCGATCTGAAAGCGCGTGTCGCGATCGAAAATCTTGATGGCGCCGATCTCGGCCTTCGTCACATCGCCGGCCCGGCATAGGAGCGGCAGCAGCCATCGGGGATCGGCGTTGCGCTCACGTCCGATATCAACCCGGAACCAAACCATCTCGCGGCCAAGGTCCCGCGCTGGACGCTGAGGGCGGCTATCGCGCCCGCTCGCGCGCTCGTCGCGATCGTGCGGAGCCCGATCCTTTGGCGCCCAATCTTTTGAGGCATGAGTGCGATCTTGACGACGCTCGAACCGCTCCCGCGGTGCCCGCACACGATCACTGTGCCGCGGCGGCGGGCCGGTATCCTCGGCCAGATCTTCCGGTGCGGGCAGCTGAGCACGGTGCAAGCGGACCAGGGCAAGTGCAATCTCGTCTGCCGTGCGCCCGCCCTGCAACACTTGCGCAAGCTTCATGTCGTCTTCGGTCGCGGCATCAGTGAAAATCGAGCTGGCCAGAAACCGCTCCTGATCACGTGCGCGGATTTCCTCTGGCGTAGGTGCCGGCCCCCACGTGACCTTGAGCTTCGCACCAGCCAGCAGCGCATCCGCTTTGCGCCGGCGGTTGAACGGCACGATCATCACACACAAGCCCTTGTTGCCGGCCCGGCCCGTGCGGCCTGAGCGATGAAGAAGCGTCTCGGCATCATTAGGGAGATCGGCGTGAATAACGAGCGCGAGAGCCGGCAAATCCAATCCGCGCGCCGCCACATCCGTCGCCACGAGAACACGAGCGCGGCCATCACGCAGAGCCTGCAGCGCGTGCGTCCGCTCGAGCTGGGTCAACTCTCCTGAAAGGGCAACGGCGGAGAAACCGCGCTCCACCAGACGCGCATGCGTCCGCTTCACGGCTTCCCGCGTCGAGCAGAACACGATCGCGGCGCTTGCCTCATGCAGCCGGAGCACATTGACGACAGCATTCTCGGTGTCGCTCGGCACAACGCGAATTGCACGATAGTCGATGTCGGCGTGCTGCTCGTTACGCCTCACGGTCTCGATGCGAACGGCGTCGCGCTGGTAGCGCCTGGCCATCGTTTCGATGTCGCGCGGCATGGTGGCCGAAAACATAAGTGTCTGGCGGCTTGCAGGCGTTGCGTCGAGGATGAATTCCAGATCCTCGCGGAAACCGAGATCGAGCATCTCGTCCGCCTCGTCGAGCACAACGGCAGCGAGCTTGGTCAGGTCAAGACGGTGCCGTTCCAAGTGGTCACGCAAGCGTCCGGGCGTACCGACCACGATATGAGCACCATTGCTGAGCTGGCGCGCTTCCGCGCGCGCGTCCATGCCGCCGACGCACGTAATGATGCGCGCGCCTGTGTCGGCATAGAGCCAGTCGAGCTCGCGCTGCACTTGCATGGCAAGCTCACGCGTGGGGGCGATAACCAGGGCCAGCGGCTCGGCGGCCTGCGCGAGACGTTGCTCTTCTCCGAGCAGCGTCGGGGCTATGGCAAGTCCAAAGGCCACCGTTTTCCCAGAGCCGGTCTGAGCCGAGACGAGCAAATCACGCCCCGCCGTGTTGGACTCGAGGACAGCGAGCTGCACGGAGGTCGGGACCGTATAGCCACGCGCGACAAGTGCGCGCCCGAGCGCTGGATGGACTGACGGGAAGGTCATGATTGGGTAGCTTTTCAAATATAGGCGGCGCGCCGGCCCCAAATGGAGCTGCGGGCGTACGTCGCCAATGGTCTCGTGTTTCCGGGTGCGTAGCCGGTTTTGGGCGTCACCGCCAGCGGGCACGTTGGCGCGCCTGGAATGTAGGTTAGTTCACCCGCAACGAAGGCATTCGACGCCTCGATCGTAATCTGGCCCACCGGACAGGCCGAATATAGGCACACCTATGTGATTGTTATTGCCTAATAATTCCCGGGCGAACAACCGCAATAGTTCACCCTCGGATCCGCCCGAGGGTCAGCACTATCCCGCAGGTGGCAGCCGGTGTCCGCTACGCCACACTATCGGTTCGCATGGGCATCCGAAGCCCATGCGAACGTGGCCGTCATGGCGTGGCGAGATGCGAGACGTTCTTCACGACCGTGTAACCCTGCAGCCCTTCGACACCGCCCTCGCGGCCGATACCGCTGTCCTTGACGCCACCGAATGGCGTCTCGGCGCTCGATGCGACGAAGTGATTGATCGACAGGTTGCCGACCTCGATTTCCTGCGATAGCCGCTCGGCGTTCGACGCCGAGTTGGTGAAGGCGTAGCCAGCGAGCCCGTAGGGCACGGAGTTGGCCTTCTCGATAGCCTCGTCGAGATTCTTGACCCGGCTTACCAGCGCCAGCGGTCCGAACGGCTCTTCGCGCATGGCGCGCGCGTCATCCGGAACATCGGCGATGACAGTCAGCGGGAAGAAGTAGCCATTGTTACCGATGCGCGCACCACCGGTCGTGATCCGCGCGCCCTTGGCTTTGGCGTCGGCGACGAACATCTCCATCGCGGCTATCCGCCGGTCATTGGCGAGCGGGCCGAGCTGCACCGATGGTTCGAGGCCATTGCCGACCTTGAGGGATGCAGCCTTCTCTGTGAATGCTGCGGTGAACTTGTCGTAGATCTTCTCTTCGACGAAGAAGCGCGTCGGCGACACGCAAACCTGACCGGCATTACGCGACTTCCCGATGGCCGAGGCCGCGCCGGCCTTGGCGGGATCGATGTCGTCGCACACGATGACGGGCGAGTGGCCGCCGAGTTCCATGATTGCCGGCTTCATATGGGCGCCGCACATCGCGGAGAGATGCTTGCCGACCGGGACGGAGCCAGTGAACGTGATGAGCCTCACTGACGGCTGCGGGATCAAATATTCGGAGATCTCCGACGGCTTACCGAACACGAGATTGAGCACGCCGGCAGGAAGGCCGGCATCCGCGAATGCCTTGACGAGTTGGAAGGCACCAGCCGGCGTCTCTTCTGACGCCTTCAGGATGATCGAACAACCCGCACCAAGCGCACCACCCACCTTGCGTGCCGGTGAGCTGAAGGGGAAGTTCCATGGAGAGAAGGCGGCGACAACACCAATGGGCTGGCGCAGCACCGAGTGGCGCATGCCCGGCTCGCTTGGGATGATGCGGCCGTAGACGCGGCGACCTTCCTGCGCGTCCCACTCAATGATCTCTGCTGCTCGAACGATTTCGAGGCGCGCCTGGGCGATCGGCTTGCCCTGCTCGAGCGTCATCGCAACCGCCATCTCCTCGGCGCGCTGGCGGATCAGCGCAGTCGCCTTGTAGATGAGCTCGGCCCGCGCCGAGGGCGACGTGCGCGACCAGATCTTGAAGCCCTTCTCTGCAGCGGCAAGCGCATCGTCGAGATCCGCGGTTGTGGCGTGCGGGACAGTGCCGAGCACGCTCTCGTCGGCGGGATTGAGCACTGGCTGGCCTGCGCGGCTGCGCCACTCGCCGCCGATGTAGAGTTTGAGCTCCGGATACTGAGACATTTTTCGTTCCTTCATTGGAGAGGCCGCCTTCTGCGCCGCCCTATCCCTTGGCTGCTGTTGCGCTCGCGGGCAGGCACGGCATACCGACGTCGCTACCCAAGTCGCGGCCATTTCATTGCGTTACTCGTCATACCACTTCCGGACCACTTCCGGGTCCGGCATGAACCCCCGCCGCTATCTTCGCTCTTGTCAGGCAGCGCCTGTTCTGGCACCTTCGTTATATCCTATTGGATATAGCGTGAGAAGCAGGCGTTGAAGATTGATGTCTCTAAAACCGTTCTAGGATCGCGCTTCAGCGGCCGCTCGTCGGCGATGCCCCTGCCGCTGACGTCTGCGCCACTCGTCCTGGTGGAGCGGCCGAAGGACGGCCCACGTCATGTCCCGCGCCGAGCGAAGATCTGGGAACTCTCACGCTATCTCCATTGCTCGATCATTGGCACCTGCCTCTCGACGGTCGAGCTTCGGCACATCCTGGCAAAATCAGGTTTCGTTACCGACAGCGTCTGCGATCACGAACTGCACGGCAAGGGTGTCACGGTAGCCGGGCAGACGGATGTCGCCGGGAAGCTCCTGAATAAGGCGCTCGACAGATGTCATCGCCAGGCCATCAACCAGTTTGGCAAAGCCAAGAATGCCGCTGATCTCGGCGGTCTCTGGAACGACGCTCGGGCGCGCGGCGATATACCGGGCGCCTACTGGGCTGCCCTGACACACCCCGAGGCGTCGGACGAACTCGTCCGCCGGATGTTCGGCGAAGTACACATGCTCTCGCATCTCGTTGGCGCTGCCAATCGCGTCGACATCCGGCGGCTCACCGAGTTGGAGGCCGAGAACGGCAGACTTCAAGAAAAGCTGCAACGTCAGGAAGCACATCTCCGCGAAGGCATATCACGCAGGGACGCCACCATTCGTGAACTGAACCAACTCCTAGCACGTCGCATTTCAGAACAAGTGGTCGACAGTGACGCCATATCGGCGCCATCCGAGCTGGCCACGGTCAAAGCCCTCGTAGCCGATCTCGAACTCCGTCTAGGCGCCGAGACGCGCCGGCGGACTGCTCTCGAGGCGCGCTGGGCGCGCCTTGTCGAGGATGCGCGGAAAGATGGCGAGGCCCGCGCAGCAGCGGAAGCGCGCGAGCAGTTGCTGCAAGGGGAATTGGAAGCCCTCGAGGCGAGCCTCGTCACCACTCCAGATGGCGCGCATGAGTTCGCCGCCACTAACCGCCTCGATAGTGTCGCCGTCCTTTACGTCGGCGGGCGCCCTCAGCAGCAGAGCAGTCTCAAGACCCTCGCCGCGCCCAGGGGCATCGCCATGTTGTTCCATGATGGTGGCATCGACGATCGCCACGGGCTTCTCGCTGGCTTGATCAGTCGTGCGGATGCCGTCGTGTTCCCAGTCGACTGCGTGAGCCACGAGGCCGCGCTTGCCGTGAAGCGGTTGTGCCGCAATGCTGCCAAGCCATTCGTCCCACTCCGTAGCAGCGGTATCAGCTCGTTTCTCGCGGCGCTGGATCGCATGGCTGTCACAAAGCCGCTCCAGGAACCCGTCGCACCTATTTGACCGGCAGAGATCCGTGCGGGCGTGCTCGAAATCAGGTGCGAGCCATGATCGCGAGCGCTCCCCGCTGTGCCCCATGTGTGTGCCATGGGATGAGCACAGTCCCGCTCGACCAAGCTGATCGTTGTATTAGATTGCATATAGCGTTCAAGTCTGCTCGATTGAGCGTCCTTCGTCGAGCATTGGAGGATTCCATGAAGATCAGCGCGCGCAACCGGCTCAAAGGCCGGATCGTCGAAGTCAAGAAGGGGGCTACCACAGCCCACGTGCGGCTGGATATCGGCGGGACGGTCGTGACCGCCTCCATCACCAACGAGGCTGTCGACGAATTGGGACTCGCAGTTGGAAAGGAGGCGTTCGCAGTTGTGAAAGCCTCCGACGTCATGATCGCGATAGATGACTAAGGGCGCAGCCATCATGGTGCGCCTCAACGAGATCCGCGAAGCTGAACAGGCGGTGACGCCTCCATTGGACGTCGATGCAGGGATTTATTTCATCGGTCGGTGCCGAACGCCGTGGAGCGACCGCTTGAAGTGTCCGCGTCAGGGACGGCTCGACGGTCCATTGTGCCGCATCGAGGTCTTCGAGCCTTGGATCGCGGCGCTGGATGGCATCGCCGAGTTCGAGCGCTTGGAAGTTCTGTACTGGCTGCACGAGTCTCGTCGCGACCTCGTCCGTCAGAGCCCGCGCAATGACGGCAATGCTCGAGGTACATTCAGCCTACGCACGCCGGTGCGGCCAAATCCTATCGGCACGCACATCGTGCAACTCATAGATGTCGATGGTCCCATTCTGCATGTCCGCGGCCTCGATTGCCTCGACGGTACGCCGCTGATCGACATCAAGCCCGACCGCACGCTTTTCACGCCCATCGCACCGCGCCAACCGGGCGACGACCAGGTGGGAGACGCGCAATGATCGCGCTCTATCGCTGCATCGTGTCATTCGCGCTCGCTGTTGCGCTGATGGAGCCCGTTGCCGCGCGCACGGTGACCGACTCGGCGGGGCGCACAGTCACTGTGCCGGACCGCATCTCCAGAGTGATGGCAGCAGGTCCTCCCGCGTCCGCAGTTGTCTATAGTCTTACTCCCGAGGCGATGGTTGGATGGCAGCGCGCGCCGCGCAAGGAAGAGCTTCCCTACCTCGCCCCCTCTACGCACGCGTTGCCGGAACTTGGTCGGCTCACCGGGCGCGGCGATACGGCGAACGTCGAAGTCGTGGTCAAAGCCAATCCGGATCTCGTCGTTGACTTCGGCTCCGTGCGCCCAACTTTTGCATCACTTGCCGACTCCGTGCAGAGCCGCACCGGCATTCCTTACGTGCTCATCGACGGCCGCTTCGAAGCGACGGCGGCATCGCTGAGGCTGCTTGGCTCCATTCTCGGTGTCAGCGAGCGGGCCGATCGGCTGGCAAAGTATGCCGAGGATCTGCTGCGCCGGGTGGATACATTGGTCGCGGCCAGCCCGGAGGAAAGCCGGCCGCGCGTCTATCTTGCGCGAGGTCCGGAAGGTCTGGAGACCGGTCTTCGCGGCTCCATCAATACGGAGATCATCGAGCGTGCCGGTGGTCGCAATGTCGCCGTCGCTGATGACGCGCGGCGCGGCATCGTCAATGTCTCGCCAGAACAGATCCTGTTGTGGAAGCCCGAGGTGATCGTGACGTGGGAGCGCGGTTTCTTCGAGAAGGTGACGCAGCGGCCGGACAGCATCTGGCAATCGGTGCCGGCTGTGACAGGCAAGCGCGTGTATCTCGCCCCCACGGCGCCATTCGGCTGGATCGACGGGCCGCCATCCGTCAATCGGCTGATCGGCCTCGCATGGCTCGCAAATCTGCTGCACGGTGAGCGCTTTCCGTTCGACATCCGCGAGGAGACGCGCAACTTCTACAAGCTCTTCTATCATGTCGAACTGAGCAATTCTGACCTCGAGACCTTGATCGCATGGGCGGACGGCAAGCCACCGGCGAACGCGACACGTTGACGGAACGCCGCGGCGTATCGCTCGTCGTGCCTGTCTTGGCCGTCATATTGCTGGCATCGATATTCGTCGCCCTGACGATCGGTGCATACCCCGTGACACTCGATGGTGCACTCAGCGCAGTTGCCCGCTTGTGGGCGGGAGAGGCGGCGCAATCCGCCGAGGAGCGCGTGCTGCTGAATATTCGCGGTCCTCGCGTGCTTGCGGGTGTCATAGTGGGCGCGGCGCTCGCCGGTGCAGGCGCCGTCTACCAGGGCCTGTTCCGCAATCCGCTCGTTTCTCCGGACATTCTCGGCGTATCTGCCGGCGCGGGCTTCGGAGCGGTGGTGGGCATCTTTCTGTCGCTGCCGCTCGCCGCGATTCAAGGCCTTGCCTTCGTCGGCGGCCTTGCGACTGTTACGCTTGTTTACGCCGTGGCAAGTGCCGTGCGCGGGCGAGATCCGACCCTCGTCCTGGTGCTCGGCGGCGTGGTTGTCGGCGCGCTTGCCGGCGCTGGCATCTCACTTTTGAAGATCCTCGCCGATCCCTATGACCAGCTCCCGGCGATCACGTTCTGGCTCCTCGGCAGTCTCGCCAGCACGCGTGGCGGCGAGATTGCGAGCGCGCTGCCGATCGTACTCGTCGGCCTCGCACCGCTCATTCTCCTGCGCTGGCGCATCAATGTGCTCTCGCTCGGCGACGAGGAGGCGAAGTCGCTCGGCGTCGAGGCGGGGCGGGTGCGCAACGTCGTCATCGCCGCAGCGACTTTGATCACGGCGAGTGTCGTCGCCATCTCGGGCGTCATCGGCTGGGTCGGCCTTGTGGTGCCGCACATTGCGCGCATGATGGTTGGCCCCAACTTCGAGCGGCTACTCCCCGCCTCGATGCTCATGGGCGCAGCTTATCTGGTGCTCGTCGATACGCTCGCGCGATCCATCGCCCGTATCGAGGTGCCAATCGGCATCCTCACGGCTGTTGTCGGCGCCCCGTTCTTCCTGTGGCTGCTGTGGCGCGGCCGGCACGGGTGGTCCTGATGCGCCTCGAGGCAGATGATCTGGCATACGGCTATCCCGAGCACCCTGTGGGCTCGGGCGTGTCGCTGTCGATTGCGCCGGGCGAGGTGATGTGCCTTCTCGGTCCGAATGGCTGCGGCAAGACTACCCTCTTCAAGACATTGCTCGGGCTGTTGGCACCGCAGGGTGGCCGCATCTCGCTCGAAGGCGATGATCTCGCGCATCTGCCGCGCACCGAGATCGCTCGACGCGTTGCCTACGTGCCGCAAGCACAAGCGGGCATCTTTCCCTACAGCGCGATCGATATCGTGGTGATGGGGCGTACTGCGCACGGCAGCCTGTTCTCCGGGCCCTCAGCCGAGGACCGAAGAATCGCGCAGCAAGCGCTCGACGATCTCGGCATCGGCGCGCTCACCACGCGCGACGTCACGCGCCTCTCCGGAGGCCAGCGCCAGCTCGTCATAGTCGCACGTGCCATCGCTCAAGCGGCCCCGCTGATCATCATGGACGAGCCGACCGCAAGCCTCGACTTCGGCAATCAGGTTGTGGTGTTACAGAAGATCCGGCAGCTTGCAGATCGTGGCATCGGCATTCTGCTGTCGACCCACGATCCGGATCATGCCTTCGCGGTCGCCACGCGCGTCGCCTTGATGCAGGAAGGGGCGGTCATTGCAGCAGGCCGGCCCGCCGAAGTCCTCACGCCAGAGCGGCTGCGTGATGTCTATGGTGTTGACGTGACCATCGAGCAACTGGCGGATGGACGCACAGTCTGCAGCCCTCGATACATCGAGGTGTGAAGCGCCTGTCCGCTGCAGATGGCGAGCGTTCGATGCGATTGGCGCACTAGCTTCAGTAGTCGACGACCACGATGACGGTGTCCGTGTAGGTGCCGGCTGGCGGGGTCGATTGCGGACCCACGCGTCCGAAAACCGTGTGAAATTGCGCGCTTCCCGTTCCGGTTCCCGCAACGGTCGTGCCCTCGGTATCGCTCCAAGGCAGGTCGCGCTCACCGTTCCGATAGAGGCCATAGACGATCTTGTCGCTCCCTCTGGACATCTTACGCGCTGTGGGAGCAGCAGCGTCTTCGCCGCCGTCGAGCCTGATGCTATAGCCCGTCTCGGGTGTGCAGGTGACGAGCACCGCGCCCGTGGCATCAACGTTGCTCTGCAGGTGGCCCTGAGTTCCAAAGTTCACCGCTTCCGTACTCACCTTACACATCGGCGTGACGGTGGCATCGACAGAGAAGCTGACTGCACCACCAGAGGTTCCGAGGTCTGTAGAGCAATCGCCGTCGCCTGTTTCACGATAGCGAATGTCGACGTCGCTGCCCGCGAAGCTCGATCCATAGGTCGTTGGCCTGGCTGATGCCTGACCGCTGGAAATGCGGCCATAGATGGTCGGAGCGCCTGCAGCCGCACCATTGCCATCGAGATCGATCGCGATAGGCGGCGGCGGATTGGCCGATCCGATACTTCCCCAAATGCTCGTGCGCTCCGGGTTCTGGTACATTTGATAGAACAGGTAGCTGTCGCCACCTCCGATCATTCGGCGCATAGAGCCGGAGGATGCGACACTTCCATCGCCAAGACCTGCGCAAATGAGCACCCGCGCCGACGGGGTGCCACCGCTGCAATTGTATTGAAGCGTCGCCGTCGTATCGATGGCGCTCCCGGACAGGGTATCCACTTGCGAGCCGAAGCTCATGTCGGTGATGGTGAAGCCGCATGCCACCGCCCACGAGCGCTCCGGGGCGAACGCGGCGAACATCATGGCCAGCACTGCGATTGCGGTACGCCGCGTTGCGTTCATTGGCAAATCACCTGATCGATCCTGACTTGCATCCCGCGGTTGGCTTCGTAGCCGAACTCGGCCCGGCACGTCGTTCCGCTTGGATGCTCGATCGTCGCGACGTTGCGCGCAGCGAGATGGCGCACAAAGGCCTCGCCGTCATATCCGACGATGAACTCGTCGGTCACGCCCTCGAGACGGACAGTCGCCCCAGCCTTAATGGGCGCGCCATTGGCGTCGACGAAGCCGACAAGTGCGGCCTGAACGTCCTGCGTTACACCGAAGTTCACGACCACGCCGGCTCCACCTGCCGGCACGATCACTTCCCTGGTTGTCGGGATGTCGGCATCGACGGGCAGATTGGCCGGGTCGATCGAAATCGTGTTCGACTGGTAGGCGCGCAGGTTGGGCACCACCACACGGCCCCATCGGTCGGTCACGCCGACGGGCCTATTCTGGTAGCGGACTTCAACGTCTGGCGCGCCGACATCCACGACCGCAAAGGCATCGTGGATTCGCGGCGTCGCGAACAATCCGCCACCCGCATACAGAAGCGCGCCGTCAGCGGAGGCAGTACCGCGGAAGTCGTCGCCGTATTGCGTGACGGTTGCTTCCCAGCGACCGACGGACGAGCGATACGAACCCGATAGCGAGCGTATGGGATCGTCACCTTCGAGGACACGTGCGCGCCAGCCATAGCTTCCGACATCCGGCTTTTCCGACTTGGCCGCATCCAGCGTGACGCGTGAGCCGTCGCTGCGATGGTCGTATCCGGCGGAGGCCGATATGCCATTGTCCAGCGCGATCGACAGCCCCGCATAGAATGAGGTGTTCTGCTCGCCTCTCAAGTTATGGAAGACCGAGGCGCGGAACGACGTGCGTCGCCAGATTTCCTGGCTGTAGTTGAGGCTCAGGATCTCGCTGTCGTCCTCATGGTCGCGAGCAACGCGCGTGTATGCCGCGCGGAGGTGAGCGCGCTCGAGTGGTACCGGGATGCCGAGTGAGAGCTGATCGATGGCCCGGGGAACACTTGTGCGCACGATGTCGCCGTATTGGCCTTCCCAAGCCTTCCGTGCCGAGACACTGGCTACGTCGTCGTAGTCACCGAAGGTGCGTTGCGTCCGCCCGTAAAGAGACCAGTTGCCCCAGCGCAGTGTCACGGCCGCGCCGGCCTGTGCGCCTGTGCGATCTCCGTGCGTGCTTCCCGATCCCGAAAGCGACATGGTGCCGTACCGCCCCAACAGGAACGCCGCGCCCATGCCGCCGTTGACGAGCTCGGGTCCCGCCTCGATGTGGCCCTCGAGAGTGAGCCTGTTCGAGAAGCCGTAGCGGGCACTCAGGATCGCGAACGGATCGTCGTCGTAGTCGTCGGAGAGGACACCGATGCTGCGCCTCGGGAAGCCGGCTTCGAAGGAGAAATCGAGCAGCCCCTCCCGCAGCAGGATATCGGCGTTGTAGAATGGGAGCGAGACGACGGTCTCGCGCCCCTGGCTGTCCCGAAGCACGACCTGCGCGTCGCCTGACACACCGATGACAGGCAAGTTGATGGCCTCGAATGGCCCCGGTGCAATCTTCGACGACCACACACGCGTGTTCTGCGCATAGACTTCGAGCGTCGACGGCACCGCTGCCGACCCTGCGAACGAAGGAAGCGGCTTCGTCACGAGATCGCCCCGGAGATCGAAGTTTCGCTGCACCTGCACGCCGCCGAGATTGACGGGCCTGGTCCAGGACAGCCCACCGCTGATCAGGTCGCCGGCCCTGTACGTGATCATCCTGAGCGGATCGGAATAAGCCCATGCCGTTCTCAGCCGCACCACATCATCCATCCAGTCATGGGACGAACGCCCGGCGACGAAGGAATGACTGATTGTTCCGTACGGCCCGAAGGTGCGCAGATCGAACGAGCCGGAGAAAGTATCCAGGCGGCCGAAGTCCATGTCGCTGAGCGCGCCTGTTGCGCCGAACAGCGAGTAGTTCAGCACGGCGCCGTAGTCCGCACGCGGACCAGGATGCGCATTCTGTCTTTGATGGCGCGCGTCGAGCCTGCGGAGCACCCTCGCCTCGTCAGGTGCGAGGACATAGAGTTTCTGCGTGATTTCATCGAGCTGATACGAGACGCCAGGAAGTCGGCTGAGAGCGAACCTGCCGTCGCGTCCTCGCGCCGCCTCTGCCGACTTCAGACCCGCGGCGGCCAGATCCTCTGCTGTCGTCGTCAAGCCCAACACCGGATCCTCGGCAAACTCCACAAGCATGCCTGTCGAGAAGTCGTTGATGATGACTTCGAGAATGAGAGCGCGGCCTTCGGTCAAAATCGGCGCCGGCGTCGGGCGCGGTATCGTGCGCATCGGCTGCGCGGCCAACGTCTCAGCGGCGACCATCAGAGCGATGACGGCCACGATCAGTCGCTCAGCGACCGACGAGCAGCACGTTTTCATGGAACCTGCCAAGCTGGCTCTTGGCGCTGAGCGTGACGGTCGAGCCGATCGGGCGGTGACGCAGATCGACTGGCCATTCAGCTTTCGCGCCAGCGAGCACATAGCCGAACAGACCTTGCCTGGCATAGAGCCGTGCGCTCCCCTGGTTCAGCGCGAGGTCGGCGAGTTTGAGCCGGGTGCCGCCAGTGTTCTCTGCTACGAGCTTGAGCTGGCCGCTGGTGCGCTGAAGCCGCCAGGTCACCTTGGGCGGATCACCTTGGGGGTCGCGAAAGAAGACGGGGATGGAGTGGCGGACCACGAGGTTGACCGTGCCCGAACGCAGCAGGCGCCTCGTGGGAAGCTCATCGATGATGACACGATAGCTCTCTTCCTTGGTGAGAGGCGCCTTCGACGTCCGTACCACGCGGATCGTGTAGTCGACCTGCGGCGCAAGGCGCACCGCAGGCGGACTGGCCACGACATCCGTCGTAGCCTCGTACGCGTCAGCACCGTCAATCTGCACCCAGCGGAAGACGCGAACCTGCACACTGACGGGCTGGCTCGCGTTGTTCCGTAGTGTCAGATTGGCGGAGCTGCGTGGCTTGCTGAGGTCGAGCGTTACCGGTGACACGCGCAGCGATGTAGCGTCCGCCGACGCCGCTGGCAGCATGAGCAGCAAGGCCAAGCACCCGGTTATCGCACGCATCCTGCTCGTCTCCGCAACTCGGCAATCAGTAGTGGACGATCACAGTCACGATATCGGTGTACAGGCCCACCGCGGGGGTGGCCTGGCTCGGTACGCGGGCATAGATCGGATGGACTTGCGCCGCTCCGCTGCCGGTCTCGGTGACTCGATTGTTCCCCTCTTCATCACCCCACACAGTGTTGCGGCCGGCGTCGCTATAGAGGGTGTAGTTGATGGCGGCGGATGCTGGCCCGGTCATCTTGCGGACCGTCACGGTCGCGCTATCCCCCTGCCCCGCATCCAACGCGATGGAATATTCGGTGTCCTCTGGGCAGGTGACCGATACTGATCCTTCCGCATCCACCGCCGCTCCCAAAGTGCCTTGGGTGCCAAACGCAATCGCCTCTATTGTCCCGACCTCGCAAGCCTCCACGATCTCGAGTGAGACACCGAGATTTTCGGGCACTGTCTGCGCCGCGTACGCACCACCGATCGGAATGACAGTCGCGGCAAGAACGGCGATTGCCGCCCTCAAGCTCCGTTTCATAGGCAAGTTCCCCTCAGTTAACTGATGGCTCCAACCCGCTCAGCCCAATCGAGGCCCCGCCACGGCCTGCCCCGCACGCACCACAAGAGCCTTGCGCGATGAGTGGGATTTAGCCGTGATTCGAGTCCGACAGCAACTTATAGTTGTGTTATTTACACATAACTCCTTATGCGCGAGTCACCTGGTGATGAACGATTTCTGGGGGGCTGCGGAGTTAGTCGCTGGACCGTAAAGCGGCGGCGCACAACCTGATGTGGCATCCCATCTCCAATCATAGCGCTCGACCGTGTTTTCGGCTTCAGCCGCCGCGAGCGGCTTCCAGCCCACGAGCGTCAATCGAGCGCCGATCGACTCCAACTCAGTGCGCAGTCCGTCGGCGCGCTCGATGACGGCGCGGACTTCCGTCGCGCGTTCGGACCGCTGCAGAGCGAGAAGCGCCACCAAACTCCACGTCGAGAGGATCACAAGCGGAACGCACCGGCCGCAGAGTAAGGCTCCGGCCCAGGCGCTCTTGCGCCACGCCGGGACGATAGCGGCCACAAAGCATACCTTCGCCACGTGCAGCAGTGAGTACTGCAGCCCCTTCCCGGAAGTTTAGCTTCAATCCCCCGACAGCCATGGTCGCGCTCGGGTCCAGCAATGCGCCGTACCGATACGGCGTCGCGACCGCAAACGTCGCGGCAAAGGCGCCGAGAACGAGCAATGTCCCGCCCCAGGTCAGCTTCATGCTCCTCTCATTCACTCGACTCATAGTGAAGATTGCGGAGGCGCGCGAAGGCGTCGAGAGTGCTTTGAACGCACGCAGAAGGACACATGTTTCAAGTGGTTTCACGTGGATGCACGGGAGATCACCGCGTGCGCAATCAGCTGTGGAAACTCCAGCGCCCCGCACTGCCGATGGCCCATCTCGGTGCCGTGCTCGGCGCTCGACGATGTCGCGAAGCTGTTCGATACTCTGCCGGGTCGTATGGCATACGACGCGGATCGAGATCTCTGGCTGTCTCAGTGCTTTGAATGGCGCGATTGTGCCATCAGGCCACGCTCTGCAGAGAAAGCGGTCATCGCTTTATCATCCGGTCGCGGTTGCCATGATCTCCGAGCCGCGGCTGCACCAACACGACAAGCGGACATTGTCTTCTGACGCGACGTTCAGGAACAGCCGTCCCGGACTTTGCAATCTCGACCTGCCAATATAGTGGCTACGAGCACGCCTTGATGATCATGTTGAAAGGTACGTCGCGATATGCCGAATCGGCCCATGGCGTGGGCGTCGGCGATGATGCCGGCTGCGAACGCTCCAAGAGGCAGAAGCGCGTACCGAAGCTCAGCGCATCGTGGTTCCCCGACGCAATGCCGTGGTGTGACTCAATCTCACATCTTTGAAGAATTAAAGTCGCTCAGCTGGTCTTCACGATCTCTGCCGGGTTCGATCGCGGATCCCGGGGGCGCCAAGCGGCTTGCTCGACCTGAGCCAGAAAATCGGCCACCAATGCATTGAACATGGCCGGCTCCTCGAGATTGAGTGTGTGACCGGTCTTCGGCAGGATCGCCAAGCCACTCGCTGGAATGGTGCGCTTCATGAAAAGCGCCGGTTGGAGACAGTGGTCATCTTCGTCGCCCGATACAATGAGAACGGGGACATCGAGCCGACTAAGCGGCTCCTCGAGATCATAGATCGAGGGACGCTGACCCTGCACACCGCGCATGGTGAGCGCGGCGCCTTTGGAATCGTGCTCGCCCATCATGCGGCGGAACTCCTCCCATCCACGCGGGTCCTTCAGCAGGAGCGGAATGCGAGCCGCCGCCGAGCAGTAGATGTGGGAGAACTCTGCGCAACCGAGCGTCTCGAACTGGCGGGCAGCTTGCTGCGCCGCCTCGCGGAAGACGCTCTCCAGATGCTTTTCCGAGCCGTAGCCAACACCTGCGACAACGAGTGACTTAACGCGCGATGCGTAAGCAGCCGCGAAGTGCAACGCGGAGAAGCCACCCATCGACAAGCCGACGACATGAGCGCTGTCGATGTTCAAGCCATCGAGAACGTCGCGAATGTCGTCGACCGCGCGACGTTGCGAATATTTCTCGATCTCGTGGGGCACATCGGAGGGCGCGTAGCCGCGTGCGTTGAAAGTGATGCAGCGATAGCGCCGCGAAAAATGGCGCACCTGGGTTTCCCAGCTGCGCTGATCGCCTGCGAATTCGTGGACGAATAAGAGCGGTGTTCCCTCGCCCGTTTCCTCGACGTTGAGCTTCACGCCATCGGTCGTCGTCACGAAAGCCATTGCTTTGTTCCTATTATCTCGTTGCCCGCTTGCGTCCGTCTCTCAGGCGAGGGTCACACGGGGGCAAGGCGGGTCAGCATGTCGGGTCCCATCTCGGCGACGAAAATAGAGCCGTCCGGCGCGAGTGCGAGACCGTGCCCCACGGTGCCGAACGTTCTGCATCGGCCGACCAGCTTGCCGTCAGCCGAAAACAGGGAGAGCCGCGGCGTATGATCGGTGACCAAGACACCGCCGTCGGGCATTGGCTCGACCGCCATGGGTTTATAGAGCCCATCCAGTTCGCCGAGCCACTGCCCCGAGCGATCGAGGATCTGCACCCTATTATTCTCGCGGTCGCAAACAAGCAGGCGGCCAGCACGATCAAAGGCTACCGCATGAGGCGTGCTGAATTCGAGCCGCCCCTTGCCGGGTTTGCCCCAGGTGGCAAGCAGCGTTCCATCGCGTGCAAAACGATGTATGTTGGAGTTCCCGTATCCGTCCGCCACGAAGATCTCTCCGTCCGGCGCTTCGACGGCGTCGGCCGGATGGCTGAAGGGCGCACCGAATTTCGGTTGGTCGCGCTTGCCGAGTATCTGCTCGCAACGACCGTCGCCATCCAAAATGAAGATGCGATGCCCATCGAAGTCGGTCAGGAAAATTTTCCCGCTCGCCGAGGCGCGGATGTAGTGCCCCGCGACCACGTCCGGCATCGACCAGCGGTGCACCAGCGGTCCATCGGCGGCGAAGACAAGAACCGCAGGGTCGGCGCGTCGCAGAACGGCTATCTTGCCTGAGGGCAATGCCGTCACGTCAGCGATCCCGGTGAAGCTGAGATAGGCCGGCAACTTGCCCCACGGCCGTTCTACGCGATAACGCCGCTCGCCGAGGGCGACGAACTGTTCCAGAGCATTCATGATCGCTTCGTTCCGGTAATCTATTCTGCAGGCCGGCGGAGATGCCAGTCGGTCGCGTCCTGATAGGCCCAGCCGATGCGAAGCGCCGTCGCTTCATCGTAGGGGCGACAGACGATCTGGAGCGACGTCGGAAGACCGCCGCCATCGAATCCGTTCGGCAGAGCCAGTCCGCACAACTCCAGGAAATTTCCAAAGCGCGTGTAGTGCGCAGGCGCACCTGTCTGGTCGACCTCGTCGAGCGGCACGGCGGTGGTCATGGTCGTCGGTGTCAGCAGGGCATCGATGCCGTCCAGCGCCGCCATGAATGCTTTCTTCATGGCTTGCCGCTGGTACAGAGCCTCGATGTAGGCCTGTGCCGTGATGCTGCGCCCTGCGGCAACACGCGGCCGCACATGCGGATCGAGCGGTGATTTCTCGTCGTCGATCAGCTCATGCAGCAGGGTGTAGCTCTCGGCCTGCATAATGCGCATGTTGAGCGCCGCCACGTCGGCAAATCCGAACGGCAGCTTTGCGTCCACGATCTCGGCGCCGAGACGCTCCAGCTCAACGAGCGCTGCATCGTAGGCGGCGAGCACATCTGCCGACGCGAATTTGCGCTCACCTTCGGACATACGCGCGAGGCGCAAGCCGCGAACGCCGCGCTTCAGATGCGGCATCGGATCGGTGTACGGCAGGCCGAGCGTAAGAGGGTCGAGGGGATCCGCGCCGTGCATGACGGTGTACAGCAGAGCCGCATCCTCGACGTTCCGCGCCATCGGGCCAGGTGTGTCGAGTGTTGGGCTGAGCGGCAGCACGCCGTAGGTGCTGATGCGTCCGATGGTCGTCTTGAGCCCGGTGATGCCGCACCAGGATGCGGGCAGGCGGACCGACCCGCCCGTGTCCGTCCCGATCGCCCAAGGCGCGAGACCCGACGCAACGGCAACGCCGGAGCCGCTGCTCGAGCCGCCTGGCGTGCGCTTCCGGTTCAGGTCCCATGGGTTCCATGGCGTGCCAAGGTGCGTATTGGTGCCCCAACCGCCCATGGCGAACTCGACCGTGTGCGTTTTCCCGAGCACGATCATGCCTTGCGCGAGCAAGCGCTGCGCGAGGGTCGCTGTGTGCTGGGACTTACGGGTGCGCCATGCTTGCGTGCCGCCGGTCGTCACGCGACCTTCGATTTCGACCAAGTCCTTCACGCCGATGGGAACGCCATGCAGCGGCCCTACTGCATGGCCGGAACGGATGGCCTCATCGGCGGCGCGCGCTGCTAGGCGCGCGTCATCCGCGTAGACTTCGACGAAGGCCTGTAGTTTCGACTCTCTGGCCGTGATGCGCGCAAGATAGGCTTCCACTACATCGACCGGAGAAATGCGCCTTGCGGCGATTTCGGTTGCGAGCTTGTGGACAGGGAGAGATGTCAGGTCGTGTCGGGACATGATGGCTTCTGTACCTTGTCGAAAGTCAAAGATCGGCCCGATGCTCAGCGCGCGGTGAACATCGTCGTCGGCAGCCAAGTCGCGATCTCGGGATACATCGTCATAATGACAATCGCGACGCAAAGCAGAATGAAGAACGGCAACACGGACTTCGCGACATAGAGGATGTCGCGGCCCGTCAATCCCTGGACGACGAACAGGTTGAATCCGACTGGCGGGGTCAGCTGCGCGATTTCGACGACCAGAACAATGAAGATGCCGAACCAGATCAGATCGATATGTGCGGCCTCGACCATCGGCATGATGATCGCCGTGGTCAGAACGACCATGGAGATGCCGTCGAGGAAACAGCCGAGGATCAGATACAAAATCGTCAGGGCGAAGATCAGCTGATAGGCCGACAGGTTCATCGTGCCGATCCACGCGGCGAGCGCGCGGGGAATGCCGGCATAGCCCATGACCACGGACAGGAAGGCCGCTGCGGCAATGATGAAGCCAATCATGCACGAGGTACGCGTCGCGCCGTAAAGGCTCGCCTTGAAATTCTCCCAGGTCAAACTCCCCGAGAACATCGCAATGGCGAGAGAGCCGACGACACCGAGCGTTGCCGCTTCCGTTGCGGTCGCCAGACCTCCATAGATCGAGCCGATCACCGCCATGATCAACAACACGGTCGGTAGCAGTAGACGCAGTCGGCTGAATTTCTCGACGAAGCTCAAGCCTGCATCCGGGGGCGGCATTTTGCTCTTGTTGAGCAGCGCCCATACGGCGATGTAGGTCATGAACAGCCCGATGACGAGCAGCCCCGGAAGGATGCCCGCCAGGAAGAGACGCGCGATCGAGACGTTTGCCGATACGCCATAGACGATCATGATGATCGATGGTGGAATCAGAAGTCCCAACGTGCCCGAGGCGGCGAGCGAACCGATGCTGATGGATTCCGGATAGCCTCGCCGCTTCAGCTCCGGCAGCGACATCTGTCCGACCGTCGCCGCGGTGGCTGCTGATGATCCGCTGACCGCGGCGAAGATGCCGCAGCCAATGACGTTCACATGCAGCAGGCGGCCAGGGAGTCGGTTCACCCAGGGCGCGAGCCCGTTGAACAAGTCATCGGCCAGTCGCGTGCGGAAGAGAATCTCACCCATCCAGATGAAGAGTGGCAGCGCTGTCAGCGTCCAGCTGCTCACTGAGCTCCAGATGGAAGACGGCATCACCAGATCCAGCGGGGCATCAGCAAAGAACATGATGGCTATGACGGCGACGCCCATCAGGGAGATGGCGATCCAGATGCCGCCGCCGAGCAGAAGCAGCAAGGCGACGATCAGGATGGGGCTGTAGTAAAGGGGATCCATACGAGCAAACCTATTCGGAGAAACCTTCGGAGCTTTCTGCAGCGAGATAGCCCGGCTGTTCGCCGCGTAACATGGTGACAAGCTCGTGGATCAGGACGATCGCGAAGAGGATCGAACCGAACGCCATCGTCAGCTGAGGGATCCAAAGCGGAACAGGCATCATCCCCGTCGAGACGTCGTTGAACGCATACGAGTCCATTGTCATCTTCACGGAGAAGATTGCGAACATCACCGCGAGGCAAAGCGCGACGGCCAAGCAGATGAACTCAAATGTTCGTCGCGTGCGTCCCTTGAGGCGCGTCAGCAGCAGATTGACGCGGATGTGCCCACCGGTGCGGAGCGTCTGAGCCAGCGCCAGGAATATGGACCCTGCCATGGCATATCCGGCAATCTCGCCGGCATCGATCACTTGGACGCCGAAAAGCCGCCCAAGGATCTGTACCAAAGTCAGCACAGCGATCAGGATCATGCAGATCGCGGCGAGGATGGCCCCCGCCGCGTAGAGCTTGTTCAGAAAAGCCGTCATGGTCTTCTCTTATTTGGAGTAGGCGCTCATGATCTTCTCGCCGTCGGCGCCGGCGCTCTTCACCCACTCCTGCACGAGCTGGTCGCCGATTTTCTTAAGCTCGCCCATCAGAGGAGCGGACGGCTCGCGCACAGTCATGCCCTTTGTCTTGAGCGTGTCGATGAGCTTGCCGGTCTCGTCCGTCGCAAGCTGCCAACCGCGCTCTTCCGCTGCCTTGGCGGCGGCGAGGAGCTCATCCTGCGCTTTCTTGTCGAGCCGGTCGAAGAAGCGCTCATTGACGATGACGATGTTCCACGGCGACATCGCCTTCACTTCATAGAAGTACTTTACGAAATCCCAGGCCTGCGTATCGACGCCCGTTGCCGGCGACGTGATCATCGCCTGGATGACACCCGTCGAGAACGCCTGCGGGACCTCGGCCTGCTGTACAGTCACGGGGACAGCGCCCATGAGTTCGGCGAGACGGCCGGTAACCGGATTGAAGGCACGGAACTTGACGCCCTTGAAGTCGCTCGTCGAGGCGATCTCTTTGCCGGAATAGAACGAGTTCGCCGGCCACGGCACGACGAACAGGAGGCGGATGTTCTGCGACTTGAGACGCGCCTCGATGTAGGGGCGAACGATGCTCAAGAGCTTCTGGTTGTCTTTGGCATTCGTGGACAGGAAGGGGATGGAGTCAACGCCGAAAATCGGGCTCTCATTCGAGTGCATCGACATGAGCAGTTCACCGATCTGCACCTGACCAGTCTGCACGGCACGCTTCACCTCGGGCTGCTTAGTCAGCGAGTCCTCAGGGTGAACTACGATCTCCAGCTTGCCGTCAGTTCTCTTTTTCACGTCTTCGGAGAACTGGATGATGTTGCGCGTGAAGTAATTCCGCTCATTGGAGCGGACCGGCATGTTCCACTTCTGCGCCTGTGCGGCCGTGCTTGCAAACAGTGCTGCTGTAAAGCCGCCGAGAACGAGAAGGGACTTGAGCTTGGGAGACATCGCTTCCTCTAAAGTTGAGAGTTGAAGTTTCGGGCGCGACAGCGTGCGCGCTATGATCAAAGATCTGATCTCGCGAGATCCCACATCAGCCGGTAGGTCGCCGTCGAAATCACAGGAACGTCGAGACCCTTGAAGCGCGTGGCGATGAGATCAGACACTGCGGACAGCTCGGTTCCATCGATGAGCACGTACCAGTCTGCAGCACCTGGATTGGGGGCATCAGGATTGGTCAGATTCTGCGAGAGCTTCGCGTCGCTCTCGATGAGGTGCATTGAGATGATGCCAGCAAGTGTGCCGGGATCGAGAAGGTCATTCAGCTTGGCCCGTGTCGCATCGTATGAAGCGGCGTCTGGACGCAAGCACACGACGCCGAGAACGCCGCCACGTCCAACGCCACGGCTGAGACTGATGCGGCCGACGACGCGACCTGGATTGCGGAAGCGCGAGATGTGTTTTCTTGACCAATCAGTCTGGTTTGCGAGCACCTTCTTATAGGCGGGGCTGCTCAGAGCTTCGAAGGTGTCGGTCGAATACGTGCAGAAATACTTGGTCGGCGCCTTGTCGGCGATCCAGCGGCGCGCTTCGAGGAAGCCATCGATGCCTACGCGCTCCGCAAGATGTTCGCGATCGTACCACTGATTGTAATCAGCCTCTTCGGCAGGATCGACGTCCATCCAGGTAACCAGCATTCCCTTTCCGGCCAAAGGCATTTCAAAGCACCTCCTTTTCTTCTACACGCGCGCCGATCGGGGCGCCGGCACGATCTCAAGTTGTTTCATAACATTCCTTGCGCGGGCATCCAGCTCAATCGGCTCTGGAAGCTCGGCTGAATCTGTTGAGCAGCCACGCGTCAGCCACGGGGCGGTACGAACAAGCTGGACAGTTGTGAGACATCTTCCACCTGTTCCAAATTGGCGACAAGGTCAATTGTCCGGTCTCGCAATTCTGGTGCGAGCGGCGGCTGGGCAAAGACGCAATTACGCGAGAACTTATCCAGGTTTTCTGCCTCGGTCAGCGCGGCGTCCGGATGCCCATAAATCGCACGGATAGTGATGGCGCGCTCGATGCCGTTGGTGAGCTTCACGACGACGCGCTGCGGCGCGATAGCGTTTTCGTCCTTGTTGTCATCGGCCACGAGGCGAATACGCGACGCGAACGCGTGCACCGCCGGATCGTTTAGCATTCTGGACGAGCCAAAGTCCGGCACGTCGACACGGCCACGTGCCAAGAATGTACCCATGACGAACGGGAGGCAAAGCTTGGCGTGGTTGGATGTCGGGTTCTCGATGACCGGGCGCCCCATCAACCGCATCACGAGTGGCGGCACCTGGACCTGGACATCCGCGATGGCGTCCGCCGGAAAGCCGTGTTTGGCCATGAGCTGACGCAATCCGTCGACACCCGCATGGCTCAAGCGGCCGCTTGGAAATGGCTTGTGAGATAGCTGCGTGATCTGCCGAACTCGACCGAGTTCGCGCTCGATGACGGTGGGATCGAAGGACCCGTTCTCGAACAAGGCAAAATATCCGAATGACCCGCTGAGGAAATCGCGAGGACCAGTTAAACCCGCGTCGACGAGGTCATGCGCCATGACTGCGGCACGTGCATTGAAGCCGATCTGAAGCCCAAGCGTGGGAGAGCCTTCGACATGGGCTTGCATGGTGCCGGAGACTTGTCCGCAATGGACAGCGAGCGCATTTCTCACCTGGGCCTCGTCCAGGCCGGCGGCACTTGCGATCGCCGCTGTCGCACCGAAACCGCCAGCCGTGGCAGGACGGAAGAAGCGAAGGCCCGACGTCGCCGCCGAGCCAAGTAGACCGGAGACATCCACGCCGACGACGATCGCGTTGAGAAAGCGTTTACCGTCGATATGCCGGCCATTCCAAGCGGCCCTCTCGCACCACGCGAGGAGCGCCGGGAGCAGCGTTGCCATCGGGTGCATCACGGCGCGTTCGTGGATGCAGTCGTATTCGAGGCAGTGGATCAGATAGGCGTTTGCAAATGCCGCGGAAGGCGCCGGAAGACTTGCGCCACTACCCCACGCGGTCGCTTCTGCACCCGCCCCCCAGCGCTCTGCCGCGGCGAGAACACGAGCCGCATTGCCATCGCTGGTGCCCGCAAGCCCGACTCCGATCGTGTCCAGCAAGAACGTCTTTGCCTTTGCGATCGCTTCGGTGGGCAAGTCCTCGTAGCGCGCGCTGGCGACGTAGGAAGCAAAAAGGTGCTCTACGCTCGGTCGGTGCGCAATATCCATGCGGCTGGTGTCCATCGTTTTTTCCTTTCGTGATCGTCGGCTGACACCACATACGCCATTGGGGCCGTTTCAAAGTGCGGCGAAAGGGTGCGTAATGGTCACGTGCCCTTTTTTCCTCTCGCCAACAGAATCGGGTGGGTATCCCGCTGTTCAGCCTAAGCCTATGCGCCGCCGCGCTAGAGGGCGTCCGCTTTCGAAGGCCACGCCGGCGAGCACCGGCGTGGAACCAATCGACGTCCTTGACCCAAAGCCACGTTGGCGGTTGAGGGAATTGCGGCTTTGCAACCGGCACGGCACAGAGTTTGCGGACATCGCAATCTGTGAGGCCGACGTCCATCGTGGCAACTATGGATTGCTGCAGCACCTCCACTAGCGGACATCGGACGAGTGAACCCAAGATGTCAGGACGTTCGAGTTATTCTTCGTTTATCTCCCGCGACCCAGCCGCTGCCTTGCGCGCATCGCTGTACGATCCTGAGGCCGACGTTAATCTCGCCGCTACCATGTTCTAGTCAATTTCGATCGGGCGCGACATGCGCAACGAACTCCTGAGCGATTTTCACATACCGTCGGGAGGCATAATCGTAGATCCATTTTCTCTGATGACCCATGGCCGTAGGCGCAGCAACGATGTGGAAGTCGCGCGGGTTGCCTACCATTGTCCTCGGCTTTGCCATCGGTGGTGTCATCACGCTTTCGCTTCTACCCTATTGCCTTGCTTTCGTCGTTGCGCCGATCACCATTCGCGACTGGGCTGACAGGGCGGTTCAATCCGAGCGGCCGTTCATCGCCCACTGGCTGCTCCGTCCGCTCGCCAATGCCGGCGACCCCATCGCCCAGAACAACCTCGCAGTTCTCATCTATCACCGGGCTCGATCGGCCGAGGAGTTTCGCCTCGCGGAGAAACTGCTGCGCGACGCGGCGGCAAACGGTCTCCCGCGTGCCCAACTAAATCTCGTTACACTCCGGTACGGCCGCTGCCATCTGAACACGAGCAACAACGCACAGGCATCGCTGATGCTGCGCGACCTCGCTGGCGAGGGCGACATGGTCGCCGCTTCGCAAATGCTCGACTGCCTCTATTTCATCGAGACCCGCCAGAAGGTCGCCGATGCGACCCAGATGCTCACGGCGGTTGCGGACGATATCCTGGCGGCGGGCTCGCCCGACCTGTTGCTCAAAGCCGGCCGGACCATTCTCGATTTCGCACGCGCGACGCGTCGGCCGAGCACTGACCAGGAACGCGCCGACTACGACCGCGCCGTGACGCCGCTCATCGAAAAGTCGAAGCAGCTGCTGCTTGCTGCCGCAGGGCGTGGCCGACCTGAAGCCTACGAGTGGATCGGTGCGATTTCGCAGGAGTTCTCTGGTCACCTTGCGAACGACGATATGTCCGAGGCCGTTCGTGCGCGAACGCATTCCCAGTGGGTAGGCACCGCTGCTGCCGTGGGGGAATGGAATGCGATCTGCCGTATCGCCGAAGATAGCCTGTCGCGCATCCGCGGCAGGCGCAATGCGAATGCCAAGCAATACAACGCTGCCGTCGAGGAGGCCCGCGACTGCCTCGATCGGCGGCCGTCCCGGTCGGTACGGAGGTTCGACAAGATCTATCTCGCGTACGAACCGCGCTCCCTCAAGGGGCCGGAGCCGCCACCGACTTGGCATGCTGTCAAACGGCTGCTTGAGGAAGTGCGCTTCGTTAAGTCGCTCCAGCCATGAGACCTCGGAACCCGTCGGAGCAGCGTCATGAGTGATACGACTAAGCTCGCCTTCGTGGTGCTCGCCGTAGTGTGCGTCACCGCGCTCCTGTTCGAGACGCTCGTGCCTTCGCATCCGCTGGGTGCCGACCACGCCCGGGCACGGGCGCGGCTTGCCAAAGGCGAAATCGCCGAAGCGGCGGAGATCTACGCCCGCCTCGGCGAGGGCGGTGATGCGGTTGCGCTCAACAACCTCGCAGTGCTCAAGTATCGCGGTACAGGCATCGACAAGGACGGCGCGGAGGCCGCGCGGCTGTTCGAGCGTACGGCCGAGCTTGGCCTGGCGCGGGCCAAACTCAACATTCTGCTTGCCACCACAGACCCCTGCCGGAACTCGGGGCTCGATAACAACCGGTATCGTGCGGCTGAGCTTGAGGCATTGATCGCAGCTGGCGACCGCCTCGCCGCCTCATATCTCGAGGATTGCCTTGCCAAGGCGGACGGACAGACCTCGGGCGGCGTGACTGCGCTCGAGAATCCCGGCGAGCGCTTGATCGAGGCCGCCCGTATCGCCACAGCTGGCGGCGACCCCGACGAGCATCTCCACGCAGGCTTCAAGCTGGCGACGGTGGCCATCCGTGCCGCCGCCGGCAAGGGAGATGATGCTAGGCTCGGCGATATGGTATCGAAGCTTGCCGAGGCGGCTATGCAGCACTTCGCGGCGGCTGAAGCCGCAGGTGAGATCTCCGCGTTCCTCGGATACAGCCAGCTCTCGGGGTTAGGCGATAGCCTGGGCGACGGCGCGCTTGCCGCCCGCATCCGCGAGACCTCTGAGGACGGCTGGCTTGAGGCAGCCGCCGATCGCGGCCACACGCGCAGTGCCTGCCGGCGAGCATCGCGCATCATCCGCAGTTGGCGGAACACCATGAAGTCCCCCGAGCCAAAGATACCTCGGAAGGCCGAGGTCGCACGCTTCCAGGAGTTCACGGAGCTATGCCGCAAGACGCCGATACCGCCCGGCCAGGCCTACAAGGCTGACCGCTCATCGGCCGACACGCTCGCTGCTGAGCGCGCTTACAACCGCCGCTTCGATCACTGGATGAAAGAGGACGCCTTCGTCATTACGACGCCCGATTACCCGAACTTCGAGCACGACTATATGGAAGCCGTCGAGACACGCGGTTTGGTGAGACTACTCGCTCGAGACGGCCTCAAACTCGCCAGGACCAGTGCACCGATCGGAGAAAAATAAAGGGCGACAGACCTTAGCGCGCAGCACTGGCTCTCAACCGCAGAAATGTTGTCGGAGCCAGGCGCGATGTTTACTGACAGCCAAGCATATCTCGACGCGTATAGAATCGGGAGCATAGTCCAATCACATCTGAGGCCCATGCGCAGGAAGAACTGCTGCCGAGGCATCGAACCGATTGCAAGTCGGCTGACTTCGCTTCCGGATTAGAGCGACGACCGCGCGGCGCAAATGCTCTGGACAACCCATGCCCACTTCCGCTCGGCGCACACAAAGAGCAGAGCGCCGGCTACCAAACATCGCATAGTCGAGCCGAAACCACGGTCCTCGAGCAGGCCAACCGACGAGTAGTCTTCCCCATCGTCCCCGTCTCACTCTACCATCAGGGCGCTTTACAATGCATCGGCGGATGGAACTGATGCGCGTCGAGGGAACGCAATCATGGCGAATCATCAGGTCGGGTGATGCCACCTTCCGTTTCCAACCTGACGAGCTGTTTCACATCCTGGCGCGTGAACTTGAGCCGCACGCCCGCTCCTAAGCCACCATCCTCATCAACGACTACAACGCCGAATGTGTCGAACGCTCGAATGATGGCTTCGGCATCACTCTGAGATTGAACCCAGGCGCTTCCACCGGCCTCCAGAAGCGCGAGAGCGTCGACCGACAGCCCTGCGGCTTTCGCGAAATCTTCACGACCGACCTCAACCAAAGCACGACCGGCAGCGATCAATCGGCCCGTTGTGTCCATTCTCGAAGTCACGCGCGCCTCCATAGCTCGCAAACGCAGTATTTGGCGAATGCCCGTCATCTCTTGTGCCGCCATGTCGCGTATACCGGCCTACGCGATCCCGCTCCGCCAGGCCGACGTGCTCTTGCAGTTACGGCAGATCCTTTCACCTGCCCAGGCACTTGAAAAATCCTTGCGGCAGATCAGGCAGGAACGGATTTTCTCCTCGGTGTCTCCCTCGCTTCTAGGAGTGCTGAATTCCTCAGTCAGTTCTTTATGTCGATTGAGCATCTCGGACCTCCAACATTGGCTTGCGTAGCCGGACGCCGGGAGCGTTGGCCATACGATGGCAGGGGTTGCGACTACCGACGCGGCGACAAACGACGAGATCAGGCACTTTGCTAGCTGCATCGCGCAGCCAGGCACTCAAGCCGCGCGAGGTCCAGGATTGTCACCGTCTGGATCGTCGGGAATATTGCTGCTGAGTCGCACGGATCGCGGCAGGAAATTGACCACATTCACCGCGGCTCCATCCGATGCTGGAGATCCGGCATCTGGCGGCGCGACACGCAACACAGTCAATTTGTGAAGGCGGCCATCATTCGCTTTCCACCTGATTGACTGCCCATTCGCAAGGCCAATGAGGGCAGCCCCGATGGGCGTAAGGATCGAAACCCTACCCTCCGAGATGTTCGCCTCTCCGGGGTAAACCAACACGACATCGCGCGGATGGCCGCCATCGAAGGTGAACTCGACCCTTGAGCCCATGCGGACGACGCTGGAGGGCACTTTGTTGACGGGGACAACGATCGCTCGGCGTAGTTCTGCGCGGAGAATGCTTGCCGCGTCCGGTGCGCTGCTTACTGCTCTCTCGGCGAGGCCCGTCAAGCGATCATACTCGACTTCATTGATGATGATGGTGGGCAATTTCCGGGAAGCCGCCGGACTACGTGTCATTATCGACCTCCTTTTGCGATTGCGGAGCGAGGGTGGCGAACGATGCGATCACGGCTGGAATTTTGCCGGGATGTCGGGGGCGCGCTGACATCGGCTGCAAACAAAATACCGACCCGCCATTCACACCAGGGACAACGAGCAGCGGCTCGCGGCAATCGACGTTTACAGCTAGCGCATATCGCACTCGAGTAACCAACAGTCACAGCTCGACCTCCAGCGCACGCACTGCGCGCGCACACATTGAAACCATCAGTGTGTAGGGGGCACCCGAACGGAACTTCCTGCGGTGTTTGTTAAACAGACGCGAGTCCGCCTCGGGCCAAGTCATGCTTGGCTGAGCGCGGCGACAAGGGAAGTCGGAGCTGTGACATGTAATGTAAGTGGTGCCGCTGAACAGAAAATCAAGTCTACGCGCTGCGTAGAGGCCGCTTTCGAAGATATTGCGAACTTCCGGCAATCAACGCGAGAGCGTACCTCGGGTTCGACGGATGAGATCTGCACAAGGGGAGCGATGCTCGTCGCGCGTGACCGAAGGCATATCCTATGCACCAAGACATCATTGGCGATCTTCGTCGCACATTTCGCCCTTAGCGTGACTTAAGATAGACCCAGGTTATGTTGAATTTCATGTCGCATCCTCGCACCCCTATTGTCCCGCGCCGCTGGATCAAGCATGTCTTGGCCCGGGCGGGCCGTGCTGCGCTTTAATCAGGCAGCGATCGACTTCTTCGCGGGTATCCTCATCATATTGTTGGCTCCCTGCGCTGACGCATAGAGTGCGCCAGCGACGGTCAAGCTGCATTGCGATAACGACGGGCGTAAGCGCACAGCTGCTCGTTGTCAGCGGTGGATTTGGCATGCGTCCTTTCCAAAGGACGAACGTTTGCCCGCCGCGATAACGGCTCCGCCGCAGTATGGAGCCAGCAACGCGTCAGCCGCGCACGCTCTTTGCCTTCGCCGGGATTTGGAAGCGGCATGTCGGGCCGACCAAGAAGGACGGACATGCCTGCTCGTTCATGACCACGACGCCGAACGAGCTAGTCGCCACGATCAATCACGAGCGCATGCCGGTGCTGCTCGCGACGCCCGAGGCGCAAGATAGGTGGATGGAAGGCACCGACGCGGAAGCATTCGAGCTGTGCCGGCCGTATCCACCTGAGCGGATGGAGCTGGTTCAGACCAGTCTCGAGAAGCGTGATCTGATGGCTGGTTGAAGGCGGGGATATCTTCGCTCGCTAACTCGTCTCAGTGCAGCCGTCCAGCACAGAAATCCATGGCATTTACACACGCGTTCCAAAGGCGTCGAACAAATCCGCCGACCGCGTGATTTGCGCGCCGCGTGGTTGCCTGTTGGTAGCCCAATACGAAAAGCAACCAGTGCGCCGGGCAAGGGCACTGGATTATAAGCTTATGTATCAATGATTTAAATGGCGCGCGGGGAAGGATTCGAACCCACGACCCCCAGATTCGTAGTCTGGTGCTCTATCCAACTGAGCTACCCGCGCGCGGCGCTCCCGCGTACTGCGTTAGAGCGCAAAACACCGACGCGGGCGCGAGGCCCGACGTCGAGGTTCGCCCTAATACACGCTCGGCACCGGAAGTGCAAGCCGTGCTCGACGACCTGCCAATCGGCCGCGCCCGAGGCCGAAAATGGGCGGATCCGGTGCCCTGTCGGCGACCCTCCGGGACCATGCCGGAAAGATGCCGAGGAACGCATTCGCAGGCACCGGTTCGCTGTTGTGCTCTTACGCCAAGAACTGGCCGCCATCGGCAGTGATCGTCTGCCCCGTCACCCAGCCTGCCATGTCGCTGACGAGGAAGAGCGCGACCGTCGCGATCTCTTCGGGCGCACCGAACCGACCCCAGGGAATGGACTTGAGTGTCGCCTGATAGAGCGCCGGGCTTTCCGCCTTGCGCTTCTCCCAGGTACCACCGGGAAACTCGATCGAACCGGGCGCGATCGCATTCACGCGGATGCGCTTGCTCGACAGCATGACTGCCTGCGATTGCGTGTAGTTGATGACAGCGGCTTTGACTGCCGCGTAGGGCGCCGAGCGCGCGCTCGCGCGGTAGCCTGAGATCGACGAGATGTTGACGATGGCGCCGCCGCCCGACTTCTCGATGTGCGGAATGGCAGCGTGCGAAGCGCGCACGGTCGCCAGAACGTCGATGTTGAGCCCGGCAGCCCAACCCGCCTCGTCGTCGCCCATGCCGAAACCGGAAGCATTGTTCACGAGGATGTCGATGCCGCCGAGCGTGGTGGCTGCGCTCTCGACGTAACTCGCGATCGCTTTGGCATCACCAAGATCGCAAGAGCCCCAATGAACTTGGCCTCCGTGCTTACCGATGTCTGCCGCCGCCACCTTCAATCCATCCGCGCCGCGCGCGCAAATCGATACGTTCGCGCCGGCTTCCGCGAACGCAAGCGCGATCGAGCGGCCGATGCCCCGGCTGCCTCCGGCGATCACCGCGCGCTTGCCTTTGAGTGAGATATTCATTCCAACCTTCTCCCTGCTCTCATTCGGCCCTCTCGGGCTCAGATCCATCCGCCCGCGCGACGGCAAGTGCCGCCTCGAGCGTTGTACGGTCGCCGATGTGGTTCATCAGCAGTAGTATGAGGCGAACATTCAAGCGTGCGCTATCCGCCTCCGAGAGGCCCTCGTGGGCCGCCATCAGGAGACCATAGACGTCATCACCGTGCGTGCCGAGATTCCAGTTCGTCGTCAGAGGGGAACCTGTCATGCATCGAGCCTCCCTTTGGCGCGGGCGAGCGCACTGGCCAACTCCGCAGCCGTCGGATCGCGGAAGCGTGCGGTCACATGCTGGTCAGGCCGAATGAGGTAGACGACACCCGGTGCGCCGCCATAGCGGGCAGCGAGCAGGCCGTGCGTATCTACGAGATCACACGACGCCCCGACAGTGAGCCGGCGAATTCCTGGCGGCGTCGGTGGCAGGTTCTCGAAGCCCAACGCGATGAAACTGCCACCGAGATGGTCGAGCAGCCAGCCATCGCGGCCCTGAGCCGTGCTGATCGGCGCATCGAGGCACGGCGCGCCGGGTACCATGGCGCCGCCGATACCGCTCGCATCCGGCGAGCCGAGCGGGAAGCCTGCGAGCGAGCAAGGCCGCGACAGTCGCCCCGAGTTCACAAGCTGGCGCGCAAATGGATGCGTGCCGGCGAGCGCCAGCACCTCGTCGCGAAAGAGGCGCTCCATCGGCGACTTCGGTGTCATGAAACTCGTCGCGCGCGCGGAATTGAGGATGTTCTCATCGGCCCCGTGGACGCGCTCCGTGTTGTATGTCTCGAGGAGAGCGGAGGTCGCCTCGCCTTTCACCACGGCCGCGAGCTTCCAGCAGAGATTGTCGACGTCCTGGATGCCGCCATTGCCGCCGCGTGCGCCAAAGGGCGAGACGATGTGCGCGCTGTCGCCCGCGAAGATCACGCGGCCATGGACGAAACGCTCGAGCCGCCGGCACTGGAAGCTGTAGACGGAGATCCAATCCACCTCGAAGGGCCGCTTGCCAACCATCGCCTTGATGCGCGGAATGACACGCTCAGGCCGGCGCTCCACCTCGGGATCAGCATTGGGACCAAGCTGCAGGTCGATCCGGTAGATGTTGTCGGGCTGCTTGTGCAGGAGCGCGGACTGGCCATCGTGGAAGGGCGGTTCGAACCAGAACCAGCGCTCGGAAGGAAACTCCGCGGCCATCTCGACGTCAGTGATCAGAAAGCGCTCCTCGAAGGCGCGGCCGACGAAGTCGAGACCGAGGCTGCGGCGCACCGTACTTCGCACACCATCACACGCAACCACATAGTCGGCCGAGAGGCGATAAGCGCCCTCCGGCGTCTCGACATCGACCCAGGCATGGTCGTGTGCCTGCCCGAGGCCCGTCGCACGACTCTTGAAGCGCAACTCGATGAGATCGGGAAATGCGCGCGCACGTTTGACCAGATATTCCTCGACGTAGTACTGCTGCAGATTGATGAAGGCCGGGCGCTTGTGTCCGGCCTCGGGTAACAGGTCGAAAGCATAGACCTCGCGATCGCGGTGAAAGAGGCGGCCGACCTTCCACGTCACGCCCTTCGCGACCATGCGATCGCCAATGCCGAGCCGATCGAAAATCTCGAGCGTGCGCTTCGACCAGCAGATAGCGCGGGAGCCCGTGGAAACGACATCGCTCTCGTCGAGCACCACGGACGCAATGCCGTGAAGCGCGAGATCGATCGCAGCGGCGAGGCCGACGGGGCCCGCACCGACAATCGCGACCGGCCAGCGGTGGCTCACGCGGCCGTCCAACTCGGGGGGCCGCACGAACGGAAACACAGGTGATCGATAGCGTGGCATCTCGACGATCCCCGGTCGCTTCGCGAGCGGGGGCTAGGCCCCCGCACCCCCACTGGGAGGGACACCCTTCCCAGACCCTCCCGCCTTTATGACTTAGTCCATAAAAGACGGGGGTTCGGGGGTGTCCCCCGAGCGGGTTGCAAGGGCGGCAGCCCTGCTCGCGCCGCAGGCGCGACTACCCCTGCAGCGCCGCCCACATGGCCTGATCACGCTCCGCCGTCCAAATGCGCGGCGTGTCGATACCGAGTGCCTCGTCGTAAGCGCGGGCGACATTGAAGGGCAGGCAATGCTCGTAGATCGCGTAGTCCTTGAACTTGGGATCGCACTCGGCGCGGCAGGCGTCCCATGCTTCCTTGAGTGAACCACCACGCCTCGCGACTTGTGCGACCGGACGATAAGTGGAGCGGACGAAGTCGGCGGTGAGGTCGAGCGCCTCGTTCACCTGCACCGTGCCGACAAGCGCGCCACCGCGACCCGGTGCAATCGAGTCCGGCGCATAGGCGCGAATGGCTTCGAGCGTTCCCGGCCAGTCGCCGAAGTGCGCATCGCCGCAGTAGCAGGCGGAGTGATACTCGACGATGTCGCCGGTCATCATGACGTTGGAGTCCGGTACGAAGGCGACGATGTCACCCGCAGTATGCGCACGCCCCACGAACATGAGCTCGACGGGGCGCTTGCCGAGGTCGATCGTCATGCGCTGCTTGAAGGTCATGCTCGGCCAGGTGAGGCCGGGAATGGACTCGTGTCCCTGAAAGAGGCGCGGGAAGCGGCCGAACTCGGAGTCCCAATCCTCCTGTCCCCGCTCGTGGATCATGGCGTGACACTTTTCGGAGGCGATGATCTCGCTTGCCTTGAAAGCCGAGGCACCGAGCACGCGCACGGCATGATAGTGCGAGAGCACGACATACTTGATCGGCCGATCCGTGACCTTGCGGATGTGCTCGATGACCTTGCCGGCGAGACGCGGCGTCGCCTGGGCATCGACGATCATCACCGCGTTGTCGCCGATGATCACGCCTGTGTTGGGATCCCCCTCCGCGGTGAATGCGTAGAGATTGCGCCCGATCTCGGTGAACGAGATCTTCTTCTCGGTCATATCGCCGACCGATGCGAAGGCCTTGCCGCTCATATCTCCTCCTGATGCTGTTCTCGTTGGTTTTGGCTAGGGCCAGAATTAGGGCTTACCGTTGAAGCGCTTCTCGAGGCCATCCCAGCACGCGGCGTAGTCGGGCTGCAGCGTCTCGAGCTCGGCCGCAAAGCGCGTGAGATGCTGCGGAAAGCGCGTCTCGAACATGAAGGCCATGGTGCCGGTCAGCTTCACCGGCTTGAGCTCGACCGTACTTGCGTGCCGGAAGGCATCGGCATCCGGACCATGCGGGAGCATGCAGTTGTGGAGGCTCACGCCGCCCGGTGTGAAGCCCTGGGGCTTGGCATCATAGACACCGTAGATGAGCCCCATGAACTCGGACATGATGTTCATGTGATACCAGGGCGGGCGGAACGAGTGCTCGGCGACAAGCCAGCGCTCCGGGAAGATGACGAAGTCGACGTTCGCGGTGCCGGCCGTCTCGGATGGCGCGGTGAGCACGGTGAAGATCGACGGATCGGGATGGTCGAAGAGGATGGCGCCGACGGGCGAATAGGTCCTGAGGTCGTACTTGTAAGGCGCGTAGTTGCCATGCCAGGCGACGACGTCGAGAGGCGAGTGGCCAATCTCCGTCTCGTAGAATTTGCCCGCCCACTTGACCGTGACTTTGCAAGGCGTGTCCTTGTCCTCGAAGGCGGCGACCGGCGTCTTGAAGTCGCGCGCATTAGCGAGGCAGTTGGCGCCGATCGGGCCACGGTCCGGCAGCGTAAACTTGGCGCCGTAGTTCTCGCAGACATAGCCGCGCACGGGTCCATCGATCGGGGAAGCCTTGAACTTCATCCCGCGCGGAATGACACAGACGTCGCCGGGGCCGACTTCGATGATGCCGAACTCCGTGAAGAAGCGCGCGCGACCTTCCTGTGGGACGATCAGCAGTTCGCCGTCGGCATTGAAGAAGTACTCGTCCTCCATGGGCCGCGTCATGAGCATGATGTGCGCCGCCATGCCGGCCTGCGTGTTGACATCGCCCGCCGTGGTCATCGTGCGCAGCCCATCGATGAACGATAGGCGTTCGTTCGGGATCGGCACGGGCCCCCAGCGCAGCTGTCCAATGGGCAGCTCATGCTCGTCGAGCGCCGGCGCCGTCTTCCAGTGCGGCACCGCAATCTTCTTGAAGTGGCTCGCATGGCGCACAGACGGGCGAATACGATAGAGCCACGAGCGCTCGTTGGTGCCGCGCGGCGCCGTGAAGGGCGAGCCGGAAAGCTGTTCGGCATAGAGCCCGTAGGCGCAACGCTGCGGCGAGTTCTGGCCTTGTGGCAGGGCACCGGGAAGACTCTCGGTCTCGAAGTCGTTGCCGAAGCCCGGCATGTAGGCGAGGGTCATGGCGATCGGCCTCCCATGTTCCTGAGGTGCAGCGTGGCGCGTAGCAGCGACCAAGCGCTCACTTCGTTTTCCCGCGACTTTGCCAAGGGCGCCCGGCCCGTGGCAACCGCATTCAGGCCTCTAAATGCTGTGGCCCGGCTGCACCGCTCCACACATCTATACGATCAAAGGCTTTGAACGCACTTGCACGCGCGCGCCTCAAATGCGAACGATTCCTAATAAGAGATGGGGAGTCGCTACCTATGCGCCTGTGCCTCGCAGCTGCAGTCATTCTGACGAGCGCAGCCGCTTCATTCATGTCCTCGCACAGCACGGCGCTTGCGGGCACCTTCGAAGTCAAGCCGCCGGAGCTAACCAAGGGCGAATGGGAGTTGCTGACGAACCACGCCTTTCAGGGCGGCTTCTCGAGCAGCGCGGATCGCGTGCGGCACAGCTTCGAGCTCCTCGCCGGATATGCGATCACCGACCATTTCAAAGTTGCCACCAAACTCGGCTTCGATCGGCCGCTCGGTGAAAGCGCACATCTCTCGACCGCTGGCATCGAGGCGCAGCTCTATTTCGGGAAGCTCGGCCCCGCCATCGCCATCGGCTGGTTCACGGCGCTCGATATGCGCGCCCGGAGCGATGAGACGAACACGTTGATCTTCGGCCCCCTCATCAAATTCGGTGACGATGCGTTCTCTCTCACCGTGAACCCTTTCTTGGAGCGCACATTCGGACCCAATCGCGAGCAAGGCCTCACGTTCACCTATGCGGTGGCCCTGAGGGTCGGCATTCGCGAGGGCCTCGGCATCGGCATCGAAGCGTACGGCGCCCTCCCCGAGATTGCGGACCTGCCAGAGAGTCATCTGCACGAGCATCGCATCGGCCCCGTGATCTACATCGACCGCGATGTGACGCCGGCGCCGGCGGGTGGGCGACCAACCAAGCTGTCACTCGAGATCGGTGCCTTCGTCGGGCTCTCCGATGCAGCTCCCGATTGGACAGGTAAATTCAAGGCTGCCCTGACCTGGTAGAGGTGCGGCGCTCTCTGAATATTGTTGCTGATCATGCACATGCCGCAGATTAACCACGCGGCACGATGCCTCGCCTGTCACATGCGCCATTGGCCTGCCAAGCTCGATCGCTATTGTCGGGTCAAGATAACAAGCAGGTAGTACGATTATGAGCGCACGCAGCATTTCGCTTGGGGTTTTGGCATCGGCGCTGCTCGCAGGAACGGCAACGATCGCGCTCGCATGGCCGGGGAAGAAGGAACTGCCCCGCTTGGAGTACGAAACCGAGCTGCCCGCTGAACTCCAGTTGGAACTCGATCCGTCCTGGCCACTGTTCGCCGCCGAGAAGGAGCCGAACTTCGGAATAGGCGCGGGCCCTGCGGCGCCCCCTGCCACAGCGGCGTTCCCGGCGCACAATATTCAGAGCGCCATCGCGCGGGGCATCAAGTCCGGATACTCGGTCGGTGCTACACCAGACCAATTCCCGGCGGAGATGAACCGAGGCTACGCGGTCAGCAATAATCTCAGCACCGCCATCCGGGCTGGCTTTGATGCGCCGGTCGGTGACGAAATGCGCTTCACAGCCGCGGGCGCTGAGGCCAGATACAAACTTGGTCACCTGGGTCCGGCAATTTCCTGGGGCTGGCATACGGGTCTCGATATGAGCCTCCAAGCCGCCGGAACGAACGCCGTAGAATCCGGTCCTCAGTTCAAGATGGGCGGGGATCAGCTAGCCCTGACACTCAGCCCAAAGGTGGCACACAGCTTCGGTCCCCATCACGAAGGTGGCGATGTCGCCTTCGCCTATGCCGCGGGCCTGAAGGGCGAGATTGCCAATGGTGTCGCGCTCGGCATCGAGGCATTCGGTTCCACATCCGACGCCGCCAGTGTGCCCGGCACGGCGCTGCAGACACACCGTTCGGCTCCCGGGCTCTATGTCGGTCTTGGTATGACGCCGCGCCCGCTGGGCGATCCGCTGGGCTCGAAATTCTCGCTCGAACTCGGCGCACTGACCAGCATGAGCGAAACGCAGCCGGATTGGACGGGCAAACTGAAAGCCGCAGTCACCTGGTAAGGTCCGGCTTCGGCACATCCGCACAAACGAGCGCCCGCTTGCTCTTTGCGTTGCATCTCCGCGCAAAAATAAAGCGGGGTCCCGAAGGACCCCGCTCGACTGCCGCCGGGAAGCGGTAGATTAATCAGAACGTGACTTTAGCAGTGGCCGCGAAGCGCGCGTCGCAGGCGTTCAGGTCGCCGGGCGTCTTGCAGAAGCCACTGGACAGATCCGTATCCCAGTAACGCAGGTCCAGCGAGAAGCGCTCATGGAAGGCGAGCGTCACGCCCGCATTCCAGTAGAGGTAATCGTCGCCGCCATTGAACGCGTTGTTCTCACCGGAAACGTAACCAAGCGTGGCGCTGAAGGTCGGCGTGAACGGGCCCATCTTCGTGAAGCCCTGAGCAATCGTGCCTTCGAACGTCCAAACATCACCGATCTCACCGGTGTACTCAGGAGAGTAGTAGACGGTGCCGCCGAGTGTGCCGTCCTTCCAGGGAGAGAAGCTTGCGCCCGCCTTCACCTCGAAGAAATCCAGCTCGGCGCCCGAGTCCTTAGCGCGCGGATAGGTGTAGTAGATCACGCCCAGGTCGAACGTGATGGGGCCGAGAACCGGCTTGATGCCCGCTGCGAAAGTCAGCTCGTAATTGGCGCTCGGCGGGTCTCCGAAGTCGACGTTCGACGCGAAGACGTTCGCATAAAGCAGACCGTAAGTGACTTCGAACGTGCCCTGCGCTGCAGCATTACCCGAGTTCTGCGAGAAGCCGCGGAAGACATAATCGTTCGTGACCGCGAAGCTCGCCGACCAGGCCAGCATACGGCCGCCAGGCGCCGGCTCGTCCTTGAGGCCGCCCGCGGCGGCCGGTCCCGCGAGAAATGCAAGTGCCATCGCCCCCGCGATGCTCTTTGCCAGTGTCCCGGTCGTGCTCATTGTAGCTATCCCCTCGTTTCCCGTCGGAAGTCCCTGAAAATTCCCTGCATGTGACGGTAATGTTGCGGATGAGGCGCCACCCACGCAAGCTGAGGTTTCGCGTTTATGCAACGTAGCGAATGGAGCGTGGCGCTTCCGTAACACTCTGGTGCTTATGGGCAATTTGGCACTCTCGAATGCCTCCAAATTAGTCAGAATATCCCCGATAGATGCCTCATTTGGCGCCATCGGAATTCGCAATCGCACAGTACGCCCACTTTTCTATCGGACTTGTTAGAGGTCGGTGCGCACGTCATGATTGCCGGAAGGCCCGCAGGGGGCCTTGCAGCCGCGACTCAGTGCGGGCATCGAACTCGGCAAATGCAAGCGTGCAGGTCCCCGGAGGCAAGCGGAGTTACTGGTGCCAGGTACGGATGAAAATGGTGCCCGCGTAGCACTGGTCACCGGCGCCGGGCGGCGGATCGGGCAGGCGATCGCACTCGATCTTGCCCGGTGTGGCTGGCGGGTCGGCGTCCACTATGCGACCTCGCGCCATGAGGCTGAGGCCGTTGTCGCCGCGATCAGGGCCCTGGGCAGCGAAGCGACGGCGCTCGGCGCTGATCTGGCCGATACCGGCGCCGCCGAGGGTCTGATTGAGCGCTGCGCCGACACATTCGGGGCCCCCGAGCTGCTCGTGAACAGCGCCGCCCTCTTTCTGGACGATCGCATCGAAAGCCTGGATCCTGTTCAGTGGGACCGCCAGATCGCAGTCAATCTAAGGGCGCCCGTCCTGCTTGCGAAAGCCTTCGCAGCGCGTCTGCCAGTCGATCGTCATGGCCTGATCGTCAACATCATCGATCAACGCGTCTGGCGCCTGACGCCTGAGTTCTTCTCCTACACGATCGCCAAGGCCGGCCTCTATGCCGCCACGCAAACGCTCGCCCAGGCGCTCGCCCCCCGCATCCGCGTGAATGCCATCGGTCCGGGGCCCGTGCTCGCCAGCATTCACCAGACGCCGGAGGCCTTCCGGGAGGAGGTGGCCGGCACGCCGCTCGCCCGCGCGACGCCGCCTGAAGAGATCGCCGCAGCCGTCCGCTTCATTCTTGACGCACCGTCCATGACCGGCCAGATGATCGCCCTCGATGCGGGACAGCACCTCGTCTGGCCGGCACCGCGGGTCGTGGGCCGAATGGATTGAGCGACGCCGAGATTTTACGGCCCCAGACCGCAAGCGAGACCATGATCCGACAAGAGCCAAGACCATGACAGAGCCGCTGCAGTCGCCGCCCGCCGGCCCGCTCTGCACAAAGGCGTCGGAACGCCGCTCGCTGAGGCGCGTGTTCGTGCGCGATCTCGAGCTGATGGCCTCAGTCGGCGTGTACGAACTCGAAAAGCGTTACGAGCAGCGCATCGTCGTCTCGGTCGACCTGCTCGTCGTCGACGACTACGACGGGCAATCGGACAACCTCAGCGCCGTGCTCGATTATAGCTCCGTCGTCTCGGGTATCCGCTCGATCATCGAAAGCGGACACACCAACCTGCTCGAGACATTGGCCGAGCGCATCGCCCAGCGCTGCCTCAGCGACCGCCGCGTGATGCGTGCGGTCGTGCGGCTCGAGAAGCCGGATATCGTCCCCGGCTGCCGCACAGTCGGCATCGAGATTGCGCGGGAGCAATCTTAGTAAAGTGCCGCCGGCCGCCATGCAGACGGCGCAGCGCCGGCTGCACCCCTGCTAGAGAATGAACTTCGAGAGATCGGCGTTGCGCGCGAGATCGCCGACGCGCGCCTGCACATAAGCACCATCCACCGCCACGGTGTTTCCACCCCGATCGGATGCATCGAACGAGATGTCGTCGAGAACGCGCTCAACGACCGTATGCAGCCGCCGGGCGCCGATATTCTCGACCGTCGAGTTCACCGAAACGGCAATATCGGCGATGGCATCGATCGCATCATCGGTGAAGCTGAGGGTCAGGCCTTCGGTGGCCATGAGCGCAATGTATTGTTTGATCAGGTTCGCCTGTGGCTCCGTGAGAATGCGCCGGAATTCCTCCCGCGTCAGCGGCTTCAGCTCGACGCGAATGGGGAGGCGACCTTGCAACTCCGGCAGCAGGTCCGAAGGCTTCGCCAGATGAAAAGCACCCGACGCTATGAACAGAATGTGGTCCGTCTTGACCGGTCCGTACTTGGTCGCGACGGTCGTGCCCTCGATGAGCGGCAGGAGATCGCGCTGCACGCCCTCGCGACTGACATCGGCGCCACCGCGGCCGGCCGCATCGCTGCGTGAGCAGATCTTGTCGATTTCGTCGAGGAAGACGATGCCGTTGTTCTCGACGAGCTTCACCGCCTCGACGCTAATCTGATCGGTGTCGAGCAGCTTGTCGCTTTCCTGGCTGATGAGCTGCTCATAGCTTTGGCCGACCGTGAGGCGGCGCGGCTTCATGCGCTGGCCGAAGGCCTTGCCGAGCATCTCGCTGATGTTGACCATGCCCATCTGGCCACCAGGGATGTCCATCGTCGGGAAAGCAGGCGCACTGTCGGCCACTTGAATCTCGATTTCCTTGTCGTTGAGCTCGTTGTTGCGCAAACGCTTGCGGAATGTCTCGCGCGTAGCAGGCTGCGCGCCCGGTCCAACAAGGGCATCGAGAACCTTTTCCTCCGCGTTCTTCTCGGCCAGCGCCTTGACCTCACGACGCTTCGTGTCACGGACGAGACCGATGCCGACTTCCACGAGATCGCGCACGATGCTGTCGACATCGCGGCCGACATAGCCGACCTCGGTGAACTTCGTCGCCTCCACCTTGAGAAAGGGCGCGCCGGCAAGCCGGGCGAGGCGTCGCGAGATCTCGGTCTTCCCGCACCCGGTCGGGCCGATCATGAGAATGTTCTTCGGCTGGACTTCCTCGCGCAGCTCGCCTTCGAGCTGCTGGCGCCGCCAGCGGTTCCTGAGCGCAATCGCGACCGCCCGCTTGGCATCCTGCTGGCCGACGATATAGCGATCGAGCTCCGAGACGATCTCCCGGGGAGAGAAATTGGACATTAACGTAGTACCTCGTGTTGCGGCCACCCGGACGGCGCCGCCCGAGCTGTTATCTGGCGCTCCCGGGCGCTCGGGGCAAGCCCCATCCACGCAGGCCCGTGCTTACCTCGCCCTGGCCTCGCCCTTGCCCCTCGGCCGCAGGCACGATTCCCGTTGCGCCCAACGAAACAAGAGTGGACTCTCACCCCAAACGCGCCCGCAGGCCTGCCAGCCAAGCGAAGGCGCCTCAGAGGGCAGAAAATGCCAGGGAGGACGATGTGAGCGACACGACGGAGAAGTCCGCGGCGCCCGCCAGGATCGAATTCGAGACCTCACCGGAGCGCTACCGGCACTGGCGGATCGCCGTGAACGGCCCCGTTGCCGACCTGATCCTCGATGTGGACGAGAATGCGACGCTCCGGCCCGGCTACCAGCTCAAGCTCAACTCCTATGATCTCGGCGTGGACATCGAACTCGCCGATGCGGTGCAGCGCCTGCGCTTTGAACACCCAGGCGTTAAGGTCGTGGTGCTGCGCTCCGGCAAAGATCGTGTGTTCTGCGCCGGCGCCAACATTCGGATGCTCGCGGGTTCGAGCCACGCCCATAAGGTGAACTTCTGCAAGTTCACGAACGAGACGCGCTTCGCCATGGAGGATGCGAGTGCGGCATCCGGGCAGCGCTATCTCTGCGCCATCCAAGGGACGGCGGCGGGTGGCGGCTACGAGTTGGCGCTCGCCTGCGACGAGATCATTCTTGCCGATGACGGCAATTCGAGCGTGTCCCTGCCGGAGCTGCCCCTGCTCGCCGTGCTGCCGGGCACAGGCGGCCTCACGCGCGTGACCGACAAGCGCAAGGTCCGTCGCGACCGCGCCGATGTACTCTGCACGCTCGAAGAAGGCCTCAAGGGCAAACGGGCGGCGGACTGGCGCGTCGTCGACAAGGTGGTCCCGAGATCGCGCATGGAGGCTGTTGTCGCGGAAACCGCCACGCGGCTCGCTGAACAGTCCGACCGGCCTGCAGATGCAAAAGGCATCACGCTGACGCCGCTCAGGCGCACGCGTGACGGCGATACCGTCCAGTATTCGAGCCTGCGCATGGAGATCGATCGCGCGGCGCGGCGGGCGACCATCACGATCCTCGGCCCCGATGCGGCACCACCATCCAATGTCGACGAGTTGCAGCGCGAAGGCGCGGACTTCTGGCCACTGCGCCTCTCGCGTGAACTCGACGATGCGCTCCTGGATCTGCGCACGAACGAGCGCGACATTGGCACGCTGGTCTTCAAGTCCACTGGCGATCCGTCGCGTGTGCTCGCCTACGACAGCTTCCTCGAAGCCAATAGCTGCAACTGGCTCGCTCGCGAAATCCTCCATCAATGGAAGCGCGTGCTGAAGCGCATCGACCTTACCTCGCGTTCGCTCGTCGCACTCGTCGAACCCGGTTCTTGCTTCGCGGGCACGCTCGCCGAGATCGTAGTCGCCTGCGATCGCTCCTTCATGCTGATCGGCACGGAGAAAGGCGACAATCGCGCGGCGGCGACGATGGCGCTCTCGCCACTGAACTTCGGCGCTTATCCTATGAGCAATGGCCTTTCGCGCCTTGCCACACGTTTCCTTGGCGAGCCCGAGAGCGTGGAAGCCGCCAGCGCGACCATCGGTACATCGCTCGACGCCGAGGCGTGCGAGGAAGCCGGCCTCGTCACGATCGCGTATGACACCATCGACTACGCTGATGAAGTGCGCATCTTCCTCGAGGAGCGCGCGAGTTTCTCCGCGGATGGACTTACCGGGCTCGAGGCGAACCTGCGCTTCGCCGGCCCCGAGACTATGGAGACGAAAGTCTTCGGCCGTCTCACAGCATGGCAGAACTGGATATTCCAGCGGCCGAACGCCATTGGTCCCGAGGGCGCGCTCAAGCGTTACGGCAGTGGCGTGAAAGCCGATTTTGATCCCGAACGGGTTTAGCAATTCTCCTTCTCCCCGTTCTTACGGGGAGAAGGTCGGGATGAGGGGCGGCGACAAACGCCACCGTCGAAATCTTCGCCGCCCCTCACCCTAGCCCTCTCCCCGCAAGAGCGGGGAGAGGGGATAACAACGGAGGAAACGAGATGAGCGAAATCGCCCAAGGCGCCGTCGACTACTCGACGAAGATCCCGAACAACGTCGGCCTCAATGACGACCAGCGCGTGCTGAAGGCGCTGGAGCAATGGCATCCCGGTTACATCGACTGGTGGATGACCATGGGGCCCGAAGGCTTCCAGACCTCCGACGTCTATCTGCGCACGGCCATCTCGATCGATCCAAAGGGCTGGGCGAAGTTCGACTACGTGAAGATGCCCGAGTACCGCTGGGGCATTCTGCTCGCGCCGCAGGACGACAGCCGCATTGTGAACTTCGGCGCACACAAGGGCGAGAAGGCCTGGCAGGAAGTGCCGGGCGAGTACCGCGCCATGCTACGCCGCCTCGTCGTCATCCAGGGTGATACTGAGCCGGCGAGCGTCGAGCAGCAACGCCACCTCGGCAAGACCGCGCCCTCGCTCTACGACATGCGCAACCTCTTCCAGGTGAACGTCGAGGAAGGCCGCCACCTCTGGGCCATGGTCTACCTCCTGCACAAATACTTCGGCCGCGATGGGCGTGAGGAAGCGGACGGTCTCCTGCAACGCCGTTCCGGCGATCTGGACAAGCCGCGCATGCTCGGCGCCTTCAACGAGACGACGCCGGACTGGCTCTCGTTCTTCATGTTCACGTTCTTCACGGACCGCGACGGAAAGATGCAGCTCGAAAGCCTCGCGCAATCGGGCTTCGATCCGCTCTCCCGCACGTGCCGCTTCATGCTTACGGAGGAAGCGCACCACATGTTCGTCGGCGAGACGGGCGTCGGGCGCACCATCGAGCGCACGTGCGAGGCGATGAAGGCCGCCGGCATCGACGATCCCTACGACATCAACCGCGTCCGCGCGCTCGGCGTCGTCGATCTGCCGACCCTTCAGAAGAAAGCGAACCTGCACTTCTCGCTCTCGCTCGATCTGTTCGGTTCCGAGGTATCGACGAATGCGGCGAACTTCTACAACTCCGGCCTCAAGGGCCGCTTCAACGAAACGCGCATCGATGACGATCACCTGCTCACGGGGGCGACTTATCCCGTGCTCAAGTTCGTCGATAGCAGCATCAAGATGGTGGACGAGCCGGCGCTGACCGCGATCAACATGCGGCTCAGAGACGACTACGTGAAGGATTGCCAGGGTGGCGTGTCGCGCTGGAATCGCATCATCGACAAGGCCGGTATCAAGTTCCAGCTCACGCTGCCATCGGTCGCCTTCAACCGGGCCATCGGCGAGTTCCGGAACATTCATGCCTCTCCCGAAGGCCAGCTTCTCTCGGATGGCGAATGGGCCGCGCGGAAAGATGAATGGCTCCCCTCGAAGGACGACGGTGCGTTCATTGAAAGCCTCATGAAGCCCTGCTGGGACCCCGGCAAGTATGCGGGCTGGCTCGCGCCGCCCAAGGTCGGCATCGACAGCAAGCCCGGGGACTTCGAGTACGTGAAGATTGCCGTTTCGTAACTCGCTGACGGCCAGAACTAATGTTATGGGGCCCGCCGATGCTCGCCGAACCGGGAACTTGCCTGCATCAGGCAAGTTCTTCCGGGACGGTGACGGCAGGATCATCTTCATGCTGCCGGTCACAATCGCGCCACAACGCTCAAGCTTGGCTTGGCGCAATTCAGGCGGGCGGCTAAGGCTGTGCCAGCCGACCTGCCAGCCACCTGGAAGTATTTCATGCTAGTAACGCCGGCCGAGACCGGTTTCCGACCCAACCAAGGATCGCCCCCGTGAACAAGCTCATGAGAGCCGTTTTCGCTGCTGCGCTGCTGACAGCGCCCCTCCCCGTCGCGATCCATCTCGCGGGCGAGAGCGCGGCCCAGGAGAAGCAGCAGGACAAGCTCGTCGCCAAGGTTAATGGTAAGTCCATCACGGAATCGGACATGCAGCTTGCCGAAGCCGAGATCGGCAACGAGCTCGGCAGCATTCCGCCTGAGGCGCGCCGCCGTGTCATCCTCGAGTACGTGATCGAGAACCAGCTCTTTGCCGACGCTGCGGAAGCCGCGAAGCTCGGCAGCGGCGCGGCCTTCGAAGAGCGGATGAATTATTGGCGCCGCCGCGCGCTGCGCGAATATTACTTCGAAGCCGAATTGAACAAGTCGGTCAGCGAAGCCGATGCGAAGAAGTTCTACGACCAGCAGGTCGGCAGTGCGAAGGCACAGGAAGAAGTGCGCGCCCGCCACATTCTCGTCGAGAGCGAGGATCTGGCGAAGCAGCTGCATGCTCGGATCACGAAGGGCGAGGATTTCATCGCGCTCGCCAAGGAGCATTCCAAGGATCCCGGCAGCAAGGATGACGGTGGCGATCTCGGCTACTTCGGTAAGGGCCAGATGGTGCCGGTGTTCGAGGAAACGGCATTCGCCCTGAAGGCTGGCGATGTCTCGGTGCCCGTGAAGAGCCAGTTCGGCTGGCATATCGTGAAGGTCGAGGATCGCCGTGCTCGCGGCGCACCGCCGTTCGACTCCATCAAGGAGCGCATCGTCGCCTCGATGATCCATCGCAAAGCGCAGGAAGTCGCGGCCGATCTGCGCGCCAAGGCCCAACTTGAGTACGTCGATCCGGCCATCAAGGCGCAGATCGATCAGGAGAAGGCCATCAAGCCGGCGCCCGGCATCACACCAGCGCCGAAGCAGTAAGCTTCACACGGAGAGCGTTGGCCCGAAGCGTCGTTCGAAAGCGGCGCGGAGGGCCGCGTCCACCTCGCTCATATCGGCGCGAATGCCAAGATCGGTGAGCGAGGTGACGCCGTGCTGGCGCACGCCGCACGGTACGATCCCTGAGAAGTGCTCGAGATCGGGCGCGACGTTCAGGCTGATGCCGTGGAAACTGATCCAACGCCTGAGGCGAATGCCGATGGCGCCGATCTTGTCTTCGACGCTTGGCCCCAGCTCTGGCCGGCGCACCCACACGCCGACGCGGTCGCTTCGTGTCTCGCCGACGACGCCGAGAGTCGCAAGCGTGTCGATCATCCAGCCTTCGAGTTCGCGAACGAACGCGCGCACATCGGCGCCGCGCCGGCGCACATCGAGCATGACATAGGCCACGCGCTGGCCGGGGCCGTGATAGGTGTACTGCCCCCCGCGACCGGCCTCGTAGACGGGGAAGCGGTCAGGCGTGACAAGATCGGCGGGCTTGGCACTCGTGCCGGCCGTATAGAGCGGGGGATGCTCCAGAAGCCAGACCAGCTCAACGGCTTCACCTTCCGTAATGGCCTTCGCCCGGGCTTCCATGAAGGCCAGGGCCTCGGGATAGGCCACGGGCGCGTCGCTCACGCGCCAGCCAACGGCGGGCTGCAAACTCGTCAGGTTGGCCAGATGCTGCGTCATGAGTGCGATTTACACTATTTGGCTTGTTCGAACGAGCCGGGCGCCCTCTCGCTCGCTACCATCTCAAGGTAGTGCGTCAACTCACCTAGTACAGCACCCTGGACCTGGCGGCCCTGCTGTGCGATTTCGGCAGTGCAGCATCCACCCGAGCCGAGCCACGCCCCATGTCCCAGACCGACACCGAAGCCCTCATCCGCCGCTACTATGACGCCTTCAACAAGGGCGATACCGCGGGAATGCTGGCAATGCTCTCCGATGACGTCGCTCACGACGTCAACCAGGGTGCCCGACGGGTCGGCAAGGCGGCATTCACAGAATTCTCCCGCCACATGAGCGAGACCTACGAGGAGCGGCTGACCGACATCGCGGTCATGACGAGCGCCGATGGCACGCGCGCTGCTGCCGAGTTCAACGTGCACGGCACGTATCTCAAGACCGACGAGGGCCTACCGCCGGCATCGGGCCAGAAATACCAGCTCCCCGCGGGCACGTTCTTCACCGTCGCCAACGGCAAGATCACGCGCGTCACCACATATTACAATCTCACCGACTGGCTGCTGCAAGTGGCTGGCGAGGCGCTGGCAAAGGAACTCGCCGGCAAGGGCTGAGGAGAGCGCCATGGCGCTGCGCGTCGAAAGCCTGACCGGAGATGCAGTCCGCGCGGCCATACCCGAACTCGCGCGGCTCCGCGTGACGGTCTTCCGCGACTGGCCCTATCTCTATGACGGCACGTTCAACTACGAGACGGCCTACCTGCGCCGTTTCGCGGCATCCAAGGATGCCGTCGTGATTGCCGCTTACGACGGCGATGCGGTCGTTGGCGTAGCGACAGGCGCACCGCTCGCCGATCATGCTGAAGCCTTCGGCAAGGCCTTCATCGATCGCGGCCTCGATATCGATCGCATTTTCTACTGCGGTGAGTCGGTGCTGCTCTCCGACTATCGCGGCCACGGACTCGGCCACGCTTTCTTCGATGGCCGCGAGGCGCACGCACGTACGCTCGGTCGCTTCGATAAGATTACATTCTGCGGTGTCGTTCGGCCGGGCGATCATCCGTTGAAACCCACCAGCTACCGTCCCCTGGATGCATTCTGGACAAAGCGCGGCTATGCCAAGGTCGACGGCCTGACTGGATCGTTCGCCTGGAAGGACATCGATCAGGCCGCGGAGACATCCAAGCACATGCAGTTCTGGATGAAGGCGCTCTGACATGACCGCGCCTTCTCGAACAGTCCGTATTGCCGCTTCCGCCTATCCGCTCGATGCCCTGCCAACACTCGGCGCCATCGAGGACAAAATCATGCGCTGGGTTGCGGAAGCTGCGGGTGACGGCGCCGAACTGCTCGTCTTTCCCGAGTATGGCGCCATGGAGCTGGCGGCACCGGCCGGCGCCGCCGTCGTCGCCAGCCTCGATGCCTCGCTGCAGGCTGTATCCGAGGCCTTCCCGCACATCGACGCCGTGCACGCCGATCTCGCCGAACGCTACAATGTGCACATTCTCGGCGCGAGCGGACCACGTCTCGACGCGGATGGCCGCTATCGCAATACGGCGCGCTTCTTCGCACCTTCAGGCAAGTCCGGCGCTCAGGACAAGCGCGTGATGACACCCTTCGAGCACGGCTGGGGAATTGCACCGGGCGACAGCACGCTCGTGTTCGACACCGCGCTCGGACGGATCGGCGTCGCCATCTGCTACGACAGCGAATTTCCGATGCTCGTGCGCGCCATGGTGGAAGCCCGCGCCGAGATCATCCTCGTTCCCACCTGCACGGAGTTCGTGTCGGGTTTTCATCGCGTGCGCACGTCGGCCATGGCCCGCGCCCTCGAGGGAACCTGCGTCGCCGTGGTCTCGCCGACAGTCGGTGATTCCACCTGGTCGCCCGCGGTGGACTACAACAATGGCGCCGCCGGCATATACGTCCCCGCAGAGCGCGGCCTGTCCGAAACGGGCATCCTCGCCGAGGGCGCGCTGAACGTCGCAGGCTGGGTCCATGCCAAGGTCGATCTCGCGGCACTGGCCCGACTTGCAGATACCGGCGAAATGCGCAACCGCGCCGACTGGCGGCTCCAGCCCGGCGGAGCCGCAGAAGTCCCAGCCGCCACCGTCGTCTCCCTGCTGTAACGTACCCGACGCTTCCCACGCCCCCGGACTTTCTCTAGAAGGGGCCGGCTGCCATCTGAAACGAGGCTTTCATGGAAAAGGGCACCCGTCTCGCGAACCGCATCGCGCTCGTCACCGGCGCTTCGCGCGGGATCGGGCGCGCCGTGGCGGTCGGTCTCGCACGCGAAGGGGCGCACGTGGTCCTGCTGGCGCGAACGGTCGGCGGCCTCGAGGAAGTGGACGACGAGATCCGCGCCTTTGGCGGTACCGCAACACTCGTCAACTTGGACCTCAAGCAGAGTGATAAGGTCGATGCGCTCGGCCCCACACTCTACCAGCGCTGGGGCAAGCTCGACATTCTCGTGGCAAATGCCGGTGTACTCGGGCCCCTGTCGCCGCTGCCGCACATCACGGGCGATGCCTGGAACGAGGTCATCGAGGTCAATCTGACGGCCAACTGGCGGCTCATTCGCTCGCTCGACCCTGTGCTGAGACGCTCCGAGGCCGCGCGCGCCGTCTTCGTCTCCTCGGGCGCGGCGCTGGCTAAGAATGCCTACTGGGGTCCCTACGCGGTCTCGAAGGCAGGTCTCGAAGCGCTGGTGAAAACCTACGCGCATGAAGTCGCCAGCACGCCCATCAAGGTGAACCTGCTCAATCCCGGTCCCGTGCGCACGACCATGCGCCAGCGTGCCTTTCCGGGCGAGAACCCTGCCACGCTGCCGGAACCCGAGGCCCTGGTGCCGCTCTTCCTCGATCTGGTCGATGCAGGACAGTCCGAGAGCGGCCGCGTATATGACTTCAAGACGGGCACGAGCAGATAGCTCCGCCAATTCAGACGCATAGGGCCCATGCAGCGCCCCGCACCTTGCGGCCGGAGGTGGCGCGAACTAGGTTGACCACAAACGACGGGCGGCCTTGTTCGCCCGCTAATCAATCGAGGAGCCCGAAGCCATCGTGACCTTCGCTGAAGGCGTCGCCGCCGCTGTCGGCCGCACCCCCCTCATCAAGCTGCGCCGCGTCTCCGAGGAGACCGGATGCACCATTCTCGGCAAGGCCGAGTTCATGAACCCTGGCCAGTCGGTCAAGGACCGCGCGGCCCTGTACATCATCAAGGACGCGGTCGCCAAAGGGCAGCTCAAGCCCGGTGGCACGATCGTCGAAGGCACGGCCGGCAATACCGGCATCGGCATCACGATGATCGGCAATGCGCTCGGCTATCGCTCGGTGATCGTCATCCCGGAGACGCAGGCACAGGAGAAGAAGGATGCGCTGCGCCTCCTCGGCGCGGAACTGGTCGAAGTCCCCGCCGTCCCTTACAAGAACCCGAACAACTACGTGAAATACTCCGCGCGTCTCGCGGAGACGCTCGCCAGGTCCGAGCCGAACGGAGCCATCTGGGCCAATCAATTCGACAATGTCGCCAACCGTCAGGGACACATCGAGACGACAGCGCAGGAGATCTGGGCCGATACGGACGGCAAGATCGATGCCTTCGTGTCGGCGGTCGGCTCGGGCGGCACGCTCGCGGGCGTGTCCATGGGGCTCAAGGCCAAGAGCAACAAGGTACACATCGCGCTCGCCGACGTGCCGGGTGCAGCGCTGCACAGCTACTACACGACGGGCGTGCTCAAGTCCGAAGGCTCATCCATTACGGAGGGCATCGGGCAAGGTCGCATCACCGCGAATCTCGAAGGCGCGGTGGTGGATCATTCGTATCTCATCCCGGATGCCGAAAGCGTCGCCATCGTATTCCAGCTGCTTGCGGAAGAAGGTCTTTGCGTCGGCTCGTCCTCGGGCGTCAACATCGCCGGTGCCGTTCGGCTCGCGCGCGAGTTGGGACCGGGCCATACCATCGTGACGCTGCTCTGCGACTACGGCACGCGCTACCAGTCCAAGCTCTTCAATCCGGAATTCCTGCGCTCGAAGAACCTTCCTGTTCCGAGCTGGCTCGATGCGCCGCGCGCACCCGTGCCAAGCGTGTTCGAACCGGTCGAGGGAATCTAGTCCGATGACCGAGACACTTTTCCGTTCGGATGCGTATGCGCGTTCGTGCGATGCCTATGTCACCGCCGTCAATGAGCGCGGTGGCATCATCCTTGATCGCACTATCCTGTATGCCAGTGCCGGCGGCCAACCGGGAGACATCGGCGCGCTCACATGGGAAGGCGGCGTGTGTCGCATTGCGGCGACCGTCTACGACGCCGACAAGAGCACCATCGTCCACGTTCCGGCCGAGGGCTCGACGTTGCCAAATGCTGGCGTGCCCGTCCACGTCACCGTCGATTGGGACACGCGTCACAAGTACATGCGCGTGCACACGGCGCTGCATCTGCTCTGCTCGCTCGTGAAATGGCCGGTGACGGGCGGCCAGATCGGCGCCGAGGAAGGCCGCCTCGACTTCGACATTGCCGATATGACCGGCGTCGACAAGGAAACGCTGACGGCTGAGCTCAATGCGCTCGTCGAAGCCGATCATCCTGTCACGACGCGTTGGATCAGCGATGCCGAGCTCGAAGCGCAGCCGCATCTCGTGCGCACCATGAGCGTGAAGCCGCCCATGGGTTCGGGCAAAGTTCGCCTCGTTGCCATCGGCGAGAATGGCGCCGTGGACTTGCAGCCTTGTGGTGGCACGCACGTCGCGCGCACAAGTGAGATCGGTCGCCTCGCTGTCGTGAAGATCGAGAACAAGGGCAAGCAGAACCGACGCATTCGCGTCGCGCTCGCTTAGGCCTGCACACATCCCAGGGAAAACGCTCATGCCCAATCCGTCCAAATGGATCGTCGAGACGCAGTGGCTCGCCGACCGCCTCGGCTCGCCCGATCTCGTGATCCTCGACGGCTCCATGCATCTGCTGACGTCGGGGCGGAATGCACGCGCCGAGTACGAGGCTGAGCACATTCCGGAAGCACTGTTCTTCGATATCGACGTTGTCGCGGACAAGTCGAACGCGCTGCCGCACATGCTCCCCTCGACTGTGCAGTTCGCCTCGCAGGTCAAGAAAATGGGCATCGGCGATGGCTCGCAGATCGTCGTGTATGACACCGAGGGCCTCTATTCGGCGGCGCGCGTGTGGTGGATGTTCCGCACCATGGGCCATGATGATGTTGCCGTGCTCAATGGCGGCCTCAAGAAGTGGAAAGCCGAAGGGCGTGCCGTCACGGACGAGCCGCCGCGTCCGCGCCAGCCGCGTCATTTCACGCCGCGTTTCAACTCCGCGCTCGTGCGCGATGCCGACGACGTAAAATCACTGATCGGTCACGCGACAACGCAGATCATCGATGCACGGGCCGCCGCGCGCTTCGCTGGATCGGTGCCGGAGCCGCGCGCAGGCCTGCGCTCAGGACACATTCCAAGCTCGCGCAACGTGCCCTTCACAAACCTGCTCAACAAGGATGGCACACTGAAAGACGAAGCGGGGCTCCGCGCCGCGTTTGCCGAATCCGGCGTGGACATCAATCGCCCGGTTGTGGCGAGTTGCGGCTCAGGCGTGACGGCCGGCGTGATCGCGTTTGCACTCGCACAGCTAGGCCGCCCCGATACCGCCGTCTATGACGGCTCGTGGACGGAATGGGGCGCGCGCACCGATCTGCCGATCGAGACGGGCTGAGCAGGGAACGCACGAAATGTCCGAGAAACCACTCGTTCCCTTGTCTGCCATTTCGTGGGTGGGCAGCGGTCTCAAGCGACCCGAATGCGTGCTCACGACCGTGAAGGGCGAAATCTTCGTGGGCGATCATGAGGCGGGTATCGCCGAGATCGGCAAGCCCAAACGCACGCTCGTCGGCGCACCGCCAGGTTTCGTGCCGAACGGCGTGGCGATGCGTCCGGACCGCCAATTTCTCATTGCTAATCTCGGCCCCGGCGGCGGGTTGTGGCGGCTCGATCATGAGTGGCGGCTGTGGCCGGAGCTCTTCGAGGTCGAAGGCGAGGCGCTGCGCGTCTGCAACTTCGTAGGCCTCGACGCCAATCACAACGAGTGGATCTCGGTCTCGACGCGACAGTATCCGCGCGAGCGCGCCATGGTACCGAACTTCGGCGATGGTTTCATCGTTCGTCGCGACAAAAACGGCGCGCGCATCGTCGCCGGCGGCCTCGCCTATACGAACGAGTGCCACGTCGATCCCAGTGGCAAGTGGCTCTGGGTGAACGAGACCATGGGCCATCGCATCACGCGCTTTCCGGTCACCAAGCACGGCCTCGGCCGTCGCGAGGTTATGCACGAGTTCGGCCCCGGCGAGTTACCGGATGGCTTTGCCTTCGACGCCGAGGGCGCGGCATGGGTCGCGTGCGTGGTGTCGAACCGCGTCATCCGCATCGAGCCGAATGGCCGGCGCACGCTCATCCTCGACGACTCCGATCAGGACGTCATCGACCGCGCGGAAGCTCAGTTTCAGCGCGGGCTCGGCGGCCGCGAAGGTCTCGAGGGCGGCGCGACGCGATCGCTCAAGAACATCGCAAGCGTCGCATTCGGCGGCGCGGATCTCAAAACCGTCTACCTCGGCTGTCTCAATGGCGCGGGCGTCGTCTCGTTCACGTCGCCCGTCGCAGGCGCCGAGCCGGTTCAGTGGCGCTGGTAGCTGTCCGTTCCCGGACGGGCGCCATGCGTAGCACCCTCTGGCGGCACTCACGCCCCTGCGCTACCTCGGACCATTAGAGGGTTGGGGCGACCACGGATCAGGAGCACGTTCCCGCATGACGACATTGGCAGCGGAAATTCGCTATCTGCACGAAAGCCACCCCCAAGGCACCGAGACCTATCAGATCGCACCCGGCATTCTCTGGGCGCGCCTGCCTCTCCCCTTCCGGCTCAATCACGTGAACGTGTGGTTGCTGCGCGACGCCGATGGCTGGACGCTCATCGACACGGGCGCCGACACGAGCGAAGCGCGCGCGGTTTGGGAGGCATTGTTCGCGGGCCCGCTGGCCGATGCGCCGGTGAACAGATTAGTCGCGACGCACGGTCATACCGATCACGTCGGCCTCGCGGGCTGGCTCACGCAGCGCACCGGCAACGTGCCTTTCGTGTCGACGCTCGCCGAATGGATGTCGGCGCAAGTACGTCTCTGGGATTCGCAGTCGAAGTCGGCGGTCGATGCCGCCGAGCGGTATCTCACCGCGCATGGTTGCGATACAGCAGCGCTCGCATCGTACGCCGCCGATCGTGAGCGTACAAACTCCCTACTCGGCCCCATGCCGCCCTCATTCACGCGCCTGCGCGACGGCGACACCATCCGTTTCGGCGAGCGTGACTGGGAAGTGATCGTCGCAGGCGGCCACGCGCTCGAACACGCCTCCTTCTGGTGCGCCGAGGACCGCATTCTCATTGCCGGCGACCAGATTCTCTCGCGCATCTCGCCCATGATCGGCGTCTTCCCGGCCATGCCCGAAGCCGATCCGCTCGCCGACTATCTCGACTCGCTTCCGCGCTTCAAGTCGCTGCCAGCGGACGCGCTGGTGCTGCCGTCGCACGGCCTGCCGTTCTACGGCCTGCACGCACGCGCCGATCAGCTCGCGCACCATCACGAACTTCGCCTCGACGAACTCGCTCGCCTCATGGACGAGCCGCGCGTTGCCATGGAGCTTGCCCGTAGCCTCTTCGCGCGCGCAGTCGCCGAAGGGCAGGGCCGTCTCGCGCTCGCCGAAACGCTGGCACACGCGAACTATCTCGTCGGCCGCGGCCGCGCCACGCGAACGAAGACAGCGGATGGCCGGTTTCTCTATAGCCGCGCCGAGAGGCCGGACAGCGAGCTGCTCGCCGCGCATTGAGCCTTGCGCCCGACGGCCCGATCGCGCCATCGTGACGCGACAAAAGAATGGCTACGGGGAGCAAGCACCATGCGGGTCACGGATCTGCGCACGATCATCGTCGAGCTTCCGCTCGCACGTCCGACGCTCAATTCGAGCGGTGTCGGCCATGACCGCATACGCTGCGTGCTCGTGTTCATCGACACCGACGTCGGCGTCACGGGCGAGAGCTTTCTCTTCACGAACGGCGGCCGGCGCATCGAAGTGCTCGAAGCCATGGTGCAGAGCCTCAAACCTGCCGTCGTCGGCGCCGATATCCGCCATGCCGAGCGGCTCTGGGAGAAGCTCTGGCGCGAGCTCTACTTCCTCGGCCACAAGGGCGTGACGATCTTCGGCCTCGCGGCCATCGACACTGCGCTCTGGGATGCGAAGGGCAAAGCGCTCGGTGCGTCCGTCTCCGCCATGCTCGGCAGCGCGCACGACCGCATTCCGGTGTACTCGAGCGCCGGCCTCTGGCTCTCCTCGACGCCCGACGAACTAGCTGAGGAAGCTTCTGGCTACATCGCGCAGGGCTTTGCCGGCGTGAAGATGCGGCTTGGCAGGAAGCACATCGAGGAGGACGTCGAGCGCGTCGCCGCTGTGCGCAAAGCCATTGGCCCCAAGGTTTCACTCATGTGCGACGCGAGCCGCGGCTTCACAGCCGATCACGCGATCCGTCTCGGGCGGAAACTCGAAGCCTTCGATCTCACGTGGTTCGAGGAGCCCGTGCCCCCCTACGATCATCGCGGCTCGGGTCGTGTGGCAGCGGCCATCGATACACCGATCGCGAGCGGCGAGACGGAGGCGACGCGCTACGGCTTCCGCGAGATGCTGGCGCACGGTTCCGCCGACATCTGGATGGCGGATCTCGGTCGCGTCGGTGGCGTCAGTGAGTTCATCAAGGTCGCGCATCTGGCCGCCGCGCACGACATCGCCATCTCGAACCACCTCTTCACGGAGCAGAGCGTGTCGATCCTCGGCGCGTTTGCCAATGCGACATGGCTCGAATACATGCCGTGGACCGCCATGCTCTATCGTGAGCGCATCACGATCGAGGACGGCCACGTCGCCGTACCTGATCGCCCCGGCCTCGGATTCACGTTCGACCCTGACGCCATCGAACGCTATCGCGTGCGCTGAAAAGTTCAAAAAGACGGGCGGGTCAGGGAGGGTGTCCCTCGTCGTGTCGGAGACGCGCCTCTGGCACGGTGGAGCGCGAGGCTAGCCTCGCTCGCGCCAAAGGCGCGAACAGGGCTTTCGCCCTGTACCCAACCAGGGGACACCCCCGGAGCCCCCGTCTTTTTATGGACTTCTCGCAACCGGCCGAGCGGTCTGCTCGATGTAGACGATGATCGCCTCGGAGATCGCAGCGCCAGTAATGCGCTCGGCGAGCGAGATGGCAGGAGCTACCGTCACGCCGACGACGATGGGACCTTGCCGCGCGGCAATGACATCGACACCGGCAAGCTCGAGACCGAGAACACGTACGACCTGCTCGGCCACGCCACGTGTCGCTTCGACGGCGGCCCCATCGTCCGTGCGCCACTCGGCCTCGCTGTCGATATCGTCGCGGCCGCGCACCTGCCGCGACATCGCCGCGATGGCTCGGCTGCCGACGACCGTATGGCGCACGAGAAGTCCCAGCGCATGGCTGCCAAAACCTTCGGCGAAGAGATGCCGGTCGGCCGCATCAGGATTCGTGGCCGCGCTACTGACCGCCGCAGCGGGAACTGGAATACCCGCGCGCGCGAGAAGCTGACGGGTCGCGAGTGGATCGGCGACGCGCAGCAGAGCGTCAGGACCATTGATAGCCACCGCGCCGAGCGTCTCGAAGTGACGCGCGACGGCGGCCGAGAATGTCGGCGTGCCGCGTCCTGGCCGCACGATCAGTGCATCGCAGTGCGGCACCGTTGACCCGTCGAGCAGGATCGCCGGATCACTCGTGTCGATGAAGAGCGATACGCGGTCCCTGTCCACCATGATGAGCTTGTGGCCACGGCGCTCGGCGACGCGCTGTATGCGCCGGTTCGTTGCGTTGTCCGGGCGTCGCGTCAGGAGGCCGATGGTGAGCGAGCGGCGATCGTCGGCCGTGCGTGCGGGAATTTCGTAGAGGCGATAGCTGAGGCGCGGCTGGCGGAAGGAGGTCGCCGGATCGACGAGCATGTCGTCCTGGATGGCCTGACGGCCGATGAGCATTCGATAGCTCATAGCCTCCCGATTGGTGAGCGTAAGCTCGACGGGCCATACGCGCTCGCCAAGCTGAAGCGAGGTGCGAATGACATAGCGCATCTCGCGCTCACCATTGGAACTCGTCACCTCGCGATGATCGATGACCTCGGCGGTACAGATGATCTCGACGTCGTTGCGGCCGGGAATGGGATGCACACCGAAGCGCACCATGCGCCGGGAGGCCGATCCGTACGGCTCGACGAAGAAGGCGTGCAGCGCCGAGGTCTTGGCACCGGTGTCGACCTTCGCCTTGACCGCAGGCAGGCCGAGGTCGGGAAGGCGGACCCATTCCTCCCAGCCGAGCACGAAGGCCTCAGACACGTCCTCTTCCTCATATTTGCGGTTGCCGGATCGGTCTGCCGAGCAGGTACCCCAGGCGGCGCGGGAGCGCAACGCAAACCCGGTGCTTACCATATGATAAGCCATGCGATTGGCCATGCGAACATCTGAGCGGAATGACAATTGACCGGAACGGCCGTGTTGCCTATCTGAGCGGCATGGCCAAACTTCCGATCATCATCCTCCCCGATCCCCTGCTCCGCCAGCCGTCGGTGCCCATCGAGCGCGTGGACGGCGAGCTGAACCAGCTGATCGACGACATGCTGGAAACCATGTATGCGGCGCCGGGCGTGGGGCTCGCCGCCGTGCAGGTCGGCGTGCCGCGCCGCCTACTGGTCCTCGACGTCACCGACAATGACGATGAGAAGCAGCCGATCGCCATGATCAATCCGGAGATCGTCTCACTCGGCGGCCAGATGCGGATTCACGAGGAAGGGTGTCTCTCCATTCCGGACGTGCGCATCGAGATCGAGCGGCCATCATCGCTCACCGTGCGCTACATGGACCGCGCGGGCGCACGTCAGGAACTCACCGCCAACGGTCTGCTGGCAACGGCCATCCAGCACGAGATGGATCATCTCGACGGCAAGTTGATCATCGACTTTCTGACCCGCTTGAAGCGTGACATCATCGTGCGGCGCTTTCGCAAGCAGGCAAAGGACGGGCCCGCCGCCTAGAGTTTGTTTGCTTCGCCCTCGCCTGCTGGCACGAGCAGCTCCTGAACTGCCGCCTGCCATGGCGAAGGCCGCCATACGGCCAGGTGATCTCCTGTTTCGGCCTCGAGCTTGGAGCCTATGGGCATGCTGCGCATCGTTTTCATGGGCACGCCGGATTTCTCCGTTCCGACGCTCGCGGCCATTACGCAAGCCGGCCACACGATCGCCGCCGTCTATTCCCAGCCGCCACGCCCGGCCGGACGCGGCTTGCACGAACAGAAATCACCCGTCCACAAGTTCGCCGAGACGGCAGGCATTCCAGTGCTCACACCGCGCACGCTGCGGGATCCCGCAGCGCAGGCAGCTTTCAGCGCGCATGGTGCCGATGCCGCCGTCGTGGTGGCCTACGGCCTCATTCTGCCGCGGCCAATCCTCGAAGCCCCTCGATTAGGGTGCTTCAATCTTCATGCTTCGGCACTCCCGCGCTGGCGCGGCGCAGCCCCCATTCAACGCGCGATCATGGCGGGGGACAAAGAGACGGCGGCGAGCATCATGCGCATGGACGAAGGCCTCGATACGGGGCCGGTCTGCGCGCACATGCCCCTCGCGATCGATCCGGACATGACGGCGGGAGAGTTGCACGATCTCATGGCCGCGCGCGGCGCGGCCCTCATGGTCGAGGCGCTGGACGCACTGGAGCGCGGTGCGCTCGCCTGTACGCCACAACCGGCCGAAGGCGTGACGTATGCGGCAAAGATCGAGAAGGCCGAAGCACAGATCGACTGGACGCGCTCAGCGGTCGAAGTCTGCAATCAGATCCATGGTCTCTCGCCGTGGCCGGGCGCCTACTTCGAGATCGCGCAAGACGGACGCACGGAGCGCCTCAAGGTGCTTCGCGCCGAGATCGCCGACGGTTCGGGAGATCCCGGCACATTCATCGATGATGCCGGCGCCATCGCCTGCGGATCCGGCGCCGTTCGCCTCATCGAGGTGCAGCGCGCCGGCAAGCGGCCCATGAGCCTCGGCGAATTGCTACGCGGTTTTGCGCTTCCGGCGGGACTGCGCGCAATCGTTGCAGATGCTGCGAAACATTAAGCATTGTTACCAAATTCTTAAAGCATCCTTCAGCAGCTCGGGTAGTATCGTCCACCTATGTATTCCAGTTGGAGTTGTAGCATCATGCGTCGCTCGCTGCTGTCGACCTCCCTGCTCAGCCTCGCCCTGCTGACCGCCGGCGCCAGCGCCGCTGCCGCAGCTTCGCTCACGCGTATCGAGACACGGCCCTTCTACGGTGCCACGATCACGATCGAGGAAGGCGTGCGCGTATTCCGACCGCTGCCGCCGCACCGCCAGATCATCATCAATCCGGATGGCAAGACGCCGCTCAATCTCACGTTCGAGGAGCGTAACGTCACTGTCAATCAGTACCAGACCATCACCGAGGCAGAGCCGGACGACGTGCGGTTTGGCTACGGCGGCGGCTTCTTTGCGGGTAACCCGATCAAGGATCGCCGCTTCAGGCATCATCGTCGCCATGGCGGAGGGCATCTAGTCCACGTCCCGCGCGCCGGAGGAGTAGGTTTCGGCGGCGGCGGTCGTGGCGTGCGGTAACCCCGCTATCCGCCTATCGATTTCATGCCCATAACACGGAGCAGCTGAAAAGCGCTCTCAGACGTCGATTGTCCCCCGTCCGCTCCACGCCTTGCCATCATTCTGGTGATAAGGGTATCGGAGCACTGGGGGACAAATGGCATCTGGGTTGCGGTCGATGATCAGGCTGACGCCGGGCGAGCGCCTGCATCTTGCGCGCCTGGCCATGGCGCGGACCCGACGCCGCGCCATAAGCCGGGCCATGCGCACGCGCGCGCTGCGCTGGCTTGCCGGCCCCGCCATCGCCGACGAACTGTTGATCGTACCGCCGGACCTGCGCACACCCGATCCGAGCCTTTTCGAGGAACTTGCAGCCGACCAGTTCGGGCTCGGCGGCGCTATCGTCGACCTCAATGGGCACTCACCTTTCGCACTGTTGCCACCGACGCCCGCGTGGGCGCGGGAGCTCAACGGCTTCGGCTGGCTGCGCGACCTGCGCGCTGCGAACAGCGATGCCGCCTACGCCATGGCGCGTCGTCTCGTCGCCGAATGGGTCCAGCGCAACGCGCTCACTTTCATGCGCACGGATCCACATGCGGTCATCGCACGGCGCATCATCTCGTGGATCAGTCATGCTGGTCTGATCCTCGAAGGCGTTTCACCCCGCGCCTACGAAGCGACGACGGACAGTCTCGGCCAGCAGATCCAGTTTCTCGCCACAGCATGGCGCGACGCACCCGCCGGTTACGACCGCCTGCTGACGCTGGCAGCGCTCGTGCTCGCGGATCTTTGCGTTGCAGGCCACGACCGGCAACTGCGGCGGATGCAGCGCTTGTTCGTTGACGAACTCCACCGCCAGATCCTGCGCGATGGCGGCCACATCAGCCGCAATCCGGGCATACCCATCGAGATCCTGCTCGACCTCATGCCACTGCGACAATGCTATGTCGCGCGCAGTCGCGAAGCCCCGAAGGCACTCGTCGAAGCCATCGATCGCATGATCGCCTTCCTCAAAACCATGCGGCTCGGCAATGGCACGCTGGCGCGCTTCAACGGCATGGGGCGCACCGAAGCCGATGCGCTCGCAACGGTCATCGCCTACGATCCGGCACCGGAAGCGCCGCTGCCTGCCCTGCGCCAGTCGAACTACGTGCGTCTCGAGCATGGCACCACGGTGCTGATCATGGATGTGGGCGCGCCGCCACCGCTCGAGCTTGCCGGCACCGCGCACGCGGGCAGTCTTTCGTTCGAACTCAGCGTCGGCACGGCCCTGCTCTTTGCCAACTGCGGCGCGCCCGGTCAGGCTCATGACGCCATGCGCGCCGCTTCACGGGCCACGGCAAGCCACAATACGCTCTGTCTTGCCGACCGCTCATCCTCACGGCTGGTACGGGCGCGGCTCCTCGAGAAATGGGCCGGCGCCCCGCCGATCCGCCAGCATGGCGAGGTCCGGTATGCGGCGAGCACCAGCCCCGAGGGCTCGAGCGTGCGCGCGACACACGACGGCTACATCAAGGACTTCGGCCCGCGGCACACGCGCCAGATCAGCATCTCCGCCGACGGCCGGCGCATCGAGGGCGAGGATCGGCTTGGCGCACCGAGCGGCACGCTGCGGCTCAATCGTGATCTGCCCTATGCCGTTCATTTCCATCTTCATCCCGATACGTTGTGCCGGCTCGGGCAAACGGCGGGGACGGCGTTCGTCGAAACCCTGGACGGCGGTCACTGGCGATTCAGCGCCGAGGGTGCGGCCCTCGTCCTCGAGCAGAGTTTCGATTATGCGCACTATTCGGGGCCCCGGCTCAGCCAGCAGATCGTGTTGCGCGGCGCGACGCCGGGCGAGACGACCATCCGCTGGCAACTCGAGCGCGTGGAGACCCTGGGCGAAACAGCAAGCCACTAGCGGCCAAGCACTGGGCGGTGGCCTGCTCGCGCCAAAAGCGCGAATGCATCGCAGAAAGCCATATGCGGGCACCTCCGGCACTAGCCAGCCCTGGCCCACCGTGAAATATTAGTGAGACAGATTCATACGTGAGAGCGGCCGCAGCCGCCCGTCGGGAGAGACGCACATTGTCTGCAGACTGGAAGGGCGCAATCGATTGTGACGTGCACCCGCATGTCCCCAATATCGATGCGCTCAAGGCGCACATGAACGACTACTGGCGCGAGACCGTCGAGGTGCGCGGCATCACGGCGTTCGAGTCCGTTGCCTACCCGCCCAATGCGCCGCTCACCATGCGTCCCGACTGGCGCTCCGACAAGGACAAGGGCCGCAAGCGCGCAGACACCGATGCCGGCCGCACCGCGGCCGCACTCATGGATCGGCACGGGTTTGCCCATTCGATCCTGAACTGCCTCTATGCCGTCCAGCTCATTCGCGACGAGCACATGGCCGCCGCCTTCTGCCGCGCCGTCAATGACTGGATGCGCGCCGAATGGCTCGACCGCGATCCGCGCTATCGCGCGTCGATCGTGTTGCCGCTGCAGAATCCTGAGCTCGCCGTCGAGGAGATCGAGCGTTGCGCCGCCGACAAGCGCTTCGTGCAGGTGCTGGCGCTCGCCATGGGCGAGGTGCCGCTCGGCAAGAGCCAGTTCTGGCCGGTCTGGAAGGCCGCCGAGAAGCACGACCTCGCGATCGGCATTCATGCGGGCTCGAGCTACCATCATGCGACGACCGGCTCGGGCTGGCCGAGCTATTATCTCGAGGACTACGCGGCGCAGTCGCTCGGCTTCCACACGCAGCTCGGATCGTTCATAGCCGAAGGCGTGTTCGTGAAGTTCCCGAAGCTGAAGCTCGTGCTGATCGAGTCCGGTGTCACCTGGATCGGACCCTATCTCTGGCGGCTCTCCAAGTTCTGGCGCGGCGTGCGCCTCGAAGTGCCGTGGATCGACCGCTCGCCGATCGAGTTCGTGCGCGATCATGTGCGTCTGACGATCCAGCCGTTCGATGCGCCGGCTTCAGGCGAGACGGTCGGGCGGCTCATGGATCAGCTTCAGTCCGATCAAATGCTGCTGTTCGCGAGCGATTTCCCGCACTGGCAGTTCGACAACGACGACATGATGCCTGTCGGCATCGATGCGACGCTGCGCAAGAAGATCCTGATCGACAATCCCCTCGCAACTTACGCCCGACTCGGAGGCAGCCATGCCGCTTGACGATCCGATGGCACCCAAGATCACGACCGAAAACGGCAAGGGAAGTGCGGCGCCGAACCGCCTCGCCGTGATCGACGGCGATATTCATCCGGCCGTGCGCTCGATGGCTGATCTCAAGCCGTACATGAGCAAGCGCTGGTGGGATCACTACGAGACCTACGGGATGCGCCGCAAGCACGGCAGCTCCAACGGTGAGCCCTATCCGAAGTCGGCGCCGCTCGCCTGCCGGCGCGATGCCTGGCCCGAGGAAGGCGGAAGGCCGGGTTCTTCGCTGCGGCTCATGCAGGAGCAGCATCTCGACGCCTACGGCATCGAAGCTGGCATTCTCGGGCCGCTCGGCAATACCGGCCAGGGCGAGATGAACCTCGAGCTTTCGGCCGCCATGTGCTCGGCAACGAACGACTGGCAGCGCGAGACATTCACTCGGCCCGAGAAGCGACTGAAGGGCGGGCTCGTCGTGCCCTATGAGGACGCCATTGCCGCGGCGCAGGAGATCGAGCGTTGCGGCGCGGATACAGACTTCGGGCAGGTCTTCCTGTTGACGCGTTCGGCCGAGCCGCTCGGCAATCGCCGCTACTGGCCGATTTACGAAGCGGCGGAGCGCTATGGCCTGCCGATCGGCTTCCACGTGTTTGGCACGAGCGGGCATCCGGTGTCGGGCGCCGGCTGGCCCTCGTACTACATCGAAGAAGGCGCTGGCCATTCGACCTCATGCCAGACGGTCGTGACGAGCCTCGTCATCGAGGGCGTGTTCGAGCGCTTCCCGAAGCTCAAGGTTGTCATGATCGAGGGCGGCTTCGCCTGGGCACCCGCACTCGCCTTCCGTCTCGACAAGGTGTTCGAGCGGATGCGGAATGAAGTACCGCATCTGAATCGGCGGCCCTCGGAGTACATTCGCGATCACGTGTACTTCACGACGCAGCCCATGGAAGAGCCAGATGATCGGCGCCATGTGCTCGATGTCATGGATTGGATTGGCTGGGACAAGCTGCTGTTCGCCTCAGACTATCCGCACTGGGATTTCGACGATCCCTTCCGCGCATTCCCCGCAGGCGTCACGACAGAGCAGCACCGCCGTATCTGCGCCGAGAACGGCAAGGCCGTGTTCCGGCTGAATTGACCGGGTCGGATAGTTTGGAGCTTTCGAGACCGTGACCCGCCATGTCGTGGCGCGTGCCGCCGATCTGCCCCCCGGCACGCGCAAGAAAGTCAGCATCGAGAACCGCGACATCGTGGTGCTCAACATCAAGGGCGAGCTGTTCGCGCTCTCCGACAAGTGCCCGCACAAAGGCGCGAGCCTGTGCGGTGGCCTGCTGACAGGCCTCGTGCGCTCCGATGGTCCCGGCGACTATCAGTACGAGCGCCAAGGCGAGATCCTGCGCTGTCCCTGGCATCAGTGGGAGTTCGACGTACGCACGGGCCGCTCGTATTGCGATCCCCGACGTATGCGGCTCATGCAGTTCCCGGTCGCTGTCGAAGCGGGGGCAAGCGTCGTCGAAGGGCCGTACAAGGCCGAGACGTTCAATGTCGCCGTCGAAGACGATTACATCGTGCTGGATGTGCCCTGAGCGGGTGCACCGCCGAGAACGCGCTCGCTGAGGAACTGCTTCAGGCGCTGCTTTTCGGGCGCGCTCTTCGCCAGGATCTCATCCATCTTGGGGAAATCCATGGTGCGGTAGAGCCCGACATCGGGGCGCAGCATGATGTCCGGCGCGCGACGCGCTTCCTTCTCTCGCACGACGGCATTGAAGAGCGCGAAGAATGCGCCGTCCCACAACTCTTCCTTCGAGTGAGACGCAACCGGTTTGCGCAGATCCGGCGTGCCGCCGACATCGACGGCAACGGTGATGTCCGCCTGATCCTGCACGATATCGAAGGGCGTGGGGTTGGCGAACCCGCCGTCGAACAGCACACGCCCGTCGATCTCCACCGGCCGCATGAGCGATGGCAAGGACGCACTCGCCGTGATCGCCGGTATGACCGGCCCCTTACTGAGCACGACCGGCTCCATGGTGGCGTAGTCGACGGCCATGAGATGCAGCGGGATCCCGAGGCGCGCGAAGTCGGTGTTGACCACCTTGGGCAGCAGTATTTCCAGAAGCGTCGGCCCGTCGACGATGGACGGATAGCGCGGGCTCCAGAGCTTGAAAAGCTTGGACGGTTGCGACATCGCGCGCCGCAGGACGGCACGCTTGCCAGCGACGAGCGGCGCCAGATGCGCGCGAATTTCTTTGGCTGAAAGTCCCGCCGCGTAGCAGGCACCGATCACGGCGCCAATCGAGCATCCAGCGATCACCTTGGGACGAATGCCGAGCTCGTCGAAGGCCTCGAGCATGGCGATGTGCGCGATCCCGCGCGCGGCACCACCGCCGAGCGCCAGCGCAACGGTCGGATGAGCGGGAGGGCCGGACAGAGGCTGGGCGTCCATATTCATCCCTTCTGCTTGCGAGATTTGAGACGGAGTGAAAGACCGCGCCGCTTCGCCGGCGGTGCCTCTGCTGGTTCGGATGATTGATCCGTCAGCGCCGGCGTCGCTTCTGTGGCTGGAACTGTATGGCTCGCCATGAGCAGGGAGAGCTTGCGCTTGAGCAGATCCTTGGCGGGTGCCGCCGCTTCCAGGATTTCCCTGAAGCGGTGGAATTCGAGAACGTGGAAGGCATCGACATCGACGTCGATATAAACATCGGGCTGCGTGTGCTTGAGCTTTTCGCGCACGAGCGAGCGCTGCAGGATCTGTGAACAGGCGACGATCGCCTCCAGCGCCCCTGGTCCCATGTCGCGCGGATCGGAGCGCGGCGCGCCAGAAACATCGATCGCGACGGTGATATCAGCGCGGGCCGTTGCGAGGTCAAACGGCAGGGGATCGACGAGGCCACCGTCCATGAATGCGCGGTTGTTGATGATGACCGGCTGAAAGATGACGGGCAGTGCGATGCTCGCCGCAACGGCCTGGCGCAAATCGCCCTCGGTAAACACAACAGTGTCCTGCGCGTAAAAGTCCGTCGCAACCGCCGCAAAAGGAATACCCAGATCCTCGAAGCGACGCGGCACGCGCGAGGGCAGAATATAGTCGAGCAGCGCCTCGGGTTTCAGCAACGACGAGCGCAGCGAGAACAGTCGGAACAGCTTTTGTACGGGATCCGATCGCGCCGCGATCAGATTGCGCGCGAGATCGAGGCGCTGGCTCAGCACTTCCTCTGTGTGGGCGCGGAGATACGCCGCCGACAGTCCGGCTGCATAGGCAGCACCATATATCGCGCCAATGGACGTGCCCGTGATGAAGACCGGACGAATGCCGAGTTCGTCGAAGGCTTCGAGAATGAGAATGTGCGCGAGCCCACGCGCACCACCGCCGCCCAGCGCAAGCGCAATGCTCGGCCGATGCGGTACTGAAGCCGGAAGCTGCGACTTCTTGGGAACGGCCGCGACGATACTCTTACCCATGTTTCCCGTGCGTACTTTTCTCAGCTCGCAAGGAGGAACGGAACCAAGTGCGAAAGGGTTGCCGCAGGCTGCTCTTCGGGCAGGAAGTGACCCGAGACGACGCCCTCGCCCTGAATGTGCGGGCACCATGGTTCCCAGGCCTTGAGCGGCGTGTTGATCGCGCCCTGCCCGCGCTCCACACCCCAGAGAGCCAGCATCGGGCAGGCGATCTGCCGTCCCGCCGCTTGATCCGCAGCATCGAATGCCACGTCGCTCGTCGCGCCGGCGCGGTAGTCCTCGCAGCTTGCGTGAATGACCTCGGGTTTCTTGAAGGCGGCCCGGTAGTGCTCGAGCGCAGCGGGATCGAATGACGAGAGATCTCCGCTCGCCGTCCATTGCGCCAGCAGATACTCGAGAAAGTATACGGGATCGCGACCGATGAGCGTCTCCGGAAAGGGCGCCGGACGTGCGAGAAAGCTCCAGTGGAAGCGCCCGATGACCGTCTCTTTGCGCGTATCCGCCCAGGCATCGAGCGTCGTGACGATATCGAGAACGGCGAGGCGCGAGACGCTGTCGGGATGATCGAGCGCGAGACGATAGCCGACGCGCGCGCCGCGATCATGGCTCACGACAGCAAAGCGATCATGGCCGAGCACCCGCATCATCGCGACGAAATCGGCCGCCATGGCCCGCTTCGAATAAGCCAGATGCTGAGGATCGACCTCCGCGGCTTTTTCCGTGGCGCGGCTCGCGCCATATCCACGCAAATCGGGGATGACGAGCGTGAAGTGACGCGCAAGCTCCGGCGCGATCTTGTGCCAGCACACATGTGTCTGCGGGTACCCGTGCAGCAGCAGCAGCGGCGGTCCGTTGCCACCTGAGCGCGCGAAGATCTCGGCGCCCGGCACATCGATGACGTGCGTCTCGAAGCCCGGAAAGAGGTCCGGCAGGCCGGCCATGGTCATGCCTCCTTTGCAAGCAGGAACGGCAGCGTCCGCTCATACAGCGCCGCCGGATTTTCCTCGGGAATGAAATGTCCGCTCTCGATGGGAGCGCCAACGATCTGCGCACACCATGGCGCCCATACGGCGAGCGGATCGACGATCTCGGCGAGCGAACCTTCCGTCGCCCAGAGGATCTGGACCGGGCACTTGATGCGGGCTCCGGCTTCGCGGTCGTTCTGGTCGAGAAACACGTCCGTACGATGCTCCGAGCGGTAGTCCTCGCACGTCGCGTGGACGCGATCTGCTTGCGACAGCATGTCGATGTAGTCGGCCATGGCTACAGGATGGATGACATCGGGCGACTTCGCCAGTGTCGCGCGTCGAAATCGGCTTTCAACCCAGTCCCGGGGATCCTGGATGATGAGCGATTCCGGCAGCGGCGCCGGCTGGGAAAGGAAGACCCCGTGCAGCATACCGAACTTGAAGCCTTCGTCGCGAAGCCGCGCGATATCGCTCGTCGCGATGATATCTATCAGGACAAGGCGATCCACGCGCTGCTCCGCGTCGAGCGCCAGGCGGAAGCCCACGCGGGCGCCTCGGTCATGGCCCATGACGGCGAAACGCTCGAAGCCGAGCTCTGACATAAGCGCCACCATGTCGAGGGCCATCGTGCGCTTCGAGTAGGCGCGTTGATTGCCGTCCGCCGAGGGGCAGCCACTGCGGCCATAGCCGCGCAGATCCGGCGCGACGATCGTGAAATGGCGGGCCAGTTCCGGCGCCACGCGATGCCAGCAGGCGTGCGTCTCGGGATAACCGTGGAGCAATAGCAGCGGGGGGCCACTGCCTCCCACGCGCGCGAAAATCTCGACGCCGCGCACAGTAACGCGCTCCTCGGAGAACCCGGGAAACAGCTCGGCCAGAGTTGTCATCCGCCAGCCTTCTTCTGACGCTCGCGTGCGATAGCGCGCCAGCCGATGTCGCGACGGCAGAAGCCGCCCGGCCAGTCGATCCGATCGATTGCCGCGTAAGCCCGTGCCTGGGCCTCGGCGACGGTGCGTCCGCGTGCTGTTACGTTCAACACGCGCCCACCCGTCGCAAGCAGTCGGCCGTCACGCCGCTCAGTCCCGGCATGAAAGATCTCGACGCCCTCCAACGCTTCGGCCGCCTCGAGGCCGCGAATCTCGGTGCCTTTTTCGTAGACGCCCGGATAGCCATTCGAGGCCATGGCAACGGTGAGTGCGACGTCATCGGACCAGCGCAGATCGAATGTCCCGAGCACGCCGTCGGCTGCCGCGAGGAGCGCCGCGAGGAGATCGGACTTGAGGCGCATCATGAGCACCTGCGTCTCGGGATCGCCGAAGCGCGTATTGTATTCGATGAGCTTGGGCCCCTCCGCCGTCAGCATGAGGCCGGCATAGAGCACGCCGCGAAACGGTATGCCGCGCGCCGCCATACCGCGCACGGTCGGCAGAATGATCTCGTCCATGGTGCGCTGAACAAGCGCCGGCGTCATGATCGGTGCAGGTGAATAGGCGCCCATGCCGCCCGTGTTCGGTCCCGTGTCGCCATCGCCGACGCGCTTGTGATCCTGCGCCGTTGCAAGCGCGAGCGCATGCGTGCCGTCGACGAGAGCGAAGAAGCTCGCTTCCTCGCCGTCTAGAAATTCCTCGACGACGACCTCATAACCGGCGCTGCCGAATGCCCCCGCGAAGCAGGCATCGATGGCGTCGTCCGCGTCGGCACGCGTCGTCGCGATGGTGACGCCTTTGCCGGCCGCGAGACCATCGGCCTTGATGACGATCGGAAGAGACTGGGCGGCGGCATAGGCTTTGGCCGGCGCAGCCTCCGTGAAACGACGATAGGCGCCGGTCGGCATGCCAAGCTCGGCGCAGAGATCCTTGGTGTAACCCTTCGAGCCTTCGAGCTGGGCTGCGGCGCGAGTCGGTCCGAATGACTTGATGCCGGCAGCGGCGAGATCATCGACGATCCCGGCGACGAGCGGCTGCTCGGGTCCGACGACAACGAGATCGATCGCATTCTGCTTGGCGAATTGAACAATCGCGGGATGATCATCGATCGAGATCGGGACGCATTCAGCAACGTCGGCAATGCCGGCATTGCCAGGAGCGCAGTAGAGCTTGGTCAGCAGCGGACTTGCCGCCAATGCCCAGGCGAGCGCATGCTCCCTCCCGCCGGAACCGATCAGTAGGACGTTCATCCGCTAGCCTCTCAGTATCCCGTGCGCCGGGCCTCGAATGGCCTCGGAACGTCGACGGTTCGCCGATTTGATCACGCCGTGGCGCCACGAGGATATCCCCTCCGCGGCTCTTGCTGTGGCCACCTTCGTGTATCATGAACGTCGTTGTAACAAACGGGTGCGATTCGTGGCAGAGCCAGTACGCGCCGGCCGTGCCGGCGCCAGCAACAATCCGGAACTCACGGTTTCCGAACTCTCCAACGCGATAAAGCGTTCGCTGGAGGACAATTTCGGATTCGTCCGTCTACGTGGCGAAATTTCCGGTTATCGCGGGCCGCACGCCTCGGGCCATTGCTATTTCGCCCTCAAGGACGACAAGGCCAAGATCGAGGCGGTGATCTGGCGTGGGGTCTTCCAAAAACTCCGGTTCAAGCCCGAGGAAGGGCTCGAGGTCATCGCAACGGGCAAGGTGACGAGTTACCCCGGCTCGTCAAAATATCAGATCGTGGTCGAGGCGCTCGAACCAGCTGGCGTCGGCGCGCTCATGGCGCTCCTCGAAGAGCGCCGGCGCAAGCTCACCGCCGAGGGCCTCTTCGCGGAAGAGCGCAAGAAGCCGCTGCCATATCTGCCGCGCGTCGTCGGCATCGTCACCTCGCCGACCGGCGCCGTCATTCGTGACATGCTGCACGGCTTCGAGGAGCGCTATCCGGCGCACGTCATCGTATGGCCGGTGCGCGTGCAGGGCGAAACCAGTGCAAAGGAAGTGGCGGCGGCCATTCGTGGGTTCAATGCCATCACACCGGGCGGCCCCGTACCGCGCCCGGATGTCCTCATCGTCGCGCGCGGCGGCGGCAGCCTCGAAGATCTATGGGGCTTCAACGACGAGATCGTCGTTCGCGCGGCGGCCGAGAGCACTATTCCGCTCATTTCTGCCGTCGGGCATGAGACGGACTGGACACTCATCGACCTCGCGGCGGACGCCCGCGCGCCGACACCAACCAAAGCTGCCGAGTGGGCTGTGCCCAAGCACGGCGAACTCGTCGAGAGCATCGGCGATCTCGCGCTGCGTCTCGGAAAATCCGTCCGCCGCACGATCGACGCCGCACGCACGCATCTCAAAGCAGCTGCACGCGGCCTCCCGCGCCTCGAAGATCTGCTCGCACTGCCGCGACAGCGCTTCGATGCCGTCGAGCGTCGCCTCGCGCGCGCACTCGCGGCTAACACGCAGGCTCATGGCAAACGCCTCGCGCGCATAGAAGCGCGCTTTCAGCCGCGGCTCGTGGGCCAGCTTCTCGATCGCGATCGTCAGCGCCTCGAACGTGCCCAGCGCGCCGGCCTCACGGCACTGGCGCGTCGTACGTCCACGGGGCGCACGCGTTATGAGCGCGTCGCCGCACGCCACACGCCGCACGCGCTCGTGCAGAGAGTCGCTCGGCTGGACGAACGATTCATCAATTCCTCGAGACGCCTCACCCAAGCTTTTGCAGGCCGCCTCGTACTCGAACGGCGCGCGCTCGATGCGCAAGCCCAGATGCTTGCCTCGCTCAGCTATCAGAGTGTGCTCAAGCGCGGTTTTGCCGTCGTGCGCGATCAGGATGGGCGCGCAGTGCGCTCGATCGCAGCGCTCGCAGTTGATGCGCATGTCGGCATCGAGCTTGCGGACGGCAGTGCGGGTGCGCGCATAACAGCGGTGGAGCCGTCTGAGACGAAATCAATCGAACCGCCGAAGCCGCGTGCAGCCAAGCGCAGCGGCCCGGAGGGCCAGGGCTCGCTGTTCTGAAAGTCCATAAAAGACGGGGGTCCGGGGGTGTCCCCCGGGTGGGTTACAGGGCGGCAGCCCTGTTCGCGCCTGCGGCGCGAGCGAGACTGGTCTCGCGCTCCATCGGGAGGGACACCCTCCCGAACCCACCCGCTTTTATTTTGTTTTTGCCGTCGGACGGTTCACCAGCCAAAGGCCGAGGATCACGATGATCAGACCGACGCCCAAATGGATGGTCAGCGGCTCGTCGAGCAGAAGCACGCCCGCAGCAACGCCGAATACAGGCGTGATCATCAGGAACGCCATCACGCGCGACGCCGGATAGCGCGTCATGAGCCAGAGGCTCGTGGTGAAAGTGATGAAGGCGACGAAGACGACGGTGTAGCCGAACGCACTCAGCACGAGGGGTGATGGATCGGTGATCCCGCGCTCGCCGAGCGCCAGCGAGATGAGCCAGAGCAGAATGCCGGAGATCAAGAGCTGCATGAAGATCACGCGCTCGGGACGCTCCGCTGCGAGCCGCGTCGCCCGCACGGTGAGTGTGAGAAAGCCCCAGGAAATACCACCAGCGAGGCAAAGAAGATCGCCCGTGAGGGAGCTGACACCCTTCGTCTCGCGCCCGGCCAGCACGATCATGATGCCGGCAAGCGCGGCGAGCAGGCCCGCAGTTTTGGAGAACGTCAGTCGATCGCCGGGGATGAGAAAATGCGCGCCCAAGGCCACGACGAAGGGCGATGTGTAAAGGAAGATGACCGCGCGCGAGGCCGTCGTGCGATCGAGGCCGGGATACAGAAAGGCAAACTCGGCCGTGAAGAAGAGAGCCGAGAGGATCATCGGCACGAGCACGATGCGGTTCACGCGGAGCGAGATGCCGCGCACGGCGCAGAAGAGGCCGACGAGTCCCGCTGCGAGCAGCGAGCGGAGGCCTCCTTGCAGGATCGGCGAGATGCCCGTATTAGCGACTTTCATCGCCACCTGACCGATGCCGAGGAACACGCATAGCAAGGTCAGAATGCCGACGGCGAATACGTCGAGACGATCGTTCGCCACAGCGATCGCGGCGCGGCGCGTAGCCTCCGCGTCTGTGTTTCTGTCCTGCATCGCGCTTCCGCCCGCGTATCAGCCCACTTGATGGAGGGCCTTATTGTTCGGGGAGGCGCACAAGAACACGACCGGCGCTGGCGATCCAGCGTCAATCGCGCGCGTCGAGCGGCGGATGCTGGATCAGGCGGAAACGAGGTGACGCTGCGTTGCCGCTTCGCGGGCGGCGATCTCGCGGCGGATGTCTTCGGCTTCGCGCTGAGCGGCGGCCATGCCGCGCGAGATGAGCGCATCAGCCGAGTGGAAATCGAAGAGCCCGATGCCGGCTAGGCGCGGATTGATGATCGCATCCGGCGGGTCGCCGGCGAGGCGCGAACGCGCGATCCGATCCTGAACGATGTTGAAGGCATCGACCATGACACTGGAGATGCCAGGGCTGCTGTCACCACCGCCAAAGAGCTGTCGCTTGATGAGGTTGCGCGCACCAAAACCATTGGCGAGCGTGCGGGCCGGAGGGGGCTCGGGCGGCGGAGGCGGTGTCGGCTCCATCAGGCCACCATCGAGCTCCGGAAACTGATTGCCACGACCGCAGGCGTCGGAATTGAGATTGACCGCGATGACGTAGCGCGCGCCGAGAGCCCGGCAGACCGATGCGGGCACAGGGTTGCAGAGCGCACCATCCATAAGCCAGCGGTTGTTGATGCGAACGGGCTTGAAGATGCCGGGGAGCGCATAGGAGGCTCGCATGGCCTCGACCAGCGGTCCGCGCGTGATCCAGGTCTCCTGTCCGGTGCCGAACTCGGTCGCAACCGCCGCAAAACGGGACTCCATGTTCTCGATCTGGAGATGCTGGAGATGGCCCTCGAGACGCTCGACGACGCGCTGTCCCGTGATCAGGCCCGACCCGGAGAGGTTGAAATCGAGATAGCCGAAGATCTTGCGTTTGGTGAGATCGCGGGCAAAGCCTTCGAGCTCATCGAGGCGTCCCGCCGCGAAGCAGCCCCCCACGACGGCACCGATCGACGTTCCGGCGATGATATCCGGGACCACGCCGACCTGGGCGAGAGCGCGGAGCACCCCGATGTGTGCCCACCCGCGCGCTGCGCCGCCGCCAAGTGCAATACCAACTTTACCGCGTGCCATACTCGACTCCCCGGGCAGCCGCCGAAGCGGATACCCCCGAGCCTCTACTCAGGCTCTGGCTAGCAAGCCTCGTGCCGGGGATCTTCGTTCCCCCCTCGACATGGGCCGTTTCCTATTCCAGAGGGCAAGTATAGGCGGGTCGTATTAAGGTTTACCTACGTGCATCGGCCACTCTTGGTCCGGGAAGATCAAGTTGGGGTGCCGATGCGAGTATTAACAACGTAGTAAGGCTGATTGTTCCGTTGGCCACGTAACATGACCATAGGGTGGGACCCTATGCGCCAAGCCCCTTGCACGGTAAATCCACCGATGCTGCGCACCGATGAGGTCGACGACTTTCTTGGCGCCCAGTCCCATGTGCTCCAGCCATTGAGGACCGTTGCAGCCCTCGGCGTGAAGGACTGCTGGATCGGCGCCGGCCTCCTGCGCAACGTCGTCTGGGATTATCTGCACGGCTTTTCGGCGAGCCCCGTTCCCGGCAGCGATATCGACGTCGTGTACTACGATGCAGCAGACGTGCGCCCCACTGCAGACTTGTCCATACAGCAACGCCTATGCGCTGCAGCTCCCGCCTTGCCGTGGTCCGTTCACAACCAAGCCCGCATGCATGGCCCCAATGGCGACCCGCCCTATCGGGACGCCGCGGATGCGATTGCCCATTGGCCCGAGACGGCAACAGCCATTGCCGCGCGCGTCGAGGATGGGCGTATTACAATTCTCGCCCCGCATGGCCTCCAAGATCTGATCGGACTCATCGTGCGCCCGACGCCTGCGTCTGCGGCCAAGCCGGACGTGTACTCCGCGCGGCAGGCTGCGAAAAGTGGCATGAGCACTGGCCTAAGCTGCAGTTCATCGACGCGCCCTAGCGGCTCCCGGCCCCCGCGCTTGGCTCGGCCGTGCCGCCCCGTCCTGAAGAGTCGATCTTTCCGGCATTCCGTGTACATTCCCCGGCGACGGGCGCCCGCCAGCGGCGCCGACGACATGATCGACGGGGAGGCAGGATGACGGTTGGGAAGGACGAGGGCAGCTACGACTACGTCATCGTGGGCGCGGGCTCGGCAGGTTGTGTGCTCGCCAATAGGCTGAGCGAGCAAGCGGGCGTGACAGTGGCGCTGCTGGAGGCCGGCGGCCGCGATACGAACCCGTGGATCCACATCCCGGGCGGCTACTTCCGCACGATGTACAATCCCGACATCACCTGGCAGTACGCGGCAGGCCCCGAACCGCATCTCGGCGGGCGCTATGTCCCGTGGCCGCGCGGTCGCGTGCTCGGCGGCTCGAGTGCCATCAACGGCCTTCTCTATGTGCGCGGACAGGCGCGCGACTACGACGTGTGGCGCCAGCTCGGCAATGTCGGCTGGTCGTACGACGACGTGCTTCCCTACTTCAAGCGCGCCGAGAACCAGGAGCGCGGTGCCGACGAACTGCACGGCGCAGGCGGCCCGCTCTCGGTCACCGACAGACGGATGGACAACCCGCTCTGCTCGGCTTTCGTGGAAGCTTCCGTCGAGGCCGGCATTCCGCCGACCGAAGATTTCAACGGCAAGTCCCAGGAGGGCGCCGGCTTCTACCAGTACACGATCCGGGACGGCCGGCGCGGCTCGACGGCGGTCACGTATCTGCGCGATGCCGCCAACCGCGCCAACCTTCGCGTGATCACACACGCCGAGGTCGAGGGCATCGCGCTCGACGAAAAGCGCGCCTCAGGTGTGCACTTCTCCGTCGGCGGTGAAAAGCGATCCATCAAAGCACGCCGCGAGGTTCTGCTTGCGGCAGGGGCCATCGGCAGCCCGCAGATTTTGGAGCTGTCGGGCATCGGCCAGGGCGACGCGCTCAAGAAAGTCGGCATCCCGGTGCGCCACGAGCTGAACGGTGTCGGTGAGAACCTGCAGGATCACTATCAGGTCCGTTCCGTCTATGAGGTCACGCTTCCCTACAGCCTCAATGCCGTATGGCATAGCCCGCTGCTGCAGCTGAAGACCGGGCTCGAATATGCGTTCAGCCGCCGCGGCATTCTCGCGAATGGTGCGGCGCCGGCCGGCGTCTTTGCCAAGTCGACGCCCGAACTCGACGAGCCCGACATCCAGTTCCACTTCATCCCCTTCTCGGCCGACGCACCCGGCAAAGGCCTGCACAAGTTTGCCGGCGTGTCCTCGACGATCTGCGTGCTCCGACCCGATAGTCGCGGCCATCAGCACATTGTTTCGTCGGATCCCAAGGAGAAGCCCTCCATCGTCGCCAACTATCTCGCGGCCGAGAGCGACCGCCGCGTCACTCTCGCGGGATTGAAGCTCGCACGGCACATCTCCGAGCAGGCCGCCTTCAAGCCGCTCGTGCGCCGCGAGGTCTTTCCTGGACCGGAATGTGTAAGCGACGAGGAGTTCTTGCAGTTCGCCATGGAGCGCGGCACCACGGTCTTTCACCCGTGCGGCACCTGCAAGATGGGGAACGATCCAATGGCGGTCGTCGACGCGCGCCTGCGCGTGCACGGCATTGGCGGCCTCCGCGTGATCGATGCCTCGATCATGCCGAACCTGACCTCCGGCAATACGAATGCGCCAACGATCATGATCGCGGAGAAAGCCGCCGACATGATCAAGGTCGACGCGCGCAACTAAGGGGCGCGTGGAAAGTTCTGATCAGTTTTTCGCTGGCGAAGGAGGCGGTGCGGCAGGCGGTGGTGCCGGCGCCTTCTCGTCACCGGGGAGGACGTAGTCCACGCCTTCCCACGGGCTCTCGAAGTCGAAGTCGCGGAACTCCTGTGTGAGCCGCACGCGGTCATAAACGACGCGCTTCAGCTCGTCGTCGTAGCGCACCTCGACATAACCCGTCAGCGGGAAGTCCTTGCGCAGCGGGTAGCCTTCGAAGCCGTAGTCAGTCAGCAGACGCCGCAGGTCCGGATGTCCCGAGAAGGGCATACCGTACATGTCGTAGGCTTCGCGCTCGTACCAGTTGGCGGCAGGAAACACGCCGACGACGCTCGGCACGAGCCCGGTCTCGTCGGTCTCGAGCTTCACGCGGACGCGCTGGTTCTGTCGCACGGAAAGCAGGTGGTACACGACGTCGAAGCGCCGCTCACGTGCGGGATAATCGACACCACAGAGGTCGATCAGTACCTCGAACTGGCAGCGCCCGTTGTCACGCAAGTACGTCAGCACCGGCACGATCTGCTCACGCGGCACGATGAGCGTCAGCTCACCGTGGGTGATGCTCGCGTCCGCGAGCCTGTCGCCAAGGCCCGCAGCAATGTGCTCCTTGAGCTCCTCGAGACTCTCGTTGGTCGTCTGCATCTGATCTCTACCGCTCGATGGTGCCGGTTCGCCGGATCTTCTTCTGCAGCAGCAGAATGCCGTAGACCAGCGCCTCGGCCGTCGGCGGGCAGCCCGGCACATAGATATCAACCGGCACGACACGATCGCAGCCACGTACGACGGCGTAGCTGTAGTGGTAGTAGCCACCGCCGTTCGCGCATGATCCCATGGAGATCACGTAGCGCGGCTCGGGCATCTGGTCGTAGACCTTGCGCAGCGCCGGCGCCATCTTGTTCGTGAGCGTACCTGCGACGATCATCACATCCGACTGGCGGGGCGAAGCGCGCGGCGCAAAACCGAAGCGCTCGACGTCGTAGCGCGGCATGGACGCCTGCATCATCTCGACGGCGCAGCAGGCGAGGCCGAACGTCATCCACATGAGCGAGCCGGTGCGCGCCCAGTTGATGAGGTCATCCGTGGTGGTGACGAGGAAGCCCTTGTCGGCAAGCTCGTTGGAAAGCTCGGTGAAGCCGCGATCGCCTGGCTTCACGAGGCCACCTGCACCCTCGCGGGGCTTGTCGAAGACCGGAACTGGTGGCGTGATCAATCCCATTCCAGCGCTCCTTTGCGCCACTCGTAGATGAACCCGATCGTGAGCACGCCGAGAAACACCATCATCGACCAGAAGCCGAAGGCGCCAACTTCCTTGAATGCGACGGCCCACGGAAAGAGGAATGCCACTTCGAGGTCGAAGATGATGAAGAGGATGGCGACAAGATAGAAGCGCACGTCGAATTTCATGCGCGCGTCGTCGAAGGCATTGAAGCCGCACTCGTAGGCCGAGACCTTCTCGGGATCGGGATTGCGCACGGCAACCAGGAACGGCGCGATCATCAGCGCCAAGCCAATCACCAGCGCCACGCCGATGAACACGGCGATCGGCAGATAGTCCATCAGCAGTTCAGGCATCGGTCAGTCCCGGGCGGCTGGCTCGGCCACGTTTCCGTAGGGGCGACGAGCGGAATCGCGCGCATCAAGCCCTTACCTTCTGGGGTGTTAGCCTAGGCCGACGAGCGGCGCAAGGGTCGAGGCGAGCGCGCGGCGGGAGACCGCCGTGCATTTGCGGGGTTTGCGCCGAAGCGGGTAGATTTCGGGGGCCTCGGCGTGAGAAAGGGCCGCCCGATGGGCGGCCCTTTCCGTTAGTTCTTGTCGCTCACCGATCCGATTAGAAGCGGATGCGGGTGCCGACCGTGACGAGGTGAAGGTCTTCGACGCCGAGAGCGCCGTGCAGACCAGGGGCATCCAGCGAGTAGTTCTTGTATGCGAGCCAGAACTCCATCGCAGCCGCATCGACGTGCTGGACGATGCCAACGCCCCAATGCTGTAGCGTATCACCCGAGAGGATGGCACCGGACGGAACAGAGCCAACCGGACCAGCAGCACCGGTGTCGACGTCCTGACCGGCGCCCTTCCACTCGCTGTACTCGCCGTAGACCACCGTGTCACCGATGCCGAAGAAGTTCCGCGCAATACCACCCGAGAGGTAGTAGAAGCGCGAGCCGTAATCGCCACCGATGTCAGAGTCGGTCGTGTCGCGCTCGCCTGCAGCGCCCGTGAAGAACAGACCCGTCGGCATGTGACGTACCGACAGCGAGCCCGCGAGCTGCTCGACCTTCTTGGAGCAGTTCGTGGTGCAGACGAGTGCGCCCGCCGCGCCGTCATACTCGCTGCGAACGCTGTAGCCGATGCCACCGGCGATACGAACGCCGTTGAACTCACCAGCATAGCGCAGCGCGACATCCCAGTAGTTGTCTTCACCGGCCGAGGCGCCGAGCGTGAAGCCCGCGATCGTCGGGGTACGATACTGGATGTGCTCGTTGCGCTCGTTCAGCCAGTCACCCGAAGCACCCTGGAAGAAGTTGCCCCAGGTGCGAGCGGAGTACGTGCCGTTCGACAGGCCGAGGAACATGCCGTTCGAATGCAGACGCACATCGTTCGATGCGGCCATGCCCTTGCCGGACAGGTCGATCAGGATGATGTTGTTTGCAGCCGACGAACCATGTCCGATCGACACGCGGCCAAGACGGCTGTGCTCGACCCAAGCCATGGCTTCGCGAAGGTTGTGGCCCGTACCGCCGTTGTCGTCACCGGCCGTACCGTTCACGGTCATGCCGTTGCCGTTGGCCTGGTTCTGAGCCGACGAGTTGCTGGCGAAGGCCTCGAACTCGTAGAGGAAGCCGGCGCTGATCTCAGGCGAGATCTTGGCCGAGCCGGTCATCCGCCAACGAGAGTTAGAAGACGTCGGCCCCGAGACGTACATATCGCTCTGAATGCCGTCGTCCCAGAACATCAGCTGCTGCGAAATCTGACCCGAGATGGTCAGCGAGACCTTCCGGTTGCCCTTGCGGGCCGTCGTCGCCTCGAGCTCAGCAACGCGCTCCTCGAGGTCAGCACAGCAATCGCCACCGAGATCGGCAGCCGACGCGGGGCTCGCACCATAAAGGCCAGCAGCGGCGAGGATCGCCAGCGCGCTAGCCGATTTCATCAGTCCCCCATACATATGACACCACTCCATTTCGCTAACGCTACTTCACGCCACTATCGACGCGAGACCGTCTCCGGCCGATCAAGCCCTTCGACTGCCACTGATACGGCCATCGACCCCTTGCCGGTAGTTAACGATTAGCGCAGGCCCCGCTGACCGGTAAACTCCTAATGCCTGGAATCGAGCTGTTTCAACAGGCTCAGTGGCGTATCAGGCACATACACGCGTGACGTGCAGCATAATCATCAATGCAATCTCATAGACTGTCGATAATAATCAATATGTTATATTGCCCTGCTCAGGGTTGCGGCGCAATCCGCCCCAATTGAATTGCGCTGATAATCCGAGGCTTTCTCCCTCGCCGCTAAAGCGAAATCCCGAAGTTGTCCCCAAATTGCCCCTTCATCTCGGCGGCAAGGCGCAGCTTCGCATGATCGCCCACGCAATTGAGAAAACCGGGATCGCACGCGAAATCACCAAAAACCAAGGCAAAACTGCCCAAAGTGAGGCAATTTCGGGGCGCCTCCCCTGCCCGATTGCCTCTCCTTTTGTGCCCTTCAGGAATGCAGTTCAGGCCCCGGTTTGACCCATGAATGGGCTTCGGAAATGTGCCCGTATCACGCGCTGGTGCAGTCGCGACACGTGACCGTTGCTGACATGACACGATAGTTCGTGCGATTACTAGTTGAGCAATGAATATTATACAATCTTTGATTGCGCGTGATCGAATCCGCAACCGCACCCTCACTGTCGACCGCACGCGTGGCAGCCATCCGCACTCGAGCAAACGCGCCGCCTTGACGACGTCGCGGTCGCTCGTGCACGTGCTCGTCAAAGTCAATACGTCGTACTGGGAGGGGAATTTGGAGACGTTCGACTACGTCATCGTCGGCGCAGGGTCTGCGGGCTCGGTCGTTGCCAACCGCTTGAGCGAGGACCAGAACGCACGCGTCGCTGTGCTCGAGGCCGGCCCCTCCGACTGGCATCCCTACATCCATATCCCTGCCGGCTTCATCAAGACCTTCTACGACAAGCGGGTGAACTGGCTCTACGACATGGAGCCGAGCGCGTGGACGGGCGGTCGACGCATCCTGGCCCCGCGCGGCAAGACGCTCGGCGGTTCGAGCTCGATCAACGGCCACGTCTACAATCGCGGCCAGCGCGGCGACTACGACACCTGGGCGCAGTTCGGCAACCGCGGCTGGGGGTACGCCGACGTGCTGCCCTACTTCAAGCGCCTCGAGCGCCGTATCGGCGACGGCGACGAGACCTACCGCGGCCGTGACGGTGCCCTCACCGTCACGGACATTGATTATCGCCATCCGCTCTGCGAGGCGTTCATCCAGGGCTGTGTGGACGCCGGAATTCCGCGCAATCCCGATTATAATGGCCGCATCCAGGAAGGCGTCTCCTACGCGCAGCGCACGATCCACAAGGGCCGACGCGTGAGCGCGGCGCGCGCGTTCCTGCATCCAGCCATGAAGCGCGGCAATCTCGATGTGCGCACGGGCGTGCATGTAACGGGCATCACGCTCGACGGCCGCCGCGCCACGGGCGTGACGTATCGCAAAGGCGGCCGTAATGGTGCCGTTCACACGCTCAGAGCTACGCGCGAAGTCATCCTCTGCGGCGGAACGTACAATTCGCCGCAGATCCTGCAGATTTCGGGCATCGGGCCGCCAGCGCTGCTGAACAGCCTCGGCATCGAGGTGCGCCACGCACTTGCGGGCGTCGGCGAGAACCTCAAGGACCACTACGCGCCCCGCTTTGCCGCACGCGTGAAGAACATCGAGACGATCAACGAGCGTACACGCGGCATCAAACTCGCGACGGAGGTCGCGCGCTGGGCGTTACAGCGCAAGGGCATCCTCGCGCTCAGCCCGACGCTCGTTTATGGCTTCTGGCACTCGGGCGAGACGGCCGAAAGCTCGGACGTCCAGTTCACATTCACACCGGCGAGCTACATGGAAGGCGTGCAGGGTCAGCTGGAGCGCGAGCCCGGCATGACCGTCGCCTCCTGGCAGCAGCGCCCCGAGAGCCGGGGCACGGTTCGCGCGCGCTCTGCCGATCCGTTCGATGCCCCGATCATCGATCCGAACTACCTCGCGGAGGAGATCGACCGCCGCGTGCTGCTCGGCGCGATGAAGCTCGCCCGCGGCCTGCTGCAGAGCCGGCCGCTGCAGCCGTACTTCGAGCGGGAGGACTTTCCAGGCCGCGAAGTCCAGAGCGACGATGAACTGCTCGGCGCGGCGAAGGAGCGCGGCACAACGACGTTCCATCCTGCCGGTACATGCCGCATGGGGCCGGCAAGCGACTCGCTTGCGGTCGTCGACGATCAGCTCCGCGTGCGCGGGCTCGAAGGCCTGCGCGTGGTGGACGCCTCGATCATGCCGACAATGCTCTCTGCAAACCTGAATGCCGCGACCATGATGATCGCCGACAAGGCATCGGACCTCATTCGCGGGAAGACCGCGATGGAACCGATCGTTGTCGCGTAGCTAAGTAGCAGGTGGCGTTCCAGAGGTACTCTCTGCGCCCGGCGTCCGCTTCATAAGCTCGCCGAGGAAGTCGCGCACGCGCACGGGCGGTGCCTCGATGAAGGGCAGCGGTCGCGTCACCTCGACGGCAGCGGCGCCGATGCGGGCCGTCAGCGCGCCATTGAACACGCCCTCGCCGAGGCGGCGCGACACGCGACGCAGCAGATCTTGGCCGAGAAACTGGCCGATGAGATCATCGGTCAGCGCGATGCTGCCGGTAGCGACGATGTGCGTCACCACCATGCGCGCGAGCCGCGCCGTGCCGGCAAATCCCGGCCGCCCGCCATAGAGCCCTGCGAGATTGCGCAAGAGGCGCAGGTTCTCCACCAGCACATAGCCGACCGAAACGAAGGCCGCCGGACTGATCGCAGTTACGACCGTCACGCGCTTGGCTGCCTTGGCGACCAGCCGCCGCGCCTCACCGTCGAGGATGAGCATGAGGTCGCGATCGGCAAGGCGCATGAGATCGCCCGGATCGCGTACGTCACGCGCGTGCTCATCGAGGCGCGCCAGATGCCAGCGCAGCTCCGCCCGTCCGGCGAGAAGGCGGCGGATGGCCTGGATGGTCTCACGCTCCTCGCTGAGATTGCGCTCGCGCAGCGCTTTCTCGGCGACGGCCCTGATCTTGCCGAGACGGCGCAGTCGCACGAAGCCGACGAGCTCACGCAGCACGAGCATGACCAGCGCGACGACGATCACAACCGCAAGGCCGAACGAGATCCAGCCAATCCAGTCATCACGCGCCACGGCAACAGATACGAAGCGCGTGAACCACACGCCGAATGCAATACTGCCGAGCGTCACCATCGCGGAGAGGAGCCATGTGCCCCAGTTGATGCCGCGGCCAATATCCTCGAACGTCGGAAGCTGCAGGCCAACGGGTGGCGTCGGGCGAGCTGGCGCACCCTCGCCCGCTGCTTCGTCCTGCGGCGCTGCCGGCTCGATGATCTCGGCCTCGGAGGGCGAGAAGGCACGCGGCCGGCGCGGATCGGAATTCGCGCTGTTCATAGGAGACGATCTCCGATGAGAAATTCGAGCGCACGATCGAGACGCACGTGCGGCCAGGGCGCGACAAGGCCGGAAGGCGTCTCGGTGATGATGCGCGGCGGCGCAAAACGCACGACGTGCACATCATGCTTGAAACCGGCGACGGCCACCTCCCCTGTCACGACGTCGGGCGACGGGAGATCTCCGGGAAACACGGCTGCCGACCGCTTGCCGTCGAAGATCTCGCCGCCGATCTTTTCTCCCGCAAGGGGCGTGCCAATGATGCAGGGCAGGCGCTGGCCGTCACGCGTAACCTCGCCCTCCTTGGTCGCGCGCAGCGCTGCAATGGCCAAGGCCTTGATGTCGGCGCCGGCACTCGCGGCACGCGCCTCCGCGCGAGCCGTCAGCGCGCCAAGGATCGCTTCGAGGCGATCGTGGTTGGCACTGTGGAGATGATCGGCCTTCGTGGCGGCGAAGGCAATGCGATCGATGCGGGCTGAGAAGAGCTGACCGAGCCAGCTCGCGCGGCCGGGGCGAAAAGCCGCGAGCACGGATGTCAATGTCGCTTCGAGATCAGCGACGCCCTCGGGGCCGCTATTGAGCGCGGACAGCGCATCGACGAGCACGATCTGGCGATCGAGACGACTGAAGTGATCGCGGAAGAAAGGCCGGACGACGTGTGTCTTGTAGGATTCAAAACGGCGCTCCAGCATCTGCGCCAGTCCGCTGCGCGCCGCATCACCTCCTTCAGGTGGAAGCGGGAAGAACGTCAGCAGCGGCGAGCCTTCGAGATCCCCGGGCAGGAGAAAGCGGCCCGGCCCAGTAATCGAGAGCGTCGGATCAGCCGCTCGAGCAGCGATGAGGTAATCGGTGAAGAGGCGCGCACCGCGAATGGCAACCTGCTCGTCCTGATCCGCCTCGCTGCCGAGCTCGCGCACGAACGATAGAAACGAAGCAGCCGGTGTCGTGCGGCGCGGTGCGTTTGCGAGCGCCAGTGCTTCGGCGGACCAGTCGGCATACGACTGCGCCATCATCGGCAGATCGATCAGCCATTCGCCGGGATAATCGACGATGTCCAGGTGCAGGCGGTTCGGCATGAACGTGCGCCGCATCGCACTTGCCGACGTGTATTCGATGGTGACGCGGAGCTGGCTGATGCGGCGCGTGCTCTCGGGCCACAGCGGTGGATCGCGCGACAGGGCCGCCAGATGTTCCTCATAGGCAAAGCGCGGCACGCTGTCGTCGGGCTGGGGCTCGAGATAGGCGCGAATGAGCCGCTGCTCGCTCGCCACCGAGAAGAACGGCAGGCGACCACCGAGCGTGAGATTGCGCACGAGGGCAGCAATGAAGACCGTCTTTCCAGAGCGAGAGAGGCCCGTCACGCCAAGGCGCACGGTCGGTGTCACGAGGTCGGCGAGATAGCTCGATGCCTCGCGGAGTGCCGCGCCGGTCGCCTGGGTAACGGAAGAAAGGGGCAAAGGGCGTCCTTGTTCTGCTGCCGCGTGGCCCGTGTGGGCGGCGCGCGCAGAGAATAGATCGGGGGGCGCACGCAAAGGTCAAGGGCGCCCGATCGGCGCGCCATGAGTTGCAGAGGCGCTATTCAGCCGGGTTTGTCGCCGCTCGCCCCCTTCGCGCGGAGCCGCGCCGCCACCTCGGCCGACAAGCCGCGCTCGACGAGTTCATCCAAAACTTCGCGCTGATGCTCTCCGACGCGAGGCCCGGCGTGCTTGATGCGGCCCGGCGTGCGCAGCATCCGCGGAAACACGTTCTGCATCCGGAGCGGCCCGAGATCGGCGTCCTGAACTGTCGTGACGCTCTCGCGCGCGACGTACTGCGGATCCTCGCAGATCTGGGCGATGTCATACACGGGACCGATAGCCGCCTCGGCCTTCTCGAAGGCATCGAGCACCTCGTCGAGCGTATGCTTGGCGATCCAGCCGCCGACGATCGCGTCGACCTCCTCGATGTTACGCACTCGGTCGGCGTTCGTGCGGAAGCGCGGATCATCCGCGGTGCCGGGGCCACCGGTGAGTTCGAGCACGCGGCGTGTGATGCTCGGTGCTGCGGCCGAGAGCGACACCCAGCGCCCGTCCTTGGTCACGTAAGCATTGCGCGGCGCGTTGTTCGCGGAGCGATTACCTGAGCGCTTCTGAACGATGCCGAGCTGATCATAAGTGGAGGTCTGGCCGCCGAGCAGCGAGAAGAGGGGCTCGTAGAGTGAGAGATCGATCACCTGACCTTTGCCGCTGCCCTGCACATCACGCTCGTAGATCGCGAACATGACAGCGAAGGCGCCGTGATAGGCCGCGACGCCATCGGCGAGCCCGAAGGGCGGCAGCGTCGGCGGGCCGCTCGCTTCACCCGTAATGTGCGCAAAGCCCGAGAAGGCCTCCGCGATCGTGCCAAAGCCCGCGCGATGACGATACGGCCCGGTCTGACCGAAGCCCGTGACGCGCAGCATGACAAGGCGCGGGTTCAACTCGGCGAGCACATCTGCGCCGAGGCCCCAGCGCTCGAGTGTGCCCGTGCGGAAATTCTCGATGAGCACGTCGGCGTCCTTCACGAGCTGTAGGAACGCCGCCTTGCCGTCGTCGTCATGCAGGTCGAGCACGATGCAGCGCTTGTTGCGGCCGGTGACCTTGAACCAGAGGCCGTGACCATCCTTGGCCTGGCCCATCTTGCGGAGCGCATCACCATCGGGATGCTCGATCTTGACGACATCGGCGCCGAAATCGGCGAGCACCATCGCCGTCAGCGGACCCGCGAACACGGTCGCGCAGTCGATGACCTTGAGACCGGCGAGCGGCCCGTCGCGCTCGGTATCGTGCTTCATTTTCCCGCGCCTTTCCTGGCTGCGCGCATCTTCACCGTGCGCTCGCGCATGAATGTGTAGAGCCCCGCCGCAACGACCACACCCGTGCCAATGAGTGCGGGCGCATCCGGCCATTCGCCCCAGATGAGGATGCCGGCGAGGACGGCCCAGATGATCACGGAGTAGCGGAATGGCGAGACGACCGCCACCTCGCCGTAGCGCATGGCGTGGACCATGAAGTAGTAGCCGCCGAGCAGAAACACGGCCGAACAAAGCAAGAGCAGAACTCCGCCCGGCGTGGGCACGACCCAGTCTTCGACGAGCGCGAAACCTGCAGCGACTGTCGTCACCGTAATTGCCGAGATGGTCACGAGCAGGATTGCGGGAACCTGATGGCCAATGCGGCGCGTCGAGAGATCGCGGAGGACGGAGAAGGCGACGGCTGACAGCGCGAGAAGGGAGAAGACGTTGAACGCATCGCTCCCGGGTCTGATGACGATCATGACCCCGACAAAGCCTACGAATGCCGCGAGCCAGCGACGCCAGCCAACCGGCTCGCCAAGGAAGATCGCCGCCCCGGCGGTCATCGCGAGCGGCATCAACTGCAGGATCGCGGTCGCGGTCGCGATCGGCATATGGAAGAGCGCGAACAGAAATAAGAACGTCGAGCCGACTTCACCGATGTTGCGCAGTGTCAGGATGCGCCCCTGGCCGCGCAGAGGCGCGAATTTGAAAGCACCGACCGCCACGCACACTGTGAGCGAAACCAGGATCGCCATCACGCCGCGCATGAAGATCGCCTGTCCGCCGGGAAGACCGGTGGCCGCGAGCTTGATGAGCGCGTCATTGAACGTGAAGCTCGCCTGACCGACAAGCATTGCGCCGATGGCGGGCAGGTTCGACGTCGCGTGATCGTCCGCGCTCATGTGGCCTTCCGTACATCTGCAAGCCGGGCCCGCATGAGACGGCGCTCGTGGGCGAACATGGCCAAGCCGGCAACGATCACCACGAGAATGCCGACGATTGCGAGAAAGTTCGGGATCTCGCCCCAGACGACGATGCCGACCAGCAGGGCCCAAAGCATGGTGCCATAACGGAAGGGCGCGACAGCCGAGATCTCGCCAAGGCGCATGGCCTGGACCATGCAGTAGAAACCTCCGGCAACGAATACGCCGCTCGCGAGAACCAGCAGCGCCGCTTCACCTGACGGCCACGGCCAGCTCGCGAAGGGCAGCAGGAAAAGTCCTCCGACGCCAACACCGGCAGCCGAAACCGTGCCGACGAGCAGCGTCGGCACACTGCGGTCGATGCGTGTCGTCGCGAGATCGCGCAAAGACATGCAGAGCATGGCCGCGACCGCGAGCAGCGACCACCACTTGAACCCGCTCGTACCGGGCTGCAGCACCATGAGCACGCCGACGAGGCCGGCGGCGCCGGCCGTCCAGCGTTGCCAGCCGACCCGCTCGGCGAAGAGCCCGGCGGCCACGACCGTTGTGACGAGGGGAATGAACTGCAGGATCGCCGCAGCATTGGCGAAGGGCATGCGCAGGATCGCTGCAATGAAGAAGAGTGCCGCACCGATCTCGCCGAGAACGCGCAGACCAACGGCGGGCTTCAAGAGCGCGGGATGCCAGCGCAGCGCCGACTGCGTCCATGCGGCAAAGGCGAGCACCGCGCAGCCGACGAACCCGCGCACCGATACGACCTGCCCGAGCGGAAGCTCCGACGAGGCAATCCTCAGGCACGCGTCGGAGGCAATGAGAAAGAAGCCGGCGCCGGTGATGGCGGCAATGGCCAACAGGTTGTTGTGCTCAGGCGCGTGCGCTGCGGCCGGCGCACGAATGCTCTGCTCGGATGAACCGCTCCCCACCTCGGAAACCTCCCTCGCCGGCGCTCAGGCCGACTTCACGTGCTTCCGGATCGTGCCCGTCCGGATTCTCATGTTGTCGCAATCATCAGGATTGTCGTGCCGCAAGCCGACGTAGTTTCTGCTCCCGGTAGAAGGTGTAAAGGCCGGCCGAAACAACGATCGCGATCCCGAGCAAGGTCAGCGCATCGGGCAGATGCCCGAAGACGAACACGCTCGAAACGATCGAGAACAGGATGATCGTATAGCGGAAAGGCACGACGGCCGACACCTCGCCCGTACGCATGCCTACGATGACTCCGAGCTGGCCGAACAAGCTGAAGACGGCCGCTCCGCAGAGCATCAGCATGAGCGTCTGGCTCGGCCACTGCCAGTTCGAGAACGGCGCCACGACCAGAGCCGCGAGCGTGACCGCGCCGGCCGAGAGCGTCATGATCAGGATGGCGGGCACGCGCCGGTTGATGCCGCGCGTGGAAAGATCGCGCAAAGTCGTGCAGAGCACCGAGGTAATTCCGACCAGTGCCCACCAGCTGAACGTCGAGCCTCCGGGCCGCACGATGATCAGGATGCCCAGAAGACCAACGGCCGTCGCCGTCCAGCGGCGCCATCCGACGCGCTCACCGAGGAAGATCGCCGACGCCGCCGTAAGCGTCATGGGGCTGAGTTGGCCGATCGCTGTGAGATCGGCATAAGGCAAGCGTGCGAGCGCTGTCTGAAAAAGCCATCCGCTGCCGACATCGCCGACGATGCGGCCTGCCATGGCGCGCTCGACGACATGGCGCAGCTCTCGCAGTGCCCCCGTCAGAAACGCGACGCTGAGCGAGACCATGAAGATGAGGCCGCCGCGGATGAACAGGAGTTCGCTCGTCGGCAGGCTCGTCGAGGCGAGCTTCATGAGCGTATCGCCACAGGCAAACGAAGCCATGGCGAGCGACATCGCCCCGATGGCCCTGAGATTTCCTGCTGCTGCCGCCTCGCCGTCGTCCAGGACTGGACGTCGTCCGTGCCCCTCGGGCTCGCTCACCCCTTCGGCCTCCCCCAGCCGCATTCCTCGGCGCCGCCTGCGCGGCAGCCCCTTTCGTGCCGCAAGGCACAGCCTGCTTGTCTATGTAACGAGGCCGGCTTAGCCCCCAGTCACACTCATGTGCCGCTGAACGGCCGGCCTCTTGCTGCGCCGGTCGATCACGAAGTCGTGACCTTTAGGTTTGCGCGAAATGGCCTCGTCGATGGCCGCGTGCAGAAGCGCATTGTCGGTTGATGCCCGGAGTGGACCCCTGAGGTCCGCAGCATCCTCCTGGCCGAGGCACATATAGAGCGTGCCCGTGCAGGTCAGACGCACGCGGTTGCAGCTCTCGCAGAAGTTGTGGGTCATGGGCGTGATGAACCCAAGCCGTCCGCCCGTCTCCTGAACCTCCACGTACCGCGCAGGCCCACCCGTGCGGTAAGGAATGTCGCGCAGGGTGAGCGTGTCCATCAGCCGGGCGCGGACGATCGACAACGGCAGGTACTGGTCGGTCCGGTCCCCATCGATATCGCCGAGGGGCATGGTCTCGATCAGCGTGAGGTCGGCACCACGGCCATGGGCGAAGCGCACGAGTTCGGTGATCTCGTGTTCGTTGACCCCTTTCAGGGCCACCGCGTTGATCTTGACCGCGAGGCCCGCCTTCTCCGCCGCTTCGAGCCCCTGCATGACATTGGCGAAATCGCCCCATCGTGTGATGCGGCGGAAGGTTTCCGGGTCGAGCGTGTCGAGCGAGACGTTGATCCGGCGAACGCCGCAGTCCGCAAGCGCCTGGGCGTACTTGGGCAACTGGCTGCCGTTTGTAGTGAGGGTCAGTTCCTCGAGCGCGCCACTCTTGAGGTGTCGCGACAACGCTTCGAACAGCCAGAGGATGTTCTTGCGCACCAGGGGCTCGCCGCCGGTGATCCGAAGCTTGCGCACGCCCCGGTCGACGAAGGCCGAGCAGAGCCGATCAAGCTCCTCGAGCGTCAGGAGGTCCCGCTTGGGCAGGAACGTCATGTGCTCGGACATGCAGTAGACGCAGCGGAAGTCGCAACGGTCGGTCACCGACACGCGGAGGTAGCTGACATGACGCCCGAAGGGGTCGATCAGCTCGCTTCCAACTGGACGTTCCACGTGCTCAGGGGACATTGCCGCTCCTAGGCCCACCCGATGCCGGTCGAGCCATGCGTTGTAGGGACGCCATTGAAACCAGCCAGGCGCCCGATCTGCCTGATTACTTAGCACATATAGTGTGCGGGCACGAGCCGCGGAACCACGCCCCGGGGCGGATCCGGGCAGATTAACCGATGCTTATGCTCTGAGGCCTATTGTTGTTCCATTCATTGATCAGTGAGGGATGCGCCCGCGATGCTGAACGCGGTAATTGGAGTGGGCCAGGGCAGTTCCCTGATGGGAAGCTACGCCATCAGCCTCAGTGAGGCGGTGCTGCGTCAGCGTACCCGTGAGGCCGAGCGCTCAGCCAAACTCGAAGCGCAGCTCGCCAACAAGATCAAGTCCGAGTTCATTTCGAACATGAGCCATGAGCTGCGCACGCCGCTCAATTCCGTGCTCGGTTTCTCCAAGCTGCTGACCGAACACGAGCACCGCAAGCTCACGGATGAAGACATCGTCGAGTACGCCCGCCTCGTGCAGGACGCCGCCACGCACCTGCTCACGGTGATCAACAACATCCTCGATATCTCGAAGCTGCACAGCGGCAGCTTCATGCTCGATCCCACCGACGTCCAGGTCGCCGATGCGGTGGAAGACACGCTCGCGAATTTCGAGAAGGCCATGAAAGATCACGGCCTGCATCTGAATTGCAGCATCGCCCCCGACCTGCCGATCATCCAGGGCGAAGAACAGAAGCTGCGTCAGACCTTCACCAACTTGGTCGGTAACGCGATCAAGTTCACGCCACCCGGCGGCACCATCGAGGTGAACGCCGTGAATGCGCCGAACGGCGACATTGTCGTGACCGTGCGCGATACCGGCGTCGGCATGAGCGAGGAAGAGATCCGCGTTGCTCTTGCGCCTTTCGGACAAGCCGACGCCAGCCGCACGCGCTGGCGCGAAGGCTCCGGCCTCGGGCTTCCGATCGCCAAGGCCCTCGTGGACCTCCATGGCGGCGCGATCCAGATCCGCAGCACGAAGGGCCAAGGAACCGAAGTGACGGTCAACCTGCCGACCCGGCCGCTCATGCTCGACCCTTACTGACGCCGACACGACAGAAGCAAGACCGAACCGACCACCACTCCACCCGCCGAGACCAGCCGAGGCAAATCCGATGGCCCTGATGTCCCAAATCACAGAGCAAACCGCACTGGCCTCGGATGGCTCGATCGGTCGCATCGTGTCGGTCACCGGCGCGAAGTCGATTGTCCTCCTGGATACCGACGGCCGCTCACGCGATGCATCGGCGCGCCCGGACATGGGTACGCTGCTCGCCATCGAGACCACCGAGACCATCGTGCTCGCGATCGTCTCCGCGCTCAGCGTGCCAGTGCCGGCCCAGCGCGAGGGTGAGAACGAGATCAGGATCGCCGAACTCGGCCTTGTCGGCGAACTCAGGCGTGGCCCCGATGGCGCGGCTGCGAGCTTCAATCGCGGCGTGAGCGTCTATCCGGGCCTCGGCGATCGCGTGCGTGTGGCTTCGAAGAGCGAGCTTCACCTGGCCTTCTGCGGCGATATCGAGCGCTCGGTTCGCGTTGGCACTCTGCGGCAGGACAATACCATTCCAGCCATGGTGCGCGTCGACGACCTGCTGGGTAAGCACTTCGCCGTACTCGGCACCACCGGCACCGGCAAGTCCTGCACCACCGCGTTGCTCTTGCGCTCCATTCTGGAGAAGAACCCGCAAGCTCATATCGTGCTGCTCGATCCGCACAACGAGTACGCGACGGCATTCCCCGAGTGGGGTGAGGTCATCTCACCCCGCAACATGCAGCTCCCGTTCTGGCTCCTCACCTTCGAGGAGCTCGTCGAGGTTCTGATCGGCGATCCCTCCGAGCGCAAGCACGAGGTCGAGATCCTCCAGGAGCTCATTCCCGTCGCCAAGAGCCGCTACAATTCCGGCCGCAGCAAGGAAGGCCAGGCTGCGCGCACACGCCTCGATGCCGGCCGCTTCACGGTCGACACGCCCGTCCCCTATCGCCTCTCGGACCTCACCTCGCTCATCGACGAGCGCATGGGCAAGCTCGAGAACAAGCGCGACATCGCCCCCTACCGCAACCTGAAGACGCGCATCGAGACGCTGTCGCTCGACCCGCGCTATTCCTTCATGTTCGGGTCGCTCACCGTCTATGACGGCATGGCGCAGATCCTCGGGCGCATCTTCCGCGTGCCCGTCGAGGGCAAGCCGATCACCATCCTCGAGCTGACGGGCCTGCCGACCGAAATCGTGAACGTGGTCGTCTCGGTGCTCTGCCGCATGACTTTCGATTTTGCTCTCTGGGGCGAAGGCAAAGTGCCGGTGACCATCGTGTGCGAAGAAGCGCACCGTTACGTGCCGGCCAATCCATCGCTCGGCTTCGAGCCGTGCAAGCGCGCCATTGCCAAGATCGCCAAGGAAGGCCGCAAGTACGGTGCCTCGCTTTGCATCGTGACCCAGCGCCCCGCGGAAATCGACCCGACGATCCTCTCCCAGTGCAATACGGTGTTCGCGCTCCGCATGTCGAACGACCGCGACCAGGAGATCGTGAAGTCGGCCATCTCGGATACGGGCTCGGGACTGCTCGAGTTCCTCTCCGCGCTCGGCCAGCGCGAGGCCATTGCCTTCGGCGACGGCGTGACGCTGCCGGTCCGGATCAAGTTCGACGACCTCCCGAAGCACGCCATGCCGCGTAGCTCCTCGGCCATGTTCACTACCATGTGGCAGCAGGCGAGCACCGACAGCAGCTTCCTCGAGCAGATCGTGGAGAAGTGGCGCCTCTCGAACAGCGGATCGCCCTCGACCGAAACCAGCCAGACGGCGCTCTTCGCCGATGCCATGGGCCTCACCAACGGGCCCGAGGGCGCGCCTCAGCCGCGCAGCCCTGCTCCCGTCGCGGCGCCCGCGCCCGCGGATGCTGGTCGCCGCTACAATCCGTCACCGGCCGCGCAGGACAACCCTCAGCACCGTCCCCGAGTCGCCGAGCCTGCGGGATATGGGCAGATGCCGCCGGCCGCCGCGCCCTCGCCTCAGGCGTCAAATGCGCTGAGGAACCTTCGCGACCGCCTCAATCGCGGCGGTCGCTGAAGCGGCTCCGGCAGGCCACGCACTCTGTTCGTGACAAGCCGAACGCGCGCGGATTATGAACATGCAGTACTGCGTGTGATTCTTCCGTCGCGCAATTCACGAGGGTGGGCACTGCAACGTGCGCACTCCGAAAAGCGTGGCGTTAGGTGATGTGCCTGATGGTGCGCCTGCGTGGCCCAATTGGCCCGTGAGCCGAGTTCGTATTTCAGGACACATCGTGACAACGCTGCAGGGACCAGCGAGCGGTCGAATGCCCGCTCGCGTCCGTGGTTTGGGCTCGCGAGAGCAACTCTCTAAGAGCCGTCGAACCGTAGTGTTCACATCGTAAGCGTCATAGGACGGCGTTGGGCGTCGAGGCAGTCGAGCGACTGAGCATCGTTCTGCTGCCCCGCGTTCCGTAGTCCACACATCCGCATGGAAAGGCTGGAGCAGCCGCTTGCTCCAGCCTTTCTGCGTTTTTGCGCCGCGAAGCCTCCCGCCCCTGCCAGGCTTCCGCGCCTTCGGCGCCACACTGCACAAGCGATCGCTCAGCCCCACTCGCGCGATCGTCAGCAGGCTGCTAGAGAGGCAACCTTAGCGTCGCCCGAAGCGTTGAGCGCCAGCGGCGAGGTCCGCGGCCCGGACCATCGGAGGCCAGATCACCGGGAGTGTGGGCCATCGAGCCCAATCAAGGGGAAAGCGGCATGCTGGGATACATCATCCTCATCATTCTCCAGATCGGCGGCGCCTGGACAATTGCTCCCTATCTGAAGCGCTATCTGCCGGCCATTCCGCAATTCGGCGGCCACAACGTCGAGATCTTCGTCTGGGCACTGCTGTTCGCGATCATCGTGTTCGTGATCGGCTTCATCGGCTCGATCGTGCTCAAGGGCGTGCGCACGCCCGGCGCCGGGACCCTGACCGTATCCATCGTCCTGGCGCTCATCCTTGCGGCGCTCACGTTCGTAGCGCCCGTCATGCAGGCCGTGGCCCAAGTCGTGCCGCGCATCGAGGTGCTGTGGTGGCCCCTGATCGGCGCCGCGATCGGCTATTTCATCAAGCGCTGACGGCCAAACAAGCCGCGCACGGATCGGCGTCTTTCTGGTAAACTGCCGGATGCGGGCCAGTGCCGCGCGCCGGACGGTGCCTTTTCGCTTGCAACAGGGCGGCTTTAGCCGCTAGGCGTTCGGGCCATCGAATTCCATCATTCGAACCGAACCCGCAAAGCCAAGTCTCGTCGAGGGGAAACACCCATGCGCGTCTATTACGATCGTGATGCCGACATCAACCTCATCAAGAGCAAGAAGGTCGCCATCATCGGCTACGGCAGCCAGGGCCATGCCCATACGCTCAACCTCCGCGACTCCGGCGCCAAGAATCTCGTGGTGGCCCTTCGCAAAGGCTCGGCAAGCGCCAAGAAGGCCGAGGCCGAGGGTCTCAAGGTCATGGAGGTCGCCGAGGCCGCCAAGTGGGCCGACATCATGATGATGCTGACGCCCGACGAGCTCCAGGCCGACATCTACCGCGACCACCTGCACGCCAACATGAAGCAGGGCGCCGCGATCATGTTCGCGCACGGCCTCAACGTGCACTTCAATCTCATCGAGCCGCGCGACGACATCGACGTCGGCATGGTCGCGCCGAAGGGCCCTGGCCACACAGTGCGCTCGGAGTATCTGCGCGGCGGCGGCGTGCCCTGCCTCATTGCCATCGACAAGGACCGCAGCGGCAACGCGCATGACCTCTTCCTCTCCTATGCTTCCGCAATCGGCGGCGGCAAGGCCGGCATCATCGAGACCACCTTCAAGGAAGAGTGCGAGACCGATCTCTTCGGCGAGCAGGTCGTGCTTTGCGGCGGCCTCGTCGAGCTGATCCGCGCCGGCTTCGAGACGCTGGTCGATGCGGGCTACGCGCCCGAGATGGCCTACTTCGAGTGCCTGCACGAAGTGAAGCTCATCGTCGACCTCATCTACGAGGGCGGCATCGCAAACATGAACTACTCGATCTCGAACACGGCCGAGTTCGGCGAGTACGCGACCGGCAAGCGCATCATCACGGACGAGACGCGCGCCGAGATGAAGAAGGTGCTTGCCGACATCCAGTCGGGCGTCTTCACCTCGGAGTGGATCCGCGAGTGCAAGGCCGGCCAGCCGAAGTTCAAGGCCATCCGCCGCAACAACGACGCGCATCAGATCGAAGAGGTCGGTGCGAAGCTGCGCGGCATGATGCCTTGGATCAAGGCCGGCGCGCTGGTGGATAAGAGCAAGAACTAAGAATCCCTTCTCCCCGTCCTTACGGGGAGAAGGTTAGGATGAGGGGCGGGAGCTTGCGCGACGTTTGTGTCTGCCGCCGCCCCTCACCCTAACCCTCTCCCCGCGAAGAGCGGGGAGAGGGGATCTGTTGCGTTTGCCGCGCGCTCCAAGTCATAAAAGACGGGGGTTCGGGGGTGTCCCCCGATCGGGTGCAGGGCTGAGGCCCTGCTCGCGCCAAAGGCGCGATCCACTACGCCGCCACGAACCCCGGCACATCCGACACGAAGCCCTTGAAGCTCTCGAGTCCACGCGGGACAGGCCCACCATAAGCCCAGTCGAGCAATTCGACCGTATGCACAATGGGCAGGGGTGTCCCGAGCCCGATCTGGGTGATGCAGCCGAGATTGCCGGCGGCCACGAGATCCGGCCGCACGCTTTCGATATTCGCGACCTTGCGCAGACGCAGTTCGTCGGCAAGCGCAGGCTGCAGAATGTTGTAGACGCCGGCCGAACCACAGCAGATGTGCCCCTCGGGTGGCTCGAGCACGGTGAAGCCCGCCTTCTTCAGCAGCGTCTTCGGCTCGGCGGTGATGCGCTGGCCGTGTTGCATGGAGCAGGCGGAATGGTAGGCAACCCGCAAGCTCGACCAGCGGTGCGGCGCGCCGAGATCGAAGCGCGTCAGGAACTCGGTGATATCGACGGCCAGCCCTGCGAGCTTCGCCGCCTTCTCGGCATAGTCGGGCTCGAAGCGCAGCAGATGGCCGTAATCCTTCACCGTGGTGCCGCAGCCTGAAGCGTTGATGATGATCGCGTCGACAGGCTCGCGCTCGATGACCTTCCACCACGCATCGACATTCTGCTTGGCCTGCGCGACAGCCTCGGCCTCGCGGCCCATATGATGGACGAGCGCACCGCAGCAGCCGGCGCCCGCGGGCACGATCACGTCAACGCCATTGCGTGCGAGCAGGCGGATCGTGGCATCGTTGATTTCGGGGCGCAGGACCTGCTGCGCGCACCCCGCGAGCAGCAGCACGCGCTTCAGGCGCTTGTCGCTCGTCGCCGCCGTTCCAGGACCGCCGAAGCGCGCCTCGGGCACACGCTCGCGTGGCGCCAGCGCAAGCATGGCCGCGACTTCCGGCAAACCAACGCGCTTCATGAGCCCCATAAACGGTCGACCGAGCGGGGCAAAGGCGAGTGCCTTCCGGAAGCGCTCCGGATAGGGGATCAGGCGCGCGAGCAGCCCCCGCACGAGGCGCTCCTTCAACGTGCGCTTGCCGGTCTCCTCGATATGTGAGCGGGCGAGATCGACGAGGTGCATGTAGTCGACGCCACCGGGGCAGGTCGTCATGCACGAGAGGCAGGAAAGACAGCGATCGACGTGGAACTGAACCTCGGGGCTCGCGTCGCGATCGCGCTCGAACATATCCTTCATGAGATAGATGCGGCCGCGCGGCGAGTCGCGCTCGTCCCCCAGCATCACGTACGTCGAGCACGTCGCCGTGCAGAGGCCGCAGTGCACGCAGCGCTTGAGAATGCTGTCGGCTTCCGCGATGCGCGGATCCTGAAGCTGCTCGGCCGTGAAATTCGTTTGCATGGTCGAGCGGTACCTAGAGATCGGCGAGCAGACGCCCGCGGTTGAGGATGTCCTTCGGATCGAAAACGGCCTTGATGCCGCGCGTGATCGCGGCGAGGTCGGGTTCGAGCGGCTGGAAGACGTCGATCGACGCGCGCACGGCAGGTGCGGCACGGATCAGCGTCGCATGACCGCCATGATGAGCGATCACCCGGCGGATATCGGCGGCGCCAGCATCGGCCGTATCGAGCACCTCGACCCAGACGAGCCCGCCCGACCAGTCGTACCACGCGCGGCACTCCATATAGCGCGTAATGGCGGCGACGACCGCAGGCCCTGATCGCGGCGCCGTCGAGAGGCGCCAGAGCGGTGCGGTGCTGCCCTGCAACGGCGAGAGCTGACGCAGCTCGCCCCAGAAGTCGAGCGCGTTCGCATCGTCGAGCTCGTGGATCTCACCGAAGGCGCGGAGCGCATCTTTGAGGCGATCGAGGCGATAGCGCAGTGAACTCGCGAAATTCTCGATGCGCACGGCCGTGATGGCATTCTGAGTGGCGGCGAGACCCGCATGACGCAAACGCGCAGCGAACGGTGCCTGCAGATGCACGGCGCCGGAAACCTCGAATGGCGTACCGAGTGCCGCGCACAGCGCCTCCACGCCCGACCTGTCGTCGAGGCCCAGAATGACGAGCGTACCGGTGCGCTCGGGCCGCGGCAGAACCTTGAACGTCACGCCGGTCATGACGGCGAGTGTGCCCCAACTCCCGCAGACGGCGCGACAGAGGTCGTAGCCCGTGACGTTCTTCATCACGCGGCCACCACCGCGGAATGTCTGCCCAGCGCCCGTGATCGCCTCGATGCCGAGAAGATGATCGCGCGCGCCACCCGCAATCACACGACGACTGCCCGAGAAGTTCGTCGCGAAAACTGCGCCGATCGTGCCGCTGTTCGCGGGCGCCCCGAGCACGGGGCCGAGATCGATGGGCTCGAAGGCGAGCATCTGGCCCTTGTCGGCGAGACGCTGCTCGATATCCACAAGCGGTGTACCGGCGCGTGCTCCCATGACGAGTTCCGTCGGCTCGTAGAGCGTGACGCCGCTAAGCGATGCCGTCGAGATTGCGAGGCCCGAATTGACCGGACGCCCCACGCTGCGCTTGGTGCCGGACCCGATGACCTCCACCGGCATCTCGGCGCGCGCGGCATCCATGATCAGGCGCTGAAGCTCGCGCTCGCTGCCTGGCCGGGCGTTATTCACATCAATGCTCCCAGGCCTGATGCTCGATCTCGCGATTCTCGAGCGGGAAGACCTTATGCGGATTGAGCAGCCACTGCGGATCGAACACGGTCTTGATCCGCATCTGCAGCGCAAGCTCGCCGGACGTGAACTGGCTCGTCATGAGATCACGCTTCTCGACGCCGACACCATGCTCACCCGTGAGGCATCCGCCAACCTCCACGCAGAGCTTGAGAATGTCGGCGCCCGCCTCCTCGGCGCGATGGACCTGCTCGGGATCATTCGCATTGAACAGGATCAGCGGATGCAGGTTGCCGTCTCCGGCATGGAAGATGTTCGCGACCTTGAGGCCATGCCCCGCGCAGATCTCACCAATGCGCGTAAGCACCTCGGGCAGGCGCCCGAGCGGTATAGTGCCGTCCATGCAGAAGTAGTCGGAGATGCGACCGAGCGCGCCAAAGGCCGACTTGCGGCCGCGCCAGATAGCGGCACTTTCTTCGGGGCTCTGGCTCACGCGCATGGCCATGGGCCTGAAGGGTTTGGCAATGTCGACGATGCGCCCGAGCAGCGTCGAAATCTCCTCCTCCGAGCCCTCCACCTCGACAATGAGCAGGGCCTCCGCATCGAGCGGATAGCCCGCCTTGGCGAACGCCTCGCAGACGTGGATAGCGGGCTTGTCCATGAACTCGATGGCGACGGGGATGATGCCTGATGCGATGATCGCTGAGACGCAGCGCCCTGCGATCTCGCTCGACTCGAAGCCAAGCAGCATGGGCCGCGCCGCCTCCGCCGCACGCAGAATGCGCACGGTCGCCTCGGTGACAATGCCGAACTGCCCTTCCGAGCCGACGATCAGCCCGAGCAGGTCATAGCCTGAGGCATCGAGATGCGCGCCGCCGATCTCGACGACACGCCCGTCGACGAGCACCATCTTCACGCCGAGCACGTTGTTGGTCGTCACGCCGTACTTGAGGCAATGCGCGCCGCCGGAGTTCATCGCGATGTTGCCGGCAAGCGTGCAGGCAAGCTGGCTCGACGGATCGGGCGCATAGAAGAAGCCATGCGGCTGAACAGCGCCTGAAATGCCGAGATTGGTGATGCCCGTCTCGACGCGCGCCGTACGGTTCTCGAGATCGATGTCGAGGACGCGGTTCATGCGCGAGACACCGACGACGATGGCATCCTCCGCTGGCAGCGCACCGCCGCAAAGCGATGTGCCGGCGCCTCGCGGAATGACGGTGATGCCGTTGGCGTGCGCGTACTTGAGCACGCGCGAAACCTCCTCCGTCGTGCGCGGCAGCACGACAGCGAGCGGCATGCAGCGATAGGCCGTCAGCCCGTCCGTCTCGAAGGCGCGCCGGCCGTCCTCGTCAGCGATCACGCCACCCGATGCAACGAGGCGTGCCAAGTCCCGCGCGATCGAGTCGCGGCGCGCGACGATCGCGCGGTCGGGCGGCGGCAGCACATTCATCGACATCGGGACCCTTACCTTTCGATCCGCAGCGACGACCTGATAGGACTGAATTCATATCGTCGAGCGCCGAGCGCCCAAACAGCGGGATTCGGTAGTCCACATCTTAGCACCGTGCCGTCGACTTCGGACAATGAGGCCTGCGCGCGACGAGGCTCCGCCATGCAAGTGTCGGAACCGACAGGGGACTGACCATCGCGGCGGTGCTAGTTGTAGATCGGGCGCAACGGTGCGTCCCGCGCATTTTCAACGCCTGGGAACAATACTGATCGTGACGGGTTATATCGGCCGACACACTTTGGTCATTGCCGGGCATAATGGACTCTTCTGTAGGAAGAGCATCATCAGGCTCGGACGTGCGTTTAAGGGGAGAACGCTGTGACAGCCATCACGGATCTCGAGATTTTTGCCCGCGTCGCACGCACCGGCAACATGTCCGCGGCGGGCCGCGAGATGGGGTTGTCGCCGGCCGTGGTATCGAAGCGCGTGAGCCTGCTGGAGGAGCGCCTCGGCACCCGCCTCTTTCAGCGCACCACGCGCCAGCTTACACTCACCGAGACCGGCGAAGGCTATTTCAAGCGCGTGGTCGACATCCTGAGCCTGATAGCCGAGGCCGAGGATTTCGTCAGTCGTCGCAACACGAAGCCGCGCGGCGTACTCAAGGTCACGGTACCGACGGCATTCAGCCGTCTCCACATTGCGCCGTACCTGCCTCAGTTCCTGGCCAAATACCCCGAGATCGAGCTCGACTTCCATCTCACCGACAGCTTCGTCGACATCATCCGCGAGGGCTTCGATCTGGCCGTCCGCATCGGCGAGCTGCGCGACAGCTCGCTCGTCCAGCGCAAGCTTGCCAGTGACCGGCGCGTGATCTGTGCCGCGCCCAAGTACATCGAGAACTTCGGCGCCCCCACGAGCCTCGCGGATCTCGACTTCCACAACTGCCTCTCGGCCGGCGCACAGGACTACTGGCGCCTGCACGGCCCCGACGGCGAGCACCATCTCAAGGTCAAGGGCAACATCCGCTCGAATTCGCTTGAATTCGTGCGCGAGGCGCTGCTCGCAGGGCTCGGTATCGGCCTGCGCTCTACCTGGGACATCGGGCCGGAACTCGAAAGCGGTGCACTCCAGGTGCTGCTGCCGCAGTACTGCGGCTCCGACAGCGTAGCCATCCACGCCGTCTACCCGTGCCGTGACTTCATGCCCGAGAAAGTCAACGTCTTCATCGAGTTCCTGAGCGACATCTACGGTTCGGAACCCTACTGGAACCAGCGCCTCGATCTCGAACGGCTGCTGAAGCCATGCCTCGCGGTCGGCGCATCGGCCAAGAAGGAAGCTGTTGCGGAGCCAAGCCGGCCGAAGCGGAGGCCTGCGCCCGTGCCGCGCCAACCCGATGGCCGCGCCTGAGGCGACGGCATTCCGTGTGCAGCATTTGGTCGCGCGGACCGACGCTGCCTGCTTTCGCGTGTAAGATCACTCCTAGAATAGTTCGAGAGGCACAAGGCCACGCTGATGGCCGCCATAGGAGTGAAAGATGAAGCGGGCCGTTCTGCTTTCTGCGATCGCTGCCACCGGCCTTCTCGGGGCGACCCTCGTCTCGGCCCAGGATGCCGACAACGGTGCCGAGGTCTTCAAGCGCTGCCGCGCGTGTCACGATGTCGGCGAGAACGCGAAGAACAAGGTCGGCCCATTCCTCAACGGCATCATCGGCCGCAAGGCGGGCACCATCGAGGGGTTCAACTACTCCGACGCCAACAAGAAGGCTGGCGCCGAAGGCTGGGTGTGGACTGACGAGAAGATGCTGGAGTACCTCCTCAATCCGCGTGCCTCGATGCCCGGCAATAAGATGGCATTCGCAGGCATAAAGGACGAGCAGGACCGCAAAGACCTGATCGCCTACCTCAAGAAGTTCCCCCAGTAGCAACCGTCTCTAGGCCGTCGACTTCTTCAGTGCGGTCGCGCGCGTGAGGAGTGCCACGGCATTGCGCCAGGTCGGTATCTCGACGAGGTGATCATCGACGTGGGCTCGATCCCGCCCGCCCTGCCGCGCCGTCTCGAAAGCGGCAACGATCCGCTTGGCCAGAGCCACTTCCGCGTCGGTCGGCGTGAACGCCTCGTTGACGAGCTTCGCGTGCTCCGGTGCGACGAGCGACTTGGCCATGATGCCAAGCGCCTTGGCGCCGGCACAGCTCGCGCGCAGGCCCTCGTCGTCGGCGTAGGTATAGGGATAGTCGATAGAGCGGACGCTCGCCGCGACGCACGCCGCATGGAAATAGGCGCGCGCGAATGCGATCTCGCCGCCTTCTTTGGTGCGTGGCGCGCCGAGATCGGCGGTCATGTCCTCGCTGGCCATTAGACAGGCGACAACGCGCGGATCGGCGCCGGCAATCGCCCGCGTTTCGAAAAGCGCTGCCGCACTTTCAATATTCGGAACAATAAGCGTGCTGCCTTCGGCCAGACCAAGCCGACGCTCGTGACCCGTGACCGCAGACGCAAGCTCGACAATATCCGCCGCCCCTCGCACCTTGGGCAGCATGACGATATCCGGCGCTCCCGCCATGACCGCCGCAAGATCAGCGGTGCCGTCGCCAGCCAGCGGATTGACGCGCACGGCTGCGACCGCACCGGCCGCCCGCCACGCCGCGAGCAGGCGAGGCGCTGCTGCGCGCGCGGCTGGCCGCGCGTCAGGTGGCGTGAAATCTTCGAGTTCGAGAATGACCGCGTCGGCGCCGCTCGCCCGCGCCGTGCTTTCCTCGGCATTCGGCCCGCCGATGAAGAGCCAGGAGCGGAGCAACGGAATACGATCGCCAGCGATCATGACATGCCCGCCTAGACGACAACCGGCGTCGCGACCTGCGTGCCGACACGGAATACGCGGCGATAGCGCGCGATCTCCTCGGCCGGCCCGACGGCCTTCGTCGGGTTGTCCGAGATCTTCACCGCCGGGCGGCCGTTCGCCGAGATCACCTTGCACACGATCGAGAAGGGATCGAGCCCACCGTTCGGGCCAAGGCCGCGGAAATCATTGGTGAGCAGCGTGCCCCAGCCATAGCCGATGCGAATGCGGCCGTGGAAGTGGCGATGAATCTTGTGAATGAGATCCACATCGAGGCCATCGGAGAAAATCGCGAGCTTCTTCGCCGGATCCTGGCCGTTCTTCTTCCACCAGGCGATTGCCATCTCGCCGCCCTCGATCGGGTCGCCGGAATCCACGCGAACACCGGTCCAGCGCGCCACCCATTCGGGCGCCCTATCGAAGAAGTTCTGCGTGCCATACGTGTCCGGCAGAACAATGCGCAGATTTCCGTCATACGCATCCTGCCAGTCGGCGAGCACTTCATAGGGCGCTTCGGCAAGCTCACGGTCGTCTCTGGCAAGCGCCGCATAGACCATGGGCAGCTCGTGCGCATTGGTGCCGATCGCCTCGACCTCGCGGTGCATAGCGATGAGGCAGTTCGACGTTCCGGTGAAGGCCTTGCCCAATCCTTCTGTGCTCGCCTGCACGCACCAGTCCTGCCAGAGAAATCCGTGGCGCCGCCGCGTGCCGAAATCGGCGATGCTCAGGTTCGGCAGCGTGCTCAGTCTCTGGATATTCTCCCACACGCGCGTCATGGCGCGCGCATAGAGCACTTGCAGCTCGAACTTCCCGAGACCCTTGGTCACGGCGCGGCTGTGCAGTTCCATGACCACGGCGAGCGCGGGGATCTCCCACATGGTGGTCTCGATCCAGGGCCCCTCGAACGTCAGCTCGTACTGGTTGCCGCGCCGCTCGAGGTGGTAGGCCGGAAAGCGGAAGTCCTCGAGCCACTCGATGAAGTCGGGCGAGAACATCTGCCGCTTGCCGTAGAACATATTGCCGCGCAGCCAGGTCGACTCGCCACGGCTCAGCGAGAGCGAGCGGATATGGTCGAGCTGTTCGCGCAGCGCCCCCTCGTCGATGAGGTTGGCCAGCGGCACGCTCGCCGTACGGTTGATGATGCCGAAGGTCACCCGCGTGTCGCGATGACGCCGAAAGATCATCTGCGCCATCAATAGCTTGTAGAAATCGGTGTCGAGCACCGAACGGACGATCGGATCGATCTTCCAGGCGTGGTTGTAGACCCGGGTCGCGATGTCGGTCATTGACCCCAGCGTCCTCTCGTGACGGGCGCAGGGAAGCCGCCCGCATGCCAATGCAGTCGGGCAAACGTCGCAAATCAACGCCTGAGGTGCAAGCCGCCGACCATGCGCATACGGCGGCGCGGGTCGCGCTCAGCGCCGGTCTCGCTGCAGAGTTGCAGCAGCGGCTCCAGAAATGCTTCGGGGCAGGACCGGGCGATGGTCCTGCCCCGAAGGCTGCACCTCAAGTCCGTCCGCAATTAATTCTCGAGGTGCTGAATGGGATCCAACGGCTTGACGCCCTGGCGGATCTCGAAGCGGAGCTGGGGCGTGTCGACACTGCCCGTGGCTCCCGCCTTGGCGATGACCTGCCCGCGCCGCACGGCTTCGCCCTGCTTCACGTTCAGTGAATCGTTGTGCGCGTAGGCGGTGATCCAGCCGCCATCGTGGCGGATGAGGAGCAGGTTGCCATAACCCTGCACACCGTCGCCCGCGTACGTCACGATGCCGGCCTCGGCCGCGTGAACGTCAGCACCGCGCGGCAACGCGATATTGATGCCATCGTTCTGACCGCCGCCTTGCGGTCCGAAGTTCGAGATGATCTTGCCGCGCGCCGGCCAGCGGAACTTCGCGGTGGCCGGTGACGCCTTCGGCGCCGGAGGTACGGCCGCGTCGCGGACGGTCGGCTCCTGCCTGGCGAGCGGAGGAGGTGCCGGCGCGGCATCCGTCAACGAGCCACCCGGCGGCGTGTGCGCCTCCGTATCAATGGCGGCCGTGCGAGGACGGCCATTGATGATGACCGGCACGATCGGTGTGACGCCATCAGTTGCCATCTTCGCTGGCGGCGGCGTCGCCGGAGCGGACGCCACGGGTGCTGCATCGCCGGCACGCGGCACCTTGAGCACGGTGCCGGGCTTCACGCGCCGCGGATCCGTGATCTGGTTGACCCGCTCGAGCTCGTTGAGGCCGACATTATGCTTGCGGGCAACGGCATAAAGGCTATCGCCGCGCGCGACGGTGTAGGTGCCCGTCCAGCCGGACGGATCGGCAGCCGCGGCACTGCGCGGTGCAGGCGTCGCGGCTGGAGCGGGCGCCGGCGTGGCAGCCGGTGTCGACGGATCGGTTTCTATGAGCGGCGGCACCATCGGCCCCGCCTCATGGTGCGGAAGGCGCGGTTCGGGACGCTCGCTACGCGGCGGGAATGCGGGCGGCGGCAAAGCAGCAGGCGGCGGTGCAGGCTCGGCCATCGGCGCCGACGGCAGGGACGCGACGCGACGCGTCGGTGGAGCGCTCGCCGAGGGCACGACGAGCTTCTGGCCAATGCGAAGTTGCGCGTTCTTCAGATTGTTGGCGCTCATCAGCGCCGCGACGGAAACGCCGTGCTTCTTGGAAAGCGCATAGAGCGTATCGCCGGATGCGACCTCGATCGTATTGCCCTCGACGGGAGCGGGGGCGTGCGACGCATCAAAGCTCGCGCGCGGCGGTGCCGGAGCCGCAACGGGAACCGGATCCGTGCTCCGATATGGCGCGGACGCGGGCGGTGGGGTGTACCGAGACGAGGCTCCCGTCGGCGCCGCGCGATCATAGGCCCCGGACAATTCCGACACGTGCACGCCACGCTCGCCCTCAGGTGAAACCGGCGTGCCGCGATTGCTCTGACGCCACTCCGGGCGCTGAGGCGCGCGCTCGTAAGGAGGACTGTAGGAGCGCTCGACGCCCGTGCCTTCCGGCGCGTTGTATGGCTGACCATAGGGCTGTCCATACGGCTGCCCGTATGGCTGTCCCTGGGGCTGGCTGTAGCTGCGCTCATCACCGAGCGAGTTCGAGCCGCGGTTCTGATAGACGGGCTCGCGAGGAATGGGGACGCTGCTCGTCGATGACGGGCCCCCGTTGTAGCTGAGCGAGGGCATTTCAAAACCGGCACTGCAACCGCCGGCAGCCATCGCCAACACAAGAACGGCCGCGCCCCGAAATGTGGTGGCGGACCTTGGCAGACGCTCACACAAACGCACAATACGCAACATGTGGTACACCCCTCTACGCGCCTTCAGTTAACCGTGAATTGGTTAATCGGCCGTTAAGGAGATCGACGTCGGTGTCGTTGGCTCACTCCCGGGCATGTGGATGGGAGATGTTGAGACTTCGGCACGGGACGCGCTCCTGGTGCTGCAGAGTGAGCAACATCGCTCTCGGCCGATGGCCAAGTTACGATGCCTTCGAGAAGGCTCTCCGTGATGAAACGAGATACGCGACGCGGAGAACGAGCACTCTCTACCTAGCGCGCGATTGTGCGAGGCCGTTGGCTGAACGGCGGCTCTTCAGCGGCTTTTGGCTGAATGTAGGACAACAGCATATTGCTTGTATCAGCGACGCGGCGCAGTCTTTTACTTGCCGCGGGCTGCTGGGAAGAGGTGCTTCGCAACCCTTCCGTGGTGCTATGCCCGCGGCGGGGTCTTTCACTTGCCGCGGGCTGCTGGGAAGAGGCGCTTCGCAACCCTTCCGTGGTGCTATGCCCGCGGCGGCCATGCAGTGAGCTCGGCGAATGTCGCGGCACGCGTTCGCGGCGCAGACCACCACGGACTTGCGAAGCCCCTCTTCATGAGCATGTGACTGCGCGCCGGCCGTCAGGCCGTTTCTAAAAACAGCAATTATCTCCGCTCGAAGTCGATGCGCTCGTCGACCTCGAGTCCGAGCAAGCGACGACGCAATGCATCAAGTGCGAGTTCGATCACGCCCATGCGCACCCACTCGCGTCCACCGAGCAAGCGTGCCGGCCGCGCGAGTGCGCCCGTCGGATCGGCAAGTCCGATCTGGATGTTGCCGCCGAGTTCGAGACGATCCTCGCCCTCGTCGAGTTCCATCAGCACCGCGACTGCGTGCGACGCACCGCTCACCTGACGCAGGCCCTGCGCAACGGCAATCGCCGCATCCTCCGTGATCCCGGCCGCCGAAAAATTTGCATCGAGACCCACGGCACCGAATACCTGCGCCAGATCGCGACCGACAATACCGCGTCGGAACACAGGCCCTGATGCCAGCTGCGGCGCCAGGCGCGCGGCAACGCCACCACCCGTCACCATCTCGGCGATGGCGAGTGTGTGACCACCCGCCGACAGCCGGTCGAGGATCACACCTTCGAGACGCTGGTCGTCCTCCGCAATGATGAAGTTGCCGAGACGACGGCGTACCTCGGCCTCGATGGGACCGAGTGCGCCCGCAAGCGCCGCTTCGTCATCGGCGCGGATTGCGAGCTTGGTTTCGAGTTGCGGATAGTGCGACTGAAAGCCGAGCTTCACGCTGCCGCCATCCTCGAGGCCCGGAATACCAGCCAGCATTTCGTCGGCACGCGATTCACCAATGCCGAACGAGTGGAAGCGCTTCAGGCGCGTCACGCCCTTGAGGCCGCTCATCGCCAGAAGACGCGGAATGAGCTGCTCGTCGAGCATACGGCGCATCTCGCGCGGAACGCCCGGCGTGAAGAAGAAGCGCGCCTTGCCGATGGTCACGGCGAAACCGCACGCCGTGCCGATCGGATTGTCGATCAGCTCGGCACCCGCAGGAAGCAACGCCTGCTTCCTGTTGTTCGGCGGCATGACGCGGTTACGTCGCGCATAAAAACTCTCGATGCGCGCGAGCCATTCCTCGCTCAGCACGAGCTCGACGCCGGCGGCCTTCGCCGCGATCTCCTGTGAGAGATCATCGACCGTTGGACCCAGGCCGCCGTTGACGATCACGGCATCGGCGCGAGACGCGGCAAGGCGCAAGGCCTCCATGAGCGTCTCGCGGTCGTCACCGACTGTCGTTCCCCAGCGCACGCTCAGGCCAAGCTCGTTGAGCCGCGCCGACATATGGCTGAAGTTCGTGTTGATCGTCTTGCCGGTGAGGATCTCGTCACCCGTGCAGAGAATTTCGATGATCATCCGCCGCTCCCTCAGCCTGCAATGACGCGTACGGGCTTGCCCGCGAGCCAAGCCTCGATGTCCTCGACCATGCCGGGATAAAACAGCTGATAGGTTTCCTCGGTCACATAGCCGATGTGCGGCGTGAGAACGGCGCGCGGCTCACGGCGCAGGGCCTCAGCGGCCGGCACCGGCTCGACCTCGTAGACGTCGAGCGCGGCACCAGCGATTTTACCCGCAGCGAGCGCCGCACTCAGCGCCGCATTGTCGACGAGGGGCGCGCGCGAAGTATTCACGAAGAAGGCGGTCGGCTTCATGAGCGCCAAATCCTCGGCCGTGACGATGCCGCGGCTGCGCGCCGACAGCACCACGTGCACGGAGATCACATCGGCCTCGCGGAAAAGCACATCCTTTGCCGCGCGCCGCGCATTGTGCTCGGCTGCGCGCTCGTCCGTGAGGTTCGGGCTCCAGGCAATGACGTTCATGCCGAAGGCCTGCGCCATGCGCGCGACATGCCCACCGAGGCGGCCGAGCCCGACAAGACCGAGCGTGCGCCCCTTGAGATCGCGACCGACCGTCGTCTGCCAGCGCCCTTCGCGCATGTTCGCGAACTCGATGTGCAGGTTGCGGGCCAGCGCCAGGATGAGGCCCATGGTCAGCTCGGCCGTCGCGTGGCCGCCGCTGTCCGAACCGCACACCTTGATCCCGCGTGCGGCTGCTGCCTCCGTATCGATGGCGGCATTGCGCATGCCGGCCGTGACGATCAGCTTGAGATTGGGAAGTGCCTCGATGAGCGAGCGCGGAAAGGGCGTACGCTCGCGCATGCAGCAAACCACGTCGAAGGCCTGCAGCTCACGGCGCGCCGCCGCCTCGCTCTCGAAGGCGTGCTTGAAGACCGTAACCTGATGGGCTGCTTTGAGACGTGACCAGTCGGCAAACGACAAGGCCACGTTCTGGTAGTCGTCGAGGATCGCGATGGCGACCATACGGTTTCCTCCGGTTTCTATCGTTCTGTCTCTGTGATTGAGCGGTGCCAAGGGGTGTGGCGGCTCGGCCAGCCGGCACCACGGATGAGCCATCATCCCCCGAGGGAGCGGGCGAGCGCAAGCGCCGCGATGTGATAGAAGACCCGCAGCAGCACATAGCCAGCCCGAGACGCTCCCGAGACCATGCCGACCTGCCATGTCTACATCGCGACCAGCCTCGATGGCTTCATCGCGCGCCCGGACGGCGACATCGAATGGCTGCACCAGTGGCCCGATATCGGCGACGACTACGGCTACGCGGACTTCATGAACTCCGTGGACGGCCTGATCATCGGTCGGGGGACATTCGAGAAAGTCCTCTCTTTCGGCAAATGGCCTTACGACAAGCCAGTCGTCGTCCTGAGCCGCACGCTCGACCCTGAAGCCGTCCCGGCGGATCGCGCCGACCGCGTCCGGATCCTGGCACTTGGCCCCACGGAAGTGCTCGACATGCTGCGGCGCGAGGGATGGTCACGCGCCTACGTGGATGGCGGACGGCTGATACAGTCTTTCCTGGCCGATGGCCTGATCGAGGACATGACCATTACGCGCATCCCCATCCTGATCGGGACCGGCCGGCCGCTCTTCGGCACGCTGCCGCACGACGTTGTCCTCACGCACTTCGAGACGACGGCCTACCCATCGGGCTTCGTCCAGTCGCGCTACGCCGTCGGGCGCGTGGCGTGAGCATCCCGGCCACCCTTTGTGCTAAGCTGCTGCCCTCAATCTTGAGGAGCTCTGGTTGACCCTCGCACTCATCGTCCTCGCCCTCGCCTTTGGCCTCGCCTTCCTGCCGCAGATGTGGATCAGGGGCGTCATCGCCCGCCATTCGAGCGAGCGGGCGGATCTGGCCGGAACAGGCGGCGAATTCGCGCGCCATGTGCTCGACGGCATGGGCCTGCATCATGTCGTCGTCGAAGAAACGCAGCAGGGGGACCACTACGACCCCGAGGCCAAGGCCGTGCGCCTCCTGCCGCAGCACTTCGGTAAGCGTTCCCTCGCCGCAGTCGTCATCGCCGCCCACGAGGTCGGTCACGCCATGCAGGATGCGACCGCATACGGCCCCCTCACAGCGCGCACGCGAATGGCACGTCAAGCCGACAAGATCCAGAAACTCGGGTCGGTCGTGATGATCGCCGCACCGGTGATGATGATCCTCTCGAAATCACCGCACATCATGCTCATGCAGATGGCGCTCGGCATTCTCATCCTGGGATCGACGGTATTCATGCACGCCGTGACGCTGCCCGTGGAGTTCGACGCGAGCTTCCGGCGGGCGCTGCCGCTCCTCAAGTCCGGCAACTACATCTCGGACCGCGACATGAACTCGGCCCGCCAGCTCCTGCGGGCAGCGGCTTTCACCTATGTCGCCGCCGCCGCCGTCAGCCTGCTCGACGTCATGCGCTGGCTCAGGGTACTGCGCTTCTAGCGGGTCTAGCGCTTGCTGCCGGCGCGCTTCTTACGGGCGGGGGCCGGCGGAGCCTCGACCCCATCATCAACAAAATCGTCGATGATGTAGTGCGGGATCCAGCCGGGCTTGATGCCGACCTCGGTGCGCGCGAGCTTGCGCACGGAGATGCCTGCTTCATGCACCGTATCCGGCGTGCCGGAAATCAGCGGATGCCACCACAGGAGGTCCTTCCCCTCCTCGACGCGCCGATAACCGCACGTCGGGGGCAGCCAGCCGAGGGTGCGCACCTTCTCGGGCGTGATCGAAATGCAATCCGGCATCTTCTCATGCCGAGCGGCGTAGTCACGGCAGCGGCACGTTTTGAGATCGAGAAGGCCGCAGGCAAGGCGCGTCAGATAGATGTCGCCCGTGTCCTCGTCCTCGAGCTTGACGAGGCAGCACCGGCCACAGCCGTCGCACAACTGCTCCCACTCGCTGGACGACATGTCGTCGAGCGACTTGGTTCGCCAGAAGGGCAGCGGATCTTTCGACGGCACGCGCAAGCTCCTGATGTATGACTATTGTCCAATTATCACATTTGCCGGTGTGGATCGATTCAGCATATCAACGCCAGAATGGCGTACAATGATCCGCATCGGCAAGCCGCGTCCCCGACCCAAATAGGCTAGATATCCTTGGGAGTTAGCGTTTGATCGATTGGCTCACACGGAATCGGAAGGGGAGCCGCAGCAGCATCGACTGGCTGCGGCTCGACAGCTGGATCGATTCGAGCCTCTCGAATACCTGGGAATCCTTCCAGGACCGCTGGAACGCCGCCTCGAGCTTTTTTGCCCGCTTTCGCCTCTACGGCTGGCGCAAGGTCGCCAACGAGTTGATGTCGGAAGGCTTCACGCTTCTCTGCGGCGGTCTCGTGCTCATGTATGCGCTGGCCATCCCGGCCTTCGAGGAGATGGACGAGGCCAAGATCTTCTCGACCGGCCGCTACAGCGTGAAGTTCCTCGACCGCGAGGGGCGCGAGATCGGCCAGCGCGGCATCCTGCATAATGACGCCGTGCCGCTCGAGGAGATCCCCGACTACCTCATCAAGGCGACGCTCGCCACCGAGGACCGGCGCTTCTTCGAGCACATCGGCATCGACTTCCTCGGCACCGCGCGCGCCTTCGTGGAGAACGTGCGCGCAGGCGAAACCGTGCAGGGCGGCTCGACACTCACGCAGCAGCTCGCGAAGAACCTGTTCCTCTCCTTCGAGCGCTCCTTCGAGCGCAAGCTCAAGGAGCTGTTCCTCGCCTTCTGGCTCGAAGCGCGATTCTCGAAGCGCGATATCCTGAAGCTCTACTTCGACCGCGCCTACATGGGCGGCGGTGCATTTGGTGTCGAAGCCGCATCCCACTTCTATTTCGGCAAGTCGGCACGGGAGATCACGCTCGCCGAGGCGGCCATGCTGGTCGGCCTCTTCAAGGCGCCGACCAAGTTCGCCCCGCACCTCGACCTCCCGGCCTCGCGCGCCCGCGCCAATGTCGTGCTGACGAACCTCGTCGATGCCGGCTTCATGACCGCGGGCCAAGTGCACGGCGCACGGCTCAATCCCGCCCGGCCAATCGAGACGCGATCGACCTACAGCCCCGACTGGTACCTGGACTGGGCCTTCGAGGAGATCCAGCGCGTTGCCGAAGGGCGCGGCCATTTCGTGCTGACGGCGCGCACGACTCTCGATGTCGGTCTCCAGCAGGCCGCGGACCAGGCGCTCGTATCCACCATTCGCCAGCACGGACGCGCAAAGAACGCCAGTTCGGGCGCGCTGGTTGCCATGGAGCCGGATGGCGCGGTGCGCGCGCTCGTCGGCGGTGTCGACTATGGCGAAAGCCAGTTCAACCGCGCGAGTGCTGCACGGCGGCAGCCCGGTTCGTCGTTCAAGCTCTACGTCTATGCCAATGCGGTGGAGCAGGGACTGACCGCCACCTCGATCGTGCGCGATGCCTCGCCGAGCTGCGGCAACTGGGCACCGAAGAACTACGACGGCGGCTCGGGCAGCGGCGCCCGCATCACCATGACCAGCGCATTCGCCCGCTCGCTCAATACAACCGCGGTTGATCTTTCCTTCCGCTACGAGCGCGACAGCGTCATCGAGATCACGCGACGCCTCGGCGTGCAGGGCATCCGCAAGACATGCTCCATGGCGCTCGGCGATCAGGGCATCACCCCGCTCGAGCATACGGCCGCCTATGCGCACTTCGCCAATCACGGCAAGGCGGTGAAGCCGTACGCCATCCTCGAAATCACGAACTCGCGCGGCGACGTCATCTATTCCCGCGAGAAGGACGCGCCGCCGGCGGAACAGGTCCTCGAGCCGCGCGTCGTCGAGAACATGAACCGCATGATGCACGCGGTCGTCACCGAGGGTACGGGCCGGCGAGCGCTCCTCGACAATACGCATTCGGCCGGTAAGACGGGGACCAGCTCGGGCTACCGTGATGCATGGTTCCTGGGCTTCACGGGCCAGTACGTGACCGGTGTCTGGATCGGCAATGATGATTTCCGCCCCATGCGCGACGTCACGGGCGGCAATCTGCCGGCCATGGCCTGGCACAGCTTCATGGCGATCGCGACGAGCAGTCCCGACGTCCCGACGATCGACGGCCTGGATACCCATCCGGCCCAGGTCGAAGAGCGCAGGCGCATTGCGGCGCTGCGTCAGCTCGAGCCGCAGGGCGGCGCCGCAAGCGCTGAACGGGCGATCCCGAGCAGCATCATGTCCGACCGCACGCGCCAGACACTGCGCCAGCTCGGCGAGGAAATGCGTCTCGCCACCGAGCGGCCTGACGGCGTCGGCTCCGGCCGGCCGGCTGCGCCCCCCGCGCCCGGCACGAAGTCGCCGCCGCCTGCCGGCCGCCGCGCCGAACCTTCGAGCACCGATCGCTACTTCGAGCCGGCAAGCGCTGTGCGCCCGCCGGCCGAGCGCCAGCGATGAGCCCGCCAGTGGACATCATGAGCCCACGCCCATGCTGAACATACTGCTCTTCGTCCTGATCGCGGTCGGCGGTGGCCTCAGTGCCACCTGGATGATGGTGGAGCGCGGCTCGGCCCTGACGACGGAAGTGCACGGCCCCTGGACGCATTGGACAGCCGCCGGGCGCCTCGATGCGGACCCGTATACGCGCGCGCACTTCGTGCGCCATGCCCTGTTGCCGGTCTCCACGTCTCTGATCGCGCGCTATCACGCCACGGCCGACAGCGAGGGCCGCCCACTGCATTCCTCGTGCGAGTACGTGCTCGAGGGGGCCGAGCCATCGCGCGGCTGGTGGAGCGTCGCGGTCTTCGATGCGAGCGGCAAGCTCATCCGCAACGATGCGGGACGGCATTCCTTCAGCTCGGACACGGCACTGCGCACGCCATCAGGCCGCGTCGCCGTCCACCTCGCGCGATCGGCGCGTCCGGGTAACTGGCTGCCGACCGGCGGCGCCGGCCGCCTCACGCTCGTGCTTCAGGCCGAAGACCCGCACGATGCGACGGCCGGCGGTACAGCGGGCGACGACACCCAGGTCCAGCTTCCTGCTGTACGGAGGCTCGCATGCTGAAAGGCCGCATTCGCCTGTTACCGCGTGTGAGCCTGCACATACTGCTCGTCGCCCTCGTTGCGGGCGGCATCGTGCACATTGCCTCGACGCTGGCCATTCCCTACCTCGGCGCAGCCACGGCCTTCGAGCGCGTGAGCGCGGACCTTCCTCTCAACACCATGCGCATCATCCCGACGATCACACCGGGAAACGAGTTGCTCCCCTTCAATGATCCGGCGCATCAGCTTGCCGTGTGCCCCTTCGATCTGGCCGAGGGCCTCGTGACAGTGACGGCAACGCTCCCTGATCCCGGCTGGAGCCTCGCGATCTACACGCCGCACGGCGACAACTTCTATGCCGTGGCCGCTGCAGGGCTGCGCCAGCCCGAGGTGACGCTCGTGATCGAGCCGACGAAGGCGACGTTGCTCAATCTGTTCGGCATCGGCACGGCGCCGAATTTCGACCCCTCGCGCATCCAGGCGCCGGAAAACCGCGGCCTCATCGTCGTGCGGGCCCCGTTGCACGGGCAGGCATTCGAAGAGCGCACGACTGCGCAGCTCGCACGGGCGCGCTGCGCGAGCGGCCCCGCGCCGGGTTGAGATCACAAGCCGCGGATGAATTCGGTGATGGCTGGCAGCAGTTCCGGTGCCAGCGGCAAATCCGATTTGATGTACGTGTTCAAGTTGGCACGGCGATCGAGCGGCGCTTCCTTCAGCACATGGTTCATGCCGTCGATGAGGACGAGCTTCGCATCGGGCCGCGCCGAGGCCAGACGCCGTGCATCTTCCGGCAGGATCTGCAGGTCCGTCGTCCCTTGCACGATGAGGACTGCGCCGCGCGCCTTGGCGAGTTCGGCCACGGGATCGAGCGACAACCACGACATGAGATAGTTCTGCACGCTCGGCCTGTAGAGCGAGAGGAGATCCGCCGGCACGTCCGTCACGAGCTGCCCGGCGCGAAGTCTTTCGGCAATGCGCCAGGATGCGGCCTGAAGCCCCTCCGGAACACCGCCAGCCGCCAGTTGCCGGGCGATGATGCGATCGGCGCTCTCACCCGCACCCGCTACCAGGATCAGTCCGGCGACATCGGTCCGCCGCGCCGCCAGCGTTGCGATCAGCGCACCTTCACTGTGGCCGATCACGAAGAGGCGCGATTGGGCCAGCTCTCCACGCAGAAAATCGAGCCACGCGACGGCGTCCGACACATAAGTCTCGATCCGCAAATCATCCTCGCGGGTAGCAGCCTCGGCGCTGGCAGCAATGCCACGCTTGTCGACGCGCAGCGAGGCGATGCCCTCGGCAGCGAGGCCGTGCGCGAGCAGTTTCAGACTGTCGTTCGAGCCGGCAGGATTATTGCCGTTGCGATCAGTGGGGCCGGACCCAGAAAGAATGAGCGCGGCGCGCACGGGATTGGGCGTCTCCGGCAGCGTAAGCGTGCCGTAGAGACCGGATCGGTTGACGTCGCGCTCCGTCCAGGCTCCGGCATCCGCGATCAGCGACAGGATCATTGCCGAACCAAGCACCAATGTCCCGAAAGTCCGGATCATGTTTCAGAATCCCGGCAGTGGCGGAAGATGGCTCGAGCGCAGACCCATGGCCTTGAAGAGCGTACCCATGCCGGTCGGAGCCGTGAGGCGTGCCGTTGCGGCCTCGAGGGCCGGCGCAGCATCAGGATTGGAGGACATCAGTCGCGACGTACGCTCGACAATGCCGAGCGCGCCGAGGAGGACCGCCTGCGGCACCGGCCCGTCGACGGCCATTCCGCGTGCACGCACGTCAGCGCCGAATGCCGTGAAGTCGACATGGGCTGTGAGGTCCGCAATACCCGGCGAAGCGAGCGGATCCTCATAGCGTTGTGCGCGCACGGCCTGCAGTGTGTCGCCGACCGCAGGCCCCTCGTAGCCATAGTCGATGAAGAGCGCAGCGAACGGGCCGGCGTCGGCAAGCCGCCGCAGATCATCGGCGAGGTTAGCCGTATTCCGCTGCTCGATGATCTCACCGGGCTGTGCCGTGCTCGCGAGTTGCGGGAGTGGGACGGCGTCCGCGGTCGTACCGAAGGTCAGCTCGCCGTTATCGCTTATGCCAACGCCGCGCTCCACCCATCCGTCCTCGCTGCGCTGAAGCTGTGTGATGGGGAGGACATCGAGAATCTCGTTGGCAATGAGGATCGTCGCACCGCCTGCTGCCACCTCAGAAAATTCCGAGGCCCAGCGCATGGGCGTGGCCTGCCCGGCGAGAGCCTCGCGCTGAATGGCTTGCAATGCGCCATTGGGCTCGACAAGCACGACCTCGATCGCGCGTGCAAAAGCCGGCACCTTCTGCGCCGCGCGCAGAGCGTCGGCCATGAGCGTGCCGCGCCCAGGACCGAGCTCAATGAGGCGCACGTTCTCAGGCGCACCCATTTGCTGCCAGACGACCGCCGCCCAGAGCCCGATCAGCTCCCCGAAGATCTGGCTGATCTCGGGCGCCGTAACGAAATCCTCCTTCGCACCGATCGCCCGGCGTGTGCGGTAATAGCCGTGCTCGGGATCATTGAGGCAGGCGTCCATGTACGAGCGGACGGAGATCGGGCCCCCGCGCGCGATCCGCGCGGCAAGGATCTCGGCGAGCGGTGTGGGATGGCGGTCCATCAGACGGTCTTCGGTCGCCTGAGTACGATGTAGGCGGCCGTGCCAAAGAGAGCCATGGGGATCGAGTAGATCATGCCCGTCGTCAACCAGCCCTCCGAGACGATCGTGCGGTATTCGTCGTACTTGAAGAACTCGCAGATGATCCTGAAACCGCCATAGCCCGCGAGGAACGCCGCGCCGATCAAGCCCGGCGTCGCGAGTGCGCGATGGCGATAAACGAGGTAGCGCAGGATCAGGAAAAGTACGAGGCCTTCGAGCAGGGCTTCGTAGAGCTGGACGGGATGGCGCGCTGCGTCACCCCAGCCGGGAAAGATGATACCCCAGGGCACGTTCGTCTCGGTGCCGACGACCTCGGAGTTGATGAAGTTCGCGACGCGGCCGAAGAAAAGACCGATCGGCACAGCGGCCGAAACCGCATCCATCACGCTCAACGCCGGAACGCCTTGCCGCCGCGCGAACAGCCACATGGCGAGGATGGTCCCGAGCATGCCGCCGTGAAAGGCCATGCCGCCCTGCCAGACGTAGAGGATCTCGATCGGATTGGAGAGATAGTGGCCGGGCTGATAGAGCAACACATGGCCGAGCCGCCCGCCGACAATCACACCGACCGCGACCCAGATGAAGAGGTCATCGGCGAGTGCCGGCGAGAAGGGCGGCTTGTCGTTCCGCCAGAGTTGCGGCGTTGCGACGAGACGCTTCAGATAGAACCAGCCGAGCAACAGACCCGCAACATAGGCGAGACCGTACCAGCGGACGGCGATTGGACCGATCTGCAGAGCGATGGGGTCGATTGCCGGAAAGGGGATGGCGAGCAGGCTGGCGAAAGGGCTCATGGGACGGCCGGACAGCTCCTGAACAACGGTTGCCCGGACCATTCGGCAAGGCAAATGGTGCTGTCAAGGCAAGCGCACGTGATACCGCTGCGGTGCGACGCCCCGCCCCGTGCGGCGGCCGGCCTATTTGACCGCAGGCCCCGCGATGCACTATCGGCATCCCCAATCTGAGATCGCCACACATGAGGTCTCGCGTGCCCGCACGACTGTTCGCCGCCATCATCTGCATTGCAGCCGTCACCGGCATCGGCCTCGAATTGAGCAATCTGCTCAGTCAGGGCAACTCGGTGCTCACGGCAGTTTGGATTCTCGTTCGCTTCTTCACGATCCTGACGAACGGCCTGCTCGCCATCGTGTTCGCCAACATAGCCCTGCGCGGCATCAGAGTGCTGCCACCGCAGGTGCTCGCGGGATCGGTATCCGCCATCGTCCTCGTCGGCGTCGTCTTTGCCTTGCTTCTCCAGGACGCCCGCCCGCTCGCAGGCGCGTCGGCCGCGGCAGATTTCCTGCTCCACAAGGCGACGCCCGTGCTCGCGCTGATCTTCTGGCTCGTCTACGCACCCAAGGGACGGCTCGCGTGGCGTGATCCGCTGGACTGGTCGCTCTATCCGCTCGTGTATCTCATCTACGCGCTCATCCGAGGCCATTTCGAGGGGATCTACGCGTATCCCTTCATCGACGTGGCGGCGAACGGATGGCCGCAAGTGCTCGTCACCGCAGTGGTGATCGCCGTCGGCTTTATCGGCGCCGGCCAATTGATGGTCCTGCTCGACCGCAGGCTGGCGCGCCGCCGCTCAATCCAATGACTGCGCGGCGGCGTCAGCGCGTCCGTATCAGCCGCCGGCATTCTTTTTGGCTTCGGCCATGAGGCGCTCTTCCTGGGCGCGCAGCTCGGGCGTGAAGGCCTCGCCGAAGTCGTCCATCTCGAAGACGGGGCGGATTTCGACCTCGCATTCCTCGTAATGGGGGTTCGGGCACTTCTTCAACCACGCAACAGCCTCGGCCATGTCCTTGACCTTCCAGAGCCAATACCCGGCAATCTGCTCCTTGGTCTCGGCGAACGGGCCGTCGATGACCATGCGTTCCTTGCCTGAAAAGCGCACACGCTTGCCCTTACTCGTCGGGTGGAGGCCCTCGCCAGCGAGCATGATGCCCGCTTTGACCAGCGCTTCGTTGTAATTGCCCATATCGGTGAGAATCTGCTCGCCCGGCATCTCGCCAGCCTCGGATGCCTTGCTCGCCTTGACGATGACCATGACTTTCATCAGGTGCTCTCCTGTTTAATGCCGACCGTGAGGGACAGGTGCCTTGAAGACGGCCGGCAGCGCTCCATTCCGACAATCGCGCTCCAAAAAAGCCCACCGGACCGGCTCTGGGCGTGCTAGCAGGGCAACAAATAGCCGCCAATGACGTGCGGAGGAATTGTCATGACGCAGACCAACAACCGGCTGCTCGACGAGCTGGCCAAGCTGATGACGGACGCAGCCGGCGCCGCACAGGGCGTGCAGCGCGAAGCAACGAACCTGTTCAAGGCCCAGGGCGAGCGGATCGTCCGCGAGATGGATCTTGTCTCTCGCGAGGAATTCGAGGCCGTGAAGGCCATGGCGCAGAAGGCGCGCGAGGAGAATGATGCCCTGGCGGCGCGTATTGCCGCACTAGAAGCTCGCCTCGGCGCACCAGCGGTCAACGGCGAGTAAGGTGCTCGGAATCGCTTGCGCGGCCTGAGCCAGTCCTGCGGGGCCACATTCCCCTGCTTTCTGGCTGGACTCACAGCTTGTCCACGATCTCCGTGCGCAAACGGCCTCCTTCCCTTCATTTTGCCACCCTCGTTTACTTTGATCGTGGAGAAGGCGGACGGCAGCTTGCGGGCTTGGGGCGGCTTCGATTAGCTCCGTCCTGCACACGGTTCGCCGTGCGCTCCGTCGCGCTCAGGGGGATGGCGACGCGCCAAACGAGGAACTTGCATGGCCATGGCAGAGACGGGCTTCACGCGTGCCAGAAACCCGGTCGACCTGATCGAACAGGTCGCCGGCGCACACGATTGGGCCTGCGACCGCACGCATGAGGACGAGCTGACACTCGTCGTTGCGGGAAACTGGACGGACTATCAGCTCTCGCTCAACTGGCGCGAGGATCTTGAATCGTTGCATATCGCCTGCGCCTTCGACTTCAAGGTGCCCGATAATCGCCTGTCCGAGGTTTACCGCCTCGTCGCGCAGATCAACGAACAGCTCTGGCTCGGCCATTTCGATATCTGGACGCGCGAAGGCCTCATCATGTTCCGCCAGGGCCTCATGCTCAACGGCGCCGTCGCCACCCAGAGCCAATGCGAAGCGCTGCTGCGCGCGGCGCTCGAGGCCTGCGAACGCTACTACCAAGCCTTCCAGTTCGTCGTCTGGGCAGGCAAGGACAGCCGCGAAGCCCTCGCCTCGACCATGTTCGAGACCGAAGGCCAGGCCTGACGATACCCCTCCATCCCCCGGGGACGCCTATGAGAATAGTTCTGGCGTTCCTGATCGGGATCGTGGGCTGGCTCGTCGCCGCATTCGGCACGCTCATCATCGGCAGCACCCTCGGCCTCTCTGATTTCGAGGGCGAGCGCGCCATGGTCGCCTTCTTCGGTATCGGCCCGGTCGGCGGCTTGATCGGCCTGCTCACGGGACTGTGGTTGGCGTTGCGCAAGCGCCGGGTCAAGCGGTGACGTCGCGCCCGCGCCAGTCGTCGGCGTTCTTTCCTGCAAGGCGCCAATAGACGAGACCGCCGATCACTCCGGCCGCCACGAACACGATAGAATGCCTGGAACCCAAACCAGCGCTCACGCACTGCGTGATCGACCGCGCATCTGGCACAGATGAACCGTCCATCGACGGGAAAGACCATCGGCCCCAGAGGCAAGTGGACGGAAGACTAATGCATCCGCCAGCCACACCGTAGAACAAGGCCGAACGAATCCGCGCGATCTCAGTCAGACCGATCACTGACACTGCGGGTAAAAAGGCAAAAAGGCAGATGAACAATCCGGCAATCCCCCCAATCCAAAAAAGCGAAAAGGGAAACGCAGCGGCTCTTTGCCAATGCCCAAGAAACAGATCTCGCAGCAGGTCCTCACCCACGAACCGTAATGCAATGGCGAAACTCGCGGCAAAGCTTGCGAGAAAATAAGCGACCAGAATCTCTTGGAGGCGATGGCGCACGCGCGTTTCTGTCGTGACGATGGAGAACGTCTGCTGCGTAATGTTTCCGTGCACGCGGCGACGACATTCTGCCCGCACTCCGCGTTCGCCTGAAACATATCACGATCCCACGCGATTTTGTCCGCTTTTCTTTGTGATGAAGCTTGATCGCAAGTGCTGCGAGATTGCACTGTGATGTCACGATCGCTCAAAGGTGACTCCCGGAACCGTGATGCCACGCCGCCTCGCCCTGTACCCGCTTGCCTTTTTGTTGATGACCAGCGTCGTCGGCGCCGCCGATGACGTGCCGAAGCAGGCCGCGCCGTCCCCCGGCACCTGCTTCAAATACGCACTTTCGGACGAAACGGGCGTTGAGAAGGACCCGGCGGCGGCCCACGTGAGCCGCGTCGATGTCCAGCCACTCCAATACAAGGTCGAGAGCAAGCCGCTCCCGGAGACACGGCTGCGCATCGGTATTCTGCTGAAGAATCAGAATGGCCCGATCCAGAATGACGTATCGGCGCCGTGCACGGGCGAAGGCCTTGCGTTCAACTGCACCATGAAGTGCGGCGACAAGGTCGTCGGGAAGTTCCGGGCCGAGGCGCTGCCGACAAAACCCAGCGAGCCCAAAGCCCACTATCTCCGGCTGATCATCGAGGCCCCGACGGTGCTGAACGCCTGCACCGAGGGTAAACAGGCGCTGGCGCTCCCGAGCGGGCTGGTCAACCTTCAAATCATTCTCAAGGGCGCCGAGCCGAGCACCTGCTTCGACTGAGCCGCCTGCGCCTCAGCTCACGGCGACGAAATCGGCCTTGCGGTATCCCTGAAGGAACAGCAGGGCGGTCAGGTCGCCGTGCGTGATGCCGACATCTGCTTCCGCCGCGACAACCGGCTTGGCGCGATACGCGACACCGAGGCCGGCGGCTCCAATCATAGCCAGATCATTCGCGCCGTCGCCCACGGCCAACGTCGCCACGGCGGCGAGGCCGCGCGCGTCGCGGTAGTAGATGAGGGCATCGAGTTTGGCCTCGCGGCCGAGAATGGGGCCTACCACGCCGCCCGTGAGCTTTTCATCGACGATATCGAGTTCGTTCGCGCGGTTGACGTCAAAACCGACGGCAGCTGCCACGCGTGACGTGAAAAAGCTGAAGCCCCCCGAGACGAGCGCCGTGAAAGCGCCATTCGCACGCATGGTCGCGACCAGCGTGCGCGCGCCCGGCATGACCACGATCCGCTCGTCGAACACCCGCTGCAAGGCGCTGACGTCCAGCCCCGCCAGAAGACCGAGCCGCTCGCGCAGTGCTGCCTCGAAGGGCAGCTCGCCGCGCATGGCACGCTCGGTAATGGCCGCAATGCGCGCCTTCAGCCCCAGCATATCGGCCATCTCGTCGATGCATTCCTGCTGAATGATCGTCGAGTCCATGTCGGCAATGAGCAGCCCTTTGCGCCGCCCTTCTGCCGGCAGCACGCACACGTCGACCGGCGCACTTCCTATGCGCTCCGCAATCCGATCGCGCGCGGCACGCGCTGCGGCCGCGTCGCCCGCTTCGAACTGCAGCTCGCAAGCCTCTCCCGGCGCAAGCCAATTCGGCGTTGCGCTCCCGATCTCATTCTTTGCGGTCTGCAATGCCGCATCGAGCGGCACGGCCGAACCGCCGGGCGGTGAGATCAGCACGAGTACGAAGGCGCTCATGGCAGCAGATTCTCGGTGACTTGTGGCCGATTGCGTTGTTGCGTCGCAGCGAAGCCGGAAGCGGCGTCCCTTATTGCAGGGGACCTATGCCCCCGCAAGCACGACGCGTCTTTGAAATATCAATGCTCGCTGATATCGTCTGACGGAACCAATCATTCCACGATCGTGAGCCGTTCCAGCCAGGAGGACCCCTATGGCCCCGCTCGACATGAAGCCCAATGAGCTCGAGCCCTATTGGATGCCCTTTACGCCTAATCGGGCGTTCAAGAAGAAGCCGCGCCTCTTCTCCGGCGCCAAGGACATGCACTTCATTACGCCCGACGGCCGTAAGGTCATCGATGCTTCCGCAGGTCTCTTCTGCGTCAACGCCGGCCATGGCCGTGCGCCGATCACGAAGGCCATCCAGGACGCCGCCGGCACCCTCGACTACGCGCCGCCCTTCCAGTACGGCCATCCCCAGCAGTTCCAGCTCTCCTCGCAGCTCACGCTGATGGCTCCGGGCGACCTCGACTACGTGCTCTATGCCAACTCGGGCAGCGAAGCCGTCGACACCGCCCTCAAGGTCGCGCTCGCCTATCACCGCTCGCGTGGCGAAGGTAGCCGCACCCGTTTCATCGGCCGCGAACGCGGCTATCACGGCGTCGGCTTCGGCGGCATCTCGGTCGGTGGCATGGTCGCCAACCGCAAGATGTTCGGCAACATGCTCGCCGGCGTCGATCATCTTCCGACGACGTACAACCGCGCGAAGCAGGCCTACACCAAGGGCGAGCCGGAGTGGGGCACGGAGACGCTCGACGAACTGAACCGCATGATCGGGCTGCATGACGCTTCGACGATTGCCGCGGTCATCGTCGAGCCGGTCGCCGGCTCGACGGGCTGTCTGCCGCCGCCCAAAGGCTATCTCGAGAAGCTGCGCCAGATCACGGAGCAGCACGGCATCCTGCTCATCCTCGACGAGGTCATTACCGGCTTCGGCCGCCTCGGGCACAACTTCGCCTCCGATCGCTACGGCGTCGTGCCGGACATGATCACGTTCGCGAAGGGCGTGACCAACGGTGCCGTGCCGATGTCGGGCGTGATCGTGCGCAAGGGTGTGTATGAGACGCACATGACAGGCGCCGAGCACCTTCCCGAGCTGTTCCACGGCTATACGTACTCAGGGCATCCGCTCGCCGTCGCCGCCGCGCTCGCGACGCTCAAGCTCTACCGTGATGAAGGCCTGTTCGAGCGCGCCAAGGCGCTCGAGCCCGTGTTTGCCGACGCCATGCACAGCCTGAAGGGGCTGCCGAATGTCGTCGACATCCGCTCGGTCGGCCTGCTCGCGGCCATTGACCTCGAACCGATCCCCGGCAAGCCCGCCGCGCGCGGCTACGATGCCATCGAGCGCATGTACGCCGATCACGACCTGTACGTACGCGTCTCGGGTGACACGATTGCACCCTCGCCGCCGCTGATCGTCACCGAAAGCCAGATCGGCGAGATCACCGACAAGCTCAGGGCCGTTATCAAGGCTGTTGCGTAAGCACGCGGTCGCGTTTCAATAGCAGCGGGCCCGGAGCAATCCGGGTCCGTTTTGTTTTCGTTCTGCGCTGATGTCCGTACTTTGTGCTCTCGCGGCTTCGCCACGAGTGGGGCCTTGGCCCCACACCCCAATCGGGGGACACCCCCGAACCCACGTCATTTATGAACTTGGAGTTCGCGGCAAGTGCGCAGCTGTCCCCTCTCCCCGTGCTTACGGGGAGAGGGGGAAGTAGTGCGCTCGCGGCGCGCCAAGTCATAAAAAGAAGGGGGTCCGGGGTCTCCCCGGTTGGGGCCAGGGGCAAAAGCCCCGTCGCGACGAAGTCGCGAGGCTATCGCTCCAGCTCGACACCGACGCCGAGCGACAGCGCCGTCTCGTAAACGAGATTGGCGACGACCATGTCCTCCATGGCATTGCCCATGGATTTGTAGAGCGTCACTTCAGCGTCGCTTGTACGTCCAGGCTTCTTGCCCGCGAGCACTTCACCGAGTTCGACGGCGTGCGAAGGATCCCGCCCGGCAAGCTCGGCGCAGCCGACCGGCGCCGGGCTGAACGCATTGCGCGTCTCGACGGCAATACGAGCACGGTCGATCAGTGCGGCCGGCACTTCGCTTCCGGGCGGGGCGAAGCCGACGGATGTGACGTGCGTGCCGGGCTTGATCCACCCGTCCTCAATGACCGGCGTGGCTGAGGATGTGGTGAGGCACACGATATCGGACTCGCGCACCGAGGCTTCGAGATCATCAGTCGTCCTTGCTAGCGGGCTCAGCTCGGCAATGGACTTCGCCACATCTTGCTGGCGCGCGTAAACGCGGATTTCCGTGATGTTGAGCAGCGTCGCGAGCAGGCGCACGTGCTCCCTTGCCTGGACGCCGCCACCGATGACGGTTGCCACCTTGGCATCCTGACGCGCGAGTGGATCGATCGAGAGGACGGCGCCGCCCGCAGTGCGGATCCCGGTTATGACCGTCGCGTCCATGACGGCGAGCGGCGCGCCGGTCTCACGATCAAACAGGCTGATGAGGCCCATGTGGCTCGGCAGGTGATGAGCGTGGTTGCCTTCGAAGACGTTCACGGTCTTGACCGCGATATGCCGGCCGGGCATCCAGGCCAGCATGGCGAGCCCAAATCCTTTATGCGGCACATCGACTTTCGGCCGCGGTGGCGCCTGAACGTCACCCGCGCTGAGTGCCTTGAAGCCCTCGGCCAACGTGGCAAGAACTGCGGCGGACTCGATGAGCGACGTGACATCGGCCGTCGAAAGATAGCGGATCGCGGTCACGGCATAAGTCCTCACGCGTTGATGAACACAAAAATGCCGGCGACGTGCCCCGCACGTCGCCGGCTGATAACTGAACGCGAAACCGCTGCGTCGGCAAGACGCCAATCAGTGCGGGCGCGCCGAACCGGTGCCGAAGGCCGCCTCGATGCTGGCGATCTGGCGGCTCACGGGATTTTCCTGTGTCTCGAAACGTGAGGCGCGCGAGGCTTCGAGAGCCCGATCGATCCTCACGACGCGATCCTGGAGCGCGAAGCTCTCCTCGATCAGCGCGCGGATGGCGCGCGGAAGGCCGCCGTAGTCCTTCACATGCTGCGGACGGGCCACACCGAGACGGATGCGGCGACGCTTGACGTGCGCTTCCTCGGGCGTGATCTCGCCAAGCTTGAGCGCGCGGCGCATGAGCAGCCACGACGCCAGCTCCAGGAGCCGCGTCGTCAGACGCATGCTCTCGGTTGCATAAACGACGTTGAGTGAAGCTGTGAGCGCCTTGGCTTCTTGCCGGCCGGCACCATCGAGATAAGCGGCCGTGCGCTCGACGAGCGCCATACCGTCCTTGAAAATCTGATCGAACTGCTCGGAAGCGGTGAAATGCTCGGCGAACGAGACTGTTTCACCGTCGCCTACATTCGAAGCAACGCTACGCACCATGGGACCCACCAACACGACAGAACTCGACACGGCTCTCAACCTATCAGCAACCTTGTTCGCTGTGAACATCGCAGCTGCTGGTTAACAAAGCTCTCCGTTAATTGGCGCTATTGTGTGTCCCATGCGCGGCACATCGCGGCACCTGTGGATAAGCGCTTAACGATTAAGGCTGAACTGCGCGCTGGCGCCGCCGCCGGTGAGTGACGCGCTCATCTTGCTGCTGCTGTGCAACTTGATGCGGATCGCGCCTTGGATGCCATACTCGGTGTTGGTGAACTCACCCGAGTAGGTGCTGCTCGTGAGTTGCGAGAGCGCCGCGTTCTGCGTGACGCGGACCGACGCCGTTGCGCAAACGGCGTGCATGGAGACGCCACCACCGCCGGAGTTGCGGAATGTGGCGCGGCAGCGGGCGCGCTCTCTCTCACCTGAAGGATAGATGATCGTACCAGCGCCGGCCCACGAGCCGGCGATAGATTGCGCCGACGCCGGACTTGCGCCGACAGCAAACAGGCCGAGCGTGCCCGCGATCGTCAAGGCGGACCCGATACCTTTGTCGAAGGCTCGTTTCCCGAAGATGTTCGTCATGTGCGTGCTCCTCTCCCCTGTGCTCCGGAAGTTAGGAGTGCTCGTTCGTCACGACAACGGGACGCTGCACTGCACGACGAGGGAAAAGCTCTGGATTGTGATGATGTGACGCTCGCCGCTGTGGACATCCATCGCCGGAAACGCTCGCAAATGACGCGCTAAGGCGGTGGACAGCCCTCCGTATCGCCGACATGGTGCGAATCATCTCGCGATGTTTGAACTGTTCGTGATCGAGAAACAGCACGCATGTCAGAAACTTTGCCGCCCGGCGTTCCACCTGGCTTCAAGCTGATGCTGCCCAATGAGGGCTTCCTGGCCACGAACGGGCCGTACTATCTGCGCCGTCTTCCGGATGGCGGATACGAATACGGCTTTCAGAGCGACGTGCGGCACCAGAACCCGAACAACGTTCTGCATGGCGGCGCCGTTATCGGCTTCCTCGACACCATCATGGGCCACTTCGCCGCGGCCTCAGCCAAGTCTCCCACCGCGACGATCGGCTTCGACTGTCGCTTTCTCGCCAGCACGCGACCGGGACCGTGGATCGAGGGCCGGGCGATCATGCGCCGGATGACGCGCACGCTCGCCTTCGTCGACGGCGAGGCGATCGCAGATGGCAAGCTGCTCGTCACGGCGAGCGGGATTTTCAAAGTGTTCGAGGCGAAAAGCTGAAGGGCGCCTCGGTCTCCCGCGGCACCCTCTATCTCTAGTTCAGGTCTTGACCTTGAAGAGCTCTTTCTGATCGCTCTTCTTCACGTCGATCAGGTGCCAGGGCAGGCCCTGCTTGCCGATCTCGTCCATGAAGGGTTTCGAGGGAAGCTGCTCGACGTTGAACACGCCTTTCCCCTTCCAGTGGCCCTGGAACATCATCATGGCACCGACGACGGGCGGCACGCCGGTGGTGTAGGAAACGGCCTGTGCACCCGTCTCCTTGTACGACTTGGCGTGGTCGCACACGTTGTAGATCATCGCCCGCTTGTCCTTGCCGTTCTTCTTGCCGACAAAGATCACGCCGATCGACGTCTTGCCCGTGTAGTTCTCGCCGAGCGAGGACGGCGGCGGCAGAAGCTCCTTCAGGAACTCCATGGGAATGACAGGATTGCCCTTGTACATGACGGGGTCGATACGCGTCATGCCGACGTTCTGCAGCACCTCGAGGTGCTTGATATAGTTGTCCGAGAACGTCATCCAGAAACGGATCTGCTCGAGCCCCTTGATGTGCTTCACGAGGCTCTCTTCCTCCTCGTGATAGATCAGGTAGCTCTTGCGCTCACCCACTTCAGGGTAATCGATCATGGTCGAGATCGACAGCGGATCGATGTCGATCCACTTGCCGTTCTTCCAATACTTGCCGCGCTGCGTCACCTCGCGGAGATTGATCTCCGGATTGAAGTTGGTCGCAAACGCCTTGCCGTGGCTGCCGTCGTTGCAGTCGACGATGTCGATCTGGTTGATCTCGTCGAACAGGAATTCCTGCGCATAGGCGCAGTAGATGTTCGACTGGCCGGGATCAAAACCGCAGCCGAGCACGGCCATGATGCCGGCGGCCTTGTACTTGGAATGGTACGGCCACTGCCACTTGTAGGTGAACTTGGCCTCGTCGCGCGGCTCGTAGTTGGCCGTGTCCATGTAGTGCACGCCCGTCTCCAGGCATGCGTCCATGATCGGCAGGTCCTGGTACGGCAGCGCCATGTTGATGACGAGGTGCGGCTTGATCTTCTTGAGCAGCTTGACCGTCGCCTTGACGTCGTCGGCATCGACTTGATGCACTTCGATGGGTGTCTTGCAGCGCTTGGCGACAGCCTTGCAGCTCTCGATGCGGCGCGACGCGAGGTGGATCGTCTTGAACACGTCGCGGTTCATCGCGCACTTCTGCGCGACGACGGAACCAGCAGCGCCGGCACCAATGATCAGAACGGTATCCACGGGGCGTCTCCTCGAATGCTGGGGGATGTCGCGCGATGTCGGGAAAGCGAGATGTTCCCCTCCCCTTCCCATGAGCGCGGTCGATATTGCAGTTGACTGTGTTATTCAACCGGGATCTTGGGGCTTTTCAGTCAATGGTGGGCGACTGCCAAAGATCGCACTCCCGACACGCACGTAAGTTGCGCCGAGTTCCACCGCCGCCTCGAAGTCGCCACTCATGCCCATGCTGAGCTCAGGCAACCCGTGCTCACGCGCGAGCTTGGAGAGGAAGGCGAAGTGCACCGCCGGCTCTTCATCCACGGGCGGAATGCACATCAGGCCCTCGACCTCCATTTTCAGCTCGTCCTGCACGAGCGTCAGGAAAGCTGGAAGATCGGCCGGGATCACACCCGCCTTCTGCTCTTCCTCGCCCGTGTTGACCTGCACGAGGAGGCGCAGCGTTTTGCCGCGTGCCGCCATCTCAGCCTTGAGCGCATGAGCGAGCTTGGGCCGGTCGAGCGTGTGGAGCACGTCGAAGAGCGCCACGGCATCGCGGACCTTGTTGGTCTGCAGGGGACCGATCAGGTGCAGCTCCAGATCCGGAGGCGCATTCTTGAGCGCGGGCCACTTGCCCTGGGCTTCCTGAACGCGATTCTCGCCGAAGAGCCGCTGCCCGGCGGCGATCACGGGTTTGATGTCAGCCTCGCCGAAGGTCTTGGAGACCACGATCAGTCGCACGGAGGCTGGATCGCGCCCCACCTCCCGCGCGGTCTTCTCGATCCGAGCCCGGACCGCCTCGAGCCGTGATTCTGCCGTCTCCGTCATTGTCTCCGCCTTGACCTGCCCAATCGCTTGACCGTCCAGTCCCTTGACCCGAACTGTCCTTTGGGCTCATTACGCCCCGAGCTTAATCGCCCACAGCACGCAACACGTACCGAGGTCGCCCCATGGCCGCCGAACGCTATAACGCGCCCGATCGCGAGCAGCACTGGCAAAGTGTCTGGGAGCAGCGCAAGTCCTTCCTTACGGCCACGGACCCGGCCAAGCCTAAGTGCTATGTGCTCGAGATGTTCCCGTACCCGTCTGGGCGCATCCATATGGGGCATGTGCGCAACTATACCATGGGCGACGTGCTCGCCCGCTATAAGCGCGCGCGGGGGTTCAACGTGCTCCATCCCATGGGCTGGGACGCCTTCGGCATGCCGGCCGAGAACGCGGCCATGGAGCGGCAGACTCACCCAGCCAAGTGGACCTACGCCAACATCGACGCCATGAAGGCCCAGCTCAAGTCCATGGGCTTGGCGCTCGACTGGGCCAGAGAGTTCGCGACCTGCAATCCGAGCTACTACCGCCATCAGCAGCGCCTGTTCCTCGATATGTACGGGAAGGGCCTCGCCTACCGGCGCTCGAGCAAGGTGAATTGGGACCCCGTGGACCAGACCGTGCTGGCCAACGAGCAGGTCATCGACGGTCGCGGCTGGCGCTCGGGCGCACTCGTCGAGCAGCGCGAGCGGCAGCAGTGGGCGTTCAAGATCACCGAGTTCGCCGATGATCTGATCGATGCGCTGAAGACGCTCGACAAGTGGCCGGAGAAAGTCCGGCTCATGCAGGAAAACTGGATCGGCCGCTCCGAGGGCCTGCTCATCCGCTGGGCGCTGGAAGCAGGTACGGCGCCAGCCGGAAAGACCGAGCTGGAAGTCTTCACGACGCGGCCCGACACGCTCTTCGGCGCGTCCTTCCTCGCCATTGCGCCCGATCATCCGCTGGCGCTGGCCGCTGCCGAGACGAACCCCGCTGTTGCCGCCTTCAGCGAAGAATGCCGGCGCATGGGCACGTCCGTCGCCACCATCGAGAGCGCGGAGAAGAAGGGCATCGACACCGGGATCGTCGCGACACACCCGCTCGATCCGAACTGGAAGCTGCCCGTCTACGTCGCGAACTTCATTCTCATGGACTACGGCACGGGCGCCATCTTCGGTTGCCCGGCGCACGACCAGCGCGATATCGAGTTCGCCCGCGCCTATGGCCTGCCGGTCGTCCCCGTCGTCGCACCGCCGGACGCCAAGGCGCGCGCCCGCGCAATCGCCGAGATCGAGGCCGGCACGGCCTATGTCGATGACGGCGTGATGATCAATTCGCAGTTCCTCGACGGGCTCGACGTCAAAGCAGCCTTCAACGCCATTGCGGATCGCCTGGAGAAGTCCGCGCTGGCCGGCCGACCGATCGCCAAGCGCAAGATCAACTATCGCCTGCGCGACTGGGGTATCTCGCGCCAGCGCTACTGGGGCTGCCCGATCCCGATCATTCACTGCCAAAGCTGCGGCGAGGTACCCGTACCCTTCGACCAGCTCCCGGTGAAGCTCCCGGAGGATGCGTCGTTCAGCGAGCCCGGCAATCCGCTCGACCGCCACCCGACGTGGCGCCATGTCGATTGTCCGAAGTGCGGGTCCAAGGCCGTCCGCGAGACGGACACCATGGATACGTTCGTCGACAGCTCGTGGTACTTCGTGCGCTTCACGGCACCCGATGCCGAGACACCCGTCGACCAGGCCGCGGCCGACTACTGGCTCCCCGTCGACCAATATATCGGCGGCATCGAGCACGCGATTCTGCATCTGCTGTATTCGCGCTTCTTCACGCGCGCCATGGGCGTTACCGGCAACCTCGATCCCAAGCTCAAGGAGCCGTTCGCAGCCCTCTTCACGCAGGGCATGGTCGTGCACGAGACCTACCGGTCCGCCGACGGCCAATGGCTGCTGCCGACCGAAGTACAGTTCGACGGTGAGGGCGAAGCGCGCCGCGCGACCGAGATCGCAACCGGCAAGCCGGCGGTGATCGGCTCCATCGAGAAGATGTCGAAGTCGAGGAAGAACCTCGTCGACCCCGATGACATCATCCAGCACTGGGGCGCCGACTGCGCGCGCTGGTTCATGCTCTCCGACAGCCCGCCCGAGCGCGACGTCATCTGGACAGAGGCCGGCGTCGCGGGCGCCGGGCGGTTCATCCAGCGCATCTGGCGCCTCATGGGCGACATCGAGTCGAAGGCCGCGCCCAAGGGTGCCCCGCGCCCCGCTGATTTCGGTCCCGCAGCGCTGACGCTCCGGCGCGCGACTCACAAGACGCTGGATGCCGTCGGCCGCAACATCGAGAACCTGCGTTTCAATGTGGCCGTTGCGCAACTCTACGAACTGTCAAATGAGCTCTCAGCTGCCGCCGGCAAGTCCGAAGCCGGTATCGACTGGGCACTTCGCGAGGCGCTGGAGCACCTTGTTCAGATGATCGGCCCGATGATGCCGCATTTGTCTGAAGAATGCTGGGCGCGGCTCGGTTACAACACCCTTCTGGCGGAACAGCCGTGGCCTCAGCCGGAAGGGTCCTTGCTCGTTGACGATCATGTAACCATTGCCGTACAGGTGAACGGCAAACGCCGTGATGAACTGACCGTGGCCCGATCGGCCGCGAAGGAAGAAATCGAGGCGGCAGCACTCAAGCTTGAGGCTGTCATACGGGCTATCGAGGGACGGCCTGTGAAGAAGGTGATTGTGGTCCCACAGAGGATCGTGAATGTCGTCGCCTAGGGGGAAGAAGCCGCAAAACGCTCCATCGAGACGCGCACTTCTGCGCGGGCTCGCGGTGACGTTTGCCGCCGCTCCAATCCTGGCCGCCTGCGGTCCGGGCGACTTCCAGCCGCTCTATGGTCCGACGGCCAGCGGTGAGCACCTCCAGGATGTGCTTGCCAAGGTCGATATTGCGCCGATCCCGAGCCGGGTCGGCCAGCGCATCCGCAATGAGCTGATCTTCAACAATACCGGCGGCGGCGAAGCAGCCAAGCCCGCCTATCGCCTGGAGATCGTACTCCGCGAGGGCATCAACTCGACGCTCGTGACCAACAAGGGCGAGGCCTACAGTCAGGTCTACAACGTCGAAGTTGCCTATCAGCTCATTCACCTCAAGCAGAAGTCCATCGTTCTGCAAGGTAGCTCGCACGCCCGCGCCGCTTTCGAGCGCTATCAGTCGATCTACTCGAACGTCCGCGCTCGCGAGGATGCTGAAACGCGGGTCGCCAAGACGATCGCCGACGAGCTGAAGGTGCGTCTCAGCGCCTATCTCTCGCGCGCACCGGCCTGAGCTGCCGCGCGTCTCACGCGCACTTCCCAACGCGACCTTGATGTATTGACGCCGTGGGCGTGGCACGCCGATAACGGTCGCGAACCTCTTTCCAGCAGCCCATGGCAAGCAAAGATGGTCGCCGTCAAAGCTCAGCAAGCCAATGCCGTCCTGACGCGGCCCGATCCCGGGCTCACCGCGTTCCTCATCTACGGCAGCGATACGGGCCTCGTCAGCGAACGTGCCGTGCGGCTCGCGCAATCGCTTGCCGCACGCGATACACCGCCCGGCGAGATCGTGCGCATCGATGATCCCGAGCTCGAAGATGACGGCGAGCGACTCTCTGTCGAGCTGCTGACGCTTCCCATGTTCGGCGGGCGCAAGATCGTGCGCACGAACATGAGCCGGCGCGTCACGGGTGCGCTTCTGCGTGGCATTCTGGACGGGCCCCCGCTGGCTGGCGTGCTGATCGTCGAAGGCGGCAACCTGCGCGCCGACGACGCCGCGCGCGCGGCTTTCGAGAAAGCGCCTCACGCCGCCGCCATTCCCTGCTTCGGCGATGATGCCCAGTCGCTCGATGTGATGGTCAATGAGGTACTCGGCGCGCACCGCCTGTCTCTCACGCCCGACGCGCGCGAAATGCTGATCGCACGCCTTGGCGCCGACCGCGGGCTGTCGCGCGGCGAAGTCGAGAAGCTCGCGCTCTACGCCGCCGGGCGCGGCACCATCCAGGCCGAGGACATCGAGGCCATTGTCGGTGATGCTTCGGAACTCGCCATGGAGCGCGTCATCGATGCGGCCGCCGCCGGGGACAGCACACGTGCGATCGAAGGCTGCCAGCGCCTGCTCTCTTCTGGCGAGGGTGCGCAATCGGTGATCGCGGCCGTGCAGTGGCACTTCGCCCGCCTGCATCGCATTCGCGGCGCCATCGAGGGCGGACGCAGCATGGACGAGGCCATGCGCCAGATCCGTCCCCCCCTGCACTTCAAGCGCCGCGCGGCCGTAGAAGCGCAGTGCCGGCGCTGGACCGCGTCGAAGCTCGCGGCCGCCGTCGCTCGCATCCGCGCCAGCGCCCTCGCCGCCCGCACGGCATCGAGTCTCGAGGACGCCCATGCCGAGCGCCTGCTCATGGAGCTTGCCCGCTTGGCTACCTCCCGCGACATCTCAGCGCCGCGAGCATAAGCGCATTGAGAACCTTGGCTGTTTTGATGGGAGAGGATGGCCTAGTGCGGTGATGCCGAAGTCCGCCACCACTTCGCGGCAGGCCTGGGAGGCGGACTTCGGAATCTGAACCGCACTAGAAACATAGATTTGCTAGTGCCCTTTCGATCGCGAAGTTCGCTCGAGAGCCGCCGCAGATGGTGACGAACTTCGCGATCGGGACACTAGCCGGCTTGCTCCAACAACCCCGGCCATGATAGTGCGGCCACACAGAGAACGCGGGGGACCCTTCCATGGCCAAGATCGAACATGACGTCGTGGGCATCGGCAATGCCATCGTCGACATCATTGGCCGCTGCAAGAACGACTTCCTCATCAAGCACAATCTGGCCAAGGGCCACATGATGCTGGTCGATGCGGATCGCGTCTCGCATCTCTATCAGGAGATGGGCCCGGCCGTGGAAATCTCCGGTGGCTCGGCCGCCAACACCATGGTCGGCATTGCCTCGCTCGGAGGCAAATCGGCCTTTATCGGCAAGGTCACCGAGGACGATTTCGGCAACATCTTCCGTCACGACATTCGCGCCGCCGGCGTTGCCTTCGATACACCGGCCTCGACGGGCGGCGCGCCAACGGCGCGCTCGCTGATCCTCGTTACGCCGGACGGCCAGCGCACCATGAACACGTTCCTCGGCGTCAGCCCGGAGCTCAGCCCGCGCGACGTCGATCCCGAGCTCATCGCCGCCTCGCGCATCCTCTATCTCGAGGGCTATCTCTTCGACCGCCCCGATGCCCAGGCAGCCTTCCGCCATGCGGCGGACATGGCCGAGAAGGCCGGACGCGAAGTTGCGCTGACGCTTTCCGATGGATTCTGCGTCGAGCGCCATCGCATTGAGTTCCTGGAACTCATCCGCCACCGCGTCGATATTTTGTTCGCCAACGAAACCGAGATTACGGCCCTTTACGGCGCCGCCAGCTTCGAGGAGGCCGCGCGCCAGGCCAAGTCCGATGCCAAGGTCGCCGTACTCACGCGGAGCGCCAAGGGATCGGTCATCTTCAAGGGCGACAAGGCCGTGAGCGTGCCCGCAGCGCCCATCCGACAGGTCATCGACACGACAGGGGCCGGCGACCTCTACGCCGCGGGCTTCCTGTACGGATATACGAGCGGCAAGCCGCTCGAAGCCTGCGGCCATCTCGGCAGTCTCGCCGCCGGCGAGATCATCAGCCACATCGGCGCGCGCCCGGAGACGTCGCTCGCCGCGCTCGCCGCCGCTCGCGGTCTCTGAAACCGCGCCAGCTCCTCCCGCGTTGCAACAAGAAGTGGCCATCACGCTGCTGCGCGTGATATATCTTTGTGCGTCGCATCATAATGCCGCCACATGGGGCGCAGCGAATGAGTTGCGCCATAGTCATCAGTCTCAATTGTGGGGTACGCACATGACTGGCCGGAAATCAAAGTCGACGGGTCCGAAGGCTCCCAAAGTGAAAGCCGGAGCAAGCCGGGACCGCAAAAGCAATAAGCGGGCCGGGAAGCAGGCCAAAACCGCCGCGAGCAGTTCCGGTCGGGCTGCAAAGGCCGCTGCCTCCTCCCGCAAGGTCGACGCGACACCATCGCCACGCAAGACAGCCGCCCGTGCCCAGTCCGCGGCGCCGCTACTCGCGCGCGCCGAGAAGAAAGTCGGCCCTGTCGAGAAGGCCTCGCACGCCGCAAAGCCGTCTGCGCAGGCGAGCTACCACCCCAAGACCGAGCCGCCGGCCGCGCCCGCGAACGTACATACCGGCAGGCCGGTTGCCGCATTCGACTTCCTCGGTCTCGCGCAACCGTGGATGACGCTTGGATGGCGGATGACGGCAACGGGCCTCGCCATGCAGGCCCGCATGGCCAAGGCCGCACTGGACATGCCGCTTGCAACGACCGCCGTGCGCCAGAGCGCGGAAGCGTGGAATGCGTGGTTTGCCCTGGCTCAGCGCCGCACGACGAAGCCACGCAAGGACTGATCAGATCCGGCGGAGCAGCACGCCGTCGACAGTGTGGTCCGCGCCCTTGCGCAGAATGCAGCGCGCGCGCTGACGCGTCGGCAGGATGTTCTCGTCGAGATTGATCCGGTTGATCCCGCCCCAGATCTCGAGCGCCTTGGCGAGTGCCTGCTCGTCGGTGAGCTGCGCATAGCGGTGGAAGTACGCAGCCGGATCGCGGAAGGCCGTGGTTCTGAGGCGCATGAAGCGCTTCACGTACCAGTCTTCGATGACTTGCGGATCTGCGTCGATGTAGATCGAAAAATCGAAGAAATCCGACACGAACGGGATCGCTGCGCCGTCCTTCGGCAGACGTGCGGGCTGCAGCACATTGAGACCTTCGACGATCAGGATATCGGGGCGATCGACGACGATCTGCTGGCCCGGAATGATGTCGTAGTGAAAGTGCGAATAGACGGGAGCGGCAACCTTCTCGCGTCCGGATTTGACATCGCCGAGGAAGTTCAACAGCCGCGCGAGATCGAAGCTCTCCGGAAAACCCTTGCGGTGCATGATGCCGCGCGCTTCGAGCTCGTGGTTCGGCCACAGAAAGCCGTCAGTCGTCACGAGATCGACGCGGGGATGATCGGGCCAGCGCGCGAGCAGCGCCCGCAGAACGCGCGCCGTCGTGCTTTTGCCGACAGCAACGGAGCCGGCCACACCGATGATGAAGGGCACGCGCCGTCCTTGCCGTCCCAGAAACTTCGATGTGACGGCGTAAAGCTCCTGCGATGCCGCGACGTGCAGATTGAGCAGGCGCGAAAGCGGCAGATAAATCTGCTCGACTTCCTCGATGGAGAGTTCTTCGATGAGACCGGACAGCGTCGCGAGATCACGCGGCACCAGTGTCATCGGCGTATCGGCGCGCAGCCGCGCCCAATCCTCGCGGCTGATCGAGCGATACGGCGAGTAGAGCACGCCGGACCGCGCCGCATAATCTTCCTGCTGCAGGACATCGCGCATAGTTCAGCTCTCCTTGCGACCCCGGCTCGATTTCTCGTCGAGGCCCGAAAGTCCCATGCGCTTTTCGAGCGCCGCGAGCACGTCCTCGATCGCGATGTCGCGCACTTCGAGCAGCACCAGCAGGTGGTACAGCAGATCGGCAGCTTCGCCCTTGAGCGCCGCATCGTCTTCGCGAAGGCCGGCAATGATGACCTCCACAGCTTCCTCGCCAAACTTCTTCGCGCAGCGCGGCAGGCCGCCGTCGAGGAGCTGGCGCGTGTAGGACGCATCGGCCGCCGCCGAGCGCCGCGCCCTGATAGTCTCTGCGAGGCGCACGAGCACCGCATCCGCACCCGCCAATCCGCCGCCATCTGCTTGAGTTGCCATAGGTATTGTCCGTCATGCCCCGATGGGCTGTTCCGCGCATCCATACTGCTTGGCGAAGCCAATGTCATGGGCACACGCGCACTGGCGTGAACGCGCCCTCGCGAGGACTTTGACTGCGTCCAGATCATCTCGAATAATAGCATTAAATATCAATGCGATAAACTGTCATGAAACGATTATGGCTGTCGGCTAGAAGTCTGCCCAGGGCCAAGGGGCCCAGCGAGGCGCTGAGCGGGAAATTCGCGCCTCCCTCAGATGCTCTGGGAGATTGCAATGAGCACCAAGTTCTTCACGACCGCGGCGGCGATGGCTGCTGTGGGTATCGTCGGGTTCGCCGATGCAGCATCGGCACGCGACCAGATCCGGGTCGTCGGTTCCTCGACGGTCTATCCCTTCACGACGGCCGTCGCCGAGCAGATCGGCAAGACGGGCGGCATCAAGACACCGGTCGTCGAGTCGACCGGCACCGGTGGTGGCTTCAAGCTCTTCTGCGCGGGCGTCGGCGTCGGTCATCCCGACATCACCAATGCGTCGCGGGCCATGCGCAAGAGCGAGTTCGACGATTGCACGAAGAACGGCGTCACCGACGTGGTCGAGGTCAAGGTCGGCATTGACGGTCTCACCATTGCGCAGTCGAAAGCCGGCCCGGCGCTCAAGCTCACGCTCGAGCAGGCCTTCCTCGCCCTCGCCGAGCAGGTGCCCGACAAGGACGGCAAGCTCGTCGCCAACCCGTACAAGAACTGGTCCGACATCGATCCTTCGCTGCCGAACGTGAAGATCGAGGTTCTGGGTCCGCCGCCGACGTCAGGCACGCGCGACGCCTTCCATGAGCTCATCATGGAACCCGGCGCTGAGAAGATCCCCGCGCTCGCCGCCCTCAAGAAGTCCGACCGCAAGGCATTTGACGGCGCATGGAAGTCCATCCGCAAGGATGGCGCCTACGTCGAGGCCGGCGAGAACGACAACGTCATCGTGCAGAAGCTCGAAGCGAACCGCAATGCGTTCGGTATCTTCGGCTACTCCTTCCTCGAGGAGAACGCTGCGAAGCTGCGCGGCGTACCGCTCAACGGTGTCGCGCCGGAGTATGACGCGATCGCTGCCGGCAAGTACGCGGGTGCCCGCCCTCTCTTCATCTATGTGAAGAAGCAGCACGTCGGTGTGATCCCCGGCCTTGACAAGTTCGTCGGCGAGTACGTTTCGTCGAAGGCCATGTCGAAGGACGGCTACCTCGCGCTCAAAGGCCTGATCTCGCTGCCGCCTGCAGAGGCGAAGACGATCTCGGCTAACGCCACGGCCATGAAGGCGCTGACCGCCAGCGACGTGAAGTAGGCGGCTCTCGCAAAATTTGGGATGGCCCGGGAAGCCTCAACCCGGGCCATTCCCCATCAGATCATCGCCGCCTAAGCCCGCAGGACTGTGACCATGACGGCCATCTACTTCCTCACGCTCGCCTGTCTGGTCGTGGCCGGCTATTTCATTGCAGCCAAGCGCGCGCAGTCACTGCGCGCAGGCCCAGGCGGCGCACTACATTCGCTGCCGACCTACCACGGCCTCCTCGCCGCGGTGGCACTGATCGTACCCATGATCCTCGTGTTCGCGATCGGCACGCCGCTCGTGAAGCAGCTCGCGACATCGAGTGTCTTCAACTTCTTCCCGCCAGAAATCGCAAACGATCCCCTTCAGCGCGGCGTCGTCCTGCGCGATGTGAGCAACCTTCTCGACGGCCGTCATCAGGGTGATCCATCCGCCGCCCTGCGCGATGCCGCAGCCAGCTATGCCGGCATCTTCACGACGGGCCGGCTTGCCGTTCTCGGCATCGGTACGGCACTCGGCCTTCTCGCGCTCTTTCTTGTGCTCAGCCGGATCAGCTCTACGTTCCGCGCGCGCAATTACTTCGAGCGCTTTGTCATCGCCGTACTGATCCTCTGCGCGCTCGTAGCCATCCTGACCACGATCGGCATCGTGTTCTCGGTCGTGTGGGAGACGTACCGCTTCTTCTTCGATCCCTCGCTCAAGGGACGGCCAAGCGTTTCGGAATTCTTGTTCGGCACGGAGTGGAACCCGCAGGCGGCGCTCCGCGCGGACCAGGGCGATATCAAGACCGCCTTCGGCTTCATCCCGCTGCTCACGGGCACGCTGCTGATCACGTTCATCGCGATCCTCGTTGCTGGACCGCTCGGACTTTTCTCCGCGATCTATCTCTCGGAGTACGCGACACCGCGCTTCCGCGCCTGGGCAAAACCTGTTCTGGAAATCCTGGCGGGCGTGCCGACGGTGGTGCTCGGCTTCTTCGCCGCGCTGACGGTCGCGCCGTACATTCGCGGCTGGGGTGAGAGCTTCGGTCTCGATGTCGCTTCGGAGTCCGCGCTCGCCGCCGGTCTCGTCATGGGCATGATGATCATTCCGTTTATCTCCTCGCTTTCGGATGACGTCATCAACGCCGTACCGCAGTCGCTGCGCGATGGCGCCTATGCGCTTGGTGCGACGAAGTCCGAGACCATCAAGAAGGTCATCCTGCCAGCCGCCCTTCCGGGCATCGTCTCCGCTTTCATGCTCGCGATCAGCCGTGCCATTGGCGAGACCATGATCGTCGTCATGGCCGCCGGCCTCGCCGCGAACCTGACGTTCAATCCACTCGAGGCGGTCACGACCATCACCGTCCAGATCAAGACCATCCTCGTCGGCGATCAGGAGTTCGACAGCGCCAAGACGCTCGCCGCTTTCGCGCTCGGCTTCGTGCTCTTCTTCGTGACGCTCGTGCTCAACATCATCGCGCAGCAGATCGTGCGCAGATACCGAGAGCAATATGACTGATCTCACTGCAGGTACGGCAACACCGCCCATCCGGCGACGCGTCGACATCACATCGCCCGAAGCTCAGGCCGCCATACGCCGGCGCTATCGCGCCGAGGCCCGCTTCAAGGCCTATGGCCTGCTCGCAATCCTCACGGCGGCGGTGTTTCTTACCGTGCTGCTGGTCGACGTCGGTACGAAGGCCTTTCCGGCATTCACGACGCATTCGCTGCAGCTCGACGTCGCTATTCCGAACGACCTCGTGGCGCCCGAGCAGAAGAATGATCCGGTAGCGATCCGTACCGCCGACTATCTGCCGGTGATGCGCGATACTCTCAGGACGGCGATCCCCGGCGTGCAGGGACGCGGCCCTGAGCGGACACTCATCCGCCTTATCAGCACGGGCGCCGCCGACGACATTCGTGAGCGTATCGTCGCCAATCCGGCCTTGATCGGCACGACGATCAAGGCGCCGCTGCTGCTCTCCGATGATGCCGATCTCTATTTCAAAGGTGCCGGTACGCCGATCGTCGTGCGGCCGAGCCGCGGCGTCGCCACACCGAGCGATACGAGCGGATCGATTACGATTACAGCGCCCGGCAATGACTTCTCCGAAAATCTCGTTTCGGTGAAGCTCGTCATGGCCGAGCGGGCGAACGCGCTACTGGCCGACGCCGAGCGCACCTCACGCAGCACAGCCCCCAATGCCGCCGAACGCGCCGCCGAATTACGCAAGGAAGCCACCGAACTCGCCGCGCGCGCCAATGACCGCACGGCCGCCGAGACGCTCGACAGCCGCCTGCCCTCGCTGCTCGTCGGTATCAACGGCGGCCTCGTCAAGATCAGCCAGCTTGCTGCGGATCGCATCGAAGGCGACGTCCTGTTGCCGCTCTCGTCGACCAACGAGTCACAGGCTGGCAACTGGCGCATCCTCACGTACACGACGCCCGAAAGCTCGCGCAAAATCACCGATCTCGAAGTCGCCCTCCTCGAGCGCTTCAAGGCCAACGCGCAGGTGGAGCGCAGCTTTAACTGGCGGTTCTTCACATCGGGCGACAGCCGAGAGCCTGAGCTCGCGGGTATCCGCGGGGCCATTGTCGGCACAGCGCTGACGCTCATCGTGACGCTCATCCTCTGCTTGCCGATCGGCGTCGCGGCCGCGATCTATCTCGAAGAGTTCGCCCCGAAGAACCGCTTTACCGATCTCATCGAGGTGAACATCAACAACCTGGCTGCCGTGCCCTCGATCGTGTTCGGGCTACTCGGCCTTGCCATGTTCCTGAACTTCTTCGGGTTGCCGAGATCAGCGCCGCTCGTCGGCGGCCTGGTGCTCGCGCTGCTCGTGCTGCCGACGATCATCATCGCCTCGCGGGCCGCACTGAAGGCCGTGCCCCCCTCGATCAAGGAAGCGGCACTCGGCGTCGGCGCCTCGCATCAGCAAGCCGTCTTCCATCACGTGCTGCCGCTCGCCATGCCGGGCATCATGACCGGCACGATCATCGGCATGGCGCACGCGCTCGGTGAGACGGCGCCGCTGCTCATGATCGGCATGGTCGCCTTCATCGTGGATGTGCCGGGCGGAATTACGGACGCCGCAACCGTGTTGCCGGTGCAGATCTATCTCTGGTCCGACCTGCCCGAGCTGGCCTTCCAGGCCAAGACGGCGGGCGCGATCGTCGTCCTCCTCGTCTTCCTTTTCGTCATGAACGGCACGGCCATCTGGCTGCGCAAACGCTTCGAGCGCCGCTGGTAGCCGAAACGGCTCTGAGAGAGTACATCATCATGGATATGACCACCCAAGGCATCCCCACAGCAAAGCCCTACGTGCCGCCCCAACTTGCGTCCGCGACAAAGGTCGTGGCGCGGAATGTGAACGTGCACTACGGCGACAAGCACGCCATCCAGAACGTGTCGGTCGACATTCCCGATCAGGCGGTCATGGCCTTCATCGGACCTTCCGGCTGCGGCAAGTCCACGTTCCTGCGCTGCATCAACCGCATGAACGACACGATCCCGATCTGCCGCGTAACGGGCAAGATCGAGATCGACAGCAAGGACATCTATGACCCGTCGCTCGACGTCGTGCAGCTTCGCGCCCGCGTCGGCATGGTCTTCCAGAAGCCGAACCCCTTCCCGAAGTCGATCTTCGAGAATGTCGCCTACGGCCCGCGCATTCACGGCCTCGCCAGGAACAAGACGGATCTCGACGAGATCGTCACGACGAGCCTCGAGAAGGCCGGCCTGTTCAAAGAGGTGAAGGATCGCTTGGCCGACTCAGGCACCAGCCTCTCGGGCGGCCAGCAGCAGCGCCTGTGCATCGCGCGCGCCATCGCGGTGAGCCCCGACATCATTCTCATGGACGAGCCATGCTCCGCGCTCGACCCGATCGCGACGGCAAGGATCGAGGAGCTGATCGACGAGCTGCGCTCGAATTTCTGCATCATCATCGTGACGCACTCGATGCAGCAGGCGGCGCGCGTTTCCCAGCGCACGGCCTTTTTCCATCTCGGCGTTCTGGTCGAGGAAGGCGAGACGGAAGCGATCTTCACAAATCCGCGCGAAGAGCGCACGCGCGACTACATCACCGGCCGCTTCGGCTGAGCGCAAAAATAAAGGCGGGAGCCGCTGCCAGCGGCCCCCGCCTGAAATTCCGAATATCCGCGGCGACTAGAGCCGGTAGCGGATCTGATCAGACCAGAAGCGCTCGAGACGCATCAGGGAGCGATTGAGCCCCTGTACATCGCCCTGGTTGACCTCGCCGACGACCTCGAGCGAGCCGAGCTGGCGGTGGTAGAGCTTGTCCACCACGTCGCAGGCTTCCATGCCCTTGGGCGTCAGGCTCACCTTCACCGAGCGGCGATCCACTTCGGAGCGCTTGTAGTGAAGATAGCCCATGTCGACGAGCTTCTTCAGGTTGTATGAGACGTTCGAGCCGAGATAGTAGCCGCGCGTCTTGAGCTCGCCCGCCGTCAGTTCGCTCTCGCCGATGTTGTAGAGCAGCAGCGCCTGCACGCTGTTGAGCTCGGCGCCGCCATCGCGGTCGAACTCGTCCTTGATCACGTCCAACAGCAGACGGTGGAGTCGCTCTATCAGGCGCAGGGCCTGCAAGTACTCACCCCGGAATTCTTCGCCCGGCGCGGCATCCCGCGGACGGACTTTCTCCAGTACTGCACTCATTACACAGCCTCCGGCTCAGTGGGTGCGTCCCAACCGATAGGGATCCGAATTAACCGGCAAGCTACATGAGCAAATTAAATCTTGCGCTAATAGACATACTAAACAAACAATTGATTGTTTCTCTTTTTGATACACGCGAATACAAGACGATACCCGTAGATGCTTGCGGATCAAGCAAGCATATCCTGCATCTTCTGTCGCTCCGACAGCTTCACGTGATGAGCTTCAGGACCGGTGAAGATGGCATCCAGCATCGCCGTACTCACTTCCTCGATCCGTGAAGGGCGCCAGCGCGGCTGCTCTCCCCGCGCGATAAGCCGAGCGCGCACGCCCGCATGAATGTCGGGAAGCTCCATCATCCGGCAGACCAGCGCGTGCTCCATCTCGAGCACTTCATTGAGTTGCATCGACGACGCCTCGCGGACAAATCTGTGCGTCACCGCCAGCGCCGTCGGCGAGCGCTCGAGGAGGCGCGCGCGTGTCGCCTCCACCCAGGCAGCATCGGGGCCGCGCTCGCGCTCGAGGCGGGCGATGATCTCCGCGACCGTGCTGGCGTTGAACGTGCGCGTGATGATCTCACCTCGCTCCAGGATCGGCGCTGACCCCGGATCCTGATGGCGCGCGTCGACGAGTTCATCGACGGGATCGGCGTCGGCCAGCGCTGCCGTGATCGCGTCGTATTCCCTAGCCGGAATGCAGTGCGTGACGAGGCCGAGGCGATACGCATCCGCCGGGCCGAGTGCTTCACCCGTCAGCGCGAGATACATGCCGATGTCCTTCGGCAGGCGTGCGAAGGTATGGGCAAGGCCGTTGTTGGGAATGAAGCCGAGCCCCGTCTCGGGCATGGCGAATCGATAGCGCTCGCCGGCAATGCGGTGCGTGCCATAGCGGCTGATGCCGTTGCCGCCGCCCATGACCGGACCATCGATCAGCGACACAGTCGGCTTGGTGAAGCACTCCGCGAGCCAGACGAGCATGATCTCGTCGCCGAGCGCCTTCTCGGCGGCCTCCATATCCTTGTCCGCGAGTGCAGCCATCTCGATGACATCACCGCCGGCGCAGAACACCCCGTCCACGGCCGAGCGGATGACGACCGCATAGGTTATGGGATCGCGCGCATATGTCGGCAGTTCGGCCGCGAGGCGTGCGCGTGCCGCAATGGTCAGCGCATTGCGCTTGTCGGGACGATCGAGCGTCACGATCCTCAGCGCGCCCTGCCGTTCGCACCTGAGACCGTCCGACACTTCTGCCGCCGCGGCTGAACCGCTCATTTAGCTTTCCCTCTACCTCATCCTTGGACCAGCACCTTAGCGAACGGACAGCTCCTTCGCCATTGGATGGCCGGATAGGCTCATCATGATGTAAGGGCAGACCACAAATGATTCTCGTGCTGTGGTGGAAACCCATCCCTGGCGTCAGGTGTTTTATGGAGCCATGTCACTGGAGCGCTGCGACCGAATGCGCGTGCTGACGTCCGGCGGCCGGATGGCCGTGGCGCTGATCGTCCTGCTCTTTCTCGGCTACAGCGTCGCAGCCGACGAGCGGCTGCCCGAGCGCAATCCCCTGCGCGAGACCGGGCTGCCCCTCCCGGAGCGCAATCCTGTGCGCGAAGCCGAGTTGCCCCTCCCCGAGCGGAATCCGGTCCGCGAAACCGCCCTGCAGATTCCCGAACGCAATCCGCTGCGCGTTATCCCCGATGCGGCACCCGAGCGCGGCAAGGGTGGACGCTGGCCCAAACTGCTGCCCGGAACGCCGGAAATCCTCAAGAGCTGGACCGAGGAGGAAACCAACACCGAGCGCGCACGCTGCGCCACGGTCCTCAAGGACATCGAAGCCGAAGTCGAGGAAGCCGATCCCGTGCGGGACGGCGGATGCGGCTCCGCAGCGCCGGTAAAGCTCATCAGCATCGGCAAAGGGGTGAAGGTCAGCATCTCTCCACCCGCAACCATGACTTGCGACCTTGTCGTCGCACTCGTCCAGTGGATGGACAAGGACGTTCAGCCGGCCGCGCGGCGATTGCTCGGAAAGCCTGTCACCAAGATCAGCAACATCAGCGACTATTCCTGCAGGAACGCCTACGCGCGCACATCGACGCGCTTGAGCGAGCACGCGCTCGCCAATGCGCTCGACATCCGCGACTTCATCACCGAGGACGGCCAGGTCGCCGATCTCAAACGCGACTGGGGGCCGACCGCGCGCGACATCGTTGCCCAGATTGCCGCCGAGAAAGCTGCAGAAGCTGCGCGCCGAGCCGCGGCCGCTGCCGCAGAAGCGGCCGCCAAGGCCGCCAAGGAAGCCGCTGCGAAGGCTGCTGCCGACAAGGCCGCTGGCAAGACCAAGGGCGACACCAAGAGCGAGGGAAAATCCGAGCCCAAGGCAGAGCCCAAAGCCGACACCAAGACCGCAGCGAAGTCTGATCCCCAATCAGCCCCGAAGAACGACGCGAAGGAAGATGCAGCGCAGGAGGCCTCCGAAAAACTCTCACCGCGCGAGCAACGGCGCCTCAAGCGCGCCGAGTGGAAACAGGCCCGCGAGGAAGCCAGGGAAGCCGCGAAAGAGGCTGCTCTCGTCGCGCAAAAGACGCCCGCAGGCTTGCGGTCGGTATCGGGATCACTGGCCGCAGCGGCGAAGAACCCTGGTCCCAAGGGGCAGTTCCTGCGCGAAATCCACGAAGCCGCATGCGGCACGTTCGGCACCGTGCTCGGCCCCGAGGCCAACGAGGCGCATCGCGACCACTTCCACCTCGACATGGCCAAGCGTCGCTACAAGAGCTTCTGCGAGTAGCCGCTATTGACCCGCGCGGCCGAGCGCTTCCATGTCCGCGAGCCAGCGCGTCCGGCGCTCCGGCTTCACCGTCGTGATTGAGCCGAGGAGCGTGCTGCGGATGGGCGCCACACCGAGGAAGCCGAGAATATTGCGCTTGAGCATCTTGAGCGCATGCGCGCCGAAGTACCAGCGATAGACGAATGCCGGCATGCCCATGGTGATGACGACGCGCGCCGACTTGCCTTTCCACGGCGTTACGAACTTGCCCGTCTGGCCCGGCTCGAAAATGTCCGGCTGGATGACGCGCTCGAGGAAGCCCTTGAGAATCGCGGGCAGCGTGCCGAGCCATAGCGGAAAGATCAAAACCAGGTGGTCTGCGGCGTGGATGGCAGCGTGCGCGGCCGCAAGGTCGGGTTCCAGCGGCTGCAGCGTGTGATAGGCGCCCCGCAGCACCGGATCGAAGGCCAGGGTTGCCGTATTGAATAACAAGACCTCATGCCCGGCGCTCTCGGCGCCCCGCATGTAAGCCTCCGCCAGCGCTCCGCAGTAGGTGCCCCAGCGGGAATGGCCGACAATGATCACGATTCGCGCCATGGTGCGGGCTCCTTGCCTTGACGGCCAAGCTCTGCCCGCACGGTGGTTGTTTCGCCTTGATGCCGCGCAAAGCTGCCCCGCGTTGCATCTGCGCGCCGCACTGTGCTTTGCCGCATTCCTGCACTACACGCTTGCAGGCCTGATCTCAGGCCGCCGCACGAGGAACCTGTCTTGGGAAGACCGCCACGACCATCGCCGACCGCAAAGCCCAGGGATGGCGACAGCGAGGCCGACACGCGCATCGCACCCGATCCGCTTGCGGTCGTGCTTCCCGCGCTCTCGGCACTGGCCGCAATCGCCTCCATTGCCGCCGTGAACTGGGTCGGACAGGAGCGCGCGCCCGAAAGCACACGCGGTCGGCGGAAAGTTGGGTTCGTGCTGCGGGATCTCGAGTCGTGCTGTCTCGGCCTTCAGGAGGTCTTCAAGCGCCTGAACCGCAATCCGCGCCTCTTTGCGGGAGAAGGTGCGGCGGCAGCGTCGCCGTTGAAGTTCGGCGTGCACGGGCCGCGCATCGCCCCAGACCTCGCGCGCATCTATCACCAGCTCATGAACGACGTTGCGTCGATGCTGGTGCTTGCCTCGCAGAATGCCTTCGACGTGATGTGTGCCGTCGAGGATGGCGAGATCGTTGCGCCCGAACCCGTGTACTTCGGCTTCGGCGAGCAGCAGGACCGGCTCAACAAACTCGTGCAGGAACGCGCGAGCCTCAAGACGCTCGTCGAGACGGGGCTCGATATCGCGAACGCCTTGCAGGCCCTCGTCGCCGAGTTCAAGAAGTACAAAGTCGACGGCGCTTGAGAAGCGCTCAGGGCCGGCGATTGCGCTTCAAGTCTTCCGGATCGTCCCACATGAGAAAATCGGGCCCGAGGGCCGCGATGTTCGGCGCCCCCATCTGGCCCATGGTGAGATCGACCTCATTGCGCATGATGTCGAGCGCGCGTGACGCGAGCCTCTCGCCACCGGCGGCAACCGCGTAGAGCGTCATACGGCCGACGAAGACGTACTTCGCGCCGAGGCAGAGCGCCGTCACGGCATCCGAACCTCCGCGTACGCCGCTGTCCAACATCAACGTCATCTTGTCGCCGACGGCGTCGCGGATCGCGGGGAACACCTCGATGGGCGAGGGCGCGGAATTGAGCTGCCGCGCGCCGTGGTTCGACACCATGATGCCGTCAACGCCGGCGTCGCGCGCAATCTCCGCGTCGCGCGGATGCATGATGCCCTTGAGCACGAAATTGCCCGGCCAGAGATCACGAAAGCGCTTCACGTCGTCCCAGGTCATGGGTGGCGTCGTCTGCGAGGAGACGAAGGCTGCGACCTTGTCGGCATCGTTCTGCGCGCCGGGGCCCGCATAGGGTGCCCAGTTCGGAAACATGGGCTGGCCGCCATTGCGGTAGTAGTCGAACATCCAGCCGGGATGCATGAGCGCTTCGAGCTTCGTCTTCAGCGGCATGTTCAGCGGTCGCGACATGCCATTGCGCTTGTTGCGCAAGCGGTTCGAATGCACGGGCACATCGACCGTGAAGACGAGCGTCTTGAGGCCGGCATCCTTCGAGCGACGGATCATGTCCTCGGAGATGGTTTTGTCCTTGGCGGCATAGAGCTGATACCAGCCGTGGTCGGGCGCCTCGCGACCAAGGTCCTCGATCGAGCCGGTGCCCGTTCCCGACATGATGAAGGGCACGTTCGCATCACGTGCGGCGCGCGCGAGCATCATGTCCGCGCCCGGACGGAAGAGCGCGGCAATGCCGGTCGGTGCGATGCCGACGGGGCTCGAATAGCGACGGCCGAAGAGCTCGGTCGAAAGATCGCGCTTCGTAACGTCGACGAGATAGCGCGGCACGAGACTGTAGCGCGCGAAGCCCTCGAAATTCCGGTCCAGCCCTTCCTCGCCGTCGGCGCCGCCCTCGATGAAATCATAGGCGATCTTCGGCAGACGACGCTTGGCCAGGCGCCGCAGTTCGTCATAGTTGTGAACCGAGCCGGGACGTGCGGCATTCATGGGCGGGCCCTTCCCTCGTGGACAGCGTTTCGCGCTTGGATTGCAGTTTGTGCGTTTCCCGACGGAGGAAACTGAAGCCACGCGGCGGTTGGATCAAGCGGAAATCAGCCACTTGCATGCCAGCATTGCCGAGCGGTCCCATAAGAAATGCCGGCTCTGACCAGGACAACCGGCAGGACGCCCCGAGGAAATTCATGTCACTCGAGCCGATCACCCGTCCGATTGCGGGCCCCGCCGACTTCGCGCGCGATCTTTCGGCCGAGAATGCGGTCAATGCCCTCGTGGCCTTCGCCTTTTCGATATCGGGGCCGGTGGCGGTCATTCTCGCCGTCACCGCGCGCGCAGGCCTGAGCGAGGCCCAGGCCGCATCCTGGCTCTTTGGCGCATTCTTCATCAATGGCTTTCTCTCGATTGCCTTCTGCGCCGCCTATCGCCAGCCGCTCGTTTTCTTCTGGACCATTCCAGGCACCGTACTGGTCGGCCCTGCGCTCGCGCACGCCAGTTTCAATGAGGTCGTCGGCGCCTTCCTGATCACCGGTCTGCTCATGCTGGTGCTCGGCCTGACGGGCGTCGTGCGTCGCGTGATGGATGCCGTACCCATGCCCATCGTCATGGGCATGGTGGCCGGCGTGTTTCTGCCCTTCGGTCTCGACTGGGTGAGAGCTTTCGAGAGCGATCTCCCGATCGCGCTCTCGATGACCGTGACTTTTCTCGCGCTATCGGCCCTGCCGGCAGTCGCCATGCGGCTGCCGCCATTGATCGTCGCCATGGTGGTCGGCGTGGTGGCCATTGCGCTCACGCGCACCGGCACGCTACCGCCGATCGACAGCAGCACAATACTTGCGGCACCCGTTTTCGTGGTGCCGCACTTCAATGCGGCAACGCTCGTCGAACTCGTCGTGCCGCTCGCCATCACGGTGCTTGTCGTGCAGAACGGCCAAGGCATAGCGGTCCTGCGCAGCACGGGGCACGCACCACCCGTCAATGCGATCGGTGCTGCCTGCGGCCTGTGGTCGATATTCGCCGGTCTCGTCGGCACCGTATCGACGTGCCTCACCGGGCCGACCAACGCCATTCTCTCGACCGGACGCGACAAGAGCACCCACTACGCCGCCGGCATTCTCGTCGGGCTGCTCGCCCTCGTCTTCGGGCTCTTCTCGCCCCTCTTCACGAAGCTGCTGCTGGCGACGCCGCCTGCGTTCATCGCAACTCTCGCCGGTCTTGCCATGCTGCGCGTACTTCAGGGGGCCTTCTCGACGGCCTTTCAGGGCGCCTTCGGCATCGGCGCACTGGTTGCCTTTCTGGTGACAGTCAGTGGCATCGCCATCGCGGGCATTGGCGCGCCCTTCTGGGGCCTCGTATTCGGTACGCTCGTATCGCGCATCATGGAACGAGCCGATTTTGCAACCCGCTCCGCGCCCAGGAATTGAACGGTGCACACCCTTCGCAACTGCGAACCGACCGCTCGACTACTGACGATTTGTGCACAACAGTTATGATTCCGGTCAATGTGATCGGGGTATCTGAATCTGCTATCCGCCTCAGCGCTTCACATCCTCTTTCAGGGATCTCGCCATGAACAAGGCCGTCGCAGAATTCATCGGCACTTTCACGCTCGTCTTTCTCGGTTGCGGCTCCGCGGTCATTGCGGGCGCCGGCGTCATCGGTGTGCACGGCATTGCCGTCGCCTTCGGCCTCGCACTCATCGGCATGGCCTACGGCATCGGTCCCGTCTCGGGCTGCCACATCAACCCTGCAGTCAGCCTCGGCGCACTCATAGCCGGCCGCATGTCGAGCAGCGATTTCATCCAGTACGTAATCGCGCAATGCCTCGGCGCCATCGCCGGCGCGGCCGTGCTGTACATGATCGCTTCAGGCAAGCTCGCGGGCTTCGACGTCGCCAAGCAGGGCCTCGGTCAGAACGGCTGGGGGCCGACCTATCTCGGCGGCTACGGGCTTGGAGCCGCCTTCATCTTCGAGGTCGTCGCTACCTTCCTGTTCGTCGTCGTGATCCTCGGCTCGACAGGCGCAGGCGCTCCGACGGTCAACGCGGGCCTCGCCATCGGCCTGACGCTCGTTGCCATCCACCTCGTCGGCATCCAGATCACGGGCACCTCGGTCAATCCCGCCCGCAGCCTCGGCCCCGCACTCTTTGCGGGTGGCGGCGCTCTCTCGCAGCTCTGGCTCTTCATCGTGGCGCCTCTGATCGGCGCGGCGGCAGCCGGCTTCGTATTCCAGACGGGCGCACTCGACGCCAAGAAAGGCTGACGCACACGGCCAAAGCAAAACAAGGCGGGCTTGCGGGCCCGCCTTGTCGGCTCAGATCATCACTGCTCTTTTAGGCTGATTACACGCCGGCCGGCTTGTCGGCTTCTGGCGCCTCGGGGCGCGGCGGGTTGTTGCGCCGCTCAGTCATGAACTCGTCGAACTCGGCCTTGTCCTTGGCCATGCGAAGGCGGTCGAGGAAGCCCTCGAAGTCGCGCGCCTCTTCCTCGAGGCGCCGGATGGTGTCGGCGCGATACTCGTCGAAAGCGCGGTTGCCGGTGGAGTACTGCGGGCCCGACGGACCAGCCCATTTGCCGAATTTCTCGCGGAACTGCTGCCCGCGCCACTCACCCCGCCGCCATCCACATCCCATTCGTCCGCTCCATATCATGTAGGCCAGGATGGCGAGGCCGATCGGCCAGAACACGATGAAGCCGATCACCATCAGTGCAATCCAGGCAGGCTTGCCAAAATCATCAACTCTCATGGCCATCTGATGCATCGCGCGCTCCCGGCGTTTGATCCCAATTCTCGAGGTTGCCCTGCTTGGGTCCGTCCCTCGATGTGAATGTAACGAACATTAACATCAATTCAAGAGGTCCCGGCAACAAAATCTAGGTGTCGCAAGCCTTGGGGAGCGAGCTTGGGCAATCAGCCTTGTGGGAGCGTCGACGCGGTGCATCGACCGCTATGGGCCGAACGCCCGCAATCGGTGACCCGCTATTGGGGGGTGGAACGGTCCCGCATCGGCCGAGGTTCTATGTGCTGTCGCCAACGAAGCGGACGCCTCCGAACGATCGGAGCTACCGATGCAGATCGCGCAAACAAGCGGTTCGGGCACGGCCAATCTCGCGCTCGATGCTTCGAACCTGTTCCTCGCGGATGTGCGCGACGGCCTTGGGCCTTACCTCGCGATCTATCTGCTAACAGTGCATCATTGGGATGAGGGAAGCATCGGCCTCCTCATGTCGACGGCTGCGGCGGCTGGCTTACTTGCCCAAACGCCAGCCGGCGCATTCATCGATGCCACGCGCGCCAAACGAGGCGTGATGATCGCCGCAACGGTTCTCGTTGTTGCGAGCTGTCTTGCACTTCCATGGCTCACATCTTTTTGGACGATTGCCCTCTCGCAGGCGACGGCGCAGGTCGCGAGCGTGATATTCGCCCCCGCCCTTGCGGCAGTCACGCTCGGCATCGTAGGGCACGCAGCGTTCACACGTCGTATCGGCCGCAACGAGACCTTCAATCACGCCGGTAATGCGCTCGCAGCCGCGGCTGCGGGAGCTGCGGCATATTTCTGGGGGCCGGTCGTCGTCTTCTGGCTACTCGCGGCGATGGGCATAGCGGGCCTCTTCAGTGTGCTTGCCATTCCCGCGGGCGAGATCGACCACGAACTCGCCCGCGGCCTGCATGATGCGGTCAAAACCGAAACACAGAAAGGCGGGGATGAGCCCTCCGGGTGGCGTATCCTCGTGACCTGCCGGCCCCTTCTCATCTTCGCTGGATGCGCGACACTGTTCCATTTGGCCAATGCGGCCATGCTCCCGGTCGTCGGGCAGAAACTCGCGCTCCAGGATCAGAACATCGGCACCAGCTTGATATCGGCCTGCATCGTTGCAGCTCAACTCGTCATGGTGCCGATGGCGCTTCTGGTCGGTGCAAAGGCGGATGCATGGGGCCGAAAACCTCTGTTTCTGATGGGTCTCGGCGTTCTGGCACTACGCGGCGCGCTCTACACGGTTTCGGACAATATGTACTGGCTAGTTGCCGTACAGCTTCTCGATGGCATCGGGGCGGGAATTTATGGTGCGCTTTTTCCCGTTATCGTCGCTGATCTGACTCGCGGCACGGGACGCTTCAACGTCGCTCAGGGCGCAATCATCACGGCTCAGAGTATGGGCGCCATGCTATCCACATCGCTCGCCGGGCTCATCATCATCACGCTGGGATACTCGGCGGCATTTCTGGCCTTGGGCGCGATCGCTGCGATCGCTTTCATCGTCTACTTGCTGATGATGCCCGAAACGGCAGAGAGCGGCCGGACGCACATTTCGCTCGAGGCGGGGGCGCCCAGCTAGATGCTTTAACGGCCCTTGGGTGCTTCAGCTCTTCGGCGCGCCAAGCCCGCGCAGGTAGATGAGCACGGCGGCCTCGAGCAGATCCTCCGGGCTCATGGGAATGGGCCGGCGCGCACCGTCCGCCCGGCCGAACAGGCTGGCGATGCCGTGCGCCTGTGACCAGATGTGGAGGGTCATCATGAGGGCCGGCGGACGCGAAGTTGCAGGCAGTGTCGCGATGACTGCCTCGACGGCGGAACGTACAGCGCCGAACGCCGCCTCGGCTGCAGCCCTGAGCTCCGGATTGGACCCGATGGGCACGCCGGATTCGAACATCGCGGCATAGTAGGCCGGTTCCTCGCGTGCAAAGCTCAAATAAGCTTTGCCGACGCGATTGAGCGCCTTCAGAGGCTCCGGAGGACCGTCGCCAGCGGCCTTCGCCAATCTCTCGCCGAATACCTGAAAGCCGCGCTGCGCAACATCGGCGAGCAGCGCCTCACGATCGCGGAAATGGCGGTACGGCGCCGCCGCACTCACACCGGCCGCGCGTGCCGCATCGGCAAAAGTGAGACCGCCCGGCCCCTTCTCGGCAATGAGCGAGAGCGCCGCCTCGATGAGCGCCTCCTTGAGATTGCCGTGATGATAGCCGCGTCGCAAGGCGTGGGTCCTGGGGCTCGAGTCGAATAACGACCGCAGAATACAGCAATTGCCGCCCCCCGGCATCGTGTGGCGTCACGAGCCACATGCCGTGCTTAAGAAAATCGGCCGCAAGAAACGGATCGCGGCGAATGCCCGGGCCTGATTTTCCTTCGCCTCCCCAATCATCGTGGAGGCCCAATGTCACGCCCATCCGACCGCCTGCCGCCGGCCTTCGCGACGCTCGGCTGGTCCAATCTTTCCGCCCAGCTTTCCGAGCAGATTGCGCTCGCGGCGGCACCATTGGTGGCCGTTCTGCTGCTCAATGCGGGTGCGGCCGAAACCGGCCTGCTTCAAACCGCGCAGACCCTGCCCTTTCTCCTCCTCGCGCTGCCCGCGGGCGTACTTGTCGACCGTGTGGCCAAACGCCGTCTTATGGCCGGATCGGAAGCCCTTCGAGCAGCGTCGCTGCTCGCCGTGATCGTCCTGCTCGCCTACGGCGGGCTCGACCTCCTCCTCCTGGCATTGCTCGGGTTCATCGGTGCGATCGGCACCGTCTGTTACAGCGTCGCCGCACCAGCCCTGTTACCGTCGATGGTGGCGCGTCATCAACTCGGCGACGCCAACCGCTGGCTCGAACTCGCGCGAAGCGCCGCCTTTGCCGGTGGCCCCGCGCTCGGCGGCGCCATTGTGGGGTGGATGGGCGCTTCGACCGCCTACGTGATCGCGACGGCGCTCTCGCTGCTCGCCGCCGGGCTCCTCATGAGATTGCCCGAGAGCACACCGCCCCAACATCACCGCAGGCATCCACTCCAGGAAGTGGCCGCGGGTGCGCGCTTCGTTCTGACCCACACGCTCCTGCGCCCCATCCTCATCACCGCGGTTTTCTTCAACACGGCGTGGTTCGTCCTGCAGGCCATTTATGTCGCTTATGCGATCCAGCATCTCGGACTGACGGCCACTGGCGTCGGTCTCACGCTCGGCATTTATGGCGCCGGCATGATCGTCGGCGCTCTTCTGGCGCCGCGCCTGATGCGACGCCTCCCGTTCGGCACGATGATCATTCTGGGGCCGCTCGCGGGATTGCTTGCAGCCCTCGTCATGCTCGCGACCCTTTGGATTCCGTCAGGCGTCCTTGCAGCCGCGAGCTTCTTCCTCTTCGGTGCCGGTCCCATACTGTGGACCATTACGACCACGACCCTCCGCCAGGTTGTGACGCCCCTCGGCATGCTGGGGCGGGTCTCCGCGCTGGTCATGACGGCCACCTTCGGCGCGCGCCCGATCGGGGCCGCGATCGGTGCGCTGCTTGCTGCACGCGCGGGCGTCGGTGCCTGTCTCGCGCTCTCGGCCGCAGGTTTTGCGGTCCAGCTCGCTGTTATCGTACTGTCGCCGGCCGCGCGGCTCACGGCCTTACCCGCCGTGGCACCGGATGAACCTGAAGCTGCGCGCGTCAGCTCGTGAAGAAGCTCTGCGTGCCGTGCGCTTCGATGGCCTCGGCAAGGCGCGCGAGAGCGTGAACATATGCGGCCGTCCGCACAGGAATGTTTTTCCCGCGCGAAAGGCTCCAGATCGCACGCCCTTCACGCTCCATGATCGCCCGCAGACGCGTGTGGATCTCTTCCTCGGTCCAGTAGAAGCCCTGGCGGTTCTGAACCCACTCGAAGTACGAGACCGTGACGCCACCCGCATTGGCCAGAATGTCCGGCAGCACGACAACGCCCGCGGTGTTCAGGATCTCGTCAGCCTCAGGCGTCACAGGGCCATTGGCGAGCTCCAGAATGAGCTTCGCGCGCACGCTCCTCGCGTTGTCCGCATGGATCATGTTTTCGAGCGCCGCGGGCACGAGAAGCTCGCACTGCACGCCGACGACCTGCTCGGGATCGAGCGCCTCATGACCGTGCTGGCCGACCGTCGCCGTGACGGGCTTGCCGGCCGCCTTGGCGGCGAGCAGGGCTTCGACGTTCAGACCATTGCCGGCGTAGACGGCGCCTTGCGAGTCCGAGACGGCGACAATGCGATGCCCGTCCCCGGCAAGCAGACGTGCCACGTGCTGGCCTGCATTGCCAAAACCCTGCACCGCGACGCGCATGACCTTTCCCAGTTTCAGATCATCGGCGAGATGGCGCACGAGATAGTAGCCGCCGCGCGCCGTCGCATCGCCACGCCCGAGCGAACCGCCAAGCGCGATCGGCTTGCCGGTGATGACGGCGGGCTCGGCCTGCCCCTTGATCTGGGCATACTCATCGGCCATCCAGCCCATGATCATGGCGTTCGTGTAGACATCCGGCGCCGGGATATCGCGATCCGGGCCGACTGTGCGGGCAAAGGCCTGCATGTAGGCGCGCGAAAGACGTTCCAGCTCGGCCTTCGAGAGCTTGCGCGGATCGACGCGAACGGCCCCCTTGCCGCCGCCGTACGGCAGGTTCATCACCGCGCACTTGAAGGTCATCCAGAAGGCGAGCGTCTCGACTTCCTCGACGTGCGCATCCGGGTGGTATCGGATGCCGCCCTTGGTCGGACCGCGCGTATCGTCGTAGCGGCAGCGCCAGGCGAGGAAGGATTTCCGCGAGCCGTCGTCCATACGGATCATCAGGCGGACCTTGGTGGTCTCGCGCGCATATTTCAGCTTCTCGACGACGTCCGGGTCGACTTTGAGATGTCGGGCGGCCTCATCGAGGCGCACGAGGGCATCGTCGAGCAAGCTTCCGTCGGACATCGGGGTTCCTTGGGGGTGTGAGGGAGGGCAGCCGCCCAATCCTTGGGCGCTTACTGCATAATTCCCCAGCATTCCAGCCCCGGCCGCCGCGACTCATGGCCCCGGGAATGCTGGATTTAGCAGCAGAAGCCCCAGCATAGGCCGATCGATGACCATCCGCATCGCCTCGCGGGGCACGCCGCGCCATCGCCCGACAGTCGGCCCCGATCCCGGAAACCGGCTGCGCATCACCACAAATCGCCATTGCTGGGCCTAGTGCCGGCCGTTAACCTTTAAGAAGAGAGAATTTGCGCACGCGGGGGTGCAATGCATTTCCTTATCGTTAGAATTATCATCGGGTTGTCACTGTTCGAGCTCGCAGCATTAACCTCCACCGCGTCGGCGCAGGTCGGGTTGGACTTCGCGTGGCAGCGCGTTTCGCCGGCGATCGAGCGCTTTGGCGTTACAGTCCCGCTGAACCCCGTAGGGCGTGCTCCCGTGCTCCAGGCCCTCGAGGAGCTGACGCGGGAGCGCTGCGACGAAACTGCGATCGTCAATCTCGGCAAAGCGTTGCAGGCCGCGGGCCAACGGCGTGATGCAGCCAACGCTCATCTCCGCTTCTCGACGACGTGCAACGGTCACTCCGAGTCACTGCAGATTGCCACCAATATCTTCCTGACCATCGCCGACTACGAGCGCGCTGCAGAGGCGGCAACGGCTATGACCGTCTTGGAGCCGCTCAACGACAACGGCTACTTCTTGCGCGCCGTCGCCTACGACAGGTCCGGCCAAGCCAGGAAGGCCGTCGATGACTACACGACGGCGATCGAGCTTTTCACCCGCAAGGAACTCATCGCCGACGTCAGTTTTGTCGGCCTCGCGCGCAACTATGAGAAAATGGGACAGCCCTGCGACGCCGCCGCGGCAATCGAGTCGTGGGTGGCTATCAACCCGAGCAGACACGAAACCGCCAAGACGCGCTCGATCATCGCGAGCTACGAGAGGAAGGGCAATTGCGCCAGCGCCACAGCAGGCAAGGAGGAAGTATTTGCGCGCCCTCGCCGCGGTGAAGTGGTCACGCTGCCGGTCACGATAAATGGAGTGCCCGGACGCTTCATTCTCGATACAGGTGCATCTTTCGTATCGTTGAAGTCCTCTTTCGCCACGAAGGCCAAGGTGGAGATCAACCAGGATTCGAAAATCCAGCTGTACACGGCCAACGGCGTCAGCGAGGGCCGCCGCGGCCGTGCCGCCGCCATCCAGGTACGATCGCTGCGCGCGAACGATGTACCGATTATTGTGCAGAGCGACGCTAAGGGCACCTACGGCCCCGGAGTAGATGGGCTGCTCGGCATGAGTTTCCTGTCGCGCTTCCAAGTCGCGCTCGACGGCAAATCAGTGCGCATCCGCAAGCGCGCGGCGCGCTGAAGCAGCCCAGGATCGCAAAGGCCACCCCTTGCGCTCGCCGTCCCCGCGGCTTAATCCCTCAGCCAGCCAAGGAAAAACGCGCAGGACCGGACCGCCCCATGACCAAGACCCGCACCGAGACCGACACCTTCGGCCCGATCGAGGTGGACGCCACCCGCTACTGGGGCGCGCAGGCCCAGCGCTCGCTCGGCAACTTCAAAATCGGCTGGGAAAAGCAGCCCCTGCCGGTCGTACGCGCGCTCGGAATTGTGAAGCGTGCCGCCGCCGAGACCAACATGGCCCTCGGCCGCCTCGATCCGAAGCTCGGCGAGACCATCGTCAAAGCCGCACAAGAGGTGATCGAGGGCAAGCTCGACGACCACTTCCCGCTCGTCGTGTGGCAGACGGGCTCGGGCACACAGTCGAACATGAACGCGAACGAGGTGATCTCGAACCGCGCAATCGAGATGCTCGGCGGGGAAATGGGTTCGAAGAAGCCCGTGCATCCGAACGACCACGTCAACATGAGCCAGTCGTCGAACGACACCTACCCGACGGCCATGCACATCGCGTGCGCGGAGGAGATCAACCACCGCCTACTGCCGGCGTTGCAGAAGCTCGGCAACGCGCTCAACGACAAGGCTCAGGCCTGGAAGGCCATCATCAAGATCGGCCGCACGCACACGCAGGATGCGACGCCGGTTACGCTCGGCCAGGAATTTTCAGGCTACGCGCAGCAGGTGCGCAATGGCATCGCGCGCATCGAGCAAACCATGCCGAGCCTGATGGAGTTGGCGCAGGGCGGCACAGCCGTTGGCACCGGTCTCAATGCGCCGGTCGGCTTCGCCGAGCAGGTCGCCGAGCGCATCGCTGCGATCACGCAGATGAAGTTCACCAGCGCGCCGAACAAGTTCGAGGCCCTCGCCGCGCATGACGCGATGGTGATGAGCCACGGCGCGATCAATACGGTCGCCGCTTCGCTCTTCAAGATCGCGAATGACATTCGCTTCCTCGGCTCGGGCCCGCGTTCAGGCCTCGGCGAACTGAATCTGCCGGAGAACGAGCCGGGCTCGTCCATCATGCCGGGCAAGGTGAACCCGACGCAGTGCGAAGCCCTGACCATGGTGTGCACGCAGATCTTCGGCAATCACGCCGCGATCACCTTCGCGGGCGCATCGGGCCACTTCGAGCTCAACGTGTTCAACCCGGTGATGGCGTACAACTTCCTACAGTCCGTGCGCCTGCTGGCGGATGCGGCCGTGTCGTTCACTGACAACTGCGTCGTCGGCATCGAGGCACGCGAGGACAACATCAAGGCCGGTCTCGAGCGCAGCCTCATGCTCGTTACCGCGCTCGCGCCGAAGTACGGCTACGACAAGGCCGCCAAGATCGCCAAGACCGCGCACAAGAACGGCACGACATTGCGCGAGGAAGCGCTGAAGGAGGGCATCTCCGAAGCCGACTTCGACGCCATCGTGCGCCCGGAAAACATGATCTCGCCAGGTTAGTTTGGTGCCGCGGGCTGCTGGGAAGGGGTGCTGTCGCACTCCGCTGTGGTGCTATTCCCGCGGCGGCCATGCGGACAGGTCTCGTCTAGCGCCAAGTCATAAAGGCGGGTGGGTCCGGGAGGGTGTCCCTCCCGGTGGGGTGCGGGGCTAGCCCCGCTCGCAGCGAAGCTGCGACCAGCTACCCCCCCAGCGCCACCTCACGCTCGAGGAACACCGCGACATCCTCCGCCTCGACTTCGCGCGTGACGAAGGCGTCGCCGATGGCACGCATCAGGATCAGCGTGAGACGTCCGCCCTGCACCTTCTTGTCCTGCTGCATGAGGGCGAAGAGCGTCTTGGGATCGGGCCGATCGGCGCCTGGGATATGCGCGACGCGCGTCGGCAGGCCAACGACGCGCAGATGCCTTTCGGCGCGTGCGGCCGTGCCTGCCGGACAGAGCCCACGTTCCTCGGAGAACCGCGCGGCCTGCGCCATGCCGATGGCGACGGCTTCGCCGTGCAGGAGGCGGCTCGAATAACCGGCCCAGGCTTCTAGCGCGTGGCCGAAGGTGTGGCCGAGGTTGAGCAGCATGCGATCGCCGGTCTCGGTCTCGTCGCGCTCGACGATGCGCGCCTTGGCGGCGATGGAAACCTCGATGGCCTCGGTCAGCGTCCCGGGATCGTTGCCGAAGAGACGCTGCCAGTTCTGTTCGAGCCATCCAAAGAAGCGCGCGTCACCGAGAAGACCGTACTTCGCGACTTCCGCATAGCCCGCGCGCATCTCGCGAACCGGTAGCGTCGAGAGCGCCTTCGTATCCGCGAGAACGAGGCTCGGCTGATGGAAGGCGCCGATGAGGTTCTTACCCTGAGGCGTGTTGATGCCGGTCTTGCCGCCGACGCTGCTGTCGACCTGCGCGAGCAGGCTCGTCGGAATCTGCACGAAGCGCACGCCGCGCCGGAGGATCGACGCCGCGAACCCTGCGAGATCTCCGATGACACCGCCGCCGAGCGCAATCACGAGATCACCGCGCTCGAGCTTCAGGGAAAGCAGGCTCTCGCTCAGGCGGCCAAGCTCGGCAAAGCATTTCGTGCTCTCGCCCGGCGGCATGACGATCGTGCCGAGATGGCGATCGAACGTGCGCAGCGAGGCTTCGAGCGTCGCGAGGTGCTGCTTCGCGACGTTCTCGTCCGTCACAATGGCGGCGCGCGCCTTGCCGAAGCGCGAGACGACCATGTCGCCGGCTCGCGCGATAAGATCGCCGCCGATGAGCACGTCATAAGCGCGCGCGCCGAGATCGACATGCACGACGCGCTCGGCGCGATGTTCGGCCGACACCTCAGGGCTCACCATGGACAGCTCCGCTTGCGGCTTCGCTCTCAGGCCAGTCGGGTTGTGCCAGCAGGGCGGCGATGATCTCGTTGACGATAAGCTCGTGCGTCGTGTCGCGGCTCTCGATAGTGATGTCGGCCTCCGCATAGATGGGGTAGCGCTGCTCCATGAGATTTCTCATGACGGCCGCCGGATCGTCGGCCTTGAGCAGGGGGCGATTGTCACGCTTGGCGACGCGCCGCATGAGCACGTCGAGTTCGGCGCGCAGCCAGATGCTGATGCCGCTCGCCTTGATCGCGGCACGTGTTTCCTCATTCATGAAAGCGCCGCCGCCGGTCGCCAGCACCTGCGGGCCATTAGCGAGCAGCCGCTTGATGACCTTGCGTTCGCCGTCGCGAAAGTAGGCCTCGCCGTGGTCGGCGAAAATCTCGGGAATGGACTTGACCGCGGCACGCTCGATTTCGTCATCGGCATCGACAAAGGGGAGCCCCAGCGCAGCCGCGAGCCTGCGACCGATGGAGGACTTGCCGCAGCCCATGAGACCGACCATGACGATCGAGCGCGGGCCGATCTTCTCGCGCACCTGCTGGGCGCGCGCGAGGAATTCGCCCCGGTCCCGCTTCTTCCAGCCGAATCGCATCATCGCCGGGCTCCGCGTGATTCCCTGGCGGCAGCCGCGGCCGCGTGCCTTCTTTCCCCGAGCGGCGCCTCCAATCGGGCACCCGTCCGGAACCATCTCATGGTCTGCAATCCATTGAATTGCAACACGGGATCCCTCGCAACCACGGGAATAAGTCCGGGGGCATCGGGTCCTTAGCCTTGGCAGAGGTGCCCGCGGCGCCATAATAGCGCCAACTGCCGGCCCTATCGGCACAATGTACAGGACTTACGATGCCTAGTCTTTTCAGGTTCTTGATGGTGGTTGCCGTGCTGTCGGCTGCGACAGCAGGGGGCCTTTATGTGCTCTCGGAATTCTTCGAACCCAATTCCCGGGAGATTTCGCAGCCCGTATCCGGCGTGAAAGTACGGCGTGATTAGGTGTACCCCGTGATGGCCAGATCGCCCTCCAGGTTGACGATACGGGCGCCGGCCTTGCTGCTTACCGCGACCCTGGCCACCTGCGGCCTGTTTTCCGGTGTCCGGCCGTCCGCGGCACAGGACACGTGGATGCTCTTTCAGAAAAAGGAGCGCCCCGGGCGCGGCAGCGGCGCCGAAGGCTCAGGCGTTCGTGAGGGCGATCGCCCGCTCGAGCCAAAGGGTGGATCGAGGCCCGCCCCCCTGTCTCCCGGAGACGAGCCGCAAGGCTATGAGACCAACCCACGCGCCCCACGGAGCGCCGCGCCGGTAGCCGTCGAGCGACAGGAACTCGCGCCCCTTGCCACGCCGGAGCCACCCGCTCAGCCCGCTGCATCCGGCGCGATGGCACAGCCCCCGGCCCCATCGGGCATACCGGCATCACCCTCAGCACGATGGGATACACGTACGACCCCCATCCCGGACGAGCGCGGCTTTGACGATCGCGGCTTTCTGCCCGCGCCCCGCCGCGATCGTGAGGGCAGCCTTGCGCCGCCGCGCGCGCCCGCTCAACCCTCTGCGCTCCAAAGAGTGCCCGCACCGCTTGCACCGTCTGCACGCGGTACGCCCCGCCCCATGCTCGATGGTCTTGCCAGCATCGCCCCGAAGACGCTCGAGGAGATCGTCAATGGTGTCGAGCTGCCGCTGAAATCGGCGGCCATAGCAGCACTGTGGCCCGAGCCCTGGCCCGCAGCCACCGGTGCGGCACCGCCAGCATTCGAGACCGTCCGCATCGAGGCGCTGCGCCGCGCAGGCGCCATTGATGCCCTGAAGACCGTGCTCGATTGGGCGGGCACCCCAAGTGAGCCTGCACTCGCCATCGTCGTCCTGCGAGCCCAGATACTCGTCGGCAATCGCGAAGCGGGATGCGCGCTCGCGGGCGAAGCGATCCGGAACCGCGCGTCGCTTCCGGCAGAAGCCCGCCGCGATGCCCTGCTTTCAGCCGGGTATTGCGCAATGTCTGGCGGCAATGCCGACGCAGGCAAGCTCGCCGCCGATCTTCTCCGGAGCGAGAGCATCGAGGCGCCTTTCGCGCGTGCAGTGCTCGAAGGGGCAGGCGCAGGCGGCAAGGCACCACCGGCCCTGCCGGGCTCGGTCCGCGTGCTCGAGTATCGCATAGGTGAGATCGCAGGTGTGGTGTGGCCGAGCACGCTGGTCGATCGCGCCGAACCGGGCGTGCTCGTGATCATCGCGACATCGCCGAACATCGACCCGGGCCTCAAGGTTCTTGCGGCGGAGCGGGCCGCACGTCTCGCATTGCTGCCCGCCGAAGCCCTCGCCGCACAATACCGCGACCTGCCTCAGGCACCGGGCGATCTGGCCAATCCACTCGACAGCAAGCAGACAGGTGCCATGCGGCGGGCCCTGCTCCTGCAGGCCGCCGACGCCGAAACAGCTCCGGATCGCAAGGCCCGCCTGCTCGCTGCTCTGCTGGAGGATGCAGGCAAGATCGGCCTCAGGGCGGCGGTCGCGCGCACGCTCGGTCCGACGGTTGAGCGTATGCGCCCAGCTCCAGACGTCGCCTGGTTTGCCGACATGGCGGCCGAAATCCTCGTGCAGTCGCGGCGCGGCGACGCCGTCGAGGCGTGGGCCGGCCTGACTCGTGACCTCGAACACTGGCGTGTACTTGGTGCTCTCGCCAGCGACACCGCGATGCCGACAGGCAGTGCGCTCGGCAGCCTCGAAAGGGTCGCGCGTGCCGGTCGGCTCGAAGCGCCGCAGCTCCATCGCATCGTGACCGTGCTCGATGCTCTCGATGTGCAGATGCCGATCCCGCTTTGGGAAGCGGCCAGCCGCACACCTCAGCCCACGGATGGGCATCTCCCGGCAACCGGCGTTCTCGCCGAGCTCAAAGCCGCGAGCGACAAGCGCGAGGGGGCCGGGACCATCGTGCGCGCGGCTCAGGCCATGGGACCAGCCAGCGCGGCCGACGTCAACCTGCTGACGCTCGGAGATATGATCCGCGCGCTGAAGAATGCGGGCTTCATCCGTGAAGCCCGCGCGCTGGGGATCGAGGCATTGATCGAGAAGTGGCCGACATCGGCCGGACGCTGAGCCGGTTATTCCGCCGCCAGCAATCCGCGATCGATGCCAGCTGAGTTGCCCATAGGCGCCATGGTCGCAATTCGCCCGAGCGCCTCGACGAAACCTGCCCGGCCTCCTTCAGGCAGCACACCGAGCAGCATACGATCGACCTCTGCGGCGCGCACACGGAAGCTTTCGAGCAGCGTCCGCCCCTCATCGGTCAGTCGGAGGACATTGGAGCGCGCGTCGTGGCGCGCGCGACGGCGGGCGAGAAGCCCCTTGCGCATCAAGCGCCGCACGAGGTCGGCAGTCGTCGAACGATCGATCCCCGTCGCGTCCACCAGACCGACCTGGTTCGTGCCCTCGCGCTCGCCCACGATGACCAGCACCGCGAGTTGGCGAGGCGTCAGACCGGTATCGGCAAAAGCCGCGGCGAAGGCCTCATCCGCAGCCTGCTGTGCCCGATGCAATAAATGCAGCACGCAGCCATTCAGATCAAATCCGTTCGAATTATTCTGGTCCACGGCGCGCCCATCCCTATAGCTCGACAATCGCTGATCAGACTTGCAGCCGGGCTCAGCGAACCCCAAAACGCAATAGATCGGATGCCTACATCGCAAGTATCGAGATCATCCGGCGGGTGAGTTTGACTGTTGATCAACGAACGGCAATCCCCTAAATTTTGGCCATGGCTGTTAAAAAACGCACAGCATATCCGGACTGGGAAGATGTGCATTTCTTCCTAGAACTGGCTCGCCTCGGGAGCCTTTCCGCGGCCGCGCGGGCGCTCGGCGTCACGCATGCGACCGTGGGGCGGCGCATTGCCTCACTCGAGACGGTGCTCCGTGTGCAGCTATTCGACCGTCACGACGGCCGATTCGCCTTGACGCCCGACGGTGAGCGGGCCGCCGCGGCGGCCGCCGCCATGTCCGATAGCGCTCAATCGATCCGGAGGCTCGCTGCTGGACCGGCCGACGCTGTCGTTGGCAAGGTGCGCCTGACGGCCACCGAGATCTTCGGCTCCTACTTTCTCATGTCCCGCATGCGGGAACTCATGCAGCAGAACCCGGGCCTCGAGGTCGAGCTGGTGATCAGCAGCCGGAATTTGAGCCTCACCCGGCGCGACGTCGACCTCGCAATCCGCCACTCGCGGCCCGAGAGCGGCAACCTCATTGCACGGAAGATCGCCGACTACGCGAGCTACTTCTATGCCGACCGGCGATACATCCAGTCGCACGGGGATGGCCCTCTGGATTTCATCGGCTTTGCCGATGAAGTTTCGCAACTGGAAGCGGCCAAGTATTCCGCGCGCGCAGCCGGGAACACGCACCGGGTTTCACTGAAGGTGAACACGCTGTTCGCGCGCCTCGCCGCGGCGCGCGCCGGCCTCGGTGTTGGCCTCATCCCCAAATTCGTCGCCCACCAGTATCCCGATCTCGTGGTCGTCGACGTCGGCAACGAGACATTGGTCCGCGAACTGTGGCTCGTCGCACACCCGGATGTGCGGGGCGTGGAGCGCCTTCGCGTCACCTTCGACTACATCGCCAATGCAGTCGGCGGCGCACGCGATATTCTCATGTGAGCCGATAGCTGAACCATTGCCCCCACGCAGCCTGAGACGGCACGAAGGCAATGGGTCACATGGCTTCGATCACTTCGGCAGCAGCCAGACGTCCGAGAGATCCTGACCGAGGTAGTGGCTCGGCATGGCGTACCAACCCTTCATACGCGTCGGCTGGACGGTGATCCTCTGGAACCAGAGGAAGGGCACGGCATACGACATCGTGAGCACGTGGCGATCGAGCTCGTTCACGATCCGCTTGCGCTCCACCGGATCGATAGCGCGCTGCTGCGCCTTGTAGAGCTCATCGACCTTGTCATCCTCATGCCCCGAGTAGCCGACGGGCGACAGGCGCTTCGAGAGCAGCTTGGTGAACTGCAGCGTCGGGTCGTCGGTGTAGTCCGAGATGAATTCGATCGCGACGTCGAAGTTTCCACCCGACAGAGCGGCCTGGTAGGGCGCCGTCTCGTACTGCTCATGCTGCGCAGTAACGCCAATCCGGCGCCACTGGTCGAGCAGATACACGCCGGCCGTCGTGTAGGGATCCGTGGCCGAGCGATTGAGCAGCTTGAATGAGAGCTTGTCGACGCCGGCCTCCTTGAGAATCTTGGTCGCTTCGGCGCGGGCAGCCGCAGCATCCTTGCCAAAACCCGGCAGCTTGACGAGATCGCTCTCCGGCAGCGCCATCTCGTAGCCCGGACGCGCGACGCCACCGACATAGCGGATCGCGGAGATCTTGCCGAGCGCGGCGCCCCCGCCCCAGCGATCGACCGCCATGGAGAGTGCCTGGCGGACCTTCAGGTTATCGAAGGGCGGACGCTTGGTGTTGAAGATGATGATCAGCGCCGACGTCAGCGGCTGTTCCTTCACCCAGACTTTGTCGCCCATCTGGGACACGAGCTGATCGCGCTCGCCGGGTGAGCGGAAGCGGAACTCGGCATCGAACTGCCCGCCGAGCATACCCGTGAGCACCGTCGGCGACTTCACGAAGAATGCCTTGTAGCCGTCGAGGTACGGCAGATCGGGCTTGAAGTATTGGTCGAAGCGCTTGGCGGCCCAACTCGAGCCGCGCACATGCTCCACGAACGTGAAGGCCCCCGTGCCCATGATCTCGCGCTCTGGATAACGCGGATTTTCCTTGAGCTTGGCGGCGCTGTAAATGCAGTTGAACGGCGAGGCGAGAAGCTGAAGCACGCCCGCAACCGGCGCCTTCATCTTGAAGACCACCGTGAGATCATCCGGCGTCTCGATATCACCGAAGTCGGAATAGTAGGAGCGCCGCACCGAGACGATCCCCTCTTGCGGCCGAATGATGCGCTCGTAGCTCGCCTTCACGTCGGCAGAGGTCATCGGTGAGCCGTCGTGAAACTTGACGCCCTTGTGGAGCTTGAAGGTGAAGCTCAGGCCATCAGGTGCAGCGCTCCAGGATTCGGCGAGATCGCCGCTGACATCCGGATACGTCTTGCCGTGGAATTTGAGGAGCGTCGAATAATGCGGCGCGATCGGATGCGTGTGACCAAACGTCGTGTTCGAATGACAATCGTAGTTGGGCGGCTCCGCGACGACCGCGAAATTGAGCGTTCCCCCACGCACCGGCGTCTCGGCGCCGGCGGAACCCATTCCAATAAAGCTGGCTGCAGCGGCCAGCAAATATCCTGCCGTCTTCCTCATCGAGCGCAATCTCCCGGTGTTTCTGTTGTGTTGGCGCCATAATGGCAGCCGCGCGCAAAAGTGCCAGCCGGTCGGTGGGCTGCCTGCCGCGCGCTGAGAGTAGGGCTGAGCCTTTGGGCGGCGACGCAGTCAGGCCTTGCCGGCGAATTTATCCGTCGCCCGGATCAGGCGATCGAGAATGCCGGGCTCTGAAAAGGCGTGCCCCGCGCCCTCGATGATATGGAAATCCGCGTCGGGCCACGCCTTGGCCAGATCCCAGGCGGTGCGAAGGGGGCAGGGCATGTCGTAGCGCCCATGCACGATCAGGCCCGGAATACCCTTGAGCTTGTGGGCGTCGCGCAGGAGCTGACCTTCCTCGAGCCAGCCGCCATGCGTGAAGTAATGGTTCTCGATACGTGCGAAGGCGAGCGCGAAATCGTCGCTGCCGTGCTGGCTTGTGAGTGCGGGATCAGGGAGCAGCGTGATGGTCTCGCCCTCCCACAGGCTCCAGGCCTTCGCCGCCTCGATCTGCACGGCTCGATCGGCGCTCGTGAGGCGCTTACGATAGGCCGCCATGAGGTTGCCGCGCTCGACCTCGGAGATGGGGGCCAGGAAGCGCTCCCACTTGTCGGGGAACATCTCCGAGACGCCAAACTGATAGTACCAGTCGAGTTCGCTCTTCTGGAGCGTATAGATCCCGCGCACGATCAGCTCGGTCACGCGCTGCGGATGCGTCTCGGCATAGGCGAGCGCGAGCGTCGAGCCCCACGAGCCGCCGAACACCTGCCACTTCTCGACGCCGGCCAGTTCACGCAGCCGCTCGATATCGGCAACAAGGTGCCACGTCGTGTTCGCGTCGAGGCCCGCGTGCGGCGTCGAGCGCCCGCAGCCGCGCTGATCAAACAGCATGACATCGTACAATGCCGGATCAAAGGCGCGACGCTGCTTCGGCGAGATACCGCCACCCGGTCCGCCGTGCAGGAAGACCGCCGGCTTGGCGCCGCGCGTCCCTACCCGCTCCCAGTAGATGACATGGCCATCGCCCACGTCGAGGTGCCCCGTCTCGTAGGGCTCGATCTCGGGATAGAACGTGCGCAGTTCGCTCATGACCAAACATCCCTCGTCGCAGGTTTCAGCGCCTGAAATGCATCCGGCACCCGGCTGGTCTGCCGGATGCCGGAATGTTGGCACAGAATTCTGACGTGCCTCAGGCCGACTTAGTATTGCGGCAGCTTACGCTGTCATGGCCTTCTTGAGGTTCTCGTCGATCTTGTCGAGGAAGCCTGTCGTCGAGAGCCACTTCTGCTGATCACCGACGAGCAGCGCAAGATCCTTCGTCATGAAGCCCGACTCGACCGTGTCGATGCAGACCTTCTCGAGCGTGCTCGAGAACTTGGCCAGCTCCGGGGTGTTGTCGAGCTTGGCGCGATGAGCGAGGCCGCGCGTCCAGGCGAAGATCGAGGCCATGGAGTTTGTCGACGTCTCGCGGCCCTTCTGGTGCTCCCGGTAGTGGCGCGTGACCGTGCCGTGCGCGGCCTCGGCTTCGCAGGTCTTGCCATCGGGCGTCATCAGCACCGAGGTCATGAGGCCGAGCGAGCCGAAGCCCTGGGCTGCCGTGTCGGACTGCACATCGCCGTCGTAGTTCTTACAGGCCCAGACATAGCCGCCGGACCACTTCAGGCACGCCGCCACCATGTCGTCGATCAGGCGGTGCTCGTAGGTGAGCTTGCGCTTGTCGAACTCGGCCTTGAATTCCTTGTCGAAGACCTCCTGGAAAATGTCCTTGAAGCGGCCGTCGTAGACCTTGAGGATCGTGTTCTTCGTCGAGAGGTAGACCGGATAGTTGCGGGCGAGGCCGTAGTTGAACGAGGCGCGAGCGAAGTCGCGGATGGACTCGTCATAGTTGAACATGGCCATCGTTACGCCCGAGCCCGGCGTCTTGATGACTTCCTTCTCGATGACCTGGCCGTCCTCGCCGACAAACTTCAGCGTGATGGTGCCCTTGCCGGGGAACTTGAAGTCCGTCGCGCGATATTGGTCGCCGAAAGCGTGGCGGCCGATGACGAAAGGCTGCGTCCAGCCGGGCACGAGGCGCGGCACGTTCTTGCAGATAATGGGCTCGCGGAAGATGGTGCCGCCGAGGATGTTGCGGATCGTCCCGTTCGGGCTCTTCCACATGTCCTTGAGCTTGAACTCTTCGACGCGGGCCTCATCCGGCGTGATGGTCGCGCACTTCACTGCGACGCCGTGCTTCTTCGTGGCGTTGGCGGCGTCGATGGTGATCTGGTCGTTGGTCTTGTCGCGCGCCTCCACGCCGAGATCGTAGTACTCGAGCTTGAGGTCGAGATAGGGGTGGATCAGCTTGTCCTTGATCAGCTGCCAGATGATGCGGGTCATCTCGTCGCCGTCCATTTCGACGACCGTTCCCGTTACTTTGATCTTGGACATATTGCGGTTCCTCTTCTCTCGGCGCAGACCCATGAATTTCGCGGCGCACCATAGTGCGATGGCGCTCCCGATGGAAGCGCCATGCTGCTTAAGTCTGGGATGTTGGAAGATTGGGGCTTCAGCCCTTGCCGGCGTCCTTGAGCGTGGCGCGGGCTTTCTCGACCAGTTCGTCCTGGGCCTTCAGCGACTCGAGAGAGGGCATGGACACGATATTGTAGCCGCAGTCGACGTAGTGCACCTCGCCCGTCACGCCGCCCCCGAGGTCCGACAGCAGGTACAAGGCCGAACCACCGACCTCCGAGAGCGTCGGCGTGCGCCGCAAGGGCGCGCTGTCGCCCTGGAAGTTGAAGATGACGCGGGCATCGGAAATAGCCGCACCAGCGAGCGTGCGCATGGGACCAGCCGAGAGCGCATTCACGCGAATACCCTGCGGGCCGAAATCGGCGGCCAGGTAGCGAACCGAGGCTTCGAGTGCCGCCTTGGCGACGCCCATGACGTTGTACGAGGGCACGACGCGCTCCGAGCCGCCATAGGTCAGCGTCAGCAGCGATCCACCGTTCTTCATGAGTGGGGCTGCGCGCTTGGCAATCTCCGTGAAGGAGAAGCAGGAGATCACCATGGTATTGGTGAAGTTGTCGCGCGTGGTGTCGGAGTAGCGGCCCATGAGCTCGCGCCGATCCGAAAAGGCGAGCGCGTGCACGACGAAGTCGAGGCCGCCCCACTTGTTCTCGATCTCGCTGAACACACTGTCGACGCTGGCCAGGTCGCTCACATCGCACGGCACGATGACTTCCGAGCCGACCGACTCGGCAAGCGGCACCGCGCGGCGGCCGAACGCATCACCCTGGTAGGTGAACGCGAGCTTGGCGCCATGCTTGGCAAGTGCCGTCGCGATGCCCCACGCGATCGAGCGATCGTTGGCGACGCCCATCACGAGGCCGCGCTTGCCGGCCATCAGCGCACCCGGCGCCAGAATATCTTTCTCGCTCATTCGAGCCCCTACGGTAACGAGATCGGCCCGGCGGGCTGCTGAAAGCCAGCAGCGCTGAGTGGCCGTCGCCTTGTCACGGCGAAAATGCTCCATTGGATCCTGGCACCCTCTGGGGCGCCAAGTGCGCCCGACCGGACCGCCAGGAGGAAGGGAGCGGCGCCGTCGGCGCCCTGCCCTTAACCTGAATGGCGGTGGAATGCCAGGGTGGCATTCGTTCCGCCGAAACCAAAGCTGTTCGACAGCACACAGTTAAGAGAAACATCCCGACGTTCCCGAACGATCGGAACATCAGTGAACGCCGGATCCAGTTCCTGGATGTTGGCGCTCTCGCAAATGAAACCATTGTTCAGCATGAGGAGCGAAAAGATCGCTTCCTGCACGCCGATGGCGCCAAGCGAGTGCCCGGTGAGCGATTTAGTCGAGGAAATGGGCGGAATGTCCTTCCCGAAGACCTCGCGGATGGCTGCGATTTCGCGCTCGTCACCGACTGGCGTGCCCGTGCCGTGGGGGTTGATGTAGTCGACTTTTCCGATCCCCTTACCGTCAAAACCCTCCAATGCCTTGCGCATGCAACGGACCGCCCCCTCGCCGGACGGGGCCACCATATCGAAGCCATCCGAGTTGGCGGCATAGCCGACGAGCTCGCCGTAGATCTTGGCGCCCCGGGCAATCGCGCGCTCGCGCTCCTCGAGGACAAGCATTCCGGCCCCACCCGCAATCACGAAACCGTCGCGGTTGACGTCATAGGCCCGCGAGGCCGTGGACGGCGTGTCGTTGAACTTGCTCGCCATCGCGCCCATGGCGTCGAAAAGCACCGAGAGCGTCCAGTCGAGCTCCTCGCAGCCGCCCGCGAACATGACGTCCTGCTTGCCCCACTGGATCATCTCGGCGGCATTGCCGATGCAGTGCGCCGACGTCGCGCAGGCCGATGAAATCGAGTAGTTCACGCCCTTGATCTGGAAGCTCGTGGCGAGAACGCCCGACGGACCCGAGCACATGGCCTTCGGTACTTCGAAGGGGCCGATTTTCTTCGGGCCCTTGTCGCGTGTCGTTTCGGCGGCGCGGACAATGGCGTGTGTCGAGGGGCCGCCCGAGCCTACGATGATGCCGGTGCGCTCGTTGACGACATCGCTGGCTTCGAGCCCGGCGTCGCGGATCGCCTGCTCCATGGCAATGTAGTTCCATGCAACGCCGGCTTCCATGAAGCGCTTGGGCTTGCGCGGTACGGCCTGCTCCCAATCGATGGTCGGCGCACCATGAACCTGACAGCGAAAGCCGAGTTCTGCGTACTTCTCGGCCCGCGTGATGCCGGATTTGGCCTCGCGGAGTGAAGCAAGCACTTCCTGCGTGCTGTTGCCGATGGATGAGACGATGCCCATCCCGGTAACGACGACCCGCCTCATTCTCCGCCTTCCTTCCGCTGGAGCGGCCCGCGCTGCACGGGTGCGCAGTCCGAAGCCACCCTCATAACAATCATCCGGCCACTTGCATCCGGCTATTTGGGGCAGGTGGCTTATATGGTCTCAGGCCGTGGCGCTACCCGCCTCCTGCCCGGTCTCGAACAATCCGACTTTCAGCTCGCTCGCCGTATAGATCACCTGGCCGTCCGCCGTCAGCGTCCCGTCACCGATGCCGAGCTTCAGCTTGCGCAGGATGACGCGCTTGATGTCGACAGTGTACTCGAGCATCCGCACCGTGGGCAGAACCATGCCGGAGAACTTGACCTCGCCGACGCCGAGCGCGCGCCCGCGACCCGGCGCCCCGAGCCAGCCGAGGTAGAAGCCGGTGAGCTGCCAGAGTGCATCGAGGCCAAGGCATCCCGGCATCACGGGATCGTCCTTGAAGTGGCAGGAGAAGAACCAGTCGCAATTCGGATTACCGGCGACCGCGAGCGTCGCCTTGATCTGGCCCTTGCCGTGCGCGCCGCCTTCCTCGGAAACATGCGTAATGCGATCGAACATCAGCATGGGCGGAAGCGGCAGCTGGGCATTACCCGCGCCGAACAGTTCAGCGCGACCGCACGCCAGAAGATCGTCATAGTCGAAGCTTGAACGCCGCTCTGCCATTTCGCTGTTGCCCCTGCCCCCGAATGTTCGGTGTCCCTTGCCCCTGCCCCACGCCCAGGCCGTCGCGTGCGCGCCCGGTGCCGAAAATGTTGCAGCGTTTACCTAACACATTCAATCCGGGCTTCAAACGCTGCAACATTGCCCAAATCCAGCAAGTGCCGCATCGTCGCAGCCGTGGCTCCTGAGCGCGACACCCTATATAAGGGGCACAAATCAGACGCGAATGGTTCCAACTTCATGGTCCTGGTCCTCGATTCGACCCCCGCACCGCAACAACCGACCCCGTCGGCGACCGACGGTGCACCACTGCCGACGCTCGCCGGCCTCAGTCGCGATGGACTGAGCGCGGCGCTGGCTGCCATAGGCGTGCCCGAGCGGCAGCGGCGGATGCGCGTTGGCCAGCTCTGGACGTGGATCTACGCGCACGGCGTCACATCGTTTGACGCCATGACGGATATCTCCAAGGACGTTCGGGCCCGGCTCGCGGCCGCCTACACGCTCGCGCGCCCCGAGATCGTCACCGAGCAGATTTCCGCCGACGGCACCCGCAAGTGGCTCCTGCGCCTGCCGCGGCGTGGCCATGAGGCCCGCGCCCCCGAGATCGAGACGGTCTACATCCCGGAGAGCGACCGCGGCACGCTGTGCATTTCCTCGCAGGTCGGCTGCACCCTCAATTGCTCGTTCTGCCATACGGGCACGCAGCGTCTCGTGCGCAATCTCGAGGTTTCCGAGATCGTCGGGCAGATCCTGCTCGCCCGCGATCGCATCGGCGACTGGCCGGCTGGTGCGCCGGAAGGCGTCGAGATCAAGGACACGCATCTCCTGCCGTCCACCGAGCGCAAGATCACCAACATCGTGCTCATGGGCATGGGCGAACCGCTCTACAATTTCGACAACGTGCGTGACGCAATGCTCACGGCGTCCGACAGTGGTGGGCTCGCCTTCTCCAAGCGCCGCATCACGCTCTCGACATCGGGCGTGGTGCCGAATATCGCGCGCTGGGGCGAGGAAGCCGACACCATGCTCGCGATCTCGCTCCACGCGACGCGCGACGACCTGCGCGACGTGCTCGTTCCGATCAACAAGAAGTACCCTATTGCCGAACTGCTCGAAGCCTGCCGCGCCTATCCCGGCCTCTCCAATGCACGGCGCATTACCTTCGAGTACGTCATGCTCAAAGGTGTCAACGACAGCCTCGCAGAAGCGCGCGCGCTCGTGCGCCTGCTCGCTGGCATCCCCGCAAAGATCAATCTCATTCCCTTCAATCCCTGGCCCGGCACGGCCTACGAGTGCTCGGACTGGGAGCAGATCGAGCGTTTCGCCGAGGTCGTGAACCGCGCGGGTTACGCAAGCCCCGTGCGCACACCGCGCGGCCGCGACATCCTCGCGGCCTGTGGCCAGCTCAAGTCCGAGAGCGTCAAGCTGCGCGCGAGCGAACGCGCCACCGCCACCGAGGAGCACTGAGCGTGTTCTGGCGCGCGGTTGGTCGAATCATCCTGGTGCCGCTCGGCTTCATCCTGGCGTCGCTCGCTGCCATGTTCGTTCTGGTCACGCTCGGCATGGAGCGCGTCACGCAGAGCGTTCACCGTCGGGATATCGACGCCGATTCCGTCACGGCCATGTTCGATCTTGCCCAGCAGACGGTCGCGCTTTTCTCGACCCTTACGGTCATCCCCGCCATTCTGCTCGTCATCGTCGGCGAAGTCGCGCGCATCCGATCCTCGCTCTACTACATTCTCGGTGGGGGCGCGGTACTCGCAGCATGGCCGTTGCTGAGCCGCATGAGCGCGGCCGCGCAGGATCCCACGCAACTGGGCGTCGTGTGGACCGTATTCGCGACCGCGGGCTTTACGGGTGGTTTCATTTACTGGCTCATTGCCGGGCGGCGAGCTTAGTCGCGCCTTTGGCGCGAGCGAGACTTGTCTCGCACTCTACCGGGAGGGACACCCTCCCGGACCCGCCCGCTTTTATAACAAAGTCCCTCGCGGCAAACTCCCAGTCGAAAAAGGACGGGGGTTCGGGGGTGTCCCCCGATTGGGGCGTGGGGCTAAGGCCCCACTCGCGCAGCGACGTGCTACGGAATGGGCCATGTCTCTCGTACGTTCAAGTCCGCCAAGCGATCCAGCCATCCCCGACGCCCCCGGCGCGATCGCCGACAATCGGCAATCGGAGAAGGCCGCTGAGATCTGCCGCGGTGTCATGCGCGTACTCGCGCAGCACGAAATGACCGGCCTGATCGAAATGACGCTCGCCAATGGTCGACGCGCCGACGTGATGGCGCTCTCGCCGAGCGGCACACTCTGGATCATCGAGATCAAGTCGAGCGTCACCGACTTCCAGGTCGATCAGAAGTGGCCGGAATATCGCGACTACTGCGATGCGCTGTTCTTCGGCGTCGCAACAGATTTCCCGCAGGAGATCCTTCCAGCGGACACGGGCCTGATCGTGGCGGATCGCTTCGGCGGTGAAATCCTGCGCCCGGCGCCTGAGCACCGTCTCGCGCCTGCGCGCCGCAAGGCTCTCACGCTGCACTATGCGCGACTGGCGGCCGCACGGCTCAGCTCGGCATTCGACGCGCACACGCGCTTCGAGCCGCTTCCGCGTGAGTAGGGTGATTACTTAGGCGCGCGCTTGGCGAGAATGCGCTGCAGCGTCCTGCGGTGCATGTTGAGGCGCCGCGCCGTCTCCGAGACATTGCGGTTGCAGAGCTCATAGACGCGCTGGATGTGCTCCCAGCGCACACGGTCCGCCGACATGGGATTTTCGGGCGGGGGCGCCCGCTCGCCCGTAGGGGCAAGGAGCGCGTCCGTCACATCATCGGCGTCGGCCGGCTTTGCGAGATAGTCGACCGCGCCGAGCTTCACTGCCGACACGGCGGTTGCGAAATTGCCGTAGCCGGTGAGCACGATCGTGCGCGCGTCCGGGCGGATACGCGCCAGTTCCGCGATCACGTCGAGACCGTTGCCATCGTCGAGGCGCATATCGACGACGCAGAAAGCCGGCGGCTTCTGGCGGATGAGGTCGAGCCCTTCGGCCACCGAATGCCCCATGCGGACATCGAAGCCGCGCAGCTCCATGGCCCGGCCGAGTCGCTGAAGGAACGCCTTGTCGTCATCGACGATGACAAGGGTGCGATCGGCCGGCAGCTCATCCTGCTTGAACGAGAGGTCTTCAGACACGGCACTGTTCTCCATATCCATCAGCATACCGGAGGTATGAGGCCTCGCCAAGCCCGTAGCGGTCATGACTTGGAGCCGGTTAACATCCAGAAATCAAATAGATGTCATTGCCATCGCTACGCCGCCGGCCCCAGCACCCGTGGGCAGGTCGAAGGCGCTTCTCGGCCAAGCGATCTTGACAATCGCACCCCTCCCCGGCGCGGCGCGATTGGCAAGCGTCACTTGTCCACCAGAACGCTCGAGCAGCGTCTTCGCGATGAAGAAGCCCAGACCGAGCCCCGCCCCGATACGTCCCGCCTGTGCGCCCGCACTACCCCGGGCGCCCGCTGGTCTGGTCGTCACATAGGGATCGCCGAGCGTGTCCATGATCTCGGGCGAGAAGCCCGGCCCGTCATCAGCGATGGTGATAGACACTTCCGCATTGTCCCACAGCGCCGACACCTCGACTCGCTCGTGGGCAAAATCCACGGCATTCTCGATGAGATTGCCGAGACCAAAGATTACGCCGGGGCGGCGTTCCCCGATCGGCTCGCGGCCGTCCGGAGCGACCGCGCTATTGCGTGCAACCGAAGGCCGGGCCGTGATCTCGATGCGAATGGCAGCCGACTTATAGGGCTGGGCGGCTTCTTGAATGAGCTGAGTGAGCGGCAAGCTGACATGATGGGGGTCTTGCTCGCCGGGGCGCCGCGTGAGCTTGCGCAGAATCTCGCGGCATCGATCCGCCTGCGAGCGCAGCAGTCCGATATCCTCCGCGATATGGGGCGCCATGCCGGGCGTGCTGGCGGCTTCGCGCTCCAGCTCCTTGGTGACGAGCGCGATGGTGGCAAGCGGTGTCCCAAGCTCATGGGCCGCCGCCGCCGCCAGTCCGTCGAGCGCGTGCAGGCGCTGCTCGCGCGCAAGGACCAGCTCGGAGGCTGCAAGCGCCGCCGTCATGAGGCGCGCCTCGCGTGAGAGACGCGACGTGTAGAAGCCAAGGAATAGCGTGCCCGCCACGATCGCCGTCCAAACGCCTGCCTTGTAGATCCACGGCAGCGCAAACATTGCGGGCGGATACCAGGGCAGCGGCAGATGATAGGCCACAAGCAAGGTCGCGGCCGCCATGGCCAGAATGCCGAGGCCGATGGTGTTGCGCGTCGGGAGCGTCGCGGCAGAGACGGTCACCGGCGCAATGAAGAGCAGCGCGAAGGGATTCTCGAGGCCCCCGGTCAGATAGAGCAGCGCTGCAAGCCCAATGATGTCACATGCCAGCACGGCCGAGGCAAAACTCGGACTGAGACGGTGCCGCGACGGATAGAGCACCCTGAGGCCGACATTCACCCAGGCCGAAAGCGCGATGAGCAGCAGGCACCAGCCGAGCGGCAGGTCATAACCGAGACCCCAATAGACGAAGAGCACGGTGCCGAGCTGGCCGAGCACGCCGAACCAGCGCAGACGCACGATCGTCTGCATCCTGAGACGGCTCTCGTGAGGGCCAAGGGAGTTCAGCTCGATAATGGGGGCCATAGGTGCGTCACCGCTCGCCAAACGCACATGCCTGCACGCGTCGCCACAGGGGCTCATCGCCGCAGGGCGCGAACCTTGTCGCGAAGCGTCCTGTAGACCAGATTGAGCCAAAGAGGAAACAATCAAGCAGCGGGAGCGTTCCCGCTGCTCAGATGGGCCCAGGGTGGCCCAAGGTGCCTTCATGAATTTCCGCCTTGCCGCCATCGCCCTCACCGCTGCACTTGTGGGGGGGCTCGTGGCGCTCGCCGTGTTGCAGCCGCAGGTCTCAAACGTACTCCCATCGACCGGCAAGGCGCTGGTCGGTGGCCCTTTCACGCTTGTCGATCACACCGGCAAGACCGTGACGGAGAAAGACTTCCGCGGCCGCTACATGCTCGTCTATTTCGGCTTCACGCACTGCCCGGACGTATGCCCCACGGGGCTCCAGGTCATGGCCGCGGCGCTCGAAAAGGTCGGCGCCAAAGCCGAGCAGGTGACGCCGATCCTGATCACCGTCGATCCCGAGCGTGACACGCCTGAGCAACTCGCCTCATACGTGCCGAGCTTTTATCCCCGCCTCGTGGGATTGACCGGCTCGCCCGAGCAGGTTGGCGCAGCGCTCAAGGCCTACCGCGTGTACGCGAAGAAGGTCGAGGATCCGAAATCGGCCGCCGGCTTCACCTTCGACCACACGTCGCTTCTCTACCTCATGGATCGCAACGGCGAGTACATCGCGCACTTCACGCACGCGACGAGCGTCGACCGCATTGCCGAAAGACTAGCGAAGCTGCAGTAGCGCCAGGTGCTCTAGAAGTGCACTAGGCCTGCTCGAAATCGCCGGGCCGCCAGCTTCCGTCGAACGCCGCCTTTTCGGGTCCGTAGATGCGGAAATAGACGAACCAGCCTTTGCCGGGAATCGTCTGGATCCATCTGGCGGGATCCCCGCTGGCCATGGGGCCGAAGTGCAGGTCCACGGATTTGCCGGTCACATCCTTCAGCTCGAATAGGGATCTGAGCGCCGCCTTCTTCTGCTTGGTTTGAATCTGCGATCGCGTGTCGGCGTCGTACACGGTCACGGACCAGAAGAGTTTCCCCGGCACCGGAAGCGGCACGGTCAGCTTGTAGTTCTTGCCCCCGTCGAGATAGTGCCCGCGCTTGTCGCGCAGCCCGAGCCAATAGAGCGATCCCGCCTTCTCGTCGCGCCGGAACATGGCGGGAGACGCGCCTATGGCCTGATAGAACCACTTCTCGCGCGCCGTGAGATCGGTGTGCTCCGCCGTGTTGAAATCACCATCCTCGAAGCGCAGGCTCGCCCACTGCCACTGGCGGTCCTGCCACGGCAAACGGGTCGGGCTTCGGTCGCCGAAGGACTGCACGCGCATCTGCGCATTGCCGACGCGTGCGGCCTCCTCGAGGATCGATTTCATGCGCGCGTCCGGCTTGAACGGCCGGCCCTTCTCGATGCCGAGCGCAGCGAGTTCGCCATAGTAGTTGTGATAACCTTTGTAGGCGGGCTCGGCATCGACCGTCTCGTGCAGCACCTTCCAGAATTTGAGATTGTCCTCCCACGCAAGCGGCGTTGTGTCCTGCTTCTTGCCGGTGACGTCGAGCCATTTGGGCTCCGTCCATTCTCCGTTGCGCCTGAGCGGATACACTTTGATGGTTGCGAGCCGCTCCTTCGCCGCCTTCACATCTCCACCGACGGGAAGCGAGCGCGCGCCGACAATCTGCCGATTGCTGCTCGTGCGATGAACGTAGTAGCCCTCGGGCACATCACTGTTGTCGTCTGGCGGCAGCAGCAGATGCCTCCCGCCTTTGCCGGCGTCGGGGCCGGGCAGCCCCATATCGGCAACCCAACGCTGATTGATATCCATCGAGCAAACAATCAGCGGCCCTGGCGGAAGCTCGACGACCATGGGCCCGATCGCGAGATCGAGCATCAGCGGCCCGTATGGCGTATCGGAGTTCGCCGTGAAAACCAGTTGCTCCGGTCCGCAGTCCAGCATCCCGAAGACTTTGTTCGGGACGATGCCGATATCCTCGTTGCCCTTGACGATCGCCGCGCCCGAGACGGTCGGATAGAAGAAGCGATAGGCCTGGATCGCGCGATTGAGATCGGCATCGGCGTAGGCTTGTTCGACTGTTCGCCCGACCGGAAATCCCCGCTCGAATTCATAGTGACTTTCGTGCGTGATATCTATCTTGCGCGCAGCGGCGTGTGGCATGAGGTTGCTCCGATCCGTCACGTGGAGGCGCAAGCCTGAATGCTGGCCCCAACGCAAAGGAAGCTAGCATTCGCTGCAAATCCGCGGCCTCGGTGGAAACCCGCAACACGACGCCGACACGCCCTTAGCGCGCCGCCGTTTCAGGCGATGCGCGCTGTCACAGCGGGCGATGCCTCGCGCGGGGCAAGGCGACCGTGCGCCTGCAGCCATTCCCGCCCTTCAGGCGTGACGACGACCATGACGCCTATGGCTGGCCGCATCTCGCGCGCCACGAGGCCGCGGTCGACGGCGTCCTCCCATACGGTCAGGCGCGGGCATGAGGTCCGCCAAGCATCCATGACCTCGCCATAGGTGCGCGGCTCCCTGGCGATCCACTCCACCATGTCCAGGATCAGCGGTTCCATGGTCGACGACATGACGGGCACTCCTCGTTCGAGGCAGACGCCAACTGATAGAGGTCTTGCGCATTCTACACGCTGACGATTACCGCTGGCACGCGGAAATCCTCCTAAGCCCTTAACCAATTTGACATTCTCACGAATCCGCCCAGACTGCCTTGTGGGAGATTGTGTCATCTGAATGATCGTTCCGTCGCGACAAGGCGCCGCCCAGTGCGATCGGTGAAGGTGTAACCACCGGAACTGCCAACCGCACTGAGCGCAAGCAAGATGCGCCGCACGTCGGAGCCAACGCTCATTCGAGGAAACACACTGGGGGAGTCCATATGCTCTACCACTGGTACGAGCTCGGCCACGTGGCCGCGCGACCTGTTCGTGCTGCCGCGGGATCTGCGCGCTGGCTGCTCTCGAATCCCTTCAACCCGTTGAACCATACGAGCGTCGCGCGACACACCGCGGCGGCCCTCGAGGTCTTCGAGCGCACGACGCGGCGCTACGACAAGCCGAACTACCGCATCGATCGCACCAACGTCGATGGCATCGACGTCGGCGTGCGCGAGGAAGTCGTTTGGGAGCATCCCTTCTGCCGCCTCGTGCACTTCAAGCGCAACATTGCGCCGGCGCGCGCCGCCCGTGATCCGCGCCTGCTGCTCGTCGCGCCTATGTCGGGCCACTTCGCGACGCTGTTGCGCGGCACCGTCGAGACCTTCCTGCCGGACCATGAGGTCTACATCACCGATTGGCGAGATGCGCGCGACGTGCCGCTCTCAGCCGGCGAGTTCCGCCTCGATGATTACATCGACGCGATGATCGCCATGTTCCGTCACTTCGAAGGCGACGTGCACGTCTTCTCCGTGTGCCAGCCTTCGGTGCCCGTCCTTGCCGCCGTGTCGCTCATGGAGGCCGAAGGCGATCCGGCCGTGCCGCTCAGCATGTCCCTCGCGGGCGGACCCATCGACACGCGCCGCAGCCCGACGATCGTCAACCAGCTCGCGGAACAGCGCGGCACCGACTGGTTCCGGCGCAATGTGATCACGCAGGTGCCGTGGCCAAATGCGGGCTTCGGGCGCTCGGTCTATCCGGGCTTCCTGCAGCTCAGCGGGTTCATGACGATGAACCTCGACCGGCACATGAACGCGCACAAGGATCTCTTCTTCCATCTCGTGCGCGGCGACGGTGACAGCGCCGAGAAGCATCGCGAGTTCTACGACGAGTATCTCGCCGTCATGGATCTGACCGCGGAGTTCTACCTCGATACGGTCGACACCGTGTTCGTGCGCCATCTTCTGGCAAAGGGCGAAATGCGCCACCGCGGCCGTCTGGTCGATCCGAGTGCGATCCGCCGCGTCGGCCTCTTCACCATCGAAGGCGAGAAGGACGACATCACCGGCCTCGGCCAATGCGAAGCAGCACACGACCTCTGCACGTCACTTCCCGAGGCGGACAAGATGCACTTCACCTGTCCGCACGTCGGCCACTACGGCATTTTCAACGGCTCGCGTTTCCGCCGCGAGATTGCACCGCGAATCGCAGCCTTCGCACGTGAACGCGATCCGCGCACGAAGGCAGGAATCGCCGCACCGGCACTTCGTCGCACCGTTTCGCCTGAAAAGATTGATGCGGAGCGCCGCGAAATTTCTGCGGCTGCGTTCACATTTGGTGGCGACACAGCGGCGCGTCCTCAGCGCGCCACGACGCGGCACGACGCCGCGGCCGTCCCCAAGCGCGCTTCACACACGCACGCAGCCGATGCGCTTTATCTGCCTCAGCTCGCACACCTAACAATGCTGCAGCTCGCCGGCAGCCTGCTGCTCGACGGAATGAAAGTTTGGCAGCAATAACACCATGCATTCCGCGACTCAGTCGCGCATGAATATCTGTGGCGCCTATGCGTCGCGTGGCGCTGACGCCACATGCTTTTGCTCTCATGCGCCCGTCGACGCCGAACGGGTTCGCGCGCTCGATTGGGCCTGCTAGGAATTGATCACTCGGCGGTGCATCGGGGTGCGCCGCAGGACTGCCTCAAACGAGTGCGAAGCGCGTCAGTCGAGTGGTGCACCTGACACCGGTCGATGGGGGATTCTTGCAGATGCGCTACCGGCGCAATCCCTCACGCACATTGGGAGACGAGCGAGGACGCGCATGAAGCGGCGGATCGCAAAATCGACGGGCAAAGCGACGACCGCTTCAGTTCAGCTGCTGAAGGTCGACGGCATTTCTGCGCCGGTGGAAGTGCGTCGCCATCCCAAGGCGCGACGCCTCACGCTGCGCGTCAGCCGCACGCAGCACGCCGTCATCCTGACCATGCCGCGCAGCTCCGATCTGCGTGAGGCCGATCGCTTTCTGCTGCGCAACCGCGACTGGGTGCGCGAGCGCCTCGAATGCGTGCCGGAACCCGTGCCGCTCATCGAAGGCGCCACCTTCCCTCTGCGCGGCGTACCGCACGAGATCGCAATCGAGCCGGCACTTCGCGGCGCCGGCGTCATCGAGATTGTTGCGCGCGCGGGTCGGCGGGTCCCCGTCGTCATAGTGCGCGGCACGCTGGAGCACGCGCCGAGGCGCCTGCGCGACTGGCTCTATGCCGAAGCGGCGCGCGACCTGCAGGCGGCCGTGTCACGTTACGCCAAGGCGCTCGGCGTCCGGCCGCTGAGGATCACGCTCCGCGATCAGAAGACGCGATGGGGCTCCTGCTCGAGTGCGGGGCAGCTCTCGTTTTCCTGGCGGCTGCTGATGGCCCCGCCGGTCGTGCTCGACTACGTGGCGGCCCATGAGGTCGCCCATCTCGTGCACATGAACCACGGTCCGCGCTTCTGGCGCCTCGTCGACCGCATCATGCCGCGCGCCGGAGAGGCCAAGGCCTGGCTGCGCATTCATGGCATGGATCTCTACCGCTACGACATCAATCCGTGACTTGGGCCTAGGCCCCTCCCGCGGCGCTAGTTGCGCGACCATCCCCACTGCCCGGTTCCGTTGCGGCCCGAAAGGCGCTAATCCAAGGGGATATAAGCGCCGAGCGCGCAATGACCCGAGGAAGCGTCGTATGCCCCAAGTCATTACCTGCATCGAGGACCTGCGCGTGCTCGCCAAGCGGCGCGTGCCGCGGATGTTTTACGATTATGCCGACTCGGGCGGCTGGACGGAGAGCACCTACCGGGCCAACGAAGACGACTTCCAGCGGATCAAGCTGCGCCAGCGCGTCGCCGTGGACATGACCAACCGCACGCTTGCGAGCACCATGGTCGGCATTCCGGTTTCGATGCCCCTGGCTCTGGCACCCGTTGGCATGACGGGGATGCAACACGCTGACGGCGAGATTCTCGCTGCACGGGCCGCCAACAAGGCCGGCGTCCCCTTCACGCTTTCGACCATGAGCATCTGCTCGATTGAGGACGTCGCCGAGAACACCGACAAGCCCTTCTGGTTCCAGCTCTACGTCATGCGGGACAAGGACTTCGTGAGCCGGCTGCTGGCACGCGCCAAGGCGGCGGGCGTCTCGGCGCTGGTTCTCACGCTCGACCTGCAGATTCTCGCGCAGCGCCACAAGGATTTGAAGAACGGTCTGACCGCGCCACCGCGCCTTACGATCCCGAACATCATCGACATCGGCATGAAGCCGCGCTGGTGGACGTCGATGCTGGGCACCAAACGACGCACGTTCCGCAACATCGTCGGGCACGCCAAGGGCGTCAGCGACATGAGCGCGCTTGGTGCCTGGACGGCCGAACAGTTCGATCCACGACTCTCATGGGATGAAGTGAAGCGCATCCGCGACGAGTGGGGCGGCAAGCTCATTCTCAAGGGCATTCTCGACGTCGAGGATGCGGAGCTGGCGGCGCAGACGGGCGCCGACGCGCTCATCGTCTCGAATCACGGCGGGAGGCAACTCGACGGGGCGGTGTCCTCGATCGCCGCGCTACCGGAAATCGTTCAGGCGGTCGGCAATCGCATCGAAGTGCACATGGACGGCGGCATCCGCTCGGGTCAGGACGTGATCAAGGCGGTCGCGCTCGGCGCCAAGGGCGTCTACATCGGCCGCGCGTTCACGTACGGCCTCGGCGCCATGGGTGAGGAAGGCGTCACCAAAGCGCTGGAGATCATCCGCAAGGAGCTCGATCTCACCATGGCGCTATGCGGCCACCGCGACATCCAGAACGTGACGTCCGACATCTTGGTGGGCGGCGGCGCGCCAGCGCCGAGCAGCGCACCCGGGAGCCACCTGCGCGCGATCGGGTGAGGCTCATCCGGGGTGACACAGATGCTGTCTCTCTTGAGATGGGCAGTCCGCATCTCTCTCGGCCTGTCGGCAATAATCCTATTCGCAATACATTCTGATACTACCGCGCCTCGAATTCATCGCGACTTTGGTCGCCCAACGGACGCGGAGGTGTTGGTTCGCACGAAGAGCGCCACGTTTCGGTTGCCGGCCATCTACTTAGGGTCGTGGCCAACGCCGACCCAGCTTAAGCAGCCGCATCTGGAATGGCCTGCTGGTCTCGGCTTCGTATTCTGGTTCCCGGACCTAAGCGGTTCGACGACGAAGACGGTGCCACCGCTTCTTCACCCCCGCCCGAAAGAACCGAACCGGCCGCAGCCAGTGGACGGGGAATTCCGCGTCTCTGTGAGCCTGTTGCACTTCACCGACGGACGACAAGAAGAAGCTCTGACCGTCGCGAAGAGGATAGAGAACGTAGAAAGTTTGAGCGCCGGCAGGGAACCGACGTTTGATCTTGGTGGACTGGAGTGTGTCCGCAGCCGGAACCCCAATGCACCAACTTGCGTCTATGTGAGCGATAAAGATCCCGACCTGATGGTGATCATGCGCTGTATCGGCGAGCCCGGAACACTCAATCCTCTTTGTGTGGGGAATGCGCACTTCCGGAGAGATCAGTTCGCATTTCGCTTCATGTTTACCGCACCGCAAATAGCACGATGGCGTGAAGTCGCTACGAGCGTGCGCACACTCGCATTGAGGTGGCGCACAAACGAATAGCCGCGCCTTCTCGGCTGCCGGCAAAGGTCCGCGCAGACGTGCCGAGCTCCACGCGATCGCTGATCTCAAGCCGTAGAAAAGCAAAAAGGCCGGGATGTCTCCCGGCCAAGCCCAAAGTACCGGAGGCGCTCCCCTCCGGCCCAGTCGGAACTAGGTCAGAACCGCGGCGCGCCGCCGCCACTGCCACCACCGCCGGCTCCGCCGCCGCCAGCACCGCCAGCGCCAGGACCACCACGGCCACCGCCCCGACCGGGCGTCTTAGTTGCGGCCGGCTTGCTCGGCAGGAGGCCCTCGCGCTGAAGCTTCTTGCGGGCGAGCTTGCGGGCCCGGCGCACAGCCTCGGCCTTCTCGCGCACCCGGCGCTCGGAGGGCTTCTCGTAATAGTTACGCAGCTTCATCTCGCGAAAAATGCCTTCGCGCTGCATCTTCTTCTTGAGCGCCTTGAGCGCCTGGTCGACGTTGTTGTCGCGTACGAGAACTTGCAAGCGTACCGCTCCTCGTGGGTCTAATGCTGCCGCATTGAATCTGAATGCGCGACCGCCCCCGGTGCAAAGGCATCGGCGGCTGTCTGCGTCGTGCGCGCCTTGTACCAGAGCCTTAACAGGAAGTCCATGGCCGGCAAAAGGGCCCCCCTCGCCCCCTCAGGAAGGGGGCCGGGTGAGATCCTTCCCGCGCCGCCAAACCCAATTTTCCGGTCCCCGGCCGGCAGTGCGCCGCAGCATCGGGCCAGGGTCCGGGGCCCAGGAACCGCGTCCTTGCGGCCCCGGCTAACTGCCCGGCTAACTGTATGACGCTATTCGCTTGACTGTGAAGCCGGCTCGCATATTACGTGGCGCACTTTTCCTACGACCGAAGTCGTAGTTGGGGGTCGGTCGATCGGGTTTGCATGATGGGTGGCAGCGCATGACAAAATCCGGAAAGCTCGAAAACGGCAATGGCGCGCGAAAAGGGGGCCGAAATAACGGCAAGCTCGACGCCCGCCACAGCGAGATTACGCTGAGCCCCGGCTACAAGCCGAGCGAGGACGAGCCGTTCATGAACGAGCGGCATCGCTTGTATTTCAGGAACAAGCTCTTGGCCTGGAAGGAGGACATCCTCCGCCAGACGCGCGAGACGCTCATGGGCCTGCACAACGAAACATCCCAGCACGCCGACCTCGCCGATCGCGCCACATCCGAAACGGACAAGGCCCTCGAGCTTCGCGCCCGCGACCGCCAGCGCAAGCTGATCGGCAAGATCGACTCGGCCATCGCGCGGATCGACGACGGCAGCTACGGCTATTGCGAGGAAACGGGCGAGCCGATCAGCCTCAAGCGGCTCGATGCGCGGCCCATTGCCACGCTCTCGATCGAGGCCCAGGAACGCCACGAGCGCCGTGAACGGGTGTTTCGCGAGGATTGAGGCGCCCCACGCGCGGATTGAGGCGGCGGCGTGACGGCCGGACGGCCTTATCACCCGCGGCGCAATGTATTTGAAATCCAGTCGTCTTGACCGGTCTGAAAAAGACTGCAAGAACGGCGCGTTTTTCGCCCGCACTCCAAACCCCAGGGGGTTAGCTTGTCGCGCCAGTCGTATCTGTTCACGAGCGAGTCAGTTTCCGAAGGCCACCCCGACAAGGTGTGCGATCGCATCTCCGACGAGATCGTCGACCTCTTCTACCGCGAGGGTCCGAAGGCGGGCATCGATCCCTGGGAGATCCGTGCGGCCTGCGAGACGCTTGCAACCACCAACCAGGTCGTGATCGCCGGCGAGACGCGCGGACCGAGCACGGTCACGCACGACTGGATCAGCCACGTCGCCCGTATGGCCATCCGCGACATCGGCTACGAGCAGGCTGGCTTCCACTGGCAGAACGCCGACATCAAAGTCCTTCTCCATCCGCAGTCCGCCGACATCGCGCAGGGCGTCGACTCGGGCGGCAACAAGGAAGAAGGCGCGGGCGACCAGGGCATCATGTTCGGCTACGCCACGCGCGACACGCCGGAGCTGATGCCGGCCCCCATCTACTACGCCCACAAAATCCTCGAAGACCTCGCCGCCGCGCGTAAGTCCGGCAAGGGCGATGCCGCCAAGCTCGGTCCTGACAGCAAGAGCCAGGTCACCGTGCGTTACGAGGGTGGCAAGCCCGTCGGCGTGACGCAGATCGTCGTCTCGCATCAGCACATCGACGAGAAGCTCACGTCGAAGGACGTGCGTTCGATCATCGAACCGTACGTGCGCAAGGCACTCCCCGATGGCTGGATCGGCAAGGACACCGTCTGGCACATCAATCCGACGGGCAAGTTCTTCATCGGTGGCCCGGACGGCGACTCAGGACTGACCGGCCGCAAGATCATCGTCGATACCTACGGCGGCGCGGCACCGCACGGCGGCGGCGCCTTCTCGGGCAAGGATCCGACGAAGGTGGATCGCTCGGCTGCTTACGCGGCGCGCTACCTCGCAAAGAACGTCGTTGCTGCCGGCCTCGCGGACCGCTGCTGCATTCAGGTTGCGTACGCGATCGGCGTCGCCAAGCCGCTTTCCATCTACGTGGACACATACGGCACGGGCAAAGTCGACGAGGCCAAGCTCGAGGCTGCACTCGCGGAGGTCATGGACCTCTCGCCGCGCGGCATCCGCAAGCATCTCGATCTGAACAAGCCGATCTACGCGCGCACGTCGGCCTATGGCCACTTCGGCCGCAAGCCGGACAGCGAAGGTGGATTCTCCTGGGAGAAGACCGATCTCGCGGACGCCATCAAGAAGGCGGTGTGAGCCGATCGGACGCTCTGAATGTACGAAGGCCCGGGAGGTTCCGCCTCCCGGGCCTTCTTCATTTCCGGATGAATGTCACGCCGCTTTGCGGGCGCGCATGAGCTCGACGAAGCGGTCGAAGAGATAGTGGCTGTCCTCGGGGCCAGGCGAGGCCTCGGGATGATGCTGCACGGAGAAGACCGGCTTGTCCTTAAGGCGGATCCCGCAGTTCGTGCCGTCGAAGAGCGAGACGTGCGTCTCCTCGACGCCCTGCGGCAACGTCTCGCGATCGACGGCAAAGCCGTGGTTCATCGAAACGATCTCGACCTTGTTCGTCGTGTAGTCCTTCACCGGGTGGTTCGCACCATGATGCCCTTGGTGCATCTTGTGCGTCTTTGCACCGAGCGCGATGCCGAGCATCTGGTGACCGAGGCAGATGCCGAAGGTCGGCAGGCCCGAGGCTACGAGCTTCTTGATCTCCGGGACAGCGTACTTACCAGTCGCCGCCGGATCTCCAGGACCATTCGAGAGGAATACGCCGTCGGGCTTGCGCGCGAGAATGTCCTCCGCCGAAGTCTGCGCCGGCACGACCGTCACGCGGCAGCCCGCATTGGCGAGACAGCGCAGGATATTGCGCTTGAGGCCGTAATCGACCGCGACGACATGAAACTCCGGGTTCTCCTGGCGCGGATAGCCCTTGCCCCACACCCAGCGCATTTCATCCCAGCCATAGCTCTGGCCGCTCGTCACTTCGGGCACGAGATCCATGCCGTCGAGACCGGGCCACGCAGCGGCCTCCGCCTTGAGCGCATCGATGTCGAACTTGCCGTCCGGGCTGTGCGCGATCACGGCGTTCGGCATGCCCTGCTCGCGGATAAGCGCGGTGAGCGCGCGAGTGTCCACCTCGGCAATAGCGATGATGCCGCGCGCCTTCAGCCACTGGTCGAGCGTTTCCGCCGCGCGATAGTTCGACGGCGCCGTGATCGAGGCGCGGAGCACGGCGCCGCGTGCGCCCGTCCGCGAAGCGAGATTGGACGTTTCGGTGTCCTCGGCATTCGCACCCACATTGCCGATGTGCGGGAATGTGAAGGTGATGATCTGGGCGGCATAGGAGGGATCCGTGAGGATCTCCTGGTAACCGGTTATGGCCGTATTGAAGCACACCTCGCCGACAGCCGAGCCGACAGCGCCGAGACCTCGTCCCGAGATCACCGTTCCATCAGCCAGTACGAGCTTGGCCGTCGCCGGCGGGCGGGCCCAGGCGTCAGTGGTCGCAGCCTTGGTGGCGGTGCTCATGGACGTCACCTTTGGTTTCTGGCGCGCGGGGGCGCGGACGAGTTGTATTTAGTGTGCATAGAGGCGGTGCGCTAGTGCGCACCGCCCCTCAAGCCACTTCCCTAACAGCCTTCGGCGCTCAGCAAGCGCGAGCCGTTGGCCCTCAGTAAACGCGAACCTTCGGCACTCTAGTAAACGCGAGCCTTCGGCTCGACGTACTTCATCTCGTTGGTCAGCGTGTAGGTGTGCACCGGACGATAATCTATGAGCACCTCGCACTTGGCGTCGTTGGCCCAGGTGAGCGTGTGCTTCATCCATTCCTTGTCGTCGCGATCCGGATAGTCCTCGCGTGCGTGCGCGCCGCGGCTTTCCTTGCGGTTGTTGGCCGAGATCATGGTCACGGCCGCCTGCGCGATCAGATTGTCGTACTCGAGCGTCTCGATGAGGTCCGAATTCCAGATCAGCGAGCGGTCCGTGACGGCGATGTCACCCGTCTGCTTCCAGATCTCGACGATCTTGTCCGCACCCTCCTGGAGCACGGGGCCATCGCGGAACACGGCGCAGTTGGACTGCATGAGTCGCTGCATCTTGTTGCGCAGCGACGCCGTGGACTGGCCGCCCTTGGCATAGCGGAAGCGATCGAGGCGCGAGAGCGCGAGGTCGGCCGCATCCTTCGGCAGATCCTGGTGAGAGCTGCGCGCTTCCGTCGTCTCTGCCGCCTTGAGGCCCGCCGCGCGGCCGAATACGACAAGATCGATGAGCGAATTCGAACCAAGGCGGTTGGCGCCGTGCACCGACACGCACGCGGCCTCGCCGATCGCCATCAGACCCGGCACCACGTGATCGGGATTGCCGCCTTTCAGCGTCAGAACCTCGCCGTGATAATTCGTGGGGATGCCGCCCATGTTGTAGTGGACGGTCGGAATGACCGGGATCGGCTCGCGCTGGAGATCGACGCCAGCGAAGATCTTCGCGCTCTCCGTGATGCCAGGCAGACGCTCGGCCAGGATCTTCGGATCGAGATGATCGAGGTGCAGGTAGATGTGGTCCTTGTGTGGGCCGACGCCGCGCCCCTCGCGAATCTCGACCGTCATCGAGCGCGAGACGACGTCGCGCGACGCGAGATCCTTCACGTGCGGCGCATAGCGCTCCATGAAGCGCTCACCGTTCGCGTTGGTCAGATAGCCACCCTCGCCACGCGAGCCTTCGGTGATTAGGACGCCCGCGCCGTAGATGCCGGTCGGGTGGAACTGCACGAACTCCATGTCTTGCAGCGGCAGGCCGGCGCGCAGCACCATGGCGTTGCCATCGCCCGTGCAGGTGTGCGCGGAGGTGCAGGAGAAGTAGGCGCGTCCATAACCGCCCGTCGCCAGGATGGTCTTCTTGGCGCGGAAGCGGTGAATGGTGCCGTCCTCGAGGCAGAGCGCCACGACACCACGGCAGGCGCCGTCGGCGTCCATGATGAGGTCGATGGCGAAATACTCGATGAAGAACTCGGCCGAGTAGCGCAGTGACTGGCCATACAGCGTGTGCAGCATGGCGTGACCGGTGCGGTCTGCAGCCGCGCACGTGCGCTGTGCGGGCGGGCCCTCGCCGAACTCGGTGGTCATGCCGCCGAACGGGCGCTGATAGATGCGGCCATCCTCGGTACGGCTGAAGGGCACGCCGTAGTGCTCCATCTCGTACACGGCCTGCGGCGCGTTGCGGCAGAGGTACTCGATGGCGTCCTGGTCACCGAGCCAGTCGGCGCCCTTGACGGTGTCGTACATGTGCCAGCGCCAGTCGTCCTTGCCCATGTTGCCGAGCGCGGCAGCGACACCGCCCTGCGCCGCGACCGTATGCGAGCGCGTCGGGAAAACCTTGGTGATGCAGGCCGTCTTGAGGCCGGCCTGGGCGCAGCCGAGCGTGGCACGCAGGCCCGCCCCGCCGGCGCCGACGACGACGACGTCATAGGTATGATCGGTGGTCGCGTAGGCCTTGCCGTTGATCGCGGGCTTGGCGACACCGTTGGCTTGAGCGTTCATGGCATCAGCTCCCGAAAGCAAGCTTCAACACGGCCAGAATGCACGTCGCACCGACGGCAATGGCGAAGAACGTGTTGAGCATGAGGAGCACGATCTTGAGCCCCTCTGAGTGGATGTAATCCTCGATCACGGTCTGCATACCGAGGCGCATGTGGATGACGCCCGACAGGATCAGCATTGCGAGCGCAATCGTCACCACCGGGCTCGAAAGGATCTCGCGCGCGTTCTCATAGCTCGCGCCGACGAGGCGCAGCATGAGAAAAACGGCGAAGACGACGAGGACGAGATTGGCGACGCCGGTTACGCGCTGGCGCCAGAAGTGGTCGGTGCCCTCCTTCGCCGAACCGAGACCGCGGACCCGCGCGAGCGGCGTGCGGATCTGCGCTTCGTTGGGCGAGGGGGTGGGGCGGAGCGTGGTCGTCATGGCAGCGCCCTCTCAGAGCACGTAGGCTGCGACCCACACGAGGATCGTCAGCGAGATCGAGGCGATGAGCGAGCCCCAGCAGAGCTTGTCGACGGTCGCGAGATCGAAGCCGCGGCCCGTATCCCAGATCATGTGGCGGATGCCGCCGAGCATGTGGTGGAAGAGCGCCCAGGTGTAGCCGAAGAGGATCAGCAGCCCGATCGGTGTCGAGAAAAGCCACTTGGCATAGTAGTAGGCGTCAGGGCCGCTCGCCGCCGAGACGAGGTAGAAGGCGAGCAGCAACGTGCCGACGTACAGAGCCACGCCTGTGATGCGATGCACGATCGACATCATCATGTTGATGAGCGGGCTATAGATCTGGAGATGCGGCGAGATCGGTCGCTGCGTCCCGGCGGATGGCTTGGCGCTGGCCATGCTTTCGGCTCTCGTTAGGTGGGCGCCGTGCCGATACTCCGGCGGGCGCCGGAGGACCTCGAAACGGGCCGCAATGCCTCTGACTAGGTGAGCATCCGCCGCCCGTTGCCGGCCGGCCACGCTCAACCGTGGCGACAAGGCCCCAATAACGCCCCTGGCCGCCAGAAGGGCTTTTAACGCGGTGCAGCAACCGGGGCAATTGCTGTGTTGGTTCTAAACTTGATTTCTTCTCCGCCGAATCGGGCTTGCCTTCAACGGAAAAGACTTGGGCGACAGCTGCCTGCATGGCAGCCATCGCCCATCGGCACCAAAGCGCAGGAGATGTCCCCGCTCAGTGGATCTCTTCCATCTTGCGGAGTGCCGCCTTCAGGATCTCGATGTTGAAGCCCGGCGCGCGCGCCTGATCGAGGATGACGGCCTCCTTGCGGGTGAGCAGATCGCAGGCACCTTTGATCTTGTCAGCCACGGCGTGCGGGATCACGACGGCACCATGGCGGTCAGCGTGGATGAGGTCGTTGTGCTTCACGACCATGCCGTGAACGCGCACTTCCTTGCCGTAGTCGTGGAGATGCGTCCAGGCGTGGCTCGGCGCAAGCGAGCCGGCCAGCGCGAAGAAGCCCGGCGCCCACTGCGGAATATCACGGATGCAGCCGTCGGTGATGACACCGACAGAGCCGAGGCCCTTGTGCACCGTGCTCTGCACCTCGCCCCAGAAGGCGCCATAACCGACTTCAGCGCCATCGAGGTCCTGCAGCACCGTGAACGTGGGTACGCCGCCGGAGGCGATGTACTCGTAGTATCCGATGCGCTGATTGCGGGCGGCGTCGCCCGTGAGCTCGTTCTGATGCGTGGCGCGGACGCAGCCCGTGCGCGCATAGCCGACCACGGCGACGACATCCGGGAACGGGCACACGAACGGCTTCACCGAATAGCCGTGCAGGCGGCGCTCAGGAGCCACGATCTCGAGGGCATTGCAGATCGTCGGGGTGTCGACGGTCTGAAGAAAGGCAAGCGTTTCGGCAGAGACGGTCGTCATGGGCGTTTCCTCGGCTGGCTTTGACTGTTTGGATTGGGGGCAGGGCAGCAGGCTAAGATCGATCGTGCCGGCATAGCATTCCGGGCGCACGGAACAACCCCTTCCGGCGCATGAGCCCCTGCCGGGCAGGCGCCGTAATGTACTGCTGGTCGTGGACGGGCGACGGTACGCACGATGCCCCTCAAGTCTCGAGTATGAGGACCGTATTATTCCCGGTGATGACGGCGGCGCGGTAACCACGCTCCTTGCACATGGCGACGCAATCCACGGCCCATCGATGGGCATGAGCGTGCTCGAGAATGACCGCCTTCGGCCAGCGCGCCCTTGGCACCGCGAGCAGATAGGGCGGCAGTACGTGGTCCTCGTAGCCCTCGACGTCGATCTTCATGACGGTCGGGGCTTCGATACCATGTTCATCGAGGAGGGCGTCGAGCCGCCTGACCTTGACCGGCGTACCTGTGCCGTCAAGCAGGGTGCTACCGCCATCGCTGCCACCGATGGACAGCAAGGCCTCGCCGTCCGCTTCGCCGACCGCAACGGTCTCCATTTCCACGACAACACTCTCATCAATCAGCTTGGCGGCGCGCGCGCGCGCCAGATTGAAGCGCAGGCGATCGAGAAGCGGCGCATTGGGCTCGATGGCGAGAATGCGCCCCGCCGCTCCCGCATGCAGGGCCGAATACAAGCTGTACAATCCCGCATTGGCGCCGACATCCACGAACACAGCCGCCGGCCGGCTCATGTAGCGGCGGACGAGTTCGTACTCCTCGGGATCCATGCGATCGGGGCGGAGAAGCGCCTTGCGCTCGGAGACATTGCGCGCGGGATGGAGCCGCACTTTCGTATTCCAGAGCCAACTGTCGACGGGGCCCGGATGAAGGCGCGCGAGGGCTTCCGCGAGGCGCCGCCGGCCAGCACCCCGGCCGAGCGGCGTATGCCGCGCGAGCGCGATGATCGCGCGCGCCGGCAGACTTGGCGCATACGCACCCCAGGGTGGTGGTGACGCGCCGCCTGACATGCCATCCCCCTCGATCATACCGCGCCCGATCATGCCGCGCTCAAATGCACGCGCGCACAAGTCCTACTGCGCGGCGAGCTGAATGCGGCGCTCGTCCACGCCGACCTTGCGTGCCGCTTCCACGATCGCGCCCCAGGTGTCCTCGGGCAGTGGCACGCCATTCGCGAGCCGCTCGGCCTTGGTGCGCTCCTCGGGCTCACCGGGAATGAGCACTTCGTCGCCAGGCGTCGAGGGCCGCGCCCCCTTCACGAAGTCGACGTAGCGCTGCACATCCTTGGAGAAGAAACCGGACGTATCGAGCTTGGTCGGGTCCACGTAGAACGACAGCATCCCGTTCGAGAACTTGCGCCCCGGCTCGGTCGCGCCCGTGCCGGTCAGCGAGCCGCCCAGCAGTTCGCACATGAGCGCCAGGCCCGAACCCTTGTGGTCGCCGAAGGCGCGAATGGCGCCCGTGCCCTTCTGATGATTGCGCAGCCCCGTCGGCGTGTATTCGCCATAGAGCACGTGCGGGTCATTGCTGACTTTGCCGTCCGGCCCGATGAGTGCATCCTCGGGAAGCGCTTTGCCGCCGAACGAGGCGTTGAGCACTTTGCCCTCGGCGACGACCGACGTCGCGAAGTCGAGGATCACGGGCGTCTTGCCCGGGCGCGGCACGCCAACGCAATAGGGCGCCGTCGAGAAGCGGCGCTCGGTGGCACCGAACGGCGCGACGAGAATGCTACCCGCCGCATTGACGAAATGCACCGACACGAGGCCTTCCGCAGCGGCCATCTCAGCCCAGTCGCCGACGCGGCCGATATGTCCGACATCGCGCAGCGCCACGCAGGAAAGGCCCATCTCCTTGCATTTCCGGATGCCCAGAGCGACCGCCTGCGGCGTGATGGTCTGACCGAAACCGTACTGGCCATCGACGACCGCGATGACCGGGGTCTCGGAAACGATCTTGATCTCGCGGTCCGCGATGAATGCGCCCTCTTCTTTCCACTGCAGATAGCGGGGCACGCGCTGGACGCCGTGACTGTCGTGACCGGTCAGGTTCGCGATCACGAGGTACTTGCCGATGCGCTTGCCCTCGGCCTCCGAGCAGCCGGCCTTGATGAAGATATCGCGCACGAGATCTTCGAGCGCCTGCGCCTTGATGCGGATCATTCGTCCTCCCGGAAGTGTCGGCTTGAATGGGAAATTTCCCCTCTCCATCGCACGGCGCGAGGTGACGGGTCTAGTTAGGAGCATTGCGTAAATCGACCCTGTGCTTACTCAGGATCCCATGCGCCCGCCGAAGAGGGAGCGCGCGGCATTAGGCCGGCTACTACCCACCGGTCGCCGGGAAACCGGCGCTCACGGCGTGTGATAGTGGCAAATGAGACGACGGTTTTTGCGAGATTTGCTTTCTTCTGCAACGATTTCACTGTAGTCGGGCGCGCGGCCGAACCAAGTCTGCATCTTTGCCTCATCCACCGGATCCTGGCAGTGCCAGACGGTAGCTCCTTCCGGCCAGAGATATGGCACCGAAACAACCGCATGACGCGAGACTGTCAGGATATGGCGTGCGAATGGCGCCGGATCTTCGATGTGTTCGAGAACCTGCAGACATAAGCCGAGGTCGAAGCGGTCGGCCGGCACGTAGCTCAAGAAATCTCCAGTAACGCTCTCAATACCCTTGCCCTGATAGGGCATCACCAAATCAATCGAAACTCGGCGCGGGACGGTCGGAAACCAGTCCAGCTGCGGGCAGCCGTTTGAGCCGATGTCAACAATGCTTTCGTGGTGAGGCTTGATCGCATCGCAAAGCTCCCGGACGCGGCGGTAGTAGTTGAGCCCCTGGCGACGCTGCCAGTAATCATCACCTCGCCGGTAGACAGGCTCTTCAGCGGGCGCGCTCGGCTCGCGCGTCTTGCGAGAGGCACCAACTACACGCGTACTGGAACGCAACCCAAGCCATTTTCTCAATCCCATTACTGCCCCGGCCCCTCAGTACGTGACTTGGTTGCGAACACCGCCTGCACCAAGCGTCTACCTTCCCACGCATATTCCGCACACACACGACGCACTCAAGCAGTTTGCTGCTTTTCCTGGGGATGTCGTCTTGAGATGATTGGAGGCGACGGCCGGAATTGAACCGGCGTACGCGGATTTGCAGTCCGCTGCGTCACCACTCCGCCACGTCGCCCCAACATCGAACGACCGCAGCCGGTGCGTCGATGAAACCATGCGTCCGAGTGAACCCCGGCTGCCAGCGGCAACTAGGCGCGACGCACGGGCGACCCTCTAGCACAGCCCCATTGCCGAGCGCAAATAGGCAGGCGCACCGCACGAGCGACGATCCGCCAACGCCACCTCTCGACGACGTGAGCTGACCGACGCCATAATCATGGGCTAGAGTGTGAATATGCTTCAGTCCCGCTCCGATATCGTGGTCCGCAAGTCGCAAACGAGCGATGCGGAAGCCCTGGCGGAGCTTTTCGGCGAGTCGTGGCGGCTCGCCTACACAGGCATCATCCCGCACTCACATCTCGAAGGTATCATCCGCCGGCGCACGGTCGAGTGGTGGCGCGGTGTCACGAGCCGCGGCGAAGGCATGCTCGTGCTCGAGGTCAGTGGGAAAGTGGCGGGCTACGCTACCTTCGGCCGCGCCCGCTCGAAAGGCCGCTTCCAGGGCGAGATCTACGAACTCTACGTCACACCGACGCATCAGGGGCTCGGCTTCGGCGAGCACCTCTTCGAAGGCGCACGCCATGCGCTCGACACGCGGCGGCTCTCGGGCCTCATCGTGTGGGCATTGGCGGAGAACGATCAGGCTTGCCACTTCTACTGGCGCCGGGGCGGACGTCCGATCGCACGCCTCTTCGATGCCCTCGGCGACGCCAAGGTCGAGCGGATCGCCTTCGGCTTGCGCTGAGCCTCTCCCAAAAGCAAAAAGGGCCGGGCGCGAGCCCGACCCCTCTTTTCCAGCATAAAGTCGGGGACGTGAAGTCAGAGATCAGCCCTTCGACAGGCACTTCTTCTGCTTCGCGCTCCAATACTTCATGGCGCCACAACGGCCCGGGCCTGCCTTGGCGGCCTTCTTCGCCGGCTTCTTGGCGGCCTTCTTCTTCGCGGGCTTCTTGGCAACCTTCTTCTTGGCGGCCTTCTTCTTCACGGCCTTCTTCTTGGCCTGAACCAGTTCGACCACGCTGTCAGACGTGATCTTCGTTGCCGGCGCAACCGCGGGTGCGGCCTGAGCCGAAGAGAACAGGAATGCGCTGAGCGCCCCGGCCAGTGCCAGCTTCGCGAACTTCATGACAATTCCTCCACAGTGAGCATAGAGCTTGCAAGCAAGGCACCGTAGCCGCTGCAGGTCTAAGCCCCCATCTGCGCCGATGCCGGGCACACCTTTGCATTTTATTCTGGGCTTAGGAAGCAACACTGAATATTTGCACAATAATAACCCCACTAGTTGTCCGATAGTCACACATCTTCAGTGCCCGTCTACTTGAATGGTTGTTAATCTGTCACATGAACGCTTGTTAATCTTGGACCGCGACGTCAGTAAGACAGTTGTGGTATAGGTATTGTTGCTGCACTGCCGCAATCACCGGATAGCCTATGTCGCACAACACTTTCGGCCATCTTTTCCGTTTCACGACCTGGGGCGAGAGCCATGGGCCCGCCCTCGGCTGCGTCATCGACGGCTGCCCGCCGGGCGTCGCCCTCAAGGCCGAGGACATTCAGGTCTACCTCGACCGCAGAAGGCCAGGGCAATCGCGCTACACCACCCAGCGGCGCGAACCCGATGCCGTGAAGATCTTGTCCGGCGTCTTCGACAACGAGGCTGGCCAGCAGGTGACGACGGGTACGCCGATCTCGCTCATGATCGAGAATACGGATCAGCGCTCGAAGGATTACGGAGAAATCGCCGAGAAATTCCGCCCCGGCCACGCGGACTACACTTACTTCACCAAGTACGGCATTCGCGACTATCGCGGTGGCGGGCGCTCATCGGCGCGCGAAACTGCGGCACGCGTGGCGGCAGGCGCTGTCGCACGCGCAGTGCTCGACGGCGTCACGATCCGAGGCGCGCTCGTGCAGATCGGCAGCCGCACCATCGATCGCGCGCGCTGGAACTGGTCCGAGGTCGACAACAATCCGTTCTTCTGCCCGGATGCAGAAACGGCGGCCCTGTGGGCGAACGATCTCGACGCTGTGCGCAAGGCGGGCTCATCGCTCGGCGCTGTCATCGAAGTTGTTGCGGAAGGTGTGCCTGCAGGCTGGGGCGCACCGATCTACGGTAAGCTCGACCAGGATCTGGCATCTGCGATGATGAGCATCAATGCTGTAAAGGGCGTCGAGATCGGCGATGGCTTTGCCGCCGCAGCACTCACAGGCGAGGCCAATGCCGATGAGATGCGCGCGGGCAACGATGGCAAGCCCGTGTTCCTCTCGAACCACGCAGGCGGCATTCTAGGCGGTATCTCGACGGGTCAGCCGGTGGTCGCGCGCTTTGCCGTCAAGCCGACATCCTCGATCCTCCAGCCGCGCCGCACGGTCGACAAGCACGGCAACGACACGGAGATCATCACCAAGGGCCGGCATGATCCGTGCGTTGGCATTCGCGCCGTGCCGGTAGGCGAAGCCATGATGGCGCTGGTGCTCGCCGATCACTTCCTGCGCCACCGCGGGCAGAACGGGCAGAACGGGTAGCAGGCTAAGCTCTGCCGGGAACATTCCCCAGCGAGCGCAGGAACACACCGAAGGTCAGCAGCCCCTCCGGCCAGGGGCCGTGACCGGACTCGGTATTGAGATGCCCTGCATTGGCGATGATCGAGACATCCGCACCCCAGGCGGCACCAAAGGCCTGTGTGCGTTCGATCGAGCAATGAGGATCATCCGAACTGCCGATCAGGCGCGCGGGAAATGGCAGCGGCACCATGGGAGCTGGCGCGAAACCGCCCTCCTTGGCCGGCCATGTATCCGTGCCTTCGAGATCGGGCGGCGCCACAAGGAACGCCCCCATGAGGCGGCTCGGCACGAGGCGTGGCGCGGCGTGCACCACTGCAGAAACACCGCAGCTGTGCGCAACCAGCACAACGGGCCGCTTCGCCTTGGCGACTTCCTCTACAATGCGCTCGACCCAGTCCGCGAGGCGCGGCGTATCCCAATCCACCTGCTCGATGCGCCGCGCGGTCTTGAAATGGCGCTCCCAGCGCGATTGCCAGTGATCCGGGCCGGAGTTCGTCCAGCCCGGCACGATCAACATGTCGATTTCGGAGGTCCGCATGGGGAGAATTATAGAATATCTCTCAACTCACACACTAGTCTCCTGCCACGGCGCTGGCGGTAGCACGCAGCAGAATTGGCTGACCAGATGACGTCCCCCTTCTATACTCCGCACCCATGAACACAGCGACCATGCCAGCGAACGAGATCGCGCCGAACGGGCGCATCACAGTGCCTGACGGCGAGCCCGTGCCTGTCGGCAAGGGTAGCCATGTCTACCTCGTCGACGGTTCGGGATACATCTTCCGCGCCTTCCACGCGCTGCCGCCGCTGACGCGGCCGTCCGATGGCTTGCCCGTAGGTGCCGTGCACGGCTTCTGCGCGATGCTCTGGAAGCTCATCCAGGACGCCAAGGCCGGACGCGGTCCGACGCACATCGCCGTCATCTTCGACGCCTCGCGCCTCAACTACCGCAATGACATTTATCCGGACTACAAGGCCAACCGCCCGCCGGCGCCAGAGGAACTCGTTCCGCAGTTCCCGCTCATCCGCGCCGCTGTGAAGGCCTTCAATATCGCCTCGATCGAGCAGGAGGGCTTCGAGGCCGACGATCTCATCGCGACGTACGCCAAAGCGGCAGTCGAAGCGGGAGGCGACGTTACGATCGTCTCGTCTGACAAAGACCTCATGCAGCTCGTCAAGCCGGGCATCGTCATGCTCGACACGATGAAGGGCAAGTCCATCGGGCGCGACGAGGTCATCGAGAAATTCGGCCTTCCGCCTGAGCATGTCGTCGACATTCAGGCGCTGGCTGGCGACTCGACAGACAACGTCCCGGGGGTCCCCGGCATCGGCATCAAGACGGCTGCCGAACTCATCCGCGAGTATGGCGATCTGGACTCGCTGCTCGCGCGGGCAGGCGAGATCAAGCAGCCGAAGCGGCGCGAAAAGCTCATCGAGTTCGCCGAACAGGCGCGCATGAGCCGCGAGCTGGTCCGCCTCAAGGATGATGTCCCCATCGAGGTGCCGGTTGATCGCCTTGGTCTGCAGGAGCAGCTCTCCGATCCCCTGCTGAGCTTCATGCGCACCATGGAGTTCAACACGCTCACGAAGCGCATGGCCGATGCCATCGGTGTCGATGCACCGCCACCACTCGAGCGCTCGGTCGGATCGAGCGTGAAGCCGTCAAGCCCCTCCAAGAAGGAGGCTGACGACACGGCCGCCGCCAAGGCGGGCGCGGAAACACCTGCCGCGGGCGTCCAGTTCAATCACGCTGCTGCCCGGCAACCGAAGATCGATCGATCGTCCTACGAGACCGTGCGCGATGTAGCACGCCTCCAAGCCTGGATTGCATCGGCGCGAGAGGCTGGCCACGTCGCGTTCGACACCGAGACGACGGGCCTCGATGCCATGACGGCGGACCTCGTCGGGTTCTCGCTTGCGGCGGAGCCCGGCAAGGCCTGCTACGTGCCGCTCGGCCATACGACCGGCAGCGGCGACCTTTTCGGCGCGAGCGGTCTCGCTGAAGGGCAGATGGACATACGCGCGGCTCTCGACGTGCTGAAGCCGCTGCTCGAAGATCCGAGCATTCTGAAGATCGGGCAGAACCTCAAGTACGATTGCCTCGTCATGCGCCGCTACGGCATTCGCATCACGTCCATCGACGACACGATGCTGATCTCCTACGCGCTCGATGCGGGCAAGGGCCTTCAGGGCATGGACGCGCTTTCCGAGCGTCATCTGGGGCACACGCCGCTCACCTTCACACAGGTCATCGAGCACGCGCCACCCGCCAAGAAAAAGTCCGACCGCACGTTCGCGGGCGTGCCCATCGACAAGGCGACGGAATATGCCGCCGAGGATGCGGATGTGACCCTGCGGCTATGGCTCGCGCTCAAGCCGCGCCTCGTCGCCGAGCGCATGACCACCGTCTACGAAACGCTGGAGCGTCCACTGCTCCCCGTGCTCGCGGACATGGAGGCTGCGGGCGTGAAAGTCGACCGCAGTATCCTCTCGCGCCTCTCGTCGAGCTTCGCCCAGGGCATTGCGCGGCTCGAAGAGGAAGTGCAGGCGCTTGCGGGCCGACCGTTCAATCTCGGCAGTCCAAAGCAACTCGGCGAGCTCCTGTTCGACCAGCTCAAGCTGCCCGGTGGCAAGCGCACGAAGTCCGGCCAGTGGGAAACGCGCGCGGGGCTGCTCGACGATCTCGCGGCCAACGAGGAGTTGCCGCCCGACGCGCGCAAACTCATCAACACCATGCTCGAATGGCGCCAGCTCTCGAAGCTCAAGAGCACGTATACCGACGCGCTGCCGCTGCACATTCATCCCGACACCGCGCGCATTCACACGAGCTACGCGCTCGCTGCGACCACGACAGGGCGCCTCGCCTCGACGGATCCAAACCTGCAGAATATCCCAGCGCGCACGAAGGAAGGTCGCGAAATCCGCACGGCCTTCATTGCCGAGAAAGGTGCACAGCTCATCTCCGCCGACTACAGCCAGATCGAGCTGCGCGTGCTCGCGCATATCGCGGACATTCCGCAGCTCAAGAAGGCTTTCGCCGATGGCCTCGACATTCATGCCATGACGGCGTCCGAAATGTTCGGCGTGCCGGTGAAGGACATGCCGAGTGAAACGCGGCGGCGCGCCAAGGCCATCAACTTCGGTATCATCTATGGCATCTCAGCCTTCGGTCTCGCGAACCAGCTCGGCATTTCGCGGCAGGAAGCCGGCGACTACATCTCCACCTACTTCAAGCGCTTTCCCGGCATCCGCGATTACATGGAACGCACGAAGCAGTTCGCGCGTGATCGCGGCTATGTGGAGACGGTCTTCGGCCGGCGCATCCACTATCCCGAGATCAACACCAAGAACCCGTCCATGCGCGGCTTCCTCGAACGCGCGGCGATCAACGCGCCCATCCAGGGCTCGGCTGCCGATATCATTCGCCGCGCCATGATCCGCATGCCCGGCGCCATGGCGAGCGCGGGCCTCGACCACACGACCATGCTGCTGCAGGTCCACGACGAGCTGATCTTCGAGGCGCGCGACGGCGAGGTGGAGAAGGCCCTGCCCGTCGTCCGGGAGGTCATGGAGACCGCCGCCGAGCCGGCGGTGAAGTTCTCGGTCCCCATCCACGTCGATGCCAAAGCAGCAGCGAACTGGGAAGCGGCGCATTGAGCGAAACCCTCGATCCCGGGATTTTCGAGTTCTACGCGGCCCTCCCACAGCAGGGACCGGGACGGGACAGCGAAACCCTGCGCGTGCTCTCCACCATCGCGGATCGGCTGCCGCCGCGTCCTGTCATTGCAGACATGGGATGCGGAACGGGACGCACCACACTGGCGCTCGCAGCAGCATTGCCTGCGTCCACGATCACGGCGATCGATTTCTCAGAAGTCTTCTGCCGACGTCTGCGAGATGAGGCCGCACGGCTTGGCATTGCAGACCGCATTCGGGTCATTCAGGCCGACATGGCAGCGCCACCGATCGCGCCTCGGAGCCTCGACCTCCTTTGGAGCGAGGGCGCTGCCTACAACATCGGCTTCGAGAACGCGCTGAGCCTCTGGCGTCCCCTGCTCGCGCCCAATGGCATCGCCGTCCTGTCGGAATGCACCTGGCTGAGCGACGAGCGGCCGGCCGACGTGGTCGCGTTCTGGACTGCCGCTTATCCCGCCATGGGAACGATCACCGAGAACATCGAGAGAGCCGCACACGTAGGCTACGACGTCCTCGACACCCACACGCTGCCCGCCGAGGCCTGGGACGACTACTATGCCCCCATCTTCCAGGCCGTCGAAGACGGCAACGCGGCGCATCTCGACCCCGCGTTCACTGCAGAGCTCGCGCAGGAGCGCGCGATTTGGCGGGCCAGCCGGGGCAGCTACGGCTATGTGTTCTACAGTGCGAAACCAAAGGCCGCGAGCTGAGCTGGCGCCTGTGCCTCCGAGGCTCTAAACAAAGCCAAGACACGAACATTTCCGGTCGCCGCCGCGCGTTACGGCCGCAACAACAAGGAAACGACCCGATGCTCGAACGCCTGAAGTGCGACATCCTCATTCTGGGCTCCGGCGGCGCTGGTTTGTTTGCCGCGCTGCACGCCTATCAGGCGAACCCGGACCTCGACATTGTCGTCGCCACCAAGGGCCTCGTCGGCAAGTCCGGCTGCACGCGCATGGTCCAGGGCGGCTACAACGTCTCGCTCATCCCGGGCGACAGCGTCGAGCGCCACTTCATGGATACGATCGAGGGCGGCAAGTGGCTCCCCAACCAGGAGCTCGCGTGGCGCCTCGTCGAGACGGCTGTCGAGCGCGTGCGCGAACTCGAGAACGAGGTCGGCTGCTTCTTCGATCGCAATTCGGACGGCTCGCTCCACGGCAAGGCCTTTGCCGGACAGACCTTCGATCGAACCGTACACAAGGGTGATCTCACCGGCATCGAGATCATCAACCGGCTCATGGAGCAGGTGTGGAAGCGCCCTATCCGCCGTCTCGAAGAGCACCGCGCCGTCGCGCTCATCCCGACGAAGGACGGCTCGGCACTCTCCGGCGTGCTCATGATCGATGTGCGCACGGGCAACTTCCGCTTCATCGAAGCCAAGGCCGTGCTGCTCGGCACGGGTGGTGGGCCGACCATGTACCTCTATCACACGCCCTCCGGCGACAAGAGCATGGACGGCATTGCCATGGGCCTGCGCCTCGGCCTCGGTCTGCGCGACATGGAGATGGTGCAGTTCCATCCGACAGGCGTGCTCGCGGGCAAAGAGACCCGCATGACCGGCACCATCATCGAGGAAGGCCTGCGCGGCGCCGGCGGTTATCTGCTCGACGGCAATGAGCAGCGCTTCATGTTCAACTACGATCCGCGCGGCGAGCGCGCGACGCGCGATCTCGTCTCGCAGTCCATGTACCGCGAGATGCAGGCCGGCCGCACGACGCCGAACGGCGGATTGTACATCTCGATGGGCCATCTCGGCCGCGAGAAGGTCGCGAAGCAGTTCAAGGGCATGGTCGAGCGCTGCGCCGACTGCGGCTTCGATCTCGCGGGTGGCCTCGTCGAGGTCGTGCCTACGGCGCATTACCTCATGGGCGGCATTCTCTGCGACGTCGACACGAAGACCGAGCTGCCCGGCCTCTTCGTCGCGGGCGAGGATGCGGGCGGAATTCACGGCGCCAATCGCCTCGGCGGCAACGGCGTCGCCAACTCGACTGTGTTCGGGGGCATTGCCGGTGATGTCATGCCGGGCTGGATCGCCAAGAACCCCGGCCATCGCCCTCCCGACGAAGCGCTGATCGAATTCGAGATGGCGCGCGCGCTGCATCCCTTCACGAAGGCGCGCGGCGACATCAACAGCATCCGCGAGGATCTGCTCAATCTCATGTGGGACGACGTCGGCATCATCCGCGACGCCGACGGCCTGAAGCGTGGCCTCGCGCACCTCGAGACCATGGAAATCGAGCTGCTCGCCTCGGGCATTGCCGATCGCAACCGTGGCTTCAACCTCACCTGGCACGACTGGCTGAACCTCCAGAGCCAGATCGAAGTCTCGAAAGTGATCGCGCTCGCCGCGCTCCAGCGCGAGAACAGCCGCGGCGCCCACTACCGTGATGACTTCAAGGATGCTGGCGACCTTGCAACGTCCGCCTACACGGTCGTGCGCCAGCAGGGCGGCAAACTCCACGTCACCAACGAGCCAGTGAAGTTCACGATCGTCAGCCCGGGCGAGACGCTGCTCAAGGAGCCAGAGGCCGCGGAGTAGAACCGCTGCAGGCAGCCTACTCCTTGAAGATCACGGTCTGGCCGTCCGCACGATTTTCCTCGACGCGCGTTGCCGAGCTGTAGGCCGTGCACGTGCCGCCTTTGCCATCCGCCTGCCCTGCAGTGGCCGCCGCGGGACTGAACGACGCGATCGTGCACTGGCGCGTATTCATGCACATGAGCAGGCAGGCCAGAGGCTGATCGGCCGGACCTGTCGTGATGGTCTCGCCGACGACAAGTGCGTGCGTGCGCGTCATGTAACCGAAGCGCAATGGCGCAACGACTGATTTCACCGCAGCTGGCGGTGGCTTGACCGGCGCGCTTGCCGCACTCTTCGGCTGAGCCTGCCCAGGTCCCTCCTCGTAGGCTACGGGGAGCGAGACGGCGAGATTGCTGTGCACGCCCGAGCGCCAACGCGTGTCGACCGTGCGCTTGGTCACCGCGCTGAGCATCTGGCAGGCGCTCGTCAGGGGTGGCAGGCCGCCATACTGATAGCCGACACAGCCTCCGGTCTCGTCACAGGTCTTGCGGCACGCTTCGACATCCGCCGATGGCACCGTCGAGATGATCGTGCCGTCGAGGCGCGTGTGGACGCGGAACGCGTAGTTCGCGGGCGCGGCCGGAGCGGTGGTGGGCGGCTTCAAAGCGGCCGATGCGCGCGGCGGCTGTGGTGCAGGAGGTGTCTGCGCAGGCGGGGTCGGCTGCGGGACCGGCTGTGGCAGGGCAACGGGCGGCGGAGCGATGCGCGGGGTCGGTTGTGGCTGCGGCGTAGATTCCGCTCGTGTCCGCGCGGGACCGGCGCCGTCGTTCCAGCCGAGCGAGACGATCTGCACGCGCTGGTCGCGCGGCGGATGCGTTTCCGAACCGCCTGCGCCGCCGATCGAGCCGACAGCCGCAATGGCCTCTTCGTGGTTCGCGCCCATGCGGCCGAGGATGAAGCCCGCGTAGCGGTCTGCCTCGAGCTCGACGCGGTGGTTCTGCCCAGCGAAATCCAGATGACCGGCAATATGATGCCCGACTTCGTGGGCGATCACGAATACCAGCGACCAGTATTGCTGGGTCTTGGCGCCCAGCTCGCGCATGAAGGTCGAGTTGTAGAAGATATAGCGCTGGCCATCCTCGCCGATCTGCGCCTCGGCGTTCGCCGTCTCGGCACTGGCCCGCACATGAATGCGATCTGCCACGCCGGGGATGCCGGTTGCGGCCAGAATTTCGCGGAATGTGGTAGCCGCTTCCCGATCGGATTCGAAGCTGCGCTTGATGCGCGGGGCGGTCGGCCCGTGCAGGCCTCTGAGCTTCTTGCCGCTCGTCTCGTGATCGATGATGAACTGCGCATCAGCCGGACTGGCCAATGTCCCGGCCAAGGCGATGAACGCCAAGCCGGCTGCGAGTGCGCTCCAAAGGCGCGATCGCATGGCATCCCCCAATATCCAGAACCCAATTGGCTGGCAAATCTAGCCAATTCCGACGCCTCTGGCTACCCGCTGGGACGTGTCAGCGGGCCGCGCAGTGAAGTATTGTGAAGCCCGAGGCCCCCGCTTAAGGTGCCACACACCAAACAAAAATCCTGGCAAGACCAAGCACGCGCCGGGGCGCCGCAGCACGACATTGGCGCGGCGCCTGTCGATCGCGAGCAACAGCAGTCAGATTGAGCAGAGAGGAAGACATGGCATTCGATCCCAACCGTAAAGACATGATCATCGGCGTCGTCGGTACGGGAACCATGGGTCGCGGCATCGTTCAGGTTTCGGCGCAGGGTGGCATGAATGTCATCGCCTATGACGAGAAGCCGGGCGCGGCTCAGGCGGCCAAGGACTTCATCGCGAAACTGCTCGGCTCGCAGGCCGAAAAGGGGCGTATCTCTCCAGAAGAGGTCGAGGCGACGCTGGGGCGCATCACCGTCAGCAGTGATCTCGCCGACATGGCGAAGGCGCACTGTGTCGTCGAGGCCATCTTCGAGCGGCTCGACATCAAGCAGGAGATGTTCGCTCGCCTCGACGAGATCTGCGGCCCCGAGACCATCATCGCCACCAACACCTCGTCGCTCCCCGTCACGGCGATCGCCGCCAAATCGAAGCAAGCGGGCCGCATCGGCGGCATGCACTTCTTCAATCCCGTCCCGCTCATGAAGCTCGTCGAGATCATTCCCGGCCTCAAGACCGAGCCGTGGGTGACGGAGGCGCTCATGATCATCGGCCGGCGCATGACGCGCGAACCGGTGCTCTGCGTCGATAGCCCCGGCTTCCTCGTCAATCACATCGGCCGCGGCATGGGGCCGGAGTGCCAGCGCATTCTGATCGAGGACATCGCGACCTTCTACGAGATCGACCGGATCATGACAGGCGCGCCGGGCTTCCGCATGGGGCCGTACACGCTGTCCGATCTCGTCGGCATCGACATCGGCTCGGCGGCCATGGAGTCCATGTACCAGCAGTTCTACCAGGAGCCGGCCTACGCGCCCTCGCCGCTCATGTCGCTACGCGCGGCCGGCGGGCTGCTCGGCCAGAAGACCGGCCAGGGCTGGTACAAGTACGACGGCGGCAAGAAGGTCGAGCCGGACGCACGGCCGACGACGTCGACGCTGCCGAAGTCGGTGTGGCTGCGCACGAGCGAGCACAACCAGGATTTGCAGGCACCGTTCGTCGAGTATCTCAAGAGCACGGGCGTCGAGATCGAGCTCAATTCGGCACCGAGCAAGGATGCGCTCATCATCATCACGCCGGTCGGCTACGACGTCACGACCGCTGTCGCGGAGCTGAAGCTGGACGGCGCGCGCACCGTCGCCGTCGATCTCCTGTTCGGCCTCAAAGGCCCGCGCACCGTGATGGTATCGCCAGCCACTGATCCGGCGTTCCGCGATCAGGCGCACGCCCTCATGAGCCACGACGGCCAGCCCGCGATTGTCATCAACGACAGCCCGGGTTTCGTCGCACAGCGCGCGGTCGCAGCACTCGTCAATGTCGGCTGCAACATCGCGCAGCGCGCGGTCGGTGTCCCGGCCGACATCGACAAGGGCGCCAAGCTTGGTCTCGGCTATCCCTTCGGCCCCATTGAATGGGGCGACCGCATTGGACCAGGCCGCGTGCTCTTCATTCTCGAGCGTCTTATGACGTTCTACAACGACCCGCGCTACAAGCCTTCACCGTGGCTCAAGCGGCGCGTCATGCTCGGCTTGCCGCTTTCGACGCCGGAAGGCGTCGTGCGAAGCTGAAATCCCGTGCGGCGGCCCCAATCGGCCGCCGCACTCATGTCTGCCTCGCGGGATCGCGGCCCGGGCAGACGCATCCCAACACTCAATCCGCGCATCCAGAGGAAACATAGTCGATGTCGTTCGAGCGCCTGTTCGATCCCAATGCCATTGCCATCATCGGCGCTTCGAGCGACCTCTCGCGCATCAGCGGCCAGCCCATCGTTGCGCTCAAGGGCGCGGGCTTCAAAAAGCCCATCCATCTGGTCAATCCCAAGTACAATGAGTTGCATGGCCTGAAGTGTTATCCGAGCGCGGCAGCCATCGGTTCGCCCATCGACCTCGCGCTGATCGCTGTGCCCGCCAAGGGCGTGGCAGATGCCATCCGCGACTGCGGCAAGGCCGGCATTCCCTTCGCAATCGTGCTTACGGCAGGCTTCCGTGAAGGTGGCCCCGAGGGCCGCAAGCTCGAAGATGATCTGCTGCGCGCGGCACGTGAGAGCAACGTTCGCGTGGTCGGACCGAACTGCCAGGGTGCGCTCTCTGTCCCCTCGCGCATGTGGTGCGTGTTCGGCAGTGTGAGCCAGGAGACGCAGCTTCGCGAAGGGCCGGTCTCGTGTGCCTTCCAGTCCGGCGGTTTCGGCTATGCGGTCGTGAACATGGCCGAGGCGCAGGGTCTCGGCTTCCGTCATGTCGTCTCGACGGGCAACGAGACCGACATCACCATGCCGGAGCTCATGGGCGAGTTCCTCGACGATCCCGGCACGAAGCTCGCGTTCGCGTACATGGAAGGCACGCCGAATGCGCGCAGCCTCCTGGACCTCGGACGCAAGTCGCTGGAGACGGGCAAACCCGTCTTCATCTGGAAAGGTGCGCAGACGGAGAGCGGCACCAAGGCCGCCGCCTCACACACTGCCAACATGACGGGCAACTACGATCTCTATCGCGCCGCCTTCCGCCAGTCCGGTCTCATCGAAGTGCAGGATGTCGAGGAGATCGTCGACGTCGCAAAACTCGCGCTGCAGGGACGGCTACCGAAGGGTCGCAACATCGGCGTGCTCTCGATCTCCGGCGGCTCCGGTATCGTGTTCGCCGACCGCGCCGTGAAGGATGGACTCGCGCTGCCGAGCTTCTCGCAGCGCTCGGTGGATGCATTGAAGGCCATCATCCCGAGCTTCGGCGCCGCTGACAATCCTGCCGATACGACGGCCGGCGTGTTCAACGATCCCGGCCTCTTCACGAAGGCGCTCGACATCATTCTTGAAGATCCAGCCATCGATCAGCTTTCGATCCTGCTGGCTTCGGCCGGCGGCAAAGCCGTCGCGCTCGCGGCAGAATCCATCGTGGCCGCCGCGGCAAAAACCGACAAGCCCGTGCACGTGGCGTGGTCGGGGCGGCGCGACAAGTCCGAGGAAGCCTGGCAGATGTTTCATGAGGCCGGCATCCCGCACATGCCCTCGCCCATCCGGCTCGCGCACGCGGCTGCCGTGCTCGCGCGCTATGCCGAGGATCGCCGGCGCCTGCTGCCGCGCGTCGCGCCGGCAGTCGAGACGCCAGCCGGCCTGGAGTTGCCGAGCGGGGCCGTCACGCTCTCTGAGATTGAGAGCAAGGCCATTCTCTCGCGCTTCGGCGTGCCGACCACGCGTGAGGTCGTCGTGCCGCCGAACGGCGACTTCGCCCGTCTCACGGCGAACCTGACGGGGCCCTTCGCCGTCAAGATCGTCTCGCGCGATATCGCGCACAAGACGGAAGCCGGTGGCGTCAAACTCAAAGTCGCCGCCGAGGATCTACCGCGGGTCGCGAGCGAGATCATAGCAAGCGCACAGCACTACAAGCCGGACGCGCTGATCGACGGCGTACTCGTCAGCGAAATGGCATCGGGCGTGGAAGCGCTCATCGGCGTCGTGAATGATGAGGGTTTCGGGCCGACCGTCGCGCTAGGCCTCGGCGGCGTGCTCACCGAGGTGCTGAAAGACGTGACGTTCCGCATCGCGCCCTTCGACATCGAGACCGCACGCGACATGATCGCGGAGCTGCGCGGCGCCAAGCTGTTCGACGGTTATCGCGGCAGTCCGCCGGCCGACAAGGAAGCACTCGCGGCGATGCTCGTCGAAGTCTCGCGCATGGCAGCGGCCCTCGGAAACCGCGTCAAAGAGATGGACATCAATCCGGTGTTCGTCCGGCCCAAGGGCGAAGGCTGCGTCGCTGCCGACGCGCTGATCGTACTCAGTTAAGAGACGGGAGAAACACCATGGATCTCGGCATTGCAGGCAAGACGGCTCTCGTCACCGGCGCCAGCATGGGTATCGGCCGCGGCATCGCGAAGGCGCTCGCGGCAGAGGGTGTACGCCTCGCGCTCGTCGCACGACGCCTCAATCTTCTCGAGGAAGTAGCGAGCGAGATCACGGCAGCGGGTGGCGCGGCACCCATCCTCATTCAGCAGGACTTCATGGCCGCGGAAGCTGTCGAGCAGATCGCCAGTAAAACACTTGCTGCGCTCGGCTCGGTCGACATCCTGATCAACAACGCGGGTGGCAGTCGCCATTTCGGCAAGGACGCCGCCGAGGAGCAATGGACTGAAGCCATCACGCTCAATTTCACGCGCCAGCGCCAGCTCGCACACCGTCTGCTGGATCAGATGATCGCAAAGAAGTGGGGCCGCATCGTCAACATCACGGGCAAATCCGAGCCCGATGGCGTGAACGGCGCGTTCGCCGCCAAGGCCGCCATGCACGCCTGGTCCAAGGGCCTCTCACGCGAGGTCGGCAAAGCGGGCATCACCGTCAACTGCATTCCGCCCGGCCGCATCATGAGCGAGCAGATCCGCCGCAACTACACGCCCGAATATCGCCAGTGGCAGTCCGACAACGAGATTCCCGTCGGCCGCTACGGCGAGCCCGAGGACATTGCGAACCTCGTCGCCTTCCTCGTCTCGCCGCGCGCTTCCTACATCACCGGCGCCGTGATCCCCGTCGATGGTGGGCTCAGGCGGTATCAGTTCTGAGCGCGCCTAGAACGGATCCTTGGGATCAAACTTCGGCCGACGCTTCTCCATGAGCGCGGTCATGCCTTCTTTCACCTCGGGGCCGGAGAAGCCCATAAACTCCATGGCGAGCGAGGCGTCGAAGGTCGGCCCAGCCATGCGCAGCCAATTGTTGAGCGCGTGCTTGGTCCAGCGCACGGCGCCAGGCGGCATCGCGACGAGACGCTCGGCAACACCGAGCGCGGTCTCAACCACCTTGTCATCGTCCGCAACGAGCGACACGAGACCGATGCGCTCGGCTTCCTCGCCTGTGAGTGGATCGTTCAGCAAGAGATAGTACTTCGCCTTGGCCATGCCGACGAGCAGCGGCCAGATGATCGCCGCGTGATCGCCTGCCGCAACGCCGAGGCGCACGTGACCATCGATGATGCGCGCCTTGCGCCCAGCAACCGTCACATCCGACAGCATGGCTGCCGCGAGCCCGGCTCCGACGCAGGGTCCCTCGATGGCGGACACCACAGGCTTCGAGCAATTGATCACGTTGTACACGAGGTCGCTCGCCTCGCGCCAAATGCGCGTACGCACTTCCCAGCTCTCGTGCATGTCCTTGATCATGGAGAGGTCGCCACCCGCCGAGAACACACCGCCCTCGCCGCGCAACACTGCGACGGATGTCTCGGGATCGCGATCGATATCGCGCCACACCTCGCCGATTTCTCGATGTCCCGTCGCATCGAGCGCATTGAGCTTGCCCGGATTGGACATGATCACCTCCAGCACGCGCGGGCGCGGGCGGGCGAACTTCAGGGCCTTGTAGTGGGCATAGCGCTCTGTCATGGCGTTTCCTCAAGTACGATCTTCTGCACTCACCTCTAGGCGCGAGGCGGATCGCGCGCAATATATTGCCTTAGCGCGGCCGCCTGAAGCGGCACGAGCGCGAAATCCGATTGGCCGGGTCACGAGAAGGGCGCAAAATAGTCCCAACCCATTCCCGTGCACAGAAACGGACATCGACATGAAGCCTGAGAAGCCGCAGCCCATCCTGCTCAAGAACTACTCAGCCCCGCCCTATCTGATCGATGCGGTGAGCCTCGACGTCGCGCTGCATCCCACACGCACGCGTGTGAGCGCCGAGTTGAGACTGCGGCCCAATCCGGCAGCGCGCAAGGCGGGCGGACCACTCGTGCTCGACGGCGAGATGCTGGAGCTCGGCTCAATCGCGCTCGACGGCAAGGCGCTCGATGCCAAGACGTACAAAATCACACCGCAGTCGCTGACGATCGCGCGCGTCCCCAACAAACCCTTTACGCTCGCCGTCGAGACATTCTGCAATCCAGAAGCGAATACGTCACTGAGCGGTCTCTATCGCTCGCGGCAGATCTACTGCACGCAGTGCGAGGCCGAGGGCTTTCGCCGTATTACCTACTATCTCGACCGGCCGGACGTGCTCGCCACCTATACGACACGCATCGAAGCCGATCGCGATGTCCCCGTGCTGCTCTCGAATGGCAATCTCGTCGAGAAGGGCAAGCTCGCGGGCGGGCGCCATTTCGCCGTATGGCACGATCCGCACCCGAAGCCCGCCTATCTCTTCGCGCTCGTCGGCGGCAAGCTCGCCGTTCACAAAGACACCTTCAAGACCATGTCGGGCCGCAAGGTCGATCTCGGCATTTACGTCGAGCCCGGCAAGGAGGATCGCTGCGCCTGGGCCATGGATGCGCTCAAGCGCTCCATGACGTGGGACGAGGAGCGCTTCGGCCTCGAATACGATCTCGACGTGTTCAACATCGTCGCCGTGTCGGACTTCAACATGGGCGCGATGGAGAACAAGGGCCTCAACATCTTCAATGACCGCCTCGTGCTCGCCAAGCCCGAGACGACAACCGACGGCGCCTATGCCGATATCGAGCGCGTCATCGCGCACGAATACTTCCACAACTGGACGGGCAACCGGATCACCTGCCGCGACTGGTTCCAGCTCTGCTTGAAGGAAGGCCTGACCGTCTATCGCGACCAGGAGTTCTCCGCCGACACGCGCTCGCGCACCGTGCAGCGCATTCAAGATGTACGTCAGCTCAAGGCGCGCCAGTTCCCCGAAGATGCGGGACCGCTCGCTCATCCCGTGCGCCCGGCGAGCTACATCGAGATCAACAACTTCTATACGGCGACCGTTTACGAGAAGGGCGCCGAACTCTGCCGCATGATCGCGACACTGCTAGGCCAAGAGAAGTTCCGCGAGGGCATGGACCTCTACTTCGAGCGTCACGACGGCGAGGCGGCGACCGTCGAGCAGTTCCTGCAGTGCTTCGCCGATGTGAGCGGGCGCGATCTCGACCAGTTCATGAACTGGTACAATCAGCCGGGCACGCCGGAGCTGGTCGCCAGCCTCAAATACGATGCGCGCACCAAGACCGCGACACTGGAAGTTGAGCAGGTGCACACCCCCTCGCCCGGCGTGGCGAAGAAGAAGCCAGTTCTGCTTCCGCTGAAGATCGGTCTACTTGGCGCTAACGGCAATGAGCTGCCGCTCAAGCTCGCCAATGGCCGCGACGTGCCGGACGGCGTGCTCGAAATGAGCAAGCGAACCGAGCGTTGGACTTTCAAGGACATTCCATCGAGGCCGACAGCGTCGCTGCTGCGCGACTTCTCCGCGCCCATGAATCTCACCGTCAGCCACAACGAGCGCCAGCTCGAATTCCTGATGACGCACGATACGGACGGCTTCAATCGCTGGCAGGCGACGCAGGACTATGCCATGCGTCTGCTCCTCGGCGCCGTCAAAACCTTGCGCAAGGGCGAGCGACCGACGCGCCCGAGCACCTACTGCGGCGCTCTCGCGGCCGTGCTCGCCGATGAGAGCCTCGAACCCGCTTATGTCGCGCAAGTGCTCGCCGTGCCGAGTGAGAGCGATATTGCCCGCGTGATCGCACGCGATGTCGACCCGGCACTCGTACATCGCGCGCGGCGCTGGCTGCGCAAGGCGATCGGCACCGAGCTTGGCGACCGCCTCGTCGAGATCTATGAGGGGAACGACGGCGGGCGGCGCTATTCACCTGATGCCCAGAGTGCCGGCATTCGCGCACTCCGTCTCGGTGCGCTCAGCCTGCTGGCCGCGCGCGGCCAGCCTGCCGACATCGCGCGCGTCACGCGCCACTTCAACGACGCGCGCAATGCAACCGACGAGATCGGCGCGCTCGCCATCCTCGCGACCTTGAGCGTGCCCGAGCGCACCAAAGCGTTCGATCGTTTCTTCGCGCGCTGGAAGGACGACCATCTCGTCATTGCAAGCTGGTTCGGTCTGCAGGCAGCTTCCCCGCTCGCGTCGACACTGCGCACGGTGAAGCAGCTCACGGCGCATCCGCTCTTCTCCATGCGCACGCCGAACAATGTCTACGCGCTCATCGGCACGTTCGCGGGCGGCAACCCGCTGCAGTTCAATCGACCAGATGGTCTCGGCTATGCTTTCGTTGCCGATCGCGTTGTTGAACTTGACAAGATCAACCCGCAGGTAGCCGCGCGGATGCTCGGTGCTTTCCGAAGCTGGCGGAACCTCGAAAGTGGCAGAAAACGCCTCGCGTTGCGCGCCCTGGAGAAGATTGCATCTACGCCGGATCTTTCGAATGATGTACATGAGATCGTCTCCAAAATGCTCGAGTAATACTATGAGCACTTCGTCGTAGCCTGCGATCTGCAAGTATTACCAAAACATTAAACTCGACATACGGCGAATCGCGCGCCCATAATGTCCATGTGATTCGGGTGCTTGGGGGCCCCGCTTCATCGGCGGAATGCGCATGACGGGGGCAATGATGGCGCGGGCGATTTCACTGGTTCGGCGGGAAGGTTTCGCCGAAGCCAAAGGGCTGATTTCGGATCAGCTTCGGGTTCTCGCCCTGCTTAGCCGACAGATCGACTTCCGCCGCATCGTCCTCGACCGGAACCTCCACGCGGCGCTCGCCCTCGGCCACCTCGCCCTAGCGGTCGCCTTCACCATGGCCGTTGGCGACGTCATTGGGCCCCTCGCCGGTGCCGGCATCTGCCTCAGTGCCGCAGCCGTCGCTCTCCTCCTCATGCTGCGCGCCGCCGAGAGCCCCGCTCCCGTCGCACGCCGCCCCCGCGCCGAAGCACCCCGTCAGTCGGCCCGCGATGTGAGCACTTTTGCCCGGTCCGGCGCCCTCGGGATCGACGGCGCCCGCCGCGAAGTCTCCGGGCTCCTCGCCCTGATGAGCCACGAGTTGCGCACACCTCTCAACGCCATCCTCGGCAATGCGGAGGCCATCCGCCACGAAATCCTCGGCCCCCTCGGCACCGCCCCGTATCGCGACAGCGCGCTCCATATTCTCGAAGGCGGACAGAATCTGCTTCGCACCAGCGAGGACATGCTGACGCTGACGAGCGCCGTCACGGCTGCGGCCTTCGGCACCCACGAGCCGGTCGACCTCGAAAGCGCCGTGCGCGACGTCCTCCGGCAGGCCGGGCCCGACGCCGCCGCCAAGCAAGTGGCCCTGAGCTGGCAGTCCGCCACGGATCGCGCTGTATTCTCGGAGTCCTCCGCTCTCCACCATGCGATCACCCGCATTGTCAGCGGCGCGCTCGTCCATGCCGATATCGGCGCCGGCATCCACGTCGAACTCTCGTCAGGCCCGGGCATCGTCGAGCTGATGGTCACGCTCACGCATGGCGATGCGGACGCCGCCACCCGCGCAGCCGGCGCAGTAGACTGCGGTGCCGATCGCGGCCCGGCAGCCGTACAGATTGCCGTCGCGCGGACGCTCGCGGCGCTGCTCGGCACTCATCTGCACACGGCATACGGCATCGATGGTCGCTGGCGCGCCATTCTCGAATTGCCGGCCGCGCCAACGCAGTAAGCAATCCCGAGCCGCAACTCTGTCCCGCCCCTGCGCGCGCCCACAGGGGTTGGCCCGGGGCTTGGCATACGCGCCTCTGCGCGCTAACCTCGCAGCTGTCCGGACGTGCACGCTTTTGTCCGGTCCGGGCGCTCCCGTTTGGCTGCCGCTTTCCACGCTGACCGGTACGCGCACCCGCGCACCGACATGAAATTCGCGTCCCACGAGATCGATCACGCGATCGACCAGGAGATCGACCGACCCATGCCGCAAATCACGCTCACTGTGAACGGGACGCCCCAGAGCCTCGATGTGCCGGCCAATGCACTTCTCGTCGATGTGCTGAGAGAGACGCTCGCGCTCACCGGAACGCATGTCGGCTGCGACACGAGCCAGTGCGGCGCCTGCACGGTCCATATCGATGGGCGGTCGGCAAAGAGCTGCACCGTCCTCGCCATGCAGGCCAACGGCGCCCGCATTACGACCATCGAGGGCCTTCAAAAGGGCGCGGAGCTGCACCCCATGCAGGAGGCATTCCGCAAGCACCACGGCCTGCAATGTGGCTTCTGCACGCCCGGCATGATCATGGCAGCCGTCGCGCTCGTCGGAGACAAGCCGGAGATCGACGAGGCCGGCGTGCGCCATGGCCTCGAAGGCAATCTCTGTCGCTGCACGGGATATCAGAACATCGTCGCGGCCGTGCTCGATGGCGCGCGGTCCATGCATTCCGCCGGGCACACGACCGGCAAGGCAGGAGGCTGAGCCATGGGCATTCCTGCATTCGACTATGTGCGCCCCGCCAACCTCGCAGACGCCCGCAAGGCCTATGAAGCCAGCGGTGACGCACGCTACATCGCCGGCGGACAGACACTGCTTCCCGTGATGAAGCAGCGCCTCGCCCAACCAGCCTCGCTCATCGATCTCGGCGCGATTGAGGGTCTCTCGTGCATTACCGTCGACGGCAATACGCTGACGGTTGGCGCCATGACCCGCCATGCGGAAGTTGCGGCATCGCCGGATGTGCGACGCCTCATTCCGGCGCTCGCGCACCTCGCCGGTCTCATCGGCGATCCGCAGGTCCGCAATCGCGGCACCATGGGCGGCTCGCTCGCCAACAACGACCCATCGGCCGACTATCCCGCAGCCGTGCTCGGTCTCGGCGCCACCGTTCACACGGACAGCCGCAGCATTGCCGCGGATGATTTCTTCGACGGGCTCTTCACGACTTCGCTCGAAGAAGGCGAGATCATCCGCACTATTTCCTTCCCTGTTCCGGAGCGCGCGCATTACGAGAAGTTCGCGCATCCGGCCTCGCGTTTCGCCCTCGTCGGCGTGATGGTGAGCAAAGGCTCGCAAGGCGTACGCGTGGCCGCCACGGGTGCCGGTCAGAGTGGTGTCTTCCGCGTCACGGACATGGAAGCAGCACTGGGCAAGAGCTTCGCCCCCTCCGCCATCGAAGGGATCAAAGTCCCCGCAGAGGACATGATCGCCGACATGCACGCGCCGGGTGCCTATCGCGCGCAGCTCGTTGGCGTACTTGCACGACGTGCCGTCGCGGCGGCGCTGGAGTAGCCGCCGCAATACGGCGGTCGGCTATCTGAATGAGCGTTGCTGGCGCTGCAAGTCCTGCGCGGCTTTCCGCAGGGCCTTATGCGCCTCAACCTCTTGCACGCTGATGGTGCCGTCACCATCGCTGTCGATCCGCGAAAGCACACGCTCGACCACGGCCATGTACTCGGCGCGCTCGGTCGTGCCGTCACCGTTCGCATCGAAGATGCTCGGAAATTCGCTGCTCCGCCTGTCCAGGCTGCGAGCGGTGATCTCGCCGACACGCGTGTTGGCGTGGTTGAGAATTTCAGCAAAAGTGATGATACCGTCGCCATCACCGTCTGCTTCCATGGCTTTGGCGACGAGCCTGTCCATGGCTTCCTTGCGCTGGGCCGGCGTTGGCAGCACGGGAATGCTTCCGATCCGCACGGGGCCTGCCGTTCGACGCCCATTCGCGATCACAACCTCTTCCCGCGTCACCCGCCCGTCGCCATCGAGATCCCACAACACCCACGAACTGATGGTCCCGACACGCCGGTGGGCATCGGCCAATTGCTGGCTGAACTCGATATCCTTTTGAGTGATGCCGCCACTGCCATCAAGATCAGCCGACAGGAAGCGCGCCTCGAGATGATGGCGTAGATCGCTCATCGAGTTCCCAGGGCGAACCTGCCCCAAGGAATGCGTAATGACCCAGGCTTCCGCGGGCGACAACGTCGGCGCCGGGGATTCGGCCTGGCCAAATGCGGGCGCGAACCCCAACGCGATAATCACTGGTACAACCGGCAGCCACCTGAGCCTTGCGATCCTCACGGTACGCGCCTTCTCCCTTGACGGGCGCCCCAACCGCCCGGGGGGCGCTCGGTGGAGTGTGCCGCGTTGCCGGTCTAACTGCCAGCGCTGTCGCAGAACGCCCTTAAGCAGCAGTTGAATGGTTAGGTTAAGGCATGCGCGGTGACCACCGGGGCCACTAGCTGCTAGGCTCGGCGCACCAAATCGGACAATGAGCAAGGGAGCAGGTTATGCCGAAGGACGCCCAGGGTCATCACCTTACAGGCGCGACCACCGAGGCTGTGCTCCACTACGACGCGGCCGTCCGCGCCTACGGGCTCGGCTATGGCGATGCCATCGGTCTTTTTGAAGCTGCACGCCAAGCGGCCCCCGAGTTCGCGATGGCGCATATCGGCAAAGCGTGGGTGCTGGCACTTGCCAATGACTCAGGCTTTGCCGCCGTCGCACGTCCACTCATCGAAACGGCGCGCGCGCTCCCGCTGAATGACCGCGAACGGACGCATCTCGCAGCCCTCAGTCGTGCGGTCGAGGGCGAGCGCGGCGCTGGTGTCGCCATCCTCGACCGGCATCTCATGAGCTATCCGCGCGATGTGCTCGCGCACTTTGCCGCCCTGCTCATGGACGCCTTTTACGGGCGCTTCGCCCTCGTCGCCGACCGCTCCGCGCGCGCATTGCCCCAATGGAGCAAAAGCGATCCCGGTTACGGCATCCTGCTCGCCTTTTACGGCTTCGGGCTCGAAGAGGCGGCGGACTATGCACGCGCAGAAGCGACGTCACGCGAGGCCGCCGAACTCGAGCCCTACGGCTACTGGCCGCATCATGCCGTCTCACACGTGATGGAGATGACCGGGCGGCCGGACGAAGGCCTCGCATGGATGGATGCACGCGAGCCGCTCTGGTCGACACCCGCGCATACAGGGCAGGCCCACATTTGGTGGCACAAGGCACTCTTCCACGTCGAGCTCGGCCAATACGATGCGGCAGTCGCGGTCTACGACGGTCCGCTCATGGCGACCCAGCGGCCGGTCGGGCTCAGCCTCACCAATGGGTCCGCACTCCTTTGGCGGCTCGAGATGCTCGGCTGCCAAGCTGGTGACAGGTGGCGCAAGGAAGCGGCCGACTGGGGCAACCGCGCGGATGGGCGCATGTGCGTTTTCACCGACATTCATGCGGCTATGGCCGAACTCGGCGCCGGCGATCACGCCGCCGTCGAGCGCCGGCTCGCCGCGATGCGCAGTACGGCAGCCGACGGCACGGAGCGCGCCATTGTCTACAGGGACGTCGGCCTTCCCGTGGTGCAGGGCATAGCAGCGTTCCGCCGCGGCGCGTACGTGGAAGCGGTCGACCACCTGCTGCCCGCACGCTTCGATCTCTGGCGAATGGGCGGAAGCAAGGCCCAGCGCGACGTCATCGAATGGACCTTGACCGAGGCCGCCGCACGCGCGGGCATTCGCGACGTCGCACTGTCGCTGGCACACGAGCGGCTGGCGGCGCGGCCCCAGAGTGCGCCAAACCGCCGTTTTCTCGAGCAGGCTGAAGCCATCAGCCCATGAGCTGCGCCGCGCAGGACGCGAGAACGTTGTCATGACGCTTTCGGGCACGAGTTGCTTCGTTGCGTGGTGGGACCTGGCAACCGAGAGCGTAAACGAGCACGACAACTGGCACACGCACGAGCACATGATTGAGCGCGTTGCCATTCCGGGTTTTCTGCGCGGCTCACGGTATCGCGCGATCGACGGCGCTCCACGCGTCTGCACGATCTACCACGGCGAGGCGCTCGCAACCTTCACCTCGGCCGCCTATCTCGAGCGCCTCAACAATCCGACACCATGGTCCACGCGGTGCCTGCCGCTCTTCGTCGGCATGAACCGCAGCCTCTGCACGGTCCAGGCAACCTTCGGACACGGCATCGGCGGCTATCTGTTGACGCTGCAGCTTTCCGCGCGCGCTGGCGAGACTGACAGGCTCGAACAATGGCTCATCAGGGAAGCGCTTCCGGAACTGGCAGGGCGCGCGGGACTCAACGCGGCGCACCTGCTCGTATGCGATAGCGATGCAAGCCAGACGCAAACTCGGGAGAAGGTCCTGCGCGGCGCGCCGGATGCCTTTGCCGATCGCATCGTGCTCGTCGAAGGCTATGACCGTGCGGCCATCGAAGCAGCGCGCGACGACCTGCTTGGCGCCAGCGGGCTTGTCGCTCACGGCGCGGCGACAAATCCAATCGCCGGCCTTTACAGCTTGGATTTCACACTTGGCGAGGACGAAGCCAAGCGGATCTGGCGTGGGCCCGAAGCCTGAGTTGGCCGCCCGCGCCGTGCTATTTCTTGTAGCGCCAGTACGCGCCGCTCTCACCCTGGATGAGCTCGAACTGCTCGCCGCGCGTGCTCGGCGGACGCAGCCCACTGCTGATCAGCCGCCGGATGTCACCGAGCAGTGCCTCGCGATCGGCGAACGTCGAATGATTGAGCGCGAAGAAGCTCGTGTCGAGGCTCGAAATATCGATCGTATCAGCAGCACCCGGCACGACGACGGGGCCGCTGCTCGGCACATATCCTGCCGGGCTTTCGCCGAGCCGCGTCCAGCGCGACACGGTCATCGCGCGGTCGGACGACGACGCGTAAAGCGTCATGCCGCGCCGCAAGCCAGTGATCTGGCCCGCAATCAGCTCGAAGCTCTCACGCGTGATATCCGGCGCCGCGAGGATGATCTCACCGAAGCGCGGGCGTGCGCCCGTTGCGACCTGCGGCTCGCTGCGCTGAATGTCGCGCAGCACTTCGAGCAGCGGATCCGCGCCCATGCTGTGCGCGATCAGATGCACTTCCTTCGCGCCGCTCTCCTTAGCAATGAGATCGACGAACTCGCGCAGCTGGTCACGTGCATCGCGCGCGCGGCCACGATCGAGCACATAGCCCGTAACACCCGCGACCGAGGGCCAGCTGTAGACGAACGGCACACCGTCGAATTCGAGGTCGTGCGCTATCTGTGCGGCACGGAACAGCGCATCGTCGAACGTGACGAAGTAGCCGTGCACGAACACGAAGGCCTGCCCCTCGAACCTCTTGGAACCGGCGAGCTTCTGGCGCGCCTCACGCGCGAAATCACGCTGCGACATGACATCGACGGCGAACACCGTGAAGTCACGCGAGAGATCCTCCTCACGAAGCGAGAACCGCGCGACAATGAGATCCCACTCGGGCCGCGGGATGGAGCCCTTCTCGCGCCCTCCCTTCGGCACGGTCACGACGGCCTTGCCGAGCGTGAGCTGGGCCGAGCGTCCCGTCCCGAAGGCAGCGACGGCACGACCGAACTTGCTGCGATCCGCCTCGCGCTTACGGTCGGTGCCGAAGAAGACATCCACCTCGGTGTAGGGCTTGTTCGCATCTGCCGCTGATGGCGGTGCCAAAGAGCGACTGGCGGCCTTGGGTGCGGATTTCGGTGCCGCGGATGGCGGTGGTGCGGCGGTCTCCGATTCAGGCGCGCGTGCGCTTGGCGGCTGCATGCTGCGCGAGCGGGGCGCGTCGCTCGGGCGAGCGCTTTCGACGGGTTCGCGCGACTGCGCCATCGGCGGCGGTGGGGGCGGCTGCACTTCCATGCGCCGAGCTACAGGCGGCGGCGGTGCACCGCCCGCGGGCGGATCGATCCTGAACTCACGCCGCTGAGACGTGACAGGCGGGCTGCCGATCGATCGGGCACCCGGCTGCAAGCCCCACAGCTCGATTGTCGCTGCCTTCGCCGAGCGGTCCACGCGCGCGAAGCGGACGGTGACGAGGCGGATCTGACGCGACTCGTCCGTCGGGGCAAATGTGCGACTCTGCCCCCCCGGCCCTACGCGCACTGGCGGCGAGAGCGTCTCGGCGTGCACGCGGCCGGTCGCATAGACGATGGATATGTGCTCAATCGCGATCGTCGCATCGGGCACGGCGATCCGTATGCCCTTGCAGCCCGCTGCCCAGCCTGAAGCATCTATGAGCACTTGTTGAGTGCCGACGCCAGCCGTCGCGGAGTTCACGCGCGCCCAACGATCCTGCGCGCTCGCGCTATCGGAGATGCCGAAGAGCACCAGAAGAAAAGCAATAAGCCACTTGGTCATGACCGTCGCCCCGCCCACGCGTAAGCGCCAACCGCCACAGTCGGCGCTCGCGCGGAAAGTCACAGTTTGCAAACCCGCCCCATATCTCATGCGATTACGTCAACTTGCGGACACCTCGATGAACCGTGATCTATCCACAAGATCGCGGCCCCACAGCGCGCGCACTCCTATCTAGGACATACCGAGCCGTTGCGCCATGTCGGCATCCCAGAAAGCCGCTTCGATCTTGTGACCATCGGGATCGCGGAGAAAGCAGCCGTAGTACGGCGCACCGTACTCGGAGCGCGGACCGGGCTTGCCGTCGTCGGTCGCTCCGGACGCAACACCCGCCGCGTGGAAGGCGTCGACTTCTGCTTTCGAACTCGCAAAGAAGCCGAAATGCGTGCCATTGCCGATGCTTGCGGGCTTGCCGTCGATCGGCACCTGGACCCAGAACTCGGGAAACGCTCGACCATACGCGACGGCGCCCGGGTGATCCATGATGCGGCGGCAACCGAGTGCCGCGAGCACCGCGTCGTAGAAGCGGGTCGCGCGCTCAAAATCTCGTGTTCCGATTGAGACGTGTGAGAGAATGGAAGGATTCGGCGTGTCGGCATTTGTCATGACTGTTGTCTCCCTGACAGGTCCGCCTTGTTCGGCTGACTAAGGGGAACTACCGCCTCTCTGGCGGCGAGACGATGACGTCACACGTTATGACCGCCGAGCGTCAACCCAGCATCATGCAGAAGCGGTTGCTCGTCTGATCGTGTGTGGCAAGCAGATTTCCTCTGCCCCTACTGGATAAGTTTTCTGAGGCGCGGCCCAACTTGTTCGAAGCCTTCGCGCTGATAGAAGGCGAGCGTCCGCGCCCAGGCAGGCTGCTTCGGTGCCCCGACCTCCAGCCGGCCCCACCCCCGTTCGCGTCCCAGCGCCACGGCCGCCTGCATCAATTCGGATGCCACCCGCGCGGATCGGTACTCCGGCACGATGTAGAGCTCCGTTATCGTGCCAATTCGCCCGCGCGCGTAAATTGTGGCGCTTTCGTTGAGCATCATGAGGCCGACGGGCGTTTCCGAGCTGCTCGCCAGAAAACCGAAGGTCGTGTCTAATGACAAGACCTCGCGCGCGGCCTTCTCGTACACCTCGACCTCGGGCATGGTCGAGGAAGACAGCTCCGTCAGCAGCGCGCGCACGAAACGTGCAGCGAGGCCGGTATCAGCAGCGGTCAAAGGGCGGAGCGTGATCGTCATTGGAGCATCACCCACCTTCCGAAGGACCGGAATCAAAGCGGTATCGGCAGCCCGCGCCTGGATGCGGCCGCCACAAGAGTATTGCGCAAGAGGCACGCGATGGTCATGGGCCCGACGCCACCCGGTACGGGCGTGATCGCACCTGCCACGTGTCGCGTATCCTCGAAATCGACATCGCCGACGAGCCGGTGCTTGCCGCCTTCGCCGGGCACGCGATTGATGCCGACATCGATCACGATGGCGCCAGGCTTGATCCAGTCGCCACGGATGAGTTCCGGTCGGCCGACGGCGGCGACGAGCAGGTCCGCGCGTGCCGTGATCTCGGGCAGCGCGCGACTTTTGGAATGCGCAATCGTAACCGTGCAGTTCTCGGCCAGCAGAAGCTGGGCCACAGGTTTGCCGACAATGTTCGAGCGGCCGACGACCACCGCCTCCAGGCCCATGAGATCGGGCTGCACCGACTTCGCCAGAATGATGCAGCCGAGCGGCGTGCAGGGCACGAGGCCCGGCTGGCCGGATGCAAGACGCCCCGCATTGATCGGATGGAAGCCGTCCACGTCCTTGGCCGGATCAATGGCCTCGATGACGCGCCCGGAGTCGATATGCGGCGGCAGTGGAAGCTGGACGAGGATGCCATCGACATCGGCGCGGCGGTTGAGTTCCTCGACGACTGCGAGCAGCTCCCTCTCGCTCGTCGCCGCCGGCACTTTCACCTCGAAGGAGGCCATGCCCGCGGCCTCGGTCTCGCGCTTCTTGTTGCGGACATAGACCTGGCTCGCCGGATCATCGCCGACGAGGACCACCGCGAGGCCGGGGTGCACGCCATGCTCGCCTGCAAAGCGCACGACAGCCGCCGCAACTTCGCCCCGGAGTCCCGCCGCAATAGCCTTGCCGTCAATCAACGTCGCACCCGACATACCACCCCCTGGGTCTTCTCAATCGCGCTCGCCGATCCGGCGGTCGAGTTGCTGAGACAGCGTAGCTGCATCGCCTGTGATTGCGAGGCTCTTCACCCGTGACGTGCTCCCGCCGGCGAGCGTGACGGTACTCTTCGGCACGCCGAGCCAGCGCGCGACGGTCTCCGCCACAGCAGCATTGGCCGCGCCTTTGTCGGGCACTGCACGCACGCGCACCTTCAGCGCCGGCCCCTGCGCCGTCGCATCCAATCCCTCGACAACATCCTTGGATGATTTGGGCGTCACCCGCACTCGCAGAACTACGCCATCTGGCGCAGGCGACCACGGCAGAGCAGCGGGATCGGTCATCGCACCAGGTCGATGAGCGTCGGGATCACGACGCTTTGCACGAAGTAGCATCCGAGCAGCAGGATGACAGGCGAAATGTCGATTCCGCCGAGATCCGGCAGCACGCGCCGAATGGGACGGAGCAGCGGCTCGGTCACGGCGTTGATGCCGTTCCAAAGCGAGCGCACGAAGGGGTTGTAGGCATTGACGACGTTGAAGGCCATGAGCCAGCTCAGCACGACGCTGGCGATGATCACCCACGTGTACAGGGAAACCAGATAGCTGGTGAATTCCAGCAGTCGAACAAGCAGCACGGGCGCCGTCCTTTTTTCAGCCTCACCAGCACATCTAACCCGGCCCCACCATCCGGTTCACTGTCATCGCGGGGCTTATCCCCGGTAGTGGGAGTATTGTCCCTTGGGGCGGTACGACTCGAGATAGCCCGGCACGATGGTATCGATGGCGTGGGGGCCGTTGATGCCGAGGCCCTGAAGCGTGCGGCCCTCCTTGGCCGCAGCCTCGCTCACGATATTGTCGGCCTGGAGCATCCGCACCTGATCCACAGTGAGCGGCCGCAGCGCATTGGGCAGCGGCGCCGTCACCGCGGCCATGATCTTTGCGATCGAGAAGGGAAGTGGCAGATAGCCCCGTGCGCGGCCGGCGTGCTCCTGCACACGGTCGAGCAAGGCGCGGAACGAAAGCACCTCCGGCCCGCCCAGCTCGTAGATCGTTCCCGGCTTGCCCGCGCCCTCGCAAATGTTCGCAATGGCCGCGGCGACGTCACCTACGTACACCGGCTGGAAACGCGTCCGCCCGCCGACGAGCGGCAGGACAGGTGCCGACCGCGCCATGCCAGCGAAGCGATTGAAGAGGCTGTCCTCGGGACCGAAGATCAGCGATGGACGCAGGATGATGGCCTCGGGAAAGGCCTCGAGCACAGCGGCCTCGCCCTGGGCTTTCGTGCGCCCATACTGCCCAGCAGAGGATGGGCTCGCGCCGATCGCGGAGACGTGGACGAAGTGGTCGGCACCGCCCTCGCGCGCAGCACTGGCGACCGTGCGGGCGCCCGCGACGTGGATCGTGTCGAAGGTCTGCGCGCCGGACTTCGCGAGGATGCCGACGAGGCTGACCACGCCATCCGCCCCTTCGAGCGCACGCGCAATCGAATCGGGATAGCGGACATTGCCCTGCACGGCATGGATCTGGCCGACACTGCCCATGGGTTGCAGATGGCCCGCCAGATCAGGCCGACGCACGACCGCCCGAACCCGAAAACCACGCCGCGCCAGCGCCCTGACCGTATGCCGGCCGACGAAGCCCGAGCCCCCGACGACCGCGATCAGCCGCCCTTCTTCCCGCTTCACCATCCGTGTCGCCCCATTGCTTGCTCGCGCGAGGAATACATGGCCCGGCCCCCGGCCTCAAGTGCGAGGACGGCGCAGCCCCGGATCTCCCGGGCGTCCGGGCTAAAAAAGTCTTTGTGGCGACATGGTTAGGGCCGGCTAAACGGCGCTTCCTCCGGTCTGTTCACGACTGTTCCAAAACCGGGCAGAAATCCCTTCTCCGAGCGTTCCTTAGGGAACTGCAAAGGAAGTCGTTCCGAGGTCATTTAGTAAAAAGCGCATCGAATTTACTTCTTCTCAGTCGGAGCACTGACATCGTGCGCTTATGCCCGCCCCCAATCGGCGTGGCAGCATTTCGCGGCTCGAGAAGGGATAGGAGTTCGTTCCCCATGGCCAGGTTTGATGTTGCGTTCCAGGAAATGCCGCTCGCCGCCCAGTCCGGCGCCGCTGATGCCCTCTTCGAGCTCGGTCTCGCCTATTGCAGCGGCCGGGACGTCGAGCTCGACTTCATCGAGGCGCACAAGTGGTTCAACCTCGCAGCGCTCCGCGGCAACAGCGAAGCCAAGCACTACCGCAGCGAGCTCGCGAGCGAGATGACCCGCGCCGAGATCGGACAGGCCCAGCGCCGCGCCCGAGAGTGGCTTGCGGTCCACTAGACCAAGCCGTTCCGACCGTAGAGCAAGTAAGCCGGGCGCGTGCTGAGCTGCTCGTAGTAGCGCTCCACAGCCGGCAGTTCGGGCTTCTCGAAGTCCAGGTTGAGCCATCGGTTCACGATCATGCCGACCGGAATGTCGGCCAGAGTGAAGTTCGCGCCGCACACATAGGGGCCGCCCGACTTGGCGAGGTCGGCGTCCAGTCGCTGGAGCTGACGGTTCCAGTGCCAGATGCCCCAGTCGATCAGTTCGGTCTTTCCGACGAACTCCGGCGTCTTGGCGTGCAGTCCCAGGAACACGGGCCGCAAACCCGCGAAGCCGTCGCTCACCCCCCAATCCATCCAGGCTTCGACCGTCGCCCGCTGGCGCAAATCGTCGGGCAGAAGATCGTCGCGACCGTGCTTGCGCGCCAGATATCGCAGGATCGAATTACTCTCCCTGAGAACGAACCCGTCGTCCTCGATCACCGGAACGAGGCCGAAGTGGCTGATCTTCTGAAACTCGGGATCGCTCGTTGATCGGTAGCCGCGTCCCCAGTCTTCGCGCTCGTACGTGAGGGACATCTCCTCACACAGCCAAAGCACCTTGCGGACGTTGATGCCGTCGGCCCGACCGTAAATCTTCAGCATTGCGGCCCCCTAGAAAGATCGCCCTGAGCTTAGCCCGCGCGCCATGCATCCGCCAATCGTGCGTCTGCACAGCTAGGCTTTGTGCGACGCCTGACCAACTGCTATCGAGAAGCGTAAGGAGCGCATCGAGGCAGCTCCGCAAACGCGATCTTTGGAAACGTCCATGATCTACGATTACATCATCGTCGGCGGTGGCTCCGCGGGATCGGTACTGGCCAACCGGCTCTCCGCAAAAAGCTCGAACAAGATCCTGCTGCTCGAAGCCGGCCCCGACACGCCGCATGGCGCCGTGCCGGCCGAGATCCTCGACAGCTATCCCGGCACCGCCTACTTCGATCCGCGTTTCCATTGGACCAAGTTGCGCGTGCGCACCGAGGTCGTCTCGCACAACAATCCGACCGAAGCGCCTCCCCCCTTCCGCAAGTACGAGCAGGCGCGCGTGCTCGGCGGCGGTTCCTCCATCAATGGCCAGCTCGCCAACCGCGGCGCGCCGACGGACTACGCCGAGTGGGAAGCGCGTGGCGCGCGCGGCTGGAATTGGGAAGGCGTGCTCCCTTATTTCCGCAAGGTCGAGCGCGACATGGATTTCGACGGCCCCTACCACGGCAATGAAGGCCGCATTCCCGTGCGCCGCATTTTCCCCGACCAATGGACGGAACACGCCAAGGCCGCGGCCAAAGCCTTCGAAGCTCAAGGCTGGAAGTACGTCGAAGACCAGAACGGCGAATTCGTCGACGGCTATATGCCGCTGACACATTCCAATGCCTACGAGCGCCGCGTCTCGGCTGCGATCGGCTATCTCGACCCCGCGACGCGTCTCCGCAAGAACCTCACGCTCTCCACCAGCACCGAGGTGAGCGAGCTCATCTTCGAGGGCAACCGCTGTGTCGGCGTGCGCGCGAACATCAAAGGCCATAAGCAGGAGTTCCGCGCCAACGAGGTCATCCTTTGCAGCGGCGCCATTCACTCGCCCGCGCACCTCATGCGCTCAGGCATAGGGCCGGTCGGCCATCTCAAGGATCTCGGCATCGAGGTTCGGGCAGGCCTCGGCGGTGTCGGCCAGCGCCTGACGGACCACCCAGCCATATCCGTGTCTTCGTACCTGCGCCCGCAAGGCCGCATGAACAGCTACACGCGGCGGCACATGACGCTCGGCCTGCGCTATTCTTCCGGCATCGGCGATCTGCCGCCGGGCGACATGTATGTCAGTGTCGTCTCCAAGTCGGCCTGGCATGATGTCGGCAAGCGCATTGCCTCGATGCTGCTCTGGGTCAACCGCACCTGCTCGGAGCGCGGCGAAGTGAAACTCGTGTCGCGCGATCCGCGCGAGGAGCCGCTCGTCGAATTCAATCTCCTGTCGGACCGCCGCGATCTCGAGCGCCTGATGGATGGCTTCAAGCGCATGGGCGCGGCCTATGCTCATCCCGAGATGCAGAAGATCACGTCGAACCCGTTCCCGGCCGCCTACTCGGATCGCGTGCGCGCGCTCGGCGTCGTGTGCACGAAGAACAAGATCATCACCGGCATCGCCGGGCGCCTTCTCGACGGGCCGCAGTTCGTGCGCAACTATCTCTTCGACAACGTCATCGTCGAAGGCTTCAAGTTCAATCAGGTCATGCAGGACGATGAGGCGCTCGAAGCCTTCGTGCGCAAGGCCACGATCGGCGTGTGGCACGCATCATGTACCTGCCGCATGGGCGCAGAGAGTGATCCGATGGCCGTCACCGACACGCAGGGACGCGTGCGCGGTGGGATCAGCGGTCTGCGCGTGGTAGACGCCTCCATCTTCCCGATGGTGCCGAGCGCGAACACGAACTTCCCCGTGCTGATGTCGGCGGAGAAGATCGCGGACGCGATGCTGGTGGCGTAGAAACGAGCAAGCATGATCCAGCGTGTTCTCGTGACCGGCTCTGCCGGACGCATCGGACGAGCTGCTGTCGCGGCTATTGCCGCGCGCCGCCACACCGTCGTCGGTCTCGACATCAAGCCGTCGCCCGGCCTGCCGCCAGCGCAAGTGTTCGTTGGGTCGCTGCTGGAGTCGGACAAACTCTCAGCAGCAATTGCAGGCGCTGACTGCCTCGTGCATCTCGGCGCAACGCCCGACGATGCCGTCTATCCACGCCCTGCTCCACCCGGGGACGTCGACAACTTCGAAGACGAACTCGTCCCGAACAACATCGTCGGCGCCTATCGCGTGATGGAGGCCGCGCGCAAGGCTGGCGTGAAAAAGATCGTGCTCGCCAGTAGCGGGCAGGTGATCGTCGGCCACCGCAAAGCCGGCAGCATCCCGGTCCGCGCAGAGGTGTCGTACGCGCCCCGCTATCTCTACGCCTGCACCAAGGTGTTCCTCGAGCAGCTCGGCCAAGTCTATGCCGCCCATCACGGCATGAAGGTGATCGCCGTGCGGCTCGGTTGGTGTCCGCGCAATCCAGGCCAGGTCGCGGAGCTGACCGCCAACCCCGATGATCAGGACGTGTACCTGAGCCCTGCCGATGCCGGCCGCTTCTTCGCTTGCGCCGTCGACGCGGCACTCGATCGCCTGCCGCCGTTCGCACCCGTCTATGTCACTAGCCGGCCCCTCGCCCGCGAGCGCTACGATCTCGGGCCCGCGCGCGACCTCGTCGGCTATGAACCTCGGGACTGCTGGCCCACCGACGCCGGCGCGTTTTAAACCTGACCGTGAGCAAACGCTGCTTGTCCCTTCTCCCCGTCCTTCACGGGGAGGAGGTTAGGATGAGGGGCGGGAACTTGTGAGACGTCGGCGTTTGCCGCCGCCCCTCACCCTAACCCTCTCCCCGCAAGGGCGGGGAGAGGGGATTCCTGGTGCGCTCACCGCAAGCGACGAATTTCATAAAGGCGGGTGGGTCCGGGAGGGTGCCCCTCCCGGCAGAGCGCGAGACTGGTCTCGCTCGCGAAGCGACTGCTCAAATCCGCGGACAACCCATCGCGTCGGCGACACCGTTAAAGCTGTCCGTCGAGACGTCCCAATTCGTATTCTCGGCAGTATCTGCCTTCTTCTTCGGGCCGTACTCGGTCGGCCGCGCGACGAACGCGGTGCGGAAACCGGTCTTGGCCGCCGCGGCGAGATCACTGTTGTGGGCGGCAACCAGCATGACCTCGTGCGGCTCCAGATTGAGCGCGGCAGCCGTGCCGATGTAGGCCTGCGGCGTCGGCTTGTAGGCGCGGGCAACCTCGGCGCCGACGATGGTGTCCCAGGGCAGACCCGAATGCTTCGCCATGCGCACGGCGAGGCCAATGTTCGCGTTCGAGCATGTACCGATGATGTAGCGGCGCTTCAGACGCGTCAGTCCCTCGACGACATCGGGCCAGGGCTCGAGGCGGTGCCAGATCGTAACGAGATGCTGAATGTCCTGCTCGTGAAGGCCCGCGATCTCGTATTTGTCGAGCAGCTTCTCGAGGCTTTCGCGGTGGAGCACATCGAGGATGGTGTAAGGGCGCCGTCCTGAGCGCACTTCCTCCATGCCAGGCTGGTAGAGACCGCGCCAATCGTCGGCGAACTGATCCCAGTCGCGCTTCAATCCGCGCGCATTGCCGAACGCGTTCAGCTCGCGAATGGAACTGCCGCGCCAATCGACGACGGTGCCGAACACGTCGAACACGAGCGCCTTGACCTGATCCTTTGCCGCCATTGCTCTCCACCCTTCTTGTGATTTTCTCGTGGTCCGGTCTACGCAGCCGGCTGCTCGCGCGCTGCCGCTGACTGCCAGTCCTCCGCGATCATAGCCGCAGCCTTCTCGGCGATCATCAGCGTCGGCGAATTCGTGTTGCCGGACGTGATGGTCGGCATGACCGAGGCATCGGCAATGCGCAAACCTTCGAGACCATGCGCCTTGAGGCGGGGCGACACAACGGCAAGATCGTCGGTGCCCATCCGGCATGTCGAAACAGGATGGAAGATGGTCGTCGAGATTTCGCCGGCTGCTTTGGCCAGATCCTCGTCGCTCTCGATGGCCGGCCCGGGGCGGAACTCCTCGGGGCGATACTTGGCGAGTGCCGGCATGGAGACGATGCGGCGCGTGACGCGCACGCTGTCGGCGGCGACGCGGCGGTCGTCCTCGGTTGCGAGATAGTTCGGGCGGATCTCGGGATGCGCACTCGGGTCGGATGACATGATGCGCACATGCCCGCGGCTTGTCGGGCGCACGTTGCACACGCTCGCCGTGAAGGCCGGGAAGGGATCGAGCGGCTCGCCGAACTTAGGCAGTGTCAGCGGCTGCACATGGTACTGGATGTTGGGCGTCTCGCGCGAAGGATCGGAGCGCGTGAAGGCGCCGAGCTGCGAGGGCGCCATGGTCATGGGGCCACGCCGGAACAGCGCATATTCCAGAGCGAAACTCGCGCGCTGCACGAGGCTCTGGTAGCGCTCGTTCATCGTCTTCACGCCCTGCACCTTGTAGGCACAGCGGATCTGCAGATGATCCTGAAGATTCTCGCCGACGCCCTTCAGCTCGTGACGCACGCCAATGCCGTGCTGCTGCAGCAGCGCACCAGGGCCGATGCCGGAGAGCTGGAGGATCTGCGGCGTGCCGATGGCACCGGCGGCCATGACCACCTCGCGGCGCGCAGTCGCCTGACGCATGGCGCCGTATTGATTGAAGGCAACACCCGTGACGCGCTTACCCGACATCTCCAGGCGATGCACCGTCGCGTGCGTCGCGATCGTCAAGTTCGGGCGCCCCTTCGCGGGGCGGAGAAATCCCTTCGCCGTATTCCAGCGAATGCCTGAGCGCTGATTGACGTGGAAGTAGCCGCAGCCATCGTTGTCGCCACGGTTGAAGTCGTCGGTCTTCGGGATGCCGGCCTCGGCGGCGGCTTCGCGGAAGGCGTCGAGGATCTCCCAGGAAATGCGCGGCTTCTCGATGCGCCACTCGCCGCCGCGATCGTGCAGTTCCTCGAAGGCGTCGGGCTCGAGTGCCCATTGATCCTCGTGGCGGCGGAAGTAGGGAAGCACATCATCCCAGCCCCAGCCGGGATTGCCCATCTGACGCCAGCCATCGTAGTCGCGCGCCTGCCCGCGCATGTAGATCATGCCGTTGATCGAAGAGCAGCCGCCGAGCACTTTCCCGCGCGGATAGCTCAAGGCGCGTCCATTCAAGCCGGGCTCTGCCGCCGTCGAGTAGCCCCAGTCGGCGCGGGGATTGCCCATGAGATAGAGGTAGCCGACCGGAATATGGATCCAGTGATAGTTGTCACTGCCACCAGCTTCGAGCAGCAGCACGCGCTGACTTGGATCGGCGGAGAGACGATTGGCGAGCAGGCAGCCCGCCGTGCCTGCACCGACAATGATGTAGTCATAGGTGCCTTCAGCGCCCATCTGCCGTCTCCCCGCCCGCGTTTCACCGGAGCCTTTGTCCGGACCAGCACCAGATCGGGCCGTCCGCGCTCCAGACCTGCTTTTTGCTGCAGACCATGTTCATAACGCGCGCGCGGAGGCAGGCAATGCGGAAAATTCGGGATGTTGAGCAGCGTCCGCGTCATCGCCCGCCGCATAGCTGGTAGCACCCGCGCGCCATCCGAAATCGGGTTGCGCCGGCAAGGCCTCAGGGATGCCCCGTAGGGCGTCTCCTGGTTTGCATGGAGGCTAGATCGACCAGTGATTGCATCTCAAGGTTACCACACCCTTGAATTGATTAACGCGCTGCCCCAGAATTCACCTCTTGTAAACAATTTTTCGCGTCAGGCCTTGCAGTTTTTCCCCAGATGGGTGCATATGGACACAGTGAATTCGTGGCGCCGTCCCACCTATCCCCCCCATAGAGGCGTCACGTGATAGCCCGCGGTCTCCCCCCGACCGCGGGCTTTTTTCTTTTCCGGAATTTCATCAAAGCGCCGCGCTTGATTTCGCGGGGTACGGCCCCAACTCCATGAGAACAGAGGAAGGGCCACCGTATGCGTACACTCACCATTGGTGCAGCGATCAGCTTGGTCGCTGCGCTGGCCATTCCGGCCCCCGCTGGAGCACAGGATCTCTACAACGGCTTCAGGCGCCTAGATCCCATGGGCGTCGATCGCCCACCGGCACCTCAGCCGAATGCGCGGCGCGGCTCACGAAAGGTGTATGAGCCTCTCAGGGGCAACTATCCCCCGTGTGAAGGCCTCAAGTGGCGCGGTGACCGCTGTCGTCTCCCGACGGGACAAGTCTGCATGGTGTTCGAGCACGGCCTCGACAGCTGCGTTTGATCCGCACCTTGAAATGAAAAGAGCACGCGCGAGGTTTCTCGCGCGTGCTCTTTTGATGTCTACTGAAGCGAACCGCTTTAGCTGTTCGACGACGTCTTCATGACGAACGGATTGCCGCCGCCGCCGACCGCATTGTTGATCCACACGCTCTTGGTCTGCAGATAGCCCTCGATCGCATCAGCACCGTTCTCGCGTCCAAGCCCCGACGCCTTGTAGCCGCCGAAGGGCATCGTGAAGGATACGGCGCGGTACGTATTCACCCACACCGTGCCGGCCTTGATCTTCTGCGCCATCATGGTCGCGCGGCGAACGGACTGCGTCCACACGCCCGAGCCGAGACCAAATGCGATGTCGTTCGCGATCTGGATAGCCTCAGCCTCGTCCTTGAACTTGATGACGGACAGAACCGGACCGAAGACCTCTTCCTGCGCGATGCGCATCTGGTTGTTCACGCCCGTGAAGATCGTCGGCTTGACGAAGTACTTGCCGCCACCTTCGGCTGCCGTTGCAGGTCCGCCGCCGAGTACGCACTTCGCGCCCTCGCCTTTGGCGATGTCGATGTAGCCGAGGATCTTCTCATACTGCGGCGGCGTCGTTACCGGACCGACCTGCGTCTCGAAGAGCTGCGGATTGCCGAGCTTGGCCGTCTTGGCAACCTCGACGAGCTTCTCGACGAACTTGTCGTGAATGCTCTCCTGCACGAGCAGGCGGGAGCCGGCGATGCAGGTCTGTCCCGTGGCGGCAAAGATGCCTGAGATCGCGCCGTTCACTGCCTCGTCGAGAATGCAGTCGTCGAACATGATGTTCGGCGATTTGCCGCCGAGTTCGAGCGACACCTTCTTGAACGAGCGCGCGGCGAGCTCATTCACGCGGGCGCCGGTCGCCGTGCCGCCCGTGAACGCGACCTTGGCGATCTTCGGGTGCGTGACGAGCGGCTCGCCGACGACAGCGCCATAGCCCGTCACAACGTTGATGACGCCTGGTGGAACGCCCGCTTCCTCGACGACGAGCTTGATGAACTCGAGCAACGAGGCGGAGGTGAACTCGCTTGGCTTGATGACGACGGTGCAGCCCGCCGCCAGCGCCGGCGCGAGCTTCCAGCCGACGAGCATGAGCGGCGAGTTCCAGGGCGTGATGAACACGCAGGGACCAACCGGCTCCTTGAGCGTGTAGCAGAAGTGATCGGGCTTATCGACCGGGATGGTCTGGCCCGTGATCTTGTCCGCGAGCCCGCCATAATAATAGTACCACTCCGGCAGATACTGCGTCTGCGCGTACATCTCCGAGATGAGCTTGCCGTTGTCGCGCACTTCGATCTCGGCCAGATGCTTGGCGTGCTTGGCAATGAGATCACCCATCTTGCGCAGCAGGCGCCCGCGCGCCGTCGCGGTCATCGCAGGCCATGGGCCACTCTCGAAAGCGCGAGCTGCGGCAGCACAAGCGAGCTCCGCGTCGCGAGCGTCGCATTCCGGAATAAGTGCCCAAGGCTCACCCGTGTAGGGATCGCTTGTCTCAAAGGCCTTGCCCGAGGCGGCATCCGTCCACTTGCCGTCGATATAGGTCTGGTAGCGCTTCAGTGTCGTTGGCCGGTCTTGCATGTTTCTCTCCCGAGGCTGGCGCGTGACAGCCGAGCCGCCACGCGCGGGATCGCGCGTGATCGTTGATCGAGGCGCAAGCTATCCGCCGAAGATGATCGCAGCAAGGACGCTGACGCCTACCGGCCCTCCGCCAGAAGCGCATCTAGATCGAGGCGCTTCGTGGTCATGTTGAGGACGCCTTCGGCGGTGCGTGGCCACTCTTCCTTGGGCTTGTCGCGGTAAAGCTCGACGCCATTGCCGTCAAAGTCGCGCAAGTACAGGGCTTCGCTCACGCCGTGGTCGCTCGCGCCGTCGAGTTTTATACCGGCTGCCTGCACCCGCCTCAATGCATCGGCAAGCGTCGCCCGGTCCGGATAGAGGATCGCGACGTGATAGAGCCCGGTCGTTCCCGGCGCTGGCGGTGATCCACCCTTGCTCTCCCAGGTGTTGAGCGCAATGTGGTGGTGATAACCGCCGGCCGATAGGAAAACGGCGCTCTCGCGCTGCTGCGTGATCTCGAAACCGAGAACGTCACGCCAGAAGCCGAGTGCCCGCTCGATGTCGGCGACCTTGAGATGAACATGGCCAATACGCGTGCCCGCATTTATGGGCCGTGACGGCTGTTGAAATTCGCTCATGGTGTTGGTCTCGCGCTCGCAGGGCCTAACCGACAGTTTCCGCGGCCAGATGAGCACACGCCATCAGCCAGCGGCAATGCAGTGCGCGTCACAATGGCGTGTGTTGTCGGACTGTGCAGTCGAGCGAATAGTGTTATATTGTACCCATAGAACCTGCAGCCGACCAGCAGCGAGACAAACATGCGCCGCACGCAGCCCGCGCCCGCTTTCCCGAGCCCCGGCCACGACCACGCCCCGTGCCTCAAGGAAACGCTCAAACGCGCGTCGGACGCCTTCGAGGCGAACGGTCTCAGGCTGACGCCCCTGCGGCGCCGCGTGCTCGAGGAGGTTGCCGGCTCTCACCACGCCGTGGGCGCCTACGAAATCCTCGAGCGCCTTTCGCAAAAAGAGCGCACGCGCATGGCGCCCATATCCGTCTATCGGGCGCTGGATGCGCTTCTCGAGATGGGCGTCGTCCATCGCCTCGAGAGCCGCAATGCCTACTTCGCCTGTCACGCAGCCCACGGCAAGCATGGTGCGCGGCAGATCGTGCTCGCCTGCGAGCGCTGCGCCATGGTCGCAGAGATCGCCACCCCCGCCGCGTTCGAAGCCATCGACGGGGCCGCTCGCGGCACAGGCTTTGCACCGACACGCGTCATGGTCGAGGTTGCAGGCCTTTGCACGAGCTGCGCGGCTTCACCACAATGAGCGCCCACACTCACGACCATGGCGCGCATGACCACCATCACGGTCATAGCCATGAGCATCATCACCACGACCACGCGCATCATCATGCGCATTCCGGAAGACTGCCCGAGCGGACGGACATCCTGCTTTCGGCGCGCGACGTTCACTTCGCGCGCACCGGTAGAACCATTCTCGAAGGCGTCGATCTCGATCTTGCACCGGGCGAGATCGTCACGCTGATCGGCCCAAATGGCGCCGGAAAGACCACACTCGTGCGCATCCTGCTCGGCCTGGAACGGCCCGATCGCGGCACGATCACGCGGCGCGATGGCTTGACCGTCGGCTACGCGCCCCAGCGCTTCGACCGCGATCCCGCCATTCCCATGACCGTCGCGCGCTTTCTCGCGCTCGGCAGCCAGCACACGCCGGCGCAAGCTCAAGCCGCCCTCGGCGAGGTGGGCGCGACACGCGTGATCGGCCAGCAGCTTTCTCAGCTCTCGGGCGGCGAGCTGCAGCGCGTCGTCCTCGCGCGTGCGCTCTTGCGGCAGCCCAAGCTCCTCGTCCTCGACGAACCAGTGCGCGGCGTCGACTACACGGGCGAAGCGGAGTTGTACGATCTCATCGGCCGCATACGCGATGCGCGCGGCGTCGGCATCCTGCTCGTCAGCCACGATCTGCACGTCGTCATGGCGCAGAGCGACCGCGTCATCTGCGTCAACCGCCATATCTGCTGCTCGGGACAACCCGAGACCGTCGCGCAGCATCCCGAGTACGTGCGCCTCTTCGGCGCCGAGGCCGCGCGCTCCTTCGCCCTCTACCAGCATCAGCATGATCACAGTCACGATCTGACCGGAGCAACCCATCCCGCGAAAGAGGACGGCGAGCGCTAACTCGCGCCTTCGGCGCGACGGGGCTTTTGCCCCGCACCCCAACCGGGAGGGACACCCTCCCGGACCCACCCGCCTTTTATGACCATGTCGCTCGTTGCAACTCCAAGTTCATAAAAGACGGGGGTTCGGGGGTGTCCCCGATTGGGGGGTGGGGTCATACCGAAGGCATGCCAGAGGCATGCGGCCCCACTCGTGGCGAAGCCACGAGGCGCCCCGATCGCTACGCTTAATCCGCTTCCTTCTGTGCCTTTTCTGCGATCAGGCGCCGGCACAGCCATGCCCCGAATAGTGCGAAGATACTCGCACCGGCGAGGTTCGCGCCGATCACGCCCGTCGGCCCCCAATACATTCCGCCGATCGTCACAACGGGAAACGTGCCGAGCGTGGCGCGCGCCCAGTTGAGCACGGTCGGCCAGTGCGGATGACCGAGCGCATTCAGCGCGGCATTGGAAACGAAGAGAATGCCGAGGAACGCAAACATCGGCGAAAGGTAGATGCAGTACGTCCGCAGAATGGCTGCCGTCTCGCCGGTCGCATGGAACACGCCAATCAGCGGATCGACAGCAAGCGCCAGCGCGATCCAGGCAATGGCCGTGAAGCCGATCGCCGTCAGGATCGAGACGTCGAACGCCACACTGACGCGCGCCCACTGACGCGCACCAAGGTTCTGGCCGAGCACGGGCCCGACCGCACCGGAGAGTGCGAAGATGGCGCCGAAGGCAACAGGCGAGATGCGCCCGATCAATGCCCAGGCCGCGACGGCCGCCGTGCCGTGGCTGGCGATGGCGTAGGTAACATAGGCGTTGGCAATCGGCGTCGCGAGATTGGTGAGCGTCGCCGGGAAGGCAAAGCTCAGGATCGTGCGCGCGTCGTCGATCACATCCTTAAGACGCGGCCACGCAAGAAGATCGTGCTTGCGAATGAGCCAGTAGATGCCGGCGCCTGCAACGGCAATGCGCGAGATGTTGGTGGCCCATGCGGCGCCGTTGATGCCGAGGCCGAACGTGAAGATGAAGAGCGGATCGAGCGCGACGTTCACGAAGGCACCGACCAGCGTGACGTTCATCGAGCGGCGCGCGTCTCCCTGCGAGCGCAGGATTGCCGAGGCGCACATACCGAGCGACATGAGCGTCATGAACGGAACGAGAATGCGCAGATAACCGACGGCGAGCGCGTGCGTACGTCCCTCCGCACCGATGAGCCGGATGAGCTCCGGCACGTAGATCCACACGATGATGCCGGAGATGGCGGCGAAGAGCACCGAGTAGACATGCGTGCTGGCGCTGAGGGATTTGGCGCGCGCGAGGTCTCCGGCGCCGATAGCCGGCGCGACGAGGGCGCTCGCTGCAATGGCTGTGCCGATGCCAACCGAGAGCAGCAGGAAAAGGACCGTCGAGGCATAGCCGACTGCCGCAATGATCTCGACATCGCCGAGCATGCTCAGAAAGAATACGTTGGCGAGTTCGCCGAGAAAGATCGCCATGAGCCCGAACGCGGCGGCGCCGGTCATGCGCAGAACGTGTGCGGGAATGGAGCCCGTGACGAAGCGGGCCCCGCGGTCGTTCGCCATTTGGGCTTAAGCTTTCTTAGAGCGTCCGCCGCGAGCGGATCGCGGCAGCGAGCGTGCCTTCGTCAAGATAGTCGAGTTCACCCCCTACGGGCACCCCGTGCTGCAGTCCGGACACCTTCACGTCCGCATCGGCAAGCTGCTCTCGCACATAGTGCGCCGTCGACTGCCCTTCAACCGTGGCATTGAGCGCGAGCAGCACCTCGTGGACTTCGCTCGTGTGTGCGCGCTCGACGAGGCGGGCGATATTGAGCTGATCAGGCCCGATGCCGTCGAGCGGCGACAAATGCCCACCGAGCACGTGATAGAGACCACTGACGACACCCGCGCGCTCGAGCGCCCAGAGATCGCCGATCTCCTCGACGACGACGATGAGCGAGCGATCACGCCGCGGATCCGCGCAGAGCGTGCACGGCGAGACCGTGTCGAGATTGGCGCAGACTTCGCACGAAACGAGATTGCGCGCGGCTTCCTGCATGGCGGATGCCAGCGGTTCCAGCAGCTCGTGGCGCCGCTTCAGGAGCGCGAGCGCAGCCTTGCGCGCCGAACGCGATCCGAGCCCCGGCAGGCGCGCCAGGAGCTGAATCAGGCGCTCGATCTCGGGCCCTGCGATCCTGCCTTTCATGACACTTGTGCTTTCCTGGCGAGCGCGACGGCTCAGCGCCGCCCGCGTCCGCGCGCTTCGCCTGGCGCTGCCTCGCGCGACGGCGCGACACCCTGCATGGCCTTCGTCAGATCCGCGGCGAAGCGATCGACGGTATCGGGCGCCGTATCCCACGCACACATCAGGCGACACCCGCCGGCACCGATGAATGTATAGAACCGCCAGCCCTTCTCGCGGAGCTTGGCTTGCGCGGCTGGCGGAATCTCGGCGAACACCGCATTCGACTCGACGGGAAACATGAGCTTCACGCCATCAAGCTGCGTGATCTGATCGGCGAGCCGCTTTGCCATGGCATTGGCGTGCCGAGCATTGCGCAACCACACATCGTTCTCGAGCAGACCGAGCCACGGCGCCGACACGAAGCGCATCTTCGAGGCGAGCTGTCCCGCCTGCTTGACGCGCCAAGCGAAGTCCTCGGCGAGCTCCTTCTTGAAGAACACCACGGCCTCACCGACTGGAAGCCCGTTCTTGGTCCCACCGAAGCAGAGCACATCGATGCCGGCGCGCCACGTGATCTCCGAGGGGTGGCAACCGAGCGTCGCGACCGCATTGGCGAACCGGGCGCCATCCATGTGAATGTTGAGGCCGTGGCGCTTGGCAATGGCCGCAATGGCCCGCAGTTCCTCCACCGTATAAACCGTGCCGACCTCGGTCGATTGCGTGAGCGAAACGGCCTTCGGTTTCGGAAAATGGATGTCGGTGCGCTTCTTTGCCGTGAACTCGATGATATCGGGCGTGAGCTTGCCGAGCGGTCCCTCGACTGCCAGCAGCTTCGAGCCTGCCGAGAAGAATTCGGGCGCTCCGCACTCGTCCGTCTCGATGTGGCTCAGCTCATGGCAGATCACGGCATGAAAGGGCTGGCACATGGCCGAGAGCGTCACTGAGTTCGCCGCCGTACCATTGAAGACGAAGAAGACCTCACAGTCAGTCTGGAAGAGAGCGCGCAGCCCGTCGCACACGGCCGCCGTCCAGCGGTCCTCGCCGTAGGAAAGCTCGTGTCCCGTCGCATTGGCTCGCTTGAGCGCCGCCATGGCCTCGGGACAGATGCCGGCATTGTTGTCGGAGGCGAAGTGCTGCGTCATTATCGGGTTCCTCACCGGCAATCCGGCTGGGCGGCAATACTGGCCGCGCCCAGGCGGGCGACCATAGCCGCCCGAGCCCGCAAGGTCATCCCAATCGTTGGGGCCAATCGTTCGGGCCAATCGTTCAGGCTGCCCAGATCGGCGCGCGCCGGCCTGTCGTGCCAACCAAAGTCGCCTTAGGGCTTCTTGTCCGCAGGCTTGCTGCCCTTGTCCTTGTGGAAAAGGCCCGTCGCGATGGCGCGAGCGAGGTACTCGGCGCTGCATTCGTACGAGGCCTCGGTCAGCCGTGTGCTGGATGCCTGTTCGCCGCGCAGGCGCGCCAGCGTCTCGACGGCCTCATAGCGCCCGACGCGCATCACGCCGAGCTCGGTCGCGACCTTCTTCAACGCCTTGCGCACAGCCTGATAGTGCGCGTCTTTTGTCAGAGCCTTGGCGTACTGAAGTCCGATGAGCGCCACGTCGACGTCGTGCGCCTTCAACCAGACGAGTGTCTTGCCGAGGGTGCGCTCGAAGTCCTCGATCGGCAGCCGCGCGAGTGCGTCGGCCGTACCAACCTGCCACAGCACGAGATCGGGGTCGACAAGCGCGACTTCCATCTTGATGCGCGCACCCGCATCGCGCGCGAGTTCGCCCGAGACACCGCGATGGATGATCTCGACCTGGAGCCCCTTGAAGGTCTGCTCGAGGAACTGCTCGACAAGCTCGTAGTAGCCGCCCGTCCCGGGCTCGCGGCGCACGATCGGTGTCGCACCGATCGCGAGGATCTTGATCTTCTGGCGCTCACGCATGGCCTTCAGCACATTGGGCATGGGGCTCTGCGTCACAACCTCGGCCGCGCCGACTTGGCACTCGCGCGTGACGGGCGGCAGGTTCTCCTCGGGCTTTGCCTGAGTGGAATCAGATTGCGCGGGCGCCGACGTGGGAGAAGCGGGCGCACCCTGCTGGCCCGATGCGTAGACCGGGACCCCTGTTATCAGCGCAACAACGAGGGGCAGCCACTTCAGGCTTCCGCTCCAACCCGCGAGCGCCATTCGGCCAGCCATGCCACCAATCCCATGAGAGCCACGCCGCCTGCAACGAGCAGCGTGTCAAGCCATACGCCGTCCGGCAACGTAAATCTCAGAATCTGGCAAACCAGACTGAGGATAGATGCCGCACAGAACACTTCGAGCGAGTTCCGGCCGAGCATTGCAAGATATGCGACAGCACTCGGGACGGCCCTAGCAATATAGGGATAGACGATTGACACTACCGCGACTAGTGCCAGGAATTGAATGATCCTGATCGGGGTTGCGAACGTCTTGCCATTGATGAACAGCAACTTCGGCTCAGGAACCTCAGTCGGATCAATCCAAGTACCACCGGTCAGAACAAAGATCGTCCCGACGATGACGATCGGCAGCGCAAGCCACCGGACGGCCACGATGTGCCGGCGCACCCAGGCCCCCAGGCCACTGTCACGCCCCAGAACAAGCCCCAGAACGAAGATAAGTTGCCACGTCAACGGATTGAAGAACCACTGCCCCTCGACCGGCCATGCCGGGATGGTCAGCGGCACTATCAGGGAAACCAGATAGAGCGCAAAAGACGCAGGCAGCAGCAGGCTCGGCGCCACGCGGTCGACGACGGCCAGGAGCGGCGCAACGAGCATGAGTGCCACATAGAGCGGCAGAATGTCGAAGTAGCCGAGCTGGTGGCTGAGCAGCGCAATCCCGATGTGCGTCTCGATCGGCCGGTAGAATACCGCTGCCGCATTGTGCCACTCGAGCAGCAACGGATTGTCCAAAAGACGCGAGGTGATGGCCAGGATGGCGATCGCCAGCATGACGATCATCATATGGGCGGCATAGAGCGTCACGGCGCGCCCGCCGAGCCGGAAGACGACCTGGTGCATGGGCCTGGGGTGTGCGGAATCGCCGATCACGTACCGTAGCGACCAGCCCGCGAGAAAGACGAAAAGCTCGGCCGAATCCGAGATCGACACGGCTCGGTGCGTGAACTGGTCGAAGAAGATGCCGGGAACGTGGTTGATGAAAATCGAGACGAGAGCAAAGCCGCGCCAGAAGTCTACGGCATTGGGGGCTCGTGGCATCGGTTGGGTCCGACGTTGATCGTATCACTAACAGCAGTCACATCGGCGGCACGTCCTGGCGAACATACCAGCCCCGCCGCCCGTCCGTCACGTCGCCGCGACTGCGGGGGGGCGCCGTGGCCAGTATCGGCGATAGAGCGCCACCGTTGCCGGCAGAATGATGAGCTGACCGATCAATGAGGCAAAAAGGCAGATGCCTGCCAATCGCCCGAAAAGTCGCAGCGACGGGAGATGGGACAGGATCGTGACGCCAAGACCCAGCGCGAGCACGATCGTCGTCAGCACGATGACCGGGCCAATGTGGTGCATGGTGCGGATGAGAGCATGGTTCACGTCGCGCGTGTCCGGCCGGCTTTCCTCGAGCTGGAAGCGGTTCAGAAAGTGGATCGTACTGTCGATAGCGAGTGCGAAGGCGACGGTAATCGCGATGATCGACGCGAATTGCAGGCCCTCCCCGCCAAGCCAGAGCAGGGCGCCCGTCGCGAAGATCGGGAACAGCGAAGGCAGGATGCTCGTCACGCCCGAGAGGACCGAGCGCAGCGCAATCCCGAGGAAGATGAAGATCACGAACATATCGCCGATCAGGCCCCAGTTCAGCTCGCCGATGAGGCGCGCCGAGTTGCGCGCCGCAATCGCCGGCAGCCCCGTCACGGAAATCTCATAGCCCGGGTATGCCGCCCGCACGGGATCTAGGGCACGGTCGATCTTCTCGACGATCGGCAGAATCTGGCTGGCGTCGATGTCGGGGAGACGCCCCGTCACCAGGACTGCGTTCTCCTCCTTGGCGATAAAGCGCTGCACGAGATGATCGGGCAGAATGCCGATGTACTTCTTCAGCGTATCGACGCTGGTGTCGCCGGCCTCGGCGAGCCAGCGCCTGAGGCTCTCCATGGACCAGACGTTGCCGAGACCGGCCTCTTTCTCGAGCACGGTATGCGCGGCGGCGATGGCTGCGAGCGTCTTCTCGTCGAAGAGCGATTGCCCGCCACTCCACTTGATCATCACGTGGACGGGATTGGCGCCCGTGAGCTTCGCATCGAGACGCTCGGTCGCCGCGAGCGCGTGCTCCTTGTCCGGGACCTGATCGGCGAGACGGTACTGCGGAACGAGCTGCACATAGGCGAGGCCCGTCAGGATGACTGCCGCAAGCCCCGCCAGACTGAAGGCCATCGGCGCCGCAATCACACGCCGGACGATCCCCTCGGTGATCACGCCGAGAACGCCGAAACCGCCATCTTGGTTCGGCTCGACATCCTTGAGCGGGTGTTTCTCGCGTGGAATGAGCAGGGCCGCGAGGGTCGGCACAACCACCGCGACAGCGAGGTATGAAATGGCGACGGCCATGATCGCAACCAGGCCGAACGTGCGGATCAGCGCCGACTCCGCGAATGAGAACGACAGGAGTGCCAGGGACGCGTTCATCGCCGTCAGCAGGCACGCGGGGGCCACATCGAGCACAGCTTCGCGCGCCGCCGTCAGCCGGTCGACACCGGCCATGATGTCACGCCGGATCGCAAACACGAGATGCATGCTGTCGGAAAAACCCGAGACGAGGATCAAGGGCGTGATGACGTTGATGAAAAGGTTCAGGCGATAGTCGAGCGCGCCGACGACACCGAGCGTCCACAGGATGGCAATTGCTGGGCCAATAATGGCGAGCAGCGTTAGCGAGATGCGCCGGAAGAAGATGTAGGCGATCAACGTCCCGAGCAGGAAGCCGAGCCCGTTGTAGACGAGGCGGTCGCGTTCGACGGCATTGCGGATCTCGAGCTGCATGACCGGCGCGCCCGTGAGCTGCACCTTGAGGCCCGTGCCCTGAAGCCCGCGCTCGGCTTCGCTCAGAATACCGCCGATAACCTCCTTGGCCCCACGCTCCTCCACGAGCTTCCTGTCGAGCGCAATGACCGCCAGCGCCAGCGTGCCATCCTCGGAAAGGAACTTGCCGGTGACGATCTCATTGCTCTTCAACCGCGCGACCATGGCGTCGTAGGCGGCGCCCTCGGGCAGCTCATCAGGCACGACGGGCGCGGCATAGCCGCTCGCATCCGGCTTCTCGCGCGCGGATAGCATCGACACGAGACCATTGACGCCGTCGGCCAGCTGCAGATCGACGATCGTGTCGTGGACGGCCTTGAGCTTCTCCCTCGCGAGCAGGCCAGGGCCCTCTATGACCACGAGGACATCGTACTCGCTCGAGGGGAAGCGCTGGTCGATCTCCTCGTACTGGCGAAACTCGGCCGTATTCGTGCGGAACAGTTCCGAGAGGCTGTCATCGACCTTCAGGCGCATCACGCCGAAGATCGCGAGCACAGTCAGGAGCACGATCAGCGCGAACGTCAGCCAGGGCGCGCGCAGCGCCACGAGGCCAAGCCGCTCCAGCCCGAATGTGAAGGCGAACGTACGTCGCGGCTCGCCAGTGCCCGCCATTGCGGCCCCTCTCCCCTGTCCCAGCAGCGCACGGGATGCTGCCGCATCGATTGCGCTCTGCGCTGGCGGATACCACCGAAGCCATGCTCCGGCACTCCCCGAATCCTTCTAGCGGGGCGGATGCTGCAACGATGCACGGTCAACTTCAAGGCGATTGGGCCACACTGGCTCCCGCAAGCGGTGTCATCAGAACGTCCAATAGGCCGTTGACACAGGGAGCCCGGAGAATGTCGAATCACGGGGAATGCGCGCACCGGGCGCGGGACCGTGATATGGCAGCGTCAGGGGGGATCGGGGGCAAGATGATCGCGTTCAAGGATCTCTGGCTACAGCATCCGGCCAATCACAGCATGGCGACCCCGTGCATCGCCCCGCATGACCTCACCAGCATTGAGAACCGACAGGTCAAGCGCGGCCTGCCAGTCTTCGGCAACCAGTGTGCTATCCGCATGGGCGTTTGCCTGAAGGGCGCGGGCGTCGCGCCGGCCCAGCTCGGGCGCGTCTCGACCTGCTACGTTCATCCGGCCGAGGAAATGCACTTCATACGCGCTTCCGAACTCGCCGGTGCCCTCGCGAGCACGAAGCTGCCGGGCGTCGCGCCCATCGAGCGCATCACGGGCAAGGATGCCGCAGCTTTCTATCCAAAGCTCTTCGGCCGCACCGGCATCATCTATATCCAGGACTATTGGGCGCGCACGACCGACCGGCCCGGCAATCCGACCGGCGATCACATCGACGTCTGGAACGGCTTTCGTCCCTCGACGAAGTGGCTCATGGAGTGGTTCTCGTGGCTCGGGTACTACTCGAACTATGCCGAAGCCAAGGAAGTCTGGTTCTGGGAAGTGAAGTAGCCGCGGAACACGAGAAGGCTCCTCCATGCGCTACCTGATCTCGATGGTGACGGCGATCGCGTTCGCGCTGATCGCCACCATGTTCATCAGTGGTCCGCTGGCGAGCCGGATCATCTCCGGCATGACATTCGAGAGCCCGGACGAGGTCGCCAATCTGCACGCGCTGATTTTCATGGCCGGCAACTTCGCCGCCCTGATCCTCGGCTGGGTGGTCGGCTGGGTCCTGGCGGCGCGGTACAGGGACTAGCTCCAAGGCCTTGTCGGACATGGATCATTGATTATTGAGTGACCGATTTTCGGAGGGAAAGCAGCATGACGCCACTGGTCGAGGTACGCGTGCCGACTTACAGACGTCCTGTCCTGCTTCGCCGCGCGCTCGATAGTCTCCTCAGCCAAACGCACACGAACTGGCGCGCGATCGTGCTCGACGATTCCCCCGGGCGGGAAGCCGAACACGTCTGCGATGTTCTTGCCGACGCCCGCATCGCATACGCACCCAATGCCGCCAATCTTGGCATATGCGACAACTTGAACTCGGCTTTCACCCGCCCCCCAATAGTTGGCGCGGCCTTCCTGTGCGTTCTCGAGGACGACAACTACTATCTGCCCGACCATTTCGAGGACTCCATAGCGAGCCTCACGCGTTCGGGCTGTGACGTGATGCTCAGGGATCATCTGATCGAGCGCAGCCACGACCGCCACAATGCAGGCACCCTGGACGGCAGCACCCAATACGTCGGCCAGTATCCGGACGGAGTGATCGACAATCTGCGCCTTTTCGCGGCCTTCTTCTATTCGATCGGCGCGACGAACTGCGGACTGTTCTGGCGTGTCGGCGCCGGTCTCGACTTCTCAACCACGCAGTTCGTCGATGAGGTCGTGTGGCAGGAGCGGCTCCGGACGCTCTGCATCGACCGCCCAGTCTACATCGCTATGCGACCGACCGTCGTGTGGCGAGACAACGGCGACGCCTCGTGGCGCGTCGTGCCAATGGGCCTCGGCTGGTATCAGAACGCTGCCCGCTGGGCGGCCTTCGAAAGAGAAATCTATGCCGAGCTCTACGACTTTCTGAAGCGCAGCAAGCTGGAGGACCAGATCTGGAAGCCGCCACTGGGGGATTTCGGCATCCATCGAGAGCGGGTCTTTCATCGCGTCGGCATTGCCGTGCCCCCGCACTTGAGACGCTTGGGCCGGAAAGAGCGGATCATGCTCGGCCTCAAGCGGGAGGCCGCACGTCTCCTCAGTAAGACGACGCCTTATCGCTGCTCGATCGCCTTCGACAGCGCAAGATCCCGCCTTATGCCGCCCGCCGTTCGCGTTTAGCCGAACGCTGACCATCCCAACTTGACAAGGCCGGACGTGCGTGCGCTGTTCCGGCCCGATTTGGACCTTTCAGGACACGCTGCACCTTAATCGCGCGTGAGGGAGCCCCGGCCATGGCCGACGCACAAACGCACCGTTACCGCTCGCACACGTGCGGCGCGCTGAGAGAGAGCGACATCGACGCGACCGCACGCCTTTCGGGCTGGGTTCACCGGGTCCGCGACCACGGTGGCCTGCTGTTCGTCGACCTGCGCGACCATTATGGCCTCACGCAGATCGTGGTCGATCCGGATACGGCCGCCTTCAAGACCGCCGAGCGCCTGCGCTCGGAGTGGGTCGTGCGTATCGATGGGCGCGTGCGCGCCCGCCCCGAGGGCACGCTCAACACCGAACTCGCGACGGGCGCCATCGAGGTCTATGCGACCGAGATCGAAGTGCTCTCCGAGGCCAAGGAGCTGCCCGTTCCGGTCTTCGGGGAGCCGGACTACCCGGAGGACATGCGCCTCACATACCGCTTTCTGGATCTGCGCCGCGATACGCTGCACGGCATCATCATGAAGCGGCTCGCTATCACGCGCTCGATCCGTAGCCGCATGCATGACGCGGGCTTCAACGAGTTCCCGACGCCCATCCTGACGGCCTCGAGCCCCGAGGGCGCACGCGACTTCCTCGTACCCTCGCGCGTGCATCCGGGAAAGTTCTACGCACTGCCGCAGGCACCGCAGCAGTATAAGCAGCTCCTCATGATGTCGGGCTTCGATCGCTATTTCCAGATCGCGCCCTGCTTCCGCGACGAGGATCCGCGCGCCGACCGCCTGCCCGGCGAATTCTATCAGCTCGATGTCGAGATGAGCTTCGTCGAGCAGAACGATGTGCTCGGCACCATGGAGCCGATCATCCGCGGCGTGTTCGAGGAGTTCGCCGACGGCAAGCCGGTGACGCCGTCCTTCCCGCGCATTCCCTATGACACGGCGATCGCGAAGTACGGCAGCGACAAGCCGGACCTGCGCAATCCCATCGAGATGGCCGACGTGACCGAGCACTTCCGCGGCTCGGGCTTCAAGGTTTTCGCCGGCATGATCGAGAAGGACCCGAAGGTGCGAGTCTGGGCGATTCCCGCCAAGGGTGGCGGCTCGCGCGCGTTCTGCGACCGCATGAATGCCTGGGCGCAGAAAGAAGGCCAGCCCGGCCTCGGCTATGTCTTCTGGCGCGAGGAGGAAGGCGCTGCCGGTGCCGGCCCGATCGCCAAGAACATTGGCGCCGAGCGGGCGGCCGCCATCCAGAGCCAGCTCGGGCTCGCGACGGGTGATGCCTGCTTCTTCACGGCAGGTGATCCGGCGCGGTTCTACAAGTTCGCCGGCCTTGCCCGCGATCAGGTCGGTCGCGAGCTGAAGCTCGTCGACGAGGGCCGCTTTGCCTTCTGCTGGATCGTCGACTTCCCCTTCTACGAGTGGAACGAGGACGAGAAGCAGATCGACTTCTCACACAATCCCTTCTCCATGCCGCAGGGCGGCTCGGCGACGCTCGACGCCGCCAAGTCCACCGAGGACTATCTCGCCATCAAGGCCTATCAGTACGATCTGGTCTGCAATGGCTATGAGCTCGCCTCGGGCGGCATCCGCAATCATCGACCGGATACTATGGTGAAGGCCTTCGGCGTGGCGGGCTTGGGTGCGGAAGTCGTGGAGGCGCGCTTCGGTGCGCTCTATCGTGCCTTCCAGTACGGCGCACCGCCACACGGCGGCATGGCGGCCGGCATCGAACGCATCGTCATGCTGCTGACGGGCTGCTCGACGGTGCGCGACGTCGCGCTCTTCCCGATGAATCAGCAGGCGAGCGACCTGCTCATGGGCGCCCCCTCGGAGGCGGCCAACAAGCAGCTCAACGAGCTGCACATCAGGTTGAACCTGCCTCAGAAGAAGGCCTGAGGCAGGTCACGGGCGCAGCCGGTCAGCTAGTTGACTTCGCTGCCGCCGTTCTCGCGCTGCGTATCCCAGAAGTCCACGGTCTCGCGGCGTAGCGTGTCCTTGCAGCTTTGCTTGCAGGATAGCCACGTGCCGCCGGGCAAACGGAACTCGTAGTCGTTGCCGGCACGCCGAATGGGTGCCGTCGTGCAGCCATTGCCATAGATGCTGCAGCTCGACACGACGCCTTCACCGCGGCCTTTATTGCGCGACTGGGCATCAGCAGTGCCGATCAGGCCCAAAGCCAGCGAAAGGCCGATCGCTGAGCTGAGCAAAGTTTTGGTGAACATTTTTCAGCCTCCTCGATGTCACGCGAAGTTCAGTGGGACCCCCGCTGACGCTCGCGCTGTGTCTCCCAGAAATCGAGCATGTCCTCGCGGACCGCGTTCTTGCAGTCCGCGCGACAGCTCACCCAGGTGCCGCCCGGCATGCGGAACTCGTAGTCGAACTGCCCCCTGCGAATGGGCGCACTCGTGCAGCCATTTCCATAGTTGCTGCAGGTTCGGACAACGCCGTCCGATCGTTTGCGCTGCGCTTCCGCCGGCGCAGCAAAGACGATTGCAGCCAAGCCAGCAGCAGTTGCAGAGAACAGTTTCAGCACCATTGTTATCCTCCTCAGCGCCCCACTCGAGGCGCACGGACACACGGAAAGGTTCATTTGGCGCGCACCAACATTACGCACCCTTTTTCGACCACAACGCGCAATAAGCCGTGATCCGGCGCTCATACGACCCCAAAAGTAATCACAACGTCTTGAAGGTGCGCCGCACGCGCTGGAATGATGCGCTCACCGTTAATCCTACATGAAGATGAGCGCGGCGCGACACCGCCGCCACACGCGGAGGACACACATGGCCCGAAAACTGGATCCAAACGAACGTCAATCCGCTCGCGCCGAGCTACCGGAGTGGCAGATGGTCGAGGGGCGCGATGCCCTGAGCCGCACATTCAAGTTCGCAGACTTCAGCGCAGCCTTCGGCTTCATGACCCGGGTCGCTCTCGCCGCGGAGAAGCTCGATCATCATCCGGAATGGTTCAATGTTTGGAACCGCGTCGAAATCACGCTTTCGACCCACGATGCGGGCGGCCTGACCGAGCGCGACATCAAGCTCGCGAAGATCATCGACAAGCTGGCGAGCGGCACGAACGCGTGAACGGCAGAACGCCCGGCACGATGGCCGGGCGCTCGTTGCTTCCGCAAAAGTCGCGCGAGATCAGCCCTTCTTCTTCTTTGCTGCGGCGGCCGGTGGCCCTGCGAACATGTCGGCGATGATGCCCGAGTACCAGCCGATCGATTCCTGGTAGTTCTGCGCGCGCGTCGCGGCATCCTCACCCGGCTTCGACACGAACGAGCCGGAAGGATCGAGCTTGCCGTCCTTCGGCGTGTAGTTCGCGCCGACCTTGACGTTGTCGTCCGGCGCCAGCAGCGACCAGCAGGTATTGCGGAGGCGGGTTGGGAAGCGCTCACCCTTGGCGAGTTCGGCAAGGATATCGTTGGCCGCGACCTTGGCCTGGCTGTTTGCCGAGAAGGCCGACTTCGGCATCTCCGCCGCGATGGTGGCATCGCCGAGCACATAGACGTCCTTCACGAGCGCCGACGAGAAGTTTGCCGGATTGACCGGGCACCAGTCGCCCTTGGCCAGTCCGGTCTTCAACGCAATCTGCCCCGCGCTCTGCTGCGGAATGATGTTCGCGACATCGAACTTGACCTTCTTGCCGGCCTTGGTCGTGATCTCGCGCGACTTCAGATCGAAGCCCGTAACGCTGAAATCATCGATGTCGTTCGAAAGGTTCAGCTCGAGGTTATCCTTGTAGTACTTGTTGTACGCCTCGACGAATACGGGCTGCTTCGAGAAGGCCTTCTTCGGATCGAGGATCACGAGGCGCGCCTTCGGCTTCCGCGTCTTCAGGAAGTGCGCGATCATTGCCGCACGCTCGTAAGGTCCAGGCGGGCAGCGGAAGGGATTGTTCGGCATGACCATGGCGACTGTGCCATCGCTCGGCAGCTGATCCAGCAGGCGCTTCAACTGCTGCTTGCCGGGCCCATCCGTGGTGTAGGCGTGCGGCGCGCGCCCGCTCGCGGCGGCTGTCGAGTAGCCGGGGATAGAGTCATATTTGACGTCGATGCCGGGCGACACCACGAGCTTGTCATAGGGCAGCGTCTGGCCACCGCTCGTGCGCACGGTTTTCTTGGCCGTGTCGACGGCGGTCGCGCGCTGATGGACGACGGTGATCCCAAGGCGGCGCAAACCATCATAGTTGTGGTTCAGCGAACCGAACGTGCGGAACCCGCCGAGATAAAGGTTCGAGAAGAACGACGACGAATAGATCTTGTTCGGCTCGATCAGAGTGACGCGCAGCGCAGGCGCACCGAGCTTCAACGCGCGCGCCACGCTCGCTCCGCCGGCACCGCCGCCGATCACGACAACGCGCCCGGCGCCCGCGCCCTGGGCAATTGCAAAGGTGCCGAAGCTCGTCGCCGCAACGGCGCCAGCCCCCGCGCCGACAATAAGGTTTCGCCTGGAAATCTCAGTCATTTACACCTCCCGTAGGTTCAGCCGAACACGCGCATCTGCGGCGGTCTCTTTGCAGCCTTTCGGCCGTTCTTTCTTATATTTTATTCTGATAAGCATTCAGATTCTGGGGCACCACGCCCGATGGCCACTGTCATCTCCTTTCGATGATGCTGTTGCTCGGGCGGCCCGCAAAACTCCGGCCTTCCGCATCGCTCCGCTTCAGCGCGACGCGAACGTCCTCGATCAAGGCCGCAAGTTGCATCCAGAAAAGATCGGCGCCGGCATAGCCGACGATGCGCCCGACCTCGCGGCCGCGGACAAGCATGACGAACGTCGGCGAGAACACGACGCGCTCGATGAAGGCGATGTCCGGTGCATGGCGATAGCGCCTGACCAGAGGCGCGAGCTTGCCGTCCTCACTGGCCTCGTAACCGGGGGCGATCTCACGCTCCCAGCGCGCGCAGTAGGGGCAGCCGGGATCGCCGATCATGACCAGCACGGCCGGCGCCGTCGCGATATCGATTTCGGAAGCTGCAGGGGGCTGTTGAGCGCGCGCCATGCCGGCGAGCAGCATCAGCGCAAGGAGATGCGCCATCAGGCTGACGAGGGAGCGCACGGCGGGCTTCATGACCGTCGAATCCAGGCGATTCTCAGCTCCCCTGCGGTTGCATACAAACATTCTAATATGCTAGTGGAAATCTGCAAGCATCGACGCCGTCGTCTACTGTCGGGAGGCGAGAAGCGCTTCCTCTCACGCCGCGGCGAGCCAGCGATGCGTGGCCAAAACGGAGGAGGGCCCGGCCTAAAATGCCGGGTGTGCGAAAGGCAATGACGCAAAGGATGGAAGTCGAAGTTGTTGGCCGTCGGACCTTCCTGCTCGGCGCGGGCGCCAGCTTGGCGGTTGCCGCTTTCCTGGCCAATCTGCCGGCACTCGCTCAGGAGCCCGTCCGGAGCATCGACGAAGCCCTCAAGAAGGTCCTCGGCGACGCAAAACCCGCCGAAAGCGGCATTACGCTCGAGGTCCCCGAGATCGCCGAGAACGGCAATACCGTCCCGTTCACGCTGTCGGTCGACAGCCCGATGACTGAAGCGAGCCACGTCAAGGCCCTGCACATCTTTGCCGCCGGCAACCCGCAGGTCGGGGTCGCCAGCTACATTTTCACGCCCGCGTCGGGCAAGGCCGCCGTCTCGAGCCGCATGCGCCTCGCGCGCACGCAGGATGTCGTTGCGGTGGCAGCGCTGAGTGACGGCAAGTTCCTGATCGGCCGGCGCGAAGTAAAGGTCACGATCGGCGGCTGCGGCGGCTGAGGCAGGTCCAGGGAGCGAGAACGATGTCAGCAGCAAAACCCCGCATCCGTGTTCCGGAAAAGGCCAAGGTCGGCGAGGTCATCGAGATCAAGACGCTCGTCCAGCACGTGATGGAAACCGGGAACCGCAAGACCGCCGACGGCAAGGTCGTCCCGCGCAACATCATCAACACGTTCACGGCGAGCTTCAACGGCACCGAGTTCTTCAAGGCAGACGTGGCGCCGGGCATTTCGGCGAACCCCTACCTCGCCTTCTTCATGAAGGTCCCCGGACCCGGCGAGTTCGAGTTCACGTGGCTCGACGACGCCGGCGTGAAGATTTCGCAAAAGACGCCGCTCGCGATCGGCTGATCGCGCCCGCCCGCGCGGCAAAATGAAAGCCCCTCTCCCGAATGGGACGAGGGGCTTTTTCGTTCAGAACCAGAAATCGAACTTGAAGTAGTTTGGACCACCGTCGGGTGGGTTGCGGCCCTGCGTCTCCCAGAAGTCGACGGTAGCGAGGCGCAACGTGTCGGAGCAACTGCGCTTGCACTCGAGCCAAGTGCCACGCGGCATGCGCACTTCCCAGCCATTGGGGCCACGCCGCACGGGCCCAGACACCGTACCGTGCCCCCAGCGGCTTTCCGCAACGACGTAGTCAGGTGCCCGGCCATCGCGCGACCGTTGGGCGGCCGCATCACCGAACAGGGCTGCGTCGGCGCTAAGAGCGAGACCGCTCGCGAGCGCCAGAGCCGCAAGCGGCGCCGAAATCTTTCTCATGATGCCTTCTCTCCCTGCTTGGCAGTCCGTCTGCCGGCCGTACAATGCGCATGAGTCGACCAGCCATGCTGCACCACGCCCATCGAGTGGACTGAAACCCCCTTACCCCAACCGAACAAAACTAGCCGCGCGAAAGGCTGATATTCACGGCCCTCAGGCCGATACCGTTCGTCTCGATCGAAACGGAATGCCGCTCGCCCGTGATCGCCACGTTCATCGAGCCGTTGAACGTGCCGCCCGTGATCGACAGGTTGATCCGACCGGACGACACCCGCCCTGTCACTGTGCCCGTCGCGTTGTACGTGCGCTCTTCCCAGCTCCCGTCGATCTGGTTCCCACTCTGGTTGAGATTGGCGCGCAACTCGATCTTGTTGCTGGCCGAGGCGCAGCGAATCGCGAGCCCCAGCGTATCGGCCTCTTTCTGCGTGTAGTAGGCGCGGCACTTCAGGGCTTCGGACTTGCCATTGTCGAGCTTGATCTGTCCGCCGCCGGTCCAATTGCCTGCTAGCGTCTGGAAGGGTCCCTGCGCCGACGCAAGCGAGACCCAACCCGCCCCGAACAGCACGGAGAGGGCAATCACAAGCCCTCCAGCGCGTGCCGCAGCGCGCGCCAATATCCCGCTCATTGCATCTCTCCCTGGCATCGTCTTTCGTGGCATGAGCCAACACACTGACCTTCGCCGAACCAGACGAAGGTCACGGCGAAGGTGGTGATGCGCCTACGTTATCTCAAGAAGGTAACATCTTACATTTCCCACGTCAGCCTGATGACGCCCCGCCCATGCTCTCGGTTCCGCCCATCGGCACAACGGCAACACTCGGTTCCGATCCTCGCCATCCCGGCTGTTGACTGGAAAACAGGCACCCTAGCGCCCAAGTTCCCGACAGGCTAAAGGGGCTTAGCCGCTTTGCCGACGACCGTGGCGCCACTGCGCCGCCGGCCCCGAGACTACGAGCCCGATGAATCATTCCTATGGCACGACCGCCGATGTCGACTCGGCCTATGCGTGGCTGCGGCTTGTCGCAGCCGCCGTGATCGGCACGATCGGCAATGTCGGCATGTGGTCGGTGGTGGTTGTCCTCCCGGCCGTCCAGGCGGAGTTCGGCGTCGACCGGGGCGCCGCGACGCTGCCCTACACGCTGACGCTCATCGGATTCGGGTTCGGTGGCGTCATTGCCGGCCGGATCGCCGACCGCCATGGCGTCATGTTCCCCGTCATGGGTGGCGCCATCGCGCTCGGCCTCGGCTATATCGCAACCGGCTACACCCAGACCCTCTGGCAGTTCGCGATCGCGCACGGGCTGCTGATCGGCCTTTGCGGCACCGCGACAATGTTCGCGCCCCTGCTCGCCGACATCACGCACTGGTTCAATAAGCGCCGCGGCATCGCGCTGGCCATCTGCGCGAGCGGCAATTACCTCTCGGGCACAATCTGGCCACCGATCCTCCAGGCATCCATCGACGCCTATGGCTGGCGCTTCACGCATATGGCCCTCGGTATTTTCTGCACGGTGACGCTGCTGTGCCTCGCGCCGCTGCTGCAGCGGCGCCCGCCGCACCAGGCGCCTGCTGCTCCGGTCGGCGGCGCGCCGATGCCTCACGAGCCGTCACCGGCGCTCCTGCGCATGAAGCCCTTCACGCTGCAGGCCCTGTTGATCGTCGCCGGGCTTGCCTGTTGCGTGGCCATGTCCATGCCGCAGGTCCACATCGTCGCCTACTGCGCCGATCTCGGTTTCGGCGCCCAGCGCGGCGCTGAGATGTTGTCGATCATGCTCGGCTTCGGAGTCGTGAGCCGGCTCATTTCAGGCTTCATCTCCGACAAGATCGGCGGGCTATACACGCTGCTGCTCGGCTCGACCCTGCAGGGCATCGCGCTCCTGCTGTACATCCCGTTCGATGGACTCGCCTCACTCTACGTCGTGTCGGCGCTGTTCGGGCTCTTCCAAGGCGGCATCGTGCCGAGTTACGCCCTCATCGTGCGCGAGTACTTCTCGCCCAAGGAGGCGGGCGCACGCGTGGGCGTCGTGCTCATGGCGACGCTCTTCGGCATGGCGCTCGGCGGCTGGCTCTCGGGCGTGATCTACGACTATACGGGCTCTTATCAGGCGGCCTTCCTTAATGGCATTGCCTGGAACCTGCTCAATGTCTCGATCGTGATCTTCCTGCTCTGGCGGCGGCGTATCGGCCGGCGGCAGAGGGCGAGCGACGTCATCATGCCGCCCGGCGGCCGCCTCGCCCGCGCCTGAAGCCCGAGACCGACCTACCAGGCGATCTCGAGGATCTCCGTCACGTCGGCCGGGCCGCTGATCTTCTTCGGATTGCGGCGCACGGGCGCATAGGTCATGGCGCGCTCGGCGATATCCGGGAGGCTCTCGCGCTTGATACCGAGCGCGCGCAAGTTGCCGGGCTGGCCAATGCGCTGGACGAGCTCGGCAACGAGATCGCCGGCTGGACGGTCGGGCGCGCCCATGGCCACGCTCAGTGCCTTCTGGCGCTCACCGTTGAAGTCGACGTTCCAGCGCAGGACCGCCGGCAGCATGACGCAGCTCGTGTGCCCATGCGGAACGCCATAGCCTGAGCCCAGCACATAGCCGATGCCGTGGCTCGCCCCGCTCCCGGCGCCCGCAATGGAGGCCGCGATGGCCTGCCACATGCCGAACTGGGCATCGAGCCGCGCGGCAAGATCATTCGGACGCTCGATGATCGCCGGCAACGACCGGTGCAGCAGCCGCAATCCTTGCAGCGACAAGGGCTCGGTGGCCGGATTGGCCGTCGGCGAGCAATAGGACTCGACCGCGTGATCGACCGAACGGATGCCGGTCGAGACGAGCAGCCATTCCGGCGTCGCCAACGTCATGACCGGATCGAGGATCACGGCTACCGGCGCGAACAGTCGGTGGCTGAAGGACTGCTTGAAATGAGTTGCACTGTTGGTAATGCCCGCATTGGGCGTGAACTCCGCGGCGGACAGCGTGGTCGGAATGGCCAGCATGCGGATCGCGTAAGGCGACGGTTCCATGGGCATGGGGATGCGGCCATCGTCGCGCCCCGACCGGTATGGCTCCATCGCGCTCGGGCACTCGATACTATGCCAGAGGCACATGAGCATGGCCTTAGTCGCATCAATGACCGAGCCACCACCGACCGCCACGATGATATCGGCCTCTGCCTTGCGCGCCGCCGCCGCGCCGGCGATCACATCCTCGCGAGGGCTGTGGGAAGAAATCGCGCTGAACGTGCCGACATGGAGGCTACCGAGCGCCTTCTCGATTGCCTGCAGGGGACCGTCCGAAAGCTTGGCCAGGGACCGCGTCGAGGTAATGAACACGCGCCGCGCACCGCGCTGCTCCAGTTCCGTAAGCAAAGCTTTGCCCGCCGGCTCACCGAATACGATGCGCTCCTGGGCCTGCATGGTGAAAACGCCATGCGGCAGCGGGCTCGATGAACTGGCCATTTGGTCTCTCCTGGGTATTTCCTCCGAGGTAGTGTGCAGCATGCCGAACCGCCCCGCAAACGCGGATCACACGAACTGTCAATTGGCAGATGGCATGACTTTTTGGCCTGCAGGCGAGCCATTTTGCAGCACGACACCTGCACACAAGTCCGCCTGCTTGGTCTAATATAAGACTGCGCTTGGCGTCGCGCCGCTGCGCGATTCGCGAGGATGAGCCACTGCTCCGTCAGGCCCGCACTGAACCAGGAGACGACTGACGTGCTTTCCAAAGAACTCTTCAACGCCGATGCAATGCTCGAGCGCCTGCTGCCGTGGGTGCGCGAGGAAAGCCCGACCAATCACATCGCCGGCGTGAACCGCATGATGGATCTCGTCAGCGCCGATCTCGCGAAGCTCGGCGGCACAATCGAGCGCCACCCCGGCACGGGCGGTCTTGGGGATGTCGTGCTCGTGCGCTTTCCGGGCCGCGACGGCACGAACAGCCCCGGCATTCTCATTCTCTCGCATCTCGACACAATCCACCCGGTCGGCACGCTCGCCGGCCGCTTGCCGCTGCGCCGTGACGGCGACCGTTACTTCGGCCCCGGCATCTATGACATGAAGGGCGGCGTCGCGATCGCCATCGAGGCTTTGAAGATCGCGCGCGAGAACGGGGGCGCACAGCTTCCCGTCACCTACATGCTCATTCCCGACGAAGAGATCGGCAGCCCGTCATCGCGCGAGCGCATCGAGCAGGAAGCCCGCGCACACCGCTACGTGCTCGTCACCGAGCCCTGCAAGAACGGCGTGATCGTCACAGGCCGCTTCGCCTTCCAGCGCTTCTGGATCGACGTCGAAGGCCGCCCCGCGCATGCCGGCGCCACCAACCGTCAGGGCCGCAGCGCCATCCGCGCCATGGCAGGTCTCATCGAGCGCATCGAGAACATGACCGATTTCGAGCGCGGCATGACCTTCTCGGTCGGCACGATCGAAGGCGGCACGTTCGTCAATGTCATGCCCATTCGCTGCCGCGCGCAGGTACTGACGGTCGCGCCGACACAGGCGATCTTCGAAGAGGTCACCGAGCGCATGATGGCGCTCGAATCCGAGAACGACGGCATCACGGTGAAGGTCGAGCGCGGCCCCGTGCGGCCCCTCTGGCAACCTCATCGCCAGACCATGGCACTCTACGAGAAGGCGCACGACATAGCAGCCAACATCGGCTTCAAGCTCGATCACGGCTCGTTCGGCGGCGGCAGCGACGGCAATTTCACCGGCGCACTCGGTGTGGCCACGCTCGACGGCCTCGGCGTGGACGGCGCGAGCGCACACACCTTCGAGGAGCACATGCTCGTGTCGTCGATGGTGCCGCGCTGCAGGCTTTTCGCCGAGTTGCTGCGCACGCTGGATTAGAGGCATACGCGACGCGAGAGCGAGCCCATGAAGCAGGTGCGCATTCCAGCCGTGTTCATGCGTGGCGGCACGTCGAAGGCCGTCATGTTTCACGCACGCGACCTGCCCCGCGAGCGGGATGCCTGGGCGCCGATCTTTCGTGCCGCCATCGGTGCCGATGACCCGAGCGGGCGCCAGCTCGATGGCATGGGCGGCGGCGTCTCCTCGCTCTCCAAGGTGTGCGTGATCGGCCCGCCGAGCCGGTCCGATGCGGATGTCGACTACACGTTCGCGCAGATCGGCGTCACGGACGACGCCGTCGACTACGCCGGCAACTGCGGAAACATGTCCTCGGCCATCGGCCCCTTCGCGATCGACGAAGGTCTCGTGCCGCCGCCCGCAGACGGCCGCGCCATCGTGCGCATCCACAATACGAATACGCAGAAGATCATCGTCGCGCGCTTTCCGCTCGATGGTAGCGAGGCGGCCGTCGACGGCACCATGGCCCTCGACGGAGTCGCGGGAACCGGCGCCCCCATCCGACTGGAGTTCATGGCACCCGGTGGTGCGCGCACCGGCAAGCTGCTGCCGACAGGCCGACCCATCGATGAACTGAATATTCCCGGTCTCGGCCACATTGCCGCGAGCCTCGTCGATGCGGCCAATCCTTGCGTTTTCGTCGCCGCTGAAGCGCTCGGGTGCTCAGGCATCGAGATGCCAGCCGCGATCGAGGTCAACGCGACGCTGCAGGCCAATCTCGAAGCCATTCGAAGCGCAGCCTCGGTCGCCATGGGGCTCGCGCGCGATCTCGACGAGGCGGCGCGCATCAAGAGTGTGCCCAAGGTGGCCATGGTCGCCGCCCCACGCGAGGCGATCACGTTCGCCGGCGTGAAGCTCGGCCCGGCCGACATGGACATTTCCGTGCGCATGATCTCGGTCGGACAGGCGCACCGCGCCGTGCCGCTGACCGGCGCGCTCTGCCTCGCGGTCGCGACGAGGCTCGCAGGAACGATCCCCGCCGCGTGCGCGAAGGGCCTCTCTGCGGACGCTTCCGCGATCCGCATCGCGCAGCCGTCCGGCATCACGCACGTGGATGCGCGGGTGATGCCGGAAACCGCAAACAGCCCCGCTCACGCGGAGTACGCCGCCGTCTATCGCACGTCCCGCCGGCTCTTCGAGGGGCGCGTGCTCGTCCGCGGAGCTGCTGCCGGTTAAGAGGACGCCTGAGCTACTTCGCCCATTCGTCCTTCACCTCGTCGCACTTCGGTCCGATGAAGTCGTTGATGTCCTCGACCACGGTCGATTGCAGGACATTGAAGGTGTTGTCGGTCGCGGTCGCCGTCCACATGGCGCCCTTCACCAGCGTCGGTGCATCGATCGCGCCCCAGTTCAGCGACGCCTTCGTCGCCTTACCCTTCTCGAAGGTCACTTTCGGTGTGAAGGCGAAGCTGATCTTCGACGGCGCCTCGTTTTCCCGCTCGATCTCGCAGTTGACTTCGTGCTTGCCGATATCGGCGACGAAGGTCCCCTCGCTCATGGCCTTGGCGAGATCCGCGCGCTTGAGCCGGATGTCGGCGACGCACTTTACCTTGCCCCAGGGCCAGGAGACCTTGGCCCGCTCCACCATTTTCTGGAGCTGCTCCTTGCGCCAGGACTTCAGCACGTTGCAGGCGATGTCGCCGCCCTCGGCTACCTTCTTGTGAAAGGCCGCGCAGATCGCCACCTTGCAGGCCTTGCGGCCCTCGCGCTCGGCAATTTCCTCAGGCGTCAGCACCTCCTCGGGCTTCGATGTGATCTGCGCCAGGGCCGGCGCGAGACCGCCCAGAACGCCCACTCCCATGACCAGCGCCAGACAGGCTGAACGCAGCAATGCCATCCGCATGTGTTGTATCTCCGTTGAACGCGCGGTCTCCCGGCCGATGCGGCGCCCCTTCTGGCGCGCCCCCGCGACATTCTGATGGCAATCAGCCCTCCCCGCAGCGTCCGAAAAGCCACAGCGCCGTTGCTTGAAGTCATTCTCTCCCTCCCCATATTAATGAGGCACGCCCAGGCGCCCGGGTACGGGGCCGCGCGGAGAGCCGGACGCCTGACAGGGGCCGGCCGATCGCAAAGGGTGTGCGAGGTCGCTTAGGAAAGGGCTTACGGCAATGCCACGGATGTCGCTCCTTTCGAGCCCGCTGTTGCTTGGCTTCGATCAGATCGAGCGGCTGGTGGATCGCGTCGCAAAAGGCGGCGCCGATGGCTATCCCCCGTACAACATCGAGCGAATTCCCAAGGGCGAGTCTTCCGCGGAAACGCTCAGGATCACGCTCGCGGTCGCCGGCTTCACGCGCGATCAGCTCGACATCACGCTCGAGGACAACCAGCTCACCATTCGGGGCAAACAAGAGGACGACAAGTCGCGCGAATTTCTGCACCGCGGTATTGCCGCCCGGCAGTTTCAGCGCACATTCGTCCTGGCCGAGGGGATCGAGGTCCGCAATGCCGACCTCAACAATGGGCTTCTGGCCATCGACCTCGTCCGCCACACACCCGAGCGGCTGATTCGCCGCATCGAAATTGGACGGAAATCGTCCGGGTGAGTCGTTTCAGTTACAGATCACGCAGCCGAATCGTCGGAACATTCGGATGCATGAGCGGACTGGCCCTGTCGGGGAGCCCCGCAGGCGCTGGTCATGGAGGCTAGCCTGCGCCTCTAAGACGTTAGGAGTACCGTCATGGAAAGAAGCAGCAAGAGCGGTTCTCGGCGTCGGTCGTCGAGGAAGATGACCGCCCCGATCGTGAGCGAAGTCGATCTCGCCCGTCTCGGCGATGGGATCATTGCGTACATCCGTACAATGTCGTCCGAGGAGGCAAAAGAGCGCTTCCCGTCGATCGACAACCTGCCGCGCGGCCTGACGCTTTATGCGCTGCACGCGGCAGATGGCACGCCCATCGCCCTTACCGACACGCGACAGGCCGCCATGAGCCATGCCCTCGGGGATGACCTGGAGATCGCGACGGTGCACTGATGCACGTGCACGCCAGCATCGGCTGAATTCCGGAACGGCGGAGCGCAAGCGCTCCGCCGTTCTGCATATCGCCCTCCCTCACACGCGTGGTTTCGAGACTTGTCGTCTCGCCCATTGGGACGCATTCTCCGTCTGGAATGATTTCAGGGACGGGAATGCCGAATGAAGCTCGATGACCATCAGACGGCCATGCTGGCAGGCGCCGAAGGGCCCGCGCGCAAATATGCCATGGAGCAGATCCTCAAGGTCGGGCGCTTCTTCGACGCCGAGAACTGCGTGCCTGTTTCCCAGGTGCATCTGATGGCCGATCCCGAGGCACTCGGCCCCTCGGGCGTCGATTTCCTGGAAGGTCTCGCCAAGCTCCCGCTCGCCGAGCGCCGTGTCCGCGTGCCCGCGATCACCGACCCGCGCGGCGTAGATTTCAATGCCTACAAACGCCTCGGCCAGACCGAGACCATGGCCGATCTCGAGCGTCGCGCCACAGCGGCCTTCGAGGCGCTCGGCTTCATGATGACCAACACCTGCATCAACTATCAGTCGGTCATCCCGCCCGTGCTCGGCGAACACATTGCCTTCGGCGACACCGGCTCGTCGATCTACGCAAACAGCGTGCTCGGCGCGCGGACGAACTTCGAGGGCGGGCCTTCCGCGCTCGCTGCCGCGCTGACCGGCTACACGCCACGTTACGGCTATCATCTCGACAGCTACCGCCGTGGCAAGACGCACTTCGAAGTCACGACGCGCCCACGCGATCTCGCCGAATGGGGCGCGCTCGGCGGCCTCGTCGGCCGCGCCATGCGCTCCTACTGGGAAGTGCCCGTTCTGAGCGGCGTCGAGGGCCCCGTGACCTCCGACGAGATCAAACAGTTCGGCGCCGCGCTCGCGAGCTTCGGCTCGACACCGCTCTTCCACATGATCGGCATCACGCCTGAAGCGCCTGATCTCAAGGCCGTGTTCGATGGCCCTGTGCCGGCCGCGACGTCGCTTGGCCGCGCCGACATCGACCGCCTCATGGCCTCCTATCGCCCCAAGGACGACAAGCTCGATGTCGTCGTGTTCGCCGCGCCGCAGCTTTCGCTCTTCGAGATGCGCACGCTCGCCGATCACCTCGATGGTCGCACGATCAACAAGGGCGTGACGCTCATCGCCACCACCTCGCCGGACATCAAGGCTGCTGCCGACCGCATGGGCATCACCGCCTCGATCGAAGGCGCGGGCGGCATGGTCCTCTCGGGTGTGTGCTTCTATCAGATGTATGCGCGCGATATCGGCGAGGCCAATGGCTGGAAGCGGCTGATGTCGAACTCGGCAAAGCTCGTCAACATCCTCGGCGGCTACGGCTACGAGCCCATTCTCGACAGCATGTCCGCTTGTGTCGAAAGCGCCATTGCCGGCCGCATTGTCGGAGCCTCCTCATGAGCACCCGCGTCTACAAAGGTCACCCAGGTCCCGGCATCAAGGTCACGGGCGAAGCGCTCGTTGCCTCGGATAATTTCTCCGCGCGCTACGATCTCGATCTCGTCAAAGGCATCGTCTCGCGGCCCGCGCACAAGCTCGCTGGCCAGAGCTATGTCGGCAAGATCCTCATCCTCAACATCGCGAAGGGCGGCGTCGCCTCGGCGTGGATGCTGCGCGACATGGTTCAGAGCGGTCGCACGCCAAAGGCTCTCATCCTCAACTTCGCCAATCCGATCATGGCGCAGGGAGCCGCGTTCGCCGATCTACCGCTGATCGACCGCTTCGACGTGGACATCACGCAAGCCATCAAGAGCGGCGAGAGCGTCACGGTCGATCCGGTCGCGGGGACGCTCACCGTGGGTGGCTGAAGCGGTAGCTTGGGCGTCGGTTTTTGATTGGAGCTACGTCGAGGCGGAAAAGGCCGCTTTCAACGCCCCTGAGGGCACTGCGTCCTTGATGAACGTGAACCGCCCCTGCTCTTTCATTTCTCGACCTGCCTGGAGGAAGGCGGACATGGCGTAGCGCGCGATCGAGCCGCCGACGCTGATGCGTTTGACACCGACAGCCGCAAGATCGTCAGCGGTGATGCTCGTATCGGCATGGCTCATGACCACGTTGACTGGCTTTGACACCGCCGCGACGACGGCCTTGATCGTCGCCAGATCCCTGAGCCCCGGTGCGTAGAGAACGTCGGCTCCGACCGCCTCGAATGCCTTGAGCCGCCGGATCGTGTCATCGAGATCATGGCGACCATTGACGAAATTCTCTGCCCGCGCCGTCAGCATGAACGGGAATGGCAGCGAGCGGGCAACCTCGACGGCAGCCTGAACACGTTCGACGGCGAGATTGAAATCGTAGATCGCCTGTTCCGCGTTGCCCGTCGCGTCCTCGATCGAGCCTCCTACCATGCCCGCTTCTGCGGAAAGGCGGATCATCTGAGCAGCAGTCTTTGGATCGTCGGCGCCGCAGTTCTCGAGATCCGCATTGACCGGCAGGCTCGTTGCGTCCGCGATTGCCTTGCAGTTGGCGACGATCTCCGCCGGGGTCACTGTGCTGCGACCGAGGGTGATGGCGAGACCGAGGCTCGTTGTCGCTAGCGCCTCGAAGCCGAGCGAGGTCAGAAGGCGGGCCGTGCCGGCATCCCAGGGATTTGGGATGATGAAGGTGCCCGGGCGGCTGTGCAGCTCCTGGAACCTGGTGGCTTTTTCGGCCTGCGAGATCATGGACGGTCTCCTGCGTGGTCCTCGGGTTTGCAACGCCGAAACGTTGGCTTCACACGTAGCATTTGTCTAATGCATACTTTCTATGACTGAGATCAGCTTTTCGGATCGTCATGGATATCGAAGTCGTTCGTACGTTTCTGTCGATCGCTCAGCTCGGTGGCTTCACCCGCGCCGCTGGGCAATTGCACCGTTCGCAGCCGGCAATCAGCCACCGGATTGGTCTCATCGAGCAGGAGCTTGGCGCGTCCTTGCTGGAAAGAGTACGCGGTGGCGTGCGCCTGACCGAGGCCGGACGGGCGTTCTTGCCATTCGCGGAAGCCGCACTCGCCGCCATTAAAGACGGGCGCGAAGCCGTGCGCTCGACCGTCATCAAAGAAGCCGGGGAGGTCTCACTGGCCCTCGTTGGCACCCTCGCCGATACGCAAATCGTTCACGTCCTGCGGAAATTCTCGCGCCGCTCCAAATCCTCGGCGCTCGATATTCGCACTGCATCCAGTCAGGAGGTCAGCGCCCTCGTACGGCGCGGGGAGGTCACGCTCGGCTTGCGATACTTCGCAGACACGCGGCCCGAGATTGCCATGCGCATCGTTGGCGGGGAGAACATGCTCGTGGTCTGCGCCCCAGATCATCGCCTCGCAAACAAGCGCGTTGGAAAGACCGCTCTGGAGAATGAGCGCTGGATCGGATTCCCGGCGACGCGGGGCCGGGAATCGTTCGGCCATGTGTTGGTTCGCCGCCTCGCGGTTGCCGGACTCGAAGATGCCAAGATCACCCTCATCGACAGCTTGACTGCCCAGAAGCGCCTCGTTGAGGCCGGATTTGGCATCGCGATGGTCCCGGAGAGCAGCGTGGGCGATGAACTGCGGCTCGGATATCTTGCGCGGATCAATGCCCCCGCTATCCGAACTTCAATCCCTATCGCGCTCATCCATCGCCGCAAGGGGCATCTCAATACCACTGCACGCACCTTGATCGACTTGCTTGACCGACGAACGCGGTTCTCCGGCAAGAAGTGAACGGGCGAGCTGGCTCGCCTCGCTTAGTCCCCTCCGGCCCCAAGGCGCCCGTCACTTCTCTTTTCGCCAAGCCCCGAGGAGGAACACGTCGCGTTCGCCTCGGTTGGGTCCAGCCTGCTCGTGAACATCCGACAAGTCGACGCCGTAGCGTCTCATGAGCCGCCGGCAAATGGCTCTGGCAGTGGCGCCGAATGCGATGATGGAGCCGAAATAAATCACCGCATTGGTGAGGGCCAACATGGAGTCGCCTGGTGGGGTTTTGGGCAGCATATGGTGCCTCCCGCCTCCTGTCGCTCTATCAACATACCACGGATTTTCGTTGCGGCGTCACCGCTCATGGCGATCACTCGACGCCATTCGCCGCAAGACGCGCACGCAGCTCGGCGTTCTCCGCTTCGAGTTGCGCCAGACGGTCACGAACCGGCAGTATCGCCTCGCTGATTTCGCGCTCGCTGAGGCGTGGCGTTATATGCTGCGAGCAGTTCCAATCGAATGCTTCGAGGCGTAGGCGGAAGACGCGTTCGAGCTTGGCTCGGTACTCCGGTACGGTGACGAGGGCGGTGAGATCCGGCACGTCGTCGAGCGCGAGGATCTCCGCCCGCGCATAGATCTTCAGTCGGGCACGACGCGGGTAGTCCATGAGAAACAGGGAGACCCGATCATTCGCCGCGAGGTTGCCGGTGCTGATGTACTGGCGATTACCGCGGTAGTCCGCGAAGGCGAGGGTTCGGTCGTCGACCAGCTTGAGGAATCCCGGCGGGCCGCCCCGGTGTTGCACATAGGGCCATCCTGTCTCGGAGACCGTCGCCATATAAAAGCTGTCGCGCTCGGCGATGAATGCGGCTTCGTTCTCCCTGAAGCGATCGAATTCACGGTTGCCTTTGAAGTCCTGCCAGAGGTGATCGGCCCCCATCTTGGCTTGCGCGCTCCGCACGCTGGGTGTGATGGCAATATCGAGGAAGCCATACGGCATGGCTGTACTCCTTCGCTCAGCCGAGTAATCCGCTCTCTTGCTGCTGGATTTAGTCCATTTCACTCATCTGGATAATGGGTTATCATCGGGAGAAATATTCTCATAATTCGGAATAGTAATGGACCGCCTCGATGCGATGACAGTTCTCTTGCGGGTGGTCGACCGCGGAAGCTTCTCGGCGGCGAGCCGGGATCTCGGCATGCCGCTCGCTACCGTCAGCCGCAAGGTCAACGAACTCGAGCGCTACCTCGGAACCAGATTGCTCGTCCGCACGACCCGGAAGGTGGCATTGACCGACATAGGCGCGAGCTACGTCGCTTCGGCCCGCCGCATTCTCGATGACATCGACGAGATGGAGCGTCTGGCGGCCGGCGAGTTCCATGCCCCCCGCGGGGAGTTGATCCTGACCGCCCCGATCATGTTTGGCCGCCTGCACATTCTCCCGATCGTCGCGGAGTTCCTGGCCGCCTACCCCGAGATCGACATTCGGCTGATGCTCTCGGACAAGAACCTCCACCTCGTCGACGATCATGTGGACATGGCCGTGCGCATCGGCGCGCTGCGCGATAGCTCCATGGTGGCCTCCAACGTCGGATCGATGCGCACGGTCGTGTGCGCGAGCCCGAAGCTGCTCGCCGAGCATGGAGAGCCGAAGTCACCGGAGCGCCTCACTGACATGCCGTGTGTGAGTTTCGAGTCTATTGCGCCGGTCTCCGCCTGGTCGTTTCGAGCGAAGGACGACAAGCGCACGCTGGAAGTACCGATCCGCGCCCGCTTGGCGGTGACGACCGCCGAGGCGGCCGTTTGGGCTGCAATCCAAGCCGTTGGGATCACGCGCGTCATGCACTACCAATGCGCCGGCCCGGCACGTGAGGGCCTGCTGCGGATCATTCTCGCGAAGCACGAGATCGAGCCGCGTCCTGTGCATCTGGTCCACGCCGAACGCGGCGCCCTGCCATCCAAAATGCGCGTATTCCTGGATTTTGCGGCGGATCGCCTGCGGGCTAGGCTGAAAGCTCTCTAGGGTTTCGCGAAACTCATCCGAGTCGGCTGATAGGCGAGCCCTCTTCGAGCGCCGAGACGGCGAGCGCCAGTCGCGCGCGCGTCGTCTCCTTCAGCGATCCCCCGGTGCCACCGGCGGAGATCAGGAAGAAACCGTCGTCGCGGTCGAAATATCCAGCACCCACGCGGATGACGGCCTTGACGATCATGTTGCGCAAGAGGTGCAGCCAGAAACGTGCCTCGTACTCGACCGGAAGCGGCCGGACGCTTCGGTAGCCATCGATTGCAGCGCTGAGAAAATCGGCGCCATGGAAGCAGGCCAACAGCGAAAGATCGTCCATCGCGTCGCCGCTGATCGCATCGTCGAAATCAATGATTGCCGCGACGCGGTCGGGCGTCCCAAGCACATTCCACAAGGCCAGATCCTTGTGCACGAAGCACCCTTCCGCGTGCCGCAGCAGGTCATCGTGGCGTGCAACCTGTCGCTCGATCGCAGCCTTCTCGCTGTCAGATAGGAAGCCGCGCTCGAACAGGAATGTTAGATGCCGCGCAAGCTGCGTGTGGAAGTAGTCCCGGTAGCTGGCATGGTGCCCGACGAGGGTCACACCTTCCATGGTTTGGGCCGTGGCGTGAAACGTACCGAAGCCCTGGAACGTCAGCGACTGCCAGCGTGCGACGGCACCGCCGAGTGCGAATGCGATGCGCGCCTCGTTGAGTCCCCCCGCCTTGTACCAATGATTGAGATCGCTCGCTTCGATGCGCTCGAGCGCCTGCCACGCAAATGGCGCGTGCCGACGCGACGCATCGCACCCGTAGACGGTCGGGACCGGCACGCCGGTTTCGCGCACCAATCCGACAACCTTCGATTCGATCGCCAGATGCCCGTCCTGCTCAGGACCGTTCTCGACCCGTATGAACATCGCGCGGCCGTCGATGTCGGCCTCGAAAGTCACGTGATTGCCCTGCCCCGAGCCCGGACGAACCACAACCTGCGCGGTCCCGAAGTACGCCCGCAAGGCGCCAGCGAGCGGCGCGGCGAGATCGACATCCCCGCTGCCACGAAGTGCAGTCCCGTGGAAGGCGGCAGGCCGATCACATTTCCAGTAATAGATATCCCGACGGCTCATCGGATCCGATCTCTTGCGATGGCAACAGCCTAGCCGACCGTCCCCACTACTGTCAGCCGATACAGGGCTGCGATCCCGCCAGCCATAACCTTGTTACGGGCCAATTATCAAATTTGGCTGCCGCCGATGTACACTCGCAAAGGCCTCAACTTCGGAGCTCCGATCATGGGTTTTGGCTCTCCCCAGCCCGGGGAAAGAATTGAAACGTTGAGGGAGATGTTGTTCCTCCTCGCCATGCTGGCGCTGTGGACGGCGGTTCAAACCCTCTTTGTCGGGGTGGCGTGGGCAATACTCGTCGGTGTGCTGTGCGGATATCTGCTGACGTTCCTGATCGCGGCGCTGGAGTACTTCTCGTCTCGCTGCACCGTGGGGATCAGTGCTCGCCTCCTGTTTCTATTGTTGGCGACGGGCGCCTTGCTCGTCCTGTGCCAGATTTTGACACGGGGCGCCCCACCCGAACTTTGGCGCGTGCACTATAGAGACGCCGCATTGCTCACCGCGCCGGGCTCGATCGCGGTTATCATCGGCTACCTCATCCGCGGGCACCAGCGCGACAGTCTCACGAGACACCGACAGGCCGCGTAGCAGGATGCACCGCTCGCCATCATTCAATCGCTCACCAGCCCCGCATCCTAGACCAAGTGACCTCCCACACCCGCCCTGCTAGTCTCCCGCCAAATACAATAAGCATTGCGCCGGGAGGGGCCCCCAACATGACGCGCGCGCGCATACACTTTCTGTTCCTGAATATCGGCCACTTCCTGGACCACCTATTCACGCTGATCTTCGCAACGGTCGCGGCGCTCGCCCTCACGCGCGAATGGGGCATGAGCTATGCCGAGCTCGTTCCTTACGCGACACCGGGCTTCGTCGCCTTCGGCCTCTTCTCGCTTCCCGCCGGCTGGCTGTCGGATCGCTGGAGCCGCTACGGCATGATGTCGGTGTTCTTTGTCGGTATCGGCCTCGCCTCGATCTTCACCGCCGTCGCGAGCACGCCCTTCCAGATCATGCTGCTCCTCTTTTTCGTCGGCGTGCTGGCAGCCATCTACCACCCTGTCGGCCTCGCGATGGTTGTTGAAAGCGCCAAGGCATCGGGCACCGGTCAGGCCATTGCCATCAACGGTGTGTGGGGCAATCTCGGCGTCGGAAGCGCCGCACTCATCACCGGCTTCCTCATCGACAATGGCGGCTGGCGCGCGGCCTTCGTCCTGCCGGGGCTTATCTCGATAGCGATCGGCATCGCCTACTTCATCTTCTCGCGTCCCGAAATGGCTGCCGAACAAGCCGAAAAGGCAGCAAAACGCGCAGCCGCCAGCGCCAACGGGGCGAAGCCCACCTCAGCCAGCACGGCCGCGCCCGATCTTCAGCTCCGCCAGATTCTGCTGCGTCTCACCATCGTGATCTTCGTCGTGAGCGCGATCTCGAGCATCATCTTCCAGTCGACGACCTTCGCGCTGCCGAAGGTGCTCGACGAGCGCATGGGTGGCATTGCCGGTTCGGCGACGGTCGTCGGTTGGCTCGCCTTCGTCGTGTTCGCGATAGCCTCGCTCGCACAGCTCGTCGTTGGTCGCCTGCTCGACACGCTCGGCCCCCGGATCGTCTTCATGTTCGTCGCGGCCATGCAGGTCGTCTTCTTCCTGCTCATGCCGGGACTGACGGACTGGACGGCGCTTGCCGTGGCACTCGGCTTCATGCTCGGCGCTTTTGGTCAGATCCCGATCAACGACTACATGATCGGCCGCATGGCGCGCTCCGAGATGCGCGGATCGGTATACGGCGCGCGCTATGTCGTATCTTTCGTCGCGCTTGCGGCTGCTCTGCCGCTGATCGCCTACGTGCACGGCACCTGGGGTTTCGACATGCTCTTCCGCATTCTCGCGGTTGCAGCCGCCGTCATCTTCCTCTTCGTCTCGATGATCCCGAGGAAGTTGCCCGTGCCTGATGAGGTGCCTGTGAAGGCTTGATTATTTTCTTGCCGTGGGCCGCTGGGAAGAGGTGCTCCGCAACCCCATCGTAGTGCCATGCCCACGGCGGCCATGCGGACAGGTCACAACTGCTTCAGTAGAGCGCTGTTCTTCCCCTTCTCCCCGTTCTTACGGGGAGAAGGTCGGGATGAGGGGCGGCATCATATGCTGACGTTTGTGTTTGCCGCCGCCCCTCACCCTAGCCCTCTCCCCGCGTGCGGGGAGAGGGGATTCGCGAGGCGTCCGCGGCTAGAGAGTTTTCAAGAACGCCGCGATGGCATCCGCTGCCGCTTCGAGGTTCCCGCGCCGGGTTGTACCTGAACCGCCGCGCGGCCCGAGATCGTGGTCTCCATCATGTGCCCAGTGGATGCGAATGGCGGGCGGCAGTGTGAGCGCCTCGACTTCCGCGCGCGTGCCGAAGGGATCGCGCTCGCCCTGAATGATGAGCGTCGGACAGCTGAGTGTTTCGAGGTGCGCAACACGCAGGCGCTCGGGCGTGTTCGGCGGATGAAATGGATAACCAAGACAGACGAGCCCCGCCACTTCCCCCGATTGATGCAATTGGTCCGCAACGTGGCTCGCGACGCGCCCGCCCATGGATTTACCGCCGATGGCAAACTTGCCCGATACGCCCGCGGCGGCCTGACGCGCAGCAGCAATCATCTCACCGTCGAGAGCTTCGGCCTTAGGAGGTGGTCTGCGCTTTCCGCCACTGCGCCGCGCCGCCATGTAGGTGAATTCGAAGCGGGCGACGCGCACGCCGCGCGTGGCCAGCAGCTCGCTGATGAGCACCATGAAGGGGCTGTCCATGGGCGCGCCCGCACCGTGCGCCAGAAGCAGCGTCGCGGCTGCGTCACTCGGCCCTGTCCAGAGTAGCTCTGCCATCGACGCCATCATCCCAAAATAGCCGCAGGAATGGCGTTTGTGCCACGCACACACAGCGTCGGTCACCAATTTGCTGGCGCCTCATTGACCCATGCACAGCAGGGCGTCAAGATCGCGTGTGTGGCATCGTTTTTTGGGCTGCGAGATGCGGGCGATCAGCAGAACCGGAGTAGCTGGCTGGATATTGACTGTCCTGGTCGGCCTCATGCTGTGCGTCGCATCGGCAGATGCCTCGCCGGAGGGGAAGCGCCGCCTCGTGCTCGGCACGGCGACGACGTACGGCACGTTCGATCCTCATACGATCGACGATCCGGGTCAGAACCTCATACGCCTGAACTTCTACGACAGCCTGCTGCGGTGGACCGGCGCGCCACCGCGCCTCCAGCTCTGGCTCGCGGCGCGTCATGAGATGTCGCCGGACGGACAGGTGCACACGTTCCACCTGCGGCCGGACGCGAAATTCCACGACGGCTCGCCCGTCCGCGCGGCTGATGTGTCCTATTCGATGGAGCGGCTTCTCGCCCTCAAGCAGGGGCCCTATGCGCTCTTCGCGGGCGTGATCGCCCCGGGCGGGGCGCGTGCAGTCAACGAGACGACCGTCGTCTTCAATCTGACCCAGCCCATGCAGGGTTTCGCGACACTTCTGCCCGAACTCGCGGTCGTCAATCGCGCACTTGTTGCAGCGAACGAGAAGAACAACGACTGGGGGCAGGAATGGCTGCAGCGCAATAGCGCTGGCTCGGGCTCCTACGTACCTTTCAGGCGCGATCGCGAAGGCGCTTTCATTGCTTCACGCAATGCCGAACATTTCATCCCCGACTGGGGGCCGAACGCGATCGACGAATTCGAAGTCTATCCGGTTGCAGATGCCGGCGAGCGCGTCGCCTCGCTCCTCAAGGGCGACCTCGGCGGCATTCTCGGGCATCTCGCCATCGACCAGCTCACGCTGCTGCGCACCACACCCGGCTTCCAGGTCGTCGAGCAGCCGACGCTTCGCCTCGTGCGCGGCGTCCTGCACAATCGCCGCGCACCAACCAGCAACATCGACTTCCGCCGCACCCTGTCACACGCCTTCGATTACGAAGGGCTGACAAAGGGTCTGCTGGGCGGAACGATGGTGCGCAATGGTTCGCCGCTGCCCGATCTCATCTGGGGCGATTCGAACCCGGCACGCGGCTATCGCTTCGACCTCGGGCTGGCACGCCAGTATCTCGATAAGGTGCCGGAGCCACTACCTGAAATCACGATCGGAGCTATCGCCGGGCAGGTGCACGCCGAAATGGCCGCCGCAACGCTCAAGCAGGGCCTCGACCAGCTCGGCGTGAAATCCCGCATCGTGGCGGAGCCGGCCGAAGCGATATTTGCCCGATCGCACGACGAGAAGCAGATGTTCGACGTGCTTTTCATGGCCGAGACCCGCCTGCCGCCCGACCCCGATCCGTGGATCGGCGCTCGCTTCGGCTGCAAGGCGGCCGGGCGGACGAACTACAGCTGGTACTGCAATGAGGCCGTCGAGGCACTCGTTGCCGAGGCGCGCAGGAGCACGGACCATGCTGCCCGCTGGCGCAACTATACGGCCGCGGCGACGCTGATCGAGGCCGACGCTGCGGAGCTGTGGATCGGCACGGCAGTACGGTTCGGTGTTTTCCGGGCTGGGATCTCAGGCCTGCTCTTCAGCCCACTCAACGAGGGCCTGGACCTGCGCTGGACGTCCATAGACCGGCCGGCGGGACAGTAGTCCAGGCGCCCGCCCCTTGCCCGATCCCCTGATACGGCCTTGATGCTGGCGTAGACGGCTCGTGCTCCGGGTTGTAGGCGCGTCCAAATGTCCGCACATATCCAGATTTTGACCACGTCGGCCGGATTCCCGTTCGCAAGCGCCTTGCCGAGACTTGAAGGGCTTGCTAATTCGGGCCATATGCGTTTAACGCATAGCTGAAAGACGAGACGGAAGCGTCCGGAAGGCGATCTCATGACAACTCCCCGCCACGCCAAAGTGATCATTCTGGGCTCCGGCCCCGCCGGCTACACAGCCGCGATCTATGCCGCCCGCGCCATGATCAAGCCTCTGATTATTCAGGGCAATCAGCCCGGCGGGCAGCTCACCATCACGACCGACGTCGAGAACTATCCGGGCTTTGCCAAGGTCATCCAGGGCCCCTGGCTGATGGAGGAAATGCGCGCCCAGGCGGAGCATGTCGGCACCGAAGTGGTCATGGACCATGTCGTAAAAGTTACGCTCGGCAAACGGCCCTTCCTGCTCGAGTGCGATTCCGGCGACAATTACACGTGCGACGCGCTGATAATCTGCACAGGTGCACAGGCCCGCTGGATCGGCATGCCGAGCGAAGCCGCATTCCAAGGTCACGGCGTCTCCGCGTGCGCCACCTGCGACGGCTTCTTCTATCGCGACAAGGAAGTGATCGTCGTCGGCGGCGGCAACACGGCTGTCGAGGAGGCGATCTTCCTCACGAACTTCGCGAAGAGGGTCACCGTCGTGCATCGGCGCGACGGCTTCCGCGCCGAACGCATCCTGCAGGACCGCCTCTTCAAGAACCCCAAGATCGAGGTGCTCTGGGATACGACCCTCGAGGAGATCACCGGTGACACCGATCCGGTGAAGAGCGTCACCGGCGTGCGCCTGCGCAATGTGCGCACCGGCGCCATCGAAAGCCGGCCCGTCGACGGCGTCTTCATTGCCATTGGACACGCGCCGGCGACCGAGCTTTTCGCGGGCCAGCTCGCCATGACCAAGGGCGGCTACCTGATCACGAAACCAGATTCGACCGCCACCGACATCCCCGGCGTATTCGCCGCCGGCGACGTCAAGGACGAGGTCTATCGCCAGGCGGTGACGGCCGCCGGCATGGGCTGCATGGCGGCACTAGAAGCGGAACGGTTTCTCGCCCACGCGGGCGAGCGCCTGGAAGCCGCACAATAGCTAACGAAGAGGAAACGTCGCGTGCCGGGTCATATGGACTGGGATAAGTTGCGCATCTTCCACTCGGCTGCCGAGGCGGGAAGTTTCACTCACGCGGGCGAAAGCCTGCGGATGAGCCAATCCGCCGTCAGCCGCCAGGTCTCGGCGCTCGAGAAGGAGCTCGGCGTTTCGCTCTTTCACCGCCACGCGCGCGGTCTCGTGCTCACGGAGCAGGGCGAGATGCTGTTCCGCACCGCCAGCGAGGTGATGAACAAGCTGCAGACCGCCGAGTCGCTCCTCTCCGATTCCACGACGAAGCCTGCGGGCGACCTCCGCGTCACGGCAACGGTCGGACTGGGGTCAGTCTGGATCACCCAGCGCCTGCGCGAGTTCCTCGAACTCTATCCCGATATCCGCGTCGAGCTGATCCTCAACGACGAGCCTGTCGATCTCTCTATGCGTGTGGCCGACGTCGCCATCTGGGCGCGCGAGCCCTCGCAAGGCGACCTCATTCGCCGTCCGCTCTTCACCATGCAGACGCACTGCTACGCGTCGAGCCAATACATCCGCAAGTTCGGTACCCCCGCGAGCGTCGCCGACCTCGACCGCCACCGGATCGTGTCCTTCGTCGGCAACCCGGCGCCCCACCTCTCCCATATCAACATGCTCGAGTCGCTCGGCCGTGAGGGGCGCGCGCCCCGAATCCCGGTCATGCGGGCGAGTGCGATTCTCGCATTGAAGTACGCGATCCGGTCCGGCATCGGCATCGGCATGATCCCCGATTACCTCACGCAGGAGGAAACCGACCTGGTGCCCGTTTTGGCGGATCTCGAGCTGCCGAAGCTGCCGGTTTACTTCGTGTATCCCGAGGAGCTGAAGACGGCGAAGAAAGTCCAGGTTTTCCGGGACTTCATGGTCGCTAAAGGCCGACAGTGGAAGTACTAAGAGTACGGTCTTTCAGCTAACGTCCTTAGACATGCGCTTTGCGCATGGTCGCCTGCTTCGCTACCGGATTGAATTGAGCGGCAACTGCCCACATATACCTCTTCAGCTGTGACGGACAGCTGCTGAAGGCAGTTCCCTCCCTTTGACGCCTTCACGCGCATTGCTTCGGCAATGCGAACCAAACTTCAGCCGGGCTTCGTGCCCGGCTTTTCTTTTTTCTAGAATGATCAAGTGCTTGCGTATCGTCCGGCGCTCCCCGCCGAGTACGTATTGTCAGATCCAGTCCCTAACAATCTAAGCGCGTATCGGTTTGGAGAATTTCCTCTCAGGTTGCGAGGACGCTCTCGTGCGCTACCTCGAGGTTGAGCGCGGCTGCGAGCAGTGCCTGGGTGTAGGCTTCGCGGGGTCGCTCGAAGATCGCAGCCGTCGGACCCTCCTCAACGACGACTCCATTGCGCAGCACAATGACATAGTTGCTCAGTGCCCGGACGACGCGCAGGTCGTGGCTGATGAAGAGGTACGAGAGATCGTGTTTACGCTGCAGATCGCGCAGGAGATCGACGATCTGGGCCTGCACGCTCATGTCCAGCGCACTCGTCGGCTCGTCGAGCATCACGAAATGCGGCTCGAGCACCATGGCGCGCGCGATCGCAATACGCTGGCGCTGCCCGCCGGAGAACTCGTGCGGGTAGCGGTCCTGTGCCGAAGGGTCGATCCCCACCTCGGCAAGGGCCTGACTGACGCGCTCGCGGCGCTGCGCGAATGTCAGACCCGGGTCCTGGATTAGAAGCCCCTCCTCGACGATCTGGCTGACGGAGAGACGCGGTGAGAGCGACCCGTAGGGGTCCTGAAACACGATCTGCATCTCGTGGCGCAGCGGCCGCATCTGCTTCGCGCCGAGGCCGTCGATCCGCTTGCCCATGTACACGATGGGGCCTTGCGAACTGATCAGGCGGAGGATCGCGAGACCGAGCGATGTCTTGCCCGAGCCGGATTCGCCGACGACGCCGATCGTCTCGCCGGCCCTGAGCTTGAGAGATACACCATCCACCGCCCGCACGTGATCGACCGTGCGCCGCAGGAGACCGCGCTTGATGGGAAACCAGACCTTGAGCTCGTCCGTCTCGACGACGACCGGCCCATGCGGATTGCCGGCCGGCGGCTGGCCCTTGGGTTCGGCTTCCAGCAGGTGACGCGTGTACGCGTGCTTGGGCGCTTCGAAGATCTCGCGGACCGTTCCGCGCTCGACGATATGCCCCGCATTCATCACGTACACGCGGTCGGCCATCTTCCGAACGATGCCGAGGTCGTGCGTGATGAGCAGCATGGCCATGCCGAACTCACGTTGCAGATCCTTCAAGAGCGCGAGGATTTGCGCCTGAATGGTTACATCGAGTGCGGTGGTGGGCTCGTCGGCAATCAGCAGGTCCGGCTCGTTGGCGAGCGCCATGGCGATCATCACACGCTGACGCTGGCCGCCTGAGAGCTGGTGCGGATAGGCGCCGAGGCGCTTCTCGGCATCGCGGATACCGACCTTGCGCAGCAGATCGAGCGTGCGTGTCTTCGCCTCGGCTTCGCTCAGCCCCATGTGCAGGCGCAAGATCTCGCCGACCTGCTGCTCGATGGTGTGCAGCGGATTGAGCGAGGTCATCGGCTCCTGAAAAATGATCGAAATACGCCCGCCGCGAATGTCGCGCATGACGGCGCCGGGCACCTTCAATAGGTCCTTGCCTTCGAAGTAAATCTCGCCCGTCGGGTGGCGCGCGGCCGGATAGGGCAGCAGGCGCATGATCGAAAGCGCCGACACGCTCTTTCCCGAGCCTGATTCTCCGACGAGAGCTACCGTCTCGCCCTTACCGATCGAGAAATCGATGCCGCGGACGGCCAGATGACTGTTCTCGCCCGAGCGAAACTCGACCGAAAGATTGCGCACGTTGATGAGCGTCTGCGATGGCGCGCGTGAGGCTTCTGGTGCGGGCGCGCTCATCGGAAGGTCTTTCTCGGATCGAGCGCATCGCGCACGGCTTCGCCAACGAAGATCAGCAACGAGAGCGTGATCGCGATGGAGAAGAACCCGGCGAGGCCGAGCCACGGCGCCTGCAGGTTGGCCTTGCCCTGTGAGAGAAGCTCCCCGAGCGAGGGCGAGCCCGGCGGCAATCCAAGCCCAAGGAAATCCAGCGCCGTCAGCGCCGTGATAGAGCCCGAGAGCTTGAAAGGCAGGAACGTCAGCGTCGCCACCATCGCGTTCGGCAGCAGATGCTTGAACATGATCTTGGCGTTCGAGAGCCCGAGCGCGCGTGCCGCCGTGATGTACTCGAAATTGCGCCCGCGCAGGAACTCCGCGCGCACGACACCCACGAGATACACCCAGTGGAACAGCAGCAGAATGAACAGCAGCGTCCAGAAACCCGGGACCAGTACGGCCGATATGATGATCAGCACATAGAGCGACGGAATCGACGACCAGACCTCCAGAATGCGCTGGAAGACGAGATCGGTTCGCCCGCCGAAATAGCCCTGAATGGCGCCGGCCGTGACGCCGATCGCGGCGGCGAGAATGGTCAGGATCAAGCCGAACAGCACGGATATTCGGAAGCCGTAGATGACGCGCGCGACGACGTCGCGGCCCTGGTCGTCGGTGCCGAGCCAGTTGCGATTGCCCAAGGCGAGAAAGCGCGCCATCTGCGCGTCGTCGGCCTCGCAGAGCTCCGCGCTCGTCGCCCAGGGCGGCGGCGCCGGGTAGCCGAGGCAGCGCCCCTCGGGGCCCTTCACGCGCGGGAAGTCCTTGTTGATCGAGTTGTAGGAGTAGCGAATGGGCGGCCAGAGGATCCAGCCATGGTTCTGGATCTCGTCGAGGATGACCGGATCCTTGTAGTCAGTCACCGCAAGAAAGCCGCCGAACTTCTCTTCCGGATAGTCGACCAGGACCGGAACGAGAATCTCGCCCTTGTAGCGCACGAGGATCGGCCGATCGTTGGCGATGACCTCCGCGAACAGGCTCAGAATGAAAAGGGTGAGAAAGAGCCAGAGGCTCCAGTAGCCACGGCGGTTGGCCTTGAAGTTGCGCCAGCGCCGTTCGTTGATCGGCGAGAGACTGAAGATACCGTGACGGTGGCGCTTGGTGCCGACGGGCGTCTCGTCAGCATCCGGCACAAGCGGCTCGGCTGAAGGCACGAGCGGGGGCCCGATCTCCGGCGCGACGACCGGAACATCCGGCTTCAGCTCGAGTGTATCGTCGCGCCGCGCGTCCACGGTGTCAGACCTCCCGCGACTCGAAGTCGATGCGTGGATCGACGAGCGTGTAGACGAAGTCCGAGACCAGATTCACGACCAGTCCGAGCAGCGAGAAGATGAAGAGCGTGGCAAAGACCACCGGATAGTCGCGATTGATGATGGATTCGAAGCTCAGGAGGCCCAGCCCATCGAGGGAGAAGATGGTCTCGATGAGCAGCGCGCCACTGAAGAACGCGCCGATGAAGGCGCCCGGGAAGCCGGCGATGATCAGCAGCATGGCATTGCGGAAAACGTGGCCATAGAGAACCTGCCGCTCGGCAAGTCCCTTGGCGCGCGCCGTCATGACGTACTGCTTGCGGATTTCGTCGAGGAAGGAGTTCTTGGTCAGGAAGGCCATGGTCGTGAAGGCACCGAGCGCGAGCGCGATGAGCGGCAGCGTCAAATGCCAGAAGTAGTCGACGAGCTTGCCCCAGAGAGAGAGCTGCGCCCAGTTGTCGGACGTGAGGCCGCGCGAGGGAAACCACTGCACGAAGGACCCGCCGGCGAAAAGGATCAACAGCAGCACCGCGATCAGGAAGCCCGGAATGGCATAGCCGATCACCAGGAGCCCCGACGTCCACGTGTCGAAGCGCTCACCGTCGTTCACGGCCTTGCGGATGCCGAGCGGGATCGAGATGAGGTAGGTCAGCAGCATCATCCACACGCCGAGCGATATCGAGACGGGAAGCTTCTCCTTGATCAACTGGAGAACGCTGATGTCGCGGAAATAGCTCTTGCCGAAATCGAACGTGAGATAGCTCTTCATCATGAGGAAGAAGCGCTCGTGCGCCGGCTTGTCGAAGCCGAACTGCTTCTCGAGCTGCTTGATGAACTCGGGATCGAGCCCCTGCGCGCCGCGATAGCGCGACGAGGTCGCATCTGCGCCTCCGCCGCCTTGCGGGCTCGCCGCACCAGCACCCATGCCATCACCGCCGCCGCCACCGATGCGGGCAGTAGCCGACGCGTCCGTGCCCGTCAGCTGCGCGATCACGCGCTCGACGGGTCCGCCAGGCGCGAACTGGATGATCGTGAAGCTGATCAGCATGATCCCGAACAGGGTCGGGATCATGAGCAGGATGCGCTTCAGAAGATAGGCGCCCATTCCGTTCGCACGCTTCCCTGAGTTGAAGCCGGAGCTCTGGCCGTCAGTTCGGCTTTACCTTCGCAGCTTTCTCCGCATCGTACCACCAGGTATCCGGCGCCCCGCGACTGTATTTCGGCTTCGTCTCGGGGGCGGAGAACTTGTCCCAATAGGCAATATGATGCGACGCCTTGTACCACTGCGGCACCCAATAATTCCCGGCCCGCAGCACACGGTCGATGGCACGTGCTGCCGCGACCAGCTCTTCACGGCTCTTGGCCTCTATGACCTTGTCGAGGAGCGCATCGACGACAGGATCCTTGATGCCGGCGAGATTCACGCTGCCTTCGACATTAGCGTACTCGCTGGCCCAGTAGTTCCGCATCTCATTGCCGGGCGTCAGCCGCATGACGAAGCGTGATGTGACCACATCGAAGTCGAAAGCTTTCGTGCGTCGCTGGTACTGCGCGCTATCGACGCGCCGGATCGTGGCTGGCACACCGATCGCCTGGAGATTCTTGATGTAGGGCGCGATGACGCGCTCGAACGTGCCCTCGTAGATCAGGAACTCGATCTCGAGCACCTCGCCATTCGGGCAAACGCGCACGCGATCCTTCATTTTGCATCCGGCTTCGTCGAGGAGACGCGCCGCCTCGCGCAGAAGGTTGCGGTCCGTTCCCGAACCGTCTGAGACCGGTGAGTTATAGGGCGCCTCGAAGACCGCCTTCGGCAGCTTGTCCCTGAAGGGCTCGAGCAGAGCCAGCTCGGCCGGCGAAGGCAAGCCCTCGGCCTTCATGTCTGAGTTCTCGAAGTAGCTGTTCGTGCGCTGATAGAGCCCGTAGAACAGGTTCTTGTTCGTGAACTCGAAGTCGAAGGCATAGTCGAGCGCTTTGCGCACGCGCGGATCGGCGAATTTCGCGCGCCGCGTATTGAAGAAGAAGCCTTGCGCACCGGACGGGTTTGCATCGGGCAGCACGATCTTCTTCACGCGCCCGTCCCGCACGGCAGGAATCTCGTAACCTGTAACCCAATCGCGCGCAGTGAACTCCTCGCGGAAATCGTACACGCCAGACTTGAAGCCTTCGAGGGCCGGCGTGCGATCGCGGTAATACTCGAAGCGGATCTCGTCAAAGTTGTTCGTGCCGCGATTGATGGCGAGATCCTTCGCCCAGTAGTCGTCGCGCCGCTTGTAGGTAATCTGCGCGCCAGGACGGAAATCCGCGATCAGATAGGCCCCCGACCCGATCGGTGCCTCGAGCGTGGTCTGATCGAACTCGTGCTTCGTGTAGTAGGCCTTCGAAAGTACTGACAGGCCGGCGACGATCGACGGCAGATCGCGCGTGAGTTCGCCCGTGAACACGAATCGGACAGTGTGTGGATCGAGCACCTCCGCCTTCGTCACATCGCGCATCATGATGCGGTAGCTCGGGTGCCCCTTGGCCTTCAGCGTGTCGAAGGAGAACGCTACGTCCTCGGCGGTGACGGGAGTGCCATCCGAGAACCTGGCTTCGGGCCTCAGGCGGAAGGTCACCGACTTGCCGTCCTTGGCAACAGCGACCTCCTTCGCAACGAGGCCGTACATGGCATCGGGCTCGTCCCCAGAACGCTCCATGAGCGTGTCGAAGAGCATGCTGAGGCCCGAGGCGGCATCGCCCTTCAGGATAAAGGGATTGAAGCTGTCGAAGGAATTGAGCGGGCCGCCGTACGTTGAGAAGCGGCCGCCCTTCGGTGCGTTCGGATTGACGTAGTCGAAATGTTTGAAGTCGGGCGGATACTTGAGATCGCCGAATACGGAAAGGCCGTGACGAAACTCCTCCGCCGCAAGCGGCGTCATCCCGCCGAAGACGGTAAGTGCGGCGATGCCGGCCGCAAAGCACTTCTGGGGAAGCCAGCGCGTCATCGTTTCATCCTCTCATGACCGGTTCGCGCCCGATATCGGGTCTTCGACTGATCTTTCACTTCTGCCGCTATCGCCTGCGGCCCTCGGCAAGTCGTGCAGCGGCGGCCGTATCCTGCCACCATACCTGCAGAAATCGCGACGTCGCCTGCGCGTGCGTCGGCATCCGCGCCGGACCACGGAACATGTCCCACATGGCGACGCGCTCCTTTGGAACATACCACTGCGGAACGAGATAATGGTTCCACAGCAGGATGCGATCCAACGCGCGCGAGGCCGCAACCAGCTCGGCACGATTCTCGGCGAAGATCAGCTTCTCGATGATCTGATCGACAGCCGGATTCTTGATGCCGATCAGGTTGCGGCTACCTTCGCTATCGGCCGCCGCCGAGCCCCAGTAGTCGCGCTGCTCGTTGCCGGGCGTCACCGTCTGGCGGAAACTCGCGACCACAATATCGAAGTCGAAGGTATTGAGACGGCGGCGATACTGCGCGCTGTCGACAATGCGGATCGTGCTCTTGATACCGAGACGGCCGAGCGCGTTGCTGTACGGCTGGATAATGCGCTCGAACTCCGGGGAGATGATCAGGAACTCGGCGGTGAACGGCTCGCCGTGGTGATTGCGCAGCGCGCCTTCGTGCTGCTTCCATCCCGCGGCCGTAAGCAGGCGCGCCGCTTCGGCCAGATGGCGGCGATGGTGGTCGGCTCCTGTATTGACCGGATTGGCGTAGATCGACGTGAAAACCTCGCTCGGCACTTTGTCGCGGACGCTCTCCAGCAGCTCCAGCTCGCGCCCCTTCGGCAAGCCTGTCGCCTTGAGCTCCGAATTCTCGAAGTAACTGCCAACCCGCTGGTACTGATCGAAGAGGATGTTCTTGCTCGCCCACTCGAAGTCGAAGGCGAGATTGAAGGCATGGCGCACGCGCCAGTCCTGGAACTGCGGCCGACGCAGATTAAACGCGAAGCCCTGCATGGGCGTCACGAGATCGATTTGCCATTCATCGCGCTTCACGAGGCCGCGCCGCACGGCATCGAAGTCATAAGCCATGGCCCAGGACTTCGCGCTCGTCTCGGCCCAGAAATCGAGCTGACCGGCCTTGAAGGCCTCGAATGCGGGGACCGAGTCGCGGAAGTACTCGAAGCGCACTTCGCCGAAGTTCCACTGGCCCCGCGTCACCGGCAGATCGCGCGCCCACCAATCCTCGACGCGCTCGTAGATGATCGAACGCCCGATATCGGCGCTCTTGACGCGGTAGGGCCCAGAGCCGAGCGGGATCTCCGTCGATCCGCGTGAGATGTCGCGGGGCTCGCCGTTCGCGTCCTTGCCTTCCCAGTAGTGCCGCGCGAGCACCGGCAGGCTGCCGACAATCATCGGCAGCTCGCGATTGCCCTTCACATCGAACTCGAAGGTGACCGTCCGCTCGCCCGACACCAAGGCGCGCGCGACGTTCTTGAAGTAGATCTGATAGCGCGGGCTGGATTTCTTCAGTGCCGACAACGAGAAGACCACGTCGTCCGGCGTGACCGGCCGGCCGTCGTGAAAGCGCGCCTCAGGCCGGATCGAGAAAGTCGCCGAGCTGAAGTCCGGCGCATGGGAGACCCATTCGGCGATGAGGCCATACTCTGTCGCGGGCTCGTCGAGGCTCTCCGCCATCAGCGTATCGTGGATCACGCTGGACCACACCGCCGGCAGGCCCTTCTGGGCGAACGGATTGAGCGAGTCGTAGGTGCCGGTCGCGCGGAGGCGAACGCGGCCGCCTTTCGGGGCGGCAGGATCGACCCAGTCGAAGTGCTTGAAGTCCGAACTGTAGCGGGGGGTGCCGAGCAGCGAGATGGCGTGCTGGGGCGGCGCTGTCGGATCGGCGCGGCCGGTATCGGGCAGCGCAGCCGCGCCGACAGCCAGAGCCAGCGCCGCAGCCAAACAAGAACTCACGCGGCCCCTCTTGGCCTCGCTCACACCATTCCGACCCATAGATCACGCCTCATTGTACGACGCGCTGCTGGCGGACGGACAAACGCGCCGGGCCCGCCCAGACTACACTGGACGGCCGGAAAATGGGAAACCTGTGACCTTCTGCCAAGTTAATAATCGTCCATCCACAACCGAAGCGCGCATTCGCTGGCGGTGACGCCGCGATGGCGCAGGCCCGATCGGATGGATCACGGCCCAACTGCACCTAGTTGGGCAGCGCTGCCGGAGAATCCGAAAGCGTGCGGAGGTAAGCGAGCATGTCAGCCAGCTCCGCATTGTCCGCGATACCCGCGAAGGCCATGCGGTTGCCGGGGATCTCGGTACGCGGCGAATGGAGGTAGGCCGCCAAGTGAGCCCAATCCCACTTTCCACCCTTTTCCTTCATAGCGGGCGAGAAATTGAACCCTTCGTGCTTACCGATCTCGCGGTCGACAATACCGTAGAGGTTCGGCCCCGTGCCATTCTTGCCGCCCTTGTCGACGGTATGGCAGGACACGCACTTCTTGAAGGCATCCTTGCCGCCGTCGGCGCTCGCCTTTGCGAGCAACGGATGAATTTCCTTGGCGAAATCGAACGCAGCAGCTGCCGGGGCCGCGGCACCAGCCGGACCACCCTTCGGCATGGGCAGGGTGTAGCCCGCCTTCTCCACCTTGCGCGGCTGATCCACGATTTCGAGGAACGTGCGGCCCCCGAAGATGATCAGCAGCGCCGCCAGCACCGCACCAGCAATCTTGTTCAGCTCGAAAGCGTTCATATTCGTCGCGCTGCCCCATCGTTCCCGGCACTCAATCCGGGGTTCGGCTCCCCACTAGTGCCCCGATTCCGCAGTTCGCCGAACCTCGCCGCAAATGCCGCGAGCGAACTGCGGAAGCAAAAGGGGCACTAGAATTATGATCTTGCTAGAGTGATCGAGACCGAAAAATTCGCACGATACCGTGCCGCGAGGGCCAGCGAATTTCTCGTTCATCACTCTAGAACGGGCGCCAATATATGCGTTCCCCCCGTGCTTGCAACCTGAACGGCACTTGTTCTACGAGGACAAGCCGAGACCAATTGTCACCTCTTTAGGACGGTTCTCAACGGAGTTCCAATACACATGGGCGGCGCCCTGATCGTCATTCCTTCCCGCATGGCCTCGACCCGCCTGCCGGACAAGCCACTCGCGGACATCCATGGCGTGCCGATGATTGTGCACGTGTGGCGCCGTGCCATGGAGGCCGAACTCGGTCGTGTTGTCGTCGCCACCGACAGCGACGCGATCGCCGCAGCCATCCGCGCCGCTGGCGGAGAGGCCCAAATGACGCGGGCCGATCACCAGAACGGTACGGACCGCATTTTCGAGGCCGTACAGAGCCTCGATCCCGGCCGCACGTCCGGTTTCATCGTCAACGTCCAGGGCGATCTGCCGACCATCGAACCCCGCCTCATCCGGTCCTGCCTCGAGGCCCTTACGGCCGAGCCCAGCGCCGATATCGCGACACTGGCGTGCGAGATCACAGTCGAGGAGGAGCGGACCAATCCCAATGTGGTCAAGGCGGTCGGCACCCCGATCGGGCCAAATCGCCTGCGTGCGCTCTATTTCACGCGCGCCACCGCACCGAGCGGCGCCGGCCCCCTCTATCATCACATCGGCATGTATGCCTACACCCGCTCAGCTCTCGAGCGGTTCGTCGCGCTCCCTCCAGCCCCGCTCGAACAACGTGAGCGTCTTGAACAGCTTAGGGCCCTTGAGGCCGGTATGCGCATAGACGTAGGCCTCGTTGACACGGTCCCCCTGGGTGTCGATACTCCGGCCGACCTCGAGCGGGCCCGGCGCCTGCTCGGCCCGGCCTGAACCCACTCTTCTGGCTCAATCCTAGTCTGGCTCTCATGATGTCGCCTAAGAAGTCCTCTACCGCGGCTGGCACCACGGCCCGCCGGCCGGCAGCCTCGTCCAGCGCCACCGAGCGCCACCGCATCGCCTACCAGGGCGAGCCCGGCGCCAATTCGCATCTTGCCTGCAATGAGGTCTTTCCGGGTCAGGAGCCGCTCCCCTGCCCGACCTTCGAGGACGCCATCGGTGCCGTGAAGTCGGGCGAGGCGCACTACGCGATGATCCCGATCGAGAACTCGCTCGCGGGCCGCGTTGCCGACATCCACCATCTGCTGCCGCAGTCGGGGCTTTATGTTGTCGGCGAGCATTTCCTGCCGATCCGCTTCCAGCTCATGGCCCTCAAGGGCACGACAATGGCGGACATCACCGACGTCTACAGCCACGTCCATGCACTCGGCCAGTGCCGCAACATCATCCGCAAGCACAATCTCAAGGCGCACATCGCAGGCGATACCGCGGGCGCGGCCCGGCAAGTCGCGGAGTGGGGTGATCGCACGCGCGCCGCACTTGCGCCGCGGATTGCGGCCGATATCTACGGCCTCGATATCCTTGCCGAGGACGTCGAGGACGCCAAACATAACACCACGCGCTTCGTCGTGCTCTCGAGCGAGCCCGAGGACGCCGAGCCGGGCAACGGCCCCGTGGTGACGACCTTCATCTTCAATGTGCGCAACGTGCCGGCCGCGCTCTACAAGGCCATGGGTGGCTTCGCCACGAATGGCGTGAACATGACCAAGCTCGAATCCTATCAAGTGAACGGCGAGTTCGTGGCCACGATGTTCTACGCGGATATCGAGGGACATCCGACCGACCGATCGGTGCGCCTTGCACTCGAGGAGCTCTCCTTCTTCTCGACGGAGCTACGCATTCTCGGCACGTATCCCGCGAGCGCCTATCGCATCGAGATCGCCCGCAAGGCCGCCGCGCAGGCGGCTGCCATACCAGGCTGAGCCGGCATGGAGGGCGCGCAAGCCATGCTGCCCGATGATGCGTACCGCGCAAAGCGCGACCGTACCATCGCCGCGCTCCAGCAATGGCACCGCGCGATCGCAGATTGCGCAGACATCGAGGAGGAGACGGGCGCGAGTTTCTGGCGTCTCAACGTGAGGCCTCATGCGTCCGGCGCCTGTCCGTTCGAAGTCATCATCCATCTGCGCCAGACGTGCGATCTCGCGATCGGACCGGAAACGTACGAGCATCGCACGAGCAATGAGCTGGACCGCCTTCCCGCCATGGCCGAGGCCATCACAGCAGGACGCGTGCTGACGCGCTCCAAGGCGAGCACGATGACCGGACTGGTGCTCGCCATCGAGACCGAGATACGGCTCGCCGATGGTCAGGTCTGGAAGGCCGAGCGCTGGCTCGTCATGGGCACCAAGCCCGGCGCCATGACGCGCGATGATCAGTGGTATCTGCCGTATCGGCGATGAGGGTGGATCGCTTCGCGAACAGGGCTGCCGCCCTGTAACCCGCTCGGGGGACACCCCCGAACCCCCGCTTTTTTAAATTACGCCCGCCGTACGCCGACAATCTCGCTGCCTGCGGCCTTGATACGCGCGACGGCTTCTGCAATCGGCTCCGCAACAGCGCGCATGTGAAAAGCATTGGCGTGCAGCATGTGCGCAGCATCCGTCATGATGCCGACGTGACCGCGCCAGAACACGAGATCACCACGGCGCAATCCAGCGAGATCGCCACCTGGATCGATCGCGCTGCCAATCTCCGCAAGTTGCATATCGCTGTCGCGCGGCGCATTCACACCCGTTGCCTGCATTGCGACCTGCACGAGGCCGGAACAATCGATCCCAGCGCGCGTACGTCCGCCCCAAAGATAAGGTGCGCCGAGGAACTGCTCGGCAATAGCGACGAAATCCGCAACCCGTGCCTCGATCGATACCAGATGTTGCATCGGCACGAACGCGCCGATCGCCAGTACGGCAAAGCCCTTCTCCTCGCGCTCGACCGTGAGGCGTGCGCCCATGGGAAGATCGACGAGCGGCGGCGACTTCACCTCCGGTCGTCCAAGCGCCGGCGTCGAGAGGGCCGCAATGCGATGCGTCGGCGCGCGCAGTTCGCGGCCAATGGCAGCCGCCGGCACATAGCCGACGTAGCCATCGGCATCACCCTGCAGCCAAGCCCAGCCGTCCTTCTCCTCGAAGACGCGCACGTACTCGCCGAAGAGCAGCTGCGTCGTCAGCGCAGCGCCTGCATCCGGCGTGCCGAACACGGGCGCGATCGCGACGCGCACCTGCCCAGCGCGCCCCTCGATGAAACGGCCAGCCGTCACGCGACCCTGCAGTTGCACGTCCGCGAGATCATCACGAAAGGCATTGCGGCGCGGATCGAGCGGCGACTGATTCATGCGTCAACCCTCAGCTTCCGGCTATACGGCGCACGACCTCGAAGACGGCGCGCGCGGCGTGCGGCTCGCCACCCTTGGGGCCGAGCGCGCGTGGCGACGGCCGCCAGCCGTAGATGTCGAAATGCGCGAACGTGCGCGCCTGCTTGACAAAACGCTTAAGGAAAATCGCCGCGACCACCGCACCTGCAAATCCACCCTCGCCGACGTTGTTCATGTCCGCGACGTTGCTCTCGAGCCAGGACTCGTAGGGCGTGGTCAGCGGCAAGCGCCAGACGGCATCGGCGACGGTCGCACCGGCAGCGCCTATCTCGCTCGCGAGGCCCTCATCATCGCAGAAGAATGGCGACAGGTCGGGGCCAAGCGCCACACGCGCAGCGCCCGTCAGCGTGGCGAACGTGAAGAGATGATCGGGCCCTTCCTCGTCGGCGAGCGCGAGCGCATCGGCGAGCACCAGGCGGCCTTCCGCGTCCGTATTGCCGATTTCGACCGTCAATCCCGCTCGCGAGCGGATCACGTCGCTCGGCCGGAAGGCCGAACCGCCAATGGCGTTCTCGGCTGCGGGGATCAGAACGCGTAGGCGCACATCGAGCCCGGCACTCATGATCATGTGTGCGAGCGACAGCGCCGCCGCCGCGCCGCCCATGTCCTTCTTCATGAGCAGCATGCCGCTCGCGCTCTTTATGTCGAGGCCGCCCGTATCGAAGCAGATGCCCTTTCCGACGAGCGTGATCTTCACCGCATCGGCGCGGCCCCACGTAAGATCAATGAGACGCGGTGGGCGCGCACTCGCGCGTCCGACGGCATGGATGAGCGGGAAGTTCTTCTCGATGAGATCATCGCCGATCACGACGTCGACGGCCGCATCGTGACGCGCGCCGAGGGCTCGCGCGGCAAGCTCGAGCTCCGCCGGCCCCATGTCGTTCGCCGGCATGTTGATCAAGTCGCGCCCGAGCCACACGCCCTCGACTCCCGCCATGGCCCGCTTAGCGTCGGCCGCTTCGGGCATGACAAGGGCCGGGCTTTTACGGGATCCGTTCGCCTTGTAGCGGCGGAAGGCATAGGCACCGAGGCCCCACGCGATGACCGCCATGGTCGGATCGCAAGCCGTCGTGTCACCGAGACGATATGTCCCCGCCGGCAGCATCGGGGGCAACGTGCCGAGAAGGGTTGCCGTGGAAACGCCTGCATTGGGGCCGTCAGGCGCACCGATACCGAGTACGACACCGTCCAACGCACCGGACGCCCCTGGAAGCAGCACGCACTTGCGCGCGACACCATCAAAGCCATTCGCTTCCAGCCACGCCAGCTGCGCGTCCGGCAAATGCGCCAGCGCCGTCTTCCAGTCGCTTTGACCGGCGAGCCAGATGGGCACGCCCCCCACACCTTCGCCCGGCGCAATCAGCACCTCGTCCGGCCGCCGGTCCGAAATCATCATGTCTTCCCCACTCCGCAGCACCGCTCGAATGCGGTCAGTCGAATGATATGCGCTTATTGCGCCCGCGTTTCACTTGGCCCCGCTCGTCTTTGGCCTTAAGGCGGCGCTCGCGTGACGCCTTCGTAGGCTTGGTCTTGATGCGCGGCTTTGGTGGCGTTGCCGCCTCGCGGATCAGCTCCACCAGACGCTCGCGCGCATCGCTGCGGTTCATGTCCTGGGTGCGGAAACTGTCGGCGCGGATGACGATAACGCCATCCTTGGTGAGACGGCGGCCGGCCAGCCGCTCGAGACGGCGGCGCACGGGCGGCGCGAGGCTGGGACTTCCGCGCACGTCGAACCGCAGCTCGACCGCCGTCGCGACTTTGTTGACGTTCTGCCCGCCGGGACCTGAGGCGCGGATGAAGCTCTCGCTCAGCTCTGCTTCCGGAATGAAAATGCGGGCATCGACGCGCAAGCCCTCCTGGTGCCCCTCGCTCATCGCGTCATGCCTATAAGCGCTGCTGGGGCCGCTCAGCCCTCACCCTTCACGACCGAGATGTCGGGCGCATCCTCGTTCTTCATGCCCTGGATGTGATAGCCGGAATCCACATGATGGATCTCGCCCGTGACTGCACGTCCGAGATCGGACAGCAGATAGAGCGCCGAACTCCCGACCTCCTCGATGGTCACGTTGCGACGGAGCGCCGAGTTGTACTCGTTCCAGCGGAGAATGTAGCGGAAGTCCGCAATGCCGGACGCGGCGAGCGTCTTGATCGGTCCGGCCGAGATGGCATTGACGCGAATGCCCTGCTTGCCAAGGTCGGCGGCCAGATAGCGCACGCTCGCCTCGAGCGCGGACTTGGCGACGCCCATGACATTGTAGTGCGGCATGACCTTCTCGGCGCCGTAGTAGGTGAGCGTCAGCAGGGAGCCGCCATCGGTCATCAGCTTTTCGGCCCGCTGGGCAAGCGCCGTGAACGAGTAGCAGGAGATCAGCATGGACTGGACGAAGTTGCGCTCGCTCGTGTCCACATAGCGCCCGTCGAGCTCCGCCTTGTCCGAAAAGGCGATCGCATGGACGAGGAAATCCAGCCGCCCCCACTGCGCCTTGAGCGCCTCGAATACGGCGTCCACGGAGGCATAGTCCGTCACGTCGCACGGCAGCACGATCTTCGAGCCGACCTCGGCCGCAAGCGGCTCGACACGCTTCTTGAGAGCGTCGCCTTGGTACGTAAACGCCAGTTCCGCACCCTGCGCAGCGCACGCCTTGGAGATTCCCCACGCGATCGAGCGGCTGTTGGCGAGGCCCATAATGAGCCCGCGCTTACCCGCCATCAGATTTCCGGTCGCCACCGCCGCGCCGTCACCTGCCGTTGCCATCTCTTCCGGTACCCCCGAAAATGCCGCATCTCCATAGGCCTAGTGCGAGGCCCAGTATACTCGGCTGAAGTTTTAAGTGATCCTACACAAAAGCTCGCCCGGGTCCAGTGACGCGCGGTGCGGCTGAGTTATGCTCACGCCCTGCCCCATCAATTCGCGGTGAGGCCAGCCGTTCCCCGGCCCGGCGCGCCTGCGCCTGAATTGACCCCGCTCCTCTGCCAGATCTCAGCCGTGCGAACCCGCCAAGGCGCGCATCCATGGCTGCCAGCGTAGCGTCACGCGCTTGTGAAGCAGCCGGCCACGCGGACAACCGGCACGGCCCCTATAGTCAGTCCACGACCCCAAAAGCTGCAATCGCAGTGGGCCACCACGCTGCCCGCCGGACCAAAACGGTCCGGTTCAACGAGAGAGTCGCTTGGCGTTTATTTCCGTAAGGCATTGCGTCAAAGGAGGAAAAGCCAATGGCAAATCTGCGTATCAATGGCCAGGAGCGCGCCTACGACGGCGATCCGTCGATGCCGCTTCTCTGGTATCTGCGCGACGACCTGAGACTAACCGGCACCAAGTTCGGCTGCGGGGCGGCACTTTGCGGTGCGTGCACGGTCCACATCGACGGTGATGCGGCTCGTGCCTGCGTCACGCCGATGTCGTCGGTCACCGGAAAGAGCATCGTCACGATCGAAGGCTTGCATCCCAAGGGCGAGCATCCGCTGCAGATTGCGTGGCGGGACCTCGGTGTTCCGCAGTGCGGCTACTGTCAAACCGGACAGATCATGCAGGCTGCGTCCCTTCTGTCCAAGAAGCCCGCGCCTACGGATGCCGAAATCACAGAAGCCATGACGGGCAACCTCTGTAGATGCGGCTGCTATCAGCGCATCCATGCGGCCGTGCGCGCCGCAGCCAAGGGGGTGTGACATGACCGAACTCAACACACACTCCAAACTGGTTCTCACGAATGTCAGCCGGCGCGGCCTGCTGAAAGGCGTCGCCGCGACCGGTGGGCTGATACTCGCCGCGCAACTTCCGGCCATCAGAGGCGCTCTTGCCTCGTATCCGACCGGCGCGGAATCTATGCCAAACGGCGTCGTCAACAACCCCAAGGTGTTCATCTCCATCGGGGGTGACGGCACGGTGAGCATCATCGCGGCCCGCGCCGAGATGGGAAACGGCGCGGCACGCACCGCACTTCCTATGATCGTCGCGGACGAACTCGAAGCGGACTGGGCGCGCGTGCGCGTCGTGCAGTCGCCCGGCGACGAGAAGACCTACGGCAACCAGGATACGGACGGCTCACGCAGCGTGCGCCACTGGATCCAACCTATGCGTCAGTGCGGCGCCGCGGCGCGACAGATGCTGGAGACGGCGGCGGCCAAGAAATGGGGCGTCGACGTCAGTGAGGTGCAAGCCGAGCTCCATGAGGTCGTGCACAAGCCATCGGGCCGCAAACTCGGATACGGCGAGCTTGCGGGTGATGCCGCTGGTCTGCCGGTGCCGGCTGCCGACAAAGTAAAGCTCAAGGACGCGAGCGCCTTCCGCTACATCGGTAAAGGCACCGTACGCATTGCCGACATCAACGACATCACTTCGGGCAAGGCGCTCTATGGCCAGGATGTGGTGCTGCCGGGAATGAAGTTCGCTGTCATTGCCAGGCCGCCCGTGCTCGGCGGCAAAGTCGCGACGCTCGACGCAAGTGCTGCGTTGAAGGTCGCAGGCGTCGAGAAGGTCGTGACGCTCCCACCGACACCGGCCCCCTACAAGTTCGGCCCGCTCGGCGGCGTTGCCGTCATCGCCCAGAACACATGGGCCGCACTACAGGGCCGCGACGCCTTGAAGATTACGTGGGACGATGGGCCTAACAAATCCCACGACTCGAAAACCTACCGGGCCGAGCTGGAGGCAGCCGTCAAGAAACCCGGCAAGGTGGAGCGCAACGAGGGCGATGCCGACAAGGCACTTGCCTCCGCAGCGCGCGTTATCACTGCCGAGTACTACGCCCCGCATCTCGCTCATGCGACCATGGAGCCACCGGCTGCCGCGGCGCGCATGAATTACGGGAAGTGGGAACTGTGGGCGCCTGTGCAGAGTCCCGGTCAGGCGCGCGATGACGTGGCTGCTGCCCTCGGCGTAGCACCTGCGGAAGTGGTCATGCACACGACCTTGCTCGGCGGCGGCTTTGGTCGCAAGTCGAAGTGCGACTTCGCAATCGAGGCTGCACTCCTCTCGCGGGAGCTCGGTGGTGCGCCCGTCAAGGTCGTGTGGACGCGCGAGGACGATCTGCGCCACGGCTTCTATCACACCGTGACGGCGGAGCGCTTCGAGGCGGGGCTCGACGCCAGCAACAAGGTTGTTGCCTGGCGTCACCGCAGCGCCTCACCTACGTTTCTGTCCACGTTCATACCCGATCCGAAACATCCCTCGGGTATCGAGCTTGGCATGGGATGGGTCGACACACCCTTCAACGTCCCCAACATGCGGATGGAGAGCGGCGCCGCTCAGTCACACGTGCGCATCGGCTGGTTCCGATCGGTCAACAATGTCGTGCACGCGTGGTCCATCCAGTCTTTCATTGCCGAACTGGCGCACCAACTTGGCAAGGATCCAAAGGACTATCTGCTCGAGATGATCGGCCCCGCCCGGATCGTCGATCCGAGCAAGCAGGTGACCACGCCGTGGTGGAACTACGGCGAGCCATCCGAGACCTTCCCGGTCGATACAGGACGGCTGAGACGCGTTGTCGAACTCGCCGCGGAGAAGGGCGAGTGGGGCAAAAAGCTGCCGAAAGGTCAGGGCCTCGGCATTGCCGCGCACCGCAGTTTCGTCAGCTTCATCGCAACGGTCGTGCATGTGGTCGTCGGCGAGAAAGGCCAAATAACGATCCCACGCGTCGACACTGCGATCGACTGCGGCTACTGCGTGCATCCCGAGCGCGTGGCTTCGCAAGTCGAAGGCGCTGCGGTCATGGGATTGACGCTCGCGAAGCACGGCGCGATCACGCTCAAGGACGGCGCGGTCGAGCAGTCGAACTTCCACGACTTCCCACTCGTGCGCATCAACGAGTCGCCGCTCGATACGCGCGTGTACATCGTCCCGCACGGCATCGACGTGCCGCCGAGCGGTGTGGGTGAGCCCGGCGTGCCGCCATTCGCGCCTGCGCTCTGCAATGCCATCTTCGCTGCAACTGGAAAACGCATCCGGGAGCTGCCGATCGGCAATCAGCTCGCCTAGAGCCTGCACGTCCGAAGGCGAGGTTTTCCTCGCCTTCGGAATACCGACTGGTCGGAGCAAGCCATCGCCCGACTATACGTCCGCGATCTTCTCCCACCAGATTTCTCGTTGCTCCGAGGATCCAGCCGGCATCAGACGCGCCGGCGGGCGCATCACGAGGTACTTCCCTTCAAAGCGAATGTCGCGCACCTGGTCCGCGCTCAATCGACTTGTATCGGAATTGGCAAACACCTTGGTCACGAGGCGGTGGCCATCAAATGTGTACGTGCCGCAGTATGAGTTGTACTCGCGCGCTGAACCTGCTGGGAGTTCAGGTCGGCTGTCGCAAACGACCGCAACCATCCGGCCATCCTCGGTGAATGAAACGCGCCCCATGCCCATGGGGCCGTACGGCGTTGGCCGAGGTGTGCCATCGGCCGCGGTACAGGTTCCCCGGACCAATGCCCAAGTTCCAACCAGTGAGGGCGTCGTCATTCATTGATCTCCATGCACTTGGGCCCTTCGATTGCGCATTTTGAGCCCGTTTATGGCGAGCGACCATGTTAGATTGCCCCCCACATGCAGGCCTCGGAGTTGCGCCATGAAGCTGATCGACTTGAGTCGCGAACTCTATCACCGCACTCCAGCGCATCCCTCTCATCCGCCGATCGCGATCGCGACGTGGTACGATCATGACGAGGTGAAGATCGCGGGTAACACACGCTTCAGTTCGAAGGCGCTGTTTCTCTCGATGAGCGACCACGCCGGCACGCATGTCGACGCACCTTCGCATTTCAATCCCGATCCCGAATCTCCTTCCATCGACCAGTTGCCGCTGGAAGACTTTTTCACGGAAGCCATTTGCCTCGATTTGAGTCATGTCCCGTTGAAGCATGAAATCACAGTCGCGGAAATGAAGGCGGCACTGGCGGCGAGTGGGCAGGCCATCAAGAAGCGCGACACCGTTCTGATCAATATGGGTGTCAATGCGCGGCTGTTCGGATCGCCCGGCTATTCGACCGACTTCCCCGGCCTGCATGTGGATAGCGTGCACTGGCTCGCCGACCACGGCATTCTCATGTTCGGCGTCGAGGCCGTCAGCCCAGCTCCGCAAGGCGAGGCGAACTTCAAAGCTCACCTCGCCTGCGCCGAGCGCGGCATAACGCACATCGAGTGCTTATGGAACTTGGAGGCCGTCGTCGGAAAGGGTCGTTTCAAGTTCATCGCTTTCCCGCTGCGCATTCGCGGCGGTACAGCGAGCCCTATACGCGCAGTTGCGATGCTGGATGCCTGACGCCCCAGATGCTTTGACTGGAGCGCAGGCTGTGCTTCCTCAGTAAGTCGCCTTGAGCTTTGTATTGCCGCCGCTCTCGGCGCGCACGGTCTTAACCGCTGCCTGCACATCGGCGATGTAGTCATCGACCGACACTGCGTGCACCATCGACATCATACGGTGAATTCCCTTTGGCTTCTGAACGAGCCCGGGCAGCCATCCTTTCGCCTGCATGATCTCGGCGACGCGGAACACATCGAACGCCTCCGATCCATAGGCGACAATCGACAGATGCGGATTACCGATGATTTCTAGGCCATCGATTGCCTGAATGCGCTGCTTGTACGTATCGATGAACGACAGCAGGTCGCGCGCGATCTGCTTGTATCCTTCGACACCGAGAAACTCGAAGGTCGCCCAGGCCGCGGCGACACCGCCGGCAGGGCGCGTGCCCACAATCGTTGAAGTCAGAAAGCGGCCGTTCGGCCAGTCACTGAAGTCGAAGTCGTTGTGCGCAGCTTTGTCCGGCGTGCGATAGAAGACGGTGGATGCGGGCTTTGGCGCAAAACCGAACTTGTGCAGGTCGGCTGATATCGAGCTAACGCCGGGCACCGTAAAGTCGAACGTCGGAATGTCGCGGCCGATCATCTTTGCGAAGGGCGCAAGATATCCGCCGACGCAGGCATCCACGTGGAGCCACACGCCGCGGCGCTCCGCGAGGGCGCCAAGAGCTTCGATCGGGTCGATGACGCCATAGGGGAAGCAGGGCGCCGAGCCGACGATCATGATCGTCTCATCGTCGATGAGAGCCTCGATCGCTGCCGGATCCGCGCGGAAATCCGGCCCAACGGGCGCACGCCGAACCTCCAGATCCATCAGCTTCGCGCCCTTGTTGAAAGCCGGATGCACGGACTCGGCAGCCACGATATTGCCGCGCAGCTTCGGCTCCTTTCGCTGCTTTCGGGTCCAATCACGGCAGGTCTGGATGGCCTGGACGATGCTTTCCGTGCCGCCGGTCGTCATGAAGCCACGCGCATCGGCCGGCGCGTTGAAGAGGCTCAACGCCATCTCCACGACCTCGTCCTCCATGCGCTTCACACTCGGGAAAGCGCGACGACCGCCGAGCGCATTCTCGGTGAAGAACTCGAAGAATGCGGCGCGGTTTGCCTCGTAGAGCCCCTCGGTCGCCTTGAACACGAACAGCGGCGAGCGACCGCGCTGCCAGTCCGTGTCACCTGACTTCATGGCGCGCATTTCGTCGAGGAGGGCTTCCTTCGACCGTCCGTTGAGCGGCAGTTCTTTGCGCATGGGGAGCCGGATCCTTGTGCAGGCGTTGGGATTGACGGAAACAATCATTCTGACTTAACGTCCGTCAATGAAAAACATTGGTTCGACAAAAGAGAACAAGCGCCGTTCGAGCCTGAGCAGCGGGCTCGACGTGCTCGAATGCCTTGGAGCGCACCGCCGATCCATGAAGTTGACCGAGATCGCTTCTGCGCTCGAAATCTCGAAGTCGAACGTGCACCAGCTGCTCGCGGTGCTGACGCGTCGCGGCCTTGTCGAGCGGCTTGCGGATCAGTCGTACGTGATCGGCATCAAGGCTTGGGAAATCGGAAGCCGCGCGCGACCTCTCGAGATCGGCCGCATAGGCGCGCCGCATCTTGCGCAACTGGTGCGGGATGTATCCGAGGGCGCCGATATCGGAATGCTCGACGGCACGCAGACGGTGTGCATCCAGCTCGTCGAGTGCCCGCAGCCCGTGCGCGTCCATGCGCGTGTCGGCGATCGGAATTTTGCGCACGCAACTTCAACGGGCCTCGTTCTGCTCGCAGCTCTCAGCGATGAAGAAGTCATCGCCCGCTTTCCTCCAATCCTCGAGAAAAGAGCGCCTGGAACGATCGGCGATCGCGACTCGCTCCTCAAGGAGCTGCGACGCATCCGTATGCGCGGTTACGCACTCTATCGCGGCGGATGGCGGACCGACGTTACAGGCGTCGCTGTTCCCATTCATGGGCCCGATGGCCGGGTCGTTGCGGGCGTGTGCGTGCCCGCTCCGAGCTATCGCGTAACGCGCAACTGGCTCGACAGGATCATCCCGGCACTGCGAGCAACGGCTCAGCGCATCGAGGAGGACCTCTCTCCCAACTCACAGCTTTCGCTGGATCGCACGACCATTCCGCGTTCGGCCTCCGGAGGGCGAGGTTGAATTCAAACGCAAGCTTCCTCCAATCACGTGAACATCTCGACTGCCTCAATCAGCGTATGGAGACGATAGATGACGGAAAAGAGTGGTTTCTCTCGGCGTGAGCTTGGCCTTCTTGGCGCGAACCTCGGTATTGCGACGATGGCCTCCGGCCTCCTCGGCTGGCCGCAGGCAGCACGCGCGCAGCAGGCAAAAGCCATGCTCGGACATTTTTCGTCCGCCAATCAGCAGAACTACTCCAAGGCAATTGGGTCCATGCAGAAGGCCATGGGCTCCAGCGTGACCGTGGAATTCCAAGGCGTCAGCGCCGGCCCTCAGATTCTGACCGCCATGGCGGCCAACAACATGGATCTCTGCAACATTGGTTCAACGCCGCTCATCGTGGGGTTCTGCAACGGGCTCGATGTCTCCATGGTCTATGTCCATAAGGTCGTGAAAGAGAGCGAGTGCCTGGCGGTGCGTACCGACGCTGGTATCGCCGAACTCAAGGACCTCAAGGGCAAGCGCATCGGCTGCCCATTCAATACCTCAGTGCATTTCGCATTGCTGTCGGCCATGAAAACCGTCGGCCTGACTGCCAAGGATGTGACACTCGTCAACCTCCGTCCCGATGCACTCGTCGCTGCGTGGCAACGCAAGGATATCGATGCGGCCTACATCTGGAATCCCATCCTCGGCAACCTCGTGAAGGATGGTGGCAAGATCATCTTCGAGAGCGGCGACCTGATCCCGAAAGGTACAGTGATCTTCGACGGCATCATCTGCCGCAATGCCTTCAAGAAGCAGCACCCGGATCTCGTTCTCGCCTATCTCAAGGAGCTCGACCGGATCAACAACGTCTATCGCAACGATCCGCAATCCGTGATCGACGTCATGGCGCCCTTCCTGCAAATCCCGCAGGAGACGGTCTCCACGATCATCAAGACGACACACACGATCTCGCCGAAGGAGCAGCTGACGAACGAGTGGATGGGGCAGCCCGGTTCCAAAGACTCAGGGATGCTGAAAGCTACGCGCTCCCAGGCCGAATTCCTCAAAGAGGCCGATCAGATCAAGAACGTACCGGCAGATTTCGGGCCGCTCATCGACAGCACATTTCTCGCGAAGATGGTCTGACCGTAAGCTTGTATCGATCCCTGATCGGAGGCCTGGAAGTTGAGAATTGAGCCGTTTGACCTCAATGGCCCGGACCGCCGAGATGGGGCAAAACTCGTTGTCGAGCAGCTCAGCAAGAGCTTCGGATCTGGAGCCAGTGCCGTCCAGGCGCTGGCTCCACTCGACCTCAGCGTCAGGACCAGCGACTTCCTTTGCGTCGTCGGGCCATCCGGATGCGGCAAGACCACGCTCCTCAATATCGTCGGTGGATTTGAGCGTCCGACGACGGGACGCGCGTTGATCGATGGCCGGGCCATCATGAAGCCGGGCCGCGAGCGCGGTGTCGTCTTTCAGCAGGGCGCCCTATTCAACTGGATGAGCGTTGTCGAGAATGTTGCATTCGGGCCGCGCGCTTGCGGCGTGCCGGCTGAGAAGGCGCGGCACGACGCCCGCGGCTTGCTCGAACTGGTCGGCCTCTCGGGGTTCGCAGATCGCTACCCGTACGAACTGTCCGGCGGCATGCAGCAGCGGGTCGGTATCGCGCGGGCACTCGCCAATGATCCCGAAATCCTGCTCATGGACGAGCCGTTTGCGGCTCTGGATCAGCAGACGCGAGAGCTGCTGCAGGAAGAGATTCGCAGCATCTGGCGGCGAACGGGCAAGACCATTCTCTGGATCACGCACTCGATCGAAGAGGCGCTGTTTCTTGCAACCCACATCGTGGTCATGACGGCTCGTCCAGGGCGCGTGAAAGCGTCATTTCGCTCTCATTTCAGCGAGAGCACTGATCCGCTCATCGCCGCCACACCCGAGTTCACGGCAGCAAAGCGCGAGATTGTCGGCTTGCTACGATCGGAGGCACAGCGCGCACAAAGTCTGGAGGCCGCGGTCTGATGGCGCATTCGAAGGCATTGGAGCAGATCGGCGGCCTGGACGAAGCGACGCTCGAGCGCCGCGCGGATCGCCGTGACCGATGGCTCACAGCGGTAACCTTCCTAGTCCTTTTCGGCATCTGGGTGGGCTTGACGGGTTCGGGTCTATGGGAGCCCTTTATCAAGCCGCTATTTCTCCCATCACCCGTCGCGGTGTTCGAAGCCTTCCAAAGATTGCTCGCAGACGGTTATCAGGGACGCAGCCTCGCCCATCATGTCGGCATCAGCTTCTATCGTTTTGCGACAGCATTCTCGTTCTGCATTCTGATCGGCGTGCCGCTCGGTCTGCTGCTCGGCATGAGCCGCCCCATTCGCGCTGTCATCGAGCCGCCCATACAGGCCATTCGCCCCGTACCGAAGCTCGCGCTCCTGCCGCTGTTCCTCATCTGGTTCGGCATCGGTAATCTGTCGAAGATTGTCGTGATCGCAGCGCCGGTATTTCCGATCATCGTGATCAGTGCGATGCAGGCCGTGCGCTCCGTGAGCCAGAAGAAGATTCAGGCCGCTCAAGCCTTGGGTGCCAGCACGCTCACCGTCTTCAGGCGCGTCGTGCTTCCGGCGAGCCTGCCGGGCATCTTCACCGGCATTCGCGTGGCGCTCTCGATCGGCGTGACGATGCTGGTCGGCGCAGAGCTGACGGCGACCTCGGAGGGCATCGCCTGGATGGCCCTGACGGCCGCCGAGTATCTCTCGACCGACATTGTGCTTGTGGGCGTCCTCATCATGGCGATCATGGGCTACACGCTGGATCGCATCGTGCGCGCGCTTGAAGCGCACCTCGTGCACTGGAGCGGCAAGGACTGACTTCGTTTTGTTGGCATATCGCGAACGCGGGATCGGGCTAGAGGCCCGTCCTACCCAAGCCACCGTGCCGCCCGGAGACCTTCGCCAACTGGCTTCGGGGCAAGCTACGACCAGCATTCAGTCGCAGTCGGATAGGAACTAGTGAGAAGCAAGCCCGTTGTTCCTGAGGGGCAACTCAGGAGCAGGTCCATGCCGACGCCACAAGAGCTCGAAGCAAAATTCTGGAGTTCTCTACAGTCCGACATGACGATGATGCTCGGGCTGGACGGATTGGAGGACGGGCACGCCCGCCCAATGACAGCTCAGGTTGTAGGCCCTCGTGGCCCAATTTGGTTCTTCACGAGCAAGGACAACTCGATAGTCGAGAAGCTGCCGCAAGGCGAACGAGCGATCGCAACCTTCACCTCGAAGGGCCACGACCTCTTCGCTACCCTTCACGGGAAGCTCAGTCTCGACAACGATCCTGCGACAATCGACAAGTTGTGGAACCGCTATGTCGCCGCGTGGTTTGAAGGCGGCAAATCCGATCCAAAACTGGCTCTCCTGCGACTTGATCCCGAGCGAGCTGAGATATGGCTGGATGCCTCAAGCATCGTCGCCGGCATCAAGTTGCTTTTCGGCGCCGATCCCAAGGAGAGCTACAAAGACAACGTTGCCAAAGTGGATCTTCGCTAAAGTGCGAGAAGCTGGACCCGCATAACGAATAGGAATGTATTTCGCCCACGGCATTGATGCCGCGTTCCAGCGCTTTGACCGCGAACCGGTTTTGCGCCGGCAAGAGCAGATGTTCGGAACTACATTTTCGCGTCGTTGATAGCCACGGACAAATCGCCTTGTTGTCGGTGCGATTGGGGCGCAGCATGTCCCTCGCCAAGTTGGATTGAACCAACGGCTATCAGGGAGTTGACGCCATGGACAAGATTTCACGGCGCGCTGCACTGTTGGGTGCAGGCGCGGTTGCGACTCTATCTGCCGGATCTGGCCTCGTAAGCGCAGCCATGGGCCCCAACGACAAATTCGATCTACTCATCAAGGGGGCGGATGTCCTCGACCCGAGCCAGGGACTTCGCGGGAAGCGCGACATCGGCATCCGCTATGGGCTCATCGAAGCCCTCGCCGAGGATATTCCGGCCGCGCGATCGAACCGAACGCTCACTGCGACCGGCAAACTTGCTGTGCCGGGGCTCATCGATCTTCACGCGCATGTATTTCCCTACGGCTCGGCTATAGGCATACCTGCCGACGAACTGGTCGCAAACCAAGCGACGACGACGCTGGTCTCGGCGGGAGATGCCGGCGCCAACAACATCGCGGCCTTCAGGCGCTTCATCGTTCCGGCGACGCGTGCGCGCCTGTATGCCTTCGTGCATATCGCGAACCACGGTCTCACCGGATTTCCCGTCCCCGAACTATACAATATCGATTTTGCGCAGGTCGACGCGGCCGCACGTACGATCGCCGAGAATTCCGACTTCGTTCTCGGCGCCAAGGTGCGCATGAGCGAAAACGTCATCGCCAAGCACGGCCTCGAGCCACTGAAGAGAGCAATCCTGGCGTGCGAGCGCGCGGGAACCGGTGCGAAGGTGATGTGCCATATCGGCGGCGTCGAGACGCCAGCGCTGATGTCCCAGATCCTCGACTTGCTGCGTGCCGGAGACGTCCTGACGCACGCCTATAGCGGCGCGCCGAACATCGCCAATCAGTTCACCAACATCGTGCAGGACGGCAAGCTGCTGCCGGCGGCCGCCGAAGCCAAGAAGCGGGGCGTGGTGTTCGATGTCGGACACGGCGGTGGCTCGTTCGATTACACAGTCGCGGAAGTCGCGATCGCCAGCGGTGCCGGGCCCGACGTGATCTCGTCCGATATCCATGTCTTCAGCGGCAATACGCCGGGTATGCCCTACCTCACGTGGGTCATGAGCAAGTTCATGAATCTCGGCTACACGCTGGAGCAGGTCGTCACCATGGCAACGGCGACGCCGGCCAAGGTCATCAACAAGTTGCCGAAGGCCGGCACGCTCCAAGTGGGCGCTCCCGGCGATGTTTCGCTACTCGAGGTGGTCGAGGGGCCGGTGAGCTTTGTCGATACGCGCAATAACACGCGCGAGGGCAAGATCCATATCAAGCCGGCCGGTGCGATCGTCGCCGGTGTCGCGTATGGCCGACCGTACCAGTCGCCCTTTGCCGTGCGGTGATCCCACCGGCTCCACGCTGGGCCTGCGCGAGGCTTTCCGCTAGCCACCGCGGTGGCTAGCGGCCTTCACGGCCGTATTGTGCAAATGAGGACCCGCTACTTGACGCTGTAGCGGGCCGTCACAACATCACCGTGGTCGTCCTTGCCTGTAACCACGACGATGGCACCTGCACCGACCGGCGCATCGAGCTTTCCGACCAGCTTCTTGTTGTCCACGTTCACAAGCGGCACGGTCGTGCTCTTGCCACCCTGCTGAACGATCGCCCGCAAGCTGACGCCCTTTGTGCTATGGGCCTTGCCATGATCGATGATGTAGACGGTGAGTTCTGTCGGCGTGACGACGAGTTCCGTCTCGTGTCCGGCCTTACCTGCGAGCATTCCCCCATTCGGACCGGCCGATTGCGCGTGCGCCGTCGGAAGCACCAAGAGGGTGAACAGGAGCGCTAGGATCATCTTCATTCGATTTCTCCATCTTCATCACTGTTGAGTCGTGCCAGGCCGTCAGAAGGCTTCTGAGAGTTTGCCTGCTGTTTCGGAAGGTGCCGGCGAGGAAGTTGGCGTCTCGATCTGACGAGCGGCAACAATCCTCTGCAGAGGTTTCTCCCCAAAGCGCAGGAACATCAGCGGCGTCAGTATCGTGTCGATCAATGTTGCGCTGATGAGGCCCCCGAAAATCGTCACCGCAACTGGATGCAGGATCTCGCGGCCAGGTTCACCAGCGCCGAACAGGAGAGGTACGAGAGCCAGCCCGGCAGCCAGCGCCGTCATGAGCACGGGGCTCAGTCGTTCGAGGCTCCCGCGCACGACGAGATCGCGTCCGAATTTCTCTCCTTCGAACAGCACGAGATTGATGTAGTGGCTGATCTTCAGGATGCCGTTGCGGGCCGTGATCCCCGCCAATGTGATGAACCCGATCATCGACGCCACCGACAGCGGCTGCCCGGCGAGCCAAAGAGCAATGACGCTACCGATAAGGCCCAGCGGAATGTTGGCGAGAATGATCGCAGCGAGCACCGGCGACTGATAGCGCTGGTAGAGGACCATGAAGATCAAGGCCAGAGAGACGAGCGAAAGGATACCGATGATGAGCGACGCCTCCTCCTGCGCCTTGAATGTCCCCTCAAGCGCCGTGACGTAGCCACGCGGAAGAGAGGTCTCCGCAACGATCCTGCGCACATCCGCCACGATGGCAGCCATGTCCCGCTGCCCGTCACCATTCGCCGATACGACAATGCGGCGCTGGCCGTTCTCGCGAAGGATCTGGTTGGGTCCATCGCTCTCCTCGATCGTGGCGAGCTTGCGCAACGGGACAAAGCCCATCGGTGTCGACACGAGCAGGTCCTCTAGTCCGGTAGTCGAGCGGTTGGCATCAGAGAGGCGCATCACGACGTCGAAGCGGCGGTTGCCTTCCACGATCTGAGAGACTTCGCGGCCATTGGAGAGACCTTCGAGCGCCTCGGTGAGCGCCGCCGGCGTGATGCCGTAGAGCGATGCACGCTCGTAATCGGGCGTGACCTTGAGTTGCGGGATCAGCACCTGCTTCTCGACCTGCAGGTCGACCAAGCCTTGTACAGACTGCAGACGCGTCCTGAGCAACGCCGCAAGCGTGCGCAGGGTGTCGATGTCCTCGCCGAAGATCTTCACGGCAAGCTGCGCGCGAACACCGGACAACATATGGTCGAGACGGTGGGCGATGGGCTGTCCGATGGCGACGGAGACCGGCAATACCTCCAGACGCTTGCGGATCTCGTTGTAGACCTCCTCCTTGGCGCGCTCCGAAGGCTTGAGATCCACGTCGAGCTCGGAGTTGTGGACACCTTCTGCGTGTTCATCGAGCTCGGCGCGCCCCGTGCGACGACCGACGGACTTCACCTCGGATACTTGCATGACGAGACGCTCGGCGATCTGGCCGAGGCGATCCGACTCTGCCAGCGATATACCGGGGTTGTACTGCAGGTTGACGAGGAGCGTTCCCTCGTTGAACGGCGGCAGAAAGGCGCGCGGAAGCAACACGGCGCCGACGGCTGCGAGAAGAACGCCAGCGCCGATCACCGATACGACGGTGCGCCCATGCGCGAACGTCCAGTCCAGCAGCACGCGATTGCCGCTTTTCAACTTCCTCACGACATACGTGTCCGCCTCGTGATCGGTCGTCGGATTGGTCAGGAAGTAGTACGCGAGTACTGGCGTCAGCGTGATCGACGTTATCAACGAGGCCATGATCGATACGATGTACGCGATGCCGAGAGGCGTGAAGAGACGCCCCTCGATGCCGGACAGAGCAAAGAGCGGCACGAAGACGAGGACGATGATCAAAGTCGCGTAGAAAATACCCGAGCGCACCTCATGGCTCGCGGCTGCCACGACGCCCAACACTGGCCTGGGATCGGGCCGCGCTCGGTTCTCGCGTACGCGGCGCATGATGTTCTCGATACCCACCACCGCATCGTCGACAAGCTCGCCGATCGCAATGGCAAAGCCGCCGAGCGTCATCGTGTTGATCGAGAGGCCGAAGTACTTGAAGACGAGAATCGTCATCAGGATCGAGACGGGGATTGCCGTCAGTGCGATGAGCGTAGCGCGGACGTTGAGCAGGAACAGCATGAGGATCACGGCGACCACAATGGCCGCTTCCACCAGCACGCTTTGCACATTGCTGATCGAGCGCTCGATGAACGTCGCCTGCCGGAACTGAATCTGGTCGGCCTTCACGCCCGACGGCAGTGTCCGTTGAATGTCGGCAAGCTGGGCCTCGATGAGCTTGGTCAAGGCGACCGTATCCGCGGTCGGCTGCTTCTGCACGCCGACGATGACGGCCTTCTCGCCCATGTAGCCGGCATCGCCGCGCTTGGGCCGCGCGGAGAAGTCGATCTCGGCCACCTGCCTCAGCAGGATGTTCTGCCCTTGCCGTGACACGACGACGACGTTGCGCAGATCCTCGAGGCGATGCGTGAGGCCGATATTCCGTATCAGATACTCGCGGGCGTGCTGATCGACGAAGCCGCCTCCTGTATTACCGCCGAACTGCCGGACTGCGCTCTCGATCTGCTGCGGTGATACGTCCAGCTCGTTCATCATCTGGATGTTCGGGGTGATGCGGTACTGGCGAACCTCCCCGCCCATGGGTATCACCTGCGAAACGCCAGGGATCGTGAGGAGCTGCGGGCGCAGCACGAAGTCCGCGATCTCCCGGAGCTCCATCGACGCCTTGCCATCCTCGGACGTCACAGCGATCAGCATGATCTCGCCCATGATGGAAGAGATCGGTCCCATCTGCGGCTGTACGTTTGCCGGCAGCCTGCCTTGGACAAGCGCAAGACGCTCCGCGACCTGCTGGCGGGCGCGGTAGATCTCGGTATCCCAGCCAAACTCCACATAGACGATCGAAAGCCCGACGCCTGACACCGATCGAACCCGCATCGCTCCCGGCATACCGTTGAGCGCAGTTTCGATCGGATATGTGATGAGCTGCTCCACCTCCTGTGGCGCGAGACCGTGAGCCTCGGTCATCAGAACGACGGTCGGCCTGTTGAGGTCGGGAAACACGTCGACTGGCAGCCGCGGCAGCACGAAGCTCCCGTAGGCGATCAGAATGAATGAGGCCGCGAGGACGAACAGTCGGTTCCTCAGGCTCTGCGTGACGAGAAAGTTGAACATGCCGGCCCTCGTCAGCGCACTTGATTGATGAGTTGAGCGCCCTGCACGACGACTTTGTCGCCGCGTTCGACACCCGCCAGCACAAGCACGGTCCCCGCATCGAACGGCTCGAACCGAATGGGCTTCGGCTCAAAGATCTCAGGCTCCTTGTGACGGAAGACGACCATCTGGCCATTTGGAGCTTGAGCTACGGCGGAGCGTGGCAGGATGATTCCTGTCACGGCGCCGCCGGACCGCGCTGTGATCGTGACTGGCGTGCCAACGTTCAGGCTCGAATTTGGATTGAGAACCTCGAATGAAAGCACGGTGTACTGCTGCTGCAATGAGCGGCTCCGTCCGACAAAGCGCAGTTGGGATTGGACGTTGTCCGCGGTGAGCGAAGTGGCGCTCTCGACTTCAGCCCCGTTGAGCTGGTCAAAGGCCAGTGCCTCGACCATGAGGCTCTTCGGATCGACGATCGTGAACAGCGCGTCCGACTGCGAGACAACCTGGCCGGCAACCACGCGTACGGCAGTTACAACGCCATCTACCGGCGCCCGCAATTCCTCAGGCTGGACACGAGCGGTCAGCAGCTCTTTCCTTCGCGCCAAATAGCTGTCGAGCTGAATGCGAATTTCATCAACGACAGCGGGCGCCACGACATTGCTGCGCAGGAGGCTCTCCTGTCGCGAGAGCTTGGTCCGCGCGAGCGCAATCTGCTGGTCGAGTTCGCCGAGGGCTTGCGTCATATCGGAGGCATCCTTCGCGATGAAGGATGGCGCGACGCTGCCCATCACATCGCCCGCTCTTACGCTGGCACCGATGAGCAGTACGCCATCGGGCGGAGGAATGAATCGACCCTGAATGGTGCTTTGTACGACACCACTGCGATTGGGATTCGCGACTATCCGTCCCGCGAACCGCACTGCGCGCGTGGTCGTGTCAGGAGCGAGGATCCGTGTGCGAATCTCGAGCAGGCGCTGCGATGGCTTCGGTAGGAAGATCGTGCCGTCCGGTTGACGTTGCGGTGCATCGCTGCTCGTCCCCGCGCCTGCTGCCGGCCCGTGATCGTGTCCCGGACCAGCCATTGCGACCGTCGAGCCAATGACGAGACCGCCGAGCATGAGGGCGACGGTGGCAAGACCTCTTCGGCGCCCGTTCAGCAGCAAGCCCAAACCCACCAGACCGAGAAGGCCGCCACTCGCCCAGCCGAGTATCTTGGTTGTCGGCCGCAGATGCTCGTCCAGATGGGACCATATGCCGTGATCGAAGCCAGCGGACCTGCCGGCCGGCGCCGGAATATTGAGAGCACCTACCAATAAGTCGGTTACCGCGCCGTCCGTGATATTGACGAGCACCTCATGACTACCTGGCACTTTCAGTCGAGGAGACACGACCTCGTATGTGCCGTTCTTCTGCAGTTCTGCCGTCGCACCGCTATCTGCGATGGTCAATTCCAGCGTCGCGGATGTGACGGGCGCATTGTCCCCGAAGCGATCGAGATAAATGACGAGAACTTCGCCCTCAACGACGCCGACGAGCTGATAGTTCTCCGAGATAGCCGTGATGCGCGGCGAAGCAGGCCCTGATTGCGTAGCGGCCGGCCCGTGATCGTGGCCCTCGTGGGCTACTGCTGGTCCCATCGGCGACAGCAGCAAGAGGACGCAAGTCAACGCTGCCCGCAAGCAGGCGCATGTGCCACGCGGCACTTCGCGACCAAAAATGTTCATGGAAGAGATTCCGTTCAGTTGAGCATGAGGCCGGAAGGCCTCGGGCGATCAAGACTGAACGGCAGCCATCGGCGGTCTATCAAGGCACGCGAGGTGCCAATCCTCATGCGTTTGATCGGAGATACTGAACTTCTCCGCTCTCGGCGAGCGCGAGGCAGCCGTGAAGCTGGCACTCACGATCGCGATGCCCCCTTGGCATTGAAAATCAGCACAGCAGGGGAGAACACCCTTGTGCTGCCCCTGATCGGAGCCGGGCACGCTGACGATATCGTGCGCTTCACCCGTAACGTTGTCGGCAGTGTCCTGCGCAGCAATGTCTTGAGTGACGCCATGAGCCGAGCCATGGCAGGCATGGGCCTGACTGCCAAATATCGTGATCAATGCGAAGGCAAGCACCAGCGCATGGGTCAAGTGCCGCACTGCACGCGTATGTCGGGCGATCCGCAGCATTGACCCTATTCGAGCTATGTCGAGGCGCTTGATGCATCAGCTTAACGGCACAATCAAGCTTTATGGCTACAATATTTCTTGATGTGGGCACTGAGAAGGCCTGCTCGCCACGCAGCAATCCCTCCGGTGGTTCGCCGCAACGCGCGCGGCCGCTTCTTCCGTTCGCGGCAGTCTCACAGGTGGCTGTGCGTGAAAGTCTCACGTTCCGCCTCCGTTCTCCGGCCGCCTGGCAAATCATTGATTTTGCTGGATTATTTGGTGGGCGATGAAGGATTCGAACCTTCGACCCGCTGATTAAGAGTCAGCTGCTCTACCAACTGAGCTAATCGCCCTACCCTGGCCCGGGAGACTGCGTTGCATCCAATTGCCTCTTCGCAGAGCAAAACAGTGGCTTGCCACTTGGACAGCCTCGGTTCCGCCGCTATTCAGGCATTGGGTCTCGTGCCAAAGAGTGCCGCGTTTTATACGCCGCGCGCCCCATTGTCCAGCACGGATCGCGCAGACGAGATGACACGTTCCGCAGCCTGTCAGTTGTAGCTTCAGTTTCGGCTTCCCCTGCGCTCAAGCGCGTCCTTTCCCCCGGAGACCGAACCCCGCATGCGCACGTCGATCCTCCTATCCAGCGCCTTCGTCGCCCTGGGCCTCGCTGGATGCGCCGCCGCCATGCCTGGATATGTACCCGACAAGGGGCGCCACAAGCTTGCCGAGGCTGCCGCCCAGGCCCGCTCCGACCGGACTGGCACGACCGCAGCCGATGGTACCTACGTTCCAACCTCGGCCGAGCGCGGCTATACCTGCCGCCGCCTGAAGGGCATCATGCAGCTCAAGATCCAGCAGGTCCGCGACGCCGAGGCCAATCCCCCCGGCGGTCTCATTTCGTCGCTGACCAGCAAGGCGACACCGAAACACACACCGACGGGCACGCCCAGCGCGGTCTACTCCGAGGAGCGCGCCCGCCTGATCGCGCTCAACAATCTCATGGTCGAGAAGAACTGTGGCCACTTCGACCTGGATGCGGCCATGAAACCCGGGAACACCGAGACGCCCGAGCCAATCGGTGCGCCGACCAAGACCAGCAGAAAAAAAGATCGCTGAGCGCTGCGTTCGTCCACGAACGCCTACATCCCGAGATACGCGCGCCGCACGCGCGGATCCGACATCAGCGTATCGTGCGGCCCTTGTAGAACCACCCTTCCCGTCTCCAGCACATAGCCGTGGTCACAGGACTCGAGCGCCTCGGCTGCTCGCTGCTCGACGAGCAGGATCGTGAGGCCCTGATCGCGATGCACCTGATGTATGCGCTCGAAAATGAGATCGACGACGGCCGGAGCCAGCCCCATGGACGGCTCATCGAGCATAAGGAGCGCCGGCGCGGACGCAAGGCCACGGCCGATCGCCAGCATCTGCTGCTCGCCTCCTGAAAGCGTGCCGGCAAGCTGGTCACGGCGCTCGGCGAGGATCGGGAAGAGTTCCAGGATCATTGGGAGCGACTGGGCCCAGCGCTCACGCCCGGCCCTAGTATAGGCGCCCATTTCCAGGTTCTCCATGACGGTCATGGAGGCGAACACCTGACGGCCCTCGGGCACGTGCGCAATCCCGAGCTGGGCGCGCTCGGCCGGCGGCACGGCCAGCAGGTCGCGGCCATTATAGGTGATGGCGCCTGACACTGGCGCGACGGTACCGGAGATGGTCTTGAAGAGCGTCGTCTTGCCGGCACCATTGGCACCCACGACAGCCACAAACTGGCCGCGCGCGACCTCCAGCGAGACGCCGCTCAATGCGCGCAAGCCGCCATAGGCGACGTCAAGTGACTGGATGCTGAGCACGGTCCATCCACTTCTTGCCGAGATAGGCTTCGATAACGGCCGGATCCTTGATCACCTCGCCGGGCGGTCCGCTGGCGATGAGCTTGCCGTGATCCAGCACACTGAAATGATCAGCGAGCTTCACCATGGCGTGCATGGTGTGCTCGATGATGGCAACGGTGCCCCCCTCGCGGTTCACCTGACGTATGACGTCGAGAATACCCTCGAGCTCCTCGTGGCCGAGGCCTGCGAGCGTCTCATCGAGCAGGATGAGGCGCGGCCGCGGCGCGAGCGCGCGGGCAAGTTCCATGCGTCGAAGCTCGTTCGTCGTGAGACCGCCGGCGATGGCGTCCGCTCGCGCACCGGCAAGGCCAACGCGTTCGAGTGCGGCGTAGGCCAGCGCCTTGGCCTCCGCGTCGTTGGCAGCACCAACAAAAGCACCGATCGTCACGTTCTCAAGCACGCTCATGCGTGGGAAGGCGCGGACGACCTGGAATGTACGACCGATACCGCGCGCGCAGACCTCGTGAGGTTTGAGGCCGAGAAGCTCACCACCGGCAAAGCGGATACTGCCTACGTCCGCCGGGAGAAAGCCGTTGATGACATTGAAGAGCGTCGTCTTGCCCGCGCCATTGGGGCCAATGATGCCGTGGATCTCGCCTTCCTTGATCTTGAGGCTCACACCGTCGACGGCCCTGAGGCCGCCGAATGTGCGCACGACGCCATCGAGTTCGAGCAGCGGCGCGCCCGATGTCCTGGGGCGCTCGTCCTTGCTGGCGGCGAGGATTGGCACCGATGGCGCCACTCGCTCGGCCGTATCGATCGGCGCGCGGCGGGTGGCTAGATAGTCCCGGATGCGCCAGTAGATGCCATCCGGCGCCAGCAGGACGATAGCGATGATTGCAGAGCCATATACGACGCCCTGTATGCCCGGAATGATGTGGCCGAGTTCGGCGTGCAGTGTCTCTGCAAGCGGCACGAGGATGCCTGCGCCGATCACCGGCCCCCAGTAGACGCCGACGCCGCCGAAGAGCGTGAAGATGAGCGCCTGCGCCGAGGTCAGCACGCCGAACATGGTCGGCGGCGTCACCACGAGCAGCACGACCGCATAGAGTCCACCCGCCGCCGCTGCGACCGCCGCGCTCAGCATGAGGGCGAGCATCTTCCACTTGAGAACGTTGACGCCTGCTGCCTCGGCCGCAGGCTGGTTCTGCTTGATGGCCAGCAGCGATCTACCGAAACGCGAACGCTCCACATGCAGCGAAACAACCATGGCCGCCACAAGAATGACGAGAGCAATGGCCGTATACACGCGCTGGTCGGCGAACTGCATGTAGCGCGCCGGCGCATCGCGCATCATCGGCAAGGTTTCTTCCTGATAGCCGAGCCACTCGAAGACGTAGAGCAGTGCCAGAGGATAGGCGAGCATGGAAAGCGCGAAGTAGTGCCCGCGCAGGCGGAACGTCGGGATGCCGATGATGATTGCGGCAAGCACACCGACGACCATGCCGAGCGGGATGCCGAGCCATGGCGTCAGCCCCCACTTTACGAAGGCGATGGTCATCGTGTAACCACCGAGGCCGAAGAAGGCGGCATGGCCGAACGAAATGAGGCCACTGTATCCGGAGAGCAGATTCCAGCTGAGCCCCATGGTCGCCCATACGAGCACCAGCGTCATGATGAGCTGATAGTAGGAATTGCGCACCATCAGAGCGATGAGCAGATAGATCACCGCGAAGGCGCCGATGGCCAGATAGTGGCTCTTCAGAGACGAGCGCGAGCCTTGCATCAGGTGCGCTCCCACACACGTCCGAACATGCCCTGCGGACGAAAGAAGATGATGAGCAGGAAGACGACGAATATCGCCGTGTTCTGGAGCTGATAGGGCAAGACGAGCGTGGACATCTGCTGGACGAGTCCGATAGTGAGGCCGCCCCAGAACGCGCCGAGAATGCTGCCCATGCCGCCGAGAACCACGCCGGCGTACATGACGATCACAAAGTCGAAGCCGATATAGGGTTGGAAGGACTGCGAGCTCGCAATGAGTCCGCCGGCAATCGCTGTGATGCCGACACCAAGCCCGAACGCGAGGCGATGGGCGCGATCGACATCGACACCGACATAGGCCGCCGCGATCGGATTGTCGGCTGCGGCGCGCAGTGCCTTACCGAGGCTCGTGCGGGTCAGGAACATGTAGAGCAGGATGGCAACAGCCACGGCAATGAAGAAGCTCACCGTGCGCGCCTTGTTGAGCAGCACCTCACCGATCGCCCAAGACTCACGCGAGAGTGGCGTCTGCACGGAAATCGGCAGCGAGCCAAACAGAATGAGCCCGCCGTTCGCCAACACGAGCGCGATGCCGAGCGTCAGGATGATCTGCGCGTAGTGTCCCTCAGCCTCCGCCGAGACGACGCGCGCACCCGTGACGTTCGCTATGAGAAAGCGATGGAGAACCCAGCCGATGGCAAACACGATCGGCCCCGCCAGCAAAGCTCCGACAATGGGCGCCACATACGGACCGAGGAAGGCGAGCACGCCGAAACCCGTGACGAGATAGTAGGCGGCATACATGCCGAGCATCATGAAGTCGCCATGCGCGAAGTTCACCACACGCATGACGCCGAAGATGATGCCGAGCCCAACACACATGAGGCCGTAGGTGCCGCCCACCAGGAGGCCGGCGGCAAAGGCCTGAAGAATGTCGATGATGAACCATTGCCAGTCGGTCATGATGACCCGGGCCCGATGACGGAAGGATGTTTAGGGGTACCGCTCCCCAACTCGCGGCGGGGAGCGGCGTGAATTACTTCTTCGGCCAGATCGGTTCGGCCACCGCCGATGTCGGTGGATAGACCGTGAGCGGCACGCCATTCTGCCACTGCACGATCACTACGTCGGCGCCGACACGCCGCCCGTTCTCGTCGAACTTGATGCGGTTGCCGGGAAAGTAGTGGGCCGGGCCGGTGGTCGTATCCATGGCGCGGATCGCCTCCGCGACCTTGCGCCGATCGGCGACGCCAGCCTTCTCGAGCGCCTCCTTGAAGATCATCATGTCGCCGTATGTCGAGATCGAATCCTGCGTGATCCAAGGCTCGCCGGTCGCAGCGACAAAGCTCTTGATGATGTCATCCTGACCCTTGGCACCCCAATTGGCGACCACGGTCATGACACCTTCGAGCAGATCCTTGCCGAGGTTCTTCAGGAGGTCGGGAGCGCCGATGTGCGCACCGTTGGAAATGACCGGTACGCGGCCGCGACCGAGGCCGAACTCATGCATTTTCTCGAGACAGAGCTTGTCGTCCGAGATCGCCGTCGGCAGCAGAAGCAGGAAGTCCGGCCGCGACGAGCGCACCTTCTGAATGAGCGGCGTGCAATCCGATAGCGGCGGCGTAAAAATCTCGTCCACCGGCAGCTTCATGCCGAGTTTCTCGATCCCGCCTTCGCGCATGGGCTTGGCGAAGCTCATGGGCGCGGCGGTGTTGTCGGAGATGATGGCAACCGATGCAGGCTTCTTGCCGGTCGCAGCTTCCGCCATCCTCACGAGCGCCGGAAGCGTGCTCACCGACTGCGCACCGCCCGTCGGCGAGGTCTGGAAGACGAACTTGAATCCGCGCGCCGTGATCTGGTCGGAATAGGAGAGCGTGAGGACCGGCAGCTCTACCCGCTCGGTCACCTCGGTCACGCCGAGCGTGAAGCTCGACAGCCACGCGCCGGTCGCGCCGATGAGATCTGGCTCCTGGGCGACCATGCGCTGCGCGGCGTTCTTCGCCTTCTCGACACTGTCGCCCGCATCGAAGACCATGAGCTTGAGCTTGGCGCCGCCGAGCGACTTGATGCCGCCTGCCTTGTTGATGTCGTCGATGGCGAGATTGGCACCCTTGACCATCAGGTCGCCCTGACGCGCCCATGGCCCCGACATCGGAGCAATCAGGCCGACTTTGACCTCGGATTGAGCAACGGACGGCGTCGGCGCGATGAGCACAGCCGAAGCCATTGCCAGCACAGGCAGTATTCGAACCACTCCCATGGACTTCCTCCCATCAATTTTTGATTTCTTTGATGATACCGATAACATGCGTAAAATCACTCGTAAACCGGCGTGCTCTTCAAGGCAGGGTGGACATGGACAGGCAGGAGGTGCCGCTCGGCGGCGCGCGCGTAAGCATCCAGGACGTTGCGCGACACGCCGGCGTCTCCGCGATGACGGTGTCACGCGCGCTGCGCCAGCCGGAGAAGGTCTCGGAGAGCCTGCGCCAGCGCGTAGCCGAAGCCGTGGACCGCGTCGGCTATCTGCCGAACGGCATTGCCGCGAGCCTCTCTTCGAGCCGCTCGAATGTTGTCGGCCTTATTCTGCCGAGCCTGCGTAACTCCCTGTTCGCGGACACCATCCAAGGCATATCCGACGTGCTGCATAGGACCGGCCATCATTTGATGATTGCCGATAGCGGCTACAGCCTCGCAGGCGAGGAAGAGGCCATTCGCGCCTTTCTTCATCAGCGGGTTTGCGGACTCATCCTCCACAACACCTGGCACACCGAGGGTGCGCGCCGCCTCATTGCGCAGATTCGCGTGCCGGTGGTCGAAATCGGCGACCTCACACCTGAACCCATCGATGCGACCGTGAGCTACTCCAATTTCGAGGCAGCGCGCGCCATGACGCTGCTGCTGGCGCGGCGCGGCTATCGTCAGATCGGCTTTGTGACGCTGCCGCTGGCGGACAATGCGCGCTCGGTCGAGCGTCGGCGCGGCTATCTGGCCGGACTCGCCGAATCCGGGCTCGATGCCGCACCAAGCCTGATCCTGGAAATGCCCGGCGGTGTCGGCTCGGGCGCCGAGGCCATCGGCCGGCTGCACGCAGCCAATCCCGACATTGATGCAGTCTTCTTTGCCGGTGATGTCCTGGCGGTCGGCGCGATCCTCGAATGCCAGCGCCGCAACTTGGCCGTGCCAGGCCGCATCGCCATCGCCAGCTTCGATGACGTCGATCTGCTAAGCTACGCCAATCCCCCGGTCACGACCGTGCGTATTCCGCGCTACGACATCGGCCAGCGCAGCGCCGAGGTCGTTCTCGATCGTCTGTCGATGCCCGCGCCGACGCCAGCCAGATTGGACCTCGCATTTCAGATCATCGAGCGCGGCAGCACCTGAGCGGCGCATCCTCTATCAGAGGCCGGCTCGATCTTTGCGCACGCAGGCACGATCCTTGTGCAGGCCGCGGGATTGACGCGCCCAACCATCACACATTAGGGCTCGTCCATGGGTGCGGGCACCCGACAGCTGGCCAGGCAGGTGCCAATCGTGGAACAGTATTGATGCGCCGCGCTGAGCGCCGCCCCATCGGCAAGAGTAACAGGCCATGAGCTATCGCCACGCCATCGGCACGCGCGCCTATGTATTCGAGGATTTGAGGACGCTGCTGGCGAAGGCGACGCCCATCCGGTCCGGTGATCAACTCGCCGGACTTGCGGCGGAAACCGCCGAGGAAGCCGTGGCCGCCCGCATGGCGCTCGCCGACGTTCCGCTGACCACTTTCCTCAATGAGATGGTCGTGCCCTACGAGGACGACGAGGTCACACGCCTCATCATGGATACGCATGACGCAGCCGCGTTCGCGCCGATCGCGAGCCTCACCGTCGGCGGCTTCCGGGACTGGCTTCTCTCCGATGAGGCAACGACGGAGCGCCTCGGCGCCATCGCGCCCGGCGTGACGCCCGAGATGGCGGCCGGCGTCTGCAAGCTCATGCGCAATCAGGACCTCATCGCCATCGCGCGACGCGCCCGCGTAGTGACGCGCTTTCGCAATACCATCGGCCTGCCTGGAACCATGGCCGTCAGGCTGCAGCCCAATCATCCGACCGACGATATGCGCGGCATAGCCGCTTCCATCGCCGATGGTCTTGCCTATGGCTGCGGCGATGCCGTGATCGGCATCAATCCCGTGTCCGACAACATGCAGGTGCTCGCGGACCTGCTGAAAATGCTGGATGAGCTGATCGCGCGCCTCGCAATCCCAACACAGGGCTGCGTGCTCACGCATGTGACGACCTCGGTCGAGCTCATCAATCGCGGCGTTCCCATCGATCTCGTCTTTCAGTCCGTCGCGGGCACCGAAGCCGCGAACAAGTCCTTTGGTGTCGATCTCTCCATACTGAAGGAAGGCTTCGATGCCGGCCGCTCGCTGAAGCGTGGCACGGTCGGCAACAATGTCATGTACTTCGAGACGGGCCAGGGCTCGGCGCTCTCCGCCAACGCGCATCATGATGTGGATCAACAAACACTCGAAGCACGCGCCTACGCAGTGTGCCGCGCTTTCGACCCGCTGCTCGTCAACACGGTCGTCGGCTTCATCGGACCGGAGTACCTTTACGACGGCAAGCAGATCATCCGCGCCGGACTCGAAGATCATTTCTGCGGCAAGCTCATGGGCGTGCCGCTCGGCTGTGACATCTGCTACACGAACCATGCCGAAGCCGATCAGGACGACATGGATACGCTGCTGACGCTGCTCGGCGCCGCGGGCGTGAATTACATCATGGGCATCCCCGGCGCCGACGACGTGATGCTCAACTATCAATCGACGTCCTTCCACGACCAGCTCTACATCCGCGATGTGCTCGGCCTCAAACGTGCGCCAGAGTTCGAAGCGTGGCTCGCCGCGCAGGGCATCACGGGGGCAGGAGGTCGCCTGATCGCACCAGGGCAGGCGCTGCAGCTGCTCGGCCCGCTGGCGGAGATCGCGCGATGATCCCCGATGACGCCTGGCAGCGCCTGACGGAACTCACACCTGCGCGCATCGCGCTCGGCCGCAGCGGCTCCGGGTTGCCAACCAAGGAGGCCATGAAATTTGCGCTCGCGCACGCACAGGCGCGCGATGCTGTGCACGCGCCGCTCGATCCCACGGAGATCTCCGCCGGCCTCGACGATATCGGCCTCGCACATGTGAGCGTTTCGAGCCGCGCCGTTTCCCGCCATTCGTATCTGTTGCGCCCCGATCTCGGCCGCCGCCTCGACGCAGCTGGCCGCGATGCGGTTGCTGCACAGCGAACAAACGGCGGCGTCGATATCGCGCTGGTGATTGCCGACGGTCTTTCCGCGCGCGCGGCCCACGCGCACGCGGTCGGCGTCACAGCGGCGCTGCTCCCCCACATTCAAAGTAACGCCTGGTCTTTGGGGCCGGTGGCCGTGGTCACGCAGGGGCGCGTCGCGATCGGCGATGAGATTGGCGCCTTGCTCGGTGCCCGGCTTGCGCTCGTGATGATTGGCGAACGGCCGGGCCTCTCCTCGCCCGACAGCCTTGGTCTTTACCTGACCTTCGCACCCGAACCCGGCCGGACTGACGGGGAGCGCAACTGCCTCTCGAACATCCACGGAGCGGGCATGAGTGCTGACGAGGCGGCCTTCAAGGCTGCGTGGCTCATGCGCGCGGCCTTCTCACGGCGGCTCACCGGCGTGATGCTCAAGGATGAGAGCGGCTCATTCCTTACTGACGGGCGGGCCTCCGAGCAGCCGGCCTTGCCGCCTGGGTCGGGCTGAGTTCTCGAAGCTCAGCCTAACCGCAATCAACATCCGCGCGCAATGCGGCCGGCTCAGAGTACGAGGCCACTCTTCGCATCGATGAGGTGCATCTGATTGAGGTCCGCCGCCATCTTGAGTGGCGCACCATCCTTTGCCCCTGCCGCGGGATTGACGCGCCCGCAGATCGTCTCGCCATTGATCGGGAAGTAGACGAGCGTTTCCATGCCCATGGGCTCGGTCACGTCGAGGTTTGCGTCGAAAGCGACGACACCCGGCTCGAGTTGCGCGCGCGCCTCGGTCAGATGCTCGGGACGAATGCCGAGCAGGACACTGCCGTTACCCTTGTGCTGCGCATACTTGCTCGCGCGCGCGGCCGGTACGGGCAAAGTAAGCGTGTCATTGACCCGAAGTTTGAGTTGGCCACCCTCATCCTGCAGGTTGCACGCTATGAAGTTCATCGCAGGCGACCCGATGAAGCCGGCGACGAACCGCGTGCGCGGATGGTGATAGAGCTCCGTCGGCGTACCGACCTGCTCGATCACACCGTGGTTCATGACGACGACGCGATCGGCAAGCGTCATGGCCTCGACCTGATCGTGCGTCACGTAGACAGTCGTCGTCCGCACCTTCTGGTGCACCTTCTTGATCTCGATGCGCATCTGCACGCGCAGCTTGGCATCGAGGTTCGAGAGCGGCTCGTCGAACAGGAACACCTTGGGATTGCGCACGATCGCACGCCCCATGGCGACACGCTGGCGCTGGCCGCCCGAGAGCTGCTTCGGCTTGCGGTCGAGGAGTTCCGTAATGTCGAGAATGCGTGCGGCCTCGTCGACGCGACGGTTGATCTCGTCCTTCGGGAACTTCTTCAGGCGAAGGCCGAACGACATGTTCTCGTGTACCGTCATATGCGGATAGAGCGCATAGTTCTGGAACACCATCGCGATGTCGCGATCCTTGGGCGGCACGTCATTGACGACGTCACCGCCAATCGCGATCTCGCCGTCCGTGATGTCCTCGAGGCCGGCGATCATGCGCAGCGTCGTAGTCTTGCCGCAACCCGAGGGTCCGACCAGCACCACAAACTCGTGATCACGGATGTCGAGGTCGATACCGCGTACGGCAAGCACGTCGTCGTACTTCTTGACGATCTTTCTGATGTGTACTTCAGCCATCGGTTCTCGCCCTCAACCCTTTGTCGCACCGGCCGTGAGGCCAGCAATGTAATAGTCCATGAGGAATGCGTAGATGATGAGCGGCGGCGCGGCACCGAGCAGCGCACCCGTCATGATCTGTCCCCAGTTGAACACGTCGCCCTTGATGAGCGTTGTGATGATGCCCACCGGCAGAACGAGCTGGCTCTCCGATGTCGTAAAGGCGAGCGGATAGAGGAACTGCGCCCAGCTCACGGTGAAGGCGAAGATCATCGCCGCGATCAAGCCCGGCAGCGCGACCGGAATGAAGATCTTGGTCAAGGTCTGCCACCAGTTGGCACCATCAATGAGCGCCGCCTCGTCGAGTTCCTTCGGGATCGAAGCGAAGTACCCGATCATGATCCATGTCGTGAACGGCACGGTCAGTGTCGGATAAAGGATCAGCAGGACCCACCATCTGTTGATGAGCGTTATGCCCGTGATCTCGTTGAACACCGCCATCATCTTGAAGAGCGGGATGAACAGCAGCGTCTCGGGAATGAGGTACGTCAGGAACACGCCCATGCCGAGGATGGTCGACCCCCAGAACTTCATGCGCGAGAGCGCAAACGCGGCGGGGACGCTGATCAGCATCGTAATCGTAACGACGCATATCGTCACGATCGACGAATTGAGGAAGAACCTCTGGTACTGATTGGACGAGAGCAGCTCGCGATAGTTATCCAGCGTCGGATTGTAGACCCACCACGGATTGGTGATCGCCGAGATCTCCTGACTCGTCTTCAACGATGTGATCAGCATGTAGATCGGCGGCGTGAGGAAGAAGATCGCGAACAGGATCAGGAAGAAGTAGGACCACCTGAGCGCCCACTTTCGATCGTTGCTCATGCTGCCGTATCTGGGGCCGGCAGCAGAGGCCGAGTTGGTTGTCACAGCCGCTGTCATGCCTCGTTCCCCCGCTTGACGATGTCGCGCAGAATGAAGATTGCGCCGATGGTGAGGATGGGCACCATGAACAACGAGATGGCCGCGCCGAGAGGTATGTCGCCGCCCTCGATACCGAGACGGAACGCCCATGTGGCAAACACGTGCGTCTGATCGAGAGGATCGCCGCGCGTCAGCACGCGCACGATGTCGAAGTTCGCGAACGTGACGATCGTGGAGAACAGCGCCGTGATCATGATGATGTTCCGCATCATCGGGATCGTCACGAAGCGCATGGTCTGCCACCAGTTGGCACCATCGATTTTCGCCGCTTCGTAGAGCTGATCGGGAACGGACTTCAGCGCCGCCAGATACATGATCATGAAGAATGGCGCGCCGATCCAGACGTTGACGAGGATGACGCAGAACCGCGCCCAATAGACGTCGCCGAGCCACGGCACGGGATCAATGCCGATGCGCTCGAAGATCCAGTTGAAGGCCGAGTACGAAGGGTCGAACAGCCACAGCCATGCGAGCGTGCTCATTGCAGGCGGGATGACCCACGGCACGAGCAGCATTCCGCGCCACTTACGCTGGCCCTTGTCCGGAATGTTGTGAACGAGGTGCGCGACGATGAAGCCGATGACGGCTTTGAAGAACACCGCCGTGATGGCGAAGATGCAGCTCTGCCAGACCACCATCCAGAATGTTTCACGCTTGAACAGGAACGTGAAATTGGAGAGCCCGACGAAGCGCTCCATCGTCTTGTTCAACGTCGCGAGATGAACGGCATAAATTGCAGGGTAGAGCACCAGCAGCGCGATCAGCACGATCAGCGGCAGCGTCATCAGGAACGCGATGGTGGACTTGCGCTGAAATGTTTTTTGGAGCGAACCGCGCTTGTCGGCGCGCAGCGCGGCTGCGTCCGATTTCATGGTGGCATCAACCATCTCTCGACCTCATGAGAAGTGCAGGCGGCCATGGCGACCACCGGCCTGCCGCGGCGGCGCACGACACTGCGCCGTCCCGGCATTCACTCCAAGCCGCCCGTCGCGGCATGAAACGCCATGATCATTCGGGGCTGCGCCACCTTCCGCCGAGTTGACGAGGAAGGTGGCGCGTGGCCGCGATCAGGTGCGCATGAAGCCTTCGAGCTCGCTTTCGGTCCAGGTGAGCACGCTGTCCATAGAGTCGCCGCGCAAATGGCGGACGATCATCTTGGTCATGAGGCCCTGCGTGTAGATCTGCTCGGCGATCCGATGAGGCGTCGGTGCCGCGGCGATCGACAGGATCTGATGATTGTGCGGGTTCGGGTAGTGGTACATCGTGCCCTTGGGCGGACCGATCTCTGCCCAGGTCTTGAAGTTGGTGAAGCTCGCGAAGGCCGGAATGTCGTAACCCTTGCTCGCCTCGACCATCTTCTCGGCCGACTCGCGCGTCGACATGTGACGCAGCAGCGACTTCGCCGCCGCCTTGTTCTTGCTGAAGTTCCAGATGCCCCAGAAGTACGGCAGGAACGGTGCATGGCGGCCATTCGGACCCGACGGCATGCCATGATGCCAGATCTGCTCGGCGATCTGCGGCGCATCACGCACGGCCACGGCCCAAGCAGACGGCGGATTCATGATCATCGCGCCGCGACCCGAGACCAGCCACTTGTTGTTCGAAGCGTCGTCCCATGACGGCGAGTCAGCGGGATACTCCTTCGCAAGCCGCGTCGCATAATCGAGCGCCTTGCGAACGTTCTCGGTCTTCGCCGTGATATTTTCCTTCTGATCGACGAGGACGGCACCGAACGAATTGAAAATGGCGCCAGCGGTGTCGACCGAATCCGACGTCGTGCCGAGACCGATGCCAAAGGCGTGGCCACCTTTGTTGCAGTCCTGCGCCGCTTTAAGGAAGGCATCCATCGTCCATGCGTCAGCCTTGGGCGGGCCGCCTGCTGGATACATTTCGAGGATGTCGACGTTGGCGAGCTTCTTCATCAGATCGATGCGAGACGCCGGGCCCTTCATCTGGCTACCAACCGTCGCCGGCACGGCAGCCCACTTGCCCTTGATCTTGCCGAGATACTCGACCGTCGCGTTGACCGCGCCGTTCTGCTTGATGAGATCACCCAGAATGTCATCGACCGGCTCGAGACTGTTGGCGTGGCGCGCTGGCTGCCAGGTCGGCAATGCGACGATGTCGTGTCCGGACCGGGCTTGCGCCTCGGCGGCGAGCATCAGGAGGTTCTTGTTGCCCTGCGAGGTCACGAAGTCGACCGTAACCTGGACCTTTTCCTTCTCGGCCCACGCCTTGATGACGTCCTCGGTCGCCTTGTTGGCGCCCGGCACCCAGTGATCCCACAAACCGAGCGTGAGCGAGCCGGCGCTCTGTGCCGTGCTCACGTAAGGCGCTGCAACGACGCCGGCCGCAGCCGCAGCGCCCGTCGCAACAAAGCGCCGACGACTGATGGTCTTCTTGATCATAGGTAGTTTCCTCCGTTTGGTTTTTCGTTTTCAGGCGTCGCTTCTTTGATGGCGACGTGCCAAGTTCCGATGACATATTAGGCCCGGCCCTGGCACGGCGCCACCTAAAATTTACGTAGCTTCCAACGCTATTGCCGTGAGTAGCCCTCGATTTCCGTCGCGGCCCAGGCGAGCGTCTTGTCGATGCTCTCCCCGCGGCCGATCCGTACAATCATCTTCGGCATGACGGCATTGGTATAGAGCTGCGAGGCGATCTGCGGCGGCGCCGGTGCACATGGCATCGAGTTCCTCTGGTCACCCCGATTCGGATAGTGCGAGAGCGTGCCCGTCGGCGGCCCCTGAACATCCCAGACCTTGTAGTCGAGCAGCTTCTGGTAAGGCGGTATGTCGTAACCTGCGGCGCCCGACACGATCTTGCGGATGTTGTCCGGCTGGTTCATGTGGACCATCAGGCTCTTTGCCGCCGACTTGTTCTTCGAGAAGTTCCACAGGCCCTGATAGCGCGGCAGCAGCGGTGCAAAGCGCCCTTTCGGGCCCTTCGGCATTGCGTGCGTCCAGAGCTTCTCGGCAACATCCGGCGCGTCGCGCTTCGCCACGACCCATGTGCTCGGCGGGTTGAAAATAAGCGCACCCTTGCCCGAGATGAGCCACTTGTTGTTCGAGGCATTGTCCCACGAGGCGACGTCGCTCGGTATGAAGGCGTAAAGCCGTTTGGCATACTCGAGGACCTGGCGCACTTCCGCCGAGTTCACCGTGATGTTGCCCTTGGCGTCGACCAGCGCCGCGCCGTATGCCGAGAACAGCGCACCCACCCAGTCGAGGCTGTCGGTCGTCGCGCCGAGCGGCAGGCCGAATGAATGGCCGGCCTTATGGCACTTTTCAGCAGCGCTGAGAAACGTGTCCCAGGTCCAGTTGTCGGCCGCCGGTGTCGGATCCTTCCCAGCGGGATACATCGCCTGCACATCGATCCCCGCAAACTCCTTGAAGTAGTCGATGCGCGAGCACGGGGGCAGGATCAGCGAGCCCCGCGTCGAGGGCACGACATTCCAGGTTCCGCTGGCGGTACCGATGTATTCCATGGCCTCGGAAATCGGACCGTTGGCGGCCAGAACCTCCTTCATCACATCACCAACGGGCTCGAGCACCCGGGTATACTGCGCCGGCTCCCATGCCGAGAAGTCCATGATGTCATGACCGGCGCGCGCCTGCGCCTCGGCGGCGATCGTCAGCAGCAGCTTGTTTCCCTGCGTGCTGAGGTAGTCGATCGTGAGATCGACCTTCTCCTTCTTGGCCCACTCCTGGGCGATATCGTCCATGACCTTGTTGCCGCCAGGCACCCAGTGATCCCACAGACCAAGGGAAAGCTTCCCCGCGGCGTTGGCGGTGCTGACATGAGGCGCCGAGATGGCCGCGGCAGCGGCGGCAGAACCGGCTACGAAACGGCGACGCGTAATCCTCTTCTTGGACATGGTTGCTTCCTCCCTTGGTTCTCGCCATGCCGCAGACGCGCGCGATCACTCCCCACTGCCGGATTGGGCGTGGCGAGGTCGATCAGCGAACACGCGCGTCGACAGATAGTCATGGCGCTTCCTGCAGCATGGATCGCCGCTATCGGGGTTGGTTTGCCCAACTCCTCGATGTCCCCTGGCTTTCGTCACAAAATCCGGGCGGCGGGCAGGGAGCGCCGCTCGGCCGGCTACAAGCCGGGCCGCCGCAGTTAAACGCATTCTCCGGGGATTGGATAGCCATGCGGCGTGCTGCAGTGCGCACAAGCATGCGACGACTGCGTCGTCGCGCGAACATGCAGTTGATCGGCGGCGAGGACGCGCAGATAGTGCGCGCCCCGATCACATGAGGTTGTCGTGACGCATCAACATCGGCACTGGGCATCGCGCCTGCCGTTCTACTACGGATGGCTCATCGTACTCATTGCCTTCGTGACGATGGCCGTCGCTGTGACGGCAAGGACGACCTTCTCGCTGCTCATGCCGCCGCTCATCGACGAGTTCGGCTGGGACCGGGGCCTCGCGGCGGGGGCCTTCTCGTTCGGCTTTCTGGTGTCGGCCATTCTCGGCCCCATCGTCGGCCGCGTCATGGACAAGCGCGGGCCACGCGTCGTCATTCTGACCGGTGCTGTATTGCTCTCGTCGGGACTCCTTCTCGCGCCTTACATCGAGCGGCCATGGCATCTCTATGCAACGCTCGGCATGTTGGTTGGCGGTGGCTCCAACATGATGACCTACACCGCGCATTCGCAATTCCTGCCAAACTGGTTCGTACAGCGACGTGGGCTTGCAATCAGCCTGGCCTTCTCGGGCGCCGGTGTCGGCGCCATCGTTCTGTTGCCGTGGCTGCAGTCGATCATCCTCAGCGATGGCTGGCGCACCGCGTGCTGGACCATGGGCTGTCTCGTGCTGCTCGCTGCGGCGCCGCTCAACCTGCTCGTGCGCAAGACACCAGGCGATATCGGCTTGCTGCCGGACGGCGAGAGCAAGCCCGGATCGTCTTCGACATTCACAGCGCGCCACGCGGCACAAATTGTCGATCATGCCTGGGTCGCAACGGAATGGACGCTCGCCCGCGCTATGAAAACGGCGCGCTTCTGGTGGATCGTGATTGCGTATTTCTGTGCGCTCGTCGCCTGGTACGCGGTGCAGGTGCATCAGACAAAATACCTGACCGAGATTGGCTTCACGCCGATCGTCGCCGCCTGGGCACTGGGCGCCGTCAGCGTGGTCAGCATTCCCGGGCAGATCATTCTTGGCGGCTTGTCGGACCGTCTTGGACGCGAGTGGATCTGGAGCGGGGGTTGCGCGGGCTTTGCCATGTCCTATGTCGCGCTGATCGCGCTCGAGCAATCGCCCTCCATGTCACTCCTTTACGCCATGGTGTTCGCACAGGGCTTTTTTGGCTACACGCTGACATCCGTCATGGGCCCGATAGTGGTCGAGATCTTCGAGGGGCCGCACTTCGGCGCCATATTCGGGACGGTCACGGTCGCTCTTGTCTGCGGCGGTGCCGCGGGGCCCTGGATTGCAGGCGCCGTACACGATGCGACCGGCAGCTACAGGATTGCCTTCATCCTGATCATCGGCTGCTGCATTGCATCCGCCATCTCGATCTGGCTGGCATCGCCCCGCAAGGTTCGCCTCGTGCCGGGGCGCGTACCCAAGGCCTGAGCGGACGGAGCATTCTCTACCGTGCGCTTACGAGCCCATCGTCGAGAAGCTGGCGGTGAAAACTCAGGATGTCCTCACGCCGCGGGCAATCAAACCACAAGCCATCGCAAATCTGCTTGAGCCTCTTGCGGCTCGCATGGGCGTCCGACAAGGGAAGGCCGGCAGCCTCGAGCAGCACCGTGCCGAGATAGGGTACGTCGAGGATGTCCGGGCTCGAGAACTGCGGCCGGAAGCGCACGCCGTTGATCGTAAAAAACGTCTGATAGCCGATCGAGCCACGCTCGACGAGCACATCCTCGGCTTCCGTGCCCTCGTTGTACCCGAGCAGTAAGCGTGTCGCCATCGGCTGATGGTCGCCGTAGCGCACGATAAGGAAGCGCTCCTTCGGAAAGCGGCGCTCGAGTTCGCCGAGAAGATGTTGGTAGTCGAGGCGCGAGAGCCACAAGCGGCGAAGGACCTCATTCATCTCGGGATGGGTTCCGGGTCCGCCCGCCGGCACATCCATGTGCGGCTCGTAGGGATGGTCATAGGGCCAGTGACCGGCCATGGTCTCGATGAATGAAAACAGCGGCGCGCGCGACTTGGCGAAGTGGCGTTCCATCTCGTCGAGCGCATTGTCGTAGTAAAAGCGGTCGCGCTCGTCCGCACGCTTCGCGCCCTGATCCTTGGCATCGCGCAATTCGCTGATGCCGACGCTTTTGAAGAAGCGCTCGGCGCCGGTGAACGAGCGCAGCATGGGGTAGAACATCACGTTCCGGAACCCGCACTTGCTCAGAATATTCGGCATCGTTTCGCTGATCTTGCCGGTCATCAGGCGCTGCACGAAGAGGCGCATGCCACCGAACGAATAGCTGGAAAGCCCCGTCATGACCGAGAACTCGGTGAGCACGGAGGCGCCGCCGTAGGTTTCGACCCTGAGCTTGTAGGTGTTACCGTCATCGGAGCGAAAGAAGTCGTCGAGACGGCGATCGTATTGCAGGTTCGGAAATAGCGAGGGCTGGACCGCGGATTCGTGATGAATGAGGATGATGTGCGGTGGCTCGTCGACCGGCGTGCAGCTCACCTTGGGCTCGAGCCGAGGCATAGTCGGCGTCGTGGCCACAGCAGCCTCCATGAGCTGCCCGCGCATGAGCGTCTCGATCGTCTCGGCCCATGAGCGGTAGAAGGACGAAACGTACATGCCCTTGTAGCCGAACAACGAGTGACGCCGCTCACCGAGTGCGTTGCCGGCGAGCGCCGCGCCGAAGGCGAATACGAGAAGCACGACCGCTGCCACCGGCCGCCTCACGCGCACCGGATCAACCCGCCAGACCACAATACCCAGGCTCACGACGACCATCAGCACCACGAGCGCCGGGAGCATGGACCTGCCGTAGTTCGCTATGAGAAAGCTGAGGTTCGTGCTCGACATCAGGTAGTAGGTGATGTCGTAGGCGTGCAGCACCATGTTCATGTACTTATGCTTCACGGTCGAAATGGTGGTGATCAGCACTACCTGCGCGATCATGAGCACCAGCGCGATCAGCAGGCGTCGGGTAAGGAGCACGACGAATGCGCCCGTCGCGCCGCACACCAGAATGGCGAGCAGCACAGTCGCCGGCGGACCCTCCGTCCATGCGAGCCACGCCGCCAACGCGAGTGCCAGGGTGGCGCTGAGGGCGTAGCTCACTGTGGGGTGCAAAGTGGAGATAAAGCCCAGCCACCGGCGAGCCCGGCTCTCACGCACGGACAAGGGCGAGCCCGAAAGATCGGTCATTTATGGATGACAGACACGAGGTCGAGCAGGTGCACGCGGTACATCCAAGCGGCCAGAAGCAGTCTGTCACGAAACTATCATATAGCTGAAATTTGTACAGATCCTCAAATGCTTAAGGATCATTCATTTGGGGCTCGCGGGTGGTTGGTCGCCACCCCCACGTCGAACCCTGTGATACGGGTTTTTACTTAGCGATTGCCGTTCGTTGAAAGGCGCGAGCCCGAGCGCCGGTGGCTCCACCCGGAGCAGCACCGGTTGCATCAGCAGCGCCCGGCATCGACGCCGGACGCCTGCGCAATGCGCTCGCCCTCACGGCTGCAGCAGGATCTGCCGTGCTTGGTCGATCGTCGCCCGCGCATAGGCCGCGAGGCGCTCGTCCGACGCGCTGCTGATCGGGTGATCGATGACGGCGTACTTGAAGCCCGGCACGCCCAGCACGCGGCACATCATATCCGCTGCGCTGACGAAGCGCGTCGTCATCACGCCAATGGCAGGCACACCATTCCGTTCAGATGTGATCGTGTCATGCAGACTGCACGACGAGCAGCTCCCTCAATCCCCGACACCGGTGAACACCGCGTGCCAGTTCGTGAGCTCCTGCACGATATGGGCATCCATCGGCGCGCTATAGTTCGACTTCTCGCGCCACACGACATCGGCCGCCCCGGCCTCCCGCAATAGGCGATCGAGGTGGGTGAAGTAGCCCTTGGTGCCTTCCTTGGCATTGGTGATGATGGCAATGGTCTTGCCTTCGAAGGAGGCGAGGCGCGGGGCAAGCACGACGCCCGTCGCCTTCATCTCGTTCGTCGGATCGAGCACTCTCATCTCTCGTGTCCTCTCGCTTTTCTTCTCTGGGCGATCCGCCTGACGGCTTTGGCGACCCGCCGCCTCACGGCTTCGGCGGCTCGCAGTCGACGCAAACACCGATGGCCGCAGTCACAGCCCGCGTCTTGCTGCCCATCCAGGGTGGGATGACGGCGCCGAACCCGCCGGCAGGGCCGCCGGCCGCAACAACCAGCAGATCGTCAGGCGACTGAAGCGCCGGATGCACCTTGCCCGCCCGATCGCGCACGACCGAGCCCTTGCCGACCTTGGCCCACTCACCGCGCGTCACGCGGGCCCGCTCGAACAGGAATTCGGCAATGTCCCGCTTGGTCCAGCCCGCGCCCTGGATGATGTCGCGCAACTGCTTCGGGATCACGATGACGTAGTTGCCGCCGTAGATCGAGTAGTGGAGCTGATTGGCCCGCATCTCGGCGGCGAATGTCTCGAGGATCTCCTTCGGGTCCGTCGTCCACTCATTCATGAGCTGGCGGGGCCCGAGCGAGGCGAAGACCGTCACACCGGACGTGCCGGCGGGCATACCGCGCTGGATATGCAGCGGCTCCCAGGTTGTATCCTCCTCATCCTCTGCAATGCAGTAGGAGAACTTGCCGGGATGCCCGAGCGTCGAGCGATCGACCTCACCTGGGCGCACATCCATGAGATTGATCAGTGCGAGGCGGATGGCCCGGCCAATTACCGAAGTCGCACGATCGGAGTTGCCCAGCGCATTGAACGTGCCGCTTGCCCCGATCTCCAGGCGTACGGGCCCATTGATGATCACGAGAACAGCGCAGCCACCCGTGCTCGACGTGACGCCGTGCAGAAGGAACTCGTCCTTCATCATGGCCTGCCACGCGGTCGCGACAACCGGAAAATGCATCGGCAGGCATCCGGCCATGACGGCGTTGACGGCGAGCTTCTCCGCTGTGATCGGCTGCGTGCGCACGGGCTCGATACCGAGAAGCTGATCAGGAGGCATCCCGGCCCATTCGAGGCACGCCTCGACGGCCGCCTCCGTCGGCGGTACGACGGGCAGGCCGTCAGTCCAGCCGCGGCTGTGAAAGAACTCCTGTGCCGCCGCAAAATCCTCGACCTCGTAGGCCTTCGACGTCAGGGGCGGCTTGATGGATAGCTGCATGGGCGCCCTATGCTCCCGGAACACTCTGGAAGCTCCCCCGACGGGCGCCAGATGTCAACGCCGCCAGGCTCATATCTGCCGCCCAGGCAAAAAGACGGGCGGCCCGGAGCCAGCTCCGAGCCGCCATTATTTTTTTGCTCATGGAGCGCGCCGCATCAGGGCGTCGCGACCACGATATCGGGAAAGGTCTCGGTCAGCGGAAGCGCGTCGCGATGCTCGTCGTCGCTCGTCCGCGGCAGGGCCTGGCGATAGTCGTCGTTGCTCGTGTGCGGCAGAGCCTGCTCGTAGGTCGACGAGTACGGCAGCGCCTGGCGCGGATCATTGAAGGGGTCGAACTTGGCGCTAGCGGCACTTGCGATAACGCCGAGGGCAATCAGGGTGCTCATGATCATCTTCATTGGTTTTCTCCATCCTCTGTGGCCGCTTGGATTTGACGATCCGGGAGGCTGCGGTCGGTGGCCTTGGATCGTTGCCGGATTTGTCTGGGCCGGTGAGGACAAGATGCGATGAAACGGCCGCACCCGACATTCTACGGGAGGTCATTCCACTAGCGTTGGAGTTTGCCCCGCTCATACGCAGGTATAGGGACCGCAAACGCCAAGGAGGAGCGGTCGCGAACGAGCGGCGCAATCAAACTTCGATACGATGAGAAGGGGTCAGTCGCCGCTGTCAGTGTCCCGCAGCGTCAGGACATCCGGCTCAGTGCAAGTCGACGGGATCGATGCGGATGTGCCGGCCGCGCGTGTCGAAGAAGCCGGCATTGTTGAGAACCATGCGGCTGACAGTAACCTCGTCGATGCGCTCCTGCAGACGCGCCTTGGCAACGAGATCGATCAGCGGCCCACCTCCTGGCGGCGACTCCGGGAAAATGGCAAAAGCATCCCATTTGCGCCGGGACGCATCGAGCATTGTCTTCATGTCCTTCCAGCGCACTTCATCGCCGATGACATGCACATACGAGCAAGAGATCAGCTCGACCTTGTCGCCGCCGAGCGTGAGCAGGAGAATGAGCGCGGTAAAGCCGTTCGACGCGGCGTACTGCTCGACGATCCAGCGCTCGAACTCGTCCCCCTTAGAACTCGACAACGGGATACTCCTGCTTCTCCTGATCGAGAATGGCGAGATAGTTTGTGCCGAACTGCGTCTCGTACCAGCGCTCGAACTCGGCCAGTGCCGCGGTGATATCCGGCAGCGGTAGCGCCTCGGCTTCGTCCGTAGTCTCGGGAAGTGGCTTCACAACGGCCCACACAGCGAGCGCCACCGGCCGCCAGGCGCCGAGGATCCGCTTGTGCGCATCGCTCTCGCCGTGCCAGCCGAACTCGGCGCGCAGCGTAGCCGTCTGTGCTGTAACGGCCATCTCCTCGTTCTCGGATTTGCGCGCGGCCGCCAGCATGAGCTCGGCGGTCGAAAGGCGCCGATAGGCATACTGGCGTGCACGCTCGCGCTTCTCGATCTCGCGTGCGACGTTGTCACGGAAGGCGATCTCTTCCCGCTGGGCGGCTACGGCCGCCTCGGACAGCGCCGCCAGAAACTGTTCGTCGCGATGCGGCTGTTGGTTCATCAAAAAACTACCGGCCTTTCCGCTTGGATCCTATCGCGCGCTGGCGGCAATCTGCCGAACGGCGCTGACAAATCTCAGGACCTCGTCCTCCGAGTTATAGTAGTGCGGCGAAGCCCGGACGATCAATGGAAGTGATCGTGCCGTTGCATCCAGAAGCGTGCTCGATGGGTGCGATGTGGTTACATTGATCCCCTCAGCGCGCATGTGTGCCTGGACTGCGGCCGCGTCGAGGCCAGCAACCGTAAAAGTCACGATGGCGGCCCTCTCAGTCCCTAGATCGCGTGTGACCACGCCGGGGATGCGCGCCAGCTCTGAACGCAGCATGTCCGAGAGCAGGCGGCACCGCGCCATGATCTCCTCCATGCCGATCGAGAGCGCGTAATCGATGGCGACGCCGAGACCGAGACGTGCGGCGTAGTTGTTCTCCCACGTCTCGAAGCGCCGGGCATCGAGGCGCAACTCATAGCGATCCGCTGCCACCCATGGCGCACCGAAATGATCGATCAGGGGCGGCTCGAGGCGCTGCACGAGATCGCGGCGGACGTAGAGAAAGCCCGTGCCACGCGGGCCGCGCAGAAACTTGCGCCCGGGCGCCGAGAGCATGTCGCAGCCGAGCTCTGCGACATCGACCGGCATCTGGCCAACGGCTTGGCAGGCATCGAGCAGATAGGGAATGCCATGCTTGCGCGCGATCTTTCCGACCGCCGCTGCGGGATTGATCAAGCCGCCATTGGTCGGCACCCAGGTTATGGCAATCAGGCGCACGCGCTCATCGATCATGCGTTCGAGGGCCGCCGGCGAGAGCGCGCCGCTTTCATCACTGGGCACGACCTCGATGACCGCACCGGTGCGCTTCGCGACTTGGAGGAACGCAACGTAGTTTGCCGCGTACTCCGCCTCGGCCGTCAGAATGCGATCGCCGGGCTGGAAGGCTAGGGCGTAGAAGGCCATCTGCCACGCGACGGTCGCGTTCTCCGCGAGCGCAATCTCGTCCGGCGCGGCACCGATAAGGCGCGCGACACTCGCGTACACGCCGCCGAGGCGTTCCGCCTGCTCATCGGCGGCCTCGTAACCACCGATCTCGGCCTCCCTGCGGAGGTAGCTCGTCATCGCCTCCAGAACTGGTGCCGGCATCAGCGCGGCGCCGGCGTTGTTGAAGTGAATGCGATGGTTCACGCCCGGTGTTTCCGCGCGCACGCGCTTAAGATCAATGCTCATGCTGACCGATCGATTTCCCGTTTGAGAGCTTCCGCCAGGAGCTGGCCGTACGCGGGCGAGTATAGGTGTCTCGGCCGGATCTCGCATATACCTGCGGGAGGTGCAGGGAAAGCATAAGCGCTCGCGGGGGGCGTTAAGCCTATTCCGCCATTGCTCCAGGCGCGCTAGCCTCTGCGCACCCCGGGCCTTGTCTCCCTGGGGAAGGAGCCGGAAAAATCATGAGCACAGAAGGCGAAGCGGGAAATCTGGTCCGAGACAATCCCGAGCAGCAGCGCTTCGAACTCGCGACGCCTGCGGGTCTTGCCGTGGCAGACTACAGGCGTGAGGGCAATGTTCTGACCATCTTTCACACCGAAGTCCCGCCAGCGCTACGCGGCCAGGGGATCGGGGAAAAGCTCGTTCGCGGCGTCCTCGACGAAGTGCGCCGGCAGGGGCTGAAGGTCGTGCCGCGCTGCTGGTTCGTCAGGGAGTTCCTCGCCGGTCACCCCGAGTATCGCGACGTGATGGCGTGAGGCCGTGGCCCGGCCTAATTCCCGACTACATACATCTGGATGACGACAAACAGGATCGCTGCATGCGATCCGACGAATAGTAGCGCTGGCGCCAGAAACTCCCGCATGACCTTGCCTCGCATACACTAGGAACCCCACGATCTGTGAGTGGAACGGCGAGACCTCTCTCCGGTTCCAACACCTTCGTCGCGATGCACTGGAAAAAGGTTCAAAGGCGCTGCGGCGCGTCCACGCGGCCGAAACCCCGCGCCGGCCCCTTACGCCTTGTGTTGCAGCGCGGTGATACGCCCTTGAATCCGCTGGCATGAAACCTGCGTAGGTGCGGGGAGAAATCCTGGCGGCGGACGAATGGACATGCCATCATTGAACTGCTGAGGATGTCCCGACTGCTGAGGCCGGAGTTCGCTGATGCGCTTGTTTGCCGCCACTTTGGCGACAGAGACCAATACTTTTTCCCCGCTGCCGACAAGCCTGGCCTCCTACCGCGAGACCGTTTTCCTGCGCCCCGGCGAGCACCCGACTGATGCTCCGAGAATGTGCACAGCGCCGCTTTTTGTGGCGCGCCGGCGAGCCTCCGCCGATGGCTTCACCTTGATCGAGGGGAGCTGCTTCGCCGCCAGCCCCGCCGGCACGACCAACGCCCGAGACTACGAGACGATGCGCGATGAAATCCTCGCGCAGATGAAGGCGGCCCTCCCGCTCGACGGCGTGCTTCTCGGCCTGCACGGCGCCATGGTCGCGCACGGCTACGACGACGTCGAGGGCGATATCATCGAGCGCACACGCGCCATCGTCGGCCCGAAGTGCGTCATCGGCGTCGAGCTCGATCCGCACTGCCATCTCACGCTCAAGCGCGTCCAGATCGCCGACATCATCATCCTCTACAAGGAGTTTCCGCACACCGACGTCGTCGATCGTGCCGAGGAGGTCCTCGACCTGACGCTCCGGACGATCCGCGGCGAGATCAAGCCGGTCATGTCGCTGTACGACTGCCGCCAGATCTCGAGCTACCCGACGACCTTTCCGCTGATGCGCGGCTTCGTCGATGACATCAAGGAGATGGAAGGGCGCGACGGCGTACTGTCGATCTCTATCGCGCACTGCTTTCCTTATGGCGACGTACCTGAGCTCTCGAGCCGCGTGCTGGTCGTTACGGATGGCGACAAGGTCAAAGCCGACGCGCTCGCGACGAAGCTCGGCACCGAGCTGGTCGGCATGCGCGGCAAGACCCAGCCAGACTATTTTGATGTCAGCGGCGCAGTCGGGACCGCGATGGCCGCGAACGACGGGCCGATCGTGGTCGCCGAGCCGACGGACAATGCCGGCGGCGGCGCGGCTTCCGACAATACGACCATTCTGCGCGAGCTCATCGCGCGCAATGCTCAGAATGCGGCTGTCGGGCCGATCTGGGATCCAGTTGCCGTGCGTCTCTGCTTCGATGCCGGCATCGGCGCTGTATTTCCTCTGCGGCTCGGCGGCAAGACGGGCCCGCAGTCCGGCATACCCGTGGACGCCATGGTCGAGGTCATCGGCCTCGCGACGGATGCCTGGCAGGCATTCGGTCCGACGAACGTGCCTGTCGGTGATTGTGCCGGCGTGCGCATCGGCGGCGTCGAAGTCGTGCTGATCACGAAGCGAACGCAGGCCTTTGTTCCGCAGCTCTTCACCAATGTCGGTATCGACGCGCTCTCGAAAAGCGTGCTCGTCGTCAAATCCACGAACCATTTCATGGCCGGCTTCGGCCCGATCGCGAAGCGCGTGCTCTACGTCGACAGCGACGCACCGCTCAGCCGCGATTACCGCAAGATCGCCTACAAGAAAGTCAACCGCCCGATCTGGCCGCTCGATGAAACGACGAGCCCGGGCCTCATCTACTAGCCATCTTTCATCAATCAACGATAGCAAGGAGGATATATGCGCATCCGAAATTCAATCCTAAGAGCGGGCCTGAGAGCGGGGCTTGCAGCCACCGCGCTGCTGCTCGTAGCAGCTCCATCAATTGCGCAGCAGCCGAAGGTGCTGCGCGTCACCATGCACGCCGATGTCCGCACGCTCGATCCGTTCTGGACGACGCAGACGATCGCCGGCATTCACGGCATGATGGTGTACGACACGCTCTTCTCGCTCGACACCGATCTCAATCCGCAGCCGCAGATGGTCGATAGCTGGACCGTGAGCGATGACCGCAAGGTCTACACGTTCACGCTGCGCGACGGCCTGACGTTCCATGACGGCTCGCCTGTGACGAGCAAGGACGTCGTCGCCTCCATGAAGCGTTGGGGGCAGCGCGACGGCGCCGGCAAGCAGCTCTTCGGCTATACGGAGTCGGTTGCCGAGAAGGGCGACAAGAGCTTCGTGTGGACGCTGAAGGAGCCCTATGGGCTCGTGATCGACACGTTGGCCAAGTCCGGCACGAGCATTCCTTTCATCATGCGCGAGAAGGAAGCCCTGGTCGATCCCACCCAGCAGGTTCAAGAAGTCGTGGGATCGGGACCGTTCGTCTTCAAGCGTGACGAGTGGGTGCCCGGAAGCAAGACCATCTACGAGAAGTTCAAGGCCTATGTGCCGCGCAAGGAGCCTCCCTCCGGTCATGCCGGCGGCAAGGTCGTGAAGGTCGACCGCGTGGAGTTCGTCTGGCTGCCCGATCCGCAGACGGCCCAGGCCGCTCTGGTCGCGGGCGAGATCGACTATCTCGAGAACCCACAGCCCGACTTCCTGCCGATGCTCGAGTCCGATCCGAACATCAAGCTCGACGTCCATCCTGCCATGGGCACCATGGGGCTGGTTCAGCTCAACCACCTGCATCCGCCCTTCAACAACGTGAAGGCGCGGCAGGCGATGCTCTACATCATCAGCAATGCCGACTACCTGAATACGATTGCGGCCGATCCGAAGCTGCAGACGCTGTGCTACTCGTATTTCGGCTGCGGTGTTGCCATGGAGACCGATGCCGGAAGCGAGCCGTACAAGGGCGCGAAGGACTACAAGAAGGCCGCGGCGCTCCTCAAGGAGGGTGGCTATAACGGTGAGCCCATCACCATCCTGCACGCGACCGACCATCAGTACATCAATCCGGCAAGCCTCGTGCTGGTGCAGCAGATGCGCAAGGCCGGTTTGAACCTCGACGTGCAAGCCATGGACTGGGGCACAGTCGTCTCGCGGCGCGCGAAGAAGGAAGCGCCGGCGCAGGGCGGCTGGAACATCTTCATCACCGGCACCACGGTACTGAGCTCGTCGAGCCCGGTCACGCACGTCGGCATCAGCATGGCCTGCGACAAAGCCTGGTTCGGCTGGCCGTGCGATGCCAAATTCGAAGAGATGCGCAAGCAGTGGGCGTTCGCGCCCGATGTCGAGACCCGCAAGAAGATCGCGGCCGAACTCTCGAAGCGCGCCTATGAGCAAGTGCCGTACATCTCGTTCGCCCAGTGGCGCAACCCTGTAGCGTACCGCTCGGACCGCATCTCGGGCGTCCTCTCGGTGCCGTCGGTTCCGCCGATGTGGAACATCGAGAAGAAGTGAGGCGGTAGCCTCTCACGACTCCTGGCCGGCGCCATTCAACCGGTGCCGCGCCGCCCTCGTCATCCAACGATCCGAGCGGTCCTGAGGCCGCTCGGATGATCGAAGAGGAACAATGACCGCCTATATCGTGCGCCGTCTCCTTGCGACGATCCCTGTCATGGCAATCGTCGCGCTGTTCGTCTTCTTTCTCCTGCATCTGACGCCGGGGGACCCCGCAGCGGTCATTGCCGGCGACGACGCCTCACCGGCCGATATCGAAGGCATCCGGCGCAAGCTCGGCCTCGACCGACCGATCTGGGAGCAGTTCGGCGTTTATGTCTGGAACCTGCTCCACGGCGACCTCGGCACCTCCATCTTTTCGAATATGCCGGTCATGACGCTCGTCATGCAGCGCCTCGAGCCCTCGGTCGTCCTCGCCATTGCAACACTGACCGTGGCCGTGGCCTTCGCCATTCCGCTGGGTGTGCTGGCGGCCTGGAAGGCGGACACGGCAGTGGATCGGGTCGTGATGGGTTTCTCAGTTCTCGGCTTCGCGGTGCCGGTATTTCTGGTCGGCTACCTGCTCATCTATGTCTTTGCCATCCAGCTGCGATGGCTGCCCGTGCAGGGCTATCGCCCGCTCGCAAATGGTGTCGTCGATACGCTGCGCTCGATCGCGCTGCCCGCGTTTGCGCTCGGCATGACCTACATGGCCCTCATCGCGCGCATCACGCGGGCCAGCATGCTGGAAGTACTTTCGGAGGACTACATTCGCACCGCGCGCGCAAAGGGTGTTGCGACACCCTCAGTGTTGCTGAGACATGCGCTGAAAAATGCCGCTATTCCCATTGTGACCGTCATAGGAATCGGCTTCGCGCTGCTCATCTCGGGCGTCGTCATCACCGAGACCGTCTTCAATATTCCGGGACTCGGGCGGCTCACCGTCGATGCCATTCTCAAGCGAGATTACCCGATCATCCAGGGACTCATCATTATATTTGCCGGGGTCAAGGTGCTGGTGAATCTGCTGATCGATATCAGCTACACCTTCTTCGATCCGCGCATCCGCCAGTAGGAACGCACCCATGGCAAGCACCACTGCCGGCGCCGCTGCAGCAACGACACCATCTTCGTCGAAAGGCGCGCTCAAATGGGCGCGGCGCAACAAGACGATCGTCGGCGGCTCACTCATCCTGCTGACGCTCGTCGTCATCGCCATCCTGGCACCTTGGCTCGCCGGCGATCCCCTCCAGTTCGAGCCGACCAATCGGCTCAAGCGCCCCTCGGAGACCTTCTGGTTCGGAACGGATCAGTTCGGGCGCGATGTCTACAGCCGCGTTATCTACGGCACGCGTATCTCGCTCATCATCGGCCTCTGCGTAGCAGTGCTGGCAACGGCCATCGGGCTTGTGGTCGGCGTGCTCTGCGGATTCTACAAGACGGTCGATACCATACTCATGCGCGTCATGGACGGCATGATGGCGATCCCCGCAATTCTGCTCGCGATCGCCCTCATCACGCTGATGAAGGCGAGCCTCCTCATCGTCATTGTCGCCATCACGATTCCGGAAATTCCGCGGGTCGCGCGCCTCGTTCGCAGCGTCGTGTTGTCGGTTCGCGGTCGGCCGTACATCGAAGCGGCCATATCGAGCGGCACGCGCAATGGACGGATCATGGTCCGCCACATCCTGCCGAATACGGTCGCGCCACTCATCGTGCAGGCGACGTACGTATGCGCCTCAGCGATCCTCACGGAGGCCGGGCTCTCCTTCCTCGGCGCCGGCACGCCACCCGAGATTCCGAGTTGGGGAAATATCATCTCGCTCGGGCGCACGTTCTTCCAGATCTCACCGTGGATCATCTTCTTTCCGGGGCTCTGTCTCGCCATCACGGTGTTGGCAATCAACCTCGTCGGCGACGGCTTGCGCGATACGCTCGACCCGCGCATCTCGCGCCGCATGTGAGGGCCGCAGTTTCATGAAGTCCAACGTATCGACGGCCGCCACGGCCCCCATCGCCACCAACGGCGACACCATTCTCTCCGTGCAGGATCTGCGCACGCACTTCTATACGCGCGATGGCGTCGTGCGCGCGGTCGATGGCGTGACATTCGACCTCGCGCGTGGAGAAACCCTCTGCATTGTCGGCGAGTCCGGCTGCGGCAAGAGTGTCACCGCTCTTTCCATCCTCGGACTGATACCACCGAAGATCGGCGAGATCGTCAGCGGCTCCATTCGTTTCGATGGAACGGAGCTGACGACGGAAAGCGAGCGTGAGATGCGCAGCATCCGGGGCAATCGCATCTCGATGATCTTCCAGGAGCCGATGACGTCACTCAACCCGGTACTGACCGTGGGCGAGCAGATCTCGGAGTCTCTCCGCATCCATCAGCGGCTCGATCGCCGCGCGGCGTGGGATCGCGCGATCGAAATGCTCGCGCTGGTCCGCATTGCCGATCCCAAGCGCCGCGCTGGCGAGTATCCGCACCAGCTCTCGGGCGGTATGCGCCAGCGCGTCATGATCGCCATGGCCCTCGCCTGCAATCCGCAGGTGCTGGTCGCCGACGAACCGACGACAGCGCTCGACGTCACCATTCAGGCCCAGATCCTCAATCTCATGCTCGAGCTCAAGGATCGGCTCGGCACGGCGATAGTTCTCATTACACACGACCTGGGCGTCGTCGCGGAGACAGCGCAGCGCGTGATCGTCATGTACGCCGGCCGCATGGTCGAGGAGGCACCCGTCCGCGAGTTGCTCAACAACCCGAAGCATCCTTACACCCGCGGTCTCATCGGCTCCATTCCACGTCGTAAGTCCGGCGGCGCGCGCGGGCGCACACGAGGCCGGCTGCAGGAGATCAGCGGGCTCGTCCCCTCGCTCCGTGAACCCATCCCCGGTTGTGCCTTTGCGCCACGATGCAGCTTCGCGACCCCGCGCTGCATAACCGAACAGCCGCCCTTCGAGGCGCACGGCCCACGGCACTTCGCCGCCTGCTGGGAGGTTGCGCGGATCGAGGCCACGTCTTCTGATCAACTGGTGAGCAGCCCCACATGAGTTCCGCGGAAGTCGTTCTGAGGGTGAAGGATCTCAAGAAGCACTTTCCGGTGCATCGCGGCGTGCTCTCGCGTGTCGTTGCTCACGTGCAGGCAGTCGACGGCGTTTCGTTCGAGATCCGGCGCGGCGAGACGTTGTGCCTCGTCGGCGAGTCCGGCTGCGGCAAGTCCACTGTCGCACGCAGCATCACGCGGCTCGAGGAGCCGACGGCTGGCACGATCGAGCTCAACGGGGTGGACATCACTGCGCTCAACAGCGAGGCGCTTCGCGCCCAGCGCCGCGAAATGCAAATGGTCTTCCAGGACCCCTATTCTTCACTCAATCCGCGCCTCTCGGCGGGCGACATCGTCGGCGAGCCCCTGACCAACTTCGACCTTGCTCAGGGTGCCGAGTTGGAGCAGCGCATTGCCAAGCTCTTCGAGCACGTCGGCCTTCGTCCTGAGGCGGTGAACAAGTACCCGCACGAGTTCTCGGGCGGACAGCGTCAGCGCCTCGGCATTGCGCGCGCGCTCGCAGTGAATCCGAGCTTGATCATTGCGGACGAACCGGTTTCGGCGCTCGATGTCTCCGTGCAGGCGCAGGTGCTCAATCTGCTGATCGATCTGCAGGAAGAATTCAACCTCGCCTATCTCTTCGTGTCGCACGATCTCGCGGTCGTCGAGCACATCGGGCATCGCGTCGCCGTCATGTATCTCGGCCGCATCGTCGAGCTTGCCGACAACGCAGATCTCTTCGGCACGCCACTGCACCCTTACACCGAGGCTCTGCTTGCGGCTGCCCCCGTTCTGGAAGTCGACGGACCGCGCGAGCGGATCATCCTGCAAGGCGATGTACCAAGCCCCATGAACCCGCCGTCCGGATGCCGTTTCCACACGCGCTGCCCTTATGTGCTGCCGGAGTGCAAGAGGACCGACCCGCCACTGCTCGAGGTCGCGCCGGGCCATCACGTAGCCTGCTTGCGCCGCCCCGTTGGTGACAGCGGCGCGCCATTGAGCATCGCGTAGTAAACAACATGTGGTGGAGGCTTTGCGGCCTGCGCCGACAGTCCAACTGCTCAACCGCAGGCCTCAGGGGCCATGCAGTTTGGAACATCTCTAGCAATTGATTTGGACGCCGGACCAAAGTGTCCGCGCTCACAGAGATATGAACGTCGGTAGCGGCCGACGAGCGATCCCGACCAATCCTCGTGGCACTTTCAATCTCGACTCGGCAAACAGACGGAGTACCCTCGTCGGCGTCGTTCAAAACCGCCGGGCAATCGTAATCGCCCTAAGATCGAGCCCGAAATAGAGGAGATCGTGAAGGTGCGGGGCGGCCACGTCACCGACCCCGATGGGAACAAAATCCAGGCATAAGCCAAAAGATGTCACGCATCATAAGCTGACACGGAGGAAGCAATGTCCAAGGAAATACTCACGCTCAATCGCCGCAATCTCCTGACGGGTGCCACTCTAACTATGGCAGCGGCTTATACCGGTGCACTGCGAACACCGAGCGCACACGCCAAGGCTCCGTTCGCAACCACTCAAGCCTCCTACTTCTACCGCTTCCCGCACGGCAAGATGCAGATGACCATGATATCGGACGGCCCTCTGCCGCTTGGCGATCCATCGGGCGCATTTCTCGGCGCGAGCAAGGAAGAAGTCGTCAAGATGCTGACGGACAACTTCCTCTCACCGACAAATGCCGTGCTCGAGCAGAACATCCTCGTCGTGAACACCGGCGATAAGCTTTACATCGTCGACACCGGGATGGGCTCATCGACAATGTTCGGGCCAACGACCGGCAAGATGCTGCAGACATTGAAGGCTGCCGGCATCGATCCCGCCGACGTGGACGGCATCCTCGCGACGCACGCGCATTGCGACCACGTCTGGGGCATCATGGGCGACGACGGCAAGCCGAACTTCCCCAATGCGCAGATCTACATCTCGCAAGCGGACTTCGACTTCTGGACGGACGAGAAGAAGCTCTCCATGACGGACCCGGCGTACATGAAGCCGTTCGTCGAGGGCGCACGCAAGAACCTGCTCCCTGTCCGCGATCGGATCGTCTTCGTGAAGGATGGGCAGGAGTTCCTGCCAGGTATCACGGCAATCTCCGCGCCGGGACACACCGTCGGGCATACCGTCTTCATGATTACCTCTGACGGTAAGTCGCTCGCCGCCGTCGGCGACCTCACACACCACCACATTCTGCTCGTCGAGCGCCCGCGCCTCGAGTTTGCCTACGACACCGATCCCAAGCAGTCCGCGGGCTCGCGCGTGCGCATTCTCGAAATGCTCGCCGCAAATAAAATTCCGCTCGCCGCATATCATTTCCCGTGGCCCGGATACGGCCATGTCGTGAAGCACGGCGACGGCTTCAGGTACATCGCCGCGCCGATGAACATGACGCTGTAGGCGCAATGCGCTGGCCACCCTTTTCCCCGCCCTCGCGGGGAAAAGGGTTGAATACCGAAGCATCGGCAATCGTTGACGCCGCGCCGGCACTCTTGCTCACAACGCGACGGAACGATCGCCGATGATGGCGTGCCGCAGCCGCGCCGAAAGCCAATCTATGGCGGCAACGGCCGCGAGGATCAGCAGGATGAGGAACGCGACGCGGTCCCACTCGAAGGTGCGTATCTGCTCGACAAGGTGCAGCCCGATTCCGCCGGCGCCGACAATGCCAATGATCGTCGCGGAACGCGTATTCGACTCGAAGAAATAGAGCACCTGAGAGAGCATCACCGGCAGAACCTGAGGCAGGATGGCAAAGCGGATCTGATGCACACGGCTTCCCCCTGCCGCCGTTACGCCCTCGACCGGCTTCCGGTCCGACGCCTCGATGGCTTCCGAGAAGAGCTTGCCGAGCGTGCCGATGTCCGATGTCATAATGGCGAGGACACCAGCAAATGGCCCGAGCCCCACGACATTGACCCAGATGAGCGCCCAGATCAGCGTATCCACGCCCCGCACCGTATCGAGCGAGCGCCGTGTCATGAACTGGAACAGGCGCGCGGGCACCACATTTCGCGCCGCCAGCAGCCCCAGTGGGAAGGCGATGATCGCGGCAAGCAGTGTACCCAGAAAGGCGATCGCCACCGTCTCGGCAAGCGCGTGGAGGTAGACGAGCGCGTTTGCCCATGAGCCCGCGCTCGGCGGGATCATGAGGACAACGAAGGTACCGAGTTCGCCGAAGCCCTTTACGATCCGCCAGAAGGAAACGTCGAGCCGCCAGAATGCGATCCCGGCGAGCACCATGATCGCGCCGACCAGAAGCACCATATTGAGGCGTGTCAGAGCCTGCGCCCGCAGAAGGCCGGCATGACGCGCGAGGAGCGCCGGGTCCGCAGGCAGCGTCAACTGACGGCGATCGCTCATGAGCGCGCCTCCTGCCCGATGAAATGATAGCGCAGACGCTCGGTCGCAAGATCGATAATCATAACCGTTGCGATGATGAGCACGAGCAATGCCGAGACATCGGAATAGTAAAACTTACGGATGCACTCGATCAGCTCCTGGCCGATGCCGCCGGCGCCGACGAACCCCATGACCGAAGCACCGCGCACGTTGATCTCGAAACGCAGCAAGCCATAGCTCGCAAAGTTCGAGAGCACTTGCGGCACGATGGCCAGATGAACTGTCTGCCACCATGTGGCACCTGCCGCAGTCACGCCTTCCGCCGGCTTCATGTCGACGTTCTCGACGACCTCGGCGAAGAGCTTGCCCAACGCGCCCGTGCTGTGGATCGCCAGTGCCAGCACACCCGGCAATGGTCCAAGGCCGAAGGCGACGACGAAGATAAGGGCGAAGACCAGCTCCGGCACCGTGCGGCAAAACTCGAGCAGGCGGCGGACCAAGCCGCGCGACTAGGCATTGGGATTGAGATTTGCACTGGCGAGAAAGCAGAGGAAGAATGCTGCGGTCGTGCCGAGCAACGTGCCCAGATAGGCGATCAACAGCGTGTCGCCGAGCAGTGCGAGCCACTTCTTCCACCCCCAGAACCATTCGGCTGGATCCGTCCAGACCGGCGCCCCGCTCTCGAGATAAAAGAGCCGCCCGATGTAGCTGGTAAAGCGGTGGATGTTGGCGAAGAACTTGGCCAGATCGACTTCCGCGACACCGCCCGCCACCAGTGACGCAACAACGAGAGCGGCCAACAGGAGCAGGGTGCTGCGTCTCTTCGCAGCATTGGCGCGCGCATATGTAGCGGCAAATGGCGCCAGCCGCGCATCGGTCAAGCGCGGCAGCGCTGTATTCGCTACCGCGGTGCGATCGGCCACACTCATGATGGTTTGCGGCGCAAACGATCAACGAAGCGGTTGAGGTCGATGATGACCTGATAGTCCTCGTGCTTCACCTCATTGTAGCCAGAGGCCTTGCCGTCGCTGATGCGTAGCCAAGCGTCGCGCCCCTTTTCCGGCGCCTCGAGGAAGGCGCGCTTGATGTCAGCCTTCATCGCCTCGGGGAGCGAGCGCTTGAGCGTGGTCGGCGAGCCGGGGATCAGGTCCGACTTCAGAATGATGCGAACACTTTCGGGCTTTACCGCACCGCGCGCAGCCATGCGAAGAAGATTGGATTCCGTTTCGGTATTCCACCAGTTGAAGGCAGCGTCACAAGTACCCTGCAGGAGGGCAGTGACGGCGTTCTCGTGACTGCCTGCGTAGAGCAGCTTCCCGAAGAAGACCTCAGGATCGATGCCCATCTTGTCCATGGCGAACCGCGGCACGTTGTTGCCCGATGTCGAATTCGGATCGACGAGGCATAGGTTGCGCCCTTGAAGATCCTGGATACCCTGCGCCTTTTCGTCCGCGCGTACGTAGAGCACCGAGTAGTATCCGACGGCACCAGCAGAGTTTCTGGCCGTTGCGAACGGCTCGACGTCCCCGTCCGTCACCTGATACGCCCGAGCATAGGACGACGGGCCATAGTGCGCGACGTGAACCTGCCCAGAGCGCATGGCCTCGATGACGGCGGCATAGTCGTTCGCGACCCTCAACGTCACCTTCACACCCAGCTCCTTCGACAGGTGCTGCATGAACGGTTCGTAGCGGTTGAGGACACCGTCGGAGTTCTCAGACGGGATGATCGAGAACACGATCTCAGGGTATTGCACGCGCCAGTCGGCAGCGCTGGCGGGGGCGGCGAGCAATGCTGCGGCAGCGGCTACCAAAATGGATCGGCGTGTCCACATACTAGTCTCCATCTCCGTCGGACCAAGCAACGGGCGCGACACCAAAGGCGCCGCGCCCGCAAGGGTATGGATGGGATCAGGAGCCCGACTTCTTCCGAAGCGAGTCGACGAACTTGATCAGCTCGACAACCGGCTCGTAGGCCGCATGGTCGACGGCCTCGAATGGCAGCTGTTTGCCGCCATAGATGCCGTCGAACGTTGCCTTGTCGCGAGTGGCAATATTCAGCACCGCGTCACGGATCTTCGCCTTGAGATCCTCGGGCAGGCTCGACAGATAGGCCATCGGAGAGTTCACGATCCGGTCCGACTTGAAGACGATGCGGAAGTTCTCTGCCTTGACGAGGCCACGGCTCGCCATGCGGCCGAGGTTCGATTCCTTCTCGTCGTTCCACCAGTTGAACGCACCGTCGCAGGTGCCCTGATCGACGGCGATCACGGCATTCTCATGCGTTCCCGCATACACGACTTTGCTGAAGAACTTGTCGGGATCGATGCCCATCTTGTCCATGGCGAAGCGGGGGACGTTATTACCCGATGTGGAATTCGGATCAACGAGGCAGAGATTCTTGCCCTTGAGATCCTCGAGCTTCTGATAGGGAGCATTCGCCTTCACATAGAGAACCGAATGATAGCCGCGGCTGCCGTCGCTGCTCACTTCGATCGCGAAGGGCTCCACCTTGACGCCGGTCGCGCGGGCACGCGCGTAGGAGGCCGGTCCGTACATCGCAATGTGGATATTCTCGGCGCGCTGTCCTTCGATCACCGCAGCATAGTCATTGGCGAGACGGAGCGTGACCTTTGCACCGAGTTCACGGCTCAGATACTCGACAAACGGCGTGTAGCGGTTCGTCGTCGTTGTCGCGTTCTCGTGCGGAATGATCGCGAAGATGATCTCAGGATATTTTGATTTCCAGTCCTGTGCCTCGGCGGGCTTGATGCCGAGCGCAAGACTGTTGGCGAGTGCGATGCCGGCTGTGCCGGCAATGACGAGACGACGGTTCAGCATGATATCCTCTGTCCTGTTCGAGTATCGTGGCGGGGCTGCCTTTGCTCACGCCAAGCTGCGGTCCCCGCACCGCTGCGGCGCAGTTCAGGCTGCTGCCGCCTGTCCGAGTGCAGGTATGCCCTGCTTCTTCTCGCTTTCCTGGATCCCAGAATGGCCCCCGAGAACATCGTCGGCCTCGATGCCGTAGAGCTCGCGTGCCACGTCGTCGGTGAGCATCTCCGGTGCCGCATCGAAGACGATGCGGCCAGCCGCCATTCCGATCAGCCGATCGCAGTAGGTGCGGGCGAGATCGAGCGAATGGAGGTTGCACATCACGGTGATGCCGTAGTGCTTGTTGATGCGCAGCAGCGCATCCATGACGATCTTGGTATTCCGCGGATCGAGCGATGCGACCGGCTCATCGGCAAGGATCAGATCCGGCTGCTGGACCATCGCTCGCGCAATTGCGACACGCTGTTGCTGACCACCTGACAGTTGCTCGGCGCGCTGCGCGGCAAGCCCACCGATCTCAAACTGCTCGAGCGCGGAGAATGCAATGGCCTTCTCGTCGTCGCTCCACGAGCGCGTCACCGCGCGCCATGTCGATATTTCGGCCAGGCGACCCGTCAGCACGTTGGTCAACACGTCGAGGCGACCGACAAGGTTGAACTGCTGGAAGATCATTGCCGCCCGTGCACGCCACAATCTCAGCTCGCGCCCCTTGAGCGCGGTCACATCACGGCCATCGCAGAAAATGCGCCCTTCGCTCGGTTCCACCAAGCGATTGATCATGCGCAGGAGGGTCGATTTACCGGCGCCCGAGCGGCCAATCACCCCGACGAATCCGCCGCGCTGGATCTCGAAAGAGACATCTGAAACAGCGGCGAGTGTGCCAAATCTCCGTGATACGTTTTCGAGTGCCAGCATGCTGCCTCGTTGATGTTGCACCGCCATGCGGGCAACACCTAGTCCGGCGGTGCTACAATCATGTGACGTTATCCAAGCCTCTCGCCCTCGCGTCAGGATGGACCTCACCCCGAACAGCGCCTCACTGTCATAAAACTGTTGTCGCGCCACGTTATGCATCCAAGCGCGATGCGCTATGCGATCTATTATACGCCGGCGGTAGTTTCAGCGCTTTGGCGCCTCGGCTCATCCATCCTTGGTTACGACGCCGCGGCGCGCGAGATCGTCGACTTTCCAAATTGTAGCCTTTGGCGCGAGCCGTGGTTCACACGCGCCCTGGAGACACCCGCGCGGTATGGCTTTCACGCGACGCTGAAAGCGCCGTTTACTCTCGCGCCGAGTGTGACGGCGGCCGTGCTCCTAGAACGTGCAGAAGAATTCAGCACCAGGCACGCACCTGTCTATCTTCCAGCATTGGAGGTGGCGCTGCTGGGCGATTTCGTTGCGCTTCGCCCGCTCGCCGAAGATGCCGAGCTCAATCGTCTGGCCGCTACCTGTGTGCAGGATTTCGACGATCTGCGTGCACCGATCGACGCGACGGACAGAGCACGACGCCTTTCCCAAGGGCTTACACCGCGGCAGCGCGCACAGCTGGACCATTGGGGCTATCCTTACGTGCTGCAGGATTTCCGGTTTCACATGACACTGACCGGGTCGATTACACCATTGAAGCGTGCAGAGGCGCTCGCCGCCATGAAGGCGCTGTACCGCGGCTGCAGTGCTCCCGTGGTGGTCGATGCGATCTCGGTGCTGTCTCAGTCGACGCGAGAGGGTCGGTTCAGCCTCATCGCGCGCTTTCCACTTCGCGCTGCCGTCCCCGCGATCAACTTTGGTCGCTAGATGCTCTCGGGGAGCGATTTCAGAACCTCGACGAGCGCACGTACGCCATCTTTCAGAGCGCCGGAGTTGTCGATGCGCACGTCGACGTCGGTCGGATCGAACTCGGCGACACGGCGCGTGAGGCGAGCCTCGACGGCAGCCCCGTCTTCTCGGCCCCGCTGAGCCAGCCGAGCAGCACGAACATCGAGCGGACATTCGATGAGGATAAAACACACCCTCGAATAGCGCTCGCGAGCAGCGGCACCGATGGACCGCGACGCATTGACGACAATCGTCTGGCCGCTCGCTATCATTTTGTCGACGTTGGCCGGAACGCCGTACTGGAGCCCATGCGCCTCCCAGGTAAGCGCAAAGCGACCTTCCCGCGCCGCTGCTGAAAAATCGGCTTCGCTTAGTGAAGCATGGTGCTCCGCCGCGTGTGCAGGGCGGGTAATCGTGCGTTCAGGGAAGGCAAATCGAGAGTCGTGCATCAGCATGGTGCGCGCGCCCGCGATCAGCGCATCCTTGCCGACGCCACTGGCTCCGACAACCAGCACCAGCGTTCCTGCGCCAGATTGCGGCATCTCACGAGACACGCCGCCCCTCCCGATACACTTCGCGTACAACTGGCTGGTCTCCCGAGAGATGAACGCGCACCAGATCCCCGCGCTTCCCCTGAACAATCTCTCCGCGATCATCGAGACCGGCGGCACGTGCAGGGTTCATCGTGACCGTGCGCAAGGCTTTGGCGAGACCATACCCCTCGATGCGGCGCGCAAGCTCGAAGGCGCCGAGGAGTAGGCTCGCTGGCACGTAGTCAGACGAGAGGATATCGAGGTGATCGGCGCGCGCCAGCGCCTCCGCAGCGACATTCCCCGAGTGCGATCCACCGCGCACGACATTCGGCGCGCCCATGAGAACGTCGATCCCGGCTTCGTGAGATAGGCGCGCCGCCTCGATCGACGTCGGAAACTCCGCGATCGATACACGATCCGATCGGGACTCATCCACATGCGCGCGGGTCGCATCGTCGTGGCTCGCGAGCGAGATACCCTGCCGGTGTGCCATATCGACGATCGCATCGCGATGCCGCTTGTAATTGCGCGCGTGCATCGTACGCTTGTCTTCGATCAGACGGTCGAGCTGATCTTCACGCAATCCCGACTTGCCGCCGTAGTACGTGCGCCAAGCCTCGATGCTCGTGAACTGCCGAGCGCCAGGCGTATGATCCATCAGCGAAATGAGGTCGACACGGGATTGCGCCATCGCTTCCTCGGCCTCGGCGAGGACCCCGTCTGCCGTGAGCTCACACCTCAGGTGAAGGCGATGCTCGGCGCGTAGCAGATTGCGCTCAGATGCACGCGCGAGACTTGTGATCAGCGAGACGATCTCGTGGGCCTGCGGCGCATAATCAGCATCCCGTCCAGCGCGGATGCAATCAAAGACGGTTGTGATGCCAGATGCTGCGATCTGCGCGTCGAAGGCCATGATGGCCGAGGTTTCGGGCCAATGAACTTTCGGCCGCGGCTTGAGATGCGTCTCGAGGTGGTCGGTATGGAGCTCAATGAGACCAGGTATGACGAGATCACCCGACACGTCCACACTGCCGCGCGGCGCCGTCCCACGACCAACCTCGACGATGATACCGTCGCGGACCCCGATCCATCCGTCGACGATCGCATCGGCGAGGGCTACTTTTGCATTGCCGAGTACGAGCTCGCGCGTCATGGGGTCGAGGCCTCCGGCGCAAACTTCTGGACGTCGATGACACGATCGGCGACGCGATCCCGGACATCCTCATCGTGGAAGATGCCGAGAACGGCTGCGCCGGCTTTCTTGCGCGCTTCTATCAAACTAACGACCGCAGCGCGGTTGGCGGCATCAAGTGAAGCCGTCGGCTCATCGAGCAGTAGGATCGGGCGTTCGGCGGCAAAGCCGCGCGCGATGTTGATGCGCTGCTGTTCGCCCCCCGAAAACGTCGCTGGTGGCAAGTTCCACAGGCGCTCGGGTACATTGAGCAGCTCGAGGAGCGTGATCGCTCTGACGCGCGCGGCGGGCTCGTCAAGGCCCGTCTCGCGGGCGGATGCCGCGACAATGTCAATCGCACCAATGCGCGGAATCACGCGCAGGAACTGACTTACATAGCCGATGGTGCTCGTCCTGAGCGAGAGCACAGCGCGAGGCGACGCGCGTGCGATATCTCTCCATCCATCAGGCCCGTTGATCTCGATGCGCCCTGCGTCCGCACGGTAGTTTCCGTAGATCATCTTCAGGATCGAAGACTTGCCCGTGCCCGAAGGCCCACCAAGAACAGCACACTCGCCACGCCCGACGTTGAACGATACGCCAGCAACAACGGGCAAACGCGCGCCGTCACGCAGATGCATAACGAACGTCTTGGTCACGGCATTGACGCGGATCATCTCGGAACTGTGTGACATGGCGGTCAGGCCTGGAGAATCGAGGCTACAAGCAGCTGCGTGTACGGCTCGCGTGGATCATCGAGGACCTGATCCGTGAGCCCCGTCTCGATGACACGGCCATGCCGCATGACGACGATGCGATGTGAGAGGAGGCGCGCGACCGCGAGATCATGCGTGACGATCACAGCGGCAAGGCCGTAGTCGCTGACAAAACCACGGATGAGGTCGAGTAAGCGCGCCTGGACCGAGACATCGAGACCGCCCGTGGGCTCGTCCATGAAAATGAGGCGCGGGCGCGTGACCATGTTCTTCGCAATCTGCAAGCGCTGGCGCATCCCACCCGAGAATGTGTCCGGCCTGTCGTCGATACGGCTGCGAGCGATCTCCACGCGGTCCAGCCAGTGCTCGGCTTCGGCGCGAATGCGACCATAGTGCCGCCAGCCCACGGCCATCAGGCGCTCGCCGACATTACCACCGGCGGAGACCCCCATACGCAGGCCGAGGCGCGCATCCTGATGCACGAACCCCCAGTCGGTCCGCAGCAGAAAGCGGCGTTCGGCCTCGCTCAGTGACAGCAGTTCACGTTCCTCGCCATCGCGCATCAGATAGCGAACACTGCCGGCGCTCGGCAGTAGCTGGGTCGAGAGCAACCCGAGAAGCGTGGATTTTCCTGAGCCGGATTCGCCGACAACCGCGACGACTTCGCCCTCGTGAATATCGAGAGACACGTCGGCACATCCGATGTGCTGACCATAGTGTTTGGTGAGGCCTTCGGCGACGAGCAACGGCCTATCATCCAGTGCGCTCATCGTGGCACCTCGTTGAGACCCGGCGCCGCAGCCCGTGGGGGCGTACGTCGGCTCTCGCAGAAGTCGGTGTCGGAGCAGACGAACATCCGCCCGCCACAGTCATCCGTCACGACCTCGTCGAGATAGATCCCCTCCGCACCGCAGAGCGCGCACCCGCGATCGAATTTTGTCGGCTCGAATGGATGATCCTCGAAATCTAGGCTCACGACACGCGTATAGGGGGGAAGCGCATAAATGCGCTTCTCACGACCCGCGCCAAACAGCTGGAGCGCCGGACACATATCCATCTTCGGATTGTCGAACTTCGGCGTCGGTGAAGGATCCATCAGGTAGCGACCGTCCACCTTGACGGGATAGGCATACGTCGTCGCGATGTGGCCGTGGCGTGCGATATCTTCGTACAGCTTCACGTGCATGAGGCCGTAGTCCTCGAGCGCGTGCTGGCGGCGCGTTTCGGTTTCACGTGGCTCGAGGAACCGCAAGGGCTCGGGAATGGGCACCTGATAGACCAGGATCTGCCCCTCGCGGAGCGGCGTCTCGGGAATGCGATGGCGGGTCTGGATGACGGTCGCGTCACTCGTGTGCGTGGTCGTCGCGACGCCCGCAGTGCGCTCGAAGAATTTGCGGATCGACACGGCGTTGGTCGTATCATCGGCTCCCTGGTCGATGACCTTCAACGTATCATCGGCACCGAGCACCGCCGCAGTCACCTGCACGCCGCCCGTGCCCCAACCGTACGGCATGGGCATTTCACGGCTCGCGAATGGCACCTGATAGCCGGGGATCGCGACGGCCTTCAGCAATGCGCGGCGGATCATGCGCTTGGTCTGTTCGTCGAGATAGGCAAAGTTATAGACGGCCGCGTCACTCATTCGGCAGCCTCCTTCCGGTTCGCCTCTTCCCATTCTCGGCGCATCTGGCGCACAAGCTGAAGCTCGGCCTGAAAGTCGACGTAGTGCGGCAACTTCAGGTGCTCGACAAAGCCGGTCGCCTGCACGTTGTCGACATGAGAGAGGACGAACTCCTCGTCCTGTGCCGGCGCGATAACCTCCTCGCCGAGGTCACGTGCACGCAACGCCCGATCGACAAGTGCCATAGACATGGCTTTGCGCTCCGAGTGCCCGAACGCAAGGCCATATCCGCGCGTGAACTGCGGCGGGCTCTCCGCGCTCCCCTTGAACTGGTTCACCATCTCGCACTCGGTCACGACGATCTCACCGAGCGATACCTCGAAGCCGAGCTCTTCCGGCGCCAGATGCACCTCGACGTGTCCCATGCGGATCTCGCCAGCGAAGGGATGCGTGCGACCGTAGCCGCGCTGTGTCGAGTACCCGAGCGCAAGCAGGAGCCCCTCATCGCCGCGCGCCAGCGACTGGAGCCTCAGGTCGCGATCTGCCGGAAAGGCCAGTGGGTCGCGCGTCAGATCGCCGACCGGTGCGCCTATCTCGACCTCAGGGTTCTGCTCGATGAGGCCTTGAGCGCCGAGCAGATTGGCAACGTGCGGAACCGCCGCTTCGTCGTGAGCGATCTTGTGCGTCAGTTCGGCCGCCGGCACCTGATCATTGAGGCCGTCGTCGAGCAGTCGATGCGTATAGTCGAAGGTCGGCCCAAGCACCTGCCCCCCCGGCAGATCCTTGAACGTCGCCGAGATGCGGCGGCGGATAGCCATCGCGCCAGTCTCAATTGGTGTCGCATAACCGAAGCGCGGCAGCGTCGAACGGTACGCCCGCAAGAGGAAGACCGCCTCGATCAGGTCACCGCGTGCCTGCTTGATGGCCAGTGCCGCGAGATCGCGATCGTACAGCGAGCCTTCGCAGGTTACCCGGTCCACGGCGAGTGCGAGCTGCTCGCGGATCTGCTCCGTCGTCAGTGCGGGCACGGTCGGATCGCCACGCCGCTCCTTGTCGAGCAGAGCGTGCGCAGCAGCGATCGCCGCCTCTCCTCCTTTTACGGCGACATACATTCAGGCTCTCTCCACGATGCGCGCACTTCTGGGGAGCGCAGCAATGTCCGCCGCAGTCGCAAATATGAGATCGACGCCGCGAGGAAAGCGCGCGCGGTTCTCCGCCAGCTGTCGCTGAAAATCCAAGGGCAGGGGAGCTGCGCTGAACTGCACGCGATCAGGAATGCCGGGTCCGAAGAACTCCCAGCCGGCATTCGTCATTGCCTCGACTTGAATGACAATCGTCGTCGACCGGTCAGGATACTCAGGTGTGCCCTGCGCAAACGTCGCGAGCGCCGGCATGCGCTCCGGGACGGTGACAAGAGCGAAATCCGCCTCGCGCCAGGATGATGCCAGCCGTGCGCCAGTGTGAAAGCGCAGAAACTCAGCCACTTCCGAATCATCGGACAAACCGTCGTCGAGCCAGACAGTCGTCTCGAAGTCGGCGAGCGCCAGCAGAATGGCAGCCGCAGTCGAATGGAGTGGCGGGGGTGGCACGAGCGTCGCGTCAAGCCGCGCGATACGGCCCGGGCGTGCAAGAGCGCCGAGCACGGCACGGAACACTCTCTGCGCATCGTGCACTGAATCGGTGAAGCCCGGCGCAACGGCTGAAATGCTCATCGGCACTAGTCCTCCCCGCGCACGAGCGTGAGGAACTCGACGCGAGTAGCCGCCGCCTCGTCGAGCATGGACCGACGCTCGTTCGCGAGCCGCTCTGCTACGGGGCGAACCAGATGCTGCACGATCGATCGGCGATACGCTGGCCGTTGACCGGCAGCTTCGAGGATCGCGGCCAGGCGTGCGCGTGTCTTGGCGCGGCCGAGCAGATACGAGTATCCCGTCTCTCCAGTGCCGAGCCGCACTGCGGCGCGCGTGACCGTTGCCTCGCCGACATTGAAGGGTGCGCCACTGCCGCCGATGCGTCCGCGCAGCATAACAAGGCCGATCTCCGCAGGACGCACGTCGACTGCCTCAGGTCGAGGCTTGAGCACATCGAGCGCCGCCGTGAGTTCAGCTTCGGTCGCCCGAGCACAGATCTGCATAAGCTCCTGGCGTGCAGCAATCGCACGGGCCTTCGTCGTGTCATGAAGCGGTTGAGCATCGGGCATAGCCCGTGCTGATAGTGCGCTCCCTTAAAGCTTTTGTGACATTCCTCACACATGCGGCCCAGCGGCAGGAAGATGCATCAGCGGTTGGCCCATGCGCAGGATCGTCCCGTCGACGATGTTTCCCACGAGTGAGAACCCGGGCGGTGCGAGAACGATTATGGTCGAACCGTGCTCGAACCAGCCCATCTCCTGCCCCTTGACGAAGTGCACGTCGCAGTTCCGGATCCAAGGCTCGCGGTGACGGCGATCCGCCGGCAGCTCCATGAAGCGCAACTTCAATCCGGCAACGAGGATTGCCGCGACGGGTACAAGCACAAGCTGATGGCGTCCCGCATCCAGGCGCAGACGCAGTGTCGCCCGCTCGTTGCGGCAGAAAACGCGCTGGAGCCGCTGCAATGTCGGAGGATTGACGTTGAAGGCGTCGCCAGCGATATGGCTCACTTGCTCGACACGGCAGTCATGCGGCGCATGGAAGCGATGATACATGCTCGCGGTTAACCTGAGCGTCGCGAACGTGCCGTCTCGGTAGGCATCGACGAGCGCCCCATCCCGAACGAGTTCGCTCAGAGCATAGTTGGAGCCCTTGACCTGCAGCATGACGCCATTCGCGATCCGGCCGCTCGCACCGACGATGGCATCGCAGGGGCTCGTGATAATATCTGGCCGCGGGTCGATCGGCCGGGCTCCCTCCTTGAGCTCTCGAATGAAGCAATCGTGCAGGCTGCGGAATGAGGTCTTCCTGGCCTCCGAGAGATCGAGATCCGAGAATCGACGCCAGACTGCAATCGATAGGTCGCGCACCATTGGTTGCTCGATCTTGGCCAGCCAGCCCATGAAGCGCGTGAGGCTGCGTCGCGGAATCCTGTTGGTGAGCAGAAAATTCAAGCCGTCATGGTCGGCGAGGCGCCCGAGCAGCGTGCGCATTGTCATCGTCCTGTATTCTTTCTGCGATTCGGTTTCTCGCCATGGAACTGAGTCTCACAACCCTCGCCCTTGGTGGCATCGGCGCGGCCGCCCTCGCGACCGCCGCGACGAAGGTAAAAGCGCGCCTCGAACTGTCGCGCGCCAAGCATCCCTCCTTGACGGGGCACGTGCGCTGGTCGAAGCGCGTCGCCTCGCTCATTCCCTTCTACGAATTCGGCGAGGATCGCTTCTTCGACTGCGATGATGCGCCAGCCGATGTCGCAGAGCGACGCCGTAGCGCATTTCGCAAGCTTGCCAAGGACTATGCCCGGCGATATCCGCGCACAATCGCGCTCAAGGCCGAGGTCAGAAGCGCGATTTCGGACATGCAGTTCACCGACGCATACCGGGTGCCGTTTCCATTCAGCCGGATGGTCCGCGAGAACCTCGGCGCGAGCCCATTTCTCGAGGCCTCGAGTGGCGTGACGCTCACCGATGTCGATGGCAATCTCTACTACGACCTTGCCGGCTCGTATGGCGTCAACGTCTTCGGCTACGACTTCTACAAGCAGTGCATGGCCGAAGGAACAGAGCGCGTCGCGGCACTTGGCCCCGTGCTCGGCGCCTACCACCCGGTCATTGCCGAGAACGTCGCCCGCATCAGAGAGATCTCCGGCCTCGACGAAGTGTCCTTCCATATGTCGGGCACCGAAGCCGTCATGCAGGCCGTCCGATTGGCGCGCTATCATACGGGGCGCTCGCATCTCGTGCGCTTCTCCGGCGCCTACCACGGCTGGTGGGGCGACGTTCAGCCGGGTGTCGGCAATCCCGAGCCCAATCCCTCGACGTACACCCTCGCCGAGATGTCTGATGCGACACTCAAGGTGCTGCGTCGTCGGCGCGACATCGCCTGCGTGCTGGTCAATCCCATTCAGGCCATGCACCCGAACGCAGGGCCACCGGGCGATTCCGCATTGATCGACAGTTCGCGCGCCGCCGCGTTCGACCGGGCGGCTTACGCACGATGGCTGCACGAACTGCGCGAGGTCTGCAGCGCTCGCGGCATCGTACTCATCTTCGACGAAATCTTTGTTGGCTTCCGGCTCGCGCCAGGTGGAGCGCAGGAGTACTTCGGTGTCCGCGCCGATATGGTCACGTACGGCAAAACGCTCGGCGGCGGCCTGCCTGTTGGCGTTCTTACAGGGCGTCACGATCTTATGAAGCGATATCGCGACGACCGGCCAGGCGACATCTGTCTCGCGCGCGGCACCTTCAACGCGCATCCCCACGTGATGGCCACCATGAGTGCCTTCCTCCGCCGCTTCGCGACGACCGAGTGCCAGTCGCTGTATCATGGCCTCGATGGCACTTGGGCCGCGCGCGCCGAAGCGCTGAATGCACGCCTTGCGGCTCTCGGGCTTCCAGTCGCCGTCGCCAATATGTCGACCATCTGGACCGTGCTCTACACGCGCCCGTCGAGGTACAATTGGATGTTCCAATACTACCTGCGCAAGCATGGCTTGGCCTTGAGCTGGGTCGGGAGCGGACGTCTCATCTTCAGCCTGAACTATCAGGCCCAGGACTTCGCCGCCGTCGCCGACCACTTCGTTGCGGCCGCGGAAGAGATGGCGCGAGATGGCTGGTGGTGGGAAGGTCCATCCATGAACATCAAGCGTCGTGTTCTGCGCGAGATGTGGCAGCTCGGCATACGCAAGCAGAAGGCCGCTCCGGCCTGAGGGCTCCCCTCTCCCCGCGACCGGGGAGAGGAGAGGTATTGCTCATTTTCTGACTGACGTCTCAGTGCGGCCGATGCGACGCAATCTCGGGGTCGATCAGCTCGCCACGCAGAAGAGCCAACGGCGCCTTGTGATAGATCTTGATGTCGTGGAAGGGATCCGTGAGGATTTTCGTCACCCACACGATGCCTGCCTGAACATCCTGGATGAAGAAAAGCTGCACCATCCGGAAGAGCACGCCGACAATGCCGAGCGCGAGCCAGATCGTGCCGACATGGCGGGCGAATCCCATCCAGCCCTCGTAGGGCGGCATCAGACCGAACAGTGTGGGATCGACGAGCACGAGCAGCGGCAGGAACGCCCAGATCGCCATCAGGATCACTTTACGGAAGAGATTGTAGCCAACCTTCACCTCTTCCTTGTGCTCGTGCGTGACATCGTTGGCGTGGTCATAGCCCTTCGGCTCGAAGAAAAAGTGACCGCTCTGGCGCGTACACATGCCAATGATCCAAGCGATCAGTGCCGCCATCGGCGGATCGTAGAACAGCATTCCGTAGGCAACGACAAAACTGATGGCGCTCACAAAGTGCAGCGACTGATTGATGCGGCTGTGATGATAGAAGCGATGGTCATCCCAGCGCTGCTCACGCAGTGTTTCCATGAAACCGGCCATGGCCGTGATCCTCCAGTTGATGATCTGACGTGACGAACGCGCGGACGCGACGCAGCTCCTCAGGCGGCTGTGACAAGATCGAGTCCGGCACGCGACGGAGCGGACATCTTGCGAAAACGCAGCAGGGCAAAATGACCGAGCGGCGGGAGCGGTCGACGCTCCGCAAGCGCCACGCCGCCGTGTTCGGCCATCCAGCTCTCGAAGCGCGCCCAGGGAAAATCCGATCGCCAGCCGAGCCGCTCGACGACGGGCTCGAGCAGCTTCTCGACCTTGAGTCGTGCGCCCCCCTCGGCACCAACGCGATTGACAACGATCAACTCGCCGCCGGGCCTCAGAACGCGAATGAACTCGTCGAGCGCAGCCTCGGGATCGGGAACGGTATTGACGACGTATTGTGCGGTCACGACATCGAACGAAGCATCATCGAATGCGAGATTCTGCACGTCCATGATCGCGAGCTGCTCGACATTGGTCATGCGCAGATCCACAACCCGCTGACTCGCCACCTCGAGCATAGCCGACGAGATATCGACGCCGACGATCGTGCAGCGGTTCGAATAGTACGGCAGCGATATGCCCGTCCCTACGCCCACTTCGAGAACGCGCCCGCCGACTTCCTCGCAGGCCGTGATCGCCGCACGTCGGGCCTTCTCGAAGACCGGACCAAACACGAGATCGTAAACCGGCGCCCATCGGTCATAGGTCTTGACCACGCCCTCTCGATCCATGGCTCGCGTCATCGATTTCCGCTCCATCTTCGCCTGTCGAACTGTTCTGTCGGAATGCCCGCATCGTTCCCGAACACGCTGGCGCGTGCACTGGCGGTGGGCAGCTCGTGTGCGGCCTCGACGCGGACGGGATGCAGGTTCGTGAGAAACTGAGCGGCACTGCGCGCCCACGAAAAGCCGAGCGCGTGTCCGCGGCACGCATCGCGCGATATCGCGAGGGCGTCGAGGCAGGCCTGGCGCAAATCCCGGTTGAGCGCGCCAACGGAAGCACTACCTATCACGTCGAGCGGTCCCGTCACTGGGAAGGCGGCGACGGGCACACCGGATGCGAGGGCTTCGAGTTGAGCAATGCCGAAGGTATCCGTGAGGCTCGGAAAGACGAAGACATCGGCGGCGGCAATATGCGCAGCAAGCGATTCGCCGCTCATGGCGCCGAGAAAAGCCACGTCGGGATAGCGCGTCCGCAACTCTGCTTCTTGCGGGCCGTGACCGATGACAACCTTACTGCCGGGAAGATCGAGCGAGAGAAACGCATCCATGTTCTTCTCGATCGCAATCCGCCCGACATTCATGAAGATCGGCCGGGGCAGATCGAGCTTCGCCGCACGAGAGGGGTGGAACAGCTCAGTATCCACGCCGCGCGACCACATGCGAAGATTCGCAAATCCGCGTTCCTCGAGCTCTGACATGAGCGAGGGCGTCGAGACCATCGTCGCGGCTGCCGCTGAGTGAAACCTGCGCAACGCCGCGTAGCCCCATGAGACCGGAACTGGAAAGCGGGCCGAGACATACTCCGCGAAGCGCGTCGTGAGGCTCGTCGTGAAGGGTATGCCGCGCTTCCGGCAATATCGCCGTACGGCAAGGCCAATCGGTCCCTCAGTCGCGATATGGATTGCGTCGGGTGCCGCGCGGGCGATGCGACGTGCAATATCGCGGCTGTTTGGTATCGCGCACCTGAGCCCTGGATAGGTCGGTACCTTCAGCGATGGAAACCCCTCCGGCGTCAGGAACTCGACGATCGCCCCGCGCTCCGTGAGACTGCGGCGCAGCGCTTCTAGCGTACGAACCACGCCGTTGATCTGCGGGTGCCAGGCATCCGTGGCGATAAGCACGATCATATCCGACCTCGTCGGGCTGAAGATGGATTGCCCCTGCGGATGCAGACCACCGGACTAGGGAACGGCAGGACGGGGTACGGACGCTGTCGATTCCGTATGCGAGCACGCCGCGTGAAGAACGCGTGCTGGAGCAGTATCGCTCTCACATCGCAGGCATATGACAGTGCGCACGGCCGAATATGGGCCGCTCACGTAGCGGGGAGGCCCGCGCAATTGGCGAATGTCAATTCTTTGAAATGCGAGATTGGCGGAGGAGGCAGGAGTCGAACCCACCGAAAGCCGTCTCGCGACCTTCTCCGGATTTGAAGTCCGGCCGCCCCACCGGGGACGTTTCTCCTCCGTCGCGTGATGTCGCCGGGGCACCCCCTGCGGCTTCACGCGAAAATAGATCCCGCTTGTGCGGATTGATGCGGCGAATGTCACCGCGACGCATGGTCAGGCCCTGGCGATCGAAGAACTCCAGGATCTGGATGGCGACCTTGCGGCCGTTCCCCAGACGGTCTCGAAATGCGATGACGGTGAACTCGCCTTCGGCATCTGCCGCTGCAAGTGCACGCGCCGTATCGGCCATCTCGATCACGGTGGCCCCGAGAAAGTAATGGTCCAGCGCGACTTCGTCCACATCTCCGCGCCGCGCCGCGAGCTTGAAGAGGCGCCGAATAAAACCCTCGTCGATCCGCTGTACCTTGGCAATGTCGCGCACGCGCGGTGGACGGAAGCGGGCCTCGCCGCTGAGGAGCGGAGATATCCGCGACCAGAGCTTCTCCTCCTCCTCGGAAAGTCGCACCTCGTGGCCCGGCCGGCGTACCCAGGAGCGGTCGAGGACGATCTGCCCATCGGCAACGAGCCGTTGGAGGGCGCGTGCAAATGTCGGTCCCGGCAGGCGCGGATCGAGTGCGAGACGCAAGCGCTCCTGGCCAAGGCCCGGCAGGTCGGGCTTCTCTGCATGAAAGCGATCGAGGGCGGCGACGACTTCAGTTGCATACGCCCGCCACGCCTCCTTCGTAAGTGCGACGAGTCGGTCGCCATCGCCGAATGTCACGAGGTCGAGCATTTTCACGACATCGTCGACAAGCCCGACAGAAGCTGCGCGATCACGGAAGAAGGCCGCAAGATCGATGAATGCGCGACACCCTTCGAACAAGCGGCGCAGCACAGCGACGGGATCATGACCGGCCAGGATTTCCAGTTCCGCGCGGCGTGCCGGCGTCGCGCGTTGACGCTCGGGCGGACGCAGATCGAGGATGGTGCCGCCGCCGATTGTGCGCGAGGCCGCGGAATCGCGCAGCACGAAGCGGTCACCGGCCGCCATGGCGGCAGGGCGATCGAGCACGATCTGCGCGTAGTCGCCCTGCCCCGGCGCAATGCCGCCGGACGTCAGCGCGAGCACGCGCGCATTGCGCTCGGCCGAGCCGTGATGGAATTTTACTGGCAGCCACTGCGAAATGGCCTTGCGCTCGCTCGGCAGAAGCTTGAGCGACACATCGATGCGGTTTGCGGGACTGTGCAGCGTCGGATCGAGCAGCACGTCGCCGCGCGCCACGCTTTCCGGATCGATCTTAGGGCCGGCGAGCGCAAGCGCGCAGCGCTGGCCTGCAAGCCCGAGCGTTGCCGCCGCGTTCTGCGCGTGCACCGATCGCACGCGGGCCTCGAGCCCCGCCGGCGAGGTCATCACGCGATCGCCGACTGCCACGCGCCCCGAAAGAACCGTCCCGGTTACGACCGTGCCGGCACCGCGCAGCGAAAAGCTGCGGTCGATGGCCAGCCGGAAGCGTCCGTCCGCCGGCCGGAGGCCTGTTGCCACCGCCTCGCGATCGAGGAGCGCAAGAAGCTCGGCGATACCGTCGTCCGAGACTGTCGACACGGGTACGATCTCGGCATCAGCAAGACCGGTGCTCGCGAGCGTAGCGCGAATCTGGGCGCTGACTTCCGCGAGACGCTCGGGCGAGGCGAGATCGCTTTTGCTGAGCGCCACCGCGCCGCGCTTGATACCAAGCAGATCGATGATGGCAAGATGCTCGCGCGTCTGCGGCATGACGCCGTCGTCAGCGGCCACGACGAGCAGGGCAAAATCGATACCCGTTGCGCCGGCGAGCATGGTGTGGACGAGACGCTCATGGCCCGGCACATCGACGAAGCCGATGATGTCGCCAGACGGGCGCGGCAGATAAGCAAAGCCGAGTTCAATCGTGATACCGCGGCGCTGCTCTTCCTTCAGGCGGTCGGTATCGACACCTGTCAGCGCGCGCACGAGGCTCGTCTTGCCGTGATCGATGTGGCCGGCCGTGCCGATGATCATGGCGCAGCCTCCGCTTCAGGGAGGCGCCGCGCCAGATCCTTGCCGGCTTCGATCTCGGCGGGCGACAAAGTGGCAAAGACAGGACTGAGGAAACGCTCCGCCAGCTTGCTGCCACCCCAGCGCGCACGCATGAGCCACGCATACGCCTTCACACGATCCTGGGGCACGCCCTGGCCGATGTGATGCGCCGCTCCGAGCATGGCTTGTCCATCGGCATCGCCGAGTGCGGCCGCCTTGCGCCACCACGCGATGGCCACGTTCGGATCACGCGTGACGCCGAGTGCGTTGTGATGGAAAAGACCGATGCGCGTCATCGATGCGGGAATGCCCTGATCGGCAGCGGCGCGCGCCCACTTGAGGGACTCGGTATAATCCGGTGTACGCCCGTCCTCATTGGCGAGCAGCCACGAGAGCATGTCCTGCGCGGCGCCATCACCCTGCTCGGCAGCGCGGCGATACCATTGCTCGGCATCAACGTCGCTCTGCGGTACACCCTCACCCTTGAGGTAGGCCTCGGCGATATCGCGCTGCGCGGATGCATGACCTTGCACCGCAGCCGCGAGGAGCCACTTCGCTCCCGTTGCCTGGTCCGCGGGTGCGCCGAGCCCCTGCATGAGGCACGTAGCCAAACCGTGCTGGGCTTCGGACTGCTCGGCCTGCGCGAGCGGCAGCCACATTGCGATGGCCGCTTCGTATTCCTCAGCGGCGAAAAACGCGCCGGCCTCGCGAAGCTGATCGGCAACCGGCGACGCTTGTGTGGGTTTGTCACGGCCGAATGTGAGACCGAGCAACTTCACGGCTCAGCCTCAACGTCGTGGTGCGCATACGCGAGCTTCTCGAGCTGCTCGACGAAGGCCGGCTCGTCGTCGAGACATCGGAAATCGAGGACCAGGGCTCCCTTCTCGATGTGACCGATGACCGGAATGGGCAAGCGCCGGAAGGCCGAAGCGAGTGCGTCGAGCTGCCGTCCGGACTGCTTCTTCGCCCGTGGCGAGATGGCAAGGCCGGCGCTTGGAATGGTCTCGAGCGGAAGCGCGCCCGATCCGATCTGGCTCGTGCAACTGCAGCAGGCAATGTCGAAGTCATCACCGAGCGCGCGCTCCGCCGGCCCCGCCACGCGCTCGGCCTGCGCGCGGATTTCATCGAGAGGACGCGTGAGAAAGTGAAGCGTGGGCAGACGCTCGGGCAGACGGTCGGGATCGCGATAGAGCTTGAGCGTAGCTTCGAGCGCGGCAAGGCGGATCTTGTCGAGGCGGACAGCACGCTTGATCGGGTTCTTCGCGCAGGCGCGCACGAGATCGCGACGGCCGACGATAAAGCCCGCCTGCGGTCCGCCGAGCAGCTTGTCGCCCGAGAACGTCACGAGGTCGGCGCCATCCTTGAGAGCATCCTGCACGGTTCGCTCGTGCCGCAGACCGTACTTGGCGAGGTCGATCAATGTGCCCGAGCCGAGATCATCGACGAGCGGCAGATTTTTCTCACGCGCTAAGACGGCAAGCTCGTCCGTGCCGACCTCCTTGGTGAAACCCTGCACCAGATAGTTGGACGTGTGGACCTTGAGCAGCAGGGCCGTCTCCGGGCCGATCGCGTCGGCATAGTCGCGCGGATGCGTGCGGTTCGTCGTGCCGATCTCGCGCAGGCGAGTTCCGGCGCGCGCCATGATGTCCGGCATGCGGAAGCTACCGCCGATCTCGATGAGCTCGCCGCGCGAAACGATGCTTTCGCGACCAAGCGCCAGCGTGTTGAGCACCAGCAGGATCGCCGCCGCATTGTTGTTGACGAGGATTGCATCCTCAGCGCCGGTCAGCTCGCAAATGAGCCCGCGCACGATGTCGTCGCGCTCGCCACGACTGCCGCTCTCGAGATCGAATTCAAGGGCAGCGGGCGCCCGCATCGCGTTGGCGGCTGCCTCGACGGCCTCCTCGGCAAGGATGGCCCGCCCGAGATTGGTATGCAGCACCGTGCCCGTGAGGTTGAGCACGCGGCGCAGGCGCGGCGCATCATCCGCCTCCAGAACCTCGGCAGCACGCGCGGCGATCGCAGCAGCCGTATCCTCGCGGCTCACGGAATGATGCACGCTGACCCCACCGTTGGCCGCACGCAGATCTGCAAGCGCTCCGCGCACGGCTTGGAGGGTTGCCGCGTGGCCGAACCGCGCCACGACGACACGGCCAGCTTCGCCGCGGAGAACCTCGTCGACCGAGGGAATTGGGACAGTTCCCTTACTCACGTCGCACTCCCGGGCCAGCTAGTAGCCCATAAGGAACGGATTTATCGAGGCGCGCGTCCACCCCTCCTTTGTGAGGGTAAGGTCGAGTGCCAAGGAGGCCACGTCGTCGGCGACGGCCTCGAGCGCGGCGTCCTTGTGCTGATGGAGCATCTTCACATAGGAACCGCAGGGCTCACAGGTCTCGCCCATGACCGTCTGTTGGCCGCCCTCGATCGTGTGGTAGGCGATGCCGTCGTTGCTGCCGCAGACGAGGCATTTGATGCGCACCACGTTCCACTGCGTGGCGCAGATCGAGCACGTGCAGAAGCGTGTGCCGTGCGCACCTTCCCAGCCGACGATCGCGCTCGCGACAGGCGCCCCACCACAGGATGGGCAGACCCCATCGGCGACGCGCTCGAGCTTTTTGACGTCAAGGCGAGCGGCGAGACGCGTGAAAAGCACCTGCACGGCCGCAGCCGCCAGTACGTGCTCGGCGATCGCATCGGTTGGAATCTCGTCGAGAATGACCGCCTGCATCATCAGGCGCCGCGCTTCCGCCCCCGCCTTCTCGGCCGCCTCCAGTGCGGCGCGCGAACTGTCTGCCAGATCGGTACCAGCCAGCGCCTTCAGCAGCGCTTCGAACGTGCGATCGGCTCCATCGTCCAACACGATCTGGCCGGTCGAGATCGGCGGCATGGTGTTTTCGCGCGCGAGCGCAAGCCGCTCGGCCGATGGCAACGCAGGCTCGGAAAGGTCGCCGAGGATATCGTGCTGTGCGCGCGTGATCTGCGAGAGCAGGTGCAGATATGCCTCGAGCTGATGCCCAGGGGCGAGCGCCGCAAAGCGCTCACTCCGCGCGAGAAAAACGCGAGAGGGCTCAGGGAGAACGGCAAAGGGCGGATCCGCCAGTTCGCCGATATCCATGGGGGCCAACGGCACGGCATCGCCGGCCGGGCGTCTGGAACCGTCACGCGGCATCCCAGCCTCGCGTCTCTATCACTACACCACCGCGCCTTACTCGGCGGGATGGGGCCCGCCGGGTTCTTTACCAATCTCCTTGCGCAGCCACTTCCGATGGTGGCGCCAAGCCCATCCACCAGTCACGGTGCCGCGCGTCATGGCACTGATCGTGCCACGAACCCAGATCGCAGCATAGACGTGAATGATCCAGATGGCGATCGTGAGGACAGCGGCCCCGGCATGGATGACAGCCGCCAGCCGCCGCTGGTCGATGGTGGCCTTGAAGCCCAGAAGCTGCTCGAAATACGCAAGCCCCGCCGGCCAGAGGCCAATGCCGGTGACAAACATGACCAGCACCAGGAAAGCCTGCGCCCAGAAGACGAACTTCTGGCCCGCATTGTACTTGCCGACCTCGGGCAGGTACTCCTCGCGGCCCGCCAGGACGTGGCGAAGCCGCGCGAGCCAGACCCAGTCGGTCCTCTCAGGCAGATTCGCCACGAAGAAGCGGACGAACAGCCCGAGGAAGCCGATGAGCAGGACAATACCGAGCCAGGGATGGATCCAGCGCGCCGTCGGCCCGCCGCCGAAGAGGCCCGTCATCCAATAGAGGCTCGGGTGGAAGAGCGCGAGCCCACTGATCATCAACAGCACGAAGCTGATCGCAACGACCCAGTGGTTGATGCGAGCACTACCGGAGTAGCGAGACACCTGGAGGTGTGCCTCGCCATCCTTGTGTCCGGTCATGTGCCACCTCCCCGCAGCTTCTCCGCGTTTTCTTCATCCTCTTCCGTAACGCGGTTTGCGCCCGCAAGCAGATGGTGAACGACGCCGAAGGCCGCCGTGATGCCGAGGAGCGCGAGGCCCGCATACTTGCCGGCCCCCTTCCAGAGCTCGACGAGCGGGCTGATCCGCGGATTTTGCGGCAGGCCCGCGTAGAGCGGCGCCTTGTCCAGGTGGTGCAGCACGTACATGACGTGGGTACCCTGGACGCCGGGCGGGTCGTAGAGGCCGGCCTTCGAGTAACCGCGGTCCTTGAGGTCCGCGACGCGCTCGGCGGCGAGCTTCTTCATGTCGTCCTTGGTGCCGAAGGTGATGGCCTTCGTCGGGCAGGCCTTGGCGCAAGCAGGGCCCTGACCGACGGCAACGCGGTCGGAGCACAGTGTACACTTGTAGGCCTTGTTGTCCGCCGTCGAGATGCGGGGAATGTTGAAGGGGCAGCCCTTCACGCAATACCCGCAGCCGATGCAGTTCGCGGAGATGAAGTCGACGATGCCATTGGTGTACTGCACGATCGCGCCGGGCGCCGGGCAGGCCTTTAGGCAGCCCGGATCCTGGCAGTGCATGCAGCCGTCCTTGCGGATCAGCCACTCGAGCTGGCCCCGCTCGGGGTTCTCCCACTCGGAAAAGCGCATCAGCGTCCAGGCATTCGGCGTGAGATCGTGGGGGTTCTCGTAGACACCCACGTTCTCCTCGATGTCCTGGCGCAGATCGTTCCACTCCATGCAGGCGACCTGGCACGCCTTGCAGCCGATGCACTTCGAGACATCGATCATCTTGGCGACCGGAGTCTCCGCCTTGGCCGCCGGCACGAAGCCGGTGGTGGCGGAGCGCTTCGCGAGGCCGAATGCCGGTTGAAGTTGAGACATGTCAGCCCTCCCTCAGCTTACGGCCGGGCCGCTGAGCGGCTCGATGTTGACGAGGAACGCCTTGTATTCCGGCGTCTGGGTATTGGCGTCACCGACATAGGGCGTCAGCGAGTTCACGCCGATCGCCTTCTTGGTTTCGCCGATGAACCCGTAGTGGATCGGCATGCCGACGGTATGCACCGTCTTGCCGTCGATCTTGAGCGCCGGAATGCGCTTCGTGATAACCGCCTTGCCCTTCACCGAACCACGGTTGGACGAGACCTTCACCCACTGGCCGTTCGAGATGTTCTTCTCCTTCGCAAGCTCGGGAGAAATCTCGACGAAGAACTCAGGCTGGGTGATCGCATTCAGCTTGTTGGTCTTCGTCCACCAGTGGAAGTGCTCGGTCAGTCGATAGGTGGTCGCAACATAGGGGAAGTCCTTCGCCGTCCCGAATGCCGCACGGTCCTCACCGAACACGCGCGCCGCCGGGTTGGTGGATGTCTTCGGATGAAGAGCATTCGCCACCGGACTTTCGAGCGGCTCGTAGTGCTCCGGGAACGGGCCCTCCGCCATCATGCGACGGGCGAAGAAGCGAGCGACGCCCTCCGCATTCATGATGTACGGACCAGCATTCCGCTCAGGCGCGAGCGGTGGTGGATAGTCAGGCACGTCCGCGCCGCTCCACGCCTTGCCGTTCCACGTGATGTACGACTTCCGCTCGCTCCACGCCTTGCCGGACGGATCCGCCGAGGCGCGGTTGTAGAGGATGCGACGGTTGGCCGGCCACGCGAAGCCCCAGTTCCCATAGACGTACTTGCCAGAGGGATCGGAGTTGTCGCGCCGCGCCGTCATGTTGCCGCGCTCGGTGTAGGCGCCGGTGTAGATCCAGCACCCCGAGGAGGTCGAACCATCATCCCGAAGCTGTCCGAACGCCGCGATCTGCTGACCCGCCTTGTAGAGGGTCTTGGTCGCATCGGCCGGATCCGGAATATCGACAATCGCCTTGCCGTTGATCTCACGCATGAGCTCGTCCGGCGTGGGGAGCTTGGGATCCTTGTAGTCCCAGTCGACCTTGAGGATCGGGTCCGGAACCTTGCCCCCATCCTTCGTGTACATCTCGCGAATGCGGAGGAAGAGGTCCGCCATGATCGCGATGTCGGTCCGCGCTTCGCCCGGACCGTCCGCCGCTTTCCAGCGCCAGTTGATGGTCCGCGAGGAGTTGGTGAACGAACCTTCGTCCTCGGCGAAGCATGTCGCCGGCAGCATGAACACTTCGGTCTGGATCTTCGACGGATCGACCGGATTGGCCTCGCCGTGATTCTGCCAGAACTTCACAGTGTCCGTTTCGAGCGGGTCGATCGACACCAGGAACTTGAGCTTCGAGAGCCCTTCAATCAGCTTACCCTTGTTGGGAACAGAGAGCAGCGGATTGAAGCCCTGACAGACGAAGCCTTTGATCTCACCCTTGTGGACGAGCTCGAACATCTGCAGCGTGTCGTAGACCTTGTCGAGCTTCGGCAACCACTCGTAGCCGAAGTCGTTCTCGGCCGTCGCCGACGCGCCGTACATGGACTTCAGCAAGCTCACGTAGAACTTCTTGTAGTTCTGCCAGAAGCTGACCGAGTTCTGCTGCAACGGCCGGAAATTCCGGTTGGCCATGTGTGCCGCGAGCGTCGGCTCACTGTCACGCGGCTGACCGAGATAACCCGGCGTCGACTGCGAAAGCAGACCGATGTCCGTCAGGCCCTGCACGTTCGAGTGACCGCGCAGCGCATTCACGCCGCCACCGGGCACACCGATATTGCCGAGCATGAGCTGAAGCATGCCCGCAGTGCGGATGGTCTGCGAGCCGTAGCTGTGCTGTGTCCAGCCGAGCGCATACATGATCGTCATCGACTTTTCGCCATTGGCGGTCGTTGAGATCATGTCGCAGACCTTGAGGAACTTGTCCCTCGGCGATCCGCAGATGCGCTCCACCATCTCCGGCGTGTACCGGGCGACGTGCTTTTTCAGGAGCTGGTAGACCGAGCGCGGGTGCTCGAGAGTCGTATCCCTGACGACGAAGCCGTCAGCTCCGATCTCGTAGTCCCACGTGTCACGATTGTACGTCCGGTTGTTCGCGTTGAAGCCGGAGTACACGCCTTCCTGCTCGTCGAACGAGAAGCCTTCCTTCACGACGAACGAGACGTCCGTGTAGTTCGCCACGTACTCGCGATGGAATTTATCGCTCGTGATCAGGTAATTGATGATGCCGAGCAGATACGCGGTATCGGTGCCAGCACGGATCGGACAGTAGAAATCCGATACCGAGGCCGAGCGCGTGAACCGCGGATCGACGACGATCAGGCGCGCCTTGTTATGGTGCTTGGCTTCCGTGACCCACTTGAAGCCGCACGGATGCGCTTCGGCCGCGTTGCCGCCCATGATGAGCACGACATCGGCGTTCTTGATGTCGGTCCAGGAGTTCGTCATCGCGCCACGCCCGTATGTCGGAGCCAGACTGGCTACCGTCGGGGCGTGTCAGATACGTGCCTGGTTGTCGACTGCAACGATGCCGAGGCCGCGAACGGCCTTCCAGGTCAGCCAGCCAGCCTCGTTCGAGGTGGCACAGCCGGCGAGGAAGCCCATGGTGGGCCAGCGGTTCACCGTTACGCCGTCGCGCGTCTTCTCGATGAAGTTCGCGTCACGGTCCTCTTTCATGAGCTTCGCGATGCGATCCATCGCGAAATCCCAGGTGACCGGCTCGAACTTGTCGCTGCCCGGCTTCCGATGCATGGGCCGGGTGACGCGCTGCTTCGAGTGGATGAAGTCGAGGACGCCGGCGCCCTTGGGGCATAGCGTGCCGCGGTTCACCGGATTGTCGACGTCGCCTTCGATGTGGAAGATATCGGCCTTCTCGCCTTTCTTCACATCACCGCGGCTGTACAGGATCATCCCGCAGCTCACCGAGCAGTACGGACATGTGTTGCGGGTTTCGGTCGCTTTCGAGAGCTTAAACGAGTGGGCCGCCTGCGCGAGCGCCACCTCTGCTCCCCCGAAGCCGAAGGCTCCAATCGCCGATCCCGCAACTCCCGCGCCCGTTCCCTTCAGGAACTGGCGTCGTGAGAATTGCACGTTCATTTGGGCACCTCTCCGCCTTGTCTATCGCGCCGACATTGCGGAAATTGCCAGTCCCGCCTCAGCGCGTGTCGTACAAAGAAGACTAACGTCTTCGAAGTCGACCACCACCCGGGCGAGACTCCTCGAATATTAGAACTCTTACACATTGGGTTTCGCATTGTAAACGCTGGTATATTTTGCGTTGCACCAACGCGTTCAGGGCACGGAACGGCTGCCGGCTTAACCACCTCATATTGATAGACAATTGATTGATTGTGATGTGCGATCGATAGGCAGAGGAAGTGGACCGCATCCCTCGGCCCTCGACGCCGGCCACGCTCCTTCGGCCGTCCCGTGCGGGCGCGGCCCTCCCGGCCTCAGGAGTGCGATCCCAAACTGTCCCGCTGGCGATCCCCCGACCTAGGCGAGCGAGCCAGCGCTCATCCGCCCAGCATCTTGTTCAGATCAGGCGTCGGCACTGCACGGTCGAGATAGCCGAACGTGCCCTGCGTCTGGACCTCCCGCGCAGCATCGAGGAGACCGGTCATGGCCGCACGGTAGAGCGAGGTCGCAAGACTGATCCGCTTGACGCCTGCCGCTGTCAGGTCAGCCACAGTGAACGAGCGTCCCTTAATGCCGACCATGAAGTTGAACGGCCGATCGAGGCTCGCGCACACTTTGCGCACGGCATCGACATCGGGCAGCCCCGGCGCGAAGAGCACGTCGGCACCTGCGCGCTCGAAAGCCTTGAGGCGGCGAATGGTGTCGTCGAGATCAGGATTGCCGCGGATGAAGTTTTCCGCGCGCGCGGTGAACATGAACTTGAAGGGCAGTGCGCGCGCCGCAGCGACGGCTGCTTCCACACGGCGAACGGCGTGCTCGAATTCGTAGAGCCCCTTGCCAGGCCCCGCGCAATCCTCGATCGAGCCCCCGACAAGACCGACGGCACCGGCAGCACGTATGGTTTCAGCAGCATCGTCGGCGCTATCGCCGAACCCGTTCTCGAGGTCGGCGGCAACAGGAAGGTCGGTCGCATCGACGATGACCTTGGCGTGGGCAATCGCCTCGGCGCGTGTGATGCGCCCGTCCGTGCGACCGAGCACACCCGCGCACGCGCCACTGGAGGTCGCAAGTGCCTCGAAGCCGAGGGCTGCGAGAACGCGCGCCGAACCGGCGTCCCATGGATTGGGGATGACAAAGGAGCTCTCGCGCTCGTGCAGAGCGACAAAACGCTTCGATTTCTCGTCGATCGAAAGAGGCATGCGGCGCTCCCATCTACTCTGTCGGTACTATGGTCCAGTAGGATCTTAGCATGGCGCCGGCGAGTTCCTCAGCTCCGAGCACGACAGCCGTCGCGCCGCCGTTCGCGACTCTTTCGCTCAGCCCGCTGCAGGCAGCCGCAGGATGGCGAGCGCGAGAGCCTGCGCACGCGGCACGATGGAGTCGACCTCGAGATACTCCTCGGGCGTATGGGCATTGCCTCCGACCGGCCCGACAGCACACAGCGTCGGACAGCCGACACCTGCAGTGAAGCCGGAATCCGCGCAACCGCCTGTGAACTCACCCTTCACACTCATCCCGAGATCCTGCGATGCCGCAGCATAGGTCTCCAGCAGCGTGCCGCTTTCGGTGGACTGCGTGAGCGGAAGGAACTCACCAAGGATTTCGAGTGTCGCCGTCGTGCCAGGCACCGTTGCGCCATCGATGATCTTCTGAATAGCGGCGAGAGCGTATGTCCGATCAGCGGGCTTCACATAACGCAGATCGATGCGTCCTTCTGCAGAGGGCGCAGTCGTGTTGACGCTCTGCCCGCCGGATACGAGACCGACATTGACCGTGAGCCCGCGCGGCAGATCCGTCAGCGCGTGAAGTGCAACGATCTTGTGCGCGAGTTCCCCGATCGCAGAAATGCCCTTCTCAAAATTGCCGCCGGAATGCGCGGCTTTGCCCAGAACTTCGAAGCGCATGAAAATGCCGCCCTTGCGCCCGCTCACGACATTCCCCGTCGGCCGGCCCGGCTCGGAGTTGAATACGGCCCGCGCCCCGCGCGCGACACGCTCGATAACCGGCCGTGAGGATGGCGAGGCAATTTCCTCGTCCGACGTGATGAGCCCTGCGAGTGGCGCGGGTGCTCCGCCATGCCGCTTGAAGGCTTCGAGCACGAACGCGTTCATCACGAGGCCGGCCTTCATATCGGCGACGCCGGGACCATAGGCACGGCCACCCTCGATCTTGAAGCTGCGGCGACCGGCCTCGCCCTTGGGGAAGACCGTATCGCGGTGGCCCATGAGGACAATCGGTTTCTCGTTGGTCGGCGTGTCGTCGAGGCGAATGTGAATGGCATTACCGAACGTGTCGTCCGGCTCGACATGTGTGAGCAGCCCGCGCTCTTCGAAGTGGCGCACGAAGCGCTCACCCACGGCATCGACACCCGCCTTGTCGTAGCTACCGCTATCGATATTCACGACTTGCTCGAGCAGGCTCAGCATGTCCTGACGGCTTTCGGCGAGCCACGCGCAGATTTTCTTCTCGAGATCCGTCTTTCCCGCCGCGGCCATGCTCATGCGATGCTCCCCGTCCTGCTCATGTGTTGCACCGGCATTGAGCGGCATCATGGCGCGCCTGTCCAGGCCCCGAAGCGCTGAACCACCATGCAGTCGATTAAGGCGGTAGCAACATGACCACGCTAGGCTCCACCAGCCATTCTGTGAGCGTAGGAGTTCGATGTGACGGCGGACTTAAACCTTGTGCCGGATTGGAGCGCGGACGACGTGACGGCGGCGGACGCTGTACAGCTCCGCGCCGTACAGCGGACCTTCGGTGCCGCCGTCGCCGTCGAGCGGATGGATCTGGCCGTTCGCCCGGGCGAATTCTATGCGCTTCTCGGCCCCAATGGCGCCGGCAAGACGACGACACTGCGCATGATCGCCGGGCTGCTGCGCCCCGACAGCGGCACGATCCGCATCTTCGGCATCGACACGCTCGAGGATCCGCTGGCCGCCAAGCGCATCACGGCATGGCTCCCTGATGAACCCATGCTCTACGACAAGCTTTCACCGCTCGAGTATCTCGAACTCGTGGCGGGACTGTGGGGCGTGCCCGCGGCACTCGCCGAACGGCGCGCGGGCGAGCTGATCGAGGTTCTCGACCTCGGCCCTCACCGCCATCAGCGCTGCGAGGGTTTCTCGCGCGGCATGAAGCAGAAGGTGGCGCTGGCGGGCGCGCTCATCCACGATCCCATGCTTATCATGCTCGACGAGCCACTGACCGGTATCGACGTCGCCATTGCGCGGCAGGTCAAGGATCTGCTCACGGCGCGCGTCCGCGCTGGCGCCACGATCATCCTTACGACGCACATTCTGGAAGTTGCCGAGCGCCTCGCCGACCGCATCGGCATCGTGCATCGCGGCCGCCTAACCGCCGAAGGCACGCTCGCCGAGCTGAAGGCCGCTGCCGGCCGCGGTAGTTCGACGCTCGAGGATGTTTTCCTCACGCTCATGCGATCCGACGCAGATACTGAGCTCATGGCGTCGTGAGTGCATCATGAACCAGGCACCCGGCTCATTTCTCTGGCTCGTCGCGCATGACGTGCGCCTGAACTGGCGTCGCTTTGCCGACATGATGAGCGATCAGCCGGGCAGCAAGGCCACGCGCAGGATCAGCATCCTACTCGCGTGCGGTGTTCTCGTGCTGCATCTGGTCGCGTGGCCAGTCGTTCTGCTGATTGAACCCTATGTTCATGGTGGCGAGCGCAGCGCCGCGCCACTCGCCATCGCAACGCTCTGCATCTTCACCTGGATGATCGCGCAGGGTCTCTTCGCGACGACGCGAACGCTCTTCGATCGCGGCGATCTGGATCTCCTACTCGGCGCGCCGCTTCCCGCGGCACGCATCCTCGCCGCGAAAGCGACAGCAATCGCCGCGAGCACGCTCGGCTCGATCACACTTCTGGTGCTGCCGCTCGCCAATATGGGGGCGCTGCTCGGCACACAGATCTGGCTCGCCGCCTATCCGACACTGATCGCGCTCGCGCTCGTGGCGACAGCCCTCGGCCTCGGACTTTCAATCGGCCTATTCTTCCTTGTGGGCCCGCGGCGCGCGCGCACATTCACACAGATGACGGGAGCGCTCATTGCGGGCGGATCCGTCCTCGGCGCGCAGGTTGTCGTGGTGCTGCCAGAGACTGTGCGCGATAGCCTTGCACAATGGTTGGCGAGTACGGCAGCAGGCACGAGCCTGCACCACATCGCATTGCTTCCCGTGCACGCCATGCAGGGCCATCCGCGCGCTGTGTGGGTGCTGCTCATGATCGCGGTACTCCTGTTCGCCTTCGCGGTGAACGTGCTCGCCAACCGCTTCGCTGCCGCGACGCTGGCCGCCACGGGCGCACCATCGGGAGGTTGGGCACGCGACAGTAATCGCGGCCATAGGTTCCGTGTCGGTCTCGAGCACAATGTCCGTCGCAAGGAATGGCGCCTCCTCGCGCGCGACCCGAGCCTCTTCGCGCAGCTCGGCCTGCAGATCATTTACACGATCCCGATCGCCGTCGTGCTTTTGCGCAGCGAGGCCCTGCCAACAGCGCTCGCGCTCGCACCGACGATCGTCGTCATCGCCGCGCAGGTTTCTGCCTCGCTCTCTTGGATCATGGTCTCAGGCGAGGACGCACCCGAACTGATGGCAACCGCACCTGTCACCGCCATGGAGGTCGATCGCATCAAGCTCGGTGCTGTTGGGCTACCGGTCTTCGTGATCATCGGGCTGCCGCTCGTCGGCCTCGCGTTCATCTCATGGCGGGTCGCCATGCTGACCACCCTCTTCACGGTGGCCGGTGCCGCCTCGACAGCCCTTCTCAATTTCTGGCATCCCATGCCGGGCAATCGGCGCGGAATGCTGCGCCGTCATTCCCAGTCCAAGCTCATTGCCCTGATCGAGCACGCGCTCGCGATCTGCTGGGCCATCGCTATTGTGCTGACGCTCGCGGAGAGCTTCATTGCCCTGCTGCCGATCGCAATCGTGGCATCCATTCTCGGCACGATGCGCAGCCGTCATCGGCGGCTTGCGGCGCCCGCAACCGCTGTGCGCAGTTCCGCAGGTGCGGCGATCACCGAAGCGCGGGCGCGCATCTGAGGTCTGCACGCGCGAGCATTGGCAAAGTCGCGCTATTGCGCCAGATTTGAGGTCAGAAACGACATCGGATCGAGGGCGCAAACATGGCGGACATCGGCTTCATCGGGCTTGGCATCATGGGATCGCGCATGGCAGCGCGGCTCCTCGCGGCGGGCCAGGCGCTTGTCGTTCATGACGTCAGTGAGGCGGCCGTCGCCGCGCTCGTCGAGAAGGGGGCGAAAGCTGCGCGCAGCGCGGCGGACGTCGCCAGCCAAAGCGACGTCGTGCTGCTGAGCCTGCCGAAGCCCGATGTCGTCGAGGCCGTACTGACGGGAGCCGGCGGCGTCATCGAAGGGACGCGCGCTAAAATCGTCATCGATACGTCGACGACAGGCTCTCAGGTGATCGTGCGAGCGGCGCCAATACTCGCGGCCAAGGGCATGACGCTCCTCGACGCGCCAGTGAGCGGCGGCGTTGCAGGTGCCGCCAATGGCACGCTGACTGTGATGGTCGGTGGCGACCCGACGACATTCGAGACTGTCCGCCCGATCCTTGAAATCATCGGCAAGAATGTCATGCACATGGGTGACAAGCCGGGCCTCGGTCAGGCGATGAAGCTCGTCAACAACATGCTGACGGCAGCGGGAACGCTTGCCGCCATGGAAGTCCTGGTCGCAGGCGCTAAAGCCGGGCTCGATGCGCAGAGGATGCTCGATGTGATCAACATTTCGTCGGGTCGCTGCTTCGGCACGGAGGTGAAGATCCCCGAGTGCATTCTGCCGGGCACCTTCCCCATGCGCTTCTCGACGGACCTGCTGCACAAGGATGTAAATCTCGGCATCGAGGAAGCCGAAGCCATGGGGGCGCGCATGTGGGTCGTGAAATGCGCGCGCGACGTCCTCGCCTTCTCCAAGGAGCAAGGCGACGGCGCGCTCGATTACGCGCACATCATCAAGTATTTCGAAGACTGGGCCGGTGGAGATGTAAAAGTGAGGGCAAAGGACGCCCAATAGGTACGCTCACACCGCCAGCAGGTCGGCGAGCGTGAGGGCGATGACCTCCGTCGCTTTGTAGAGATCCGAAAGCGGCAGCCGCTCGTCCGCGCGATGGGCGTTCGCTTCCTCGATCGTGCGCGGGCCAGCGCCGTAGAGCACGATCGGCACGCCATGTGCCGTGTAGTGGCGTGCGTCCGTGTAGAGCGGCACGCCGCTCGCAACGATGGGCTCGCCCATGACGGCGCTCGCACGCTGGCAGAGCACCTCGGTCATGCGGTCACCGGCGGGGAGGCGCTGAAGCGGCGCCGCGAGGAGGATACGCCGCACGTCCACGCGCGCGTCGGGAACGGCCGTTGCGGCTTTCGTAATGACCTCGCGCAGCTCGGCCTCGACGGCCTCGACATTCTCCTCGGGTACGATGCGGCGATCGAGGCGGAAGACGACGCGGTCCGGCACGACGTTCGTGTTGATGCCACCGCTGATGAGGCCGATGGTAAGCTGCGGTGCGCCGATGCCTGGTGTCTTCGAGACGCGCGTCTCGAGCGTCGGCCGCCAGGCATAGAGCGCCGAAAGGATGGCTGTTGCAGCCTGAAGCGCGTCGATGCCTGTCCAAGGCTTTGCGGCGTGTGCCGAACGGCCCGCAACCTCGACTTCGAGATGCAGACAACCATTGTGCTCGGTCACGACGGCATAGGAAAAGCCGGCACCGATCGCGAGATCGGGTTTGCTCAGCCCTTGCGCCAGCAGATAGCCGGGGCCGATCTCGCCGCCGGTTTCCTCGTCATAAGTGAAATGGAGTTCGACTGTGCCGCCGAGGCGCGCGCCGCTCTCTTCGAGAGCCCGCAGTGCCCAAATGTAGGTCGCAAAATCGGACTTCGAAACAGCCGCGCCGCGCCCGTACATCCAGCCATCGCTGACTTCGGCGCCGTAAGGATCAAACGTCCAGCCCTTGCCCGGTGGAACGACATCGCCATGAGAATTGAGGGCGATGGTCGGACCGGGACCAAACACGCGCCGCACGATCAGGTTCGTGCAGGAAATCATGCCAGCGGCTTTGACGATGTCGTCCGGCACGGGATGACGCTCGACCGTCCAGCCGAATGCCTCGATGAGCTTTGCCGCACGCTCTGCGGCAGGCCCGCAATCGCCCGGCGGATTGTCCGTCGGGATCTTGACGATCTCGGCAAGAAAGCGGACTTGCGCCTGGCGTTCGCTTTCGAGGAACGCGCGCATTTTTTGCTCGATTTCTTTGCTCATGATCTTTGTCCGTTCGGTCATTCAAGGTTTGTAGGTGCGCAGGAAGTGCAGGAGGACGCGCATCGCGGCATCCGCATCCTTGAGTGAGATCGCTTCCGCGGGATGGTGACTGATGCCGCCCGTGCAGCGCACGAAGAGCATGGCAACGGGGCAGAGCGCGGCCATGGCCATGGCATCGTGGCCCGCTCCCGATGGCAGGTGCACGGGCGCATGGCCCGCTGCCCGCGCGGCCGCGTCGAGATCGGCTACCAGGCGCGGATCGCACGCCGTGGCCGGTGCCGAATGGGTCTGCGAGATGCGCACGGCGAGTCCGCGACGGGCGGCGATGCCGTCGATGGCAGTCGTGATGCGCTCGACGACGCTATCACGCGCAGCATCATCCGGCGCGCGGGTATCGATCGTGAAGCGGGTCTCGCCCGGAATGACGTTGACGGCGCCGGGCCGCGCATCGATCACGCCAACGGTCGCCACGACGTCACGCGTTTCGGCCGCAATGCGCTCGACGGAGAGCACCATCTCGGCAGCAGCAGCGAGACTGTCTCGGCGCATGTTCATGGGCGAGGTGCCCGCGTGGCCGGCGGTGCCCTGCACGACAACACTCAGGCGCCGGGCGCCATTGATTGCGGTGACAACGCCCACCGGCTGGCTCATGCGCTCGAGCACCGGTCCTTGCTCGATATGGACTTCGACGAAGGCGAGAGATGTGGCGCGCGACATCGCGGCGTCGGCGAGACGCCCGGGGTCGGCACCGAATGCAACGAGCGCCTCCCGTACGGAAATGCCGTCAGCGTCGCGCTCTTCCAGCGCAGCAGCATTCAGCGTGCCGGCGAGCGCGCGTGAACCGCGCAGCGTCGAGGGAAAACGCACACCTTCCTCGTCGCCGAAGGCGATGACCTCGATCGCGAATGGCAGGCGCTCGCCCGCCTGCGAAAGCGCCTCGACTGCCGTCAAGGCAGACAACACGCCAAGCGTGCCGTCGAATTTGCCGGCCTGACGCACAGTATCGATATGCGAGCCGATGAGGAGTGTGGGAGCGTCAGCACGCGCGCCTTCATAGCGGCCAATGAGCGTGCCGGCGGCATCGAGCCGCACATCAAGACCAGCTTCGCGCATCCAGCCGGCGATTGCGTCCGCAGCGCGCTTGTGCGCGGGCGAAAGATAGAGGCGCGTCAGGCCGTCGGGATCATCCGAGAAGCGCGCGAGCGCCTCCAGGCGATCCATCAATCGCCGACCGAGCGCTAGATCGCTCATCACGGTGCGCCTTCTGGCGGATGGGCCGTATGCCAATGGCGCGCAATATCGAGACGCCGGGCGACCCAGACCTTGTCATGAGCGGCAATGTAGTCGAGGAAGCGTTCGAGTGCGGCCGTGCGACCCGGGCGGCCAGCAAGACGGCAGTGCAGGCCGATGGACATCATGCGCGGTACCATCTCGCCCTCGCGGTAGAGGACGTCGAACGTATCCTTCAAGTAGGTGTAGAACTGATCGCCGGAGTTGAAACCCTGCGCCGTTGCGAAGCGCATGTCGTTGGCATCGAGGCTGTAGGGCACCATGAGGAAAGGCCCGCGCGGACCGGATACCCAGTACGGCAGATCGTCGGCATAGCTGTCGGCCGAATAGAGAAAACCGCCTTCCTCCATGGCGAGCGCGAGCGTGTGCGCCGAGCAGCGCCCCTGGTAGAAACCGAGTGGCCGCTCGCCAGCGACTTCCGTATGAATGCGCACGGCCTCGCGAATATGCGCCCGTTCGTCGGCCTCTGAAAAATCCTTGTACTCGATCCACTTCAGGCCGTGGCTCGCGATCTCCCAGTCGGCTTCGCGCATGGCCGCGACCTGCTCCGGCCCGCGCATCATGGCGTGCGCGACGGCGAAGGCCGTCACCGGCATCCCGCGCGAGGTGAAGGTGCGCCACAGCCGCCAGAAACCGGCACGCGCACCGTACTCGTACATGGACTCCATGTTCATGTGCCGCTGGCCCGGCCAAGGGGCGGCACCGACCACCTCCGAGAGAAAGGCCTCCGAGGCCGCATCACCGTGCAGGATGCAGTTCTCGCCGCCTTCCTCGTAGTTCACGACGAATTGCACGGCGACGCGTGCCCCGCCCGGCCAGCGCGCATGCGGGGGCTCACGGCCATAACCTTTGAGATCGCGCGGATAGTCGGACGTGATGTTCATGGCTGACCTTGAGCCCTCCCGCGGCCTGCTGCAGCGCCATTGCGTGGGCGGCGAACAGGCGCCTTGCTCTTTCGCGCAGCAATTCCCGACCCCAAGGCATCAGCGAGATCGAATGCGCTCGCGCGCCCGTCGATGTCGGCGAGATCGCGTTCGACATGATCGATATGCTCACGCAGCAGCTTCTGGACGAGCGGCCCCTTGCGCGCCCGGATAGCGGCGATCAATGCGCGATGCTCGTCGGAAGAGCAGGATGCGGCCTGCGTCGACTGCAGGAGAAGTGTAATCAACGACGAGCGCGTGACGAGATCAGCGAGGATATCGGTCAGCACCTTGTTGCCGACCATCTCGGCAATGCGAACATGGAATGTCCCGAGCAGGCGATTGCGCAGCGGCACATCATCCGTCCGAATTGCGCGACGCTCGGCTTCCACGTGACGCTCAAGAGCGACTAGGTCCGCTTCGCTCGCGGAACGCGTGAACTGCGCAAAGATCTCGCACTCGATGACGCGACGCGCTTCGAAAACCTGCCGCGCCTCTTCGGGCGTCGGCTCGGCAAGGAAGGCACCGCGGCGCGGCTTCAGCACCACGAGCTGACTGCGTGCGAGGCGGTTGAGCGCCTGGCGAACCTTGGTGCGCGAAACCCCGAAGATGGCGCAAAGCTTCTCCTCGCCGAGCTTGGCACCAAGCGGCAGCCGCTGCTCGAGCATGGCCGTCGTGATGCGCTCGACGATCACTTCCGTGCTGACGCTGCCATTCTCTTCGGCGATTTTGCGAGGTCTGCTCATGCTGTCCTGTATACAAGAACTAGCGTACGCCCGGAAGGTCTTGCAGCGCAATGGCGGGTTATTGTGCAGTGCGTGCCTATTCCCTGGGCTTGGATAAGCTTAGTGCCCTGTATACAATCGGTGGCATCCAGGCGATAGTAGCGCTCACAACGAGTGCAAAAAAGAGATCAAGGGGAGAGATCGAGCATCCATGGTGCACCCATTCCGGACCATGCGAGCCGATGATGCCGCACATTCCTCCCTGCCGAACGACCGCAGCTCCGGCTGCGCGAAGTTTAGAAACCGCAGAGTGCGTTGATGGAGGCGCTAGTGAAAAAATCTAAATCCTCGTTGCGTTGGCTTCGTGCAGGCCTTGTGGCCGGCACAGCATTGCTGCTTGCAATGCCGGCTCTTCCGGCCATGGCCCAGAAGACCCTGCGCATCGCCATGACGGCGGCGGACATCCCCAAGACCAATGGTCAGCCCGACCAGGGCTTCGAGGGCAACCGCTTCACGGGCATCCCGCTCTTCGACGCGCTCACGCATTGGGATCTGTCGTCGGAGGAGAAGGCGAGCGTTCTCATTCCGGGCCTCGCCACGGAGTGGGCCGTCTCGGACAGCGACAAGACGAAGTGGATCTTCAAGCTGCGCCAGGGCGTGAAATTCCATGACGGCAGCGACCTCAAGGCCGCCGCGGTCGTGTGGAACGTGCAGAAAGTGCTCGACAAGTCGGCACCGCACTTCGCACCCGATCAGATCGGCGTCACGGTCAGCCGCATGCCGAACCTCGTGTCGGCACGCGCGATCGACGACTACACCGTCGAGCTGACGACGAAGGAGCCCGACTCCTTCCTGCCGATCAACCTGACCAATCTCTTCATTGCTTCGCCTGCGCATTGGCAGAAGAAATTCGACGCCCTTGGCAGCGTTGCCGATCCCGCCGAGCGCGCCAAGCAGGCTTGGGCCGCCTTTTCGACGGACGCCTCGGGCTCGGGCCCGTTCAAGATGGTCGGCTTCTCGGCCCGTGAGCGCGTCGAGTACGCAGCAAACAAAGACTACTGGGATCCGAAGCGCGTGCCGAAGGTCGACCGCGTCGTCCTTATGCCCATGCCGGAAGCCAACGCACGCACGGCAGCCCTCCTCTCGGGTCAGGTCGACTGGATCGAGAACCCGGCTCCCGACGCGGTCAACGTGATCAAGTCCAAGGGCTTCACGATCAAGGCAAACGCCCAGCCGCATGTCTGGCCGTGGCAGTTCTCCTTCGCCGAAGGTTCGCCCTGGCTCGACAAGCGCGTGCGTCACGCAGCCAATCTGTGCGTAAACCGCGACGAGCTCAAGGAAGCCCTCAATGGCCTGATGGAAGTGCCGAAGGGCACGGTGCCGCCGGGCCATCCCTGGTGGGGCAATCCGAAGTTCGACATCAAGTACGATCTCGCCGCTGCCAAGAAGCTGATGACGGAAGCCGGTTACGGCCCCAACAAGCCGCTTAAGGTGAAGACGATCACGTCGGCTTCGGGCTCCGGTCAGATGCAGCCGGTGCCGATGAACGAGTTCCTCCAGCAGGCGCTGAAGGAATGCTTCTTCGATGTCGAGTTGGACGTGATCGAGTGGAACGCGCTCTTCACGAACTGGCGCCAGGGTGCCAAGGACCCCGGGTCGCGCGGTGCACACGCGACGAACGTGACGTTCGCGGCCATGGATCCGTTCTTCGCAATGGTCCGCTTCACCTCGTCGAAGACCGTTCCGCCGGTCTCGAATAACTGGGGCTACTTCGTCAATCCCGAGTTCGACGAGCTGATCGCGAAGGCGCGCACCTCGTTCGCCGACAAGGATCGTGACGCAGCGCTTGCCAACCTGCACGCACGCATCGTCGAGGAAGCACCCTTCCTGTGGGTTGCCCACGACGTCGGCCCGCGCGCCATCAGCCCGAAGCTGAAGGGTGTCGTGCAGCCGAAGAGCTGGTTCATCGATCTCGCGACGGTCAGCATCGAGTGAGCACGCGCTCGCGTTGAACTGAGACGGAGTAAACTCTTGGGCGTGGAGCGAGCCGAGGTAAAGGCTTGCTCCACGGAGGGACCAGATGCTCACCTACATCGCCAAGCGGGTGATCTATACCCTGCCGATCATGCTGGGTGTCACGATCGTCTGCTTCCTCCTCGTACATCTCGCGCCTGGCGATCCGCTGGTCTCAGTACTGCCGCCGGATGCATCAGAGCAGCTGCGCCAGCAGATGATGGCGCTCTACGGTTTCGACCGCCCCTACGCCGAGCAATTCATCAAGTGGCTCGGGCGCGCACTCGGCGGCGATCTCGGCACTTCCATCCGCACGAATCGTCCAGTCGTCGCGGAGGTGAGCAAGGCCGTTTCCAACACACTGATGCTGGCGGCGCTGGCGACCGTCATCGGCTTCGTTCTTGGGGGCCTCTTCGGTTTCGTTGCCGGTAGCTTCCGCGATACATGGATCGACAAGGTCGCGTCCGCCATCTCGGTTGCCGGTGTCTCCGTCCCGCACTACTGGCTCGGGATGGTGCTGGTCATCATCTTCTCCGCCCAGCTCGGCTGGTTGCCGCCGACCGGCGCCGGCCCTGGCGGTTCCGATAACTGGGTCTGGGATTGGGCACACATTCGTCACATGATCCTGCCCGCGGTCACCATGTCGGTGATCCCCATGGGCATCATCGCACGCACGGTGCGCGCGCTCGTCGCCGAGATCCTGTCGCAGGAATTCATCGCCGGCCTCAAGGCCAAGGGGACATCCTCGTTCGGCATCTTCAAACACATCGTGAAGAACGCGGCGCCGACGGCGCTGGCCGTCATGGGCATCCAGCTCGGCTATCTGCTCGGCGGCTCGATCCTGATCGAGACCGTATTCTCCTGGCCCGGTACGGGCCTCCTCCTCAGTGACGCGATCTTCCAGCGCGACCTGCCGCTGCTGCAGGGCACGATCCTCGTGCTCGCCTGCTTCTTCGTCGTGCTTAACCTGATGGTCGACGTGGTCCAGACCGCGATCGACCCACGTATTGCCCGGAGCTGACGCCATGGTGCAAGCCGTCGCCCCCGCAATGATCGACGACACTACGATCGAACGCTCACCCGGCTACTGGTCGACAGTGTGGCGGCGCTTCCGCCGCGATCCCGTGGCCATGATCGCGCTCGGGGTCATTCTGCTTCTGATCCTGATTGCCATTCTCGCGCCCTACATCACCCCGCACGATCCCTATCGCGGCGCGACACTGAGGCGCTTGAGACCACCCGGCACACCCGGCCACTGGCTCGGGACGGACGAACTCGGCCGCGACATGCTCTCGCGTCTCATCTACGGCGCGCGGCTTTCGCTGTTCATGGGCGTAACGCCGGTATTCTTCGCACTCTTCATCGGCTCGGCGATCGGCATCACGGCGGGTTATGTCGGTGGGTGGGTCAACACCATTCTGATGCGCACCATCGACATCATCTTCGCCTTTCCCTCGGTGCTGCTCGCGATTGCGCTTTCTGGCGCCATGGGGGCCGGCATCGTCAACGGGCTCATATCGCTGACGATCGTGTTCATACCACCGATCGCACGCATCGCGGAAAGCGTGACGACGAGCGTGCGAAATCTCGACTATGTAGAGGCAGCACGGGCCAGCGGCGCAGGCGGCCTCTCGATCGTGCGCAAGCATGTGCTCGGCAACGTGCTTGGCCCCATCTTCGTCTATGGCATGAGCCTCATCGCGGTCTCGATGATCCTCGCGTCGGGCCTCTCCTTCCTCGGCCTTGGCGTGCGGCCACCCGAACCCGAGTGGGGCCTCATGCTCAATACGCTGCGCACGGCGCTCTACACGCAGCCGATGCTGTGCGCGCTGCCCGGCATCATGATCTTCATCACCTCGATCTCGTTCAACCTGCTGACGGACGGCTTGAGGTCGGCCATGGACATCAAGGCATAGCGATGGCGAGCGACGCGGCAATAGCAGCAGCACCCTCAGCGGCGCAGACAGCGGGCGAGCCGTCGCGCGCACTTCTCGAGGCCGTGGAACTCGTGAAGCACTTCCCCATCAAGTCGGGGCTATTTGGACGGGCCAATGCCGTCGTGCGCGCGGTCGACGGTGTGAACTTCTCCCTCTATCCAGGAGAGACGCTCGGCATTGTCGGTGAATCCGGCTGTGGCAAATCAACGACCGCGCGCGTGCTCATGAATCTCATCAAGGCGGACAGCGGCAATGTGCTGCTCAATGGACGCGCGCCGGGAACGTCGGAGCTCTCACTGAAAGATTTCCGTTCGCAAGTGCAGATGGTCTTCCAGGATAGCTATGCCTCGCTCAATCCGCGTCTGACGGTCGAAGACTCCATCGCCTATGGTCCGACGGTTCATGGTCTCGCGGGAGGCGAGGCGATCCGCCGTGCGCGCCGCCTCCTCGATCGCGTCGGCCTCGATCCGCGCCGCTTCGCAGGCCGCTATCCGCATGAACTTTCCGGCGGCCAACGTCAGCGTGTGAATATCGCGCGCGCGCTCGCGCTCGAGCCCAAGGTCATCATTCTCGACGAGGCCGTATCGGCTCTCGACAAGTCCGTCGAGGCGCAGGTGCTCAATCTCCTGCTCGATCTCAAGGACGAGATCGGCCTCACGTACATTTTCATCAGCCACGATCTCGAAGTGGTGCGCTTCATCGCCAATCGCGTGATGGTCATGTATCTCGGCCGCGTCGCCGAGATCGGCCCGACCGACGCGCTGTACACCGGCGGGCGCCACCCCTATACGACGGCGCTGCTCGGCTCGATGCTATCGATGAACCCGGACGAGCGCACCATGGAGGCGCCGCTCGCGGGCGATCCGCCTAACCCGATCGATCCACCGTCCGGCTGCCGCTTCCATACGCGGTGCGCAATGACCGAGTCTGTCTGTTCGGCAAAGACACCCGCGCTCACGGTGAGCGGCGCGGGCCACCTCGCGGCGTGCCACATGGTCGATCCCACGTCCGGTCACAGCAAGGCCGCCGCCTGATGCACGCGGAGAGAGTTCAATGAACGCGCCGAGCGATCCCGTCCTCGACATTCGCGGACTGACCGTCACCTTCGGCGCCGGGCCGAAACCGGTGCGCGCGCTGGACGGCGTCGATCTCGCGCTCGGGCGCGGCGAGGTGATCGCACTTCTCGGCGAGTCCGGCTCAGGCAAGAGCGTGACGCTGCGCTCGATCCTGCGCCTGCATCCGCCGAAGCGCTCGCGCATCGAGGGCAGCATCAAGGTCGAGGGTGTAGACGTCACAACGCTCGAAGGTCGCGCACTCGAGAACTTCCGCGGCAAGACCGTATCGATGGTCTTCCAGGAGCCCATGCTGGCCATGGATCCGGTCTATACGGTCGGCCAGCAGATCGTCGAGGCCGTGCGCAATCACGAGAAGATCTCGGCGGCGGACGCGCGCAAGCGCGCGCTGGAGATGCTGACGCTCGTGCGTATCCCGAGCCCGGAGCGGCGCCTGCAGGCTTACCCGCACGAGATGTCGGGCGGCATGCGACAGCGCGCGATGATCGCGCTCGCGCTTTCCAGTAAGCCGCGCATCCTGCTTGCCGATGAGCCGACGACTGCGCTCGATGCCACGGTGCAGGTGCAGGTCCTGCTGCTGCTGCGCGAGCTGCAGCGCGAGCTTGGGTTGTCGATGATCTTCGTCACGCACGACATCTCGGTCGCGGTCGAAGTTGCAGATCGCATTGCCGTTATGTATGCGGGCCGCATTGTCGAGACGGGCACGGTGCGCGACGTCATTCGTGCGCCGCGTCATCCCTATACGATTGGCCTCCTGTCGACGCGCGCACATGGTGGCCGGCTCGAAGGACACCGCCTGCCGGCAATTCCCGGAAGCCCGCCTGATCTCGCCAATCTGCCGCCGGGTTGCGCCTTCGCACCGCGCTGCGGAATTGCCGCCGACATGTGCCGAACAACGGTGCCGGGGCCCGTCGACCTCGGCAGCGGACATCGCGTGCGTTGTCACAGGACGGCGGACACTGTCAACAAAGTTGCGGCACTGGCCCCCGCTGTGACAAGCTGAGACACATGCGCATCCGCGTGATAAATCCGAATACGACCGCCGCGATGACGGCGACCATCGCGTGCGCCGCCGAGGAGGCAGCTGCTGCCGGCACGATCATAGAGGCGATTACTTCGCCGACCGGTCCTGTTTCGATCGAGGGCTACTACGACGAGGCCATGTCGCTGCCGGGGCTCCTGATGGAGATCCGCGCGGGCGATGCCGCAGGCGCCGATGCCCACGTGATCGCATGCTTCGACGATACCGGTCTCGATGCCGCGCGCCAGATTGCCAATGGCCCTGTGATCGGAATTGGCGAGGCGGCCTATCACGCGGCAACGTTGATTTCGAACCGTTTCACCGTGGTGACGACGCTCGCGCGGTCCATTCCCGCTCTCGAGCACAATCTGATGAAATACGGCTTCGAGCGGCGTGCGTCTGTCCGCGCCGCCGAGGTGCCAGTCCTGGCCTTGGAAGATGAGCGCTCGGACGCGCGCGCGCGGATCAACGCCGAGATAGCCCGCGCACTCGCGGAGGATAGCGCAGAAGCCATCGTGCTCGGCTGTGCGGGCATGGCCAAGCTCGCGCGCGATCTATCGGTGCAGCATAACTGTCCCGTCATCGACGGGGTCGGCGCTGCCGTGAAGCTCGCCGAGATGCTCGTCGCGCTCGGGCACAAGACATCCAAGCGCGGCGGTTACGAGGCGGGCCAGCCGAAAACGATCACCGGCCCGCTCGCAGGACTACTGAAGGAAAGTAAGCACTGATCGCGGGTCAGTGCGTCTTCAGCGGTGCTTGCTCACCGGTCTGAATGGCGTCGATCACCATCTTGATCTCTTTCAGCAGAACCGCATCGTTGGAATTTTCACCGTTCGACGGCATGCCCTCGTCGGTCGCGTCGAGACGGCGCACGACGTCGGCTTCCCAACGTTTCAGCGTTGCGATCTTCTGACCACGTGTGAGACCGACTTCCTTTTCGATATCCGCCGGCCGATCGAAGACGGCTTCAGGATCCTGGCGGGCCTTTTCAGGTTCGATGCGCATGATCTCGGACATTGCTCGTTCTCCGTTCAATTGGGGCGTTGGAGGGATCATGCGATGGCCAAGACGTAACGCAGCCATCGCCGACGCACCCTTGTGTTGCGGAAAATGAACGCGCGGGCAGGAATATGGGTTCCGTGGGGGCGTGTCAGGAGGTGACAACGCCGGCTGCGCCGACCATCTGGTGACGGCGCGGATTGAAGTACGCCTGCTCGCCGTCACCGATCGCAACGAGCTTGACCTCGATCCGGCAAACGACGCCCTTCGGATCGAACTCCAGGTTCGCCTTGAGGTGGGGCAGCTTACCGGACCGCTCGAGCAGCAGGGTACCAAAGCCACGCGCCGCAGGTGGCGTCACAGGCGGCCCGCCGCGCTCGGTCCACTGCAGGACAATACGTGGCGTATCGCGCATCTCGGTCGTCCACGAGACGGTGACACGGCCCTCCGGTCGTGAAAGCGAACCGTGCTTGACGGCGTTGGTCGCCAGCTCGTGCAGCATGAGCGTCAGCTGGAGTGCCGTCTGAGGGGGCACAAACACATCATCGCCGAGGATCTCGACGTTGCTGGTCTCGCCGGCACTCACCTCGATCTGCGAGGTCGCGATCTCGCGCAGCGAGGCACCTGCCCAATGGGCCTCCGTCAACATGTGGTGCGCGCTCGACATCGACTGAATGCGGCCATTGAGGCCGGCGACGAACTGCCCCATCGTTTCGGATGTGCGTGCCGTCTGCGCCACGATGGCCTGGACGATCGCAAGCGTGTTCTTCACGCGATGATTGAGCTCGCCCACCAGGAGATTGCGGACATCGTCTGATTTGCGCCGCTCGGTGATGTCGCGGTTCGTCTCGACGACGAGCCGCCGTCCGCCCGTGCGGATCAGCTCCAGGCGACTGTCCACCCAGATCTCGGCGCCGTCCTTCGAGGTTTGCAGCAGCTCGCCGCTCCATTTGCCCTTTTCGCCGAGGTGCTCGAGCAATTCCTCGAGTTCCATCGGGTAGCGCGTCTTGAGCAGCTCCGCCGGGATGGTGCCCAGCGCCTCGGCCTTGCCATAGCCGTAGAGCTCCTCGCACCCGCGATTGAAGAGGATAATCCCCTCGCCGAGCTCCCATACGAGCATGGCCTCGTGCGACAGGTCGATGACACGCTGATGCTTGAGCAGGCGTTCGCTCAAGCGCCGCTGATCGGTGATGTCGGTATCCGTGCCGCACCAGAGAACGACGCGCCCCTGATCGTCGTGCAGCGGCATGGCGCGCGACAGAAACCAGCGGTATGCGCCGTCGGCACCGCGCATGGGGAAGGTGTCTTCCCATGTCACGCCGCTCTCGAAGGCGCGCTTCAGCTGTCGGACAACGCGCTCCGAGAAGTCGGCGTGAATAACCTTGTGCCAACCTTCGCCTGCTGATTCCACAGGGTCCAGCCCCGTGTAGTCGAACCAGCGCTCGTTGTGCCAGAAGACGTAACCCGATGGGTAAGCCATCCACGCGAACTGAGCCATGTTGTCAGCCAGCGCCCGGAAGCGCTGCTCGCTGGCCTTGAGTGAGACTTCGGCCATCTTCTGCGCCGTGACATCCCGCGAGACGCTGAGGAGATGCTCGACCTTGCCGCTGGTCCCGCGCACGGGATTGACGATGACATCCCACCACTTCGTTGTGCCTTTGGACGTCGGGCAGACATCGCTGAAGCGCACAACCTCGCCGCGCATCGCATCGACGACGGCCTTCCGCACGGTTGCGCGCGCACCTTCCGGCCAAAGATCGGCCCAGGCCTGCCCCAAAACGGCATCTGTCGACTCGAGTTCCAAAAGCACACAACCGGCTGGGTTGACGTAATAGACCGCCCCCCCGCTATCGATGAGCTTCACGCAATCCGGGCTGGCTTCCAGGAGCGATGATGCAAGTCCGATAGGAATTTCGCGCAGTCTTTCGCCAGCTATCTGCTTGCCCCTTATGTCGCCCTCATTGGCATCGGATGCATCATGCGTGGCCGGCTTTTTCGACGTTGTCATGGCCTGCACCGAACCCCACTCGAAGCCTTCGTGCACTGCAGGCAGCAGCGACTCGCTGCGCGCTCGTGCCTGCCCAGGGCCCAGAGCGCTTTTGCCCCTCGCTTGACTGTCGCGGCCACTGCGGATGGCTCCAACACACCGCAGTCTATCGTGACAATTCGAAGATTCTCGAAGATATCCACGGGTGATATTTGCACTCTTGCGATGAGATCAGCTCACCGGATTCAGTCTCATGCAGCCGCACCTCGCGGGCGGCCACCGGCGCGCACGTCGAAGAAAAGAGCCTGGCTGATGACCGCCTTCACCATTTCGGGCTTGAACGGCTTTGTTATCAGGAAGGTCGGCTCGGCACGCTCGCCCGTCAACAAGCGCTCCGGATAGGCCGTGATGAAGATGACCGGCATGTCGGCGCCTTGCAAAATGTCGTTCACGGCATCGATGCCGGAGCTGCCATCCGCAAGCTGGATATCCGCGAGCACGAGACCGGGCTTCGTTTTGCGGGCGAGGTCGCCAGCTTCCTTACGCGTCGTCGCGATGCCGACGACGTTGTGGCCGAGATCGCCGACGATGCCTTCGATGTCGAGCGCGATCAGCGGTTCATCCTCGATGATGAGCACTTGAGCAGTAATCTGCTCGGCAATTTCGGCGCCGGCGACGTCGACCAGGCGGCGAACCTCGTCCTCGGTCGTTCCGAGGATCTCGGCGATTTCGCTCGACGGAAATTCCTCGAGGGCCGCGAGAAGAAAAGCCTGACGCGGCAAGGGCGTCAACGTCTCGATACGGCGTTCGACGACGCCACCACCGAGGCCAGCTTCCACAGGTTCGGGAACCTGATTGATGGGGAGCGCCCCCCACACCTTCACAAACGTATGGTAGAGCGCCGCGCGAGGCATGAGATCGCGGCGGAAGGTACGCTGGTCGGCGACCAGCGTCTCGAGCGTCGCCACGACATACGCATCACCGCGATCCTGCGAGCCCGTCAATGCCCGGGCAAAGCGTCGGAGATACGGAAGCTGCGGCGCAATCTGATCGGCAACAGAGTTTGTCATCTGCGGCCACTCCCCCTGTTTTGAGGCTTTGAATCTTCTGGAGATACTGAGGAAACCGGTCGCGTCTCGTGTGATCCACTACGGTCATTACGACAGACAACGCGCCGGTCCGAGAACCGTTCCATCACCTACCCGTATTTTCTGGCCCGCATTTTCCGGGCGCAGCCATCGTATTGAAGGATCGATATTTTCCGGCCAGCAAAGTGACGCAAGCAACCTCACCCGACGGCAATGCCGCGCGCACGGGGAGCCTGATTGCCGCCAAAATCCTCGGCGCCTTCGACGCCCATGAGTTCGGCGAGCTTACCGCGAGCGCGGTTGACCCGGCTCTTCATGGTACCGACCGCACAGCCGCACATCAGGGCGGCCTCGTCATACGAGAACCCTTCCGCGCCGATCAGGATGAGAGCCTCGCGCTGCTCCGGCGACAGAACCGCGAAGGCCTTCGTGAAGTCCACGAGATCCATGTGCCCGGTCTGGCTATCCTTGACGCTCAGTTGCTGAGCGAGTTCGCCGTCGTGGTCCTGAACCTCGTATTTCCGCTTGCGCAGCTCCGACAGGTACGTGTTGCGCAAAATGGTGAAGAGCCACGCTTTCAGGTTGGAGCCTGGATCAAAGCTCGCACGGCTCTTCCATGCCTTGACCAGCGTTTCCTGCACCAAGTCGTCCGCCTGATCGGCTGCGCCGCAAAGCGATCGGGCAAAGGCGCGCAGGTTCGGAACGAGCGCCGCCAGCTGGCTCTGCAGGTCCCCCGTGCTGCCTGCTGTCATTCCTTGTTCTCCGGCTTGAGCGCGGGCTGGGTCTCCGACTGCGCCAACTCCTCGAGCAGCTTCGTAAACTTGTCAGGAAGGGGCTCGGCGAGCACGCGCCTGTACTCCTCGCGCAACTGGTGCCCGATGAGACCCCGCGCCTCTTCGGGCAGCCCCGTTTCCGGCGCGGCCTCAGCCGACGACATGCTCACAACCCTGGCCTCTTGCCGCATTTCCTTGTCACTCTGCTTCTGATCGTCTGCCATTCTTCCCCCCATACCCCGTATGATTGAGAGGTCGGAGCCGGCGGCCCCGTACGACCCGCACAAGCACTTACGGCGCGCGAGTGCTGCTGACGCTTCTCATAACACTTGAAACGCTCTCGGGTTCCCGAACCTGCAGTGAATAAAGCGCCGGGCTAAAAAGCAACCTTCACAAATGGTTAGCGCACCTATCCAGGACTATTCGCCCGGTTCGAGCGCCGAGCTGGCCGGCCCGTCACGGGAAATTATGAACGCCGCCGCAGCCACAGCTGCAACCAGCGGCAAATTTCGGCCGATTGTTCGCACGAGCGCCGGGATGGCAATCGGCGCCGCGGACGTGAGCGCCGCCATCATCAGCTCGCGGTCCGCGCCAGCCAGATCGGGCGCCTCGGCTGTATCCGCCGCCGTTGCACCCGGCCCCGGTGCAGGCTCGGTGGCCTCCTCACCCTGTGGGGCGGCTTCCGAGCGGCCACGCATGACCAGCGCGGCCAGCAAGCCGAGAAACGCAAATCCGCCGGCAAGGATGAGCGAGCCCGTCTCCGGTCCGTACTCACGATTGAGCCGAAGAGCCAGGGCAGCCGTACCGAAGCCAGCGGCAACCAGAAACGGGATTGCCACGATCGCACGATTGACGAGACCGTCGATCGCTCGATCGACGGTCGCCTGCGCACGCTTGAACAGCATCCCGAACATGACGATCCCCTCTGCGCCTCAAGCTCGCGTCTTACGATTTCCAGAGCGCGCCGAGAACGAAGCCCAGCGCACCAACAACGGCAAGCGTCGCCATGGGCTGATCCTTGACCGACTTATTGACTGCGGACTTGAAGTTACCCGCAACCTCCTGCACGCGCTCGCCGGCCTCGCGGCCATGCTCGGCAACAGAACGGATGGTCGCATCCGCGCCTTCGACAGCGCGCTCGATCTGCTCGCCGGCCTTGCCTGCGTACTCCGCTGCCTTGTCCGCGACCTGCTCGGCCATTTCGCCAGCGGTGCCCTGCCCACGCCTACCGTTACCACCCTCGTTATGAGGATATGTCTTTGCCGACTGCATTTGATGAACTCCTTCGACATGCGGGACGACAATGGTGGTCCCGTGCATTCGATGGGAGCAACGCGCTCCTGGTGGCGCCAGTTCCAGGCAGCACAACAAATCGGCGGTACGTCAAAACAGCACATCCAAGCGGCGCAAAACTACGTGCCCCGGCGCGAGAAGATCGAGCGCACTGCAGATCCAATGGCGGATGCGGCCTGGCGGCCTGCGCCGACGTAGTTACGCTGCGCCTTCCTCTCGCCGAGCCAGCGCACGGCCTTCACGCGCCGAGCATGGGCATAGTTACGGCGCAGAGATTCAGCGAGGCGGACGCCATCGGTTTCGGGATTTGCCGACTTCGGGTCGATCAGAACGGGGGGCATCACGACGATGCCTTCGCTCGAAAGAATCCTCGATTTGTCAGCCGCCGTAGGCGAGGCGGCAGCGCTCTTGATCTCGATCGGAAGCACCGCCGGCGCGAGAAGGCTCGGCGTCGCCTTGAAGTGATCGGCGAGCGCGGCAAGCGTCGCGCGCATGGGTTCCGTCACCCCGCCCTGCGGCAGCACCCAAACCACGAGATCGGCAGCCGCCACTTCATCGATGAGACGCCGGACATTCTTAGCCCCCGCGATGTCGACCTCGGAAAGGCGCACTTCGAGCCCGACGAGATCCCAGGCCGATGGCGACGGGCTCTTCCGGTCCAGGCTCTCGAGCATGGCGCGGGCTTCATCCTGCTCGACCATGCGCAGGAGCGCGGCGACGGTCTCGCGGGTCCCGCCCGTACCGCCGACGACGAGCACCGCGATCGGCGCGCGCGTCAGCTCGCCGACGCTCTCCGGCACATTGCCCGCACCCTCGGATGATGGGCGCGCAATGCGCAGACGACCGCCATAAAGATCGATCGCTGCGCGGCCGACCTCTTCGACGTAGGCCTCGACGAGCCGGCGCATGACATGCTCCCGACCCCATTGGAACAGCGCACGGGAAAGGCGTTCGCGCGCCTCATTGGTGATCGCCGTCGCCGGGTTGACGAGACGCACCAGGCGCCAGATGTCATAGGCGCGCTCGGCGGCGTCGAGCATATGCCGCCATTGATAGATGCTGATGAACTGAGAGACCGTCATGCGGTCGCCGAAGGGAACGTTCGTCTCGATCATGCGCCCGAGACGCCGGCTCACCCGCTCCGAAATCGCGAGCGCTTCGGGGAGCGTGAACTGCCAGACGGCATCCTCACGCGTGGGGTGAAGACGCTCGGCAACAACCTCGATCGTATTGCGCGCCAACGTCACGACGGCGTCGAGATCGCTCATGCGCTCAAGGTCGACGCGCGAGGCGACCATTTTGACGTCTTCCCACGCCTTGATCTCGAGCGGGCTCCAGGTTGGATCGACAGGGGCCTCCAAGGCATCGGTGGAGGCCTGCTTCGGCTGTGCCTCGGGCGGGGCCCGACGCACAGCGCCTGAAATCAGCAGACGCTGCATGAGGGCAACCCCGCCGACGCAGATCAGCGCCGCGATTGCCCACCAGACTACGTAACCCTTTTCCCAGAGATAGAGCCCACCGAGCGGCACGAGCGACAGCGTCGGCAGCAGGAGCGCCGTTACAATGAGGATGTAGCGCGCAGCGCTGGTTGCTGGATTGCTCTTCGCCATTGCCAACCCGAATGTCGGAACTGGTGCGCCGCGACATGCCACGGCCGGTAGTCATCGGAGACGTTGCGCCTCCGACAATACCGGCCGTTAGCCCTGCGGTGGAACGGTTAAGGCGTCAAGCCCGTCTTATCCAGCCACCCACCAGCGCGATGACAAACAGCACGATCGCGACCCAGAATAGGATCCGTGCGCCTTCCATGGCCGTGCCGGCTACGCCGCCGAAGCCGAGGAACGCAGCAACAAGCGCAACGATGAGGAAGACCACGGCATAGTGCAACAGATTGCCCATATCTCAGCTCCTGATGTCTCATGTCCTGAATTCGTCAGGGATGCCCTCAAAACGCTGCGCTCACGAGTTCGTTCCTTGAGCGATCAGGTCGCTGGCCGATCCGTCGCGGGCTCTCGCCGTCCTGCGCCTGCAACCAGAACCTCATAAGCCGCGTTCTTGGCGTGTCGCGGCCACGAGTGTGCGCCGCACTCTTCCGACGCAGCCTCAGGGGTAACTACAGATGCCGCTACTCGCGGACAGCCTGCGCAATTTATCGGCGTCGCTCATCGTCATGGCTCTTGTCGTGGCGGCGCTCGTCGTCGGCAGCGCCATCTTCATCCCGCTCGCGATCGCGATCATCATAGCGTTCATCCTCGCGCCGCTCGTCAGATGGTTGACGGCCCGCCGCGTACCGCAGCCTGTCGCCGCCGTCGGCGTTCTGGCGGCAGCCATCCTGATGCTGGGCCTTCTATCGTTTGCCGTCAGCGCGCAGCTTCTGTCGCTCACCGCCGACCTCGGCAGCTATAAGCAGAACCTCGTCGAGAAGGTGCGTACTGTCGCCGACATGAGCCGCTCGGACGGCCTGATCAAACGCGCTGTAACGGCCGTCGAGTCACTCGGTACCGATATCGAGCAGGAGCTCGGCCGCGGCGTCGCCCGAGGCAGCGACCCGCTCGTCGTGACGCAGCAGCAGGGCACATCGGCGAATATCCTGTCCGGCCTGAGCGCCGTGCTCGAGCCTCTTGCACAGACAGGCATCACGATACTCTTTGCGATGCTGCTGCTGCTGCAGCATCACGATATTCGTGACCGCTTGATCAAGATTGCCGGTACGGATCGTCTCAGCGGAACCGCTGCCGCCATCAGCGACGCGGGCGGCAAGCTGTCGACGCTGTTTCTCGCGCTCGCGCTGATGAATGGCGGCTACGGACTGGCGATCGGCGTCTGCCTCTGGCTGATCGGCGTTCCCAATCCGCTCCTTTGGGGCATCTTGGCGGCGCTACTGAGGTTCATTCCCTTTGCCGGCCCTCTGCTCGCGGCAATCCCGCCGATCGTACTCGCGGCTGCCGTCGATCCGGGCTGGTCGACGATGATCTTGACGGTTGCTCTGATCGTCGTGGCCGAGCTCATCTTCAACAATGTCGTCGAGCCTTTCATGCTCGGCAAGAAGGCCGGCATCACAGCTTTCGGCATGGCCGTTGCGGCGAGCTTCTGGACCGTTGTCTGGGGCCCTATCGGCCTGCTGCTGTCGGCACCGCTGACGACGACACTCGTGGTATTTGGCCGACACGTTCGCGGGCTCGAATTCATCTCCGTACTCTTCGGTGACACACCTGCGCTCGACCCCACCCAGGAACTCTATCATCGCCTGCTCGCCGGTGATCCGGTCGCCGCGGCCGCAACGCTCGACGACGAAGGCGAGGACATGCAGGCAGTCGAAGTCAGCGACCGGCTTGTGCTGCCGGCGCTGCGTCTCGCAGCACTCGACCATCGCGCGCAGCGCCTCGATGCCGAGCAGGCAGAGAACCTGCGCGAGACCATGCGCCAGACCTCGGATCTTCATTTCGATGAGATTGACGAAGCGTCGGAGCAGCGCGACGACCGCGAGCAGCCGACTGTGTGTGTCGTGCCAGCCCGCGGCACGATCGATCGCGCTGCTGCGGATCACATCGCGCAGCTAGTCAGTCGCCAGACGCCATGTCGCGCGGTCGTGGCGACGCGCTCGTCGGGCCTCACGGCCATCGCCGATCTCAAGTCCATGGAAGAATATCAGAACGTCGATACGATCGTGATCGCAACAGTCGGCGGTGTCGACGACAAGCAGCTCCGCCTCATTGCGCGCCGTGCAGCGCGTGACTTCCCCGACGCACACCACTTCGTGCTGGCGCCGGAACCGGTCGTGCCCGCGCTTGCTTCCGAGCGGCGCGAGGAGGATCTACAGAGCCGCGTGCACACGACGATATCGCCGATCATTGCGGCGCTCGACTGCGCGCCTCGCCGGATCAAGCGTGACAGCGATGGGGCGCGCGACAACGCGCCGGCACGAACTGCGGAGACGATCGCGTGACGCCGCGCATATGCGCGGCGACGGCGCAACCGATGTCCTCGCACAGCGTTGTACAAGTGTAATCCGGCTCATGCGGCGGCCTCGCCCGCTGCAATCATCATCACCCGCTTGGAGAGATCAGATGACGAAGAACCTCATTCTGTGGATGCTCGGCGTGCCGATCTCGGTACTGATCCTGCTCAACGTCTTCGGCCTGATCTGATCCGGGTCTCTCGCGCTCAGCGGCCGGACGCCTCGCCGTTCTCGGCGTGGGGCGCCGGCCGGCTCTCGCTGGCGGCCGCCCTATCCTTCTTCGGCAGCCGCACCTCGTGACGTACGCCTGAAGGATCGAAGCTCGTCGTGATGCGCCCGCCGAGGCCACGCTCGATCGAGAATTTCATGACGTTCGTACCAAATCCGCTGTTGGTTGGCGCCTGCACGGGCGGGCCGTTCCGCTCTTGCCACACAATGTGCACGTTATCCTCTTCGCCATCGGCCTCCGCCCCTTCCTCCCGCCATGACACGACGACTTGCCCGCTCGGAATGGACCAGGCGCCATATTTGGTTGCATTGGTCGCGAGTTCATTGACGAGCAGGCTCAGAAGCACAGCCTGGTTCTGAGTTACATCGATCTCTGGCCCCTTCGCTACGAGCGCACCCTGCCAATGACAGTAGGGTGCAAGGATCTCGCGAATGAAGGCACCGAGGTCGGGTGTGTGCGCAGGATCGGGACGCAGAAGATCGTGCACTCGCGCAAGCGAAGACAGACGTTCGCGGAAGGACTTGTTGAAGACGTCGACAGTCGGGCTGTAGCGCGCGGTCTGTGAGGCAATCGCCGTCACGATCGCCAGCATATTCTTGACCCTATGTATGAGCTCGCGATTGGCGAGCTGGGCCTGCTCCTGCGCCCGCTTACGTTCTGCGATTTCCTCGGAGAGCTTGTACTCGGCTGCGGCATAGCGCTCGCGGGCATAGGCCAGCGAGCCGACGATGGCAGCAATGAGCAAGCTGATGACGGTCCCGCCAAGAAGCACCATCCAGGCTTTCGACCGATCGATCATCTGCTCGAATACCGGCTTCGATCGGAGCACGATCGTCCAGTCGGAGCCGGCAACGGTGATCGTGCGGCTGTCGGTGAAGAGAGGTTCCGGCGCATTGGCAGGAAGCGGAGACAGGCTCCGATGCGCCAGCCTCCGGTCATCGAACATGAGATCCATCTCCGTCGGCTCGACGCCGTCGTAGATCTGCACGTGGAGCCGCTGGAAGGTACCCGGAAGATTGCGGTCGATGACCTTCGGGATGAATTCGCCCATCCGGAACGCGCCATAGACGTAGCCGACGAGTGCTGCGCGCCGGCCTTCTGCGGTGTCCGGCACTACGCCATCGGCATAGACCGGCAGGTAGACGAGCGTGCCGGCCTGTACATCCTCGCCGGTCTCCTGCATGAGCGCGACTTTGCGACTGAGGGCGGGGCCGCCCGTATCGCGAGCGCGCTCCATGGCGGCGCGGCGACGCGGCTCGGAGAACATGTCGTAGCCAACGGCGCGGGTGTTCCGCCAGTTCTCGGGCTCGAGATAGACGACGGCCGTGTAGCTATCGCGCGTGCCTTCCGGATTGAAGCGATAGTCGGGGCGGCCCGCGCGTCGCTGCCCTTCGACGAAGCCTTCTATCTCCTCTTGCCGCAACCGCTTGGCGTAGCCGATCCCCTGGATCCCAGGATAGAAATCATCGACGGCCAGGTCGCGGATGAAGTGGCGCCATTGCTCGCGCGTCATCCCCGGCATGGCATTCGTGGCAGCCGCGCCCGCGCGCAGCACCTGCTGATAGGAGCGCATGGCATCGACCAGCAGCCCCTCGAACGCCGTCGCCTGCTCATGGAACTGCCGGCGCGCCTTGTCCGTCGCATCGGCAAACAGGAGCCATGACGCAAGCCCGGTTGCGCCGAGCAGCAGGAGCAGGATCAGAAGCGTCGGGAGATAGACGCGTAACCGCATTGATGGCCCAGCGCAGTGTCAGGTGCGGAGAAAGCTATGGTCATTCGACCCAAATGGTGGTCGGGCGTCAACGCCCTGCAAGACCGCCATACTTCCCTCCCCGAGGCGCGCACTACCACAAGAATGGCCGACCGCGCGCGCCAGACGGCGGCATACCACTTCAGACTTAAGCCATTAGCACTTGCGAGATGCGATGTCCCCGATATTCCGTTCCGTGACATACGTTGGTAAACGGCCGCGACGCAGGCATGGCGCCAGCGTCACACCTGACGCCGTCTCGGCAGGTCGATCGGAAGGAAGTCAACGCCCGATTGCTGTACAGGCTGCGGGTAGAGTTTCATCAGGTCGAGGACCGGGCTCGGCATCGCAACCTTCACCGGTAGCCCGAGCGAGCGAGCTTCCTCGGCAGTCAGCGCGTAGTCGTGTGTCCAATGGCCGCCCGCGAGCTTTTCGGCGAGTGCGCGTGCGGCTCCCTCCTCCATCTGCGGCGTGAGAAGCTCGACGGCACCGCGCTTGACCTGATCGAGCGCCTTCTCGCTGACGTCGGCAAGTATGAGTGTCAGATCGAACACCTGCTCGATGGGCTTGATCTTCGGCACCTTGGCAATGCTCGCCGCAGGGAAACCCGCGATCTGCGGATCGATCGGGCCGAGCACCGAGAACTCACCCATCACGATCTCATCGGCCGCCAGCGCGATCAGCGTGCCACCGGACATCGCATAGACCGGCACGTAGACGTCCACCTTGGCAGGATGTGCTTCGACGGCGCGGGCGATCTGCATGGCGGCCAGAACGAGGCCCCCAGGCGTGTGCAGAATGAGATCGATCGGCATGTCGCGCGGCGTTTCCTTGATCGCCGCGATGATCGTCTGCGCGTCCTCGAGATCGATGTGGCGGGCCACGGAGAAGCCAAGGAGGCTTCGGCGCTCCTGGCGGTGGATCATGGTGATGACGCGCGAGCCATGCGCCTGCTCGATGGTGCGAATGGCCCGCATCCGCTGCATCGCAAACCACCGCCCCATGAGTATGGGCTGCAGCACCATAATGAGGATGACAATCCAGATCAGCGAGGAAAAGTCGAACGACATGGCGGCACCCCGAGGAAGAGACCGACGAACGAAGACTGAATATCCGGACTGTCCACTTTAGTGGTTCGCACGCCGGACGCAACGCGCCCGGAACGGCACGAAGCCATTCCGGGCGCAATTGGACGACAAACGCTGGCGTTGTCGTCAACGACTTAAACGACTTACATGCGCTTCAGCCACTCATCGACTTCCTGGCGCGTTTGATCCTTGGCGTAGCCGTAGCGCTCCTGAATCTTACCCTCGAGCTGCTCACGACGGCCCTCCATCTGGTCCAGCTCGTCATCCGTGAGTTTGCCCCACTGCTCTTTGGCCTTGCCGCGGAACTGCTTCCAATTACCTTCGATCCGGTTCCAATCCATCGTGATTTCTCCATGCGTTTGGCGCGCCGTCGCTTGCGGAGCGTTGGCGAGCGGTGTCATGAGAACGCATTCGATCGCGTTCGGTTCCGATCGTCGGGACGACTGAAACTCTATGACAAGCGGTCGCGACATCATGCGTTTTGACATTTTCTTCCCATTGGGCTGTTGCTGAACGCTCGGCATTCTGGCTTGGCATCCTGGCCATGCACGGAAAGCCCCTACCGGTCTCTACTCAATCACATCGCTCATTTTCCTTGAGACGTTCATGCAGCCCATCGCTTTCCATGATCGATTGGAATTGGCCTTTCGCCACTTCTGGTTTCGGTTCAAGGCTCTGCTTGGTCAGAACATAAAGACGGACAAGAATTTCCTTGCTGGCGATGCGGCCCTCCGTTTCACCAAAGGCATCATCCCACGAGGAACGCGCATAACCTGTTCGGGCCGCGCAGATGGGGCCGGCAAGCAAGCCATGGCACGCATCTCGGGCATCAACTTCGCAAAGGCGTTCGGCGCGACGTATGTCGACAGCCCGTTCTCCAGGCTCGATCACGCACCCGGCGAGATGGGCGATTGGCTCAATGCTTGGGAAAAGCGCTTCAATCTCGGCAAGGGCGAGGAGCAGATAGACGGCCGGACCTACGACATTGTCGACTATGAGGATTACCTGCTCAACGGGCGCCACATCACGGACAATGTCGTTCTGCGCCTTCAGCAGTGCTACTGGCTCAACCGGCGATATCCCGACACGTTCGAGGCTATCGGACCGTCCCTGCGCGACAAGTTCGGCGCGCTCACGAGATCTCCTGACAAGGATCGCTTTGTCGTGGCGATCCACGTCCGGCGAGGCGACGTCGACCAGAGCCAAAACTCCTCGCGCTTCACGCCCAACGCCAGCATCATCCGAACGATTGAACTCATCCGCAGTATTCTGGGTGAGTTCAACATTAAAGCGATCTATCAGGTTCACTCGCAGGGAAAGGCGGAGGATTTCGCCGATTTTGCTGAACTTGGATGCGAACTTTACCTCGACACAGATGCGATCGAGACGATGCAGCAGATCGTCGAAGCCGACGTGCTCGTCATGGCCAAGAGCGCATTCAGCTACGTCGCCGCCCTGATCAGCAACGGCGTGAAGTTGTACGAGCCGATGGGAGATCCGCCGATGTCGTCATGGATCTCGCGGCGCAAGGATGGCAGCTTCGATCGTGCGAGAGCGCGAGAGAGCATTCAGGAATATCTCGAGCGGGGCGGTACTCAGCCACATTGATGTTGGCGATCCCGGAAGCGTTGCACATCCCCGATCGCCGTGAAGTTAAGCTGCGGTCGATTTCCTCGGAACTCCCCGTAAAGCCATGCGTTCTTCGTGCAGTGCTCACGGAGGGGCACCCGTTCAGGATGAACGAGAGCTCAAAGAGCAACAGCTCATGGAGATGACATGATGAAATGGATTGTTCCGGCCGCGACCTCGATGGCCATTTTTGCATCGTCCGCCGCGCTCGCGCAGACGACGGCGCCGAGCGACACGCCGCCCGCGACGCCCCCGGCCGTGACCGCGCCGAGCGTGCAGCCGACAACGCCTGCGCAGACGTCACCGATGCTCACCGAGGAGCAGGCCAAGGCACTGATTGGTGCAAAAGTGGTCAGCAGCGATGACAGCAATCTCGGCGACGTTGCCGCCATCCAGCGTAGCGCCGACGGCAAGGTCACCGAACTGCACGCCGACATCGGCGGGTTCCTCGGCATTGGTCAGACGCGCGTGCGCGTGATGCCGTCACAGTTCACGGTTGCGGCCGACAATCGCATTCTTCTCAGTGTCACGGCGGCCCAGGCGAAAGAGCTGCCGAAGGTCGAGAAGTAAGTGATGATCTGATCCCGTCAGTGACCCCGGAGCCCGCGCGCTCCGGGGTCGCACCCACCGCAACATACCCGCCACAGGTGCGCGCCATGCTTAGCGCCTCTCCAGCCACAACCTCGATTAAACGCCGCACTGCGAGGAGCCTCCGCCCACGCCTTGGCAACACTTGGCAAGACACGGGCTGGCGTGCGGAGCTGATCTCATCCGCGCCGCGCGCGCCGTTCACCGCACCATCGATGTACCGAACCCAGCGCACGGATCAGTCCAGTTTGACGCCAGTCCGCACCGTTCGGCCGGCGAGTGTCGCGTTACGCTCGATACACTCATAATTGATGATGCGATCGATCGCCCATCTGGGCAATTGCACCGTGCTTCATCTCCTGTTCACCTCTCATCCCGCCCTCTGCGCGGCCGATGTTCCAAGCATTGGTGACGCGCGCCGACCGTGCTAGACACGACGGCCAGCCGTAGAGGAGCGCGCATGAAGTTGAAGCCTCGGCATCTGGCTTGGCCGGCCCTGCTGCTTGCCGCCGCCATGATGCCTGCAAGCACCGATCTTTCGGCCCAGGGTGCATCCAAGATGCACGCAACCGGCACCGCGCCGGCAGCCGCTGCGACGCCCAAGGCAAAGCCAAAGGCCAAGGCCAAGGCGGGCAAGAAGGTCGTGAAGAAGAAAGCAAAGGCCGCGAAGACGGGACCGCCGCCAACGCCTGCAAAGGTTCTGTTCGGCGCCGCGAAAGCGCCAGCGCCCCTCGCTGCGCGTGCGATCGGCTTCTATGCCAAGGGTTGCCTCGCCGGTGCCAAGGCCATCGCGGTCGATGGGCCGACTTGGCAGGTCATGCGGCTGTCGCGAAACAGGATGTGGGGCCACCCCTCGCTGATCTCACTCGTCGAGCGGCTCGCGAAGGACGGCAAGGCGAACGATGGCTGGAACGGCCTGCTCGTCGGCGATATCTCGCAGCCGCGCGGCGGCCCGATGCTGACGGGCCACGCAAGCCACCAAATTGGGCTCGATGCCGACATCTGGCTGACGCCGATGCCGGACCAAAAGCTCAGCAACCGTGAGCGCGAGGACCTTTCGGCGACGTCGATGCTTGCAGCGGATCGCGTGAGCATAAACCCGGAAGTGTGGACGCAAGCTCATGGGCGCATCATCACGCGCGCAGCTTCCTACGCGCAGGTCGAACGCGTGCTCGTCCATCCCGCCATCAAGAAGGCTATCTGCGAGGACAAGTCGCTACCGCGTGATCACCTCAACAAGATCCGTCCCTACTGGGGGCATCACTATCACATGCACATCCGCATGGCCTGTCCGAAGGACAGCCCTGCGTGCACGCCACAACCCATCGTCGGGAATGAGGACGGCTGCGGCAAGGAAGTGAACGACTGGATCGAGCGGATGAAGCGCATCTATGCGCCGCGGCCGCCGCGCCCTGAGCCGCCGGTCGCACTGCCGAAGCCCAAACCCAAGCCGAAACCGCCGGAGATCACGCTCGCCGATCTGCCCGCGGAATGCAAAATGGTGATCGGCGATACCTCACCGCCGGGCCCATCGCCCGTCGCCGATGTCACCCAGCCGGATGCTGCGAAGAGTGCAGCAACGAAGCCGGATGATGAAGCCGAGAATGCGGAGCCGGCGGCATCGGCAAAAGCAGGCAGCAAGAAATAAGCGGCTGAGGCGCGACACGCAGCATGCATGACGCGCCTTCTCCGCGGCCTAATGTGCAGCCTTGGGCCGATCACCCTTCACGATGCGCCGGCCAAGCGAATGGCGGTGCACTTCGGACGGGCCGTCGTAGATGCGGAAGGCGCGCACGTCGCGGAAGATGCGTTCGACGACGGTGTCGGAAGTCACGCCCATGCCGCCGAGGATCTGCAGCGAGCGATCGACCACCCGGAAGATGGCTTCCGAGCAGATGACCTTGGCCATGGAACTCGCCGTCGACGCCTTGTCGCCCTGATCGAGCAGCCACGCTGTGTGCCATATGGCGAGGCGCGACGTGTGGATGTCGAGCGCGTTATCGGCGAGCATGAACGATACGCCCTGATGATCTCCGAGCGGCTTGCCGAATGACGTACGCGTGCGAGCATACTCCGTCGCGATATCGTGCGCGCGGATCGCGGAGCCGAGCCAGCGCATGCAATGCGTGAGACGCGCGGGCGCGAGACGTACCTGCGCATATTTGAAGCCCTGCCCGACTTCGCCGATGACGTCGTCGCCGGTCACGCGCAGGTTCTCGATGTCGATGACCGCGTGGCCGCCCATGAAACTCGAGTCCATCGTGCCGAGCACACGGCTGATCTTGAAGGCCGGGTTCGGTAGCTCGGTGAAGAACATGGTGCAGTCACCCGGGGCATCGCCTGTGCGCGCCATGATGATGGCGAAGGCGGCACCTTCGGCACCCGTGATCAGCCATTTGCGGCCATTGATGACATAGCCGTTGCCATCCGGCACCGCACGCGTCTTGAGCAGCAGCGGATCCGAGCCGGCACCGCCGTCCGGCTCGGTCATGGCGAAGCATGAGCGCACCTCGCCGGTCGCAAGCCGCGCGAGATACTTCTTGCGCTGTGCCGGCGTCGCGATGACGTCGAGCATATGGATATTGCCCTCGTCGGGGGCATGGAAATGCAGCGCGATCGGTCCGAGGATGGAGTAGCCAGCCGCCTCGAAGACCACCGCCTGTTCGAAATGCGAGAAGCCCTTGCCGCCGAATTCTTCCGGGCTGTTGACGCCGAGCAGGCCAGCCTCTTTGGCCGCGTTGTTGAGATCGCGGCGCAGATCCTCCGGAATGCCGTGATGATCCCAGCGCGGATCCTTCTCGAAGGGGATGATCTTCTCGCGCACGAAGGCCGACACGCGGTCGCGCAGCTCCTCGAGTGGCTTCGGAATAGTGAAATCCATGGTTTCCTTCCTCGGTAGTCGGATCTTGGTCAGTCAGCGCGCCCGTGGGCGATGTCGGTTGCATACGCGAGCAGTTCCGTGGCAACCCGATCCAGCTCGGCATAGTCAGCGCCTTTGGCGGCGCCGCGTTGATAGAGCGCAAAGAGCTGCAGCAGGACAACAGCCAGCTTGAGCATGGCGAGCACGCGGAGCGCAGCCCAGTCGGAGATATCGACGCCCATCTCACGCGCATAGGCCTCGATCACCTCGCGGCGGCTCGCAAAGCCCGGTGCCGCGGTCGGCATCTGGCGAAGGGCGTGCATGCAGGGCGGATCATTGGGCTCAACCCAGTAGCTGAGCATCGTCGCTACATCGAAAAGCGGGTCGCCGCGCGTGCCCATGTCCCAGTCGACGATGGCGACGGGCGCCAGCGTCTCGGGATGAACGATCATGTTATCGAGCTTGAAATCCGAATGCAGCAGCACCGGCGCCCGCGTCTGGACAGGCTGGCGCTCGAGCCATCCCGTGACTTCGCCGAGGAGACGTGCCGTCTCGGGCGCGACATCGAGGCGCTGGCCACGCCCGGCCCAGCCCTTGAGCGTGCGCGCGATGAACCCCTCGGGCTTGCCGAGCGTATCGAGGCCGATCGCGGCACAATCGACGCGGTGCACCGAAATGAGCGTCGCGACCAGCATGTCGCTCGTCGACCGGGCAACATCCGGGTGCCCATCGAAGCGCGAGCGGTCGTCCCCCTTGATGACGAGACCCGGACGATAATCGATGAGCTGGAAAGGCACGCCGATGACGCTTCTGTCCTCGCAGAGGTGCAGGCTCTCGGGTGCCAACGGATGGACGCGCCACAGCCGCGAGAGAATGCGATGCTCGCGTGACATATCATGCGCGCCGGGCGGCAGATCGCCACCGGGAGGCCGCCGGAGCACGAGGCGACGCCCGCCGGCCGTCAAACGGTAGTTGATGTTGGCAAGGCCCGTGCCGAACTGGCGCACCGGTTCAGAGGTATCGAGGGGGAGCCCGATGCCGGCCAGATAGGCGGCGAGACGCGCTTCATCGAGGGCCACGCTTTCGGCGGCAGGGCGGAACACATGCGCGTCGGCTGCGTTTTTCGAAGAGGTGCGTTCACTGGCCATGAGGTCGATTGGGCTTCCGGTTCGGATTTTCCGGCCACATTAGCGACTTACGTCCCGCACGCCAAATGCGCCGTCGGCATGGTCGGGCTTGATCGATCGCAAGGCGCGCGCCCCGAGCCGACCTCACGTTCATACGCGCACCTGCTGCCGTGCCCCGGCCGCTCAGTCCGGACGTGGAAACTTGGAGGTTCCCCATGTACAAGCACATCCTGCTCCCCGTCGACGGTTCCGATTTCGGGATGGGGTCCATCCCTTATGCCGTCAATCTCGCGAAAGCAGTGGGAGCACGGCTGACCGCGCTGAATGTTTCGATCCCGTACTCGGCCATTGTATCGGGGGCCCTCGCCGCGCGATTTCCGGAGGAGGACTATCTCAAGGGCACGCATGACACCGCAGCGCAGAACCTCAAGAAGGTCGAGATGATCGCCACGGCAGCGGGCGTGCCATACAAGGGGTTCCACGCCTTCCAGATGCATCCCTGGGAGTCCATCATCGAGACGGCAAAGGAACAGGGTTGCGACCTGATCGTCATGGCCTCACACGGCCGGCGCGGGCTTGCCGGGCTGTTGCTCGGGAGCGAGACCAAGAAAGTTCTCACCCACACCACCATTCCAGTGCTGGTCTGGCGCGGCGCATAGCTGGGACCTGACGACCCGGCTTGCCAGCGGGCGCGGCGCACGTATCCTGACAGCACGACCGGCGGCACCCGTCGGCGCACTGTCAGAACGCGCGACCTGCAATGCGCGGCACCGGAGGAAGCCCATGTCCAAGAGCGCGCGCTGGAAGCAGCGGCCTGAGAATTCCACCTGGGGCGATTATGGCCCCGACGACCAGCTCGGCCGCATGAACGAGCTCAATGCTGAGCGCGTCAGGCGGGCCGTCGCCGAGGTCAAGGAAGGGCGCGCGTTCTGCCTGTCCATGCCGCTCGATCTGCCGGGCGGCAATGTCCTGAACCCACGCCGCCACCCGCCGTTGCTCAGGCCCACCGTCCGCCACGACCGGCCGAACTGGATCTACCGCACCGATTTTGATCATCCCGGCCTCACCGACGTCATCAACGACGACATGGTGATCCTGCATCTGCAGTATTCGAGCCAGTGGGACACGCTCGCGCACGTGGGCTCGCTCTTCGATGCGGATGGTGACGGCGTCGCCGAGCCCGTGTTCTACAATGGCTTTCGTGGTGACACGGACATGGTTGGCCCGAGCGACCCCAAGCAGGCGGGCGCCATACCCGGCACGTTCGTCGAGGCGAAGGCAACGTCGAGTGCCAAGAAGCTCGGCGTCGAGAACCTTGCCGAGAAGTGCCTGCAGGGGCGCGGGGTCATGATCGATCTCTTCGCGCATTTCGGGCGGCGCAAGCATGCCGTGACGTACGACGATCTCATGCGCGTGATGGCCGCCGACGGCATAAAGGTCGAGCCGGGCGATTTCGTGTGTCTCCGAACCGGATTCGACGAGGTCATCTTCGAGCAGAAGGGCAAACCGACCGAGGAGGCCATGCACCAGACGTGCACGGGTCTCGACGGCAGCGACACGAAGCTCCACCAGTGGATTACGGAATCGAAGCTCGTCGCGCTCATCTCCGACAACTATGCCGTAGAAGTCCACAACGCGCCGCTGAAGCCCGGCCAGTGCGCGGCTCTGCCGCTGCATCAGCACTGCCTGTTCAAGACCGGCGTCAATCTCGGCGAGATCTGGCGGTTGTCGGAACTTGCGGATTGGCTGCGTGCGAACAACCGCAGCCGCTTTCTCATGACGGCGCCGCCGCTGAACCTGCCGGGTGCGGTCGGCTCGCCGGCGAACGCCATCGCCACGGTGTGAGCCGGCTCACATGAGCTGGATCACAGGCGTTGGCCTGCTGCCGTTCGGGCGTCACGAGGGCAAGAACACAATCGACCTCATGAGCGAGGCGGCGGCGCTGGCGCTCGATGATGCTGGCCTGAAGCGCGGCGATATCGATGGCGTGCTCACGGGCTACGCGACGACCATGCCGCACATCATGCTGGCGACGGTGTTCTGCGAGCATTTCGGCCTGAGCCCGGCCTATGCGCACGGACTTCAGGTCGGCGGTGCGACGGGCTTTGCCATGGCCATGTTGGCGCACGAGCTGGTCGCGGCGGGGCGTCTCAAACACGTCCTGGTCGTTGCGGGCGAGAACCGTCTGTCGGCACCGGGCGGGCGCGACAAGGTCGTCGAGACCTTGGCGCAGGTCGGCCATCCCGTGCACGAGGTGCCGCTCGGACCGACCATTCCGGCCTACTACGGCCTCGTCGCGAACCGCTACATGCATGAGCATGGTGTGAGCGAGGCCGATCTCGCCGAGCTTGCCGTGCTCATGCGCACGAACGCGGCGACGCATCCAGGCGCGCAGTTCCGCGAGCCGATCACGGTTGCGGACGTGCTCGCGTCGAAGCCCATTGCGCGGCCGCTGAAGCTGCTCGACTGCTGCGCCACGGCGGACGGCGCGGCGGCCTTCGTGGTGAGCCGCGAGCGCACAGGTGAGGCCGCTGTCCGCATCATCGGCGCAGGACAGGCCCATACGCACCAGCACATCAGCGAAGCGCCGAGCCTGACCGAGTTCGGCGCGCGCCTTTCCATGGATCGCGCCATCGCGGCAAGCGGGCGCAGACTCGCGACGACGGGCGCCGATTATCTCGCGATCTACGACAGCTTCACCATCACGCTCGCTATTCTGCTCGAAGAGCTTGGGCTCGCACCGCGAGGTCAGTCCTGCCGCATGGCGCGCGAGGGATACTTCTCGCGCACGGGCACGAAGCCGCTCAACACGCATGGCGGCCTCATGAGCTATGGCCACTGCGGCGTTGCGGGTGCACTCGCTCATCTCGTCGAGACGCAGCTCCAGATGACGGGCCGCGCCGGCAATCGTCAGGTTGCAGATGCGGGCCTCGCCTTTCTACACGGTGATGGCGGCGTCATGTCTTCGCACGTCAGTCTGATCATGGAGCGCCAAGCATGAGCGACATGATCCGCTATCAGCGCTGCACGCCGTGTAGACACGTATGGTACTTCGTGCGCAGCTTCTGCCCGAAGTGCGGCGCGCGCGAACCTCAGGCGCTGGAAGCGTCGGGCAGCGGCGTCGTGCACGCCGTGACCATCGTCGAGCGCGCACCGACGCCGGACATGAAGGCGCTCGCGCCTTATACACTCGTGATGGTCGATGCCGATGAAGGCTTCCGCCTCATGGCGCATGGCACACCCGGCCTCGCGATCGGCGATCGCGTTTCCGGCAGCGTGATCGAACTCGCCGGCCGCCCCATCCCCTTCTTCAAGCGTGCATGAGGTCATGCGATGTCTATCGAAAGCCTGAAGCCGCTGCTCGCCCCGCGCTCCATCGCCGTGCTCGGCGCATCGGAGAATCCGAACAAGATCGGCGGGCGCCCGCTCGCGTACTTGAAGCGCTTCGGCTTCAAGGGGCCGGTGTGGGCCATCAATCCCACGCGGTCCGAAGTGCAGGGCTTCAAATGCGTCGCAAGCCTCGATGATCTTCCCGAGGTCCCAGACACGGTCGTCGTTGCCGTGCCGGGTGACAACGCGGTCGCCGCCGTCGAAGCCTGCGCCAAGAAAGGCGTGAAGGGCCTCGTGTGCATGACTTCGGGTTTCGGCGAGACCTCCGATCCCGAGGGGAAAGCCAAGGAAGCGCGCATGGTCGCGGCGGCGCGTGCGGCCGGCATGCGTATGGTCGGGCCTAACACGCAGGGCCTCGCAAACTTCGGCAATGGCGCGGTTACGAGCTTCTCCACCATGTGGTCGGAGTCCGAGCCTTTCGACGGTCCGATCGCCGTCGTGAGCCAGAGCGGTGCGATGAGTGCCGTGCCGGTCGGCCTGCTCTTCGAACAGGGCTTCGGTGTGCGCTACTCGCTCGCGACGGGCAATGACGCGGACGTCTCAGTGCTCGAAATGGCGGCCGCCGCGGCAAGCGATCCCACCATCAAGCTGCTCCTCCTCTATATCGAGAGCATTCCGCGCCCCGATCAGCTCGAAACGCTCGCACGGATCGCGCACGAGCGCGGCGTCTACGTGGTCGCGCTCAAGTCCGGACGCACGGAGGCCGGCCAGCGCGCCGCGCTCTCGCATACCGGCGCACTCGCCAACGAGGATCGCGTGGTCGATGCGGCGCTCGAGCGCGTGGGCATATGGCGCGCGCGCAACATCGGAGAGTTGGTCGCAGCCGCGCAGATCTACCTCAAGGGCTGGAAGCCCAGAGGGCGCCGTCTCGTCACCATCTCCGGCTCCGGCGCGACCGGCGTCATGAGTGCGGACGAGGCAACGTTCGCCGGGCTCGAAATGGTGCGCCTCGAAGGCCCCGTGCGCCAGAAGCTGGATGCCATCCTGCCGACCTTCGCCTCAGCGGCCAATCCGATCGATCTCACGGCGGCGCTGCTGCAGAATAACCGCCTGCTCTCGGACATCCTTCCCGTGCTCGCGAACGAGAACGCGGCCGACAACTTCATGATCGGCTTTCCGATCGCCGGGCAGGGCTACGACGTGCCGACCTTCGCGCGCGATACGGCGGCGTTCGCCGACGCGACAGGCACGCCGGTCGTCGTGTCGGCGTGGCAGAAGTCCGTCGCCGATGTCTTCAAGGCCGCGGGCGTGCCGACCTTCCCGCTGGAAGCAGACGCCATCGCGGCGCTCGCACGCCTCGCCGAACACAACGCCCTCATCGCACGCGCGAAGGCACGTCCGGAATCCGAGTGGGGGCGCCTTAAGGACGGCAACACCGGCGAGGGTCGCGCGCTCAATGAAGCAGAGAGCCTCGACGTGCTCGCGCGGGCAGGCCTTGCGGTCGTGCCGCATCATCTCTGCCGCACAGCAGCCCAAGCCGCCACGGCATGGCGCAACCTCGGCGGGCCGGTCGCCGTCAAGGGCTGCTCCGCCGATCTCCCGCATAAGAGCGAGCACGGGCTCGTCCGCCTCGGTCTCGACAACGAGGATACGGTGGGCGCGGCCTTCCGCGACATGGAGCAGGCGATTGCCAAAGCGGGCGCGACTTTCGACGGCGTGATCGTTGCGCGCATGGCGCGCGGCCAGCGCGAGCTCATGATCGGCGCGCACCGCGATCCCATATTCGGCCCCATCGTGGCGCTCGGCGATGGCGGCAAGTACGTCGAGGCCATGCCTGACGTGCGTCTGCTGCTGCCACCCTTCACGACGGATGATGTGCTCGCGGCCCTGCGTTCGCTGCGCTGCTGGCCCGTGCTCGCGGGAACGCGCGGCGAGCCTGCGGCTGATGTCGAGGCCGTCGCCAAGGCTGCTGTTGCCGTCGGCGATCTCGTGACGAGTTCGACACCCCGCATCCTGAGCCTCGACATCAATCCGCTGATCGTCGGCCCCGAAGGATATGCGATCGTCGATGCCGTGGTGGTGCGCGACGACGAATAGGGCGCCTCGCGCCTCTGGCGCGACGAGGGCCAGCCCTCGAGCTCCCGCCGAGAGGGACACCCTCGCTTTGATTTAGATGCCGCGGGCTGCTGGGAAGTGGCGCTGTCGCACTCAGCGGTGGTGCAATGCCCGCGGCCGCCATGCGGACAGGGTTCACCCCCGGGCTCAAAAATCATAAAAGGCGGGGGCTCCGGGGGTGTCCCCCGGCTGGGAGCGCGAGGGCTGGCCCTCGCTCGCGGCGCAGCCGCGAATTGAGACCCACCATAACCCTCAAACCGCCGCATCCGGGCCGCAAAACGGCCACGCCTGCTCGCATTGTGGTTGTAGGTCCTGCGCGCTGAAGCGCGCCGACTCCGGGGAATCTGTATGCGCGTAGTGGTGTGCTTTCTGGCGATGCTGATGCTCGCGTTCGGCGCGGGCATGGCTGACGCCCAGCGCAGGGCCACGATCGAGCAGCCGCCATCTCAACAGCAGCAGCAGCCACCACCGCAGCAACTGACCGCCCAGACGATCCTCAAGTGGATCAACAGCTATCGCGAGAAGCCGGAGCCGGACAAACTCCCCCAGGCAGTGAAGGCCATGAGCGGGATCGGCGTATTCAAGGAACTCGATCAAGCCGGCGTCTACCAGGGCTTCATCGCGGGCGTGCTTGCGGCCAATCCCGAGATTGCCGAGAAGCTGATCTCGGAGATGTTCCCGCTGCCGCCCGAGGACCAGGTGGTGATCGTGCGCGCAATCGCCTATTCGGGTCTCAGGGGCTGGAAGGAACTTCTCAAGAAGTTCGTCGAGCGCATGCCGACACGCAAGGTGCTGATCGAGCACCATCTCTATGGCAAGGGCGCCACCTTCGAGACGCTGGACCTCAAGACATCGCCCGCGCACATCGACATCATGTGGGGCCACTACTTCGCCTCGGGCAGCTTCAAGGGCATCGACCGCATCATCACTGCGCTGCCCTGGTCGAAGGACCGCAATGATGTCGAGAAGCTGACGCTCGGCAGCATGGCCAAGTGGACATTGGCGACGAACCTGCAGTCCGATCCCCGGCTGCTCGCCTATACTAAGCGGCAGCTCGAAACCTTGCCGAAGGATGCGGCCAAGGAGCTGCGCGAGGTCATCACCGCGGCCGAAACCTACGAGACGGGCACCATTCGCAAGCAGGCCGTTGCCGCCGTGGAGGAGCTGCGCCGCAAGGGCCCGGAGCACGCGCGCAATGTTTCCTGGTGGGGTCAGGCGGGGCAGACGGCGCTGGCTTTCGGCTGCATTGTGGCGAGCGCGCTCGGGCAGGCGCAGGTCGGCATTCCCTGCGTGATCGGCGGGGCGCTCTCGAACGTGGCGCTGAAGTATATGGTGCCGACGGAGTAGGCCGCTGCCGGACGATCGGCGGGGCTCTGAGGTCGCAGCCGAAAGGGGTGGCGCGAAGCGCCTGTGTTTGCTAGAAGCCACGAGCCTTCGGGCAAACCCTGATCCGCGGTAGCTCAACGGTAGAGCAACCGGCTGTTAACCGGTTGGTTGTAGGTTCGAATCCTACCCGCGGAGCCAGAGGCATTTGATTATATTGATTTTTCCTCGCACCCCCTCCAGCATACCCCTTCCCCTACCCCTTAGCGCTCTGAAGCTGTCGGCAATCTGATATCCACGAAATTTCGTCCGAGTGATCTGAGTTTTCGCCACGGGCCTCAAGGCTCTCCACGAGCCAAGTCGGATTCCGGACCTGGTTGGTCTGCCCCTACATAGTGACACGCGCTTGTCCCACTCGCTGATGGCGAACACCATGCGGCGAGCGCACGCGCAGGGCCGACGGTGCCGGCGATTGCGTCGAGGACGCCGCGCTGTCCAACGCGCCCGACAGTGCTAGCGCAGATCCTCGTCGCGCGAGCCGTCCTCGGCTCCTACTCGACTAGCACGCTGCCACCCTTGTCACGCCTCGACACTCAAGCGACCGAGGTGGCTCCAATCGAGCTGATGACTTCGTAGGCTCGCGGCATTGGTTGCGGCAACCACGTTAATCCAATGCTAGTCAGGCGCGGATACACCTGAAATTTCGGGAGCCGCGATTATGCCAGATCGATTGATGCGACATGGCTGGGCAGTCCAGTCACAGAAGCGAAGGTCACGCTTCCACCGCGCACTTCGGCACGGGCGCATGCTCGCTCCCATCCTCTCCCTCATGGCCGTAGCAGCGGGCGCCTACCTCCTCATGGAATGGAGGCCTGTCACTTCCACCTACGTAGTCTCGGCGACCTCGGGAGCATTCCACGTCGTGGACGGCGACACCGTTCGATTCAACGGGAAACAACTGCGACTGCTCGTGATCGACGCGCCAGAGATCAGCTCGCCACGCTGCCCCGCAGAGTATCAAGCTGGCATGGCCGCCAAGGACGAGCTCAGCGACTTCATGTTCGGCCGACTGGTGACGGTGCATTACTCAGGTCGCCACGATGTCTTTGGGCGACCTCTTGTGAAGTTGTCGATCGACGGTAAAGATGCCGGCAAACACCTGCTCTCGCGAGACTTGGCCGTTCGCTATGCTTGGGGCAAGAGAGTGTCACGCATCTATTGGTGCGGGCTTGGATCGCTCACCAGATAATTGCTGTGTGGCGCGGCCCTGCCGCTCGACGCACGAGGTGCTCTGTGGTGCTTCGGTTCGTGTACGCTGTCGAGCTCTCGATGATCACCATCGGGGGCCCACGTAAGGCCGTTCGTATCGCGCGTCGGCGCAGTACTCGCCGGTCCAATACCGGTACTTGCCGCAGCTGCGCGGGCGGAGAGGGATCAGAACGGGCGCCGGCGGTACGTACTCGACAGCCGGCGGAGAGGCATATCCGGGCGCGCGCGCGTCGTAGTGCCCAACATAGGGCGTTGCAGCGCGCGGCACATGATAATCGGGTGGCACGACGTAATTGGGTGCCGGCATGTAGTTTGGCGGAGGCGGAGAGTAGCTAGGCGACGGCAGGTAATAACTCGGCGGATAAGCCTGCGCGCGGGGGTAAGCGACATAGTAGCCGTCGAGCGGCTGCGCCGCTACGTTCGCTGCCCAAGCAAACAGTGCTCCTAGGATACCAATGATGTGCAACAATGTCCTCGGCATAGTGGCCTCACGATGAGAAGTGCAGCGTGCACCGCCTAACTATCCATAGGTTCGATAGAAGAGATGGCTTCCATCCGGTGAAACCCTCAACCTGGATCGGCATATCCCCGGATTGCTGCTCTCCGCCGCGGCGGGCGCTTTGAAGAGCCCATCTTTACTGCTCCTCTCCAAACTCAGTGCCGTAGTAGCCCGCAGACGTTGTCGCCGGAATTCAACATCAGCCGGCGCACTTCGAGAAGGTCGTGTGAAACTGAGATCATTGTTCACGATAACGCGCTTAGTCGCGTGCCATCCCCGCGTGGTCGAATGCACTCCTTCCAGCGGTCGGGTTGTTTCGCCCGTAGTGACGGTCAGGCAGCCTCCTGCTCGCGCTGTCATCGGTGCTACGACGGCCACTTCGCGACCTCGCTGAAGCATCTGGGCCCAGCTTCGAATGTCCAGCTTCGAATGTAAAGCGCGCCCCCCAATGTAAAGCACCTAGAGCGACCTTATAAGCTGTTGCCATAGCATTACGCAGCTGGCCCCGCGCGCAAATCGCTTTACACTTGCGCAATGTAAAGCACTGGCCGGGGGCGCGATGTACATCATCGCAATCGTCAACACCAAGGGCGGCGTCGGAAAAACGACGATCGCCTCTGCGCTCGCGGTGCGGGCGGCGAAGGATTCACCCCGCGTTGCCATGGTCGACCTCGATCCGCAACGCTCGCTCGTCGAATGGTGGGACCGGCGCGGGGCAGTAGACAATCCAACGGTCTTCGAGGGCGCTGCAAGCCCGGCTGATGCCGTCGAGGCTCTGGCGCTCGATGGCTGGGACTGGGTCTTCCTCGACGGTCCCCCAGCGCTCTTGCTCTGCATGGAACAGGCCCTGTCCGTCTCCACGTTCGCGATCATTCCGGCGCGAGCAAGCTTAGTCGACCTCATGGCGACAACCGACGTGCTCGCCATGGCGGAGGCGGCAGGCGTGCCGCACCTCATTGTACTGAACGCCGTGCCGTCTAGCGGGAAGTCGGGCGACCAAGCGCGGGCCATGCTGACAAGGCAGAAAACACCCGTGGCGGAAACAATTGTTCACCAGCGCCAAAGCTACGTGGCCGGCCTCAACGCGGGCAAGTCCGCAGCTGAGGTCAACGCGGGGCGCGACAAGGCTGCTGCGTCGGAGATCGATGCGCTGTGGTCCGAGGTCAAGGCGGCCACGATTGCCGCGGCGAAGAAGAAAGCGAGGGCACGTCGGTGATCAATCGCCTCGAAGAAGATGACGACAGCCTCGATCAGTTTGCGGCCATGTTTGCCCAGCGCAAAGCGGCCGCACCTCAGGCCGTCGAGCGCCGCAAGCAGGCCGAGCGCAAAGCCAACCGGACCGCCGCGGAGCGAGCTGCGAGGCGCCCCCTTCTGCGATCGGAGCAGATGAACTTTCGGGCCACGTCAGAGACGCGCGCGGTTCATAGCGGGCTTGCGAAAAAGTTGGGGTGCTCGATGGCCGATATTTACGAGCGTGCCATTCACGAACTGGCAAAGCGCGAGGCTATGCCAGCTGAGGGCGACTAATGCTTCTGCGGGCGCTCGCTATCACTTCAGGCATCGTTCTGATTGCTGCTGCCGCCTATGCTTCGCTCGCCCATGCCGACGCGGGCCTCACATCACCTTATGGCGTGATCACGCTCGCAGTCGCCGGCGGCCTCATCGCTGGCGCCTTGTGCATTAGGGCAGCATGTGCAGCCGGCCGGCACGCTGCCGCGCTTGCAATCGCCATGGGGATGCTGAGTGGCGAACTTTACTCGCTCATCCTGACTGGCGAGCGCGTCGTCGCCACACGAGAGATGGCACAGGTCAGCCTCCGCGAGGCGAAAGAGCGCCGCCAGGACGTCGCCCGGCGCGTGGGCGAGGCAGAAGCGACGCTTGCGTCTGCACATTCGAGCAGTCGTCTCGAGCGAGCACTGACCGCGAAGACCGCCGCAGACCTCGCCGTGATCGACAAGTCGGCCGAACGCGGCTGCGCCTCGAACTGCCGGACTCTCCTCCAGGCCCAAGTCGACGCGGCGCAGCGCGAGGTGGACGCGGCACAGGCTGAACGAGATACGGCCGTAGAGCGCGCCACGAAGGCCGTGGAGGCCGCTCGAGCTGAATTGGCGGGAATCCGCATGGCGCCAGATCAGAGCCCGCTGGCGGCCCGCCTTGGGCTCTCTGCGTCGGCTCTCGACCTTGCCGCGGCCGGGCTCGCGTCTCTGGCGATCAACGGGCTGGGCGCCGCCCTGTTGGCATTCGGCGCCCACGGTGTCCGCCACCAAGATTGCTATGGCGACGGACGTGCCGCCAAAAAAAATGATTGCAACAGCGCGCGATGGCATGGCCCACGTAGCAAAGTTCGCGGTCGAGGCAATGGTACCGGATCCCGACGCGCGCACACCTGCGCGGGATGTGAGGGCGGCCTACCTGCGCTGGTGTCGTGAACGCGGCCATGAGGCGCTGCCAGCCCGCGCCATGGCGGACCACCTGGCCACCCTTTGCTATAAGGCCGGTCTTACGATCGACACCGACGAGAGCACACCGCTCATCTGCGGAATGAAACTGCTCAGATAGGGGCAGCTGGCTGGCAGCCAAGGTATAAACGACTATGCTGCCTCAAGTCGCTGACGCCTGACCTTGTCAGGCCAGAGACGAACGACTATGTGAGCGATGCGTCCCGAGCCCGGGGTGCTCAATACGAGCATCACCGGCCCCAACCGGCCTCCTTGTGGCACGGTGGGAGAACGACGCGGCCCGCCCGGGTTAGCCGGGTAGAGCAAACCGCGAGGCACTCATGACCCTTCCCGCTGCTTTCCATGTTGCGATCATTCTCGACCGCAGCGGTTCGATGGCATCGATCCGCGACGAAGCGATCGGCGCCGTGAACGGCTATTTCGCGAGCCTCAGGATCGATGGGGCCATGTCTGGGGCCATGGTCACCATGACAATCTTCGACAGCGAGAGCGTCGACGTGATCCGAGACGGCGCGCCGATCGCGTCATGCGCCGCGCTGACGGCCGTTGAGTATGAGCCGCGCGGGCTCACGCCCCTCTACGATGCCATCGGTGCCACCGCGGCTGCGCTGGAAAAGCGAGGTCGCGCCACCGATCAGCGCGCGCTTATGATCATCACGGATGGACATGAGAACGCTTCTCGGCAGTTCTCGCGCGCGTCCATCCTGGCGCTTATCTCGCAACGTCAAGCGGATGGTTGGCTCGTAGCTTACCTCGGCGCTCATGCAGATACGTGGCACGAAGCTGCCGCCATCGGCATCGCTCACGGAGCGACGGCGATGGTCGACCTTTCCGAGACGCACGTCGCCAGTGGCCTCCATGCGCTGTCCGCGCGATATCGGTCGCACTGAGGGCGTCATATTTCTCATGAGGCAGACCGGTCCGGCGATCTGACGCCATTCCACTCCCGACAGCCAACATCGGCTATGGTCACGTCGGCGCCTGCAGGCGTGAAGGACCTGGTCCGCACGATTAATCCGGCAAGCGCGAGTCCGAGACCGTTGTCCTCCTTTTGCTCAGTGCCACAGCGTGTGCGTGCTCAAGAAGATGAAGAGCGGAAGTTGAGTAGCTTCGCCGAGCTAGCGTATCTGACCCCAAGGAGACATCGCACGCTCAAGGTGGACCCATGTCCGCACCGTCGGAGCGCAGAGAAAGCGGTCACAATCCTCCCACCGGCAGCACATCTGTGACGGCGCGGCGCTGAGACGCTTATCCCTCGACTACCGACATAAGACTTCGGTCATATGATGGGCCAGAAGCGTCACGGCTCTAACCCATCGCTGACTGCTCGAGCGATCGGCAACATCCCGCCGGCGGAAGCTGAAGCCGGCGATTATGTCAGCCTGGAGGAGCGAAGACGCGCCGCAGAATCGCACGCGATCGCGTTAACTATTCTCCAGCTGCGCACTACAGACTTCAGCAATCATGAGCCTAGCATATCGTTGTAGTCGGCGACTGTACTGGCGATTTCGATCGGTTCGATGAAACGTTGGGAATGGAGCTGCGATCGAATGGAGCATGTTACGCGCGAGAGGATGCACGCACCCTCTCTGCAAGATCGCGTTTGGTATTCAGCGGTTGAGCCGACAGCCATCGGCCTCGCGGTCGGCATTAGCTATTTCCTTGCCGCGAGGTTGAGCCTTTTGCTGCTCACCCCGACCGACGGTGTAGCCGTTTTCTGGCCAGCGGCTGGAGTGGCTTCGGGTACCTTGATCGCCCTCGGCCCCCGGGCAAAGTGGCCCGTCGCGGTTGGCGTGATGTCAGCAACGATTACGGCTAATCTGCTCGGCGATCGTAACATAGCGAGTGCGATCGTATTCGCGCTCGCGAATGCCGGAGAAGCACTTTTTGCAGCCTCGTTGATTCAGCGGAGCTTTGGCGAAAATTTCGGCTTCGAGAGTGTCCGGCGCGTACTAAGCTTCGTTGCGGCGACTTTGATTGCGTGCGCCTGTGCCGCCGTCCTTGCAACCTCAGGTGTCTTGCTGTTTCACAATCAGGGCGCAACTGCGTTCGGCATCTGGCTGAACTGGTCGCTCTCCGATGCCATGGGGGCTATCACCGTGGCCCCCATGATCATCGGCGCCGTACATGCGTTCCGGAGGCGACCGGAAGCAGTCGAGATCCTGGAAGGAACGTTGGCGCTCGCCGCCCTCTCAGTAGTCAGCGCCGTAACGCTCAGTGCATCCTCACATCACTGGTTCGCGATCTCACCTCTGTGTTTCATCCTACCGCTGCTGCTTTGGCTCGCAGCGCGTACTAGGCCGCTGTTTGCTGCATTGGGCGTGTTTGTGGTTGCTATAGTCGTCGTCTGGACCACGACGTTCGGGATCGGTCGCTTTGGCGGCGAGAGCATACCCGACGCCGGTAGGGTGGATGCAGCGCGCACGGCACTGCTCATAGTCTCGCTGTGCGGCTTGGTCTTTGCCTCCCTGTTTGAGGAAAGGCGTCAAATTGAGGGGGCCCTCGCGGAGAGCAACGAGAGGCTGAGACTGGCCGTCGACGGCGCTCACCTGGGTATCTGGAGTCTCGATCTCACCTCCGGGCGCTTTGAGAACGACGCACGCGATCGCGCGATACACGGTCACGACATGGGGGCGCCACCTACCACGCGTGCACGGGCGCGTGATTACATTCATCCAGGCGATCTGGATGATCTCGACAGTCAATTTCGGGAGGCAGCGCGATCGCTCGAGAACTGCAGCATCGCGTACCGCTTGGCGTCGACGGCAGGCTCAAATTCGGGCAGGTGGGTGGCGCTCGAAGCGGCTGTCCGACGCGACGCGAATGGGCGCGCCCTCAGCTTGATCGGTGTGACGCGCGATATCACTGAGCAAAGAAATTTGCACAATGCGCTGCAGAAGGAAGAGCAGCGCTTCAGAGAGCTGCTCAATGCACTTCCCGCCGCAGTATACGTGACGGACGCTGCAGGATATGTGACGTACTGCAACCAGGCAGCCGTCGATCTTTGGGGTCGACGCCCTGTGTTCGGCGAGGACAGATGGTGTGATCTCGCCCAATTTTATGATTGCAACGGCGTTCCGATGTCGGTCGAGCATTGTCCGACAGAGATTGCACTGAAGCAAAGGCGCACAACGCGAAATCTGGAGGCAATCCTGGAGCGTCCAGGCGGGAAGCGCATCGACATACTACCTTGTCCTAGCCCCTTGCACGACGCGACCGGCGCCTTCATTGGCGTAGTCAACATGACCCTCGACATCAGCGAGCGCAAGAGAGCGGAGAAGGCACTGGCAGAGCGCAACATGCAGCTCGACCTTGCAGCCAAAGTTGCACTCGTCGGCAGTTTCGCATTCGACGTTCTGGCCGGCCAAATGACGATCTCGCCCGGCTATGCGACAATTCACGGATTGCCCGAGGGAACCGAGCAAAGCAGCCGTGCGGATTGGCGCGCCAGGGTACATCCGGACGATCTGCCGCGTCTGAAACTACACCTTGAGCAGACCATCGCTGCCCGGCGGCATGATCACTATTGTGACTACCGTATTGTGCGTGCCGACGGCGAAGTCCGCTGGATCGAGGCCCGCAGCCACGTGTCGTACGAGGGTGACAGGCCGCGTATTGTCGGAACCAACATTGACGTCACTAGGCGAAAGCTAGCGGAGCGCGCCTTAAGTGAGCGCAAGATGCAGCTTGCACTTGCAGAAAAGGCCGCCGGCGTTGGGAGCTATGCTTACGATGCCGGCAGCGTCATGATGCAGATAACGGAGGGCTATGCGGCGCTCCACAGTCTGCCTGAAGGAACTACGGATGCCCTTCGCAGCGAGTGGAAACATCGCGTGCATCCTGATGATCTCGGCTGGATCGAGGATCTCAGTAGGCAGTCCTTCCGCGATCGCCGAGAGGAATATGGCATCGAGTATCGCATCATTCGCCCTGGCGGTGAGGTGAGCTGGATCGAGTCCCGCAGTTTCATTTCGTACAGCGAGGACGGGAAGCCGCAGCGAGTGACCGGACTCAACATCGACGTAACGGAGCGCAGACGGGCCGAAGACCACCAACGACTGCTGGTGGCCGAGCTCGACCATAGAGTCAAAAACGTGCTCGCCACCGTTTCAGCCGTCTCAGCCAGCACGGTTAGAAGCTGCAATTCCATGCAGGACTTCGTGACAGCTCTCGACGCGCGCATTCGGTCACTCGCGTCTACTCACGAGCTTCTGAGCAATCGGGGTTGGCAGGGTCTGCCACTCGATGAGCTGCTCAGGCGCCAGCTGGCCCCCTACGCTGCCCAGAACAATGTGCACATCAAAGGGCCTCGCGTGCTCCTTGATGCTGAGGCTGGTCAGGCACTGTCGATGGTACTCCATGAACTGACCACGAATGCCGCCAAGCACGGCGCACTATCCGCCTCCGCTGGGCACGTTTTCGTCCAATGGCGTTTGCAGAATACCTCGACTGACGGCGGTCGCCTCATGGTCAATTGGCGGGAGGCAGACGGCCCCATGGTGAAGACCTCGGGGAAATCCGGCTATGGAAAGAGTGTAATCACTGAATTGATCCCGTACGAACTTGGCGGCAAGGTCGACTACAGGTTCGCGAGCGCGGGCGTCCGCTGCCGGCTGGAAATTCCCGCCGGCTTTGTTACCGATGAACAGAAATCCGGCCTTCCCTTGAACTGCAGTCCGGCAAACCTGAGAGCGCTCTGACCGCCTCGCCTCAAACCATCGAGTTAGCAAGCATGAAACCCACTCCTCCAACGGATCCGGTCGTGCTCAAAGGCTTGTCCGTGCTCGTTATTGAGGATGCATGGCAAGTTGCCAAGGCATTGAAGGGGCTGCTGGAGCAGTATGAGATTGAAGTCATCGGGCCAGTTGCCACTGCGACAGACGCTAAGCGCCAGTTCGACATTCGTAAGCCTCAGGCCGCGCTTGTCGATGTCAATCTGAAAGGCGAGTTGGCCTGGGACCTGATAGATCATTTGAGTGAAAATGGCGTCGAGGTCATTATCACTACTGGCTATCCGCAACTAATGACCAAGACACGCGCACCGATTGTTCACCTGCAGAAGCCGTACCCGGCCGAAGAGCTCTTGTCCGCGCTCTCCGATATAGCCAGGAGGCGTTGAATTCGTGCTCTCGCTGCATTGTTAGTAGTCGGCGTGCCTCGATCTATGCGCGGCGCGGCCGGTTAGGGCCTTGATTGCGTGATAACGCAGACTGCGAGTGTCGGCCGGATCGAGCGATGGCAGCGATATAGAGGGATTTGAGCGAAGGGCAAATGGCCAGAGTGCCGCGCCGCGCGGTCGGTTTACCACGATCATTCGAAAGGCGGGGCCGCCATTGACACTTATTTGAAATGCGCGCCCGATGGTGCGCGGGATGTAGTCCGCGTCTATGCCATTGCGGGCGAGGTTATTGCTTATCGCAGAGTATCACTTCCAGTGAGCCCGCACTTACGTTCAATTGCGGTGGTCGAAATGCCAATTGCAGCGATTTCGATGAGATAGGCAATGGTATCGCCCCGGTGGCTGATCGGCTTCCTTGGGTTCGCCACGGGGCTGGCTTGCGTCATGCTTAGCGCTTTCGCGACCGGCGTCGAACAGCGGCACATAGTGAGGGCGGATGTTGGGAGCTGCACCGCTTACGGCGGACTTCCTCACGAGGACGGCGAAACAGCCGGAATGGCCTTCATTTCTGGCGGCACATTCAAGATGGGCTCCGAACGCCATCGGCCGGAGGAGCGCTTCACGCACCTCGTCCGCGTGGATGGATTCTGGATCGACCGCCACGAGGTGACGAATGCCCAGTTTGCGCAGTTCGTCAATGCGACGCGCTACGTCACGCTGGCCGAGCGAGGGCTCGACCTCAAAGTTCATCCCGGTGTTCCCAAGGATCTGCTCGTTCCCGGTTCGGTCGTCTTTGTCAAGCCGACGGATCTCAAGCACGGGGGCCGGATCACGCAGTGGTGGCAATTCGTGGCGGGCGCGAACTGGCGCCAGCCGACCGGGCCTGGCAGCTCCAACGCCGGAAAGGACAATCATCCCGTGGCGCACGTCGCCCACGAAGATGCGCTCGCCTACGCGCGTTGGCGCGGCCGCAGCTTGCCTACTGAGGCGCAATGGGAGTTTGCAGCTCGCGGTGGCCGCGACGGCGAGGATGATTGGTCGAGTGCATACGACGCCGAGGGCAAACCGATCGCCAACACGTGGCAAGGAATCTTCCCGGTTCTGAACTCTCAGGACGATGGATACGGCGGAGCTGCGCCGGTCGGGTGCTTCAAGCCAAACGGCTACGGCCTCTACGACATGATCGGCAATGTCTGGGAGTGGACCAACGACTGGTATCGGCCCGGACATTCACGCGAAGCAGTGGCCAACCCCACCGGGCCTGAGCTTGTTTCCCTTCGCATCGTTGCTGGGCAATCCCCAAGCCGAGTGATCAAGGGCGGATCGCATTTGTGTGCCGCCAACTATTGTTCGCGCTATCGCCCTGCCGCACGCCAACCGCACGAAGCAAACCTCAGTGCGGCGCACGTCGGATTTCGAACTGTGTTGAGCAAACCGCTTTCAAGACTGCCCTAGCCGCACAAGGCGGGCAACACACGACTGCTTCGATTTTCGCCAGTCCTGCGAGGAGTATGTCATGACGAGCAAGTCGGGTTTGCAGCGAGTGAGATGCTTCTTGTTCTGCCGCTTGGCTGTCCTCCTTCTCTGCTTCCCGGCCGCGAATGTGTCGGCGCAACAGACCCTCGATCGCACGGTCCTGCCAATCCAGGAGCCCTCGCGACCGACGTATAGCGAACTTGACGCGCGTAATGCCAAGGCGCCGCCTCGGTTCGAGGTCAAGGCGCCCCAGGGAGCCTCCAATGTCGTGATCGTGTTGATCGACGACATCGGCTTTGGCGGACCCAGCACATTTGGCGGCCCCATCCGCACGCCAACGATGGACGCGCTTGCGCAGTCTGGCCTGCGCTTTAACAATTTCCACACCACGGCGCTGTGTTCGCCGACGCGGGTGGCGCTCAAGTCGGGCCGCAACCACCACACTGCCAACGCAGGCTCCATCATGGAGACCGCGACGGCTTTTCCCGGCAATACCGGTCAAATTCCGAACAGCGTCGCGCCGCTCGCCGAAATGCTGCGGCTGAACGGCTACAGCACCGGCGCCTTCGGCAAGTGGCACGAGACCGCCGCATGGGAAACGAGTGTGTCGGGCCCGTTTGACCGCTGGCCCACCAAGCAGGGCTTCGACAAGTTCTACGGCTTCATCGGCGGCGAGACCGACCAATGGTACCCGCTCATCTACGACGGCGTGATCAAGGTCGATCCGCCGAGAATGAAGGACTACCACTTCACCGTCGACATGACGAACCAGGCGATCAACTGGGTGAAAGCCCAGCAGTCGATGACACCGGACAAGCCCTTCTTCGTCTACTACGCGACCGGGGCGGTTCATGCGCCGCATCATGTACCGAAGGAATGGGCTGACAAATACAAGGGACAGTTCGACAAAGGCTGGGATCAGATCCGGACTGAAACGGTCGAGCGCCAGAAGAAGCTCGGTGTGATCCCGCAGAATACCCGCTTGGCGGAGCGGCCCGACGACATCAATGCGTGGGACACGCTGCCGGCGGAACATCGCCGTCTCTTCGCACGCCAGGCCGAGGTGTTCGCGGGGTTCCTCGAGCACACCGATAACGAAATCGGGCGACTGAAGAAAGCGCTCGAGGACATCGGTGAGCTGGACAACACGCTGTTTATCTACATCGCCGGCGATAACGGCACGAGCGCCGAGGGCGGGTTTGTCGGCATGTATAACGAGATGACCTATTTCAATGGCGTGGAAGAGAAGATCGAAGACCTCATCCCATTGATTGACAAGTGGGGCGGTCCTGAGACCTTCCCGCACATGGCCGCTGGCTGGGCAGTTGCCTTCGACGCCCCCTTCAAGTGGACCAAGCAGGTCGCTTCCGACTTCGGAGGCGTCCGCAACGGCACAGTCATTCACTGGCCAAAGGGCATCAAGGAAAAGGGCGGGCTGCGCACTCAGTTCTCACACGTCATCGACGTCGCCCCCACGATCCTGGAGGCCGCCGGCTTGCCGCAGCCCAAGATCGTCAACGGCACGCCGCAGACGCCGATTGAAGGTACCAGCCTGCTCTACGCCTTCAACGATGCAACGGCAGCGGAGCAGCACACGACGCAGTACTTCGAGATGTTCGGCAATCGGGCGATCTACCGTGACGGCTGGATAGCACGAACCATTCACCGCGCTCCATGGCAGGTAACGAGCCTGCCGCCGCTGACGTCCGATGTCTGGGAGCTTTATGACGTGAGGAGCGATTTCAGCCTCACCAAAAACCTTGCCGCCGATCAGCCCGCGAAGCTGAAGGAGATGCAGGCGCTGTTCATGACCGAAGCTCAGAGGTACCACGTGTTGCCGCTGGATGATCGGACCATCGAGCGCACGAATCCGACCCTCGCAGGCCGACCGGACTTCCTGGGCAGCCGCACCTCACTCATGCTCTACGAGGGCATGCAGGGCATGATGGAAAATACCTTCATGAACGTGAAGAACCGGTCGAGCAAGATCACCGCCGAGCTGGATATTCCGGCCGGCGGCGCCAACGGCGCGATCCTGTCGCAAGGGGGGCGCTTTGGCGGCTGGTCGCTGTTCATGAGGGATGGCAAGCCGAGCTATACCTACAACTTCCTTGGGCTCGCGCGCTACAGTGTCGCCGCACCAGAGGCGTTGGCAGCAGGTCCCGCAACGGTCACCCTCGACTTCGCCTATGACGGTGGCGGATTAGGCAAGGGCGGCAAGGCCACACTTTTCGTGAATGGCAAATCCGTCGCGGAGGGACGCGTCGAGAAGACCCAGCCAAATATCTTCTCGGCTGACGAGACTGCCGACGTCGGCATCGATAATCAGACGCCGGTCGCCGAGGGAATCGGCATTGGTCCGGAGACGCGATTTAGCGGCAAGATTAACAGGATCATCCTAGAAGTAAGGTGAAGCAGGCGGCTCGCCATCGGTCGCACACGTGACCTTCGCTGACGCGCTGGCTTACACATCTCAATTCCGCTTCTGACGCAAGGCAGACATCGAGCGGCGGGCCGGTCATCGCACGCATAGGTCCGCCATGCAGAGATTGCAGGCATCGTGGGGCCGTCACGTGCGACGCGTTGCATGGTCTTGGCGATGTCCGCTTACTCGCCGTTCTCGTCGGGCAACGCATATTGCACCGCACTTTGAGGAACAGTGGCGTCAGAGGTGGAGTACAGATAGCTGTGCGGTATGACTTGCACCACCTTCGTCCGGCGCAACGAATGGGCGCCGAGCCCGAGCGGCTCGCCTCCGCGCAAGGCAGGAATGCGGCGTCAAACCCAGCGATGCCGTGCTATGTTAACGCAAGCCGCTTTAGCGGGCACGTCCGCAGAACGGTTGACGACATGACGACAATAGAAGCGAACGATTGCCGAGGGTTCTTGCGGGGAAAATCAAAACATGAAAGAGAACGATGAAAGAGTTTGCCATGTCTTTTGGGACTAAGATGCGATCAACAACGCCACGACGCGATGTCGCCAGCGGGGGCCCTCTCAAACACTCGTCCCGACCGGCAGCGATCCGTGGCAACAAGCTCGGCAATGCCAAGGCGAGCCATGATCGCTACGTCGTATTGGCGCGCGCTGCCGCATCGGCCGGCGATCAGGTTGAAGCCGAGAACCTATACCAGCACGCAGAACACTACTGCAGGCTGACGCGGCTGGGGACTGATGGACATCCCGTGTTGGCGGATGGATCGGAGAGCTTTGCCATTTCAGCTTGATGGGCTGAGTGCCTCATCCGTCCAAACTTTGAACCCACGCAACTCGCCAGGCCCGAAGATGTGCGTGAGCGGTACGTCGGCGGCATCGCGCCCGTAAGCGATAAGGACACGCCCGATACGAGGCGCGTTGTTGCGAGGATCGAACGTATGCCATCGCCCGCCAAGGTACACCTCCATCCAGGCCGCGAAATCCATCGGCGCGTAAGGCGGCGGCAAGCCGATATCACTGATGTATCCCGTGCAGTATCGCGCGGGAATGTTCAGACATCGGCAAAATGTGATGGCCAAATGGGCGAAGTCTCTGCAGACGCCCTGCGGGGCCGTGTAAGCCTCGAAGGCTGTTCGTGTTGCGCGGGAGTGTTCATAGCCGAACGCGATGTGCGCGTGAACGAAATCGCAGATCGACTGGACGCGGCGCCATCCGAGAGGTGTTGGTCCGAAAAGACGCCACGCTTCATCGGACAAGCGGTCGGTTTCGCAATAGCGGCTGCCCAGAAGGAATTGCAGCGTCTCGCCGGGTAACTGTTCCACCGTGTGCTGAACCGCGGACAAGTCCATAGGATCGGGTAAGCCGGCGTCGTGGACGATAGCGTTCGTGCCGAGCGTGAACAACCCCGGTGGCGCGACGAGGCGGTTACACCAGTTTCCGAAGCTGTCGCGATAGCTGCCAACGGAAACCGGCGGATGTGTCGTCAGATGATCTGGCAGCTCCAGGTCGGAGGCACGCGAGAAATGCACATTGAGCATCGCGATCAGCGGCGTGGATTGAGTAAATTCGAAACCCAGCTCACATCCGACGCGAATGCGCATGATGTCTCCATCCAGTTGTGTGCGTTGCGGTCAGGCGCAGAAGAGTGCACCTCGATGCAGGAGCCATTCCGTCATTTCACGAGTGTTTCGCCGGCTGCGACGGAATTGGCGTCGGTGCTTCGGGATCGCTATTGCGATTCGAAGCGTCCCTCAGCTGCGCGGCGGCGAGATCCGCCGGATCGATTTCGACGAACTGCCTCTGCGCCCCTGAGGCCTCGACTGCAGGTAGCGTGATCGTCGTGGAAATACGCCGAAAGGCAACAAACGATAGACCATCGATTGCCAACTCGACGGTCTCGACGTGGTAGGTGCCCGGCGGCTGTATCCCATCAACGTCCCTAAGCGCGAAAGGATGCCGGAAAGTCACCAAACTCTCTGTTGTCCGTTCGGTCATGACGTCCTCCTGACACTACGCACCACACGCGTGAGAGCGGTGAGAAAGCATCGCAAGAAATGAGCCGCGGAGTTCGAGGCTCCGTGCGTGGCGCGCGTCAGCTCTCCATGGCCTCCAAGAGTGCTGCGATCTTGATCGTCGCGAAGTTCGAGAACGTGTCGGAGATCGCATACGGCAATATGATGCGGTCACCATGGCGCATCCCACCACACGTATAGACCACGTTCGGCACGTAACCCGCTCGTTCAGAGGGGTCGGGACGAACCAGCGGCTCCCGCGATCGCGCCAGCACCTTCGACGGATCATTCGTGTCGAGCAGAACCGCACCGATCGAGTATTTGCGCACCGGCCCGACGCCGTGCGTCAGAAGCAGCCAACCTTCATCCAGTTCGATGGGTGATCCACAATTGCCGATCTGGACGAACTCCCACGGAAAGGCCGGCCTCAGGAAGGCGTGTCCGCCCTCCCATGTGTAGAGGTCGTCGGAAAACATCAGGTACAGGTTCTCGTTGTCCTGGCGCCCGATCATGGCAAAGCGGTCGTCGATCTTGCGCGGAAAAAGCCCCATACCCTTGTTTCCCGCGGCCGCACCTCGGAGCGGCGTCATCCGGAATGTCCTGAAATCTGACGTCTCAATGAGCTCGGAGCGGATCGCTCTTCCGCTGTAGGCGGTGTAGGTGGCGTAGTATCTCCTGCGCCCATTGTCCTCGAACTCAACGAACCTCGCGTCCTCGATGCCATTCATTTGGCTGTCGGTGATCGGGAAGATAACGCGCTCACTCAGATCGTCCTCTGGACCGAACACGACCTCGACGTCGTCTCCATCGGGCCGAGCCGTGCGGTTCGTCACTTTCGGAACGGAGGCGAGACGCGCCGTAGGATCGACAGTGACTTTACCGTCGACATCGAGGGAGCCGGTGCGGAAGGTCAGGGATGATATATGACCTTCGCCGACGGCGCGAAGGCTAAGGATGAACCGGCACCTGCCGTCACGCATACCCGTCTGATCCGGGTGGCGGACAATACTCGGATTGAACAAGGCCGACGCCTCGAACGCATACTCATGAAGGAAGTAGGCGCCCACCAACTGTCGTTGGGCGCCAGTGAACACCGCATGTGGATCGAATGCAGCTTCCATCTCGGTCGCGCGTGCGCCGAACAGCTCGAGCAGGTTTCGGTGGCGCCCCGCAAAGTTCTCGAGAACGTCCGCCAGCTGCTGAGCCACCTCAGCCGACTCCAACCCAAGAACACGCTCAACGATGTGATTGGCTCTCGTCTTGTCCACCGCATTGAAATCACGAGGCTCGGTCGCCGGCTTGAACGGCCGGACGATGACGCGCGCAGGGTCCGGCCGCAAATGCAATGCCTGCCGATTGAAAAACATAGGATGAGACAAGACGGCCCCCTCGGGTCGTTCGGATATGATCGGAAACCTAGGCGCTGAGAGCCAGCGACGACGGCGGTCGAACTCGGTCGACATTCGCGCTGATCTCGGCGTGTCGGCGCATCTCGACGAGACCGAGAAGGTAGGACACGACAGACTCGGCGCCTCGGTTCTCGTTGGGCCGATCAGAATGGAGACCATCCATGCAGGCGCCTGTCTCCGGATCCACGAGCGAGACTCGCAGGTCATTCTTGCCGAGGAACCAATCGAACGCCGACATCGCCGTTCGCGGCCAGTCCGACTGTTTGTCCAAGCGTGCCGCAGCTAGGCAGGCCGAGATCGTTGCGGCGGCCTCGACCGGCTGCTGATCGAACGCCTGCGGCGGTCTGTTGCGGCGACCGAAGCTGTCTGACCCGACAGGCCGGAAGTGTCCGGACGGTGCGGTCTGCTGCGACATGAGCCAGCGTAGAGATCGGAGGCCGGCCACGGCATATCTTGTGGTTCCGGTCGTCGCGGCAGTCTGGATCAGGGCCTGCGGCAGCCGCGCGTTGTCGTAAGCAAGAACATCCTCGAACCACACCCAGCCACCGGCCCTCTTGACTGCCAACGCCGTCATCAAACGGTCAGCGAGAACGGCGCGCATACGGTTGGCCGAGACATCGTCGACCGCTGACGGACAATAAGCATCCAGCGCGAGCAGCGTGAAGGCCCACGCGCGTGGCGACGTAAAAGCTTCAACAGGGGGCAGCGCAGCTTTGAACAGCGTCTTCGCCCAGGTTCGCCGCGCCCGGTCGGCATCATTGGTCGCGCAAACCGCCAAGGCCCACAGCGTCCGCCCGTGGCTATCCTCGGAGCCCTGGTCTTCAAGCCAGCGGCGGTCGTAGCTCATGAAATTCCGAAAGCGCTGTGTATCGGGGTTCCAGGCGTGCTGGACGAATGCTGCGAAGCGCGTCGTGAGCATTTCGGGCAGCCGTGTTTCTCCGGCCCCGGCGAGACTGGAAGCGAGGAGCAACGCACGGGCATTGTCATCGACACAGTAGCCATGCGAGCGGTCAGGGATGCCATGCACGGCGTGCTGAAGAAGCCCTGTGCTGTCGCACATCGACAGCAGATGATCCGTTCGAATCTCGGGTAGTGAAGGTTGTCGCGGTCTTGGTCCGCGTCGATCACTCGGGTCGATTGGGCCGATGATCGTGGGACGAAGGACAGCCTCAAACGTCGTCAGGTATGCTCTGGCTGCTTGCGGCCAGGTCATGGAGCGGCTCGCCGCATAGGCTCGCTTGCGCATGGCATGGCGACGCACATCGTTGACCAGCAATGCCGATATTTCCTTGCCGATGGCATCGGAGTTCCCGAACGGCACGAGGATGCCGCGCTCATCGGCCAGCAGCTCCTTGGCGTGCCAATAAGGTGTCGAGACGACAGCCTTGCCCAATCCGTAGCTATACGCGAGCGTGCCGGACGTCATCTGCGCTTCATTGAGATACGGCGTTACGTAGACGTCGCACATCGAGATGAAGTCCAGCAGCGTGGGCAGGTCGACGAACTGATTGAGGAACACGACGTGATCGTCGACGCCGATAGCCCGTACGCGCGCGGTCAGACTGTCGCGATAGGTTTCGCCTTGATCACGCAGCAGATTGGGATGCGTGGCGCCGAGCACGACATAGAGAGCTGTCGGGCACGATCGGATGATCTCGGGCATGGCGTCGATAACGGTCTCGATTCCCTTGCTCGGTGACAGTAGGCCGAACGTGAGGATGACTGTTCGTCCCTCGAATCCGAGCTTTTGCTTGGCGCCGGTAGACTCGAGAAACGGGAAGTCGGGAATCCCGTGCGCAATGACATCAATGTCGTGCGCGGGTACGCCATGACTCGTGCGGAGGAACTCCCGCCCTTTTTCCGACATCACCACCAGCTTCGAAGAGCGCTCGATAATGCGAGACATGACATCGTGCTGGTCAGAACTCGGGCTCGCAAGGACAGTATGAAGCGTCGTGACGACCGGCATCTCGAGACGCGACAGTAACTCGACAATGTGACTACCAGCCACTCCGCCGAAGATCCCGTACTCATGCTGCAGCGAGACCAGATCGAACCCCGATCTGTTGAGGAATTTCGCAGCTTGCATGTAGTCATCGACCATGTCGTCGCGAAGCTGAAGACGTACGGGGGCGGGGTAGACGTAGGTCCCGCCGGAGTCGTTCATTGCGACGACGCTGGTATCCAAATCCGGTCGAGCGTCCGCGACAGCTCTATGGAGATCGTGGGTGAAGGTCGCGATCCCGCAGCGACGGGGCAAATGATTTCCGATGAACGCGATACGCTGGAGTCTTTTCATTCGTTGTTCCTTTGCGCCCGCGTGTCGCGGTGCCATCGTCCAGGGGGAGCGACGACGGCGTCAGGACTCGCTCTGACGTACCCACGTCGTCCGATTGAGACCGTGTTAGTCGCTGCAGCAGGTTGCGCGCGACGTCGCCGGTGTAGGCAACAAGGCAAGTCACGGAAGCAGCATCAACGTGGATGCCGGTTGTTTGAGATTCCACATAAATGGCACCACCTGCGGCTATCTCGACAGATCCGATGGTTGCCGAACCGCCGAGCACAAGCAGCCATGTCTCCCGATCCGCTTCGAGGAGCCAAATGGACTCCGGTGGAAGAACGATGCGTTCGAGCACGAAATGCTGATTGGATACTAGCAGCGTTCGTTGATCTGAGATGTGCGTTGGCGGTGCCTCGGGCTTTGCGGAGCCAGTGCTCGCAGCCGCAACCGCGCAATCGATATGAAGATCACGCTGCCGTCCGTAGTCGAACAGGCGAAACGTGGTATCGCTGCGCTGCTGGATCTCGGCGATCACAAGTCCTGCGCCGATGGCATGGATCGTGCCGGCGGGAACTGAAACGACATCACCCGCCACCACCGAGCGCCAAACGACGAGTTCGGCAATCGAGCCATCCTCGATCGCCCGACGCAATTGCTGCGGAGAGCAGGAGCGGCTCAGTCCTAAAGCAACCTTTGCGCCTGCTGCAGCTTCGACGACGTACCATGCCTCAGTTTTTCCATTCGGCAGGCCTATCAATCGGGCGAAGGCGTCGTCCGGATGCACCTGGATGGACAACGGCTGGCTGGTGAACAGCAGCTTGAGCAGGAGGGAGGTCGGCGTTCGATCTGCGCCGATTCGCTCATACCAAAGTTCGCCGATGCATGTGTCATCAAATCTCGGCTGCGTCCAAGGGCGTGGATCGGCGACGCCCCAGGGCTTGGTCACGGAGTTGGCGGTCACATGCTCAATCGGCATGAGGACCACCCCGCGATCGACACGGAGCGGCCGCCTCGGGGCACCCTCATCGTGACTTTTTTCCGGCCGGCTTCGTGGCCGCGCCCATGCCGGCCTTCGTCAGGAAGGGCGTCTCCTGCGCCGCTGGTGTTTTCGGCTTCGCGGATTTCGGCTTTCGGATCTCGCGATTACCTTTTTGCTGGCCTTTTGCCATGTGGTCTCTCCATTTTTGCTGTGCCGCACGAGACGGCTTGGATGAATGTCACTTCAAACGGCGCAAGCTTGGCCGCCCCCAATCGCTTGGGGCTCAGCTCTTGCCGGCCACCTTGTCGTCCAGAATGAGCGTTGCGCAGGCGCGCGACATAGACGAGTCGACAGTCTGAGCTCCTGGCATCTTTGCCCAGCCGCCCTTCTCGATGAAGCTCGCCTGTTGCCAGGAGCTGACCTTCTTCAGTTCGTCGAGGCGTGCCACCGCCTCCTGGTCGCGCCGGAAATTGTCTGCACAAATGGGTGCGAGCGCCTTCACGACGGCCTCGGAAGCACGCTGGCCGGCCTGGGTTGCCGCGTTCCCAGCGGTCATCCATCCACCCCAGGTGAAGCCGAGGATAGCGAGCGCAATCGCGCCGCCCATCGCACCCAGCAGTGCGGGTTTCAGTTCGACTGGCATTTTCATGATGCGATGTTCCTTCTTCTGGGTTGAATGTCGTCTGACTGAACCTAAGAGCTGACCGCCGCCTGCAGTGGCGGTGCTCGGACGATCACACGAGCTGAATGAATTCGATCGTGCAGGTCGCAAATGCTTGCCGGGTCAGGTGGCGACGGCACCGGCCGCTTCTCGCCTGCTACTTTCTGTCTAGCTGACTTATGGAAGCGTCATGCTGATCTAAAGCAGCCTCGCGATCAATTCCGCGTCCGGTGACTATTGCCGCTCGTCTGACTGCTCTTGAAATCCAGCCAGGAGCTTGAGCTGGCTCATATTGTGGATCGTAACTTTGCGATCCTTTAGCGTCATCAGCTTGCGCTCGCGGAGCTGCCGCAGTACCCGGTTCACGTGGATGGCGCTCAGTCCCAGGGCGTCGGCGAGAACATACTGGTTGAGCGGACAGTCAAACTCCTGCTCGGTAGCAAGACCGACCAGCCGCAGCCGCTCGCTCAACTCGAGGAAAAAATGGGCCGTCCGTTCGAGGGCGCTACGCCGCCCGATGCTGACAAGATGCTCGACAACCATCGCCTCGTCACGTGATACCGCCCACAGGATGGCCGCACCTAAACGTGGCAACTCGTTGAAGATCTCCATCATCCGTGATGCCTCGACACTGCTGACGACGACGTCGGTCAACGCAGAGAAGGAGTGATCGGAGGTCCGCAACAGGACACTTCTCAAGCCGACACAGTCGCCCGGCAGAGGAAACGCAATGATCTGGCGCCCGCCATCGGGCAGCAGCTTGAAACTGCAGGCCCATCCCGTCTGGAGGATGTAGGCCAGGTGGCCTGTCTGCCCCTCGTGCACGAGTTCCTTTCCGGCCTTCAAACGAAGTGATGACGACTGGAGTTCGGCGAGACAACCGGCCTCGCGCTCCGACAAATCCATGAACGTGCGGAGTTTTGTCGCGAGATGGCTGGCCTTGTGCGGCACTCGATGAACCTCGTGCGTTGGCGCCGGCTTGGTGCGGCTGAGCTTGGCTATCCCAGGTTAGCAGGGTTTCCCCGCCATCGGTGTAAGTCTGGCGCAAGTTTACGATGATGCTTCAGGCCGCCCAAGAGTGAGACAAAAGCCATGACGTCGCCAAACGACATCAAGGACGTTGCCGCCGGATGCGCAGCGCTTGCGATCTGCGAGTCGCTTCTGCTCGCGCTGACGGAGCTGAAAGTCCTCGACGACAGCGACGCGCGTGGCATCCTGGAGGATGCGGCGGCCACACATCGCGGCGCCGAGAACACCGCGCCCGATGCTGCGCTACACTACGAGGCGGCGCATATGATTGAGCACATCATTTCCGTACGCAACGCCCTGTCTCGTCGTTGATACCGCGAGCGGCGTGAGGACTCGGAGAACAGCAATGACAGGCGATACATTGTCACGATTGGAGGCTGCGATCGCAGCATCTGCCGCTGAGCGCGACAAGAAGGAGCTGAAGAGCCGCGACGAGCAGGCCGCAAAGGCTCGGCAGCAGGAACGAGCACGAGCCATCTGGGCCATACGGCACGAGCAGCTTCCGAGCGTGATCTCCAAGATCGATACCTTGTTGAAGAAGCACGGATATGCGGGGCTCACTCTGAGGAAATTTGACTTGAAGCACAGCGATATCGATCGCGCGGTCATCGAATTCAAGCATAATGCGTATAGTGCTTCGAAGATCCTCCTGTGCGCGACCTTGAGCGGTGAATTCACCTGCTCGATAGACTCCGTCGACGGCGACTCCGGCTCGACGGAACTGCAGCTTGAAGACCTCACGGAAGACGCGCTGGAAGAAGCCGTGGCGCACGCCGTTGTGCAATGCCTGAGCGGTAGGCATATCCCCAAACCCGATTAGCCCTGGCATCTGACCGCACGATACTTCCGATTATCAATAAACTGCAGACGTGAATCCTGCGCATCGGCAACACAACCACGACGCTACCGAAATGTCTGCCCACGGGATGACGCGTTGAGGTGGGTGCTGCCGCTTGAGACGACCAGCATGTCCGGATGTGGCCCATCGCAACGGAAAACTGATGTCAGCTTTCAGGGTCACCGCGGATACTGCGTCGATACGGTGGAAGGAACACCTCGCCGTCTTTCTCTGCGGAGCAGGTATCGCATATTGATTTTCGCCTGCGCTGAGTTTCGTCCGAGTTGATTCCTAGTGCAGCGAGCGAGATGACAGGCGCTCGGCATGGCCCGGTGAGGTAAGCAGAGAGTGTTGGATCAGCGCTGACGCTTGCCCCAAGCGCCCAAACTACTTTTCGCCCGCTTCTGTTTCAGCGAGCTTCTCGCGCCAGTCCTTGCGGCTTAGCCATGAGAGCACCGAGAGCACGAGCAACACGCCGCAGATCGCGAGCAGCGCTGCTGCAATCGGTCGAGTGAAGAAAATCGTCCAGTTGCCACTCGACATGATGAGCGACTGGCGCAGGCTGAGCTCCAACGTCGGTGCGATCACGAGCCCCAGTACCAGCGGCGCCGGATCGAAATCGAGTTTGCGCAGCAGATAACCGACGACGCCCATGATCAGCATGATCCACACGTCGACGATGGAATTGTTCACCAGGTACACGCCGACAATGCAGAACATGATGATCAGCGGATAGAGATACGCGTAGGGGATCTGCAGGATCCGCACGAACAGCCCGACGAGCGGCAGATTGAGTGCGAGCAGCATCAGGTTGCCCACATACATGGAGGCGATGAAGCCCCAGAACACCTGCGGATGGTCGTTGACGAGCTGAGGGCCCGGCGGAACGCCGTGGATCAGCAGCGCGGCCATCAGCACGGCGGTTACAGGCCCCGTCGGTAGGCCCAGCGCCAGCATGGGCACGAATGCGCCGGTCGAGGCTGCGTTGTTGGCCGACTCCGGTCCGGCGACGCCAGCCACGGCGCCCTTGCCGAATTCTTCCGGTCTCTTGGAGACCCGCTTCTCGACCGCATAGGACAGAAAGCTCGCGATGATGTGCGCCGAGCCCGGAACGATGCCCACGAGGAAGCCGAGGACGGAGCCGCGCGCGATGGGCTTCGCCGACTCCTGCCATTCCTGGCGGCTCGGCATCAGCTCGCGGAAGCGGGGCGGCTTGACCTTGTCGGTGACGGTCTTGCTGGGCGTGGACAGGATCTCACCCAGCCCGAACAGGCCGACGGCGACCGGCACGATGCCGATCCCGTCACCCAGCTCCTTGATGTCGAAGGCGTACCGGAAATGCCCCGTCATGACATCGATGCCGATGCAGCCGAGCAGCAGCCCGGTGCAGGCCATGATCATGGTGCGCACCAGGGACGTGGCCGACATGTAGGCCAGAAAAACGAGGCCGAGCACGAGCAGCGCCGTGTACTCCGGCGGTCCGAAGCGCAGGGCGAACGTCGCCAGCGGTGGCGCCACCAGCGTGAGCATGATGACGCCGAACGTCCCCGCTATGAAGGAGCCGACGGCCGCGATGGCGAGCGCCGCGCCGGCACGGCCCTTGCGCGCCATGGCATGGCCGTCGATGCAGGTCATGACGGAGGCGGCTTCGCCCGGAATGCGCATCAGGATCGATGTGGTGGAGCCGCCGTACTGCGAGCCGTAGTAGATGCCGGCCAGCATGACGATGGCCTTGGTGGCGTCGAGGCCGAAGGTGATGGGGAGCAGAATGGAGATGCCCGCAAGCGGGCCGATGCCCGGGAGCATCCCGACCAGCGTGCCGACGAGGCAGCCGATGAAACCGTAAGCCAGGACATCGGGGCGGAAGGCGACGGAGAAGCCGAGGAGCAGGTTGTCGAAAATGTCCATCGCTCGCCTAAAATCCTAATATGCCGCGCGGCAGCGGAGACTTGAGCAGCACTGCGAACACCGCGTAGGCGAGGACCGTCGCGCCGATACTGAAAGCGATCGCCGGCAACAGCGGCCGGCGCTCCACGACGAAGACCAGGAAGAACAGCATGAGGGACATCGCGGCGAGAAAGCCCAGCGCCGTGTAGGCGGCTGCCGCAACGCAGGCCACCACGATCACGGGCAGGGCATGGCGGATGTCGGACCAGTCGATCGCGGCCAACGGCGGGCTTTCCCCGGCGTGCACGAACAGCACCGCACCGAGCACCATCAGCAGACCCAGGAGAAGCATGGGCAGCATGCCGGCGCCCGGCGATGCCAGCGTACCGAACGGCAAGTCAGAACTGATCGCGAGGATGGCCGCCCCCGCGATCACGAAGAAGCCGCCAGCCACGTGGTCTCTGCGCAGCTTCACGCGGCTGCCCCCGAACGGTCTGCCTCACCGACCCATGTTTGCCTAGATCTTGCCGATGGCCCGCACCGCGTCCTGCACGCGCTTCGCATCGGCATCCCAGAAGGTCTTGAACTCCGGCTGGTCCAGATACGCCACGTCCTGCCCGAGGTTCTTCATGGCCTGCGCGAACTTGGCGTCGGCGGCAGCCTGCTTGGACGCCTGGCGCATGACGGTGATGACATTGTCCGGCGTGCCCTTGGGGGCGAACAAGCCGACCCACAGATAGAACTCGATGTCGTAACCGAGCTCCTTCATGGTCGGGACGTCCGGGAGCGCAGGCGAGCGCTGAGCGCCGAAGCACGCTAGCGCGCGCAGTTTGCCCGAGCGCAGATGCACGTTGGCCGCGGCGATGGACGAGCACAGGGCCTGGGCGTTGTTGCCGAGCAGCGCCGTCAGCGCCGGCCCGCCGCCATTGGTCGGCAGATGCTTCAGCTCCAGCCCCGCCGCCTTGAGAAACAGGGCCATCGGCAGGTGCAGGGCGCCGTGCAGACCCGATGAGGAAAAGATCAGGTCGTTAGGCTTGGCTTTCGCGGCGTCGGTGAACTCCTTGAGGGTCTTGAACGGCTGCTGATCGTTGACGACGATCACCATGGGATCGGCGATGAAGCGCGCGATGGGGATGAAGTCGTCATTGGTGAACTTCACGGGCCGGCCATACAGCCGGTCGACCTCGGCGAAACCGGAGATCGAGACGATGTGCATCAGCAGCGTGTAGCCATCAGACTTGGCCGCAGCACCAAACTGAGCGCCGACCTGGCCGGCGGCTCCGGCCTTGGTCTCGATGACGATCGGCTGCTTGACGATCGGCTCAAGCACCGCCGCCAGGGGCCGGGCGACGACGTCAGCAGCGCCGCCAGGTGGAAACGGATTGATGAAGGTGACGGGCCGGGAGGGATACACCTCCTGCGCCCAAACGGGGCCCGCGGCAAGTGCCGCGGCAGTCGCGGCAGAGCCAGCGACGAATTCGCGCCTGTCCATTGCGTCCTCCCGATGTGAGACCGGCGTGCGATGCGCTGGCCGCTATTGGCCGAAGTAGCCCTTCGACGATCTGACGGTATCTCGTCTGCCGGCCGACGGCAAACGCCGATGGCAGAGCCGGACAACCAAACGCTCACGGTTGCAGTGTGATGCTCGTGAACATCGCCTCGCTCAACGCGCACGTGCCGATGTTCGCGGGGATCGACTTACGCGACGGCGGAAGCCGGCGTCGAGATGCTCACCCGCAATGCGCTGCACTTCCAGGATCCGCACCGGCTAGCGGCCTTCAAGCGCACCTTGACGGGGCGGCCGACGCAGCCCGGCGAATTCGCGGATCCGCGCTCTTTCTAGCGAGCACGGAAGAAGCTACGTGTCGAGGAAGTGGCAGCCGTGGCGACGGACAAGCGGTGCGACAGCGAGCGTGAGGAACCTTTTGCATCTGGCTAGTCAGCACGCGTCCGCTATCAATGCAGCGCAGATTCAACGCGCTCGAGTACAGCCTAGACCTTTGTGTGTTCGCCGATGATCCGATAGATCGACATGCGAGAGATCCCGAGTGCCCGGGCGGCTGCCGCTGGACCGACGCCCGTAGCGACGAGCGCCAGAACTCGTTCGCGATCGATCCGAGGCTTCGCGCCGGTGTAGACACCCGCCTTCCGCGCCTTAGCGATACCCTCTGCCTGCCGCTCGCGCCGCACGTCGGTCTCGAACTGCGCAAATACTGCCAGCATTCCAAAGAAGGCGCGGCCAGCGGAGGTCGCCGTGTCAACGCTCTGCTCGAGTACGCGCAAGTTGGCGCCGAGGGCTTCGATCTCGTGAGCGATGTTGGCGAGGTCACGGAGGGACCGGCCGAGGCGATCCAGCCGCGTGACCACCAAGCTATCGCCCCTGGTCAACACCTTCATGGCGAGCTGCAGTTGGTCTCGTCCGTCCCGCTTGGTACCGGACCGCTTCTCCTCAAAGACAATCGCGCAGCCATCCTTCTCGAGCGCAGCATTCTGGATCGCGAGATCCTGATCGTCGGTACTCACGCGTGCGTAGCCGATACGCCGTGCCATCTCTCACCCTATCGTCACAATGAAATCTGGCTGTTACACTTAGTGTATCATTTGCCCATCAACAACCCTATTGTGACGAAGAAGATCAGATGAGGCGCTCGGGGGGTGGAGTGCTGAAAGCTTAGGCTGCGATTGGGCTAACGGCTCTGCCTCCGCCCAGAGGCAGACATCGGGCTTGGTCGAAGCGGCCAGGAGCCGACATGTCGGGCCGCCGGAGCGCGTGAAGCAGCAATTGGCGCGTCACCCAATAGCGTACCCTCGCCGGCAACTTTGTCCGCCCTTAAATGGCCTGCCGAAGCAATCAGCAGCACCGTCACTGCTTGGATGCAAGCCGCAAGGCGCGCGCCATATGCTCATGGAACTGCGCCGCGGCCGCAGGCAATGTTCGGTCCCTGAGCAGCAGCATCTCTATACGCGCCACGCTCATGAGACGGTCGCGCAGGCGGACGGCGGCGAGTTGTCTTGATTTCAAACCGGAAGCCGCACACAAGCGCGAGAGAAAAGTGATGCCTGATGTGTTCTGTGCGAAGTTTGAAAGCATCTGAATTGAATTGCTCTCGAACTTCGGCATGAGCACCACACCTGCGGCCAAGGCCGTGGCCTCGATGAGAATGCGGCTGCCCGAACCAGCCGGCGTCAGCGCAATCGGATATTCCAAAGCTTCGGTGAGCGACAGGCTGTCAGCCTTGGCCAGAGGATGATCCGCCGACATCAGGGCGTGCACCGCAAAGCGCAAGCGCAGGGAAGCGCGCACGGTGGCCGGAAGCTGCGGCTGGAATGCAATCCCAATATCCGCGCGTACATCCTGCACGGCGGCAACGACCTCCTCCGTCGACGCCACCGTAACCTCGAACCGGATGTCGGGATTGTCGACCCTGAAGCTTATGATGGCGCGGGGCAGCACATCCTGCGAGACGGAATCGATTGCCCAGATTCTGACCATGCCGCGGCGAAAGCCGCTCAGCGCATCGATCTCGGAACGTACGCGCTCCGAGAGCCCCCGCGTGTCTCGCGCGAAGCGGAGAAACACCTCACCTGCGGGCGTCAACGACACGCCGCGCGCGTGCCTCTCGAAAAGACTCACGCCGAGATCAGCCTCCACGTTGAGTATCTGTCGACTGATGGCCGACTGCGCGACGTTGAGCATGCTGGCCGCCACGCGAATGGATCCGGCCTGCGACACGGCCAGGATGTAGCGAAGTGAATTATGCAGCATCTGACTGTTTCCCGTGCAGACGGGAAATGTGATGCCGTTTCGGCATCGGTGCAAGCGCTTTTCTCTTATTGTGTCATCGCTTGAGTATCTGCCTAATTGTGATCAGTGACGACAAGTTCACGTGCCATGCAGGGCTATTGAATGGACCAGGATGTCGTAACAGCCTGTCGTGCTATCGACCGGCTCGTAACCGTGGAAGCGCGGATTTCGGTTTCCTCGCGAGGGGTCATCGAGAATCTCTATGGCGCGGCACTCGAGGCCCAGGGCGGCCTGCCGCTGAGCCTGCAGGCCGCCCAGCTAATCGCCGACCACGCCAAGCCCGGCAAGACAGTCTTCATCACGACCGGTGCCGGCGATCCGTTCTACATGCCGGCAGGCGAGACCGATGGACCGCCAGGCGCCGCCGCCCTCGCCCTCGGGATTCATGCGGCGACCGGCGCCACGCCGATACTGCTTACGGAGCTAGAGTTCATCGAGAACCTGTCCGCGACGGCGCTTGCGGCCGGTCTGGGCCTTCGAAGCCCTGAGTACGCTTCAAAAACCGCCTTCACGACCACCGTTCTGCCGCTTGCAGCGGACAACAGCGCCGCGGCGCAGGCAGAGGCCTACATCGAGCGCTTCTCGCCCGCACTGGTGATCGCCACGGAAAAGATCGGCCCGAACGCCGAGGGCATCGCGCACATGTCATCAGGCACGCCTGCGGCGGCGTCGCGCGCGCGCGCCGAGCACATCTTCGACATGGCGGCGGCCCGAGGCATTCCTTCCATCGGCATCGGCGACAACGGCAACGAGATCGGCTTCGGGCGGATCGAAGCCGCGGTCAAGAAATGGAAGCCGGGTGGCCAGCGCCTGGCGACCCGCGTCGCGACCGACGTGCTGTTCCCGGCCAACGTCTCGAACTGGGGTGCCTACGGCGTCATCGCGGCATTGTCGGTCCTGCTCGATCGCACGGACCTGCTCCACGATGCCGAGACCGAGCGGCGCATGATCGAGGCGTGCGTCGCCACGAACGCCGTGGATGGCAGCACGGGCCGCCACATCCTGGCTGTCGACGGCACACCGCTCGCCATGCAGCAGGCTGTCGTGACGATGCTCACGGGCATCGTACGGAATGCGCAGATCAAGAATTACAAGCGTCCATTCTAACTTGAGAGGTAAGGCAATGACACGTCGAGAAATTCGCGTTCTCGCCCCTGCCGGTATATCCCGTCGGAGGTTGCTTGCTTTGCTCGGCGCCACCGGCGCAATGCCGTTCGCTCCGCGTTCGGCCTTCGCACAGGCGCCGCAGCTCAACCTCTTCACCTACCCGACGTTCGCGAACGAGAAGATTGTGGCCGCCGGCAAAGAGCGAGGTCTCGACGTCAAGACCACCATTTACTCGGGCGCGGACGAGATGATCGCCAAGCTCCGTGGCGGCGGCACCCGTCTGTACGACATGATCGTGCCCCTCCACACGTACGTGAAAGTGGCCGCCGACGCTGACCTCATCGAGCCGCTCGACGCCGCCAAGATCCCCAATCTCGCACAGGTCACCAAGGCCTTCACGACGATCCCGGACTGGTCGCCGGGCGGCAAATTCTACGGCGTCCCCTTCGTCTGGGGTGCCAACGCCATGGCCTACAACTTCGCTGAGACAGGCGACGTCGACAGCCTGAAGCTGCTGTTCGAAGGGAAGTTCAAGGGACGCGTCGCCATGCGCGACGATTCCGAGGATGCCATCGCCGTGGGCGCGCTCTATCTCGGCATCAAGACCCCCTTCGATCTCGACGAGAAGGCCCTGCAGGAGGTCAAGAAGGTCATGATCATGCAGAAGGCGATGAACCGCACCTACTGGCGGAACATTGCCGATCTACGCACGATGTTCGCCAACAAGGAAGTGGTGCTTGCCTGGGCCACGCTGTCGGTCGTGGCACCGCTGCGCAACAATGGCATGGACATCCGCTGGATCTGGCCCAAGGAAGGCGCGCTCGGCTGGACCGAGGGCATCGCGGCGGTCAAGGGCGGCAAGAACCGCGCGCACGTCGAGAGCTATGCCAACTTCACCATCAGCCCCGAGTATGGTGAGGTGATGGCCCGCGCGACGCGCTACGCGAGCACCTCGTCGAAGGCGCTCGAACGCCTGCCTGCGGATCTCATCAAGGAACTCGGCATTCAGCCGGAACGCATGGCCAATCTCCAGTTCAAGCAGCTCCCGAAGAACAAGCCGCGCTGGACTGAGATTTGGACCGAGGTCAAAGCGGCTTGACCATCGTGACGGGTAAGATCGAGCCGATGGGAACGATGGCGGCCGAACATGGCCTGATCGAGATCGACCGCGTCAGGAAGTCCTTTGGCGCTCATGCGGCGATCGACGATGTGTCCCTCGCTCTCGGCGAGGGGCATTTCGTCACGCTGCTCGGGCCTTCGGGCTGCGGGAAGACCACCCTACTGCGGATGATCGGAGGCCTCGAGACACCTGATAGCGGATCGATCCGCATTGCGGGCACGCCCGTCGCATCCTTCTCACCGATCGATCGGCCCACACGAATGGTCTTTCAGAGCTATGCGCTCTTTCCGCACATGACGGTGGAGAAGAACGTCGCCTATGGCTTGCAGCGGCGCCGTATGCCTGACGCCGAGATCAAGACCAAGGTGGCCGCCCAGCTTGAGGTGGTCGGTCTCAGCGAGAAGGCCAAATCCTATCCTTCCGAGCTGAGCGGCGGCCAGCAGCAGCGTGTCGCTCTCGCGCGGGCGCTCGTCACCAAGCCCCGTGTGCTGCTGCTCGACGAGCCGCTTGCAGCTCTCGATCTGAAGCTCCGGCAGCGCATGCAGGCGGAGCTCAAGTCGCTGCAGCGGTCGGCGGCAATCACGTTCGTCTATGTGACGCATGACCAGCACGAAGCACTCGGGCTGTCCGATCGCGTGGTCGTCATGGAGAAAGGTCGCGTGGCGCAGCGCGGCACGCCGGCCGAGATCTATCACCGTCCCGCCAATCGCTACGTCGCGGAGTTCGTCGGCGACATCTCGGTCCTCGACGGGACCGTACGGGGCACCGCGGACGGGGGCGCCAGAATCGAGACGGCCGCCGGCTTGTTCATGGCGTCAGGTCCGGCCGTGCGCCCGGGCGACAAGGTCCACGCCATCATCCGCCCGGAGAGCGTGAGAGTTGCGAGCGGCGACGACGGCACGGGCGCGAACCGCCTCCGCGCTACCGTCGGATCCGCGACATTCCGCGGCGCGGACATGCTCGTCGAATTTCGCGGTCCGGCAGACATCCGCATTCAAACGAGCATCGCCTCCACCGCCCCTGAAGCAGCGGCCATCACCCCAGGCCACACCGTCACCCTGGAGCTGCCGGCCACCGCTCTCTGGATCATTCCTGCTGATAGAAACGCCAACGCTTCGGAGAGTAGCCTATGACGTTCACGGCCATCGCCCGAGAGGGCAATCTGCTCGGTATTGCCCAGTGCACCAATCCGCTCGCCGTCGGCGGACGGTGCCCGTTCATCCGCGCCAATGTCGGCGCCGTCAGCACGCAGGCCTACACTGATCCGGGCCTCGGACCGCTGGCGATCGAGTTGCTCACCATGGGGCATTCGCCCGAAAAGGTGCTGAAGGAGCTGAGCGAGACGGATCCAGGCTTTGCCTGGCGGCAGATCGGCATCGTCGACCGGCATGGGCGCGCGGCCGTGCACACGGGCGACAGCAACAAGGACTACAAGGGCTCGATCACCGGCGACGGCTATCTCGTGATGGGCAACTATCTCAAGAGCGATCGCGTCGTCAAAGACATGAACGAGGCCTTCCTCGCATCGAAGGGCAAGATCCTGGAGGATCGGCTGCTCGCGGCGATCACTGCTGGGCGCGATGCCGGTGGCGACCTCGGCGGACAGCGCTCGTCGGTCATCATCGTCTACGATACCGAAGCCTATGCGCGCACTGATCTGCGGGTCGACTGGGCTCCCGGCCCCGAGGACGCGATCGCCGGCATGACGAAGCTCCTGGAGCTCTGGCGGCCGCTCATTCCCTACTACAAGGAGCGCCCGCACAAGCCCGAGATGGAGGGCTGGGAGGACTGGCTCAAGACGCAGCAGACAAGCTGATGCGCACAGGGCGCAGCGGCAGCGTTCCACTTCTGACGCCGGCGACGGCGTGGTTCGGGCTGTTCTTCGCCCTGCCCATCGCTGCGATGGTGGTGGTGAGCTTCTGGATGGTCACGGACTACAAGCTCGTGCCCACCTTTACGCTCGCCAACTACACCAAGCTCGCGCAGCCACTCTATCTCTCGATCATCGTGCGCACGTTCGCCATCGCGACGATCGTCACGATACTGGCTGCGCTGATTGGCTATCCCGTCGCCTACTACCTCGCGCGGCGGCTGAAGCGTATGCGCGTCTTCGTCCTCACGCTCATCGTGCTGCCGCTGTGGACGAGCTATCTCGTGCGCAGCTTCGCGTGGATGCTGGTGCTCGGGACGAGCGGCGCGCTCAACTGGTTTCTGCAGGGCATCGGCGTGACGGATGAGCCGGTGCGCTGGTTTCTCTACAGCGAGTTCGCGGTCATTGTCGCCCTCGTCCATATCTATCTGCCGTTCTTCATTCTCCCCGTATTCGCCGTCCTTGATAAGCTCGACCACCGCCTGCTGGAGGCGAGCAGCGACCTCGGTGCGGGTCCGTGGACAACATTCTGGACGGTGACCTTGCCGCTCTCGCGCCCCGGCATCTCCACGGGTTGTCTCCTCGTCTTCATTCCTGCTGCCGGCTCTTACGTGTCGCCCGAACTGCTCGGCGGCCCGAGCGTCCTCATGATCGGCAGTGTCATCGCCCAGCAGTTCGGCCTCGTCTTCGAGTACGCTTTCGGATCGGCACTGGCGTTGACGTTGATGCTGGGCATCCTCGTCGTGGCGCTCGGCCTTCTTCGCATCGGCAGGGTCCAGGGGCTGAAGTGATGACGCGCGGACATGGCATCGGGACTTTCACGCTTGCGGCCTGGACGGCGCTGGTCGTCCTGTTTCTCCTTCTGCCGCTCTTCGTGATCGTTGCGTTCTCGTTCAACGACAGTGATTTTCCCTCGTTCCCGATGCGGGGGCTGACCCTCAAATGGTACTGGCGCTTTCTCGAGTCCGAGGAGCTACTGATCGCGCTTTGGAACAGCACGCTCGTTGCATTTGCGACGATGGTTCTGGCGACGACATTCGGGACACTGGCGGCCATCGGGCTGGCCCGCAGCGGATCGCGCACGCAGAAGTACATGCGGCCGATGCTGTCGACGCCGATGATGACGCCTCGCCTCGTGGTCGGCATCGCGCTGCTCAACATGTTCAACCTGCTTTCGATGCAGCTCTCGCTGCTCACGGTCATTGTCGGGCATACCGTGGTGGCGGTCCCCTACGTCATTCTCGTCGTCACCGCGCGCCTCGTCGGGCTCGATCCGCGCATCGAGGAGGCCGCAACCGACCTCGGTGCGACGCGAACTCGCGTGATCATCGATATTCTCCTGCCACTGTTGCGCCCCGCCGTGTTTGGAAGCGCCCTCATCGCCTTCACGCTGAGCTTCGACGAAGTGGTCGTCACCTTTTTCACAACCGGGACCGAGAACACGCTCCCGACTACAATCTGGGCGATGCTACGATATGGCATTACGCCGGAGATCAACGCCGTCTCGACGCTGACCATGATCGCCACCGTGGCACTCGCGCTAGGCGCTGAAGTCATGATCCGTAATGGAGGCGTGCATAGGCGCTAGGTTCTGCCATAGCAGGCGACGTCTTTTCACGCAGCCAGGGTCAATCGCGACGATCGTTCACCGTCACCGCCCGCTTCCACCCAAGCAGTTCACATCGAGAGGATGGTTGCGGATTAGACTGACAGCAAATCAAAGAGATTGTCGTCCGCACCGTACGCTGTCCGCGCGGCTCGCGGTCACGCTTCGCTCCCTTGCACCACCCTTCACAAAACTCATCGAGAATGCAGTGGGTCTGCCAAGATCAACCTCGGGTCCGGCACAATGCAGTGCTGAAGCCGGCTCATCGAGCCACTCTGACTTGCAAGGCCCTCATACATCTACGAGCCCTGTACACTCTCCTGCTCTGTGTCATGCTGGATATGAGCCGGTCCACTTCCGATCGGCCGGCTCCCGACCAGTGAGCCGGTCAAATACCTGCTGTGTGGACTGTTTTCTATTGGTGCGAACCGCGGCACAGCGATCCGGCTCGAAGCCGGTTCTGCGCCAGGTGTCACTGGCGCGCCTTGCCCTCCCTGCCGGGCAGCGCTGGGATACGGATGTGAGTATCCACATTGCTTGGCGCGAGTAAAATCTTGTCCTCGCCATACAGGCGCTTGAGTAGGCGGGATACCCGTGTCCGCGATTCATTCAATGCGCTTGCCAGCTTGCGTTCTGAGGTGATCAGGGTTTCGCCGTCCCCAAAATGCCTAATGCCTTTCGGCAGCTGATCGTCCGGTGTCGTCAACATCGATCGGAGCCAAGCCAAAAGATCTTCTGCGGACAGCGCGGACACTTGCTTTGCGGGAGACTTAACGTGGATTGGAGCAGCGCCCGGAGGACGCGGTGGCGGCCCGTGCTGTAGGCGGAGTGATGCGGCGCTCAGGCCCAGCGTGCCCACGACCTCGATCGACAACCACAGAACCAGGACTACTGGCCCCCACGATGGATCGAGATGGACTGACCGCGGCAAGAAGCGTGTTCCCACGTCAATCAAGAGCACGACGCTCGCGAGAACAGCAAACCCCCACGTGACCAAAATGAACATGGGTGGACGCAGCCCCTGCCGGCTGTATTGGACCGCCTGCAGGGGCATCAGGAATTTTAGCGTCACGAGGCACAGGGCCATCGCGATCGACGCGAGCCACATCAACAAGGCAGCATACCCGACCAAGTCAAAGGCCTTGACAACCTCCCCAGCGGCGATCACTGCGAGCCAAAGCGGCAGGCCGGCGGCCGCAGCGGCTGGTACAGCTGCCGAGGTTACAATGGCCCAAACCAAGGCACTGCCTTCCGCACCCTCTCGCATGGTCGTGACTACTCGGTGCCAGTGGCGTCATCAGCTGCCTGCTCGCGATCGTCCTGCACCTCGCCTGTAATCCCGCTCGGTAGGCGCGAGAGAACGATGACGCGCTTTCGTTCATGACCTCGTGGCCCACCTCCAACTTCAATGCCAAGCTCTCGCAGCAGCGGGCGCACGCGTACCAATAGGGCGCCGAGACGCGCGGGCTCCTGTGGCCAATTGCGACTACGGCGCGTACCATCGTCAACCAGCCGCGCGAGTTGGGGCAGGAGCTGAGTTGCCGTTCCCTCCCAATGCGGCGTTCTGGCCATGAAGGCAGCCATCGCCCCAACGAGCGGCGTTCTCTCAACCAGCCTATCCACGCCTGCGCGCCCGCTAAGCTCAAGCGCCTCCGAGACAGTTCCTTCGAGCCAGAAGGCGCCCTCGCACGCCAGCATCCACCGCGCAGATCCAGCCATGCGGGGTAAGTTTGTCTCAGAGACGGCCTCAAGATTGCGGAGACCATGAACCATGGCGTCAAGCAGCACGCCGAGAATAAGCGGACGATCGGCCTCGAAGTCGCGATCAATGAGCTCTGCCGGGCGCCGCCGTCCAGGCTCGATGCGCTCAAGTTCAAGCACGATCGTGCGATCGGCGAGATCGGGCCGGGCGATGATATCGTCGATGCCATTTATCAGCACTGGACGCTCAGCCTGGAGCAGTGTCTCGTCCGCCGTCGTGTGAAGCGTGCGCGTCGCAAATCCTCCACCCGTAGCAACACGGCAAAGCGCGTCAGACATCGCCCCAGAAATACCGGAGATGTTGTCGAACGCGAGGAGATGTGCGCGTGTCGCGGAAATCATCAGATCGTGTTCGCTCTTCGGGAGTGTACGCAGTGGCACGCTGTTCGGGTCGACGAGCGCGCGCAGGCATCGTGAGAGAGTGGTCTTCGCCGAACCCTGCTCGCCATTCACGGCAAGGATTGGATACGGGCCCACGGGCCTGAGCGCAGCCAGGAGCCACATCACAGCAAGTACGGCGCTCTCCTCCGCCAAGTTCACGTGCTTGCGCAGCATGGCGATCGAGCCACCACGTTGGGGCTCAGGCAATGCGAGATGACCCGCCGAGCGCACAAACCGCACCGGCGGATCTGAGATCACGCGCCACCCCTCGCGCGTAACCTCAACGGCGCGCCACTTCGGATCGCCAAGATCGATGAAAAACACATCGTCGGCCTCCGCGACACGCACGTGGACACGGCGTTCCGGCCCCTCGAACGTGGCGCGAGCTCGGGCGAGATCGACCACCCCGCGCAGCTCCTCCGCGGAAGGTAGTTCGCGGTACTCGTTGAAGTAGATTTGAGTGAGGCGATCTCTGAAGCGCCTACTGTCGATGCATATAGTTTCGCGATGACCATCCACGGGGAAATCAGCGTAGGCCTCACTCGAGGGCGAATGGAAGAGGTCCATTTTGTCAAGAGAACTCGCGAGGTCCCCTCCCAACGAGTGCTTCGTCTCGAAGCGTCTGAGGGGAAAGAGCTCAAGCTGGTCGTCCAAGAGCTTGTCGAGCTCAGCGACGCGAATTCCGGCTTTCCGGAGCTCTGATCGCAGCGCCTCGAAAGAAGGCCGGTCCTCACTTTTCAGAGTGGCGAGTGCCTCGAGGACCTCAGGCCGGAATGCATGCCCGGCATCCGTCTTGGCCAACTCGACCAGACGGTCGAGGGAGTTGCGAATGGTCTCAGCGTCGGCGACGAGCGCGCGGATCTCACTTTCGCCTACGGCCTCTGGCCGATCGTCGATTGGGTCGTCGCTCATTCTATGTCTCCTTGAAGTCGGATGGGAGCATGTCGTTAAAGTCGCGACCAGCGGGCGCGCGGACAATGCGAACGGTGCGAACGGTCAATCGCAGTCTGTGCGCAGCCGCTTGGGCAGCGGCCTCGCCTACGGGATCGCCGTCAGCAACGATCGTGAGGCTCGTTATGCCGGGAGGTAGGTTCAGCGACTTGAGGCCAGTGGCGGAAAGTGCGGCCCAAGTCGGAGTTCCGCAGGCTTGCTGCACCGAAAGGCACGTCTCTATGCCTTCGCCAACCATAAGCTCCTCGCGTGCCTCTCCTAGGCAAACGACACCACCCATGACAGAGCCGAGCATCATCTTGTTGGGCTCAATCGGCGCTTTAGCGCGTCCATTCAGATCCAGATACGTGCGATGAATGGCGATCGGCTCGCTGGTCCGCGAGTTGGTCACGAGCGCAACCATGGCAGGCCACGCACTTTTGCTCGGCTTATGATAGAGGCGTTCGTGGAACCGGATTGCGGGCGGTGGCGCAAGCGTGATGCCACGAGAATACAGATACGTCTCGACCAGGGTTCCTTCGGCCGGGCGCGCCTTGCCCCAGATCTCGAGCGCGTGCTCACGCCTGGCATTTGCTTCGACGTTCGAGGCGCTCAAATCCCGGCGCGTTCCTCGTGCAATCGGAGGAAGCATAACGTCCTGCCGATTCCAGAGACCTCGGGCCATCAGCGCCGCGATGACTGCCCCCTGACTGCACCCCGCGTGGCAATGGACGAGGATGCGACCGTCCGCACCGTCTGCACCGTCCGCGATCGAGAGGCTAGGCGTTCGGTCTTCGTGGGCAGGACAGCAGGCCACAAACTGACGTCCGCTGCGACGGCCGCCAAGCGCGATGGCGATGTCAGCCGCCGTAAGTGTCAAAAGAGCTTTGTTGCCTACGCGGGACATGCGGACTCGACGGAGCACAGCGATGGCAGACCGTACCGCCGCGTGCACACGTCGTGTCCGCGCAATTGGCGCTAGCTGCGGTCGAATTGATTGTCAGGTCTGACGGCGTTCGCGCAGCGCTCGAACGACTTGGTCACGCCAGTCGACGGAATCGCCGTCAGGCCCGCTACTGGCATGGTCTACGGCAGGCTCGAGTATCGCTATAGAAAGCTTGGTCAGCGCCCTGCTGTCGATACCGGGATTGTGCTTCAGTGCAAGTCCAACCAGCATCCATACCGCTGTCGTGACGGGCGAGATCTTCGGGCCACGCGGCGTTGGAGGCAGAAGTGTGAAACGCTCGAAATGTATGATCGCCTCATCGGTCAGTGCGCCCCACTCTCGCGCCGCCAACAGGTAATGCGGATCCTCCATCGCGACACGCTCGCGGCGAAGACGATCGATCGTCCGGGCTATCCACCGACGGAACTCCCTATTGGACGTCGGCGGTGCTCTCCCTAGCAGGATATGCAAAGTCAAGGCGAGGATCGTGACCTCGCACGCCAACTCTCGCGGCAAACCGCATACCGCGAGCGCGCGAACAATCACGCGGCGCGAACGAAGCTCGCGGAGGAATTCCGGCAACGTGAGGCCAGGGTCGTCAAGTAGCTTCTCGTACGTGTCGCGGAAGGTCTCGCGTGCGTGCTGCACCTTGCCGGAGATGACCGGAACCATCGATCACCTCCTGCGCCGACGGGAGTTCTCGACATCGGACAGCGCGCCTTGGCGTGCGGGCCGCTCAGCAAAGCGGGCTTCGAGCCACGCAAAGATTTCCTGGCTGTTCCATATTGACCTACGCCCCACTTTAGCCGGACGCGGGAAATTCCCCTGCGCGATGAGGTTGTAGATGTAAGCCTTGGAAAGGCCGGTCAGCTGAACCACTGCCCGAAGGGACAAGGCGGGCGAAGTGGATGGACGGTCGGTCACGCCGCAGAAGGGCGCGTCTTGATGCGAACGTGCACGCGGCATCGTTCACCTCCTCGAAAGAAGATGCTTACGATGCCGGGGCGGTCGACCGCTCCCGCTGCCGAACTAAGGCCCGCAGGTGCCGTGGGCACCGCTATTGTGGTACCCGTTTGATGGTTCTCGTGAGGCGAGTGTCGCCAGATGGTTCAGCCGCGCATCAGCGGCAAACGGACGTATGCCTCGGCCCCGCCGGTGTCAAGGGCTGCGTATCGCGGCTGGGAGGAGGCGTTCAAGAAATTCGGCGGCTGCAGTAGCCTGCCCAACGCTGCATCAAATCTCGCCGCTCCTCCAGGTAATTTGTCCTGCGATATGCGGCTCGCACCAAGTTGCGGTCACCGTGCGCGAGGGCCGCCTCACTGACCTCATCGCGCACTCCGGTATCTGCGCACCAATCTTTGAAGCTCGAGCGAAACCCATGAACTGTCGCCTTGCCGTCGAGCCCCATGTCGCGCAAGCGCTTAAGCAAGGTCATGTCACTGAGCTGTTGCCCTTTAATCCCTGGAAAAACGAGATCGCCTTCAGTCGACCTCCGCGCCTCGGCCAGGACCTCGAGGGCACGGTCGTTGAGCGGAACCACATGCTCGACCTTCATCTTCATGCGCTCGCTGGGTATGGTCCACGTTCCGCTGCACCGATCGATCTCGCACCAACGCGCGCCGCGCGCCTCGCCCGATCGCGCCGCAGTCAGGATGAGGAACTCTAGGCACAGCCTGCTTGAAATTAGCCCATTCCGCTCGCGGAGCTCCCTCACGAAGTCAGGCACGTCCACGTAGGGCATAGCGGCAAAATGGCTTGAGGCGGAGCGCCTGGCGCCAAGCTCCTTCGCGACTCCGATGCACGGGCTGGCTCGCTCTCGCAGTTCGCGCGTGATGGCCGACGTGAAGACCGCGTCCACTCTCTGCAACACCTTTCGTGCCGTCTCTTCCTTGCTCGTCCAAATGGGTCGCAGCATCTCGATGATCTCGCCAGCTCGGATGTCCGCGACCGGACGATCCCCGATGGAGTCGAGCGCGTACCGCTCCATCATGTTGATCCAAAGCAGCCGGTTTTTGTCGCTCGCTAGCTGGGGGGCCTTGAGACGCCAAAACACGTCCCAGGCATCTTTGAAGGTTGGTTGGCTCGCGACACCAGATGGCGTTGCGCCGTGGTGTTGATGGGGCGCCTTCACAGCAAGGCTAGGATCGAGGCCGGCGGCTAGGGCCTTGCGGATCGAGATGGCCATCTCTCGAGCCTGGGCCATCGACACGACCTCTGCTCGGCCGAGGGCAATGTCACGGGACTTGCCGTTGACCATCGCGCGCATAAACCAGCGCCGCCCCCCGGAACGGGTGACCTGGAAGCGCAAGCCGCCTCCGTCAAGGTAGACGCCGGGTGCGCGCGCCTGGCGGACGAAGACCGCGCTAAGGCGATTGAGGCCAGTGGTCCGAGGACGAGGGTGCGAGGAGGTCATGCCCCTCTCATACCCCTTCCTGTACCCCTTGTAAGCACGCGATCTCGGCAGACGCTAGTGGACGCCAAGAGACTGAGATCAGCAATGTGAGGGCGAACACATCCGGATCCAACTTACTGATATTAGATCGGAATATCCAGAGCCATTGACCGCTATGAACACTAGTGGACAACCACAGACCAACATCGATGGATGTCATACTGGCTCCTACTCGAGGAGCCAATGATTTCAATAACTTACCGAGTCGACGGCCCCTCCCCAGGGAGCAGTCGGCAGGGCCTCGGCGGCACGCCGGCCGCACCGCCTTACGACACCAGCCCGCCCTACACGGCTCCATCGTCGATCGTGGTCATCGGCTTGGCGAGCGTTCGCAGGGCTTCGATGTCGCCGAGTTCGACATTCGAGCCACGGACCGAGACCTTGTAGGGCACGAGCGAGGCGAACGATCGCGAGAGCACTTCCGGCGCCATGCCAAGGCGAGATGCGAGCACTTTCTTCTCGAATGGCAGGGTGAAGCGCCCCTTCGTGCCCGCCTCCAGATCGAACGCGATGAGCCAGTTTGCCAGCCGCTCGAGGCCCGTTCGCAGCTTCTGGTTTTTCAATTCCTTGACGAGACCGCGATAGGCATAAGCGAGCTCCTGTGCCAACGCGCGCGCGAACGCGGCATCCGCCGAGAAGATCCGGCGCACGGCTGCGGCAGGAATGAGCAGTACGCGCGCCGGCGTCAGCGATCGCGCGGACTTGAGATACACGCGGTCGAGAATGACGGCAGCGACGATAAAACTGTGACCGGGGCCGAGAACAGCAACTGTCGTCTCGCGATCACGGTACGCGGAGAAAACCTCCACCTGCCCATCGACGACGACATGCAGGAAGTCCGCGAGCTCTCCCTCGTGCGCGAGCTCTACGTATGCCGGAAACCGCTGCAGGAACGAATCGCGCAACAGCGCTTCGGTGTGTGTCGCGTCGACGCCGTCAAACAGCGGTAACCGGCGCATCTCCTCGATTTCCTCGGGGCGCATGTCCAGTCCTCCCTGCCCCTGGACTAGCTTATCCGGGTAACACCCGAGTTGATTTAGATCATGCCTAAGATTGATATCGCTGAGGACGACACCTGAATTTGATCATCATCTGCTTTGATGTTCGTGATCGGCTCGCTTGCAAGTTGGCGCGGTGCGTCATTCGTTGACCAAGGTCAAATAAGGCCCCGCGCTCCAAGCTCACCGTTCACCTCGTCAGTGCGTTTCAGCACAGAGGGTGAGCATGCCGAGCTCCACGATTAATCCATCCGATCAAGGTCGAGCCCTTTGGCTCTCAACATTCTCGTTTACCGTCTGCTTCGCCGTCTGGACCATCTTCGCCATCATCGGCATTCAGATCAAAGCGGACCTGGGCCTCAGCGACACGCAGTTTGGCTTGCTCGTCGGTACGCCGATCCTCACCGGCTCGCTCATTCGACTGATCCTCGGCATCTGGTCGGACCAATACGGCGGCCGTCTCGTCTACACACTGACCATGCTGAGCGCCGCGGTCATGACCGCGCTGCTGACCTTTGCCTACGACTATCCGACGTTCCTCCTCGCAGCACTCGGCGTCGGCATAGCGGGCGGATCCTTCTCGGTCGGCGTGGCTTACGTCGCGAAATGGTACCCGAAGGAGAAGCAGGGCACTGCGCTCGGCATCTTCGGCGCCGGCAACGTCGGCGCAGCCGTGACGAAATTCGCCGCGCCCGTGATCATGATCGCCTACGGCTGGAAGACCGTGGCGCTCGTGTGGGCAGCCGTTCTCGCGGTCACCGCCATCATCTTTTTCCTCTTCACGAAGGATGATCCGGATCTGGCCCGCCGTCGCGCGACAGGCCAGAAGCCCGAGCCGCTTTCCGCGATGCTCGCACCGCTGAAGAGCGTCCAGGTCTGGCGTTTCTCGCTCTACTACTTCTTCGTCTTCGGCGCGTTCGTAGCGCTGGCACTGTGGCTGCCGCGCTATCTCATCGGCGTCTACGGCCTCGATATCACCACGGCCGGCGCGATCGGCGCGCTGTACTCGATCCCGGCGTCCATCTTCCGCGCGTACGGCGGACATCTCTCCGACAAGTACGGCGCGCGACGCATCATGTACTGGACTTTCCTCGTCTCGGTCGCGTGCACGTTCGTTCTGTCCTACCCACCGACGCAATACGTCGTCGAAGGTATCCACGGGCCGGTCACGTTCTCCACGCGCATGGGTCTCGTAGGCTTTGTCGTCGTCGCTTTCGTGCTCGGCTTCTTCATGAGCCTCGGCAAGGCGGCGGTCTACAAGCACATCCCGATCTACTATCCGGATCGTGTCGGCGCCGTCGGCGGCATTGTCGGCCTTGTGGGTGGCCTCGGCGGTTTCGTCCTGCCGATCGCCTTCGGTGCGCTCAATGATCTGACTGGCGTCTGGCAGAGCTGCTTCTGGCTGCTGTTCCTCATCGTCACCGTCTCGCTCGTATGGATGCACTTCGCGATCCGCGAAATGGAGCGGGCGGCGTTGGAGGCCGGCGTGCCGGCGCGCACGCTGCCGGAACTTCCCGAAATGCAGCCCGTGCACGGCACGGCTCAGGAAGGTGCTCTGGCCGCGAAAGGTGCCATCCAGGACTGGCGCCCCGAGGAGAAGAATTTCTGGGAGGATCGCGGCAAGGCCATCGCGCGTCGCAATCTGTGGATCTCGGTCCCCTGCCTTCTCCTCTCCTTTGCCGTGTGGATGGTGTGGTCGGTCGTCGTCGCCAAGTTACCGAGCGTCGGCTTTGCCTTCGACAACGACCAGCTCTTCTGGCTCGCAGCGCTTCCGGGTCTCTCAGGCGCAACGCTGCGCATCTTCTACAGCTTCATGCCAGCCATCTTCGGCGGCCGCTTGTGGACGACACTCGCCACGTGGTCGCTGCTGATCCCGGCACTCGGCATGGGCTTCGCGGTCCAGAATCCAAACACGCCTTATTGGATCTTCCTTGGCCTCGCACTGCTCTGCGGATTAGGCGGCGGCAACTTCGCCTCGTCCATGGCCAACATTTCCTTCTTCTTCCCGAAGTCGGAGAAGGGCAACGCGCTCGCCATCAATGCAGGGCTCGGCAATCTCGGCGTCAGCGTCGTGCAGTTCGTCGTGCCGCTGGCGATCACGGCCGGCGTCTTCGGCTGGCTCGGCGGTGATCCACAGACGGCGACAGTGAACGGCGTCACCACGACGCTATGGCTGCAGAACGCCGGCTTCATCTTCGTACCCTTCATCGCGGCATCGGCCTTCGCCGCATGGTTCGGCATGGACGACATCGCGAGCATGAAGGCAAGCTTCGCAGACCAGTCGGTGATCTTCAGCCGCGCACACAACTGGATCATGTGCTGGCTCTACACGGGGACGTTCGGCTCGTTCATCGGCTTCTCGGCGGCATTCCCGCTGCTCTCGAAGATCCTTTTCCCGGAAGTCAACGCGCTCCACTACGCCTTCCTCGGCCCCCTCGTCGGCGCCGTCACACGAGCCCTCGCTGGGAAGCCTAGTGATCGCATCGGCGGCGGACGCATCACCTTCTGGGTGTTCATCGCGATGAGCTTCGGCGTGCTCGGCATTCTCTATGCCATCGGCATGAAGGGCAGCCCCACGGCATTCCCGGTATTCTTCGCGAGCTTCCTCTTCCTGTTCGCGGCCACGGGCGTCGGCAATGCCTCCACCTTCCAGATGATCCCCGCGATCATGCGCAAGGAAGTGGCGCGCCTCGAACCGCAGCTCGGCGCGCTCGACCGTGTCAAGCAGTCGGACAAGGAAGCGGCCGCCATCATCGGCTTCACCTCCGCGATCGCCGCGTTCGGTGCGTTCTTCATCCCGAAGAGCTTCGGCAGCTCGATCAGCCTGACCGGCGGCGCGGAAGTCGCACTCTATGCCTTCCTCGTCTTCTACCTCAGCTGCATCGCCATCACGTGGTGGTTCTACACGCGACGCGGCGGCCTTCTCTTCGATGTCGAGCGCGGCGGTGGACCGCAGGCCCCGACGTCCGCTCTGACACCAGTCACATGATTATCAACGAACACCGAGGCGACCGACCATGAGCCACTTTCTCGACCGCCTGACCTTCTTCCGGAAGGTATCCGAGCCCTTCTCCAACGGACACGGCATGACCACGACCGAGGACCGTTCGTGGGAGGACGGATATCGCCTGCGCTGGCAGCACGACAAGACCGTACGCTCGACGCACGGAGCGAACTGCACGGGTTCCTGCTCGTGGAAGATCTACGTCAAGGGCGGCATCGTCACCTGGGAAACCCAGCAGACCGACTACCCGCGCACGCGCCCCGACCTCCCAAATCACGAGCCGCGCGGCTGCTCGCGCGGTGCGAGCTACAGCTGGTATCTCTACTCCGGCAATCGCGTGAAGTATCCGCTGATCCGCTCTCGCTTGCTTCGGCACTGGCGCGCGGCGCGCAAATCCATGACGCCCGTCGCAGCATGGAAAAGCATCGTCGAGGATCCCAAGAAGCGGAGCGACTACATTTCCGTGCGCGGCCACGGCGGCTTCGTTCGCGCGAAGTGGGATGAGATCACCGAGATCATCGCCGCGGCGAACGCCTACACGGCGAAGACGTATGGCCCGGATCGCGTCATCGGGTTCTCACCCATTCCCGCGATGTCCATGGTGTCCTACGCGGCGGGCTCGCGCTATCTGTCGCTGCTCGGCGGCGTGTGCATGTCGTTCTATGATTGGTACTGCGACCTGCCGCCGGCATCACCGCAGACCTGGGGTGAGCAGACCGACGTCCCCGAGAGCGCCGATTGGTACAATGCCGGCTTCATCATCCTGTGGGGCTCGAACGTCCCGCAGACCCGCACGCCGGATGCGCACTTCTATACCGAGGCGCGCTACCGCGGCACCAAGAGCGCCGTAATCTGCCCGGACTACTCGGAAGCCTCCAAGTTCGGCGACATCTGGCTCTCCGTGAAGCAGGGCACCGACGCCGCCCTCGCCATGGCCATGGGGCACGTGATCCTCAAGGAGTATCACGTCGATCGGCAGGCCAAGTATTTCCGCGACTACGTGCGCCAGTACACAGACATGCCCATGCTCGTGAAGCTCGTGCGACAGGACGGGCGTCTGGTGTCAGACCGGTTCGTGCGCGCGAGCGACTTTGCGCAGAACCTCGGAGAGGCGAACAATCCCGACTGGAAGACCGTCGCCTATGACGAAGCGAGCGATGCCATCGTCGTGCCGAACGGCTCGGTCGGCTTCCGCTGGGGCGAGACGGGCAAATGGAACATCGAGGAGAAGGAGTCGAGCGGCCGCGCCACGACACTCCGGCTCTCGCTCGCCGATGTGAAGGATGAGTTCGCCGATGTCGCTTTCCCGTACTTCGGCAATATCGAGCACGAGCACTTCACGCACTCCGATCATGCGAGTGTTCTCAACAAGCGCGTACCGGTCAAGAAACTGAAGCTCGCCGACGGCGAAACCCTCGTCGCAACGGTGCACGATCTCTTCATGGCCAACTACGGTGTGGATCGCGGCTTCGGCGGCGAGAACGTCGCCAAGTCCTATGACGAGGACACGCCTTACACGCCGGCCTGGGCGGAGCGCATCACAGGCGTCTCGCGCGACAAGATCATCCAGGTCGCCCGCGAGTTCGCGACCAACGCGGAAAAGACCAACGGCCGGTCGATGGTGATTATCGGCGCCGCGATGAACCATTGGTATCACTGCGACATGAACTACCGCGGTGTGATCAACATGCTGGTCATGTGCGGTTGCGTCGGCCAATCGGGGGGCGGCTGGTCCCACTACGTCGGACAGGAGAAGCTGCGCCCGCAAGCTGGATGGGCACCGCTGGCATTCGCGCTCGACTGGGGTCGCCCGCCGCGCCAGCAGAATTCGACATCGTTCTTCTATGTGCACTCCAATCAGTGGCGCTACGAGACGATGCACACGACCGACATCCTCTCGCCGACCGCGCCCGCAGGCCCGTGGGATGGTGCGATCATCGACTACAATATCCGCGCCAACCGCATGGGCTGGCTGCCGGCATATCCGACGCTGACGCAGAATCCACTCTCGATCGCGAAGAAGGCAGCGGATGCCAAGCTCGAGCCAAAGGACTATGTCGCCGGGGCGCTGAAGTCGGGCGACTTGTCATTTGCCTGGGAAGACCCCGATCATCCACAGAACTTCCCGCGCAACATGTTCGTGTGGCGCTCGAACATTCTCGGCAGTTCGGGCAAGGGACACGAGTACTTCCTGAAGCACCTGCTCGGCACATCACACGGCGTGCTCGGCAAGGATCTCGGCGAGGAAGGTCGCGAAAAGCCGAAGGAAGTGCGCTGGCGCGACGACGCGCCCCGCGGCAAGCTCGACCTGCTGGTGACGCTCGACTTCCGCATGTCGACGACGTGCGTCTACTCCGACATCGTGCTCCCGACCGCGACTTGGTACGAGAAGAACGACCTCAATACCTCCGACATGCACCCGTTCATCCATCCGCTGACGAGTGCGGTGGATCCTGCGTGGGAGGCCAAATCCGACTGGGATATCTACAAGGCCATCGCGAAGGCCTTCTCGCACGTGGCACCCGAAGTGCTCGGCGTCGAGAAGGACGTCGTCCTCACGCCCATCATGCACGACAGTCCCGGCGAGATGGCGCAGGCGTTCGAGCCGAAGGACTGGAAGACGGGCGCCTGTGAGCCGATCCCGGGCAAGACCATGCCCGCTGTGACCGTGGTCGAGCGCGACTACCCGAACCTCTACAAGCGCTTCACCGCCCTCGGGCCGCTCATGGAGAAGGTCGGCAACGGCATCAAGGGCATTGCGTGGCAGACCGGGCACGAGGTCGAGCATCTGAAGCATCTCAACGGTGTCGTGACCGAGGAGGGCGCGACCAAGGGCATGGCGCGCATCGAGAGCGACATCGATGCGGCGGAAGTCCTACTCATGCTTGCGCCAGAGACCAACGGCGAGGTCGCCGTAAAATCCTGGGAAGCGCTCTCGAAGACGACCGGCCGCGAGCACGCGCACCTCGCGCTGCCCAAGGAGGATGAGAAGATCCGTTTCCGCGATGTGGTCGCGCAGCCGCGCAAGATCATCTCCGCGCCGACCTGGTCCGGCCTCGAGAGCGAGAAGGTTTGCTACAACGCCGGATACACGAACGTCCACGAGCTAATCCCATGGCGCACGCTGACCGGCCGTCAGCAGCTCTATCAGGATCACCTCTGGATGCGCGCCTTCGGTGAGGGCTTCTGCGTCTATCGCCCGCCCGTCGACCTGCGCACGATCAAGCCGGTGCAGGGCATGAAGCCCAATGGCGAGAAGGAAGTCGTTCTGAACTTCATCACGCCGCACCAGAAGTGGGGCATCCACTCCACCTACACCGACAACCTGCTCATGCTGACGCTGTCGCGTGGCGGCCCGATCGTGTGGCTCTCCGAGGTCGACGCGCGCAAGGCGGGTATCGTCGATAACGATTGGGTTGAGGCCTACAACAGCAACGGCGCGCTGGTGGCGCGTGCGGTCGTCTCTCAGCGCATGAAGGAAGGTACGATCTTCATGTACCACGCGCAGGAGAAGATCGTGAACGTGCCGGGCTCCGAGATGACCGGCCAGCGCGGCGGCATCCATAACTCGGTGACGCGCGCCGTGCTGAAGCCGACCCACATGATCGGCGGGTATGTCCAGCTTGCCTATGGCTTCAACTACTACGGCACGATCGGGACGAACCGCGACGAGTTCGTCGTCGTCCGCAAACTCAGCAACGTCGATTGGCTCGAGCGTCCGCTAGAAACCGCGCCCGCCGTCCAGGCCGCCGAATAAAAGGAACGAGGCAGATGAAGGTCCGCGCTCAAATTGCGATGGTACTCAATCTCGACAAATGCATCGGCTGTCATACGTGCTCGGTGACGTGCAAGAACGTATGGACCAGCCGCGAAGGCATGGAATACGCCTGGTTCAACAACGTCGAGACGAAGCCCGGCATCGGCTATCCAAAGGAATGGGAGAACCAGGACCGCTGGAACGGCGGTTGGAAGCGCAAGCGCAACGGCAAGATCGAGCCGAAGATCGGCGGCAAGTGGCGCATCCTCGCCAACATCTTTGCCAATCCGGATCTGCCCGAGCTCGACGACTACTACGAGCCTTTCACCTTCGACTACGAGCACCTGCAGAAAGCGCCGGAGCTCCAGGCGTTTCCCACCGCGCGTCCACGCTCGCTGGTTTCGGGCGAACGCATGGAGAAGATCGAGTGGGGCCCGAACTGGGAGGAGATCCTGGGCGGCGAGTTCTCCAAGCGCTCGGCAGACGTGAATTTCGAGGGCGTGCAGAAGGAAATCTACGGGCAGTTCGAAAACACGTTCATGATGTATCTGCCGCGCCTCTGCGAGCACTGCCTCAATCCGACATGTGTCGCCTCGTGCCCGTCCGGCGCCATCTATAAGCGCGAGGAGGACGGCATCGTCCTCATCGATCAGGACAAGTGCCGCGGCTGGCGCATGTGCGTGTCCGGCTGCCCTTACAAGAAGATCTATTTCAACTGGTCGAGCGGCAAGAGCGAGAAGTGCATCTTCTGCTACCCGCGCATCGAGGCAGGCCAGCCGACTGTCTGCTCCGAAACATGCGTCGGACGTATCCGCTATCTCGGCGTCGTTCTCTATGACGCCGACCGCATCGAGGAAGCTGCAAGCGCTCCCGACGAGAAGGACCTCTACGAGGCACAGCTCGGCTTGTTTCTAGACCCGAGCGATCCAAGCGTGATCGCACAGGCGCGCGCGGATGGCGTGCCCGATGCCTGGCTTGAGGCAGCGCGCAAGTCGCCAATCTGGAAGATGGCCATGGAATGGAAGGTCGCCTTCCCGCTTCATCCCGAGTACCGCACATTGCCCATGGTCTGGTACGTGCCGCCGCTCTCGCCGATCACGGCAGCGGCGGAGGCCGGCAAGATGGGCATCGACGGCGCCATGCCGGATGTGCGCTCGCTGCGCATTCCGCTCAAGTATCTCGCGAACCTGCTGACGGCCGGTGATGAGAAACCCGTCGCGACGGGGCTCGAGCGCATGCTCGCGATGCGCGCCTACATGCGGGCGAAGACGATCGACGGCGTGATCGATGAGGCGATCGCGCAAAAGGTCGGGCTGACCGGCCAGCAGATCGAGGAGATGTACCACATCATGGCGATCGCCAACTACGAGGATCGTTTCGTGATTCCGACAACGCATCGGGAGGTCACGGAGGATGCCTACGAGCTGCGCGGCCAGTGCGGCTTCACGTTCGGCGACGGCTGCATGCCGAGCGACAACAAGGTCAATCTGTTCGGCGGCGTGAAGCTCAAGAACGACCGCAAGAAAGTGGAGGCCTGACACATGCGGACGCTCAAAGTTCTCTCGGCCCTGCTGACTTATCCTTCGGAGGAGCTGAAGGTCGCGGCAGCCGATCTCAAGTCGATCCTGGCCAAGGAGGCCGTTCTGCCGGAGCGCCATCGCGCAGCCATCTGCGCCCTCATCGACGACATTGCCGCGCGCGATCTCTTCGATGCGCAGGAGCGCTTCATTCTGCTGTTCGATCGGACGCGCTCCCTGTCGCTTCATCTGTTCGAGCACGTGCACGGCGAAAGTCGCGATCGCGGGCAGGCCATGGTCGATCTGATCAAGCTCTACGAGGACGGCGGCTATTCGCCAACGACAACAGAACTGCCGGATTTCCTGCCGCTCTTCCTCGAGTATGCGGCGACACGCGCACCGGCCGAGGCCCTCGAGCTGATCGGTCAGACCGGGCATGTCTTCGCCGCGCTGCGTGAGCGACTGGCAAAGCGCAAATCACCCTACGAGGCCGTGTTTGCTGCGCTCGTCGCTCTCTCGAAAGCCAAGCTCGACGAAGCTGCGCTGGCGGCCCTTCGCGAGGAACCCGATCCTGAGCCCGATGACCTCGAGGCGCTCGATGCGGCGTGGGAGGACGAGGAGGTCACGTTCGGCCCCGGCGCCGCGAAGAACGCGTGCGGCGTCGACAGTCTTGCCTCGAAGCTGCGGCAGGCCCGGCGCCCAGCGCCTGGCACCGAGTCGGTTCAAGGCACCGGCCCGCGCACCGTCGTCACGACTTCGCCAGCCCACCGCGCGTAAGGAGCCACACCATGCGCGACGTGATCTTCCGCATTCTCTTCGTCTGGTATCCCTACTTCTGCCTGACGACTTTCATCATCGGCAGTCTGATCCGCTTCGATCGTGATCAGTACAGCTGGAAAGCGAGCTCGAGCCAGATGCTGCGCAAGCGGCAGCTCTACTGGGGCTCGAACCTCTTCCATTTCGGCATCCTGTTCCTCGTCTTCGGGCACACCGTCGGCCTGCTCACGCCGACATCCGTCTACACCCTCGTGATGACCGTGCCGCAGAAGCAGCTCATTGCGGTGATCGCCGGCGGCATCGCAGGCATTGCCTGCTTCGTCGGCCTCACGCTGCTGCTGCATCGCCGCCTCTTCGACGCGCGCATTCGACAGACATCCACGGCGATGGATATTGCCGTTCTGCTCATTCTCTGGGTTCAGCTGATACTCGGCCTCATAACGCTGCCCTTCTCGCTCGGGCATCGTGATGGCTCGGCCATGCTCACCCTGTCGCATTGGGCGCAAGGCATCGTCACGCTTGCGCCCGTCGATCCCACGACACTTCAGGGACTAGAGTGGCCATTCCTCGCGCATCTCGTGCTCGGGATGACGATCTTCCTCGTGTTTCCGTTCTCCCGTCTCGTGCACATCTGGTCGGCGCCCGTCTGGTATCTCGGACGGCGCGGTTATCAGGTCGTGCGCACGCGCAAACCGCTGACCTCTAGTGGCGCGCGGCGTCCCATGAAACCTGCGGAGTGACTACCATGAGCACTCATGCTGCATCTGCCGGCTGCGCGATCAAGCCGGTAATCACGACGAAGCAGAAGGTGGTGAGCGTCAATGGCGTCGCCATTCCGCGGACCGCAATCGCGCGCGAGACGCAGAACCATCCTGCGTCCAAGCCTATCGAGGCCTGGATGGCTGCCGCTCGCGCGCTGGTCGTGCGAGAGCTGCTTCTGCAGGAGGCACGGCGCATCGCCATCACTCCTCAGCCGATCGAGGATGCTGAAGGACGGCGCGAAACAGATGAAGAATCACTCGTGCGTCGGCTCATCGAACAGGAAGTGGTGACGCCCGAGGCCGATGACGCAGCCTGCCAACGCACCTACGAGATGAACCGCAAACGGCTTCGCTCGCCGGATCTGTACGAGGTGCGGCACATACTTCTCGCAGCCCCGCCGGGCGATCGGACGGCACGTAAGGAAGTGCGCATTCGGGCCGACGCCATCATCGGCGCCTTGAGGGCGGAGCCATCGGTGTTCGATGAGCTGGCGCGAACGGTTTCCGCGTGTCCATCGGGTAAGACTGGCGGCAATCTCGGTCAGATCGGACCAGGACAAACGGTGCCGGAGTTCGAGCGCGCGCTCATATCGGCCCCGGTTGGAGAGGTCGCTCGCGAACCGATCGAGACACGCTACGGCTTTCACGTCGTGCGAGTCGATCGGCGCATCGAAGGCCGCGATCTGCCTTATGAGATCGCGCAGCCTCGCATTGCGGCATGGCTTGACGAGAAGGTACGCCGCGTCGCCATCCGCCAATACATCTCGCTGCTCGCCGGCCGTGCCGAGATCACCGGCATCGCTCTCGACGGCAGCACCACACCACTCGTGCAATAGGAGGCGCATCATGCAGCTCGGCACACTCATGGATCATCTCGAGTTCGAGGACGATGCTGCCGCCGCCCTCGAGGCACTCGGCGACATCGTCCTCTTCACCGCGGTCCAGACCGTGGGCGAGCGCTTCGATGAAACACCCGGCGCATACGTGGCCGGTGCGGCCAGCCGCTTTGCCACGCAAGCCAGCGACGAGGACTGGCTGAACCTGATGACGATCATGGAGCGCAGTGATGTCCCAGCGCGGGCGGCACTCGTGCGCATGATCCGCTGGTCGCTCGCACGCGATGCAGCCGAGGGTACGCAACAACCGGCAGGCCAATGCTCATGCGGCAGCGGCCATGGCGGTTGCCACGAGGCCGCTCACTGAGAGCTGATGCGCCACGCGAGGCCCGGTTTCATGTCCCGCACACTCGACTATCTCTTCGATCAGAACGTCGAATGGGCACATCGCAAGACGCGCCTCGATCCGGGCTTCTTCCGTCGCATGGCCGAGCAGCAGGCGCCGCGTTTTCTCTGGCTCGGCTGCTCGGACAGCCGCGTACCGGCCAATGATGTCCTCGGCATGGATCCAGGCGAGATCTTCGTTCATCGCAACATCGCCAACATGGTGCACACGAGCGACATGAACATTCTCTCGGTGCTGGAGTTTGCCGTGGATCATCTGCAGGTCGAGCATGTGGTCGTCTGTGGCCACTATGGATGCGGCGGTGTACAGCAGGCGCTCGCACAGACACGCGGCTCGATGCTCGATCACTGGCTTCAGCCACTGACGATGATGTACCACAAGCACCGCGCGCGCATAAATGCGATCCCGGGCGAAGCTGCGCGCCTCGATCGGCTGTGTGAGATCAATGTCGAGATGCAGGTTCGTCGCGTTGCCGCGACGCCGATCGTCGAGAACGCTTGGGCGCGCGGGCAGCCGCTACACTTGCATGGCTGGATCTATGCCATCCATGACGGCCTTCTCCGTGATCTCGGCCCGCATCTCTCGTCTATCGATGAACGGGATGCATTGCCGTCCATCGACCAGCGCGTAGTCGATCCCGTCGAGCCGGTGAGCGCCATGCGCCGTCAGGCCATGGATGTGTTCGCCAAACTCGATCTGCACGAGGCCGCCTCATGCTCCTGCTGCATAAGATCGGAGAGTGCATCGCCTACGCCATCGGCGCTACCTGATTGAAGCAACATTCGTGAGCTAAGCCATGTCACAACTGAAGCCAACCGCCCCAATCACTGCCATCGTCTATGGGGACGGCGCGCGCGTCGCTCCGACAATCGACAGCATCATCGATCATCTGGTGTCCGAGGGCTGCAGACTTGCTGGGCTCGTTCAGCGCGAGAGGATACGTGCAGGCCGCTCACGTTGCGACATGCTCATGGAGGATTTGACGACCGGGGAGCAGATGGCTGTATCGCAAGATCGCGGAGAGGGAGCGCGGGGCTGCAGACTCGACGTCGAAGCGCTGATCAATGCGGCCGCGCGCGTGCGTCACGCGCTGGCGACACAACCGGATCTGCTTATCGTCAACAAGTTCGGCAAGACGGAGTGCGAAGGTGGTGGTTGCCGCAGCTTGATCGCCGAGGCGGTCGAAACCGGCGTGCCCGTCGTCGTCGCTGTCCCCCGCGCCAATCTCGAGAGCTGGCGCCACTTTGCCGGCGAACTCGCGATCGAACACGACATGGACGACCTACCGGCGGATGGCGCGCGCTTGTGCGGACGCCTCAGCCTCGCGCGATCCGCCACCGCCGAGCGTGTGTGTGCTCAATCACGCACACGGGCGTACGTGTGAACTGAAATGGGAGCGTCACGCTCCCGAGGATTGCGACATGACGACGAGCGCCGCGCAGATCCGCGCCTTCAAGGGACCGGCACTGCTGAGCTATGGCTTCCGGCCATTCTTCCTGTTCGGGGCCCTATGGGCCGCGCTCGCCGTTGCCCTCTGGCTGCCCATGTTGAGCGGACACATCGTCCTGCCGAGCGCTCTCGGCCCCATCGAGTGGCACGTCCACGAACTCGTCTACGGCTATGTTCCCGCGATTGTCGCAGGCTTCCTTCTGACGGCCGTACCGAACTGGACGGGCCGCCTGCCCGTCGTCGGATCGCGACTGGGGTTCCTTTTCGGGCTCTGGGTTGCCGGTCGCATGGCGATCTTCTTCTCACTCTGGCTTGGCGCAGTCATCGCGATCGTGATCGACCTTGCTTTCCTTGCTGCGCTCGGCAGCGTCGTCGCGCGCGAGATCATCGCAAGCGGAAACACGCGAAATCTGAAGGTGCTCGCAGGTGTCGCGCTACTGCTCGCGGGCAACGTGCTCTTTCATCTCGAGTGGGCGGCTGGCATCGGCGACGGCCACGGGATGCGCCTCGGCATCTCTGCCACCGTCCTGCTGATCATGCTGATCGGCGGGCGCATCATTCCGAGTTTCACCCATAACTGGCTCGCGCGCTCATCTGCCGGGCGGTTGCCAATTCCATTCGGGCGCTTCGATGCTGTCAGCATGGCCTTGAGCGCTCTGGCTCTGGCAAGCTGGATCATTGCGCCGGATGCGGCAGCGACGGCGGCATTGGCTCTCGCCGCCGCCGGATTGAACTTCGCGCGGCTCGGACGCTGGGCCGGCGAGCGCACAACCGGCGAGCCGCTCGTCCTCGTTCTCCACGTCGCCTATGCCTTCATTCCCATCGGCTTTCTCTTGCTCGCACTCGGCATTTTGCACCCCGATCTCATCACATCGTCAGGTGCGCTGCACGGCTGGACGACTGGCGCTATCGGCCTCATGACGCTGGCCGTCATGACGCGCGCAAGCCTCGGGCACACAGGGCGACCGCTTGTCGCCACACGCGCGATCCAGCTCATCTACCTTGCGGCGATATTGGCTGCCCTCTCGCGGATCACGGTCGCCTTCGACGTCCTCCGCGAGCCGATGCTTTCTCTTTCGGCGGCAGCGTGGATCGGGGCATTCGGCGGCTTCGTCGCTGTCTTTGCGCCGCTACTGCTGCGACGTCACGCCTAGGCGGCCAAGGCGAATACGACAGTGCGCGCGCTCAGGTGGCCGAGCCAGGATGGGGCAAGCCTTCGCCCTGAGGCGCCGTCGCCGGATCGCTACCAGCAGCAGCTGCGGTGTCCAGCAACCGCGACTGGGCGAGCTCCCCGACCGCCTCGAGAATTGGATAGGCCACCGACGTAAGGTGCGAGCTTATGCGCTTGAGGTCGCGAATGATGTCGAGATGGATCGAACTCGTCTCGATGGATTGCGAGCGCCCTTCCCTGAGCCGCGAGAAATGTCGGTCGGTCGCCTCGAACTCGGCCGTACGCACCGTCGTCTTCCCGCGCAGCAGCCGACGTGCGAGCGCCACGTCGCGCGTCGCAAACACATTGAGCGCGAGGCGCATGTGATCCACGACCTGGCCGTGGAATTTGCGCAGCTCGGCGGCACCTTCGGGCGAGAAGGCATAGCGCTTTTTGATCTTCTTCGCGGCAAGCTCCATCAGGTTCTTGTCGATTATGTCGCCGATGTGCTCGAGGTTCGTGGTGAACGTCAGGATCTCGACATAGCGGCGGCTGTCCTCCTGGCCCATGTCGGCCTTCGAGGCGCGGATCAGATAGAGCTTGATGGCTTCGTGCAGTCCGTCGACCTCGTTGTCCGCGCGCTCGACGTCGCGCACGGCCTTGATGTCCGATCCCTCGATGGCCGGCAGTGATCGGTTCAACATCTCCAGCACGAGGTCACCCATGACCAGGGTCTCGCGCATGGCACAGGCGAGCGCTTCCGACGGCGTGTCGAGCGCACTCGGATCGAGGTGGCGTGGCGTGCTGCGATCGTGGTTCGCAACCGGATCCGGCAGCAGCCGCGTGACGAGCGCCGCCACATATCCGAGAAACGGCATGGCCAGCGCGGCCAGGACGAGATTGAAGGCCAGATGGAAATTGACGGCTAGGCGTGCGGCGTCGGACGAGATGGCGCTCAGGGTATCCGCAATCACAGCTGCGAAGGGCAATGCGACCACAACGCACGCTGCCCGGATGAGCAGATTGCCGAGTACGACGCGGCGCGCAGCAGGCGCCGAGCCCGAGAGCGCGACATAGGGGACGATCGCGCCACCCAGGTTCGCACCGAGCACGAGCGCGACCGCAAGACGTCCGTCGATCACGCCGCCACCCGCGAGCGACATGATGAACAGCACAATGGCGAGGCTCGAATGCGCAAGCCAGGTCATGGCGGCAGCGACGAGGACGGCCAACAGCGGAATTTTCTCGGAGCCGAGCGACGACAGCACGAGATGCAGGATCTGACTGTCGCGCAGCTGGGTGGACACCTGGCCGATGATGGTGAGGCCGAGCAGCATCAAACCGAAGCCGATCAGGACGCGTCCCGTCCCGCGCACCTCGTCCTTCTCGGAGGCATTGAAGAGGATGACGCCGAGGAACAGCAGTCCGGCCCAGATCCACTTGATGTCGAAGGCGTAGATCTGCGTGACGAGCGCCGTGCCAACGTCGGCGCCGAGCATGAGCGCCAGTGCGAGCGGGAGCGTGACGAGTTTGCGGCTCGCAAATGAGGCCAGCAGCAGGGCCGTGGCCGTCGCGCTTTGAAGAACGCCGGTGACGCCGACGCCGGTGGCAAAAGCCTTGAAGCGGTTCGCGCAGGCCTTGCTGATCAGCAGACGCAGGGAGGCGCCGAAGGCGCGCGTCATCCCCGTCCGCACCATCCGTACGCTCCATAGGAGCAAGGCCACGCCGCCCATGAGAGTTATGAGCAGCCCGCTTCCTTCCATATAGGCACCTCCAGGACCATCGGCAGCGCGCCCAATTCAGGCACGCCACCCGACTCTCCTCAGCTATTTGTACCAAAGGTTGGGCAGGAATAATGCAATATCCGGGAAGAAGTATATGAGCAGCACGCAGATCCACTGCAGGATCATGAACGGCATCATGCCGCGATAGATCTGCCAGAGGTCCCACGACGGCACTACGGCCTTCAAATAGTAGGCCGATAGCGCGACTGGCGGTGAGAGCCAGCAGGTCTGGAGCGTGACCGCCACCAGAATGCTGAACCAGAGCATGTCGATCTGCAGGCCCTGGAGCAGCGGCAGGAAGATCGGAACGATAATCACCACGATCGGCACCCACTCCAGGGGCCACCCGAGGAGGAAGCAGACCGCCAGAATGCTCACGATGAGCAGACCGGCGGGGATGTCCCAGGCCAGGATCGTATCGGCCAGGAATTTCGGCGTGCCGAAAGCCGAGAATACCGACCCCATGAATGTCGACGCGGCGAGCAGGATCATGACCATCGCCGTGGTCTGGGCCGTGCGGAAGGCGGCATCCTTCATCACGGCAAAGGTGAGCTGGCCGTTGAGGCCCGTGATGACGATCGCGCCCACGCAACCGAGCGCTGCACCCTCTGTGGGCGTCGCCCAGCCGGAAATGATCGCGCCGAGCGTCAGGAGGATGAGGAACGTAGGCGGGAGAAATCCGAGGACGAGTTCCTTGAAGATATAGCCCTTGGCGACGTTCAGCTCTTCGGGCGGCAGGGGCGGACCGAGCTGCGGCCTCAGCCACGTGCGGCCGAGCGTATAGGCCAGATACAGGAACGACAGCAGCAGGCCGGGAATGATGGCGGCGGCGTAGAGCCGGGCGATCGATACTTGGAACGACGGTCCCATGACGACCAGCATCACGCTCGGCGGGAGCAGAATGCCGAGGGTGCCGCCGGCCGTGATCGTCCCCGCTGAGAGCGCCGGATCGTAGCCGCGTTTCAGCATGATCGGGCCGGCCATCAGTCCGATGATGGCGACCGAAGCGCCGACGATCCCTGTGGCAGCGGCGAACAGCGTCGCTGTGAAGATCGTGGCGATGTAGAGCGAGCCGTGACGGCGACCGAAGGCGAGCTGAATGGCATGGAAGAGCCGGCCCATGAGGCCCGAGCTTTCAAGCACGTACCCCATGAACGTGAAGAGCGCGACCGCTGCCAGCACCGTCTCCATCATGGTGGAGAAGTACTGGTAGGTCATGAGGTGAAAGACGCGATCCCCGAGCCCGTAGTAGCCGAAGGCCATACCCAGGAAGAACAGTGTGAAGGAGATCGGAAAGCCCGCCAGGATCACCAGGAACAGGATACCGATCAAGACGAGGCCGAGGACTTCGAGGCTCATGGATTGCACTCGGGAATGCCTGTTTCACCAAAGGGCGGGCGCGAGGTCATTCAGGTGACCTCGGTCGGCTCGACCTTGCGGTAGTCGACGCCGGTCTGCAGCGCTCGGAAGCACTTCAAAACCTCGGCGATGCCTTGCAGGAGAAGAAGCGCGGCCGTGACCGGAATGACGGTCTTGTACCAGTAGGCGGGCGGACGCCACGACGTGATGAGCTCTTCCCGGAAGAACCAGGATTCCTCCGCGAACTCCCAGCTGAGCCACAGGAACATCATCATGCCCGGCAGGAAGAACACGACGTACTGCACGATATCCAGCCAGAGCTGCGCACGCAGCGAGAGGTATTGCGTGAGGAAGTCCGTGCGGATGTGCTTCTGCAGGCTGAGCGCATAGGCGGCAGCAAGCGAGAAGTGCGCCCCGTACGCCATCGTAGCTACGTCGTTCGCCCAGATCGTCGGCTGATAAAGCTTACGAACGAGTACCTCGAAGACCAGGACTCCGAACATCGGAAAGATCAGCCAGGCGACGGTCTTGCCCGTCCAGATGCTGATCTGGTCGATGACATGGGTCACGCGATCGACGGCATTCATGAGCGCTGCCCTTCTCCTTCGCTCCCGAAGCGCGCCTTGGCGACCGGTAGCGACAGGCAAACAATCTGTCATGGGAACCGGAGCCCGTTCGTGCGGGCCCCGGGATGTCATGATGTCCGGCGCGCTACTGAGCAGCAGCGCCCGCGATCAGCGTCGAGAGTTTCGAGGTCTCGCGCGTGTAGGGCACGACGACCTTCGCGAAGGCACGCTGTGAATCGAGGACTTTCTTGAAGAACTCGTTCTTCTCCTCGAGCTGCCCCAGAACTTTCTTCGATGCCGCAATCCACGCCGGTGCATAGTCGGCCGGCGCATCGAACATCGTCACGCCCTTGGCCTGCAACTCCTGCAGCGCCTTGGCGTTCTCGTGGATGAAGTAGATCTGTGCCTCGTAGAGCGAGGCCATCATGGCGACTTCGACGATAGCCTGGAGGTCCGGCGGTAGCTCGCGCCACTTCTTGCCATTGATGACGATGTCGGCAATATCGATCGCCTGATGCAATCCCTGGATCGAGTAGAACTTGAAAACATCCTGCAGGCCAACTTTGAGGTCGTTCGCAGGATTGATCCACTCGACGCCATCGATGACGCCGCGCTCGGCTGCCGGAATGAGCTCAGCAGCCGCGAGATTCATCGGAACGCCGCCGAGTTCCTTGAGCACCTGGCTCGGCAAGCCGGATGAAATACGGAAACGCAGCTTCTTGAAATCCTCGACCGACGTGACCGGCTTCTTGAACCAGCCGAGCGCCTCGGGGCCATCTGGGGCGTAGAGGAACGGCATGACGTCCGCGCGCAGCATCTTCGTGTAGTATTCGATGTAGAGATCGCGGCCGCCGCCCTTCAAATACCAGGCAATATGCGAGTTCTGATCGAGCCCACTCGCGGAGCCGCCGAGCGGCGCGCTGAACAGGCCGCCCGCGGGATGCTTGCCGATGGCGTAGTGAGTCCACCACTGGCCTGCATCGACGAGTCCCTTGTTCACGGCGTCGAGGATCTCGTTGGGATTGACGACCGCGCCGCTCGGCATGATCTCGATCTTGAGGCGCCCGGCCGACATCTTGTCGACGTTCGTCGCGAGTGTCTTCAGAAGCACGTCGTGGGGCGTCCCCGTCGGGTTCGCGCTCTGCAGCTTCCACTTGAACTGTCCCTGCTGAGCGAGCGCAGGTGCGGCTGCCATGGCGACGACGGCAAAGGCGGCTCCGGCCGCCATCAGAAAGCTTCGGCGTAGCATCTTTCGGTTTCCTCCTGGTGCTGCTTCTGCTTGTTTCCGATCCGTCTTCTGACCGCCTTCGTTGGCGGCTCTGGACGGTTTTGCTCAGGATTTCGTGCTCGAGATCTCCGACTGTCTGACGATACGCAATGCGCTCACGCGCTCCAGGGGAGCGAGTACGTGCGCACGTTGGTGAAGCTCTTCATGGCTTCCCACACACCTTCCTTGTAGCCGAGGCCCGAATCCTTGATGCCGCCGAAGGGCGACATCTCGATGCGATAGCCCGGCACTTCCCAGATGTTCACGGTGCCGACGTCGAGTTCGGCGATGAAGCGCGTGATGTAGTCGAGACGGTTGGTGCAGACGCCCGACGACAGCCCGTAAGCCGTCGAGTTCGAGATGCGAATGACATCGTCGATGTTGTCGGGCACGCGAATGATCGGGATGACCGGCCCGAACGTCTCCTCGTGCACGAGCTCGGCCATATAGGGAATGTGGTCGACTACGGTCGGCGGAAAGAGCGCGCCCTCACGCTTGGCGCCATAGAGAACCTTGGCGCCCTCCGCTACGGCGCTGTTTACGCGCTCCTCGAATAGCTTCGCCGCACGCTCGTGAATGACGGTCCCGACATCGATGGAAGAATCGGCCGGATTGCCGAACTTGATCTTCTTCGCCTTCTCGACGACCAGCTTCGAGAATGCGTCTGCTACGGACTCCACGACGAGTATGCGTTTCACCGCTGTGCAGCGCTGGCCCGAGTTCTTGGTCGCGCCCTGAACGGCCAGCTCGGCGGCCTTGTCGAGGTCGGCATCCTCCATGACGATCAGCGGATCGTTTCCGCCGAGCTCGAGCACGAGGCGACGGTAGCCGGCCTTCTCCGCGATGTACTTGCCGACGCGCACGGACCCCGTGAAGGTGATCAGATCGCAGTCGGGATCGGTGATCATGGAGTCGCCCATGGTCCCGGGATTGCCCGTCACCACGGACAGCATCTCGGGCGGCAGCCCCGCCTCGTAGATCACATCGGCGAGCGCGAGCGCCGTCAGAGGCGTCAGCTCGGTCGGCTTCAGCACAAGGCGGTTGTTGGTCGCGATGGCTGGCGCGAGCTTGTGGCTCACCATGTTGAGAGGATGATTGAAGGGCGTGATGGCCGAGATCACACCGAGCAGCGGCACGCGCGTCGTGAAGATCTTGCGCGCCTTGCCATTGGGAGAGATGTCGCAGGAGAACTGCTCGCCATCGTCGCGGATCGAGAGCTGGCCAGCAAAGGACCACACGTCATAAGCGCGCGTCGCCTCGTAGATGGCGTCCTTCCAGCAAAGGCCCGACTCCGCCGAGATGAGCTTCGCGAACTCTTCGCGGCGCGCGGCGAGAATATCGGCCGTCTTCAGCAGGATCTGCTGACGCTCGTAGCGTGAGAGCTTCGGCTTGTAGGCCTTGGCCTTGGCGAACGCCTCGCGCACGTGCTCTGGGCGGGCCATCGGCACGGTGCCGACGAGCGATTTGTCGTAGGGATTGCGCACCTCGATGACGTCGTCGGTCGTGACGCGCTTGCCAGCGATGCGCATGGCTTCGGAGCGGGCGGGGAGTTTCGGCATGATGGTCATGTCTGCACCTCAATACGTGTCGTTGAGCGCGACGGAGAATACATCGAACGTGCGAAGGCGATGCCCCGGCGTGAGCTTGATCTTGCGGTTCGAGATCATGGGCACACGCTGCTCGGTGAGGCCGCCGTGCGACCGCAGCGGCTCGGTCAAGCCTGAGAGATCGTGCTTGGCTGGCGCCGTTCCGAGCGTCTTGTTCCGAGTCGATATGACGACGATGTCGCCGATACGATCCGGCGGCAGCTCGAACTCCGCGCACGCTTCCGCACGGGTGAGCGCACGCTCCGCGCCCGGCGTTGACTTGAGCTTCAAAATGAGTTCGGCGACATTCGTGCCCTGCGGCAGGTAAACGGTCGCGAACGAGCCGAGCGCACCGTGATGCACGACGTAAGGATCAGTGATCGGCAGGATGACGCGTGCCTTCTCCGCGCCGATCCAGCCTTCAAATAGCGGCTCAAGGTAGAGGACGTCGGGCGTTTTGTCGGCGAGATGCTTGTCGTTCATGCCATGGTCGGCGGTCGCGACGATGGTGCAGCCGAGTGCATCGAGGCGCGCGAGATAGCCGTCGATCATCGCGTAGAAATCGTTGGCGATGCTGGATCCGGGCGCACACTTGTGCTGAATGTAGTCCGTCGTCGAGAGATACATGAGATCCGGGCGGAAGGTCTCGGCCAGCTTGACGCCTGCTGCGAAGACGAACTCCGAGAGCGCAGCGGAGTAGACGTCTGGCACCTCCATACCGACGAAGCGCGTGACATTTTCGATGCCATTATCAGCCTTGTTCGCCTTGTCGGCGCGCTCGGAGGAGAAGGCAATCGCGCGCCCGCTTGCATAGTCGAGACCGTTCGAAAGCAGCAGGCGCAGCTTATCCTTGGCCGTTACCATCGCGACCTTACAGCCCGCGCCGTGGAAGCCCGCGAGGATGGTCGGCGCACGCATGAACTTGGGGTCGTTCATCATCACTTCGGTGCCGCTGGCAGGATCGTAGAAGAAGTTGCCTGCGATGCCGTGCACGGCCGGCGGGCGGCCAGTGATGATCGAGAGATTGTTGGGATTGGTGAAGCTCGGAATGACGCACTCGGCGATGAGGTTTGCGCCCGTCTTCATGAAGCGCGCGAACGTCGGCGCGACGCCAGCCTCGATGGTGCGCTCGATATAGCCGGGTTCGGAGCCGTCGATGCAAATGACGACGGTCGGCGCACCTGGGCGCCGGTAGGTGCGGCCATTGACGACGACAGGTTCCGTGCTCGTTGCCATGCTCTTCCCCCTCAATCGGCCAGATCGTGCCGTCCGATGAAGTTGCGCCCCCTCTCACCCTGCGAGGCCTTCGTGACGAGGGCCCGCCAGTCCGCCGGGGACAGTCCGTAAGATGAAGGACGGGTCGACACGCCGAGCCCTTCCAGGAATGCCGTCAATCGTTCTGCGCCAACCGTGAGATCATCGCCGAGAATGCGCCGCAGCGTCGCGTCGCAAGCAGCGCTACGGCCCAGAGACCAGCGCATGACCGTCGGCAGCGAGAACGAGCACGCGATACCGTGCACCGTGCCCGCGTGCAGTGTGATGTCGTACGAGATATTGTGAGCAAGCGCGGTCTTTGTATTCGAGAAGGCGAGCCCCGCCATCAGGGCAGCACGCGCCTGGCGCTCGCGCAACTCAGCGTTACCGAGATCCTTCATCAGCTTGGGGAGCACGTCCAGGATCTCGCGCGCGGCGGCGACGGCATGATTGGACGAGATCGGGTTCGCGCTCACGTTCCATATGCTCTCGAGCGCGTGCGAAAGCGCATCGAGACCGGTCGCGAGCGTCAGTCCCTGCGGTGCGCCGAGCGTGAGCTGAGGATCGACAATGGCGACCTCGGGATAGAGCGCGCCGTGGGCGAGCGAGTACTTGTTGCCGCTCTCCTGGTCCCACACGGTGGCCCAGGAGGTGACTTCGCTGCCGGTTCCTGCTGTCGACGGCACGGCGATGATGGGCGTGAAGGTAGAGCCATCCAGAGCCGCGCCGCCGGTCAGCGCATTCATCACGCGCGCGAAATCACCCTGGGCAGCAGCGACGACTTTTGCAGCATCGATGATCGATCCGCCCCCGAGCGCGACGATCACCTCGGGTTTCGACGGCGCCGCAGCGAACTGCCGGCAGGAAAGTGCCAGATCCCTGACATCCGGATTGGTGACGATGTTGTCGATGACGACCGACGGCGGGCCTGCTTCGGCCTGAATGCTGGCGGCGATCCCGCGAAAGACGGGCATGTCGTACGTGACGAGAGCCCAACGGCGACGGCCGATGATCTTGCCGAGTTTGCCGGCGGCACCGGCACCAAACTCGATCCTGACGGGATTGCTGTAGGCCCACATGCGTTCCGCCCAGTCCCCACCACGAAGGGATGCCTGCTCGGGGCTCTATGGACCCGTCGGTCGCGGAGACCTTGTAGCTGGCCGGATCAGGCTCTCATCATGCCCCATCTGCGACAAATTGATTTTTCCGCCGTTATCGATAGATTGTGTCTATGAATCTAACACAGCTCAGATCGTTTCATGCCGTGGCGAGTTCCGGTGGTTTTATCGCCGGCGCGACCTCCCTCAACGTGAGCCAGCCCACACTTACGGCGCAGATCAAGGCGCTGGAGGCGGAGTTCGGCGTCGAGCTGTTCTATCGGCGGAACCGGCGTAGCGAGTTGACGCCTTCGGGCCGCGATCTTCACGCCATCACGCTGCGACTGTTTGCGGAAGAGAAAGAGGCGCGCGAGTTCCTGGCGGCAACAAAAGGGCTACGCACAGGCCAACTGCGCATCGGCGCCGTCGGTCCCTATCACGTCACCGAGATGCTGGCCGCTTTCAATCAGCGCTATCCTGGCATCACGCTCAGCATGTCGATCGGCAATTCATCGGCCGTGCAGCGCGATCTGCTGGACTACAAGTCCGATATCGCCGTGCTTGCGCACATCGATGCCGACGAGCGCATCATCGCCATCCCTTACCGTCGCCATCCCGTACTGGTCTTCATGTCCGCCGATCACAGGCTCGCGCGGCGCAAGAACGTGCGCATGGAAGAGCTGGCGGACGAGCCTTTTGTTGCACGGGAGCAGGGCTCGACGACGCGCCGTGCTTTCGAGGCGGCTGCAGCGGATCGGGGCATCAAGCTGCGCACAATCATCGAGATCGGCAGCCGCGAAGCCATCCGCGAGGCGGTCATGCACGGCATTGGCATTGGCTACGTCTCAGAGGCCGAATTCATCCCGGACGCCCGATTGCGCCTCGTGCGCATCTCCGATGCGGAAATCTTTACGGCTGCGCATGTCGTCTATCTTCGCGAGCGCGCGCACAGCCGCCTCATCAGGGCGTTTCTGGACGTCGTGCGCACAACTGCGTCATTCCCAAGCGCTGCGAAGGGCGAGCCGGCATCTCTCGCCGCCGCTTCGCGATCAAAGCGGCGGCGCACCTGATCGCGAGGGGCTACTTACGCTCCTGAGCACGACGCAAGGCAGCTGCAAAGGCATTTTCAGCGGGTGCCTCGGGGTCTTTCTTCGGTGCAGCACTACTACTGCGCGCGCCCTGGGGCGGGCCGGATGGGCGCGCATCGCCGTGCGTTGATCTGTCGATCGCACCGGACTTCATGGTGAGGGCAATGCGCTTGCGCGCGACATCGACTTCCTTCACCCGCACCTTCACCACATCGCCCGCCTTCACGATCTCATGCGGGTCTTTCACGAAGCGGTCGGAGAGTTCGGAAATATGCACCAGACCATCCTGATGCACGCCGACATCCACGAATGCGCCGAACGCGGTGACGTTCGTGACGACACCTTCGAGCTGCATGCCGGGCTTGAGATCGGAGATCTTCTCGACACCTTCCTGGAAGGCGGCGGTTTTGAACTCAGGGCGCGGATCGCGGCCGGGCTTTTCCAGCTCGGCCAGGATGTCCGTCACGGTCGGAATGCCGAACTCGGCATCGGCGAAGGCGGCGGGCTTGAGGGATTTCAGAAGTGCACGGTCCCCGATCAGGGATTGCAGGGGCCGCTTGGTCGCCTCGGAAATTTTCTCGACCAGTGCATACGCCTCGGGATGAACAGCGGAGGCATCAAGCGGGTTCTTGCCGCTCATGATCCTGAGGAAGCCAGCCGCCTGCTCGAAGGCTTTGGGCCCGAGGCGCGGCACCTTCTTGAGCGCGCTGCGCGACTTGAATGCGCCATTGTCGTCGCGGAATGCAACGATGTTCGATGCGAGCGTCTTGTTGAGGCCTGACACGCGCGCGAGCAACGGCACGGATGCCGTGTTGACGTCGACACCGACCGAGTTCACGCAGTCCTCGACGACGGCATCGAGCGAACGGGCGAGGCCCGTCTGATCCACGTCGTGCTGGTATTGTCCGACACCGATGGCCTTGGGTTCGATCTTGACCAGCTCGGCGAGCGGATCCTGCAGTCGGCGCGCGATCGACACGGCGCCGCGCAGGGTGACATCGAGCCCCGGAAATTCCAGGGCCGCCAGCTCCGACGCCGAGTAGACGGAAGCCCCCGCCTCCGACACCATGGCCTTCGTCAGTTTCAGCTGGGGCATCTTTGCAGTCAGATCGGCTACGAGCCGGTCGGTCTCGCGGCTTGCCGTACCATTGCCGACGCTGACGAGATCGACCTTGTGCTTCATGCAGAGCGCCGCAAGCGTCGCGAGCGACCGGTCCCAATCACGCTGCGGTTCGTGCGGATAGATCGTCGCCGTATCGACGAGCTTGCCGGTCTGATCGACCACCGCGACCTTGACGCCGGTGCGGAAACCAGGGTCGAGCCCCATGGTGACGCGCGGTCCGGCGGGTGCCGCAAGCAGCAGATCCTTCATGTTACGCGAGAAGACCACGATGGCCGCCGCCTCGGCGCGTTCTCTCAGCCGCACGACGAGATCGACCTCGAGGCTAATCGAGAGTTTCCCCTTCCACGCCAAGCGAACGCTTTCGACGAGCCACGCGTCAGCAGGCCGGCCGCGATCGGCAATTTCGAACGCAGAGCGAACCCTGAGCTCGGCGGGATGTGTCTTGCCGGCCTCGTGCGGAATATCGAGGGCGAGATCGAGAAAGCCCTCGTTACGGCCACGCAGCATGGCGAGCGCGCGGTGCGAGGGGATGTCCTTGATGCGTTGGGCGAAGTCGAAGTAGTCCGAGAATTTCGATCCTTCTGCGTCCTTGCCCTTCAGCACCTTTGAGGTAAGGACACCGCCCTCCCACAGCCATTCGCGCAATGTGCCGACAAGCTTCGCGTCCTCGCCGATGCGTTCGATGATGATGTGGCGGGCGCCGTCGAGCGCGGCCTTGGCGTCGGCAATTCCCTTCTCGGCATCGACGAATTTTTCAGCTTCCCTCTCGGGCACCAGCGTGGGATTCTTGAGAAGCAAGTCGCTCAAGGGTTCGAGTCCGGCCTCACGTGCGATCTGCGCTTTCGTACGCCGCTTGGGCTTGAACGGCGCATACAAATCCTCGAGCTCGACCTTGGTTTCGGCGGCATTGATCGAGCGTGCGAGGTCGGGCGTCAGCTTGCCCTGCTCCTCGATGCTTTTCAGGACACTTGCGCGGCGCTGTTCGAGTTCGCGAAGATATCCGATGCGCACCTCCAGCGTCCTCAACTGCGTGTCGTCGAGGCCACCAGTCTTTTCCTTGCGATAGCGGGCGATGAACGGAACGGTCGCGCCTTCGTCCATGAGCGCCACTGCCGCCGTGATCTGCCCCACGGCGACGCCAAGCTCCGACGCAATACGCTGATTGATCTGATCCATCTATCCCCACACTTATCGATGATACGGCGATATTCGCCCGCCCCTGCTGCGGGGCTTTGCTCCGATGTAAACGGCTAGCGGCTCTTCGTCAGCAGCTCGCGGGCAACACGGCCGACGGATGGACGCGCGACGTCGCCGCGTTCAGGGCTCGACCTCGGCCACCGCGGGGGCCTCATAGGTGAACCCGCGGCGCGCCTCGGCAATGAGCTGCGCCATGGCGGGTTGTAGTGGAAATCGCTTCGAGACCACGAGGCCGATCGTGCTCACGACTTCCGGATCGACGATCGGCACGGTGCGCAGCGCACCGGTCAGATCGATCGCGTCACCGACCAGGCTCGAAATGACGCTCACCCAGCGCCCGGTGCGCACATGGGTCGTGAGCGCCAGGATCGAATCGGTCTCGATGGCCGGGCGGACCTCGACACCGCGGCGGCGCAGCGCCTCATCGATGATACGCCGCTGCTGGAGGCTCGTGGCGAAAAGGCAGAGCGGCAGTGAGGCCAGCTCCGACCATGCAATCTCGGGGCTGTCTCCGAAGCGGCCGCCAGCCGTCGTGAGCAACAGATAGCGCTCCTCGTAAAGCGGCAGCTCGTCGAGTTCGTCACTCGGGGCGCTGCCCATATAGCGGACGCCTGCATCGATCTCGCGCGCATTGAGAAGGCTCACGATCTCGTCGGATGTGCGCGTAAGAAGCGTGAAGCGCACAGTCGGGTGGTGGAGCTGGAACGGCGCGGTCAGCGATGCGACGAGCGGCATGGCGGCCGGCATAGCGGCGATGCGCAACTGCGCGCCTTGGCCCCGCTGTATGGCGAGGATTTCCTGGCGCATGGCCTGCGCATCACCGACGAGGCGGCGCGCCCAAACGAGTACGCGCTCTCCCTCCGGCGTGAAGCCCAGGAAGCGCGACGAGCGCTTGACGAGCGGAACGCTCAGCATCTCCTCGAGCTGCTGGATACCCTGAGATAGCGTCGGCTGCGCGACGCCACAGCTTTCGGCGGCGCGGCCGAAGTGCTTCTCACGGGCCAGCGCGATCATGAACTCGAGCTTTTCCAGCATCGGCGCCTCCAGTGCCCGTGTTCACCGGCCGTGGCCGGGGAACAGGTATAGCAGCGGAGTGTTCCGGCTGGCCAGCGCCCCGCCAAATGCCGGCGGGGCACCTGTCCGGCTCAGGCCATGCCCTACGAAAGCTCGGCCCGGACGAGTGCAGCACCATCCGCGAGTGCCTTCAGCTTTGCGAATGCCAGCTCGCGCGACATATACTTCATGCCGCAATCCGGCGCCGGCACGAGTTTGTCGGCGGCAATGAACTTGAGGCCCGCGCGAATGCGTTCGGCGACCTTCTCCGGCGTCTCGGCCGTCTTGTCGCCGAGATCGAGCACGCCGAGCATGACCTTCTTCGGTGCCAGCTCCTTGAGAATGCCGAGATCCAGCTTGGGCTGGGCAGCCTCGATCGAGATCGTCTCGGCGACCGTATCGGCGAGCTCGGGCAGGAAGGAGTAACCGACGGGCTTCGTCGAACCAGGGACGACCGCCGCATAGCCGAAGCAGAGGTGGACGACCGTCGGCACCTTGATGCCTTCGAGTGCGCGGTTGATGGCCTTGATGGCAATGCGCTTGGCGGCGTCGGGATCATTGCGCAGCCACGGCTCATCGAGCTGGATGACATCGGCGCCGGCTCTCACGAGATCATGGGCTTCCGCGTTCACCGCGGCGGCGTAATCCATGACCATCTCGTCGGCGTCCTTGTAGAATTCGTTCTTGGCTTGCTGGCTCATCGTGAACGGGCCGGGAAGCGTGATCTTGGCGAGGCGATCCGTATTCCTACGCAGGAACTCCATGTCCCGCACTTCCACGGCGCCTGTGCGACGGATTTTCCCGACGACGCGGGGCACAGGCGTCCGCGTATTGCCGGTGCGCGCGATGACTTCGCCGGCCTCACTCGAATCGATGCCTTCGAGCGCCGTGGCAAAGCGGTTCGAGTAGCTTTCGCGACGCGCTTCGCCGTCGGTAATGATGTCGATGCCGGCGCGTTCCATGTCGCGAATGGCGAGGATCGTAGCGTCGTCCTGCGCCTGCTCGAGCTGCGCCTCGGGAATGCGCCAGATGTTCAGGCGCACGCGCGGCACCTGCTTCGACAACATCTCACGGTTCACGAGCCAGTCAGGCTGCGGGTAGCTGCCGACCACGGTTGTGGGCAGGATCTTGTTGGTCATGCGAGTTCTCCCTGCGGGGGTAAGCGAGATCGTTTCATGCTGCTGCGGGCGCCGGCGTGCCTTGGCTCACCGGGCGTGGCGCTGTCTGCTGCTGTTGCTGGCTGCGTCCGGCCGACTGCCAGACCACCATGCGCCGCTCCAGTCGGCGCGAGAAGATGTCGTAGGCGACTGACAGCACCAGGATGCAAATAATCCCGGCGAAGACGCGCGGGCTGTCCAAAATAGTGCGGTTCAGCGTCACCAGGTATCCGATACCCGCCGAAGCCGTCAGCATCTCGGCGACCACGACACCGATGATCGCGAGCGCGCCGCCGAGGCGCAAACCACCGAAGACGGTCGGCAGTGATGCGGGGATAATCACCTTGGTGATCTGCTGGTAGACGGTAGCACCCATGCTGCGCGCGGCGAGCAGGAACTGCGGATCGATGGTGCGAATGCCAGCTGCCGTCGAGAGCATGACGGGGAAGAAGCCGTAGATGCCCGCGAACATGATCTTGGATTGAGACCCGATGCCGAACCAGGCTGTGAAGATGGGATAGAGGATCACGATCGGGATGGCGTAAAGGCTCGAGAACACGGGCAGCAGCAGGTCACGCAGCACCGCGATACCGCCGATGGTGGCGCCGGCAACAATGCCGAAGCCGCACGCGATGACCATGGCGAGCACGACCTCGTAGAGCGTCACGAGGAGCGCCGCCCAGTACTTGTCGAGATCGATCCAAAGCACAGTGAGCGTCTTCGACAGACGCGGCAGGAACAGCTCCGGCAGCATCCCCGTCATAGGGATGACCTCCCACAGGACGAGCAGAGCGATCAGGATGCTCCAGCGGACGGTCTTGGGATCGGGACGTCGCATGAAGGACCTCAGTGGGACTTGCGGATTTGCTGCCAGATGCGGTCGCGCAGGCGCCCGAAGGTATCGGTCGCCATCATCTCGTAAGTCCGCGGGCGCGGGAGATCGACCATGATGTGATCGATCATCCGCCCGGGGCGCGGCGACATCACGTAGACCTCGTCGGCGAGATACACGGCCTCGGTCAGGCTGTGCGTGATGAAGACGACGGTCTTGTTGGTCGTCGACCAGATGCGCAGGAGCTCATGGCCCATGGTCATGCGCGTCTGCTCGTCGAGGGCTGCGAACGGCTCATCCATTAGCAGCACGGGCGGGTCCTGCACGAGGCCGCGGGCGATCGAAACGCGCTGTTTCATGCCGCCGGAGAGTTCATGCGGGTAGCGCTCGCCGAAACCATTGAGGCCGACCAGCGAGAGCATGGGCTCCGATTTGCGGCGACGCTCATCCTTCGACATGCCGCGCAGGCTCAGCGGAAACTCGATGTTGTCGAAGGTCGTGAGCCAGGGAAAGAGGCTCGCCTCCTGGAAGATCACGCCGACGCGCTCCGGATCGGGCTTCGGAATGGGCGTGCCGTGAACATGGATGCGCCCTTCGGTATGATCGCGCAGCCCCGCCATCATCATGAGCAGTGAGGTCTTGCCGCAGCCGCTCGGCCCGACGATGACGATGAATTTTCCGGATTCGACCTTCATCGAGACGTTGCTGAGCGCGGGGACGCCGCCCTCCGGCCCCGCATACACGTGGCTCACGCGATCGATCTCGATCGCTGCGCCCGCGGTCTGGGCTCCCCTTACGTCCGCCACGTACTGCATCTCGCCTCCAGAAAGCGCACGGTTTCGTTGAATGCGATGGCGACCACCGCGAGCATGATGACGCCGGCAAAAAGCTGCGGCATCTGGAAGTTCTCACCCCAGTTGGAAATGAGGTGACCTATGCCGGTGCGCGAGGCGTACATCTCCGCGATCATCACGCCGGTGAAGTTGAAGATCATGGAGATCCGCAGCGTCTCGAGCAGGACGGGCATCATGCTCGGCACGTAGACGCGCCTCAGAATCTGCATGGGCGTCGCGCCGAACGAGCGGGCGACCAGGATGTAGTCGGATTTGACGGACTCGACGGCCGCTGTCGCGCTCATGAGCACGACGAAGGCCGTCGTGAAAGCGGCGTAGGCGACTTTCTGCTGAAAGCCGATGCCGAAGATGAGGATGAACATCGGCAGGAAGATCGATTTAGGGATGCTGAAAACGTAGAACAGCATCGGCTTGAAGATCGCGCCGGCGTACGGGAACTCCGCGATAGCCACTCCCGCGGCCGCGCCGAGCGGCACGGCGATGATGAACGCGACGATCACCTCCAATGCGGTGATCAGGATGGCTTCCTGCACGACCGGACGCGCGATCTGCGTCATCAGCATCGCCAGCACTTCGCTGAGCGGCGGCAGGAGCATGGAATTGACGAACCCCGCGCGCGGCGCAATTTCCCATGCACCGAGCACCACGGCCAGAATCGCCAATCGAATGGCGATGATTTGCCAGCGTTTCACGAGAGATCAATCCGTTCGAGCGTTGAACGCGTCCGGCTGTGCGGCGCGCGCACAGCCGGTTCATGGCCTGCCGTAAACGAAAATCAGGCCTTGGTCGGAACGGGCTTGAAGTTCTCGACGAAGACCTCTTTCGCGTCGGCGAGTTCCTTCATGCCGATGAGACGGGCGTTGTCGAGCGCGCGCTCCACCCAATCGAGCTTGAATTCACCGGTCCGCGAGATGTGCTTGAGGTTGCCGTCGAGCTCGAAGGCCGCGATCTTGTCGGGGATCTCGTCGATCTCGGCAACAAGCTTCACGGCGGCATCGCGGTTCTTGTCGTCGACGAGGAAGGCGACACCACCGTAGAGCGCGTTCACCGCTTTCTGGACGGCTTCCGGGCGTTCCTTGATGACCTTGTCCGTCGCGATCCAGCTGCCCGTCGAGTGCGCCGGGACAGCCTGGCCATAGTCGATGATCGTGCGCGCGACCTTCTCGTCGACCACCTTGAAGGTGAGCGGTGAGTAGAGGACCGTCGCTTCGATGTTGCCCGTCAGCAGGTTCGGCACGAGTCCGCCGCCGCCGAGCGGCACGCGCGTGAACTGGATCTTGTGCTCGGCAGTGGTCCACAGCGCCAGGATGTCGGTGCCGGAACCGGCAGACGTAATGCCGACCTTCTTGCCCGCGAGATCTGCCGGCTTGGTGATCGGCGAGTCGGCCTTCACGACGAGCTGCCAGCCGTAGTAGCCGTTGGCGGCATTGGCGACGCAGCGGGCATTGACGCCGCGCTTCAGGCCGCCGGCAACGCTCATCGTCGAGTTCATCACGATGTCCGCAGCACCTGCGGCGAGCGCCTCGAAGCCCTCGGCGCCACTGCGGTAGATCGTGAGCTCGGGCTTGAGGCCTTCCTTCTCGAACAGCTTCTGGCGGATTGCCGTCTCAGCGATGATCGTCGGATAGTAGGTCTTCGTCGGCACACCGATCCGGATCACATTCGACCCTTGCGCGCGCGCAACCCATGGCATGGCAACGGTCGCGCCAAGGCCGGCGAGAACCGTGCGACGCTTGAACTTGGTACCGCTAACAGCAGTCTTATCGTTCATTGCTTATTTCCTCCCAGAGCAATTGTTTTGAGGTTTTACCCGTCGTGTGAAACTGGACCCCGTGCATTCACCATAGCGCGCACTTGGCACTCCCAACAATATGGGGCTCGGCATGGCGCCATGACGGAGCCATGCCGCAAATCGGGCTTGCTATCGACAGCGGCTCGTCAGTCGAGTCGACTGCCGTGCAGCGGGCAAAGAATGTGCGTGCGACAAAGGCGCCGAACGGCTGCTTAACAAGAGCTTATCGACCAAACGGAAAACCATCGGCTGGGCGGGATCACCGCGCCTCGCGACGCCGACAAGCGCGGCAGATCACCGATATAGCGTGTAAAATCAATATATTGACTATCCCCGAAGGCTAATTCACTGCGACTTCGAAGATCGCCACGAACCCGACGACGCAGCCAACGAGCGCCCGGCTACGCGCGGACACGGCGAGCAAATCGATTCAATTCTTACCAATGGGTTTAGCGATTCCTTGCCGCGCACACGCTACGACTTCACGGAACCAGTCAGGGGTCTGCGTAAAATGAAACTACCTTACATGGCAGCGATAGCGGCCGTTGGCGTCATCTCGCTCGGCGCGGCGGCATTTGCTGCGAGCAATCTGCTCGCCAGTAGCCCGCCAGCTCCCGTCGCAGCCCCGGCGCCCGCGATGCCCGTTCCCCAGCGCCATACCCTGGCGGATATGTTGGGGCTGCCCGAAGGCATTTCCTACGATGATGCCGCGCGCAGGCTCGGCACGGTCGGGCATTCAGAGGGCTGGGCGCTGGCCGCCGACATGGGCGTTTCGCAGGGCGGCAACGTCGCCGTGTATGCCTGGCCGAACCCGGACGGCTCGCGCGTCGTGCTCATCTTTCAGCACGACCGCCTCGTCCACCGGACACAGGAAGGCCTGCGCTGAGAGCGCAATCGCCTGAGTTGCAGCATCCTATCCGAGTGCGCGCCGCAGCGCGGCAATGAGGCGATCGCAGTCCGCCTCGTCGTTGTAGACGTGGGGCGAAATGCGCAGGCGTCCGAGGCGCGGCGCCGCATAGATCTGCTCAGCTGCAAGTCGCTCGACAAACCCGTCGGGCATGCCCTTGGGAAATCCAAGACTGAGAATGTGCGGCGCGCGCACGCTTTCGGCGGGGCACGTGATCGCCAGTCCCGCGACGCCCTCCGCAATGCGCCTCGTCAGCATCGCGAGCCGCGCAACGACCGCATCGCTTCCCCAGGCCGCCATCAGTTCCATGCCGATCGCGGCCATCTCCATCGAGATGAAATGATCGCGCTCGCCCATGTCATAGCGGCGCGCATCGGGCACGTAACGCGTATCAGCGAAATAGACGGCGTTCTCCGCCTTGACGTCGCGGCGACCGAATGCCGTCTGCTCGAGCGGCACGCCACCCTGATGGCGCTTGGCTACATATATGAAAGCGCGGCCATAAGGACCGAGCACCCACTTGTAGGTCGGAAAGATCAGGAAGTCGGGATCGAGGCGCTTCACGTCAGTCGCGATGACGCCCGCACCATGTGTGGCATCCACGAGAAAGGCTGCGCCCTGCCGCTTCAGTGCCGCCTGCACACGCGCGATGTCGATGAGGCCGCCGTCCGACCAGTGCACCGAGGAAATCGAGCAGAGCGAGAGCGGCCGTGCACCGGGCCGCTCGATGGCATCGAGAATGGCGTGCGTCCAGTCCGCATCTGAGGGCTGCGGTACGGTTTCAATCGTGAAGCCTTGCGCCTCGGCGCGCGTCTGCCACTCGAGGACAGGCGATGTGTGATCGTTCTCGAGGACGAGCACACGCGAGCCCTTGGCGGGCGCGAGCACCTTGCCCGCGATCGCGACGCCGTAGCCGACGGACGAGATCAGCGCGACGTCCTCGGCATCTGCGCCGATCAGCCGCGCGGCGGCGGCTCGCGCCCGCTCATGCTGCGCGTTGGCGAAGGCGGCATCGAGTTTCCAGGGCTGGGCTTTGCGGCTGACGGCCTGCCGTGCGGCTTCCTGCGTGGTGAGCGGAAGAGGGCTCCAGCCGGCCGCATTGAAATAGGCGACCTCGCGAGGCATGTCGAAGAGATGGCGCTGCGCGGCGAGCATGGGACCTCCGGTTCATCGACGCAGGAAGCGGTGTTTCCTGGTCTACACGATCCGGAGGGAGGTGCGCAGCACGATCGCGCAGCTTTATTTCACGAAGCGTCCAGCCTGCTGATCGCGGCGGGGTGGGCCGTAGATGCGCACGGCACCGCTCACGTCACCGGGCTGGAGCGTACGGAACCCTTCCTGATAGTGCACCGACATGACCTGCCCGTGCGGTCCCGGATGATCGAGGCCGATCGCATGACCGATCTCGTGCGCGAGCGTGTAGCGCAGATCGTAGACGGTGAGATTGCCGTCGAAGCCGACCTTCCAGCGCTTCGCCGGATTGAAGCATACGAGCGAGCGCTCGATCGGGCGCAGCGCGCCATCGCCCTTCACGTAAGCCACGTCGGCAAAGGCAAATGCGAGCGGATCGCGCTGAGCGCCGATGAGGATGTCCGGCTTCATACCCGGCGCCGCGGCCTCGAAGCGGATATTGGCAACCTGCTCCCACATGCGGAAGGCCGCCTCGGTCTCATGCTCCAGCGTCGCACGATCGATGCCGGAGTGCTTCAGGAGACCGTCCATCGACACCATCGCTCGGCAATTGCGCGCGTCGCTGAAGGTTACCTCGCGCTCGACGAAGCCGTACGTGACAGTCGACGGTTCGCTATTGCCACCCCAGCGTACGAGAACGCCGTCGAAGTCCAGCAGTCGGAACCCCAGGTAGCCAGCAGCGTGCACGCCGCCGGTTCCCACCAGCCCAGCCAGCGCCAGGCCCAATAACCACCTTTTCACGAGTATCCCCCCGATCCCCTCATCTCACTCCCGCCCCACGGGAGTTCTCAGGCACCACAGAGTTGCGTATCGCACAGTAGGGATTTTGTGGCGATGGCCAAGCCCGGATTTGTGGGCGGATTGTCGCGCTTGTGGAACTTTTTTGATCGTCACGCGTGGGCAGTGATCTGCATGTCAGACCTCTGCCTACTTGGGCTTCCATGCGCATGAAAGTGCGCTATGAAACAAGGCTCAAGAAACTCAGGAGACCGAGATGAGCCAGTCGACGACCGCCGCCCTTTCCACGCATTTCAATCCCCTGCGTCTGCAAGAGCGCACGCTCGCAGTGCAGGTGGCCGCCGTGCTGTTCGGGACGGCGCTCATGACCGCTTCCTCTTATGTATCCGTGCCGATGCTGCCCGTGCCCATGACCATGCAGACGCTCGCCGCGACGATGATCGGCGCGCTCTATGGCTGGCGGCTCGGCGCATTGACCATCGCAGTATGGCTGATGCAGGGCGCGCTTGGCATGCCCGTCTTTTCCAACGGAACCGGCGGCATCGCTCGCCTCGCCGGACCGACAGCCGGCTATCTCTTCGCCTTCCCGATCGCGGCAGCCGTGACTGGCTGGCTTGCTGAACGCGGCTGGACGGGCGATCGCGTGGTTCGCTCGTTCTCGGCCATGCTCATCGGTAGTGCGATCTGCCTCGTCATCGGCGGCGCGTGGCTGGCCGGCATGATCGGTGTGGAGAAAGCGTTCTGGGTCGGCGTCGCCCCCTTCGTCCTCGGCGCGATCGTGAAGTCGGCGCTTGGTGCGGCCATCCTCAAAACCATGAAGGCAACGGTTCAGCGAGCGACTTAAATCATAAAGGACGGGGGTCCGGGGGTGTCCGTCGTGTCGAAGACACGCGCTTTCAGCGCGATGCGGGTCACAGGGCGGCAGGCCTGTTCGCGCCTGCGGCGCGATGGGGCTTTCGCCCCACACCCCAACCGGGGAGACCCCGAACCCCCTCCTTTTTTGACTTGGAGTTTCGAGCTAGCCGATGAGCGTCAGATAGATCGGCGCCACATGGTCGGTCAGCCAGACACCGTTGTCGGCTTGCCAGAATGTGTGGCCATCAGCGTGCATACGCGCGGTGTCCACTCGAAAAATCACCGGCGTGCCGTGTCGCATCCCGACGCGGTGCGCCGTCTCTTCATTCGATGACAGGTGCACGTGGCGACGCCGGCCGGGCTTCAGACCCTCAGCCAGGATGGCATCGATGTTCGCGCGCGCTGTGCCGTGAAAGAGCACAGCGGGCGGCACGGATGACGGCAGATCGAGATCCACTTCGACGGAATGGCCCTGCGCGGCGCGAATGCGCGTGCCGTCCGCCGAGAGCGTGAAGCGCTGCTTGTCACTCGTCCTGACGATATCGAGGATTGTCGCATGATCGAGTGCTACGCCCGCTGCGTTCGCCTTCGCGATCAACTCGTCGACGGAGGTCCAGCCTTGTGGATCGAGCAGGATCCCGATGCGCTCGGGCGCATGGCGCAGGACGAGACTGAGGAACGTGCTCGTTTGCTTGCTCATGCGCCCACCGCCATCAGCGATAGATGACATCCGCCTCGATCTTGGCAGGCTTGTCGGGCGTGGGGTTGGCGAGCGACGCGAGCGGGAAGCGCCACGTCACTTTGCTATTGCCCGCCGAAAGCTCGCCATTCGTGTTCTCGATGCGCTTCGCGGAAACAGTTAGCGTCAGGTAGCGGTTCGCGAACATCGCGGCCATCATGGCGGCAGCCATCTTGGCAGCTTCCGGCGGCAGTTCCGGCTGCTTGGCCGGCGTCATCCCCATGCGCAGGCGATAACCGGACGGGATACGCGTCAGCGAGACATCCTGCTTTGGAACGGCGTCGGCGTTGGGGATCTCGGCCTTGTTGGCGCTCTCCACCGCGGCTATCGGATCGGGGACATCGAAGATGAGCGTGCACGTTTCCGTATCGCCCCGCTTGCCTTTGCGGGTCTCGGCCGAACGCACGCCGTCCGGCAGTGGCTCGTCCGCGGGCCAGGGCTTCCCGCAGTCGGCGATGGGATTGAGCGTTTTGCCGCCGCCGCCCATCTGCTTGATCAATTCTGGATTGGACAGCATCGCAGCGAGCTCCGCGGACAATCCAATCTCCAGCTCGACGCGCGCCCCGCCATCCTCGCGGAAAGTCGCCTGCTTCGTGAGATCGATGCAGCCCGCGAGCAGCGATGACGTCGCAAGTACCGCGCCGGTGGCGACTGTGCGCAGATTGAACATGCCTTCCCCTCCATCGATCTCGAAGCCGTGCGTCCCATAGCAGAACGGGAGCCGCGTGGCTCCCGTCATTGACGCCGAAACTGTGGGCACTTTATGCCGCCAGCAGGCCGCCAGCTTTCGACAGCTCGCGCAGATGATGATCGGCGTTGCCGAACATGAGATCGATCATGATGAGCCGCTTGAAGTAGTGGCCGCCCTTGTACTCCATCGTCATGGCGATGCCACCATGGAGCTGAACGGCTTCCTGCCCGACATGGCGGGCCGATTTGCCTATCTGCACTTTGACGGCGTGCATGGCGCGGCGACGCTCGATCTCGTCCGGCTCGTCGATCATGACGCAGGCGTAGTAGGCCATGCTCTTGGCCTGCTCGACAGAGACGAACATGTCCACCGAACGATGCTGGAGCACCTGGAAGGAGCCGATCGCCACGCCGAACTGCTTGCGCGTCTTGAGGTACTCGACAGTCAGCTCATGCAGCGCGTTCATGCCGCCAACGGCCTCCGCGGCGAGATAGGCAATGCCGTTCTGCACCGTACGCTCGATGATGGAATAAGCCTTGCCGGGCTCGCCGATCACTGCGTCAGCCCCGACCTTTACGCCGGAGAGCGTGACATCGGCGGCGCGCGTGCCGTCCTGGATTGGATAGCCGCGGCGCGTCACACCGGCTGCATCGGCATCGACGAGGAAGAGTGCGAGACCGTCCTTGCTGGTGCGGTCACCTGAGACGCGCGCTGAGACGACGAACTTGTCTGCTGTGTCCCCGCCGAGCACGACGCACTTCGCGCCCTCGAGAACATAGCCGCCCTTGCCATCGGCCTTCGCCGTCGTCGCTACATTGGACAGGTCGAAGCGCGCCTCCGGTTCCTGATGCGCAAAAGCGAGCGTGATCTTGCCGGCCGCGACCTCCGGAATGACGGCAGCCTTCATGGCCTCGCTGGCGCCGAGGCGCAGTGCTGATCCGGCAAGGATCACAGTCGGGAAATAGGGCTCAAGAACCTGTGCTTTACCGAAGGCTTCACCGACCAGCATGGTCTCGACGGCGCCCTGGCCGATGCCGCCGTGCTCCTCGGCGAAGGGAATGGCGAGGAGGCCCATCTCGGCGAACTCTTTCCAGAGTGCCTCGCTGTAGCCCTTCGGCGACTTCATGAGCTCGGTGCGCACCTTGAGCTCGGCATAGCGGCTGGCCGTGAGCCGCTCGACGTTGTCCTTGAGAAGCTGCTGCTCCTCGCTGAGATCGAAATCCATCTTTCACTCTTCTTATCTGATGCGAATGCGACGTGGGATCGTGGTGCCGAGGATCAGAACCCGAGCACGGCCTTCGCGAGGATGTTGCGCTGGATCTCGTTCGAGCCGCCGTAAATCGAGACCTTGCGATAGTTGAAGTACATGGGCGCCAAGGGCGCGGCCCATTCGGCACCAGCCGGCTCGTTGTGGCCGATCAGGTCGTCGTCGTCGTGGTCGAACGGCATGGCGAGCGGACCGGCGAGTTCCATGAGCAGCTCGGTGACCGTCTGCTGGATCTCCGAGCCCTTGAGCTTGAGCATGGACGTCGCGGGATTGGGCTTTCCGCTCTTGTTGCCGCGCTCGGCCGCGAGGAAACGCATCTGCGTCATCTCGAGAGCCTTGAGCTCGACTTCGGCGGCCGCGACCTTCTCGGCGAACTGCGGATCGTCCATGAGCGAACCGCCAGTGCTGCCGGGAACGCGCTTGGCCAAATCCTTGATGCGGCCGACGCGCATCTTCGAAACGCCGACGCGGGCAATGCCGAAGCGTTCGTTGCCGAGCAGGAACTTCGCGCAATCCCATCCGCGGTGCTCCTCGCCGATGAGGTTCTCGACCGGCACCTTAACGTCGTCGAAGAAGATCTCGTTGACCTCGGCGCCGCCGTCGATGAGCTGGATTGGACGCCGCGTGACGCCGGGCGTGGTCATCGGAAAGACGATATAGGAAATGCCAAGCTGCTTTTTCGCGCTCGGATCCGTGCGCACGAGGCAGAAGATCCAGTCGGCGTACTGGGCGAGTGTCGTCCAGGTCTTCTGGCCATTGACGATGTAGTGGTCGCCCTTCTTCACCGCCGTCGTCGTGAGCGAGGCGAGGTCGGAGCCGGAGCCGGGCTCCGAGAATCCTTGGCACCACCAGTCGTCGAGCGAGGCCATGCGAGGAAGGAACTTTTTCTTCTGCGCGTCGGTGCCGAACTGGATGATCACCGGCCCGTTCATGGATGTGTTGAAGGCGAGCGGCGGCGGCACGCCATTGGCCTGCATCTCCTCGAGGAAGATGTACTGCTGGACGGGCGTCCAATCAGTACCGCCCCATTCCTTCGGCCAGTTGTAGACGGCCCAGCCCTTTTTATGCAGCGTCTTCTGCGCGGTGACGATGTCATCCTTCGTGAGATGGCGGCCCTCGATCGACTTCGAGCGGATCGAAAGCGAAATCTCGGTCTGGAAGAATGTCCGTACTTCCTGCCGGAAGGCGTTCTCTTCAGGGCTGAAGCGCAAATCCATGGGCGGCTCCTCGGTCTTTAAGTGATTTGGCGGCACATTAGGCCGGTCGGGCGTTCAGGTCGAGGCGGGTTCGACTGCGGCACGACGCGCCGCCTCTTCCGCGACGAGCTCCTTTTTGGAGAGCTTGCCGACGGCGGTCTTCGGCAGGCTCTCGCGGAATTCGATTGCCGACGGCAGTTCGTGCCGACCGAGCTTGTCGGCGAGAAAATCGCGCAGTTCCTCGAGCGTGAAAGGCGCCACACCAGCCTTGAGCTTGATGAATGCCTTCGCCGCCTGACCGCGATAGGTGTCGGGAACGCCGATGACGATGACCTCTTCGACGGTGGCATGCTCGTAGATGGCTTCCTCGATCATGCGCGGGTACACATTGAAGCCGCCCGAGATGATCATGTCCTTCTTGCGATCCGTGAGGAAGAAGAAGCCTTCGGCATCCATGTAGCCGATATCGCCGGTCAGCAGATAGCCGTCGGCGAAGGCCGCAGCGGTCTCTTCGGGCCGGTTCCAGTAGCCGCGCGTGACGTTCGGGCCCTTGATACGGATCTCACCGATCTCGCCGGGCGGGAGAATGCGACGTGGATCATCGAGCGCAACCACATCCATGAGAATGCCGGGGAGCGGCAAGCCGATGCTGCCGCGCAGATCGGGCCGGTTCGACGGGATGTTGGCACCGGCCGGCGATGTTTCGGTCATACCCCAGCCGCCGCCGAGCTGGAGGCCGGTGATTTTCTTGATGCGATTTTCGATCTCGATCGGGACGGCGGCACCGCCGGAATGAACACCTCTGAGCGAGGAGAAGTCGAGCTTCTCGACACCCGGATGGTTGGCGACAGCGATCCACATGGTCGGCACGCCGGAGAAGGTCGTCGCTCTTTTCTCGGTGATGTCGCGAAGCGTTTGCTCAACGTCGAAGCGCAGGCGGAGGAGGATTTCGTTACCCTGGTCGAGGCCGCGCGTGAGGCAGGCGGTAATCGCAAACATATGAAAGAGCGGGAGAACGCAGATAACGCGGCCCTCACCCGGCTTAAGCGTCGCCTGTGGCGCGGACCATGCCTTGCCGATCTCGACGGCGGACGTGAGGTTGGCGTGGCTCAGGATCGCACCCTTGGGGAGACCCGTGGTGCCGCCGGTGTACTGGAGGAGCGCGATGTCGTCCGGCACGACCTCGGGCCATGCGGCCGGCAGCGGTGCGGACGCAATGTCGTCGAACCGTTCAATTCCCTCTTGCGGCAGGGGTGCAGTGACCGGCGAAGGCCCCCACACGGCATCATCCGCGACGATGACGCGATCGACGTGTCCGGCCGCCTTCAGCTTCACGCCCACGCCCGCCATGGGGCCGATGTTTGTCGTGATGAGCGTGCGGGCGCCCGAGTCCTTGAGCTTGTGGGCGAGTTCGCGCTCGGCATCGAGCGGCGAGAGATTGACGACGATGCCACCGATCTGCGCGACGGCAAAAAGCGACACCGGCTGGGCGGGACAGTTCGGCAGGTAGAGGGCGACCCGATCGCCCTTGGCAATGCCGAGGCTCAGGAGACCGGCGGCGAACGCCTGAACACGGCGCCCGAAATCGGCGTAGCTGATCTTTTGTTCACGGTATTCGAAAGCCGGCTTGTGATCCCATTGCGCCACGGCGCGGGCCAGCAGGGCAGGAAGCGTGCCGACCTCAATGGGGGCGTCCCAGACGACGCCCGGCGGATAGCTCTTCTCCCAGGGAAGGGGACGCTCGATCGGCATGAGGGCCGCGCTTTGCTCCGTGCAATGAGCCGTCAAACTAGTTGCGCCGTACACCATTGGCAACGGAGTGGCGATGCAGGATCGATGGTGCGCTGCGGCATGATCCGGCGGGCAGAGCTGCCATCCCGCAAGGATGAGCCCCGCGGACTTGAAGTCCAGCACGGATCGGGCATATGAGAAGCATTCAAAGCGGCCACGCCGGTTTCCGGCTTGGTCCGTATGCCGCTGCGAGAGAGAACCCGACCCCATGGCCAGCCCGACCGCCCCGAAGACGCTCTACGACAAGATCTTCGACGATCACATCGTCGACCAGCAGCCCGACGGGACGTGCGTGCTTTATATCGACCGCCATCTCGTACACGAGGTGACCTCGCCGCAGGCCTTCGAGGGCCTCGCGCTGGCGGGCCGCAAGGTGCGGGCGCCCGACAAGACGCTCGCCGTCGTCGATCACAATGTGCCGACCTCCGATCGCCGCGCCGGCATCAAGGAGGAGGAGTCGCGCATCCAGGTCGAGGCGCTGGCCCGGAATGCCAAGGACTTTGGCATCGAGTATTTCAACGAGCTCGACGTGCGCCAGGGCATCGTCCACGTGATCGGACCGGAGCAGGGCTTCACGCTGCCGGGCACGACCATCGTGTGCGGTGACAGCCATACCTCGACGCATGGCGCGTTCGGCGCGCTCGCGCACGGCATCGGCACGAGCGAGGTCGAGCATGTGCTCGCCACGCAGACGCTGCTGCAGCGGCGCATGAAGAACATGAAGGTCGAGGTCAAGGGCAAGCTGCCCGAAGGCGTGACCGCGAAGGACATCACGCTCTCGATCATCGGCGAGACCGGTACCGCCGGTGGCACGGGCCACGTCATCGAGTACACCGGCGACGCGATCCGGGCGCTCTCGATGGAAGGGCGCATGACGGTCTGCAATATGTGCATCGAAGGTGGTGCACGCGCCGGCATGGTGGCGCCAGACGAGATCACGTTCGAGTATCTCAAGGGCCGACCGAAGTCGCCCAAGGGCCAGGCCTGGGATCTGGCCGTGCGCTACTGGGAGCAGCTCAGGAGCGATGAGGGCGCGCACTTCGACAAGGTACTGACGCTCGATGCGGCGAACCTGCCGCCCGTCGTGACCTGGGGCACGAGCCCCGAGGATGTCATCTCGGTCGGTGGCCGCGTGCCCACACCGGGAGAGGCGCACAACGAGCTGAAGCGCGCGTCGATCCAGCGGGCGCTCGACTACATGGGTCTCAAGGGCGGCGAGAAAATCACCGACATCACGATCGACCGTGTGTTCATTGGCTCGTGCACGAACGGGCGCATCGAGGATCTGCGCGCGGCAGCCGCCGTCATTCAGGGCCACAAGATCAATCCGAACGTGAGCGGCATGATCGTGCCGGGCTCGGGCCTCGTGAAGGAGCAGGCCGAGGCGGAAGGCCTTGCCAAGATCTTCATCGACGCTGGTTTCGACTGGCGCGAAGCGGGCTGCTCCATGTGCCTCGGCATGAACCCGGACCAGCTCAGCCCGCGCGAGCGCTGTGCCTCGACCTCGAACCGCAATTTCGAGGGCAGGCAGGGTCGCCTGGGCCGCACGCATCTCGTCTCGCCGGCCATGGCGGCCGCAGCGGCGATTGCGGGCCGCTTCGTCGACATCAGGACGTTCAAGTAACCGCGCAGGCACTTTCTGAGTTTTCAAACGGCGGATCGCGCAAAGCGCTATCCGCCGTTTGCCGTTCATGGATGTTCACAGCTCGTCTAGACTGCATCTCAACAAGCAGCAGCCTGAGGAGAGAACGCCATGCGTGCCGCGATCCTGCGGAAGGGAAACATCGTCGTCGATACGCTGCCCGATCCCAAGCCGGGCCAGGGCCAGGTGCTCGTGAAGACCTTGGCGTGCGGCATCTGCGGCTCCGATCTGCACGCGCGCCTTTACGCGGACCTCATGAACAAGTCGCTCGCGCATGTGCCCTGGCGCAAGAGCATGGATCTCTCGAAGGACATCGTCTTCGGCCACGAGTTCTGCGCGGAAGTCATCGAGAACGGCCCGGGCACGGAAGGCCGATTCAAGCAGGGCGCGCGCGTCACGTCAGTGCCGCGGACGATCGTGGATGGGCGCGTCGAAGGCGTGGGCTATTCGGACCGCAATGTCGGCGGATATGCCGAACGCATGTTGCTCAGCGAGCGGTTCCTGCTCGAAGTGCCGAATGGGCTCGCGAGTGAGCACGCCGCCTTGAGCGAGCCGCTAGCGGTTGGCGTGCACGCTGTCGCCAAGGCTCGCCTGCAGGATGGCGAGGTTCCGCTCGTGATCGGGTGCGGGCCGGTCGGTCTCGCGGTGATCGCGGCGCTGCGCTTGAAGCGCAAGACCGTCAAGCTCGGGCCGATCATCGCCTCGGATTTCTCCCCGAAGCGCCGCGAGATCGCGGCGATCATGGGTGCGGATGTTGTCGTCGATCCGGCGAAGGAGTCGCCGTACACGACCTGGGCGGCGCACGCGAAACTCTCCCCCGAAGAAGCGGCGAAGATCCCGCCGTCCGCAGTAACGGGGCCGGCGACCGTGCGGCCGCAGGTGGTCTTCGAATGCGTCGGCGTACCGGGCATGATCCAAAACATCTTCCAGGGCGCGGCGCAGGATTCGCGCGTGATCGTCGTCGGCGTTTCCATGGAGACGGACAGCCAAGAGCCGCTGATCGCCATCTTCAAGGAGCTGAACCTGCAGTACGTGTTTGCCTACACGGCCGCGGAGTTCGAGGTCGCGCTGAAACTTCTGGCGGATGGTGATGTCGATGGCGGTGCGCTCATCACGTCACGCGTCGGGCTCGACGGCGTCGCGACCGCATTCGACGATCTCGCCAAGCCGCAATCTCAGATCAAGGTCATGATCGAGCCCTGGCGCAAGAACTGAACGGCGCAAAGTTACGTGAGCGGAGGTCGCTTCAGGGCGACCATCGCCGCGCCGGACAAACAGTTTCGCTGAAGGATCGGCTATCTCGGAATGCCGATTGGGCCTACGCCGCGTTCCCCGTCGTACATGCTTCAGGAGCGAACGATGAAGTACTCAGGTGCGATTGCAATTGCGGCCCTACTGATCGGATCCTCGCCGGCGGCCTACGCGCAAGCTCCCGCCGGATCGTGCAAGGCGCAGGCGACATCCAAGAAGCTCGCTGGCGCGGCGCTCAACTCCTTCATGACCAAGTGCGAGAAGGACGCGTCAGCAAGTTGCGACAGGTCGGCGAGCGACAAGAAACTCGCGGGCGCAGCGAAGAACAGCTACGCCAAGAAATGCGTGACTGACGCCGTCGGCAAGTAATTCACTCGAGCCTAAACGACGAACGGCGGATCGTGCATCGCATGATCCGCCGTTCGTCTATGCAGTGCGTTCAAGCGCTACTTCAGCTCGTCGGGAACCTTGCCGCCGTTCGCCGCGAGCTTCGTCATAACCTGCTTGTGCAGCCAGACGTTCATGGTGGCACTATCGTTCGCATCGCCGGTGTAGCCGAGCTCCTTCGCCAGCTCCTTGCGGGCCGTGAGGCTGCTGTCGAGCTTCAAGAGCTTCATGAGATCGACGATCGACTTGCGCCAATCGAACTTCTCCTTCGATGCCTTCGCGAGCGCGTCGAGGTTGGCGGCAACATCGACCGCGGAAACAGCGCCCTTCGGCGCAGCGGCAGGCGATCCAGCCGGCGCCGCGCCACCTGCTGCCGATGCGCCTGCTGTCGGCGTGGAGATCACGCTGTCCGACGCTCCGAAGATTGCGTTCTTGATTGTATCGAAGATGCCCATGGTGGACTCCTGCCACTGGATTGGGCGGACGGCCCGCCCTTGCCCATGCCTGCCCCGGAACTGACCGGGTGAGCGAAGTCTAGTCCTCCGGACTACGGCTGTCTGTGGTCGGATCCATGTATTTCGAGGCGAAAAAGTCCTGCCCTTACGGCATAAATGCGTTCGGAAGGCCTCTGAACGACGCTATTTATCGGCGTAGGGGTTGGCGCCCTTGCGAAGATTAATGCGGATGGGCGTCCCGGGCATGCCGAACGCTTCGCGCAGACTGTTCGTCAGATAGCGCAGGTACGACTCCGGAATGCCGCCCGGCTGCGAGCAGAAGGCGACGAAGGTCGGTGGGCGCGCGGACGGCTGCGTCATGTACCGAATGCGGATGCGCCGGCCCTTCGACTGCGGCGGCGAATGACGCGAGACTGCGACCTGGAGCCAGCGGTTGATGTCGGCCGTCGAGATGCGACGCGACCAGACAGCGTGAGCGTCGAGGATGCCCTTCATGAGCTTGTCGATGTTGCGACCCGAGGCGGCGGAGATCGTCACCACGGTGACGCCTGCGGCCTCCGCGAACTTCTCCGCGGCGGTCTCCTTCAGATCCTTCAGCGTCGCCTGCTTGTCCTCGACCAGATCCCACTTGTTGACCGCGATGACGAGCGCGCGACCTTCCTCGAGGATCATGTTGCCGATTGTCAGATCCTGCTGCTCGAAAGGACGCTCGGCATCGATGAGCAGCACGACAACCTCGGCAAAGCGGATCGCGCGGACAGCGTCGCTCGCGGCGAGCTTCTCGGCAAACTCGTCGATGCGCGCCTTGCGGCGCAGGCCGGCCGTATCGAACAGTTTTATTGCGCGGCCCTGCCAGGTGATGTCGCTCGAAATGGAGTCGCGCGTCAGGCCCGGCTCGGGCCCCGTGATCATGCGCTCCTCGCCGAGGATGGCATTCACCAGCGTCGATTTTCCCGCGTTCGGACGGCCGACAATCGCGACGCGAATGGGTTTGCCGGGATCCTCCTCCTCGGGCTCGGCTTCCTCGAGTGGGTCTGCCTCCGGCTCTGGTTCGGGTTCCTCACCGCGGCGACGACGGCGCGCCTTCACGATCGGCTTGAGACCGATCGCAGCCAACAGCTCGCTCTCCAACTCGGCGAGGCCTTCACCGTGCTCGGCCGAAATCGCGACGGGCTCGCCGAGGCCCAGGGCATAAGCTTCGTAGAAACCGTCGGTGCCGGCCCTGCCCTCGCACTTGTTGGCGACCAGCACGACCGGCCGGCCCGAGGCGCGCACGATCTTGGCGAAGGCCTTGTCGGTGGGCGTCACACCGGCGCGGGCATCGAAGACGAAGGCGACGGCGTCCGCGTCTCGTATCGCCACCTCGGACTGGCCGCGCATGCGATCTGCAATGCTACCCCGATCAGCCTCCTCGAGACCGGCCGTATCGACGACCAGTACGATATGGCCACCGAGGTCCGCCTCGCCCTCGCGCCGATCGCGCGTCAGGCCCGGCATATCCGAGACCAACGCCGTCCGTCGCCCTGTCAGGCGGTTGAACAGCGTCGACTTGCCGACGTTCGGCCGGCCGACGATGGCGATGGTGGGCATTGAAGTGGTCCTCGGGCGGCCCCGGCAAGTCCGGGAAGGCTCATGCGGCCCGAGTTAGGGCCTCGCGGCGCTCCGCGCAAGGTAAAGCCGGGTTTTTTGCCGCAATCGGGGCATCGACAACGTCAAATGTTTCCTGTATGACGCGCACCAATCTTTCCCCACAAAGTGGGTTGCATGAGCGCTGAGCATCCGGCGATCGGATGGCTTCAAGCTGCTCCTCTGCTGTGGCTGCCAGAACGGAAAACAAAAATGAACATCATCGCAGAGCTCGAGAAAGAGCAGATCCGCGCCATTTCCGCCAAGCGCGCGGTGCCGGACTTCCAGGCCGGCGACACCGTGAAGGTCATGGTGAAGGTCATCGAAGGCGCGACCCAGCGCCTGCAGGCCTATGAGGGCGTCGTGATTGCCCGCTCGGGCCAGGGCCTGAACGAGAACTTCACCGTCCGCAAGATCTCCTACGGCGAGGGCGTCGAGCGCGTCTTCCCGGTCTATTCGCCATTCATCGCTGAGATCACCGTGCTCCGCCGCGGTCGCGTCCGGCGCGCGAAGCTCTATTACCTGCGTGGCCTGCGCGGCCGTGCCGCTCGCATCGTGGAGCGCACCGACGCTCGCGCCAAGAAGCTCAATGCGGCCTGGAAGGGCTTCAAGAAGCAGAAGGGCGCAGCTGACGATCTCACGAAGATCAACGGCATCACGTCGGAGCTCGCTTCCCGCCTCGCCCAGCTGAACCTCATCAAGTACGACCAGCTCGCCAACCTCTCGGACGAGGACAGTGCGAACATCGAAGAAGCGCTGAAGCTCGAGGGCCAGATCGAGAAGCAGGACTGGGTCGGTCAGGCCCGGGCTCTCATCACCGAGGCGACTGCCGACGAGGCACCCGCCGAGGGCGAAGGCGAAGCCAAGTCCTGAGAACTGGCTGTGGTCATGGTTACGATGTCGCGATTGACGCTTTGCGGAGCTTGGGCTAGAAAAGCCCACTTTCGCGACGCTGAAGCCGGTTCGGCCCCTGCCTTCGAGGCGGGCCGCATCGGCATTTCGCGGTTTCGGCGCCCGGCAAGCCAATCCATCCAGTCGGCAGGCTAACCACCTGATCGAACACAAGTTTCGAGAATTCTAGGAGAAGCACGTGGCCCGTATCGCAGGCGTCAACATCCCGACCCAGAAGCGCGTCGAGATCGCGCTCCAGTACATCCATGGCATTGGCCCGAAGTTCGCCAAGGACATCTGTGAGCGGGTCGGCCTCCCGTTGGAGCGCCGCGTCAGCGAGCTGACGGACGCGGAAGTGCTGCAGATCCGCGAGGCGATCGACCGCGACTACATGGTCGAAGGTGACCTCCGTCGCGAAGTTGCAATGAACATCAAGCGGCTCATGGACCTCGGCTGCTATCGCGGCCTGCGCCATCGCCGCGGCCTGCCGGTCAACGGCCAGCGCACGCACACCAACGCCCGTACCCGCAAGGGCCCGGCCAAGGCGATCGCCGGCAAGAAGCAGGCGACCAAGAAGTAATCAGCGGCACGACACGGGGCCGCGCACTGCGGCCCGAGCATCACCACACACGCCCACGCCGCGGCGCGGGGCATCGGAGAGCAGAGTTACATGGCCAAAGAGCAGCAGCGGGGGAAGGTCCGGCGCCGCGAAAAGAAGAACATCGCGTCGGGCGTCGCGCACGTGAACGCGAGCTTCAACAACACGATGATCACCATCACCGACGCTCAGGGCAACACGATCGCGTGGTCCTCGTCGGGCACGATGGGCTTCAAGGGCTCGCGCAAGTCGACGCCTTATGCCGCTCAGATGGCTGCCGAGGATGCCGGCAAGAAGGCTGTCGAGCACGGCATGAAGCACCTCGACGTCGAAGTTTCGGGTCCAGGTTCGGGCCGCGAGTCGGCGCTGCGCGCACTTCAGGCGGTAGGCTTCCAGATCACGTCGATCCGCGACGTGACGCCGATCCCGCACAACGGCTGCCGGCCCCGCAAGCGCCGCCGCGTCTAAGACGCGTTCATTCGAGGCTCTCCGCGGCGTCCGGCGCGTTCAAAACGCGGGCTGGACGTCGGCGTGAAGAGCCCACGAGATATTCACCGCACCGCGCCCGATGCGCGGCCAGACACGAGGATCGTCCCTTGACCAACGTGTTGCAGAAGAACTGGCAGGACCTCATCAAGCCCGGCAAGCTCGGTATCGAGACCGGCCGGGACAGCTCTCGCATGGCGACCATCGTCGCCGAGCCGCTGGAGCGCGGCTTTGGCATGACACTCGGCAATTCGCTGCGCCGCGTGCTGCTGTCGTCGCTGCAGGGCGCCGCCATCACGAGCGTGCACATTGACGGCGTGCTCCACGAGTTCTCGTCGATTCCGGGCGTCCGCGAGGACGTGACGGACATCGTCATGAACATCAAGGAGATCGCGCTGCGCGTCCATTCCGAGGGCGTGAAGCGCATGGTTCTCAAGAAGGAAGGCCCCGGCCCCGCCACTGCCGGCGACATCGAGGCTTCCTCGGACGTGGAGATCCTCAACCCGGATCATGTCATCTGCACGCTCGACCAGGGCGCGTCGATCCGCATGGAGTTCACGGCGACAACGGGCAAGGGCTATGTCCAGGCCGAGCGCAATCGCCCGGAGGACGCGCCGATCGGCCTCATCCCGGTCGACAGCCTCTACTCGCCGGTCAAGAAGGTCTCCTACCGCGTCGAGAACACGCGCGAAGGCCAGATCCTCGACTATGACAAGCTCACCATGTCCGTCGAGACCGATGGCTCGGTGAAGGCCGAGGATGCCGTCGCGCTCGCCGCACGCATCCTGCAGGACCAGCTTACGGTCTTCATCAACTTCGAGGAGCCGCGCAAGGCCGTCGAGGAGCGTGCACACCCCGAGCTGTCGTTCAACGCGGCGCTGCTCAAGAAGGTCGACGAACTCGAGCTGTCGGTCCGTTCGGCAAACTGCCTGAAGAACGACAACATCGTCTACATCGGCGATCTCATCCAGAAGACCGAAGCCGAGATGCTGCGCACGCCGAACTTCGGCCGCAAGTCGCTCAACGAGATCAAGGAAGTGCTGGCCGCCATGGGCCTCCATCTCGGCATGGAAGTGCCGAACTGGCCGCCGGACAACATCGAAGACCTCGCAAAGCGCTTCGAGGACCAGTACTGAGAATTCAGAACGCGCAGCGCCAAACCGTTCGCAGCGCCATTCTGTGAGAGCAAGGGAGAGGCCGAAGAACCTCCCCGCCAACAACTGTAAGGAGAAGACCACATGCGACACGGAAAGGCAGGGCGCCGATTCAGCCGCGACAGCGGCCATCGCCAGGCGATGTTCTCGAACATGGCCGCCTCGCTCATCAAGCACGAGCAGATCGTCACCACGCTGCCCAAGGCCAAGGACCTGAAGCGCGTCGTCGAGAAGTACATCACCCTCGCCAAGAAGGGTGACCTCAACTCACGCCGCCTCGCCGCTGCGCGCCTGCGCGACGACGACATGGTCAAGAAGCTCTTCGACGTCCTCGCACCGCGCTACAAGGACCGCAATGGCGGTTACACGCGCGTGCTCAAGGCCGGCTTTCGCTATGGCGACAGCGCGCCGCGCGCCGTCATCGAGCTCGTCGATCGCGACGAGAGCGTGAAGGGCCGCGAGGATCGCGAGCGTCACGCCGCCGAGCTGGCCGCGCAGGAAAGCGCCGGTCCGGGCTGAGCCTGAACCACCCACCGAATTCGAAAGGCGCGGCGGCTTCGGCCCCGCGCCTTTTGTTTTTGTGCCGCGGGCTGCTGGGAAGAGGTGCTTCGCAACCCTTCAGTTGTGCTATGCCCGCGGCGGCGACAGCGCTCGCGCGTTGGGCCGCTCTTCCCCCTCTCCCCATTGTCTTCAATGGGGAGAGGGTCGGGGTGAGGGGCGGGCACATCTCAGACGTTTGTGTTTGCCGCCGCCCCTCACCCTAGCCCTCTCCCCGCAAGCAGGGAGAGGGGACTGACGGTGCGCTCGCGGCTCGCTCCAAGTTCATAAAAGACGGGGGCGCGGGGGTGTCCCCCGCTTGGGGCGTGGGGCCGAGGCCCCACTCGCGTCGAAGACGCGACTGCGCGCAACACGCAGTGCCCTCACCGAAGTGGATGACGTCAACAGCGCACCGCGGATCATGTTACCATTCCAAAGTAGGCACTGATCCGAGTTGCAGATGAATTCCGATACGACATCCGACACAACACCTTGGCACGCGCGCGTGCTGACGATCTTCCCGGACATGTTTCCGGGACCGCTCGGCGTTTCGCTCGTGGGCACGGCGCTGGAGAACGGCATCTGGCAGCTCGACTGCGTGGATATCCGCGACTTCGGCCTGACGAAGCACCGCACCATCGACGACACGCCGGCCGGTGGCGGCGCGGGCATGGTCATGCGTGCGGATGTGCTGGCGGCCGCGATCGATCACGCACGCGAGGACTTGGCCGAAGTACCGCTCATCTACCTGAGCCCGCGCGGGCGTCCGCTGACGCAGGCGCGCGTCCGCGAGCTGGCCGCGGGTCCCGGCGCGATCCTGCTCGCGGGGCGCTTCGAGGGTGTCGATGAGCGGGTGATCGAGGCGCGCGGGCTCGAAGAAATCTCGATCGGCGACTACGTACTCTCGGGCGGCGAGCTTGCGGCCATGGTGCTGATCGACGCGTGCGTGCGGTTGCTGCCCGGCGTGCTCGGCGCGGAGGCCTCGTTGAGCGAAGAGAGTTTTGAGAGCGGCCTCCTCGAGTATCCGCAGTACACGCGTCCGCGTGACTGGGAGGGCCGCGCCATTCCGGACATCCTGCTGTCCGGTGATCACAAGCGCATTGCCGCCTGGCGGCGTGCCGAAGCCGAACGTCTCACGCGCGAGCGCCGGCCCGATCTGATCACCGGAAGCACGAAGCCCAAGACTTAAGGAGACACGCCTATGATCCCGCTCATTCTCGGGCTCGCCGTTTTCATCGGTATTCATCTCGTGCCGACGTGCCCGAGTACGCGCGGAAATCTGACCGCTCGTTTCGGCGAGGGTGCCTACAAGGGCCTGTTCACGCTGATCGCGTTCATCGGCCTCTTCCTGATCGTCTACGGTTTCGGTCAGGCCAGATACGCGGCAAGCGGCAATCCCCTGCTGTGGGATCCGCCGCGGTGGACGCGCCATGTGACCATGACGCTCATGCTGCCGGTGTTCGTGCTGCTCGCCGCGGCGTACCTACCGGGACGCATCAGCGCCGCCGTGAAGCATCCCATGCTGCTGTCGGTGAAGCTCTGGGCGTTTGCGCACCTGCTCGTCTCGGCGCGGCTCGCCAATTTCATTCTGTTCGGCGCGCTGCTCGCCTGGGCTGTCTATGATCGCATCTCGGCCAAGCGTCGCGCCTTGCCGATCAAGAGTGGCCCCGTGCGGAATGACATCATCGCACTCGTCATCGGCCTGCTCGTCTACGCCTTCATGCTGACGCGCGGCCATACCTGGATCATCGGCGTCCCGCTCATCTCCTGAGGTTCCATCTTGTCGCTCGACCTGATTGCCTTCATCACTTTCGTGGTTTTGATCGGCGGCTATCACATCATAACGGGCTACAGGCCACTCGTTGATCGCAGCATCGTCGGCGCGGTACAGGCGCAGCGCGTTGCCTGGATGCAGAACATGGCCGCGCGCGACGTGAGGATCGTCGATGCGCAGTTGCTGGCCTCGCTCTCGCAGGGCAATGCGTTCTTCGCCTCGACATCGGCGATCGGCATCGGCGGGCTTGCGGCTATGATCGGATCCGGCGATGAGGTGCAGAAGCTATTCGAGCGCCTGCCCTATGCGGCGCAATCGACGCCGGTCGTATGGGAGATGAAGCTGATCCTGCTGATCACGATCTTCATCTACGCATTCTTCAAGTTTGCGTGGGCCTTTCGCCTGGCGCACTACACCGCGATCATGATCGGCGCGACGCCGATCGCGAACGGCAACAATCAAGCCGACTGCGACGAGCACGCGCTCCGGACCGCGCGCCTGATCGGCATTGCCGGCGAGCATTCAAACAGCGGGCTCCGGGCGTTCTACGCGGCGATCGCAGCGCTCGCGTGGTTCTATCACCCCATTGCCTTCATGATTACGAGCGTGTGGGTGCTCACAATCCTGATCCGGCGGGATTTCCTCTCGCGTTCGCGCCGCCTGCTGTTCGGCGAAAAAATATAACGGGACCGGGCATGGCCCGATCCCGCTGCACAACCTGATCTGCGAACCGAAAACCGATCAGCCGAGCTGGCTGACGATCTTCTGCGACAGGTAGACCTGAAGACCCTCGGCGCCGCCTTCGTGGCCATAGCCGGAGTCCTTGATGCCGCCGAACGGCATTTCGGGAAGCGCAAGGCCCTGGTGGTTGATCGTGAGCATGCCGGCGTCGATGGTGTCGGCGAGCTTGGTCGCCGTCTTGGCATTGTGCGTGAAGGCGTAGCTGGCGAGGCCGAAAGGCAGGCTGTTCGCCTCGCTGATCATCTCGTCGGTGTCCTTGAAGCGGATCATGACCGCGACCGGACCGAACGGCTCCTCCGAGAGAATGCGCGCATTCTTCGGCACGTCGGTGACAACCGTCGGTTCGAAGAAGTTGCCCTGGTTGCCGATGCGGTTGCCGCCGGTGGCAACCTTGCCGCCCTTCTCCTGCACGTCGGCGATGATCGACTGCATGGCATTCACGCGGCGCGGATTGGCGAGCGCACCCATCTTGCTATCGGCTTCGAGACCGTCACCGACCTTGATGCCCTTGGCGAGATCGATGAACTTGCCGACGAACTTGTCGTAGGCCTTCTCGTGCACGAAGAAGCGCGTCGGCGAAATGCAGACCTGGCCGGCATTGCGATACTTGAGGCCCGACGTCAGCGCCGCTACGGCATCCGTATCGACGTCGTCGAAGATCATCACCGGCGCATGACCACCGAGCTCCATGGTCGCACGCTTCATGTGCAGGCCAGCCAGCGAGGCGAGATGCTTGCCGACCGGAACCGAGCCGGTGAACGAGATCTTGCGGATGCTGGGATGCGGGATCAGATACTCCGAGAGTTCCGCCGGTACACCGTAGACGAGATTGAGCACGCCCGCCGGCACGCCTGCGTCATGGAAGCAGCGCACGAGACCGATCGGTGAGCCTGGGGTCTCTTCGGGGCACTTGAGGATGATCGAGCAGCCAGCCGCGAGCGACGCCGCGATCTTGCGCACGGCCTGCGTAACGGGGAAGTTCCACGGCGCGAAACCGGCGACGATGCCGACCGGCTCCTGGATGACCATGTTGCGCACGCCGTCCGCGCGGGCCGGAATGATACGGCCGTAGGCGCGCTTGCCCTCCTCGGCGAACCAGTCGATGACGTCGGCACCCGACATCACTTCCATCTTCGCTTCCGCGAGGATCTTGCCCTGCTCCATGGTGAGCACGCGGGCGATGTCGTCGGCGCGCTCGCGAACGAGGTTGGCCGCCTTGCGCAGAACGCCGGACCGCTCGAAGGCCGACACCTTGCGCCACGTGGCGAAGCCCTTTTCGGCAGCCTTGATCGCTTTGTCGAGGTCGGCGCGGCCGGCATAGCCGAGCGTCGCGAGCGGTGTGTTCTTCGCGGGGTTCATGACCTCCTGCGACTTGCCCGACGTCGGCTGAACCCACTGGCCATCAATGTAGTGATTGAGCGTTTCGTAAGCGGTCATGACTGCTCCTTCAGGGCAAGGCGCTATATATGGCTTGACATAACGGGTGGGGATGCTTCCAGGCAAGGAATTTCCCGGTTCTCGGCGCCGGCTGGCGCAGGTCAGGCCTGACCGGTCCGCACGGGTCTCGCCTCTTACGGACGGTCGTCGAGTTCATAAAGGTCCTCGGGCACGATGACCAGCCCGAAGGCCAGACGAATGGCCACGGCGAGCACGAGAATGGCTAGAAGCGCTCTAAGCTGCTCGGCTTTCAGACGCTGGCTCGCCCTCACGCCGTACTGCGCGCCGAAGACGCCAGCGATCATCAAGGGTGCAGCGAGCAGCAAGTCCACGGTGAAATTGGTCGTTGCCTGCAGCAGCGTCGCAAAGGCCGTGATGAAGACGACCTGGAACTGCGATGTCCCGATCACGACGCGCGTCGGCACGCGCAGCAAGTAGATCAGCGCCGGCACGAGCATGAAGCCGCCGCCGACGCCCATTATCGCCGTCAGCAAGCCAACTGCGGCGCCGATCAGCACCGGCGGGATCGCACTCATGTAGAGCTTGGCTGTCTGAAAGCGCATCTTCACCGGCAGGCGCTGCACCCAGATGTGCTGGCCACCGCGCCGACTCGTGGTCTTCAGCGGACCCGCCGACTGACGCATCGTACGAACGCTCTCGACGAGCATGAGCCCGCCGACCGTGCCGAGCAGGAGCACGTAGGCCATGGCAATGAAGAAATCGAGCTGACCAGCGGCCTTGAGCACGCGCTGGAACATGATGCCGGCCGTCGCACCGACCACGCCACCGGCTATGAGCAGCAGGCCCATTCGGAGATCGACATTGCCGCGCTGCCAATGCGCGATCGCGCCAGACACGGACGAGGCCACGACCTGACTCGCGCCTGTTCCGACAGCTATGGCCGGCGGCACCCCGAGGAAGATCAGGAACGGCGTCGTAATGAAGCCGCCGCCGATGCCGAACATGCCCGAGAGAAAGCCGACCACCAGCCCGAGCGCGATCAGCACATGCAGGCCGATGGCGAGTTCAGCGATCGGGAGATAGACGCTCATGCGCGCTTAGCCTTCAAGGTGAGAGCGCGGGTGGAAGCCGGTGAATACGCCCCAAGTGCTCAGGCCCCTCTGTGGTGCAGCGTCGCGCCTGGAGGATGACCGCCCGAAATTCAATCAGGCAATACCAGTCCGCACGACACAGCGCCAACACCGACCGTTGCACGTGTGGAAAACGCGCGCGATAACAGCCGGGATCCATGAGCCCACGAGACGTACCGGAGACTTCCATGACCGTGCGCCCGCGCCGCAGTGTCCTCTACATGCCGGGTGCCAATGCCCGTGCACTCGAAAAAGCCAAGACTCTCCCCGCCGATGCACTCATTCTCGACCTCGAGGATGCCGTGGCGCCGGACGCCAAAGCTCAGGCGCGCACGCAAGTGACCGATGCCGTGAAGGCAGGTGGCTACGGCCCGCGCGAACTGGTGATCCGCGTGAACGGCCTCGACACGCCCTGGGGCGGCGAGGACATCAAGGCCGCCGTCGCGGCAGGTCCGGACGCAATCCTCATCCCGAAGGCTGCGAGTAGTGACGACATTACGCGCGCCTCGGCCGCCATGCGTCAGGCCGGTGCGAGCGAGAACATGCAGCTCTGGGCCATGATCGAGACACCAATCGCGATCCTGAAGGCCGACGAGATCGCGGGCGCCGCGCGCCACGCGGGCTCGCGTCTTGTGGTTCTGGTGCTCGGGCTCAACGACCTCATCAAGGAGACGGGCGCCATTCTCGACGGCGAGCGCACGTCCGCTCTCTACTGGCTGTCGGCTGCGCTCACCGCAGCGCGCGCGCACGGTCTGACGATACTCGACGGCGTCTATAACAACTTCCGCGATATGGACGGATACGCGAAGGAGTGCGGGCAGGGCCGGATGCTCGGCTTCGACGGCAAGACGCTCATCCATCCCGATCAGATCGCGCTCGCAAACGAGGTATTCTCGCCGCCCGCAGCCGAAGTCGAGTTCGCGCGCAAGATCATTACAGCGTTCGATCAGCCCGAGAACAAAGGCAAGGGCGTGATCAATCTCGAAGGCCGCATGGTCGAGCTGCTGCACGCGGATATGGCGCGGCGCACGGTTGCGATCGCGGACGCGATAGCGAGTCGTAGCTGAAGTCCGCCGGCTGCTGGGAAGAGGTACTCTGCCTCCAACGTTGTGCTACGCCGGCGGGTATAGCGTGTTGCGGTCTTGATCCAGGCCCGGTGTCTCATGGGCATGATAGCACTGAGCGCAAAAGTCGAACGCTGGCCCATCGACGGCGCCTTCACCATCTCGCGAGGTGCGCGCACAGAAGCGGTCGTCGTGCTTGTTGAAGCGCGACGTGACGGCATCCTCGGACGCGGTGAGTGCGTGCCCTATGCGCGCTATGGCGAAACGGTCGAAGATGTTGTCGCGGCAATCGAGAACGTAGGCGCGATCACATCGCGCGAGGCCCTTGCCAATGCGCTGCCGCCCGGCGCCGCGCGCAACGCCATCGACTGTGCACTCTGGGATATCGAGGCGAAGAGCGTCGGCCGTCGCGCGTGGGAGCTGGCTGGCCTCGGTCCTTATCAGCCGCCGCTCACCTGCTACACGCTGAGCCTCGATACGCCGGAGATGATGGCCAAGCGCGCAAGCCAAGCGCTGCAGCACTCGCTTCTCAAGATCAAGCTCGGTGGTGGCGATGCGGACGCTGAGCGCATGCGTGCGATCCGCGCTGCGCGCCCAGACGCGCGGCTCGTCGCCGATGCCAACGAGGCCTGGAAACCCGATGAGTTGGAGATGCTACTCGCGGTCGCCGCCGAGGCCGGATTCGAGCTGATCGAGCAGCCGCTGCACGCCGACAATGACGGCGCGCTCGCGCATATACGGCGTCCTATACCCGTATGCGCCGACGAGTCTGCCCACACGGCCGACGGGCTCGCGGCACTGCGCGACCGCTACGATGCTGTGAACATCAAGCTCGACAAGACCGGCGGATTGACCGGCGCGCTCACGATGTCAGCTGAAGCACGTCGTCTCGGTTTCAAGATCATGGTCGGGTGCATGCTCGGAACGTCACTGGCCATGGCGCCAGCGACGCTCGTCGCTCAGTCCGCCGATTGGGCCGATCTCGATGGGCCGCTACTGCTCGCCAAAGATCGACCGCACGGGCTGATCTACCCGGACTCGCGCGTGCAGTCGCCCGTGCGGGAGCTGTGGGGTTAGCTTTCTCCGGTTGGATCAGCCCCCGCCAGCTTTCCATCGCGCTTGGGGGCCTTTTCATTCCCACCCTTCATCAAATCACGCAGCTGCTTGGTCAGCGCGCGGCCCGTGATCTGGTTCGGGGAATATCCCTCGGCGCCAAGAGCCTTACGAAGCTCTTCGATCGTCGAACATTTCCGCGCTTCCGCAAGCTGGAAGGCGCGTTCTATCGTTGTCAGATTTGGCTGCATCACTAGAAACGCGCAACGCAGACGATCGGTTCCTTGCGAAACTCCGCGCGTTCTGCTGGCGGACCAGCCAGCGCTCAACGCCCGGACGGGAAATACTCGTCGCCGTGGCGATAGAAGATCCTCCACGCGCCGTCCTCGAAGCGATAGGCCTGCGTCACACGCAATGTGCGCTCGAACTCGCAGCCATCGAGGCTGCGGATCATGTGCTCGAAATCCGCAGTCATGGCCATGGTGCCGTGCATCGCCGTCGAGACATTCTCGAGACTTGTCAGCCGTGCGCGCACCCTGCCCGTGACCCAGTCGAGACGGTTACCGACTTCGGGCCACCCCTTCTCCATGCCGCCCTGCGCGCCGAAGATCATGCTATCGGGCTTGTGCGACCACAGTGCCTTGAACGGTTCGGAATTACCCTCGAGCTGCGAGGCGATTGCCTTCTCGAACTCGGCGCGGAATGCCGCGAAGGCCGACTTCAATTCTGCTTCCGTCATGTCCGCCTCCAGTTTCAACCCGAGATACCGCGCGATGCGAGAAAGCGCGGGTTCCTGACGCGCAGCTCGGCGATGAGCAGGGTGCGCAAATCATCGGCCAAGCCGCGCGCCTTGCCTTCGGGCAGCGTGCCTGAGCGAATGTCGCGCGCGAGCTGCGCCGTGGAACCTTCGCCTTCCTCGTAGAGACTGTCGAGCAGCGTCCACTCAGCGGCCTCGACTTCCTCGGCGAGTGCGCGGCGGGCTACTTCCAGCGCATTGGCGATCATGGCGCCGGCGTAGCGTTGCTCGGGTGGCAGCGCTGGCAGCACATCCGCGCGGAGCATTTCAGTTGCGAGATCGAGCAGAGCATCGGCATCGATGCGGCGTGCGGTCATGCGATGGGTCTCCCCGCTTCGAGCGCGGTAATGGCTTCGAGTGCGTCGAACTCCATCTCGGCCGGCATGAGGCCAGTGAGAGCGAGTTCCAGCGAACGCTCGCCGCCGGTGAGAAAACGCTGCCCCTGCAGAAGCGCGATCGCAGCCCAGCGGGCAGCGCCGAGGATCTCCCAGAAGGCGAGTTCGCTCTCCGCAATCGGCGCATCCGACACGCTGTTGTAGCCGTCGAGCAGATCGGCGCGTGTCGCGATACCGCCGGCAGCCAGCGCGTCATTGCCGAAGCGCCAGCAGCGCGCGCAGAACCAGCCGAGATCCTCGCGCGGATCACCCCAGTGACAGAACTCCCAGTCGAGAATGCCCGTGAGGCGTCCTCCGTCGACGAGATAGTTGCCTGTGCGGAAATCACCGTGCACGAGCGAGACCGGACGCGGCGCCGGCTTGTGTGCGAGCAGCCAGGAGAGCACGCATTCGAGTGCAGGACGCGGCTCGGTCGCCTTGTCGAGTGCACCACGCATCTCGGCAACTGCAGCAGCGACCGCATCGGGTTCGGGCCGCGTCAGGAAGGCCAGCGCCTCGTGCGGCGGCCGGATCGTATGAATGCGCGCGAGCTGCGCCCCAATCTCGCGCGCGAGCGCAGGACCGAACTCGCCGAGCTTGGGATCGCGCGTGATGCGCCGCCCCTGAGCCGTACCGGACAGCAACCGCTGCACCGTGAAGGGCGCGCCGATGACGGTTTTGTCCGCGCATTCCGCGATCGGCTCGGCAACGAGAACGCCGGCACTGTGCGCAGCCTTGATGCAAGCGAACTCGCGTGGACGATCGAGGCTCATGGGGAGCCGCGCGATGGCATCCGTGCGCAGAACCAGCGCATTCTGGCCGGCGCGCGAGCCGCCATGGATGCTCGCGTCGATACGCCAGTTTTCCTGGACGGCACCACCGGAGAGAAGATCGGCGCGCGTGATCTCTACGCGATCGGCCTCCACCGCTCGCGCGAGCCAGCGCTGCAGTGGATCGAGATTGGCTGGGTCGAGCGTGCGCGAGCGGGAGCTTGATGCCATGGTCATTCGGTCGGCAGGAGGTGGCCGCCATCTACGGTCAGCACGCTCCCGGTCATGAAGGAGCCCGCGTCCGAGGCCAGCAGCAGCAGCGGGCCGTCCAATTCACCGAGAGAGCCGAGGCGGCGCATGGGCACGTGCGCGATCATGCGTTTGCCGGGCTCCGTATCCCAGAACTCGTCATTGAGCTCCGTCGCGATGTAGCCGGGGGCGATCGCGTTGACGCGAATGCGGTCGCGCGCGAGTTCCAGCGCCATGTTGCGCGTCAGCGCGATGACAGCGGCCTTCGATGCGGAGTAGGCGGAAAGCGTCTTGATCGCGCCGAGACCGACGATCGAGGAGATGTTGATGATCGAGCCGCCCTTGCCGGCAGCCACCATGCGCCGCGCGGCCTCCTGCCCGACGTGGAATACGCCGTCGAGGTTCACATCCATGATCTTGCGCCACTGATCCTCACGCATGCGCGTGAACCACGCGGGATCGGTGATGCCGGCATTGTTAACGCAAATCGCGATCGGCCCGAGCGCGACTTCTCCCTCCGCAAACGCGCGCTCCACATCACCACGATCCGTGACGTCCATGGCCACGGCGTGCGCCGTGCCGCCGGCTGTCGTGATGCGCGCCTTGAGAGCTTCGAGGCGATCCGTGCGCCGCGCCGCGACGACGACCTTGGCGCCGGCTGCAGCCAGAACTGTTGCGAAGTGCTCGCCGAGACCAGAGGAGGCGCCCGTGACGAGCGCGGTGCGGCCAGCGAGCGAGAAGTTGGTGGGTGACATTCGATCTCCGAGATGGGGAGTGCCGGTTCAGCCGGCAATTCACCACTTCCTGCGCCGAGATGCAATTTTGGTCTAAGTGCCGCGGGCTGCTGGGAAGAGGTGCTACCGCTTCCTGCGGTGGTGCGTCGCGCCGGAGGCGCGCCAGGAGAATGCCCGCGGCGGCCATAGCGACGGCGCGGAGCGCGTTGCCGCGGGCTGCTGAGCGCCATGCGGACAGGTTGCGAATTGCAGCATTTGTCCCCGCACGCGCGGGCGGCCGTATGGTCGCGACCACATGCGGTACCAAGGGGGCCCTTCCGGAGGCGTCCGAAGCGCACCGCATGTGCCCGCTCCCGGAGCCAAGCCTCCGGCCTGCTGCCTCCGTACGCGACGCACGTGCGCGAGCCGGAACCGACCGGTCTGGCAGGTGGAGAAAGCGAGCGGCAAAGCGGGGCGGCAGGCGCCGCTCATTTTCTTCCCATCGGACTGGTGCCGCCGCCCCGTCCCCTTCAAGCGATAGAGCCCGGCGCGGAAGCGCGACCGGTGATTTGGCGTGCGTCCAGTCTTGTATTCGCGCCTTCAGCGCGAGTGGGCTGCCGCCCACACCGCTCGGGGAGACCCCGAACCCCCTTCCCTTTATGGATTTGGAACGAGCCGCGAATGCTACAGATCCCTTCTCCCCGTCCTACACGGGGAGAAGGTTAGGATGAGGGGCGGCGCCAAGCGCCGACGTTTGCGTGTGCCACCGCCCCTCACCCCGGCCCTCTCCTCATTGAAGGAATGGGGGCGGGGGAGTGGCGAGCCGCACATGATCGCTGTCCGCATGGCCGCCGCGGGCATAGCACAACGGAGTGGTTGCGAAGCGCCCCTTCCCAGCAGCCCGCGGCAAGTAAGCAAAAACTACCCCCGACGCAGTGCGCGGCCGGTGGTGGTGTCGAACACGTGCACGCGATGCTCGGGCACGTGGAGGGCGACCGCGCCATTACCGAGATCCCGCGTCGACGACGACACGGAGAGCACGAGCGGCGCGCCGCCAGCAAGTCCGTGCACGAGGCGATTGGGGCCGAGCTCCTCGACGAACTCAGGCTGGATGGCGAAGCCATTGCTCTCACCCGGCGCGGCGACGCTCATGTCCTCGGGACGGATGCCGACTTCGACAGACGTGCCGTCCGCAACCTCGAACTCATCGGGATCAAACTCGAGCGTGCCTGATCCGGGAATCTCGACCTTGCCGCGCCCAATGACGCGACCGGGTATGAGGTTCATGGCCGGCGAGCCGATGAAGGTCGCGACGAAGCGCGTTGCCGGCCGATTGTAGACGTCCGTCGGCTTACCGACCTGCTCGATGCGGCCATGGTTCATGACGACGACTACATCGGCGAGCGTCATGGCTTCGACCTGATCGTGCGTGACGAAGATCGATGTGGCCTTCAAGCGATTGTGCAGGCGGCGGATCTCGATGCGCATCTGCAGGCGAAGCTTTGCGTCGAGATTCGACAGCGGCTCGTCAAAGAGGAAGGCCTGCGGCTCGCGCACGATCGCGCGCCCCATGGCGACGCGCTGGCGCTGACCACCGGAAAGCGCGCGGGGACGCCGGTCGAGGTAATCCTCGATCGCGAGCATTTTCGCCGCTTCGCGCACGCGGCGCTCGATCTCGGGCTTGGGTGTTTTACGGTTGCGCAGGCCATAGGCCATATTGTCGTACACGCTCATGTGCGGATAGAGCGCGTAGTTCTGGAAGACCATCGCGATGTCGCGATCGGCGGGCTCTACGTCGTTGACGACGCGATCGCCGATCTTGCAGGTGCCGTCGGTAATCGTCTCGAGGCCGGCGATCATGCGCAGCAGCGTGGACTTCCCGCAGCCCGACGGGCCGAGCAGCACCGTAAACGAGCCATTGGCGATCGAAAGGGAAAGGCCTTTGATCGCCTCCACGCCGCCGGGATAGACCTTGCTGACGTTCTCGAGTGCTACCGAAGCCATGCGGCTACTTCTCCGTATCCACCAGTCCTTTGATGAACCAGCGCTGCATGAGGAGGACGACCGCGACGGGGGGAAGCATCGCGAGGATGACGGCGGCCATGACGAGTGGCCACTGCGGGTCGGTATCGGCGACGTTAATCATGCGCTGAATGCCCATGACGACCGTCAGGTACTGGCGATCCGTGGTCATGAGCAGCGGCCAGAGATACTGGTTCCAGCCGAACGTGAACATGATCACGAAGAGCGCCGCGAGATTGGTGCGCGAGAGCGGAAGGAGAATATCCTTCATGAACTTCACAGGGCCAGCGCCGTCGATGCGCGCGGCCTCGGCGAGTTCATCCGGCACGGTCAGGAAGAACTGGCGGAAGAGGAACGTTGCGGTCGCCGAGGCGATCAGCGGGATGGTGAGGCCGGCGTAGGAGTTCAGGAGGCCGAGGTCGGCGACGACCTTGAAGGTGGGCACGATGCGCACTTCCACGGGCAGCATCAGGGTCATGAAGATGATCCAGAAGACAGCCATGCGGAAGGGAAAGCGGAAGTACACGATCGCGAACGCAGCGATGAAGGAGACGAAGATTTTTCCAAGCGCGATGATCATGGCCATGATGAAGCTGTTGGTCATCATGCGCCACATGGGCACGCCACCCGCCGTCGGGTTGATCATGCCTTCGAAGAGGAGCTTGCGGTAATTCTCGAAGAACTGCGTGCCGGGCCAAAGCGGGATCGGCGCCGTCATGATGTCCTTGGCGTGGTGCGTCGACGCGACGAACGTCACCCAGATCGGGAAGGCCACGACAACAATGCCGAGGATCAGCACGACGTGCGCCAGGAATGTTGCGAAGGGGCGGCGCTCGACCATCAGTAGGCTACCCTTCGCTCGATGTAGCGGAACTGGACGACGGTGAGCACGATCACGATGGCCATGAGGATCACGGACTGCGCCGCGGAACTGCCGAGGTCGAGCCCAATGAAGCCATCGTTGAAGACCTTATAGACGAGGATCTCGGTTGCCTTGGCGGGACCGCCGCTCGTCGTTGCATGGACGATGCCGAACGTGTCGAAGAAAGCATAGACGATGTTCACGACGAGCAGGAAGAAGGTCGTCGGCGAGAGCAGCGGGAAAACGATCGTCCAGAAGCGTTTGGTCGGTCCGGCGCCGTCGATTGCGGCGGCCTCGATGAGCGAGCGCGGGATGGCCTGCAAACCGGCAAGGAAGAAGACGAAGTTGTAGCTGATCTGCTTCCAGACGGCGGCGATGGTGATCAGCGCGAAGGCATCGTTGCCGCGGATCTGGTGGTTCCAGTCGTAGCCAAAGCTGTGCAGTACGTAGGCGACGATGCCGATGCGCGGATTGAACATGAATACCCAGAGCGCACCAGCAACGGCAGGGGCTACGGCGTAGGGCCAAATCAGCATGGTCTTGTAGCCGGTCGCCCCCTTGATGACGCGATCGGCCATCACGGCCATCAGCAGCGCAATGCCCATGGCGAGGCCCGCGACGAGCCCGCTGAAGATCGCCGTGCGATGAAAGGATTCAAGGTAATCGCGATTACGGAAGAGGGCGGTGAAGTTGTCGAACCAGATGAACTGGCTCTTGAGGCCGAATGGATCCTCAAGCAACAACGACTGGTAGAGCGCCTGGCTCGCGGGCCAGACGAAGAATACGAAAGTGATGATGAGCTGCGGCATGACAAGCGCAAGCGGCAACCACGAGGACCGGAAGACCGCGCGCTTCTCCATGTGGGTGCAGTTCCGCCGGCGCAAGCTCCGACCGCGGGCGGCGGGAGCGATTGGGGTTGGTCATAGAAAGAGGGCGGACACCCGAGGTATCCGCCCTGCAATTCGCTTTACTTGTTGGCAGCTTCAAAGCGGCGGAGCAGCTCGTTGCCGCGGCTCGCAGCGGCGTCGAGGGCGTCCTTGGCCGATTTTTTGCCGGACCACACGCTTTCCAGTTCCTCGTCAATGATGTCGCGGATCTGGACGAAGTTGCCGAACCGCAGCCCCTTCGAGTTGGCCGTCGGCGGGTTGAGCGTCATCTGCTTGATCGAGACGTCCGTGCCGGGATTCTTGTCGTAGAAGCCCTGAGTCTTGCTGAGCTCATACGAAGCCGTCGTGATCGGCAAGTAACCCGTTTCCTGGTGCCACTTCGCCTGGACATCGGGCTGCGAGAGATAGTTGAAGAACTGGCCGACGCCCTTGTAGCTTTCCTTCGCATGGCCGGCGAGGACCCAGAGCGTCGCGCCGCCGATGATCGAATTCTGCGGTGCGCCCTTCACGTCCGGCCAATAGGGCAGCATGCCCACGCCAAACTCGAAGTCCTTCGCATTGGCGCGCACGCCAGCCTGAGAGGCCGACGAGTTCATGTACATCGCGCATTCCTGCGTATAAAACTTCGGCGCGCTGTCCGCGCGGCGACCGCCGTAGTCGAAAATCTTCGACTTCTGCCACTCGCCCATGGCCGTGATCATCTTCACATGAAGCGGTGAATTGATCTGGAACTCGGTGTCCAGGCCGTCGAAGCCATTCGACTTGGTCGCGATCGGCACATTGTGGAGCGCCGAGAAGTTCTCGATCAGAACCCACGACGGCCAGCCGATCGTGAAGCCGCACTTGACGCCCGAAGCCTGCAGCTTTTTCGAAGCGGCTTCGATCTCCGGCCAAGTCTTCGGCGGGCTGTTGGGATCGAGGCCTGCCTTCTGGAAGAGGGTCTTGTTGTAGAACATCACCGGCGTCGAGCTGTTGAACGGCATGGACAGCATATTGCCGGCGCTGTCGCTGTAGTAGCCGGTCACGCTCGGCAGATAATTCTTCGGATCGAACGGGAGGTTCTGATCCTTCATGAGCTCATAGACTGGATAAACGGCGCCCTTGGCCGCCATCAGGGTCGCCGTACCGACCTCGAAGACCTGAACGATATGGGGGTGCTGCTTGGCGCGGAAAGCTGCGATCGCGCCCGTCATCGTCTCGGTGTAGTTCCCCTTGTAGATGGGGACGATCTTCACTTCCTTCTGAGTGGCATTGAAGCCGGCCGCGATTGCATCGACCTTCTGGCCGAGCTCGCCACCCATTGCGTGCCACCACTGAATTTCCTGCTGAGCAGATGCCGGTACCGCGAAAAACGCACCAGCCACCACGCCCGCAAGGGCGTGCTTCACACGTCGCAACATCATTAGACCTCCCATCGGTCACCGCTTGGATGCGGTTGCTCTACGGGAAGTTTATGACAGCCTAACGAAACAATCCAGCACAACTATTTGCCGACGGATCGATCTGGCAAACCTCAATTTTCTTCCATCTTGAGGGCCGCGATAAAGGCTTCCTGCGGGATCTCCACGGAGCCGAATTCGCGCATTTTCTTTTTGCCCTTTTTCTGCTTGTCGAGGAGCTTTCTCTTGCGCGAGATGTCGCCGCCGTAGCACTTCGCGATCACGTCCTTGCGCAGCGCCCGGATCGTCTCACGGGCGATCACCTTGGCGCCGATCGCGGCCTGGATCGGGATCTGGAACAGGTGCGGGCGAATGAGCTCCTTGAGCTTCTCGCACATGGCGCGACCGCGCTGCTCGGCGCGGCTCTTGTGCACGACGATGGAGAGCGCATCCACCGGCTCGGCATTGACCAGGATCGAGAGCTTGACGAGGTCACCCTCCTCGTAGCCGACGATGTGATAGTCGAACGAGGCATAACCGCGCGAGACGGATTTCAGCCGGTCGTAGAAGTCGAACACGACTTCGTTCAGCGGCAGCTCATAGACGAGCATGGCACGCGCGCCGACGTAGGTGAGATTCTTCTGGCGGCCACGGCGATCCTGGCAGAGCTTGAGAACGGCACCGAGATACTCGTCGGGCACGAGGATCGTCGCCTCGATCCACGGCTCCTCGATGTGGTCGATGCGCACGGGGTCCGGCATGTCGGCCGGATTGTGCATCTCGATCTTCGTGCCGTCGTTCATGTGCAGGTGGTAGATGACCGAGGGCGCCGTCGTAATGAGGTCGAGGTCGAACTCGCGCACGAGACGCTCGGTGATGATCTCGAGATGCAGCAGCCCGAGAAATCCGCAGCGGAAGCCGAAGCCCAGCGCCGCCGAACTCTCCGTCTCGAATGAGAAGCTCGCGTCGTTGAGACGGAGCTTGCCCATGGCGTCGCGCAGGTCCTCGAAGTCGGCGGCATCGATGGGAAAGAGACCGCAGAAAACCACGGGTTGCGCAGGCTTGAAGCCCGGCAAGGCCTCGGCCGTCGGATTCTTTTCGTCGGTGACCGTGTCACCGACGCGCGTGTCGGCAACCTGCTTGATGGCGGCCGTGAAGAAGCCGACCTCGCCGGTAGTGAGCTCCGGGAGCATCTCCTGCTTGGGGCGGAAGATACCAACGCGATCGATGTTGTAGGTCGTGTCGGAGGCCATCAGCTTGACGCGCTGGCCCTTCTTCAGCACGCCATCGATGACCCGCACGAGCACGATCACGCCGAGGTAGGCATCATACCAGCTGTCCACCAGCAAGGCCTTGAGCGGCTTGCTCCTGTCACCTTTCGGCGGCGGAAGGCGGGTGACGATGGCCTCCAGGACATCGGCGACGCCGAGGCCGGTCTTGGCCGAAATGGGAACCGCGTCCGAAGCGTCGATGCCGATGACGTCCTCGATCTGCTGCTTCACGCGGTCGGGGTCGGCGGCGGGCAGGTCGATCTTGTTGAGGACCGGCACGATCTCGAGGCTATGGTCGATCGCCTGATAGACATTGGCCAGCGTCTGGGCCTCTACGCCCTGGGAGGCATCGACGACGAGCAGCGCGCCCTCACAGGCCGCGAGCGAACGCGAGACTTCGTAGGCGAAGTCCACGTGGCCGGGCGTGTCCATCAGGTTGAGCTGATAGGTCTTGCCGTCCTTGGCCTTGTAATCGAGGCGGACGGTCTGCGCCTTGATGGTGATGCCGCGCTCGCGCTCGATCTCCATCGAATCCAGGATCTGGTCCTGCATCTCTCGGTCGGAGACATTGCCGCAGAGCTGGATCAGCCGGTCGGCCAGGGTGGATTTCCCGTGGTCGATGTGGGCGATGATGGAGAAGTTGCGGATCAAATCGGTGTCGGTCATGGGCGCTAGATAGCATCGCCCCCCGCACCGCAAAAGGCCCGGTTTCCGAATTCAGCAGGGTTACCGAGGCCGCCGGCCAAATGCCGCAGCGTGCGGCGGGCGTTCAGGGCCCAATTAGGAGGGAAATGGCCCGACTGCGGGGCAGCCGAGCCATGATTAACTCCGCGGACGGTCTCAGACCGCGCCGAACAGCATCAGAACGAGCACAAGCGACAGCGGAACTCCCAGTAGCCAAAGAACGATCGGCATTTCGACCTCCATAGGATGTGGTCGACAAACGCCCGCTCGAGCCTGCCGGTTCCTCTGTTTTCAGGTTCCGCGAGCAACTCACGATGCTCGAGAATCACATGCCTCTGTTGGCCTTCACCTTGCGTTCCACCGCATCCCAGATCATGGCCGAGATATCGTTGCCACCGAAGTTTTTCACCTGACGGATGCCGGTCGGCGAGGTGACGTTGATCTCCGTGAGGTAAGGGCCGATCACGTCGATCCCGGTAAAAATCAGACCGCGCTCCTTGAGGTGTGGCCCGAGCCGGGCACAGATTTCGAGATCGCGCGGCGTCAGCTCGGTTGGCGTCGCCTGACCGCCGACGTGCATGTTGGATCGCGTCTCGTCCGCCGCTGGCACGCGGTTGATCGCGCCGGCCACCTCGCCATCGACGAGGATGATGCGCTTGTCGCCCGCGCGGACCTCGGGGCGGAACTCCTGCACCATGAAGGGCTCGCGGAAGACCGTCTGGAACAGCTCGATGAGCGAGTTCAGGTTCGTGTCGTCCTCGCGCACGCGGAAGACGCCTGAGCCACCGTTGCCGTAGAGTGGCTTCAGGATGATGTCCTTGTAGCGCGCGCGGAACTCCTTCACGTCCTCGGGATTGCGCGTGACCAATGTCGGCGGCATCAGGTCCTGGAACTCGAGCACCCACACTTTCTCCGGCGCATTGCGCACGTGCGCCGGGTCGTTGACGACGAGCGTGCGCGGATGAATGCGCTCGAGCAGATGCGTCGTCGTGATGTAGGCCATGTCGAACGGCGGATCCTGGCGCAGCAGCACCACGTCCCACGTGCCGAGATCGATCTTGCGTGCATCCGACAGCTTGTAGTGATCGCCGATCTTGTCCTCGACGGTCAGCGTCTGGCCGCGCGCGATCAGCTTGTCGCCGTCGAGCGCGATATTCTGCGGCGTGTAGTAGAACAGCTCGTGGCCGCGCTTCTGGGCTTCGAGCAGCATCGCAAAGGTCGAATCGCCACGAATGTCGATGCGGTCGATCGGGTCCATCTGGCAGGCAATCTTGAGGGCCATCGGCGTGTGGTCTCCAGCGCGGGCGCGCAGCCATTCTGATTTGGCGCCCATGCAAACGGAGCGGCGTACGCGGTGTCAACGGATATATCCGTCACGCGATGGATGTTTCCGTCAGTTCGCGCTTTTAGCGCGACGGGGGCTAGCCCCCCGGCCCCCATCGGGAGGGACACCCTCCCGAATCCACCCGCCTTTAATGACAACGCACTCGCAGCACTCTCCAAGTCCATAAAAGACGGGGGTTCGGGGGTGTCCCCCGATCGGGAGCGCGAGGGGTCATGCCGGAGGCATGCCAGAGGCATGGCCCTCGCTCGCGCCGGAGGCGCGACCAGCTACATCCGATCCAGCGCATTCGGGATGTGGCGTGGCCAGCCGCGCGGCGTAACCAACACCGCGTCGAGCCCGACCTCGCGGTCGAGATAGGCCGAATGACGCGAGAGCCAGTAGTCGGCCGCGCGGGCAATCCGGTCGCCTTGGGCGGGTGTGAGCGCAGCTTCGGCATCGGCGATCGTGGTGCGGCGCTTGACCTCGATGAAGGCAATGCGGTCGCGACGAGCGGCGATGATGTCGACCTCGCCATAGGGCGTGACGTGGCGGCGCGCGAGAATGCGATAGCCCCTGGCGAGCAGGAGCGCGGTTGCCGTCAGTTCGGCCCAGCGGCCGCGTCCGAGGCGTTTGCGGCGCTCGACGACGCGATCGCTTGCCGGATCTCCTGGGCTGGGCGGCCTCATGCCTCGTCCTTGAGGCGCAGGCCGATCTGATAGACGCGCGTACGCGGTGCGCCGAGGTCGTCAGTCACGAGGCGCACGGCATCGCGCAGGCTGGATGAGGCGAGCGCGGCACGGAGTGCAGCTTCAATCTCGGCATCGCCGATCTCGCGGGCTGGCGCGGGCGCGATGATGAGAACGACCTCGCCTTTGACCGGGTTCGCGGCCAATTCGGCGGCGAGGACTGGCGCCAAGCCGCGGCGCACTTCCTCGAAGCGCTTGGTCAGCTCGCGGGCAACGACGACTTCGCGGTCACCGAGGACGGCTGAGACATCGGCGAGCGTGTCGGCGATCCGGCCCGGCGATTCGAAGAGCACAAGGCTGGCGGGAATGGCGGCGAGGGCCTCGATGCGCGTCCGGCGGGCAACCTCCTTCGGCGGCAGAAAGCCGCCAAAGAAAAAGCCGTTCGTGGGCAGGCCGGAAATCGCAAGGCCGGCGAGGATGGCCGAGGCACCGGGGAGAGCCGTCACGGGGTGGCCGGCCGCGACCACTGCCCGTACGAGCTTGAAGCCGGGATCGGAGAGCAGCGGTGTGCCGGCGTCCGAGATGAGGGCGATCGCTTGGCCCTCGGCCAGTTCGGCAAGGATGCGGGCCTGCTCGGCGTCCTCGTTGTGCTCGTGGAAGGCGCGGAGCGGGCGCTCGATGGCGTAGCGCGCGAGGAGCGTGCGGCTGACGCGCGTGTCCTCGCAGAGGATGGCATTGGCGCGTGCGAGCGTGGTCACGGCGCGGACGGTCATGTCGCCGAGATTGCCGATCGGGGTCGCGACCACGTAGAGCCCGCCGGCGAGCGGAGCGGCCATCTCGCGCGTGGCCTGCTCGGCGAGCGCCGCGCCGATCCGAGACACGGCAAGGTCAAGACTCACGGGATCCGGGTCCCCTTTCCGCCGATCGGGCGTGCTCGTCTTGGACATCAGTTCCGCTTACAAATGAGTTGCAGGGGCCGCGATTGATCTTCAGCCTGACGAACACCGTGGATGAGGCGTCGCATGGCTTGTTTCCGGGCCATTTCGGGCGGAGTGTGGCGCATCTGCCCTGTTATGGGAACCTGTGAGGCGATATCGACTCGACTATGGATTCTAAGATGAGCTACCGCCCACCCCGCCGTGACATACTGCGCGCCCTGGCTTTCGGCGCGACGTCACTGACCGTGCCAAGTCTTCTGGCGGGCTGCTCGGGCTCATCGGCGACGGGATCGCTCGCAGGTGGCGGCGCAACCGGCTCGGCGCAGGATCCGGTCAAGGTCGCGCTGATCCTGCCGTCGAGTGGCGATCCGCAGACGGCGGCCATTGCCAAGGCGCTGCGGCAGGCGGCCGAGCTTTCGGTATTCGACCTCAACCAGCCGGGCCTCCAGCTCATCGTGAAGGACGATCGCGGCACCGAGGAGGGCGCCCGCGCTGCCGTTGGCGAAGCCCTTACCGGTGGCGCCGAGATCATCCTCGGGCCCCTGTTCTCGCGCGCGACGGCGGCCGCAGCACCGCTCGCCCGCCAGGCCGGCGTGCCAATCATCAGCTTCTCGAATGACCGCTCGGTCGCGGGGAATGGCGTCTACCTGCTGAGCTTCCTGCACGACCAGGAAGTGTCCCGTATCGTGGATTATGCCGCCCGCCAGGGTCGCTCGCGCCTTGTCGCGCTCATACCGAGGGATGCCCACGGCGATCAGCTCGAGCAAAGCCTGAGGTCCGCCACGACGCGCTCGGGCGTTACGCTCATGGCCCTCGAGCGCTATGCGCTCAATACGAACGCAGTGCTCGCGCCCGCCCGCAAGATCCATGAGGTCATCAAGTCCGCGCCGGCAGATGCCCCCGTCGATGCACTCTTCCTGCCGGGTGGCGAAGATATCCTGCCCATGGTCGCGCCCTTCATTCCCTATCTGGGCATTGATACGAAGCAGGTGCGATTGCTCGGCACGGGCGGCTGGGACACCCCCATCGTCACACGGGACAAAGCTTTCGCGGGCGGCTGGTTCGCGGCGCCCGATCCGCGCGGCTGGCGTCCGTTCGCCGAGCGCTTCGCCAAGTCCTACGGGGCGCAGCCGCCGCGCGTCGCGAGCCTCGCCTATGACGCCGTGGGCATCGCCGGGGCACTGGCTGGAACCGGGCGCGGCAGCCGCTTCGGTACAGCCAATCTGACGCGCGCGAGCGGCTTCAGCGGGATTGACGGGCGCTTCCGCCTCTCGGCCAGTGGCATCGTCGATCGCGAGCTCGCCGTGCTGGAAGTGGGCCGGGGCAGCAGCACCGTGATCGATGGTGCGCCGGCGGAGCCAGGCCGCTTGTATACCAGCGCTCTGGCCAAGAGCTGAGACGCTCTCAGAGGCGGCATCACCTAAGATATCGTCCACAGATGGCCGTCTGGGGCATGGCAGTGCCCCTAATGTAGCGTTGACAGGCCCGGTCAAAGCAATGAAAAGTCCGCGCCGCGACAGAGCTCCGCAGCGCGAAGGCTTGCCAGATGGTCGAACTTACGCTTCCGAAGAATTCCCGCGTCCGCCCCGGCAAGACCTGGAACAAAGCTGAGGGCAAAGGCGACTGGAAGGAATTCCGGATCTACCGCTGGAGCCCCGACGACGCCGAGAACCCGCACCTCGATACGTACTACGTCGATCAGGCGAACTGCGGACCGATGGTTCTCGACGCGCTGATCAAGATCAAGAACGAGATCGACCCGACACTGACCTTCCGCCGTTCGTGCCGCGAAGGCATCTGCGGGTCATGCTCCATGAACATCGATGGCACGAACACGCTTGCGTGCCTCAAGGCGACTTCAGACGTGAAGGGGCCTGTGAAGATCTATCCGCTGCCGCATCTCGAGGTGGTCAAGGATCTCGTCCCCGATCTCACGAATTTCTACGCGCAGCACAAGTCCATCGAGCCGTGGCTGCAGACCACGACGCCCGAGCCGCCCGGCGAATGGCGCCAAGGCCGCCAGGATCGCGAGAAGCTCGACGGCCTCTACGAATGCATTCTCTGCGCCTGCTGCTCGGCGTCCTGTCCGAGCTACTGGTGGAACTCGGATCGCTATCTCGGCCCCGCAATCCTGCTGCAAGCCTATCGCTGGGTCATCGACTCGCGTGACGAGGCGACAGGCGAGCGCCTCGACAATCTCGAGGATCCGTTCCGCCTCTACCGCTGCCACACCATCCTGAACTGCTCGAAGGCCTGCCCCAAGGGTCTGAACCCGGCAAAGGCCATCGCTGAGCTCAAGAAGCTCATGGTGGAGCGGCGGGTTTAGGAACGCCAGGCGCGTTCATTGCCGCGTGGCAAGATCAACCTCGATGGGAGTACCAAGTTCTTGCCAACCCGTCGCGATATCGGCTTCGTAAGGCCTGTCGCTCGCGATGTTCCAGCCGTTCACGGCGAACGCATAGGCCATGATCCATAGCGCTAGAAATAGCCCGATGACCGCCCACGCACCGACCTCTTCACCTGTATGCCGGTACTGATGGTGCTGGGTCTGAGTTGATCCGCTTCCCGCTTTCTCGTTCATCGCACATCCTCCGAACGCGCTAAGCGACTGTTCGCTTACAGTGGTGGGGCCAATGTGCGCTTCGGCCGTCATTGGTTCGTCAGACCGGCGTCAGAGCGGCGCGATCTCAGAGGAACCCGATCGAGATCCAGGGCACGGCCGCGATCACGATCAAGCCGATGATCAGGGCGCCGAGGTAAGGCCAGATGGCGCCAATGGCCTCGTCTGGCGGCACATTACCAATCTTGCAGGCCAAGTAGAAGCCTATGCCAATCGGCGGCGCCATCAGGCCGATGTTCATCGCCGTCACGACCACCATGGAATAGTGGATATCGTGAATGCCGAGCTGCTTGGCGATGGGGAACATGAGCGGCGCCATGAGCACGATGGCCGGCAGGCCCTCGAGAATGCAGCCGAGCACGAGGAATACGACAATCGTCACGCCCATGAACGTGATCCAGCCGCCAGGCAGGCCGGTCATGAGGGTCGCTAGCTGCTGAGCGATGCCGGCCTGAGTGATCGCCCAGGCCATGGCGAGGGCGGTACCGAGAATGATGAGGATGGCGCCGGTCAGCGCGGCGGTCTCGACGAGCATCTTGTAGAATGTGCTCCAGCTGATGCCGCCGTAGAGCACGATGCCGACGAACAGCGCATAGATCACCGCAATGGTCGAGACTTCGGTGGCGGTGGCGACACCGCCCGTCACGGCACTGCGGATGAGGAAGGGCAGCACGAGCGCGGGCGCGGCGATCAGCAATGTCCAGCCGACGACATTCAGCGGCGCACGGCGGACGCCTTCCATACTCTCATGCCGGCTCTTCCAGCGCGCGAGGCCGATGAGCGCGGCGAGCAGCACGATCGCGACCACGATACCGGCCGTGAAGAGACCGGCGATCGACACACCGGCTACCGAGCCGAGTACGATCAGCACGATACTCGGCGGTACGGTGTCGGCCATGGCCGCGCCTGTCGCCAATAGAGCGATCATTTCTCGAGGTTTGTGCCCGCGCCGTTTCATCTCGGGGAAGAGCGCCGGCGCAACTGTCGCCATGTCCGAGACCTTCGAGCCCGAGATGCCCGACACGACGAAGAGCGAGCAGAGCAGCACGTAGGACATGCCGGCCTTCACGTGGCCGAGCAGGGAGGCGAGAAAGTCCACGATCGCCTTGCCCATGCCCGTCTGGTCGAGAATGCAGCCGAGCAGCACGAAGATCGGCACGGAGATCAGGATGAGATGCGACATGCCCTCGTCCATGCGACCGATCATGACAAAGGTCGAAACGCGCGTCGCGAAGGCCAAGTAGCTCAATGTGCCTATGCCGAAGCAGAAGGCGATCGGCACGCCCATGGCGAGGGCGACGGCGACGAAGACCACGAGGAAGATGATGATCTTGCTGTTTCCGGCACGGATCAGCGTCGGCATGAAGTACCAGAGCACCAACGCGATGGCGCCGATCAGGGCTGCCGAGAGCACGAGATCGCGTATGCGCGACGTCTTCGCCGCGTAGACGAGCACGATCGCGAGCATCGTCGTGAAGCCGAACGGGATCGCGGAGACGCGGAAGGTGTTCGGGATGTTGAGGGCGGGCGTGATGATTGCCCATTCCTCCATCGCGTATTCGACCGCCGGGCGCAGCAGCGCCAGCAGGAACGTCGCAATGATGAGGCAGCCGAGGGTTTCGAGGAAGCGTTGCGTCGGCTCGGAGAACAGCCGCAGCACGATCGTCAGCCGTAGATGCTCGTTGCGATCGAGCGCAATGGCTGTGCCGAGCATGGCGAGCCAAAGGAAGCAAATCGAGGCGACCTCGTCGATCCACACGACGGGCAGCGAGAAAACATAGCGCGAGGTCACGCCTGCCAACAGCAGGCAGACAATCGCGACCAGCAGCATGGAGGCGATGACTTCGATCGGCTTCATCCACAGCGAGCCCGCGCGTGGCGGCTCACGGCTCTCGCTCAGATCGCCGATGTCGAGCGTATGCTGCTGCGTGGCCATGCCGCCGCCCCCAAAGAGTTCGGCGCAGGCAGAGGCTGCCTGCGCGCGGGAATAGGCCTGCCGCCGCGCTTGCGATCACGCGGCGGCTCCTGCGTTATGAGCGATCAGGAGAGCTTGCCGACGGCCTTCTCGAGGAGGGCCCAAGCTTCGTCGCCGTACTTGCCCTTCCATTCGGCATAGAAGCCGCCGGAACGGAGCTTGTCGCGGAAGCTGTCGGCCTGGGGCTGATTGAACGTCATGCCCTTGTCGGCAAGTTCCTTCTGGAGGCCGGCATTGAGCTGGAAGACGTCGGCGCGTTCCTTCATGCCGGCATCGTTGATGTTCTTGGCGACGATTTTCTGCAGATCAGCTGGGATGGCGTCCCAGGCGCGACGGTTGGCGAGGAACCAGAAGCCGTCCCACATGTGGTTCGTCAGCGAGCAGTACTTCTGCACCTCGAAGAGCTTCGCCGTCGAGATAATGGCGAGCGGATTCTCCTGCGCGTCGACGACCTTGGTCTGCAGCGCTGTGTAGACCTCGTTGAAGTTGATCGAGGCGGGCGCCGACTCGAGCGCCTTGAACATCGACGTCCAGAGCGGCGAGACCGGCACGCGGATCTTCATGCCCTTGAAGTCATCGACCGTGTTGATCGGCTTGGTCGATGTCGTCGTCTGGCGGAAGCCGTTGTCCCAGATCTTCTCCATGGCCACGAGATTGGCCTTCGCGATCTGACCGCGCACGAAGGCGCCGAGATCGCCGTCCATGGCTTTCCAGACGGTGTCATAGTTCGGGAAGGCAAAGCCGATGCCGTTGATCGACGCAGCCGGCACGAGCGTCGAGAGAATGAGGCCCGAGAGCGTGAAGAACTCGATGCCACCCGAGCGCACCTGGCTCAGCATGTCCGTGTCGGAGCCGAGCTGGTTGTTCGGGAAGATGGCGATCTCGACGCGGCCGTTGGTCTCTTTCTTGACGGCCTCGGCCATCTCGCGAGCCCGCACGTTCATCGGGTGCGTCAGCGGCAGGTTGTTGGCGTACTTATAGCTGAACTCGGCGGACTGGGCCCGCGCAATGAAAGGGGCGCCGATGATCCCGCCGGCAACAGCCGACGAGCCGACGAGCACACGACGACGCGAAATCATTCTGCTTCCTCCTGGGTCTCTCAACCTTTTGGCGCGGAGTTCCATAGTACCGCGCGTGCGGCAAGCACATAGCGCCGGGCGCCCGCCGCGGCAAGCTGTACACGCAGTATCGCCTCCGGAAACGCAGCACAGCGGGCTATATGGTCGAATTCCAGGGGGCCGAAGACAACCGGCGACCAGAGCGGCAAACGCGGTCCGGACACCCGTTCATAAACGAAAGTCGTTGGCCGTCCGCGCACTAATGCTGCGGCCGGAGGCGGAGAGCGACTTCGGTATCGCCACCCCGGTCCGCCGCAAGCTCCGTGCCGGGCCCAACGACGATCGCATAGGCCAGCACACCGACGAGAAGAAGCCCCGAGACGACCGCACAGGCACTCTGGAGCAGGGGAGCAGGGCCGCGCGCATCAAACTGCAATTTTCCCATGACGTCCTCCGATGGCAGCGGGCAGCAAAGAGCCCGCGGTGACGGAGGCGAACGTGCGCGCGGCGCGTCAGTCTCCCATCAGGTGAGCGTCAGTCGAGGGTGAAAGCGCCATCAGCCCTGGCGGGTGAAGCCGTCCTGGCTCCAGCCTTCGGTGCCAGCGCCATTGTGAACAAAGAACAGGCCGTCGGAATCGTACTTCTGCTTTGCGGCCAGCAGGCGCGGATAGTTCGAGCCCCAGTAGGACTCCTGCCAGGCCTCGTCGAAATAATTGCTTTCGGAAACGTACGCGCCCGCCTGACGCTTCGGCACGGCGCGGTAGATCTCGGCCATGGCACGTTCGACCGCCGCCGCCCGCGTCTTGGCCGTGGCCAGATCCGGCTCGTGACCGGGAATGCCCGGATAGGCTGGATTGGCGTTGCTTGCGATGATCACCAGCGCGAAAGCGTCCATGGCTAGCGGGTTGGTCGCCGTATCGCGCGAGCGCGCCAGGGCGGCCGCAGGTGCACCCGCAAGGCCTTTGTTGAAGTGCAGGCCGAGCCCCCAATGCTTGGCGGCCGCATGGAGAACATCGGCCAGTCGCGACTGTTGGTCCTTCGCGAGCAAGGCCGCCGGAAGCCATGCCGACTGGTAGGCATTCAGGAACTGCGCAGCCTCGCCCTGATTGTCGGCCCAGAACACGTTGTCGGCTGAGGCGCCGGGCCGACCGTCAGACAGGACCAGCCCCGGCACTTTCCGGAGCAGATCCGGATCCCAGAAGCTGCGTGCCGGCAGTGCGATAATGGTTGGGGGACCTTCAAGCGAAAGTCCCGGCGTGCTCCCGACCCAGTCGAAGAATGGTTTCCAAACGGCCCGCGCCTGCTCTTCGCTAAGGCCCTGGAAGACCATGCCGACGCGCAGCGTGCGGTTCGGGCGCAGCGTTATCTGCTCGCCCCAATGCGGATTGAAAAGTTTGTCGGCATAGAAGCTGACGGCGTGTCCGATCAGCTCTCGGAAGGCCTCGTCGGATGATGCGCGCACGGTCGCGAAGCAGGCCCCAAACAAATCCGGGAGATCATGCGTTTCGAGTGTCAGTCGCGTCACGACACCGAGACTGCCGCCACCCCCACCCTTGAGTGCCCAGAACAATTCCGCGTTCGTGCAGGCATTGGCGGTGAGCACTTGGCCGTCAGCGGTGACGATCTCAGCTTCGAGAAGGCTGCCTGCCGCCGTCCCGTAATTCTTGGAGAAGCTGCCGAAGCCGCCACTCTGCACGAGACCGGCGACACCGACCGTCATGCAGCCACCGCCCTGCACATAACGGCCGCCCTGGGTCGTCACGGCATTGTAGACGTGCCCCCAGAGGCAGCCTGCGCCGACGCGGACTGCCGTGCGCGGGGCGACGCGGCCGGTGCAGCCTTGGCCGACGAAGGCATCATGCAGCTCTATGGCATTCATGCGCCGCGTCCATATGAGGAGCGAATCCGGCGCATTCGAATTGCCGAAGTAGCTGTGACCGCCGCCTTTGACCACCAGTCGCAGCTTGTTCTCGCGCGCGAAGTTCACGGCCGCAGCGACATCGGCGGTATTCTCGGCAGCCACCGCATAGGCGCTCGGCTTCGTCGTCCAGGCATTGGCCCAACCGAGCGTCTGCGTGAGCGCGGCATGATCACCAATGAAGTAGGGGTTCTTCAGGTCGCGGAAGAGCTGAGCGCAGGCGGGGTCCGCTGACTTGCCGACGCAGGCTTCGAGCGGCGACTGAACAGCAATGAGCGCGCCCTTGAGGCGACGGCGCAGACTCTCCCACGCGGTCGCGGACGGCCATTCCGGGTCGGACGGGCGCACGCGCCGAAAGTCCGGCGGCGTACCTCCTCTGCTCGTCTGGGCGTGGCTCTTGCTCATGCTGCCTGCGACCGAAAGAAGGGGTAGAGCACCCGCATTCTTGAGAAAATCGCGCCTCCGCATGGCCGATCGCTCCCGTTCTGCTGCCTAAAGCGAGATCGCGAGACCGTCATTCCGGCCGTGCGATCGGCAGTCCCTCGCGATTTCCCCACTCCTGCCATGAACCCACATAGTTCCGCACATGCGGATAGCCGAGCAGGCGCATGGCCAGATAGGCGTGAGCCGAGCGGAAGCCGGTATTGCAGTAGACGGTGATTTTCTTGTCGGGTGTTGCGCCATGCGCCTCGAAAATCGCGCGCAGCTCGGCCGGCGATTTCAAAAGCCCCGTCGCATGATCGTAGAGGTTTTCCCAATCGCAATTGATGGCACTCGGCACGGCACCACCGTACGTCGCACGCCGATCCGCGCCCGTGAACTCGGCGGGACTGCGGTTGTCGAGGATGAGGCTTTGCGGATCGTCGATAGCCCGAAGAATGCTCGCGTATGTGGCGACGCGCTCGGTCACCGGCTCGGGCACAAACTTCGCAGGCGAGGGCGGACGGCTGTCACGCTCGAGGGGAAGGCCCGCGTCTACCCAGGCTTTGATGCCGCCATCGAGCACGTGGACATTCTTGACGCCGAGGTATTCGGCGAACCAGAAGCCACGCGCCGCACACATATCGGTGAAAGCGCCATAGAACACGATGGTATCGGTAGGCCTCACACCACGCCAGCCGAGCATGTTCCCCCACATGCGCGTGAACGAGGCGAGCGGCGCCGGATCCGTATCATCGCAGTTGACGAAATAGGGATCGAAGTGGCGAGCACCGGGAATACGTCCCGAAGCGAAGTGCTCAGCCTGGCGCGTATCCACGATCGAAAGCCCCGGCGCACCTAGTGCATCGCGGAGCTTCTCCGCTGACCACAGCAGATCGGGATTGGCCGCGCCGGTTTGCGTATTGCTCATGGGCCCTGCTCAGCCGATCAGCGCTTTGATCTCTGCCTTGAGCGCCGGCCCAATATCCGGGCGCGCGAGCGCATAGGCGACATTTGCCGTGAGGAAACCGATCTTCGATCCGGTGTCATAAATCTTGCCGTCAAAACGATCGGCGAAGAACGACTGGCCCGGCGTTGCGGCGAGGCGGATCATGGCATCCGTGAGCTGGATCTCATTGCCGGCGCCACGCTCCTGCTTGGCGAGCAGATCGAAGATCTGGGGCTGGAGGATGTAGCGGCCCGTGACATGGAGGTTCGAAGGCGCGGTGCCCTTCGGCGGCTTCTCGACCATGCTCGTGATCTTAGAGACCTTGGTCGCACGGTCCTCGACGCCGACAATGCCGTACATATGCGTCTGGTCGTCCGGCACGGGCGCAACGGCAATGTGGTTGCCGCCATGGGCATTGTAGGCCTCGATCATCTCGGCGAGGCAGGGCTTGTCGGCATGGTGCAGCATGTCGGGCAGCAGGACGGCAAAGGGCTCGTCGCCGACGATCTCGCGCGCACACCAGACGGCATGACCAAGTCCGAGCGGGGCCTGCTGGCGCGTGAAGCTCGCCTGTCCGGCGGCCGGCAGCTCGGACATGAGCTGATCGAGTTCGGCTTTCTTGCCGCGTTCGGCGAGCGTACGCTCCAGCTCGAACTGGCTGTCGAAATGATCCTCGATGACGGCCTTGTTGCGGCCTGTCACGAAGACGAAGTGCTCGATGCCCGCGGCACGCGCCTCGTCGACGACATGTTGTATGACCGGCCTGTCGACGACGGTCAGCATTTCCTTCGGTATGGCCTTGGTGGCCGGCAGAAAGCGGGTGCCGAGACCGGCAACGGGGAATACGGCCTTGCGAATGGGCTTGAGTGGGGTCGTCATTGGGGGAGTACTCCGAGGCGCGTCGCATCGCGCAATTGGGTAACGATGGTGGCTATTTTAGCATCGACAGTATGAATACCGGCAACTAAGCCATTCGACACTGGTGCACCAAACATTTCCAGCGGACGTTAGTTCCATTCCAGAAAGGCCTCCGCGTCGATGAGTATCCTGGTCACAGGTGGTGCCGGCTACATCGGCAGCCACATGGTTCTGGCGCTTGCCGATGCGGGCCACCAGGTGGTCGTTCTCGACAACCTGTCGACGGGATTTCGTTGGGCGATCGACCCGCGCGCGGCGCTCGTCGAGGGCGATACCGGCGACGAGGCGCTGATCGCCCGCCTCCTGAAAGAGCACGCCGTCGAGGCCATCATTCATTTCGCCGGCTCGATCGTCGTGCCGGAATCCGTCACCGACCCGCTCGGCTACTATCTCAACAATACCGTAAAATCGCGCGGCCTCATTGCGGCAGCGGTCGCAGCTGGCATCGACAAGTTCATCTTCTCGTCCACGGCTGCCGTTTACGGCAATCCGGCCGTGACGCCCGTGCCGGAGGAGGCGGATCTCAGTCCGGTCTCGCCCTATGGCTCCTCCAAGCTCATGACCGAGATCATGCTCGCGGATACGGCCCGCGCGCACCCTCTCCGCTATGTGGCACTGCGCTACTTCAATGTTGCCGGCGCCGATCCCGCAGGTCGCTCCGGCCAATCGACGCCGCGCGCAACGCATCTCATCAAGGTCGCCTCGGAAGCCGCGCTCGGCAAACGGCCGTACATGGAGGTATTCGGCACGGATTACGCTACCCATGACGGCACCTGCGTGCGCGATTACATCCACGTCACGGATCTCGCCGAGGCGCACATGGCAGCCCTCGCGCACCTGAGCCAAGGCGGCACGAGCCGCGTTCTGAACTGCGGATACTCCAAGGGGTACTCCGTCCTGGAGGTCATCGACGCCGTCAAGCGCGTCTCGGCCGCCGATTTCGAGGTTCGCCTCGCGGCGCGCCGCCTGGGCGATCCGGCATCGATCGTGGCCGCCTCCGACCGCATTCGTTCCGAGCTCGGCTGGGTGCCTGCGCATGATGATCTGGACAAGATCGTCACCGAGGCGCTCGCTTGGGAGCGCAAGCTCGCGCTGAGAGCCAACACCTGACGTGACGCCGGGCTGTCGCAGCCCCAAAATGGCCCGCTTCGGCTGGCCTCTCTCGGCTAAGATGGCAGCGTCCGTTGAGTCGGGCGCGTGTGGCGAGGAAGGCGGGCTTTTGAGCAGTTACTGGAGAGCCGGACGGTTTGTGGCAGTGACGACGATGGTGGTCGTCGCAATGATGGCGTTCGCTATGGCTCGAACTGCAGAAGCCCAGTCGCGCCCGACCTTCAGCGCGTGGCTCGAGAGCTTCTGGGCGGACGCCCAGCGCGCCGGCATCACGCGCAAGACTTTCGATGGCGCCTTTGCCGGGATAGCACCCGACTATTCGCTTCCCGATCTCGTGTTGCCCGAGAAGCCGGACACGCGCCCGAGCGGACAAGCCGAGTTCAGCCGCACGCCCGAGCAGTACATCAACCGCGAGCAGATCATGCGGCTGGCGCGCGAGGGCCGCGAGCTCGCCGAACGCCACAAGGCGATCCTGGACAAGGTCGAGGCCGAGATCGGCGTCGATCGCGCGATCGTGCTCGCCATCTGGGGCCGCGAGACCGCTTTCGGCAGTCATCGTTCGCGTCATGACGTGATCCGCGTGCTCGCAACGCAAGCCTATGTCGGACGCAGGCCCGACCTCTTCCGCGATGAGCTGATCCACGCGCTGCGCCTGCTGCAGGACGGCATTCTCAAGCGCGATGAAATGCGCGGCTCCTGGGCCGGCGCCATGGGCCTCACGCAGTTCATGCCGTCGGAATTCTATGGCTCGGGCGTCGATCTCGATCGCGACGGCAAGCTCGATCTCTTCGGCTCGACAGCCGACGCGCTCGGCTCGGCCGCAAAGCAGCTCGAGCAGAAGGGCTGGATCAAGGGCCTGCCTTGGGGCATCGAAGTGCGCCTCGGGAAGGGCGTCGACTGCGCGCAGGAAGGCCCGGCCAACAGCCGCCCGATCGCCGAATGGGTCAAGCTCGGTATGACCCGCGCCGACGGCAAGCCATTCGCGCCCGCGCATCTCGATGCGGATGCCTATCTGATGTCGCCGGCCGGCGCCTTCGGCCCCTCATTCCTCGCGACAGAGAACTTCAAGGCCATTCGGGCCTACAACATGTCCGATCTCTATGCCACATTCGTCGGGCACCTCTCGGATCGCATAGCCGGCGGCGGCGATTTCAGGACATCCTGGACCCAGATCCGCCAGCTCCCCGACCGGGAGATTGCCGAGATCCAGGAGCAGCTCAAGCGGCGCGGTGCAGCCATCGACAAGATCGATGGTAAGATCGGCTCCAATACACGTTGGCAGATCGGGCAGTACGAGCGCGGCGCGCGTATCCAAGTCGGCTGCTGGCCACGCCAGGAAGTGCTGGAACATCTTCGCAAGGGCCTTGCCGATGGGCGGTGACAGCCAAAGCACAAGAAGGCACGCGAGAGGCGGCTGGGCCAGGATCGCCGGCACACTCGGTCTGCTGTCGGCGCTCGTTCTCGGCATGGCATCAGGCGCGGCCGTCGCGCAGGGGCCGGCGCTTTCGACGAGCTACATCACGCCATTTCCCGAGAACAATACCTATCGGCTCGAAGTGTGGGGCGACGTGCTGGCGGAGGGCCTGCTCACCGGACTGGTCGAACAGCTTGCCGATGAGCCGCGCGTCTCCGTGCAGCGACGTCACCGCCCCATTCACAGCCTGCTGCGCGCGAGCTTCGAAGAGGACATCAGCGAGATCGTGAGCGAACTCGCCCGCAGCAATGCGCACATCATCATCGTCCAGATCGGCCTCAACGACCGCTATCCCATGCGGCTCGCCAATGGGCGCCGCGCACCCGTCGGCTCCGACGTTTGGCAGCAGGAGTACGGACGCCGCCTCGATCGCATCATCCGCGCCTTCAGGGCGCAGCGCATCGCGGTGTACTGGGTGGGCCTGCCAATCGTACGGCGGCCAGACATCAGCGACGAATTGCAGGCGATCAACGGTGTCCTACGCGAGCGCGCTTACGCTGCCGGCCAGAAGATGATCGACATCTACGCAGCAACCGCGAACCAGGATGGCCGCTACGATCCTTACGGGCCGGACCTCACCGGCGCGAGTCGCCTGTTGCGCCAGGCCGACGGCATCACGTTCACGCCGGCCGGTAGCCGGAAGGTGGCCCATTTCGTCGAGCGCGAGTTAAAGCGCGACCTCGTGCAGGCGCGTGCCCAGCGCTCCATTCCACTCGCGGGTAGCGAAGCCGAGCAGCGCATCATACGGCCACTCCGCGCATCGCCGCAGCCGTCTGCCTCTGCGCGAGCGTCGGAGGCCTCGGGCACGGGCGCCAGGGCTGCAACGCGACCGGCTCAGCAGACGACGGAAGGCGAGCTCAAGGCCGATAGCAGTCGCGTGGCGATCACGGACACGGGCACCTCCGGCCGGCAGGAAGCGGCGACGATCGAACTGCCGCGACCCGCAATCCCCGGCAACCTCATGGCGCTCCTCGCGCGCCGCACCGCCAGTGATCGCACGAGCCAACCGGGCGAAGTGCTCGTCCGCGAGATCCCGGGCGGGCTGACGCTGTCGCGCACGATCTCCACGGCAGCAACACCCGACGTCCAGCCCCGCCGCGCGCTCCCGAGCCAGACGCCGTTTTTCCGTGTGCTCGTAAAAGGTGAGCGGCTCGAGCCCAAGGATGGACGCGCCGACGACATCACTTGGCCGCCGATCAGTCGCCCGGTCGCGCCGAGCCCGCCGGTGACGCCGGCAGCAACGGAGCCCGCGCAAACGCGCGCGCCGACGCAGCAAGCACCGCAACCCATTCCACGCCCAGCGCCGCGCTGACTTGTTATTTTTAGCACCGCGGGCTGCTGGGAAGGGGTGCTTCGCAACCATCCCGGTAGTGCTATGCCCGCGGCGGCCATGCGGTGGGGTCTCGCCTGGGGCACTCAAGTCTTAAAGCGGTTGGCTCCGGGAGGGTGTCCCTCGTCGTGTCGGAGACGCGCCTTTGGCACCGTGGGGCGTGGGGCGAAAGCCCCACTCGCGCCATGGGCGCGAACCACTTGACGACGGCCTCACGCGAGAGCTTGGTGCGGCGAAACTCACGCCGAACCGAGGGGCATCTCCATGAGCATCGAAGCCTGGCTCGCCTTTGTCGCGGCCTCCACCATCCTCGTCATGATCCCGGGGCCGACCGTGCTGCTGGTCGTCTCATACGCGCTCGGACAAGGCTGGCGCGCCGCACTGCCGACCTCGATCGGTGTTGCGCTCGGCGACTTCACGGCAGTGACGCTCTCGCTGCTGGGCGTCGGTGCCCTGCTCGCGACATCGGCAACGCTCTTCACGGTGCTGAAGCTCGCGGGCGCGGCTTATCTCATCTGGCTCGGCATCAAGCTCTGGAAGGCCGGTGGCACATTGCAGACGGAGGCGCGCACGGATCGCGCGAGCTCACTCGCCATGGTCGCGCACGCGTGGATCGTGACCGCGCTCAATCCCAAGGGGATCACGTTCTTCGTCGCCTTCATGCCGCAGTTCATCGATCCGAAGGGTGACGTGCTCAAGCAGATGCTCATTCTCGGCGCGACGTTCCTGGTGATCGCGTTCGCCAATGCGCTGACCTATGGCTTTCTCGCCGCGCGCGCAGGCGCCATGGCGCGCAATCCGAGCGCCATCAGCCTCTTCAACAAGATCGGTGGCAGCCTGCTGATTGGCGCGGGCGTGGCAGCGGCGACGGTGAGGACGTAAGCATTCGCGCCTGCAGCGCGAGCGAGGCTAGGCCTCGCGCTCCATCGGGAGGGACACCCTCCCGAACCCACCCGTTTCTATGAACTGGAGCGAGCCGCGAGCGGCAAGTCCATAAAAAGAAGGGGGTTCGGGGTCTCCCCGATTGGGGCCAGGGGCGAAAGCCCCGTCGCGGCAGAGCCGCGAATTACACCCCTGCCATCTTCATCTTCACATTGCGGAAGGTCGTCTTCACGCGCCGCACGGTGCCGGTGGCGGAGCGCATGACGAGCGTTTCGGTTTCGGCGAAGTCGCCGCGGAAGTGCACGCCTTCGAGGATCGAGCCGCTCGTCACGCCGGTCGCGGAGAAGATCACGTCGCCGGATGCCATCTCCTGCATGGAGAACTTCCGGTTGATGTCGGGGATGCCCATCTTCGCCGCGCGCTCGACTTCCTCGCGGTTCGACGGCTTGAGGCGGCCCTGCATCTGACCGCCGATGCAACGGAGCGCGGCGGCCGCGAGCACACCTTCGGGCGCACCGCCGGAGCCGAGATAGATGTCGACGCCCGTCTGCTGCGGGTCGGTGCACCAGATGACGCCGGCAATGTCGCCGTCGGGAATGAGACGGATACCGGCCCCGACCTTGCGCACGGCCTCGATGATCTCGGAATGGCGTGGGCGATCGAGAATGCAGGCGCTGATCTGGTCGACGGGCACACCCTTGGCCTTGGCGAGCTTCTCGAGCTGCTCACCGATCGGCGTATCGAGGTCGATGATGCCTTCGGGATATCCGGGACCGATGGCGATCTTGTCCATGTACATGTCGGGCGCGTGGAGCAGACCGCCACGCTCGGAGATCGCGATGACCGCGAGCGAATTCGGCATGTCCTTGGCACAAATGGTCGTGCCCTCGAGCGGATCGACGGCAATGTCGACCTCCGGCCCGTCACCGATGCCGACTTCCTCGCCGATGTAGAGCATCGGCGCTTCGTCCATCTCGCCTTCGCCGATGACGACCTTGCCGCGGATGTGGATCTTGCCGAGTTCCTTGCGCATGGCATCGACGGCGGCCTTGTCGGCGCCCTTGGCGTTGCCCATGCCGCGGAAGCGCGCCGAAGCGATGGCGGCAGCCTCGGTGACGCGCGCGACCTCGACCACGAGTACGCGGTCCAGCCCTGCACTTTTCGCCTTGTCCTGCGCCATCTGTGGCCCTCCGATCGGCTCAGTTCGCACGGCCCCCGCGGCCCGTGCGCGCACCGGCCCCTGATCGGCCGGCAAGAGGCGTCTATACGCTAGCCGCCCGCAACAATGAAGCACGTTCGATGCCATTGCTGCGGCGCACAATCGGGCGCGCGTCCAAGTCAGTTAAGCAGATCTGATGTCCGGACATGAATCTGGCGCCGGCATCGCCCTGCGTTTACTCTGCCGCTCTGCAACTCACGAGATCGAGGACACGTCTCCATGCGACAGATGGCGCTGATCGGATTTCTTCAGGCGCAGAATTGCTCGAACTTCGCCGCCTCCTGGCGCCACCCCGAGTCGCGCACCGATTTCATGTCGCCCGACTTCTATCGTCACATCGGCAAGGTGCTCGAGGCCGGGAAGTTCCAGCTCGCCTTCTTCGACGACCGGCTCGGCATGCCCGAGTTCCATGGCGGACGTTATACGGAGGCTGTCGAGAACGGCATTCGCTGCGTAAAGATGGATCCAGTGGCCTGCATGATGGCCATGGGCATGGCGACCGAGCGGCTCGGCCTCGGCGCGACCTACTCGACGACGTACTACGAGCCGTTCCACGTCGCGCGCATGTTCGCGACGCTCGACCTCATGACCAATGGACGCGCGGGCTGGAACATCGTCACCTCGCTCAACGACATCGAGGCGCGCAACATGGGGCGCGACGACGTCGCCGAGCATGACGAGCGCTACGACAAGGCCGACGAGTTCATGCAGGTCGTGCTCGGTCACTGGGACACCTGGGCGGACGATGCGCTGATCGTCGATAAGACGACGGGCCGGTTCGCGGATGCCTCGAAGGTGCAGCGGCTCGACTACAAAGGCGAGAATTTCAAATCGCGCGGGCCGTTCACGGTACCGCGCTCGGCGCAGGGGCATCCGCTGCTCATTCAGGCGGGCCAGAGCGGCCGTGGCAAGCGTTTCGCGTCCGAATGGGGCGAGATGATCTTCACGTACACGCCAAGCCTGGACGTCGGAAAAAAAGAATACGCGGAGCTGAAGGCGCTGTGCGCCGCGACCGGCCGCGATCCCAACAGCATGCTCATCGGCGCGCTCGTGCATCCCGTCGTCGCCGAGACGAAGATGGAAGCCGAGGACAAGCGCGCGGCTCTCGACAAACTGCCGCTCGAGGTGGACAGCCTCATGCTGCTGTCGGAGGCGCTGAATTTCGACTTCGGCTCGAAGCCGCTCGACGAGCCGCTGACGGACGAGGACATTGCGTCCATGACCGGCCTGCAGACCATCCGCGATCGCGTGCTCAAGGCCGCGGGTACGAAGAATCCAACGATCCGCGACTTCATTCGCATCAGCGGTCGCGGGCGGCTCAACAATCCCTGGGTCGGCGGCCCCAAGGAAGTGGCCGACATGTTCGAGGCGTATTTCACGGCACCGGCATGCGACGGCTTCGTCGTCGGCGCGACGAGCGTGCCGGGCACGTACGAAGACTTCGTGCGCTTCGTGGTGCCGGAATTGCAGAAGCGCGGGCTCTACCACAAGGACTATCGCGGCGCGACGCTGCGTGAGAACCTCGGCCTTGCGCGGCCGGAGGTCGGCGCGTGGCGGAACGTAAAGCGCGGGGCGGCGTGAGCATGGAGCGTTCGGAGCTGGTGCAGGCCGTCGACCATGCGCTCGCCGACGATTGGGAGGCGGCGCATGGCATCGTCCAGCGCGATGAAAGCGATCCGACCTCGTGCTGGATTCATGCCGTGCTGCACAAGCTGGAGCCCGACGAGCCCAACAGCCGCTACTGGTACCGGCGCGCGGGCAAGGCGTACGAGGCTTATCCCGACGGTCGGCAGGAGCTGATCGCGATCAAGGCAGCGCTGACGTACTGATCAATCCAACAAGAGCAGAACCGGAGGAACACCCATGGCAGTGACGGTTTTCATGGTGCGTGCGACGATCACCGCGGCGCAGGAGGCGGCCTTCAACAAGTGGTACGACGAGGAGCACGTGCCGCAGGTGCTGCGCTACAACGGCGCGATCAGCGGACGGCGCTACAAGCGCATCATGGGCGAGGACAAGTACGACTACATGGCGCTCTACGAGTTCAAGGACGAGGCAACGTTCAAGGAATTCCAGGCCTCGGGGCACCTGAAGGAATTGCGCGCCGACTACGACAAGCACTTTGGCACAGTCTCCGACCGCGCCGGCACCGGCTGGGTGCAGGTCTTTCCGTGATTTCGGTGATCAGCTGAAAGATCGAGCGGGCGCGGCGAAGGTCGCGCCCGTTTGCGCGTCAGAGGCCGCGCATGATGCAGCCGAGCATCAAAATGAGATGCGAGAGCAGCAGGAACCACAGCTCGTTGCCCTGGATCAGCGGGATCTGAGCGCCGAAGAATTTCACGACGAGCACGCAGACTGTCAGAACGATCGACAGAATGAAGGTGATGATGCCCGGTGCTTTCAAGACCATATTGGTGTCCCCCATTCCGACACGCGCGCACTGAAGCAGCGCCAATTGCTGCATGATCAACACGATTCGGCCGGCCTTGTGACCCCCTCGATGCGACTTTTGCAGAGCGGTGTGTCGCGCGAATACCTGAATCGGCCCATGGGCTTACGCGCGGCGGCGCAGGGTGTGCACTTCAGGGCTTTGCGGCGTAACGGAAACCCGTCCCCGTCGCGACGACCTCGACAGCGCCGTTCGTGATGACGGGATGGCTAAGGCGGACGGCGAGCACACCGTCGTAGCCCTGTTCACCGGCGCGGACTTTGAGAGCTTCGAGCGCGCGCGCGATGGTCATGTCAACGAGTTGCTCATAACGCGTCATGTGGCCGCCGATGGTGTTGATGACGGCCTCGCGCATGTCGCGCACGATGTTGGCGCCGCTGACGGCGACAGCATAGACGAGATCGCCCGTCACGAACTCGGCATCGTCGATCCTGTCGGTGGTCACGAGGCGCATGGAAGCTCCATTCAGTGCCTTCCGTTCCCCGCGACGACAACACGCGTGCGGCGACCGAAGATGAGGCGCCACAGCACGAGCAGCACTATCAGCAGCGCAAAGCCGAACACGCTGATTGCGATCGGATAGCGCGCCCAGAGCAACAGCGGACTGATGCGCCCCTCACGCACCGAGCGCACGTCCTCGGCGAAGACGAAGAAGTCGAAGATCGCATCGGAGCGAGCAATCACGGCCACGGCCTCGGTCTGATCACGGCTCGCGAGGATCGCCGGCTGCACGCCCGAAGCCGTGTAGGCCGCCATGCGCGCGGGCGCGTGCCCGACGACGGCGAGCAGGCGCTGCGCTGCCGCCGGCTCAAGCGTGTTCATGTAGCGCGAAAGCGACTTGAGTTCGGTCTCGGGAAGTGCCCGTGCGAGGCGATTGAGATCGCGCGGGGGCAACTCGAGGAGCGGCTCGCGCTCGGCGCGTGTCAGGCTCGCGAGGCGGTTAATCGCGATGCGATCCTCCAGCAGGAGGAGGCGCGACAGCGCCGACTTGCTCATCTCATCTGGTTGGCCGAGACGATGCAGCTCATAGGCCACGACCTCGGGCAGCTTGTCATCCGCAAGCGCCCACCACTTGAAGCCTGTTTCGAGCGAGCGCGTATCGCGCGAAATGGCGATGGCTTCAGCGGGCATGGTCTCGATGGCGCGGTGAAGCGTGCCATCACTGAGGCGCCGCGTCAGGGCAGGTTCGCCCTCGCCGGCGAGCACGAGGGCCACGACTTCGTCGAGGCGCGGTAGCTTGGCCGGCGTCACCGTATCGAGAAAGCGACGGAAGCGCTCGTCCTTCTCCGCAAGCTCCAGCACTTTGGCGTGCGCGCGGCGGAACTCGCGCCAGATCTCGGTCACGCGATCGGCAGCCGTACCGGCAATCTCGCGCGTGTGTTCGTTGATCTGCTCGCCGATGACCTTGGCCAGCTCGGACTGCACCTTGTCGCGCGTCTCCGCGCTCTTCATCTCGCTGGAGATGATCGGCAGCACGCCGTGGCGGAACTCCCAGATGTCCTTGGCGATGAGCGCGATGCCGATGCCGCCCGCAACGACGCCGACAATGCGGCTCAGGATGGCGCCGACGACGCGTTGGCCAACGCTCATGGCCATGCGCGAGAGCTGACGGCGTACGATGAGCAGCACCGTACCGGTTAGGCCCTCGCTGCCCTGGACGAGCACCTGACCTGCGGAGACGGAAGCGCTCGCCTTGGACGGATCGATGGTGAACTCGCGGCCCGTATCGCGGCTTACCGAGCGCGCGACCATGCCGCCGTAGCGCGGTCCGAGGAAGGCCTGCATGCACTGCGCAACCGGCTCGGCCGCCGCGCTGAGGCCTTGCTCCATGCGCCGGCCGACCTCGTTGCCGACTGCACTGCCCACGCCGAGGATGGCCTTCTGCATGGCGTCGGAACGGAAGACCCGCTCGGAGGTCGTCGTCGCGAGCTTCTGCGCCGTCTCCTGGAAGGCGATTGAACCGATCAGCTCGGTCCAGCTCGATTCCTCGCGCACTTCGCCAATGGCGACGTCCACCTGACGCCAGAGCACGTCATCGACATTACCGCGCCGCCAGGCCTCGCGCACGATTGGAAGATAGTCGAGATCGGCGAGGCTCTTCGTCAAAGCGTCCTGCGTGACGCGCGCGACGGCCGCGCGGAAGGTCGCCTCGTCGCCGGCCTGGCACTGTTCGTACTCGGCGCGTGACATCGGTGCGCCCTGCGGCGGCGTCGAAGGAGCGGCCGAGGGGGGAGATGGCGTCTGTGCCGCATTCTGCCCGGGCTGAGCACGAAGCTGCGGCGACGGCAAAGAGGGGGCGAGCAGCGCCGCGACCATGGCCGCAACCGTCGCGCGACGACCCCAGCCGACGCTGCAGCCGACGGGCCGGAAACTGGCTCTGCTGATTGCAGGGATTTGCCGCTCGCTCACGTTCCGCCGCCAGCCTCGCGCTCTGTCTCGCGTCCCGTCTCGCGCCATGAGCGCAGCCAAAGAGCCGACGCACGCGATCGCGCGCGCGGCGGGCTTGGTTAACCTCTCCCCTTATATAGCGACGCCACTGTGGGTGAACAGTGGCGCTGTCCAGGGAGCAACGTCAGTGCCCCGATTTTTGTTTCTTGGCATCGAAGAAGGCTTTGATGGCCGCCTGGGGCTCGCCGGTGGTGTAGGCCTCTGAAATGGCATCGATACCGGCGTAGACGCCCTCCTCGACGGACACGCGCTCCCAGCGGTTCATGAGCACCTTCTGGTTGCGCACGGCCTTGGGCGTCGCCCGTCCGATGAGACCGAGCCAGTGGTCCACAGCCGCATCGAGCCCGGCGGCCGGCACGACTTTCTGGACGAAACCCATGGTGCGCGCCTCCTCCGCACCGAAGGTCTCGCCGGTGATCAGGATCTCGCGCGTCTTGCCCCAGCCGATGAGACCGGGCAGCAGTGCGGCCTCGATCACGGACGGCAGTCCCATATGCACCTCCGGCATGCCGTAGATGGCATTGTCGGAGGACACGCGCATGTCGCAGCTCGCCGCAACCTCGAGGCCGGCGCCGAGGCAGAAGCCATTGACGCGGCCGATGACCGGCACGGGACAGTCGCGAATGGCGAGGCAGGCCTGATGCAGACGCGTGATGAAGAGGCGCACGGTGTCGGGATCGGCCGCGCCGAGTTCCCTGAGATCCGCGCCGCCGATGAAGGCCTTGTCGCCGGCTCCGGTCAGGATGATGGCGCGAAGTGCCGCATCCTCGGAGAGCTTCTCGAAAGCCTGCCGGAGGCCGATAATGGTCGGGCTGGCGAGGCAGTTGAGCCGCCGCTGGTTGTCGATCGTTACGGTCGCGACGCGCCCGCTCGGGCGCTCCTCAGTCTTCACATGCACGGCGGCTTCGGTCATTGTAGGAGTTCCTGCGTGTCTGAAGCCGCACATATGGCAGAAGCCGCAATGCCACTCCAGAACCGTGTCACCCCGGACGGCTCGATCATCGCCATTACGGCGAGAGGCACGGTCATGGGCAATCGCGGCGGTGCCATCCACCGTCACGACCGCACCATCGGCCCCCGTCGATGGGCAAGCCGGCAATGGATCTGCTGCAAGCTCGAATTCAATGGCCGGCGCCGCGCGCTCATGCAGCCGGGCCGCTACACCGAGCTGTTTTTTCTCGACGAAGCCACGGCGCTCGCTGCGGGGCACCGCCCGTGCGGGGAGTGCCGGCGGCAGGATTTTCTGTGGTTCGCGAAGCTCTGGGCGGAGGTCCATGGCGGCGGTACTGCGGGCCGGGCCATGGCCGACGAGATGGATGCCGTCCTCCACGCCGAGCGCCTGACGCCCGAGCGCAGCAAGCGCACGTACTACACGAACATCGATACGCTGCCGGGTGGCACGTTCATCAGCTGGCAAGGCGCACCACACCTATTGCTCGCCAGCTGGCTGCTGCCGTGGGACTTCACGGGCTATGGCGCGCCGGTCGAACGGCCGGCCGCGTCCACGGTCGAAGTGCTCACGCCGCCCTCGATCGTCGCCGTACTTTCGGCCGGTTTCTGCCCCTCACTCCACCCGACGGCGCACGCCGTCGATTGAGGCCGGCTCACGCCGCAGCCTAGGTCGCCTCGGGGGAAATTATGACACGCTCGTCGCTGAGGCGCACGCTGGGGCGCGCCTACTGGATTCTCGGCCTCGTGCTGGCCATATCGCTCACCGCAAAACTCGCCAATCACATTCCGGGGCTGGCCGGCTCGCCTGCCGAGCGCGTGCTCGCGAGCCTCTACGACTATCTCAAGGATATGGCGCTCGTGCTGGTGACCGTCGTTGCCGCCTACCTCGCGAATGTCTTCCAGAAGCGCTCGCTATTCCTCAACTCGCTCAAGGAGGAATGGCGCAACATCGTCAAGGCGAAGTCGGCTCTGTTTACGTTCACGCAAAAGCAGACGCCGTCGCAGGACGAATACTTCGCGGCGTTCTGCACCATCTCGGAATCGCTCGACAACATGCGGGCGGTGTACGCGAACGTCGGAGAGAACCGCAGCCAGATCGGGCTCTATCCCTACGCACCACTGCATGACATGCGGCGCGCGCTGCAATCGATCGAGCCTGAAGCTGGCCGCCAGGTCTCGGCCGAGGATCGCAAGCTCGCGCGCGACGCCATCCTCCAATCGTTCTACGCGCTGCGCGAAACCTTTCTCGAGGAGTTGGATCTCGAGGCGCCCGACAATCCGCTGCTCATTCACAACGGCCGCCGCATCAAGAAGCCGGGTGCACCCGGTTGGGCCAAGCGGCGCCAGACGCGCCAGCACCGCCATCAGGATCGCGTCGCGCCGGCCGATGCGCGGATCACGTCGTTCCTGACCGCTCTCTATGACAGGGAGCAGACGACGGCGAAGCCGTGGCGCGAGGTCGAGAAGAAGCCGATACCTGTCGTGGCGGAGACGCGCCCGCCTGCCGGCGATGCCACGGCGCAGGCTTGATGGCGGCGGTCAGCGCGCAAGGGAAAACGCGGTCAGAAACCCTCGCCGCGCCGCAGAGCAAGCAAGACCAATAAGCCACGAAGAAGTGTATGGCCTGCCGCGAGCCGAGGTGACAGCCTCGCTCATGGAAAAGTCAGAGGAGTAACGTCATGCGTACGCTGATGCTTGCTGGCGCCATAACGCTGGCTCTCGGAGGAACCGCCCTTGCACAGATGTGTGGTGGTGGAATGCAGAATGAATCAGTTGCCGCTCAGAGCGGCGAGATGGGTGGTATGGGCTGCATGGGGATGATGAAGCAGGCGGGCCCTATGGCCGACAAGCCCGCCAACAAACCCATGATGGGCGGCATGATGTGCCCCTGCTGCAAGAGCATGGCGAGCATGGACGGCATGAAGCCGGGCAGTGGCACCACCGACCAGCACGACATGGCACCGCCGAAGCAGTAGTACGGTCGAGCGCTGCGTCAGTTGAAACCGGCGGCGCGCCTCACCGCGCCGGCGTCGAATAGACTGGCGTGATCCGCTGCACGACCTTCTGCCGGCTCTCCTGTGCCGGAGCCTCCAGCGCCGCGAAGGCCGCATTGATGCGCCGTGACATGCTCTCAATGTAGGCCCTCACCTCGTCCGGCAGCTCGGCATTGGCGTAGCGGTCGGGATGATAAGCCTTGGCATTGCGCAGGTAGGCCGCGCGCACTTCCTCATACGGCGCCCCCAATGGCAGGCCGAGAATGGCGTGCGGATCGAAGCCATCTGCATCGCGCATCCGCGCGAGGCTCTGTCCGCGGCCAGGACTGATCAGGCGCACATCGCTGATCGCGTGCTTGGCAAGATACCGCCGCGGACCGTCGAACTCCTCGAATTCGACGAACGGGGCCGGCGCATTGAGAACGTCCGCGAGCGAGCGCCCTTGCGAAACCGCGAGGCGGCCCTTGATCTCGGAACCGTCCGTCAATGTGAGCGCGACGGACACGCCCGCCGTCGAGACTTCGCCTTGCCCACTGTCGATTTTGCTGCGCTCGAACATGATAAATGTCCAATCTCTGTCTCAAATGCGGGCACCGAGAACGGGCCTACCCCGGCTTCGCAAGAAGCGTGCAGGACTTCGTCAACCGTCGTCACGGGAGGCCCCCAGAGCTATTTGCGCGATCAACTCGGGATACACAATCTCAAGTTGCATTCGCCATTAACAGAGGCTGTACACGGCTCTTAATAAGTGCGGGCGCTGGTGGACAAGCTGTCGATTAGTGTTTGGGGATAAGCCCTTGGTCGGCCTGTGGCCGTTGTGATCAGCGACGTGTCTGCAATCACACACTCGCGAGCGTTCGATCGCTAAGGGGCCTGAAACCATTAACAATAGATTACGAATCGCCTACCGCTGATATCCGAGAGAAGTGCCATGTTGTTGTCGCGTTGCCTGTCGGCCAGTTCGGCGGCCTGTGCAAAAGCTCGATGTCTAGCGGCGACGCCGAGTGTGCATAAGTCGAACCGGTCAGTACCCGTTCAGATCGAATGCCAATGTTGCTGCGAATCCGGCCGGACCCGGCCTCAACGGTTCCGGAGCTCACCGATACGCAGACGACCGGAGCCCATTTTGTGCAGTGGCTCCCGGGGGCAATGAACGGCCCGGCTTGAACCTCTCAGTGTTAATGACCGCTCGGCCGGCACCCTGTGCCCGCGTAGGCTGGCCCCAAACGTTAGGGGGCATTTGAAACGATGAGACACGTTCTAGGGATCCTAGGCGTGCTAGCAGCAGGCGTGTTGCTTGCTGTTTCCGCCGCCATGAACTGGCGCTTCGGATACAGTCTGGGAACGACTGAATTCGACGGGCTGATATACGGAGCGGCCAGTGCCGCTGCCGACTGCCTGAAGGCGCTCATACCCTTCTTCTTATTTGCTGCCGTACGTAACCGCATGTGGTCGCAAGCGGCCGCAGCAGCGGTGGTAGGGGTGGTTGTCACCGCCTACTCACTGACATCGGCACTCGGGCACGCTGCCCTGAACCGGCTCGACACGACTGGGCAACGCGCCCAGCAGACGGCCGTCTATCAGGACATGCGCTCCGACGTGAAGCGGATGGAGGAGCAGGTTGGCTGGATTCCCCAGCATCGCCCTGCCGCCACCGTGTCCAGCGAGATGAATGGTTTGAAGAACCAGATCTACTGGAGCCGCACGCAGGGTTGCACGGTCGTCAACGGCAAGTTCAATCGTGATTTCTGCCAGCAGTACCATACGCTCTCGGCAGAGCACGCGAACGCCGTCCAGGCCGCCGACCTCAGCAAAAAGATCATGGAGGTGAAAGCTCAGCTCGCGAAAGCCGGCGACAATCATACCGCGCTCACGGAAGCCGATCCGCAGGCAGCCATGCTTGCCAAGATCGGTAACCTCGTGTTCACGGATCTGAAGGTCGACGACGTCCAGATGGCGCTGACGATCTTCATTGCGCTGCTGCTGGAAGTCGGCTCGGGCTTTGGCATGTACATCGCCTTCAGCCAATGGCGCCTGCATGATGCCCTGCACAACCCCAAGGTGGCTTCCGCCGCCGCGGTTGGTCGGGCTGCAGTCGCCATGCCACTCGATGTCCAGGTGCAGGCCCCGGTTGCGACACCCGTCGCTGCTCAGGCCATCGCCGCTCCGGTCATCGAAGTCGCGGCACCTGCCGCAATAGCAGCAGCACCCGTCGTCCAGGCCATCGCGGCCGCGCCGCCGGCTCCTGCTGTCATTACGCCGCCGGCCGCAACGGCCAACGACAACACCGACCGGGCACTTACCGTCCAGCGTATGGTCGCCCCTGAGAGCGACGTCGAACGCTTCCACAAGGAGAAAGTCGAAACCGAAGAAGGTGCAACGATCACTGCAGTCGAACTCTATGACAACTACTGCCAGTGGTGTGAGGAGCAGGACAAGGAGCCCTTGGCGCTCCCGACATTCAGTCGTGACTTCGGTGAACTGAAGAGCATCAAGAAGGCAAAGATCGCAGGCCGCGTCCGCTACATCGGAATTGCGGTCCGGGGTGCCACAGACCTTGCGGAGGATACGAAGCCGCAGGTCCCAATCACCCGCGCTGCTTAGGGCAGCTTCTTCGAACGAAAAAGGGTCGCTTCGGCGGCCCTTTTTTTATTTGCCGCGGGGCTGCTGGAAAGAGGTGCTGACGCTTTCAATTGTGGTGCCAAGCCCGCGGCGGCCATGCGGATAGCTCAGAGTTTGGCATCGCGGGCTGCTGGGAAGAGGTGCTTCGCAACCGAAACGCGGTGCCATGCCCGCGGCGGCCATGCGGATGGGGCGCAACTGGCCCGAAGTCATAAAGGCGGGTGGGTCCGGGAGGGTGTCCCTCCCGGTAGAGCGCGAGACCTGGTCTCGCTCGCGCCGGAGGCGCGAAGCTGGGCTCAGTAGCCCGCAGCAAAAAAACACGAACCTCAACCGCTCGCACTTCCAAGGCACGCCTTCGGGCAACGCGGTGCGCGACCGAGCAGATGGCCAAGCGCGCGACCATTGGTCGGCGAGCAGATGTGGCGCAGGAAAGCCTGATCATCGACCGCGTAACGCGGCACCTTGCATGATTTCTCGATGGTGCGCTCGGCGTCAGACCAGAGCGTCGAGACGAGGTGCTTGACGTCGGCGCGGTGCAGACCGGCCCAGGTACGCGGATCGTCCTTCTCGGCGAAGGCCACGTACGCCATGAGGAAGCTCATCATGGCCGACATGCCATCGCGATGACCGAGGTAGCTGTCGCGCGGCGCCATGGACTGCGTCTGGATGGCGGTGTTCAGGTCGTGGATGTACGAGTTGAACTCGTCGAGCAGATACGTGAAGTCGTCCGCCGAGGAAGCGCCACCTGGCAGCAGGTACGTGCGCACAAAATCATCGGACTGCTTGAATTGAGCGGCGATCCGGCCGGGCTTCGCGAACTTCTCCGTCGCTGCGATGCGCGCGATCTGGCCACCATCGACAAGCGGGAAGGCATCGATCTGCTCGGTCAGCATGTGCACGGCCTCGTGCACGGCGGTGGTCAGTCCGCGCTGGCGCTCGTCGCATAGGATCCACGTCGTGAACATGCGCTTGTCGTCGAGGCGCTCGTAGATGCGATAACCCGTCGCCGAATAACGCTTGAGCTGCTCGAGGGCTTCCTCGCGACAGTGAGCGTTGCGGGACTCGTTCTTGGCGGCGCTGGTGCCGTCGCCGTTGTCGGCCCGCCACGTGGTGCCATCCGCACTGGAGACGACCATCGGGATCACGACATTGCGCGGCGTGCTGCGCGGTGGCGCGGCGTCCGCCGACGTCGCATTGACCGGGATGAGGCTCGCGCCAACGGGCACGACTGCAGCCGGTGTGGGTTGCTGAATGGTGACGGAAGCGACCTGCTGCTGCGGCGCGCCCTCGATGGAATGGGGCGGAATGCGCGCGAGGATGGAGGCGGGCGGCGTCGCAAGGCGCGGCGGCTCCACGAGCTGGGCGACGCGGCGTTTGATCTCGGCAGGTGTATGCGGCCCGAGAGCAGGATGCGCGCGAATTCGGCGCGCGGATTCCGCGAAATGGTCGGTGCGCGTTGGCGCCGCGGCGACGGCTGCGCCTTCGAGCGCGCCGAGCTTCGACGGGCGATCCTGAACGCCCTCGAGAACAGTGTCCTTACAGCCGGCCACGAGCATCGCTGCGAGCAGCGTGACGCACGCCGACACCGGCACGATCATACGCCTGAACATGAATGATCCCCCGTGTGCGATTACGGAAGTGTTGTATGGCCGTTCGTCCGCCGCATGGCCGAAAGAGGGCGATCCGGCGGCAATTCGTCGATGCTTCTGCCGGCCGCGAGCGACCGGGTTTCAGCGGCGGGCAACGGACCGATCGATGAGGATGCGGTCCGTGCGTGCGGCAAAGCCGAGGTGGCGGCGCGCCAGCTCCTCGACGTAGTCGAGATCGGCACCGGTCCCGTCACCGGTGCCATCGAGGAGCGCAAGCTCTCGCTCCAAACGGGCGCGCACGGTCTCGAGAGTTCCGATCTCCCGCTCCAACGTCGTGGAACGTTCGATCAGACGCGCTCTTGTCTCGAGACCGTGCCTGCCTTTGATCGTGTGATAGCCGAAGTAGACCGTCAGCCCACCGCAGAGAAGCAACACCGACACCTGCCGCTTGCTGACCATCAGGCCATCTAACCCCTTGGTACTCAGCGTGGCCCGGATCGACGCAAAACCGGATCGCGGCCACGAGAGCTACTGTAGGCAGGCAGCGTTAAGTGAGGGTAAAGCGCTGGCTCAAGTCGCGGCAAAAGTTGCTGCACTTTGGTCGCAGGCGAGCATTTAGTGCGAACGGCCCCGCCTCAGAAGCGCAGAAGTGCGTTGAGCGAGGCGTAGAAGTTGCTGTCTTCGCCGTCATCGGCGACGCCGCCCGAGAGCGAAATCTCCCCCGCGGACCACTCGTAACGAATGAAGGCCCCGTAGCGAATGATGTCGTCGCGGCCCGCCTCCAGCTCCCGGTCGGCCGACCAGTAGCCAACTTCCGGTCCGGCCGAGATCTCGGGCGTCATGCGATAGCCGAGGCGCCCGCGCGCCGTGAGGGCATCGAGACGGCTCGTCCAGCCCGCATCGAACTGGGCAAAGGCATTCGGCGTCAGATTGTACCAGCTCTCCACCAGGACCCGAGCCGCCGTGAATGACCCGATCGAGCCCTCGTCCTCACCATCGATGAGCCGCTGCTCGTTGGCATAGGCGCCGCCGGCAAAGATCTTCAGCGTCAGCGGTCCGATCCCGGCTTGATAGCCGAGCAGAAGATCCGCGAATGAGCCCGTGCGACGACGATGCACGCTTCGCTCGCCAAGGCCGGAAATCCAGATTGTGTGCCGCCGCGCATACTCCCAGTAGCCCGCCCCGGCCCTGAGCCGCCAACCATCCTCGCGAATGCTTTTGGGAACGCCGGCGATCAAACCCGAGAGCGCAACGGTTGTATTGGCGTAGGCCGACCAGAGATGGCCGCCGATCTCCCCGCCGCCGGAAACTTCCACGGTCGGCGGCTCGTCCGCAACGGCGGGAGCAATGGCAGGAGCGATGGCAAGAACCGCCGCCGCCAGACAGCAGCAGGCGCACGGCAGAACACGCGGCATCAACGCTGCCGCACCAATTCGGAGCCTACGCAGCACTACACAGCCCTCGACCGCAAATGCGGCACGCGCCCCGCACATCAACGCCACATCAATTTTGCAGAACGCCGTTTACCAAAATGAAATAGGAATGCTGTCCGCGTCAATGGGAATATCGGGCCTACGGACGATAGCCCTTCATCTACGCCTTTCGGATATTCATACGCCATTGGATCTATCGACGGTGGTACAGCGGCACCCGAGGACGCGAGCGCCACCGTGTGCTATGGCGCGCGCCATGATCGACGACGACACCACAATCCACGATGCCGAGCTTCGCTCGTTCGGACGCCGGCGCGGGCGCAAGCTATCCGGACGCCAGGAGCGCCTGCTCACCGAGATCGGTCCGCGCGTGCAGCCGGACCTCTCCAAGTCGGCCCCGGAGAACGCGACGGCGCTCTTCGACACCCTCGTGACGCAGGTCTGGCTCGAGATCGGTTTCGGCGGCGCCGAGCATCTGATCTGGCAGGCCCGCCATCATCCGCATGTGGGGATCATCGGCTGCGAGCCCTTCGAGGAAGGTGTCGTCAAGGCGCTCACACTCATCGAAGACGAGCATCTCGCCAACATTCGCGTGCACCCCGATGACGTGCGCCCGCTGCTCCGCTGGCTGCCGGCACGATCGGTCGATCGCGCCTTCATTCTCTTTCCCGATCCATGGCCCAAAGCGCGGCACAGAAAGCGCCGCCTCGTCGGCACGCCCCTGCTCGATCGGCTCGCCCGCGTCATGAAGCCCGGCGCCGAACTGCGCCTCGGAACTGATATCGGCGATTACGCGCGCACGATGCTCGCAGCACTCATGCGCCATCCCGATTTCCGCTGGACAGCCACATGCGCCGCCGACTGGCGCCATCGTCCCGAGGACTGGCCGCAGACGCGCTACGAAGCCAAGGCAGTACGCGAGGGCCGGCGCTGCACATATCTGCGCTTCGTGCGCGTGGAAGCCGGCACCTCTGTGTGATGTCGCACGAGTGTTCTCGCAGCTCGCATGGCTGCGGCCGAGTAGCCGCGATCGCCGTGCACCAGGATGAGCGAGATCGCGCCTTCCGAAAGCAGCCAGATCTCGCGCGCCAGCTCCTCCTTGCGTTCGATACCCGCACGCCCGAGCAAATCCGCGAGACTGCGCTCGAGCTGAGCCTTGTGCCGGCGGGCGATCGTGCGCGCCGGATGACCCGGAAGGTCGGCGAGTTCGATCACGAGCCGCGTGAATCCCGATCCCGCCCAGCGTGGCTTGTCGACCCAGACGGCAAGCTCGCGAAACATGGCTTCGACGATCGCTTCCGCTGAACCGGTCATCTGGTCGGCGAAGGATTGGAACGCCTGCAGTGCGAGCTCGTGCTGCGCTTCGAGCACGCGAGCCAGCAGATCATCCTTGCTCCTGAAGTGATAGTAGAGCGTGCGCTTCGTAAGCCGTGCGGCCGCCGCGATCTCGTCCATGCTGACGCGGCTGTAGCCCTGTCGGCGAAAGAGGCGATAGGCCGCCTCGAGTATGCACTTGCGTGTCAGATCGGCTGATCGCGGCATCGTGCGCTCTCCGGCAAAGTATACTGCATAGTGAATTTACTTCCGCGCGCCGCGGAATGAAATGAGCGCCGATCGCGCATTCATCCTGTGAATTGGCAATGAATTGGCATTCGGAGGCCTGGTCATGCGGCGTTCTCCCCTCACCATAAGGCGTATTTCTGCCCGACCCGTGGTGCTCAAGCTCAAGCGGCCGGTTGTCGCCCGCATTGCCACCCTCACCGACTGGCCGATCATCCTGATCGATCTCGAAACAGAGGAAGGCATCGTCGGGCGAAGCTATCTCGAGCCCTATGTCGTGAAGTCCATGCGCTATCTAGTGCCGGCGCTCCACGATCTCGGCGATATGCTGAAGGGGCGCCAGCTCGCGCCGAGCGAGATCTTCGACGCCGCGCGCAAGTCGCTCCACTTCGTTGGCTACGAAGGCTTGACCATGATCGCCGCATCGGGCCTCGACATGGCGGCGTGGGATGCGCACGCAAAGGCCGCGGGCGTGCCGCTGTGCGTGCTGCTCGGCGGGTCGGTCGGACCTGTGCGGGCCTACAACAGCAACGGGCTTTGGCTGAAGGCACCCGAGGCGGTCGCCGAGGAAGCGATCGCGCTCAGGGACGAGGGCGGCTTCTCGGGCCTCAAGCTCAGGCTCGGCCGCGCGCGCCTCTCGGAGGATCTGGCGACACTCGATGCCGTACGCCGAACCGTCGGCGAAGACATGCACCTGATGATCGACTTCAATCAGGGCCTCAATCTTGCCGAAGCTCTCGAGCGCTGCCACGCCATCGACGACCACGGCCTCGCGTGGATCGAGGAGCCCATCGTCTATGACGATCTCGATGGGTATGCACGCCTCGCAGCAGAGCTTAAGACACCGCTTCAGATTGGTGAGAATTTCTATGGGCCGCGCCAGATGCTCATAGCCTTGCAGAAGAAGGCTTCGGATCTCGTCATGCCGGATTTCATGCGCATTGGCGGCGTGACCGGCTGGATGCGCGCGGCGGCGCTCGCGGGTGCTCATGGCATCCCGATGTCAACGCATCTCTATCCGGAAATTGCCGCGCACGTCATGCGCGTGACCGAGACGGCGCATTGGCTCGAATGGCAGGATTGGGCAAATCCACTTCTGCAGCGCTCCTATCGTATCGCGGACGGCAATCTGCACATCCCTGACGTCCCGGGCGTCGGCCTCGACTGGAACGAGGACACGGTCGCCGCGCATCTCGTCAGCTGAGGCCTCTTTTGCATCTGCCGAGTTTACCAACTGCTCCTTCCCCGGTCGGGGAGGAGCGAAGGTGCGGAGATTCCGACCGCGAATGGCTCGGAATCTCCCCCTCTAATTTTGCTGCTGCTACGATCGAGCTCGCAGCTATGACGCCATGAGGCGCGGCACCAGCGCCGCGACCTCGTCCGGCACGATCGACTTTCCGAAGCGCCTCGTGAGCATCACCACCGAGGTGCGTATCGCATTCTCGCGCTGATCCTCATGCTGAAACAGGCGCGCATTCACGTAGCAGCCATGGAGCAGGATGCCGCGAGCCTGTGCCTCGGTTACCGACTGCACCACCATCAGCGCCTCGGGCGAAGGGCTATCAGGACAAGTATGCGAATGATCGAGAAACGCCTTGAGCGCCGGACGCGCCGCATAGAGTTGCGCGAGTGTGTGGTCGAGACCTTCCCTGTCCGCGGCGGCTCTCTGCACCTGCGCCTTCATGACGAGCACGTAAAGCCATTGCTGCGTCTCCGGCTCGGTCAGCTCGAGAGCCTGATCGAAACACGCAAGGCCCTGTTCCACCTGCCCGACATATGACCGCATCTGGCCGATGATGCCGAGCGAAGCCGCGATCGCCGTGCTCGCGCGATAGGCCGTCTCCGCGAGTTCGACGGCCATCCGGCGGTATCCTCTGTCGAGAAAGTAGAGGAGCTTGGCTGCCATGATTGCCTGCGAAGGATCGACCTGGATGGCCGGCAGCGCCGACGTTACGAGATCCTCCATTTCCTGCTCGTCCGCGGGGCGCGGATCAGCCCCAGATGCAAGAAATACATGCCCCTCCTGGATGTATTTCGTGTGTAGCGCCGTCGCCAGCATCAGCTTGGCGATGTGATCATCGGGTTGCGCCACGAGCACCTGTCGCAGCCTTCGCGTGCTCTCTTGCCAGGTAACATCTGCGCCCGTCAGACTTCTGGTGGCGCTATGAAGCTGCACGGCAAGCGTTTCCGTGGCCGCTGGCTGACCCGCCAGGCTTCTCCAGATCTCCGAGGCAATCTGATCCGCGAGAAGATCGGCAGCCACAGCTCGATCTTGCAAGCTCGTACCCGTGTCGGCAACCCGCCGACGAACAATGCTCAAGACTTTCCCTGAGCGAAAGCTTGTCGCTCTGAAGACGCAATCCAGCCCCGTCTCACCGGAGACGAACGTCAGATCGATCCCGATCTCCGGATGGTCGATCCCGAATGACGTCGGCGATGGACAATCCGCATCGAAGACGACTTTGCGGCCGCTGAAGTGCCGCGCCATATGCGACTGGAATGTGTGCCCGAAGCCACTCGCCAGCTGCCTGAAATCGCCGATGTGACCGAGACCGCGGACCGGCCCGATCACGACGTAGGCGCCGCGCGCCACCGGGCGCCCCGCGGGAGCCTTGGCGATCCAGATGTAGCCCTCGCCATAGCGCGTGGCGATGAACCTTGGGTTCTTCGGATCGTCATTGAGCTTGCGGCGAAGGCGATTGATCGTGAAGTCGATGTTCCGGTCGCTCTTGTCGGATCCCGGCTCGGAAATCTCATCGAGGAGCTGATTGCGAGACACGATGCGCCCGGCGTTACGCGCCAGGAACGCCATCAGCTTGCTTTCAGACCGGGTGAACTTGACCTCCAGACCGTCATCGCGCACCGCGGTGAGAAAGGCTGCGTCGAATATGGCCGGACCAAGCTGGCGACGCGGCGTCTGCTCGTCGCTCATCGAATGTCCCCGCTGTCTTCGGAAAAGTCGATCGGCGCAGGCACGCGACGTCGGGCAGAATTCAAATATAGCTGCAACAATCTCACGTTAGTTAGATCGGATTGCATTGACCATCTTCCTTACTATTGTGCGGCGCGTCGGACGTCGCGCCGCACAATCTTTTTCTTGCAATCAAAAGAATACAATCGAGGGCTTCAGGCCCAACATTGACGACGACTGTAGCTGATAATTTCGCCGCTCACCAAGATCCAGCTCGGTGAGTAACCAAAAAGCGCCTGCTGGCTTCTCCGGACGTGCACTTAGAAGCGCACGGCCGACCTGAACCAAAGCCGTGTCGCGTCCTGTTCGATTGGTCCTTCGACGCCGTCGACGATCCGCGACAGCGTGAGTTCCGCAATGAGTTTGGACGTCGAAACTCGCATCCCTGCGTAGACGCTGCCCCACGCATCTTCGGAGGACGGAAGCCCCGCACTGCCAACATTCCAGAGCTTTCCGACATCCGCCGCCGCGAACAGTTGGGCGGACCTGAGGGAGGCCCAGGAGGGAAACTGGACCGGCAGATTGTAGGCGATCTCCCCTCTCATACCGAGGCACTTGTCACCGTTGACGAACGTGCGATCGAAAGCGCGGCTGAACTCGTTGGTCCCGTACCCACAACGCTGCGAGTACGGCAGCGAAGCGTCCGACCACTGGCCAATCGCGCCCGCGACGAACACGAACTGACGCGATATCGGGACGATTGCATCGGCGCTGAACGAGGCCGTGAAAAAATCCGAGGAGGCGCCCGGCAGCGATGACAGTGGATTGTCCGTCGGCGAGCTCCCAAGCCCGGGAAGACCTTTGTGCACCGTGACGCCAAGGCGTGTCGTCAGACCGCTCGGGGTCCTGTTGGCATACGAAGCGCGCGCGCGCAGAATGCGCAGTTTCTCGTCGATAACGCGCATGTCGAACACCTCAGCGTCCCCTTTCCATTCGCGTGCCGTGAAGCTGAGCTCGACTGTAACCCGCGAAAGTTGGCTAAGAGCCCAGACGTGGCGGGCACCGAGCGAAAGATTCGAGTTCGCCCCCGTCAAACCCAAGGCGCGACTTTCCGCCGAGCCGAGGATGACGTCCGCGTAGTCTCCATTAAGGAAGAAAGTCGGCCCATTGGCGGATGTCTTGATGCGATATCCGAGGCCGAGCGCGAGCAGCTCCCGCTGCCCGGTTTCGAACGGCCCTCCCAGAACCACGACACTGTCGAACTGATCATGCTGCAAGAGCAGCCCCGGCACGGCCGCTGCGGCGCTGGCAATCGACGGACCGATTTCCTCGGATCCGAAGGTGTCGAACGTCAGAAAGTACGTGTCTTTATCGACGGGGCCGATGAGCGCCGTCGAACCACGCTCGACGCCGACGACATCGCGAAGATCGTGATAGACCGGCGCTGTTTGCGCAATGACTTGGCCCGTGCAGAGCACCAAGGAGATCAGCCCGCAAACGAACTTGATTTGTAATGCCAAAACCGAATACCGACGCCTCAAATGCTCCCCCAATGCTTGTTTTGGGGCGATCCTGGCAGAGGAAATTCCGGCATTCAAGCAGATCGATCGCTCAAACAATCCTGCAACAATTCTTAAAGAACCTGATCGAGCAGCAGGACTGCACTGCGCAATCGCAGGCAGCCACGCCATCGACGTCCCGACAGGCACAGATTAGCGAAGCAGGATCCGGTACATGACCGCACTTTTGGAAGCCGCGATGCTCGCGGCTTTTTCCGTGAGCTGGTACTGCTCCATCTGGAAAATGCTGACGACCAAGCGCGCCAGCGGAAAGAGCCTCGGGTTCGTACTTCTGATCGTCGCCGGCTACGTCTGCGGCATTCTCTCGAAGCTCGCGCTCTATAGTGAGACCGGCGAGCTATCGGCGCTTATCGCGCTCTATTCGTGGAACCTGCTGGTAACCGCATTCGATGCCTTCCTCGTCTGGTACTACCACCGCCATGCGGCGGAGGGCGTGCCGTACGCTCTCATGGTGAAACTCGAGCGTGGCACGGCTCGCGCATGGAGAGCGGCGGCCGAACCCGCGCAAAACGCCGAAGTGGCAGTCGTACCTGACGTGCGCGATGACCCGCGCACAGTGGAGGCACGCCAGGCGGGAGCGGCGTAGAGCGCGGCGGCGCTCGCTAGCGCCTGAGCACTTCGTCTCTTCCCGCCGCCCTCACTCACCCCTTCTCGTGCTTGTCGGCGATCATGCGATCGAGCAGGCGCACGCCCCAGCCCGAAGCCCAACCCTGGTTCAGCTCGTCCTTCACGGAATCCATCGCCGTGCCGGCAATATCAAGATGCGCCCAGGGCGTATCCTTCACGAAGCGCTGGATGAATTGCGCACCCGTGATCGCGCCGCCAAAGCGCCCGCCGATGTTCTTCATATCGGCATTCTTGCTGTCGATGAGCTTGTCGTAGGCTTTACCGAGCGGCATCCGCCAGACTTTCTCGCCGGTCGCGAGGCCGGCTTCGGTGATGTCGGCCGCGAGCTTGTCGTCATTGGCGAAAAGCCCCGCGTGCTCCTTGCCGAGCGCGACCATGATCGCCCCCGTCAGCGTCGCGAGATCGACCATGAGACGCGGCTTGAAGCGCTCCTGCGCGTACCAAACCACGTCCGCGAGCACGAGGCGGCCTTCCGCATCCGTATTGAGCACCTCGATGGTCTGCCCGGACATGGACTTCACGATATCGCCGGGGCGCTGCGCCCCGCCGGACACCATGTTCTCGACGAGGCCGATGACGCCGACGACGTTCGCCGCGGCCTTGCGCGCAGCAAGTGCCTTCATAAGGCCGACGACGCAGGCCGCACCGCCCATATCGCCCTTCATGTCCTCCATGCCGGCCGCCGGCTTCATGGAGAGACCACCACTGTCGAACACCACGCCCTTGCCGATGATGCAGACCGGCTTGGTACGCTTGGACTTCGCGCCGTGCCACTGCATGACCACGACGCGCGCAGGCCGTGTGCTGCCCTGTGCAACGCCGAGCAGCGCGCCCATGCCGAGCTTCTCGAGCGCATCCGGCTCCAGAACCTCGACTTCGACGCCGAGCGACGAAAGCTCCTCCGCGCGCGCGGCAAACTCGACGGGCCCGAGCGCGTTGGCGGGCTCATTCACCAGATCGCGTGCGGCGAACACGCCTTCGGCTACTGCGAGCTTGTCGGCGAACGCCTTCTCGGCCGCGCGTGGATCCTTGCAGTGGATATAGAGGACGTTGGCCTTTTCCTCGGCCTCGCTCTCGCCGTTGTTGTTCTCGCGAGCGGGGCGCGTGCGGTATTTGCGGAAGTTGTAGCTCCTGAGCAGCGCACCAAAGGCGAGGAGCGCTGCAAGTTCATCGGCTGCAGGCGCGCCCTTGTCCGGCGCCTCGGCGAAGAGGCTCGCGGCTGGTGCCTTGCGCGCGTGAATGGCCGTATAGGCCGCGGACCCTGCGCGCATCCAGTCGAGCTCGCCTGACGGCTCACTCTCTGCCGTGCCGATCAGATGCAGGCGGGTTGTTTCCAGCTTCTCGGGCGAGAGGATCTCGATGCTGCTGCGCGCCTTGCCCTTGAAGTCGGCGGCCTTGGCGGCACGCGTCAGGGCGCCACCCGACTTTTGATCCAGTGCCTTCAATGCCGGCGGCATGGTCAGATCCTGCCCGACGAGCGCGGCAATCACCGGGTTCGTAGCCGCATCGAGGGCGACAAAGCGGATCTCGGGACGTTGGGACATCGAAGCACTACTCCTGGATCGCGATAGGCGGGGCCGCACGAACGTCTGCTATAGGGGGCGGTCGCCTTCCCCCGCAAGTTTTCCGCGCCCTGGGCGCCCTTCACCGCATGGCATACGGGCGCGCACGGCATGGAGCGCCCACGCGACGCGCAATTCGGCAACCCCTACCCCCCAATCCACGCCCGATACCCCGGCCGGCGTTGGCAGGGGGCCAGAATCGCCCTCATGGTGTCATGAGCAACGAAACCTCTCGCGCCGCCGGACGCCACGCATGTCTTTGTTCGCCCGTCAGATGCCGGCAGCGCCCGCTTGGGACGCCGGAGATGCCCTCGGGGATGCCCCCGAGGATGTCAACGAGGCCTTCAGGCGCGCGCAGGCTATCCTCCAGAAGACATTCGGCTACCGCGACTTCCGATCGCACCAGGAGAGCGCGATCCGGGCCCTGCTCGGCGGGCGCGACGCCTTCGTGCTCATGCCGACGGGCGGCGGCAAGTCGATCTGCTATCAGATCCCGGCGCTCGTGCGCCCCGGAACAGCGGTCGTCGTCTCGCCGCTGATCGCGCTCATGCAGGATCAGGTGGACGCGCTCAAATCACTCGGCGTGAATGCCGCGTTCCTCAACTCCTCCGTTTCTTGGCCCGAGCAGATCGAGATCGAGAAGGCTGTGCGTGCGGGAGTGCTGGACCTCCTCTACGTCGCGCCCGAGCGCCTGGTTCAGCCACGCCTCCTGGAGCTGCTGGCCTCGACCGACATCGCACTCTTCGCCATCGACGAAGCGCACTGCGTCTCGCAGTGGGGGCACGATTTCCGTCCCGAGTATCGCCAGCTCCGCATTCTGGCCGAGCGCTTTCCGGGCGTACCACGCATCGCGCTCACTGCGACCGCCGATGAGAAGACGCGCGCGGAGATCGTGCGCGAGCTCGCGCTGGAGAATGCCGAGAAGCTCGTCGCGAGCTTCGATCGCCCGAACATCCGCTACCGCATTGCCGAGACGGGAAGCATGGGTGCCCGCGAGCGGCTCTGGCGCTTCATCGCGGAGGAGCACGCGGGCGATGCCGGCATCGTCTATTGCCTGAGCCGCAAGCAGGTCGAGGAAACGGCTGACTGGCTGACGTCGAAGGGACGCACGGCGCTCGCCTATCATGCAGGGCTCGCACCCGAGGTACGGCGCTCCGTGCAGCAGCGCTTTCTGGCCGACGATGGGCTGATCGTCGTCGCAACGATCGCTTTCGGCATGGGCATCGACAAGCCGGACGTGCGCTTCGTGGCGCATTTGAGCCTGCCGAAATCCATCGAAGCCTATTACCAGGAAACCGGCCGCGCCGGGCGCGACGGCGAGCCGGCCGATGCCTGGATGGCCTACGGTCTTGGCGACATCATCACGCAGCGCCAATGGATCGCGCAGTCCGAAGCCGGCGAGCAGCACAAGGCCGTGCAGCGCGCGAAGCTCGACGCCTTGATCGCGCTCGCCGAAGCCGCGAGCTGCCGCCGACAGCTCCTCCTCGCCTATTTCAACGAGCAGCGCGCGGAACCGTGCGGCAACTGTGACAACTGCCTCGAGCCACCGGACTGCATTGACGGCACCGTGCTCGCACAGAAGGCGCTCTCCGCCGTCTACCGCACGGACCAGCGCTTCGGCGTCGGCTATATCGTCGATGTGCTCAGCGGCAAGGTCGACGAGCGCATCGTACGCAATCACCATGACAAGCTGTCAGTCTTCGGCATCGGCCGCGATGTCGATGGCGCGCAATGGCGCGGCATTCTTCGCCAGCTCGTCGCCGCCGGCCACCTCGTCGCGGACGGCGAAGGGCACGGCACGCTCGCGCTGTCGGAGAGCGCCCGCATCGTGCTCCGCGGCGAGGCGCCCTTCATGGTGCGCAAACCCTCCGCGAGTTCGCGAACGCGCAGCGAGAGCCGCAAGCGCTCATCGCGCCGCAATGCCGCCGTGCCAGGCCTGCAGGAGAATGAGGTCGAACTCTACCGCACGTTGCGCGAGGTGCGGGGGCAGCTGGCGCGCGACGCCAACGTGCCGCCCTACATCGTCTGCCACGACCGCTCGCTGATCGACATGGTACGTCTCAAGCCGCGCACGCGCGACGAACTCAAGCTCGTCCACGGCATGGGCGACGCCCGCGTGACACGCTATGGTGGAGCCTTTCTCGAGGCCTTGAGCGGCGCCGCAAAAGCCTCGTAGCTGCGCCTATTCGAGCCGGTCGCCCGCCACATTGTCATGTTTTCAGTTGGCATTCTCGGGCCGCAATGCTAGCGGGCACGCAGGGGTTGTCGTGCACCAGGGCACGACCGTCATTTACGGGTGTCCTCGTGCTCTTCCCGACCGATCTTACGTCCTTCCTCGAACTGATCCGCCAGAACCACGATGCCATCTACGGGCTGATGTTCGCGTACGCGACCTCGCACAGCCTGCTGCTCGCGATGTTCGCCGGATATGCCGCACACGCGGGAGCATTGAACCTCGGGACGTTGATCGTCGTTTGCTGGATCGGCAGCTTCGTTGGCGACGTAGTCCGCTTCTGGATCGGGCGACGCTACGGCACGAGCTGGTTCGCATCATTTCCCAAGCTCGAGCGCGCAATCCAGACAGCCGCGCACCTCGCGGGCCGTCATCATATTTGGATGATCCTCATTCACCGCTATCCGCATGGCATCCGCGGCGTCGCCGGCTTCGCCTACGGCGTGTCGTCGCTATCCTGGTCGACGTTCCTCGTTCTGAACTTCATTGCAGCCGGCCTGTGGTCCGTTGCCGTCGTCTATGCCGGCTACGCATTCGGCCAAGTGTCCGAGCAGGTCATGAGCCAGGCTTCGTCGGGTCTCGGTGTCGCCATGCTGGTGATATTCCTCGGCCTCTCCTGGATGCTCAGCCGACGACTGGAGCGCGCGCTCGAACGCAGCTGATGCGTTGCTGACAAGGGCTGTCAGCAATATGCGTACTTGGTGCGGCTGCCTGCCATTTTCGACGGCGATGCAGGTTGACCGTCCAGATCGCCTCGCGGAAGGTGCCGCTCCTTTTCACGGCACGCCATCGAGACCAGATCTTCAATGACCCCTTTCACCTGGCAAGGCATTACGCGCGGCGGCCGGGCGGCGACACTTCTCGCTGTCAGCTCCGGCCTCTATGGCGTGGCATTCGGTCTGGTGGCCAATCAAGCCGGCCTCGCCATGATCGAAGCAAGCCTCATGAGCTTCTTCGTGTTCTCTGGCACAGCGCAGCTCGCAGCCGTCGCGCTCATCGCGGCTGGCGGCGCCGGGTACGTTTCGGTTGCCGCTGCCATTGCCGTGATGAATGCGCGCTACCTCATTTTCGGCGCCTCCCTGCGCCCGTGGCTCTCCAACCTGACACCGCTCAAGGCCTATGGCACGCTCTTCTTCCTCGTGGACGGGAGCTGGCTGCTTTCCATGAAAGCACGTGCCAACGGGGAGCGTGATGCCGGCTATGTATTCGGCGCGAGCGTCGCCATGCTCATTCCGTGGCTTGGCGGCACCATGCTCGGTAGTCTTCTCGGAAGCGCCGTCGTCTCCCCGCAGATGCTCGGCATCGACTTCATGCTTGCCGCTTTTGCAGCCGCCATGATGGTCGGCATGACGCGACGGGTTCCCGACATTGGCCCGATCGTCGTCGGTGCGGGTGCAGCGTTACTGATCGCCGAGATCGCGTCGTTCGGCTGGGCGGTGGTTGCGGCCGGCCTCGCCGGCGGTATTTTCACCGGCCTCACGCATAAGCGGGCGTCCCGTCCATGAACGCGTCGCCTTCATTTGCCGAGCTGCTGGTCGTCATGGCTGTTGTCGCATTCGTCTGCCGCGCCGGCGGGTTCTTCGTGATGCGGTTTCTTCCACCGAGCGAAAGGCTGGACGCCGCGCTGCGCGGTACGCCGCTCGCTGTCATGAGCGCCATCGTGGCTCTGACGCTCGTGAGAGGTGGCGCGGCCGAGCTCATCGCGACGGCGGCTGTCGTCGTCGCGATGGCCCTCACACGGAACGAGCTCATTTCAGCATTCGTCGGCGTCGGAGTGATCGCGGCGACGCGCGCGTTAGGCCTCTGACTCTCGCCAAGGCGTCTCGAAAGCACGAAAGCCGCCCGATGGGCGGCTTTCGCAATTGGTGCATCTGCGGAGAGACTATCTGCCCATCATCTTGTAGGGCAGCCACGTGATCAGCTCCGGGAAGATGATCATCAGGATGAGCGCCACGAACTGCAGAGCGATGAAGGGAAGAACCGCCTTGTAGATGTCGAGCATCGTCACCCCCTTCGGCGCGACGCTGCGCATGTAGAAGAGGTTGAACCCGAATGGCGGCGTCAGGAACGCCATCTCCATGTTCACGACGAACAGGACGCCGAACCACACTGGATCGAAGCCCAGCTGCACGACGATCGGGAAGAAGAGCGGCACCGTCAGCAGCATGATGCCGATCGGATCGAGGAAGCACCCCATGATGATCCAGATGATCTGCATCCCGATAATAGTGCCCCACTTCCCGCCCGGGATGTAGGAGAGCGCATCCCTTACAAGCTGGTCCGCGCCGACGGCTGCATAGAGGGCCGTGAACATTGACGCCGCGAACACGATCCACATGACCATACAGGTCAGGCGCAGCGTGATGAGCGAAGACTCCTTTACCGCCGTCCAGGTGAGCTTGCCGTACGCAAGCGCACACAGCATTGCACCTGCAGCACCGATACCTGCCGCCTCACTCGGTGTGGCAACACCGCCGACGATGGTGCCGAGGACGAGCGCCACGAGCATGATCGGAAGGATCACCGCCTTGAGCGCGGCAAGTTTCTCCGGCCACGTCGCACGCTCGGTCATCGGCAGCGCAGGTCCCATCTCCGGCCAGATGGCGCAGGCGATTAGGATATACAGGATGAAAAGCACCACGATTACGAGACCGGCCGTGATGCCGCCCATGAAAAGCATGCCAACCGAAACGTTCGCATAGAGTCCGAGCACGATCATCAGTACGCTCGGTGGAATGAGCACGCCCAATGCGCCACCGCCTGCAATCGACCCGATACTGAGCCCTTTGCTGTACTTCGCGGCAAGCATTGATGGCAGAGCCACAAGCCCCATGGTCACTGTCGCGGCGCCGCTGACGCCGACGAGCGCGGCGAAGATCGTGCACACGAGAATGGTGCCGACGGCGAGGCCTCCGTTGATGCCGCCGAACCACTTCTTCATCATGTCGTAGAGGTCGCCGGCAAGGCCTGACCGCTCGAGCATGCTGCCCATGAAGATGAACATGGGAATTGCGAGCAGCACGAAGCTCGTGGCCGTGCTGAAGGTCTTGATGCCGAGCGCGTAGAGTGCCTCGGGTCCCCACAGGAAGTACGTTCCGATGATCGCGGCACTGCCAAGCGAGAAGACCAGTGGCAGGCCGGCCGCCATGAGCAGCAGGAACGATCCGAAGAGGAGGATCGTGATGACTTCGATGCTCATTGACGAACCTCCGGCGCCTCGAGGACCGCATCCTCCGGCAGTAGTGGCTGATTGGTGAGAGCCATGTGCAGATCACGCGCGATACGTGCCAGCGCTTGAAGCAAGATGAGGCCCGCACCGATCGGGAACGCGAGCAGCACCGGAAAGAGTGGCGGACTCCAATCCGACGCAGCACGTTGTCCCGTCTCGAGCGCCTCCTTGGCCATGATGAAGGTCTGCTCGAAGAGAACCCAGCAGAACAGCAGCATGAACGCCGCGGTGCAGAGATCGATGATCGCCTTACCGCGATCGGAATACCTCGAGTAGACGATATCCATCGCGACGTGATCGCGCTTTAGGAGCGTGTAGCCGCCACCAAGCATGACGTACCCAGCGAAGATGAAGCTGATCATCTCGTTGCCCCACGTCGTGGGCGCCTTCATCACGTAACGCAGGAAGACCTCGTAGCAGACGAGGAAGACGAGCCCGAGCAGCGAGAGGGCAGCGACAAAGCCAAACGCGCCGTTCAGCTTGTCGATCAAGCGTACGACAGCTCTTACCAAGTTCATGGGGAACCTCTGATGGCTCGCAGCACCATGCGGCCACGGGCCCGCCGGAAGGCGGACCCGAAGCCGTCATGGATGACTGGAACTGGCGGTTAGATGTTCGACGGGCGACGCCGGAACATGTCCCGCGTCTCGAAGATGATTTTCAGCACCTTCTGCGTCGGCTCATCCTTGGTCTGCATACGATCGAGGGCCTCGTAGGCCGTCTTCTCGTAGTACTCGACGTCGGCGGGCGGCAGCGAGCTGAACTTCACGCCCGCGTCCTTCATGACCTGGATGGACTTGGCGCTCTCTGCCGTCGATGTCGTCGCACGCTCGACTGCATAGATGCGCGTGACGATGTTCATGACCTCCTGCAGGTCCTTCGGCAGGCGATTGTACGCCCGCTGGTTCATGAACATGTCTTCCATGTCGAAGTTGATCGTCGACGGGCCGAGGTAGAACTTCGCCGGCTCGTGCAGCTTGTACTGCAGGAAGCCTGCGGGCGAGCCCCAGTTGGCAGCGTCGATAACGCCGGTCGAGAGAGCCGTATACTGCTCCTCGCCTGGGATCGTGACGATGCTGGCGCCCTTGCTCTTGAGCACTTCGGCACCGAGACCGAAGCTGCGGATCTTCACGCCCTTGAAGTCATCGAGCGTCTTGAGCTCCTGACGGGACATCGTGGCGCCCCACTCGTCCGAGTAGACCGGGCCGAGGAAGTGTGTGCCGTGCTTTGCAAAGGCCTCGCGGACGACGTCGAGCAGGCCGGTTTCGTACCAGAGGTAGTCATAGTGATCGAGCGTCTTGAAGGCGCCGGGAATGCCCCACGTCCAAAGCGTGAAGGGGATCTTGCCGCGCCAGTAGGGCTGCGCGCCGTAACCGATCTCGACAACGCCTTTGCCAACCGCATCGAGCATTTCGAAGGTCGGGACCAGCGCGCCGGGCGGGAAGGCCTGGATCTGGATCCGGCCGTTCGACATTTCGCTGACGCGCTTGATGTAACGGGGAAGTAGCTGTTCCCACTCGACGGTGCCTGGGCCGAGGAAGGACTGCAGGCGGAAGCGGAATTCAGCTTTCTGTGCGTGCGCCTTGGTCGGCAAGCTTGCGATGGCCGCAAGCGAGGCGCCTGTCAGGCCGGCCCTCATTACATCGCGGCGGCGAAACTTCGCGCCGCCAACGGCGCCGACAACGCGATCGTCGTTATCCTTCTCAGACACGAGGCATTCCTCCTGGGGGTTGTGTTGCCACCGGCCGCTCGCGCGACCCGGGAACGGCGTTGCGTTCCCCTCCCCTCCCTTCACTAAAGTCGTATAGCGATTTCCTTCTACGGATCAATCCATTACTCACAACTGCAAACCGTCATTCCCCTGATGAGTGACTGAAGTGCCTGCGGCCTCTCGGGCAACACTGCGCCGAGAGGCACCGTGTCCGTGCACAATCGACTGCATCGATGCGGCTGGAAATCTTTCAGAATTTCAAGTTTGCCGCACTCGGCGACGCGCTCAACGCGCCTTGCGCTTGGCCGTCGCACGCGTCGAGTAGCGCGCATTGCCGAGGCCTGTGCCGATCGTGAGAATGCCCCAGTGCTTGCGCTTCTGGGCGCGCGGCAGATGGCTCAAACCCTGCACCACGGCGTCGTTGTGCATCACGATCATTGTCTCGTGATCGCCGATCATTGGAATGCTTTCGGTAACGGCGACAGGAAAGTTGAAGCGGCTGCTCTCCCAATTGCCGGGCAGGTTCTGCGCGCCGCGCGCGATGCTGCCGTCAGCCTCGATGACACCGGGACATCCGATACCGACGACTGGCGCCAGGGAAAGCTTTTCCTTCTTGGCGCTCTTGATCAGCGACTGCAGCAGTTCCGCCAGGTGTTCGATGGTCTCGGTGCGCGAGACCTTCTCGTCGGCATGGCGCCAGAGGTGCGACTCGGCAATGCGCGCCGCTGAAAGATCCATGGCCTTGCCGAGACGCAGCTCCACGATGCCGGCGCGGATGTTCGTGCCGCCGACGTCGACGGCCAGGATGGCATCATAGCCATCGAGCATCCAAGCCGGAAGCAGATGCGCCGCACCGATGAGCCCGGCCTCGTCGGGATGATGCTCGATCAATTCCAGATCGACATCCAGGCCTTCGGCTTTGAGGAGGGCACTCGCACGCCCGATCGCGAGTTCGCCGATCCGGCTCGCGCGAAAACCGCCCCCGAAGACAATGGCCTCCGTACCCGCCCACGCCTTGTGCTTGAGGAAGCGGCGAAGGACCGTGGAGAGGGCCTGCGCGTAGTCCTCGATCGCGCTGAGCACGATACCGGATGCCTCGACGGAACCGCTCGCGAGCAACTCGTCGAGCTGCTTCTTGCTGATGTCGGCCGTCTTCGTATCCCCGAGCGGATCCTCGCCCGACACTGCCTTGTGATGCTTGCGCCAGCCGTCGAGCGCCTCGCGGAAGGCATCGCGACGCGCCTTGTCGCCGATGAAGCCATCGGCGTCCTCGAGCTCCAGGTTGTAGTTGTCGACCGTGACGCTCGGGAGCGTGGCGGCCCCATGCGTGGGAAGCGTCGGACGGTCGGCGGTTTCGGCCATCGGGCAAGTCGCCTCTTCTGATCTGTTCTGGGGTTTTGCGGGCATTACGCGGAGCGGACTCGCCGCCCATACTGAACGGCTGAGGACATCGGCCGGTTCCCGCACCACCGGGACGTGGCGGGGCCCCCGTTAGCCGACATCGGCGAGGGGCGAACCGCGCCCCCTTGCCCCCGCTCCCCCGGCAGGCCATAACCGGCGCGCTTTCACCAGGACACTGAACGATGATCGAGCTCAAGCCCCGCGTCTTCTCCGGCATGCAGCCCACGGGCAGCCTGCACCTCGGCAATTATCTAGGTGCGCTGATCAACTGGGTGGCCATGCAGAAGACGCACGAGTGCATCTATTGCGTCGTGGATCTACACGCGATCACGGCCGACTGGCTGGAGCCCGAGGAGCTGCGCCAGTCGATCCGCCGCGCAGCTGCGGCTTACATCGCCTGCGGCATCGATCCCACGAAGAGCATCCTCTTCAACCAGAGCCAGGTGCACCAGCATGCGGAGCTGGCCTGGATCTTCAATTGCGTTGCTCGCCTCGGCTGGCTGAACCGCATGACCCAGTTCAAGGAGAAGGCCGGCAAGGACCGCGAGAATGCATCCGTCGGGCTGTACGCTTATCCGAACCTCATGGCGGCTGACATTCTCGTCTACCGTGGCACGCACGTGCCCGTTGGCGAGGACCAGAAGCAGCACCTCGAGCTTTCACGCGACATCGCGCAGAAGTTCAACAACGACTGGCGCGAAGCGATCGTCGCCAAGGGCTATGCGGATGGGCTTTTCTTTCCTCAGCCCGAGCCAATAATTCTCGGGCCGGCGACACGCGTCATGAGCCTGCGCGACGGCACGAAGAAGATGTCGAAGTCGGATGCCTCCGACCTCTCCCGCATCAACCTGACGGACGATGCGGAGGCCATCGCACGGAAGATCCAGCGCGCGAAGACGGATCCGGACGCACTGCCATCCGAGCTTAAGGGCCTCGATAATCGTCCTGAGGCCGACAACCTGACGGGCATCTACGCGGCACTTGCCGGCTCGACGCAGGAAGCCGTTCTGAAGGAGTTCGGCGGCGGCCAGTTCTCGACCTTCAAGAAGGCACTGGCGGACCTTGCCGTGGCGAAGCTGGCACCGATCACGTCCGAGATGACGCGGCTTTCCGCCGATCCGGCCGAGATCGACCGCATTCTCGCCGACGGCGCCCTGCGCGCACGCGCCATTGCCCAGCCGATCCTGGACGAGGTCAAGGACATCGTCGGCTTCGTTCGTTCGTGATAAGATCGCTTCAGGCGAGGTGAGACTCGGCGCGCGGAGGACTTCGCGCGCCCCCAGCAAGGGCAGGTCACTCCATGGCCAAGCAGAGACGCGTCTTCGAGCAGGGGCACCACCGGAAATTCCTGGTGGTGGTCGACGAGACACCGGAAGTCGAGTCCGCGCTCTATTACGCGGCACTCCGCATCTCGCACACAAGCGGCAAGCTGCTGCTCCTCTACGTCATCGAGCCGCAGGAGTATCAGCACTGGGCTGGCATCCGGCAGGTGCAGCTCGAGGAAGAGACGAACAAGGCCAAGGCCCTCTTCCGCCTCATGCGCAGGAAGCTCAACAACGCCGGTTTCGAAGCGCTCGAGCATGAGGAAGTCATCCTCGAGGGTAACAAGTCCGAGCAGATCGTGAAGGCGATCGAGGACGACGAGGATATCGCCATTCTCGTCCTTGGGGCGTCCACTGACCCCAAGGGCCCAGGGCCCCTCGTCTCTGCGATCGGCTCGGGCCCGATGGCCGGCAACTTCAATGTGCCGATCACCATCGTACCCGGCAATCTCTCTCTCGAAGACCTCAAGGCCTTTGCCTGAGCGTGGGCGACGTTCAGCCCTCCACTTTTCGCAGCTCCTGCGGCGTTGACCGGCGGGCATTCGACACCCAAATGGATATCCAGAGAGTCGGGTTTGACGTGCCGCGGCTGCTAGACTAGAAACGTTCCAAGCTATTCGGCCGCCAAGGCCCATCGCCGCCCCCTCCAGTGGGGACCGCGAAGATCGAGAGGACGACCATGTTCATCCAGACAGAGCCGACCCCTAACCCGGCCACCCTCAAGTTCATCCCAGGCAAGTCCGTCCTGGCCGACGGCACCGCCGACTATCGTGGTCTCGACGAAGCCGATGGCTCGCCGCTCGCACGCCGCCTGTTCGCCATCGACGGCGTGCGCGGTGTGTTCCTCGGTTCGGATTTCATCTCCGTAACCAAGGGCGATGGGGAGTGGCAGCACCTCAAGCCCGCGATCCTCGGCGCGATCATGGAGCACTACATGTCCGGCGCGCCGGTCATGGAAGGCGGCGAGGACGGCGAAGCCCTGCCGGGCGGCGACTATGATCCCGCCGACGAGGAGACCGTGAAGGCCATCAAGGAGCTGCTCGACACGCGCGTCCGTCCGGCCGTCGCGAACGACGGCGGCGACATCACATTCCACGGCTTCCGCGAGGGCATCGTCTACCTCCACATGCGCGGCGCCTGCGCGGGCTGCCCGAGTTCGACGGCCACGCTGCGCGGCGGCATCGAGCGGCTGCTGCAGCACTTCCTTCCCGAAGTGCAGGAAGTGCGGCCGATCTAACGGTCAAAACGCTCTAGAGTTCTAAAAGCCCCGCAAATGCGGGGCTTTTCTATTTCGGCGATCAGTGCCAGCCATGTCATGCCCGATCGCTTGCATCGTAGGCAGCGCGTGCGCCTTCAATATTTGGCCGGCGTTGCTCAGCCCAGGTGATGAGATTGACGAGCGGGTCCAACAGCGACTGTCCAAGCTCCGTCAATCGATACTCCACGCTCGGCGGCTTCGTCGGATAGACCTGACGCGAAATCATGCCATCGCGTTCGAGGTCGCGCAGCGTCTGCGCCAGCATTCGTTTGGAGATATCCGGGATGGCGCGCTGAACCGCGCTGAAGCGGTGCGGCCGTTGAGCAAGCACGATGACGACGAGCGTTGTCCACTTATCGCCAAGCCGGTCCAGAATGCCTCGAACGGGACAATTGCTGGGATCGAATTCGCCGGCGCTCCAGTTCTCGAAGAGATCCACGAGCCTCATCTGCGCCGTCGGCAGGTTATCTCGGCGTAACCCTGTCACCAAAAACTGCCTCCTTCCAAACCCGAAATAGTCCCCTATCTAGACGTGGTCTCAATTTTAGACCATGGAGATGGACTATGGCAACTACCGAGAAAATTGCGGTTACCGGCGCATCGGGGCAGCTCGGGCGCCTCGTGCTGGCTGAACTTGCGCGGATCGCACCTACGGCGCAGATCGTCGGTCTCGTGCGCACCCCCTCGGTCGCATCAGATCTCATGCAGCTTGGAATTGAACTGAAGAGGGCCGACTACACAGATAGCGCCTCTCTCGACGCTGCACTCGCGGGCGTGGACAAACTCCTACTGATCTCTTCGAGCGAAATCGGTCAGCGTGTGGCGCAACACCGCAATGTAATTGATGCTGCCAAGCGATCCGGCGTGAAGCTCATTGCGTATACGAGCCTACTGCACGCCGACAAAAGCCCGCTCGACCTCGCCATCGAACATCGCGAGACTGAGGCCCTCATTCGCGCCTCGGGAATTCCGTTCGTCCTGCTGCGCAATGGCTGGTATACCGAGAATTACACAGGCAATGCGGCTGCCGCCGTCGCGCACGGCGTCGTACTGGGGGCGGCTGCGGAAGGGCGCATCTCTTCAGCTGCACGCGCGGACTTCGCGGCTGCAGCCGCTGTGGTTCTCGCCGCCCGTGAGGATCAGGCAGGCAAGATTTATGAGCTCGCGGGAGACGAGGCCTTCACGCTCAGCGAGTATGCGGCGGAGCTTGCACGACAGTCCGGCAAAAGCGTTTTGTGCAGCAATCTGACCGAAGGCGGCTACAAGGCCGCGCTCGAAGGCATCGGGCTTCCACCCCATTTTGCCGCGCTGTATGCGGAGAGCGATGCAAAAGCCGCAAATGACGCGCTGTTTGACCAGAGCGGGCAACTGAGCCGTCTCATCGGCCGCCCGACAACGCCACTGGCCCAGTCAGTATCTAACGCCCTCGCATGAGTATCGTGGCGCACCCGGGAACGGAGGCCGTGCGCCTACCGTTCCCGATAGCAGCATGACTCAATGTCAGCGCTCATAGTGATATCAGAAATATGCGCTGCACTTTTTGCGTCCGACACCGCATGATGCCGGGCAATAGACCAATCCCGACAAAGGAGCCCCTTGATGGCCTCATCGATTGACGCAGCCGCGCTCGACCAGCTGTTCCGCACGGCGCGCACGCACAACAAGTTCCTAGACAAGGATGTGCCGGACAGCCTGCTCAAGCAGGTGGTCGAGCTGGCCCAGCTCGGACCGACCAGCGCCAACTGCCAACCGGCCCGCATCGTGTTCGTGAAGACACCCGAGGCCAAGGCGCGCCTGAAGCCCTTCCTGTCCGAGGGCAATCGCGACAAGACAATCGCCGCGCCCGTAACCGCGATCTTTGCTCACGACCTCGAGTTCTACGAGAACCTGCCGCGCACGTTCCCGCACAATCAGGCCGCCAAGAGCTGGTTCACCAGCAATGAGGCATTCGCCCAGGCGACCGCCTTCCGCAACGGCTCGCTGCAGGGCGCCTACTTCATCTACGCTGCGCGCGCGCTCGGGCTCGATACGGGCCCCATGTCCGGCTACGATCAGGCCGGCGTCGACAAGGAGTTCTTCCCCGGCGGCAAGATCAAATCCAACTTCCTGATCAACCTCGGCTACGGCGATCCCTCGGCGCTGCTGGGCCGCCTGCCACGACTGGCGTTCGACGAGGTTGCCAAGATCATCTAGAATGGCTGCATGGCCATTCTTGCCTTCGATACCTGCCTCGGAGCCGTCTCCGTTGCCCTGCGCACGCGCGCGGCAAACGGCGACGTGTTCATTCGCGAGGCATACGAAGCGCGCCAGACGGGCCACGCCGAGCGCCTGATGCCGATGATCGCCGAGGTCATGGCGGCAGCGGGGCACTCGTTCGTGGACGTCGAGCGCTTTGCCGTGTGCATCGGCCCTGGCACCTTCACGGGTGTGCGTGTGGGCGTCGCAGCCGTGCGCGCTTTCGCGCTTGCCGCCAAGCGCCCCGTGGTCGGCATCAGCAGCCTCGAGGTCATGGCCGCACGTGGGCGACATCTGCTCGGCGCGGCCGCAGCGGATCGCACGCTTCTCGTCGCTGTCGATGCGCGCCGGGGTGCACTCTACTGCGCGCTGCATGGAGTAACCGATCAATCCGTCGACAGCACACCCACCCTGCTCACGGCCGATGAGGCCGCCGCGTTGGCACGCGCGCACAACGCGATCGTCATTGGCTCCGGCGCCGCTCTCGTCACCGACGTGGCGGGGCCTGCCATCGAGCCGGCACTTCCAGTCCTCGAGCCGCACGCGCGCTTTCTTGCGCAGCTCGCCGCAACGCGGGAGCCGAGCGCGAGCGTCAGTCCTCTCTACCTGCGCGCGCCCGATGTGAAGCCGCAGCCCCAACCCATCGCGAGGCGTCCATGAGCACCACTCCTTCGGGGGGCCCCGCGGGTGGTGCCGCACCGAGCCCCGTCAGCCTGCTCTGGGCCGCCCCGGAGGACTCCCACGCCATCGCCAAGCTGCACGCCACCCTCTTCCCGACGGCATGGGACAGCGATGCCATCAAGGCTTTGATCGAGCATCCCGCATCACTGGCCCTCGTCGCCGTGCGGCCGGGTCGCGACATCGTCGGCTTCATCATTGCCCAGATTGCCGCCGACGAGGCCGAGATCCTCACGGTCGGCGTCGCGCTGGACCGGCAAGGACACGGCATCGGCCGCCAACTTGTCGAGGGCGCATCGCGCGCGGCAAAACGCTCGGAGGCGCGACGGCTCTTCCTCGATGTCGCCGACAGCAATGCCGCTGCCCGCGCGCTTTATGCCTCCTGTGACTTCACCGAGATCGGGCGCCGCAAGGCCTACTACACGCTTCCCGGCGGCGCGCGCGAAGATGCGCTCCTGCTTGCCCGCGATCTCACGTCGGTATGACGGACAAGCCGGGCAACGTGCCCGCACATCTGCGCGATGCGATCCTGAAGGAATTCCCAGAGCTGGCCGCCGCACGGCTCGAAGTGTTGGGCGAAGGGTGGGATTCCACCGCTATCGACGCCGATGACGAGCTTGTCTTCAAGTTTCCGCGCCACGAGATCGCGCGAGCGGCCCTCGTCAAAGAAGCGGCGCTGCTGGCCGTCGTGCGTCCGGCTTTGACGATGCCGGTGCCGGATCTGTGCCTACACGATGGCCCGCCACTCTTCTCGAGCCATCAGAAGATACACGGCCAGCACCTCCTCAGTGCGGACTACGCTGCCCTCCCCGAGGTGGCGCGCGAGCGGCTTGCTGCCGCGATCGCCCAGTTCTATGCCGAGCTTCATCTCCTTCCAGTAGATCGCATGACGACGGCCGGCGCGACACCGATCGTGCCATGGCAAAGCCCGGCCGCCATGCGGTCTGCAGCGCTTCCGGCCCTACCGGTCGAACTGAGGCACGCCGCCGCCGAAATCATCTCCGCCTACGAGCGACTGCCCGCGGATCCGCTCGGCATGGTCTATGGCTTCTTCGATGGTCACGGGTGGAACATGGCCTTCGACCACAGTGCGCAGCGCCTGAACGGGATCTATGATTTCGCCGATTCAGGTCTCGGTTCCCGCCATCAAGAGTTCGTCTATACCAACCTGATTTCGCCCGATCTCACGGAGCGCGTTGTCCGCGCATACGAAGTGCACACTGGCCTCCCGCTCGATCGCCGCCGCATTGCGATCCTCACTGGCGCGCATCGCTTTTCCGAGTTGGCGGAGCTCGCCCACGATACGACCCATGCGCCGGCCATGGTCCAGGCCGCCGTCGAATGGCTGTCTCATGGCCCGTCGCGCGGATGACAACGCCTGAGCGGCGTCCTATCGTGCCCCCCATTCCCAACCAACAGTCCACCATCCTGGAGGAAAGCCCATGATCAATGAGCTGCGTATCTATACGCTCAAGGCCGGCACGGCGCCGGAAGTCGCGAAAAACTCCGGCACCGTCGCGCGCGCGATCCGCGGCGACAACTACGGCAAGCTCGAAGGCTACTGGATCACCGAGGTCGGCGCGCTCAATCAGGTCGTCCATCTGTGGACATACGAGAGCCTCAACGACCGCGCCCGCCTCCGTGGCGAGCTGCAGAAGAACAAGCGCTGGACGGAAGAGTACATCCCGCTCATTCGTCCCAATCTCGTGCGCCAGGACATCCGGCTGCTCAACCCGGTCATCCCGCTGCGTGCGCCTGCGACCACCGGCAATGTCTATGAGCTGCGCTACTACCGCACGTTCCCAGGCGGCCAGAAGCCCTGGCTCGATGCCTTCACCAGCGCGCTTGAAGTGCGCGAGAAGTATTCCAAGATCTCCGGTCTCTGGACGACCGAAGCAGGGCAGCCGAACGAGGTCATGCACCTGTGGGCCTATCCCGATCTCAATGCCCGTGCGAAAGCGCGCGGCGATGCGGTGAAGGATCCGGGCTGGCAGGCCTTCCTCAAGACCGGCGGCCCGCTGCTCGACGAGATGAACAACCTCATCATGCTGCCGAGCGCACACTCTCCGGTGCAGTGATTTCGATCGTGCCGCAGGCGAATGCGCCTGCGGCACATCCGAAGCGATCCCTCACGTACTGTTCGCCGGTGCCTCGACACGCCAGAGATCGGCGTGGAAACGCAGCGTGAGCACGAGCACCATGGCGAGCCCGAAGAGCGCATAGCCGAAGATCGTCGCGGAAAATCCGATCCGTTCGATGAACCATCCCGCGGCGAGGATGCCCATTGGCAGGCTGTAGATCGCCAGAATGCGCACACCCATGACGCGGCCCACCACCGCCGGGGCAGCAGCACGCAGAATGAGCACCACCATCGCGATCATGCAGTGGCTCTGTGCGAGCCCGGCCAGCATGAGCAGTGCTGCCGCGCCGTAAAGCGTCGGCATGAAGGCACACACGGCGAGCATGGCGTACCAGACGCTTGCCGCCCCGAGCATGAGCCGCGCGAGGGGCATTCGGCGGCTCATGGCTGAGAACGTCAGCGATCCGATCAGGGCACCGGAGGCAAAGCTCGCGACCAGCAAGGCGAGGCCCCGCTCGTCAGTCTGGAATACCTCGCGAGCGGCGTAGGGGAGCAGACCGTTGGTGAGCGGAAATCCCGTCAGGTTGGCGAGCAGCGCGAGCCACATCGCGGCGCGCAACACGGGGCGCGCCCAGACGTAGGCCAGTCCCTCCTTGAGTTCGTGCCAGAAGGCATTGCGCGGCTTGTGCAGCACCGGGGCCGCTTCGACCATCGCCTCTGCAACAGGCGCGCTGCGCTTTGCGGCGAGCGTCAGGCACACACCGACCGCATAGAGCACGATGATCAGAACATAGGTAGGCGCAATGCCAAGCGCTGCGAACAGGCTGGCGCCGGCGAGAGCGCCGGCAATGCGCGCGGTATCGATGGTCATGCGCTCGAGCGCCATGGCACCGCTCAGAAGTTCGCTCGGCAGTCTGCCGGCCATGAAGGCACTACGGATCGCCAAATCCGAAGGTCGCACCAGACCGTTCAGGAAAGCCAGAACGAGCACCACCTTCGGGCTCAGATTGCCCGAGGCCGCAAAGGCCAGGAGGCCTGTTGCAAGCACCATGTACCATGACCGCATGAGCGCAAGCGTGTTGCCATGGCCAATGCGATCCGCCACGACGCCGAGAAGAGGCGCACACAACGTTCCGAAGTACAGAAAGGAGGCAAAGATCGTGAGTTGGACGACCGATCCGGTCTGGACCAGAACGTACCAGCCGAGAATGAGCGTCTCCATCTCGAGCGCCCAGACGGTGATGAGTGCCGCCGGCCATTGAAAACGGAACGTCCGTTCTTGGAAAGGAGCCAGCCAGGAGGAATGCATTCCGAATGCCCGATCTCGTATCGTCGCTGTGCGGCATGAGCTGGGAGACCGGCAATGCCGAGGATTCGGGGCCGAGGAATCAGTGCTCACAATTGATCAGGCTACCAGCGCCGGCCGGCCGTCAAAACCCGGTCGTCGTGCACTGCGGGATGGCCGCGGGCACGCCGCGCTTTCTGCCGCCGAGTTGACAATGACAAGCCAATATCGGAGAAAATTGCTCATGGGGTTCTCCGCGACGACCTCGTGAGGCGCAAGCCCAATGATCGCGTCCCACCGCCATAGTTAGAGCGAGGACGCGCTATGCCATCTCCTACCGAGATTTTGCCTGCTCAGCTCTCGCGCCTTGTCGGGACACCGACGGCGCCTGCGATCATCGACGTGCGCACGGACGAGGACTACGCTCGCCAAGCACGGCTCATCCCCGGCTCGGTGCGCAGACCGCACTCAGCCGTTGCCGATTGGGCCAAAGAGTTCGGCGACCGCAATGTCGTCGTCGTGTGCCAAAGGGGCCAGAAGCTCAGTCAGGGCACCGCAGCGTTGCTGCGCCATGAGGGTATTCGTACCGAGACGCTCGAAGGCGGTTTTGTCGCGTGGCTGGAAGGAACTCATCCGACCGTCGATGTCGCAAAGCTGCCGCCCCACGACGTGCAGGGGCGCACGGTATGGGTCACGCGCGGGCGACCGAAGATCGACCGCATTGCCTGTCCCTGGCTCATCCGGCGCTTTGTCGATCCTGGCGCCGTGTTCCTCTTCGTCTCGCCATCGGAGGTAAAGGCCGTTGCCGAGCGTTTCGCGGCCACGCCCTTCGATATCGAGGATGTCTTCTGGAGTCATCGCGGCGATCTCTGCACGTTCGACACCATGCTCAGTGAGTTCGGCCTCACCGATCCGGCATTGGAGAAACTGGCGTTGATCGTCCGCGGCGCCGACACAGCGCGCATGGACCTCGTTCCGGAGGCCGCCGGTTTGCTAGCCGTCTCGCTCGGGCTCTCGCGCATGTACCGCGATGATCTCGCACAGCTCGACGCCGCCATGATCATCTATGACGGCTTCTATCGCTGGTGCCGCGATGCCAGCGACGAAACGCACAACTGGCCAGCCCCGAAGGTCAAGGCCTAGGGGAGCACGCCATGACATCGCAGATAGAAGTTGCCGCCCGCAAGGGCGAGGCGACACCCACGCCCACGCTCGCCGAAGCACTCGGCGTGTGGGCGCGCATCGGGCTCCTCTCGTTCGGCGGCCCAGCCGGGCAGATCGCCCTGATGCATCGAATGCTCGTCGATGAGCGCAAATGGATCGACGAGCGCTCGTACCTCCAAGCGCTCAACTTCTGCATGTTGCTCCCGGGCCCCGAGGCCATGCAGCTTGCGACCTATGTGGGCTGGCGGATGCACGGGACGATCGGCGGTCTCGCAGCAGGCCTACTGTTCGTACTTCCTGGTGCGCTGATCATCCTGTTGCTCGCCGCGCTCTACGCGATGTTCGGCACGTTGCCGCTCGCCACGGCGCTTCTGACGGGCATCAAGGCCGCCGTGCTGGCCATCGTCGTCGAGGCGCTCATCCGGATCGCGCGGCGCGGGTTGACGGCTACCGACCAGCGCTGGCTGGCCGCCCTGGCATTCGTTGCGATCTTCTTCTTCGCCGTGCCCTTCCCACTGATCGTTCTCGCGGCCGCTCTCTACGGCTTCGCGACCGGCGCGGGACTCGTCGACCATTCCGCACGCGCCGCACCGACGGTCAGTCTCGCGGACACACTGCGCACGACCGTCATCTGGCTCGTCGTCTGGATCGCACCTCTCGCCATCCTGGCAATGATCCTTGGCGGCTCGCACGTCACGTCGCAGCTCAGCCTGCTCTTCTCGAAGCTCGCGGTCGTGACCTTCGGCGGCGCCTATGCCGTCCTCGCCTATCTCGCGCAGGATATGGTCCAGCACTTCGGCTGGATGACAGCCGGCGAGATGGTCGATGCGCTCGGCTTTGCTGAAACCACTCCCGGACCGCTGATCCTCGTCACCGAGTTCGTCGGTTTTCTTGCTGCCTACCGACACGGCGGAGGATCGCCGCTGCTCATGGGCACACTCGGTGCATTCGTGGCGCTGTGGGCGACGTTCGCACCGTGCTTTCTATGGATCTTCGTCGGCGCGCCCTACATCGAGCGGATCAATGCTGAGCCGCGGCTCAGGGCAGCGCTTGCTGCCGTCACCGCGGCCGTGGTCGGCGTGATCCTCAACCTGACAGTCTGGTTCGCGCTCAACGTGCTCTTCCGCGAGAGCACGACGACGTGGCTCGGCCCGCTACGCCTCTACCTGCCCGAGCCTGCGAGCCTCGATTGGGTCGCCTTGATCCTGACGGGCGTGGCGTTCGTGCTGCTCTTCCGGCTGCATCGCAGCATCATGACGTCGCTCGCGATCTGCGGCGCGCTTGGCGTCGGCTGGCATCTGCTGGCGGGCTGAGGGGCGATCAGGTGCCGGCGTCGGGTACGCAGGGCTCCCGGCTCGGCATCCACGACGTATTGTTCTCGACAATATCGCAACGCGTGAGGACTGTGCCGACGTGCGTCTTCATGCACACGATCTCGCCGAGCCGGTAGGCCTTGCCGTTGAACCGGCAGCGACATGGAATGGTCCGGCCCCAGCCGTCGATGACGGCATGATGCGGCGAGGTCGGCCAGTTGGCTGGCGGCAGACCTTCTGGCACCTGCGTCGCGCCGCTACCTGAAACCGGCACCTGGGCGCCGAGCCCGGGCGCATCCGCCAGCACGACCAACACCGCAAGCCCAGCGCCGGCCAGAAAACGGTGGCTCGCGCGGGACAAATACTCGGTGCCGTTCATAAACGTGCGCATGGCATTGGCACTCCGCCATGGTTCTGTGGCAAACATGCGGGCTGCCGGCACGCAACGAGGACCACGGCGAATGCCCGACAACAATCTGCGACGCAATGCTCTTGATTACCACGAGGCGGACCCTCCCGGAAAGATCGCCATTCACGCGACCAAGCCGGTGGCCAACCAGAACGACCTGGGCCTCGCCTACTCGCCGGGCGTCGCCTTTGCCTGCCAGGCCATTGCAGAGGACCCGTCCGCGGTCTCCCGCTATACGGCGCGCGGTAACCTCGTCGGCGTGATCACGAACGGCACCGCCGTGCTCGGCCTCGGCAATATCGGGCCGCTCGCCTCGAAGCCGGTCATGGAGGGCAAGGCCGTTCTCTTCAAGAAATTCGCCGGCATCGACGTCTACGACATCGAGGTGGCCGAGAACGAGGTTCAGCCCTTCGTCGAGGCCGTGGCCCGACTGGAGCCGACCTTCGGCGGCATCAACCTCGAGGATATCAAGGCGCCTGAGTGCTTCGAGATCGAGCGCCAGCTCCAGGCGCGCATGAAGATCCCGGTCTTTCACGACGACCAGCACGGCACGGCGATCGTCGTCGCGGCCGGCATCCTCAATGGCCTGAAGCTCGTCGGCAAGAATCTCGGCGAGGTCAAGATCGTCTGCTCCGGCGCAGGTGCCGCGGCGCTCGCCTGCCTCGGGCTTCTCTGCGTGCTCGGCGCCAAGCGGGAGAACATCTGGGTCGCCGATATCGAGGGCGTGGTCTACGAAGGCCGCAAGGCGCTCATGGATCCCTACAAGGCCATCTACGCGCAGAAGACCGACAAGCGGAAGCTTGCCGAGGTCATGGCCGGCGCCGATGTCTTCCTCGGCCTCTCGGCTGCCGGCATCGTGAGCCGCGAGATGGTCGCGTCGATGGCAGCGAAGCCGCTGGTCTTCGCGCTCGCCAATCCCAATCCGGAAATCATGCCGGAGGACGTCAAGGCCGTGCGCGATGACGCCATCATCGCCTCGGGGCGGACGGACTACCCGAACCAGATCAATAACGTCCTCTGTTTTCCCTTCGTCTTCCGCGGTGCTCTCGATGTCGGCGCGACGTCGATCAATGCGGAGATGAAGGCGGCGGCTGTCAGCGCACTCGCACGGCTCGCCGAGAGTGAAGCATCCGACATCGTGCTCGCCGCCTATGGCGCAGAGACGTTCCTGTTCGGGCCCGACTACATTCTGCCGAAGCCGTTCGATCCGCGCCTCATCATCGAGATCGCACCGGCCGTCGCTAAAGCAGCGATGGATTCGGGCGTCGCGACGCGGCCGATCGCCGATTTCGACACCTATCGTGAGAAGCTCAGCGGCTTCGTCTTCCGTTCGGGCTTCGTCATGAAGCCGATCATGGATGCCGCCAAGGCCGCGTCGCAGGAAACACGCAAGCGTCTTGCCTTTGCGGAGGGCGATCATCCGTACGTGCTGCAGGCCGCCCAGCAGCTCGTCGCCGAAGGGATTGCGCATCCGATCCTGATCGGCCGGCGCGACGACATCCGCCGCATGATGACCCACCTCGGGCTGCGCCTGAAGGTCGGCGTGGACGTGGACATCGTCGATCCCGAGACGGACCCGCGCATGGCCGTGCTCACCGACGAGTATCACCGTCTCGTCGAGCGCCGCGGCGTCTCGCCCTCACATGCCCAGCGCGTCGTGCGCAACGGCTCGACGGTGCTTGCGGGCCTCCTGCTTCGGCGCGGCGATGCCGATGCCATGATCTGCGGCGCGGTCGGGCGCTATCTCACGCAGCTCCGGCACGTTTCGGAGGTCGTTGGACTCATGCCCGGAGCACGCGGTTTCGCCACGCTCTCGGCGATGATCCTGCCTACCGGGCCGCTCTTCATGGCCGACACGTACGTGTCCTACGATCCCTCTCCCGAACAGATTGCGGAGATCACGCGCCTTGCTGCGGCGGAAGTGCGTCGCTTCGGCATCGAGCCCAAGGTGGCACTCCTCTCACATTCGAACTTCGGCTCGGAGAACACGGCGTCGGCCCGCAAAATGCGCCAGGTGCTCAATCTCGTGCGCGAATGGGAACCCGATCTGCAGGTCGAAGGCGAGATGCACGCCGATGCGGCGCTGTCCGCCTTCATTCGCGAGGAGATCTTCCCGAACTCCGCGCTCAATGGCGCGGCGAACCTGCTCATCATGCCGAGCCTCGATGCGGCGAACATCGCATTCAACCTGCTCAAGGTCGTATCGGGCAGCGTGGCCGTAGGACCGATCCTGCTCGGTGCGGCGCGGCCAGCTCATATCGTCACGCCCTCGATCACCGTGCGCGGCCTGCTCAACATGTCCGCGATCGCAGTCGTCGACGCCGTACGGCGCGGGGCCGCCTGAAGCACGAGGAGAAAAGAAAATGCTGCTCAAGGACCGAATTGCGATTGTCACGGGCGCGGGACAGGGCATTGGCGAGGCGTGCGCACTGAGGCTCGCGCGCGAGGACGCCAAGATCATTGTCGCCGATGTGAACGCCGAAGCCGGCAATGCGGTCGCGGAACGCATTCGCAAGAGCGGTGGCGTTGCCGACTTCGTCGACTGCGACGTGTCGGAAAAGCTCGACGTGCACAATCTGATCGCCAAGGCGCTCGAAGCGCATGGGCGCATCGACGTGCTCGTGAACAACGCCGGCATCGTCGATGACGCGCCGTTCCTCGATCTGCCGATCGAAGAGTTCGAACGCATTCTGGGCGTGAACCTCAAGGGTGCCTTCCTCGCCGGGCAGGCGGCCGCGCGGCAGATGGTGAAGCAGGGCCCGCGCACGGAAGGCGGTACTGCCGGTGCGATCGTGAACATGAGCTCGGTGAATGCGGTGTTCGCGCTTCCTGATCACGTTGCTTACTCAGTCTCGAAGGGCGGTCTCGCGCAGCTCACAAAAGCCATGGCCATCGCACTCGCGCCACAGGGCATACGCGTGAACGCCGTCGGTCCCGGAACGATCCAGACGCCGCTGCTGGCAGGCGTGGTGAAGGACGAAGCCTTCCGCAAGAAGGTGCTCTCGCGCACGCCCATGGGCCGCGTCGGGCAGCCGGAGGAGATCGCGGCGATCGTCGCGTGGCTCGCGAGCGACGAGGCCAGCTATGTCACGGGCACGACCGTCTACGCCGATGGCGGCCGCATGCCGCTCAACTACGTGATGCCTGAAAAGTCGTAAAAGACGGGGGTCCCGGGGGTGTCCCCCGGCTGGGTGCGCGAGGGCTGGCCCTCGCTCGCGCCGAAGGCGCGACCTACTGCCCGGATGACTGATGCGTTCGGCGATCCAGCAGCCAAAGACCGAGAAGCGTGCCGAATGCGAAGATCGAGATGACCAAGGCCAACCACAACACCGCGTGGGGACCAGCGGAGGTAAGGACGGCTGCGAAGGCCGGCGGAGCGGCGGCGAAGGAGAGATTGAGGGGCACGGCGAGCTGCGATGATGCGCGGGCATAGGCGCCGGCGGGGAAAATCTGCAGCGGCAGCGTGGCGCGGGTAACGGCGATGATGCCGCCGGCAACGCCATAGAGCGTTGCGAAAATCATGGCGCCGACGAAGCTGCTGCTCAGTAGAAGAATTATGAAGCTCAGCGGAAACAGGGCAGCAGCGACAAGACCGGTGACGAAGCTCGACCAGCGTCGGCCGCCGAGGAAGTCGGCCATGCGCCCCGCCCATTGAGCAATACCTATGAAGGCCGCAGCTGCCAGCGCACTGGCGTGATCGAGGCCGCCTGCCTCGAACAGAATGATGATGGTCAGAGCAAAGCCCCAGGTGACGAAGCCGTTCGCGGCAAAGCTCACGGCGAGCAGGGCGAAGCGTGGCCGATCAATGGGGGCAGGCTCGGCCGCCGTCTTCGCGGTGGATTTCTCCCTGGGCCGGCGGGCGAGCATGGTCCAATGCAGTGGCGTGCAGACAAGCAGCATGAGGGCAGCATAGAGCAGCGTCGTTGTGCGCCAGCCCCATTGGGCCTGCAGAAGCGCTGTCAGCGGCCAGACGATGGTTGATGTCAGCCCGCCGGCCAGGATGAGCACGCTGAGCGCCTCGCGCGCTTTCTCGCCGGCGATCTCGGTCACAGCAATCTGCGCTGGTGTCGTTAAAATACAGGCCCCGGCGAGGCCGAGCATGAGCCACGCCAAGGCATAGGTCACCGGACCATCGGCGAGGGCCATGACCAACAGGCCGGCCGCGCCGAGAGGTGATCCCAAAACCATGATCGGGCGCGCGCCGTAGCGCTCGAAGATGGCGCTCAGCGGCCAGGACACCGCTGCCATGACGACAAGCATGACCGTAGGACCTGCCATGATCATGGGGAGCGCCATGCCCAGATCGCTCGCCATGGCTGGCCCTGTGACTGCGGGCAGCCAGAACGTTGCGCCCCAGCCAATAAGCTGAGTCACCGACAGGGCGGAAACGGCACGGACTGTTGGCGAGTGAAACGGCATGGAAGCATTGCGGTGGAAGGGGTGACCGCCAGCATGATGATGCGTGGTGGCTGAAAGGTCTACGCCTCTGCAGCAAACACGAGCGCGCGCTGCGGATCGATCTCGATGCCGATGTCGCGACCGCGCTCCGGCACTTCGCTCTCGTGAACCATGGCTTTGATCGGCGCATCGAACCCCTGCACGGCCATCTCGACAAGCGCGGCGTCGCCCAGAAAGCGCACGTGGCGGGCGCGTGCGGGATGGCCTTGTCCCTCGGGCAAAAGTTTGATTGCGCGCTGGCGAATGCAGAGCACAGCCTTGGCGCCATCGGGAATGGCGGGCGCAGGAAATGTGCCGAGCGGTGTCACGAGCACGCCGCTCGCTGCCGGCCACGAGATCTCGTTGATCTCGGAAAAGAGTCGGGCAACGAAAAGATCGACCGGCTGGCGATAAAGTTCTTCAGCCCGTCCGAGCTGAATGATGCGCCCCGCGCGCATGACGGCGATGCGATCACCGAGCCGCATGGCCTCCTCGGGATGATGCGTCACGATCATGCTGGTTGCGCGCGTTTCGCGCAGGAGTTCCAGCGTGCCCTCCTGAAGGCGCTCGCGGAGCTGGATGTCGAGGCCGGAAAATGGCTCGTCCATGAGCATGACGGCGGGACGCGGCACGAGCGCGCGTGCGAGCGCCACGCGCTGCTGCTCTCCGCCTGAAAGAATGTGCGGGTGCTGGTCCGCGTAGTGTTCGAGGCCGACACGCGCCAGGAGTGCCAGCGCTTCGCGCCGCGCCTCGGCCGAAGACAGCTGTCGCAGTCCGAAGGCGACGTTCTCCAGAATGGTCAGGTGCGGGAAGAGCGCGAAGTCCTGGAACATGAGGCCGACGTTACGCTCTTCGGGTGGCACGAAGCGCTCGGGCCCGGCGACTTCCTGGTCGTTGATGAGCACGCGCCCGCCCGTGGGGCGCTCGATGCCCGCCGCTATGCGGAGCAGCGTCGTCTTTCCGCAGCCCGAAGGCCCGAGCAGGCAGACGACCTCGCCGGGCGCAATATCGAGGCTGACGCCTGCCAGTGCGGCCACGTCGTCGAAGTTGCGCTCCACGGCCTCGAAGGTCAGCCGCGCTGCAAAGGTTGTGGCGGCGCGCACGGAGCCCTGCCCCGCCTCTGCCACGGCAGCTCTATTGCCGGCCTGTCCGCGCGGCCCAACTCGTCCAAGCAGTGTCTTGAAGACCAACCGTCACCTCGATCGGCCGCACTCTGGAGGAATTCTAAGTGAGCGCCCTCATGTGCGGTCCGCCTCGCCCATATCGCCTTCCTCATCGTCCGGCAAGTCGAGGTCCATTTCCTCCTGCGCCGCGTCGGTGTCATCCTCGAGCGGCAACTCGTCCGGCATGAGGGCGGCGACATCCGTCGGCTCGGGCACCTTGAAGTCCGGCGGCAGGTTCGCATCGAGGAGCCCCGCACCCTTGAGCTCCTGCAATCCCGGCAGATCCTTGACCGTGTCGAGATTGAAGTGATCGAGGAACGTCTCCGTCGTGCCGTACGTGATCGGCTTGCCGGGCGCACGGCGACGGCCGCGCGGGCGCACCCAGCCTGTCTCCAGCAGCACGTCGAGCGTCCCCTTGGAGGTCTGCACGCCGCGGATCTCCTCGATCTCGGCCCGCGTTACAGGCTGGTGGTAAGCAATGATGGCGAGCGTCTCCAGAGCGGCCTTGGAGAGCTTGCGCTCTTCCTTGGCGTGCTTCTCGAGCAGGAAGGAGAGGTCGTCGGCCGTGCGGAAGGCCCACTTACCGGCAACACGCACGAGATTGATACCGCGCGAGGCATAAAAACCCTGCAGCTCCGTGAGCAGCGCGTTGACGTCATCGCCCTCGGCGAGATGGCCGGCGAGATGCTGTACGTCGAGTGGCTCCGAAGCCGCGAACAACAAGGCTTCGAGCACGCGCAGCTTCTCGCGCCGATCGGCCGACGGTAGCGCTGCGATATTCGCCGGCAGCGGGCGCAATGGCGGTCCCGTGCGCTCCGATGAAGGCGGGCGCAGGTCGCCAGCTTCAGGACCCTGCTCTCGTTTCTCGTTACTCGTCATCTCACTGTCCGGTGCGATACTCAGCTTGGGTGGAACCATGTCTCGCCCCCGTGTCTCGCAGTATTACGTCTCCGCGGCGTACTCAGTTCACCCGGCGTTCAGCCGCTCCCATTCGGTACCCGCATCCTTGCGCCTGATGTAGAGCGGCGCGAACGGACCGGCCTGACGGATCTCGATATGACCTTCGCGCGCCATTTCGAGCGTCGCGCCGAACGAGCTCGCGAGCGCCGTGCGGCTAAGCTCCGGCGAGGGCAGGAACTGCTCGAGGAAGAAGTCGAGCTGCACCCATGATCCGGCTGCGCGCCCCACCAGTGTTTCCAGTCGCTGGCGGGCATCCTTGATCGACCACACGGTGCGCCTTTTGATGACATGCGTGCGCCTGACGGTCGTGCGCGTGCGCTGCTCGGCGTAGGCTTTGAGCAGGTCGTAGATTTCAGCCGAATGCTCGCGCGTGCGGATGGTCCTCACGCCCTCGGGCATACCTCGCGGGAAGATATCGCGATCGAGACGCTTGCGCGTCAGAAGCTGCGCGGCGGCGTTGCGCATGGCTTCGAGCCGCATGAGGCGGAAAGCGAGGCGCGCGGCAAGCTCCTCGCCGGACGGGCCGTCGTCCGCCGTCTGCTCGCGCGGGATGAGCAGGCGCGACTTCAGGAAAGCGAGCCATGCCGCCATGACCAGATAGTCGGCCGCAAGCTCGAGTCGCAGCTTCTGCGCCTCGCTGATATAGGCAAGATACTGGCTGACGAGCGTATTGATCGAGATGCGCGCGAGATCAACTTTCTGCGTCCGAGCCAGCGCCAGCAGCAGGTCCAGCGGACCCTCGAAACCTTCGAGATCGACGACGAACGCTTCTTCGGGCGCAGGCAGTTCCCCGCGCTCCGGATCACCCCATTCCTCGGGGCTTGCACTCGCTTCGCCCGTGCCGCCGTCCATCATGGCCGTCGTTTGACACCCTTGCGGGCAAGCTGGGTTATCCAGCCCTTATCCACAGGGAGCATTAGCTGATTCATGCGATGACGGACAGCGCGCGCGAAATCGCGGCTTCGGCGAGTTGTGGCTCAAAGGGCTCGTGATGTTGCAGAACAGCCAGAGCCGTTGCCAGACGCGTCCGCGAACACCCTGAAACAGCAGGGCTTTCCGCAGCGACATCCTCCATCTCGCTCAAGTTGCCATTGCAATGGAGCACCAGATCCGAGCCGGCCGCCAGCACCGCCCGGGCGCGCTCGCGGAGCGGCCCACCGAGCGCCTTCATGCTCACGTCATCGCTCATAAGCAGACCACCGAAGCCGATGGTGCCACGGATGATATCCCGGGTGACAGACACCGACGTACTCGCCGGATGCTCCCGGTCGATATCCGTGAACAGCACGTGGGCGGTCATGGCCGCAGGGAGATGCGCCAGAGCGTGGAACGCCGCGAAGTCCGTCTCTTCGAGCGTCGCCCGCGGCGTGTCCACGACCGGCAGATCGTGATGGCTGTCGGCACCCGCTCGGCCATGGCCGGGAATGTGCTTGATCACGGGCAGCACGCCGCCCGCCGTCAGCCCCGCAGCAACCTCCGCGCCGAGCGCCGCCACCTGCCTGACGGTCGCACCATAGGCACGGTTCCCGATGACATCGTGCGCACCCGGTACCGGCACATCGAGCACGGGTGCGCAGTTCGTATTGATGCCGAGCGCCCGAAGGTCCTCCGCATTCTGCCGGCTCACCAGAAATGCAAGTCGGCACGCCTCGGCCGGATCATGCGCATAGAGCGTGCCGAATGCAGCAGCCGGCGGCAACGCGCGGCCGAGCGGCGGGCGCAGGCGCTGCACGCGGCCGCCCTCCTGGTCGATCAGGACCAGCGTGTCAGCACTGCCGATCGCGTCGAGACAATCGCCGACAAGGCGTTTGATCTGATCGTGCGCGACGCAGTTCCGCGCAAAAAGGATCACACCCGCCGGTCGCGTCGACGCGAGAAGCGATCGCTCGGCATCGAGCAGTGTCGGCCCAGCAAGACCCGTGATGAACGCGCTCGGCATAAAAACTCCTGAATTCATCTTCGCGCCTTTAGCGCGAGGGGGGTTCATAGTCGCGCCTTTGGCGCGAACAGGGCTGCCGCCCTATGACCCGCTCGGGGGAGACACCCCCGAACCCCGTCTTTTATGACTTTAGGGGCTTGCGGAAAGGGTTGAGCATTTCAGCGCAGAGCGCGTCAACCTGTCCGCATGGCCACCGCGGGCATAGCACCATCTACGAGCGCGATAGCACCTCTCTCCAGCAGGCCGCGGCACTTGAGCAACAAGCCGGCGGCACTCGATCAGTAAGGCGCGACCCAGCAGCCGGCGTAGCCCTGTGTCTTGAGCTGCCCGCAGACGTTGTTGGCCGTCTCCCGCGAGCCCGGGGGCCCGACGACGACCCGGAACCATACGCCCTTGTCACCGAGGTTGGCCTCGCGGACATCCGATGCGCGACCTTGGAGTACGCCGGCATACTTCTGCTGGATGTCGGCCATCGACTTCAGCGCATCCATGTGCGTCTGCCGCGAGGCGACAACCGCCACATAGCCGGCCGACGTTGCACCGGGTGTTGGTGTCGCCACCGATGCCGCTGGCGGCGGCGTTCGTGCCGCCTGCTTCTGCGTCGGCACAGGCCGCCTCGACTCCGCATCGACTCGCGGTGCCGGAGCTGCCGGCAGTTGCGGCGGCTCGATGGCGGAGGCAGCCGGTGCAGCCGCAACGCGCCTAGGCGGCGCTGCCGGCGCAGGTGCTTCGACGGGCATGGCGGCGCGTGGCGGCGGTGCCGGAGGGGCAATGTCGCGCTGCGGCGGCGGCACGCGCGGCGACAGGCCATCGACGAGCAAGCCCGGCACACCGCTCGACGGCGGTCTGGCTGCCGGCGGTGCTTCGCCACTGGAGCCAATCGTGCCATCGCGATTGACGACGAGTGTCGGCACCCGCCGGGGGCCATCGGCCGCCTCGCGCTCCGGTGCCGGCGGCTGGATGGAGACGGGGACGGGCCGCGCGTTGCGGTCCTCGGTGAGGCGGTTCAGGAATTTCTTGTCCGTGTGGGCCACCTGCTTGCCGCCCGGTTCAGTCGGCTGTGCTTTGGCGGGAGCGCTGTCGGCGCGCAGGATCGGCAGCTTGCCGTTCGAGCCACCACCACCCGTCATGGCCTTGTAGCCATAAGCGAGGCCGCCACCGAGCACGATGGCCCCGATCAGGGCGCCAACCACGACGACGGCGCGCGGTCCGCGCCGCGTACGGGCTTCGGGCTCCTCGGCGTAGTCGTCCTCGTAGTAGGCGTCGTCCGGGTGTCCCGTGGCGCCTGGCTGCGCGGCCGCATAGGGGTCCGCAGCGCCGGGCCGATAGGGATCGTCGTAGGCATAGCCATCATCGTGGCCATAGCGCCCCTGCGGCTGCGGGGCATAGCCATGCTGCTGTTGCTGACCGTAGTAGCCGGCATCGTGCTCCTGGCCGGGAGCACCTGTGTATCCACCTTGGTCGGGGTAACCGCCCGGAAGAGGACGCCCATAGGGATCTTGGTGTGCCTGATGGTGGCCCTGGTTGCCATAAGCCGGCGCGGCGTAGGGCTGCTCTTCGGGCTCACCGAACGGCTGGCGGCCATAAGCAGCCTGCGGCTGTGAACGCCCCGCAGGCGGCGCGAACGGCTCGAAGCGCGAGGCAAGGCTCGCATCGGGCCTGAGCGCGCTGAAGATGTCCCGCGCCGGGGCACCGCCCTCGGGTGCATCGTGTTGTTGATGCGGATAAGCGCTGCCGTAGCCCTGAGCGGGCTGCGCCGGATCATGCGCGGCGTTCGGCGACCTCAGGTGCGCATCCGCGCCCTTAGGAAGCATATTGTTCTGCCGTGCCATCGAGATACCCCCTTCAGGTTTCCCGCTGTGCCGGAGCTGCCCGCGCGTCGATCAACCCGCTCTGATTCCTGCCGCGTAAACCGCGTTTCATCTCGTCGAATCGCAGGCTAGCGCATTTCGGTCGGAGCGTGCACCCCGAGGATGGCCAGCCCAGTCGCGATTACCTGTGAACAAGCCCCCACGAGAGCAAGGCGCGCAGCGGTCAGCTTCCGGTCATTCACTTGGATAAATCGCAAATGTGGCGAATCATTGCCTCGCGTCCACTGCGCGTGAAATGCAGACGCCAAATCAGAGAGATAGAAGGCTATGCGATGCGGCTCATGAGCACGCGCAGCGCCTTCCGCCGTCCGCGGAAAAAGCGCCAGCCTGCGGAGGAGATCGAGCTCGCCGTCGTCCGTTAGGAGAGACATGTCCGCGCCCGCGACATCGGCGTCGGCTCGCCCGAGGTTCGGAAAAGCCTCCGCCGCATTGCGGAAGATCGAATAGGCCCGCGCGTGCGCGTACTGCACGTAGAACACGGGATTGTCCTTCGACTTCTCGACGACCTTCGCCAGATCGAAATCGAGCGCCGCATCATTCTTGCGGTAGAGCATCATGAAGCGGATCGGATCGCTGCCGACCTCATCGACGACCTCGCGCAGCGTGACGAACGTGCCAGCGCGTTTCGACATCTTCACCGGCTCGCCGCCGCGCAGCAGCTTAACGAGCTGGCAGACCTTGATATCGAGATCGGCCTGACCGCCCGAGAGCGCCGCCACGGCCGCCTGCATGCGCTTGATGTAGCCTGTGTGATCGGCACCGAACACGTTGATCAGATGCCGGTAGCCACGCGACAGCTTGTTGTGGTGGTAAGCCATGTCGCCGGCGAAATAGGTGTAGCTGCCATCCGACTTCATGAGCGCGCGGTCGACGTCGTCTCCAAAGTCCGTCGCCTTGAAGAGCGTTTGCTCACGGTCTTCCCATTCGTCGTCGTCGTGGCCTTTGGGCTTCTCCAGGCGTCCCTCGAACACGAGACCTTTTGCTCTCAGTTCCGCAATGGTCGCCGCGATGTCGTCCTTGCCGCCCTCGGTCATGGCGCGCTCGGAGAAAAACACCTCGTGACGGATGTCGAGTGCCGCCAGATCCTCCTTTATCATGACGAGCATCATCTCGATGGCCTTGGCGCGCACGATCGGCAGCCAGGCACTCTCGTCGTTTGCTTTCCTGAGCAGCGCGTCGCCGTGCTCCTTCGCGAGCGCGGCGCCGACCGGCTTCAGGTAATCGCCCGGATAGAGGCCGGCCGGAATTTCTCCGATGTTCTCGCCGAGCGCCTCGCGGTAGCGCAGGAACGCTGAGCGCGCGAGCATATCGACCTGCGCACCGGCATCATTGACGTAGTATTCGCGCGTGACCGTATATCCAGCGAAGTCGAGCAGGTTCGCAAGCGAGTCGCCGAACACGGCGCCGCGTCCATGCCCGACGTGCATCGGTCCGGTGGGATTCGCCGACACGTACTCGATGAGCAGTTTCTCGCCCTTGCCCATTTTCGAGGCGCCGTAGCGATCGCCTGCCGCGCGCACGTCACCGATGACCGACTGCCAGCGTTCCGGCGCAAGCGAGATATTGACGAAGCCCGGCCCTGCCACTTCGACCTTCACGTAGCTGGGCAGCGTCGCAAGCTCCGCTACGAGCGCATCGGCGATGTCTCGCGGCTTCATGCGCGCGGGCTTCGCAAGCACCATGGCGGCGTTCGTTGCGAGATCGCCGTGACGCGGATCCTTAGTGGGCTCGACCTCGACGGCGCCAAGCGCAAGCTCGGCCGGCAGGCGGCCTGCCTGCTGCAGCCTCTTCAATGCGTCGGCAATCTGCGCCTCGACCTCGGCGAGCACGGTCATGATGTTTCCTCGGATGGGACGACGCCCGGACTTTGGCAGTTAAGCCTTCCGCCCGCGTCATAGCATGGCGGCAGCTAATGCAAATCAATGGTGTCGTCAAACAGGCGCGCATATTCGGCGAGCGCGAAACGGTCTGTCATACCGGCGATGAAGTCGGCGACGCGGCGGGCCCGGCCGGCCGGATCGAGGCCGAGAATGGCCTCTCCGCGGCCGCCCGGCAGGTCGGCGGGGCGCGTCATGTAGCGGTCGAACAGGGCCGCAATCACATCCTCGGCCTTGTGCATGACGCGCATGACTCGCGGGGCCCTATAGACGCGCTCGAACAGGAACTTCCTCAGGCCATCGAGTTCGGCGCGTTGATCGTCCGGAAAGGCCACGGTGGGAATGCCGGCATTGCGGATAGCGTCGGCACTGGTGATACCCCGCGCGGCAATGCGTGATCGCGTTTCCTTCACGACCTCGTCGACCATGACCGTGATCATGCGCCTGTTCACTTCGTAGAACAGGCGGCGATCACGATCGACCTCGCTTCGCGCGAGCGTCGTACCCGCCAGCACGGAGCGCGCTGCCGTGACGAACGCGCCAGCCATGGGCGCGACTTCGAGATCGCCGATGCTGATGAGGCCGGCGCGGAGTGCATCATCGATGTCGTGGTTCGTGTAGGCGATGTCGTCGGCGATCGCGGCAACCTGCGCCTCGGCGGGCGCAAAACGATCGAGCAGGAGGGCCTGCGTAAGGCCCAGCGCGCCGATCAGCTCGAGAAGCTCGCGATTGCGCTCCGCCGAGTTCGCCGGAGCGTGCAAGCCGATGAGCGGGCCATTGTGCTTGGCGAGGCCTTCGAGCGTCTCGAACGTCAGATTGAGGCCGTCGAAATGCGCGTAACGGCGTTCAAGCGTCGTGACCATGCGCAGGCTGTGCGCGTTGTGATCGAAGCCGCCCCAGTCGCGCATGGCCACATCGAGCGCTCTCTCGCCCGCATGACCAAACGGCGGGTGGCCCACGTCGTGCGCGAGCGACAGAGCTTCGGCCAAGTCCTCGTCGAGTTCGAGTTGCCGCGCCATCGAGCGCGCAATTTGCGCGACCTCGAGCGAGTGGGTCAGACGGGTGCGGAAATGGTCCCCCTCGTGGTGGAGGAATACCTGCGTCTTGTATGTGAGACGCCGGAAGGCCGTCGCGTGCACAATGCGATCGCGATCACGCTGGAAGGGCGTCCGGTATGAACAGGGCGGCTCGGTTGCCGCCCGGCCACGGCTCTGGTCCGCATCAAGCGCCCAGGCGGCGACGGGGCGCGCGCCCGGACGGCGCGGCGTCATGCCGCCCGTGGAACCTGCCTGCTCGCGTATGTCGCCCTTCTCCACCTGCGGACCCTGCTGCTGACTTTGGCTCGCCGGTCAGCCGGCCCTTGCATGGCTGCCCCTCGATTCACCCTATGATAGCCCAGCCTGTGATAGAACCAGAGCCGCCGTTTGACATCGCGGCAGCAATTCCTATTTAGTTATCAAGTATCCGCGTCGAGTCCGGCCGCTATTGCGGCCTCCAGGAACGCGCGAGGAGCCCATTCATGACGATGGTCGAGGATCGCCCGCGAGTTGGATTGACCGAGCGTGCCGCCCGGCGGATTGCCGAGATCGTGGCCGGCGAGCCCGGCGCCGAGGCCCTTCGCGTGAGCGTCGAAGGCGGCGGCTGCTCGGGCTTCCAATACAAATTCGATCTCGTTTCGGGGCGCGAGCCCGACGACCTCGTGATCGAGCGTGCGGGAGCGGTCGTGCTGATCGACGAGATGTCGGTCGGCTACATGGAAGGCTCCGAGATCGACTTCGTCGACGAGCTGATCGGCGCCTCGTTCAAGATCCAGAACCCCCAAGCCACGGCCGCGTGCGGCTGTGGCACGAGCTTCTCGATCTAAACCTCCCCACCGCTACCCATTACCCAGCCGCTCAAGGCTGCTGGGTTTCGAGCCCCATGGCGCGGCGGTAAACCGTCTGGTTCACGCTATGGCCGAGGCGCGTCTGGAGTGCGCTGACGTAGGTATTGATCGTGTCGCCCTGAAGCTGACGCGAAAGCTCCTGGCGCAGGCTTGCGATCTGCTCGGGTGTCGCAGGCGGCGGATCGACGATGGCGCGCACCACGATGATGGTTCGTGACTTGCCATCGGCGCTTTCGACGGCCGCTGCCGTGCCACGCGCCAGCGAGAACGCCCGCTGCACGGCTGCGCGCGTCAAGCCATCCGGCTGCTGGTTCCGCGTCGCGGGCTGCGCGAGTTTGACCTCGAGGCCAAGTTCTTTCGCCACGTCCTCGAGCGCCTCGCCCTTGTCGACACGCTCCACGATCTTCTGCCCAGTGGCGTTGAGCGCGGTGCGGCGCTCGGCTTCGATCCAGGCGGTCTTTACAGCCTCCTGAACCTCCTCGAAGGGCTTCTGGCGCTCGGCCGTGACCCCACCCACATCGATCCAGGCATAGCCGCCGTCCGTGAGCTCGATGGCTTCGCGATCAAGGCCGCTGCCACCCTCGAAAGCCGAGCCGAGAATGCGCGCCGCATCGGGATGCTCGAGTGCCGGCTTGCCCTCGGGCGTCATGCCTTGCCTGTCGGTTGCCTCGATCTCGATGAAGTTCACCTTCAGTCGCTCGGCGACCTCCTTGAGGCCAGAGCCGCCCGCGCGCGCATCATCGACGCGATCGTGAAGCTCTTGCATCTCGCGATTGACACGCTCGCCGGCAATGCGATTGCGGAGCTGATCCTTGACCTCGTCGAACGTGCTGAGCTTGCCGGGCGTGATGTCCGCGACGCGCACCAACACCGTCGAGAACGTTCCCGTGACCGGCTCCGAGATCTGCCCCTTCTCGAGCTTGAAGGCAGCGTCGGCAATGGCCGCATCGATCATCTCCGACTTGGCGAGGCTGCCGAGGTCGATGTCGCTTTCCTTGAGTTCGAGCCCCTTGAGCCCCTCCTCGAAGGACGCGGCAGCCTTGAGCGCGGTATGTGCCTTCTCGGCCGCCGCGCGATCGGGGAAGGAAATCTGCTGAATGCGTCGGCGCTCGGGCGTCGCGAAAGTGTCCTTCTCGCGCTCGTAAAGCGCCTTCATCTCCTCATCGCTGACGGCGACGTGCTTGCGCACCTCGGCCTCGGTCAGCAGGATGAGCGGGACCTTCCGAAACTCTGGCGCAACGAAACGGCGCTTGTTCTGCTCGTAGTAGGCCTTGAACTTCTCCTCGTCCGGCGCCTCGACCTTGCCGGCGACCTCGGGATCGAGCGTCATGTGCGCGATCGTGCGCGTCTCGCCCTGGTAGCGGTGGAGCGTCTGGATGAGATAATCAGGCGGCACGTTGCCGCCGACCAGCGTCTCGGTGAGCTGCTCGCGCACCTCCTCCGCACGGCGCTCGGCGAAATAGCGCTGCTCGCTGAGGTTGTTCTGGCGCAGGATCTCGGTGAAGTTGTTGCGATCGAACTGACCGCCGACACCCCGGAACACGGGATCATTGCGGATGGCTTCGGCGATCGTCGCATCTGACAGATAGAGACCGAGTTCGCGTGCGTGCGTATCGATGGCAGCGGTGCCGATGAGTCGCGACAGCACGCGCTGGTCGATGCCGAGCTGGCGGGCCTGATCGATCGTGAGGCGGCGTCCGAACTGGCGCGAGAGAGCGCTAATCTCCGACTGGAGAGCCTGCTGGAACTGATCCTGCGAGATTTCGGTCTTGCCGATCTGTGCCAGAGAGGTCTGCCCGCGCCCCTGGAAGACATCGGCAATGCCCCATACGGCAAAGGCGATCACGAGGAGGCCGATCAGCGCCTGGATGAATATGCCTTTGACGCCGCGTCTCAGTGCTTCCAGCATATTCTCGTCGACCCTTTGTTGATGGGTGGCGCCCTCGGCAGGCGCTCGGTTTGATGTCCATATAGGCCGTGTGCGCGAGTGCGTCCACATTCCCGCTCTTGGCCCGCTCGGCCCCCGCTCTGGACGGGTGCGGATTTCCTTACCGCTCAAATGCTTGTCAGAGGGCCGACGAGACTGTGGGCGGAGGGTTGAAACTGGGGGAGCCGCACGATAGGCATGGCGCGACATAAAAAATGCGCGGGGCGGTTCGGCAGGGCGAGGAAATCATGACGGGAAGTGCGATCAGGCCGCTCGTGGCCGGCAATTGGAAGATGAACGGGCTCGCGGCCTCCCTGGCCGAGGCCGAAGCCCTCGCGAAGGGCCTCTCGAATGAAGCCGCCGATGTCCTCATCTGCCCACCTGCGACGCTGATCGCCAAGCTCGCCGCGACGCTCGGTGGATCGCGGATCGCGGTTGGCGGCCAGGACTGCCACGCCAAGGCCAGCGGCGCGCATACCGGCGATATCTCCGCGGAAATGCTGAAGGATGCGGGCGCGAGCGCCATCATCGTCGGTCACTCGGAGCGCCGCACCGACCATTTGGAGAGCGATGCTCTGGTGAAGAGCAAGGCGGAGGCTGCCCACCGCGCCGGGCTCGTTGCGATCGTCTGCGTCGGCGAGACGGCAGCCGAGCGTCAGGCCGGCCAGACCTTGGCGGTGGTCGGGCGCCAGCTCGCCGGATCGCTCCCCGAGAACTGCCGCGCCACCGACACGATCGTCGCCTACGAGCCCGTATGGGCCATCGGCACCGGACTGACGCCAACCGTGGCGGATGTTGCCGAGGTGCACGGCGCGATCCGCGCAGCGCTCGCAGCACGGTTTGGCAGCGAGGGCCAGGCGATGCGGATCCTCTATGGCGGATCGGTCAAGGCATCGAACGCCAAAGAGCTGATGGCCGTCGCGAACGTGAACGGCGCCCTCGTCGGCGGCGCCAGCCTCAAGGCAACGGATTTCCTCGGAATCCTTGCCGCCTACGCTTAAGAGTTGCAGGTGCGGGGTACGTGAGAATGACTGTGCGTCCATCGAGCCTTGGAGCGGGAAGCGCTCTGATGCTCGCAATTTCGGTTCTGGCGATTGCGCCTGCTGCAGCCGTGCCGCTCGATCCCGAGGCTTGCACACACCTGCAGAGCCAGCTCGACACATTGCGCAATGAAGGCGCTACAGCGGATATGGCGCGCGGTCCGGATTGGGCGCGGGCCAACCTGCCGCTCGAGCGGCTCCAGCGTATCGGCACCCTGCTCCAGGTCGAGGAACAGCTCAATTTCCGCTGCGGTCTCGCACGCATCACCCTGCCGACCACGATCGAGGGGGGCGAGGAGGAAATGCCGGGTGCCGGCGAGGCGACGATCCAAGGTACCGGCAGTTCGATTGCGCTGCCGCAGAGGCCGCCCAACCGCCCGGCCGCCGCCGCTGCAGTAACAACAGTGCCGAAAGCTGCGGCTCCTAAGGCCCCCGCGGCGAAGGCTCCGGCAACCAAGCCCGCGGCCAAAAAGGAGCCCGTGAAGACCGCACCGCCCAAGAAGGCCCCGGAAAAGGTCGTTCAGCCCGCCGCCGAAGGTGCCCAGCCCAAGAAAAAGGCGCCTGCCCAGAACCAGAACAAGAGCCAGAAGAAGCAGCCGCAGGCGGACGACGCCTATCGCCCCTCGCGCCCCATCACGAGCGAGGGCAACTGGGCGCCCGTCGTCCGGCAGTAGGGATCGCAATCGGCCGCATGGGAGGTGGTGGCAGTCCGCGCCGACTTGGTGTAGACCACCCCCGAGATTTGGGCCCCTTACCTTCGCTTCTTATATCAGGGTTTGGGCATCAGGCTTTGGGGTGCCGGCGCTGCAAGCGCACGATAGTGAGGAATTTGATGGCAACCGTTCTGCTCGTCATACATCTGATGATAGCCGCTGCACTCTGCGCGGTCGTCCTGCTGCAGCGCTCGGAAGGTGGCGCCCTCGGGATCGGCGGCGGTGGCGGCGGAGCCGGCGGCTTCATGACCGGCCGTGGCACCGCGAACATGCTGACGCGCGTCACCGCAGGTCTCGCCGCTGCGTTCTTCGTCACTTCGATCAGTCTGACGCTCTTTGCCCAGCAGAGCCGGCGCGCGGCCTCCCCGCTCGACCGGCCCGCAGCGACGGCCCCAGCCGTACCGGGCACGGGAACCCCTGCCGCACCCGCGACGGGCGGCCCGGCTCCCGCGGGTGGTGGCGGACTGCTCGACAGCCTCCAGCAGGGTCGCCAGACTCTCCCCCAGGTGCCGGCAAGTCGCTAACCGAGATTGCCGTTACGTCGTCGCGGCCACCTGCGGTCGCAACTGTTTGATGTGAGCTGTGGATGGATTGGGCCGGTGTCATGAACGCCGGCCCGAATCGTGTGGAAAGCGAATAAGGTGGAAGCCCATGGCGCGGTACATCTTCATTACCGGCGGCGTGGTCTCCTCGCTCGGCAAAGGGCTGGCTTCAGCGGCCCTTGGAGCACTCCTACAGGCCCGTGGCTATCGAGTCCGGCTCAGAAAGCTGGACCCTTACCTCAATGTCGATCCGGGCACGATGAGCCCGTATCAGCATGGAGAGGTCTTCGTTACTGACGACGGCGCCGAGACCGATCTCGATCTCGGCCACTACGAGCGCTTCACCGGCGTGCCGGCGCGCAAGACCGACAACATCACCACCGGGCGCATCTATCAGGACATCCTGGCCCGCGAGCGCCGTGGCGACTACCTCGGCGGCACCGTCCAGGTCATCCCGCACGTCACCGACGCGATAAAAAGCTTCGTGGTCTCCGGCAACGACGACGTCGACTTCGTCCTCGTCGAGATCGGCGGCACGGTCGGCGACATCGAGGGCCTGCCGTTCTTCGAGGCCATCCGCCAGCTCGGCAATGAACTGCCGCGCGGACACTCAGTCTACATCCACCTGACGCTGATGCCGTACATCCCCTCGGCCGGCGAACTCAAGACCAAGCCGACCCAGCACTCCGTCAAGGAGCTGCGCTCGATCGGCATCCAGCCCGATATCCTGCTCTGCCGCAGCGATCGCGAGGTACCACCCTCCGAGCGGCGCAAGATCGCGCTCTTCTGTAACGTGCGTGAGAGCGCGGTCATCCAGGCGCTCGACGTCGCTTCCATCTATGACGTGCCGCTCGCCTATCACCGTGAGGGGCTCGATCGCGAAGTGCTCGCGGCCTTCGGCATCGATGGTGCGCCGGCACCGCGCCTCGAGCAGTGGGAGAGCATCTCACGCACCATCGCGAACCCCGAAGGCAGCGTGACCATCGCCATCGTCGGCAAGTACACGGGCCTCAAGGACGCCTACAAATCCCTGATCGAGGCGCTCGTTCACGGCGGCATCGCCAACAAGGTTGCTGTTAAGCTCGAGTGGATCGAGAGCGAGGTCTTCGAGCATCAGGATCCCACGCCCTACCTCGACGGGGTGAATGGCATTCTGGTACCGGGCGGCTTCGGCGAGCGCGGCTCCGAGGGCAAGATCCTCGCCGCCAAATTCGCGCGCGAGCGTGGCGTTCCGTATTTTGGCATCTGCTTCGGCATGCAGATGGCCTGCATCGAGGCCACGCGCAGTCTCGTCGGCATCAAGGACGCGAGCTCAACCGAGTTCGGCGCAACCGAGCAGCCGGTCGTCGGCCTGATGACGGAGTGGATGCGCGGCAACGAACTCGAGCAGCGCAGATCCGGCGGCGATCTCGGCGGCACCATGCGGCTTGGCGCCTTCGAGGCGCACCTTGCCGAGGGCAGCCGCATTGCGACCATCTACGGCTCTAACGACATTCACGAGCGCCACCGTCACCGCTACGAGGTCAACACGCGCTACCGCGAGCGCCTCGAAGCCGTCGGTCTGCGCTTTGCCGGCATGTCGCCCGATGGGCTACTGCCCGAAACGGTCGAGATCCCGGACCATCCATGGTTCGTCGGCGTCCAGTATCACCCCGAACTGAAATCCCGTCCGTTCGAGCCCCATCCGCTCTTCGCAAGTTTCATTGGCGCCGCGATCGAGCAGAGCAGGCTTGTTTGATTTTGCCGCGGGCTGCCGGAAGGAGGTGCTTCGCCTTCGCGGGCAGTGCGATGCCAACGGCGGCCATGCGGACAGCTCGAGTGCGTTCATACGGGTGGAAGCTTTCGACCTCTCGACCGTTACCCTGAAGGTGGAATGCGGACAGCGAGGCTGTAGACGATGCTTGCCGACCTGACGATGGTGCAGATTGCGGTCGTCGCCGTGACGGCCTTCTTCGCGCAGATCATCGGCGGGCTCGCGGGCTATGGCACCGGCCTCATCATGCCGCTGGTGCTCGTGCCGTTGGTCGGCGCACCGGCTGTCGTGCCGATCATCGCACTCAGCGCCATCATCACCAACGCGACGCGCGTCGCAGCCTTTCGCGAGTCGCTCGACCTCAGGAAGGCACTGATCGCAACCGGCGCCTCGCTGCCTTTCGCGCTGATCGCCGCTTGGGGCTACACGCAGCTCACCAGCCGCGGCACCGCAATCTTCATCGGCATCATGCTCATCGTGCTGGTGCCGCTCAGACGCTTCTTCGAGCACATCAAGCTGCGCCTCGACGACAAAGGCCTCGCCATCGCCTCGACAGGCTACGGCCTCATCTCCGGTGGCAGCGCCGGAAGTGGCGTCATTCTGCTCTCGCTGCTCATGGCATCCGGCCTCACCGGCACGCAGGTCATTGCGACCGATGCGATGGTCTCGTTCCTGCTCTGCATCTTCAGGACGGGCGTATTCGCGGGCTTCGGTGCGCTCGACGGAAAGCTCGTGGTGCTAGCGCTGCTCATCGGCCTCATGGCGACGCCCGGCACGCTCACTGCAAAGTGGATGGTGCGCCGCTTCTCCGCCCGCGTGCACACGCTGATCCTCGAAGTAGGCATCCTCTTCGGCGGCAGCATGATCATCTGGCGGGCGCTGGACGCGTGAGTCGCATTCGCGCTTTCAGCGCGAGTGGGGCCTCGGCCCCACACCCCAACCGGCCCCCCCCCCGGAACCCCCGTTTTTTATGATTTGGAGATTGACGCTATTCGATGGCGGCCGAAGGCCGCGAGGCAAATCGCCGACCGTGTAAATTGCAGCCGCGGCGCCAGTAGCCATCGCGCCGGAGGCGCGTCTTCGACGCGACGGCGTTGGCATCCGCGGAAAAATTAATCATGCATCGCCTTGGCAATCCCTTCCGTCATCTTCTTCGCGTCACCGAGCAGCATCATGGTGTTGTCGCGATAGAAGAGCGGATTGTCGATACCGGCATAGCCGCTCGCGAGTGAGCGCTTGTTGAACATCACGGTACCCGCCTTCCAGACCTGCAGCACGGGCATCCCGTAGATCGGCGAGGTCTTGTCGTCCTCGGCGGCGGGGTTGGTCACGTCGTTGGCACCGATGACATAGGCGATGTCGGCCTGCGCGAACTCCGAGTTGATGTCCTCGAGTTCGAAGACCTCGTCATAAGGCACGTTCGCCTCGGCGAGCAGCACGTTCATGTGGCCCGGCATACGGCCCGCGACCGGATGGATCGCGTACTTCACCTCGACGCCATTGGCCTTGAGCGTGTCCGCCATCTCGCGCAATGCGTGCTGCGCCTGCGCAACAGCCATGCCATAGCCCGGCACTATGATGACCTTGCCCGCGTTCTTCATGAGGAAGGCCGCATCCTCGGCTGAGCCGAGCTTGACCGGACGCTGCTCTTGCTCACCGCCTGCGGGGCCTGCAACCTCACCGCCGAAACCACCCGCGATGACCGACAGGAACGCACGGTTCATGCCCTTGCACATGATGTAAGAGAGGATCGCGCCCGAGGAACCGACAAGCGCACCGGTGATGATGAGCGCGACGTTGCCGACCGTGAAGCCGATACCGGCAGCCGCCCAGCCCGAGTAGGAGTTGAGCATCGACACGACGACCGGCATGTCCGCGCCGCCGATCGGGATGATGAGCAGGATGCCGAACGCGAGCGAAAGGATCGTGATCAGCCAGAAGAGCCAGGACGAACCGCCCGACTGCGTGAACTGGTAGATGAGGACGATCAACAGCAGGCCGAGTGCGCCATTGATGAGGTGACGCGCGGGCAGGAGAATGGGCTTGCCCGACATGCGGCCCGAGAGCTTCGCGAAGGCGATGACGGAGCCCGTGAATGTGATCGCGCCGATCGCGACGCCGAGAGACATCTCGACGAGGCTCGAGGCGAAGATGTAGCCCGTACCGTCGGAGATGCCGAAGGCCGTCGGCGCATAGAGCGCGGCAGCGGCAACAAATACGGCAGCGAGACCGACCAGCGAGTGGAAGGCCGCGACCAGCTCCGGCATCATGGTCATCGGAATGGTGCGCGCCGCATAGGCGCCGATCCCACCGCCGATGCCGATGCCTGCGATGATCAGGATCCAGGTGAAGACACTGTCGATCGACTGGATCAGGGCGAGCGTCGTGACGATCGCAATGCCCATGCCGATCATGCCGTACATATTACCGGCACGCGATGTCTCGGGGCTCGAAAGGCCGCGCAGCGCGAGGATGAAGAGAACGCCCGAGGCGAGATAGAGCAGCGCGGCGGCGTTGGCACTCATGGTTTCATCCTGCTGAGGAACGTCATCAAGCGGCTGGGAACGGGAAGCTCGGCGAGCGCCTTTTCTGCAGCTTGCCGGAGTTCGACATCATCGGCTTCGTAGGCGCTGTTCGGATCGCGGAGCGCGGGGTCCGGACAATAGGCTTCGACGACGAAGAAGAGCGTCTCGATGGGGCGCGGGGCGGGCACGTGGTCGCGATCGGCGGCGTGCCAGAGCTCGAAGAAGCGATCGTGGAACGCCCGCTCGTCCATGCGGCGCCCAACGAAATCGCGAACGAGCATATGCCAGCGCGCATCGCTCACTTCTTCTCTTTCTTCTTGTACATCGCGAGCATGCGCTGCGTGACAAGGAAGCCGCCGAAGATGTTCACCGAGGCCATCACCAGCGCCAGGAAACCGAAGAGTTTCGCAAGGATCGAACCCGAGGCGGCAAAGCTGACGCCGACGGCGAGCAGCGCGCCGACCACGATCACCGAGGAGATGGCGTTGGTGACGCTCATGAGCGGCGTATGAAGGGCGGGCGTCACGCTCCACACCACGTAGTAGCCGACGAAGATCGCGATCGCGAACACCATGAGCTGGTAGACGAACGGGCTCACCTCTCCGCCGCCAGCGGCGAGGGCTGGCATCGTCGTCAGTGCGAGCAACGCGGGTGTCCATGCAAGAGCAGGGCGCATCATCTCAGGCTCCCTTCGGCTGCAGGCTCGGGTGCACGATCTGACCACCCTTGGCGACCAGCGTGCCTTTCATGACCTCGTCCTCCCAATCGACTTTCAGGGTCTTCTCCTTCTTGTCGATCATGAGCTCGAGGAACGTGAGGAGGTTCTTGGCGTAGAGGCTCGAAGCATTGACGGGCACTTGTCCCGCTAGATTAAGCGTACCGTCGATGCGCACGCCGCCGTGCTCGACGATCTCGCCGGGCTTCGTCAGCTCGCAGTTACCGCCGCGCTCGGCCGCAAGATCGATGATCACTGCGCCGGGCTTCATGCTCTCGACCATGGCGCGCGTGATGAGGCGCGGCGCCGGACGGCCCGGAATGAGCGCGGTCGTGATGACGATGTCCTGCGCCTTGATGTGGCCGGCGACGAGTTCCGCCTGCTTCTGCTGATAGGCTTCCGACATGGGCTTGGCGTAGCCCGCCGCCGTCTGTGCCTGCTTGAATTCCTCGTCCTCGACGGCGATGAACTTCGCGCCGAGCGAGGCGACCTGCTCCTTGGTGGCGGGGCGCACGTCGGTTGCCGAGACGATGGCGCCGAGGCGCCGCGCCGTCGCGATGGCCTGCAGCCCGGCCACGCCGACGCCCATGATGAAGGCTTTGCCCGCAGGCACGGTACCCGCGGCCGTCATCATCATCGGCACGGCCTGCTCGAACATTGCGGCCGCATTCACGACCGCCTTGTAGCCCGCGAGGTTCGCCTGGCTCGACAGCACGTCCATGGACTGCGCGCGGGTAATGCGCGGCATGAACTCCATGGAGAAGAGCGTGGCACCTGTCGCGGCGAGCGCGTCGAGACCGGGCCGGTCGTCCGTCGGGCTCAGCATGGCGGCGACGATGCCGCCGGGGGCGAGCCCGCGCAGCTCATCGGGGGATGGACGGCGCACCTTGAGCAGGATGTCGGCGCCTTCGACGGCCGCGGCCGCATTGGCTGCGATCTCGGCTCCCTGCGCCTTGTAGATCTCATCGGAGAAGCGCGAGCGCGTACCGCTGCCAGCCGCCACGCGCACCTTGCAACCGAGCGCGACGAGCTTGCGCACCGTCTCCGGCGAGATGGCGACGCGCGTTTCGTCAGGCGCTTCCGGCGTAACCGCAACGGTCACCATTGCGTCGCGTCCTTCGTAGGATGGAGGTCAGGGACTGGCGCGACCACGCTCGATCGATGCGCGGCGCGTTCGGCGAGAGCGTACCCGGTCTACACCAGGAACGCTGCCATGCCCGCGAGAATGAGCACGACGATGACGGTCAGAACGATGGTGCCCTTTATGAAGCCATTGTACGTCCGCACATGCTCGCGATAGTCCATATCGGGATGGCCACCGGTCGTATCGATGCTCATTGAGGTTCCCCTGCCGCTGCCTGAATTACGCCGTCCTCACTACCTGATGCCATCCGGCGCATCAAGCTTGGCTTTTCGTCCCTAAGTTGCATTCGACGCGCCTCAAGCCGCACGCGCCATGCGGGCTGATGCGCCCCATGCCGCGATTGCCTCGATATCGGGTGGTGAGCCATTGCGCAGCACGCGCTGGCCATCGCTGCTGGCCGCGAACGTGAGGACGCGCGCGGAAAGGTCGGCGGGCTCGGCCGCGGCGAGGCTCTCGGCGTCCCGGAATCCGGCGCCGACGATGAGCTGCGCGTGCGTCCCCCTCAGGTTCGGGACGGCCATGACGAGGCCGCTCTGATCCTGCCAGTCGCGAATGACCTCGGCCGTGATGTGGCGGACGCCGATGATCTCGGCGAGCGTCTCGGCGTCGGCATCCATGAGATCGCCGACGGTCTTTATGCCTTCCGCTATGAGGCGGTCTGCCGTCTTCGGTCCGATCGACGGCGCGTCGACGACGTCCTGGCCGCGCGTGAGGTAAAACCTCGGCTCGCGCGACACGACTTCGCCAATGCTAGGTACCGAGCCCGTGCGCGTGCGCTCGTGCTCATCGAGGCGTGCGACGAGGCTCGCGCCCTCCTTCACGCTGGCCTCTTCGGCAACCGGGACGACCGGCGTGGCAGCAGGCTCGGCTGGCTTGGACACGGCGGGCACGGAGGCAACCGGTGCTGCTGCCTTGGCAGCCGCTCGCGCATCTGCTTGCTCGGCCACCCGGCGTGCAGCTTCCTCCAGAGCACGCTTGCGGTTCTCTTCGCGAAGCCGCTCGGCGCGCTCGATGGACGTCTCTGGCGGCGCATTACCGTGGTAGGGAAAGGCTTTGGCTGGCGGGAGTTGTTCGATCTTTGCCAGCACTTCCTGCGCATAGGCCGCCCGCACCGACCGGTCGTCCTCGGGCAGGTTCTCTTCGACTTTTCCCGTCGCCTGCAGCTCATCATACATGCGCTCGACGAGACGGCGATCGGCAGCATCGGCAAGTTGCTTCTGCAGGACGCGGACCGGCACCTTGAGTGTTGCGAGAACCGTATCGAGAGTCAGGCTGACCTCAGGCGCTTCGACAGCGGCTTCATCGATCGCGCGCTGCAGGACCACGCCGAAGGTCGTGGCGGCATGAACGATCAGCCCGGCGACCAGACGCTGCGCGACCTCGTCGAGGCCGGCCGGCGGATCGACGACGCCGCGCTTGAAATCGTAGTGCGCGATGAGGCGCTCGTAATGCGCATTGGCTATGAGCGCGCCATCACAGACCAGCATCTCGAGCCAGTTGTCGGCGCTTCCCGGAACAACGAGCGGCGCAGGCAGCGTCTCACCGAGCTTCCATAGCGCGTCGTAGGAGCGGTTGATGCTCCACTCGACCGCACGATGAATATCGTTCTCGGCCTGTGACTGGCCGGTGTGAAACGGATGCAGCGGATCCGTCAGATAATGGCTCATCACGCCCGCGGCGTAGGCCGCCGTCGGCCAGTCCTGCTGGCGCAGCGCCGTGACGACATGACCGTACCAGTTGCGCACCTTCGGCGGCGCGCCGCCCCAGAAATTCTCGCGCGGGTGCAGGACGTGATTCTTGAAGTCCTTGAAGCTGTCGTCCGGCGCTTTCGCGCCGACCATGAGCAGCTCGGCGTGCTTCAAAAAGACGCAGCGCCAAGCCTCCGCCTGAGGCCCGTGCAGATGGCGCAGGCCATCGAGCGCAAGCTTGTGGTGCGTGCCCCGCGCATGGGCGGCATAGAGCACGCGAAAGAGCGTATTCATCGTCGCCTCCGGCGATGGCAGGACATTGGCCGGCACGCTAAGGCGAGTCGTGCTGCGCGCGAAGAGCGCCCCGCGCAGGGAGGTGTGGTCAAATCAGCCCCGGCCTGATCACATGGCGCCGTTGCCGACACGCAACGCGGGAATGCGGAGCTCCATGGACAGCGTCTGGATCTGGGCAAGCGTCGGCGCGGCCTTCTTTCAGGCATTGCGCTATGCGGGGCTCAAGGTGCTGAACCAGCGTCTGTCGACGCAGGTGACGACCTACGTCCGCATTCTGTTCACACTGCCGCTGCTGGCGGTCTACCTCATCGGCATTCTGTGGTGGACAGGCGAAACACTCCCGCCGCTCAGCCAGGGTCTGGTCGTCTACAGCGCTATTGCAGCTATCTGCCAGTTCGTCGGCACAGTGCTCGTCGTGCGCCTGTTCCAGCTCGGCAACTTCGCCGTCGCGACATTGATCATCAAGGCCGACGTGATCATGACGGCGCTCATCGGCACGGCCTTCTTCTCGGAGGTGATCACGCCCATCGGTTGGATCGCGATCGTCGTGACGATGCTCGGGGTGATCGTCATCTCATCCGGCCGCGCGCCGGCCCCCGCGCGCGCCACCGCCGGCACGACAGGCGGTGCCAGCTCGGCGGCAGCACCGGCACTGGTCGGGCTCTCGTCGGCGCTCGTTTACTCCCTCTCATATCTGTGCCTGCGCGAGGGTATTCTCGCGATCGATCCGGCTGTCGGCACGCTCGTGCGGGCGGGATATGCCGTGCTCGTCATGGCAATTCTCTCCGCGCTCATGGTGGGCGCCTACCTGCTGGTGCGAGAGCCGCGCGAGCTCGTGCGAATGTTCTCGTTCCCCAAGCTCTGCTGGTTCATCGGTACGACAAGTGCGCTCGGTTCGATCGGATGGTTCATAGCGACCGCGCTGACGAACGCCTCGTATGTGGCGGCGGTCGCGCAGGTGCAGATCGTGTTCACGCTGCTACTGTCGTTCTTTTATTTTGGCGAGCGAATCCGCGCGCTCGAGATCGCCGGAATCGCTATCATCGTGGCGGGCCTCGCATTATTCCGGATGGCATGATTCAGACATCGGAAATGGGGGTGCGGCGTATCGAGTTGCAGGCGAGACAGCGCTTGACTTCAATGCCCCTGTGACTAAATTGCGACCGAACAAGATCCCGGATTAGAACGCGTCGAAGAGACCGAGATGGCCAAGCCCGCAACACTCAAGATCAAGCTGCTCAGCACCGCAGGGACGGGCTTCTTCTATGTGACCAAGAAGAACCCCCGCACCTCGACCGAGAAGATTTCCTTCAAGAAGTATGACCCGATCGCGCGCAAGCACGTCGACTTCAAGGAAACCAAGATTAAGTAGGAGAAGCTCGCCGTCGTGCGACCCGCACGGCTTTTTTCTGCGGGCGCGCTCATTAACCAAGATTCAGTGATGACGCAACAGACGTCGGATGCCGGCGCTGAGCGGAGATGTATTGATTTCGGCGCGAGAGGGGTCCGGCCTGTGACTATTCTCGGCAGCGGGGTACGAAGACCGAGAGGTCACAGGCCGGCACTGTACCAAGCAGACAACCAAAGAGGGCGTTGGTTCGCTGCCTGGCCAACCGATCAGCGTTTCATGGCATCTTCGAGGAGGCCACTCCTGCCATAGTCGCTGATCGCCTCATTGGGACTAGGAGATGCGGCGGACCTAATCCCAAGAGTTCTATGTAGCTACTTCCCCCTTTTGACCCTGATAACAGCCGCAGCGCGGCGGCATGGGTCCTTGTGTGAATAGAATCAGCAGTCTGAATGACGGACTGCAGACAAAATCTACGCGAAGAGAATGGCAGATTTCCGGCAGCCACGCAATGTCAAGCTGCTAAATGCGCGGTAAACGGCAGGTCCCAAATTTTATGTTGATAAATCATCTGGCCGGCCCGTTGGTCCGCGTCAGTTTCCGAGGCTATGTGGCTCTACCGCCTCGTTTTTCCGCAATCGAGAGAGTAATTGTGACCAACTCGCGCACGACGCAGAATTCCGTCGCGCAGCTTCAATCCGGGCCTTTTCAGGCTGTTAGCTGAACGCGTTGCAGTCAGCAACGCATGGCGTTCACTCAATGCCAGCCAGCATGACCAGAGCATCGGACGCTGCCTCTCGATCGACCGCTCACGAGCAGTGACGGCGCGTGCCGCCGCCTGCGAAAAACGCACGAGTGATGCGACGTCGGCACAAACTGCACGGCGCGCCCGAATACGGCCAAAGAATTGCGGGTTCAATTGCCCCACGCGAAGTGTCACCAGCCATCCTCGGTGCTCCGAGGCGTTGGACACGCAATGCAAAGCCTTTGAGCCGCGCTGCGTGACGATCCAACGGCTGGTGTGTTGCGAACGATCCACCACGAGGAGAGTGGAGAGAGAGGGATGCCCAATGCGTCGTAGTTTCGGTTACAGCATACCCCGTGCCGCCCTGGCACTGTCCGTTGCGGGGGCCTTTGCCTTCGCCGGCCCAACAACAAAATCCCACGCCCAGACGGCACAGAAGGCGCCCCCCGCCAAAGGCGCGCGTCTCCCTCCCCTCGAGCAGATGCGCGCTCAGATCAATGAGAACGTCGTCACGATCGTTTCCGGCAATCCGAATGGAGGCTACCTCGGTATTGCCTACGACATCGCCGCCGTCACGGACGACGGTGACAATCTGCGGGTGCTGCCGGTCGTCGGCAAGGGCGCGGCCCAGAACGTGCGCGATATCCTCTTTCTCAGAGGCATCGACATGGGGCTCGTCAACACGGTCACGCTGAGCCACTTCAAAGAAGATCCGGTGCTCGGGCCGCACGTCACACGCAACATGGTCTACATCACGCGGCTGTTCGAGGATGAGTTGCACATCCTCGTGCGCCCGGAAATCAAAACGCTCAAGGATCTGGAAGGCAAGGCGGTCAACTTCAGCGACGCGGGCAGCGGTGCGCAGCTTGCGGCCCAGCGCATGTTCGCCGCTCATGGAATGAAGGTGACCGAAGTCAACATGGGTCAGGGCGATGCCATCGAGCGCATGAAGCGCAACGAGGTGTACGCGACGATCTGCACCTGCCTCAAGCCGCTACGGCCGTATGCGACCGTTCCGAAGGAGCTCGGCTTCCGTCTCCTTCCGCTCGCTTACGAAGGCCACTTCCTGGAGGACTACCTGCCGGCCGAGTTCACCCATGCCGACTACCCGAACTTGATCCCTGAAGGTGAAAAAGTCGAAGGCGTAGCGGTGCCGACCCTGCTCATGGCCTTCAACTGGCCGGGCGATCATGGGCGCTACCAGCGTCTCGGCAGGTTCGTGGACGCGTTCTTCACGAAGTTCCCAGAAATTCAGAAGCCGCCGCGCCATCCGCGCTGGAAGAACGTCAATCTCGCGGCGACGATCGAAGGATGGACGCGCTTTCCCCCTGCGCAGGAATGGATCGATCGCGTGGCAGCGGGCAGGCCCGCACCAACGATGACCGGCGGCGCGACACAGCCCGCCGGCGGCACCAATTCCGCGATGAGCGAGGCGCTGTTCAAGGAGTTCATGGAATGGCGCCGCAAACGCGGTAACAACTGAGCCTGGGAGCGGCCCTAAAGGGCCGCTGCCGCTCGACGGCGCCAGCACCCTACTCCTGGATCATCGCGCGGCCCTGCTCGACGTGAATGGCGACGTCGAGCCCCTCCGCCCCGCCGCCGACACGCGCGCCGCGCACGGCCGATGCCTCGCGCGCATCACATCCGATCGCGACGCGTACATGCCGGTCCGTCGTGCAGATGCCGTTGGCCGGATCGAAGGCAATCCATCCCAGACGCGGCACGTGAATTTCGGCCCAGGCGTGGCCGGCCTCCTGATCGCTGCGGTCTGTCCGAAGGAAGTAGCCGCTGACGTAGCGCGCGGGCATACCGAGCGCGCGCGCCGACGCGAGCAGGATGTGTGTGAAGTCCTGGCAGATGCCCTGCTTCGCCTCGAAGGCGTCGCCAGCGGTCGTATCGGGGCTCGTGGCACCGATCACAAAGGCCATGGCCTTGTGTATGCCCCGATTGAGCGCGTGCAGGGTCGCCAGCGCATCGCCGCCCTGCCCTGCCGAGGTCTCGCGCGCAAATCGCCGGAGTGAGGGCGAGAGCCGCGTGAGTGCCGTCTCGCGCAGGAAAAGGCGTGCCGGCTGGCGCTCCACCGCGCCGCGCACCAATCCATTTGTGTCACGCGTATCGACCTCACCTTCGATGGTGATGGTGGCTTGCGTGAGTGGCCCGTGCAGGAAGACGAGGTGCGTGATGTTGCCGTAGGCATCCTCGCTGCGATCGAGCCGCGCATCTGCATCGACCGCAACGCGCCAGCTCCGCACGAACTGCCCTTCATGCGGGCGCGGCGTCAGGCGCAGGAGCTGCAGCGCGTCGCTCGCGGGCTCGTCGTAAGTGTATCGCGTCTCGTGCCGGACCTTTATGCGCATCGCCGTGCCCGGTTACGAGAGGTACTGCTGGGTGATCGCGGCCCCCAGCCGGTTGTTGTCCTCGATGAACTCGACGAGGAACTCGTGCAGGCCAGACTGGAAGATCTGATCCATGTCGGCATTCTGGAGGCGCGCCGTGGTCGAGCGCGCAATGTGCTGGGCCGGCCCCTGGCGGCCATAGGCTTCCGCGATCTGGTCGAGGTAGTCGTTGAGTTCCAGATAGCAGGAGATGAGCGAGCGGGGCTGCTCGGGTCTCAGAATGAGGAAGTCCGCGACGAGCCATGGCTTGACGTTCTCGCGGTACACCCAGTGATAGGAGGTGAGCGCGTTGACGCTTCTGAGGATCGACGACCACTGGAAATAGTCGAGCCCGCCGCCGACCGGCTCCTTTTCCGGGAGCAGCAGGTGATACTTCACGTCGAGCAGACGCGCCATGTTGTCGGCCCGCTCGGTGAACGTACCGAGGCGCTGGAACCAGTACTGGTCGGAGCGCAGCATGGTGCGGTAGGCGGCGCCGTCGAAACGCAGAGACATCTGCTGCACGCGCTGGAGAAACTGCGTGAGTGCCGACTGCGAGATGCCGTCGAACTCGATGCCACGCATCTCGTTCCAGCCCTCGTTCAGGATCTCCCACATCTCGCTCGTGATGGCCGTGCGCACGGCGCGTGCATTCGAGCGGGCGGTTTCGATGCAGGCCTTGATCGAAGTCGGGTTGGCCGGTGAATCGACGACGTAACGGATCACGTTCTCGCGCGTTGCGCCGTCCGGATAGATTTCCTTGAACGAGTCCGCGCACGCTGCCGTCGCGATCGCCGATTCCCACTCGTTCGAAGCACCAGCATAGGCCGATGGCAGCGCTGCGAGACGTTGTGCGACGTGCAGGATGCGCGCGAGGTTCTCCGCGCGCTCGGTGTAGCGCGAGAGCCAGTAGAGATTATCCGCCATTCGCGAAAGCATCAGGTCTCCACCACCCAGGTGTCCTTCGTGCCGCCCCCCTGGGAGGAGTTCACGACCAGCGAGCCTTCCTTGAGTGCAACGCGCGTGAGCCCCCCAGGCACACAGCGCACACCATCGGCCCCGCAGAGCACGTAAGGGCGAAGATCCACGTGCCGCGGCGCAAGACCGGAGTCGACAAAACACGGCACGGTCGAGAGCGCCAGCGTCGGCTGGGCGATGAAGTCGTCGGGATGCGCCTTGAGCTTGGCGGCGAAGGCATCGCGCTCGGCCTTGGTCGCGTGCGGCCCGACGAGCATGCCATAGCCGCCCGAGCCATTGACCTCCTTCACGACAAGCTCATGGAGCCGCGACAGGACATAGCGCAACGCCTCGGGCTCACGGCAGCGATGCGTCGGCACGTTGGAGAGGAGCGGCTTCTCGCCCAGGTAGAATTCGATGATCTCGGGCATGTAACTGTAGATGGCCTTGTCGTCGCCGACGCCCGTGCCGATCGCGTTCGAAATCGTGACATTCCCCGACTTGTAGGCCGACATGAGCCCCGGCACGCCGAGCATGGATCCCGGATTGAAAGCGATCGGATCGATGAAATCGTCGTCGATGCGCCGGTAGATGACATCCACGCGGCGGGGCCCTTCGGTCGTGCGCATGTAAACGCAGTTGTCGCGCACCAGAAGATCGCGACCCTCTACCAATTCAACGCCCATCTTGTCGGCCAAGAATGAATGCTCGTAGTAAGCCGAGTTGAACGGTCCCGGCGTCAGCAGCACGACCGTCGGATCCTTCGACGCCGAGCGCGGTGCCAACGAGCGCAGGGTCTCGAGCAGCGCGTCAGGATAATTGTCGACGGGCGCGACGCGGAGCGAGCCGAACAGCTCCGGCATGAGCCGCATCATCGCCTCGCGGTTCTCCAGCATGTAGGAGACACCGGATGGGGTGCGCGCATTGTCCTCGAGGACATAGAACGTATCGGCATCGACACGAACAATATCGATGCCGGCGATATGGACGTGGATGCCGCCCGGTGGCGTGAAATGCGTCATTTCCGGCTGGAAGGCCGGGTTCTGCAAGATCAGCTCCTCCGGCACGATGCCGGCCGCGACGATCTCGCGCCCGTTGTAGCTGTCCGCGATGAAAGCATTGAGCGCCTTCATCCTCTGCTCGAGCCCGCGCACGAGCCGTTGCCACTCGGTGGACGTGAGCACGCGCGGCACGATGTCGAAGGGGATGAGCCGCTCGGTACCCTGGTTGTCGCCGTAGACGTTGAAGGTGATGCCGATGCGACGGAAGAAGTGTTCAGCTTCGAGCTTGCGATTGACGAGCAGCTCGCGCGGCGCCTGCTTCAGCCACTCCGAGATCGCCTCGTATCCCGCACGCACGCCCCCATCAGGTACATTCATCTCGTCGAAGAATGCGGCAGCAGGGGCAGCAGGCATGGGCTCTCCTTATGCGCGAATAGGGCACATCGAACGATACTAGAATCGCCCGCGCCGCAATTGAAGCGTTTACTGATTGGGCAATTGCCAACTTATCGGGCGACGGACGAAGCGGAGCGGCGGTAGTTGCTGCCGAATTGGGCAGCCGAACGGACAGGCTCGGAGCTAGAGGCTTGGGCGGGAGGACGGCAATATGAAAGACCTGTTTCAATCGTGGCAGCTGTGGGCGCTGTTGTCAGCCGGCTTCGCCGCCCTGACAGCCATCTTTGCCAAGGTGGGTGTGGAAGGCGTGGGGTCCGACTTCGCCACCTTCATCAGGACCATCGTGATCCTGCTCGTCGTCGGCCTACTGCTGCTCGGGACCGGCCAATGGCAGTCGCCGGGCAGCGTGTCGGGGAGGACCTACGCGTTCCTCGTGCTCTCGGGCATGGCGACAGGCGCCTCCTGGCTCTGCTACTTCCGCGCCCTCAAGATCGGCGACGCGGCCCGCGTTGCGCCCATCGACAAGCTCAGCGTCGTTCTCGTCGCGGTGTTCGGTGTGCTGCTGCTCGGGGAAAAGCTCTCGTCGGCCAACTGGCTCGGTGTGGCTATGATTGGCACTGGGGCCATCCTCGTCGCCTACCAAGGCTGACATTCGCCTCGGCAATGGGGACCCGTGAGCACGGAAGCTGACGCCACTCGGATCGAGCGCGCCTGCCTCTTTTCAGCGGCCGTCGTCAAGCTGCCCCGACCCCAAAATTGTGGAAACGCTGCACTCGTGCTATCTTTGATTCGCACGCGTCTCGATCGGCGTATCTTCGGTCCTGGTGCAACGGATGCCCAAGCATCCGACAAAACCTCGATACCCCCAGCGCCCACCGATCCCCGTCGGTGGGCGCAAATCGTTTTGGCGCTGACGACGGTGATTTCGCTCTTGGCGGAGTGGCGCGAATATGGCGCCGAAATACAAACGACCCGCCAGTGGACGGGCCCAATGCCATAATTTCGATGGAGCGGGCGATGGGATTCGAACCCACGACCCCAACCTTGGCAAGGTTGTGCTCTACCCCTGAGCTACACCCGCATCCAATCGAGAGCGACCGCCCGGGGGCGATCGAGGGCCACCTTATGGCGGAAAGCCCGACTGAATGCAAGCGCTCGAAATTCGTGCGTCGCGCTTCGGTTCCATGCCCCTCTTCCTCCGATCAGAATAACAGCTTCCGTTCCCGCCTGAGAAACCTCCGGGCCTCCCTCGCGCTTTGTACTTGCCGGGGTAACAAGAGGAGAAATCGAATGATGCGAGGCTTGATCATCGCGGCGGCCGTCACGGCCGGAGGACTGGCGTTCAGCGCCAGTGGGGCCACCGCAGCACCGGTGTCCACCGGTCCAGTGAGCGGCCTGGCACTACCGCAGATGTCGCTCGTCGAGAAGACGCAGCACCGTTACTGCCGCCGCTGGTACCGCGAGTGCCGCGCACGGTGGGGAGGCGGCCGGGACTTCCGCCGCTGTATGCGGCGTCACGGCTGCGACTGAATTGACTGACTTGGCGCAGGGCAACCTGCGCCAAGCTTCCCCTCAAGCCGCACAGATATAGCTCACCGTGCGAATGCGCCGCTCCTGCAGATTGCGCACCTGATTGCGCGTCATCGCCGGAAAATCATCGCCAAGGAATGTGCGGAAGGTCAGTGGCGGCACGCCCCCCTGCTTCATGCGCTCAGCCATCGCCTCGAACCAGCGCTGGCCCTCCTCCGTTGAGTCGGTAACGCTGAGAATCTTGAAACCCGCGCCGGTAAGCAGGGCTTGCATATCGTCCGGAGTGGCTAGATGGCTGATGGAGGGATCTCGCGCCCAGGGCACGGGATACAGCACCTCGCCGCCTTCGCCCTGCAGGATGTCATAGATCCCGAACAGGCCACCGGGCTTCAGCACGCGGCGAGCCCCGGCATACATGCGATCCTTGGCGGCAATGTTCATCGCGACATGGATGGTCATCGCAGCATCGAACACGCCGTCCTCGAAGGGCAGCTGAGTGGCATCACCGACCTGGAATTCGACCCGGTCACTCAGTCCGACCCATTTGCTGAGCGCCGTGGCCGCCTCGCAGAAGGCAGGCGTCAGGTCGATGCCGGTCACGTGGCAACCGTAGGTCTCGGCGAGCGTCCGCGCGGGCCCGCCGAGGCCACTGCCGAGATCGAGCACATGAGAGCCGGCCGTCAGGTTCAGGCCCTCGGCGAGTTCCAAGGTCGCCCTGCGCCCGCGGACGTGGAACTCGTCAATCGCCCCAAGATCAGCCGTCGTGAGCGCGCCGATATCCTTGCCGCTCTCGCGAAGCTTGTCGGCGATCGCATCAGACAGGTTCCGCGTCGCACTGTAGTGGTCTGCCACCTTGTCGGTCATGGGCTTCACTCCGGCTGCTGCGCGAGGCCCACTTTAGCACCGGAATGGGCGCCTACTTCCCCCACTTCGCCCAATACGGCCCGAACAGCGCCTCCTCGGAAGGCTTGTCTTCGGGGATGGTCATCACGAGGTGGGTGATGTTGACGAAGTTGCGCCAGGAGAGATTGTCGGAAAAGGCATTCGCCTGCCACGTGCCGCAACCCATGGTCAGCGTGAAGGGCAGCGCGTTGTTGAAGCCGCCGCCATTGCCGAAGGTGTGCGCCTGATTGACGAGCACGCGCACGACATCCGTATCGGCCGCAAGTTCGCGTGCGTGGTCCATGTTCTTTGTGTGAATGCCGCAGGAGTGCCCGCGCCCCTGATAGTCGAGGATGTCCTTCACGAGCCGCTTGGCGTCAGCGAAATCCTTGGCGCGGTAGATCGTGAGCACGAGCGAGAGCTTCTCGCCCGACAGCGGATATGCCTTACCGATGCCCGTCTCCTCGGCCATCACGAACTTGCAGCCCTTCGCCCGCGATGAAAGCTCGAAGACGTCCACCAGCCGCTCTGGACCCTGCGCGATGACAGCGCGGTTGAGCTTGCCGTCCACCCATAGGCGATCGACGATGCGCCCACGCTCGGCCGTATCAGCCATGTAACCGCCGTGCTTCTCCAGCGCCTTGATCGCCGCGTCGTAGACGTCATCGACGATCACGACCGCATTCTCGGATGAGCACGACGTCGCGTTGTCGAATGTTTTCGACTGCATGATGAGATCGGCGGCGGAATCGAGGTCCGCACTCGAGTCGATGATCACGGGCGCATTGCCGAGACCGACGCCGAGTGCCGGCTTCCCGGACTTGTAGGCGGCCTTCACATTCGCCTGGCTGCCGGTTGCGACATTGAGATCAGACAGCTCCATGAGCCGCGTCGTCATCTCACGCGATACCGGGCTTGGCAGCATCTGCACGAGGTCGGCGGGCAGGCCGATACGCGTCAGCTCCGCGCGCATTCCGGCGACGGCCGGTTCGGTCGCATCCCAGGCGTTCGGCGGCGGTGCGATAATGATGGCGTTGCCGCCCTTGATGGCCATCATGGCCTTGTTGACGGGTGTCGCCTGCGGGTTCGTCGATGGCGTGATCGCGGCAACGACTCCGACGGGCTTGGCCCACTTCACAAGACCCTTCTCCGGCAACTCCTCGATGATGCCAGTCGACTTCGCGCGCAGGAGATCCCGCAGCGTGCCGAAGGTCTTGCGCTGGTTCTTGATGACCTTGCTCTCGACATTGCCGATGCCGGTCACTTCGACGGCGAGTTCGGCATAGCGTCTCGCCGTCTCCGGCTTGTAGATCGACCAGGCGAGCGCGGTGACAGCTTCGTCGATGCGGGGCTGACCCTCGCGTGCGATCTCGGCAGCGAAGGCCGTAATGGCGGCCCGGGCGCGCCGTATGAGTTCGGGTACGGGATCGGCGGCTGAGGTCTCGGCTGGCTTGCGGGCGGGCGTATCCTGCATGACGTCCCTCGTTTGGCGTTTTGTGGCGGCGGGCGGCCTGCTGATATGTTTTCGCTTATTCGGCCATCAATTGACAGGCCGCGCACCGGCATGTCAAACCGCGAGACGAAACGTCCTGGAGAGTGAGACGCTGCATTGCGCAATGCGCAGCTTGGCGCCGGCCCGGATGTCCGCAAAGATAGTCCAGAACATTAGAAAGCAAGGGAGCAACGGCCATGACCAAGATGACGACCGAGGAGGCCTTCGTGAAGGTGCTTCAGATGCACGGCATCGAGCACGCCTTCGGCATCATCGGCTCGGCCTTCATGCCGATCTCCGACCTCTTTCCCAAGGCCGGCATCACCTTCTGGGACGTCGCCAACGAGATGAATGGCGGCTTCATGTGCGACGGCTATACGCGCGCCTCCGGCAAGATCGCCATGTGCATCGCGCAGAACGGCCCCGGCATCACGAACTTCGTCACGCCGGTCAAAACGGCCTACTGGAACCACACGCCGATGCTGCTGGTGACCCCGCAGGCGGCGAACAAGACCATCGGCCAGGGCGGCTTCCAGGAAGTCGAGCAGATGGCGCTGTTCCGCGACATGGTCTGCTACCAGGAAGAGGTTCGCGACCCCTCGCGCGTGGCCGAAGTGCTGAACCGGGTGATCCTGAAGGCCAAGCGTCTTTCAGCGCCGGCCCAGATCAACCTTCCGCGTGACTACTGGACCCAGGTCATCGACATCAATCTCCCGGCCGTCGTCGAGTTCGAGCGTCCGGCTGGCGGCGCCGAAGCGATCGCGCAAGCCGCCAAGCTGCTCTCGGACGCCAAGTTCCCGGTCATCCTGTCGGGCGCGGGCGTCGTCATCGGCGGCGCCATTCCGGACTGCAAAGCGCTCGCCGAAAAGCTCGATGCGCCGGTCTGCAGCGGCTACCAGCACAATGACAGCTTCCCCGGCAGCCATCCGCTTGCCGTCGGTCCGCTCGGCTACAACGGCTCGAAGGCCGCCATGGAGCTAATCTCCAAAGCCGACGTCGTGCTCGCGCTCGGCACGCGCCTCAATCCCTTCTCGACGCTGCCCGGCTACGGCATCGACTATTGGCCGAAAGAGGCGAAGGTCATCCAGGTCGACATCAACCCGGATCGCATCGGACTGACGAAGCCGGTCGCCGTCGGCATCGCGGGGGACGCCAAGCTTGTCGCGCGCCAGATCCTCGCCAAGCTCACGCCGACCGCCGGCAATGCCGGCCGCGACGCGCGCAAGGCCCTTATTCATCAGACCAAGTCGGCTTGGCAGCAGGCGCTCTCAGGCATGGATCACGAGGACGACGATCCCGGCACCACGTGGAACGAGCGGGCGAGGAAGCGCGATCCCAATCGCCTGTCGCCGCGTCAGGCTTGGCGTGCAATCCAGGCCGGCCTGCCAAGTGAAGCGATCATCTCGAGCGACATCGGCAACAACTGCGCGATCGGCAATGCCTATCCGACCTTCGAGAAGGGGCGGAAGTATCTCGCGCCCGGCCTGTTCGGTCCCTGCGGCTATGGCTTCCCCGCAATCATCGGCGCGAAGATCGGCTGCCCGGATACGCCGGTCGTCGGCTTTGCCGGTGACGGTGCCTTCGGCATCTCCATGAGCGAGATGGGCTCCATCGGCCGCAAGGAATATCCCGGCATCACCATGGTCGTGTTCCGCAACTACCAGTGGGGCGCGGAGAAGCGCAACACGACGCTCTGGTACGACGACAACTTCGTCGGCACAGAGCTGCATCCCGAACTGAGCTACGCGAAGGTGGCCGAAGGCTGCGGCCTCAAGGGCGTCGCGGTCAGGACACAGGACGAGTTGAAGGCGGCGATCGCGGAGTCGTGCGAGGCCCAGAAGAAGGGCGTCACGACCTTCATCGAGGTGATCCTCAACCAGGAGCTCGGTGAGCCCTTCCGTCGCGATGCCATGAAGAAGCCGGTCGTCGTCGCGGGTATCAACAGCGAAGACTTCCGGCCGCAGAAAGTCGACTGATTTCAGGCGCGCTCGGGGGAGAGTGCCAGGGGCGGGCAGCAGTGCCCGCCCTTTTCATTTGGGCTTCTTGTCGCGATCGCCCGCCTGGAGATGGCGGCCGCTGTCGAGCAGCTCCGATGTGTATTCCTCATAGGTCACACCGGCCGCCTCCGCGCGCTTCAGGCGGAACATCATGATGCTGTAGGGCGGGTTCTTCCAGGCCTCGCGGTGCGCCTTGCGCCAGCGATAGGCCACGAACGCATCGTTGACAGGTGGATCGATCGGCGGGCCGCCATTGTGCCCGATCGTCGGCAGCCCCGGGACGAGGCCCCACTTGATGATCTCGGGCGGCGGACGCCTTAGCCCCGCAACGAATGGGGGGCGTGGCCCCTTACCCCAACCTCGATCGTAACGGTCGCCCATTTGCCGTACTCGGCGCCTGCGATTCCAAATCTTGCCCTGCCAAAACGGAACCATGAGCACCGTCCGGTGGCTAGCCTGAACTCCAGGCGGTCTGCACGCGTATTAGGCAAGGCGGTCGGCAGCACCACGCACCGAGCGGCTGGTCATTCAGAACGCGTTAAGTACATGCGACTACAATCTCTAATTGCAGTACATGCCATAATGCATCCCAAGGATGAGCGCCAAATGCCGGTCCTCGAGTTTCCCGCCCTGTTCGTCAGCGGCGGCCTTAGCCCGCTCCCGCTGGTCGAACCGGCCACGCGGGTCGGCGCTAGGGTCCGTTTCGGGTGCGTGGGTGCGCGGCGCTTCAAGCACCGGCGGCGCCCTCGCCGGCCCGCACTCGACGTCGATGTTCTCACAATGAGCGGCACGCATCGCGCCACGCTGGTGTCCCTGACCCTCTATGGCGCCAGCCTCGCGGGCGAATGCCGCCTGAAGCGCCGCGAAGTGGTGGCGCTGCGCCTGCAGAACGGCACACGCGTGAGCGCTCGCGTGCGCTGGCGTCTCGGTCGCCGGAATGGGATCACCTTCCTCAATCCAGTCGCGGACTTCGCACACCTCCTTCGCGAGAGCCAGACGGTCCGGGGCGCGCGAGGCTTGCAGCGATCCCGCCGCCACGTCCTGCGATCTCCGCTCCACCAGCAGAGCCTCGCCCAGCGACTGCAATGCGCGCTTGTCAGCACGCAGCGCCTATACCGCCAACTCCTGCGCTGGTGCCGGACTTTGTGATCGCGCACTGGCGCGCACCGCCATACTTTCCTCGCGAAATCCTGATCGACCGCGGCTTGCGTTCTGCCGAGCGCGGCGGCTAGCGTCGCGCGGCGGAGATACCGGAGAAGGAGATCGGCGAGTGACTGGATCCCTGCGACTGCCAGTGCGCATCAGTCGGCTTCTGGCAGCGGCACTCGTGCTCGCGACAGCCACGGCCAGCAACCTCGCGGCGCAGACGGCGAGCTACCGCCTCGACAAGGATTACACGGCGATCAACTTCTCCTGGTCGCACGTCGGGCTCTCGCGCCAGTCCGCGCGCCTGATGGGCGCCGAGGGACGCGTCACGTTCGATCCAGCCAATCCCGAAGCCAGCGCCATCGACGTTACGATGAAGTCGGCGAACATCACGACGGGCATTCGCGACTTCGACCTCCTCATCAAATCGCCCGACTATTTCAATGCGGCGCAGTTCCCCCTGATCATGTTCAAGTCGACGGGCATCCGCCAGTTGAGCGACAAGACAGGCCAAGTGGCGGGGGACCTGACGATCAAGGGCATTACCCGGCCCGTGACGCTTAGCGTCGTGTGGAACTTCACCGGCGAGCATCCGCTCGCGAAGGTCAACCCCAACTACCGCGACGTCCAAGTCTCCGGCTTCTCGGCATCCGCCGTACTGCGCCGCTCGGACTGGGATCTCTCGCTCGCCATTCCATTCGTCTCCGACGAAATCCGCCTCAGCATCGAGACAGAGCTGATAATGAGCGAGTAAAGTTCGTTCTGGGCGTTGATAGCCGCGACAGAGGAGGAGGCCCATGAAAGCCCGCTTCGAGCAGCTTGCAGCCTACAATCGCTGGGCCAACGCTCGTCTCTACGAGGCTGCGTTCGCGCTACCGGATGGCGATTACCGGCGCGACGTCGGCGCCTTCTTCAAGAGCCTGCACGGCACGCTCAATCATCTGCTCGCTGCGGATCGCATTTGGATGAAGCGGCTCACGGGCGAAGGCGAGGCTCCGGATCGCGTCGACGCCATCATTTACGAGGATCGCCGACAACTGGCGCTCGCGCGCGCCGATGAGGATGATCGGATCGTTGGCTTCGTCTCCTCGCTCGATGAAGCGGCACTTGCTGGCGCGCTGAAGTACGCGACCACATCCGGAAAGCCCTTCGAGCAGCCGCGCGCCGACATCCTCTCGCACTTCTTCAATCACCAGACGCATCATCGCGGCCAGGCGCATACGATCCTGTCCATCTGCACGGGCAAGGAACCGCCGGTCCTGGATCTGCTGGCAATGCAGCGCGGCGGCGTGGCGCCGGATTTGCGGGTGTTGGCGAAGCACTGACCGACCGCGGACAACGCGGCCCGTCACTACGTACCGTTACATCGATGTCACGGCGCCAGAGGTAATGCCCTCGCCGGGTTGACACAGCGTGCTCCGCATCGTGCAATTCAACAATGTTCAAAAGTGATTCAGATGGCGGCCGGGCAAGCCGCCGATGGGAAGGAAATGCTGTGCTTCACTACGCTTTGAAGCGACTAGGAATTGCTGCCGCAAGTGCATTTGCCGGCGCGGCCTTCCTCGCCACCACACCGACAGCATTGGCAGACCCCGGCCACCGCTGGACCGGCTTCTACGCCGGCATCAATGCTGGGTATGGGTGGAGCGACCGTTCTGTGGGTTTTGTCGGTGATGCCCCCGCAGACGGTGGGGCCGGAAACTTGATCCTCAATTTTATGACGAGTGGAAGTACCACCGACGGTACGTATCGGAAGCACACTTATTCCTTGGGCAACCAGGGCTTCGTCGGCGGAGCGCAAATCGGCTTTAACTGGCAGCTATCGCCACATTGGGTCTTCGGCCTCGAAGCTGATCTGCAAAAATCTGAGATCGATGGGCCCGCTTCCAGAACCCAGACCCTCCCAGCAGATCTCGGGTCAGTTGACTTACGGCTTTCAGCAGACAACAGATTGGAATGGTTCGGTACCGCGCGGGCTCGGGTTGGTTACTTGGCTGGTAGCCGGCTTTTTGTATTCGGTACCGCTGGACTAGCCTTCGGTCGGACAGAAGCGGCTACCGAATTTGGGGTGCCCGGAGGCGACCTCGTTTCTGCCATTGGTCCCTCGACAAATCTCTTCAATTGTTCTCAGCCGAACTGCATGGCCGGGTCGACATCCACGACATCCGTCGGATGGACCGCAGGCGGGGGCTTCGAATGGAGCCTGACCAATACAGTCAGTTTCAAGGCTGAGTATCTGCACGTCGATCTCGGCGACCAGCGCGTGCGGATGACGGTAGTGGCGCCCGCGACAGGTAACGCCTCCATCGACGCCAAGTTCAAGCACGCCTACGACATCGCGCGCGTCGGGTTGAATGTGCGGTTCTAGGGCAAGCATTGCCACTGTGGGGTCTACTGCAATGGCGGCCGGGCAAGCCGCCGATTGGATTGAATTGCATCGGGGGGAGCATGAGATTTTCGGTGGTCGCGCGATCGAGCGCACTGGCTGGCGCGGCACTGCTCATCGCGTCATCAAGTGCGTGGGCGCAAACGTCGAAGGATCGGTGGACCGGCTTCTACGCCGGCATCAATGCTGGCTATGCCTGGAATAGCGGCTCGGCGCGACTGACGGGTGACGACCCCAACGGGGCTGGAGTCGGAAGCGCCATATTGAACGTCATCGCCGACGACGGGGGAGCGTCGGGCGAGTACGTGCCTCGGTCACTGTCGTTAGGACCCGCTGGCGTGATCGGTGGCGGCCAACTCGGGTATCTCACGCGCGTGGCGCCTCGCATCGCGCTCGGTATCGAAGCCGATCTTCAATTCGCCAGCGCCGACGATCATGCGAGCATGAACGCAACCGGGTATCCTGAGCTCTTTCGCCTGACGACCCGTCAGAACCTAGCGTGGTTCGGGACATTGCGCGGGAAATTGGGGTACCTGATCAGCGATAGCCTCCTCGTTTACGGCAGTGGTGGCCTTGCGATTGGAAAGACGACAATCGAAGCGGATCTTGCATCCGCAAGCGGAGCGGGCTGGCTGATCTTAGGCGCGACGATTTTGGACGGCTGCAGAGGTGGAGAGGGATGCCTGGCGGGCTCATCCTCCGGCACGTCGACCGGTTGGGCGCTCGGCGGCGGCTTCGAATGGGCTCTGACCAATACGATCAGCGTAAAGGCCGAGTATTTGCGTCTCGATCTCGGCAGCGACACGGTGCGGATGACGACGGTGGCGCCAACGACCGGCACTGCCTTCATCGACGCCACGGTCAAACATGCCTACGACATCGCACGGGTCGGATTGAATGTGCGCTTCTGAGATTTAGCGGTCCGGGCATAGAGCATCGGACCGCTACACGCCCAAGTCCTTCCGCACCGCGAAAACCTCCATGATGCGCGCCCCCTTGTGCGGCCCATCACAGACGAACTGCCAGCGGCCCTCGGAGTAGGTGTCGCAGAGCTTCACGCCCTTCACGAGCACCCAGTGCCCCTCGCGGCCCTTGTGAACGGCAAGGATGTAGTGCGCCCAGGCGCTGCGCGGCTTCTGCATCCAGGTCCAGAGACTGGGGCGCTCCTTGCGCTCGAGATGCATGTAGCTCTCGACCAGATCCATGCGATATCCGAAGTGCGCCAATGCAGCGGCCACCTCTTCGTTGTCCGTGCCCTTGATGATCGGCTTGCGATGAGTTGGAATGTTGCGGAAGGTGCGGATCTCGTCTTCCATCCGACTGATCGGATAGCCAGTGATGGCCGCGAGAACATACGGCCCGCAAAAGGCTATGCGGCCCGTATCGTTCTTGACCTCATTGAGGCCCGAGGTCAGGTGTGCACTGGTCATGAGAATGGTCCGCGTCAAAAGCGGTATGGTTAACAAAATCTTTCCACCGAACTCCTAACAAACTCTTAACGCGAGGCGCGGGGGCGCCTCGCCAAAAACGGGAAACGCTGAAAATGGCAGGCAAGGGCAAGTCAGGATCGACGGCGGGCAAGGGCCCAGGTGCCACCAAAGGCGCCACCAAGGAGGCCGCGAAATCGGGTGTCCCGCAGAAGGGCTTTCTCCAGGGTCTCGCCAACTACGGCGATGCGGACTTCTCGATCTATATGCGCCGCGCCTTTGCGCGTTCGCAGGGCTTCTCCATGGATGAGCTCTCGCGTCCCGTCGTCGGCATCGCGAATACGTACAGCCGTTTCAATCCCTGCCACCGCCATTTCCCCGAGCTCGTCGACGCAATCAAGCGCGGCGTGGCCTCGGCCGGCGGCCTCGCGCTCGAATTCCCGACGATCTCGCTGCACGAGTCCACGCTCACGCCGAACTCCATGAAGTTCCGCAACCTCATGGCCATGGACACCGAGGAGATGATCCGCGCGCAGCCCATGGACTCGGTCGTCCTCATGGGCGGCTGCGACAAGACCGTGCCAGCGCAGCTCATGGGTGCGGCGAGCGCGAACAAGCCCGCCATTCAGCTCATCGGCGGGCCGCAGATGACAGGCCGCTGGCGCGAGCACCGCGTTGGCGCCTGCACGGACTGCCGCAAGTTCTGGATGGAATATCGCGCCGGTCGCATGGGCAAGACCGAGATCGAGGAAGCCGAGGGCCGCCTCGTGACGACGGCCGGCACGTGCGCCGTCATGGGCACGGCCTCGACCATGGCCGCCATCGCCGAAGCGCTCGGCATGACATTGCCCGGCACAGCTGCCATCCCTGCCGTGCACGCCGACCGCATTCGTGCGGCGGAGGCCACGGGCGTGCAAGCGGTCGCCCTGGCGCGCGGCGAGCTGACGCCCAGCAAGATCATCACGCAGAAATCCATCGAGAATGCCGCGCGCGTGCTGCTTGCGCTTGGCGGATCGACAAACGGTGTCGTCCATCTCGCAGCCATCGCGGGGCGCGTCGGCGCGAAGCTCGATCTCCAGCGCTTCAACGAACTCTCCGACACGACCCCTGTGCTGGCCGCCGTGAAACCCGTCGGCAACGAGCACTACATGGAAGACTTCTTCGCCGCCGGCGGCATCGGCGCCGTCCTGCGGGAACTCAAGGACCGGCTCAATCTCGATTGCATGACCATCACAGGCGAGACGCTCGGCGAGCGCCTCGCTGCAGAGGAAGGCATCTGGGTCGACCGCCGCGTCATCAAGTCGATCGAAGAACCCATCGAGCCGCAGGGCGGGCTCGTCGCACTCTTCGGATCGCTCGCGCCGAAGGGTGCAATCATCAAGCGCTCGGCCGCAACGCCGGCGCTTTTCGAGCGAACGGGCCGCGCAGTCGTCTTCACCTCGCTCGCGGACCTCTCCGAGCGCATCGACGCGCCGGACCTCGACGTCACCGCGGACGACTTCCTCGTTCTGCAGAATGCTGGGCCAAGCTCGCCCGCCGGCATGCCCGAGGCGGGCTTCCTGCCCATTCCAAAGAAGCTGCTCGCTGCCGGCGTAAAAGACATGGTCCGCATCTCGGATGCGCGCATGTCCGGCACCGCCTACGGCACGATCGTGCTGCACGTGGCGCCGGAAGCCGCAGCCGGCGGCCCGCTCGCACTCGTGCGCACGGGCGACAAGATCAAGCTGTCGGTGAAAAACCGCACGATAGATCTGCTCGTCGATGAAGCGGAACTCGCAAAACGCCGCAGGGTCTGGGAACAGGAGAAGAAGCCAACCGCGCCGCGCGGCTACGATCGCCTCTTCCGCGAGCGCGTGCTGCAGGCGCCCGAAGGCTGCGACTTCGATTTTCTGGCGCCGGAGGCTTAGTCGCTTCGCGAGCGAGGGCTAGCCCTCGCGCTCCCGGATTCTTGTGGCGCGCCTTTGGCGCGACGAGGGACACCCCCGACCCCACCCGCTTTTATAGATTTGGAGCTTACCGCGAGCGCCCTTCATCCTAACCTTCTCGTCGCGCCAGAGGCGCGCTTCCAGCGCGACAAGGACGGGGAGAAGGGATCCGTTGCGCTCGCGGCTAGCTTCCAGTCAATAAAGAACGGGGGTTCGGGGGTGTCCCCCGAGCGGGTGCAGGGCAGCAGCCCTGTTCGCGTCGAAGACGCGAAGCAGCCGAGAGCAGCTCACCGATGGCGCGCACTGGAACTCATCCACTGCAATTGAATTCTCAGGCCGGCTGATGCGCGCCGTCGAAAGCTGCTTCCGCGAGCACGGCGCTTCCGGCAAGTCCGTTCTCGATGTCGAAGGCTATCCGGGCGCGCTCGGCGGCCGATGTGCGCTCGACGCGGAAGTGCACTTCGTTGGCGCCGAGCGTTGCACCCGCCTGACGAATGCGCGCGAGGTTCAGCGAACGGGTCTTGCTATCGAGTGTTCCGACGCGCAGCACACGCGCCACACCGCCGGCATCACGATGCAGAAGCAAATAGGTTGCCTCCGGCATCTCGGGGCAGTAGATCAGGCTTGTTGCGGTGTGGGTGTACAAGGCCCCGGAGGCGCCGCGCCAAGCATGCTGGCTGCTGGTGGCGGCATCAAGCACAGGACGCACGGATGTAGGCTCGCGCCGCTCCTTTGCACCCTTGCTTACACCCTGTGTCCGACGCACGGCCATTTCGGCACACTCTCAAAACGCAACATCACGCCGCAGCACCCAAAGCTGGCGCGCACTAACAATAACTTCCAACGCTGAACGCACAGGACTGCAGAACAGCTCCTGAGAAGTTTGTCGTATAAGCATATTATTCAAGTTCGAAAATCCTGCATCACACGGTTTTGTTAATGAGCCACTAACGTGTGGCGTGACGGATACACTTTGTCCGATGCGAACATTACAGCTTTGTGACATTCCGCCTAACCGCATGTTGAATAACCACAATCTAAGCAGAGATGGCAGCCTTCCTGCGGAAGGAATTGATTGCCTTGGCATTTCGGGCAGCGCCGTCGGCTGCCCTGAATGACCGTCGGCGCACCCGCTGGTGTCCATGCCGCACCGCTCGCAGAAGCGGCGGGCGCGATTTCGGCGGCGAGTACCCTTGCCGGCGCCGGAACGTCCTGGCGGCCAGTGTTGCGCCCCTCCGGTGGGGTCAGGAAGCCAATTCGGATCATGTGGGCCTCGATGACCTCACCGATAGCCGCGAGCAGGCTCGGCACATAACGGCCGCCCATCCACTGCCCACCCTGAGGATCAAACACGGCCTTCAGCTCCTCGACGACGAAGGTGACATCGCCGCCACGGCGGAAGACGGCGCTGATCATGCGCGTGAGCGCGACCGTCCAGGCGTAGTGCTCGAGGTTCTTGGTGTTTATGAAAATCTCGAAGGGACGACGTCGCCCGTCGCGTTCGATGTCGTTCATCGTCACGTAGATGGCGTGATCACTGGCCTGCCACTTCAGCTTGTAGGTGAAGCCTGGCAGGACCGGATCGCGCTCGAGCGGCCGCGCCATATAGACGACATCGCCCGTGCGCGGCAGAGCCGGCGCGGACGACGGTATCTCCGCAGCAGCCGCCGGAGCCGTCTCCAGCACCGCGCCGGTCACCGGGTTCGGCCGGTAGGTCGTGCAGCCCTTGAGGCCGAGCGCGTAGGCCTCGGTATAGATGCTCTCGAAAGCCTCGAAGGGCATGTCGACAGGGCAATTGATGGTCTTCGAGATCGCGCTGTCGACGTGTTTCTGCAGGGCGGCCTGCATCGCTAGATGTGCGGCCGGCGCCAGCATGTGCGCGGTTACAAACGCTGCCGGCAGAGACGCGTCGGCGCCTGCCTGCTGCCGGAAGCGGCGATAGGCGTAGTCCTCGACCATCTCCTCGCGGAAGCTATCCCCCACACCACGCACGCGGCGCTTGTAGGCGAGATCGAAGATCGGCTCGATGCCGCTCGATACATTGCCGGCGAGGAGCGAGATCGTGCCCGTCGGCGCGATCGATGTCAGACAGCCATTGCGGATGCCATGCTGCGCGATCGCGCGTCGGACGTGCTCGGGGAGGCGCGCGACATTGGGCGCAGCAAGAAAGGGCGACGCGTCATAGAGCGGAAATGTGCCCTTCTCCGCGGCGATCTCCGCACTTGCGCCATAAGCAAGCGCCGCAATCTGCTCCATGACCCGTTCGGCGAGCGCGCGCGCATCCTCTGCGTCGTAACGCATGCCACACATGGCGAGCGCATCGCCGAGGCCGGTGATACCAAGACCAATGCGGCGCTTAGCCTTGGCTTCCTGGCGCTGCGCCTCGAGCGGGTAATGCGATAGGTCGATCATGTTGTCGAGAAAGCGCACGGCGACTGGCACGAGTTCGGCAAGGCGCGCCTCGTCGATACGCGCGATGGCCGTGAACGGGTCACGGACGAGCGCAGCCAGATTGATCGAGCCGAGCAGGCACGCGCCATAGGGCGGCAGAGGCTGCTCGCCGCAGGGATTGGTCGCGCGGATATCCTCGCAGTAAGCGAGATTGTTCATTGCATTGACGCGATCGATGAAAATCACGCCGGGCTCGGCGTAGGTGTAGGTCGCACGCATGATGCGCTCCCACAGCGCGCGCGCCCTCACGGTCCGGTAGGCCGTACCTTCGAAGGTCAGCGTCCAGGTGTCGTCGCGCTCCACGGCTTCCATGAAGGCGTCGGTGACGAGAACCGAGAGGTTGAAGTTCCTGAGACGTGCGGGATCGGACTTGGCGTCGATGAAGGTCTCGATGTCGGGATGGTCGCAGCGCATGGTGGCCATCATGGCGCCGCGCCGCTGGCCGGCCGACATGATGGTCTTGCACATGGAATCCCACACATCCATGAAGCTGACCGGCCCCGAGGCGCCGGCCCCAACGCTCTTCACGAGCGCCCCTGACGGCCTCAGCGTCGAGAAGTCATGACCGATGCCGCCACCCTTCTGCATGGTAAGGGCGGCTTCCTTCACGTTCTCGAAAATGGAGCCGAGGTCGTCGCCGATCGGGCCCATGACAAAACAGTTGAAGAGCGTGACATCCCGGCTCGAGCCGGCACCTGCAATGATGCGACCCGCGGGGAGAAACTGGAAATCCGTGAGCGCTTCGAGAAAGCGCTTCGTCCAGGCCTTGCGCACACGCGCCTTCTCGACGCTGGCGCCAGCTGTGGCGAGCCGCGACCAAGTCTCCTCGATCCCAGCTTCGAGCGGCGCTCCATCCGCCGACTTCAGGCGATATTTCGCATCCCAGATGAACTGGGAAATCGCCTGAATTTCTGTGTGCTTGCTCATCTTGCTGCCGGCGCGCTCCCGCTTCGGGACACGCCATGAATATAGTGCAGCCTGACCAACTGGTCAAGAAATGTTCTTTTTATGTTCCACAAGATGCGTGGAGGCCGTCAGGCTGCGGATCCAGCTCTCCGCGCCAGTTCGGCGAGGCGCGCGACGGCCGTCGGGGGCAGCGGTGGCGCGTCAGGCGCTCCGGCGGCTTCCTGCAGCAGGCGGTCGCTGGCGGCTTCGAGGCGGGCTTCGAGCTCCCTGCGGAACTCCTTGCGCGAGAGGCCCGGCGGGATCGGGTCGAGGATCTCGACGATGATCGTGCCGGGATGGCGGACGAGTTGGCGGCGCGGCCAGTAGAGGCCCGAGTTGAGGGCAAGCGGATAGCACGGCAGGTCGAGGCCCTCGTAGAGCGCGACATAGCCCGGCTTGTAGTCGGGCTCGGCGCCCGGCGGGCGACGCGTGCCCTCGGGGAATATGAAAATCTCACGGCCCTCGGCGGCACGGTCCTTGGCATCAGCGACGAGCTTCTTGAGGGCTGCGCTCGCGCGATCGCGACTGACGAGGATGTGCTCGAACTTCAGACAGAACCAGCCGTAGAAGGGGATGTACTTCAGCTCCTCCTTGAGCACGATCGCTGGATCATGGAAGAGCGGAATGAGGGCGAACGTATCCCACGCCGACTGGTGCTTTGACACGACGAGGCAGGCGCCGGGCGGCAGCTTCTCACGACCGCGGACTTCCATGCGCGTGCCGCAGATGAGGCGCAGCAGCCACGTGCATGTGCGCCCGTGGATCTCGAGCCCTTTCATGGCCCACGAGCGCGGCGCGACGAAGAGCCAGCTGCCGAGCACGACGAACAGCGCCGTGACGACGTAGAACACCACGAAATAGATGAGCGAGCGCGCGAGCGTCATGACCGGCGACCCTGCCGAGATTTCCGCGCCCTACACCGTGAGCACGATCTTGCCGACGTGCTGGCTCGTCTCCATGCGCTTGTGGGCCTCGGAGGCCTGGGCGAGCGGGAAGGTCGAATCCATGACGATTTTCAAGCGGCCAGCATCGATGAGCGGCCAGACCTTCTTTTCGAGTGCGCGGGCGAAGCGCGCTTTCACATCGCGTGTGCGCGGGCGAAGCGTCGAGCCGGTCAGCGTGAGGCGCTTCATCATGAGGCGCGGCAACGTGAATGTCGTCATCGGTCCGGCGAGCGTGGCGATCTGGACGATGCGGCCATCTTCGGCGGCGGCAGCAATGTTGCGTTCCGTATAGTCGCCACCGACCATGTCGAGCGTGACGTCGATGCCGTGACCACCGGTGGCTTCCTTCACCACGGCGACGAAGTCCTCGGTGTTGTAGTTGACTGCGACGTCCGCGCCGAGATCACGGCAGGCCTGGCACTTGTCGGCGCTGCCCGCCGTCGCGACCACGCGAGCACCAAAGGCCTTGGCAAGTTGTATGGCCGTCGTACCGATGCCGCTCGTGCCGCCATGCACGAGGAACCAATCGCCCGCCTCCAGCGCGCCACGCTCGAAGACGTTGTTCCAGACGGTGAAGTAGGTTTCGGGAACGCCGCCCGCTTCGGCCATGGAGAGGCCCTTGGGGATCGGCAGGGCCTGCACATCCTCGGCGACGCAGTATTCGGCATAGCCGCCGCCATTGACGAGCGCACAGACCTTGTCGCCGACTTTCCAGCGCGCAACACCCGGGCCAACGGCGGCAACCTCACCCGCGATCTCGAGACCCGGCAGCGGAGAATGCCCGGGCGGCGGCGGATAGGCGCCCATGCGCTGCTGAACGTCCGGACGATTGACGCCGGCGGCCGCGACCCTGACGAGGATCTGGCCGTGGCCGATCTGCGGTACGGGCATGGACGTCGGCTGCAGGACTTCCGGGCCGCCTTTGCCGTTGAGCGCGATGCCGGTCATTGTTGTTGGGATCGAGGACACGGCGCATCTCCGTCGCTGAGGGCTGGATTAAAGCGAGCTGAGCTTAAAGCAGGGCCGGCCGAGGGTGGCAAGCGGCGGCGCAGTGCACACCAAAGGCATCGCTAGGTGGGCTCGTGATGGATTAGGGTGGCCGCCGCACACTTTCGGATATTGTCGACAGAGGACGTTTCATGTCTCCCACGGAAGCCCTGGGCTATACGGCGGCACTCCTCGTTCTGTTGACGTTCTCGATGACCACCATGGTGCACCTGCGCATCGTCGGCATCCTGAGCAATATCTTCTTCATCGCCTACGGATATCAAAGCAGCGCCTATCCGATCATGCTGCTGCACTGCATTCTCCTCCCCCTCAATATCCTCCGGCTGACGCAGATCCTTGCTCTCGTGCGCAAGGTGGAGGCCGCGAGCCATGGCGAGGTTGACATGGCATGGCTGAGATCCGTGACGACGCCGCGCATCATCAAGGCGGGGGAGACGCTCTTCCGTAAGGGCGACACGGCAGATCGGATGATCTTCGTCGTGGACGGCGCCTTCTGCATTGCAGATCTCGGCATCGATATCCCCAAAGGCCAGTTCATCGGCGAGCTTGGCCTTCTCGCGCCGGATCACACGCGGACCCGGACGGTCGAATGCGTTGCCGATAGCGAGGTGCTGGAGATCACCTACGAGCAGGCGAAGTCGCTCTACTTCCAGAGCCCCAAGTTCGGGTTCTATCTCTTGCAGCTCGCGAGCCGCCGTCTGTTCGACGACGTGCAGCGTCTCGAACAGGAAGTGAAGACGCTTCGCGCCGCCGTGCAGAACCCGGCCTAAAGGATCAACCGCCGACGCCCGCTGACTGCATGAGATGCTGAAAGAGGCGCGCGGCAGGCGCGGGCAGGCGCCCCGACGCGCGCACGCAAATCATGAGACGTCGCCGCGCCCACGGCTCGGAAAGGGCGACGATAGCAACGCCCATGCTCCGCCTGCAGCGCTTCGCCGCCGCTTCGGGAATGATGGCGATGCCGACGCCCGTCTCGACCATGCGGCAAACCTCATCGAACCCGCCGACCCCGACGCGAACACGCAAAGACTTGCCGAGCCGCGCGGCATGGCCCGCCAGATGCCGCTGGAGCGCACTCTGGCGAGGAAGACCGACGAAGGGCCGGTCGATCACCTCATGTAGGTGAACGCGCCGCCGCGCGACAAGTTCATCGTTCTTCGGCACGACGAGCACGAGCCGATCCTCTCGGAAGGGATGCGCGCGCACGCTCTCCGCAACAGCGCCATCCGTCGCAATGCCGATGTCGGCAACGCCGGCAGCGATGGCTTCCGCGATGCTCGCGCTCTCGCGCTCTTCGAGATCGACGCTGATGGTCGGGTTGGCCTTTAGGAAGGATGCGAGCGCTCGCGGCAGGTGTTCGCTGAAGGCCGCCGTATTCGAGAGCACGTGAACACTGCCGCCGAGCCCGCGCGCAAAGGCACCGAGATCCCCGCGCATGGCCTCGATCTGTTGTGTGACGATGCGGGCATGATCGAGCAGGCACTGGCCAGCCGGCGTCAGCGTCACGCCCCGGCGGCCGCGCTTCAGCAGCGCGACGCCGAGCGCGTCCTCCATGCCGCGAATGCGTGCGCTGGCCGAGGCGAGCGCCAGATGGGCGCGCTCGGCCCCATGCGTAATGCTGGCCGTATCGGCGACGTGCAGAAACAAGCGGAGATCCACGAGATCGAAGCGCATGACGGGCTCCCAGGCCTAGCCTTCGCTATAGACGAAGGCTAACTCCATATTCTGCGGATTGCGAATCTCACGTGGGTGAGCCAGAACACCGGCATGATCGACGCGATCTCGCTTTTCATTGCTGCCGTCTTCGTGCTCGCCGGCCTGACCAAAGGCGTGATCGGCCTCGGGCTGCCGACAATCTCCATGGGGCTTCTGGCACTCGTGATGCCACCCGTGCAGGCAGCCGCCCTGCTGGCGCTCCCGTCGTTCGTAACGAACTTCTGGCAGATGATGGCGGGACCGTCGTTCCGTCCAGTCGTGCGGCGCTTGTGGCCGATGATGGTTGGCGTTTGCCTCGGCACTTGGGCCGGCATCGGCCTCATGACGGGGGCGAGCGCGCGCTATGGCACCGCTATGCTCGGTGTCGCCCTCGCGCTTTATGCCGTGACGGGACTGGCGGCGGTGCGCTTCGCCATTGCGCCATCGCGCGAAGTGTGGGCTGGGCCGCTGGTCGGTGCCGTGACAGGCCTGATCACCGCAGCGACAGGCGTATTCGTCATTCCGGCCGTGCCGTATCTCCAGGCCATCGGCCTCGAGAAGGAAGAGCTCATCCAGGCGCTCGGTCTGTCCTTCACGGTCTCGACCGCAGCGCTGGCCGTCAATCTCGCATTCGACAATGCACTTGGGGCCGGCCTCGCCGGGCCTGCGCTCGGCGCACTCGCTATGGCGTGCATCGGCATGTGGCTCGGGCAGGTACTGCGGCTGCGTATGTCACCGGCAACGTTCAGGCGCTGCTTCTTCATCGGCCTTCTGCTGCTCGGCGCCTATCTGACCGTGCGTTCGCTGATCTGAAGGCTCAGAGCGCGCGGGTAGCGTTGCGACTATCGCGCCGTACGCGCGTTTGTAGCCGCACCCGAGGCCGCGGTCGGCGCCAGATCCCGTCGCACGATGCGGTTGCGGCCACCGCCCTTGGCGAGCGAAAGCGCTTCGTCCGCGACTTGCAGCAGTGGCTCGATCGATGCGGGCGCCACCGCGGCACAGCCGAGCCCGATGCTCAGCGTCGCATCGACACGGCGACCGCTGCCGAGATCGATCGGTGTTGCGATAAAGGCCTGTCGGACGCGCTCGGCGACCGCAGCGGCTTCGTAAGGCGTGCAGCCGACCATGAGCGCGGCAAACTCCTCGCCGCCGAGCCTACCAATGAGTGCGCTGTCTCCCAGCGCATTGCGGGCCACCGCGGCAAAAGTCTGGATGGCCCGATCACCCGCCCAATGACCGTGCGTGTGATTGATCTTCTTGAAATGGTCGACATCGAGCATGAGCACGGCAACGGGAGCCTGAGCGGCCTGCGCCTCGGCAAGAAGCTGCTCGGCGCCATCGGCGAAGGCATGTCGCGTGAGAAGTCCACTCAGCACGTCGTACGAAGCCAGGAGATCGTAGCGTTCGCGCAGCTCCTTGTGGGCTGCCATCGTGCTCGCGAGCGTCAGCGGCGCGAGGCCCGTGAGCGTAACAGCAAGCCGCGCGGAAATGAGCGAGGCGCCCTCGTCGAGGTCGGGCCAGCCTGTGATCAGCTCGAGCGTGATGCCTCCGAGGAGCCAGACACCAACCACGAGCGTCAAAGCTGCCGTCGCGAACACGCTGTAAGTCAGGCCACACCAGAGCAAGGCGACGAGCGGCAGAGCCAGCGCGCCCGGCCCACCAACGAAGAGCGCGGCAATGCAGGTGATGAACAGCATCCCCGCAGGCGCGAGTGCCACATAGTCGATCCGGCTGAAGTCCGGCCGGCTCTTCAGGTCATATGGCCGGATGAGCCCGTCCGGCATGGCAAGCAGCAACGGCACGATGGCCAAGTAGTTCACGAGTTCGCCGACAAGCCAATAGGCAAAGCCCGTGAGCGGTGCGCTCGAAAGCGTCGCGAAATTACCGAGCGTGCCGACGAGCGCTGCAACGGCAGCCGCGGCGACCAGGACAACCGACAGGCGCAGCACGGCCATGGGACCGACAAGACGACGATCGTCATCGCTCAGCCGGATCAGAAGAACGTAGCCGGCAACCACACCAGCGAGGCCTGCGGCCGCGAGAACAAGAGAATTGATGAGACTGTTGCCGGTCAGGAGATCCGCGAGGACATAGGCAACGGCCGCCGCAAACCAGCCGGCTGGAATCGCCAGATGCCGAAAGCGCACCATGAGGCCGAGAAGGATCGCGTTCGCGGGCGAGATGGCGGCGAGCAGGTTGGCGGACCTCAGCGCGATGCCAAGCAGGGCCGCAACGAAAACGGCCGCGCCAATGATGGCCGCAGCCTCCAGATGTTGACGCGCGGCCCCCTCCACGCGAACCCGGCTCATGAAGCCGAGCGACTTTCCCTCAGCCATCGTGCTGCGCCCCGATACGGCCTTTTCCCCCGCGCCCCCTGCGGATGCGTAATCTGCACCGTCCATTAGAGTAGTCCATTGCCAAGTTCGGTAGGCCAATTCGAGAAAACGATTAACAGCACCCAACAAGGGCGCACTTGCGGCACTGCGAGATCAAATGACGGGCAGGGCATCAGGTTGTCGCGCCGGCGTCGCAAATCTGCAGCACGCATGACATGCGCCGAACCTATTGGGGGTCGTCCTCAATAGGAGACCACAATGCTACGTCGACTTATGCTCGCTTCCACTGTTTCGGTGCTTGCCCTATCGGCCGCTGCTGCCACCGAACATCAGGCCAAGCTCGCTGGCCACGTCGTGCTGCCGGCTGCGACATTCATCGAGCCCCCGGCTGATGCCCCCGCCGACCTGAAGACGTCGGGCAAGTTCGCCGCCGGGCCGACACGCGTGGAGGCTCTCGGCTCGGTCGAAGGCAAATCGCGCGGCCGGCCGACCGGCCTGCACGTGCCCTTCAAGGGCCAGCCGGTGCAGGGGCATTCGGGAATCAAGCGTATGCCCGACGGCACGTTCTGGGTCGTCATCGACAATGGCTTCGGCTCCAAAGCCAACTCGCCGGATGCCGCGCTGTTTCTCAATCACTATCGCATGGACTGGGACAAGGGCTCCGTCGAGCGCCTGAAGACGATCTTCCTGCACGACCCCGACAAGAAGGTTCCCTTCCGCATTGTCCACGAGGGCACCGATAAGCGCTACCTGACTGGCGCGGACCTCGATCTCGAGGGCTTCCAGATCATCGGTGACAAGATCTGGATCGGCGAAGAGTTCGGCCCCTACATCATCCGCGCCGACATGAACGGCAAGGTCGAAGCGCTGTTCGAGACACTCGCTGACGGCAAGCCCGTGCGCTCTCCCGACCACTACGCCGTCACGGCAGCCAATCCTGGCGCGACGAATGCCGGCGTCAATCTGCGCCGCTCCAAGGGCTACGAGGGTTTCGCCGCATCGAAGGACGGCAAGTTCATCTACGGGATGCTCGAAGGCCCGCTCTGGGATGCGGAGAAAAAGGACTGGGAGAAGGTCGATGGAAAGACCGCGCTTCGCGTTCTCGAGTTCTCCGTCGCCGAGGAGAAGTGGACGGGCCGCCACTGGAAATATGTTCTCGAGCCCGGCGGCGAGGCCATCGGTGACTTCAACATGATCGACGCCACGACGGCGCTCGTCATCGAACGCGACGACAAGGAAGGCACCGCCGACAAGGCCTGCCCCGAAGGCAAGAAGGCGACCGACTGCTTCGACGACATCGCCAAGTTCAAGCGCATCGTGAAGATCGAGATGTCGGATGCCAATGCCGGCGGCGCCGTGCGCAAGATCGGCTACATCGATCTTCTGAAGATCCAGGATCCCGACAAGAAGGCGCGCAAGCCACTCAATGACGGCGTGCTGAAGTTCCCGTTCTTCACGATCGAGAACGTCGACGTCGTCGACGCGCGCCACATCATCGTCGGCAACGACAACAACCTGCCGTTCTCGACGAGCCGCGACCCCAACAAGGTCGACGACAACGAGTTCGTCCTGCTCGAAGTCGAAACGCTGCTGAAGGCGAAGTAACGGTCCGAAAGACGAGAGAAGATACTACCGGCGGCCGCTCCCCCGGGAGCGGCCGACTTCATTAGCGGCTAACAACATGGCACGGTCGGCACACGACTAAATGGTGAGCTTCGCCATCGCTAGTTTCCGATCGTCTGCGGCCCGCACAATCAATTGACGGAGCGATCTTCATCGTCGTCGAGCTGCCTGAGAACTACACCAATGTATTCTTGGAGCTGTTCGTTTAAGGCGACTACCTCTCGGAACGCTTGATCGGACACATTCTCGCTTTTCGCCAAAGCAACTGCTTGGCAGCCTGCAGAGACCACTTCAGCTAGTCGCCTTACCTCGGCGTCTCTAACTCGAACGCGCCGAGTAACGATGCCTACTTGGGCCTCCAAGAATGCTGTGTCAACTTCGTCCGGCAAACGCTTCACGTGCCAAGCCCCGGTTGTCCGTTGGACCAAGAAATCGTGATGGTGGATTTGTCCAGTCGAACGAGCGAGCTTCATGGAATAGTTTTGCAGCTCCAGCAGAGCCGCCCGCTGCGTCTCCACACGTCTGAAGCGGATATTGTCCAACCTTTGCTCGCGACGAGCCTCTGTCTCCCGGCGAGCTGCACGCTTGTCCGTAAGTGCGTCGAAGCAGGCCTTAAGCAGAGCCCCAATAATGAGCGTTACAATTGGAAACCAAGTCTCAGGTGCGATGCCAAGTATGCCCATGGCTCCCCCAAAAATGCAAAAGCCCCAGCAGCTTGACGCATACTGAGGCTACAGAACCGTTTAAGTCCGTGCGGTGGCCGATGTCCGCTAATCTAGCTCTCGAGCTGACCGCGACAAAGACCTGACGATACCTATGAAAATACCGACGAGCGCTAGTGTAACATTTGTTAGTGACATCGGTCGGCAATAGCCGCACTGCTGCGCCCAGCATGAGCTTTGGCAAGCGGACTTATCAGGGACAGCCGTTCCTCAATCGGCGGCGCTCCGTCCGCCGCAAGTGTAACGTAGAGGGCGAGATCCTTTCGCCCGGGCTACCGCCTCGGCCGTGTCGGGTGGCTGATATTTCCGATACCGGCGCGCGATTGGAACTTGGATCCGGCTTCGGTATCGCCGATGTCTTCGAGCTCCGCGCCTTCGGCAACATCTATTCCGCGCGCATCGTCCGCCGCTTCTCGCGCACGCTTTTCATCGAATTTACGTAGCTACATGTGGCCGCTGCGACGAACAGCGAATAAGCCGACAGCAACCAGCTCACTGAGACCCTATGCAATGCGGATGCCATGCCGTTTCCGTGGTATTTCCGGGGCGAGCACGGTTTCGGCGCTACGATGCGGGTAGGTAACTCCTTGGGAATATTGGTCGGAGCGGGGAGATTCGAACTCCCGACCCCTTGCTCCCGAAGCAAGTGCGCTACCAGGCTGCGCTACGCTCCGCCAAATATTCAGCCCGCACGCGGCGGGCTCGGGAAAACGGGCGGCCCAAGGATTGCCAGGGCGGCCGCATGGGCTGGGTTATGCCTTTCGGCTTGACGTAATGTCAACCCCGGCTCTATAGAAGCCGCCACACGCTCCGCCAGTGCACCCCTGGGTGCCCCCGCGCGGGGCCTTCTTTCATTCGAGAGGCCCGATGTGGCTGCCGGCTTGACTGGCGCCCCCGCGGCCGCCAAGGGCCCAGTGAGGCCGAGGAGCACGTTATGACCAGGCGCTGTGAGCTGACCGGCAAGCTGCCCATGTCGGGGAACCTCAGGAGCCATGCCGAGAACAAGACGCGCCGCGTCTTCCGGCCGAACCTCTGCGACGTGACGCTGATGAGCGAGACGCTCAAGCGCAAGGTCCGCATCCGCGTCAGCGCACACGCGCTGAAGACCATCGAGCACCGCGGCGGCCTCGACGCCTACCTCGCCAAGGCGAAGAATGCCGAGCTTTCGGATCGCTGCCTCAAGCTGAAGCGCGAGATCGCGAAGGCAGCCGCTCCGGCCGCCTGAGCCCGTCATCCGCGGTTTGATTTTGACACGGCGGCCCATTCGGCCGCCGTTTCTGTTTGGCGGGTCGTAATCGCGGCTCTGGCTAGTTCATCAGCGACTGCTCGCGCCAGGAGAAGGCCCCCTGCTCGGCCTTGAGCCGGTCGGCGCGCGAGAGCTTCTTGGCGATCTCGTCGAGAGACGGATCCTCGATGCCGGCCGCCTTGGCCACGAGGTGCCACTTCACGGCCTCGACCACGTTCATCTCGACCCCAGCCCCGTGTGCGAGGCAACGCGCGTAGCGGTTCTGCGCAACCGCATTGCCCTTCTCCGCCGCGATCTTGAAGTAGTACGCCCCGCGCACCTCGTCGGGCGTGAGACCTTGCCCCTTGAAAAGCAGGATGCCGTACTCGAGCTCGGCCTCGGTCAGGCCTGCTGACGCGGCGCGACCGATCCAACGCGCAGCCTCGAAGATGTTCGCCGTCGTGCCCGTGCCCGTCGTGTAGAGCGTGCCGAGGTCATATTGAGCAACGGGCAGGCCCTGCTCGGCGGAATACTCCATGAGCTGGAAGGCACGGATGGGATTTTCGGGCTTGCCTTCGCCGGAGAGGAACAGCAGCGCGAGGTTGTACGTCGCGAGTGGGTTGCCCTTGCGCGCGGCCATCTCGAGATACTTGGCGCCAAGGTTGGCGTCCTTGGCAACGCCGTCTCCCTGCACGAGCATGGCGCCGACAGCCAGCGCGCCCTCGACATCGCCGAGTTCGGCAGCCTTGGCGTACCACTGCCCAGCCGTCACGTGGTTCTGCGGCACGCCGAGGCCTTCGGCATGAATGCGCCCAATCAGCGTATGCGCCTGCGGTTCGCCCTTGGCAGCAGCCTCCTCGGCGAGCTTGAGAGCCGTCAGATATTTCCCGAGCTCGAAAGCCGTATAGGCCGGGTCATTGTCGGACTTGGGTGGCGGCGCCGTCGATTGTGGAAGCGGCGCTAGCTTTGCGGCGGCGGATGCGGGCGCGGGCGCCGTCTTCACGCTGCGTGCGGCGCCTTTGCCGGGTGCGGGTCCTGATGGTGCCGCTGCTGGCGGCGAAGCTGCCTGTGCCGGCGTGCCACGCTGTGCCTTGGCCGCAGGAGCGGGTGCGGGCGCGCTCTTGGCCTTGGGCGTGCGCTTCGGCACCGGCTCGGGGGTGATCGTGTTGCTCCAGCTGCTCGTCTGGGCCGTTACCACGGCAGGCGCGGCGACAATCGCGAACACAGCCGCAGAGGCAAGACGTGCGATTCGTATGCTCATGCGACTTCCTCGCCCGCAATGGCGGCGTGGGAGGCGCGCACGAGTTCCCCGGACGCGGCCGGCGGCTCGGCGGCAGGGAGGTTGAGCCCGATGAAGTCAGCGCCCGCCGCGGCGAGATGACCAGCTTCCTCAGCCGTTGCGACATCGAAAGCCACGACCGGCACCTCGAAGATCTCGGACCACCACGCGACGAGCTCGCAGCGCCGCTTATGCGCCTTCACGCGATCTTCGACGTGTGCGGGAATGCCGAACGCGACATATTCAGCACCGCCTTCACCAGCGGTCATGGCCTCGTGGCGCGAACGGCCTGCATCGACGCCCACGATGGCGCGGCTCCCCAAGATCTCCCGCGCCTCGCCAAAAGCCTTGGCATTGCCCACGGAGAGGTGGACGCCGTCCGCCTTGAGCGTGCGCGCGAGCCGGGCATCATCGCGCAGGAGCGCTGCCGCACCTCCTGCCTGAGCTGCGGTGATCAGCACCTGCACATCTGCTGCAGGCGCTCCCTCCGGAACCGTGATCACCACGGAAGCGACGCGCGCGGACGCGAGCGCCGCCGCAAGGCGCGCAGGCGCACCGGCCCCCATCTCGATTGCCACCATCAGTTGGCACATCGCCACTAGATCCCTCCTGCTCGTTCATTCGAGCGTATCATGATTGAATAGGGCAGAAATCGGACCCGGTACAAAGTCCGGCTTGCCGGCCTGCGACGTAGAGGCACGCATCCAGGTTGCTTAGCCGTCCAGCAACCTTTCACCCGAATGGTGCATTGCAGCAAGCGCCAGAGATTGTCATAAAGGACCGAAAGGGGTCGGGGCGTCCTGGCAAGGGGCTTGCTCACAGTTTGCGCGCACACCGCGCCACCGTCCCGACTGTCCGGAGTTGAGGCACGCATGTCATCGCCCAAGAAAGTCTTCATTAAGACTTACGGCTGTCAGATGAACGTCTACGACAGCGAGCGCATGATGGAAGCGCTCGCCAGCGGCGGCTATGCGGAAACGGACGCACCCGACAACGCCGACCTCATCATCCTCAATACCTGTCACATTCGGGAAAAAGCTGCGGAGAAGGTTTACTCCGAGCTCGGCCGGATGCGCGGCATCAAGGAGCAGCGCGCCGAAACCGATCGCGAGACGGTCATTGCGGTGGCGGGCTGCGTGGCTCAGGCCGAGGGTGACGAAATCGTCCGCCGCGCTCCCGTCGTCGATCTCGTCGTCGGGCCGCAGAGCTACCACCAGATCAATGCGCTGATCGCGCGCAACAAAGCCTCGGCCAAGCCCGTCGTCGAGACGGAGTTCCCCGAGGACGACAAGTTCCGCCACCTTCCCGAGCGCACGCATGTACCCGCCCGGGCGCGGCCAGCCAGCGCATTCCTCACGGTGCAGGAAGGCTGCGACAAGTTCTGCACGTTCTGCGTCGTGCCTTACACGCGCGGCGCCGAGTATTCGCGCAGCGTCGCCGCGATCGAGGAGGAGGCGCGCCGTCTCGTCGATGCGGGCGTGCGCGAGATCACGCTGCTCGGCCAGAACGTCAATGCCTATCACGGTGAGAGCGGCCAGGGCGGCGCGGCGACGCTCGCCGAACTGCTGCACCGCCTCGAAGGCATCGAAGGTCTCGAGCGCCTGCGCTACACGACCAGTCATCCGCGTGACATGAGCGACGACCTGATCGCGGCGCATCGCGACCTCAAGAAGCTCATGCCGTACCTGCACCTGCCCTTCCAGGCAGGATCGGATCATGTGCTCGCAGCCATGAACCGGAAGCACACAGGTGCGGAGTACCTCGATCTCGTCGAACGCGTCCGCGCCGCGCGATCGGATATCGCACTCTCGACGGACATCATCGTCGGCTTCCCGGGCGAGAGCGATGCCGACTTCGAGGCGACGCTCGACATCGTGCGCAGGGTGGGCTTCGCGCAGGCCTATTCGTTCAAGTACAGCCCGCGTCCTGGCACGCCGGCGGCCAGCATGGACGACCAGCTCCCGGAGGCCCTGAAGGTGGAGCGCCTCGCCCGCCTCAAGGCGCTCCTCGATGAGCAGCAATCGTCGTTCAATGCCGAGTGCGTCGGACGCGTGCTCCCGGTGCTTTTCGAGCGACACGGGCGCCGCGAGGGTCAGCTGATCGGCCGCTCGCCCTATCTCCAGTCCGTTCACGCCGAGGCCGCGCCGGGCCTCATGGGTCGCATCATTCCGGTTGAAATCGCAAAGGCGGGTCCCAATAGTCTTTCTGGTGTGATCAGGGCGGCGTGATATGCTGTCCTGGACTCGGGTGCCGGGTTAGGTTGTCCCGGCGGCGAGTTACCGTGCAACAGGCCGGGAGAGCCACATTTGACAACTGCGCGCGGGTCGGCGGCGCATAGACCGTCCAAACCCGATAGATCCCCAGAATCGTCTCGAGAGGCGACTCGTGAGGGAACCGGGGCCAAGCACCGTATCGTCGTGCCCTTCGACGACAACCGGCTTCTGGCCCACCTGCTCGGCGAATACGACTCACATCTCGCCCTCATCGAGAGCAGGCTCGGCATCGAAGGCCATGCCCACGGCAATGTCGTCACGCTGACCGGTCCGCAACCGGCCTGTGAGATCGGCCGCGAGGTTCTGAACGCGGTTTATGACCGTGTGCGCAAAGGCGAGAGCATCTCGGCCGGCGACATCGACGGCCTGATTCGACATGCGCGCTCGGGTGCGCCACGTAGCGACGGCACCGCGCAGGTCCGCACGCGCCGACGCATCGTCAGCGCCAGAACGCCCATGCAAAGTGAGTATATTCGGGCACTTGACGCTCACGATCTCGTCTTCGGCACCGGCCCGGCCGGTACTGGCAAGACGTACCTCGCCGTGGCCCAGGCCGCTTCGTACCTGGAGCGTGGGCTCGTCGAGCGCATCGTGCTCTCGCGCCCCGCCGTGGAGGCTGGCGAGCGGCTCGGCTTCTTGCCCGGCGACATGCGCGAGAAGGTGGACCCCTATCTCCGCCCGCTCTATGATGCCCTTTATGATGTTCTGCCGCCCGAAAAGGTCGAGCGGGATCTCGAGGCCGGGATTATCGAGATCGCTCCTCTCGCATTCATGCGAGGCCGTACGCTCGCGCACGCCTTCGTCATTCTTGACGAGGCGCAGAACACGACGAGCATGCAGATGAAGATGTTCCTGACCCGCCACGGCGAGGGATCGCGCATGGTTGTTACCGGCGATCCTACCCAGATCGACCTGCCGCCCGGGCAGAAGTCGGGCCTGCACGAGGCCGTGCAACTCCTCGAAGGCGTGAAAGGCATCGAGGTAGTGCACTTCTCCTCAGCCGATGTCGTGCGCAGCGAGCTCGTGGCCCGCATCGTGGCCGCCTACGACGGCGCGCCGACAACGTCGGGGCTCGGCTCGGGTGTGACCTCGACTCTCGCGCGGGGTCAGGGCCGCACGGAATAGGAAAATGAATACGGTTCTGGACCAGCCCGCAGTTCCCGGCGGCGATGCCGTCAGTGACGAAGACCGATCTTGTGACGAGGAACCTCCGTCGCGATTAAGTCTCGCGCTCGAACGTGTGGACGATGATGGCGACTGGGCCTGTGTTGGCCCTGTCGACGATATGATTGCGGCCGTCGCGGGGGTGCTCGCGGCCGCCGCTGAACTCTCGGATGTCCATCCGGCCACGGCGGCCGTCGCGCTCAGCAGCAATGATGCCGTGCGCCGCCTGAACGCCGCCTACCGCGGCAAGGACAAGCCGACCAACGTCCTTTCTTTCCCGGCACCCGAACTCCCCCCCAAACTCCCCGACGAATTGGCTGACGCCGAGCCGCGCGCGCTCGGGGATGTCGTACTCGCGCTCGAGACGCTCATCGACGAGGCCGCTGCCGCTGGCATCCCACTCGCGCACCACTTCCAGCATCTGCTGATCCACGGGCTCCTTCATCTCATCGGCTACGACCACGAGGACGACGCCGAGGCGGAGGAGATGGAGGCCCTCGAGACCGTGCTGCTCGCACGTCTCGGCATCCCCGATCCTTACGCGGAGGCCGGCTCATGACCGAGATCCCGCTACCCGCGCCCACCATCATTGCAGTCACGGAATAGATCGCTGAACCCATGGCACTTTCTGACGATACCGGCCCCCGCCCCGACAGTACGAACGGCAGTGATGCCGCAAGGAATGGCGAAGGCTGGCTTGCAGCCCTGCGCAACCGCCTCGGCCTCGGCACGCAGCCGACGCTGCGCGACACGCTCGGCGATGCACTGCGCGTCGAGGACCAGACCGGTACCGGCTTTTCGGCAGCCGAGCGCGAGATGCTCCTGAGGCTACTCGAATTCGGCACGCTCAAGGTCGAGGACGTTATGGTGCCGCGCGGGGACATCACCGCCATCGACGAAGGCGCAACGCTCGCCGAGTTGCTGCACCTCTTCGATACCTCCGGCGTCTCGCGCATCCCCGTGTTTCACGAGACGCTCGACGATCCGCGCGGTGTCATCCACATCAAGGATCTCATGGCCTACCTGACGCGCGGCGGCGTGCCGGCAGCGCGCTCGGGAGCCATCCCAGCGCCCGAAGCCACCGCGCCCGCACCGAAGATCGATTTTTCGAAGGCCGATCTTTCGGTGACAATCGCTACGGCGCAGCTTCGCCGGCGTGTGCTCTACGTGCCACCGTCCATGCCCGCGGTGAATCTGCTCGTGCGCATGCAGGCGACGCATGTGCACATGGCCCTCGTCGTCGACGAGTACGGCGGCACTGACGGCGTCGTCACGATCGAGGATCTCATTGAGCAGGTCGTCGGCGAGATCGAGGACGAGCACGACGTGGCGGAGGCCGCCAATATCGTCGAGGATGCCAAGCTGGGCCTGGTCGCGCAGGCACGCACGCCCATCGAGGAGATCGAAGAGCACCTCGGCGTGAAGCTCCTCAAGAACGGCGAGGAGGAGGACATCGACACACTCGGCGGCCTCGTCTTCACGCTGGTCGGCCGGGTACCGGCACTCGGTGAGATCGTTCGCCACGAAAGCGGCATCGAGTTCGAGGTCATCGACGCCGATCCGCGGCGCGTGAAAAAGGTGCGGATCCTGCGCCCCGGCCCGGCCGAGGACGCAGCGGCGTCCGAGATACCGGCCGCACGCCAGGGTTGATCCTGCAAGACTGGCCTCAAGACTAGGTTGTGGACTCATAAGTTCTGGTCCAGAGCCGGGCTGAGGCAAGGGCGACGGCGGCGAGAAAGTTGCGCGCCAGCTTGTCGAAACGCGTGGCGATGCGCCGGAAGTGCTTGAGCT